>NZ_CP117883.1:0-4800000 GCF_028736215.1 Mucilaginibacter sp. KACC 22773
TTCAGAAATATAGGTTGATTGCCCTACCTTTTTATTTTTTACCATCAAAAAGAATTAGTTTTGAACGTTTTTTGGTTAAAAATTATTACACTTTGCAAAATAACATATTTTCGGCATTATTTGTTGGTCAAAATTTAGTAACAATTAAAGAAGTTGATTCAACCAACACTTACCTTAAAACATTACTGTCAAATTCCAAGCCATTGCCCGAAGGTACAGCCATTATGGCAGAAAGCCAATTTGCCGGCCGGGGGCAGCAACAAAACAAATGGCATAGCGAACCTGGCAAAAACTTAACTTTCAGTATTTTGCTAACGCCCTCATTTTTACCTGTTTTGCAACAATTTGACCTTACACGAGCCATAAGCCTGGGCGTAATTGAGGCGCTGAATCCGCTGCTGGGCGACCGCTTAAAAATAAAATGGCCAAACGACATTTATTATGACGACCACAAACTTGGCGGTATTTTGATTGAAACACACCTGCAGGGCGACAGGATAAAAGATGCCATTATTGGTATAGGCCTTAATATAAACCAGGAGCACTTTGAGGCGGGCGCCGGCAATGCCATTTCTGTAAAGCAGATATTACAAAAGGATTATGATTTACGAGCTTTATTATTAGAAATTTGCGGGCATATTGAAGGATACTATCTTAAGCTTAAGGCCGGTAAATTTTTGTTTGTAAGGAGCGCTTATTTAAACCGACTATACTGGTTAAACGAAGTAAGGGATTTCCGGTCAGATGGTGAAACGTTTAGAGGGACCATTATTGGGGTGAAAGATGAGGGGTTACTGGTAGTTGAACATAATAATTTTGCCGCCCGCGAGTTTAGCTTAAAACAAATTGAATTTTTAAATAAATAATACATGAAAAAGTTGTTGTTATTAATGGTGGCGCTGGTTATTTGCGCCGGGGCCTATGCACAAATTGAAACACCGGTACGCTGGGCATACGCGGCAAAAAAATTGAACAGTAAAGAGGCTGTTGTATATTTAAAAGCAACCATACAACCCGGCTGGCATATTTACTCGCTGAATGTTGGCGATGGCGGCCCGATAGCTACTTCGTTTGTATTTTCAAAATCGAAAGATTATGCACCGGTTGGCAAAACCACCGAACCAAAACCTTTATCTAAATACGAGGAATCATTCAAAATGAATGTTACTTATTTTGAGAGAGAGGTTGTTTTTTCGCAAAAAATAAGCTTAAAGTCGGCAACGGCCGGTACTGTAACAGGTAAACTTACTTACATGACCTGTAACGATAAAAAATGTCTTCCACCAGATGATGTAGATTTCACCATTCCTTTAGGCAAATAATTACCAGGGAATAATAAGATGAACCTATTTAAAAAGATCAACTGGTTACCAACGTCAATAGCTGTAGTAACCCTGCTTATTATATTTGGCTTAAACGCGCCAAAACCGGTTTACGCGGCTCAAAAAGGCGGCAAAGATACAACAGCTGCTCCTGCCGATATACAGTTTACCAGTATCCCTACCGCGGCCGATAGTATTGCCATTCGTAAAAAGGCTGCAATGGAAGCCGCGGCACAACAGGCCAACCAATCAACACCGCAGGCAGATTCAGTAACAAAACAAACTGCCGGGTCATCCGTCAAAGCTTCTAAATCCACCGCGGCAAACGCCATGCCCGAATCACTTTGGGCCATATTCATAGCAGGGTTTGTTGGCGGCTTATTGGCAGTAACAATGCCTTGTATTTATCCTCTGTTGCCGTTAACGGTAAGTTTTTTTACAAAAAAATCCGGGTCGAGAGCAAAGGGCATTGGCCATTCATTGCTGTACGGACTATCTATTATCATTATTTATGTAACACTGGGTGTTGTTATCACCCTCATTTTTGGTCCCGATGCATTGAATGCTTTGGCTACAAATGGTATATTTAATATTTTCTTCTTCTTGTTGCTGGTTGTTTTCGGCGTGTCGTTTTTAGGGGCATTTGAAATAAACCTACCAAGTTCTCTGGCTAATAAACTCGATCAAAACTCTGATAAGGGTGGCATGATTGGGATCTTCTTTATGGCGGCAACTCTTGTTGTCGTTTCGTTTTCTTGTACAGGCCCGTTGGTTGGTGGATTGTTAGCAGCAGCAGCTACAAAAGGAGATCGCCTTGGCCCCGCCGTTGGCATGTTTGGCTTTTCGCTGGCACTTGCCTTACCATTTACCTTATTTGCACTTTTCCCGTCGGCATTAAAAAGCTTGCCAAAATCTGGCGGCTGGCTAAATAGCGTCAAAGTGGTTTTAGGTTTTATTGAACTGGCATTTTCTTTAAAGTTCCTATCCAATGTTGACCTTGCCTATCACTGGAATTTCTTTGACCGCGAGGTGTTTTTATCTATATGGATAGCCATCGGATTATTGATCACACTGTATCTAATTGGTAAGATAAAATTCTCTCACGACAGTGATTTGCCTTATCTTTCGGTTACTCGTACTTTTATTGCAGTAGGCTTTTTGGCGTTTACTATTTACCTGATACCTGGCTTGTGGGGCGCCCCGCTAAAAGTAGTAAGTGGCTTTTTGCCACCACCGGCTACACAGGATTTCGACCTTACCCGCCTGAGTAGTGGGGGGAGCGCGACACCTGAGCAAAAGGTATCTATCAAAGAAAAAAAATACGAAAGCATTTTTGCCCGGGGGAAACACCAGGGTTTGAATGAGTGGTATGACTACAACCAGGCAATACAGGTATCTAAAGAATTAAAAAAACCGATTCTTATTGATTTTACTGGCTGGAATTGCGCGAATTGCCGCAAAATGGAGAACGAGGTTTGGCCAGATCCGGAAGTACGCAAGCGCATGCAAAACGATTTTGTTTTACTAGAACTTTATGTAGATGAGAAAACAGACCTTCCAGCCTCGGAGGTGTACACATCATCTTTTAGCTTTAAAAAGATAACAGGCATCGGTGCTAAAAATTCTGATTACGAAACTACCAAGTTCAACACTAATTCGCAGCCTTACTACGTTATTTTGGACAGTGATGGCAACGTACTTGTACCACCTAAAGGAGCCGATTTTAGCATTAGCAATTACATCAAATTTTTAGATAGTGGTATAGCCGCTTATAAAAAGTGATACAGCGTTAACAAATTAAGTGTAAATTCGCGGCAACTTTTAAAAGTTTGCCGCGTTTTTTGGTTACGGGGTTGTTTAAAAGCCACTAATTAAATTATTCAATTTTTTAAGGTAGGGTTTAAAAGGCCATATCAGGATAAAAAATGACGCAGATTAAAAAAATAGGACTTTATACTTCGGGCGGAGATTCGCCGGGCATGAACGCTGCCATCAGGGCGGTTGTACGTACGGCTATATATTATGGTATCGAGGTGATGGGCATTCGCCGTGGTTATGACGGCATGACCAAGGGCGATTTTGTACCCATGAACCGCAAATCGGTTTCAAACATTATTCAACGCGGCGGTACTATACTAAAAACTGCCCGGTGTGATAACTTCCGTACTCCCGAAGGCCGTCAGCAAGCATATGACCATCTTAAAAAAAATAATATTGATGCACTTGTAGGTATTGGCGGCGACGGTACATTTACCGGGGCCAAGGTTTTTGGCGCCGAATATGATATGCCTATCATTGGCCTGCCAGGTACTATTGATAACGATTTAATGGGTACCGATTTTACCATAGGTTATGATACCGCCATTAATACGGTTGTTGAGGCTGTGGATAAAATTCGTGATACAGCAGAATCACATGACCGCCTGTTTATAGTTGAGGTAATGGGCCGCGACTCGGGCCTGATCGCTTTGCGTACAGGCATTGCCGCAGGAGCCGAAGCTATACTTATCCCCGAACACAAAGGTGGCATGGAAGGCTTATTTAACCGCCTTGAGCATGGCCGTAAAGATAAAACATCGCGTATTGTAATTGTTGCCGAGGGCGAAGAGGCCGGTGGCGCATTCGAGGTTGGGCGCCTGGTACAGGAGCGTTTCCCTAATTATGATACCCGTATATCTATATTGGGCCACATCCAACGTGGTGGCGCCCCAAGCTGTATGGATAGGGTATTGGCCAGCCGGGTAGGTGCAGCCGCTGTTGAAGCTTTAAGAGACGGCCACCGCAACGAGATGATAGGCATCATCCACAACGAAATTGCCTATACCCCGTTTGAACACGCCATTAAACATCATGTAGAGATTAATCCTAACCTGTTGAAGCTGGTTGAGATTTTATCAATGTAATTTTACTGAAACAAGCATACTATATGTATAGAGGGGCACAAATTGTTGCGTCTCTCTATATATAAAACCGCAAACCCCGGTTATGGTAGCAGAGCGCACTTTTGCTTTGTATCCCCAAAAAATTCGTCAGGCTTTCTTTTTCAAACTGCTCATCAACTGATCGTACAGATCATCGCTATCGGTTTCACGTGGTTTAAGTTTTTTAACCGTAGCCCGTTTGCCTTTTGATTTGGCCTTGATGATTTTTAGCAACTCGTCGTTGTATTCATCCTTGAATTTAGATACGTCAAAATCCTCCGCATATTGGTTAATAAGGGCAAGGCCAACGTCAAGCTCTTTTTTACTTACGGTTACATCTTTGGCTATATCCAGGTCTTCGGCACTGCGTATTTCCTGCGCAAAACGAATTCTGGTAACTACTAGCACATGTTCCACCGGGTGTACAACACAAAGGCTTTCGGTACTGCGCAGTACAAAGCGCGCCAGTCCCGCTTTTTTTGATTGAATGAGGGCTTTCAGCAAAAGGGCGTAGGCCTTGTTGCTTTTAGTATCTGGTTCGGTGTAGTAGGATGTTTCGTAAAACATTGGGTTTACGTCGGCAATATCTACAAAACTTTCAATCTCGATGATTTTACTTTTTTCGGGGGCGGCATCCTCAAAATCCTGGTCCTCTACAATCACATAATCGTCATTGGCCAGTTTATAGCCTTTCACAATTTTATCGTAGGGTACCTCCTTATGTGTTTTCTCGTTTACCCGCTGATACCTGATGCGCGAATGATCCCGGCTATCCAGCATATCCAAATCAAGCGAACTTGTTTGCACTGCCGAATATAGTTTAACCGGGATGCTAACCAATCCAAAACCAATTGAACCTTTCCAGATAGATCTCATAGCCAAAGCGTTTACCTGTATAACTTAAAAGGCAGTCAAAATGTTTGGACGGCAGATTCCGCTTTCCGCCCAAACATTTGCCTTTAAATTAACGCCAAGCGACAGTTTTTTCTCTTTCAGGGGACAAAGGGTTAGGCATTAAACAGCCCGTTCCGCTCCTGCTCCTGGTAGTTTTGAACCGTTTCTATGGCATTGTCAACAACATCGCTAAGGGCAGTAATAAAGCTGCCAGGCTTGGCCAGGCTCATGGCGTGTTTAATGGCGTCAATCTCTTTTGATACTACTTCGCAAGGTTTATTAGGGTCGACAGAAAAAATGCCTTCTTTAAGCAGGTTTAATATATTTTCTTCGGTACGGCCGCGCAGGTGTTTTTCCTGCCGCAGGATAATGTAATCAAACATTTCGGCGGCTATTTTGCCAACCTCGCGGATGTCATCGTCGCGCCTGTCGCCCGTGCCTGCAATGATACCGATTTTCAATGGCGAATCGATATGCCTTAAAAATTCCTTGATGCCGTTAAAGCCATCAGGGTTATGGGCAAAATCAATCATAAAGCGGAAATCCTTGAAATCAAAAATATTCATGCGGCCAGGAGTTTGCGCTGCCGATGGAATAAAGGTTTCAAGAGACATTTTGATATCCTCGGTTTTGAAGCCCCACAGGAAAGTAGCCAGCGTGGCCGCCAGCACATTCTCAATCATAAACGGCACGGTGCCGCCAAACGTTAACGGGATAAGGATAGTACGCTGTACGCGGATTTTCCAATCGCCTTTTTGGATGGTGATAAAGCCATTCTCGCAAATGGCAGCTATCCCACCTTTGCGGCAATGTGCTTTGATGATGGGATTGTTTTCATTGCGGCTAAAATAGGCTATGTTACAATCGGCCTTGTTTCCTAAACGCACACAATATTCATTATCGGCATTTAATACACCCCAGCCATCTTTTTTTACCGAGTTTAACACCGTGCCTTTTACCCTTGCCAGGTCATCCAGCGTATGAATATCGGCCAGGCCAAGGTGATCTGCCTGGATGTTGGTAATTACGCCAATATCGCAAAAGCCAAATCCCAGCCCCGAGCGCAGGATGCCGCCGCGGGCGGTTTCCAATACGGCAAAATCAACGGTAGGATCTTTCAGGATAAACTCCGAGCTTACCGGCCCGGTGGTATCACCTTTCAGCATCATGGTGTTTTGCACATAAATACCATCAGATGTGGTAAAGCCTACCCTGTGCCCGTTATTTCTTACAATATGCGCTATCAGGCGGGTTGTGGTGGTTTTCCCATTGGTACCGGTGATGGCAATAATAGGAATGCGTGCCGATTTGCCCGGAGGGTAAAGCATATCCAATACATGGCCGGCTACGTTACGTGGCAGGCCTTCGCTTGGTGCAATGTGCATCCGGAAGCCCGGCGCTGCGTTAACCTCCAGTATTACACCGCCATTTTCGGTAAGTGGCTCGTGCAGGTTTTCGGCCATAATATCAATGCCGCAAATATCAAGGCCGATTATTTTAGAGATTCGTTCGCAGATGAAAACGTTTTGGGGGTGTACGTGGTCGGTAACGTCGACAGATGTACCGCCGGTACTTAAGTTGGCGGTGGATTTTACAAATACTTTTTCGTCTTTAGCCGGTACTGTATCAAGAGTATAGCCCTTTTTTTCAAGCAGGTCGATGGTGTCGCGATCAATCGAGATCAGTGTCAATACATTCTCGTGCCCGTAGCCACGGCGGGGATCGGCATTTTCCTTGTCTATCAGTTGTTGTATGGTTGATACACCATCGCCCATGACATGAGCCGGATCGCGCAGGGCGGCGGCAACCATTTTATTATCAATTACCAGTACACGGAAATCATAACCGGTAATAAAGCGTTCCACAATAACCCTTCGCGATATTTTGGCGGCATGCTCATAGGCGGCAATAGCTTCCTCTTCTGTACGGATATTGATAGAAATGCCCCGGCCGTGGTTACCATCCAGCGGTTTAAATACCAACGGGAAGCCAACCTTGCGAATGGCTTCGGCTACGCCTGCAACAGATGATATAGTGATGCCTTTGGCAACCGGGATAGCCTGCTCCTGCAGCATGCGCTTGGTTTCATCCTTATTGCTGGCAATATCAACAGCTATGCTGCTGGTTTTCTCGGTCATGGTAGCGCGGAAACGCACCTGGTTTTTGCCATAACCTAACTGTACCAGCGATTGATTGTTAAGCCTGATCCAGGGGATATCCCTTGCAATGGCCTCTTCCACAATTGATCCTGTACTTGGCCCTAAACGGGTATTCTCGCGGATTTCGCGCATCTCCTGTATATCGGCTTCCAGGTTATAGTCTTCGCCTTTTATCAGGGCCTCAGCAATCCGCACGGCCGATTCTGCAGCAAAGGCGCCCACCTTCTCTTCAATATAAGCAAAAACAACATTGTACACACCCTTTGTTTTAGTTTCACGGGTACGGCCAAAGCCTGTGTCCATACCGGCAAGGGTTTGTATTTCAAGGGCTATATGCTCAATAACGTGCCCCATCCAGGTGCCGGCAATAACCCGCTGAAAAAAGCCGCCGGGTACTCCGGGCGAACAGCGGTGTGCATATAACGAGGGAAGTAGTTTTTCTAAACGCTCATAAAAGCCATCAATCTCGTTAGTTGGCTTATGTTCCATTTCCTGCAGGTCAAGCCGCATCTGTATTAACTTTTTGCGGTTTATGCTCCAGATGTTCGGGCCGCGCAACACTTGTATATTCTCAATCTTCATAGGCTTGTTACAAAATTCTTTAAGGGCTTAATTTCTTTAAAACTATAAAACTTAATAGTGTAAATAAAACATTTAAGGCTAAAAAGGCATTATTTGTTTATAACAGACTGAGTTTTTGGTTCATTTTATCGTAATTTGTGGTTTTATTAGTTGATTGGGTTGGATTAGGTTGATTGAGAGAGTGGTTGCTTTTATTTTGGGGCAAACTAAACTAATCAACCTAATTTAACCCAATCAACGCAAAACTTAAAAGAAATGATTGTCCCGAAAGGAAAACTAATTATTATAGGCGGCGCGGTTGATATGGGGAGTAACGTAACCATACAGGAACACATTTTACAGCCTGATTATATTAAATTTTTTGAACAGGGCATTTTAAAGCGAATCATCACCGAATCGGCAAAGCACCATGGCTCATTAATTGAAGTGATTACCACTGCATCGCAAATTCCAGAGTTGGTGGGCGAAGAATATGTTAAAGCATTTGGGCAGCTTAATGTTACCCATGTTAATGTATTGCACATTAAAAGCCGCGAAGATGCCGCAAAAAAAGAATATTTAGACCGCGTCCGCAAAGCAGATGTAGTTATGTTTAGCGGGGGCGACCAATTGAGGCTGACCGCGATTTTTGGCGGTACTGAGTTTTTACAGATTCTGAAAAAGAGATATCAGTTTGAAGATTTTGTAATAGCAGGTACCTCGGCCGGCGCGGCGGCTGCATCAACCCACATGATTTACCGTGGGCAAAGTAACGAAGCGCTCATTAAGGGAGAGGTACAGATAACAGCGGGATTGGGTTTTGTTGATTCTGTTATTGTTGATACACACTTTGTGCAACGTGGCCGCATTGGTAGATTAATGTACGCCGTAGCAACAAACCCCGGCATTTTGGGTATCGGCCTGGGCGAAGATGCCGGCTTGCTGATAACCGAAGGCAGTGTAATGGAGGCCATTGGTTCGGGGCTGATTATTTTGGTTGATGGCAGGAATATTGTAGCAACCAATATTTATGATGTAGAAATTGGCTCACCGGTTTCTATCGAAAATTTAAAGGTACATGTTATGTCTATATACGATAAATATGATTTGGCAGCGCATCGTTTAATGATAAAAAAGACAGTTAAGGTTGAAGAGGGCGTGTTCATAAACGCGCCCGATAGCGATCTTTTGCAATAAAGCCTCGCTCAATTCTCTTCAGAGGAGAGAGTTTTAATAGGGTTGTTTAAAATAAACCTATCCCAAAGCGTTTATAATATACCAATTTTTGAATCAACTAAATTATTCAAAATGAAGATCATTATCCATGGCGGTTTTTTTAGCGAATCGCAAACTAACCAGGAAGTAAAGCAGGCCAAACAACAGGCGTTAAAAGATATTGTGCAGGCCGGTCATAAATACCTGTTAAGCCATACCGCGTTGGAAACCGTTGTTTATACCGTTAGACTGCTGGAAGATTGCGATTTGTTTAACGCCGGTACCGGATCGCAGATTCAGAGCGATGGCAAAATCCGTTTAAGCGCATCGTTAATGGACGGAAAAACGCAGAAATTTTCGGGCGTTATTAATATCGAAGATGTAAAAAACCCCATTTGTATAGCCGAAAAATTAATGGCTTTTGATGATCGTGTTTTGAGCGGCAAAGGTGCCAAGGAGTTTGCCACCAATAATGGCGTAACTTATTACAATCCCGAAACACCACAGCGCAGGCATGAGTATGAGAAAAAGCTGAGCGACTCCATTAGGTTGGGGACTGTTGGCTGCGTAGCGCTCGACCTTTATGGCAACCTTGCGGCGGCAACATCAACAGGGGGCAAAGGCTTTGAAATGCCTGGCCGGGTGAGCGATTCGGCTACTACAGCGGGCAATTACGCCAATGGTTTTGCAGCAGTATCCTGCACAGGTGTTGGCGAAGACATTGTGAGTGGCTCGGTAGCCTCAAAGATTGTTACGCGGGTTACTGATGGTTTGCCAATTTCGGTTGCTGCCGAGAAAACGTTAGATGAAATGAAGCCTTACGATGGTTTTGCCGGCATTATCGGTATTTCGGCAGATGGCCATATTTATCACGCTGATACCCATCCCTATATGGTTTGGGCGCTGCATGACGACGATGTGGAGGTTTTTGATTAGCGGTCCGGGTTTTATGCTTCACCCGAAATGTCTTCTCCAAAGTGGATAATGTTGCCATTATTATCCAAAATGCTGAACTGACGCCTTTTCCAGGGCATATTTTTAAGCTTGCCGTTGGGGTGAACTACGCCTTGAGGGGTATATTCTGCATATAGCATGTCAACCTCAGTCACATTGATGTAACAACCGGTATTTTTAGGAACTTCAGGATCATCGGTAGGCCAAAGGTGAATGGTGATTTCGTCCCGGTTAAAAATAACATAGCCATCCCAGTTAGCCACCAATATAAAGTTTAGCTTTTCGGTATAAAATTGTATGGTTTCTGCGGCATTCAGTGATGCCAGGATGGGGATGGCTTTTTGTAACATGGCTTAAAAATTGACTTAATTCAGGAGAAAAACTCAAATATACCTCAAAAAATTTTGCATGTAACAACTTTGTTAAAGCGTGGCTACGTTTTTTTGTTGATTAATAAATAGGTTTGTTATTAACTGATCTTATTAATTATTAACTATGAAACTAAAACTACTTTTTTCATGCCTGCTTTCTGCGGGCATAGGCGCACAGCTGTCCGCGCAGGAAACCGTTGACCCTGTAATGGTTCAAAAAATCCGCGAAGAGGGTCTTAACCATTCTAAAGTAATGGAAACCGCCTTTTACTTAACAGATGTCTCCGGTCCGCGCCTGTCGGGTTCGCCAGGTTTAAAAAGGGCTCAGAACTGGGCTGTTGAACAGTTGAAAACCTGGGGTATAGCCAACGCCAAATTGGAATCATGGGGTAAATTTGGTAAAGGCTGGGAAGTTCAAAAAAACTATGCAGCTATTACAGTTCCCTACTATCATGCCATTATAGCCATCCCTAAAGCCTGGACACCAGGTACGGGAGGTTTGATAAAAGGCGATATAATGGTAGTAAAGGCAGATTCGGCCGCCGAGCTGGGAAAATACAAGGGCAAGCTGGCTGGTAAGATTGTAATATTTGATACCAAACCACTTACCGAACGTACATTTAAATCAGATGCAGCACGTTACACCGATGAGGAGCTTGATAAGATGGAAAAAGCCACCATGGCGCCTGCCCGCCAGCGTACGGCATTTGATCCAAACTCGCCGCAGTTTGCAGCAATGCGTAAACAGCGGGCGTTCAGGACCATGTTAGGGACATTTTTGCAGGACGAAAAGGTTGCCCTGGTACTTAGCCAGGCCCGCGGCACCGATGGTACCGTATTTACCACCAACGGTGCATCATATGCAGATACCGCAAAAGCCGTTGCGCCCGAATTGGAAACCAGCAGCGAGGATTTTCAACGTATTTTACGCCTTGTAAATGCAGGCAAACCAGTACAGCTTGAAGCGGATATTAAAACCCAGTTTTTTACCGATGACCTGCAAGGTTACGACGTAGTTGGCGAGATACCTGGTACCGACAAAAAGTTGAAAGACCAGGTAGTAATGATAGGTGGCCACCTTGATTCATGGCACGCCGGCACCGGTGCAACAGATAATGCAGCAGGCAGCGCGGTGATGCTGGAAGCTATGCGGATATTAAAAGCTATCGGCTTTAAGCCAAAACGCACCATCCGTATAGCCTTATGGAGTTCGGAGGAGCAGGGGCTGTTTGGCTCACGGGGATATGTGCTTAACCACTTTGGCGATCCTAAAACCATGGAACTGAAGCCGGAGCAGGCCAAACTATCGGCCTATTACAACCTTGATAACGGTACAGGCAAAATACGCGGCATCTATTTACAGGGCGACTCAGCCGCTGGGCCGATATTTAAAGCATACCTGGAGCCATTTAAAGACCTGGGCGCCACTACAGTTACCGTTGGCAACACAGGCGGTACCGATCACCAATCGTTTGATGCGGTGGGTATTCCGGGATTCCAGTTTATACAGGATGCTATTGACTACGGCTCGCGTACCCACCACAGCAACCAGGATACTTACGACCGCCTGATTGAAGATGACCTGAAACAAGCCGCTACCATCATAGCATCATTTGTGTACAACACCAGCCAGCGCCAGGAAATGATACCACGCAAGGAACTCCCTAAGCCGCAGCCGGCAAGAGGATTTTAGCAGATAGTTATTCTTATAAAAGCCCCCGGCACTGGTGTTCGGTTTTGGTAGGGGATGAATGGGGTGTTCGGGGCTTTTAGTGTAATGTTTTGTTTTTCAGAGCGTTAGGTGTTCGGATGTAATAAGCGCTAAAAACTACACTATCTCATTATCAGTAACTTAACTTTTTTTAGGTGTTCGGAGTGTATGGTGTGGCGAACATGGGTTGCGGGTAGTGGGGCGCTTTAGGTTAGGTTGGTAACCTTTTCTACCACTTTGTCTTTAAGGTCGGTAACGGCTTTGGTGCCTGCGGGTACTTTTTCTTTGACGGTGCGCCAGCTTTTATCCAGGTTGTCGGTTATTTTGCCACGCAAATCGGCGGTATCATCGGCAAGCAGCAGGTAGACAATGGCTCCGGCAGCGGCTAATCCGATAACTACAGGGACCAGCACATTATTTTTTTGGGTTTTGAATGGGTTTTTCATAGCATTTTATCCGGTATGGTGTATGTGTTGGCAACAATACGCAGCGCTGAATGTTTTATTTTAATTAAAAAGCAAGGCCATTTCGCTGTTTTTTTATAGAAACAAGTATAAAAAGCATAATTATTAATTAGAAAATTAACCCAAACGACAACCCCCTCAAATCAAAAGATCAATTAGCGGCACAGCCCCCAAAGCCCAATCCGTGGTGACTTTGGCCCCCTTGCCTATAGCAATTGTTGTATGGCGGCTAACACCAAAATGTAACAGCGCGGTAATCCCAACCAGGGGCCGGTACTTGCGGCATACCCGCCGACAAAACACTGCAATTATTTGCAGGCAAATGATAACAAATCATCAATTTATATTCGATAAAGTTTAAAAAAAGGGCCGGTTTTTGAAAAAAAGTACAGGTGTGTGCCACCAGGGATACTACCTGTCGACGCTTACTTTTGCGCTGCGAACCCTTGTCAGCCCCCGCTCCGAACACCGCCGGTTACTTTCTGTACTCTTACGGGCTCCTAAAAAATGGGAGGGTAAGGGTATTGGTTGGATATCGTATCCGGGTTTCTGATGGGCGCCGCACCTAAGCCCGCCCTGCCAACCGGCCTGTGTTCCCCCGGAGCAATTTTCAGGCGCTTTTTGCTAAAATGTTTTAGCAATCCGGGGCAGCGCCGGGTGGTTCAACTGTTACCGCCATCAATTTACCGGCACCGGCAATATGATCTGCCCGCCCGAAATTCTGGTTTTCATGCACCATCGGTGCTACCCGTTTGTAGCAACAACGCACCACCACGTTTTTTGCCCCGTAGCGGGCTACCCTTCTAACACGCGGGTAACCTGCAGAATGGCATAGGTAGCACCTACGGCGCACAAATCATTTTTGTTATCGGGGCTACAAACGGGTAGCGCCTATGGCGCAGGCTGCGAAGGAGGGGCAATATGCAAACACTACCCTACCACCTAACAAGCTTACCCCATAGGTGTTCGGAAGAAATAAAAAAGCGGGGAATGTGCGATTCCTTCCTTGGGGAAGGGGGAGGTAGGGGTTAAATCAGGCGTTCAGGTGCAAGTTTTAGTCGCGCGGTGAAACCCTTCCCTGCTTTTGCGCACATTGCCAGCCGCACCCCTCCCGTGGTGCTACTGTGTGTACACATCTCTCTAAGTAAAGAAAATTGTCATTTCGATAGAGCATGTGTGGGATTGTGCGGGAGAGCGAAAGAGAAATCCTATACGATTTGCATCGCACCACGCAAATTTGCAAGCATGACGTATAGGATTTCTCCTCACGCCAACGCTCAATGCCCGCCCCAGTTCGTTCGAAATGACATTTTTTTTATTATTGATACGTTTCCAAAAGATATGTACACACAGTAGCCCGTGGTGAGGGAATTAAAAAAGTCTTCCGAACAGCTAACAACCCTACCCCAGCAAAGCCATAAAACCGGCAAGCGTGATAGTCATATCCGGCGGCTGGCTGGTGCAGGCCACATTTTCGAACTCGTGCCAGGTGGGGTCGATGGTGGTATCGAACGTTGGGGGGCGCAAATCGGGCAGGTGCCAGTGGTGGTGATAAAACCAGGTTTGGTCAATCAGGTTGGATTGGATGAGGGCGGCGAG
This sequence comes from Mucilaginibacter sp. KACC 22773, assembly GCF_028736215.1. Classification (NCBI taxonomy): domain Bacteria; kingdom Pseudomonadati; phylum Bacteroidota; class Sphingobacteriia; order Sphingobacteriales; family Sphingobacteriaceae; genus Mucilaginibacter; species Mucilaginibacter oryzagri. Next base: position 14,172 of record NZ_CP117883.1, read on the forward strand.
TTCCTGAACCCCCACATTGCCCGGGTTGGCAAACGTTACCGAACCGTATTTTTTATAATTGCCGCCATCGTGGTACAGGTAGTTGAATTGGATGTTGGCCATGCTGCAATTTTGGCGGGCACATAAATTACTTCTTTGGCTTTCCCCCGGTTTTTGAGACTTTCTTTTCGTCGCTTTCTAATCTGCGTTCCAGCTTTTTAACATCTTCGGCGGCAGGCAGCGATTCGGGTTTCACCCCTCTTTGCAAAAGTATATCACGCACAGCTTTATTATTATCCACATGCTCCCTGGAGATCTGCGTATTATTATTTAAATCTTTCTCGATACCGTTATGACTCGTGAGCTCATTCGCAAAATCTTTGGCTTTAATGGTTAACGTAGGAAGAAAATCTGCCAGGGGCTTGGCGGGGGGTACACCCAATTTCTTTTTCATATCGTTTGTGCTGAACCCTCCAAACAGGGCCTGGTCTCCTTTCGACCTGATGATGGCAAATCCGGCACTATCCACACCGCGTTCGTATAGTATTCCCGACAGTTTCTTTTCAGACTTTGTTAGTTTTTCGCGGGCTGTAACACGTTCAACATCTATCAGCCGTTGTTCAATAATTTCCTGTTTGCGGGTTTGCACAGCGAAATAGGTTTGTGCAAAAGCGATTGCCGGTTTTGCCGGATCGCCATTTTGGGCGATAAGATAACAAGCATAGCGGGTTAAAGCGATGTCATCGACTTCACGCTGACCGCCTTTCGCTATCGTTATCATTTTCGTGGTATCACGAAAATGATCGTCAATATCAGAGCCGGCAGTTTCGCAAGCTTTCTTAGCTTTATTTGTAACATTAAAAAAGTTTTCCCATCGTAAATATCCCAATATGAGTTGCAGATCGCGGGCACTCCAATATTCTATATTTTGATAACTTTAGCAAGCCTGCTCAAACTTTCCAAACAGTTCTAATATAACCTCTTTCTTCATCGTCCATTATAAAAAAGCAATATACTCAATTAGTAATGCCCAATCATATTATTACGCCCAACAAATTTTTTGTGCCCTCGGGGTGTCCTTGAAAAGGGAACCTGGGGCCAGAGCCCCTTTTTTTATGCACCATCGGCGCTACCCGTTTGTAGCAACAACATACCACCACGTTTTTTTGCCCCGTAGCGGGCTACCCCTCCAACATGCGGGTAACCTGCAGGGCGGTACAGGTAGCACCTACGGCGCACAAATCATTTTTGTTATCGGGGGCTACAAACGGGTAGCGCCTATGGCGCAGGCTGCGAATGAGGTGCAATACGCAAACACTACCCGACCACCTAACAAGCCTACCCCATAGGTGTTCGGAAGAAATAAAAAAGCGGGGAATGTGCGATTCCTTCCTTGGGGAAGGGGGAGGTAGGGGTTAAATCAGGCGTTCAGGTGCAAGTGTTAGTCGCGCGGTGAAACCCCTCCCTGCTTTTGCACACATTGCCAGCCGCACCCCTCCCGTGGTGAGGGAATTAAAAAAGTCTTCCGAACAGCTAACAACCCTACCCCAGCAAAGCCATAAAACCAGCCAGCGTAACGGCCATATCCGCCGGCTGGCTGGTGCAGGCCACATTTTCGAACTCGTGCCAGCTGGGGTCAATGGTGGTATCGAACGTTGGGGGGCGCAAATCGGGCAGGTGCCAGTGGTGGTGGTAAAACCAGGTTTGGTCAATCAGGTTGGATTGGATGATTATGAGTCGTTTAGCGTTTTGATTTACAATGATAATTTGTATATTAGGCCTGACCGAAATTATAACCCTATCAGATGCCTCCGATGCATAGCCGAAACAAACACAAATCAAATCTTACCGTCGATAACATTCTTTAAAAGTTTAAATAACATTTAAGCAATGGGGCTACTGATTTCTAATAGTTCGCGACGTGTCAATTGTGTGTATTCATGTAGTAATAAACACCGAAGCAGATTTGACAATAAAATAGAGAATATTTTACAAAATAATTTAACATATAATTACATTTTAAGACCGTAATACATAAGAATATAATTACGTTTTTTTTCGAAATATATTACAAAATATTTGCATTTATATTTTGCAAAATATATCTTTGATTAAAATTAAAATAGTATGAATAAGTTGAATGCAAAACAAGAAAGATTTAAGACAGTCGCAGGCAGGAGAGTTCAAAAAGTATTAGATGATTTGGAAAGCTTAGCTAACTGCTCTAATACTTCAACGTATGAATATACTGACGCAGAAGTAAAAAAAATGATGGAGGCTATTAATAAGAAAGTTGCTTTTTTAAAAATGTCATTTGAAGCTTCTAATAGTAAAACCAATAAGCAAACATTTGAATTTTAATAATGGGAGAGTGGAAATTCAGACCCTATCAGGAGGGAGAGATCAAAGTTGATCCAATCGAAAATCAGTTTTTTACAACTAATGAAGTAGGTAACATCTCGAATGCGATAGTGAGAGAAGGCATTCAAAATGCGCTCGATGAAACAGTCGACGGTGTAGCTGAAATTAGGATATTTCTTTCTGGGGCTAAATATGAAGTGGATAGTCAAAAGGCGGTTGGTTTTTTGGAAAGGTTAACTAATCATATTGAAGCTAAAGGATCTGGTATATTGGACGCTCCTGACTTTGATTTGGGAATGAAGTTCCTTGTCTTTGAAGATTTTAACACAAATGGGCTCGAAGGGGATCCTGAAGAATCAAAAGACAAGGATACTCAACGAAAAGATGTAAAACATAATTTTTTTTGGTTTTGGAGAAACGTCGGTCGCTCTGGAAAATCAGATGAAAAACTGGGAAGGTGGGGGCTTGGTAAAACCGTTTTTCCAGCAAGTTCTAAAATCAATACATTTTGGGGTTTAACAATAAGGAAAAATGATCCCGAGCATCAATACCTAATGGGGCAAAGTATTTTAAGAAGCCATAATATCGAAGATAACCAACAGGATTATGGTTTTACTCCTTATGGTTTTTACGGAAATTACAAAACTTCAAATTTTGCATCACCGGTTGAAGAAAAACAAGATATAGAATATTTTAAGGAAACTTTTAAATTACAAAGAGGAAAGCGATCAGGACTTTCTGTTATAATACCTTATGTTAATGAAGAAATAAGTTTCGAGCGACTAATTTATTCTGCTGTAGAACAATACTTCTTTCCTATAGTTACAGGAAACTTAAAGGTTTTGATCCAACATGAAGACAATGAAATTAGCTTAACAAAAGAAACCATAAGGCAGGCCATCAATGATTTTGATTTTGTTACCTTGAAAAATGACGATAGTTTACGGATCAAAAGCAAAGAGTCGTTTGTTAAGTTATTTGACCTTGCTGATTATATACAATCTTTAAAAGACGACGATTACGTCTATTTAAAAGAACCTTCAAAAAATGGATCACCAGCATGGTTAAAAGCGCTTTTCGATCAAACTGTTTTTACTGAATTGCAAAATAAGTTTGAAATTGGAGAGCGGATTTCTTTTAAGGTGCCATTGAAATTTCATCCAAAGTTTCAAGAGCCAGAAATCAGATGGTTTAAAGCATTTATAGAGAAAGATGCAGATTTAGAAAAACCCGAAAATCATTTTATTAGAAAAGGGATAACTATTACTGGAATTAACTCATTGAAAAGCTCTGGTGCTCGGGGCGTTATTTTAGTTGATGACGAAAAGTTGTCCACAATGATTGGCGATGCGGAAAATCCGGCTCATACCGAAATTCAAAAAGATTCCAGAAATTTTAAAGATAAATATGTTGACGGGGATAAATGTTTAAGTTTTATAGTTAAGACTTTGCAAAAACTGTTTGATGAATTACAAAAACCAGCCCAAGGCATGGAAAAAGATTTATTAAGCGATTTCTTTTTTATACCGGAGAAAGAACAAGAGGCCGAAGTGGTCAAAGCTGATGACGATTCGGAAAATAATGATAATAACGTACCAGATATCCATGGTAAAAAACCGCTCTTGAAAGCAATTAAAACAAACGGAGGATTTAAGATTATAAAGAACCCTGGCGCTGATTCGGCCACTGACAAACGTTTTGAAGTTAAGATGGGATATCGGACTTCCCGTGGAAACCCTATAAAAAAATGGAATCCTATTGACTTTAAAGTAAACGAAAATCCAATCAAAATTGATTTTAGTGGATTATCCATTATCAATGCCGTAGACAATGGAATTGAATTTAATATCAATCACAATAATTTTGTTTTGGATGTAAAGGGGTTTGACACAAATCGTGATTTAATAATAAAATTCTAAGAAATTATGATTAGAAAATTTAATTATACAGGAAGGGTAAAAATTCCAGAAAGGCAAACTAAAATCAAATTGTTCGAAAACGGGTCATATCCTTATTTTAACGCTTATTTAGATTTACAGGAATTAAAGTTTCCAATTCATGCGAGGATATTTGTAGAAGCATATTTTGCGTCGAATTTTTTACGATTCGATTATGGAACGATTGGTCAAATCAAAGCACCAGCCCAAACTTCATTAATAGACTTGCCCAATATTGAACAAGTCCGTTTTCGTGTAAAAATTGTGGACGATTCTGGTGTCCACTTTAAAATCATTGGGATATCAGACAATATATATCCAGACGGAATTGCAAACGATGATAACAGGAGAAGTATCTTGCCTGTTTCATTTGAGGATATTGGTAGTCAAATTTGGAAAGTCGTTTTTCGAGCTATGGGGCCTGTGCTGATATTAAATTGCGAAACTAAATATCCGGGCATACGAAACCTGATAAAATCAAATCAATTCTTCCTTGGCTTAATCTATCCAACTGCCATTAGGTTTATCCTCCAAAGAATCGTTGATGATGAACTTTTTGATTCCGACGACTGGGGTGCGAATTGGATAACATTTACGAGAGAAGTATTGGGAGTATACTCGACACCAGATTCTTCCGATGACGGAGATATGGACGAATGGATAGATGAAGTAGTAAGTAGTTATTGCGCTAAATTTAGATTATTAGAAAACATCCAAAAAGTATAAAATGAATTATATAGTTAAGCAATTTAATGACGATGGAATAGCGATTTTTCAACAATTTTTGCGAAGAGCAAAGTTTGATTCTGATAACTCGGATTTTCCAAGAGATATGTTATTCGAACCTAGGTTTACAGAAAGCCTTGATGAGGAGTATTATATATCTGATGTAACATTTCAATCTAAACATGATGCAGGCAGGTATTTCGAAGAAGTATTTGAATTGAGTTCTAATAAAGCGCTCTATTATAATCAAAAATTATGGTCATGGCTGTCAGCATTCTATTTTGATCAAATCTGCCCTGTGGACGGAGGTGGAAAAAGAAAAGTTGGGCAAGAAGCCCGATATATCTTACAAACGCCCAAAGACTATCAAACCTACTATAGACATTTATTGTCGGGACCCTCTCGTATTTATTCCGAACTAAATGAAAAAGGTAGAATTTTCCTGACCGGCGAGTTGTCGAAAAGAGGAGATCTTATTGAACAACTTCAGGCCTATCAAAATATAGCGATGAATAAGGGCATTATCGAAGCGGCTGACGCTCTTTATTGGGATGAAGAGGGCAATAAATTAAAAAAAGGCGCCGGATCAAAGGGGCCGGGAACCCCTCGTCGCTTCGTTAGTGTTATAGGCCAATTTGAATTTACATATGATTTGAATTCAATGCAAGGTGAAAACATATTAACGTTATTCCCTAACGAATTTCGCCGATGGATCGCATAAAAAACAAACAACAAGCATACTCAATGGCACAAACTGCCATAGCCGATCTCAAATCTGCAGTTTACATAATATTAGAAACAGCGGATGATGATGGTATGACAAATGCCGATATAGGGAGAACTTTAGGGATATATCAGGGCCACATTAAACATGAAGGCCATATTCCAAGAACTTTATTAGGTATCATGGAACATGAGGGCGTAGTAGAACAAGTGGAAGATACAAAAAAGTGGAAATTAAAGTTCAAGTAATAACGGTTTAATTACCTTGGCAATTTGATGCGCCAGATATGGAGGGACCGCATTACCAACCTGGTGATATTGCTCTGTTCGCGGCCCACAGAAAAAATAATTATCGGGGAACGTTTGTAAGCGTGCAGCTTCCCTAACTGTAAGGCTTCTGCATTGCATCGGGTCTGGATGAATATAATAATGCCCGTCTTTCGAAATATGGCTCGTTACCGTTTTTGACGGCTCGTTTGAAAGTTGAACCCTAAAACGGTCTGCAAATTTATTTTCTTCAATACCGGATGTGATATTCAGATGTTGTGGAAGTAACTGCGTAGGGAAATCAGATAATTTAGGTGATCGCCCGTTTATCTTTGCAAAACAGGCGACGAACAAATATCTGTAAATATCACTTTTGATATGGCTCCGTGTTTCATGGTTCGCGAAACCTTTTATTTTTTTGTCAGTATACCAATTGTTCAGGTAATTGATCTCTGCATTCCCATCAACAAACAAACTGCCTCTGTCATTCTCCGGCAGATCCATTTGTTCTATAACTTCAAGAATTTTATTTTTTACAGGCTCGTCAACTCCCTCCCAGATACCAGCATCTTCGCTATCGCGAAACACCTGCATCCATTCAGTCCCGCTATCTTTCCCTTTAGATAACCCACTTCGCAGTTCGGGTAAATCAGATATCACATCGGCTACGGTTATTTTGTTTACCGCTTTTTGTAGTGTCAGCGGCGTAATGTTTAGATCATCCCTAATTCCTAAAAGAATAACGCGGTGGCGTGTTTGGGGTATTCCGTATTCTTCCGATTTTATGATAAAATCCCTTGGCTCAAAAATATCTTCGCCAAGCAAATCCTGTTCGTGATGTTTTACCAATGAGTAAATTTTGTAACCCGGTTTATTGTAGGCTATATCTTCTTTACCACGTAATTTCTTGAATGCATTGAATGGGTTTTTAAGATCGTTGATGACCTGAGTAAAAACAGATTCCTGGTTGACCTTTGCTGACAACAACCCTTTTACATTCTCCATAATAAATACAGGAGGTTGGTGTACCGTAAGTATACGATAGTACTCCCGGTATAAATACACCCTTGGGTCATTTTCGTCTAATCCATCTGCTTCCTGTCGTCTTGACCTACCAACGAGGGAGTAAGCCTGGCATGGAGGTCCACCAATTAGCACAAAATTTTTCTCGCCCTTTAAGCCCTCTTTAATTCTTTTATCAATCAACCGGTGTTTGGCACTATCCCCTACTTCAAGTTTCCATGCTTCCTGTTTGGCATGGCCGGCTTGTTCCGGGTAAAGTTTATAAAGTTCTTCAATGTCTTTTATCTCGCCCCGAACAAACTGATAATATTCATCTGGTATTTTATTATTATCAAACTGCCTTACAAAACTTCTTAAAGTTAACGTTTGGTGGGCGAACTCATTTTTTTCTATGGATAGTGCAATTTTGAAAACACGCGTTTTGTCTTCATTTAATAATGAAGTAAAACCTTCGCCAAGGCCGCCCGGCCCCGCGAATAAATCAATAATCGGAACCGGCTTAGGCATCTTGTTTTACTTTCTCGGAAAAGGAAGGGGAATCGAAAAAACCTTTAAGATCGGTTTCAAGTGCATGAATTATTTTTTCAAGATTGATCACGGAAACATTACGCTTTCCGTTTTCAACTTCGTTTACATAAGTCTTATCTATTTCAGCCTTAAAGGCTAAAGCTTCCTGGGTGAGCTTTAAATTTGTTCGGTATTCTTTTATGCGCAGACCGATTTTCTTACGAATATCCATCCTGCAAGCTATCGCGTATTCGACTATAAGTCAATCGGATATAAGTGAACTTTCGGAAAAAATTCACAGAATGTTTCACTATTAGTTTCTCACGTAATACTTGTAATTAGGGTAGTTAACGTGTTTTCTATCGTTGTCTTTTTCAACTCACATTCCCATATCTTAATGATGTTCCATCCGGCGGCTATCAAAGCAGTTTCGGCTTTGGAATCATTAACGGTATTGCCATTAATTTTATTCAACCACCATTCGGTTCGTGTTTTGGGCACGACATAGTACCGGCACCCCTCGTGCCCATGCCAAAAGCATCCATGTATAAAAATTACTGTTTTGTATTTGGGTAACACAATATCCGGCTTGCCGGGCATATCCTTTACATGCAGCCGGTAGCGGAAACCGTTTTTGTGCAGGAATTTGCGCACCAAAAGTTCGGGCTTTGTATTCTTGCCCTTAATTTGTGACATGTTGTAACTGCGGGTTTCTTTGGAGTGTACGTCGGCCATATTCAATTATAAAAAAATATCGGCAACAATAGTTTTAATTATCTTGTCTGTTAGCAATAATGGTTTATTCGACCATGTTAAGTTCTTGTTGGTATGCGGGTATCACTATTTTCGGTTTACCGGCTAAGGGTAGCTGTATTTATCACGTATGCAATACAAGTTTGTAAACACACCCCTCCGCCCCTCTCGAGAGGGGATTCGCACGGGGCCCCGCTTTTGCATTGGGGCTCCACTGGGCTTTATGGTAAGGGATGTGTTTGTGTTTACCCGCAGCTTTCGCGTTAGGGATTGAAATGGATACCGGCCCGAGCCTAAGGCCTTGCAGGCGTATGAATGTAAAGCCCGGCGACGCTTCTACCAGCGGCGAACGCTCGGAATAGAGGCAAGAGTCAAGAATCAAGAGTTAAGACTTTTTTTGGGGGAGGATGGGGTGTAGGGGGGTACTGCGATAAAGCTGTACATGACCGTTAGAAAAGTTTGCAAATAGATCCTTCGTACCTCAGGATGACAGTTGTTTATTTTCCTGTCATCCTGACGAAGGAAGGATCTATGTACGCCATGCATGACCGTTAGAAAAGTTGGCGAATAGATGCTTCGTACCTTAGGATGACAGTTGTTTATTTTCCTGTCATCCTGACGAAGGAAGGATCTGTCAGCTGTACATGACCGTTAGAAAAGTTTACGAATAGATGCTTCGTTCCTCAGCATGACAGTTGTGTATTTGCTGCCATTCCACTCCCCGGCCATTGTTAAAACAACTCCACCAGCCGCTCCAGGGCCATGCCGCGCGATCCTTTGATGAGGATGGTTGAATGGGTGATGGGGCTGGCCTTTAATGCAGCAATGGCATCTTCGGCAGTAGCGTAAAATGCCGCTTCCTGGTTTTGAATTTTGAATTTTGAATTTTGACTTTCAAAGTCTTTCCCGATAAAAATGCGTTCGTCAACCGGGGTATCCAACGCTTTTTGGATCACGGAGGCATGTTCGGTGGCCGACTCGGGGCCCATCTCGAACATGTCGCCCAGGATGAGTACTTTGCGTGGGGCCTGCAGTTTGCCAACGTTTTCGATGGCTACAAACATGCTGCTGGGGTTGGCGTTGTAGTAATCGCAAATAAGGGTGTTGCTTTCCGTTTTCACAATTTGCGAGCGGTTGTTTTTGGGCTGATAGCCTTCAATTCCGGCGTTTATTTGCGCGGCAGGGATATTAAAATAGCTGCCTATGGCTATGGCTGCCAAAATATTATGCAGGTTATAAGCGCCGGTGAGCTGGGTTTTTACGGTATAGCTTTGGCCGGTTTTATTGTTGGTGTACTCCAAAGCAAGCAGCGGCGAGTTTTCGACCAGCTGGCCGCTCACCAAATCGTCGATAGTATTGGTGCCGTAATACACCACGTTGCCCAGCTTACGGGCGGCAGCCATATCAAGCAATGTTTGGTCGTCGCTATTAACAAAAACCGCGTTTGCTACCTGTTGGCCTGCCAAACTTGCGGACTTCCCGACTTCCGGACTTCCCGACTTTGCAAAATAATCATACAACTCGCCTTTGCCTTTCTTCACGCCTTCTACCCCGCCAAAACCTTCCAGGTGCGCTTTGCCTACGTTGGTAATTAAGCCGTGCGATGGCTGGGCGATGGTGCAAAGCAGTTGGATTTCTTTTTGGTGATTGGCCCCCATTTCGATAACGGCCACCTGGTGGCTGGCGTCGATGGTTAAAATAGTGAGGGGTACGCCTATATGGTTGTTTAAATTGCCCTGGGTGGCCTGGGTTTTAAAGTGTTGGGCTAATACGGCGTTGATCAACTCCTTAGTAGTGGTTTTGCCGTTGGTGCCCGTAAGGCCAATAACGGGGATGCTTAGCTGGCGACGGTGGTGGCGGGCCAGATCCTGCAGGGCGGTAAGCACATCGGCCACCAGCAAATACTCGTCGCCCAGCTGGTACGCGGGATTATCAATTACGGCGTACGCTGCGCCTGCGGCAATGGCCTGTTGGGCAAAGGTATTGGCATCAAATTTATCGCCCTTAAGGGCAAAAAACAGGCTGCCGGCCGCTATTTTGCGGGTATCGGTACTGATAACAGGGTGCTGCAGGTATAGCTGGTAAAGTTGCTGGGTAGTAATCATACGTGATGTAAAGTTAACAAAGCCCCCTTTAAATTGCGAAAGCAATCATGAATTCAATAAAAACAAACACATGAATAATCTCCCCGGAAGGGGAGACTTTTTTTTGAAGCGGCGTTGTTTTTTAAGTCCTCCCTACCGGGGAGGATTTGGCTGAAGCTACATATCCGGTTTTTTGGCAAAGCCTATCATGTTGACATCAACCAGCTCCAGTGCCTTTACCATGTGCTGAACTGTTTCTTTATATTTTTTAAAGTGCGGGGTTTGGATATGTGCCTGGTAGGCGGCGGTATCGGCGTATATCTCCAGGATGGTGATGTGCGCGGGATTGGTTTTATCGGCCACGGCATAATAGGTTAATACACCAGGCTCGACGCTCACGGCGGTGGTCATTTGCTGTTTGAGGGCGGCATTGTATTGATCTAACTGCGCCGGGTCGATCTGGATTTTTGCCAGCCTTACCATTTGATTTTTTTGCTGTGCCATGGTGGTGTTGGTTATGCCAAAGGTGATTATAGTGCAAATGGCCAACAGCAGCAACGCACTAACCGGGCCCGGGGTTGTTTTAAATACTTTCATATTATTGGTGGTTTAAGAGGAGAGTTAAATTTAGGATAAATTTATGTTGGGTGAGGATTATATTGTAATGTTTGGGAATTATCACGGAATGAAAGCTATTTGTTGTTTCGAACGGACGGGAATGGGTAAGGTGCAGGGGGTATTCCATTTTACACAAACGTTGGCTTTGAAAGCGGGCGAAGACTCACCCGGCGAGGCTTCGCCCGCCACCCTCTCTTCGGCTTCGCCGGAAAGAGGGGCTTGAAAGTTTATTATTTGTTTTTTAATTTAATATATTGATGTATAGCGTTCAAGTCCCTCCTTATGCCGCAGGTGAAGACTCGACCGGCTTCGCCGGAAAGAGGAGCTTGAAGGTTTATTATTTGTTTTTTAATTTATGTATTGATATACAGCGTTCAAGCCCCTCTTTACACCGCAGGTGAAGAGAGGGTGGCGGGCGAAGCCTCGCCGGGTGAGTCTTCGCCGCCATGCGATATACGTCATTTCTCTTTCGGAATCCATGACAGTCTTTATTTTTATATGTCATCCCCCCTGTTCATCCAACTTATCACCGCTTTAATTTCGCCGTAGCTGTAGTTATCGCCGAGGATTTGTTTGAGGGGCGAGAGCATTTGGGAGCCGTAGCTTTCAACGGCATCTTTAATGGCGGGGATTTTTTGGGCGGGTACCAGGGCTTCTACCTCCAGCTGGCCCGATTGTACAAAGAAGCAGAGGTGGCTTTCGATGGTCATGGGCGAGAGGCTGCGCTCGGCGGCAATTTCGGCAACGGTTTTGCCGGTTTGGTAAAGCCGGAGCGACTCGGTACGGGTATCGTTTGTTTTGCGGGCCTTGATAGTTGGTGCCGGACGGACGGACGCCGCCTTGCGTTCCCGCTTGGGCGATTTATAGGCAATTTTTGATTCGAGGCCTTTTTCTTTGGCGTAATCTTTCACGGGCTGCAACAGCTCGCGGCCGTAGCGGGCCAGTTTTACATCGCCGAAACCGGAGATAAGGCGCAGCTCGTCGAGGCTTTGCGGCAGGTAGGTAGCCATCTCCACCAGGGTGGCATCGGATACGATGATGTATGCCGGTACGTTTTCATGTTGGGCAATATCGTTGCGTACGCGTTTGATGCGGCTTAGCAGTTCGGCCTCGTGCGGTGGCGCCTGCACGTGGGTGTGAGTTTCTTCAACGGTTTCGCTTTCAATAAACTCAACCTTTTGCAGGCCTTTAAGCACGGCGGCGCTTTGGTCGGTAAGTTTTACAATGGGGTATTCGTCGCCGCCCATTTGCAGGTAGCCCATGGTAAGCAGCTCGCGAATGTAGCGCTGCCAGTCGGGCTTGCTGATATCGGCACCGATGCCATAGGTTTTAAGGTGTTTATGTTCGTCGCGGATCTTCTCGGATTTCGATCCTCGTAAAAAATCAATCACATAGTTGATACCGAAACGCTCGTTGAGCCGGGCCACGGCCGAGAGGGCTTTTTGGGCTATCAGCGTGCCATCAAAGCGTTTAAACTCGGTAAGGCACACATCGCAGGAGCCGCAATTGGGCGGGAAAGCCTCGTCAAAGTAGTTCATCAAATACTGGCGGCGGCAGCTTTGCAGCTGGCAGTAGCGCACCATATCGTTCAGCTTGTTCAGCATAATGCGGCTTTGGGCCTCGTTGCCCTCTATGCGTGCAAAATGCTGCAGTTTACCCGCATCGCCCGGCGAATATAATAACAATGCCTCGGATGCCAGCCCGTCGCGCCCGGCACGGCCGGTTTCCTGGTAATAGCCCTCGATGTTTTTAGGCAGATCGATGTGCACCACGTAGCGCACGTTTGATTTATTGATGCCCATGCCAAAGGCTATGGTGGCCACAATGATCTTCACTTCATCGCGTAAAAAGGCTTCCTGGTTGCGCACTTTGGTTTCGTTACTGAGGCCGGCGTTGTAGGCTTCGGCAGCGAAGCCTGCGGCTTTCAGGTCGTCGGCCAGGTCTTCGGTTGATTTACGGGAGAGGCAGTAGATAATGCCCGATTCATCCTTCCGCTCATTTAAAAAGGCGACCAGCTGTTGAAAGCTGTTCTTTTTGGGGATAACCCGGTAGGTGATATTAGCCCGGTTGAAGGACGATACAAATACTTTGGGCTTGTTAAGGTTGAGTTTCTCGAGGATATCCTTTTGCGTAAGCTTATCGGCAGTGGCGGTAAGCGCGATGACAGGCACATTCGGGAACTCGGTTTTTAACTGGGCCAGCATCAAATACTCAGGGCGAAAATCGTGCCCCCATGACGAGATGCAATGGGCTTCGTCGATAGCTATCTGTACTACATTCAGCGTTTTTAAAAAGGGAACGAGTTTGTTCTCGGCGCCGAACAAACGCTCGGGCGCAAGGTATAGCAGGCGGATTTGGTTGTTCCTTAATTTTTCTACCAGTTGGCGCTGCTCTTCGGGGTTTTGTGCCGAGTTTAGGAAAGCTGCCGGGATACCGCTTACGTTCAGGCTATCTACCTGGTCTTTCATCAGGGCAATAAGCGGCGAGATAACGATGGTTAGCCCGTTAAGCAATACCGCGGGCAGCTGGTAACATAATGATTTGCCGCCGCCGGTTGGCATCAGCGCCATTACATCCTGCCCGTTTAATATATGCTGGATAATAGCCTCCTGCTGGTGCCTGAAGGCGCTATAACCAAAATATTTTTGCAGGGCCGATAACGGAGTCATGATTTAGATGTGCAGATTACAGATTTCAGATGTGCAAATTGATTTGCTTTTTCAGGGGCAAAATACAAATTATCAGGGAGATTGCTAAAATTTTTAGATTTTTTGTGAGTGGATTTTGTCTGAACCCGGATTAAGCGGATTTTTCGGATTATTGGGATTTTGATTTTCAGGTTCCCATAGCGGAAGGAATCCTGGTGCAGACAGGTCATCTGCACATCTGTAATTTGAAATCTGCACATCTACCTAATGTAACAATATCCACATCTGCACATCTGAAATTTGCACATCTGCACATATTTTCCGCATATTTAGCTTTTACTACCATCTATATCAGTTTTATGATAAAAAAGCTACTTGTTGTGTTATTGGCTGTTGTTTCGGCAACGGTATCTTTCGCTCAAAAAATACAATCGCCGGATGAATTCCTGGGTTATAAGCTGGGTACCCAGTTTACCCCGCACTACCGCATTGTGGAGTATTTTAAATATGTTGCCCAGGCCTCAAAAAATGTGAAGCTGCAGCAGTTTGGCAGTACTAACGAGGGCCGTCCCTTGCTGGCCATGTTCATTGCATCGGATGAAAATATTGTCCGTTTGGAAGAGATCCGCCATAACAACCTGCGGGTAGCCGGTGTAGAAAGCGGACCTGTTATTACCAATGTACCCGTAATTACCTGGTTAAGCTATAACGTACATGGCAACGAGCCCGCATCAAGCGAAGCCGCCATGTGGACTTTATATGATTTAGTCGATCCATCAAACGCCCAAACCCAGGCCTGGCTTAAAAATACGCTGGTAGTTATCGACCCTTGCCTGAATCCGGACGGACGCGACAGGTATGTTAATTTTTATAATTCGGTACACGGTTTGTCGCCGGATGCTTACCCAACCTCGCGCGAGCATGCCGAGCCATGGCCGGGCGGCAGGGTAAACCACTACTACTTTGACCTTAACCGCGATTGGGCATGGCAGCAGCAAAAGGAAACCCAGGCCCGCGTTGGTTTGTATAACCAATGGCTGCCTCAAATACATGTTGACTACCACGAACAAGGCCCCAACGCTCCATATTATTTTGCCCCGGCTGCCGAGCCTTACCATAAAGACCTTACCCAATGGCAGCGCGATGCCCAGGTACTCATTGGTAAAAACAACGCCAAATACTTTGACCAAAATGGCTGGATGTACTTTACCAAATACGAGTTCGACCTGCTGTACCCATCCTATGGCGATACCTATCCATTATATAACGGCTCAATCGGTATGACTTATGAGCAGGGCGGTATTGGCGCAGGCCTGGCCGTAGTTAACCGTAGCGGCGATACACTTACTTTGGTACAACGGGTGGCGCACCACCACTCTACCGGTTTAAGTACGGTTGAAACGGCATCGGCCAATGCGCAAAAATTTAAAGATGAGTTTAAAAAGTTTTATGACAATAGCCGCACCAACCCGCCGGGCGAGTACAAAACCTATGTTATCAAAAACGATAACAACAATAAAATAAATGCCATGGCCAAACTGCTTGCCCGCAACGGTATTCAGTATGGTTTTGGTTTGGCCAATAAATCGGTAACCGGGTATGATTATATGAACGGCAAAACCGAAGCCTATACCGTTGGGCCTAATGACCTTGTGGTAAATGCCTATCAGCCCAAAGCGGTATTGCTGCATGTACTGCTGGAGCCAAAAACTATTATCCCCGATTCAAATACGTATGATATTACGGCGTGGTCGCTCCCATATGCATTTGGGTTGAAGGCTTATGGCATAAAAGAATCATTAAAACCGGCAAGTGCCGAGTGGAGCATTGCCGCGCCGAAGCCCCTGGTAAACACTCATGCTTATGCCTATGTATCATCATGGTCTTCGGTGGCGGATGTAAAATTCCTGGCGGCTTTGTTTAAGAAGAAGATAAAAGTGCGTTATGCCGAAAAATCATTCGATGCTGCCGGCAAAACTTTTGCGCCGGGCTCATTATTAATAACCCGCGCGGGCAATGACCGTGCCGATTTTGACCAGGTGGTTACCCAAACCGCTGCCGAGCTTAACCAGGAGGTTACGCCGCTGTCATCGGGCTTTGTGGATAAGGGATCAGACCTGGGATCAGATGCGGTACGCTACATCCGTCAGCCTAAGGTGATGCTGGTTGCCGGCGATGGCGTAAACTCCGAAGCCATGGGCGAAGTATGGCACTTGTTTGAAGCGCAATTGGGCTACCCTATTACGCTGATCAGGTACCAGGATATTCCCCGCACACGCCTGGCCGATTTTGATGTAGCTATTTTCCCTGACGGACGCTACGATGATTTCCCATCCGAGAAGTTGCAAAACTGGGTGCGCGATGGCGGCCGTTTAATTGCTATTGATAATGCTGTGGCATCGCTGGTTGATAAAAAAGGCATCCTGCTGAAAAAGAAAGAAGATAAAAAAGACGATAAGGATAAAGATAAGACCGTTAAAATTTATGGCGACCGCGACCGGGATGCTATCCGCGGCATGATTCCCGGGGCTATTTTTAAATTAAACCTGGATAATACCCATCCGCTTGGTTTCGGCCTGCCCGACTATTACTATTCATTAAAAATGAATGATGATATCTATGAGCTATTTGGCGGCGAAGACGGCTGGAATGTAGGTACTATAAAAAAAGACAGCTATGTATCGGGCTTTGCCGGTGCCGCAGCCAAACAAAAAATTAATAACGGTTTGCTGCTTGGCGTTCAGCCTATGGGCCGCGGCTCGGTTGTATATATGGTTGACGATCCGCTGTTCCGCAGTTTCTGGGAAAACGGTAAACTGTTGTTTAGCAATGCCGTGTTTATGGTGGGGCAGTAGGCCCCAGCCGAGCCCCCCAGCCCCCTGAAGGGGGAGCTTTTAATCGGATGTTTAGGGCAGGCCTAAAAATACTCACCATTATCCTGCCCTAACAATTATTTCACCATTCACTACTCACCACTCACCAACAGGGGCATCTTTAATTTTCTCGAGTATTGATGTTGGCAGATAAGGCCGTCCGCCGGTTGCGGGTACGCAGGTGCCCGTGAATACGGCTTTGGTCATCACCTTGTTATTAAAAATGATAGATTGTTTAAAATGCAGTTTGGGCAGGCCTGCTTTGTCAGTGTATAAGGTGCAGGTAACCGTAAATTCATCGCCTTTTTTTAACGACCGTAAAAAACTGATGCTGTAGTTTGATAGCACCATATGAACGCCATTTTTGGCCTCGGTTTCAAAATCGAAACCCAGCACTTCCCTGATATAGTCATGGCGGCAGTATTCCATATAAAACGGATAGTATAAGCCATCCATAATTTGCTGCACATCTATGTGCTCGTCCTTTGCAACGTAAGTTTTTGTGTATTCCATGGTGGTGTTATGTTAATCATTTAGTCTTGGTCGAAGGTCTTGAGGTCTGAGTTAAAAATGAAAAAATTAACTTTTGAGTCATGCCTTTTAATTCAAGACTTAACAGGTAGCCCGCAAATATATGGCAATCTGTTATATGGTATCTGCCAAAAATGAAGAATTGCGCCAGGCGCTACCGAGGCCAGGGAGACAAAAGAGGATTCCTGCAATGTATCAATCAAAGGAATGCCGGCAGTATATAATTACAAAAGGCAGCATAAGTATTGTTTTTTATTTTCCAGTTGTTGTAATTACCCGCAGTAACTACCACCACAAGCCGCAGCGATTTGCAAAAAAATATAGCGTTGCCGCCATTGCCTTTGGCCTCGGTAATATCATAGGCTTGTTTGTTGATGGTTTCCTGGTATGTCCAAAATTGGTAACCATAGCCTCCTTTTTTTATCAGCTTTAACTCGTTACGGGCTACATGAGTGCTCAAAGAAGAATCGGCCCATGCTTTGGTTAAAACATGTTGTTTATTCCAATTGCCATCATTCATATAGAGCATGCCTATCTTTAGCATATCTCTTGATGTTAAGCGCAGGCCCGAGGCAGCAGATGGCATGGATTTTTTAAAGAAGAGCCCGTTCCATTCAAATTTTTTGATGCCCAGCGGGACGAATAAATACTTTTCGGCAAATTTATCTATCGGCATCCCACTGGTTTTTTTGATGATCTCGGCCAGTATTTGCGTGTTGCCGCCACTGTAAACCCAATAGCTGCCGGGCTTATATTTGGTATCCCTGTTTAATATAAACCCAATCGGATCAACAGTAAGGTTCATCCTAACCTCGCTGTTCAGCGGATTTGAATAAGAAATATACTCGTTCCAGCTTAAGCCGCTGGTCATGGTAAGCAGATGGCGGATGGTGATTTTTGATTTTATAGAATCGTTATACCGGGCATACTCCGGGAAGTAGTTAAAAACTGGTTCATCAATACTACCGATGAACTTATGTTCAATAGCGATACCAATACAGGCTGATACAACGCTTTTGGTAATGCTGCGGCAGTCATGAAGGTCGCTGGCCCCGTGATCGATGTATCCCAAATTTTTCCCGTTGTTTTGATCGTACCCCGCAAAGTAATGTTCATATATAAGGTTATTATCCTTCATGATTAATAAACTGTGAATGTTAGGGAAACTATCCGCAAGTATCAGTTTTGTGAGTTGGATGATTTTAGAGGAATCTGATTTGAGTGTATCCAGGTTGTCCACAACAATACCGTCATTTAATAGTGGCGGCTTTGAATATGAATAAGCAGCCGGGCGGTAATGGCTGGTTTTACAACCGGTAAATGTGCATAAAGCTATTATCGAAGCAAATAAACTAATGGGGATATACCTGATTGATTTCATAATGCCATGTTTTGATTGAAGCAAAACTGGCGAATTATAAAAAAAGGAAAAATGAACCTATGTTAATAAATTTGCTTCCTGATACGGCTGAGCGCCTGGGGCGTTATACCAATGTAGGAAGCAAGGAATTTTAGCGGGATCTCTTTAACCAGCCGGGGCTTTTCTTTAAATAAATTGAGGTATCGTTCTTTTGCCTGGTATTTTAAAGCAGATAACTCTCTTTTAGCCTTAATCAGGTATATCTCTTCGCTCAAAATTCGTCCAAGAACATTTGAAACCGGCATGGTAGCATAAAGTTGCTGTAAATCATCATAAGAAAAACTCCAGATGATGGTTTCGGTAATTGTTTCTGCATTATATTCGGCAGGCTGGCGCGTCAAAAAAGAATCGTAACAGCACATAAGTTCGTTTTCAAATATGATGGCAAAGGTGATTTCTTTATCAAGCGATTGCCGGATAAAAAACCTTACAATACCTTTTTCAATAAATGAAATGCGGTTTTCAACCTGTCCTTCCTGTAACAGGAGGCTTCTTTTGGGTAACTCTTTCCGGGTCAGTTTTTTTGAGAATATTTCCCAGTCGTTATCGGCAATTGGAAAATGTTTTTCAAAATAAGTTCTGAACTGATGCATAGGTTGAAGGTGTAGCCTGCTATAGGCAGTATACAAACTTAATAAATTAATCACGAGGACTAAATTCCGACGTTAGCTTTTGATCGATACTGCAGCTTATTGACAAATCCGTTGAAGTTTAAAAAGAGCAGGCGGCTACTCGCCGGCTTTTAGGGACGCCGGCCCCGGCAGGAAAATTATGGAGCCTGCCATTCAAAGTTGCCACGATAAACCTGCACATAATAGGTATTAAGTTAGGCCGAATATCATTTTCCCCGGTGTTTGAGCGATTTACCCCCTTTGGCAATCATTAAAATGTTTCATATTTGAACTTCAAATAGGAAACATTTGAGCCGGCATCTTTGCCATATCGCAACCTGGATGTTATAACAGGCTGCAACCAATAAACCACAACAAAGCAACCTATAAATATGTGTAACTATATATTGAGTAAAAATTTCTTCATCGCACTGTTATTGGCAGCCCTGAACGGTATATGTTATGCCCAGCAGCCGGGATTTAATCCGGTTATTCCGGATTACTCCGCAGATCCCTCGGTAGTTACGTTCAATGGCGTGTATTATCTTTACGGAACATCAGACATTGACCAGAAGCTTGACAGGATGGGCCCGCCTGTGGTATGGAAATCGCCCGACCTGATTAATTGGAACTACAACGGGAATATATTACCGGTTATTGACTGGAGCAAGCCTTATACTTACAAAGACCGGAATGGCGCGGATAAAACCGGTTACTTCCGTTTTTGGGCGCCAGGGAAGGTATTTAAAAAGGATGGTGCATGCCAAATGTTTGCTACCATTGTTAAACCCGACGGGCAGGTGGGTACCTACCTGCTGGCAGCCGCGGTACCCGACGGGCCATTTCATTTTACTAATGGCACGGGTGTTTACTTTAACGAACCCGAAAAAGCCGGTGAAGAGACTAAACCCGTAGCGAATGATATTGACGGCGACCCGTTTGTTGACGATGACGGGTCGGCCTACCTGGTGTGGAGGAAAAGAAATATATCGAAACTTAGCCCCGACTGGAAAACCCTGACAGGAGATAAAATACTTATACAAACCTCGCGGTCCGGTTACTCAGAAGGCCCTTTCCTGTTTAAGCGCAAAGGGATTTATTATTATGTTTATACACTAAGTGGCGGCTCCAACTATGTGTATGCTTATATGATGAGCAAAACCGGCCCCCTGGGGCCGTATTCGGCCCCTTCCGGTCCCGATATTATACTACAGTCAGCTATCGCTGCCAATGTTTGGGGGCCGGGGCATGGCAACGTATTTGAAATGCCGGGCACCGGGCAATACGTTTTCTTTTACCTGGAATATGGTAATGGTTATACAACCCGGCAGGTTTTTGCCAATAAACTGGATTTTAATGCTGATGGCACCATCAAACCCGTGAAGGTAAACCGCGCCGGCATAGGCTCACTGTTAAAAAACAGCTACCCCGCGGCCATAAAGCCAGTGGCTGTTAAGGCATCGGGCTTCAAGCCTGATTCTTTAATCAAGTCTATTATCGACACCGCGATATCCGGTATTGCAGGTATTGCTCCCCGCGATAAGGGCGAAGGCGTTGTTGCCGTTCAGCGTATCATGAATGGTCAGCCCGAAAATGCGGTGGATGGCAACAACGGGACTTTCTGGATGGCATCCGGTAAAGATACCCAGCCCTGGCTTGAAGCCGACCTGGGATCGCCTGAAAAGATTAACAGGTGCGAGTTGTATTTTGTGGCCTCCACCTTAGGGCATACCTGGAAGCTGGAGAAATCAACTGACGGAAAAAAGTGGCTCACGGTTAAAATAAATACCGAACCGGTAGTGCGGTCGCCGGAGGTTGCCGCTAAAATAGGATCGGCAAGGTATCTTAGGGTAACCGTGCTGTCTGGTGTGCCGGGCCTGTGGGAAATGAAGATATATTAATGCCATCATGCTGAAAAGATGAACCAACATATAAAAGATTATATTTTACAAATATTCAGGGCCGTTGCCCTCGTTTCCAGCCTGGTACTATTAACTGTATTTTGGGGATGCGGCAACTTGCGTGCACAGAACCGGCAAAAAGCACGATACACCATATGTAACCCGCTGGACCTTGACTACAGATTTTGCCTTGATACGCCATCGCGCAGGGAGGCTGCCGACCCTGCCGTCATCGTTTTTAAAGGCGAATACTACCTTTTTGCTTCCAAATCGGGAGGATATTGGCACTCGCCCGACCTGAAGCAATGGAAACTTATAAAAACGAATGATTTGCCGTTGGAAGATTATGCGCCAACCGCCGTGGTAATAGGAGATACGGTTTTGTTTATGGCCTCTACCGGAAAGGATGGAGGCAAGATTTACAAAACGGGTAATCCGCAAAGCGGAAAGTGGACAGTTGCCAATCCGGCGTTTCCGATCAGCCTGGTTGACCCGGACTTGTTTCTTGATGATGATAACCGGCTTTATCTTTATTATGGCTGCTCAAATATCAATCCCATTTTTGTTGTAGAGCTCGACATGAAAACCCTGATGCCCAAAGCGCCGGCTGTTTCGCTTATCAATAGCGATCGTTCTGTTAATGGCTGGGAACGCTCGGGCGAGCATAACGAACTGCCCTCACGGCCATGGATTGAGGGGGCGTGGATGACAAAAGTTAAAGGAAAATATTACCTGCAATATGCTTGTCCCGAAACAGAATTTAAAAGCTATTCGGATGGGCTTTACACAGGCGATTCGCCGGTAGGCCCTTTCCACCTGGCCCCGAATAATCCGTTTTCTGCCAGGCAGGGAGGCTTTATAGGCAGCGCGGGCCATAGCAGTACCTTCCAGGACAAATACGGTAATTATTGGAGAATCTCGACAATGACCATATCGGTACATCACCGGTATGAGCGCCGGTTGGGGATTTTTCCGGCTTTCTTCCGGTCCCCGGATGACGCTTATACTTACACCGGTTATGGCGACTATCCTTTTTTTGTACCTGATAGCCGGATAAGCGGCCCCCCTGATCTGGCTACAGGATGGGCGTTGCTGTCTTACAACAAGCCGGTTTCGGTTTCGTCCCAAATTAAGGGGCATGAGGCTTCATTGGCGACGGATGAGGATGTCAGGACATATTGGAGCGCTGCAACCGGCAGTGATAAGGAATGGATAAGTATGGATTTGAAAGCCAGAAGCAGAATTAATGCGATACAAATAAACTTTGCCGATCATCATGCCGGGATATATGGGCGGAAACCCAATGCCGCTTATGATTATTTACTGGAAGTATCGGCCGACAATGCCCATTGGAAATTAATAAACAATACCTGGTTAACAGCGCTGGATAACCCACACCCCTATATTGAATTGGTTAAACCTGTAATTGCAAGGTATGTGCGTATCAGGAACGTAAGTGTTCCCGGCGGCACTTTCGCATTATGGGGGCTGCGGATATTTGGGAAGCCATTACAGCAACTGCCCAAAGAAAAAATTACTTTTACTGCAGTGAGGGATAGTGCCGACAGATGCCGTATTCGTTTAAAATGGCCTGCCGCTCAATCTTCAGCAGGCTATAATATCAAGTATGGCATAGCACCCGGCAAATTGTATCAGAACTACCAGGTAAATGGAAAAAACGGCGCCGAAATCGGAAATTTAAATAGCAAACAAAGCTATTACTTTACCGTGGAGCGTTTTAACGAAAACGGCATCGTCAAAAGCGGTCACGTCGTATTCATTAAATGACACCACCGGCGAATATGGATTTATCCTGAACGATGTTGCCGCCGGGTAATAATACAAAATAACTGCATTGACAGATTTTAACCAACAATAAAAATGATAAAAAAAACGGTACTTATTCAACTGATCGCCTTGCTGACAGTGCGCGCCGGCGTAGCTAATGCGCAAACAAAACTCGATATCAATGCGAAGCAATTTTTCCTTTTTTCGTATTTTGTTGAGCAGGACGCCGGTGTTAACCTTGCTATAAGCACAAATGGTATAAATTGGCTGCCCGTTAACCACGGAAAGGTTGTAGCAACACCACAGGTGGGCGAAAAGCTGATCAGGGACCCCAGCATCAACCTGGGAGCAGATGGAATTTTCCGGATGGTATGGACCACAGGGTGGAAAGGTAAGAACATTGGCTATGCCGAATCCAAAGATCCGGCAAAATGGGGAGATGAAAAAGCCATTCCTGTAGGTTCAGGTATAGATAGTACCAACAATTGCTGGGCACCCGAAATATTTTTTAACCCTCAAAAGAAAAACTACATGATCTATTGGTCGTCAAATATCGGTCCGTGGAAAAAAGGAGGAGAAGGCAGGATATATTTTGTAACTACAAAGGATTTCAAGGTATTTAGCAAGCCCGCTGTTCTTTTCCGCAACGGATCGCCGGCGGGCGGTGCAGCCGGCAACCAGGGGCCGATAGATGCTTTTATTTATAAGGACCACAAACGCTACCTTTTATTTTATAAAAAGGACGATAACACCCATATTCCTAATATTTATTATCGGGCCAGCCAGAGCCCTGAAGGGCCCTGGGGCGATGAACATGGGCCGGTGACCCCATCAACAGGTGATGAAGGCCCGTCGATAGTAAAAATAGGTTCAAACTATTGCATGTTTACAGATCCCTTCGAGAGCGATTTTGCCTACATGTTTACCTCGAAAGATCTGAACACTTGGAAACGCCAACCAACTGATCTTAAAATGGCGCACGGAACGGTTATCGAAATTTCTAAACAAACAGCCCTTAAACTATTGAACGAATAAATTATTCGCCCTTGTTGGTGTTCATCCCTAACCGGGACAGGTTAGCTGTAAATGATTTAAACAGATAACATCTGATTTTATATATAGAGACTAACAAAATGCCTCTGAATTTTTTCAGGGGCATTTTGATGGTATGTTAGATATCGGAAAATAATTCAGCCCGATTTTAAAATTCCACCTCGAAAATCAATCTATACCTTCTTGTAAATAGCATCCAAATTCCTGCCCATTTCTTTATAATCCAGCCCATAGCCCACTACAAATTCATTTTCAATTTCAAAACCAACATATTTTAGCTCGTCGATTTTCTTTTGCAGGGCAGCAGGCTTTAACAACAATGAACATACTTTAATAGAAGCCGGACCACGTTGTTTCAATTTGTCTATCAGGTAATGTACGGTGTTTCCGGTATCAACAATATCCTCAATAATCAGCACGTCGCGGCCTTTTATATCCACAATTAAATCAATATCGTCGCGGATTTTCAGTTTACTGGTAGTTCCGCCATAATAGGAGGCCAGCTTTGTGAACGAGATTTCGCAGGGGATAGAAATTTGCTTTATCAGGTCGGCTATAAACAGGAAGCTTCCGTTAAGTACTCCCACAAATACCGGAATACTCTGTTTGAAATCTTCATTTAACTGTAGGCCGATAGCTTTTACACGTTCTTCAATCGTTTCGGCATTAATAAGGGGCTCAAACTCAAGGTCTGCGATTTTGATTTTCATTGATTTGTTTTTACGGGGTATTGCCGATGATCTATCGTATTACTGTTAATGCCTCGGCCATTACAATTTTAATCTCCTAAAATAGTAAAATCGCTCGCAAATTGCACGTAAAATAATTGTAACATATATAACGTTATCTTTGCACCCTTATATGATCGACTACCAGGCCCACACCTTAGCCAATGGCATCCGTATTTTGTACAAACAATCGCCATTTACCATAACGCATTGCTGCTTTATTGTAAACGCAGGCTCGCGCGATGAAGCCAACCGGCAGGAAGGCCTTGCCCATTTTATTGAACACCTGTTGTTTAAAGAAACAGAACGGCGCAACACCAACCAGATCCTGAACCGGCTGGAACTTGTTGGCGCCGATTTAAACGCTTATACCACCAAAGAATATACCTGCATCCATGCCTCATTGCTTAATCAGCACCTGGAACGGGCTATTGATTTGTTTGAGGATATTCTGTTCCATTCGACCTTCCCCGAAGATGAACAGGAAAAAGAACGCGGCGTAATACTTGACGAGATAGCTTCATACCTCGATCAGCCCGAAGAAGCCATACAAGACGACTTTGAGGAATTGCTGTTTAAGGACCATCCTTTTGGTAAAAACATTTTGGGTACACCTGAAACCGTTGGCCGTATGAACAGCGATGATATGCGGGCCTTTATTAAAGCCAATTACAGCACATCCGAAATGATATTTGCTGTACATGGCAACTACGATTTTAAGAAGGTAGTAAAGCTGTGCGAAAAATATTTCGGCGGGATAGAGGCTCATCACCCCAAAAAAAACAGGATTGCACCAAAGGCAAATAACAGCGGCATTGTAATTGTTAAAAAGCCAATATCGCAAACGCATTGCATTATTGGCGGGCAGGCTTACCCATCATCTCATCGGCATAAATACGGGTTATTACTGCTTAATAACTTGTTGGGCGGCATGGGGATGAGCAGCCGCTTAAATCTCGAGATCCGCGAAAAGTATGGCATCGCTTACACCATCGAATCAAACTATACCCCGTTTAGCGATACCGGTATTTTCTCTGTTTACTTTGGCACGGATAACGAAAAGGCCGAAAAGGCATCGCGCCTGGTACACAAGGAACTGAAGAAGCTACGCGATCAAAAGCTGGGCACCCTGCAGTTGCACCAGGCCAAGCAAAAGTTTATTGGGCAAATAGCTCTTGCCGAAGAGAACCGCATAAGCCTGATTATATCAATGGCCAAAAGCCTGCTGGATTTTAATCATATTGATACGCTGGAAGATATTTTCGACAAAATAAATGCCGTTACCGCCGAACAATTGCTGGAAATAGGCAACGAAATATTTGATAATGACAGGCTTATTACATTGAAGTTTGAGCCTAAGTAATAAACCTGTATTTTTGCAAAATGAAGTACCCTATCATCGCTTACGGAGACCCTGTTTTAAGAAAGAAAGCAACAGCCATTGAGCCGGATGAATATCCACATATTAAAGAATTAGTTAATAACATGTTTGAAACTATGTACGGTGCCCGTGGCGTTGGCCTGGCAGCCCCGCAGATAGGCATGTCTATGCGTTTGTTTGTGGTTGATGCCACCCCGTTTGATGATGATGAACCCGAACTTCAAGACTTTAAGAAAGCATTTATAAACGCTACCATTATAGACGAAACCGGCGAAGAATGGGGCTTTAACGAAGGCTGCCTGAGTATCCCGGATATACGCGAAGATGTTTACCGTAAACCGGTAATTAGGATATCCTACTACGACGAAAACTGGAAACACTACGAAGAGACCTTTAAAGGCATGGCCGCCCGTATTATCCAGCACGAATATGACCACATTGAAGGTAAACTATTTACCGATAAACTGAGCCCGCTACGCAAACGCCTTATCGAAAAAAAATTGAACGATATTTCAAAAGGCGCTGTGAATGTTGAATATAAGATGAAATTTCCGGCTGTAAAAAAGGGGAGATAAGTCTGAAGTTTTAAGTCATTAGTCAGAAGTCAACATATCTTATAAAAGCAAGCCTACATCAGTAGGTTTTTTTATTGCACCAAAACAGACTTTTGACTTTATACTCCGGGCTTACGACTTACTTACTATCCGCATCCGATATCTGCTTGATCAGGCTGCCCCAGGCAAGCGGGTTAAGTAGCGGGTTGGGCGTAAGTGAGTGCGTGTTTAGGATGGTGTTGTGCATTGATTGCGCGTTTGCCGATTGTATTTCCTGTGCATTCCTGGGCAAGGTATTATACAAGGCTGATAATGATGCCTTGCTGATGTTTTTACGCGCAATTTCGAGATCGTCATCAGCAAGTTTTATAGCTAAAAAATCTTTCTTAAACTCGTCTGTAGTAGCCCACGGAAATACGTGAAATGTAGGCAGGTTAATAATTTGCGGTTTAAGGTTTACCTGTAAAGTATAGCTTTTGGTATTCAGGTTTGATGGTATAACCACCAGTATTTGCCCGTAACCAACGCAGGTAAAGCGCAGGGTATCCTGCTCATGTGCCACAAATGAAAAATAGCCTTTATAATTACTTAAGTAAACCTGGTTATGAAAAGATGTATTGGTAATTGATACATAAGGCACAATAACATCCGTACTATCGGCATTATGTACTACGCCTGTAAATTGCACAAGTGGCCTGTCATCGTGTTTTTGTGCAAACGCCGCAACCGATGCAAACAATAAAAATATAATAACCAGGTACTTCATATACTTAAACACCTATTTGCTGTAGTTACCTTAATAACGCCAAATAGTTTCAAAAAGTTGCTTAAAAATAATTAATACAGTAAATTATAAACAGGATTTAACAATACTTAACACTATCTTAAATTTTCTGGCAGCACCGCATTCGGATCATCAATGTCGGTAAGGTTTAATGCTTCAACACTGGTAATTTCGGGCACTGCTTTTTTTATGGCTTGCTCAATGCCAGCCTTAAGGGTCATGATGCTCATAGGGCATGAACCGCACGAACCCAATAATTTTAATTTAACAACACCCTCGGGCGTAATCTCTTCAACTGAAACATTCCCGCCATCAGCTTCCAGATACGGACGAATGGTATCTAAAGCTGCTTCAACCTGACTTAATAAACTCATTTTTACTAATTTATAACTAAAGTAAAGTTATCAATAATTTGCAATATATTTTATACTTAAAGTGGTTAGTCCAAAGTCTTAAGATCTGAGTCAAAAAAGACCGTTTGCTACTTCTGACTTGATACCTACGACTCAAGACTTAGAACTTTAGACTTCTGACTTAAGGCTCGCTTCAAATGCTTTCGCGTTTGATATAGCTACCTGCTGCGCTACGCGCTGGGCCATGTCAATAAAGGCTTTGGTCATTACACCATCAGCGTCCAAAATTGCCGGGGTACCTGCGTCGCCCGAGTCGCTGATGCTTTTTACCAGGGGGATCTCCCCTAAAAAGGGCACATCCAGTTGTTCAGCCAGTTTCTGCCCGCCACCTTTGCCAAAAATATAATACTTGTTGTCTGGCAGTTCGGCCGGCGTAAAGTATGACATGTTTTCAACCACGCCCAGTATCGGCACATTGATGGCCGGCATCATAAACATACCTACTCCTTTGCGGGCATCGGCCAAAGCCACGTTTTGCGGCGTAGTTACTATAACCGCCCCGGTAACCGGGAAGGTTTGCGTAATAGTAATATGGATATCGCCGGTGCCCGGGGGCAAATCTACCACCAGATAATCCAGCTCGCCCCAATCGGCATCATTAAACAGTTGTTTTACAGCTGTTGATACCATTGGCCCGCGCCATGGAACCGGTTGGTTTGGATCGGTAAAAAAGCCTATCGACAATAACTTTATGCCATATTTTTCAATCGGTTCAATGCGGGTTTTGCCGTCAACCGAGCTTGCCTGCGGGCGTGCACCTTCCAGCCCAAACATAATGGGTACAGATGGGCCGTAAATATCTGCATCAATCAATCCCACTTTGGCGCCCGATTTTGCCAGGCCCAATGCCAGGTTAGCAGCAACGGTTGATTTACCAACGCCACCTTTACCCGATGCTACCGCGATGATATTTTTAACCCCCGGTACACCTGTGTTTTTCTGTGTGGTAACGCGCGATGTCATGTTAACATCTACCACAACATCTTTGCTGATAAAGTAGCTGATGGCATTGCGGCAGGCATTTTCAATCATGGCCTTTAGCGGGCAGGCAGGCGTGGTTAATATAACCGAAAAGCTAAGCTTGTTGCCATCAATATGTATATCCTGTATCATGTTGAGGGTAACCAGGTCTTTTTTCAGGTCTGGCTCTTCAACATTGCCCAGTGCTTGTAAAACTTGTTCTTTAGTGATTATCATAATATTATGGCAAATTTATGAAAACGAGTGGTTGATTTGTGTTTAAGCAGGAAACAAATTACAGAAACAACCGTTTGCAGGGGATAAGAATTAGTTTAGTTTTGGAAAAATTTACTTATGAAGCGCCTTAACCCTAAATATATACGCATAGCCGCATTTGTCCTTATCCCGCTGTTCCTCATATTGTTAATAGGCGGTTATATTGCCTATTCAAAACGCGAGGCCCTGCTCCAAAATGCTATTGTCAAAGCTACCGCAAAAGCAAAGCGCGATTATAATTTAGATGTAAAAATCGGCTCGGCCCATTTTACCGGCGCCGCAACAGTTTCTTTTTCGGATGTTACGATAGTGCCCGAGCAGCGCGACAGCCTGCTGCGCATCAAAAACTTTGTGGTGAGTGTTAAGCTGTTACCACTTATAGTTGGTAACATTAAATTATCGGATGTTTTATTACAGGATGGCTTTATCAACCTCACGAATATTAAAGGGGTTAAAAACTTTGATTTTTTGTTTAAAAAGAAACGCGATACCACGTCAACAACCAAAGCCGATCTATCTGTACTGGCCAACAACCTGGTTAACGAGGTGCTGTATAAAATACCCGATAACCTTACATTGAGCAATTTTGTGGTAAGTTTTAAGGATGATAGCACACAATTAAAACTACTTGCAAAAACAGCGCAGATAAAAGATGGTAACCTTACCTCAACCATTGATGTTGATAACGGCGAATCTACCTGGCATTTTATGGGTAAAATGCACCCATCTGATAAAAACATCGATATAAAACTTTATGCCGATGGCAAAAAGATAGAATTGCCCATTATACAGGAAAAACTTCACCTGAAAATAAATGCCGATACCATATCAACCAAATTAACCAAGGTTGAACATAGTGGGGGCGAAACCCGGATTTACGGATCATGGGGGGTAAGCAACCTGCTCATCAATCATCCCGGCTTATCGCCCGGCGATATTGTTTTTCCTAAGGCATCCATTGATGCCAATTTGTTTGTGGGTAGTAATTACGTGTCTATTGATAGTTCGTCAACAATTCATATAAAAAACCTGGTAGCCAGGCCGTATGTAAAATACACGCTCAATCCAACCAAAATATATGAGCTTAAAATGAATACCGACTGGCTTAATGCCACCGACGTTTTTGACTCCTTTCCACAGGGAATGTTTGATGCCCTGGATGGCATTAAGGTTGCCGGAAAGCTGAAATATAGCATGCATTTTTATATGGATGCAACTAAGATAGACGACCTGCAATTTGATTCTCGTTTGGATAAGGATGGCTTCCGGATAATTAAGTATGGCAAAACAGACCTGGGTAAGTTAAATAGCCCGTTTGTTTACACACCATATGAAAAAGGAAAGCCGTTGGCACCACACCTCATTGGTCCGGACAACCCCGAATTTACGCCGCTGGAACAAATAGCCCCCAATCTGCGCAACGCGGTTATGACTGCCGAAGATCCTTCATTTTATAGCAACCACGGCTTTGTAGAAGAAGCATTCCGCAAATCATTGGCAACCGATTTTAAAACCAAAAAGTTTAAACGCGGTGCCAGCGGTATATCCATGCAGCTGGTTAAAAACTCGTTTTTAAACCGGGATAAAAACCTGGTCCGCAAAATTGAGGAGATATTGATTGTTTGGATCATCGAAAACAACCGCATCATGACCAAAAACCGGATGCTGGAAGTTTACCTGAATATTATAGAATGGGGCCGCAATATATATGGTATTGACGAGGCATCGCACTTTTATTTTGGTAAGTCGCCATCGGAGCTTACGCTGGGCGAGAGTATTTACCTGGCCAGTATAGTTCCGTATCCAAAAGGCGGCTTATATGCCTTTCAGCCCGACGGCAGCCTGAGGCCCGGCTTGCATGGCTACTTTAACCTGATAGGCAAGTTGATGGCCGAAAAGGGCCTTACACCACGCGATACCAGCGCCTACGGATTTTATAACGTTAGGTTAAGGGAAGGTTTAAGGGAAAGAATTGCGCCTATTGATACCGCAAAAGCTGATAGCCTGATGAAACAGGGTGGAAACGATGACAATGAAACGTTACCCGTTATTGAAGAACCTGTAAAAAAGCCAACTTTTTTTCAGCGCCTTTTTGGTAAAAAAGATAGCGTAGAGCAAAAGAAAGAACAGGTAGAAAAGCAAAAAGAAAAAACGGCCAAAGAAAAGCTTAAAGAGCAGATTGAAGCCCTTAAGCTGGATTATAAAAACCGGATTGATAATATTGATACAGCCGGCAAAACCCGGAAAGACATTCGCCAGGAAAAACGACGGCTTAAAAAAGAAGAAAGCGATAAAGAAGACGAACTGAAAGCTAAAGCCAATTTATAGTTTACGGTGACATGACGAATTTAAATGTTTAAACACCTATTTTTGTCTCAACAAAATTAGAAATCGTCATGTCACTAATAGATCAATTACAAAAAAGGGCCGCTGTAAAAAAATTCGACCCTTCTAAAAAAATAAACGCCGGGCAGTTAGATCAATTGCTAAGCGCCATACAACTGGCTCCATCGTCATATGGCCTACAATCATTCAAAGTGATTGTAGTTCAGGATGCCGAAACACGACAAAAGTTGCGTGCAGCAGGTTATAACCAACCTCAAATCACAGATTCATCGGCATTATTCGTTTTTGCCTCTCTAACTTCGTTGGACGAAGCTTTTGGCAAAAAATTTATCGACCTGGTTGCCGATATTCGTAGCGTAGGACGTGAAAGCCTTGCCGGGTACGAGCAAATGATTTTAGGCAGATTAAGCAGCCATACAGATGAGCAAAAATTAGCCTGGTCTCATAAGCAAACTTACATTGCTTTGGGTGTATTGGTATCCGAAGCTGCTGAATTAGGTATTGATGCAGCGCCAATGGAAGGTTTTGATGCCGCCCAATTTGATGAGATACTGGGTTTAAAGGAATTAGGCTTAACCACCTCTGTTATTGCCGCCGTTGGCTACCGTGCCGACGATGACGTTTACAGCAAAATGCTTAAAGTGCGCAGGCCAAAAAGCGAGCTGTTTATACACGTTTAATTGGTGAGTGGTTGATTAAGTTGATTGTGTTAAGTGGTTGATAGGGTTTGGAAAGCTTGATGAAGTTTAGGACTCAATCAACTTAACCCAATCAACTTAATCCAACTCAATCAACCACTCTCTACTCACCCAAAGAACTCCTCCTGATAAACAATTTAGATTTTAAAACCACGTGCCGTTTGTGGTTTGATGCCGTTTTATGCTCCAGTGCTTCAAAAAGGAGGTTAGCGGCTTTGATCCCCATTTCGTAAGCAGGCTGGGTAATTGTTGATAGGGCAGGGCTTAACAAGGGCGCTATTCCCAAACTGGAAAAACTAACTATTTTCAATTGTTTGGGAATTTGTATTCCCAAATCGTTACAAACATAATAAGTGGCAAATGCCAAACGCTCAACCGAGCTAAAAATCCCATCGGGTTTTATTTCCTGCAATACCTTGGCCAATATCTTGTAGTTTACCTTTTCATCGTTACTACAATCAATCACCAGTTCATCGTCAAAGGCTACCTTATGCTTTTTAAGGGCATCCATATAACCCTGCATACGCACCTGTCCAATAGAAATACTTTTGTTTACTACTAGGTAGGCTATCCTGCGGCAACCTGTTTGCAGCAGATGCTCTGTGGCATCAAAGCTACTATCATAATCATTGGTGGTTACCTTAGCTGCATCAATATCTTCATATACCCTGTCGAAAAACACAACAGGAACATTTTTTGATTCCAGCTGGCGCAGGTAATTATGGTCGTTGGCCTCGCCCGATACCGACATGATGATACCGTCAACCTTTCCGTTGTTCAGGTAATTTACAAATGAAACTTCCTTTTCAAAAACATCATCGGTTCTATACAGCAAAATATAAAAACCCTTTTTACGGGCAACCTCTTCAATGCCGTTTATGGCTTGCGAAAAAAAGTCGTTGGCTATTTCGGGTATAATAACAGCCAGCGTTTTGGTTTTTTTATCCCGAAGGTTACTGGCGTAATGGTTGGGCAAAAAGTTATGCTCTTTGGCAAAAGCCAGGATGCGTTCTTTGGTATCTTTATTAATATCAGGGTTGCCGTTAAAAGCCCTCGAAATAGTTGACGTAGAAATATTGAGCTCTTTCGCCAGTTTCTTTATATTAACAATATCCATTATTATCTCGTAAATCTTTTATCCAGTCAAATGTAACAAAACTCATCTATTAACTACCGAAAAAACGGGTGCAATTAATGCTAAATATGTTAAAATCATATCATAATGTGTACACCTTTCACTACGGTAAAATATAGTTTAACTGCAAGTTAATCAATGGCATGCGCTTTGCACACCTAAACATGAAGGGATGGAAAAGAGCATGGCAAAGAAAATATTGATACTTGATAATGATGAGCTGATGATAGAGGTAATGACCTATATTTTAACAGCCAGCGGATATGACGTGGTATCGTTTAGTGACGCCGGTAATATTTTCAATGATATTAAAGCCACACACCCCGATTTGATAATCCTCGACGTGCTTTTACCAGGTATGGATGGTCGTGATATTTACAAGCTGATAAAACTTAACCGCGACACCAAAAACCTGCCGGTTATCATTTGCTCGGCCGCTGATGATATTAGCAAGTTTTTAAACCAAAGTGGTGCCCCTGATGATGTACTTCACAAGCCGTTTGGTATCAACAACCTGATTGAAAAGGTAGAATACCAGTTGGCCGCCTAATTGCATATTTCCGTTCATGGTTTTTAATTCACTGGCAATTAGGTGTTTGTATATAATATGGTGTAATTGTAGTTTCTTTTTGCTTTTTTAGATGCCTGGATTTGTATATTTACCCGGAGAGAAGACACAGATGGGACTGCCACTAAGAATAACGTACAACGATACCGACCTTGTTTACCAGGTTAACACATCGCCAATAAACAAGACTACCAGCGAACTTGAAATTTTGCTGAACGGCGAAACAATCACTCTTCAAAAAGATGAACGCAGCGTATGGATACAGCAAGGTAACGGCCCGCTGATTGATCCCGAACTGGCGCAGGCTTTGGGGAGATCAGTTTCGTTGAGGTTTAGGATGTAAGTGCAATTAGCTTACTTCGTCGGCTATTATCGAAAGGGTTTGTCCTTTTAGTTTATCAAGTTGGGTTTCTATCCAGTTACTTTCGGCTATATCCAATATTAAGCCGGTAAGTTCCCCTCCCGGCACCCTCACAAATTCTATACTTTTAATTTTTACAAGTACCTGGCAGACTGAAATAAAATTATCGGCGGCTATGGAACCACCTGTAATTTTTCCTGCGACTGCAAGCCCCCGGCCCGTGATCCGAAAGTAATTATGGAGCAGAAAATTACCGCAGGTTATCTCGCCAATATTCATAACTCAAGGTGATGTTTTTCAAAAAAACATCCAACATATTGCCTTAAATTACAACAGGGAAAGCATCGCTATGCCCATTACTATCATCAACCCATCTTCTATAATGGTAACAGTGCTCATAGGCAGGTTAAATACGGCCCCAAGGCATGCACAACGGATTTGTTGTTTGCTGAGCACGCTTTTTAACACGCCGATTAAACTTACCGACATTACGACGATAGTAACGATATTAATGATGAATGGCGCAAGGTTAACTGCAAATGACAGGCCTAAACCAAGTTCGATAAAAACATACAGATACCCCCATCCGCGCCAGCCGCGGGCAACAACATCATACATGGCATAACTATCAGCAAAGCCCCGGATATCCAGCATCTTAAAAAATGAAAAAACGAGGAAAAAGCCGCTCATAAAAATGCGCATGGCCACCATCAGATCAAAACTTTTTGCATTATAGCCCGCTATGATGGCAGCCACGGTAATATAGCCGAAGATGAGCAGGATGGGTTTATATGTTTGCAGCCAGGTTTTATTCCCGGCGTCGTCAACATTGTCTACTATATTCGGGTG
Organism: Mucilaginibacter sp. KACC 22773; assembly: GCF_028736215.1. Lineage (NCBI taxonomy): Bacteria > Pseudomonadati > Bacteroidota > Sphingobacteriia > Sphingobacteriales > Sphingobacteriaceae > Mucilaginibacter > Mucilaginibacter oryzagri. Next base: position 49,028 of record NZ_CP117883.1, read on the forward strand.
ATGAGGCTTAGCATCAGTTAACTGATATTTTGGATACGCGGCAAGTGCTTTCTGCAAATCGGCTGTGCCAATGTGCCGGTTCATGGTAATATCAGCCGTTCCTTCGGCAAGGGAAATATCTACTTTTTGAACGTGGTTTACCTGCGATAACAGGCTTTGAACTTTGGCCAGGCAACCGGTACAGGTCATTCCGGTAATGTTATAGGTATGTGTCATGATAATTGAGTTTTAATTAACTGACACAAATTTACTGCGGCTTATGCCCTGGGCTGTTACAGGATTACGGCTATGCTTTATAACATTTACAGGTCTTCAATATTTTTGCGCTTGCTGCCTTGCAGATTTTTAAATGCAGATGTGGTCATCCCGGTAACCTGTTTAAACTGGCTTGATAAATATGCCACGCTGCTGTAACCCAGCTGGTAAGCAATTTGAGAAAGGCTGAGCTCATTGTAAACCAGCAGTTCCTTAACTTTTTCTATCCTTTGGGTGATGTAATATTTTTCGATAGTAGAGCCCTCAACTGCCGAAAAAAGGTTACTGAGATAGCCATAATCGTAATTCAGCCTGTCTGCCAGCACCGCCGAGAGTTTTAAAGGCGCCGGGGCATCAGTATAATGTACCTGTTCAATGATGATTGTTTTAATTTGTTCAATCAGGCGGCTTTTCTGATCGTCAATCAGCTCAAACCCCAATTGGTTTAATGAGGCTGTCAGTTCCATTTGCTGTTGGTTTGTTGGAGGGGTTTTAATTTCCACCTCGCCAAGCTCAACATTAAGCACTTGTAAACCAACTTTTTCAAGCTCGCTTTTTACAACCATTTTGCAGCGGCTGCAAACCATGTTTTTAATATATAGCTTCATGGCGGTAAAATTACGTTATTAACCGAAAAACAAATCACCCTGTATATATGGGTTTGTTAGTTTACAACATGGTGCAATGCTCCGGTTTATATAATGTTGAGATACTGTGACCGGTTTGTTTCGAAGAAAAAAAATGGGCGCAAAAAAGCCTCTTCGCTCTCGCAGCTCAGAGGCTTTTACCTAAACCTTATCACAATAGGGCGTTCGCCCCGATTTGCATTGCTAACTTACAACAACCATCACCAAATAAAAGACAAGAATCGATGAACCGCCCGATTCTATCGACGGATAGCAGATGCCCCGGCCTTATAGCAAGTATTCAGTGATGGTTTTACCTTACCGACTGAACACTGCCAGTAATGTTGTTGGTGGTTAATAATAAATATGCTGGCTTTTTACTTTTACCTGCAATGGGTATAATATCCAGTTGCCACCAGCTTTCAACCATCACTTCCGGATTGGCCGAGGGGATATTATAATTAAAGGGAGGTGTTATGATGGTTTCATTATTTACAACGGCACGGGTAAGTGTATCAAGCAAAAATTTATCCCCGTCGTTGCCCGCTTTCCTGGGGTCAAAAGCCTCCCACAGATACCAGCCAATTATATTCCTGTAATGGGTATAAGTTGCCTTCATGTAAGCATCATTGTAGGTTAATATGGTAAAGTTTGGCGCATCTGCTTTTAAGATTATCCGGGGTGTATCCGTAAAAAATAAAGCCTTGAACAGCGGATCGGTTAAAAAACTCATTGAAATAAACACATTTTGTTAACGCATAAGACAGTTTGTTAAAAAGCCGTCATTGTTTTATTTGTACGCAATAATATGCGTATAGGTTTAGCTGGTATGTTTGCCCAAAGGCACGTTGTTTACATAAGAGCAATAAGCGATTGCCGGGCGGTATCACAAGCAGGCGTTCCAGGCCGGCCCGCATTTTTTGCACCTTTTATTGTCGGTCTCCTCTTTTAACTTCCCGCTACGGAGACTACCTTTACAGGATGAAAAAGCTTGCCCTGCTCTTTGTAATGATATTGTCCGGTGTGCTGTTTGTACACGCACAAACCACAGCTTATAAAGTTTATGCCATAAAATTTGCTGGTTCGGCCTTACCTTTTTCGGCTGCCGATTGGGCAAAAGGAGCGCCACAAACCGATAGCATTAAGTTTAATTTTATGGTTTGGCTTATTAAGGGTAACGGTCGCAACATCCTGGTTGATGCAGGGTTTTTAAATGATATTGATGATGCTAAGGAATTTAAGGTAATTGATTACATCCGCCCGGATAGTGCACTATCCATGCTGGGTTTAAGGGCCGGCGATGTCACAGATATTATCTTATCGCACCCCCACTGGGATCATATAGATGGTGTGAGATTGTTTTCGAATGCCCGCGTTTGGATCCAAAAAGACGATTTTAATTATTTCGTAGGCGCGGCATGGCAAAAAGGGGAAGGCAGCGGTGGATTTAACAAAAGGGATGTGCGCATGATGGTTGATTTAAATTTAGCCGGAAAAGTAACGCTGGTAGACGGCGACAATAAAGAAGTTATTCCGGGCATCAAAGTATTCACCGGGTCGCGGCATACGTTTAATTCAGAATACGTGCTGGTGAATACCGGAAATAACAAAGTTGTACTGGCGTCGGATAATATTTGGATATACTACAGCCTTGACCATATGGTGCCGGCTTCTGACGGTGGTACGCTTGATCCGGCAGGTTATGTAAAAGCCATGCAAAGGATGAAGGCCATGGTAGGCAATGTTAAGTACATCATTCCGGGACATGATGCACAGGTGTTTTCTAAGTTCCCGGCCGTGGCCGCCGGCGTGGTAGAAATTAAGTAAGCACTCCGTAAGGCCGTTTGGCATTTTCAATAAATACATGTTAATGTAAGCTCATTGTACGCTAATGCTGTTACGTATCTGTCATTATATCATCCCAGCCTTGGTTCATGTAGTTTATCAGCCAGTTTAAAGCGTAGTGCCTTTCATAAACTACGCCACTATCAAGCTTTCCGGGAGCCGGCTGCTTTTTGGTGCGGGCATCTACACAAGCCCAGTCCAGCCGCAGCATCAGATCGGCCTGGTCGAGAATTTCTTTTTTGGTTCGCAACCGGGCCCGCTGTTTAAACTGCCTGCCGGTTAGGCCCCGAAATAATTTTGCATCCTGGGCGACATTGCACAATTGGTTGGGGTAAGTCAGCGAGTCAATAAAACCTAATGCCCAAAGCATCACGTGTAAATCTTCGTAGCGCCAGTTGGCGTCGGTGGTTTGTTGCTTTGTTGGCCGGGGATTTGTAATATAAGCCCTTTCGGCCGGGGTTAATTTTGATAGCGCATCCAGGTTTTTATTTATTTCGTGTAAGTCCTTTTGGCCTATCCCTTCGCTTTTTAAACCTACATATAGCAATGCCAGAGCTCTGTCTGTCACTTCATCTTTTGTACGTATAGTTGCCCGCAATTCCGGGTCTACAAATAAAGCGTTGGGATTACTATAAACGGGTATGTAATGTGTTTTGCAATAAGCTTCAGATTGGCGGCGGCGTTCGGCTTGATCCTTAGTTGGTTTTATCTTTTCTACCTGTTTTGTGATCGCAGCGCCCCTATGGTTGTTGCACGACAAAAACAGTATCGAAGCAACAATGCTAAGCCTTTTTATCATATTGTGAAATTAGCAGTTATCTGGCGGCCAAATAAATAGCCGGCCACCTAATGTAAAGAAAATAGAGATCAAAAAAATGGTCGATTTATTTCTGTGTAATACGCTGTTTTTGGTGACTTAAATCACCAACATGTTTTTGTAAATTGTGCAGTTTTGCGGCGGCGCACATATGAACATCGATAAAAACCATAAAAGCCATGACTAAAGTTTCACATGACCCCATATCGGTTTCATTATTACTGGTTGTCGCTATAGTTTTGCTTGTTTCGGCATGCAGCAGGCCGGTAAAAAAGGATGATTATAAAGGTTCGGCAGTTAATACTGCTTTTAAAGCTGCCCAAAAACAAGAAAATATTGCTGATGCCGGGCTACAATTACAAACACGAAATATACCCGCAGGTAAAAAGGGCGATTTGATACGGTATGGCCGCCAGCTAATTGCTTCAACGGCTTTATATTTTGGCCCTAAGGGGTCTGTTGCCCACATCAGCAATGGCATGAACTGCCAAAACTGCCACCTGGATGCGGGCACCCGGTTATTTGCTAACAACTTTGCCGGGTTTACGGCCTCCTATCCTAAAAAAAGCGTCCGCAGCGGCATGGTTATATCGGCATCTATGCGGATTTCGGAGTGTTTTGAGCGCAGCCTGAATGGCGCTATGCCAGACACTGGCACTAAAGAAATTAAGGCAATAATGGCTTATATGCAGTGGCTGGGCAAAAACGCAAAAAAAGGCCAGGCGCTGTTCGGTAATACTACACCACGTTTAAAATTTATGGATAACGCAGCCAATCCGTTGAGCGGGAGGGCTGTTTTCATCCAGAAGTGCCGCAGTTGCCACGGCGCAAACGGCGAGGGATTGCTGGCGGCAGATAAACAATCATATTCCTACCCGCCCTTATGGGGGGCAAACAGTTATAACGATGGCGCGGGCATGTACAGGATAGGCAATTTGGCTGGTTTTGTAAAGGCCAATATGCCTTTTGGTGCTACCTACCAAAGCCCGCAGTTAACCGATAAAGAGTGCTGGGATGTAGCAGCGTACATCAATTCGCAGCCCCGGCCGCATAAAGATCAACACAAAGATTATCCCGACTTAAGGCAAAAGCCCATAGATTTACCCTTTGGGCCGTATGCCGATGGCTTCACCGCCCGTCAGCATAAATACGGGCCATTTGGCCCCATTCAGCAATTCCATCATAAAAAAGTATAAATTAACCTCTTAAATAATAGCCATGAAAAATCGTTTTTCTTTACTCTTCGTGCTTGCCGGGTTGCTTTTTATTAAACCTGCTTTCGCTCAAATAGCCGCATCGGAATTTAAAGGTGCCGAAGCCACACAAGCCCACTATAAAGCGCTTTATTACCTTGACGAATCGGACCCGAAGAAGATTAAACAAACCCTGCGTAATATGGACAACGCCCTGGAGGACACCAGGCTAAAAGGCAAGGTGGAAATGGAGCTTATTGCTTTTGCTGATGGTGTTGCCGTTTACGATAAAGCAGGGCCCTACGAAGCCGAGCTGCAAAAACTGTTGCAAAAAGGAGTGATACTGGCGCAATGCAGCAATACTGTAAGGGAACGGCACATTGATAAGGCTACGCTTTTTCCTTTTATAAGCTATGTGCCCAGCGGTAACGGCGAAATTATTATCCGCCAGGCCGATGGATGGGCAACTATTCATCCTTAAGGCTTTAGACAAAAAAACATCATCCTTGTTTTTACCCGTTTTATGAAAGACCAAGCCATTATCCAGGACTATTTAGACCACCTGTTCTCTCAATTTGAGCCCGGGTTAAAGGCTTTTTTAGTTCAAAACGCGTCGGTCATTCATATCCCCGCCGGCGAGGTTGCGTTGCGCACCGGCCAATACATCAAATCAACCATGATGATTTTAAGTGGCCGGGTTAAGCTATACCGCGAAGGCGACGACGGGGGCGAATTTTTCATGTACTACCTGGAACCGGGCAATGCCTGTGCCCTAACCATGATATGCGCTACCAAACAGGAAACCAGCGAAGTAATGGGCAAAGCTATTGAGGATACCACTATTTTGGCTGTGCCGATAGCGCTGATGGACCAAATGATGGTCACCTACAAAACATGGTACTATTTTGTATTGGAAACCTACCGCTCCAGGTACGAAGAGCTGCTGATAGTGATTGACCATATAGCCTTTAAAGGTATGGACGAACGGTTATACTATTACCTGCAAAATCAATATCAAAAACTAAAAATGCGCGAACTAAAGATAACCCACAGCCAGATTGCCGCCGATTTGAATTCGTCACGCGAGGTGATTTCCCGCCTGTTAAAAAAAATGGAACAGCGCGGAGATATTGTACTGACCCGTAATTTTATTGAGTGGAAAAAATAAGAAAAAATGGTTGTGCATTTGCGGTACAAACCTCCGGCTCATTTTTTGCGGATTGTAAAAAGATAATAGCGTCAGAAACATTAAGGTATCCAGGCTGTTGAATTATGTGGTGAAATGAGTAATTTGTGATCTCTAAAACAAGCAAAACAAACCTGGTTATGAATTCACGTCGCGACTTTTTACAAAAATTAGGTATCTCGGCCTTAGCCTTGCATTTGGCCCCGGTTTCGGGATGGGCAAACACCAAAGATCATGATAACCAGGCCTATGACGGGCCGGTATTGCGTGTGGCCATAATGGGCCTTGGGAGCTACGGAACCCGCGTTGCCGAAGCCATGCAAGCTTGCACAAAAGCCAAACTGGTTGGCGTAATTAGCGGTACGCCTTCAAAAATTAAAGAGTGGCAAACTAAGTACAGCATACCAGAGAAGAATTGTTATAACTATAAAAATTTTGATGATATAAAAAGCAATCCCGACATAGACGCGGTTTATGTTATAACGCCAAACGGCTTGCATCATGACCAGGTAATAAGGGTAGCAAAAGCAGGCAAACACGCAATTTGCGAAAAGCCAATGGCGGTAAATGCCATGGAAGGACAAGAAATGGTTGATGCCTGTAAAAAAGCAAACGTAAAGTTGCTGGTGGGCTACCGAATGCATTTTGAACCTAAAACGCTGGAGGTGATCAGGATGCGAAAGGCCGGTGATTTAGGGAAAATATTATTCTTCCAGGGATTATGTGGGTTTACAATTGGCGATCCCACACAATGGCGTTTAAATAAGCAACTGGCCGGCGGAGGCTCTATAATGGACATTGGTATTTATGCCATTAACGGCGCCCGTTATATGACTGGCGAGGAGCCTGTTTGGGTTACTGCACAGGAAACCAAAACAGACCCGGTAAAATTCAAGGAAGGCGTTGATGAAACTATACAATTTCAGTTTGGTTTTCCAAGCGGCGCTGCTGCATCCTGTTTATCGACTTATACGATGAATAACCTGGACCGTTTTTTCCTCAACGGAGAAAAAGGATTTGCAGAGTTACAGCCATCAACCGGCTACGGGCCTATTATGGGCCGCACAAATAAGGGCGAATTAAACCAGCCTGTTACCGTTCATCAAACCGTGCAAATGGATGAAATGGCAGCCATTATCTTTCACAACAAACAGCCTGTTGTACCCATAGATGGCGAAGAAGCGGTAAAAGACCTGAAAATAATTGATGCAATATACCTGGCGGCTAAAACCGGCAAAAAAGTTGAAATTAGGCTTTAATGCCCTGCAGAAACTCAAAAATTAGTTACAATTATCGGGTAAATATTTACCCAATAATCCCGGCATTTAAGTGCGTTGTCGGCAAAATTCCGCTTAAAAAAGCACATGTTTAAGCTGGTTCGTTTTTTGAATTGTACAATCATATGTATGATTTTAACCTGGCTTGTGTAATTGATGATGATAGTATAGCCCGCCTGATGTCGGAGATTATGATCTTTAATTATAAGATATCAAAAAAAACGATCACTTTCGAAAACGGGAAGGCCGCACTCGACTACTTTAAATTATTTAAAGATAAACCCGACATGCTACCAGAATTCATACTGCTGGATATTGATATGCCTGTACTTAACGGATGGCGGTTTATTGAACGCTTTGCACGGCTGGCGCCAGACCTATCCCGAAAAGTTGTAATTTATTTAGTAAGCGCTTCCCTGGACCCTCATGATCATCACCGTGCATCCGCGCTCGAATTGGTTTCGGGTTTTATCATTAAACCGGTTAATAAAACGGCATTGGAGCAGGTTGTTAAAGCTGCGATGACCGATAAAAACATTACTTATTTTGGTAAATGATGGGCCCGCAGTGGTTAACAACTGCAGTTAACTAAAGCCGCCATGTGCCGTGCCTTACTCACCGAGGGGCAATTTCAATCAGCATGATGATGGCATTGTTTGATAGCGCTTCCAGTTCAGTTTCATCCAAATCCCATAAAACCAACCCATCCCTGGCATGCATCAGGCGATATTGAACTTCAAACGCGCCCTCAATAACATAGGCAAACAAGGCGTTTCCCGGTTTCGAAACCCGAAGTGTAGCTTCTGCCCTACCATCAAACTGCCCCATGTAACCAATTGTATTTCCAAGCCGGAAAATTTCGGTGAGTTGGTTGCGGTTGGCAGAAAGATCGAAATTGAACAACTGGTTTGCCGCGTTTTTTGTTTTGACCCAGAGCTGCAAAAAGTTAACCAGGTCTGCTTCTGCTTTATATGGATTATTAACCTGGAAACCCGAACGGGCCGGAAGCGCCAGTAGTTGTACCATACCTGGTTCGATCATGGTGTGGTCGCCGTTGTGATCACGGCAGCCTATGGCGCCAACAATTGGAATAAGTAGAACAGCCGTTTGTTCCTGCACGCTCATTCTGATGCTTTGCGCCGCGGCCAGTGTATCATCATTTAAAACATGTAAATCGCTGAACGGCTGCTTATGGTTGTTATAATAATTGCCGAAATTAAATGTTTGATAACTGCGGTACCAATCCTGTTGGGTTAGTCCACGTTCATCTGATAAAAACATTTTTCCTTTGGATTGCGGTATCATGTAAATTTTATAACGAAGTTTAATGGCATATAAAAAGAGCTTTTGGTATATAAGCCGGCACCCTTAAACGATTGCCCAATGCTGTTACGTAAAGAAAAAACAGATGTACAAATAACGTACGATGTTCCATATTTGAACAGGGTTTAGTTCCTCAACCTACTAACATCACACAATCGTTTTCTGGGAGTGTAACAGGATAGCCTGTTTTAAAGTTAGGCCGCAACGCCAATGCTTATCGTAAGCACATATCCGGCCGAAACACTTCCTGTAACGGTTGATAGCTCGGTGGCAAGAGAGTCGCTGAACACCATATCCGCGGTATTTGCGGTATCCTGAACCCCGCGAGCCTTATAGTCAGTTGCTGTGGTATAAACGGTATTGCAAACATCTGTAGGAAATGCAATCTGCGTAATTAATAACGAAGTGCCCGACGAATTATATACATGCACATGGATATGCGGAGCCCTTGGAGAATACCAACCCGGGAAAATACTGGTAAACGTTACCAGGCCATTACTGTCGGTAGTTTGCCTTCCACGTAAAAAATGAGACGAAGTATAATCAATGGTGGCATAACCACCGCCAGGAGTATCGGTATATTCAGAATAGTAACCCAGTGAGGTACAATGCCAAATATCTACCAGGGCGCCGGTTAGCGCCGCGCAGCTACTGTTGGTATTGGTGAATGTAAGCTTAATGGTTAAAGGTACGCCTGATTGGCCATCAACAATATTACTTCTCACGTAACTTGATGGCGTAATAGTTGGGTAAGGGCCGGCTGTTTCAGAAGCCCCGGTGGTACAGGTACTACTGCTGGTTCCGCCCGTGGTTGTAGTGGTAGTTGTTGTGTCGGTAGTAGTTGTTGTGCTTTCCTTTTTGCAGGAATTGGCAAGTGGTGCGATAGCGGCAAAGCCTAATGCTGCAAGCCCGCTGGTTAAAAAAGTTTTTCTTTCCATGGTGTTAATTGATTCTTTGAGCGTGATTATTAGCTGAAAGTATTTATAACCCTGGGCTCTGGCTGAAATGTATCGTCCAATTATCGATATCTGTCGACGAATATAAAAAATGAGGGACGCCGTTGTGTGAACCGAATGCCATGTGGGCTATCATTTGTATGGTGTCCTGAAATAAGGATCTCGGTTTATATAAGCATCAGCTTTGCACTGCGGTTAATATCCATCCCGCCCGGCGAGGTTTTGGGAAACCGCTCTGCAACTTCGTTAGAAAGTATAGCCGTCGCCGGCGCTTTTCAACCACACCTTCCTGCGCAGCAGAAGTGTAGGCACAGCCTCGACGGGTGAACGCTTGCCATCATGCGATATACGTCATAGGCTTTCCTGAGTTTCACAAAACCTTACGCTCGTAGTATGAATCGGGTTTCCTTTTCGGGTAATCTACCAAATCTTAACCCTTTTATCGGGATCCAGCCACATCTTATCGCCCTTTTTTATGCCAAAAGCTTCATAAAACTCTGGCACATCTGTAAAGGGGCCATTTACGCGCATAAAGCCAGGGGCATGTTCGTTGGTTAATATCTGGCTCGATAGGGCTTCCTGCCTGTCTTGCCCCAACCAGCCAAGGGCATAACCTAAAAAGTAGCGTTGCAGCGGGGTGAAACCGTTGATGGGTTTGCCTTCTTTATATTGGTCGGTTTTTTTAAAGGCATCCAGGCCAATTACTATGCCGCCCAAATCGGCAATGTTTTCGCCCTGGGTAGCTTTGCCGTTTACGTGCAGCCCGTAAATAGTATAACCGTTAAACTGGTTTATCAGCATTTGCGCACGTTGGGTAAACTTAACCGAATCTTGCGGTAGCCACCAGGCTTTTAAGTTTCCCCTGGCATCAAACTGCCTGCCTTCGTCATCGAAGCCGTGGGTCATTTCGTGGCCGATGGTGGACGCAGCGGCGTAGCCGTAAATGACGGCATCGTCAATATTCTCATCTTTAAAACCCGGAATAGCAAAAATACCCGCAGGCAGCACAATCTCGTTATTGGAAGGGTTGTAATAAGCGTTATAGGTTTGTGGTGTCATTCCCCATTCGGTACGGTCAACAGGCTTGCCCAGTTTAGATGCGTTGAACTTATGCTGCCAGTTGTTCGCGCGCATCATGTTCAACGCAAGCGGCCCGCGATCAATCTCCAGGGCCGAAAAATCTTTCCATTTATCCGGGTAACCAACCTTTGGCATTACTTTACTTAGCTTATAGTAGGCCTTTGCTTTGGTTTGCGCACTCATCCAGTCCAGCTTTTCAATATGCTCCTTAAAAGTTTCACGCATAGTTTCTACCAGTTTTACATAGCGTTCTTTTGTTTTTTCGGGAAAGTACTCTTTTACAAATATCTGCCCTAACACTTCGCCCATTACCCCGTTTTCCAGGTCGAGAATTCTTTTCCAGCGTGGTAATTGTTCCTTGCTGCCATAAAGCACCATTTCATAAAAACGAAACAGTTCCTGATCAAACGGTTTACTCAGGTATGATCCAAACGCAACAATCAGGTTTTTGCGCAGGTAGTTTTTCCAATCGGCAATGCTATAATCATGCAAAGCTTTGTTAAGGGCGCGGTAATATTCGGGTTGGCCAACAATCACGGTATCTACATCTTTATAATCCATTTTTTTGAAAGTGGTTTTCCAATCGATATCAGGCGCCAGTTCGCTTAAGCCCGCCAAGGTCATTTTGTTATAGTTATGGTAGGGGTCGCGCAGGTCTTCCAGTTTACGGCTGCTACCGGCCAGGGCAGTTTCTAAAGCGTAAGTTTGTTTGGTGGCAACGCTTGCCGCATCTATAGGCAAGCCACTCAATCTAAAGATGGCTGGCAAATGCTTCAGCTTATAATCAGTACGGATAGCAACACTATGTGCATCAGTATTAAAGTAATAATCGCGGTTTGGCAACCCAATACCAGATTGGCCTAATTGCAGCATTATTTTATCGCTGTTTTTGCTATCCTGCCCGGCATAAGTGCCTAATGGCGTAGTTACCCCTATGCCATCCAGGTGGGCAAATTCCTCAATAAGGCCTTTAATATCTTTAATGTTATCAATCTTTTTCAGTTCATCGTTAAGCGGTTCAATGCCCCGCTTTTCAATATCAGCGGTATCCATCCCGCTAAAGTAAAAATCACCTATTTTTTGTGTACTGCTGCCTTTTGGTGCATTGGCCTTAAGGGCATCTTCATTAATCTTTTTCATCCGGTTACGCAGTTCTTCCTGAACCACGTTGCCTATGCCCCAGGCTGCGTACGCGCCGGGTATCGGATTCTTTTTAAGCCAGGTTCCGTTGGCGTATTTAAAAAAGTCGTCGCCGGGTTTCACACTGGTATCCACGTTTTTGATCACCGGGTCATTATCGGCATAGGTTTTTGTGTTGTCTTTACAGGCCTGAAGCAGGGTAATTGTGGTAAGCCCACTTAAGAGCACGGCGGAGGTGACTTTTTTGATCATGAATTTGTTGCGGTGTATGTAAAAAAATACAGCAATTGTATTGAATAATAGAATTTAGGACAACGGTTTTATTAAAAAAGACAGCTTTTAATATATACCCTGAAAAAAACCAGCCAGCGAAACATCAAAATAATAACAAACTTTTCGGAGCGTATCCAACCTGATATCAATTTTTCCCGACTCGAGCCGGGCAATATTAATATTGGTTTCGGTAAAGAATTTTTCCTGTGTAACCTGATTTTGTCGCCTCAAATTCTTAATCTGAAGGGCTATTTTCTTTTTAAAAGCTTCGTCAGAATTGGTAAGGTATTCAAAATCAGTAAGTAACATAAAAGTGAAATTAATTTAAAAATTGATTTTTTGCAGGGGGCTCAAAAAATAAATTGGCGTTTGATTATTAAAGTTCGTAAAAAATATTGGATTAAATAATTGTAACGCAACTATTATTTATTGCCAATAATTATAGAAATAATAAATACTGGCAATAAATTTGTTTTGAACAACTCGCCCTGCATATAATCTGTGAAAAAAAATTAAATCACCTACCTGTGAAAAACTTTTTTTGAATTCTCAGACGCCCAAGTTGAGATTTTTTGTTCTTTGTTTTGGGTTTAATCAATAGTTTAAATTAATTAGGGGAAAGGGAGCTTCCAAAAAGGCTCTCTTTTTTTGTTTTACAAATTCCCAACCGATCCGACGTTGTACGCATTTACAAACAAACAACCCAGGATTTTATTACCCGCCATTCATGTTAAATATTGTGTCATTGTTACACAATAGGTATTGACACTTCGATATTTAATTATAAATTTGATAAGTAGCTATAGATTGTATCATTTTGTTGCAATAGCTCCTGAAACCAAGCTCTATACACCTGTTTAACCCAAATTCATAATAGTCGATATGAAAAAAATCGCCCTGTTGGTTCTTGTAGCGCTTAGCTGCACCTACTTATCATGTAACAAAGCCAGGCCCGGAAAGCCGCGCGTGCTTGTATTTTCAAAAACCATGGGCTTTCATCATGCATCTATAGATGCTGGGATAGCCGCAATTCAAAAACTGGGAGAGCAAAACGGGTTTGACGTAGATACCACCAAAAACTCCGCGATGTTTAATGACACAACCCTTCAAAAATACGCTACAGTTATATTTCTGAGCACCACCGGCGATGTGCTCGATTATCGCCAGGAAGCTGCTTTTGAACGCTATATCCAGGCAGGCGGCGGCTACGTAGGCATACATGCCGCGGCCGATACAGAGTATGATTGGGGATGGTATGGCCGCCTCATGGGGGATTGGTTTTATGACCACCCCGGTATTCACGATAAAAACCCTAACGTACAGCCCGGTACCTACAACGTGGTTGATGCCGATAACGACGCCACCAGGCACCTGCCCAAAGTTTGGAAACGTACAGATGAGTTTTACAGCTTCAAAAAGGCATTGGCAGCTGATGTGCATGTTTTAATTACCCTTGACGAAAGCACCTACAAAGGTGGTAAACGCATGGGGCTGCACCCTGCTACCTGGTATCATGATTTTGACGGAGGCCGCGCTTTTTATACCGCCATGGGCCATACCGAAGAAACCTATAAGGACGATAATTACCTTAAAATGCTGACAGCCGGCATTGAATATGCCATTGGCGGAAATAAAGAACTGGACTATTCCAAAGCTAAAACCCAAACACCGCCCGAAGAGGACAGGTTTATGAAAACTCAGCTTTCGACCGGTGAATTTTTTGAGCCAACCGAAATGACCGTACTACCCAACCTGGATATCCTGGTGATACAGCGCCGGGGCGAGATCATGCGGTATGATCACGCTACCCAAAAAGTAAAACAGGTAGGCTTTTTTGATGTATACTGGAAAACCTTGCATACCCCAGGTACCAATGCCGAAGAAGGCATGCTTGGCCTGGCCAAAGACCCCGATTTTGCCAATAACAACTGGGTGTACATTTACTACAGCCCGGCCGATAGTTCGGTTAACCGCTTGTCGCGTTTTACGTTTAAGAACGATACGCTGGATAAAAAGACGGAGAAAGTGATATTGGAAGTAAAAGCCCAGCGCGAAATTTGCTGTCATACCGGTGGTTCAATAGCCTTTGGGCCGGGGCCTGATAAAATCCTGTTCTTCTCGGCAGGTGATAACTCAACCCCTTTTGATGAAAAAGGACAAAAATATGTGACCAGCGGATATGCGCCTTTGGATGACAGGCCTGGTCACCTGCAATTTGATGCCCGCCGGTCGGCAGGGAATACCAACGATTTACGCGGTAAAATTATGCGTATCAAAATTAAGGACGATGGTACTTACGATATCCCCGAAGGCAACCTTTTCCCTAAAGGTACGCCAAAAACCCGCCCCGAAATTTATGTAATGGGCGACAGGAACCCCTACAGGATCTCTGTCGATCAAAAAAACGGTAATTTATATTGGGGCGAAGTTGGCCCGGATGCGCATAACGATAGCTTGGACACCCGCGGTCCAATGGGATATGACGAAATAAACCAGGCACGCCACGCGGGTAATTTTGGCTGGCCATACTTTGTGGGCGATAACAAACCATATCATATTTATGATTACGCCACAGGCAAATCGGGTCCGCTATTTGACCCTAAGCACCCGGTAAATAATTCACGTAACAATACAGGGTTAACCGATTTGCCACCGGCTCAGCCGGCATTTATATGGTACCCTTATGGTGCATCGGCCGATTTTCCGCAGGTCGGCACGGGTGGCCGTAACGCCATGGCAGGCCCGGTTTATTATACCGATATGTTCCCGGCAGAAACCCGTTTGCCCGATTATTATAACGGAAAGTTTTTGGCTTATGAATGGATGCGCGGCTGGATAAAAGCCGTAAGCCTTACTCCTGAAGGTGATTTTGATAAAATGGAGCCATTTTTCCCGGGCCTTAAATCAAACTCGATGATTGATATGGAAGTTGGCCCCGATGGCAGGCTGTATGGCCTGGAATATGGCAGCGGTTGGTTTACGCATAACCCCGATGCGGGTTTATTCCGGATAGATTATATTAAAGGGAACAGGCCACCGGTAATAAGCAGTGTAAAGGTTGATAAAACAACAGGTTTGTTGCCTTTCACTGTAAAGCTAACAGCCCAGGCCAAGGATCCCGAAGGAGATAAAATAACTTATACCTGGAAAATGGGCGACGGTACCACCAAAGAAACCGATGCCCCGCAACTAAGCTATACTTATACCAAGGCCGGGGATTATAAAATAAGTGTTGAAGCCAAAGATGCAGAAGGCGCGGCAAGTAAAGGTAGCCCGGTTAATGTTTATGCAGGTAACGAGCAGCCCGTTGTTTCGGTGAAGCTCACCAGTGGCAATAAATCATTCTATTTGCCGGGTGTTCCGCTTAGCTATGCGGTTACCGTTACCGATGGCGCGGCAACCAGTAAGGTTGATGCAAAACGTATTATAGTTAACGTTGATTATATTGATGGCTATAAAAAGCCTGTTGAAGCATCCCAATTGGAGCAAACAGCGCCCGAAAATGCCGGCAAAACGCTTATGCTGAGCATGGATTGTAAAAGCTGTCATAAAGAGGTTGGCAAATCAATAGGCCCTGCGTTTATTGATGTAAGCAACAAGTACCAGAAAGATCCTGATGCCATGAATAAGCTAAGCCAGAAGGTTATTAAAGGCGGCGCGGGCGTATGGGGCGAAACGGCCATGTCGGCCCACCCAAGCATCAAAAAGGGCGATCTGGAGCAGATTATTGGTTGGGTAATGTCGTTAGGAAAAGATAGTCAAAAGAAATCCTTGCCGCCAACGGGCACTATCATGCCAGATCCGGGCAAAACGCCATCGGCCACTTTGGTATTAACAGCTAAGTATACCGACGATGGCACCGATGCTATTAAAGCCTTAACAGGTACGGGCATAGCTACATTAAATAGCAGTAACTACCTGTTCACGGGTGCCGAAAAGACAAACGGCTTCACCGGGTTTAAGTACAACGGCATGAATTTGATGATCATTCCGCCAGGTGAAGGTTGGTTTGAGGTTGACGATATTGATCTTACCGGTGTAAAATCAGTAAACCTCACTACATTCTGGCAGGCTGCACCAACATACGGTTTCAATTTTGAACTTCATGCCGATGCGCCGGATGGTAAACTTATTGGCAAAGGCGGCATGCCAACGCCGGCAAAAGACCAAAAAGGAGGCATGGCGCATGTAGCGGTTACCCCGGTTACTGATGGTAAAATGCATAAGCTGTTCTTTATTTATAAACCGGTAAAACCGGGCTCATTAACGGCCGGTGTTACGGGCTTAATATTTAGCGCGAAATAACAGCTACGCTGCCAGCCTTTGACAGCGGCTGAAAAACAAGAAATCCCGGTAGGTAAACTTGCCGGGATTTCTTGTTTTGTTGCTGTCGGAGACACAGAATCGCTTTTAAAATTATGAACAAACAGGAGGCACCTACGGAGCCAAAAACAAGATAGATTTTCACTATAAACACGTAACTCCGCTGGAGTTAGAAATGGTTGGTATATTATTGACTCCGTAGGAGTCACGTGTTTATAGCACAAGGAAACCTAAAAGTAGGCTCCGTAGGTGCCTCCTCTTTAAAAACGATTGCCTGCTATCGGAGGAGAAAAGCTCATCGTTCCGATAAGTGTTTTTGACTAAATTCTTCCAGCGTAATGCTTTTTCCAGCCTCGTATTGTTGCATTCCGCGGTGGATACTTTCTGAAACATGGGGAGGGAATGTAACAGTGCTTGATTCAAACTGTACCTTCAACGCTTTCAATACAGCTTTAACTGTTTTCAGTTGCTCTGGACTTTCAGGATGTATAAGAATGCTTTCCATATAAACAAATATATCAATATCAACCTTTTACCCGAAATCCAAATCCATTTTCAACTTACAATGCCTGTTTCCTTTTAAACTCGCTCGGGGTACAATTGTACTGCGCCTTAAATACGGTTGAAAAATAATTGGGGCTGGCAAAGCCTACCATGTAGGTAATCTCGGAGATGGAATAGCCTTCGTGGGTGAGCAGGTACCTGGCCTTTTTCAGCCTTCGGGTTAAAATATAGTCGGTAATGCTGCAGCCTAACAGCGCTTTTACTTTACGGTATAACTGTACCCGCGATATGCCGATTGTTTTGCAGATATCATCTACATTAAAGTTTTCGTTGGCCAGGTTTTGCTCAACAATACCTGCAAAATCGTTAAGGAATTTTTTATCGAGCGATTTTGATGCAGGTATTTTGCCGTGGCTTACGTCGCTTGTAAAATGTTCTTTAAGTATTACCCTGTTTTTGATGAGGTTTTTTACCGTTGCCAGCAACTGGTCATAATTAAAAGGCTTCACCATATAAACATCGGCCATGCTGCCAATGCCATCAATTTGATGCTCAATACTGGCCTGCGCGGTAAGTAAAATAACCGGGATGTGCGATGTGCGGATATCTGTTTTAAGATTTTCGGTAATTGCTTTGCCCGACATACCCGGCAGTACTACATCTGATATAATAAGGTCGGGCACTTTTTCAAATGCTTCAGTCAAACCCTGTACGCCGTTATCTGCTGTAAAAACCTCATAATCGATGCCCAGTTTATCGGAAAGGTAGGTCAGCAAATCGGCATTATCCTCAATTATAAGAATGGATTGCTCCTTAGGGCTGCTAAGAGGGGGGGTATCGGTTTTTATTTCACCTTGTTCAAGATCGGTGGTATAAATGCGCGAGCGCTCATCAATAGCAGCGGTATTAACAACCTTGCCCGGCTGGTCGGTACTGTAATTGTAAGGGTTGCCCAGTGGCAGTGTAATGGTAAAAATAGTTCCCTGCCATTTTTTGCTACTTACTTTAATATTGCCATGATGTAGCAAAACAATCTCTTTAGATAAGGAAAGCCCCAGGCCCGAACCTTTGGCATTGCCGTTATCTGCCTGGTAAAATTGGTCAAAAACGTGCTCGGCTTCTCCAGGCTCCATGCCTATGCCGTTGTCTTGGATGGCTATTTCAACATTTTCGATATTTTGTGTCAATGTTACCTGGATGCGGCCATTGTCTTTAGTAAACTTAAGGGCATTAGATAGCAGGTTAAAGAAAACTTTATCCAGCATGTTGGCATCAAACCATGCCGTTATTTTTTTTTCTGCCGAAGTTAAGCTCAGGCTGATGTTCCGTTTGCGGGCATTGTGCTGAAAGCTATCCATAATATCGGTAACAAAAGTTACCAGGTTACCGGGCGCAGCATTAATTTGTTGTTTGTCGTATTCAATTTTGCGATAATCTATGAGCTGGTTAACCAACCTTAGCAGCCTGAACGTATTTTTATGGATTAGTTTTAAGTTTTTGCCTGCTATAATATTGAGTTTCCCGTTTTTCATCATATCCTCAACCGGCGACAGGATGAGGGTTAATGGGGTGCGAAACTCGTGCGAGATATTGGTAAAAAAGTTAAGTTTGGCTTCGGTAGCAACCTCGGCCCGGGCCGACATTTCCATCAGCTGGTTGCGCTGCAGCAAAATTTCGTTGTTTTTTACTTCAAGGCTTTTATTAATCTTTCGGTTCTCCATCAGCCAGTAAAACGCAAGCCCTCCAAAAATAATAGCCAGCACCAGGGTTATTACTATAATATTTAAAACTAACTCCTGGCTATTGTAAACCTGTCGCTGCTCTTTCAGTAACGATTGTTGCCGTTCAATATCCTTTTGCTGGCTGTTAATTTTGTTCCACTGCATTTTCATAAGCTGCACATTGGTTGAATCGATAACCAGCGATTGCAGGATGGTTTCTTTGGCAAAAGCTTCTTTATTCAGGATCCTGAATGCGGTGGTAATGGCCTCTTTGCCGCCGGTGGGGTATACCAAACTGGCATCAATAGTTCTTGATGCCACCATTTGCAGGCCTCCGCCGGCGCCGGGCATAGCGTCGACCCCTAATACTTTAACGTGATGGTTTAAATGCAGGTTGTTTAGCACCTCCCTGGATGCGCCTGCCATTACATCGTTATGGGCAAACAGGGCATCGGCATTTTTTAAATCAGGCTGCACCTGGTAAAGTTGTTTTTGAGCATGGTCCTTTAGCCAATCGCCATATACCTGGGCTTTAATATGTATGTTATTAAATTTAGCCAACGCATCGCTAAAGCCCCTGTGCCTTTCAATTGCGGGCGAAGAACCGGGGAGGCCCATCACCTCTACAATGTTGCCGGTGCCCTTTAAATTACTGCCAACGTATTCGCCCGCCATTTTACCAATCTGGTAATTATCGGCACCCACATAGGCTGTGTAAAGGTCTGATGATGTTTTGCGGTCAATTACAATTACCGGGATGCCTTTATTATAGGTTTGCTCAACTATACCGGTTAAAGGTTGTGCTTCGTTTGGCGATATGATGAGCAAATCGATGCCTTCATTCAGCATTTGCTTCACCTGTTCAATTTGTTTTTTGCTGCTGTTATCGGCATCGGCATAAATAAAACGGGCATCGGGATGTAATGAGAGCTCCATTTTCATTTCGTCCAGCATATTGCGCCGCCACAAGTCAGAGCCTACACATTGCGAAAAGCCTATTGTATACTGTGATGTCTTGTCGGCTTTTTTACAGCCGGTAAGCACCATTAGTATACATATGGGTGGCAACAACAGGTTGCGCAATTGATGAAGCAAAGCCATTAAAAAATATTAAGTAAACGTTTAAGCACGGTTTTATTGGTTAATACAATTCTTTTTGGGGAGGATGTATACAAAAGTATCGATAAATGTTTTTACAATACAAATAACAACCTCCGCCCGCAGGCCGCTCGTTGTATCATAATGTATCAAAACTGGAAATACCGTGTATCAAAATCAAACATCCGGATGGTATAGGATTAAAGATAAATTTTATTGTACTGATAATCAAATAATTAACCCGTTTTTAATTTTTGTACTGTTTTGGAATAAAATCGATAACTGCCGCTTTGCATATCGCCCTACTTTGCAACCGTAAATCCAATTAACACCTTTTATAATTATTATGAGAAAACATTCCGTCCTGGCCTGGTCCATGGTCGTGGCCCTTGGTGGCTTCCTTTTCGGGTTTGATACCGCTGTGATATCGGGCGCCGAAAAATCTATCCAGCAATTCTGGCACCTGTCTGTCATGGAGCATGGGCTTACTATATCTATCGCGCTTATCGGCACTGTCATTGGTTCATTGTTCGGTGCAAGACCATCAGATATCTTCGGAAGAAAAAATACTTTATACTTTGTAGCTGCAGCTTACCTGCTATCATCAATAGGTACAGCGATGGCCGATAACTGGTACCTGTTTTTAGTGTTCAGGCTATTAGGCGGCCTGGGTGTAGGCATATCATCCGTAACGGCCCCTATTTATATTTCAGAAGTTTCGCCTGCCGACAGACGGGGTCGTTTGGTTGGTTTGTTCCAGTTCAATGTGGTACTGGGCATCCTCATCTCGTATCTGTCCAACTACCTCATTAGCCAGGGCGGCGAGGCTTCATGGCGTTGGATGCTGGGCGTGCAGGCCTTCCCTTCTGCTTTGTTTTTAGCGCTCATTTATTTTATACCCGAAAGCCCCCGCTGGCTCATCCTCAAAAAAGGCGAAACAGGCAGGGCGCTTGAAATATTGCGTGTAATCAATCCGCTCAATTGCGAACAGGAGCTGGCTGCTATCAAAAACTCTACCCTTCATGATACCGTTTCAAGCGGCAACCTTTTCTCGGGCCAATATAAAACACCGGTAATATTAGCGGTGCTCTTCGCTTTTTTTAATCAGGTATCGGGCATCAATGCTATTATATACTACGCGCCCCGCATATTTGAAATGGCCGGGCTTGGCGCGCACTCTTCGCTGCTATCCACAGTTGGTATAGGGCTAATCAATTTCATATTCACCTTGTTGGGTATTAATATTATTGATAAGGTAGGGCGCCGTACGTTAATGCTGGTTGGCTCAATCGGGTTAATCGCGTCGCTGTTCATGGTGGCGTTCACGTTTTACTCGGGCCACATGAGCGGGTTTGCAATCCCGGTTTATATGATGATGTTCATCGCTTTCTTCGCTTTTTCGCAGGGGGCGGTTATCTGGGTTTTTATATCCGAAATTTTTCCCAACCAGGTACGTGCCAAAGGGCAAACATTGGGCAGCTCAACACACTGGGTTATGGCCGCTATAATAGCTTTTTGTTTCCCCTACCTGGCCGAGTCGTTAGGCGGCGCGGTTACATTCTCTTTTTTCTGCGTGATGATGGTATGCCAGCTCATCTTCGTCTGGAAGTTTATGCCCGAAACCAAAGGCCGCTCATTGGAGCAGATAGAAACTAACATGGTAATGCATTAATAATTGAAATGACGATGACCCCGCAAACCAACATAACAACCCCGGCCATTTGCTATGGCGAAATCCTTTGGGATGTATTGCCCGATGGCCCGCAGCCCGGCGGCGCATTGCTTAACGTGGCTTATCACTTAAATAAACTGGGTGTACCCACCAGCCTGGTAAGCAAAATAGGCAACGATGCCAACGGCCACAAGCTGGAAAACTTGATGGACGGCTGGGGAATACCAAAACATTTACTGCAAACCGATATGGAGCACCCAACCAGCCAGGTAATTGCCAAAATGAACAATGGCAACGAGGTATCATACGAGATTGTTTTCCCCGTGGCCTGGGATTTTATAAGCGATAGCGCGCATGTCATCAGCCAGTTGCAGCCATCAACCTACTTGGTATACGGCAGCCTGGCATCGCGTAACAGCGTATCGCGCAATACCCTGTTTGAATTGTTGGCCAGCGATGCTATTAAAGTATTTGATATTAACCTGCGCCCGCCTTTTTTCAGCCGCGATTTGCTGGAAGAGCTTTTGCGCAAAGCAGATATTGTAAAATTTAACCAGGCCGAACTGGAAATGGTGCAGGGCCTTTTCAGGGGATCGTTCGGCAAAGAATCGGAACAGATCAGGTTTATACAAGACCATTTTAACATCCCCGAGATTGTAGTTACCAAGGGGGAGTTTGGGGCATCGTACTACAAGCAGGATAAGGCATACCATGTTGCCGGCCGCGAAGTAAAAGTTACAGACACCATTGGCAGCGGCGATTCTTTTTTGGCCGCGTTTATTGCCAACCATTATAACGGCGTACCGCCGGAAACCTTATTAAAAAACGCAATAGCGATGGGTGGCTTTATTGCAACAAAGAAAGGAGGTTGTCCCGATTATAAAATAACAGATTATCAAGACTTTAAAAGCCAATTATTTTAAATAAACCATACCTAATAAACTTAATTAAAAACCAATGAGAAAATTATTACTTATTTGTTCCCTGCTTATACTGCTCATAAGTAAGGGATACGCGCAATCCCGCGTCATTACCGGGACTGTGCTGGATAACGCATCAAAACCAATGGATGGCGTTACCATTGTGGTTGTTGAAACCCAAAAATCAACACTATCAGATGCCAGCGGAAAATTCAGCATCACGGCAGCAACCGGGCAATCTATAAGGTTTTCATATGTGGGCACCAAACCGATACTTGTAACAGTTGCCGCCGATACCAAAGTACTTGATGTGGTATTTAAAGATGCCGCAACCACCTTGAATGAGGTAGTAGTAACCGGTTACACATCCGAAAGGAAGAAAGATCTGACGGGCGCCGTGGCCGTTGTTGATTTAGCACCGGTAAAAAACAACAGCTCGGGTAATACCATGCAGGCTTTACAGGGCAGGGTTGCCGGTTTGTACATCGAAAAAGATGGATCGGCCAACGGTTCAACCAGCAGGATCCTGATCAGGGGGGCAAATACTTTGGGCAATAACAACCCTTTATATGTTATTGATGGTATACCCACCACCAGGCCCGAAGTTTTTCAAAATTTATCACCTTCAAACATCGCATCGGTACAGGTACTTAAGGATGCTTCGTCTGAGTCGATTTACGGGTCAAGAGCATCCAATGGCGTTATCATTGTTACCACAAAAAACGGCGGCAATACCCAGGGCAAAGTCCTGTTCCAGTTTAATAACAGTACATCTGTCCAGTCAGAAAAATCGTTGCGGTTTAAAATGCTGAATTCGACAGACAGAGGTAAGGCGCTATGGCAGGCATCTGTAAACGATGGCCAGGACCCGGCTGCCGGTTATGGCGATATATACACTTTTAACTGGAACGGTAATTATAACAACCCGGTTTTAAACAGTGTTACCCCCAAACAATTTGTAGGTGGCGACCCTAATACCCCTGCCGGCAATACCGATTGGCAAAGTGTATTGTATAAAACAGCCATGGTTTATAACAATGATTTCACAGCATCGGTAGGCAACAAAAACGCATCACTTGAAATTAACTTTGGCAACATCAAAAACACCGGCCTTGTTAGGTTTACAAAATACAACCGTACTACAGGTAGCATTAACGGTGTGGTACGCGCCTTTGACAACAAAGCTACTTTTGGCGTAAACTTAAAAATAACCAACTCAAACGAGACGCTTACTACCACAGATTTGGGCGGTGCGGCAACCACCTTTTTGGCAGTAACACTGGCACCTACTATACCAGTATACCAAAAAGATGGTGTTACTTATGCAGGCGAATCTGGCGCGGGATACTCTGACAGGAATAACCCGCTGCACATGCAGGATTTAGCCAAGTGGAACAATGCTAACCGGGTAAATACATTTGGTAATGTTTTTTTAGAAATACAACCCATTAAAAACCTGTATTTCAAATCGAATTTTGGTGCCGATAATTCAAATTACCTGAATAAGGTGATAACACCAACTTTCCAGGAAGGTGCCCTGGCGCGTACAACCAATAGCTTGTTTTTTGACCAGAACCATTACCTTAGCACTACTTTTTCAAACACGTTAAGGTATAACTACGATTTAACCACCAACAACCATTTTAAATTATTGGTTGGTACCGAGTATATTAAAACCTTTACCGATTTTCAGACCACCCTTAAACAAGGCTACGCCATACAAACCGAAGATTATTTTACCTTAGATGCCGGCACAGGCAATACTATAGTTACCGGCCGCTCTACCGGGAATAGCTTGTTTTCGCAGTTTTCGCGGTTAGATTATAATTATGCCGGTAAATACTTAGCCTCGGTAACCATACGCCGCGACGGTTCATCAAGGTTTGGTTCAAACAACCAATATGGTATTTTCCCGTCAGCTTCCTTCGGTTGGAAAATTGACCAGGAAAGCTTCATGAAAAACAACACCATCTTTTCGGAATTAAAACTAAGGGCAGGTGTGGGCCGTGTAGGTAACCAGGAAATTGGCGATCAATCGCGCTTCGCGCTTTATGATACCCGCTATGGTACCACTCAAAATCAGTTAACCCCGGGCTTTTGGGAGCAGTACATGAATGTTGGTACTGCTTACTCACTTTCTGGTGCCAATACAGGATCGTTACCCTCGGGCTTTGTGCAAACCCAGGCTGCCAATCCAGGCCTAAAATGGGAATCTACCGAAGAGCTAAATGCCGGGCTTGACTTTGCCATTCTGAACGATAAGATCTCGGGATCATTTGACTATTTTACCCGCAGAACGACGGGGATACTAATTACACCTCCAATTGCATCGGCATTGGGCGAAGGGCAATCAAAAACAGTTAATGGCGCCTCTAAAAGCAATAAAGGCTGGGAGTTTTTAGTAACCTATCATGGCCAGCAATCAGGCGATTTTAATTACAATGTAACTTTAAACTTTTCGCACTTCAGAGACAAAATCACTGATTTGCCTGAGAATGTTAGGCCGGCCTATCCGGGTAACATAGCTAATACCATTATAGGACATTCGCAGTTTGACATATTTGGGTATAAAACTGCCGGTCTTTTCCAATCGCAGGCCGAAGTGGATGCTGCCCCAACACAAATTGGCGCAGGGCCGGGCAGAATAAAGTATGTTGATGTAAACCACGACGGAAAAATTGATGCCAACGATCAAACCTGGATAGGAACTACGCTACCCGCTTTGGAGTATGGTGCACGGATTGATTTAACCTACAAAAAATTCGATCTGTCTATATTTGGTTCGGGTGTTGCCGGCCGCAAAGGGTTTGATGTATATACCCTGTACAATAACCTGATGCATAGCCGCGAAAATGTTGGCCCCGGTGTATTTGGCGGATGGACACCACAGCATACCAATACCAATGTACCTGCATTAACACTCAAAGATAATAACAACGAAGGCCGCACTTCTGATTACTTTATTGTAAACACCTCTTATTTCAAACTCCGCAACATTCAAATTGGGTACACTATTGTGCCTAAAGCGGTATTTACCAGGCTAAGAGTGTTTGCGATGGCCGAAAACGTGTTTACGTTGAAAAGCAAAAGCTATTTAAGCCCAGATCCTGAAAGGATTGACCTTGGTCCGGTTCCAATTCCTAAAGTTTTCAGTTTTGGTATCAACGCATCATTTTAACGATATAAACTATTCAGTATGAAAGCAAAAATATTTTTCACAGCTGTTTTATCCGGACTGATCATCTTCAGTTCATGTAAAAAGGCGTTAGACTATACACCAAAGGGTGTGTTGTCTTCATCAGATTTAAAAACACCAACCGCTATTGAAGGTTTGGTAACCGCAGCCTATGCCGCTATTGGCAACGGCGACATGATAGGCCCCATATACAGCGATTGGGCTTACGGCAGCGTTCGCTCAGATGACGCCTATAAAGGCGGCGGCGGTACCGGTGATGTTGGCGAAGTTGACGCGCTGGAGCATTACAACCTGGTAACCCCATCAATGGATGCCTTTGTTTCACGTACCTGGAAAAATTTGTTCAAATCTATTTCAAGGGCAAATGTGGCGCTAAGGGCAGTTAATTCGCTCTCTGATGCAGATTACCCTAATAAGAAAACACGTTTGGCCGAGTTGAGATTTTTACGTGCCCACAGCTATTTTACCATGAAACTGCTGTATAAAAACATTCCAATTTTTGATGAAAACGCGACGGCGGATGATATCCTGAAAGTTTCGAACACGTTATCAAATGAGGATTCATGGAATAAAATTGCAGCCGATTTTCAATACGCTATTGATAATTTACCTGTTACCCAGCCAGAGCTGGCAAGGGCCAACAAGTTAAACGCCCAGGCTTATTTAGCAAAACTGAGATTGTACCAGGCTTACGAGCAGGATGATAAGCATCATGTAACCAATATCAATAAAACAAGGTTGCAGCAGGTGGTTGATCTTACACAGGCTGTAATTGCATCTGGCAAATATGCATTAAGCAGCGATATAGCTGATGATTTTTTACCGGAAACTGAAAACGGACCTGAATCTGTATTCGCGATACAGTTTACCATTAATGACGGAACCACTGCCGGGCGTATGAATTTTGAGGATGGGTTAAATTATCCGCATGGCGCACCACAATACGGTTGTTGCGGCTTTCATGCTGCAAGCCAGAACCTGGTGAATGCGCATACTACTGATGTTAATGGCTTGCCCAACTTTGATACGTTTAACAACAGCATTGCCGATTTAACAAAAGTGACGGTTGACCCCAGGTTAGACCATACCGTTGGTATCGACGGCCACCCGTACAAATATGACAACACGAAGCCATTCAGCAACAGTTGGGTGCGCGATCCTGGTGTTTACGGAAATTTCCACACCATGCGCAACCAGCAATTGGCTACCAGCTCATCATACTTTAAGCTTGGTCCGTTTATGGGTTCGGCAAAAAATTATGATATTATCAGGTACGATGATGTACTGCTCATGCAGGCAGAAGCTTATATTGAACTGGGGC
The DNA here is from genome assembly GCF_028736215.1 of Mucilaginibacter sp. KACC 22773. Taxonomy (NCBI): domain Bacteria; kingdom Pseudomonadati; phylum Bacteroidota; class Sphingobacteriia; order Sphingobacteriales; family Sphingobacteriaceae; genus Mucilaginibacter; species Mucilaginibacter oryzagri. Next base: position 75,754 of record NZ_CP117883.1, read on the forward strand.
AGCAGGCAAGTGCATTACCGCTCATTAATCAAATAAGAAACCGTGCGGCGGCAAGCACCGGACGGCTTAAAAAAATAGATGGCACCTTTCCATCTAACTATAACGTTAAACCCTACAGCATTGCCAACTGGACGCAGGATTATGCCCGCAAAGCACTGCAATGGGAAAGGCGACTGGAGTTTGCCACAGAAGGAGCCCGTTTCTTTGATTTAGTAAGATGGGGAATTGCCGAGAAGACACTCAATGACTATATTAACGTTGAAAAAGGCAGGAGAACATTCCTGGCAACTGCTAAATTTACAGCAGGCCGGGACGAGTACCTGCCTATACCACAATCAGAAATTACATTTACCAACGGTTTGTACAAACAAAACCCGGGGTATTAAACTTGTTAAAACATAAATAGGGCCCCGGTTTTATAATTATGCCGGGGCGCCTTTGTAAATACACGCTTAAGTTCATCTGCCTAAATTAAAAGAACTTCAATTATGAAAACAAAAACCGGCATCGCGTTACTGATGGCCTTTATAATGATTACCATGGTTAGTAAAGCGCAGGATAAATCAGGAGTAAGCTACCAGGAGCCGCACAGGCCGCAGGTGCATTTTTCGCCGGAGCAGCATTGGGTAAATGACCCCAATGGGATGGTTTATTTTAACCACACCTACCATTTGTTTTTTCAATACTATCCTGATGGTATTGTGTGGGGGCCAATGCATTGGGGGCATGCGGTAAGTAAAGACCTGGTGCACTGGAAACAAATGCCTATAGCTTTATATCCCGATAGCCTGGGCTATATATTCTCGGGCAGTGCTGTGGTTGATTCCAACAATACTTCGGGCTTTGGTAAAAATGGAAAGGTTCCGTTGGTAGCCATATTTACGCACCATGATCCAAAGGGAGAAAAGGCAGGTACCGATGTTTTTCAAAACCAAAGTATTGCCTACAGTTTAGATAACGGCCTTACCTGGACTAAGTACGCAGGGAACCCGGTACTTAAAAATCCGGGGATTAAAGATTTCAGAGATCCTAAAGTGATGTGGTACCCCAAACAAAAAAAATGGGTAATGACCCTGGCTACCAAAGATCATATTACCTTTTACTCGGCACCTGATTTAAAAACCTGGAAAAAGGAGAGTGAGTTTGGTTTAAGAGAGGGAGCGCACGGCGGGGTATGGGAGTGCCCCGACCTGTTCCCTTTAAAGCTGAACGGCAAAACATACTGGATACTTGTGGTAAACCTTAACCCGGGAGGGCCCAACGGAGGCTCGGCTACGCAATATTTTGTGGGGAGCTTTAACGGGCATCAGTTTACACCGATGGATACCCAAACGCGCTGGCTGGATTATGGCCCCGATGAGTATGCAGGCATTACCTGGAGCAATACCGGCAGCCGCAAAATTTTCCTGGGCTGGATGAGTAACTGGGAATATGCTAACCAGGTGCCCACCCAAAAATGGCGCAACGCCATGACCATTCCGCGAGATTTGCGTTTAAAACAAAGTAAACAAGGCATCGTCATCGCATCGGCCCCGGTTCCTGAGTTAGTTAACATCAGTACCAGTACATCGGTATCAAAAAAAGTGGCAATTAATAAAACACTTGAGTTAACCGACAAAGTAAGTAATTTAAAAAGCCAATACATTTTAAAGTTAAGCCTCGCTCAGTTAAAGGGCTATACCATTAAACTATCCAACAAAAAAGGAGAAGAAGTATTAATCGGTTACGATGATGCCAAGGATCAATATTTTATCGACAGGACAAAATCAGGTAAGGTGGATTTTCAAAAAGACTTCTCGGGCCGGTTTACTGCCCCAAGATTGAGTACAACAAAAAGCTCCGACCTGATCATTGTAGTTGATAAAGCATCCGTTGAGCTTTTTGCCGATGGAGGCTTAACTACCATGACCGCCGTTTATTTCCCCAACGAGGATTACACCAGCATGGCAATAAATGTAGATGGAAAGCTGAAATTAAACACACTTACCATTAACGGGTTAAAATCAATTTGGAAGTAGTACATGCAGCTATCTGCTGCCATTGAAAAAGCAAAAGAGGCTGCCTTTACAGGTTAGCCTCTTTTGCTTTTAACAGATATTTTCAATTACGGTGATTTTGAACTATAAATTCAAACCCTATCTTTACTTTAAAACTACCCTATGTTCGACCTCATAATGGCAAACTTTGCTATGCACGTTTCGTTAACTCCAGCAGAGGCGGCTTATGTTCAATCGGTATTGCAGCATAAGGTTGTAAAAAAGAATACTGTTTTGCTGAGCGCCGGCGAGATTTGCCGGGCAATATATTTTGTGAACAAAGGCTGCCTGCGCATTTTTAACGTAGACCGTGAGGGCGACGAACACAATATGTCTTTTTGCCCGGAAAACTGGTGGTCGGTAGATATTTCCAGCTTTTTTGGACAAAGCCCTGCATTCTATTCGATAGGCGCGCTGGAAGATACCGAGGTGTTTTACCTTAGCCACGCGGCTATTGAAAAACTATTTATCGAGTTGCCTAAGTTCGAGCGTTTTTTTCGCATACTTACCCAAAACGGGTTCAATTTATACCAACGCCGCATTACCTCAAACCTTTCTAAAACCGCCGAAGAGCGCTACCTGCAGTTTCAAAAGCAATACCCCAAATTGGAACAGCGGATAGCGCAAAAGCAAATAGCATCGTACCTGGGCATTACACCCGTTTTTTTGAGCATGCTGCGTCGCAATAAACAAACCACAAACAGGTAATCTCTTCCCGCAGCCATGACAGCATGGATTTTAACAGTTAAAGTAAATGAAAAGACCGCCACTTATGATGACGGTCTTTTTCTTTTTATATAATCCTCTGGTATTTCCGGTCTCAGGTTCCGTATTCGGGAGTGGTTACTTCGCTTTCTTCAAACTCGTAATCTGTTAACGGCGGGCATGAGCAAATTAGCGTTCTATCGCCATAAGTATCATTAACCCTGCCTACTGATGGCCAGAATTTAAAGGCCGCAACGTAAGGCAGCGGGAATGCTGCTTTTTGGCGGGTGTACGGATGTTCCCACTCATTGCCGGTAATTACGGCTACAGTGTGTGGCGCGTTTTTTAACGGGTTGTCTGTTTTATCCAACACGCCGCTGGCTACATCGGCAATTTCATGACGGATGGCGATCATAGCATCGCAGAAACGGTCAAGCTCATGTTTAGGTTCCGATTCGGTTGGCTCAACCATCACCGTACCCGCAACCGGGAACGATACAGTTGGCGCGTGGAAACCGTAATCCATTAAGCGTTTGGCAATATCTGTAACCTCGATACCGAACGGTTTAAACGAGCGGCAATCCAATATCATTTCGTGCGCGCAACGGCCATTGGCACCAGTGTATAATACCGGGAAATGACTTTCTAAACGGGTTTTAATATAGTTGGCATTCAGGATAGCGTAGCGGGTTGCATTGGTTAACCCTTCGCTGCCCATCATGGCTATATAAGCATGAGAGATGATCAGTATAGATGCCGAACCCCATGGTGCTGCAGATACCGCGTGGATAGATTTACCCCTGTCGATATCAACTACAGCGTGACCTGGTAAATAAGGCACCAGGTGTTTAGCTACGCCGATAGGGCCCATACCGGGGCCACCGCCACCGTGAGGGATACAGAAAGTTTTATGCAGGTTTAAATGGCAAACATCCGCACCAATATTGGCCGGGCTGGTTAAGCCTACCTGTGCGTTCATGTTGGCGCCATCCATATAAACCTGGCCTCCATTTTCATGGATGATCTGGCAGATCTCGATGATCGATTCCTCAAATACTCCATGGGTAGATGGGTAGGTAACCATTAAGCACGATAGCTCGTTTTTATATTGCTCGGCTTTGGCACGCATATCGGCAACGTCGATGTTACCATTATCATCACATTTAACAACCACTATCTTCATACCGGCCATAGCTGCAGATGCAGGGTTGGTACCGTGTGCCGATGATGGAATTAAAGCGATATTACGGTGGGTATCGCCCCTGTCATGATGATAGGCGCGGATAACCATCAGGCCGGCGTATTCGCCTTGTGCTCCTGCGTTTGGCTGTAGGCTCATGGCCGCGAAGCCGGTGATCTCACTCAGCCAGTTGTTAATCTCGTCAAACAGTTGCATATAGCCGCCAACCTGGTCGGTTGGTGCAAAAGGGTGAATTTTGCTGAAATGGTTCCAGGTAACCGGGATCATTTCAGTGGTGGCGTTCAGCTTCATTGTACATGAGCCTAAAGCGATCATGGAATGGCAAAGCGAAAGATCCTTTGCCTCTAATGATTTAATATAACGCAGCATTTCATGTTCGGAATGGTGCGAGTTAAACAACGCATGGGTCAAGTAAGCAGATGTACGCTGTAATTCAGTTGGAATTACAGTTTCCAAATCAGCCTTTAATCCGTCAAAATCAACATCGTTAATAGTTTTACCCAATACTTTGGCAAAGAATCTAACTATGGTTTTAATATCCTCGGGCGATGTAGTTTCATCAACAGAAATAGTAACAACCGAACCTTCATAGTTCAGGTTCATCTCGTTGTTTAGCGCTTCAGAGTGGATAGGACCTGCTAAATGGGCTACGTCGAACTTCAGGGTATCAAAGTAGCTTTCGTTCAGTTGTTTGTAACCTAATTCGCCAAGGGCTTTAGCCAACAGGATGGTTAGGCCATGAATTCTTTCGGCTATTAATTTAACACCTTTAGGACCATGGTATACGGCATACATACCGGCCATAATAGCCAATAATGCCTGCGCGGTACAAATGTTTGAAGTGGCTTTATCCCTGCGGATGTGCTGTTCGCGGGTTTGCAAGGCCATGCGCAAAGCATAGTTGCCGGCGCTATCGATGGTTACACCGATGATACGACCAGGGATAGAGCGCTTGTATTCTTCTTTAGTAGCAAAAAAAGCGGCATGGGGGCCGCCAAAACCCATTGGTACACCAAAGCGTTGTGTACTGCCAACAACAATATCGGCACCCCATTCACCCGGAGGGGTTAGCAATACCAGGCTCATGATATCGGCAACAACGGTTAGTTTAATGCCTTTTTCGTGACCGGCGACAGCAAAATCTTGGTAGTTATATACTGCACCTTTACCGGCAGGGTATTGTACAATGGCGCCAAACATATTGTCGGTTAATTCAACCGTGCGGTGGTCGCCTATTTGCAGTTCGATGCCGTAAGGCTCCGAGCGGGTTTTTAAAATATCAATAGTTTGCGGGAACAGTTCTTCGGATACAAAGAACACATTGGCAGCATTGTTTTTACGCAGGCTGTACTGCATAAACATAGCCTCGGCAGCGGCTGTGCCCTCATCCAATAGGGAAGCATTGGCAATTTCCATCCCGGTAAGGTCAATAACCATGGTTTGGAAATTTAACAAAGCCTGTAAACGGCCCTGCGCAATCTCGGCCTGGTACGGCGTGTATTGGGTATACCATCCGGGATTTTCGAGGATGTTACGCTGAATAACACCAGGCACAATTACATCATAATAACCTTTGCCGATGAACGACTTAAATACCTTGTTTTTTAACGATGTTTGTTTAAGTGTAGTGAGGTAGTCAAACTCGCTTTTCGCAGGTGGCAAATCAAGCGGTTTTTTAAGCCTGATCTGGTCCGGAATGGTTTGCGCTATCAGTTCATCCAGTGAGCTAACACCGATGGTTTTTAACATTTTTGCCGTGTCGGCCTCATTTGGAGCAATATGCCTTGACTGGAATTGTTCCTGGTAATCTGCGTTAAGCTTCATGAAATAGTCGTCCCCTTAAATTTACCGCAAAGGTACGATTTTACAATATCAGTAACAATTGCGTAATATGATATTGACAAAGCATTTACAGAGAAATTTTATATCTTTAACAGACTTATACTTATCATGTTTGCTAAGAAATTTTTACTGTTAATAGTCTTTCTGTTTTTATTAAGCAATTTTAATTTTGCAGCCACCATCGTGGTAACCAGTAATGCCGATACAGGGCCCGGTACGCTTCGCGAAGCACTCTCGGTAGCAGCAGGCAACGGCATCATTACTCCCGATATCATCCGGTTTAATTTACCCGGTAGTTTGGTATCCGATCGTACCATTAGGTTAAAAAGCCAGTTGCCGTTTATTACCTCCAACGTTACTATCGACGGTACTACCCAACCGGGTATTGCATTCGGGGTATCAAACGCCAAGGTGATTATTGAGCCCGAAACCTCTCCTGTTTATTTTAATGCTTTAAATATTAATGGCGAGGTAAATGCAGGTGGCGCACCAGCCACAAAAATTGCCATATACGGATTGTACATCCGCAACTTTGCTAAAATTAACAGTTTGGCCACTGCCGACCTTAGCCAGGGCTCGGGCTTAATGATGGAAGGGGATGTAAGCGGGATTATTATAGGGGCGCCTGGCAAAGGAAATGTTTTTTGCGGCAACATTAACGGAATTTATAACACCTCCTATTACTATGCTGCAGGCGCTTCGGATATTCAAATTCAAAGTAATATTATAGGTTTGCTTGATGATGGCTTCACCGCCGCCAGTAACTACACCGGTATTAACCTTACTTTAGATAAAGATGGTTTGATAGGTGGTACGGATGCCGGTATGGGTAATGTGATAGCGGCCAATGTTACCGGTATTAATATAGCGCGGGCTTATTATTACGGGGTAGCCAATACCATAACCATACAAAGCAACAAAATAGGCACCGATTATACAGGCAAAGCCGATTTTAAAAACATCCCGCTTTTGCAGCAAAGCGCGTTTATTAAAGCTTATGGCATTAACGTTAACTCGTCAAATACAACGCTAAACGTTACTTCCAATTTAATATCGGGCCAGCGCTATTGCGGCATTTATATCGAGAACGCCACGTTTAAAATAACGGGCAACAAAATAGGAACAGATATTACCGGAACCAAAGACCTTGGCAATGGTGAGGGCATTCATGCCGGTACAAGTTCGTCTGGTACCATCGGCGGCACTGCCGCCGATATTAATTATATAGGCTATAACTTTTATGGCATCGAAGCTTTAAACAGCACGCATACACTAATTACGCACAACAGCATTTTTTGCAACAGCGATTATGGCATAAGCGTTTTAACCAATAATTATCAGGTTCCGTTTGTGCAGGTACTTAATTTTAGCGGCACTGCTGTATCGGGTACTGCAACGCCAAATTGCAAAATCGAATTGTTTTTGTCGGACGATTGCGGCAATATATGCCAGGGTAAAACCTACATAACCACGGTGACATCAAGCGCAAGCGGGGCATGGAGTTATTCGGGTGCTTTTAGCAAGGCTGTTATTGCCACAGCTACGGATGCCAATAATAATACTTCGCCATTTTCGTCATTGGTGATACAGGATAATGATGTGGTTGTAAAAAATTATACCTGTGCTTACCAGGGGAGTGTAACCATACAGCAACCCCGTACCGGACTATTATTCCACTGGGATAAAAAAGAAACCAATGGATCATTAACGCCAATAGGCGACGCTCAGAATATAAAAAACCTGTTGCCCGGTACTTACCAGTTAACCGTTCAATATCCGGGTGGCTGTCAAAAAACAACACAACTGTTTGAAATAAAAGACCTACGGATAAAAATACAAAATGTAATTGTGCCTACACCCCAGTGTCGGCAAAAGTCGTTTCCGTTTGATGTCAATTTTACGGGTGGTACAGGTAACGTAACCTTTGCCTGGAAAGACAAGGCGGGCCTGATAAAATCGACAGATAAGGCCGCCAATTTACCCGAGGGCACTTATACCGTTACTATTTATGACGAGGCCGGTTGTGCGGTTACCTCATCGCCGGCTGTCACTATTAAAGCCAAACCGGGTCCGGATTATGATCTTTCGACTATGCAGGTTGCCCCCGCGCGGTGCGGCATTGCCGATGGCGGTATCAGCAATATAACAACAACAGTAGGCATAGGCACATTAACCTATAAATGGACAAATGATGCCGGGGTAGTGGTGGCTACTACCAAAAACCTGGTAAAAGTTAAAGGGGGCTACTACACCCTCACGCTGTATGACCAAAGCGAATGCAGCCCGTATTCAACGCCTCCTATTTTTATCCAGGAAACCAATTCTGTAAATATTAGCGGAGGTTCTATTACTCCGGCCAAATGTGGCGCCAATAATGGTGCAATAACAAGTGTATATGTTCAAAATGCCGACCTGTATCAATGGTACGATCCACAAGGAAACCCAATTACCACCAATCAAAGCAATTTAGATATTTTTAACCTCGCCGATGGTACTTATCGTCTCAACGCGGTTAACACGGTAACCAAATGTAGCAATGATGGATATTTTACCGTTAACAGGCTAACGCCGGAAGTATTTACCATTAAGAGCCTGGCGAGTGTTGCCACCACCTGCGGATTAGATAACGGGGCAATTAACCTGGAGATTGAAGGAAAAGTAATCCCGGTATCATACCAGTGGATAAAGCAGGATGGTACTTTGATTAGTAATTCGCCAAGTATAAGTGGTTTAGCGGCGGGTTTTTATACACTTAATGTAACCGATAAATATGGTTGCCCAAGTGTACTGGTAAACAATTTAGAAGTAAAAGTAACGCCGCTTTTACAGTTTTCGTCGCTAAACAATCCCATTTCCAATCCTGATCAGTGCGATCAGCTATTTGGGAGCATTACCGGTGTTGATGTAACAGGCGGCGTGCCTCCTTACAAATATACCTGGACCAATACTGTTAACAATGCCGTTGTTGGCACGGATAAAGACCTGAAAAGTGTAGGAGAGGGAAATTACTCGCTGGTTGTTACGGATAATACGGCATGCGCCATCCCGCTTACCGTAGATCGTGCAGTTAGTAATAATAAGTTTACACCCGATCCGCCCGTTGTTAATAATCAACGGATCTGCGATCCGGAAACAGTTACCATCAGCGTACAAAACCCGGTTGCGGGTACTTATAAATTGTATGCAGATGCTACATCTACTCTGCCGCTTTCAACTAACACAACGGGTAAATTCACTTTATCTATTACTGAAACCAGTGATTTTTACATCAACTATAGCATTGGCAGCTGCGAAAGCAACCGGACACAAACCCATATTGAGGTAGTGCACGTAGATGTTAAAAAACCAAACTCATTTAGCCCCAATGGCGATGGTATAAATGACTACTGGAACATAGAAGGTCTTGAGAAATTTCCAGGCTCGCTGGTACAGGTGTTTAACCGCTATGGCCAAAAGGTATTCGAATCCAAAGAGTATGCAACCGTTTTTGCCGGGAAATTCAACAATCAGCTATTGCCGCCGGGCGTGTATTATTATATTATCAATTTAAATACCCCATGCAGCCTGCTCTCGGGCAGTTTAACTATTGTCAGGTAGGATGATACCAAGTGTGCTGATGGCCGATTCAAAAAATTGAAGACCAATATTTTACAGGTACCTGTTTATTGTATTGCTTATATTGCTTTGCCGGCAGGTAACGGCAGCGGTATTTGTAGTTACCAGTAATGCCGATAGCGTACCTAATTATATAGCCATCTATTCCATACTTTGCAATACTTTGAGGATAAATGAATTGTTTAAGCTCATTCTCCTTCGCTTTAGCTGTTTCGTAATCAAAAAAGAAACCAGGTCAATATCAGATGGATTTTTACTTTTGGTAAAATAAGAACCATCAATCCATTGAACGATTGCTTTGTTGTCGCAAACAGCCTTTAAGTTATTACAATACAACTTAAACTGATCAAATAACTCTTTTCTTTTTCCATCAGATAGCTTCACTGCAAATTCCACTTCAAATTCGCTTAGCGTTGATGGTATAATAGTTTCTGGTATGAGTAAACCTCGGGTATTAAAAACGATCATTGCAAAAGCAAGTTAACAAAAACGCCCCGATGTTTAGCGGGGCGTTTTATATTATTTTATCAGGTGTTTGAGCTGGATGATCTCGCTTTCTTCCAAATGGCGGTAACGGCCGCGAGGAAGATCTTTTTTGGTGAGGTTGGCGTAAACCACCCTATCCAACTTTACAACTTCATAACCAAGGCTTTCAAAAATGCGGCGTACCACGCGGTTTTTACCACTGTGGATTTGGATGCCTACTTCGCGCTTTGATGCACCTGCAACGTACGATACCGAATCGGGTTTAATTAAACCATCTTCCAGCTCGATACCATAGGTGATCTTATTCAAATCACCTTGAGATAAGGCTTTATTTAATTCAACCTGGTATAGTTTGCTGATGTTGCTACGTGGGTGCGATAATTTGTCGGCAAGGTCGCCATCGTTGGTCATTAATAATAACCCGGTGGTATTCCTGTCTAAACGGCCAATTGGGTAAATGCGCTCTTTGGTTGCTTTTTCAACCAGGTGCATTACAGTACGGCGTTCCTGCGGGTCTTCGGTAGTGGTAATGTAATCCTTTGGTTTATTTAACAATACATAAACCATTTTTTCACGACGCAGGGTTTCGCCGTTATATTTGATCTCGTCCTTACGGGGATCAATTTTGGCACCCAATTCATCAACAACCACACCATTTACCGATACCACACCTGCAATGATCAGTTCATCGGCCTTACGGCGAGAGCAGATGCCCGCATTTGATATATAACGGTTAAGGCGGATAAGGCCATCGTCCTTAGTTTTGGTTTCGGCTGGTTTTTTACGGCCACGCATGGTCCTTTCGGGTGCGCTGGTATCTTTAGTTATTTTATCGTAAGTGGGCTTACGCTGTGGCTTGTCGGCATTATAAGCCGGTTTATCTTTTGAAAAACTGCCTTCGCGTTTCTTAAATCCGCCTTCGGGCCTTTCGCCAAATTTTTTATCTGTCGATCTTTCTGCGCCTGCGCCAAAACTTCTTTTGGGCTTATCGCCAAAATCGGTATTGGATGTACGGGTGCGTGGTGACGAGTATGGTTTCTTTTCGCCGGCACTGCTGCCGCCAAAGTTTCTTTTGGGTCTTTCTTCACCTTCGCCAGAGGTTGGACGGCCAGAGTAGGGCTTTCTTTCGCCGCTGGCGGATGAGCCTGCACCGAAGCTTCTTTTTGGCCTGTCTTCAAAATCGCCGCCTGTTGGCCTGCCAGAGTATGGCTTGCTGCGTGGCGAAAAGCTTTTTTTATCGCCGGATGAAGCACCGTCTCTAAAGTTACTTTTAGGTCTGTCGTCACCTGCCGCAGGTCTGCCTGAATATGGCTTTGATCTGCCCGACGATTTTTTGTCGCCAGATGATGCGTTGTCCCTAAAATTGCTTTTGGGCTTATCGTCGCTGAACCTGTTGCTTTGGAATGGTTTATCCGGTCTGGATAGTTTTTTCTTTTCTCCGTCCGGAGTGGCTTTACCTTTTGCGGTTGCCGGTCTTTTTGGCTTATCGTCGCCTCTTGAACTTCTGCCAGTTGATTTTCCTGGCCTGTCATCGCGACTACCTGTTGGTCTCTTAAATACCATATTTTTTTGTTTAGCGCTTTCGCAGCGTGAGGGTCAAAGTTATGCTTTTTTGGCACACTTTAATTAAAAAAATCAAAAAAATGTCAGCAAACAAAATCACGGTTTAAACGGTTTTAAACACAGTTTTTGAACCGAAAACCCATGCTAAAAAAGTTGGCAAAATCCTAAGTATTTGATTATGTGATTTGTATGACATACCTTTGCAGCACATTTTACCTAATGTATAGTTAATGATAAAAAAAGAAATGATTAAAAAACACTTACTTACGTGCTCCGTAATCCTGGTGCTGGCCCTCATTTCAAAGCTTAATATCTACAGCACAACAATTGCTGAAACGGTTGCAAAACCGGCCAAATTAAGCCATCGGACCTCGAAATTTATTTTTATTAAAAGCACTGCGGCTACCTATAGTTTTGCCGACGAAGCTTTACCTGTTAACGATGCCAGGGTTACCAAAAAACTCAACAAATCGCTTAGCCAACATTCTTTTAAAAGTGTTCAGTCAACCTTGCTGCACCGCAAGGCCGAAGCGCTGTTCCCTATTATTGAGCCCATTTTAAAGTTTTATGGCATACCTGATGATTTTAAATACATCCCGTTGGTTGAATCGGGCCTCAAAAGCGGCACTTCATCAAAAGGGGCATCTGGCTTATGGCAGTTTATGGCGGGTACCGCGCGTACTTATGGCCTAAAGGTTGGTCATGGTGTTGATGAGCGCCAAAATGTGCGCAAATCAACAATAGCAGCCTGCAAGTACATCAAAGAACTGTATGGTGAATTTAACAGCTGGACGCTGGCTGCCGCCGCTTACAACAATGGCTCCATTAAAATGGAACGCGCCATTAATAAGCAAAACGAGGATAATTACTTTCGCTTAAGCCTCAACCGCGAAACCGGTTCATACATCTACAAGCTTATTGCCATGAAAGCAATTATCGAACAGCCAAAAAAGTTTGGGTACAAGGATTACATTGTTATCCCACCCACAACACAACTGTTAGCATTTAATTAGTGAATTGGTGGGTTAGTGAATTGGCGATTGAAGTAATCTTTTCTAAATCAATAATTCAAACACTCAATAATTCAATAATTAAAATTTTACGGAGCACTTGAAAGCCGATCTTCCTGGATGGAGGATCGGCTTTTTTATGTTTTGCTATTCAATAATATACTTGCTCAATATCATAGTAAATTGATCGTTGAGTCTGCTGCTTTAGGCTTTCTGCCTTAAGCTCTCTATTAAAACAAGATTAAAAAACAGCGGTTACAATAGGGCTGTTATTTTTAGGTCAAATAACGTTTTGGGTTGTTGCATATCTTATAAAGCATCAGCTTTTTACATATATTTGCGAAAAATATTAGTATAGTTGGCTGGCATTTTTAAATCGGCTAAACGGTATTGTTTTTAAAAATACATATGATTGAAAAAACCATCGACCTAGGCGAACAAAGTGAAGTTGAAGTTTACGGGGCCAGGGTACATAATTTAAAAAATATTGATGTTTCTTTTCCGCGCAACCAGCTGGTGGTAATTACCGGCTTAAGTGGCAGCGGTAAGTCGTCATTAGCATTTGACACCATTTATGCCGAAGGGCAGCGCCGTTATATGGAAACATTTTCGGCTTACTCGCGCCAGTTTATGGGTGGTATGGAGCGGCCGGATGTAGATAAAGTATCGGGCTTAAGCCCGGTTATTGCTATTGAGCAAAAAACAACCAGCAAAAATCCACGATCAACAGTGGGGACAATTACCGAGATTTACGATTTTATGCGTTTGCTTTTCGCCCGTACCGGGGATGCCTATTCCTACACAACCGGCGAGAAAATGGAACGGATGAGCGAAGATCAGATTCTGAAAACCATTACCGAAAAATTCGACGGTCAGCCCGTGAACATCCTGGCACCAGTTGTAAAAGCCCGCAAGGGGCATTACCGCGAGCTTTTTGAATCTATCCGTAAGCAGGGCTACCTTAAAGTATGGATTGATGGCGCCATGGCCGACGTAGAGCCAAAAATGCAGGTAGACAGGTACAAGATCCATGATATTGATATTGTGGTTGACAGACTGGTGGTGACCGAAAAAGACAGCAAACGTTTATACACCTCGGTACAAACGGCGCTTAAAATTGCCAAAGGGATTATCCGCGTGGGTGATAAGGACGGCAATGTGGCCTATTATAGTAAGTATTTGATGGACCCGGTTTCGGGTATCTCGTACGATGAACCGCAACCCAATACATTCTCGTTCAATTCTCCTTATGGCGCCTGCGAAAAATGTAATGGTTTGGGGTATATTTTTGAGGTTGATGAAGCATCGGTGATCCCCAATCCTAAGCTAACCATCATGAATGGCGGGCTGGCACCGATAGGAGAATACCGCGAAACCTGGATTTTCCAGGTGCTGAAGGCGCTGGCTAAAAAGTATGAGTTTTCATTAACTACCCCGATAGAAAAGTTAAGCCGCGATCATTTAGATATTATCCTTAACGGAGCACCCGATACCATCAGCGTTTCTGTAGAGTACAATAAATGGAATGTTCAAAGCTATACCATTACTTTTGATGGTATTGTACGTATGCTGGAAGAGCAGCAGGAGCGCCGAAACGATGAGGGTATGGACGATATGGAAAATTATCGTGTACTTAAAACCTGCCCGGTTTGTGAGGGCGCAAGGCTGAAAAAAGAATCGCTGCATTTTAAGGTAGATAACAAAAATATATTTGAGCTGGCCTGCATGGATATCAATCACCTGCAGGAATGGTTTAACGGTTTGGAAGACAGGCTGAGCGAACGCCAGAATGTTATTGCCAAAGAGATACTGAAAGAGATCCGCGCACGTATCGTGTTCCTGCTGGATGTTGGCTTGAGTTATTTAACGCTTGATCGTACGGCCAAAACCTTATCAGGCGGCGAAGCGCAGCGAATCCGTTTGGCTACGCAGATAGGCTCGCAGTTGATGAATGTAATGTACATTTTAGATGAGCCGAGCATCGGCCTGCACCAACGCGATAACGAGCGCCTGATTAACGCCCTCAAAAACCTGCGCGACCTGGGCAATACAGTTTTGGTAGTTGAGCACGATAAAGATATGATACTGGAAGCCGACCATGTTATTGACATGGGCCCCGCAGCAGGCGTACACGGGGGGCAGATTGTTGCGCAGGGAACACCCGCACAATTAATGAAAGAACATACGCTTACAACATCCTATATCAATGGCGAACGTTCTATCGCCATTCCCGAAAAAAGGAGAGAGGGTAACGGAAAAACACTAAGCCTTAAAAAGGCAACCGGCCATAATTTAAAAAAGGTTTCTGTTGATTTTCCGTTAGGTAAATTAATTGGTGTTACAGGGGTGTCCGGTAGCGGTAAATCAAGCTTAATTACCGAAACGTTATATCCGATATTAAACCATCATTTTTTCAGGGCCAAAAAGCATCCGCTGCCATATGAAAAAATTGAGGGGTTGGAGAACATCGATAAAGTGATCGAGATAGATCAAACACCAATCGGTCGTACACCGCGGTCAAACCCTGCTACCTATACCGGTGTATTTTCGGATATCCGGAACCTGTATGTTGCATTGCCCGAGTCAAGGATCAGGGGATACAAGCCCGGCCGTTTCTCATTCAACGTAAAAGGCGGCCGCTGCGAAACCTGCCAGGGCGCCGGCATGAAAGTTATCGAGATGAACTTTTTACCTGATGTGCAGGTACCTTGCGAAGAATGTGGCGGCCGCCGGTACAACCGCGAAACGCTGGAAGTACGCTATCGCGGTAAATCCATCAGCGATGTGCTGGATATGAGCATTGAAGATGCTACGCCATTTTTTGAGCATATCCCATCCATATACCGTAAGGTAAAAACCCTGAATGATGTTGGTTTAGGTTACATTACTTTGGGCCAGGCATCAACTACCCTATCGGGTGGCGAGGCACAACGTGTTAAGCTGGCGACGGAGCTATCTAAAAAAGATACCGGCAATACCTTCTACATTTTAGATGAGCCTACAACGGGTTTGCATTTTGAGGATATTAACGTGTTGTTAGGCGTGCTTTATCAACTGGTTGATAAAGGCAATACGGTTTTGGTAATTGAGCATAACCTGGATGTAATCAAAGTTGTTGATCATGTTATCGATCTTGGCCCCGAAGGCGGTTCTGGCGGCGGTAAAATTCTTTTTAGCGGCACACCCGAAGGGTTGTGTAAGGTGAAGGAAAGTTTTACAGGTCAGTTTTTAAAAAAGGAAATGGGGATCAAGTAATAAAATCCGATATTACCTTTACTAAAATAACAACGAATGAGTTTTATAGAGAAATTACAGGAAATTGATAGTCTTCAGGCTGCTATACAGGAGCGTGGGCCTATTCCTGTGAGTTTACTCAATAAGATTAACTATAAGCTGCGGTTGGAGTGGAACTACACTTCTAACAGCATGGAAGGAAATTCACTAACTAAGCGCGAAACGCGTACGGTGATGGTCAATAACTTAGAAGTTAATGGCAAACCGATAAAGGATGTAATGGAAATCCGGAGTCATGACAAAGTAATCACTACGATTATGAAAATGGGCAAGGGCGAACTCAATATATCTGAAAGCAGGATAAAAGAGATCCATAAAGGCATCATGTACGAAGAAGACGCGGAAAAATTAAAATATGTTGGTCAGTGGAAAAGCACTGATAATTACATGCTTAATTTTGATGGTGAACGCTATGATTTTACACCGCATGCCGAAGTCCCTGAACGGATGCATGAATTAGTTAATTGGATAAATAGCGAAAAGGAAAAAATTGAAAGGTCAAAAAAAGATGCTGCTCACCCGGCACTATTGGCGTTTAAATTTCAAATAGATTATCTCACTATTCATCCATTTTATGATGGCAATGGCCGTACAGCTAGGATTTTATCTAACCTGATATTGATTTCTTATGGATTTCCCCCGCTTTATATTAAGGAAGATGAGAAGCAAAGTTATTACAGGTATCTAACTGATATTCAAAGCGGAGGAGGAGAACCGGATTTGTTTTATGAGTTTATGGCCGGCCTGCTTTTAAGATCCCTACAAATTACGATTGATACTTTGGATGGAAGGGACGTTGAAGAAGAGGACGACATCGACAAGGAGATAGCTTTATTTAAGCGTAGTCTTGATAAGGACAAGGAAAGGACAGAAATCTACAATTGGGACAGTGTGTCCAAAATTATTACAGAGTCGGGAATTCCATTATTTCAAAAGTTAAAAACGAAACTGTCGCAGTTTGATGAACTTTTTCATCTAAACGAAAACAGAATTATATTTAATACAGATAAATCGCCTTCCTACGATTTGCTTCAGCGACATGGGGGCTACATGGTATCTACCGCGTTATTTCCCGAATCGTTAAGAAATTGGTTGAGCAACCCTATGGAACTTAACGGCCATATTATAAGTTTCGGAATGGAGTATTTATTTAAAGGATACAAATTTGCGCAACCGTACGATTTACCAGTATTCATGCGATTTTCTTTTGAAGAATACACTTATTCCATTAGCTACATGATTCAAAACAATGATCAGGAGGATTATTTTGGCGATTATCGTTATGATCAGTTAATAGATAGTGGTGAAATCAACAATATTGTTAACGAGATAACTAAAATGGTCTTGAATTTTATAAAAGGGGATAAAATAGAATGAAACCAATTGCATTATTAATATTTCAAAAGCAGTTAAAATCATCATTAGATAAAGTCCGGAAAAATCATAAGCCCTTGGTTGTAGATTGCGTGGAAGAAGGAGATATTGTCGTTATTTCTAAAACGGAGTATGATAATATGCAGGAAACTTTCCTTCAGTTTAAAAGTGTGAGCGGATCATCTCAAAACATCAACAAATAACTCACATGTTTCAGCGTTTGCCTTAACTTCTCTAACGCAATGCTCACCTGGCGTTCAACCGTTTTAGGCGAAATGTTGAGCTTACTGGCAATTTCCTTATACTTCATATCGCTAAAGCGGCTCAATACAAAAATTTCGCGGCATTTTTCGGGGAGGGTGTTTATGGCTGCTTTTATCTGGTGGGCCAGCTCTTTTTCTTCGTACCCGTTTTCAACAGCGCTGCGTACTTCATCAAGCAGGTTGTTTTTTTGCAAGTAATCAACGTAAAGGTTTTCTATTTTTTGGTGCTTCAAATAATTGAGGCTACGGTTTTGCGCCATTTTATACAGGTATGAACTTACCGATGTTGAAAATGTAACTTCATGCCCCTTTTCCCATAAATCGGTAAATATTTCGGCAACAATCTCTTCGGCCACCGGCAAATCATTCACAAAACGATTGGCGAAAAGCGTAAGGCGGGTATAATGAAGTTTAAATAAAACTTCAAACGCGCCGGCATCCCCCTGCGTGAGTTTTGTTATTGATGTGTCGGTTTTTGAGGTAATCATTTATTCATAGGATAGGTAAAAAAGAATTACTTTTTAAAAAACTTTAACAAGTTAACGATTAAATTTTGAAAGCATCAAATTTAATATGGAAATATTGACAAATGCACTCGCGAATATTTTGCATTGTGGGTGTAATTCGCAATTAGCAGGGTTAAATTTTGTCTTTGTCCGAATTTAATAAAGAAATATTTTAGCCCCGTTTGAGGGTATGGGGTTTTCCAGTTGTCTTGCTAATAAGAACACGAATGGACAACGAAGAAATAAAACTGTTACTGGTAAAATACATAACCCGCGAAGCCGATGAAAAAGAAGTAGAGCAGGTAAAAGAATGGGTTAATGCGCACCCCGAGAATGAGCAGTACTTTGCCCAGCTATATGAAACCTGGCAAAACATGCTGTACCTGGAGCCCGATGTTATTAATGAGGAGAAAGCATTCGCCAAATTTTCGGCGGCAACTATCCCGCATGAGCCAAAATACCGCGTGCTTGCTATATGGAGTAAAGTAGCTGCAACCGTGGCCTTGTTTGGTTTGCTAACAGCTTTGCTTGTAAACTATTATTCAAAAAATGTGCAGAACACGAGGCTCGTATCTGTTAATAATGGGGGCATAAAAAAAATAGTTTTAAGCGATGGCACACTTGTTTGGCTAAATGCAGGCAGCAAGCTTAAATACAATACTGATTTTAATAAAACAAACCGGACTGTTTACCTGGAGGGTGAGGCATTTTTCGACATTGCCCCCGGCGGCAAAACTATTCCGTTTTTGGTTAACACTAAAAATTATACCATCAGGGATATCGGCACAAAATTTAACCTGAAAGCTTACGCCAACGACTCTTTTTTTGAAACCACGGTTGTAAAAGGCGAGGTAGCGGTTGAGGGTAACATAGATAACAACACCCGCGAGATGAACCGCATCTACGTTAAACCGCACCAGGTGCTCAGAATATATTATCCCAGTGCCGAAAAATACGCTGTAAAGCAGGATGATAAAGAATTGAAAAACCTTAACGAGATACAAGTATCGGAGGTTGATTCGGCAAAAATGGACCGCTACGATGGCTGGAAGGACGATTTGCTGGTATTTGATGGTAACACCCTCGGCGAGATTGCCAAAGTATTGGAGCGCAGGTATAATGTAAAAATTATTATGGACGATGCCGGGCTGCAAAACATCCGCTATTCGGGCAGTTTCAAAAGCATATCCAGTATAGATAAAGTTTTGGATCTGATAAAGGGCAATACAGCAATCAACTATTCTATTACGGGCAACACAATAAACATCACAAAAAACAATAAAAACTAATCTGTTAACCCTTTAAAAACAAAATAACTTATGGCGAAAAACTAACGCTCTCTCTTTCAAAATAAAAAACCCGGTGTGCGCTAACACTCCGGGCTTCAATAAAATCAATAGCTAATACCCTACGCTTGGGGAAGCATCGTATTAACTGATTAACAAACAAATTTATGATAAATTTTGACAGAAAATCTGTAATGGCTGCGCGCGCGTGGCAAAAAACGATTAAAATTATGAAGCTTGTAACTGTTTTACTCTTAACGGGAATAATGCAAATACACGCAGCTGCTTTTTCGCAAAACGTTTACAACTTTAATGTAAACAATATATCTGTTAAACAGATGTTTAAGCAGATTGAAAAAAACAGCAAATACACGGTTTTTTACCGGCTGGACCAGGTTAACATTGATAAAAAGATTAATGTTGAACTGCAAAACGCCAGTATTGAAACGGTAATGAAAGATGTACTTAAAAATCAGCAACTCACCTTCCAGGTGGTTGATAACATCATTATTATTAAACCGGCCGATGGTAAAACTATAGCAACCGTTACAGTAACCGGTACTGTTACAGATGCCGCGGGGCTGCCGCTACCCGGTGTAAGCATAAAACTTAAAGGAAGCACATTAGGAACAGTAACCAATATCGACGGAAAATACAGTCTTACATTGCCCGATGGCACAGGCACGCTCCTTTTTAACTTTTTGGGCTTTACACCACAGGAAGTACCCATTGCCGGCCAAACCGTAGTAAACGTAAAGCTTGTTGAAGAATCAAAAGCGCTGAACGAGGTGGTAGTGGTTGGTTATACCACTCAAAAAAAGAAGGACCTTACCGGCGCCGTAGCCGTAGTTAATGTTAAGGATTTGAATAAACAAGCATCATCATCGGTAAACAGCCAGTTACAGGGGCAGGCATCTGGCGTTACAGTAACCGGATCGGGCCAGCCGGGTGAAGAGCCCCAGGTACACATCAGGGGTTTTAACACGTTTGGCGATAACACCCCATTGTATGTGGTAGATGGTATGGAAACCTATGACGTGAGCACTATTAACCCAAATGATGTCGAATCGTTACAGGTGTTAAAGGATGCAAGCTCCGCGTCAATATATGGGGCCAGGGCTGCAAACGGGGTTATCATTATTACCACAAAAAGGGGCAAGGGCAAAGTGAGCATTCAGTACGATGCGTATTATGGTTCGCAGGTGCCTAAAGGAGGCAATGTTTGGCATACATTAAACCCGCAGCAAGCGGCCAACTTACAGCTAATGGCCGAAAAAAATTCCGGGATTACTGATTTTACAGACCCGTTATATAACCCAACAGGGGCAAACTCCACTTTTACGTTGCCCGATTATATTACACCTGCCGGTGCGAAAGCAGGCGATTCTTCGGTAAATCCCTCAAAATACTACGTTAATCCTAACTATACCTCGCCCGATGATTTTAATAGCTTTTATCGGATAACAAGGGCAAATAAAGCAGGTACCGATTGGTATCATGAACTATTCAAATCGGCTCCTATAACCAGCCATAATTTAACCTTAAGCGGCAGCAGCGATCAGGCAAGCTACCTGTTCTCGCTTAATTATTTTAACCAGCAGGGAACATTGATTGATACTTACCTAAAACGGTACACCCTGCGCTCAAATACCACTTTTAATATTACCAAACATATCCGTGTAGGCGAAAACCTGGCTTATTCTATCACCAAAACACCGCAGGTGGCCGCCGCTAACCATGCGCAAATAAGCGCCAATAATCCCGATGGTGTAATAGCTATGGGTTTAAGAGAGCAGACAATTATACCTGTTTATGATATAATGGGCAATTATGCCGGCACTTATGGTACAGGATTAGGCGATTCTAATAACCCTGTAGCTATACAGCAGCGCACTAAAGTAAATGGAGCCACAGCCTATCGCTTACTTGGAAACATGTATGCCGAAGCTGATTTGTTTAAGGGCCTTACCTTGCGCACCAGTTTTGGCGGAGACATCACAAACAGTAACGACCACGCGTTTACCTACCCGACATATGAAAACGTAGAAAACTCCCAAACAAACAGCTATAACGAAAATTCGGCCAATAGCTATAGCTACAACTGGACAAATACACTTACTTATCTAAAAACCTTTGGCAAGCATAATTTGAACGTGGTTATAGGCACCGAAGCTGTTGAAACTTACGATAAAAGCCTGGGTGGTAGTATACAGGGCTTTTATAATTTTGATCCTGATTATGTTAGCCTTTCAACAGGTACAACAAACAAAAACACTTACAGCAGTAAAAGCTCAACGTCGCTGTTATCTGAATTTGCACGCCTGGATTATGTTTTTGATAATAAGTACCTGTTTAATGCCACAATCCGCCGCGATGGTTCCTCAAAATTTCCGGTAACCCAGCGTTATGGCTACTTCCCGGCTTTTAGCGCCGGCTGGCGCGTATCACAGGAGGGTTTTCTGAAAGAAGTAAAATGGCTTACAGACCTTAAAGTACGGGGCGGTTGGGGTATTATGGGTAACCAGATTAATATGGGGGCAAAAGATGCCTACACTACTTTTGGTACCAATATTGGTCAATCATATTATCCTTTGGATGGTAACTCCGCGTTGTTGCCTGGCTTTTATCAGGATCAGATAGCTAACCCCAACGCTTTGTGGGAAAAAGATATCAACTCCAACTTTGGTTTTGATGCAACCCTCCTTAACGGCAAAGTGGCCATAACGGCCGATTATTATCGTAAAGATATTAAGGACCTTTTGTATGCCGCAAGGCAGTTAGGTACTGCCGGTAATGGTAACGTGCCTGCACAAAATGTGGGCAAAATGAAAACGGATGGACTTGATATATCTGTAACAAGCAATATAACTGTAAATAAAGACCTGAGTTTTAATGCCACAGGAACCTTAACAACCTATAATAACAAAATACTAAAAGTATCTGACGACAGGGACTATTTTGTTGGCGATGCCACAAGCCGCTTTGATAGCCCTATAACCAGGAGTGCTGTTGGTCATTCGCTGGGCGAATTTTATGGCTATCAAATAGCCGGTTTTTGGAACAACCAGGCACAGATTGACGCCGCAGATGCCAGCGCCCAAAAAGTAACAAACGACCCAAGTGCTGTTTATCAATCAGATACCAAAGTAGGGCGTTTCAGGTATAAAGATGTAAACGGAGATGGTGTAATAACTGATGCCGATCGTACTTTTATCGGTAACCCTAATCCGAAATTTACTACCGGATTAAACCTGGCTGTAAACTATAAAAACTTTGATGCCAGCGTGTTCTTTTACGGCTCATTTGGCAACAAATTATGGAATAGCGTTAAATACTGGCGAGACTTTTACGCGTCATTCGGAACGGCCAAAAGTTATACCGCGCTTAATGATTCATGGACGCCAACGCATCAAAATGCAAAAGCCCCTATCCAGGAGTTGGATGCATCTACCAGCAGCGGCGCAACACCAAACTCATACTTTGTTGAAAACGGAACATATGTACGTATGCGCAATGCCCAAATTGGTTACACCTTTAAAGTCGCCGGCTTAAAAAAGGCAGGCATTCAGAAACTGCGCGTATATGTATCCGCAACTAACCTGTTCACTTTAACAGGCTATAGCGGTGTCGATCCGGAGCTGAGCGGTAACACCAAAGATTTTGGCATTGACGAAGGTAGCTATGCCAGCCCGCGCACATTCTTATTCGGAGTTAATTTTTCATTATAACAACAGCATTAAAAGTATTACAATGAAAGCAAAAAAATATTTCAGTATTATGTTGCTAAGCGTTTTTGCGCTTGGTGCGTGTAAAAAAACGTTTCTTGATAAATCAATCAACGGAGCGCTGGAGCCTAAGTTTTTACAAACCGAAGCAGGTGCAAACGAATTGCTTGTGGGCGCCTATGCGGCATTAGATGGTCAGCAGGGTGGCGATGCCGCTTTTGGTGGTGGCAGTTCATGGGAGGCGTCGCCAGATAACTGGATTTATGGCGGCGTTGCGGGCGGTGATGCTTCAAAAGGCAGTATAGCCGGCGATCAGCAACCCATCGAGCCTATCATGAAGTATAACCCCGATGCCAGCAACGGCTTTTTTGATAGCAAATGGAGGGCCGACTATGAAGGTGTTTCCCGCACAAATAATACCATTGCAATTACAAATAAGGTGCCTGGTATTACAGTTTCCGCCAAAACCAATATCATTGCACAGGCCCGGTTTTTACGTGCTCATTATTATTTCGACCTTAAAAAAATGTTTAATAATGTGCCTTACATTGATGAAACTACAACCGATATCAATCAGCCAAATACAACGGATATATGGCCAAAAATTGAAGCCGACTTTTTGTATGCCTATAACAACCTGCCCAATACCCAGGCGAATGTGGGCAGGGCCAACAAATGGGCTGCCGGTGCTTACTTAGCAAAAACATATTTGTATGAGCATAAGTACACCGAGGCAAAATCGGTTTTTGATGCCGTTATTGCACAGGGGGTAACGGCATTAGGGTTGAAGTATGAATTGAATGGAAAATTCAACGACAATTTCAGAACAGCTACAAATAACAGTGCCGAATCGGTATTTGCCGTGCAGGCAGCCGCCAACACCGACCCTAACGGACCGTCAAACGCCAACGATGGCGATATGCTGAACTTTCCGTATGGCAATAGCAGCCCGTTTAGTTGCTGTGGCTTCTATCAGCCATCAATTGAACTGGCCAATCATTACCGTACCAACCCGGCTACCGGCCTGCCCTATTTGGATGATTATAACAGCCATGCTTTAAAAACAGATATGGGAGTAGCAGCCGGGGCCAATTTTGCGCCTGATGCCGGCACTATCGATCCGCGATTGGATTGGACGGTTGGCCGCCGCGGTATTCCATACCTTGATTGGGGTTTGCATCCTGGAGTGGATTGGATACGCGATCAGCAATATGGAGGCCCATACTCGCCAATTAAAAATGTTTATGGCCAGGCCGAGCAAAGCACCAATGGCGATAATACTTCCTGGGCACCGGGATCGGGCATTAACGTTAACCTTATCAGGTATGCCGATGTGTTGCTGATGGCTGCCGAAGCCGAAGCGCAACTGGGTAATTTTGATAAAGCCGAAAGTTATGTGAACATGGTGCGCAGCAGGGCAGCCAATACATCGGGGTGGGTGCATAAGTATAAAAATGATGATAATCCCACCGCCGGCTTTACCAATACACCCGCTGCCAATTACAAAGTTGGCACTTATCCCGCAGGAGCCTTCGCCAGCAAAGATTTTGCACTTAAAGCCATTTATTTTGAACGCAAAATTGAATTGGCTATGGAAGGCCATCGCTTTTTTGATTTGGTTAGATGGGGTATTGCCGATACCGAGCTTAATGCCTATGTGGCTTATCAAAGTACCCTCACCAATGATGTTAAAGGAGGCAAGTTTTTAAAAGGTAAAAACGAATACTACCCTATCCCACTTACCGAAATTGATTTGAGCGCCAAGGGTGGCACCCCTGTGCTTAAACAAAATCCGGGCTATCATTAATAAAGTATATTTATATCTGCCGGGGTTTTCAAATCCCGGCAGATTTTCTCAAATTGCTGCGTATTACCACCTGCTGTAAACCGACCAACAACTATAAACCAAAATATGAACACAACATCGACACGATTTTTATCGCTGGATGTATTTAGAGGGATGACATTATGTTTTATGATCATCGTGAATACACCCGGGAGCGGAGCGGATGCCTTTGCGCCCCTCCGGCATGCGGCCTGGCATGGTTTTACCCCAACCGACCTGGTATTTCCGTCGTTTTTATTCGCGGTGGGCAATGCCATGAGTTTTTCGATGAAGCGCTATATCGAGATGGGTAATGCTGCCGTACTTACCAAGATATTTAAACGTACGCTGCTGATATTTTTAATAGGATACCTGATGTATTGGTTTCCTTTCTTCAATTTTGATAAAGGGCATTTTGAATTTTCGCCGATAAGCCATACCCGTATTATGGGGGTTTTGCAGCGTATTGCTTTATGTTACTGTTTCGCATCGCTCATGATTCATTTTTTATCAAAGCAATCGGTTATTATTTTATCAATCCTGTTCCTGATAAGTTATTGGGTTATCCTGCTTGCTTTCGGCGATCCGTTAAACCCGTTAAGCATGACCGGGAATGCAGGGTATTTCCTGGATAAGCTTGTACTTGGTGCCGATCATATGTACCATGGCGAAGGAAAAGCATTTGATCCGGAAGGTATCCTGAGCACCTTACCGGCTATTGTAAACGTGGTTGTTGGTTACTACGCCGGTAAATTCATTCAGCAGAAAGGTAAAGGGTACGATGTGGTATCAAAAATGCTGCTCATGGGCTGCCTGTTCATTTTTATCGCCTTGTGCTGGAATATGGTATTCCCCATTAACAAAAAGCTGTGGAGCAGCCCGTTCGTGCTGATAACCACCGGCCTCGATCTGGTGATCCTGTCATTCCTGGTATATGCGCTGGAGATTAACGATTGGAACAAAGGCAACTGGACAAGGTTTTTTACCATTATGGGTAAAAACCCGCTGCCGCTTTATGTATTATCAGAAACCCTGGTCATCTTCTTTTACATGTTTAGCGTAAAAGGGGTTAGTTTATATAATTGGATAAATACAAACATTTACCAGGCTATAATACCCGGGGCAATTGGCTCATTGCTGTTTGCCATCAGCTATATGCTTATTTGCTGGTTGGTAGGTTACC
Source organism: Mucilaginibacter sp. KACC 22773 (assembly GCF_028736215.1). NCBI lineage: Bacteria > Pseudomonadati > Bacteroidota > Sphingobacteriia > Sphingobacteriales > Sphingobacteriaceae > Mucilaginibacter > Mucilaginibacter oryzagri. The sequence continues at coordinate 101,668 of NZ_CP117883.1, forward strand.
TGCTGGATAAAAAGAAAATTTATATCCGTGTTTAAGAACCTGGATATAAACAAAAAGCGCGGCCCAATACAGCCGCGCTTTTTGTTTAATAGGAAAACTTTTTGGATAGCTATATTGCCAAATGATAAATACGACCAGATGCAGGCGCTGTATCGGTAACTTGCCCAAGGTATTTTTTTGATACCGATTTTGGAGCAAAGCCCTGATCAACAACGGTAACATTTACCGCGCCGCTTGTTGGTTTATTAGCAGGGTTGAGCAACCTGTAGGTATCGCCCCCATAGCTAAAATTGTTATCAGTCACCTTGGTATTATCAAAATTATAAGTGGCTTTGAGGCTGCTTACTGAAAAGCCGGATGCCTGCACCTTTTTGCCGATCTGTTCGAAATTTACCAGCACCTCTTCTTTAAAGGTGATGAGATAGGTGTTACGGATCAAGTCGGTTTTAATATCGCCAACAAAAGGCAATGCACGTAAAGCTTTTTCGGTTGATTTTGCGCAAAGGGCGCAGGTAAGTCCGCTAACCTGCAACTCGGCTTTGGTAAACTGAGCTTTTGCGACCGTAGCAGAAAGAGAGAACACGATAATAAATATTTTAAGCGTTTTCATATCCCAGCTTTTTTTAGCAGATAACAAAAATAGATGATTAACCCGTTGATTACAAATTGTTTTTATGCTACTGCAATATCCGTAAACCCCGGCAAGGTAAGCAAAATCAAAACGCGTCCCTGCCTTCAAGGGGAAGCTTCTCTATTTCTTTTGTTGCTTATCAGCAAAAGAGAATACTTTTTGAAGCAACGGCGTAGTACGCGCGCCTAAATTCTGTCGAATATTCAGTTCCTCTTTGGCAATTTCAACAAATAAGCCAGCAATAGCTTTCTGGGTTACATAATCGGTAATGTCCGGATTTATTTTTGATACAAAAGGCACCTTGTTATAAGCCTGCGCGGCATCGGTATAATATTTTGTAGCACCAACTTTGTTTAAGCTTGCCTGTATCACGGGTTTAAACTGGTCGGCCAATTGTAAAGTAGTGGTTTTTTTGAAGTATTGAGTGGCCGCATCCTGGCTGCCAAGCAAAATGTTGGTAACATCCTGCAGGGTCATTTGCTTTATGGCACCAATAAATATGGGTTTGGCTTTTACAGCGGCATCTTCGGCGGCATGGTTAATGGAAGTTATAACGTTGTCGCAAAGGCTGCCAAGGCCTATGCTGCGAAGCGTTTTCTCGGCTTTTTGCGCTTCGGGCGGAAAAAGTATTTTAACCTCGGCGTTCTTTAAAAAGCCATCAACAACCGATAACTTATCAGTGCTTTTACCGGTACCTATTTCAAGGGCTTGCTTAAGGCCGTTACCTATCTCAAACGTGGTAGGTGTTCCTTGTGTACTGGTGGTTGCAGCTTGTGCAACCTGGTTTAGTGTATCGCAGCTGCTTAAGGTTATAAAAAACAGTAAAGCTGTTATAGAAAATATTCGTTTTTTCATAGTGCCTAAAATTAGCAAAAATGAAGCCAACTTATGTGTAAATTATCCCCACACTTTTAACAGGGCAAATACGCCTGCCGCAATTAAAGCAGAAATTGGAATGGTGATAATCCAGGCCCAGATAAGGTTAATGGTTACACCCCAGCGCACAGCAGATACACGCTTGGTTAAACCAACCCCAATGATAGAGCCTGTGATGGTGTGTGTAGTAGAAACCGGGATACCAAACCTTTCTGTAATAAACAGGGTGATGGCACCTGCGGTTTCGGCACTTACACCTTCCAGCGGGGTTACCTTGGTTATTTTTGAGCCCATGGTTTTAACAATTTTCCAACCGCCGCTCATAGTACCCGCCGCGATAGCTGTATAACAGGCCAACGGGATCCATTCGGGCATAGGCGCGCCGGCGTGAATTACCTTGCCTGCAATTAAGGTTACATATAATATACCCATTACCTTTTGGGCGTCGTTACCACCGTGTGCAAAGCTTAATGCCGCTGCCGATATCAGCTGCAGCCTCTTAAACCAACGTTCGGCAGTAGCAGGCTTTGCGCGTTTACAAATGTTTAATATCAGGATGGTTACCACGTAGGCTATAAGTAAACCTATAAACGGAGCCAAAACAATATAAGCGATGATTTTAAGCACATACTGCATTTCAATAGCGTGTAGTGCATTTGCGCCCATATAAATAGCATTGGTCATCCCGGCACCCGCAAAACCGCCAATTAGCGTATGCGATGAACTTGAGGGGATACCAAACCACCAGGTAATTAAATTCCAGGATATAGCAGCCACCAGTCCGGCCAATATTACATGCAGGGTAACATAATGTTCCAATACAATTTTTGATACTGTATTGGCTACCTTATGGTCTTTTATAAAAAAGTAGGCGGCAAAGTTAAATACAGCAGCTAATAGTACAGCCTGAAAGGGGGTAAGCACTTTGGTTGATACAATGGTGGCAATTGAGTTGGCAGCATCATGAAAACCGTTAGTGTAATCAAAAACGAGTGCAAGTAAAACTATAACAACAAGTAGTGAGGTAACCATTTAGTGATGATTAGGTATGCTTAAGCGTTTTTAACTAAAATAGATTCCATAACGTTGGCTGCGTCTTCGCACATATCGGTAGCGGTTTCCAGGGCAGCAAGGATTTCTTTATATTTTATCAGGCGGATAGCGTCTTTTTCATAAAGAAACAAATCGGCCACGGCGCGGTCAAAAACATAATCGGCCTGGTTTTCTACGCTATTTATCCTGATGCATGAATCGGCAATGTTACGTACGTTGCGTAGGTCTTTCAACTCGCGTACTGCTTTTTCCAGGTCGATGCTTGCCTGGAGTATCAGGTCAGATAGTTTGCGGATGTGTTCGTTAAAGTCATCTATCCGGTAAAGGCTCATGCGGTTGGCAGCGCCCTGGATGTAATCGGCAACATCATCAATAGCTGTAGCTAACGCATGGATGTCCTCCCTATCAAAAGGAGTAATAAAGTTTTTGCCCAGTTCCAGGTATATCTGGTGGGTAAATTCATCGCCTTTATTTTCAAGCTTGTCAATTTGTTTAAACAGCTCTTCGCGGGTGGTAGCGTTATTGGAGTTAACGGCCTCGACCAAAATAGTAGCCATGGCTACTACATTGTTTGCTGCCTGCTCAAATAAAGGAAAAAATATCTTTTTGTCCTTAGGTACAAAGTATTGGAAAATGCTGTTTAATGACATGATGCTTAAAATTGGTGTAAAGGTACGGTTGCTATGTTAAATTAATGTTAACTTTTTAACACTGGTATATTGGGGAAAGGTAAAGTTTGTTTTGCTCTTTGCAAAGTAAAGCCAAAAGTTGATCCCAAACCCTCGGTACTGCGCACATTAATGGTTTGCTGGTGTGCCTCAATAATGTGTTTTACAATGGCCAGCCCCAATCCAGAGCCCCCAATTTGGCGCGACCGGCTGGTATCCGTGCGGTAAAAGCGTTCAAACAGGCGTGGCAAAAACTTTTCTTCGATGCCGATGCCATCATCGGTAACCTCTACCAAAACCTGGTCGTCAAGTACAAAAAGGCTTAATGATGTGCTTCCTTCTTCTTTACCGTACTTAAATGAGTTATCAATCAGGTTAACCAATACCTGCCTTATTTTTTCCCTGTCGGCATATACAATGATACCTTCATCATATTTCTGCTTAAAAATCAACTTAATTTTGTACTGCTTGCCTTTTATCTCGAGCGATTCAAAAACTTCTTTAATCAGGTCGTTAATTTTAAACTTGCTGTAATTAATTGGTATCTCGCCCGATTCCAGCTTCGAAATCTCGTCCAGGTCCTTAATCAGGTAGCTTAGCCTATCCACATTCTTAGAGGCTTTTTCCAGGAATTGACGCGCCATCTCGCGGTCTTCCATATCATCATCCTGCAAAGCTTCAATGTATCCCTGTATGGCAAAAAGCGGGGTTTTAAACTCATGCGAGATATTGGATAAAAAATCGCGGCGGAATTTTTCCTGCTTGCGCAGGTCGTCAATCTCTGATTTTTTTTGTTTTGCCCATTCTTTTACTTCCTGCTCCACATCATCAATAGGGTTGGCGGTTACATGTTCGCCCAGGGCATCGCGCAAATCGCGGCCAAGCTTTAAATTGTGAATGAGTTTATAAATTAGTTTAATGCGCGAGTAAATGTACTTTTCTATCAGGTAGTAAAATACAAAGTAACTTACCGCTATGGTAATGGTGAAAGTAACCATTACATCATACCATTTATGCTGAAAATAAAAGTTAACCGCCGATAGGGTAATGGCAACCCCGGTAGCTGTAATTAAAACCAGTACACGCAAATTCATAGCGTAAAGCTACGATTTATAGATTACTAAAGCCCAGCGGAATGGCCACTTCCATGTTAATTTAAAGTTATCAATTTGTGCTTTTTTTAGCAATGTTAATAATTCCCGCTTTTTAAAACCCCGCTTTACCGATAGTGGCCCATCGTAGCGTACCATTTTATTACGGGTGAAAACATTTGTAATAAAAATAACGGCATAATACAGCGCCCAATGGCGGTGCAAATCGGTAATGATTATTCCTTTTTGGGCCGATGCATACATGTTTTTAATCATCTTGATCCATTGTTCGTCGTCAAAGTGGTGCGTAAACAAATTGCTGATAATGATATCGTGCATGCCTAAAAGGTGGGTATCGTTTATCACATCGGCCTGCACATAGCCAATGCCGGCAAACGTTTTTGATGCATTGCGCGCATAATTTATTGCTGCCGGGGCTGCATCAATGCCGGTAAGTTTTAGGGTTATCTGTTGTTGCGTTGCCCATTTGGTAATGGCAATCAGTGTATCGCCACCACCACAGCCCCAATCGCTTATAGAGTATCCTTGCTTTACCGGGAAGTTTTTTAAGGCTCCTATGGCTTCCTTATGCCCGCCAAACCATGAATTTATTTTGCCAAGCCCCTCCAATACCGGTGCAATCTCGGTATCGGGCAAGGTTAAATCGTCCATTATCTCGGCATCAAAAGCGCGGTGTTTTAAATTGGGCATGGTATCAATACAATAACCTTATGAAAATGGTTTTCCGTGAGTTTTACTGATCAGGTACCTGGATAATGGCGGTAAGCCGTTTAACAGGCGAAGCGTAAGTGCGGTTGTGTTGTTATTGCCAAACAGGCGCTGCAATTGCCGGCCTACCCAAAGTCGCTGCGCAAATTGCCGGTTCCAGGCATCGGTATAATCGGCCTCTAAAGCTACACGGTTATCTTCATAAAATTTGCCGGTTTTATAATGACTGATAATTTTTTCTGACAGGATTTTGGCCGAGTGAATAGCCATGGTCATGCCGTTACCGCATAGCGGCGCTATCATCCCGGCCGTATCGCCGCTCATTAAAATATGGTTATCAACCGGTGCTTTTTTTTCAAACGATATCTCGTTAATTACCTCGGGCTTATCCAGTAAAAATTCGGCATTGGTAAAAATATTGTCGAGATATGGGTTTTTGCGGATAACGTTTTCTTCCAATCCCTGCAAACTGCCGTATTTGCGCAGGTCATCGCGGTGCGCCATGTAGCACATGCAATACCTGTCGCCGTCGGTTTTGCTCACGCCGCAATAGCCATCTTTATAGTTATTGAGCTGGATAAGATCCTGCGGCAAATCCATTTTTATATGAAATTTTACAGCCAGGTAGGGGCTGCGTTTATAGAAAAAGGGCCGCTTCAATTTTTGATCGAGGTTTGACCGCTTGCCGAATGAGCCGATTACCAGCGGCGCCGTTAACACTTCGCCGGGCGTAACCACCTCAAACTGATTGCCGGTGAAGCGCACATCTTCAACCCTTGTACCTATCAAGAAATTTACGCCTTCTGTTGCCGCTTTGTGGTATAAAAAATTGTCAAAGGTGTACCTGCTTAAACCAAAGCCGCCCAGATCGAGCTTTTGGGTAAATTTAACGCCCGAGGCGGCGGTAACTTCCACCCGGTTAATGCGGGCAACATTCAGCTGATCGAGGTTGATATCTAAAGTATTTAAAAACGGGATTACTTCGTTGGAGATATACTCGCCACATACACGGTGCATGGGGTATGTTTTTTTTTCGACGAGGGTAACGTTTAAGCCGGCGCGGTTTAATAGTATCGCGTTAAATAATCCCGCAAGGCCACCGCCAACTATAATTACATCGTTCATATGCTTTAGCAAGACATTTTCAATATCATACCCTCAACCGTTAGCCCGGGCCCAAAAGCAAAACTCATGACCTTTTGATCGATCAAACTTTCGGCCTTAAGCATTTTTTGCAGTACAAACAGGATGGTGGCTGATGACATATTGCCATACTGCTGCAGGGTTTCATAGGCAAAAGCGTTGCTTTCCTCGGGTAGCTCCAGCGCTTCCTCTACCGCTTCCAGTATCTTACGGCCACCGGGGTGTACAGCATAAGCGGTTATTTCATCTGCATTAAGTTTTACCTTTTGCAAAAAGCGGCCTGTTAAAGCCTTAATGTTTTTTTTGATTTGTTTGGATACCCGCGAGGTTAACTTCATCTCGAACCCGGTATTGCCTACATACCAGCCCATATCGTCGCGGGCTTCGGTCACAAATTCCGAGTAAAAGTTTTTTAAGATGAGGTTGGTGCCAGCCCTCATGCGTTGCAAAGAGTTCTCGACCAACACTGCAGCGGCCCCGTCTGAAAACAGGGAGTTGGCCACCCAGTTGTCTAATGTATTATCTTTTTGAAAATGGAGCGTGCACAACTCCACACTTACTACCAAAACTTTGGCCTCTGGATTGGCACGGCAAATATAATCGGCCACTTTAAGGCCGTTAATGGCGCCATAGCAACCCATAAAATTAATACAGGTACGTTCGGTATCGCGGTTAAGCTCCAGTTTCTCTACCAGTTCAATATCAATGCCGGGGGCGTGCATGCCCGTGCAGCTGATGGTAACCAAATGGGTAATTTGTTTTAAAGCATCGGCCCCGAAACCGGCAAGGCAATTTTTAACCGCATTTATGGCAATAGCTATAGCCTCGTCCTGGTAAAGTTTTAAGCGTTTGCGGGTATCCGGAAAAGGATTAAAACTTCCGGATGGATCAAAAAAAGTATAATTGGAAGGGTCGCTTTCGCCAAAATCCGGGATCACCGAGTAACGATAATCAATGCCTGAGTTATCGTAAATGCTTTTTAACCGTGCGGCGTTAGTTGCATCCAACCCAAAAGCATTCACCATAAAATGGTAAATATCCTGCTGGGCTATCCGGTTATGGGGATTTGCTATCCCGATGGCACTGATGCAACTCTCCATTAATATTAGCTTTATTTAAGTCGATAGTCTTTAGTCTGAAGTCGTAAGTCTCTTTCGGCTTCAGACTAAAGACTTAGCGACTTTATTTAGTGATCTCCGTTTCTATCGAAACATTGGCCTCATTGGATAAAATCACGTTTTTACCACCGATGCCAAAATCTGTCCTTAAAACCTGGAAATCACCTTTAAACGTCGCATTGCTACCCGCTTCAACATACGTAAAAGGTATTTCTATCAGTTTTGTTTTGTCTCTTATAGTTACGTTAAAACTGCCCGTATAGTTGTTTCCGCTTTTATGTTTAAATGAAACTGATTTTAAAATGATCTTTGGGTATTTTGCCACATCAAAGTAGTCTTCGCTCTTCAGGTGGTTATCGCGGCTTTCATTATCGGTATTAACCGTATTTGAGGCCACAGAAGCCTCGATTGAACTTGTTGCGAGACTGGCGGGCTTAAAATTAATATCGGCGTTGAGGCTGCCAAAAGAGCCCTCGACGTTAAACCCAAGATTTTTAATTTTAAATGTAACTGCCGATCGGGTTACTTTACTTTGCGCAAACGTGTTTGCTGCTAAAAAAAATATAATTGCAATGCTAAATAGTTTCCTGGTCATACTCTTGCTAAGGTGATTTTCAAACATAATAATTTATCTGTAACTAATTTTTACATTAGTAAGATTAAGCAACCTGCTGCAGGTTTAATACGTTTCAACAAATAGTATTGGTTGCTTTTACCTATGGATATAAATCTGCCCGCATGAAATTGAAACAATTAATCCCCACACCATCGGCCTGGGCCCACATGCGTTTTGTTTTCTCTGTTTTTTTGTTGCCTGTTTACCTGTTTGCTTTTAGCCAGGCTACATTTGTGCAGCCGGGGCAGGCTGTACTTATATTTTTTATTTGGCATTTTTTGGCGTTCCCGGCCAGCAACGGGTATAACAGTTATTTTGATAAAGACGAGGATAGCATCGGTCTGCTGGAAAAACCGCCCGAGGTTGATATCAGCCTGTACTATTTTTCTATCCTGCTGGAAGCGCTGGCCTTTGGCCTGGGTTTTTTAATTAGCTGGGAGTTTGCTGTGGCAGTGCTTGTTTATGGGGTTATGTCTAAATTGTATAGCCATCCGGCTACACGGTTAAAAAAGTACGCCATCATCAGTTTTTTAACGGTATTTATTTTCCAGGGCTTCTTTATTTATTATGTCACCTATTCGGCGTTAAGCGGGCTCAGCCTGTTCAGGCATTGGGATACTGGGTTTATTGTTGCCGGGGCAATTTGCTCGTGTCTTATTGGTGCTTCGTACCCGCTCACCCAGGTTTACCAGCACGATGAAGACAGCCGTCGTGGCGACAGAACGATTAGCTTATTATTGGGCTACAAGGGATCTTTCATTTTTTCGGGCGCTATGTTTGCGCTGGGGATAGCATGCTCTTTTTACTATTGGCATTTGGAGGGCAAAATGGTCAACTTCTATTTTTTCCTGGTATGCGCGCTGCCCATATTTTTATTTTTTAATTACTGGTTTTACAAAGTAGGCAAATCGACAGCTAACGCCGATTTTAAAAATGCCATGCGCATGAACTTTTTAAGTTCGGGCTGTATGCTGGTTTACTTTGGCACCCTGGCACTGATGAGTTAAAAGGTTGAAATATGGATGGCATGCGAATTTATAAATACAATCCGTACTTTATTTTGCCCATGATACTATCCGTGCTTTTACTGGGCCAACCAGTGTATTCGATTTTTAATAAGCTTTTGATTTATAAAGATTATTCCAGCGCTATCATATTGGTGCTGGTTATCGATTATTTCCTGTTGTTTTTTACCCGGCACATTTATTATGTGCTACGGGGCACCCCGGCTATTATAATTACCCGCGAATTTATTTTTATCGAGAAAAATGGTTATACGATTGCCTGGCGGGATATTGAAAGTATAGATAAGGTACAGGGGCTAAGAATGTCGCTTAGAACAACCTGGCGCAATTGGCCCCAAATAAAAAATCCCATAGTCAGGATTTACTATGGGTATATGGCCAGCGGAATTTCGATACCAGGTATTTTAATTGCCGGCGATACCGAACAAATGAGTATTACGATAAGGGATTATTATTTTAAGTATAGGTATGATTAGCGTGTTGTCGGCGAAGTTGGCCAATAATACTGGCGGTCTCAATTTTATTGGAGCCAAGCTATTCATAGTGCACAGCCTTAGTTGTGAGCCAGTATCCGTTCTTTAACGTAAGCGGAGAGGGGGAACAATTATCTCGACTAACCTCAAAAATGGATGCAGTTAAGTGACCGCGAGGTTCTGAGATTTATTCTTTTTTTTCCATATAAATTTTATTATCCTCATCTTTTGAAAATCGATCATAGTAAAAGATTACATATATGACATCAATTATCAACGAAAATGATACTATCCAAAACAATGACCAATCAGAACCACCAAACCACCAACCACCAAACTTTATCAGGTAGCATATAACATAGCCAATGCTAAATATTGCATATGGGATTTGAAATTTTAAGTCGTTACAATTCCGCCGTTTATACGAAACAAAGATCAAAGGAATCATTCCAATTAGCAAACATGCAAAGCCGAAGTGTTGAAGTTTTACCATAACAAATGCCAAAAAGAAAAATAGCGCCGAAAGGAAATCACATAGAACATAAATCCAATCCCTAGCCACCTTATCCTTGCTTAAATCTTCTAAATCACCGTACAAATGAAGGTAATCTACTGTATAAAAAAGAGTAATTAGAATTTTTATGACCATCGGTAATGTAAAATAAAGAGCTAAAGATTTTACTTGGTCGGCGCTTTGTGGAATTAATTCGTAAATCATAGACCCGACAAACCCGGGATATATCAATCCATAAATTAGCTTTTCCCAATGTGCTTGGCTTCTACAAATATTCATGTCTGTTATTTATATTCATTTAGCCTTTAATGTAGCTATAAATAAATACTTATTTTTATCGGTATAAACTTAATAAATATGAGCGACAATAAACCAAAGATTGTAGTGCAGGATTTCCAAGCAGGATATTTAACCTTGCCTTTTGAAAAGGGGCAGTTTAAAGAATTTGTATCTTCACTACTAGGACAACCTCAAACGATTAACAAAATTATCCCCGGGCAATTTGAAATTCATTTAAAAGATTTACAAAACTTTAATGATTTGATAGATCAGAGAATTACGCAACAGAATAATGGGGCATTAATACAATTAAAAACACAAATATTCTTCTCAGATAGTTCTTCTGTCTTATTAAGTTCTTTAAATGAGTTACTTACATACAACGAAGTAAAACCTATAATTTCTGAAAAAGTAATTATGACTTGGGGCTATTTAATACAATTTGCAGATAAAACCATTCCAGAAAAACAAGAAATAGAATTGACTATTTCAACTAAACGCGATCGAGGTATAGCTGATCTAATAAAGGTGAATCTGATATTAACAGAATCGGTTTTAAAAGTGGATGAAATAGGCCATTTTGAAATAAACATCAGACATACCGCGCGGAGTTGGGGAAACGATATCGAAACCCTCTTAACCAACCAAATTAATTCTATACTATTGAAAGATGATAGTTTTAAGTTATTTATTGCAAACCACAGATTTTCAATTGTTACATTAATCGCTGCCATAATATCATTTGCAAGCATTTATAGTTTAAATTTACGCAACGAGGCTTATTTAAAGCAGGCCCAAAAAATTGTTGCCCCTTTTATTAAGAACAATAGCATCAGTGATAAAGTCAATTACCTAATAAATTTTAGCACTACAGACCATACAGATTTCGCTTCTGCTCAATTTCTCTTTTGCTGCTTTTTAATTATACTATTCTCCATCATCTTTGGTGTCACGATTCTTGAAATGATAGATTTCAAAAATTATTCATTTATTGTATTGACACGAGAATCAAAAAAGAACAGAGAAGATGTTTTATTAAAGCAAAGAAAACAAACATCAGCATTTATAATGTCATATCTCGGAAGTATAATAGCTAGTATAATCGCAGGTTTTATATATGCGTTTTTAACAAAATAGTAGTTTCTTGCTATATATTTCTCAACTCTCCTTTTCGTAAGCACCACGCTAGTGAAAAGTTTTTGAACTGCTGATGTGAATTCAATAAATGTAGATAGAGGTCATCCTCTTCTAAAACTCCACATGCACCCTTAACGAAAATACATTCACCGGCCCCCGGTCTTTATTATACGCCGGGTTTACAATAAACTGGTAATCGGGCGAAAGCCAGAACTTTTTTTGATAGGCGTTAATCTTGTAATATAATTCGGCAATCAGTTCGTTGCTGTAATTTAATTTGCCATCGCCTATAATAAAACCGTAACCGCCTGCGGCCAGGTAATCGCGGTGCGGGCCTGATAGGCCGTTTGCCACAAATGCCAGCCCAAGTTCGTCGTCGCTGCGTTTCCAGGAGTTGCCTTTTAATACGCCGCCGAAGCTTAACGAGCGGTCTATCTCGGTAAAATACCAGGTTTCAGTGTGCCCGTCATTATAGCTCAGTTTGGCAAATACGCCAAAATCTTTGCTCAGGTATTGGTCGGCGCTAATGCCGAAGCCGTATTTGTGTTTGCCATAAACCAAATTGGTATCAACTACGGGGTTAACAGCGCTTATGGCAAGGGCATCGCGGTATTTGCCCATTTTGCCGTTATTACGGAACCCTAAAATGCGCAGGGTTCCTTTATTGCCGTTAATAGTATAGCGCCTTTCATACTCCATTGTCTGGGTATTGGCCTTGCCAACTTTGGCATCCCAGATGGCTCCGTTGGCCGTAGTTGTCGACATGGTGAAGGCAAATCTCAGCGTCCAGTTGGGCATGCCTAACTCGGTATGGATACCCATGGCATAGCCCCGGGTGTTGGCGGGGTAATCCCAGGCACCGTTATCCATCAGCGACCAGTTCATGAACTGGGATCGTGGGTCGTGGCTAAATTCGTTACCGTCATAAAAATCGGCCATGCCAAATTTGCCTGCAGTTACCGAAAAATAGCGTTTGCTTTTTAAGCCGGCAAGCTGGTTATTATCGTCCTGCAGGGTATCTTTCTCTTTTCCCCATTCAAAGTTTTGGGTAAAGTATAGGCGTGCGATATAAATTTTAGGCTCCGAGCCGCCAACGCGAAAAGTTTCGCCATTGGGGAAACCTGCAACACCCAGTGTTTTACTTAAGCCCGATCCGCCGGATAGTTCGGGGTTAAAAAAAGCCGACGCGCCTTTCCAAAGCCTGGCCCCGCCAAATAACGTGGTGGTGATGGAAGTTTGCGTTTCTGATTTGGTAAGCAAACTATTATCGCCGGTATAATTGGCCCCGAACGATGGTTTATACTGGGTAATAACCGTTTGCTGGAAATGGAAGTTAAACCGTTGCTGCTTAAGCGTATCCTGAGCGCTGGCAATAAGTGTGACGCCCAACAGGGGCGTTATAAAAAGTAAAGATTTTTTCATGCGTAAAAGTTGATCCTGAAACGATTATCGGGGCTTATGGTTTGCACTCCAGGTAAAATTGATGTAAGTAAGCTACCATAAACTGATGACGTTGTTCGGCCAGTTGGCGGCCGGTTGGGGTGTTCATCTTATCTTTCAGTAATAATAATTTTTCGTAAAAGTGATTGATTGAAGGGGCTGGCGAATTTTTATACTCGTCTTTACTCATGTTTAAATTAGGCTCAATTTCGGGATTGTAAATCTCACGTCCTTTAAAACCGCCATAGTTAAAGGCCCGCGCTATGCCTATGGCGCCAATGGCATCAAGCCTGTCGGCATCCTGTACAATAGCCAGCTCGGGCGAGTGGAAGGTTGGTTTATCAAAGCTTGATTTGAACGACATATGCCGTATAATTTGCTGCACATGTTCAATGACAGCTACATCAACATCCTGGCTCAGCAAGTAGTTGCCGGCAGTACGCGGCCCTATTTCTTCATCGCCGTTATGAAATTTACTATCGGCAATATCATGAAGCAACGCGGCAAGTTCAACAATGAGAGGATCGGCTTTTTCGGTTTGGGCTATCAGTTTGGCGTTGGTCCAAACGCGGTGTATGTGCCACCAGTCATGGCCACCTTCGGCATTTTTTAATGTTTCACGTGCAAATTGTACGGTATTATCAATGAGCTGTCCTGTTTCCATCCGGCTGCAAATATACATTACCCGGCGAAAAAGGAGGCTAATTAATGCATATTACGCGGCGGCCGTTTTTTCGGTAGCTATTAGCTCATGTACATCAACCTCCAATATGGTGGCTATCTGGAAAAGTCTTTCAACCGTTATTTTGGTATAACCAAGTTCGATTTTACTATATGCATTTTGCGATATTTTTAGCTTCGCAGCCAGGTATTCCTGGGTATAATTTAACTGTTCCCTTGTTCGCCTGATATTTGCCGCAATCGCTTTAACTTTATTATTCAGCGTCTCTTTCATCTCTATTAATCTATTATTATCTAACGATATTAATAGATCTTTGGATTTTTTGTTTTAAAAAATTTATCTAACGCACTCAAATAGAGGGCGAAATGAGGTTTTTGACACTATGAAAAAAGCTGTAAATCCAACCCATATAAACCGATAGTTTAATTCGCTTTTTAGTTTTTGTTAAAAATATTATTGCTTTATATACCTGCTTTAATCGTTTGCTTGAAAACTTTTCGCTTAAAAACCATGATTATAACGGTATAATGTGGGTGGATGAACTGCCGGGAACATAAGCGTTCTTTAACTTATAGTTTAGCTATAAATGTGTTACAAGCCCGCTTTTTTTAGAAGTATTTTTTCACAGGCCATCTATCACCCGAAATAATTTCCTTGGATATAAAAGTCCGGTATAAGCTGTCAATCCGGTGAAATGCCGGCTCAATTGCTAAAACTCGTATTTAGACTCTGAAGAGATCACCCGCTTTCGCCGCTCTACATCGGTTTCCAGGCTATGATCGTACGTGTTATCAGTAACGGTAATATTCAAATCCTTGTCCCTGTCGGCCATATACATATTAGCCTCGGCTATTTTGGCTACGGCCACATCATATGGTCCCTTGGGCGACATTAGTTTAACAAATACCGGTAAACATTCAAATAAGATGAACAGGTAGCCAATAAATGAGATGGCCATATAGGTGTCCAGATCGCGCGTGCCATTTTCATTGTATGATAGCTGGCCCAACGCCCAGTTCCGGTCAGAAAAACCGGCCACATTGGCCAGGCTATCCAGCTGATGATCGGTAAACAGCCGGGTGCTGTTTAGCCCCTCATAATCTTTGCGGTGGCCCAGGTATTCGTCAAGCTGACCCAGGTTGTCAGTTACAGTTTTCAGGCGGGCTTCTTTTTCTTCCAGTACGGCTTGCTTTTGCTTGGCGTAGGTGCCGTAGCCGGTTATGCCCGATGTTTGGTTGGTTTTATCGCCAAAAACCTCCTGGTTAAGCAGGAAACGGCTCCGGTTAATATCTTTTTCGAGTGAATCTTTTTCCTTTTTCAGATCGCTGGTTTTCCCCATCTCCATGGCATACTTTTGATTGTACGTTTTTTCGAGGGTGTCAATTTTGCGGTGCTGGCCTTTTAGGTAGGAGAGTTTTAATTTCTGGCGGATCTCTTTATCAAATATCTTCAGTTCCAGCGGGCGGGATATTACTATACCAATCATTATCGCCAATAATATCCGGGGTGATGCCTGCAGTATCTGCTGGTTGGTTGTTCCTTCTTTATTAATGCTGGATACGATATAACGGTCCATATTAAAAATGGCCGTTCCCCATAGCAAACCAAACAGTATTGCAAAGCCAACGGCAAAAGCATCGCCGTTAAAAACAAAGTACATAGCATATCCACCTGATAGCGAGGCAAACAGCGCCGTGAAAAATATGGTAGCCCCGATGCCCACATACTTATTATGCTCGATGGGGTATTTTTTTAGTGTATCTATATGCGCTCCTGAACAAAACCAGAAAAAGCGGGTAATTTTTTTCATGTATGTAGTTTTTTAAAATAGATGCCGGTTAATATTTATGTCAAATTATCAATCAGGCTATCCGCTATTTGCCGGGCAAAGATGGTTAAAAAAGCATATTGTGCAGCAAATCATATAATAAACGCTCTTAGGCATTGATTGTTACAAAAATTGCGTGTAATTATTTGCATTGGAAAAAAAGCTACCTTTGGATTATAATTTTATTGATCATGAACGAGATAACCGTACAGGAATTAAAAGAAAAAAAAGAAAAAGGCGAAGATTTTCAACTGATTGACGTTAGGGAAGATTTTGAATATGAAACATCAAACCTTGGTGGATTATCTATCCCCCTTGGCGGCATTTTAATTGAGAGCGAAAAAGTATCTAAAGATAAACCGGTAGTGGTAATGTGCCGCAGCGGCAAACGCAGCGCGGCAGCTATTATGCAACTGGAACAAAGGGGTTTTACCAACCTGTATAACCTGCGGGGCGGAATTTTAGCATGGGCGGCCGAGATTGATCCTGACTTAAGCGTTTATTAATCATGGCTTTTAAATTAATACTTAACGTGCTATATACCATTGGTTTGGTATTGTGCGCGTTTGTGGCTTACCAGTATTTTATGGCCAAAAGCTACCCGGTTATGGCTGCTGCGATAGCTGTGGGGCTGGTGGTAGCTTTCCTGAAAATAAGACTGTTAAAAGACGTAAGGAACTCGCAAAAAAAGGTGTAACTTCATTGCATGTTTATAGCAATATTAGGAGTTATCGTGCTCGTGGTGGGCATCGTACTCAAACGCTCGCCCGAACCGGCCAGCCATTTTAGTAGTACCATAAGTATAGTTGGCGGGGCAATGGTGGTAATTGGCCTCCTGTTATCCAGCTTCAAGGTTATTGAGCCGGGAAAAGTTGGTGTACAAGTACTTTTTGGCAAAGTGCAGGACCATATATTAGAAAGCGGCCTGCATATAGTAAACCCCGTTGTCGAGATCACGACCTTTGATGTGCGGCTGCAAACATACACGATGAGCGCCGTTCATGACGAAGGCTCAAAGGAAGGTGACGATGCAATCCGTGTACTGTCGTCAGATGGTCTTGAGGTGGCTATTGATCTTTCTGTCCAGTACAAAGTAAATGCCGATAAAGCGCCCTTTATTATGCAAAATATAGGCGAAGACTACCTGGAAAAAGTAGTGCGTCCGGTCTCCAGGACTGCCATCCGTGATAACGCCGTGAATTATGCGGCGGTTGACCTTTATTCAACCAAACGGCAGGAATTCCAGGATAGGATAAACAGGTTTATTACGGCCAACTTTGCCAAACGGGGCCTGGAACTGCAACAGATCCTTGTGCGTAATATCACCTTGCCGGCTTCGGTAAGGGCCAGTATAGAGTCAAAAATAAACGCAGAGCAGGACGCCCAAAAAATGCAATTTGTATTGCAAAAAGAAAAGCAGGAAGCCGAACGTAAACGTGTAGAGGCCCAGGGGATTGCCGACTATCAAAAAATCCTTTCAACCGGTTTGTCGGATAAGCAACTACAATATGAGGCCATCAAAGCCCAGATTGCTATAGCCACTTCGCCAAATGCCAAAGTGATCATCATGGGTGGCGGCAAGGGAAACCCGATAATGCTGAGCGATAAATAATACCACGGATTTAATACACACGAATATTCGCGAATTGGATCGAATTTCACGAATGATAAGCAGACTTCCGAAGTTTTTAAAACTTCGGAAGTCTTTTTTTAAGATAATGTTATTCGTGTCCGTTCAAAAGTAAAGCCCCGTTTATTCCAATTTCAGAATAATGGGGCTTTAAGGTTTTATTAGGGTACAGCTGGAGGTTCTGGAGCTCTTTTATACTACTATCATGCTGAGTGGTATAATGTCGCGAGGCCCTAAAGGGGAAATGGCATTCAACAATAAAAGACTGTCATGCTGAGGAACGAAGCATCTGTTCACGAACTTTTCGATCGGTCATGCACCGCTGATAGATCCTTCGTTCCTTAGGATGACAGGGAAAAAGAAAGGCTCTTATTTCACCAATGTACCAATGGCTTCGCCTTTGGCTATTTTCATGAAGTTGCCTTCTTTGTTCATATCAAATACAATGATAGGCAGCTTGTTTTCCTGGCAAAGGGTAATAGCTGTCATGTCCATCACGTTTAAGCCTTTATCATATACTTCCTGGAAGCTGATCTCGTCGTAACGGGTTGCTGTTGGGTCTTTCTCCGGGTCGGCGGTGTAAATACCATCAACGCGGGTGCCTTTTAATACAACATCGGCTTTAATTTCAATAGCGCGCAATGATGCAGCAGTGTCGGTAGTGAAGTATGGGTTACCGGTACCGGCACCGAAGATCACTATTTTACCAACCTCTAAATGGTGCATAGCGCGGCGGCGAATGTATGGTTCGCAAATTTGCTCCATTTTAATAGCCGATTGCAGGCGGGTTTCCACACCAATACTTTCTAAAGCATTTTGCAGTGCCATACAGTTAATAACGGTGGCAAGCATGCCCATATAATCGGCCTGTGCACGTTCCATGCCCGATTTTTCGGCACTCAGGCCCCTAAAAATATTACCGCCGCCAACAACTATCGCAATTTCCATTCCAGTGTCGTAAACACTTTTAATATCCTGGGCATATTGCAAAACCTGCGCATTATCAATGCCATATTGCCGGGTACCCATAAGCGATTCGCCCGAAAGCTTCAGTAAAATTCTTTTGTACTTCATTTGGTGTGATTTGTTATTAACAGAAATAGTGGGAACTTGCTTTTGTAGATATCATGAATTGATAAAGCGTTGTTCATATGAGGTGTCGTTCCGCAAAAATAGCGAATAAAAATTAGTGTTAAAATTTTATGTTGTCTTTGTTAATAAATGACCGTTAAGGTAAGTTGCTTCTACCTCAAAATCAGCATTAAAAACAACCATATCGGCAATAAAGTTTTTCTCAATTTTGCCTTTTTTACCCTGTTTTGCCAATTCGGCCGGGTATAATGAAGCCATGTTAACAGCTTCGGCCAACTCAATGCCTACTTGTTTCACACAGTTTTCTACCGCTTTTAGCATGGTAAGCGACGAGCCAGACAGCGTGCCGTCGGGCATTACATATTTATTGCCAGCCAGCCGGTGCTGGTAAGCGCCCTCGTTAGTTGAGGTAACGGCATCCGTAATCAAAAACAGTTTATCACCCAGCTCACGCTTGGCCAGGCGTATCATGGCCCAATCAACATGGTTACCATCGGCTACAATGCTGGTATACGGCCGTTCTTCAAAAATAGCGGGAATGTAGCCTGGTTCGCGGTGGTGCATTTGCGGCATGGCGTTAAAAAGGTGGGTTACCGCAGGGATGGGCTTATTTAAAAATGCTTTCCCCTCGGCGTAAGTAGCATTGCTATGCCCCGATGATATGATAACACCCGCAGTGTGCAGGTAATCAATCACCTCCTGGTCCTGCAGTTCGGGCGCTATGGTAATCATTTTTATTTCGCCTTCGGCGCGTTCCACCCATCCTTTTACCTCGGCAAGGGTAGCTTTTTTTATATATTTTTCGGGATGCGCGCCTTTTTTGGCCGGGTTTAAATACGGCCCTTCCAAATGCAGACCCCAGAAAGCACCCTTCGCTTGTTTGCGATAGGCTTTAGCTGCATCAATTCCCGCTTCAACAATTTCATTGGTATTGGTACCTATAGTAGCAAAAACGCCGGTGGTGCCCTGGTTAAGCAAATCGCTTTCCAGCCGCTCCAAAGCAGCTACCGTTGGCGTGCCGGCGAATAATAAGCCGCCGCTGCCATAAATCTGTAAATCAATAAAGCCGGGAGCAAGGTATGAGCCTTTTAAATCATGCTTATCGGCATCAACGGGAATGGCGGTATCATCAATAACATCGATAATGGTGTTGCCTGAAATTAAAACGGCTTTGCCATGGGTTATTTGCCCATTGGAGATTAGTTGGAGATTGTGGAGTGCTGTTATCATGATACCTGAAGTTTTACCTACATGTCATTGCGATGAACTACGGAGACGACTCACCCCGACATCGCTTCGCTCGTCTGCCCCTCTCTCCGGCTGTGCCGCATAGAGGGGCGGAAAAGTTTTTTCTTACTAAACCCTCTTTGCGCGAAGCGGAGAGAGGGTGGTCGGGCGTAGCCTCGACCGGGTGAGTCATCGCCGACTCACCAAACAATATTGCAAAAAAAATCCCCCTCGTTTTAAAACGAGGGGGATAATATAATTAAGCTCCTAAAGCTACCCGCTTAAATGCGGTTACTGTGAGGCCTTTTTCAACGGTGGCCAGGAACTGGGCAACGTTTTTAGATGAATCTTTTACAAACTCCTGGTTTAACAGGGTTGAGTCTTTGTAAAACTTGTTCAGTTTACCTAAGCTGATTTTTTCAACCATTTCTTCTGGTTTACCTTCAGCACGGATCACGTCTTTAGCAATTTCCAGTTCACGCTCAATAACAGTGGCATCAACGCCATCTTTATCAACCGCAATTGGGTTCATAGCTGCAATTTGCATAGCAACGTCTTTGCCAGCTTCGTCGGCACCTTCAGGGTTTGAGTTTAAAGCTACCAATACACCTAAACGGAAGTTACCGTGTACATAAGCGATAACTTTTTCGCCGGTGATGATCTCTAATTTAGAAACACCAATTTTTTCGCCGATTTTACCGGTCTTGTCAATAACAGCTTCACCAATAGTAGTAGTGGTGTTTTCTGTATCGATAGAAAGCGCGTAAAGTTCTTCGATGCTTTTTGGCTGGTTTTCAACTGCTTTGTTAGCAATTTCGTTAGCGAAAGCGATGAACTCAGCATTTTTAGCTACGAAATCAGTTTCGCAGTTAAGTTCGATGATAACACCTGTTTTGCCATCGGCGCTGGTGCGCGATATAACAACACCTTCGTTTGATTCCCTGTCCTGACGGCTTGCTGCAACTTTAGCACCTTTTTTTCTTAAAAAATCGATAGCTGCTTCAAAATCACCGTTAGTTTCAGTTAATGCTTTTTTGCAATCCATCATACCGGCGCCTGTTTGTTGGCGCAGTTTATTTACGTCGGCTGCAGATATTTGTACTGTAGACATCTTTTTTTGTTTTAAGTGGTATGTTATGAGTTATAGGCTACCGGCAAATTTAATATGCCCCTGTAACCTGCAACTGTATTTAGTATTAAAAAATACAGGTTGTAAAGTATCGGTATATCTACCTTAATTCTACAACCTATATGAAAAAGTCGTAAGTATTAAGCTCAAAGCCTCAGAGTATAATTCCAGACTTAGTACTTAGTACTTACGACTAAAATATAATTACTCTTCTGTTTCGGCAGGTGCTTCGGTGTCAGCGTCGGCTACAACGTCTGCAACTTCGGCAGTTTTTCTTGCTCTTTTACCGTCTTCGCTACGATCTTTAACTTCAGGAGCATCAGCTTTTGCTTTAGCAGCAACTGCTTCTTTTTCTGCTTCGTCTTCTTTATCGCGTTTGCGTTCTTCCAAACCTTCTTCAATCGCTTTGATGATAATGCTGGTAATCAATGAAATTGATTTGGTAGCATCGTCATTCGCAGGGATAGGGAAATCGATGTTTGAAGGATCGGAGTTGGTATCAACCATAGCAAATGTAGGGATATTCAACTTCAAAGCCTCAGATACTGCAATATGCTCTTTCTTAACGTCGATAAGGAATAATGCTGCAGGTAAACGGTTCAAATCAGCAATACCACCTAAAAGGGTTTCTAATTTGATACGCTCACGTTGTATCATCAGTCTTTCTTTTTTAGAAAGGTTGCTGTAAGTACCATCTTTAGTCAATTTATCGATGTTTGACATCTTTTTGATCGACTTACGTACGGTAGCAAAGTTAGTTAACATACCACCCAACCAACGCTCGGTGATGTAGGGCATGTTTACACTTTTTGCATAATCAGCAACAATATCTTTCGCTTGTTTCTTTGTAGCTACGAATAATACCTTACGGCCTGATTTTACTATTTGTTTGATAGCTGCAGCAGCTTCTTCAACCTTAGTTAAGGTTTTATTTAAATCGATAATGTGGATACCGTTACGCTCCATGAAAATGTACTGTGACATTTTCGGATCCCATTTGCGGGTAAGGTGACCAAAGTGTACACCTGCATCCAGTAAATCCTGATATGTTGTTCTTGCCATTGTGTTGTCCTCCTGTGATTAACGTTTACTGAATTGGAATCTCTTACGTGCTTTCTTACGACCTGGTTTCTTACGCTCAACCATACGGTCATCGCGGGTCATAATACCTTTAGCGCGTAATGCTGGTTTCTTTTCAGGATCCAGTTCAACAATGGCTTTAGCGATAGCTAAACGAACGGCTTCTGCCTGTCCTTTTACACCACCACCTGCAACATTTACTTTAACATCAAATTTTCCGGTGCTACCAGAAACCTCAGTGCTCTGAGTTACGATGTACTGTAATGGCAATGTTGGGAAGTACTCTTTGTAATCTTTACCGTTAACGATGATCGCACCATTTCCTTCTGAAAGGTAGATGCGGGCAACGGCTGTTTTTCTTCTGCCTGAAGTGTTAGTTGTTGGCATTTTTTTTCTCCTTTGAAATTAAAAAGTTAAATGGTTGTTGGGTTTTGTGCTGCATGTGGATGCTCGCCACCTGCATATACATACAGGTTACCAAATAATGCTTTACCCAAACGACTTTTAGGTAACATACCACGAACGGCTTTTTCAATTACGCGTTCAGGATGTTTTGCCATTAACTCCTTAGGAGAAATGAAACGCTGACCACCTGGATAACCAGTGTAAGAAACATACTGCTTTGCGCTGAATTTGTTTCCGGTCAACTTTACCTTGTCTGCATTGATAACTATTACATTATCACCGCAGTCTACGTTCGGGGTGAAATCTGGCTTGGTTTTACCACGGATGATCATTGCGATCTTAGTGGACAAGCGCCCCAAAATCTCGCCTTGTGCGTCAACAACAACCCATTGTTTGTTAACGGTTTTTTTGTTGGCTGAGACAGTTTTGTAACTTAACGTATTCACTTGCTTTAAATTAAATTGTTTAAACGTTTATTATACCCCGCATTTTCGGGACTGCAAAGATACAGCTTATTATGTTATTAACAAATAGTTTTGCACTAATTTTTAAGCAGTTATTCATCCTGCTGTTCAGGCAATTAAAACCAGAGGCTTTTGTTAACAAGTTAGCTGCGGGTGCAAATGTTTATCGGTATTTGTCGAGCTAAGACGCTAAAAGATCAGATCGCGTTGCCCTAAGTGTCCTCACTTGCGGCCCGCATGCTAACTATGCGTATATTATCGTTTTGATGCAAAGTCCGATCAAAAAGTTATTGATAACTTGCAAAGTTATTCCCCCAAAATTGGCGTTGAAGTACAAT
Organism: Mucilaginibacter sp. KACC 22773; assembly: GCF_028736215.1. NCBI lineage: Bacteria > Pseudomonadati > Bacteroidota > Sphingobacteriia > Sphingobacteriales > Sphingobacteriaceae > Mucilaginibacter > Mucilaginibacter oryzagri. The sequence continues at coordinate 124,336 of NZ_CP117883.1, forward strand.
AAAATATTGAGATGATAGAAATTAACGGTTGGATTTCACTTGAAAGTTCCACAGACGGAGAAGATAAATTGACAGAAGAAGTTATTTTAATCATAAATGAAATTATAGAATCGCATAATTCGTTTAATCAATATTTTAGAATTTTATCTATAAATGGTAATTATGTAGTGCAGATAGCTTTAAATCACAACCATAATTTGGGTTATGTAGAAATGGTAAATGATTTAATAAATGATATTTGCAAATTGGCAAAGGCGAGTTACGGGATAATATATTTGCGGGATGACGAAAATGAATTTGATTTTAATATGTTTAAAATATTGAGAATCGCTAAAGGGCAGGTTTCCTATGAGAATGACAAGTTGATTTCTCCTTGTAATCCTCTTATTGAAGACTAACCACCTACACTCCCCCTCCGCTGCCGCAAGTGTCCTCACTTGTGGCCCGCATGCTAAGTATGCGCCGTGCCTTTAGGACAATCAACTATGTTTCTCGTCAACCTCAATTCTTTCTCTTTGCAAATTGAGATTCCGTTTAAAAATATGCAAATTCCGGATGAAACAAACATCCGGAATTTATATATTCATTACTACCCATGACATGTTTTCTTTTCGAGGTGCGTGGGCCTGTCACCCTGAGTAAGTTTTATTTGCGCACAAATAATGTCATTGCAGATGACAAGCTATTCCCGAATTTTGTAAAAAAGCAACTTATGGCAGTGTAGCAGTTTAGCTCCTGGTGTTTTTTACCCGCCCCTGAGTTTTGCTTCAGGAAATAGCGTAAGCATTTTGGTGATACTGTTAGCAGCAGCATTCCCGTATGGCAGCGTGCCTTTTTTATCTATCGCTCTCCTGAGCCATAAGTTGCTTAATTATTAGATCTTAAAAGCAAAGTTATGGCAAAAGAAACAACTTTTGAAACAGTTCATGAAAACGTTGCGGGTATTGATATCGGCGCGGAACAAATTTTTGTATCCCCGGACGGACAAGAAGTGGTCACCTTTGAAACCTTTACATCGAGCTATTATGCCTGTGCAATATATCTGCGGGAAAAGGGGATAAAAAAGGTTGCGATGGAAGCGACAGGGGTATACTGGATCGCTTTGTACTTTCTATTAGAAGAACTTGGCATGCTGGTATGCCTGGTCAACCCTAAAGAAACAAAACAAGCAAAAGGGAGAAAAACAGACGTAAGGGACTGTCAGTGGATCCAAAAGCTATTTGCAGCCGGCATCCTGCGTCATAGTTTCATTCCACAAGGCAAATTCATGGAACTTCGTCACTTAGTCCGTGAGCGGCTGGATATCATAAGCATGGGCAGTACCTATGTTAATAAAATGCAAAAATGCCTGGAACTGATGAACATCAAGCTTCCGGAAGTCCTTAGCCAGATCCATGGCACCAGCGGGATCAATATGATCAAGGCCATATTATCGGGTAGCCGTGATGCTGCTTATTTGCTTAGTCTTTGTGATGACCGTATCCAAAAGTATAAAGGCGAAAAAGTAATAAAAGCTTTGGAGGGGCGATATAATGATACTTACTTGTTTATGCTTGAGCAGAACCTAAAGCTTTGGGAAATTCATCAGCAACAAATAAAAATGATCGATAAGGAAATAGCTCACTTGCTGGATGAACTAAGTGAAGACAAAGAAGAAGTGGCAGCAGGCAAAGCTAAACCAATACGTCACCATGCACCCAAAATAAAAGGGCTTCATGCTACCATGGCCCGTTTATACGGCGTAGATCTTACCAGTATTCCGGGAATAAATGACTACACAGCATTGCGTTTAATTGGCGAAACAGGAACGGATATGAGTCGTTTTGCTACCGCTAAAAACTTTGTAAACTGGGCGAGCCTATCGCCAAAAAGTCACCGGAGCGGAAAAATGAAAAAAAACGTGAGAGGTATGCCTTGCAATGTTGCCGGACAAATCTTTAAACAGTGTGCTCAATCACTATTGAAAAGTAAAGATAGTGCCATCGGAAGTTTTATGAGAAAGCTTCGCGGCCGGAAAGACTCGGGAATAGCCATAAAAGCAGGTGCCAGAAAGCTGGCTATAGCCTACTACAATACATTAACCAAAGGAACCGCGTACGTAGAAGAGGGAACTAGGCGTTATGAAGAGCAACTAAAGAAGAGAGAAATGGCATCATTGAAAAGATTAGCTAAAAAACACAATTTACAACTGATTGAAAATCAAAATGCTGCCTAATGTGTCAATGGCAGAGAAATGGCATCATTGAAAAGATTAGCTAAAAAACACAATTTACAACTGATTGAAAATCAAAATGCTGCCTAATGTGTCAATGGCAGCCTGTCGAAGGGTCGCGCGGAGAGGCCTTTTGCCCACTATGGTTCGACAAGCTCACCATGACAGCCCTTTTTACGATGTCATTCCCCCTTCAGAACTTCGCGAAATTTTACTACTTAGCATGACATGTTTGGTTTTACATGAACATTGGCTTTGAACGCTGGCTACGACTCACCCCGGCTACGCTACGCTGGCCGCCCCTCCGGCTTGCGCCGCAAAGAGGGTGGTCGCTCATTTTTCTATTTTATTAACCCCTCTATGCGACGCAGGTGAGTGTTGCGCAACTAAGCGTATAAGGCACGGAGGTTCAAATCTTGTCGATCAACCTCCTGAGATTTTAATATCCAGCTAATGCCAAAAGCAAGTTAGTCGATATTCAAATCTCAGGGCGTCAAAATGCCATAAAACATGCACTTTTTTTTGAGCGTTAGTTGTGCAACACTCACCGCAGTCGGAGAGAGGGGTGACGGGCGGAGCCTCGTCGGGGTGAGTCGACTCGCCGCCATGCGATATATGTCATCCCCCCTTCAGAATTTGGCCAAATCTTATCACTACCCATGACAGCCATTTTCCAATAATCATTCCACATCCCGCAACGAGAACTGTCTTTAAATTTAAATACGCATTAAAATCATTGATTTACAGTCACGTCACTATAAGCAATTTTCATCTTTGATTGGCCTTTCACTATAACCCTACTTCTTTTTAAACCAGGGCACAAACACGCTGGTACTCGCCTGGTATTCTTTAAAGGCCTCGCCTTTAGACCGGAGGGACTGTTCTTCTGTGGCGGGGATGCCGGTTACTTTTAACAATAAGTATAGAATTACCGCCGGGCTGATAATAGCCAAAATGCCCCAGGGCGATCCTAAAGCAAATACAAAATAGGAAACCCACATGAGCCACTCAAAAAAATAATTGGGGTGGCGCGAGTAGTTCCAAAGGCCTATTTGGCAAATCTTACCTTTATTGGCCGGATCGCTTTTAAAGGTGGCCAACTGCCTGTCGGCAATGGTTTCGCCGGTTACGCTGATAAACCAAAGGATAAAACCGGCATACTCCAGCGGCGATAATACAGTTTTGGTGTTAAGTCAGGAAACAAAAAAGGGAATGGCCAAAAGCACATTTGATATAGCCTGGAACTGGAAGAAAAAGAAAAACTTCTTTTCGGCATTGGGTGCCCACTCTTTGCGTAACTACTGGTAACGCCCTTCCTCCTCATCCAAATGCCTGGTTATGCGGGTAGCCAAGTGGGTGCCTAAGCGTACACCGGCTATTATTACCATAGCACATATCAATACTTTGCGGTCGTGATAACCGGGGGCTAAAAAAAACAGGATAATGGCAATAACCGGGAAGTTGTACGACCAAAAAATATCAACCACGCCAGCATTTTTAATTTTATGTGCCCAAAGCCATACCAGCACCATAATGCCGCAACAGGCCAAAAGGCTGTAAATTACCAAACACAAAAGCGAGCTGTTATCCATTTTTCTTCCCGAATAATTCTTTTACCCCCTCGCCCGGTTTAAGCCGGAAAAGCTGGATGAGCACAAAAGCGCAGCTGGCAATACTGCCCAGCGCAAATGATAAAATGAGCCAGGTGATTTTAACAAGCAGGTACTTCTCTTTATAGCATACCCAAACAAATATAACCAAAACATTGGCGTAAAAATCCCATAGTGTAGCCCGCATCCAGGGGATGGAACCCAGGTAGTAAACAGGTTGCTGTTCAGGCTGGTTGTTATTACCACATAACACATCCACACCAAAACAATGCTAAACAGAATTTTTAAGGCATTGATAATGGCCTGTGCTTATTTGTTTTTTGCGGCCTTGATAAATGCAAGTGCATCGTCCGAGTGTTCTTTACCCTGCATCATGGCTTCGTGGGTGTAAACTATTTTGCCCTTCAAATCAACAATAAAAGTTTCGCGGCCGGTCATAAAAAACTTTTTGTGGATGCCAAACTTATTATAAACCTTGTTGTCGGGGTCGCTTAGTAAAGTAAACGGCAGTTTGTAGTGGTCGGCAAAGCCTTTGTGGCTGGCAACCGTGCCGCCGTTTATCCCTATCACCATGGCTCCGGCTTTGGTAAACTGGTCAAAACTATCCCTAAAGGCGCAGGCCTCTTTGGTACAAACCATGCTTTCATCTTTCGGATAAAAATAAATAACCAAAACCTTTTTGCCCACGTAGTCGGCAGTTTTAAATTCTTTGCCATTTTGGTCGAGCAGCGAAAATGAGGGCATGGCGTCGCCGGTTAATAATTCTTTACCGGTTTGGGCCTGTGCCGCGCAGGTAAACAGGAAGGAAGCCCCTAATATAATAAGCAAATATTTTAGCATGGTGGTGTTTATTTCCATAACCTACGAAATTTTTGAGCACAAGCGATTTAATTACCGTAAAATAAAAAGGCCATCACTTTGTTGGTGACGGCCTGTATTTTATGCTTGTAACAAAGATTTTATACCAAGTTCTTTTTGATATAGCTGATGCTCTTGCCAATGCTATCAAACGGATCGCCGGGGCATATATCCTGTTCAACAAAGAAATATTTTACGCCTGCCTTTTTTGATTGGGCCAGGATCTTTTTAAAGTCGATAACACCGTTACCAACTTCGGTAAATTTCTTTTCAGGTGTGTTATCCATATCTTTCATATGTAACAGCGGAAAACGGCCCGGGTATTTGTTAAAGAAAGCTATCGGGTCTTGTCCGGCTTTGGTCATCCAGTACAAATCCATTTCCATTTTTACGTTGTCATGGTCGGTAGATGTTAGCAGTATTTCGTAAGGATATTGTCCGTTATCCTGTATAAATTCAAAATCATGGTTGTGGTAGCATAACTGGATTCCGGCATTTTTACAGGTTTGCCCTGCAATATCAAGCAAGCCTGCAATTTTTTTGTACTGTTCCAGGTCGCCTCTTTCAGTTTGCGATAAGTAAGCGCAAACCATATATTTTGCACCTACCGCCGCTGCATCATCAACGGCCTTTTTCCAGTCATTAAGTATAGTTCCCATTTGTGATGCGCCGTTAACCTGCTCCTGGCCAAGGCGGTAATGCGCGCTTGGCATGGCAAGGCCTTGCTGCGCCAATAAACTGGCAAAACCTTTGGCATTCATGCCATAAAATAATTCGGTGCCGGTGTAGGTAGCGCCTTCAACGGTGGTATACCCCAGCTTAGCTACTTTAGCTAATGCGGTAGCCGGGTCTTTTGCCATGGCGTCGCGAATGGTATATAATTGCAGGCCTATCTGTTTTTTGTTGTAAGCAAACAAACGGGGTGCCGCCAAAAGTCCGGCGGTAAGCACAGCCGATGTCTTGATAAATGAACGTCTGGTAGTCATAATTATATTTTATAATTAGTGAAGATTGGTGATGTTTATGATTGGTGATGTAAATATACTGTATAAACAATACTAAAAGCAAAGACTTGTTTTTATTTGAATAGTTTAATTAAACCAAACTATTAAAAGGCCGTCATATTACAAACAACCTTACTCCATTTGCTTTTACCTATCACAATAAAAATATGAAACTACCTGCAGGTTTGATTTTGGTGTTTTTGTTATGCTACACCCTAACGGCGCAAGCACAATCAAGTGGTTTGCTATTAAGGATTGGCACTATGCAGCCAACAGCCAATTTGCCCGACAGTAATTTAAGCAAAGGCTCGTTCCGGGTTAATATCGGTTACGGAAAAGTTTTCGCCGGTGGCCACTCCGGGTTTGATGTAACCGGTTTTGCCGATGTAATGAATTATAATTTTTATTTTGACGATGATTATAAGCGCTTTGAAGGCAAAACCCTGTATACAGGTATCGCTATAACACCACACTATTGTATCAATCCCGAAAGTGACCTTCAGGTTGCTGTCGCGCTGTCAATAAAAGGGGGTTACAATGTTGGCTACGGCGATGTATATCGTTACAGCGAACCACGTGATGATTATACCGAAAAGCTGGAGGGTAAATCAACAAACGCCGGCTATATGTTTGCTTATTCGCCCATGATAACTTTCTCCATCCCCGGCGAATTTGGCAGTGTTGGGCTGGAGCTGGGTTATGATAGTTCAAATTACGGAGCAGGCATCAACCGGTTACGGTCAAAATATTATGCTCCTTTAAAATATAATTCGGGCTACTTATTCATCGGCGTGTTTTTCAGGCTGCACCATTAGCTTTTTTTTAAATACAAAAATTATTACATCCATCAATTAAGTAGCCATTTTTACATATAAACAACATTCTTTTCCCTAAACTTGCAGTACAAAACGATTGTTGCCCCTCAACAACGTATTATAAAACATGAGTGAAGAATTTTACGGGCAAATTTTCATCAAGCAGCAAAAGCTTGAGTACGTGCCGTCTAACAGGGAAATTACCAGGTGGGCGCTGCGCGTTATTCATTTGCTATACCCGGAACAAACAGCAAAAACCTTTTCGACGGTTGAAGAGCTGAAGTCTGAATTTGTGCTGCTGGAAGCCGAGCTTTACCATATTATGGAGGCCACAAGTGCATGCGCCGATTGTGACAACAAAAAACGTGCTGCCGGTTTTTTTGAATCCCTGCCCCTGCTTTACCAGGTTTTAAATACCGATATACAGGCTATATTTAACGGCGACCCAGCTGCGCGCAGCGAATTTGAGGTGATACGTACCTATCCCGGTTTTTTTGCCATCTCGCTTTACAGATTGGCTCATGCCTTATATACCCGCGATGTTCCCTTGATTCCGAGGATCCTCACCGAATATGCCCATTCTAAAACCGGTATCGATATCCACCCGGCAGCTGTTATAGGCGATTATTTTTACATTGATCATGGCACCGGCATTGTAATTGGCGAAAGCTGCACCATCGGCGCTCACGTTAAATTATACCAGGGGGTTACCCTTGGAGCTTTAAGTGTTGATAAAAGTATGGCTTTTACCAAACGCCACCCCACGGTAGAAGACAATGTGGTTATATACTCCGGCGCTACTATATTAGGCGGCGAAACCGTGATAGGCAGCAACAGTATTGTTGGAGGCAATGTGTGGCTAACCAAAAGCCTGCCGCCAAATTCAAGGGTGTATCATACGCCAAGCATCCGTATCCTGAAAAAATTAACCCGGCGTATTTTTGGCGAGCAAAAATAATTGACCGGCAGGCAATCGCGTTTAAATCTTTTTAAGAAATTCCTGTTAGATGGTATATTCAACCGGTAGTGTCAATCAATTTGAGGAAAAGGGATAAAATTTATCTCGTGCGAAGCCGCAAAGCAATTTGCCTTTTTTCTTGATATATTTTATATTAATTTATTTCACACACATTAAAGTGTACCACCCCGTACCAGGGTGTTTCAGGGTGTACCGGTACACACACCCGCAATTAAACCCATTCGCCCTTTGACGCAGTGTTGTGCGACTGCACGCGGAAGGACCGCTTGTGATTTAGTAACCCCTCTTCCGCAATAGGGATAGAAGTGGGTACCGGCCCCGCGCGTAATGCCTGCAGGCGTATGAACGCATAGCCCGGACCGCAGGTATTGCCCGGGAAAAGAATCAAGAGACAAGAATCAGGAATCAGGATTTTTAATACGTAAATATTTTCCTTCAGCACTTTTTAGTATCAAGTAGCAAGATTTTGAAGGGGGGAAAAGTGAAAAACAATATCGAACACTGAATATCGAATGTCCAACACCGAGATTTTCGGTTCGTTATTCGAAATTGGATATTCGGCGTTCGATATTGAATTCATTTAAAAGCCCCGCAGGCCTTGTTAAACAAGGGCGCTGCGGGGTGGTAACCGCTACGTTACAGTTCTTTATCGTCTATCAGTTTGGCGTCGCGGGTGTTTTTTTGTACGGCAATGGCCGAGAACATGCTGAGGCAAAAGGCCATGGCGTAGAAGCCTTTCTCGCTTCGGGCCAGGTCGGTATTCCACAGGCCGATGGTTAATAAAACCATGGCTGCGATGGTGGCAAACCAGCTGAGGCCGTAGTACAGGTCGGTAACGGCCAACCCTTCGGACCTGTCCCTTACGCTTTTTTGTACCGAGATAACGGCGAATAAACCAAATAATAGGATGGTGAAATAATAGCCTTTTTCGTTCAGCTGTATAGTGGCGTTCCATAAGCCTACGCAGTAACCTATTACGCCCACCAATAAGGCAAACCACGAGGCCCCTATAAAGGCGGCGGTGGGTTTTAATGGGTTTCTTTTAATCTTGTCGCCATATTTTCCAAAGGCTGAATTTTCGTCTGTTTTGTTTTGTAGCGGTTCCATGTTTGTGTTGTTTTGGTTGTTAATATGGAAGCAAATGTGCGATGTAAAACCGGCCTGCAAAAATCATATTATGTAAATTACTGACGATATAATTTGCTAATTAATGTACATTTACCAGCATTAACACATTGATATGGACTCACTATCGGAACTGGTTAATCTGCTCAATAATACCGATAAAACACTATTTCGGCAGTTTTTGCAGCGCAAAAACAAAAGGGACGACGTAAAAAACCTGGCCTTACTTGATTTAATAGAAACTGACGATATAGCTGGCATAAATAAACTATACAAGCCCGAAAAAAATAAAGATGCTTACCATGCTTTACGCAAAAGGCTGCAGGATAATTTGCTGCTGTTTTTATCGCAAAAAACCTTCGAAAGCAGCCACGCCGAAACTTACGACGCCTTGCGCCTGGTGGTGGTAGGGCGTTTTTTGTTAGAGAATGATGTGCATAAGGTAGCCTTTAAATGTTTGGACAAGGCCGAAAAGCTGGCCAGCCATTTGGAGCAGTTTAATTTATTAAATGAGCTTTTATTGTTGAAACTGCAATATGCCCATTTGGAGGGGGCCGAAGACCTGGATGCCCTCACCGCGCGCTTTATGCAGAACCAGTTGCACATGCAGCGCGAGGCTAAGTTGAACATGGCCTATGCCTTTTTGCGGCAGGAACTACAGGCGATAAACCTGCAAGGGAAGATAGTGAATTTAACCAGCCTGGTGATCACCACCATCAGGAAATACAAAATCTCGGCCCAGGACCTGATGACCTATAAATCCATCTACCAGATCCTTTTCATCGCCAATGAGTACGCGGCGATACAGCAAAATTATGGGCTGATAGAGCGCTATGTTAAACGCACGGATCAGTTTATGCAGGGCCAGGCGGGTAAAAAGCAGTCGTACCTGTTTTATCATATCTCTATCCTGTACTTTTTGGCCAACTTTCACCTGCGGCAAAAGGATTTTGCCAGGAGCGTATCCTGGTTAAAAGAAATGATGGATCTGATGGAAACGGATAGCCGTTACTATGCGGTGTTTTATTTACGTTACCAGTTATTGCGTGCCCTTACCCTGTTTTTTACGGGTTTTGCCCACGATGCCATAGGGATATTGCAGGAATCGCTTGCCAAAACCAACGCCAGGAGCAAACCGGAAGACATAGAAGATGTGCGCATATGCCTGGCCATGTTTTTGGCGCTGTGCAACAACCAGCAAAGCTTAAAGCAACTCATGTTACTTACCCGAACCGATGCCTGGTACGAAAAAAAGATGGGCATGTTATGGACCATCCGCAAAAACCTGATGGAAATTCTGGTGCATGCGCAGTTCTCCAACATCGATGTTGCCATGTCGCGGCTAACCAGTTTTAGGCGGCGGTATAAGAAGTACCTGCTGAAAACGTCGGAGGAGCGGGTGCTGTTATTTTTGAAGCTGGTTGAAAAATACCTTCAAAAACCCGATGTGGTTTTTGAAACCACCTATCGCGACCAGGTTTTAAACCTGCTTGATAAGCCGGAAAATAACGACATTTTCACCTTAAGCTTTATAGCCTGGCTGATAGCACGGCGGGAGAAAAAAACAGCTTACGAAGTGGCGCTGACGCTGGTACAGGATAATAACTAAGCGCAATAATATCCGTGGGCGTGGTGCGTCGAATCGTAGCCATGCGGTATACGTCCCCGCCCAGCCAGAATTTCGCAAAAATTTATCATGCAAGGCCCATCTCAATTTCGGGGCTCCCGGATGTCTCCCTTCCATGGTGGTCATGAGGAGGCTATTGTTTAGCTAAAGTCATATCTGTCGCGCCGTTTCGCATACCTGCCTGGTTTAGGTTTAAATTTGTGATATGAGTTTAAAAACATTGGATAAGCTGGCTTATTCGGTACTGGATTTGGCTACTGTAGTTGAGGGGCACCCCATTGCCGATACTTACCATAACAGCCTGCAAAACGCGCGGCAGGCCGAGCAGCTGGGCTATACCCGTTACTGGTTTGCCGAGCATCATAATATGATTAGTGTGGCCAGTTCGGCCACGTCGTTATTGATTGGTTATGTGGCGGGCAATACGCAGGCCATCCGCGTGGGTTCGGGCGGCATTATGCTGCCGAATCATTCGCCGCTGGTGGTGGCCGAGCAGTTTGGCACCCTGGCTACCCTTTACCCCAACCGGATTGACCTTGGCCTTGGCCGCGCTCCCGGCACCGACCAGGTAACCGCTATGGCCATCAGGGGCGAGAATATGAACGCGTCGTTTTACTTCCCCCGGGATGTGGAGGTGCTGCAAAAATATTTTTCGGCCGATAATGCCGACGCCAAAGTCCGCGCTATCCCAGGCGAGGGGCTGGATATACCAATATGGATATTAGGTTCGAGCACGGATAGCGCCAGGCTTGCCGCGGCCAAGGGTTTGCCCTATGCCTTCGCCAGTCACTTTGCGCCTGCTTACTTTAAGGAGGCCATTAAAATATACCGCGATAATTTTAAACCATCGGCAGTATTGCAGCAGCCCTACGTAATGGCCTGCGTAAACGTAGTAGCCGCCGATACCGACGAGGAAGCCGAATACCTGGCCACCAGCGTAAAGCAAATGTTTATGGGCATTGTTACCGGCAAACGCCGCCTGCTGCAACCCCCGGTTGAAAGTATGGCCCACATCTGGAACGTGTTTGAAGAAGAAGCCGTGATGCAGATGCTGGCCTACTCGTTCATAGGCAGCAAGCAAAAAATTACCGCCATGCTAACCGATTTTGTGGCAGAAAACGGGGTGGATGAGATTATGGCAACATCGCATATTTATGATCATGAAGCGAAGCTGAAATCGTACAGGTTGTTTGCGGAGGTGGTGAGTGGAGAGTAGTGGAACGGCGGCGAAGACTCACCCGCCCAACGCTTCGCTGGGGCACCCTCTCTTCAACTTCCGTGGAAAGAGGGGCTTGAAATTTTATTTTTTATTTTTTTTCTGTAATGTATTGATATTGAGCATTTATACCCCTCTTTCCGGCGAAGCCGAAGAGAGGGTGGCGGGCGCAGCCTCGCCGGGTGAGTATTAGCCGGCGTTCAAAAGTCTTGATTCTTAACTCTTGATTCTTCCCCACTAAGCGTTAGCCAGCGCTCTATCCAAATGCGTGTACCCGCCGTCGACGTATACCAGTTGGCCGGTGGTGTGGCTGGATACGGGCGAGAGCAGGAAGGCAGTGGTGTTGGCCAGTTCTTCGGCGGTGGTCATACGGTTACCCAGGGGGATTTTTGATTGAATTTCTTGTAGTTTGGCTTCCGGGTCGGCCATTTTGTTTAGCCAGGTTTCGTACAGTGGGGTCCAGCACTCGGCCACCACAACGGCGTTTACACGGATGCCATATTTCAACAGCTCCACAGCCCATTCGCGGGTTAAAGCGTTACGCCCGCCGTTTGCCGCGGCGTATCCCGAGGTATGACCCTGTCCGGTGTCGGCAGTTTTGGAGGTGATATTGACGATAGCACCTTTGGATTTGATGAGTTCGGGTAGGGCATAATGGGCCATCAGGTAATAGTGTACCACATTTTTATGCAGCGATGCTATGAAGGCTTCGTAGTTGCCATCTTCCAGGCCTACACCATCATTTACGCCGGCGTTATTTACCAGGCCATCTATACGACCATATTTATCTATGGTTGCATCAATGGCATTTTGGTTAGCCTTAGGATCGGTAAGTTCGGCGGCAACCTGGAATGCCCTGCCACCGGCGGCTTCAATTTCACGAACCACTTTAAGGTTATCCGCCTCGCTGCGGCCTATAATAACCGGGATGGCGCCCTCGGCAGCCAAAACTTTCACAATGCCCTCGCCTATGCCTTTTGCGCCGCCTGTTACTATAATTACTTTATCTGTGAGTTGTAAATTCATGGTATATGGGTATTCGTTGTAAAATTTTTATTGTTAGTGGGATACGGTAAGTTTCACCTCTTTCACTTTTAAATTGCGCATGGCAAAGTAAAAAACAAACAAAAAGCAGGCCGCCGGTACCAGGTACGCAATCTGGATATTGGTCATATCAGATAATTTGCCCATTATCGGCGGGAAAATAGCACCGCCTACTATAGCCATGATCACCAGTGATGAACCCTCTTTGGTTTTGGCCCCCAATCCGCGGATACTTAACGAGAATATAGTAGGGAACATGATGGACATAAAAAACTCTACCCCAATTAACGCGTAAACCGGGAACTTACCGTGTAAAAACACCGAAAGCACAATAAGTGCCACATTGGTGATACCATAAATAGCCAGCAGTTTTACCGGGTTGATAAATGTCATCAGGAAAGTGCCAATAAACCGGCCTGCCAGAAATGCAAAAAGGGCCATAGTAAGGTAATTATTGGCCGCTGCCTCATCTACGCCCGCTACTCTTTCAGAAAAACGGATTAGAAAACTTCCTACACAGGCCTGCCCGCCTACATAAAAAAATTGCGCTACTACCCCAAACCTTAAACCTTTTTCGTTCAATAAGTCGGCAATACGCTCCAAAAAAGTGCGGTCTTCGTGCTGTGGCAGGCCTTCGCCTTCTTCAACAATTTCGGGCAAATGCGTACGCCATAACAAGATAGCCACTATAAGCACTGTAACTGCGATGATCAGGAAGGGCAATTGTACGGATGCAGCCTCTTTATTTAAATAGTTATTCAGTTGAAGTGATGACATGGCCTTCTCCTGGTCGGGCGTAAGCACTTTGCCCGATAGTATAGCCTTGCCTCCTAAATAAGATGCCAATACCGCTGCAAGGCCGTTAAACGTTTGTGCAAAGTTTATACGTTGCGTAGCACTCTCCGGATCTCCTAATACGCTGATGTATGGATTGGCCGCGGTTTCTAAAAAGGCAGCACCCGAAAATATGATGAACAACGCCCCCAGGAAAAACGCGTAGTTACGCACAATTGATGCCGGGAAAAACAGGAATGCACCAACCGAAAAAAGGATTAAACCAAACAGGATGCCCCCTTTATAACCATAACGTTTCATAAACTGGGCAGCTGGTATCGGCAACAAAAAGTAAGCAAAATACGCCGCGGAATCTACCAGTGATGATTGCAGATCACTTAGCTGGCAGGCTTTTTTTAAGTGCGGTATCAGTATCGGGTTAAGATTTAACGCAAAGCCCCAGATAAAGAACAGGGATGTTATTAAGACCACAGCAAGCGTATTTTTATTTTTCGACATAGTTGTTTTTTGTTATAATTGGTTTATTGGGTTGCTTTTATTTTAATGCTGATGTAATATCTTTTATTGAAACACCCAGCGTTTTCAGGGCGATGGTGTTAAGCGCTTTTTCGTCCCCGGTAAAGTGGAACACGCTGTGCCTGTGTGTTAATTTTTGACCTGGTTTTAAAAACGCGGCGGGCGATACACTTTCAATTTCGTAAAAAGGGCCCATCTGTTTGCCATCTGCCAGCGGGCCATCGTTATAGGCGTTTACGGCATCGCCGCTGAAGGGGGCGACATCGGTTTTCCACTCCTGGTTAAGGTATTTGGCGCTGCTGTCAATATCAAAAACCGTGATGGTTAACACCCGGTTACTGCCATCATAGCTTCCGGCCATGTTTTTGGCCCGGTTTGGCGGGATGCCCAGCTTGCCGCGCGATTTGCCATCGGCTTTAAACAACAGGATGCCTTTGTTGTAGGTGATGCGGTCGTTAGCAATCTCGCCAAAGTAATTGGTGGTGGCAACCTTACCGGTGGCGTTATCTACGTAAGGCACCACTATAACTGTTTTGGGCGATGGGGTAAACATATCAAGGTTCCATAGGCAGGGCGCGCCGGTGGTTTCGTCCCAGGCTGTGCTGCCTGTGTTGGTAATGGTGTTTATGGTGCTGAAGCCAACCAGTTTTATAGCAGAATCAGGGCTGATGCCCAGCAACCGGTTAATCACTTCGGGTTCCATGATCTCGATATCCCTGTCGAGTTTGATATCCAGCTGAGTTCCCGCGTAGTTTTGCAGCCGGGTACTTTTACTCATGGATACCTTTTTATCCGATGAGGAAACCAATTCCCAGCTTTCGTTATCAACTGCGGCCGGGGTGTGCCAGTTGGCAAATTCCATTTTGGTACCTGGTTTAAAGAACAGCGAGAACCTGCCGCCCTCGGGGCCGAGCCAAAGCCTGTCTTCGCCGCCAAAAGCGTTCATGTGCGGGTCGGGCTGTTTAAGATCAAAGGTTTCGTATTTTATCCAGCCGAAGCTTTTGCCGTCAAAACCATCAGCGGTGGAGGTAAATACTTTAGCTTGGTATTTGGGAGATACTGCTACCATACCCAAACCATTGTTGGTTTTTAAAATAACGATACTATCATGATGCAATAAAAAATTAAGGTCAAATATAAAGCTGCCTTTGGGTGCCTTGGGCATCATCTCCTTGCACGATGTAAGCGCTACTATTGTTAAAACAAACACTAAAACTTTACCTCCCTTCATGATATCATTGTTTATGTTTTGGATTAATACCAATAGTATTGATCATGGTACCGACGTGGTCTATAGTAATATAAACCTCGTCGCCCACCTGCAAAGTAAATGTTGGCGGTGGCACGAGGCAGGTACCCGTCATGAGGTAACAGCCCTGCGGAAAATCGCACTCGGCATATAAATAGCCCGCCAGTTCGGTAAAGGAGCGTTTAATGCGCGATATGGTAGTTTCATCCTGGTACACCGCAGCGCCATCCCTTTTGATGAGCAGTTTGATGGCCGAATCAGCAGGCAATGGCTCCGCACTTACATATAAGCAAGGGCCGAGCGCGGCACTTTTTTCGTAGATTTTGGCTTGCGGCAGGTACAGGGCATTTTCGCCCTCAATACTGCGCGAACTCATATCGTTGCCAATGGTATAGCCCTGGATATTGCCTTTGCTGTTGATGTACAGCGTCAGTTCGGGTTCCGGCACGTTCCATTCAGAATCTTTGCGGATGTACACCTCGCCGCCATGGCCACTTACCCGGTAGTGCGTGGCTTTAAAAAACAGTTCGGGCCGGGGGGCATCATAAACCTTATCGTACAAACTGGCCCCGCCCGAGCTTTCCGATTCTTCCATCCGGGCGTCGCGGCTTTTTAAATAGGTTACACCGGCCGCCCAAACCTCCTGCGTGCCAATGGGCGGCAGCGCCTGGCTGTTGGTAAATTCCTGGTGTACACCGGCGGTCAACGGTGTAGTGTCGTCAATAACGGATTGCAGGTAGGCGGCCAGGTTATCGCGGTTTACCAGTTTATCCCAGCTGTCATCAATAATGTAAGCGGCACCTTCATGCTCCAGGAGGATGCCTTTGGCAATTTTGTATAGCTTCATCAGTTTACTTCCAGTTCGTCGCGCGAGGGTAATTTGGGGAATGGGTTAGTTGGGCCGGTTTGGTACCAAAATACGGTAGATGCAATATCATCCTGCAAAGGCATATACCGCCCATCGTGTCGCCAGCCCAGTGCCTGGATGGTTACTTTCAGGCTTTTTTCAAACCTGATGGGGTCAACAATGTGCCAGCGGTACAGGCCAAAGCGCTGGGCCACGGTATAATGGCCATCGCCGCCAATTACCTGGGCAAGGCCGCTGTACGGCGTGTTAAATTCGGTGTATTCGGTTTCGTTCTTCTCTTTGCCGTTGGCATCCTTATGGCGGGTATCAAAGTCATATGACCCGCAGAAATAATCCTCGGTACCGGTGCCGTTTATGGTAGGGAATTTGGTATCGCCATCCATAAAAAACTTAATCTCCCCCTCGCCCCACCAGCCATTTTTGTGACTGCCATAAGCTAAATAAGTGCCCACATACTGTCCCTTGCCTACAATACTATCTACCAAAACATAATCTTTTTTATACGGCAGGGGATTGGTACGGCGAAACTGCGCATGAAAGTAACCCGCATCATCCGGGATATCCGTTAGCGTATAATCAACCTGGTAATAGAGCACCATATCGTTATCATCAATGTTTTCCATGGTGATACGGCATTTTTTACGGAACGGCATTGGCCAGTAGCAGTTAAAGGCGCTGCCCGGGTTTACTGCTACCGCTAAACTGGCCAGCGGCGAATATTTGCCCCAGCCCATGCAAAAAAAGTCGCCAACGGGAACTTCAACAGCGGGGGTAGTTTCATCGTCCCAATAAAAACGAAGTATACTATAGCGCCAGTTACCTGTAGGTGTCATCCAGATGTGCTGAATGGCACCGCTTTCGTTAATTTCGGCAATGGTAAAGGTGGTGTGCTTTTTAATAACGACACTTGGGCTCACCTTCCAGGTTTGGCCCAAATCGCGCGATGCGTTACCCCCCGTACCGGCAGTGGCCATGCCGCCCTTACCCTTTTCTCCATTAAAATTTTCGGGACTTATCGACCGGGTTTTGGCATCGCTGGTACGGTACAGGTTACCCAGGCCGACATCCAAACCATTAAACTTTTTTTGGGCAAACGCGGCCGGTATTGCCAGTAAAACAAACATCCAGCTCAGCAATAATAAAACATAATTTTTCATCTTAAAAACATAGGTTATCTGTTAGTAAAAAATCAATAATGCATCAATTGGTAAAATGCAATACCTTATTTATTTGCTGTAACGCTTGCTTTATGCACAATGAGCCCAAAGCCGGTCACAATCATAAAGATAATTTTTTTTATTACAACCCGCTTTATTAGCATAAACTTCAAGGATATTAGCATGGGGAAGCCGAAGCCCTGCTCTAAATCTCTCCCTGAAGGGGGAGACTTTTAATTGGCATGTCATTCTTTTAAAGTCTTCCCCTTTAGGGGAGGATTTAGGTGGGGCTTCATTACCTTTGTATATGTCATTTACCCTCATACTAAACAACATTGCCAAACACATTCATTTAACCGCCGATGAACAGAGTATTTTTACCGGTATGCTGCGGCCGCAAACCATAAAGCGCAAACAATTTTGGTTGAGCGATGGCGATATATGCAAACACTCGGCCTTTGTTACTTCGGGCTGCCTGCGCGGGTTTACGGTTGATAAAAATGGCATTGAACATGTGCTAAGCTTTGCCCCGGTAGATTGGTGGATGGCCGATATGTACAGCCTGATAAGCCAGAAACCCGGCATGCTGAACGTAGAGGCGCTGGAAGATACCGAGGTGTTATTGCTGAGTAAAACTAACCAGGAGGCATTATATAAACAGATACCCAAGTTTGAGCACTTTTTCCGGGTATTGGTAGAGAATTCGCTGGTTGCAAGTCAGCAACGCCTTATTGACGGCCTCAGCCTTACGGCCGAAGACCGCTACAACAACTTTTGCAAACGCTACCCCACGCTGATCTACACCCTGCCCCAAAAGCAAATAGCATCATACATTGGCGTTACGCCAGAGTTTTTTAGCAGGATGAGGAGCAGAAGGTAGTTGCCGGTTGCGAGGTTCGGGGTACTGGTGGCAAGGCGGATACAGTTTCAACCGTTTTTTCTCAGGCTCTGCCACCCGCACCTCGAACCACGCAACCCGAACCTGAAAAACTTAATCTACATCAACTCCCCCTTGCCAAATCCGCTGTACCTTTATATCGACAAACAGAGGAAACAACATCATGGCACAAACCATTTTACATAAAGCCGAAACACGTGGGCGCGCCAACCACGGCTGGCTGAACAGCTACCATTCTTTCAGCTTTGGCAGTTATTACAATCCCGAAAGAATGAACTTTGGCGCACTGCGCGTTTTAAACGACGATACTGTGGACGCCGGGATGGGCTTTGGCAAACATCCGCATGATAACATGGAGATCATTAGCATACCATTGGAAGGCAACCTGGAGCATGAAGACAGCATGAATAATGTGGCCGTTATTAAAAATGGCGACATCCAGGCTATGAGCGCCGGTACCGGAATTTACCATAGCGAGTATAACCAGGATCCAAACAAACGGGTAAAATTCCTGCAAATCTGGATTTATCCCAACCAACGCAACGTTGAGCCCCGGTACGACCAGCTTACTCTGAACCTTGATGACCGTCATAATAAACTACAACAAGTACTATCGCCCAATCCGGAAGATGCCGGTGTATGGATTCACCAGGACGCATGGTTTAACCTGGGTAAATTTGATGCAGGCGTAAGTACCGAGTATACTATCCACAAACCCGGCAACGGCGTATACGCATTTGTATTAAGCGGCGAAGTGCAGATTGATGGGCAAGCGGTTGGTACCCGTGATGCATTGGGTATTTGGGATGCCGAAGGTTTTACTATCACCGCAAGTACCAACGCGGAATTTTTACTGATGGAAGTGCCGATGAGCTTTTGATGTTCTGAGGATCGGGTTGCGAGGGACGTGGTTCGGGTGAAAAATAAATTTTAATCTGAGCTTGCATCCCAACACCCGGACGACGAAACATGAACCAAGATAGACACACCCGAACCCCGCAACACGAACCCCAAAATGGAAACAATACAAATTTTAGTCATCGGCCGCCACCCCGAAATATTGGCAACCGTAGTGCGTCTGGTAAACAACAACCCGGCCTGGAATGCCACCGGCTGCCAAACCGACGATGAGGCTATCCGGGCATTTGATGCAAAGGATTTTACGCTGGTGCTCCTTGGCGGCGGCATCCCGCCCGAATCTGAAACCCGGCTTAGCCAATACTTTCGTGATTGTAACCCCGATATCGGCATAGTACAGCACTACGGCGGCGGAAGCGGCTTACTTGCTGCAGAGATATACGAGGCGCTTAAATAGTTCACTGGTTCATTAGTTCATTGGTCTTTTCCCGCGGTTAGTTTATTAGCCTGATCTGGCGGAGGCCCGATTTGTTGTGTCGTAGATTGGTCCGCCGGTCCGTTGGTAATTAGTTTGCTTCTGTGGCGCCTTTAGTTTATATATTTGTTCCCCGGTTCTAAATTAATTTGTTGGCCGCCCTCTTTATCGTGCTGTTTGCAAACAAAGTAAGTAGCGCGAATATCGAAGCGATGAGTATCAAACTATTCACCAATAAACTAATGAACAAGAGAACCAATGAACTAAAATGAAAGTTATTATAGCCGAAAAGCCATCCGTTGCCCGCGAAATTGCCAAAGTATTTGGTGCTACCACCAAAAAAGACGGCTATATGGAGGGGAAGGGCTATACTTTTACCTGGGCATTTGGTCATTTGCTACAACTGGCAGCCCCGCAAGAATACGGCTATTACGGCTGGAGCGTTCAAAACCTGCCTATGCTGCCGCCCAAATTCAAACTCTCTATCCGTAAGGTAAAATCAAAGGATGGGATGATTGATGATCCATCGGTGAAAAAACAGCTGGATATTATCAAAAGCCTGTTTGACGAAGCTACCGAAATTATTGTAGCAACGGATGCGGGGCGCGAGGGCGAACTCATATTTCGCTATATTTATTATTATCTTAAATGCAAAAAGCCTTTTAAAAGGCTCTGGATCTCATCACAAACGGATGAGGCTATTAAAGAAGGTTTCCGCAACCTGAAACCGGGCAGCGATTATGATACGCTGTTCAATTCTGCACATTGCCGCTCGCAGTCGGATTGGTTGGTGGGCATGAATGCCACGCAGGCCTTAAGCCTGTCGTCGGGCAATAGAGGCGTACTGTCGTTAGGTAGGGTGCAAACGCCTACACTGGCCATGATCTGTTCGCGCTACCTGGATAATAAGAATTTTGTGCCCCAGCTGTATTACCAGGTAAGCATCCAGCCCGATAAGGACGGGCAGACATTTAAAGCCATCTCGGTAAGCAACTTTAAAACTAAAGAAGAAGCGCAGGTTATTTTTGATAAGGTACAGGATGTGGCATCGGGCTTTCCGCAGGGTGCCCATATTATTAATGTAGAGGCCAAACCCCGAAAAGAACCACCACCCTTACTGCACGACCTGAGCAGCCTGCAGCAGGAAGCCAACAAGCGCAAAGGCTTCACGGCCGATCAAACCCTTAACATCCTCCAAAACCTGTACGAGGGTAAGCTGGTAACCTATCCGCGTACAGGCAGTCGTTATATTGGTGATGATGTATTTGCCGGCGTACCTGATTTGATTGAAAAGTTAAAGGAACACCCCGACTTTGGCAAACAGGCTACATTGTTATCGGGCGCCAAGCTGAGCAAGCGCAGCGTAAACGCCAAAAAGGTAACCGATCACCATGCCATACTAACCACGGGCGAGCCTCCTTACCAGCTAACGCCCGATAAACAGGCTGTTTACGATATGGTTGCCGGCCGCATGCTGGAAGCATTTCACCAGGATTGTATCAAAGAGATTACCAAGATTACCATCGAATCGGGCTCGTTGTTTATGGCCAGCGGTACGGTTATACAAACACCCGGCTGGCGCGCCGTATTTAACGATACCGACGAGGAAAAAAAGGACGAGGAAAATCCAACCCTGCCCAAAGTACAACAGGGCGAAATGCTGCCTATTACAGATAAGGCTTTGTTAGAGAAACAAACCAAGCCCAAGCCTCTTTATAACGAAGCCAGCCTGCTTAAAGCTTTAGAAACGGCCGGAAAAGAAATTGACGACGAGGAATTGCGTTATGCCATGAAGGATAGTGGGTTGGGCACCCCGGCTACCCGTGCATCCATTATCGAAACATTGCTGAAACGTAATTACATCCTGCGTGAAAAAAAGAACCTGGTGCCTACCCCAACCGGGCTGGCAGTATACCAGGTGGTAAAAAACCAGCAAATAGCCCAGGCCGAACTGACAGGTAACTGGGAAAAACGCCTGGAAGAGATCCGTACCGGTGCATCCGTTGCCGATTTTCAGGAAGAAATCAAGACCTATACCCGCGCGATTACCCAGGAGTTGCTGCGCGAAGGCAAAGCATTGAAGATTGATCCGGTTGTGGTGTAATAACCTTCGGCGCTGAATTTGCTTAATTGTAGCATTGGTTTAACTAATCACGTCTATTAAATAAGCTAAAGCATCCTTTGAATGCAGCGCCGCTGTTGATTCCATGGTGGTGGCAGCAACCTGGGATGCCCGCACGCGCATTTGGTTTTCGTAAGCTGCAATTGCTGATGGCAGATCTGTAAAATTATCGCCGGTAAGGCATTGGCTTAGTACAAGCGCATCCAGCATGGCCATGTTTACGCCTTCGCCTGCATAAGGGGGCATCAGGTGGGCTGCATCGCCAAGTATAGTTAAGTTGGGCAGTGCATCCCAGGTTTGATCAAGCGGCATACAATATTGAGGGCGCAATACAAAGGCAGCATCGGCACTTTCAAACAGTTCCAGCCAAATGTTGTCCCAGCCTGTAAATTCACGTTTAAACCAGGCAATAACCTGCGCTTTGTTGGTAAAATCAATCCCGCTTTCGCGGCCCCAATGTTCGGGCTTGTTACAGCCGGTATAAAACACCAGGCTGCCATCGCCTTTTGAGCTTACAATGATGGATTTTTCATTGCCCATGGCAAATATCTTGCCGCCATTTAAAAGCTTATGAATGCGCGGGCTGGCTATGGCCGAATTATAAACAGCCCCCTCTACCACCGTAACGCCCGAGTAAAAAGGCTTAATGGGCGTAATATAAGGGCGGATTTTGGAGTTGGCGCCATCCGCAGCAATTACCACATCGGCATAATTGGAATTGCCATTTTTAAAGTCAATTTGCCAGCCAGCGCCCTGGGGATGTAGTGCCGAAAACTGGCTGTCCCATATCACCGTTTCGGGTTGTAATGATTCCAGCAGGATTTTTTGCAATGGGCCACGATCAATTTCCGGACGGAAATGCGCGCCCTCTTTTTCTTCGTTATCTTCCAGTACGATATTTGCATTTTTATCTGCTACGCGCATCCTGCCGGCATCGGGACGGTAATTGGCCATAAAGGCATCTATAAGCCCGGCCTCGCGAATAGCCTTAAGTCCGGAATCGTCATGAAGGTCAAGCGTTGCACCTTTGAGGCGTGCATTGGCATGGGCATCACGTTCATAAACTTTTACGTTGGTGCCATTCATTTGCAGTAACCTTGCCAGTGTAAGCCCGCCCGGACCAGCACCTATAATGGCTATTTTTTTACTTTTAATGGTATTCATTGTTTTATTATGGATTAATCATTATCCCTTTTATCAGCACATCGCAGCAATCTAAAAGGGTTTGTTGGGTAATAATTTGAGTTGGACGCTCCTGGTAATCAAAGTATTCGGTAACCAAATCAAAAATGGCCGAAAACAGCAATGCCCGGAGCACATCATGCGGCAAGCTTTTAATAATGCCCGCCGATACATTTAGCTGAAAAAATTGGCGAATAGGGGCAAAAAAATAACCTTCCTGTATATTTGCCTGCTGGTAAGCCCTGTTCAACAAAGGCGAGCTTTTGCCATGCCGGATAAGCGCGAAGGCATGCCTGTTGCCGGTAAGGTATTCAAACGCGTTTAGCCAAATCTTTTTTAACCCATCGGCAAAGGGCATTGCAGGGTCGAACCCGGCTAAAAGTGCTTTTTCGTAAGCGCCCAAAACTTCTTCAATAAAAAGCTTCACCAGCAGATCTTCTTTGTTTTCGTATTTGATATAGATGGTGCGCGGCGAGATATTGGCTGCCTTAGCCAGCTTTTGCATGGTGAGGTTTTCCAGCCCTTCGTCGGCAATTATTTGCAAGGCTATGGTACGGATGGCTTGCTCTTTATCTAAGTTTTTTGGACGCATGTTGTGTTCAATTTCCTTTGAAATGAAATCTGATGCAATAATAAGTAAATGTTTATTTACTTACAAGATATTTTCACTATCAGATTTAATCACGACATTCAGTTATAAAATGCGGGAGCGCTGAAGGCGAATGAAGTGTATCGCATGGCTGCCAGTCGACTCACCCCGACGAGGCTACGCTCGTCTGCCTCTCTCCAACTGCGTCGCATAGAGGAGCAAAAAAGGGCTCACCCTCTTTGCGGCGTAAGCCGGAGAGAGGGTGAACCAGCGGAGCTTTGGCCGGGTGAGTCGTGGCCAGTGTTCAACCTGAATGTTCCTGTAGCGTCCAACACGTCATGGATAATTGTAAAATCTTCTCATTTTGAACCTCATTCTCCTTCCTATGCCATCGCTTCAATCATCTTCAAAACGTTTTTGAGGATGGGGCTTTGGTCGTCAGTCCGCCAGTGTACAAACAGGTTGCTTTCAAAGGGCAGTTCAATAAAACGGATGCCCTGGTAACCCTGGTTGGCGTACGAATAAGGCATTATGCTGATGCCGAATTGCCTGATGATGAGCGAAATGATGGTTGAGCCAAAATCCGAAGTATAAGAAAATTCGGGCGATATGCCGTAGTGTTCAAATACCTGTTGGGTAAGCTGGCTATAGCTGCTGCTGCTGTTGGAACGGGGCATAATAAACTTTTGCGTTTGTAATGATTCGGCAGTAATGTCGGCCAGTTCCCTGAACGCATGATCCTGGGGCAATACCAAGGCAAGGTGATCTGTTTGTACTTTCATCGTGCTGATATTATCCAGCCGGTTTATATCGCGGCTGAATTTCAGGTCGATCTTGTACTTGGTTAAAAATTCCTGCTCATCTTCATAAGCCAGCTGTATCATTTCAATCTTCAGTTCGGGATAGCGGATGGAGATATCAAGTATCAGCTGCGGCAGGGTAGAAAAAGAAATCGAATCCGGATGCGCTATCCTGATGGAGCCGGTTTCGCCGAGTTCGATTTTTTTGGCAAACTGGTGGATAAAATTAAATTCATCTACAATATCGGCCCATTTGGCTTTCAGGAATTCACCGGCGGGGGTTAGCTTAACATTGCGCTTGGTGCGTTCAAACAGCTGCACATCCAACTCATCCTCCAACGATTTGATTTGCCTGCTTAATGCCGACTGGGTAATGTTTTGTTTGGCCGATGTGTTCCAAAAATGAAGCTCGTCTGCAAGGGCCAAAAAGTTTTTTATCTGCTGTAAATCCATAATTGTTAATGCATAAAAATCATTAATTAATCTAAAATAAGCATTTTTTAGCATTTATAGATGGGCTACTTTTACAGCAAATAAAAATCCGCTTGGCCTTTTTTAAAAAATATAAAACCCATTACAGCGCTACTATGCGTTTGGCTTACCCGGTAATGATATCGCAGGTGGGGCATCCGTTAGTGGGGTTTTCGGCATCCATTATATTGGGGCACTTTGCCGGCACGGTACCGCTTGCTGCGCTGGCTATTGCCAACGGTTTTTTTAACCTTATGCTTATTATTGCCATCGGCATATCCTACGGCATAACCCCGCTGGTTGCACGCGAAAACGGGGCAGGTAACTACAAGGAATGCGGTCGTTTGTTGTCGCACAGTATAGTGGTGAATGTCCTGACGGGCTTAATGCTCTTAATAGTTACCTGGCTTGGCGGGCAATACTTAATAGCGCATATTGGTTTGGATGCGGCTGTGGTGGCACAGGCCAAACCGCTGTTGGTGTTGTTAGGATTGTCTATTATCCCTTTGATGCTGTTTTTATCGTTTAAGCAGTTTGCCGAAGGTTTGGGTTTTACCAGGCTGGCTATGCAGGTGAGCATTTGGGGTAATGTAATCAATATTGTAGTTGGTATTATATTGGTAAAAGGTTTATTGGGTATTCCGGCCCTGGGTGCCAAAAGCATAGGCTACAGCGCTATTATCGATAGGGGGCTGATGGCCGTAGTTATGGCTGCATTTGTACTTAAAACGCAGCGGTTTAATAAATTCCTGCAAGGTTGCCGCCCTTTTCAGTTTGATGCCGTGCGGTTCAGAAAAATTCTGGCTACCAGTGTTCCCATTGTATTGCAAAACATTTTTGAGATAAGCGCCTTTAGCGCTGCGGTTTTTATAGTAGGGATAATAGGGGCCAGGCAACTGGCAGCGTACCAGATAGCGATGAACTATCTGTCGTTTATTTATTACGCGGTTAACGGTATAGGCACGGCGGCGGCCATTCAAACCGGCTATTTTTTGGGGCAGGTAAAGTTTTATTTACTGCGTGCATCGGCGTTGGCGAGCTATCACCTTACTATTGTATTTCACCTGGTTACCGGGGTGCTGTTGTTGGTTTTAAAAGGTATTTTGCCTAAAGTTATCTCGGTTGATCCGCTGGTGGTGAGTATGGTTGGCAACCTGTTTGTTATAGCTGCCGGGTTAGAGGTTTTCGATGGCCTGCAGGTGGTAAGCCTGAGTATATTACGGGGCCTTGGCGATTTAAAATACCCGGTGTTAATTAACCTGGCCGCTTACTGGGGCGTTGCCTTGCCGGTAGCTTTTTTACTGGGCCTGCATACCCCCATGGGCTTAACAGGTGTATGGCTGGGGCTTTTCAGCGGCCTGTTAATGGCATCGGTACTGCTTTACTTACGTTTCCGGCACCTGGCCAACAGGCATGCTGATAACGTGCCGGCAGAACAGGAGAATTTATTTAACAACGTATTAAAACTCGAATCTCAATAATATCATCATGACCGATACAATGACCATAAACAGCGCCGGCATCCGGTTTATTAAAGTGGATATGCAAAACATCCGGGTTTTAAAAGCAATTGGCATCGAAACCTTTAACGAAGCCTTCGCGCATTTGAACACGCCCGAAAATATGGAGGACTACCTGGCAACTGCTTTTGCCGATGAAAAACTGGCCGCCGAAGTTAACAACCCATGCTCGGAATTTTACATGGCGCAGGTTGATGGCAATATAGTTGGTTACGTAAAAATCAACCACGGGCCGGCACAAACCGATGTAAAGGATGATAATGCTTTAGAAGTTGAAAGAATTTACGTGCTGAAAGCTTTTCACGGCAAAAAGGTGGGCCAGTTACTTTTTGATAAGGCATTTGAGATTGCCGTACAGATGAAGAAAACCTATATATGGCTTGGCGTTTGGGAGCATAATGCCAAGGCGCTGGCTTTTTATAAAAAGAATGGTTTTGAAGTGTTTGGCTCGCACGACTTTTGGCTGGGCGATGATTTGCAGACAGATTTGATGATGAAACGGTATTTAGGGTAAGGCTGGGAGGAATAACTGTTTTGAGCAGATAAGAACTGATGTTGAACCAAAAACATACGCCTAAATAAAACTTTTGTCATTTCGAACGAGGAACGAGGAGAAATCTTTTACGACTGTGCTTACGATGAACATACCAAAATGCAGGGCGTATAAGATTTCTCTTCGCGCCACCTCACAGGCCCTCCTCGCTCATCGAAATGACAAAATTTGCCGATACCCGCACAAGAAATTGTGCATACGTTGTGTCTATGATACCGTTATCTCGCCCCTTAAATCCGTTTCCATGTAATGTTTTACCAGGGCCGGGTCGTCAAACTTGCCCAGCAGGTACATCATTTTGGTTACTGCCGATTCAAAAGTCATATCGTAACCGTTGGCTACGCCCATGTCTTTAAGTTGTTTGCTGGTTTCGTAGCGGCCAAGCTCAACGGTGCCCACTTTACATTGCGAGATATCTACAATCACTTTACCATCTTTAATAGCTTTTTCCAGCAGGTTAAGAAACCATGTGTCGGTTGTGGTATTGCCGGCACCAAATGTTTCCATTACCACGCCCCGTACATCGGCATTTAAAATGGCCTCAACCACTTTTGTGCCTATGCCAGGGTAAAGTTTTAACACACCTACATCGCTTATAAGGTTGTTGTGGATGATAAGCTCGTCCCCATCCTGCGGGTGCCTGATATCATTGGCGTTAAACTTAAGGTGTACGCCACTCTCGGCCAGGATAGGATAATTTGGCGACCGGAAGGCCTCGAATTTGGACGAATTATATTTAAAGGCACGGTTACCACGGAAGAGTTTGTAATCAAAATAGATACAAACTTCGGGTACGCGGGCGCGGTCATTCTTTTTGGCTTTGGCAATTTCGATGGCGGTCATCAAATTTTCCTTCGCATCGGTGCGGATGGCGCTGATGGGCAATTGCGAGCCTGTAAAAATAATGGGCTTGCCCAGGTTTTCGAGCATAAAGCTTAATGCCGAGGCGGTATAGGCCATGGTATCTGAGCCGTGAAGGATTACAAAGCCGTCATTATCGTGATAGTTTGACTCGATAAGGCCGGCCAGGTCGCTCCAGATAGCAGGGTTCATGTTTGATGAATCGATGATCTCATCAAAAGAGTGTACTTTAATCCGGCAGTTCAGTTTCTCCAACTCCGGCACGTTATCCATTATTTGCTCAAAGTTGATAGGCTTGAGCACCTTAGTCACAGGATCGCTCATCATCCCTATGGTACCGCCGGTGTAAATGATCAGTATCTGGCTCATTAAATAGGTTTTATGCTGTATAAATCATTTCAATTATTAAACACCAAACACCAGCCTGGAATTTTCGGTTGTAACACGTGCAACCTCCTCCACACTGGTTTGGTGCAGATCCGCCACTTTTTGGGCAATGTAAATCAAGTACGAGCTTTCATTAGGTTTACCCCGGAACGGAACGGGTGTAAGGTACGGAGAATCTGTTTCTAAAACTATATGCTTTAAATCAATTTCGGCCACAACTTTGTCGAGCCCCGAATTTTTATAGGTAACCACCCCGCCTATTCCTAAGTAAAAACCCAGGTCAATAACCTGTTGAGCCTGCTCCGCCGTGCCGCCAAAGCAATGGAATATACCGCGCAGTTTGTCGTCGTTTTCCTGCTGTAACACTTCATAAACCTCGTTATAAGCATCACGGCAATGAATTACGATAGGCAGATCGAGGCTTTTTGCCCAGTTAATCTGCTGTTTGAAGGCTTCAACCTGGTCGGTTAAAAAAGTTTTGTCCCAATACAGGTCGATACCAATTTCACCGATAGCGTAAATTGGATGTTGCCCTTGCGCCGCTTTAATGGTTGCCAGTTCCTGCTTCCAATCTGCCTTTACCGAGCATGGGTGCAGGCCCAGCATAGGGTAACATAAACCGGGATAAGCCTGTACCAGGTCATAAACCAGTGGCACTGATGCTGCATCTACATTAGGCAAAAACAGGCGGTTGATATCATTGTCGATACAACGCTGCACAAGGGCGGCGCGTTTACCGGCAATGGTTTCATAGTATAAGTGGGTATGTGTGTCTGTTAATACCATGGTACAAAAGTAAAAAGCCTCCCCGGTTTATCAGGAAGGCTTTTAAGCTTAATTTTTCTTTTTAGATACAGTTGTTTTTTTCTTTAACGTGTGTTTAATACCGGGCTTGGCGGCAACAGGTGCATGTTTACCGGGTTTTACCTTTACAACTTCAAGGTCGAACACCAGGGTTGCGTAGGGCGGAATAGCGCCATTACCCATACCTTGTTCGCCATAGCCCAATTTTGACGGGATGATGAATTTTGCTTTTGCCCCTTCGTTCAACAAAGCCAGGCCTTCTTCCCAACCAGGTATTACACCGTGAGAGCCCAATACTACAGGTATAGGTTCATACGGGCGGCCAGGCTGCTCAACACCTGCTGCCTTGGCATTGGACTGTATACTGGTGTCAAATACCTGCCCGTTTAATAAATAGCCGGTATAATTAACCATTACTGTATCGCCATTTAATGGTTTGCGTAAGGCCGATGCCTTGGTTACAATATACTTTAAGCCGGATGCTGTTGTAACCGGGCTTAGTTTGTTTGCTGTTATGTAGGTGTTGGTTTCAGTGGCTTCCTGTGATTTCATCTTCTCGATAGCCGCTGTACGTTCGGCCATAGCTTCCTGTAAAGATTGAACCTTGATAATTTTAAGGATAAACACCAGTTTGCTGCCTTTAGGGAAAAACGGCGGACGCGCTTCTTCGTGCCCTTTAAAAATAGAGTCGGTAGGTACTTTCACCATTGCGCTATCGTTCAGGGTAAGCAGCGGGAAAATATCCATCAAATCGGCTACGTTTTGCGATGGGCGGATTTGTGCAGGCTGAGGCTTGCCTGTTTTAAATGAGCTATATAAAACCGAATCTTTATCAGTCATCTGGATATAATTAAAATAAACAATATCGTTCAGTTTAATTTTTTCGCCGGTGTTATGTGTGAAAATCTGGTATTGGGCGCCGGCCGGCGTGGTTTGCATACCGTTTTGTGCACGGGCGGTTAACGTAGCTACGCCAAACAGGGCCGTTAATAAATAAAATATGTTTTTCATAAAAATAAAAAAAGCCTTCCTGACATGTGTCGGGAAGGCTGTAAAAGAGTTATAACTTATTTTTGAGTAGGTTGTGACTGGCTTGGCGCCTGTTGCATTTGCATCTGCGGCTCAACCGGTTTTGGCGCATTTGGATTAGGTTTCACAATTTCAACCATTTCCATTTCGAAAATAATTGGTGTGTATGGGCCGATTGGGCCAACGCCCTGATCTTTATAAGCAATAGCCGAAGGGATAACCAAAGTAATTTTTGATCCTTTGTTCATCAATTGCAAGCCTTCGTCCCAGCCTGGTATAACTTTACCCTGTCCAACAGGAATGCGGATAGGTGCATACGGGCGGCCTGGTTCAATTGGTTGTTTTTCTTTTATCGCTACTTCTTTAACACTGGTTTCAAATATTTTACCATTTGGAAGCCTGCCGGTGTAGTTAACAACGGCGGTATCGCCAACTGCAGGGGTTGGGCCTGTACCCGGCGTGGTTATAACATAATTTAAGCCAGATGATGTAGTTGTAACTTTAAGGTTATGATCGGCAATGTATTTTTTGATTTTGCCCGGCTCCTGCGCTTTCATGCCTTCGGTAAGGGTTTTTAAGTAATCCTGTACCCTGCCACGGAAAACCTGTTCGGTAAGCGCGCCTTTTGCCAATACTTTGTTAATATTAACCTGGAATATTAAGAACTTGCCTTTCAGGTTTGGCGGGCGCTGCTGGCCACCTTTAAATATCGAGTCGGTAGGTACTTTAAAGGTTGCGCTATCGCCTTCGCCAAGCATTTCAAGGCCGGCATAAATATCACCTTTTGCCTGTGGCTTAGGCATTGGCATAATAATGATAGGGTGGCCCATATCATAAGTATTGCTTAATACCGAATCGCCATCGGTTTTTACAATCATATTTACACTTACGAAATCGCCATCTTTAATATGCGTACCGCCTTTAGATGTGTGGATGTTATAAAGTAATCCGGCATCTCCTTTTTTAAAGCCTCCGTTGCAACTTGTAAATCCAATTGCAGCAATGGCCAGGAACATTAATTTTTGTTTCATTTTATTGATTTAATAGTTTTTTATATTCGGGTAATATGGTTTTAAATTGTTGTATAACCTGTTCAAGGGTATTGCTTGAATGACCGCCGGCTGCATTGCGGTGACCGCCGCCATCAAAGTACTTTTTACAAATTTCGTTTGCCGGAAACTCGCCTTTTGACCGTAATGAAAGTTTCACCCTGTCGTTGCGTTCAACTATAAATGCAGCCAGCTTGATGTCGGCCATTGATAGCGCATAGTTTACAATGCCTTCGGTATCGCCGGTATCAACATCGTATTTATGCAGGTCGGTATTATTAACGGCAATAATGGCGGTATGGTATTCGGGCAGTACTTCCAGGCAATTTGCCAGGCAATGCCCTAAAAACCTTAACCGGTTTTCGGTTGCGCTATTGTACACCAGTTCATGAATGCGCCAGTTAACTGCCCCCATATCAATCAAATCGGCCACTATTCGGTGTACGGTTGATGTGGTATTGGGCAGGCGGAACGATGCCGAATCGGTCATGATGCCGGTGTATAAGCAGGTTGCTACATCGGCGTTAATAAGTTCCCGATGGTGCAGTTCGTTAACAATAAAATCGTAAATGAGCTGGGCCGTTGCGCAGGCATTAATGTTCCAGTGACGATAATCATCGAAATCCTGGGGTTCCAAGTGATGATCTATCATGATTTTATAGGCCTTGCTTTCGCCTACCAAAACACCCATTTCATTAATGCGGCTTAAGGCGTTAAAATCAAGGCAAAATATTAGATCGGCATCGGCAATTAACGCTGCCGACTTTTCGGCCTGTTCAGTGTAGATGATAACATCGCCATTGCGGGGCAGCCAGCTTAAAAATGCGGGATAATCTGTAGGCGCAATAACCGAGGCATGGTGACCTTGCTGTATCAAATAATTGTACAAACCCAATGACGAACCCATAGCATCACCATCAGGTTTATGATGGGTAGTGATCACTATTTTTTTGGGGCTTGCTAAAAGTTCTGTAAGCGCGGCTAAATCTAACATCAATTTTAAAAAAGAGTTGCAAAGCTAAATAAATAAATTAAATACAAACCATCTATTTTAATACAAAAAGCTTTATCTTACAGATGTAAAAAGCTACTTTTGCGGCAAAATTTAAATAATAAGCAACCGGTGACCGCCAAGCTAATAGCAGGCAGATCCTGATTGCATTTCACATTGAAACCCAAAAAAACAATTAAGTATAATGACCACAAACAGAACTTTTACCATGATTAAGCCTGATGCCGTTGCAAACGGACATATTGGTGCTATAATTGACAAGATAACCAAAAGCGGCTTTAAAATAATTGCACTTAAATACACTGCTTTAAGCGCCGAAAAGGCAGGCCAGTTTTATGAAGTGCATAAAGAGCGCCCGTTTTATAATGCCCTGGTAACATTTATGTCGTCTGGACCAATAGTGGCTGCTATTTTGGAGAAAGATAATGCCATTGAGGATTTTCGTAAACTGATTGGCGCTACCGATCCTGCTAAAGCCGATGAAGGTACCATCCGTAATCTTTTTGCAAAATCAATTGATGCAAATGCCGTTCACGGATCCGATTCGGACGAAAATGCCGCTATCGAAGGCAGTTTCTTTTTCTCGGCATTTGAGAAATTTTAAGAACCTGGTACTTAGGGATGTAATACAAACGTTACATCCCTAAATAATTTTGCTGCGTCGTGTGGCTTATTAAATATAAAATTTGTAGATTTACAAAACCGGTTAGATTTTTGTAAATCTAAGTTGTTATAAAACGGGAGAAACCCATATAATTCATTTTGATATGAAATTGTTTTTGAAGATTATCATATATACACTGCTTGTTGTATGCCTATCTACATCAACAATTTTGCTATATAAGAGCCATCCCGAGGTTCAATTGGCTTTTGTTATCCCTGGCCTGTTTATTCTTGTATATTCTATGATCACCGATGATCTTGGTATCAAGCAACATATCCGCTCTCGTCAGCTTCGCATATCAAGAGAAAGATAGCAATAAATTTACCATTTACGTTTGATGCATTTGTTACCCGGTTTCCCCAATCAGGGTATTTTTTTGCAGGTAAGCATTATAAAAATACAATCTCCTCAACCAAAATTCCTTTTGCCTCAGCATTAATTTTATCTATTATCTGGCTGCGCATTAGCATCAATTCGTGTTTTATCACAGATGACTCAATCCGCAGGAACAATTTTTTGTCGCGGATAAATAATTCTTTAGTACGATTTGCTACCGATTTACCAACCAGCTCGGGCCATGCCGCAACCACCCCGGTTTCATCATAGCGGCGCTTAATTTTGTATACATTAAGCATCTGCTCAATGGCCTCTTTTAATGATTTGTCGTTTGTTTTACGCATCGATAGCTCCTTTGCTCACATTAAATAATTTAACCTCCACAGCAATTTTTTCAAATATTTCACTCACCCGCTTCACGCTGGTATCAGTAATAAATACTTGTCCAAAATTATTGTTGCTCACCATTTTCATTAGTTTGGTAACGCGTTCGTCATCCAGCTTATCAAAAATATCATCCAGTAGTAACAAGGGCTTAAATCCTTTTTGCTGGTATAAAAAAGTATACTGCGCCAGTTTAAGTGCTATCAAAAATGATTTTTGCTGCCCCTGCGACCCGAATTTTTTCATGGCCATGCCGTGTATGCCAAATTGAAGATCGTCTTTGTGGATACCGGCGGTAGTGCGTTCAAGGGCCCTGTCCCGCTCTACCGTTCTTTTCAGCAAGCCGGCAAAATCATCCTGTAATAACTGCGACTCGTAAGCCAGTTCAACCAGTTCGGCATCGTCGCTTAAAAAACTGTAGTGTTTGTTGAAAATTTCGGTAAAGCCTTCCATAAAAGCCTTGCGGCGCTCAAATATGCGATTGCCCGATTGCACCAACTGCTCATCCATCACCTCTAATAAGCTTGGGTCATACCGGCCCGTATCAGCTATCAGTTTCAGCAGCGCGTTGCGGTTGGCTAATACTTTGTTGTAGGTTATCAGCTCATCAAGGTAATGGTTATCTGTTTGCGATATTACATTATCAATAAACTTGCGGCGCTCCTCGCTGCCTTCGGTTATAATGCTGGTATCATAGGGCGATATCATCACCAATGGCAGCAGGCCAATATGGTCGGCCAGGCGCTGGTAGTCTTTTTTATTTCGCTTAAACTGTTTTTTTTGGTTCCGTTTTACCGAGCATGCTACGGCCTCGGTTTGCTGGTTTTTATTAAAAACGCCGGTTATAATAAAAAAATCGGTGCCTTGTTTTATCTGCTGACTATCTATTGGGTTAAAGTAACTTTTGCAAAGCGACAGGTAATGTATAGCATCAAGCAAATTGGTTTTGCCTGCGCCATTGTTACCCGTAAAGGCATTCACTCCCTTGCTGAAAACAAGTTCGGCCTCTTCGTAATTTTTAAAATTGATAACGGATAGCTGCTGCAGATACATCGGGTGTAAAGGTAAGGTTTTTGGTTGGATGGGATTGATTTGAGGATTTGAAAATTAACTCCTTTGAGGGCTGCGCCGTTTGAGGATTTGAAAATGGCTGATAGGGCAGCACTGCGTTTGCCCGATGACACATTAGGCTTGGTAGTATATTGAACAAAAAAGCAGACGCGTTAAAAATAAACCTGCAATGGTTGAAATGATTTTTTTTGCCGGAGCCGAAAAAGCAGCTTTGATTAATAAATAGAACAAAACATCCTTACCAGCACAATAATTACCATGAAAACCGAACTTATAGTTGAAAAAATAATAGTTATTACCGTTACATTACTATTGCTGGCTGCGCATTGCCCCAGGGTAATGGCGCAAACAGATACTATCCGCTTAAAAGATAAGCGCCTTATTACGGCTAACCTAAAGCCAGGGCTGCGGCAATACCTGGTATATTTACAAAATCTCAAAGATGATAGAAGGTTGCGCATGTCTATCTGGCTGCGCGACGTAGAGACCGGCAATCGTAACGGCGAGGAGCTTTTTACCGTAACCCAGCATTGGTATGCTGCCGACAGCGCATCGTATCGGTCAACATGCTCGGTAAACAGGGCCTCCGATTTTACGCCGGTTTATCATTCAGAAACCATAGGCACAAAAACCAAAGCCTTTAATTGGAGCGCTACTAAAATTGCCGGATCCGATACTGTGAAAAATAACCTGGCGAAGGATTTTTTGCTAAATGTTAAAGAGCCCTATTTTAACTGGAACCTGGATATAGAAACTTTTGAGATGCTGCCCCTTGCAGCTGGCAAAACGTTCGCCATTAATTTTTACGACGCGGTGAGCAACACCCCCGAATACGCGGTGTACAAAGTAACCGGCAGCGAAGAGCTGGCCACGTTGGATAACGAAAAAGTTGATTGCTGGAAACTTTTTACCGAAGCCAATTATAAAGGCCAGCATTATACCCAAACCTTTTGGATAAGTAAAAACAGCCATGAGTTTTTACGGGAAGAGGACTTTTTTAACGGCGGCTACCGCTATAAAATTAAACTTGCAGGTGCTGCGCCCGATGTGGTAAAACGGTTTGGGAAGTAAGTAGCCGATTGGCCAACAATATTGAAGCAGTAACTTGAGTTTTTGAAAATGGTTATTAAACCTTTTCCGGATGTTATAGTCAAATTCGAAAACCTGCTGCATCATGAAAAAACTTACCCTCCTCCTGCTATCAATAGCTTTTAGCTGTAATATATTTGCCCAGCAAGCAGCAATATTTAACACCAACGACCTTGCAGTTTATAATGCTGTAAAATCAAGTAGAGACAGCATGTATAACTTCACTTTTGTTTACCCGGATGGTAAGCGGGGTGCCGTAATTAAAAACGGGAAAACAGCTACCATAGTAAATCCCGATGGTACAAATACGGTAGTATCGCAAACCGGGCAAACAACTACTGCTACCAATTCAGATGGTACACATTCGTTGTGGATAGATAATGGTCCAACCATCACTGTTGTTAATCCAAACGGTACACATTCTACAATAATAAAAAATGGATCATCCTCAACAATCGTTAACCCCGATGGTACACACACTACCATGATAGATAACGGGCAAACTTTGGTTATTGTAAATCCTGATGGCACGCACTCAGTTGCGGTTAAAGCAGCCGGCAACACAACTATCGTGGTAAATCCTGATGGTTCGCATACGGTGGTAACAACGCCTTAGTATATGCGCGCAAAATTGCTTTTCCAATAATTGATAACATCGGTTACGGAGTTGAAAAGAAGCATATACGATGACCCTAAATGATATTAAGCCATAGCCATCTGTTTCGAACTAATCGCTATGGCTTAATTGAACTATTTCTTCCACTCATTATCTACCAGCCTCCAAATCCCCAAAGGATTCGCATTTTGCAACGCCAAAGGCAATAAACCATCAGGGCAGTTTTGGTAACATACCGGGCGCACCCAGCGTTTTACGGCGTTGGTGCCTACTGCGGTAAAGCGGCTATCCGTAGTGGCCGGGAAAGGGCCACCATGTACCATGCTATGGCAAACTTCAACCCCGGTTGGTACGCCGTTAAACAATACGCGGCCGGCTATGGATGGCAGTAATTGTAGTAAAGCTTTATGCCCTGCAAAATCCTCGTCGGTACCCATTACCGTGGTGGTTAACTGTCCCGATACCGATTTTAATACTTTAAGCAGTTCCTGCTCGTCTTTACAGTTTACCATCAGTGAGTATGGTCCAAAAACCTCTTCGTGCAACAGTGGGTTGGCTAAAAATGTTTCGCCGCTTACCAGGGCAACTGTTGGCAACGCCTCAATATCGTGTGCTTCGGTAGCCGATTTTTGGATCACCTTAACACCATCCTGCGCTATCGCTTCATGACTCTTTTTTTCATATGCAGT
The DNA here is from genome assembly GCF_028736215.1 of Mucilaginibacter sp. KACC 22773. NCBI lineage: Bacteria > Pseudomonadati > Bacteroidota > Sphingobacteriia > Sphingobacteriales > Sphingobacteriaceae > Mucilaginibacter > Mucilaginibacter oryzagri. The sequence goes on from NZ_CP117883.1 coordinate 160,870, forward strand.
ATGGATACCCGCATGCAGCATTTTGGCGGGCTTTATAGCTTCAATGCCTTTGCCAAGGCTATCCAGGAAACTGTAAAGTCCGTCTCCCTCAATAGCCAACATCAGGCCGGGGTTGGTACAAAACTGGCCCATGCCCAAAGTTATGGAGCCGGCATATTGTGCGGCCAGGTCGGCAGCGTTTTTGTTTAAAGTATCGGGCAAAAATACAACAGGGTTTATACTGCCCATTTCAGAAAATACTGGGATAGGCTTTTTGCGTTGCGATGAATATTGCAGCAATGCCAAACCGCCAACGGTTGATCCGGTAAAGCCAACTGCTGCTGTTTCATCAGCCTGCACCAATGCTTTGCCACTTTCAAACGAGGTACCATGTACATGCTGAAAAATATGTTCGGGCATATTGCTACGTACAATGGCTTTTTTGATAGCGCTGTACACCATCTCCGATGTTTCGGCATGGGCGGGGTGTGCTTTTACTACTACGGGGCAGCCTGCTGCCAAAGCGCTCGCAGTATCGCCGCCTGCGGTTGAGTAAGCGAAAGGGAAATTACTTGCCCCAAAAACAACTACCGGACCAAGCGGGGTAAGCATTTTACGAACATCGGGTTTAGGCAATGGTGCCCTGTCGGGATTAGCTGTATCAATACTGGCCTCAACCCAGCTGCCTTCGCGCAGCATGGTGGCAAACATGCGCAGCTGACCTGTGGTACGGGCGCGCTCGCCGGTTAAGCGGGGGATAGGCAGGTTGGTTTCTTCGGACGCTTTTTGCAGCAAGGCATCGCCTAATGCTTCAATTTCGGCAGCAATAGCCTCTAAAAACAGGCTTTTTTGCTCGATGCTGGTTTGTTGGTAAGCTTCAAAAGCTGTTTGTGCTTGTTGCATTACCTGGTTTATTTCGTCGACGCTTGCTTCTTTAAAATTATTTGCCATGGCAGATGTATGTTTGAAATAACAACGGTTTGCACCGCGCGTATGTTTGGGCAAATATATTTAAAGCAGGGCAAAAGCGGTGGGTGTTTTCTAACAGGTACTAACAGTATTTTGTCGTTTTTCATGATAGTCACAAAAGTTATTTTTACCACCGGCGGCGTTTTCGCGGCATCCATTTTTGTCATTTAGGAATAGAGGAAAGTATAATCCTGGCGGTGGAGATGCGTTTTGTTGCCCGCAAGAAGGCTTTGATTTAATTGTTTTTTTTAATTAATATTTAATAAATGCTGATTTTTAGTAAATTATAGTTATCTTACAACAATTCCTTCCTTCAAATACTACTACCTTGGGCATTGCCATATCCAGATACGGTAATAGTTAAGCTTTAACATAATACCAGCCCCTAAGAGGCTGCAATACCGTAAAAAACAATCATATGACAGTTGCTGCTGAAAGATCCATTGAAACCGAAACCCGTATGTACATGTACGACCTGCTGAACACCGCTAAAGAATTTGGCTTTAAGGCCGAAGACAGTTGGGAACTGAGCATGGTAACCAATACCGACAGGGTAAGGATTCAAAAAGATTATTACCCAACCATCGCCGCCAAAGTTGGCCCCGAAATTTTGCTACAGGTATTTCATACCGTAAAAACGCGTCTTAATCAAACTTTCAACAAAGAGCCGCAAAAAATTGACGAGCGTAACCCGCCGGTTGAAGATTTGAATTACCTGGTGGCCTTTAATCCAAAAAGACCGAGAACATAAAGTTTGTTCAATTGCATAGGCTTGTGCCTTGTACGGTTAGTAAAATATCCTGATGCGTTCCCTGGAAAAGGAGAACGCATTTTTTTTTATTATATTAACAAACAGGCAGGATAATATCGTTTCTTTGTTTTTGTGTTGATGATTAAATACGTTGGTGTTTTGGTTAAATGAATGTGAAATTGAACTTAAACGGGCGCATCTGGTTTGAAAGCCCGGATGGAAAGCTGCTTGGCCATGGCCGGGTTGAGTTACTGGAGCGCATCCAGCAGTCGGGATCATTAAGGCAGGCGGCTTTGCAAATGAAAATGTCATACAGGCAGGCATGGGACATTGTTAATTACATGAACGAACATTTTGGTTCGCCTGTTGTCATTTCGCACCGGGGCGGTAAAGGTGGCGGCAGTGCGCAGCTTACCGAAAAAGGGGTTAAAGCCATTGAGCAGTTTAAACAGTTCCAGGCTAAGTTCAAGGATTTTTTGAAGGAAAATAGTTCTCTTATAGAGGTATAGATTACAGCGTATCAGGCCGGTTTTTGGATAGCCGGTTTATTTTTGACTATCGTTATATAAATAAAAGCATATCGAAATTTTAACCAAACAATATGAATAAATACTACGCCTTATTATCAATGATGTTACTTGCAGGAGGTACACTATTTGCCCAAAGCAAAAAAAAGGCAAAAGATACTATCGCCCCAAAAAATGATACCACACAAATCAAAAAGCAGGAACTTGGCGAGGTAGTGGTATCCGCATCGCGCATCAGCGAAAATATTTTACGGTCGCCGGTAAGCATCGAGAAAATAACCGCCGTCGATTTCAGGAGATCTGCCGCGCCGTCATTTTTTGATGCACTGGAAAATGTGAAAGGGGTACAGCTGATAACCCCCAGCCTTGGCTTCAGGATCATTAATACCCGTGGCTTTGCCAATACCACCAATGTTCGCTTTACGCAATTGGTTGACGGGATTGATAACCAGGCGCCGCATATAGGCGCGCCAATTGGCGATGCCATGGGCCCGGGCGATCTGGATATTGAAAGTGTGGAGATTATCCCCGGTACGGCATCAGCCTTATATGGCCTGAATGCCATCAACGGGCTGGCCAATTTTATCACCAAAGATCCTTTTACCAGCCAGGGTATCAGCATTCAGCAAAAAACAGGTATTAATCATATTGGCGATTCGGAGACATCTGCAAAGCTGTTTTCTGAAACCAGTTTCAGGCTGGCCAGGGCTATCTCTAAAAGGTTTGCCTTTAAAATAAACGGAACTTATACTACGGGTTACGATTGGATTGCCGATAACCGCACCGATTTAAATGCCGCCGCTAACGCAAAATTAGGTATAGCAGGCGGCCCCGATAACCCCGGCTACGATCCGGTGAATGGATACGGCAACGAATCATCCGACAGGAAAACCGTAACGCTTGGCGGTAAACAATATTCCATTGCCCGTACCGGTTATGCCGAAAAGGATGTAACCAGCTACAACCTGCACAACGTAAAGGTTGATGTTGGCCTTGCTTATAAAATTAACGATAATACCCGCTTAACCTACTCCTACCGTTTTGCCGATCTGGATAATATTTACCAGCGGGCCAATCGTTTCAGGCTGTCGGGCTATGTTTTGCAGCAACACGCACTTGAACTGAAGAATAATATTTACCAGGTACGAGCCTACTGGACCAGCGAAAATACCGGCAAATCATACAACCTGCGCTCGGCCGGCGAAAATATCGACCGTAATTACAAAGACGATAATACCTGGTATGCCGATTTTACCAAAGGTTTTAATACAGCCACATCTGCAGGCGCTACCGTACCACAGGCTTTGCAACAGGCACGCCAGTTGGCCGATGCCGGCCGCTACCAGCCCGGCACTGCTGCATTTAAAGCTACGCTTGATAAACTGGCCGATATAAATAATTGGGATATCGGTTCGGCGTTGCGTGTTAAGGATGATATGTGGCATGCTGAAGGGCAGGTAGATATCTCGAACGCTATTTCATCAACGTTTAAAAAACAAACAGGCCTTGAACTGATGGCAGGCTTTGATCATCGCACCTACATCATCCACCCTGATGGTAACTATTTTATTAATTATGTAAAGGGGCAAGAGTACAGTAACCTTGATTACAGTAAAACCGGCGGCTTTGTGCAGGTTGCCAAATCACTTTTTGATGACGAGTTAAAGCTGTCGGCTACATTACGTGCCGATAAAAACGACTACTTTAGCCTGAAGCTGAACCCTCGTTTTACGGCGGTATTTTCGCCAATGCCCGAGCAGAATTTCAGGGTGTCGTTCCAGAGCGGTTATCGTTTCCCCAGCATTTTTGAAGCATTTAGTAATGTGAACAGCGGCGGCGTAAAACGGGTTGGCGGCTTAAGGGTAGTATCGAGCGGTGTTTTTGAAAACTCCTACGTGCGTACGTCGATAGATGCTTTCCAGGCGGCGGTTAAAAATGATTTTAACGCGGGCATGTCAACCAGCGCCGCCATCGAAAAAGAAAAAGGCCTGCTTAAAAAGAACACCTACACCTATCTGCAGCCCGAGCATATCAAATCGTTTGAGGCTGGTTATAAGTCGTTGTTTTTTAATGGTGATTTGAGTGTTGATGCTGATTTTTACTATAACCGCTACAATAATTTTATAGGGCAAATTGAACTAAACGTACCCGGAACCACCAAACCCGATTCTATCCCTTACTACCTGAACGACAAAACCAAACAAGCCCGCTACCGGGTGTGGACAAACTCGCAAAGTGTTGTTTACAACATTGGCGGCAGCCTGGGCTTGTCCTATCGCCTATGGCAAAAATATATTGTTACCGGCAATGTATCATACGCCAAATTGCAGCGCACCGCCAATGAGGATGCGTTGGAAGATGGTTTTAATACGCCGCAATGGATCACTAATTACTCTTTTGGCGGTAATCATGTTGTTGGCAATTTTGGGTTTAACGCCACCTATAAATGGCAAAGCGGCTTTTACTGGCAATCGTTTTTGGTTAGTGGTAATGTAGCCTCATACGGCACTATTGATGCCCAGGTTAACTATGATTTTGTAAAAACGGGCCTTAATGTAAAAATTGGGGCCAGTAACCTCACCAACCAATATTACTACTCATTTTTAGGCGGTCCGGCTATTGGCGGCTTTTATTATACCACGCTTACACTGAATATAAAATAGCAGAGGGTTAAGCCAACACAAATGCCTGCGATAACTAAATTGCAGGCATTTTTTATTTGTATTAAAACAAAGGGGCTATTTTATTGATTAACACTTTGTTTACTTAAATTTAATCCGAAACATTGTTTCTTTGAACCATTTATGAAGAACTTTTTTCTGGCACTTTTTATCAGCCTTATTGCACTATTTGCCGACGCTCAAACCGCCAGTCAGCAATACCGGCTGATTGGGAAAAACCATACCGAGATTAAAAATTATTACCTGTTAAACCTTTTCCAAAACTACGCCCCGGCCACTAAGCTTATTGGCAGCGATGCTGTTTTGGTGCGCATGGTGCAGGCTAAGATTAAAAACATACAAGATTCATTAAAGGCGAACAAGAGCTTTCGCAGTATTATACAGCCATTTAAATTATCGGAGCAGGAAATAAAAGCAGCAGGCGACAGGCTTACTGCATTATACAAACCTAATAACGCCTTGGGGCTGTTGGTTAAAAATCATCTAATCCCTTCGGGCTGTTATATTAAATACGATTCGCTATCGCCGGCCGCGCTGTTGGTAAAGGCTTGGGAACAGGATGCCCTGGCCATAAACCATACCATTGAAGTTTATGCCGAAGGTAAAAAGCCCAACTTTCCGGATGTGGATTCCATCAACTTTAATGTATACCGCAATACTTACCCCAAATTAATTGCCGATGGAGCCACAGCCATTATAAAGAAATGTGGCGGAACAAAGCTGTTTTACTTACCATCATTAAATTATGCCTTGCATAGTTTGGATATAAACGGTCGCAACGATGCCGCCAACGACGAACCCCTGGAGCAAAAGGCCAACAAAGCAGCTTACAATAGGCTAAAAACCATCAACTGGAAAAAATATCAATATACCTTGATACTGGTGCCCGGCGAGGGGCCCGATAAGCCCGGTGTATCTATAAGTAAGGGTAGTATTGAGCGCTGTAAAATAGCAGCCTTAAAATTTGCGCAGGGCCTAACGCCGTTCATTATGGTATCGGGTGGCAGGGTACACCCTTTTAAAACCAGGTTTGCCGAGGCGGAGGAAATGAAAAAATTCCTGGTTAACCAGCTGAAAATTCCCGAAAACGCCATTTTTATTGAACCCCAGGCACGCCATACCACCACCAACCTGCGCAATTGCGCACGCCTGATATTCAGGTACGGGATGCCTTTTAATAAACCCTTTATAACGTCGACCAATAAAATACAAAGCTATTATATTTCGTACATGGATAAGCGCTGCATGGCAGACCTTGGCTATATGCCCTATTCCCTTGGCAGGCGGTTATCAAATACCGAGCAGGAGTTTTACCCCACTATCACATCGTTACAAATAAACCCGCTTGAACCGCTGGATCCATAAGGCTAAGTCTGAAGTCCGAAGTCCAAAGTCGAAAGTTAGACACTGACTTGGGACTTCAGACTTTCGACTTAATTGTTATTCTTAGGCTTCGGTTTGTTTTTGTTAAAACGCCTGTTGGGCCTTTTGGGATTTCGTTTATCGTCAGACTGGGCCGATTGCGGCGCCGGTTGTATGGCAGCCAGTTCATCGGGCAGGCCAACTACGCGAATGGCGCGGTCCATCAGTTGCTCAATGTTTTTTAGTTTACGCTCGTCGCGATGGTTTACAAATGTGATGGCGGTGCCGGTTGTAGCGGCCCGTGCGGTACGACCTATGCGGTGAATATAATCCTCAGGATCGCCGGGGACATCATAGTTAACCACCAGGTCGATACCCTCTACATCAATACCACGCGAAAGGGCGTCGGTACCAATAATAACCGGCAACTGCCTGTTTTTAAATTTCAGCAGGATCTCTTCACGTTCTTTTTGCTCCAGGTCGGAGTGGAAAGCCATGGCGTTGATTTTGGCTGCTTTTAATTCTTTGTATAACGATTTTACGATTTCCTTACGGGATGCGAAGATGATGGTGCTTGTATAAGCTGCATCGCGCAGGATCAGTTGCAGTAAGGGTGTTTTTTGCTGATCATGCATCCGGTAGACCTGCTGATCGATACCTACGGCAGGCTGCGAAATGGCAATATTAATCTGCTCGGGATCTTTTAAAATAGCTTTGGCCAATGAACGGATACGCCCCGGCATGGTGGCCGAAAACAGCAGCGTTTGCCGCTCTTTAGGCAGGTAGCTGATGATCTTCATGATATCGTCGCTGAAGCCCATGTCGAGCATGCGGTCGGCCTCATCCAATATCAGGTGGGTTAAGTGGTTAAGCTTTAATACGCCCGACGTAAGGTGCGCAATAAGCCGGCCCGGTGTGGCAATAATAATGTTTACATTATTCTGGATGCCGCGGCGTTGTTGCTCGTAAGCCATACCATCACCGCCGCCAAATATAGCTATGGAGCTAACACCGGTAAAATAGGCCAGGCCTTCTACCTGCTGGTCTATCTGTTGGGCAAGCTCGCGGGTTGGCGCCAAAATAAGCACGCTGGTTTGGTGTTTGGCCGTACCGGTAATATGATTGAGGGTTGGCAATAAGTAGGCGCCGGTTTTACCGGTGCCGGTTTGGGCGCAGGCAATAAGGTCTTTTCCCTGCATAATTGCCGGGATGGCCATTTCCTGTATCGGGGTAGGGGTGGTAAAACCCATACTCTCTATGCCTTCAAATAATTGCTCGTTGAAATTAAAATCCTGAAAAGTCACTATATCTTATAAGTAAATTATGCAAGGTATGAAAATTTAATGGGATATAGAGGGTTACAGAAAATCGATTAACACAAGACAAGCGCCTGCCCTACAATTGTAATGGACAGAATACCAATGGTGGCCATATTTGAATAAATATCCAAAATCAAAAATCTCAATTCAGATATCAGGAATGTATATATCCCCTCAGCTGCTCAATAGTTTCCTGCTGACTTAAAATGGTTTCTTTTACCAAATCGTTAATAGAAATGATACCGCAAAGCTTATCTGCCATAAAAACAGGCAGGTAGCGGATGTTGCTTTCGCTCATGATGTGCATACAGGTTTCTATGGAATTTTCGGGCACAATACGGGGCAGGCCGGTGCTCATGATTTCGCGCACCAGGGTTTCGTGGGATGACTTGCCTTTCAGGATCACTTTGCGTGCGTAATCGCGCTCGGTGAGCAGACCGAGGTATTCGCCATCTTCGGTTATCACTACCGAGCCGATGTTTTTAGCGGCCATCAGTTCCAATGCTTCCAAAACAGATGTACCTGCATCAATGCTGATAGCACCGCCACCCTTACGGGCCAGTATGTTCGAAACTTTTATCATGATACTCAGGTTAAAATTAGGGATTGGCTTATAACCAAATATAACAATTCCCGATTAAAAGCAAATGGATTTTAAATTATATCTATCAACAATTTAAGGGGTTACAGATAGGTTGAACAGGTTGTAGTTAAATCGGTATCCCATTTAAAAGGGGTGATGATTTACGATGAGATATACCTAACTGAGGAAATAAAATAAGCTATTGCAACGAAATATAGATGTTTAAACGACTTTTTTACCAATGTCATTACCCCAAAGCAACCCTCAACTGTAATGCTACTGTAAAAACCGGGAGTAGTAATATGCCGTATTTACGCTCAAAAGGGCATTTTGGCCAAGCTTTACCCTGTCCTGACACAGGCCCGTTTACTCAAAAATGATTAATAATTAATATTGCGGCATGGTATTTAACTATAGGATGCATCACATTAGTTAGGCCTTTAATTTATTTAAACTTTATATCGATCTGTAAAAAAGCACTACTCCATTGAACAATTTTACATTTATTAAGGCATCAGCCAGCAAAGCTGCTTCGGCCTTTCAGCATAAATCAAAACGGGCCTTTTCAAAAATCATTTTCGGCTTTGTATTGGTTCTTTTTCAAAGCTTAACCGTCAACGCTGTTACATTAAACGGCGATACCAGCCGGGCCGATTCGGTGCGTTTATCGCACCATATTATTAACCACGCATTTGATAATATATTTGAAGAAAATATGCGGCTTTCGCTGGCCGGTAATGAATATTTTCAACCGGATAAAACACAGTTGGTCGCCGATCTTTCGCCAAACTTTATCCTGTTCAGTACGCCAAAGTCTCGTTTCTTTTTTGAGTTTACCTCAAGGGTGAAAATCCGGTTGCTGAATACCCGCGATGCACCTGTAAAGTCGCCCAGTTATATGCCCAATGGCAACGTTTTTTACCGGCTAAATGAAGATACTTACAGGCCGAAATTTTTATCGTTTGGCTACTCGCACCATTCCAACGGCGTTAGGGGGCCATCATTAAATAAGGACGGTACCTTTAATGTTGATAGTGGCAAGTTTACCACAAACTTTTATACCCTTACCTATTATACCGGCAAGCGGGTTGATAAGCCGGGGCTTACTATTAACCGTTACGATAATATAGCATTGGAGGTGCACGCCGGATTATTCAACCTGGGCCTTTCGCAGGGTTTAAAAGATCACTATGGCTTTGTACGTATTAATGGCAGCCGTATGTACAACTTTGTAAAGGCTTACGACGATCCGTTGGAGCAAGGCCGTAAAACCTACGAAAACTGGCAGCGCATTCAGTTTGATTTTACCTACATAGCCGATAAGTACAATAACTACTCGACTTTTGACGTGAAAAAACGCCTTAATGTGAGCCTTAAATATTACTACTCGTTTCCGTTTATGCAGGGAACAGCCTTTATGGTTGGCGCCGGCTACCGCGGCCAGGACGACTACAACCAAAGTTTTCAGGATAGCTATGGTTACGGAATGATTGGTATTGCCGCCAACTTATCATTTGGCTTTCACAAACACGCTGAGTAAGGCTGAAAGCAAAAAGCTTAAGGCCGAAAGCATGTAAGGTTTTTTGTTTAAGGCCTTCGCTTTAAATAACACGTTAAATAAATTTTGAGCATAAAGCCGATAGCCTTTCCAGCTTTTGGCTTTATGCTTTAAGCCCTTCGCTTTACCTATCCACATTTTTACACAGCTTCCACAGCTGTTTGTAATTTATTTTTACGATAATCGTTTTAGCATTAACAAAAAGCAGATATATTTAGCCATCCAAACGGTACTATATCTCCGGTTAAATTATAAAATACTATCGATGAAAAAGATCTTACTAAGCCTGATGGCTGTTTCTGCCCTGCATTTTGCCTCAACGGCGCAAACCAAATCGTTATTTGACGGTAAAACAACAGCCGGCTGGCACACCTATTTAAAAACCGACACCAAAGCGTGGAAAGTTGTTGACGGCGCCCTACAGCTTGACCCCAAAGCCGAAGACCAGGGCGACCTGGTTACCAACGATGAGTACGAAAATTACGAGTTAACACTGGAATGGAATATTGAAAAAGGCGGTAACAGCGGAATTATTTTTGGTGTACATGAAGACCCTAAATTTGGCGCTACCTATCAAACCGGTATCGAAATGCAGGTTTTGGATAATAAAGATGCCGAAGACAATAAAAAAGCCAACCACCTTGCAGGTTCGTTATATGATATGAAAGCGCCATCTGCCGATGTTGCAAAACCTGCCGGTGAGTGGAACAAAGTAAAATTGCGTAAAAAAGACGGCCACCTTACCTTTTGGCTCAATGGTACCAAAATAGTTGATGTACAAATGGGAAGTGAAGAATGGAAAACATTGCTTGCCAACAGCAAATTTAAAACCTGGGCCGATTTTGCCGCATATCCAAAAGGCCACATCGCGTTGCAGGATCATGGGCACGTGGTATCGTTCCGTAAAATATCAATTAAGCAACTATAATTTATTTACAAAGTATATTTTACGCACGGCGTTCAATATATTTATACCGATAATCCAATTTAAACTAATGCATGCCTTAAGCGTGCATTTTTCCTGTTTTAAAACAAAGGATATTTTTGAGATAATATGAGCGATCTACAAATTAAAAAATCATCTGAAACTTATGATGTAGTAATTGTTGGTTCGGGTGCAGGTGGCGGTATGGCCGGTTACGTATTGGCCAATGCCGGCATTAAAGTGCTGATGCTGGAAGCCGGTGCTTACTTCGATCCGCAAAAAGACTCGGCCCAGTTAAAATGGCCCTGGGAGTCGCCGCGCCGTGGCGCCGGAACAACACGCCCTTTTGGCGATTTTGATGCCGCTTATGGCGGCTGGGAAATTGATGGCGAACCTTACACTACTAAAGACAAAACTGAATTTTTCTGGTTCCGCTCGCGTATGCTGGGTGGTCGTACCAATCACTGGGGCCGTATATCGTTACGTATGGGCCCGAAAGATTTCCAGGCTAAAGACGGCCTTACGGATGACTGGCCAATAACCTACGACGATGTAAAACCTTACTATGATAAGGTTGACCGCATGATAGGTATTTATGGCACCAAAGAAGGCCTGGAAAACGAACCGGATGGTATTTACCTGCCCCCACCAAAACCAAGGCTTAATGAGCTGTACATTGTAAAAGGTGCTAAAAAGGCAGGTGTTACTATTATCCCTGGCCGTGGCTCGGTGTTAACGGAAGCTTTGCCTGGTAATAAAGATCGTGGTGCATGTTTTTTCTGCGGTCAGTGCGGCCGGAGTTGTAAAGTTTATGGCGATTTTTCGGCATCGTCATGTTTGGTTATCCCGGCTGTAAAAACGGGCAACCTAAAAGTGATAACCAACGCCATGGTGCGCGAGGTGATAACTAATAGCGAAGGATTAGCTACAGGCGTATCCTACGTAAACCGCGAAGATTTACAGGAATACCAGGTAAACGCCAAAACTGTTATCCTTGGTGCAAGCGCGGGCGAATCGGCCCGTATCCTGCTTAATTCCAAATCGGCCCAACATCCGGGTGGGTTGGCAAACAGCAGTGGTGTTGTTGGCCATTACCTGCATGATTCAACAGGCTCAAGCGCCGGCGGTTTCCTTCCCGAACTGATGGATCGTAAGCGCTACAATGAAGATGGTGTGGGTAGCGTGCACATCTACTCGCCATGGTGGCTTGATAATAAAAAACTTGATTTTCCGCGTGGGTATCACATCGAATACGGTGGCGGTATGCATATGCCTTCGTACGGCTTTGGCGGCGGTATCCAGAATATGAACGGCGCAGTACCAGGCCGCGACGGTAAAATGAAAGATGCCGGTGGCTACGGTGCATCGTTAAAAGACGATTACCGCCGTTTTTATGGTACACAGTTTGGCATGGCCGGCCGCGGTACTGCTATTGCCCGTTACGATAACTATTGCGAGATTGACCCTAACGTGGTTGATAAATACGGTATCCCGGTATTGCGTTTCCACTACAAATGGGCCGATGAAGAGATAAAACAAGCTAAGCACATGCAGGAAACCTTCCAGGAAATTATGCACAATATGGGCGGCGCCATTTATGGCCCACCACAAGGCCCCGAAACCAATTACGGACTGGAAGCGCCAGGCAAAATTATTCACGAAGTTGGAACCATCCGTATGGGTAACGATCCTAAAAAGTCGGCCCTAAACAAATGGTGCCAGGCACATGATTGTAAAAACCTGTTTGTGGTTGATGCCGCGCCATTTGTACAACAAGGCGATAAAAACGCTACCTGGACAATTTTGGCCATGAGCATGCGTACCGCAGAATACATATTACAGCAACGAAAAGCACTAAACGTTTAACAAGTTAATCCAACAAAATATTATGAACAGACGTGATTCCCTTAAAGCATTAGGCTTTACCACACTTTCGGCAGGATTAATACTGGAAGCTTGTAAACCAGGTGCGCCAAAAACAGAAGAAGCAGCGCCGGCAGCCACAGGAGCCGAGGCCGGCCGCCAGCCTTTTGAGGTTGAGCGCGATAAAAAGCTGAATGGCGATAAATTTTTTACAGCGTCAGAAATGGCTACGATCACTGTCTTGGGCGATATTATTATCCCTAAAGACGAAAAATCGGGCAGCGCATCAGATGCCAAAGTTCCTGATTTTATAGAGTTTATTGTTAAGGATATGCCCGATCATCAAACCCCCATGCGTGGCGGTTTGCGCTGGTTAGATTTGCAATGCCTTAACCGTTTTGGCAAGGTATTTACCGATTGCAGCCATGCCCAGCAGATAGAGCTGGTAGACATGATTGCCTACCCCGCCAAAGCCAAACCAGAAATGGCCCAGGGCGTGGCCTTTTTTAACCGCATGCGCGATTTAACCGCATCTGGTTTTTATACCACCAAAATGGGTATTGATGATATTGGCTTTGCCGGCAACAACCCCAACAAATGGATCGGCGTACCCGATGATGTATTGAAGCATTACAATATGCAGGATGTAAAAGCTGGCGTATAACAAACACATATGCACAACAAAAAAGGAGCTGTAAAGCTCCTTTTTTGTTGATAGCTGCCTGCTAATTACGGCTATATTGCAAGTTTAAAGGAATGGGGGCAGGGTTTTTGCCACTGATGGTGCCGGGCGTGAGATAACTCAACTTGAGTTTAAAGTCCTCATTCTTGTGAAGATACTCCAACCGGAGCGGATAAAATCCCTTTTTTAGCGGTAAAATGTATGAGTACGTATGGCGCCTGTAGTCGCCGTCCCATTGTATCAGCAGCTTATTGCCGATATATAACTTTGAATCTTTATCGGCATCTAAAATAAATATATAATAACCATCTTCCTTTGTTTCCAGCAAGCCGTCAATAACCAGGGCGAAATTGTTTTTGCGTGGTAGGTTATCTGCATCAAAATCGCTGTTTGTTATTCCTGTTTTTGTGGGCTTTAAACTTTTAACATCCGGCCATTTATCCCACGAGCCTTCATAATAGGCATAGTTAAAGCCGCCCGGTCTTGCGTTTTTTAGCATTCCAACCGGGCGCATTTCTTTTTCGGTTGTAAAATTGCCGCTTACGGTTTTATCATAGCGGTCGCGGTTGGTGAACCGTTTATACATTACAGTGGCAGGCTCGCTTAACGTAATTTCGGGTTGTGCTTTTGCCGAGGAAATTGTGGGCTCTGTTCCGTCAACTGTGTAGCGCACCTTTGTGGTGTCGTTAAAGTACCATAACTTAATAGGCTTGTCCTTTAAAATTATACCATTCATCGGGTGAAATTCCAACGCCCCTGTATAACTGGCGTAGGTAAATTTCAACCCGTCGTACGTGGTTTTGAGCCTTACCGAGCTATGGGTTTCGTCAGGATAGGTAACTATCTTCCAGTTTAAACCCTGCGGGGCGGCTTTTTTGAGTACGAGATCCATAGTATCAATCCTCATAGATTTGCCATCACGCCCCTCCCGGCCGCTTATGAAAATTGTGGTATTTGAACCGGCTAAAGCGGGCAGTTTACTGCCAGCTATTTTGGGCAGATAGCAATTATCCCACCAAAGGCTGGGGTCGACGGCTATATACGATTTAAACGTTTTGGGTTCATTTAGCATCGCGTAAATCACGAATAAACCGCCCAATTAGTGCCCCCAAAGCGTATTATCGCCGTTGGATGGATACGTTTTATTAACATAAGGAATCAGCTCGGTTTTAATGAAACTAAGGAATTTATCGGCCCCGCCGGATGTTTTCCAACCTTCTAAATGAGTTGGTGTAAGATCTTTATTCCTGTCAATACCTAAAACGCTCACAATTATCGTTGGCGGCATATAGGCTTCGCCTTCAACAAAGCGCTGTACCTGTTTAATGAGGCCGGTGTTCCAGTTGCCGCCATCAAGCACGTAAAGCACATCATATTTATCAGTGCTCCCCGGTTTATAATTTGCGGGAGTAAATACCTGTATTAGTCTTTTTTGGTTTAATACTACCGAATTCAAGGAGTCGAGTTTACTTCTTTCGGGTACTCTAAGCACAGTATCCTGCGCCTTAACCAGCGTAACCAGGCCGCTGATGATTGCTAGCACAATTAAAAATAAGCGGAACGTTTTCTTCATTTTAATATCCATTATTCGCTTCTCAAACTTTTTACCGGGTTCATCAACGCTGCTTTAATGGCCTGCACGCTAACAGTTGCAAGGGCTATTAATATAACAAGGCCTCCGGATAGCGCAAATATCCACCATTGTATGGTGGTACGATAGGCAAAACCCTGTAACCAGCTATTTAGGGCATACCAGGCAACAGGCGATGCAACGAGCATGGCAATTATTATCAAAACCAAAAACTCTGATGAAAGCAACCCGAATATGGAGGCTGCACTGGCACCAAGTACTTTTCGTACCCCTATCTCTTTAATACGTTGCTCGGCAGTAAACATAGCCAATCCAAGTAACCCAAGGCACGAGATAAATATTGCAAGAAACGCAAATATGTTTGACAGCCGGCCTACAATCTGTTCGCTTTTATATAGTTTTTGGTATTGCTCATCAGAAAAATTGTAGTTGAAAGGAAAGTTTGGGTTTAGTATCTTACATAATTTGGAAATACCCGCCAATGCTTCTTTTGTTTTGCCGGGCTGCGTGCGAATTAAAATATCGCCCCCATCCAGTTTGCCCTTAACCAGGTGAATAATCAACGGCAAAATTTGCTTATGCAGCGACTGGAAGTGAAAGTCTTTCACCAGCCCGATAATCTTTCCCTTACGCCCCCACATGGTAATTGATTTACCAATCGGATTTGTAAAACCTAACTTTTGCTGCGTTACCTGGTTAATGATAAAGTTATTGGAGTCGGTAGGATAATTATCAGAAAAATCGCGCCCGGCTAACATTTTCAGCTTCATGGTAGATACAAAATTGTAGCCAACCGCTATGTTCGGAAAAGCGACGGTGTTGTTAGGGTCTTTTCCATCCCAGGTTACACTAATAGTACTGTTATCAATAAACGTGGGGTTGTTTGATATTTGGCTAACTGATTTAATCTCCGGCAAATTCATCGCCTCGTTTTTAAAAATATCATACTTGCCACCCAGGTCGCCTTCAATAGGGATGTACAGCAGGTTTTCCCTATCATAGCCCAGGTTCCTGGTTTGGATAAAGTTTACCTGTTTGGATACCACAATGGTGGCGATAATTAATACCGACGAAAGCACAAATTGCATTATAACCAAACCTTTGCGAAACCAAACGGCACCGGCATCGAGCTTTAATGTTCCCTTTAATACCTTTACCGGGTTAAATGACGATAAAAACAGAGCCGGATAACTGCCCGAAACTAAGCCCGTAGTTATTGTGATTATAAAGAGTTTTAGCCAAAAGGAAGCTTCGTTAAAGGGCATGATTATTTGCTTTTGAGTAACCTGGTTAAATACAGGTAATAACACAATGGCTAAAATCAATGCTACTGAAACTGCCAGGACAGTGAGCAACAGCGATTCGCCTATAAACTGCCTGATTAATACCCCGCGCACGGCGCCCATAACCTTTCGTACACCAATTTCCCGCGCCCTTTTTACCGACTGGGCCGTTGTAAGGTTCATGAAATTAATGCAGGCAATAAGCAGCACAAATACAGCAATGATGCTAAATAGCTTTACGTATTCTATACGGCCGCCAGTTATTTTGCCATTTTCAAAGTTGGAGTGTAGATAAACCTGGTCAAAGCGTTGCAAGCCGTACTCAACCCGGTAGCTTTTTTGAAAAGTGCGGTAAGTATCTAAAAAGTGCGTTATTTTTTTGTCGGCTGATGCCGGGTTGGCATCCTTACGTAACATAACAAAGGTTAACGGCCCGCTGTTATCCCATCTTTTTGAGCCGGGATGATCGGCTAAATAGGCGCCCCAATTAATTAAGTAATCAAATTTGCGGGAAGTATTGCCGGGCAGGTCTTTAAATACAGCCGTAACAGTAAAATCTCTTTCATCATCGAACCTGATAGTTTTACCGATAGCCACATCGGGTTGCCCGAAAAACATAACTGCCATTTTTTGGGATATAGCTATGCTCGCCGGCGAATTTAACGCCGTGCCAGCTTCTCCTATTAAAAGTGGATAGCTAAACATTTTAAAGATATCAGCTCCGGCAAAAGTGCCGTTTAGCTTCAATATTTTATTAGCAACCCTAAAAGTATGATTGTCATTTTCATCTTCCATATTGATGGCATATTCAACTTCGGGCAGCGTCTTTTTTAATTCGGCTGCCATTTGGCCCGGCGTGTCGTAGTTGCCATCTATTTTATGATCATAATACTCCTGCTCATAAACCTTATAAAGCCGGTCTCCATTTTGATGATAGGCATCAATGTTGAGCTCATTTTGTACCCACAGCAAAATAAGCAGGCTGCATGCCAGCCCAACCGACAGCCCGGCAATATTGATAAAAGAATGCGCTTTGTTTTTTACAATATTACGCCAGGCTATTTTTAAATAATTCTTAATCATGTTATTTAAAACTTTAAGTTTTTTCGCTTTAGCTGTAATTAACTACTATTCAGATCGCAAACTCTTTACAGGGTTCATCAACGCGGCTTTAATACTTTGATAGCTTACCGTGAGCAACGTTATCATGATAGCCCCTAATGCAGTCGCGCCAAATATCCACCACGACAGCTCGGCGTGGTACTTGTAATCCTTTATCCAGCCTTGCATAAAGTAATAAGCGGTTGGTATAGCTATGATTAATGATACAACAACCAGCACTACAAAATCTATCGACAACAGGCGCCACAGGCCAAATACTGATGCCCCTAATACCTTGCGTACGCCAATTTCTTTGGTGCGCTGCTCGGCCATAAATGATGCCATACCAAACAGGCCCATACAACTAATGAAAATAGCCAGCAGGGTAAAGAAACCAGCCAGTTTACCTATCCGCTCCTCGTTGGCAAACTTTTGAGCATATTGATCATCTGTGAATTTATAATCGAAAGGGCTGGCCGGGTCATACTGTTTAAATACAGCTTCAATTTTACGTAATGCTTCGCTGGCGCTTTTGCCGGTGTTCAGCCTGATATCAACTATCCCGGGAGCATACGGAACCATATAAAATATAGTTGGTTTTACAGGCTCATAGGGTGATGACATAACCATATCCTTCACTACGCCTATAACTTTAAAAGTTTTGTACCATTTAATGGTTTCGCCAACCGGGTGTTTAAAGTTCATGAACTTTACGGCGGCTTCGTTCAATACTATTCCCGATGAATCTGTTAAAATATCTCTTGAAAAATCGCGCCCGTCGGTAAGTTTCCAGCCAGCCGTTTTTCCAAATTCGGGGCTTACGGCAATTGTGCCAAAATCATCCTGCAGATTAGGGTCCTTATCCCTCCAGGTAAGGCCACTATTATTAGAATATACCCCAGTTAACGGACTATCAGACTCGGCCATTTCAACTATTGCTCCCGACTGCAGCAGGTCATTCCTTACTGCCGTAAAGTGCTGGTGAATGGCATCCGTTTTCATTTCTATTTGTATAAGGCCTGTTCGGTCATAACCTATTGGTCTGTTCTTGGTGAATTGCACCTGCCTGAAAACAATAATAGTACCTATGATTAAAGCAACGGAAACCGTAAACTGTAAAACCACCAGTACTTTACGGGGTAATGCAGCCATTCGTCCGGCTTTAAATGTTCCTTTTAAAACTTTCACCGGCTTAAATGATGACAGGTAAAAAGCAGGATAGCTACCCGCGATGAGCCCTGTTATGAGGCTAAAACCAATTCCCAGTATCCAAAACATCGGGTTGGCCCATAATACCTGCATGGTTTTATTGGCTACCTGGTTAAACCAGGGTAAAATAAGCTGTACAAGAACTATGGAAAACAGGAAGGCAAATGCCGAGATCAGTACCGACTCTACCAAAAACTGACCAATAAGCTGGCCTCGCAACGATCCTACCGTTTTACGTATACCCACTTCTTTGGCCCGTTTTTCTGACCGGGCCGTGCTTAGGTTCATGAAATTGATGCAAGCCAGCAATAATACGAATACACCAATAATGCCAAACATCCATACAAATTGTATAGCCCCCCCGGTATTAATACCATTTTTAAATTCCGAATATAAATGCCATTTGCTTATCGGGTGCAAAAACACTGTTGGCTTAAAAGATAAACCCAGCTTATTGCCCTCTGCGATAAAAGCATTTAGCTTCAAATCTTTTATCCTGGCCGATACCTTGTTTATATCTGCATTGGGGCTTAGCTGTGCAAATAGCTGCCATGAATTATTGCCCCATTGTGTAATGTTTGTTTTTACATGAGTAGTCATGTATAAATCCCACGGTGCAATAAATGCCACTTCAGCTAAGCTGTTATTATGCGGCAGATCTTCGTAAACGCCGGTAACCTTAACGTTCCATTTATTGTCGATCTTTAAGGCTTTAAACATGGGATCTGTGTCACCAAAAAGTGCTTTAGCCAGTGATGCAGATAGAATGATAGACGATGGATCTTTTAGACCGGATCGTGTGCCTTTAATCATTTTTAAACTGAACACGTCGGGTGCTTCGGCCTGCATATAATTTCCCTGTTGGGTTAGTTTTTTATCACCGAATGCTATGATGTGTGCGTATGTCCAGGTAGATAGTACTACATACTTAAAATCATTCTGATAGTCATCCCGCAGTTTATAACCCAACGGCATAGGTATATCGGATTGTGTGCCTACACTGCCATTAAAGGTTTGGTGCTGCATAACCTGTACCAGGCGGTCATAGTTTTTAAAGTACCTGTCGTATGACAGCTCGTCCCATATCCACAAGCCAATAAGCATAGCCACTGCCATACCAACTGATAGGCCGGTTATATTAATAAAAGTATGCGCCCTGTTACGCGTAAGGTTTCGCCAGGCGATCTTGATATAATTCTTGAACATGTTGTACGTTTTAAGTTGTACGTGATACGTTTTTATTTTACTAATGACCAATGACAGCGTAGCGAAATGGCCAATGACTAATTCCATCTTGCCTCTATTCCGACCGAAGGCTTTTTACCGGGTTCATCAACGCGGCTTTAATACTTTGGTAGCTAACAGTAAGCAGGGTAATTGTGATAGAACCAATAGCCGTGGCCCCAAAAATCCACCAGGAAAGTTCGGCGTGGTATTTGTAATCCTTTATCCAGTCTTGCATAAAGTAGTAAGCGGTTGGTATAGCTATCAGTAATGATATAGAAACCAGCACTACAAAATCTATCGACATTAAGCGCCACAGGCCAAATACTGATGCCCCTAATACCTTGCGTACCCCAATTTCCTTGGTGCGCTGCTCGGCCATAAATGATGCCATACCGAACAACCCCATACAACTGATAAAGATGGCCAGCAGGGTAAAGAAACCGGCCAGTTTACCTACACGTTCTTCGTTGGCAAATTTTTGGGCGTACTCTTCGTCGGTGAATTTGTATTCAAAGGGGTTGCCGGGGGCATATTGTTTCCAGGCAGCCTCGATTTTACCCAGCGTTTCATGCGGGCTCACTTTAGGGTTAATGCGGATATTAATGAGGCCGCCGCTGTTTTTTGTAAGATAGAAAACGGTTGGCTGTATTGGCTCGTAAGGCGATGACATCACCATATCCTTTACTACACCAATGATCTGGAATTTTTTATACCATTCCAGCGTTTCGCCTACCGGGTTTTTCAAATGCATAAATTTAACAGCAGCCTCGTTTACCACCATGGCTGATGAATCGGCTAAGTTGTTTTTGTCAAAATCGCGGCCATCTAATACTTTCCACTGAGCTGTTTTGCCAAATTCTGCGCTTATGGATATCGTACCAAAATCATCCTGAAGAGTTGGGTCTTTATCGCGCCATTTAAAGCCGCTGTTGTCAGAGTATATATCCGTTAGCGGGCTGTCAGATTCAGACATGTCAACGATAGCGCCCGACTGGATCAGGTCGTTTCGTACCGCATCGAAATGATTATGGATCTCGTCGGTACGCATATCAACCTGGATCAGCCCGGTACGATCATAGCCTACCGGCCGGTTCTTGGTATACTGCACCTGCCTGAAAACAATGATGGTACCGATAATGAGGGTAACTGAAACAGTGAACTGTAATACTACCAATATTTTACGCGGCAGGGCAGCAAAGCGGCCCGCCTTGAAGGTGCCCTTTAGCACTTTTACAGGCTGGAATGACGACAGGTAAAACGCCGGATAGCTGCCTGCTATGATACCTGTAAAAATACTAAAGCCAATACCCATAATCCAGAACAGGGGATTAAACCATAGTATAGTAACGGTTTTATCGGCAACCTGGTTAAACCACGGTAATATCAGCTGCACCAAAACTAACGACAGGA
Source organism: Mucilaginibacter sp. KACC 22773 (assembly GCF_028736215.1). Taxonomy (NCBI): domain Bacteria; kingdom Pseudomonadati; phylum Bacteroidota; class Sphingobacteriia; order Sphingobacteriales; family Sphingobacteriaceae; genus Mucilaginibacter; species Mucilaginibacter oryzagri. The sequence continues at coordinate 181,890 of NZ_CP117883.1, forward strand.
AGAAGGCGAAAATAGTTATCAGCATCGATTCCATAAAAAACTGCCCAATGAGCTGGCTACGCAGCGAACCAACTGTTTTGCGGATGCCTACTTCCTTGGCCCGTTTCTCGCTGCGGGCGGTGCTCAGGTTCATGAAATTAATACAAGCCAGTAGCAATACAAATACGCCGATAAGGCCAAACATCCAAACAAATTTAATATCGCCGCCCGTATTGATGCCGTTTTTAAACTCCGAGTATAAGTGCCATTTACTCATGGGATGTAGAAAAATAGCGGCCTTAAAGGTTAAGCCAATTTTGTCGTTATTAAGCTTTAACCCCTCCATTTTCAGGTTTTTTATTTTGGCAGATACCCTGTCCGGATCGGCATTAGGTTGTAGTTGGGCAAACAATTGCCAGGAGTTATTGCCCCAGGTTGTGCGCGCCTGTTTCAGGTAAGGCTGCGTTGTCATAAACAAGTCCCACGGTGCAATAAAGCCAAGTTCTTTAAAGCTGGTATTATGGGGCAAATCCTCATACACCCCTGTCACCTTTACGTTCCATTTATTATCTATTTTTATAGACTTAAACATAGGGTCGGCATTACCAAAAATGGCTTTTGCCAATGATGCCGAAAGTATGATAGACGATTGATCTTTTAATGCCGAACGTGTCCCCTTCAGCATTTTAAGGGTAAGCAGATCAGGTGCTTCGGCCTGCATATAGGAGCCCGCGTAAGATAATTTTTTTTCGCCCGATGCAATTATATGCTTAAAATTCCAGGTAGATAATACCACATATTTAAAGTCGCTGTTATATTCATCCCTTAACTTATAACCCAGTGGCAGGGGAATAGAGTTTTGCGTCCCAACTTCGCCGTTAAAGGTTTGGTGCTGCATTACCCGCACAATTCGGTCGTAGTTATCATGATACTTATCGTATGATAGTTCGTTCCAGATCCAAAGCCCTATCAGCACAGCCACAGCCATACCAACCGATAGCCCTGTAACGTTGATGAAAGTGTGCGCCTTATTTTTTATAAGGTTTCGCCAGGCGATTTTGATATAATTCTTTAACATGTAGTACGTTTTAAGTTATAGGTAATACGTTTTTAATTTTTACCTTTTTTCAATGACTAATGACAGCGCAGCGAAATGACTAATGACTATTCAGATCTCAGGCTTTTAACCGGGTTCGTCAGGGCTGCTTTGATGGCCTGGAAACTTACTGTAATTAATGTAATGGCAATAGCCCCGGTACCCGATAATGCAAATATCCACCAGGTTATTGGCGACCTGTACTGGTATTGATGAAGCCAGCCGTTCATAAAATAATAAGCCACGGGGATTGCAATAAGTAATGATATAACTACCAGCAACACAAACTCGGTTGATAATAAGCGCCACAGGTTTGCTACGGATGCTCCCAATACTTTGCGTACGCCAATCTCTTTCACCCGTTGTTCGGCAACAAATGATGCAAGGCCAAACAGGCCAAGGCAACTGATAAAGATAGCCAGCACAGCAAACACCGTTGCCAGGTTGCCTATGCGTTGTTCGTCGCTAAATTTGCGGGCGTACTCATCATCATTAAACTTAAACTGAAATGGGCTGCCGGGGTTGTATTTTTTAAACACGGGCTCAATTGTACCCAACGCTTCGCGCATGGGCATTTTAGCGTTTATGCGCAAGGTGATGACGTTAACCCAAGTCGGGTTCATATGAAAAACGGTAGCGACGGTAGGTTTGTACGGTGATTCCATTACCATATCTTTTACCACACCGGTTATAACGTGGTTTTTACCTGCCCAATGCATAATTTTGCCAATGGGGTTTTTAAGTCCGCTTAGCTTTACTGCCGATTCGTTTAAGATAAACGCCCCTGTATCAGTAGGAAAACTTCTTGAAAAATCGCGGCCTTCAATTATCTTCCAGCCAACGGTTTTACCATAATCATAAGTTACGGCTATTGTACCAAATGTTGGATCGAAGCCCGGGGCTTTGCCAGCCCAATCGAAACCACCGTTGTTTGACCATACCTGGGTTGTTGAACTGTTTGATTCTGCCATGTCGGCCACCGCGCCGGTTTGGATCAGGTCGTTCCGCATGGCTTCATAATGGCCATAAATTTCGGGCGTGTTCATATCAACCGTAATTAACCCCTCGCGTGTATAGCCAATAGGTCTGCTGCGTGCAAATTGAATTTGCCTGAAAACGATAATGGTGCCTATAATGAGCACAATAGATACCGTGAACTGTACAACCACTAAAACCTTACGCGGCAACGAAGCAAAGCGCCCAACACGAAAAGTCCCTTTTAATACCTTAATTGGTTCAAAGGCCGAAAGGTAAAATGCCGGATAGCTTCCTGCTATAATTCCGGTAAAAAAAGTAAAGCTCAAAGCTGCTGCCCAAAACCAGGGATTAGTAAAAGGCATAGCAATTTGCTTATCGGCAATGTTATTAAAATAGGGCAAAGCAACTAAAACCAAAACAAGCGTAACCACCAAAGCTAAAAATGCAAACATCAGCGATTCGCTCAAAAACTGCTTTATCAGTTGCGAGCGGACGGAACCTATCGCTTTACGGATGCCCACTTCTTTCGCCCGTTTTTCGCTCCGGGCGGTGCTTAGGTTCATGAAATTGATACAGGCCAACAGCAATACAAACGTACCGATGATGCCGAACAGCCACACCAACTCAATGCGGCCGCCAACTGCTTTGCCGTTTTTGAAATCGCTGTACAGGTGCCATTTGGCCATGGGATGTATTTGCATTGCCTCGTCGTTCATTTTGAAATGAGGCTTGGTAATGTTCCTGATCTTTGCTGATACTTTGGCAAAATCGGCATGCTCATTCATCAAAGCAAATAAATGGCAGCCATGGTTATCCCAGGCAGTACTTTGCGTATTCCACCAGTTTGCCGGGTTGCTCCAGGGTAACATAAATTTAGTTGGATAAAAGCTGGTATTATAAGGCAAATCCTGGTAAACCCCGGCTACCTTCATATCGGTTTTGTTATCAATGCGTACAACCTTATTTATAGGGTCGGCACTGCCGAACAAGGCTATTGCTACAGATTGCGATAATACAAAAGATGAAGGGTCTTTAAAGCTGGCATAGCTCCCTTTTATCATTTTTAATGAAAGTATAGCGGGCAAATCGGGCTCGGCCCACATGCCGTTTTGTGATATCTTTTTATCGCCAATAGCTAATATATGTGTGCCCTCCCAGGTAAGCGCGGTCAGCTTAAAATCACCCGCATATTTGGTACGCAGTTCGGCGCTAAGGGGCACCACGGTCGACCCGAATGTGACTGTCTCGCCGTTGGCCGTTTGGGTGGTCATCACCTGGGCTATATGGTTATAGTTTTGATGATACTTATCAAACGATAACTCATCCCATAGCCAAAGCCCTATCAGCATAGCCACCGCCATGCCCACAGATAATCCGGCTACATTAATAAATGTATGCACCTTGTTTTTGGCGATGTTTCGCCATGCGATTTTGAGGTAATTCCTGAACATGTTGTACGTTTTAAGGTGTACGTGATACGTTTTTTAACTCAACTAATGACCAATGACAGCGCAGCGAAATGACTAATGACTAATTCTGTCGATTCTTGACTCTTAATTCTTGGTTCTATTCCGATCTCAAGCTCTTTATAGGATTAACCAACGCTGCTTTTATGGCCTGGAAACTTACGGTTACCATGGCTATTACAATGATAATACCACCCGCTATAGCAAATATCCACCAATGCATGGGCGTTTGGTAAGCAAAATCACGCAGCCAGGCGCTCATGGCATACCAGGATACCGGCAGGGCCAAAAACAACGATATGACAACCAGTAGCAAAAACTTTGATGATAGCATGGCAAATAACGAAGCTGCACTTGCACCCAACACCTTGCGGATGCCTATTTCTTTGATGCGTTGCTCGGCAGTAAACATAGCTAAGCCCAACAGGCCAAGGCACGATATAAATATAGCCAGGAACGCAAACGTGTTTGAAAGTTTGGTTACTATCTGTTCGTTTTGGTAAAGCTTTTGGTATTCGTCATCGCTGAAGGTGTAGCTGAATGGGAATGCGGGATTAATTTGCTTAGCCAGGGTTGCCAAACTGGCCAATGCTTCGCGGGTTTTGCCGGGCTGTGTTTTAACCAGGATATTACCATAGCCCTCCTGCTCGCCATACCTAATAATCAGCGGCTGGATTTGCTCATGCAATGATGCAAAATGAAAATCTTTTAATACGCCGATGATTTGTCCCTTTTTGCCCCAAAAGGTTAAAGGCTTACCTATAGGATCGGCATATTTTAATCTTTTTAGCGTTGTTTCATTGATGAGGTATCCTACTGAATCGGTACCGTAAGCCTTCGAAAAATCGCGACCGGCAGCCATTTTAAGTTTCATGGTTTTTACAAAGTCGTACCCTACCGATACCTGTGTAAACTGGATTTGTACGTTATGATCTTTACCTACCCAATCAACATCGCTGGTGCCGTTATCGAGCCCCGTTGGTGTAGCCGTGATCCGGCTTATTGACTTGATGCCCGGCATTTGCAAAGCTTCATCTTTAAAAGCCTGGTATTTATGAATCAGTTCGCCATTCATCGGGATGTAAATAAGATTTTCGCGATCAAAGCCCAGGTTTTTTGATTGCACATAATCCATTTGCTTGGATATCACAATGGTAGCGGTAATCATGACTACCGACAGGAAAAACTGGAATACCACCAGTCCTTTACGGAACATAGTTGTACCGGTATCTAACTTCAATGTTCCTTTTAAAACGTTTACCGGGTTAAAAGATGATAAAAACAAAGCCGGGTAGCTGCCTGATATAAAGCCGGTAACTAAAGTGATGGCTACTAATTTTAACCAGAAGCCAGGCTGATGAAATGGCAACGCTATCTCTTTTTGTGTAATGCTGTTAAACACCGGCAGCAGCAATACCAATAATAATAATGAAACCATCACAGCCAGCGTAGTTACCAGCATAGATTCGCCTATAAACTGTTTGATTAGCACCGAACGCACCGCACCGACAACTTTGCGCACGCCAATTTCACGGGCACGCTTAACTGAGCGGGCTGTTGTAAGGTTCATGAAGTTGATGCAGGCTATCAGCAAAATAAAAATAGCCACAATGGTAAACAGGCGCACGTACTCAATACGGCCTCCTTTAAATTCGCCGTTTTCGAAATTGTTATGCAGGTATCCATCTTTAAATGGTTGCATGCCTAACTCTTCAGTAAATGTGCCTTTCTTTTGGTTTTTATTCAGGTTGTCTAAAAAGTGGGTGAGTTTTTTTTCTACTAAAGCCGGGTTGGCATCAGGCCGCAACATAATAACGGTTGAAGGGCCGTTGTTGCCCCAGATTTTTGCCCAATCGTTATCTGCTAAAAATGCATCCCAGTTCATAATAAAATCGTACTGCTGCGAAGAAGTTTTGGGCAGGTCGTGGTAAACGCCGGTTACTTTAAAATCCTTCCGGTTTTCATAGCGGATGGTTTTGCCAATAGCCGCATGCGCGTTGCCAAAAAAAGCTTTTGCCATTTTATTGGAGATGGCCATGCTGACCGGCGTATTTAAAGCCGTTTGCACGTTGCCCTCCAGTAGAGGGATGGTAAACATTTTAAAAACGTCGGCACCTCCATTAACCCCGCCCATTTTCAGGATTTTATCGCCAACACGGAACGTGCTTTCGCCGCCGTAGGAAATTCCTGTTGATGCCTCAATTTCGGGAATTTGCTTTTTAAGCTCATCGGGCAACAAGCCAGGGGTGTTATATTGGCCAACAACCTTATTATCATAGTACTGGCGTTCATAAACGGAAAATAAACGGCTGCTGTTTTTGTGATAAGCATCCATCTCCAGTTCGTTTTGCACCCATAGTAAGATCAATAAACTACAAGCCAGCCCTAAAGAAAGTCCCGCAATATTTATAAACGCATGTGCCTTATTCCTGATAAGGTTTCGCCATGCGATTTTTAGATAATTCCTTAACATATGTTAGTTCATTGGTTTATTAGTTCACTGGTTCATTGGTCTTGTCTGTTGGCTTACGCCACCAGTATGAACAATGCTTCTCTCTTAATTCTTTTTTATTCCGCTTTTAAGCTTTTCACCGGGTTCATTAGTGCTGCTTTTATAGCCTGGAAACTTACGGTAAACAGGGCCACTATTACTGCCAATACACCGGCCAGGGCAAACATCCACCAGCTAATGGTTACGCGGTATTCAAAATCCTGCAGCCATTTGCTCATGCCCCACCAGGCCAAAGGTGTGGCTATTACAAAGGCGATGATCACCAGCTTTAAAAAATCTGTCGATAGCAATTGCACTATACCGGTTACGCTTGCACCTAATACTTTACGGATCCCTATCTCTTTGCTGCGCTGCTCGGCACTAAAAGCTGCCAGGCCGAAGAGGCCAAGACATGATATCACAATAGCCACCATCGTAAATGAATTGATGATTTGCGATAGCATGATCTCGGTTTCGTATTGTTTTTGAACCTCGGTATCCAGGAAAGTATATTCAAATGGCACCTCGGGGAAATCTTTACGCCAAACTGCCGATATTTTATCAAGCAACGCTTTATAATTACTGCTGCCTACCGATACCAGCATGCAATTAAAATAGCCGGGATCGTTTTGGTAAACCATCATAAAGGGCCGTACCTCGCTGTGCAGGGAATTGTAATTGAAGTTTTTCATTACGCCCGCTATCTCAACAAAGGTGGCAGGTTTGCCATCATATTGGGAGTACAGCCTGGTGCCGGGTGCTTTTTGCACATCCAGGCCAAGGCGTTTGGCCAAAGTTTCATTGATCAATACGCGGTTGGTATCGTTCAGCCTGAAATCGCGGCCGCTTATTAAGTTTACGCCATTGGCTTTTACAAAATGTTCGTCGGTATTAATGTTTTGGGCATCAACAGCGGCAGCCATGTTGCCACCTGCCAGGAAAACGCCGTGATCATGCGGTACAAATTGCCCTAAATAGTTATCCGCATTATTTACCGCTCTTACTTCTGATAGTTCCTTCAGATCATTAGTAAAAGCAGCCATTTTTTTCTGCGACGCTTCGGTGTAAAAATTGAAGATTAGCTTTTGATTTTTATCAAAGCCAAGATCTTTATTCTTGATGTAGTTTAGTTGGCTATAGATAACAATGATACCTGTAACCAAAACTATAGATAAAACAAATTGGAAAACAACCAACGATTTACGAATGCCGGTTGCCGAAACCTGGTTGGTAAAATTCCCCTTGATCACTTTAATTGCTTCGAAAGCCGACAGGTAAAATGCAGGATAGCTGCCCGCCACCAAACCGGTAACCGCTATAAGGCTTAACAGCATTATCCAGATTTTGTAATTACTAAAAAAATCTAATTGGATATTAGCCCTGGTAACCTGGTTAAGGTAAGGCATTAGCAATATAAGCAGCGGCAATGCAATGGCAACACCTATAAAAGCCAGCAGGAACGATTCGCCTAAAAACTGTTTGATTAAATCGCCTTTGCCTGCGCCTATCACTTTGCGTACACCAACTTCCTTGGCGCGTTTTGAGGCGCGGGCGGTGGATAAGTTCATGAAGTTGATACAGGCAATTACCTGGATCATTACGGCAATTAATATCAGCAGGAATAAAAACGAAGGGTCGAGGGTTTTACTCAGTTCGTTTTCAAAACCTGGGGTGGTGTGAATACTGTTTACCGGCTGCAGGTGTAATACCTTTTTCATGCCGATAGCTTTTAGCTGTTGGGCCGCATATTTATTCAAAAATTCGGGCAGCTTTTTTTCCAGTGCTGCGGCGCTGGCATCGGTCCTTAATTTGATGTAGGCATACAGGAAGTTGTTGCCGGCCCAGGCATCATTCCTCCTTACCGATTCGCCAAAGCCTCCGCTGTTCATCGCTATGTACATATTGCCATGAATGTGCGATTTGCCCAGGCTTTCGTTAACCACACCCATAACCTTATAATCGTGTTTGCCGAAGGAATTATCAATAGATATCATTTTGCCAACGGCATTCTCACTGCCAAAAAGCTTATCGGCCACAGGCTTAAACAGCACTATAGAATATGGCTCGGTTAACGCGCTGTTAGCGCTGCCACTCACAAAGTGGTAGCTGAATACGTCGAAAAATGTAGAATCTACAAACAGCGCGTCCTTCTCATAAAACGACTTTTCTTTGTAGCGCAGCAGGTGTTGTTTGGCACCAAACTTTTCGGTGGTTACCACGCGGGTAAATTGCTTTACCTCGGCAAAGTCATTCCGCATAGCCGGGGTTATCGGCGGCGAACTTGCCCCGCTATGGTGTTTATCGCCGGTCAGCTCCAGGTCGGTAGTCACCCGGTAAATATTCTCGACACCCTTATGTTGTTTATCGTAACTATACTGGTCCTGCACATACAACAAAATATACAGGCAACACAAAGTACCCGTAGCCAGGCCTATAATGTTGATGAAACTAAAGGTTTTGTTTTTTAACAAAAACCTCCACGCTGTTTTTAAATAACTCTTGATCATAGTTTATTGGTTCACTGGTTCATTAGTTCATTGGTGCATTGTCGTTAGTCACTGGTCATTAGTCATTAATGAGTCTGGCAGCCAATGACTAATGACAGCGAAGCGAAATGACCAATGACTGATCTATTCCGCTTTCAAACTCTTTACCGGGTTCATTAACGCGGCTTTGATGCTTTGGTAACTCACGGTACAAATAGCAATTACAATGGCCATTATCCCCGCCAGGGCAAACATCCACCAGCTGATACTGATGCGGTTGCTGGGGTTAAAATCCTGCAGCCACTTATTCATGGCCCACCAGGATATGGGCGACGCTATCAGTATGGCTATAAATACCAGCTTAACAAAATCCAGCGAAAGCAGCCGGGTAATGTTGGCTATGCTTGCGCCAAGTACCTTGCGGATGCCTATTTCGCGGCTGCGTTGTTCGGCCATGAAGGCAGCCAGGGCAAACAGGCCAAGGCATGCTATGATAATAGCCAGCATAGCAAAGCTGGTAAATATGCGACCCATGCGCTGCACATCGGCATACATGTTGGCAAATTGCTCGTCCATAAAGCTGTAACGGATGGGTTGGTTTGGCGAAAAGCTTTTCCATACCGCATTTATCTGCGCCAACGTACCTTTTACGTTATCGGTTTTAATTTTTACTGACACGATAGACGGACTGTTACCCAGGTGCATCACCAGCGGATCAAGTGTACCTTTTAGGCTTTCAAAATTAAAATCCTTTACCACGCCAATAATGGGCACAGGCGCGCCGTAATTGCTTATTTTTTTGCCGATGGGGTTTCTAAGGCCTAATTTTTGGGCCATGGTTTGGTTAATGATAACCGCCTGCGAATCGGTTTTTAGTTTAGGGTTAAAATCCCGGCCGGCTACTATAGTCATGCCCAGAGTTTTTATATAATCGGCATCAACATCCCAAAACTGGCCGCCCGTACCGGCTTCCAATTTCTGTTTACCCTCATTATGAAACTCATTGCCGTTGCGCTTGGTACCCGATACGGGTAAAAAATCGCTCACGGTGGCGCTTTTTACTGCCGATAGCTTTAGTAATTCGTTTTTGAAGTTTTGCACTTCTCCTTCAAGCGTGTTCGTGCCCTGTATCATCAGCACCTGGTCTTTTTCAAAGCCTACCTTTTTGTTCAGTATATAATGCATCTGGTTATAAATAACCACCGTGCTGATAATTAATATAATGGATGTGGTAAATTGAAAAACAACCAGCCCGTTGCGCAAAAACGAACTTTTACTGCCCGTAGCCAGCTTGCCTTTCAACACTTCTACAGGTTTAAAGCCGGAGAGGTAGAATGCGGGATAAACACCGGCCAGTATGCCAACTACCACAGCGGCAGCCATTATAGTGGGCATAAACCACCAGTGCTGCCACGGTATGGTTAATGTTTTTGCTGCAAGCGTATTAAAATAAGGCATTAATAATGCCGCCAAAACAATGGCTATAATAAAGGAGATAAAGCTGTAAATCAATGATTCGGCCAAAAACTGGCCAATCAGGCCGCTGCGCTGTGAACCTACCACTTTACGTAAGCCCACCTCCTTTGCCCTGTTGGCCGATTTTGCCGTGGCCAGGTTAATAAAATTAATACAGGCTATCACCAATATAAAGCCCGCCACCGCACCAAACAGCCACACAAAACGTATATCACCGTGCGAAAGGCCATCGCGGATATCATAAGAGTATAGGTTGATATCTTTAATATTTTGCAAAAACATGGTTAAAGCGGCGGCAATCCTATCCGCGTTTTTATCGCCACCTCTTCTCATATCGGGTATGTAATAGCCTTGTATTATGCCATCGGTTATCTTTTTATTTAATGCTTTAACATCTGCCCCCGCCTTAAGTAACACGTAAACATCGTAATTGCTGGCTCCCCAGGTTTCCTGTTCGCCATCCCAAAACTTAACACCGGTTAGGGTAAGCAAAAAGCTGTAATGGAAATGTGATGTAGTGGGAAAATCCTGCATCACGGCCCCAATTTTATAAGGGCGGCTTTTATTGTTGTTAAGGTACATCACCTTGCCTACCGGGTTTTCACCAGGGAAATATTTATCGGCCTTGCTTTTTGATATCACCATGGTTTGCGGCTCGGTAAGCGCGTGCGCCAGGTCGCCGTATACCATCGGGATCTTTAGTATTTCCAGCAGCGACTGATCCGCGTAAGCAAAACCATCTTCATGGGTGTTTTGTACGCCATCCGCACGTTTCAGCTCGTTACTGCCCGCACCCCAAAACAGCGAGTTATTCATTATCCGGCCCGATTTTTCCACCTCCGGATAGTCGTTTTTTAACGTCTTAGCCATAACAGCAGGCCAGGAAGTACCTTTCTCGTGTATGGCATCTATGTTATAGGCACCCACAATCCGGTAAATCCTATCGGCATCCGGGTAGCTTTTATCAAAGCTAAGCTCATCCCGGATGTATAAGGCTATCAATAAACATGCGGCGATGCTAAACGCAAAGCCTCCAATTTTAATGGCCGCGTACATTTTTTGCTTTTGCAACTGCCTTAAGGCAACTTTTAAATAATTCTTGATCATACCGGTATTAATTAAAATTGAACTTCTTTTATCCGATTTCTGGTGTTCTTTGTATGCAGGCAAATAAGGTGGCACAACCCTGGTGTTTTCTTCGGCCATCGTATCTGCGGGCTTTATATTTTGCAGTATCCTTTCAAATAACAAGGAGCTGTTGGTTTCTGTATCCTCTTTTTCATCCTGCCACCAGTCAAAAATTAGCATGAGTGAGGTTTTTAGCTCGGGATTTTCCGTTAACAGCTTATCCAGTTCGCCTAATTCCGCTGCCGATGCCTCGTTAGCCAGTTTTTTTGTCGCCAGTTGCCAAACGTGTTCCTCTATGTTCATACTTTATAGGTAGATAAATTGACATACAATGGTAAACCCCACCAATTACATGGAATAAAATATGTGCCATTTATTTAAGTGGCAGTTAATCAGTTGTTTATGTAGATGTGAATGTGCCGGGTGTTCGAATACGAACATCTGGTGTTCGGTTTTATGCGGAAGTTCTGAGGTATGCAGTACAGATTTGAGGAAAATTATCATAAATTAGCTTAAGTATCAGCAACCTATCTTTATATGCAAAAAATCATACTCTTCGTTTTTCTTCTTTTTGTTGCAGAAACCGCATTCGCTCAAAAAACTTATATACAATGCGGAAAACTGATCGACGGGACCTCGCCGGCAGCGCAAACACAAATAACTATAGTTGTCGAGGGTAAAACCATTGTCGATATTCAAAAAGGGTATACATCAGGAACCGCTACAGACAAGGTTATTAACCTGCAAAACAAAACGGTAATGCCGGGGCTAATTGATTGCCATGTACACCTGGAATCTCAATTTAATAAAAATTCGGCTATCCAGGGTTTTACATTAACTGATGCCGATATTGCTTACCAGGCATCAGTATTTGCCAAACGCACCCTGATGGCTGGCTTTACCACCGTGCGCGACCTTGGCGGCACCGGCGTAAATATCAGCCTGCGTAAAGCAATAAGGCAGGGGCTGGTTGATGGGCCCAGGGTAATAACTGCCGGCAGGGCAATATCAGCAAGCGGCGGCCATATGGATCCATCGGATGGGTTTAGGGACGATGCTTTTAACCACCGCCCGGGGCCTGATGAAGGCGTAGCCGATGGTAAGGACGAATTGATAAAAGCGGTAAGGCTTCAATTTAAACGCGGATCCGACGTAATCAAAATAGCATCTACCGGTGGTGTACTGGATTTAAGCGAGGATGGGTCGGGCGCACAGTTCAGTATCGACGAAATAAAGGCTGTTGTAGAAACAGCCAAAGATTATGGCCTTAAAGTGGCTTGTCATGCCCATGGCGCCGAGGGCATACGAAGGGCTATACTGGGTGGCGTAACCTCAATAGAGCATGGCACTTTTATGGATGATGAAGATATTAAACTGGCCAAACAATACGGCACCTGGTACGTACCCACCATCATCGCCGGAAAGTCGGTTGCCGATTCGGCCCGGATGCCGGGATATTTTCCGCCGGTAATTGCCCGTAAAGCCCTTGAAATAGGGCCCCAGATACAACAAACGTTTACCAAAGCTTATAAAGCCGGGGTAAAAATTGCCTTTGGCACCGATGCCGGAGTATACGCGCACGGTAAAAACTACATCGAATTTCAGTATATGGTTGAGGGTGGCATGACGCCCATGGAAGCCATAAAGTCGGCAACAGGCAGCGCCGCCGATCTGCTGGGCATGAGTTCAAAAATAGGCAGCATAGCCAGCGGGAAATCGGCTGATATTGTTGCGGTTGACGGCGACCCTTTACTTGATATAAAAGCGATGAAAAACGTAAGCTTTATCATGAAAGAGGGAAAAATATACAGCTTATAATGGTAAATAAATTCTTATAGCGGTAACATTAATGTTTGCCGCGCGTCTTACGTGCTTTATGTGTCAAAACTTTTTGCCCACAGCGGGTGTATTCATTTTGTAACACGCCCACTGCTGTTTGTTTATCATTTTTCATATATGACTGATTTGAAACTATTATCTACACTACTGCTTTCCGCGGCTTTGTCTGCCACGTTTACATCATCCCAGGCCCAGCAAGCGGCCCAACCCGAAGATCCCGCCCTTAAAATTTACCGCGAAACACCCCGTAAGGTAAACGATTTGGTGCACACCAAATTGGATGTTAAGTTCGATTACAAAAAACGCTATATGTACGGCAAGGAATGGGTTACGTTAAAACCACATTTTTATCCTACCGATACGCTCCGTTTAGATGCCAAAGGCATGGACTTAAAAACAATTGCCGTCGTAAAAAACGGTAAAAACGTGCCGCTGAAGTTTACTTATCAGGATAGCCTGACCGTGGCCATTAAACTGGATAAAGTTTACCGCAACAACGAAAGCTATACTGTTTACATTGATTACACTGCCAAACCCAATGAGCTTAAAGTAAAAGGCAGCGCAGCTATTAACGATGCCAAAGGGTTATATTTTATTAACCCGGATGGTACAGAAAAAGATAAGCCAACCCAGATATGGACGCAAGGCGAAACTGAAAGTTCATCGACATGGTTCCCTACCATTGATAAACCAAGCCAAAAAACTACCGGAGAGATTAGCATGACCGTGCTGTCCAAATACGTAACCCTATCAAACGGCAAACTGGTATCGCAAAAAAACAACGCCGATGGCACCCGCACCGATACCTGGAAACAAGATTTGCCGCACTCGCCATACCTGTTTATGATGGCCGTTGGCGATTTTAAGATATTTAAGGATAAATGGCGCAACAAAGAGGTAAACTATTACCTGGAGCCAAAGTACGCGCCATACGCTAAGGAGATTTTTGGGATGACACCCGAAGCTATCGAGTTTTACTCCAAAACTTTGGGGGTAGATTATCCCTGGTATAAGTACTCGCAAATTGTGGTGCGCGATTATGTAAGCGGTGCGATGGAAAACACCTCGGCTACCCTGCATGGCGCTTATGTGCAAGGCACCCACCGCGAACTGTTAGATGCTTACTATGACGATGGCCGCAGCACCATCGTGCATGAGCTTTTTCACCAATGGTTTGGTGATTATGTGACTGCCGAAAGCTGGAGCAACCTAACGGTAAACGAATCATTTGCCAACTTTAGCGAAACCCTTTGGGCCGAACATAAATACGGCCATGATGTAGCCGACGAGCATAACTATATTGATATGCAAAACTACTTCCGGTCGCCAGATGCACGTACCAAAAACCTGGTGCGCTTTCATTATGCCGATAAGGAGGATGTATTTGATGTGGTTACCTATCAAAAAGGCGGTCGCATATTAAATATGCTGCGCAACTATTTAGGCAACGAAGCTTTTTATAAAGGTCTGAATATTTACCTGACCACCAATGCCTTTAAAAATGGCGAAGCCCAGCAATTGCGCTTAGCCCTTGAACAAGCCAGCGGGCTTGATTTGAATTGGTTTTTTAACCAATGGTATTATGGGGCAGGCCACCCGATACTGGATATCAGCTATAAATGGGACGATGCTACCAAAACACAAACCGTTTACCTGCAGCAGAGCCAGGACGGGCAGATATTTAAACTGCCAATGGCCATTGATATTTACACAGGCGGCAAAAAAACACGTCATAAAGTTTGGATGAACAATCAGAACGATACCCTTACTTTCAAACTGGCATCTAAACCCGACCTGGTAAATGTCGACGGTGATAAAATACTCTTAACCAAGAAGACTGACCATAAAACTTTGCAGGAATTTGCTTTCCAGTATTTTAACGCGCCGCTTTACCTGGATAGATTGGAAGCCATTAATGCAGCTGCCGATAAGCAAAGCGAAAAAGACGCGCAAAAAGTTCTGATTGCAGCATTGAACGATAAATATTATGGATTGCGGGATAAAGCCATCCGCACAATTAAGCTGGATAATGATGCCATCCGCAATGCGGCACAGCCTATTTTGGCCAGGTTGGCGCAAACAGATAATAATACATTGGTGCAGGCCCAGGCCATTGCCGCGTTGGGCAGCCTTAAAGCATCCGGTAATATGAATTTATTTAAACAGGCCTTAGGCAGTCAGTCATACGCTGTTCAGGGTGCTGCGTTAAACGCTATTAATTTGCTCGACCCGGCGTTGGCCATGAACCTGGCAAAAAATTATGAAGCCGATAACAAAGGCGGCCTTACTGCAGCCATGATGAATGTTTACGCTACCAGCGGCACGGATGCCCAATGGACATTTGTTTACAAGCAATTTGATGAAGCTGCACCGCAGGCTAAATATAATGCCCTCGATAAATTTAGCGCCATGGCAGGCCGTGTTCAAAAACCAGAATACGCCCAGCAAGGGATCAGTCAGATTAAAGATTTTGGCATAAAATATAAACCGCAGGGTATTGCCGATCCCGCTATCAAATTTATAACCGACATTAAAGAAAAGCGTGCGCAGATGCATGATGATGCAACTGTTAAAGTTGCGGACGATGCTATTAAACAGATCAACGACGCTAAATAGATGTGCAGATTTCAGATTTCAAATGTGCAGATGAAAGGAATTTGAAAATTTGGTAATTTGAAGATTTGAAAATGAAAAAAGACAGATTTCAGATTTCAGATTTCAAATGGGCAGATGAAGGAAAAGCCCCGGAGTTATTTAAATCCCGGGGCTTTGTTATTATGAAGATGTTGGCTTTAAGCTATATGCCTTTGGCCTTCAGCTTGATTAGCAGTATTGCTCAAAAGCGCCAATCAGGTTATCGGCAATCATTTGGGCAGGGCGGCCTTCAATTTGGTAGCGCTCAATAATGTGCACCAGTTTACCATCTTTAAACAATGCCATAGCTGGAGACGACGGAGGGTAAGGCAACATATAGTTACGTGCGGCGTCTACGGCGTCTTTTTCCATCCCTGCAAAAACGGTAACCAATTTGTCGGGGTGTTTTTCATTTGCGGCAGCAATCCTGGCGGCTGGGCGGGCATTTGCGGCAGCGCAACCACATACAGAGTTTACCATTACAAATACAGTACCTTCGCTTTCAATAGCGTTTTTTACTGCCTCGGCATCTTTCAACTCCTCAAAACCAACCCTGGTTAAATCTTCCCGCATGGGGGCAACTAAATATTCTGGATACATGGTATGTTTATTTTTTTAAATTTTATCAACCACAAAAATAACAAATGATTAATAGTTTCCGTTTAAAAAACGCAATAATAACAATGTGCTGACTATGTAGCTTTATTATAACCATCAGGCCGTAAGGCGTTTGTTTATAATGACTATTGATTTGTTCGATGTTATCGTTATATTGCCAACCCTAATTTATGATTTTGATGAAACAAAAGACATCTGATATCAGTACCGTTGTTGTTATTAATAAAAACCAGCAACCTACACGGTCTTTACAAATTAAAACAAAACACCTTAACAATCTTAAACATTACGCGCTTGGCATCCTTTCGGTTGTGCTGGTTTTGGTAGGAGGTATTATTTATTTAAGATGGCAAAACCAGCAACAGGAAGTTGAAAAGCAGGCGCTAATGGCCCAGATTGTAAAATTAAAAGGCGCCGTACCTGCGCAGGTTGCAGCGCCGGCCGAGGCTAAACAAGGCAGCGCGCAAAGCTATATCCAATCGATAGAAGGTAAGCTTAAAACAATCAACGATTACCTGCGCCGCCGTGGCTTAAAAGGTTTCAGCACCAAAGGCATTGGCGGTGATAACAATACAGAAGGTAAGAAGCTAAATGATGGCGAAGTATACTCGCTGTACAATGACTACCTTAACCACCTGATGGGAACCATTGCTTTTACCCCCATGGGTTACCCGCGCATCAGCTCATTCACCTCCTTTTTTGGCTACCGCAGCGACCCTTTCGATAGCGCAAGCGCCGAGTTTCATCCCGGGATTGATTTTAAGGGCAAACGTGGCGACGAGGTGAAATGTACTGCCAGCGGCAAGGTTGTTTTTGCCGGCTGGGCCGGCGGTTATGGCAACTGCATCCGCATTCAGCATATTAATGATATCCAGACCGTTTATGGGCACCTGTCTAAGATAAAAGTAAAAGTAGGACAGGAAGTAAACCTGGGCGATGAGATTGGCCTTGTTGGCTCAACTGGCCACTCAACGGGTGCACACCTGCACTACGAAGTGCGCAGGCACGGCAAACCCGTAAATCCGGTTAATTTTTTAACACTTAATAAGTAGTAGCAAGAAGTTAGTAGTAAGTATCAAGACAGTGTTGTCGTACTTGCTATTTAATACTAAACTATAAATAACAGTGGAAGGTAGCAAAGTAAAAAAGCTGCGGTCTTTATACTTGCTACTAACTACTTGATACTAAAAAACTATGGCTATTTTCGGTAAAAAAGACAAAGTATCGCTCGACCTGCAATCGATATCAACCCTCATTAGCGAAGGCTGCGAAATTGGTGGTAATTTTAAAGCCCCGGCGTTTGCCCGTATTGACGGACAGGTAACCGGCGACGTTACTGTTGACGAAGGTATTATCCTTGGCGAAAAAGGCGTTGTCAATGGCAATATCAATACCAAAGAGATTGTGGTTTACGGTACAGTTACCGGCGATATCCAGACCTCATCCCTTGAAATACGAGCCACCGGCAAAATCACCGGCACCATAACCACCCAAACCCTGCTGGTTGAAACCGGCGGCGTTTATAATGGGTTGTTAAGCATGGGGGTGGTGGAGAAGTAGTAGCGTCGTCTATCCCCAATGTCATTTCTCCTCGTACCTCTTCGTTCGACAACAGGGCGTAACTTGCCCTATGGCAACTAATAACCCCTTAACTTGCGGCCTATTTCATTTTAACCCGGATATGATTTAAATTTGCTGCACAAAATTGAAAACGATATGTCATCAGTAGAAACTGCTTTTGTTAAATACAAGGTAAAAGACCTTTCACTGGCCGAATGGGGCCGCAAGGAGATTGAACTGGCCGAGGCCGAAATGCCGGGCCTGATGGCTTTGCGCCAGGAGTACGGTCCAAGCCAGCCGTTAAAAGGTGCCCGTATTGCCGGCTGCCTGCACATGACCATCCAAACCGCTGTTTTAATTGAAACTTTAATTGCACTTGGCGCCGAAGTTACCTGGTCGTCATGTAATATATTCTCAACCCAGGATCATGCGGCTGCTGCTATTGCTGCTGCCGGTATTTCTGTTTACGCCTGGAAAGGTATGAACGCCGAAGAGTTTGACTGGTGTATTGAGCAAACCCTTTGGTTTGGCGAAGACCGCAAACCGCTGAACATGATATTAGACGATGGCGGCGATTTAACCAACATGGTGTTAGATCGTTTCCCTGAACTGATTGCTGATATTAAAGGTTTATCTGAAGAAACTACTACAGGTGTACACCGTTTATATGAGCGTATGAAAGCGGGTACATTACCAATGCCTGCAATTAACGTTAATGACTCGGTTACCAAATCGAAATTTGATAACAAATATGGTTGCCGCGAATCGCTGGTTGACGCCATCCGCCGCGCAACTGATGTAATGATGGCCGGTAAAGTAGCCGTTGTTTGTGGTTATGGCGACGTAGGTAAGGGTTCTGCAGATTCATTGCGTAACTCTGGTGTGCGTGTTATCGTTACCGAGATTGACCCTATCTGCGCATTACAGGCAGCTATGGAAGGTTTCGAGGTTAAAAAATTAGGTACTGCTATTAAAGAAGCTGATATTGTTGTTACTGCAACTGGTAACAAAAACATCGTTCGTGAAGAGCACTTCCGCGCTTTGAAAGATAAGGCAATTGTTTGTAACATCGGTCACTTTGATAACGAGATTGACATGGCCTGGTTAAACGGCGCTTATGGCAACACCAAAATCGAGATTAAACCACAGGTTGATAAATATACCATTAATGGCAGCGATGTTATCGTTTTAGCAGAAGGCCGCTTGGTTAACTTAGGTTGCGCAACAGGCCACCCAAGCTTTGTAATGAGTAACTCGTTCACTAACCAAACTTTGGCTCAGTTAGAGCTTTGGACAAACGGTGCCGCTTACGAAAACAAAGTGTACACCTTACCAAAACACCTTGACGAAAAAGTTGCCCGCTTACACCTTGCCAAAATTGGCGTTGAACTGGAAGTTTTAGACCAGGACCAGGCCGAATATATTGGCGTAACTGTTGATGGTCCGTTTAAACCGGAGTACTATCGTTACTAATTTTTTAGGTAAAAGGTTAAAGGCGAAAGCTGAAAGGTTTTTGCATGGATATAAAAGGCATGGTTTTACGACTGTGCCTTTTTTTGTTTGAGAAAGGCATCTGCTAACGATCCTATTCTGCCTTCGTTATGCCACTATACATTAAATTTCCATCCTGAAACTTATATGCTAATTTTGATGACAGAACACATTTCACATCAACCCTGATACCATGCCTATCAAAAAAATCCACATCAATTTAATTTATCTCGTCCTTGCTTTTTGGTCAACGGCCGCATTAGCAGCCGAAATAAAAATCACCAATCCCAAAATGACCATGGTACTTAACTACGGTGGTAAGGCAAGTATCACCTCGCTGGTGGTTAATGGGCAAAAAGTAATAAGCAGTGCCGATGGGGTGTTTACATCGGTGAACATTAATGGCATTACGTATTCGTCGCTGCATTTAAAGAAAACGCCGGTATTATTAAAAACAGGCAATGTTTATAAGCTCAGCAACATAAGCTATGGCGATAAAAGCTTCACCATAACTGAGAACTGGATTTTTACCATCAACGATAAAGCCATCAGGTGGACAATCGAACGAAGTTCAAACAAGCCATTGCAGGTAAATGAATCTGCTGCGCCTGTATTTAATTTTGATAACATAAATACATGGGAAGGCGCTTACCAGGGTTATGGCGGGCTGGCCTGGTTTTACCTTTTTAACGAAAAACTGTGTACCTACGGCGTGCACACCCGGTCGTCTGATTTTTGGAACAGTAAAACCGGTAACGGTTTAAATATAACCGTGGCTGCCCCGGGCAAAAACGTGGCTATGAAATATAGCCGTACTGCCGATGATAAACTTGCTTACACCATAAGTGTAAGCAATAATGAAATGGCATTAAAGCAGGATAGTGACACCCAAAGGCGCAGGTTTTTAAGAGGGCGTACCGATGTTTGGGCGCCATTTAATCTTGCGGCCGGGCCGGGCAGCCAAAGTATTACCCTTAGCTATTTTAATTTTGATGAAAAGTATGGCCGCGGTAAATTTAGTGGTGTTGATGGCGCTAAAGTTGGCGCGGTGCTTAACACCATTGCCCGCATAGGGGTAATTGATTCGCTGCATTTTGGCGGTAATAGTTGGGCTACACCTTATGGTCCTATTTGCCTGCATGAGCAATATATAGCGCAGCTTGGCCTTGCCATAAATGACGCTAAATATTTAAAGGGCGATGAAACCTGCCTTGATTATTACCGCGATCACGCCATAAAACCCGATGGCCGGGTATACCCGCGTTGGGCTTACACTAATGAGGATGCCATGCCTAATCAATTTAACAGCGACGGTTTTTACGAGGCACAATGGGGCATCCTGATGGATTCGAACCCCGATCTGGTGATAAATGTTGCCGACCTGTATGATATGACGGGTGATAAAAGCTGGGTTAAGCAACACCAGCTGTCGTGCGAGAAAGCTTTAGATTGGATACTGAAACGCGACAGCAATAACAATGGGCTGGTTGAAATGATGACCGATAACCATACCCAAAAGCGCAGCAGCGATTGGATTGATATTGTTTGGGCGTCGTACGAAAATGCTTTTGTAAACGCCAAGCTTTACCACGCGCTGGTAAAATGGGCCGATATTGAGCAGCAATTAAATAACGATGCCAAGGCAACTTACTATAAAAACTTTGCTGCTAAACTAAAGGAAAGCTTTAACAAGCCGACTGCCGACGGCGGTTTTTGGGACCAGGAAAAAAGCTGTTATGCTTATTGGATTGATAAGGACAAAAGCGTGCATGGCCGCAATATGGTAACACCGGTAAACTTTATGGCCATTGCCTATGATATTTGCAATAAGGATGCCCGCAAGCAAACAATACTGGATAATATTGAAATGCAAATGCAACAGGAAAAGCTTTTCTTTTGGCCCTTGTGTATGACAACATATTTGCCGGGCGAAGCTAAGGAATACCAATACCCTTTTCCATCCTATGAAAATGGCGACTTGTTTTTATCGTGGGGGTCTATCGCGGTAAAAGCCTATGCCGAATATAAACCAGCCCTTGCCCTTAAATATGTGCGCAATGTGCTGGAGCAATATGGTAAAGATGGTTTGGCTTTTCAGCGTTATGGCAGGATAAAACAAGATGGCCTTGGCGACGATATCCTATCTGGCAATAGCCTGGCTATAGTGGGCTTGTACCAGGCCATTTATGGTATCAATCCTTTGTATAATCGTTTTTACCTCAACCCTCATATCACGCCCGAACTTGCGGGCACCGTGTTGAATTACAGGTTCAGGGATAAAAAGCTAACTATCAACCTCGATAATGATAACTATGCCGTGGCCGACGGGAAATTTAAGGTAACCGCAAAACAAAGCTTCGGTTTTAATAGTACCAGTACCCAGTTATCATACTTTAATGGCGGCAGCCCCGCTGTTGCTTTGAATGCTGCTTCGGCAGGTAATTTAACCATCGATATAAAAAACTGGGATGGCGATAAAATGGAATGGCATCAGCAGGCGGCCAAACCGGTTACCTATGTTTTACATCAATTAAACCCGAATACGGATTATAGTTTTGCAGTTAACGGGAAACAGACCGAAGTTTTAAAAAGTGATGTAAACGGCGAATTGAAGATAAACTATAAATCCGCCACGGCAAATGAAGATATGATGCTTAGTAAATTGAATTAAGAAGACATCTTTAACGCAAAAAAGCAGCGGAATTTCTCCCGCTGCTTTTTTCATTTATATCGTTTATTGTTATTTAACGGGGATAATATCTATAATAACAGTCCGGTTGTAAAACCGCTCTTCAACTAAATTATTTTCAAAGGGTGCGTTGCCTGCATCTTCGCCAAATCCTATAGTTTCGAATTTTACATTGGTCTTGCCTGCTTTGGTTAAGGCTTGCTCCAGTGTATGCTGCACATCCATAGCGCGGGCTTTGGATAATTTCATGTTGTGATCTTCTTCGCCTATGTTATCAGTATGGCCATGAATAATAACTGTTGATCCATCAGTAATTGAAGCGGATACAACATCGGCCAAAAACTTGTCATAGGATACAATGGCGTTTGATCTGTCAAAATCATACAGGATGCTATAGCGCAGGCCTTTGGTTGGTGTTTCGTCCTGGCGTATCAAATGCACAGTGCTTTCTTTCTTTACAGGAATACCGGCACGGGTTTCGCCCGTCATTACAATTTTGTAATCGCCCGAAGGGTTGCTGCCTAAGATAGTTGTACCCGGAATGCTGGCCTGGTCATCAATAAATGGTCCGAAGTGCTGAACGGTACCTTTATCATCTGTAACATCTACAGACCATGATTTAAGCAACTGTTTGGCGCTATCGATATTTAAAATCACCTGACTATCAAGTGGATTGGCTTGTGTAGCATTTATTTGAACTGGCTTCATCATGTCGCCGCCCACCTCGGTCAATAATTCGGGCGAGGTGCTGGTAATATCAACACGGCGGTCGCCTGCACGCAGCAATACCAATTCTTTAGTGCCACCCGGTTGTTCCGACGGGATAAGCGGCCTGTTACGGCCGGCAATGGTTATTCTTGATGCATCAACTGCAAATTGGGTAACCAGGTATTGTTTTACAGCTTGTGCCAGTTCTTTACCATCTGCAGGACCTTTAGCCGATGCACCGGTTAGCACAATTACAGCGCCTGGGTTTGCCCTTAACCTATCGCCCAAAATATTCAGGATGTTGTGATAAACATTCAGCTGCCTTGCAGACCGGCCGGCCGTGTTATCGGCCTGCTCATTTTGCAGTTGCTGTTCTTTGAAAGTAATTGCCTGATCTGTTGACAACGTAATATATCTGGCAGGGATCTGGGCCGATCCTTCATCAAAAAACACCGAATTACGCAAAGGCAGCGTTTCGCTCACCTGGCGTTTTAAAGGTACTGCTGTTGGTGCGGTTACCGTAAAAACAAATACATGCATAGGTGCCGGTACGCTGGTTACCGTTTTAGGTGCAATTTTTGAAGCTTTACCAAATTTAAGCGCTATCCCGGCGCGTAGCGTGGTAACCGACCAGCTTTCGATACTGCGCGGCTCCTGTCCAAAGTATGGATGAAAAGAGACAAATGGCGAGATGCTCACCTTGGTAGTACTACTTGCCGGCGAAACCATAATATCGTAACCGGCGCCAACCTGGCCCGAGATGAGGGTTTTGTGCATGGCGCTTAACTGGCCATTTGTATTTGGTTGCCTAAGCTGGGTGTACTCAAAATCTTTACTGATGTTAAAAGCAACCCTTGGGCCGGCAAAAAAGTATAAACCGGTTGAAGGCACCGTTAAACGCAGGCTTGGTTCAACAGCAATATAGCTGGTGTTGGTTTCTAAAGTAGCGGGGCAATTACAGGGGGCCACCACATCTTTAAATTTGCCACCGCGGCCATCATAAGCTACGTTAAGCATTACACCCAACACACTTGCCGGGCGGTATTCCATCAAAATAGACCCATAAGGGCGTACATCATGGCCTTTATGAAAGGCGGTAGGCGCTATTAATGAATTGTTTAACCGTTGGGTGGTGCCATCGTAAAAGTTAAAATTTGCAGCGCCGGATACACCAAACCACCATGTTGGTACAGTAGTGGTTTGTGCTTTAACCGTTATGCCGGCCATAGCAACCATCAAACAGCAGATGATGGTTGTTTTAATTATTTTATTGATTGGTAACATGAGATGTTTCTTTTAAATATGTTGTTGACAGATAGTATTCAATCCCCCAAATAGGGATTGAATACTGTTGATACTGATGTTGGCTTATTGTGGTACGTTAACAGTGGTATTTACCATAGTAACCGAAGCTACCAGGGATATTGCCCTGCCATTTAATACCGTTTGTACCGCGTTGCCGGCTGTTGAAAAGGTGATGCCTGCACTGGATATGATAGTACCCGTCATGATGCCGCCACCCGCGCCGTTGATTACAGCCGAACTGCCTACGTACCAGTAAACGTTTTTAGCAAGGCCGCCATTTTTCATAATAACACTCCTGGCACCTGCCGGGCCTGCTGTACCTACCGTAAGGCCGGCAGCTGTCTGGAATACCCATACTGCGTTAGGGTCGCCTTTGGCATCCAGCGTAAGGTCGCCATTGGTTACTTTGAATGTGCCGCTTGCGGATTTATATACGCCGGGGGCTAAAGTTAAGCCGCCTAATTCGCCTGCGCCCGGGTCGATACCACCTGGTTTCGAGGCTGGGGATATACTGTTGTAAGCTATGGTGGCATCAAGCAACCCTTGTGTAGCAACCGCAAAAGAGGTAGCAGTACCTGGGGCTGGTGGCGCTGTAAATATGCCGCCCTTAACATTACCCTTGTTTAGTGGTGTTTCGGTATAAATATCGGCAGTTAAACCATCATGGAAACCGGTAACCAGGGTTGATGCGGCCGTTGTGCCTATCGCACCGTTATTGATTACTGTGTTTAGGCCCTGGTTGGTTACGCCTGCATTACCGCCGAAAGCGCCAAATTTTGCAGCATCACCCAAAAGTGGGGGTATAATGATTACGTTGAGCGTAAAGTTGGCCGTTACATGTTTGTTGGCACTCATAACAATAGTTAACGGGTTATTGGTGCTTGTTGCATCGCCGCTCCACGAGGTAAAGGTATAGCCGGGGCTTGCTGTTGCCGTTGCGCTTGCTGATGAACCTGCAGCGTATGCACCTGATCCGGTTGTTGAGCCGCCTGCTGCCGGGCTTGATTTTAATACCAGTGCAAATTGCGATGCCGGTATAGCTTTAAAGTTGGCCACTAATTTACGGTTGGCTGCAAGTATAAACTGGTAGCTTGAGCTTGTAGAAGCCACGTTGCCGTTATCTGTCCAGTTCACAAAGGTAAAGCCGTTATTAGGGTCGGCGGTTACGGTTACGATGGTACCGGCGTTGTAAGCGCCAGATCCGCTGGTTGTACCGCCAATAGCAGGGCTCGAGGTAAGTACTACCGCAAATTGCGATGCAGGTATCAGTTTAAAGTTGGCAACCAATGCCCGGTTACCCGCCATGGTAAACTGATAGCTGGAACTTGTTGAAACAATAACTCCATTATCAGTCCAGTTGGTAAATATGTAGCCGGTATTGGGCGTTGCACTAACAGTTACGGCAGATGCTTGTGCAAATGTGCCTTCACCTTCGGTAACACCGCCAAGGGTAGGCGTTGCTGTTAGCGTAATTTGCGGAATGGTAGTAAATGTCCAGGTATAATCGCTTACCATCGCGGTACGCAAAGTGTCGGTTACTGCTGCCTTTATAGTGCCCGTATAAATAGCGAAAGGCAGCAGGGGCTGGCTTGGGGTAAAAGTAAATACTGTGCCGTTGGTGGCGTTTGTTATGGTACCTGTAACAACAGTAGCGCCTTGTTTTATTATAAATGTTTTGTCGGTAATTGTTGACGGCGCCATGCTGGTGTTAAAGGTTACCGAGATGGCTTTGTTTAAAACAACGTCAACAGCTTTATCCGCCGGGTCGGTTGCCACCACCACCGGGCAGTCGCCCTTGATTTCGCCTTTATAATTGTCCTTTTTGCACCCGGAGGTTAACATAGTAATAAGTAACACCAACGACAAAATTGCACCGAATGTTTTGGAATAACCGCCGCGCTGACGCATGCAGATGACTTCCATTGGCATAGTAAATGTTTTTTTCATGAATATATTATTGAAAGATAAATTGTAAAGTCCCGGGGTCCTATTGGGTCAGATTGCAGGATGGTACAAACTTATGGCTACCTGGCGGCAGGCATGTTATACAACTTTTTGTATTAGTTATATAATTCACACATTAGCAAAGCTGCTTTGGTTTTGAAAATCAAAATGTTTAAACTGCGAGGGTGTTAAACCGGTAACTTTTTTAAACTGGGCAGATAGGTGCGCCACACTGCTGTAATGCAGTTTCCACGAAATTTCGGTAAGGGTTAATTCATCCTGCCATATTAACTGTTTTACCAGTTGAATTTTATTCATGATGATAAACTGTTCAATAGTGGTGCCCTGCACATCCGAGAAGGTATTGGCCAGGTAAGTATAATCGAGGTTAAGCTTGTTGCTCAGGTAATCGGAGAAGTTGGTTTTTAACGGAATTTCTGAATGAAAGATCAAATCGGTAACTACCTGCTTTATTTTTTCAACCAGGATGTTTTTCTTATTATCCATTAATACCAGGCCGTATTTTAATAAAGCGATGCCCGCCTGCTGAATTTGGGCCAGCCCCACATCACCGGTAATAATTGCCCTTCCCTGGTCAATAGCGGTGCATTTGAGCCCTGCCCTTCGCAATTCGAATTCGACGATAATTTTGCAGCGGCTGCTCACCATGTTTTTTATAAAGAGGTTCATTGTTTCCTTGTATTACAAAACAAGTGCCTCCGAAAGTTTTTTGCCAATCGCAGCCTGTGTTAATAAAATCATCCCCATATATTTTTATTAGATAATGCCCCGCGGATACGAAAAGGGCATTAATACCGGTGCTGAACACGGGTGATTAAATTTGATAGTGGGTACGATTGGTAAAACCGCAAGTTGTAATTTATGCCAATAATGAGTAGAATACAGGATTTCTTTAGTCTTTTAACGAAAAATTGGTCTTGTAGGCCGTTGCAAAAGTGCTTTTCATATGCCGCTATTGAATGATGATATACCGGGTTAAATAAATACCGGTACATCATTATTCAACATGATGTTGGTAATCAAAATTCGTCGGTAGGTACTTTCAGGTTCTTCCGGTATCCATCAAGCCGTTTTTGCAAATCGGCGGTAAGTTTTTCATACCCGGGTTTGCCAAAAAGGTTATGAAGTTCCTGCGGGTCGGTTTTTAAATCGTAAAGCTCATTACAGTCAATATCCGCATCATTAGTTACGTAGCCCGCATTGTTGAGCAGCTTAAGAACAGTATATTCCCTGTAGCCGGGAGTTGTTTGGTATTTGGTGGTTGCGCCACGCATGCCGCCCTTGCCATAAAAATGAATCAGTTTATAGCGTTCGGTACGTATACCATCGTGCTTGCGCACAAGGTGAAATGCCGGGTAATCATAGTAGTGATAATATAAGTCACTGCGCCATCCCGCAGGCTTAGGCCCCTTAAATGTTGGATCGAGCGAAGTGCCACTCATTTGTTCTGGCTTTTTAATGCCCGCGAGCGATAAAAATGTTGGTGCATAATCAATATTTTGTACCAGGGCTTCGCTTTGCGTTCCTGGTTTTATAGCCTTTGGATATCTGATCAACAGGGGCGTCCGGAATGATTCCTCGTACATAAACCGCTTGTCAAACCAGTTGTGCTCGCCTATATAAAACCCCTGGTCTGATGTATAAACAACCATAGTATTGTTTTCCAGGTTATTATCCTTCAGGTATTTCAAAATTGCGCCTACACCGTCATCTACCGATTTAATACAGCGCAGGTAATCCTTTAAAAACTCCTGGTATTTCCATAATGCAAGCGCCTTCCCGGTCAGTTTAGCGTTTATGAACTGCTGGTTTCTCAACTTATAATGCTTATCCCACGCGGCACGCTGCTCTGGTGTTAAACGGCCAAGTTCGCTCATTAAAAACGTATAAGAAAGTTTATCATATGGGCTTACCAATTGATCTTTCAGCTCTTCCACTTTCAAATCCTGAACCAGTTCCATATCATTGCTTATTGACATTTTTTGAGTCTTGGCGGCGTCGCACCGCGATTGGTAATCATCGAAAAAAGTTTCGGGGACAGGAAAATTCACATCGTTGTACAAATCAAGGTATTTGCCGGGGGGCATCCAATTGCGGTGGGGGGCTTTATGGTGTATCATTAAGCAAAAGGGTTTGCCCTTATCCCGTTTTTCTAAAAAATCAAGGGCATGTTCGGTAATAAGGTCTGTAGCATAGCCCTGTTCCTGTACAAATTTATACCCGGTTTCGGGGCCTTTAAAAGTGGGGTTATAGTATTTGCCCTGATCGTCAAGTATGTGGTAGTAATTAAATCCCTTAGGGCTTGTAGACATATGCCATTTGCCAACAATGGCCGTTTGATATCCAGCCTGTTGAAGCAACTCGCTAAAGAATACTTTCGATGAGTCGATGCCCTCGGCAAGCTGGCGCTGGCCATTTTGGTGGCTGTACAAGCCTGTCATAAGGCAGGCCCTGCTGGGAGTGCAAAGCGAGTTTTCTACGAAGGCTTTTTTGTAAATGATGCCTCCGTTTGCAATTTTATCAATATTAGGGGTGGGTGCCAATTTGGAAAGCATCCCGCCGTATGCGCTGATGGCCTGGTAGGAGTGGTCATCGCTCATAATAAAAACTATGTTGGGTTTTTTGGCAGCATTTTTTTTGTTCTGCCTAACTTGCGCCTGTACCAAAACGCTTGTAAGGGCTACAGTAAACATTGTTGCCAGGCAAAACTTGGCCAAAAAATACCGCTCCAAAAACTTCTGAAATTTCATAGGTCAACAATTTAGGTTATTATCAAATTTTGTTACATTCAATGATCTATAGCCGCTGTGCAACTAAATATACGGGTATGTTTAGTTAATTAGCATGTAATATTCGGTTGTTTTTATTAAAACCAGGTATGCCGAAAGCGATAACAAATATTAATAAACTTTGGGCAAACTGTGAATATTTGAAAATTAAATTTAAACAGGTAGTGAGAAGTATATTTAGGCACCAGTCCCTGTAAAAAAAATAAAATTTCCAAAATAATTGTGTTTTTGACACTTTTAAATTAATATTGGCATCGGATTCGCCGGGCGTATAAAATTGCCCCGGTTTGATATCAAACACCATTATAACCTGTATATTTTTAAAGAAAAGACTTATTACGTATGAACATCCTGAAATGCACGCGGCTTTTTTTAATTGTATTTTCAACAATATTTGCACATGCGTCAGGCGTTGTTGCTCAGTCGGCCGGTAACAAGCCCGCTAAAAAGGCCACTAAAGCAAATGCGTATTCGGCGTATTTGTTTACCTATTTTACCGGCAGCAAAAAAGGCGAAGCTATCCGGTTTGCCTTAAGTAATGATGGTTACCACTACCGCGCTCTTAATAATAACCTGCCGGTTTTAAGTTCGGCGGCTATAAGTACAACAGGAGGCGTACGCGATCCGCACATCCTGAGAGGGGCCGACGGGAAAACGTTTTACATGGTGGCTACCGACATGAATACCGAAAAGTACGGCTGGGGGCCGGACACGGCTATGGTACTGATGCAATCTACCAATTTAATCAACTGGACATCGCATACGGTTGTTGTGCCGCAGGTATTTAAGGAGTTTGAAGGTGTGAACCGGGTGTGGGCCCCCCAAACTATTTACGACCCCAAGCTGCACAAGTACATGATATATTGGTCGATGCGTTTTGGTAACGAGCCCGACAAAATTTATTATGCCTATGCCAACAAAGATTTTTCGGGCCTGGAAACCGCACCTAAACAACTATTTTTTAAACCCGACAACGGTGCCTGTATTGATGGGGATATTGTTTATAAAGACGGCAAATATCACTTGTTTTTTAAAACAGAAGGTTCGGGATCTGGAATCAAAATTGCCGTATCGGATAAGCTGACCGAAGGTTATGTGTTGATAGATAAATATGTTCAGCAAACCAAATCGCCGGTAGAAGGCGCCGGTACTTTTAAACTGAACAATAGTGATGCCTATATACTAATGTATGACAGATATACCGAAGGTAAATACCAGTTTACCCGCACTACCGACCTGGAACATTTTACTGCTATTGATAACGAGGTAACCATGAATTTTCATCCGCGTCACGGTACTGTTATGCCGGTTACTGCGCAAGAGGCTGCCCGCCTAACCGCCAAATGGGGAAGCACAGATGATGTAATGCTGTCGCCCCGGTCGGGCCAGGTAAAAAAGATTAACATTGTGTTAGATTCTGCCACTCACACTCTCACGTTGCCGGTACTGCCTGGCACGGGTTTAAAGGCATTTAATCCGGCGTTCAATGCGTTGCCCGGTATTACTGTGACACCAACCGCGGCACAAAACTTTACCAAAGGCCCGGTAAAATATACAGTGACCATCAAAGGGAAAAAGCCTGAAACCTATAATGTACAAGTACAGGAAAATCACAACCCGGCAATTGAAGGCTACTATGCCGATCCCGAGATATTGTATGCCGAAAAAACGGGCAGGTTTTATTTGTACCCTACCAGCGATGGTTTTGACGGCTGGAGCGGCAATTATTTTAAAGCCTTTTCATCGGCCAACCTGGTTAACTGGAAGGATGAAGGTGTGATACTTGATTTACCCAAAGATGTAAGCTGGGCAAAAAAGAATGCCTGGGCGCCCTGCATTATCGAAAAAAAGATAAACGGCAGCTATAAATATTTCTACTACTTTGCTGCCGCCCAAAAAATTGGCGTAGCTGTGGCCAATGATCCGGCTGGTCCTTTTGTTGATTCGGGGAAACCGCTGCTTGATAGTTTGCCTGCGGGTGTAAAAGGCGGCCAGCAAATAGATGCTGATGTTTTTACCGACCCGCAAACAGGCAAGAGCTATTTATACTGGGGCAACGGTTATATGGCCTGCGCCGAGTTAAATGACGATATGGTATCGCTAAAAGCCGGTACCACAAAGATATTAACACCCGACAAGCATTATAACGAAGGTACTTATGTAGCTTACCGTAAAGGCATCTATTATTTTATGTGGTCGCAAAACGATACGCGCAGCCCCGATTACACCGTGCATTATGGTACATCCAATTCGCCCGTTGGGCCAATAACGGTACCGGCAAACAATGTGGTAGTTGCCAAAAATGCTAAAGAAGGCATTTACGGAACCGGGCATAATTCGGTTATACAGATTCCCGGCCGCGACGAATGGTATATTGTATACCACCGCTTTAATTACCCCAAAGGCATTACCATGGGCGATGCCGCCGGCTACAACCGCGAGGTTTGTATAGATAAGCTGGAGTTTAATAATGATGGTAGTATAAAGGAAGTGGTACCTACGCATAAAGGGATAAGCCCTGTTGTTATAAGCAAATAGGGTTGCGTTAATAGTGTTAAGTCCAGAGTCAGAAGCTAAATTTATTCTTTTTTGGCTGGATTCAAGACTTAACACTTTTGGCTAAAAACTATCCATCACCCGTTATCCGGGATTTGTATTTTATCAATTGTTAATGATAAGGCTGTACAAATTTTAAATTAGTATAAGGCACTACACATTTATTATACACTATTGTACACTTTTAATACAACTTGCAAATGGTGCAATAATAATCAGTTAAATGTTCTGATATTTAGCTAAACGAGATTAATTAGGGGTGGGAAGGCTTGAGTCGTGTCGGTCTTCCCATTATTTAAGCGATAATCATAAGGCCGCAACGCAGGTATGCACTAAAGTGCGCACACAATTACCTTATTTGTGTTTATTGCCAATCATCTTACCGGGGTTTTTGTCTCTCGCTATTGCGTCTCTTTAACAAAGCAAACTGGTTGGTTAATATCCATGCTAATACTAATAATATGGCATAGAAGCCAATATTTTGCCATATTCCTCCAACAGTTAGGTAATCAGTTAAACTTATGAGGATAATGATTGACATTGTTTTATTAATAGATGATTAAATTAAATTGCCTGTTAAGACAAACATTGCTTTTCGAATCAAATTTAATGTGTTATTTAATCTAAGTGAAAGAAAATAATCACCCGCAAACGTGATACTTATCACGTTTTTATCATACTTATATCATATGTATATAATACGCTGTTTCTGTAATTTTGCACATGAGCCTAAACAGGATTTTTCCGATCGAGAAATGGAACTTTATTACGGCCTCTGCTTTAAAGTTGTTGACAGTTGATGACTATAACCGTTTGCTTATAAATAGCACTTGTCATATCTATAAAAAAGGAGAAATAATTTTCAGGGAAAATACTTTGCCGGCCGGGGTTTTCCTGATGGTTAATGGTAAGGTAAAGAAATATAAAGTTGACCACGCCGGAAAAAAGCAGACCATATATGTTGCCGGTAATGGAGAATTGGTGGGTTATCACGCCGTACTTTCGAGGGATCGTTATTCCGACTCGGCAGCAGCATTGGAAGCCAGCCGGATATATTTTATTCCTATCGAAGACTTTATGTTTACCATAAAAAACTGCCCTCCCTTTGCACAGCAGTTGCTGGGTGCTTTAAGTCATGAGGTTATGGTTTTGGCAAATACTGTTTTGGTGTTTGCCAAAAGGAACGCAGCAGAGCGGCTCGCGATAGCGTTAATTGTGCTTCGCGAAAAATACAAAGAGGACACTGTTAATCCAAACGTGGCCCTGACGATTTCAAGGGCCGACCTGGCCGATATAACCGGCATTGCCGAAGAAAATGTAACCCGACTGCTCAAAGAATTCAAAGATGAAAGCTTATTAATCAGGGAGGGCCGAAAGATTGTGGTTACGGATATTAAAGGCCTGGTAAAACGGGCCAATTACAGATAGTATTATCCATTTGTCACGAACGAATCAGACGTGATTTGAATGGCGGGGGCGAGGAGAAATTAGACGCCCTGCATCACGATTAACCGCTTGGAATCCAGGGCGTACAAGATTTTTCGCTACGCTCAGGATATAGCTTCTCTTTCGCGCCACACAATCCTACCGCGTGCGCTATCGACATTTTCGTTTAGTTAAAAAATGTGTACACAATAGTTCTATGAACAGGAAAACACCTTTGTTGGGTGAATGGTTAATCGGGCTAAAATATTCTTATATGGTGAGTGGTTGATTGCTGTTCGCGGCAATCAACTACTCACCTAATCCGGCCCAATAAACTTGCCCTTAAATAATTAACACTAAGCTATTGCCAGAAATTTTGAAAACCGTAACTTTGCAAACTTAATTTTGTTATAACAATGTCAAAAACCCAGGCGAATACCAAAGTTGCAACACCGGATACTACTTTCGGCCAGAGTGGCAACTTCGTACGCGAGAATCAAAAAAGCTTACTTTTTATAGGCGGTGCTGTAGTGGCCCTTATTGTAATTTACTTTTTATACCTTAAAGTGTACTTAGGTCCGCTGGAAACCAAGGCTGCCAATCAAATGTATGTTGCGCAGGATTTTTGGGCTAAAAAAGACTGGGACAAAGCCATCAACGGCGATGCCAGCTACCCGGGCTTCAAAAAAATAATAAGCGATTACAGCAATACCAAAGCTGCAAACCTGGCTTATTTTTACCTGGGCACCGCTTACCTTAACAAAGGCGAATACCATAAAGCGATAGAAAACCTGACCAATTACCGCGGCGATGACAGTATGGTTGCTGCCGAAGCTTTTGGAAGTGCAGGTGATGCTTATGTTGAACTGAAAGATTACAGCAATGCCGCAACCTATTTTAACAAAGCTGTTGATAAGGCAAAAAATAAATTTTTATCGCCGCTTTACCTTAAAAAATTAGGTTTGGTTTACGAAGAAACCAAAGACAATAAATCGGCAAGCGAGGCTTACAACAGGATTAAAACAGAATATCCTGAAAGCGCCGAAGCACAAAATATTGACGAGTACATTGCTCGTGTAGACGCGAAGCTATAATTTCGGATTTCGGAATTCAGATGTTCGATTTCGGATTTGCAGATTGGTAATATTACCTTTGGCAAATCAGGAATCGAACATTTGGTTTATAACCACCTGTCATGCTGAGTGGTAAAATTTCCGAAACTCTGAAGGGGAATGACAATCAAAAATAAACGACTGTCATCCTGAGGTACGAAGGATCTAGTGGCGAACTTTTCTATCGGTCAGGCACAGCTGATAGATCCTTCGTGCCTCATCAGGATGACAGGTTAAAAAAATAACGACAATAAACAATGGCATCGCAATTAAAAAACCTTTCAGATTTTTCGCATACTACCATACCATCTGCGACGCCGTACCGTTTTGGCATTGTGGTGGCCGAGTGGAACGCCGAAATTACCAACGCGCTATACCAGGGCGCTTACAATAGCCTGGTTGCCAATGGGGCTTTAGCCGATAATATTATGAGTTATACGGTACCCGGCAGTTTTGAGCTTACATCCGGCGCCGACCTGCTGCTAAAAACCGGAAAGCTTGATGCCGTAATTTGTTTGGGTTGCGTAATACAGGGCGAAACCCGCCACTTTGATTTTATTTGCAATGCGGTTGCAAATGGTGTAAGCAATGTTGCCATAAAATATGCAAAACCTGTTATATTTGGGGTATTAACTACTGATAATCAGCAGCAGGCTATTGACCGCGCGGGCGGAAAGCATGGCAATAAAGGCGACGAAGCCGCAATTACCGCTATAAAAATGGCAGCGCTGGCCGAAACATTGAAGGGTTGATTTACGTTATACTGTTAAGCACAAAACACAATGAAAAAATTTATTTACATAGCTATTATAGCGCTTGCGGCTGGTAGCATATCGTCATGCTCTAACAAATTATGCCCTGCTTATGGTTCATACCCTAAGAGTGGCCGCTAACAGGAAAATGTCATTTTTGTAATCTGCCGACCACTATCGGCAGATTTTGTGTTATAATTACGTTTGTGACAGAGTCAAGAGGTTAGAATAAAGAGTTAAGACAAAAATAAAATATTACAGTCAGGCAATGTATGCCCATGTAATATTTATAAAAACATCTTATACCTTTTAGCAGAAATTGCATACATCATTGCAGCTATCTTGATACTAAATACTAAAAAAAATGAACTGGATATTGCTTACGTCGGCCGACCAGCTGCACGAGATAAAGAACCGTAATGGTTACAGCCTGATTTTTAAACATAGCACCCGCTGCTCTATCAGTATGATGGCCAAGCGCCGTTTTGAGCTGGATTGGGAAGACCTTCCCGAAGATATGCCCCTTTACTTTTTAGACCTGATTAGCTACCGCGAGTTATCGGCCCAGGTAGCCCAGCTTTTTCATGTTCACCACGAGTCGCCGCAATTGTTACTGATCAAAGACGGCGAGTGCGTGCTTGATCAATCGCATGGCGCCATTTCTGTAGAAGAAGCGCTAAGTGTTTTAAATTAATGTCCCTGGCAGGCAGCCAGCAGCCTGCCAGCCTATAGTGCCGGCGATACAATACGTTTTTACCGACGGCAGAAGGCCCGTTTTCTTATGAAATTGGGGCTGTAATTGTTTTAGGAAGCCGTGCTTACCTCTCCCTGATAGTATCTGCATCAAGTTTTATTAAAAAGCGCACAATCCGGTGAGCAATATTTTCAGTATTGATATCCGCCGGAAGTCCTGCCAGCTATTGACGTATAGAAAGTTCAATAGACGTGTGAAAATATTCGAAAAAAAATTCTGAAAAAAATTGCGTAGTTAAATAGCTACATTTATATTTGTAGTCAAATAGCTACGCAATGAATTTAAGACGAGACGTGTTTCAAGCCATAGCCGATCCAACAAGAAGGGCTATATTGCTGTTGGTTGCCTCACAATCTATGACGGCAGGCGCAATAGCATCAAACTTTGACACTGCGAGGCCAACAGTTTCAAAACACCTGCAAATACTTACCGAGTGCGAATTACTTGAGCAAAAGCAAAACGGCCGGGAAATATACTATTACATTAATGCAAAGAACATGAAAGAAGTAGCCGACTTTATTGAGCCATTCCGCAAGATGTGGGATGACCGGTTTAACAAACTGGAAGATATCATGAAAAACTATCAATCAAAAAAATAGCATATATGGAACTGAAAACAAAAATAGATGCCGGGGAAGGTCAACAGTACCTGGTGATTACCAGGGAATTTGATTTGCCGTTAGAATTACTGTTTAAAGCTCATGTAGAGCCCGAAATTGTTGAGCAATGGATGGGGACCAAGGTTTTGAAGCTCGAAGGCAAAAAGCACGGCAGCTGGCAATTCGAAACATCTGATGCCAAAGGGAACGTAGTGTTTAGGGCCAATGGGGTTATCCACGAGTTTGTTCCGGAGCAAAAAATTACCCGCACATTTGAAATGGAAAACACGCCTTTTCCTGTTCAGCTTGAGTTTTTGGAATTTGAGCGGCTTACCGATGCTACCAGTAAGATCAGCATCCGCATTGTATATAAATCAGTTGAAGACAGGAACCAATTGCTGAAGCTGCCCTTTGCCCAGGGCCTTAATATGGCGCATAACCGGTTGCAGGATATAGTAAGCAAATTAAAATAATACACATCATGACAAAAAAAAATAAAATCATTTATTGGGTTGCCACTATCTGGCTTGCATTAGGTATGGTATCAACCGCGGCAGTACAATTGCTTAAAATGAAAGAGGGGCAGGGCGGGGTTGATAGTATAATACACCTGGGTTACCCCGTCTATTTTTTAACCATAATAGGTGTTTGGAAATTTTTAGGGGTTATAGCGGTGCTGATACCTAAATTTACTTTGCTGAAAGAATGGGCTTACGCCGGATTTTTCTTTGTGACATCGGGGGCGGCATTTTCGCATATTGCGTCAGGCCATCCGGCTATTGAGATATTTCCGTCATTATTATTGTTAATCCTGACCGTAGTGTCGTGGTATTTCAGGCCTGCCGATAGAAAGATCAATTCAGTTAACCAATAAAAACGAATAGCATGAATCTAAATTTGTCGCCAGAACATCGCGAAGATCTACTCAAAGTATTGGAAGCCCGCTTTGAGAAAAACAAGAACCGCCATAGCAGTGTTGAATGGATTAATGTACAAGCAAAGCTGGAAGCGGATACAAAAAAATTATGGTCGCTTAACGAAATGGAAAAAACCGGCGGCGAACCGGATATTGTTGCTTATGATAAAAGCACAAACGAGTACATTTTTTTCGATTGCTCGGCCGAAAGCCCCAAAGGTCGCAGAAGCCTTTGTTATGACCGTGAAGCGCATGAGGCAAGAAAAGAATTTAAACCGGAAAATAACGCCGTTGACATGGCGGCTGCCATGGGTATTGAGCTTTTAACAGAAGAGCAATACCGGGAATTGCAAAAGCTTGGGAAGTTTGATTTGAAAACATCGAGCTGGGTAAAAACACCTGCCGGTATCAGGAAACTTGGCGGGGCTGTTTTTTGCGATCGCCGTTATGATACCGTATTTCTTTATCACAACGGGGCCGAATCCTATTATGCTGCCAGGGGTTTCCGTGGCTGGCTAAAAGTGTAAATTTGTGCAAGCGATAAATTTAAACCCGAGAATATGATAAATCCTAAGGTTGATTTTTATTTTAACAAAGCCCAAAAGTGGCAACAGGAACTGGAACGGCTGAGAATGATTGTTCTTGACTGTGGCCTTACCGAAGAATTGAAGTGGGGCGTTCCTTGCTACACTTTTCATAAAAGTAACGTTGTTTTAATACATGTATTTAAAGAGTATTGCGCGGTTTTGTTTTTTAAAGGCGCGTTGTTAAATGATGCCAATGGTATTTTAATACAACAAACAGAAAATGTGCAGGCGGCGCGGCAGGTGCGCTTTACCAACTTAACGGAGATAGTTGAAGTAGCCTCCATCCTGAAAACCTATATTTATGAAGCTATTGAAGTAGAAAAAGCAGGTTTGAAAGTAGAGTTTAAAAAAACTGCAGAATTTACAATTTCTGAAGAGTTTCAACATAAATTAGATGCGATGCCCACCCTTAAAATGGCATTTGATGCATTAACCCCCGGACGGCAAAGGGCATACATGCTGCATTTTTCGGCCCCCAAACAAGCCAAAACCCGGCAGGAAAGGGTTGAAAAATGCATACCGCAAATTCTTAACGGAAAAGGCTTAAATGATTAATCTTGATAACAGATAACCAATCTTTAAAGGTCATCACTGCATCATGCTGGCCTTTGAAGTTTTAAAAATGGGATTGGGAAATTAAATTCTATATACTTACCAGGTGCCATGCGTTAAATGCACCTTTTTACGGGCAGCTATAATCAACCGCCTGAAACGAGACTATAACCATTATATACTACCCAATTTGTTTTAGGCATACCATTTAAGGCCCGCACATGGGCAGTTTTTTTTGCCTGGCTTACTTGCTATCGTACCCGTCGCCATTGCAATTTTAAAATATTCTGAACTGGCCAATATCACTTCGCGGCCAAATTTTTTAACGGGTTTATACCTGTTATTTTGAAACTAAAACCTGTTTTGCTCAAAACATAACCTTGACTGCTCATTATGCGTTAAAGACCAATAAGTTAAATAAACACGCTAATTAATTGGCTTATACATGGAAAATGTTTCTTTCGAAAATACTTTAATAAGCAACACCGGTATACAGGTACTGATTAGCGGCAGCCTGGAGATCAGGGATGCTGCCGAAATAAAAAATGAGCTTTTGTTGCTCCTTACCAATCATGGCCACGTTGAGTTGCATTTTAAAAATATCGAAAAAATAGACCTCACAGCTTTACAACTGCTCATGGCCTTATCGCGAAGTGCATCAGACCAGGGCAAAAAAGTTGACTATATTTTTGAGCCAACGGCATACATCAGCGAAGTGTTAAATAATTCGGGGTTTAATAAATTCATATCTGTTTAATGAACGGTGCAAGCAAAACAGTGTTATTGGTTGATGACTCTGAAATGGTGATAAGGTTGATAAGCTCCATGCTTAAAAAAGCAGGCTACCAGGTTTTAACCGGTTGCGATGGCGAAGATGCTTTAACTCAATTTGATAAAAAAAATATCGACCTGGTGATTACCGATCTTAACATGCCCAATAAAGATGGCCTGCAACTGATTAACGAGATAAGAAACATGCAGTATTACCGCTTTTTACCTGTTGTGCTATTTGTTTCGGATAGTACCATCAGTATTCGCGATTACATCAAAACTTCTGGCGCAACTGTGTTATTGAACAAAGATGCTATCAAAGAAAAATTGGTTTCCACGGTTAAAAAAATGATAGGATAATGGACCAATACCAACAAAACTTTAGCGACGATGCCATGGAGGTGATAGCCGACATGGAAAAGAGCCTGCTTTTAATGGAAACCAGTCCGGACGATCCTGCGCTGATACAGCAGGTTTTTAGGGCCATGCATACCTTAAAGGGCAATAGCTCGATGTTTGGCTTTAAGGTAATTACAGAATTTACTCACCACCTTGAATCAATATACGAGCACGTACGTAGCGGGCAGAAAAAAATCACCAAAGAAATTATTGATGTTACCCTCGATTCGCTTGACCACTTAACTTACCTGGCAAAAAACCAGGGCGAATTGGATATTCAGCATCAAAAAACACACGATAGCCTTACTGCAAGGGTAGTGAAAATTTTGAAGGATATTTTGGCCGGAGTAAACATAGAAAGCAACCCGCTTGGCCCGGTTGCCCAAACAGCAGCATATGAAAATAACGGGTTAAAAAATTATCACATCATTTTTGCGCCCGATAAAGAGATATTTTACAATGGCACTAATCCTGTTTACCTGTTAGAGGAATTGCAAACACTTGGTAACTGTACAGTTATTCCAAATATCGACGACATCCCTTCGTTGCAGGATATCGAGCCAACATATTGTTACACCTCCTGGGATATTTACCTTGCTACCGGCGTTGATATCGATACCATCAGGGAGGTGTTTGTTTTTGTTGAAGGCCGGTGCAAGCTCGAAATTAATTTAATGCCCCAGCCCGAAGAGGCCATGCTGCAGCAAAATGAGAGCGCCGGCTATCCCGAAGAAGCTAAAGATGTTGTGCCGCAGGTTTCAAAAACGGCAGCTGCAGAACCAGTCAAAAAAAACGTGATATCGAGCATCAGGGTGCCATCCGAAAGATTAGACAGCCTCATGAGCCTTGTAAGCGAGTTAATGACCTTACAGGCCAAGCTTGGCACACTTACCGACCAAAACCCGCAATCGGAGTTATTGGCAGTTACCGAAAACCTCGAGAAAATATCAACCAGGCTTCGGGACAACGCATTTAGTATGTGCCTTGTGCCTATTAAAAATATGCTCAACCCGTTTAACCGCCTGGTTAGGGACCTGGCCAACGAACTGAATAAAGAAATAGACTTTGTTACCGAAGGTACCGATACCGAACTGGATAAAAACATTATGGAGGGCCTGGCCGACCCAATCATGCACCTGCTCAGAAACAGTATCGACCATGGCATTGAGTACCCGGATGACAGGGTTAAGGCCGGAAAAAAAAGGCACGGCCAAATTTTATTTAAAGCCTTTTGCGCCGGGGTTAATGTTTACATCGAAATTCAGGATGATGGAAAAGGCATCGATCCGCAAAAAATAAGGGATAAGGCCATACAAAAAGGAATTATTGGCAAAGATGAAGTACTGAGCGAAAAAGAAATTTTCAACCTTATTTTCCTCCCCGGTTTTTCAACTGCAGAACAGGTAAGTGAAATTTCGGGCCGGGGTGTGGGTATGGATGTTGTAAAACGCAGGATTGAAGATATCAGGGGGCAGATTAAAATAACTTCTCAGCCAAATACCGGCACAACCATTACTATAAAATTACCAATCACGGTATCTATTATTGATGGCCTGCTGGTAAAAATTAACGATGTTTCATTTGTTATTCCGCTGGCGGCCGTCGATCGTTGTTTTGAAGCGCCTGCCGTGCAGCAACTAAACCGCTTCAACAACCTCATCATACTTGATGGCGAACAAATCCCTTTCATCAGCTTAAGCGAAGAATTTGATGGCAAAGAAAACCTGTCGGGTTCGCAGGAAATCATATTGGTATACTACGATGAAAAAAGGGTAGCCTTAATTGTCGATAATATCGTTGGGAAATTTCAGGCCGTTTTAAAGCCGCTTGGGAGATATTTCCAGAACATGGACCACATTTCGGGGGCAACCATATTGGGGGATGGCAAAATTGCTCTTGTATTAGATACCAATAAAGTTGTTGAAGAATACTTACACCAAAAACGCCTTGCAATATGTCAATAAAACTGCAAACACAATCTTACTTAACGTTTAAGCTTCAAAACGAGCTTTTTGCTATCAACGTGGGCGATGTATTAGAAATTTTAGAAATGAGCCCTATTACTAAAGTGCCCAAATCGCCGGCATTTATGAAAGGGGTAATTAATTTACGGGGCAACATTTTGCCCGTAATGGATGCCCGCAACAAGTTTGCCATGCCCGACGCCGAATTTACTATTGATACCTGCATTGTGGTATTGAATATCGATAGCGGAAAAGAACCATTACTGGTAGGCGCCATTGTCGATTCGGTACAAAAGGTAATCGATATTCCTGATGAGGACATACAGGTTTCGGCAAGTATGGGCGCTATGTACCGCGAAGATTTTATAACCGGCATTGGAAAGGTAGAGGATAATTTTGTGATGATATTAAATATCGATAAAGTTTTCTCGGCCGACGATGTGTATGCCATTACTGAAAGTTAATATTAAAACGTGATATGATTTTACAAAACATAAAAGTTTCGGCCAAACTTTACATCCTGGTTGGTGTACTGTTCCTTACCATTGGAGCAATTGGCATTACCGGGCAGCTTAATTTAAAAGAAGTAAACGGATCGCTGCAAACTGTATTTGAAGACCGGATTGTGTGCCTTAAACAATTAAAAGTTGTTTCAGATATGTACCTGATTAATATTAAAGATGTTACTCAGCAAATAAATGATGGCAGTATCAATTTTAAAACCGGCAAAAAAAGAATAGCAAAGGCGCAAAAGGAAATTAAGACTAATTGGGCGGCGTACGTAGCAACAGGCGCTATTCCCGAAGAAAAAAAACTATCGGCACAAACTACAGAGCTGATGGCCAGCACAGATGAATCGTTAGAGTCGCTTAAAGTTCTTATGGACAAAGAGGATAAGCCCGCGGTAGCGTCCCTTGCTTTCAGCGATGTTAACCCAAAGGTTGATTCTATCCTCAATAATGTTAATGCGCTTGTTGATATCCAGGTTTCAGTAGCCAATGACGAATATATAAATGGCCAAAATGTGTATTCAACAGCTAAAACCCACGCTTATATTGTGATATTTTCGGGCATAACTATTTCGCTATTGCTGGCCTTTTTTATCATTAAAAACATCAACAGTATTGTTGCCAAGCTTAAAGACCTGGTTTCATATGCCCAGGTAGCTTCAGAAAATATTTCATCGGCCAGTTCGCAAATGAGTTCATCGGCGCAGCAAATGTCTGAGGGCGCTACAGAACAGGCTGCATCTGCCGAAGAGGTTTCGTCGTCAATGGAGGAAATAGTATCCAGCATACAGCAAAACACCGAAAACGCTTTGCAAACCGAAAAAATAGCCCTAAAGGTTGTTGAAGATATTGTTGAAGGCAACAAGGCGGTTAATATTACCGTACAATCCATGAAAGAGATTGCCGAGCGGATTTCAATTATTGGTGATATTGCCCGCCAAACCAATCTTTTAGCGTTAAATGCCGCAGTTGAGGCCGCAAGGGCCGGCGATAACGGGCGCGGCTTTGCTGTGGTAGCTGCCGAAGTAAGGAAACTTGCCGAACGCTGCCAAACAGCAGCCCATGAAATTAACAACCTGTCTAAATCGGGTGTAACTATAGCCGAGAGATCGGGTAAGTTACTCGATTTAATTGTGCCCGAAGTTCAGAAAACGTGTAAGCTGGTGCAGGAAATTAGCATATCCAGTATGGAGCAAAATACCGGCGCCAATGAAATTAATAATGCCTTGCAGCAATTAAACCAGGTTATACAGCAAAATGCTGCAATTTCCGAAGAGATGGCTGCGAGCTCGGAAGAGCTTTCGGGCCAGGCAGATCAGTTGAAGGATATTGTAAATTTTGACATCGGAAACGATGTTAAATCCCGGACAGAGATACGACGGGTTCCGGCTAATAAACCATACCAGAAAACTTTTGCCGGTAGCCATTATCCGGTTAAGAAGAAACCCGCACCCGAACGTTTTTATAAAGGTATCAACATAGATATGAACGGGAAAGACCCGATAGACGAAAAATATGAGAAATATTAAACCGAACTTAAACGACCATATGTTATGAACAATATTAAAATTTCGACAAAACTATTTGTCATGGTTTTCCTCACTTCATTTACCCTTGTGGCAATAGGTTTATATGGGCTGAACAACTTAAGCAACGTAAACGGATCGCTGGAAACGGTATTTAAGGACCGCGTAGTATGCCTTAAACAACTGACTTTAATTGACGAAATGTACGCTATAAATATTGAAGGCGTTACTCAAAAAATGAAGGACGGCGTTATTGATTTAAAAGCGGGTAAAAGAAAAATCATCAGGGCCCAGGAAGAAATTGATGCCAACTGGAAAGCCTATACAGCTACCTATGCCACACCTGAAGAAAAAAAACTGTCGGCTCAAACCGAAGAGCTGATGCGCAATTCCGACGAATCGTTGGAGTCGCTCCAGTCGATTATAGACAAAGAGGATAAAGTTGCCCTGTCAGCTTTTGCCCAAAATGAGCTATCTCAGAAAATAGACCCCATTATAAGCAATATCAACGCATTGATTGACCTACAGGTAGCGGTATCTAAAGAGGAGTATGACAAAGGCCAGGAAATATATTCAGACGCAAAAGTGCACTCTTATATTATTATATTATTTGGCATAGCCATTTCACTATCAATATCATTGCTTATTGTATACAGCATCAAAAAGGCCATTTTAAATGCAACAACAGTAGTATCAAAACTTGCCGAAGGAGATTTAACAGTTGATATTAACGTGGCTAACAATGATGAGATTGGCTTTTTGCTGGAAGATTTAAAAGGCATGATCAATAAGTTTAAAAATGTTATTTCGTACGTAAGCTCGGCGTCTGATAATATTGTGGCGGCAAGCCAGGAGTTAAGCTCATCGTCGCAGCAAATGTCTGAAGGGGCGACCGAGCAGGCTGCCGCTACCGAACAGGTTTCGTCGTCGATGGAAGAGATGGTGGCAAGCGTACAGCAAAACACCAACAACGCCCATCAAACAGAAAAAATAGCCATTAAGGCCTCGGCCGATGCCCAGGATGGCAGTGTTGCTGTTAATGAAGCGGTTAGCTCGATGAAGCTTATTGCCGAGAAAATTACCATTATAAGCGATATAGC
Organism: Mucilaginibacter sp. KACC 22773; assembly: GCF_028736215.1. Taxonomy (NCBI): domain Bacteria; kingdom Pseudomonadati; phylum Bacteroidota; class Sphingobacteriia; order Sphingobacteriales; family Sphingobacteriaceae; genus Mucilaginibacter; species Mucilaginibacter oryzagri. Next base: position 226,110 of record NZ_CP117883.1, read on the forward strand.
GCGGCAAACAAATATACTTGCCCTTAACGCTGCCGTTGAGGCCGCGCGCGCCGGCGACCAGGGACGGGGCTTTGCCGTTGTTGCAGCCGAGGTAAGGAAACTGGCAGAAAAATCGCAGGTTGCCGCAACCGAGATTAATGAACTTTCAAAATCGAGCGTTACCATTGCCGAAAAATCGGGCAGGCTCCTGGGCGAAATTGTGCCTAATATTCAGCATACGGCCAAACTGGTTGAAGAAATTAACGCGTCAAGTTCTGAACAGAACCTGGGCGCGGGCCAAATCAATAGCGCCTTGCAACAACTAAACCAGGTTACCCAGCAAAATGCCGCTACCTCCGAAGAGATGGCTGCCAGCGCCGAAGAGCTTTCATCCCAGGCCGATCAGCTAAAGGAAATTATTTCATTTTTCAGGTTCGAAAACGGCTCAAAATACAAGGCGTCAATTGCCCAGCCTAACTCATTAATAAGGCCCAGGCGGAATACGACAAAGATAAGCCATCTGCCAAAATACAAATCATCCTCAAACGGGGTTAGCCTGAACATGGATAGCCTTGATGCAGATTATGAAAAGTTTTAACATGATGTTTTGAGCTGTCCCGTATGGTATATTTTAACATTGATAGTTTTGACAATTCCAAAATGACCGACCTGGACTTTAACAGGCTAAGTACATTTATTTATACCAATTATGGAATTAAGTTGCCGCCATCAAAAAAAATAATGCTGGAGGGACGTTTGCTTAAACGGCTCAGAACTTTAAATATACCATCATATAAAAAGTATTGCGAGTTTATATTCAGCAACGAAGGCCAGCGTTCTGAACTTATCCACATGATTGATGTGGTGACTACCAATAAAACCGATTTTTTCAGAGAATCTGTACACTTTGATTATTTATCAAATAACATATTGCCCGAGGTTTTTCGCGATTATTCCGCCGCAAAACCTTTTAAGGTATGGAGCGCCGGCTGCTCTACCGGCGAAGAGCCCTATACATTGGCTATGGTTTTAAGCCTGTTTGCCGAAACACATATGGGGTTTAGCTTTAATATATGGGGTACCGATATTTCGAGCAGGGTTTTGCAGGCTGCGGCATTAGCGGTATATACCGAAGATAAAGTAGCCCCCGTGCCAATTGCATTAAAACGCCAGTTCCTGCTTAAAAGCAAGGATGTGCATAACAAAACCGTGCGCATTGTACCCCAGTTACGGGAAAAAGTAAAGTTTGGCCGTTTAAATTTCATCGACGAAGATTTTGGTCCGATAGCAAATTTCAATGTCATTTTCTGCCGCAATGTTTTGATTTATTTTGACCGGCCAACACAGGAAAAAGTTATCCTGAAGCTATGTTCGAAATTAGAGCCGGGAGGGTATTTGTTCCTGGGCCATTCAGAATCCGTGTCGAATATGAATTTACCATTAACGCAAATACGGCCCAATATTTTTAAAAGGAAATAAACGGCCACTATTATTTTTATAATGGATAGATATTATTTATACCCCGGGTCGATTTTTGCGAGCAGAAAGCCTCACATTGTCGATACTATTTTAGGCTCATGTGTAGCAGTGACCCTTTGGGACCCTGTATTGGAATTTGGAAGTATTAACCATTATATGCTGCCGTACTGGAATGGTGAAGGCACCCCATCAAATAAATATGGCGACATTGCCATACCGGCTATTATTAATAAAATGCTGGCCTTGGGCAGCAATAAAAGTAATTTAAGGGCCAAGGTATTCGGGGGCTGCGAAACTGGCGCCCCCAATGGCGTATTCCATATTGGCGAACGCAATATCGGGCTGGCTATTGAGGTGTTAAAAAAGGAGCAAATACCGGTTTTAAGCCATAATGTTGGAGGATACCGTGGGCGGAAGGTTTTATTTTACTCGGAAAGTGGTAAGGTAATGATCAAATATATTAAACAAAACTTTCCTGATCAGCAAATAGATACCAAGGGCTAATACCTCACCCGTATGAAGAATAAAATTAAAGTTCTTATTGTTGACGACTCTGCCATATTCAGGCAATTGCTGGGCAAAATTTTAAGCGCCGACCCGGTAATTGAAGTTATGGCCACAGCGGCCGACCCATATATTGCAGCAAGCAAAATGACCATGCAGGTTCCGGATGTTATTACCCTTGATTTGGAAATGCCCCGAATGGACGGGATTACCTTTCTCAAAAAAATAATGTCCCAGCACCCTATCCCGGTTATTATCATAACGGGGCACACCGGGAGGGATATGGAAGTAACGCTGAAAGCATTGGAGTACGGTGCTGTTGAGGTGCTTACAAAAGAGATGTTTGACGAGCAGGCGCTTACCAGTGAAGCCAGGGGCCGGATTTGCGAAATTGTTAAATCGGCAGCACTTACCAAGATTGCCCGCAAATCCATTGCCGAAAAACCTTCGGTGGTGCCTAAATTATCAGCCGATGCCGTGCTGCAATACGTTAAACCTAAAAACCAAAGCATTATTAGTGATAAAGTAATTGCAGTAGGGGCATCAACCGGCGGTACCGAAGCCATAAGGGTATTTTTAGAAGGCCTCCCCGTTGATATTCCGGGTATTGTAATAGTACAGCACATGCCCGAAAACTTTACCCGCCTGTTTGCCGAGCGGCTGGACGGTTTGTGTAAGATTGGCGTTAAGGAAGCAGAAGACGGAGACCTGGTTAAGCCCGGCATGGCCTTAATAGCCCCCGGGAACCGCCACCTTTTACTTAAAAGAAGAGGATCGCAATATTATGTTGAGTTGAGTGATAGTCCGCTGGTAAACCGGCATCGCCCGGCGGTGGATGTATTGTTCCGCTCTACAGCTATTTATGCCGGGCAAAATGGCATCGGAATAATTTTAACAGGCATGGGCGACGATGGCGCGCGGGGCTTACTTGAAATTAAGCAGGCAGGCGGTAAAACCATCGCACAGGATGAAAGTTCCTGTGTTGTGTTCGGAATGCCAAAGGAAGCTATTTTGCTGAATGCTGCCGATAAGATTTTACCGTTAAAAGATATTTCGCGATACGTAGTCCAACTGGTGAACGACAAGAGGTTTGTTTAAACAGAGGCTAATTGCATTAAAGCCTGAAAATTAAATGCGGCAGATGTAATTCCTCGTCAGCATAAAAACAGCTAAATTGCCGTATGAAATACATTACCATCTCCCTGCTGTTGTTCATTACTGCAGCCGCCTCGGCCCAAACCATCATCAAACCCGATGCCCGGATTAAACAAATGGCCGATGAGGTATCCTCCCAAAACATTGAAACAACCATTCGCAAACTGGTAACCTTTAAAAGCAGGCATACCCTAAGCGATACAACCAGCAAAACCACCGGCAGCGGCGCGGCACGAAATTGGATAAAGGCCGAAATGGAAAAATATGCCCTGGAATCGGGCGGGCGGATGACCGTTGCTTTTGATACATTCACCCAGCCAAAAGGTACAAGGATTGATAAGCCGGTAAAGCTGAAAAATGTACTGGCTATACTGAAGGGTACCGACCCAACAGATAGCCGTGTTTACCTGGTATCGGGCCATTATGATTCACGGATTAACGATGTGATGGACGCAAACGGGGTGGAGCCTGGGGCTAATGATGATGCATCGGGCACGGCGCTTTCGATGGAACTGGCCAGGGTGATGGCCAAACGCCAATTCCCGGCCACCATAATTTTTATGGCCGTGGTAGGCGAGGAGCAGGGGCTTTATGGATCGGCCAATGTGGCCAAACGCGCCAAAGCCGAAAACTGGAACGTAGATGCCATGCTGAACAATGATATTGTAGGCAACACTCATGGCATGGAAACCGATTTAAAGGATAACCGCAGTGTTAGGGTGTTCAGCGATGGTATCCCCACCAATGCTACCGATAAGCAGGTGGCTGCGCTAAAATCATTGGGCGGCGAAAATGACAGCCCATCGCGCGAGTTGGCCCGGTATGCCAAAGAAACCGGCGAACGCTACGTTGACCAGCTGGATGTAAAATTGATATACCGCCGCGACCGCTACCTGCGCGGCGGCGACCACCTCCCGTTTTTAGAACAGGGCTTTACCGCGGTAAGGTTTACCGAAATGAACGAAGATTTTAACCGCCAGCACCAGAGCATCCGCACCGAAAACGGTGTAGACTATGGCGACCTGCCCGACTTTGTTGATTTTAACTACGTACAAAAAGTAGCCCGCATGAACCTGTCGGTACTGGCCAACCTGGCATTCGCCCCTGCCCGGCCCCAAAATGTAGGCATCATAACCAGCGACCTCACCAACAAAACCAAACTTACCTGGGAAGCGCCATCTACAGGCAAAAAGCCCGCAGGCTATTACGTACTGATGCGCGAAACCACCAGCGCCTTTTGGGAACGTAAGTTTTATGTAACCGATACAATGGCTACGCTGGCCTACTCAAAGGATAATTACTTTTTTGCGGTGCAATCGGTAGATGCTGACGGGCATGAGAGTTTGCCGGTGTTTCCGAAGCCGGTGAGGTAAAAGCCTCACCCAAGCCCCTGCAAATGAGAGGGCTTTAAAAGCAAACATCATACATTAAAAAGGCCCAAACAAATATGGTAATAAACACCGCAGCAAATCTTATAGCCTCCGCTATTTTCAGCGGCACGGTTATAATAAGCCTGTGCCTTGTTGTGGTTAGTCTTTTTAAAATCAAACTGACTAATATTAACAAAGCTGTTCTAATAAAAGCAGTTAACATCGTGTTGCTTTTTGGCGCGATGATTTATACCGTAATGTGGGTAATGGAAATTTTTGTGGCTTTTTACTCGGGGGGGGAGTACGAGCAATATACATTAACCAATCGACTGTTTGGTTCTTATTGGTGGGCTGCGTTTGCTTCACTGGTCAGCAGTGTGTTGCTGCCGCAGATGCTATGGATCAAAAAGTTTCGCAGTTCTTTTAGCCCGACAATAATTATTATTTCATTTTGGCTGTTTATTAATATTCTTGCACAACTACCGTTCGGGATAGTTGGGATTCTCAGGGAATTTAGGATCTCGATGAGTTACCTTGGGGGATTGGGGATTTACATGGTAATGTTAGTATCTGCGTATATGATTTTGAATAGAAAGGTAGCGCGACCAATAAGCACATAGTGTGATTAATAATCCGTCACTCAAATCAAAACTCTACTTCTCTGAAGAGGATTTTCCCTGTTTTTTTTCAAAAGCTATCTCCCTGTCACCTTTGCAAAAAGCCAGCAACTTATAAGTTTGTTTAAATTACCTTTATGCTATCGCCGATTCAAATTCAATGCAAAAAAACAAAATACCCATACGCCCCTTACTGGCGGTTTTAGGCTCGATATTAAGCGTTCAGGTAGGGGCTGCTATTGCTAAGGGATTATTTCCGGCTCTCGGTGCTTCAGTTACCGCCACCTTGCGGATAGGATTATCGGCATTGATACTGCTTGTCGTGAACAGGCCAGGGTTAAAAACATTAACCCGCGAACAATGGAATGCGGTTATCCCTTACGGTTTATGCCTGGGTGCCATGAATTTAATTTACTACCTGGCCTTATCGCGCATTCCGTTGGGGATAGCAGTCACCCTTGAGTTTATGGGGCCGTTGCTGCTTGTGGTGTTTAGTTCAAAACGCGCCATCGAATTTTTATGGGTACTACTGGCCGCAGGCGGGATTGTATTAATGACACCCTGGAATAACACCAATATTGATTTGTTTGGCGCGGGCATGGCTTTGCTGGCCGGTGCCTTTTGGGCCGGCTATATTGTGTTGGGCCGGCGGGTATCTGCGGTGTTAAATGGCGGTCAGGCCGTTACCATAGGTATGCTGTTTGCGTTAATGGCGACATTGCCATTTGCTTTCGCAAGTGACGGGATGATGAACTTTAAAAGCAGTATGATTATCCCGGCTATGGGGTTGGCGTTATTTTGCAGCGCCATTCCGTTTTCTTTAGAGATGTACGGACTTAAATATATCCCCACCAAAACATTCAGTATCCTTATGAGCATGGAACCAGCGGTTGGCGCCATCTGCGGGTTGATATTTTTGAAAGAATATCTTTCGATACAGGAATATGTCGCGGTTATACTGGTTGTAATCGCCAGCGCCGGAGCAACAATTGGTAACCGGCAGGAGATGGGCAACATAACACCGGAAGGTTAATGTATTGCAGGCTAAAAGCTTATTTAAAGAACCTGGTCATTTCGAACCCTTGAAGGGTGGGCAGCAGCGTAGAAAGGGCTCGAAATCTTTTACGCCCTGCATCTCAAAGAGTTGTTCGGAATGTAGGTTGGATATAGCAAACCCCAAAATTGGCATGGCGTAACTCGTAGGGGCAACCAGGTATAAACATATCAATACCCGCTTGGCATGGGCAGCTGAAAGCTGCAACCATGGTACCCACGAGCTAAAAGCTCGCGGGAGCGATGTACGCAAATCAAAAGCCCTCTCCTTTGGAGAGGGTTGGGTGAGGCTCTTTTTTTTACTAAGTTTGTATTATGTATTTCTTTAGAAAAAAAGATCCCAACAGGCCGGATAACATTAACCTGCGCATTATGCATTTTATAAATGCACTGGCCATCCTGATGTTTTTAGCGGGCATCATCTATAAGCTGATACAAGTGTTCATACTCAAAAAATGATGGAAATAATAAACACCAATAACGCGCCTGCACCTATCGGGCCGTACAGCCAGGCTACTGTTGCCGGTAATTTTGTATTTGTATCTGGCCAGATACCCCTTAACCCCGCCACCGGCGAGCTGGTTACCAGCGGTATTAAAGATGAAGCCGTTTTAGTAATGGAAAATATTAAAGCTATTTTAACCGAAGCAGGCCTCGGCTTTGCCAACGTGGTAAAAACCAGCATATTTTTAACCGATCTGGGTAATTTTGGCCAGGTAAATGAAGTATACGGCACCTATTTTACATCAAACTTCCCTGCCCGCGAAACGGTACAGGTATCGGCACTGCCAAAAGGCGTTAATGTAGAGATATCGGTTATTGCGGTAAAATAAAGCCTCACCCCGGCCCTCTCCAAAGGAGAGGGAGGAGCGACTATATGTCATTGCGAGGAACGAAGCAATCGCGAACTACGAACATCCGCCCTGAAAAGTAGGAGATTGCTTCGTTCCTCACAATGACATAATCCTTTGTGATGGAGAGATACTGAGGATGACGATTGTAACACATGGTTTAACAAACACGCAAATCAAAAGTCCTCTCCTTTGGAGAGGATTTAGGTGAGGCCTATGGATCCTTTTCAAACACCACTTACATATTTAAAAGGCGCGGGCCAAACCCGGGCCGAGGTGTTGAAAAAGGAATTGGGTATTGCCACTTTTGAGGATTTGCTGCGCCATTTCCCCTTCCGGTATATCGACCGGACCAAATTTTACAAGGTAAAAGATATTAATCCCGATTTGCCTTACGTGCAGGTTTTGGCCCGTGTTATTAGCAAGCAAATTGTTGGCGAGAAGCACACCAAACGGCTGGTTGTACAAACCCGTGATGATACCGGCACGTTGGAACTGGTTTGGTTTAAAGGCATCAACTGGATAGATAAAACTATTGTGCCCGGCACGGTATACATTGTGTTTGGCAAGGCAGGATCCTTTAACGGGCAAGCCCAAATGGCGCATCCCGAAATGGAAATCTACTCGCCTGCCAATATGCAGCGGCAGGGCAACGCTACCTTGCAGCCGGTATATAACTCTACTGAAAAGCTTAAGCAGTTTCAACTGGACAGCAAGGGTATTCAAAAACTAACCGCTACCTTACTGGGCCTGCATGCTAAGGATATTAAAGAAAATTTACCGCTGTACATAATTCAGCACTTTAAACTCCTGGGTAGGGCCGAGGCTTATCGCAACACCCACTTCCCGGCCGATGCCAATTTGCTGAACGAGGCTTTGCACCGGCTTAAGTTTGAGGAACTGTTTTTGCTGCAGCTTAAACTCCTGCGCAATAAACTGCTGCATACCCAAAAGTTTAAGGGGAACGTATTTAGTACCGTAGGGCATTACTTTAATGATTTTTACCACCATAAACTACCTTTTGAACTAACTACGGCGCAAAAACGGGTGCTAAAGGAGATAAGGCAGGACACCCAGCGCGGCGTGCAAATGAACCGCCTGTTGCAGGGCGATGTAGGCAGCGGCAAAACCGTTGTTGCCCTGATGGCGATGCTGATTGCTATTGATAACGGCTTCCAGACCTGCATTATGGCGCCCACCGAAATATTGGCCAGCCAGCATTACCAAACCATCAGCAGTTTGGTTGGCGATGGTTTTATCGAGGTGGCCCTGCTCACCGGATCAACCAAGCAAAAAGACCGCAGGGTGCTGCACCAGAAACTGGAAAGCGGCGAAATGAAGATACTGATTGGTACCCACGCCCTGATAGAGGACAAAGTACAATTCAAAAACCTGGGCTTCGTGGTGATTGATGAGCAGCACCGTTTTGGGGTAGAACAGCGGGCCAAACTTTGGCGTAAAAACATGATGCCACCCCACATCCTGGTGATGACGGCAACGCCCATCCCCCGCACCCTGGCCATGACCTTGTACGGCGACCTGGATGTATCGGTAATTGATGAGTTGCCTGCCGGCCGTAAGCCTATCCAAACACTGCACTTTTTTGATAACCAGCGCCTGCGGGTGTTTGGTTTTATGAAAAAGGAAATTGCCCTGGGCCGGCAAATTTATATTGTGTACCCGCTGATTAAGGAAAGCGAAAAACTCGACCTTAAAAACCTGGAAGAGGGTATCGAAATTATCTCGCGCGAGTTTCCATTGCCCGAGTATAAGATCAGCATTGTGCATGGCAAATTAAAACCCGCCGATAAGGAGTTTGAGATGCAGCGCTTCATCAAAGGGCAAACTCAAATTATGGTGGCCACCACCGTGATAGAGGTTGGGGTTAACGTGCCCAATGCCTCGGTAATGATCATTGAAAATGCCGAGCGTTTTGGCCTGTCGCAACTGCACCAGCTGCGCGGTAGGGTAGGGCGCGGAGCCGAGCAATCATACTGTATTTTGATGAGCAGCCACAAGCTAAGCCACGACGGCAAAATTCGGCTGGATACCATGGTGAAAACCAATAACGGTTTCGAAATCTCCGAGATCGACCTGCAGCTGCGCGGCCCCGGCAACCTGGATGGTACCCAGCAAAGCGGCGTGCTCGACCTGAAGGTTGCCAACCTTGCTACCGACCAGGAGCTGTTATTTAAAGCCCGCAAAACGGTAGAGCAAATTTTTGCCAAAGACCCCCAACTGGCCCTACCCGAAAACCAGGTGTTGCACCATGCCTTCGAAACAAAAAATGCCGGTTTAAGCTGGGATAAAATTTCCTGAGGCTTCCATTATTGCCGCAAAATATTAAATTTGTTTCCGACTGACTTCATTTGATAAGCGCACAGAAATTTCTTTGCAAGAAAGGTGATCCAAAGGTGTTGTAAAGGTATCTGCAGGTAACCGAAAGGTTATTCGAAAGGTGGCCAAAGGGTACTGAACGGTGACCCGCAAGAGTGCTTATCGCATAAAAAACAAACATTTAAATGAAAAGAAAATTTACTTTTTTAATCTCCTCGCTGCTGTTATCAGCCAACCTCATTCATGCCCAGGATTCATTAATGATCCGCAAAATTTACGACGAAGCCCTGGTAAACGGCAAAAGTTATGAAAGCCTGCGCTACCTGTGTAAAAACATAGGCCAGCGTATCAGCGGCTCGGCCAACGCCCAAAAAGCTGTGGAATACAGCAAAAAACTGATGGAAAGCTATGGCTTCGATAAGGTTTATTTACAGGAAGTTATGGTGCCCCATTGGGTACGCGGTGCCAAAGAAACAGCTTTTATTATTGATGGCAAAAAACGTATCCCGGTGCCTATTGCCGCCCTGGGGATGACAGTTGCTACCCCTAAAGAAGGTATTACAGCCAATGTTATTGAGGTACAGAGCCTTAAAGAACTGGCAACCCTTGGCGAAGCGGCTATTAAAGGCAAAATCGTATTCTTTAACCGTGCTTTTGATCCACGGTTTATTGAAACCGGACAAGCCTACGGAACCGCTGGAGATCAGCGCTTTATGGGGCCTGCTGCCGCCGCCAAATATGGCGCAGTAGGCGTTATAGTGCGTTCGCTGACAGAGAGTTTAGATGATTACCCCCATACCGGCGCTACCCTGACCGATAAGGATGGCAAAAATATCCCGGCTGCGGCAATCTCTACCAAAGCGGCCAACAAGCTGAGCGCCATGCTTAAAATGCGTAAGTTCCCTGCAGCCAAGTTCTACTTCAAACAAAGCTGCCAGTTATTGCCCGATGTTTTATCCTACAACGTAATTGGCGAACTTACTGGTACAGAGCATCCTAATAAGTTTATATCCGTAGGCGGCCACCTTGATTCCTGGGACCTGGCCGAAGGCGCGCACGACGATGGTACCGGTGTAATGCAATCGGCTGAGGTGCTAAGGATCTTTAAGGCAATAGGTTACAAACCTAAAAACTCCGTTCGGGCGGTGTTTTTCATGAACGAGGAGAATGGCCACAAAGGTGGCACCAAATACGCCGAACTTGCCGCTCAAAATAAGGAGGAGCACATTGCCGCTATAGAAACCGACGAAGGCGGCTTTACCCCGCGGGGCTTCAGCTTTTCGGATGTATCTAAAGATTTTATAACAAAAGTGAACACCAACTGGAAATCAATATTAGAGCCATACGAAGTTGACCAGCTGACTATAGGTGGGTCGGGAACAGACATTGAGCCGATGAAAGAAAAGTTGCCAAGCGTTGTGCTGATCGGCTTTCGCCCTGATTCTCAGCGCTATTTTGATATCCACCACACACCAAACGACGTATTTGAAAACGTAAACAAACGCGAGCTTGAACTGGGGGGGGCCGGTATCGCAGCGCTGATTTACCTGATAGATCAGCACGGATTTTGATGCGTAGATGATTATTTATTGATGAATTAATTTTTCCGCCGCATGTGTTCTCACATGCGGCTTTTTGCATTAAGGATAGTAGCGAATACCAGTCAATGTGGCTAAGGCCCGTGCAGTATAAGCGCATAGCCTGACCCGAGGAACGAGGGTAATGCCCCAATCTGAATTTTAATAGGTACGATTTACCACCGGCACTTCCACAGGCGTTTTTTGCTAAAATCTGCACATTTGTAATCTGAAATCTGCAGATTTTTTAAAAATCCTGAAAATCGTGTTGTAAATTTGCGGCACATCTAAAACAACACTGTGACCGAAGAAGGCGAGAGTAAACCCAAAATTGATTCCTTTGCAGCATTGCGATATAAAGATTTCCGGTCTTATATCGGTATGCGTTTTTGTTTCACCTTTGCATATTCTATGCAAGCCGTTATAATCGGTTTTTATATCTATGAGTTAACAAAAGACCCATTTGCTTTGGGTTTGGTAGGCTTATGCGAGGCTATTCCCGCGGTTTGTATCGCTTTATACGGCGGTTATATTGCTGATAAATCTGAGAAACGTAAGATGTTGCTGTTAATATTCAGTGGGGTGATATTCACCTCGATGGTGATGTTTACTGTTACGCTTAAAAGCATGAGCGATATTATTCACGTAGGTTGGGTGGTTCCTATAATTTACGTGATGATATTTTGTAACGGAATTGCAAGGGCGTTTTATGGTCCGGCTACTTTTACTATTTACGCGCACAGTATTCCTAAGGAAGTTTACCCCAACGGCAGCACCTGGAGCAGTTCGAGCTGGCAGGTGGCATCCATTGTGGGCCCGGCTGCGGGCGGGTTGATCTATGGCTATTCTGATAAATTTTTTGGTATAAGCGGCATTACTGCAACTTTTGGTTGTATTATCTTTTTTCTCATAGTATCATTAATACTGGTTGCGCGTTTACGCAAATATCCGCCTGTTTTTGTGCCTAAGGAGAGTATTTATAAAAGTCTTTCAGAAGGAATTTCCTTTGTGTTTGGCAATAAAATGATGATAGGGGCCATGAGCCTCGATTTATTCTCGGTGTTTTTTGGCGGCGCCGTTGCGTTACTACCAGTGTTTGCCAACGAAATATTGAAGGTAGGAGCCGAAGGTTTGGGAATTATGCGGGCAACATCGTCATTGGGGGCTGTATTAACCATGCTGGTGATGACCAGGTTTTCGCCTATGGGCAAGCCATGGCGCAATTTGTTGATAGCGGTAACCGGGTTTGGGTTGTCTATCATTTGCTTTGGTTTATCTAAAAGCTTTTACCTGTCATTGTTGTTTATATTTACCGAAGGAGCTTTTGACAGTGTAAGCGTAATTATCCGTGGTACAATTATGCAGTTATTAACGCCCGAACATATGCGCGGGCGGGTATCGGCTGTTAACCAGATGTTTATCGGCTCATCAAATGAGATAGGAGCTTTTGAATCGGGCACGGCGGCACGTTTATTAGGCACGGTGCCGTCGGTTATATTTGGCGGTAGCATGACTATGCTCATTGTGGGTATAACGTATTTAAAAACCAAACGGCTTGTACCGCTATCCTTAAGCCAAATACAGCCACCGAGCGTTGCGAAGGGAGAAATGGCTGTTAAATAAAATAGCGCGCGGAAGGAACTTGTTTCGGTAACCCAATACCAAGTAGTACACTTCAGGCGGGCCACCTACCCTCTGGGACCTGAAAACAAGTCCGAGATAACGTTTATGTCATTGCGCTCTACCCCAGCACGCTATCCACCCAGGCCTTACCCCAGTTTTCCACTTCATCGGCTGTCCAGAGTGATGGGTAAAAAATGCGTTTCTGAAAGCGCGGAGGCAGGTATTTTTGCCAGTTGGTACCGCCGGTGGCTTTTATTTCTTCGGGTTCGCGGTTAAGGTAACGCACGGCCGATTTGTAGTGTGATAGCGGCCAGTTTACGTTTACATTTACATCCAGCTGGCGCAGCTCGGCTCTTAAGTCAGGTGTAAGCTGGCCTTCGGCCTCAAATTTTAAGGCCAGTGTGTTAAAATTATAGCCAACATTTGCCTTACCAAGTTCAATGAATATGTTGGCGTACTTTTTTTCGAACTGTTTAAGCGTCAATGTCTTTTTTCCGGTTGATAGTTCGGTGGCGCCAAACTTCCAATACAGGTATTCAAATTGCTCTTCAATAGTGGCTGTATTTAGTTCTTCGCGTTTATCCTTAGCTACCAGGTTAATAAAATCGGTGGCGTATATCTCGATCATCCTGTACTGGCCCGATTGAAAACCGCTGGCGGGTAATAACGACATCCTGAACTTCAGGAACTGCTCTTTTTCCATCCCATCAACCATAATCTCAAATGATTGGGTTAGCGCACCAAAATACCTGTTAATGCGCTTTAAACGCGCAGTAAAAAAAACGACAGTTAAGGGCTGGGCGGCAGCTATCTGCTGGCACTCATGCAATGCCAGCTTAAAATATAATTCGGTTATCTGGTGATAGATGATAAAGATCTCTTCGTCGGGAAAGGGCGTTTTAGGGCTTTGCAGGCTCAATAATGTATCCAGGTGTATGTAATCCCAGTAGGTTAAAAAATCGGCGTATAGCAGTCCGTCAAGATAGGAGTTCATATCCTGGCCCATGGCTTCGTATTTTTCCTGTAACTGCGCCAGGCGCCCTTCAATTTCGGGAGAGAATTGCATAATCAAAGGTAGCAAAAATGAGATGAGGTTAACCAGGGCAAAGTAACATCGAAAATTAAAACATTTTTTACTGCGGGCTGTCTTATGTCTGAATCAGAATTTACAGAATTAAAGGATTTTCAGAATAAAAAACATGAAAACGCGTGGCTTAATATTTTGTCCGATTTATTCTGTTCATTCTCAAATTCTGTAAATGGCATAGCCCTCTTGAACACCTTTGAAAAACAATATACATGTGAAAAATTCTGATTCAAACAACCTTAAACATCATGAAAATCAATAAAATATTAATAGGCATTGATGATAGCACATACGCGCATAATGCCGCAGCATATGGGTTTGATATTGCACATACTTACAGGGCTGCAGTTGGTTTGGTTCATATTATCGAGCCGGCTGTTTTTCCGCCAGACGCCAATGATAGCTTAGTAGGAATGCCGATGGGAACTATGGGGATAGATCAGTCTGAGTTAATTGATATCCAATCCAGGCAATCTTCATCGCTAATTGATAATATTAAAAAGGAATATGCGGGCGAGCTTGAAGTTACCTCGTTTACCGATTTTAATATTACTGCCGATGGTATACTTAGCTGTGCAAAACAATTTAATGCCGATCTGATTGTATTAGGCACTCATAGCCGCACTGGCCTTGATCGTTTCTTTATGGGCAGCGTAGCGGAAAACGTTGTTCGCCATTCAACTATCCCGGTATTGGTTGTGCCGTTTATCGCTTAAGCAGGTTCGGGATTCGTGTTGTGTGGTTCGGGGGGGCGTGTTGCAAGGTTCGGGGTTCGTGTCGCAAGGTGCGTGTAAAACTTTAAATCCGGAGCGCAGGTCAATAACTCCGTAACGCATATCCCAAATCCCGCAACCCGATCCTGGCAACTCGAGCCCGATTAATACAATAGCCTGAATTTGATGGTATGCTCAATCGCCTTTAACTCGTTGAGTACCTGGGTGTCGTAGCCCGTATTTACGTCGGTGATTACATACCCAATTTGTGGGTTGGTAACCAGGAACTCGCCAACAATATTGATGTTGTGGCGGGCAAATACATCGTTTATTTTGGCCAGGATGCCGGGCACGTTTTTGTGGATGTGGATTAAACGGTGTGCATTGTTAACCCTGGGCGGCTGTAAATCCGGAAAATTGCAGCTGGTATGTGTTTTGCCCTCGTTCATGAAAGCCAACACCCTTTTTGGCAAAAAATCGCTGTTATGCGGGTTATGCCTCGGGTCGTCAAATATAATAATGCCATTTTCGGTGGCTGTTTCGGCAAGTTTGTTATTGCATTTGCCAAAAATACCTATCACTTTTAACCGGCCGGAATTTTGTACCTGCTCTGGCGTTGGCTGGTGGTCTTCATCGCAAAATAAAACACCGGCTTCTTCTAAATATTTATCTTCAATCTCATCCCTGTTGCGGATGTTGTACCCTTCTTTTTTCATTTGAGCCTGTGCCTCTTCATCAATTGCACCAACTACCAGGCATTTAATGCGGTTTTTGGGATATGATATGGCGCGTGGCAATTTGTTCAGGTACAGGAACTCGTCAAAGCTCGGGGTAACGTGGTCGGCTTTTTCGGTTACCGATTTACGCTCAATATTTTCGGTAAAAGCATAGAATTTCTTGATCATGCCCGATTCCTTCAGCTGGAAATCGGAGTAGCCATCGCCTATGCCGTAAATATCGCCGGGCAATTGTAACTCTTTAAGTAATTTAACCTTACCACCTTCTTGTGACAGCGGATTGGTACGATCATATCCGATAATATTACCTTCTTCGTCAAACTCGAAAGTATTAGCGTAAATATTTTCTTTTTTAATGTGATATTCGGTAACTACAGGCGTAATAAACTCCTTAAACCCCCCGGACACAATCAATACCTCGTCCTGGTGATTTTTAAAGAAGATGGTATTGCGCGAGAATGAGGTAGATACCTTTTTTTTAAGATGACTGATAAGCTGCTTTAAATGATCGCGGTTGGCATTCAGTAGTTTAACGCGGGCTTCTAAACTTTGTGTAAAGGATAGCCTGCCTTCCATCGAAGCATTAGTTAAATCTTCTATCTGCTTGTAAATACCCTCACGGTCGGGATGATTTTTGAGGGATATGCGGGCCAGTTCGTCAAGGGCCTCAACCTGTGTAAACGTGCTGTCGAAATCAATAATAAAGTACTGCTCCATCTTGGGTGCAAATGTGCGAATTTTTTTGTTGATAGGATAAGTAGAGTTTTTTTTGTTGTCATGTGGCAACTCACTTCCCAAACCGCTTGCCATATTTAATAGCGGGCAATTCGATATACCGGTGCATTAGCCCGGAAATAAACACCAGGAATATCAATATCGCCACGTCAAAAACAATATTTAAAGCAACATTGGTTTGTATCGCGGTGGTTTTCAAATGCCCTAACAAATAGATGCCGATGGGCACGTGTACCAGGTAAAGCGAATAGGAAACATCGCCATAACGGCTAAGCAAGTTGTTTTTTAGCGGTTTAAAGTGGTTGATAACAATAAGCGCCCCAGTAATTAAGCAAAGTACAATGTAAATATAGGATTGATGGGTTGCATAAAAATCAACTGCTGTAAAAGCCAATAAGGCTATATTAAACCATTTATAGGCAGGCTGATGCAGCAACTGGTATAAGGCTACACCAAGGCTAAACAATGGCCACAGGTTTAAAAAGAACAAAGGCCCCGATTCAAACCGGGGTAAAACAGTACTCAACAGCGTAACAACTGTTAAAGCAATTACAAAATATTGTTTTTTAAAAAAGGCGCAGGCAAATACAGCCAGGTAAAAAAACATCTCGTACGATAGTGTCCAGTACACCCAGTTGATAGTTTTTATATCGGTTATGGGTGTTGTGGTAAGGGTGAGGGTTGCCACTATACCAGTGATATTTTTAGGGATCACAGCAACTGAATTCACGCTGGTTGTAAACTTTAGCAATAAAATTATCACGGCGGTTATAGCCAAACTGAACCAATAAGGTGGGAAAATACGGAAGAAACGCCTTACAATAAATTCGGTTGGCTTTTTGGCATGGTGAAGCGCTATAAGTATACAATAACCGCTTATGATAAAAAATACAGGTACCCCCAGGTGCCCGTACTTACAAAAATCGCGATACCAGTTATCAATAGGTTTTATAGGCTGGTTGAGATGAAAAAAAACTACCCATGAAGCTGCCAATATCCTCAGCAAATCTATCAGGTGGTTTCTTTTATCGGGTTGCATGTAAAAAATGAATGGGCAAAGTAATGATATTGGTGTAAATAAACATACCAATTAGCTTCAATACGGCGAGTTGACTGTTCTGTTTGCGCTTTAATTCAGATCGATAAAATTGAATCTCTTTTTAAAATATTTTCTTGGTTTCTTCCTCAAAAACTTTTTAAATATCTTATCCTGAACAAGCAATGGTACGGTAAACTGGGTAATGATTATCTTTTGTTTATTTATCGTGTGTAATATTATATAACTAAAACCCTGGAATCTGCCCCAGTGTTGACCTTCATAAATCTCGACTTTTACAACTTTATCACTGTTAATGTGTATATCAAGGTCATCTTGACCCATGTTGAATGTTAGTCTGTCGGCGCTTAGTGTTATTGTTTTATAGCTATCGAATTGGTAATACTGCTTCAGTACAAGCAAAGTCTTTATTTGTTGGTATAGTATTGCTACCAAACCACTAAAAAACAATAGCAAAAAAAAGAACAGAGGCGCTGTTGGGGGAAACAATAATACTGCTTTTATAGTAAACCAAATAGCAAAGCCGACCAATGCAAAAGTAAACACCGACTCAAAAATTAAGCGCCGGGGATTAAATGTATAGCGTTTTACCATATCCATAAAGCCATCTTCAATTAGTGCAATGCCTTACAAATCTCCTTAATGGTTTCGCTGATCGGCTTAAATTCAATGCCAATAGCATTCTTGATTTTCGAGTTATCAAACTCCCGTGTTACCGATGCCGCCTGTGCCGATGTTTTGTCGATAGCCGGATCGCCACCTGTTAACGCGGCTATTACTGCGGCACCGCGCCAGCCAATTTCCATCAGCCAGGGTTTGGCTAAAATGGCGGGCGGTTTAATCCCAAATCCGTTTGCTGCCTCGGTAGTTATAGATTGATAGGTGCGATTTTCGGCGCTGATAATGTAGCGCTCGGCGGTGATAACACTGTTCATCAAGCCAACCATACATTTGGCTACATCCTCTACATCAACAAAACCAATGGTGCCGGAGGTATAAAATTTAAGGCCCTTACGGATGGTTTCAAACAACGCGCCGCTGCCAGCTTTACCCGCGCTTGCGCCAATAATAAGCGATGGATTCACAATTACAGCATCCAGCCCTTCGGCAATACCGCGCCATACTTCCATCTCACTCTCTAACTTTGATATGGCATAACCATCATTTTCTGTTGATTGCTCCAGGTGGTGGTTTTCGGTAGTAAGATCGCCGGGTTTGGCCAGGCCTATAGCGGCTATCGAGCTTACGTGCACCATCCTGATGCCCTTTTCGGCACATAAATTAACCAGGTTGGCCGTGCCGGTCACGTTAGTATTGATCATCGGCTTTTTATCGGCCGATTTTAACGATACCCACGCCGCGCAATGATAAACCTGGGTTACGCCAGCTAAAGCATTCTCCAAAGCAAAAATATCCAACAAGTCGGCCTCCACCCATTCAATTTGTGATTGAAAAGGGACAAGTAACGCAGGTATGGTTGATGTAGCCCTCTTGGTGCAACGAATGTTTGAGCCAGATGTAACCAGCAGTTTCGCCAGTTCGGCCCCGAGAAAACCTGTTGCGCCAGTAATTAGAATCATATATACGGATTTCAGATGTGCAAATATGTTCATAAATGTGCAGATTTTAGATGTGCAGATATGCAGATGCAGGATTTTGATTTTTGAGTGCCTGTTTGGTTTGTTATTCGTCAATTCTACTCATTCATTAATTCTGAAAATTCAGTTCAGACAAAAAATGTTCACCTGAAATCTGCCCATCAATCATTTGCACATCTGCCCATCAATCTGCACATTTGCACATCTGCACATTTGCACATCGAACATTATGTCCTTAGCTGATTTTTTTAAACCCATCGATCTGAAAAAGATCACTCCTAAAAAGGGCTACTATACCAGTCAGCTTGGCGATAAAATTGTGCATTATTCTGTCGATTTTCCCGACCTTGAGGAGAAAACCGACATGGCCATTATTGGCGTTATGGACGATAGAAATGCTACCGATAACCAGGGCTGCGCCCTTGGCCCCGACTATATCCGCGAAAAACTTTACCAGCTTAATGAAGGTGGCTATAACTTAAAAATTGCCGATCTGGGCAATATTGCAGCAGGCGCATCGGTTACTGATACCTACTTTGCCCTTAAAACCGTGGTATCCGAACTGGTGAAAAAAGATATTATCCCCATTATTTTAGGTGGCGGGCAGGATTTAACCTACGCCCAATACCTTGGCTACGAAGACCTGGAACAGAAGGTTGACCTGGTAGTAGTAGATGCCCGTTTTGACCTTGATGAGGACGAAACCCCGGCAGGATTGGAAACAACTTCGCAATCATATCTCAACAAAATATTTTTGCACGAACCCAATTACCTGTTCAATTTTAGCAACCTGGGGTACCAAACTTATTTTGCCAGCCAGGAAAGTTTGCGGGTGATGGATAAGCTTTACTTTGATGTACACCGCCTTGGCGAGCTAAGCGGCAACATTGCCGTAACCGAGCCTGCCATCCGTAACGCCAGCATGGTAAGTTTTGATGTGGGGGCCATCCGATCGGCTGATGCTGCAGGCAACGCCAATGCTACCCCCAATGGCTTTAACGGGCAGGAGGCCTGCCAGCTATGCCGCTACGCGGGGTTTAACGATAAGCTAAGCTCGATAGGTTTTTATGAGTTTAACCCGGCCTACGATAATAATGGCCAAACGGCTATGTTGCTGGCGCAGATGATCTGGTATTTTATTGATGGGTTTTACGGCCGTAAGCGCGATTTTCCGCTCAATCCAAAATCACAATACCTTATTTACAAAACCAGCCTGAAGCATGAAGACCAGGAGGTTGTATTTGTAAAAAGCAAAAAATCCGACCGCTGGTGGATGCAGGTACCTTACCCAACGGGGGGCTCAAAAAACGAACGCTTCCACCTGGTGCCCTGTAGCTATGCCGACTATAAAACGGCCACATCCGGCGAGTTGCCCGACCTTTGGTGGCGCACTTATCAAAAATTAAACTGATAATTGCAATTATAGCAGCATTTTAACGTTATCAATCCTTATAGTTTTTAACTCTGATGAAGAAAATATTTTTTTTAATTATAGCCTTATTACCGGCCATTGCATATGCCCAAAGTAACGATACCTTTACTATAAATGGTAAATTGGGTAATGTAGGCGCGCCTGCAAAAGTTTATTTATCGTATCAATTGGGCGCCAACAGCGTTATTGATTCGGCCGATGTTGTAAATGGTGTTTTTAGTTTCAAAGGTTCGATGCTAAACCCGGTTAATGCCACGCTGGTGGTTGATTACAAAGGCCTGGGGATAGAAAAATTTACCCAGCAATATAGCGATGGCCGGGCATTATCAAAAAATGCCGATAACCTTAACTTTTTTATTGATAAAGGCACGCTGACTATTACCAGTAAAGATTCTGTTTCAAAAGCGCAGATAACCGGTTCGCAGCTTAACCTTGATAATATTAAACTGCAGGCCCAGCTGAAAAGCATCAACATGCGCGGCGAACACCTGATGGCCGAAGTTAAGGCTGCCACACCTGAGCAACAGAAGTCGCCTGCATTTCAAAGCGCTATACAAAGTAAGTATAAAGCATTGCAAACGCTGCAGAGCTATACCTTAAAGAGCTTTATAACCGATAACCCCAACAGTTACCTAAGCTTGCTGGCTTTAAGTTCGGTAGGTGGCCCGGCTCCTGATCCGGGTGAAATTGAGCCTTTGTACAACTCGCTTTCGGCCGACGTACGGAATACCGAAGCGGGTAAGGTGTTGAAAGCACAACTTGATGCCTTAAGGGTTACAGCAATAGGTGCAATTGCGCCCGATTTTGTACAAAACGATGTAAACGGCACACCGGTTAAATTATCATCATTCAGGGGAAAATATGTTTTGCTTGATTTTTGGGCTTCGTGGTGCGGCCCCTGCCGCCAGGAAAATCCTAACGTGGTGCGTAACTATAATAAGTATAAAACCAAAAACTTTACCATTGTTGGCGTGTCGTTAGACAGGGCCGACAGCAAATCGGCATGGCTTGCGGCAATTAAAAGTGATGGATTGGACTGGACCCAGGTATCTGACCTTAAGTATTGGAATAACGCTGCCGCGGCCCTTTATTCGGTAACCTCCATCCCACAAAACTACCTGATTGGCCCCGATGGAAAGATCATCGCCAAAAATCTTCGTGGCGAAGACCTTGATGCCAAGCTGGCTGAGCTTTTTGGGAAGATATAGATTAGTGAGTGGTTGATTGGGTTAGATTAGGTTGATTGTGTTGGCTCGAAAAAATTAAAAAGTTGTTGAGTGGTTAATTGTCATTGTTTGAGTAAATCCAAAACAATGTAACTTTTTGTTGACTATAAGTAATATATAGTTTTTACATATTATATTGCAGTTTAAACTTTATCGCTTTATGAAAAAGATAATATTATTTGCATTAACTACTTGGCCTGCTATTGTTTTTGCCCAGGATAACAAGTATGATATACAAGGTAAAATAGGTGATTTTAATGCTCCTGCCAAAATGTACCTGGAATACAGGTTCCCGAAGGGTAAACCCATTTATGATTCATGTGCCGTGGTTAATGGTAAATTCCATTTTGCAGGCTCGGTTGGTGCAGCACCACTTAACGCTTATTTATTGTTTAACTCAAAAGGTACCGGAACGGGTAAGGCCGATGGCTATCGGGCCATTTATCTTGAACCTGGTTTAATAAACATAAACGCAACTGATAAAATAGAAAATGCGACAGTTGATGGCCCTAAAACCAACCAGGAAAACGAGAAATATCAGTTGCTGCAAAAGCCCGTAAATGAAGCTTATACCGCTTTGGACGAAAAGCAGAAAGCGGCCACGGACGAGCAAAAGGCCTCTCCTGAATATATTAAAAAAGCAAAAGCCGACGAAAAAGCGATTGACGAGATGAGCGCGGCTATAGATAAAAAATTCATCAGAGAAAACCCCAATTCAATCATCAGCCTGAATGCCCTTGAATCATTAGCCTACAGCGCCGATTATGTAGATCTTAAACCTTTATATGACGCCCTAACGCCTGCTGTAAAAAGTACCGACGCAGGTAAGGCATTAGGCGAGAGGATGCCTAAGCTTAAGGCTGTAGCCCTGGGCGCTGTTGCACCGGAATTTGCCGAGGCTGATACCAGCGGAAAAGTTATCAACCTGTCTTCATTCCGCGGGCAATATGTTTTGATTGATTTTTGGGCATCATGGTGTGGCCCCTGCCGCAGGGAAAACCCCAATGTGGTAAAAGCTTATAACCATTACAAAGGTCAAAAATTTACCATCCTGGGCGTATCGCTTGATAAGCCAAATGCTAAAGACAAATGGTTGGCTGCCATTCACAAAGACGGCCTAACCTGGAACCACGTTTCTGATCTTAAATTTTGGGATAGCAAAGCGGCAGGTTTATACGCCGTTCGCGGCATCCCGCAAAACTTTCTGTTAGATCCCAACGGAAAAATAATTGCCAAAAACCTGCGCGGCGACGATCTGGAAGATAAACTTGCCGAGATTTTTGGGAAAATATAGTTTGGTGAGTGGTTGATTGAGTTAGATTAGGTTGATTAAGTTAGCCAGGTAAAAACCCAATCAACCACTCACTCAATCAACCTAATCAACTGCCTTCTAAAGCAGGTCAAATCCAATGTCTTTCCTGAAGTACATGCCGTCGTAATAAATACGGCTGGCATCGGCTGTGGCTTGTTGCAGGGCGTTAAACATGTTGTCCTGCAAGGTAGTTATTGCCAAAACTCGGCCGCCTGTGGTAATCACGTTTTCGCCGTCAAGGCTGGTGCCTGCGTGAAATACTATACTGTCGCGCACGTTTTCGGTGCCGGTTATTACTTTATTTTTAAGGTATTCGCCCGGGTAGCCGCCTGCTACCATAACCACGGTGGCGGCAGTTTTTGACGAAATAATTAGTTCCTTTTCGTTAAGGTTGCCTTCGGCAACGCCTTGCAGCAGGTCAACAAAATCGCTGTCGATGCGGCGCATTACGCTTTCGGTTTCAGGGTCGCCCATGCGGCAGTTGTATTCTATTACCCAAGGTTCGCCATCTTTATTCATCAGGCCGATGAAGATGAAGCCTTTATATGGGATTCCATCTTTTTTCAAACCTTCGACAGTTGGGATGATCACTAAATCTTCAACCTTTTTAATATAGGCGGCATCTGCAAACGGTACGGGCGAGATTGAACCCATGCCGCCGGTGTTCAGCCCGGTATCGCCTTCGCCAATACGTTTATAGTCTTTAGCTTCAGGTAGTATTTTGTAGTTACTGCCATCGGTCATTACGAAGACAGATAGTTCAATGCCTTGCAGGAATTGTTCAATGACCACGCTTGAGCTGGCGTCGCCAAATTTGGCTTCGGCAAGCATCTGGGTAAGCTCCAATTGGGCTTCTTCAAGCGAGGTGCAGATAAGCACACCTTTTCCGGCGGCCAGGCCATCAGCTTTAAGTACAACGGGAAGGCCGGCGGTGGCCAGGTAAGTAAGACCCTCTTGCAAAGTATCTTTAGTGAAAGTTTTATAAGCAGCCGTAGGGATGTTATGCCTTTGCATAAACTGCTTGCTGAAATCCTTACTGCCCTCTAACTGGGCTGCTTCCTGTTGGGGGCCTACAACGGGTACATTTTTTAATTGCTCATCGGCCAAAAAGAAATCATGAACGCCTTTTACCAGCGGCTCCTCGGGGCCTACCAATACCAGGTTAATGGCTTGTTCCAATACCAGTGCTTTAATGCCCTCAAAATCGGTAACCTTAATGTTAACGTTGGTGCCGTACTGGTGAGTGCCGGCATTGCCGGGGGCTATAAAAAGCTTTTCACATTTAGGGCTTTGCGCAATTTTCCAGGCGAAGGCACTTTCCCTTCCGCCCGAACCGAGGATCAGGATATTCATGGGGGCAAAGATAGTTTTTTTGGATGAGTAGCATTACTATGGGTGTTCGCTTTTTTGAGTGGATACAGGCAGTGTTCGGGCTTTGTTTGTTAATTTGTTGTTTTACAGTTGTTTAGGTGTTCGGATTGTTTAAGGTGTAAAAATAAATTTTGTTGATAATCAATTAGTTATGTATTTAGGTTTAGTTTGCCCCGAACACCTGTTTTGAATGAAATTTCGAATTTTCCGGGCAACATTACGGTGCGATGTTTGGTACCTGTCGGCTCCCGAAATGAACCCAATGGCCACCCGATGGCCCCCGTTAACACACCGAAGCATACCCGCAATCACCCTTTCGGCACTGCCAGGAAAAAATTATTTTTGCGTATTGACGGGAATAAAATATTGAGATATATTTACGTTAAATAGCAGCCGCGCTACCTCGTGTTAATAACCTGCCAACCTTTATCATGAGTAAAATTTTGCGCATATTGCTTCTAATAATTGCTACTTTATTTGCGGGCTGCAACAAAGATGTAGTAGAAATAAACACAAAATCTGCAATTACGTCTAACAGCCAAAGCCTGAAAATATCGCCGGTACATACCGATATTCCTGTTGTCAGCATTTCGGCATCATCAACCTATCCTACGTGGGACGCATCAAATGCAATTGACAGTAATACTGCTACCAGCTGGAGCTCGGCCAGGCATTTAAGTTCAAATGGTGTGGAGTTTGTTCAATTTTATTTTAGCGGTGCCGTTGATATAAATTATGTGAAGCTTACCCCAAGGTACGGCAGCAATAATGCAGGCTTATGCTTCCCCTTAAATTTTACAATTTATTATTATACGGGTGCATCATGGGTGGCAGCAAAATCGTTCACTAATTTTGCCAATCCCCAAAAAAGCGACAACTATGATTTGCCGGTGACCATACCGCTGCCGGTTACTGTGCATGCCAGCGGCATAAAAATAGAAGTTACCGGGCTACGCGCCGATGGCCCCAACTATTATTTCCAGCTGGCTGAAGTTGCCGCGGGATTTGATGACGGCTTCAATCATTTTAAATGGACCGGCAATGATAACGCTGTCAGGCAAAACCGGATTAATAACGCAGGTTCGGACTCATTTAACCCGGACCGCATTTTCAACTGGACACAAGACGACCGCGACCCCATCATCCGGGGCACAACCAATGCTATTAACCCTAATATATATGCGCCAAACATAGTTTATAATGGCGGCAACTGGCATATTTATTATGGCGGCTGGGACAATACATCAGCAAAAAACGACCGGATATTTACAACGGTTACTTATGACGACTTTTTAACTTTTGGCACCCATACTTTAGTGATTGGCAATGGCGACAGGCGCCACGTAAACAACGAAACTGTATTAAAGAAGCCAGATGGCAGCTGGCTGATGTATTATACTTCGTTAGCTCAAAACTCGGTTGCCAATAAGCCCAGCTTTGCAACCTCGGCCGATGGCATTGCCTGGGCCCCAAATACCGGCTCGGGCAATGCCTTTTTAAATATGGCCAATTACCCTAACTGGGCCACTGCCGATGTAAACGGATCAAATGTTGCCTATCTTGAAAACGGCATCTATCATTTGTATTTTAATGATTTTGCAACCAGGCCCAAAGCGGTCCATCATGCGGTAAGTACCGATGGGATAAATTTCAATTACACCGGCGATGCGCTGGCCGAGAATCTTGTTGCACAGGACGTAAAAGCCTTTACGTACAACAATGCCACTTACTATTTAATGGGAATGCACCATAACCGGCAGGAATTAAGATACAGCCTAAGCAACAGCCTGACCAGTTTTCCGGCCAGCAGCTTTTTGCTGGGCAATTACAATGCAGCCGATTTATATATTGTGTCGATGGGGTTTGTAACCAATGCCAACAGGTTATACGGCATTATTTATGGCGCAGGGCCTACCGGCGATTTGAGCCACAATTCGTTACACGCCAGGTGGCTTACAAAAAAAATAATTTTTATAAGCGACAGAACAAACGCCCGCTGGGGCGATATTGAAAGAGCGCACGGGCCCAACCAGGTTGTACTATACATGAGTACCGTGATGGAAACCGGCCGCTTTTATGTTTACGATACCGACGGCACCACCCTGCTGTATACCAGCCCGCAGGTTACTATGCGGTCGGGTGATGTGTGGACGTATAATCAATAATTGATTAGTGGCTTTTCCTTTTTTATGTTTATTTTAAGGACGACCTTTTTCACCGCTTTGCACATGATGATCATTGTAGCTTTTATTTTTGCCAAAATCGGCTCTAAGCGCGTTATCGGGGGCTTCACCAGCTTTTTGCTTTGTTTATTTTTAGCGCCGGCAGGCTGGTATCTTGTTTTGTCATCAAGGCGATTGGATGACCAGGTGTCAGACGCTGCGTTGATAATTGAATTTAGTCAGGTAAAAAAGGAAGTATAATTTGCTGCAGAAATACTTTCTGATAGAAGGAGTTGTTATTTATACCGAAGTAAATAGATTTATTTGCCACATCAAATAGTTCAATGCCCGCCATCCTGCCTCGGGGCTTTTTTCAGGTAGCTCGCATGGCGCAGTTGAATAATTAAGATTAGATACTTATCAGATATAAATAAAACACGATGTTATTTCGCCTGTTAAACAGAAGGAGGTAAAATAAAAATGATGTGGCAGGAAATTGATAACAAACTTTACAGGGCATTTAAATTTAAAGACTTTTCGGAAGCATTTTCTTTTATGACCCGGGTGGCCTTGCTGGCCGAATCGAATAATCATCACCCCACCTGGAAAAATGAATGGAATAAAGTTGAAATCTGGCTGTCGACTCACGACCAGGGAGATATCGTTACTGATAAGGATAGATCGTTAGCCTCCTCTATTGATAAAATATTGGAAGGTGTTTCGGTTTAAGGTTTTTGTGTTCTGCGAGATCCTTTTGCAGATGAATCTATCGGAATGCCGGTTACAAAATAGTTCATAGCCCGGTACGCGGTCTCAGGGTCCTTTTTCAAAGAGACCCTGAGGGGACATAAAGTTGATTTTTTTGCCTTTTGCCTTAGAACTTAAGACTTTGGGCTAAATACAACCAGTCAATTTATCGTTGCCCCGTCACTAACTATATATCCACATCAGCATCCGTTTTTTTTGCTTCCTGATCAGCGCATCGACAATTTTAAGGGTGTTGTTTGATATGGCGGGGCAGCCCCAGCCTTCGGGCGTACCGTTGGGATATACATCGGCTTCGGCAACTTTTTCCCAGGAGTGGAATACGATTTGCCTGACATAGGCATTATTATTGGTGCTCTCCAACCCGGCTAAAAAGTATTTTACGTGGATGCCCCAGGCGCTGTAAGCCCGGCCATTAATCTGGTATTTCCCCAGGGCGGTACAATGGCTGCCGTCACTATTGCTGAAAACGGGTTTGTCTTTTGTCCACACGCCCGACCACGGCGCACTGGCGCAGCCATGGCTTACCAGGCCGGTAATCATGGTATCGTTTTTACGAAAATCCCAAACCATAAATCGCTTAACACCCGAGTGCAGGCTCATGTCTATCAAAATACAGTAACGGGTATTGTAGCCTTTCTGTTTGCAAAAAGCAAGGCTTTGTTTGGCCTTTTGCCTGGTACGGTTAACGTCGATATGCGGGGCAGCAGCGTTAGCGGCTGCGGTTAACAGCAGGAACTGCAATAGGGCGAGGAATTTAAGATAAGGTTTCACCGGTAATTAATAAATATTGTGATGATGTGAAACGTTTGAAAAACGCAATTAGTATTCAGGGGGTAGCGTTTAAAATTTTCCGGGCCTTTTGGCCTCTCAGGTTCTCTCAGAGAGGAACCTGAGGGAATGGATGCCTGATGTGTAAAAATAGTCCATAGCCCGGTACGCGACCTCAGGGTCCTTTTTCAAAGAGATCCTGAGAGGACACAAGCGATTAAGCATTTTCAATCCCGTAGGGGTATACCATTTGTAGAAAAGATAGAAAAATAATGCCCGTGCCGTAGGTACGGAACTTATGTGGCGTACCTACGGCACGCAAAAATGTTAAATTACGATTGCTACAAATGTTTTGCTCCGATGGAGCAGCCTGTCATTTTCTTAACTTAATAGCTTCAAGGAGAGGAACCAGAGGGAGGGGGCCTGTTGTATTGAAATAGTTCATCGCTTTGCTTGCAACCTCAGGGTCCTTTTTCAAAGAGACCCTGAGGGGACATAACTTCGGTGTTGGACATTCGAAATTCAGTGTTCGATATTATTTTACTTCTGTTTTTCCTTAACTTAATAGCATTGAAGAAACCCTGAGGGGACATCATGCAATAATTAGTTATTAAAGCCTGCAACCGCCGCAATCTCAATCTGCGCCTGGCGTGGTAACTCCTTAACGGCTATGCAAACCCTGGCCGGGAATTTATGGTGAAAATATTTGCTGTAAACAGTGTTGGCAGCAGCGTAGTTATCCATGCTGGTAAGGTAGATGGTTACATTGACCAGGTCCTGGTAGTTAAGTTTATTTTTACGCAATACCTTGCCAAGGTTTTCCATTACCTGTGTTGCTTCTGCTTCAAATCCGTTGCTTACCAGTTTACCTGTATGATCAATGCCAATCTGGCCGGATATATACAATGCATCGCCGTAAATATAAGCATCAGAAAAGGGCAGGCCTGTTTTAGTTTCGCCGGATTTAGCCTTCCCATTATTCTGTTGCTGAATTTCTGTACCTTTCCTGTCAACCTGCACCCAGTATTCAACTATTTTTCCGTTGTAAACCCTGTAAACTGCGCTTCCTATTTCAGTTACAGGGAGTCCTGTAGATTTAAATTCGTCCACATCCCCAATTTGATTACCGGTTTGTTTCCAGCGGGCATAAACTTTGTCGTTACCGGCAATAAGTTCGGTAATTTCAAATTGGTAACGGCCATAGCTTTGCAGGAATTCATTGACATGCTGCCCGTAGTTTTCCGGTGTCCTGACAACGGTTTCCGGGTGCTCTGCATTAAGCTGATGTGCTTTTACCGAATCTGCCATAAATTCTGCAGCCCTTTCGGGTGATTTTCCGGAACGGACGATTTCTAAAAAATCCCTTACTGTTTTTTCTGATTGTTGTGTAGTGTTCATAGTTGTATTTTGTGCTTTGCTGCCAAAAGATATTGCCAATAAAAGCAATAGCGTAATGGTGTACTTTTTCATGATCCTGAGTTTAAATTAACGCAACAAATTTGACCAAATATTTAAAAACATAACAGATACAGTTTTTGATTATTTAGGCATAACAGATTGATTTTGGAAGCATAAAGTGCGGGAGAGGATGCGCCTGTACGTTGAGATGACTCATTCACCTGGCATGCGGCCCCAAGGGCCTTTTTCAAAGAGACCCTGAGGGGACAAAAAGCGCGGGAGAAGTGAAGAAAAACAAAAGGACAAATAATATCGAACACTGAATTTCGAATGTCCAACGCCGAAATTTTTCCTTCATTATCCGATATTGGACATTCGGTGTTCGATATTAAATCGATCTTAATTCCTTAACTTAATAGCATTAAAAAGGGCCCGGGCGACAAAATTGTTTTGAGTGCTATCTATTATCAAACAGCCGTAATCAGCGCAGCTCCGGCTTCGTCGATGTGTACGCGGCAATCGGCAACAGAAATATGGTGTTTGAATTTGCCGATGGGTTCAATCCAATCGCGCGAGGTAAAAACAGGGGCCTGGATGTTTACAGATTCTACCAGGACCTCTTGGCCATCCAGCACCAGCCGCCAGCATTTGTCATGGCCGTTGCTTTCGGTATTAAAACGGATTTGGGCAAGGTTAACTTGTATATTCATTATCAATAGGGGTATTGTAAATAATGATGTAGAAACGCCTGGCTTTAAGGATTATTATTTTGACGGATGGGGCGTTACCAAATTGTTACAAAATCTTGTTTACAGCCTCCGCAGCTCAAAATTCAACATATCATGGTAGGCGCAAAGGATTTATCGGGAACCTTTGTATTGGTAATGAATAGCTGATAGATCCTTCCTACTTACCTATTACAAATCCCATTTTCCTGTCATCCTGAGGAACGAAGGATCTATCAGCTATGCATGACCGATAGAAAAGTTGGCAAATGCTTCGTTCCTCAGCATGACAGTCTTTTATTTTTAAATGTCATTCCTCCTTCATAGTTTACCTAAATTTGATAACTACCCACGACATATTGGGTTTTGGATAAACATTGGGCTTTGAACGCCGGCTACGACTCACCCCGGCTACGCTACGCTGGCCGACCCTCCTATGTTTGTTATCATAATATAAGCAAATAGATTTGCATTATAAAGTGAAAAGGAAATGAGAGCAGATGGCGACCCCAACAACCATTAAGGTATGTTCAGAGAGAGATCCTGCCTCATTTCTTTTTACCCTTTAGAGTTTGAACAGAATGTAAGGAATATTGCATAGCGATATATCCAGGATATCCAACCAGGAGAGCAAACGAAGAGGGGTTATTCACTTTTGATATTATTAATCAAATCAGGTGATGACAAAGATTTTAAAACAGGTAGCCGGCATTGACGTGGCGCAAAATGAACTGGTAGTTTCTTTAGGACGGATGGATCGATCCCTTCATAAAGAAGTGTATGCTTACAAAACATTTGCCAACAAGCCGTCGGGGTTTACAGCGTTATTGGTATGGATAAAGAAACATACAGATAACCAGGTAAATGTCCATTATGTAATGGAAGCAACTGGTGTTTACCATGAAAAAGCAGCTTATCATCTTAGCGATCAGGGCTTTGAAGTAAGTATTATACTGCCGAATAAGATCAGTAGTTACATGAAAACATTGGAGATAAAAACGATCACAGACAAAACAGCATCGGAGGCTATTTGCCAGTTTGGATTAGAAAGAAACCTTAAAGTATGGCAGAAGCCTAAAAAGATATTCCGGGATTTGAAACAGCTGACACGGGAACGGGACCAGATTGTAGCCGACCGTACAATGACTAAAAATCAATTGCATGCAGAACAGGCAGAAGCTTTTCCTAACGATAGGAGTTTATACCGGGCAAACCAACGGATTAAACTACTCAACGGGCAGGAAAAGGAGATCAAGCGGGAAATAGCCGAACTGGTAAAATTGGACAAAGAGCTTCATAGAAAGATAAACCTTATCATGTCAATACCAGGAGTAGGAGGTTTAACGGCCGTAACAGCAGTTGCCGAGACCAATGGATTTGAACTGATCCGGAATAAGAAGCAAGTTGTAAGTTTGGGAGGTCTGGATGTGATCGTAAAAGACTCAGGTACATCAGTCAAGGGAAAACCAAGGATATCAAAGCGGGGGAACAGACATCTGAGGAAAGCGATGCACATGCCAGCTTTAACCGCTATAAGGCACGACGAGCGCTTTAAAGCCATATTCATCAGGCTGGTATCTAAACATGGGATCAAAATGAAGGCAGTAGTAGCTGTACAACGAAAAATACTGGAAATGATCTATACGATCTGGACAACGGAAAAGAAATATGATAAAGAATACTTACAAAAAGAAAATATAGCAACCGCTTAAAAGAGTTAGGGCGAATAAAACACGAAGTTATACCGCCCTAAACAGGCTGACATAAAGCCGCCTTAAGAAAACAAAATTAAAAAGAATTTGATAATTAACACAGAATCTCTCTCCGGCTTACGCCGCAAAGAGGGTGAAGCTCAATTTTGGTTTTATTGCCCCTCTATGCGACGCAGTCGGAGAGAGGGGCAGACGGGCGGAGCCTCGTCGGGGTGAGTCGACTCGCCGACGTACGTCATCCCCCTTCTGAATCCGCGGATTTTATTACCCAGGATTGACAGGGGAATTAGGCATTTCCTGCTAAATTTTGATACACGGTACAAGCGATTGGGTATTGCTGTTAACGGTATTCGGAGACCTGGACGGCTTCGGGCGCTAAATGGCTTGATGCGGGCAGGTCTATAGTAAAGACAGATCCGCGGCCTTCCTCGCTATCGATGGTAATATAGCCGCCGAGCGCCTCGATATGGCTTTTGACCAAAAATAGGCCCAGTCCCTTACCTTCAATATTTAAATTGAACCTTTTATAGGGTTTAAAAATACTGTCCCGGTGTTTTATTAAATCAATGCCTATGCCGTTATCTTCTACGGTAACTATGGTACCTGTAACATCATCAGCAATAGTGATAGTTACGCGTGGCGAATTGTTTGATCGGTATTTGATGGCGTTGCTCACCAGGTTATAAAATACACTGTACAAATAAGCCTTATGCGAGTAAATGATATGCGAGCCGCCGTGTATAGTAACCTCAACCTCCGTATGGTATATAACATCTTCAAGGTCGGTAACTACCTGGGCTATCAATGCGTTTAAATCAATTTTTTCTTTGGTAAGGGCTGTCGAGCCATCGGTGATGGATACAATTTGGCTTAAGTCTTTTATAACGCTATCCAGCCTGTTCACTACAATTTTTAAATCGTGTGTACATTTGGCTACCGTGTCGGGGTCGTCGCTATCCAGTTCCAATAAATTGGCTATCCCCATGATATTTGCCACCGGCGACCGCAGGTTATGCGATACAATGTATCCAAACTGGTTAAGCTCCTTGTTACGTTCATATAAATCGCCGGCAAACAATTTAAGCTCCAGCTCTGCCTTTTTTTGTTCGGTAACATCGCGTTGAATGGCCACATAATGCGTTAAAATGCCCTTGTCGTCCATTACCGGATTAACAGAAAAGTTTGCCCAAAACTCTTCTCCGTTTTTTTTGTAGCTGATGGTGGTAATTTCGCATGGTCTACTTTTACGCAATGCTATATCCAGCCGCCGCAATTCGGCCGCGTCCGATTTTGGGCCTTGCAATATCAGTGGCGTTTTACCCATTACTTCATCGGCATTATAACCCGTCATCCTGGTAAATGCTTCGTTTACATAAACAATGTGCGGTCCCAATCCATCAAACATGTTGGCATCGGTAATTAAAACAGCATCGGTAGTGTGCGTTATTACAGATTGGATTAGTTTTAAATGGTGCACTTCTGTTTTACGTTTGGTAATATCATGCATAGCGCCTACCATCCTTATGGCTTTACCTTTTGCGTTGCGTATGACAAATCCCCTGTCAACAACATAAGCGTAAGTGCCATCGGCTTTCCGGTAGCGGTATTCGTCTTTCCATTTGGTTTCGGTTCCGTCAATTACGGCGTAAATGCCTTTTATTAATTGATCTATATCTTCGGGATGTATATGGTTTGTCCATGAACTGATGTTGCGCTGAATGCTTTCGCTGTTATATCCAAAAATAATTTCGAAGCCCTCGCCCCAGTACAAGTTGTCATTTGTTAAATCCCAATCCCAAATAGCATCTGAAGTTGCCTTGGTTACATAATTATAGCGCAGGTTAATTTCTTCCAGCGATAACGATAAAAGCTTCCGGGGCGTAATATCCTGCACCGTTCCCCGGAAAACTGCCGGCTGATTGCTGTTACCGGCAACCAGTTTGCCAATTTCATGTACCCATTTCATCGATCCATCGGGCAAAATAATACGGTATTCAAAATCTATTTCCCTGGCGTTATTTACGGCAAAGGCCTGCTCCCGGGCAAACCGCTCCCTGTCATCGGGGTGAATGGTTTTATAAAACAGGCTGTAATCGGCCGCGAACGAATCCCTGTCGGCCCCCCAAATGGTATATACCTCGTCAGACCAGTACCTGTTTTTGCCATCCAATTGTACCTGCCAATAGCCTAACCCGGCAATTTTTGTAGCAATACGTAGCTTCTCTTCCGAGTTTTTTAGTTCGTTTTCTGCTTTTAGCTTCTCTGTTATATCATTTATGAGTACCAGTGAAGCTTTGCGGCCATTAAACTCAATGACATGACCGGTAACTTCAACGTGTATCAGATCGCCGTTTTTTTTAAGGTGCCGCCAGTTTTTTTTGTGGATGGAGCCATAAGATGCTTCACTTTTTGTGGCTTCATTAATAAGGGCGATATCTTCCGGGGGGCGTACCTGCCTGATGTTTAACTTTAAAAACTCCTCCCTGCTATAGCCATATTTTATCAATGCTTCTTCATTGCAATCCACTATCTGCAGGGTTTCAAAATCCCAGATAAACATGGGCGATGGGTTGTTATCAAAAAGGAGCTTGTATTTTTTTTCAGATTCGGTTAAGGCTGCTTCCTTGTTTTTTTGATCGGATATATCGCTAAAAGCAATAACTATTCCTTTAAAAATGCCATTATCAATAATTGGACTTGAGGAATGCCTGATATTGAACGCCGATCCATCGGCCCTCCGGTAAACATGGTCAAGATTGTGCTGTCCGTTAACGGCCTTATTTACGGTGCATATGGCGCATTCGCTTTCGGGGTATACGTTACCATTTATGTCGCGATAATGGATAAGGCTATGCATGTTTTTGCCAATGCAGGCCTCGCGCGGGTAACCAAGCATCTGTGTGGCCGCCTGGTTAATAAACATACAATTGCCTTGGGTATCAATGCCATATACGCCCCTGTTCAGGGTGTCAACAATTTGCTCAAAGTTTAAATAGTGCTGTTCGGCAGGCATCCGGTGTAATTAACTTCCCCTTTTTTACGCAGGTTAAACGCAACTTGTTGTTATTGTTTGCATTTTAGTAACCAGCCGGGTTATAACAGGAAGGTGTTTATAAAACAGGTTTATTATATTATTATTAGTGGCCGGGTTGGCAAATATTAATTATTAAAACAAATGTAACCTTTGTTTAAGCGGTGCGTACAAATCCAAAATGATTAAATTATGGATATTGTTGTAATACTGGGTGCCATACTATTGGGTTTAGGTATTTTATTAATAGCGGCTATTCTGTTTTTTAGCGGGGTAAAATATATTCAAAGAAAATATTACCCCACCTGGAAATTTCCGGATTATATTAGCGTGGGATATGCCGAATACCTGTACAGGAAGTATATAAAAAGAAGTAAATCTTAACCCTGAAATCCAAACCTGCCCTGCAAGATTTAAATTAAAAGATAAGGTGAAGGCTATCCGCCCGCCACAAGTGCATAGCACCCTGAATGGGGGCGGTTTTTATTAATTATTGTTATTGCTGCTGCCTTCCTTTAAATCATCATTATTGATGGTTTTTTTAGGTTTTTTGGGCTTTTGAACAGACATGCCACCAAATTTATAAGTAAACGTTACCTCGATGCTGCGGTTGTGCATTATGTTTACGGCATTCTGGTTAATGTTGCCCGAATTAACAACGGTAGGTATTCTGAAGCCGTTAGTCAGAAAGTTATCTGCGCCAATGCCAATGCTGCCTTTTTTGTTGGCAAACTTCCTGTTAAAACTTAAATTATATACTCCGAAACTTCCCTGGTAACCCTGTAGCTGTATTTGGCGCGAACGGTGGAAGGCAAATGCCTGTACCGAGTACTTGTCTGACAGGTCATAGCTGCCAAATATGCGGTAGTTGGCCACCCAGCCATGGTTGGATGCCCGGAAAAGCGGATCGGGGTCCTGGTTATCCAAATCAAGGTAATACATATCAAGGCCGCCATTAAGGCTTAGCTTGCTGGTGAGGGTAAGGTTGGCCGATAGGCTCATACCATAGGCATTTTGCTTGCCCAAATTTTGATAGCTGGTTTTTATGGTATCGCCGCTGCTTGTCCGGATGGTTTGGATAGCATCGTTGGTATTGCGCATAAATGCCGAAATATTGAAATGGTTGCTTTTAATATTGGTGCTGTAGGCCAGTTCAAAATTGTTGGTAAACTCGGGCTGCAGGCCAGGGTTACCGCTGGTTATATTCAGTGGGTTGGATGCCTGGATATTGGGGTTTAAAAACTCGATAGAGGGGCGCTGTATGCGGCGGTTGTAGCCCAGTTTAATCATATCGCCATTATCAAACTTTTTGCTGATGTTGAGGCTGGGTACCAATATGCCATAGTTAGGAATGGTAACTGCCTGCCCGCTCAGGAAATCGGCGCTGATGGAGGTATACTCGTACCGGGTACCTGCTTTAATGGTGTAATTTTTAAAAGGGTTAAAGGTAAATGACACGTATCCCGATGCCACATTTTGCTTGTAGTTAAACGCGTTTGACAGGCTGGCCGACGATACCGGCTGATAATTTAGTGAGCCGTCGGCTGCCGACAGGTACGTGTAATCGCTGGTTACTGTTCTGATAATATCCTTGGCGCCAAATTCCAGCAGCTGGTTTTTGGCAAGCGGTGTTTGGTAATCGGCCTCCAGGGTAAGCTCCTTATTAACGCTGTTGTTATTATTTTTTAATCCGCCAATTGACGATCCATCGCTTTGATCAAGAAAAATACTTTCAAAATTATTGTGGCGGTTATTCTGGCTGTACTCTGTCAGGAAGCTGAATTCGCGCTCGGGCTTTTTGCCGGTGAGGGTATAGGTTAACGTAGCATCAACCGAAGTGGAGTTGTTGGTGATATTGTTTTTTTGTAGGGACAAACCGGTAAGTACGTCATTCAGATAGCTATTGGTCAAAAAGTTATCCTGTACAGTTGGGTGGTTGTTAGCGCCAAATACCACGCCAAGGCTAAGTGAATTGTGCTCGTTAATATCATAATCAACCCCCGCGTTGTAACGGGCAAACAAAAATTTATTATGCGTATTGGCCGATTGTGTGGTGAGCAGGGCATCGCCCGTGGTAAGGCTGGTTATGGTTTGGCTATTGTTAAACTCGCCGGGGATATTGTAGCCTGTACGGCCAAAACCACCCAACGAAAAAGTGAGCTTACCTGTTTTGTAGCCGCCGTTAAGGCCCAGGTCGGCGCCGCGTGTGCCGGCTGCCGAGTTTAAGTTTAGCGTAAGCCCCTGCAACGTATTTTGTTTCAGGATGATGTTGATGATTCCGCCCGATCCTTCTGCATCGTATTTAGCCGATGGCGAAGTGATCACCTCCACGCTTTTAATCAAATCGGCAGGGATTTGCTTTAACGCGTCAGATACGCTTGCCGAAGCCATAGCCGAGGGTTTGCCATTGATAAGCACTTTAATGTTTGCGCTGCCACGCACGCTCACATTACCGTCAAGGTCAACCGATACCATGGGTACGCGTTTCATTACATCTGTGGCATCGCCGCCGCGGGCAGTCAGGTCATTTTCGGCATTGTATACGGTGCGGTCTATTTTTTCTTCAATTAATGCTTTTTTGCCGGTAACCTGTACTTCTTTCAGCAACTTACTATCGGGGCTAAGCAATATGCGACCCAGTTTAAGCATCCCCCCATCAACTTTAATATTAGCGATTGTTTTATTGGCATAGCCCAAAAAATTTATCCTTAAGCGGTAAGTGCCGGCCGGTAATTTGTCGATGGTAAATTTGCCGTCGGTGGCAGTTATTGTGCCGTTTACAACCTTATTGCTCGCCTGGTCAAAAACAGATACGGTAGCATAATCCACGGGTTTCTGGCTCACCGAATCGATAACAGTTCCGGTAATACCGGTGCCGGCATCGGTAATTATATTAGCGGCCTTTACCATGGTGAATGGTAAAAGGAACAACAGCAGGAATTGTACTTTTAGTTTCATGCACCAAATAAAAACCAATACAACCGTTTGGTAAAACGCGATAGACGGGCATAAAGAAATAATCGACCACGGGGCAAATCACCGGGACGGAGGGATGTTTTAGTATAGCGGGTAGCGCTTCATCGGCACAAATGGGCGATTGGTCGATAATTTCGGTTAACCTGTTATGTTAAATATTCTTTATTTAACTACTTTTAATAATCAAACAATTGACATGGAAAATGGAATGAAGGAGCTGGCAAATGAGATTATGATGGTGAAAATACCATCTCTCGACAATCAGCT
Source organism: Mucilaginibacter sp. KACC 22773 (assembly GCF_028736215.1). Taxonomy (NCBI): domain Bacteria; kingdom Pseudomonadati; phylum Bacteroidota; class Sphingobacteriia; order Sphingobacteriales; family Sphingobacteriaceae; genus Mucilaginibacter; species Mucilaginibacter oryzagri. The sequence goes on from NZ_CP117883.1 coordinate 263,730, forward strand.
TTTTGAGATGATTAAGCTTAATACGGTTTGGGACAATTCAATGGTTTCGCGGAAGACGGTTAGTTATGGCGTTCCCTATAATTATTCGGGACAGGAATATCAATTTTGTGCCATGCCCCGCTATTTGCATCCGCTAATGGATTTTGTACATGACCAAATCGGATTTTTCCCGAACAATTGCCTGATTAATTACTACGTAAATGGCGATTCAAAAATGGGTTTTCATTCCGATCAGGTTGACCAACTGGTCCATGGCACCGGAATAGCCATAGTGTCGCTTGGCGACCCCCGCATTATTCGCTTCAGAAATAAAATCGACAAAGGCAAGGAAATTGATTTTACGCTGGACGCCGGTACCTTGTTTTATATGTCCCAAGAGATACAAAAGCATTGGTTGCATGCCGTGTTGCCCGATAAAAATAATTCGCAAAGTGAGAGGATAAGTCTCACATTTAGAAGGTTAACGGAGAGCGTCGTTATGTAGGTTTGAGATCAAGGAAACTTTGTTTTAGTGCATGGCTCCATTGGTGTTGGCACCATTGCGCAATAAGAAAAACTATTTATCTATTTTTGTGCCATGAGTTACATCACTGGTTCCGCAAAACTGGAGGAAATTATTACTATTAACGATTACCTCCAATATCCCATTTGGATAAATACATTTAACGAGGGCGGAATCGACGACCAGCAATGTTATCAGCGCCCGGTTATTAGCACTACGAATGCGACTGCCGATATGGTTGATCCTTTTATCACTTTAAAAATAAAAGATACGGCTTACTATGCTACTGCCCAATATTATTTCCCAACTCAAATGTTAACTAAAATAGCGGTATGGGCGGCGGATGGCTGGGCTGTTGTTGAGGATATACCCGGATTGGAATCTCCGATACTAATGGTTGCTGTGCCAACGATTGATGGGGCAACAAACGTTACTTTTGAAGTTAATATTGAATTGGATTACGGTGTTCGGGTTTGATAGATTTCCACAGAAGTTCAGTCGCCGGTAAATTTAGTCTTTAAATCTAAAAGGGCTTTTGTTGGCTTAAAAAACAGCCCTTCAAAAGCTTGTCCTTGTTTAATCACCCTAAGGATTGATTTTAATGCGGCATATTCCCACTTGTTCCATAAATTTTTAAACCATGTACTTTTTATTGCAAATAATGCAATGCATTCGTTAGCCCACTCTTCTTTAAACCAAGGGTTTTCGCAGCCTATGTTTTTGATTAAGTTTTGGATCCTCATTTTAATTAATTCCTGCATTTCTTCGGTTAACCCACCATTTTCGTCAGAAGTTAATATTTCAAGCCCAAACTGTCTAAAAGTGGTTACCCACGAAATTGACTTCTTTTTCGAGTAACGTGTAATCTGCCCAGGCCATCCATCGTTGCTATAGGTTATTTTAAAATTATTTATCAAATGTTTTTTCAATTGTTCGGTGAAATCACATTCCAAATTTTGACCAAATTCGTAACCTTCAATAAAACTTACTATGCTGTTTTCGTCGGCAACCTTGATAAACATGCGCGGCCGCAGTATAAAGTTTAATAAATTAAGTTTATAGCGATTTGTAAGCATTGTAATTGTTAATGTCGCTATTATGATTAGCGTTTAGCATAAATTCTTAAGGAGGTTTTTTCCTGGAGTCCCCATTTGTTCTTTTGGGCACCAAACATAAAGTTTTTGTGAAAAAACGTTATTGGTTGCTAAAGCCCTCCTAATCGCTATAAATTGGAATAGGTTTTCAATTAAACAAATAGTTCTCGTTTCTAAAGATATCTAAAACAATTGATAAAACCGGGTACAGCTCGCTACCCTCCCCCGTTAGCGATAGGCGCGGATACCGGCCTCGCGCCTAATGCCTGTGCCGTATGAGCAGATAGCGCGGGCCGCAGGCAACGGCATAAAAGGATCGAACACCCGCATCCAATTGTCACATTCCCTTTGCATTTGCAAGCTTTTGATGTTTGAAGATATATATTCATTACATTGACAGCATACACGTATAGATATTTATTGTAACCAATATTGTATTTAAACGTTTAATTTAATTAAATAATTTAACCCGAAGCTAATGCGGCACGGAGCTTTACGGATAGCCCTTATTTACATCATTATCAGTTTGCTCTGGATCACTTTTGGCGATCGTTTGCTTTTCCAACTGCAGGATAATTTTACCCGCGAACAGGTTTTACTTATTAGCAGCGCCAAGGGGTATTTTTTTGTACTTGCCAGCGGTTTGTTTTTATACTACCTGATAAAAAGGAACGACAAGCAACTTCTGCAACGGGAAAGCCAGTATCGCAATATGTACGAGGCTAACCCGGTGCCTATGTGGATATATGACGAGGCTCTTAATATAGTTTCGGTTAATGATGCCGCCGTTAGCACATACGGCTACACCAGGGCCGAGTTTTTAACAAAAAGCATCCTGGACATCAGCCCGCCCGAAGATGCTGAAAAGGCTATTGAATCGGCCAGAAACTTATCGCCTAACCTGAATTTAAGCGGCACCTGGCGGCATATTAAAAAGGATGGGAGTGTTATACAGGTAAGTATTACATCGCATAAAATAACTTTCAACAACAGCCCAAATGTGCTGGTGATGGTACGGGACATGACCGAACAGCTATTATTTGAGCAGCGGTTGGAGAAAATAAACCAGGAGATTTTAAACAAGAAACGAAATTTAAGAGAAACGCAGCTGATATCAAAAGTGGGCGGCTGGGAATACTTTCCTGATACCCGTAAGCTGCTATGGTCGGATGAGTTGTACGCACTTACCGGTATTAGTAAGGATGATGAGCGGGAACCCTTTGATATTTACCTGGAGCATATTTTTCCGGAAGACAGGCCGATGATGATTGCCGGGCTTAACGATTTAATGACCAATGGCAAAACCCTGGATGTTACTCACCGCACCAAAGTGCTAAACGGCGAAACCCGGTATATGCGGCAATTGGCCCGTTTAGAAAGCGTACCGGGCATGACACTGAAAGTAATTGGTTCGATGCAGGACATTACCGAACTTAAGGAGCTGGAGGTTGAAAAAAACAGGCATTTAAGCAACCTTGAAAATACCCTGAACAGTATTAGTGATGCCTTTTTTGCGTTAGACTATAACATGTGCATTACCCGTATTAACCAGGCTTTTGAAGACATTGTTAACGGGAGATTTACCAAAATTGTTGGCGAAAGTATTTTTACGCTGTTCCCCAAAGAGAGGAACCGTATGTATCCTTATTATCAAAAAGCGCTGGAAGAGCGTGTAATTGTACGGATGGAAGAGTATTCGATGGTGCTAAACAAATGGATCAGGCTGGCCGCCTACCCAACGGATGACGGCGTGGCAGTTTATTTTTCGGACATAACCGAAAATAAATTGAAAGATATTAAGCTTAAAGAAGCCGTAGAGCGGTATGAACTGTTGGCGCAGGCTACCAAAGATGTGATTTATGATTTAAATATACCTGCCGACACCATTGTTTACAATGCCAGCCTAACCCAGCTTATTGATGTTTCTTATGAGCAAATAACCTATAACCTGGAGTGGTGGCGCAGTTTGATCCATCCCGATGATGTTGCCGAAGTAGTAACAAGCCAGCAAAAAATTAAAAACGAAGGTAAAACCAACTGGGCTTGCGAGTACCGTATAAATTGCGGCAATGGCATATATAAGTATATTATGGACCAGGGATACTTTATTTATAACGAACAAAAGGAACCTGTAAGGCTGATAGGCGTTATTAAGGATATTAACGATTTAAAACAATCTATCCAGGAAAATAAACGGCAGAATGAATTTTTAAAAGAGGTGGCCTGGCTAAGCTCGCATGAGATAAGGCGACCGGTTGCTACCATGCTGGGGCTGATGTACCTGGTAGATATAGCCGACAGTAATGACGAGAAAGAAGAAGCATTTGAATTGCTGAAAGTTACTATCAACGAGATGGACGGCATCGTTCACCTGATTCACAACAAAATTAATGATGCTGTTGATTTATCGTAACAGATTATAACAGGCCCGGGGCCTTTATGCAATAAAAAATCCCCCGGCAATTAAGCCGCGGGGATTCAATCAACGAAACCTATAACAAAGTTTTTGTATTACTGTCGCGTCAACGATAAATTGACGGATAGTCTTTAGCCCAAAGTCTTAAGTTCTAAGCCAAAAAAAATTCAACTTTAGACTTACGACTTAGTACTGTTGACTTAACACTACCAGAACTTGGCATAAAGCATGGTAAGTAATAACAGCGTAACTATAATTAATGCCAGGGTTTGTTTATCAACCTTAAACATGGCACGCGGAATATCAAAAGCTTTAGGGTTTATTTTAGGTCCGGCCAGGCTGATGATAACCATCACAATAATGGTAAACATGAACGATAAGCCCATACAAATCAGGAATGGAATTTCCCAGCCACCTTTGCCATTAGGGAAGGCGGTGTACAGGAACGTTTCGTGACCAAACAAAGCCGGCGCATAGTTATTAAACAGTACCGACATAGCAAAACCTGTCAGGATACCCGCAATAGCTGCCGCACCAGTAGTACGTTTCCAGAAGAAACCCAAAATGAATATGGCGAAGATACCCGGGCTGATAAAGCCGGTGTATTTTTGGATAAAGGTAAAACCACCTTCGCCGCCAATGCCTAAAAGATCTTTCCAGGTAAGGATGATGGAGAACACCAAAGCGGCTAAAATAGTGAGCTTGCCTACCCAAACCATCTTTTTCTCGTCGGCATCCTTAACCATGTGCTTCTTGTAAATATCCAGCGTAAAAATGGTAGATATACTGTTGGCTTTACCGGCCAGTGAAGCAACGATAGCCGCCGTAAGCGCCGCAACCGAAAGTCCTTTAAGCCCGGTAGGCAAAAAGCCCAATATAGCCGAGTACGCATTATCCGAATTGAAATGCCCGCCCGATGCCATTTCGTGTTGCAAGCCACCATTTTTGTATAATACATAAGCCGCAATACCCGGTATTACCACGATGATAGGCATAGCCAGTTTCATCAAACCGGCAAACAGGATGCCTGTACGTGCGGTTTTTATATCCGAGCCCAAAGCGCGTTGGGTAATGTACTGGTTACAACCCCAATAGTTCAGGTTCACAATCCATTGGCCTGCAAAGTACATGGCAATGCCCGGCAGCGCCAGGTATTTGGTAATTTCGGCCTGTGGCGCTCCTGGCTTTGGTTTAGCCATCATCATTTTAAAATGCTCCGGCGAATCCTTGAACATCATTTTTAAACCGGCTATAGCATCTTTGCCTAAACCAAAATGCTCGCTCACCAGCGTTAAAGCTATGTAAGTAGTAGCCAGGCCGCCTATTACAAGCACCAATACCTGTATTACATCGGTAAAGCCAATAACCTTCATACCGCCAAGGGTGATGAATAAGGCAAACACAGCCAGCGCAATGATGATGTTGTGCATCGAGCTGATGTCGCCGCCTATCAGGTTATTAATGGCCAGTGCGCCCAGGTATAATATACTGGTAAGGTTAACAAACACGTATAAAAACAGCCAGAAGATGGCCATAATAAAGCTCACCGTTTCGTTATACCGCGTATGTAAAAACTGCGGCATCGTGAAAATCTTGTTCTTCAGGTATACCGGGATAAACCATACGGCTACTATAATGAGCGCTATTGCTGCCACCCACTCGTAAGCTGCCACAGCTAAACCAACCGCGAAACCTTGTCCGCTGGTGCCGATAAATTGCTCGGCCGAAATGTTGGATGCAATAAGCGAGGCTCCGATGGCCCACCAGGTAAGCGAACCCTCGGCCAAAAAGAAATCATGACTCGCCGATATGCTGGCCTTTTTTTTGCGGCTGTACACCCAGTAACCATAACTGGATACCACAATAAAATAGATCACGAATATGACGTAATCAATGGTTGAAAATTTGTTCATAAATTGGGTTTAAATTAGTTTTATTGTATTCGTTCTCTCTTTTGCTGTTATTTAAAAACGCACGACCGGAATCCCATCTTGGGTTGTGTGTTTGATTGTATTTATTTCAATTAATACGCATGTTATTAAAACACTTGTCATTGCTAAAACATTTGTCATTGCGAGCGCAGCGTGGCAACCTCGTAGTATGCACAGCGGCTCTGCACAGTTCGCGATTGCCGCGCTGCGCTCGCAATGACATAGTTTTATGTATTTATTTCTTCCGTCGTTATCCACCAATCCTCAAAAGTCTTAACTCTTGATTCTAATTTCTTGACTCTTTCCCCGGGCGTTGCCTTTGGCCCGGGCTATCCGCTCATACTGCACAGGCCTTAATCACGGGCCGGTATCCGCTGCTATCCCTAACGCGGAAACTTCGTTATAAATATGTCATTGCGAGCGTAGCGCGGCAACCTCGTTGCATGCACAGCGGATCTGCATAGTTCGCGATTGCCGCGCTACGCTCGCAATGACATGGTTGTTGTGAGGCTCTAAAGCCGACATGTCGTCCCTTTTTTTTCAGGATCATCCTGATATGTCCTCGCAATGACATCATTCGTTTTATCGCTCGTATAACACACCCCTGCTCCCACACTTTTCCATCCCACCCCCTCTCAAGAGGGGAACTAAAAAGAGCAATCCTGCGAATCAAAAGTCTCCCCTTTCAGGGGGAGATTTAGAGGGGGCTTCTTCTTCCTATTTATAAGCAACCTCGTTCCACAAAATCTCATTCCTGAATTGTGGTATGGTTGTGTCCTTGCCAATCCTTAAAAATTCAATGCCCGCCATATCAGCAAAATCCTGCATATGCTCGGCTGTTAAATTCTGGCTGTAAGCGGTATGGTGAGCGCCGCCGCCGTAAATCCAGGCTGCACAGCCGGTTTTCATGTCGGGCAGTGGTTTCCAAAGTACACGGGCTACAGGCAGGTTTGGCAGGTCTTCAACCGGTTCAACGGCTTCAACCTCGTTCACCAGCAGGCGGAAACGGTTGCCCATATCCACAATTGACGCGTTAAGCGCTGCGCCGCCGGCCACGTTAAATACCAAACGCGCAGGATCGGCCTTGCCGCCAATACCTAATGGGTGAACCTCTAAAGCGGCCTGGCCGTTTGCCAATGAAGCATCCACTTCCAGCATGTGCGATCCTAATACCAAAGCATTGTTAGGGTCAAAGTGATAGGTATAATCTTCCATGAAAGCGTTACCGCCCGGCAGGCCGGCGCCCATCACTTTAAATGCGCGTACCAGAGCAGCAGTTTTCCAATCGCCTTCGCCGGCAAAGCCAAAGCCATCGGCCATCAGGCGCTGGGCAGCAATACCTGGCAGCTGGATCATGCCGTGCAGGTCTTCAAACGTATCCGAGAAGCCTTTAAAGCCTCCGTCGACCAAAAATTTGCGTAAGCCCAACTCAATTTTAGCAGCATCATATACCGAATGATGTTTAGCGCCGCCTTTTTTAAGGTCATCGGCCATGGTGTAGGTAGCCTCATATTCTTCTATCAGTTCGCTAACCGATTCTTCGCTTATCGCGTTAATCACCGCAACCAGGTCGCCGATACCATAAGTATTTACCGAGAGGCCGAATTTTAATTCAGCCTCCACTTTATCGCCATCGGTAACGGCTACAAAGCGCATGTTATCGCCAAAGCGTACAAATTTGGCGCCTTGCCAGTCGTACCAGCCGGCAGCAGCGCGGGTCCAGGTTTCAATCTGGGCCAAAGCCTCAGGATCTTGCCAGTGGCCAACAACTACCTTACGGTTCATGCGCATACGCGATACCATGAAACCAAACTCGCGGTCGCCATGGGCGCTCTGGTTCAGGTTCATGAAATCCATGTCTATCGAGCTCCATGGAATATCGCGGTTATATTGGGTATGCAGGTGCAGCATCGGTTTTTTAAGAATGCTTAACCCGCGGATCCACATTTTGGCCGGGCTAAATGTGTGCATCCAGGTAATGATACCGATACAGTTTTCGGCCACGTTAGCAGCCTGCAGGGTTTCATAAATTTCTTCAGTCGATTTTACCACAGGTTTATATACCACGCGAACGGGGATGTTGCCGGCAGCATCAATGCCTGCAGCTATTTCCTGCGAATGTTCGGCAACTTTTTTCAGCGTTTCTTCCCCGTATAAGTTTTGGCTTCCTGTAATAAACCAAACTTCAAATTTTTTAAGATCGATCATTTTATAATTAGTGATTTATTGAATTAATGAATTATTGAGTCATTGTATTATTAAATTACTGCTTGATTAACTATTGAATTAAAAATTAAAATCGCGATACATGCTTGTTAATGGTTTTATATTCAATAATTCAGTCAATCAATAATTCAATAATTATTATTTTGCCGGCGATAACCTTAATAACGTCGCGCCGTGCAGGTTAATGTTTTGCTGGTAAGTTTTATTAAACTGGCCAACATCCTGTTTTTTCCACAGATCGCGCACCTTTACTTTGCCTTTAAGGCCCAGTGCAGCAAAATCAACCGCAACGCCTTTATTTACATCGCCAATGTTAAACAGGGCCACGTAAACATCTTTGCTGCCGGGGATGGTGGAATACCAAACCATGGCGCCATCTTTTTTATACAACTGTTTGGGATTGGCCCCTTTTTGGTTGGCTGCCAAAACCTCATCGTTGGTAAATAGCTTCAGTTCAAATTCCCGGTTCTCGGGCATGTTGCCGCCAATCATTAAAGGCGAGCGGAAAATGCTCCAAAAGGTCATGTGGGTAATTTCTTCATCCTGGGTAAAGCGGCTGTAGCGCTCCTGCCCAACAGGGCCGCGTTTACTTAGCTTGCCAATTTGTATCATATCGCAATCGGGCCAATGACCGGGGCCGCTTACGCCTTCCCAGCTTTTCGCATAATCAAACATGTGCAGTATCTCTTTCCAGTTATCCCAAAAATCATCTGCCATGCGCCACATATTGGCGTATTTGGTTGCGTGTGCCGCCTGGGCAACCGGAGTTTCGCCTGGCGAAAGGCTTAATACTATAGGCCTGCCACAATTTTGGATGGCTTTTTGGTAGCCTTCCACCTCGGCATTACTATAAGGGCGCGATAAGTCATCTACTTTAATAAAATCTACGCCCCATGAGGCATATAATTCTAAAATAGAGTTAAGATATTCCTGGGCACCGGGCTTTTTCATGTCCAGTCCGTACATGTGGTTCATCCAGGGGCATTTGCTGTTGGTATCGGCCACCATATCGGCAGTGATACCGTTGGTGCCTTTAACAGGTGATTTTGACCAGTATGCTTGTCTTGGGATACCACGCATTACGTGGATACCAAATTTTAGTCCTTTGGCGTGTACGTAATCGCTTAAAGGCTTAAAGCCATTGCCGCTAAAGGCCGAAGGGAATTTGGTAGGCTGTGGCGTTAAACGCCCCCATTTGTCCATAGTAAGCCAGGGCACGTAGGAGCCATCCTGCAAGCGTAATTGAAAGGGGTTACCAATATTGCTGCCCGGCGGGTTATCGTACGACCATAAAAAATCGACCACAATGTACTCCCAGCCATGTTGCTTCAGGTTTTGGGCCATATAATCGGTATTGGCCTTTACTTCATCCTCATGCACAGCCGAGCCGAAGCAGTTATAGCTGTTCCAACCCATAGGTGGCGTAGCAGCAACGGTTTGTGCCGATGATGCCTGTGCTCCAAGCAGACCGGCTGCCAGTATAATGATATAGCGTAATGATTTCATAATTATTGGCCGTAGTATGAGTTTGGTCCGTGTTTACGCTCAAAATGTTTTTTGATAAGCGAGTCCTTTAAACGTGGGGCCTGGTTATTAATTTGCTCGGTTAAGTAGGCCATTTGGGCAACAGCTTCTAAAACGGCGCTGTTATAAACGGCTTTATGTGCTGTTTTGCCCCAGGTAAATGGCGCATGGTTGCCTACTAACACCATTTCTACTTCGTTATAATCCAGGCCAGCGGCTGTAAAATGATCCATGATCTGGAAGCCAGTTTGGTGTTCATAGTCACCCTCAATCATTTCATCGCTCATCGGCGGCGCGCAGGGGATATCGGCTGTCAGGTGGTCGGCATGTGTGGTGCCGAAGATAGGAATGTCACGCTGTGATTGCGCCCAGGCAGTGCCATAAGTGGAGTGTGTATGTACAATACCCCCAATGTTTGGCCAGTGTTTATACAGTACCGCATGCGTTTTGGTATCCGACGACGGGCGCAGGTCGCCCTCTAAAGTAACCCCATCAAAATCAACGATCACCATTTTCTCTGGCGAAAGATCTTCATAAGGCACACCGCTTGGTTTTATAGCAAAAACGCCCAGTTCCCTATCCACAGCGCTTACGTTGCCAAAGGTGAAAAGCACCAGCCCCAATTTGGGCAGCTGCATATTGGCTTCATAAGCCGCTTGTTTTATGTGTTGATACTTACTCATGCCAAAACAGAATTATCTTTAACGCCCTGGGTGGCTTTTGCAGCTATTTGCTGCGCGATAAAACTGCCCAAGGTTTTGTATTTATTGTAACGGGCCAGGTATAAGGCCTCTTTTTCTTTATTCGGATAATACTCTACATCAAATCCGCGGCCCATACCCTGCATGGCATCCTCAACCGTTGGATAAATGCCGGCAACAACAGCTGCAAACATGGCCGCGCCCAGTGCACAGGTATGTTTAAACTGGTGAATGCGGATAGGCATACCCAATACATCGGCCATCATCTGCATCACAAATGGCGATTTTTTGGCCACACCGCCGATCCCTATAATACCTTTAACCGGGATACCCTCGCTGATAAAACGCTCCACAATGCTTTTAGCCCCAAAGCAGGTAGCTTCGGCCAATGAGCGGAATACGCGCGGTGCATCGCTGCCCAGGCCTAAGCCGGTTATTGCGCCTTTTAATTCCTGGTTGGCATCCGGTGTACGGCGGCCGTTAAACCAATCGATAGATAATTCGTTATCAAAATCCAAAGGCAACAAATCGGCCTGGCGGCTTAATTCAGGGATGATCAGCTCGGCCATTTCGGCTTTTAACGCCTCGGCGGTGGCTGTATCAATAATGGCTGACTGCGATAATAGGTTATTTAAAGGCCATAAAAGCACATTTTTAAACCAGGCATAAGTGTCGCCAAAGGCCGACTGACCAGCTTCTAACCCTGTCATCCCAGGTATAACCGAGCCATTTACCTGTCCGCAAATACCGGCTACCAGTTTGCCTTCAACCTCAACAGATGGCGCAACCAAAATATCGCAGGTGGATGTACCCATTACTTTACTTAAATGGTATGGCTCAATCTGGCCGCCCACCGCGCCCATGTGCGCATCAAAAGCGCCGGTGCCGACGATAACATCGGTAGATAAGCCCAATTTTTCGGCCCATTCTGCGCTCAGTGTTCCTGCGGCTTCGTCGGCGGTGTAGGTATCTTTAAATAGTTTATCGGTAATGCCCGTCAATAGCGGATCAAGCGACGAGAAAAATTCGTCAGGCGGCAAACCGCCAAACTCCTCGGCCCATAAAGCTTTATGGCCGGCAGAGCAGCGGCCGCGCTTAATTTCTTTAACATCGGTACCTCCGGTTAACAAGAATGGGATCCAGTCGCAATGCTCTACCCAGGAGTGCAGGGCTTCGTGTACCTGGGCATCAACCCTTACAATATGCAGCAATTTGGCCCAAAACCACTCGGATGAGTAGATGCCGCCAACATATTTTAAATAATTGGTATCGAATTTTGTAGCATGTTCGTTTATCTGGGCGGCTTCCAATACCGAAGTATGGTCTTTCCATAAAATGAACATGGCGTTGGGGTTTTGCTCGAAACCCGTGGTTAAAGCTAATGGCGTACCTGTTTTATCAACAGCAATAGGGGTTGATCCTGTAGTATCTACCGATAAACCTTTCACTGCTTTGGCTACCTCGGCGCCGCCTGCCTTTGCAATACAATCTTTTATAGTAGTTTCTAATCCTTCTATATAGTCAAGAGGGTGTTGCCTGAACTGGTTTTCGGCTGGTTTGCAAAATAAACCTTGCTGCCAGCGCGGGTAATTGAATACAGATGAGGCTATTTCTTCGCCGTTGTGCGCGTTGATTAACACGGAGCGAACGGAGTCGGAACCATAGTCCACTCCAATCACAAATTGGTCTTCTCTCATATTGGTTAAATAATTCGTGTTGAAGTAACACTTATTTTTTTACAATAAAAAATTTTTATTAAAAAACATTTAAATTGTTACTGAAACAAGGGGCTTAAAAGCTTAGTTTAAAGTGTATCCGGGTTGGGAATAAAATTCATAAATGCCTGAAATTTAGCATAGTAATTTTGCATATTCAATTGATAATAGTATGCGCCGCGTTTTGAGCCGGCTTTATCTTTATCGTTTAGCTTAATGAGTAAACCTGTGGCCAAAACGCGTTTGCTAAAATTCCGTTTATCAATCTGGGTGTTAAAAACGCTCTCGTAAAGGGTTTGCAATTGCGGAATTGTAAACCTTGCCGGTAAAAGTTCAAACAAAATGGGGTGCATGGCGGCTTTGTACCTGATGCGTTTTTTGGCTGCCTCTACCATTTCCTGCTGATCGAAAATGAGTTTAGGTACGCGTTTTAGCGGGAACCAATCGGCGTGGTAATCTTTACTTAGCTGAATTTCATATTTATTGATATCTATTAATGCAAAGTAGGTAATTGACACGGTGCGTTCAATAGGATCGCGTTTTGTGCTGCCAAATGTGTGTAATTGCTCTAAATAGACGCCTTCGAGCCCGGTAAGCTGTTTTAAAATACGGTTGGCGGCCTGGTCAAGGCTTTCGGCAACCTGTACAAAACCACCCATCAAACTCCAGTTCCCCTTCTCGGGTTCGAAGCCCCTTTTTATCAGCAGAATTTTTAAAGTATCACCATCAAATCCAAATATAATGCAGTCAACTGCCAGTAAAAGTCGCGTTTGTTTCGAATATTTTTGCATGTGATGGGGTAAAAAAAAGCGCCAAATGTAATTTTTTTGACCGCTAAAAATCTAAATATAATGCCATTTTACTGGCAAAACAGCTTTAAAATTGATTTAGCAGGCTTTATTGGTGTTTGGCTTACACCAATAAAAGTAAAAATATTTTAATTGTTTTTTTCACAATTAAATAAATTTTATTCTACCTTAGATTTTGATTAGGGTGGCCAATTGCCCCAATCACAAAACCAAACACCAAATTATAACCAGTTAAACCGCTCAAAAACTTCAAAGAAGTTTAAAAAAGCGACAAAAACTTTCAGGAATTATGCAAAAAGTATACAAAAAACAGTACTTATTTTACAGCTTCGCGTTATCGCTATTGGTAAGCTGCAGTGGCCCGGCCGAAAAAAAGGAAGCAGCGGCAGATTCTACATCAACAGTAGCCGCCGCGGCACCTGATGCCAAAAACTTTGAGGCTACTATAAACGGCAAGGCTGTTAAGCTTTACACATTAAAAAACAACAAAGGCGCCAGCGTAGCCATCACCAATTATGGCGGCCGCGTTGTAAGCCTGCTGGTACCCGATAATAAAGCAGCTTTAACCGATGTGGTTTTGGGCTATGATAGCGTAAAAACTTACCAAAAGCCTAAAGAACCATTTTTTGGCGCCATTATAGGCCGTTATGGTAACCGCATAGGCAAAGGAAAATTTAGCCTTGACGGCAAAGCTTACCAACTGGATATAAACGATGGTGTTAATACCCTGCATGGCGGCTTTAAAGGGTTTTATGCACAGGTGTTTGATGCCGCGCAACCAAACGACAGTACCCTTAACCTTACTTATGTATCTAAAGACGGTGAAGGCGGTTACCCCGGCACGCTTACAAGTAAAGTAACATACACCTTAACAGCTGATAACGCGCTTAAGATAGAATATACGGCTACAACAGATAAAACTACCATAGTGAACCTCACCAACCACGCCTATTTTAACCTGAACGGCGAGGGCGACTCTACTATTTTAGATAACATAGTGAAAATTGATGCCGACAACATAACACCGGTTGATACCACACTGATCCCGACAGGGAAATTGCAGCCGGTAAAAGGCACGCCTTTTGATTTTACTACTGCAAAAGCCATTGGTGCCAACATAAACGATAAGGACGACCAACTGAAAAATGGTAAAGGCTACGATCATAACTTCGCGCTTAATAAGCATGATATCACCAAATCTATAGCTACTGTAAGCAGCCCAAAAACAGGTATTGTGATGGACATATATACCGACGAACCGGGCCTGCAGTTTTATAGCGGTAACTTTTTAACCGGTGCAACCAAAGACGGTAAAGGCGGTAAATCTTACCCGCACCGTTCGGCATTTTGCATGGAGACGCAGCATTTTCCTGATGCGCCAAACCAGCCTGCGTTTGCATCAACCGTGTTAAAGCCTGGGCAAACTTATCATACTACAACCATTTACAAATTCAGTAATAAGTAGGCCTTGTTTAATTAGTGTTATCGTTTGATGATTATTATCCCGAATTGAGATGTTGGATACCGAAATAAAATATCTGCTAAATGATATTGCTTTAAATAACAACAGGGCATCCTTTAAAAGGGTGTACCTGTTTTATTACAGCAAATTATTTTGGTTTGCCAAATCGTTTGTAAAAACCGATGAGGCCGCCGAGGAGATCATAGACGACGTGTTTTTAAACCTTTGGATGCAGCGCGCGAGGCTAACCGATATTGGTAATTTTAGTAACTATTGCTATATGTCGGTTAAAAATAAATCATTAACACATGTTTCAAAAGCGAAGCTGAACCAGGTAAATATTGATGATGTTGAGGTAGACATTGCCGATTCGGCAGCTACAGGCGAAGACCGGCTGATCTGTAATGATACTACAGCGCTTATCAACAATTCGCTCAGTAAATTAACCGACCAATGCAAACTGGTTTTTAAACTGGTAAAAGAAGATGGTTTAAAATACCGAGAAGTTGCCGAACTGTTAAGCCTATCTATCAAAACGGTAGAATACCACATGGGTAACGCGCTGCGGCAGATTTCGGTCGGGATAGTTAACTCGCAAAAAGACCAGCTGCCTGCTCAGGGAAAGGTGGTTTCTGAAAAATAATGGGGGATGGCATCTGTTTATGCTTTCAAAGGCAGCCTGTTTGCCTATGTATGAGTTACAGGGTGGCTAATCTGGCCATAATAAACAGGTCTGTTGCTTCTTTAATTTGGTTGTGATATGCTTCAGTAGCGGTTTCTTTTTCCGCTTTATTTTTTGCTGATCAACTTAAGCTTTAAATACCCACCTAAAATAGATACCGGCGCAAAAATCAACATAGCAAATAGCTGCGTCCAATGGCTGCTGGCAGATGTCAGCATTGAGATGGCTGCCAGCAAAAAGATAACCAAAGCTAAAATGAAATTT
Organism: Mucilaginibacter sp. KACC 22773; assembly: GCF_028736215.1. NCBI lineage: Bacteria > Pseudomonadati > Bacteroidota > Sphingobacteriia > Sphingobacteriales > Sphingobacteriaceae > Mucilaginibacter > Mucilaginibacter oryzagri. Next base: position 279,056 of record NZ_CP117883.1, read on the forward strand.
AGTGTAAGTTTTGTTTGCCTGGCTATCAATTGCAATATAAATCCGGCTAAAACCGAAAAAAATGTGCCGTAAACTATGGTCAACATTTTAAAAGTGAGTGGCGCATCCTGGTGAGGAGGCTGTGCCGTTAACTTAAACAGCAAAACCGAGCTTGCTGCAAATACAATGTAGCCCACAATTACCGATAATATTTTCCTGGTCATTTTATTATTTTTTAATCAACTATCTGGTATATAAAGCTAAACAGGCTATTGAAAATTGCTTTGTTAACACCACGAAGCTTCCTCGTCAGCCCGCCACCATCGCGTAAGCCCTTACCGGAAAAGTGCCCACACCTTTAAACTTAGGTGGCACGGCGTTAAATTTATAACCATCCGGGGGGAGTTTGTCCAGGTTACATAAATGCTCTACTATTAAAATCCCCGCGCCCAATAAAGTGGTGTGTACCGGCCGGCTTTTGCCTGTAGTATCATCAATGTTATGGCTATCTATACCAACCAATTTTACTTCCTGTTCTTTTAAATATTGGGCAGCTTCGGCTGTAAGGTAGGGGTGGTTTTCAAAATAGGTATCGGTATTCCAGTGTTTGCTCCAGCCGGTAAATACAATTACTGCCTTACCCCGAACTTCTTTATCACGAAAGAAATCGGGGCCAATTGCCGTTACATTGCAGGCATTTATGGTGGTGGCCTCAAGGTTGGCAAATTGTTCTAAAGAAACTTCAGACATATCGGCGCCGTGCTCAAACCGGTGGAAAGGGCAATCAATGTATGTGCCCGTATTGGTTACCATTTCAATTTTTCCTATCTGGAATTCGGTACCGGTTTCATAAAACTCTTTTGATTTTTCGCGGCTTAAATAATCGCAAATGATTGGGGCTGGCAGGCCTTTATAGGTTATCAATCCGTCGAAAATAACGTGGCTGAGATCTACCAGTTTGGGGTTGTTATTGGATTGTTTCATTGGCTGTGGTGCGGTTGTTGGTTTAAAGTTAACATAAAAGGTGCTTTACTCCAGCTGCTTTTTAAGGGCTTCTTTGCTTGGTAATACCGCTTTATACTCCTTGGCAAATATTTGATTGCTACCTTGTGGAAGGGTAAATTCTATAACCGTTCTGTTTTCCTCTTTGCAAAGAATAACACCTATTGTTGGGTTTTCATCCTTTGTTTTTATTTTTCTGTCGTAATAATTTACATACATCTGCATCTGCCCAATATCCTGATGTGTTAACTTCCCGATTTTTAAGTCGAAAAGAACGAAGCACCTAAGTAGCCTATTATAAAATACAAGATCGACAAAAAAGCTATCTCCTTCAAATGTGAACCGGCGTTGCCGTCCTTCAAACAGAAACCCTTTACCAAGTTCCAACATAAAATGCTCTAACTTATCTATAATGGCGGTTTCAAAGTCATTTTCAGAGTATTTACTTTCTTCTTTTAACCCAAGAAACTCTAACACGTAATGGCTTTTAAGTGCATCGGCAGGCTTTTCTATTATTTGTCCTTTTGTTGCAAGCTGTTTAACCTCGTTTTTATCCTTGCTTAAAGCTAATCTTTCAAATAATGCCGAATTGTATTGCCGCTGCAATTCTCTTACCGACCAATTATTTGCTGCAGCTTCTATTTCATAAAAGTTGCGTTCATCTTCATTTTTAATTTTAAGCAACAAAACATATTGTGACCACCCCAATGGAAACGGGATGGGAGATTTCCCAGACAGTGTCTGGGATTTTAATAGTTGATCGAATTTCCCAGACAGTGTCTGGGAAATTCGATGTTGGTAGGTTATATAAAAGCCTCTCATATACTCCAGGTTAGAGACGGAATACCCTTTCCCAAATTCTTTATTTAATTCATTGCTTAAATATATTAGCGTTTCTTTAGCGTATTCTGCTCGTTGGCTTCCATGTTGCTCATCTTCTACAATCATTTTACCTATTTGAAAATAAGTAAGGATCATAGCAGCGTTAACATTCCTGACAATATAATGCTGCGTCTCGGCTATTATGGTTTTGATATTTTCAAAAAGTGGGAAGGGATTGTTTTTTGATCTCATTTTTATATGCTGCTATGTCAAAACTACTAAGAATCATTATACCCAATGATAGATGCGGGTAACAAAAATCTCACGGTAATCTTTTTTTTAATAATTTTCATTTCCCACCAGGGTGTTTCCATTAATTACAGTCTTTACAATTAGAGAGACGTAAATAATGATCAACAATATCTGGATACTTATTGGTAAAAAGTTAAGTGGGGAGGCTACCGCCGAAGAGCTGGCCGAACTTGAAGAACTTTTGCGGCAAGGCGGTACCGATTTATACCCGGTTGATTTACTGGAAAATTTATGGCGCGAAGAAAATAAACCCAAAGCTGACGACAAGCTGGAAGCCAAATGGGCTGCCTTTGAAGATAAACTTGATACAGCCGATAAAGCAGAGGCCGACGAATTGGCCCAACCAGAAAACCAGGAAAACGGTAAATCCAAATCGGGGATAATTAAGTTTCTTAAGTTTTTTTCGATGGTAGTGGCCGCTTGTTTTGCGTTGGTGTTTTTTGTGATAAATAAAAAAGATGTAACAGGCCCTGTTAAGTCAAACCAAATAACCGCTCCACAAAACGGCATCAGTAAAATTCAGCTGTCTGATGGCACCAGAGTATGGTTAAACGCCGGCAGTAAACTAATTTACGATGCCAGCTACGGACTTGAACAAAGAAAAGTTAGCCTGCAGGGCGAGGCGCTGTTTGATGTGGTTAAGGATGCCCAACACCCGTTTATAGTTACCACATCAACAATCAGCATTAAAGTACTGGGTACCCGGTTTAATGTAAGGGCCTATAACAACGATAAAACATCCGAAGCTTCGCTGATACATGGGCGTATAGAATTAACCATTTTAAAAACCCCCGAGAAAAAGATTATTTTAAAAGCCGCCGATAAGCTCACCATTAATAATGAGCAGCCTGTTTTAACAGGCAAGGCTTTAGTGCCATCAGATAAAAGCATAACCGAAGAAACGCCATTGATGGTTTTGGGGCAGATTCATCAGGCAAAAAAAGACACGCTGCCTTCTGAAGCCCTGTGGGTTGAAAACAAGCTGGCCTTTGACGCCGAAGACTTTGAAAGCCTGGCCAAACAGCTGGAACGCCGCTATAATGTTACCATTGTTTTTAAAAACGATGACCTGAAAAAATTAAGGTTTACCGGCAAGTTTAAAAACGAAACCATAGCCAAAGCCTTAAAAGCACTTAAAACAACAACCTACTTCCATTATAAAACCGACAATAATCAAGTTTTAATTTATTAACCATTAAACCATTAATCAAATAGCCTATGCTTAAATAAGTATCTAAACTGAAAACCAAAAAGCGGAAGAATGTTCCACCATTCCCCCGCTAATACGGTAAAAGTTAACTACCAGCCCTTTTGAAAACCAAATAGTTAAAACAACCTTAATGCTAAATTATGAAAAAAAATGTACCCCGCATTAACCAAGTGCGGTTAAACCAATTTTTGAAAATATTTCTTATGTTTAAATTTATCCTTGCCCTGGTGATTGTATCGTCATTTCAGGTTTTTGCAAAAGGATATGGCCAGACAGTTATCAATGTTAATTTCCAGAATGTTACCTTAAAAAAGGCATTCAAGGAGATCGAAAAAAAATCTGACTACCGCTTTTTGTATAACGACGATATACTGGCAAAAAATGAATTGCCCGCCAGTCTTAACGTTGCCAATGCATCGTTAGATGAAACAATGGCCGCCCTGCTTGCCAAAACCAACCTGGTTTACAAGCTGAGCGAAAATAACCTGGTGATACTGTCAGAAAAAGGTGCCACAGTATCGATACTTACCGTAACCGGTAAGGTTACCGACGAGGCCGGCATGCCGATGCCCGGCGTAAGCATCAAAGTAAAAGGAACAAGCGCCGGTTCGCAAACTGATGTGCAGGGAAGGTATGTACTGAACATTCCGGATGCCAGCGCCAGTAACGTGGTGTTGGTGTTTTCGTTTATAGGATATACTACGCAGGAAGTACCGTTAAATGGCAGTTCGTCGCTTAATGTTCAGCTTAAAGCATCGTCAAATTCATTAAACGAAGTTATTGTTGTAGGGTACGGATCGGTAAAAAAGAAAGACCTTACAGGCTCTGTATCGGTAGTAAACGTTGATAATGCCAAAAAAACAGCATCATATGATGTAGCCAAACTATTACAGGGCCAGGCAGCCGGTGTAAGTGTACAGGGATCTGGCGAGCCGGGTGGTTTTGTACAAATCAAAATCAGGGGTATATCTACATTTGGTAACAACAGCCCCCTGTTTGTTATTGATGGCGTACCCGTTGATGCCCCGTTTGATTTCCCTACCGATAATATAGAAACCATACAGGTATTAAAAGATGCGTCAGCAGCTGCAATTTATGGTTCGCGTGCTGCTACAGGAGTGGTTATCATCACGTCTAAAAAAGGGAAATCGGGTCCTTTAAAAGTTAATTATAACGGTTATTACGGCCTGCAAAATATTGCAAAACGAATGGATGTTACCGATAGGGTAGGTTATCAAAAAATAACTACCGCTGCGGAGTTAAATGCCGGCTTAACCATAGCCCCTGCAAATGATCCTTCAAACGCGGCCTTCATCAGTAAAACCAATACCGACTGGCAAAAGGAAATGTTTAAAACCGGCAAAATACAGGATCATAACCTGAACTTATCCGGCGGCAGCGATGCCATAAGCTATAATGTTGGTCTTGGTTATTTTGATAATACCAGCACATTATCTGGTCCGCAAAGCTACAGGCGTTATAACTTTACAGGTAGCTTCCAGGGTAAAAAAGGCATATTTAGCTTTGGTGGTAAAACAGCCTACACCCAATCGCACAAAAATAACCCGGCTATTACAAGTTCGCACGCGGTATTTGGCGGCGGCCTTACCAGCATGCTGACCGCTATACCAACTATGCCGGTTTACGACCCTAACAGGCTGGGCGGCTACGGGGGTAGCGATAACGTAACCCAAAGGGCTATTACCCTTAACGTTATTGGTATGAATAACCTGGTAACCGATTACAGCAACCGTAACAGGATGTTTGGTAACTTTTGGGGCGAACTGGAACTGGTTAAAAACCTTAAATACAAGGTTAACGTAAGCTACGACCGTACCGATTATGAGAACTTCCATTACGAACCATCATACGACCTTGGTTTTTACTACCTGAACACCAAGTATTACCTTAACGATCAAAACGGTAACGCGCATACCGGCCTGGTTGAAAATACCTTATCGTACCAGTTAACCGCAGGCAAACATAAGCTGGATGTTTTGGCGGGTACATCATACCAGGAAGATCATAACCAGTTTGTTACCGGTACAGCATCGGCCGCCGGCAGCCTTCAGTTTTTCACCTTTGGCTCCATTGCCGATCCAACCTCAAAAGGGTTAGATGGTTATAAAGATGCCAGCACATTATTATCATACTTTGGCAGGTTAAACTATAATTACGATAGCCGTTACTTGTTAACCGTAAACTTCAGGCGGGATGGTTCATCAAGGTTTGGTCCTAAAAACCGCTTTGGTAACTTCCCTTCAATTGCCGCCGCCTGGAACGTTGGTAACGAAAAAGCTTTCCATTTACCATCATTTATTAGCAGCTTAAAGCTCCGTACCGGTTATGGCGTATTGGGTAACCAAAATTTTGCCAACTACATGTACCAGTCATACATCAATGGCAACGCCAGCTACCTGTTTGGCAATACCCTTGCACCTGGTGCAACCACAGTTGCCGTTAGTGATCCTAACATTAAATGGGAATCTACATCAACAGCAAATGCTGCGGTTGACTTTGGCTTTTTTAATGATAAACTGGCACTTACCGCCGAGTATTTTTATAAAAAATCTACTGATATCCTGGCTGGTATTCCGTTGCCTTTATCAGTAGGTTCGGTGCCTGCATCGGTAACTACCAACGCAGCATCAACAGAAAATAAAGGTGTTGAGTTTTCTGTAAGCTATCGCGAAAACATTGGCAAACTACAATTGAACGTTACAGCCAATGCCAATACGCTTAAAAATAAAGTATTAAAATTGGGCGGTACCAACAACCCTATATACGGCGCGGGCAGTAAAACTGAAGTTGGCCGCGAAGTAGGCGAGCTATATGGCTTTGTTACTGAAGGCATTTTCCAAAACCAGGCCGATATTACCAGTCACGCTACTCAAACATTGGCCGCGCCAGGCGATGTTAAATTTAAAGATGTTAACGGCGACCATGTGATTACTGATGCCGACAGGGTTTACCTGGGTTCGGTAATTCCAAAACTTTACTACGGCTTAAACGTGGGGGCATCGTACCAAAACTTTGATGCATCGTTTTTCCTGCAAGGCAGCGCCGGCAACAAGGTATTTAACGGTGTATATCACGACCTGATGGTTGGCCAGTACGGCAACTCATCAACAGCCGAACTGAATTTCTGGACCCCGACCAATACCAATACCAACATACCGCGACCAATCATTGGCGACCCGAACGGCAACTCGCGCTTCTCTGATCGTTTTGTGGAAAGCGGCAGCTATATCAAATTACAAAACGCGCAGTTAGGTTATACCATACCTAAAAATATTTTAAATAAAACACATGTTTTCAGCAGCTTAAGAGTGTATCTGTCTGGTCAGAATTTATTGATCATTTCTAAATACCGTGGCTACGACCCTGATTTTATAAGCGACGGTTTATTTAGCCGTGGTTATGATTATGGATCGTTTCCAAATCCAAGAACGGTTATGTTAGGTGTACAGGTAGGATTGTAAAAATTTATTAAAAACAGAGTCATGAAAACAAACACAAAATATTTTATATGGGCATTCGCAGCTGTAGTATGCCTTAGCGCCTGTACTAAGAAGTTAGACCAGGTAAATCCAAATCAGCAAACAGCAGCGTCATTCTGGAAAACGCAGGCCGATGCTATCGCTGGCTTAAATGCCGCTTATGGCAGTTTAATTATTGATGGTACTTACATGCGTTTTACACCGGCTATGCTGGATATCAGGGGCGACGATGTACGTAGTAACAGCCCATGGACAGCATTTTATAACATTGGCCGTTTTGCATTAGGCACAGCAGATGGTGCAGGCTACGGCTGGGCTTATGGCGCATATTATGAAGGTGTTGCCCGTGCCAACCAGGTGCTGGATAATGTGCCCAACATTACAATGGATGCCGGCTTAAAAAGCCGCATACTGGGCCAGGCCCATTTTTTAAGGGGATTGTATTTTTTTCACCTGGTTAACTTTTTTGGCAAGGTATCGTTGCCTACCCACTATGTAAAAACATCGGCCGATTATTTTGTAAAACAATCAACCGAGGCCGAAGGCTGGAAACAGGTAGAAGATGATTTTACCGCGGCTGCTGCTTTGCTGCCGGCATCCTACACATCAACCAACGGACCGGATGCAGGACAGATTGGTCGTGCCACTAAAGGCGCCGCCATGGCATTCCTGGGCAAAGCTTTATTGTTTAACAAAGATTTTGCCGGAGCCGCTACGCAGTTTAAAGCGATTATTGACGCAAACGTGTACAGCCTGGTTGCAAACTACAAAGACAATTTTACCGAAGCCAACGAAAATAATTCAGAATCGATATTTGAAGTGCAGTTTTCACGCGACGCCGGGGGTACAGATCTTGGCTGGGGCGGTGCACCGGTATCAACCTGGGGCCGTACATCGGCAAGGGCCATTACATTTGCTCCGCGCAGTTTTGGGTGGACAGACGTGCAACCTACATTTTCGGCATTGAACGAATACATGATCGAAAAAACAGTTGACGGTAACGTTGATCCAAGGGTTGATGCCACCATTTATTACAACAAACCCGGCGAGACCTTGTATGGCCAATCGTTTTTTGACAGGTACAAGAATAACCCTGCCGATTTGAACGACATATTTTGCCGCAAATATGAAAACGGTGATACCCGTGCTGATGAATTTGACTGGCGCTCGGGCATCAACGAAAGGATTATGCGCTACGCCGATGTATTGCTGATGTATGCCGAGTGCCTGAACGAGACCGGCCAAACCGCACAGGCTTATCCGTACATACAGATGGTACGTACCCGTGCCAAACTTCCCGACCTGGCAACTACCAAACCAGGCATGACCCAGGCCCAGATGCGCGATCAGCTTGCACATGAAAGGTTGTTGGAGTTTTGTTTGGAAGGTCACCGTTTTGATGATATCCGCCGTTGGGGATGGTTGCAGGATCCGGCCAAACTGGCTTTATTAAAATCGCGCGATGCTGAGTTTAATACTTACCAGGCAGGCCGCGAATATTTTCCTATCCCGCAATCAGAAATTGATAACAACCCTGGTTTTAAACAAAACGCTACTTATTAAGTAAGGTTAAATGTTATGCAGGGGCGCTTGTTTACGCCCCTGCATAAAATGAACACAGATTAGGTTAAAGCTGTGCCGTTTTTTATAAACGGTGCAGCTTATTTAACTCCAAACAAAATTTTTGCGGTGATAAAAAAACTTTGCTTTATAACTTGCATATGCCTCGCGTTTCAGCAATGGGTTAATGCGCAATCCGTAAATCAAAAGGAAGCTGTTGTTGATGTTACCATTGATGCGGGCCATAAAGGGCCGGTAATATCAAAACTGGTATACGGGCAGTTTATTGAATTGCTGTTTAATTATTTTGAAGGCGGCCTGTGGGCCGAAATGCTGGGCGACAGGAAATTTTTTTACCCGGTAAGCTCAAATGAAAAATTAATCCCCGGCAACTCCCGTAATTATTTAGGTCGATGGAAACCGCTTGGCCCCGATGCATTTGTAAAAATGGATAGCGCGAACGCCTATACCGGCGAGCATTCGGTTAAGGTTGTTATGGACAATAAATCAACGCATGGTATACAGCAAGGCGGGCTCACCTTTTTAAAGAATAAGGCATATGCCGGTTACATAATTGTTAAAGCCAAAAAAGGTACAATAATTAACATTGATGTTATTGCTGATGATAACTTAGGTAACCTGAACATTGCCCTCCCGGTGATAGATAACGGGTTTCATAAATACTCCTTTAAGTTTAGGGCTACTGCAGGCAACGCCACTTTTAAGGTATGGGCAAAAGGCAATGGTTCCTTTAATGTTGGTGCGGTTTCTTTAATGCCTGCTGATAATATACAAGGCTTCAGGGCCGATATTTTACATCATTTAAAGGAGATGAATTTGGGTATCATCCGCTGGGGCGGTAATGCTTCATCCGGTTATGATTGGCGCAATGGTATTGGCGACAGGGACAAGCGAGCCCCCAAATATGATTACGCCTGGAGCGCCATGGAGTCAAATGATGTGGGCACAGATGAGTATATGACCCTTTGCAAGTTACTGAATGTGGTGCCCTACATAGGGGTAAATGCCGGTTTTGGCGAGGCATATTCAGCTGCTCAATGGGTACAATATGTTAATGGATCTGTATCAACACCAATGGGTAAACTAAGGGCTAAAAACGGGCATCCGCAACCTTATAATGTAAAATGGTGGGGTATAGGTAACGAGATGTATGGCGAGTGGCAACTGGGCCACATGCCTATAAAATACTACGTGATTAAACACGAGGTTTTTGCCCGGGAAATGAAAAAGCAAGATCCATCAATAATCCTGTTGGCATCCGGTGCATCGCCATTTGAAATGGGCGCGACATCGGTATACGTTAGCCACCCCGAAGTTGCACATGTGCCATATAGCTACGGCTCGGAACAGGATTGGTCGGGCAATTTGCTGGCCCGCGATGCCCGGTACATGAATTTTATAGCCGAACATTTATACCCCATATCCGATTCGGCCTACAACGAAAAAACGCAGCGGTTTGATCATGTGAACGATTCATTGCCGCAACGCATCAGGCGCCTGCCCAACCGCATCAAAGGCGCGGCCGAAGCTTTTGAACAATACGTGAATACCATTCCCGAAGTAAAAAGCCGGAACATCCTGATGGCGATGGACGAATGGCGTATGAAAGATGGCTGGGGATTGGAAGACGCCCTGGCAACCGCCGAAGGGTTTAATGAGATAGCCCGGCACACCGATATTATCAAAATGTCGGCCTATACATCAACAAGCGCGCCGCTGGGTTTGCTTTACAACGCAACTGCAAGCGCTATGCAGCCCAACGGCCTCGTTATTAAACTATATACCCATCATTTTGGCAGTATCCCGGTATTGGTAAGCGGCAACGCCAATCAGCCCCAGGTTGCCGGTACCACCGGTGCCGACAGGCCGGCTGTATCATCAGGTAGCAGCACTTATCCATTAGATGTAATGGCCGCGCTTACAAACGATGGTAAAAAAATAACCATCGCGGTGGTTAACCCAACAAGGCAAACACAAACACTGCAAATACTATATAAAAATATAAGTATTGCTGCAGATGGGCAAAAATGGACTATAGCAGGTACTGATTTAAAAGCCATCAATGTGCCGGGAGCTAAACCAACTATCGGCATTGTGCCATCGGCAGTTAAAAATGCCGGCGAGTCGCTCAGCACCGAGCCGTTAAGCGTAACACTATTTGAACTGAACATTAAACAATAACAAAACCGGGAAATAGCATGATGAAGAAAGCAAAATACCTATTGGCGATAACAGGGCTGGCAACAGTAATGATATCCTGCTCAAAAAAGGACACGCCTACGCCAACCAAAACGGATACAACTACAACACCGGTAACGCCGGCAGCTTTCGATATTAATTCGATTACGGATACTTATGCCGATATCTCGGCTTTTACTTATTACCCAAAATGGACGGTATACAATGTACACGATCCATCCATCAAAAAATTTGGCGATTACTATTATTGCTACAGTACCGATGTTGGTTTTGGGATCGATGTCCGTTCGGGTTTGCAAATCCGCCGGTCTAAGGATTTGGTGCAATGGGAATTTGTAGGCTGGGTGTTTTCAACATTACCAGGGCAGGGCTCGGCATATATCACAGGCAAAGGAGGTACCCCGTTCAACTCGCTATGGGCACCCTATGTAATGAAGGTAGGATCAGAATACCGGCTGTATTACTCCCTGTCATCGGCCGTAGCGCGGTTAAGCGTTATCGGTATGGCAACCGCCACATCGCCCGAAGGACCGTGGACAGAGAAGGGGGTAGTGGTAACATCGGCCAATGATGCATCCATCCAAACCAACGCTATCGATCCAACGGTGGTAACTACAACTGCAGGCGAGCAGTATATGTATTACGGTTCGGCATGGGATGGTATCTATATTTTAAAGCTGGATGCTTCAACCGGCCTTGCGGCATCACCCGGCGATAAAGGCAAACGGATTGCCAACCGCGGTTTTACAGGCGGCAAATACAATGGCAACATTGAAGGTGCCGAGGTGATTTATAATCCCGACCTGAAAAAATATTTCCTGTTTATCAGCTACGATTGGCTGCAAACCAAATACAACGTTAGGGTAGGCAGGGGCGATAGCCCAACCGGTCCGTTTTATGATTATAACGGGCAGGATATCAATACCAATGTTGATCATGGGCCGATGATTTTAGCACCATACCAGTTTAACGGCCATGGCGGCTGGCAGGGAACCGGGCATTGCGCGGTATTTGATGATGGCAGCGGGCAATATTTTATGGCACACCAGGGCAGGCCGGGCGTTAACTCCTATTTCATGGACCTTCATGTTCGCAAAATATCATGGACACCTGATGGCTGGCCGGTGGTTTCGCCGGAGCGTTATGCCAATGTTGCCCAAACAGCTATTGCTAATGCCGATGTCGTGGGTACTTACGAGAAGATAACTTTAGGTTACCATATTGTACCTGGCTACGGAACCGAGCAAACCAATCCCGATTTCCAGGTAGCTACTACATTTAAACTGGATGCTGCCGGTACCATAGATGGCAGCGCCACCGATACCTGGACTTATGCATCGCCATACATCACCCTAAAATACGCTGCCGGCGCCACCTACAAATTAAAAGTTGAACGCGAACGCGACTGGGAAAACAAAGTAGCATCAACCTTAATATTTACCGGGCTGGATAATATAGGCACGGCTGTTTGGGGGAAGAAGCGGTAAACAGCAACAAGTTGTAGGATATAGTCATTCTCGCTTGTCCAATTTTCCTGTCATCCTGAGGTACGAAGGATCTATCAGCCGTTCATAACCGATAGAAAAGTTCACTAATAGATCCTTCGTGCCTTAGGATGGCAGTCTTTTATTTTTGAATGTCATTTCCTCCGTCAGAATCCGTGGATTTTAAAACTCGAAATGACATTTTTTTATTTTTTAAAATAATGATTGTGAAAATTACACTTATTAATATTTTTTTGTAGTTTTAGCGTACCAATACAAACCAACAATGATCAGGAAAGCTTTTTTTACTTTTTGCGGTGCAGGCATGCTTTTATCTGCACAAGCGCAAACGCCACGGGTTTATACCATACAAGCCGATAAAATTAAAACGCCCATACAAAAAACCATGTACGGTATCTTTTTTGAAGATATTAACCAGGCTGCTGATGGCGGTGTTTATGCCGAATTAATAAAAAACCGGTCGTTTGAGTTTAACATGCCGATGATGGCCTGGGACGATCATAAAAAAGACGGCGGCGATGGCCGGATAGAAGTAATTAACCGCGCGACAGAAAGGCCGGAAAACCCGCACTTTATAAAGGCTTATGTAACATCAGAAACCGGATCATTCGGTTTGGAAAATGAAGGCTTCCGCGGTGGAACCGGTATTAAGGAAGGCGAAACATACAGCTTTTCGGTAATGGCAAGGCAAAATGGCGACAGTAACGTAAAACTGAATATAGAACTGCATGGCGATAATGACGCCATTATTGGCAAAGCCGATTTGAGTGCGCCTGATAAGGAGTGGAACCGTTACAGCGTAAAATTTACGGCATCGGCCACAGCTAAAAAAGCAAAGGTTTATGTTTGGCTAACAGGCAAAGGTGTTATCGACCTGGATATGATTTCCCTGTTTCCTGAACATACCTGGAAAAACAGGCCCGGAGGCTTACGCGCCGACCTGGTGCAAAAACTGGCCGATATTAAACCTGGCTTCCTGCGCTTCCCGGGCGGATGTATTGTAGAAGGCCGCGAACTAAATACCCGCTACCAATGGAAAAAAAGTATTGGCGATATTGATAAACGTACCAACATTATTAACCGCTGGAACACCGAGTTTGCGCATCGTCCGGCACCTGATTATTACCAAACATTTGGCCTGGGCTTTATGGAGTATTTCATGACGGCCGAAGATATTGGCGCATCGCCGCTGCCTATTCTGAATTGTGGTATGGCCTGCGAGTTTAACACATCCGAAATGGTTCCGCTTGATCAGCTTGATCCTTATTTGCAGGATGCACTTGACCTGATTGAATTTGCCAATGGCGATGTAAATACCAAATGGGGCAAACTGCGTACCGATCTTGGTCACCCTGCACCTTTTAACCTGAAATTGATTGGTGTGGGCAATGAGCAATGGGGCCCGCAATATATTGACAGGTGGAAAATATTTACCAAAGCCATTAAAGAAAAATATCCCGATGTAAAAATTGTATCGGCCTTAGGCCCGTTCCCTAAAGGGCCGGAGTTTGATCTATTGAACAAAACTTTCCGCAGCCTGGGTGCCGACATATTGGACGAGCATTATTACGCATCGCCAAAATGGTTTAGGGACAATGCACGCCGTTATGATAATTATGACCGCAAAGGGCCAAAAATATTTGCCGGCGAATATGCCGCACAAAGTGTACAAACCGGTAGCCCCCTAAACAAAAACACCTGGGAATGCGCCCTTGCCGAAGCAGCCTTTATGACCGGCCTTGAGCGTAACGCCGATGTTGTTAACATGGCATCATACGCGCCGCTTTTTGCCCATGTAGACGGCTGGCAATGGACCCCCGATTTGATCTGGTTTGATAACCTGAAAAGCTACGGTACGCCAAACTACTACGTACAGCAGTTATTCTCGCTTAACAAAGGCACCGACGTAGTGCCCCTGATGCTGGGCAATGAGTCGGTTGCCGGGCAGGATGGCTGTTATGCCACCGCCAGTTTGGATAAAAACACCAATGAGCTGATCATCAAATTTGTAAATACTGCCGCTACTGCCCAAAACGTAAGCTTTAAAATAAACGGCGGAAGCTACCAGAAAAAAGCTACCGTAATAACACTGCATAGCGAAAAAGGCAGCGACGAAAACTCGTTGGATAACCCAACAGCAATAAGCCCGGTACAAAGCACCATGGCGGTAAGCGGTAAATTGGTAAATGTTAGCGTAGAGGCTAATACGTTTAAGATAATCAGGCTGAAGAATAAGTAAAACCGGTTATGATTATGTCACGAGTATCCATCGGATGAAACCTGAGAATTGTTATGATGTGCAACGGATATCGTTAGATGAGTGTTCTAAACTACCGTCATTGCGAGGTACGAAGCAATCCTGAACTATGCGGGACTAAGCATGTCGGGGATTGCTTCGTACCTCGCAATGACGGGGAGTAAAACTTCAGTTAAACAATTGATTTTGAAAAAACTAACCATAGCCATCCTTTTGATGACCTCCTGCATCGTCGCCCATGCGCAGGAGTTAAAAACTGGTATATCGGTGCATGATCCGGTGATCATGAAGCAGGATAGCGCGTATTACATTTTTTGCACCGGCATGGGTATATCCATGTGGTCGTCGGCAGATAAGTTGCATTGGAAGCGTGAACAGCCTGTGTTTGCAAGCGCGCCACAATGGGCTGTTGATGCTATTCCCGGTTTTAAAGGGCATATCTGGGCACCCGATATTTCGTATTATAACGGCCTTTACTACCTGTTTTATTCGGTATCGGCATTTGGTAAAAATACCTCGGCTATCGGCGTGGCTACCAATACTACTTTACATCCTAATGATGCGGCTTATAAATGGGTTGATCATGGTAAAGTGATCCAATCTGTCCCCGGTAAAACCAATTGGAATTCTATCGACCCTAATTTAATTACGGATAAACATGGCACGCCATACCTTGTATTCGGCTCGTTTTGGGATGGGTTGAAATTGGTTAAGCTTAATAACGACAGGTTAAGCGTTGCCGAAAATATAGATAATATCCCAACCATCGCAACGCGCAGAAAAGCAGTTAACGAAAATCTGCCCGCTGTGGATGGCAACCCGGTTGATGCCGGTGGTAACGCCATTGAAGGCCCGTTTATTTACAGGCACGATAAATACTTTTACCTTTTTGCATCGATAGACTACTGCTGCAAAGGACCTAAGAGTACTTATAAAATGATCATTGGCCGTTCCAAAACATTAAAAGGGCCTTACCTTGATAAAGCCGGCCTGGCCATGAACAAAGGCGGCGGCAGCATTTTATTGGAAGGCGATAGTAACTGGTATGGCGTAGGGCACAATGGCGTTGCCCACTTTGATGACGACGATTACATCATTTATCATGGCTACGATGCAGCAGACCGGGGCATATCCAAACTGCAATTAAGAAAATTGAACTGGGTTAATGGATGGCCGGTGATAGGGGGACGGTAAAAAACTCGAAATAAAAGTTGCGTCATTACGAGGTACGAACCAATCCCCGATAAGCTAAGTCCCAAATAGTTTGGGATTGCTTCGTGCCTCGCAATGACGGTTCATGTAACACATTATGAAAACATCAAAATATCTACTTGCATTGACAACCATTTTGGGCTGCCTTACCTCGGTACAAGCCCAAACGGTAAAATCGGATTCTGTTATCCATACCGATGGCAACCCAATCATCCGTCACGAATTTACGGCAGATCCGGCTGCGATGTTATATAAAGGCAAAGTATACCTGTATACCGGCCATGACGAAGCGCCAACCAACCACAACGGTTACGTAATGCATAATTGGACGTGCTTCTCGTCGTCGGATATGGTCACCTGGACGGAGCATCCTTCGCCAATGAATGTAAAGGATTTTACCTGGGCGCGTGATGATGCCTGGGCATCGCAGGTAATTGAGCGCAATGGCAAATTTTATTGGTATGTAGCTGTTGAGCACGCCACCATACACGGCAAAGCCATTGGTGTAGGCGTTAGCGACAGCCCAACCGGCCCCTTTAAAGACGCCCGCGGAACGGCCCTGGTTACCAACGATATGACCAAAGCCGTTAAACACTCCTGGGACGACATCGACCCATCGGTTATTATTGGTAAAAACGGGCAGGCCTACCTGTTTTGGGGCAACGGCATTTGCTATTATGCCAAGCTAAAACCCAACATGACCGAACTTGACGGAGAAATTAAAACCATTACCCTGCCGCATTATACCGAAGCGCCATGGATTCATGAACGTAATGGATGGTATTATCTTTCATACGCCTATGAGTTTCCCGAGAAAATAGCCTACGCCATGAGCCGCAATATCAATGGCCCCTGGGTTTATAAAGGCATCATCAACGAAATTGCCGGCAACTCCAACACCAATCACCAGGCTATCATCAACTTTAAAGGCAAAGATTATTTTATATACCATAACGGCGCCCTGGTGCCCGATGCCGGCAGCTTCCATCGCTCGGTATGTATCGATTATTTGTACTATAATAAAGATGGTACAATAAAAAGAGTGGTGATGACAAGCGAGGGGGTGAGTAAGGTTAAATAGGATTTGATTAAAAAAGATCGGAATGCGTGCCTGTGCGCACCAACTCAAGAAGCATTATTTGTTCATTTTCATCCCAAATAAGTAGCAGATCTGGTTTTACGTGACATTCCCAATAACCCTTATAGTCGCCGCTGAGTTTATGGGCATTGTGTTTTTTTGACAGTCCGCTATGCCCTTTTTCAGCAAGCGTAGTAATAACCTGTTGCAATAATTGTAAATCTTTAACGGATCGTTTTTTAAGCAGTTTTAGATCTTTTAAGAATTTTGTGGAAGTAACTATTTCAAACATCTTCCTTGATCAGATACTGTCGAACAATTCATCTACGCTTTTGTATTTCCGTCCTTTTCCGGCTTT
The DNA here is from genome assembly GCF_028736215.1 of Mucilaginibacter sp. KACC 22773. Lineage (NCBI taxonomy): Bacteria > Pseudomonadati > Bacteroidota > Sphingobacteriia > Sphingobacteriales > Sphingobacteriaceae > Mucilaginibacter > Mucilaginibacter oryzagri. The sequence continues at coordinate 296,071 of NZ_CP117883.1, forward strand.
AAGTTCCGCCATAGCGGCAATAGTATCCGCATTTGGAATGCCGGATTGCTTTTTTACTTTAACAGTCACTCCAAGTTCCTTTAAAAATTGCTTAACAAGGCGGGTTTTATTATCTGGTACATTTATTTCAAGTATTTGCATAACAAACTTTTTGGATGTAATACAAATTTACTTAATTGTAATCAGCTTGAATAAAAACATGTCATATTTTTATAAGCCGGATCAAGTTTGCAATCACTTTAGCTTTAGTCGTTATGCTTAAATACCTGTGTTAATTATTTTCACCGGTATTTTCCTTAAATTTGATAATATTTAATGGCTTAAGTTATGGAAAAAGTGAAGCAATCATTTGATCAGGCCGAATTAGAACTTTTAAAAGAAGGTTTAAAGCGAAGCTATAAAGAGCGTTTTGAAATGGCTACCCGTTTATATAAAATACAGCAAGCTGCCAGCAAAGCTTCAGTAACTCATAAACCATTTATCAGTAAATAATTGTGGATGTATTTGATGAGGAAATTGTTAATTTCTGGAAAGCCCTGCAAGATTACCATGTGCAATATATTCTGATAGGTGGCTACGCTATAAATTTCCATGGTTATCAGCGTTTCACAGGTGACCTGGATATTTGGATTAACGACAATTTAGAAAACAGGCAAGCCTTACGTAAAGCTTTCATAGCCTGTAATATGGGTGATTATCCAATAATAGAAACCATGCAATTTGTGCCTGGCTGGACTGAATTTCACCTAAACAACAGTCTCCGGCTTGATATACTCACCGAAATGAAGGGCCTGGAGCAATACAGCTTTGAGGAATGTCTGCAAATGGCTTCTGTGGCCGATATTGAAAATGTAAAAATACCATTCCTGCATATCAATCAACTGATAATCAACAAAAAACGGGTTAACAGGCCGAAAGATCAAAGCGATGTTTTGGCGCTTGAACAGATACGTAATTTAAGGGATGATATCTAAATTTATTTATCTCCGGGGTATCGGGCCTGTGCGATACCAATAAATTAAGCAGCGCCAGTGATTCTACTGCGCTTTGTGCCAAAAGTCGGCCTAATGTTATATTATTGATACAGAAAATTGTAAATAGGTATCTTTCAATATATTTGTTTTCATGAAGCGTACCTCCTTTGTTATAGCCTTATTATTCCTTTATAGCTGTGTAACCGCCCAAACTTCGCCACCAACGGATATCGGCACTATTCAGCAAAACCTTAAAAAGCTAAATACCCTGGGCAGCGTATTGTACGTGGCCGCCCACCCCGATGACGAAAATACCCGCCTGCTGGCCTACCTGGCGCAGGAAAAGCATTACCGCACGGGATATTTATCGGTCACGCGCGGTGATGGAGGACAAAACTTAATAGGTAACGAGCAAAGCGAGTTGCTGGGGCTTATACGCACGCAGGAACTGCTGGCCGCCAGAAAGGTGGATGGTGCCGAGCAATTCTTCACCCGTGCCAACGACTTTGGTTTTTCCAAAGGGCCCGAAGAAACTTTGAAAATTTGGGACAAAGAAAAAGTTTTGGGCGATGTGGTTTGGGTTATCCGCAAGTTTAGGCCCGATGTTATCATTTGCCGTTTCCCTACTACGGGCGAAGGTGGCCACGGGCATCATACCTCATCGGCTATATTGGCCCAGGAGGCTTTTAGCGCCGCTGCCGACCCAGCCAGGTATCCCGAACAATTAAAATATGTAAAACCATGGCAGGCCAAACGCCTGATGTGGAACACCTTCAACTTTGGCAGTACCAATACCACCGCCGCCGACCAGTTTAAGATTGATGTAGGCGTATACAACACTACCCTTGGCAAAAGCTATGGCGAAATAGCTGCCGAGAGCCGCAGCAACCATAAAACCCAGGGCTTTGGCTCGGCTAAGCAAAGGGGCGAGTCGTTTGAATATTTTAAAACCATTTTGGGAGATGCCCCGCAAACCGACCTGATGGATGGGGTAGAAACCGGCTGGAAACGTGTTAAAGACGGCGCGGATATTGGCGAATCGATAAAAGTGATCAGGCGGAATTTTGATGTGGAAGCACCCGAAAAATCGGTAACACCATTGGTGGCATTGCTGGGTAAGGTTGAAAAGATATCAGACGTATACTGGCGCACCCAAAAGACAAAAGAACTGGGCGATTTAATAGCTACCTGCGCAGGCTTGTGGTTTGAGGCTTATGCCACCGAGGCCACTTATGCGGTAGGGGATAAGATCCAGATCAGATCGGCAGTAGTAGACAGGTATAATGATAAGGTGAAGATCAATAAAATAGGCGTTGGCAACGATGTTTTGGACCTGGGGCCAAAAGTTATCCCTGCCAACCAGCAGCAAAGTTTTGAAAGTTCAACTATAGCCGATAAAATAACACAGCCTTATTGGTTAGCGTCAGATCATAAGATAGGCACCTACAATATCCCTGATGATGCAATGCCCGGCAACCCCGAAAATCCGGATCTGCTTAAAGTAAGCTTTCAGTTTATAATAGAAGGGAAACCGATAAACTTTGAACGCCGCCTGGTATACAAATATGTTGACCCGGTACGTGGTGAAGTTTATCAGCCATTAGAAATTACACCGCCGGTTACCGCTAATATCGACGGGAAAGATTACATTTTTAACAGCCAGAAACCGCAAAGCATCCAGGTTAAACTCAAAAGCTTCACTGTAGCCAGCGGTAACGTGAGCATAAAACCTGTAGATGGCTGGAAAATAAGCCCGGAAAAAATTGAGTTCCGTGATAAAAATAAAAACGATGAGTGGACGGTTTCTTTTACTGTAGCGCCCGCCGATAATAAGCCAAAAACTGCCGACTTGCAGGTTATTGTGATGGCAAACGGCAAGCCGTATTCACTATCGTTACGCAGGATAAGGTACGATCATGTGCCTGCTATTACCCTGTTCCCTGCGGCCGAAGCCAAGCTGGTAAACCTGGACCTGAAAACTGCAGGCAAAAAATTAGGCTACATTGCCGGTGCAGGCGATTTGATGCCCGAGGCCCTGCGCCAGGTTGGTTATGATGTGCACATGCTATCAGAAAACGAGATCATGAACGGCGATTTATCAACCTATGATGCCATTATTACCGGGGTACGTGCTTACAACGTAAACGAGCGCCTTGCTTTTGAGCAGCCCAAGCTAATGGAATATGTAAAAAATGGTGGCAACCTGGTAGTACAATACAACAATAACTCAGGACTGGTTACCAAACAAATTGGTCCGTATCCTTTTACCGTAGTTAACAGGAGGGTTACAGATGAGGATGCGATTGTAACCGTTTTAGATCAGCCCAACCCCGTACTCAACTACCCCAACAAAATTACCCAGGATGATTTTAAAGGCTGGATTCAGGAACGCGGCCTATACTTTGTAAGCGACGTGGACCCCAAATACAAATCCATTTTGCAGATGAATGATAAAGGAGAATCGCCCCTTAACGGATCGCTCATAGTTGGCGACTATGGCAAGGGCAGGTTTGTTTATACTTCGCTTGCCTTTTTCAGGGAACTGCCCGCCGGAGTACCGGGGGCGTATCGTTTGTTTGTGAATCTATTGAGTAAACCCGGTGGTGAGTAGTGAGTAGTGAGTAGTGAGTTGGATTTGTTAAATAGTTAAAACAATCTTCGTCAAATCAACTTTTCACACTGACCACTGACCACTGACCACTGACCACTGACCACTGACCACTGACCACTGACCACTGACCACTGACCACTGACCACTGACCACTGACCACTGACCACTGACCACTGACCACTGACCACTGACCACTGACCACTGACCACTCACTCCTCAGATGGTTCAAACTCCAGTCGTTTTTGGAAGTATAAATCCCAGCTGCGTTGTTGCTGGCGGTTGGTCATGTGCTGGGTGTCGTCGTCGTAGTTGGAGTTAAGCTGCTTGTATTTGGCATCTATGCGGTTAAAAAGCGCCATCGCTTCATTGCGGTAATTGTAGCTGAAACGGGTTTTACCTATCTGCCTTAATATCTCCTGCTGCTCCAGGTAAGCAATCAGGTAGTGCCCTTGTTCGTGCTTCAGTATTTCAGAAAGCATCTCCTGCGATGTTACACGGCTCCTATCGAGCCATGATTTGTAGTTATTGATCAGCAGGTTTACAGTTGCCGTAAGGATATAGGACCCGCTACGGTTACTGGCCTCGTATTTAAAATCGATGGTACAGTTGGTGTATGCAACAACACCACGGGCATCTGGCCTCGGGGTTCCTAAAAAATCATTAATAGTTAGCGGATGATAACGTTGGTACTGCTGTGCTTTGGCAGTCATCGTCGTTAAACATATGGCGGCAGCGCCAATCAACTTCACTAATCGTACTTCCATTAAGTGCAGGGTTTAAAACTTTCACTTTTTGACGTCGTCGGTATGTAAAAGGTTTAAGGCCATCATTTCTTTTAATGTATGCTGCATGGCATCGGTAGATCCATCCAGGAAAATCACGTTCCCTTTTGAGTTTTCAGAGAAGTGTTTGATAGATTCTGTCCACATGGTAAACAGTATTACCGAGGTATCCATGTTGGCACCGGCCATTTCTTTGGCGGCAACCGTCATACCACGGGCAACTTCCTCGCGGAATAAGGCTATACCCTGGCCGCGCAGCTGTGCAGCCTCGCGCTCGGCCTGGGCCGAAATCTTAATGGCATTACCTTCGGCCTCTGCGGCTTTGGTTTTGGTTATCAGCAGGGCCTGGCCTTCGTTTTCGGCGGCGGCCTTCAGGTTGTTTGATGCCACTACCTGGCTCATTGATTTCATGATCACATCATCAAAAGTGATGTCGTTCAGCTGCAAATCCTGCAGGTGGTAGCCCCAGCCTTCCAGTATCACATCTAATTGTTCCTTAACATGCTCCACAATATCGCGGCGCAGTATCAAAACCTCGCTCTGGCGTTTGGTGGCCACAAACGCACGGATTGAACCTTCAACGGTGCGGATAAGCGCCTGCATCAGGTTGCGTTCATCAACAAATTTAAAAGCTACATTTTTGATGGTTTCTTCCTGCTGATCCAATACCGAGTACAACAACATCGCCTTAAAGTAAACGTTAGCCTGATCGTAAGTTACCGCCTGGAATTCTAATTCCACCGATCGGTTCTGAATTGAGATTTTGGAGTAAATGTTTTCGATAAATGGCAGCTTAAAATTAAGCCCCGGTGTAAGTATGCGGCGATACTTGCCAAATACGGTAATTACCACTATTGTGCCCTGTTTTACAGACACAAAGGATGATAATATGATTGCCAAAATAATAAATACAATGAGTAATGTGATGATTGAACCTGTCATAAGGGCTTATTATTAATTAAATAAATATAGGTAAATTATTGGTGTGCTATTTGTTTTTATAAAAAAGCTTATTTAAACAGCATACACTATCATGAACTTAAAACGCACTTTCGGGGCCATACTTACCGTACTCGGTATCATCGGCTTAATTTATGCAGGCATTGGTGTTATAAACCATAGTAGCCAGGTTACCACACTAATTGTAGTAGCCATAATAGCTATTTTATTTTTCTTTACAGGTATCAGCCTGGTGCGCAATACTAAAGACGAGGCCTGATAATAGTCTTAAGTTCGGGGTCGGGAGTCTTGAGTCAAAAAATAATAAAACTACTTCAAACTTCCGATTAAAGACTATAGACTTCGGACTTCCTCTAAGCCATCACCGATACCATATTAAGCACCTGCCCGGCAAGCGTCGCATTCCCGGTTATTTCAACCCGCGTTTTTACATCGTCCGGGCGGATGCTTTTCGAAAATAATTTCCAGGCGATATCCGGGGGGATTTTTACGGTAGCGGCAAAGCTCTCTGTATCGGCCTCTTTTAATAAATGCCATCCGTCTTTTATTTTCTTAAGGTACCAGTTACCGCCAATTCCGGATGTGATGGTAATTTTTATAAGGGTATTTACCGGTGCCCCCGTGTTTTTAAAAGTATGGGGCAGTCCTTTGAAAAAAGTATCGATAAAGGGATAAAAAAACTCGCGCGTCATAATGCCATCGCGGCCGGTTGCTTCTCTTATTTGCTGCTGGTGATGCCATTTTTCGGTGTATTCGCGGGCAAGGTGCATCCAGTTAAGGCTTTCATGCTCGCCGGCCCAGCCAACAGAAAAGATGGCGGTGTCATTAGGGTTCAACGATTCATAATAGGCAGATGCCAACCGCCCGGTTGTTTTATGCAGCAGGAGCAATATATCGGGGCTTATTCTTTTGGTGGCGTTCACCCAATCGGCATTGAGTTTATTCAGCCAGTCAACCAGGTCATGATAGTTGTTGTTGGCAGGCGCCAGGTCGCCAAAATATTTATCGCGCTGAATGGATAAGGCGCGGATGTTACCATCAAGCAGGTGCGATACTACATCTTTCACTTTCCAGGCTTTGGCCACAGTTTGCTTGTTCCAATCTGCCGGAGTTAATGATTCCAGCAATTCCATCAGTTTTCCATCCAATGGTTTAAAAAGATGCCTTACTTCAATGCGGTTTTCCATGGTGATAAATTTGTTGGTGTGATAAAACAATTTAGCATATCGTTTTTAATTCCCTCCCATGGGAGGGGTCAATGTCATTAAGTTAAGGATAACTCATATTGCATCTCTCTGGTTTTTAGTCACAATCGGTTTTTCTTTGTTCTTATATTTATCCATATCTCTCAAGTTAGTTCGATTATTTCTTATCGGAATGGTATTTTTTAGAAACAGGATTTCCAATTCATGAAATATATTTTCTAAAGGCGCATTTTTATATAGAAGGTCTATCACCCTATTTTTCAAAAAGCCATATGATAAATTGGTATTTACTTTATAATCGTACTTTTTCCCTTGATTTTGTATATGTAAGTCATCTTTAAGGTCATTCACTATAACCGACTGAAGATTGCTAATGAAAATGGCACAAAAAAAATCCTGCTGAATGCTTACTTCCGAATAGCCCGTAAAATGTTCTACCTTAAGTTTGTTTTTTAATTCGTCATAGAATGTTTCAATTCCCCATCTTAGAAAATATAATTCCTTAAACATTTTAGTGGGGTATTTTTGGCTATCTAATAGGGTTGTCATTAATACTTCTACTTCTCCTCCGGGCAAGTCAACACGCAAAAACCGTACTTGTAAAGTACTGTGCCTGCCGTATTCTTTATCTTTGAATGATTGGTTCTTTTGAGGTCGTATTTCTGTAATTATAGACTTTTTGCCTCCTTTCACAAATGCGATAACTACATTATTATGAGTCAATTTTACCCTTATCAAACAATCAACTTTCAGTTTAACATGCTCGTATACAAAATCGAAGGAGGGATAGCCCCTGTCATATATAATCAAATCATTTGTCTTCCATTGATGTGCATGATTTAATGCTAAATCACGTTCCCCTTCGCTTAGATTATCTAACGAAGCATCTAATGCAATGCCATTTAAAACATCGTATAAAACAGATGCCCTTGCCTGTACAATAGTTTCTCCGAATTGATTTTTTGTTGCTCCATAGCTCTTTTTTAGTTTTTCGGTAAAAGGCAGCGTAATCCTGGAACCATCCACAGCAAGTACCCTAAACCCATTTAGAAGGGTTTGTGAATCATTATCAGCTACATAGAAATTTTCAACTATTATCTCCGACAGATGACTGAATACTGCTGGACTGATTTTTTTCCTGTTTTGAATAAACGCACTTGAAGTAAAAGACTGAGTAGGGTCTGAAGAAAAACGTAGGTTTAAATAACGCACAAATCCATCGATTTCAACAGTGAGACTCTTTCGCAATAAATTAAACATAAAAAGCAAAGTTGCTCCAAATGTCTGCTTTCTATTTCTTGTAAAGTCTTGGTCTTTCATTTTAAATTTTAGCACAAGTTCTTTACTTAGAATTGCCTGCCTCAGTTTTTCCAAGATTAAAAATGAGGTTTTTTTTGCACTTTAACTATTTGATTATGAATTAAATATACGAAAAAATACACAATAAAACAATGTAAATAATTGACAATCAAATGATTACCCTTAACTTAATGACATTGTGGGAGGGGTGTGGCTGGAAAATGAGCGCAAAGGCAGGGAGGGGTTTCTACGCCATGTAGTCCCGAAAGCTCATAAACCCCTATCTTCCCTTCCCCAAGGAAGGAATCGTACATCCCCCGGCACATTTATTATCAGTCGTGAGGTCTATATTTCTTCTATACCACCTCGCCCAAACCCAAAGCACCTTCCAGTTTCTCAACCGACATGTCGATACCATCTACATGATGATGTGCTTTCAAATAAAAGCTTTCCCGCTCGGCCAGTTTGCCGGTAATAAATTCAACCAGTTCATCGCCTTTTTTGCCTTGCAGTACCGGGCGAACCGTTTTGCTGTTTTCCAGCCTGTCGGCCAGTGTTTTGGGCGATAATTTCACGTACAGGGTTTTGCCGTTGGCATTCATCCAATCCATATTATCAAAAAAGCAGGGCAGACCGCCGCCAGTTGATACCACTACGTTTTCGGGATATTCGGTTTGCTTCAGCAAATCTGATTCCATCTGGCGGAAGGCGTCTTCACCAAAACTCGAAAAATATTCGGCTATGCTCATACCTACGTTAGCTTCCAGTGCGTGGTCAAGATCAATAAATTCGTAGCCTAATTTGGCAGCCAGTTTACGGCTCCATGTAGTTTTGCCACAACCCATAAACCCGACTAAAAAGTACTTCATAATTTTTATAGATGTGCAAATTTCAAATATGCAGATTTCAGATTATTCAAAAAAATCCGACTCCAAAACTCCTTTATCCTTCCGCCTTTGCTCCTTTATCCAATATCCAAAAATCCTTGCTCCGCTTTCAACTTAATTTTACCCGCGGATCTATCCAAACGTAAATTATATCTACCAGGATACTAATCACTACAAATATAAAGGCAATAAAGAGGATTGAACCCATCACTACCGGAAAATCCGACATTTCCAGTGCATCAACTGTGGCTTTGCCCAAGCCATTGTAGCCAAAAATGTATTCCACAAAAAAAGATCCGGCCAGCAGCGATGCAAACCAGTTGGCTATGGCGGTTATTACCGGGTTTAGCGCGTTTTTTAGCGCATGTTTATAAATGATGGTATTGTTGCTTAATCCTTTGGCTTTTGCAGTACGGATATAATCCTGCCCTAAAACATCGAGCATGGCATTACGGGTGAGCTGGACAATAATTGCCAGCGGACGCAAGCCGAGGGTGATCATTGGCAGCACCAGGTTTTTAAGTGTCATCACTTCGCCCCGGAAAGGATCGTAACTAAATAAACTGCCCGACATGTTGAGGCCTGTATATTTACTCAGCTCAAAACCAAATATCCAGGCGATGATGATACCCGCGAAAAAAGCCGGCGCGGAGATACCCAAAGTAGAAAAGCCTATTGCCAGTTTATCAATCCAGGTATCTTTATGTACAGCACTCAGCACGCCTAAAAATACGCCAATAACAATAGCGAAGATCATAGCCGTGGTAGCCAATACCATAGTATTGGGGATAACCTCTAACAGTAAACTGGCCACATCCTTATGGGTTTGGTACGAGCGGCGCAGGTAAGGCCATTTTAGCCCAAGCACTTTGGCATCGCTTACCGCAAATAGTTTTACGTAGTGATACCGTTGCTGTTCTTCGGCAGTATTCAGGTGGATGCCTACGGGCGAAAGATCATTGATGTAATATAGAAATTGTACAGGCTTTGGCTTATCCAGCCCAAATTCTTTGCGTACGGCTTGTAACGATTGCACGTCGGCCCGCTGGCCCTGCGTCATGCGGGCGGGATCAACGGGTAAAATGTTAAACAAAAAGAAAACTACCAGCACCACCCCCAGCATTACGGCCAGCCCGTAAAATAATTTGCGGATAAGGTAGCTGATCATGGTTATTGTTTTTGAAAATACGTTTTCGCCAGGTCATCATACTTCGGCACCGAATGGTAATGCCATTTATTGATGATGACACCATTCTTCAGCAGGATTACTCCGGGGTTAGAACGGATCATGGTTTTAAGCGGCACGCCATCGGCATAAAAAACCTCGCTGATCATCCGGTGTTTTTTTACGAACGCCTGCGCGCTTTGCGGCGAATTTGCGGTAAGCAGCATGGTGCGGATATTAAAGTTTTGGGTAGCGTTGATGGCCAGGGCATTCAGTTTGTTTATCGCGTCATCATCGGTTTTATCCAGATCGTAAGCTACGATGATAATGCTGTAAAAAGGGCTTGCCAGCAACTCTTTGGTGAAATCATTACGTTGGGCATCCTGGATAGACAGATCGCGGATTGGCGGCTCGTAACCTTTTGTTACCAGGCGGTTTTCCGGGTCGCCGTCGGTTTCCCAATTGGCATCTTTCCAGATGCCGGAAGTCAGGTATTCCTTATCGGTCATTACCTTAGTTTCCTTAGTCTTCTTGTTTTTTAGTTTATAAGTAAGCACGAAAACATCTTTGGGCGCATTGGGCGGGGTATCCATTTCGGCCGAAATATTGGCGCCTATTTTATAGGGCAAAAAGTCGATTACCGGCAAAAAGTTATAGGTGTAAAGGCCAAACCCTACCGAAACAAGGGCAGCGCCGATAAGCCATTTGTCACCTGCTTTTGCGCTAAATATGGGTTTTATTTTAGCCCGGTTTACAAATATCACGGCTACTAAAACCAGTAATACCATATCCTTGCTAAACGATTGCCATGGGGTAAGCGGTATAGCATCGCCAAAGCAGCCGCAGGTTTGCACCACTTTAAAAAAGGCTGAGTAAAAAGTTAAAAAACCGAAAAAGATAATGAGCAGCAATAAGCCCCAAGCTACTTTTACCGGCCGCACGCCAATAAGCAGGGCAAAACCCAGGATCATTTCCAGGGCGCAAAGCAAAATAGCTATGGTTAACGAAAGATCATTAAGGAACGTGATATGGAAAACCTCGAAATACTCCACCAGTTTATAAGAAAAGCCTAATGGATCGTTGGCTTTTATCAGTCCGGAAAATATGAACAGTAAGCCTACCGCTATCCTGCAAAACCAAATCAAAGCGTTCTTCATTTTACTCCAAGTTTTATAAGGGCAAATACCGCGTAATTCAGCATATCCTGGTAATTGGCTTTTACCCCTTCAGATGCTTCGGTAAGGCCCTGGTTATCTTCAATTTGTTTTACACGCAGCAGTTTCATGAGTATCAGATCGGTTAATGAGCTGATGCGCATATCGCGCCAGGCTTCGCCGTAATCGTGGTTTTTGGCAAACATGAGTTCTTTGGTTTCCAGTACTCTGTCGTCAAACATGCGTTCCACATGGTTAACCGCCAGTTCCTGAGGTGTTTCGGGCGAGCTGTCCAGCTGCATCATGGCTATAACGCAGTAGTTTACAATTCCAATGTATTCGCCGGTAATATCGTCGCCCACTTTCGAAATCTTTTTTTCTTCGAGTGTGCGGATGCGTTGTGCTTTAATAAAAATCTGGTCGGTGATAGATTGCAAACGAAGGATGCGCCAGGCGGTGCCATAGTCGCGGGTCTTTTTCATGAAAAGACCCTTACAATTGTTTATTACCGCGTCGTATTCTGCTGATGTGTTAGCCAATGGTCTGAATATTTTAAAGTTGGGGCGTTGTAATTACGGGGATATGCTACCGCTATAAAGTTATTAACTTTACCGCATTAACCCCTGTCAATATTACAACAAACAAAGTGGCTAAAGATACATTTTTTCATAAAAAGATAACCCTGAATGCAGGAGGGAAACTTATCAACCTGGCTGCGCCGAAGGTAATGGGCATTATCAATATTACCCCCGATTCTTTTTATGCCACCAGCCGCAAGTCATCTGTTGATGAAGCTTTGCAGCAAGCCCAAAAGATGCTGGCCGACGGTGCTGCGTTTTTAGATATCGGTGCTTATTCGTCTCGCCCCGGTGCTGTTGATATTACTGCTGCCGAAGAGGCCGACAGGTTGCTGCCTGTTATTGAGGCAATTGTAGCTGCCTTTCCCGATGCTGTTTTATCGGTAGATACCTTCCGCTCACAGGTTGCCGAAGCGGCGGTTAAAGCGGGTGCGCATTTGATTAACGATATATCGGGCGGCACGTTGGATGCCGGTATGTTTGCCACGGTGGCCCGCCTGCAGGTACCTTATATTTTAATGCACATGAAGGGCACCCCACAAAACATGGTGCAAATGGCGCAGTACGATGATGTTTTTAACGAGGTGCTGGATTATTTTGTAAGTAAATATCAGCAGCTAAAACAACTGGGCGTACATGATGTGATTATCGATCCCGGATTCGGCTTTGCCAAAAAACAGGAACACAATTATGCACTGATGAAGCGCATGCAGGATTTTGATATTTTGGAATTGCCGTTGCTTGCAGGTATATCGCGCAAAAAAATGATCTACGGTTTATTGGGAGGCACCGCTGCGGATGCATTAAATGGCACAACCGCTTTAAATACCATCGCACTAAGTAAAGGCGCCAATATTTTGCGGGTACATGATGTAAAAGAGGCTGTTGAGGCGGTGAAGATATGGGAGGCTTGCCAGTAAGTATTTCATATGGAAATCCAGGTAGTTACAACGGCAGATATTGAGGCGATAACCCGCGTGGAGATTGACAGTAAATTACAATCGTTTCCCGAATTGATGGAGCCGCACGATATCGACTTTGAGATAAGGGCCTACCGCTGGAAAACTTATTTTGCAAAACAATCGCCCGCCAGCGCCAGGCCGCAAAGGGTTATATTTAAGGCTATTGACCAGGATAGGATGGTAGGGTACCTGGCGGTACACCTTACAAGCCGCTATGATAAGGATGCCGAAATTCAATCGTTTTACGTGTTGAAAGAATATCAGCGCCGCGGCATTGGTACGGCACTTTTAAAGGAGGTCGCAAGCTGGGCTATGAACCTTAATGCCAAAAGTTTGTGTGTGGGCATAGCCCCGGAAAATCCATATCAACAAATTTACCTGAAATATGGCGGCACTTTTTTAAACCCGCACTGGATTGTTTGGGATGATATCAATCTGCTGAAATCAAAATTGGGCTGAAGATGATTTCCCGACTGCCGCGAGGTTCCAACTCGTGGCTAAACATGGTTTCAGCTTTCAGCTGAACTGAAGCCAAAGGCTTCAACCAGTTTTACCCACGAGCTACGCTACGCTAATCTCGCGGAAGATTCAAGATATAAAAAATATTAAACCCCTCAATAATTTTGAAGGGTTTGATATTTAGGGTTATTTCTTTTCTAATCTTTCAACTGTTTTTAGTAATGCGTCGCTATACGCAAATATTTCATCTATTCCACTTATATCGTATTTAATTTCCTTTTTATTTTCATCAAGAATGGCCAGCATCTTTTTGCTGTTTAGATATAAACGACAGATAGTTTTACGGTTGTTATCGTCCAGCAAAATTGCAAAATATGATTGGGCATCCCTGTAAGTTATTCTTTTCGAATCAGTTGTTTTTCTTAAAATTGATTTTACAATATAAAAACCTTCAAGTTCTTCTTCCGTTGTAATTATATTCGAAACCGGATTCTCCTGGGCTTCTTCTATCTTTATGGCCTCCTCAGCGTCTTTTTGTTTTTCTTGATTTAAAGCGGACTTCAACCTTTCATTTATTGTATCATTTATCAACTGACTAAAGGATCTTTTTACTATTGGGACAAATTGCTCTTTAATTTTGGCAGTTAAAACGCCGGGATAAATTTGCTTGGTAAAAAATGCGACAAAATTTTCAGATGGCGCGTTAATTTCCCTTGTTAAAATGCCTTTAAGCTCATTAAGGTATTTCAATTCACTCGCAGTATTAGTTATGTTTTCGACATCAAAATACGATTTGTGAAACTTCTTAAGTTCAGCGATCTCTACTTCTTTTATCTCCGTCAATTTAAACTCAAAAAATGGAGTAGAGTCCATTTTGTTTTTTTCGACCAAGTCTGTATAAAAACGATAGGTCATCCCATTAGAAAGTAAACCAAATTTAGCTTTAGTAGTATGGAAATATCTAAAAAGTTGAGAGTTATGTGGATCAAGGTTTTCAAGGTGATGTTTGCACTCTACTAAAATCGCGGGTTCGCCATCCTTCATAATTGCGTAGTCGACCTTTTCGCCTTTTTTTATACCGATATCCGCAATAAATTCTGGGTTGACTTCGGATGGATTAAATACATCGTAACCCATTATTTGAATAAAAGGCATTATCAATGCATTTTTTGTAGCTTCTTCTGTTTGAATTTGTGGAAGCATTTTTTCAGCTCGCGCGGCAAGCTGTAGGATCTGATCTTTGAAGTCCATGTGATAATTGGTTTATTGTAGGGATTAAAGGTATAGTATTTGTATTTGATATACAAATACTTACAGTTGAGAATAAATATTCGCTGCCAAGGTCTTTTAATCCCGCAGCTACCCATGCTTTCAGCTGAACTGAAGCCAAAGGCTTCAACCAGTTTTACCCACGAGCTACGCTACGCTAATCTCGCGGGAGATTAATGAGATTCAAGGTTTTTGTCTTAATTCTTGATTCTTGGCTCTTGATTCTTGACTCTAACGCCTATTCCTCCACCAACTCCATTACTTTCAAAATAGCATCCACATACTCGCGGTCATTAGCCAGGCGGGGTACTTTATGCTGGCCGCCTAATTTACCTTTTTCTTTCATCCAGCTAAAAAAAGTGCCTTCGGGGGCGCGGCGTACTATGGGGCGGCGCAGGGCCAGGTCTTTAAAGCGTTTGGCGTCGTAATCGGAGTTGATGCGGCGCAGGGTTTCGTCAAGGATATCCACAAAACGTTCAAATTCGTTGGGTTGCTTTTCAAACTCAATTATCCATTCGTGGGCGCCACAATCGTTACCGTTAAAATAAACAGGCGCGGCAGTATACTCGCAAATGACGGCGCCGGTTTGCTGGCAGGCTTCTTCCAGGGCTTGCTCGGCATTGTCAATAATCACTTCCTCGCCAAAGGCATTAATGAAATGTTTGGTACGGCCGGTTACCCGGATGCGGAATGGCGATAACGATGTAAACTTAATGGTATCTCCTATCATATACCGCCAAAGCCCGGCATTGGTACTGATGATGAGCGCGTAGTTTTTATCCAGCTCCACCTCATCCAGCGTAAGCGTTTCAGGATTATCGTGGTGCAGGTGTTCAAGAGGTAAAAATTCGTAAAAAATGCCATAATCCAGCATTAACAGCATATCGCCTGGTTCGCGGGTATCCTGGATGCCGAAGAAGCCTTCGGATGCATTGTAATTTTCCAGGTAGTACATGTCGTCGCTGGGGATCAGGGCTTTAAACTGATCGCGGTAGGGGCCAAAGTTAACCGCTCCGTGAAAATACATCTCCAGGTTGGGCCAAACTTCCAGCATGTTTTTTTTGCCTGTTATTTCCAGTATCCGTCTAAACAGCACCAAATTCCAGGTAGGTACGCCACCAATACTGGTTACGTTTACATCCTTAGTGGCCTGGGCTATTTTTTCTAATTTTTCTTCAAAGTTATCCAGCAGGGCAATTTCCAGTTGCGGTGTACGGTGAAGCTCGGCCCAAAGGGGCAGGTTTTTCATGATCACGGCCGATAGGTCGCCAAACGAAGCATCCGGGTTTATGGTGCTTACCTGGTGACTGCCGCCAAGCGTAAGCACTTTGCCGGTAAACATACGTGCGTTGGGCTGGTTGTTAAAATAGATGGTGAGCACATCCTTGCCGCCCTTAAAGTGGCACTCTTCCAGGGCTTCCTCGCTCACGGGTATAAACTTGCTCCTGTCATTAGTAGTGCCGGATGATTTGGCAAACCAGCGGATCTCTGACGGCCACAATACATTTTTTTCGCCTTTGAGCATGCGCTCTATATATGGCTTCAGCGTATCGTAATTTTGTATGGGTACCCGCTCCTTAAACTGGGTAAGGTTTTCAATGCTTTTATACTGGTACCTGCGGCCCCACTCGGTACTCTCGGCCATTGATATCAGCTGCTCAAACCACTCCTCCTGTACTTCGTTGGGATATTTCATAAAAAGCTCAATCTGGTGGATGCGCTTTTTCATGAACCAAGTAAATACGGAGTTAAATATTGTCATACAGCAGGTTTTATTATTGAGGGAATACTTTTCTCTTGAGTACAAAGTTAGCACCTAAATATACTTTCCGCACCATCTCATTTTCGGCCAGTACCTCGGGCACGCCCGATTCTAAAATTTTACCTTCAAAAAGCAGGTAAGCGCGGTCGGTGATCGACAGTGTTTCCTGTACGTTGTGGTCGGTAATCAGGATGCCTATGTTGCGGTGCCTTAGTTTGGCTACCATCGCCTGTATCTCTTCCACGGCAATAGGGTCAACCCCGGCAAAAGGTTCATCCAGCAAAATAAAATTAGGCTCGGCTGCCAGGGCACGGGCAATTTCGGTACGGCGGCGCTCACCACCCGAGAGCAGGTCGCCCCGGTTTTTGCGTACTTTATGCAGGCTGAATTCGTCAATCAATTCTTCCAGTTTGTCTTTTTGCCGGTCTTTAGGCATACCACCCATCTCCAGCACCGCTTTAATGTTATCCTCAACCGTCAGTTTGCGAAATACCGACGCCTCCTGCGCAAGGTAGCCAATGCCTTTTTGCGCGCGGCGATACATGGGGTCCTGGGTTATATCCTTATCATCCAGAAAAATAGTGCCTTCGTTAGGCTTTATCAAGCCAACTATCATGTAAAACGAAGTAGTTTTACCGGCGCCATTCGGCCCCAGCAAACCCACAATTTCGCCCTGCGCCACATCAAACGATACATCGTTAACAACGGTACGCTGTTTGTACTTTTTTACTAAATTTTCTGCTCGTAGTATCATTTTTCAAATTCAAAATTCAAAAGTAAAAACCTGTCGCTTTACCTTTGCTTTCCACCTATATCTATAATCCTCCGGCCAAAATTTTTGACTTTTGACTTTTTAATTTTGACTTTAACCCGGGCGTTCCTTCGGCCGGGCTTTTCGTTCATACGCCTGCAGGCCTTAGTCACGGGCCGGTATCCGCTTCAATCCCTAACGCGTTTTACTCCGGCCTGAACGCTGGTCACGACTCACCCCGGCAACGCTTCGCTGGCCGACTCTCTCTCCGGCTTACGCCGCCAAGAGGGTAAACCCCATATTTTATTTTTTTCGCCCCTCTATGCGACGCAGTCGGAGAGAGGGGCAGACGGCCGTAGCCTCGTCGGGGTGAGTCTTCGCCGACATGCATTGCCGACGGAATGTTCATCAACAAATCTATCATTTCCCGGGTGATGCTTTTTTGTCATCCCGAGGAACGAAGGATATCAGCTATGCATGGCCGATAGAAAAGTTCGCGAATAGATGCTTCGTTCCTCAGCATGACAGTCTTTTATTTTCGTGTGTCATTCCTCCAGCCAAAATTTTTTAATTTTGACTTTTAAACCTTATCCCCTTTATATTCAATTGTATCGTTCTTCGTTCGCGCCAAATATTTTCTTCAATGCTATAGCAAATATCAAAGGGTACGCCTGGCTTTAATTGCGGCAGGTATTCGCCGTGGTTAAAGGCAATGCAATCAAACGCCGCCGTACCTTCCTGCATTACAGTCATTTTAATATGTGCCTGGCCTACCAGGCTCGCGTTACCGCTAACATACACATTTTTACTTATGAAAACCGGCGCCATATTTTCGGGCCCGAAAGGCGCAAACTGGTTCAGTATCCTGAAAAATTTCGGTTCTATCTGGCTTAAACGTAATTCGGCATCAATTTGTATCTGCTGAATTAATTGTTCCGGCGATATTGTAGCGCTCACCACTTCTTCAAACCTATCCTTAAAGGCTTCTACGTTTTCGGGCAACAGTGTTAAGCCTGCCGCATATTTGTGCCCGCCAAACTGGATAAGCAGATCCTTGCACTCGCAAAGCGCCTCGTAAAGGTCAAATCCCAAAACAGAGCGTGCCGAACCTGCCACATGCCCGTTTGATTGGGTAAGCACAATGGTGGGGCGGTAATACTTTTCGGTAAGGCGCGATGCCACAATACCAATAACGCCTTTGTGCCAATCCTTGTTAAATACCACGGTTGATTTTCGGCCTATCAGCACTTCGTCGCCATCAATTATATCAAGCGCCTGGTCGGTAATGGTAAGGTCGTGCCCTTTGCGCTCGGTATTGCGGGTGTTTATCATGAGGCCTTTTGCCCTGGCCACGTTTTCATCACAAGCTATCAGCAATTCAACGGCATGTTTGGCATCGTCAATACGCCCGGCGGCGTTTATCCGTGGGCCTATCAGGAACACTACGTCAGATATAGTTAAGTTTCCGGGTGTTTTGCCGGCAACCTCAATCAGCGTTTTTACACCAATGCACGGGTCGGTATTTATTTTTTGCAGGCCAAAGTGTGCCAGCACCCGGTTCTCGCCGGTAATATGTACAATATCGCAGGATATGCTGATGCAGACCAGGTCAAGGTATTGCGCTACCGCTTCAAATTGGATCCCGTTTTTTTCGGCATAAGCTTGTATCAGCTTAAAGCCAATACCGCAACCCGATAATTCTTTGTAAGGATATTCGCAATCGGCGCGTTTGGGATCAAGCACCGCTACGGCGGCGGGTAGCTGCGCTCCGGGCAGGTGATGGTCGCAAATTATAAAATCTATCCCCAGGGTATTGGCGTAGTCAATTTTATCAACCGATTTAATGCCGCAGTCAAGTGCAATAATAAGGCTGAAACCATTTTGTGCAGCATAATCAATCCCCTGGGTTGATATGCCATAGCCCTCTTTATACCTATCCGGAATATAATATTCCATGTTTTTATACTGCTTGTTAAAAAAGCTGTAAACAGTGGCAACAGCGGTTGTACCATCCACGTCGTAATCGCCATAAACCAGTATCTTTTCGCCGGCGGCAATGGCGGTTTCAATACGTATAACGGCTTCCTCCATATCCTTCATCAAAAAAGGATCGTGCAGGTGCCGCTGATCGGGCCTGAAAAAGTACCTGGCGCTCTCGAAATCACTTATCCCCCTGTGTACCAACAGGCTGCTTAAAACGGTATCAATATTCAGTTCGGCAGATAATTTGCGTACCAAATCCTCATCGGCATTATCCCTTATCGCCCAACGTTTATTCATATCTTTGCAGCTTTTATAACAGTAAATATATTTTTTTGGTATTTAAACGGCCAAAGTTACATTCAAAATCTGATACATCGCAGCTATGGAAATTTTCGCGTTAGGAGAAGGCTCATATTCAGTTGATTCGACTAAAAAATTTATCCCTTTTAATCCCGAAACCGACAATTTCAGGGACCGCCCGGGTTCATTGTTCATCCATGTAAACCCATTCCTGATAAAAACCAGCCACCACCTTATTGTGCTGGATACGGGCCTTGGTTTTAAAGATACCCGCGATGAGCTTATCCTGCATCAAAACATCCGCAATGCGGGATTTGATCCGGACGATGTAACACTGGTGCTCATGTCGCACCTGCATTATGACCACTCGGGCGGTTTGGTTGTGGAGCGTAATGGCAAGCTGCAGCCCAGCTTTCCGCAGGCCAGGCACGTGATACAAAAAGGGGAGTGGGAGTTTGGCATTACCGGCAAATCATCATCATACCATAAAGAGATTTTTGAAGCCCTTGACGGTGCAGTAGATATTATGTTTGTAGAGGGCAGCGGCGAATTGCTTCCGGGCATCCGTTATGAATTATCCGGCGGGCATTGCCCCAATCACCAGGTATTCTGGATAGATATAGAAGGCTCAAAAGCGCTGTTTGGCGGCGACGAATTACCTGAGCCTGAGCAACTGATACGAAAGTTTATAGCTAAATATGATATGGATGGGCGTAAGGCAATGGAGCTGCGCCAGGAATATGGAAAATTAGCATCCGAAGAAGGATGGACCTGTCTGTTTTATCATGCCAAAACAATTGCTATTGGCAATGTAAGCAGCGATGATGGCGGCGAACACTTTAAGGTAACGCCGGCTTAGTCTTGTGGCTGAACTTCAAAAAGCTCCTTAATTTTTTCGACGTTTAATGGTTTGCTGATAAAATCTTTTACCAGCGGGTATGAGCGCGCTTTGTTAATATCGTTACTGAATACTGATGATGAGATAATGAAGATTTTGCTTTTGCCCAGCGGATCGAGGTTTAAACGTTTGTACTCGTCCAAAAACTCCCAACCATTCATAATGGGCATGTTAATATCCAGCAAAATATAATCGGGCAGTTTAGCCGGGTCTTTTTGTTGGATTTCGGATAATTGCTCAATAGCAAATTTACCGTTTAAACAAGCCATGATCTCGGTGTTTAATAAAGCTTTCTTTATCAATTTAATGGAGATGAAGTTATTTATCTCATCATCATCAACCAATAATACACTAACGGATTTTGTGTTAATTGTCATAATACGCTTAAAATCGATATGCTTTATACGGAACCTTAAATTAAAAGGTTATACCCCCAAAAACGGTATTTTACTAAAATATTTTATGCCCTGATTAAATTAAACCGGCAATAATGACGGTTTATTGATGAAGATGGTTTTAGCCCGGATAAACGTACTGATTAAGAACTGGAAATGATGTTGGTGTAGTGCCAGATAGCGCCTGATAAATCATGTGAAGGCTAAAAAGTTAGGGTATTGATTAGCCCGGAGGGTGCAAAAGCCATGAAAAACGTAATAAGTTTGTTACAAACTTCGTGGTGTTTTACTAAAATAATCCCCCGGCCATAAAACTTAAACCATATCCCTGCAGCAACCCCATGCGTATTTTTGTGCCGAGATAATTATTATAGATACAAAGAAAATTTGAACTGGTAGAGCGCTTGATAGTGGCCGGCCAGGAGAGGTGCTGCTGCCGGGCTGAGTATAATCCGCCACAACCGTTACAGGTAATTACCGGCACGCCATCCCCAATTAAACTGCAGCTAACCTGGTTGGCCGGCTATTATGATGTTGATGAAATTATGGCAATTATCATCTGCGAAGATTTTAACTACAGGCTGCAATGATACCGGCTGCCAGCCCAACAATTTGAAATACAGTAAGTGAGCAAAATAAATATTTTAACCAAAAAGGCGGTTTTTGCATACATGAGCAGCTTTTATTGGATATAGAATAGTTTCAAAAAAAAACAGGTTAAAACTTTTTATGTGTTTTAATCGTATCTTTGGAAAGATTATAAATAACAGTTCATTCTAATCATTCTAATTCAGTGGTAATAATAATTTTCTTCATCGGGCACTGGTTCCTGTCGCTCTTTTTCCAAACGTTCTTTTTACACAGGTATGCATCTCATAAAATGTTCACTACCAATAAATTTTTTGAGGGTACATTTTATCTGCTGACATTTATTTGTCAGGGTTCATCGTTTTTAAACCCGCGTGCCTATGCAATTATGCACCGTGAGCACCACGCTTATAGCGATACGGAGAAAGACCCGCATTCGCCACATTTTTTCAGGGATGTTTTCCAGATGATGGTGTACACCGCCAAAAGTTACCGCATGCACGAAAAAAGGCTGAAAGATCCTGAAGAACGTTTTAAAGGAAACATTCCGGAATGGCGTACGGTTGATTACATTGGTTCGTCAATGGTATCGCGCATAGCCTTTGGTGTGTTATATGTTGCTTTTTATGTTGTGTTTGCAACTTCACCGTGGTTTTACCTGTTAATTCCCGTTCACTTTTTAATGGGCCCAATACATGGTGCTATTGTTAACTGGTGCGGTCATAAATATGGTTATGCCAATTTTGACAACGGCGACAAATCAAAAAACACTACCCCGTTTGATTTTTTAATGCTTGGCGAATTGTTCCAGAACAACCACCACAAACGCCCTAACCGTGCCAACTTCGGCGCCAAATGGTTCGAGATTGACCCGGTTTATCCCGTAATGAAAGTAATGCACTGGATGCATATCATCAGGCTAAGGAAAGCATATTTATAGAAGGTAAAAGGATAAAGGCGAAAGGTAAAAGGTTTTTTGCCCATATATAGAAGCGAAAAGCGACCTGAATGGATTAGCTTTTCGCTTTTTTGTTTTGAGCCATTTTAGCCTGACCCCCTAATAACCACCTTTTGCCTTTCGACTTTTACTTTTTTCACCTTTCGCCTTTAACCTTTAGCCTTTCACCTTTTTCCCCCTATATTTGCCGCTCATAAAATCCACAACATGAGTGTTTCTAAATTAGCTCAAAATTTACGCGGCTCGGAGATCATTAAGATTGCGGGCGAGATAAATGAATTAAAACGCCAGGGGCAAAATATTGCCAACCTAACTATTGGCGATTTCGACTCCAATATTTACTCCATCCCTGCCGACTTAAAAGACGGTATTGTTGATGCTTATAACCACAACCAAACTAATTATCCGCCGGCTGATGGCATGCTTAACCTGCGCGAAAGTGTATCGGCATTTTTAAGCAGCCGCATGGGTTTAAATTATAAAGCTAACGAGATATTGATTTCGGGCGGCTCACGTCCGTTGATCTATTCAACTTTTCTGGCCCTGGTTGATCCGGGCGATAAGGTGGTTTTTCCGGCACCGTCATGGAACAATAATCACTACAGCGACCTTACCAGTGCAAATGCAGTTATTGTAGAAACCAAACCCGAAAACAACTTTATGCCTACGGCTGATGAAATTGCACCGCATTTAAAAGGCGCAACTTTACTGGCACTTTGCTCGCCCCTGAACCCAACGGGTACCATGTTTAATAAAAAAGACCTGGAAGAGATTTGCGACCTGGTAATTGCCGAAAACAAAAAACGCGCAGCCGGCGAAAAGCCTTTGTACCTGCTGTACGATCAAATATATTCGCAACTAACCTTCGGTGATTTTAAACATTACGATCCGGTTACTTTACGCCCGGAACTAAGGCCATATACCGTATTTGTTGATGGTGCATCTAAATGTTTTGCCTCAACAGGCGTACGCGTAGGCTGGGGTTTTGGCCCTGCAAACATTATTGATAATATGAAAGCCATTGTAGGCCATATGGGGGCATGGTCGCCAAAGGCCGAGCAGGTTGCCATGGCTCATTTTATTACCGATACCGCCGCTGTAGATACCTACCTGGATGATTTGAAAGGAAAAATCCGCGCCAGCTTAACAACCCTACACGAAGGTTTCCAGGCACTGAAAGCCGAAGGTTTCCAGGTAGATTCGATAACGCCAATGGGCGCAATATACCTTACTCTTAAAATCGATTACACCGGCAAAACCACCCCAGACGGGCATGTATTAAAGGATTCGGCTGATATTAACTTTTACCTCATCAAGGAAGCCAAAGTGGCCCTGGTGCCATTCTCGGCCTTCGGTACAGATGATTCGGTTAACTGGTTCCGTGCATCAGTAGGTGCAAGCACACTGGAGGATATTGAGCAGCTGATACCGAGGGTGAAAGCGGCTTTGAGTAAGTTGAAGTAATTGTCAGAATCAGAATTTACAGGATTTTAGAATTAACAAAATCCTGTAAATTCAATACTTTTATAAGTCTGGGCGTTCTTTAATTCTGAAAATTCTGATTCAGACATCTTCAAATTATTTTATCTCCCTCGCCGCAACTCCTTCGTTGGTAATCTTCACCGGCTGTATCATGCCATCTTTATCAAAGTACATTTTATCAACGCACATTACGCGGTGGTTGCCGTCGGTTTCGGTCAATGGTCGGCGGTGGTATACAATGTACCATTCATCGGTACCAGGTACGTTAATAACCGAATGGTGGCCCGCGCCGGTGGCAATACTGGCGTCCTGCTTTAAAATAGTAGCTATCCGCTTAAACGGACCAAATGGGGTATCGCCTACAGCGTAAGCTACCCGGTAATCGGGGCCTGTCCAACCGCCTTCGCTCCACATAAAGTAGTATTTGCCTTTGCGTTTAAACATTACCGGTCCCTCTACATAGCCCTCGGGGGTTATTTTCCTGTAGGTGACACCATCCTCAAAAGGCACCACGCCGGTAAAGTCGTCTTTTAGTTTTACAATATTGCACTGGCCCCAGCCACCGTATATCATATAGTACTGGCCGTTATCATCCTTAAAAACAAACTGATCTATAGGCTGGGCTTTGTTAATAATCTGGTCAATCAACGGCTTGCCCAGGTAATCCTTAAACGGGCCCGCCGGGTTATCGGCTACGGCTACGCCGATGCCGCCTTTTTCGTTATTGTTCTGGATGTCGTTTGCGCCGAAGAAGATATAATATTTACCGCCTTTTTCGGTAACGGCAGGCGCCCAAAGCGCCCGGCGAACCCATTTTACGCCGGTGGTATCAACAATGTGGGGGTGTTTGGTCCAATGTACCAGGTCGGGCGATGAGAAGGCATCCATGAAAACCTGCTCATTGTATTTAGCCGAGTAAGTTGGGTATAACCAATATTGCTTGTTGAAAATTTTAGCCTCCGGATCGGCATACCAACCCTCAACCACGGGGTTGCCCGATGTTTTTTTATCCTGCGCCAAAACTTGCCGGACTGGCATCGTCATTGCGGTTGCCATAACCGCCGTTAAAAGAATTTTATGGTAAATGCCCGTTTTCATAATAGGTTGCATGTTTTTAAGGCCGCTAATATAACAGCTAAATTGGTTTAGTTGATACGGTTTCTGCAAATCATATCCCCGGCTATACCCGTAATAAGTTTATCTCAACGCCAATCCATCTTTATATCGCTTGGGTTTTACCTGGAAGTGCCTTTCAAACAAGCGCCCGAAATGGCTCAAATTGGTAAAGCCCAGCTGGTAGCCGGTTTCGGATACGGATTGCATAGCCAGCAAACGGGCGGCCTCGTTCATCCGGGCCGACTGGTAATAGTTATAAATACTATCGCCAAAAATCTGCCGGAAAAGCTGTTTCATTTTGGTAAGGCCGATACCTATCTTGCCCGATAACTCGGGAAGCTGCGGGGTTAAGCTAAGGTCGGCTAAAATGGCGGCCCGCAGTTTGTATATCTTTTCGGCATCGGCCTGGTCTACCGTGATAGAAGCGGTTTCGGCACGGTGCATCAGCTTGCTGAACAGCAGGTATATGAGTTCTTCGGCCTTGTTTTTGTAAAGCAGTGTGGCCAGGGTGGTAGTTTCGTCAATTCGGCTTAATTGTTTTAGCGCGCGTTCCATCTCTAAAGTCATCACCTCATGCAGCACAAACGATGGGCTTTCCTGCAACAGCGATGCTATGGGGCAGCCGGCCTCCTGCAAATCCAAAATATTGATGAGCGTTTGGCGGGATGCACCAATAACCAGGAAATTAACATGCTGATTGGCCGGAACAATTAATTCCGAAAAAAAGTTGCCGGTACCCAGTTCAACCTCGCAGCCGTTGCTACCTGTAAATAAAGGCCCGTGCGGTAGGTCGGCCTCCTCCACCGGGATGCGCCTGCAATCAAACTTTAAGGTGAGCATGGTTGATGATGAAGCTGCCAGGCGGCGCAAAACAAGATCATCCTTAAGCCAATACCGATGGATGCACAGCGACAGGCCGTTATTCAGGAATACTTCCTGTATAAAACCCTCGCCAATTGATTCGGGCAGCGTTACCCGGTTATGGGTTATTTGGGCACCAAAACGCCTGGCAAAAGCCAAGCCAAAATGAAAACCTTTGCCTACTTCAAATTCAAATTCTATCGGCATAAAATATATTTAAACGGTTGTTATTGAATAGCTTATACCCGATTTTCTGTCATTATGAGTTGTAAAATTTCGCGCAATTCTGAAGGAAGAATGACAATGATTTCTCCCTAATGGAACTTGTTTCAGCAACCCACGTGCTAAGTATACTTCATGCGGGTCACCTGTCTTGTGAGATCCTGAAACAAGCTCAGGATGACTTCCGTTTTTTAACTTGTCATGGGTAGGCACGAAGAATCTGTTAGTCGTGCATGACCAATAGAAAAGTTGGCGAACAGATCCTTCACTACGTTCAGGACGACAGTCTTTTATTTTTGAATGTCATTTCCTCCTTCAGAATTTTACAACTCAGCATCACAAAATGAGGCTTATTTATCCAGATAATCCGGCGGAAACATCTTTTGTCCGTATTTTTCGGCCAGTGCACCCATTTTGCTTTTTAGCTCGTTGGTCATTGGCGGCAAAGGTAAAAATGTACCAAAAGGTGCGGGTTCGCCCGCTTCCGTAAAAAAATCTTCCATACCGGCGGGCATTACCGTGCAAAGCAAATGAGCCATTTGGTTGGATTTATTGCGGAAGCAATGAACAATACCTCCGTAAGGGATATTCACAAACGAGCCTTTGCCTGCAATATAATTGCCCGCTTCAGATTTTACCTCAACCTCGCCTTCAACAACGTAAAAACTTTCCTGTACATTGGGGTGGGCGTGCGGTATAGGGCCGCCCCCCGGTGGTACCAGCATATCTATCAACGCGTATTCACCATCGGTTCGCCTGCCCGATATCACTACCCGGTACGAGTTGCCTGCCATGGCAATCCCTTGCCCTTCTTCCGGGCCAACAAACGTTATTGTTTTTTTTGTGTTTTCCATCGTCAACTAAAAATAGATAAATGTAAGATAAGTATTGCCCGCCAACATCAGGCCACAGCCATTACCGGGTAATCGGTATAGCCATGAGCATCCGGAGTATATAAAGTTGTAAAATCAACCTCATTCAAAGGGGCGTTTTGCTCCATACGGGTCACCAAATCGGGGTTAGCCAAAAACGGGCGGCCAAATGCAAGTACATCGGCAAAGCCTTTGGCTAAGGTATCGGCCGCTGTAGCGGGTGTATTGCCGTTACAAAGTATAATGGTTTCTGTAAACGCGGTACGGATAGCATCAAATGTTTTCTGTGGGATTTTTGGCGAAAAACCGATATGAATATAAGTGATACCTATTTTGTTTAACTCCTGCGCCAGGTAGGCATAGGTATTGTGTACTTCATCGGCATCATACTCCTGCAAATCGCCAAGGGTTGAGAAGGGGGAAAAACGGATACCTACTTTTTCTTTACCAATAGCATCGGCAATTTGCTGCACCACTTCCAGCGCAAACGAAGCGCGGGCTTTATAGTCGCCTCCATATTGGTCGGTACGGTTATTTATGTTGGGGTTTAAAAACTGTTCAACCAGGTAGCCGTTGGCGCCGTGTACTTCAACGCCGTCAAAGCCTGCTTCTACGGCATTTTTAGCGGCCTGTACATATTCTGCAATGGTTGCTTTAATAGCTTCGGTAGTAAGGGCTACAGCAATTGGGTAATCCTGCATTCCCATGCTATCGGTATGCATCTGGCCTGCCGCTTTTATTGCAGATACGCCTACTACGGTAGCCCCCGCTGGCAAATTTGCCTGGTGGGCTATGCGGCCTGTATGCATTAGTTGTACAAATATTTTACTGTTACCTGCATGTACCGCGCCGGTAACTTTTTTCCAGCCCTCAACCTGTTCACCGCTAAAGATGCCGGGGATACGTGCGTAACCCAAACCATTGGGCGATGGCGATGTACCCTCGGTAACAATAAGGCCCGCGCCGCTGCGCTGGTGGTAGTATTCGGCCATTAAATCATTAGGGATATTGCCAATGGCCCGGCTACGCGTCATGGGAGCCATTACCAGGTGGTTTTTTAACTGAAGTGTTTTTTGGGTGTATGGAGCTAATATAGTGTTCATGTTTTTTTTGTTTTGATATTGTATATCAAATGTCGGTACAGTCATGAACTTAAAATAGCTATAAAAGGTTTAAAAATAGTCTGATCGGACGGAATAAGACAGGCGGCTTTTTATCTTTTAAAATACTTCCCTTTTAAAATCCTGTCCATTACTTCGTCATAAAAACGCTGGCCTATGGTTACCCTGGCGCTGCCCAGGTTAAGCATATTGCCTTCAATGGTGTTAATCATTTTAAGGTTAACAATATGGCTTTTGTGTACCTGTAAAAACCTTTCGGCAGGGAGTTTTTCCTGGATACTCTTGATAGTTAAATAAACCACCAGTTTTTTGGGGATGGTATACAGCACTACGTAATTGGCCATAGCCTCCACATAAATCAGATCGTCATACAACACACGCTCAATTTTGCCATCGCATTTAACATAAAAATGGTCGGGCTCCGTTTTAACCGGGGTAAGTTGTTTTTGCCTTAATGATTTTAACTCCAGGGCTTTTTGTGATGCTTTTAAAAATCGATCTAACGAAAATGGTTTTACCAGGTAATCAACCACTGCCAGCTCAAAGCCATCCAGCGCATATTGCCCGTATGCCGTAGTCATGATTACCATGGGGAGGTTGTTGGCCGAGCGAAGAAACTGAAGCCCGTTCATTTTTGGCATATTAATATCCAGGAACACCAGGTCAACATCCAGCTCATTCATCATCGCCGTTGCCTTCAACGGGTTTTCGGCCGCGCCAACCAACACCAGGAAATCAATTTCTTCAATATACTCCTGCAGCAGTTTGCGTGCAATGGGTTCATCATCTATAATAAGGCAGTTAAGCGTCATACATTAAACAGGGTTAAGGTTACCTCATAATCAGTATCGGTATTAACAATTTGGAGATGGTGCCTGCCGGGATATAAAATTTCAAGCCGGCGCTTTGTATTGGCAATCCCCAGGCCTGATGACTTTTCGGTTTGATTCACAAAGGTATCTTTAGTGTTAAACACATGGAATACCAGGTTGCTATTTTGGTATTGCAGGCCAATGCTCACCTGGTTTTGCCTATCCTCATTAAACCCAACATATTTAAAAGCATTTTCTATAAAAGTAATGAACAGCAGCGGCGCTACGTTAATTTGCCCGTTTATACCATCGGCACAAAAAGAAACGACTATACGCTCATCAATGCGGCCCCTTTGTATGGCTATGTAATTGCGTATGTAGTTAATTTCGCTGTCAAGGGCTATTTGTTCAACATTGCATTCATACAGCTGGTAACGCAACATTTCTGAAAATACCAGCAGCATTTCGCGGGCATCTTTGTTTGATTTATCAATGTGCCCGTAAATAGAGTTGATGGAGTTGAACAGGAAATGCGGGTTAAACTGCGCCCGTAAAAAATTAAGTTCGTTGGTGGCCTTTTCTTTTTCAATCTGTTCGATATACAATTGCGACCGTATTTTTTCGATAACCAGGTGCGCCGCCAGGATGCAGGCCACCCAAAAGAAAATATTTACAAACGAATCTAAAAAAATGCCGGGAAA
The DNA here is from genome assembly GCF_028736215.1 of Mucilaginibacter sp. KACC 22773. NCBI lineage: Bacteria > Pseudomonadati > Bacteroidota > Sphingobacteriia > Sphingobacteriales > Sphingobacteriaceae > Mucilaginibacter > Mucilaginibacter oryzagri. Next base: position 325,198 of record NZ_CP117883.1, read on the forward strand.
ACTAAACCTGGTATTTTTAACTTTAAAAACATAGGTAATAACGGCTATTGATACCGGCACCCTCATGAGCGCTGTAATAACAATCCCACCTAAAAAACACAGGCCGAATTTTACATACCGTTTTTTATTAAGCAATTGCGGAATGGTATACAGCGCGTTGAAATAGTAATTTGCCGATATAAACAACAGGTAGCAAAACTGGATGGTAATGGCATGTGTAAATACCAGCGTACCATTCCTGAAGATAAACACCCAGGACAGGTACGCTATTACCCAAAATGTAAGGTGATATATTGTTTTGCTGGTTTTCAAGGTATACGCCCGGATTTGTTTATTAAAGTACGTTAATATGATGTACAAAAAAAATCGATTGGTTATTTAGGTTCCGCACCATCGGGAAAGGCCTGCCCTTTATGACAGGTGGTGCAAGATACAATCAGCGTAGCATTGCCAATTTCAGGATGCTTTACTTTTAAATATTTTTTGTTGATACCGAGGGTCATGCGCATCATGGTGCGCGTAATCTGTTTTTCGGGCTTTGCATCGCTGGCAAAATCAAGCCCGTGGCCATCTTTATTACCGGCGTGGCAAAAACCACAACTTACCCCAAGGCCGTCGTCAAAATCGTCGGCCATAATGCCCTGCAGTTCTTTGGAACTTATGTTTTTTGGCAGCACTTTTAAATTGGTGTATTGTGGTGTATATGGGATTTTATCAGTTGCGGCCACAGTAACACTTACTATAGCGGCCAATGCAATAACGGCTATAAACTTCCGGTTTATTTTCATTTGAATTTGGTATAAAACTGTTACCCTTTTTTTGCAAGTACATCCAGGTTAACATCCAGTTCGTCGGCAATGGTGCTTGCGCCGCCAATGCCAAAATCCTTGCGCTTTATTTTGAATGAGCCTTTAAATTGGTAGCCACCTGCGTAGGGTGCTGCTGTAAAAGGGAACGCTATTGCCTGGGTTTTACCTTTAATGGTTAGTTTGCCGGTTAGCAAATAGATGCCTCTTTTGCCGGTTACTTTTGTTGATAGCAGCCTTATTTTAGGATTATTTTTAACATCTAAGTAGCTATCGCCCCTTAAATGCTCATCGTGCAGGTTGTTATCTGTGTTAACCGTTGCCGCATCAACCGTAACATCAAAATTCGCTGCATCCGCATTGTCAGGATCAAAATTGATAACCCCATCCAGGCCGCCGAAAGATCCGTCGATACCAAAGCCCAGGTTTTTAATGGTAAATTTTAATGACGATCCCTGGTTTACTGGTTTGTATTGCGCGTACGTGATGTTTACCCCGCAAAGTATCAGCAACAATAAAATTATCTTTTTCATGCCTATTGATGTTCCTCTATTTTATCGGCCTCAATCAATGGCGTATCGGTAATGGCCAGTGAGTGGTTATGCTCAACATAATTTACGATAGTTAAGCCCAACATGCTGCGCAACTTTTCGGCTGGTACCTTCAAAGGACCCGGTGAGGGTGCCGCTCCCGGTGCCGGCTGTGGGAATGCGGTGGAGCATGCGGTATGGAAGGTTATATTGCCCTCAACCTTTTGAATGGTTTGGTGGATGTGTCCGTTTAAAACCGATACCGAGCCAAAGCGTTTGAGCAGCGCCAAAGCCTGTGCGCTGTCATCAGTTCCCCAGCCCCAGGCCGGGTAAATGGCCCAAAGCGGGATGTGTGCAAAAACCACTATTGGTGTGCTGTTGGTTAGTGGCTTCAGGTCGTTCTCCAACCATTTTAACTGGGCAGCACCAATATACCCCAGCCCGCCATCAACATGATTGGTAACATTTACAAGGCCGATGAAATGTACCCCATGCGAATCGAAACTGTACCAGCCATCGCCCAGCGTACCTTTGCCATAACGCTCCAGGTAAAGTTTGCCGTTGTCGGTTACGTCATGCTCGCCGGGAACGTAAAATATTTTTTCGGTTTTTACCGCTTTTAACGATTGTTCCAGCGTGTCAAACTCTTCGGCCTGTGCCAGGTGCGATAAATCGCCGGTGTGCAGCACAAAGGATGGCGCTACTGGCATTGTATTGATTTTGGCGATGGCTGCGTTTAGCGTACCAACCACATCGGTATTGGCCGGTTTGGCAAAGCCGATGTGGCTATCACTAATCTGCACAAAGCTAAAATCGGATTTGGGCATCAGCAAGCCTTTTTTGAGGCCGCCTGAAGTTTTATCAATCATCTGGCTCATGCCGTATGATTTCAGGATGCCGCCGGTCATCATCCAGAGTACGCCGGTACCTGCCCAGGCCATACATTCCAGGAACCCGCGACGGTCAATACCGTCGTTATTGGCTTCAGGGTTTAACGCCTCTTCGGGGCGGAAATGGGTTTTCATAACGGTTATCTTTTTTTGTTGGTTAATGAATTACACCGCTAAAAAAGATAAAGAAAGCCGATGGCTATATTATTTTACATGAAGCAAGCCTATTACTTGATGAACGATGGTTTTTTGAATGGATTTGACATTGCTAAAATATACCCGGTATTTGTTGTAAGTTTAATGTGCCAAATTTTTATTTTTATTATTGCTAACAGGCTGTTATTAAACAGCCAAACCAATTCCTGTTATACATGAATTTTTATAGTACCATTTTGCTGAACCCTAACCATAACATATATGGCCACGAAATACTAAAACTGTTTTTGGCCATTGTAACCGGTTGTATTCTTGGGCTGGAGCGGGAGATCAGGGGTAAATCGGCGGGGTTCAGAACCTTGGCGCTCATTTGCCTTGGCGCCACTGTTTTTACCATATGCTCCTATATGCTGGGGGTTGAAACCAACCGCGACCGGATTGCGGCCAATATTATTACCGGTGTGGGCTTTATTGGTGCCGGGGTGATATTTCGTACCAACTCCTCCGTATCGGGAATTACCACGGCGGCATCTATATGGATATCGGCGGCCTTAGGGATGCTTTTAGGTATTGGCGAATTTGCCCTTGCCGGCGTTTCACTGGTGGCCACCCTGTTTGTATTGTACGCCCTTGATTTTATACAGATTTGGATAGATAATAAATTTGAACACCGCCATTACCGGCTGGTTTTTAAAAACACCTGCCAGTTAAGTACCTTGTACAACCAGGTAACCCCGCTTAAGCTGAAAATAGTTAAAATGAAAACTTCACGTAAGGATGTACAAACTATCCTTGAGTTTGAAATATCCGGGCGGGAGAAAAACCTTGCTTCGTTTAATCAATGGCTTATAGATAGTGAGGAAATCCTCTCGTTTGAATGGTAGGCAGGTGGCCCAACTGGTATTCATTTGATAAAAGCTGGTACAAAATAAACCGATAGACATGATGCCGTGTTTATTGAACTATATTGGACAATCTATTTTAAACAGGTTAGCGAAATTTGCCTGATCCAAAATCGCTGATCAAACCAATATTCAAATAGTTTAATAACATCATGACTCATCAACATTCGGGATATTTTACCAAAATCATCGTTTTCCTGGCCGCTATCTGCACGCTTGCTGTCCAAAAAAGCCAGGCCCAGGCCGAACTGATGCCCTATGGCAACCTCAACGGTATTCGCGTAAAAGGCCAGCTAATGGGTTTTAACACCAGTATTGATGTGGTTGGCAACAGCTGGCACAAAATAAACGCGACAGCAAAGGAACATCAACGGCCGAAGTTTAAACGGGAGGGCAATGTTGAAATCGTAAATACAGCTATTGATAGCCTGGTATTTACCGAAACTGTTACCGACGTAGGCAAGGGTAAAATCAAAATAAACATCATATGCAATGTACGCAGGGATACCAGCATCATAGGCGTTTACCTGGGCCTGCGGTTGCCCAAGGCGGCATATGCAGCCAGCCAGGTTACGCTAAAAGACCAGGCCATGGCCACTGAAGTACTTAAAGATGATATGCCTACTGTAACGGCTAAGGGCATTAACTTTAAATCGCCCAGGCAACAATTCAGCATCACTACCAATGAGGCTGCGCTTATTATAAGGCCGCAAAGCGAAGATTTAAAATACATCCAGCTGTACTTTCCCATTTGCGAAGGCACGCTTAAAAAGGGCGATTTATTTGAGAAAACCTTCGAGATTAAAGTGGCCGGCGATATTGATAACACCGATGCAACTATGCAGCTGGATACCGCCGTACAGGGCCGTGAATTTGCCGGGCTGGGTGGCAACTTCCGTCTGCAAAATGCCAAAACCGACCCGCAGGTGATAGACTATTGTTTGAACAACCTGCGCGTAGCCTGGGGCCGGGTTGAGATGCCATGGCGCGATTGGCAACCCGATATCAGCACCGATCCTGTAGCTGTGGCCGATAGTGGTAAACTGAATAACCACGTCAAACAGTCGATGGAGATGGCGCAACGGCTGGGGCAAATGAATATGCCTGTGGTATTAACGGCATGGGCGCCGCCGCAATGGGCGGTTGTTGGTAAGCTAAAGTACCGCCCTACACCGGATGGCGTTTGGGGCAACCCGCTTAATAATGATAACACGCAGCAGATTTACAAATCAATTACCGATTACATCATCTACCTCAAAAACCATTACGGCGTTGAGGTTACTTACTTTTCGTTTAATGAATCGGACCTGGGTATCAATATTCGCCAAACCGGCGAGGAACACCTGGCACTGATAAAAGGCCTGGGTAAATATTTTGCCGATAAAGGACTAAAAACCAAATTGCTGCTGGGCGATAACTCAGATGCCACCACCTACAAATTTATTTACCCGGCCATGAATGATCCGGAAGCCAGGCCATACATCGGCGCGGTATCGTTTCACTCCTGGCGCGGCTGGGATACCCCAACACTACAAAAATGGGCCGATGCCGCTACCAAACTAAACCTGCCCCTTTTGGTTGGCGAAGGTAGTATTGATGCCGCCGCATGGGAGTACCCGGCTTACTTTGAAGAGCAATCATACGCGCTTGAAGAGATTAACCTGTACACCCGGCTACTGGCTATATGCCAGCCCTTATCTATTTTGCAATGGCAGCTCACGGCAGATTATTCGCCATTGAGCGGCGGCGGCATTTTTGGCAATAATGGGCCCCTGAAACCAACACAGCGTTTTTGGCAGCTAAAGCAGCTGGCATCAACCCCGGCCGGCCTGAAAGCGCTGGCGGTTACTGTTGATAACCCTGCCATATCATGCGCGGCTTTGGGCGATGCAGGCAAGCGCAAATACGTTATCCACATGGTAAATAACAGTGCGGCGCGTAAAGTTTATTTAAAGGGCTTACCGGCATCTGTTACACGGCTTAAGGTTTACGTTACCGACAAAGACCATAACGTTAGCCAAAATGGCAACATTGAGGTTAATAATAAGCAGGCAGCGTTTAAGCTAAGCGCCAGGTGCTTTACAACGCTGGAAAGCGAGTAGTCTGAAGCCAGAACCTCCGAAAGTCCGGAAGTCCGAAAGTCAGAGCCATCAAATTTTTGACTTTCCGACTTCCGGACTTCCCGACTTAAAGCCTGCTTTCAGGGATATTTAAACCCGGGGAATACAAGATGAAAAATGCTCCACCAATTGTCTTCCAGGGAAAAGTATAGTTTAAAAGGCCCTTCAAAATGAATGGTTTCGTTGTTTTCCAATACGGCATCATATTTTACCGATCCCTCGGCATGGCCAAGGCCCGAATTTGAGCCAGGTTGCAGTTGAAAACCGATATCGTAAATAAAATATTCTTCGTTACTAAAGGCTGTGTAAGCGTTAAAAATATTGTTAAGCTGGTGTACTATTTCAGCCCTGCTATAGGTTTTCCGGTCGGGGGCAACAAACGAATCGCCCAGTACCCAGCTGTGGTCGTCAAAGCTTTGCTTAAACCATTTGGATAAAAACTCCAGGGCCTTGTTTTCAATGTTAGCTTTATGGTTGGGATGAAACTCTTCATAATCAAAATGGCTTGTCATGCCCGGGATCGTAAAGTCGTCAGTCTCGTGATCAAACAACTCTTCGGTAATAAAAACATATTTGGTGCGGTTGTCCAAATCTTCAGAAAAATCGACAACGATATTCTTGCTCAATAGCAAATCGGTAATTTGCTGCAAGGCGTCCTCTACCTGTTCATCAGTTAATCCGCCTGCCGGTTCAAATTCGGGCTGCCCCAATAAATCGTAAACCTTAACCCGTTTGGCGTTGGCGTAGTTATGCTCAAAATCGAAAATATTCTTTAAAAATATATTTTCAATTTCCGGGTCAACAGGGTTAATCATGTGCGGGTCGGCGCCCAATTCGGCCTGCAATTTTAAACGCAGCAGTTCGTTTTCCATCCGCAGGTTTTCTTCCGGGTCGTCGCTCAGGGGTTTGTCAAAAAGGTCGTCGGTGTTTTCCATAGTGACGAACAAAATAGGCAAAGCCCGGTAAAATTTAAAACTTTACCAGGCTTTTAATTTTGATTATTTTATTTAAAGCCAAGGCTTAACGATACCACATCGGATACCAAACCAACGTTTTGTTTATAATGGCCGTATCGTAGTTCCAATTCATGTAAACTTTCCCAGCCTAACACACCTTTTGGCGGTGCTATCCTGAAACCTGCGCCGAAAAACTGGCTGTTGAACTTTGCATACTCGTAATTACTGGTAAAGTATGCCTGCGTTGGGCTGTTTTGCTCATAAGGCGCAAAGTATTTGGCAGCGGTTTGTGTATAGTACCTGTAAAACGGAGATATGGAAAAGAATGGCGTAACCTTGTATGCTATTTCCAGATTGGCGGTGTTTGATTTACTGCCCCAATTATCGGTATAATAGCGGTAGTACGACCGCAGGATAACATTATCGCCCAGGAAGTAATTGGCCCTGAAGCCTAAAGGCAGCTTAAACCGCGACGATGGCAATCGTTCTATGGTATCTTTTCCGTTCGAAAAATACACCCGGTGAAATGGCAGGCTTAAAAAGCCATGCTGGGTAACCACATCGGCCAGGAACATGATTTGCAACCTTGATGTTACTATTTGTGAATAAGAGAATGATGCTGTATAAGTATTTCTTGGGCTTGATGGAATCCTGGCTTTGCCCTCACTTTCGGAACTTGATGAATTGCCGCTTGCTGTTGTAATTGTTGTAACCGTTGTGGTTGATTGCGGGATAAACTCCGATGGATATATCAGCTTTACATGGTCAAAATAGCCTTGTAGTTTTACACCAAACTCGCCCATTTTATTGGCTGTTTTTGCCGAAAAGTGGAGGTCGGCGCCCAGCGATTTGTAGTTATACTCGCTGGAATAGTAAGTGCCAATACCAAAACTGGTGCCTTTTTTTGAGTTTTCAACAGTCCAATCCAACGATGGGTATATTCTGCTGCCGCCGGTATTTGATGCCCCGGTTGTTGATACATAAGCTGCCGAAGCAGAGGTGTGATGATCGATACCGAGGCCCACAGATAGCGTGTTTTTGTTCATCGCATTGTTTAGCCAAACCAGTTTAAGATCGATACCATTTGAAAAATCGGTTACTTTTTCGGTACCAATGCCGCCGGTTACGGCCGAGTGGTTACCATTTTGATTGTAGTAGCTGGATACAAAATTTACTTCGTCAACCCGCAAAGCACGCGGTCGGTAGGCGTTGGTATCCTGCCCGGTTGATGTTGCCAGGCTGAAGGCCGGGTTAAGGCGAATAATGCTATCTTTTGATGTTTGTGCATACGCACTCATCCTGCATATCAGGGAAAACCCTAATACGGATAAATATATTTTTTTCATGTTTTAAGAAACCAATAGAAAGGGAATGAAAACGATTAGTTACAGCCGCAACCGCCGCCGGTTTTACCGGCATTGGCTCCTGAAGCACTTTCACGGTACGATTGAAAATTCAGCTCGTTTTTTTCAACTTTACGGTTGCTTAACGCCATTTCAGAATCGTTTATCCTGTTTTTTTGGTATTCTTTTAGTTGAACACATGATGTAAACGAGCCTGCCAATAGCAGGCAGGCCGTAACTTTAATCAATTGTTTAGTCATTTTTATAGGGGATTTATTTAATGTTTATATTTTTTGAGGTGTAAAGCCTGTCGTTATCGTCAATAATTATAGCCTCAATATCCTTCATCTGGTTAATCATATCGAGGCCGGCGTGTACACCCATTATGGTTACCGGCGTGGCCATGGCGTCGGCAATTTCGGCATTGGTGGTAATAATGGTTACGCTTTTAATGCCGGTAACTGGCAGCCCTGTACGCGGGTTTATAGTATGCGAGTATTTTTTTCCATCTATCATAATAAACTTCTCGTAGTTACCCGAGGTAGCTACCGCAAGGCCCGATATACTCAAATAGGAGAAAATTTGTTGCGATGCATCGGGATTGGCTATACCAACCGTCCACTTGTTGCCGTTTGGCTGCGTACCCCAGGCTGTTAAATCGCCAGATGCGTTTACCACGCCGCTTGTAACACCCTGTTGTTGCATAATCAGTTTGGCACGCTCGGCGGCATACCCTTTTCCTATCCCGCCAAAGCCTATGCGCATGCCCTTTTCGGCTAAAAAAATAGTACAGTCATTATCGTTTAATATAATGTTGCGGTAATTTATAAGCCTAACCATTTGCCTGGCCGTTTCTGCATCGGGTAAAGCCGTCATTTGCTGATCAAAATTCCATAGCCGTTTGTCAATCGAGCCGTACGAAATATCAAAAGCACCCTGCGTTACTTTTGATATCATGATAGATCGTTTTACCAATTCAAAAGTTTCGCGGCTCACGGGCATGGGTTTGATGCCCGCGTTTTGATTTACCTGGTTGGTTTCGCTATCCTCGCTAAAGGTGGTAAGCAGCTTTTCAATCCGGCTTATTTCGGCTATTCCATCATCAATCCGGTCATTTGCCCATTGCTCGCTATCGGCCACAACGCTTAATTCAAAGCGGTTGCCCATCAGTTTGCAGCTCCTTTTAAAAATTTGAAGATCAGGCATATTTTAACATTTATCGATAATATTCGTGTTCGGCTGCTACATGTTTGGTGGCTTAGTTTTCAGGTTGCCACAGGTTGCTGCGTATATCTTATAAGAAAAAATTACTGTCCTATTTAAATTTTAAAGCCAGCGTTACCACATCGCTGTTTAAACCTGTCGATCGCATATAGTGCCCATACCTAAGCTCAAGCGTATTTAAATGCTGCCATCCTAATACACCGTTTGGCGGGGATAACCTGAAATTGGCACCCACAAAATTGCTGTGCAGGGTTGATAGGTCATAGTCGCTGGTGTAATAAGTATCCGTTGGGTTATGCTGGCCGTAAGGTGTAAAGTACCGGGTACCTTGTTGGTTGTTATACCTGTAAAACGGACTTACCGAAACAAATGAAGTTAATTTAACAGGCAGCTCAATTTCGGCAGTATGCGCTCTTATCCCCCAGTTATCCATATAATACCGGTAAAATGTGCGGATAATAAAATGATCGTCCAGGAAGTAATTGAAGCGCACAGCAATAGGCAGCTTATACCGCTGGCCGGGCAGGTTCTCCACCCTTTCAGTACCATCTGTAAAATAATCGCGCTGGTATTTGGTGGCCAGCAATCCGTGCTGGTATGAGGGTTCAACTATCAGCAAAGCTTGCAAACGCGGCGTAATAACCTGCGACAACGAGAACGATGTACTGAATGAGTTACGCGGACTATGCGGTACTGAGCCCCGCCCGTCCCGGTCGGATCCGGAACCATAGCCTGCCGGCCGTAATTCAACCGGTAATATCACTTTCCAGCTATCAAGAAATGCCTGCGCTTTAAAATCAAACTGGGTGTTTTTATCTTTTGAAACACTGGTAAAGTTAAACCCAACACCTTTTGACTGGTAATCAAACTCGTGCGAATAAGATCCGGTGAAACCATAAGCGGTTCCGGTTTTTTCGTTGGAGTGTGTCCAGTTTAAAGAAGGGTAAACGCGGGTATCCTGCCTTGAAGCTGATGATACACTATAAGGGTCAATTTTATCTGACGAGGCCGAGGTATAGTGATCAACCCCTAATTCAAACACAAAGGTGTTTTTATTGCCCGCTTTGGTAAGCTTAGACATTTGCAGATCGAGCGTGTTTGCAAAATCGGTTAAATTTTCTGTACCGATACCACCGGTAACTGCCGAATTATTACCGTTTTGGTGGTAATACGCGGAAACAAAATTAACCTCATCAACTTTTAGTTTGCGGGCCTGGTAACCGGTAGTATCCTTGGTTTGCGCGTGCGATGACAGGATGCCCATGTACAGCGCAAGCACCCCTAAATATATTTTTCTCATTTAATACGATGCTTAATTAATTACAACCACAGCCACCTCCACTTTTGCCTCCATTGGCACCAGAGCCACCTTCGCGGTATAATTGGAAACTTTGTTCGAACTTTTGAGACTTTCGGGCCGAAAGTTCCATTTCGGAATCATTGATGCGGCTTTTTTGATATTGCTTAACCGACATACATGATTGCAACAAACCCGTAATACACAGGCAAAACACAATAACTCCAATATTTTTTTGGAACTTTTTCATATCAGGGGTTTTATTTATTAAAATATTCAGGACACATAACCGATGTGTTATCGTATTATTTGCCTGTATTGGCAACTGCGGCAATCTGGTCAACAAACTGATCTGGCGATTCATTAGGAAAACCGTCCCAGTCTTTTAAAACCTTACCATGCTCATCAACCAAAATGGTGTAGGGGAATTTACCGTCAGGGTTAAATTTATCGGCCAGCGCCTCGTTTAACTTTACCTGTTCTTTACTAAGCTGATTTTTTTTCTGGCGCGGAAAATCGGCCCTCACCAAAACCAGGTGATCGGCAGCGTAATTTGTAAAGGCATCGTTCTCTAAAATCTCTTTACGTTCCCTGATACAGGGGCCGCACCAGTCTGATCCGGAGAAGTTTATTAAAATTAGTTTATGTGTTTTTGCAGCCTCATTTGTGGCCTGGCTATAATCGCCCAGCCATGTAACGTTGGCAAATAAACCTGCGATCAAGGATATAAATAATAACTTCATTTTGTTTTAATTATGCGTAAACTCTTAATGATGTGCCGGTAAGGGCGGTATGATAAGTGGTTAAATTTCTGTTTGCCGGTGAGTTTAAAACAACACCTGCCTCGGTAAACGCCGAACCATGGTTGTTACAGTAAAAATGCCCGGCCGAGCCCTGGTATACTAAAGGATAATTTTCATGCGTACATGATAATTGAACAGCAATGTAAGCGCCTGCTGTAGTTCGGGCTACAAGTACCCCGTTTGACGATAAATACCCACCGTTTGCATTTAAGGCCGAATTTGCCGATGTTGTTAAATCAAGTGTAAAATCAACGCCGGTGGGGCCGGTAGTGCCCGAGGTAGATGTTGAATCACCTTTTTTGGAGCACCCTATACATGTTATAACAGCTAATGATGCTGCGCTCAATCCGATTGCCGAAAGAAACTCTTTTCTATCCATTTTGCCTTGTTTAATATTCTAAGTTCTACTTAATCAGCTTAGTAAAGGTGCAGGTACGGATGAATGCCAATATTGTGTCGATTAACCAGCTGACGTTAATCTTTATACTTCAATATTACCGGCAAAATCTGTAGTTGAAATGAAAATCGAGGTATTTAACAGATTTTAACAACTGCCTGACAATGTGATTACCGCTATTTGACAGAAAATATTGCATGCCGCCCCGCTAATTCAAGTTTCCTGAAATAGTTCCGGGAACGATTGCACAGTTTTAGTTGGGGATATTTTTTTTAAATCGCCTGGTAGTAATTAACCTTGTTTGCTGATTAAACCTGTGCCACCTGTTTTTGTAAACCCAACTATGAAAAAGATACTATTGCCATTATTGCTCATGCTTGTTTGCCTCGATGTTTTTTCGCAGGAAACCATTGTTAAATACCTGTCGGGAACGGATAAAGACCATACCGTACCCTGGGATTTTTACTGCACCGGAGGAAGAAAAAGCGGCGTATGGACAAAAATCGCGGTACCGTCAAACTGGGAATTACAGGGCTTTGGCAGCTATAACTACGGGCATGACAAGGTTAAAAGCAACGAGCAGGGGTTGTATAAGCATGATTTTTTTGCAGGTAACCTAACCGGTAAAAAAGTATATATCGTTTTTGAAGGATCGATGACCGATACCAAAGTTACAATTAACGGCAAGCTGGCCGGGCCGGTACACCAGGGTAGTTTTTATCAGTTTAAATATGATATAACCGGTTTGATAAAGCCCAATGCGCAAAACCTGCTCGAAGTAACAGTTGATAAAACATCGGCAAACTCATCGGTAAATGATGCCGAGCGCCGCAACAGCGACTTTTGGGTTTTCGGCGGAATTTACCGGCCCGTTTACCTGGAAATTGTTCCGGAAACTTTTATTGACAGGATGGCGGTAAACGCGAAGGCCGATGGATCCTTCCGCTTAGATGTATATGCTCAAAACTTAAAGGGCGATGAGCTGATTGAAGCCCAGGTACAAAACCTTAATGGCCAAAATGTAGGTAAGCCATTTAATGCAAAAGCAAACCTGGCAGCCGACCATGTTGAATTACAAGCCAATTTTGCTAAACCGCTATTATGGAGTGCCGAGTTCCCTAACTTATACCAGGTTGTGGTTGCTGTAAAAAACAAAACAGGCATTCTTCACAGGGTTAAACAAAAATTTGGCTTTCGTACGGTAGAGCTGCGCACCAACGATGGCTTGTATGTAAACGGTGCAAAAATAATGATGAAGGGTAGCGACAGACACAGCTTTTGGCCCGAAACCGGGCGTACCCTGAGCTATGGCGTTCACTTAATGGATGTGAAGCTGATGAAGGAAATGAACATGAATGCAGTCCGTATGTCGCACTACCCGCCCGACCGTGATTTTTTGGATGTTTGCGATTCCCTGGGCATATATGCGTTGGATGAGCTTACCGGCTGGCAGGCTAAATACGATACCGTGGTAGGCCGCAAACTGGTTAAAGAATTGGTAGTACGCGATGTAAACCACCCCTCCATCCTGTTTTGGGATAACGGTAACGAGGGAGGCTTTAACCGGGGGCTTGATAATGACTATGCTTTATATGATCCGCAAAAACGTACGGTGATACACCCCTGGGAAAAATTTAACGGCACCGATACTAAACATTACCCTGATTACAATTATATGGTTAATGCAGCGGCCAACGGACAGGAAGTCTTTTTCCCCACAGAGTTTATGCACGGCCTGTATGATGGCGGCGCTGCAGCCGGGCTTGATGATTTTTGGGCGCAGATGGTAAAACATCCGCATGGGGCAGGCGGCTTTATCTGGGCTTTTTTAGACGAGGCTGTAATCCGTACCGATAAAAACAACACCTATGATTCTGACGGCAACCATGCCCCTGATGGTATTGTTGGGCCGCACCGCGAAAAAGAAGGCAGCTTTTATGCAATAAAAGAAATATGGTCGCCGGTTTATATTAACCCGCAACCAATTGATGCAGGTTTTGATGGTAAAATAGCTGTCGAAAATCGCTATTCGTTCACAAACCTTAATCAATGCAGTTTTAAGTGGAAACTGGTTAAATTCCCATCAGCACAAAGTAAAACAACCGATGCTATAGTAACCGCAACGGGCTTACTAAAAACCATTGAGCTTAAACCCGGCGAGAAAGGGACATTGAACTTAACACTGCCCGCATCGTGGAAAAAGAATGATGCACTATATCTAACAGCTTACGGGCCGGATAAGCAAGAACTATTTACCTGGAGCTGGGCTATTGGCGCACCGGCTGACATTGCCGGCAAAATCGCGTCATCTCCGGCCAAATCGGCTATAAAAACAACCGAGACAGATAAAATATTAACCATCAAATGCGATGGCATCAGCTATGATTTTGATAAGGTTACGGGTTACATTCAAAAAGTGCGTAAACCGGCAGGCGCAATTTCGTTATCGGGCGGGCCTGTATTGGCCGGTGTTAATACCCAGTTAAAACAGTTGACACACAAAGCCGATGTCGGCAAATATGTTGTAGAAGCCGATTACCAGGGTGCGGGCTCATTACACGTAACCTGGACTTTCGCTGCCGGGCACCCTGTTAAACTGGAGTACCAGTACGTGCAACAGGGCGACGCCGATTTTATGGGTATCACCTTCAATTACCCCGAAGAAAAAATTACCGGCATGAAATGGCTTGGCCGCGGTCCCTACCGCGTTTGGAAAAACCGGCTGAAAGGCCAGCAGTTTGGCATTTGGCATAAAGCCTATAACAATACTATTACCGGCGAAACCTGGGGATACCCGGAATTTAAAGGTTACCATGCCGAAGTTAACTGGGTAACTATCGAAAATAAGGAGTCGCCGTTTACCGTTTATTCTGCCGATAAAAACACTTACCTGCAAATGCTGCACCCGGCAAGGGAAAAAGATGCGCTGAGCAATAACAATGTGGAGCCGGCTTTTCCTGAAGGAAGTATCGGATTTTTAAATGCCATTGCACCCATCGGCACCAAATTTCAGCCGGCAAAAGTAATGGGGCCACAAAGCCAAACCAACCATGCCAGCGGCGATAAGATAAGCGGAATACTTTGGTTTGATTTTATACATTGAGCCTTATGAAGCTGGATTTAGTCGGTTATCAAGTTGTTGCTTCTAATGAGGCACAAAACCCGCGAATTCTGAAGGAGGAATGACATTCAAAAATAAAAGACTGTCATGCTGAGGAACGAAGCATCTCGCGAACTTTTCTATCGGTCATGCACAGCTGACAGATCCTTCGTACCTCAGGATGACAGGAAAGTTAACTATGTCATAGGTAGGTACGAAGACAACCGACCGCAGGGTCAATAACATGGTTGTTTTGAGCAATAACGTAAAAAAGATTTGTGCAATCGATTGCACAAATCTTTTTTTATTTGTTACTTCGTAAAAGTAAACCTCCAGACTAAAAGTTCCCGCAAATTATGAAATCAGTGAAGCTATTGCTTATCGCGCTGTGCGCCAGTTTTATACTGCCCACTTATGCTTTGGTGCGGCTGCCGCAGCTGGTTGCAAACGGCATGGTGCTACAGCGCAATGCACATGTGAATATCTGGGGATGGGCGGAGGCAGGCGAAAAGATCAGCATTGAATTTCAGCATAAGGTTTTCCGTACGGTTACCGATAAAAATGGCTCATGGAAAGTGGTTTTACCGGCAATGCCTGCCGGCGGACCTTACACAATGGATATACAGGGCACCAATCATATCTCCATCAGCGATATTTTAATTGGCGATGTTTGGTTTTGCTCGGGCCAATCAAATATGGCTTTACAAATGGAGCGGGTAAAGGAAAAATACCCCGATGAGATAGCAACTGCCAATTACCCGCAAATCAGGAACTTTTTTGTAAAAACCGAAGCCGATGTAACCAAACAGCACACCAACCTGTTGCCCGGGAAATGGGTAAAGGCCGATCGGGAAACGGTGCTGGGTTTCGGCGCTACCTCCTGGTTTTTTGCCAAGCGGCTTTATCAAAAATACCATGTGCCAATAGGTATCATTAACTCAAGCGTAGGCGGCACACCCATAGAAGCCTGGATTAGTGAACAAGGACTCATGGATATCAAACCCTATAACGACAGGGTAAAGCAATTTGGCAATGCCGTTTTTATAGATAGCGTTTTAAAAAAGCATTTGCCGCCTAATAATCCGCTCAATACATCAGCGCTCGGAATTGACAAGGGCTTAACAGAAAATAAACCGTGGTACGATACCGCCTACATACCGCATAACTGGCACCATTACTGGCTCCCCGGTTACTGGGCCGACCAGGGCATTAAAGGCCTGAATGGCGTGGTGTGGTTTCGTAAAGAAGTTAACCTGCCGGCATCTTTTGATGGCAAAGCAGCCAAATTGTTTTTAGGGAGGATAATTGATGCCGATCAAACTTATGT
Source organism: Mucilaginibacter sp. KACC 22773 (assembly GCF_028736215.1). NCBI lineage: Bacteria > Pseudomonadati > Bacteroidota > Sphingobacteriia > Sphingobacteriales > Sphingobacteriaceae > Mucilaginibacter > Mucilaginibacter oryzagri. Next base: position 341,049 of record NZ_CP117883.1, read on the forward strand.
CAATGGCAGGCTTGTAGGCAGCATTACCTACCAGTATCCGCCCCGGCGTTATGATGTGCCTGCAGGTTTGCTAAAATCGGGCAAAAATGTAATAGTTGTGCGTGTGGTAAACACTGCCGGCAAAGGCGGTTTTGTGCCCGATAAAAGATATTACCTGGGCGTAGCGGCCGACACCATCGACCTGCGCGGCGATTGGCAATATAAAGTAGGGCAAGTGTTTGAGCCGGTTAAGCCCGTTGCCGAATTTATTGCCCAAAATGAACCGACCGGCCTTTACAATACCATGGTTGCGCCGGTTATTAACTACACCATCAAAGGCCTGGCCTGGTACCAGGGCGAAAGTAACGCCAATAGCGCAAAAGCATACGGCGTTTTATTAAAAGCCCTTATTGCCGACTGGTGCGATAAATGGCAGCAGGGCAACCTTCCGTTTGTATATGCCCAGCTCCCTAATTTTAACGAGGCGCAATACGCGCCGGCCGAAAGTGATTGGGCTATGTTGCGGGAGGGACAACTGGAGGCGCTTGCCTTACCCGGCACAGGCATGGCTGTAAACATTGATGCAGGCGAATGGAACGATATTCATCCGCTTGATAAAAAAACGGTAGGCGAGCGCCTGGCCATAGCTGCCCAAAATGTGGCTTATGGTGATAGCAATGTAATCCCTTGCGGCCCGGTTTATCAATCGGCACGGGTAGATGGTAATAAAATTGAACTGACTTTTAAATACACAGGCACCGGGCTTGTTGCTAAAAATGGGGATGAACTATCGCAATTTGCTATAGCCGGTGCCGATAAAAAGTTTGTTTGGGCCAGTGCCGTTATTAAGGGCGATAAAGTGTTGGTATGGAGTGATAAGATACCAACGCCATTATATGTAAGGTATGCCTGGGCCGATAACCCCGATGGAGCCAACCTGTATAACAAAGAAGGTTTGCCTGCATCGCCTTTCCGTACTGATAAACCATAATTCACCATAAAATCCGTAAAAATGAAAACTGCCATTTTCTTTTTTTTACTCGCATTACCCGTAGTAGTTAGTGCCCAAAGCCCGGCCCCGGTAAATTTTACGGCCGAACAGGATCATCAGAATATGATGAAACAGTTGGGTATTAAAACATTGCGTAATGGCCCAAGTGGTGATGAAAATGCCCCCAACCACGCTAACTATGATGAGGCCTTAGCCAACCCTTTCCCCGGTTTACCGGATGCCCTTACCCTTAAAAATGGTAAAAAAGTAACCACTGCCGATGTATGGTGGAAACAACGCCGCCCCGAAATTATAGAGGATATGGAGCGTGAAGTTTACGGCAGGATACCGGCTAATGTACCCAAAGTAACCTGGACGGTTAAGGTAACCGACAAAGAACGTGTAGGTTTTTATCCCGTAATAGCCAAACAGCTGATAGGTCATGTTGATAATACCGCATGCCCCTCAATCAACGTCAACATTGAAATGACACTTGTGCTGCCGGCCTTTGCCAAGGGCCCTGTTCCGGTACTAATGATGTTTGCCCGCAGCGCGCTTCCGGCGCCGGCGCAACCATCTCCTGCTGACCTGGAAAAGATAAACAGCGCTTTGAAGGAGTTACTTGTAAAAGAACACCCGGAGCTGAAAGCCATTTTTGAGCAATATCCCGCTTATAACCCTGTCGCAGAGCAATCGCCGTTTGGGCCGGGCGGTTTCCCGGTAATAAAGGGCGATCCGCCTACGGCCATGCAGCTGATAGCCAATGGCTGGGGTTATGTGCTGATTGATCCTTCATCGATACAGGCAGATAATGCCGAAGGGCTTACCAGGGGTATAATTGGCCTGGTAAATAAAGGGCAGCCCCGTAAACCCGAGGATTGGGGTGCCTTACGCGCATGGTCATGGGGCGCAGCAAGGGCTTTGGATTACCTGGAGACCGAAGCCGCCGTTGATGCCAAACACGTAGGCATTGAAGGGGTATCGCGCTATGGCAAAGCCGCTTTGGTGACACTTGCTTTTGAGCGGCGCTTTGCCATGGGCCTCATCGGTTCGTCTGGCGAGGGTGGCGCCAAATTACACCGCCGCAATTTTGGTGAAGCGGTTGAAAGTTTAACCGGCGGCGAGTATTATTGGATGGCAGGTAACTTTATGAAATACGGGGCCAGCGAGGCCACCTTTGGCGCTAAAACAGCTAAGGACTTACCCGTAGATGCGCATGAACTGATAGCCCTTTGCGCGCCAAGGCTTACATTTATCAGCTACGGCATTCCCGAACAGGGCGACGCCAAGTGGCTGGATCAGCAGGGGAGTTATATGGCTACCGTTGCAGCCGGGGCGGTTTTTAAATTACTGGGGGTAAAAGACATTGGCGTATCAAACGATTATAAAACAGAAAAAATGCCGCCCGTAAACACCGGGATGCTGGACGGGGCATTGGCCTGGCGGCAGCACGACGGCGGCCATACCGATGCGCCAAACGTAAAATACTTTATTGCCTGGGCTAAAAAAATGATGGAACAGGAGAAGGCAGGTAATCCCGCAGCTAAATAACCAAATCAAAAAACGGAATATTAAATGAAACCAGTCAAATACGCCATCCTGTTTTTTTTACTACTGTTTGCGCTAATTTCAAGGTCGCAGGATAAGCCCTTGTGGAATAATAAACAGTGCGCGGTTGTATTAACCTACGATGACGCAATCAATGTTGACCTTGATAACGTACTGCCTGCGCTCGACTCGCTCAACTTGAAAGGAACATTTTACCTTATCGGCTCATCGCCGGTTGTGGTAAACCGGATGGCAGAATGGCGAAAAGCTGCGGCGCATGGCCACGAGTTGGGCAATCATTCCCTGTATCACCCCTGCGATGGCAGTTTGCCCGGCCGCGGGTTTGTAACCGCCGAAACCGACCTGAGCAAATACTCGCTTGACCGTGCCGTTAAAGAAATAAAAGCAACCAATACCCTGCTTAAAGCGATTGACGGCAAAACGGCGCGTACCTTTGCATTCCCATGCGGCGATCTTAAAATAGGGGATAAATATTTTTACGATTACCTTAAAAATGATTTTGCAGGCGCACGGGGCGTTGCCCCAGGACTACAGACATTAAAACAGGTAAACCTGGATAACATTGATAGTTTCATGATTAACGGGCAATCTGCCGATTATTTGATTAACCTGGTTAAACAGGCCATGCAATCGCGCACTTTGCTGGTGTTTTTGTTTCATGGTGTTGGGGGCGGGCACAATCTTAACGTCAGCCTGGATGCCCACAGTAAGTTGCTGCACTACCTTAAACAACACCAAAAGGACATTTGGGTTGCCCCAATGGTTGATGTTGCCACTTACATCAAAAGCGGCCAGCAAAAATGATAAGCCTGCTGCCCAATCGGGCAGGTTTGCAAATGTGTGCTGATATAACAAATTTGAATAATAGGCGCGAAGGCAGCAAGGTGAAATAAATTAAAACCCAATCGAATTACCGCCATCCACCTGCAATATTACGCCGGTTACATATTTGGCGCTATCTGTGGCTAAATAATAAATGGCCTCGGCTACGTCAGCTGGTTCGCCCAGTTTGCCCATTGGGGTGCGGCCTAAAACTTTTTGTTTCCTGGCGGGATCGTTATCTAATGCCTTTGCCGACATATCTGTAGCGATAAAACCCGGAGCCACACAATTAACCCGGATGCCCTGCGGCGAAAGCTCGGTGGCCATAGCGCGGGTCATGCCTTCAATAGCGGTTTTTGATGCCGTATAAGCTATCACGTAAGGAATACCGTACTGCGCCGCCATCGAACTTACATTAACAATGCTGCCGCAGCCTGCAGTCAGCATGTTTTTTATAACTTCGCGGCTCAGGGCAAATACTGCCACCAGGTTTGTTTGTATAATTTGCTGAAAATCCTCGTCGGTAACCTCTGTAAACGGCTTTTTATGGTTAATGCCGGCATTGTTCACCAGGATGTCTGGTATACCAAACTCCTGCACAATTGAAGCCACTAAAGCTGGTATCCCCGCGGTTTGGCTCAAATCATACGGTTTATAACTGCAAAGTTCGCCAAGTTCATGAGCCACATGGGCCAGCTTCTGCTCGTCACGACCGATAATAATTGTCCTGATGCCTTGTTCAATAAATTTTTTTGCCGTGGCTAATCCCAGGCCCGAAGCGCCTCCTGTAACTATAGCGAGTTTTGTTTTTGATTCCATTATCTGTTAGTGGTCATTACTTTTCCTTGTCGATGATTCCCGTACAATCAACTCCGATCTTAGTATCAGGCTATGGGTTTGTTGCAGGTCGTTTTTGTTTACCAAATGGTTGATGAGCAAATTGGCGGCAACTTCGCCCATTTCAAATCCCTTGTAGTTAATGGTGGTTAAATTGGGTTCAATTACGCACGATACCGGGTCGTTGTTAAAACCCGCCACGGCAATATCCCCGGGTATTTTTATCCCTGCTTTTTTGAGTACCTGTATACAGCTTACCGCACTTGCGTCGTTAGCGCAGAATAAACCATCGGGCAGCGGGTTCATTTTTAGTATTTCCTGGGCGGTTATGGCTGATGCTTTGACGCTCAAATCATTAATGAACAGTAAACTTTCGTTGAATTGAATACCGTGTTTTTCCAGCGCGGCTTTATATCCCCGTAACCTTTCCGAATAAACATTTCTTAAAACGTTGGCAGTAATATGCACTATCCGTGTGCAGCCCTGCTCAATAAGGTGCCCGGTAATTTCGTAAGCTGCTTTAAAATTATCAATATAAATTTGCGGATAATGGTCGTGCTCAAACACCCGGTCGAAGAAAATTACCGGGATTTTGCGTTTTATAAACGGTTCAAAATGTTCAACATTGGTAGTATCATAGGCCAACGAAACCAGCAGGCCATCAACCCGGTTATTTAGCATTGCCTTCGCGTTATTAATTTCTTTTTTCATTGTTTCCAATGATTGGCTGATGATGAGGTTATAATCATTATCGTTCACCACTTTCTCTATACCCGCTATCACATCAGATGTAAAACTGCTATTGAGCCTTGGTACAATTACCCCAATGATGTTGCTGTTTTTGCGGCGTAAGTTGCTGGCAAACGAGTTGGAACGGTAACCCATTTCTTCGGCGGCCTTAACAATCATCTTTTTGGTGTTTTTGTTTACCCGTGGATGATCCTGGAGTGCGCGGCTTACTGTAGCTGCCGAAACATTGAGCTTTTTGGCTATATCGTAAATGGTAATCTCTTTTTCGCTGCCGGGCATGGGTTTAATTAAAGCGCTTAAAACTAACTGCGTAACGTGCCATAAATGGCCGACGATTATTTAATGGATAAATGTAAAAATTAAATGCTTGTTTAGCTAATTTAGGGCAATCGATTGCATCGATTTATGTCCTATTACCTGGGACTGACCAAAATGATTTCAGCAATAATTGAATAATTGGTTTTGAATTGCTAAATATAAATAAAGGTTTATATATTTGCAATCGATTGCATAAAGCTTAAGTCATTATAAACCATTGTGGATAGGACATGTATAACACGTGTGCTTTCAGAAATTTTAATGCATCATTTTATTGTTTTTATAACCGGGCAAAAAACTTTACCAACGCTGAAATATTAACGCCATGGCCAAATATTTTGTAAAAAAAAATAGGTGTTTGCTAATCCTGCTTTTGTTAGGTGTGGTAAGCAACGCATTTGCCGATAATGGCTATAAACTTTGGCTCGGGTATAACAAAATAGCCAACCGGGCGGCGGTAGCGGTTTATAAACAGCAACTGAAGTATATGATTTTCCCGGCGGAATCCGATCAGCTAAAGGCCGCTAAAGCCGAACTGACAAAAGGGTTGGAGGGTATGTTATCGATGCATCTTGCCGATACTAAAACCATAGCAGGCGGGCAAACAATTATCATTGGCACACCGCAATCGTTAAAAGGGCTGGCTGTTGTCGTTGCGGACAGCGTAGGAAGCGAGGGTTATCTTATAAAGACAGCGCTTATAAATCAAAAAAAATGTATCCTCATCACAGCCAATACCGATGTTGGCGTGTTGTATGGTGTTTTTAATTTTTTAAAGCTGCTGCAAACCCGACAGCCAATCAATAATCTTAGTATCACAGATCGCCCGCGCATAACGTACCGGGTGCTTGATCATTGGGATAACCTGAACCGCACTGTAGAGCGTGGCTACGCAGGTTCATCTATCTGGAACTGGCATAAGCTGCCGGGGATTATAGACCAGCGGTATATTGATTACGCGCGCGCCAATGCCTCGGTAGGCATCAACGGCTCGGTTATCAATAATGTGAATGCCGACGCGTTAATACTCTCGCCTCAGTATTTAATTAAAATTCAGGCGCTGGCCAATGTTTTCAGGGCGTACGGTATTAAAATTTATTTGTCGGTAAAATTCAGCAGCGCGGTAGAGTTAGGTCACCTGAAAACAGCCGATCCGCTTAATGACGATGTGAAAAAATGGTGGGCTGATAAGGCCGACGAAATTTACCGTTACATTCCTGATTTTGGCGGGTTTTTAGTGAAGGCAAACTCCGAAGGGCAGCCTGGTCCCCAAGCCTATGGCCGCAGCCATGCCGATGGCGCCAACATGCTGGCCGATGCGATGGCCCCACACCACGGAATAGTAATGTGGCGCGCCTTTGTGTATGATAACAACGTGCCCGACGATAGATCGAAACAGGCATATAATGAATTTAAGCCCTTTGATGGGAAGTTTAAAGATAATGTAATCATCCAGGTAAAAAACGGACCGATTGATTTTCAGCCGAGGGAACCTTTTCATCCCTTATTTGGAGCTATGCCCAATACCGCCTTGATGATGGAATTCCAGCTAACACAGGAGTACCTTGGCTTTTCGACCCATTTGGTTTATGAAGCGCCGTTATTTGCAGAAACACTGCAATCAGACACCTACACGCAGGGGACGGGTTCAACCGTATCACGTATCCTGCAGGGTAATTTCAATAAAAAACTAATAACAGGTATGGCCGGTGTAGCAAATATTGGCACAGATTTAAACTGGTGCGGTCATCCCTTTGCCCAGGCTAACTGGTATGCCTTTGGCCGCATGGCCTGGAACCCCGATCGGTCACCGGCGGCTATAGCCGATGACTGGCTAAAAATGACTTTTACCAATGACGCTGGCTTTGTATCCCCGGTAAAAAAAATTATGCTACAATCAAGGGAGAATACAGTTAATTATATGACTCCGCTTGGTTTGCACCACATCATGGGTGTATCTACCCATTATGGCCCCGGCCCATGGGTTGACAATGCCGGCCGGCCCGATTGGAATGCCACTTACTATCACAAGGCTGATTCGGCCGGGATTGGCTTTAACCGAACAGGTACAGGCAGCAATGCACTGTCGCAATACGCGCCACAGGTACAATCGTATTGGGAAAACCTTCAAACCTGCCCCGATGAATACATTTTATGGTTCCACCATTTAAGCTGGACCTTTAAAATGCGTTCTGGCAGGTCGTTATGGGACGAGTTGGTTCACCACTATTATATGGGTGCCGATTCTGTTAAGCAAATAGGTTTAACCTGGGATAAAATGCAGGGCAAAATAGATGCGGAACGTTTTAACCAGGTACAGCAGCTAATGAAAGTTCAATTAACTGAAGCCACTGCATGGCGGGATGCCTGTGTTTTATACTTTCAAACTTTTTCAAAAATGCCTGTCGGGGCCGTATATCCTAAGCCGGAGCATCCGCTATCTTACTATAAAGAAATGAAGTATTACTATGTGCCGGGTATCGGGGGCAACAATTATATGACCAATTAATCATCACCATAAACCAAACGCCAATGAGCAAGCAATTTACCACCGCAAAATTAATTACTACGCTTTTTATAGCCGCAGGCATGTTAAGTGCATGCGACCCTCCCACAAAAAAGGCCGCCGATGCAGACAGCAGCAAAGCTGATACCGGCAAAAAGGTAAAATTCCTTTCGCAACCGCTTATCAGCTCCATTTACACTGCCGATCCATCGGCTCATGTGTTTAACGGCAAAATTTATATTTATCCATCGCATGATATTAATGCAGGCATCCCCGAAAATGACAATGGCGATCATTTTGCCATGAAAGACTATCATATTCTTTCGATGGATAGCATTGGCGGCAAGGTTACCGATAACGGCGTTGGGTTTGATATTAAAGATATTCCCTGGGCTGGCCGCCAGCTTTGGGCGCCCGATGCCGCTTATAAAAACGGTACCTATTACCTTTACTTCCCGGTAAAAGATAAAAAAGACGTTTTCCATATCGGCGTGGCTACATCGGCCAGCCCCATTGGGCCGTTTAAGGCAGAGCCTGAACCTATTGCCGGAAGCTACAGCATTGATCCGGCTGTATTTACCGATACCGACGGTAAAACCTATATGTATTTTGGCGGTATCTGGGGCGGACAATTGCAGCGCTGGTCGACCGGAAAATATGAGGCAGATGGCTCAAAAACCGATTCGAAACAGGAAGATGCCCCGGCCATCAGCTGCCGTGTAGCCCTGTTAACACCTGATATGAAAAGCTTTGACGGTGCAGTAAAAGATGTTGTTATTTTAGATAGCCTTGGCAAACCGTTATTAACTAAGGATCATGACCGCCGGTTTTTTGAAGGGTCATGGATGCACAAATACAATGGTAAATATTACTTCACTTACTCAACCGGCGATACGCACTTGCTTTGCTACGCGATAGGCGATAAACCGATTGGGCCATTCACCTACAAAGGCGTATTTATGAAACCGGTACAAGGATGGACTACCCATCACTCCATTATCGAAATAAAAGGCAAATGGTATATATTTTACCATGATACCCAAATATCGGGCAAAACCCACCTGCGTAATGTAAAGGTGACGGAACTACAGCATAATACCGATGGCTCTATTAAACTAATCGATCCATTTTTGTAATAACGTTGCTATGAAGGTGCTCAAATTAATATCAACAACTTTGTTGTTGAGCTGTATGCTGTGCGGGTATGGCTTTGCCCAGCAGGCAAGGCTGGTTACCATACCCAACTCTAATCATCTGCAGATGCATTCCAAACTGGCGGGTAATCAATATGATATTTATATCCATTACCCGACGGGTTATGATACCGCTAAGCGAAAATTCCCGGTATTGTATGTTGTTGATGGCGATAATGATTTTTCGCCTTCACTGGAATATCTTGGGCTTTTGATGGCGGAATACCATATTCCCGAGCCTATATTGGTGGCCATTGGCGATGGCGGTTTAATAGGTACGCCGGGTAATAAACGCAATCGCGATTTTACGCCGACAAAGAACCCTGCAATACCCGAAAGCGGTGGGGCACCTGGTTTTTTAGCCTTTATCGAAAAAGAACTTATCCCCACTATCGACGCGGGTTTAAAAACAGATACTGCTAATCGAACCTTATATGGCTATTCTATGGGCGGCTTATTTGCCACGTATGCCTTGTTTACGCAGCCAACCCTTTTTAAAAACATTCTTATAGGTAGTCCGGCTTTAGGTTATGATAACGGCAGTATTTTCGGTGTAGAAAAAAGCTATTTCGGCAAACATAAAAGCCTGCCTGCAAATATTTTTATTGAAGTAGGCGGGCTTGAAGCGCCGGGGCAGGTAGTGCCCAATAAACAACTGGTTGCTTTACTTGATGAGCGTAATTACCAAAAGCTTGTTTTTAAGCACATCATTATCGACGATGTTACCCATTTATCGGGTAAGCCGGTTACAATGCTTAAGGCGCTACAGTGGGTATACGCGGGCAAGTAACAGGATCATTTGGAAAGGTATTAATTGTTTTATCATTGGGATTAAGCATTAAAGTAATTCAACCGTTATGAAATCAGTTGTTTTAGCATTTATTTGGTGTTGCTTGATGGCTTTTGAAACCAAAGCGCAAAACAGCAGCCCGGCAATGCCGCAAATTAAATACTGGGGTGATAATGCCGAATTGCTGGTGAATGGCAAACCCTTACTGATGACTGCCGGGGAATTAGGAAACTCAAGCGCTTCAAGTACAGCGTACATGGATTCTATTTGGCTCAAACTCAAAAAAATGCACCTGAATACCTTGATAGCCCCGGTATATTGGGAGTTGATGGAGCCAAAGGAAAGCGTTTATAACTTTACGCTGGTTGATTACCTTATAAAAAGCGCCAGGGAACATCAAATTAAACTGGTATTACTTTGGTTTGGCACCTGGAAAAACAGCATGAGCTGTTACGCGCCAGCGTGGATTAAAACAGATCAAAAACGCTTTCCGCGTGTGCAAAGCAGCGAAGGCCGATCTGAGGAGATCATTACGCCGTTTTCTGAAAACGCATTGAAGGCAGATTGTAAAGCTTTTGCCGCGTTCATGCAGCACTTAAAACAAACAGACAGCCAGCAGCATACGGTAGTAATGATACAGGTAGAAAATGAAATAGGCATGCTGCCCAGTGCCCGCGACCATTCAAAGTCGGCCGACGCTGCTTTTGGCCAGGCTGTTCCCGAAAAGCTAATCGCTTATTTGAATTTGCATCGGGATAAACTTGTACCCGAAATTCAAACGGCCTGGGAGGGCAATGGCTATAAAAAAGCAGGTAGCTGGGAGGCTGTTTTTGGTAAAAGCACGGCTACCGATGAAATGTTTATAGCCTGGTATTTTGCCAGCTATGCCAATGAAGTAGCCAGGGCAGGTAAAGCGGTTTACCCGCTGCCAATGTATGTAAACGCGGCCCTTAACGCGCCCGGTAAGCAGCCCGGGCAATACCCAAGCGGTGGCCCGTTACCCCATTTAATTGATGTTTGGAAAGCTGCCGCCCCGGATATCGACCTACTTTCGCCTGATTTTTATAACCCCAATTTTAAGTATTGGAATGACCGCTATACCCGGCCGGATAATGCTTTGCTGATTCCCGAACACCGTTTTGAAGAAGGCGTGGATGCAAAGGCTTTTTATGCAATTGGCCACTATAAGGCCCTGGGTTTTTCTCCTTTTTCGATTGAGTCCGGCAAAAAGCCCGAAACAGAATCGTTGGGCAAATGCTATGATATTATTAACCAGTTATCGGGCGAGATTAGCAAAGCCAAAAAACAAGGTTTGATGGAAGGGATGTTGTTAAGTAAGGTTGTCGATACTGTGAAATTGGAAATGGGCGATTATATATTAACCGTTGCGCACGATTTAACCTTAGGTTGGTCACCAAAGGCCAAAGAAGCAACCTGGCCGCTGACGGGCGGCATCATCATCGCTTTATCAAAAGATGAGTTTTATGTGGGTGGCACCGGGCTGGTAATAAGTTTTAAACCCAAAAACCAGTCGCAACGGGCAGGAATACAAAGTGTTGATGAGGGCACTTTTGTTAATGGTAAATGGCAGGCACGCCGTCGTTTAAACGGCGATGAAGACCACCAGGGCCGGCACCTCAGGATCCCGACGGGCGAATATGGCATTCAACGTATTAAGCTTTACAACTATGAATAAGCAGCGACCTCAATTATGACATTTATTTCACGCAAAAGACGCTGATAAGCAAAATGACTGGCTTGTTTTTTCTTAGTGTTTTTGGCAAGAAACGGTAAACAGCGATTATATGGCAGAAGATTTCAAAAGTGATTTTCCCACAAGCGCATTGCCAGGAAAATCGCACATAGTTGGGTTAACATAACTTAACACATTTCAGATATATTTAATTTAAATACTTAATAATCAACATATTGAATTTTGGCATGGTTAACACTAAACTGATCGTGCAATTTAGGTGCATCCAAATATTTGTGCCTGTTGTTGGCCAATACAAGTCCCTTGTGTACCTGGATCATTTAACCGCGATAAGCCAATAAAACAAGGTATCGCTTGATGCTTATATCTTCCCGACGCTATAAGCTTATTCCGTTAGCTATTATTAAATAACAGCTTATCGCCGTTAACTATTTAGATGCGTTTGCCCTGAAGTGCATTGCCAACTGATGAGGAATTTACAATTAATTCCTAACTTTAAATTGTTAGTTGCACCAGTTATAACTGCCAATGGAAACCAAAGAAATTTTAAAAGCGCACGTAGCTAAAATAGCCAGTTTGACCGACGAGCAGTTTGACTATTTCTTTTCGCATTTTAAACAGCAGCGTTTTCAAAAAGGGCAGGCCCTTATTACCGAAGGTGATAAGGTAGATTGTGAATATTTTGTAATCTCCGGCTGCTTGAAAACCTTCTTTATCAACGACGATCTCAAAATGTTTATCCTGCAATTTGCCATGCCCACCTGGTGGGCATCAGATTATAATGCGTTATATAACAATACCAGGGCTACCATCAATGTAGATTGTATTACCAATACGGAGGTTCTTTGCCTTAGTAATGAGGATAGGGAGAAACTATGTAATGAACTCCACAATGCCGAACATTTTTTTAGATGGAGGACTAATAGAGGATACGTGGCCGCTCAAAAAAGGCTGTTATCGTTCATGAATAATAATGTGAAATACCGGTATGAAGAGCTTTTGAAGCTTTATCCGGAGCTTTATAATATAGTCCCTAAAAACCTGATTGCAGCATACTTAGGCGTTTCGAGAGAAACCCTGAGCCGGCTTTATAACACCTGAAAGTGATGTATATCACATAAATATCGATTCATTTTAAATGTGATGTAGGTCACACGTGCCCCTGAAATTTCCTGCCGTACTTTGTTGTGTAATTAAAAACACAAATAAAATGGAAACTCAAAAATTTGAAATCGTAAGTACCCAAAGCAATATTGACTGGGTAGGCCGTAAGGTAACCGGGGCACACAATGGTACCATCGCCGTTAAAGAAGGCGAATTTATTTTAAATGATGGTAAACTTGCCGGTGGTAAATTCACTATCGATACCACATCCATCAAAATACTGGATGTAACCGACCCTGCAACCAATGCGCAGTTTGCTGGTCACCTTGCTTCTGATGATTTTTTCTCTATTGAAAAATATCCGGAGGCAACTTTACATATCACCTCAGTTTCGGGCAATCATGTTGAAGGTGATCTGACCATCAAAGGCATTACACATCCTGTTGGTTTTGATGCAGCCATCAATATAAATGGTAACCTGTTGACTACAACCGGAAAACTGGTAATTGACCGTACTAAATACGGCATAAAATTTCGTTCAGGTAATTTCTTCAAAGACCTGGGCGATACGCTGATTTACAATGATTTTGAACTGAATGTAAATGTAACCGCTAAAGCTGCCTGATAAGCAGTTTTAGCAAAAAAGTTAAAGCCATGCCATACGTAAAAATTGAAGTAACCCGTGAAGGTGTTACCAGGGAACAAAAACAGCAACTAATAAAAGGGGTTACCAACCTGTTGAGTGATGTACTGAATAAAGACCCGCAACTAACCTTTGTTGTGATCCAGGAATATGATTTGGACGACTGGGGCCATGCCGGAGAGCAGGTATCTGTGTTGAGAGAAAGAGGCATAACTGCTGATAGAAAATAAGAAAATGAAAAAGCAAACCATAATAGTTACAGGTGCCTCATCCGGCATCGGCAAAGAAGTAGCCCGCCACTTTTTGGCCAACGGCGACAATGTAGTGATCAATTCGGCAACTGCCGAAAAATTAGAACAGGTTTACCAGGAACTGGGCGGTGGCGAAAACCTGGCTATGGTAGCCGGTGATGTGAAATACAAAAGTACCGGGGAGAAACTCCTGGCAATTGCACTTGAGAAATTTGGCTCGGCAGATGTACTGGTGAACAACGCAGGCATCTATGAAACCAGGCCCTTCCTTGAAGTGGACGAAGCCTACCTCGACCGTTTTTTGGATACCAACCTGAAGGGTACATTCTTCACCACCCAGGCTGTTATTCCGCAAATGCTTAAACAGCGTGATGGGGTAGTTATCAATATCGGCACACCGCTGGTAGTCCATGCTCTTGGAGGCGCTCCCTCCACCGCACCCGTTGCATCAAAGGGGGCAATCCATTCGCTCACCTTACAACTTGCGGCCGAATTTGGCAAAGATAACATCAGGGTTAATACAATTGCGCCTGGCGTTATCCGTACACCTATGCACGGCGCCGAGGTTGATAAAGGCGCGGGATTGCACCTGGTGAACCGCGTTGGCGAGGTGGAAGATATCGCTCAAATGGTTTATACCGTTGCTAAAAGCAACTTTATAAACGGTGCCATCATCAACGTAGACGGTGGTATGGGAGCCGGTCACAATTTGAATTAATATGAAAACGCTTTTATTGACCGCTTTTTTGTCATGCACCTTGCTGGTATTAAAAGCGCAAAATTCAAAGAAAATGGAAACTAATAATCAAGATTCATTAGCCATCACCCAGGTGCTGGAAAATTATTACTTCAAAGGCATCTACGAAGGTGATATTAATACACTGAAACAGATTTACAATCCCGGCACTTTATTATTCGGCGATGTTAAGGGGCAGCCATATGCCAAAACGCTCGATGAATATCTGGATGGCGTCGCTCATCGTCAAAGCCCGAAAGATTCCGGCAAGCCTTTTAAGGGGACAATCATCTCAATTAATGTGGTCAATTCAATAGCGGTGGCCAGGGTGCATGTTAAAATGTACGATTTTAATTATGATGAGTTCCTGTCGTTTCATAAAATTGATAACAGCTGGCTTATCGTTAATAAAATGATTAGCGATGTAGCCCAATAAATTTTAAAGATGATGTGGTACCAAACAAAAGCATCCCAAATACTGGGTATCCAATACCCTATCCTGCAAGGGCCATTCGGCGGCAACCTGTCGTCTGTTGAGCTGGTGTCAACAGTATCTAAGGCCGGCGGGCTTGGTGGTTACGGAGCTTACACGTTAAGTCCGCAGGAAATAATCGAAGTAGATAAGCAAATCAAAACGGCAACCAATAAGCCCTACAATATTAACCTGTGGGTTTCGGATACAGATGCCGTGAACGGTACTGTTTCGGACGAGCAGTTTAAACAGGCCGAAGAATTATTCAGGCCTTATTTTGATGAGTTGGGAATTGCCCTGCCCCAAAAACCTATGGTGTTTACATCGCGTTTTGAAAATCAGGTCGAAGTTATCCTGCATCAAAGGCCGCCGGTATTTAGCTTTATGTTTGGCATCCCATCTGCCGATATTCTTGAACAATGCCATAGGCTTGGTATTGCTACCGTAGGAGCCGCAACCACGCTGGATGAAGCCATAGTGCTGGAATCAGCCGGGGTCGACCTCATTATCGCTTCAGGTTTTGAAGCCGGTGGGCACCGGCCATCATTCCTGGCGGCTGCAGAATCATCTACCACGGGGACCTTTGTGTTGCTTCAACTGATTAAGGAGAAGGTAAAAACCCCGGTTATAGCTGCAGGTGGTATTGCCAACGGAAAAGGTGTTGCCGCCGCGTTGGCACTTGGCGCAGATGCCGCACAAATTGGTACCGCGTTCCTGGCAACCGATGAATCGAATGCTACTGCAATCCACCGGCAAATGCTGTTTTCTGATGCGGCTAAGTACACCACCTTATCGAGGGCATTTACCGGGAGATTGGGCAGAGGCATAACCAGCCGCATTGCAAAGGACCTGGTGTATAAGGAAAAAGGTTTTCTTCCCTTCCCGCTACAAACACAGTTTATGGCGCATTTACGAAAAGCCGCTAATGAACAGGAAAAATGGGATATGATCCTGTTCTGGGGTGGGCAGATAGCGCCGGTGCTGAAACATACAAAGGCCGCCGAACTGATGAAGTCTATATTGGAAGAAACCACAGTGTATTTTGACCATTTAAAAGTATGATATCATGAACACTTCAAAAGTATGGTATGTAACCGGGGCCTCCCAGGGATTGGGGCTGACCCTTGTAAAAAAGCTGCTTGATCGTGGCTACCGGGTGGCCGCAAGTTCGCGCGATGCCAGGGCGTTAAGCCAGTCCGTTGGGTTGGTAGACAAAGAGCGTTTTCTTGCGCTGGCTGTCGATTTAAATAACCCGGATTGTATTGATGAATCGATACAACAAACGCTGGGCGCATTCGGACGGATTGATGTGGTAGTTAATAATGCCGGCTACGGAATGGCGGGAACCGTGGAAGAAATAGCCGAACAGGAAATCAGGAATATTTTTAATGTTAACGTGCTGGCAACCATAAATGTGGTACGGGCGGTACTGCCGGTAATGCGTAGTCAAAAATCGGGCTATATTATAAATATCGGTTCGGTGGCCGGTTTTGTGGGTGCCCCAGGCTGGTCTGTTTATTCGGCCACCAAAGCTGCGGTGGCCGCTTTTTCGGAAGTGATTGCGCTTGATGTAAGAGAATTTGGAATAAAGGTAACTGTAGCCGAACCATCAGGCTTCCGCACAGGTTTTTTAACCAAAAACTCACTTTGCCTAACAGTCAGCAAGATAGAAGGCTATGAAGCCGTAAGAAATACGCAGGACCGTTACCTGTCCATGAACGGACAGCAGGCCGGGGATCCAGATCGCGCCGCGGAGATATTTATTGAATTAGCCGAAACTCCGCAGCCGCCGATGCACCTGTTTCTGGGGAACGATGCATATAATAGGGCATCAGAAAAACTGGCCGCCATGTCTTCAGAATTAGAACAGTGGAAATCCACAACTATCGCGGCCGATTTTAAATAACAATACTACTTAACTACAATTTTTTGTTTTAAAGCAATATCCGGTTCCAGTTTCATTTCTCACCTGGTGATAGAGTGGAATACTACTTACTACTTTAAGCCAGGCGTTTGTGAAAACCGATAGGTTGAGCCTTGCCGGCATGGAAAAAAAGAACCTTCTTGTAAAAAGACGGGGAAGGTCACGATGGTTTACACGTATTGCAATTTTTGTAAAAAATGCATTACATTCGTTAATTAAACCAGTTATGCCCCTAAAACGGTTGCTTATTGACCAGGAGTTGATAGCGTTGTTAAAAAACGACGACAGGGAGGCCTTTGCCGAAATTTATAAACGGTACTGGACGGTAATGTATATGCATGCGCTGAAAATGCTTCGCGACGAAGATGACGCCAGGGATATTATACAGGAAACTTTCACTTCGTTATGGCTGAAAAGGGAATGCATAAGCTCAGACGCTAATTTAGCCGGTTATCTTTTTATATCGACAAAAAATAAGGTGCTTGACCTGGTAGCGCGCAAGCGGGTACGGCTGGATTACCTGGATTCGTTAGCCGCCTTTGCCGAAGCCAATAGTAACCAGACGATGGAGCGGATAGAGGAAAAAGAAATAATGGAAGCGCTGGAAAAAGAAATTGCACAGCTTCCCCTTAAAATGAAGCAAATATTTGAAATGCGGGTACATCAGCACCTTACTTACAAAGAAATTGCCGACGAGCTCGATATATCCGACAAAACCGTTAAAAAACAAATCAGCAACGCTATCAGGATAATAAGGCCTAAGCTTAACCATCTTTCGGCAATCGTTTTAATATTGTCCGGACTATAAACTTTTGTGGTTTTTCATCTTAATGGGCCATTTTTACTTAAGGTTGCTCACTTTGAGTTACAAGGACGGTAAACCGGTAGGATTGTAGCCAAAATGCTTTTTAAAGGCAAACGAGAAGTGGGAAAGGTCTTCAAAACCGATGTCGAGGTAAACTTCAGACGGCTTTTTTTTTTGCTCAAATATTTGATAATGGGCCAGTTCCAGTCGCTTTTGGGTTAACCACTTTCCGGGCGTAATATTAAATGTTTTTTTAAAATCCTTTTTAAAGGTTGTCAGGCTCCTGCCGGTCAGGTAGCCGAATTTCTCCAGCGGTAGGTTAAACTTATAGTTTTGCTCCATAAATTCCACCAGGTCCAATTTGCCCGGTTCTTCAAAGTATCCGAGCAGTTCATCTGCCTCGCAATCAATTGCACGAAGCACCCGGATTGCTTCCTCAACCTTAAAAGCAGCTATATCTGCCGGTAAAGCCTCTGCCAATCCAAAATAGGGTTGGAGTGAATTAAACAGGCTTTTTAATAAGGGGTGTTCTCCGAATTTTTTAAGCCCGTAACTATGCCGTACCTTTAAGTGAAGCTCGTTGGCGGTATAATAATGTTGAAGCCTTTCCCTGCGGAATAATACCGATATGGCGATGCAAGGCTGACCCTCTAAAGGAAGCTTGCTCATTCTGCCTAATTGGTTTCGGGGCAATAAAACCGTATCGCCCGCAAAAAATTGGTGGCTGCGTTCTGCGGTTACAATTTTCATTTCGCCGGAAACTATGTGCACCAGCGCCGGTTGTGGCAAGATAAGCTCGCGGCTGTAATGCGCCTCTTTCTTGCAGGCGATAAATACTTCGGCTATTTCCATTGGCATAAAGTTAAGCTTATTGATCAAGCAAATGCAAACGGATCAGGCTTTCTGCCGTAGCCAGTATCGCTTCTTCGGCTGATTTCGGCGACCATCCGAGCAGGCGAATGGCCTTAGCGCTTGTAACGTTCATCACTTTGCCCAACAGGGGGATCATTGATTTAACCATCGGGTCTTTCAGGGCGGCAATACGCAGCAAGGTATTGGGCAATTCTTTTGCTTTTACCTTATCGGCAGCAGCTCCAAGGTTTTCTTTGAGTATTTTTGCCACAGCTACCAACCAAATGCTTTCGCCGGCAGTGGCAATAAAACGCTCTCCGTTTGCAGCCGGGCTCTCCATAGCACGCAGGTGCAGGTCGGCTACATCACGCACATCTACAAAACCGGAGTTGATCTTCGGACAGCCCGGCATCTTTCCGGTCAGGAGATTTTTGATCAGGTGAATGGAATGCGAATAATCCGGCCCTAATACCGGCCCCATAACCGTTACAGGATTAATGGCTGCGAGTTCCAGCCCATTGCCTTCTTTTCTGATGAATTCCCAGGCCGCTCTTTCCGCTAAAGTTTTTGATTTTTGGTAAGCCGGCGCATTTGCCGTATTTGTCCAGGTATGCTCATCAAAGGGCGTCGTTTGGTTAGGGTGGCCATAAACAACGGCACCTATGGCAGAAGTTAGCACAACACGTTTAACACCGGCATCCCTTGATGCGCGCAATACTTGTAGCACCCCTTCCCGTGCCGGAATGATCATTTCATCCTCATGTTTGTAATTAACTTTTGGTGTCGGCGAAGCCACATGCAGCACATATGTGCAGTCACTCACCGCGTCGTTCCAACGGGTATCGGAAGAGAGGTCAGCTTCAATAAAGGTTACACGGTCGCTCCCTTCCATGCCGCCTTCGCGCAGCATGTCTTTCACTGCTTGCTCACGGTCCGGGGAACGTAATGTTGCTCTTACACGGTAGCCCGCGTTTAACAGTTGAAGGATGCAGTGCACCGCGATAAATCCCGAGCCGCCGGTAACCAGTACTAAATTTTCTTTATTTGAATTTGTGTTCATTTTCTTTTGTTTGATGAACCAAAGTTCGCTTTACAGAAGATTGCGTGTTTTGTTTAAAAGGCGCAATATGCTTTGTTTAAAAGGCGCTGTTCGCGGTAATTTTGTACCATGGAAAGTAAAAAGTGCCGGTGAAAACTAAAAATCAAAAACTTTCACTTTTTTTTAATTTTATCTACTACTTCATCCCTGGCAGGCCGTTTCATTAAATAACAGCCAATAAACCATGACCAGGGAACAAGCACAGGAATTATTAAATAAGTATCAACTCGGCAACTGCACGCCCGAAGAACAGCAAATGCTGGATAACTGGTATTTGCACGAAGCCGATAAGCAACCTGTAGCCGAAGGGCCGGCCGATCCTTTAATGGAAGAGGAGTTGATGTGGAACAGGATTGTTGATGAAATTCCCGAAACTGCCAAAATCCGTTACTTTAAAAAATGGTACTCTATTGCTTCGGCTGCTGCCATCCTTGTTTTTGTTTCATTTGGCGCCTATCTGTTTATTAAAAAACGGCAGGCACCTGCGCAGCTTGTCCATCAGTCTAACCCTAAAAATGACATTTTGCCAGGCGGCAATAAAGCCATACTTACCCTGGCAAATGGCAAACAGATTACTTTAACCGGCGCCCGTAACGGCACCCTTGCTGTACAGGGCGCGGTAGTAATTAATAAAACTGCCGATGGAAGAATAGTTTACGATTCATCTGAAAAATCGAGATCTGATGAGGCGGAATTAAATACCTACAACACCATGACTACGCCCCGCGGCGGCCAATATTGGGTTGTTTTGCCCGATGGCAGCCGGGTGTTGTTAAATGCGGCTTCTTCGTTAACCTATCCAACTACATTTAGCGGCACCGAGCGTAAAGTTGAGCTTACCGGAGAGGCCTATTTTGAAGTGGCGCATAACGCTGCCAAACCGTTCAGGGTTTACAGTAAATCGCAAATAGTAGAGGTGCTGGGCACACATTTTAACATTAATACCTACGATGATGAGCCGGCCATTAAAACCACGCTGCTTGAAGGTAAGGTAAAAGTAACATCAACCGCTAAAAATCAAACCCGGATATTACAGCCAGGGCAGCAGGCTTTTTTAAATGCGCTTGCATTTAATGTAAGTGATGTTGATGTAGATGAGGCCACTGCCTGGAAAAATGGATTGTTTGTTTTTGAAAGTAATGATATACAGCAAATTATGCGGATGGTATCCCGGTGGTACGACGTAGATGTGGCATACACCGGCAACCTGCCCTCCGACAAGTTCAGCGGTTCTGTATCCAGGTTCAGCAATGTTTCTGAAGTGTTGAATACGTTGCAGCTTACCCGGAAAGTGCATTTTAAAGTATCGGGTAAAAAAATATCCGTATCGGAATAAATTATAACCAAGCCAATAAACAACCAATATAATAATCTAAAAAACCGAGAAAAAAATGAAAAGAAAACTACGAACGTAACCCTAAAAACGGGACTTAAAAAAAACGTGAAAGTGTACCACCACTTCCACGCCAAAAATTTGAGTTAACCCGTTAATCTGTTCGCCGTTCCGGCGCATAGAAAAATTATTTGTCAATAAACCTTGTTTTAACCCAAACTATTCAAAAGTATGAAAATATCTACTTTTAACATAGGTATGCCCAAACTATGCATACCTCAAAAGTTATTATTAGTTGTGAAAATAACTGTACTCCTTTTTTTTGTCGCTATTATGCATGTCAGCGCTTCATCTTATGCGCAAAACATTAATCTTTCAGCAACAAACGCACCGTTAAAAAAACTCTTTAAAGAGATCAGGAAGCAAAGCGGCTACAACTTTATTTATACCGAAGGTATGATGAAGGATACCAGGCCGGTTAACATTCATGTTAGTAATGCTTCTATCGATGTTATACTCGATAAGGTATTTCATGATCAGCCGCTTTCCTATACCATCAGCAACAACACCATTGTAATTAAGGAAAAGGACAACCAGCAAACAAGTAATGCTATAATAACCATTACCGGTACCGTTAAGGACGAAAAAGGCGAACCTTTGCCAGGTGTTACCGTAGCTGTTGAGGGTATAGCCAACGCCACATCAACCGATTATAATGGTAAGTATACCATTAAGGCTAATGCAGGGCAAACTTTGGTGTTTTCATTTATTGGTTATAAAACTGTAAAAAGGCTTGTCAATAACGAATCCCTGATAAATGTCTCTTTAGAGCCGGCTTCAAGGGATTTAACCGAGGTGGTTGTGGTTGGCTACGGTACCCAAAAACGGTCGGATATTACAGGTGCTGTTGCATCAGTACCCAAGTCCCGTTTATCGGAGTTGCCGGTTACCAACGTACTGCAAGCTTTAGAAGGTGCTGTGGCAGGGGTTACCATAACCAATACATCATCTGTACCAGGGGCAGTGCCGGGGTCAATAGTGAGGGGGCAAAACTCCATTAACGCAGGTACAGGCCCGTATGTGGTGGTAGATGGTATTCCACTGAGTAAAACCGGCGGTTCGCTTAACGATATCAACCCTAATGATATCGCTTCTATGGAAATATTAAAGGATGCATCGGCAGTGGCCATTTACGGAACCAATGGCTCCAACGGGGTTATCCTGATCACCACCAAACGAGGGAACAGCGGCAAACCCGTTATCCGTTATAGCGGTTATGCTGGTATAGAAAATCTTGCGCATATCCTGGAGCCGCGCGACCCGGCATCCTATATTCAAAAGTATGCCGATTACCTTTCGCAAACGGGCCAAACGCAAACCAGCCCGGTGCCCAATAGCTCCGAGCTGCCTAATTACCAGGCAGGTAAAACCATTGATTGGGTTAAAGAAACTACCCAGCAAGGGGTAATGCAAGATCATAACCTCAGCGTTTCTGGCGGTAGCCCCGATGTTAAATATTTTATATCGGGCGATTACATGAAGCAAAAAGGCGTGGTAAAAGGTTACCAGTATAACCGGGTAAGCATCCGCTCAAACCTCGATGTTAACGTTACCAATTTTTTAACTGTTGGTATGTCATCCTTTTTTTCCAACAATAATTACGATGGCGGCAGGGCCAACCTGTTATTCGCTACAGCCATGAGCCCCTATGGTAATTTATATAATGCCGATGGTACTTATACCATTTACCCTATGTCGCCTGAATTGTTGTATACCAATCCCTTATTGGGTTTAACTACCGACCAGGTAAACCGCAGCGTAAATTTAAATGGCAACGGCTATGCCGAGATTAAATTTGGCGGCGTACTTAAAGGGTTGAAATACCGGGTAAATGCCGGTTACACCTATTTGCCAACCCGTGTTGATAGCTACAGCGGCCGTTTGGCAAATACACCTTTAGGGTCGGCCAGTGCGGCAAGCTCCGAAACAACAGCCTATACTATTGAAAACCTGTTATACTATAACAGGGACATTGGCAAGCACCACTTTGATTTTACGGGTTTATATAGCGCGCAGCGCCGCAGGTATTTTACTTCGACAGCAGCTGCTACTGGTTTCGTAAACGATGAACTTTCATTTAACAATATTGGTGCAGGTGCAACGCAAACCTCGTCGTCATATTCAGACAGGTATGCGCTTAACTCGCAGATGGGGCGTGTCAATTACTCCTATAACAGCCGTTACCTGTTCACTGTTACCGCCCGCCGCGATGGATCGTCGGTTTTTGGCGCTAATACTACCAAGTATGGTGTGTTTCCATCGGCAGCGCTTGGATGGAACATTAGTCAAGAAAACTTTTTGAAGGATTCAAAAATAGTTAACAGTTTAAAATTGAGAGGCTCATACGGAAAAACCGGAAACGAGGCAATAAGTGTTTATCAAACCATTACAACAGATGGTACTGTTCGTTCGCCGTTTAATGGGGTAAGCACTATTGGGGTACAGGCCAGTAACCTGGGTAATGCCAACCTGCTTTGGGAAACCACGGTGGGAACCAATATCGGGGCCGATTTCTCCTTATTTAACAGCCGTATTAACGGATCGGTTGATGCTTACAAAACGCGCACATCTGGTTTGTTGTTAAAGCGGAGCCTTCCGGCTATTACCGGTTATTCGTCAGTATGGGATAATATTGGCAAAGTGGCCAACAAGGGTATCGAGGTTACGTTGAACACAAAGAACATTGATGGCAGGGATTTCCGTTGGGAATCAAACATTGTATATGCCATAAATCGGAATAAAATTGTGAGCCTTTATGGCGATGGGAAAGATGACATAGGCAACAGGTGGTTTATAGGTAAGCCTATCAGCGTAATATATGATTACAAAATGACAGGCGTTTGGCAAACAGGCGAGGATGCCTCCAAACAAGATCCGGGTGCAAAACCAGGCGACCTGAAATTTGCCGATACCAATGGCGATGGCAAAATTACTGCCGATGACAGGGTTATCCAGGGGCAAACTACGCCAAAATGGACCGGTGGTATTACCAATACTTTTCACTATAAGCAGTTTAACCTGAGCATATTTATACAAACAGCACAAGGTATGCTTAAAAACAATGCCGATTTAAACTATGCTGATGAATCGGGCAGGAGGAATACGCCGGCGGCCATAGAATACTGGACACCATCAAATGGCAACAATTCGTTCCAGTCTTTATCTTATACCAATACCCGGGGATACGGCTATCCGCGCGATGCCAGCTACACCCGCATTAAAGATGTAACATTTAGTTACGTTGTGCCGCAGGTACTGTTAGATAAAGCGCACATCAACGGCTTAACGTTTTATGTAAGCGGCCGAAACCTGCACACTTTTACCAGGTGGATAGGCTGGGATCCTGAAAATAATTATTCGACCAGGGGATCCGGCGATTGGACAAACAATTATCCAACTACCCGCACATTTGTTTTTGGTGCCAACATTTCATTAAAATAAACTGATAAAAGATAACGATATGAAAAAGTATTCAATTATAGTGGCTTCTGTATCAGTGCTTATTATCGCATTTGCATCCTGTAAAAAGTCATACCTGGCCGAAAAGCCTTACTCCTCATACACCCCGCTAACGCTTAACGATTCATTGGGCTTTGAAGCCGCCGCCGTGGGCCTTTATAACTACGAAAGTACTATTTTAACCTATTCAAGCGCCCAGGGCTGGCCAAGCGTTTGGCAGGTGGGTACCGATGTGGCCAATGCTACTGCAAACCAGCAAGGTATTGAAGTGCCGTATTATAATTATGCACAGCTTACACCAACAGATGGGGCAGCTTCATATATCTGGGGTAAATATTACGCGTTAATTAACAACGCCAACATTATTATCAAGGCCGTTGAAGATCCGTCGAACACCAAACTTACCGCCAAAGGCAAAAACATGATAGATGCCGAAGCCAAGTTTTTTAGGGCATATGCCTATAATAGCCTGGCTACATTATTTGGCAAAGTGCCATTGGTAACGGCTCCGCTTGCTGCGCCAAAAACAGATTTTGTACGTGCCCCGCTTGATCAGGTCAACAATCTTATAATAAGCGATCTAACGTTTGCAAGTACAAACCTGTCTGATTTAAATGCTGGTACCTCAAAACTAAACGTGCAAGGCAAGCCTGTAGATAGGGCTAATAAATACATGGCCATGCAGCTATTGGCCGAAGCCTACCTGCGCATGGGTAAAAACGACCTGGCCGAGCAACAGGCGCAGGCAGTTATCAGCAGCGGTAAATTTAGCCTGATAAGCAGCCGTTACGGTGTAAGGGCAAGCGGCGCCGGCGATTATTACTCAGATATGTTTGTGTATGGTAACCAGCGGCGCAGCCAGGGCAACTCTGAAGCTATATGGGTTATTGAGCAGGAAAATCCAAATTCGGTAGTCGGTGGTAATACAGATAATGCCCAGCAACGCCGTGTGTGGGGAGCTGCTTATTACAATATCAGCGGCATGGTAATTTGCGATTCGCTTGGCGGCCGTAGTATTGCAAGGTTAAGGTTGAGTAATTGGGTGTTGTACGGTTTATATCCAACAGGCGATCTACGGAACTCGCAATACAGTATCAGGAGGCGTTATTATATCAATAACCCGGCTGCAGCCAACTATGGCCAGCAGGTGCCTTTTACAGGGCCGGATACCTTGTATAAAATATGCCCAAGCATAACCAAATGGGGCGCGTTTGACCCTAACGATACCTTTGGCTATGCCATGATTAAAGATTTTATGATGATGCGGCTGGGCGAAACTTACCTGTTGCTTGCTGAAGCACAGGTGAAGCAAAGCAAAACAGCCGAGGCGGCAAACACCATTAACGTTTTGCGCACAAGAGCGCAGGCACCGCAGGTCACCGCCAGCCAGATGACGCTGGATTTTGTACTTGATGAACGTGCCCGCGAATTGATTGGAGAGGAAAACCGCAGGATGACGCTGATGCGTACCGGAACCCTGGTTGACCGTGCAACACGCCTCAATTCAAATGACGTTCAGCACCCCACAACCGGCCTGGCAGCCAAAAATTTGCTGCTCCCTATCCCTTTATCAGAAATTCAACTGAATAAGGATGCAGTTTTAGAACAAAATCCGGGTTATTAATATAATCATAGTGTGTGGCGGTGTATATTGCCACACACTTTACTACTTATGCTTTTTAACTACTTCAAACAATCCCTGTTTATAGTTTTACTGATCGGTAGCTTTCTGCATTCAGGTGCGCAAACTTACCCGGTAAAAGTTAGTACCATCAGCCCCGGGTGGGCTAATAACTCGGTGAATACAGTTATTTTTCGCAAAAACTCGCTGGTTACTTTTAAAGGCGAGCAATATGCCGCCTATTATGATCAGCAGCAGGTATTAACCCTGGCCAAAAGAAAAAGCGGGTCAAATAAATGGCAGGTTGCTGCCACAGCCTACAAAGGCGATGCTGCCGATGCCCATAAAACCATCAGCATTATGGTTGACGGGGCAGGATACCTGCATGTGGCCTGGGGCTTGCATAATGAGCCATTAAACTATGCTGTGGGCATTGCGCCCGGCAGCCTTGTTTTATCGGCAAAAAAATCAATGACCGGCATTGCTGAAAACCGTGTAAGCTACCCTGAATTTTATAAGCTGCCCAAAGGCGATTTGTTATTTCTTTACAGGAATGGAGCGTCTGGCAATGGCAACCTGGTTATTAACCGGTACCTGGCAACAACCCAAAAATGGGTAAATGTGCAAAGTAACCTTATTGACGGCGAAGGTAAACGAAATGCTTATTGGCAAATGGCCATTGATAAAAAAGGATTTATACACCTGTCGTGGGTGTGGCGCGAAAGTCCTGATGTGGCCAGTAACCATGATATGTGTTATGCGCTGTCAAAAGATGGCGGTATAAACTGGGAACGCTCAACCGGGCAAAGGTATAATTTGCCAATTACCGCCGCTACTGCCGAACACGCCTGCGAAATTCCACAGAAAAGCGAGCTTATTAACCAAACATCTATGGTTATTGACGACGATGGCAGCCCATTTATAGCCAGCTACTGGCGCGAGGAAGGGCAAACGGTTCCGCAATATCATATTATCTATAAAAATAATGGCCGGTGGGCCAACAGTAACCTCAATTTTCGCAAAACGCCTTTTAGTTTAAGCGGAATGGGCACAAAGAGTATCCCCATATCACGCCCGCAGGTTATTGCCTGGAAACAGGGTAAAAATATGGCCGCGGCCTTAATATTCAGAGATATAGAACGGGGAAATAAAATTTCTGTCGCGCTTACCGGTAACCTTGCCGCAAATAAGTGGGCGGTTAGCGATTTATCGGCTTTTACCGTTGGCGCCTGGGAACCAACTTATGATACCGAACTATGGAAAGACAAGAAAATACTTAACCTATTTATACAAAAGGTAGTACAGGTGGACGGCGAAGGGCAGGCCAATATTGCCGCCCAGCCGGTACAGGTGCTGGAATGGAAACCGGCTAATAATTAGAGCAGAAGAAATGAAATTTAATATTGCCATGAAAAAAATACTGTTTTTGCTTTGCACAATGTTGGTTGTATCCAACCTGTGGGCGCAAAAAAATATATCAAACGGCCTTGCCGACAGGAAACTGTGGCTGGCGTACATGGATAAAATAGCCCGGCCCGTACTATCAAACCTGGCCGAAGATAAGCTGAAGCAAAATATGCCGGTGAGTTTATCTGACCATATTGATAATAAAGAAGGGCGTTCAAAAGTTGCTTACCTTGAAGCGTTTGGCCGCACCTTAAGCGGGATTGCTCCCTGGCTTAACCTGGAAGGGGGCGATGCCGGCGAAGTAAAATTGCGTAACCAGTACCGCGCATGGGCATTAAAGGCGATAGCCAACGCGGTTAATCCGCAGGCTAAAGATTATTTGCAATGGAATGGCGGGCAGCCTTTGGTTGATGCATCGTACGTAGCCTTTGCGCTTGTCAGGTGCCCATGGTTATGGGAACACCTGGACGATAATGTAAAAAAACAGGTGGTTGATGCGATGAAGATAACCCGTAACACGGTGCCGGTTTACTCCAACTGGATCCTGTTTTCGGGGATGATCGAAGCCTTCTTTTGCAAATACGATTTAGGGGACGACCCTTTACGCACCGAATTTGGCATCCGCGAGTTTATGCAGCACTGGTATGTTGGCGACGGGATGTTTTCTGACGGGATGACCTTTCACCTGGATTATTACAACAGTATTGTGATACAGCCCAATTTAGCCGCCATGCTACAGGTGCAGGGCGAAAAAAAGAAGAATTACCAACACGAGCAGGAGCGTGTAAAAGCCATAGGCCAACGCTATGCCGAAATATTGGAACGCTTAATTAACGCCGATGGCAGTTACCCGGCAACCGGCCGATCTATAGTTTACCGGGCAGGGGTTTTTCATCATTTGGCCAATATGGCTTATATTAAACAACTCCCTGCATCGTTGGCACCGGCACAGGTACGTTGCGCCTTAACCGCAGTTATCAAAAAAACATTGGAGTCGCCCGCTACATTTACCGCGGATGGATGGCTCAACATCGGCCTTTACGGCAAACAACCCGGCCTGGCCGATTTTTATATTACTACCGGCAGCTTATACATTTGCAGTAATGTTTTTGTACCCCTTGGCCTGCCCGAAACCGACGAATTCTGGAGCGCCCCAGCCCTCAAATGGACGGCAGTTAAAATCTGGAGCGGAGAAGATGTAAAAGCCGATCACGCCCTGGATCTGAAGTAAAGAAAGGGCGGGTCACGCATCTAAATTAGGTTAACATAACTTAACACATTTTAATTTTATTTATTATAAATAACTGATAATTAACATATTGTAAATGTGCATGGTTAACACTAAACTGATGCTTGTGCATTTAAGTGCATCCAAATGTTTGTGCCTGTTGTTGGCCAAAACAGGTGCCGAAGCAACTTGGCTCGTTTGACCAGGATCAGCTCCTTTACATCATAAGCTTATTACGTTAGCTATTATTAAATGACAGATCATCATCGCTAAATATTTAGATGCGTTTGCCCTGAAAGAAAGAGGAAGATATTTGACAGAAATAACGGCAACGATATTAACTTAGCTCATGCTGTTGCTTGTTGAAGCCAGGCCGCATTCCCGATAATCATTTTTTTGCCAAATAGACTTCTTCTCCCCCTTATTTGACCTAATGCACCCCCCTGCGGGTTTTTGTTTTAAACTACTTTCGAAACTCAATTATAAATGGTTGCTCCAATTTTGTTTGCGCTCGGCGGCAGATCGTTTTAGCAATTAGCAGATCGGCCGTTTTTACAATTAACAACATAGGTGTCTGCCGAGACGGAGTACAAAAATTGAGAACCAATAAAATCGTATGAAAAGGAATTATCTAAAAAAACGTTTCGATACCAAAGCGCTGTACAAAATTTTATTCGTCCTGATGCTCTCGGGTGCCGGATTCGGGGCCCATGCTCAAAAAAGCTTGCAGGTACTACCCAATATAAACTATTGCATCGCCCAGGCGCAAAAAACGCTAAGTAATATTCCGGCAAATAGCAATAACCTACCCCGTAATATAGATAAAGGCAAAACAGACTGGCGATATGTAAATTCCCAGGATTGGTGCAGCGGTTTCTGGCCCGGCATTTTATGGTATCTGTACGAAGGTACCCACGATGAAAAATGGAAAATAGCAGCTGACAAATTCACACAGGAATTAACGCCAATTTCCCAACATAGTGGCTTCGACCATGATTTGGGTTTTATGATATTTAACAGTTTTGGCAATGGGTACAGGCTAACGGGAGACTCAGCGTATAAACAGGTTATATTAAGATCGGCAGATTCATTGGCCACTTTGTTTAACCCCAAAGTGGGTACTATTTTATCGTGGCCGCCAATGGTTAAAAAAATGGCCTGGCCCCACAATACCATTATCGATAACATGATTAACCTCGAACTTTTATTCTGGGCTTCAAAAAATGGCGGCAACCCGCATTTATATGATATCGCGGTTAAACATGCTGAAACCACCATGCACAATCATTTCAGGCCCGATTATACCTCATACCACGTTGTAGTGTATGATACCATTACCGGGAAAAAGATAAAAGGAATAACCCACCAGGGCTATGCGGATAACAGCATGTGGGCCAGGGGCCAATCATGGGCGATATACGGTTTTACCATGTGCTACCGCGAAACCGGGAAACCAGAGTTTTTAAACTTTGCACAAAAAGTAGCAGATGTGTACCTGAGCCGCATGCCGGCGGATTTGATCCCTTTTTGGGACTTCGATGACCCTGCTATCCCCAATGCTCCTAAAGACGCTTCGGCAGCCTGCGTGACCGCTTCGGCATTGCTGGAGCTGTCAACATTTGTAAAGGACAAATCCAAGGCACAAATTTACCGACAGAAGGCCGAAGCTATGTTGCAAACGCTTTCCTCGCGGGCTTACCAAAGCCATAATGTAACCAACGCTTTTTTACTACATTCTACCGGGCATCACCCCGCCGGGACAGAAATTGATGCGTCAATTATTTATGCCGATTACTATTATTTGGAGGCCTTGTTAAGATTGGATAAATTACAACATGCCAAAGCTGCTTACCGTCAATATAAATCGCACTAAATGAGATATTTTATATTAGCTGTAGTTTCATTTATCACGTTAGCTGCCAAAGCGCAAAACAGGGCGACGGGTGCTCCCCTGGTAATTCAATCGCCTGACAAAAACCTCACATTGAAGTTTTATCAGAAACAGTCAGTCGATAATAAGAGGACGATGTATTACCAGGTAACTTACCAGGATAAACAGGTTATAGGCGAGTCGGTGCTGGATATTCAGCTGGATAACCAGTTGTCAGAAAAAGCGATGGCGCTGAAGATAGATCAGCATAAAAACTGGTGCGAAAACCTGGTGATAAAAGATATAAAAACCACCACGCATGATACCAGCTGGATCCCGGTAAATGGCGAACGCAGCCAGATAAGGGATCATTATAATGCTGCCGATATCACCTTGGTGAAGGATGATAACCCAATGTATGTGATGCAGGTACAGGTTCGGGCTTATGATGAAGGTGTCGCCATTCGCTATTATTTCCCAGAAAATGAAAAAGGAACGTATTACAACGTCACCGCCGAAAATACCGGATTTAGTTTCCCGGCAGGTACCCAGGCCTGGTTTGCCAACTGGGCCCAGGCACCTTATTACAAGCTGCCACTGGCTAACTGGCCCGGTGAAAGCGAACGCCCGCTTACATTAGAGCTACCCAACGGGCTGTTTGTAGCGCTTGGCGAAGCGCAATTGGTTGATTATGCCCGCACCAAATTCAAATTAAGCGACGATAAGCCAAATACCCTTGTAACGTCTATGTTTGGGGGGGCACAAATCGTGTCGCCGGTTGGTACACCCTGGCGCGTAATTATGGTGGCCACAACTCCGGGCGATTTGATAACGCATAATTACATAATGCTTAACCTGAACGAACCATCTAAAATAACAAATACTGATTGGATAAAGCCAGGCAAAATTATGCGTGTAATGACTCAAACTACTGCCGATGCCAAAGCCAATATCGATTTTGCTGTAAAACATAAGCTGCAATACATACTATTTGACTGGAAATGGTATGGGCCGGCATTCAGCTTTAATTCCGATGCGACAAAAGTGGCTATACCTGATTTTGATTTGCCGGGCATTATTCAATATGGCAAGGATAAAGGCATTGGAATATGGCTATACGTTAACCAGCAAGCGTTGCTGGTGCAAAGCGACAGCCTGTTTGCTGTATATAATAAGTGGGGGGTAAAAGGCGTAAAATTTGGTTTTGTACAGGTGGGTTCGCATCGCTGGACTACCTGGGTAGAGAAAGCCATTCAGCAGGCGGCGGCCAGCCATATAATGGTTAATATTCATGACGATTGGCGCCTCACCGGCGAACAACGTACATGGCCCAACCTGATGACAGCCGAAGGGGTACGCGGCAACGAAGAAATGCCCGATGCAACCCACAATACCATATTACCTTTTACCCGCTACATAGCCGGCCCGGCCGATTATACTATTTGTTATTTTGATAAACGTATAAAAAACACCCATGCGCATCAGCTGGCATTGGCAGCCATTTATTACAGCCCCCTGCAAACGCTTTACTGGTATGATAAGCCATCGGCAGAGCATAACGAACCCGAACTGGAGTTTTGGGACAATATTCCGACCAGTTGGGACGAAACAAGGGTAATACAAGGTAAACCGGGGGAATATATTACTACTGCCAGGCGCAAAGGAACGGAATGGTTTGTAGGTACCATTACCAATAACAAAGCAAGAACTTTGAACGTGCCGCTCACTTTTCTGGCCCCGGGCAAAAAGTACAGGGTCAAAATATATAGTGACGATGCCTCCGTGGCTACAGCTACGCATGTGCGGGTTAGCAGTAGCGTGGTTAGTAGTAAACAGTGTTAAACATTAGTCTGCAACCATCAGGAGGTGAGGCAATGCATATAGAAGAAATTAAATAGAAGCTAAAAGCAGAATGCACAAAGCTTAAAGCAGACTCTTTGATAAAGAATATATGTGAAATTAATTAACAGATCCTATATAAATGAGCATAATCAATAATGAGTTTTACAGTAACACCAGACCGCGACATGTCAATTGAAAACGTATTTACACCATATATTTTAAGCGCGGATATTGGCGGTTCGCATATAACGGCAGCAATATGTAATTATAAAACAAACACGATTGTTGAACAAAGCCAGGTAAGGATTGATATTAACAGCCAGGGTTCGGCGGCAGATATTTTATTTGCCTGGAGCAATATATTAAAACATGTTTCAGAAAGGGCCAATGTTCATATATCTGGTCTGTCGCTGGCCATGCCGGGGCCATTTGATTACCACAATGGAATCTCGTACATCAAAGGACTGAATAAATACGAATCTATCTACGGTATTAACATTAAATTTCACCTGGCCAACACATTACAAATACATCATAAACGCATTAAATTCCGGAACGATGCCGAAGCCACTGTTGCAGGGGAATGCATTGCAGGAGCAGGAAAGGGATATAAAAATGTGATGGGGGTTACGCTGGGGACAGGTTTTGGATCGGCACATTTTATTAATGGCGAAATCACTGATTTGAATTTGGGTAGTTTATCATTTAAGGAGACCATCGCAGATGATTATTTATCAACCCGGGGATTTGTAAAGCGATATCATGAACTATCGGGCCAATCAGTAAAAAACGTAAAGGAGCTTGCTTTTATAGCCGATATGGATGTGGTTGCTAAACAGGTGTTTGAAGACTTTGCCGAAAACCTAAGTAGTTTTCTCGAACCTCATATCCTGGCCATATCTCCGCAATGTTTAATCCTATGCGGTAATATAACCCTTGCGTCCGACCTTTTTTTGCCGGCTTTAAAAAGTCGGTTACCAAACACCACTATTGAACTTGCCCGGTTAGGGGAGTACGCGCCGCTTATAGGGGCTGCCAATTTGTTTAAGCCAGTTGAAAAAGCCGTAGCTTCAGTTAAAAAAATCAAAATCAATGACCAATAAACCAGCTTTTACCGAAAAGAAATTTATCGTGACGTTTGTTTTCGTCACCTCCCTTTTTTTAATGTGGGGATTGCTTCATTCCATGAGCGATGTATTGAATAAACATTTCCAGGATGTATTGAACGTTTCCAAATCACAGTCAGGGCTGATTCAACTGTCTGTTTTTGGCGCCTATTTTGTCATGAGTATACCTGCAGGGTATTTTTTAAAGAAATACGGCTATAAACCGGGTGTTATTTTGGGTCTGATGCTGTTTGCCGTTGGCACCTTTTTATTTGTGCCCGCAGCGAATGCGAACTCATTTAACTTTTTCAGAATAGCCTTGTTCATTTTAGGTTGCGGTATGGCCACGCTGGAAACGGTAGCGCATCCATTTGCAGCTTCTTTAGGCGATCAGCGCACCAGCGACCAGCGTATCAACTTTTCGCAGTCATTTAATGCCATAGGCACTATTATTGGTCCCGCCCGGGGGGCGTATTTTTTTTTCCGTACAGCGGGCGAACATTCTACTGATTTGTCGTCGGTTAAAACATTATACGTTGGTATAGGGTGCATAATTGTATTTATTGCTATTGTTTTCTTGTTTCTTAAAATACCCGTATTAACTGCTCCCCATGCAGGAGTATCGGAAGTGGACGCCGATGCAGTAAATGTAGATGTCGCCCCAACAAAAAAGCTATATGAGCACGGTCATTTTGTATGGGCTGTTATTGCGCAATTTTTTAACGTAGCCGCGCAGGGCGGTACCTGGGCCTACTTTATTAATTACGGGCACGATGTTATGGGTTTCAGCAATGAAACCGCCGCCGGGTATATGAGTGTTTTTATGGCCATGATGGCTGTTGGTCGTATTATAGGAACTTTCCTGATGAGATTTATTGCCCCCAGTAAGTTATTGGCCGCATTAGCTTTAGGAAATGTTATTATGTGTATTGTAGTTGCCCAAGGCCATGGATGGATATCATATATCGCGTTAATGATGATTAATTTCTTCTTCAGCATCATGTTTCCCACTATTTTTAGTCTTGGTCTTAAAAATCTGGGCAAACATACCCAGCAAGCTTCTTCCTTTATTTCTATGGGGGTAGTTGGCGGAGCATGCTTCCCGTTGCTGATGGGGCTTATTGCCAACCATAATGTGGCCAAAGCCTATTACCTGCCAATAATTTGTTACGTGGTGATCTTTTTGTTCGGTGCAAAATTTTATAAAGTGAAACATTGATGCGGTTCAAATTATACATATTATTCTTGAGCATGCAGGCATGCAGTCAGTTTGTTATAGCGCAACAGGGGCATTTACAGGGCGCAACAGCTGAGGGCCCTGTGTCTGAAGTTTGGGTAGCAGATCAGGGGAACGGCACTTATAAGAACCCTGTTTTGTACGCAGATTATTCAGATCCTGATGCTATACGGGTTGGAGATGATTATTACCTGGTTGCTTCCAGTTTTAATTGTATGCCGGGCCTGCCTGTTCTTCATTCTAAAGACCTGGTTAACTGGAAGCTGATTAATTACGCGTTAAAAAAGCAAGTTCCCGAAACTGTTTATGATAAGCCACAGCATGGCAAGGGCGTTTGGGCGCCCAGCATCCGTTTTCATAAGGGCGAGTTTTATATTTATTACCCCGATCCCGACTATGGCATTTACATGATTAAAACCAAAGACCCGGCGGGTACCTGGAGTAAACCACTGTTGATTTTGCCGGGCAGGGGAATTATTGACCCCTGCCCGTTTTGGGACGATGATGGGAAGGCCTATTTGGCGGTAGCCTGGGCGGGTAGCCGCGCCGGTATTAACAGTCTGCTAACCATCTTTAGGTTAAATGCCGAAGGGACAAATGTTATGGATGATGGTAAACATGTTTACGATGGTCATGACAAGAATCCCACTATAGAAGGCCCCAAACTATATAAACGTAATGGCTACTATTATTTACTGGCGCCGGCAGGCGGTGTAGCCACCGGGTGGCAGCTTGCATTGCGGTCGAAATATATCTATGGGCCATATGAGGCTAAAATAGTGATGAACCAGGGCCGAACCGCGGTGAATGGTCCACACCAGGGTGCGCTGGTGCAGACACAAACCGGCGAGCCCTGGTTTATTCATTTCCAGGATAAAGGCGCTTACGGCAGAATCCTCCACCTGGAACCGGTAAAATGGATCGATAACTGGCCGGTAATTGGTAAAGACGACAATGGTGATGGCATCGGAGAGCCCGTACTTACCTATAAAAAGCCAAATGTAGGTAAAACCTACCCGGTGATAACTCCTGCTGAAAGTGACGAGTTTAATGCAGATCGGCCTGGTTTACAATGGCAATGGCACGCTAATCCCAAAATACAATGGAGTGCACTAATCCCGGGGTCGGGCTATCTGCGGTTGTTTGCTTTTCCAACAGAACCGGGTGTGGCTAACCTTTGGCCTGTGCCTAATCTGTTGTTGCAAAAATTTCCGGCTGCCGATTTTACGGCAACAACAAAGGTTAATTATAAAGTGGAATGGGATGTATGGCAAAGTAAAAAAGCAGGTTTACTTATTATGGGGAATGACTATGCCTATCTATCTGTTTCCAAAGATGAAAAAGGGTTTAAAATAAGCCAGGTAATTTGTAAAGAGGCATTAAACGGCAATACAGAACAGGTTGTGGCCGAAAATAGGATCAGTCAATCTGCTGTTTATCTCAGGGTTCATGTAAGTGCGCCTGATGCCCGGTGTACTTTCAGTTACAGCGAGGATGGAGTCAATTTTAAAGAAATAGGAACATCATTTACGGCCCTGCCCGATAAATGGATAGGAGCAAAAGTAGGCCTGTTCTGTATTGGCAAACCGGATGTGCGCACGGGCGGATATGCCGATTTTGACTGGTTTAGGATAACACCATAAGTCCTTATTCAGGATGATTTTAAAAGTACATGGTGAGGTGAAAAGGAGCAACAAAATAAGAGCATTTTTGTGGATAGCTAAGATAGTTCCTTTGCTGCTGGCTATTTTTGTGTCAATTAGCTCCAAAGCCCAGGATAGTCCGACTCTGCATGTTTATCAATACAGCGTGAAGGTTGGTACCCGGACTGCCTTTTTATGGATACCACCGGATTGCAAACGGGTTAAAGGAGTAATAATATCCCTGGCCAACTTGCTTGAACGTAACTGGCTCGAGGATTCGTTGATACGCCGAACAGCG
Source organism: Mucilaginibacter sp. KACC 22773 (assembly GCF_028736215.1). Taxonomy (NCBI): domain Bacteria; kingdom Pseudomonadati; phylum Bacteroidota; class Sphingobacteriia; order Sphingobacteriales; family Sphingobacteriaceae; genus Mucilaginibacter; species Mucilaginibacter oryzagri. Next base: position 377,508 of record NZ_CP117883.1, read on the forward strand.
GCAGAGATAGGTTTAGGCATTATTTGGATTGGGCCGGGGCAACGGAACGACCAATCTTTAACTGCCGATATGAAGCCCGGCATGGAAATAGTTTTTCAGCAAATGATGGATAACCTGGCACAGGAGTCGGGCTATTATGAATTGAAAAATGCGCCGGTAATACCAATGGGGCATTCGGCCAACGGGCATTTTGCCTGGACCTTTGCAAATGCCTTGCCCGAACGAACAATAGCATGCATCCCCGTAAAAACCGTTCCCCTACCTGATTCCCTGAAATTTAAAAACATTCCGCTTTGTTACATCGTAGGCGAGACTACCGAGTGGCCTCAATACCGGGTACCCGACCCGGCCACCCAGCCGGGCGACCGGGACTTTTACTGGCCGGTGGTAAAACAAACTGCATTAGCTTTACGTGCCCGTGATGCCGGTAACCTGGTTAGTGTGGTGGTAGATCCCGGCGGAGGGCATTTCGATTGGTCTGCCCGTCTGGCAAATTTTATTGCCTTGTATATCCGTAAAGCATGTCGGTTCCGTTTACCTGAACAAGGGCAACTGGTTTTAAAACCGGTTGAAAAATCATCGGGCTGGTTAACCGGTGCCGGCGGCATGGAAAAAGAGACGTTTTTACCGGCTCCTCATAACTCATTTAAAGGCGGAAGCGACAACGGCTATTGGTTTTTTGACCAGGAAGCGGCGGTAGCAGCTATGAAATTTGAAGGCGACCGCGCAAAGCGCAAACGGCAAATGCTTACGTTTATACAGGATGGCCGGTTATTACCGGTAGCCAAACTGGGTTATGCCGATTTGAAGTTTGAACCGGAAGAAGATGGCGTTTCTTTCCGGCTAAAAGGAGGTTTTTTACCGGAAATGCCACCAGAACTTATTGGCGCAGGTCAAAAACTGGGTCACGCATCGGGGGCAATTAATTTCAGGGTGATTTCTGGCCCGGCGGTACAAACCGGGCCATCGTTATTCAGGTTACAGTTTGATAGGATGGGAATGGGCGGCGAGCTTTGGATACAGGAAGAAGATGCAGGCGATGCGGTATATCGCCACGCTGTACAACCCGGCAAAATGACGATACCTGCTAAACTAACAATTGGGAAGCCCCAGGCAATAACCTTTCAGAAAATACAAGATGTTATATATGGCACGAAAGAATTGGCTTTACATGCCACCTCAGATTCGGGATTGCCTGTGGGTTATTATATTATTTCGGGGCCGGCATACGTGGAAAACGGTATAGTTAAGTTCACCCCTGTTCCGCTCAAAAGTAAATACCCGGTAAAAGTAAACATCGTGGCCTATCAGTGGGGGAGGATAACAGGGCCTTTGTGGCAATCTGCCACACCGGTTGAACAAACCTTTTATATATCCAGGTAATAAGATATGAGCTTTTTGAGTATTTACAACAAAGAGATTATCTATAATAAGAACACAATGAATTATCTAAAAGGACTATGCTTACTATTATGCAGTTTTTTATCAGTATGCTTATCCGGACAGTTACAGGCGCAATCATTCATTCATCCGGGCTTGCTGCAAAATGCGCAGGATATAGCGCGGATGAAAGCGGCTATACTGGCGAAGCAAGAACCCGTATATAGCGGTTTCCTGGTTTTTCAGGCCCATTCTCAGTCGCAAAATACCTATCATATGCAGGGCCCTATGGAGATGGTAGGCAGAAACCCGACAGTTGGCCAGGGTATATATGACGCTGATGCTAACGCTGCTTATCAGAATGCATTGATGTGGGCGCTTACCGGCACGCAATTATATGCTGATAAAGCCATCGAAATAGTTAACGCCTGGTCATCAACATTAAAATCAATAACCGGGCGGGACGCTGTGTTAATGGCCGGCCTTGGGCCTTTCAAAATGGTGAACGCCGCCGAGATACTGCGCTATACCCACTCGGGTTGGTCGGCGGCGGATATTGAAAGAACAGAGAGCCATTTTAAGGAAGTGATTTACCCGGTTATCAAAGATTTCGCGCCATTTGCCAACGGCAACTGGGATTCTGCTGCTATGAAAACCATGATGGCGATTGGTATTTTTTGCAATGACCGCCCCATATTTGAGCGGGCTTTACACTATTATATTAATGGCGCGGGCGATGGCAGCCTGCTTAATTATATTATTAATGAAACCGGGCAGTGCCAGGAAAGCGGGCGCGACCAAAGCCACACCCAACTGGGCATAGCGCATCTGGGTGATTGTGCTGAAATGGCATGGCACCAGGGATTAAACCTGTATGCATATGCCGATAATCGCTTACTAAAGGGGTTTGAATACACAGCTAAATTTAACCTGGGCCAGGATGTGCCTTATGTGCCTGCAATGGACATGACCGGTAAATATTGGCACCAGCGCATCTCGGTTGAAGGGAGGGGAATGCTAAGGGCTGTATATGAGCAAATTTATAACCATTATGTTAAGCGCATGGGCTTAGCCGCGCCTTATACCCAGGAGGCAGCCGAAAAAATCAGGCCCGAACAACAGGGGCTCCCGGGTGCCGATCATGTAGGATTTGGAACATTGCTTTACTCCAGGACGGCAGGTAGTGATGATATAAATACTATTCCCGCTGCCCCGGCAGGGTTATTGGCCCAAACAACATCAACAAATGGCAATACAATTAGCTGGGTGGCCTGCAGGGGAGCAAATTATTATACCTTAAAAAGATCAGAACAGAAAAACGGGCCTTATACAGTTTTGGCCGGCAATATCACCAGTTCGGTATATCAGGATACAAAGGCGCTGCCGGGAAGAACTTATTATTATACGGTGTCTGCTTCTGGTAAATCGGGGCGGAGTGAGAATGCGTGCCCGGTTAGTATAACAACAGGTTTTCCGGCCGGGTGGAAAGCGGCAAACATTGGAGGTAATCATCGATCGAAAGGTTCGGCGGTATTTGATGGCCTGCAATTTACTATAACATCCGGGGGAACAGGCATCGACAGTGTTCAGAACCAGTTTAAGTTTATATATACAACTTTAAAACCTAACGGGATTATCACCGCCCGGTATGTGCCGCAGGTTAGTTCACAATTTTCCGGTTTCGGCCTGGCCATCCGCGAAGGACTGGAAGATAGTGATATACAGGCAGCTTTGATAGTAAAGCCGGAGCTTAATGGGCAGCCCGAATCACCAGGCTGGCATACAAGGCTCTTTTTTCGCAATGGTAAGGATGGTACTATAAAAGATATCGCATCGGGCCCTGTATTGTCCGAACCGGTTGTTACTTTCAGCCGCCTTACCGGTTATTACTGGCTCCGGTTGCAACGAAAGGGAGCAATAATTTCTGCTTATTCATCTGTTGATGGGAAAAACTGGACAAAAATTGGCTCAATAAACAGGCAGGTAAAAAAGAATGCGCTGGTTGGTTTAGTTGTTTCATCCGGTTTAGCATCTGTCCCTACTGTAGTCAAATTCGATCAGGTTACGGTTTATTAGGCACAACAATGTAAACCCAGATTTATTAAGACAAGTCACAAAAAATAATTAGTCATATGTCCTCTTCTTCCTCGCTCACCGCGTTTAAAACCACCTCCGCCTGTTTAAAATTCGTTTTTACAAAATGGCACCAGTCGCATTCTTTTTTACCGCAGCCGGTGCTGAATTCGTGGGCCATGATTTTGGCGTAGGTATCGGTGATCTGTTCCGTTACCATTTCAATATCTGCCGGGCTAATCACGTATTTTTCCCGGTAATATTCGCCTTCGCTTACGGGCTCTACAAAATCAAAAATGGTGTCTATAACCTCCCAGTCGTTGGTGCGGTCATGGTCAACCAGTATTTTGTAAAACACGCCCTGGCGCCAGTAGTCGCCGCCCATGGGGGCATCAAATGTGGGCCGCAACAGTTTGTCTTTGGCATTCCGTACCTTACCTGTTTTATAATCAACCACGGTAACGTTTTTACCGTCGAACTCCATTTTATCCAGGTTACCTTTAATGGGTACACCGTTTATCTCGATGTTTTTAATCGATTTTTCGGTTACGGCTATTTTGTTCCAACCGCCTACGTTTTGTTCATAATAAGGCGGCAATATCTTCTCGCCGTAGGCCAGGCGTAGCTTATATTCATCTTTGGTGAACGAATCGCGGTTGCGGGCCATGTACCATTTAAATTCGTTCATGAACTGCTCTGTTGACAGGAACTCGTTTTCGTTTTCCTTCAACAGGCGATAGGTTTTATTTAGCGCCCAGTGAACCGCCTGCCCAAACGTTGCCGACGGGCTTTTGCCGGATGGCACCCTGATCAAACACTGAAAATAAAAGCGCAGCGGGCAATCCAGGTAATTGTTCAGGTGCGTTACCGATAGCGTATAACTTTGCAGCAACTGGTTAATGTAGTTTTTATCCAGCAGCTCCACCTTTGGTTTTTCAACCTCGCTAAACTGGGTGGCAATAAAATCAACCATGGTATCGGCCGGTACTTTGGGGTATTGCAGTTGTGTATCGGTACTGGCCAAAATTTCGCCGATAAACTGGCTTGCTTCCTGGTCTTTTCCTTTTTTATCCTTGCCCGCGTATGATATCATGAGGCATTGTTTGGCGCGGGTAACCGCCACATAAAACAAGCGGCGGGCTTCCTCTTTCTGGGCAATATCGTCAGATACGGCGCGGGTAAGGGTATCCGGCAAGCTAAAGCCGCTGTTGCGGCCTTTGCTATCCCAGGTACGTTTGTCGCAGCCAATAAAAAACACGTGCTCAAACTCCAGCCCTTTGGAGCCGTGAGCAGTTAAAAAGTTAACGCCGTTATCGCTGAAGATCACTTTGTTCAAATCAAGCCGGATACCGTTCTTTTTCATCAGATCGATGGTCGCTATCAGGTCGGACAGTTTGATATCGGGATTTTTACGGCTTTCGTCCTTTAAAAAATCGAAGAAGCTGGTGAGCATCTGCATGTAGCCGCCTTTATCCTCTTGCTGCATAATGTATTTCAGGATGCCCATTTTGGCAATCACATCCTGGAAAAAGGCCTGCAGCGTTGAATTTACGGCCGATTTAAGCAAATCATCAATGTTGTTCATGAGATACCTCATCTCCATGTACTTATCCGGCGCAAACAAATCTGGCTGCGCGGGCGGCCGCAACTCGCTAATGTAGCGGCGGATGGATGTTTTAACCTTATCGCGGCTGTTGGCAGCAAAGTTTTCCTGCGATACCGCTATGCTGGCCTTGGCGATTTCTATGGGTGCTATATTAAAGAAATCATAGTGCAGGATCTCGAATAGCAGCTCATCACCGCTATAAGGCGAATCCAGTTCCATCATGAGGTAGCTCATGATATTGATGATCTTTTCGCCAAAGGGCTGGGTGAGGATATCTATTTTACGCTTGGTGTTCACCGCTATTTTTTTCACCTCCAGGTATTGGATCATTTCCTCTACCTGGCTGTGGTTGCGGTAAATCACGGCTATCTCGCCGGGCTCGGTGCCCTTGTCAATCAACTGTTTTATTTGTGCCGATACATCTACCAGTTCCTGGTCGGGGTTTTCGTACTCGCGAATCAGCGGCTCAATTGCCACGTCCGTGAAGCGCGGATGGGAGGCCTGTAAATCCTTATCCAGCTTTAGTTGTTTGGTTAAGCGCTCCTGGTTATTATCAATCAGCGCCTTAGATATATCCAGTATGTGCTGGTTCGACCGGTAGTTGTGCTTCAACACCACCGTTTTAAGGGTGCTCACATAATCGCTGGCAAAATCAAGTATGTTGCTCATGTTAGCCCCCTGAAACTTGAATATCGACTGGTCGTCATCGCCCACCACAAACACGTTGGGCACATCCCAGTAGTTTAGCAAAAAGCACAGCAGCTCGTTTTGCGACCCGCTGGTATCCTGGAACTCATCTACCAAAATATACTGATAGCGCTCCTGGTATTTGCGCAGTATCTCCTCGTTATCACGGAAAGCACGCAGCACCCAAATGATCATGTCGTCATAATCATAACGGCCTTTGGCTTTCATTTTAACATCGTAATTCTGGTATTCCCGTACGGCGGCAACCAGTTTTTTCATCAGGTCGTGCGCGGCATCAATATCCTTTTGTTTGGGGTCGCCTACCTTAATGCCGGTTTTGGAGTTGGCCCGTTTGTACACAAACTCCTCGCGGTTAGGGATGTCGTCAAGGTATTCCTGCACGGCTGTCTCGATCATAACCGCATCCCAGTTCTCGCGCTTCATGGTGCTGAACAGGTCTTTCAGGCGTTTGGTATCGTAATACACATCGCCGGTAAAACGTTTCAGCAAATGGTCATTATCAAACTCATCCACCAATTCGCGAAACAGCATGGCCGATTCCAGGTCGGACAACGACTCCAAATTAAGCTTGCCAAAATACTCCAGGTTTTCCTGGATAATCTCGTTGCAAAAGGCATGGAATGTATATATGTTAATGCGATATGCATCGGGGCCGATAAACTCAAACAAGCGCTTGCGCATGGCTACGGCCCCGGCATCGGTATAGGTAAGGCACAGGATTTCGCTGGGCAGGGCATCGGTATCGGTTAATATTTTGCCAATACGTGCCGCCAATATCTGTGTTTTGCCTGTACCCGGCCCGGCAACTACCAAAACCGGCCCGTCCATTTTATTTACGGCAGCCAATTGCTCGGGGTTTAGCCCGGCTAAGGCAGATTGAAATTTATCGTTGTATTTGTTGAAGTTGGATTGCATAAGCCCTCTTTAAATCTCCACTTGAAGGGAAGATTTGTTTCGTTTTTCAAAATTAAACTTATTTTGATCTTAAATTCCATATTCCCAATGCCTGAATTTTATTAAATTTGTGAAAAGGCTAATTATATGCGCACATCTCAAATACGGAAACAACTGCATGAATATATTGAAACCGCAGAGGACGATAAATTAAAAGCGATATATACCTTGCTGCAAAATGAAATCTCCGATAGCTACGAACTCACCAAAGATCAGAGGGATGAATTAGACAGGAGATACCATGACCATCAAAATGGAGTCGGTCAATCTTTTACCTGGGACGAGACCTTGGCTATGGCAAAACAAGCTTTAGTAAAATAGCCGCCTTTTGTTAATGAATTATGATCTGAAGATCCGCCAGGAGGCCTCAAAAGAATTTTCGAATGCATTTGTATGGTACGAAGAGCAACAATCGGGACTTGGCGATGTGTTTGAAACCGCCATCCGCAGAAAGTTAAATCAAATTAGCAGGAACCCTTATCACTACAAGGCCGACTATAATCAATTTCACCAGGCATTAACTGAAAAATTTCCTTTCCTGATTGTTTATATAATCGATGAAAATCTGAAACAGATTACCGTGATGGCTATATTTCATACCAGTCGCAATCCAAACAAAAGATTTCGAAAATAACCTTTGGGGCGTTACCTACGGTCCGGGCTGTATGCTCATACGCCTTCAGGCATTACACTCGGGCCGGTATCCGCGCCCATCCCTAACGCAAAAAACTCACCCCCATTACAACCCTATCCCCGCCCCCGTAGGGAAAAACATATTAACACTCACCGACAATTTACCCGTTGGCTTCAAAGTACCCATAAGGACTTTCACTACTGATTTTTGCAGCTCGGGGCTGTTTTGATAGCATACCATCAGGGCATTACTTTTTTCGATACCTGGCAGGCCGGCTATGGTGTAGGCATTGGCAAAAACGCTGATCACCGCATTAGGCCGACCGGCCAGATCGGCTATCATCAGTTTTACGTCGCTGCTGTAATCCAGTTTGCTTTGGGGACGAAGGCGGGTATCATGCACGCCAACTATTACCTGCTGGTACTGGCTTAACAAGGTCAATATATTTTTGAGGCCGATAGCCGGGGTGTTTTTATCAACCATAAATAGCTTGCAATTGGGGAAACTTTTGGCGGCCTCTTGCTGAAACAAGGTTGGCGAGGATACACCAATACTCACAATGGCAGTTTTTAAAAACGGGTTTAGCTTAATGGTTGATGCATCGCCTTTTAATACGGTTACAGCGGCATCACTTAGCTGCTGCACCAACTCTTTTTGGGCCGGGCTGTTAATATCGGTGTTAAGATTTAAGGGGGATGCTTCCTGGTACTGGTTAAGCCCGGCCCAGTATTTGGCAGCAAGTACTTTTTTTACCTTGGTTTCAAATTCCTGGCTACTGATAGCACCGTGACGCAATGCTTTGCGGATGAGTTTAATGGCACGATCTGAATTTTCGGATAGTTCAATAACATCCATACCGGCAATAAAGGCTTTTACATCGGCTTCGCCATTGGGGAAGTATTTTACAACGCCTTTCATCTCCATGGCATCTGATACTACCAGACCTTTAAACTTCAGCGAATCTTTTAAAATACCGGTAATGATGGGGCGCGATAATGTCGACGGCAAATGGGTGGTAGTATCCAATGCAGGGATGCTCATATGTGCTATCATCACCCCGCTGATGCCGGCTGCAATAGCCTCACGAAAAGGGTATTCTTCCAACGAATCCAGCCGGGCCCGGCTATAAGGCAACAGGGGTAAATCAAAATGCGAATCTACATTGGTATCGCCATGGCCCGGGAAGTGCTTCGCAGCGGTGAGTAAACCGGCATCCTGCATGCCTGTAAAATAGGCTATCCCTTTTTTGGCCACGTTATATTTATTATCGCCAAATGAGCGGTAATTGATCACCGGGTTATTAGGGTTATTGTTCACATCCATATCGGGTGCCAAATTAAAATGAGCGCCTATGCGTTTAAAATCGGCGGCCACCTGGCGCCCCATTTTGTATATCAGTGTATTATCCTGTATGGCGCCAAGCGTCATTTGGTATGGGTATGATACAGTCGAATCCAGGCGCATGCCCAGGCCCCATTCGCCGTCCATAGCTATCAGCAAAGGAATTTTTGCCAGTTTTTGATATTGGTTAACCAGGTTTAGCTGCCGGCCCGGGCCGCCCTGGAAAAATACCAGGCCGCCAATTTGCTGATCCTTAATTACTTTGCCTACCGAATCGGCATAGGCCTGCCCCTTATTGGTGTGTGCCCGCACGAATAATAATTGTGCAATACGATGCTTACGGCTCAGTTTATGATAAACAGAATCCACCCAATGGTTTTGCGTATTGAGGCTTTGTATATAGCTTTCTTTTTGCGCAAAAGCGTTTATAACGATAAAATTAAGGGCGATTATGAATGCGAAACGATAGCTGGTTTTCAATTTTGGCATGTTCAAATGTAAACACGAAACACGAATTGATGCAACACGAATTGCTACTAATTAAAGCGAATTCACGAATTGATAGCGGTGGTAAAACAAAATTCACGCAGATTGGTGTAATTAGAAAAAATTTGTGCCATTAGTGTGCGCATTAAACCTTTGCGATATTTTTTATTCTATGGATATATAAAAAACACACTAACATGAAGAAGATTATTTTTTTTGCTATCTGCCTTTTTGCAGTATATGACGTGAGTGCCCAGGGATATTACGGTCCGCCACGCCGCAGGCCCCGTTACCGCCAAGAACGCCGCGAACGCCCGCGCCAAAGCCAGGACGATTTTTACAGGATAAAAGTTGGCCTAACCGGCGGCTTAAATATTTCAAACACCATTGATGCCGATAACTCCAACTTCAGCACCAATTCTATAGCCGGTTTTAACGGTGGTTTAACTTTAGATATCCCTATCGCTTACCCAATATCATTTGCTCCCGAAATTTTGTATTCGGGCAAGGGTTATACAGCCAATACCGACTACGGCAAGTTTACGCAACGCACCAATTACATTGATGTTCCCTTGCTGTTAAAAGTGAAGCTGGCACCGCAATTCAACTTTTTAGTAGGCCCATCCATCAACTTTTTGGCATCAACTAAAAACACTTACGAAACCGGTTTTATTACCGAGCAGGAGCAATACTACAACAACCGCGGCGACCATACCGACATAAGCGGCGTTATTGGCCTTAGTGTTGATTTGAGCCGGAACATTGAGCTTAGGGGACGCTACAATATCGACCTTACCACCAGTCGCCCCGACGATAATTCTTATCTGCCTAACTACCGCAACCAGGTTTGGCAAATTGGCTTAGGATTTAAATTTCAATAAAAGCTTTTTAAGCTGAAAGCCGAAGGCCTAAAGCTTAAAGCTATTGAAAAGGAGTCATGCGGGATTGCCGTGTGGCTCTTTTTTATTTATCCTTCACAAATATCTTTTGAATATCCTGTTCAAACTGCCGCTCTTCTGTGTAAAGGACTTGCCGGTAGGGTGCAAAATCTTTTATCAACTCATTGTAGTTAGTTAAACATTCATTTATCCGGTTGATAATTTCCGGGATTTGAGCCTCCTCTTTATCAAACCTATATTGTTCTGGGATAGGCATATCCTGCTGATACGCCGCAGAGCCTGTTTTGCCAATAATCATACAGCAGCGCATAATACAAGCCTCGCGCGGCATACGTTCTTTGCCGGGATGGAAACCAAAATCCACATATAGTTTGGCTTTGTTCATCAGGGCTGCTACTTCGGCAGGCGTCATACCCTTGATAGGCACCCATTTTATGGTGGGTGTAAGGGCCATGATCTTGTCTAAAAAAACGTCGTTTTTAATGGGGTTGTATATTACCAGGTTTTCTTTGGGCGTACCTTCATTTACCATATCAAAAAAAGCACTGTTCATGTAGTCCGAGATCCGACCAACCGGCTTTATACCCTGCTCGAGCAAGTGCACCTGCGAGTAGTAAGAATGACTGATGTGCTGTACCTCTTTGCGACGTTTAAGTCTGCCGAATGATGCTGTAGGATATTTACCCAGGTAATTTTTCAGTTTAAAATATCTTTTGTGCTGTAAACTTTTGGTTAGATTGTTTTGGGTAACGTAATAGTTAACCACGCTAAGCCACCAGATAACTTTGCGCACCTTTTTATAGCTATCATCAAAAATGGGTAGCAGGTGTGTTTCGGGCAATATGATGATATTTTGTTCGCTATTTTCGATGCTTTCGGCAACGGGCACACTGTACTTTTCATAGTTTTTATGCACTATATCCACACTGTCAGGGGTAGCATAGTAATGCATAAATACATTAAAATCCAGGCACTTTAGTTTTGCTCCCAACTGGTGCAATGCCTCGGGGCCGCCGGTGGCATATCCTGCCGGGCAAAAAATATAAATTCTGGTTGCCTGCCGGCACTTTATTTCAGTTGGATCCTTTATCAAAATTGGCTGGTTGTTTTTATCAATTTGAAATCCGGCGTACTCCTTATTGTCGATCGCCGCCTTATTGCAATACGACGTAATTTATATATCTGCAACAAATCAACAAATACTATGCTGTATTTCTTTGTTGCCGGCTAAAAAAAATAAAAACTTTTTCCGGTAAAAACTGTATCACATTAACAAAAATGCACGTAATTGATTTAAACACGATAAAAATTGCATTAAATGCGTTGTTTATTCGTTACATTACTAACAACTACTTTTTTACCGGAAAAACATATTACTGAATGATATCAATTATTATTTCATCCGTTAATAAAGCTAACCTGCAACAGGTAAGTGAAAACATCAGTGCCACAATCGGCGTACCGTTTGAAATTGTTGCCACCGATAACAGCAAAGGCCAAATGGGCATCTGCGAGGTTTACAATAAAGCAATGTTGGGTGCCCAGTATGATATTTTATGCTTTATCCACGAAGATGTGTTAATAAAAACCAATAACTGGGGACAAAAACTGCTGGCTTTATTTGAGCAAGACCCCAAATTAGGTTTAATTGGCGTTGCCGGCAGCAGTTATAAACCGTTGACACCTTCAGGTGTGGGGGGATACGGTGTAAACACGCATTATCATAATTTCATCCAATCATACAAATACAAAAAAAACAAAACCAGGCACGTTTATAGTAATCCCGATAAGCAAAGCCTTGCCGAAGTAGTATGTATCGACGGCGTATTTATGGCCACTACCCGGCAGGTAGCAGAGGAATTTATGTTTGATGAAATTACCCTTAAAGGTTTTCATGGATACGACATTGATTTTTCATTATCAGTAAGCCAAAAATATAAAGTAGCCGTTACGTTTGATATCCTGCTTAACCATTTTTCTGAAGGATTGTACAACGATGTATGGATGGAGGAAAACTTAAAACTGCACAACAAGTGGAATCGGCATCTGCCCTTAAACGTGGGAAAACTTACCCATGAACAGGTTTTTGTGATCGAAAAAAACACATTTAAATACTTTATCGACGAACTAATCAAGTTTAACTACCCTATATCTACCGCCATTAAAATGCTCTGGAAAAACAAACGGTTTTTCCAGCTCGATTCAACACTATTTTTTAAACTGAAGTTTTATATTTTTAAAAAATATATTAAATCGAAACCTTCTTTAGCAAGTTATATCTGGTAACCACAGGTTTTAAAGATAGGCCGCCAAAATTCAACATTTTTATCCCAGGCATGACATCCAAAGGGTAGTTTTTCTTTATTTATAGTTAACGCCCGGTCGGGATATGTTTCAAATGCAAATTGTAATGCCTTTTTAAATGAAGGGATTTTTACCTGCGGCTTCTTCCGGTTAAGTTCGATGCACCAAAAAACATCTTCGTTGAACCAAGGATGCCGCAAAGCGCAGTAATGATCAATTAATGGTTTGTAGCGAATGCAAAGTTGGGCAAGCACAGCTATCCTTCTTAAGGAAAATCCACCGTTGCCAACCCGGCCGGCCAATTGCTTGCCAATTTTGGGCATGCCATCTTTATACTTTACATTATAGCGCACATACAAATAATTTTTAATGCGAGCTATGGCTTTGTCAAAAATATTGGTTCTTAGCTTCTGTTCAAACCAGGGAGCCCCTATATAATCGTAACCCTGGTTACACCAATACTCCAACTGATTATCAAATACAAAGGCATCTAGTTGATGCACCAACATGTACTCATAACTGGCAAAACGTTGATAAAACCCTGCCGATAACATTAGTCGGTTGTAACCATGAATGTCTTCAAAATAATGATCCTCAAATTCAACTACCGAAACACGTGTTTCGTCAATATCAAAATCAATTTGCAGACCTGCCGGTTTTACTATTGCAATTTTATAGTTTGATAATACCGCCTTGCATTGCTTTAAGGCAATTTCTTCAAAAACTGATAAATTCGACTTATATACCGGGATAAGAACTATTGCCTTATTCATACCACTTGATTTATATTAATCGGTATTAAAGGTTTGCATATCAATCAATTTTTTATACAGACCGTTATTTTGCAATAATTCTTGATGTGTGCCTTGTTCAACAACCGTTCCTTTTTCTAATACAATGATTAGGTCTGCATTTTGAATGGTACTTAACCTGTGAGCAATAATCAACGAAGTCCTGTTTTTCATCAGATTGTTCAAAGCATCCTGAACGAGCTTTTCAGATTCCGTATCTAAGGCCGATGTAGCCTCGTCTAATAACATTATGGGTGGGTTATTTAATACAGCGCGTGCGATGCAAATACGTTGCCGCTGTCCACCTGATAGCTTTGTACCTCTATCGCCGGTATTGGTTTGATAACCGTTAGTTGTTTCTGTTATAAAGTTATGAGCATTTGCAATTCGTGCAGCAGCCTCAACTTGTTCTTGTGTAACGTCGGTTTTACCAAAAGCAATGTTATTGAAAATGGTGTCATTAAACAAGATGGACTCCTGATTAACAATCCCCATTAAAGCACGCAACGACTCCATTGTTACGCTTTTAATATCATGACCATCTATCAAAATTGATCCCGACTTTGTTTCCATGAAGCGCGGCAGTAAGTCCATCATCGTGGTTTTTCCACCACCCGAAGGCCCAACCAGGGCAACTGTTTTGCCTTTTGGAATTACGAGGTTAAGATTCTTTAGGACTGATTTATCAACGTCTGTGGGATTAATCCCCATTGTAGCAGGAATTTTTGAACTTACCTTATCATCGTATGAAAAAAATACATTTTCAAAAGCGATTTTATCTTTAAAATCAGTTAATTCAACTGCGTTTGCCGCATTTGTAATTTGTGGTTTTTCATCTATTAACGCCAATACACGCTCGCCCGCCGCTATGCCCGAATGAATGTTGCTGAATGAATCTGAAATGGCTTTTGCAGGCCGCATGATTTGGGAAAACATCGCTATATAAACAATAAAGTTATCCGCTGTTAACGATCCTTCGTGATTAATTATCAACGATCCACCGTACAAAACGATACCTGCCACCATTAAAACCCCCAAAAACTCCGAAACAGGCGATGCCAATTGTTGCCTTTTGGCCATTGAACGGGTTATCCTTGAGTATTCCTTATTTTCGCGATCAAACCTGTTTTTTATAAACTGCGTTGCGTTAAAGGCCTTGATTATCTTGATCCCCGAAAGCGCCTCGTCAAGGTTGCTAATCATATTGCCATATGTTTCCTGCGATGCTTTAGCTTGTTCTTTCAACCGTTTTACTATTCTTGAAATAACAAAAGCCGAAATCGGTATAACCAGCATCGAGAATAATGTCAACTTTACCGAAATAACAAACAAAGTTATCAGGTAAAATAATAACTGAAAGGGTTCCTTAAAAGCTACTTGTAAGGTACCTGTAACCGAAAATTGCACAACCTGAACATCTGCAGATATTTTTGAAAGGATATCACCCTTGCGTTCGTTATTAAAATAACCCAAATGCAGGTTCATCACATTATTGAAAACCGTGCGGCGTAGGTTAAGCAAGGTATAAATGCGCAGGTTCTCCATAATTCGTTGCGAAAAATACCTGAATATATTACTGAGCAAAACAGAAGCAACAATGGCCACGCAAATAAATTTGAGTGCCCCTAAAGTCCCATAATGTAAATTTGCAACCTGAGCAAAATAGTTTAGGTCTTTTAGGGGGTTCCACCAATTTTCCGGTTTAACAAGTATCTTACTTGCCGCAGGGTCAAAGATTGCTTTCAACAAAGGAGCCAGCAATGCATAGTTTAAAGTGTTGAATATGATCGACAGCAATGTCAAAATAAAGTACGGAAAAGCGAATTTTCCGATAGGACGAGCAAAAGATAACAGCCTGAAATAGGTCTTCATTTATAGAAATTAATGTGCAAAAGTAACTATTACAGTCAATATTTATTGGCGGGTTTAATAACCAGCCCGTCACATTTATGGCCGCACTTTTTGCAAGGTAACATAAAACGACTTTTAATACATCAAATGAGGCTCATTATACTTAACCGAATTGTACTTTTGCCTAATACATAACCCCGTTATAAAAACATTATTGCGTAAAGTATGCTGCCCAAAATCAATATCATCATTGTAACATACAACGCCGCAGCCACTTTGCAAAAATGCCTTGATAGTATTTACAGCCAGCGATATCCGGCTATTGATATCATAATTATTGATGGCCTGAGCACGGACCGAACCGTGCGATTATTAAAAGACAATAACGCGCATATTGCCTATTGGAAAAGTGAAAAAGACCGGGGTATTTATGATGCCATGAACAAAGCTCTTGACCATATTACCGGAGAATGGGTTTACTTTTTAGGTGCAGATGACGAGCTCTTTCCGGAGTTTTCTGCAATGGCTTATGAATTGAAAGATAGCAGCAATATATATTATGGCAGTGTATTATCAAACGGCAAGAAGCAATCGGGCGAGTTAAGCCCATATTATATGGCTAAAGGTGGCATATATCATCAGACCATAATTTACCCAAGGGCCGTTTTTGAAAAATATAGTTTTAATACAAAATATAAAATTGTAGCCGACAATGTTTTAAACATGCAATGCTATGGAGACGGTGCTTTTAAATTTGTGTATAAAGATTACATTATAGCTTACTTTAACCACAGGGGGGTATCAGGCACCAATGTTGACTACGTTTTTGAAAAGGATAAATCAAAACTTATTTTAAGATACTTCGGAATTAAAATATGGACAAGATATTTATTTCGCTTGCTCAAAGCGGGGCTCAAAAAGTAATTATTGCTACCTACCTTACCCAGTCGCTTATCCTGTCAAAAACCATGTCAACAGAAATACTGTCCAGGGTATCCGAGTCGCTTTCAATATGTTCGGCTTTGATGCCCAAGGGAGCCCAGCGGGTGGCGTTTATTGATCTTGAAATTGGGAATAAGCCAAGCGTGTGGATACCAGAAGCGGCTGCAACATGCAGTGGTCCGGTGCCCGATGCAAGCAAACCATCTGCGTTATATATAAAGGCAATCAATTCATTAAGTGACATTTTACCACTTAAATCAATTACATGTGCAGGTAGTTTCGGGATCCAGGTTTTAAACAACTCGTGTTCTTTTTCAGATCCGGTAATAAAAATGCGGAATTTATCGGCCGGTAAAAGCTTAATAAGGGCGGTAAACCTATCCATATCCCACTCCCTGCCATTACCATTTGATTTGGAGTGGATAATTAAATTAAACTTATTGTTAGTTAACTGATCTTTAAACCGGGCAGGTAATTCAATAGATGGCTTAAAGTTATCTTTATAATAGTATGCTATAGTGCCCAGCGTTGGTACGTGGGTAACGCCAAGCGGTTTGCACAAATAAATATTTTGCTGCGCTTCGTGCAGGTCTGATTTGCCCCTGCTTAACCTGATCAACCGGTTACAGGTAAAAAAATGGTAATTACGGCTTGTGGTACCTATCCTTAGTTTCACGCCCGCCTTTTTCGCCGCTTCGGCAATATGCCTTTTTGGAAACTCATGCACTATGGCTTCAATGCCTTTTTCCTTAAAAATAGTAGCTATCTCATTTGTTGATAAAGCGCTAATCTCATCATAATTAATAAAATGGTCAATGGCCTTGCAGGCATCAACCACAGGCTTGGTGTAACTACGGCCTAACATGCTGATGGTAACATCCGGATATAACTGTTTTAAATAAATACAGGTAGGCAGTTGCAATACCACATCGCCCATGGCATCAATCCTGTTTATTAAAATATGCTTTATCTGTTTGTTATCTATCAGGGCCATTAACTTTTAATTTTTATGCGTTATGAATTGGGCAAAAGTACAATAATTGGCATTAAAGGCAGCCGTTTATCTGTTATCGCAACCAACCAGTTATTTTCTCAGCTACAAGATTTACCGACAGCGGCAGCAGATTATCTGTCCCGCTTTCCATAAATCCGGCCTTTTTACCCAACGGCGCCCAGCGCCCAGGATGAATCGGTCTTACCGAGGGAAACAAACCGAGGGTATTTATACCCGCCATAGCCGCTATGTGCAGGGGGCCTGTACCCGAGGCTATCAACCCGTCTGCCTGGCTGATGAAGCCAATAAGCTGTGGTAAACTCATTTTACCGGTCATGTCAACCACGGTAGCTGGCAGGGTTGTAATCCAATCGGCCAGCAATATTTTTTCTTTATCTGAGCCGGTTATAATAATATTAAATATATTCGATGACAGCACATTAATAAGCATCGCGTAATTATCAAGCCCCCACTCCATTCCGCTACCGTGCGATTTGGGGTGGATAATGAGGTTAAATTTATCACCTGATAGTTTACCGGCTAACTCTGGAGGAAGCAATGTCCTGCTTTCAAAACTGATATGCTCAATAATATCATGCAACGTTGGGACGGCTGACAGCCCCAAAGATTTTAATAATATAAGGTTGAGTTGAGCTTCATGCAGATCAGATTTTTTGCGGCTTAGCTTTACCAGCTTGTTACAGGTAAACCAATGAAAAACGCGGTTTTTGGTGCCTATGCGCAATTTAATACTCGCCGCCCTGGCTATTTGGGCTACATGCTTATTGGGAAACACATGAATAATTACGTCTATTTTTTTACCTTTCAGATAGTCAATCTGTTCTGCCTCGGACAGCTTTTTTATCTCATCATAATTAATAAAAATATCAACCGCCGCACAGGTATTTATAACAGGCTGGGTATAAGTGCGTCCTAAAAACGAAACCACTGATCCCGGTAACAGCTCTTTAATATAAGCGGCTATGGGCAGGGTAAGCACCACATCGCCGATAGCATCTGTACGGCTTATTAATATGTGTTGTATTTTTGTTTTGAGGGGCTGGGGCATTGTTGCAAACGTTGAATATGCTATGGGGGCCGAACACCGTATCTATTCTTTCTTTACTCAGAACTTAAAACTCAACACAGGCCGCACAGGTGCAATAATAAAGATTAAATTGCCTTTTGTTATGATAATTTTCGTCATTTGCATTTACAAATATGAATGTGGCAGCTGTTTTTAACAAAACCGGAATGACGAATAGCATTAACTTTAAACAGGTTGCCCGCACCTTAACCATTGTTGAAAACGACCTGCCCGGGAGCCAGGAACTATTAAAGGGCCTTACATTTAATAAACCTGCACCGGTAATTGGCATAACCGGCCCGCCCGGCGCCGGCAAAAGCACCCTGGTAAATGCTTTGATAGATTTACTGTTAAAGGATGGCAGCAAAATAGCCATTTTGGCTATTGATCCCACATCGCCTTTCAACTTCGGCTCCCTGCTTGGCGATAGGATTCGGATGTCTTCGCACTTTAACCATCCCGATGTTTTTATTCGCTCGCTGGCTACCCGCGGTTCATTAGGTGGCTTATCGGCCAAAACCATAGAAATGACCGATGTATTACGTGCCGCCGGATTTGATTATGTGCTGATAGAAACGGTTGGTGTTGGCCAGTCGGAAATTGAGATAAGCGGACTGGCGGACGTTACCCTTGTGGTACTGGTACCCGAGGGGGGCGATGATGTGCAGCACATTAAATCGGGGCTGATGGAAATTGCCGATGCCTTCATTGTTAACAAGGCCGACAGGGCCGATGCAGATGTATTTGCCAATAACCTGAAGAAAATTATAGGACAAAAAAAAGACGGACAGCCTCCTGTATTCAAAACAACGGCATTGCAGGGTACGGGGATTGCCCAGGTTGCAGGGTTTATCAAAACATCAACACAAGTAAAAAATCCGCGTCGGCAGTTACTGCTTACCGAAAAGGCTTACAAGCTGTTAGTACATAAATTAACGCATCATATAGATAAAAAAAAGCTTCAGCAAGATGTTACCGAAGCTTTAAATCACAAAGATTTTAACCTTTATAGTTTTGTTGATTCGTATTTATAACCACTTGACCAGGCTTAAGTCGAAAGCCTTAAGTTCTGAGCCTGAATTGTCATTTTCGACTAAAAACTATTCATAATCTCTTCAATATGCTCCGCCTCAACGGGAATATTGGCCATCAGGTCGCGATTACCATTGTCGGTAATTAAAATATTATTCTCAATTCGTATACCCAGGCCTTCTTCAGGTATATAAATACCTGGCTCGCAGGTTAGTACATTACCAACTTCGAATTTCTTATACCTGCTTGCAAAATCATGCACATCTAAACCCAGGTGGTGCGATGTGCCATGCATAAAGTATTTTTTATATAACGGGGCATTGGCATCCTGTTTTTCAACATCGTGTTTATCAAGCAGGCCAAGACCTATCAGTTCGCCGGTCATTATCTTGCCAACTTCATCCTGGTATTCGGCTAAAACAGTACCAGCTACAATCATGCTGCTTGCTTCGCGCATTACCCTTAACACTGCGTCATAAACAGCACGCTGTCGTGGGGTAAACCTGCCGTTAACCGGCACCGACCGGCTCATATCGGCGTTGTAATTGGCGTACTGGGCACCAAAATCAAACAGAATTACGTCATCATCATTGCAAACCTGGTTATTATCAATATAATGCAGCACGTTGGCATTTTTGCCCGAAGCAATTATGGGGCTATAGGCGTGTCCTGTAGCCCGTTGCCGTAAAAACTCGTGTATAATTTCGGCCTCTATTTCATATTCGGCAACACCGGGTTTTATAAATTTAAGTACACGCACAAAAGCATCGTTGGTGATGTTGCAGGCTTTTTGGATCAGATCAATTTCCGGCCCCGATTTTATAACTCTTAAATCTCTTAATATCAACGCCGAGCGTTCGTATTTATGCAACGGATATTTTTGGCGTAATGCTTCATACATCCGTATATCCCGGTATGGTACGGTATGTACATACCTGTCGTTTTCGTTAGTGTTTATGTAAATATTTTCGGCATAATTGATAATGCTATGTAAAATAACGTCGTATTCATGCAGCCAGTAAACACTCTCGATACCAGAAACTTGTCTCGCCTCCTCTTTTGTATACTTGTGTCCTTCCCAAATGGCAATGTGCTCGTTGGTTTGTCTTAAAAAAAGTACTTCTTTGTATGCCTTATTAGGACAATCGGGGTATAGCAGCAATATGCTTTGCTCCTGGTCGATACCCGTAAGGTAAAAAAAATCCGGATTTTGTTTAAAAGCAAAAACCTGGTCGCCACTCACCGGAAACTCATCATTAGAGTGAAAAACAGCCAGTGAGTTTGGTTTTGTTCTCGAAACGAAATTTTTTCTATTATTTGTAAATAGTGAATGGAAAATTTCCAAATATTTCATATTTAACTCTTGATTATTTTAATAAATCATTTTTTTTTCCTTATTTGTGTAACTATTACAATTTTTGGAACAATGTTTGGTCATCGTTTCAAACATAATTACTAAATTTGAAAAAAATCACAATTAAAATCGTTTAATCTTAAAAACTATGAATTATTCTACATTAAAGAAAACAGCAGCACTGTCGTTTGCTTCTTTGCTGGTTGCGGGTATGGCTAGCGCCCAAACCGACTCGACAAAAACTGGATCTGCCAAATTGTTTGGCGGGATCGGACAGTACAACACATTTAGTATCGGCGTGAACGTTGGTATAACTGATGGATTAGTGCCATTTACAATTAACACCACTAACAAATTTAAAGCTGATTTGGGCTATGGCGTGTCTTTAAGGCAACAATTATCTCATACCTTTAGCTTGCAGTTAGATTATCTGGGTGGTAAAGTTCATGGCATTGATAAAGCCGGCACTGAAAAATATGGTTATACCGAATACAAAACTTCGTTTAATTCAGGAGCACTTAGCGCCGTTTTTAACATTGCAAGCGTTAGTTTCCTGCATCGCAAAAACAGTGTTAACTTTTACACTTCTGCCGGTTTGGGTTTAGACATGTACAAAATTAAAGAAAATACAACTGCTGCAGGCGTTGTTAACACTTTGCCTTTTGGTGACAAAACAGTTAAAGAATTATTTGCTCCAGTTGGTGCAGGTGTAAAATTCAAACTTAACGATGCGTTGGCCTTAAATTTAGGTTACACTGTTAGTTTTGTACAAGGTTATAACTTTGGCGGTATTCACACTTATCCTCAGTTTAGCCACTACTCTTACACCTACGGTGGTTTAGAGTACACTTTCGGTCCGAAAACAAAACAGAACTTAGAGTGGGTAAACCCGGTTGCTCAGATGTATGACGAATTGTACGATGCTGCATTACGTCAGGAAGTTGAAGCTTTAAAAGGCCGTGTAACAAACGTAGAAACTGCTGTTAACGACCTGAAAAAAGATTCAGACGGTGACGGTGTTGCTGATCAGTTTGACAAATGTCCAGGTACTGCTGCAGGCAGCGTAGTTGATGGTTCTGGTTGCGTTATCGTATTCCCTAAACCAGCTGCTGATTCAGTTGTTGCTAAACCTACTGCTTACTCAAACATCCAGTTTGAATTTGACAGCTCGGTATTACGCACTTCATCTTACCCGGTGTTAGATGCTACTTCTGCAGATTTGCGTGCTTCTGGCAAAGGTGTTGAAGTTGACGGCTTTGCTTCATCTGAAGGTACTGCCGCTCACAACATGTCTTTATCAAAAGATCGTGCTAACTCAGTAAAAACTTACTTAGTTAACTCTGGTGTTGATGCTAAAAAAGTAAAAATCAAAGGCTACGGCGAAACCATGCCAATTGCCGATAACTCAACCGAAGAAGGTCGTGTATTAAACCGTCGTGTTCAGTTTAAACAAAAATAATCGTTGATAAAACATTATTTGCGAAAGCCCCGGATAACCCGGGGCTTTCTTCGTTTAACACGATTTAAGGATATTTGCAGGATTAAGATGACTTTGGAAACGCATCTCCCTGCTCTTTACCCTTTTTGACATCTATGTTTAGCAGGAATGTTATCTTTAAGTAATTCATGAACATCATTTTAAAAGCAACACTTTGGCTTATAGGTATTTTTACAGGCATTTACCTGGTCATTTGTTGTTTCTTTTATTTTTCGCAGGATGATTTGATCTTCCAGGGAACGCGATATCCTGCCGGATATCGGTACGATTTTCGGTCCGCTTACAAAGAGTATAATATAAAAACTGCCGATGGCAATATACTAAACGGCGTTTTATTCCTCACCCCAAAACCAAAAGGGCTTGTTTTTTACCTGCATGGTAATGGCGACACAATTAATAGCTGGCATGCAGTTGCAGGTAATTACAATAAGTTAGGCTATGATGTATTTATGATTGATTATCCGGGATACGGCAAAAGTACAGGCAATATTAAATCGCAGCAGCAACTTTTTGATGCTGTAAAAATGGCATACCAACATGTCAAAACATTATATCCCGAAAATCAAATTGTCATATTAGGCTATTCTATCGGCACAGGCCCGGCAGCCTGGCTGGCATCACAAAATCATCCGCAAAAACTCATCCTGCTTGCTCCTTACTATAGCCTGGCTGATGAGGCGAAAACGCTGTATCCATTTTTGCCCTCTTCTATTTTAAAATACCCACTCCAAACTTATGAGTACATCCAGCATACTTCTGCTCCTATTGTCATTTTTCACGGTGATGAAGATGAGTTGATAAACCACTCTTCGTCCTTCCGACTCCAAAAATACTTTAAGCCCGGCGACAAGCTAATTGTCCTGGAAGGGCAGCATCATAACGGCATAGAGGATAATGCCAGATACCTGGACTCATTGAAAAAAGTCCTGTAAACAAAATAGACGTGCACTACACGTCTATCCAATTTTTATTCTGCAGGCAATTTGCACATCTAAAATCTGCATACCCGCACATCTATCACTTAACGCTTTTCTTCTGCACAATAAAGTATCCCGCAATAAATACAACAGTTGCTACTGCCATACTTACAAAAACATCTTTTGTAAACACATCTATTTGAATGCCTTTTTGCACCGCTTCGCCTCGATGCATCATGGTAGTAATAGCTTGCATTGGGTGCGAATAAGGGAAAAGATAACAATACTCCCAGTTTTTTGAGGCCAGGATAACACCGGTAATGGTGCACACAAAGCCGATGCCCATCGGCTTTAAAAAATCGGCCCAAAGTAAACTGAGCAAAAACTGGATGGATAAGATGCCCAGCGATGACAAAAATAATTTAAAATATATCTGCGCCAGCTCCTTTTCCATGTGGTAATCATCAAACCTAAGTTCGGGTTTTACAATACTCAATAAGTTGCCAAACCCTATGGTAAACAGCACAAACAGCGCAAGTGTTAAAAACACCAGGAATACTGCATACGTATATTTGGCGCCGTATACCGCCCAACGCGAAATTGGCAAACTGAACAGGCTTTTCCAGGTATCGGCCTTGTGCTCAATACTATTTACCGAGTAGGCTATAAAAATAATAAACATGGGCAGCAGTAATGAACCCATTACGCCTAATATGGCGCCGGCAAATTGCAGCCACAGCATTATGGGTGGTGTACCTGTAAGTTTTTCGGCCTTGAGGTAAAAGCCCACAAAAAGTAAAGTGCAAATAAACAGCGGTAGTATAATGGCAGCCCAAAAACCCAACGTTTTTCGGCTTTTGTAAAATTCCGACCGGAACGATAGTATAAATCCTTTCATGGGGTTCAGGCTTTTTGGGTGATATCTAAAAACAGGCGTTCCAAATCTTTTTGCTGTTTACCTATACTAAATATGGCATGGCCGTTATTGTGCAACAGTGCATTTATTCCCGCCGTTTTTTGCTTGCTCGCGTACGGAACATACAGGTAAGTATCGGTAACATCGGTAACGGTATAACCGTTACGGGTAAGCAGGTTAGCGGCATCAACTGTGTTATCTGTCTCGATGCATACAAGCGGCTGGCTCAAGGCCTGCAACTCGCCGATGCTGCCCTGAAACAGCAGCTCGCCATGGTTAATAATACCTACGTGGGTGGCCATGCGTTCAACCTCGGCCAGTAGGTGGCTTGATATAAATACCGTTTTTTTATACTGACCAACCAGTTTAATGAGTAACTCGCGCACTTCTATTATACCGTTAGGATCAAGGCCGTTTGTGGGTTCGTCAAGGATTAAAAGTTTGGGATCGGCAAGCAGGGCAAGGGCAATGCCCAGGCGCTGTTTCATACCCAGGGAGTATTGTCCGGCTTTTTTGTGGGCCGCATTGGTAAGCTGCACAAGAGCCAGCATTTCGTCAACGCGTTTAACAGGCACCTGTAATAACAAGGCCCTGTTTAATAAATTCTCTTTCCCGGTAAGGTGTTGGTATATGGCAGGCTGCTCAATAAGCGAGCCTATTTGCGATAAAATTTGAGCGCGGTGATGTTGAATGTCCTGTTCAAATATTTGGATGCTGCCGCTTTGGATTTTGAGCAGGTTTAACAGGAGTTTGATAGTAGTGGTTTTCCCGGCACCGTTTGGGCCAAGAAAACCATATATGCTTCCTTCGGGTACCTGTAGCGCAAGTGATTTAACTACCTGCTGGTTACCGAAGTTGAAGGATAACCCTTCGGTACTAATTACCATACATTGTTGCTTTTGGCAACTGAGCAAACAGTTTTAACAAGGGTAATGCCCTTATAAAACAACGAGGTAGCGTGTACAGCTGATGTCCCCATTACTGCTGATTCCTTTTTTTGTTCAAACTGGTAGCTTACACCTAAAATAAGGGCGAACATTACCGGTATCAACAACATGATAAAAGGGTTAGAATTTTTGATAAGCGTTTTCATTGCGAGTGATTTGATAGAACAAAGAAATACTTATTTTACCACCTGCTAAAAAGTATTAGACCAACACACGGAGTTTATAGATGAACGCCTTTTTAAACATTTTAACCAGTTTATCGATTATAAAAGCCAGTTCATCGACAAATTGAATTACTATATATAAATAAACGCCCGTATAACAATCAAAATACTAAATTACATCACATTAAACCTTTTTATTAAGGGATAAAACGGCACATGCAGAACACTATTTCACCTGATAATCAAACACGCGGTTTAAAAACGGCCTGGCATATTTTCTGGCATTTACTTTTTTGGCTTGGGATGATCTCGCTGTTCATTTTCCTGGCCCGGATGAATGACCATATAACACCAAGGCAATTGGTTATTATATTTCTGGTGTTCCCTATCATCAATATCGGGTTGTTTTACATTAATTTCCTGGTATACATTCCCCGCTTCCTGGATAAAAAAAGGTATTGGGCTTATGCCTGTGTAGCTCTGATAACCATTATAGTTTTCGGTGTTGTTAAATATGGGGTAGGCCTGTTGTTTAAAGATGTGATACTGATACACAACAAGGGGCAGCAAATAAGCTTTGCCGCTTACTTTTTCAACACCGTTTTTACCAGCCTGATTTTTATTTTTTTAAGTACGGTGCTTAAATTCACTACCGATTGGTTCCTGAACGAACGCATTCAGCATGATCTTGAAAACCAGCGATTAAGCGCCGAGCTTGCTTTTTTAAAATCGCAGATAAACCCGCATTTTTTATTCAATTCCTTAAACAGTATTTACTCGCTGGCCTATCAAAAGTCAGATACCACGCCCGAAGCTATCCTGAAGCTATCCGAAATTATGCGCTACATGCTTTACGAGTGCAATGACAACCGGGTTGATTTAAGCAAGGAGTTGCAATACCTGCACAACTACATCGATTTGCAAAAAATCCGCTTCGGTAATAAGGCATTTATTGATTTTAAGGTAATGGGCGACGTAACCAACCAGCAAATTGTACCTTTATTATTAATAGCCTTTATTGAAAACGCTTTTAAGCACGGTGTGGCCAATGATGTGATGACGCCTATTAAATTGCTCATTAATGTTGACGAATGCCAACTGCACTTTTACATTCAAAATAAAAAACATACCCATAACCGCGATGCTATTGGCGGCATAGGGCTAACTAATGTACAAAGGCGTCTTAATCTTTTATATCCCGGTAAGTATACTTTAAATATCAGGGATACTGAAGATACCTATACTTGTGAATTATCAATAATCTTGTGAAAGTTCCTCTGTCATGCTGAGTACGAAGCATCTGCTTGCCAACTTTTCTATCGGTCATGCAAAGCTGATAGATCCTTCGTACCTCAGGATGACAGGAAAATTGGATAAACATAAACATTACCCAAACCATGAACCAGTTAAAAACCATTTTATTAATGCTGTTGTTAGCCGTATGCAGGTACAGCGCCTCGGCACAAAATGATCCAAAACTTACCGAAGTTTGGGATCCGGAACCAGCCATAGTGCATCCGGGCGTTGGCAATAAAGCGCCGTCAGATGCCATTATTTTGTTTGATGGAAAAAACCTGGACGAATGGATAGATCAAAAAGGAATGCCCCCCGGCTGGACAATTAAAAACGGTATCCTTACCGTGAAACCCGGCAGCGGCTCCATCATCACCAAAAAAAACTTCGCCGATTGCCAGCTGCATATTGAATGGCGCACACCGGCCATTGTAAAAGGCGAAGGCCAGGAGCGCGGCAACAGCGGCGTAATAATGCAAAGCCGTTACGAGCTACAAATACTGGATAGTTATAAAAATCGCACCTACTCCAACGGGCAGGCTGGCTCTGTTTACAAACAACACGTGCCTTTGGTAAATGCTTCGCTTAAACCCGGTGAATGGCAAAGGTATGATATCATTTATACCGCGCCGCGTTTTAATTTAGATAGTTCGCTTAAAGCACCGGCTTACATTACGGTTTTACACAACGGCGTGCTGGTACAAAACCATGTGGCTATAAAAGGCACAGTAGCCCATGTTGGCCAGCCTAAATACACCAAGCACAATTTTGCACAGCCGTTATTGCTGCAGGAGCATGAATTCCCCGTATCGTTCCGCAACATCTGGATCAGGGAGATCAACGTTCAAAAACTTTTTAACGGCAAGGACAAAACCGGCTGGTATGCTTTTTTAGATACGCTGGGCAAAAACAACGATATCCATAACAATTTCGTAGTGGAAAATGGTGCGGTGCATGTAATGGGTAAATATTTTGGCTATATGAGCACCCTCAAATCGTACTCCAATTATTACCTTAAAGTAGTATTCAAATGGGGCACCAAACAATATTTTCCGCGCCAAACCAGTAAGCGGGATGCCGGTATACTTTATCATTTTGGGTTGGTGGAAAAAGATACTGTTTGGCCAAAGTCAATAGAATTTCAGATACAGGAACAAGATTGCGGCGACTTTTGGTGCGTTAAGCACACCAACGTTGATTCGCCAAATAAATGGGAAGTAGCCTGGGACCAAAAGCACATTTTCCGCACAGAAAATTTTGAAAAGCCACGCGGCGAATGGAATACGCTGGAGATTATTTGCAACGGCAACCAAATTGAGCATTATGTAAATGGGCACCTGGTAAACTGGGGGACGGGTTCGGTAACCGAAGGCAGGATACTATTACAATCAGAAGGGGCCGAGATATTTTATAAATCGGTAGAGTTAACGCCGCTATGATGAATGTGAAAAGCATCACTGATCCTCACTTAATATACACCGTGGCTGATTCCAAAAAAAACAAAATTATCTGGACTAAATATACAGCAGGTAGTGAATGGCTTCATTTGGGAGATATCGACAATATAAATAGGAAGCTTGTTACTGACGCTATTAACGTTCAGTTCAGTGAAGAAACACTTTATATCGTCACTACGCGCATTGGATCGAGGCCAGCAACAAAGTATACTGTTGAAGAAGATATTTTAAGCCTGCTATGTGTCCACAATTTTACAATATGGGACACAGCGTTTAAACAAGTAATTGAGTTTAACAAAATTGGAACAATGCGTTGTGGACAATCATTAGTATAAAATTTATTTAATAAACCATTTAACTCTTATTTTTACAACATGATCAGATGCCTGGTAGTTGATGATGAGCCTTTAGCGCTGCACATTTTGGAAGATTATATATCTAAAATGCCTTTTTTGCAATTGGTGAAAGCCACAACCAACCCGATTGAAGCCCTTACCCTGGTACAGGCAGGCAATGTGGACCTGGTATTTTTAGATGTACAAATGCCCGAACTTACCGGCATCCAGTTTTTAAAGATAGCCAACGGTAAAGCCAAAGTGATACTTACCACCGCTTACCCGCAATACGCTTTAGAGGGCTATGAGCTGGATGTGGTTGACTATTTATTGAAACCCATCGCTTTCGATAGGTTTTTTAAGTCAGTACAAAAAGCCCAAAGCATTATACAGCCCGTAACCAAAACTGTAATACAGGCCGAACCTGCTCAGCAGGACGATTTTTCGACGGATTTTATCTTCGTAAAAACCGAACATAAGATTCAGAAGGTTTACCTGCACGATATTTTGTTTATTGAGGGATTGAAAGATTACATCTCCATATTTACCTCTGCAGAACGGATTATTACCCTGCAAGGTATGAAAAAAATGGAAGATGCCCTGCCCGAAAGACATTTTGTACGGGTGCATAAATCATACATCGTAGCACTTAACAAAATTGACAGCATCGAGCGAAGCCGCATCCAGATAGGCGAAAAAATTATCCCCGTTGGCGACACCTACCGCGATGAGTTTTTCAAGATAATTGATGATAAAAACGTTTAGTATTCCCAACCCAATTAAGACAATTGTGGCTTGCAAGAAAATTCTATAATTTGTAATTACATTAATTTTGAAATAGGTGAGTACAAATAAACAAGATACCGAAAAAAAAGCAGGTGATGCAGCTAATCAAAAAGCATCCCCTTCAGGGGGCGGGGGAGGCTCCTCCGTTACCGGTAAAGCGCTTGATTGGAAATTGTTAAAACGGGTTATGCGCTATGTAAAGCCCTACAATACCACATTTGTGATTGCCGTTTTTTTAACGGTGTTTTTGGCGGTTGGCGCATTACTGCAACCTATCCTGATTCAACGTACGCTGGATGTAAATATACTGAATGACGATTACGATGGGCTGGTTTTTATGGTTGGCCTGATGGTGGCGCAACTGATTATTCAAACTGTGGCCCAGTATTATCAAACTTATTTAACCAATACATTGGGTCAATCCGTTATTCGCGATTTGAGGATTGACATTTTTAACCATATCACCAGTTTAAGGCTAAAGTATTTTGACAGGACACCAATTGGCATGCTTATCACGCGGACGGTATCCGACCTGGAAACCATTGCCGATATATTTTCTGAAGGACTCATCAGCATCATGGGCGATATGCTGCTGGTGTTTGCCGTTATCGGCCTGATGCTTTGGCAGGACTGGAAGCTGGCATTAATTACTCTTATCCCTATGCCTTTCCTGTTTGCATCAACGTACGTTTTTAAGGAGGCCATCAAATCATCGTTCCAGGAAGTGCGTACCCAGGTGGCCCAGTTGAATACTTTTTTGGCCGAGCATATCTCGGGTATAAGCGTTATCCAGCTTTTTGCACGGGAGGACCAGGAGATGCGTAAGTTTAAAGCGGTTAACGTAAAGTACCGTGATGCCAACATCCGCAGTAACTGGTATTATTCTATATTTTTCCCGGTGGTCGAGATTTTGTTTGCCATTTGCATAGGCCTCCTGGTTTGGTATGGTTGTAAACGGATGCTTACCGATGGGCAGCTGGCCAGCTTATCTGCATCAAAAAAAGGGATTACCCCTGGATTGATAACCGGCTTTATTGTGCTGCTTAATATGCTTTTTAGGCCCATCCGCCAGTTGGCCGATAAATTTAATACCCTGCAAATGGGTATGGTAGGCGCCGACAGGATTTTTAAAGTACTGGATACCGACGAGGTTGCTATTGACAACGGCACCCTAAAAACCGGCAGACTGCAGGGCGAAATAGAATTTGACAAAGTGTGGTTTGCCTATAACGACGAAAATTGGGTGCTAAAAAACATCAGCTTCCACGTAAAACCCGGCGAAACACTGGCCCTGGTAGGTGCTACCGGAGCGGGCAAATCATCTACCATCAATATCCTTAACCGTTTTTACGAGATAGGAAAAGGCAGCGCCAAAGTTGATGGTCATGACATTCGCAACTATGAGGTTGAGTTCCTCCGGTCGCAAATAGCAACGGTTATACAGGATGTGTTCCTGTTTACTGATACCATTGCCAACAATATCAGCCTTAATAATCAATTAATCACCCGCGAGCAGATCGTCGCGGCAGCAAAAGATGTTGGTGCCCACGAGTTTATTGAACGCTTGCCCGGCGGCTATGATTATAATGTAATGGAACGCGGATCGACCCTTTCGGTGGGACAATCGCAATTGATATCTTTTATCCGCGCGCTGGTATACAATCCGGCCATTTTGGTTTTAGATGAGGCTACCTCGTCGGTAGATACCGAAACCGAGATACTGATCCAAAATGCGATCAATAAACTGATGCAGGGCCGTACGGCGATAGTTATCGCCCACCGCCTTTCCACCATTCAAAATGCCGACAGGATTATCGTACTTGACCACGGCGAGATTATGGAAATGGGCACCCACCAGGAACTCCTTAAAATTGAGCACGGGCACTACCGTAAACTTTACGATTTGCAGTTTAACTCGGCCGGGATAGCAAGATAGGTTGTACGTTTTACGTGCGATGTTATATGTTTTTAACTGTTCTAACTAAACGTATAACTTAAAACGTACCACGTAAAACCCCGTTAATTTTTAGGTGCCGCCTTTACCGAATGTACCGGTTGTTCTTCCCGTTCGTGTTTTTTGGCAATGTTGCCGCCATGTGGCTCGTCGGAATGATACTGCTTGTCTTGGGGTTTTACCTTGCTTTTGCCGCCGTTATCGTTTGGCCTGGTGGTTGGTGTATCCGATGGCGATTGTTTGTGTTTATCGTTTGCTGGCTTTGTCATGAAGGTATAACAGGGTGGTAATGGCATTTGTTTATTGTCTGAACCGGAATTTTTAGAATTAAGCGAATTATTCGAATTTGATTAAACGCGGGTAGAGTAAAACCTGCAATTAAATTCTGTTAATTTTTTAATTCGATGAATTCCGGTTCAGACAATTCGTTAATAAATGTTAAAACCCGCACACTATTACGTTATTAAACCATTTTTATAAACAATAAACTTTTACCTTTAACCCGTGTTTCTTAATTTCGCACATTATAGATGTGAGATATGAGATATGAGATGTGAGACAAGCTGCCGAATGCGATTGTTTTTATCTCAAATTTCAAATCTCACTTCTCATATCTAAACAAATATGGAAGAATTTGAAGCAAGCTCATCGTCAAAAAAGGTAAAAACCATATACATTTCAACCGTATTTGGTATTGCCATGGTGTTGTTAATGGTGGGTTTGTTAGGATTACTGCTAATAGATGCCAATAATATTTCGCGATACGTTAAGGAAAATATTGTATTGAATATTTTTGTTGACGACGCCGCACACGAAACTGACGTACTGCAGTTGCAAAAACAACTGGATGCCAACCCTATGGTGAAGCAAACCCAATATGTAAGTAAAGAACTGGCTGCCCGTAACCTGCAAAAAGACTTAGGCGAAGATTTTGTGAAATTCCTTGGATATAACCCCTTATCACAATCGCTGGATATTTATATGAAGGCCGATTTTGCCAATAACAAGGATATCGAAAAGTTTAAAGCCGACCTGCTGAAAAACCCATTGGTTAAGGAAGTTAAATACCAGCAATCGCTGGTTGATAAAATGAACGAGAATGTGAAATCTATCAGTCTCATCATTTTAGCCTTCGCAGGCATTTTCGTAGTGTTATCAGTAGCTTTAATTAATAATACTATCCGGCTTGCCATTTATTCGCAACGGTTTTTAATTAAATCTATGCAGCTTGTTGGTGCAACTAAGGGCTTTATCCGTAAGCCATTTTTACTATATGGCATCTGGCACGGGCTTTTAGGGGGCTTAATTGCTATAATCCTGTTAATTGGTGCACTATACCTGGCTTATCAACAAGTGCCCGACCTGGTTTTCCTGCAAAGCTATTCGGAATTTGGAATGGTATTTTTAGGCGTGGTAGGGTTAGGCATATTTATATCTGCCTTTAGCACATTCCTGGCTGTTAACAAGTTTTTACGTTTAAAAATATACGACCTATATAGGTAAGCTAAAGTCAAAATTAAAAAGTCAAAAATTGATTTGCAGGTTGGTAATCACTAATTCACCAACTCACTAAATCACTAATTAAAAAAACATGGCACAAAAATTTAAACCAACAACGCCTTTAAAAACATCGGCAACTGCATCGGCGCCAAAAGCGGCAAAAACTATCAGTAATGAGCCTGTAGAGTTTATTTTTGATAAAAGCAACTACAAGTTTTTAATCATCAGCGTATTAATAGTAGCCTTTGGTTTTGTGCTGATGTCTGGTACTACCGATATTTATAGCAATACCAAAATTGTTATAGCCCCTATTGTAGTACTGGCTGGCTTTGCTTTAGGTTTTTACGCTATTTTAAAGAAGCCTGAAGTTAGCAAGTAGCTGATTGGTTGATTAGGTGAATGGCTGGTTGGGTTAACCGTTTCAGCTTTGTTTGCCAAATCAACCGGATTCATTATCTTTCCAATACATCATAATATCTATCCCAACCCCAAAAAATCACAATGAATCTGATCCACGTTATCGTGCTTGCAATTATCGAAGGCATTACCGAGTTTTTGCCGGTATCGTCAACCGGGCATATGGTTATTGCCTCGGCGTTTATGGGAATCGGTACTGACGACTTTGTAAAGCTGTTTGAAGTTGCCATTCAGTTAGGTGCCATTCTATCAGTTGTAATTTTATACTTTAAGCGTTTTTTCAAGTCGTTTGATTTTTATTTTAAACTGGTAGTAGGCGTTATACCGGCTGTTATAGTTGGCGTATTATTCAAAAAGAAAATTGATATTTTATTAGAGAGCCCCCTTGTAGTGGCTTGTTCATTACTAATAGGCGGTGTAGTATTGTTATTTGTTGATAAATGGTTTAATAAGCCGGCCGTTAAAGAAGAAGCTCAAATAAGCTACGCAACCGCGCTTAAAGTTGGTATTTTTCAGTGTTTGGCTGTTATCCCCGGCGTTTCCCGTTCGGCTGCAACCATAGTTGGTGGTATGAGCCAAAAGCTTACCCGCACCGCCGCTGCCGAGTTTTCGTTCTTTTTAGCAGTGCCTACCATGTTTGGTGCTACGCTGAAAGAAATCTGGGATTTTCATAAAGCCCATGCTACGGGACCGCTATTTACCGGTGAGCAGATTAAATTTTTAGTCGTTGGCAATGTTATAGCTTTTATTGTGGCTATGCTGGCTATTAAATCATTCATTACTTTTCTGGAGCGCAAAGGCTTTAGGCTTTTTGGCTGGTACCGTATTATAGTTGGCGCTTTTATTATCGTTTTGATATTAAGCGGTCACCAACTACAGGTATTGTAGCCCCACCCAAACCCTCCCCGGAAGGGAGGGCTTCAAAAGCAAATTGAAGATTATTTGAATTCTCCCCAACCGGGGCAGGCTAACGCGTCTAATTGGGTTAACACAACTTAACATATTTCAGATATATTTTTTGTAAATATTTGATAGACAATGTTTTGTATTTTAACATGGTTAACGCTAAACTGATAGGGCAATTTAGGCGCATCCAAATATTTGTACCTGCTGCAGGCCAATGCAGGTCTGTTTGGTACCTGGAGCATTAACCACGATCAGCCAACAAAAATAAGGTGTTGTTTGATACTTATATCTTCCCGACGCTATAAGATTATCACATCAGCTATTATTAAACAACAGCTAATCGCCGTCAACTATTTAGATGCGTTTGCCCTGGCAACCCCGGAGGGGTATTCGGGATTTGATTTTTATTGTACTCATGATTGCTATGCAATTTAGAGGTGGCTTTTCCATACCTTTGCCGCTTTAACAACATTACTTGAAAAGTACTTACCAAAACATCCAGGAATTTGCCGATGGCCAGCTGTTGCTGGTGAACAAACCGTATCAATGGACAAGCTTTGATGTGGTGGGCAAAATCCGCAATTCTTTTAAGCCTTTAAAATTGAAGGTTGGCCATGCTGGCACGCTCGATCCGCTGGCTACCGGATTGCTCATCATCTGCACCGGTAAAATGACCAAGCAGATTGATACCTTCCAGGCCGAAGAAAAAGAGTACACCGGTACCATGGTACTTGGCGCAACCACGCCATCGTATGATATGGAAACCGAACCCGACAATAAGTTTGATACCAGCCAACTTACCGAACAACAGCTGCGTAGTAACTGCGCACAGTTTACCGGCGATATACAGCAATACCCGCCTGCGCACTCTGCAATTAAAATAGACGGCGAGCGTTTGTACGAAAAAGCCCGCCGCGGCGAAGAAGTGGAACGGCGCCTGCGGAGCGTTACCATAAGCGAATTTGAACTTACACGCGTTGAATTGCCCGAAGTTGATTTCAGGGTGGTATGCAGTAAGGGCACTTACATACGTAGTTTGGTACATGATTTTGGCGCTGCTTTAAATAACGGGGCATACCTGTCTGAATTAAGGCGTACCCGCAGCGGCAGCTATAAGGTAGAGGATGCCTGGGAGGTGATGGAGTTGTTTAATACTATTAAAAGTCTTAAGCCCTAAGTCGTTAGTATTAAGTTTGTCATTGGAATGGAAGTGATTTCGCGCGACTTTTGACTTAAGACTGACTACTTGAGACTACGGACTTAACATCCGAACTTAAACTAAAAAACTAAATTTGCGTTTTTACTCATCAAATGAGGATATACAACAATATTGACGAATTTACGGCGATAAACAACGCGGTTGTCACCATTGGCACATTTGATGGTGTGCATATTGGCCACCGTAAAATTATTGCGGGTATTAAAGAGCTGGCGCAGCAAACCGGCGGTGAAACCGTTATCCTTACCTTTTTTCCGCATCCGCGGATGATACTGCATCCCGAGGATGAAAGTATTAAGCTGATAACCACCATTACCGAAAAGGCTCAATTGATGGAGCAGCTTGGCGTCGATCATTTGATCATCACCCCATTTTCGCGCGATTTTAGCAATCAAACCGCCGAAGACTATATACGCGATGTGCTGGTGAATAAAATTGGCACCAAAAAAATTGTGATAGGGTACGATCATCGGTTTGGCAAAGACCGCCAGGGCGGCCTGGAAGACCTGTTGAAACTTGGCCCAGTTTATGGTTTTGATGTAGTGGAAATTCCCGAGCAGGATATTGATGAAGTTGCCATAAGTTCAACCCGCATCCGCGCGGCATTGTTAAACGATAAGATCGATTTAGCAAATGCCTTTCTTGGCTACCCTTTTTTTATAACCGGCAAGGTAGTGCGGGGCGACCAGATTGGAAGGCAGATAGGCTACCCTACAGCCAATATCGTGGTAGAGGAAAAATACAAGCTTATACCGGCTGATGGCATTTTTGCGGTAACGGTAATAATTGCCGGCGAAAGCTACAAGGGTATGGCCTACATCGGCAGCCGCCCAACCGTAAACGGCCTCACCCGCAACATCGAAGTAAATATTTTTGACTTTGACCGGGAGATTTACAACCAAACCATCAAAATGGAATTTCACCACTACGTGCGCGGCGATGTAAAGTTTGCCGGCCTTGATGAGCTGAAGGCGCAACTGGCGCAGGATAAGGTGGATGTACTGAGGTTGCTGGCTGTCTGAATCAGAATTTCTCGCGTTTGATTATTTGTGGGTGCTCAAGAGCGCTACGCGGTTTACAGAATTTTAGAATTCTCAGAATGTCTTTAAACTGAGAGCACAGCAGTAAGTCTTTTATAATTCTGTAAATTCTGATTCGGACAAACAAATCCGGCAAAATACCCGCGCATCAAACCTCACCCCACACATCAAATCCCTCATAAATCCCTAAAAACTAAAAACTAAAACTGTACCTTTGCCTGTCAATATGACTTTAATTGTCGCTGTGGCGTAATTATTGAGTTTGTTGCATCATATAAAAATAATATGTTAGATTTTATAAGTAAGCTTTTTGGAAGCAAATCAGAGCGGGATGTAAAAAGTATTAAGCCTATAGTCGAAAAAATTAAGGCTGAATATGCAAAACTCGGTAACATCAGCAATGATGAGCTTAGAGCTAAAACAATAGGTTTTAAACAAACAATTGCCGAAGGCCTATCGGGCATCGACAGCGAGATACAAGCCATAAAAGATCGTACCGAAAACGAACTGGATATGGATGTATCCGAAAAGGTTGAGTTATACACTCAGCTGGATAAGCTGGAGAAAGACCGTAATAAAGAGCTTGAGGATATATTGATCAATATATTGCCCGAGGCGTTTGCCGTGGTTAAAGAAACCGCCAGCCGCCTTGCTGCAAATAAATTTATAGAAGTTACCGCAACCGATTTTGACCGCCAGCTGGCTGCCCGCAAAAGCAATGTAACGATTAAAGGCGACAAAGCTTTTCACGCAAACACCTGGCTTGCTGCCGGTAACGAGGTTACCTGGAACATGGTTCATTACGATGTACAGCTTATAGGCGGTATAGTATTGCACCAGGGTAAAATATCTGAAATGGCTACGGGTGAAGGTAAAACACTGGTTGCTACACTGCCTGCATACCTTAACGCGCTTGCCGGCCAGGGTGTACACATTGTAACGGTTAACGACTACCTGGCACGCCGCGATAGCGAGTGGATGGGCCCTTTATACGAATTTCATGGTTTATCGGTTGATTGTATTGATAAACACGAGCCCAACAGCGAGGAACGCCGCGCCGCTTACCTGGCCGATATAACTTTTGGCACAAATAACGAGTTTGGTTTCGACTACCTGCGTGACAATATGACACGTAGTCCTGAAGAGCTGGTTCAGCGCAAATTGCATTACGCCATGGTGGATGAGGTGGATTCGGTTTTAATTGATGACGCCCGGACACCTTTAATTATATCTGGACCTATCCCACGTGGCGACGAGCACGAGTTTTACGAGTTGAAACCACGCATCGAGCGTTTGGTTAACGCCCAAAAAGCGTATGTGAATACGGTATTGAACGAGGCTAAAAAAGCCATTAACGATGGTGACACCGATCCGGAAAAAGGTGGATTGGCTTTATTGCGTGCTTTCAGGGGTTTGCCCAAAAGCAAAGCGTTAATTAAATTCCTGAGCGAAGGCGCTAACAGGAGCACCCTGCAAAAGGTTGAAAATTATTACATGCAGGATCAAAGCAAGAATATGCCTAAGGTAGATTCGGAGCTTTATTTTGTTATCGACGAAAAAAACAACCAGGTTGAGCTGGCCGAAAAAGGTATCGAACTGATTACCTCATCGGGCGAAGATCCTCACTTTTTTGTAATGCCTGATGTAGGCACCGAAATTGCCGAGATTGAAAAATCAAACCTGAGTACCGAAGAAAAGATTGCCCGCAAGGACGAGCTGATGCGCGATTTCTCGATCAAATCTGAGCGTATTCACTCTGTTAACCAATTGCTGAAAGCATATACCTTATTTGAAAAGGATACCGAATACATTTTGGACGAAGGCAAAGTGAAAATTGTAGATGAGCAAACAGGCCGTGTATTGGATGGCCGCCGTTACTCTGATGGTTTACACCAGGCAATTGAAGCTAAAGAAAATGTTAAGGTTGAGGATGCTACCCAAACTTTTGCTACCGTAACCCTGCAAAACTATTTCAGAATGTACCACAAGCTTTGCGGTATGACGGGTACTGCCGTTACCGAAGCAGGTGAGTTTTGGGAAATATACAAGCTGGATGTGGTAGAAATACCAACAAACACCCCTGCAAGCCGCGAAGACAGGCAGGATTTGGTATACCGTACCATCCGCGAAAAATATAATGCCGTAGCCGATGAAATTGTAAAACTAACGCAGGCCGGCAGGCCGGTACTGGTTGGTACAACATCGGTAGAGATCTCGGAGTTATTAAGCCGTATGCTTAAGCTGCGCGGTATTAAACATAACGTACTGAATGCCAAAATGCACCAGAAAGAGGCCGATATTGTGGCCGAAGCCGGGCAGGCAGGCACAGTTACCATTGCTACCAACATGGCTGGCCGTGGTACAGATATTAAACTGGGTGCAGGTGTACAGGCAGCAGGCGGTTTGGCCATTGTAGGTACCGAGCGCCACGAGTCGCGCCGGGTTGACAGGCAGTTGCGCGGTCGTTCCGGTCGCCAGGGCGATCCGGGTTCTTCACAGTTCTTTGTATCGCTGGAAGATAACCTGATGCGTTTATTCGGATCGGAAAGGATCTCGAACCTGATGGTGCGTATGGGCATCGAAGAGGGCGAAGTTATCCAGCACTCCATGATCTCCAAATCAATTGAACGTGCACAGAAAAAGGTAGAAGAAAACAACTTTGGTATCCGTAAGCGTTTGCTGGAGTATGATGATGTGATGAACTCGCAACGTACCGTTG
The DNA here is from genome assembly GCF_028736215.1 of Mucilaginibacter sp. KACC 22773. Classification (NCBI taxonomy): domain Bacteria; kingdom Pseudomonadati; phylum Bacteroidota; class Sphingobacteriia; order Sphingobacteriales; family Sphingobacteriaceae; genus Mucilaginibacter; species Mucilaginibacter oryzagri. Next base: position 416,012 of record NZ_CP117883.1, read on the forward strand.
TTTACACCAAACGCCGTAACGCGCTGTTTGGCGAACGTTTGGATGTTGATTTGAGCAATACCATTTTTGACGTGGTTGAGGATATCACTACGGAATATAAAGAGGCTAACAATTACGAAGGATTTAATTTAGAAATGATCCGCCTGTTCTCGGTTGATGTGGAAGTTGATGCCGATAAATTCGCTGTAAATTCAATTAATGCCCTGGTTGATCACGTATTCCAAACGGTGATGGACTTTTACAAACGTAAAGGCGATGCTGTATCTGCCCAGGCTTACCCCGTATTAAAAGATGTTTACGATACCCGAGGCCAGTATGTAGAAAATATTGTGGTTCCGTTTAGCGATGGCATCCATGGCATACAGGTTTCTGTTCCGTTGAAAAAAGCGGTGGAGAACCATGGTCACGAGGTGTTTAAATCATTCGAGAAAAACGTTACCCTGTACCTGATAGATGATGCCTGGAAAGAGCATTTGCGCGAAATGGACGAATTGAAACAATCTGTTCAAAACGCGGTTTATGAGCAAAAAGATCCACTGTTGGTTTACAAATTTGAGGCTTTTAATTTGTTCCGCGGCATGTTGGCCAATGTGAATAAAGAGATTGTAAGCTTCCTGTTCCGCGGCGGTATCCCGGTTCAGCAGCAGGCCGAAGAAGTAAGGGAAGCCAAACCAGAACCAAAACTGGATCTGCGTAAGCTAAAAACCACCAAAGCCGAAATGGTAAGCGAAAGCAACGGTGTGCCGATGGACGATTTTCCGCAGGAAATTCAAAAAGCTACCCCTGTAAGGGTTGAGCAAAAAATTGGCCGTAACGACCCTTGCCCTTGCGGAAGCGGTAAAAAATATAAAAACTGCCACGGTGTAGGGCAGAATTAAGAAGCCCGGCCTCCCTGAGGGAGGAGGAAAGAAAGCCCGTCATCGGGGGTGGTGAAATCCACTAATTTTGAAGGGAAAATGACATTCGAATATAAAGGCTGTCATGCTGAGGTACGAAGCATCTATTCGCGAACTTTGCAAGTGTACTATGCATGACGTAGAATAGATTCTTCACTACGTTCAGAATGACAGTTTTTTTTAGATTAATAACCATGAAAAAAGCGATACTTGATCATAAGGCCAAACACAGCTTGATTAGGTATTGCTTTTTTTTTATGCTAATACTCGTATCTGCCCAAGGCTTTGCCCAAACCCGCGGCAGGGTAGAGGTAGTTAAAGACCCACTTGTTGATACCCTTATTGCCAAGCGTTTTACGCTGAACAAAGAAACCGGTGTAGCGCCGGCGGTAACGTCATCTTATGGCTACCGGGTGCAGTTTTTCAGCGGATCGAACCGCAAGGATGCCTATAATGCGCAGGCCCGTTTGCAACGCGACTATCCGGAATTGCGTACCTACATATTATACAGCGAACCTAATTTTAAAGTACGTGCAGGCGATTTCAGAACGCGGTTAGAAGCTCAGAAACTTATACAGGAATTGCGGCCTTCGTTTCCGAGCCTGTTCATCATATCCGAAAAAATAAACCTGCCCAAAGCCGACACTGACAATGATTAAAGAAAAAATACAGGAGCTATCCCAAAAAATATTTGATGATGTGGTAGCCAATCGCCGCCACCTGCACACCAATCCCGAACTATCGTTCCACGAGCAAAAAACATCTGCTTTTGTGGCCGGTAAACTGGAAGAACTGGGCTTAACCTACGAAAAAATGGCCGATACCGGCCTGGTAGCCCTTATCAAAGGAGATTTGCCGTCAGATAATGTGGTAGCCTTGCGCGCCGATATGGATGCTTTGCCTATTACGGAGGCTAATGATGTTCCTTATAAATCGCAAAATGTGGGCGTAATGCATGCCTGCGGCCATGATGCGCATACCTCGTCGTTATTGGGCACAGCCCGTATTTTAACAGAGCTGAAAAGCCAGTTTGGTGGTACGGTAAAACTGATTTTTCAACCGGCAGAAGAAAAGCTGCCCGGCGGCGCAAGCCTGATGATTAAAGAGGGCGTGCTTGAAAATCCAAAACCACAGGCCGTTTTGGGCCAGCATGTAATGCCATTGATTGAGGCAGGTAAAGTAGGTTTCCGTGCTGGTAAATACATGGCCTCAACCGATGAGCTGTACGTTACAGTAAAAGGTAAAGGCGGCCACGGCGCCCAGCCGCAACAAAATATCGACCCCGTAATTATCACCGCACATATATTAACAGCCTTACAAACGGTTGTAAGCCGCTTTGCAGATCCTAAGAGCCCATCGGTATTGTCATTTGGCAAAGTAATAGCCAATGGCGCCACCAACGTGATCCCGAACGAAGTTTACCTGGAAGGTACCTTCCGTACTATGGACGAGAACTGGCGCGCCGAAGCCCACAAACGCATGAAAAAAATGGCCGAAGGCATTGCCGAAAGTATGGGCGGCAGCTGCGATTTTAATATCATGCGTGGTTATCCTTTCCTGATCAACGAAGAAGTGCTAACCCACGCCACCCGCGGCCACGCCGAAGATTACCTGGGCAAAGAAAACGTATTGGACCTGGATATCTGGATGGCAGCTGAAGATTTTGCCTACTACTCGCAGGCTGCCAATAGCTGTTTTTACCGTTTAGGTACCCGCAACGAAGCCCGCGGTATCACCTCATCAGTACATACCCCTACGTTTGATGTGGAAGAAGATGCATTTAAAATAAGCACCGGACTGATGGCTTATTTGGCTATTAAGCAGTTAGGGAATTAGTAAAAACGCGTTTGTAAACTATGTCATTGTGCGCATCCATCAGGATAACCCTGAAACAACAAGAATGATGTGCTGGCTTTAGAGCATCACAACAATTATGTCATTGCGAGCGCAGCGTGGCAATCGCGAACTGTGCAGGTCCGTCCTGCATAGTTCGCGATTGCTTCGTTCCTCGCAATGACATGGCGGGAGTCACATTATGTAATAATCGCTGCCTGCAACCGTCAATATTAACATGATGAAGAAATTATTATTACTTGTAGCGTTTACTATTATCGGTAGTTTTGCCTTCTCTCAGCAAATACAGCGCTTTAACCCCGATACCATCCGCACCATTGTTATCGATTCAGCAGTTGATATTCGTTCGCACAAGCTGCGCGCTCAGGACTTTATCGATGCAGTAATGGCCGATACCAGTTTTTATAAGGCTTTTCAAAATATGAAAAAATATGCCTTTACCGCCGAAAACCGAATTTATACCTACGATAAAAAAAACAAAGTTGATGGCAAGGTTTACCGTAAGCTAAAGCACAGCAATGTGGTAGGTGGGCATAAAATTGAATATTTGGTTAAACAGGATAGCGGCACAGTGTACAAAAAAAACGGCAAGTACCAGCTGTACACCGTAGAGATGTTCGACTATATTTTTATGAACGCCTATAACTCCGATTTTATACAGGGCGATGGCGTCCCGATAGAAGGGAAAAACGAAGGTTACAAAGCCAAATTAAAAACACTGGTATTTACGCCTGGTCGGCGGGTGCGGGGAATCCCTTTTATTGGCGATAAAACCGAGATATTCAGCAAGGATATGCAGCAGTTTTATTACTATGAATTTGCCCGCGGCAAATACCTGGATAGCATTCCTGTATATCGTTTTAAGGTAAGGTGCAAACCGAGTACATCCGACGGTGATACGATGATTAAGGAAATGACCACCATTTTTGACGAGCGCACCTTCGAGATCCTGGGCCGTTACATCGACCTTAAATTCAGTAACCTGTTCGTCGATTTTAATGTGCAGATGAATATCGAACTCAATAACTTCAACGGCCAGTTGCTGCCCATTAAAATAACCTACCAGGGCAATTGGGATATCCCCTTCCACAAAGAAGAGCGCGCCAGCTTTCTGATTGTGCACAAGGATTATAAGAGGGAGTAGGGGCGTCTTTCAAAATTATGTCATTGCGAGCGCAGCGCGGCAATCGCAAACTATGAATGCTGGATTATATTTGTGGAGCAAAATCAAATAACTCAATTATGTCATTGCGAGCGCAGCGCGGCAATCGCGAACTATTCTGGCAGGATGATATTTGTGGAACAAAAAGCCCCTGTAAGCACGAATAATTACTAACATCTAAGTCCTTTTTTGTGTATTTTGCCTTACTCAAAAACAGTGCCTTATCACATGAAAATACACCAATACTATGTTTACATTTTAACAAATAAATTAAATACGGTTTTATATGTTGGCGTTACCAATGACCTGGTTGGCCGTGTGTACCAGCACAAGCAAAAGTTATTTAAAGGCTTTTCGGCTACGTATAACTGTAATAAATTGGTGTATTACGAAGAATTTCAATGGATACAGGACGCTATCGCAAGAGAAAAGCAATTGAAAGCCGGATCCCGGCAGAAAATGATCGATTTAATTATCGAAGACAATCTATCGTGGGATGATTTGAGCAATGGGTGGTACGACTATGTGTCATGTTGATTTCGGAAAAAAAAGTATGTCGGGGCATGCTGGTGATGCGCAGTTCGCGATTGCCACGCTACGCTCGCAATGACATATTTTGAAATGTCATTATCCTTTTTCAGACGGGATGTTCTTGCTGGTTCTCTTTGCAGTTAATTTTTTTAATATTCATTTATTTAGATAACCATCTGCATTGTAAGTATTTCAATATAGGGTGTTATTTATACACATCGCCTCAATAAAAAGATATATTTTTGATGGATAACTTTTTAAGTTAAACCAATTGAAGCGATTGCGTATCCTTAAATTAATTTTGCTTTTTACTGCTATTCTTGATTTTACGCTGGCGCGTGGCCAGTCGGTAAATTGTGTAGGTAGTTTGGGCGATCCGGTGATTACCGAAACCTTTGGATCGGGCTCAAATCCGGGTAATCCGCTGCCGGCGGGCATAAGCAACATGGCGTTTACCAGTTATTGCCCCAATGACGGTTCCTACACCATTGTAAATGCTACCAATATATACGGTGGGGCAACAGGCAATTGCCATCCCGCAACCTGGCAGGACGTGTTTCATGACCATACCGGTGATGCAAACGGCTATATGATGATGATTAATGCATCGTATACGCCAAGTATATTTTTTACAAAGACTACACCCGCGGTGTTATGCGAAAATACTACGTATGAATTTTCGGCATATATTTTAAACCTGATCAGGGCGGGTTCGTCAGGCATCCGGCCAAATATTAAATTCACTATCGAAACTGTTGACGGCCTTGTGCTGGATTCTTTGGTTACCGGCGATATCCTGGAATCAAATAGTGGCGATGACTGGATACGCAAGAGTTTCTTTTTTACAACCCCGCCAAATACCAGCCAGGTGGTTTTAAAAATGACCAACCAGGCGCCCGGCGGCAACGGCAACGACCTGTTGCTTGACGATATTAACTTTAGGGCATGCGGACCAGTGGTGCAAACCGGATTTTCTACTGTCGACGCCAATCAGCCGCAAAATCAATGTGTGGGCGAAAGTAAGGTTTATACGCTTAAATCGAAGATAGGGGCCGGGTACGCCAACCCTAAAATGCAATGGCAGGTAAACAAAAACGATGGCAATGGCTGGCTTGATATTGCCGGGGAAACTACGGATACCTATACTTTTACAGTGGGCAGCAACACGCCCGGTGTGTACCAATACAGGCTTGCCGCGGCGGGGGGCGCAAACATTAACTCGGCTACCTGCCGGGTGTATTCGGAGCCGTTGAGTGTCGGCGTAAACCCATACCCCGTTGTGCCCGATGTGCCGCCCGTTCAGGAATGCGAGGGCAAAACCGTTACTTTAAATGTATTTGGCGGGGCAACTGTTGACTGGACTGGCCCCGGAATTACTGCGGCTAATAAAAATCAAAACCCATTGGTACTTACAAACATAAAGCCTGCCGATGCCGGTACTTATAACGTTATAGTAACATCCGCCGCCGGCTGCTCCATTTCTAAGTCGACAACGGTTACGGTTATCCCCAGGGCGGTTATCACCTTGAGTGGCCCAACGGTTACCATTTGTAAAGGAGCTGCCACTAATTTAAGCGCGAGCGCCCCGGGTGCCATTAGCTACAAATGGATGCCTGGCAAAGGTTTGTCCGATAGCACTATAGCTAACCCCGTAGCTTCGCCGGCAGATACTACGATATACAAGGTAATAGCCACCAACAATATCGGTTGTACCGATACAGCAATGCTAACTGTTAATGTATTGCCGCCGCCGGTTGCCACTACGCAAACTAAACAGAGCATGTTCCAGGACAGGCCAATTACCCTGGTAGCGTCGGCGCAGAGTGCCGATGTTTTCAGCTGGACACCCACCACCGGCCTTAGCGATGCCAATGTGTTAAACCCCGTTGCCAACCCTGCCGATGATATAAAATATACCCTGCATGTAAAATCGAGCTATAATTGCGGCGAAGATACCAGCAGCGTTTTTGTAAAAGTTTATCATAAGATTGGCATCCCCAACGCATTTTCGCCCAACGCCGATGGCGTTAATGACAGTTGGGAAATAGAGGGCCTTTTTACATACCCGGAAAGCATAACAACGGTGTTTAACCGTTACGGGCAGCAGGTATTTAAAAGCATTGGCTACGCCAAACCCTGGAAGGGCACCTACAACGGCGCCAAATTACCGCCCGGTACTTACTACTACATCATCGACCTTAAAACCGGCCAGCCCAGGTTAACCGGATGGGTGTTGATTGTAAATTAGTTTTATAGATTATATTGATTTTATGTGATTTCACAGATTACTGATTTCGCCGAATGGGTTATTATGAGATCATCCAGCGATGTAAAATCAGTAAAATCGATCCTAACCGGTGGAATCACCAATAAAAACTAAAACAAGATGAACTTATCTATCTGCTCGTTGGTAAACTTAATGGTATCGGCGTTTAACAGCTGGCCGGTTCCGTCAAACTCTTTGTGGATGCCTGATACGTGGAGTTTAAGAGCCATCACATTCAGGTGTACATAGTGGCAAACCCCGGTAAAATGATCGATGCCCCGGATGTTGCCGTATTTGCCCGATGACACGCCAACCAGCGCTGCCTTTTTATCATAAAAACTCGCCGGAAAATCGCAGGCGTCAATAAAAACTTTTAGTACGCCGGGGTAGCTGCCATTGTATTCGGGTATTACAAATATAAACTTATCGGTTTGGGTAATGATTTTCTGAATTTCGGCAAATTCAGGGCTTCTTTTACCGTAAAGATCGGTTTCAATAAGATTTGGCGGTAATTGGGACAATGAAAGTAAACCCGCTTCAACTCCCTTTTCCTGCAGTTTTTGCTGATAATATTTGGCCATTTTTAAGGTAGAACTGCCGGGACGGTTGGTTGATGCGATGATTGTTATCATTCTTTTTAATTAGTGAATTAGTGAGTTAGTGAATTAGTGATTTTGAATAAGAACAATTGTTAAAGCGGTTAAAGTTTTGATTATTAGCATTTAGTAAAATCACTAATTCGCTCAATCACTAATTCACTAATTAACCTTCAAGCTAATCACTAATTCACTCAATCACTAATTCGCTAATTAAACGAATATGTTTGTAAATTGACTAAACCTGTGGATTTCCTAATTGCTTAATTCCGTATCTTTATCACCAGATAAAAACTTTACGAAAGTAGAAATTTCTGACCCTACTTTTCGTTTATATAAATCATTGTAACATCAAAATTTTTTATACTATAGAATGAGTAAAATTATTGCTTTAGCCAACCAGAAAGGTGGCGTAGGAAAAACTACATCATCTATAAATCTGGCTGCAAGTTTGGCTGTATTAGATTTTAAAACATTATTGGTTGATGCCGATCCGCAGGCAAACTCTACCTCGGGTATCGGTTTTGATCCACGCAACATAAAAAACAGTATTTACGAGTGCATTATTAACCAGGTTGACCCGCACGAGGCTATCCAGAAAACGGAAACACCTAATCTTGACTTGCTGCCTGCCCATATTGACCTGGTAGGTGCCGAGATTGAGATGATTAACCTGAGTGGCCGCGAGTACAAAATGAAACAGGTATTTGAGGCCGTGCGCGATGAATACGATTTTATTATAATTGATTGTTCGCCTTCGTTGGGTTTAATCACCATCAACGCGTTAACCGCTGCCGATTCGGTAATTATACCGGTACAGTGCGAGTACTTTGCATTGGAGGGTTTGGGTAAATTGTTAAATACCATCAAAATTGTGCAATCGCGCCTTAACCCGCAGCTGGAAATTGAAGGTATATTATTAACCATGTACGATGTGCGCCTGCGCCTGAGCAACCAGGTGGTTGATGAGGTGAAAACGCATTTTGAGGATATGGTTTTTGATACCATTATACAGCGTAACACCCGTTTAAGCGAAGCGCCAAGCTTTGGCGTATCTGTTATTATGCACGATGCTACCTGTAAAGGTGCCATCAATTATTTAAACCTGGCCCGCGAAATTATCCAGAAAAACGGCCTTGTAAAGGCCGAAGCAACAACGGTAACAGCAACAGTATAAGTAAATGAGTAGTGAAAGAAGAAACGCCCTGGGCAAAGGATTAAGTGCGCTGTTGAATGACTCGGTAAACGTACAACCATACCAAAACAAAAATACCAAAAAGGAAGAGGCATCAACTTCGGCCGCCGAGGTGAGTAGCCTGGGCTCGGTTAATGAGATCAGGCTGGATGAGATAGAGGTTAACCCTTTTCAGCCACGTACTGATTTTGATGAGCTTGCTTTAAATGAACTGGCCGACTCCATCAAACTGCAGGGCCTTATACAGCCTATAACCGTTAGGCGTATCAACGCTCATAAATACCAGCTGATATCGGGCGAACGCCGTTTCCGGGCGTCAAAGCTGGCCGGCCTAACCCAGTTGCCTGCTTATGTACGTACAGCCAATGACCAGCAAATGCTGGAAATGGCCCTCATTGAAAACATCCAGCGTGAAAACCTGAACGCTATTGAAGTAGCCCTGAGCTTTCAGCGGATGATTGAGGAATGTAACCTGAAACAGGAAGAACTGGGCGACAGGGTAAGCAAAAACCGGTCGACAGTTACCAATTACCTGCGTTTATTAAAATTGCCGCCAAGCATCCAGGCATCCATCCGCGATGGGGCGCTTACCATGGGCCATGCCAAGGCGCTTATCAATATTGATGACCCTGCCAAGCAATTATATTTACACCAGCATATTATTCAGCAGGGTTTATCCGTTCGCAAGGTGGAAGAGTTAGTGAGGGAGATGCAGAAGACGCCCGTAAAAAAAGAGGGCAAACAGCCCGAGCCGGTATCCTATCAACTGCAAAAAATCCAGGACGATCTGGCTTCAAGGTTTAGTTCGCGGGTAACCCTTAAAGTTGGTGCCAAAGGCAATGGGGTTATCGAAATCCCCTTCCTGTCGGAAGACGACCTTGGCCGTATCCTCGAGATGCTGGACTGGTAAGTAGTGAGAATCAGGATGCAAGAGTCAGGAATCAAGATAGAAAATGATAGGCTGATTTTTGTGCGATTCGGATAGATGTAATTAAAATACAAGAAATAAAAGGCCGGCCGCTGATAAATATTTATCGGCGGCCGGCCTTTTTGTATAATAGTTAATACGTACATAATAATTAGTGATTAAACCTGTTAATGATTTGTTTAATAAGGTGTTTTTGTAATGGTTGGATATAGCTTCTTAATCCGGCTATAAAAATTACCTTTGTAATCAAATAAAATCAGGCCTCTTATCACTGTTTTAAAGGCCCGGGTTTATTAAAATTTTATCAGCTGCATGTATAAATATTTGTTAATTACTGGTTTTATGATGCTGTTTGCCTTTGCCGCCACAGCGCAGCAACAGCACACAGATACGGCATCGGTAACCAAAAAAGATACTGTTAAAAAGGCATCAGGTACTGCGCCGGGTTCCTTTGCGCCGCCTATAAAAAAAGAGAAAGTATACCATCCCGATACCACCCATAGTCCGCATAAGGCGGTAATGCATTCGCTGATGATACCCGGCTGGGGGCAGCTGTACAACCACCGCTGGTGGAAAGTGCCTATTATTTACACAGGTATTGGTCTGCTGGCGTCTGCGGTTATATTTAACCAGCGGTATTATAACGAGTTTAATGTACTTGCCCATTACTATAAAAGCGGTGTTGCCCCGGTAAAGGGCGATGCCTATTATGACGAGTATATAGCTTATACAAGCAACCAGGTACCCGCCCAAAATATATATGATGCGCTCGACAGCTATCGCCGCAACCGCGATTTAAGTATCCTGGGTATTTTGGGTGCATGGGGCATTCAAGCCATTGATGCCTATATTGATGCCAAGTTTATTCATTCGTACTCGGTTGATAATAACTTTGGTTTTAAGGTTAGCCCGGGCTTAATCAACCAGCCGGTTTATGCGCAAACGGCATTCGGTAGCTATATTCCGGCTGTAAAAGTTACCTTTACGTTTTAAGAGCACATTTATAGTTAGCTATCGATGCAATTCATGAGTTAACACAAAAGTTCCCGGAATTAACTAAAATTAACCTAATATTGTTTTCTGTCTTGATTCCTGACTCTAACATCTTGACTCTTGACTTAACTCAACACATACATTAAAAATGAAAATAGCGTTACTGGGCTACGGAAAAATGGGCAAAATGATTGAAAAAATTGCCCTTAGCCGCAATCATGAAATTGTTTTAACCATCGATCACGAAAACCTGCACGAGCTTACTGCCGAAAACCTGCAAAAGGCCGATGCCGTAATTGAGTTTAGCATGCCGGCAACGGTATTGGCCAATATCCAGCATTGCTTTAATGCCGGTGTACCCATAATAGTAGGCACCACCGGCTGGTATGATAAATTGGATGAGGTAAAACAACAATGCCAGGATAGTAACGCTTCATTAATGTATGCCACTAATTTTAGCGTAGGGGTAAATATATTTTTCCATATCAATAAGATGCTGGCCAGGGTGATGAATAACTATCCCTACTACGATGTACAGGTAGAAGAGATTCACCACATGCAAAAACTGGATGCCCCAAGCGGCACCGCCATTACTATTGCCGAAGGGATTATCGATAACCTCGACTCCAAAAAAGACTGGCTGAACGTGCTGACTACAGATGACCGGCCCGACGACGAAACCCCGCTGCCCGATCAGCTATTGATAGAATCGCTGCGAATTGACAGCGTACCCGGCACCCATACCGTTATTTACGATTCGGAGGTGGATACTATCGAATTTAAACATACCGCGCATAACCGTAGCGGCTTTGCCCTTGGCGCGGTATTGGCCGCCGAATGGATACTGGGCAAAAAGGGCTTTTACACGGTTGATGCCATGTTTGATTTTAAAAGCTAACCCCCGTTTTATCAATGGATATAGCGGGTTACGCAGGCGTTTATTTGCTGTTGGCCCCTGTATTGTTATTGATGCAGGTTGGCCTTTGGAAGCTGTTTCAAAAAGCCGGCCGCCATGGCTGGGAATCGTTGATCCCGGTATACACTACCTATGTAATGCTGAAGTTAAGCGGCAGGCCTGTGTGGTTGCTGCTGCTGTTATTGATACCAGGTATCGGTTTTATTGTAACTATTGGCATCACCATTGATTTTGTGAAAAGCTTTGGCAAAACAAAAATGCGCCAGATAGCCGGCGCGGTACTTTTGCCATTCATCTTTTTGCCCAAATGGGGTTTTGATGAAAATACCCGGTACCTGGGCCAATCGACCAGCCATGAGTTTCGCGAAGAATATCACCACCTTTTACATAAATCATCGGCCCGCGAATGGGCCGAGACTGTTTTTTTTGCTGTGCTGGCGGTTACGCTTATCCGTTTGCTGCTTATTGAAGCTTATACCATACCATCTTCATCTATGGAAAGCTCGCTCATGGTAGGCGATTACCTGTTTGTGAGTAAGCTTAACTACGGCGCCCGGTTGCCTATAACACCGGTTTCATTTCCGTTTACACATAACACCATGCCCGGCATGGGTATCAAATCATATTGGGATGGCATCAAACTCCCATACTTTCGGCTGCCGGGTTTTGGCGATATCAAAAAGGGCGATGTAGTGGTTTTTAACTTCCCGATGGAGGCCGATTCGCCATGGTACCGGCCGGTTGATAAGCGCGAGCATTACATTAAACGTTGCGAGGCAACCCCCGGCGATAATGTGAGGTTGATAAGCGGCCAGGTGTATATTAATGGCCAGCCCGTGCCACCACCGCCTAATGCCGAGATGGAATATGCCATACACACCGATAGCAACACATTTAACTTAAATCCCGAGCTGATTTATAAACTTCATATATCCAATATCCAGGGCTTTACAAGTACCGATTATCTGATGACCATGACGCGGCAATCGTCGCTGGCGTTAAAAAAAGTTGGGGGTGTCAAATACATCAGGCCTAATATCCAGTTTGGGGGCGTGTATGATCCCGAAGTATTTCCGCATAATCCGGGCCACCGCTGGAATGTGGATAATCTTGGCCCCTTTACCGTGCCCAAACGCGGCCTCACAGTAAAATTGGACACGTTTAACCTCCCAATTTACCGCCGCGCTATCGAAGTTTACGAAGACAACAAGCTACAGATAAAAGGCGGCACCATCAGCATCAACGGCCACCAAACCAATACCTACACATTTAAAATGGACTACTATTGGGTGATGGGTGATAACCGGCACAATTCCATCGACTCCCGCTTCTGGGGTTTTGTACCCGAAGACCACATTGTAGGCAAAGCCATCTTTGTTTGGATGAGTTGGGATACCAATGCCCCTTTTACCGATAAAATACGCTGGGACAGGGTGATGCGAATAATCAGGTGATGTTTTTAGATGTGCAGATTGTGGATGTGCAGATTGTGGATGTGCAGATATGCAAATTTCAGATGTGGAGATGAAATCCCCATGCCATACGGGTGAGCTGCGGCCGGGCTCGAAAAAGTAGCAATGATTTGGTTTAAAATGAGGTTGTTTTGGTTTGTTCTGTTTATAGCCATATGTTTTGTTTGCACATCAGGGCTTGTTCAACACGAATCAGAGGCGTAGCCTCGGCCAATTTGGTAGCCACGGGTTTTAACCCGTGAAGAAAACGGGTGAGCGCCGTAGGTTCGATCCATATGAGCAATGCGTATAGTCGTTCAAGATTGCCCTGAAAAGTACCTGCAAATAGTATTAGGTATCAGATTTTTGAAGTAAAGAACCATATTTTTCAACTTTCGGACTTCCCGACAAAAGACTTTCGGACTTAATCTTCATATTGCCTTTTTGAAATTGCATATTTGCACCGCTAAGCGGGTAACATATTGCTTACATGGTAGTCATAGGGAAATAATTAATAATATATTCATCAAAAAATAGACAAATTTGTGAAATATAAGTGTGCATTGATCTTAATCATCTGCACATCTGAAATTTGAAATTTGCACATCTGATCAAAAATGAACTGGAAATTCTGGAAGAAAGATAAAACCACGCCGAAAAAGAAAAAAGGGGCCATCCGTGAGTGGGCCGATGCCATTTTATTTGCAGTTATAGCGGCCACCCTCATCCGTACGCTTTTTATTGAAGCGTATGTAATCCCCAGCGGATCGATGGAAAGCTCATTGCTAATTGGCGATTACCTTTTTGTAAGCAAGGTTAACTATGGCGCACGGATGCCTATAACACCACTGGCTATACCGTTTACGGCCCACACCATTCCGTTTACCGAAACCAAATCGTACCTGGATGTAAAATTGCCTTATTATCGCCTGCCAGGCCTTAGCGACATTAAAAAAGGCGATATAGTGGTATTTAACCTGCCAATGGAGGCCGATTCGCCATATTACCGCCCGGTTGACAGGCGCGAGAACATTATTAAACGCTGCCAGGGTACGCCCGGCGATACCTTAAGCCTGGTAAATGCGCAGGTATACATCAACGGCAAACCCGAACTGGCTTCGGTAACCGGCGAGATGGCATATAAGGTAAAAACCGACGGCAGTACAATTAACCCCGAACTGATCAATGAACTGCATTTGACCGACATAGCTTATTACGAAAATTCGACTACCGATTTTAGAACAAACACCACGATAGAATCGGCCAATAAGTTGAAAAGTTATTCCAATATTAAGTCGGTAACGCCTGATATTGCTATCAAAGGCGTGGTTGATGATTTTAACCCGGTTTACCCGCTATCGCACCCCGACTACAAAATAGGTACTATGCCTCGCTACGGCTGGAATGTAGACAACTTTGGCCCCGTTATCATCCCCAAAAAAGGGTGGACGGTTAAGCTGGATAGTCTTAATTTTCCCATATACGGCCGCGCTATTGCCGTTTATGAACATAATACAGTTAAAGTTAATGGCAAGGATATTTTTATAAACGGAAAAAAAGCCGATACTTACACCTTTAAAATGAACTATTATTGGATGATGGGCGATAACCGCCATAACTCCACCGATTCGCGCTATTGGGGCTTTTTGCCCGAAGATCACGTGGTTGGCAAAGCCTTGTTTACCTGGATGAGTATTGATAGTACGGCATCGTTTGCAAATAAAATAAGGTGGAGCAGGTTGTTCAGGGGCATAAAATAGCTGTTACTTAAAGAAAATATATAGTGAATATTATAATTGCGTTTTTGTTATTTGTAGTTCTGCCTTTTATTGGTTTATATAAATTATTTGAAAAAGCCGGCAGGCCGGGTTGGGAGGGTGTAATACCCGTTTATAATATTTACGTAATGATAAAACTGAGTGGCAGGCCATTATGGTGGCTGGCACTTATGTTATTACCAGGGTTAAATATATTGGTGTTTATTGGCCTTATGGTTGACTTTTTAAAGTCGTATGGCAAGTTTTCATTGAGCGAACATATCGGCGGTGTTGCACTGCCTTTTATATTTTTGCCAAAATGGGGTTTTGATAAAGATACTAAGTATGTTGGCCCATCGGCCAGCCTGGAGTTTAGGGAGAAATATAAAAAGGCACTTAAAAAAACTGTTGCACGCGAATGGGCCGATGCCATTATTTTCGCGGTGATAGCTGCTACACTGATTCGCACGCTGTTTATTGAAGCGTACGTAATTCCGAGTGCATCTATGGAAAGTTCGTTACTTATTGGCGATTACCTGTTTGTGAGCAAGGTAAACTATGGCGCACGGTTGCCCATGACACCTGTAGCCTTTCCGTTTGCACACCATACCATGCCCCTTATTAATACTAAGGCTTATTGGGACGGCATCGAGCTGCCTTATTACCGCCTGCCCGGTTTAAGCGACATTAAAAAAGGCGATGTGGTGGTATTTAACTACCCTATGGATGCTGATGCCCCTTTGAGCCGCCCGGTTGATAAACGAGAGAATTTTATAAAACGCTGCCAGGGTACCCCCGGCGATACGCTAAGTGTTGTTAAGGCGCAGGTATATATTAATGGCAAAGCCATGATAACGCCACCCAACGGCGAAATGAAATACATTGTTAAAACCGATGGCGACCAAATTAACAGCGATCTAATAACTGATCTTCATTTGTCGGATATAAAACCTTACGACAATCTCAGCTTTGAAACTAATACTACCAAACAGGCTGTCGAAGCTTTAAAAGGTTATTCAAATGTCAAATCGATACGGCCTGACACCGCGACAAGTGGTCATGCCGATCCGTTGAATACAGTTTTTCCGGGATGGGTGCCAAATAACAAAACACTTGGAACGATGCCCGATTATAAATGGAATGTAGATAATTTTGGTCCCATCATTGTACCAAAAAGGGGGTGGACGGTAAAATTGGATAGCTTTACCTTTCCAATTTATAGCCGCGCTATCGAAATTTACGAAGGCAACAAAGTTGAAGTGGTTGGTAAAGACATCCTGATTAATGGTAAAAAAGCAGATAGCTATACCTTTAAAATGAATTACTATTTCATGATGGGCGATAACCGCCATAACTCTGAAGATTCACGTTTCTGGGGTTTTGTTCCCGAAGATCATATTGTTGGCAAAGCCCTGTTTATCTGGATGAGTGTTGATGACCAGGCCAGCTTCCTGCACAAGATTAGGTGGAGCAGGTTGTTTAATGTTATTAGATAGGGACTAAAGTCAAAATTCAAAAGGAAAAATTCAAAAAAAGGGCAGTAAGCTAATTGGTTTACTGCCTTTTTTGTTTTTTATAATATAAACGATTGAATAAGCTGAATTAGACTTACGAAGTATGCGGCTTGCCTTTGGCCTTTCACCTTTTACCTTTCGCCTAAAATCCGTCCAGTTCCTGCAAAAGCTCCAGGCCTGCTTCCCATGTTCCTAAACCAGATGCCGCGTTAATATGGCTGGCATCGCCTATATTCACCAACTTACTGCCCCAGGAATCGGCAAATAGTTGGGCACGCTCGGGCGTTACATAAAAATCATTGGTACTCATTACCGTGGTGCTTTTAAATGGCAGCTTTATCAGCGGCACGGGTGCAAAGCCGGTTGTTCCGGCCGGGTAGCTTTGGGCTTCTGTGTCGCTTGGGGCAACCAGCAGGGCAGCTTTAATGGCTACATTATATTCCTTTGCCCAGTAGGCTATAGTGGCGCAGGCCAGGCTGTGGCCTACCAATATCACATCTTTAGGATCATGTCTGTCTACATAAGCCTGCAGGGTAGTTATCCAATCGGCACAAACGGGTGTTTCCCAGTCCTGCTGTTCAACGCGGATGAAACCAAACTGCTTTTCCCAAAGCGATTGCCAATGCTGCGGCCCTGAATTACCCAGGCCTGGAATTATGAGGATAGTTGATTTAAACATGATTTTACAAGATTAACAGGCTTTTTGAAAGCTTAACGCCGCGTTCCAACTCTCCCTTCAGGAGGCTGGGGGGCTTCCGCCGCTTTTTTAATTTCCTGGTTACGTTGTTTCAGCAAGCGGGTCATATATCGTTCCAAAAACAGGAAGTTAGCTATAATTCCTAAAAATCCCAAGGGGGCGTCAAACATAAAAATATCCTTCATCAGGGTTTGGTTATTGATGGGATAAAAATAATGTTCGTGGCGGAAGGCTTTAAATGCTCCCCGAACCATTTCATCGGTGAAGTATTTGGGATAATCCATTTCGGTAACCTTCGAGGTTAAGGTTTGCCAGATGCCGAAGTGCTTTGCCCGCCAGGTAACGGTTTCGCCCAGTTCAATAAGGCCGCTGGTACGCCCGGCTACGGCCGTTTCGCCGCTTTGCTGCATCGAATCTACATGCATATCAATGCTCCGGGCCAAATCGAAACACCGGGCAACGGGGGCGTTAATGTGGGTGGCTAATTCGATAATGGGCATGGTAAATAAAATTAAGCCATCATGTCATTGCGAGGTACGAAGCAATCGCGAATTTGCAAAGCGGAAATGCAAAGTTTGCGATTGCCACGTCGTTCCTCCTCGCAATGACATGTTTTTTTTCAACAGAAACCCTGATTAAAATTCCGCATTCTTTGGGAACCTTGGGAAAGGGATCACGTCGCGGATGTTGCCCATGCCGGTAACAAATAGCACCAGGCGCTCAAAGCCTAAACCAAAACCTGAGTGAGGGCACGAGCCAAAG
Organism: Mucilaginibacter sp. KACC 22773; assembly: GCF_028736215.1. Classification (NCBI taxonomy): domain Bacteria; kingdom Pseudomonadati; phylum Bacteroidota; class Sphingobacteriia; order Sphingobacteriales; family Sphingobacteriaceae; genus Mucilaginibacter; species Mucilaginibacter oryzagri. The sequence goes on from NZ_CP117883.1 coordinate 433,530, forward strand.
CGGCGGGTATCCAGGTACCACCAAAGTTCGTCTTTAGGGATGCCCATTTCGTCCATGCGTTTCTCTAACAAATCCAAACGCTCTTCACGTTGCGAACCGCCTACAATCTCGCCTATACCCGGGAAAAGGATATCCATAGCGGCTACCGTTTTGCCATCGTCATTCTGGCGCATGTAAAACGATTTGATCTCTTTAGGGTAATCGGTCAGGATCACCGGTTTTTTAAAGTGTTTCTCAACCAGGTAGCGCTCGTGCTCGCTTTGCAGGTCGGTACCCCAGCCTTCAACTATATATTGGAATTTTTTCTTTTTATTCGGCGTCGATTCTTTTAATATCCCGATAGCCTCGGTATAGGTAAGGCGTTCAAAATCGTTATCTAAGCAAAAGTTCAGCTTCTCTAACAAAGTCATGTCAGATCGTTCGTTCTGTGGTTTTTGCTTTTCTTCTTCGGCCAGGCGCTGGGATAAAAACTCAATATCATCCGGGTTTTTATCCAGGGCAAATTTGATCACGTATTTCAGCATGTCCTCGGCAAGGTCCATGTTATCGCGCAGGTCGTTAAAGGCTACTTCCGGCTCAATCATCCAAAACTCGGCCAGGTGGCGGGTAGTGTTTGAGTTTTCGGCACGGAATGTTGGTCCGAAGGTGTAAATATCGCTCAGGGCCATAGCACCCAGCTCGCCTTCCAGCTGACCGGATACGGTAAGGTTGGTTGATTTGCCGAAAAAGTCCTGTTTGTAATCTACCTCGCCGGTATCGGTTTTAGGTACGTTGTTCAGGTCGAAGTTGGTTACGTGAAAAGCTTCGCCTGCGCCTTCGGCATCTGATTGTGTGATAACCGGTGTATGCAGGTAAATAAAGCCACGCTCCTGGAAAAACTGGTGTACCGCGAATGCCAGGCTGTTACGCAGGCGGAATATCGACCCAAACGTACTGGTACGGAAACGCAGGTGCGCGTTTTCTCTTAAAAACTCCAGGCTGTGTTTTTTGGGCTGGATAGGATATTTTTCGGGATCGCTGTCGCCTAAAATTTCGATATCCTGCGCTATAACTTCAACTGTTTGGCCTTTGCCTAACGAAGCGATGAGTTTACCCGATACACTTAGTGCCGCGCCAACTGTAATGCGTTTTAGCAATGCAGGGTCGGTGTTTTCAAAATCAACAACAATCTGGATGTTATTATTAGTTGAGCCATCATTCAAAGCAATAAAACGATTTGACCGGAAGGCGCGAACCCATCCTTTAACTGTTACATCAATATCCGTTTGCTGGCTTTGCAGCAATGCTTTGATCTTTGTGCGCTGACTCATAATAAGTATAAATTTTAGAGCCGCAAAAATACAATTAATTCTGTAACCGCACTTTGAATTTTCCGTTTAAAAAGCGTATACTGTCTGGTTGTCCGGGGCCGCCGGTACCGGTTGTCCGGGTAAAATGAAGCTCAAAAAAGCCCTGGATTATCTTGTCACTTTCATTGGCTCCAAACACGGCGATGGTGCTGCCCTGTGTTAAGCTGAGTTTATAGTTGCTTACGGTGGCGTTGTTTTTAATAAATGTATAATAAGCCTCGTTGCTTTTTAATTCGTAATAGCCCAGGCCATCAAACCGTATTTTAAAACCAAACCGCTCCTCGGTACCTGCGATAGTATTACTGCCCGATATAATGAAGGTATCTTGTTTAATGGTTGAATTTGAAGGAGGAATATTCCAGGCTTCCCCGTTTTTATCGGCAAGGATAAAATCCTTGTATACCGGGAAATCGCAGCACTTTTTTTTAGCGCACGAGCTCAAAAGCAATAGGGTGGCGCAAAAAAATGAAAGCAGGCATTTTTTCATAACGGTGAAACAAAAACGGGTGGCAGCAAAAGGTTTACTAAAGATATGTAAATTATTGGGTAAGCTTTTAAATAGGAGCGTTAATCAAATTGTGGCTAAATGAATATTGTTGAAGTTGATAGCCTTATATCCGTTAATTAAACTAAAGCCAACTTTTGTTGAATCGCTGCCGGGGCTCTTTTAGGGCTGTCATGTGCCCGCATCTTTTGGATCTTATCAATAAAATAAAAGAGGATGTTATTTTCGCCTCCGGCCCGGTAATTACATTTTCTTTTATTAAGAAATGTGTAAACGCTGCAACTTAACACTAATAGTATTTAATATTTAACATTTTTTAACATCTCGCCGGGCAATAAGTTGATGTCTTTTAATAAATTTACAATACAAAATATTTGTAACGGATTTAATACAAATTAACAGTATCATATTTTTTAATCAATTTGATTTTTAGAATTTATTTTGGTGCTGGTTAAACCTTTGGTAACATAAATTAGTCTAATATTATTGTTGCCAAATAATAAATTGTTTTGTGGGTTTTAAACCCGATGTATTATTAAAAAAGCACTGCAAAAAAAAATATAATTTGTTTTTTAATGTAGAATTTGTTTTATTTGACGTAACAATTTTTTTACCCTAACGAGCACGCTATAGAATATACTTTACTTTTTAAGAGTTTAACTAAAAATTAAGTTTAAAGTAGTACTTTCTATGGATTTTCAATTGAATAGTGATCAGGATCTAATCCATCTATACATTGCCGGTGATGAAGCGGGGCTTGTAGAATTGATCAGGCGTTACCAATCAAAAATATACACCTCTATTTATTTGCTGGTAAAGGATGAATACCTTGCCGAGGATATTTTTCAGGATACTTTTATAAAAGTGATAAATACCCTTAAAGCCGGAAAGTACAACGAAGAAGGTAAGTTTTTGCCCTGGGTTACCCGCATTGCACATAATTTGGTTATCGACCATTTTCGCCGTGAAAAACGCGCACCAATGGTGAGCAATGGCGACGATTTTGATATTTTTGAGGTGCTTGGTAATTACGATGAAAGTACTGAAGATAAGATGGTTAGGGAGCAAACCTATAAGGACCTTAAAGGTTTGATCCAGCTTTTGCCATCTGAACAAAAGGAAGTGCTGATTATGCGTCACTTTGGCGATATGAGTTTTAAAGAGATTGCCGATATTACCGATGTAAGTATCAATACTGCGCTTGGCCGTATGCGCTATGCACTTAATAACCTGCGCAAAATGATGCAGGGCAGGGAACTGAGCCTAAAAAATTAGTCATTAAACATTAAGTAATAAGCTATTTTAATATTAAATCCGGTTGTTGATTAATTATCAATTAACCGGATTTTTTGTGTAAGTAACTTTATTAATCACATTTCCAGTTAATTAAATAATCGGGAAAAATTAATTAATAAAAAATATTTCATTTAATTTTCATCTAACAAAATATTATCTTTAAGCCACCGTTATAAATCGTATAAAAATTACAGTAATAAAGCTTATGGATGAAACCTTTACAAAAACGTTAAATGCTAATGCTAACCAAGCTGAGATGAACGATAATGTACATTTAAACCTGGACGCCGACGAGTTGATTTTTTATAATTCAATTCGTGCCGATTTGGACCTTTTAGCTAAAAAGCCCAAAGTGCAAACCATACACCAGATATTGGACTATTCGAAGAGCCTGCGTTAAGCATTGCATCCCCTCACTGGTTCATAGATCATAAATTGTTGATTACGGTACCCGATGTGAATCGACCCTGCCAGATCCGATAAATGATTTATGAACCTTTCTATTTCTATGTGGTTGATGGTTCATGGATCATAGTTTGAAAATACATTGAATTTGGATAACTGGATATCAAACGTAACTTTGCTTTTGGCCATGATCTATGAACTATCAACCATGAACTAAAGAATGCTGAAAGCCGACCGCTACAAACACTTTGTTGAATATTTTTCGAAAAATCAGCCTAACCCTGTTACCGAACTGCATTATGAAAATCCGTTCCAGTTATTGGTGGCGGTCATCCTGTCGGCACAATGCACAGATAAACGCATTAACCAGGTAACCCCGGCGCTGTTTGAACGCTTCCCTACACCTGAAGCGTTGGCGGCATCAACATCCGATGAGGTTTTTACTTATATACGTAGTGTAAGTTATCCTAATAATAAGGCAAAGCACCTGGTGGGCATGGCCAAAATACTGGTAGATGTATTTAACAGCGAGGTACCATCGGGCATAGATAACCTGCAGAAAATGCCGGGCGTTGGCCGTAAAACCGCCAATGTTATTGCATCTGTAGTATTTGAAGAGCCGGCAATGGCGGTAGATACACACGTTTTTAGGGTAGCCAACCGCATAGGCTTAACCAATAACGCAACTACGCCGCTGGCTGTTGAAAAGCAATTAATACAACACATCCCTAAAGAGCATATAGCCGTAGCCCACCACTGGCTGATATTGCATGGCAGGTACATTTGCGTGGCCCGCAGCCCCAAATGCGATATTTGCCCGCTTACCTGGTTTTGCAGGTATTATGAGCGAAACAATACCGAAACCGCTTTATTGAAAGCCGAGGCCGCCAAGATTAAAAAAGCCAAGGAAGCAAAAAAGAAAAAGGCTCTGAACTCGATAAGCAAGGAACTGAAGAAAAGAAGTGTGGAGAAAGGTTAATTGGTGAGTGGTTGATTAAGTTGATTGAGTGAGTAGTTAGTTTGTATATTTGATGCTATTCGGGCAGCTAAAACTTAATCAACCTAATCCAACCTAATCAACCACTCACCAAACAAAAATATTTACTAAAAAAATTAGTATTTTTAAATAATACATTTATATTTGCTAAAGATAATTTGAAGATGGCTAACACAGATAAAAATAACTCGGACAAATTAAAGGCTTTACAGCTTACGCTGGATAAGCTTGAAAAATCATACGGAAAAGGCACCATCATGAAGTTGGGCGATTCTGTTATTGAGGCTACGGAGGTAATATCAACCGGCTCATTGGGGCTCGACATCGCGCTGGGCGTTGGCGGCTTGCCTAAAGGCAGGGTTATTGAAATATACGGGCCGGAATCATCCGGTAAAACAACTTTGGCTATCCACGCCATTGCCGAATCGCAAAAGAAAGGCGGCATTGCTGCATTTATTGATGCAGAGCACGCGTTTGATCGTTTTTACGCCAAAAAACTGGGTGTGGATGTCGAAAACCTGTTGATCTCTCAACCGGATAACGGTGAGCAGGCTTTAGAAATTGCCGATAACCTGATCCGTTCGGGTGCTATTGATATCCTGGTTATTGACTCTGTTGCCGCGTTGGTGCCAAAGGCTGAGATTGAAGGCGAAATGGGCGACTCAAAAATGGGTTTGCATGCACGTTTAATGTCGCAGGCCTTGCGTAAATTAACCGGTACCATTAGCAAAACAGGATGTTGCTGTATTTTTATCAACCAGCTGCGCGATAAAATCGGCGTAATGTTTGGTAATCCCGAAACTACCACCGGCGGTAATGCTTTGAAGTTTTATGCGTCGGTACGTTTGGATGTACGCCGTATATCACAAATTAAGGATACCGACGAGGTTTCCGGTAACCGCGTTAAGGTGAAGATTGTTAAAAACAAAGTTGCACCGCCGTTCCGCATTGCCGAGTTTGATATCATGTTTGGCGAAGGTATTTCTAAAGCCGGCGAAATCATCGACCTGGGTGTTGAATACAACATCATCAAAAAAGCAGGCTCGTGGTTCAGCTACGGCGATACCCGCTTAGGCCAGGGCCGCGATGCGGTTAAACAATTAATATTGGATAACCCCGAGCTGATGGAAGAACTGGAAACTAAAATTAAAGAAACCGTTACCGGCGAACATTTAGCCGAAGTATAATTTTTGATTTCGGATTACGGAATTTCGATATCGGATTTGATATAAAGAAGCCTTCCATTTTGGAGGGCTTTTTTTATAGATTTTTTAAACTGATCATGGTGTCCTAACAAGCAGATTAAAACCACTCACCTAATCAACCTAATCCAACTACTCACTATTCAAAAACCTTCATCCCTGCGTAATAAATCACTAATGCGTTAAATCGCTAATTCAATAATTATTACATTAGCTTTTGATGAATAAACTGGTCTTATTGCTGTTTTTGGGATTGATGGTCCAGCTTTCGGCTTGCTCTTCAAAATCTGCAGATTCGCATAAAACGGTTTTTAACATTAACCTGGAGGAAGGCCTCACCTCGCTCGATCCTGCTTTTTGCCGCAATCGTTATACCATCTGGATGGATAACCAGGTTTTTAACGGGTTGGTGCAGGTTAATGACAGTTTAAAAGTTACGCCCTGCATTGCAAAAAACTGGGAGGTTTCTGCTGATGGATTGCTGTATACATTTCACCTGCGCAATGATGTTTATTTTCACGATGATCCGCATTTTAAAAATGGCATAGGCCGAAAGGCAGTGGCATCTGATTTTGTTTACAGCTTTAGCAGATTAATTGACCCTAAAGTTGCCTCATCGGGTTCCTGGATTTTTAGCGACAAAGTAAAAGATTGTGGTGCCTTTACGGCCTCCAATGACAGTACTTTCTTGATTAGGCTGAAACAACCTTTCGCGCCTTTTTTAAGCATGCTTACCGCGCAATATTGCTCGGTTGTTCCCAGGGAGGTTGTTGAGTTTTATGGCAAAGATTTCAGGAGTCATCCTATAGGAACCGGCCCTTTCAGATTTAAATATTGGAAAGAGGGGGAGGTGCTGGTGCTGCTTAAAAACGATAAGTACTGGGAAGCTGATAAAAATGGCAGGCACCTGCCGTACCTGGATGCCGTAAGGGCTACATTTATTGCCGATAAGCAAACGTCGTTTTTAGAGTTTGTAAAAAAGAAACTTGATTTTTTAAATGATATAGATGGCAGCTATCGCGATGATATCCTCACCAAATCGGGCGCGGTTACACAAAAATATAAGGGGAAGTTCATTTTAAATACGGCGCCTTACCTCAATACCATGTACCTCGGCATTTTGGTCGACAGCAATTTGGCTATTGTCAAAAAATCGCCCCTGAAAATATTGAAAGTGAGGCAGGCGATAAACTACGCTATCGACCGCCAGAAAATGATCAAATACCTTCGGAATAGCATGGGAACTCCCGGCTATGCAGGCTTTATCCCCCAGGGCATGCCGGGTTTTGATGGCAAATGTGTTAAAGGGTACTCTTACGATCCGGATAAAGCCCGAAAGCTATTAGCCGAAGCCGGCTTCCCCGACGGTAAGGGATTACCCGAAATATCGTTGGCTACTACCGTAGGCTATCGCAGCCTGATTGAATATGTGCAAGGTCAACTGGATAGGATAGGCATTAAAACCAGCGTAGAAATTACGCAGGGGGCAAGCCTGCGCGAACTAGTATCTAAAAATGGCATCAACTTTTTTTATGGTCAATGGATTGCCGATTATCCCGATGGTGAAAATTATCTGTCGGTTTTCTATTCAAAAAATAAGATCCCGTTTGGCCCCAACTATACCGGCTTCAACAATAAAAAGTTTGATGCATTGTTTGAACAAACCTACCAGGTAAAAAACGATTCGGCTCGCTATGCCATTTACCAGCAAATGGATAACCTGGTAATGGAGCAGTCGCCGGTGGTGGTTTTGTATTATGATAAATTGGTGAACCTTTATCAGAATAATATATCGGGCTTTAGCTTAAATGGTCAGAATTTGTTGGTGTTGAAACGGGTGATGAAAACACCCTGATATCATTCAATGGAAAAGCCTCCGTTCTATTTATCCGCATACTTCAGCGCATCGGCATTAACTACAGCTGCCTGGGAATCTTTTACGGCAGCAGTACCTAAAATGACTATAGCATCAGCCCCGATTGTTTTTGAGTAAGCAGAGAGTTTTTTTATTACCGTTTCCTGGTGAATATAATTGGGGCAGGTTAAATGCCCAATTACTTTATATTCCCTCTTGACATCGTGGGCAGAATAATAAATATCGACGGAATTTGTGGGGCTAAGCTTGTCGCCAAAATAGGTGATGGGAGTATTGCAGGCAGATAAAATAAGGCAAAAGCCAGCGGAGAATAAAAGGAACCTTTTCATAAGTGCGTACTTAGATAACTGAGACTAAGATATCGCGGGACAGTTTACTGAATATTATGTAAAAGTGATATTACAATTAATGGTGCAAACAAAAAAGCCTCCCCAAAGGGAGGCTCATATAATTAACTTTCAGCGTTAACCTTTCGGCTTTCAGCCTTATTAAGATGCCATTTGTTTACGGATGATGTTTAACGCACCACCTGCTTTAAACCACTCAATTTGTTGAGCGTTGTAGGTATGGTTAACCGGGAACGATTCAACTGAACCATCTTTGTGGTTTAACACAACGGTTAACTGTTTGCCGGGGGCAAATTCTGTTAGGCCGGTAATGTCGATAGTGTCGTCCTCCTGGATTTTGTCGTAATCGTTGTTATCAGCAAAGGTGATACCCAGCATACCTTGTTTTTTAAGGTTGGTTTCGTGGATACGGGCAAATGATTTTACCAATATGGCACGTACACCAAGGTGACGTGGCTCCATAGCAGCGTGCTCACGTGATGAACCTTCACCATAGTTTTCGTCGCCTACTACTATTGATCCAATGCCATTTGCTTTATAAGCACGTTGAGTAGCAGGAACCGGGCCGTACTCGCCGGTAAGTTCGTTTTTAACGCTATCGGCAGTGTTGTTAAAGTAATTGATGGCACCAATCAACATATTGTTTGATATGTTATCCAGGTGGCCACGGAATTTTAACCATGGACCAGCCATCGAAATATGGTCGGTTGTACATTTGCCTTTTGCTTTAATCAGCAATTTAAGGCCTTTAATGTCTACACCTTCCCATGCGGCAAACGGCTCCAATAACTGTAAACGTGCCGATTTTGGATCAACCAATACCTGTACCTGGCTACCATCTTCGGCAGGGGCCTGGTAGCCGGCATCTTCAACAGCGTAACCCTTAACCGGCATTTCTATACCCATTGGCTCATCAAGTTTAACTTGTTCGCCATTAATATTGGTTAAAGTATCGGTAAGTGGGTTAAAAGTTAAATCGCCTGCAATAGCCAAAGCTGTTACAATTTCTGGTGAAGCTACAAACGCATGTGTGTTTGGGTTACCATCCTGGCGTTTAGCAAAGTTGCGGTTAAACGAGGTGATGATTGAGTTTTTACGTGTAGGATCGTCGGTATGACGGGCCCACTGACCAATACATGGTCCGCAAGCGTTTGCCAATACCACGCCGCCCATTTGTGCAAAGGTATCCAGGTAGCCATCACGGTCAACCGTATAACGCACAAGCTCCGATCCGGGGGTGATGGTAAATTCAGCCTTGGTAGTAAGGTGTTTATCTACAGCCTGTTTTGCGATAGATGCAGAACGGGTGATATCTTCGTAAGATGAGTTGGTACATGAGCCAATTAAGCCAACTTCTAATTTTGCAGGCCAGTTGTTTTCTTTAACAGCGGTAGCAAATTTAGAGATCGGCCATGCCAGATCCGGTGTGAACGGACCGTTAATGTGCGGTTCCAGTTCGCTCAGGTTAATCTCGATAACCTGGTCAAAATATTGCTCAGGGTTGGCGTAAACTTCCTGGTCGCCGGTTAAGTGTTCAGCAACAGCATCGGCCAATTCGGCTATGTCGGCACGTTTGGTACCTTTAAGGTAAGCGGCAATTTTATCGTCATAACCAAACACCGAAGTGGTTGCGCCAATTTCGGCACCCATGTTACAGATGGTACCTTTACCTGTTGCCGAAAGTGAACATGCGCCTTCGCCAAAATATTCAACAATAGCACCGGTACCACCTTTTACAGTAAGGATACCTGCTACTTTTAAAATAACGTCTTTAGCTGATGTCCATCCGGATAATTTACCGGTTAATTTAACACCGATCAACTTAGGGAATTTAAGCTCCCATGGTAAGCCTGCCATAACATCGCAGGCATCAGCACCACCAACACCAATAGCTATCATACCTAAACCACCCGCATTTGGCGTGTGCGAATCGGTACCAATCATCATACCGCCCGGGAATGCATAGTTTTCTAACACTACCTGGTGAATAATGCCCGCTCCGGCCTTCCAGAAACCAATACCATATTTATCAGATACTGAAGCCAGGAAATCATAAACCTCGCGGTTAATGTCAATGGCAGTATTTAAATCGGCAACGGCGCCAACTTTTGCTTGTATCAGGTGATCGCAATGTACGGTAGATGGAACAGCAACCTGCGGACGGCCAGCCTGCATAAACTGCAATAAAGCCATTTGCGCTGTTGCATCCTGCATAGCCACGCGGTCGGGTGCAAAATCAACGTAATCCACACCGCGGCCAAACGCTGTCTTAGCGTCGCCTTCTGAAAGGTGGGCGTATAAAATTTTCTCGGTTAAAGTAAGATGTTTACCAGTCGCTTTACGGGCAGCATCCACGCGGGTGCTGTAGCGGTCGTAAACTTTTTTGATCATATCTAAATCAAAAGCCATTTGTATTTGATTTTTAGGTGAAAAGTAAAAGAAATTGACACTAAAATTGATTGTCAGAAACTTAGTGCGGCGAATTTACAAAATATAACATCTAATTAATAATCAAGGTTTCGTCAATTCTTATTTGGATAGGTTCTAAATAGGTTGGTGCTTGATTGGGTTGGAATAAGTTGATTGGGTTGGATTGATTAGGTTAGAATAAGTTGATTCAGTTGGATTGGGTTGATCGGGTTGGAATAGGTTGATTAGGTTGGACTGTTTAATTTAATTTAATTTAATGAAATTTATAACTTAATTAACTCAATCCAACCCAATCAACCACTCACTCAACCTAACTCGTCATTTTTTTCTTTTTGATAAAGGAGATGTAGCCGTTTAATAGTTTAAGGCATTGATCGTAGTCATTTTGAAACGATTTAAATACCGCGTCATCAATGTAGTTTTCATCTCTCGCAATAATCATGTGGTCAAGCGTTTCTGACAGTGAGCCGCGAGCGATGATGCAAAAACGGATATTATCCTGAAAATGAAACGTCCATGGCCTTCGGCGATATTATTACCTACCTATTGATCTCGAACAACGAATTATTTGATCCGTTAACCTGAATTTTTCCTCATTTGGAAAGCTTTTGACAAGGTCAGAAATCGACATCCGTATTTTTCGGGCCTGCTTCCAAGTTTCCAGTCCGATAAATGATGCCATTTAATATTTTATTTTTTGTGAAGTACTTCCTCATAGTTAATTTTCAACCCAATCAACCCAATCAACCCAATCAACCCAATCAACCCAATCAACCCAATCAACCCAATCAACCCAATCAACCCAATCAACCCAATCAACCCAATCAACCCAATCAACCCAATCAACCCAATCAACCCAATCAACTCAATCCAACCCAATCAACTCAAAACTATACCCCTTCTTACTCCATTCCTCCATCGCCCTTGGCAGAACATATTCCAACCTGTCAAACGCTTTCAAACTATCATGAAATACAACTATTGATCCTGCTCCGGTATATTTCATAACGTTCTTTAAGCAACCCTCCGGCTTCAGGCCAATATCAAAATCGCCGCTCAGTACATCCCACATGATGATTTTGATGTCGGGTTTAACAGATTTTAAATCCTTTGCCTGTTGTTTTTTGATGCGGCCATAAGGTGGCCGAAATAAATTAGTATGCAGTATTTTATCTGCTGAGAGAAAATTATCAACGTAGGTTTTGTTATCAGTTTTCCATCCTTTAAGGTGGTTGTAGGTATGGTTGCCAATAGCATGCCCATCGTTAACAATTTGCTCAAAAATATCGGGATGTTTGCCTACATTGTCGCCAATGCAAAAGAACGTTGCTTTGGCATTGTACTGTTTTAAAATATTTAAAACAAATGGTGTAACAATAGGTATAGGTCCATCGTCAAAAGTGAGATAAATACAACGGTTAGTTTGGTTTACATTCCAGATAAGCTCGGGATAAAGCTTTTTTAGCAGCCAGGGAGTTTTAACCAGGTACATATTCAAAACAAAAGTTAATGTTAAATTTTCCGGTAGATAGAAAACAACACCGCAAGGTAGTAATCAGTTGCTTACCATTGTATAGAAAAACCTTATGAAACTAAAATTTATACCATCTTTTAAAGCTACTGTAATTTGCGCCATCATGTTTTCGTCGTTAAGCTTCAGGGCTAATGCGCAGGAGGTAATATCGTTGCAAAAGGCTGTTGATATGGCCCTGGAGCGTAACCTTACCATCAAACAATCGCAGTTTACCGAGGCTTTGGATGATGAGACTTTAAAGCAGTCGAAATATAATCAACTCCCAAACCTTACCGCAGGCCCGCAGGCATCATTTAATTTTGGCCGTAACATCGACCCATCTACCAACCAGTTCATCAACCAGCGCATTTTTGCGTTGAATGGTACCATACAAACACAGGTAACCTTGTTTCAGGGTGGCCAGTTGCGCAATACCATCATTCAGAACCGTTTATTGCTTGATGCTGATAAAACTGCCACCGCAAAAGTAAGGAACGACCTTATTTTAAATGTAGTTACTACTTATTTACAGGTATTAACCAACCAGGATTTGGTAAAAGCGGCTCAGCAGCAAATAGATGTATCTAAAATTACTTTAGACAGGGCTCAAAAAAACTTCGATGTTGGCAACCAAACGCTGGCCGACCTTTCGCAGGCTAAAGCAACAGTGTCAACAGCCGATTTGAATTATACCAATGCTCAAAATGCCTATGAAATTTCGTTGCTTACCTTAAAGCAATACATGGAAATGGCCCCGCAAACAAATATTGTTGTTGAGAAACCGGATATAAGTAAGCTGACAGACGTTCAAACATTATATAATGCCGAGGAAGTTTTAAAAAGCGCCGAATTGGTTAACCCGGATTTATTGCTGGCAGAGCAACGGGAAAAGGCTACCCAACAAGGTATTAAAATAGCCCAGGGCAATTATTATCCAAGCGTGGTATTGTTTGGCCAGTTAGGTTCCAATTATTCAGACGCACGTACTTTATTGGGAGGGATAACACCCACCGGCAGGATAGATACCGTTGGTTTTGTTAATGGTAACCGTAACCAGCCGGCCACAGTACCACAATATGCCGCTGTATATAATAAATATCCGTTTTTTAAGCAGTTGAGCGATAACTTTAACCAATCGGTTGGGGTTAGTTTGCAGATACCCATTTTTAACCGTTTTAGCTCACGTACATCGGTACGCAAAGCAAAAATACAGTATGAAAACGCTAAGGTAACAACACAGCTGGCCCGTAATAACCTGAGCAAGATTATTTACCAGGCGGTATTGGATGTAAAAGCTGCCGAAAAATCATACCTGTCATATACGCAAACTTACCAGGCCAATAAAGAAGCCTTTAATATTATACAACAGCGTTATAATGTTGGTTTGGTAAACTCGCTTGACTATAATACCTCTTTAACCAACCTCAATAAATCGCAGTTTGACATGATCAACGCGCAATATATGGTTGTGTTTAGGGCGAAAGTTATTGATTACTACCTGGGCAAACCAATATCATTGTAAATAAAAAAACTAAAACCGTAAATATCCAAACTCATAATCATGGGAAAAACTACTAAATATATTCTGATAGGACTTGGTTCGCTGATTGTTCTGTTGATCATTGCCAAGGCAACCGGCCTTATTGGTAAGCCGCCTTTAACCCAGGTTGCCACCGAAAAAGCTGATACACGCGTTATTAACGAAACCGTATCTGCCAGCGGCAAAATAAAACCGCACATCGAAGTTAAAATAAGCCCCGAAGTATCTGGCGAAGTGGTTGAATTGCCCATTAAAGAAGGCGACGTGGTTAAAAAAGGCCAGTTGCTTTGTAAAATCCGTCCGGACATTTTAAAGTCGGGTTACGATAGAGCCATCGCATCTTATAATACTCAAAAAGCCAGTGTGGGTAACTCTGGTCAATTGCTAAAACAAGCCCAGGCTACATTTGATAACCAGGCCGGTATATTTAAACGCAGCCAGGAGCTATATAAAAATAAGGTACTTACCGTATCTGAGTATGAAAATGCCAAAGCTGCTTATGAAGGTGCCAAAGCTTCGTTAGAAGCGGCCAAGCAAAACGTAATTGGTTCACAATATGGTTTGGCACAGTCATCTGCTTCGGTAAAAGAAGCGCAGGATAACCTGGCCAAAACAACCATTTACTCGCCGGTTGATGGCGTAGTATCAAAACTATCTATTGAGTTGGGCGAGCGCGTTTTAGGTACCCAGCAATTTGCCGGTACCGAGATCATGACCATATCTGACCTGAGCAAAATGGATGTTAACGTTGATGTGAACGAAAACGATATTAACCGCATTTCATTAGGCGATTCATCGAATATTGAGATCGACGCGTTTTTGGGTAAGAAATTTACAGGTGTTGTTTCTGAGATAGGAAGTTCGGCCAATGTGGTTGGTACCACTGCCGACCAGGTGACTAACTTTACTGTTAAAGTACGCATCAATGCAGATTCATACATGTCGTTATTAAAAAAATCTGCAGATAATCCGTCTCCTTTCCGTCCGGGATTAACAGCCACTGTTGACATAAATACCAACCAGGTAAAATCATTATCGGTACCTATTCAATCGGTAACCACCCGCGAGGAGAAAAAAGATCAGAACGGGCCGCCTAAAAAGGACGACGATAAGAGTAAACCATCAATTACACAGCCATCAAAAGAATACGTATTTGTGTTAACTGCAGGTAACAAGCTAAAACAAGTGCAGGTTACTACAGGCATCCAGAATGATACCTACATTCAAATATTAAGTGGCCTTAAAGGCGGCGAAGAAGTGGTATCTGCCCCTTATGCAGCAATTACTAAAACACTTGCCGATGGGATGATTGTAGAAAAGGTTGACAAATCGAAACTGTTTAATGCCGATAATAACAACAAGGCGAACTAAGCTATAAAAGATAAAACAATAAAGCCGCGATCTTTAATTGATCGCGGCTTTATTGTTTTGCAGGATTTAGGATATCATCTTACTACGTGATGTTACCTGTAACCGGTTTGAAAGCTATCCTTGCTATCATTCTGAGGTACGAAGAATCTATCCTACACCATGCTTATTTCACTTATAAAGTTCCCGAACAGATTCGTGCCTCAGCATGATAGTTCTCTAAAGGAGATCATCACGCCATTACTACGAGGCACAATGACGATGGTTGAGTAACAACGCTACGCCAACCCCTGCAAACTCATTACAGCCTGATCTAAAAAATTAGGAATCAGGGTTTGTTGGGTGTGGCTAATTTTATCAGGGTCGGCAAGGTGGCTCAGCATTTCCTTATATTTTACGTCGCCATGTTCGTTAATTACCTCGTCTTTTTTGTCTTCTTTTAAAAGCAGGCTTTTCATGCCATTGGCGTCGGCTTCGGGATGAAACTGGGTGGCAAATGAGTACTCGTCAAAACGAATGGCCATCATGGCCCGTGGCAAATCAATGTGCGGGCGCTCTTTTTCGATAGCTACCAGCTGCATATTCAATTCTTTAAACCGGTTTTCGTTCGGATTGATCACCTGCCAGCTTCTTGAGTCAACCGCGTAAAATGGCTCGGCAAGGCCTTCAAACAGGGGTTCGGTTAAACCGGCCCTGGTTTTATTTACCGGCAACACGCCAAACGATGGCGAACGGCGGGTGTTGATATCTCCCAGTCCGTACTTACGGCACATTAGCTGGAAAGAATGACAAACATAAAAAGAATGTTTTTTATCGATAGTGTTGGACAGATTGTGATCTTCGAGCTTGTCGGTCAGCCTGAAATATTTTTTTTCCCATTCTGTGCCCTCATGTAACGGGCTTCCCGGCCCCCCGCTTGATATGTAAATGTCAAAATCAAGGCCCGGCACTTCGCATCCCCTGCGAACATCAAAAATTTTATAAGTGATATTTAAATCGTGTTTTGCCTTATATCTGTTTAAAATATCCTGGAAACCGCGCATCCCCTCATTCGCTATCCCATCATACAAATCAAGTATAGCTACTTTTATTTCCGGTTTCGTTGTCATTCTGTCGTTATAGTCCCTTTAGTGTTTGCGATGTGATGTAATCAACCACATCCGCAAAGTTATTATTTTGCTGGTAAATGGCCAGCTGCCTGTCGGCCCCGGTACCCGTTTCCAGTATTTTATGTACATACTGCAGGTCATCACGTGAGCCAAGGTCGTCGACTACGTCGTCGACAAAATCAAGCAATTCCAAGACTAACGACCGGGTGTTTACCTCCATCTCTTTACCAAAATCAATCATTTTGCCATCAATGCCATAACGGGCGGCACGCCATTTATTCTCGTTAATAAGCGCCCGTGAGTAGGTTATAAACTTCATGTTTTGCTGCCGCAGCTTATATAATTTGGCACACAGCGCCTGGAAAAGCGCTGCAAAAGCAATGGTTTCATCAACAAGCATAGGGCAATCGCAAATACGGAATTCGATGGTTTCGAAGAATGGGTGAACCCGGATATCCCACCAGATTTTTTTAGCGTTATCGATACAGTTGGTTTTTACCAGCAGCTTGATATAATTGTCATATTCTTCGATGCTGCTAAAATAATCGGGAATACCGGTACGGGGAAATTTATCAAAAACCTTGGTACGGAACGATTTAAACCCCGTGTTACGCCCTTCCCAAAAAGGCGAATTGGTTGATAAGGCATATACGTGCGGCAAAAAATAGCGTACCTGGTTGGCAATGTGGATAGCCATATCCCGCGATTGGATGCCCACATGCACGTGTAAACCAAAAATAAGGTTGGAACGGGCAGCTTCCTGCATCTCATCTACAATCTCGAAATAACGTGGATGATCTGTGATGAGCTGATGCTGCCAGTGCGAAAACGGGTGCGTTCCCGCTGCGCCAATGCGCAAGCCAATATCACCGGCGAGCATGGCCACGGTTGTGCGCAATTTGCCCACCTCCTTGCGGGCTTCTGCAGTGTTTTTGCAAATATGGGTGCCTACCTCCACAACCGCCTGGTACATTTCGGCCTTCACCTGGTCTTCGTGGATTTTTTGCGCGCTGTCCACAATTCTCTGCTCATGCGATTTTAGCTCCCTGGTTACAGGGTCAATCACCATAAATTCTTCTTCAACACCTAAGGTAAACTTGTTCATAATTGGTTAGCTTAAATTAACAGGACCTAATATTGGTTGTAAGTCTTTAATGCTTTCAGGCCATTCATCCTCCCACGGATAAATACCCTTTACTGTAGGATAAATGCATTGTAACAAGGGAAACTCATCTCCTTTATAATATCGCTGGGCCTGGCCCACATAATTATCATAATTTGATTTTTCTACTTCGGTTATATAGCATTTAAAATTATCCAATATATCGGCATCAAACGTCGACGGTCTAAAAGTCTTCCCATCTTTGATATCATATGCCATATTATTTATAAGCGTGTGGGACAATTCCTGTTTTAGCCCAATTATAATGATCTCAGGGTGCTGATAACTTTCAAATAATCCGATAGAGTAACTAAATCCAGGCCCGGTTTCGTCTTCCATTACATACATTACTTGTAGGCCAAACTTTGCTATGTCGTTTTGTAGTTTTGTATTAAGTTGTTCCCGGTTAGTCATTTATATTCTGTATCTGTTCCATGGCTTTATGACGATGGGTTACAACCCCATCTCTATATTGTATTACATCTTCGCTGCTTTCTTCGCCTTCACCACTTTCTCCTTCTTCACTTTTCCCTCTGTCTCAATAGGATGATCAACTTTGGTTACGGATACATCCACTTTAGCCGGTTTTGCTTTCACACTAACCAGCGGTGTTTTCGCAGCCGATGTTTTTACAAACTCGCCCCAGGTAAGGTTATCTAAACCACCTTTTTGTTTCTTGGCGCGTTCAATGGCGTAATCAGCAGCAGTTTCAACCACCCATTCAAAGTTTTCCTGGCCTACGCTTGTAACTTCGGCATCGGGGGCCGGATTACAAAAGTCGATAGCGTAGGGAATGCCATCGCGAATAGCAAACTCCACAGTATTAAAATCGTAACCTAAAAACTGGTTCAGTTTTATCACGTAATCTTTAACGGTATCCAAAAGCTTTTTGGCTGCCGGGGCCTTGCCGTGCTCGTAACGCAGGTGATGCGGGTTGCGCGGCTCGTACTGCATAATGCGTACGTGCTTGCCGCCAATGCAGTAACAGCGAAAGTAGTCGTCAAAAACAACCTCTTCCTGCAGCATCATTACATATTGTTTGGTTTTGTTGTATTTATCAAAAAAATCTTCTTTATCCTCCAGCTTATAAACCTCTTTCCAGCCGCCGCCATCAAAGGGCTTCATATAGGCCGGGAAGCCAACGTAGTTGAAAATGCCATCCCAATCCAACGGGTAAGCAAGGTTGCGGAACGATTTGTCGGTAGTATCATCGGGCAACTCTTTTGAGGGTAGTATCACCGTTTTAGGCACCGGTACCCCAATTTTTACAGCCAGCGCATTGTTGAAAAACTTCTCATCGGCGCTCCACCAAAAAGGGTTGTTAATAACGGCTGTGCCACAAATGGCCGCGTTTTTTAACGCCGCCCGATAAAAAGGAACATCCTGCGAAATGCGGTCGATAATAACAGCATAATCCAATGGCTCGGCCTGCATCACCTTATCAATGCGTACAAATTCCGCCGATATGTTTTTCTCTGCCTTCTGGTTTATCCTATCCACAAAAGCTTGTGGGAACGAATTTTCCTGTCCGAATAAGATGCCTATTTTTTTCATTATGTATATGTTTTTTGGTAGTTGTAGCTTTTAAATCAATAATTCACTAATTAAGTAAATCAATAATTATTTTATCGTTGATAAATAATGCGGAAACATTTCCTTCCAAATCGGCCAGTCGTGGCTGGCATTCGGGCGGATATCCAACCAATGCTTAATGCCTTTTTTGTTTAGTATGTTTGATAACTGTATGTTATAATCTTTACAAATATCGTGCTCAGATGTGCCCAGGATGATGTTGATGTTCCATAAGTCGCCCGCGTTGCTGCCGGGCAAATAATCTACAGGGTTGTTGTAAAAAATATCATCGTTATAAAAGCCGTCGGTAAACATTTTAATGTCAAATGCCCCGCCCATTGTAAAAAGATGCGCCACTTTTTCGGGGTGTTTAAATGCAAAGTTTGCTGCATGGTAACCGCCAAAACTGCATCCGGCAACTGCTACTTTACCAACACCCGTTTCGTGCATGGCCCATGGGGCCAACTCATGTAAAAGCATTTTATCGTACCAGCTGTAATTACGGGCGCGGTCGGCCGGGTGGATGCCTTTATCGTACCAGGTTCTGTCGTCTAATGTATCGGGGCAATAAATCTTCACCAGGCCTTCATCTACAAACCATTTCACGCGATCAATCAGCCCAAAATCTTTGTTTTGGTGATAGCGCCCTTTGGTAGTAGGGAATAGGATGACAGGAAAACCACGGTCGCCAAATACCAGCATTTCTACATGCAGGTTTAGATTTGGCGAGTACCAGCGATGATATTTTTCGGTCAAAATGGGCAGTTTAAGTTTTTAAATGATGTAAGTTAAGTGCTTTAACTGAAAAAGGCAACTAACTGATAAATTAATACGTTAGCGTAATAATTTGAAAACATAGCGTACTTTTGTGCCCTTTAAAATTAACATAAGATGAATTGGGGCTGGGTTGAAACAGAGATGACGATAATAGAAAAAAGGATAACGATAAATTCTGCCTTGCTTGAAAGAGAGGTATTATGCACGCTATTAATACCCGATGAACAGGAAATTGCAGAACCGTTAAGCCTGTTGTTGCTGAATGATGGGCAGGAGCTGGAGAACCTGGAACTTAGCCAGACACTTGAAAAACTTTACAATACCAACCGACTGAAGCCAATAATGATTGCAGCCATATATGCCGGTGAAGACCGGCTGCAGGAATATGGCGTAGCCGGCCGGCCCGATTTTAAAAAACGGGGCGCTAAAGCTGATATTTATACTCAATTTATAATAACCGAATTGCTGCCACAGATAAAAGCCGGAACAGGTATTCACGAATTTGAAAATACAGCCTTTGCAGGTTTTTCTTTGGGTGGATTATCGGCATTTGACATTTGTTGGAACAACGCGGATGTGTTTGATAAAGTTGGGGTATTTTCAGGTTCGTTTTGGTGGAGAAGTAAGGATTTAGCTAAGGGATATACTGACAACGACCGGATTGCGCATACTTTAATC
This sequence comes from Mucilaginibacter sp. KACC 22773, assembly GCF_028736215.1. Taxonomy (NCBI): domain Bacteria; kingdom Pseudomonadati; phylum Bacteroidota; class Sphingobacteriia; order Sphingobacteriales; family Sphingobacteriaceae; genus Mucilaginibacter; species Mucilaginibacter oryzagri. The sequence continues at coordinate 453,656 of NZ_CP117883.1, forward strand.
AGGGAAACCGAAGGTAAACCCGGTTTAAAGTTCTGGCTGCAAACAGGTACAAAAGATGAAACCAGCGACAGGAATAAAAACGGGATTATAGATGCGATTGACGATACCATCGATCTGATTAAGGAACTCGAGGCAAAGGGCTTCTCCCGCCCATCCGATATTCAGTATGTAGAGGTGGTTGGCGGCAGCCATAACACTGAAACCTGGGGTAGGGTAATGGGTAAATTTTTGTGTTGGGCGTTTGGAGTATAAGTTTCGATTGCTTAAATTGCTTACATGGAGAATGATATAATTATTAAGGTGATAGAAAAGCTTCCATTAAGTTCGAGGTACCAGGTTTAGCATTTTATAATTAAATTGGTTAATGAAGCCGAAAAGAAGGGAGCGAAGATAGATTAAGCGACGTTGGCGGAGTGCTTATGGCAACTGATTTTGACGAGCCGCTAAAAGAATTTCACGACTATATGTATACGATGGACATTAAATTCATCGAAAAGATTGAGGCGTTACCAATACCGATGCAAAATGAATTGGAGATGATAGCTGAAAGGATGTTGAAAGCAGATTTGTAGGATGCTTTTGAAATAACAAACAAATTAAAATATCGTTATATTTGTAATGGATTGACGATCAATAATTATTAAAAGATGAAAGATCAGAGCAAGTATAAAAAGCAAAGCATCAAAGGTGAAACGGAAATAAAACTGACAGTAAATGATGCGCTCAGTAAATATGCTGGTCCTGAATTTTTACCTGAAAAGCTAAAAAAGGTTGAAGAAAAATTTGGGAAGCAAATTGCCCATAGCTGATTATTTCTTTTCAATAAGAAATCCACAATATTTTTTTGCCCGATCAAAATATTCAAACTCACTCACTTCATCTGTTAAAGTTTCGCCATATACATTAAACGTTTGAATTAACTCGTGGTAGCCATAAGCGATAGCGCGCTGATAAAGTAATGTCCTTCGTTCGTCACTGCCGGTCAAATACACAGTTTTGTTGGGGTGGTTTTCTATAAAAATGTATACAATACCGGCAACTGTTGCCAATATTTTATTTCTGTCGCCATTATTGGTTGTACTTGTAAAATCTACTTTTCCATTTTGTAACACAGTGCCTAAAGCTAAGTTGTAGGTATTTTCTCTTGTTATAAGTTCATCAAATCTGACAATTTTAAGCAGTTCGCCATGCCTGCCCTGGCTAATGAAAGTAAATATTTTGTAATCAGAGGTGTTTTCTATCTTAATGTATTTGTCCTCATTCATAGCAGTAAAACTATAAAACAACTGTGATTTTAAAAATCAGAAAAGACGTTTATTACAATTGTTTTTTTTAAAAATGTAAACTTCAACTGCTTGAATTGTTAAATCTAAATCATTATATCAACTATAACTTGACCACGTTTTAAATTCTCATATATTAAACGTACCTTTGCGCCAAATTTATAGGGGCATATTTCATGCAAAAAATAAGAAACATTGCGATTATCGCACACGTTGACCACGGTAAAACTACATTGGTTGACAAAATTTTACACAGTTGCGCCATCTTTCGTGATGGTCAGGAAACTGGTGAATTAATATTGGACAACAATGACCTGGAACGTGAGCGAGGTATCACCATCGTATCAAAAAACGTTTCGGTAAGGTATAAAGACGTTAAGATAAACATCATAGATACTCCTGGTCACGCCGATTTTGGTGGCGAGGTTGAGCGTGTATTGAAAATGGCTGACGGTGTGTTGCTGCTTTGCGATGCTTTTGAAGGTGCTATGCCTCAAACACGCTTTGTAACCCAAAAGGCTTTGGCTTTAGGCTTAAAACCAATTGTGGTGGTAAACAAAGTAGATAAAGAAAACTGCCGCCCTGAAGAAGTTTACGAACAAATATTCGAATTGTTCTTCAACCTTGAAGCAACTGAAGATCAGCTGGATTTTCCGGTTATCTACGGTTCATCAAAACAAGGCTGGATGAGCACCGACTGGAAAACACCTACAGATAATATTTTCCCGTTGATGGATGCCATCTTAGAGAACATTCCTCCCGCACCTATTGCCGAAGGTACTTTACAAATGCAGATTACCTCTTTGGATTATTCGTCATTCGTAGGCCGTATCGCTATCGGTCGTGTAGCACGTGGTACCATCAAAGAAAACCAGCCGGTATCTTTGGTAAAACGCGATGGCACTATTCAAAAATCAAGAATTAAAGAGCTTTATACCTTTGAAGGTTTAGGTAAAGTACGCGCTACAGAAGTTAGCTCGGGCGATATCTGTGCGGTAGTAGGTATTGAAGGTTTTGATATTGGCGATACCATTGCCGATTTTGAAAAACCAGAGCAACTGGCAGTTATCAAAATTGATGAGCCAACCATGAACATGTTGTTCACCATCAATACTTCACCTTTCTTTGGTAAAGAAGGTAAATTTGTTACATCGCGCCACTTACGTGACCGTTTGTACAAAGAGATGGAGAAAAACCTGGCACTTAAGGTTGTTGAAACCGAATCGCCTGACTCATACCTGGTGTATGGTCGTGGTATTCTTCACTTATCAGTATTGATCGAGACCATGCGTCGCGAAGGTTACGAATTGCAGGTAGGCCAGCCGCAGGTTATCGTTAAAGAAATTGACGGTGTTAAATGCGAGCCGGTTGAAACGCTTATTGTTGATGTACCTGGCGATGTTGCAGGTAAAGTAATTGAGCTGGTAACACAACGTAAAGGCGACCTGTTGGTGATGGAACCTAAAGGTGATTTACAACACCTGGAGTTTGATATCCCGGCACGTGGTATCATTGGTTTACGTAACAACGTATTAACAGCTACAGGTGGCGAGGCTATTATGGCACACCGCTTTAAAGCATACGAGCCATGGAAAGGTACTATCCCAGGCCGTTTAAATGGTGTATTGGTATCTATGGATACAGGTAAAACCACCGCTTTCGCAATTGATAAATTACAGGACCGTGGCAGGTTCCACGTTGATCCGGGAGTTGATATTTACGAAGGACAGGTATTAGGCGAGCACATCCGTGATAACGATTTGGTTATTAACTTAACAAAAGGCAAACAATTAACCAACATGCGTGCATCTGGTAGCGATACCAACGTGCGGATTGCGCCGGCCATTAAATTCTCGTTAGAAGAATCAATGGAATACATCCAGGCTGATGAGTACATCGAGGTTACGCCGCAAAGCATCCGTTTACGTAAAATCTACCTGAACGAAAACGAGCGTAAAATTAACGCTAAGAAATTCACAAGCCAATAATTTGGTGGATGAATTATAATATTGAGAGAGGCAAGCTTAGGTTTGCCTCTTTTTTTTAACAATAATTAATGCGATACCTAAGTTATTTGCTTTTGTATATTTTTGTAAACATGGCTACATGCTCGATAATGCCCGAATGCCTGCCGTTTTTAATTTGATAAGCTGATGCAGAAAAATAAAATTGAAGGTGTGGTAGTTCTATATCAGCCTGATATTTCGGTTGTTGGTAATATCAAATCATATATCGATGGTTTGGAGCATTTGTACATTATTGATAATTCTGGCGAGACCGATTTAAGTATTATTAACGGGCTAAGCGCCATTTCTAAATGCGTATATATAAAAAACCAAACCAACCAGGGCATCGCTAATGCCTTAAACCAGGGTGCAAAGCTGGCCATCGCTAACGGAGCCGATTGGTTGCTCACGATGGATCAGGACAGCAAATTTGAGCCGGGTGATATTTTACGGCTAATTGAATTTGCAATACAGCAGGATGACGAGTTTACTGGTATTGTATCGCCATTTCATCAAACCAATGTTTCTGTTAAGCCGGCAACTCATGATGATGTGGTGCTAACAACCATGACATCGGGAAACCTAATTAGTCTGTTTGCTTACCGGCAGATTAACGGTTTTGACGAACGATATTTTATTGATGCGGTTGATTGGGACTACTGCCTGCGCCTAAATATGCATAACTTTAAGGTGCTAAGGCTTAATACTGTACACCTTTCGCACGGCCTGGGCAATGCAACCAAACACCAATCGCCTGCGGGCTACCAAATAACCGCGCTTAATTACAACGAGATAAGGCGGTATTATATTACAAGAAATAAACTAATGTTTATATTCAAGTACTGGCGGCATTATCCCAACTTTTGTTATAATGTATTTTTAAGCATGTTTAGAGATCTGAGGCATGTTTTATTATATGAAAAGCATAAGATGATAAAACTCAGGTTTATGCTAAAAGGATGGCTGCATTTTATCACTAAAAAGACAGGTAAGCTTCAATAGCAGCATTTTATTCTTCTCCCAGTTACCCAACTTGTTAATTAATGCCGTTTTTTTATTGGCGTCTAAAAGAAAGCCAAAAACATGTATTGAGCATACTAATGCTGAAAATAGGCATGGCCTTTTATTAAATACCGGCTTATTCTCCTAACCCGGGAAGCTTTCAGTATGGAACACGGCAAAATCAATACCCTGGGCCGCCCAAGCACAACATTCATAGGTGTCCAATTATATCTCGATTCATCCTTGTTGATCCGGTTTTTGTAATTAGGTTGTATCGGTGTGATATTTGAAAACGAAGAAAGTTCCTTTTGTTTCTTCGCCTGGCACCCTTAGTGTTGTATGAATATTGAATATGCCTATATTTGCGGCTTAATTTACTGCGATACCCTCTATATTTATCTAATGACCTTTAAAGAAAAGCTAAACTGGGAAATAAAGTACATTACAACGCTATCTAAAACCCCAATGCGTTTAGCGCAATATTTGTACTCGAAATTTCGTACCAAATTGGGTTCGTTGAATAAAATATCCTATTTATACCGCGAAAAAAGAGGACTCGAAATTGGTGGACCAAGTCCGATATTCGGAGTTAAAGGTTATATACCTGTTTACCCTTTGGCCAAACAGGTTGATGGAGTCAACTTCAGCAACAACACCGTGTGGGAAAACACGATAAAAGAGGGGCCAACTTATAGTACAGGTGCAAATTTGGTTGGGCATCAATATATTTTAGATGGTATCGACCTGAACCCTATAGCTTCCTCATCATATGATTTTATCTTATCCAGCCACAGCCTGGAACATATTGCCAACCCAATAAAGGCGCTAAAAGAATGGCTCAGAGTATTAAAAACCGGCGGGGCGCTTACACTCATCTTGCCGAATCCAAAATATACCTTTGATCATAAACGGCCTATCACTAAACTGCAGCACCTGATTGACGATTATAATAAAAATACTGATGAAAATGATTTAACACATCTTGATGAGGTACTAACCTTACATGATTTTGAACGCGATGGGGGAGTGACCGATATGGACCAATTTAAACAACGTTGTTTAGATAATATTAATAATCGCTGTATGCACCAACATGTGTATAACCTCGATCTTTTAACCCAGATATTTAATTACCTCAACGTTACCGTACTTATTACCGATTCATCTTTCCCACATCATTTAACCATTGTCGGCATTAAGCAATAGCCTGATTTTAATGCCATAAGCCAGCGCCGGTACTTTTATAACAGACAGATTTTTTTTTAAGCTTGTGGCGGAAGGGCTATTTCAAATCAGTTTCTTCAGGTGTCAGTTGTAAAGCCTTTTATCGCTGTACTGCGATAAACATCGAAATATAGCCTCGTATAGGTAAATAACGGTTCTTTACAATATCATTTGCCGGTGTTTTGCCCGCTCATGAATAAGCCATCCTAAAATATTTATAAATCAACTTTTGCAATTAACGCAAATCGGATACCAGATTGTTAGGGATTTGTACAGTAGCGTCCACCTTGAAAAATGCTACTATACGGTTGACACTGCAATTGTTTGATAAATTAAAACATGTTAGTTATTAGTGATAAAATGATAATTTTGACGACCGATGTCAGGCTTAGAAAATAGTGTATGTATCTTAACTGTTACTTATGGCGATAGGTGGCGGTTTCTGGAAAAAGTACTAAAACGCGTACTTGCCTATGATCAAATAACGCAGGTGATTGTTATTGACAATGCTTCGGCATATAGTGTGACAGATGAAGTAAAAAAACTGGAAGACAGTAGAATAATTGTTATAAGTAATACCGAGAATACAGGATCAGCAGGGGGGTATAAAACGGCGATTGAACATGCCGTAGAAAACACCCAAGCCGATTTTTTTTTCCTGCTTGACGACGATAACCTGCCCGATGCCGATGTGCTTACCAAGCTGCTGACAGAATGGCAAAGTATTGAAGGTGCCAACAACAAGAAGGCTCTGTTTTGCCTTCGCGAAGACAGAATACAACACGTAAAAATAGCAAAAGGAGAAAATTCTCTTCGCTACCTGACTTTTAACGATTTTATGGGATTTAATGTTTTCAGGATATTAGCTAACCAATATCGTAAGTTGAACTATAAATTTCAGAAAGATGGGCCGTATAAAAGCCGGGTTCAGATGCCATACGTTCCTTATGGGGGATTATTGCTTCACAGAACAATAATTAATGATATTGGGTTTCCTGATGAAAGGCTGTTTTTATATGTCGACGATTCTGAGTACACTTATCGTATTACCAAAAATAAGGGCATTATCTGGCTAATACCTCTATGCAAGATAGTTGATATTGACAAATCGCAAGGATTAGATTACAAGCGAAGGCCCTTTCACTCTCATTTACTTGATCAATGGAATTTCCGAACATATTATCATGTCAGAAACCGGATGTTTTTTTACTCCAATAACTTTATCAGCAATATGCTGGTTTTTAAACTCAACAAAGGGTTGTATTTAAGCTATCTGAAAGTGATAAGTTTGATAAGTTCGAAAAGGGAAGCGTACTCAAAATTATTGGTAGCGATAAAGGATGGGCTCAGGGGGAAATTAGGTAAAGCAGATAACGAAAAGTTTTAGCAGGCCAGCTTTTAAACAACAGGACTATTTTTAGTAAATATTTTTAAACAATTCAGCTTTATATAATACTGTGCATGGGCATTGTTAAAAAAAACGCTTATAAAAATACACTTATAACTTATACCGGTATGGTTATAGGTTATATAAACTTGGTTTTATTGTACCCTATTTATTTAAGCACTAAGGAATATGGCTTATTTAACTTAATTGGCGGTATAGCCATTTTATATTCAATTATTGCATCGTTGGGTATCCCTAATATTATTGCCAGGTATTTTGCCTATCACCGTACAGAAGACCGCGAGCATAAAGGTTTTATGCATTGGGCGGCAATGGTTTCGTTAATTGGCTTTATTGCGGCAACGTTGCTTTTTATAGTATTTAAGCCAATTATTGTTGCCAGTTATATCCAAAAATCGCCATTGTTTTTAAAATATTATTATTACCTGATACCGCTTACTTTTTTTACCATTTGCTTTAATTTTCTTGAAATGACAGGAAGGGTTATTTACCAAACTGTTTTTTCGGGCCTTTTAAAAGATGTTCTTTTGCGGCTGTTTACTACCGCTGGTATTTTAATGCTTGCAGTAAAGTGGATCGATTTTCAGGGGTTTATAATATTATATGTTTTTATTAACTTTTTGGTATCTGTTATGCTGTTAATCAGCATAGCTGCGTCCAAAAAAATATCAATCAAACTAAAAAGACAAAGTATCTCGAAAATCAACAGTAAAGAGCTTATAACTTATGGTTTGTACACTTTAATATCGACTACGATATATGTACTGCTGCAGAAAGTAGATATAATTATGCTAAGTTCAATGTCCGGGCTGTCTGAACAGGGGGTTTATAGTTTTTTCTTTAATATAGCCGTAGTTATAGGGGTTCCGGCGCAAGCGTTAAGCCGTACAACCTATCAAATAGTAACCGACTCCTGGAAATCAAAAGATATGCCCACTATTGCCGGCCTTTATTATAAAACTTCTATTATACAATTGGTTGTTGGCTTGCTGTTGTTTATCGGTATTATTATTAACAGAGATAATTTGACAGGTATTCTTCACAAAAAAGAATATAGCGATCACTTTAACGTGTTTATCATAATAGGTTTAGGATTTTTGGTTGATATCACCGGGGGCTTAAATACCGCTATTATTGCGGCATCTCATAAATACCGCCTGGCGATGGGCTTTGTTATTACTTCAGGAGTAGTATGCGTAATTTTAAATTACCTGCTAATACCCAAATTCGGAGGTGCCGGCGCCGCTTTGGCATACCTGATAACAATGACTGCTTTTAATTTGGGCAACTGGTTTTACATTAAGGTACGGTTTAAAATGCAGCCGTTCCATTATAAACACCTCCTGGCAGTGGCTATTGCCCTTGTAAGCTTTTTTGTGGGTAAGTACTTTTGGCGTATGCCCAATTTATACCTGGATATAGCGGTACGCAGTGGAGTAACAACCCTGATTTATATATTGATGACATATTATCTTCATATTTCTGATGATGTGAATGAAAAAGTAGATTCGGTACTAAAAAGAGTGGCTACAATTAATAAACGCAATTAGCTATAAGTTTACCTTTTTGTTTAAAAACTTAAGCTATAATTTTACCTTCGTAAACAATGCAGGAGTCAATTATAAGCGGCGATTACAAAACCGCCTACGATAAATTTTATCAAAAGCACGATGAGGCATGGCGTATGCTGGGTGCCAAATACAAAGCGCGGCATATTGTGGATGTGTGCAAAGGCCCTGCTTTTGCCAAAGTATTGGAAGTAGGCGCCGGCGATGGCAGTATCTTGAAAATTTTGTCTGACAATAATTTTGCCTCCGAATATCATGCTGTCGAGATTTCGGAAAGCGGGGTTAGCTATATTCAATCGCGCGAAATAAAAAACCTCAAATCTGTGCAGGTATTTGATGGCTACAAATTGCCTTTTGCAACAGATAGTTTTGATTTGATCATCCTGTCGCATGTGTTGGAGCATGTAGAGCATGAACGCATGCTGCTGCGCGAGATAAAACGTGTGGCAAAACGTTGTGTTATTGAGGTTCCACGCGATTATAAAGCAGGAGTTGATGCACGGATAAAGCACTTTTTGGCTTACGGGCATATCAATGTATATACGCCAACTTCCCTGCGTTACCTGTTAAGTACCGAAGGTTTTGAGATAGAGAATGACCTGACATCGATGATTGAGCCCGAGGTTACCAGGTTTAATACCTACGTTAATCAAAAGAAAACCAAAAGCTTGCTGAAAAATATAAGCATAGCAGCCGAATATTCGGTTAAGCAAGCTCTAAGTAAATTGATGGGAAAAAAGGTACGCGAGCAATTTGCCAACGCTTATACCGTTTTGTGTAAGAAAGCCGACCATCAACCCGAATTGTTCTGACTTTTAACGTGATCGATGCAAAAACTTGCCCCAATAGCCCTGTTTGTATATAACCGGCCCGATCATACACGCCGTACCATTACCTATCTTAAAAAAAATGTGTTGGCAGATGAATCGCGGCTATACATTTTTTGCGATGCGCCAAAAACTGAAGCCGACCGTGCTAAAGTTGAGGAAGTAAGACAGGTGGCTAATGAAACCACAGGATTTAAAACCGTAAAAGTTATTTTGCGCGATCATAATTTGGGCCTGGCCGAATCCATCATCAGCGGGGTTACCCAGCTGGTAAATGAGTTTGGTAAGGTGATAGTTTTTGAAGACGACCTGTTATCGTCGCCTTACACCTTAGAATATTTTAACGAAGCGCTTAGCCGTTACCAGCATGAAGAAAAAGCGATGCACATAGGTGCGTACATGTTCCCGCTGGCCGATATAACCTTGCCCGAAACATTTTTTCACCCTATAGCCACCAGTTGGGGCTGGGCCACCTGGGACAGGGCATGGAAAAACTTTGAACCTGATATTGACAAGTTGATAGCAGGTTTCGACAAAAAAAAGATCCAGCAATTCTCTATAAACGGCGCAGGGAATTTCTGGAAACAGATGCTTGAATTTAAGGCGCGTAAAAACAACTCATGGGCCATACGCTGGTATGCATCTATGTTTTTAAAAGGCGGTGTTGCACTGCACCCCTCGCATTCTTTGGTTCATAACATTGGGCATGACGGCACTGGTGTACACTCCAACATTGAGCATATGTACGGCGTGAGCATAGCGCAAAATCCGATTAAAAATTTCCCGTTTGAGGTAGTAGCTGATCTGAAAGCCCATCAGGCCATCTGGCATTTTCTGAAAAACCGCAAAGGGACTTTATTGCAGCGTTGTATACGTTTGATAAAACAATGGCGGGTAAAGTACGTAGCAAAAAAATAACCCTGATCTCTAATTAACTAATCACTGATTTCCGGCTTCAGCTTTTACCACGATATAAGGCGACATCAGCTTACTTTCCACCGGTACAACCTTACTGATCATCTTTCCAGCCAGCCAAAGCGCCTTAACAAAACCCTTTGTAATTGCGGATTGATGCGCCTTATTTTCCAGCCAGATGGAGAACCCGCCATGGTAATAAGCCTCTACATTTTTTAAACCCAACTGGCGGCAATATTCGGCCAGCAGGGTTGGGTTCATGCTGGCAATGTAATGCTTGTCGTAGTTTTCGCGGTCAAAATTGCGCTGCACCCATCCGTTAACACCGGTAAAATTGGGCAGCGTAATAAAAAGCGTGCCGGCGGGTTTCAAAAACGGAAGATGGGTGGCAATAATGCCCTTGGTATCGGCAAAATGTTCTATCAAACCGAATGATAGCACCATGTCATATTGCTCGGCGGGAATGTAATTAAACAGGTCGGCCTCAATAATATTGATATCATCCCAGTTCATTCCGTTGGCAGCGAGCAATTGGTTTACCAGGTCCCGGTGTATAAAGTAATCGAGCAGGGTGGTATTTAACTGTTGATATTTTTTAAGGTAAATAGCGTAATAGCCCGGGAAACCGCCCAGCTCAATAGCTGTTTTTGTGTTTTTTTGTTTGATGATCTTTGCCAGGATATTACCAAAAACATAATCGGGTTTTATACTGAAGATGAGGCCTATCCTTGACTCCCAAAATGATTTCCAAAACGCGCGGTCGGTTAACTTATTCTCCATTTATCAGGTCAGCCTCCTAAATATTTTTCTCTAAAATTCTTGCCGGGTTACCCACGACGGTACAATTGGTGGGTACACTTTTAACTACTACGGACCCCGAACCTATGATCACGTTATCGCCAATTTCAATATCGCCGACAATTATGGCGTTAGCGCCAATGTCAACATTATTGCCTATGCGCGGGCAGCGGGTAAAACCGCCGTCGGCCAGTTTTTTGTGGCCTATCGTAACCGAGTTGCGCAGCACGCAGTTATCGCCCAAAATTACTCCTTGATTTACTACCAGCGCATGCCCGTGATAAACAATGAGGCCCTTGCCGGCCTGTAGCTTGCGCGGCAATTCAATGCCCCAAACCCAATCAACCATGTAGCGGTACCAAAGCAGGTAGGGATAAAGCAGTATTTTGGCTATCATACTGCGGTTTATTAATGATGCCAGCCTGAATAAAAACAGCACCAGTTGCCCCTTAAAATTATTACGGTTGGCTTTGCGATCCTGAAATAAGTAGGCTATTGCGTTCATTAATTCAATTAAAATGGATGTCACCCCGAGCTCGTCGAAGGGTAGAGCGCAAAGGCCCGCCCGCATATCCTTCGACAAGCTCAGGATGAAAACGCGCTTCTCCCCAAAAGTAAAATTTTTTCTGAATAATAGTTTAGTCTTCCGGCCTTTTCCTGGGTGTTTCAGGTTTTTTACTATACTTGTACTAAATGAAAGTAACGCTCATCAACACGTCAGATGCCGGAGGCGGTGCGCCTGCAGCAAGCGCGCGCCTGCTCAACGCACTCAGACAAAACGGTGTTGATGCGCAAATGCTGGTACAGTATAAAAAGACCGGCAATAGCGCTGTAACGGGGATTGTAAAAGATACCGCGAGCAAACTAAAGGCAAACTACACCTTTTTGGCCGAGCGCATACCCTTTATACTTTTTGATGAAGAAGATAAAACGGTGCGTTTTGCGTTTTCGACAGCAAATGCAGGAACCAGCATAGTTGATCACCTGTTGATAAAAGAGGCGGATGTACTGCATCTTCACTGGACAAACTCCGGGTTTCTTTCAATCACTGATTTAACCGAACTCATTAATACAGGCAAACCCATTGTGTGGACCATGCATGACATGTGGATGTTTACCGGTGGCTGCCATTACTCCGGCGTGTGTACTCGCTTTGAACAGGAATGCGGTAATTGCCCGTTTTTGCGTGATCCTGATCCTAATGATCTGTCTCACAAAGGTTGGAAGCGTAAAAAAACTATGTATACAGGGGCAAAGAACCTCACTTTTGTTGGTTGCAGCCAATGGTTAACCAGCGTGGCTAAACAAAGCTCGCTCACCGGGCGGTTTATTATGCGTGCCATTCCTAATCCCATTAACGTCGAAGTGTTTTCTCCGCAGGATAAAATTTTTGCCCGCGCAAAACATGGCGTTAGCGCCGGTGCAAAAGTGATTTTGTTTGGCGCGGCAAATATTAATGACAGACGCAAGGGTATTACCTACCTGGTGGAGGCCCTGCATTTATTAAAGGAAGACAGCCCGGAAAACGTTGAGATAGTGATATTCGGTAAGAACAGGCATTTTGATGTGACAACGCTCCCGTTTGCGGTTCATCAGCTTAATATTATTACAGACGAGGCCCGACTGGCTGAAGTATATAGTATGGCAGATGTATTTGTTACCACATCGCTTGAGGATAATTTGCCCAACATGGTAATGGAAGCCATGGCCTGCGGTACGCCCGTGGTGGCGTTTAACACCGGCGGCATTCCTGAAATGGTAGATCACATGCAAAACGGCTACCTGGCGCCTTTAGGTTCGGCACAAGGTATTGCAAATGGCATAGCTGCTATCATGGCTGCTGATCGTGTTCTACTGGCGCAAAATGCCCGGCAAAAAGTGCTGGATAACTACACCAATAAACGGGTTGCTGAACAATACATTCAGCTTTACAACTCCATATTACAAGCATGATCCAAAACACTCAGCCGGGATTAACAGTGATTACCGTGGTTTATAACAACGTGCAGGATATTGAGCGCACCATGCTGTCGGTGCTGGGGCAAAGCTACCCTGCAATTGAGTATATTGTTGTTGACGGCCAATCAACCGATGGCACTTTACAGGTCATTGAGCAATACAAACCCAAACTTGCAAAACTAATAAGCGAAAAAGACAAAGGTATTTATGATGCCATGAACAAAGGGTTGGCGTTGGCTTCTGGTGACTACGTTATCTTCATGAATTCTGGCGACGAGTTTTTTGATGCAGACACTGTAGCCACTGTTTTTGCCGCAGCTGATAATGCCGATATTTATTACGGCGAAACCGAAATGATAGCAGGCAACGGCGAGAGCTTAGGCCAGCGCCGACATAAGGCCCCGAAAAAGTTTACGTGGCGCGGGTTCAAATACGGCATGAGTATTAGTCACCAGGCTATTTACGTAAGGCGGGCATTAGCCGAGCCTTACGATATGCAATATCAGTTAAGTGCAGACATTGAATGGATCATCCGCGCCGCAAAAAAAGCAAAAAAGATAATAAACGTAAACAGGTATGTTGCCAAATACCTGGTAGGGGGGATGTCTAAAAAAAAGCATCGGCAAAGTTTGAAGGAGCGTTTTGCTATTATGAAGCGATATTATGGATTAATTCCTACGATTTTAAACCATTTCGTTATAGCTTTCAATTTGGCGTGGTATTGGCTGAAAAATAAGCGGACAAATGATTGATGTTAACAAAAAAGCGATGAGCGGTCTGCCCATCGCTTTTTCATATAAGATTCAAAATTTGATTAAGCCTTTTTTGTAGCCGGCTTGGCAATCGTTTTCTTTTTTGTTTCGTTATACGCTGCTCCACCAAGAGCCAATACCAGCAGGATAGATCCTGCTAATGATATATTCTCGCCTGCATAATAAGACGTAGGGTGGAAAACAAATTCAATTTTGTGATTGCCTATCGGAATCACAGCAGCACGTAACAGGTAATCGGCCCGGAAATAAGGCTCTTCTTTGCCGTCTATAAACATTTTCCATCCTTTATCATAATAGATCTCGGAGAACACGGCTACTTGTGCCGCAGTTGAGCCACTTTCATACGTGAGGTGTTCCGGCGTATAACTTGTTAGTTTTATGGTTGATGAAGCATCAATTCCTACTGATTTTCCATCAATCATACTTTTGTATTGTTTATCAACAATGGCTTCGTCTTTTGGCGAAAAGCTGCTGATGGCCTGCATTTCCTGGTCGGCGTTATCGGCGAATTTTACGCTCTTCACAAACCAGGCATTTCCGCAAGCCGTGGAATTGGCCTGCATACCAGCATTTCCGGTTTTAGGATCTGCGGTAATAATATACTTGGTATTCAGCATATCAAGCACGTCGTGGTTTACACTTTTGGTAAATTGGTTTTCAATCAATTCATCAAATCGTCTTAGCCTGGCCGAGTGGAAACCGCCTACTGTTTTGTAGAAATATGATGAATGCGAATCATGAAAAGGATCGCCGGATGTCATGTCAAATACGCGGAAGTTAGGATCGGTATCTTTCATGATAAATTGATCAACCTCGCGCGGTGTATATTGTTGCTCCAGGTCGGATTTGGCCACAAAATTGGCATCTTTAAGGTAGCGTTTATCAACGCTCCACATATCAATTATAACAATAACAGCCAATAGCAGGGCAGCAATATTCGCTTGAATTTTTTGTTTAATAATTAACCATAACAGACCGGCTGTTAACAACACGAAAACTAACGAACGAATGGCATCTGCACGCTCCAAACTCACCCGGTCATCCACTACGGCGTTGGCAACCGAGTTTGCCATCCCTGTATCACCTTTAAAAATTTGTGTAAGGTTAGCCACAAAAGCCTGGTGCTCATCTGCCCTAAAGCTCAATAGCGCCTGCGGAATGGCTATCATCAGTAATAATAAACCGCCGGTAATGTAAAAGGCGATTTTAGCACGCTTTAAAATAAATGCCTTATCGGTATTGGTGATAACTTCGTTCACTGCAAGTAAAGCCAGTATTGGGAAACAAAATGCCGCTATCACCAGTGTCGACTCAACCGCCCTGAACTTGTTGTACATGGGTACGTAGTTGAAAAAGAAATCGGACAGGAAAGGCAGGTTTTTGCCAAAAGACAATAACATGCTCAGTAATACTGCTCCTAAAACCCACCATTTAATACGGTTTTTAACAATCAGCAGCCCTAAAATGAACAGGAAGCATATGGCAGCCCCAAAATACCACGGGCCAAATGTACTCGGCTTATTACCATAGTACATTGATTGTGCAACAAAACCCTGTGCCTGGCCTGCATCAACACCTTTATCGGTTAATATTTTTACTGCTTTGGAGTCGTCATCAACAACTGTGCTGCTGCCACCGCCATAGGCGTTTGGTACCAAAAAGGTAAGGCACTCGCCAACGCTCTGGCTCCAGGTATAAGCATAATCTTTATCCAAACCATGGTTAGGGCCCGCTGTGCCTTTGGCAGTTAAATTTGCTTTGCCCCTGATGGTATATTGGCTATATTCATAAGTGGTCCACAATATACTTGCATTTACCGCGATGGCCAACACAATACCGGCCACCAAAAAGCCTATCGATTTTAAAAATGGCTTGGTTTGCTTGTCTTTTATAGCGTGATAAAGTTCGATGCCCAATAATATAGCTATTGATAACAACAGGTAATAAGTCATTTGCACGTGGTTACTGCGGATTTCCATAGCAAGAAAAAACGCTGTAAGCGAAGCACCCAAAAGGTAGCGGCCACGTAGGGTTAAAATAATGCCTGCCAGCAAAGGGGCAAAAAATGCTATAGCATAAGCCTGGTTACTATGGCCCGCGGTGATATAGATGAAGTTATATGACGAAAACGCAAAAGCTATTGCCCCTGCTGCCGCCAACCAGGGCGAAAGCCGCAATACGCTGAATAGCAGGTAGGCTCCCAGCAAATAAAGCAATACCGTATCAACCGGGTTGGGGAACACGGTTTTCAAAACGCTAATCACATGTGTTGTGAGGTTTAATGGGAATGCGGCCCAGATTTGATAGGCAGGCATCCCGCCAAACATCTGATTGGTCCATAACGGCGCTTTACCGGTTGCCGCCCTGACATCGTTAATCTCTTTTTGCATGGACTGCGCCTGAGATACGTCGCTTTGAAATAAAACCTTGCCCTGTGTTAACGGAGTGATGAAATAAGCAAAGGAAATTGCTATAAAAATTGCCGCAATAATGAGGTGAATACTATTGCGCTTGAACCAGTTATTCATTTATATTTTTTGAAATGGAGATTAATTCCTCAAAAATAGAAATTTGAACGGGAATAGGAATTATTAGTTGCAAACGAATTGCTTTACAATTTTAGGAACGGCCGCGCATTACAAAAAAGAAAATAACCATGATAATAAGGCTTAAAATGTAACTTATCACCTGACCTTTATTATAATCCTCGCGGTATTTACGGATATTAAAAAAGTTATAAACCGCCAGTGCGCCAACCACCACCCAAAAAAAAGTACCAATTTTGGCAGCAGATACAAATAACTGTGTAGCCACAGCAAAAACAATAAAGTTTGCAATGATCAGGGTAATTGATTCCGGCGTGTTATTGTGGTTTGGGCGTCGTTTGTATACTTCGTCTGGCAACATACAGGGTTATTTTACTTCTTCATAATCAACAAACTCACCTTCGGTATCCGGTAACTTACCTTTTTTGCCTTCGGGAATATAGTCAACCTTTACAGTGCCTTCCGGCTTTCTTTGCTGATAGTTTTGCTGCTGCTGCGCCTGTTGCTGTGCTTTATTGATAACGCTTTGAAATAAAGCAGGTATCAGGTACCGCATTAAACTGCGGATAATGTATAAAACACAAATTGATATGATCAGGAAACGAATAAGTAACATCTGATTAATTTTAAGCTTACAAATATAAGTATATAACGGATAAATTGTTTTTTAGATGTGCAGATGTGCAAATTTCAGATGTGCAGATGTTTTTTATGTATAAAGATGGAAAAATCTTGCAATCATTTTACAATCAATACATTGTCGTCGGTGTTTAAAATCACTCATCTGCATATCTGCATATTTGAAATTTGCACATCCAATTAAAACTTCTCCTCCATCATTTTCTCCAATGCAAACATTTCATCGCGTAGTTTGGCTGCCAACAGGAAGTCCATATTTTTGGCGGCGGCCAGCATTTCTTTTTTGGTATTATCTATTGATTTTTTCAGATCGGGCTTGGTCATATACTGAACAATAGGGTCGGCTGCCAACGTTGCCATATCTGCTTCTACATAAGCTTTTTGAACACCCCCTTTAAAGTCGACAACGGATGTTTGTTCCATGATCTCTTCGCGGGATTTGCCTACTGTGGTTGGTGTAATGCCATGTGCGGTATTGTATGCGATTTGGATTTCACGGCGGCGGTTGGTCTCATCCATCGTTATCTGCATCGAATCAGTAATCTTATCGGCATACATGATAACCCGGCCGCGATCATTACGGGCGGCGCGGCCAATGGTTTGAATCAACGAACGTTCTGACCTTAAAAAGCCCTCCTTATCAGCATCCAGGATGGCAACCAGCGATACTTCCGGTAAATCCAGTCCCTCACGTAATAAGTTAATCCCTATCAGTACATCAAATTCGCCAAGGCGTAATCCCCTCAAAATTTCTACCCTTTGCAGGGTTTTTACTTCGGAGTGGATGTAACGGCATTTAATACCCAGCCTGTCCATGTATTTAGCCAGTTCTTCGGCCATACGTTTGGTAAGAGTAGTTACCAGAACGCGGTCGCCCATTTTTATGGTGCGGTCAACTTCATCTAACAAATCATCAACCTGGTTTATCACCGGCCGTATTTCTATAACAGGATCTAACAATCCCGTAGGGCGTATAACTTGCTGTACCACTACGCCTTCCGATTTTTCCAACTCAAAATCGCCGGGTGTTGCGCTCACATAAACCGTTTGCGGCGCCAGCTTTTCAAACTCCTGGAAGTTGAGCGGCCGGTTATCCAATGCGGCTGGTAGCCTAAAACCATAGTCAACCAACGACATTTTGCGCGACCTGTCGCCACCATACATCGCCCTGATCTGCGGGACAGTAACGTGGCTTTCATCGATAACCATCAGGTAGTCATCCGGGAAGTAGTCTAACAGGCAAAAGGGCCTCGCACCCGGCAGCCGGCCATCAAAAAAGCGCGAATAGTTCTCGATGCCAGAACAGTAGCCCAATTCGCGTATCATCTCCAGGTCGTAATTAACCCGTTCTTCCAGGCGTTTGGCTTCCAGGAAACGGCCATCGTTTATGAATTGCTTTTTGCGGGTTTCCAGTTCTTCCTGTATCGCCCAGATTGATTGCACAAAGCGTTCGCGCGGGGCTACATACAGGTTGGCGGGATAAACCACCATGTGCGTCATTTTCTCGATGGTTTTGCCGGTGCTTACATCAAAGGTTGTAAGTTCCTCAATATCATCGCCAAAAAAGGAAATGCGGTAGGCATAGTCCATATAGGCCGGGAAAATATCCACCGTATCGCCCTTAACCCTGAAGGTGCCGCGCTTAAAATCGGCAGTAGTGCGGGCGTACAGTATTTCAACCAGCCGGTGTAAAAATGCATTCCTGCTGATGCGCGTACCCACCGCGAATTTAAATACTGATTGTGCAAAATCCTCCGGGTTACCCATACCATAAATGCACGATATAGACGACACCACGATCACATCCCTGCGCCCCGACATCAGGGCTGAAGTGGTACGCAACCGTAGCTTTTCAATCTCTTCGTTTATCTGTAAGTCCTTCTCAATGTAGGTGTTAGTAGTGGGTATAAAAGCCTCGGGCTGGTAATAGTCGTAATAGGATACAAAGTAGTTAACCGCGTTCTCCGGAAAAAACTGCTTAAACTCGCCATAAAGCTGGGCCGCAAGGGTTTTATTGTGGCTTAGTATCAGCGTGGGTTTTTGCGTTTGCTGGATAATATTGGCCACCGTAAATGTTTTGCCCGAGCCCGTAACGCCCAAAAGAGTCTGGAACGGATCGCCATTGTTTACGCCCTCAACCAGTTGCCTGATGGCCTCGGGCTGATCGCCGGTTGGGAAGTATTGGGAAGTTAAATTAAAATCCATGTGTAATGTAAAAATACAAATAATCCCGCAATAGGGTTTACAGATCAAATTAAGCAGGCAATAATGACAACAGTATGTCAACAACAGTTGATGCCGATCTTTTATATTTATTTACAACAGGTGTTCCCGATTTATGTTCGACCTGGACTGACGCAAAACGATCACTCCATTTGCTGTTTCACACCCTTTAACCGCTGCGCCCTTGCGAAAAAGCTTTGCAGGTTTATTTGTTCCTCTACCTCGTCAATGGCTTTCATGAGGTTGTTTTGGGTGTTGGTAAGTTCGGTGGCAGCGGCTTTGAATATGTCCCAAACGGGGCGCATGCGCTCCACCAGTTCCTGGCCTTTGGAGGTGAGCATCACCAGGCGCTTGCGCTCGTCGGCCTTATCTTTTTTCGACCGGATGAGCTTTTCCTTCTCCAGCTCTTTGAGCAGGCTGATGGTGGAAGGGTGGGTGTACCCAATTTCGTTTGCCAGCTCCACCACGCTTAGCACGGGTTTAAAATGCAGGGTATAAATAACCGGGAACCACTTCGGTTCAAAATCAATATTGTTGGCCTTGTAAATCAGCACGCCGTCTTTGCGCAGGGTATCGGCCAGGCGCTGCAGCCGAGTGCTGATGGCTAAAATGCCCGATTCATCAATAACGTTCATCCGCTTGTGGTTAATTGTTCAAATGTCGCTCATAAAAAATATTATCGGCGCCCATCAGCGGGAACGATGGCGGCAAATTCTGTTTGGCCAGTTGGGTAAAGCCATTTTTTTCGTAAAACCTGTGGGCGGCCTTCAGCATATCCACCGTACCCAGGTATATAGCTGTAATATCCTGTAGCCTGCAATAAGCAATCAATTCATCCAGTAAACGCTGCGCAATGCCCAATTCTTTGCCCCGGTACTCTTTGCGTACAAACATTTTGCGCAATGCCCCGGCCTTACCGTCAATGGCAATAAGGGCTATGGTGCCCACCAGTTCGCCATCAATTTTGGCGCCCAGGAAAGTGCCGCCGGTTTGGTGGTAATTGCTTTCAATATCCAGCAAATCGGGCTGGCCTTCCAGCGTTACGGGTACGTTAAATTCTATCTGCTGTATGGGCAGTATAATGTCAATAATCTGCTCACAGTAAGCATTATCAAGAGGGGTAATTTCAAGCGAAGTATCCATAACAATTAATTTATGTACAAATCTACGTAGTTAACTACATATATTGCAAATAAAAATTTACTTGTGATGCATTTTATGACATAACACTAATAAATGATGGCTAAAATCACGCTCCTTTTAAAGCCTGATTTTACCAGGAACAAATTAACCGGTTGTGAGGAGAGTACCAGATTTTGATATCAAAACAACATACATTTAAAAATTAGATAGGGGCAGAATCGGGGCCTTGTAGGGAGTTCCGGGAAATGGCTTAAATAATATTGTTGTACATTGATTATGCTCCGGCAAAATGTAACTCCGGTGTTTTGCTACCGCAACTTCATTGCCCGTTAATCAAATAACGTGCATCCGGCCGTGTTTTAACGATATATCGCAGCACTGTTATAAAACAATATTAATTAACTGTTTGATTTTTAGGTATTTGAGTGGCTGGCATTTATTTGGTAATCATGGGTGTAAACAAAAAAATATTTACACTTAACACTATCGCCATGAACACATTTTTTTTACTCACCCACATTACTATGGCTGTATGCATGTTCGCTATTATATATACATCCGCATTAAAGGACACAAATCCGCATACCGAAATAAAACAATGGCTTGCGCTTTTTGCCTCGTTCAAATTGAAACCTATCCGGTTAACCCGGCTCCAGCTTTATCGTGCTGCCATAGGGCTTATTACGATAATTATGAGGTAACGCACGAGCTTTGCTGGACATCTATTTAACATCGACGTTAAATTTGCCGTTGGTAATAGTTTTGGTTGCGCCGGAGTTGTTGGCTGCTATTAAAGTTCCGTTAAAAGCGCCCTGTATATTGGTGCTGCTGATGGATGATACGGTTATAGATGCCGGATGGTTGCCGGTGTAATCAATAACATAATCATTGGCAAAATTACTACTGCCGTTAATTTTATAGATGATTAAAATTCCGAATGGCGGGTTGTAATTTTTAGTTAGGCTGTATGTGCCCACGGCAATGGGATTTGGCGAATATATATCCAGTTCCATTTTATCGGCGGTAGCGGAGGTGGCGGTTTTTGCCGAAATAAAAGCCGAGTAATATGTTGCTGTATTGCGATACCCCGAACTATCAATAGTATTGAAACTTTCATTGGTTCCGTCGATAGTTGCCGATATAGCACTACTGGCAGCCACCACAGGCGCGGTGTTTTTGTTGCACGATTGCCAAATAAATGCCAAACAAACAGCAAAAAGGAATAGTTTTTTCATCTGCATTGCTTTCATTTTCGGGTTGATTTATTAGTATGAATGTAAGCTTTTTTTAATTCAAAAATAACGAATGTTCACGTAAATTATTTCTTGCAGAACAGTGGATGCCAGCGACAACAGCTCCCTCAATAAATCCTGTAAATGAACTTTGCCGGCATTGCAATGAGTTAAATTCGGGAGGCTATGATGTTATAATTGAAAAAGATATTATAAAAAACATTGCTTTGGTGGCAGACGTAAGAAGGTATGACGACGAAGCTTATACTTTTATTTTATTGATGAGTAACCTTCGGGATAAAAGGTAACTGCTTTTTTGTATACCCATTAAATCACAAAAGCCTCACGTACGTACGTGAGGCTTTTGTGATTTAATCCGCTAATGATTATAATTTACCGCTTGGGTATACCCTTCACGCTATTTAACATACACAGAAACAACCTGGTTAGCCGATGTACGCGCACAACCTGAGCTCAGTACGGTGCATCCGGGATCCATTTCAACAAAACTGCCATTTTTCCAGTAACCGTTTTCGCCCGATGACGATGATGCACCGCCCGCATACAAATCGGTGTTATTGTATAAGAATAGCGAAGATACGTTTTCGGCAACTGCATAGGCCGATGGAGCAAGCATGGTGCCATTTTTCCAAACTGCCCCTGCCCCATTGTATTGCCCGCCTACATATACATCACTGCCCGCTACCAGTATGCTGGAAACGCTGTTGAATAAACTGTTGCCAGGTGTGTTTAACGGGATAGAAACGCCATTTTTCCAGAGGCGTGGTGCTTTATTTATGATTCCGCCCGTACCAGGGTCCCTTATTTCTTCAGTGCCGGCCACGTAAACGGCGCCGCCCGAAACAGCTATTGCCGTGGCCAACGCGTTACCTGAGTGTATGCCATCGGTTATGTCAATTGGGGTGCCGTTTTTCCAGTAAGTGGCTTTTAAAATGGTAGAAGTTCCCAGGTATCGCGCCCCTGCCACGTATGTGTCGCCATTGCTCACGGCTAAAGCGTTGTTTAAATAATTACTTGTACCCGAGCCTCCGATATTAGTGACTGTTGTAGTTGTTAACTGGGTAGCCGTGCCATTTTTCCATACATAGTAAGTACCATTAATCTGGCCAAGGCAATAAACATCGGTACCCGAAATAACTATCGAAAACGTGTACCCTGTTTGTGAAGATAGATGCACAGCTGTGCCATTTTTCCAATAAGTTGGTGTATTGGTAGATGCAGGCCCGGCTACATAAATATCGGTACCGGAGCCAACCATAGCGTAAGGGGTTGTACAATCGGTTATGGCCGTGAAGGATGAGTTTTTCCAATAACCAAAGCCTTTGACGATATCAGACCCAAGTACATACACACTTGGGCCGGCTACGGTGTATGTAAAAGCTATACCATTAGATGTGCCGCCAACAGTGGTAACGGTTACATTACCCGAACTGCCGCCGCCTGGCACTTTAACAACCAGTTGCGTAGTACTTGCGGTGGTAACGGTGGCAGCGGTCCCGTTAAATTTAACCGTATTATTAGCAGCTACGGCATCAAAGTTGGTCCCGGTAATGGTAATTGATGCACCTTCGGCAGCCGATGTCGGATTAATTGCCGTGATAGTTGGGGCTACAATGTAGGTAAATACAGGCCCGGTAGCGGTTCCGCCCGATGTGGCTACAGTTACGGCCCCGCTGGTGGCCGCAGCCGGCGCGGTAACCACCAATTTTGTGGTTGTAGCCGATGTAACAGTTGCTGCCACACCGTTAAATTTTACGGTGTTATTAACAGCAGTTGCATCAAAGTTTGTCCCGGTAATTGTTACGGCAGCCCCTGCTTTGGCCGAAACAGGGCTGATTGTGGCAACTGTTGGCGCCATTAAGTAGGTAAATACCGGCCCGGTGGCGGTTCCGCCTGTTGTGGTTACGGTTATGGCCCCGGTGCTGGCAGCCGCGGGCGCTGTTACAACCAAAGTGCTTGCGGTAGCTGATGTAACACTTGCAGCAGTTCCGTTAAATTTTACGGTATTATCGGCGGCCGTAGCGCTGAAGTTTGCGCCGCTGATAGTAACAACAGTGCCTGCAATGCCGGAAGCGGGGCTGATGGTATTAACCGCGGGCAGTTTTACAGGTATGATTATCGGGCTGCTTTTTTTACAGCCAGGCGAAACAAAAAGTATCGCAAAAAATATACAAATGGAGTAGCTGAGCTTTGTTTTCATAAGGTATAGTTTGATGTTTTAGCGCGAAGTGTTAAAACCGCATTTACTTGCCTATGAAATTGAGCATATTTAGGATGGTGGTCAATCCTCTTTTTGAGTGAATTGCGGGCAAACCTTCCTGATCAGCCTATTACAATATTTTTTCCTTCAGCGCCTTGGCTATCGCTTCTTTGCCACAGTTTACATGAAGTTTTAGATATATTTTTTTGAGGTGCGAGCGTACGGTGTCAAAAGCCATATTCAGCTCATCGGCTATTATTTTAATACTGTTCCCTTTTATTAAAAGCTGCAGCACATCAGTTTCGCGCAAGGTGAGGTTGTATTGGTTGTCGTTTTTTTGCTGAAATGACATGAGCACTTTTCTGGCAATTACGGGCGACATGGGCGCACCACCATCCAATACCTCGCGGATAGCATCAAACAGCCGGGCCGGCGGCGTTTTTTTTAATAAATAACCGTTGGCCCCGGCGCAAAGGCACTGAAAAAGCTTCTCATCATCCTCAAAAACAGTGTACATGATTACGGCAGTTTCCGGGCGGGCTTGTTTTACCATAGCAACCCCGCTTATACCAGTTTTGCCCGGCATATCTATATCCATCAGCACAACATCAGGCTTAAGCCGTTCTATGATCTCTGCCGCCTGGTTACAATTATCAAAATCGCCTTTAACTGCGTACTCAGGGTCGCTGTTAAGCAGGTAGGCCAATGATTCGCGCAGGCGGTCATTATCTTCAAATAAAACTATACTTACCGGCATAAGTGCTAAATTACGGTTTACTATTCAACAGGCCTATCACTCTTTTGAGTGATTAAAGCAGGGGTATTATAATGGTAAGTAAAGTACCTTCATTGCTGGCCGACAAAATTGAAATACTCCCTTTCCACTTTGCTAACCTTATTTTCATGTTTTTTATACCGTTACGTGCCGTAGGCTGTGTTGTATCAAAGCCTTTGCCATTGTCTTTAATAATCATTTGCAAATGGTTTTGGTTGGTTTGCAGGCTAATGTCGACATACGTTGCGGCGGCGTGTTTGTAAATGTTGTTTACCGCCTCTTTAAATACCAGGTAAATATCTTTTCTTTTTTCCATGTGCAGCTTTTTGTGGGCTATCTTTTCGTCAAAATGGAAATGATAGGCAATGTTTGCACCTTCAAACAATTCGGCGGTGTATCTTTTCATCCGCGCCACGGTTTGCTCATAGCTGTCATTTAGGGTGTTTATGCTCCACACAATATCATCTAATGATTGGTTGGATGTATTTACTTCTTCGGTTATCCGCTTCAAAAATCGCCGGGCTTGTTCTGGTGCCGATAGGTTGGCGTTGCTGAGTTCGGTAAGTATATTGATGTTGCTGAGGGTTGAGCCGATGTCGTCATGTAAATCTGTGGCGATACTATTGCGGATAGCCTGAACCCGCAATAGCTGCCTGATGCGGTTAAGGTAGACGAAATAAATAATGCCGCCGGCGGTTATGATTGCTAAAACGATAAACCACCAGCTTTTATAATAAGGAGTTTGCACCGAAAAAAGCAAAGTGGCCTGGTTTGTACTCATTGTACCATCTGCCATTTGTGCTTTAACCCTGAAAGTGTATTTGCCCGATAGCAGGTTTGAAAACGATATTTGCCGGGTTCGACCTACCGAGATCCAATTTTTGCTCAAGTTATTAAGCCGGTAATAATATCGGTTCTGCATGCCGTCAACCAGGTTAACCGCGCTAAAAGCAATACTGATATTATTGTCGTTTGCCGGCAGGCTAATGCTTTGGGCCGGATTTAAATTATTGCCCGATGAAGTTACAGCGGTAATTAATACGCCCGTGGCACGGCGCGGCCGCAGCAATTGGTTTGGTATTGCACTGTAAAATATATGTGCGGTATTAAAATACACCTTATTTACGGTGCTATCGTACTTTACGCTTAACACAGGATCTTCTGACGATGGGTAGTAACCGCCAAATAAAAAAAAATGGCCGGTACCGGGTTCCATGCAGTTTAACCCGTTTTTAGTGCCAATCCATAGGCGGCTTTTATTGTCGGCAGCAAGGCTGTAAACGGTGTTTGATGATAGGGCTTCGGGCATATCAACCTTTTTAAATTTTTGGCTGCTGATGTCAAATTTCACCAGGCCAGCATTAGTGCCCATCCATATTTTACCCCTGCCATCTGCATAGATGGCGTTGATAACGCCATTATCAAAATCGGTATTATAAGCCGTGGGGAACAGCACAAATTTATGATTAGCACGACTCCATTTTACCAGCCCGCGGCCTTCGGTACCGCCCATCCACAGATCGCCAAATTCATCCTCGGCAATACAAACGGGGAACCTGATGGGCAGTGGATTGTTTTTATCCTTTTTTGAATAAAGCTGTAGCCTATTATTGGTTAAATTATAAGCGGCAAGACCATTCCCTTCGCCAAGGCCCATCCAAAGAAAGTTTTCTTTGTCGGTAAATTGGGTTACCACGGGGCATTTTCCAATCAATGGCACATTTACCGGCCGGGGCACGGCCTGGCCTTTTTTCCATTCATATATACCTCTTTGCGTACCTATCCAAAATTTATCCCTGCCCGCAGCCCTGATATTCCAGGTATCATTTACGCCGGCAGTTTCCCCCATTAATATTTCCTTCCATGGCGAATTGATCTGATTGGTGTAAAATACCCCGCCACCGGTGGTGGTTAAAAAAATATGGTCCTTAACCACAAAAGTGCCCGATAGATCTATCCCCCGCTGATCTTCGGCGTTATATGCCGGCAGCTCAATTGTAGAAACCCCGTTGGCTATCAGCGTAAACTTATACAAACCATTGTTGGTGCCCACCCAAAGGTTGCCTTCGGTATCAAACAACGTGCAAAACACATGTTGTTTGGGTAATAATATGCCGCTTTTAAAGCCGCTATGCCCAATGGCCGGTGTATCAGTGTTCCAGTACGCCAGCCCACCATCGCTTAGGGTACAAGTTGCAAGCCCATTGTTTAGCAGGTTGATGTGCGTGTTATAATATATCTGGCCTTTTCCGGGCAAATGATTGAAAGTTGAGGCCGTTACCTGGCCTGATATGGAATTCAAAAAGAAAACACTATCAACCATGTGTTTCACAAACCACAGATTTCCGTTTTTATCAAATGCGATATCCCTGACATTTAAACTATCTATCACCGATAGGGGATACCCCTTTAACTGGTTTAACGGAATAATTTTATTGCTTGTGGGAGTATAAATATGATATTGAATTTTTTTACCCTTCACCAATCTGAAAAGAACGCTCCCGTTGGGTAGGGCGTGGATGCTTTCTACGAACATAACCCAGGTTGCTCCCTGGTCATTAGGCCCTTTGATAAATTGAAGTATGTTAAGGTTTTGATCAAGTTTATAAAGTCCCGTTTGCGAGGCCGCCCAGATATTATTTTGCTTATCTACCGATACGATATAGAAATTATTTTCGAAAGGGAACATTTTTGCCGAAGCCGGCACCAGCAGGTTTTTAAATGTATTGGCCCTTGTATTAAACATGCATAAGCCGGTTGATGTGGCTACCAGTAACCGGTGCCCGGGGAATTTTTGTACGGAGATGATATTATTGCCCGGCAGCGAGCTTGTTGCTCTGGAATGATGAAAATTTTTAAACTCAACCCCGTCATACCGGCTTAAGCCGTAGTTGGTGCCCAGCCATAAAAAGCCATCATCGTCCTGGCAAATTGTATTGATAGTGGCATCAGGCAAACCATCTTTTACAGAAATATAAGCCGGCCGGATTTTATCCAGCTTTTGTGCGTGCACGACAAGCAGCACACCATTCAGCAGTAAAAGTAGAATGAATTTCCGGTACATTTTTCGAGATAGTTAAAGATATGGTATTCAGCTAATTGTTTGCCTGGCTAAAAAATATTTTAACATACAAACAGCCTGGTACCATCAGGGCAAACGCAGCTAATAGGGTTAACATAACTTAACATATTTCAAATATATTTTTTGTAAATACTTAATAATCAATTATTTGTATTTTAACATGGTTAACACTAAATTGATCGATCAAATTAGAAGCATCCAAATATTTATGCTGTTGTTGGCCAATACAAGTCCCTTTGGTACCGGGATCATTTGACCCCGATCAGGCAATAAAAACAAGGTATCGTTTGATGCTTATATCTTCCCGGTTATTCGTAGTCTATCGCTATTGGAATGTCTGGCAAGCTACCACAAGTGTTTTTTGCCGCCTTCAGCCTTATGGCCCGCTGATAGGTAAACGCCATGCTAAGTAATGAATATGCAAATCCCGGGTGTCCGTTTCATCCGGGATTTTGTATTTTTAAAGGGAGCAAAAGAGTAATACAAAAGCATTAAGGTTAACAACAAACATTGTTGATTGGCCTAAAGGTATGGCGTATACTTAGCATGTGGGCCACAAGGCTGGAGCCTTGCGGCAGCGGGTGGGGGAAACAGGATGATAACAGATAAAAAAGAAATAGCAGAATTTGTTAAACAAGCAAAAAAGAAATAATAATGAAGCGACGCCTATTTTTTATACTATTCTTTTGTATAGGAATGTATAAAACATCTTTTGGACAATATTTTAAGATAATAGAATTTGATTATAGTTACAAAGATGGTTTTTCCATTAAGAGTAAGGATCATTCATTTAAAATTCAAAATAGAAAGAGTAAAACCGTTGAAATGTCTTATCCGATAAAGATGGGTATTGATATATACTCCGAAAAAGACACGATTGCAATGATTAGTGAATTGTTAAAAATTGAAGGAGATAAAAGACCTTGTATTTTACCAGTCATTTGCTATAATTCTTTGAGGTCTGAGATCTTCATGGGCGAAACAAAGCAATACTCGTTGCAGGTTGAGGCTTTGTTCATAATTAACCAATTATATTTTAGTCACCCATTTAATTACTCTCCATTTCCGGCATTGTTTGATGAAAGAGATGAGTCTATATTAACGATGAATGAAAAAGGTATAGCTAAGGCTTATGCTCAATATCGACAGTGGTTTGCCGAAATTAAGACTGTAGGATTGTCTGTCGCAAGGGAAAGGAAAATTTATCCCTTAAATGGTTCAATCAGGTGGTATTGATTAGATTGGTTGTAAACGGCGGCGTGACCGCTATCTCCAGCTACCGCAAGCGTTTTTCGCTGCTGCAAGCCTCCATGCTTGTGGCCCGCTGATAGGTAAACGCCATGCTAAGTAATAAATATGCAAATCCCGGATGTTTAATTTCATCCGGGTGTTTGTATTTTTAAACGGAGTAAAGAGTAATACAAGAGCTTTAAGGTTAACAATAAACATTGTTGATTATCCTAAAGGCATGGCGTGTACCTTAGCATGCGGGTCACAAGCCAGGAGGCTTGCGGCAGCGGGGGGCTTGCGGTAGCTGAGGCACAAGCCAGGAGGCTTGCGGTGCGAAGGATCAACTAAAGGGAATGCAGTTGACGATGAAAACGAAATTCGGCAAGATCTCAACCTACCTTTAAGACCGTTTGATCCCTTGCATAAAGAAAGTAACTTCAATCATTAGTTTTAATATGTATTTAGAATATGAAAAAAAATGTATTTTTTTATTTGGTTTTATGCACGTTCATGGCCTCATGTAATTTCGCAACTCCTAAAAAAGAAGTAAGGCAACGCCGCGTTTCATTATTCTGCCTCAAAGAGAATGATACGGTTTATGTTAAGATTACAAATAACACCGATAGCACCATTTATATCCCGGGAAAATATATGCCGGACTTTACAAACAATGATGATACGCTTCATTTTGAAACGATTAACAAATTTAAATATGGTGTTACCCGTTATTATCGATATAAGCATGTATTGGCTTTTGAGTTTTATACAACCCGGGAAATAAATGGCATTAAAGCCGATTCTGTAGAAGAATATAAATCGCAGGTAACATTTTTTAATCAATTTCGGGTTCTGCCAATGCGCGATATAAAACCTGGATCGTCATTTATTGAAAGGCTCGAGTTTGACGTCCCCCGATATGTAACTGTGGGGCAAGCCGTATATTATAAGAGTCCATTTTTTCAGAAAAATCAAATTAATTCTCAATATTTATATAAAGATTTTCTGCTTTTTGACAGTTTGCGTGCAAACTACGTTAATGCTCCGGTTTTGAATAGATATCGATAAATATTCCCCCAGCTATCGCAAGCGTTTTTCGCTGCCTCCAGCCTTGTGGCCCGCTGATAGGTAAACGCCATGCTAAGTAATGAATATGCAAATCCTGGATGCACGTTTCATCCGGGATTTTGTATTTTTAAACAGAGCAAAAGAGTAATATAAAAGTATTAAGGTTAAACAACAAACATGGTTAATTGGCCTAAAGGTATGGAGTATACTTAGCATGTGGGCCACAGGGCTGGAGCCTTGCGGTAGCGGTAGGGCAAACTTGAAAAAGATAAAGAGGATATACAAAATCTAAAATCACTTATGAAACTCTTAACTATCACATACGTGGGCATTGTTTTTTTATTAACTACTCAATTTTCAGCCAAAGCAAACGCAAATTACAAGATAATTGCCGATTCAACAAAAGAGGAATCTTGGATATCTGATAATGTTTATAAGCTTAAGGAAGTTAGGCAGAAAGCTATTTTTTTAACTAAAATCAAAGGAGCTAAGGCGCGAATTTCTATTTTGATAAGATCAAGGCCTTCAACTCTTAACCCAAACTATGACATTCAAGTGGGATACTCGAGTAAAATTAGATTTGAGGTTTATTATAACTTCCGCATAAATAAAACCTTTGTTTATCTACATAATATTCAAAACCATATTGAAATTGCTGACTTAAATGGGCAATATATTTCTTTATTGAAATGGAGAAAGCTAAATAAGTTATAATTCCCCAGCTATCGCAAGCGTTTTGTCGCTGCCGCCTTCAGCTACTGCAAGGTCTTTTGCTGGTATTAATTTATGATATTTTGTTTTACTTAAAAATATAAACTACCAGTTGTGTACCACCCCGTACCAGGGTGTTTCAGGGCGTACCAGGGCGTACCAGGGTGTTTCAGGGTGTCTCGTCCGTAGTGGTACACATACTTTGGTACCAAAAGCCCGCCTCTATGTTGTCAGTTTAGTTCTGCTCCCTGGCTGTTTCTCAAATCTACTTTAAAAAAATTTGCGCAAGTAAAAGCTTGCATTTATATTTGCAAGTAAATACTTGCGCAAATGAAAACCAGACGAGATGTTTACCAGGCCATAGCCGACCCTACCCGAAGGGCTATAATTAACATGATTGCTACACAGCCGCATAATGTAAACACTATAGCTGCAAACTTTGATGTTACACGCCAGGCTATATCGTTGCACATCCAGATCCTGGCCGATTGCGGCCTTATTAACGTTAAGCAGCAAGGGCGCGACAGGTTTTGCGAAGCCCGGCTCGATCAGCTCAGCGAGGTATCGGCCTGGGTAGACCAGTACCGCCAGCATTGGGAAAGTAAATTAGATAACCTTGAAAACTATGTAGTACAATTAAAAAATGAACGAAATGGAAAACACAACAAGTAACACTGCCGACCGCGAATTACGCTTGACACGCACATTGGATGCCCCGGTTGAACTGGTATGGGAGGTATGGACCCAGCCCGAACATATTGCCCAATGGTGGGGCCCCAATGGTTTTACCAACACCATAAGTAAAATGGATGTTGAACCCGGCGGCGAATGGGACCTGGTAATGCATGGCCCCGACGGAACAGATTATAAAAACAAAAGTGTATTTAAGGAGGTCATCCGGCTCAAAAAAATTGTATATGAGCATGTGAGCAGCCCAAAGTTTGTTGCCACTATTGAATTTGAGGCACAGGGCGACCAAACACACCTGAGCTGGCATATGCTGTTTGAAACGCACGAGCAATTTATACAGGTGGTAAAAACGTTTAAAGCCGATGAAGGATTAAAGCAAAATATAGAAAAGCTAAACCAATACGTAAAAGGTATAAGTTAGTTTTAAACGTAGCCTGTGGCGAAACACCTTAAAAAAAGGCTAATCGCGCAATTTTACTGCATTTTTGGTAGCCCCGGCCGCGAAGGATAAGGGGCTGCCGGCTTTTGAAATATCGCCGCCGTCTATTTTAATATTGCTGCAGGCGGCGCCTTCAACGCGCATAAAAACGGCTGCCGGGCTAAGTACACGCGTTGCGGTTAGTAAAACATCTTGCGCATCAATCATCCGCAGTACCGATTCGGCTTCTTTATTGCCCCGCGCGCTGAGGCCATTTATAGCTGCATCTGTTACCTGGTCAAAAACAAGGGCGGGCCTCAATTCGGGCGTGGCAACTTCAAACCTTACGTTATTTAGCGTAAGGCCTTTGGCATAACGGGCATATAAACCATAAGCCGGGAAAACTCCGTCGGCATAATATTCGCCCGCGTTTTTAGGTACATCGCGTACGGCCGCGTCTTCTGCAGTTCCTCCTCCGGCAAAGGTGATATGAACATCGTTAAAACTAATATTTTCGAGCAAAAAGCCTTCGGCGCCGTTAATGGCTATACATGATTTGATTTCGCCAGGGTGATAGTTGCTGGTAAATTCGGCATCAGCAAGTTGCACCGGGATAACCACATTGGCATGAATGCCATTGAAAGATATATTACGCGCAGTTCCCGGATCATCTACCGAGCCCATACCAATTGATATAGGGCCCGTTACCTTATGCATCATCAGGTTGGAGAACGAGATGTTTTCCATCCGCGAGTGCCGTTCGCAACGCATTTTTATAGGGCAGCCATAGGCTTCTAAAATGATGCAGTTAGAGATGGTAATATTTTCGGCAACCCCGCCGCCAAAACGGAAAACCGACCAGCGTGTGCTAAATGTACAATTGGTAATGGTTATAAACCTGCAACTGCCAAACAGCGCGCAGGCATCGTCCTGCGATTGCACATCGCAGTTAACCATATGAACATATTGACAACTGATGAAATGAAAACCATCGTTATTATGGATTACCCGGCCACGGATGTGGATGCCATCGAGCTTTACATAACTGCTTTGAATAATGCGTACAGAGTGATAGGCGCAGTCTTTAAGATATATATCATTAACGACAAGATTTTGGCATTGGTAAAAAAGCAGGTGATAGGGGCGGTGATTGCCGCTGATGCCGGCCGGCGATGGCGCGCCCTTTGTGGGGCTACGGAACTGCGCACCCTGCCCGTCAATAGTGCCTGGGCCTTCAACGCGGATGTTTTCGGCCTTTACGGCAAATAACAAGCCTACATTGCCATCATTTAATGTAGTATCGCCGGTAAGCGGGATGGCCTGGGCTGCGTAATATTGTTTACCATCGGCACTGCCCAGTAATTTACCCTGTGCGGCTATATGGAGGGTAACATTGCTTTTCAGCTCAACCGTGCCGATAACAAATACCCCGGCCGGCACCAGCACGGTGCCGCCCTGATCTTTATTACAGGCATCAATGGCTGCCTGCAGTGCTTTGGTATTAAGTGTTACACCATCGCCTTTGGCGCCATAGTCCATAATGTTATAAATGCGGGTACCCAACATCGGATCGGTTTTTTGAATGTTTGCAGGCTGTGCGTGTAAAAAAGTGGGCGCTACAGCAATCATGCCGGCGCCTGCGGATGCTTTTGTAACTGTTTTTAACCAGTTGCGCCTTGAAAAATTATCGTCGTGAGGTTCCATTGGTTGTCAGGTAATAAAATAAAATGTTTCCCAGGCCTGTTTAACTTGCTATAATTGGTTATTAAGGTATCGGCCAAAATCAAAATTAGGTTTATTTTGATGGGGATATTAACCTGTTTTGGCTAAACAATAATCCCGATTGTCATAATTAAGGCGGGCCGTATTTTTTTCCTGCCGGGCAACATATTGGGGGGCATTTTTAGGGGTGAAGCCTTAAAATGCGAAAACGGGCAAAGTATATTAGTGTGCGTTGCAAATGCTTTCGAGTTTGGTGCAAATTGCCGGCCGGCAACCTGCGGTAATTACATTACCCCCACCGTTTTGGGCGCAAAACCGAAGTGACGGGAAAAACTGGCCGAAAAACTGGCCGGGCTGCTGAAGCCCACCATATAAGCCACCTCAGATACGGTGGCAACGCGGCGCTGGAGAAGATTATGTGCGTATTGAAGGCGAATAATACGGATCAGTTCGCCCGGCGCCTGGCCGATAAGGCCCTTTAATTTGCGATGCAGCTGTGTGCGGCTGAGGCCTATGTCGCGGGCAAGTTGGTCGGCGCTGTAGCCCTCCTCATCCAGGTGGCTTTCTACCGCGTTGCGTACCCGGGCGATAAAGTCTTGCTCAATTGAGGGCATCGATAGTACATCGCTAAACCAGAGGTCGCGGCTGCTATAGTGTTCGCGCAATTGATTGCGCACATTGATCAGGTTTTCTATAAGGGCAAATAATTCGCGTTTATCAAAAGGTTTGCCCAGGTAGGCATCCGCACCGGTTTCGATACCCTGCACCTTACTGTCCATATCAGCTTTCGCTGTGAGGATGATGATGGGTATATGGCTGGTTTTTTCATCTTTTTTGAGTGTGGCGCTCACCTGGTAACCATCTTTTCGGGGCATCATCAAATCGGTAATAACAAGGTTGGGGATGTGCTCCAATGCTAAGGCAATGCCTGCATCCCCGTCGGCCGCGCTTATAACCCGGTATTTACCGGTAAGCGATTGCTGCATAAATTCCCTCAGCTCATCATGATCTTCGATGAGCAATACCAGTGGTTTGTCGGTGTCGACAACCGGCAGAGCACTGTCGTCCGCATTGGTGGAATATAATGCTTCACTGTACACGGTTTCTGCCAGCGGGCTCCCGCCAGCTTCGGCAACCTCGTAGGGCATGCGGATATTAATTTCTGTAAACAGCCCTTCCATGCTTTCTGCCCTTATCTGGCCTCCCATCAATTCTACCAGCTCCTTAGCTACGGCCAACCCTATGCCCGTACCTTCTGCCGATCGGGTATCTGAAGGGTCGGCCTGGTAAAACCGGCTAAAAATGTACGGCAGTTTTGAAGCAGGAATGCCGCGCCCGGTATCCCTTACTGTTATGCTCAAAACATTGCCAGGTGCACCGGTATCTTTTTGCAGCAGTACTTCTACCCGGCCATTGTCGGTAAACTTGATGGCATTTGAAAGTATATTGAGGATAATTTTATCCAGCTTGTCGCGGTCGCCCGATATCCAAAGCTTATCCCAGTCTGATGCAAAATGCAGCCTGATCCCCTTTTGCACAACCAATGATTCGTATGAGTGTATATGCATCCTGATAAGGGCCACAAAATCTAATGGTTCCCTGCTCACTTCCATTAAGCCGCTTTCCAGCTTACTCAGGTCAAGCAATTGATTGATAAGCCGGAGCAACCGCGCGGCGTTACTCAGGATGAGCCGTATGTATTTTGTGGCATCCGTGCCGGTGGCGACAGATAGCAGCTCATTGGCCGGATTGATAATAAGTGTTAGCGGTGTTTTAAACTCATGGGTTATATTGGTAAAAAAACGGGATTTAACTACATCCATTTCCCGCAGCTTATCAGCCTTTTCGCTAAGTTCGGCCGTACGTTGTTGCACAATTTCCTCAAGCCGTTTAGCTTCGGCTGCTATTCGTTCTCTTTTTTCGGTTTCCTGTGCAAGCGCCTGGGCAGATAGCTTTTCTACTTCGGCCAGTTTAGCTGCCAGGTTTTGGTTGGTGCGGGCAAAATCAAGCGCCAGG
Organism: Mucilaginibacter sp. KACC 22773; assembly: GCF_028736215.1. Taxonomy (NCBI): domain Bacteria; kingdom Pseudomonadati; phylum Bacteroidota; class Sphingobacteriia; order Sphingobacteriales; family Sphingobacteriaceae; genus Mucilaginibacter; species Mucilaginibacter oryzagri. The sequence goes on from NZ_CP117883.1 coordinate 489,132, forward strand.
TAAAGTGACAGGCAAAGCGGCAGAATCAATTGGCCTATGCTCATTACAAACACCCGTACAGAATTGAGTTCATAGGTCCATAGATGAAACACATCGGCCCAGGCAAAAAAGTAAACCAGTACAACTGCTACCACGCCTGTAGCGATAAGCCATACACCCCGCTGCTTTTTTTTGATTAGATGGAATGCAGACCAAAAACCATCCATGATGCAAACAAAGAAAACCACAGAAAAATAATCGTCGTGTACATTGGCCCGTAAAATAAAATAATTTAAAAAGTACCCTATGAAATAAAGCATGTTCACGCCGGTTAATGCAACCACACGCCAACGTGGTACCCGGCCATAATCCAGCACATAAAGTAGCATCACGGCCCCCCACATCATCAAAACTTTGCATTCTTGTGTTAAAAAGTCGGCATAATACTGCACTAACGGAAAACTTGTAAAATAAAACAAGTAAATACATATGCTGTTAATACCCACCAATAGCACAAAAAGTGCATAGTATAAATTTAGTTTTTGCCTGGGATAAAAAAGGAACAACAAAAAATGTAAAACGCCCAATATAATTTCGGCAGCCGCGCACATGGGCACAAAGCTAAAAAGTTGCCTGCTGTGGGTAATGTGTTTTGAAAACGGTTCATAGTCGCCTATCAAAGCCTCAAACCCCAAAAAGTTGGCGTAAACGCCAAAATAATTGGAGTAATGCATGGTGATGAGATGGGGGCGTGTGTCATTGAACCACAGCGGGATAAGGTCTCTTGGGGCGCGTATAGCTTCCATTTGCTGCGCCGAATGGCCAACCTTACCATAGCCCCCTACTTGTTTTCCGTCGATAAATATTTCAGATGCCCCATCGTGATTGATGCGGAAGGAGAGTTTTTTGCCCACCAGGTTTGTGTCAACTTTTAGCCACAGGCCAAACCAGCCAAGCCCCTGCCACCCAGGTGGTGGATCAGATTTTCCGAAAGCAGTATAGTGCAACGCATTCCAGCCGTTGGTGCTGTTTAAGGACAGTTTCCCCTGGGGCAACTCTCCGGCATGAAAAAACCATAGGGAATCGCGAAGGGATACTTCGTGTAATGTTCCAAAACTGCTGCCGCGTATTACCACAGTATCCTGCCCGTATGCCCCGTTAGCGGCGCACAGCAACATACACCACAGCAGGGTGCGCCATAAAGGCTTGTTTAAAAACATATTTCCGATAATAGGCAGAAAATGAGAAATAATTCTTATCACTCAAAAATAATACTTTCGGGCCGGGAATCAAAGGCATTTTATAAACAGGCTGGTTTAACTGGTAGTTATTTTTTTTACCATGCCCTTTCTGTGGTGTTTTTATTGTACTGCCAGTGTCACAGCCTTTTGTTTAATCAATCATGTTTAATGTGATAATTCCAGCGTCCCCGGCAGGAGGTGTAGGCATGTTAATTTTGTATGTAATAATTTATTAACCAGGTATGGACATTGTTTGAATTGCCGCACAATAAATATTAATATTTATTTATTGCTTCCAATGAAAAAGATCAGGCAATATAACCTGTTACTGGCTTATCTTAGCTTAAAATAGCAGGCCTTCGCACAGATTTGGTTCAATAAAGTAAGTAAGATAGCTTTATCTTTAACCGCACATTTTTATCTGCGGGTTAATTTAAACAGTAGTTTGCTGTTTAACATGACTTTAAGGAATATTAAGCCAACATGTGATGACAACCCTTCTAAAGAAAAATATAAACACACACATCTCGTTTTCGGATGCCGAAATGGAGTCGTTCTGTGATTTGTTTCAACATAAAACCATCAAAAAGAAAAGCTTTTTATTACGTGGGGGCGAAGTTTGCAAATTTGAAGGCTTTGTTGTGAAAGGGCTTTTTCGCGTTTATCATATTGATAAAAATGGCTTCGAACAAATACTATATTTTGCAATGGAAGATTGGTGGATAACAGATATTGATAGCTTCACCAATGGTTTACCATCTCAACTTTATATTGAGGCGCTGGAGGATAGTGAAGTGCTTTTAATTTCTAAAAAGGATAAGGAATTTGCCTACATAAATTTGCCTAAAATAGAGAAGCTGTTCAGGGTGATGACCCAAAAAACACATGTTGCCTTACAACGCAGAATGATTGACAACCTGGGTAAAACCGCCGACCAGCTTTATCTTGACTTTATCGAAAAATATCCGGGCCTGTACCAGCGCCTTTCTAACCTGCAAATAGCTGCCTACCTGGGCATCAGCCACGAATTTTTGAGTAAAATAAGACGGAAAATTGCCGGTAAGAAATAAGCCGTATTTCATTTATTGAACTTGTTCAATGTTTTTGAGCTGTGGATGATAGCATCTTTACAGCATTATTAAAAACGATAAAATGAAACACATTCTTTCTGTAATATTCTTAACAATCTTAATTTCATTCAAAATGGACGTACAAGCACAAGGTTTCAAAACTATTGAAACAGGCAGTTTTAAATTCGAGGTATATAATGCATCAGAAAACAGTTTTGGGGTAGCATCAGTCATCGTATCAGGAAAAACAGACGCTGTTTTGATTGATGCGCAATTTACATTGGAAGATGCCGAAAAAGTAGCCGGCGAAATCAAAAAATCAGGTAAAAAACTAACAACTATTTATGTTTCCAATGGCGATCCTGATTTTTACTTTGGCCTGGAAGTATTCAAAAAGTATTTTCCCGAAGTTACCGTTTATGCAGCGGCTGCAACGGTTGAGCATATTAAAGCTACAGCACAAAAAAAATTAGAAGTGTGGGGCGAGCGGCTGGGCAAAGGCATTACATCCAACGTTGTTTTGCCACAGGTATTAAAAGGCAACAGCATCGAACTGGAAGGTGAGAAATTAGAAATTATCGGACTGGAAGAATTTCCTTCCAAAACCTTTGTCTGGATCCCGTCGGCCAAAGCGGTTGTGGGGGGCATCAACGTATTTGGAACAACTTTCCATCTTTGGATGGCCGATGCGCAAACAGCCGATGCCCGTAAACAATGGATAAATGTTTTAGATAAAATTGAAGCGCTACAGCCGGTTATTGTAGTTCCGGCCCACGCTAAATCTGAAAGTGCGTTTGACCTGAGCGCTGTGCAGCACACCAAAAGCTATATCCAGGTGTATGAAGAAGCTTTAAAAACCAACAAAACTTCCGAAACATTAATTGCCGCTTTAAAAGCCAAATATCCTGCCCTTACTTTCGACATTGCCTTGCAAATAGGCGCGAAAGTAAACACCGGCGAAATGAAATGGTAAAATCAGTATTCACATTTAGCCTGGCGGTGCCAAAAGCATCGCCAGGCTGTTTTTAAGCAAACATAAAATGACCAATCTGGAAATTATAAAAAGCACTTATGAAGGCAAAACTTCAAAAGAGAATGGAAAAAATTTAGCTATACACGTAGCAGAAAACCTTGCCTGGACAGAAGCCAAAGGCTTTCCCTATGCCGGAACTTATATTGGTTTGGCAAATGTTGAAAAAAACGTTTTCAGCCGTTTAGGAAGCGAATGGGTGGATTATAAGTTTACGCCCGAAGACTACGTGGCCAGCGAGGATAAGGTTGTTGCCTACGGCACTTATACCGGCACGTACAAAACTACCGGAAAATACTTTGAAGCAAGGGTAGCCCATGTTTGGAAATTAAAAGACGGGAAAATTACCGGTTTTGAACAATTTGTAGACAGCCAGCCTGTAAATAATGCCATGAGGTAACAAACTAACCATTCACGGTTATTCCAACTCTCAGGTAACTTACACCTAAGGCGGCCGAAAAGCCTCCGTAAAATATCCGGCTACAACAGTTATTTTGGCAGAGTACACCATGGTATCACCAGCCAATTACTTTGATCATAGCCTAAACCTGGCGGCTTACATAGATATCCGATTCACATTACTATTTCAACTGGCTACAGAATTTAGCCATCGATTTGGGTGTCATACTCCAGTCAGGCGCTTTAATGCTGCCCCATGCTTTAGGGTTATCATATAAGTTAAAGTAGCATACACCAAAAATATGCGGGTTGGCATTTATTGTTTTGGCGGCATTGGCAAGCCACTGGTCCTGAAAACTTTCCGGGCCTTTAACGCCAAACTCGGTTATAAATAAGGGTTTATCCAAAAATCTCATCCTGAAATATTTGCGGTTGAATATCGTGCTGAATGCTTCCTGCTTATCCGGATCGGTTATGTTTTTATCGGGTAGGCCATAAATGGCAATGCTTATATAATCAACCACATCGCTGCCGGGCCAAAAATCAGCCGAACCTCTGTCGCCCGCGGGGCCCCAAACTTTTTTTACATTTTTGCCTGGGCCGCCGTTAAACTGCATAAAATAGCGGTAGGCGGCAATGTAGGTAACCGGGTCCTGACTTTGCCATGCATAACGGTGAATCGGAATCTCCATTTCGTGCATCCACCGCAAATACACTGTTTGCCTGGTTGCCGAAATAATGCCGAATAATTTTTTAATCTGCTGGTCAAATGTGCCGTTCAATATCCTCTCCAATGTAAGGGTATCGGCTTTGTGGGCAGCATCTTTCCAGGGCTCCATAGTAACAATAACGTCATGGTGCCTGCCGGTAACCTCCAAAAATTTCTTTCCAAAATCGCCACGTTCTACTTCGCCCAAATCGGTAAATAAATGCTCTACACTAATAGCTTTTTGATTAAGCAATCGTTTATTCGGGTCAAACACACCAACCTGCAGCACTTTTCTGATCGGTTTGGCTTTGCAGCTATCGGTATAATTACTATCGGAGTATACCGTTTGGCGGTATTTGTTAATGTATGCCTTCTCTTCGGCCAGCCATGACGGCTGAAAAGCCCCCTTTGTAATATTCCACGCATCCACCATTAATACGGGCTTATTAATAAACCGAAGGCGGTGCAGCTTTTGCCTTATCATTTCCTGTGGCGTTTTGGCAAGCGGATAATAATTAACGCTGTATTCGGATGGGCTACCAAGGGTGATGCTTACATAATCAACGTATTTATTTCCGGGCCAGTATTCAGTATCACCGGGGTATCCGGATGGGGCCCACACCACCTTAGCTTTGGGTGCGTATTGCTTTAGCTTTTTTGCGAAGTAATTAAACGAGGTAATGTATGATGCGGGTGATTGGTATTGCCAGGGATAAAAATTGGTAGGTACTTCCATATCGGGATTCCAGCGGATGTATGCCTGGTGCGGTGCCCTTGAAATTATAGAGGCTAATTTAATTATCTGGCTATCAAATTTCCCTTTTTTAAGTTCTGTTAAAACGTTGGTATTATAGTTTACGCCTGATAGCCAGGTTTCTACAGTTAACATTACATCGTGCTTTGCCAGTTCCTTGTCAATGTCGCCTTTGTCTGTCCACTGCGCGGTATTTCGCCAAACAGCCTTATATGATGCTACGTTAGCCGGTTGTGAATCGCTGCCTGCGTTGTTAGCGTTGAAAACGGCAACCAAACGATCGTCTGCCGGGTAATAAATATTAAGATAATACGACCGGTACCAGGGGTTAAGCAGCCAAAGGGCCACAACAAGCAATACAATGCCCAAACCAATAAATAAATAACGTTTTGAACGGGTACTTTTCAAGGTTGTTAATTTTTAAGTGGCGTATTTAACGTAACATAATCGTCATTAACATTATTGCCGCTTACCGCTATCATGTATAAACGGTAACTGTTGCTGTTTGGCGGTATATTAACATACACAATGGCGCCTTCGCCAACCTTATTCATGTTTGTGGCGGTACCAAGTGCATCAATTTTAACCAGGTACCATTCAAAACGCAGGTCGGTTTTTAAATAGGCAGCAATATTCCATTTATTATAAGCGTATATCAATGCGCTGTAAGGCAATGATGCGCCGGCATTGGTTGTTAAAGCAGGTTTCAAAATCCTTACAGGCGGCAAATTATTAACAGGTTCGGTACCATGCCAGGTTGTACTTATTTGATGAACATAGGGTTTATTACGGCCCCATACATCTTTTAAGCCATCAAAAGTGGTAATTGAGCCACTTTGCTGATCCTGCCAGCTGGCATAAAAAATGCCTCCCCGCGGCCATATAACATCTTTTAAACTTTTTGGATTGGCATTGCTGATAAAGTATGGGGCGCCAATACCGGCGGTAACGTATTTTAACGATCTCTTATCGTCTATAATAAGTCCAAAGGCATCTATAGCCGGTATTTGCGCGTGCAGTAAATTTACAGTTGCGGCCAATGCCGGTACCGATAACACGTCAAAAGTTACAGGCCTGGCCGGATCGGCAAGCTTTATGTTGGTAACCAATTGCTTTAACCACTTAATATAGTGGTATTGCGCATAATATAATTGGGGTGCGCGGTAAAACCGGTTTAATTGCTGATAGCTGCTATTGCTCAAATTCCAGGCGGTAATGCTGGCGTTATCTTTATTTTTGGTTACCGTTTTTAAAATAAGCCTGGCTATGTCATTTAAATTATTGGTATCGTCAATAAAGTTCTGGGCGTCGGGTATCCAAAAGCCGTAATGAATTTTAAGCCCCTGTTGCGCGGCAGCATCAAAAGTAGAGCGATCGTAAATATTAGGCCCGTATATCTTTACAGTGTTTATGCCGGCCTTATGTATTTCTTCAAAATCATCGACGATTATTTTTTTTGTGAGTGGCGATATGTTTTTATACCAATAGTATCCTTTAGTATAAATAACACCCTTAACGTCTGTGAAAAAATGCGGGTTTAACAACAAGTTTTTAACTTCAGCAAGCTTATTTTTTTCAGTTTTAGCGCTATCAGCAGGTAACAGTGCAGGCCTCGTTACCGGCGCATATAATTTGTTTTGATCAACAATTTGCCATAGGCCCGCAGTATCAGTGGTGCTATTTTTTATAATGGAGTTTTCGCCGTTGTGCAGTCCTCCGTAGCCGGCACCGCCATTATCCGCCGCATTGTCTGCATTCTCGTTTGAAACATAAACGCTTATGCAAATAACAAGTACTGTAAGTATCAGGCTAACTTTTCTTACCCCGGTGTAAACTTTCCTTCTTAGTAACCAAAAATATTTTTTGCCTGTTTTTAGGTTACTTGCTATATTGAACATGGTGCTATGATTGCCCAAATACATTTGTAGCTTGAGCTCAGAACTGGCAATAAGCATAAATACCATAAACATGCAATTAAGCAAAGCAATCGCCGACATGAAAAAGGTAAAAGGGCTCCAGTCGGTATAAAGCCCGTAAACGATAGCAGCCAATGAAACCACCAGCACCACGATGTTGGGCAGGTTGTTTTTTAGATTTTTCTCATCTTTTACATCCTTTGGAGTAGGAATATACGGCACATTTTTACGAATAATGGTATAAACAAAACCCAATATAAAAATCCACCAGGTTCCAATAAGTAAAAGTCCGCCAACTGCATGAAATCCCCTTTCGTTATCCTCCATTACCCACTCCTGTACAAAGTGCCGTATTAAAACAACCGAAGTAATAAACGGGACGCTGATAACCAAAAAATCCGAAAAATCAATTTTTAACGGATAGACATTCATAAACAGCGACAATACCGGGATTAAAAAATTGATCAGGAAAATAAAGCCTGATAAATAAAAAAGTGGCAACAACCCGTAATGAATTTTTTGCCGCCAGGTAAACTTCGTAAACAGCTTAACGTAGGAAGTAACCAAAAGCTCGAACACCCCGCGCGACCATTTTATTTGCTGCTTGTAATAGGCCGATAATGTAGCAGGCACCAGGCCGCGGGCCAGTACCTGCGGCACGTAAACAGATTTCCATTGTTTGGCGTGTAGCTGCATAGCGGTATGCATATCCTCGGCCAGCCCCGCGGCGTGCCCGCCAATTGACTCCAGCGCGGTACGCCTGAAGGTACAGTTGGCTCCGATAGCCTGTGCAGTACCATAGCTGTTCATACACATCATCATGGGGCCGTAAAAATGGTAGGTTTGCTGTGCAGCGCCCTTTGCTATCCAGCCAATATGTTGGTTATAATATGCCTGCACTACCTGTACGTACCCTATTTCGGGATTATCGAAATGTGATACAATAGGATCAAGAAATTCAGGAAAAGGCACATGGTCAGGGTCAAGTACCAGGCACAATTCTCCGGACGATTGCGCCAAAGCATTGTTAATATTGCCCGCTTTGGCATTTGTTTTTTTTACTCGGGTAACATGGTGCACCCCCAGTTGCTCGCAAACCTCTTTCAGATACGGGTCGTTGGCTTCATCGCATAAATAGGTTTCATGGGGATAGGTTATATTTTGTATAGCAGTAAGGGTTTCTAAAATCATTTCGTAAGGTTCACCCGCGCAAAATGTTGTAAAAATATCCACCGTGTATTGTTTGGTAACCGGCGGCGTAGCCGGTACGCTGATAGACCAATAGTGGTACCACTCATAAATTACTTTAAAAAAGGTATAAACAAAGGTTACAATAAGCAACCAGTAAAGGGGCTTATAACCAATAACCGATTCGTGAAGTAAGCTATACATGAAAAAAAACATGCAGGCCAGCCCTATCACAATCATCAGCCTTAAATTAAGCAGTTGCTTTTTTGAAGGTGGTTTTATATTACTATTATTCATGGATTATACAGCACGTAAAAAGGGACATTAGCAGTGGCGAAATAGCCGTTATTGTTATATACATACACGTATAAGCGGTATGGGCCTTCGGTTTCCGGTACTTTAAATTTCATTATAGGCCCATTATTTTCGGTAACTGCGTTTTTGATATCCTTTAACGGCTTATCGTTAAAAATACCATTTGGCTTAAACCAATCCTCGGCAAACAGCTGCCACTTATAGGTAAGTTTGGCTGTACCGGGTTCATTCATATAGGCAATTGCAAAAGAAGTGGTTTTAGGGCTAAGCAAAATGTTATCGCGCCCGCCTTTATTCTCCACCAGCATGTATTTTATATCAGGCGCCTTGACGGGCGGCTTTTTTCCTGTCCATAAATATTGCATGGTGTTTACTATTTCGGTTTGGCCTCCATGATCATCAAAAAGGCTGAACCAGGTTGGTGTAAGTTCCTGCTTTTGCCCCCAATAAAAGACCATCGAACCTAAAAACCTTGGATCATTCACCGGCATATAGTTACGGTAGGTGGCTAAATATTGCTCGGCTTTTTTTGTGCTGGCATCTTCTACATAGGCGCCCCATGCATTTTGCTTGGCTGCTACCCAGGGCCCTTCGATAGACCATTCGGCTATTAAAAACGGCCCGCTCCAAAGCCATTTAAAATCCTGCAGATCCTGCTTTAAGGTTTGTATCGAGCCAAAAATATTGAAAGAGATAAAATCGATATTGGTACGATACCTTATATTGAAAATGTTTTCTTTTTGAAAGGTCATAACCGTTGTAGTAACCGGGTGCTGCGGGTCGTTCTGGTGAATGATATCAACCAGGTTGTTAAAAACAGTATAAAACCGGTTAAACCGGGGCCTGAAGGGGAATGTGAGCTCGTTACCCAGGCACCAGCATAAAAGGGCAGGGTGGTTTTTATATTTATTAATTACAGCGGTAATTTCTTTCGTAAAAACGGCAGCCTGCGGGGTATTGTAAAACTCATCCATCCTTAGGCTTGGCGGCATGGGCAAGCCCACTATTACCGCTAAATTGTTTGCCTGTGCTGAGTCTAAAATATTAGCCAGGTTCACAGTATCCCAAACCCTTATGGTATTGCCGCCTGCTTCTTTTAAACGTTTAAGATTGGTATAGCCAGCCGCACCTTTTACCAAAAAAGACTGGCCTTGGCGGTATAAAGTATACTTGCCGTTTTCATTTTTAATGTAAACTGTTTTGCCGGCGTTATCAGCAGGTTGCGCTTTATTACAGCCAAAGGAAAAAAAGCAGGATAATAAAATTAAATGAATGACGACTAATCTGAAAGAGTAAAATATCATAAATTTTAGGCCAATTCGCTCACAAATGGAGTTTTGGTTAGTGTTTAAGGTTGATTTTAGACGCTACATTCTTGAAACTAAACATACGGCTTTTTACGGAATTTAAACGTTTTATGTTGTGATTGGGTTTTGCCGGGCTAATTGTTATAAAAAACTAAATAATTGCTGGTTTAATACAACAACCAATTTTTGATTTAAACAAGGCACCCCTAAGTGGTTATTCCGAAATAAATCGCCCGGTTTTCATCTAAAATAGCTTAATTTTAAACATGATTTTCGTCCTCAATAAAACCAACACTATTGCCAACCAGTTTTTGGCCGAATTGCGCGATGCCGAAATACAGCAGGACAAAGCCCGCTTTAGGCGTAACCAGGAAAAACTGGGCCAAATTTTAGCTTATGAAATCAGCAAAACCCTGCACTATGAAACTAAAGAGATACAAACACCCTTAGGCATAGCCAACGTCAATACCCCTGCCGACCAGCCTGTGTTGGGTACCATCCTGAGGGCCGGGCTGCCATTTCATCAAGGTTTTATGCATTACTTTGACCAATCCGAGTCGGCATTTATAACCGCTTACCGCAAGGTAAAAAGGGGAGGCTCGTTCCTGATCCAGGTAGACCATATCTCGACCCCGAACCTTGACGACAAAATCCTGATCCTGTGCGATACCATGCTGGCTACCGGCCAAAGCCTGGTATCTGTTTGCAAGGAGCTGATGGCACAATATAACATTAAAGAGCTGCACATAGCCGCCGTAATTGCCAGCACCGTAGGCATAGCTCATGTACGCGCCAACCTGCCTAAAGCCAAACTATGGGTGTGTGCTATTGACGAGGAAATGACCAGTAAAGCCTATATTGTGCCCGGCCTTGGCGATGCGGGCGATTTGGCATTTGGCGAGAAGGTGTAGAAGGGATTTCGGAACTGGAATTTTCGATGTCGGATTTAACGGATTTTGGAATAGTTTGCAGATACTAATTGCGGATTAAAAAGGTTTATAAAACAGGCAATTAATCCGGCTTTTGATGATACTGCATTTTTCTGAGCAAATAATAAATAATCTTTTAGTGCCGTCATTTTCTTTGACAAAAGGCGAAATCGTAATTATTCAGATTCCGGAGGGAGCCCTTTTTTATCCTCTTAAGCAGCAAATAGTGGAAGTGCTTACTGGTAAGGTTGTCAATGATAGTATTGAAATTGTTTCGCCGCTGAAATTTGTTGCAGATTTTAAGGAGTCTTATTTTCGATACCGCTTCTTTCCTACTACAATTGATAGCCTTCACAATAAGAATGCTAATAGGGCCAATCCAGCTTATCAAAATATCTATAAAACAGAAGGGCTTACTCAGCAAACTAAGCTAAAAACGGTAGACAATACTTTAAGAAGGCTCATTTCGCTTTATACTACATTATCGTGGACAAATAATATTGTTTTTGATTTGGCAGGCATTGGCCCTAAGGGAGGGCAGGATATTTATGGAATTGTTAAAGCGATGGTAAATTCTGGTGGTGCCGCCATATTGATAGATCACTGTGACGAATTTAAAAATGATTGCACAACGTTTATTAAGGCCAGATATCTTAATAGTGTTTAATGGCCAGAAAAGGAGCAACAAATTACAGGTCTGACAATAATATGTATTTATTCCAATTCCAGGCCCGGTAGCCGGATTTTTTCAATCTCCATAAAATACATCCGCATTTTTTATAAATTAGTCTGTAGTTTAAATATTGTACAAATGCTGGACGATTTTCCGTTTTATTTATGCCTGGTTATTGTGATATTATTACTAATCATGCTGAGCAGGAAAATAAAAGTTGCCTATCCTGTTTTGCTGGTATTAGCCGGATTGGGGATTAGTTTTATCCCGGGCCTGCCTACATTGCATATCGAATCGGAACTGATCTTTATTTTGTTTTTACCTCCGCTGTTATATGACGCGGCATGGCATATTTCATGGAAAGAGCTTTGGCACTGGCGACGGATTATCGGAAGTTTTGCCTTCCTGGTTGTGTTTTTTACAGCGTTGGCGGTTGCATTGGTTGTTAATCATTTTATTCCCGGCTTTACGCTGGCCCTGGGTTTTTTATTGGGCGCAATAGTGTCGCCGCCGGACGCGGTAAGCGTAGGCGCTATTTTAAAATTTGTAAAAGTACCCAAACGGCTATCTTATGTTTTGGAGGGCGAAAGCCTATTAAATGATGCGTCCTCGCTCATTATTTTCCGCTTTGCGCTGATAGCTGTAGCAACAGGCAGTTTTGTTTGGCACCAGGCTGCTTTAAGCTTTGTGTGGATGCTGGCGGGCGGTATAGGCATCGGCCTTATTGTTGGCTACGCATTTATGAAAACGCATAAATACCTGCCAACAGATACCAATACAGATATTGCATTATCGCTGTTAACGCCGTATATCATGTATATAGCTGCCGAGGCCGTGCATAGTTCGGGCGTGCTGGCTGTGGTGAGTGGCGGCCTGCTGCTATCCAACTACCGGCTACGTTACCTGAGCAGCAGTTCAAGGCTGGGTGGTTTAAACGTTTGGGACAGCCTTAGCTTTGTGCTCAACGGTTTGGTGTTTATGATCATAGGGCTCGATCTGCCCCAAATTACGGCCGGGCTCGAAAGTGTGTCTATTGCTACAGCTATTGGTTACGGTTTATTGGTAACCGGGGTTTTAATTGCCGGGCGCATTTTATCAGCCTTTTCCGCAGTGCTGGTTACCCTGGTAGCCCGGAATTTTATAACTGTTGCCGATAGTAGAAATCCTGGCTTTAAGCTTCCTTTTTTGATTGGCTGGTCGGGTATGCGTGGCGTAGTGTCATTGGCATCCGCTTTATCAATACCGGTTTACATGGCCAACGGATCGGCTTTTCCGCAGCGGAACCTTATTTTGTTCATCACATTTGTAGTCATCTTAACCACCTTATTGCTGCAGGGTCTAACGTTGCCTTACCTGATCAGGAAACTAAATTTAACCGATCCCGATGAAGTGGCGCCCGATGAGGAAGTTTATAACGATATCAGGAAACAATTAAACCAGCATGCGCTGCTATATTTAAATTCAAACTGCTGCGAGCAAGTGAGCAGGCAGCCAATGCTTCAGCAAATGGCGCTTAAGTGGCAAAATAACGATCAATTAGCCGATGGTTTATTGATGACCGAAGAATCTAAATCCGTTTACCGCGATGTGCTGGACCTGCAAAGGAAATGGCTGATAAACAAGAACAAGGAAGATGTGAATATTGACGAAGAGATTATCCGGCGGCACCTCTTGTACCTTGACCTGGAAGAAGAAAAACTGCAATTTATTTAGGTCGGTTTTTCTATCATAACATAATCCCCGCTTAGCCCATTCATGGGCGATTGTTTGAATATTGTAACTTTTGGTTTGAATATTGTAACCCCTAACGTGTTCAATTGCTTAGCTTTATAGTATATTTCAACTTACTTCCAAATTAACCGATTATGGATAGTTTAACTATTACTATTAACGGAAAGCAGCAACAGGTGAATGCCGATCCTAACATGCCCCTGCTCTGGGTCATTCGTGATCTGTTAGGGCTCACCGGTACCAAATTTGGCTGTGGCGTAGCACAATGCGGCGCGTGTACTGTTCACCTGAATGGTGAAGCCGTACGTTCCTGTGTAACCAAAGTGAGCCGTGCGGCAGGCCAGCAGATAACCACCATCGAGGGACTTTCGAAGGGCAACGACCACCCTTTGCAAATAGCATGGGCCCAACTGGATGTACCGCAATGCGGCTACTGCCAATCGGGGCAATTAATGTCGGCAGCGGTATTGCTGAGAGAAAATGGTAATCCGACCGATCAGGACATCGACGACGCTATGTCGGGCAATATCTGCCGCTGTGGTACCTATCCGCGTATTAGGGCCGCCATACATAAAGCTGCTCAAATGCAGCGGGAAGGAGTAAAATCATGAACCGTCGCGCATTTTTACAATCGGGTACTATTCTGGGCGGAGGATTGCTTATTTCTTTTACCATTCCACAAGCCAATAAGCTGGCAGCGATGGTCAAAACAACGGCCGACGCGGGTTTTGCACCCAATGCTTTTTTAAATATTGCAACCGATAACACCATAACCGTATACCTAAGCCATGTGGAAATGGGCCAGGGTATATGGACAACGCTGCCAATGTTACTGGCCGACGAACTGGATGTAGACCTGGGTCAGGTAACTGTAAAACACAGTGGTGTTGGCAAGGCATATAATCATACGGTATATGGTATCCAGATAACCGGTGGCTCCAGCTCTACCTGGTCGGAGTTTGACAGGTACCGTAATGCAGGCGCAACCGCCCGGATGTTGTTAACACAAGCGGCTGCCAAACGATCTGGCGTTGCGGTTGAAAACTGTAAAACCGAGAATGGACATGTTATTGCTGCCGGCAAAAAATACACCTACGGCGAACTGGCGGCAGAAGCTGCACTTTTGCAGGTACCCCAGCAGGTACCCTTACGGCCCAAAAAAGACTGGAAATACATAGGCAAAGGCGCCGGCCGTATGGATGCTATTGTAAAAACCAATGGTGAAGCCAAATTTGGCCTTGATATCCAGTTCCCGGGCTTATTAACCGCGGTTGTGGCGCACGCGCCGGTTTTTGGCGGTAAAGTGAAATCGTTTGATGCCGGCAAAGCGATGGCGATACCCGGCGTAGTACAGGTAGTACAAATTCCAACAGGCGTTGCCGTAATTGCCAATCATTTTTGGGCGGCGCAGCAGGGGCGCAAAGCCTTGCAGGTAAACTGGGATAATGGAGCCGGTGCAGATTTATTTACAACCAAACAAACAGAAGCATACAAAAAGCTGGCAGCTACCAACGGGTTGGTGGCCCAACAAAAAGGAGATGCCGCGGCTGGCTTAATCAAAGCAAATAAAGTAATTTCGGCACAATACGTGTTTCCGTACCTGGCGCATGCTCCTATGGAACCCATGAATTGCACCGTAAACCTGCAAAAAGATAGCTGCGAAATATGGACCGGCACGCAGTTACCGGGCGTTGACCAGTTAGCAGCGGCCAAAATACTGGGCATGAAGCCCGAACAGGTAACAATGAATGTTGCTTTCCTGGGTGGCGGCTTTGGCCGCCGGGCTACGCCAACTTCCGACTTTGTTTCTGAAGCTGTTCATATTGCCAAAGCCAGCGGTAAGCCGGTAAAAATGGTGTGGACACGTGAAGATGATATGAAAGGCGGCTATTACCGCGGGGCTTGTGTGCACGATGTTTCGGTGGGATTGAATGAGCAGGGGCTGCCTATAGCCTGGAGGCATAATATAGCGGGGCAATCTATTATGGCAGGTGCTCCAATGTTTGGCCCCCCTCCGGCTGTTGATGATACCTCTGTAGAGGGCGTAAAAGGTTCACCTTATCTTACTAAAGTACCTGACCATTTTATAGGGCTGCATACCACCAAAGAGGTAGTGCCTATCCTGTGGTTCCGTTCTGTAGGAAATACCCACACCGGCTACGTAATGGAAGCCATGCTTGACGAACTGGCACATGCTGCCGGCCGCGACGCGGTAGATTACCGCCGGGCGCTGCTTAAAGATCATCCACGCCACCTGGCGGCGCTCAATTTGGTTGCCGATAAAGGCGGTTGGGAAAAACCGGCACCCCAGGGACGGCATAAAGGCGTTGCGGTACACGAAGCTTTTGGCAGCTATGTAGCCATTATTGCCGAGGTTAGTATTAATAATGGCCAGGTGCGTGTGCATAAAATTGATTGCGCTATAGATTGTGGTTTGGCCGTTAACCCCGATGGGGTGAAAGCGCAGATGGAGAGTGGTATCATCTTTGGCCTCACCATGGCCTTATATGGCGAAATAACGCTGGAAAACGGCAAAGTACAGCAAAGTAATTTTTATGATTACCGCATTGCCCGGATGAACGAGTCGCCGGAAATTAACGTGTTTATTGCCGATAGCAACGAGAAAATGGGAGGTGCCGGCGAGTGCGCAGTGCCGCCAACGGCGCCTGCTATTGTCAACGCTATTTTTGCTGCTACTGGTAAACGGATATATAATTTGCCTATCATGAACCATAAATTAACCCAGGCATGAAAAAACTAATTTTCATCAGCATTACTTTATTTATCGCAGGCTCAATAGTATTATCCTTTAAGGCCGATGATGCTAAACTGGTCAGCAAGCCGGTGGTTATCAAAGATAGCGTTGCCTCTGTTAAAGCCTTTAAGCAGGTATATGCCGTATTAACGAGCGCTCGCTGCATGAATTGCCATCCCTCGGGAAACATTCCGCTACAGGGCGATGATAATCATCTGCACACCATGTCGCCCCAAAGGGGAGTTGATGGTAAGGGCGTTTATGCCATGAAATGTTCTAATTGTCATCAGTCAACCAATACACCCGGGCTGCATACGCCGCCGGGCAATCCCAACTGGCATTTACCACCGGCAGATATGAAAATGGTTTTCCAGGGCAGAACGCCGCGCCAACTGGCTAAACAACTTATAAACCCCAGGCAAAACGGCCATAAAGACCTGAAAAAACTGATTGCCCATGCTGATGATGGCTTAGTACTATCTGGCTGGAACCCCGGCGAGGGCCGTACGTTGCCGCCTATGAGCCATGCTGCATTCAAAAAAGCGTGGATAACATGGCTTACAACAGGCGCTTACGCTCCTGCTAAATAACTTATATTTAATTTAACAATTGCCTGTGTTGATGCAATCATCAGCATGGGCAATATCATTAAGCAGCAATAACCCTCATTGCCAAATTTAATCGTCTTTTTCTGAATTAGATAATAGCACCAGAAACCGGCCGTAGTTTTGGTTAAATAATTAGGCACAATTAAATACCAGGGTTACAATGTCTAATTTATAAGCGTGAAGCCATATCCCCGGTGCCGCGCATTATCTGATATTATGTGTACACCTGTTTTGCCGGGCTTAATAGCATTAGGGGAACTGCCTTGGGTATCAACCATAGTTATCATGGTTTTTTAGCAGTTAAATAGGGATATGATTGCTTTTGCAGTACTAAATATATCGCCTTGCAATTTCTTTTGCCGAAATTTAGCGCGACTATGTTTAAACTGCTTGTAAATTAAATAATTAGCAAGTTAAATAAAGGCATGCGTTTAATGTTATATGAAACTATTTGGCATGAAAAACGTATAAACAGAAACCAAACAATCTTAAAATAATCTTTTGGGCTATTGGGGTTGGTGATAAATATTAAACGATGGGGTGATCAATAACAAATGAGAATATGCCGGACGGTAGAATTGCTGAGATTAAATTTCCGAACCGAATTAATAATCCAACCACAATCAAAAGTATTATTTTACTGAAGCAGCGCTTTTGTTTTGACTTATAAGGTTTACGATATTAATAAAAAATAATCTGCAGTAAAAGTATCA
Source organism: Mucilaginibacter sp. KACC 22773 (assembly GCF_028736215.1). Lineage (NCBI taxonomy): Bacteria > Pseudomonadati > Bacteroidota > Sphingobacteriia > Sphingobacteriales > Sphingobacteriaceae > Mucilaginibacter > Mucilaginibacter oryzagri. The sequence goes on from NZ_CP117883.1 coordinate 506,449, forward strand.
ACACAGCAAAATGAGGCGAATTTTTCTTTTTATTTCGTGTTTATGCCAGCTTTTTTCCGGATTGTGTTATTCGCAAACACGCGATCTTAAATTTAAACAACTTAGTACAAACGAAGGCCTTTCCCAAAGCCATGTAGTAACCATCATTAAAGATAGCCGTGGCTTTATGTGGTTCGGGACCGAGGACGGCCTTAATAAATACGATGGTTATAAATTTACCCATTATAAGCACGATCAGAATAACAAAGCAACCATCATTGACAATTATGTACTATCTATAATGGAAGACGGTTCCCATAATTTATGGATTGGGACCGAAAGCGGACTTGACAGATTTGACCGCGCCACAAACACGTTTATTCATTATTCCGATCATTCAACTTTCTCCGTAAGGTCTGTTTTTTTGGATAGCAAAAAGAGGATATGGCTGGGTACCAGTAAGGGTTTATATTTATTTAATGCTGCAAATGGTTCATTTAAAAAAATTACGTACGCAGGCAAAAATACAAGCGGTTTAATTAACGGGTTTATATATCAGGTTACCGAAGATAATAATGGCTGGTTATGGATAGGAACTGATGATGGCCTGTGTCATTTTAATCCCCAAAACGGTGAGTTTATCCGTTATGTTCATGATGCTGCAAACAACAACAGTATTGGCGCCAGTTGGATAAAAGCCGTATATAAAGATAGCAAGGGTAATATTTGGGTGGGTACTCATGGCGGAGGGCTGGCATTGTATAATAGTAAAAATGATTCATTTATAAATTTTAAACACGACCCTAATAATAGTAACAGTATTTGCCATAATGATATTCTTTCGATGCTGGAAAGCGATGGAAAACTGTGGATAGGGACCGAAAATGGCGGAATAAGCGTGCTCGATTATTCGGCCAACAAGTTTGTTTGTTACAAATTTGATGCAAATGATCATTACAGCCTTAGCAGTAACTCTGTTTACTGTTTATATAAGGATGACGCAGGGAACACCTGGATAGGCACTTATTCGGGCGGAGTTGATTTTTTACCGGGGTTGGGCAACAAATTCAATTCATACAGCCAAAACCCAAACAACCCCAATAGTTTAAGCAACAATAATGTGCTGGCCATATCCGGCGATGATACCGACGAAAATATTTGGATTGGCACCGATGGAGGTGGCCTGAATTTATTTAACCGAAGGAAAAAGACCTTTGTTCATTACCTGCATAATGATAATAATACCAACACTATAAGTAATAATTATCCAATGGCTATAGTGCCGTTAGATAAAAATCTTATTGCAATTGGTTACCATATTGGCGGGCTCGACTTGTTTGATAAAAAAAAGGGGACTTTTATACATTATATGCCCCAGGCAAATAATATGCGCAGCCTCTCCCTTTCAGATATTAACAATATGTATAAAGACCATGATGGCAACATATGGTTAGGTACCTGGAAAGGGGGGCTTAATTATTTTAATGTAAAAACCGGTCTCTTTACCCGATACAGGAACAATCCGCTTGATGATAACAGCGTAGGCAGCGATATTGTTACTACCGTATACCAGGATAAACAGGGCAATATGTGGATAGGTACCGATAATGGCTTGGATATATTAAACCCTAAAACCGGCCGTTTTACACATTACAGGCACGATGAGGGAAAGAAACACAGCTTATCAAACAACACTGTCGAGTCGATTACCCAGACTGCTGACGGTGATATGTGGATAGGTACAAACGGCGGCGGGCTTAACCTTTTTAACAAGCGCAGCCAAACATTTACGATATACACCGAAAGGGAGGGTTTGCCGAATAATGTGATTTACACTATTTTGAAAGATCATAAGGGAAACTTTTGGCTAAGTACCAACAAAGGGATTGCCAGGTTTAATCCAAAAACTAAAGTCGTCAGAAACTATGGCATTTCAGACGGGTTGCAGGGAGATGAGTTTAAAAGCCACTCTGCTTTTCAAACTGCAGACGGAGAGTTTTTTTTTGGTGGCGTAAACGGATTCAGCACTTTTTATCCTGATAGTTTAAAAGATAATGACTTTATTCCTCCTGTTTATATAACCGGGCTGCAGATTTTTAACAAACCTGTTATCCCTGGCGATAAAAACTCACCGCTTCAAAAAGATATCAGCGAGACAAGCGCTATAAACCTGTCCTATAAACACTCGGTACTTACATTTGAATTTGCGGCACTGAATTATACCATTCCCGAAAAAAATCAATATGCTTATAAGCTGGATAACTTTGATAAGGATTGGAACTACGTTGGCACTAAGCGGACAGCCACTTATACAAACCTTGATCCGGGTACATATACATTCAGGGTTAAGGCATCAAACAACGACGGAAAATGGAATAACAAAGGCACAGCCATTACTATTTATATTGCGCCTCCTTTTTGGCTCACCTGGTGGTTTAAATTAATTGTGGCTTTAGCTTTTATTATTAGCGGACCGGCATTTTATATTATTCGAACCCGTTCTATATTAAATCAAAAGGCCGAGCTTGAGCGCCAGGTAAAAGAACGTACCGAGCAGCTGGCGCGGGCAATAGAGGTGGAGAAAAAATTGGCGCTTGAAGCCGAGGAAGCCAACCGGGCGAAAAGTATATTTTTAGCTACCATGAGCCACGAGATCCGCACGCCAATGAATGGGGTAATCGGGATGGCCTCTTTACTTGCCGAAACACCTTTGAATGAAGAACAACTAACCTTCACCGAATCTATACAAACCTGTGGCGAAGATTTGCTGGCAGTTATTAACGACATTTTAGATTTTTCTAAAATAGAATCGGGCAATATGGAACTGGAGGAAAAGGATTTTAGCCTGCGCACCTGTATTGAAGAAGTTTTTGATGTTTTTGCCTTAAAAGCGGCCCACCTAAAGCTCGATTTGGTTTACCAGATTGACTATGATGTACCCGCGCAAATTATTGGCGATAGTTTAAGGCTTCGACAGATCCTGATTAACCTGATAAGTAACGCTATCAAGTTTACCAAAAAGGGCGAAATTTATGTGGCTGTACATTTGCTCAGTACTTCAGAAGATAATCACATCGAATTAAGCTTCGAGATAAAAGATACCGGCATTGGTATTTCTGCCGATAAGCTGCACCGGTTATTTAAAGCATTTTCGCAGGTCGATTCATCAACCACGCGTCAGTATGGCGGTACCGGGCTTGGGCTGGTTATAAGTGAGCAGCTGGTGAAGCTAATGGGCGGTAAAATTAGCGTGGAGAGTGAAATTGATAAAGGGAGTACTTTCAGGTTTAATATTCATACGCAAAGGAGTTTACTGCAAGATGCCGTGCAAATAAACCATAGTATGAATGGTTTTGAAAAAAGCGAGATTTTGATTGTTGACGATAACGATACCAACTGCAGAATTTTAAAAGGCCAGCTGGAGCAGTGGCAGCTAAGCCCTGTAGTAGCAAATTCAGGCGAGCAGGCGCTTGACATCTTGTCGCGTCCCCATAATTTTAAGCTGGTTATTACCGATATGCAAATGCCGTTTATGGACGGAATTGAGTTGGCCAATTTAATAAGGGCCAAATTTCCAGATTTACCAATAATGCTTTTAAGTTCGATAAGTTATATTTTCCATAAGGATAATCCGGATCTTTTTTGTTCCATATTAACTAAACCCGCCAAGCAAAACAATTTATATAAACACATCATAAAAGAGCTTGCCAGGCACGTAAATTCAACCAGTAACGAACCGCAGCAGGCCGATACCGCCAAACATAAACTGCCCGATAATTTCTCGGAAAGGTACCCATTGCATATTTTGGTTGCCGAAGACAACCAGATGAATCAGAAATTAATTATGAAGGTTTTGAGTAAACTGGGATATGAAGCCGATTTGGCGGCCGATGGCCTGGAAGCCCTCGATTTGGTTAATAAGAAAACATTCGATGTGATTTTGATGGACGTACAAATGCCCAAAATGGATGGCCTGGAAGCCACGCGAATAATAAAAAAACGTTTCCCCGAACGTCCTTTTATTATCGCGATGACAGCCAACGCGCTGCAAACCGACCTGCAAATTTGTATAGACGCCGGTATGGACGACTATATAAGCAAGCCATTTAAACTGGATGATTTGGTGAACAAGCTGGAAAAGTGGGCTTTGAAGGATAATGCAGATATTAAACCAGGCAAGTTTTGAATGGCTTAATATAGAATGATTTGCGGGATGTGGTAATTGGCAATTAATAACATCCTAAATAGTTCCGGTTATTATGCAGGGTTACCTGCCGGGGTGTATTAATCGCCCTCGGTTAAAAATCCCTTATCAACTATTTTGAACTTTGCTATAGTTTCAGATAGGATTTTTCTTTTGTCCGAAGTTGCTTCTTTCATGCTTTCAGCCATAAAAGAAACAAGCAGTTCAACATGGTTCCTGTAAATTTTGCTTTTGCCATAAGCATCTATATACACGCCTGTTTTTTTCCTGAGGTGTGAGAAAGCAAATTCAATTTCATCAAAATCATTCTGGCCGATTTCGAATAATATCTTTTTTCTATTTCCGTCGAACAAATCATAAAAATCTATAGCCATATTTTTTACTCACTATAAGTGGCAATTTAAGTTGTTAATAAACTCAGCCTGTATAAAAAGCCTCCCTTATCTGCACCAAAAGCAATCCGGCTTTATCCATGTCCGGCCTTTCGGGCAGGGCTGATGTTTCATAGGCGGCTTTTACGCTTTCCATTTTTTCTTCCACCATTTTCATCAGCTCGTCAAACTCAAATTCGCCGGTGCGGATCTTGAGTAAAAAATCACGGTCATTGCGTTTCACTATTACTTGTTGATGCAGGGCTATTTCTTCGGCCATATTGAGCAAGCGGAAAGTGTGCATCATATTTTTGGCATCGTAGCTTTTACCGTGAGCCAGCGTGCTTTGGTACCGCAAATCGTTCCGTTTATCTTCCCACTCCTGGTACTCCTTATATTCCCGGCAGTAAATGGAATAACTATCTTTATTAAAATTCATCACCGCCAGGTTTTCAATCCCCTTGGGTACCTGGCTTAGCTGAACATCATCAGCCTCGGTGCCCGATGCTATTCCTTTTAACCGGCCTTCTGTCAGCTGGCTTTGATGGTATAATAAATATACATTCCTGAAATGGTCCAGGTTAATAAGGCCGCATTGTTCCTGGGTGTAACTGTTTTCCCTGAGCCATTCCTCTAGCGGGATACTGCCGTTGTTGTGTATCACATAGCAAAAATCCAATACCGATTTACGGTTGCCATCCATTGGCCGGTTTATTTTTTTGTTGAGGCCCCGTGCTTTTTTTATTTGCGTTTGCGCATAGCCTGCAAAGGTATCCATACACAGTTTTGATAAAAAATCGGCGGGTTTAACCAGATCCATTAGTGGATGGCAAAACAATACATGTTCAGCCGGAGTGTTTAGCAACTCCAGGATATTGGGGTTGTTTTTAATCAGCAGATCAAGAAAACGGCCTATCTCAAAATAAACCTCATCATTGCTGGCGTTGGCTATCTGCTCCTGCCGCTCAAAGCCATACAGTTGTTTTTGCGGCATCATGAAGATGCCTTTTTTGTCTACATCCGATCCGGCCACGTTGAGGTTATACGCGGTGCTGCCGCTTATGCAATCCAGCAGGATGAGTTCTTTACGTAGTTTTAATTCCTTGTAGTCCATCATAGTATATGCCTCCTGAATAGCTCATTTAACGGCTGCGCCGGTTGCTGTTCTGATGTAAATTGCTGCAATTGTTCCCTGCACTGATTCAGCGTATCTGCCAGCCATTCATTTAAGATATTAACCGGCTTTATCATCGCTTTTTCATCGGCCATTTGTTTTTGTGCCAATAACACGTCTATTGCATCCTGTATTTTGTTATCGGCTAACAACACACGCAGCTTATCAAATTCCATTGGCGGTACGGTTTGTTTTTCCACTATCCATCTACAGGCAAGCGCCGGGCGCAAAGCGTAAAAATATCGTTTAAGTTTTACCTCCTCAGCCTGCAAATCATTCCGAAGGGTATTATGCGCCATAGATAAATAGTGGTTCCCGGCAGATCGTAAGGAAAAATAGCCGGGCATCAAGCTCCGCAGCTCATCAGCAAAAACATCATCCTGCCGGTATACTATCGGCGATTGCAGCCACTCGTATAAGGGCGCGTTTGATTTCATGAACAGTTTTAAAGTCTTCTTTAAATCCCAGCCGCCTATATCCAATACCTCGTTAACCGGCAGGCCAACCACATCGGGCATTTCAACAATGCTCAGATAATCGTTGGCAGGGCGGGAGTAGATAAACCGCACATCAAAATCACTATCGGGCGAGGCAAAGCCCCATGCCCTGCTGCCCGATTCGCAGGCGTACAGGATTTTTATATTTTCCGACTGCTCCAGTTCGAGCAGTTTTTGGAGGATGATTTGTTTCATGTTAAAATATTTTTCAAATGTAGAGACGCATAATTGCGTCTCCCGCAGGACAGTCTCAATTGCAAATCTTACACTTAAACGCGGGAGACGCAATTATGCGTCTCTACAAAAAATTACAATCTTGGGTCGACCGGCTCGCTTTCCATGGCCAGTACACCAAACACGCACTGATGCACACGCCTTAACGGCTCCTTATCGGTAAAACGCTGCAGGCCTTCAACGCCAAGCAAAAATTCGCGCAGGGCCAGGCCTCTTTTGGCGTTGAGCCCTCTCGATTTTAGCCGTTCCATATTTTCGGGCGCGGTATATTCCGGGCCGTAAATAATGCGCAGGTATTCCCTGCCCCGTATTTTAATGGCAGGCTGTATTAGCCCCTTTTTATCTTTTTCGATAAAATGATAGGGCTTAACTACCATGCCCTCGCCGCCTTTAGCTGTTAAAGCTAACCACCATTCTGTTGCCTCGTTTATGCTGGCAGCATCATTCAGGTCCACAACTTTATAAGGCGTTGTTAGCAATATGGCCGGATCATGTGAGCAGATCTTCGCAATCTGCTCCATATGCCACTCATGATTTTCGCCCGTCCATAGCTTCCCTTCGGATGCCATGATGTGGAAGGGGGCCAGCTTGTAATCGTCCAAACTGTTTACCGGCCAGCAATAGCGTTGGTAGGCGGCTGTAAAATGTTCTGCCTCTTTTTGCCTTTCACCGTACTCAACCAAAAGAGTTTCGCCATTGGCATCTCTGGCGGCCAGTTGCTTTAGAGCGTCGGTTACTTCGGCTAAAGCATGCGTGGCGGCCGTACCCACAGCGGCGTACTGCGTTTGCAATAAGGCTTGCGCTTTGGCGCTCCATGACATTAGCTCGGTATCCAGGCAAACCCAATCGGTATCAAAACGCTCGTAAAATCCCGAATTGATCAAAGCGGCATTCAACCTGCTCAGCAAAGCCTGCTCGGTATTTTTATCATTAAAAAATGCCCGGCCTGTACGGGTATAAATGCTGCCGATACCCTCATTGCTGATGCCGAAAGCCTTGCTGATAGCCGCCTCGTTTTTACCCACAATAACTACTGCCCTTGACCCCATATGTTTTTCCTGGCAAACTACCCGGCCTATTTCTGCAGCCTGGTAATAATCAAAAGCCTCGGTCGGGAACTCCAGGTAATCATCCAAAATGCTTGTTTTGCTTGGACTCATGGTCGGCGGCAAATAAATAAGCCATTTTGGGTTGATGGCAAAGCGGCTCATCACTTCCAAGGCTGCAATGGCATTCTCTTCCCTGATGGTGATATTGTTGCCCAGCCGTGTTTCTACAATTTGTTTCCCCATAAAATCGGCAATATCCAGTACCTGGTCGTTTTCCTGTTGCAGGGTTAAGCTTTCTGCCGATGGCTTAACATAATTTAATGGTTTTGCCGGTTCGCAATAAACCTCCTTCGCTTTTACAGTAACCAATTCTCTTTCGGGATAACGCAACGCCGTAAGCGAACCGCCAAATACGCAGCCGGTATCAATATCGATGGTATTGTTTAACCACTGCGCATGCGGTATCGGTGTATGCCCGTAAACCACCATGGCCTTGCCGGTATATTCGGCAGCCCAGTTAAGCCTTACAGGCAAGCCAAATTCATCTATCTCGCCCGTTGTATCGCCATATAAACAAAACTCGCGTACAGCGCCAGATCCCCGGCCCTGCATGCTTTCTTTTAATCCCGCATGGGCAACCACCAGTTTGCCATCGTCAAATACATAATGGCTTACTAAGTCATCAATGAATTTGCTTACCTGGTTCTTAAACTCAGGTGTTTCGCCGGCTAATTGCTCGATTGATTTTTCTAAGCCGTGCTTGGCCTGTACATTTTTACCATTAAGCCAGCGCATCAGTTTAACATCATGGTTGCCGGGTACGCAGTACGCCGTGCAGGCTGCTGTCATCGCCATTACCAATTTTAACACTTCGGGCGTTTTCGGCCCGCGGTCAACCAGGTCGCCTGCAAATACAGCTTTTCTGCCTTCGGGATGCGCCCAGGTTTCTGCATTGTTTACATAGCCTAATTTGCCCAACAAGGTTACCAGTTCGTCGTAGCATCCATGTATGTCGCCTATAATATCCAGCGGGCCGTTTTCATGCTTTTTATTATTATACAATGGGTCGCGGACGATGCCGGTTATCGCATCCACCTCCTCTGGCGAGCGTAATTCAATGATATTGCGGAAACCTTCATACTTCAGCTTTTTAAAACTGCGCTTTAACTGCGATATATGCTGCGGGATAACATGAGCGCCAAAATTACGGTCGGGCCGCAGAGCGTTCCTGGCGGCACAAACTTTTTCGGGCATATTCAGGATGATGGCTACCGGCAGGCAATGATACTCTTTGGCCAGTTTCACCCAGTCGCGGCGTGCTTCTTCCTGTACATTGGTAGCGTCTATCACGGTAAGCAAGCCGTTTTTTAAACGCAGGCCGGTAATGTACCTTGCCAGCGCAAAAGCATCTGCCGATGCAGCCTGGTTATTTTCATCATCGCTTACCATACCACGGCAGGTATCTGACGATATGATTTCCGTTGGCTTAAAATGCTTCCGGGCAAAACTCGATTTCCCCGAGCCGGTTGCACCTATCAGCACTACTAAAGCCAATTCGGGTATTTTTATATTTTTATCTCTTGACATTTCTTCTTTTTATTTTAATTCCTATGCCGCGATTCTTAAACAGGTTATCCATGAGGTGTTTTGGTTCAAATAACCATCGGCTTTTAACGCAGGCCACCACTCAACCCGGCTACACTGCGCTGGCCGACCTTCTCTCCGGCTGAAGCCGCAAAGAGGGTAACCCCATTTTTATTTTATTATTTTTTCGAGCCCCTCTATGCGACGTAGTCGGAGGAGGGGCAGACGGGCGCAGCCTAGTCGGGGTGAGTCGTCGCCGCCATGCGATATACGTCATTCCCCTTCAGAATTTCGCCAAATCCGAGTTATAACCCACTTTCCTCTTGCTTAAATACCGCCATCTGGCTTAATGCACCTACCTCGGGGTCAACCTCGCCAACGGGTTTAAATGATACGGTGTAGCCAAATTGTGCGGCCACCCGGTTTGCCCATGCTTCAAATTCGGGCCTTGTCCATTCAAAGCGATGATCGTTATGGCGCATTTTACCTGCTTCATGAGCGGCAAAACGTACATTATATTCGGCGTTGGGCGTGGTTATTACAACCACTTCTGGTTTGGCGTATTCAAACACCGATATTTCCAGGGCGATTAAACGCTGCTCGTCCAGGTGTTCAATTACTTCTACCAGGGCAGCACCGTCAAAGCCTTGCAGGCGTTTATCGCGGTAGGTTAATGAGCCCTGAATCAGCTGCACCCTTTGCAGCTGCCTTTCGGTCATCCGGTCCAGCTTCAGCCTATCTTTGGCAATTTCAAGCGAGCGGTAGTTTACATCCATCCCCAAAACAAACTCAAATTGCTTTTCGGCTAATAACAGTTTGATGAGGCGGCCCTCTCCGCAACCCAAATCAACCACGCGTTTAGCGCCGGCAGATAGTAATTCATCTTTGGCAGCCTGTAAACGCAGGTCATGGATGCGTAACTGCGGCTCTTCCGCATCATTTATTCCGGGAGCTTCCATTTCAGCAGCATCGGGGTCAGCCTGGTCTTTACTCAGTAAAACATCCAGTGTTTGGTTTGCCAATGAACGCTGGTCTTTCATGTACCGGCGAACTATGAGTTCGCTTGCGGGATGTGTTTCCAACCAGCCCTTGCCTTTAGCCAGCAATTTTTCAATCTCCTCGTGGTTTACCCAATAGTGTTTATCATTATCACATACCGGGATTAACACATACAGGTGCGATAGCAATTGCTGCAGGGTTACCTGGTTGCTTAACTCTACGGTAAAATATCGGCTAACGCCCCAGTCAGGGTAAGTTGTATCCAGCGGATGTTGTACAGCATTAATGGTATATCCCAAAGGTTCAAAAAGCGCTTTTAATAGTATTTCGCCTCCTTTAACAGGCAATACGGCAAGCTTTGCGGTAAAGGGCATGGCTATATCAACCAGTTCAGGCTTGCCTTTACAACGGCCGTTAAGGGCTGATGAATAGGCCTTGGCTATGGCTGCGCTCATGAACGAACTGGCTACATAAGGCCTGTCGTTCACGTATTGCTCCAGTGCAAAACCGTTCCCTTTCGGGCCTGCGCTGCGTACCAGGCCTACAGGATCTATGTCCAGCAGCAAAGCGGCAGTACATTTTTGCGCGCTTACCTCCGGGTAAAATATATGGGCCTTGCCCGAAGAAATATCGACAGACTGGATCTTCGCCGGATGCTTGTGCAGCAAAAAGCTCAGATCATCGGCCGGGAAATGGGTGGTGGATATAGTGAGTAACATAAATTGATAGCTGCGCTTAATGTATAATTATTTATTGATGTTTTGTAATAGGATACAAAGTAAGGAGGGGAGTGCGCAGCCTTTTTGCGTAGTAGATGGAAAAGTTGTGAAATGTGAATTTATTATGGGGATGAATGGTGCATTTAGTATGGCGGCGAAGACTCACCCGCCCGACGCTGCGCTGGGGCACCCTCTCTCTTCTGCTGCGCAGGAAAGAGGGGCTTGAAGGTTGGAAGTTGTTTTATTACTTTCTCAGAGAAAAATAAATGATGAATTTTCAAGCCCCTCTTTCCAACCGCAGGTTGAAGAGAGATTCTGTGTTAATTATCAAATTCTTTTTAATTTTGTTTTCTTAAGGCGGCTTTATGTCAGCCTGTTTAGGGCGGTATAACTTCGTGTTTTATTCGCCCTAACTCTTTTAAGCGGTTGCTATATTTTCTTTTTGTAAGTATTCTTTATCATATTTCTTTTCCGTTGTCCAGATCGTATAGATCATTTCCAGTATTTTTCGTTGTACAGCTACTACTGCCTTCATTTTGATCCCATGTTTAGATACCAGCCTGATGAATATGGCTTTAAAGCGCTCGTCGTGCCTTATAGCGGTTAAAGCTGGCATGTGCATCGCTTTCCTCAGATGTCTGTTCCCCCGCTTTGATATCCTTGGTTTTCCCTTGACTGATGTACCTGAGTCTTTTACGATCACATCCAGACCTCCCAAACTTACAACTTGCTTCTTATTCCGGATCAGTTCAAATCCATTGGTCTCGGCAACTGCTGTTACGGCCGTTAAACCTCCTACTCCTGGTATTGACATGATAAGGTTTATCTTTCTATGAAGCTCTTTGTCCAATTTTACCAGTTCGGCTATTTCCCGCTTGATCTCCTTTTCCTGCCCGTTGAGTAGTTTAATCCGTTGGTTTGCCCGGTATAAACTCCTATCGTTAGGAAAAGCTTCTGCCTGTTCTGCATGCAATTGATTTTTAGTCATTGTACGGTCGGCTACAATCTGGTCCCGTTCCCGTGTCAGCTGTTTCAAATCCCGGAATATCTTTTTAGGCTTCTGCCATACTTTAAGGTTTCTTTCTAATCCAAACTGGCAAATAGCCTCCGATGCTGTTTTGTCTGTGATCGTTTTTATCTCCAATGTTTTCATGTAACTACTGATCTTATTCGGCAGTATAATACTTACTTCAAAGCCCTGATCGCTAAGATGATAAGCTGCTTTTTCATGGTAAACACCAGTTGCTTCCATTACATAATGGACATTTACCTGGTTATCTGTATGTTTCTTTATCCATACCAATAACGCTGTAAACCCCGACGGCTTGTTGGCAAATGTTTTGTAAGCATACACTTCTTTATGAAGGGATCGATCCATCCGTCCTAAAGAAACTACCAGTTCATTTTGCGCCACGTCAATGCCGGCTACCTGTTTTAAAATCTTTGTCATCACCTGATTTGATTAATAATATCAAAAGTGAATAACCCCTCTTCGTTTGCTCTCCTGGTTGGATATCCTGGATATATCGCTATGCAATATTCCTTACATTCTGTTCAAACTCTAAAGGGTAAAAAGAAATGAGGCAGGATCTCTCTCTGAACATACCTTAATGGTTGTTGGGGTCGCCATCTGCTCTCATTTCCTTTTCACTTTATAATGCAAATCTATTTGCTTATATTATGATAACAAACATAGGAGGGTGGCGGGCGAAGCCTCGCCGGGTGAGTCTTAGCCAGCGTTCAAAGCCAATGCTCGTGTAAAACCATACACATCAGAATTAACCAATAGCTATCCCCCCTCAAACATTTAATTTTTATTCCCCGCAATACCACGTACTATTGTAAACCAATATAATCCGTTTATGAAACCAATTTTTAAAATAGCCAGGGCTTTTGTTTTGCTGCTGTTAAGCCAGACATGTTTTGGGCAGGCTACAACCAATGTGCTGCCCGACTGGGCTTTTGGCGGTTTTGCGCGCCCTGCAAAGTTGAACCCTATTATATCGCCCGATACCAGCCTCACGTTTATTGACCCGATGAGTAAAAAGCCGGTGGCCTGGGAGGCTAACGATACTTTTAACCCTGGTGCAGCCGTTAAAAATGGCAAGGTGGTAGTTTTATACCGGGCCGAAGACAAGTTTGGTATTGGCATCGGTTTCCGCACATCGCGGCTGGGTTATGCCGAAAGCAGCGACGGCTTGCATTTTACAAGGCGAAAAGCCCCCGTGCTTTACCCTGCTAACGACGCTGCCAAACCCTACGAATGGCCCGGGGGCTGTGAAGACCCGCGGGTGGCCGTTACTGCCGGTGGTACATACGTTGTGTTTTATACCGAATGGAACCGTAAACTGCCCCGCCTGGGCGTAGCTACCTCAACCGACCTGATTCACTGGAAAAAGCACGGGCCTATTTTCGAACAGGCTTATCGTGGCCAATTTTTTAACATCGCCAGTAAATCGGCATCAATACTCACCAAGGTGGTGAATGGCAAACAGGTGATCATTAAAATCAATGGGAAATACTGGCTGTATTGGGGCGAGCAGCATGTGTACGCCGCAACATCAACCAATTTGGTTGACTGGGCGCCGGTGGTGGATAAGAACATGGAATTGAAACAACTGATATCGCCACGCCCAGGCTATTTTGACAGCGACCTTACCGAGTGCGGCCCGCCCGCGTTGATGACCGATAAGGGAATCATATTGTTTTATAACGGCAAAAACAAACCAGCAGAAGGCAGGGATACCAGGTTTAACCCCAATTCGTACTGCGCGGGGCAGGCTTTGTTTGATAGTAAAGACCCGGCTAAAAATATTACCAGGCTTGATCTGCCTTTTTTGCGGCCGATGGAGCCATTTGAAAAAAGCGGGCAATACGTTAACGGAACAGTGTTTATTGAGGGGATGGTTTACTTTAAAAAGAAATGGTATCTGTACTATGGCTGCGCCGATTCGAGGGTAGGGGTGGCGGTTTATGATCCGGCCAGTCCGGCTAAGCCCGATCCGGTTGGGGGGAATTAGGGCTAAGTCTTAAGCCTTAAGTTCTAAGTCCAAAGTCAATTTATTCTTGTTGATGTAGAATTTGAAGGTTTCGATGAAAGGCAGCCCGCTTAATAGTATTAAGGTGTATAATCAAAAGCTAATTAATTCTTTTCTGACTTAGAACTTAAGGCTTTAGACTTAAGACTAAAAATTTAAGGGCGCATACTTTTTAAGCACGTAAGTGTGCACCCTTAAACACACAGACCAAGAGATGATCTGCCTGCGCAAAGAGGTCGTTATAAAGTTCTTCCTAAAATGAGAACGGCCCGTGGCTGCTGCCGAACGGGAACTTATTAACCCGCCCATACGAATGGTCGCAACGCGTGTGATCGCGGTACATTTTGGGGTTAAGACTTTGGCAGGGTACTGATTCAGATTTTGTAGCCTCAGCTTTCTCTGGCTGGTTAACTACAGTGACATTTTTCTTCATGACGACTTCTCCTGATATTTTGGTTTATTTGAAATTGGTAGTATGAAGTTAAGCACAAAATCGCTCATTTACAATAGGGTTGAGAAGAAAAAAATATTATTTAATAAGAGATGCTTTCCACTTTGAATAAGAAGAAAAAAGACTTTTATCTGAAGCAAGAAAATCACGTTATGATTTTAGATGTCTTGTTATGAGTGGAAACCATAGATAACAAAAACGATATTTTCTTGTGGTTAATTTATAGCAGCTCCTATTGGTTCTTTTTATGCGATCTTGATTGCCGATTTCTTTTTTATCGAATGAAAATATTTGATGATACCGATTTTGAAATCTATCTTCATATTTTAGATGTAAGTCTTCCATTTTAAGACTGTTATTGTCTATTTTTAAAAATTCATCCTCTTTAAACACTGTAAAATATGCAGATCTCTCGGGGATATACTTGTTGGCTTTAAGCGCATTGTAATTGGGGATAATATCTGAGGCCTATTTTTGTACCATAACTGATCGATCTTTGTTAGTTACTTCCAAATTGTAAATATTGCCTCTTATGCAGATAACAAACGGCTCAACTTCATTTCCAAAATCGGTTCTATAGTTAAATCCAGAGTTTTCTCTTTTTTTAATCGTTCTAAAAAAGCCAATAATACCTAAAATAGAGCCTATTAGGTATAAGATGTCTTTTGCTATGTTTATAAAAGATGACATTATTCTTAATTATTAGTGAAAGCAAATAATTATATCACTTAATATGTTATTCCTTTATGATGTAATATGTTTTGGAATATTTTAGATAGCCATCCCATTCGACCTTTTAGTTTTACAAAATCTATGAATACCTCATCTTTTTCAGAACCACCGCCATACCTAAATGTGGTGCTGCTTGGGTCAAAGTCATTAAAAGATACTATCGTGTTTTCAAGCCATTCGGGAGGCTTTAAATTAAACTCATTTTTTAATAACACCGTTAGCTTATTATATAAATGGATCAGATTGTGATTTTGCTTATACTCACCGGTAATAACTTTTAAATATAATTCGATAGAATGTCTGTAATTGAACATTATAGGGCATATTAGCAGCCAAGCCTCCTCGTTTTCTACAGCAATTTCGGTCAATCGATCGCCGGCAAGTTTATAGGCCCTTGCCAGTGGCAATAAATCTGCAAATGAAGATAATCCAGCAAAAATTGCCCCGTGTGTCCATGTTTCGTCAATATCCTCAGGTGGGTCAATGAATATAGGAGTTAATGAACTTATCAAATCAGTAATATATGGATTCTCAAATTGATCTTTTCTATTTAAGCCAATCTTTATACACTCGATATCGGGATCGTCTTCCCATTCCGTATAAATATGTGCCATAACTCTTATATCCTCTAATTGAAATTCCCTCGTAATCCCTTTTGATGGATTAGCTTTGACGCCCATATATTCAGAAAACATAAATGCCCATTTTTGAATGATCACCTTATCTACTTTTAAGATTCGGGCAGCATCGGCAACAGTAAATTTTGATTGATATTTAGTCATAGCCAATTCTAAAGTAGTTAATTATTATCTTGTTGATGATACAAAATAAAACAGCCACTGCGCAGTCTTTTTGCGCAGTAAAAAATAATTTATTATTTTAACGGTCTAAATAAACTTATCGCAATGGATCAACCTACAACACCCCCAGTTACCACAGTACAATTTTGTAAATTAAGAATTGAGAATAAGTTGTTTTACAGTAGCGAACAAGATGTAGTGATTGATTTCGGATTAAAAGATAATCCCGTTTTTAAGGAAAACGATGCCATAATACAAGCTACATTAAAAGTGACAGAATACTACACCCTGGTAGATGCCTTAAACTACATGTCGTCAATAGGGTGGGAGGTGGTATTAGCCATACCTGTTCCCTTGCACAAGGGATCTTTAAATGTTGAATTCATTATGAAAATGCAGTTTAACACGCCAAACTAAATAGTATGCCTGTAAACCGCAATGCCCTTATCCGCTACCGTACTATTGACAATTGCCTGCAAAACCGCTATAAAAAATGGACGCTTGACGATTTAATTGATGCCTGCTCGGATGCCTTATACGAATTTGAAGGCATTGATAAAGGCGTAAGCCGCCGATCAGTACAGGCTGATATCGAGATGATGCGCAGCAATAAGCTGGGCTATGAGGCACCAATTATTGTAGTTGATAAAAAGTACTACACCTATGCCGATAAAAACTACAGCATTACGAACAGCCCCATTAACCAGCAGGATTTAAAAGTTTTGAGTGAGGTATCAAGCCTGCTAAAACAATTTAAAGGCTTTAACCACTTTACCGATCTGAACGAAATGGTGAGCAAGCTGGAGGATAAAATCTATTCGCAAAAAACACACAGCACACCGGTTATCGATTTTGAAAAAAACGACAACCTGAAGGGGCTGGAGTATATCGAGGTTATCCGTAAGGCCATCGTAGCTAAAAAAACCATGTGCATTACCTACCAATCGTTCAAAGCGCGCGAGGCTAACACCTTTTGCTTTAGCGGGTACCTATTAAAAGAGTACCGCAACCGCTGGTTTGTATTGGGCATGCCACATAAAAGAAATGCCCAAATGTTAAACCTGGCACTCGATAGGATTCAAACCATAGAAGAGCATTCCGATGAGTACCGCGAAAATAAATCGATAGATTTTGGCACTTATTATAGTGATGTTATCGGTGTAACCAAATCGCCGGGACAGCGCGATACACAGGTTGTGTTCTGGATTGATGATGCCAACGCACCCTACGTGATTACCAAGCCCCTGCACCATACTCAAAAAGTAGTGAGCGAAGAGAACGGCGGCAAAGTTTTTACTATCCGCGTAATCATGAATTTTGAGCTGGAACGCGAACTGCTGGGTTTCGGCCCCAAAATAAAGGTATTAGGACCCAGGATTTTGGTTAAACAGATGAAGATATTATTGCAAAAATCGCTCAACAGATATGAAGTTCCCTCGGCTATACAGGTTAGTTCGGAAGAATAAAGGGCAATGTTCAGTTGTAAAAGTTTTCCTCCGGTTTGTATCCCTTTCCATCGGTTTGTGTCCTTACAAACCACTATTCCAATGGCAGTTTGTTCGGACTGGGCAACCGGACTATATATTGGGAAGATGCCTGTGAGGACACAGTTTTCGGGAAAACATTTTGACCTTTTGCCCATCACCTTTAGCCTTTCCCCTTTCCTCCCCGCTTCTTC
This sequence comes from Mucilaginibacter sp. KACC 22773, assembly GCF_028736215.1. Classification (NCBI taxonomy): domain Bacteria; kingdom Pseudomonadati; phylum Bacteroidota; class Sphingobacteriia; order Sphingobacteriales; family Sphingobacteriaceae; genus Mucilaginibacter; species Mucilaginibacter oryzagri. The sequence goes on from NZ_CP117883.1 coordinate 523,958, forward strand.
GATGCCTTAGCTACCTTATTAAACTCCAAAGCCAAACCTATCCAATAGTCAAATTTTTTATTGGAGCCAATGTCGTCTCCATCAACCCAAACATAATCCTTCATTACCCGGCCGCCGTTTATCATCTGGCGGCAATCGCCATTTTCCAGTTCAACAGCTGCCTGGTTTTGGCCAATGCGGAAAAGCAGGCCGTTATCGCGTACGCAAACGCACATCTTGTCATCAACCATAAAGCACAATCCCTGGAACATTTTTATCTCGTCAATTTTAGGCTGTTCGCTTAGCGCTTCGCGCACGCGGTTGGTTAATTGTTCGTCGTAAGCCATGTGGTGTTAAGTTAATAGTACTAAGTCTTGAGTCAAAAGTCAATTTATTCTTTTTTGCTGAGAGCTTAAGACTTTCGACTAAAACTATCGTAATTGCATGATTAATAAAGTAATAGGTGTTATTAGATAATTTTATGAAATTAACGAAAATCAGGTTACTTTCAATTGCGCCAAATCTTTTTTAATCCGGTTTTTCTCACTTACAGTTTTGGCCAGGTTTAACGCGGTTTGTAAATGAGCTATGGCAGATGTGTTATCTGCATCTTTATACAAATGGCCCAATAACACGTGGTACAGGTGGTTATCGTTCAGCTTTAATTTTTCGGCTTCAATAATGGCATCCTGTTTGCCACGGGCTTTGTACAGGGCATAGGTGCGGTTGAGCGCGGCAGCGGGCGAATAGGCAATTTGCAGCAGGCGGTTGTATAACTGCAGGATGCTTTCCCATTTATCTATAGTATCCTCCTTTACGGTATGCCAGTAGGCAATGGCAGCTTCCAGGTGGTATTTGTTTACCTGGCTGCCTTTGGAGGCCAGTTCCAGGTAGTATTTTCCTTTATCTATCAGCTCATCAACCCAAAGGCGGGTATCCTGATCGTCATACCGCACCATTTCGCCATGTTCATCGGTACGGGCATCAAAACGCGAGGAATGGAAACACATCAGCGCCATCAGGGCATAAGTTTCGGGCAGGTTGGTTAGTTCATTTTCAATAAGCAGGTAGGTGAGGCGCATGGCCTCTAAACAAAGGTCTTTGCGTAAAGGTGCATCCTGGCTGGTAGAGTAATAGCCTTCGTTAAACAATAAATACAGGGTAGTTAAAACCGCCTGCAGCCTTTTGCTTATTTGGGAAGTGGCCGGGAATTCAATCTTCACTTTTTCTTCCCGTAATTTTTCCTTCGCCCTGAACAGGCGTTTATTGATGGTGGCTCTGTTGGATAAAAAAGCGTCGGCAATTTCATCAATCCCAAACCCGCAAAGAATTCTTAATGCCAGGCTCACCTGTGCCTCGGCAGGTAATACCGGCTGGCAAATGGCAAACATCAGCTGTAGCTGGCTGTCATTAATGTGTTTGTCCGACAGGTCTATTTCAAACTCAGCATAATCCGGCTGTGCCGACTGCAGGATGGGGGTGACTTTTTGGTCGAAGATCTTATTGCGCTTTAAATAATCTTTGGCCCTGTTGCGGGCAACAGCGTAAAGCCAGGCTACCGGATTTTCGGGCAGGCCCTTAAGCCCCCAGGTTTCGGCGGCGCTTAAAAAAGTTTCACTGGCTATATCTTCGGCAATTTCGGGATGCTCAAAACCAAAGTGCTTGTATAGCACCGATACTATTTTACGGTACTCGGTACGGAATAAATGCGGCAGCAGTTCGGTATTGTTCATGGCAAGCATAATGCCACCTCCCGCATGCAGGAGGTGGCAGCATAAAATTACATATTCATGGGTACAATCTGGCGCACCTCAACATTACCACCAACCAGCAAAATTGGGCAGCCTTTTGAAATTTCGGTAGCCTCTTCCAAAGTATCGCACTTGATGATGGAGTAGCCGCCTATTAATTCTTTAATTTCAACATAAGGGCCGTTGGTAACTATCCCATCTGGCCTTATTACAGATCCTGTGCCGTTATACAGGCGGTTGCCATTGGTAACCAGCTTGTTTTGTGCGGCAACACCGCCCAGCCAGTCCATCCATAATTTCATGGTTGCCTGCATTTGCTCTGGCGACCGTGACTCTGTAGCGTTTTCCTCAACTTGTCTGAAGATCAATAAAAATTCGTTCATGATGATTTAAATTTTGGTGATTAAAGCTATAAGACGATCAGGTTTTGCCGGATAGGACAACGGTCCGAAAAATATTTATATATTTCAATTACCGGTTCAAGATACGCCAAATTTGCAATCGAAAAATAAATGTAGCATTTTAAAAAATCCTGTATCTAAACAACCGAAAACAAAATAAGGGCATGTCGTTCGAAGAAATTTACGATACATATTACAGCAAGATATTCCGTGTATGCATGGGCTACATGAACGATCATGACCGTGCCCGCGATGTTACGCAGGATACATTTATTTCCGTTTGGCAAAAACTGGATCAGTTCAGGAACGAATCGGCCATAGGTACGTGGATTTTCCGCATCGCATCAAACCATTGCCTGCGCCAGCTGGAAAAACAAAACCGGATGCCGATAGGAGAGATGCCGGCCGAACTGGAAGATAAAGCGCCACCCGATACAGAAGGCCAGGTGCAATTGCTGTATAAATGTATAGCCCAACTGCCCGAGATTGACCGCATCATCATTTCATTAGAACTGGAAGATATAAAGCAAGCCGAAATAGCCGCTATTACTGGTCTTTCTGAAACCAACATCAGGGTAAAGGTTTACCGGATTAAAGAAAAACTATCTCGAAAATTTAAAAAGTATGAGCCACAGTATTGATTTTAAAGCCCTTTGGCAACAGCAGCCCGCCGGCAATAAGCCCGATATTAACGCGGTGATAAAAAAAGCGATTGATTTAAAACGTAAAACAAAAAACAAGTTAGTATGGGCCAACCTGGTATTAATGGCAACTGCCATTTTTGTAATTGTAATATGGGCCAATTTGAGTACGCGGGTATTTACAACCACCGCAGGTATTATCCTGATTGTATGTTCGATAGTTGCTTTTGTGGCGGTAAGCAGCGGTTTGCATATGGGGCTGTTTAAAAGCCATCCCGAAGCTGATACTTTTACTTACCTGAACGAATTGATTTCGATACAAAAAAAACAGCAGTTCATCCAAACCAAAGTAATGAGCTTATACTTTGTGTTTTTGAGCTTTGGCCTGTTTTTGTACATGATGGAGTTTGAAAATAGGATGAGCGTTTTATGGGCAAGTATTACTTTTTTATGCTCTTTTGGCTGGGTGGCCTTTGCTTATTTTTATTTAGGCCGAAGGCAGTTTAAAAAACAACAGGCCGAAATGAGCGGCGCTATCGAAAAATTGCAGGCTATAAATAAGCAATTGGAGGCATCTAAAGAAACGGAGTAAGTTGTTCGCGCTTAAATCTCTTGTCGTCCTTTTCGCTTTTTGTGCTAATTTTACCGCCGCAAAATATCGCCCGCTATGATCCAGGTTTTCCGGTCTTTTAATCCTTTGAATGTTTTGTGGCTGGTGGTTGTGCTGTTTATCACCCGGCTTGGCTATATCATTCATGTACCCGACAAACTGGAATTTGTATTTGTTGAGCCGTTTGCACGCCTGCTGGTACCTGTTGCTTACGAATATGCGCTATCGCCCGGGTTGAATATATTGATTGCCGGCGTGTTGATACTGATACAGGCAATGCTGCTTAACTATTTAATAAACCACTATAATTTATTAAGCAAGCCCTCTTTTTTGCCTGCATTGATGTATGTAACGCTTTCGGGCCTGTTTTCGCCTTTTTTAATATTAAGCGCGCCGCTGATATGTAATTTTTTGCTGATATGGATGCTATTTAAGCTATTTAGCCTGTACAAAGGAGATAATGCCAAATCAATATCCTATGATGCAGGTATGATAGTTGCCCTTGGCTCGCTTATTTACTTCCCGTTTATTTATTTGTTTTTGGCTATTTGGATAGCGCTCATATTATTTAAACCCTTTAACTGGCGCGATTGGGTATCGGGCATTTTAGGGTATGTCACCATCTTTTTCTTTTTAGCGGTGTTTTACTATCTGAATGATAAGATTACTGTTTTTTATAATATCTGGTTGCCACTGGGTAAAAAATTTCCTGATCATATCAGCATCAACTCCTATAATTACCTGCTGCTGATACCCGTTTTGATGATATTGGTACTTTGCATTTTTAAATTGCAGCAAAATTTCTTTAAAAGTTACGTGCAAACCCGTAAATCTTTCCAGCTGTTATTTTTTATTTTTTTGATTGCAGGATTTTCATTTTATGTAAGTGCTTCTTTTCACATTAATCATTTTTTGTTGTGTATAGCACCCGCCGCAGTGTTTTTTGCCTATTATTTTTTATACGCAACCAAAAAATGGTTTTACGAAAGCTTGTTTTTATTGCTGTTAATCAGCATTATCTACTTTCAGTTTAACAAATTTTAACTTTTACATTCGTCCAAATTTCAGCGGTTATATTAGTTTTGTAGCGTGAAACTATTATTGGCTGCTGTTTAAACAAACAACCAGGCGATTGTAGTATCATAAAAACTTACACAAAAAAACAAATCAGATGAAATTTGGCGTAGTTATATTCCCGGGCTCTAACTGTGATGAAGACATTATATATGTATTAGAAAAAATAATGGGCCAGCAGGTTGTAAGGTTATGGCACAAAGACCATGACCTGCAAGGTGTAGACTTTGTTGTTTTACCCGGCGGTTTCTCCTTTGGCGATTATCTTCGTTCAGGTGCTATCTCCCGTTTTTCGCCAATTATGCAGGAAGTTATCCAGTTTGCTGCAAAAGGCGGTTACGTAATGGGTATTTGTAACGGTTTCCAGATATTAGCCGAAGCCGGTTTGCTGGATGGCGCTTTGCTGCATAACGAAAATCGTAAATTCATTTGCCGCAACATTTATCTTAAACCGCAAACAACCCAATCGTTGCTTACTGTTGGTTTAGAGCAGAACCAGGCATACAAAATTCCTATTGCCCACGGCGAGGGTAACTTTTTTGCCAGTGCCGACGTGATAAAACGCTTAAATGATAACGACCAGGTAATGTTCCGTTATTGCGATGAAGCCGGTAATATTACGGCTGACGCCAACCCTAACGGATCATTGGAAAATATTGCCGGTATCACCAATGCTGCCCGCAACGTATTTGGTTTAATGCCTCACCCTGAACGGGCTGCTGACGCGTTGTTGGCTAACGAAGACGGACTGGCTATTTTCGAATCAATATTATCAGTAGTTAGGGCCTGATGACCAGCCTGGTTATCGATATAGGTAACACATTTACAAAGATTGCTGTATTTGAGCTTGATGAGTTACTTACGGTTGAGCAATTTGAAGATGTACCCATAACCAGGCCGGATGAACTGATCAGTGAGTATAAAGTTGACAGGGGAATTGTATCGTCGGTAAAAAAAAATGTGGAGCCCTGGCAAAAAAGCTTAACATCGAAAATACCGTTGGTTACATTTAACAACACCATGACCAGTGGAATACAAAACCACTACCTAACCCCCGAAACACTTGGTACTGATAGAATGGCTGCTGTTATAGGGGCAAGCCATATATACCCCGGGCAAAATAGCCTGGTAATAGCAGGCGGCACCTGCATAACCTACGACTATGTTGATACCAACCGGAATTATTTTGGAGGCAGCATATCACCGGGTTTAAATATGCGTTATAAGGCTGTAAACTATTATACCGCCGGTTTGCCGCTAATAAATGCCGATGCGGGGTTTACGCCCGGCTACGGAAACAATACCGAAACCGCCATACGTTCGGGGGTGCAAAACGGTATAAAATATGAGTTAACAGGGTTTATTGAAAGCTATAAAGCCATTGATAACCAACTAAATATTGTGCTAAGCGGGGGCGACAGTATTTTTTTTGATACGCTGTTAAAAAATAGCATCTTTGCCCCCTACATAAAAATTGAACCTTATTTGGTTTTAAAAGGATTAAACGCAGCTATACAAAAGCATAATGATTAAATATACCAGGTTTCTTTTAACACTTCTATTTTCTGCAGTAATTGTATTTGCAGCAAACGCGCAATCTACCACCAGCTCTCCATATTCAAGGTTCGGTTTGGGCGATATTAGCCCACAGTCAACAGCCCAAAGCCTTGGTACCGGTGGTATTGGCGTTGCAACCAACAGGATCAGCTTGTTTAATAACATCAACTTCCTTAACCCGGCATCATACGCGGCTATTAATTTAACTACTATTGATATTGGTATCTACAGTAATTTTTCAACCCTGAGCCAAACCGGGCAAACCAGCCAAAGCAATAAAAACTTCAGGTTAAGCCACATCGCTTTCGGTATTCCTGTTAGTAAGCATTCGGCATTGAGTTTTGGCTTGTTGCCTTACAGCGAACGTGGCTACAACTATAAAAAGTCGGTTAGCAGCCTTGGTACATCTTCGCCGGCAGATACCAATACTACCAACTATACCTATAATGGCGATGGCGGCTTGTCAAAAGCATACATCGGCTACGGCTTTACAGTAGCCAAGCACTTATTAATAGGTGGTAATGTGTCTTATATATTTGGTAATCTAAAAGATAACACAACCACCGAAACACCCGGACTTGCGGGCTTTTTAAATACCAAAATTGAACAAACCAATGCTATCGGCGGTTTAAATTACGATTATGGCCTACAATATTCCATTGATCTTTCCCAAACAAAGCACGTTATTTTGGGTTACTCGGCATCAGCGGGGTCAAAGCTTAATTCACAGTCCAGCTTTATTGTAAGCCATTACACCAATGATGCCAATGGCAACCCTAACATTGCGGTTGATAGCGTTATAAACAAACAAGGCTCATCAGTAAAGCTGAAACTTCCTCAAATAAACAGGTTCGGGATATCGTTCCAAAATGATGGCAAGTTTTTAGTTGGCGCCGATTATTCGATGGGGCAATGGTCAAACTACAGTATTGATGGTCAAAACCAGGGTTTGGTAAACAGTCGCACCATTAATGTTGGCGCGCAAATTACCCCAAACATTGGTACCATCCGCAACTACCTGGCTACTGTTGATTACCGTATTGGGGGTATTTATGATGAAACCTACATGGTTGTAAATAATACCCGTATTAAAAGGGTGGCTGTTACCGCCGGTTTTGGCTTGCCATTACGCCCTAACAACGGTAGCTTTTACAAAATCAACTTCTCGGCCGAGGTTGGTAAAAGAGGTACGCTGGCTAATGGCCTGGTTAAAGAAAACTATGTTAACCTGCACTTGGGCTTTACGCTTAACGACAGGTGGTTTACCAAATATAAATTTGATTAATAACATGATGTACCACGGGGCAAAATATGTAAAAGGCTTAGACCTGCTGTTATTGCCCTTGCTTGTCTTTTTCATATCATCCTGCGAAAACGACCTGAACAAGGTTAAAGAGATTGCATCTAACGAAGTAGGGATAGTAGTTGAACCAACAACCGGGGTTGATTTGATTATGAGCGACTCGGCAAAAGTAAAGCTGCACTTGTTAGCCCCGCTTATGTTGCAGTACCAAACAAAAGATCCTTATAAGGTAATGCCCAAAGGCGTAAAGGTTATACTTTACGATAAACAAACCCAGCAGGAATCGGGTAATATTGTTGCAGATACGGGCATTTCCCGCGATACTAAAAAGCTTATTGAGTTTCACAAAAACGTTGTGGCAACCAATGCCAAAGGCGAAACCTATAAATCTGACGAACTTTACTGGGACCAGACCACAAAAAAAGTTTATTCGCACAAACCTGTACAGGTAACTATGAACGGCGGCAATGTGATGAATGGTGATAGTTTTGAAAGCGATGACGCTTTCCTGCACCCTACACTTAAAAGTAGTACCGGCATATTTCATGTGGACGAAAAAGTGACACAATAATGTTGTTTTTTTCAGGAAAATTTTGTGTTATAGAATTTTACTAAAAATTGTATCTTGCGCCCTCTTTTAAAAGAATATAATAATTACAGAAGTATATGGGTATAATGGGTTTCTTGCGCGAACGGATGGGAAAAATCCTGGCAATCTTTATTGGGGTTGCACTTTTTGCATTCATCGTGAGCGAGGTAGTAAGATCAGGTGGGTCTTTTTTTAGAGACGACCGCAACGAACTTGCCGAAGTAAACGGCGAAAAGGTTCAATTAGATGAGTTCAATAAAAGGCTCGACCAAAACACAAATCAGTTTAGGCAACAATCAGGGCAGAGTCTTTCGCCCCAGATATTAAACTATGTTCAGGAAACTACCTGGAACCAGGTGATAAGCGAACTGTTGCTTAATAAAGAGATTGAAAAATTGGGCTTAACAGTTGGCGACGATGAAGCTGCAGCTATGGTAACCGGTAATAACCCCGACCAGCAGATAACCCGCGTACCCCAATTTGCCGATCAGCAAACCGGGCAGTTTGATAAAAACAAGCTAAACCAGTATTTAAGCTTTATATCGTCATCAAAAGCCGATACTGCTTCAAAACGCCAGTGGGGGGAATTTCTGAAGCAGGTATTTGAGGCCAAACAAAAAACAAAGTACATGGCTATTGTTACCAATGGCTTGTACGTAAACTCGTTGGAAGCCAATGATGATTACCAGGCAAAAAACAAGTTGGTTAGCTTTAAATATGCTACACTTGATTACGCATCAATCCCCGATGCTAAGGTTACGTTAACTGACGCCGATTACAGTGCCTACTATGATGCCCACAAAGCTGAATTTAAAAATCAGCAGGAAACAAGATCATTTGATTACGTTGCTTTTAATGGATCTCCCTCTAAAGAGGATAGCGCTGCTATTAAAGCCGACGTGAACAAACTGGTTGACAGCATTAAAGTAAGCACCAACGATTCGCTTTTTGTACAAATTAACTCTGAAACAAAAACACCGCTTGTATTCCAGAAAAAAGGTTCTTTTGAGCCTAAATTAGATACTTTAATGTTTAACGCTGCCAAAGGCTTTGTTTATGGTCCTTACGTATCAAACGGAAGCTATAAAATTGCCAAATTAAGCGATGTTAAAACCACTTTTGATTCTGTTAGGACAAGGCATATTTTGATTAACCCTCAGGCTGAAGGCGGCATCGAAAAAGCAAGGGCGAAAGCCGATTCACTTAAAAAGCTAATTGAAGGCGGCAGGCCGTTTACTGATTTTGTAGCCACTTTCTCGACAGATAAAGGCAGCGCTGTTAAGGGTGGCGAAATACCTTCATTTGATGTTAATGGTTTAATGGCCGGTGGCCAGGGCCAGATAACCGCCGAATATGCAAATGCGGCTTTTAAAGCAAGCAAAGGTAGCTTGATTGTGGTTACCTCGCAGTTTGGTGTTCACCTTATCCAGGTTGAGGATCAAAAAGGATCGGTAAAAGTAATTAAAGTTGCTATTGTTGATAAACCGATTGTTGCCAGCAGTAAAACGCAAACTGTAGCTTACAGTAAAGCCCAGGGATTTTTAGCTGCTTTAACAAAAGATAATTTTGATGCCGAAGCTAAAAAAGAAGGTGTTAAAAAACTTACTGCTGATGATGTTACCGGCACCGCTGCAGGCCTGCCAGGCTTGGATAATGCCCGTGAAGTTGTAAGATGGGCATTTAAGGCCGACAAAGGCGACCTTGCCGATAAAGTATTTACGGTTGGCGATCAATATATCATCCCTCGTTTAACTCAAATTAAACCTAAAGGCATTTTACCGCTTGATGTTGTTAAAAAGCAAATTGAGCCTGCTGTACGTAACGAAGTAAAAGCAAAACAACTGAACGAAAAATTTGCGGCTGCGCTGAACGGGGCATCATCAATTGACCAGGTAGCTCAAAAAGCGGGTACCAAAGCAGTTCCGGTTCAAAACATTGTTTTTGCAAACCCAATTATTCCGGGCCAGCAAGGTGCAGAATACAAAGTTGTGGGCTCTATCTTCGGTTCGAAACCGGGTACGCTTTCAAAACCGATTAACGGGCAACAAGGTGTATTTGTTTATATTGTTGATGGCTTTACCAATCCGGCACCACTAACAAACAACTTAAGGCAAAAACAGCAAATAGCGCAAACCTTAATACAACGTGCAGACGGACAGGTATTGGATGCGTTGAAAGATAATGCTAATGTAAAAGATAACAGGGCTAAACTGTTATAATATAAATTAAAGTAATTTTACATCCGGGAGCAGCGTTAAAACTGTCTCCCGGATTTTTTTTGCCCTGGGGTTTTAAGAGCTGTGAAAAAAAACTGTCATCCTGAGGTACGAAGGATCTATTTGCGAACTTTGCTATCGGTCATGCACAACTGATAGATTATAGGTACAGGATTTACAAGGCAAAATTAAACTCAATTTACTTTTAGATTTTTAAAATTAGGATTTAGAATTTAGTGCAATTAGGATTTAGAATTTAAACTTATGGATATACAGGAAAACATCGTAAACAAAGTAGCCCAAAGTGGTTTGGTTACTTTAGATCCCGCATCGTTTTATCCCGCAGGCGAACGTGTTATTTACGACATTAAAGATAACCTGTTCCATGGCCTGATGCTGCGTGAGAAAGATTTGCGCGATTTTATAAAGGAACACGATTTTACCCAATACCAGGACAAAAACGTAGGCATTACCTGCAGCGCTGACGCTATTGTACCAACCTGGGCCTACATGCTGCTGGCAAACCGGATGGCCCCTTATGCCCGTGAGGTTGTTTTTGGGAACGCGGATGTATTAGAAACGGTTTTGTTTGAAAAGGAGATAGCGAAAGCCGATCTGGAGCAATACGCTGGCCAGCGTATTGTATTAAAAGGATGCGGAGATATAGCAGTCCCAGTTTCGGCCTATGTGGAGCTTACCAAAAAATTAACCCCGATAGTAAAAAGCATCATGTTTGGCGAACCATGCTCTACAGTGCCAATTTATAAGCGTAAGGATTAATATTAACTATTTGCTTTTTGATTGAATCCCCCTGATCAATAGTTTCCGGCTCAGGCAATAAAAATGGGTTTAAACCATTTATAGTATCAATTGTCCTATTCATGTGCTGGTTATAAATAAATTGGCTGCAGTTAAAAAGCAAATATTAATGAAAAAAATATTCTCGTGCTCTTTGTTCTTTGTATTGTTTTACGCTTCGGGCTTTGCACAGGAACTTGCAAAAGTTACCGGGCCTGTGTTTAAAGTTGGCGAAAAACTAAGCTACAAAATGCAATACGGTTTTTTTAAGGCAGCCGAAGCCAATATAAGGATTGAAGCCAGCGACAAAAAATTACCGGGCAACGCCTTCCATTTGATTGCCGAAGGAAAAACAGCAGGTACCTTTGATATATTTTACAAGGTGCGCAACCGCTACGATTCTTATGTAGATCAAAATACATTGTTGCCTTACTTTTACAGTGAAGACCGGCACGAAGGTAAATGGAAGCATACCGACAAGGCTACCTTTGATCAAAAAGACAATAAAGTAACCGCTAATAAAGGCGAATTTTCATATAAGGGCGATTCATATGATTTTGTATCGGCTTATTATTTTGCCCGTACTATAGATGTATCCAAACTTAAAAAAGGGGAGACATTTGACCTGCAATATTTTTTAGAGGATGGCTTTCATAAAATGAATATCACTTACGTAGGTACAGAAACTATTAAATGTGATATGGGTACTTTTAACTGTTTGAAATTTAACCCCACAATTATCCCTGGCCGTATTTTCCGTAAGGATAGTAAGTTGTACCTTTGGATAACTAATGATGGCAACAGGATACCTGTAAAGGCACATGTTGAAGTTATTTTAGGCAGTATAACAATGGAGCTTCAATCGGCAAGCGGATTGAAGTATCCGTTAAACCCCGTAATGAATTAAATTAAAATATGATAGAGGTAGGTAACGTGTTGGTGCACGAGGATGTGATAAAGGAAAACTTTGTTTGCAATTTAAACAAATGCAAAGGCGCGTGTTGCCTGGAAGGCGACTCGGGCGCTCCCCTGAATGCCGACGAACTTGATATTTTAAAAGAAATATATCCAAAAGTAAAGCCTTACCTAACCGCCAAGGGTATCAAAACCATCGAAAAGGTGGGTACTTATGTGAAAGATTTTGAAGGCGACTACACCACCCCCTGTGTAGACACCAACAAGGAGTGCGCTTATGTAATTTGGGAAAACGGAATCACTAAATGTGGCATCGAAAAAGCTTATGAAGAAGGCGCTGTTACCTGGAAAAAACCCATCTCCTGCCATTTATATCCCATCCGCATCACAGCGTACCCGGAGTTTGATGTGTTAAATTACGACCGCTGGAGCATTTGCAGCCCCGCCTGCACATTTGGCGATGAACTAAAGGTACGTGTTCACGAATTCTTAAAAGGCCCGTTAATCCGCAAATATGGTGCAGATTGGTACCAGGAATTGGAAAATGAGGTGGCCGGAAGGTAAAGGGAGCTACTGTCTGGGGTTAAACTGCTTTGCTGCTTTTAAGGCGCTGAGGTTGATTTAATTGCACTTTGCCTATGTCTTCTGTTTAAAAACCTATAATGTGTTTTAAGCGACTTATGGCTTTTGCACAAAATATTCTGTAAATTTGTTTGATACTAAAACGGAGGTCTTAATGAAACCTGAAATTACGCTGCCACCTAACGGGTTGTTCAAAACCCATAAGGCATATTCGCCCGAAGAAATACTTGCTGCAGGCGGGGCAACTGCCTTCGGTAAAAAATCAGGCAAAAACAATAAAAGTTTAATTAAGGCTCTGAAAAATGCCCCCCCGGCTGAACCCTTCACCCAACAAGAATGGGATCAAACCATGCAGCATCTAAAAGATTCTAAGTAGTGAATTTATTATTTGATACCAACATCATTTTAATTCTAATCCGCTCAAATAATTACGATGATATCATTGGCTTACTAAATCCTGATAGTGTTCCTATTTATATTTCTGTAGTTTCAGAAGCAGAGATCAAATCAATAGCAATACAAAATAACTGGGGTATCAACCGGCGTAATAAACTTAATTTGTTTTTAGATAACGTTAATATCGTTGAGATCAGCCAAATGTTTGTCAATACATACACGGAGATCGACAGTTATTCTCAATGTCGAAATCCTGCTTTTGTTGATTATCCTTTCTCTACCCATCGGAACATGGGCAAAAATGATTTATGGATCGCTTCATTAGCTGCGTTGCTTGGGTTACAACTAGTTACCACCGATGGAGATTTTGACCATTTAAACGGAGTGTTTTTTGACGTGCAAAAGTTAACACCAACATTGTAAAATAGTATTGTAAACGGGTCCGTCCTATTTTGCTTAAAGTTGAAGCTCTACGTTGACTGTCGGCATACCAAAGCCTAAAACATTCCCACCAACTCTTTCAAATGCCCTATCTGTACGGGTACATCGTCGGGCTTTGGCACATTAAAGGGGTTAAAATAAATAGCGTCCATACCAAAGTTCAAAGCGCCATAAACATCGGCTTCCAGGCTATCGCCAATCATTACGCTTTCATGCTTGGTTGCACCCGCAAGGTCTACCGCGTGTTGAAAGATAGCCTTATCGGGTTTGTTGACCCCTACATCCTCAGAGATGATGATATTTTTAAAATAGCCTGCCAGGTTGCTGCCTGCAATTTTTATCCGGGTAGAGTCTTTAAACCCGTTGGAAATCAAGTGTAGCGTATATTTTGATTGCAGGTAAGTGAGCGTTTCATGGGCGTGCGGAAACAGGTTTGTTTTTGTGGGGCACAATTGCACATAAGCGTCTTCAAAATCAACAGGCATCAGGTCGGGGTGCAGGCCAAGATCGGTAAAGGTGCGTTTAAAACGTGCATCGCGCAGCTCATCTTTAGTAATTTGTCCGGTATGGTATTGTGCCCAAAGCTGGTGGTTATTGCGCGTATAAGTTTCAATAAACAGGCCTGCGGAAGTAAGGCCGACGCGCTCAAGCTGGTGAAGGTGATAAAGTTCATGCAAAGCCTCCTCGGCATTTTTATCAAAATCCCAGATGGTATGATCAAGATCGAAAAAGATATGCTTTTTGATTTCGGATTTCGGAGGGGGAGTTTCTGATTGATTTTTCATTTGGATATTATGCATTTGCGATACGAAAGAGCAACATCCGCCAGTCAACTGCCCATCGCGCTGCAAAGGTCGTTATTAGATTGGTTGCTGTTACCTTTTTAGCATTAAAAACTGATCTGCCCTCAATATAACAGCGGCAACCCGGGCTTAAATAAGCCTTCGTTTCGCCGACTATATTTTGTCTCAAATCTAACATCTCATATCTGTTTCGGCGATATCCAAAAGTTATTATATCCCAAGCCTATTTGTATTTCTATTAGTTCCTGTTGCAGCATCTCCAATACAGCCAAAAAATTGTACACAAAATGCACCTTATTTTCCGACTCTTTGGCTAAGGCCTTAAAATCGAGCATTTTGTTGATCTTAAGCAGATCGGCAACAGCTTGCTTTTGTTTTTCGATTGTGTAAGGGTACTGAACTACGGTATGCTTTACCTCTTCGCTGCGGTTAAGATAGTTGCGCATCAGGCGTTCGTGCACCATCATCAGCTTGTATAGGCTTATTTCTGATAGCTCTTCGCCCGGAAGTACTACTTTTTCTACCTGCTCCAGGTCGTGCTTAATGTTACCGCGTTTCTCCTGTTTAAAACGCTCCTCCTCGTAAGGACGCAGTTCGTCGCACAGTTCCTTAAACTTTTTATATTCTATCAGCTTACGGATCAGGTTTTCCTTGGTATCGGTATCATCTGCGGCATTTTCGGCTTCGTAACGGGGCAACAGCATTTTGGCTTTAATGCGCATTAGCGTTGCGGCAACAAAAATAAACTCGCTGGCCAGCTCCATGTTCAGGCTGGTCATCTGGTGAATGTAGTTCAAAAAATCGTCGGCAATTTTGGCAATGGGGATATCATGGATGTCCAGTTCATCGCGCTCAATAAAAAACAGCAACAGATCAAACGGGCCTTCAAACTGGGGTAATCTTATGGCAAAGCTGTCGTCGGTCATGACTGTAAAAATAGGGAAGGAGAATCAAGAATGAAGAATCAGGAGCCAAGATTTTTTGAGTAGACAGGTAACATAAACAAAAGGCTGTTTTGCCTTGCCTCTTGATGCTTAATTCCTGACGCTTTTTTAATACAAATCGATATGCTTTATTTATAAATAATTAGTTTACTTTGTAAGTTAAATACAGATTACAAATGTCAATGCAGGTACCGGCCGGCGATTTATTATCAAAAATAAATTACCCTTCTGATTTAAAGCAACTTAACGAAGATCAACTTGAACAAGTTTGCCAGGAACTGCGCCAGTATATCGTCGATGTAGTATCGGTAAATGGTGGCCACTTTGCCGCCAGCCTGGGTGTTGTTGAGCTAACTGTTGCATTGCAATACGTTTTAAACACCCCTTATGACCAATTAGTTTGGGATGTAGGGCATCAGGCTTATGGCCATAAAATACTCACAGGACGCCGGGATGCATTTCACACCAACCGGATTTATAAAGGCATCAGCGGTTTTCCTAAACGATCTGAAAGCGAATATGACACTTTTGGTGTTGGCCACTCATCAACATCTATATCTGTAGCTTTGGGAATGGCTGTGGCATCGCATTATAAAGGCGAAACCGACAGGCAGCATGTTGCTGTTATTGGCGACGGCGCCATGACAGCAGGTATGGCTTTTGAAGCTTTGAACCATGCAGGTATCGAAAATTCCAACCTGCTGGTGATCCTGAACGACAATAACATGTCTATCGACCCTAACGTTGGCGCTTTGAAGGAATACCTTACGGATATTACTACATCCAAGCCCTACAACCGTTTCAGGGACGACATCGCGCACGTGCTGGCCAAGCTATCGGCAATTGGCCCCGATGCGTTTAAAATTGCCCAGAAATTAGAAAAAAGCATAAAAGGTACCCTGCTTAAACGAAGCAACTTTTTTGAAGCTTTAAAGTTCAGGTATTTTGGACCGATAGACGGCCACGATGTAAACCACCTGGTGAAAGTTTTAAAAGACCTGCGCGATATTCCGGGACCCAAAATATTACATTGCGTTACCACCAAAGGTAAGGGCTACGCCCTGGCCGAAAAAGACCAGACCAAGTGGCATGCCCCCGGTTTGTTTGATAAAATTACCGGTGAGATAAAGAAAGCTAAATACGATAAACCACAGCCACCTAAATACCAGGACGTGTTTGGCCATAGCATTATTGAACTTGCTGAGCAAAACCCTAAAATAATGGGTATTACGCCGGCAATGCCATCAGGCTGTTCATTAAACCTGATGATGAAGGCTATGCCTAACCGGGCTTTTGATGTGGGTATTGCCGAGCAGCACGCCGTAACTTTTTCGGCAGGTTTGGCAACACAGGGCCTGGTTCCGTTTTGTAATATCTACTCCAGCTTTATGCAAAGGGCGTATGATCAGGTGATACACGATGTGGCCATACAAAAACTAAATGTGGTGCTTTGCCTTGATCGCGCCGGTTTTGCAGGCGCCGATGGCCCAACCCACCACGGCGCTTATGACCTGGCCTATATGCGTTGTATTCCTAATATGACGGTATCGGCACCTATGAATGAGGAAGAGCTGCGTAACCTGATGTACACAGCCCAGCAGGAAAACATGGGCCCGTTTGTAATTAGGTACCCGCGCGGTAATGGTGTGATGGTTGACTGGCAACGCCCCTTCAAAGCGATACCTGTAGGTAAAGGCCGGAAAATTTGCGACGGCGAGGATGTAGCGATACTATCTATTGGGGCCATCGGGAACGAGGCTGTAAAAGCCATAGCTGCGTTAAATAACGAGGGTTACTATCCTGCTCATTACGATATGCGTTTTGTGAAACCACTTGATGAAGCGTTGTTACACGAAGTATTCAGGAAATTTGATAAGGTGATTACCGTTGAAGACGGATGCCTTGAAGGCGGGATGGGCAGTGCGATACTGGAATTCATGGCCGATAACGGTTATCAGAAAACCCAGGTGAAACGCTTAGGTATACCCGACAGGATAGTTGAGCATGGCGAACAACCCGAACTTTGGGCCGAATGCGGTTTTGATGCCGATGGAATTGCCAGGCAGGTTAAAAGCTTAGGTGCCCAGCGCAATGCACATACAATAGCGTCGTAAAAAGTTGAAGATGTAATTAGGCCAGTCCCTAAAAGGTGGCATGGCATGATCTTTAAAACTGCAATCGAACGCTGAGCAGTTGAGCTGGCGAGTGTAAAGAGCGAAAGAAAAACTAATTTCTGAGTATAGGGAAAATATTCTGTACGCTACAACTAACTATAATTAGCTTATCAGAATTCAGGAGGTCTGGGCTTTTTCTTCGGTATACCATCAATATATTTACCTGTTTATATACAGATACCCGGGTTTTAGGAAACTGGGCATACCACACGTGCAGCTTTTTAGTTTAAAATGCCAAAGCCATGGCAATCTTATAAAAAAATTGAGGTTATATTAGCTGCGATTATATGAAAACATTTGTTATCTCATTGCTGCTGATATTTTGCCTGCAAAGTGTTTTTTCGCAAACGCAAATTCTTCCAAAATTTTTGCGTAAAATGTATTTAAACAAGGATAGCACAAAAAAAAGCAGCTTCGTAATTTTACCTGCGCTGAGTTCGGCCCCCGAAACCGGCCTCGAAGTGGGCGGTGCAGGCCTATATTCTTTTTACAGCGACTCATTAAAAAGCAACACCCGGGTATCAAGTGTTTTTGGATATGGCACCGTAACCACCAAAGGCCAAAGCCGATTAAGTTTAAATATTAGCTATTGGACGCCCGATAATGGCTACCATTATACTGCTGGCATTAGTTTCATGAACTTTCCTTTCAACTTTTATGGTATTGGTAATAATACCCGCAGCGCCGACGCGGTGCGTATTGGTCAAAAACGGACTAAGGGATACTTAAGTGTAGAAAAAAAACTGTCTGACAGGCTTTATGCGGGTATTGTAGCGGGGGGTATTCAATACAGAATCCCTCCCGAACCAAAGAATACTATTTTTTACACCGACCGGAGGGTAGAAAACCATGGCGGGGGCAGTAATATATATCTTGGCCCAAGCATCACATATGACAGCCGCAATAACAACACCTATACTACAAAAGGTATGATAATTACCAGCTCTTTTGAAATAATTAAGGGATTTGGCAATAAAGGTTATAATGGAGGCTTTTTAAATATAGAGTATTCACAGTTTTTCGCTTTGGCAAAAAAGCTGGTTTTAGGTGTAGATATACAGGAACAGAGCCTTACCGGTCGTAGTTCGCCATTTTACTGGTTGCCGGCGTTAGGGAATGACGAACTCATGCGCGGCTATTACAATGGCCGTTACCGCGACCGGAATTTGCTTGCCGGCCAAACCGAACTACGCTATCGGCTAAGTCCGCGTATTGGCCTCGTAGGTTTTGCAGGCACAGGCGAGGTATTCAACAAAAGCTTTAGCTGGGCGCAACTAAAACCTAATTATGGCGGTGGTGTACGATACTTTTTCGACATTGAAAAGGGCCTCAGCATTCGCGCTGACTATGGGGTGGGCCAGAAAAATCCTGGCGAAAAAAGGCAAAGTGGCTTCTACGCCGCATTGGGACAGGCGTTCTAATTACTTAGCTGCGGGTTTTGTTTTGCTTAATTGTCGTTTGGCACGCCGGGAAACTCTCGTCGGCCGCCTTTATATGCGGCATTTCTGCTTCGGCCTGGCGGCTGTAATATTGCCTGGAAAGTAGAACAACGCATATGCATCTGTCTGTCTTCCATATGCCAAAGTTAAAATACCAATAGGTGGCCGTGTTTATAACAAAAAACCCGGCGTTAACCGGGTTTCTGTATATTTATTTCTTTGTCCAAACGTTGTTGTCAGGGTTGTAATCCGGTAAAACTTTGTCCGGGTCGTAGGTAACAGATTCAATTTCTTCTGTTGATGGATATTTAAACGTCCAGGTAGCATTGCGTTCCCAAACTTCAACAGGTAGTTTCAGCCTATCCACTTTGCCGCTTTTGGTTTTTATTTCCAGGGTAACCGGCATGGCCAACTTACCAAGATTATCAATGGTGACCATAGCGCCTTTAGTAGCATCGTTATCAACATATTTAACATCGCTTACAGCAACATCCAAACGCCAGTTGTTTAGGAACCAGCCTCTCCAGAACCATTGCAGGCTTTCGCCGGATGCATTTTCCATAGTGCGGAAAAAGTCATCAGGTGTTGGGTGTTTAAATGCCCAGCGCTTGATATAGGTTTTGAAAGCGAAATCAAAACGCTCGGGGCCTAAAATTTGCTCGCGAAGTAAAGTAAGACCAACGCCTGGCTTAAAGTATAAAAGAATACCGGTGTTTTTTTCTTTAAGGTTTGCCGGCTGACTTAATACCGGCTCTAAATCAGATCTTGTAAGCGTTAACGCCGTTTTATGCATATCACCGGCCTTGCGGTTGTATTCTCCGTTATTAAAATCGGCGGTTGATAAGGTGTTGATAAACGTATTAAAACCTTCGTCCATCCAGCCATATAAACGCTCGTTTGATCCTACAATCATCGGGAACCAGGTGTGGCCAAATTCGTGGTCATTTACGCCCCAGAGGCCGCCTTTTTTTGCCGTGTACCCACAAAAAACAATGCCAGGATATTCCATGCCGCCCACAATACCGGCAACGGCAGTAGCAGCAGGGTAAGGGAATTCAAACCATTTTGCCGAGTTGTATTCGACAGATTTTTTCACATACTCAGTTGAGCGCGACCAGGCATCCTGTCCGTCACTTTCAACCGGGTAGGCCGAAATTGCGATAGATTTTTTACCGCTTGGCAAGTCCATTTTAGCTGCATCGATAATAAACGCAGCAGACGAAGCCCATGAAGCGTCGCGCGCATTCTTTATTTTAAAGCGCCAGGTAAGTGTAGCCTTACCAGCCGGGCGGGATTTAGGATCGGTAACTTCGGCAGCCGAACGGATAATTACCGTTTTTTCGCTTGTGGCAGCCTGTGCCCAGCGTTTTTGCTGCTCGGGCGTATACACTTCAGTTGGGTTTAATAATTCACCAGAAGCCACTACAATGTGATTTGCCGGGGCGGTAATGCTCAGGTCGAAATCACCATACTCCAGGTAAAATTCACCCGGGCCGGTATAAGGCTGGGTATTCCATCCCATTACATCGTCATATACGCACATGCGTGGGTACCACTGGGCCACGGTATATATTTTCCCGTTTTTTGATTTTTTATCGTCCAGGTATCCCATACGGTCTGATCCGTAATTGGGCGATACAAACGAATATTCTATTTTCAGCTTTACGTTACCGCCATTAGCAGTTACCTGCTTTGGCAAAAATACCTGCATGCGGGTATCGCTAATCAGGAATTTAACATCGGTAGTGCCGCCTTTTGCGTCAACAGCTTTTACCGATTTTATTTTGTAGCCCGCATCAAATGCTTCGCCACGGCCCCAGTTACGGCTGCCGGTTGGCGGTACAATTGCCGTACCGCGGGAATCTAACTTAAATAAATTCTGATCCAGCTGCATCCATAAAAAGCTCAGGTTTTGCGGGCTGTTATTGGTATAGGTTAAAACTTCCGAACCGGTAATCAGGTTGCTTTTATCGTCAAGGGTTGCGGCCAGGCTGTAGTCGGCGCGGTTTTGCCAGTATTTTGCGCCCGGTTGTCCGTCGGCTGCACGAAACTCGGTACCATTTTTAGTATAAAACGGCGGGCCAAAAGCTTCATGATAACTGTAATCAGATGCCGGTACGGCGGCTGGAGGAGGGGTTGGTGCCTGTTGCGCGTTAACGGCAGCAATAGCCATCATAAAGGCCGTACTTAAACCGGCCATTAGTTTTAAATTCATTTCAGTCAATTTTGAGAATACAAAGCAAGTATACACAAAAAAGCTTTTTTAAACAGCCCGTAAAATGATTGTTACGCTTTTATTAATTAGTGAATTATTGAATTAGTGAATTATTGATTTGCCCGGCAATAGGCTATCAGTCAGGTAGGTTTAATTGCCTTAGTAAACCGTGGAATGAGAATTTTGCCTGATTTTTCGAATATTACCGATGATGCACCTTTCATACACCTTTTGTTACCATTGACAATACCTTTAAAGCACCTTTCGTGCACCATTGCCGCACTATTTGCACCCGGTAATACAAAAACTTACAGCCTTAATTCCTTTTTCTTCTATTTCTTCAAAAAATGATCGGCATATACCTTTTCATCAAAGCCGAAAAACAAGAAACCGCCATCTTCAATAACGGGGCGTTTAATCATGCTCGTTTTTTGCTGTAGTAGTTGCAGGGCATCGGTATTGGTTTTTATGCTTTCTTTAACCGCCGGGTCAAGCTGTTTCCAGGTTAAGCCTTGCTTGTTCATGAATTTTTCGTATCCTGCTTTTGTGTCCCACTCCTGTAGCTTTTCGGTACTGACCCCCAGTTTTTTGAAATCCTGGAAATCGTAATCTACTTTGTTTGCTTTAAGCCAGTCGAGGGCTTTTTTTACTGTATTGCAATTGGTAATTCCGTAAACTTTCATATCGCGAAGCTATTGATTTCCGCCACCACTTTTACTACCGCCACCCTTGGTATCATCATTATTGATACCACGCTGGTTCTTTTTAATATCGCCGTTAAGCTTGCCAAATTTATAATTAAGCCTGATGGCAAAATTACGGTAAGGGTTGGTACCGCTGTAAGTATTATAAAAATCATTTGAGCGGGTGTAGCCATGATAGGTACGGTATTTACTGTAGGGATTATTAGCAACCAGCGACACGGTAAAAGTCTTCTTGAAAAATTCCTTCGAGGCTACGTAGGAGTTAAATATAAAGTTGCTGGATTTTCCTTGCAGCGTTACATCGCCGCTAAAGAAACCTGCGTCAAGCGCCAGCCGGTAGCCGCCATCAAATTTATAGGCAAGGTTTCCGAAAGCGCGGCCGGTATAGCCGTCGTTGGTATAAAAGCTGCCGTTATAGGTGCCCTTGAGCCAAATGTGCGAAATTTCGCCATTGATACTAACTGTAAACTTTTTGGTAATATTAAAATTGGTATTCAGGTTCAAGCCAAGAGTACGATTGCTGCCTAAATTTTGATAGGTGGTATAAGTAACGGTATCAATCAGGGTACTCACATTTTGGATAGAGTTATTGGAGAACGCGTAGCTTAGCCCGGCGTTGATTGATCCTTTTGAAAAATTACTGTAAGTAAGCTCAAATGTATTGTTAAGTTCGGGCCGCAACTGCGGGTTACCGGTAGTTACAAACTTAGGGTTTGAATTATCAATAAAAGGGTTTAACTGGTATATGCCCGGGCGCTGGATGCGTTGGGTAAATCCGAAATTGAAACTGCTTGTTTTAAAGCTGCGTTGTATGGATATTGACGGGATGAGGTTGTTGTATCCCCTGTCCAACGGCGTACCGGTAAAATCGGCGTTTACCTGGGTATGCTCCAGGCGTAAACCGCCCTTGGCGGTCCATTTGGTAAATTTTACCTGGTACGAGTTGTATGCGCTGTACACATCCTGGTGGTAATCAAATGTATTAGTTTGATTGGCATCGACAACATAATCCCCGGTACCGGCATCCTGGTTCTCGCGCCTGTAATCGCTAAAATTATTACGCAGTATAACTTTACCGCCGGCTTCCAGGTTCACCTTTTTAAAGGGGTAAACATAATCTAACTGAAAGGTATGCTCTTTGTTACCAGCGTTATTATACTGCCTGAAATTTGGATTATTGATGACATCAAAATTTACCCTTTCGCTAAAACTATTACTATTGTATTGATTACTTGGCGAGTAGCTGTATTTATAGGAAGCGGTAAGCAACTCGTCCTTTTTATTTTTGAAGCCTAACTGGTAATTAACAGATATGTCTGTCCCCTTATCATGGTTTATCCCGTCATTTAAGCTGCGGTAAGCCTGGGCAACACTACCATCGCTTTTTATTTGTGTAGACGTCTGATCGCCTGCCTGATTAAAATTCCCTCTAAAGAGTTCAAACGAACCGGTAAGCAGGTTCAAACTATCCAACTCGTAACTTAATTCGGCATTGGCATATTTGTATTTACCTTCAAACGAGCCATCGCCGTTTTGATTCAATACCGATTGTGTAAGATTTTGTGTTTGAGAACTTTGAGTACTATTGCTAACCCGGTTTTGATTACCAAAACCCGCATAGCCCGACAAACCGAACTTGCCCTGTTTTACTGTAGCATTTAAGTTATATCCTGGGCCCCAAATGCTGTTAAAGCGCGAATTGATACTGCCATTATAGCCTTGGTCGGCATTTTTTTTGGTGATGATATTGATGATGCCCGATAAACCCTCCGCGTCGTATTTTGCCGGTGGTGTGGTAATCACTTCTATCCTTTCAATATTGGTAGCTGGCATCGCTTTTAACACATCCGACGGATTTTTAGCCATCAGCGCTGATGCTTTTCCGTTTACCAATATCTTGTAATTGCCGCTCCCTTTTAGCTTGATCTTGTCGTCCCCATCAACCGATAGCAAAGGTACCTTACGCATCATATCCAGTGCAGATATCGCTTTACTTTCCGGGTCGGCCTGCACATCATAAGTGAGCCGGTCAACCTCCTGTTTCATTACGGGCCTTACGGCCGTAATACTCACTTCGCCCAGTTGCTTGCTGGCTGCCGACATATATATTTTGCCTGCATCAACCGTTGTACCGGCAGGTTTTATCGGAAACGTTTTAGTAGCAAAGCCAATAAATGCCACCGCCATCTGGTAGGTTTTACCTTCGGGTGCTTTAAGTTCAAAGCTGCCATCGTCTTTTGTAAGGGTACTTTTTACCGATGCTTTTGTACCAGCATCCTGTAAAACAACGGTAACATAGCCCAAAGGCTTATTTGCCGCCGAATCAATAACAGTACCTTTAACGGTAATATTGGAAGGGACGGGGCTTTGGGCTATCGCAAGTATAGAGAAACAACAGCAAATTACAGTTAGTACAAATTTATACATAAGGAATTTAGGTGATATGACGCAGCAAGATACCCATGTGTTGCAACACATGGAAAGTATTTAACATTATTTAACTAATTAGTTAGTTGTGAGGCGGTAATTTTTTTATTTGTTAAACCTGGTCATGGTTAGTTCGGTGCCGATGGTACAAAAACTCTTAACCATTTCTATCGAGCGATCAATCAGCGCAGGCAGTTCGGGTTTCTCATCTTCATCAAACCCACTCAAAACGTAATCAACCTGCCTGCCTTTAGGGAAGTTATCGCCTACTCCAAAACGAAGGCGCGCGTAATTGTTATGGCCAAGGGTGGCCTCGATATGTTTTAAGCCGTTATGCCCTGCAGCGCTGCCTTTAGGTTTTAAGCGCAGGGTGCCCAGGGGCAAGGCAATATCATCAACAATAACCAGCACATTGTCCAGCGGGATCTTTAAATCTTTCATCCAATGGTTAAGCGCTTTACCACTCAGGTTCATAAAGGTAGTAGGTTTAATGAGGCAAAGGGTACGGCCTTTGAAGGATACCTCGGTATAATAGGCCAGCCGCATATTATAAAACTTGGCACCTTCCTGTTTAGCCATTTCATCAAGCACCATAAAACCGATGTTATGCCTGGTGTCTGCATATTCGGGGCCTATATTTCCAAGTCCTACTATTAAGTATTTCATTTGAGGGAGCAAAGATAAAAGATTTTTGGATTAAGGATTTTGCCTGGGCGAAGTAAAGCCGGGAAATCGTTTTTTTAATATTTCAGATAAAAACAAAGTTGCCTCTATCAAAAGGAACCGTTCTTTCCAGGCAAAGGTATGAGGCTGCAAAAAGGGGAATTTGTTTTACGCAAAGACGCAGGAATGCTAAAAAGCCACGAGTCGTTTTGTTTAACAATCTGGCCGAAAATCGTTTACAGCGCAGCTTTCCTATCGGCTATAACCTGGTGCGCCTGCTTAGGCAGATTTACATTGCCGCTATGGCTTTCAAAATTGATTTTATGATAGGTAATTAACCAGGTATCGTCATGCTTTGCCAGCTTGGTGTGGTAAGTTGCAGTAACGGTCCAAACCTGGTCGTCAAGAAAATGATCGGTTACGGTACTGTAAAAAACATCGGCTGCCTTACCATTAAGCTGAACCCTGAATGCCGAAAGCTGGTGGTTGGTTTTATCAAAACCGGGCAAAAACGAAGCCCAGTTATCTACTACCTGTGCAGGAGAAAGTTCAATTGGGCCCAAACCGCTCATTGACGAATAATCGATCATAACCACAGGGGCCAATGTACTTTCTATCAACGCCCAGTCCCGGTCGTCTGCACCTTTAAATAAATTAGTAACTGTATTGATTATTTTATTGCCTTCCATGGTATTTAGATGTAAAGCTATCGAATTTGTTTCAAATCAATAGATAAATCAATAATTAGCATTACAACAAATTACATAAGAGGCAATTACCAGCTGATACTATCTCGCATACTGCTTCACCAGCTTATCAACTATCTGCGCGGTTTCATCCGGGAAATCAACAATGATCTTTTTATCGTCGTTAATCCATTTAGTTAAATGGCCCCCAAAGGTATCATTGATTTCGGCAACTACGGGAACGCCCAGCTTTGAGGCTGATAGGGCGTTGCACTGCTGCTCGTATTGGCCTTTCATGGGTATCATCATTACCTTCTTTTCCAGGAACAGCGCCTCGGCGGGGCCTTCAAACCCACCACCGGTTAGCAGGCCTTCGCAACTGGCCAGGCTTTTGTTAAAGGCTTCGTTATTTACCGGGAAAATCTCTACGTTGCCGGCTTGCATGTGCGTTTTTTGCCGCTTTGAAAACACCTGCCATTTTACGTCTTTTACAGCGCCTAAATGTTTTAATAATGTTTTATCATCATAAGCGGGCAGGTAAACACTGTAATGGCCCAGGTTGCTGGTTTGCATCTGGCGTATTTCGCTGCGGATTACGGGCGTATTTATAAAAGTATCGTAACGCTCAAAATGGAAGCCTACATGATAGGTGGTGGGCGAATAATTTTTTAACAGCCATTGCGCAAAAGGATCTTTTTTTTTTGGCCGGGGGGTATTGGGCGATACAAATGAACATTGATGGCTTAACGATACCGAGGGCACACGCTGAAACTTACAGGCCCAGGCGCTTACTGGTTCAAAATCATTAATTACCAAATCGTATTGTTTTAGGGGTAGGTGGCGCAAGTCGTGCCAAAACTGGCGCAGGTTCATAATTTTCCAGGTTGCCCAGTTGTCAACCCCGCCATTGGTGCCAAAAACAAAACTAACCCCGTGAAACCTGTACTTCAGAGGCTGTGATAATGATACCTCGGCCTCGGTACCGCTCACCAGCAGGTCAACCTCGCCATACTGCTGTAATAAAGGCACAATTTCGCGGGCCCGGCTTATATGTCCATTGCCGGTTCCCTGTATGGCAAACAATATTTTCATGTAAATAGAATTAGGGGCAATTTAGTAAAATGAAATGTTTTAGGGATATTTAAATGGCTAAAGATTGTTGTGGCATTAAGACGCTGTCAAAAAGTTTGATTTGAATACTTCAACTGAACAAGCACCAGGATTTTAAATTCGCCGGTGCATGTAACTTAAATCCGCAACGCGCATCTTACAGGGCATAAAAAACATACCCATGTCCTTAGTCATAAAAAATCTCACCAAACAATATAACCAGCATAAAAGCGGCCTTACCGATTACTCCATCACTATTGAAAAAGGCGTATTGGGCCTGCTTGGCCCCAATGGCGCGGGCAAATCAACGCTGATGAAAATTATTGCCACTATTAGCAAACCTACAAAGGGTACTTTATTTTTAGATGGCGAGGATATTGTTGCCAACCCGGATAAAATCCGCAAAATATTGGGCTACCTGCCGCAGGACTTTGGGGTTTATCCCAACCTTAACGCCTACGAGTTTTTAGAATATATAGCAGCGATGAAAGGCGTAGGTGGCAATGGCTTGCGCAAGCGGATAGATTTGCTGTTAGAAGGGGTTAATTTAACCGCGGATGCCAAACGCCCAATAGGTACCTACTCGGGAGGAATGAAACAACGGATTGGCATAGCGCAGGCCCTGCTTAATGACCCTAAAGTACTGATATTTGACGAACCCACCGTTGGCCTCGACCCTGAGGAGCGGGTAAGGTTTCGGCAGTTGATATCTGACCTGGCCACCGATTGTATCATCATCCTGTCATCGCACATCGTTTCGGACATTGAGACTATTGCCGATGAAGTTGCTGTCATGAAAAATGGCATACTGCTTAATAAGGCTGCCCAGCCGGATATTATAAAACTGGTTGATGGTAAAGTATTTGAAGTGCTGGTGAGTAATGATGAAATTGCCGGCATCCGCGCCAAACACCAGGTTATTGATACAAGCCGGCAAAAGGATAAAACCAGGGTTCGTTTTATTACCAGGACCGGGCAACCCGAAACCGGTGCAATAGCTGTAAATGCCAGTTTAGAAGATGCTTATTTGTTTTTAACACAAAATAACAACTAAGCGCCGTGAGATACATTTACAGCATTATTAAAGCCGACTACCTGCAGCGCACGCGCAGCTACGCTTTCCTGATTACCCTTGCTATTACTTTTTACGCGGCATATTCATTTGTGCCGCCGCCTTCGGCTTCATATACCACCTTAAACGTTGTTGGCTTTAAAGGTGTTTATAACTCGGCCTGGGTGGGTTATGTTTCGGGGATGATGACCGCTATTATGCTGTCGCTTTATGGTTTCTTTTTGGTAAACGGCGGCATTAAAAAAGATATTGATACCGAGGTAGGCTTAATAATAGCTACCACGCCCATTACCAATTTTGGTTACCTGCTTAGCAAAATGCTCAGTAATTTACTGGTGCTGCTCACCATTGCCGGCTGCACTTTTGTGGTTAGTATTATTATGTTTTTTGTGCGCACCAGTGGCTCGCCCTTTATTATCAGCAATTTCATTATTCCTTATTTGCTGTTTGTAGTGCCTGCCATGGTTTTTATATCGTCGCTGGCGATAGTAGCCGAAGTTTTTTTGGGCCGAAAAAGCATCCTGCAATATATTGCGTTTTTTTTCTTTTTCGGCGCGTTGATGGCCAATGTAAATGGACAAAAAAACGAAACACTTGCTGTTATTATTGATCCGTATGGTGTACGCACCATGACAACCAGCATCAAAAACCAGGTAAATACTCAATATCATCAGCATATTGATGGGGTTAACCTCGGTTTCACTTTCAACAGTAAACGAGGCTTCCGGATATTTGAGTGGAACGGTATAACTATAACCGGCCTGTTTTTAGCAAGCCGGTTATTATGGCTTATGCTATCAGTGGGTTTGGTTTACCTCTCGTCGTTCTTTTTTCACCGGTTTGATTTTAAGCAAGCTGTAAGTAAAAAGAAAAAAGTGGTTGCTAACGAGCAGAAGCCGGCAACGCCTGCGTTTGCAGCCACCGGCATTAACCGTGCGCTTATGCCGCCGTTGGTTACCGACTATAGCATATTACCGTTCGTTAAAACCGAATTACTGTTACTGGTGCGCAAAGGATCTAAATGGATGTGGCTAATTATAGCTGGAGCATCGTTAAGTATGCTGTTTGCGCCGGTGGCTATTTCGCACCTGTATATATTACCTGTACTCTGGTTTTTGCAGGTAACACGCCTATCGGAACTGGCTACTAAGGAAGAAACCTATCGCCTGCATTATTTTACTTATGCATCCTACAAACCGTTACAGCGTATGTTGCCTGCACAAATACTGGCTGGGGTGATATTAGGTATCGTTTTAGCATTTCCGTTGATATTGCGTTATGTAATTGCCGGCAACGGCTACGCCATCTTCAATATCATCAGCGGGGCTGTTTGCATTGTTTTATTAGCTGTTTGCATAGGAATTATAAGTAAGGGTAAAAAACTGTTCGAGATTATTTTCTTTTTGCTCACTTACGCGCTTACCCAGGCTATACCCGTTGTTGACTACCTGGGTGCCATACCACACGATAGCCACATCATTTATATCGCTGTTATTTTAGGGCTGAACGTATTTTTGGCAGTGGTTAGTTTTTGGGTGAGGGGGTATCAATCGAGGCATTTGTAGGAGGCTGATTGTTTTCGCCAGACAAGAAAATACCCGCAGCAAGTTGAAAAAATTCAGACTTACGAGGTTTTAAAACTTCGTAAGTCTTTCTCCGGCAGGTAGTTTTTTTGGAATCATGACTTGCGTAACCAACTCATTAATGCGCCTTATAACTTGCAATATCATTATACATGCTCCTGAACGAACTGCGGATACCAAAACTCAGCATAGCAGTTTTGTCATGAAACTGATCATTTTTTTCAGTGCGGTAAAGGCCGCCAAGTTCGATACGCAGGTTATATTTGGGGTTCAGTAAATAAGCTATTTTCCCCTCCAGGAAAACCATGTTGGTGGTTAGGCCCTGGCCGGTATAGTTACCATATTGCCTTGATGGGTCGACGTATAACTGAAAAAGATCCTTACCGTAATTCATGCCGTTTATATCTAATCCATAATGCCCGTAATCAAGCTCTCCGCTAAAGTCAAACCGTTTGTACGAGTAATTCAGCAAGCCCACAACCTCGCGCAGGTTCGCTCCCCAGGGATGTGCCAACGGCTCGCCATTATCGGCATAGTTTTGTACCGAGCTGCGTTCCGAATAGGTATATGGCTTAACGTTATTGGTTTCAATTAAATAGTTAAGGCCTTTAACGGCAAAAAGGTTTGCTCCCCTGAAACCAATTTGCCAGGCATATTTGTTACGGGAGCTGCCGTTACTGGAGAAAAAGTTTTTACTTTCAAATTCATCCAATGCAAACTGGCCATAAGCCGTTATACCGTCGGTAATTTTATACCTGCCGGTAAAACCCAATAAGGCATTATCCGGCGATCCGTTGGATGCCTCAACAGGCCTCAGGAATATCAGCGGATTGATATAGGTAAAATCAAACCCGCGCTGGTGGCCTTCATCGTCCTTGGCACCCCATATAACCGAATCAAAAAATCCTAAAGCCAGGCGGTCGCTTACGTTCCAGTCTAAATAGTGGAATACGGCAAATTTCTTACGATCGTTGTTGTCAACCCGTGCCGATAAAGGATCGTCCATATAAGTCCACATGGCCATGTACCTTACATCGCCCAGTGTGGCCGTTACTTTAAAAAACGGATAGGGCGATGCGTAATCAGATAAAAGTACCGACCGGTAACCATCACCAATAAATGTTTTATCGCGCCCGGCGCTTACATTTAAATATTTATTTGGAGTGTAAGATACCAATGCTGTAATGTACGACCACCGATACTCGCTGCCGTAAAGGCTGCCATATGCCTGGCCGCGTACTATGCCCACCTGGTTAGTGTAAGTAGCAAGATATTCTGGCAGCTGCGCCCGGTTTTCGTAACCGGTTATGTTATACGATAACTGGCTCCCCACGGTACCGCCAATCTGCAAGCCCAATGAGCCAAAACTTGTATTTTTTTTACCCGAAAAGTCGCGGCTCAGATTAAAATCGGGCAGCAGATCGGCATAAAATGTGGCCTTATTACTTTTAACGTCTATTTGATGCTCACTAAAAAAGCGGCCTTTAAAACCACCTGCGCTGTTCATCAGCGAATCATAGTGATGTTTCAGCAATGAATCGTCCAAAAACGGTTTTAAAGAACTATGCACCCGGGTTTTGGTAGAGTACACATCTTCGTTAAGTTTTTGGTAAAACTGGTACGAATAAGGTTGATAATCAGACTGGGCTTTTACAATTCCGCCTGTTAAAACAAATAATATGATAGCGGTAAATATTTTCTTCATATGTAGAATTGATCAATCAATTTTTTGTTATTCAAAATAATTTAGGGTTGCGAAGCCACCCTTTTTTAAATACTCGTCTTTTTTTACCAAATGCAAGTCAGAATGCATCATATCGGTAACCAGGGCCTTTAAATCATATTTAGGTTTCCAGCCTAATTTTTCGAATGCCTTTGTGGCATCGCCAACTAACAGGTCAACCTCTGTAGGCCTAAAATACCTGGGATCAACCTTAACAACCGTTTGCCCAAATCTCAAAAAATCGAGGTTTAAACCAAGTTCAAAAGCCCGCTGTTCATCAATATCAATAATCACGCCGCGTTCGTGCTCGTCCCGGCCGCTAAATTCAACTTCGACGCCTAACTCGTTAAAAGCCATTTTTATAAAATCGCGTACGGTGGTAGTTACACCGGTAGCTATTACAAAATCTTCGGGTTTCTCCTGTTGCAGCATTAGCCACATGGCCTCAATATAATCCTTGGCATGCCCCCAATCGCGTTGTGCCGACAGATTGCCTACATACAGGCAATCCTGCAAGCCTAATGCAATTTTTGAAGCTGCCCGCGTAATTTTGCGGGTAACAAATGTTTCGCCCCGTATAGGGCTTTCATGGTTAAATAAAATACCATTGCAGGCATACATGCCATAAGCTTCGCGATAGTTCACTATTATCCAGTAGGCATACATTTTTGCCACCGCATACGGCGATCTTGGATAAAAAGGTGTGGTTTCGCTTTGCGGCACGGCCTGCACCAGCCCATAAAGCTCGGATGTGGATGCCTGGTATATTTTGGTTTTTTTGGTAAGATCAAGCAGCCTTACCGCTTCTAAAATGCGAAGTGTACCTATACCATCAGCATTGGCGGTATATTCGGGGGTATCAAAGCTTACCTTAACATGGCTTTGGGCGGCCAGGTTATAAATTTCATCGGGTTGTACCTCCTGAACCAGCCTGATCAGGTTGGTAGAATCGGTAAGGTCGCCGTAATGAAGTTTAAACTTTACATCAGCCTCATGCGGATCGGTGTATAAATGATCAATCCTGTCCGTATTCAATAACGACGATCTTCTTTTTACGCCATGTACTTCGTAACCTTTCTTGAGTAAAAACTCAGCTAAGTATGCGCCATCCTGACCAGTAATGCCCGTTATTAAAGCTTTTTTCATCAATATTAAAGTGCTAATACTTCTATAAATACAATATTATCCAATTTAATTGTAAAAACAGCCATTGGGCCATACATAAGTTCTTTTGAGTAAATTGACATATGGTTATTTTACGGCGTCAGGAGTTATCCCTGTACTTCATATTGGCTAACTTATTTGGCTTTAGGTACAGGTAATCGTTTTTGAAATCAAGGATCATATTAAAACGTTTTAACAAATCATTGCCCAAATAGTTTATCTCAAAACCAAGCGGATTTTTAGAGCCTAATATCAGGGTAGGGATATTTGTAAGGTTAAAGCCGTTCAATTTAAAGGCCGGCGATAATACAGTCTTTGTTTGATATTCTGCTCCCCGCGGATCGTGGAGTACAACGGTGCGGATGAGTTTTAAATTGGCGGCAAATTTTTCTCGCGCGGCCCAGGTACTATCTAAAATAATGGCTTGTTCAGATCCTATATCCATACTGAAATTACCCGCATGTTTTCTGCCGTTTATTACAAAGGTGCCTTTAATGTACGGAAACGAACGTGCGAACATCATTTTTGATTTAATATAACCTTTTAAATAGCGAGGTAAATCAGAATGGATAATCAGCAGGTTATGATCATAATCCACCTCTGCCTGTTTGCCTTCAAATACGTTCCAGCCAATACGGCCATCCATTTCATGTGCCGTTATGTTGGTGGTAAGCACCTCGGGGTTGTTTACCACCAGGCTACCCATTTGCAGCTTAAAAACCTTGTTAAGCTTGTTGTAATTGGGCCTGGTTTTACCGGCTATAGCATCGGGCTGGTTTGATAATAATTTTGTTTTGTGCAAAATGGCATCCCTGGTTAAATGGAAATCAAATGAGCTGATATCAAAGTGCAGGTTCAATGTATCGGTATTATTAATAACGGCAACTATCTTAATGGCATTAAAGCCGGTTAGGGTAAAAGGAATGGTATCGTGGGTAACTGCCGTATTCTTTATTTTATCACCGGGCGGGATGGCACTGGCAATTTGAGTGTAGCAGGAATCCGTACCATTTAGCAGGATGATAAAATTGAACCTTGTACCCGGTTTTACTTTTACCCTGATGGAATCAATATCGGTATAAAATGTAACCCATTTTGTTTTTCGGGTTCTGTCGGCAGTAAAAATATCGGGCCTGGCTGTTGGCGAAAGCGACCATGCATTTTTATCAAAATAGCCACCATCATTAATAGATACACTTTTAGATGTAGCTTTTATAACAGGCAATTTTGATTGTGCCAGGATTTGCTGGGTTATTAAAAAACATAGGAAAAGGCAAATGTATTTCATGCTTAGGTTGGATGATTTGATTAAAACGCGACAAGCCAAATATAAGCATACCTGCGTATAACTGAAAAATGAGATAGCCCGGGTTTGTTATGGTACATCATTTAAAAGCACTACCTTTAACATCATGAGCACCGTAAAAGAACGCCGCTACATTAACGCCGCCCTTGATAACTACCGCGAAATACTGGATACCATTCCTGATGAGCAGTTTACCGAAACGCCGCCCGGCGGGGGATGGTCATATGCCGAAGTTTACAGCCATATATTACAAGCTACTTTAGGTTCTTCAATCGCCTTGGAGCGGTGTACACACGGCAGCTGCCCGCCTACTAAAGATGGTGTGACCTGGGCAGGCAGGCTGTTGCTATTACTGGGCGTGTTTCCGCCAGTAAAAGTTAAAATTCCGGATACTGTTGCAGATAAAATGGTTGCCGGTAAAATCAGTAAGGAAGATGCCAAAAATCTGATTATCAAATGCCGCAAGCGGGTAGATGCTACCGCGCCGCTTATTGATGCATCATCTGCTGCAAGCCGATATAAACATCCGCGGCTGGGTATGCTTAACGCCAGGCAGTGGTTTAGGTTTATCCGGATACACCTGGAGCATCATTTAAAACAGTTGGAACGCATCAAAAATAAATTATCGCAGGCTTGAAACCTTTTACATTTAACAGAGTCTTAACAGTGTGATAATGTTAGGTTTCGGATATTTGTAAAAATCATTGTGATGAATTTTGAATACACTTATTTGGTTGTTATAGCTTTGCTGCTGTTGGTAGGCATCTTCTATATCAGCCCTTATGAATTAACTGTTAATGAGGACGAAGACGACGAATAATCGTTTGTTTAGTATTTATTTAAAATTCAATAACCGGCAAAACCTGCCGCCTGTGCAATTAACCCCCTAATTTTAATGGCAAAACGTGAAGTAGATATTGTAGTAATATCCGATGTGCATCTTGGTACTTATGGATGTCATTCAAAAGAATTGCTTAAATATTTAAAAAGCATTAAGCCTAAGATACTTATCCTTAACGGCGATATTATTGATATCTGGCAGTTCAGTAAATCATACTGGCCTGAGGCGCATATGAAAGTGATTAGGCGCATATTAAAATTTGTTACCGAGGGCATTCCGGTATATTACCTAACCGGCAACCACGATGAGATGCTGCGCAAGTTTGCCGATTTTGACCTGGGTTCCTTCAAACTGCTCAATAAAGTAGTGTTAAATATTGATGGCAAAAAGGCCTGGATTTTTCATGGAGATGTTTTTGATCTTACCATGCAGCACTCCAAATGGCTGGCCAAACTGGGGGCGGTAGGCTACGATACCCTTATACTCATCAACAGCATGACTAACTGGTTTTTGACCGCTTTGGGTCGCCAAAAAATGAGTTTTTCACAAAAAGTTAAAGCCAGGTTTAAGGAAGCTGTAAAATTCATTAACCAGTTTGAACAAACTGCTGCAGACCTGGCTGTTGATAAAAATTACCAATACGTAATTTGCGGCCATATCCATCACGCCGAGATCAGGGAGATTGAAAATACCGACAAAACAGGTTCTGTATTATACCTTAACTCGGGCGATTGGGTTGAAAGCCTTTCGTCACTTGAATACCAAAATGGTAACTGGACTATCTTTAAATATAACCCCGAAGAATTTAACACCGATGCCGACGAAGACGACAAAACCGACGCCGAGGACCTTGACGCTAAAATGGATGTTAAAAACCTTTTAAACAGGTTCAGGCAGGAAATGGAGTAACGGAATAGCAAAACTTTTTAATGTTATTAAGCTACCCTATGAGTAGATCCGTTAATTTAAACTGACCGTCGAACTAACCGGGAGGGGATTGTACTCATGCGGCGGGAGAAATTGTGCACTACCTGCATTTTGAGGCCTGTTTGATACTAATTGTTCAGGATTTTTCGGGGTACTCATAAGATGGTTTCCTATTGCGGTAATACTCTTTATCCCTCAATCTCAATTTCCTTTTTTATTGATATTGTAATACGGGTGTTAATTTCCTTTGTTATTCCCTATTAAAATGATAAACAATGTTTAACAGCAATAAAATTTCATTTAAAAATCATAATCCGTCAAAATTCCTACTTTTGCACCTGAATTTTTATTGATACACTATGAGCATCACACGAGGACCAATTTCGCAGTTTATTGAACGCAACTACCTGCATTTTAACTCCGCAGCATTAATGGATGCCGCTAAGGGGTATGAAACCCACCTTGATGAAGGCGGTAAAATGATGGTTACCCTTGCCGGCGCAATGAGCACCGCCGAACTGGGAATTTCATTGGCCGAGATGATCCGCCAGGATAAAATTGCCATTATCTCCTGTACCGGGGCTAATCTTGAAGAAGACATCATGAACCTTGTAGCGCACTCGCACTACAAAAGGGTGCCCAACTACCGTGATTTAAGCCCGCAGGAAGAATGGGATCTGCTGGAAAACCACTACAACCGCGTTACCGATACCTGTATTCCCGAAGAGGAAGCTTTCCGCAGGCTGCAAAAACACATCCATAAAATATGGAAGGATGCTGATAACAGCGGCGAACGTTATTTTCCGCATGAGTACATGTATAAAATATTGCTAAGCGGCGAACTGGAGCAGTATTATGAGATAGATCCTAAAAACTCATGGATGCTGGCCGCTGCCGAAAAAAACCTGCCTATTGTGGTACCAGGATGGGAAGATAGCACTATGGGCAACATTTTTGCATCATACATTATTAAAGGCGAGCTTAAAGCTTCAACCATGAAAAGCGGTATCGAATATATGGCCTGGCTTGCCGATTGGTATACCAAAAACTCATCGGGCAAGGGCATAGGCTTTTTCCAGATAGGTGGGGGTATTGCAGGCGATTTTCCGATATGTGTGGTGCCTATGCTTTACCAGGATATGGAGATGCATGATGTGCCTTTCTGGAGTTACTTTTGCCAGATATCTGATTCAACAACATCATACGGTTCTTACTCGGGTGCTGTTCCGAATGAGAAGATAACCTGGGGCAAGCTGGACATTCATACACCTAAGTTTATTGTTGAGAGCGATGCCACCATTGTAGCCCCGCTTATATTTGCCTGGATATTAAAACAATAAAAAGTTTATAATCGATATTGATGGTAAAACCGTTAATAAATTTTCAAAATGGCATTAATATGCTTTAAAGAGTATTTAAATGACATTTTTGTGTTTATTTAGAACGATTATAAATTATAGGTTACTGTCATTTATGTGTCAGCGATACTGTAATAAATTTTACTTTTGTGGCTGTAAAAAGCAGATGGGTTACACATCTTTACAGCAGAATAAAACATTAATATAAAAATTATTTAGCATAAATACACTTTATGAGAAGTTTCTCATTGATTTTTAAACAATTCTCAAGGTCGGTTTTACTGATTGTTGGGTTTGCTTTCTGGGGTTTTTCTGCTGCTTACGCGCAAACAGACGCTGCTAAGGGCGAGACCATTTTTAAAGCCAATTGTACGGCCTGTCACAAGATAGCAGAGCGAATGACCGGCCCTGCACTTGGTCCGCAGCTTGCCTCTGAAACCGATGATAAGTACCTTATCAGTTGGATTCAGAATAACCAGGCCTTAATTGCTGCCGGTAACCCTAAGGCTCTTAAAATTGTTAAGGAGTTTGATGGTAAGGCAATGACCACTTTTACCAATCTTTCAGATGCCGACGTAAGTAATGTAATTACTTACATCCGTGCCGATTGGAAAAGAATTCAGGACGAAAAAGCAAAAGGTCCGGTAGGCGGTCCAGTTGAGGCAAAAGGCCCGAGCGAACTGGTTGTTTGGGGTTTAGTCGGCATTGTTATTATTGCTTTCATTTTAATACTTGTTTTGAACAAGGCTGCTGGTTCATTAGAGCGCGTGTTAGCCAGCAACCCAAACATTGTAGTTGAAGATGAAGCGGTTGTTGCCGAAGCTGATAAAAACGTACTGCTTAAAAAGATCCTTAAAAACAAAAAACTGGTATTCTTTATACTGGTTTGCGGTACCATTGCCATGGGCAGCTGGGGTTGGGTTACCTTGTGGAACACCAACGTGCATACAGGTTACCAGCCGGTACAGCCTATCAAATACTCGCATGAGCTGCATGCCGGTCAAATGAAAATTGATTGCCAGTATTGCCACGGCGGTGCTTACAAATCAAAAAATGCTTCTATTCCATCATTAAACGTATGTATGAACTGTCACAAGGTTGTTAAAACCGAATCGGCAGAGATTCACAAGATTTATGATGCTTTGGGTTACGATCCTAAAACTGATAAATACGATAGCACAGCAGCCAAGCCAATCCAATGGATACGTGTTCATAACCTGCCCGATCTGGCTTACTTTAACCACTCGCAACACGTAAAGGTTGCCGGTATTAAATGCCAGGCTTGCCACGGTCCTGTTGAAACCATGAAAGAGGTATACCAATACTCGCCGCTTACCATGAAATGGTGTATCCAGTGCCACAAACGCACCGAGGTTAACGCCAAAGGCAACGCTTATTACGACAGCATACTTGCAGCACATGATAAGATTAAAAAAGGCGAAAAAGTTACTGCCGCTGTTTTAGGTGGTATCGAGTGCGGTAAGTGCCACTATTAATAAATAAGAATTTAGCATTACAGTTTATATAGCTTAAATGGACAGCAATAAAAAATACTGGAAAGGTTTAGAAGAACTAAACAAAACCCCAGAATTTGTTGAGAAAAATAAAAACGAGTTTGCAGAGCCTATCCCTATTGAGGATGTGCTGAGCGGATCTGGTTTATCGGCTAAAACCCCACGCCGCGACTTTTTAAAGGCGCTTGGCTTTGGTGTTGGTGCTGTTACGCTGGCTGCTTGTCAAAAAGTGCCTGTACACAAATCAATCCCTTACCTTATAAAACCTGAGGAAGTTACACCTGGTGTAGCTAACTACTACTCTTCAAGTTATGAAGGCCAGGCTATTTTGGTAAAAACCCGTGAAGGCCGCCCTATTAAAGTAGAAGGTAACCCTAACGATATTTTTGCAAAAGGTGGTTTAAGCGCGCAGGGCCAGGCTTCGGTGCTTGATCTGTACGATGCTAACCGCACCCAGGATCCTAAAATTAATGGCGCTGATGCAGCATGGCCCGAAGTTGATGCGTATGTATTGCGTGAGCTTGCGGCTGTTGCAGCATCAGGTAAAGGCATCCGCATAGTTACATCAACTGTACACAGCCCATCTACCTTAGGTGTTATTGCCGATTTTGTTGCAAAATACCCAACTACAAAACACATCAATTATGATGCGGTATCATACACCGGTATTATCCAGGCTAATCAAAACAGCTTTGGTAAAGCGGTATTGCCACATTACAATTTTGATAAAGCAGAAGTGATTGTAAGCTTCGGCGCCGATTTCCTTGGTTCATGGATCTCGCCTGAGGAGTTTACCCGCCAGTACGTATCAAACCGTAACAGCAAATCGCTTGAGGCAAAGAAAATGTCTCGTCATATTCAGTTTGAAGCTGGAATGAGCTTAACCGGTACCAATGCCGATAACCGTTTCCCTATTAAACCATCTGAAGAAGGTATCGCTTTATTAAGCTTATATAATGCCATTGCCGGTACAAGCCTGGCAGGTGCAAAAAAATTAAGCAATAAGGCAGCCGATACCGCTATCACTTTAGTTGCTAAAGAATTGTTAGCTGCAAAAGGCAAAGCGCTGGTAGTTGCAGGTTCAAATGATGTTGCTACACAAACTTTAGTAAATGCCATCAACTCCTTATTAGGCAGCTACGGCAACACTATTGATTTGGATAACCCATCAAAACAATACGCCGGTAACGATCAGGATTTTGTTGGTTTTGTAACCGAATTAGCCGCCGGCTCAATTGGCGCGGTTTTATTCCTGAATGCCAACCCTGCATACGATTACTTTAAAGCAAAAGAATTTACAGAAGCGCTTAAAAAAGCACGTTTAACTATATCATTCTCTGATCATGGCGACGAAACCGCTTTACTATCAAAAGTAGTAGCACCAAACCACCATTATTTAGAGTCATGGGGTGATGCAAACGCTGTTGAAGGTTATTATACCGTAATACAGCCAACCATCAACCCGGTTTACAATACCCGCCAGGCCGAGCATAGCTTATTGGTTTGGGCCGAAAACCCGGTTAAAGATTACTACACTTATGTACGTAACACCTGGGATAAAGGCTTATTAGCTAAAGGCGGCTTATCTGGTCAAAAAGGATGGGAAAGCTTATTGCAGGCAGGTTTAATAAAAGCTGCCCCTGCAACTGCCGGAGCCTACACTTTCAGCCACGATTTAAATGCAGTAGCACAAACTATTGTTGATCATAGCAACAGCCTGGTATCGGGCGATAAATTTGAATTACAGGTTTATCAATCGGTAGCAATGGGCGATGGTAAACGCGCCAATAACCCATGGTTACAGGAGTTGCCAGATCCGGTATCTAAAGTTACCTGGGATAACTTCGCGGCCATGTCGATGACTGATATTCAGAAATTGGGTTTCGAAGAAGGTGATGTAATTAAAGTGGAAGCTAACGGCTACTCGGTTGAAGTTCCGGTATTGGCACAACCAGGCCAGGCACAGGGCACTATATCAATTGCTGTTGGTTACGGCCGCGTTAGCGCAGGCCTTGTAGGTAACAACGTTGGTAAAAACGCTTTCCCTTTCTACAGCTATCGTAACGGTACTTTCCAAACTACTGCGGTTATTACCGATTTCAAAAAAACAGGTATTATATCGCCGCTTGCGCAAACACAAACTCACCACTCATACGAGGGCAGGAGCGTTATCCGCGAGGCTTCATTTACAGCATACAAAAAGAACCCTGCTGCCGGTAGCGGTAACGAGGGCGAACATAAAGATTACAACAAAACATCGCTTTGGGATGATCATGACCGCCCTGTTTATAACTGGGTTATGGCTATCGACCTTAATGCTTGTACCGGTTGCGGCGCTTGCGTTGTAGCTTGTAGCGCCGAAAATAACATCCCGGTTGTAGGTAAAGACGAGGTAAAACGTCGTCGTGAAATGCACTGGATCCGTATTGACCGTTATTACAGCTTTAACGATCATGGCGACAGCGAAGAAGCGATAACCAAAGAAAAAGATATTGCCAAACTTACCAATTTTGATAATGTATCGGTTGTTCACCAGCCAATGCTTTGCCAGCACTGCGATCACGCACCTTGCGAAACAGTTTGCCCGGTATTAGCAACCGTTCACTCATCAGAAGGTTTAAACCAAATGGCTTACAACCGTTGTATAGGTACACGTTATTGCGCAAATAACTGCCCTTATAAAGTACGCCGCTTTAACTGGTTTAACTACTGGAACGACTCGCGTTTTGATAACTACCTGAACAACGAGCACACACAATTAGTATTAAACCCTGATGTTACTACACGTTTCCGTGGGGTAATGGAAAAATGCTCGATGTGCGTTCAACGTATCCAGGCTGGTAAGTTAAAAGCCAAAATCGAAAAACGTCCGCTTAAAGATGGCGAGATAAAGGTTGCCTGTCAGCAAACCTGTTCTGCAAACGCTATCGTTTTCGGTAACGCAAATGACCCTAACTCTGAAGTTTCAAAAGCATTAAAGAGCGAAAGAACTTACTACGTGCTTGAAGAGTTAAACGTACAACCAGGTATTGGTTACCAGGTTAAGGTTAGAAATTTATCAGAATTAGAGGCTTAAATTTTTTATATACAGATAACAAAATATATGTCATCTCATAGTGAATCAATAATAAGGGAACCGTTAATTACGGGTGAAAACATCACCTACGGTCAGATTACTGACGATGTGTTGCGCCCCGTAGAAAATATGCCGGGTAAGGCCTGGTGGATCGGTTTTAGCGTGGCATCATTGGGCGCCCTCCTTTGGGTGGTTGCCATTAGCTACACATTCTGGTTTGGAATCGGTGCCTGGGGCTTAAACAAAACAGTTGGATGGGCCTGGGATATTACCGGCTTCGTATGGTGGGTAGGTATTGGTCACGCCGGTACACTTATCTCGGCAGTGTTGCTGTTGTTCCGTCAAAACTGGCGTAACTCTATCAACCGCTCGGCCGAGGCGATGACCATCTTCGCGGTAATTTGCGCCGCCACCTATATCGGCGCGCACATGGGCCGCCCATGGATGGCTGTTTATTCATTGCCATTGCCAAATCAATACGGCTCATTATGGGTAAACTGGAACTCTCCGCTTATCTGGGACGTATTCGCGATATCAACTTACTTCTCGGTTTCATTGGTATTCTGGTATACAGGTTTATTGCCTGACATTGCTACCATCCGTGACCGTGCAACAGGTTTACGTCGTCGTATATATTCTGTAATGTCATTTGGCTGGACAGGTTCAGTTAAAACCTGGCAACGTTTCGAGACCGTGTCATTAATCCTGGCCGGTATCTCAACACCACTGGTACTATCGGTACACACCATTGTATCAATGGACTTTGCAACATCACTGGAACCAGGATGGCACACTACCATCTTCCCTCCATACTTCGTTGCGGGTGCTATCTTCTCGGGTTTCGCCATGGTACAAACGCTGTTATTAGTAGCGCGTAAAGTATTAGGGTTAGAAAACTACATCACCATGTTCCACATCGAATCGATGAATAAAATCATCCTTTTAACCGGTTCAATAGTGGGTGTAGCTTACTTAACCGAGCTTTTCATCGCATTTTACTCTCAGGCCGAGTACGAGCAATACGCTTTCATGAACCGTATCTCGGGTCCGTACTGGTGGGCATACTGGAGCATGATGACTTGTAACGTTATTACGCCGCAGTTGTTCTGGTTCAAAAAAATCCGTACCAATATACCTTTGTCCTGGACACTGTCAATAGTAGTAAACATCGGTATGTGGTTTGAGCGTTTCGTAATTATCGTAACCTCGCTTCACCGTGACTATATCCCTTCAAGCTGGGCTATGTTTTATCCAACCTGGGTTGATGTGAGCATCTTTATTGGCTCTATCGGTTTATTCTTTACCATGTTCCTTTTGTTTGTAAGGGTGCTGCCTTCAGTGGCTATGGCCGAGGTAAAACTGATCCTGAAAAGCTCAAGTGAGCAAGCTAAGAGAAAATTACTTAAAAACGGCCATGTTGAACCTGCCGAGGCTGAGTTCTACATCAATTCATTAGGTAAGTTTGATAGTGTTGAACAGTCTTCATACGAAAAAGTATAAAAATGAGTAGCACCAAATATATATTAGGAATTTTTGATGATCCCGATGATCTGATGCACGGTATCGACAAATTACAAAAAAATAGTGTCCCTATTTACGATGTTTATTCGCCATGCCCTATTCACGGTATCGATGCTAAATTAGGCA
Source organism: Mucilaginibacter sp. KACC 22773 (assembly GCF_028736215.1). Lineage (NCBI taxonomy): Bacteria > Pseudomonadati > Bacteroidota > Sphingobacteriia > Sphingobacteriales > Sphingobacteriaceae > Mucilaginibacter > Mucilaginibacter oryzagri. Next base: position 566,587 of record NZ_CP117883.1, read on the forward strand.
TAAAGGATTCGCGCCTGGGTTATGCAGCTTTCATGTTTGGCTGTTTAGGCGGTACCATCATGTTCAGCATGGTTTATTACATGCTTGTACACGATTGGCCAATCAACATCGGTGGCAAAAACTTTTTCGCCATACCCGATTTTGTACCGGTAACCTTTGAATGGACGGTATTGTGGACTGCCTTTGGTATGACATTTACTTTCTTTTTTGCCACGCACCTTTTCCCCGGCCGTGCGCCAAGGGTGATGGACCTGCGTGCTACCAATGATAAATTTGTTATCGCCATTGATGCAAAAGGTAATACGCCACACGCAGATATTGATAGTATATTAAAAGAAGCAGGAGCTGTAGAAGTTAAGCATAACGACAGAAAATATGTTAGCTATGAATAAGATTAAAATAATAGGAACATTGGTTATGATTATCGCTGCTTCGATAGTTATAACATCATGTAAAGATAAAAGGAGTACAGGTTGGGAATATGCGCCTAACATGTATGAGCATACTGCTTACGATCCTGATCAAAAGAACAGCCAATTTAAAGATGGTAAAACTGCACAAGTACCGCCAGCCGGAACAATCCCGGTAGGTTTTACTAAGTTTGATTATCCTAACACCAAAGAAGGTTATGAGCTGGCAAGCGTTGAGGTTAAAACCGTAATTGCGCAAACCCAGGCAAATTATACAGAAGGTAAATTACTGTTCACCCATTTTTGTTCGCCTTGTCACGGTGTAACCGGCCAGGGTGATGGTTTAGTGGTTGCGCATGGTTACCCGCCGCCGCCATCATATTCAAAAGGGCAATCATCACGCGGTGGCGCTATGAAGGATTTAACTGACGGTAAAATTTATCATACCATTACTTACGGTGTAAACGCGATGGGCTCCTATGCTTCTCAGTTAAACCCCGAAGAACGCTGGAAAGTGATCATGTATGTTCACCATTTACAAACTTTATAAGAAATAATATTTAATGAGCACTCATAATAGTTTCGACGAGCAATTTGTGTTTACCGGTAAGGTAAAGACATTGAGCCTTGCTGCGATAGCAGTGGGGGTTGTAACCATAATTGCCGGATTTTTAACAGATGGTGAACGTACCTTTGCAAACTTATTGCTAATGGGGTATTACTTTGCCTGCGTTTGTATGGCCGGTGTATTTTTCTGCGCGTTGCAATATGTGGCCCAGGCAGGCTGGTCGGCATCACTGCTTCGCGTTCCGCAGGCATTTGCTAAAACATTACCAATTGCCGCCACTATATTGGTAGGCGTTATAGCAGCGGGTTTATTTATAACCCACACTACCGAAATTGAAGGCAAACAGGTAGTTGCCCCTTATTTATATAAATTATGGGCTATTGCCGGTGTCGAAGTTAAAGGCAATGCCAATTTCGACCCTATCATAGCCGGGAAACATGTCTTTTTAAATAAAGGGTTCTTTTTTGCAAGGTTGTTTGTGTTTTTAGGTAGCTACACTATTTTCGGCCAGATGCTGGTAAAATACTCTGAAGGCGAAGACGAACTAGGTGGTATGTTCTACTATAAAAAGAGTTTTGCAATGTCATGCTTATTCCTTGTAATATTCGGTTTCACAACGCCAATATTTGCATTTGATGTTATCATGTCTTTGGAGGCGCACTGGTTCTCAACCATGTTTGGCTGGTACAACTTTGCTGCCATGTGGGTTAGCTGTTTAGCCATCATTACCTTAACAATTATTTATTTAAGGCAAAGCGGTTACATGCAGTGGATTACCCAAGATCATTTGCATAACCTGGGCCAGCTGATGTTTGGTTTCTCTATCTTCTGGACCTATGTATGGTTTGCACAGTTCTTACTTATCTATTATGCCAACATCCCTGAAGAAACAGTTTACTTTATACGCAGATGGGAGCCCGAATTTAAACCATGGTTCTGGTTAAATATTGTAATTAACTTTTTAGCGCCATTGTTGATTATCATGGCACGTGATTCAAAACGTACTACCAGTGTGTTAAAAGTTACCTGCTTTATTCTGATCATCGGTCACTGGTTAGATTATTTCCAGATGGTAATGCCTGGTACGGTAGGCCCAACAGCACACTGGTATACAGAGATACTCTGGATTGAGGTGGGTGTTGCTATAGGCTTTGTAGGTTTGTTTATATTTTTGACGATGAACGCTTTGAGCAAGTTCAAATCAATAATACCTAAGAAACACCCTTTCCTGCAGGAGAGTCTTCATCATCACATATAATAATTGTTATTTTTGCATCAAATACAGAATACCAAACAAACATTAAAATGGCATTCAAAAAATTAATAAATTCTAAAACCATACTATCGTTTTTTGCAGCGTTTATGCTTTTTGGCACAAACCTGCTGATGGCGCAAACTCCGGCTGCTGCAGCCGGTACGGGCGAAGATGCCAACCAGGTTGACTGGACGGGCGTTGCCTATTATGTGCTGATATTTTTTCTGATATGCCTTGGTGTAGCTGTAATAGGTAAAATTTTAAAGATTTACGACCTTACCCTTAAAATTCAAGGTAAAAAAGGTTTAAAGTGGAACAATGTAATGGGCGCTATTTGCCTTATATTCCTGATAGCAGGTTTATATGGTGCATATTGGTCGTTTACTGTTCAAGGTAGCATGACATTGCCCGAAGCCGCTTCAATACACGGTGTGAAGATTGATGAGATGTTCACGGTTACTACTATTTTAACCATGATCGTTTTCTTTATCACCCAGATATTGTTGTTTGGCTTCCTGTTTCAATACCGTCATTCAGACAAACGCCGTGCACACTTTTTGCCCCACAACAATACTATTGAAAAGGTGTGGACAATTATACCTGCTATAGTACTTACTATCCTGGTGGTGTTTGGTTTCTTTACCTGGCAAAAAATTATGGACGATACCGATGCCGTAGGCGAAGTAAAATCTATAAACATTGATATCACCGGGCATCAATTTGCATGGGAACTACGTTACCCAGGTAAGGACGGTAAGCTGGGACCAAAAAGTTTTAAGCTGACAACCGCGGCAAATAAACTGGGTGTCGATTTCACCAAGAAAAGCAGCTTCGACGATTTATCTGCCGATACTATGTATCTGCCGGTAAACAGGTCGATCAAATTGAATATACAGGCACAGGATGTAATCCATAGTGTTTATATGCCGCACTTCAGGGTGCAGTTGAATGCGGTACCGGGATTGCCAACCTACTTTAAGTTTACGCCGACCATTACTACTGCAGATATGCGTCACAGACTTGATGACCCTAAGTTTGAATATATTGTATACTGTAATAAAATTTGTGGGGGTGGTCACTACAACATGCAAAAGGTTGTACGTGTAGTTTCTGAAGCCGAGTACCTGGAATGGTTGTCGCGCCAAAAACCTTATTTGACTGATGGGTTGAAAAAGGAGTTGCATTTCGCTGATGCGGAACCGCAAAAAGCAGTGTCACAAAACAGGTTAGCGTTAAATAATTAATATAAGATAAAAGAGCGATTATGTCAACAGTAGCAGTTCACGATCACGTAGTAGCACACCACGACGAGCACGGTCACGAACATCACCATAACGAAACTTTCGTGTCTAAATACATATTTAGCATGGATCACAAAATGATCGCCAAGCAATTCCTTATTACAGGTATTACTATGGCGGTTATCGCAATGATTTTATCCATCCTTTTCAGGATCCAACTGGCTTATCCAGATAAAACATTCCCTTTATTAACTACATTACTGGGCCACTTTGCCCCTAACGGCCGTATCAGTACGGAGTTTTACCTGTCGCTGGTTACCATTCACGGTACCATCATGGTATTCTTTGTATTAACTGCCGGCTTAAGCGGTACTTTTGCCAACTTATTGATCCCCTTGCAGATTGGTGCACGTGATATGGCTTCGCCATTCATGAACATGCTATCGTATTGGTTCTTCTTTATGGCCAGTGTGATTATGTTATCGTCATTTTTTGTTCAAAGCGGCCCTGCAAGCGGTGGCTGGACAATTTACCCGCCGTTATCTGCTTTGCCTAAAGCTATGCCAGGTTCAGGTGAAGGTATGACACTATGGTTAATTAGTATGGTTTTGTTTGTTGCATCATCATTAATGGGTGGTATCAACTACGTAAGTACTGTATTAAACATGCGTACAAAAGGTATGGACCTTTGGAAAATGCCTTTGACTATCTGGGCTTTATTCCTTACTGCTATTTTAGGTATCCTTGCATTCCCTGTGCTTGTTGCAGGTGTGGTGCTGCTGATATTTGACCGTAGCTTTGGTACGAGCTTTTATTTATCTGACATTGTATTGAATGGTGTGCAACAACCTTATGAAGGTGGTAGCCCAATCCTTTTCCAGCATTTATTCTGGTTCCTGGGCCACCCCGAGGTATATATCGTTATTATGCCTGCAATGGGTATCTCATCTGAGGTTATGTCGGTAAACTCACGGAAGCCAATTTTTGGTTACCACGCAATGGTTTACTCGCTGATAGGTATCACTGTGTTGTCGTTCATTGTATGGGGCCACCACATGTTTGTAACCGGGATGAACCCATTCCTTGGTGGTGTGTTCATGATCACTACGTTGATTATCGCGGTGCCATCTGCAGTAAAAACCTTTAACTGGCTGGCTACACTATGGCGCGGTAACATCAGGTTTACACCTGCCATGTTGTTCGCTATCGGGATGGTATCATTCTTTATCTCTGGCGGTTTAACAGGTATCTTCCTGGGTAACGCTGCCCTGGATATCAATTTGCACGATACTTACTTTGTTGTAGCCCACTTCCACCTGGTAATGGGGTCGGCAGCTATATTCGGTATGCTTGCCGGTGTTTATCACTGGTTCCCTAAAATGTTTGGTAAACTGATGGACGAAAAGTTGGGTTACCTGCACTTCTGGTTAACATTCATTGGCGCTTACCTGGTATTCTTCCCGATGCACTTTATGGGTCTGGATGGCGTACCCCGTCGTTACTACGCGTTTACCGAGTTTGCCTCGATGCAAAAGTGGTTAACCATAAACACCTTTATTACATGGGCCGCTATCATGGCAGCTTTGGCCCAGGTGGCTTTCATATATAACTTTATCGTATCGATATTTGCAGGTAAAAAAACCACCCAAAATCCATGGCAGTCGAACACCCTGGAGTGGACAGCGCCAGTGGAGCATATCCATGGCAACTGGCCTGGCGAAATTCCTACTGTTTACCGTTGGCCATATGATTACAGCAAACCGGGTGCCGAAGAGGACTTTATACCTCAAACAGTACCTTTCTCGCAAACCATGAGCTCGAACTTACCTCATGATTTTGAAGATAACCCTGCTGGTATGGACGAGTTGAATAAGTTTAACGACAAGCTGAAAGCAAACGACAGCGAAACACCAAAAGAATCTTAATACTGATCTGATCTTTTAGGGTACCGTACTGAATTTGAGGATTTGAAAATTTGAGAATTTGAAAATATTGCATCTTCAAATTCTCAAATTTTCAAATATACAGGGGATGTATTGAATTTGGGAGTTTGAAAATATTGTTTTCTCAAATTTTAAAATAATGCGTGTACAGTATTAATACCTATCTGGTTTTTAGGGCGCCGTACTGAATTTGAAGATTTGGAAAATATAGCATCTTCAAATTTTCAAATCGTCAAATTTTCAAATAGAAAGGTTCCCCTAAATTTTTAGAAGATATTTTAAATGAACACAGCCGCACCCAACAAACGTTTTCAAAAAACAGGCCTCATAACAATTGTTCTACTTTTTGTTTTGATACTTGCGGGCGGTGTTGTACGTAGTTCAGGATCGGGAATGGGATGCCCCGATTGGCCTAAATGCTTTGGCCGTTATATACCGCCAACAAGCAGCGCCGATTTGCCCAAAGATTACAAGCAAACCTATGTTGAAAAGCGGCTGGCCAAAAATCAGCGTTTTGCCAAAACACTGGATGTATTTGGTTACAGTGAGTTGGCCCGCAGGATTCGTGAAGACAGGTCAATCCTGGTACCTGAGGAGTTTAATGCCGGCAAAACCTGGACAGAATATATAAACCGTTTAATCGGTGCTATATCCGGTATATTTTTGTTGCTATCTGCAGTGTATTCGTTGGGATATTGGAAAATAGATAAAAAGATTACCCTTTTAAGCATATTTAATTTGATCCTGGTAGTTTTCCAGGCCTGGCTTGGGTCTATCGTGGTATCAACCAACCTGGTGGCCTGGATAGTTACGGTACATATGTTATTGGCCCTGGCCATACTTGCCATATGCATTTACACTTATCATTTGGCCCGGGTTTATGGCAATGGTAAATTAAATACAAGCCCGGTTATATATATAGTAACATTGGCTGCATTGGTGCTAAGCGTATTGCAGATAACGTTTGGCACCGAGGTACGGGAGAAAATAGATGCGGTTGCTGCTCATTTTCAGGGTGGTTATCGCAGTAACTGGATAAAGGGCGCTGGCGAAATTTTCACGCATCACCGCGATATGTCTATTTTGATATTTTTGATAAACGTGGTGCTTTATGCATTGATCCGTAAAAAGTTTAACCGGCATTCAATTCACCAGCAGTTAATGAGCTTTAATTTTTTAATGATCATGCTGCAGATTGTTACCGGTATCCTGCTTTCGTATTCGGCTTTGCCACCGGTAGCGCAGGCAGCACATATTTTATTGGCAAGTTTAATATTTGGGGCGCAGTTTTATTTGCTGTTGAATTTACATCAATCGGTTAACGTTAGGGGGGTAAGCAAATGAAATGGAGTGATTATTCAAAATTTATAAAATTGAGGCTCACCTTTATGGTTACCCTTTCTGCCTCGATATCTTTTTTGATAGGCAGTATGGCTAATAACCACGCACATTGGGTAAGCGGTATTAACTGGATAAACTGGATAAAACTAATTGTGGGTGGTTTTTTGGTTACTTCAGCAGCCAACGGCTTTAACGAGATGATTGAAAAAGACCTGGATAAGCTAATGAAACGTACTATGGACCGGCCATTACCATCAGGTAAAATGACTAACGGACAGGCGCTTGTTTTGAGCCTGGGTATGGGTATGGCCGGTACCTATTTATTAGGGAGCCTTAACCTGCTAACAGGCTTGCTATCGGTGTTTTCGATATTACTGTATGCGTTTGCATATACGCCACTAAAACGTAAATCGCCGATAGCGGTATTTGTTGGGGCTATCCCCGGCGCATTGCCCGCACTTATTGGATATGTTGCCGCGCAACAACACGGGCGCATTGACGAAATAGCGCTAATATTATTTGCCATTCAGTTTGTGTGGCAGTTTCCGCACTTTTGGGCTATTGCCTGGGTGTTGGATGATGATTATAAATTGGCCGGTTTCAGGCTGTTGCCTACAGGCAGCCGCAATTTAGGAAGTGCGGTAATTACCTTTATATTTACACTGATATTGGTACCGGTAAGTTTATTGCCAACCATTTACCACTACGGCGGTTACTATGTTGGCGCGGTATCATTAGTATGCAGTATTGTTTTTTTATACCAGGCTTATAACCTGTTGCGTACACAGCAAATTGAGGCGGCCCGTAAATTAATGTTTGGGTCGTTTATGTATTTGCCCATAGTGCAATTAATGTTTTTATTTGATTTTATAGGAAAGTGAAAGTATGATGGCTTCGATTCAAAAAAATCCCGACAGGCTTGATCTGGAACCCAAGAAATTCAATATGTGGATTTTTATATTCACATCGTGTATGTTTTTTGCGGCCTTAACCAGCGGGTTTATTGTTTATAGCGGCGGCAAGGGGCATGGGCTCAATGTAATTATGCCGGCCGCGTTTCTTTATAGTACTGTAATTATAGTACTAAGCAGCGGTACCTTGTTTTTAGCATCAAAGGCCGCAAAAAACCTGCAAATTGCAAAGCAGCGTACCTATTTATGGCTTACACTGGCATTGGGTATTGCCTTTTTTGCCATGCAAATTTACGCCATGTATATACTTACCTACAAAATGCAGGTTTACTTTGTAAACGATAATGCATCACGTTCGTTTGTTTATGTGTTTGCGGGCGCGCACCTGGCTCACATATTTGCAGCAATATTATTGTTATTGAGCACACTTACAGGGGCATATAAGAACATTCCGCAGGTACGTAACCTGTATAAAATGCAAATGACTTCTATTTTTTGGCATTTTCTCGGAATTATATGGATTTATCTGTATGTTTTTTTACTTTTGAACCAAAATTAACACACCATTATTTAAGTACAAATGAGTACAACAGTATCACAAATTGATGAAGTAAAAACAACTCCGTGGTCTGGAGGGAGGTCTCCCTTCAATGTTGAGTACGGAAAAATTATGATGTGGTTTTTTCTCCTTTCGGATGCATTTACCTTTTCGTCATTACTAATTTCTTACGGCTCACTGCGTTTCAGCGCAAGTGTTTGGCCGGCTGCAGATAAAGTTTTCCAATCGGTTCCAGGTCTTATCGATCACGGTGCTCCGTTGGTTTTCGTGGGTATCATGACTTTTATATTGATCGTTAGCTCTGTAACGATGGTATTGGCAGTTGAGGCAGGTCATCGTAACGCTAAAAAAGAAGTTGTAGGGTGGATGATTTTAACTATTGTTTTTGGCTTCATGTTCCTGGGTTGCCAGGCGTTAGAGTGGGCTCACTTACATCACGAAGGTTTTTGGTGGGGCAGCACTCCGGGCAAAGAAGCTTTAAGTGAATTTTTTAATGCAGGAGGTACCGAAGCTGCAAGGCATATGACCGCGCAGGAATTTGCCAACCTGTTTTTCACCATCACCGGTTTCCACGGTTTCCACGTATTTACGGGTGTTATCATCAATATCATTATCACTGTTAACGTGTTGTTAGGCACCTACGAAAAAAGAGGTAGCTACTTAATGATTGAGAAGGTTGGCCTTTACTGGCACTTTGTAGACCTTGTTTGGGTATTTGTGTTTACCTTCTTTTACTTAGTTTAAAAATATTACATATATGTCAACAGAATCACACGAAGTTCACCACGAAGGTGGCGATCATCAATCAATGACCAAGGGAAGGATACTAAAAGTAGCTGGTATCTTGTCGATTATTACAGCGATTGAATTCATTATTGCATTGTATATGGTGCCAAAAGGTATTCTTCCAATACATTTTGCTAATCCTGTATACATCGTATTAACGCTGTTTAAAGCATTTTACATCGTAGCTTACTTTATGCACTTAAAGTTCGAGAAGCTTGGTTTGGCTTTGGCAATTATTGTCCCAATTTTATTTATAATCGGTTTAATCCTGGTACTTACTAACGAAAGCCACCACTGGATTGATCTTCGGGGGTAATGAAAGCTGCCATCTGGAAAAAAATTACAGTCCTGGTGCTCATATTAGCAGTACCAGGATTTTTGTATTATTTACTAACCGCTAAGGGGAAAAACAGGTATAAACCGCTTGCTCATTTTGGCCCTAAAGAGGTTGCCAAAACCACCCACAGGTTTCACGGTAAGGATATTCCTGATACCAATTACTACCAGCTGCCATCATTTAAACTTACCGATCAGGATGGTAAACCTTTTACAGAAGCTAATCTTAAGGGAAAGATTTTTGTAGCAAGTTTTTTTTATACCCATTGCCCCACCGTTTGCAGTACTATCAATAATAACTTAAGTTACCTGGTAGGTACCTACTGGAAAAACAAAATGGTGTATTTTACATCCATCACGGTTGACCCCGACCGGGATACACCTGATGTTTTAAAAAAATACCTGCAAAGCTTTAAGCCCGAATCAAACCGCTGGGTGTTTTTAACCGGCGATACCACATCGGTATATAACCTGGCCCGCAATGGCTTTTTGGTTGATGCGGTACAAACGGGCAAAGACGATTTTATATACAGCGATAAGCTGATACTGATTGACCAGGACAAGCACATCCGCGGTTATTACTCGGGCGCTAATACCAATGATGTAAACCGCCTTAACGACGAGATAAAAGTGCTGATAGCCGAAGAACTGCGCAAAGTTGATAAAGCCTTATATTAACAAATATGACCGATAAATTTATACTCCGTTTTGTTGCAGCCGTTACCATATTTGTAATAGCGGTTGTTGTAGTATTAAACAGGCACCTGATTCCGGGCCCCGCGGTTGCACCGGCATTTACGCCATACCTGCCTATGCTTAACGCGGTGCTAAATGGCGCCTGTACGGTGCTTTTATTGCTATCCTTATACTTTATTAAGCAAGGCAACATCACGGTGCATAAGCGGCTTAATATCCTTACGTTTTGTTTGTCATCAACATTCCTGGTATCCTATATCCTGTTTCATTACCTTATGCGCCATGATACCTTGTATGGCGATGCCAATTTCGACGGCATCCTGTCTGATTCGGAACGAGCGCAGGCTGGTGGAATGCGTACTTTGTACCTTTCTATTTTAACGCCACACATCATACTGGCGGCAGGTGTATTGCCGCTAATATTATTAAGTTTTTACCGCGGCCTGCAAATGCAGGTTGAAAAACACCGTAAACTGGTACGCTGGACGTTCCCGATATGGCTGTTTGTAACCATTACCGGGGTAATTGTTTATTTGATGATAAAGCCTTATTATAATTTTTAACAGGTAGGTATATAGCCCGGCATGCTTATTGGGGCGATGCCTTTGGCCCGGGCTGTGCATTCATACGCCCGCAGGCGTTGCGCTCGCGGCCGGTATCCATTTCCATCCCTATCGCGTTTGTCTGAACTGCGGAATTTATGGAGTTAACTTAATTACACGAATTTTAAAAATTCCGGAAATTCTTTAATTCTATGAGTAATTCCGGTTCAGACTATATCTTTATGCTCACCGCCAGTGTTACTCTCCTCAATAGGTATCCCAATGTATAAGTTAAGAAATTAAGGTCGATTTAATATCGGACACAGAATGTCCAATATCGGATAATGAAGTAAACACTTCGGCGTTGCGCATTCGAAATTCAGTTTTCGATATTATTTGGCCTCCTGTTTTTCTTAATTCAGCAACTCAGGCTGGTATTCGCATCAATCCCGCTGCATCTGTTCGAATAGAAAGATTTATTTATTTTTTGTTCAGGTGCGTTGCTCTTATCGAACAAAAAATAAACGTTGAAACCTTATGCTTACTGCTTTTAGCATGCTCCCGATATAACCAGGCAAGTGTGCCACCCCGTACCAGGGTGTTTCAGGGTGTACCAGGGTGTTTCAGGGTGTTTCAGGGCGTTTCAGGGCGTACCAGGGTGTTTCACACTGTCTCATTCCTGCCGGTACACACACTTTGTTGGTTATGCATAGTACCGAAAATTTGTAAAAACAACCTGTATTCAATTCATAGCCATTTGATGTAACCACTTGATAAGTTTGGTTATTAATCCCGGAGCCTACGGAGTTTTAAAATTAGAAAGTCGTAAGCAATTTTTTAGGCGTAATAGCCAATACCATTTATCCCAATTTATTACGTAAATTTGCCTTCATGAAACGGGTTTCAAAAATTATTCTTTTCGTAATAGCCCTTGGCTTAATGGTAGGCGTAAGGCAGCCTGTAAAGGCCCAGTGCGCGCAATGTGCTGCAACTGTAGAGACTAACACCAAAAGCGGCGGTAACGCGGCTAAAGGCCTTAATAAGGGCATTTTGTTTTTGCTTGGTGCTCCTTATTTTGTGGTTGCTGTTGGCGGTTATATCTGGTATAAAAAATATCGCCGCAAAAACGTTAACCTTAACGATATGAGGCACGAGACGCTTAATCTTAACTAACATACAGAGAAAGATCGTCATTGCGAGGTACAAAGCAATCCCCTACATGCACATCACCATGCCTATCGGGGATTGCTTCGTGCCTCGCAATGACGGAGAAATATGTTAGGATAGTAATCGAAATAAAGAAGGCTTTACGTTAACATTTTCCCCATTACCCACTATGCCCGAAACGCCAAAATCATGGGCTATGCTCAACTGTAAATGTCCGCGTTGCCGCAGGGGCGATATGTTCCAGGGTGGGCCCTATAGTTTTGCCAACAAAATAAATTTAAACTGCCCGCATTGTAACCTGTACTTTGAAATTGAGCCCGGCTATTTTTACGCGGCTATGTATGTTAGTTACGCGCTTAATGTGCTGGAGGCCCTGGGCCTTGCCTGGCTCACTTATTTAGTTACGCACAATTCCGATTCACCCTGGTTATATCTTGGTGTATTAATAGCCGGCTGTATTTTACTGGCACCTATAAATTTCAGATATTCGCGGGTACTGTTGTTGTATTGGTTATCGCCAAAGATACATTACCAGGCTTATTTAGATACCGATGATTTACCAGGAAAGTCTTGATTTTTTAAAAGATCTGGCCGATAACAATAACCGCGAGTGGTTTACGGCCAATAAAGAACGCTACGATGCCGCGCGTGAAAACGTGATTGATTTTACCGGCCAGATGCTTGCCAAATTGCAAAAGATTGACCCGGCCATTGATGAAACCATCGACGCCAAAAAACGCGTGATGCGCATTTACCGCGATATCCGTTTCAGTAAGAATAAAACGCCATATAAAAATAATTTCGGGGTAAGCATTCCGTCCGGCGGTTCAAGAGGAGGTACGGTGGAGTTTTATTTGCAAATTCAGCCGGGCAATTCTTTTATAGGCGGTGGTTACTGGATGCCCGAGGCGCCCCACCTGAAAGTTATCCGCCAGGAAATTGATTATAATGCTTCGGAGTTGAAGAATATTATTGACGATAAGGAGTTTGTGAAGCTGTTTGGCGACTTCCGAAAACAAGAACAGCTAAAGTCTGTTCCTCGTGAATATGGTGCTGAAAATGAAAACATCGACCTGCTAAAACTGAAAAGCTTTGTTGCCTGGCACAAAATAACCGACGAGGAAATAACTGCAGGGGGAGTCGTGCAACTGGTAGCCGATATTTGCAGCAAAATATACCCGTTGAATGTTTTTCTGAAAAATGCGCTTGCATAGTATACCCATTTAATATCTGTTTTATGAAAATCAAATATCTTTTATTAGCCGCTATTTTTTGTGTGGCCCTTAACTCATGTAAAATATTATCGCCAAAAGAGTATAGGTCGTTAGTCGCGCAGCGCGATTCATTGAATACCCGTACCGGTAACCTGGAAGAAGAACTTTCGCGCCTGCAAAACGATACCGCGCGCCTGCACCGCCAGATTAACGATTTACGCGACAATAACAACGCCTTAAATAACAACCTGGATGTTACATCAACCAAAGCAAACCAACTGGCTGTTGACCTGCAAAAGCGCGAGGCACGGTTAAAAGAGGTAGAAGAAATTCTGAAAAAGCGCGACGAGGCTACCAATGCACTAAAAAATAAATTGCAAAAAGCATTACTGGGCTTTCAGCAAAGCGGTTTAACGGTGGATATTCGTAACGGCAAAGTATATGTATCGCTTACAGATAAACTGTTGTTTCCGTCGGGGAGTATCATTATTGATGACAAAGGAAAAGAAGCCTTAAAACAACTGGCTGCGGTACTGAATAAAGAACCAGACATCAACATGGCTGTTGAAGGCCATACCGACGATAAAAAAGTGAAAAATCTTGGCCAGATAAAAGATAACTGGGATTTGAGCGTACTGCGCGCCACATCAGTAACCCGTTACCTTACCGAGGTTGAGATGGTCGACCCGCACCGACTCACCGCTACAGGTAAAGGCGAGTTTCAACCAATTGATACAGCCAATACCGACGAAGCCCGCACCAAAAACCGTAGGATTGAAATTGTGCTCACTCCGAAACTGGATGAACTTTATAACCTGATAAGTAAATAAAGACAAAAGCTCCCGAATCCTGGGAGCTTTTTTGTTATTTGCTGCTGCCACCGCGGGTTTTCAACCCGCGGTGATTATGGTTTCAGCTTTCAGCTGAACTATCTCAAACAAATGATCAACCCGCAGTTTGCGTTAGTGCAGCGGATACGGGCCATGCGAATAAGCTTGTGAGGTATGAGCGGATAGCACGGCCGCAGGCAACGCCCTGATTATTTAAAGTTTATTCCATCTCTTCCATTAGCGTATTAAAAATCACAAACTTTTCATCAAACATTTGCTGATGGGTAGCCTGTAACTTGTGCAAATGGTTCATGTAATACTGCTGAAACTGATCAATGCTATCGGCATTGTACTGGATGCAGTAGGTAACCCCTTCGTTTGGAGAATCGATAACCCTTAAAATGCGGTGCGAGCTAAAATGCCCGGTAGCCATTACAGCCGGGATGTGAATGGTTTTCATATAATGAAGCCATTCGTTATGGATGGCTTCGTCAAGTATTATAGTATCGTTGTATACAATCATGGGGCAAAGTTAGTTAATTAGGTTGATTGAGTTGATTAGGTGAGTGGTTGATTTAGTTGATTAAGTTAACTGGTTATTGACTGAATTGGGTTATACATTTAAAAAACTTATTAGATGCTTTCTTAACCCATTCAATTCAATCAACCACTCACCAACTACGAGTCGGCTTTATCGCCCCTCAGCAACCTGAACCGTTTGCGGGCTTCGTTGATCCAGAGACTGCCAGGATAATCGGTGATTATTTTTTGGTACCATGCTTTGGCACTTGTTTTATCGTCAAGGTGGTTTTCGTAAATATCGCCCAGCATAAAAACGGCGTCATCAGCCCAAAGCTCGGTAGGGTGATCGTTGAAGATTTTTTTGAGCAGAGGTACCGCGTCGTTATAGTTTTTCTGCTGAATGAAAATGCGCGATTTGGCCATTAATATATCATCGCTAAGGCTATTGCCCGGGAATTTTTTGTCGATACTATCTAAGGTCATTAAAGCCTTTTCGGGTTGTTCGGCAAAAATCTGTAGGTCGGCCCGGGCATATATTTTTAACGCAGCGCCGGCGCTATCGGCCGCGGTGTTATCATTAATTAGCAGTAACAGGTTGAGGGCGTCATTTGCTATCAATTGTGATGTAGCCGCTTTCAAAACATCCAGCTGTCCTTTGGCCCAGGTAAAATCGCCGGTATAATAGGCCATTTTTGCATTCCGAAATTTGGCATCCTGGGCGATGTTGGTATTCTCAAAACCTTTTTCAACCTGGCTATATGTCAGGGTGGCTTCCCATGGCAGATTATTCAGCATATACACATCGCCCAAATCGAGTTTACAGCTTGCCAGCAGCTCGGTGCGGATATTGGGGATTGCGATGGCGCTCTCCAATAATTTTTGAGCATCATTAAGCTTGTGGAGTTTAAAAGCCTGCAAATTGGCCAGCTTTTGCATGGCAAAAACGGTATTGTTGTTGCGCCCAAATTCGGTAAGCAGGGCTATGTAATCCTGTTCAAGCCCCAGCAAATCGGCAGGCAGGTATTTGCCGGTAGTAACCTTTAAATTTTTGGTGTTGATGAGTTCGATCTTAGCCGGGATATATAAAGGATTGCCTGCACCTTTGGCAATAATATATTCGTAACCACGAATGGCGGCGTCATAAGCCTCGCTGGCGGTAAGGGTACGGCACAACTCATAAATGTTGTTGCCATCGTCATTTTGCCTGCGGCTGAGTGCCAGGGCCTGGTTAAGCGCCAGGTCGTACTCTTTTTGCTGCATATACTGCCAGGTAAGCAATTCAACATAGATGGTTTGCTGCGGGTCTTTTTGAATACGCCTTAGCAATGCTGCCTTAAGCAGGTCATAATCGGCTGCACCTTCAAACACTATGGCAAAATTGCTTTCGGCCTGGGTAATGAAGCTTGGGTTTGCCGGCAAAAAATTAAGATACTCATCGGTAAGTGAAACCTTATCGCGTTTAAAACGATAGAGGTTGATGAGTTCGTAAGTAAAAGCTTCATCGTTTTTAAGCAGTTTACGGCCCTGTATAAATATTTTTATGGCATAATCAATATTGGCATTCTGGTAAAATTGGTTGGCCAGGCTGGCAATCTCCATTTGATCGGCAGGCAGGTTTTTCAGCAGGTAATCATATATGGTGTTTGCTTTATCAAGCTTACCCTGCTGGGTGTAAATGGTGCCCAGCATAATCTGGTATTGGTTTATGCCGGGGTGTTTACGCTGCAGTTTTTTGGTAATATTTTCGGCCTCATCAAATTTTTTGAGGTTTAACAGGGTGTTTACGTAGTAAGAATAATAGGTTTCGTTGTTTTGCTTATATAGTTTTTCGTAAATTTCAAGCGCTTTTTGAGTTTCGCCATTGGCATTATATTGCATGGCCAGCTGGAGTTCGTTATCCTGTGCAAACAGTGTAACAGTGCCCAGCAAAACAAAAATAATAGTTGTAAATAAAACCCTCATCTAATCAAAAATAGGTAATTAATACGAATGCCGCAGCCATTTTTAGTTAATATCCGTATAAAGATAACACCGGGTAAAATTGTAGTGACATGTTGATAACGTTAACTAATTTTATCTAATTTGACCTGATTAATAAAAATGGCATAAGCAAATATGTTTGGGCGCTCGAGGATTTTTCTTTTTATTGTATTTTTCACAGTTATATGCTCATGCAAAGAACATATAAAGCAAATCCCCCTTGCCGATTTTTTTAAAACCCCTGAGAAAACCTTTTTTAAAATATCTCCCGACGGTAAGTATATAGCATACCTGAAACCATACAAGGATAAACAAAACCTATTCACACAATCGTTGGCCGATGGTACCGAACATATGGAAACATCATTTGATGATTATCCCGTAAGCGGCTGGTACTTTTGGACCTATAATAACCAACTTGTTTTTAACCAGGATATTGTGGCAAACGATGGGTTTAAAATGTATGCGCTTGACATATCAACGCACCAGCTACGTACAATCCTCTCACTCGAAAAAGTAAAAGTAAACCTGGTTAACCGTAACAAGCAGCAGCCAAACATCATTACCATCAGGATGAACAAGCGCGATCCGGCCAATTTTGATATCTATCGACTGAATATCAAAACCGGGGAGCTATCGCCATACCTCATAAACCCAGGCAATATAACCGAATGGTTCCCGGATGCCGATGGTAAAATCCGGCTGGTAAAATCGTCAGACGGGGTAGACGAAACTATTTTATACAGGCCCGATGATAATGCGCCTTTTAAACCCATTATTCAAAACAATTTTAAAAACTCGGTAAGACCGATTGCTTTTGCCGGACAAAAAAATAATTTTTACGCTTTATCAAACGTAAACCGCGATAAAATGGCGCTGGTTGAAATTAATGCTGAAAACGGGAAAGAAGAACGTACCATTTTTAGCAACAGCAATGCCGACTTAATGTATGTTGAATATTATAAAAATAAACACCGGCTTGAGTTTGCCAGCTGGGATGAGGCCAAGCCACGGAAATATTTTTTATCGCCTGATATACAACGTCTTTATAAAAAGTTGGAGGAGTTGCTGAAAGGTAATGAGGTAAGAGTGGTTGACCGGGACAGTTCGGAAAATAAGTTTATATTGTATACCTATACAGATCGCAGCCCCGGCACTTACTACCTGTATGAGGCCAGCACCTGTAAACTAATTAAACTGGGCGATACTAATCCATCGCTGGTACCTACAGAATTATGCGTGATGCAGCCGGTAGCCTACAAATCCCGCGATGGGCTGACCATCAATGGCTATTTGACCATGCCTTTGGGTAATAAAAAAACTAATTTACCTGTGGTAGTAATGCCGCATGACGGCCCCTGGGCCCGCGATACCTGGGGGTACGACGAGCAGGTGCAATTTTTGGCCAACAGGGGCTATGCTGTTTTCCAGATGAATTATCGTGGATCAACCGGTTATGGCAAAGCTTTCAGAAGTGCGGGCTACAAACAGGTTGGGGGTAAAATTCAGGATGATATAACCGATGGCGTACATTGGCTGATAGATAAAAAAATAGCTAACCCCAAAAAAATCGCCATTTTTGGCGGCCGTTTTGGCGGGTTCTCTGCATTGTACGGCGTGTCTTTTCATCCCGACTTATATAATTGCGCCGTTATACAATACGGACTCATTAACTTTTTTACCTATATCAAAGATGCCCCGCCGTTTTTTAAACCTTATTTAAAAATGACTTATGAAATGGTTGGCAATCCCGAAACAGATGCCGATAGGCTAAGGGCTATATCGCCGGTGTTTCATACTGATAAAATAAAGGTGCCTTTAATTATTTTCCAGGGCGCTAAAGATCAGCGCGCCAATATTAGCGAACTGAACCAATTTGTGCACGAATTACGCAAGCATGATGTGGATGTAAAATATTTTTTGAAACCCAATGAACGCGCTTTTTTCAGGAGTGAGCGCAATCGCTTTGAAATGTATACCGAGATAGAAAAATTCCTGGATTACAACATGAGGGTTAAACCATAACGGTTATGCCGGCACAAAAAACTGCTTACCGGAAAAACTTTTTGCTGATCATCGTATTCCTGGTGCTCATATCTATCACATTTGTGGTGGCGCTTTTTATATCGTATAGTCTTACCTCCAAATACGTTGAAAATGAGTTTTCCTCAAAAAAAATTGAGGTACTGGAGCAAACCATGAAGCCCTACTATGATTTTTTTTACAACAAAATTCCCGAAATACAATTTTACGGCGGCTTTTTGGATTCGGCATCGGCGCGTAAATACGCTTCATCGGTTTTTAAGGAATATGAATTTGTAACAAAAGTTGTTTTTTATGATGTACAAATAGGCACCCGGTTACCGGTAACCCGCTATGACAATAACCTGGATGTATCTGTTAAGGCAATTTATCAATATGGGCATCAAAACGGCAAAATATTGGGCACCCGGCAAAACCACATCGGCGATGAGCCGGATTTTGCCGAGATGTCGGCAAAATTGCGTAATTATATAGCCTTTTCGGATACCACACGAGCGCCCACCCAGGATGAAATGTATAAAACATTTTGGGACGTTAAGCCCAATAAAATAACCTACACCAATACTTTACGGCCATTGGATGTTAAAAATTACCGGGAACTGTTGCGGGGTAAAACGGTATCTGCACCATATAAACAAAACATGATGACGTTTTACCTTGATCCTGTTTTATTGAAGGTAAAAAACACCCATCATGAACTTTACCAGAATGTGTCTATACAGCCGGTTGTATATGACCCTATTGACAGCGAAGGAAATAAATTGGTAACAGAGGTGCCGTTTCCGGGCGCTTTTTCTGATTATAAGTTATTTTTCAGCTCGGAAGAAGGGTACCTTACTGCCGAAACCAACCGGCGCTTTATGCCCATTGGAGCTGCGGTATTGGTTATAACACTTTTTTTGGTTGCCATAGGATGGCTTATCTATCGTAACCTGAACGTAAATATCAAGCTGTTTAAACTACAATACGATTTTATAAACAACTTTACCCATGAGTTTAAAACTCCTGTAAGCGTAATAAAAATTGCAGGGTCAAATTTAAAAGGTGATGGCGAGCTTACCGAGCGGCAGCGCAAACATTATGGAAAAATTTTAGATGAAGAAGCAGATAAACTAAACGATTTGATGAACAAGTTGTTATCATTCACCCAGTTGGAAAATAAATCGATCAATATTAAAAAAGAAGAAATTGCAGTGGATGATTTTGTGGAGCGCTATATAGATACTTTTAAAATTAAGTACCCCGATTTTAAGCTGAATTATACCAGTAACGGGGTGCATACTTTTTATACCGACCCGGTGCTTTTGGGTAGTGTTTTTCAAAACCTGATTGAGAATGCGTACAAATATTCGCACCCCAAAAAAAGGCAGCTCAACATCAATATTATACGAAAAAAGGGCAATATCGTGTTTTCCTTTATAGATAAGGGGATAGGGATTCCCAGGAATGAACAGCATAATGTATTTAAAAAATTTTACAGAATAGAAAACCAATATAACCAAAACGGGAGCGTAGGTTTGGGTTTGGCATTTTGTAAAGAACTGGTTAATTTTATGGACGGCGAGATAACGGTGAACAGTAAAGTTAATGAAGGTTCGGAGTTTATAGTTACGCTTCCAAACGAAAATTAAAGTATGAACAAAGAAATCAAAATTGCGCTGGTTGAAGATGATGAAAACCTGCGTTTCCTGGTTGCCGAGCGTTTGCAAACCGAAGGTTACAAAGTGCTGGAAGCCGACAATGGCGAGGATGCGGAAACAATGATACTGGCCGAATATCCTGATATTGTACTGCTTGACTGGATGTTGCCCGGAAAAACCGGATCGGAAGTTTGTGGTAATATCAGGGAAAGCGGATACGATAAACTGGTGATTATGATGACCGCCAAAGCCCAGGATGTTGATAAAATTGAAGCTTACAATTTTGGAGTATCAGACTACATCACCAAACCTTTTAATATGGATGTGCTGGTGGCTATGATTGACAGCAAAATTAAATTCAGCCTGAATAGTGAGAAGGCCGAATCATATAAGTTTGCCAACATGGAGCATCTGCCTAATACCCACCTGCTCATTCGTGATGGCCGTAAAATTGAACTTACCATATTGGAGAACCGGATATTACTGTATTTCCTTAAAAACAAAAATAAGGTTATCAACCGCGAAGAACTGATGATGGAAGTATGGGGCTACAACGCCGATGTAAACACCCGCACCCTGGATATGCACATTGTACGCCTGCGTAAAAAGATAGAAACAAATGCCGATTCGCCGCAGTATTTACAAACTGTACGGGGGATAGGATATAAGTTTGTGTACAATCAGTAACAAAGAGTTAAGTAATTCCCTGGTTGTCATTGAGTGAATTGAGTAGGTAAAACCTGAACAAAAAATCGTTACAACGAGCAACGAAATATAGTTAAACTAATGTCCAAAACTACCGTCATTGCGAGGCACGAAGCAATCCTGAACTATGTGAGAATTGGCAATGTCGGGGATTGCTTCGTGCCTCGCAATGACGGATATTTGATATTGACAGTAAATCTGATTACTACTTTTTATAAACCCTCGCTACAATAAAATCACCAAAAAAAGTTCTTTCGTTTTTTGGGGAGTAATTGTTCCGATTAAAGCAAGCCTCAATTTCCGGTAGCTTGCTTGCTTCTATACCGTCAATCAGCCTGAAAAATAAAAACATGCTTTTTAAAAGGAGACCCTGCCACCATTTTCCTGTTAACTGAAAATCGCAATTGAGCCAAAGTGCACCAGGCTTTAGTAACGAATGAATCTTACTGAATACTGTTCTTAATGTTGCTTCAGTGAAATTATCAAACAGAAAAGGGGTTATTGCTACATTAAAGCCGACGGGTAGGTTTACGTTTTCAATAACATCGTTTATGAAGATAATTTCATTGCCACTGGTATTCCTCTTTTGGGATAGCGCCATCATTCGCTCTGCAGCCTCTACATAAGTTATCTTTAGGCCTGTCGGATGTAACCTTGTAATTTCATCAAGTATCCAGCCCGTACCGCCTCCGACTATGAGTATATTATTGTTTGGTTGGATGTGATTGATTAAATAAAGTTGTGTATTGATTATGGCTTTACCATAAACTAAACGCGAAAGCAGGTCATAAAACCGGGCCGAGTTATTAAAACTGGCAGCCATATCAATGGCCTTTGAATATGAGGTTAACAGCTAATAACACTACGTATTGAAGGATAAGTACGCCATCCATAAAGAAAAAGTAATAGTACTCGTCTTTTTTCCAGGCCGATTTAAAGATAAGCCAACCGGTTAAAAATACCGTAAAAGTTAGCGCAAAAAAATCCAGGCTAAAGCCGTTATTCCTGAAAATGAATAATAGTACCACATAACCGGCCAATAACACCTGGCAAAACAGGTAGGCATTTTTTTCGCCCCAAACTACCGGGATGGTTTTCAATCCCATTTTGCGGTCGTCAAAAAGATCGCGAATATCAAAGGGAATAGTAAGTGCGCCTATAAACAAAAAACGTTTAGCTATCAGTATAGTGGTATCGCGCATGGATACACTGGCGGCATGAAAATGCATAGCCTCCAGTATAGGAAACAGTACGCAGCTCATTGTCCACACCAGGGTAATAAGGAATGGTTTTAACCCGGGTATATTGCGCAATCCGAATTTTTGCTCGCCCACGGCAAACAGCGGCAGGCCATAGGCAAATGATAAAATACCCAAAAAAACCAGAAGAATTTTTGATTCAATGGAGATCAAAAAAAATAACGGTACCAGCGATAATAATGAAACTATGGTAAATGTAACCATAAGCCGATAGTGGGCAAAAAACCAACGTACGCGCTTATAAGGAGATGTTTCGGGCTTCTGAGGTTTGGTAATGATGATACAGAAATTGTAGATGCCTAAAGTGGAGGTGAATAGCAAACCCAATACCGGCAACACCGGTTTTGACCCTATTAAGTGGAATGTTACCAATGCCTGCGCCACCGCGCAAAGCGACATGAAGATATTACTGAACAGCAGGAAATCAAAAACAGACTGAAGCGATCTTTTCATTGGTAATGAATGTGCCTGGGGGTGATGTTATGTAAGCTTACCCGAAGGAGCATGCCCGGCTTTTAATGTAAATATCGTAATCTCTGGTAATATTCCAACTCTGCCATATAAACCTACAAAGCCAAAACCTACATTTACATATAATTGTTGCATGCCTTGCTGATAGTGGCCCGCCCATTCAGTATAAACATATTTTATAGGGCTCCACTGAAAATCATTTGTACGAACGCCAAACTGCATACCATGGGTATGGCCCGAGAACATTACATCTATTTGTGGATAGTCATTTAAAACCTGTGCACGCCAATGCGACGGATCATGCGACAGCAAGAGTTTAACCGGCAGGTCGTCTGTGTTTTTGGCGGCCAGTTCCATGCGGCCATATTTAGGGAAGCGGCTGTGCAGGCTCCAGTTTTCGATGCCGAGAATGCCTATTTCTTCGCCATTTACTTTAAGGCGGCGGTTCTCGTTGCGCAATAAGTCCCAGCCCATATTTTGGTGGGTGAGAATCAGGTCTTGATGGTCTTTTATTTTATCGGCCGGGCTTTGCCAGTCGCCATAGTCGCCGTAATCATGATTACCCAAAGATGAATAAACGCCAAGCGGCGCTTTTACTTTGCCGAAAATATCCTGGTAATCCCTCATTTCGCTGGTCTGTCCGTTAATCAGGTCGCCGGTGAAAAATATAAAATCGGGCTTCTCTTTCAATAGCATTTCTACGCCGCCAAGTACCGCCTTTTTGTTATAAAAACTCCCGGAATGGATATCAGAAATTTGCCCCAGCTTAATGCCATCAAAAGCTTTTGGTAAATTGGGTAAATATAGGGTTTGATAACGTACATGGTAATCATACAGCCCCCTTGGCATATTGATTTTTATGGCAGCCAGGGGAATGGCACCTGCAAGCAGACCGGCCTTCAACAAAAACTCTGACCGGGGGATGGCATCCGGCGGAACGAGGGTATTATGCGCAGGTGTTTGATTTTTAAACCTGTTTTTACGCCACACCAGCAAACGTTTTATATCGTCAATTAACAGGAAGGGCAAAAAGGTAAGCTTGCCTATAAATAATAGTGAAAATATGAGCAGGCCGGCTGCACGAACGCCAAGGCCCGCAAAATATATATAAACACCGGTGAGCAAACCGCAAATGACTATAATGGAAGCCGCCCAATATAAAAAGGTAAACGTCTTTTTTTGCAAAAAATGCCATTTTGGGAAAGCCCCTCGAATGCCGTTTAATACATAAAGGTCAATTAGCAAAAGTGCCGAAATGATCAGGATGATATTAAGCGCGGTGTCCGTCATTTACACAAATGTACCAAATTAATAACGGTCATCATCTAAATCGAGGTCGTCTTCATCAGGCTGCAGGTTAAATAAACTGTTAAACATATCAGAGAAGGCAAAGCCATTATCTAAAAAGCCTTTGTTTAATTGCGAAAATTCTGATAGGCCGTGCAGCACAAACTCCATTAGCAATAAAGTTTGATTTTCACTCAGGCGCGGATGTGATTTTTTAACCAGGTCTTTTAAGCCGGCAACCTCGGATAGTTCTTTTTTATAATCAATTGCCGACATGTCATCAACCAAAGCCAGGTTATTGCCCTCGCCAAACCAATTGATAATGCTGGCATAAGGGTTTACACCTTTAGTCTTTTTAGCCTTTTCAGGGTCGGGGAAAAAGGTTAGCAGCAAGGTTTTGATAGCTTTGCCAATCAGGATATTGGCTACTTTGCCCGGGCCTTCCAGTTCACCTTCATAAACCAATTCAATTTTGCCTGTAATGGCCGGGATAACGCCCAAAAAATCGGTAATGCGCACAAAAGTGCCGGGCTCATGGTTCATGATCATCCGGCGCTCGGCATTACTAATCAGGTTTTCATAGGCCGATATAGTTAAGCGCGCCGATACACCCGATTTTTTATCGATATACTCGGAGTTACGGGCTTCAAAAGCAATTTGCTCAATCAGGTCTTTTACCAGGTCGTCGGCTTCAACGGCATTGCGTTGATCGTTGGTTAATGATGCTTCCTGTTGGGTGATCTTCCTTGAAATTTCTACCGTACGCGGATAGTGCGTTAAAATCTGGCTTTCAATGCGGTCTTTTAGCGGTGTAACGATAGAGCCGCGATTAGTATAATCTTCAGGGTTGGCCGTAAATACAAACTGGATATCTAAAGGCAAACGCAGTTTAAAACCGCGTATCTGGATATCCCTTTCCTGCAAAATATTAAATAGCGATACCTGGATACGGGCCTGCAAATCGGGCAGCTCGTTGATCACAAATATACCACGATGGGCGCGTGGGATTAACCCAAAATGGATAACGCGTTCGTCAGAATAGGTCAGTTTTAAGGTGGCGGCTTTAATAGGGTCAACATCGCCAATTAAATCGGCTACGGTAACATCTGGCGTAGCCAGTTTTTCGGTATAACGCTCCGAGCGGTGAATCCAGCCTATAGGCGTTTCGTCTCCTTTTTCTTCGATAACACTATGGCCGTACCATGATATAGGGTTGTATGGATCATCAAACAAATCTGATCCTGTAATATATGGCACATATTCATCAAGCAAATTAATTAACAAGCGCGCTATGCGGGTTTTTGCCTGTCCGCGTAAGCCAAGCAGTAAAATATTGTGGCGCGATAGAATGGCAGTTTGCAAATCGGGTATAACCGTATCCTCAAATCCGATAATACCTGCAAAACCGCCTTCGCGTTTTTTTAGCTGTTCTATAAGGTTGGCACGTAATTCATCTTTCACCGAACGGCTTTTGTAACCACTTTTTTTTAGTTCGCCGAGGGTTTTAATATCTAATAATTTACTCATTTGTTGAATTTGAAAATTTGAGGATTTGAAGATTTGAAAATGGAAAACCCATGATCTTCAAATTGCCATCTGATGTCTTTATTTTGTGTGGAAGCTATGCTTGTTGAAATTGGAAAATAGCATTTTCAAATCTTCAAATTAGCACATCTTCAAATTAGCGTACCGTTTTTCTTCTATTCTTAATATAGTCCTCAAAAATATACTCGCCTAAACCATTCAGCGAACTGTAAAAAGCCTTGCCGCCGTTAGTTTCTGTAAATTTACGTACAAACTGTTGCAGGTAAGGGTCTTTGGCTATCATAAATGTGGTTATCGGTATTTTTAAGCGCTTGCACTGCGCGGCCATGTTAAGGGTTTTGTTAACCACTTTCCTATCTAACCCTATGCTGTTTTTATAATATTTAGTGCCTTCCTTTAAACAGGTAGGTTTACCATCGGTAATCATGAATATTTGCTTATTATGCGTTTTACGGCGGCGCAATAAATCAGTAGCCAGCTCTAACCCTGCATAGGTATTGGTATGATAAGGGCCTACCTGTAAATAGGGCAGGTCCTGCAGGGTTATAGGCCAGGCATCGTTACCAAAAACAACAATATCCAGGGTATCCTTAGGGTATTTGGTACGGATAAGCTCGGCAAGCGCCATTGCTACTTTTTTGGCCGGGGTTATCCGGTCTTCGCCATAAAGAATCATGGAGTGCGAGATATCTATCATCAGCACGGTAGAGGTAAGGGTTTTATAATCCATTTCCTCTACTTCCAGGTCGCGTTCAGTCATCATAAAATCACCGATGCCATGGTTAACCTGGGCATTATGGATAGATTGGGTCATATCTATCTGATCTAAACTATCGCCAAATTCAAACTCGCGGCGTTCTGCATTTTTTTCATCGCCCTGCCCCGATTGTGGCGAGCGGTGATTACCCTTCCCCGATTTTTTAAGCTTACCAAAAATTTCTTCCAATGCCGATTGGCGGATGCTTTGCTCGGTTTTAGCGGTGATATTAAAACCACCGGTTTGCTGATCATCGCTTAAATAGCCTTTTTGCTTAAGTTCATCAATAAAGTCGCCAATACCATAATCATCGTTGGTAAGGTTATATTGCTTATCAAGTTCATTTAGCCAGGCCAACGCTTCGCCTGCATCGCCCGATGTATAGTTGAGCAATTCGAGGAATAATTTCAATAATTCTTCAAATCCGCCTTTAGGGATCTGGTTGGGGGTAAACCTGGAAAATCCAAAACCACGCATATCTTGTCCTTTCTGTACTATAAAGGAACGGATAATTATTATGAAAAGTTTGGAGCAGGAGGGATTAAAACAAATTGTTAGGTAAGAATGACAATTTAGAGGTTTTTAATTTGAGGATTTGAAAATTTGAGAATTTGAAAATGAATGCTCTAAAAGTTTAAGAACTGGAAGATGCGAAGTCTGCCAGTCCTTAAATATTTTTGAATTTTGAATTTTTATTTTTGAATTAAATATACACCAAACTATTCAAAAGTTCTGTAGGGTAAATAGGGTTGGCGCCGCGCTGGCTGGCAACATATGCACCTACGGTACAGGCTTTATCAACAACCATTTGCATAGGGTGTTTAGCCAGCAACCCAGCTACAAAGGTGGCCAGGAATGCATCGCCTGCGCCTACCGAATCGCCAACTTTTACGGGGCAGCCGGGGCTTTCATAAAACTCGTAATCGTGCCATACTATGGCGCCGTGTTCGCCGCGCGTTACGCAGATGGTGCGGTTATGATATTTGGAGCGGAATTCGGTTATCTGGTCGCGTAAGGAGCGGCTACTGCCGCCAATTAACAAGTTAGCCTCGTCTTCGTTCATTTTCACTACATCGGCGCGGGCAACCAGTGTTTCGATGGTAGATAGTGTGTAATGTGGCGGGCGCAGGTTTACATCAAATATTTTGAGCGCGTCGGTTTCGTCGAGCAGGTTAAGTAATGTTTCGCGTGTTTTGGCCGAGCGGCAGGCCAGGCTGCCGTAAACAATAGCCGCCGAATTTTTAGCTGCAGCGTTAAGCGCATCGGTAGTTTCAATACAATCCCATGAAACAGGTTCGGGTATAATGTAGGTTGCCTGGTTGTTCTCGTCCAGCTGCACGGTAACCTCGCAGGTTGGGTATTCGTCGTCCTGTTGGATGAGGCCGGAGTACAGCCCGTTTGATTTCAGGAATTCGATCAGCATGTCGCCACTGTTATCCATCCCAACCGAACTTGCAAAGGCAACTTTTACACCTTGCTGTACAAGATGCCTGGCCACATTCATAGGCGCGCCGCCTGCTTTTTTACCATCGCCAAAAGCATCCCATAAAACTTCGCCGAAGCTTAATACCTGGTTTTTCATAAAAGAGTTTTTTTAAAGGCAGTAAACTCAAAGATAGTTTATTTTTTGTCTGAACCGGAATTCACCGAATTAAAGAATTTTCAATTTTTTTTAACTCTGCTGGTTCCGTAAATTCGGTGAATTCCGGGTCAGATAATTTAACTATCTTCAAATTATGAAAAAACTCCTCCTGTCAATCCTCCTAATGTTGAGCGTTTACTTATGCCGTGCGCAGGATAAGCAATCTATAGTGAATTTAATGTACACCCAGGAAAAAGCCTGGAACCGTGGCGATGTTGAAGGGTTTATGCAGGGCTACTGGAAATCAGATTCGCTGGTGTTTGTAGGAAAAAACGGGCCCGACTATGGCTGGCAAACCACGCTTGATCATTACAAAAAGCGTTACCCGGGCAAGGCTGCTATGGGCCGGCTTAAATTTACCATTTTACAGGTAAAAGTGCTTGATGCCACCAATGCATTTGTTTTGGGAGGCTGGCACCTTAAGCGCATTAAAGATGAGTTGGGCGGTTATTATACCCTTTGGTTCCGCAAAATTAAAGGCGAATGGAAAATAGTTTGCGACCACACAAGTTAGTTCCGGATTTGAGATTTGCTCAAAACCTTTTTACATTTGGCCCCCGGGGGTTTAATGGATGAAAAGAGGTTTGGTTATAGGCAAGTTTATGCCTTTGCACAAAGGGCACATCGCGTTAATTGACTTTGCTTTGCAGCATTGCGATGATCTTATTGTTTTGGTAAGTGCCAGCTATGATGAGCCCATATGGGGAAGCCGTAGGCTGGAGTGGGTTAAGGAAACTTATAAAGAGAATAATAAGGTGAGGCCGTGGCTGTTAAATTATGATGAAGCCGTTTTGCCAAACACTTCTGCATCGTCTGAAGGTGTATCCCGCATCTGGGCCAATTATTTGCAAAAGGAATTACCCCCTATTGATATTATATTTGCATCAGAACCTTATGGCGCCTATATGGGAAGGTTTTTGAATTGCGAAAGCATGATATTTGACGAGCCACGCAAAATAGTACCGGTAACGGCCACGCAGATAAGGGATAAGCCGTTTGCTTTCTGGAATTTTTTGGCAGATGCTGCCAAGCCTTACTTTACCAAAAAGATATGCCTGCTGGGAACCGAGTCTACCGGCAAAACCACCATGGCAAAACGGTTGGCGCATCATTTTCATACAGTCGAGGTGGCCGAAATGGCCCGCGATATTTTGGAACATACCAACGAATGTACTGAGGATGATTTGCAGCGGATAGCCGAGCTGCACGCCAAAACCATCAACGAAAAGATAAAAGATGCCAACAAGATTTTGTTTGTAGATACTGATCTGAACACTACCCGGTCATACAGTCACTTTTTGTTTGATAAGGATTTAGAGGTGCCGGAATGGGTTGAGGCAGCCAATCATTTCGATTTGTATATATACCTGGATGTTGATGCCCCATATGTGCAGGACGGCACCCGGCTTAACGAGACAGACAGGAACAGGCTGGACGAAAGCCACAAACAGGAATTGGCCAATCATGGTATTCACTATGTTTTGATACAGGGTGATAGTTGGGACGAAAGATTTGAAAAAGCCGGGAAAGCAGTGGTGCAGTTTATAAAAACAGGAACTGTTTAATTGCCAGGTAAATGTTGTATTTCAGCTGCCTATAACCCTAAGGTCAGCCATCGTCTTAAATAATTCATTTTTATAACCTTCATTAAAAACAGACTGCTATAACCAAGGGCAAAGCACAATTTGTAGCCTGCCGGGGCAATCACTTGGGTATAATAATTTAACGGTTAATTATACTTACATTCACACAACTTTGTTTTACAAAAAGGGGCTAAAATTGCAGAACAAATTTTGCGCATAAGTGTTTCCTCTTACAACTAATTATGAGCATAAAAAGATTCCAGGTTTCGGGCAAGTTCAGTGATGTTAGTAACAGCCTGCAGGCATCTGATGTTCTGGACTATTTACCGGTAGCTGTTTATGCATGCGACAACCTTGGATACATCACCGATTACAATAAATCTGCTGCAACACTATGGGGTCGCGAACCGGATATAGGAAAAGATTTATGGTGTGGATCATCGAAAATATTAAATAACGATAATGAACCAATTGCACCCGATGAATGCCCTATGGCCCGTAGCCTTAAAGAGGGGGTTTGCATTGAAGGAGAGCCAATAATTATTGAAAGGCAGGACGGTACAAGGATAAATGTGCTGTCATATCCTGTGCCTCGTTTTGACTTGAGTGGGACATTAATTGGCGGCATAAACACGTTGATAGATATAACCGGGCAAGTAAAAATGGATCAAAAGCAGGCCATGCTGGCTGCTATAGTTGATACATCGGACGATGCCATCATCAGTAAAACGCTCCAGGGAATTATTACCAGCTGGAATAAGGCGGCAGAAAGAATGTTTGGTTATACCGAGGCCGAAACGCTTGGTAAACATATATCAATAATTATCCCCGCCAACCGGATAGCCGAGGAAGAAACGATAATAAATAATATAGCCAAGGGGAATGCGATAATCCACTTTGAAACCTACCGGTTAACAAAATATGGAAAAGAAATCCCCATTTCGCTTTCTGTTTCGGCGATAAGAGACCAGGACGGACGAATAACGGGTGCTTCTAAAATTGCACGGGACCTTACCGATGTATATGCTGCCGATGAAAAAAAGGCCGTATTATCGGCCATAGTTGATACATCTGACGATGCTATAATCAACAAAAATATGCAGGGCATTGTAACCAGCTGGAATAAATCTGCCGAAAAAACTTTTGGTTATTCGCAGGACGAGGCTGTTGGCAAACACATTTCTTTAATCATCCCACAGGACCGGTTGAGTGAAGAGGAAATTATAATACAAAATATTTCGGCCGGTAACCGTATCGACCATTTTGAAACGATAAGGATAAAAAAGGACGGGGATACCGTCCCCATTTTACTATCGGTATCTCCGATTAAAGATAAAAGCGGCAATGTTATCGGCGCATCTAAAATTGCCCGCGATATCAGCGAAAGAAAAATTGCCGGAGCAAAGCAAGCTATGCTGGCAGCAATTGTAGATACATCAGATGACGCTATCATCAGTAAAACGCTGCAGGGCATCGTTACCAGCTGGAATAAAGCTGCCGAAAAAACTTTTGGATATACCGAGAACGAAGTGATAGGGAAACACATATCCTTTTTAATCCCCAAGGACAGGTTGCAGGAAGAAGAAATTATTATCCGGAATGTGGCCAATGGCATCAGAGTAGATCATTTTGAAACTGTTAGGCTAACCAAAAGCGGGCAACCCATACCAATTTCACTTTCAGTATCGCCAATTAAAGACGATAACGGTATAGTAATTGGGGCCTCGAAAATAGCACGCGACATAAGCGCCTTAAAAACAGCTTTGCTTAAAACGCAACGTTATGCTGAGCATCTTGAAGTGATTAATTCTTTAAGCAGAACGATTTCGGAAGACCTTGACATGGAGGTTATTTTACAAAAAATTACGGATATAACCACACAATTAACAGGCGCGCAATTTGGTGCCTTTATTTATACCGACCGTAAGCTCTCCACCGGCGAAGTTTATACATTATGTACATCATCCGGCGCATCTAAGCAGGAATTTGAGCAGTTTAACTTTATAGCAAATTCGTGGTTGTTTAACTTCGCATTTACAAGCAATGCTATTATACGCATTGATGATATTAACAAGGTAAGCCTGGCCAGCAAAGACCTGCCTCGCGGGCATCCGCCTGTTGCAAGTTACCTGGGCGTTCCGTTAACTGAAAGTTCTGCAAATATTATTGCCGGCCTTTTCTTTGTACATGCAGAAGCCGGTATGTTTACCAGGGAACATGAAGTTATTTTACAGGCCATATCCCTGCAGGCCGTAATTGCCTTGCAAAATGCCCGGTTATATAAAGAGGTGGTAAATTTGAACCTGAAGAAAGACGAATTTATTGGGATGGCCAGCCATGAATTAAGAACGCCGCTAACCAGTATTTCCGGATATCTGCAAATTTTAGACCGGTTAGAAACCAATGAAAAAAGCAAAAGGTTTGTATCCAAAACAGTGCGGCAGGTCAGAAAACTTTCGTCCCTTGTATCTGATCTGTTAGATGTATCCAAAATTGAAGCTGGAAAGCTGGAGCTGAACAAACGGCATTTTAATATAAAAAGAATAGTGGAAGAAGCGATCGAACTCATTCAGGATGCGCAAATCAGCCATCAAATCAATTTTAAATCAAACGTAGATGTTTTAACTATAACAGCCGACCCTCAAAGGATTGAGCAGGTGATTATTAACCTGCTAACCAATGCTATCAAATATTCACCTGCCGGCAAAAAAGTAGACGTTGTACTGGAAGATCTTGGCAGCGAAGTTAAGATTGGAGTTAAAGATTCGGGAATAGGTATAAAACCAGATAAGCAGAAGAATATTTTCAATCGCTTTTACCGGGTCGAGGACCTTAATCCAAGTATGGCCGGGTTAGGAATAGGGCTTTACATTTGTAAAGAAATTACCGAACGGCATGGCGGAAAACTGTGGGTTGATAGCGCATACGGAGCCGGCAGCACCTTTTGGTTTTCATTGCCGGTTAAATAAGTTACAATATCCCGTTATACAATAGCTCAGAAGCTGTCTAAAAAAAAACAGACCGCCTTTGCGGGTACCCACCAGCTCAACTGTAAAAAAATAATGACTGCAAATGGTAGTAAAGACGCATAATTGCATCTCCCGCGGGTTTAAGTTAACCCTTAAAATAAAAAGTTATCTTAGTGTCCCTAATAAGGATATTTAAAGAATTTCCCTTGAAGAGTTTGGAGCATACAGCCGGCGGTTAAAACGGTATTGGAAAAATACAAGGAATCCTGAATTAAAAACTATCAGCGTAATTGTTGTTTTCTCACCCAACTCTTCTTAAAATCCAACGGATTTTGGCCCACCATTTTATTGAATAGTTTATTAAAGTAGGATAAGCTTTCGAAGCCAACAGCGTAACACACTTCGGTTACATTTTTATCCTGCATCAGCAGGTTTTTGGCAACATCAATGCGGTACTGGTTTACAAAATCGGTGAAGGTGATGTTGGTTTGTTTTTTGAAGTACCTGCAAAAGGCGGCCGTGGTAAAGTTTACTTTGGCGGCTATCACATTTACATCGGGGTGGCGGTTGTAATTACCGCCGATGTATTCATACACGGCACCCATCCTGATTTTATCTTTCAAGAAAAATTGCAGGCTAATATCCTCATCATTTAAAATGGTTATTTTGTCAGAATTGGCCAGCACCTGGAAAATCTCCATCAACGCCAATAATTGGCCAAATGAGGTTAACGTCGGCAACTGCTTTAACTTTTGTACGGCTATGCTTTTGGTTTCGCCATGAAATGCAATGCCATTGGCTGCTTTTTTAAATAGTTGGTTGATGGGGGTAAACTCGGGCGTTGTGCTTACGGCCGTGCCCAAAAAATCTTCTCTCAATTGAACAACAATCTGGTGATATTCGCTGCGGAGGCGGTAATCAAAATTAAGATGAGGCAAATTACTGCCGATTAAAACCAAATCGCTTTGGGTATACCCTGATATGTGCGAACCAACATGCCTTATCCCGGTGTCAGCTTCTACGTATACCAATTCATATTCGGGGTGGTAATGCCATAAAAAGGTATTGCGGAGCCTGGGCGAAAATAGCTTGAATGATTTGCCCGGTTCAAAATCAACTACCTCCAATTGTATTTTATCCATTCCTTATTATCCATTGATGTTTAATAAAGATACATATTTGGTCAATACAGAGCAAATATTGGTCATTGCAAAGAATAGCCACCTTTGCAAGGGGCGGTAGATTTGTATTATTAAACCAATACAAATGATGAAGACAACAGATGCACCCATGACTATGGCACCCGGACCGGAAAACGCTCATAAAGAAATTCCTGGCAATCCGTCTACAGCAAAAACAAGCACCATACGCCTCAACGAACGCAAGAACAACGAGCCATTGCACATACTCAGCGAAGCTGACTGGAAGTTTTGGGTAGACAATGGATACGTGATCATTAAAAATGCAGTACCTAAAGAACAGGTTGCCAAACTGGCCGCTTACCTGTGGGAATATGAAGGCAAGGATGCCGATAATATAGAAACCTGGTATAAGAGGCCCAACGCCCAAATGCAAATGACCGAGCTGAATAACACGGGTATGGTTGAGATTTATAACCAGCAATTGATGTGGGATAATCGCCAGTACCCCAAGGTTCATGCTGCATTTGCCGATATTTGGGGCACCGAAAAACTTTGGGTTACTATTGACAGGGCTAACCTGAACTTTCCGCTTAAGCCAGGTTTCGAATACAAGGGTTTTATCCATTGGGATTATGATCCCGAAACCAGGCCGCAAAACGTACAGGGTGTACTTGCGCTGGCCGACCAGACTGACGAGACGATGGGCGGTTTTCAGTGCATCCCCGAATTGTACCGTACCTATGATACCTGGAAACTTACCCAGCCCGCAGATAGAGATCATTACAAACCAGATACTACCGGCTTTGAGATAGAGAAGGTGAAACTGGAAGCCGGCGACTTGCTGATATTTAACAGCCTGCAGCCCCATGGTATTCGCCCCAATACCAGTAATAACAAAGTAAGGATAGCCCAATACATTGCTATGATGCCCGCTCAGGAAGACAATGAAGAATTGAGGCAGTGGCGCATTAATAGCTGGCGAAGCCGCGAAGCTATGCAAGGCTACGCCTTCCCCGGCGACCCGATGGAACGCGAAAAGCAAAATCCGGTTGCAGAATTATCTGATTTAGGAAAGAAGCTCCTGGGATTGGAGAGATGGTAGAAGGATGATGTGCTTTGGTTTTCGTTGGCTGTTTCCTCGCAGCCAACTTTTCCTTTTCCGTTGGCTGTGTCCCCACAGCCAACTTTTGCCGTATTGGTATTTATTCCTTTTTAGCTTTTTTCTTTCTTAAGTACTTGCTGAAAACGTTAATATACCTATCGTCAAATTTTACTTTGGTTATATCCTCAAAATCAATTTTATCCGGGTTGTCTGAGATGAAACCTTCGGCGTCAAAATACTCAATGTGGACTTTTTTTGTGGTGATTTTTAAGATTGGACCTATGCTAAAAATAATGTCGGCCGGATCTTCAACCTCTACAATAGCATTCAGCCTGGTAGCTTGTATACTTTTAAAAACGGATTGCCAGCTGCTCAAATCGATTTTATAGCTAATGCCTACTTTATCCGCCTCGCCTTCGGCTATCATGATTTGTTTAAAACACTTGTCAAATTTGTTATGCCGTATTTTCTTTACCTGTTTAACAGGTATTACACTGTATCCCTGCAATGTAAAGTCGCCTGCTTCGTGTAGTAAAATAAGATTATCAGAAAAATTAAGAATATATCCGCTGCTTGCTTCGTCGACTCCCTGGGCTACCGTTCGCGTTATTTTGACATAATTACCTAGATGAAGTTTTAATTTATCAGCGATCATTGAGGATAAGATTTGCCTTAAAGATATAAATTATTGCAGCGATTGACCGTGGAAAGTTGTCTTTAAGGATACAGGCGACGGGACAGTTGTGAGGACTATCTGAATGGCAAAAAAATAGCGGTGAAGAAACCTCACCGCTATAAATAATTTTTATTCAGAAAACCGAGCCCCGCATCACGAACCCGGCAACAGAAATCAAAAAGGCTTGCCCGCCGCCAACTCTTTGTTAGCCCATTTAACAGCCAATCCCTCGCGGAATTTTGCGTATTTTTCCTTAAAAGCCATCTTGAGCAGGCTATCTACGCCGCCTTTAATAGCCAGGTTGTATAAACTTGCGGCCTTGCGGGTCATAGATGCATCCCAGGCGCGCAGGCTTAATGAGTAGGAGCCATCAATATATTTCATCCAGTGCCAATAGCCGGTAGGCATAAACAGGGTATCGCCATGCTCCAAAAATACTTCGGTACCTTCTACACCATCAAGTGCTGGGAATTTTTTTACATCGGGGTTTAATACATCATAGTCCTCCAGCGCATAGGTAGCGTTAGGGATGCAGTACAGGCGGCGCTTCCATTTATTTTCAAACAATATTACATGCTTGCGGCCGCCAAAATGCGTGTGGAAAATATGTGGCAGGTCGATGTCGTAATGTAAAAACGTTACCGAGTTTGATCCGCCGAAGAACATGCCGGGCATGCTTTCCAAAAAGCCGCCCATGAGGTCTTTAGGCAATACAATATCATTTAATAATTGCGGCGCCTGCTTAAAAATATTAAAAAAGAAAATGCGCAGCTCCGTTGGTTTACTGCGTATCAGATCAATATATTCATCAAAAGGCATCTCGGTAGCCGATGAGTTAATCGGCTTTGATGGATCGGCTTTAGAGTTATCGTACAACGGCACCACCTTATTGCCAACAACCTCTTTTAGGTATTCTGGAGTCCATTTTTCGCGGGCAGGCCATGTTTTTGTGAGGCCTTTAATCACCAAAGGGCGGCGTGGGGTTAAATAGTTCTTCTTGAAATCCTCAGGAGAAATATTTTCAACAGTATCAATCGGGTTAAGTATAAAACTCATAATATCACCTTCCGGTTGTGCTAATTTAATTAGGTATCTTTAATATTACCCAAAAGTAAACAAAGGAACGAAATAAAATTTCAAAAGGTATCCGGCAGGTGTCAAAATAAACAAAGGCCAAAGCTTTTTAGCTCCGGCCTTTGTCTATTTTAAAGTTATCATTTCACAAACCATTGCACCAGTCGACGAACTTTGACTGAAATGGGCTGCAAATAACAAACTCAAAAATGCTTAGTTAGGCATTAAAACCGTATTTACTACGTGTATAACGCCATTGCTTTGGTTAACATCGGCAATAGTAATCCACGACTGGGCGCCTTTTTCGTCAACCAGGTATAATTTTTTGCCTTTTGCCATAACAGTTAATTTGCCGCCACTTACAGTGGTTAATTCGGCTTTGCCCATACCTGCTTTAACTTTTGCCCATAAATCGGCTGCGCTTAGTTTGCCTGCAACAACGTGGTAAGTTAAAATTTTAGTTAAAGTTGCCTTGTTTTCGGGTTTAACCAGGTTATCAACTGTACCGGCAGGCAATTTGTTAAAAGCTTCGTTTGTTGGTGCAAACACGGTGAACGGGCCTTTTGACGACAATGTTTCTACCAAGCCAGCCGCTTTTACAGCTGCAACTAAAGTTGTATGGTCTTTTGAGTTAACTGCATTTTCAACAATGTTTTTGGTTGGATACATTGCTGCGCCACCTACCATTTTGGTTTGGGCCTGTACTGCGGGGGCTGTTGCAAAAGTTGCTAATACAAGGGCTGCGAAAATTAATTTTTTCATTTCGGTAATTTTTATAATTTTTTTAATGGCGCCTGCGCGCCTGATTGTTTGTGTTTTTAATAACCAAGCCGCCACGAGCTCTTGACAGTTGAATTATTATTTATTGGAAGATACGGCCAGTTTTGAAAAACGGTTTTATCAGCGGGGAAGGTTTCTTACACTATTTTAGGGTAGTGTAAATTAAAAGAACAGACCAGCGGCTATATTATCGGCATATAGCTTGCCGGTGGCTGTAAGATAGATGATACCATCCTTTTCGGTAATCCACTCTTTATCAAAAAATTCGCGGGCTTCAATATGCAGTTGGTCTGTAGCGCCTTTGGCAATGTTATTTAGCCTGTTTAAATCAAGGCCCCACATGGTGCGGATAGAGGTCATGATGTATTCGTTCAGTCGGTTATTTTCGGTAAGGGTTTCCGTTTCGGCTGGTATTTTACCGGCTATGATGGCCTTAGTATATTTAGCGTTATTGGCAATGTTCCACTGTCTTACTTCACCATTGTAGGAGTGTGCCGAAGGGCCAATACCCAGGTATTTAATACCC
This sequence comes from Mucilaginibacter sp. KACC 22773, assembly GCF_028736215.1. Lineage (NCBI taxonomy): Bacteria > Pseudomonadati > Bacteroidota > Sphingobacteriia > Sphingobacteriales > Sphingobacteriaceae > Mucilaginibacter > Mucilaginibacter oryzagri. The sequence goes on from NZ_CP117883.1 coordinate 604,089, forward strand.
TGCCAGTAGTTGGAGTTATGTTTTGAATATTTACCAGGTAGGGCAAAATTTGATATTTCATAATGCTCAAAACCATGATCGGCCATCGCTTGCATCAGTACCATAAACTGGGCAGCGCTTTGCTGGTCGTTCATGGGCGGCTGCTTTTTTTTGCTGATGAAGGCTGCCAGCGCGGTTTGCGGTTCTACAGTCATGGAATACGCGGATATGTGCGGAATAAATAATTCAAAAATTTTATCCAGGTTTTGCTTCCACTTGGTATCGGTAAGCAATGGGTAGCCGTAAATTAAATCGGCTGTTATATTTTCAAAGCCGGCATCCTGCACCCGCTTTACGGCCGACTCGGATTCGCGGGCGCGATGGGCGCGGTTCATCCAAACTAAATCTTCATCAAAAAACGATTGGATGCCAATGCTGAAACGGTTTACATCTGTTTGGCGCAGGGCTTTCACTTTGGCAACATCCAGGTCGTCGGGATTGGCTTCCAGTGTAATTTCGGCGTTGGAGGCAACTGTATGCAGTTGGGTAATCGTGTTAATAAGCAGGTGGATCTCGTCGGCCTCCAAAACAGACGGAGTGCCGCCTCCAAAATAGATGGTTTCTACGGTTTCGCCATTCAGGTAGCTTTTTTGCAGTTTAATCTCGCTTACCAATGCCTGCACCAGCTCATTCTTATATTGCGGCGAGGTGCTGAAATGGAAATCGCAGTAATGGCAAGCTTGTTTGCAAAAGGGGATATGTATGTAGATGCCGGCCATGTTTTAAATTGATGGTAAATTGCTGTTAGCTTAAAGCTTTGTCCATTTGCCTTTGGTTTTTTGTAAACTTTTAGAGCAATGCAAAACAGGGCAAAGGTAAACGCAATTATGGATTTCTTGGGAGCAGTTTAAATTTGATTGAGAATATTTACGTGTGATACAAAAATCATTGCCGTTGACTTTAATCAACGGACTAATAATTAAAATACCAAGGCTTTAGCCAATCCAGCTTAAATATCGGGAGGCTGTTTGTTATTCACTCATTATTTCAGGATGGGAATAATGCCTGGCATTAATTGGCGTATATGCCGTATTGGCAAATTTTTAATCTTTTATTGCTTTTCATCGCTAATAAAATGGGTGTTTCGGAATAGTTATTCCCAACTATATTTACCTTTTTGCTATAAACTATTAAATATACAGTAAATAAACAGGAAATCTGTATTAAAATACATTGCACTAACTTTTTTTGGTTAAAATAATAAGTCGTAAAATAAAAGAAATTGTCAATGAGTGATATTTTTGTAACTATTGGGCATTTTCTTTTGCTTAAGCCTGTTTTATCGCTATTGGTTTCCCTACAAGAAATATTTCTCCCTTAAAATCAGCGAAAAACAATTTTTCATGGTATTTTCAATAAATTTTTCTTTTGCAAAAGAAACCTTATTACCAATGTTTTACGTATCAAGACTATTGAGGTTTTCAAAAGTGCGCCGCACCCCTGATTTTTACCATGACTTTATTAATTATTTTTATATGAAAATAACCTTACTTAAATCTTTATGGATAGTATGTATTGTTTTCATTGCCCATATGGCTGTTGCGCAAGAATACTACGATGGAACTAATACCCCGAGGCAATATTACTATAACAGCTTGGAGTCGGCCACTGCCGGTACGGTGTCAACATTTTTACCGGCGGCGGGCTCTACCCGGAATTCGTCATCGGCTACTATTGATTTGGTTTCAAGCTCATCCTTAAATTCTTCTAAAAGCTTATCTTCATTAGCCCTGGGCGCTGTTGGTTACCTTCGTTGGAATTTCATGAGCAACGGAAGCTCTGCTGCAGCGCTTAGCATGTCGGGCCGAACCTACGAATGGGAGTTTGATTACAAGAATGTAACCGGTGCCGCAACTGCCGATAACTCCGTCACCATGGCGGCAAGCAGTTCATCGGCTACAGATTCCTGGCGTTATTGGCTCATTGCAAATACTTATACTGCTAACAGCGCTACTGATTACACCAAAGGCCTGTACGTTACCCAATATAATGGTAACCTGGTTTTAAGACTTAAATATGGTACTGCCAATAACCAGGTCACAAACTATGCAACCGTATCGATGCCAAACAGTAGTACAACAACTTACCAGGTACGTATTGTAAAGTCGGTTATCGGCTATTATTACATTTATATTTTAAACAGATCTACCGGAGTCACCACTACTTCGGGGCCAACCAACGTAGGCACCACCGTAAGTGGTGTTGATTTAAATACCTATAATTTTTCGTACCTGGAATCTTCAACTTCGGCCGCCAACCGTTTTCAGTGGGATAACTTTAATTTTTACCAGCAAAAAGTGGAGTATATCCCCATTACAAGCACTGCTAACGGCATTTCTTCCACTATCTCTCCGGGGCAGGTCAATGTTATACCGTATGGTGTAAACGCGAACATTAGGGGAGATATCAATTTTGGGATGTTGCGGTTCAATTCGACAACAAACGGGCAACTCATATTTTCGAGTGGTGCCCTTTTTAAAACTACTAATAGTGTGCTTTCAGCTGCAACAGGAACATCACTGGTAACGGGTGTAAGCATGAATAGCACTAACACCTCGCAAATGACATTGCCCACGTCCGAATATTATTATTCGGCAGGCAATACCGATGGTACTACGGTAAATGTAATTAATTATTTTCTTGTTGCACAGGCGCTAAGTACTTTTAGTTCATCTGCGCCTACCAGTATCACTTACTCTGTAAGTACCGCAGCTGCCGATAATTTTCAAAGCTTTTATACCAGCGGATTTTTTCCTTATAACGGCGCGTCAACAACAGGCGCCACGGTTGGGGTAGTGAAAACATATGACTGGACGGGTAGCACAAGCACCGATTGGAACAATACAAGTAACTGGAGCTCAAGCACCGTACCAACATCTATTGATGCCGCACGCATTGGTGTTGTTGCTTTATCGGGGAGCAAATTTTATCCAATAATACCGGTGTCATCAGCTGCTACCTCTGTAGGTAGTATAATCTTTGGCACTGATAATTCTCAATACACAACTTTTGCCGTAAACACCCCTTTTACAGTTAATGGCGATGTAACTGTAACTGCATCGCTTGGCGTTAACAGCACCAATGGCAGCACCTATTCGTTAACCTTATCCGGAACGGGTTCATTAACGGTAACAGGTGCATTAAATATTGGCGATTATAGCTTGCCAAAAGCCAATAACACCCCATTTTCGTTCACAACATCTATACCGCAGATGACTATAACGGGCAATATTAACTTACTTTCGACCCTTGATAACGGTCAAAGAAACTTTGATGCCAAAATAAGCATTATAAGTGGTATCGTAAGCGCGAACAGTATCGCATCGTCTAATCAAACCGCCCAAAATTTAACGCAGATTGATAATACCTCAACCGTGAGTATAAGTGGTACGGGCACATTAAAGTTGATCGGACCGTCTGCGTTAAGCGCATTATCCTCATTGGGGACGAACGTAATGTCATTTAATAATGCGGGCGCAACGGTTGAGTATGCCGGAGCCAACCAAACCATTTATACCACCGCAACCATTACCGGTGCATCGGGCTCCGGTACGGGTAATCTGACTAACGGGGTGTCGTACTATAACTTAAAAACATCCGGCTCGGGTGTTAAAACGGTACTTGGAAGCACGCTATCAGTCAGCGGCGATTTAACTACCACCAGCGCCGCGGTTGATTTAAATACAAATGACCCCACTGTAAATGTCACCGGTAACTGGACAAACTCTACAACGGTAACGCAAGACAGCGGTCCGATAACTATTGGCGGCAACGTCACCAACAACAGCGGCGGTACACTTGCCTTAGGATCGGGCAATTTAAGCATCGCCGGCAACTATACCAATAATTCGGGCGGCGTGTACTCACAAAGTACCGGTACAACTTATTTTAACGGCTCGGCTGCACAGTCCCTGAGCGATTTAAGCTCCGCAGGTACCGTTTTTAGCAACGTGAATTTTAGCGGCACATCGTTATCCAATGCCAAAACCATGTCTGGTTCGGGTGGCTTTGCTGTAGCCAGCACCGGTACGCTTACCATGGCCAATGCCACCACAAAACTTGATGCCGGCGGGGTATTAACTTTAATGTCTAATGCCTCGTCAACAGCTACCGTGGCCCAAATACCTACCGGCGCTGTTATTACCGGCAACGTAAACGCGCAACGCTATCTTACAGGCGGCGCCGGGTTCAGAGGGTACCGCCTGATGTCGCCGCCGGTTAATATCAGCTCCAATACTTCGGGCGCGGGCAACATCGGCCTTAGTTATATCAGTACATCGCAAACTTTTGGCGGCGTTACGTACCGGGGCGCTTTAACAGGCGGGCAGGGTACCGGTTTTTTTGTTTTTAATGGGAATCCCTCATTATATCTTTATAACGAAGCCTTAACTACAAATAATTCTAACTCCTATGTTTCGGGCAAAAACGTAGGGGTATATGATATTACAGCAACCGGGGTAACAACCAGTTCAGGTTATCCTGCTGTTTTAACCACTGGGGTAACCATACCTGTAGGCAACAGCTTTTTATTCTTTTTTATTGGCGATAACAGCAGCACGCAAACCGCATCGGCAGTGCGTACGCCCGAAAATACAACCATTACAGCAATAGGTTATTTAAACCAGGGAAATGTACCGGTAAAATTCTGGAATACCAACAGCACATCAATACCTTACCATACCGGTACCGGCGCTATATTGCCGGGCTATAACCAGGTGGGCAACCCGTACGCAAGCACCATTAGCCTTGATGTGTTTTATGCCGATAATTTACTTACACCCAGCCTTATAAGCCCTATTTTTTGGGAAATGAGCCAGCCGGCACAAACTTATATCTCCTATAATGCTTTAACTCATACAACATCAAATACCAAAGCCAGTAAATATATTGTGAGCGGACAGGGCTTTATCATAGATGCCACAGCAACCGGGCAAACCGCAACTTTTAAAGAAGACCAAAAGGTAAGCTATCCCGCCATAACCAAATCAACCACCCCGGCTTTACTGATGAGTACTAAAAACGATATCAGGATGTTAAAAAAATCTTTTAGTACGCCTGCCCGGGAAAATACCCCTGCCGGTATGCATTTACAGCTTACTAAAGATAGTATGGTAAATACACAATGTGGTATATACTTTGCCAAAGAGTGGGATGATAAGTTTCACAACACCGAAGATGCCCTTGATTTAGATGGAGCATCGCCTAAGGTATACCTATCCAGCTATTCTGCAGATGGCGTAAGGACATCAATAAACCAGCTTGCCGATTATAAGGAGACCGGGAAAAAGGTCAAACTGTTTGTGAGGGCCACTGCAAGCGGTCTTTATAACCTTGACCTGGTTGATATTAATACCGACACCGTACAGTATAAATTTTACCTGATTGATCATTTCAAGAAAGACTCGCTTGATATAGGCAGATACAAATCATATGCCTTTAATATTGTAACTGCGGATACGGCTACTTTTGGGGGCAGCCGCTTTGAGTTATCTGTTCAGCAGCAACCGGCATCAAAATATCAGTTAGTTACCTTCACCGCTCAAAAAGCTACTGACGGCGTTTTAGTTACCTGGAGAACTTATAACGAGGGCAGCAATTATTTTTTTACTGTAGAAAAACAAGAAGCCGATGGCAGCGGTTATGCTCCTGTTTACCAGGTACAAAGCAATGGCGGTACTATTTATAAATACACCGATAAGTTACCTAACACAGGCAATAACGTTTACAGGTTAAAACAGGTTGATTTATTTGGCAATATTTCCTACTCAAACCCCGTAAGCATCTATTTTGATAAAAATGGAAACGCGGATATGTTTAGTGTTTATCCAAATCCAACAGCCGAGACTTTAAATGTAAATGTTACCAACGGCAAAATTACAACGGTTCCAACAGCCTATAAATTAAATATTTATGATATAACCGGGGCGCTTGTAGTTCAAAAAACATCTGTTAAAGATACCTGGAGTGAAAATGTGTCGCAGTTTATACCTGGCGTTTACATTGTTGAACTGAAAGATGCCGGTGGTAATTCGTTAGGTAAAGCAAAGTTTGTAAAGAAGTAAAAACCTTAATAAATGAAGATGGAAAGAGGCAGGTTTAGTTTAAATAGCTTAAAAAGGATATTAATATTTTCACTTCTGTTGGTAAGTCCACTCATCAGTAGGGGCCAAGCCGATGAAGGTTGTGGCGGCCAGGACCCCTATGATATAGCTTGCCCGCTTGATACCTGGGTTTTTTTACTTGTTATAGCAACGTGCTTATTTACCGTAATTTATTTACAGCGCAAAGGCAAATCCGCAGGCGGGTACGATAGGGTTATCAGTAACAACGAAAAATAGGATCAGAAAACCGTAATAATCCGGCCATTTTTTTAACGGGCTTAATAAAATAAGCTTTGTTAACCCACACAAATTTAAACATATCATTTTAATGACCCTGGGAGGGCACCGCCGCACCGCCTGCCTGGTTTGGTGGGGCCTGGTTATCAAAGTTGCCAGGAAAATTAACCTGGATGTCTTTTTGTCCCTTTGGTATTTCTATCCCCTCTTTATCAAATTCAATATAAATAGCACGCATTACACTGCTTTTCAAACTAAGCCATTTCGATATTTCGGCCGCCCAGAACCAGGCCCGGAATTCGATAGCTGTATCGCTGAAATTATAAAGAAAAACAGAAGGCGCCGGGGTTTTCATAATGTCGTCATTGCCCTCAATGATAGTTTTAAGTATTTGCTCGGCCTTTACCACGTCTGTTCCGTAAGCCACCCGGATAATTAGCTCAACACGGCGGTTATTGTTACTTAAAGTCCAGTTTACCACGTGTTGGGAAATAAGGTCGCCATTAGGAACAATAAGTTCAGATCCATCGCCGCATTCAATTTTACTCGATCGGATTCCAATTTCTTTAATTGTGCCCGATTTGCCGCTTACTTCAATAATATCGCCTACCTGTACAGGCTTTTCAAAAGCAAGTATTACACCCGATACCAGGTTGTTTACTATGTTTTGCAAACCAAAGCCTATACCAACGCCCAAAGCGCCAATAATAATGGTTACCCTATCCATTGGGATGCCCGCGGCGGTTATGGCCACAAAAAAGCCCACAACAAAAATGGTTAACCTGATAAGTAATATAGACGACCTGGTTTTTTTAGCTTGTGGTGTTAGTTTGGTTTGCTGGCCGGCAAAATCATAAAAGTAGCTTATTACCCGGGCTATCAACCCCGAAATCCAGATTACAATTACAAACACCAGTATACTGCGAAAAGTGAAAGCTGTGCTGCTTACCTGGTGCGGCGAGTTTAAAAAATCATTAACCTGGTCGTATATATAATCGTCGATGGTTAGGTTTTTAGCTAAAGCCACCAGCCATAATATTCCGGTTATTTTAATCAAAAAACCTTTTGACTTTTTCTGCAGCTCCTTAAAATCAAGAAAAGAGGTTAAGCTGTTTTCCGTTTTTTTATTGCCCTCTAACTGCAAAAACAAACTTTCCATTAATATTTGAAACAGTAAATAGAAGCCCATAGCCAGGCATAGGTTTAAAGTAGCGGTTACAGCTAATAATTTGGCCAGGCTAAACCGCCCGGCAATGTTTAACAATACCGAAAAAATATGTAACGCAATAAATATCTGTATAGCCCGGAGCGTGTATGGAGGGTACTCTTCTTTATTCCTTTTTACATCCTTAAGAAATTGCAACGAGTAATAAATAACCAGCGAAGATAATATGAGCAGCATAATCCTGTCGGGATAGGTAATAAGCACCATTAAACTGCTTGCGCACAAAAATATGGCAGCTGTAAACAAAACAACATAAAATTTATATAGCGGCCGTGGCCAGTTGTTTTTAATTAAAATACCAATGCTTGCCATCATAATCAAAAACATAGTATGTGCAAATGCCAGTGTAGCATGATCATACAGATAAGGAGATATAATGGCAAAAACGGTTAGTGTTGATAGATAAGGATGCTTGACAATATAATTTGTTTGCTCAAAAATGTCATTATACCCGGTGTTTAAACTGGCAATTTTTTTACGGCTGTTATATATCCAGGCAAAAAAAGCAACCAGTATCAACAGGTTTACCACGTGCCCAACGTAATTAGATTTGTTGGTTATAAAGTAAACGTAAAGCAGGGAAACCAGGCGGCTGGTTTTTGCAAAAGCAGTGCCTAAGTCATTCGGTGTTTTACTTTTATGGGGGTTCCAGATAAAGCCATATTCGTTTGTAAGCGCTTTAACAGTAAACTCGTGAATTTTTAAATCTATCCTGTCGTCAAGGTCTATTAGCAAAATAGAGAGGGCCGATATCCTGTTTTCGAGCAGGCCAATCCTGATCATGGATTTTTTTGCATTGCTATCTAAAGTTTGCCATTTTGCATCCAGGTCCTGCACCTGCACAATCGTTTTAGCTCTCAGGCTGCTATCGGATGGGGCATTTCGCAAAACGGTATCCGCTTTAAAGTCGGCTATCTTACCATGAATGGCATCAAGCTGATTATTGTAAATGGTTACCTGATCTTCCCAGGAGTCCATCTGGTTTTTAAGATGATCAATGATATCTCTTATGGTAACCAGGTTTCCTAAAGTAGATGAGCGGTCAATAGCATTACGCATCAAGGCCATCCGTTTTTCTAATGTTGGTAATTCCTGGCTAATCTCTAAAGTATCAAACCCGCGCGACAGGTCGGAATTGGTCTCGACGTATGAGGTGGTATAATCTTCAATTTTGCCAAGCAGCATATTTACCGAGCCATCTACATTCTTGAACGACCGGATTACGGAGTCCCTTCGCAAAACCTTCTGCCTCAAAGAATCTCTTACCGATAAGTGCCCCTTCTTTTTTTTTACCTGTGCAGGGCAATCCTGGTTAAACGCCAGCGCGGCGATCAAAAATAAACAGATGGTTTTAAATAGGTTTTGCATTATCAATTATACGCAATAGATGTTGTTGAAGTATAGCCGGCAACCAAATTGTTTTAACGCTGCAGCTAATTGGGCAATTATAACAATAACGGAATTAATAGCCCAAATGTGTTTTTTTTGGGTCTATCTTTATTATTTTTAGTCTAATGCCAAATTTATATATTATTGCGGGTTGCAATGGTGCTGGTAAAACAACGGCAAGTTACACTGTTTTACCCGAACTGCTTAACTGTTACGAGTTTGTTAATGCCGATAATATTGCGGCAGGGATTTCGCCGTTTAGCCCCGAAAGCGTGGCTTTGGGGGCAGGTAGGATTATGTTACAACGTATTGATGAACTTTTAAAGCAGAAGGTTGATTTTGCCATCGAAACAACATTATCCACCAGAAGTTATGTATCGATGATAAAAAAAGTTCAGCAAAACGGGTATAATGTAACCCCGCTTTATTTTTGGTTAAAATCGCCTCAAATGGCGATGCAACGGGTAGCCTTACGGGTAAGCGAGGGAGGGCATAATATACCCAAAGATGTGATAATTCGCAGATATTACGGGGGATTAAAAAATTTGATACAACTATATATTCCCATCTGCGACAAGTGGCTGGTTGTCAATAATACAAATGTTGAACCGATATTTGTTGCCAGGGGTGGGCTTCGGTTTGAAACAAGTATAATAAAAGCCGATATTTGGAGTACTATTTTAAAGCAAAGCGATGATAACGAAAGCAAATACTAATATGGATATTGATGAATTGTCATCAAAGGTTATGGAGGGTTTGAAAAGGGCTAACCGTAAATTGGTTGAAAACGCCGCTTTGAATGACAGAAGCCTCATTGTTGGCGATGATAGAGACGGCTTTAAAGCTGTTCCTGCAAAAGAGTTGTTAAAAAAACTGCCTAAATAATTACTTCCGGCGCTGTATTGGTTTTTTTGCTCTTTGCCAGACCCAGACCGTATTTAAACGTGTCACCGTTAAAAAAAGCAAGCCCAGGTTCCTGTTTTTTTGACTGCTATGGCTACGATCAGGCAACGTTTATCTTTAATTACCGGGCATTACAAAACAACCAATTATTACCTTAATTTTGCAGCGAATTTTAATGGGTCGATTTTTAGATGCGTTTAGCTGCCTTGAGTTTTTTGTTAACGTGGTGCGTTGTCTTTGCCGCCTTTAGCCAGCAGGACACTTCGGCGGGCCGCAAGGCCCCGTCCTACAGGCATATCAGCATTGGCGGCAATTCCCTGCTCGATTCTGTGGCTAACGCCATGCAGGCCCGGAAGCTTTTTGTGGCCGACTCCATGGCAATGCGTTTCATCCGGATACCCGATTCAACCACTACCAGCGAATTTACTGATAGCATACTTGCGCATACCCAATATAAAGGGTATGGCTTTTTAGATATTCATTTAAAAACAAAAGGCAGGGTAAGGGATGGCCTTAGCCGCCCGCAGCGCGACCCCTGGATTATTGCCATTATTATTTGCCTGCTGCTATATACAGCAATACTAAATATCACGCTCCACAGCGATGTAAATTTTGTATGGCAGTCATTTTATAGCAAGCGCGTTTTATCGCAGGCCGGCAAAGAAGAGGGGGTAGTAAGCCTATGGGCTTTTTTGGGGTTGTTTTTGCTTTTCTGCTTAACTTTTAGCCTGTTTTTGTATCAGCTGGCTGCTTTTAAGGGTGTTTATTATGTAGTAAGCGGCAGCAGGCTGTTCGTCCTGCTCACAATAGGTGTTATCGCTTTATTTGCCCTTAAATTTGTAGTGCTTAAGCTGCTGGGCTTTGTGTTTGATATCAATAAACTGGTAAACGAATACCTGAACATCTTGCACCTTACTTACTTTAATATCGCTTTTGTGTTTTTACCGGTGGTAATATGTTTTAGCATGTTGGGCGTGCAGTATATACCCATATTGCTCAACCTTACAATCATCGTTGTTATTGTTATTTTTTTATGGCAGTACCTCAGAAGTAGCGTAAGCATAATTTCTACTTTTAGATTTCACAAATTTTATTTATTTACGTATCTTTGTGCCCTCGAAATTTGCCCTATTTTAATTTTGATAAAGGCATTAAACATTAGGATTTAGGTAGTTAAAAGAATTGACTTGGAAGACAGAAAGAAAAAGGTTAAAAGTATATTAGTTACTTTATCAAAACCCGAAAACGACAAAAATCCGTACGCCGAGCTGGCAAAAAAGCTGAACTTGAAAATTGATTTCAGATCATTTATTCATGTTGAGGGCGTACCGGCAAAGGATTTCAGGAAGGAAAAAATTAACCTGGGTGATTTTACCGCGGTTATTTTTACCAGCCGCAACTCTGCCGACCATTTCTTCCGCATTTGCGAAGAGATGCGTTTTGAGGTGCCGGTAGAAATGAAATACTTCTGTTTATCAGAAACCATTGCGCTTTACCTGCAAAAATATATACAGTACCGCAAACGCAAAATCTTTTTTGGTAAGCAAACTGCAGCCGACCTGGCTGAAGTGTTAAAGAAACATTCTGCCGAAAAATTCCTTTATCCCTGCTCAGATGTGGCCGCCGAAGAAACCCAGCGCTTTTTGTTGGAGAATGGTTATAATTTTACCCCTGCAGTGCTTTTTCGCACCGTTTGCAGCGATCTTTCAGACCTGGCCGAAGTATTTTATGACGTTATCGCTTTCTTCAGCCCGTCAAGCATTCAGTCGCTCTATAAAAATTTTCCCGATTTTAAACAGAACAATACACGCATAGCAGCCTTTGGCGCAACTACACATAAAGCAGTGCTCGAGGCTGGTTTGATTCTCGATATTCCGGCCCCAACACCGGCTGCTCCTTCAATGACAATGGCTATCGAACAATATTGTAAATTGGTAAATAAATAAAAAAAAGGAAATTTATTTATCAGTTTGAAACATTTTTGTCGGCAATAGCGTATTAGTGACATCTAATTTACATCTAAGTAGTTAGTCAGTTCATTGTTTTTTACACTGTAATTTATTGATAAAACAATGCCGTTGGCATTTAAAAGGGCTTTTTATTGCTTAATTCAAATGTTTTTTGGCACGGTAAAGCAAATTTGATATATTCGGGGGTCTTATAATGTTATATTTTTATAACTGATTTTTGATTTTAAAATGAAGCAGATATACTTTTTAATAGTTGTTTTAGCTGGTGGTGTATTAAGCGGTTGCGGTAGTGGCGGCGACAGGGGGGAAGTAGCCGGCGTGCCGCAGCGTTCCTTTAAGGCCGAAGTACCTTACGGTATGGTTTATATTCCAGGTGGTTCATTTATGATGGGGCAAACCGATCAGGACGTAACCTTTGCCCAAACAGCGCAGCCAAAACAGGTAACCGAGGCGCCGTTTTTTATGGACCAAACCGAAATTACCAACAGCCAATACAAAAAATTTGTGTTTTGGGTACGCGATTCTATCGCTATTACCAATTACGTAAATGATAATAAATATTACATGCAGTCCAAAGGTGGCCGTCCGGCCAATGCAAGCGGCAAAAAATATATTAACTGGGCTTATGTAAAAAAGAACCCGGTTTGGAGCAATAGAAAGGGCGCTGCGAGCAACAGATCGAAACTTCAGGGTATGTTTTACCAGAATGAAGACCGTGTTTTTGACCGCGACGAGATTGATGTACGGCTGTTAAAATACAATTACGCACTAATGGTACTGCGTGATGCCGCAAACCACCGCAACGATCCAAAATCAAGGCGTTCGGATTTCATTTTGCGCGATACCGTTACCGTATACCCCGATACATTGGTATGGCTAAGTGATTTTTCATATGCCGCCAATGAGCCAATGGTCGAGGCTTATTTCTCGCATCCGGCTTTTCGCAACTATCCTGTAGTAGGCGTTACCTGGAGACAGGCAAGGGCTTTCACTGTTTGGCGTACCCGCTACAATGAGGCTTATAAAAATTCAAGACATTTACCCCCACGCGCCGATTACCGCTTACCTACAGAAGGCGAATTTGAATATGCGGCCCGCGGTGGCAGGTTAGGTACCGATTATCCATGGGGTGGCCCTTACATAAAAAATGCTAAAGGCTGTTTATTGGCCAACTTTAAACCAGGCCGCGGTAATTATACCGATGATGGCGGCGCTTACACAGTAAACGTGCGTTCGTATTTCCCTAATGATTACGGCTTATATAATATGGCCGGCAACGTAGCAGAATGGACATCATCTGCCTTTGACGAATCTGCTTCAACATTTGTACATGACCTTGCACCAACCTTCGCCGTTGAGGCAAAGTCTTCTGATCCCGAAGTGCTTAAACGTAAAGTTGTACGGGGCGGATCATGGAAAGATATCGGTTACTTCCTTCAAAACTCTACCCGTACCTACGAGTACCAGGACACCGCAAAATCATACATCGGTTTCCGCTGCGTTACAAGTTACCTGGGCCGGGATATCAAAGACAAACGATAAACAAAACAAAAACGTAAAATCATCTAAACAAAGTTATTTCTGATTATTATGGCTGGAACTGGAAAGAAAAAACCATTTGGAATAGGAAACATTATTTCAATCGGTGCAACGGTAGTTATCATTGGTTTGTTATTTAAAATACAACACTGGAAATTCGCTTCTGAATTTATCACTGCGGGCTTAGGCACCGAGGCCATACTTTTTTTTATTTTGGGTTTACAACGCGAAGATAAAGAGGTTGACTGGGTACGTGTATACCCCGAGCTGAATGAGGATTTTCAGGGCGAATTGCCCAAATCATCATCGCATCCGGGTGCTATAGGTGCAACAAATACCACCGCTGCCCTGGATAAAATGCTTGAAGATGCCAAGATAGGGCCCGATCTGGTACGCAGCTTAGGTGATGGTTTAAGAACCTTTGGCGATAAAGTTGCAGCGATATCAAAGGTAACCGATGCTGGCGAAGCCACTATAGCTTTTACCGCTAAAGTAAAAACAGCAACCGCAAGTTATGATAACCTGAGTGCTGCATTCGAAAAAGCATCTGCCAATTTAGCCGAAATGGCTGATACCAATGTAGATTCAAAGGCGTACCATGAACAGGTAAATAAACTGGCCAAAAACTTGGGTTCGTTAAACGCGGTGTATGAACTGGAATTACAGGATTCAAACGCGCATTTAAAATCAATGAGCAAGTTTTATCAAAATATGGCCTTAACCATGAACAACTTTAACGAATCGTTAGATGATTCCAAACAGTTTAAGGAAGAGGTTGGCCGTTTAGCTAAAAACCTGGGGTCATTGAATGCTATATATGGCAACATGCTTACTGCGATGAACCAGCCGCGTGTTAGTTAATTATAAACAGATTTTTTAAAAGCTAAGATTTATATAGATGGCCGGAGGTAAGGAAACCCCAAGACAGCGAATGATAGGTATCTTATACCTGGTGCTTTTAGGCTTAATTGCGCTAAACGTACCAGAGAACCTATTGGATGCTTTTAAAAATATTACCAAAAGTTTGGATGCATCTACCAAGAATGTAAACTCCAGTTTACAGCAAACTTATAATTCATTTGAAACAAAAATAAAAGCTCAGCCTGATAAAGCTAAATATCTTAACGCGGCAAAAGAGGCAAGTAAAATGACCGATGACTTAAATAAATACATCGATGATTTGAAAGTTGAATTGACTGAAAAGGGGGGCGGTATCAATAAGGAGATTGATGATATTACTGCACGCGACAATTTGGATATATCATCAGAAGTGATGATCAACGGCAAGAAGGCAGATGTTTTAAAAGAAAAAATAGAAGCTACCCGTGCCAAACTACTGCAATTGTTAGGCAAGGATGCCGAAGGCGTAAACTTTTCTTTAAATGCGGATGCGCCAAAAGCAAATGTAGGGATGCAGCAAAAAACATGGCAGCAAGCTTACTTTGGCGAAGGTATCCCATTGGGAGCAACTATAACCACATTGGCCAAAATACAGGCAGATACAAAAAATGCCGAAAATGAAGTGGTTAAAAAATTATACAGCAACGTTGATAAAGCCGAAGTAACGCTGAATGCATTCAGGGCTGTAGCCGTGTCGCCAAGCAGTTACGTTTTGGCCGGGCAGCAATTTAAAGCGGATATTTATTTAACAGCTTACGATTCGCATACAAATCCAATTATCACGGTGGGGGGATCGTCCGTTCCGACTAAAGATGGTATTGGAACTTATACAACTACAGCAAGCGGCGAAGGCAAACATACTATGAGTGGCGAATTGGTTGTTAAAGCAGTTGATGGCGGCCCCGATAAAAGGTATACATTTTCTCAGGACTACATGGTTGCAAGGCCATCGGCCGTAGTGTCGCCCGATAAAATGAACGTGTTGTATATAGGCGTGTCCAACCCGGTATCGGTATCGGCTCCGGGTGTACCTACTTCAAGCTTAAATGTAAGCATGAGCGGTGGTTCTATCAGTGGATCTGCCGGTCATTACACGGTTAGGGTGAGTAGTGTCGGCGCTGCGAAAATTACCGTTACCGGCGAAAAGGGCATGGTTTTAGGATCTTCTGATTTTCGGGTAAAACGTATTCCAGATCCTAAAGCACAGTTTGGCGGCAAAAGTGGTGGTACAACCAGCGCTGCCAACATCAGGGCGCAGGACAGGCTTTTTGCTAAACTGGACAACTTTGATTTTGATGCTAAATTTAATGTTACACGTTTTACCATATTAATTATAAAACCACGCCAGGATGCTATTATATATTCGGGCTCGAGCGGCGAACTTACCGGTGCAATGAGATCGGCATTAAATACTGTTACACCGGGTACAACAGTTGTTTTTAAAGATGTTGTGGCCGTTGGGCCGGACGGCACGCCACGCGGGCTGGACGCTATTGTATTATCCGCAAATTAAACGCGTATGAAAAAGAGAATTTTAATTGTTTTGCTTTGTATTGCCTGCGTTGGCGCTTATGCGCAAAAAAAACAACCGAAGAAATCGCCCAGGAAAACAAATAATGCTGCTGCAGGACGGAGGGCTACCCCGCCGCCGCCCCAGCCTTCAAATACCGTGGCCAGCCAGCCATCACCGGATACAACCAAAAAGCCAATGAAGCCTTTTGAAAGGCCGCTTGATGGCTATTATAAAAAGAGTAACATTTTAAGTGCGAAAGTAACCCCGTACCCCAACCTGCGCGAAAGCGACGTAGCATTTGCTAAAAGGGTATGGCGCGAAATTGATGTACGCGATAAAATGAACACTTACCTTGCATCGCCAAAACGCCGTTTAATTGATGTGTTGCTGGATGCTATTACGGCAGGCGAACTAACAGCTTATGACCCAACACCGGGTAAAAAGGACGATATTAATGGCGACAGTTTCAGTACGCCGCTAAATGGGGCTCAGGCCAAGGGCCGTTTATCCGGTGCAGATAGCAGCGTGGTGAAGAAATTTGATGCCAACGGCAATGAGATTGGATCTACAATGGTAGCCAGCGAATTTAACCCCGATAGCGTACTCAAATATCGTATAAAAGAAGATTGGGTGTTTGATCGCCAGCGCTCTATTTTTGAACCGCGCATTATTGGGATAGCGCCGCTTGTTAAACCAAAGGGTGTAGGTGCTGCAGATGTGGATTATCAGCCGGCTTTTTGGATTTATTTTCCCGAAGCCCGCCAGATACTTGCAACCAAAGAGGTTGTTAGCCGCGCCAGCGATGCAACAGGCTTAAGTTTCGATGATGTTTTCATGAAGCGTATCTTTACCAGTTATATTGTGAAACAAAGCAATGATAAAGATGAGCGTGTGAAAGATTACGCCCAGGGGATAGACAAGCTTTACGAATCGGAAAGAATAAAAAAGACATTAATGGATTGGGAGCTTAATCTTTGGCAATACTAATTGTTAAATGAAAATTCAAAGGTGAAAAGTCAAAGCTGTTCTGGTTTTGACTTTTTGCGTTTTATGTAAATCATATTCAAAACTCCCGTCATTGTGAGGCACGAAGCAATCCCGAACTATTTGGGACTTAGCATGTAGGGGATTGCTTCGTGCCTCGCAATGACAGATATTTGATATAGCCAGTCAATAACTTAATTTTGACTTTGATCAAAGTATCCTAAAATCGCCTTTGCCTGTTTTAAATTAACCACTTCAAGCAATAATTCTTCATTTGCCTCGCGAATCTTTTTTACGGATTTAAAATACTTCAACAGCTTTTCGGCGGTGGTTTTGCCAATGCCTTCTATCAGTTCAAGTTCGGTAGCCAGGGTGCCTTTGTCGCGTATTTTACGGTGGAAGGTGATACCAAAACGGTGCGCCTCATCCCGTAGGTGCTGGATCACTTTAAGTGTTTCTGATTTTTTATCCAGGTACATGGGGTATTGGTCATTGGGGTAATATAGCTCTTCCAGGCGTTTGGCAATACCAATTACGGTTACCTTTTTATCTATACCCAAAAGTTTTAAACTATGCATCGCGCTTGATAGCTGCCCTTTGCCGCCGTCAATGATAATAAGTTGTGGCAATTCGGTGCCTTCGTCCAGCATGCGGCGGTAGCGGCGGTGCACCGCTTCCTCCATGGTGGCAAAGTCATTCGGCCCTTCTACCGTTTTTACGTGGAAATGGCGGTAGTCTTTTTTAGATGGCTTGCCATCTTTAAATACCACTATGGCCGAAACCGGGTATTTGCCCTGGAAGTTAGAGTTATCGAAGCATTCGATGTGGCGGGGCAGCTGGTTCATCCGCAAATCCTTCATCATCTGCGTCAGCAATCGCTCGGTACGGATTTCAGGATTCAACTTTTCATACTGATCAATTTTTTCCTTTTTGAAATATTGTACATTCTTTTGCGACAAATCAAGCAGTTTGCGTTTTTCGCCCAGTTTTGGTACAGTGAATTTAATACCCGGATGGTCTTCCACATCAATATCAAATGGTACAATCACTTCTTTTGACGTGCTGTTATACCTGCTCCTGAATTCGATGATGGCCAGGGTAAGCAGCTCCTCGTCGCTTTCATCAAGGCGTTTTTTAAGCTCGATGGTTTGCGTTTGGATGATGGTGCCGTTCATTACCTTTAAATAGTTCACAAAAGCCAGTTTCTCTTCGGATGCGATATTAAATACATCCACATCGGTGATAGATGAGTTAACGATGGTTGATTTGCTCTGGTAATTCTCCAACAGGTCAAACTTGCGTTTCAGACGATGGGCCAACTCATAGTTGTATTCGGCCACGGCGGCTTCCATCTCGCCTTTAAGGCGGCGCAATATGGCGCCTATTTTACCATTCAGAATATCGGTGATATCCGCAATACTGTTATCATAATCTTCTTCCGTTTGGTAGTTTTGGCAAGGGCCCTTGCAGTTACCCAGCTGGTACTCCAGGCAAACCTTGAACTTGCCCTTGTCAATATTTTCGCGGGTAAGTGCCAGGTTGCAGGTGCGCAGGGCGTACGTTTCCTTTATCAGCCCTAAAATATTATGCATCATGCTGATAGATGCGTAAGGGCCCAGGTATTTTGATCCGTCCTTAACAATACGCCTGGTCCAGAAAATACGGGGGAAATTTTCGTTTTTGATAATCACCCATGGATAGGTTTTATCATCCTTAAGCAGTACATTGTACCTTGGCTGATGCTTTTTGATCATGCTGTTTTCCAGCAGCCAGGCATCCACCTCGGTATCAACGATGGTGAAGGTTATGTTTCGGATTTTGGATACCAAAACCCGTGTTTTGGCATTGATATTAGTGTCTTTATTAAAATAAGATCCAACACGGTTACGGAGGTCTTTAGCCTTGCCGATGTATATCAGTTCTTTCTCCTCATCCCAATATTGGTAAACACCCGGTTTGTGAGGGATGTTTTTTAATGCTTCCCGGTAGTCGAATTTCTCACTCATATTTCAATCGTCACTGATTGTTTGGTCACGTTATGCCAGATATTTCATTGCAGGAAATAATGGAATTGCATGATTTATTACTAAAGTACTGATGAATTCCAGACTTACGAAGTTTTTAAAACTTCGTAAGTCTTCGCCGCTTGATTTGCAAAAATCGCGATTGCTTGGTACCTCGCAATGACATATTTTAATTGTAGTTTTGAGATGACAATCATCTTTTAAAAATCCAGCTTCTTATCAACATCGTTAGTCCCTTGCTGTTGCTGGTTATACTGGCCGCAATCCAAAACAATGCTTACCCCGGTTTTTGGGGCGTCAAAATCAACCGTTTTTTTGATGCCGAGGGCTGCATTAGCGTACACTTTTTTCATGTATAGCGCAAATATAGGCAAGGCGCTATTGGCACCTTCGCCCAATCGGGTTGATTGGAAGGCGATGTCCCTGTCTTCGCAACCTGTCCACAGGCCGGTTACCAATTGTGGAGTTATACCTATGAACCAGCCATCGGAATTACCGTTAGTTGTGCCGGTTTTGCCACCTATGGGGTTATGCAGGCCGTATTTATAAGCCAGCCTTGATCCTGTGCCATCTTCAATTACGCCTTTTAACATATAAGTCATTACGTAGGCAGTTTGGGGGTTCATGGCCTGTACTACTTTAGGGGTGTGGCTATATAATACGTTGCCGTTTTTATCTTCAATACGTAATATATAGGTAGGTTCGGTCCATAAGCCATGATTAGCGAATACGGAGTATGCTGCCGTCATTTCAAATACGGATGCGTCAAATGTGCCCAGGCAGATGGATGGGTATGCAGGTACAGCGCTGGTTATCCCCATCTTTTTAATCAGTTCTACCACAGGTTCGGGCTTTACCTCACTCATTACGTGGGCGGTTACCCAGTTTTGTGAGTGTGCCAGTGCCTGGCGCAGGGTTATAAAACCCGGCAAAGTTTCTGACGGCGACGATCGCGGGCACCAGGGATCGCCGTAGCCGCGGATGGTATCGGGCACGTTGTTGATTTTTAAACAGGGCGAGTAGCCATTATCAATAGCCACGGCATAAGTAAATGGCTTGGCTGTTGAACCTACCTGGCGGGTACCGTTTTTAACCTGGTCGTACTTAAAATGTTCAAAGTTGGTACCGCCTACCCAGGCTTTAACATAGCCGGTGGTAGGGTCCATGCTCATGAGGGCATTGCGCAAAAGCATTTTACAGTAAATGATAGAGTCGGTTGGCCGCATTACAGTATCAATATTGCCATGCCAGGTAAACAGGTTCAGGGTATCTTTGGTATCAAAATTGGTTTTGATATCCTCATCGCTCATGCCCTGCATTTTCAGCTGTTTGTACCTGTCGCTTTTCAACATCCCCTGGTTAATCAGGAATTTAAAATTGTGGATGTTTTTGGCCAGGTTTTGCCCGCGCCAGTGATCATTGAACTGCACCTGCAGGTTTTTCATGTACTCCTGTTGCGCCTCTTCGGCGTATTGCTGCATGGTGGCATCAATGGTTGTATAAATTTTCAGGCCGTCGCGGTCAAGGTCATAGGACGTACCATCGGGGCGGTTTATGTTTTGTTCTTTAAAAATCTTTTGAATCTCTTTTTTTAGCACCGATCTGAAGTAAGGGGCTGGGCCATCAAAATGGTTATTCTGATGAAAATCTAATCCAAGTGGCTTTTGTTTAAACTCGGCAACCTGGCCGCTGCTCAAATAGCCTTGCTCCTCCATTCGGTTAAGCACCAGGTTGCGGCGTTTAAGCGCATTGCCGGGGTGCCTGATTGGCGAATAAATGCCAGGGCCATTCACCATACCTATTAATAAGGCAGCCTGATCGGGCGTCAACTTATCAGGTGTGGTATTAAAATAGGTACGTGCCGCCGATTTGATACCGTAGGTATTGTAAGCACCAAAATCAACAGTATTTAAATACATAGTCAGGATTTCCTGTTTAGTATAGTGGCGCTCCAGTTTTACCGCGGTTACCCATTCCTGCATTTTTTGTACTACACGTTTAAACGGGTTAGCGGCTCTTTCGCTAAAAAGGTTAAGCGCCAACTGCTGTGTAATGGTACTGCCACCTTGCTTTTGCCCGATAAGTAAGTGCAGAAAAATAGTGAAACTACGGCCAAAATCGATGCCCGAGTGATCGTAAAAACGTTTATCCTCGGTGGCAACTAATGCGTTGACCACATTTGGTGATAACTCTTTAAAGGTAACATTTGATCGGTTTTGTATATAATAAGTGCCTAAAACCTGTTTATCAGATGATATAACCTCTGATGCCTGGTTGCTTTTTGGATTTTCCAGGTCGCGAAAGGCCGGTAGCTGCCCAAAAACATCAAAAACAGTGAGCGTTATCATCAACGCCACAAAAGCAAAAAGGGCTATTACGGCGCGCCATATATACCAGTTGTAGTGTCGTATTTCCTGCGGACTAAGGGCAGGTTTTTTATTGTAGATTTTCATTTTTTTCAATAATATTTTTGATAGTATTCAATATAACTATCCAAAGTTTTTTGGTTGGCTAATTTATCCAGATTTTCCCGGGTAATGATAAAAAAACTGTATTTATCCTTTGGTACCTTCATAATATCGGCCATTAGCGGGATAATGGAACGGGCGTAATTTTTAACATCGTCCAGGCTATAAAAACGGCCTACAAATATCAGCTGACTATCGTCGCCAACAGGTTTCAAGTCGTGCTTAATGGCGCTGCCCGAAAAACGGGTCCGGTTAAACTGCCCTATACCAAAACGTGATGATGACAGGTTAGTTGTACCGGTACTTACATTTACCACAAAATAGTAATTTGTGCTGTCGCGTAAGCTAAATATATATGTTGCCGCGGCTGCCGGCAGCGGGCTTGCCGGCGCCGGCTGCTGTTGGGCTTGTTTGGCGGCGGCAAACTGGTCAAGTAATTTCCTTACCGAATCAACGCTTGGCGCTGTGTTGGCGGCAACCTGTTGTTTGGGTAGCTGAACAACTGTTTTAATCGAATCCTTGCGTAATAAAACTCTGGTACTTACCGATGTTTTAACGGAATCCTTGCGGGATACCACCACAGCGCTAACCGGCGGCTTAACAGGTACTGTTGTTTTAGGCTTATCGGCTGGCGGAGCTGGTTTTGCTACGGCTACCGGTGGTGTTACCGGTTTCCGCACCTCGGGTATCAACGCAACCGTGGGCGACGGATGATACTCCGGGCGGTATTCTGTTTGTTTTTGAAAAGCCACCGGCGGGGTAAACGGTATATCGTTAACATCGTTACCTGTTAATACCACCGTACGCGTTTCCATTTCTACCCTGTTCGAGTCGATATAAGTTAAATGCTGGGTGGCTAACGGTGTTACCAGTTTATCATCCGGGTATTTCGCTACTATCTGCTGCAAATCGGTCATGAAAGGTGTCAGCTTTTCCTGGTGGCCGGCAGCTATGGTGCGTAAATAAAATAGCTGGGCGGCAAAGCGGTTATCGGGGTATTTGGTCAATAAATCGTTTGCCTGCGCAATCACTTCCGCATATTTTCTTTGCACATACAGGTCATAAACGCTGTTATACAAAGCGGTAAACCCGGCATCGGCGTCGTCAAGGTGTTTACTATATTCAGGATCGAGGATGATTTTGGCAAAAACACTTTGACTGAATTCTTTCAGGATCATATTCTTATAAGCCTCGGATTTGGTTACATCCACACCGGCATAAAGGCGGTACAGGTTATAATAAACAGCCGCTTTATCGCTGCTTTTAGGGAAGCGTGTTAATATAGCTTCGTACGTTGTAATAGCTTCTTTTTTATCGCCCAATAAATCGCGGTAAAAATTGGCCATATCCATGTAGGCGTTGTAAACGCGAATATTCGACCTGTTGAGCAAATCAGGGGTTAATGGCAGGTTTTTAATCAAATCCTGCCGATAGCTGCCCGCGTCGCCATTAGTTTTTGTAGCTGCGTCCTGGGTTGTTGGTGCAAAGGGGTCTTCCACAGGCGACGACATCACAGCGGCTCCATTGGCCGCTATATTTGTAGCCGATCGTTTACTGCGCCGCCAGTTATCTTCCAGTTTGCGGTTGCCCCATTGCCTTTTAAAATCATTTACACCAAGGCCTATGGCAGTTGGGTTATAAAAATAAAATGTGCTGCTGCCACTTTTGTTTGCCTGCTGATTATTGAGGTTATTGCTGCCGCGGCTATTTTCAAACTGGCCGTTGTTGGCTGCCATAGTTACAGCAGCCGCTTTATCCTGCAATATTTTATGGTTAACCATGGCATCAATTCGGGCAGTGCGTGTTTGCTCGTCAAGTGCGGCAAGCATTTGCAAAGTGTCCTCGCGGCCGATGGTTTGCAGCAGGCCGGTTAGTATTTGCAGGTTATTGGCTTTTTTGCGGATGATTTGGTAACCGGGATAGGTTGGCGCCAGGTAGGTAAGTGTACTATCGTAATAAAGCTTGGCCCCGGCATAATCGGCCTTATTTTTAAAATCGATATCGGCGATGCGTAGGTACGAGAGGCCTTTTTGATTTTGGTTTTTAACGCTGTTACGTACCGATAGCTGATAGTTTTTTACAGCACCGTCAATATCGCCGGCGGCGTAAAGTTGCTGCGCTACCTGGTAGTAAATCTGATCGGTAAATTCCTTGTTATTTTGGTTTTTAAGCAGCTTGCGCAGCCGTTCAATTTTATTTTGTTTGACGCCGTTTTCCTGGTCTTGCAGGCGGATGCGGTTTAGGTTGGCGTTAAAAGCCATCTCGAACGATGAATTGCTTTTAGCAATGCCGGCGTAATTAACTATAGCAGCATCGGGTTTTTGATTAAGCTCCTGTAACTGGGCCAAAATGAACGTCCAGCGAAGTTTCAGCTCACCGTCGCGGCAAAGTTTTAGGGCGGTTTTGGCGCTTTCCTCGGCGGCAGGGTAATCTTCTGTATTTATATAGTATTGCAGCTGTGTAGCGTAAATGCCTGCCGGAATACTTTTTTTAGGGTTGATGTTTTTGATGGCGGTATCTATGGCCACTTTGGCTTCAGCCGGGTTATTGAGGTACAGGAGCGCCCGGCCTTTCCATATCAAAGCTTCCTGCTTAAGGTTAGCCTGCTTGCCGTATGATGCAATCACGTAGTTAAAGTACTCAACGGCATCAAAGTAGTTACCTTCCAAAAAGCGCGCTTTGCCCATAACCAGGTAAGCATCGCCTAAATAATGGCTTTGTTCTTTAATATTGATGATCTTGTTGGCTTTGCTAAAGGCCAGTTCCAGGTCTTTATCGGCAGTGGCGCTTTGTGATACGGTATCGGGGTAAACATTTAGCAGTTCGTTATACGAGTCAACAAAACCGGCGGCATAGCTTTCCTGCTTAAGGCGCAGCAGTTCGTTGGCATTAAACAGTATATTGTAATGCGCCGTAAGGTTTTGCATCTGGCGGTTAAAACCGCTTTCCTTTTCGAGCGAGCAACCTGCTATGATGAATAATAGCGCGGGCAATAATAATTTACGTGGTGTAGATAGGGAAAATATGCTCACTCGCCTCAAAATATGTTCTGGTTATAAAAGCATTGCTAAAATACTAAAGATTATACAATAGGTTTAATAAATTTGCGCATGGCCCAAAACGAAAAAGGTGACGATAAGGATAACGCTGGTAAGGAAGTAAACAGCTATGCCAAATTTAGCGGTGTGGCTTTCCAGATGATAGCCGTTATTGGCGTGTTTGCCTTTGCCGGTTACAAAATAGACCAGGCCGGTAACCACCAAACCAAATGGGCCACGGCCGCTTTATCGCTTGTTGGCGTATTTATTTCATTGTACATTGTTATCAGATCCGTAAAGAGTTGAAACTACTTCCTACCGCATTATCTTTTCTTGTATTTATTGTTATTATTTCGTTACCTCCGTTGGTTTCGGGCTATGCCGGATATCCCGGTTTACTTATAGAGAAGTTTTGGCTGCTGTTTTTTTTTGTTGGCGGGCTTACCTTTTTTACGGTAATGGCCATTGTTTTTGTAGGCCAAATTAACAAAGAAATGTACGCGCAGGCCTTTTTGGCGGCTACTACGGTTAAGATATTGGCCTGCTTGTTTTTTGTGCTCTTTTTTTTGAAGAAAAACGTAGTAAACCGGTACGTTTTTGCCGGCGATTTTTTTTACGTATATTTTCTAAATATGGCCTTTGAAATTTATGGTTTGTTACGTAACTTGCGCAACCAAAAAATAAGGTAGAAAACTTCATTTAGATGTATAACAGCTCGATTTTGAACTCAAAAATATTTAAAACATTCCTGATTTCCGCGCTTTTTTTGATGTTAGGTGTAATGCCTACACTATCATTCTCGCAAGAAAATGCTAAAAAAGAAGAGTCAAAACCTTTCGATCCGAAAGAAGTAGTATTTGAACATATCGGCGATTCGCATTTCTGGCCAGTATCAATTCCGTTGATGGGCGAGCACTTTATTTCGTTGCCTGTAATATTGTATACCGATAAAGGGCTGGAAATTTTCTTGTCGGGTTCCTTATTAAAGGAAGAGGGTAAAGAAGAAGGTCCGGTTTATAAAGGTACGCACTATAACTATAAACTTGAAGGCAACAAAATAGTTGCTGTAAACGAAGCCGGCGAGGTGGATAAAGCTGCCAAAGTTTACGATTTTTCAATCACCCGTAACGTAGCCAGTATGTGGATGGGGATGATTATTTTGTTAATTGTTTTCTTCGCTGTTACATCGGGTTATAAGAAAAATGTTGGTAAAGCGCCAAAAGGTATCCAGGCGTTATTGGAGCCGGTTATCCTTTTTGTACGCGATGACGTGGCTATTCCTAATATAGGTATTAAGCACGGAAGGTACATGCCTTTATTGCTTACTATATTCTTCTTTATATTGATCAATAACCTGTTGGGCCTGGTTCCATTTTTTCCGGGAGGTTTTAACTTAACGGGTAATATAGCAGTAACTATGGTGTTATCGGTAATTGTGCTTATCGTTATTAACTTTAGCGGTAACAAATACTACTGGAAACACATTTTTACACCTGATATCCCTTTTTGGTTATACCCTATCATGGTTCCGGTTGAGCTTATTGGTATCATATCTAAGCCTTTCGCGTTAATGATCCGTTTGTTTGCAAATATTACTGCGGGCCACATTATCGTATTAAGCTTAATATCATTGATCTTTATCTTTAAAACCGCATGGATGTCAACAGTTTCTGTCCCG
The DNA here is from genome assembly GCF_028736215.1 of Mucilaginibacter sp. KACC 22773. Lineage (NCBI taxonomy): Bacteria > Pseudomonadati > Bacteroidota > Sphingobacteriia > Sphingobacteriales > Sphingobacteriaceae > Mucilaginibacter > Mucilaginibacter oryzagri. Next base: position 630,097 of record NZ_CP117883.1, read on the forward strand.
TTTGTGGTGTTTATGGATATGATAGAATTGCTTGTGGCATTTTTACAGGCGTTTATTTTTACGATGCTTACATCCCTGTTTATAGGTATGGCTGTTGAAGAGCATCACCATTAATCTGAATTAATTATAATTAATATACACGTTTTAAATTATCAAACAATGAGTGGAATGATTGGAACAATTGCTCAAGCTGCTGCAACAGGTGTTGTTAGCCTTCAAAAACTTGGTGCAATTGGCGCAGGTTTAGCTGTAATTGGCGCAGGTATCGGTATCGGACAAATCGGTGGTAAAGCCGTTGAAGGTATCGCCCGTCAGCCAGAAGCTGCCTCAAAAATTCAAACTAACATGATCATCGCTGCAGCCCTTGTTGAAGGTGTTGCTTTGTTTGCCGTGGTAGTAGCTTTGCTCTAATTAGTTTTAGGCAAAAAAGAAAAGAACAACCCGGGGCGATTGGCTCCGGGCTTGTTTTAATCCCCGTTAAAAGAATAATATACAAGTAATAGCTATACAGAATTATGGATTTAGTTACTCCCGCATTAGGCTTAGTTTTCTGGACAACGATATCATTTGGGATACTGTTGTTTATATTAGGAAAATTTGCCTGGAAACCAATCTTGGGCGCGTTAAGCGATCGTGAACGTTTTATTGAAGATTCGCTTCAGAAAGCCGAAGCTGCCAAAGAAGAAATGTCCCGTTTAACTAACGAGAATGAATCGTTACTAAAACAAGCCCGTGCCGAGCGCGATCAGATCCTTTCTGATGCCCGCAAGGTTAAAGACCAGATGATTGTTGATGCTAAAGAACTGGCACACAAAGAAGGTACGCGCATGATTGAGCTTGCCCGTGTTGAAATTAACAATCAGAAAGCCATAGCCATGGCCGATGTTAAAAACCAGGTAGCCACCCTGTCGCTACAAATTGCCGAGAAAGTGTTGCGCAAGCAATTTGAAGATCAGCAAAAACAAGACGAGCTTGTAAGCCAGTTATTAAAAGAAGTTAAATTATAATTTCGGATTTCGGAATTGGGATTTCGGATTTGGAAATCGCAATTTTCAGAATTATTATTTAAATAGAGATTTGGGTTGGAGGATCGGAAAATAAATCCGAAATCGAAAATCCGAAATCCCAAATAAGAAAAATATGTCAGAATTAACGGTAGGAACCAGGTACGCTAAATCCCTTATTGATCTTGCACAGGAACAAAACAGTGTTGACGTGATTAAGGCTGATATGGATCTTTTTATCCATACCTTAAAGGCAAGCCCGGAGCTTAAAGCGGTTTTGAGCAACCCGATCATCGCCCACAGCAAAAAAACCAAAATACTTGATGCCGTATTTTTAGGTAAAGTGAATAAGGTTACCATCGCGTTTTTTAAACTGATGGTTGATAAAGGCCGTGGCGAGGTTTTATATACAACTGCGCATGAGTATATAAACCAGTTTAACATTAAAAAGCACATCACTAAAGCTAAGGTTACATCGGCTACCGAATTATCGGCTGCTAACAAAGCCGTGCTTACCGCTGAAGTGCAAAAAGCTGTTGGTGGTACCGTAATACTGGATGCACATGTTGATCCGTCGCTGATTGGTGGTTTTGTATTAACCGTTGGCGACAGGCAGGTTGATACCAGCATTGCAGCAAGCTTGAAAAAATTAAAAAAAGAATTTGCCCTGAAGGTGATTCAATAATAGTAAAAACAAAACTCTAAATAAATTTAAACAATGGTAGAGGTAAGACCAGACGAAGTATCGGCAATTTTGCGTCAGCAATTGGCAGGCTTCAAGTCAGAATCTGAATTAGAAGAAGTGGGTACCGTACTCCAGGTGGGTGACGGTATTGCACGCGTTTATGGATTAACAAAAGTACAATCAGGTGAGCTTGTTGAATTTGGAACAGGTTTACAGGGTATCGTACTTAACCTTGAAGAAGATAACGTGGGTGTGGTATTGTTGGGTAAATCTGACGATATTAAAGAAGGTGATACCGTTAAACGTACCAACCGTATTGCATCAATAAACGTAGGCGAAGGCATGCTTGGCCGTGTTGTTGATACTTTAGGTAACCCAATTGATGGTAAAGGACCGATTGTTGGCCAAACTTACGAAATGCCTTTGGAGCGTAAAGCGCCAGGCGTTATCTACCGTCAGCCGGTTACCGAGCCTTTGCAAACTGGTATTAAAGCTATCGATGCGATGATCCCTATCGGCCGTGGCCAGCGTGAGTTGGTTATCGGTGACCGCCAAACTGGTAAAACTGCGGTTTGTATCGATACCATCATCAACCAAAAAGAATTTTATGATGCCGGCAAGCCGGTTATCTGTATATATGTTGCCTGCGGTCAAAAAGCATCAACAGTAGCAAACATTGTTCGCACATTGGAAGAAAATGGTGCTATGCCATTCTCTATCGTAGTTGCTGCAAATGCTTCCGACTCTGCTACCATGCAGTTCTTTGCCCCATTCGCGGGTGCTGCTATTGGCGAGTACTTCCGTGATACTGGTCGCCCTGCATTGATCATCTATGATGATTTATCAAAACAGGCAGTAGCTTACCGTGAGGTGTCGTTGTTATTACGTCGTCCACCGGGCCGTGAGGCTTATCCGGGTGACGTGTTTTACCTGCACAGCCGTTTATTGGAGCGGGCCGCTAAAATCAACTCCAATGATTCTATCGCGCAGCAAATGAACGATCTTCCGGAGTCTATCCGTGGAATCGTAAAAGGTGGTGGTTCGTTAACCGCGTTACCTATTATCGAGACACAGGCTGGCGACGTATCTGCATACATCCCAACCAACGTAATTTCGATTACCGATGGTCAGATTTTCCTGGAGTCTAACTTATTCAACGCTGGTATCCGTCCGGCCATCAACGTGGGTATCTCGGTGTCACGTGTAGGTGGTAACGCGCAGATCAAATCGATGAAGAAAGTGGCTGGTACTTTAAAGCTTGACCAGGCTCAGTTCCGCGAATTAGAGGCCTTCTCTAAATTCGGATCAGACCTTGATGCTTCAACAAAATCGGTGTTGGATAAAGGTGTTCGTAACGTAGAAGTATTGAAGCAAGGACAATTTTCGCCGGTGACAGTTGAAAAACAAGTAGCTATCATTTACTTAGGTACCAAAAACCTGATGCGTAATGTACCGGTAAAAGATATCAGGAAATTTGAATTGGAGTTCACCAGTCAGTTAGAAGAGCGTCATCCGGAAGTATTAGCTGCCCTTAAAGCAGGTAAATTCGACGATCAGATAACAGGGGTACTGGAAACAGTAGCTAAAGAACTGGCAGGAAAGTACTAAATATGCAAATGTGCAGATTCCAGATGTGCAGATGATTTGCGCATCCGGAATCTAAACATAAATAATAACCAGTGTGGTGTAGCAATTTGCACATCTGCACATCTGAAATTTGCACATCTTAAAGAATGGCTAATTTAAAAGAAGTAAGAAACAGGATAAAGTCTGTAACGTCGACCCAGCAGATCACCAAGGCCATGAAAATGGTTTCGGCAGCTAAGCTGAAACGTGCTACAAACGCTATTGTTCAATTGCGCCCATACGCCAATAAGCTAAAAGACCTTTTAGCAAACTTATCTGAAAGTTTGGAGGATGGCGCATCACCATATCTACAGGAGCGTGAGCCCGTACGTGTATTGGTGGTTGTAGTATCATCAAACCGCGGTTTGGCAGGTGCTTTTAATGCCAACGTTATTAAAACGGCCAACAACCTTATTGCCGAAAAATACAGCAAGCAACTGGCAGCCGGCAACGTTTCGATAGTAGCGATTGGTAAAAAAGGGCAGGAGTTTTACGAGAGGCGGAAATATAACGTAATTGGCAACAATAACGACCTGTTCCTTGACCTTAACTTCGAGAATGCTTCAAAAATTACTGAAAGCATTATGGAAGGTTTTGTGAATGGCAAATATGATAGGGTGGAGTTGGTATATAACCATTTCCGTAATGCTGCTGTACAGTTTTTAATTGCAGAGCAGTTATTACCGGTTCCGAAACCCGAGAAAAAAGAGGCTATAAAGGCCGCCAATGTTGATTACATCCTGGAGCCAAGTCAACGGGAAATTGTAGAGCAGCTGATTCCTAAAAACATTAAAATCCAGTTATACCGTGCGGTATTAGATTCAAATGCATCTGAACATGGCGCCCGTATGACAGCTATGGACAAAGCAACCGAAAACGCCGGCGAATTGCTGAAAGCTTTAAAACTTTCATATAACCAGGCCCGCCAGGCGGCTATTACTACCGAGCTTACCGAAATTGTAAGCGGCGCCGCAGCACTGGCCGGATAAACAAGCCCTTTATAAACTTATTTTATATGGCCCCCTTGTAAAAGGGGGCTTTTTTGTGTTTTATAGGCAGATTCTTGATTGATAGATATGCGATCGTACTTAATCTATATGACAATGATAGTTGAACTGATACGAAATTAAATACGGAAGTATAATCCCACGGAATTGCGCCGAAGGGAGGATTAAAATATAAAAAAGATATAGGTAAAACGATTTATACGAAGAATTTTGGCAGAAAATGGTGATAGCCATAACCCTTACAAATCTTGTTTTACTTAACTAAGGCTTAAATTACTGGTAGAAGTTTGGGTATAGTTAACTATTTAATAGCCTTTTTATTCAATTTTTGACCTGAAATTCGCAGTTTTAAGGCTTTTTAAGATAAAAAGACTCATATTTGCGCTAAAAAGGTGTAATACTTCATGTTTTATCGTTAATTAAGATGAGTTTTTTATGAATTTTTAATATTTTAAAAAGTTTTGCTTTTTTTACTCTAAAAACGGGTTAATTTTTCTTTATTTTTAATAAAAAGTCGGTACTGTTAAAAATTTTATTTTATTGTTTGCGTGTTGGTGCGAAAATCATAATTTAGAAAATTAACTTAACTGATTTTTTATACAATGAAAAAACTTCTATTCACGAGTTTGTGTTTTCTGTTGTTATGCTTAACGCAGGTGCACGCACAAAACCGTACCGTTACTGGTACGGTTACAGCCAAAGACGATGGCCTACCCATCCCGGGGGTAACAGTAATTGTAAAAGGTACTACCTTGGGTACCCAAACCAATGCCGCCGGTAAATTTTCGTTAAGCGTTCCGGCAAACGCTACCCTTACTTTTAAGTTTATTGGTTACAAAACAGTCGAAATGCCTGCCGTAGATCCTATTACTGTAGTGCTTACATCGGTAAGTAACCAGTTGGGCGAGGTTGTGGTAACGGGTGCGTTTAACACCAAGCAAACTTCACGCTCCATTTCTTATGCAGCACAGGTTGTAAAGTCCGATGCCTTAAACACTATTCGCCAGCCAAACGTTAACAATGCTTTGGCAGGTAAGGTTGCAGGCCTTCAGATTCGCAGCCAGTCGGTAGGTGCTTTGGGTCGTAACACACAGGTAAGGCTTCGTGGTGCTACCGGTTTCGGTAACAGCTCAGGTGCACTGTATGTTGTGGATGGTACTATTCTGCCAAACTCCGATGATCTTAACCCCGATGATGTTGAAAATATCACTGTATTGCAAGGTCCTGCTGCCTCAGCGCAGTTTGGTTCTGCGGGGGCAAATGGTGCTATCGTTATTACTACTAAAAAAGGTGGCAAAGTTAAAGGTGTTGGCATCGAGTTAAATGCCGGTGTAAACTTTGATAAGGTTTACATATTGCCTAACTACCAAAACACTTATGCCGGCGGTGCCGCTGCAGATTTAATGCAATACCATTACAAAGCGGGCGATCCTGAAGGATGGAAAGCTTTGGATGGTAAATTCTACCCGGATTATACAGACGATAGCAGCTGGGGTCCTAAAATGGTAGGCCAGGAGTATATTCCATGGTATGCATGGGCTCCGGGAACCAAATATTCGTTTAAAACGGCCAGCCTTGTTGCCCAGCCAAACAACGCGCGCAATTACTTCGAAACAGGTACTACCCTTAATAATGGCATTGCTTTCACAAAATCGGCCGACGATTATAACATCAGGATGTCGTACAACAATCAACATGTAAATGGTATAGTACCGTATACCGCCCTGATGAAAAACGTATTTAATTTAAATGTTAACTACGATTTAGGAAAACACTTTACTGTTGGCGCCAACGTTAATTTTGTTAGCCAAAAGGTACATGGTAATATAAGCGATGGTTACGCCAATGCTTCTACCGGTAACTTTAACCAGTGGATGCACCGCGACCTTGATATGGGGATCATGAAGGAGTTAAAAGACCTGACAAGCCCAGATGGCACACTGGTGAGCTGGAACCACCAGAACCCAACTTCTTACGATGCTTCAAACCCGGGTTATTTTTATGCTGGTAACTACTGGTATAACATGTACAAAATAGCCGAGCTTAATACCAAGGATAATCAACGTGACCGTTTTTATGGTAACGTGTATTTACAGTACAAGCTTAACAAGGATTTTAATATTAAGGCAACTTACCGTAAAAACTCAAGAAGCGAATGGCAAGAAGAATTCATTCCTGCTATTCTTCAAAAAAGCGGATCGCAAACAGGTGTAAAAAATTATTACCGTACTTACAATGTTTATGAAAACCGTGAAAACTACGAGTTACTGGCAAACTACAACAAACAGATCGCTGATTTTAAAATTGATATAAATGCAGGTAGCGATATTTATAACAGGAGCTACAAGGATAATGGTGGTAACACTGTTGATGGTTTAAGCATCCCCGATCTTTATAATATAACTAACTCGGTTAGCGCGCCATCAGTTTTTAACACCCGTACAAACGAGCAATACAGGGCATTATTTGCAAAGGCTACATTAGGTTACAAAAACTTTTTATTTATAGATGGAACTGTACGTAACGATTGGTTTTCCTCATTATTCCCTCAGGATAACAGCGTATTAGCTAAGTCATTTGGTGGTTCATTCGTATTCAGCGAGCTATTGCCACAGTTTAATAACTGGTTAAGTTTTGGTAAGGTAAGGCTATCTTATGGTGAAACCCCGCAAGCGCTTGCAACTGCTACCGATAACTACGGCGGATACAGGAATAACACTGTTTACGGTGTTAACCAATACAAATTTGGTACAAATATATTAATGAATACTCCCGACCAAAGTGTTGACCCGGCCTTACACGGTGCCGTGTTCAAACAAACAGAGGTAGGTTTGGATTTAAGGTTCCTTAACGATAGGTTAGGTTTATCTGCTACTTATTATGCAGGTACCGATGTTGATTTCCCAGCATCAGTTACCGTTAACCCTGCCAGCGGTTTTTCAAGCATATTAACCAACTTTGGTAAAATTCAAAGAAAAGGTATTGAGCTTACCTTAAGTGGCACACCGGTACGCATCAACAACTTTAACTGGGATGTAACCATCAATGGCGCGCGCCAGCTACAAAATAAAGTTGTAGAGGTTAGCAAAAAATATGGTGTAACCCGTTACACTAATCCGAGTGACCAGGTTTGGGGAACAGATATGCCTTACATGGTGTTCCAGGAAGGTAAAGAGTGGGGCCAGATATATGGCAACGGCATAAAACGTAATGCAGCCGGCGTTCCAATTATTGCCGCTAACGGTATGTATGCTAATGATCCGAATGTGTATTTTGGCAGCGTGCTTCCAAAATGGACCGGTGGTATCCAAAACTCATTCACCATTTTTAAGAGCTTTGTGCTTAATGCCAATATCGATTACCAGGTTGGCGGTAAATTTGTTTCATTATCAAACAGGTGGGGACAGTTTAGCGGGTTAACTGCTGCAACTGCCGCGCTTAATGATAAAGGGGTTCCGGTTCGTGATCCTGTAGCCGACGGTGGTGGTGTTAAAGTTAGCGGTGTTGACGCGGATGGTAAATCTGTTTCTAACTACATTGATGCTAAAACCTATTTCCAGGGTTTAACTAACAACAAAACTTACGATTCATATATCTATGATTTAACATTTGTTAAACTTCGTGAGGTTTCCATCGGTTATAAAATACCGGTAGCTAAATTAGGTTTAGGAAAAGTTATCCAGTCGGCAAGGTTTGATATCACAGGGCGTAACTTGTTATTGATCTATGCCAAATCAAAAGATTACGATCCTTCTGAAATTAGCTCACAACAAGGTGAAACCGGCCAGCTGCCAGGCACAAGGGGCTTAGGTTTTAATCTTAAGGTAACCTTCTAAGCAAACACAAATTAGATTCAACGAAAATGAAAAAGAGATATATTTATACACTAACAGCCGCGTTTGTTTGGTTAGGCACGGGCTGTAACAAGTTGAAAGACTTTGGTAGCGTTAACCAAAACCCTACCGCAACAACACAGCCTATTATAGCTGGGTTGTTAACCAATGCCCAGGTAAGTGTTACCGGCCTGTCGTCAACAGGTACCCCTGCAATATCAGGAGGCCAGTACGCGCAATTTTTTACTGAAACCCAGTATTCTGGTACATCGTTATATACTTTGCCTCAGAATGATTTTACACCTTACTACTCCGGCCCGTTGTATGATTTGCAGAATATCATTAACCTTAACCAAAGCAAGGCATCATCTGCGGTAGCCAAAATTTTGCAACAATATATATTTTGGGTAGTAACAGATTCATGGGGCGAAGTTCCTTACAGCGACGCTTTAAAGGGCTTAACTGCTATTCAGCCGAAATATGATACGCAGGAGACTATTTATAAGGGCATAATAGCCACTTTAACATCTGCCCAGGCCGAGCTTGATGGCTCGTCATTAGCAGGTGATGTAATTTACGGTGGTGATGTTGCTTCATGGAAACGTGCTGCAAACTCTATTAAACTATTAGCTGCTGTTCAGCTGTCAAAGGTTGTTCCTGCTGCAAGCGGTTACGCTGCAACAGCCGTTAAAGAGGCGATTGCTGCCGGCGTTATCGAATCAAACAGCCAAAATATGAAAGTAACTTTCCCCGGTGGCGGTATCAAAAGCCCCTGGTATAACTTGTACGATGGCCGTAAGGATTTTGCAGAATCTGCTACCATGACCGATATACTTAAAGGCCTTAATGATACCAGGCTTAGCGTATACGGTGGTAAAAGCGAGGCCATCGGCAACACAGAATCATCTGATATTGGTGTAACCTACGGTTTGGCCCGTAACAACGTGTTAGCATTTATTGAAGCTAACCCCAACTGGGCGCGTGTAATGCGTGGCGATTTCCGTACAACTACCGGTTCGGTAACTATTGTTACTGCGGGTGAGGTTTACCTTGCAAGGGCAGAGGCGGCGTCATTAGGATGGACCTCAGAAGTTGTTGCAACTGATTACGTGGCTGGTATCACAGCTTCAAACGGTCAATGGGGCTTAGCTGCACCAACCGCTGCCTATATTGCAGCTGCACCTCCAACCATTGCCAACATCACCATCCAAAGGTGGATTGCAAGTTACCCTGATGGGCACCAGGCATGGGCTATCTGGAGAAAGTCGGCTACTACTGCTAATCCAAAAGGTTACCCTGCACTAAACCCTGCGCCAGATGCTGTTAACGCTTCTAAAAAGATTGTAAGCCGCTTTGTATATCCTACAAACGAGTATAGCTCAAACGAAGTTAACGTTAAAGCTGCTGTTGCCAGGCTTACAGGTGGTGATACCCAGGACGCTCACGTGTGGTGGGATGTAGACTAATCAGTTATAATTATTAATAAAAAAGACATGAAAAGGAATAAATTTTTAAATCATATTCTTCTCGCCTGCTCTGTTTTGGTAATGTTTTCTGCCTGCCGTAAGGTGCCGGCGGGCGATTTATCAAATGAGAACCCAACAGCAGGTACCTCGTATATTGGTTTTACAGGTTCAATGGAAAGCGCAACGTTTTTTGATCCGTTTACCGATGTTAAAACTATCAGTGTATTTTCTGTAAAGAAGGATGCAGCCAAACCATCTGATCTGAAAATCGGACAGGCTGTTATAGTGACAGCTTTACCGGGCGCAATCGATGCTTACAATAAGGCTAATGATGCTTCATATGTGCTTCTGCCATCGTCATTTTACACACTTGCAAATACCAACGCAACCCAGGCAGCTGATGGCTCCCTTACCTTTAACTTTGCTCCTGGTGATTTTCAGAAGGAGTTTGCTATTAAGCTTGATGGTAGCAAATTGGATCTTTCAAAAAGCTACGCATTGGCGTATAAAATCACTAAGTCTGATGGTTTAGCAGTGCATGCTGCATCTAAAGATACCTTGTATGCTTTTTACAGTGTGAAAAATAAATATGATGGTATTTATACGCTTGCCGGTAATATAAAAAGATTTGTAGATGGCGAAGCGGATACCAATTTAGGTGGTGACTTCCCTGACGGTCAGGAATCTGAGGTTGCAACTATCGCAGCTAATGCCAACACTTTCCAGATATTCTGGCATGACGGTGGTGGTGTCGGTGGGGTAGCGGGTTTACAATTAGCTGTTGATCCCGCCACTAATAAAGTTACCGTTAGTGCAAGCGGCAACCCTGCAGTTAAAAATACGCCTGGTGTCGATAACTATTATGATCCTGCTACCAAGACGTTTTATTTAGGGTTTGACTGGGGAGCAAATGCTACTAACAAAAGAATTGTTGTTGGAACTTTGACTTATAAAGGACCGAGATAATTTAGCTAAACATTTGGGAAGGTGCTATATGAAAGTATAGTGCCTTTCTTTTCCCTGGCCAATAAATATAAAATGACACCCCGAGACAATAATTTAAAATAAGTGTGTTCTGGGCGTTTATTGGATTGTTCAGGAAGATATTGCCCATAAATAAAATCTTGTTCTATAGTTAATTAAAAGGGCTGCCCGGTTTGGGTAGTCCTTTTTTATTTGTGAAGATTTTCCACATTTAGCCACTATAGCTTGGTGTTTCTTAACTTATAGAGCCCTTATCATCAATAGCCATCAACAATATTATTCATTTCGGCCAAGCAAATGCTGTTGTTAATAGCTGCATTTTATTTGACGTTAATTTCCTTACTTGTTTTATTTCAAAATCAATTATTCGGCAGTTGTTGGGTCGATGATAGTTGAAACTTTACTTACCGAGTTTGCCGGGAATCCGCCCTGTGCGGCATGTTCTCTAACCATATCCTCGTTGGGTGCGTTATAAATGCAATATATTTTATCATCGGTAACATAGCTTTGCACCCACTGAATTTGCGGGCCCATACTGCTCAATACTCCGCATGATGTTTGCGAAATGGCTTTCAACTGTTCGGCCGAAAGATTACCCGCTCCGGGTATTTCTCTTTCAATTACATACTTTGGCATAATGTTTTTAGATTTTTAATTATATGTTTATAACACATTAAAGTTATAAAACAATTAATGGTTAATTGGAGAAATTACTACTTTTTTTCTGCTAATCAATGAGTTAGGTTTATAAGCCGGCAAGCAATACTCAAAAAATATCTCGTAAACCATGCCTTTTCGGCTTGGCGGTTTTATTATACCTTTACGTTATTAATAGCTAACAAAATTAATGCAGGATACCGCCATCAATAATGTGCAGCCCGTTGCTAAGCAAAACAAGCTTATTATCTATTTTTTATTGTTATGGACAGCGCTGAACATCCTGCAGGCCGCCACCCTGGAGGTGCACGCCGATGAGGCCTACTACTGGCTCTATTCGCGATTTATGGATTGGGGTTATTATGACCACCCGCCCATGGTGGCTGTATTTATCCGTGCGGGCTACGGATTAATCCACAACAGTTTCGGCCTAAGGCTGCTTACCGTTATATGCAGCAGTTTATCACTTTGGTTTATCTGGCTCACGCTTAAAAAATATAGGGTAGATGCGCTTACGTTTATCCTGGTAGTATCCGGTATTTTTGTGTTTCATATTTATGGCTTTATTACCACGCCCGATGCGCCACTGCTTATTTTTACGGTGCTGTTCCTGTTTTTTTTACAGCAATACCTCGAACAGGATGGCTGGAAGCTGGCGCTGATACTGGGCATAATAGCTGCATGTTTGCTGTACAGTAAATACCATGGCATATTGCTATTGGGCTGTACGGTGATATCAAGCCCTAAATTGTTTAAGCGGGCATCGTTTTATGGCATAGTGGTATTGGCGCTGGTACTGTTTATACCCCATATTTTATGGCAGGTTAATAACGAATTCCCGTCTATAAGTTACCACCTGGCCGAGCGCTCGGATAAGCCCTACGATCTGTCTTTTTCCTATAATTATCCTTTGGGGCAGTTGCTGATGGCCGGCCCTTTAATTGGATGGTTGCTGTTTTACAAAGGCTTTACCCTGCGTATAAAAGATGCTTTTGCCAGGGTGCTACTGGTAAATAGTATTGGCATTCTGCTGTTTTTTTTCCTGACATCGTTTAAGGGCGAAGTGCAGCTGCATTGGACGCTCATAGCCTATGTGCCGCTGTGCATGCTGGCGCTCATTCATTTTACACAGCCGGGTGGTAAACCGGCCTGGTTTAACCGTTTGGCGATGATTAACATCGGGCTGATTGTTTTTGTAAGGCTGCTGATTATCGCGGGCCCGCCTATACTAAAACAAATGCACGCGCTGAGGATTTTTTACGATTTTGAAGATTGGGCAAAACTGGTACATGACAAGGCGGGCGATAACTACGTAATTTTTAACGAGGGCTTCCAAAACCCATCGAAATATAATTTTTATAACAATACCTTAAAAGGCTTTGATTACGACCCGCGCTATTACCGCCGCACACAATACGAGTTTTGGCCGATAGAAGACAGCCTGCAGCACAAACGCGCCTATTATATATTAGAACATCCTCAGCCGGGTTTCAGCACCGATACCATCAATACACCCGCAGGTACCTGGTACGGCGGCTGGGTAAATGATGTGCGCACCTATCAGAAAATTGAATTTGAAGCAACAGAAAAGGAACTGGTTGTAGCTCCCGGCCAGCAAAAGGAATTTGACCTTACCTTTAAAAACCCTTACCGCGTGCCTGTTAGCTTCAGCAACAAAGGCCAGCTTCACCAGGTTATTTTTGAAGCCAGCTTTATTGTTGATACCGACGTGTTCAGCAGCCAAAGGGCCGACAATAGCTTTTACAACATCAGCCTGAAACCGGGTGAAACAACCCACTTTAAGTTTAATGTAACCGCGCCAGCCAAGCCGGGTAAGTACCAGTTGGTGTTTTCGTTACTAACCGATCCGTTTAACGGCGGGCGTAACAGCAAAGCGATAAGCTATACCGTGAAATAAACGCAGATTATCTGGATTTTGAGTACAATGGCTTTGCATCCTGGTAGGTTTTGGGCACATAAGGCATATAACTAAGCGCCCGGAACAAAGCCTTTGTTTTTTGTAAACCGGCATTACCATTCACGGCGAAATACCAGAAATCTTCCATATCGCCATCATTCATTGTCATTTGGGTAACGCCTTGTGATTTGTGCTCGGCAATTTCCCAGTTGGCTATTACTTTGTAGCTTACCCTGTTTTTGTAGCTGAAGGATGCTGTGCGGTCTACCTTAAAATTTGCCGTATCCGTCAACGGCACGGTTTGCGCATAGCTGCTGTAGCCCTTGAACCGGGTAACGGTATCGGCCTTGTTGCAGGTAGCCGCACCTAAAATAACCGGCCTGTTATCGGCAGGCAATGTGGTTATAGCATTTAAGGCAATCAATGTGGCAGCTTTATGGGCACCATGGGTGCCAGCTTCGGGCAAAAGGGTAAATATAAAATCGTAGTGATTATTGGTTAAAACCTGGTGCAGGCGGGTATTTACCGTATTAACATTCCAGCTGGTATCAAGCGGTTCCTTTTCGTTCAGGGTATAGTGGGCATCTTTTTGATCGATGAAATAATATTCGTTTATACCCAAAATATGGCCGGCGTTTACCAACTCGCGTTTGCGGATGCGTGGCAGGTTGGCGCGGCCGGTTTTCTCGTCGGTTAGCTCAATGCCGTAGTAGGCTTCGGCAAGGGTGGCGTATTTGTAGCCCGCTTCGCCGTTGGTTATTACAAACAAATCAACAATGCCATGCTGCTCTTTGGCAATTTTGTATAGCGTTACCGAAAATGTGCTCTCATCATCTGGATGTGCCATTACTACCAGTACACGCGGGCTGTGGGCCGTAGCCTGGGCGTTTGCCTGTTTTAATCCTCCCAAATAAAATACGACAGTTAATAGTACAGCCAGTTTTTTCATAGCATATTTAACGTTAAATCCGGAGGCGTGAGGGTGGATTCGAACCACCGTAAAGGGTTTTGCAGACCCCCGCCTGAACCACTCGGCCACTCCGCCTTTTTTACAATGCCTTCAATTAATGCCACTTAAAGCAAATCAGCGTTAAGCTTTTAGCATTCTGCTTTCCGCTTTAAAAGCGGCCATGCCGGGTATCAACCCCAAACATGGCCGTTTATCATTTTTAATTTACATCAAACCATAATTTGGTTGTAAGCACATCGACGCCCTGGCTGGCTACCGCCGCCTTGTAGTTGGCACCGTTTAACGATTGCTCCGTGCCCGGGTAAATAAACCGTACGGGCAGTTTGCCGCTTAACGTACCCGCTACAGCAGGCTGTAGCTGCGGGTAATCAAGCCTGCGCCACTCGGTGAAGCCTTCCAGTCCTTGTCCAAACAGGGCTATCCATTTTTGCTCGCCAATTGATTTTTTGTAATTGGTGGCGTCATATTGCACAGCAGGCAGCGCTGTGTAAGTAGCAATATCAGCATCGGCAATGCTGTATTGTTTTAATGCCGCAGTTACAGCCTGTTTGTATAAGTCGGCAGCATCCCCGGTGGTAAAGCCACGCGCGGCTGCTTCAGCCTGATCAAACAAGGTTTCGGCATAGCTGATGATCACCGCAGGGGCATGCGGCGCTAAAAAGTAAGTGCCTGGTTTTGATGTTTTGGTGAAGCCCAGGTTGCTGGCATCGCCAACCAGCAGACCGTTGGGTATGCCCACATAGGTTTGCGGTGTGGCATCCTTGGTTTTGCTGGCGTACACGGGCAGGCGCGGATCATTCAGCGCAAACAACTTATCGACAATAGTTTTGCTGATGCGGTAATCGTCGCGGGTATCAAATAAATTGCTTATGGGGTTTTGGTTCGGCGAATCTACATAAGTAAACTGCGCGGTCTCGGTATTGGCGCTTATAAAGCTGCCGCCCTCGGTTTGTATATCGGCCAAAACCTGTTTTGCTTTCGCGGGCTCCCTATCTGCAATCCTTAACGCAATGCGCAGGCGCAACGAGTTGGCAAATTTCTTCCACAAGGCTATATTGTTGCCATAGATAACATCGCCGGCAATGGCTTTTCCTGAGGGGTCAAGCGCGGCTTGGGCGGCTTTTAAATCATCAAGCAGGGCAAAATAAACATCCTTTTGGGTGTCATAAGCCGGGGTGAGGTACTGATCAATATTGGCCGCCTGCTTGTAAGGGATATTGCCGTATGCCTCGGTAAGCAAAGTAAATACCCATGAACGCAGCACCAGCGCTACGCCTTTGTAGTTGGTATTTCCCTGCGCGTCGCCCAGTTTAATGATCTGGTTAAGGTTAACTATACTTTTTGAATAACCTACCGTCCATAGCTCCTGGAAAGCGCTGTTGCTGTATATATACCTGTCGGGATCGGTATATTGAATTTTGGCCCAGTATTGTACAAACAGCAGGCTGGCGTCCATGTTGTTGGCCGTGCCCCAATAGGTATCGGCGGTAACCTTGCTGGCCGCTGTAAGCAGGTAATCGGGCTGTGCCGTTTGCGAGTTATTGGGGTTTTTGTTAATATCTACCAGGTCTTTTTTGCACGATGCTGCCGGTAACAACAGCGCGCCTGATAATATGAGGGTTGTATATTTAAGTTTCATGGTTATTAAAATTTAAGGTTGATGTTAAAGCCAATATTGCGTACGGTTGGCAGGGTAAGGTCTTCCAGGCCCTGGCCGTTGCCGTTGTTAAAGGCGGTTTCAGGATCGATGTTTGGCGCGTTTTTGTGGATTATCCACAAGTTACGGCCAACCACAGATAAGGTTGCAGATTGCAGGCCAACGCTTTTTACCCAGTTTGAAGGGAAAGTGTAACCCAGTTTAACCTCGCGCAGTTTAATGTACGATGCATCGTAAACAAAAGCTTCATCAACATTGGTAAACCCTTTGTAGTATGATTGGGCAGGTAATATGGTGGTATTAGGGGTACCATCGGCTTTTACGCCTTTAAATATCATACCATCGTTGTACACGGTTACGCCGGCGGGTGCGTTGCCGCTTACCTGTACCGCACCTGCTGATGCGTTATTGCCCGGATAATAATAGCTGATACCGCCATTTGCCGCCCCGCGCCCCGGCAGGGTTGAGGCCAACACGCCGGTATAGGTACCTGTGCGGTTGGTGTTTGAATAGATAGACCCGCCAAACCTGGCATCAACAAGGAAACCAAGGTTTATGTGTTTGTAGGTAAAGCTGTTATTGATGCTGCCGAGCCAGTTAGGTGTAAATTTGCCCAGGTATTGTTTGGTTGGATTGATAACCGGGGTACCATTGGCGCCTATTACAATTTGCCCGGATGCATCGCGGGTGTAGGCGTTGCCATATAGGGTGCCATAAGGCTGGCCAAGGGCTGCCAATACCTGTACGGTACGGTCGCTTCCTAAAATGATGCTTTGCAGGCGGCCTTCATCATCCAGCTTAACTACTTTACTGCGGTTAAGCGAGTAGTTGGTGGTTATATCCCAGGTAAAATCTTTTGATTTGACAGGCGTTAGGCCCAACTGTATCTCGATACCTTTATTGTTGATGCTGCCGCCATTGATCAGTTTTTGGCTGTATCCGGTTGATGGGCTTACATCAACGGTAACAATCTGGTTTATACTATTGGTATTATAAGCGCTTACGTCCAGGTGAACCCTGTCCTGGAAAAAGCCCAGTTCAAAACCGGCCTCGGCCGATGTGGTGGTTTCCGGTTTCAGTTTGCTGTTTAAATCAACTGTGCCCAGGCTTTGCTGCGGGTTCGACCCAAAAGGCGCTGTAAAATTGTAGTAATTGATGAGTTGATAAGGAGTTGTAGCCTTACCCACTTTCGACCATCCGCCGCGTAACTTGGCGTAGGTTAAAATGTCGCTTTTAATATCAAGCGCCTCTGATAGTATCAAACTGCCGTTAACCGAAGGGTAAAAGTAGGATAGGTTGGCCGCAGGCAGGGTCGACGACCAATCGTTACGGCCGGTAAGGTTAATAAAGGCGTAGTTTTTAAAACCTATTTGTGCCGATGCAAAGTAGCTGTAAGTTTTAAGCTTGCCATAGTAGTTGGACGATACCAGCGGATCGCGCGAGTTACTTAATGTGTACAAGCCGGCTACCGCCAGTTTGGGAGCTACCTGGTCGTTTTGCTCATTTAATATGGTGCTGATGTTGCCACCGCCCAAAACATCTAACGAAAAATCGTTATTCAGCTTTTTGGTGTATTGCAGCCTGGCTTCGGTATTGGTTTCGTTTACGGTGTAGGCATCTTCCTCGTATGATCCAAATGGTGTGCCGTTTGTTCCGTAAGCTACTTTAATTTTGCGGCGGTCGTTATAGTAATCGGTTCCCGTACGGAAATTGGCCGATAAGCCTTCAATGATCTTATAATTCAGCTCCACACTTCCTATAATGCGGTTTTTGTGTTGCCCTACCGTGTTTTCATAAGCCAGCCAGTAAGGGTTACTATAGTAGCTGTTGTTCCAGTTAAAGGTGTTGCCGTTGGCATCTTTATAATTTTTAAGCTGGCTGATATCAACCTGGCGGCCAAACCATGTAAACTGTAACATGGTGCTGGTTGCACGCCTGCCACCGGCGCCGGGCAGGTTATCGGCGTCGTCTTTAATATAATTGGCAATGGTTGTAACCGTTAATTTAGGGCTAAGCTTAAAGGTGGAGTTTAATAAAAACGAGTTACGGCCCTGCGAGGTGTTAGGAACAATACCCGTTTGGTGCAGGTTATTGTACGACAGGCGGTAGTCGGCCTTATCGCTGCTGCCTGCCAGTGCTACGCCGTTATTTAAGGTAACGCCCGTATTAAAAAAGTTTTTTACATTATCCGGATGGGCTACAAACGGAACAGCCTGGCCGTTGGAGTAAAACTGCGGAATAAGCGATCCATCCAAAGCGGGGCCCCAGCTTTCGTCAACGCCATCGTTAACGCCGCCGCCTTTGCCGTCAACATAGCTAAACTTGCCGTTTGATCCCTGTCCGTATTCGTTCTGGTAATCGGGCAGAATGTTTACGGTAGAGAAGCTGGTGTTGGAGTTGATGGTAACGCCAAGCCCTTTTGCACCTTTACCTGTTTTGGTTTTAATAAGGATAACGCCCGCTGCGGCCCGGTAACCATAAAGCGCCGCCGCGTTTGGCCCCTTAAGCACACTTACCGATTCGATATCCTCGGAGTTAAGATCGGCTATGGCGTTGGCAAAATCCCTGGAACCGTTGGTGCCCAAAAACTGGCTGTTATCAACAATAACGCCATCAACCACAAACAAGGGCTGGTTGTTATTGCCTATGGATGTTTCGCCACGGATAATGATACGCGACGAACCCATATCGCCCTGGCTGTTGGTAACCTGTACACCGGCAATTTTACCTGCCAAAGCGTTCACCAGGTTGGTTTCTTTGGCTTCGGAGATGTCTTTTGATTTTAAGCCCTGAACCGAATAGCCCAGTGTCTTTTTATCTTTAGAGATGTTGAGCGCGGTTATCACCACTTCGTTAAGCGAGTTGGGGGCATCCTGCAGCACAATTTGCAGGTTGGTTTCGGCTTGTTTAACCGTAATTTCCTGCGTTGCAAAACCCAGGTAGGACACTTTAAGCACATCGTTAATATTTGCGTTCAGGCTGAATTTACCATCGGCGCCGGTTTGTGCACCATTGGTGGTGCCTTTAACAGCTACACTTACACCGGGTAGGGGCAAGCCATCGGATTTAGCGGTTACCGTACCGCTTATTTTAACAGATTGCGCTGCAACTGTTTGGATGAGAAAAAAAGGCAACAGGATTGCCAGTAAAAATTTGTAGTTTTTTAACATGATAGTTAATGATTAATAGTTTTTATTGCCAGTACAGCAAAGCCAGCCAACAATATTTTGGGCATAGCAATGCCCGCTGTTGAATTTTTAGTACCGGTAAATTGATTGTTGATTGTGTTGGTTATAAGCCGGAACGGCCAGCTGCAGCAGGGGACCCGGGGCTAATAACCGTTGCCGTTATTTAACAGCAACAACGCATACCCTGCATATACAGGTAAACAGAAGCGGAAGAGGATGATACGAATTTGCGGGCAGGGAATACGTTTGGGAAAGGTGTCCTTGTTGTTTTCATAACAATTTGATATATAGATAGTAGTATTGAGTAGATAGTGCTGAGTTTTGAGTAAAAAGGTTTTTTAACCCCGAAAATCAATATAAAGCTTTGAGCGTTATGCCTTCTGCTTTTAGCTTTTAGTTAGTTTACAGATGCAGTTTTATTGTTCACCAATGCATCAACTACTTTTAGCATCGATGCAAACTCCTGGGTATCATAAAGGCGGGTGAGGTAAACAATTTTACCGTCTTTATCAATAACCACGTTGCGGGTTACGCCACTTTTTTTGTTGGCAAAGCGCCCGAAAATATCGGCACCCGGATCAAGCGCCAGCGGGTAGCTGATGTTCATTTCCTGCTGAAAATGCTGCACTTTTTCAAGCGGCTCATCCCTATCAACCCCGATAAGCACCAGGCCTTTGTTTTTATAGGCCTGCCATACATCTTTTTCAAGGTGGGGCATTTCCTGGCGGCATACGCTGCACCAGCTGGCGGTAAATTGCAGGATAACTACCTTACCCCGAAGCTGTTTTAATGAAGTTTGGGTGCCATCGGCAAGCACCAGTTTAAAATCGTCGGGAGCCTGATCGCCGGTTTTAACAATGTAACCGCGATCAGTTGATACGGGTAGGGGAGCCGGCGTTACGGTTTGCGCCCCGGCCAAATAGCCGCTTATTAATAATGAGCAGGTGATGAGTAGCTGTTTAATTTTCATAACGTAAATTTTTAACTGCATTTAATGCAGGGTTAAAAGCGCTGAAACTTAATTAAACAAGAAATTTAGACGATAACGATATGATGGGTGCAGCTATAAAGCTGCCGGTAACGTAACATACATTATCTTTTCCGCGAATTAATAGCGGACAGGAATTAGCACCTTTATAACAATTGGGCTTACAGGTTGCTAAGACATCACAGGGCCTTTCCCTCCGTCTTTCTTGATAATTAAATTAAAGAACTGTTTGATGATGCAAATATATAATATATTCTACTAAATACATAGGTATTGTATAATTTAATTGTCATGAAATGGGAAGGGGGGAACGCCGGTTTTGAACGCTGGTCACGACTCACCCCGGCGAGGCTCCGCCATACTTGTTTTTCGCCTCGCCCATATTCCCATCAAATAATTTTTATATATTTATTCCCGAAAATGAATAACCTTGATGCCTTATAAACCCGGATTACATTTATTATCTGAATTCAGTACCGATAAACCTAACCTGTTACAATCAAGTGCGGCCTGCAGGCAGTTGTTTAATCAGCTCATCGATACCTATCAGCTAACCAAAGTTGGCGAAGTTTACCACGATTTTGATGGCGGCGGCTTTACGGCTGTGGTCTGCTTAACCGAATCGCATATGTCTATCCATACCTGGCCAGAGTATGGTATGGCCACTTTTGATGTGTTTTTATCTAACTATCAAAAAGAGAACGATGATAAGGCACGTGCTATTTACCAGGGTGTTATCGCTTTTTTTGAAGGCGTGGAGATACAGAAAAACGAAGTGAAAAGGTAATATGGCAGCTACACTAAACCCCAAAGCATTCCCTTTTTCGGGCGAAATAACCTGCCCCGGTTGCCAGCACAGTATTACTTTGTATGATCAGATAGGCTGTGAGGCTGTAGTTTGCCCGCAATGCCGGTCTTACCTGCTTTTTAATGATGCGGGCAGGCCTTATGTTGAGGAGAAAATTCACGTTTTAAAATTTAAACCTGTTATGCCTTTAGGCACTACAGGTACATTAAAAGGTGTGGAGTACAAGCTGATTGCATACATGGAAAAGAAGGAGGGGGCAACCCGGTATGAGTGGCGCGAATACATGCTATACAATTATGCCAAAGGCTATGCCTTTTTATCGGAATATGATGGCCACTGGAGCCTGATAGCCGGCGCCAATTTTTACCCCGATTTGGCAAGTGTAAATTGTATTTATGGCAACGAGGCCGAATATGAAGGCAATACCTATCTTAAATATAACGCTTACAGCCCGGTTATAACGGCCATGATAGGTGAGTTCGACTGGGATATATCCGCCGAAAAATTAAGAGCTAAAGAGTTCATAGATCCGCCTTATATGCTCACCAGCGAGGAAAACATCAAAAAGTATGTTACCGATTGGTACCTGGGCGAATACCTGGAAGAGGCGGAAATAGCGGCGGCTTTTAATATACCTGTTGAAAGCCTTCCCGAAAAAATTGGTATTGGTGCAAACCAGCCATCAAAATACAAAGCCAGGTGGCTGGCCGCTTATAAAATAAGCGGCATTGCCGCATTAGCGTTCCTGCTGGTGCAGCTTTCTGTTATTTGGCTTAGGCCCGAAAAGGTATTACTATCTGATACTTATGCATTAGCTATGCCTCCCCATGTGCCGGATACGTCAAAACATGTAAGCACCGCGCTTGATTCTTTAAGAAACCGCACAGCGCCTGCGCCGGCCGATTCCTTAAACTCCTTTGCCCCTGATGCTAATGGCAATTATGAGTTTAAGTCCTTTAAAACCCCCACATTTATCATACCTGATGGACCTGTACCTTTAGAGTTTGAGTTGAACTCGCAGGTTGATAACAACTGGCTGTCGGCAACGGTGGAGCTGGTAAGCGAAAAGGACAACCAAACCTGGAGCATATCAAAGGATATTGAGTATTATCATGGTTATGAGGACGGCGAAAGCTGGTCGGAAGGGTCATATACACAAACTGTGCTTTTGTCAGAGATTCCTGCCGGTAAGTACCACATCAACATTTATCCTTATGCAGGCACAAGGGATGTTTCATCGCTGTTTATTAAGGTTACCGAAAGTGTTACCCTATGGCGCAATGTATTGGTTACGCTACTGCTGCTTTGCCTTTATCCCTTATACTGCTGGTACCGGATGCGCAAATTTGAAACAAACCGCTGGATGAACAGCGATTTTTCACCCTATCAAAAAGATGACGAATAATGAAAACAGGAACCATAGGATCAAACGCAATATACATAGCCATTGTGGCTGCAATTGTAGGCTATTATTCATATGCCGCTTTTGATGGCCTGGCCTTTTGGCAAAGTAACGATGTGCAACGCAACGCCAGCTACAACGGCACCGTAGCGCACTCGGGTTACGGGGTTAGGTTTTATCATAAATAACAGTCATGAACAAAAAACTTCCCGTTCTTTTACTCGTATCGGTTTTTATTATTGCCACCTGCGGGCTTATTTATGAGCTGATAGCAGGCACGTTGGCCAGCTACCTGCTGGGCGATTCGGTTACCCAGTTTTCTACCATTATCGGGGTTTACCTTTTTTCGATGGGACTGGGTTCATGGGTATCCAAATACTTTGATAAAAACCTGCTGGCCTGGTTTATCCGGATCGAAATACTGGTTGGCCTGGTGGGCGGTACAAGCTCATCTATCCTGTTCCTTGTTTTTGAAAGTGTAAGTTCGTTCCGTATTATATTATACGGACTGATATCCCTTACCGGCATCCTTGTAGGGCTGGAAATTCCGTTGCTGATGCGTATTTTGCAAAATAGGTTTGAGTTTAAAGACCTGGTATCAAAGGTGTTCACTTTTGATTATATAGGCGCTTTAATAGCCTCGCTGGTATTCCCGCTGCTGCTTATCCCTTACCTGGGTTTGGTGCGCACAGCTTACCTGTTTGGTATGCTGAATGTACTGGTAGCTTTAATAACCTGTATCAATTTCAGGCACGAAATTAAAGGGGCTAAATATTTGCAAAGCGCATCCATCATCAGTATGCTGGCTTTGCTGGTTGGTTTTGTGTATGCCAATACCATTACCAGTTTTTCGGAAAGTTTAACGTATAGCGATACCATCATTTTTTCGAAAAGTACGCCATACCAGCGCATCATCATCACCAAAAAAGGCCGCGACCTGCGCTTGTTTTTAAACGGCAACCTGCAATTCAGTTCGGTTGATGAATACCGCTACCATGAGGCGCTCATTCACCCTGTATTACAGGCCCTGCCCGATGCCAAAAATATTTTGGTGATGGGCGGCGGCGATGGGCTTGCCGTGCGCGAAATTTTAAAGTATCCGCAGATTGAAACCGTTACCCTGGTTGATTTAGATAAGGAAATGACCAAACTGTTCCGCACTAACGATATGCTGCTGAAGCTGAACCGCCGCTCGTTATTATCGCCTAAAGTAACCGTAATGAATGCCGACGCCTTTTCATGGGCCCGGGCACAGCACAAAACCTACGATGCCATTATTATTGATTTTCCCGATCCTTCCAATTACTCGGTTGGTAAACTATACACCAATACTTTTTATGCCATTGTAAAGCATTTGCTTAATCCAGATGGTATTATGGTGATACAATCCACATCGCCCTATGTGGCGCCAAAATCATACTGGACGGTGGAGAAAACCCTGCAATCAGTTGGTTTGCATACCGTACCCTACCATAACTATGTGCCCTCGTTTGGCGAGTGGGGCTATATTATGGCCATGACCAAGCCGGTATACAAAGTGCCCGGTCATTACTTGCCGGGCCTGCGTTTTATGTCGAAAGCTTGCCTGGAGCAGATGTTGTACTTTCCGGCGGATATGGCCAGGGTACCGGCGCAGGTTAACAAACTGAACAACCAGATACTGGTAAAATATTTTGAGGATGAGTGGTCGACCGTTTTATAGCCGCAGCAGCGGGATGAAGCCAACCAGTCGCCGCGCGTTTATTTTGCAGGCGGGCCTGGTTACCGGGGCCATATTGCTTAATGGCTGCATCCGCAGGTTAAGCGGCGGCAAACCGGAGTATGCCCATATTAAAGGCAAATTGGCCGGCCCCAACGCCAAAGCCGGCCATGCCCTGCGCGATAAACTGCCCATGCCGGCACCCACCACACAGCAAATGGTTAAAACATTAATTATCGGCAGCGGTATTTCGGGCCTATCGGCCGCGAGGTGGCTGTTAAAGCAGGGCGAAACAGATTTTCAATTGCTGGAGCTGGAAGATCATGCTGGCGGTAATGCTTACTTTGGATCGAATGAAGTATCGGCCTATCCCTTAGGTGCGCACTATATCCCCATTGTAAATAACGATGATAAGCTGCTAATTGATTTTTTGCAGGAGCACCAGGTAATTACCCATTTTGACGAAAAAGGGCTGCCCTTTTATAACGAGTTTTACCTGTGCTTTGACCCCGAAGAGCGGCTGCTGATAAACGGCCACTGGCAGGAGGGCATAGTACCCGATTTTGGTGTGACTGATAATGACAGGAAACAGATCATCCGCTTTTTTGCCCTGGTTACTCAACTGAAAAATGCGAAGGGGAATGATAGTAAGTATGCCTTTGATATCCCTTTGGATAACAGTTCGGCCGATGATGCCTACCGGAAACTGGACAGGATCTCGTTCAAGGATTACCTCAAAGATAACAGCTTCGATTCGCCTTACCTGCTCTGGTATCTAAACTATTGCTGTAAGGACGATTATGGTACACCGGCACAAAATGTGAGCGCCTGGGCAGGGCTGCACTATTTTTCGGCCCGCAAAGGCACTGCGTCCAACGCCGATCCAAACGCTGTAATTACCTGGCCCGAAGGTAACGGCTGGCTTATGAAACGCCTGCGCGAAACAGTAAAAGACCATATTAAAACGGGCCACCTGGCTTACGATGTCCAAATAGCAGCAGGTGGCAAGGTCGCGGTAAAGGTGCTCGACCTGAAACAAAATACATCCGCTGTTATTTATGCGGATAAGGTGATCATGGCATCGCCACAGTATGTTAACCAAAAGTTGCTGAAAAATACTATACGTCCGGGGTTTGATGCGGGTAAGCTGCATTATTCGCCATGGCTTATTGCTAATATTACGGTTAATAAATTACCCTCGGCAGCCAAAGGCATGGTGCTGTGCTGGGATAATGTGGCCTACAATACGGCGTCGGTAGGGTATGTAAATGCCAACCAACAGGATATTAAACTGGTAGAACAACAAAAGGTGCTTACCTACTATTTGCCCCTTTGCGATAAAGAACCCCGCATTGCGCGGCTGGCAGCTTATACCCGCACCTATGAGCAATGGATGGATATTGTGGTACCCGAAATGGAGCAAATGCACCCCGGTATAACTGAGTGTATTGAGCAGGTGGAGTTTTGGCTGTGGGGCCACGGCATGATTAGTCCGTCGGTCGGTTATATTTGGGGCGATAACAGGCAGCAGGCGCGGTTGCCCATCAACAACCAGGTATTTTTTGCGCATACCGATCTGAGCGGGGTATCTATTTTCGAGGAAGCATTTCACCAGGGCATTAGGGCAGCACAACAGGTTTTAGCACATGAGCATACAACAGCATAATAACCAGGAACAGCCCTGGATAAAAAGCCGCCTGGTGGATGGTGTTTTTATCCTGTCGCCCCCGTTTATCGCTTTGCTTATTGTGGCGCTGTTCCCGGCGCAATTTAAAAACTCGGGCCTGATGCCGGTTCAATATTGGGTGGTACTTATTGTGATGATAGATGTAGCCCATGTGTACAGCACGCTTTATCGTACTTATTTTAACCCGGTATCTTTTAAGCAGCAGCGGCATTTACTATTGGCCATCCCCTTGTTTTGCTACATAGGCGGGGTGATGCTGTACGTTGGCGGCGGCATTTATTTTTGGCGCGCGCTGGCCTACCTGGCGGTGTTCCATTTCATCAGGCAGCAGTATGGTTTTATGCGTATTTACTCGCGCCAGGAAAAACAAGGTTGGATTTTTAGGTATATTGATAACGCGGCCATTTACATCGCTACCATTTACCCCTTATTATACTGGCATTTTACCGGCTACAAAAAAAACTTCAACTGGTTTGTCGATGGCGATTTTGTGCTTTTCCATTTTGACCATATCCTGGTGGTTTGCAAGGCGATTTACCTGCTCACCATTTTGTTGTATTTTGTTAAAGAAATTTGGGTTTTTAATACCACCAAACAGTTTAATATTGCCAAAAATGTATTGGTTTTTGGCACTTTTTTGTCGTGGTATTTCGGCATCATTTACTACAACGGCGATATGGCTTTTACCACTCTCAACGTGGTTTCGCACGGCATTCCCTACATGGCCCTGGTATGGATTTACGAGCAAAAGAAATTTACAGGTGAAGCTAAGCCCAAAACAACCTTCCTTAAAATTACCTTCAGCAAGTATGGTGTGCTATCCTTTGTGGGCCTGCTCATCCTGTTTGCCTATTTTGAAGAAGGCCTGTGGGATGGCCTGGTGTGGAAAGAACACGCCTCGGTTTTTAAACCCTTTGCCGCCCTGCCCACCATCAACAGCGACATGCTGCTGGCGCTTATTGTACCTCTGCTGGCGCTACCACAATCTACCCACTATGTACTGGATGGCTTTATCTGGAAGATGAAGAGACAGGATGCCGGCGAGAGGGCAGTACTTTACAATAAAGAGTATCCGGGCTAAAAATAATCCGAACACTTAAGCTGTTTTATATCAGTATCTTAAGTGTTCGGCTAAAAACGCGAACGCATCCCCACGCAAATCCGAACACCTGACCTTATCCCTTCGGCATAAACTTCTTCAGCGACATGATGTACCCGGCATGCAAACCCTCATGAAAAGGCAAAAATGCCACCGCCGTATCTATCGAATCAAGCTCGACACCATATCGGGTGGTGAAGGCACCATAATTGGCAAAAATGCCGTTATCCAGGTCGGTTTCCAGTTGTTCTATAGTAGATACGAATAACTCTTTGATGGTTGCGATATCTTCTTCGCCTATAAAATCAGTGGGTTTGGTATCTGGGCGGTATGGGGTATAAAATTTATCATCGGTGACAATTGGCAAACCCGCCCGGGTATAGCAAATGCCTTGCTGGGCCGATATCATGTGTGCTAAGTTCCAGATAATGTTGTTGTTGAATCCCTGTGGTACCAGGTTCAATTGCTCGGGACTTAGGTCTTTTATGGAGTTAAGTACCATGAGGCGCGGTTTAAGTATAATTTCTATCGATTTACGCATGTGAGATATTTTAGTTGATTTATGGCGCGGCTAAAGTATGAAGATTTGGTGTATTATTTTATCAAATTACTTAATGGTGATAGTGTAGTTTTAGGTGTTTAGGCTTTTATTATACCTTTGCGGCTTCTGTTACGTTAGCTAAATACCGCTTGATTTACAACATCAAAAGATATGATTAAAAAGATTTACATACTCGTCATCTTCACTATAGTTACTATAACCACTACTCTGGCCCAGGAACAAACCATCGATATTCATTTTAATGCCCTTGGCTTTTTGGATAACCGCGAGTACAAGGCTTTTATCCCCCGCTCGCGCACCTATAGCGGCATGCGTACCGAGCTTGATTTAGGCTGGAACATTGATAGCTTAAACCATTTTGTTTTTGGGGCCAACGGCATTCACGAGTTTGGCGCCAAACCCTACTTTTTAAAAGTGAACCCGGTAGCCTATTACAATTTTACAGGTAAAAGCTGGCTGTTTTACGCCGGTGCTTTCCCCCGCGAAGGTTTACTTGACGATTATCCGCGTGCTATTTTAAATGATACCCTGCGCTACTACCGGCCTAATATTGAGGGCTTGCTGGCCCGTGTGCACAACGAACACTTTACCGAAACCGGCTGGATTGACTGGGTAAGCCGCCAAACCCAAACCGACAGGGAACAGTTTTTATTTGGATTTTCGGGCAAATACAAGCCATCGGTTAAAGGGCCTTTTTATGTATCCCATTACTTTATGCTGATGCACGATGCCGGTGCCGAAATTGCTGTTCCTAATGATAATATCAGGGATAACGGTGCCGGGCAAATCAGGTTAGGTTTAGACTTTAGTCATAAAACCTTTTTAGATTCGTTATCAGTTGAAGCCGGCGGCATGATGTCATTAGAGCGGGTGCGTGGTGTAGACGGGTTTCATAAACCGGCAGGCTTTGTGGCCAATGTTTATTTGAGCTACAATAAGTTTGCCTTATTTGATGAATTTTACAAAGGCCAGGGACATGAAATTACCTATGGCGATTCGTGGTTTGAAAAGAAAACTTATAACCGGATGGATATCATCTGGACACCATTTTTATATAACCGGGTAAAAGGTCAGTTTATTTTAAGCTTCCACCAAACGCCGGGTTTCAGGATGAGTAACCAGGAGGCTTTCAGGATCACTGTTGATTTGGGCCGCAAGACATTAATCAGGATGAAGAATTAAATTACGTCCTGATAGGTAAATATTAGTATAAAGATCTCCCCTGCAAATGGAGATTAAAAACAATCTTATCATCACTTTATAAATAATACATCTATGCAATTAAAAAAAAAGTTACTGATTTTTGCCGCTTTATTGTTCATTATACCTGCCCGTTTGTTTGCGCAGGATAACCAGTTTTCGGGTTGGGCAGCAGTGTTTCACTCGCAAAAACTATCTGAACATTGGGGCTACTCGTTCGACGGACAGCTACGTTCACATGACGAGCTGAGTTACCTGAAACATATTTTGCTGCGCCCATCGGCCAATTACTACTTTGCCAAAAATAAGGTTGGCGCTTTGGGTTATGCCTACATAGCAACATATGGCCGCACCACTGCCGGCGATCAAACCTTTCGCCCCGAACACCGCCTTTGGCAGCAATATACTTACACCCATAAACTGAGCAAAAATGTAAACCTTGCGCACCGTTTGCGTTTGGAGCAGCGCTTTTTGGGTAACACTGCCGCTACCAAAAACGATAACTACTTTGCACAACGCTTCAGATATTTTGCACGGGCCATTGTGCCTTTGAAAAGGGATTCGGCTGTGTTTGCGCAAGGCCCTTTTGTAGCCTTACAAAATGAGGTGTTTGTAAACATCCAAAACAAAAACAAGGTAAACAAACACTTTTTCGACCAAAACCGCGCCTATGTAGCTATTGGTTACCGCATTAACAAAATGATTGATGTGGAAACCGGCTACCTTAACCAATACATAAAACAAGCCGAAGCCTACACGATTAACCACGTAGCACAGCTGGCTTTTTATACAAGGTTTTAAAGCCTCACCCCGGCCCTCTCCAAAGGAGAGGGAGGAAGAAAAATGTTCAAAAAAGAAAAAGCGATGAGTTCAATTCATCGCTTTTTCTATTAATGCTCCATGCAAATCAAAAAGCCCTCTCCTTTGGAGAGGGTTGGGTGAGGCTCTTACATCCTGCTCACATCGCCGCTTCCTATCTTAGAGCTGCTCACACTTTTAACGCTGCCGGTATAGTATACATCGCCCGAGCCTACTACTGATGCCTCCAGTTTTTGGCTTACATTCACCCTTGCATCGCCAGATCCTGCAACACGTACCGATGCGGTATTAGTTGTTAAATCCCTTGCGGTATAATCGCCAGAACCGGCTACGCTGATGTTTGAATTATCGGCGGTACCACTTAGTTTGATATCGCCCGATCCTGCCAGATTCACATCAAGGCTTTTAACCCAAAGTTTGCCGCTTACATCGCCCGATCCGGTTAGTTTCAGTTTAAATGAACCGGCACGCAAACCTTCCCTGAATGATACATCGCCCGAACCTGAAAGTGATACACCGTTTACTTCTTTAATCGTAACGTAGATCATGATCTTTTTGTGGCCGCCATCAAACCAGTGCCAGTCGTTATCGCTTTTGGTATAAATTTTAAGGGTGTTACCTTCTACTTCGGTAATAATGCGGCTGATAACGTCAGATGGCGCCTGTACCTTAACAGATTCTGTTGATCCCTGGGTGATAACCACATCAAACGAACCGGCGACGCTTACCGAGGTAAAGCCGGATAAATGGCGGTCTTCTGTGTTTTGGGTAACCTCGTCGGTTGGGGTATTTGTTTTTGCAATTGTATAGCCTGCAGTACCTGTTATCAAAGCAGCAATCAGTAATATTTTGCTTAATGTTTTCATCTTAATTATCTCTTATGTAGCTATATGACGCAAGTTATTTGGCGAGGTTGCATGGAGTTGTAAAAAAGTTGATTCGGTTGATTAAGTTAAGTGGTTGATTGGGTTGGATTAAGTTAAGTAGTTGATTGAGTTAAGTAGGGACGCGGATTGATCTGAAAAGAATATCCTTATTCTAACTTATCAACCCAATCCAACTCAATCAACTACTTAACTTAATCCAACCCAATCAACCACTCACCAACATCTACTCCACCAACACCCCAATATAATAATTAAATGTGTCAACTTCAATGGTGTCCTTTGTGGCGCCGTCTAACTCAAAAGGTTTGAATTGTTTGGTTGGGGTGATAAATTTGTAATCGCCGCCTTTTACGCGCACTTTAACGGGCATGGCAAAGTCTTTAGCATCGGTGCTGGTCCAGCGGGCATAGCTTTTACCTTCACGGAACATGATCTCGAGGATGGGGATGGTTTTGTAGTGCAGGTATTGGTCAAATACCGGCGCCAGGTTCATGCCCGCCTCTTTGCTGATGTAATCAACTACCTGGTTGTAAGTAACTGTTTGGTGGTAGAATGTTTTGTTAAGGCCACGCAGGATACCGTGCCATTTTTCATCGTCATTAATAATAGTACGGATCATGTTAAGCATGTTACCGCCTTTGTAATACATATCGCCCGAGCCTTCTTTGTTTACGCCGTAAGCGCCTACAATAGGCCTGTCATTTGCAATGGCCATGCGGGTGCCGTGTACATATTCCTGGCCGGCCTGCTTGCCGTAAAAGGTTTCTACAAATAACGATTCGGAGTAGTTGGTGAAACTTTCGTGGATCCACATATCGGCAAGGTCTTTTGAGGTGATGTTGTTGCCAAACCACTCGTGCCCGCTTTCATGTATTACGATGAAATCCCATTTTAGTCCCCAACCCGTACCCGAAAGATCGCGGCCCAGGTAGCCGTTTTTATAGTGATTGCCGTAAGCTGTGCCGCTTTGGTGTTCCATACCCAGGTGATGGCTTTCTACCAGTTTATAGCCATCCTCGTAAAAAGGATAAGGGCCAAACCAATGTTCAAATGCTTTGAGCATGCGTGGCGCATCAAACCCCCATTGTGCTTTGGCTTTATCAAGGTTATAACTTAAGGGCCAAAAATCCATGGTCAGCTTGCCTTTTTCGCCGTTGTATATGCCCTCGTAATGGGTGTAGTCGCCAATGTTGGCTTCAATATCATAGTTGTTGATAGGGTTGGTTACAAACCAATCGAAACGGGTATAGCCATCCTTCAGGTCGGTAACTTTGCGTAAACGACCGTTTGATACATCCTTTAAACCCTTTGGTACGCTGATGCTGATGAGGGCGCTATCTACCTCATCCTCCTGCTGATCTTTAGTTGGCCACCATACGCTGGCCCCCATGCCCTGGCAGGCTGTTGATACCCAGGCATGGCCTAACGAGTCGGTGTTATACTCCACACCGCCATCCCATGGGGCACGCTTGGCAATGGTTGGGTTGCCGGAGTAATAAACGGTAAACTCGTCCTTACTGCCCTTGCTGATGTTTTTGGGGAAGGTTAAAAACACGGCGTTAAACTCGCGGGTATATTTTAACTCCTGCCCTTTGTAAACCACCTTTTCAATTTTTAGGTTATTCCAAAGGTCAAATTGCAGCTTATCAAAATCACTAACCGCGGTAAACTTAAACAGCACGTTGCCGCTGATGAATTTTTTATCGACATCAAACTTCACATCCAGGTGATAATAATTGATATCGTAACAAGTACGCAGCGGCGTTGTTAACGATCCGCGTAAAGTATCAGCCCGGGTAAATTTTTCTTTAACTGTGCCTAATTGTGCCTTTGCCGGCAAAAAGCTTGCACCAGCCATCAAAAGGCCGAGTGCGTATTTAATCATGTTCTTATTTTGCATATATATTATTGTAAAGCCCTGTCTAAATCAAAAAATAAATTTGTCATTTCGAACGAACCAAGGGCGGTTTTGAGCGATGGGGTGAGGAGAAATCTTATACGCCTTGCATTCGAGAGGCTTATCGCGATGCAAATTGTCTAAGATTTCTCCTCGTACCTCGTTCGAAATGACAACGGGTTTAACTTAATCAGCTCAATCCAACCCAATCAACCACTCACTCAATCAACCAACACCCCCACATAAAAATTCAACTTATCCACCTCAATATTATCCTTATTTACCCCTTCAACATCAACCGGTGTAAAGCGGGTTGTAGGCGTAATAAATTTATACTCGCCGCCTTTTGCGCGGATTAAAACGGGCATAGCGAAATCTTTGGCGTTGGCTATCCACCTGGCGCTGAATTTGCCCCTTACGGTTGCAAACTCCAGGATGGGCAGATCCTTATAGCGCAGGTACTGGTCAAATACCGGTAACAGGTTTTTGCCCGATTGTTCGGTAATGTAATTTACCACCTGGTCGTATGTAACGGTTTGGTGGTAAAAAGTTTTGTTGAGGCCGCGCAGGATAGTGCGCCATTTTTCATCGTCGTTAATAATGGTGCGCACCATGTTAAGCACTACCGCACCCTTGGGGTACATATCGCCCGAGCCTTCTTTGTTTACATTATATGGGCCCACCACCGGGCTATCGTTGTTAATGCCTTCTCTTAGCCCGAAGTTGTAATCCTGCCCGGCTTTTTCGCCCCAGTTATCTTCAATGAACAACGATTCGGAATAGCAGGTAAAGCTTTCGTGGACCCACATATCGCCCAAATCTTTCCCGGTAATGTTATTGCCAAACCACTCATGGCCGCTTTCGTGGATAATGATGTAATCCCATTTAAGTCCCCAGCCTGTGCCCGACATATCGTAGCCCAAATAACCATTTAAAAAATGGTTGCCATAAGCCGTGGCGCCCTGGTGCTCCATACCCAGGTGCGGGGTTTCTACCAGTTTGTAGCCGTCCTCATAAAAAGGGTAGGGGCCAAACCAGTGCTCAAAAGCTTTAAGCATGGGCCTGGCATTGGCACTAAAGTGTTTTTTCGCCTTCTCCAAACTGGTGGGCAGTACCCAGTAATCCATAGTAAGTTTGCCTTTTTCGCCCATGTAGGTATCGCCAAAATGTACGTAATCGCCAATGTTGGCAACCACATCATAATTATTGATCGGGTTGGCCACAAACCAATCGAATTTGGTATAACCATCTTTTAACGGCGTAACTTTGCGCAGGCGACCGTTAGATACATCTTTTAAACCCTTGGGGACGCTGATGCTGATGAGCATGCTATCAACCTCATCGCTCAGGTGATCTTTATTGGGCCACCAGATACTGGCGCCCACACCCTCGCAGGCGGTAACCACCCATGGTTTTTTAAGCGAATCCTGTTTGTAAACAACGCCACCATCCCAGGGCGCGTTTATGGCAATGGTTGGTTTACCCGAGTAATAAACGGTGAACTGATCTTTACTGCCTTTGGTAACGGTTTTTGGAAAAGTTAAAAACACGGCATTGGCATCGCGTTTAAAGGGCAGTGTTTTGCCCTTGTAAACTACTTTATCTACACTAAGATTAGCAAACAAATCAAACTGCAGCAATGTAAAATCTTGTGTGGCGGTAAACTTAAACATGTTGCTGCCGCTGATAGCTTTATGGTCGATATCAAACTTAACATCCAGGTGGTAGTAGTTAATATCGTAACAGGTACGCGGCGGCGTTAGATTACCGCGCAGGCTATCGGCATGGGTAAAGGTTTCTTTTTCCTGTAAGAGTTGGGCATGGGCCGGTAACGAAAATGCTACTGTGCTTAACAGGAGCAGCGCGGTGTGGTATAGTTGTTTTATATTCATGTGTTACTGAGTTCCTCATTAGGGATAAGTTCCAAACAATACTTAATGGTGTGGATATTTCGTATGTTTAATTTTGTCTTTATGGCTATCAAGTTCTACATGATTACACCATTATCCACTTAACCAATCGCCATTGTTTTGTTTTGGGATAATACTTGAATGTTTTTCGCCCCTCATGTCTTACATTGGCGTGTACCTGTGTGGTTATCGTTTTATGCTTGATGTCGATTTCTCGTGGGAACGAACCTACGCGGTCGGTTAAATAATTATCTTTATGAAAATAACCCTTGTTATCCTGCAAGTAAAAGTTATAAATAGGGCCTCCATTACCACCAGAATCATATTTTATCGCTAAATCCTCCTTGCCGTCAAAATTTAGGTCAGCAATTACGAGATCTCCAAAATCATAATCGATAACTTCTAATGATTTATTGTACCCTGTGACGTATGATCGCGATGCGCTATCTGATTTAAAAACACCCTCAAAAAACCAGCCTGGTAAAAAGCTAATAACTTGTTGATCATTAGTTGTCTTGTTTAGAATAGATAATTTAACATTCGACACCCTTGCAACATCGTCGGTATCTTTAAACCAAGTTGCTTGAATTTTGAAAACAAATTTATGTGATAATTTTGAATAGGTGTGTGCTTGCCCATTTGCATAGCAGCCCAATGCCATTATTAAAGCTAATCCCAATAATATTCTTTTCAGCATGAGTTGTTAATCAGTCAAAATAACAGCCTAATTTAGCAACATAAATGCTAACAAATAATTTAATACAACACTGTTACATGAAGCAGCTAATAAATAACCAATATTAGCTAAAATAGGATAAAACCCGGGCCTGATTTCATTCATTTTCGTATCATTGCAGCCCTTTTCAAATAAATAAAACAATGGCACATTTTCCGGTACAATATTCCACATTATCTGCCATTGCTTTAAAAAAGTATATTGGGGTGGCTTATGGCCTGCAGCTAATTAATTGCAGGTTTTTATTGCGCGGCGTAAGCGATACTTATATCATCGAGGCGATTGACGCCAAATACGTACTAAAGATCTACCGCGAACAACACCGCCCGCACGATGAAATACAAGGCGAAATTGAACTGCTTAATTTGCTGAAGACCGGCGGTGCAAGCGTAGCTTACCCTATAACTGCTGTCGATGGCAGCCAGCTGCAACAATTTGACGCACCCGAAGGTACCCGTTACGGCATCCTTTTCTCGTACGCCGAAGGCGCCCCGGTTATGGATTTCAACGACGATCAGTTAAAAACCATTGGCCGGCAGATAGCTATGGTTCACAACATCACATCGGTGGCCCGGCTTAGTTATCCCCGCAGGGAATATAATATTGAAACTACGCTTATCAATCCCCTAAAAAGTTTTGAACCTGCGTTTAAAGATCTGCCTGATGAGTATGCTTATTTACAGGATCTGGCAGTTAAGGTAGCTCAAAAGCTAAGCTCGTTGGATACCGCTAACTTTAGCTACGGCTATTGCCAGTACGATTTTTTACCGAAAAACTTTCATTTTGACGATGCCGGTAATTTAACATTTTTCGATTTCGACTTTGCAGGTAAAGGGTTGCTTGTTAACGACCTGATGTCGTTTTTCGTCCATTTCTTTATGCATGTGTATACAGGTAGATTAAAGGACGGGGAAGCCGAACGGATGTTTGCTGTTTTTGTGGCTGCTTATCGCGAAACAAGAGCGGTTAGCGACGAGGAACTCAAAGCCATCCCTTACCTTGGCGTAGGCTTCTGGATTTTTTACCTCGGGTTTCAGTATGAACATTTTGATGACTGGTCGAACCCGTTTTTTGGGCCGAGGTTTATTAAAGACAGGGTAGCGCTGATAAAAGTGTGGGTGGATAAGTATTGTGAGTTTTGATCTGAAACGCATGATTGTTTGAACGCCGGTCACTACTCACCCAGGCTACGCTACGCTGGCCAACCCCACACCGGCAAGAGCCGCATAGAGGGTGAGTTTCATTTTTTATTTTTAGCCACACCACGCGCGAAACCGGAGCAGGGCGTCCCGATATATATCGCAGGTGTTTCTGAGCCATATGCTGCAATGATAGCTATGCGAGGAAGGGCCAGGGAACTAAGTTTGCAAACCGTGAAATTAGTTCATCTACCTGATGAGCGTGAGCGAACCCGAAATAGTTTCTGTCTTTTTATTCACATCAACAGCTATAACATAATAGTAAGTACCTACCGGCAATCTCCTTCCGTTCAAGGTCCCATTCCATGGGATGCTGTAACCAACAGAATGAAAAACCAACGTTCCAAAACGGTTATACACGCTTACAATCTTGTTGTTATAAAAAGCCAGGGCCGAAATTTCCCATGAATCGTTTACACCATCCCCATTTGGTGTAAACGTATTTGGAATTGAGATAGATAGCGGAAGAGGTGTAATGGTAAGAATGCCAGGTACATAACTTATGTCATAATTAGGCGATGCGGCCCCGCTGGCAGTTATGATGTATTGCCCTACGGGTGATGTTGTTGCTGCAGTAGTAATAACTATGGGTTTGGTTATTAAATTTGTGGCAGTTTCGCCATTTACAAAGCCTGTGTAACTTACGGTTAAGGTAGGATTGCCGGTTCCAAAAACCTTGGTCTTATCATTAGCTACTATACTTAATGGGGCAACATTTACATAACTTAACGGCATAATCATGTTAGTGTTAGTGATACCGGCGCTGCTAAGTAATATATTGCCTGTATAATTACCCACTACACTTAAAGCAGATAACCGGATGTAGATTTCACTTGGAGCAATGGTGCCGCCGCTGCCAATAATTACCGTTGGATAAAACTGAATATTGTTTGTACTTACTTCAAAACCAGTTGGTGGCGTTATTAAAATCCCTGTTGATAAACCCTCGCCGGATACTGTAAAACTTATAGATGATGACGCAGTGCCATAGATAGTCTCTAATGATGTCAAAG
This sequence comes from Mucilaginibacter sp. KACC 22773, assembly GCF_028736215.1. Lineage (NCBI taxonomy): Bacteria > Pseudomonadati > Bacteroidota > Sphingobacteriia > Sphingobacteriales > Sphingobacteriaceae > Mucilaginibacter > Mucilaginibacter oryzagri. The sequence continues at coordinate 666,998 of NZ_CP117883.1, forward strand.
TCCCCGTTGCTGTAATGGCAATCGGTGGTTGAACATTAATATTGCCATTTGTATAGGTAATATTGTAATTGCTGGTATTAAAAGTACCGCCTGTAGCAGATAATGGTATTACTGATCCTTGGTATAACCCAATTGGATCAGTTGCTGCCGATCCTGTACCATAATTAAGCGTTACACTTCCAATCGTTTCCTGGTTTTTTAACCCCGTTGATGTGAAGGCCACTGATCCGGAAACCCCGTTTAAGGTTGAACCATAAGTTTTATCAATATCGTTAGCCCGGATAGTTAAAGCAGCCGGACTAATTATGCTATTGGGAACAGCGATGTTTACATTGGTGGCTCCGTTGCTGCTCAAAGTAATATTGCCTGAGTAACTGCCAGAATTGGCAACCGCGGTCAATCTTAAATATACCGGTATGGAGGTTACGCTGCCCGCAGCACCGACGGTGACTGTGCTGGCAAAGCTGACATTATCAGTACTTACTTCAAAACCCGCTGGCGGTGTAACCACAATGCCGTTAGTTAAATTTTTGCCTGATACCAAAAAACTGATTGATGACGAAGGCGTACCATAGGTGGTGTTTAACGCTGCCAAATTGCCCGAAGATGTTATGTTTGGAGAGGGATTAACAGTAATGGTGAAAGTAACGGGAGAACTGTTACAGCCAGAACCCGGCGAAATAAAATTTCCCGGCGATTCAACAGAAGTTTTTACGTCAATTGTATTTATTACTTTATTGGTCGCTGTATTGATCACTGAAACGATGTTTGAAGCTTCATTTGCCACAAATACCCTACTTCCATCGGGGCTTACAGATATCCCATAAGGATTTCCGCCCACGTCAATTGTTTTAATTACAGTATTTGTTGTTGTACTTATCACCGAAACCGTTCCTGGCGAAGAATTTGAAACGTAAACATTATGGCCATCGGGAGTTACGATTATACCCTTAGGATTAAGCCCTACTGTAACGTCAGATATTACGCTGTTGGTGGATGTATTAATAATTGAAACAGTGTTGGATTTGATATTTGTTACATATAACCTGCTACCGTCAGGATTCAATGATAGTTCAAGGGGAAATGGACCCGCTGCGATTGTTGTTATTATTGTATTTGTTTTTAAATCTACAACAGTTACCGTATTTGATGAATAATCCGTAACGTACATTTTGCTACCATCAGGACTTATCCTTGCGGCCCATATATCTGACGGTACAGAAATATTATCGACAACGGTATTTGATACCGCACTGATAACGGATATGTTGCCGACATTATGATTTACTACATACACCTTGCTTCCATCGGGGCTAACAGTAACTCCTATGGGATAAAACATTACAGGAATTGTAGCAATCACGGTATTGTTTTTAGTGTCAATCACCGAAACTGTATCATCCACACCGTTTGTTACATATACTCTGCTGCCATCAGGACTAACTGAAACGTATTCTGGTCTGACTCCTACCGGTATTACAGCTACAACTACATTGGTTGCTATATTAATTACAGATACCGTATTATTTTGTATGTGGGCTATATACGCAAATCCCGCCAGTCCCGGCGTAACTGTAATAGATGCTTTAACGGGAGTATCACCCGTATTAATCGCCGTAAAGGAAGGTATATCGCCTGTCCCCGTTGCAGGCAAACCTATGCCTGGTGTATTGTTCACCCAATTGTACACACACCCTGTTCCACCAAAATTAATAGCGGTGGTAGCAGATCCATTGGTAACTGTTTGATTTTGGCCCTTTGCTTTGACAAATAAAAAGAGAAGTGATATTGAAAGATTTAGGTAAAGTATAAATTTATTCATTCGTGCATAATATATGCTAAATATTGAAAGGGTCTGATTAAGGCTAAGTAATTATAGCTTGACACTATGAGTTCAAATATATTTAATCCGTTAGATAAATGGTGGAACTATAAAATTATTTTTAACAATCAAAACAGGGCAAATATGCCGGCGTTTCCTCTCCATCTTTTATATCAACAAAGAAAATTCACAATAAATTCAACCTGCTGCGCAAATTAAAAGCCTACGCCGTTAACCATGCAGGTGATAAAGCAAAATGATTTTATTGGGGAAAGATGGTGGCCAGCGTAGCGCGACGGGAGCGAGTAGTCTGCGCCGTGCCATATAGCGCCTGGCTTTCAATCCTATCTCCATAATGCCGTCGCCGGTAGTAAACAAGAAATTAGGCCGTTTTACTTTTCACCAAATCACTAATTCACTAACTCACTAATTCAATAATTACTCCTAACTTTGCCGACCATAAAACACACTACTATGCAATATGATGTTATCGTTATCGGTTCGGGCCCGGGTGGCTATGTGGCCGCTATACGCTGCGCCCAGTTGGGTTTAAAAACCGCTATCGTCGAAAAATATAGTACCCTTGGCGGTACCTGCCTCAACGTAGGTTGTATACCATCCAAGGCCCTGCTTGATTCATCCGAACATTACCATAATGCTGCCCATGCATTTAAAACCCATGGTATCAACCTCGAAAACTTAAGTATCGATTTTGGACAGATGGTTAAACGCAAGCAGGAAGTGGTGGATGCCAATACCAGCGGTATCAGCTACCTGATGAAGAAAAATAAGATCGACACGCATTTTGGTGTAGGATCTTTTAAAGATAAAAATACCATCACTGTTAAAAAGGCCGATGGTACCGAAACAGAGATAACCGGTAAAAATGTAATTATTGCCACAGGTTCAAAACCATCGGCATTGCCATTTTTACAGATCGATAAAAAACGCATCATTACCTCAACCGAGGCTTTGTCGCTTACCGAAGTGCCTAAGCACCTGGTGCTGATTGGCGGCGGCGTTATTGGCCTGGAGCTGGGTTCGGTATATGCCCGTTTGGGTGCCAAGGTATCTGTAATTGAGTTTATGGATGGCATTATCCCAACTATGGACAAAGCCCTTGGCCGCGAACTGCAAAAGGTATTAACCAAACTGGGGATGGAGTTTTACCTGGGCCACAAAGTAACCGGCGCTACCGTAAAAGGTAAAGAAGTAACCGTAACTTTTGATACCCCTAAAGGTGAGAAACAAGAATTAAAAGGTGATTACTGCCTGGTAGCTGTTGGCCGTGTAGCTTATACCGATGGTTTAGCTTTAGATAAAATTGGCATCACCGTTGAAGAACGTGGCCGCAAAATTACCGTTAACGATCACCTGGAAACCAGCGTTAAAGGTGTTTACGCCATTGGCGACGTAATTAAAGGCGCCATGCTTGCCCACAAGGCAGAAGATGAAGGTACGCTGGTTGCCGAGATTATTGCCGGCCAGAAACCGCATATTGATTACAACCTGATCCCCGGCGTAGTATACACCTGGCCTGAAGTTGCAGCCGTCGGCCAAACAGAAGAACAATTGAAAGCTGCCGGTGTGAAATATAAAACAGGATCGTTTCCCTTTAAAGCCAGCGGCCGTGCGCGTGCCAGCGGCGATTTGGATGGTTTTGTTAAAGTACTGGCCGATGCCACTACCGACGAAATTTTAGGGGTACACATGATTGGCCCCCGTGCGGCAGATATGATTGCCGAGGCTGTGGTTGCGATGGAGTTCCGTGCCAGTGCCGAAGATATCGCCCGGATCAGCCATGCCCACCCAACTTATACCGAGGCTATGCGCGAGGCTTGTTTAGCAGCTACGGAGAATAGAGCGATACATATATAAGTTGCCGGTTGGCAGTTTTGAGTTTGCAGTTAGAATATTTAAAAGCAGGGACAATATAGGTTGTTTCTGCTTTTTTGTTTTGATGGGGGAATTGTGTGAATCTGAATTAAACGGATTTTTTGAATGGGCAGAATTTAGCTGCCAGGGATTTTAAAATTTTAAAAATTCTTTAATTCGATAAATTCCGGTTCAGAAAACATTAGTCACTCCAATTATTAATTGGGATTGTACTTAATGCTGATTTGGAATAGAGCCACTAATTCTTCAAAAATCTGCTTTTAATAATCACGGCAACTATTGCCAGAACAAAGCTGCCCGCTGTGCTAAGTATAGATATGATCAATAGCTTTTTCATGGGCTCCCAAAAATCATCGGATAACCTTTGGCGCAGGAGGCTATCTTTCACCTTTTCAATTTTAGCTGATACATACAGGTTGTTTACCACAAAGAAAGTAATGAGCTCATGGATGAAAAAGACGCCCACAATCATTTTGACCAGCCAGAAATCTGACCCTGAGGCGGGGCCGTCAGGCGATTTCTTACCATTAAAATCCTCTGTCAATAAAAGTGCGCAACCATATGTGCAAAAAAACGTCAATAAAACCGGCGGGACATTATTAATAATTATCCATATGGTACCCTTTATCTTTTTGTTGAAAGAAATTACCAGGTAGGTTTGATAACTGATGGCTAACAGAAAAACGATACACAATAACAGGCATATCAGTTCGGTATTAATATAATATTTTGCCCGGATGTGGTTAGGCATAAATGTACAGCCGATAACTAATATGAAAGGTGAGAAAAGGGCGATGAGCTGCCAGTAGTTCAAACGTAATTTCATCGGATAAGGTTAAACTAATAAGGCAGCAATATAATCAATATCGCTGCCTTATCAGTTGATGGAAATAAGATTTTTATCTATACCGCTATCACATGTTTACCCTTTTTATACCCAACTGTTGCAAAATAAAAGATGAACAGGTAAATAGGGATTAGGATTACATAAGCTGTTTGGGCCGATATTTTATCAACCAGTAAACCGTAAATAGGAGGGAATACCGCTGCGCCTGCAATGCCCATTACCAGTAATGAGGAACCAATTTTGGTAAAGCGGCCTAACCCTGAAAGTGCCAGCGGCCAAATAGCAGGCCACATTAATGAGTTTGCCAAACCTAATAAAGCGATGCAGCTAATAGACGCGTATTTGGGTGTAAATAAAGCTAAACAAGTTAAAATAACTCCCAATACTGCCGAATATACCAGCGCTTTTTGCTGCGAAATATAACGGGGAATAAACACGATGCCGGCGATATATCCCAGTACCATACAAATTAGGGTACCCGATGCAAAATATTTAGCCGTAGATAGCGGGATATTGTGTGCTATGCCGTAACCAATTATCGAGTCGCCGGCTATAACTTCGGCACCCACGTAAAAAAACAGGGCTATCACTCCCAATATTAAATGCGGGAATTGCGTAATACTTGTTTTGCCCGAATTTGCGGCAGCTACAGTTTCGTCCTCGTGATCGGTATCAATTTCGGGCAGGCCCGAAAAATAAATAAGCACCGCCAATATGGCTAATACGATCACCATTAATACGTAAGGCAATATTACCCTTGATGCTAATTCGTTCAGTTCGGCTGTTTTTTGGGCGATATCTAATTTGGCAAGGTTGGCGTTAAAAGCATCGATGTTGTTTAAAACCACTGCACCAAGCGCTATTGGCGCCAATACGCCGGCAAATTTGTTAAATATACCCATAACGCTGATACGCTTTGCGGCGCTTTCAGCCGGCCCGATTATAGTAATGTAAGGGTTTGATGCCGATTGCAAAACCGCAAGGCCGCTGCCTTGTACAAACAAGCCAATTAAAAAGATGGCGTAGGTACGGGTTAAAGCAGCGGGTATAAAAATAAGTGCGCCCACGGCTATAATGATAAGCCCTACGGCCATACCATTTTTAAAACCAAATATTTTAAGTAACCATGCCGATGGTTTTGCCATTAACAGGTAAGCAATATAAAATGCGCTTGCCACAAGGTACGATTCGCGGTTATTTAGCTGGCAGGCTATTTTTAAATAAGGTATCAATACCGAGTTTAACCAGGTTACAAACCCGAAAATGAAGAATAGAACGCCGATGATTATTACCGGACTTACAATTGTTTTCTTTTGTGCCGATATTTCGGGTTTGGTAATGGATGTCATTTTTTATTTAAATCGTTAAGAAGTTAATTAAGTTTCTAAAATAATTAAAAAAGTTTAGCATTTGCAATGTTGATGTTAAAAATTTAACAAATTAATATTTTATCATGGTTTTATTAGTGTTTTTACTAAAATAGACCAATCGGTGAGACAATGGATACGAAAAAAGCCGGATATCACTAAAATACAACAATCCGATTTAAATTCCGAAATTCGGGCGCTTGCATTTTCAAATGAAGATATTAATAGTAAACAACACTCGCATCCCGGCGCCTAAATATGGCGGTACCGAACGTGTTATCTGGTGGCTGGGTAAAGAGCTAAAACGATTAGGCCATGTGGTTACATACCTTGTTGCGCCTGGTTCAACCTGCCCCTTTGCCAAAGTATTGGTTTATGACCCGGCGGTTGACATTAACCTGCAGGTACCCGATGATGTAGATGTGGTACACTTTCACTTCCAGGTAAATGGATTTAGCAAAAAACCTTATTTGATTAACGTACATGATAATCCGGGCTTTGGCCAGGCTTTAAATCAAAATTCGGTATTTGTATCTGCCAACCAGGCATCGCGCTACAGCGGCGAAGCTTTTGTACACCACGGCCTCGACCCGGACGATTACCACAAGCCCGATCTATCGAAAAAACGGACACTTGTCCATTTCCTGGCCAAAGCCGCCTGGAAGGTTAAAAACGTAAAGGGCGCTATTGATGTAGCCACCCAAAGCGGCAATAAGCTGATTGTATTGGGCGGCACACGCCTCAATTTAAAAATGGGGCTGCGGTTTACACCAAACTTAAATGTAAGGTTTAAGGGCATGGTTAATAACGATGCAAAGGCCGCCGTGTTGAATACTTCCAAAGCATTGTTGTTCCCGGTATTATGGCACGAGCCTTTTGGGTTGGCTATTATTGAAAGCCTGTATTTTGGCTGCCCGGTATTAGGTACGCCCTACGGATCGCTGCCCGAACTGGTGCCGGCAGAAGTGGGGTTATTAAGCGATAGTAAATCGGACCTGGTGAACGCACTTAAGGCGATAAATCAATTTAGCAACCAGCACTGTTACGAATATGCCATGGATAACTTTATGGTACATACCATGGTACAAAAATATCTTAAGTTGTATGAGCGTGTATTAAATGGCGAACAATTGAATTTGGGATTACCAACATTACAGGTTGCCAACACGGTGAAGTATTTGCCCTGGAGTGATTAGAATAGTTTTCCTTTTAGTACCTGTTTAACCAAATCAATTAAAATTCCGAAATTCGCCCCCAATAATTCCGGCATCAAACATCCGGCATCCGAAACGGTGAAACCCTCTTTAACACCTTTGAAAAATAGACTAATTGTTAAAAATCAACACCATGCTGCAAATACAGGAAAACGTATCACTTAAAAACTTTAATACTTTCGGCATAGATGCCCAGGCGAGTTATTTTGTGGAAATAGCCCATGAGGATGACCTGGTTGAACTATTTGCCGACCCGCAATGGCAACAAACCGAGCGGTTGGTTTTAGGTGGAGGTAGCAATTTGTTATTGGTTACCAATTTTGATGGCCTGGTTATCCGTATGAATATCAGAGGCATTGAACACCGCATTAGCCATAACGATGTATTTGTAGAGGCCGGCGGCGGCGAGGTATGGAACGATTTGGTAAACTTTTGCGTTGCCCGTGAATATGCCGGGATTGAAAACCTGAGCCTGATTCCGGGCTCGGTAGGGGCATCACCCATTCAAAACATTGGTGCCTACGGTGTAGAGCTTAAGGACGCGTTTGTAAGCTGCCGAGCTTTTGAAATTGCCACCGGTACGTTTAAAACGTTTAGCAAAGCCGATTGTAAATTTGGCTACCGGGAAAGTGTTTTTAAAAGCGAGCTGAAGGGCAAATATATCATTGTATCGGTTAAATTCCATTTATCGCTTATCCCCAACATCAATACCCAGTACGGTGCAATAGGGCAGGAACTGGCCAGCCGCGGCATTACATCGCCTACTATAAAAGATGTATCGCAGGTAGTTTCACATATCAGGGTATCTAAACTGCCCGATCCTACCACCATAGGCAATGCCGGTAGTTTTTTTAAAAACCCGGTAATTAGTCAGCACGAATTTGAAGCTGTATACACTAAGTTTCCCGATGTGGTTAATTACCCGGCTGCCGACGGGCAGGTGAAATTGGCTGCCGGATGGCTTATTGAACAATGCGGCTGGAAAGGAAAAACCGTTGGCCACACGGGAACGTGGAAGAACCAGGCGCTGGTATTGGTGAACCACGGAGGTGCCACCGGAACGGAAGTTTACAACTTTTCGTCGCAAATTATAGACAGTGTGTACGCTAAATTTGGCGTTATGCTACAACGCGAGGTGAATATTATTAGTTAAAAATTTAAATTTTAACTAAATCTTCAATTTTGTTTTCATTTGTTTTCAATAAAAATTTTGCAATAATCTTTGTTTTTATATTCTAAGCAATAGTTGTTTTTGTTGCTGTTAATGTCTTGACAGGCAGGTTGTTGGTTTTGGTATAAGTGTATAGTTTACACTTATGTTTGCTTTGCTGATTTTTGGGTCCGCAGCCTGTTTTGTGCTGTATTTAATACAGTACTGGCACTATGCTTGCCTAACTGTTAACACAAAACTTTAACAAAATGACAAAGATTGAGTTTAACACCCTTGTACTGCGCCAGGCAACTTCGTTAAGATCATATGCCTTACATTTTACGCACGACGCAGACGATGCTAACGACCTTGTTCAGGATACAATGTTGAAGGCCATAACTTATTACAATAAGTTTAAAGAAGGTACCAATTTAAAAGGATGGTTATACACCATCATGAAAAATACATTTATTAACAACTATCGCCGTTTTGTTAAAATGAGCACATTTGTTACCAAAAGCGATGAAATCTCTTCGCCAAACCTGGTATTCAGTTCAACAAAAAATCAAGGCGAAGCTAAATTTGTGATGGATGATATTAAAAGAGCTTTAGATAGGTTGCCAGGCGATTATTACGTGCCATTTACCATGTATTTTGAAGGACACAAATACCATGAGATTGCCGATCATTTAGAGATACCTATAGGTACTGTAAAAACCCGCATTCACGTGGCACGTAAGCTATTGAAGAAAAACCTGAAAGCATACGATAACGGCATTGCCAAACCCGTTTACGCCGAAAACTAAATTTATAAACTCAACCATATATAAATAAAAAACCCGCTTACCAATGGCGGGTTTTTTGTTTTGAAACATTATGGGTTTCAATTTGTACTTTTGACTAAGCCGTGGCAGTCATCAGCAACTGTTAACACATCGCAATAACGGCTAAATTGCACCTCATGAACAACCGTATCTATTTTATTGCATCCGTTATCCTGATGTTGTTTGTTACCCAACAAAGCCGGGCAGACGAGCCTAACCTGAGGCATATCCGCAGTTTGCTGATGGTGTGCATGAATAACAGCAAAACAACCGATTCACTATATAAAAGCCTGGCGGTAATTAAGAACCCCGCGGGGGTAATTACAGCATATTTGGCTACCTTATCGGCATGTAAGGCCAAGCTCAGCTGGAACCCTTATATGAAGGTAAAGCACCTGAATAATGCCGAGGCAACCTATAAAACAGCCGTAAACGCTGATCCGCATAATATCGAGATCCGTTTTTTGCGCTTCTCCGTTGAGCACAATGTGCCTGGTTTTTTAGGTTTTAACAAGGATTTGGTTACCGACCGCAATGAAATTATAACTCAGCTCGGTAAAAAGAATTATGGTACCGGCGATAAGGATTTAACGGTAGCCATCATCAAATTTCTGCTGAATTCTAAACGCTGTACCCCCGCGCAAAATGAAGACCTGAACAAACGCTTAGCCGAATTAAAGTGAGATACACTTACCTCATCATCAATATATTGACGGTATTTTTTCCGTTTGTGTTATCGTTTGATAAGAAGGTGTATTTTTATAAAAGCTGGAAATATATATGGCCGGGCATGGCTACAACCGGCCTTTTCTTTTTGTTTTGGGATGTACTATTTACCATGAAAGGCGTATGGTCATTCAATCCGCAGTATATTACCGGTGTTACAATGTGGGGTTTACCGTTTGAGGAAGTGCTTTTCTTTTTAACCGTGCCGTTTGCATGTATTTTTATCTATGCCTGTTTAAATTATTATATAAAATGGCAAATAGATATGCGGTTAACCGGTATCATTAGCAGCCTGGTGATTATGTTATCTGTTTTGGGGCTTATTTTTTATTATAATAAGATTTATACAGGAGTTACTTTCGGGCTTTTGCTGATCTTGCTACTGATGCTTCAGTATGTAATTAAAACAGAATGGCTTAGCCGGTTTTACATGGCATACGTAGTTGCGCTGGTCCCATTTTACCTTGTTAATGGAATTTTAACAGCCATCCCGGTGGTTATATACAACAATAGTCAAAATATGGGCAAAAGGGTAGGGACTATACCCGTAGAAGATCATTTTTACTTAATGGCGCTGTTACTTATGAATATCGGCTTTTTTGAGTACTTTAAAACAAGAAAAAAAACGGATGACCGATCTGCCTGAATACACCAAATCGCAACTGGCCCTGCGCAACGGGCAGGATAAGCCCCGGATTTGGGTGGCTTATAAAGGTATTATATATGATGTAACCGAAAGCCGCCTATGGCGTAATGGCAAACACTATGAGCATTGGGCCGGCCAGGATTTGACCCCCGAGCTTGTTGATGCCCCGCATACCGAAACGGTGTTTGAAAAGTTTGAGAAAGTGGGCAGGCTAAGCGCAGGCCCCCCAACCCCCTGAAGGGGGAGTTAAAAATATAGGCTGCTCTCCAAAGAAACAGCCTATATTTTTAACCCGCAATTCAAAAGTCTTCTCCTTTGGAGAGGATTTAGGTGAGGCTCTTATATCTCAAACTTGGCCAATCCCACAAATTGGGCTATGCGGGCAGCAATTTCTTCCTGTGTCAGGTTTCTTAATCTTTCAGATCCAAACTTCTCCACGCAGAATGACGCCAGGGCCGAGCCATAGATGATGGCGTTTTTCATGCTTTCGAAGCTCACGGTGCCCGCTTTGGCCATATAGCCGATAAACCCGCCGGCAAACGTGTCGCCTGCGCCTGTGGGGTCAAAAACCTCCTCTAAGGGAAGGGCAGGGGCGCTAAATATTTTATCCTCATGGAAAAGTAAGGCACCGTGCTCGCCTTTTTTAATAATAAGATATTGCGGCCCCATTGTTAAAATTTTACGGGCAGCCTTTACCAGCGAAAATTCGCCTGATAACTGGCGTGCTTCGGCATCGTTGATGGTTAGTACATCTACCAGCTTCAAAGTTTTCAGCAATTCATCCAGGGCAATATCCATCCAAAAGTTCATGGTATCCATTACAATGAGTTTGGGGCGGTTTTTAAGACGTTCGATAACGCTTTGCTGAACCTGTGGTGATAAATTGCCCAGCATGAGGTATTCGCAGTCCTGGTACGATTCGGGAATTATCGGATCGAAATCGGCCAAAACGTTTAGCTCAGTAACCAATGTATCACGACTGTTCATATCGTTATGGTACCTGCCACTCCAAAAAAACGATTTCTCGCCCTGTTTAATTTGCAGCCCTTCGGTATCTACATTGTGTTTGTTGAGGTCTTCAATCTCGCTTTGTGGGAAGTCATCGCCCACCACGGCAACGATATTTATATCGTCAAAAAAGTAAGAAGCGCCCAAACTTGCGAAGGTTGCCGACCCGCCGACGATTTTATCCGTCTTCCCGAAGGGGGTCTCAATTGCGTCAAATGCCACAGTACCAATAACTAACAAACTCATGGAAAATATTTTAATTTTTTTTTGCGCAAATATTGTGAAATTACCGCAGAAATTATACTTTTGCACCACTCCAAACGGAAAAATAGTCCTGAGTAGCTCAGCCGGTTAGAGCATCTGACTGTTAATCAGAGGGTCGCTGGTTCGAGCCCAGCCTCAGGAGCCTCAAAATCAATGATTTAACCCCACTCTGGCGAGTGGGGTTTTTTTATTCGCATAGTTTTCGCATATTTTTTCAGTATTTGTATACCGCAGTCGAAATTACTTTAATTGACGGTAGACGTTTTTCAAGCATTCATTTGCTTTAAAAACCCATAGCAATTTCAGATTGGTGTTTCTAATCTATATTAATTTTAGAGAAGATATCCTTCAATGTGGAGGCGCAACTTCATAAAGAGTATGGTTTGCAATTATCAAGTAAATCATCAAGTGCCTCAAATATTTCATCCAAATAAAGTGTTTCATTACGGAAAACCAACGAATTATTAAACGAGTTATATCCTCTATGGGTATTTAAAGGGGGATCATTGAATATCCCGCTCCTTAAAGATGGGTTCATTGCCAAATCAATATATACCCCTTGCGAATTACCTTGAAAATATTCTTCAACGCGCTCATCATAATGCTCGAAAAAATTATTACGAAATTTACGGTTGGAAAGAGGATTGTCATTTTCAACTTTGAGCAATCGCCTTAATTTTTCTCCGCGTATTTTATATTTCTGTTTTGGCCAAAGAATCTTTGATACATTTCCTGCTGCTACAAGAATAGATTGAATAGAGCACCAGGTTTCGACATGATCAAAATTGTCATGGGTAGCCTGCAAACGTTCAGCGGCTCTTTGTGCAATTTTAGATTGTAGGGCAATCTCACCTATAAAAATCATTTCTTGAAGGCCTGTCATATAATTGGAAATTTAATTTTCTTGCCTGAATAAAAGTCGTTTTTGAGTTTCGTTTAAGTAACTGAAACAAAATACAAACTATTCTGCGCAGCCTATTTGCGTAGCGGTTATGAATTTATTTATTTCTGCACAAACTCCTATCAATTAAGATCACCAGCCTAAATTTTTTCCTTTTCTTGCCGTTGTTTTGATTTTTTTGCTGTCCGAGTCGGATAAACTCGGAGTATTGAGTGGCAATAGTGAGATAATTTTGCCTCCATAACGATTAAAAAAAGCTGTTATGGAAATATTAACTTTTGATCAATTACCTAAAGCGGTGGGCGAGCTTTTAGAGAAAGTATCTAAAATAGAAGATATACTCAGTCATAATCATCCAAATGATGCTGACACCGATGCTGACAGCCTATTCTCAATCAAGCAAGCATCTATATTTCTAAACTTGTCGATTTCAACCATTTACGGAAAAGTGTGCCGACGGGAAATTCCGGTAAGTAAACAAGGGAAGAAACTGTATTTCAATAAAACCGAATTACTTGATTGGATAAAATCAGGCCGGAAGAGAACGCTGGCTGAAGTTGCTGATTCGGTACAATTAACTCCATCAAGGCGTGCTCAACGATAATGGAATCACCCAAACATTTTATTAAAAAAGATACATCATGGCAAAGATCATCACATTAGCGCACCAGAAAGGCGGAGTTGGCAAAAGCACCCTGGCGCTTAACCTGGCTTTATGCTTTAAAGATCAGTTAAGAGTTGCTTTAATCGACTCGGATTTACAGGGGAGTATTTATCATTTAAAGGAGGATTTTCCAGAACTTGATATTTTGGCTCCTGAAAAGATCAGTGAGATTCCAACATTGGATTATGACCTGATTATCGTCGATACGCCCCCCTATTTATCAAATCGGTTGAACGAATTGTTCAGTTATTCAGATTACGTTTTGGTTCCAACAAAAGCTGGCTTTTTTGATGTTATGGCCATCAAGTCTACTTTGGCACTTGTTAAATTTTCCCAGGCTCAAAATCAGCGGTTGAAGGCTGGAATTGTCTTAAATATGCTTAAACCCCGGTCAGGGATAACAGCAGAGGTTGTTGAGCTAATCCAGACCCTTGGTACGCCTCTTTTAAACACTCGGGTATTTGACCGTGTAAGTCTCGCGAGATCGTCAATGACTGCCGGAATTTTAAAAAGCAATGATCAAAAGGCAATTGAGGAGGTTACGTTTCTCGCGGAAGAGATTGTTGACCTGATCAGTGTATAATGTAGCAATGAACATTTGTACAAATGTTCATTTGAATAAAGCTGCATTTGTAGAAATGTAGGTTTGTTTAAATATTCATTTGTACAAACCTCTAAATGTTCATGTGTTCAAATGTTCATTTGAAGTAATCTTCAAATATTCATTGCTGCATTTGCAGTTTCCTACAAATGTTCACGTAGTAAAAAATGCTATGGATGATTATAAAAAAAAGCTGGGCTCACTGGCTGATAAAATTAAAAATGATGCACCTCATGCACCTATACAACAGGTGTTGCCAATAAAGCATCAGCCAGTATCTGCCGATGAAGAAGAGGCCCGTTTTAACAACTGGATCCCCAAGGGACTTAAAAGAAGGATCAAGGCATACGGAGCTCAACATGATATATCGCAGAAGGATATCACCATCGAAGCTTTAAAGGATTTTTTAAAAAATAAAGGGAACTAAAGTTAATAAGTAATATATGCCTGTAATGGAAAATGGAAGGGATTAAACTGCTGTCTTTTCGCAGTTAGCAAGATGTACGTTTGTACCACAAACGAATCTTGCCCTCTACTCCGAAGTCGTTTCGGGACCATCGTCAAACCCTCCGAAGTCGGTTTGTTTAAACTTTTTAATATGGAAGCAGGTAATGAAAATCGTTCAAAGTGGATCAAGGTTCGGCTGAAACCAAGTGAAGAAGAACAGCTAAATAAAAGCTTTAAAAAAACCACCTTTCAAAACTTAAGTGAGTTCGGCAGAGCGATGATCCTGGGTAAGCCGGTAACTGTAATTCACCGGGACAAATCAATGGATGAAATATTGGAGGAGCTGGCTTTGCTAAGACGTGAATTAAACGCTATCGGCAACAATTTAAACCAGGCTGTCCGGAATATTAATAGTGCACATGGTTTCCCCGATACACGATTATGGATGAATTTATTAACGATAATTAACGGAAAACTGGAACCATCAATCAGCGAAATCAAAGAACGTATGTCTAAATATTCTGATCTATGGTCGCAAAAATTAAAAGTGGAAAGAGCCTGATCGGCGCTTTGCACTATAATGAAAATAAGGTCAAAGCCGGAAAAGCAAAGTTAATTGCCACGAACGGCTACGTTAAAAGTCACGAAAAGTTATCATTTTATGATAAACTTTTCCGGCTTAAAGACCTGGCCGGAAGGAATTTCCGGACTAAAACAAATACGGTCCATCTTTCACTAAACTTTGATGTAAGCGAGCAAATTGATGATGATAAATTGACAGCCATCGCCGATGTATACATGAAAAAGATCGGGTTTGAATGGCAGCCCTATTTGATCTATAAACATTTCGATGCCGGTCATCCGCACATACATATTATTACGACAAACATTGAAGCCGATGGAAGCCGCATCAGTCTGCATAATATCGGCCGCTTAGTTTCAGAACCTGCAAGAAAGGAAATCGAGTTAGAATTTGGATTGATCCAGGCCGACTCCAAAAAAGACCTTAATAAGCAAATCGAACGCGCTCTGGTAAAACCATTAGTATATGGTTCAACTGATACCAAACGAGCTATGACAAATATTGTGAACGAAGTAATTCAACAATACAAATTCACGAGCCTCCCCGAGTTTAATGCCATATTGAAACTATACAATATAGAAGCCGACCGAGGAACCAAAGAATCTGTCATGTTTGATAAAGCGGGGCTGCGTTATTGGGCTTTAGATAACCATGGAATAAGGGTCGGTGTGCCAATTAAGGCAAGTGCAATTTATAGGAAACCAACGCTTAAATTATTGGAAGACCAGTTCCGGTTAGGAGAATACTTAAGAAAGCCCTTTAAAGATAAGGTCAAGTCCAGAATTGACAGTGCCATTTCGAAGGCATCCACTAAAGATAAGTTCATTGATGAATTGAAACGGCGCGGTATTAAAGGTATGTTCCGCGAAAATGCAGAAGGCAGGATTTACGGTGTGACCTATGTTGACCTTGAAAACAAGGTCGTTTTTAACGGCAGTGATCTTGGAAAGAATTACAGTGCCGGTTCTACTATTAACATGATACAAAATAACGACGAAGCAACCAGCCAGTATTATGGAAGCATAGGCGATCAAGAAAAAGATCTACAAATTGAAAATTCTCTTGATTCAAATAGCAAATTCTCACGATCAATTTTGGATGAGCTGCTTAGCCCAACGGATCTATCTGGTAGCGAAAACCTTTTCGAACGCCGGAAAAAGAAAAAACGCAGGAAGTTGAACCTTTAATTAAAAGTTATGCAAACTGGTGAAAATGAACAAGCGCTCAGAAAGATCATGGACTTTACCAGATATTTAGGTATACTGATATTGATCCTTCATTTTTATTTTAGCTGTTATGGTGCATTTGAACAAATGCACTTGACATACCCGATTGTCAATCGAATATTAGTCAACATTTATAAGCTTCCTGTCTTTAGAAATTCACTGCTGACAAAATCGCTTGCTATCGTCTTTTTGATTGCCTCGCTGATTGGTAGTAAGGGAAAGAAAGATCAAAAGGTTCGTTTAGTCAATGCTATAACCTATATAATACTCGGATTATTGTTTTATTATTTAAGTGGAATTTTATTTAGCCTCCGTTTGTCGATTTTGGCAATTGGGATCATTTATATCAGCGTAACAAGCCTGGGGTTCCTTCTTTTCATTTCTGGGGTCAGCTTATTGTTCAGGATCATTAATATCAATTTAACGGGAGACATTTTTAATAAGGAAAACGAAACGTTTCCACAGGAGGAGCGCCTGCTGGAAAATGAATATTCAGTAAACCTGCCTGCTGAATATCACCTCAAAAATAAGAAAAGGCAGAGCTGGATAAACGTGATCAACCCGTTCAGATCACTGCTTGTTTGCGGGGGACCTGGAGCGGGCAAATCGTATTTTGTAATTCGGCATGTAATTACACAGCACATTAAAAAGGGTTTTAGCATGCTGATCTACGATTTTAAATTCCCTGATCTTTCAATCATTGCCTATAATGCCTTACTAAAGCATGCAGGAAATTATAAGAAAAAGCCCAGTATTTGGTTTATCGATTTTGATAAGATCAAACACCGCTGCAATCCATTGGAGCCGGGAAGCATGACAGACATCACAGATGCGATGGAATCATCCCGTACTTTTATGCTCGGGTTGAATCGCGAATGGATCAAAAAGCAAGGTGACTTCTTCGTAGAATCTCCGATCAATTTTGTCACTGCACTTATTTGGTTTTTGAAAAAGTATCAGGATGGTAAATATTGTACGCTGCCTCACGCGATTGAATTAGCTCAGGTAGATTATAAATACCTGTTTGCGTTGCTGAAAATGGAACCTGAAATTGAAGTGTTGATCAATCCATTTATATCTGCCTGGCAAAACGAGGCGTATGATCAGTTGGAGGGGCAGGTAGCCAGCGCAAAGATCAGCATGGCCCGCCTGGTTTCGCCGGCACTATATTACGTGTTGTCGGGAAATGATTTCAACCTGGATCTAAATAACCCGGAAGATCCAAAAATCATTTGCATGGGTAATAACCCAATGAAACAGCAAGTTTACGGTGCGGTATTATCTCTCTATATTTCAAGAACGATAAAGCTGGTGAATCAAAAAAACAGGCTGAAGTGCAACTTGGTTTTTGATGAGTTTCCTACCATATACTTTAACAATATGGATAGCCTTATCGCTACAGCACGTTCTAATAAGGTTGCTACCACGCTCGCCGTACAAGATTATAGCCAGCTCAAAAAGGACTATGGTCGCGAACAGGCGGAGGTGATCATGAATATTGTCGGCAATATTATATCAGGCCAGGTTACCGGTGATACCGCAAAACAATTGAGTGAACGGTTTGGAAAGATTATGCAGGAGCGTCAAAGTGTAACCATTAATAGTCAGGATACTTCAATTAGTAAATCAACACAACTGGATTTTGCCATACCTGCTTCAAAGATAGCTACGTTATCGTCGGGAGAATTTGTCGGGCTGGTTGCTGATAACCCTGATAACAAAATAGACTTGAAGGTTTTTCATAGTTCGATCATTAATGATCATGACGCCATTAAGACTGAGGAGAATGGGTATAGGAGCATACCGGAGATTAGAAAAACGGATAGTGATATGCTCATGGCCAATTACTTGAGTATAAAAAATGATATCCAAAACATCGTGGTTCAGGAACTTACTTCAAAAGAGCCGCGAGCCTAGTTTATACAACTTCAGGGCGTAAAGGGTTGCGATAATTTTAATGGCCGATTAGTTGAAATAACTGCATTTATGAATTTTTTCTCCTTACGCAATGCGTAAGTGCTGATTAATCAATAGTTAATACTCATAGATTTCTACTACCCTTTTGTCCCTGTTTCGGTCATAATATATGGCGTTATTTTACTTCATATAATTCATTTAAAGTTTGTGCTGTGTAAGTCATAAACATAAGCGAATACCTACATATGAAAAGTGAAGTAAATCAGGACAGCGATGTATCAGTTTATACTACGTCACCAGCAAGTCTTAAAACTGAAGAGTTTTTTGATTATGAGTTATTAATTGCCAACCAAGGCATAACCTATTGTTTTACTAAACCTTATATCGTAGTTGGCAAGCATACACTCAAGGAAGGCTGGCTGATTCACGTCTCAATCGTCCGCCAGCAATTTATGCTTGCTGCCCCTCGGATTATCAGTGAATTAATGAATGCTCAGGTATCGTTTCTCATGCCGTCTGGGTCGTTACTGCATAACGAAATTCTTGACGGCCGAAGGGGATTAGATCTTGTAGGTAAGGTGATATCGGTAATATCTATGGATGTAAACCAGGTAAAACATCTTACCAAAACTTTAATCGGGTTGACGAAGGATTTAAAGGGTCCGGAAGTTCTTGATGCGGCCGGCATTTCTACATGTGTTTATCTTTCTTATGGAACATTAATCCCCGGGGAATCAAAATTAAGAATCAGGAGAGGTGTACCGGTCAGTGGTACAAATATTCTTATTGATCATTTAAAGGCGCGAAAAATTGACTGGCCTTTCAATGACCTGTTCCCTCTAAAAAAAGAAAAGACCACCCGGCTCATAGCACGACGTTATCTGCCCCTGCAGCAAATTAAAAAAGACCCCAAAGGATCAGTTTGGAAATGCATTAAACTAAACCTGATTTATAATAGTGAATTGTGTTTGTTGAAACAGGGCAATCCACACCAATGCTTTGACGATTCAGGGAGGGACATCCGCGATAGGCTGAATTGGCAGTTCGAGGTGCAGAAAAAACTAACTCGGGCGGTGCCCTTGCCTCAAATAAAGGAGATTTTTGAGTATGGTCATAGAACTTATTTATCAATGGAGTTTCTTGAAGGAACTTCATTGAGCGATATCGTAACCTCGATCTTCTCAGGCAAAAACTGGATTAATCAGGAAGCTCGCCAACAATTCGAATTATTGTCCCTGACGACGAAGGTCATAGACATCATTGCGAATCTCCATCGACAGGAGTTTTTGCATCGGGATTTGAATCCGGATAATTTTATTGTTTTACCTAATGGAAAAGTATATCTCACAGATCTGGAATTGTGCTACTCAATAGCACATCAACTTCCCAGTCCACCATTTTTACTTGGAACACCTGGATATATTTCTCCACAACAACAGAATTCTTTGCCCCCGCAACACAGTGATGACATATACAGCCTGGGAGGGATTTTAATCAAAATATTTACAGGCTTGCCACCTTTAAAGTTCAGTACGCAATACACCCTGTATTTGGCAGAACAACTTGAATACTTTTTCCCAAATGAAACGATTTGCCGTTTGATCGAAGCATGCCTGCACCCGGATCCTACAGAAAGGCCAACATTATATTTCATTAATAAAACGATCGAATCGTTTCGATCGGATTTATTATCGACAGAAAGTTCATCCCAAATATCTATTCATCCAACTTTTAGATCGCAAAACTTAAAAGAGGCTGTTAAAGCTTTGGCCACACCGCTTTTCATTGACGATAAATTAAACTGGCTATCAGAAAGTTTTGGTTTAGCTGAAGGCCGGTGGGGTATGATGTATGCCCTTGCTAAATATGCAAGTACAGACCTGTTTGATAGTGAAGATGAAAGTATGGTGCGACATCACCTGCGCGAAATGCTGCAGTTAGAAAATTTAAAAAAGAACGAGGTTCAGGGCAATTTCTTTCCCGGTAAGATTGACTTAATAGTGTCAACTGCAGCGCTTTCAGTGGCAAAATTATTGCCAGGAAATTATACTGCTGAATCGGCGCTTGATTTATTAGATGTGTCACCTGTTTACCTGGGGTTAAAGAATGGATTAGCTGGTCAGGGGCTGGCTATTTTAAATTACCAGTATATAATAAACTCACGCGAAGCCTATGGCCGGTTGAACGATATCATTCAAACAATATTAGCTCGGCAAGAGGCCGACGGGTCCTGGCTGCTGGATGACGAGGAAACAAGGAACTCTCGGGTAAAGGTGCCGGGATTATTTCACGGCATTGCAGGTATTGCTCTTTTTTTGTTTTCCTGTGCGGATAAACTGGATCATCATAAAGCAGGCGAAGCTGCCCGGAAAGCGCTGTCATACCTGGCCGGAGTCAGAACGCTGCAAAATGGACATCAGATATGGACGGTAAACCCAAACGTTTCTAACGCTAATCCCTGGGTGGAATGTGGGTTTACGGGAATTGCCTATGTTTTCATTGAGGCTTACCGGTATTTTCAGGACCCTTTGTACAAAGAAATCGCGAGTGAAGCGCTGCTGGCACATCCGACATTTATTTCAAGCTATTTTACAAGTTTTTCCAACGGCTTAGCCGGTCTTGGCGAGGTGTATATTGAAGCCGGCCAGGTATTTAACGAAACGGAATGGCGGGAACGGGCAAACCACATCGCATTGTTCTTCCATCATACAGGCAACAGGTCTAAAAACGGTTTTCACTATTGGCACCCCGACGATTATTTCGAGCAAAAAGTTGGCCTTTGCGACGGACATGCGGGCATATTGCACTTTTTAATACGCCAGTCAAATCCGGACAAATTTAGTTTCCCACTATTACAAGTTTAATAAAATGAGTCATGAAAAAAGAAGTATTAATTGAGGTAATCACAGCCCTAATGATCTTATTATTCCTATATGCCAGCTTCAGCAAGTTGGTTAATATATCCGCGTTTGTGCATTCGATGCAGAATCAACCTTTCCCGAAATGGTTTGCGACATTGATTATTTGGACGCTCCCCGCGACAGAAATCGCCGTTTCGGCAATGCTTGTTTTTGAAAAGACGAGGTTGTTGGGGTTCTATTTATTTATCGGACTCATGAGCGCGTTCTCGCTTTACATCGGTGCCATCCTGTTGCATTTCTTTCCTTATGTGCCATGTACCTGCGGCGGCGTTATCCAGTTACTCGGCTGGTGGCAGCACCTCGTATTTAATTTAGCATTTGTATTCCTGGCGGCATTCGGGATTTACTGCTTAAAAACAACGCAATCAGTCATAAAATCGAAGTTGCATGGTCTCTCAAATTAACGACTGGTAAACATAAAAATAGTTGAACACTTACCATATGCATCTAAAGGATGCATACCAAGATATTTCACGCGCGAAATCAGGTTTTAACCGGCACCTGGGTAACAACCGGAAGACTAAATTTAAAACAAAAATTTTATGAAAAAGTTAAAAGTTGGCCTGATGGCCATGGTCTCAATCACTGGTATCGGCAGTGCCTTTGCGTTCAATGCACCCAAACACCAAGTTGGAACAACGTACTATGCCATCCAAACCACGGGCAACCATGCCAGATGGACAGCAGTACATCCTACCGGACCTGGTATAGCCTGTAGCACGGCTACGTTGAAATTAAACTGTACTATTACGTCGACCAGTAGCGGTGTCACCAGTTTACCGGACGACACCTATCCAGCTCAGTTTAGTAAGGTAAACCCTTCGCAAGAAGCCTATAATAACTAATTTTTTGTAGGCTATACGGGCTGTCCGGAGACAAGCCCGTATATTTTATTTTATCCCATCCTCAATTAATTTAGTCAAATCTTTTCCACCATCTCCCCTGGGATCTGTAGGATTTTGCATCATTCTCCCTTCTTTATCGATTAATATGAGCGTCGGATAACCAGATGCGGCGACATCATAATGAGTTATGGTTGCATCCTTGTCGCCGCGACCTGCCGTGTATAAATTTGTACGCGCTTTGGTCGTATAAACACCGGATTGTATGCCTCTCAGCCAACGATCTTTTTCCTTGTCGACGCTGATACTTACGAAAGCAACAGGTTGTCCGGCGAATTTTTTTTCGATGACTTTAAGATATGGGAAAATAGCGCGGCAATTACCACAGCCGGTATACCAAAAATCCAGTAAGACTACTTTTCCTTTAAATTCGGATAGGTAATGTAGTTTCCCACTTGTGTCGGGTAGTTCAAAATTGAAAGCCTGATTTCCAACAGCATGGTTGGCAATTAATTTTTTTAGTGCAATTGTAAGATCTGCCTCCTCAACATATGTTAATGCATCGTTGGCCAACTGGGTAAAATCAACATTTGATTTTGTATTTCGATAAAGCAATTGCACAATTAACCGATCTCTCAACATCCCCGAATAACTTGATTTTATGTCATTATACATTTTTATCAAACTAAAAGGTTTATTAGCAACGAAACAAGAATCAAAAGAATACGTGGCGAATATTCCAAAAGCAAGATTTAAGCTGTAAGGCGATTCAGGCATTTCATATACTTTGTTTTTTTTGATCAGACTATCAGGAAGACCCGGCCGACACTCCCGGAGACTGTCAATAACCTGTTTGATTATATCCTTTTTACTGAACCCCAATACATAATACTTACTCAGATAATCGCCCAGAATATCAGCTTCAAACATTCCTTTAATTGCAGGACTTATCAAGTTTTGCTTGCTCTCCAGGTATTTGATTTTTTCCAGGTAAGCAGTATCCGCTTTAAAGGCATATCTGCAAAAACCTTTTGAACTTGCGATACTCACCGGAATATCATATTTAAAGTATAGGCTGTCAATGTGATCGGCAACTTTAAATTTGGTAGCTCCTTTCCCGGAAATATTCAGTTTGCCGTTCGTTTCGGTTAATAAAATATTATCGCCGGCTTCTAAATAATAATTAGAGTTCATACGACGGTACACATCGAGACTCGGAGGGAGATCGATCCGGTTAAGTCTTAAATGAAATCGCATAGGGAAATTGCCCACCGGTATTTTGAATAGGGTCACATGATTGACCAGGTTTTGCGTGTAGATCTGCTGGATTCCGGGTATTGCCGCTGTTCCGTATTTATCACTTACAAGGCTTATAGCCTCATTACTGTTTAAGCTATATAATTTACAGGTTATCGTGGCATATTTTTGTTGCGCTGAAGCGTACAGCATTAGTAAGCAGCAGCAAGCGGTGTTAAGTATCTTTTTCATCTTATCTTTCGTTTTGAGGCATATTGGTTAAGGATATTTCGTTGTCAGGAATGGGCCAGGCATATCGGTTATCATTGGGTGGCAGCGTGTAAGTCACCCCATTAATGATCCTTTTCAGGGTGATGGCGAACCTTGGGTCTTTGTTCAGCCTTCTTAAATCTGTCCATCTCAGCCCACGGTAAAGCAGTTCCTTTCGCCGCTCGTTTAAAACCTGAATCAAGGCATCGTCTGAAGAACTTGCTGTATAAGGAATAAATGTTCCTTTCGCCCAGCGGGTCGCCATGAGGGTATCCAGTGTATTCATCGCATCATCCGGATTACCCAGCCTCGCCTGGCATTCAGCCTTATTCAGGTATAGTTCATCCGTAGCGACCCCGCTATAGTTGAAGTACTTATAATCATAATTACCGCGAAAATAGGGTGAGCCGTTTTTAATTCGGTAGAACACCGATTTACGGAGATCATTGGGCGCGTAGGATTTATACAGGAGCGTGTCGGTAATGGACAGATAACTGATAGTGTTAACCGCATGGCTTTGCAGTACGCAATGAAAAATATCTTCTGGCAGGTACGTTGAGCTGATATTATACGAGCTGGGCCTGAGGACGTTAAAATCCATTAGCGTTGAATACTGATTTAAGGCCAGGTTCGCACAATCAAGGGCCTTTTGATAATTACCTAAAGCGAGATATACCCGTGATAGAAAGCCGTTTGCAGCCGCCTGTGAAGGCTGTGTTTTAAATGGCGTAGTAGTCGGC
Organism: Mucilaginibacter sp. KACC 22773; assembly: GCF_028736215.1. Lineage (NCBI taxonomy): Bacteria > Pseudomonadati > Bacteroidota > Sphingobacteriia > Sphingobacteriales > Sphingobacteriaceae > Mucilaginibacter > Mucilaginibacter oryzagri. The sequence goes on from NZ_CP117883.1 coordinate 691,110, forward strand.
AGTAAATTAACGGATGCCTGTAGGTCGGAAATGACCTGATTATAGCCTGCCTGAACGCTGGCCCTGACGGATTTCTGGTTGAGATCCGATGTCAGACGCAATGGGATGCCCAGATCTGACCCCGCTGTCTTACTATCATAGGGTAAAGAAAACGTTTGTAAAAGGGTATAAAACGCTTTACCGCGGAAGAACAACGCATCTCCTTTTATTTCATCAGCCAGGGCTTGCTGGTCCCTGGAGACGGAAATAAGCGGCAGGTTGTCTAAGACGGTGTTTGCATAATATACCTGCGAATAAGTCAGGCTCCAATCTGATACGTTTTGTCCGGCGTCATAAACTTTTTTTGCCCAGATGTAGCCATTCCTGTCGATCGTTGTGCTTAAACCAGTCCAAACTGCATCAGTTACAAAGAAATCATCCGTTCCTATTTCCCCCAAGCCGGGATCGGTTGTATTGAAAACCTGTTCGTTGTGTACGAGGTTAGCGAGATCGTTCAACGTGCTTGGAATAAAGAGTTGCTGATCAGGTTTCGCGGCAAGGAAATTGTTTTCTTTCTTGCAGGCTGTTGTAGTAAAGAGCCACCCCGCGAACACTAATATATATATGATGGAAATATTGCTCGAGTTTTTCATTTTAAGGGGTTATTTTAAATCCAATCGAAAATGTAGTTGGTAAAGGATACTGCGATAAATAGGATCCGACCAGGAGATCCGGATCAAGACCATCATGGTTCGCCCGCCATATAATGCCTATATTGTTGATATAGCCGTATAATTGCAAGTGAGAAAAAGGCAGGTGCTTAACGCTGGCTTTATCCCAGTCGTAACTTAACGTAAGGTCCTGCAATCTGATGTGATCTCCCCTGTCAATAAGCGCAGATGAATAATAGTAGAAATCATCACGGGAGTTATCGAAAGGAGGAGGTTGATAGGACGGGACATTTGTGGTTACCTCATCTCCTGGTTTCTGCCAGCGCTTGAAGTAATCTTTGTTGCCATCATAGGGTAAAGCGGACGAAGTATAGGATTGTCTTCTAAAATAATAATCCAGTTTGTAGGTAAAATTCAGTGATAAGGATAATTGCCGATAACTGAAGGTATTCCTAAATGATCCAAAATATAACGGGCGCGCAGAACCGTTATAAACCATATTGCCGAGGGTTGTTCCATTGATAATGGCATTGTAATCGGTAGTTACCTTTCCTGTAGCGTCATAGCCCTGGGGATCTCCGGTGTCGTGCGTCAATCCTCCCCAACGGTAGCTGTAAATCCCATACAAACTTTTTCCTTCCAGCGGCGTAACGCTGCTGGCATTGCCAGTGACGACATAGTCGTTACCACTCATCGCTGTACCATAACCGGTTACTTTATCGGTAGCATGGCTGAGCAAGAATAATGCGTTCCAGCCGAATGAGCCTTTTTTTAGGTTTGCATTGATCTGGATATCAAAGCCGTGGCCTTCAATGTCCGCGTTATTCCCAAAGAAGGAAGTTAGACCTGTAGAAGGTGCGAGCGGGCTGTATCCGAAAAGATCATTCCCTTTTTTTAGGTAATATTCCAGGGTTCCACTGATGATATTGTCTTTTAAGGAGAAGTCCAGTCCGAGATTGATCATCCTGATCTTTTCAAATCGTAATTCAGGGTTACCCGGATTGATGATCAGATCAAATGGTATGGGTGAATAGGGATTCAGGTTGTAAAACTCCCGGATGGTTGTTTGAGCTGTGGCATTTGTATTCACATTGCCATTCAGCCCGTAGGTGCTTCTGATTTTTAAATATGGCAGGGCCTCAACATTATAAAAGGGCTCTTTGCTCAGGTTCCAGGAAAAGCCGCCGGAATAAAGCGGTACGGCCTTCTGGTTGGTGTTTACGCCGAAAAGATTCGATTTATCAATACGCCCACTCGCTGACAGGGTATATCTGCCAAGATGGGTATAGGCAGCATTGGCATAGTAAGATATATAGCGGTTCGTTATCTGTGAAAGCGATAAGACCGTTGGTATCATTCCGCCACCGCCATCAGTAAAATTGTAATTTGTGGTGTAGTCAATCGATTGGTTACTGGCTACTGTGGCGGCTTCGTAGCCATAAATGGTATTGCTATTTCCGGATGTCACCGTACTGCGGATTTCAGCGCCTAAAATCGCGGTCAACTCATTCCCGCGGTTAAACGATCGGTGGTAATTGATTTGCCCACGCACGGTATTGGTACGCAGCAAACTATTTCCCTGCTCCAATATGCCGTCGGCAGGGATTGGGTACGTCAGGCTACCGCCGCTGCCGATTTGTGTAAATTGGTTAATCAGGCTGCGCGCGTAATACGTATTCAGGCTATAATCATTTTCGGCGAGGCTGCTTTCCCTTAAATATTGATAGTTGATCGAGGCGCTTAAGTATTTCAGGAAGTCATATTTTGCCCCAAATTGCAATCTTGCACTGCTCGTCTTCACGGTATTATTAGCCTCGTTTAGTTCGTCCAAAGGCTTGTAATTCCAATCCAGCAGTTTTCCTGATCCAACTGTATCCAGAAAGGATTGAGGATATTTGTGAATGATGGCTAAAGGATTACCGCTGGCGTCAGCCAGCTTCGCATAGGGGTAGATAGTATTGTGATTGCCAAATGTCAGTTGACCGATCGTGTTGTCATTTGTAGATGAGGATTGGACATAGTTAATATTTGAAGAAATTGTAAGACCGGGCAAAACATAATAATTATAGGTCGTGCTGATCGTTTTCCTGTCATTTTGATTTTTAACTAAATTGCTTAAGCCCTTATCATATCCTGCGCTGATAAAATAATCATCGTTGGCTCCCCCGCCTTTCAGGCTTAAAGCATATTGTTGACTGACTGATTTTCGGTAAAAATATTTGCTTAGATCGTTCCGGACGTCATTCTGTGCGAGTGCTGCTATTTGAGCCTCTTCGGCAGCCTTGTCTATTGTTCCGGAACGCTCGTTCGCCAAAAGCTGAACGACTGGTGAGACCGGCGCTATCCTGTTCAAGTCGCCATCATAATATCCTGCATTAAAAAGGTTTCGCTCAATAGAAATGAATGTACTAGATGGCAAATAATTCGGATTGTATTTAAGATCGGGATTGGTGCTTAGGGTGATTTTGGCGTTGAACTCTGCTTTCAGGGGTTGGTTCCGCGAACCTTTTTTTGTTGTAATAACGATTACACCGTTTCCAGAACGAACGCCCCATATAGATGCAGCCGCCGCATCTTTCAGGACAGTAATGTTTTCTACGTTGTTTGGATTGATAGTGCTGAGATCACCATCATATGGAAAGCCGTCCAATACTACCAACGGTTGACTATTCGCAAACAAAGTGCTGTTACCCCTTATGCTAATATCTGCCAGCCCCTTTGAACTATTCGCCGTATTACGGTTAAATAGCAAACCAGGGACTACTCCCTCAAGCCGACTCAGCAGATCGGGGCTCACACGGCGATTCAGTAATTCATTATCTACGGTTGCAAAACTACCGGTAGCTCTGTCCTTTGGTATGGTTTGATAGCCTGTAGAAATTACGCTTATCTCTTTTAGTTTAGCAGTACTTGAGCGCAAAATGACCTGCAGGAAGGATTCGTCCTTTTCTGCAATAAAGGTAAATGATGCATATCCTATAAACGTGACCTCCACTTCATCACCTTTTACTGCCGCGATCTCGAAGCGGCCATCTGCATCGGTAAGCGAAGTTTTAGCAGAATTTTTGATTTTGATTGTAGCCCCTGGCAAAGGTGTGCCAGCTGTGTCCATTACCCTGCCTTTTATTTTAATTGGCAGGTCAATATCATTTTTGTTTTTTGCGGCTGAAGCCGGGGCCTTTTTGGTGACGACCACCATTTTCTCCTGGATGACGAAGGATAGAGGCTGATCTGAAAATATAATATCCAGCGCAGCTTTTAAATCTACTTCCTGTACATTGATGGTTACTGATTTTGCTTGTTTGAGGTTCTCAGTAGATACCAGAAAATCATAACCGGTTTGTTCGCTGATCTTTTCAAAGACTTTGTTCAGGGGAGCATTCTTTTCAGTTAACGAAATCTTCTGTGCATAAGTGCTGGCACTTACCTGCAGAATCACTGTGATTAAAATGAGCGTCGTTAGCTTCATAATCAACAGAATGTTAGGGGTACAGCCAGGCGGCTGCACCAATTTTTTAGGGTAAAAATTGTACATTTGTTTTGAGCATGGTTATGCGTCGTGCCATTCATTTTCCAAGATGCGGGGGCACTTCGCGGTTCGTTAATAGTTTAAATAGTATTAAAGAATCAGGCTTAAAGCCAGGTCGCCGACGACAATCGGTTCCCTGGCTTTTAATTAACTAACTGATCTGATCGTTTACTTCATTACGGTAACTCTCCTTCCTTCAACTTTAAAATGAACTGTTTGGGTTGCTTCAAGGGCCTTCAGCACCTGGCTAATGTTTTTGGATCGGGAAACTTTACCATTAAATCCATCGGTTGGAACGTTCCCGGCGTATTTAATATCTACATCATACCAGCGCGCAAGTTGTCTCATCACACTCTGGATTTTTTCGTCATTGAAGCGGAAATAACCATTCTTCCAGGCCAATGCTTCTTCGACATTTGCGTCAGCTATCGTTAAGCTACCGTTTCTTAAAACAGATTCTTTCCCGGGGACAAGCTGCTTAGTTTCACCGGCTAAGTCTGTAACCTTAATTCTGCCCTCTGCTAAGGTGGTTTTAACAGCCGGCTCATCGGGATAGGAGTTGATATTGAAATGGGTGCCCAATACCTGGACAGACTCCTTATCTGTTTTGACAATAAATGGATGCAGCTTGTCCTTTGCTACCTCAAAGTAAGCCTCACCGCTCAATTGAACTATACGTTCCTTTTGGTTTTCGAATGAAGCCGGAAAGTTAAAGGATGAAGCCGAATTGAGCCAGACTTTGCTCCCGTCGGGTAACACCACCTGCCATTGCCCGCCTTTGGGAGTAGAAATATTATTTATTGTGTTTGCATGACCCCGCTCGCTGTTTCCAACTGTCTTATAGGTAATTTGACCGCTTGTTGTTTTATAGATTCGGATACCTGACTGTGACGCAAGCTGCCCGGTTCCTGCTTTACTTAAATTGATCCTTTTTCCATTTGACAGCGTCAGTACGGCCGTATTCGTGCCGGGCGCTATATCTCGTCTAGTCAGCATGCTCTCCGGCTTTCCTATGGGAAACAAAATTCTTATGGTGAGGGTTATTATTATGCCAATGATTGTTGCGGCGCTTAACAGCCTTACGCCAATTTTTAAAAAAGTGGTATGGTTTCCTGGCAACTCCCTGAAGATTCTGTTTCCTATGGCTTTTATCCGTTTTGGCGTAATATCCAAATCATGCTCGTTAAATTGCAGGTACCAGGCTTCCAGCAAAGCTTTTTCTTCTTCGGTACATTTGCCCTCGTGGTACTTTTTGAATAATTCCTTTAATTGTTCCTTTTCCATGATTAAGATTGAGAATTGTCATTCTTAATACATGACGGTTCAGGCTTTTGAAAAGGAAGAAATTTTGATAAAATCGTTAAAAAGATTTGAAAGTCTGTGTATTTGAATGTAGTTGCTTCTAAGCAGACCGTAAACAGGAACTCGTGTTTTTTAAAATTATTTTTTTGAAAACCCTCGTACGCTATGAATTCGTGGCCACGGTATTTTTGAAGGAATAGAAGTTGCTTGCCCTGTAATTATTTTTCAGACTAACTGGGCTGCTTTAATATAATGCTTTTCAAAGCCTTGAAAGGAATGCACACTGTTTTATTTGCAATAAAAATACGCATAATTAACTGTATATTAGATATATAAATACTAAATTTATCATGTATTTGAGTCGCCAAGCCTGACCTGTCTCGTTAATTTTAATGCTAAAAATGAAAACAAAAATAAAGTTTGTTTGCTGCTGTGGAATTACAGGGCTTCTGATTTGTCTATTCCAAAGAAGTATGTTTACTCCGGATACTTTAGTGGAAACTTTATTGTTCATTTGTGCTTCACTATTCCTTGTGGCGAAGTATGCAGCCTCCTCGCTGATTGCAAAAAAAAACACAGCCCCGTTACAATTCGCGTCCTGGCAGCAAATCAAAGATAATGCCTGGTTATACCTGAGTTTTGAAGTTGTTCAACCTTTATGCCTGTCTTTTCTGTACGCATGTGCTTTCCTTCTCCTTGTCAAAGTAGGGCTACTGCTGGGATTCGACCTGTTTTCACAGCCGATATATGACCTAAATGAATTGAATGAACGGTACCTCGCTGGCTTCATATGGGGCTTGGTTTCGCTAGTTGTTTTCTTTACACTTCTGGATATTGTCTCCATTGGTTTCTCCATCAGAGTTAAAAAATTGACCAGCGGGTTTAGCTATGTTTTTAAAGTAATTGCTATCCTCGTTTGCTTTTTACATCTGGACAGCCGTATTGTAAACAAAACCATTGCCTTCAGAATGGACAATGAGCCGATTAAAACAGAAAAAAAGGTGAGCTTCCGGTACGCGCCGGAACAAGAAAAAATGATCAAAAATATTATCGAAAATTACGTCGTTGTGTTATTGCATCGCGCTTTGATTAACGATCGGGAGTGTCATGTTCCCACCTCACCAGAAGAAAAAAAACACTTTCATGATCAGATGACTGAAATGTATGAAAATATCAAAAATGTTCAAACGGAAAACGGGCGGGTGGCTATCACCAATTTCACCCATAACCGGGTGAACCCGTTCCGAGAGGAATATGATATCGAACTATTTCAAGCTTTTAATAACCAGGAGAAACCAGCTGAAAACCCAGGTGACGAAATCCCATTTTATAATTCAGCTCATGCTGCAACTTTCGAAAACCTGGCTAATATTCTAAAATTACTGATTGATGAAAGGAAGTCCTTTGCAAACGAGGAAGAAAGTTTAAGCGCGGAGCTTTACCGGGATGAGGTCGAAAGCCTGGTCGCGAAAACGTTTGAAGTAGTTGGTATTAAAGACAAGATCCCGTTTGCCGGTTTTTTTGGTGATATAGTGAATGACCACTTGCATGTATTAGTAACAAAAGGGCTTTATTATCTTTTTAAGCAGGCCAAGGTCTCCGGCAAGCAGATTTCCGAAGCGATAAATTACGGTATCAACGAGTGGGAGGTGCCTCTAACTCAACCTGTCCATGCCATTGCAAAATTCATCGTCTCTGTCAATGAATATCACAACCGGCTTATAGATATTTGCAGAACGTATAAAATAGAACATGATGCCGTGATCAACGTTGGCGACGAGTCAGCGCTCGCGGCTTATCTTGAAGATTTTCCAAACGGCGGGGACCAGAAGGTCACAGAGAAGTTCAATGCCTGGATAAAGATGAAAAACGGAAAAGATATATCGGCCGAATTAAAAGAACTAGCTAACCAAGCCAAAGGGATAGATAAAGCACAACTCACACCCTTAGCTGCAGATCCCGAACGTTTGAACACATTAGCAAAGCAGTTCAATTTATATAGAATTGCTGAGAAAGCTTTTGAACGGCACGGCCCGGGGAAAGATTTTATCATACCGGATTATGCTACTATGGAGATGGAAAAAAGATCGCAAGAATGGATGAAACGATCAGAATCTCACGATCCTGTTAAGGAACGGGAAACAAGGGTAAAATATGAACCTCGTGCGCTCTAATACCCGTTGCCAGATTTTTCACCATTCTGTCGATGCTATTATTAGTAAAGATATCTATGAAAATCAACTGTACTTTATAAATAAACGTTGTCTGTCATATGTAAGAGGCTATATCTATGTTACACATCAGGTTATTAGTATTCGTTCGTTAATGTTGACCGACTGTTACCAACCCTGGTTGGTTTTTTCTAAATACTGATTAGTCTGTTGTATATACCCGGTCAATATTATCATGTTACCACTACTTGGTACGCGTCGTTATATCGCATGCAGACACGCGGGGCCTTATGAGACTGCATATTCAACGGAAATATAACTTCAGTAGGAAAAGGATAAAAATAATGAGGTTCAATTTCGTCTTAAGTACTCTTAGAGCATTATTAACCTGTTTGGAAACATTGTTTTCTGAAACGTTCAGCCTTTCGGCTATCTCTTTATACGATAGGTTGGCCTTTCGGCTCATCTCAAATATTTGACGCATTTTGAGCGGCAGCGCCCGGATCTCCTTTTCGATATGGGCTTTCATATCGTTCTCTCTTACCCGGTGGTCAGTAGGTGCACCAGCATTCCCGTTCAGATAATCTTTAAGGGAATCGATGTGCTTCGTCTTCACGTGCTCATGGGCGAAGAGGTCGAATATTCTGTTTCTTACCGCGGTAAATAAATAACCGGCAAGATTGGCCTTTGGCAGGTCGGACTCTCTTTTAAACCAAATGGTGGCAAAAATATCCTGGACAATATCCTTTGCTTGCTCTTCATCTCGGAGTTTTTTATAGGCATGGGTGTAGATCAAGTAGAAGTAGCGATGGTAGATTTCGTTATAGGCGGAGTGGTCCGACTCTTTTATGAGATTGATCAATTCATTATCGGAAAGGCCTGAATAAGTTCCCATGCTACCATTTCAAAAGTTCTTGAATGGATATTATTTTTCAATTATAGAGAAATAATCTATAAATATAGAGATAAACCAATCAAATGCAAAAATTCTCTCTATTCATAATTAATCGGAATATTTTTAGGAAAAAGATAGATTTGGCCAAAGAGACATTGACACGTTTAGGTTTGTATTTAGCTAAGAAAGCTATAAACAAAGCAATACTATCGAAGATGACTGGTATCAGCACATTTCGGTTAAGCCAATTATCAATTAACTCAAAATCTCATTTAAGGGCTAAAGAGCTTTTTTTAATTGCACTTGCTATAGAAGTGAATCCCTCAGAATTACTTGAATTTGTTTGTGAGGGTGTAAAACTACCAACGGAAAAGACAAATTAACGCCATTTAAATATGCTTTTAGCGTTGCCTTCGGCCCAAGCTTTTCGCTACAAGTCCCCTTTTCGCTGTGGGTTTTTCAATACAGTCCTTAACGCGGTGTTATTAAATTATATGGAAAGGGAAATTTAGAGAGTTTTCCCGTATTATATAGTAATTACATTGCTTGAAGTTTTATCGGCACCCTCCAAACACGCAATAGGGCAGTCACTCTAACATTTTATAAATATTTCCTTTAGTTAATTCACTCATTGATAATGTTCAGTTATCTATCATTTATGGAACAATGTATAAATATCCGCATGCGGATATTTATATTAACTTGATTAATAAGGGTTTAAAAAACAACTTCTTAGAACTGCATTTCAATGGCCGTCATGTTAATATACCTGATTATTTTTTTAGCTTTATATTTTAATTCAACACAAACCATTATAAATGGCCGGCTCAAATCTTATCATCAACGCCTTATTGGCCGGAAACGGAGATTGCCTAATAATTAACTATTATTCGGAGGAATACGGCACTGTCAATATTATGATTGATGGCGGTAACGGTAAGTCTATTTACCAGGATCACCTCCAAAAAGTAGTAGAAAAAATCGTTAATAGCGAACAGCTTATTAATTTGGCGATAATTACCCATTTGGATCAAGACCATATTAAGGGAATAATTTATTTGACACGAGATATACAAGACGCCCAAAGCCCGATCAAAAAAGAAAGCGTTGGCCAATATTGGTTTAACTCTGCCTTTTCTGAAAAAGTTTATCGCAAAGCACCGGAGCAGTTTGATATCAGTGCGAAAGAAATGAAGGAATTGGAAGAATTTCTTCATAACGAACCCGACCATCGCTGGAATATCAAAGAAAAAATAACGTTTCCGCTGGTAAAAAATATCTTAGGTGCAGCCATAACCATTTTATCCCCAAATGAGGACATGCTCCGTTTGTTTTCCGATGAATACGCTGATTTGGATGTGGGCGCAACCGGTAACGATTATGGGTATTCCATTAAAGAGCTTTATGATAGTGAGCAAAACAGATTCGATAAGGGTGATGAAGACCTGGATATAAAGCTTGAAAATGCCACCAGTATTGCCTTTCTGTTTGAACATGCAGGAAAATCTTTACTTCATATGGGTGATGCCATACCCGTGGTTATTGATGCAGCGATAGCTCAACTTTTAACAAAACGAAAGATTTCCCCCCTAAAAGTAGATGTGGTTAAATTATCTCACCATGCCAGCCGGAAAAGCATCAGTTTTAAATTCCTGGACATGGTAAGTACATCAAAATACATTATCTGCGCGAATGGATTGAAGGCCAGATTGCCTAACAAGTCGACTTTTGCGAAAATACTCCTCCATCCTCAACGCGATATGAGCAAACACATTGAATTTTATTTTAATTATCCTGACTTTTCAAACCGTCTAAATTTTACGGAAGAGGAAAAAACGCTGTATAATTTTTCATGCCATGATGCTAACTTCGAACATGGTTATTGTTTACCCTTATAACCGAACTATTGACGACTACAACTGAATTTCTGCTCAATAATATCGCTGTACGGCTGACCACCAAAATCCTTGTTGCCGGGCAAGTACGTCCGGATGTGCATGGTAGTGGCGTCATCTATTATACGACAAAGGATTGCGGCTATATGTATGTATTTACAGCACTTCATTGCGTTCTTGGCAGAAGAACACATTCAGCAGAGGGTAATACTTATGAATATGCTATAAAGGATGTTGACCATGTATTGGTAGAGCATAATCCCAATCTTGATTCATCTGCCTTTAAAAGCGAAAAAGTGGCGGTGGCGGAGATTATCGTTGACTCCCAGAACGACTTTTGCATCCTGAAGGTTGAAAAAATGCTGGTTTCCCATATCCCCAATTTCCCAGAAATCGTCATTCATTCAAACAAGCGCAAGGAGGGAACGTTCAGATCGGCCGGGTTCTTATCATCAAATGACCGGAAGAACCTGACATTTATCAATTTCAATTATGCGGGCGCATCGCCGGATAAGATGCTCGTCGTTACCACACAGGGTGGCATTGATGGAGAAGACGCCACTGCAAAAATCGGAGGTTATTCTGGTAGCGGTTTAATGATGAAAAAGGTGCCTGTTTTGTGCGGCCTGGTAACCAAACTCAATGATGAAACTGCATTTGCCGGAAATGTTCATGTGAAAGACCTGAGCTATTTGCCAATCAACGAATTGCTCAACACACATGATTCGACTAATGAGAAGATCAGGTATACCAGCGATGCTCACCATATTATCATTAATGAAGACGGCGATCTCATCGATTTAAGTAAAGTGGAAGTGAATGGTGTCAAATTGAATATTTGGAAGGCTGTCGGTAACATCAGGAAAGATCTGGCAGATGATTGGTTTCAGGACCCTTTGCGATTTAAAGACATCCTTTACTCTGCAGATATTTATAAGCTGATCAAAGCAAACCTGGCTAATGGCAAATACCAGCCAAAAGACCCTGAACTATACGCGATTCCAAAGGAAGGATTTACCACACGAAAGGCGGTACAAACTGCATTTTTAGACAGGGTGATTTACCAGGCCGCAGTTGACCATCTGGCCAATGAACTGGATAACAAGGTCATCTCCAGTCATGTCTATTCTGTGCGATATAATTATAACGTCACTAATAATCACGATTACTTTTTTTTTCATACGGTAGAACAGTGGCGAAAATTCCAGTATCAGATACATGATACCATTAATCCAGCTATGCCGTACCTTGTAGCAACCGATATTACCAATTTTTACGATAACATCGCTGCGCATAGCTTGCAAACAGCCTTAACAGAACACAGGATCAATGTGAGCGATAAATCCGCTTATGACAGCGCTTGTGCAATTGTTATCGAACAAATCAGAAAATGGCAGAGCAACACCGGGCCGCTGAGTGATGGGATACCGCAAAACCGGGAGCCGTCTGCATTTTTAGCAAATCTCCTGCTCGCCAATGTGGATAAGCAAATGATAGCGGACTTCCCACACTATTACAGGTATATGGACGATATCCGCATTACTTGTAAAGATAAGTTTGAGGCCCGGAGAGCCCTGATGTTCCTGATCGACAAATTATCGGAAATAGGTTTAAATTTAAATTCACAAAAGACAAAGATTCTTAATTATAATGACGGTGCAGACAGAGGCAAAATTGAAGAATACACCCCGGCGCTGGATAAAGAAATCGAACAAATCTGCAGTCTGATGGATTCGGGAAAATCACGGGAGGTGCAAATATCAGTGATCATGGTAAATAAAATGTTCCATGAGTCACTATCCGATATTCACGATTTGACCAAACGCAAGAAATTCAAATTCGCGATAGAGCGCTTACAACGGTTTTCCCGTACCCCATTGTTAAAGGATCTGATCAACTTTTCAGAAATCGTAAAAGCGATCATTGAGCGTTTTGAAGATAATCCCTGGTACTCTGAAATTTATACCCGCTTTTTGCTGACAGTAGACCGGCAGTACATTACCAATGATTTGCTTGCCATTTTAATCCCGTTAGTAATTAATGCGAGTAAGAACATCTACACCTGGCAATCTTATTTGATCCTGAAGCTTTTAGCCTTTCACCAGGTTGCCGATACGGAACTTCAACAGTTTGCTCAGAAAATAATCAACCATTCACAGGGAGTAGAAAAAGCACCTGTTGTTGCGGGTGCTTGTCTTTACCTGGCATCGGTCGATACGACCTCCATCAATTTAATCAAGTCTTCATTCAATCGCGGCTATTTTCAAAGCCATCTGTCAAAAAGATGCGCGTTAATATGCCTTCAATCCATTGCCCCGGGTGATCTAAATAATAGCTACCTGGATGCAGTAGATAAAGAGATTCATTTGAAAGCATATAATAAGTTTACAGAATTCGGGAAACAGTCATTTGTTTACGGTTTGCCAAAATTGAAGGTCAATCAAATATCCAGGGACTTACCACAAATCATTTCGTTGCTATGAACCAATTTGTCATCAATAATTTATCAGTAGCGAGTGGTGCTGGGCATTCCACCTTTTACGTTTATGACGGCTCAGCCTACAAGACAGTAACTTCTATGGCTTTGATAGCAGAAGAAAAGACGAATATTATATCTTTCGATTGGGATAATGTTATTTCCTGGCTAAGCGCACGCAAAGAGGCGATGCCCAAATACATCATTGATATTGAACAAATTGCAAAACAGTTGTACGGGCAAAAAAAAGCCAGGCAGGATTTATTGCCGTGGTCCGTTTGGAATATTTTAAGAGCATTCTATAATGAGGATACCGAAAAGGATGATTTTAAAAAAACACAGAAATTGTATCAGGGACTCGCCGATGCGGATGAACCGGAACGGCAGCGGCTTTTTTATCGAATGCTCTCAGCGATGTACACTTGCTATGAACAGCAACTCAAAGAGTTGAATGCGAAAGGTGAATATGACCGATTTTATCATGTTGAACGACCTATACGTGTCATCAACTTAGAGCGTACTTATAAAGGAATTACTATCAATACCGGCAGTGTTTCTAATTGGGTAAGTCAGCTTAGCCATGAGGTATATAAACTCCGGAACCGGCTTCAATTGGAATTTGATATTGTATCTCCGACGGATGTAAAGACGGTGCTGAGCAAAATTGAAGATAAAGCGTTGATCCGGGAAGCAAGAGAATTGATAGAAGAAAAAGGCTATTATTTTTTTTTAAAGGACTCAAAATTAAGGCACCCCTTAATAGAGTTGCTGTATCAGGAGAAAAAGTCTACTACTGACCTGAACGCTTTATTATCAATAGGTGCGCTAAACCCTACGCAGCAAAAGATATATCCAGTTTACGACTCTTTCGGCACCATTACCGCCAGGACAAAAGTAGTAACGCCCAACTTGCAGAACCTGACAAGGAAATTCAGAAGTATTGTAAGCGCCGATAAAAAGAAAGAGTTATTATATATCGATTATGCGCAATTTGAAGCCGGGATACTTGCTGATGATTCAAAGGATGTCGCCTTAATCAATGCATACAATACTTCCTACATTTATGATTCGATTGGTGAAAAAATCCAAGTAGAAAAATACATTACAGATAAAGTGGAACAACTTAAATTTTGCAAAAGCTTATTTTATAAGTATTCCTACGGTATGGATATCAGCAATAACATCGGTATCCTGAAGGACTTTAAATTAGAAGCACATGCCCCGACGCTTTCCAAATTGATTGTTGATGCTTTTAGTTCTTTTACTACATTGGATGCCTACAGGACAGCAATTAAAGAAAAAGCATTGACCGAGAATAAAATCGGAACCCGCGACGGAAACTATCGCTATCGACTTGAAAATGAGAAAAACGTATCCTGGGCGATGAGCCAACGAATTCAGGGAACCGCTTCCCTAATCATTAAACGAGCAATTATAAAATTGCGTTCCATTGATAACGAAATAGAATTTCTAATTCCAATGCATGACGCAGCTTTATTTCAGGTGCCAAAAGAGACTGCGAAAGAAAAGGAAGATACTATTCAACGGATTTTTGAAGAGGAATTTCTAAAAGAATGTCCTTCATTGAAGGTTTCTGCAAAGTTTAAGAACTTTTGCGATTAGCATACTATTAAATAAACCGTCCTGTTTTCGTCGTTAATGTTGTTTTGAAACTCCTAAAAAATACTGATCGAGAACCAGAACTTAATAATATCCTTAATTTAGATGCGTGGAAACAGGCTTCAACGTACAGGATCTGGCTATTAAATTTTTAGAGGATTGCAACGCACCAGTATTCCTGACGGGCAAGGCCGGAACGGGAAAAACGACACTGCTTCACCGGATTAAAACGGCGAACACTAAAAATATGGCTGTTGTCGCGCCGACAGCGGTGGCTGCGATCAATGCAGGCGGAACGACAATCCATTCTTTTTTCCAGATGCCTATCGGCCCCCTGCCGCCGAACAGCGGCGAGCCACTGGCGCTGCGGATGAGCCGTGAAAAAACAGTGCTGCTCATTAAGCTTGAACTGCTGATCATTGATGAGATCAGTATGGTCCGGGCCGATACGCTCGATTACATCGATACGCTGCTTCGCTATGTGAAAGGTTCGGCCCAGCCCTTCGGCGGGGTCCAGGTGCTGATGATCGGCGATCTTTTTCAGTTGCCGCCGGTATGGGAACGCGACTGGCCGATCCTTGGCCGTTATTACCAGGGCCCTTACTTTTTTAACAGCCTCGTCCTTCAAAAGCATGATTTTTTTACTTTGGAACTTAGCCAAGTCTACCGCCAAACTGACCAGGCTTTTATTTCCATCCTCAATGAGATCCGGCATGGCCAGGTGACTGCTGAGCTGTTGGAACCGCTGAACAAGCATTACCGTTCTGAAGCAGAGATCGGCACCCTCCAGGATTACGTTACCCTTTCGACCCACGTGCAATCGGTCGACCGGATCAATACGCAGCGCCTGGAAGGCCTGGAGGGCGCTGCGTTCGTCTATAAAGCTGATGTTACCGGGGAGTTTGCCACGGATGCCTACCCGGCCGAAGCAGAACTTGTCCTCAAGGTGGGTGCGCAGGTCATGTTCGTCAAGAACGACCTGTCGGGAAAAAAGCAATATTTTAACGGGCGTACGGCGCGGGTCACCGGGCTGCAGGAAACGAGCATCCAGGTGGCCTTTCTCGATGACCACAGCGAATTCGAAGTGCTCAAAGAAACCTGGCAAAACGTAAAATTCGCCTTGTCGGCTTCAGAAAAGAAGATTAATGAGACCAGCGCCGGCTCATTTACGCAGTATCCCTTGCGGCTGGCCTGGGCGATCACGATCCATAAAAGCCAGGGCCTGACCTTCGATAAAGCGGTCATAGACGTTACCTCGGCTTTTGCAGCGGGACAAACCTATGTCGCACTCAGTCGCTGCCGGACGCTGGAAGGGATCGTATTGCGTTCCCCGATCAGGCCTGAAAATGTAAAGACCGCACCGGCCATCGTGGACTTCATGACAGCGGCGACATCAGGTTCGCCGGACCTGGCCACCTTAGCCGTAGCCAAAAAAATATCGGAATTTAACGTGATCAGCGACGCCTTCAATTTCGGAGTGCTGTCAGATGCCTGGACAGGCTTTAAAGACCAGCTGGAAAAACAAGCCGGGGACGCCGGGACGATCAATGCGCAGGAAGCCGTCGCGATGACCAAAGTATTCGGCAGCGAGCTCAGGGCCGTTGGTGACCGTTTTATTCAAAAAGAGCTGCGGCAGGGCCTGCCGCGGGCCGTGCTCCAGGAGCGCATCAATGCGGCGGCGGCGTTTTTCCAGCCCAAGCTATCAGGCCTGCAAGCGCAATTGGAGCATATCCTGCTGCAATTGCCTGGCAGCGAGCTGGAGTCCGAATTTTATAACCGCTATAATTACCTGCAGGCGAACATCCGGCAAAAACTGGCGATGCTGCATGGGGCCGTTCACTTTTCTACCGGGGCAGATATCTTACTTTATGCGCGGGATGCACTGGTCGGCTATAAACCTGTCTTTAAGAATTGGCGGCCCAAGACAACGGCTAAAGATGCCGACGTGGAAAACCCCGCGCTATACAAAGCACTGCTGGATTGGCGCGGGGAAACGGCGCAGCAGAAAGGCACGCCTGAATATTCACTGATCTCGGAGAAAATCTTGCGGGAGATCGCCAAGAAGCTACCAAAGACCTTCAGCCAGTTATCCGCGATCAAGAATTTCGGGGAGCAGCGCGCGCAGGAATATGGTGAGGCGATCCTCCGGATGGTCAGGGAATTCCTGGGGGAAGGCGATAGACTATTTTGAGCCGGCTGTGTTCAGGCCGAACTGTGCTTTCAACCCGTTGATCACGTCGGTCTCATGTTGATAGAAGTTTAGCGGGTCGGTCTGGGCAGTTTGCCAGGCGGCCGACAGTAATTCAGACACAGACTTATTCTGCGCGCCCAGAAGTTCTGTGCAGGGCGCCAGGTCGGCGTTATCATAAAAGCCGATGAACTCGTCAATGATCAGCTTGAACAGCTTATCCGGGTAGATCAGTTTATAGGCGGACGGCCGGAAGATCTCCGCTTCGCTCAGAAAGCGCTGCCAGGTCTCCTCGATCTGCTTTTTCTCTTCGGCGAGGCCCAGTTTTTCGAGCATCAGCAGGATGATCCGCATCCTGGCCTCATTGGCCGGGTGGGTATCGTTATATTCAAAGATCTTGGAGGAGCCGTGATCCGCGGAGATCAGTTTGAGGTTCGTCCAGGCGTAGGCCGCACCGGTCATATAGGTACCGGCTAGGTCACAGGAAAACTCCTCCAGCCAGGATACCTGCCAGAGGTATTTCGCGCGCTCCACTTCCGCTCCAAAATGGGCGTGCTGCTTTTTATCATGCAGGGTCGCGATCTCTCGTTTGAAGTGCTTTTCGATCTCCGGGGCGGAAAGCTCACAACTGCGGCCTTCGTACATCGAGTACAGCAAATGGCCGATCTCGTGGTACATGTCGGGCAGGTTCAGCAAACTGTTCTCCTCACCCGAAGGGATGGCGATGATCTCGAGCATGGGTACGGCCCAGTAATAATAGTCATGGTTACTGATCGTCGAAACGATGGGCGGCACGGAAGTGATGCGGTGCTCTTTGTAGATCTTCTTGATCAGCCGGTAAAAAAAGATCTCCGGGTCGCCGTAGTTCTTGATCGCCAGGAAGCGGTAAGTATGGTACGCGTTGAATTCCCGGTTCAGCCGGTTGTACTGAAACAGGTAATTCCCCGAAAGGTTATCATACTCCAGGCCGCCGATCTCCAGCGCCTGCTGGATGGGCTTACGGATCTCCCGGATCTTTAAAAGCGTGCTTTCGATGAAGCGGGTGCGGTAATCTTCATGATGCTCCATCCCGTTGATCTCAGCGATCACCAGGTCGATGCGGTGCAGCAGGTCGGCATATAAGGCTTTGACGAAATTCTTCATCCCCGCGATGATCTTAGTTTGCGGTAAAGCACGGAGGCTTCATTATCCAGGATTGAAATAAACCGGTCGATATCGCCCAGGTCCTTATTCGTCAGATGCTGATGGTTACGCAGCTTGGCCGCGGCCTGCTTCACCTGCTCGCGGTACTCCACGTTCTCCAAGATATACTTACGGAATAGCTGGTTCTCCGATAACTGGTATAGCGAACTCGATGACTCCTGCTTATCGTAGAAAGCCTCCAGCGTGGCTAGAATATTCAGCAGTTCCCGGTTAGCTTTGGCGACCTCCTCATCAGCGACCTGGAGCCGCGGATGCGTTTCCAGGATCTTTTTATTGGCGGCCATATTCCGCCTTTTCAGCACGATCACAGAGCCGTTGAGCTCGTTCGTCAGGCTGGAGACCGAACTGTATTTTTTATATAATAAAGTGAAATCACTCATCGCTTATTCCTCCATCGTATCCTGCAACAGTTTATATTCCTTGGCCTGTACGTTCGCATAGGTGTACTCATGGGCCACATCACGGATGATCAGGTCGATCAGTTTCAGCGGCAACGGTAATGAGCTGGCCCGGTCCGGCGCCGTGAAATTGAGCTGGGTCATCGCGAAAACATCATCGACGGCTTTATCGAAATCAATGTCGCCCCAGGCCAGGCTGACGCGGATCGGGTTGGATGAGCCGGGTATCTTATAGGGAAAGCCAGTGTTGAAGATATAACATTCTTTTCCCTCACGGATCGGCACGACCGTACCGGCATCCGCGTTGTCCAGCATATTGTTCTGATCGGGGACGGCGGCACGGATCGGGATGGCCGAAGACTTGGCGACATCGAGCACGGCCAGTTTAACTTCCGACTGGTCGATCTTGCCGTCCTCCCGCAGTTTATCAATGGCCGCCATCAGGGCCTTTTGCTCTTCTCCCCAGGAGGTCCCGTCACGCAGCACGACGATGCTTTTCGGAAACTCCTCCCCTGCATCCAGGTGGCGACTGAGCACCTCAACGATCTTATCCCGGATCAGGCCGGAATTGACCTTTTCGGTCCGGAAGGTATTTCCGGCCTTCTTAGCGGTCTTTTCGATATCGAAGACGATCTTTTCACCGTTCTTGAACAGAAAGCAGAAGCCCGCATAAAATTCATGCGCGTCGATCCCGATGTACAGATCGTAGTTCAGGTTCTTGGCCAGGGCATACGGCCATTTCCTGTTCACCACCAGGTATTTGAACAGCGTATTGACCTGGTACGATTTAAAATCCTGCATCTTATGGTCAGGCACATCGTAGATCTTGGCGCCACGGGCATCCATCGCCGAGCGCATATATCGCTTCAAACTTTTTTCACTGATACACTTGAGGTTGATCGTATCGAACAGCTCTTTCTTGACCAGCTTATGCAGGTTCTGGCTGAACCAGTTATTGCCTTCCAGCTGCGGCAGCACGAACAACCCGTAACTGCCGTTCAGTTGTTTGGCGTTGACCATGGCCTCAAATTCACGGCAGACCTTTTCTGCAAAGGGCCGCTGCTTCATCGGATAGGTCATCAGTTCAAAGCCGCGGAATGTTTTATCCAATTGCATCATCGCCCGGTTGAAGTAATATTTGATGCTCTTTTGCATAGCGAAAGGCATGGTATCAGGCACGAAGATGTACTGGCTCATGTATTCGTCTTCGTTCAGCAGGCCATAATCATAGGTGAACTTCCGGCGCCTTTTCGGAAAAAGGTAAAGTTCGGCACCGTGAACGCCGGAGGCGGCCTGGTAGGGATCGAGGATATGGCCGTTCGCATATTTCAGGGCCGGGAAATCGATGATCCGGCATTGCTGGATAAACGGCACTGTAGCGATCGCTAATTTGATCCCGGCAAAGCTAAAGTTCTGGAAATACTTTTGAACGAAGAACTCGGCGCTGGCGAAGCGGCGGTGCGGCTGATTGATCGAAAGGCGGTGCAGGCCGTCCTCGGCCAGCGTGATCGGCTTGGCCAGGTCCGCGGCACCTTCCATTTTCTTATCGCTGTCCTTGGTATAGGTATGATAAAAAGTCAGGGAATCCTTGCTCAGCTTCGGCGGTTCCGCAGCATTGGCATACAAACCCTTGGTCGTAATATAGTCGTAGATCGTACCGGAGAAATCATCCTTGGTAAAAGGCTGCTCGCCGATCTTCCCGCCGATGGCGCTGCCTTTGACGGTATACCATTCGTCACCGTTCAGATAAAGGAACGATTGGCCGAGCACATAGCCGGCCCACTGCTCCTTCGGCAGGGTTTTTAGGATCTCGGTGAGTGTATTTTTATCGGCGTAGCGGTATGCCAGGTCAACGCAGACGAAGAACTCCCCGTTCTGCTGGTGCACGCGGTATTTGAAGCCCTGGTAGATATCCGTTTGAATATCTACCGAATTGCTGGTCGGGTTCTTTTTGAGGAAGGAATTATTCCCGCCGCTCCATAAACCTTTTTTGCGCTTCAGCTGAAATTCGATGGCATTCTCCAGGAACCGCACGGCCAGGGCCATATTCTCGTAGGAACGGTCTTCCGGATCGAACTGAAAGACCTGCTCGACCGGTTCCAGGTAAACGTCCAGCGGCGTACCGACCAGGGTGATCGCGCAAAGCTCCGCGTCCGAACGGACAGCGATATATTTTTTATGGTCGTACCAGGCTTCCGATACCACGCCACGGGTCACCGAGGCCATGTGTTTGATCGCGTTGTTGAACGAGGTATTGTAATCTTTACCCTCGGTTTTTCCGCCCTCCACAGACACGGCCATCAGCCGGTAGCTAAACCGTAACTGGCTGCAATTGCTGATGCTGAACCAATTGAGTGTATTGTCCTTCGTCATAATTTAAATCATTTAGGATAATTTGTTTACACAGGAACCTGAAATTGCATATCGCGCAGGTTGCCGCTTTGTCCGTACGTTCATAATCTTCGATGTCCAGTTCGTCCCAGGGCCTAGATTGGGAAAGTTCCTCTTGCTCGTCGCTGAGCAGGAACACCCCGTCCAGCGCGTTGGCGGCCGAGTCCTTGTTGATCACATGCTCTTTGAATTTGCCATTGAGCAGGTTGAATTCGAAAAGGCGCACATCCTCCAGGGCGGGCAGCGGCTTCCACTGCTCCTTTTTATAACGCTCCCTCGAAAAATGGAGCGCTACGATACCGCCCAGCAGCAGCTGGCGCGAGTAGTCGGCGTCGGCTTTTTCCACGACCTTCCAGTCGATGACATGCATGGATTTACCCATATAGCTGATCAAATCGATCTGCGGCTGGATCTTGATACCCTCATATTCGTATTTCAGCGTCTTGGCGTCAGGGCGCAGAAAGCGGGCGGAAAGCAGGTACTGTTCCATGTTCCTGCCCGGCACCGGGCTTTGAAAATTCGGAAAGGCCAGCAGGATCTCTTCGATGGTCTGGTAGACGCCCTGTAGCTCTGCTTCCGTATAAGGCATATTGGACTCATGGACATCGAGGATCGCGTAATCGGTACCGGATTCCGTTTTAGAGATCTCCGGGTCGTGATAGAACCTGTTAGCGGAGAACTCGAATTGCTTTTTAGCCATATCGACCCCTTTTTTGGCGATCGCAGCATAATCGGGGACCTCGCGTTCCTGGTAATAGGGCAGGATCTCGTTGGTGATCATCCAATCGACGATAGTCCCCTGCCACATTTTCAAGTTCTTCATTTTGGACAGCTCATGCGCTTTGCGCCGGAAGGGATCGGCAAAACTGCGCGATGCCAGCTCGTACGCGAAGTAGAACTTGCGGTGGCACTGCCGCAGCACCTGCAATTTACTGATATTCCAATCCCTGTTCGCCATTACAAAGTATGATAAAGTTCTGTTAAACGATCTGTATAATTCTTCAGTGCCTCTTCGTTCTGGTACAAAAAGCTCTCGTCCGACTTGATGCCCGAAAGGTCCTTGCCCAGTTCACCGCGGATCATCCCTTTCCGGTAAGACGGCTGGAAACTGCCGGATGGCATGACCATATTCCGGGCTTCCGTCTGCAGGCGGTCAAAGGTGACCTGGATCGCATCCATCGCGCTGTCTATGCCCAGGCCCAGCAGTTTCAGGAGTTTGACCAGCGACTTGACAGGCACGCTGTTGGTAAACACGCGGTCTGCCTGGATCGCTTCGATCAGCGATGGGGTCAAGCCTGTTTTTTCCTGCAGTTCCAGGCTGGTCAGCTGTTTGACGGCGACACTTTGGGTCACCATGCTGCCCAATGAAGCTTTGCTGAGCTCTGCTGTCAATGCGTCCAGCATCCGGCCGGCCTTTTCCTCGGGCAGATGTACATCCACGGCCCGCTGGAATACAAAGGCGGCTTCTGCTTCCGGAGAAACAGCCGAGGCCTGGTCCGTCCGGCTGGCGTAAGCGGTCAGTATATGCTCGAACGGCAATAATTGCTTATCTTTTTTCATGACATGTTTTCTTTTATAATGCCCAATGTTTTCTTTTCTACTTTCGCTTTAGCCCGCAGGAAACGTACTTTCAGTTGATTGTTCTCGATCCCCAGCATGGCGGCGATGTCATCATAACTGTAGTTATTCATCCGCAGCAATAAAATATCTCGGTCCGTCTCACTGATCTCCTGCAGCGCTTTTTCGAGGGCTAGGAATAAGGGGCTTTGTGATGTTTCCTCTTCATAAACCTCGGTGCTGCCCATGTTCAATACCGGGCTATGCTCAAATTCGAGCCCCTCGCTATCCTCTTCCGTTGCGGCGAACTCATCCTGCCAGTCAACCAGCTTGAATTCGATCTGCTCTTTCGCCATTTTTGCCCGGACCGCCATCAGCGTATTGTTCCGGTGGATCTTAAAGAGCCAGTTCTGGAAATGCCTTTCGGAATCGAACTCGTTCCGGAGGATCACTTTGCCGACCGTTTCCAAGGTCTTATAAAGCACCTCATAACATTCCTCCTCATCCAGCGCCCAGTTCTTTAAGGAATACTGGTACAAGGAGCGCCCGTATAACTCATACAGGAGCGAAAGGCCTCCTTTGAGGTCTTCCTGGTACTTGGCGATGACTTGAAGATACTTTGCTTCCATGCGTTACTTATCTATATGTATTGAGGTTACCAAAAATGGCAGCCGGCACAAATAAATATTAAAATTAATTTATTCCGTTGATTAAAAATACCTTCGGTAACCTGAAATCATAGGATGTTAGTAAGTAGCTGATATTTGCTAATTTTAATGAACTAACCCGTTACGCATGAACTACCGCATTTACTTCGAATTCAAGGCCGTTGAGCGCCAGCTGATCGGCGTGTCGCTGAATGGGGAAAATGTCGGTTTGCAGACCGAAGTGGTGGCAGGTCACCGCATCTATGTCTATGAATTGCGTAATTACCAGGAAAGGTCCATCGCGCTCCGCATCCAAAACCTATCCGAAGCAGTGACGGTGATCATTTCCGTTCATAGTGATGCCGGACAGAATATCCTGTCTGACTGGCAAACACTGGAGCAACCGGACGAAGCCGCTGAGCTGCGGATCGACCTGCTGGAGAGCCGGATCGAGCGGATAACCGATAGCGGCCGGTTAATGCCGAATATGGTACCGGTCAGGCGGCCGAGCCGGAATGAGATCAAAGAGATCAGGGCGAAAATCCAGTTCGTCGAGCAGAAATATTCGGCCAATCAATCGTTCGCCCAGCCGACGCGGGATGAGTTGCTGACCGCCAGGGCCGATGAACCGCAGAACACCCTGGTGGATGTATTCTACGCGACCGATCGCGCCAGGCAACAAAATAAAAGCGGTGAAATTGCCTATACGAACAAGCGGGGTGACCTGGAATTAGGGGTATGCCAGGTCAACGTGCCGGGTAACCGCAAAAAGGGCGAATTGCCGCTTCCGCCTTGGTATCTTTTCGGCCTGTATACGAACGATGCTTTGCATATGTCCGTCAAGCGTACCGACCAGCTCCGGCCCGATGACTTTTTCGCGCAGGTCACCGCAAAGGTCGGCGGCTCGCCGGAGAAGGACGCCCTGCTGTTCATCCACGGCTTCAATGTCGGATTTACCGAGAGCGTGCTGCGTACCGCGCAGATCACCGCGGACATCGGTTTCCGGGGAGCGCCTATCGTTTATAGCTGGCCCTCGCGTAAAAGCGTTTTCAAGTACGCAGCCGACGAAGCGACGTCCACAGGTTATTCCATCGATAATATTATTGAATTGATCAAGACCATTAGAACCAGGACAGGCGCCGAGCGTGTTCACCTGATCGCGCATAGCATGGGCAACCGGTTTTTGACCGACGCTCTGAAAACACTTGGCGACCAGGGATTCACCCAAGAGTTCCAATTCAACCAGATCATCCTGGCAGCGCCGGATATCGATGCGGAAGTTTTTGTCAAAAATATCGCGCCGAAGATCGCCCATGCTGGCGAGCAGGTCACCTTGTACACCTCGCTTCACGACAAAGCACTCCGGCTTTCCAATACCATTCATGGGGACATCCAGCGGGCCGGGTTCGCCGGAAAACTGCTGGCCGTTTTTCCAGGGATCGATACCGTCGATGCTTCTAAAGAGAGCACAGATTTTTTAGGGCATGGCTATTTTGCGCAGAGTAAAACATTGATCAACGATATTTTTGCGGCGACAAGGCACGGGCATGGTCCCGAAGCCAGGAATTTGCGCCGACGGGTCTCCGGCGAACGTTTTTATTGGGATTTTCAATAAATTTTTACGTAGGCTCATGTTAATGGCATAATTACTACATTTAATTTTTATTAAAGCCTTATAGTTTTATGCCTACTCCACAAGATATTCTAATCGGCAAGCATCCCGCAAAAGGTAACTTTTTTGCCGAGTGGCTGGACTTTCTGGATGAAGCTGTTCCGGCTGCCGATCCCAACAAAAAACATCGTAAACTCAGCGAAATTGCTGGAAAAAGGGGCATAGCAATAAAGGGCATTGCCCAGTACCTATTAGACCATCATGTAGATCCTAAAAAGCTTGCAAGGGCAAAAAAACGAAAAGAGGAGATATTAAAAAAATACAAGCTAAAATCCTTTGAAGAATATTTAGACACGCAAACTTATTTTCCCAAAGCAAAAAATACAAGAAACGGGAACACTGCGGAGGTTATCTTATCGAACTATTTACAGGTTACAAGTGGTTTATCCTTGCTGGCTTTTAAACTCACTTATAACCCAAATGTCGACCAAGCTATCAAGGGTGACGATTGCCTGCTTTTTGACGTAAAAGACCTTACACGCAAAGTTATAGTAGGAGAAGCAAAATTCCGTGGCAGATCGCCGGATAATAAAGCCATTAAGGAGATGATCAAAAATCTGGAGGGCGCAAAGAAATTACCTATTTCTCTCCCTTTTATTTCGCAGCATTTTACAGCCATTGGAGATGAGGAAATGGCAGCGCAAATTGATGATTTGTTATACGAGCTTACCACGGGAAAAGTAAACGTGGTCAACGTTGGCCTGATTATAAGCACCAAATCCGCTAATAGAGGCCAGGACGCGGGGCAACAGCTGGATCATTATTTAAAAACTAATAATCCCCAACTGGTGGCCTTATCGCTGGGAATAGACGATCCTGACGAGATCGTTGATAAAACTTTTGATGAGGCTTATAAATTCCTTAAAGCTTCTGTCAAATGAATCCTGAAAGAGCAATAGAAAATTTTGACCGTCTTGAAAAAGATGGCGATGCGCAGAACCTTTTTGCACGGGCAAACGCTCGTTACATACTACTTGGGGTTAATGAACCACGTGAAAACTTTCCACGGACGTTAGAGACGAACCTGACTCTTGGTTCAGACAGCCTGGCATTTTATTATTTAAACATTGGCTGCACCCTTTATGAAAATATTTCTCAATCGGAAATTATTGGCAGGTGCCTGGAGAAGGGGGCGGAATTCCTTGAATATAACCACTCGCCTGAAGCGAACAGGTCTCAACTGAGTCCTTATTGCATCTTAACCTGCGGATTGGCGTACTACGCATCAGGCCAATATTCAAAGGCTTTTATTATTCTCCAGGGCATTGAAGGATACAAAACCGATGTTTCGGTTATGGTCAGCGCCTTTTTAAGGAAACGGTTTGATGAGGTAGGCATCATTTTGAACCGCATCCTTATCAACTCCAGGGCGTACTCTGAATCTTTTGAGGAGGAAGATCGCGAAAACTCCCTTGCAATAATTCTTTTCGCCAAGTCTATTGCAATGTTGATGGATTATCTTTTTTCCGGTCATATCGATAGCCTTGAAAAGGCAATCGATATTCAAAAGGACTTATTGGAATTACTAAGCATCGAACGAGAGCCATCACTTTGGTGGGTGGTCAGATTGTTCCGGATCATTTCGACCGGGTTTGAAACAAATTCCTTGTGGGCCACTATTCATGAGCAGATTACTGATGACCTTGAAAGCACAAAGGAAAGTTACATACATAATTTACTGTTTGCTAAAAACCCTGTTGTAGAACTTTTTAACGCACAGATAGCGGCATTGCCAAAGATCCTGTCTCCGCAGGGTGCAGTTGTCAGTTTACCCACGAGTTCCGGAAAAACACAGATCGCAGCGATAGCTGCGCTGGAGACCCTTTCCCAGGATGCCAATGCAAAGGTGCTTTATCTTGCACCGTACAGGTCTTTGGCCTATGAGGTGGAAGTGTCGCTCAAAACCCTTTTCGGGCCGTTGAATTTTTCGGTCTCGCAATTATATGGCACCGGACAATTCAGCAAGGTTGACCAATTGGTATTGGACGAGGCCAGTATTCTTATCGCTACGCCCGAAAAGGCCAAGGTCATATTAAGAGGGAATGAGCATATTTTTGATGCGGTGAAATTAGTCATTATCGATGAAGGTCATTTGTTAGGTAAACAACGACGGAACGTTATTAATGAATTTTTCATCGAGGAAATCAGATTGTTACTATCTCGTAACGGCGGCAAGTTAGTTTTGCTATCAGCTGTACTACCTAATGCCGATACCATAGCGAAGTGGCTTTGTGGCGATGAAAAAGCTTGTGCCGAGGGAAAAGAGCGGCTGGCAAGGCAACGCCTCGGTTTGATGATCTTTCGTAATCATAGTGTTAACTTGGAATGGTTTGGCGAAGAAAAAAGTTTTAACCCAGGGTTTATCCGGCCTATTCCTTCAACGCGGAAAGGAGGTTTAACACAGCCAAATGACAAAGCATTGGCCGTGGCCCTGACGGCCCTCAAGCTGAGTGACAATAAACAGTCCGTACTCCTTTTTACAGCGCGGGCAATCAGTGTGTACACTTATGCCAAAGCTTTATTAAAAGGGATAAAACTAACCGATGATGAAGAACTTTTCGACTGGCAGGATTGCCCGGAATGGCAGGAGTTGAAACTTGTTTGTCAAGAATATGAATCACCCGAAAACAGTCAGATCATGGAATATGCGAAACATGGAATTTTGTGCCATAAAGGGGATTTAAACAAGGAATTACGGTTGGTGTTGGAAAGGCTGATGCGGAATGCCAAACCCAGAATTATTGTGGCGACTACAACGTTGGGGCAAGGGGTAAATCTTGGCGTCAGCACGGTTATTATGGCTGACATCGAATATTATGATGCTGTTCGTAAAAAACAAACAAAGCTTACCAATAGCGAAGTTTGGAACGTCCTTGGGAGGGCTGGCAGGGCGTTCCAAGATGTTGAAGGAAAAATATTATTTGCGGTAGAAACTTTGGATGACCGCAAGCAAGCTGAGATTTATATAAAAAATGAACCCCATAACGCCCAAAGTGGTGTACTCAGCCAAATTAAAAGGGTCAAGGACCTTGCTAAAGCTGCCGATGTCGATTTTGACACGTTGTTGGGCCTGATCGCGGAAAACAAATTTAATGTTTTCAGAAAGAGAAAACTGGTTGCCACACAGGTGCGGCTTGACCATGAATTCTTAGAAATAATGGATTGGCTGGATGACACATTACTTTCCCTTGATATCCGCCTGGGAGGTGATGAGGACGACTTCGATGATCACCTGCGAAATACGCTGGCTTACATCCAGGCTGAAGATGTCGAAGGAATAAGCCAGGATAATGTCTTTGATTTTTTAAAGGCGCGTTTAAAATCACTTAAGGAAGTTGTGGTGCCAGAAGAAGGGCGCAGATTGGGGCTTGTTTCCTCAGGGCTGCCGCTTGCAGCAGCTATTAAACTGGATGAGGTGTTTGAAGACGCGCTGAAACTGTGCGATCTTTATCTGTCATCCGAAATGGAAATTGATGATAAGCTTGAATTGCTGAAGGCATTAGAGCATATCGTTGTCGGCTTTCCATCCTCTCCTTTTGAACCACTTCGAAAGTCAAATGGAACGCCCAAATTTACAGAAGCAGAATACGACGTGATCCGGTCTGTATGGATTGGCGGAAAATCACTCTCGCTTTTGAAAGTGATTGATGATGCGGTCAAAGCGTGCAACAATTATTATGCTTATACTATTACCTGGGTAATGGGAGCCTTTGCCAATAAATGCAAGAGCAGGGATGATGACGAGCATGCCAGCTTATTCGAGGAGCTGGCTATTTCCGCTGAAATGGGACTGCCTGATCTGGTAACCTCAAAAATTTACTTAAGCGGCCTGCGTTCGCGGACGGCAGCCATGGAGATTAAAGACACAGAAGTACTGTCGAATATTTCCGATGAGATCAAAGTCAATGAGTTGCGTGAATTTTTGCTGGAAAATATAGAAGAACTTATTGATGAAACTAAAAAGCC
This sequence comes from Mucilaginibacter sp. KACC 22773, assembly GCF_028736215.1. Lineage (NCBI taxonomy): Bacteria > Pseudomonadati > Bacteroidota > Sphingobacteriia > Sphingobacteriales > Sphingobacteriaceae > Mucilaginibacter > Mucilaginibacter oryzagri. The sequence continues at coordinate 719,670 of NZ_CP117883.1, forward strand.
CTTGACCCATGCATGGCTTATTAATTTCGCGAATGAAGCGCAAAATTATAAGCCACGCAGAAGGGAGAAAATTAAAAACCTCAAACTGCGTAAGGAATTTGAAACCGATGTGTTATTGGTCAGATCAGTTGACGACCAAACCTTATACCTGGTTTCCCCTGATTATAGTGAGCGGGTTTCACTACTGACTACAAAAGATAGTACGTTGTGGTCGGTAGCAAATAGGTTTGACGGTTATTATTACCGAAGAAAAGACCTATGGGTGTATAGACACAAACGATGATCGTGTATTCTGCAACGCCACGAGCTTCAATTCGTTATCCTATTAACGCCATTGATTTACTTATAAGGCGCATAGCTGGTTGATGTATCAAAATCGACAATAGATAACTATTTACTATCATTCGTTGGTTTGACCGAACAGGATAATATGCCAATCTTTAACCTTCAGGGTCGCTTGACAAACTCAAGTCTAAAAAGAACAGGGCTGGTAAAACCCCATCCAAATATCAGTTATCTAAAATTTCAAACCGTCATTTTACGCTTGTTAACCTGCTTTTTGCTGGAGCGTCCTCCTTTTGCTGCTCACCTTGCTTTTTGCCGGTGGTTTGTTTTTGTTCCGGTTTTAGCAATTCTTCTCGTTTGATCTTTTTCATTTGGTGATCCAAAACATCGACGGTTTTAAATTGAGGATTTGCTGATATGAAATATTTCTGTTCCTTGCCATCCCTTTCTACTGTGACTTGCTGGGAGTTTCCTTTTTTTAAGGAGCGAAAAAAGATTTTCCTTGGTTTTTGGATCGGCCATTTCCTTAATACCTTTTCCTTCAAGGGTCTGCTCCAGGTCATAGCCATAATTTTCGGTGAACTTTTTGATTTCCTTGTGCCCAGGATAATCTCTGTCGCTAATATTTCATTAACACAGCTGGCGAAGAATAGCTATACCAACTGGATTATAATGTTAATACTTTGTTGAATGTCGTCTTACTATGCTCCGACTCATTCAAATAATTGTTGGCCTTCGGTGTAGTACGTTTTTCGCGAAGCGATCTCTGCTACGAGAATAGCTTCGCCATTTGGTGTCAGCTTTTGTTTAGGCAGGTGGACCTTTAGAAAATCCCGTTCCTTCTCAGTAATGGTATCCGGGAAGTTTTTGAGGATATGTGCCTCAGCATCCATTAACACTTGTTTGATCGCATAGGTCAGGATATTAATTTTCTCTTCAGGGATTTTGTTGGCTATGGAAAACGGCGAGATTTTCGCGGCGTAAAGAATCTCGTCAACATAAGCATTACCGATACCCTGAACTACCTTTCCATCGGTCAGTACCGTTTTGATCGGGCGGCCAATTTTCTTCAGCGCTGTTTCCAAATAGTTTGCAGGTAGCTCCATGGCGTCAGGTACCTTTGATATCTCCGGGTCGAGCATCAGCATCACTGATTTCTGCCAATCCGTAATGGCAAGGCCCGTTCCATCCGAAAACAGCAATTCGGCGATGGTAAACTTGTTTTCGTTTTTGCTCTCATACCAATGCATCGACCCGTAAAGCATCAGATGAAGGCCCAAGACGTGCCTATTGCCGAAAGCAAAATACAATTGCTTGCCAACCCGGTTGATCGCCGTCAGTTGCAATCCTTCAAGGGCTGCCTTAAAAGCAGCCTCGGGTTCTTTGAGTTTTCGGGGAACCAGGATGCCGATAGTGGTTAGCGTCTTGCCAACAAGCCGCTTGGCAAGGTTGCTGCTGAATATATTTAGGTCGGGTATTTCAGGCATATCTTTTTTGGTAGTTATTGGTAATGACTTTCTATTCTTAAACCGATTTCGGCGATAATATCCTCAGTCAGGATCACACCGGATGCCTGCATCCAGTCCCAGTCATCATTATGCGCAATAGATGCCACCCAAAGACCGTCGAACAGAATGTCATATTGATTATCTTTCATCACGGCTTCACAATAGATCAATTGGTTACCATAGGCTAAGCCGAACCCGATCACTGGGTGTTCCATGTCATCCATCGTTACAAAATAAAACATTTAAAATAAGAAGTTGTGCTAAAGAACTGCCTTAATCTTTAATTTTACGAAATGGAATTTGGACACGTTCAAGACGCAATTGCCGATATTGATTTTTCATTGCCCCCGGATACAGCAAGAACAAAGCGCACACTTAAAGCAGCCAGCCCTAATGACGAACTACAGGTATTTATAGGTGCCTCGAAGTGGGGTGAGAAAAGCTGGATCGGCAAAATCTATCCTAAAAAAACGCCCGACAATGCCCTTCTTCCCTTCTATAGTCAGAACTTTAATACCGTTGAATTTGGTCCCACTTTCTATAATATCTACACCGCAGATGAACTTACACGGTGGGTGCAGCAGGTAAATGATTCGCCGGCTTTTAAGTTTTGTCCGAAGTTTCCGCAGAACATCACTCATATACGCAGGCTATCCAATGCGGAAGAACAAACGGCTAAGTTTTATCAAAGCCTGGCAGGCTTCGGGAACCACCTGGGACCCTTGCTGCTGCAGTTGGGGGAGAATTTCTCGCCGAAAAGCTTACCAAACCTCAAAGCTTACCTGGAGGCATTACCGCCGTCTATTAAAGTCAGTGTAGAAGTACGTCATAAAGATTGGTTTAGCATCGAGTCAAGCCGTAACGATTTGTTTCAATTGCTCCATAACCTGAACATAGGCACGGTCATATCGGACACATCCGGAAGAAGGGATGTTGTACATATGGAACTGACCACCAACGAAGCCTTCATACGTTTTGTCGGCAACGATCTGGCGCCAAGCGATTACACCAGAATGGATGAGTGGGTGGAAAGACTAAAAGTCTGGAAATCCATGGGTCTGAAAGCGGTGTGGTTCTTTATGCATCAGAACAACGAAAGATTTGTGCCTGAAGCGTGCGATTATCTGATCAAACAACTGAACGATAAGTTAGGAACAACTATTGCCAGGCCCAGGTTTCTGACGGAAAATTTATAACGGGCGGATATAGCGCTAGTCTATCTCTCCTAAAATACTTGAGCTGATGAACAAAACCCGTGCGCAAAAGGGTTTACCACCGCTAACCGAAGAAGAAGCTTTAAAATAGTCAGCCCTTTAAATAAACAGAGATTCACTACGGATTCATAGTTTTATAAATCGGTTTTTTGCTGTTATCTTGGCGCTGGTAATGTACCTCAAACCATGAATCACGATTTTAAAATTATTGCTATCCGACCGGGGCTGAAATGCAATCAGAAATTCCTTAAAACACTGATCGGCGGTAAAATCTACCAGCTCTGTAAGGATTTTGAACTCGGTGACGGGCAGATCACTTTTACACCAACTTATCCCCAGGAACTTTTTAATGCCGGCGGCCTGGCCGTCCATGTATCAGCCATTGCCGGCAGGAACGGCTCAGGCAAGAGTACCTTATTCGACCTGCTGTTTGCCGGGCTGTACAATCTTTCCGTTTCAGAAAATATTCTCAAACAACCGGAAGACGAGATACCTGAACCGCCTGAAGGGGTCATATTCGACCTATGGTATAAACTGGACCAGCATATTTTCCTGGTGCAGTTCAAGGGCCAGGAGATAACCGCCCGCCGTTATTCGCCGGTCGCTGACGGGGCGTTGATCTTTATATTGGAAGCGGAGCCGATCGCGCTAAAAGACATCACCCTCTTTTATTCCATCATTATCAATTATTCGCTGTATGCATTGAATACCAAAGACCAGGGCGAGTGGCTGGGGGCCTTATTTCACAAGAACGATAATTACCAGACACCGGTAGTGATCAACCCGTTCCGCGACCGGGGCATCATTGATATCAATATTGAGGATGACCTAGTGCAGTCACGGCTTTTATATAGTCTGCTCAGGCGCTCTAAAAAAGACCCTGAACATCGGCTGCGCACGCTTGCACCTAATAAAACGGCCCGGCACCTGGAGCTTCAGCTGAATGAATCCAAGTTTCAGAAGTCTGGCGAGGGATGGAGCCAGCCGGTGGACCCGGGTTTTGAAGATGTGCAGTTCTTGGATGAGGTATACGAGTTTTTGCTTGATGACCGATATTTTGTGCCGGAGGAGAAACCTTGGAACCAGGTTGCCCAACGGTATATTATGGGTAAACTGCGGAACATCACCCGTACTTACGCCCGCTATTATAAATATAGCCAGGCCTTTATCGATGATACGGCACTAAACTCGCCGCTCACCGTTAGCGCTAATGAAAGAAGGCGACTGATCCTGCGGGACTACCTGAATGATCTTCAAACAGATACCAGCCATATCACATTCAAATTACGGAGGGCAGTAAATTTCCTGACCTATAATTTCCTGCCAAAAGAAGGTGGTGCGCAGGAGATAAGTATAGAACAGCTGAGTATCGACATTATTAACTGGAGCAATCTCTATAAAAAAGACGTCATGGACCTGCTGCCTCCGTCATTTTTGAAAACCGACATTTATTTCGATAACGGTAGCTTCAACGAGCTTAGTTCCGGCGAAAAGCAAAAGATCTACAGCACTTATTCGGTTGTATACCATCTACTCAACCTGGATTCTGTGGCTGATACGGTCGAATACAAATACAGGCATATCAACTGCCTGATGGATGAGATCGAACTTTACTACCATCCTGAATTGCAGCGAACCTATGTGAATGACATGTTGGAGATCATCGAGAAAACCGAACTGGAGAACATCAAGTGTATCAATTTTACATTTATTACCCATTCGCCGTTCATCCTTTCCGATATACCGCGTGCCAACATTCTTTACATGAAGACAAATGCCAATAATAAAGCGGAACCGCAGGAGGTTGATCTGCCGACCTTTGGGGCAAATATCTACGACCTGCTGAACGACAGCTTCTTTTTTGATAAGGGGTTCATCGGTGAGTTTGCCGCCCGGAAAATTGAGAATGTAATCAATATCCTTAATGGCGCACCCGGTGAGCCGCCGATGGAGCCGGGGGCCATAAGGGAGCTGATCGCGAATGTGGGCGAACCCTTCCTACGGGAAAAGCTGGCCGATCTATACGAGGAAAAAATGAACGATGATACCCTGCGCCGGAGGCGGCTGGCGGAACTGCAGCAGGAAATGGATCGTTTAAACAATAAGGGCAATGATCGGAATTAAACGGGACGATACCCTGGCCGGGCAGCATTACGACCAGATCAGCACTAAACTTTCCGCCGAGATCAGCCGCATCGTCAATGCCGGGGGCCTGCCTAAACACGGGCGCAGGCGGCGACGCAAAATAGAGCCGGACCTGCTGACCTTTTTAAAAAAACTACAGCAGCCGGGTGAGCTGAAGAAATACATCATTACCCCGGCCGATGAGTTGGAAGACCTGATCAAAGACTTTAAAAAAGATGTCGGCAGTTTCCGAAACAAAAGGAAGAGCACGCACCGGATCATTAAATACATCTTTTTGGAAAGAGGCTATACGCCTTTTGATAAACTTAAATTTATTAAAAGGCTGAACCTCGATACCTGCGTTTACTGTAACCGTAATTATATCTACGCGGTCGATAAATCCGGGATCGTTAAACCGCAGATCGATCACTTCTATCCGCAGCATCTTTACCCGTTCCTGGGACTTAATTATTACAACTTGATCCCGGCCTGCCAGACCTGCAACGGTTTCGACTGCAAGAGCAAAAGCGATCCGCTGGACGCCAAAACAGCACTGATCAATCCTTACCAGATCGAGGATCAGCATTTTCAGTTTACCTATGGCATTAACCCGGCGCATATCGGAAAAGCTTTAGCAAAAGGTGCTTATACGCTGAGTTTCGCCAGGCAGGAAAAAGAGCATTTATCGGTTTTTAAACTGGAAGAATTCTATTCCCTGCATACCGACCATGTTGCCGAACTGGTTTATAAAGACAAAACAAAATATCCACCGCACTATAAACGGTCCCTGGAGAAAAGGTACAAAGGGTTGGGGCTGGCGGAAGACGAGATCGACCGTATGATCCTGGGTGCCTATGCAGGGAACGATGAACTCCACAAGCGCCCGCTGTCCAAACTTTACCGGGATATCGGCTTGGAGCTTGGCCTGATCAAAAAGAAGCCGACACCATAATTGAGCGAATAGCTATTGTTATAAAGTGTTTTTAAACTAAAAAAGGCTCACTTGTTCGGCTGGCGGTTCTTCCTGACCATACACCGGCAACTTTTTGCCCCAGTCATAATAAGCGTCCGGTACTATGCCTTCAGGTACCGGTTTACGGCTGCGAATGGAATATACCGGGTAATGCGCGATGTTATCCGAAGGCATTTCAAAATGAAAAAACTCCTCCATATCATCGTCACTCAGATCATCCAGTACCCACGCATGTTCCATTTCCGGCGTCAGGAACAGCGGCATTCGATGCTTATTGTCACCGGAATTGTGTATCCACATCATTTTATCGTTAGCATGGCGAGTAATCATAGTAAATGAGGCAAAATTAAATATCTCGCCGGTGTCCTGGTCCACTTCCTGGCTGACCTGGTAGAGTGCCGGAACATAAAAACCCTTGCGGCCTTCCAGGCTGATATGATACGGGATCTTATTCCTAAAGCCTTTTACTTCCCTGTGTTCATAGATCCCGGTAGCAGGTATCAGGCAACGATTGTTGCGCAACCTGTACCAATACGATTTTTTATCGCCGATGATTCTTTCCGAGCGCGCATTGACCATATTGGATCGCTGTAACTGCCGTTCTCGCGGATCATCGATATAAGTAGGAACTACCCCCCAGCTCATATTGGCGAGTACTAATGCTTTCCTGTTAACCACAATCGGGTGTGTAGGCAATATCTCACAGGTCACGTGCACCATATTATTAGGATAATGAGCCAGATTCGGGGCAAGTTGGATGCCTTTAAAGTCCTGCGTTACGATTTGAATTTCTGAATGAAAGCTGATATCTCTGCACATAAGCTATTTGATCATATCATAAAAAAGGGCGGTATGGCTTTGTTCACCGGAGGTGATCTCTGCTTTTAAACGCCCATGCTCCACAAATATACGCACATCATAGTGATCTTCTTTTTTCATGCGGATATAGTGAATATACGCAGAAACACTTTTGACATAGGCTTTTTGAAGCCTTTTTTCGTGACGGGCATCTATTGTTCCATTAAAGAACATCGTTATGCCGGATTCGTTTTTTAAGAGTTTAACAATCGCTTGGTACTGGTTCAGATCAAGCAGGTTCTGCGCTTTACCCTCGTTGGGCCGTAATTCCTGTTCATGGTGACGTGCTTCCTGTTGATCAGCATAAGCAGACAGTAAAAAGGTTTTCTGTAATGGCTGGCCCGGCCATTGAAAGCGCTGGATAACCACAAAAGGCTTGCCTACCCCCATGAGTTTCTTCAGGGTGTCTTCCTTTATGCGCAGAAATGGGTTATAAAACAAGCTATCAGTCATTTAGCTCTGCTCTAAAATTATTTTCAAATATAAACAAAATGCTAATATTTTTAGTATTAGTTTTGTTATCCGTTTTCTGAACGAATAAAAGCAAAAAATGATGAGATAAAAAATTGTTCATTTTACTAATTAATCCGAAGGCATAATGAGCGCAGACCGCCAGATCATTCACATGGATCAGGACGCATTTTTTGTATCCGTTGAAGTCCGTAAAAACTCGGAACTAACTGGAAAGCCAGTGATCATAGGCAGCCTGTCGGATCGCGGGGTGGTGGCGTCATGCAGTTACGAGGCGCGTAAATTCGGTGTTCATTCTGCTATGCCAGCCCGTATGGCGCGTATGCTTTGCCCGCACGGCATTTGGATCAGGGGCAACATGGATGAATATTCCAAGGCTTCGCACGAGATCACGGAAATCCTGAAAGAAAATGTGCCGCTCATTGAAAAGGCCAGCATCGATGAACACTATATTGATATGTCAGGCATGGATAAACATTTTGGTACGCTGCTTTATGCCAGGGAATTGCGAGCCAAAGTCATGCGGGAAACGGCGTTGCCAATTTCATTCGGTCTTTCGGTCAATAAAACGGTTTCCAAAATGGCGACTAACGAATGTAAACCAAATGGCGAACTGAATATCGAAAAAGCGGTTGTACAGCCCTTCCTGAACCCCTTGTCTATTCGCAAAATTCCCGGCTTAGGAGAGAAAACTTTTATCAAGCTGAGCGACATGGGCATTAAGAAGATCTATGAACTTTCACAGGTTCACCCTGAATATATGAACAGTATTCTTGGGAAGAATGGAATCTGGCTGCTACAAAAAGCCAAAGGAATAGATGATTCGCCGATTATTCCCTATCAGGAGCAAAAATCCATTGGTACACAAACAACTTTCAAAAATGACAGCATTGATCTCGTAGCCATCAATTACTTATTAACTTCCATGGTCATGGAGCTGGCCTTTGAACTGCGCCAAAAAAAGAAACAAACAGCCTGTATCACCGTGACGGTCCGCTATTCCACCAGGGAAGACGTTACTAAACAGGCTGTTATTCCTTATACGGCTTTAGATGGACCGCTCATTAAAAAGGTCAAAGAATTATTCAAGGCGGCTTATCAAAAAAGATTACTGATCCGATTGGTGGGCGTTCGCTTATCCAACCTGGTCAATGGTTTTGAGCAGATCGACCTTTATGCGGAATCCGAGGAGCAATACAGTCTTTGCCAGGCAATGGATAAAATACGTCGGCGCTTCGGCCCTGATTCCATTAAACTGGCTTCCGGTATCAATCTTAATCTTTAATGCCATGTACCTCAACGTTCACTCCCAATATAGCCTTCGCTTTGGCACCATGTCAATCCCGGCATTGGTGGAGGAAGCTATTGCCTGCGGTGTAACCCAGATGGTACTCACGGATATCAACAATTCCACCGGCATCATGGAATTTATGCGGGAGTGCGACGAAAAAGGTATTAAGCCCATTGCAGGCCTGGAATTCAGACGGGATAAACGCTTGCTTTACTTTGGCATCGCCCGCAATAAGGAGGGCATGAAGGAATTAAATGATTTCCTGACGGAGCATAACCTGGAACAAAAGCCATTACCTGATCTCGCGCCGGCTTTTGCAAATGCTTTTATTGTTTATCCCTACGGGCATGAGCCGCCGCTGAAGGAAAACGAATACCTGGGCATCCGTTATGGTCAGCTTAACAGCTTATTTAACAAAGACCTTAGCGCTGTCAGGGAAAAACTGCTGGCTTTGCAGCCGGTCTTTATCGCTGATAAAATTGAATACCGCTTACATGAATATTTGCGGGGCATTGATCTGAACGTGGTACTGACAGAAGTAACCACTGAAGATAAATGTGCCTCCACCGATAAATTTTTAGCACCCGGCCAACTGGAAGCTAAATTTTCCAGGTATGCCTTTATACTGGACAATACCCGGAACCTGATGAACCGCTGTGTGATGGATTATCCCAAAGGCAGGGTTAATTTAAACCGCAAAACCTTTACCGGCAATAAGAAAAATGACCGGGAGCTTTTGGAAAAACTGGCTATCAGCGGTATGGAGTATCGCTACGGCAAATCCAATAAAGAAGCGCTGCGCCGGGTTAAACATGAACTTAAAGTTATTTGCGAACTCGATTTCTGTGCTTATTTCCTGATTACCTGGGATATTATCCGCTACTCCAGCTCGCAAGGCTATTATCATGTGGGCCGGGGTTCCGGGGCGAACAGCATTGTGGCCTACTGTCTGAAAATAACGGATGTTGACCCTATTGAACTGGACTTATATTTTGAAAGGTTCCTGAATGCACAGCGAACTTCACCGCCCGATTTCGATATTGATTATTCCTGGGATGAGCGGGAAGATGTGCAGGATTATATTTTTAAACGCTACGGCAGTCAACACACCGCTTTGCTGGGAACCATGTCTACCTTTAAGGATCGCAGCATTATTCGCGAGATCGGTAAGGTCATGGGGTTGCCTAAGTCCGAGATCGACGGCTTTACTGATCAGACGCGGGCGGCGGTTAATCAAAACAACGATACATTCAGAAAGATCGTCGCCATCCATGAACGAATGGCGAATATGCCGAACCAACGCTCCATCCACGCCGGTGGAGTATTGATAACCGAAGACCCGATCACTTATTATACAGCACTTGATCTGCCGCCAAAGGGAATGGCGACCGTACAGTGGGATATGTATGAAGCCGAAAAGATCGGCTTTGATAAATACGATATTCTTAGCCAGCGGGGTATTGGACATATCAAGATGGCGGTAAAGTTGGTCGAAGAAAACCAGCAGCGCAAGATCGATATCCACCAGGTCAAGAACTTCATGAAAGACCCGGCGGTCAATGCCAATCTAAGGATAGGGAATACAAAGGGTTGCTTTTACATCGAATCGCCGGCAATGATCCAGCTCAACCGGAAACTGGGTTGCGATAACTACCTGATACTTGTCGCCGCCAGTTCTATCATCCGGCCCGGTGTGGCCAGTTCCGGAATGATGGGCACTTATATCAAATATCACCATGCCCCGGATACCGTGCAATACCTGCACCCGGTCATGGAAGAAATATTAAAGGAAACTTATGGCGTGATGGTTTACCAGGAAGATGTGATCAAAGTTTGTATCCATTTTGCGGGAATGGATGGAACGGACGCCGATATTTTACGGCGGGGCATGAGCGGCAAGTACCGCTCAAAAAAGGAATTTGAGAGACTGGTGGAAAGATTCCATCAGGAAGCGATTGCATTAGGTCGTCCGGAAGATATCGTGAAGGAAGTATGGCGTCAGGTGTCTTCCTTTGCGGGTTACAGTTTCTCCAAAGCGCATTCTGCCAGCTTCGCGGTGGAAAGCTACCAAAGTCTGTACCTGAAAACCTACTTCCCACGGGAATTTATGGTGGCAGTGTTAAACAATTACGGGGGATTTTATAACCGGGCGCTATATGTGCAGGAGTTGCAGCGCTCAGGGGGAATCGTACATCTGCCATGTGTGAACAACAGCGATAGCATTGTTAATATCATTGGCGTAGATGTTTACCTCGGCTTCGTGGGTATTCATGGTTTAAATGAAACTTTCATTGAACTGATCCCTGAAGAACGCCGAAAGAACGGTATTTACCATAGCCTGGAGGATTTTATCAAAAGAACCGGCATTGGTTTGGAGCAGGCCATCACGCTTATTCGCGTGGGTGCACTGCGGTTTACCGGAAAGAGCAAAAAGGAATTATTGTGGGGCATACATCTTTTATTCGGAGCTAAGGCAAAGCCCAACAATAATGCGGAACTATTTTGCCTGGAGGCAAAGAACTATTCCCTGCCTGTACTGGTCAATACCCAATTGGAGAATGCCTACCATGAACTGGAATTGCTCGGCTTTCCCTTAAGTATGACTATGTTCGAACTGTTGCAAACCGATTATCGCGGCGAAGTGGGTGCCAATGACCTGATCAATCATGTGGGACAAGTGGTTAGGATGGTCGGACAGTATGTATGCGAGAAGACAGTACTTACCAAAAACAATCAAAAGATGTGGTTCGGCAATTTCTTGGATGTCGAAGGCAATACTTTTGATACGGTACATTTTCCCAATAACACACCCATGTATCCTTTCCGTGGCGCAGGCTGCTACCTGATACTCGGTAAGGTTGTCGCCGAGTTCGGTTTTGCCAGCCTTGAAGTTCTTAAGTTTGCTAAGCTGCCAATCTTACCAAATCCCGTAATTTCTTAAACCTCTAAAACATGGATAGAATCAATATTAAATGCGCGGTTGAGGGCCAGGAACTGGACCTGCAATTTGACAAAAAAGCCATGCCCGGTGAAGCCGGGCCGTGTTTTATGATATCCGCTTATGGCTGCTTTAAAGGCTATATAGCCAGGCAAAAGAATGGTGGTTATCAGCCAATAGGCACCTCTTATTATAACGCAGAGGATCTGCAGGTGATCGCCGAACATTTGAGAAAACAAGTCATGTGATATTTCGGCAGTCTTAATAATACATTGGAAATGGCATTAAAAAAGGAGTCCCCTCGCACTTGCTGCAAGAGGACTCCAAACTAAACCTTATCACCATGGCAGATAAGAATATGAACTATTTGAGGTATTTAGGTATTAATTTCATTTTAGACGGTCATTTTACGTTTACTCCCTTGCTTTTTTCCGGGCAGCTCCTCCTTTTGCTGCTTTCCTTGTTTTTGGTTATCATTCTGCTTTTGACTGCTACTTTGTTTCTGTTCCGGGTTGAGCAGCTCTTCCCGTTTGATCTTTTTCTGCTGATGATCAAAAAGGTCAACGGTTTTGAATTGCGGGCTGGCGGCAATAAAATATTTCTTTTCCTCACCGTTACGCTCAACCGTGATCTGTTGGGTATTACCTTTTTTTAAAGAGCGGAACAGACTTTCGGTACCTTCCGGGGTATTTAGTTCTTTAATGCCTTTGCCAGCAAGCACATCTTCCAGCTTAAACCCATAGTTTTCGCTGAATCGTTTGATCTCCTTGTTGCCGTTTTGGGTCAGGTTATCGTTATCCAGTTGCAGCCAGGCCTGGTATTTCTCACCATCCTTGTTAAACAGCTGTTTATGTACGGCGCGCCCTTCCATCAGGTTGAAAGCTTCTTTCGCGGTGATCCCATTGCCTTTATTAATATAAAAGGTTTGATTCATTTCTTTTTCTTTTCCCTTATTCATGGTGGCGTCGAACTTGTTGAAGAAATACATATCCTGGTTATCCCCGGCTTTAAAATGCAAGTTGTAATCCACCTTTTGCTGGTTAAACTCATGCTTGGCCATCAGGTTGAATTCCGGTACTTTTTTATTGATGTTTTTTTCTAACGCTTCATTTACCTGTTCGCCAAATCCAAGATTCAGCAGGCTTTTCTTTAAGAAATCTAAATTCTGTGTGTTCATATTATTGAAATTTAATTGATTGAAAAAATCGATTTGCTGAGGATTATTTTCGGTCAGGTATGCAACAGCCGATACTTTATCAAGCGTCCAGGGTATAGTCATGCTTCCCGGTAATTGTTGGGCCAGCTGTTTTGCCAGTACCTGGCAGGCTATTTCTTTAGGGATATCCGGCTCAAAAGCGCGGTAGCTGATGTTCATCGTACCTTGTTGATATAAAGCGGTGTCATAGTGATCGAGCACGATGGGTCCATCAGCGTCCTTACGATACAGGCTGAACCAGCTGTCAAGCGCAAGACGCTCGAAAACTTCGCGGTACTGAATAGAAAATTGTGACCGGTCACTTAGGACAATTTCCCGCAGACGGTCCACGAGTTCCGGTTTGACAAAGCCAAGATCAGCTAGCTGGGTTTTCAATTCATAGAAGTTAATGCCTGCATCCCTGCTTGCCGGCCGGTTATTGATGCTGTCCATTTTTGACCCTCCTTCTTGTTTTTTGCGCGGTTGTGTCCAGCGTCTTGACTTTGAACCCTTGCCTTGCAAGGTTCTGATTCAGCTTTTCAGCGGTGATCGGACGCAGCTTATCATCCAGCAATTTGATGCAACGGTTGGCAGGATCAGCCTGGACATAAATATTTTGATATTGTTTACCCTGCTTCCAATAGGTCGGGATTTGCTGGCCGTTTTCCAGGTAGCGGGTGAGCTCTTCCTTGTTGCGGATGATAGCTGGCATACCGGCCAGCGCGGTTTTAATGTCAAAAGCGTGTGCCGGGTCGTAGTGCTGTACCCCGTTTGGACCGAGTTCAACCCACCTGTGGTTTTCGTGCCCGGAGGCGTCGGTGTATTGCTGCTTCATCGCACGTCCTTCCAGCAGGCTCCAGATCTGGTTGGTTTTAAGGTTGGGCCAGTCGCTGAGTTCAAATTCCTGGGCTTTGGTAATTTTGCCGTTCTGCACCAAACTTCCCCCAATACGGTTCAGCTGAAAATTACCATAAGGGTCCTTTTCAAAATGAAGATCGAGACTCACCCGCTTTTCCGGCCCAAGCTGGCAATCCAGTGGTACGCGGATATTCTTTTGATCCTGGTCAAGGTGTTGCTCCAGCCGCCCGGCGAAGGAACCGAGTCCGGCTTCCTTCAACTGTACTTTGAGAGTTGCCATATTGTTGTCCCGCTGCAGCTGATCTTTCTTTAGGTAAGCCGGGCCGTCAAAAAGCCGGTCTTTCAGTTGAGAAAAGATCCTCCGTAACAGGTTGGGAAATAACTGCTTTTCAAGCCTGATAATCTGGTTGTTCAGCAATAGCATAAATGGCTTTTCATCGGGTCTAGCAGTTGAGCGTAAACGATGGGCGGCAAGCCGCAAGTGGTCAAGCTGCAGGCGTGATAATACAGTTACATCGATTGTGCCCGCCTTGAGCAGGGGTTCGATTTCTTTTTTGCGGTCTTCCCAGCTTTTAAATGCCAGGAGAACACGGTTCGCTGCTTTTTCCATGACTGTTATCGTTTACGGGTATTATCTCGCAGGAGCACAGCAAAATTATCCTTCAGCTTAACTCTGATCTTTTTTACTTTTTTACTAAACAGTTCCTTTGCGGCATTGATGCCACCCGTCGCCGCTTGTGTGCCCAGCGATTGGTCCATACTCAAAAACTGCATGCTTTCAACCGCTGAGTTTGCACCATCGCCCGCCGCACCCGATAGCTCCGCCTCTGGCGCAGGGATACCCGGCATCCCGTCCAAACTGAAAACCGTCAAGTCGGCCGGCAGGATGTCCTTACCGATCCTGATGTTCTGGATATTCAGCAATAGCCGCTGGTTGGTGACCTGGCAGGCTCCAAACAACAACTGTCCTTTAGGAAGGGTGACGCCTCTTAATATCACCGAATCGGTTAGTTTAAGCCGAACCGTTCCGCCGTTCATTACTTTTTGCCTGCCGTCAATGATTGCAGGGATTGCTTTGAAAGCAGTGTCTTCGGTTTTATTTTTAGGTTTTTCTTTAACTGATTGCGGGTTTTGAATGGCCTGGATCTTCGTCAGCATATCATTCAACTGTTTCATCTCGGGATCATTTCCGCCCGAAGAATTCATCGCCTGCATCATTTTATTCAGCCTTTTCACCTCCGGATCCGGCGGGGCCGGTGTATAGCTTTGCGGTTGCGGCTGACTGATCTGCCGGTTGATTAGTGCCAGCTTCTCCTGTATCTTGGCGGATTGCTGATCGGCGTTATTGGCGTATCGAGGTGTCGCCGGCTTTCTCACCTGTGCGGAATCTCTATCTGCCTTGTTAGGGTCAAAGCCCATGGCCTGCATGAATGATTTGCTCACACCATCTTTGGTATGGGTGCTGTCTTTCTTTTCAGATTGATAAATGCCCATTTTATCTGGTGCCGTTTTTTCCTTGAACTGGGCAGAAGGCAACGCCAGGTTGATTCCTTTCTGCGGTGCTGCAGCGACGGCCTTTGACCCGTCTTTACCTCCGCCTAACGCCCAAAAAGCCATAGTCAGAAATGGAATGATTAGAACGGGAATGGCCATATAGAACTTCCTTTTCTTCTGAAATTCGGGTGAATGTTGCGGGAATTGTCCGCCTTGGTTTTGATTTTCCATTGTATTTACTTTTTAATGGTTAATGAATCTGTTCTTAGGATAGGTTTTTTGTCCGGTTCAGGTATATCGGATGGTTGCCCGATATGAATCGGCAGGTAATCTGGTCTCACTTTGCCTATCGTTGTTGTTTGCTGTGCATGAAAGAAGTTGAAGCAGATGACCGCTATCCATACCGCGCAAAACATCCAAAGGAATTTTCGTTGCCCGGCTTTGGTATACCGGTTTACCCTGCGGTTGATTGTTGTGACAACAGAAATTTGCCACCTGATGATCTGCGCAGCAATGCGGGCGGCGATTCGTTCTGCGCCCGGATCACCCTCTTCTCGTTTTTTGTTTAGGAATTGCATAACCTTATTTTTGAACGACGGTATCACGGTTTGCCAATATTTCCCAATGCTGGATGAGGAATCCATGTGGATTATTGTCGGTTTGTATCGCTATATCCCTTACCTCTCCCTGGGTTACCAGTTTCCGGTAAACCGTTCCGCTGGAGCGCACCAGTTTTTCGGTCGCATAACAGGTAAAAATATAGGGCCATTGATTTCCTTCCAGTCGTGTGCTATCCACGGAAATCTCCTGAGAGATGTTTGCGGAGATCAGGTTGTTATAGTACCCCGATTCCCGCAAATTATCATATTGCCTTTTCGCGGACTCATCTGCGAGATAAAGCGCCTTGCCAACATTGGCCTGGATAGCTTTATCATCCGGACTCAGGTCGAAAAAATCCTCATGGAACGTTTTAATATGATCCCGTAATTCTACCGGCAGATTTGTTTTACGTTCAGCGGCAATCGCTTCCAGTAGTTTTCCGTTATATAGGATGTGTACCTGGTTATGTGCCAGGCTAACTGCCTGGGTACTTTTGTAAATGCAAAAGCACATCGTCAGCACATTGCCGATAATAAGAAAAATGCTGAACTGTTTGATATGCTTAAATGCAGTGTCTATGTTTTTAAGTTGTGTGAACATGTTCTTCGTTTTAATAAATGTTTATTTTCCTGATAATTTCTTTTCCTGGTAATCTGCGGATTTACCGGCTCCATTGTAACCGGCCATGAAGTCGGATGGCATATTCCGGATATTCGATGCACCTTGTTCCATCCGGCCACCTACAGTTGAAGCGGCGTTCATTGTCGTATTCCCTGTGCTGATGACCATTGTATTTACTTTCTGAAGTAAGCCATGGCCGCCTCCGGCGTTAACGATATAATTGGCAACGCTCGGCACCGTGAAATAGCCGATAATGCCGATAATCAGGAATATGAGATAAGCTGTGTCTGTGGAATTGAAAAAAGTATCGCCAGAATTCTGAACCTGAGAGATGTCGATCTTCAGCATGTTCTCTTGCACCTTTCCGATGATGGCTCCAAAGATGTTTGCTACCGGAAGCCAGAGAAAGACATTGATATACTTGGCCAGCCAGGAAGTCAACGTGTGCTGGAAGCCGTCGAATACGGAAAGACCGATTACCAGCGGCCCGAGAATAGCCAGCACGATCAGGTAGAATGTCCGGATGGTGTTGATACAAAGTGCTGCCGCTTCGTAACAAACCTGTAATACTTCTGACATCCATTGCTTTACCGTATTGCGAAAATTATAGGAAGCCTTGGCCATGGCAAATTTCATATCGTTACCCACGCTGGCCAGCATGCCTTCCTTGTCACCTGTAGGATCATTCGGGTGGGTATATTTGTACCATTTTTCACGATCGCCATCACCATCTGCCCCCTGGTACATTTGCCAGGTATCGGTTTTTTCAACAGCCGCTTCCTTAGCCTGTAATAACCGGGCGATGGCCGCATCAGAATTTTGGACCATTCCGCCCGTAGCGCTTACCGTCGGTTGCATGACGCCGTTGATCACGGAGATAACCGTTGGAAATAATAAAATGGCAAGGCCTAAACCAAAGGGACGCATCAACGGGTAAAAATCGATGGGTTCTGCACTGGCGATCTGGCGGTAAACCCTTACTGCTATATACCATAGCGCCCCAAAACCGGCGATACCCTGTCCGACACCAATCAACTGGCTGCACATGGGCAGCATGTCGTTGTATACCCCATCCAATGTGCCTTGTAGCCCTTTAATATCGTCAGCCAGTCCCGCGGCATGAGATAACGACGGGATAAATGCGATCGCCAGCATTAAAATCGTAGTCTTGATGAATTGTATTTTCATAGCAGTTGTTTTAATTTATTCCATAGAGTTGTTTAAGTGTTTGGGTGTTTGCAGCGTCTTTACTGCGTTGCAGGGACAGGGTGATACCCTGGTTACCGAAGGATTGCAGAAACTGTAACCGATCTGAACTGCTCGAATAGATCCGGTCTATGCCTTTAATGCGGTCCGCATCCGACATTCGCAGTTTACCTGCCGTTATAATATTGGTCAGGTCCCCGATATCATCCAGCGTCTGACTGACCAGCCTGGTATAAACGTCGCTCATGTAGCTTAGCTCTGCAACGGAAAAGCTGCCACTCTGGTGAAAGAGGCTGGTTTGAGTTTTGTATTGTTTAATCAAACTCGCCTGCATCAGGAGGATATCGGCAATACGTCCGTAGTCGCGTACAGCTGGGCTTACGGCCAGCAACCCGGTCAGGTATAAATCATGCAGGTCAAAATTACCTTTTGATAAAGATGAGATGCTGCCATATCCCTGCTGGTAGATCTGGTACCCGGTCTTCATATCGGTGAGGATACTTTTCATTTGGGTCAGTTTCTCAATATCCAGGATAAGCTGCTGCATTTCCTGCGCTTGTGCCTTGCAGGAAACAGTTTTCAAAAGGCCCCCTACGGATAGAGCGGCGATCAGTAATAATCTGGAGGCAGTTTTCATAACATCCTATTTAATTAACTCCGTTCATTTGTTTGGCGACCAAAACGTCTTTTTGTTCCTGTTTTCGCTGTAGAGCGTAAGCTTTGGCCTGTTTGGTAAACCCGGTAGCGAAATGATAATTCTCCTGCATGGCGGCGTGTATCTTACCGATCAGGACGATGCGGTCTGCATCGCTCATTTTTACTTTGCCATCAGTGACCACGCTTTGAAGCGTGCTGATCTGCTGGTCACAATCCTTCAATACCGCGCTGCGAACACCGGACAGGTATCTTTTTTCCTCATTGGTCAGGCCATCGATCTGGTCTATGACCTCCAGTATAGTCAGGATATCTTTTTGCCAGCTGAGTATCTCTTTTACCTGTCCGTCATTTTTTACCGGTGCGCCGGCAATTTCCATACGGTTATAATAAGCGGCATGCAGGCTGTTTTCAGAACCTAAAGAACCGGAGATCGAGCCCAGCCCGTTATGGGCAACCCTGTAACCCTGTTTCAGATAGGTAGAAAAGACCTGTAAAGCGGCGATCTGCTGTAAAAGGTATTTTTTTTGCGTACTGTTTTGCTGGAACCATTCGCCAAAAGTTTGTGCTTTGACGGTTGCCGCCATTCCGGAATAGATCGCAGTAAAAAGTGCAAACACCAGCAACGATCTCGACCTGCCCTTCAGCCAGCAGGAATTTCTGAGTGATTGATCAATTGATTCCATATAATGCTTTTGTGGTTTGTGTATCTCCTAAATCTTTACTGCGCTGTAGGCTCAGCATTTCGTTCTCTGTATTGTACCGGCGCATATCACTGTAATTGTCATCCAGCTTGTCCCCGGCACGGTTGATGAGTTCCAGGCGCTGCTCATCGGACATCTGGGTTTGGTTACTGCTCACGATCATCATGATCTGATCGAGGTTCTTCGCGCTTGCCGTAAGTATGCCCGTATATACAGATTCCATCTGGAGCAGCTCAGCAGCAGAGAAGTGCTGATCCTGTTTCATCAGCGACCATGCCTGTTGATATTCCGTGACAAGTGCGACTTGTTTTACCGTTAGATCCTTAATTCGCTGGTAATAGACAATCGTTGATTTGATTTTCCATAACTCGTCGTAATAGCTGCCGAAAAGCTGGCGCTGTTGACCTGACCAGCTGGATATCTCCGACAGTTTCAATTTAGACAGTTCGTTTTCCAGCGCCTTTTGTGCATTCTGCAACCAGATGGTTTGATTTTGCATCCGCTGTACCTTGAGGTCAATCGCCTTGATTACCTTGGTCACCGTTAGCTTGATGATGTCGCCAACCACAAACTGAGCCTTGGCTTGTTGCGGATGAATACTCATGACCAAAAACAAGATCATTACAGGCAGTATTAGCTTTATTTTTTTCATAATAATCTCCCTTCTCCCGCTAAAAAGCGGAAGTCAATCCAAATAAAATTTACGATTAAGACTTACCGGATCTTCCGGAACAGGGTCTTTTTTATTAATACTCCGGGTGTATCCGGTGACAAACGGATCTGCCTGCCATATTCACCTTCCGACAGCATTTGTTGTTCTGAATTCCAGACTGCCTGCCAGGTTTCCTTCTTGAACTGCATGGGCAGTTTTTGACCGTTCCTGATCTTTTGAAACCCAGTTCTGGATTCAATACTATACGTTTTGGCAGTGAGATTTACCGCATCAATGATCAGTGTGTCAAAGGCCATGCTATATTCACTTTGAGACTGATTAATATAAACGCCAGATAAAGCGGGGTTTTTACTGTTATTGCAGGCAGTATCGATTGCTGCACAGCAAATAAGAATGAGCAATTTGATAGTTTTCATGTTATGTGATTTATTAAGCTACTTTTTCTTTTAATTCCTGGACCAGTGCGGCAATGCCTTTTTCCACGCTGCCGAACTTGTCGGCATATTCCTGAACTTTGACCCGCTCTTTTCCTTCAGTCGTATAGGCATAATATTCCTCCGGGCAAAGTTCATTTTTAACGACTTTCATAACCTGACCTCCGAGGTCGATATAGATCTCCCGGTTGTCCTTGTTCACGGACAAGACCTGTGTTTTTCCCTTATCAGACATCCCAAGTGCATCCTGCAGCTTATCGAACTTATTCATGAACTTGCGCATGTCCATCAGGATCTTGATGTCCGCGTTGTTAATAATAGCGTCCTTGATTACAGGCGAACTGATCAGATCGTCCAGTTCCTGGCTAACTACATTAGGTATACCATTGAATTTCCGGATAGTCTTAAAGGCATACTGGATAAATCCGGCCATCCCAGAGTTTGCAATCGCTTTCCATGCTTCGTCAATCGTCAGCACTTTTCTGATGCCTTTTAATTTCCTGATCTTGGAAAGAAAAAGTTCTGCAATCAAAAGCGTAATTACCGGGAAAAGTATGGGATGGTCTTTAATATTGTCCAACTCTATGACCACGAATCGCTGCTCCAGGATGTTCAGGTTGTCCGTGGCATTCAATAAATAGTCAAACTCACCTCCTTTGTAGTAGGGCCGCAGGACATATAAGAAGTTATCGATGTCAAAATCCTTGTCCTTTACGTTATGGTTCTTCAGGATCTGTACATATTCTTTTTGCAGGTATTCATAAAAGGAATTAAAGCAGGCGAAAACCTTACGGTTGGTCTCCAGGAATTGGAAATACCCCTGTAATGCATTGGAAAGCGCGACGTACTCACTGCGCATAAAGCTTTCGTTTTCCTGTTTCCAGAGTGTGACCAGCAGTGCCTTCAGGCTTTCCTTTTTTTCCGTATCTAAAGATTGTCCCGCTGGCAGGTAAAAAGGGTTAAATCGGATAGGATTGCTTTCCTCATAGGTAAAATAATAACCGCCAACCAGTTCACATAAACCCTTGTAGCTGCCGCCTATATCCACGGTGACACAGTGCGCACCCTGGTCATATAATGTTCTTAAGATATGGTTTACCGTCATGCTTTTACCGCCACCTGAGGTGCCGCAAACCAGCATGCCCATATTGGAGGTGATCCCTGTTTTCCGGGGTGCGTCAAAGAGGTCTATAAAAACCGGTTTTCCCGTAAGCCGGTCACAGAATCGGATGCCCTCCGCAGGTGGATCACTTCGATAGTTCCCCTCCAGGTTTAAAAAGCAAGCGGCCTGTTCCAAAAAAGTATCGAAGGTGTCATTTTCCGGAAAATCTGCGGCATTGCCCGGTATGCCCGCCCACCATACCTGTGCGGCCCCGTCCGACTCCTGTTTGCAACTCGCGCCGATTTGTGCCATTGCGGAACCTACCTGGTTTTTGATGTCCTGTAATTCATCTTTATCGTCCGTCCAGGCCAGTACATTGAAATGGGCTTTTATGGGCAGCCTTTGCTGGCTTATCGCTTCATTCAGAAAATCATTGGTTGCGTCACGGCTGATTGCATTTTCCCGGCTATAGGCGGATAGGGATTGCAGCCGGAGCTTTTTGGCCTCCAGGGCTTTCAGGGTTTTCCCGGTATCGCTTATAAAAAGATATTGATTGTAGATATGATTGCAATTCAATAACAGATTCAGCTGTGTGGTGAAACCTATTGGAAATTTAGTCTTATCCGAACTGTATTTGTCGTAGGTCATCCGGCTGCCGCAAAGCGCCGGCAGATCTTCCGTATCGCCAAGCGAAAACAGCTGGGCGTGCTGGTCACCAACCTGGATTCTGTCTTTCAGATGGATATCCTTGATCATCGGACGATCTTTGGCAGATAGCAAAAAACAGTACTGTTCCAAAATGCCAGGTCTAACTTCGGTACCGGCCAGTTCATCATTTTTTAGGCGGCTTAATTTGATCAGTCCGCAATCGCCCAGGATCCTTTCGAACTGCCCGACTTTTTCAAGGAACTCAGGTAACATCCGTTCATCGGTAGTTTGCTTTGGAGCCACGTTCTTCCGGAGAATACCCGAAAAGGCGCTGCTGGCTTGTTTCCGGTCAGCTGCCTTTTGCGTGAGCATCAGGTAGCAGGAATGATCAAGGAAGGGGCGGCCACGGAAATGCCGGTCTGCCGCTGCCGTCAAAAAATTCTCGGGCAGTCCACCTGCGCCCTTATAGGAATTACGGATGAATATATCCTGTTTATGTAAGATACTATGCTTGGGTAAAACCCTGATCGCGCGTACCCAGGATTGATGATAAACTTCATAATCCTCCTCTGATAAAGTAAATATCTCCGGTAAGAAAACCTGATAAGCTACAGTAAGATCTCCGTGGACCGAAACCATGCAATCATGTTCAACTTTGTAGATCGGGAAAATTTTTTCCGCGTTACTGAATACTGACATCTTTATTTAATTAATCGGGTGAACAATTTGCGTGAACGGAATTTTAGGTAACCCGGCAGGTAATTTTTCGCACCGCGCTTCATCAAACCGTATTGGCCGTATTTATGGCTGAGTTTATAGACCTGCATAAACAGGCCAGTGCCAAGGAGGCTGATGATGATAATGCAGAGATAGACCGGAAAACCGATGATATAAATGATTGCGAACAGGACGAGCAATCCAACCAATCCACCGGCGAGGTAGCCGATATATTGTGCTTTAAGGCCCTTAAACTCTATTGGTTTATTGATCCCTTTATTGATTTGATATACCGGCATTACTTGACCCCCCTTCCATTTTTTCGTGTCCTGGTATTTTGCTGCAAACCGATTAACTGTTCCGACAAAGTCTTTTCCCGGTTTTCCTTTGAAATGAAGGTTCCATCAGGCAGGTTATAGTGGCGGGCCAAGCCGATCGGGTCCAGTTCGATGATCGGTGGAACAGTAACTATTTCGACGTTTTCGGGACGTTCGCCGGCTTTTATATTACCGTCGTAAATATTCTTTTTCTCTTTATCGAAAGGAATAACCGTAGAATCATCTTCCCAAAAATCCTTCATAGATATTATATTCCAGGGAGCTGCTGTTTCCCGGAACTCGTAAATACGTGCATCCACAGTGAACAGTGTACCGCCGATTACATATTCAGGCAGCTTGCGCGCCATGCCTTTTGATGTTTTGTGATCCGCCATGATTTAATTTTTATACTCCAAAAAATGATTTTAAGACAGTGGCAACCACTACCAGGAAGATGCAGCTGCCGAACCAGCTGGATGCGACCTTGCCCGTATCATGTTCTCCATCGTTCCATTTCTTAAATACTTTGATTGCACCCACCAGTCCCACAATTGCCCCGATGGCATACATCAGGTTCGTCCCGGTATCGAAATAACTCTTTACCTGTGAGGTTGCCTGGTTGATCCCGGCATTGCCATCCTGTGCCTGTGCGGACTGTAGGTTCCATATCAGCAAGCTGATTACCGCTGAGATCCACTTTGCCTGTTTTGTCCAAAGTGTTTTGAATTTTAATAGGTTCGTTTTCATATCCGTTTTATTTATCGTTGTCGTTATTCCAGTAAGATTGCAGTTCGGTTAAAGCCAGGGGAAAAGGGAACTCATCAGCACCTTCGTTGATCAGGTAATCGTTGATCTGGTTTTCATACATGGATCCCGTCAGCGAAGCGTATTTTTGGACGATCAGCCGAAAAAGCATTTCAAAATTTTCCTTTGATTCGCTGGATTCATTGATGACGCGGATCAACGTTTTAACCTCAGAGATCATTTCTGAAAAATCACCAAGCAGATGGGTATCCGTTGGATTGCTGCTAATAGTTGCTGAGGGATGAGGTATTACAGGCGACTCATTTTCATCCGTCGGGCCAAAAGATAATTCTTCCTGCGCCACGAAATCTATGCCTTCCGGTTTTATTGACCCTGTTATCGAGTAATCCGGTAGCTGGAAATCTCCGCCGGCAAATTGATTTACTGCGGGCTTTTTTCCTGTCAGGCGGTAGATCGCTGCCTGAAGTTCCGATCTGTAAAAGGTCAGGCCTACATAACCATAGTAGGCGATCGCTATAAAAATTACTGCTGACCCATAATTGAACCATGAAATTGAATGAAGCATAATCTTTAATTTATCCGCCTGCTTAATTACTGACGGCGACAGGACAAAATTCCGAAGATGGGCTTTCAATCTTATCCGAGTTTGTCCGACTCGGATAGCAACTTTTTTTATAAAAATGAAAAAAGCGGCGTTTAGCCGCTTTAAACAAAGTTTCTACCTGAGCTTTTTTTGAATCCGGAGTAAAAAGGCGCTTTTCATTTCGTCAATATAAACCGTCGGACTGGGGCGGCCGCAAAGCCAGTCGTAGGTATCATAGAAATTCCCAAGGGAAATATTAAAGGACTTTTCAATGAATTTGACGATGCTTTTCAGGTTTTTTTTGCCGAACGCTTCTGTGGCATGCCAGCAATAGATCAGCTCGATCAGGGCGCATTTGGTTTGTTTCCAGTCAAAATCCCGGAACTCAGTATCAATTTGTATAATGGCGTCTCTCTGACTGATCTTCTGAATAGCGTGTTCCAGGTGTTCCTGCATCAGTTCGCTGGCTAATACCTGGGCAAGTTTATGATCATGCGTGGTACTAAAAGTTGGATCAAAGTCAATGACGCATTGATCCGGGTCAAGATGTACATCGTAGTTGCCCCGGACAAAATAGTATTCATCAAGGTAGGTTGCCTGGGTACGTACATACTGGTAAAAGGAGAGATTACTTTCAAAAAAATGATAAAGGATCTTAATTTCATTGGCGAAATAATCCGATACCACTTTGCCGTCACCAATAGGCTTCCTGATCTCCATATTCAGCAGCGATTGGTAAAAAATGAGTTGTGACTTAAATTTGGGTTTGATGTGCTTAAAAAAAACAATTTCTTCAGCTGGTGTGCCAGGATCATTAAGCTTGCAATAGTCTTTTAATTTCCGGAGGTATTTCAAGCAGGCGTGAATGGATTTTTCCAGCCTTTTTATTACCTGATCTTCTTCGAGCGTCAGTGCGTTAAGATCTTTGTTAAGGTCCGCGTATAGCCGGTCGCTAAATTTAGTTATCATCTTGTTACCTTTTTGATAAATGGCTTTGCCACCGGTTAGCCGAAACCGGTGTCGCAAACAAAGCCTTAATTGTATCAGTTTTTCATAGCAGCCCTTTCGGTTTTAGTTCAGGGAAAATAGGTTTTATTGAGATAGTTGATCATCTTTTGCAGGTAGTCTCTTACGATTGCTGCCGTTGCCTGATCGAGACTGTAAAAGGCCTTTCTAAAGCTTTCACGTGAAATATGGATTTGTTTTTTAGTGGTAAAGTATTGAGTAAAGAACCTGGTGATCTTCGAGACATTCGTATCCGGGAAACATCCTGCCTTTGAAAAGATGCGGATAAACAAGGCAAATTGTGGTACGGAAAGATTAAGCGGAAGCTGGATCGGAATATTGGATTTGTTGATTGCCCGTATAGTTTTATCCTGGTTCCCGCTTTTTTCATAGAGCCAGGGCAGCAATACAAGATCGGCAGAAGGAAGTTCCGGTTCAAATGCTTTTTCAGGGTCCACAAACATCCCTGTGAACATTTTAATTTGCTGACTGATAAAAATTGTCTGTTCCCGTTTACCGGATATTTTATTGAATTGAAGCAGGATATGCTCACGATACCAGTTTAAAAACCACTTCGTGTTCAGGTTTTGCCGGTAAAGTGCCTGGGCTAAACGATTCGTTGTTATACCATGAATCGTATACATAAGCTGCTGTACCATTCGAAGCAGGTTCAGTGTTTGTTCCGTCTGCCGGTATGATATCCCGGATTGTACAGCGTCATCGGTCATTTCCTGTACGGAAATACCGATCACTTCTACCAGCGGGATTGCTATCTCTTTACCTGAATAGGAGAGCAATTCCTTCCTGAATTCGTCTATTTGGGCGCACTGCCGGCGGCAGGAATGGATAGTTATTTTGTAATCCAGATCAAAATAATGGTAGCATTGATGGCGGAGGAAATTCAAAAGCTGCTCAAGCTCGCTTAAAATTTGCTCAAAAGGATCTGGGCCGGTTGCGTTCTTCGAATGAGCACCACCAACCGGTATGATTCGGCTGATTTGATTAGATAGCTGAGTGATACCGGCCTGGTGGTATTGTACATACCTTGTGATTACATGTTCTTTGGCGGAGCTGAAAAGCTCGTGCACCCATTTTTCCTTTATTTCCGCAGATAACGTTTGGACGGACTTTACCTGGTCCGGCAACCGTTTAAAGTTGTCAGGGTCAGTAGTGGTCCTGAAATTCTTCAGGACTTCTCCAATGAGTTTTTCAAGCCGGTATAATGCTGATTTAAGCAAAATGCAAACAAGTTGATTAACATTTAGTTAATAATTAAATATGCATTTAATTGACTGAAAGGGCATTTTTAGTTAATTCCATAGATGGGATTTAACTACGCCGTTAACTTTTGGTTGCCAAAATGCGTATTGACTGTAGTGATAATTGTTATCGTTGTATTGGTTGGATCAGTACCTGTTGGTGGATCAGTTTCTCCGGAAAAATTCTTCGGATAAACATCATTGAAATCACAAATCGTACTGATGCTCCTGTTGAGTTTTTTTGATTTTGTCGTTTTCATAGCATTTGATTTTTGGTCAAAACTATTTCGCGATAGGAAGTCTGTGAATTTTGTTACGCCGGGAGGCATTTGGTATATGTAGAAAATTAAGAATGATATTCAAGTGACATAAAAATCCTGATTTTGGTAAAGAGACCAACCATTTTTCTTCACGTGCTCATCTGGCTGATTTTTATTAGCTATGAGATCGCCTACGTGAAATTTACGGTAGGAATACACTCGAATATTTTGGATTTTGTGATTTTCTACGGTTTGAACATTTGCCTGTTTTATTGTAATGCACATATCATTCTGGATTTCGCTTTTTTCAAAACTTCCAAACCATATTTGATTTCAATTGCCTTAATATTAATTGAAATCGTTGCCTACTTAATTATTAAGTTTTTAATTGACTATGTAATAGCAGACCCTAAAACCACACTTATTTTACAGATCAAAAGAGATCAGAAATATGTCCTCACTAATATTTGGCGGGGGGTATATTTTATAGGGTTTAGTATTGCTTATTGGTCTATGCTTTATATGGTCAGGTTCAAGGAACGCAACCATTTGATGGAAACAGCGCAATTGAAAACGCTGGCAAAGAATCTCGAGCTGGAGAATAAGTATATGTCGGTGGAGAATGCTTACCTGCAAAATCAGATCAGCCCCCATCTACTGTTTAACTCATTGAACTTTATCTATACCACTGTACGCGGTCTATCTGAAAATGCGGGTCAGGGTGTAGCACGCTTATCCGAACTGATGCGCTATTCGCTGGTAAGCGCCGACGATACCCGCACGGTATCCCTGTCCGAGGAAATAGCGCAGCTGGAAAACCTGGTGGAATTGTGCCGCATGCGTTTTGGTGAGCAGTTTTATCTCCGGTTCAGGAAAAAGGGTAAGCTGGGCGGCATTCGCATCATACCGCTTATACTCATTACCCTGGTCGAAAATATGATGAAACATGGTGATCTCGGAGAAAAGAAAGTGCCGGCGAGGATTACACTGGAGATAAAGGAAAACACCCTGTTTTTTGAAACGCGTAACCGGAAACGAAATACAAATCTGTACCCTAAAGGCGGACTCGGGTTGAAGAATATTAAAAAAAGATTGAACAATTATTACCATGAACGATACACCATGCTGACCAGGGATGTGGAGGATTTATTTACCGTTACCTTAACTTTAACAGACTTATGAGTATCAGTTGCTATGTCGTAGATGATGAATCAGGTGCGATTGCTTTAATGGAGGAATACATAGAACAAACTCCGGAGTTAGAATTGGTAGGAACTTCGCTCAATCCCGTTGAAGCCCTTGATGACCTGACGGGTGTAAACGCGCCGGATATTACCTTTGTTGATGTCGATATGCGCCTGCTATCGGGTCTTGATCTCGCGGGTATGGTAAATCTGTATACCACTGTTGTATTTACCACGGCATTCCCGCAGTACGCTGTTCAGGCGTTTGAAAAGGAAGCGTTTGACTATTTATTAAAGCCCATAACCTATGATCGCTTCCTGAAATGTATCCAGCATGCAAAACGTAAAAGAAAACAAGCCGCTAAAAACGATTATCCGATCAGGGAGGACTTTTTTAATATCAAAAGCGAAATCAAGGGCAGAATGGTGAAGATCACCTTTGACGAGGTGATGTACATCGAGGGCGCGGTTAACTATATTCAGATCCATACTACCGACGGCAAGCACATGACCTATTTGACCATGAAGGAGATTGAGCATCACCTTCCCAAACCGTTGTTTGCCAGAATTCACCGTTCCTTTATCGTGAATGTCAATTTTGTGAAGGTGACCGAACGCGGGCAGATCAAACTAAAAAACGGTGAGTCCCTGGACATGGGCGATAATTATAAACAACGTTTCCTGGATCTGATGGATGCATATTTGATTAAAACAAACCGTAAGCCGGATAAGGACGATTAGTTTTTACTCCGGCTTTTAAGGGAGAGCAAATATTTGTAAATCAGGTAATACGTAATCATTTCCTGCTTGCGCGGTTCATCTGTAAACAGGCGGTTAAGATGCATATGAATGACGCTTCGAAGATAATTGAGTTTGTCGCTGTTGTCCCGTGATAAAATTTCATTGATCTCTTTAACGATGGATATAAATCTTTGTCCTGCCCTGAGTGATCCACTTAGAAGCCCCTTATCATTCGCATTCAATGCAGAATAGATGCCTCCTGACAATTCCCGGTACTTTTTATCCAGTTCTACTTTTACTTTGCCCTCCGCGAATTCGGGAAGGAACTGCTGGTAGGATTCCAGGGTAAAGGCCAACTGATCGTCAGGACGAGTAAGGAATACTTTGATCATTGACTGCACGGTGACAATGGCAAAATGGTGGGCGGTGCCTGCCATATCATAACGGTTCTTTTTTAAAAAATATAATACCAATTCACTGCTCGACCAAAAAAAGTCTTCTGTTTTTTCTATGCCGGCTTCAGCATAACGTTCCAGTTCACGGGTATACACTTCGATCTGGTACTCCCGGATAACGTGTTGCTGGATGCGGTCCTCCAGTTTGGCTTTGAACGCAAGGAGTACCTCGCTGATGTCCTCCGGGGCTACTTTCAGACGGAGCCGGATATGTGGTGCGTGGTCATCGTACCGGATAAAAAACCATTTACTGATTTTTCCGTGGCTGTATCGTTTATTAAGCAATGGTTGCAATCGCAGCAAAAGGCCGGCGGCTCCTGGGCGGGGCGCATATATCTTCAGGTAAAGCCATTCGGAGCCTGGTAGATACTTTCTTTTGATCTTAATTCGTTGACCGGATTGCTTTATTTCCCCATACGTAGAGGCTAATGGTTCCGCCGGAAGAACGAACGCATTGTATTGCCTTATTTCCGGCTGTGGTATAAATTCCTTTAAAATCACCTCTGTCTTTTGCCGGATACAACTGCAAAAGAAAGCAATCTCGTCCTCACTTTCCTGGTCAAAAACAAGTTGCTGGTCGCCCTCCACCAGCGAAAAGGTTCGGCATAGCTTGACTTTTTTGCTAAGTTGTTGGAACGCCATTAAGGCTTTACCAAAACTCTCCTGTTGTAAAGCCGCTATCTCATCTTTGGTAAGCACCCAGGTGGCCAGGTAAAGGATTGTGTTTCGATAAACCACCCTGGGGTAAAACTCCTGACCGGGGAAATATTGCCGGAGATCGAGGCTGAGATTGAACCGGCCATACTGGTATGGAAGATCTGCTAAAAACCGGAATAGGGGGAGCTTATTCAAACTGTGGTTATAGGCAGAGCTAAGCCTTGGTATAACCTGTTTGCCATGTTTTTTTGAAAAGAGCACCACTTTATTTTGAACAACACGGATGTAAAGGTCTGCCAGTTCCAGTTGGTGGTCTTTTTGAAGTGACGAAGCAGCAGTTACCGGTATTTCGTAGCTGTAAATGTTTTTTCTTCGATTCACATTATCTACGTGCGGATCTGATAGATGCAGCAATTCCGCGAAAAGCAATTGCGGGTTTTGTCGTTCCACATGTTGCGCCATATTTCTGGCCGCTTCGAAGATGGCTTCATCGATCACGGTAAATCTTCCTATTAGCGCGGGAGCATTGCTGCCGCCGGCACTTTCTATAAATAGTTGATCACCATATATCCGGAACAACACCGACATGCCGGTCGTTTGTTGTCCTTCGGATGTTTGGAGCTCCTGCAATTCCGCTGTATTCAATTCTATGACGGGCAACGGCTCCTGCTTAGCCCTAAGCCAAGATTTTAACAACAATCCCTGGGCAGGCGTCCATCCCGGCGATGGTCCTGGTTTTGGTTTGTTATGAATATGCAGCGTTTCCAATAAGGGATTACGCTTATCCGGGGCTTCCTGCTGGTAGCCGATACCGGCTTCCGGGTCAAGCGCGATAAGTAATGGCAGGGACTGACCTTCGAAATGTTGCTGAAAGGAATTCATAAAATGATCCATCGCAGGCAACTGGTCAATCGGGGCGAGTAGATCCAGGGCATAAATCCCATCCCTTAACATCTCCTGCCACCGAATGGCGGGTCCTGTCACATTAGATTTTTTCTGGAGAATTGCACTGAAATTGTTTGTTTGCGGTAATGCCTGTTCTCTTGGCAGGAAGGCCTGAAGCTGCTTGTTAAGCCATTGAATATTATCAGGATTTGGTAAAATTTCTGAAAGGGAGTGCAACTCTTTTTGCAGCTGAAGCCCTCTTTCAGACGCTAAGAATTGCGGCTGTTTAAGTAAGCTGTCCAGATAATCAGGACCAGTAATATGCTGCCGCAAACAGTTCACAAGCAGTTGTGAATCGATCAGAAAATCGGCATATTCGATTGCTTCGGTCAATGAGCAACCAGCGGAATTTCTGATATGGCCTGTGATTTCCGGTAGTGTACGCCCCTTAATACAAAAAGCGATCAAGTCTTTCAATAACTTGGAAAAGGCGATGGCCTGCAGGAGATACTCCCGCTGCTTAAAGCTTTCGTCAATCCCCGTTCGGAAAAAACGGTATTCATTCAGAACCCGGTATAACGAAGGGTTGCTCTCGAACCTGGCTTTCGTCTTCATTGCTCCATTGAGCAGTATTTGGCTAATTTTCGCCTGGTAGGTTTGGTCGGTATAAAGATGGGTCTGATAAGCCTGGGTTTCAAATAATGGCTGAACCGAATCGGTCTTCCATTCGGTAAGGGAAACCGATGCAAACATACCGAAGGGTGTGGGTCGAAAACAGTAGCGATTAATATATCTTTTAAGCGTGCCTTCTTCTCTCGCCGATAATTTTATGGTTACAAATTGTTGTTTCTCGAGTGTTTCGTAAAACGCGGGGCTCGCCAGGAAAACGGCACTCCTGAAGTGTAAATCATCCAAAAACAATTGAGTGTCACCAATATAGTCTTCCTGATTTTTAACAGGCATCCGCAAAAGCAGGTGGTTTGCAAAGGTATAACGCATGGATAAGTTCAGATAGATGTTGAAACGGTAATTTAGTATTTGTTCCTTTCAGGAAACCGGATTTCGGTAAAAGAAATGCTATGCCGATGTAATAATTTACCATTAGCGGAGCCGGTTTTCTTCGAATCCGTGTCAACTCAATCTTTTACTAAACAAATGCCGTTTATCATAATGTATTCTAAGCGGAATTTATCACTCCGGACTATTTGTTTCGATCAACCATTATTTAAGGACCACCAACCGTTTCGGCAATCAAGAGACGGGCTTGATCTTATTATCATTTGGTTTGCCGGGTTTAATGATCCTGTAAATATCAGGTTGATTTACAGAAGTACAATCAGTATGTTCATAATCTTTTAGTTTAAAGGCCACTGCAGTTCTCTTGTATTCACTTTCGCCCCAAGTTCAAGCGCGGTCAGAAAAGTCGCTTTTGGGTATTTAGCTTTCATGTCGCTTATTAACGCAGCGGAGGTCTTATCCTTTTTTAACCGGTTTTCATAGGCTTCAATATAAGTTTTGGTGTATTCGGCAGAAACGACCGTGAGGTCCGCTCCTTTCCGAAAGTGAGCCGGGATGATTATAGCGGGGTGCAAGGCGATGACTTTATTAAGTGCCGCTGTCCACAATGCTCTTTTTGTAGCAGTTGCATCGTCAGCCATCCACAAATGGAAATTATTTCCAAAAACATTGATGCCACCAACAACTGTTTTGATGGATGGTATCCATATAAAGCTGCGGGCCGGAGCATTTGGAACAGCAATCAGAGATAGGGTCTTTCCCTCCAATGTCAGGGAGTTTCCGGTCAGTAGTTTGGGAATGACGATTGTCTTTGGGATAACGTCCTTAAATATGCTCCCCCAATAAGCCAATTTTCCTTTATAGGTTGCCTTAATATGTTCTATCGTAGTTGCAGTAGCATAGATTGGCACGTTAGGATATTCCTTTTTAAATACTTCCAGGCCGAAATAAAAATCCGGATCCCCATAACTGATAAAAATGGCCTTTAGATTCTTACCACTGTTCTTAATTTCCTTAACCACGTTTTCAGCATCGGGTAGCGTAAACTGGGCATCAATTAATATGGCATCTGATTTTCCGGAAACAAGAACGGAGGTTACTCCGAATGCAGACTCGGGGGCATTATAATAGGTCAATTTTAAAGGGGCGGTATCGATAGTTTTGATTTCCTGAGCGCCCACCGTGAAGCTGAGACCCGTCACAACAATTGCCAGTATTAATTTTACTTTGATTGTTTTCATAATAATAAAGATTTTTAAACCTCGCTAAATTGATCTCCAAACATTGGTTTTCCGCTCCTTGATTCTGCTGCTGTTGCTTCATTCTGAATTACGTCCCAATGCTCCGCTAACAAGCCGTTTTCGATGCGCAAAATGTCTACAACAACCCAGGCTTTAGGCTGACCAATATTGGTAAAGCGGCCATGGATCATCACGAAATCTCCTTTTGCGATTGCTAACCCCGGCTCGTACCTCATGTTCGCTGGAGCCGATGCGATCAGCTCTTTAAGTCCATCCCGGCCAGGAGAAATATGCGCACTGTGCTGAATATAATCCGGTGACCAATAGCGTTCATAAGCCGCTTTATCACGCTTATTAAATGCCGCATCAAAAGCTTCAAGAGCCAATGATTTATTCTTTTCTTCAATTGTCTTTTCCATGTTATAGGTAAAGCAATCGAGATGCCATTGTATTAATTTACTGATTTTCAATTATATATACATATAGTCAATAAGTAATGTCTTGATATATCATTTTTTTACCAAGCGTTCCCGACGCGACAAAGTCAGACAATGATGGTCATGCTCCGTCTTTTATAATGGTACGGGTTTATACCGTTCCTAATCTTATTTGGCGGAAGGCTTTGGCAAATAACCTTGTTAATCAGCGATATATCGCCAGGGAAAGATTAAGAGTATTTATTATGTGTTGATTATCAATGCATTGCGAAAAGGAATGAGTTTTGGAACAACCAGATAAATCATTAATTCAATTCATTATGGGAACATTTATCTTTTTGATTACCAAGGCTGTTTCATTTTGCTGCATTGTCACACTGTTTTATAATGTAAGGCCTCTGCGTTTCAAATCAAGGGAGGATAGCGATAGCTG
Source organism: Mucilaginibacter sp. KACC 22773 (assembly GCF_028736215.1). Taxonomy (NCBI): domain Bacteria; kingdom Pseudomonadati; phylum Bacteroidota; class Sphingobacteriia; order Sphingobacteriales; family Sphingobacteriaceae; genus Mucilaginibacter; species Mucilaginibacter oryzagri. Next base: position 753,477 of record NZ_CP117883.1, read on the forward strand.
GCTTTAATATTCCCTTAGCTTATCACCCGCTTCACCTTTTATATCCCATTCAATTTCACCATATGATCACCTAAAAAACAAAGTAATGACAAACGCATTTTTAACCAAAAAAATCATTGCCCTGCATGAACATGGGTATGAACAGGACTTCCGGTTTGCAGGTGATAATCTGCTGGTATGTATTCAAACGGATAAATATTATGATATGGCAGGGGTGGCGTTTCGGTTAGAAGACCAGCAATACGATTGCCTGAGTCATTCCTTCAAATACCTGCATACCATTGAAACGGGCAGCGGTGAAAAAGGGATCCTGTTAACGGACGGTATATTGACATTAAACCATTATAAAGGATATGGCGACTGTCCTGGGACAGATCGCCATTCTCTGTATGCAATGCGTTGATCTGCAATTAGGATAAACTTGCTGCTGCTTCTAAAATGAAGGCAGCCACCTCGGCACCATGTGAAGCAAGGGAGGCATGGCCGGCAGCAAGCGTTATTGTTTTGCGGGCTTTCATCCGTTCGGCAAACATCGCTTCTGTTTCCGGGGGGATCATCTGGTCATTGGCCGATACCTGGTACCAGCTTGGCTTATATTTCCATGCCGGGGCACCTGACGGCCCGCCGAAAGCAGCTCCGTTGATAGGTTTTTGCGAAAGCGCCATTACAAGCGCATCCTCGTCCGATACACCCGGACAAAATACATCATGGTAGTGTTCCGGATCTACGTAAAGAAAACCCTGCGCATCAGGTTTTACAAAAGCAATACCCGCAGGCGCTTCACGCAGGCTCAAAAGCCCTCCGGCAGATTCGCCCGCATCAGGCGCAAAAGCCGCTATGTAGACCAGGCCAACCACATTTTCCTGGTTACCGGCGCCCGTAATAACCGCACCGCCGTAAGAATGTCCTACCAGTAAGACCGGCCCATCCATTGCCGCTACCATGTCGCCAGCCCTTTTCACATCATCTTCCAGAGTAGTTAGCGGCAATTGTACCGCTCTCACATTGTAGCCTTCGGCTACCAGTAGCGGAATAACTTTTTTCCAGTGTGAGCCATCACCAAAGGCACCGTGTACCAGCACCACATTCAATTTTTGTTTCATAATAAAATCATTTAAGCTTTGCCTGACCGTTGCAATCTGCGAGCCGTATTGCAAATGGTTTGGAATCAGGGATTTGTTGATGGATTCATTAAGAAAAGTAGTCTTATATCGTCATTTTACTGATGGATTTCCGGTGCAAAATTAAAAAGCATAGTGAGGAGAATAGCGAAATAAAACGGGATAACTATTTAAGGTAATCTGTATATATCTGATAAACAAACATTTAATCAGTGGCATCAAAGTGGCAACCCAGCCTGCAAAAGCAAAACAAATGGGAACTTCAAAAACAAATTCGATGCTGCTCTTCTCCCCCTTCCGGCTTGGGGATTTGCCGCTCAGCCATCGTGTGGTACACCCGCCGCTTACCCGGCTCAGAGCTAACCCCGACGATAGTGTCAGCGATATCATGATTGAATATTATCGCCAAAGGGCATCCCCAGGTGGTTTCATGATTACCGAATCGGTGCATCCCTCCTATGAAAGCCGCGGCTATTTTGGCGCGCCTGGTATCTATGAAGATCACCACGTTGCCGGTTGGAAGAAACTGGCGGATGCTGTTCACGAAAAAGGCGCTTATATATTTATGCAGCTCTCACACGACGGCCGGCAGTCCCATGTCGATCTAAGCAGAGGAAAAGCGCCAATCGCCCCATCAGTAGTTCCATTTGAGGGACTCTCATTCACTGCGAATGGCTGGGTTCCCGTTTCACCTCACCGGGCTCTTGATGCCGGTGAAGTTCCGGGCCTTATCGAACAGTTCCGCAAAGCAGCGGAACGTGCGAAAGAAGCTGGTTTCGACGGAGTCGAACTGCATAACGCCAATGGCTACCTCGCCGATACCTTTTTGCAGGACGGCACTAATAAACGAATTGATGCTTATGGGGGAACGATTGAAAAAAGGGCGGCATTTTCGTTGGCCCTCGTAGCAGCCCTGGTATCTGTCTGGGGAGGAAGCAGGGTCGGCGTCAGGATTTCTCCGAGTGGAAAATGGGGCTCCATATCTGATTCAAACCCGGAAGCCACGTTTGGGCATTACGCTCAGCAACTGAATAGCTATGATTTGGCTTACCTGCACATTATAGAGCCAAGGGTAATGGGAACAGAAACCATAGATGAAAGCCTGCCGCCTGTTGCGTCCTCTTTTCTGCGACAAGTGTTTAAAGGTCCGATCATTGCTGCCGGTGGATTCAACCGGCAGGGCGCCGAAGCTATTCTCCAAAAAGGGGATGCCGACCTGGTCGCCTTCGGGAGATATTTTACATCAAATCCTGACCTGCCGGAACGTCTTAAGCAAAACCTTCCACTAAACCCTTATGTCCGCGAAGCTTTCTGGGGTGGAAACGAAACTGATTACATTGATTTCCCACGATATAACCAATGATCATGAAAAGACTATGCAATATGCAACCGGTACTTCAACAAAAGAAAACGGGCATACAAGATGAGATTGCCGATGTCAGCCGGGAACAGCAGGTCATTAATTACCGGCAAGCTGTCTATATGGTCGTCAGAGAAGTATCAGAGGAATTTATCAGCTGTGATAAACTAAGCGGGCAGCACAAGTTTGCAAATACTTGCACTGCGATAACACTAAATGCCAGCACTGATGGACAACTACTATTTCGAAACGAGCTGGCAGCTTATCTCGAATTAGTTTTAACAAATGACAATGTACTCAGAAGGGAAGCGGGGCTGGCGAGGGTTGCGGCCCGGCTATCTACTGCTGCCGCGGTGTTCTATCATTCACTTGGTGCCCGATGAAATGAAACAATTAAATAACAATCATATATGGAAAATCAATCAAAAAAAGTAACCTTATTTACCCCTGTTAAGCTGGGCAAGTTCGAGCTTGCGCACCGGATCGTGCTGCCGCCGCTTACGCGAATGCGTACGGTCAACGGGTTTATTCCCAACGATTGGATGGTGGAATATTATTCGCAGCGTGCGACCAAAGGAGGTTTTCTGGTTACTGAAGGTACGGTGATCAACGAAACAGGCCATGGCTACTATGGCGCACCCGGTATCTACACCGATGAGCAGGTAGCAGGATGGAAAAAGGTAACGGCGGCCGTTCACGAAAAAGGAGGCATTATCTTTAATCAGCTTTTCCACGTGGGACGCCAGTCTCACCGCAGCTTGCAGCCGAATGGTGCGGAGCCCATCGGTGCATCGGCGATTCCACATGAAGACCTGGTATTTACGCAGCAGGGATGGGTTCCGGCAGAACCAAACCGCGCACTGGAAACCGCAGAAGTAAAAGCCTTGGTTAAAGACTACCACCAGGCAGCGTTACGTGCCATGGAGGCGGGTTTCGACGGCGTTGAACTGCACGGGGCAAACGGTTACCTGATTGATCAGTTCCTGCAGGACGGTACTAACCACAGAACGGATGCGTATGGCGGTAGTATGGAAAACCGGGTCCGTTTGATGATCGAAGTTTTGGAAGCGATGGTTGATGTTTGGGGATCGGACGCTGTTGGGATAAGATTGGGGCCAAGCGGTACCTTTAATTCTATGTCAGACAGTGATCCCATAGCGTTGTTTGGATATGCTGCAGAACGTTTGAACGAGCTTGACCTGGCTTATCTGCATCTTATTGAACCAAGAATAAATGGTAATATCGAGATAGCTGATGGCTTAGAGCCCGTTGCATCAATGCATCTGCGGGGGATCTTTAAAAACAAAATGATCGCCGCCGGGGGATTTGACCAGGCAAAAGCAGAAGACATTCTCGAAAAAGGATATGCCGATATGGTCGCCTTCGGGAGACATTTTATTGCCAACCCGGATCTGGTTTTCCGGTTTAAGAACGGTATTCCGCTCGCTTCATATGACAGGGAAACATTTTACGGCGGAAACGAAAAAGGATATACAGACTACGCATTTTACGAAGCGTATGCCGATGCATAACAAGCCGCAAACGGTCTTTTATTTACCATTGCGCCTTTACGGCACAATGGTAATTTTTTTTTATGGAGGCGGTATGATCAATTTGTGTCAGACAACGCATGAACCAATTTTCCCAGTGTTTTTAAGGCATCGGCTATTTTATTGCCCCACAAAGGGCAGCAATTGATACGGATGCAATTTTTATAACGGTCTGAAGCCGAAAAGATTTGGCCGGGGCAAAACCCGATACCATATTTCAGGGCTTCGCGCTGTAGTACCAGCGCGTTTAAGTTTTCGGGCAGCGCTATCCATAAACTGTAGCCTCCTTTCGGGCAGCTTATTTTTACAGTATCCGGAAAATACTCCTGTATAGCATTCCTGTATTTTATAATTTGAATTTGCGCAAACTCGCGCAGCTTTTTAATATGGGCGTGATAATTGCCGCTCTCTAAAAATCGGCCAATGGTATCCTGCAACAGGCCATTGGTTGAAATATTGGCCGAGAACTTGAGCTTTTCAATTTCGGCATGATACCTGCCTCCGGCTACCCACCCAATTCTGAACCCGGGAACCAGTGATTTGGAAAACGAAGAACAATAGAGCACGTTGTTATAACTGTCATAGGCTTTGGCAGGTAAGGGTCTTGATCTGGCAAAGTTAAGCTCGCCCAGGGTATCATCTTCAATCATGGGAATGCCTTTTTCACCCAGCATATTTACCAGCTTTATTTTGCTTTCTTCTGACATCGAGCAGCCGTACGGATTTTGACAAACCGGCATAAACAAACAAGCGGCAACCTTATTGGTAGCTAATGCGGTTTCCAGTTCATCAAGGTTTAGCCCGGTAACGGGATCCATGCTAATGGCTAAAGCCTTTAGGCCTTTACTTTCCAGGCATTGCAGGAGGCCGGCGTATGTTGGCGATTCAACGGCAACAATATCCCCGGGTTTGGTCAGTACATCAAGACAAAGCCCAATGGCCTCTGTTGACCCGTTGGTTATCAGGATCTCTTCCTGTTTGATGCTTGTTTTCCATTCAAATGACTGTAACGCTATCTGTTTCTGTAAGCGGGGATGGCCTTCTAAAAAGGAGTATTGAAAAATATCTTTTTCCTCCTTTGCCGAAGCCTGCATGGCCTTGTTGAGTTTGGTAATCGGAAGATACTCATTGATAGGGGCAAGTGAAGAAAAATTGATCACGCTATGTTTGGCCGTATTTTTTACCATGGTCGCAGCCATGCTGCTTACTTCAACAATTTCGGGCAGCGGGACGAAATTGTTGGCCGCCGCTCTGGCCAACGGGTTTTTGTTAAAAGAGTTGACGTAATAACCCGAACCCTGCCTTGAAATAACGGCTCCCTTTGCTTCCAGGATAGCATAAGCCTGGTTTACGGTGGTTAAACTAACCTTTAGTTCATCCTTCACCTTACGTACCGAGGGAAGTTTATCTCCCGGTTGCAGCCTTAGCCCGATAATTGTTTCTTCTAATTTACGAACTACCTGTTCATAGCGGAATGCTTTGTGACTCATTAGAGATTTCTATAAATACGTAACAAAAATACGCCTTATAAACGGGAGGGTGGCCTGTTGAGCAGGAATATGGCAATTAGTTAACAGTTTTAAAAATAAGGATCAAATATGCAACTGATCTCTTTTTTTTGATGCCAACTGTATCTTTTTGTGTGCCCTGTTAAACCCGAACTTTGACCCGAAGATCAATCGAAATAGTCAGGTTATTTCGATTGATCAATGTGTAAAATTTATTCATTTAAAAATGCAAACAAATAATAATACTGAAACAGCTGTAAGTAGTACAGATCTGTTTACACCTGTTCAATTAGGGCCATACCAGCTTACTCACCGTGTAGTTATGGCTCCTTTAACCCGTATGCGCACAGCCGCTGATTTTGTTCCTAACGATCTTTTGGTTGAGCATTATACCCAGCGCGCTACCCCGGGCGGGTATATCGTGGCCGAAGGTACAGTCATTTCCGAAACCGGTCATGGCTATTATGGTGCTCCTGGCATCTACACCGATGAGCAGGTAGAAGGCTGGAAAAGAGTAACTACCGCAGTACATAACAAGGGCGGGATTATTTTCGATCAGCTTTTTCATGTTGGCCGTCAATCACACCGTAGCCTGCAGCCAAATGGCGGTCAGCCAGTAGGCGCATCTGCTATTGAATTTGAAGATTTTGTGTATACCCCCACCGGCTGGGTCCCCGCCGACCTGAACCGGGCGATGACCACGGAAGAAGTAAAGGCTATGGTAGAAGATTACCGGAAAGCGGCTATAAAAGCTAAAGAGGCCGGGTTTGACGGCGTGGAATTACACGGCGCGAATGGTTACCTGGTAGATCAGTTTCTTCAGGATGGATCTAATCAACGTACAGACAGCTATGGTGGGTCGATTGAAAACCGCATACGTTTTATGCTGGAGATTGTTGAAGCACTTGTGGAGGTTTGGGGTGCCAATCGTGTCGCAGTACGTTTAGGGCCAAGCGGAACATTTGCTTCCATGTTCGACAGCGACCCTATCGCGTTGTTCAGCTATGCAGCAGAGCAGCTTAACAAATTTGGGCTGGCTTATCTGCACCTGATCGAACCGCGTGTTAAAGGTTCTGTTGAAGAAGTAGAAGACCTGGAGCCTGTAGCGGCAATGCACCTGCGTCAAATTTTCAAGGGCACCATTATTGCCGCCGGCGGTTTTGACGGCGAAAAAGCCAATGATATCCTTCAAAAGGGGAACGCTGACCTGGTAGCTTTCGGAAGGCATTTTATTGCCAACCCCGATCTGGTTTTCCGTCTTAAAAATAACCTGCCGCTTAATCCTTATGACAGGGATACGTTTTACGGAGGCGATGCACACGGGTATAACGATTATCCGTTTTACAAAGAAGAAGCAATTTCAGCCTGATGGACCCGATTCAAATGAAAACAACAGATAAATCAGGATCCGCAACAAGTGGGACGGAAATAGCCCGGGTAGTACGTTTTAGTAAAACCGGCGGCCCGGAAGTACTTCAGATCGAGAGTTTGGAAATTCCGGCTCCGGCAAGTCATGAGGTCAGGATACGGGTTAAAGCCATCGGGCTGAACCGTGCCGAATCCATGTGGAGGTCAGGGAATTATATTGAAGCCCCGGTATTGCCGGCCCGTTTGGGTTATGATGCCTCGGGTATTGTAGATGCTGTAGGAAGTGATGTAAAACATTTAAAGGCAGGCGATGAAGTGGGCACCATCCCGGCTTTTTCACAAAATGATTATGGCGTATATGGGGAGTTAATTTTGATGCCGCAGCATGCTGTTATCAAAAATCCGCCTTTGCTTGCTTTTGAGCAGGTTGCTGCTATCTGGAATCCCTTTATTACTTCATACAGCGCCCTTATTGATGTAGCTAAACTTTCCGCAGGAGAGTTTGTGTTGATTCCGGCTGCTTCAAGCAGCGTGGGGCTTGCTGCGATCCAGGTAGCCAATATGGTAGGAGCAGTGCCTGTTGCCATAACGCGTTCCGGTTCAAAAAAACAAAGATTGTTAGCTGCAGGTGCAACCTACGTGATCGCAACGGAGGAGGAGGATATAGTAGCCGAAGTAATGAAGATTACGAATGGCAAAGGTGCTGAGGTCATTTTCGACCCGGTAGGCGGGCCTGTGTTTGCCAAATTGCTGGAATCATTAGCTCGTGGCGGTCAAATATTTTTATATGGCGCCCTAAGTGATGAGGTTACGCCCTTGCCATTGATAGAGGTGCTGAACAAGATTCCCGTGATTCGCGGCCATACGGTTTGGGATACAACTAAGGACCCGGAACGTGTGGAAAAAGCCCGGATATTTATTTTTAAGGGACTTGCGGAAGGCTTTCTTAAACCCGTAATTGCCAAGGTATTTCCTTTTGAGCAGATTGTTGAAGCGCACCGCTTCCTGGAATCCAACGAGCAGATAGGGAAGATCGTGGTTACTATCTAAGCAAGCAGACTATAGGAATAAAAAAGGAACGAAGCTTTGGCCTCGTTCCTTTTTTTATTTTAACAGCTAAGTTATGAGCTTTTTAGATAGTGCGTGTGGTGGCACTTTTTTCAATCAAGTCCATAAGGTTTTGAGGCTCAAAATAAGCTACCCACAAATTAATGGCCTTGCCCTTTTGGATCGACCAGTGCTCAGATATTCTTACGGTATGTGGTGTATCCATGATCCCGATATCAATTACAATAACTACGTTATCATTTTCACCGATAAGTGAAATGATTTCGCAACGCTTAAAATCAAGCACTGCTGTTACCTGCAGCAATACATCTTCCAGGTAGGTTTTGAGATTGCTTGTGCCGCCCCAGGGCAGATAATCGGGAGCGGTCACTTTAAATTCAGGGTGAAAAATCTCCCCATATTCCTTGGCTTCGCTGTTTGTACCGCCTGCATAAAAACTATGCACCAATGCCTTATTCTGATCTGTTAATAGTTGATCTGTCATGATGTTTATTGCTGATTTTTAAGATCGATGACTACGTTTTCGGTAGCATATATCCAAAGAATATGCGCTCTGTCAATAAATTTGGCTTCATCCGGAGCTATATTCTTCAGGTAGTTTTCGGTGCCGAAAACCTGGTTGATGTCCTCCATTTTTTCAAACCAGATCTCAGCAATGCCGTCAAAGGGCGCTACCGGGAACTGATCCAGGTGCGCGCCTGTACTATGCACCTGGATATATTTTTTAACATATTGTTTAACCTCCGGCTGGCTTGAAAACAAAGGGCCGTGAATATTTTTCCAGTGTGCGCTGAATTCTTCGAGCGTAAGGTCTGACCTTCGCGGGACAAGTATGGATAGTTTGATCATGGCCCAATACTTATTTTGCCGCACCTTTTGCCGCGGCTTCGATCACTGCTGCAACCTCTTCAGGATGCGTCATGTAAGCCACATGGCTCGCCTTTATCTCCGTAACTTTTGCATTAGCTCTTTTGGCCATGAAACGTTCAGCATCAGGCGGAATCATCCTGTCCTGGGTTGACACGATATACCAGCTTGGTTTGTTACGCCAGGCAGCTTTTGTCAGCACAGTCGTAAATGTGGCCAGGCCGGATGGGGTTTGCGCGTGAGCCATAAAGTCTGCTTGTGCTGCTGGAAGGTCCGGGCAAAAATCTTTAGGAAACTTTGCTACGTCATACCACACCAGTCCGTTGACCGGCGGAAGCACAATCCCTGATTCGGGGTTTGGAGGGCCTGCCTTTAAAAGGCCGAGTAAAGACTCCCCGGCATCAGGAGCGAATGCTGATACATAAACCAGGCCGGCGACGCTGGATGTGTCACCCGCCTCCGTGATCACTGCTCCGCCATAAGAGTGGCCGACGAGGATCACCGGTCCGGTCTGCCTGGCCAGCACGGCTTTAACGGCCGCAACATCATCGGTAAAGGTCAGATTGGAATTGGCCACAATATCTACATGGTATCCTTTAGCGGTCAGTAATTTATAAATCCCTGACCATCCCGAACCATCGGCCCAGGCACCGTGTACAAGTACAATGTTTTTAACCTGCGCTGAAGCGCTTTCACCGAAAAGTAATCCGGAGAAGAAGATGATGGCAATCGTTAATAACGCTCGTGCCGTTTCCTTTTTGAAGAATTCTGTTTTCATGTTTGATTTTTTAAGTTTTATTAAATATTTATTCAAACACGAAATACAAGAGCGATACCAAACTGCATGTATTTGATATTCAATATTTTATGATTTTTCTTCAGGATTGACCCGTTTTATTTCGTTAATCCACCAACCTGTCAACCGTTAAGATGGCCTGCCAGCTCTTTTCTGAGACTGCTGGTCAACGTATGCATAGGGGCAGCGGTGCCGAGCACTCTGCATATTGCATTCGCGCCCTCGATTCCGAGGAACATTTTAGTTGCAAATTCGTTCGCATCGAGTGACGCTGAAAACTCTCCCGTGGCTATTCCTGAACTAAGCACCTCCGTGAATTCACTGATCGCACCATTGATCATCTTTTTCATTTTTTTCTTAATGACAGGACTGGTGTCATCGGATTCCGTAGACAGATTTATTATTGGACATCCGCCGTCAAAGTAGCTTTTTAATGGATTTTTGATCATTTCCATAAATGAACAGATCCTGTCAAATGCTTTCGTATGTTTATTAAGCGCGGTATGCCGACGCTCAGTAAGTTTTTCCAGTAAATAGTCGACTGAAGCAAAAGATAAAGCTTCCTTACTTTCAAAGTGTCCGTAAAAACAGCCCTTTGAGGTGCCGGTAGCTTCGATGATATCATCCACGGATGTACCGGCGATACCTTTTTCATTAAACAGCACGGCTGCCCTACTGACAATCAATTGCCTTTTTTGTTCCGATTTTCCCATTGTAATTTACCGTACAAATATAGACTAAACGGTTTGTTTTTTTACGATTTTGGCAAAGCATAGATAAATGGTCAGCCAAATCAAAGCAAAAAACAAAAAAGTTCCGCCCAGCCAGGTTTCATTCCTGATCGTAATGAGATTGACCGTACCGTAGCTGATCAGTGAAGTTAAAATAAAGAGGCCGCCGCCGGTTATACCGCTTACTATTCCTCCGTATGAAGAAAATCTACCCAGACAATAGGCGAATACATTGTTAAATAAAAACCCGGATATAAGGTGGATGAGTGCGGTAAATAGCACGAGAATTATTAGACTGTTATAAGCATAGCTGCTGGCAACCATGAGCAATGCAAGCAAAAGCTGGATGCTTATCCCACCTGGTAGTTTTTGGTTCAATGGTTTGCTGATCAATGACCTGGATATAATACCGCCGGTCATCAGCGAAAGCCCGGAAATCAGTGAACAATATCCGGTGACAACAGGTTGCAGGTGAAAAACATGCTCGATGATGAACGGAGAAACCATTCCGTAAACCACCAGCATGGCATAGCTGATCGAAATCATCAGCAAGCCAAGCATGTAGTCGCGGGCCTTTAATGTTTCAAAGTATATGTTCAATATATTTTGAAACCGGAATGGATTCCTCGTCTGTAATGATTCGCCACCATATAGTATTTCCAGAACAAGTATCAGCGTTGTTGTAATTCCTAAAAACCAGAAATTACTTCTCCAGCCAAACCAGGATTCCAGGTAACCACCCAGAAACGGAGCGATGATCGGAGATGCTGCCCATACAATTGAAAATAAGCTTGTATAACTTTTTAATTTTGCTCCGGAATAGAGATCTATAAAATAAGCACGTTTACCAACCACGATTAAGGCGACGGTTATACCCTGAATTGCCCGCATTGCGTATATCAGCGTAATCGAAGTTGTACATGCAATGCCGAAGCTGGCAAGGGTAAATACAGCCAGTGAAATAAGCCCAAGCCGGTAACGGCCAAAGCTATCCAGCAAACTGCCGACAAAGAGCTGGGCTAGTCCGGAAGTAACCATAAAGATTATCAAGGTGAGCTGCACATCGGTAGATTTTACCCCAAGGCTATGTGCCATGGCAGGCAGAGAAGGGATATAAATATCTGTGGCAAAACCCGAAAGGGGAATAAGCGCAAATGCAAGCACCGTGCTTACTCCCTGATGTTCTTTTTCAAATGTTCTCACCTTAGATTACCATGGCATTTCTTCACCCATATGGATCATTTTCCCGGTCGGTCCGTCCTCTCCAAGCAGCGCCAGGCCTACACTCGTCTTTGCGCCATCGGTAATACTCATTGGAGCCTGATCATTACCACCCAGTTCTGTTTGAACCCATCCGGGATGTGCTGAATTGACTTTTATCCCCAGCGGAGCAAGTTCATCAGCAAGCTGGATAGTGAACATATTCAGCGCGGCCTTTGCAGAATTATAGGAAAGCACCCGGAATCCTGCAATAGGACTTTCCGGCTGTGAGTGAATAGTTAATGAACCGAGGATACTGGATAAGTTGACGATCCGGCCGGCAGTGCTCTTTTTAATCAGGGGTAACAATTCCCTGGTAAGATAAACTACACTGAAAAAATTAGTTTCATAGATGTGTGCAAATTCTTCTTTGGAAGTTTCAAGCGTTTTGCTTACGAAAAGAGACTCTTTCGGAGCAACACCTGCATTGTTAATGAGAATATCCAGTCTTCCAAATTTTTCCGCGATGTATAAGGCGGCAGCTTTGCGCTCGTCCTCGTTGGTTACATCCAACTGTATACCGTATGCATCAATACCCTGACCGATCAGGTCCCTTGCTGCGCGCTGTGCAACGTCCAGTTGGCGTGCAGTAAGTATTACAGTGATACCTTCTTCACCAAGTTGTTTGGCGGTTTCAAACCCAATACCGCGATTTGATCCGGTTATCAGGGCTATTCTTTGATCTTTCATGATTTAATTTAAAAATGTGTTGCGAAAATGGACTAAATAGTTTGTTATTTAGACTATTCAGTCTATTGTAAGCTTATATGACCTGTTAATTGCAATTGAGCGAGAGATGTTAATAAAGTAATGTTGCGACACCCGGCAAGAGAATTTTAAGGCGTTCAGCGATTCCAAGTGCACCGAAGGAGCCTATTAAAAGATCGCCACCTTCAGAGTAATGTGACCAGCCCTCATAATGGACAGGAATGATCATAGCATCAGGAAAGGCCGCAGCGGTATCTACGACGTCATTGCTGTCCATGGTCAGACTGAATGGTGTGCGTGGTTTAGCTGCCCCTGCAAATACAAAAACATATTTTGGTTTGAATCTCCCGGCTACTTCGGTGACACCCTGGTAAAAAACGGTATCTCCTGTCAGGTATATACCCGAATCTTTATCACCGTTGATCGTAATTATAAAACCGGTAACGTCTCCTGCAAGTTTTTCAACGTCGGCTGGACCATGCCTTGCAGGCGTTGCTGTAATGGTGATTTCATCGCCCGAAGGTGCGTTAATAGTTATTTTTTGCCATGGTTCCATTCCTTTGACTGTGCCTCCAAGTCGTTGGGCAGCGGCTGGCGTAGACAGAACCTGAGGTACAATACTTAAGAGCTGACGACCAGCTTTATCTAAATTATCGTCATGCTGATCGTGACTCAGGAGAACGAGGTCGATCTCGCCAATGTTTTGAAGAGCCGGCCCTGATAGCTTTTTGATAATGTAATCAGGCCCGGCGGGAAAATCTCCGGGAGGATCAAGCGTTGGATCTGTCATGATACGCAAACCGCCGATCTCAAAAATGACGGTCGGGCCGCCAAGGTAAATAACCTGAACAGACGTTTTTATTTTTAACTCATTCATATGATTAATTTTCACAGCAAATGCCATTTGCATGCCCATTGTTATGTATTTGGTAATCAAATACTTGTTGTGGGTTTGAAAACTATCTGCTGTTTTATTTCGTCATTTTGATGAATGACGTTACCGAAAGAGCTATTTGATTATCAATTAATGCATTCATATACAGTTTTGGTAAATCCGCGAAATAAAACATATAAACTAATTCATTACTTTGTTAACGCATAGATTATCAGTTCATTATATCCAGGCATTAAAATGGAAATGAGTGCAGAGATCGACCGGCCAAAGGCTGGTGAAGTATCGTAGATTAATGTGGTAAATAAGATTTAAGCCGTATATTTATTGAAATGGAAAAGCATCTTACCGAAATAGAAAAGGATAACAGCTATGCTGCCCGGCTGCTGAATCTTTCTATCGCGGTCTGGCCACTGGCCGGCATCGGAGAAACGTTTAAATTGTTGGCTGGAGAACTACAGGAGATTGTAGATTTTGAAGCAGCGGACGTTTTCATTTTTAATGACGATGCAACAGCGACGCAATCAAGATACACCTTCAAAAACAGGAAATTATATGAATTTGCAGGTGTAACAGATCCGCATTTCTTTTCCGCCCAGGGGAGGGCCACTTTAAACAGCCTGTTTCTGCCCGGATTATCAAGACAGATGGCCGGGTCCTATTGGATAAATAGCGTGCCTGAAGCGTCCCTTTTTTTTAAAAAGGAAACAGAATATAAATACACTTTTTATATTCCTTTTTTTCAGCAAACGGTTCTTGCCGGATTTTTTCAATTCAGAACGAACAAGCCGGATGGATTTAGCCTTGCTGACCAGGATGTATTAACCCTGACAGGAAAATTACTGGCGCCTAAACTGGATACTTTACTAAGAGGAAGCGCGCTCGCCAAAACCAACGGTCTCACAACAGCAGGCCTTGACCTGTTAAAACTGGAATTGTTTGCCTTTAGCAACGACATTGCAGCAACACATAATAAAGAGGATCTGAATAAACTGGTTCAGCAAAAAATTAAGACCCTGTTTCCGGAACTGGCAATACTGATCTTAAGAACGGAGAATGGCGGAAAGTCATACCAGCCGGTAAATGGCTCATCTGATTCGGATATACTCAGCGAAGAAGAATTGCTTTTCGCGGAAAACTGGTTTGATCGCAGCTTATCTGCATCAAGTCCGATTACTTTGTCACTGAATGAACTGGCAGGTAAACGAAATGCGCCGAAATTGTTTAATAATTTGCTAAACCAGGGCTGGACGAAAGTTGTTTTCGCATTACTGGAAAGCAAGAACCGAAATACGGGGCTATTGCTATTTTTTCTTAAAGACTCATTTGAAATCCCATTATTATTTGCAGAGGGCATTAGGGAGATAGCAAAGCAATTGTCAGTAGCCTTAAACAACGTCATTACCAGCGAAAAAATCGAAGACCAGTTTGACGAAATCAAACGATATAAACAACAGCTGGAGACTGAAAACAATTACCTTCAGGAAGAAATAGCCACTGCCTTTAACTACAATGACATCGTTGGCCTGAGCCCGATAATGCAACGAGTTTTTCATATGGTTTCACAGGTCGCCGACACAATGAGTTCAGTACTTATTTTAGGTGAAACGGGTACTGGAAAGGAACTGATCGCCAGGGCACTGCACAATACCTCTTCCAGAAAAAAGAAAACGATGGTAAAGATCAACTGCGCCGCGTTGCCCGCAAACCTGATAGAAAGCGAATTATTTGGACATGAAAGAGGCAGTTTCACAGGTGCGACAGACAGGAGGATTGGAAAGTTTGAACTCGCCAATAACAGCACCTTATTCCTCGATGAAATTGGCGAATTGCCAATGGATTTACAAGGTAAACTGCTCCGGGCCCTGCAGGAGCGCGAAATAGAACGCATCGGCGGGACCGCCGTAATAAAAGTAAACGTCAGGATAGTTGCGGCCACTAACCGAAACCTCCTGGAGGAAGTACATGCGGGAAATTTTAGGAGTGATCTTTATTTCCGGCTGAATGTATTTCCAATCATACTACCTCCGCTTAGGGAACGCAAGGAGGATATCCCGTTGCTTGCCAGTCACTTTTTAGAGAAGCATAAGAAAAAGGCGACACGCCGGATTACCGGCTTTTCTTCCAGGGTGCTAAAGCAGCTCGGCGCTTATAACTGGCCCGGCAACATTCGGGAACTGGAACACCTGATTGAACGCTGCGTACTGATGGCCAGCGGGCCTGTCATCAACCAAATTCCGGTTGTATTAACAGATGCGGAAAATATGGGCGATGGTGTACCTGATATGCGTATAAGGACGATAGATGAGATTGAAAGAGCGCATATTATGATGGTGTTGAAGAAATGCAGCAATAAGGTCGCCGGGATCGGAGGAGCTGCAGATGTTTTGCAAATACCAGCTTCTACTTTAAACTCCAAAATGAGGCGCCTCAACATCAAACGCGCCTATAACAGCCGTTAGATAATCGGTACCAGCATCAAAATCTTTTTTTTAAATTCAATCAACCTCCTCTCCATTAACACAAGCCCATCACCTGGCTAAAAGCGATCCTATCCTTTTTATTATCCCATATTAACGCCCACCATCGGTAATTGACGATATAAAATAGGGAATCAAAAATAAAAATTATTAAACAATTGATATACAGGACATTATTACATTGGCACTTGTTTGGCATTCCATCGTTCAAATCACAACGCTATGGAAACAGTCTTTGTACTTACGCACACCATGATGGCCGCTTGTGCAATAGCCATCGTCTACGCTTCGATATCAATACCTGATCCTATCCGCGAGAAACGGCGGACATTTTCTTTCCCGGTTGCCGGGAGAAAAAAAGTCGGGCCGCCCCAATTTTCCACCAATTCCTTTTATCGCGTGGCATGCAGCCTGCTGGCCTTATTTATCGGCTGATATTCACTTGATATTTATATAAAATCAACATCATTAACTCATCGAACTAAATAAATTAAACACAATGAATGATCTTTTAAAACTCGCTATATCGGCACATGGCGGCATGGACCGCTGGAACCAGATTAAATCCGTAAATGTGCAGGCATCAATAACCGGCGGCGTTTGGTATGTTAAAGGAAGGCCGGATGTACTTAAAAATATTTCCGTATATGCTGAAACCCAAAATGAAAAGCTGATTATGGATTTTCCAGGCCAAAACAAAAAGACAATTTTTGAACCAAAACTTATCTCCATTGCAGAAAGCGATGGCAGCGTTTTAGAATCATGGGAAAATCCAATTTCTTCCTTTGCCGGACACACCAGAGAAACGGCGTGGGAAGATGTACACGTTGCTTATTTTAGTGGGGAAGCATTGTGGACCTATTTAACCATACCGTTTCTGTACGCTTATCCGGGTTTTGTAACGGAGGAGATTGAGCCATGGCAGGAAAGCGGGGAAACCTGGAGACGGTTAAAAGTAACTTTCCCCGATTATATATCCAGTCACAGCCGTGAACAGATTTCCTTTTTTGGGCCGGATGGGTTACTTCGCCGTCATGACTACAAGGTTGATATACTCGGCGGGGCTACCGGCGCTAATTATGCCGCAGATTACCGCGATATAAATGGAATAATTGTCCCTGCTACGCGCCGTGTTTATGCTTATCAAGGAGATCATATAGTGGTTAAAGAACCATTGTTGGTTGCAATTGATATGGGGGAAACCAATTTTAATGATAAATAAGGTAACGCATCAAGTGTTCGATCAGGGTTCTATTAAGTGGCAATTTATTTCACTATCAAACCCTGGTTGAATTAATTAGAATTAATCGTTCGCGTATTAAAATCAGAAGTCATGAAGGATATTAGATCTTTTGGCAGTAAGGATACATTCCTTGTTTGCAAACAAAATGATCAGCCGCCCCGGCCATGGATAAACGGAATTCATTTACCGTTTGCCGTCCGTAAAGAGGATTGTAAAAACTTCCAGGCGTCCGGAAAACAATTTTTTGTGCAATTATGGAAGCGTGGTTTTACTATCTACCTGATGGTGCAAGATGTTTTTCTTTTAATATACAAATGATGTTGAATTCAATACTCCAGGCTAAGCCCCATTTTATTCATCTCGCCTCCAACGCTCATTTTCCACCCGGTTTATTCATTAGCCTTGGTAAAATAGCGATATAAAACAACAAAAACCGGGGAGTTTAGCATCAAATTTCTGTAAGCCAGGCATTTGCAAATTGGCATTGTAATAGCCCAATGCCTTGCATATAAATATGCAGGCCTAATTTAAAAACCAAAACAAGTTAATGTTTGAGTTCGCACAAAATAATGTTTTGGCTGGTGTTGTAATCATATCCGGTTTAGTTATTGCTTATTTTTTAGTAAGAACTTTTCGGTGCCGTTACCTTAATAAACAGCGCTGCAAAGCAGAAATTAACAGGCATCAGTTAGAAATTGATGCTAAAGATCTTTCCATTCTTAAAATAGAAGAACAATTAAAGCACCTGAATAATGAGCAAAGCCGGCTGCTTTCTGAAAATGAATGGTTACATAACGAAATAGATCATAGGGTAAACAATAATCTTCAGGCAACGCTGGGCTTACTTAATCTGCAATCAGTATATGTCTCCAATGAGGACGCGTCTGAGGCAATAAAAAATATTCAGCGGCGTATATATGCGATTTCATTAATTAATAAAAAGCGTAACGGCTCTGATGGTTCATCGGCGATTAATATGAAGGAGTACATCGGGGAACTTGTTATTTATTTAAGGGATGTTTTCAATGTACAAAATGCTATCGAATTTGAATTATTAACCGAGCCTATAATGCTTGACTTAACCAGGGCAATACCTTTAGGACTGATTATCAACGAAGCAATTACCAACGCGATTAAGTATGCATTTCCGGTCACAAAGAAGGGGAAGATTATGATCAGATTAGAACGGGATCAGAAAAAAAATATAACATTGATCATAAAAGACAACGGCGTTGGGTTACCCGACTTTTTCAATGACAATAATAATACACTGGGAAAGAATTTGATAATTGGGTTGTCGGATCAATTGCAGGGTGAACTGATAATGGAAAATAATTTCGGGACACAGTTATCGATCGTTTTTAAATTGTTGAATAGTAAATGATTTTTTTGTCCCCCCCCAATAAAAGCTGGTTATGGTTAAATTACTGATAATATGCTTTATTTTTTTCACTTGAATGGGTTATGCCCAGCCGCTACCAGGTAATTCCCCGGGGTATTCAAATCATGCATAGTAAAAAAAGCCAGCCAGATACCAATAGAATTAAACTAAGGTTGCAATTAAGCGGATATAATATTGATAAGCCCAACGACGATAAAAGGATTTAGGCGGCTTTCCTTTTTAAACCAGGTACCGAAATTGAGCGATGATTTACGCTTATTGATTGGAGAAATAATTACTCATGGGACTCACGAAATGGTCGACTTTGAATACCATGATATACTGAAACATAAGTTTGCAGCATCAAATGAGGTTTTAGTTTAAATATCATTTAACGAATAGTTTAACGGTATCTTTATAGGGGAATTGTAAATCATTGATTTAATATGGAAGTCGGTTATGCTTAGGACACTAACAATATGCCTGATCTTTTTTTTGCTAACCGGGTGGGTTACGGCCCGGTCACAACCAAAAGACTCGCCCGGCACTATAATGGCGCTTATTCAACAAAGCAAACCGGACACGAACAGGGTTAAGCTCCAATTGCAATTGGGAAGTTACTACCTTTTTAAATCTGGTGAATATAAAAATGACCTGGACAGCGCTCTTAATTTTTTTACCCAGGCCATGCAGTTAAGTACCGTGCTAAATTCTATAAAGTGGCAAAATGCCGCTTTGATCCTTAAAGGAAATTGTTTCCTGGAAGGGAATGATATTAAATCCGGAAAGGCTTGCCTTATGCAGGTGATTAACTATTATCACAAAACCGGTCAAATGAAACTGGAAGCGGAGAGCTGGGTCAGATTAGGTGACAATATTCCCGGTTTTCCAAATCTTTTAGATGACAAAGCATTTTGCTATGGCCGTGCGAGAATTTTATTCAGAACACTTAATGACAAATTAAGTGTCATCACAATGCTGAAAAACGCGGCGGATATGCACCTTAATCAGGGCAAACTTGACCTTTCCGAAAAGGAATTATTTGATGTACTGGGCCAGTTAAAGGCTATTCATTACCAAAAATTGCAATACACTTATGATCTGCTTGCATCTTTATATAATTTAAAAGGGGAACTGCAAAAAAGATTGTATTATCAATTAGAGGCTATAAAATACGCTGAAGCTACGATACCCCCTTCCGGGAGGGAATATTTTTACCTGAGAGCTGTATTGGTTTATGCCGACTTAGGAATGCACGATAAAGAAGAATTCTATTGTTACAAGGCACTAGGCACTTCGAAAAAGGGTAAAAGTGCATATTTCATAAATGAATTATCATGGCTGACCAAGGATTTAATATTAACAAATAGAAGCCAGGAAGCGCTTCGCCTTTTGAAACAAAATTTTAAACCGGGTGATTTACTGAATCTGGATCAAAAGAGGGTTTTATTTAAGCTGTTCGGAAACTGCTACACAGCCCTCAAACAATATGACCTGGCTGAAAAATATTACGTGGCAATGCTAAAAATAAATGAAGCCCTCGCCGACGAAACACAATACCAAACAGTAGCTAATTTTTATATAATTACTCAGCAGTTTACAAAAGCAGCTTTCTATTTGAAAAAACTACAGGGTTTTCCGAACAGCCTGATTGGCCCATTAAACTTACGCGAAATTGAGTTGATGAGGTTTAAAGTTGATTCAGCTTCTGGTAACTACCTTTCTGCTATCGGGCACTTTGAACTATATAAAAAAGTAAATGATTCCTTATTTAACGCTACAAAAAGCAAGCAAGTAGCGGAGCTGGGGATAAAATACGAAACCGCCCAAAAGGAAAAATCTATTGCGGCATTGGAAAGCAGGGGCCTGGTTCAGCGGACCGAATTGCAAAAGGCAAACCTGCAAAGGAATATAACATTTATAGGGATCGTCATGTTGTTAATTATAGCGGCATTGGCCTATAATGGTTACCGGAACAAACGACGAAGTAACCTGAAGTTAGAGGTGAAACAATTTGAAATCAACAAACAGAACCTGGCGCTTCAAAGCTTAATCGGTGAAAAAGACTGGCTGCTGCGTGAAATACACCACCGGGTTAAAAATAACCTGCAAACCACGATGAGCTTGCTAAACATGCAGTCCTCTTATATATCAAATGAAGATGCCCTGGAAGCTATCCGGAGCAGCCAGCGGCGCATGCATGCCATGTCCCTGATCCATCAAAAACTCTATCAGTCCTGTAACTTAACCTATATAAACATGGATGTTTATATTCACGAGTTGGTCAACTATTTGAAAGAAAGCTTCAAAGGAACAGGAAATATCAGCTTTAAATTACAAATACAATCAATCGAACTTGATGTGGCGCAGGCGGTACCCCTGGGGCTTATTATTAATGAGGCTATTACAAATGCTATTAAATATGCATTCCCAAAAAGCATGAAAGGCAATATAGCGATTTCGCTGAATCGAACTAAGGAAAACCGTTTTAGGCTAACAATAACGGATAATGGAATCGGGCTACCTGATTCTTTTGATATTTCAAGCATCAATTCCCTCGGAATAAAATTAATGAAAGGGCTTAGTGATCAGTTACAGGGCGATTTTTTCCTGAATAATGATCATGGTACCTGCGTGATGATTGAGGCTCAGTATCATGATATACTGGAACACGAATTTGCTGCACCAAAAGAGGTTTTAATTTAATCATTGTGTTATGGACGGGAAAATACTAATTGTTGAAGACGAGTTTATTATAGCTAGTGATCTTCGCATTATTTTGGAAGGGGCGGGCTATGAAATTGCAGGAATTGCTCCTTCAGTTGCCAAGGCACTGGAAATAATCAATTTAAAAAGGCCCGTCTGGGTGTTTTTAGATATTTATTTATCAGGGACACTTACGGGTATTGACCTGGCCAAACACTTGGTAGAAATGAACATTCCATTTGTTTATGTTTCCGCAAACTCCAATCAAAGCATCCTGGAAGCAGCGAAGGCTACAAAGCCCTACGGATTTTTAGTAAAGCCTTTTCGGGAAAAAGACGTGCTGGTTACCTTTGATATTGCCAAATACAGGTATGAGCACGATATTGAATCAAAAATCCTCAGCGAAATAAAGTTGCAGGATGAAGTGGTGAAAATCCTCGCTGATACCGGCACCAAAGAAGATAAGGGCGTAAAAATCGTTTCAGCAATATTATCTCAAATACCTTTTGACTTTTTTTATGTTAGCTGGACTGATCCAAAAACAAAGGTTCAGGGCGGTCAGGGGTTTGTTAAAAACCTGGATAAAGAGATTAAGCCAATCGGTAATGCCAGTCTTTTAGAAAAAGCCGGGAAAGATAAAAGCGAACTCGAACCAATTAAAAAATTCTCAACCCCGTCGTCAAAAACAAAGATTTTTGTTGAGCATGACTTCGCAGGCTTATGCCGAACGCATTCATTCGACCAATTTCTGGGCCGCACGTTTGACCTGAAGTCCGCTTTGATAAAAACATTCCCGGGTAATGGATCCAGCGAAATTAACTTTTCATTTTATAGTCATAGCAAAACAGGTTTTAATCAAAATCAAACAATATTACTGGACCGGCTAAGCTTGCTTTTAATTCAATTGCTTGATAATATACCAACATACCAGCAATTTGTTGAAAAACAATCAGACCAGCCATTAGATCGGGTCAGCCTGGTACTGAAACCGTCAGTTGCAGATTCAATTGCTGATAAAAAGCCCGATGGGTTAAGTTTGGGTTTAATCGGCGAAAGCCAATGTTTTAAACTAATAAAAGAACAATTGGCCACAATTGCCCCCTTTGATATTTCGGTGCTCATTTTAGGAGAAAGCGGGACTGGTAAAGAAAGATTAGCCCAGGCTATTCACAAATTATCTTCACGGGCTTTAAAACCCATCATTAAAGTTAACTGCGCTGCGATTCCTGCAACGCTGATCGAATCTGAGTTGTTTGGCCACGAGCGTGGAGCATTCACTGGTGCAATAGACCGCAGGATAGGTAAATTTGAACAGGCAATTGGCGGGACAATTTTTTTAGATGAAATAGGTGAGCTGACTATGGACCTGCAAGTTAAGTTATTGTGCGTTTTGCAGGAGAAAGAAATTGTGAGATTAGGGGGAAACCAGGTCATAAAAACAGATGTAAGGGTCATTGCGGCTACTAATCAAAATCTTGAAAAAGCCATTGCAGAAGGGCGCTTCCGTTTGGATTTATATTACCGCCTCAATGTATTTCCTATAACCATGCCGCCTCTGAGGGACAGAAAGGAAGACATTCCCGCGCTGTCACGCTATTTTGTAGCTAATCTTTCCAAAAAAATGGACAGGCGTGCAAAGGATATTTCAGAGGACGCATTAAAAGCGCTCGTGGCTTACGACTGGCCGGGCAATATCCGCGAACTGGAAAATATCATTGAGCGCAGCCTTGTATTTAACAGGGGGGATATTATTGAACAAATCGAAGCGCCTCAAAATCAGAATACAGAAAAACAGACCCAGCAGCTTTCCGGCAGGATCAAAACTATCAGGGAACTCGAAAAGGAACATATCATATCAACACTGCACTATTGTAATGGAAAAGTGTCCGGAGTCGGTGGGGCTGCTGAATTATTGGATATGCCGGCCAATACGTTGTTTGCCAGAATTAAGAAATTAGGCATTTTAAAGGATTTTGAATAATGAAGAAGTTACAATTAACTAACCCGTGATGGGTTTAAAATATAAACGGCTATTACATTGCGTTGTAAAAAGCGCGGTACCTCTTGCAGGATTCTTTTTCTGTTTACTGTATCCCTGCGTCTCCTTTGCGCAAAGAGCTAAACCGAATACACTGACCTTGTTAGAAGTGAGTTCGGGGTATTACACCGTTGCAAAAAATGCAACGGTAGACCTGGACAGTAGCTTATCGATAACCAGTAAGTCTTTTAGGCTGAGCCGTGTTCCGGTAATTGCAGAAGGCATAGAGCCTGTTTATTCCTTAAAAAACTGCGGGTGGATGGATAATGGCAATGTGGATAGTGTTAAAAAAAGCCTGGGCCGGATAAAAAATAAAAATGACAAGGCTCGGCTTTCCTTGCTGCTTGGCGCTTACTACGCGTTTTATCCCGGCTTCCGGACCAAATACATTGACAGCGGCATCTTTTTTCTTTCTTTTTCTAAGAGCATATGCGACGAGTTAAATAAACCACAATGGTCATCACAATGCGCCATTTTATTAGGAAAATGTTACTATAAACGGAATGACATTGCTGCCGGTAAAAAATGGTTTCAATGGGTTGCTGATCAAAAAAACGTTGACCCGGCATTACAAGCGAAATCGTTTAACTATCAAGGTATGTACTGTCCTTTTTTAGCTAATACTACAGGCTACCGGCTGGAATGCCTCAGCAAAGCACTACATCTCTACCAACAGCTTGCTGATACTGCTAACCAAATAAATACGTTGATGAACACCGCGTATTTAAGTTTTGCCAATCAAAAAGTAAATGACGCGCTAAGCGCAGCTAACGCATCCTTGTATTTGCAAAAAGCCTATCACTTTGCCAATAGTCAATACACCTATGATCTTTTAGCTTATCTGATGGACTTAAGGGCCGATTTCAGTAAACAATTAACCTATGCACTTGCTGCTATCAACTGCGCCGAGCTTACCCGGGATAGTCTTGCGCTTGGAAATTTCTATTCGAAAGTAGCACTATCTTACTCTATTCTAAAAAATAGCAGCGAAAGTAAAAAATGGAAAGAAAAGGCACTCCAGGAATACGCAAGGCACGGCACCAGTACAGAACTTTACCCGGTGCTCATCGATATTGCACAGACAGATCCCAATGATCAATCCGGCGCGGAGCTGATTGGTTTAATAAAAACGGCGATTAAGAAAAACCCACCCGCTAATGCCGTCGACCAGCAATTCGCCTATCTTGCCCTGGGGCACGGCTATGAACTTTTAAAAGATTATAAAGCCACCGAAAGCTATTACGCTAAAGCGGAAGCATTGCAAAAGTACAATCCGATGTTAAAGGGCGGGATAGATAATATAAATATCTTATATCGCCTGGGGCGTTTTTATGTCAAAATTAAAAATTACAGGAAAGGTAAAATTTATCTTTCAAAGATTATAACCGAACCTTATAAAACATTTGCCAACAAGGAAACATTGATGCATACATACTTTTCTTTGCATATTATCGATTCTGTTTCAGGGAATTACTTATCATCGCTTAATAATTTAAATAAATATTCATCCCTTCAGGACTCTATATTTTCAGAAAATCAAAATAAGGAGATAACGACACTCAATATAAAATATGAAACAGGGCAGAAAGTAAAAGATATCCAATTGCTTACGGCTCAAAGCCAACTGGCAACACAACGGGCAGCGACCACCCGGAGAATAACTTATTCAGCCATAGTTATTTTGTTATTTGTGATATTTATGATCTATAACCGCTATCACTTTAATAAAAAAAGCAACAACCTTTTGAAACTTCAAAAAGAAGAGATTGATCAACAAAACCACTCCCTTCAATTACTGAATCATAAGCAAACCGTATTATTAACTGAAAAGGAACTATTGCTCCGGGAGATACATCACCGGGTGAAAAATAACCTCCAGACAACGATGAGTCTGCTGAACATGCAGTCGAATTATATCGACAATGATGCCGCGCTTGACGCGATCCGGAGCAGCCAACACAGGATGCAGGCAATGTCCCTGATCCATCAGCAATTGTATCAATCCGACACTGTCGCGTATATAAATATGGATATATATATCAGGGAATTGATCAGTTATCTGAAGCAAAGTTTTAATGGTGCCGGAAATATCTCCTTCAATTTACGGATAGAAGAGCTGACCTTAGATGCAGCTGAAGCCGTTCCAATAGGTCTAATTGTGAACGAGGCGGTAACCAACGCGATTAAATATGCTTTTCCCGATGGCCGGACAGGAAATGTCGATGTTATACTTACAGCAATGATTGATTATACATATATTCTTAAAGTCAACGATGATGGGATCGGGATACCGGAATCTTCAGAGCAAAAAGCTACAAATACGCTGGGATTGAATTTAATGAAGGGTTTGTGCGAGCAACTGGAAGGGGAATTTACGATAGACAGACGAAATGGAACCAGCCTGATCTTTAATTTCAAAGTGAAAAGGAGTATTCACGAAGAGATCGTGAATTGATGGTCTGTTTTTACGACAGCAGCAGTGGAATGGCGTGAAATTCAAAATTTATATGCGGAACAAAATAGTGATCATGGTGCCGGTGGCAGACTCAAATGATAATGTTCCATCCAGGTCATTACAAAGCCCTTTGATCAGTTTTATCCCAAGAGAATCGTAAGTGGCCTGGTTGACATCTCCCGGTATCCCGATCCCATTATCTTTGATGATCAACTCTATTCGTTCTTCCTTTTGGCGAAGGCTTAGGGTGATTTTAGGTTCTGTATTCGCAGGGAACGCATATTTTGCAGAATTAGTGATCGCTTCATTTATGATCAACCCTACGGGAATAGCCTTATTTACCGGAAGGCGCAGAGACTCTATATTCGTTGAAAATTTGATTTGGAGGTCGGGACTGAAGCTATCAAGAAAGTAGCCAACGAATTCTTCCAGGTAAGACTTCATGTCGATCGTTTTTATGTCTTCTGCCATATAAAGTTTCTGATGGATCAGGGACATGGCATAGATTCTTTGCCTGCTGATCTTTATTGCTGCTAATGCCTCACCCTTAAGATATTTCGACTGAAGCGAAAGGAAACTGAGTACCGTATGCAAATTATTTTTTACCCGGTGATGAACTTCTATGAGCAGGTACTCTTTTTCCTGAATAAGGCCTTCCAGTTCCTTGTTTTTTATTAGAATCTCTTCATTTTTAGTCGTGATCACAGCGTGCTGCTTCCCAATTATCCGAAACGTTTTTTGCCGTATATTATAGTGACGAACGAAAAAACCACCACCGATCAAAAGAACGCAGATACCTGCAATTGTTTCATTGATTGTTCGCCTGCTTTTACCTAATTCCGCATCCTGAAGTTTAGCTTTTTGATGTAGCAATTCGATCGAGTTATCCTTTTCTTTAGTTTTATAAACAACTTCCAGCTCCTGGAGTTGCTTGTTTTTGCTTAAATTGAGAAGAGAGTCGGATAATTTTCTGAATCGGATCGTGTAAAAGTAAGCTGACCTGTAGTCATGGGTAAGAGAATCCAATTTGGCGTGTTCGCCGTAACTATTTTGGCGGTAGAAATTATTATGCTCTTTTTCGGCGTACGCTGAAAAAGTACGCAGATAGACATAAGCTGCTGCGTAGTTATGCAAAGCTTTCTCGTAGGTTTCTAACATAAGGTAAATGCCCGCTTTTTTAAAATCATTTAATCTTGGATCATTAAGGAGTCTTTTATTGGAAATGAAATATGGGCTTGCCTTTTTATAATCCTTCACTTGAAGATATGCCTGCAAATAGATGATCTGATTATTATAGTTAACGTCGAAGTCCGCAAAGCTTGAATATTGAGCGATAGTTTGGTTTAGTAGATTGATGGCCAGCTGAGGCTGATGCATGGACAAATAAGTTCTGCATAAACCTTGGGCTATCATATAGGTATCTGAGGTATCGCGAGCTTGCACGGCGATTGCCATTGCCGTTTTGCCATGCTCTAAAGATTTAGGGCAATTACGCAGGAAGTAATAGGCCACACTAACCGTATTTTCAATTTGCAATCGTTGCGGGCCGGTTTCTTCATGCACCTGCTCACTGGCGGTTATTGCCCAAAGGCCGTAAGTGAGCGCCTGCTGATAGTTGCCTAACCAAAGCTCATCCGTACACATTAAAATATAAATACCCTGCAGCTGTTGATGCGCCGATTTTAAGTGAGCCAATGCCAGTTTTGCAGCTTCAAGAGATTTCGTGAATTTTCCTTGTTGCTGATACAGGTCGGCGAGCATGAGCATATCCGCAGCGAGGTCAGCCCGGTCTGGAGATTGCCTGAGCAGAGCAATTGCTTTCTCCACCAGGGATACCCTGATAGCTAACTGGGGTTGATTGGTCAGGTCTGTATAGTAGCGTGATAATTCATAACAGGCCTTACCGAAAAATATCGTGTCCCCGGTGAATTTAAGACGTTCCACCGCTTTTGCTACCAGCGACATTCCTTCTGTTTTCTTTCCATTCTTATCTGCTAAACGGCCTTCTACAAGTAGAATGTAACCATCCGTCCATGGCGAACCGAACCGTGGATGCAACTTCTTTGCTTTATTAATGAAGTAAGCGGCGCTATCAAGGTCTTGCTTTGATGAACCTTCTTTTCTTATATAAAAATCTGCCAAATTCAAAGCAGTGCCCGCTCCGGTTGTTGACGCAGTGAGGCCTGGTACCAATTTCAATAGGGAATCTGCCTTTTGGCGGGATGTAACTTGTCCATTGACTGTAAATACCCAATTAAGCAAGAACAGGCAGACGAGTATTTTTTTCATTTTGGAATATAGTCTTAAAGGAAGCGTATTTGTATGGGGCCTGTTAGTTGCAGTAACTAAGCTAATCTAATGCCAGTTTTAACTTGTTCATTTATAGCCTGTAAAAAAATGCTTGACGGAAAAGCTTGTTAAATATAACCAATTTCTCTTTTGACTTATCCAGATAGTTGAATTAGGTATTAGGCCGGAGATTCTGATGAACCAGACTACCCGATTCCGGTGAAAGCTTTTTGGTTAGGTTCCTGATATGCATTTAAACCAAAAAAGTTATTGCAATCGACCAGGCCGAAGGAATAACCAGGCCCTGCGGGTGCCTCGTCCGGCAACAGTAGCCGGATGGGCAGTTTCCCTTCAGCCGGTTGAAATCAATTTCATAATTATGCTGAAGCTTTTCTCCATCGCAGTCCCCGGATTGCTGTCAGGTTTTAATTCCTTTTCATTTAGCCTTTGCTTGAGGCAAATTTACCCCTCTTCAGCGGTCAAGGCCATGTGAATGCCGCTTTAAAAAATCTCCACACCTCGCTGCGCTTCGGGTAGTATTTTTTGCGGCAGCCTTGCCCCGCTCGCCCCCCGCGCAAGTTTTTTGCCTCTATCAAAGGCCAAATGAGGGTTCCGTCGAAATGGTCTTTGAAGAACAGATTTTTTAAACAATTAAAAATTAAAAACGCAATGGAACTAACAGGAAGATTAACCTCTGATGCTAAGGTTAGCGAGGTTAAGGGAGGAAAAAAAGTAGTGAATTTCAGTATCGCTATTAACGACAGCTACAAACCCAAAGATGGTGAACGGGTGGAACTGACCACCTATGTGGAATGTGCTTACTGGATTAACCCGAAAGTAGGGCAATTCCTTAAAAAAGGCTTATTGGTACAATTAGGTGGCCGTTTGGGTAGCCGTGCATGGGTCAACAAGGATGGGGATGCTATAAGCTATTTAACCTGCAATATCTCCAACCTTAAATTTTTGGGCGGCTCATCAAACAGCACCTCCGCAAAGCCGGAAAAAAGCAAAAGCAATGCACCGGAAGACGACGACCTGCCTTTTTGAGGGCGGAAACATAATATATAACCGAGAGCAATTCAGTAATCACTTAAAAAATTAAAGTCATGTCACATAACATCAATGAAGCAAACGGGAAACACAGCTTTTTCAGTGTAAAGGAAAAAGCATGGCACGGGTTAGGTCAGATTGTTGAACAGTACCCCACAAGCGCAGAAGCTATAAAATATGCGGGTTTGGATTATTTCGTGGAAAAGCGCCCGCTGTTTACCTATGATACCGAGAACCATACAGGCGACCCGGACAATGATATTCTAATCCCTGAAATCGAAGTACCCAATTATTTCGCTACTATCCGTAATGACACCGAACAGGTGTTGGGTGTAGTCGGCAAAGATTATGAGGTAGTGCAGAATGTGAACGCCTTTGAATTCTTCGACGCCATTGTAGGTGGCGGGGATGGCATTTTATACGAAACTGCCGGGGCATTGGGCAAAGGCGAACGTATTTTTATCACCGCCAAACTACCGGGCTATATCAGGGTAGGCAGACAGGATATGATTGAGCAATACCTGTTTTTAACCACCTCGCACGATGGTTTCGGCAGTATCACCGC
Organism: Mucilaginibacter sp. KACC 22773; assembly: GCF_028736215.1. NCBI lineage: Bacteria > Pseudomonadati > Bacteroidota > Sphingobacteriia > Sphingobacteriales > Sphingobacteriaceae > Mucilaginibacter > Mucilaginibacter oryzagri. The sequence continues at coordinate 782,913 of NZ_CP117883.1, forward strand.
AGCATTTACCCCCATCCGCATTGTCTGCAACAATACCCTGAACGCTGCCATGCGAAACCATAGCAATTCTATTAAAATAAGGCATACCGCTTCAGCTAATGACCGCCTGAAACAGGCGCATACTTTAATGGGTATCAGCGGTACGATGGCAAACGAACTGGAAGATATTTTTAACCATTGGTCGCAGGTGCGTATCACCGACATGCAGGTGAAAAAATTGATACAGGTGGCTATGGCTCCAAATAAGGAAGTCATCACCAATCTGGAACTGGGCTTACTGGATAAGCTGTCAACTACCTATACCAATATCGTCGATAGTGTTTACGAATATGCTTTGGGAAATCCCACCCAGCAAATGGACACTACCGCAGGTACAGTATTTGGCGCTTACAATGCCATTACCGGGTATTTTCAAAACGTGCGTAAATACGGGAATGAGGAAGCCAAATTTAAATCGATCATGGACGGCACAGGCAAACAACGCGGGCAGGTAGCTTTTGACCTCTGCCGTGACTTCGCCCGTCATGGCGTGAATGCGCTGAACCAAATCAAATAAATTAACGGGGGAGCAATCCCCCTTATTTTCCAACTCAAAATTTAACATCATGCAACCTTTAAGAGCCATGAACAATGTACAGAAAGCAAGATTATTACACGCTTTACTGATGCACGAGATACCCGCATTTTTAATCTATACCCAACAGTTAAGCACCTATATGCGGGAGAACCCCGATGAAGTGCGCAGGGTTTGGGTTAACCAATTGTTCGGGGTGGATTTTTGGTTTCAGTTAGCCGACGAGGCAGACCGCAAAATCAAAAAATACGGCAGGCAACTGGAAAAGAGCAGTGCGGTATTCAGTGACCAGTTATTTGACGGCTACAGCGCATTATACCTGAATCACTGCCTGACCACCTACACCGAACATGGCAAGCATACCGATCCCAAATTTAAAACAGCCGTCGAATTATTTTTTAATCCTTAAAACACGCAGAAAATGGAAAAGCAATTGCTAAAAAAACGTTTTGATGAACTGCTGACGGAATATGACCTGTCCGGCCAAATCGAACGGTTATATCAAAAAGCGGTAGACAGCGGGGCAATCGATGTGGAAAGGGAATCAGGGGATGATTACCGCCTCGCCAAGATTATTTGGTACGCTATTATCTTAAAATTAAGAGAGGAAAGCGTTCCGTATCATCCAGACAACCGCAAGGAGGCGCAAAATTTATCCCTGTTTTTATAATCATTAAAGTATACGACAATGGAACTATTAATCATTCATCTGAATAACACGAGCCTGCATGCTTATAGCCTGATAGGCATAGGCTTGGCTATCCGCTACCTAATCAGCAGGCGCAGGTTCAACCGCAGGGGTGTAGCAGGTCTGCAGCAATTTTCATCCTATGAAAAATGGTGGATTACCACACGGATAGAAAGCCTGTTTAACCTGTTAGCCGTGTTGGCCATTCTTGCAGGTGCATTCCTTTTAATCTTTAAATAATCAAAATATGAAAACGAATTTCTTTGAAAATATAGCCAGTCTGAATGCCCCGGGCATTTGGAAAATAGGCATCCAAAATGACGAAAACGGGCGTTTTGTAGTGTCTGCGCTTTATGCGCCAACCGAAAATAACGACCCTGCCCTGAAAACCATAGCCCCCCTGATTTTCAAGGGAACTGCTACAGAAATGGATGAGGGCTTTTTTGAAGCCATTGAAAAGCCCGTACAGGAAACCGCAGGTTTATACAGCAATCTTGATGCTTACCGTAAATCTTTAGAGGGTGCTAAAAAGAAACTGGCGCAAAATAATAAAAGTCAGCCCGCCAAGGTGAAATCAGAGGGTGACGAAGACGGTGAGGATGATTTGGAGGTTACCGAGCCGAAAGTTTCAGCCGAGGAAAAAAAGAGAATTTATACGGAAGCTATCAGAAAAGTCGTGTTACTGAACGATGCATGTAAATATGCAGAAGCCTTGGATGTTTTACCATCCGTGACCGACTACCCTGAAAAGGCGGAGGAACTGAACAAGCGAAAAACCGACCTGACCCGGAAAAAAGAACAAATGGACAAAGCCCTGCAACTATTTAATCAAGACTAGCCATGTTACAGACAACGCAATTAGAAAGGATTTTTATCCATAAGGAGAACGGGCAGGAAGTCCGCTTAACCGACCCCGGTAAAACATTCGACCCCGATATGGTACTCAACTTTTATGCGAGTACATATCCGGTATTGACCAACGCACGGATTATCGGGCCTGAAATCAGGAATGATGAAGTACAGTACCGCTTTGAAAGCACAATGGGTACTAAGGGTTAAAACGATTCACCATGGAAAAGCTAATCAAAAAAAGAAAAGTAACCGTCATAGAACACAGTAAACAATGGAAAATACATCAGCTATTCGGTCAGTTCACCGAGCGGTTAGACCGCTTGCCGGACGCAAGAGAGGTACAGCAAAACCCGTTAAGGAGCGCACCGCAGGAATGCACCGGAATGGTTTTTTGAACCATGCCTTTCAGCCTGTTTGGGGTGTAGCCTTTAATGACTGGCAAAAGGCTGAACAGGAGTTTTTTATTTCCGTCGAAAACCTGTGCAGACTCTACGGATGGACAAAGCCGGATGTTTCCGGCCTGTCCTTTCCCGAAAATATCAGGGAAGCTTATAATAAGGTTACTGAACAGCAAACACGCAACTTCGATTTACAGGTTAAAATCGGACAGGATAAACAACATGCCTGTTGCATGACCACCCTGAAATCATTTGATACAGGCTATCACTTATTTTATATCCCGGTGAGGCCGGTTTGGAAAATGCGGGACATAGAGGCGGAGCGTCCCCGGTACCAATTATTTATTGTGCTTTTCGCCTACCTCTATCAGGTTGCAGGAGTGCCGTTCTTTAATGAACCGGGAACGGTTGACAGTAATTATGACACGATTAAAAACTGGCTGGAAGAGGTCGATGGTGACGAGGATGAAGAAGATGTTATTTACAGAAATCAGCAAGTCAACGAATTGAAAATATTGGAGCAGGCGGGGAAGATACTACAGTCTGAAATTCAAAAGCAATTCCAATTGAAAGATTTGGAACGGCTTTGCCTTAAATACCAAAATACGGGGGGGGCTGATAAATACCTGACGGAGTTGGTTACGGAGTTTATCAAATTGATTAAGGACTACCCTAAACGGGCATTAAGGGAAAGCATGTACTACGAGGATGAGCCGGAGGATAACAATACCATTTATTGGGAACAGTATATTTCCTTTTACTGGAGCGGGGAAGACAGGCTTGCAAAAATGCTGTTCAGGATGATAAACGATGAATTTCAGGAAATGGGTTACCAGGAAGAACCCGTAACCATGCAATGGTTTGACCGCCCGCAGGAAAAGCCCTGCCATGTTTTCGATTTTGAACCGAGGATTTTATCACTGATAGACCGACTATCTGAAATATTAAATGATTACGATTATGAAGAACCTAACGAATAACTTTTGTAATTCCTATCAGCCGGTTAAAGCCCTGCTGATTTGTCAGAAACAAACAACTGTTGAAGATGGCGGGGAAGAAAGCAATATTTACGTGGAAAGCTATGATATTGGCAAATTCGGAAAGCCGATAAACGCCCACCCGCTTACCTTTAAGGAAACTCTGCAATTAAGCGGCTTGTTTCAAGCCGCCGAGGAAATGAAAACGGGCTTCCTGCGAAGCAGGGGCATCATACCTAATCAGGTGCTGTATGTTAATCCCCAACAGGGCGGGTATGCAGTTTGGTTTACCCCACCGCAGGAAGTGCCGTTATATTTCGCATCCGCTTTGGGAATTAAATCAGGGAGGGGGAAAGTCCCGGCAATGCTTTGGAAAGCAGGCCGGGAAGAATTAGCAGTATTTGCCCTGAAAGCCGGTAAAAAACCAACAGGCAACACCAAATTGTTCCATGCACCATTCTTTAATATTTACCGTACAGGCAGGGTTTGTATGGGGACGGTTAAAATCAATATCAGCGAGTCCGCCCGTTTGGAAGATTTCATGGCACAATGGGAAAATTACTTTTGGAACAGCTATTTCAGCCACCTGATGGATGACTTTAACCCGGTAACCGAAAACATCGTCCAGTTATGGCAAACACTGGTTAAATCAGAAAATGCCTTTCCAACTCACCTGTTGAAATCCACCAATGACACCTTACAAAGCTTAATGACATGAAAACGAAAAAATTAAAAGCCGTCAGGCCGAGCGTGCATATCGTAGAAAAAACATTGCTCAACCCTTATAACCCGATACAGATTAATTTAATTGGTGCAGGGGGAACAGGAAGCCAGTTCCTTACCGCTTTAGGCAGAATGAACCACGCATTGATCGCACTGCATCATCCCGGTTTAATGGTGCGGGTATTTGATGATGATATGGTTGAGGTTGCGAACCTCGGCAGGCAACTGTTCGCTACTGCTGAATTGGGTATGTACAAGGCAGTGGCACTGGTCAACCGGATTAACCTGTTTTTCGGAACGAACTGGAAAGCCATCACCGATAAGTACAATAAGGAAACGATTGCAGTCTCCCCCGATTTAAGAATGGCGGAGTTCACCATATCCTGTGTTGATACCGTATCCGCACGTTTCGAGATTGCGGAATTACTGCTCAATTTGGATGAGCGGGTTACCTATATGCGTAACCGTCCGCTTTACTGGATGGATTTCGGGAACAGCAGGGATACGGGACAGGTTATCCTGTCAACGCTGACAGACATCAAGCAACCCGAAAGCAAAAAGTTCAGGGTGGTGGAAACACTGCCTATGGTTACTTCGGAATTCAGAGAATTATTGGAAACCTCGGAAAGTACGGACAATACGCCAAGCTGCTCTTTAGCCGAAGCCCTGACCAAACAGGATTTATTTATTAATTCTGCATTAGCCAATTTAGGCGCTTCCCTCTTATGGCAGGTATTCCGGGAGGGCATACTGTTCAACAGGGGCTTTTTCCTGAACTTAAAGGAGTTTAAAACACAGCCATTGAAAGTGGCCTGATTTCATATCAAAAGAACCAAGTGATGAAAATTATAGATTTGGATGGCAAGGAAATTATAGTAACTGATTTGCCGATAGCCGTTTTGCAGGCGGATGATTTCCGCCACTACCGGGTAAGCAAGCCCTCTGAATATGATTTGTATTTATATAAATATTGGGAAGATATTTATCAAAAACTGTTATTATTGGACACAGAAATAAAAAGCGGGAGTTAGGGCAATGATACGTTTCACAAAAGGCAATTTACTGGAATCGGGCGCTGAAGCGTTGGTAAATACGGTCAATACTGTTGGGGTAATGGGGAAAGGAATCGCCCTGCAATTCAAACAGGCGTTCCCCTTTAATTATAAAAAATACAAAGAAGCGTGTAGGAAAGGCGAACTGGTCACAGGCAAATTGCTTGTAGTTAAAGACAGCAACCTGCTGACAGGTGAAAAAACGATTATCAACTTTCCTACCAAGCAGGATTGGAGAAACCCGGCGAAAAATGAATATATCGCTTCGGGACTAATCGAACTGCTTTCTTACCTGAAACAAAGTAAGCTCAAAAGTATTGCTTTACCCGCCTTAGGCTGTGGAAATGGCGGGTTGGACTGGCAAGTTATCAAGCCCATGCTTACCGGTATGCTGTCCGAATTATCAATGGAGATCATTGTTTACGAACCAGCCTGATACCAGCCAAAACGCCCGGCGGGCTCCCCGGCAAACCGGGGAGCCCCGTTTCGCCCCGTATTTTCATATCATTGATAACTTTGGTGAAAATACGGGGCGCTCCATTGCTAAAACTGCTTCTGTCCTGACCGACTGATTTAAATGGGCGGGATTTCCCTCAATCAAAACCTTCGCTGAAAAATTCTGCTGGCGTTACTCTCAATGCTGCAATGATCTTTAGCAGGCTATTATACTTCACATTACCGCCAAGTTCTACACGGCGAAGCAGGATTCTGCCGATGTCATTTTCAAAAGCGAACCTTTCATAATGATGGTGGCCTGCTTTCATTCGTAGCGTCTTAATCCGGTTACCTAATTTTTTGAGCGCATCAACCTGGGGGTCAACTCCGTCGATAATATTGAATTGGTTTGAAATCATGCCCGGAAATTAAAGAACGTTATGGAATCCTGGTACCCCTTTAAAGATGGTTCTTTTGTGAACATTATTCAGTAATTTTGGCCATCTAACAGTGGCATTCCTGCCACTAATTGTGATAAGGTTTAGGTTAAAAGTCCCGGCAGCGAGTGCACGGGACTTTTTGTTAAACTAAAACCTTAAACCACCGGTTGAGACTGCTTATGCAGGGATTGAAAATAAGGGAATATCAGGCAGAAACAAATAAGCTCAAATTTTCATCTTTGGCGTTTTTATAGGAACTGCCTGCTTGCGTAAAACCGGATTTCACCAGCAGATCACGCATGTCATCGTTTTTTGTCGTTGCGTATAATTTAACACCAGGCTTTCCGGCCTGCAATGCGGTAACTAATTTCGTGCTGATGCCAAGTCTTCTGAAATCCTGGTGCGTAACTGCATAACCTATTTCGTACCGGTAGCTTTCCGCCATCCCCGGAACTTTGGCTTTTAAAAAGATCCCGGTTATATAACTTCGTTTTTGATTTTTAACAGAGGCAACACCCGCCACCTGACCGCCGATATAAAAAAAAGCAAGCGTATCGGCCCGGGCTATCCGATCTTCCAGCCCTTCCGGATCGACCTGTTTTCCCGAAAGGACCAATTCATAAAAGGCTGCCAATTGTTCTTTGGAACATTCGGCCGGGGATAGTAACTGGATTACGTGATCGCTCATGGATTGATTAATTCAATTACAAGGTAAGGCTTATATTTATTCCATATATCTTTTGTGGATAACAAAGCATCGATCGCCAATCGAAATCGTTTATTTTTACAGACAGGAATTATCTGTCCTGGAATCGGAATATGCCTAAACTAACCAATGAGCAAAGAAGATTAGCTACTGTAGATTTAACTTTAACATACCTGAACAATTATTATTCAGAATGGCGGTATACCAAAGTATTGACCCTTCAGAAGCTTATCGATAACCGGTATGAGTTTTATGCAGATCTTACCAGCAAGGTTAAAAGTAACCGGGACGATACTGGCGAAGCTACCATTGCCCAGGAGATCCAAAATGGCTTATATTTCGATGCTATCGCGCAATGTATTCAGTATATTGAGGATCTGTTCGCCCTGATCCGGGCTTCCAAACAACCGGAATTTTTTATACGAAACATCATAACATACAAAGCGGGCGAAGTAACCAACTTTATTAAAACTTTTAAGGCAGAAAGAAAATACGTGGCAAATGCCTTCCATTTTCCCGATAACCTGCCTTATGACAAGGAAAGTGATCAGAAAAAGTATTTCGACGGGGCCGAACGTTTAACCGGTTATATGGCAGAACTTGTGCAGTTTTATAAAGATTATGAATTTTTTTATAACCAGTATAAGCACGGCCTTTCCGTAGCAATGCGGCCCTTTGGGAATATTTTTAACGCTGAGCAGGTTGCGAAAGACAAAGCCGGGGAAATGTCGCCTTATCTGTCCGTTTATGATAACCTGAGTATTGCAGCAGGGTTAAAAAAAGGGACGGTGAAAACTACCCATGGAATTATGATGCCGGGTTTTACGGAGAATGTCATGCCCTTTATGTCTCAGTTAGGGGAAGAGCATAATTACCTGCGACTGGTTTACCCGGCTGATTGGCCCAATTTCAATTTGGATATATTGGTCCAAAAAGCTGAAATGACAAAGTGCTGTCTGCAATTATTTATCTTTAACTACTCATGGAAAATTAAACCGGAAGGGACAACCTTTAAGTTTCAGCTTCCTTCAGATTATCGTTCAAAAGATGCCGTTGAGTGTCGTTATACCAGTGTCCCGGATTATAAGCCATGAATATTAAACCTACGCAAACCACTAACAGACCCCACTTTTCCGATCTTGATTCATCTCGTTTCGAAGATATTTCCTTTATGCTCCTTGAAGCCATGTACACCTGGCATGAACTGATACATATCGGCAGGACAGGAACAGATGGTGGGGTCGATATTAAGGGAATAAAATTAGAACCCGGCGGCAAAAAGGAAAGCTGGCTGATCCAATGTAAGCGCCATGCCAGGGTCAGCCAGGGCGAATTGAAATCCATGGTCGATAAAATTATCACCAATTACCGGATGCCTGATGTCATTTTATTAATCGTGTCCTGTGACCTTACGAGAGCTAAATATGATTATATTAATACCTATTGCACAAGCCTCGGTGTACCTGAATTAATTATTTGGACAGCTACCACCCTGGAGTCATTTTTATATGCTCATCCGAAAATCAAAGCCATCGCGTTTGGTCATGATCCGGCGCAAGAAAAAACAACGCAAGCCAACGCCCGGCAAGTTATCAGAGGACTGAAATTAAAAGAAAAATTGCTCAAAGCGATCATTAATCATAAAGCCATAAAAGACCCGGCAAACAGGGCCAGAATATCGAAAGATCCCAGCCTGAAATTTATCAGTGAAGACGTTTACATCCGTTCAGTAGATGACCGCACCTATCCCAAAATGCCCGAAAAGGAAAAGGCTAAAATCAGTCCCTGGTTTCGTTCGTTCTTTTACGATACTTACCATAATGGCATAGAGCTTCACCTTTCCGCTGCGATAGGGGCCGATATCATTATGGACAAAGATGGGTATTGGGAACCTATACGCAGTTCTGATGATGAACGGTTAAAAAGCCCTTTATACAAGGTAGTACCTGTTAAATGTATTGGCAGGATTCCTTATTCAGGTATTGCCGCCTTTATTCCTGATGGAGATGAAATGACGTCCTGCCCTCATTTATTTTGTTTGTTTGATCACGATGGAATGCCTTATGAAGAGATCTACTATAAATTTCAGGGCAATAAAAATAATGCCTTTATAGAATGGGATCTGGACCGTTCCAAGCAAACAGTATTTCCAAAGATCAAATAATGAATGAGACAAATATAGATTTCAATACACTTTCCCTCTATACAACGCCCGTTGGAAGGATAGTGCAACAATTCATTACCGACATGTATTTGAAAAAACATGAACGGACCAGTGAATACGCGCTATACCTGCAAGATCTTAACGACATTATGACCAGCATCAGCCAGAGTTTTGATGATATTACATTAACCATTAAGTTGATCCGTTTTGCTCATCCAAAAATTAAATCATTTAAAATGACGAAGGCTGATCGCGGCGATTATATAAAGTACCATTTCGAGAATTACTTTTTTCGCCTGCCGAAATTAAAAGACCAGGTGCTGCAATTGCTGAATAAGGTTTTCCGAATGGGGTTATCACAATCTCAGGGCCTGGAAAAGAAGGTACGTGCCCACCCGGTAGTTCAAAATAAAAAACTCTATCTTTTCCTGGATTATTTTGAAGAAGCTTTTGCCAGGATCAAACCGCTTCGTGATACAATTGCCCACCGGGGCGATTTAGCAGATTCAGATATGACCATGCTGACATCGTACCAGTTAGCGCCATACGATAATGACGTTTATGAAATGCGCCTTAGAATCATGATTAGCAAAGCAGAAGTCTTTGAAAAGAACCAGGGAATACTGAAGCAGGCAGTTATTATACTATTGTTAGCTTTGGAAGAAGAATTTAATCCGATCTTAAATTCACTCTCCAGATTACCCTGATTCTGCAACCTAAATATAATGAACTTACACAATGAAGATCAAATTCGAAAACTTGCCAAAATCCCAATCAGTGATTGGGACTTTACATTTTTGCGGATTTTCTAATCTGCGATTGCCCTATTAAACAGGTTTTAGGCTTGTTCTTTGAACATTATTATTAAAACTCAAGTCCGAACAAACTATAAAACTTATTTGGTTGATAATTGGTGGTTTGTGGTGTAAAATATATATCGTCTTGTAAGGGTAATGATAGTATGGCACTGGTTAGACGATGGGCTTCCGGTAGGGCACTTTCAGGATGTTCAACTGTGAGAAAAACTTGAACACCGGCTTTGCGTCCGCTATCAATTAGTCGTTGTAAGATAAAGGCGGCTGATTGATTATCCAAAACGTGCTTCTTTAAAACAACCGCAAAATCCTTTGAAGCAGCAACCGGCTCCAGTGCGATTTCAACATTGAGATAAGGGAATTTTTGAAAGTTTCGTTTCATTTTCAAATATAATAAACCGTTTATTAATGATATTCAATGATAAAATCTTTGTTGCCAATATACTATTTAAGATTTTTTTCAATTTCAGCAATAGATGGCAGGCTACCTTTTAAGTTTGATGGTATCGCTTTCGTTAAATTATACTCAGATACTCCGATTGGTTTCTCTAAACCCTTAAGTGCATATTCGGCCACAATTTTGTTTTTCTCCTTACAAATTAAGATTCCGATAGTCGGCTGGTCATGCTGGTGCTTTAAAATTCCATCTACGGCATTTAAGTAAAAGTTCAATTTGCCAGCAAATTCCGGTATGAACTTCCCTGCTTTGAGTTCTATTACAATATAACAACGCAGTCTTAAATGGTAAAATAAAAGATCTATATAGAAATCTTCGCCGCCAATTTCCAGTGGATATTGTCTGCCAACATAACTAAAACCATTTCCAAGTTCCAGAAGAAACTTGGTCATATGGCCAACAAGCCCATCTTCTAACTCTTTTTCAAAATGATTATCGGCCAGGTTTAAGAAGTCGAATTTATAAGGATCTTTAAAAATTTCCTTTGCAAGATCACTTTGTGACGGAGGAAGGGTAGTAGAAAAATTGGTGACTGCCTTACCCTTTCTAAGATATAAATTGCTTTCAACCTGGTTAACCAACATATTCCGGCTCCATCCATTTTTGACTGATTGTTCGATATAAAATAGCCTTTCATTACCGTCCTTAACTTTATCCAATAAAGTGATGTGATGGTACCAGGGCAATTTTGCAAGTGGCACTTGCAAAATTGACGATGTGGATTCTAATTTTGCAAGTGGTGCTTGCAAAAATAAGGGATATGCCTCTGCAAATGATTGCATGTACTTTAAGTTACGTGGAGAGATCCCCTTCATATCTGGAAAAGATTGCTTAAGATCATTAGAAAGCTTGTCTATAATTTTGGTTCCCCAACCCTCATTATTTCTTTGATTCTGGATATTGTTACCAATTTTCCAGTACAATTCGAGCAACTGCTCATTAACAGTAAAGGCAACTTTTAGCCGTGCGTCAGCTATATCAGTTTTAAGCTTGCTTAATAGCGATAAATAACTTTGATCATTATCCATACTTTTCGGGATTTAAGCCGCAACTTGTTTACGGCGTGCTGGCCTTCCTTTTGTTTTAGGCTCTTCAAATTTCATTAGCATATCTGCCATTTCTTTTTTGGTTTCGTTTTGAAAGCCAGCAAAATAATTTTGAGTGGTGTTAAGTGTAGTGTGCCCCAAAGCTTCCTGAGCAAATTCCATTCCCTGTTTCCTCGTAACCTGCGTTGTAAAAGAATGTCGGGCCTCCATGGTTCCTTTAATGTCCATGCCAACACTATTGGCCAGTTTTTTCATGTGCTGATTGATAAAGCGAACGAAGTTCTGGTTTACTCGATGACGTTCTTTAGCATCCATGCCAGGAGTGAAAATGGGGAATACATAATCATTCGGCCTGCCCTTTTTATTTCCATATTTTTCTATTACCCATTTGACATAATCAGTCATGGGTACGATAATCGGTTTGGGATCCTCTTTAGTAGTACGTATAGTTTTATGCCTTAGAAAGGAGAAGTAAGTGCCATGCAGGTCCTTGAACTTGAGTTCAGAAATATCCCTGATGTTCATACCATTGCACTGGTAACTAAAGAACCAGAATGCTTTCGCTTTTTCTTGGAATATATTTCCTTTTGTATCGGCGTTAAAGAGTTTTTTCAGATCGGGAGACTCAATTGCCTTCTTTGTGTTTTTGCCTGTTGGAATCTTGTACTTCTTGAAAGGATAGATTTCTTTATCAATTAAGCCATCTTCAATTGCTTGATTAAAGATCTTTCGGGTCGCCCGCAAATAAATACCAACAGTTGTTTTGCTGTTGTCCTGTGCAATCATCCAGTTTTCATATTTATTAAGAAAATCCGGAGTGATCATGTCGAACGTAATAACCTCAATCGGATTTTTTCGGCTGGAATTAATATATTCCTTAATAGAATTAATGCTGCATGAATAGCTGGAAGCAGTGCCTGTTTGGTCATTTTTATCCAGAACTTTTATGTAATTATTGTAATGATCAATGATATTGGTTAAGGATATTTTTGTCGCAAACAATAGTTTCTCGAATTTTTCAAAAGTGAATATCTTTAACTCGTCAACAACTTCATTCGCTTTTGATTCAATTGAATTAAGCTCAATCTTTAAATCTTTAAGGCGATCTCCCTTTGGTTTTTGTGTTTTATAGGAGTCTTCAAAGTCTTCTTTAGACAGGCGAATATTGGTTGGGAAATACCTTTGTTTACCGTAATAAACCTGAATTCTTATTGGATATAAACCATCCGCATTTGGTTTTCTAGTATCGTGATATAATGAAATTACCGCCTTCTTCGTTATCTTTTCCATATTTCAACGTTTTTTCGCATACTATTTTTATTTTCACAGTACAAAAATAGGCATAATGATATTAAAAATGCACTTTTTGGTAAAAAACTTTCGCATACTTTTCGCATATTTTGGACATAAATAACGGTAAAAATCGACAAATATCGAAATGTTCAAAATTAATAAAATACTGATTATCAATAAGTAAATAGAAAAAAGCAAACATTGAAAAGGATATGTTTCTGACTGTTAATCAGAGGGTCGCTGGTTCGAGCCCAGCCTCAGGAGCCACAAAATCAATGATTTATCCCCACTCTGGCGAGTGGGGATTTTTTTTTTCTCGCACAATTTTTGAAAAATTCACATTTCGTATGGTTATCAAATACTATGCTTTCCGTCGGGCATGGTGGCCTAAATAATAACTATATTTCGCCGCGTTGTAACGCTGCTGCCGCATGATTGGCCGCACGGGCAGTTAGTGCCATAAACGTTAACGAAGGATTTTGTGTACCGGTTGAAGTCATACAGGCACCATCTGTTACATATACGTTCTTGCAGGTATGTAGCTGGTTCCACTTATTGAGCATTGATGTTTTAGGGTCTTTACCCATTCTTACCCCGCCGATTTCATGAATATCAAGTCCTGGATTTTGCCCACTGTCGGCGGTAATAATGTTTTTGCACCCCGCTTTATCCAACATTTCCGCGCCTTGTATTAAAAAATCTTTTAATAATCGCACATCGTTGTCATCATAGCCAACTGAAATTCGCAATAGCGGTATGCCCCATTTATCTTTGAGATTGCTGCTCAATTGCACCATATTGTTAACCTTAGGAATGGTTTCGCCTTGCATCATCATAAAAACGTTCCACTGCCCGGGCTCACTTATTGCCTCTTTAAACCCTGCCCCCACTGTTGGTCCATCCGTATTATGTCCCCAAGCAGCACGGGTAGCCGTATAAAAAACCATATAACCCCTTAAAAAATCTGTTTCTTGCTTGTACAAATTTCGAAAATTTGGCATCATCACTGCGGTTGGCCTACGTCCGTAATAATACTTATCCATGGGGCCGTCAAAACTTGCCGTCATCGAACCCCTATAATTATGAAATGCAATATATTTACCCAACAGGCCGTGGTCATTCCCCAATCCGTCAGGAAAACGCTTAGAAGTAGAATTGAGTAAAATAAGGTTAGTATTCAACGTAGATGCATTCACGAATATAATCTTAGAAAAATATTCCACAGCCTTGTTAGTATGAGCATCAATTATGCGAACACCTATTGCTCTTTGCTTGCTTTCGTCATAAATGATGGAATGAACAATGGAATCTGGCCGGAGCGTTAATTTTCCTGTTTTACTGGCCCAAGGTATGGTTGATGAATTAGAGCTAAAATAGCCTCCAAACGGGCAACCCCGCTCACATAGGCTACGTGCCTGACATTGTCCTCTGCCTTGTTGTAAATGAATTTCTTTGGGTTGTGTCAGATGAGCACATCTACCTATAATCACATTCCGGTCGCTGTAATTAGACATTATCCGTTTTTGTATCTCCTTCTCAACCACATTCATGGTCCAGGCTGGCAGAAACTCGCCATCAGGCAGTGTTTCGAGGCCATCATGATTCCCGCTTATACCAACAAAGTGCTCAACATGGCTATACCAGGGAGCAATATCTTCATAACGGATCGGCCAATCAACAGCAAACCCATCCCGGGCTGGACCTTCAAAATCGAATTTGCTCCAGCGCTGTGTTTGACGCGCCCATAATAATGATTTGCCACCTACCTGGTAACCCCGTATCCAATCAAATGGTTTATCTTGCACATAGGGATGTTCTGCATCTTTAACAAAAAAATGCTCACTTGCTTCGCTGAAAGCATAACAACGCTCTGCAATAGGGTTACTTTCTTTTATCTGAAGTGGCAAACGTCCGCGATGCGGAAAATCCCAGGGGTTCATGGTTGCAGTAGGGTAATCTTTGATATGTACTACGTCTTTACCTCTTTCCAGCAGAAGGGTCTTGAGGCCCTGCTCACAAAGTTCTTTAGCAGCCCATCCGCCACTGATGCCCGAACCGATGACAATTGCATCAAAAGCGTTATTCGGAAGTTCATTAAAATTTACGTTCGCCATGGTGACTTAAGTTTGTCAATGCAAGATAATAACGGAATGCATAAAATGGAACACCGTTTTTGCCGATGTAGATTTGCGCTGCCTCCTGTTTCCCATTTTACTTTATCCTCCTAAACGTTAAAGCAAATGAATTTGGCTTTCTATATCGCCTGCAGTTTATGCCTGGTTAATGTGTTTAACATCAATTATTTGGGTGCTATTTATCATTCTTTAATGCCAGCTCTTTAAATACTTTTGAAGGTATCAAATACAAAGGTTATGATTAACAGGAATAACCCGGGCCCTTCTGCCGGCGGCCGGCGTCCGCTGGAAACGGAGATTCCGCTTTCTGAAAAAGATGAGCAGGCCCGTTGTATGGAACGCATGCGAAAATTGCAAAGCGAAGCGCTTAAACTATGGCACGCATTAAAAGAGAAACGTAAATGAAAAAAATACTCGTACTCACCGATTTTACAGCCAATGCCTCGCACGCGGCGGCGGCGGCGCTCCGTATTGCCGCCAAGATGGATGCTGGCATCTGTTTATACCATACCTTGCCTTATATTCCGTTGATACCCGGCGATAGCGGCGGCCCGTATGTGGCCGAAACGGCCAACATGCTCTTTGAGGATAGCAAAGAACGCCTGATCCAGGAGGCTGACAAATTAAGAGAGGTTTCGGTAATGGTAATGGGCCATTGCCTGTACATTGAAGAAAGAAACGGTGAGGGCAGCCTTGGCGACGTCATCGGGGACCTTACCGAAGAACCGGACATTGAAATGGTGATTATGGGAGGCAGATCCGGGGGCGCACTGGAACATCTGATCACTGGCAGCAACACCGCTGCTGTTATCCGGAAGGCCCGGAAACCGGTACTTATCATCCCCATGAATGCAATTGTAAACGTGCCGGAAAAGGTTGTTTTTGCCACCGATTTTGGAACATCTGATATACCGGCAGTAAGCTTTCTGCATAATCTGGCAGTGCGGCTGGGTTTCTACCTGGATATTGTTCATATCATCCCTCGTAATGAAGTAGTAACCGGGATCGGTGCCGAGGTTGCCTTTCGAAATTACCTGGTTCGCCATGAGCTCAGCTACAACCAGGTGCAGGAAACAGATGTACACAAGGGGTTACAGCATTACTGCGAGGAAAACGGTGCCAGCCTGTTAGCCATGTCTCATGGAGAACATTCTTTCATTGCCAGGATGTTCGGCCATAGCGAGTCCCGGGCGATGATCGCTGATCAGCGACTGGCGGTGCTGGTTTTCCCACCCGGTTTTAAATAAGCCCGGCAGCATGACGACGGATTTACTCCGATCATTTTAATAACTGACGAAAAGGCGCATTTATTCAAAAATGAATAATTTAAAACAAGGAATGACGAATTACCGGCTATGAAAAGGTTAGTAAAGATAAGAAGAGCCGACGGGAAAATTAATCCGTATCCCTTCCTGATCCTGGTAGCGGTGGTCATGATTATCCTATTTATGGTGTTCCATTTTATTTTTCGGAACCAGGTTTTTTAACAGGTATACCTGGGCGACAAAGCCGGACGATAACGGCGACGGGCCGTAAAATCTTTATAGCCACCATTCCCTTTTGAGCAGCAGGAAAATAAAAACAAGGCCGAACCAGGCAGGAAAAAGAACAAAGATCAGGAACATGCCCTGTTGCGCAATGCGCACCTTTATTAGTGATATATTTTTTTCCAGGACATTGCCAGTTTAACTTGACGGGACGGGTTCCCTCAATCAAAAATTTCCGGGAAAAAGCCGTCACCCGGAGGCGGTAAATCATAAGGCGATATTTCCTGTGGCCTTTCTTCGGGTTGAGCATATGGGTCCTCCGCCGGAGTGGGTGGTGGTGTGGGCTCAACCGGAGGTTTTACTTCGGGTTGTGGTTGTACTGCGGGCGCTTCTGTGGGCAGCGGCATATCCCCATTTCTTTTGATGGTCATCGTCTGGATTTTTACAAGTAAAGTAATTGAATTTAAGGCGTTCAATGGATGATTAGTATCATTATTCCCCTTGATGTTGATCACCAATAATGAAGCTTTTGGCCAATTTTTTGGTTACATAATTCAGCGATATGCAATAGCAGCGTTTGTTATGGCCAATAAGCAACCATAACCATTGGTGCCGGTAGCCAATAAGCACAGTTCGCCTAAATCAGGAAAGTACGCGAACCAGGTGCTCAATATCGCCCATGGTATTGTATACCGACGGCGATACCCGGAACCGGTTTTCATAAAGCTGTATGTTAATACCGGCCGCAGCCAGTTTTTGGTGCAGTTTTTTTTCGGCACCTTGCAGGGCAAAGCTTACTATCGGCGATGTTGATTCAGTTGGCGTCATGGGTTGGTAGCCCAGCTTAGGCAATTCCTGTTGCAGTTTATCAAGCAGGGGCTGGCGGTACTTTTGTATGTTATCCACGCCGGTTTGCAGCAGGTAGTTTAGGGAGTATATAAGCGCCGGCACGGCGGCATTGCCCAGTGTACCCACTTCAAAATAATTGCGGGTTTTGTCGCCCTGCACAAATTCAAACGGGGCATTTCCGGCAGTATCAAAAGGGAAAACGTGCGATTGCATATCTTTTAGCTGGCGGTAGCCAAACTGGCTGCGTTTAATTAACGGTAGTCTGTCTTTTCGCACATATAAAAAACCTGCGCCAAAATCGCCCATTAGCCATTTGTAGGTGGCGCACGCACAAAAATCAACACCAATGGCATGCACATCTATAGGCACCGCGCCTGCTGCCTGTATAATATCCGCGTACACCAGGGCTCCCCTGGCATGGGCTATATCGCAAAGCGCCTTCAAATCGTGCTGGAAGCCGTTAATCATCGATACCAGCGAAACGGCTACCAATTTTGTACCCGGTGTTATGGCGGCATCCATATCGGCCAGTTCAATTTTATTGTTTTTGGGCATAACCATTTTTACATCTGCACCCTGCCTGGCCATTTCCGAGTATAAGTACAACGAACCATCAAAATGGTAAGCATCGGTAACTATCCTGGCAGCTGTTCCTGGTAAGCCAAGGCCATTTACCACCAGGTTTTCGCCAGCCATGGTACTGGGCACCCATGAAATTTCGTCGGCATCGGCATTTATCAGGCGGGCAAATAAGGTGCGGGCGGTGTTTCTGTCCTGGTCAATCGTATCTGTTGCTTTTCCGTTTGCCAACCTTAAATCAAGGTAGCTTTTGATGTTTTTGGCACTGCCAATGCTCATAGGGTGGGTATAAGCAGCGTTTAAAAATGTTCCTTTAATTGCAAACTGATCCCTGGCGGGGAGTGGGTTGTCGTTTACTAACCCGGTGCCTGGCTCGTCAGCCTGGTTTTTGGCCAAACTGTTTAATAATCCCGGTGCAAAGGGTAGCACGCCCAAAATAGAAAGCAGGCTCCTGCGCGATGGGCTGTAATTATTGGGCATAGATTTTTTTTAAATTGATTGTTTTGCCTATTGATAACACCGGTATGCTATCGTGGTAATTCATCTTAAAGCCATCAATCAGCCGGATGGTTTTAAAGTCGAGCGGTTTGCCTTTAATCAGGTAGGTTTGTATTTCGTTACGTACCTGCTTTTTGGGGATGAATTTTGATGCCGCGGCAATATAATCGTCCAAAGTTAAATTGGCGGCCGGGTTTGCGGCATGAATCTGCCGGTTTCTTTTAAATAAAGTCAGCAGGAAATCCCTGATAGAAAGTTTGCCGCCCGAGGCCAGCCGGATTTGGTTATCGAAGTAAAAGGCATAAATGAAACCTCTTTTATAAGGCAGGGTCTGGTAGTTTTTATCAATCCAGAATTTGGCAGCGATGGAGTCATTTGGCGCGTTTTTTACCTGGCTGCTATAATGGTCGTGCAAATTGTTTTTATTCACATAGCCCAAAAAGGCGGCCTTATCCTGTATGCCCGATTTTACCAGGTTAATCATTGTCACGTAATCATTAAACCCTTCGCCAAACCATTGGTTGTCAAATTCATCGTTGCCAATTTGCATGTTATTGCCAATCCATGAATGCGAGGTTTCATGGGCCAGCACCCGCTTTTTATCGTCGTCAAATTTTCCCGAATAACGCATAACAAAGCCATGCTTTTGGCTGTACCCGGTAGCCCATGGCTTGTCAATTGATAAAAGCGGCAGCACGCTGATGTAATAGTAAGGCGCTTCGTTGTCCTTCCAAAAATCGCGCAGCCCCGGAAAATAGAGCTCGAAAAAGGGTTTAAGCTCGGCTTTTAAGTTGTTAATGGTATCGCTTTTTGATGTAATGGAATAATAGGGGATGCCGTGTACTTTGTAGGTGTTAATAACCAGGTTGGCGCCCATCAGCATCAATACGTCCTGCTCCTGTTTAAGCGTAATGGTTTGTTTAACAGCCGGGCCGGCGCCGGCCGCGGTCGACATAAAATAAGGTAAACCCGCCGGAAATGTATCCCATTGGATACTTGCCTCGCTGGCCGGATGCCCCACCGGGTTTATCATAAAAAACTGGGGCACCAGGTATAATATATTGGGCGTTATCAGCGGGCGAAACAATTCATCAACTGTTGCCCGTTTGGGGTTGCCAACCAATTGGCCGTTAATGGTGTAGCTTATTTTAGTTGGCCCCGCGCCGGTATGGTAAACCGTTATTTTCCTTTCGCGTGGTGTAAGCTTTATTTTGTCTTTAGTGTTTATGTTTTGCAGCACGTTAAAAATCTCCTTTTGGCCGCCAAAATTGAGGTCGCCGTAAATAAATACGGTGCTATCTTTGTTTGCGGGCATATAGTCGAGGCTTACCTGCAGTATGGCCGATTTTCCGTCCCAGCCAAGATGATAGGCTAATGGCGGTGCAGTGTTTTTATTTTGTGCTTTTAAAAAAAGGGGAGCGCTGCAAAGAAGATAAATTACCGGTAGCAATCGGGTCATGGGCTGTTTCAATATCTGGCTACAATATATAAAATTTGCACCGCATTAAAATCACAGCTCATTGGAGAGGTAGGGGGGAGTCGTAAACAACCCCGTCCTCATTGGCTGCCCATAAATTAGGAGCTTACAGATATAAAACCCGATATTGAACAATAAAAATAATACGATGGAAATAGCCCCGAATACAACGCTTTTTACCACTAAGCATTACCATAAAGCAAGTGTTCTTTTTGTTGCGATGAAACGGATGGTGTTAAGCTTAGCATTCCTGGTACCTTTAATAGCACAAGGCCAGCAAATTCAGCCTGATACCGTTGGCGGGTATAAGCAGGTTTGGGCCGATGAATTTAATAACGAGGGGGCGCCAAACCCCGCCAACTGGAAGTTTGAGCAGGGTTTTGTACGCAACCATGAAGACCAATGGTACCAGGCCGGCAATGCCACCTGCCACAACGGGTTGCTGGTAATAGAAGCTAAAAAGGTGCACCTGCCCAACCCTGCGTATGTGCCTAACAGTACCGACTGGCAGACCAGCCGACCGTTTATTGAATATACATCGGCCTGTATGAATACCGGTGGCCTGCAAAGCTGGCAATATGGCCGGCTGATTATGCGCGGCCGGATAAATACCGATGCCGGCTTATGGCCGGCTTTCTGGACCTTAGGCCTTAACAAGCCCTGGCCATCAAACGGCGAAATTGACATTATGGAATTTTACCAGGATAAACTGTTGGCCAACATAGCTTGTGGCACCGATGTACCCTACCAGGCCAAATGGTACAGCAATATCAAAAAACTCGATGAATTTGAGCCCGGCTGGAACCAGCGCTTTCATACCTGGCGAATGGATTGGGACGAAACATCTATTAGCCTGTATGTTGATGACATATTACTTAACCATGTGGCTTTAAAAAACCTGGTTAACCAGGACGGCAGCAACTTTAATCCGTTTAAGCAGCCGCATTACATCCTCCTAAACCTGGCCATTGGCGGCGATAACGGCGGCGAACCATCGGCAACCACTTTTCCAAAGCGGTTTGAGGTTGATTATGTGCGCGTGTATCAAAAATAAAAAGCCGGATAACCAGCTTTATCAATATACAAGACAGTTCATGACGGTTTCACCGTTTCAACACGTATTATTGTGTAAATAATTATAAAACCACAGTCTGCATTTTAATTGGGTTGATACATGGCTATCGGGGCCGCAATGGTTGCGATAGGTTATGCTGGTGTGTACAAACCAAACGGGTGGTTTTATTTTTGACATTATTAACCTTAGTATAACTTATACCCCTTCATGAAAAAGAGTTGCCTGTTCGCTGTTAAAAGTATTACGCTTGTTTTCGCCTTGTTTTTTTTCATTTATCCTGTTAATAATGCAGCCGCATTGGCCGTGCCGTTAAAGGCCAATCCCGCGGCCGGCGTTGATAACCTGCAGGTAGAGTATACAGATAAACCCATCGGTATTGATGTGGAAACACCGCGCTTTAGCTGGCAAATGAAAGCACCGGCAGGGGCAAGGGGCTATGTGCAGCTATCGTACCAGCTTGAAGTAAAAGATGGCGCAGGCAAACCCGTTTGGAACAGCGGGAAGATAAACAGCAGCAAATCATCGGGTATTGAATATGCGGGCAAAAAGCTTAGAGCTGCCACCCGTTACACCTGGAAAGTTACCGTTTGGGACCAAACAGGTGCCATGTTAACCAATACATCCTGGTTTGAAACGGGCTTAATGGATCCCAACCCTAAATTATCGGCCTGGGATGGCGCCACCTGGATTGGCGGCGGCAACAACGATTTGGTTTTATACTCCAAATACCTGCCTGTTTTTAATATGAATTACAAACTGGCCATTGCGCCCGGCAGCACCCGTGCAAGCATCATCATGGGTGCCAATGATGCCCGGTTAATGGATAAAAACAAAAATATTTTCCAGGTTGAGAATAAAAAGGACGAGAGTTATTTTAAAATCGAGCTGGATATTTCAAAGGTGGGCAGCGCCGGTACGGGTAACGCCAAAATTAACATATACCGTAGCGGTTATACCGGCAATGATACCGCTACACGTGTACTTAAATCGTTTGATATTAAAACAAGCGTAATTAACGAAGGCAATAAAAACAAAGAGCACCGTTTTGCAATCAATAACGAAATGGGCACTTTAACCTTTAGCGTAGACGGCGACTATGATTTCCTGGTAGATAATGATAAAACCCCTGCCGCCGCCCAGCCTGTTTTTCCGCCCCGCGGGCCGCACCGGGCGGTAATAACCCTTAACCCGCTGGGCGCGCGTGATGTAATCTCGTTCGGTTTGCTTTGCGATATTGGTTATGCCGTGGATGCCGGGCAGCAGGCCGCATTTTCGGGGCTGGAGGTATCCAACGCGCGCAAACCGGGAAATACCTTGTTTAAAGAGGACTTGTCGGCACAAAATTATGCGGGTATTTATAAATCTTTCATAGGCAGCGGTGACATCAGTATAAAAAACAACCGCTTCCTGGTTTCGGGCGGTAGCCAGGGTGTTTTTGCGGTGGCCGACCCAAGCCATAACTCCATGCCCATGCTACGTACCCAATTTGAAACAAACAGCAAAAAAATTGCAAGCGCCCGCCTGTATGTTACCGCTCGTGGTATTTACGAAGTTTACCTGAATGGCAAACGCGTAGGTAACGATTACTACAATCCCGGTTTAACGCAATACAACATTACCCACCTGTACCAAACCTATGACGTTACCACCATGGTAAACAACGGGCAAAACGCCATAGGCGCTATGCTGGGCGAAGGCTGGTGGAGCGGTTTGTTAAGCTACGGCACCATCTGGAACCACTTTGGCGACAGGCAATCGCTTTTAGCCAAGCTGGTGATTAAATACACCGATGGTTCAAAAAAAGTAATTACTACCAACGATAAGGATTGGAAATATTACAACAAAGGGCCCATAGTTTACAGCAGCCTGGATATGGGCGAAGTTTATGATGCATCATTAGAAACCGGTATCAGCAACTGGAGCACCGTTAATTATAACGATAACGCATGGCAAAAAGCGGTTAAGGTACCGGTAGACGGTACCGCCTATTCGGGTATATCCTATGACTTTTTTGGTCATAAGGACGATCTTAATTACGATAAGCTATCGCTGATTGGACAAATTGGCCAGCCCGCCGGCATTTACAAAACACTTACCGCACAAAGTATGCAAGAAGTACGCAAAGGCGTGTATGTGTACAACATGGGGCAAAATATGGTGGGCGTGCCCAAAATCTATATCAAAAATGGCAAGGCCGGTAAAAAGTTATTGTTGCGTTATGCCGAAGTTTTATACCCGGCCCTCAAAGAATCGGGTAAGAATGTGGGGATGATCATGACCGAGAATTACCGCGGGGCCCTGAGCCAGGATGTGTATACCATGAAGGATGGCGGGCAAACGTTTCAGCCGCACTTTACATCGCACGGGTATCAATATATTGAAGTTACCGGGGTTGATGAACCGCTGCCGTTAAGCGCCGTGCAGGGGTTAGCCATGAGCTCTATCCACAAGCTAACGGCCGACTACGTGACTTCGAACCCTAAAGTAAACAAGTTGTGGTCGAACCTTACCTGGTCAAATATCGATAACTTTTTAACCATCCCTACCGATTGCCCGCAGCGTAACGAGCGCATGGGCTGGTCGGGCGATATCAGTATTTTTTCGCGTACGGCTACCTACCTGTCCAACAGCGACCAGTTTTTGAGGCGGCACCTTTTTGCTCTGCGCGATTTGCAAATGCCCAACGGAAAATTTACGGATATTGCTCCCGTGGGCGGCGGCTTTGGCGGCGTACTCTGGGGCAGCGCGGGTATTACTATCCCCTGGGAAGCATATCAGCAATATGAGGATGTAGCCTTGTTGAAAGAGCATTACCCGGCCATGGCCAGGTACATGAGCTTTATCGACTCCACCATCAGCAAAAAAACAGGCCTCAGTTCCGATTCGCAATTAGGCGATTGGCTTGGTCCTCAAAATAACCAGCTGGGTACCGATTACCTGGTAACGGCTTACCATATTTTCGACCTGGGTATTATGGTAAAGGTTGCCATCGCTTTAAACAAGCCCGACGACGCTGTAAAATACCAGGAAAGGTATCTTGAGCGCAAAGCCTTTTTTAACAAAACCTTTATTAATGCCGATAAAAAAGCGATGGGACTTGTTGGTCGTGGAGCGTTTGACCCGCCGGGTACCAAACAGGAATTTAAAGTAGCCGATATACAAACTGCATATGCTGTCGGTTTGTCGTTAGGGGTTTTTAACGACGAGAACATTCCTTATATGGCCAAGAACCTGCAGGCAGTTGTAGAACGCGAAAACAAGGACGATGGCGGTATTACCCGCCCTAAATACTCCCTCATGACCGGCTTTATCGGTACGGCCTGGATCAGCAAATCGCTATCCGATTACGGGCATACCGACCTTGCCTACAAGGTGCTGCAAAACAACCATTACCCCTCATGGCTATACGCCATTGACCAGGGTGCAACCACCATATGGGAACGTTTGAATGGTTACACGGTTGAAAACGGCTTTGGCGGCAACAACAGCATGAACTCCTTTAACCATTATTCCTTTGGTGCCATTGGCCAGTGGATGATGGCCTACTCACTGGGCATCCAGCGCGGCGAGGTTGGTTTTAAAAACTTTATCCTGCAACCCGAGCCCGACCCAACCGGCCAGATGACCTACGCCAAAGGCTACTACGATTCGCCCTACGGCAGGATAAACAGCAGCTGGAAAACGGCAGGGAATACCCTAACTTATACCGCAACCGTACCGGCAAATACCAAAGCTACTTTATACTTGCCCGCTCCGTCAGCTTCGGCGGTAACCGAAAGCGGCAAACCCGCTGCAAAAGCAAAAGGCATCAAATTTTTAAAGTATGCCGATGGGAAGGCTGTTTATGAACTGGCATCCGGGAGTTATGTGTTTAGCGTGGGGAAATAGAGGAGGGAAATAATGAAAACAAAACTAATGCTGGTTGCGCAAGTTGTATTAAGTATTATACTGGCAACACAGATTACGGCTTCTGCACAAACAATTGCCAAACATCGCCTGATTGTAATTACCGACATCGGAAACGAGCCTGATGATTTTATGTCGATGGTCCGGTTAATGCTATACACAAATCAAATCGACATCGAAGGGCTCATCGCTTCAACATCCATTCATCAATCAAAAAAAGTTAGCCCGCAACTCATTGAAAAAGTTATTCGTAGTTATGAGAAGGTGCAACCTAATCTTCTAAAACACGAACCCGGATTTCCAACAGCGCAAAAATTATTAAGCCTGGTAAAAAAAGGTCTTCCGGTTTATGGGATGGAAGGCGTAGGAAAAGGCAAAGATTCGGAAGGGTCGGACTGGGTGATCAAAATGCTTGAAAAGAATGACAGCCGCCCTTTATGGGTGACTGTTTGGGGCGGCCCGAATGTACTGGCGCAGGCACTCTGGAAAATCAGGGAGACTAAAAGCGAAGGGGAAGCAAAAAGGTTGATAAGCAAGCTCAGGGTATACACGATTTCGGACCAGGATAATTCGGGGCCATGGATACGCAGGAATTTCCCCGGCCTGTTCTACATCGCAAGCCCGGGAAATTATTATGCGGCTACATGGTCGGCCATCTTGAGGGTATTTCCCGGCGCCAACAACGAAGTTGTGAGCAATGATTGGCTTATGCGAAATATCCAGCAGGGACATGGGCCGCTGGGGGCAATCTATCCGGATGTGTCTTTTGGCATGGAAGGTGATACCCCGTCCTGGCTCTCGCTGATTCCCAATGGACTGAACAACCCCGAGCATCCAAACTGGGGAGGTTGGGGCGGACGTTATGAATTTTACAAACCGCCCTTTGACCCCAAGCTGAAATGGATTGTTCCGCTGGAAGAAGAGACGAGACCATTTTGGACAAATGCCGAAGACGAATATACACCCTGGGTACAGGGCAAATGGGGGCGTGCCATTGTAAAAGACACAGGCACATACAAAGACAACCATGTAACCATTTGGAGATGGAGAGAAGAAATCCAGCATGATTTTGCGGCAAGAATGGCCTGGTGCAATACGGATTATAAAGCTGCCAATCACCCACCGGTTGCCAAACTCAATATGCCCGAACAGCTTACGGTAAAATCCGGCGAGACATTTAGTCTTGACGGCAGTGCATCCTATGATCCTGATGGAGATGCCCTGAGTTTTCACTGGTTTCAGTACCGGGAAGCGGGAACGTTGCATGATACAATAGCGGTTACTCCGGCAGAAAACATGTCTGTCATTCCGGAACTAAAAGCGCCGGAGGTAAGTAGTCGCCAAACTACTCACTTCATTTTGAAGGTTACCGATAAAGGAACGCCCCGGCTAACCCGGTACAAAAGAGTAATTGTAACCATTCTTCCAAAGCAATAAACAATAACAACAGGACATTTTTTACAACCAATAACAGTTAAAAAGGCGAGGGCGAAAAATTTCATTTCAGCTTGCATCCAAAGGCCGCGGTTAATGCGGCCTTTTGTTTTGTGCGGTCTCCGTTCGCCCGGTTGAGTTGGGTGTGGTTGGATAGGCGGACAAGGTTTTAACGGTGCCTATCTCCACCATGTCATTGCGAGGTACGAAGCAATCTCCGGGCTGTGCATGGTGGCTATGCATGGCGTATACTTAGCATGCGGACCACAAGGGCCCTTGCGGTAGCGAGGGAAGATCTAACTATAAAGAACTTTCAAACTATAAATTACTAAGATTTTTTAGTAGACACCTATTAGATAATTGATAATAAATAGATAACTATCGTTAAATATGTAACTGATTTGCTTCGAGGGAATAAATAGTTGATAATCTGTTTTACTGAGGATCTTTAGTAAAGGTTATATTGAATAACCAAAAGAGAGCAAGGGTTTGTATCTCATTTGGTTTGTAGCATAGTTTATGCAATTTGCTCTTTCAATAATTGCCGTATGAATGATACTGAAAAACCAGCTTGCTGACTTTCCCGAAATTGATCTATTGCTCTTTCCGCGTGCCATAAAAGATGAGCTGACTGCACCGGAAAATCAGATAAAAATTGCTCCGCGGTTCGATGCATAAAATCTTCCACCAGCAGCAAATCATCCTCTCCTTTCTTTGAGAAGCCGAACAATAGTTCTATAATAAACTGTTTAGGTGATTCCCAAAATTGATTATGATCAAACGCAGGATCAACAAGCATATGAGCAACCGCTTTTAATCGATTTAAAGCGGTCAAGGTATCCACTTGCCATATTATGGTTGAATGCTGTATATGAAGTGGTGCAACACTTCGTTTTTCCAATTCAGTTATGATATAATCAAAACCTTCTATGACTCCGCTGTTTGATAGCTGTTGAGCTAAGTCCATTTTACGTTCTGGTGAGGTATTAATGTAATTAATCGCAGGTAACATTAATTGGGTTACCTCATTAGGAAAATCAGCACGTAAAAGTTTAATTAAATGAATAAAAACGTAATCGTTATAATCTTTAAAATCGACTAGATAATCCAATAAATTACGCTTATCCCCATCAAGTGCAACATATACATCAATTGCCTGGTATTGAAAATAATGGTCAAAACGATCGATCAATATTATATCCAAAATCGTTGTTACCGATTCGTACAATTTCAAATATTTGCAAAATCCAATATGAGAGGCCAAAACATTATCATGGCTAATTTCCAATCTAAGATGGGCAATAATACGTTCGGCGAGTAATGCTGGTCGGTCAGCAAAATGTTCCAGCAATAATTCAGAAAGTGAAGTACGTTTGTTAAGCTGGTCGTGTTCAACACCGCGTATTCCACCTATTTCCATCCAAGTCATTTCTAACAAGATTTCATCAGGAGTTTTAAAACTGTGCTTTTTCCAGATTTCACAAAGCTGATATTCCATTCGTTTCCTCATTGGTTGACCAGACTCATCGAAGTAATAGGCATTTTCAAATACAGCATGGCTTATATGTTCATTATAATATTCTTCTAAAATTGTAAGTAAAATAGAATCATCTGAGAGCCCCTTAAATTCATAGTGTAGCAATTTTTCCGCCCGCCAATAGAAAAAATCTTTCGGCCCCCCCAATAGCCTAAGAACTTCGCTAAGATAAATTCGCTGCTCTTCTTCCCTGCTTCTTCGGAGATAGCTCTGGACAAAATAAGAATCAACATCAATAAGGTTGGGTTTATCTTCAGGCTCTAAATAAAGCTCGTCCTCCTCAATTTCCTGCCTTCCAAAAGCCTGAAAATATTTAACAATCCCCTCACGAAACGCATCTACTGACTGAATATAACGTTGGTCATTTAATTTGCGACTTTCCTCTGCGCGATGCCAAAGATTTGCGGGCGAGTTTTCATTTATCGGCTCTTTTCCAAATGTATCATCAGTTAAGGTTTGCAATTCTTTCGCTTCAGTGTGCTTTCTGCGATAATAAAGACCACCGATAAATGACCTTAAATCATCCTTCGTGAGCCTTTTGTTATTTACATAATCGATAAGTAATGAAAAACAATCAGGTGTAATCAGGTCGGCTAATTCCCAGCTATAAAGCCTCTGCCGATCCAGATCAAGATATATTATTAAAGCCTCCCTATTAGTACCGGTTTCAAAAAAGAATCGGTCAATATTTCTAAATTCTTCCTTAAGATGATTACGGCCAAGAGCCAGTACAAATTTTACAATATCTGCTAGTATGGAAGAATCTTTATAATAACAATCTATAGCAATATTAGTCAACCGGTTCAAAAATCGTGTGGTTTCGCTGGCTTTATACTGATAAAATTCCTGCCAGCCACTTTCTGAAAGTTCCCCAAACAGCTTCTTTAAATTTTTAGGATCTTTAGTTGAAAGCAAAAAATCCTGCAAATCTAGCTCAGACCCAAAATGATTGGTATCCTTATTGTGTAAATACAAAACTTTGAGCCCTTCCAGTCCGAAATCATAATAACGGTCTACCTCTTCATGAGCAGTCAGATATTTGTAAACGCCATCACGATACTCCTGTAATTGAAGCATATCTTTTCGGCTAAATATTAATTCAGTAAATTCCGCAGAACCCAAACGTTGTAAACCCATATGATCCATTAGGAGTTCAGCATAGTATGGGTTTAAAAGTGATTGCAACTGGTTAAAAGCAATTTCTCCATACTCAATAGTTTGTCGCCTGCTTAATCTAATATTAGATAGTGTTCGACAAACCGTGACTTTAAGTGCCTCGGGAATATCATTTTGCAGAAGTTCAAATAAATAAGAAATGATTGCAGCATCATTGCGAGAAAATGCACCCAGCATAGTGTCACTTGCCAATATTGGCCTTGCACTCATTCGAATGTATTTTTCAAATATTTTGCGAAATACGTCAAGCCTGAATTCGGTACTGAACTTGCTACCGTCACTAACAGTAAGTAATTCAATATTATCTTGCTCTATCAATTGGATAACGGCTTCACGGCCTGGGTCTTCTTCAGGTAGTAGCGATATATAAGAAGCTAAGGTTTGCACCCATTTAAGACGTATTTTTCGAAGTTTTTTACCGATAGAGACAATTCCCACAATGGTATCTGTAGGATAGTCCTTAAGCGCTAATGCCGCTAATTGTTCTTGATATATTGCATTACTAAACGACCAGAATCGATCCTCTATGGACAGTATGGAGCCGGCTTGTAACAATTCTAAGTCAGCTGGTTCAAATAATTGCTGGAGAGTTTCATAGTGCAAGGCGTTAGTACCGGAAAGTTGTAACGCCAGCGCGAATTGACGGATTAGTCTTTTATAACGATCCCGGCGCTGGTCTAGGTCAACTCCTGCTGACAAACGGCGTTGTGCTGACGTATCTAAAGACTCAGTGATAAAACGATTAACAACATCGATCTTGCTACCAGGCATAGATGATACTCCTTCTGAGTACCATTTTACTAAATTCAAAAGGTAGAATGGATAGGCTAAAAATGGCTCTAAATCCAGTCGCCTGATCCCTTTATAAAATTCATCT
The DNA here is from genome assembly GCF_028736215.1 of Mucilaginibacter sp. KACC 22773. Classification (NCBI taxonomy): domain Bacteria; kingdom Pseudomonadati; phylum Bacteroidota; class Sphingobacteriia; order Sphingobacteriales; family Sphingobacteriaceae; genus Mucilaginibacter; species Mucilaginibacter oryzagri. The sequence continues at coordinate 812,563 of NZ_CP117883.1, forward strand.
GTTCTGCTACCTAAATGTTGCTGAAGATATTCATTGGTTTGACGCATATTAAGCGGCTCAAGCTCGTAAAATCGTATACCTGTAAGGCGTTTAGGAAGTTCATATTGATTGTAAAATAGTTTGCGGCATGCAAATAATAAACGTATATGGCTGTAGCGGCGAACAAAAACATTGAGATTATTTACTACATCAATGAAACGGTCTCCGGGAACTTCATCTAAACCATCGATAATAATTACTAACTGCTGGGACGGAATAGATAACCAACCATCAAATGTATTTTCCAGTAAAGATTCAATAGGCTCAATAGCCGTATTTTTTAAACGAATTAAAAGTGGAACAAGGCGGGATTCGCTTTGTGTCAGCTCATAAGCAGTTTGATCTAAAAGAATCGATTTCCCTTCATAAGCGTCGGCTATCAGACATATTTGAGTTGTTGATGCTACAGGGTCAGATAACAGTTCCATGAGTGTAAATGTATCTTGAGGCTCTCTTATGCCATATGGATTTTTGGGTGCTCCCCACGTTGCTGAAAGGCTCACTTTTCGGGGAATAAAGTTAGGGTAAGGATTGTACTCTATAAGTTGAGCATTTGGTGGCAGACAATGACGACGTGCAACTTCGAGACTAAAATAGCGTTGGACGAGCCGAAACTGTTTGCGCAGTTCTTGTTCAAGAAAATGCACATCCCATACAAACCAATCAATTTCCAACTGGTTGCTCAGCAACTGTTTTTGCTTATCAATAAATAATTGAATTTCTTCTGTTTGCAGATTGCATGTAGTAGCTAAAATAAACTGGCATGGCTTTTCCCACTGAGGCTCTTTAGTAAACTTTTCAAGTAGTGTTTCCAGTTTATTTGTGTTTAATTTTTCATGCTTGCACTGAAGATAAATTGGTTGGTTTGTATCCGGATTGGTGTCCCGTATATCTATTCCGCGCTGTTTATTGCCGGGCCTAAGGTATTTTTCGAAAAAAGGCTTTTTAAAAAAGTCTTGAGCAAGGTAAACGGTTAGAGTTTCAAAATCTTCCCAGCTGATAAAATCCCAGTCAAGTAGCGTTTTTTCCATGTAGCAAACCGTGATAAGTAACGGTATGTAAATTTTGCTAAAAATTTTGGATATGGCAATTGTTCGCCTGGAGAAATATTCGGTAACGAAATGGCCTTAAATTATTACATTATCTACAAAAAACCATTTACTTGCCAATCAATTGCTAAGGCTTCACGCTTAAGTTTGTTACTTCGCTAAATTCGTTAGGAACCCCGAAGCTGGCGCACACATCTCACATGTGCCTCACACGCAAATCACAATTTTGTTGTAACCCCCAACCCCTCAATTCCCGCAACCCCCGTTAGCGATTGAAACGGATACCGGCCAGGTGGCTAAGGCCTGTGTAGTATGAGTGTAAAGCGCGGGCCGCAGGCAACGGCGGGAAAAGACGTTAAGAATCAAGACGGATATGTGATATTCTGTAAGTGGGGCTGGGGAAATAAGTGCTTTTTATATTCTTGTTATATAAGTAACAGCAGTAATAATATTGTATTTTTGTTATTATGAAGTTTGTATTGGAAGTTAAAGAAAGTAAGGCAGCTGCGCTATTGGCGTTACTTAACGATTTGCCTTACGTAAAGACAAAACCCCTTACGCCTTATAAAGCTAAAGTATTGGAAGGCGTTAAAGAGGCCGTTGACGAATTGAACCTGGTTTTGGCAGGTAAGTTAGAAGCCCGTAACGCCGATGATTTGCTAAATGAGTTATAGGGTAAAATTTATTCCTAAGTTTGAAAAGGAGTTAAAGCGACTGGCAAAAAAGTACCCATCGCTTAAGGCCGACTTTTCATTATTACTCACCACTCTTAAAAAAAAACCTACCCAGGGAACTGCATTTGGTAATGAGTGCGAATAATGTGTTATCACGAGGGTTGTGCGCTTGGAAAGTCCTTATCTATACTCCTAAAATATGCTCTGACTTTGCGCCTCCAGCTACTTCTTGCTACTGCCCAATTCTTTCCTCCCTCAATAAAGTCGACACGAGGATTGGAGTGGCCAGGCCGCGAAGAACTGCCTTTCATCGGCTCTTCAAACTTTAATAACAAATCCGGATTATCGATGGGACTAAACTCGCCATCCTGATCGAAAATATTTTGATGCTCTTGTTGATTGTAAGTTTGTTGCCTGGTTTTAAGTAAAGCCATCAATTCGTCGAGTACTATATGATCTGTAAGATAATCCAAATCATAGATATCTTTATGATTAGCTCTATTGGAAGCACTCATTAATTTTAATGACGCAATGTCATATACATTCATCAACTTGACGCCATTAATAATTTCAGGTTCGAGATGCGTTTGCATATTCTGCAGTATTTCTACCTTAATAGCCGTTTCGCCTTTACGGACAAAAAAACGTTGAAATAAAAGCTGGTCATCTTCATCACATGGATAGTCTATAGCGAAAACGTCATTACCGTAAAAAGCAATTACTTCTTCTTTGATAAGCTCATAACCCCGTTTTCCAATGATGCCTGGAAAGAATAGATCTATATCGTAGGATCTGCGATGACCGTAACGAATTGCCAGGTTCGTTCCACCACCCAGGCTGCTTGAAGATAGGGAAGGAAGTTGTTGAAGTTCAAGAATAGTTTCAAGTAGGCTATCGGAAACGGCTTTCATTTAGAAAAACGGGCGAATTGTTTAACGTGATAACGTCTTGCAACTAAGCGACAAATTTGATTACTAACCCTTTCCTTTGTGGTTTTTAGTTCGCGAGCGATAACTGCTTTGGGATAAAGCACTTCAAGTTTAGCAATATCATTTGTAAATGTTAATGGCGTGGTTGCCATTAATGCTCTTGGAATAATGAGATCGCGATCATTATCAATGTCGAGGCATGACATATCCACATCCCAAAACAGATGCTTTGGAAATAGTTCATCTATATGGATATTTCTTATCATGGTATACAAATATACAAATCTATTGAGCTATTTTAATAATAGCGTTATGCCAGTAATTCAATTAAAGTTTAGCTAAATTGCTATGTTTACGTACGGTTAACCCGAAGCAGGCGCACACATCTCATATGTGCCTCACACGCAAATCACAAATCTTGTTGTGGACTCTAACCCCGAAGCTGGCGCACACATCTCACATGTGCCTCACACGCAAATCACAATTTTGTTGTAACCCCCAACCCCTCAATTCCCGCAACCCCCGTTAGCGATTGAAACGGATACCGGCCAGGCGGCTAAGGCCTGTGTAGTATGAGTGTAAAGCGCGGGCCGCAGGCAACGGCGGGAAAAGACGTTAAGAATCAAGAGTCAAGAATCAAGACAAAAATGTTCGGTAGGTAAGGATGCAATTATTTTCTTTGTTTTCGGGTGGTAGAAGAGTTCGTTAATAGCTTCCTTCGTCAGCATGACAAGTCATTGTGCAGGCGTACCACCCTGAGCCTGTAGAAGGGTTGCGTGGAGAGGCCTTTGCCCGCGATGGTTCGACAGGCTCACCATGACAGCCCATTATACAACATGGTTGGTGAAATTTTATCACTCAAAAACATGGTCCGGCGTTTACCCGTGCGCTTTTTGATTCACTGATTTAATCATTTACCATAATAAACCATTATTTCGGTACTTTGCTTTTTGATCACCAGTCACCCTTTGCGCCACCACTTGTGCAATATTTCCAATCCGGAATTTTTCCCGGGTTAAAAATATTAACCATTGGTAGTGTACCACCCCGTACCAGGGTGTACCAGGGTGTTTCAGGGCGTTTCACCCCGTGTCAGGGCGTGTCACCCTGTTTCATCCCGTACCGGTACACACACTTGCAATTAATCCCATTCGTACCCCATCGGGTAAATATTACGGTACCGGGCGAGGGGCGAAAAAGAATTTTATACAATTTGCACTACAGCATATCACGGAGTGCAAATTGCATCAGATTTATCCTCACCGCTGCGGATAGCCCATAGCCTGTTCGTTTGTACAAATCGCTTATTTTTTTAAAACGTTTTTAGCGTGTTTCAAATCATTTGCTTTTGTACTCAAAAGCCCTCGCCCCCTGGTATCCGCAATCGTTCCAAACAAACAGCATGCCTGCAAGTGGCTGCTGCATCAGTTCGTTGGCAGTAAGGCCTTTTTGGGCGGTGGTGATGTACAGGTCGCTTAGGTTGGGGCCGCCAAATGTGCAGGAGGTTACATTGGCTACGGGGAGGGGCAGGGTAAATAATTTGGTTGCGGTGCGCGGGTTCCAGCGGCTTACCTGCCAGCCGTTCCAGTGGGCAATCCACAGCATGCCTTCGGTATCAATGGTCATGCCATCGGGGTAACCATCTTTTTCGTTGATAGTGATCACCGTTTTTTTGTTGGAGATGGTGCCGCTGTGTACATCAAAATCATAAGCCACCACGTTCATGGTCGGTGTATCGATATAGTAAAAAGTTTTGTGGTCGGGGCTCCATGCCATTCCGTTGGATATGGTGGTACCATGTATTTTGGGCGTGATTTGCAGGTTGCCATCCAGCATATACAAATTCCCGGCGTTCGGGGTTTCGTCAACAGCCATGGATCCAATCCAGAACCTGCCGGCCGGGTCGCACTTGCCATCGTTAAAACGATTTTGCGGGAGGTGAGCTTCGGGGTGAGCAAAAAATGCCGGTTGACCGCTTTCGCGGTTTACTATGGCCAGGCCGTTTTTTAATGCGGCAAGTAATTGCCCATCGTTGCAAATAGTTACCGCGCCAACCATCTGCTTAACATCAATGGTTCTGAAATTCTTGTTTTCGGGATTGTATTCGTGGATATGGCCGCCCATAATATCAACCCAGTATAAAATGTTACTGCGCCAATCCCAAACGGGCCCTTCGCCCAAAAAGCTGGCGTGGTTAACTGCTACTTGTACCATTGTGTTGTGTTATTTAATGCCATCGGGCAAAGTACTTACCGATGTCCAGCCGCCATCAACAATTAAACTTTGGCCGGTAATGTGTTTGGCCTCGTCGGATACTAAAAACAGTGCCGTGTTGGCAATGTCGGTAACATAAGCCGGCCGGCCCATGGGGGTAATGTTCGACCATACCCGTTCATAGTCCGCTTCTTCCATAGTACGTTCGGTTAAGGTAGCGCCCGGCGCAACGGTATTTACATTGATGCGGTACTGCGAAAGTTCGATGACCAGGTTTTTGGCCAGCATCTCCAAAGCGGCTTTGGTCATGGCATAGGCGGCAAGGCTTTTGAGCGCCTGGTGCCCCACTACCGACGAGGTAAAAAGTATTGCCCCGCCATTGGCCTGCGCCTTCATCTGTTTGGCTGCCGCCTGCGCCAGGAAAAATGAGCCGCCAAGGTTTACATCCAATACTTTGGAGAATGCTTCTTTGGTGTAGGCAAAAAAATCGCCATATAAGGTAATGCCGGCATTGGCTATCGCAATATCCAGTCGGCCGTATTGCTTTATCGCAGTATCTACCATGGTATTGATGAAACCCACGTCGCTTGAATCGCCGGGCATGGCCAAACAACTTTCCGGGTGGTTTTGGTTGATCAGGTCTTCCGCTTTTTTTGCTAAACCGATATCTATATCATTCAATATTACGGTAGCGCCTTTTTGGGCCAGCATGCGGCAAATTTCGAACCCTATGCCCTGGCCTGCACCGGTAACTATGGCTACTTTATTTTTAAAACTCATGATATAAACTTAATGTGAATCCCTTAAAACCTTACTGCCCGAACCACCTACCAGGAAATCCATATCGGCCCCCAGGTGTGCCTGCTGCACATGATCAAGATACAGTTTTACATAACCACGATTGGTAACCGGATCCGGATGGACGTATTGTCGTTTTCGTTCGGCAAACTCTTCGGTGCTGATAGCTACATTTAACGTGCGGTTGGGCACATCAAGCGTAATCAGGTCGCCGGTTTTTATCAGGGCAAAATTGCCGCCTGCCGCTGCCTCTGGTGATACGTGCAATACCACGGTGCCAAAGCCGGTTCCGCTCATGCGTCCGTCGGATATGCGCACCATATCTGTAATTCCCTTTTCCAATAGCTTTTTAGGGATGCCCATATTGCCAACCTCGGGCATACCGGGATAGCCTTTCGGCCCTACATTTTTTAATACCAAAATGCTGCTTTCATCAACCTCCAGTTCGTCGGTATCAATACGGGCTTTAAAATCTTCAATGTTTTCAAACACTACGGCTTTGCCTGTATGCTGCATTAAATGCCCGCTGGCCGCCGATGGCTTGATAACCGCGCCCGACTCGCACAGGTTACCTGTCAAAATAGCCAGGCCGGTGGCTGTATTAAAGGGCGCATCAACCGTGGTAATAACGTTGCTGTTATAACCCACGGCATTGCTGTAATTATCGGCAATGGTTTTACCGTTTACCGTGATGGCATCCCGGTGAAGTATGCCATCCAGTGCCTTTAAAACAACAGGCAGGCCGCCGGCATAAAACAAATCTTCCATAAAGTATTGGCCCGAAGGCTGCAGGTTGGCTATTAGAGGGATGTTTTTAGATAAGGGATCAAAATCCTTCAGTTCGAGCGGTACGCCAATGCGGCCGGCAATTGCCAGCAAATGGATCACAAAATTGGTTGATCCGCCTATGGCGGCATTGGTTATGATGGCGTTTTCAAAAGCCTGCCGGGTAAGTATATCCGAAAGTTTCAAATCTTCCTTTACCATCTCCACAATGCGTAAGCCCGATAGCTGAGCCAACACTTTCCGCCTGGAATCGGCAGCAGGGATGGCTGCGTTGCCCGGCAGCGAAAGGCCCAATGACTCAACCATACAAGCCATGGATGAAGCTGTGCCCATAACCGCGCAATGCCCCTGGCTACGGCACATGGCCGCCTCGATGGTGAGCAATTCCTCTTCCATGATTTTGCCCGAGCGTACATCATCATGATAGCGCCAAACGTCGCTGGTACCTATTTGTTTGCCGCGGTGGTTGCCGGTAAGCATCGGCCCGCCACTTACCACGATGGTGGGGATATTTACGCTGCAGGCACCCATTACCAACGATGGTGTTGTTTTATCGCAGCCGCAAAGTAATACTACCCCGTCCAATGGGTTGGCGCGGATAGATTCTTCCACATCCATACTTGCCAGGTTTCTATAAAGCATAGCCGTGGGCTTCATTAAAGTTTCGCCAAGCGACATTACCGGGAACTCGACCGGGAAACCGCCCGCCTCTAAAATGCCCCGTTTTACCGATTCGGCAAGCTCGCGAAAATGAGCGTTACAGGGGGTAAGCTCGCTCCATGTATTGCAGATGCCTATTACCGGCTTGCCTTGAAATTCATAGTCGGGAATGCCTTGGTTTTTCATCCAGGCGCGGTAAATAAAGCCATCCTTGCCTTTACGGCCAAACCATGCCCTGCTTCGTAGTTCTTGTTGGTCCATTGGTTGATATAGTTTTGCAGCCCGGGGGCATTTACAATTGGTGTTGAACAAATATAACCGCAAAATTTAATTATGGGTGCGCATTCGTTTGTTGTTTTTTTCTTTTGTAGACGCATAATTGCGTCTACCGCGTTTAGGCTTAAGATTTGCAGGGTTGCCAAAATGCAGATTCGAACTTGCATGTTTTTAATATCCTGCGGGAGACGCAATTATGCGTCTCTACGGAAAAAAATGCGTGCCTTTTTATTTCTTGTTGTAGGTCAAGTTTCCCCGGCGAATAGCGCCTTACTTTTGATGTAAATAAAACAGCAACACATAAAATAATCAACATCATGGAAAATACAGTAAACGGCATTCACCACATTACAGCAATAGCAGGCAATGCCAAACGCAATTATAATTTTTATGCCAACGTACTTGGTTTACGCCTGGTTAAAAAAACAGTAAACTTCGACGATCCTGAAACTTACCATTTATATTATGGCGATAAAGAAGGTACGCCTGGTACTATCCTTACATTTTTCCCCTGGGAAGGTATTACTGCTGGCCGCAGGGGCGCACGCCAGGCTACCGAAATTGGTTACTCGGTTCCTGAAGGCAGTTTTGATTTTTGGCTAAAACGTTTTGATGCCAACAATATCATCTACAATAAAGTATCTGAAAAATTTGGCGAACCATACCTTACCGTTTTAGACCCCGACGGTTTAAAATTGGAATTGATAGCTTCAAAAACTGCCGATAACCGCTTGCCATGGGAAACAGCCGATGTAAAGGCCGAAAATGCTACCAAAGGGTTCCACAGTGTAACTATCACTACCAACAAAATGCAGCCTACTGCCGATATTTTAACCGGCGTATTTGGCTACCGCTTGCTGGAGCAGCATGTAAACCGTTACCGCTTTATTACCGATGCGGTTGAAAACGCAGCCATTGTTGACCTGGTTGAGGTTGCCGGCGAAGTTGCCGGCCATGTGGCCGGCGGATCGGTTCACCACGTAGCGTTTAGGGTTAAAAACGAGGAAGTATTGATGCAATACCGCGAAAAAATTGCCGCCCTTGGCTTGCACACTACCGATAAAATAGACAGGAACTATTTTTACTCGCTGTACTTCCGCGAACCGGGCGGTGTATTGTTTGAATTGGCTACCGATAATCCCGGTTTTGCTGTTGACGAACCGGTTGACGAATTGGGTACCCATTTAAAATTGCCTGCACAACACGAAAGGTTCCGCAGCACTTTAGAGAAAACATTACCTCAATTATATTGATCATGTACACACATCAAAAAAATTATATAACCACAGGCGCCCCGGCAACCGAAGCCGGGGCAGCTCTGGTCATGATTCACGGTCGCGGCGGCACCGCCCAAAACATTGCCAGCCTGGCCGATAGCTTAAATGTGCAGGGCATGGCTATTTGCGCCCCACAGGCCACTAACAATAGCTGGTACCCCTATAGCTTTATGGCAGGCGATAAAATGAACCAGCCGGCTTTAAACTCGGCCCTGGATACGATAGACCAGTTGGTGCAACAGATTAAAGCTGATGGCATCCCCGAAGAGAAAATTTATTTCCTCGGTTTTTCGCAGGGTGCCTGTTTAACGCTGGATTATATTACCCGCCATGCCAAAACATACGGCGGTGCTGTAGCGTTCACCGGCGGCCTGATAGGTGATGGCCTCGATCTTAACAATTACCAGGGTAACTTTAACGGAACACCCATACTGATCACCACCGGTAACCCCGACCCGCATGTACCTTTAACAAGGGTTGAGGAAAGTGTTGCCATCATCAAAAACCTTGGTGCCGATGTAACCCTTAAAGTATATCCTGGCAGGCCCCATACCATAACTCAACAGGAGATTGACCTGGCCAACCAGCTTGTGTTTAAATAATTAGCGATAGTGAATAGCCACGTTAAACTTCCGCGTTTTAATACGCCGGAAGTTTAACGTGGCATGGCTATAATCAAGCTTTATCTATGCAATTAATACCGATTCGGCCAGTGCTTTAAAATATTTAGCGCCGTAAATTAAAGCTTCGTCATTAAAATCATAAGCCGGATGATGCAGCGGCATCGACTTTTCGCCATTGCCAATCAAAGCAAAATTGCCGGGAACATGCTTTAAAAACCGCGCGAAATCTTCAGATACGGTTACCGGTTTAATGTTGCTATCAATATTATCTGACTCAAATACGGTGGCAGCTGCTTGTAACGCAGCTTTTGTGCATTGCTCATCGTTAATAAGCGGGATAAATTCGTGGGTGTATTTTACGTCGACGATGCAATCATAAGCCAGGGCGGTACCGACTGCCAACCGCCTCATTTCGGTTTGGATAGTATGGCTCACTTCGGGCAAAAAGCTGCGGGCGTCGCCTTTTAATATTGCCTGGCCGGGCAAAGCATTGCGGGTACCATTGGTAATAAACTCGGTGACAGATACAACGGCTATATCGGCAGGGCTTATCCGCCGGGAAACGATAGTTTGCAAATCCATCACCAGCGAACTTGCGGCTACCAAAACTTCGCGCCCCGCATGCGGGCGGGATGCATGGCCGCCAATGCCGGTTAACGTAATTTCAAAAAGGTCTTCGGCACCCATAAGCGGCCCTGCGCAGGTAGCAAAATGGCCTATGGGCAAGCCCGGCCAATTGTGGAGGCCATAAACAGCATCAAACGGAAAGCGTTGAAGCAGGCCATTGTTAAGCATGGCCAGCGCCCCCTGGCCCCATTCTTCGGCTGGTTGAAAAATGAAATATATGGTGCCGTTAAACGTGCTTTCGGTTGCCAGCCATTTGGCAGCGCCTAAAAGCATGCTGGTATGCCCATCGTGACCGCAGGCATGCATTACGTCATCGTTCTTTGATTTGTATGGATAATTGCCTTGCTCGGTTATGCGTAGCGCATCCATATCGGCACGCAACGCTATGGATGTTGTACCGATGCCTTTTTTTAGCGTTCCAACTACACCGGTGCCGCCTATGCCTTCGGTTACTTCATCCATGCCAAATTCGCGTAGTTTGGCGGCTATGAAAGCGGCGGTTTGTTTTTCTTCAAAACCAAATTCGGGGTGTTGGTGTAATTCCTGTCGCCAGGAACACATCTCTGCACGTAAAGCTTGCATATTTAAGCTGCTCATTTTTTGATGTGGATGAAAGCAGGTTAATGATTGGTGCCGCCCGCAAACTGCTTTTCGCCGGCTTTTACGGCAATACTCAGCTTGTTTTCGCCGGGCGGTTTGGGGCAGGAGTAATTGGGGCTGAATGCGCAATATGGGTTATAAGCCTTGTTAAAATCAACAATAAGACTGCCTTCCTTAAAATCGGTTGTTTTGAGATCGATGTACCGGCCGCCGCCATAAGTTTCCTGCCCGTTGGTGTCATCAGTAAAAGGCAAAAACAAATAATTGCTGAACATTGGATTTTGCGACAGGTAGATGCTTTTGTAAACCGTAAGTTCCATCGGTTTGCCCTGCAATGTGAATTTCAGCAGGGCATATTTAACGTACTGGCTGCCTGTACCATGAAAAACGGGCATTATAAAATTGGTTTCGTTGCTCAGCAGTGTTATTTTACAGGTAACCCTGTAAGTACTGTCGGCATCGTAAAAGCGCAGGTTTTTGAGGTCATCCTTTTTTAAGGGCGAATGAGTGTCCGTTAAAAAATCGTTCATATAGCCCTGGCGAAACTGATCTATTTGCGCTTTATAGTCCTGCGCAAAACAGTTAAAGCCGGTCATTAATATCAGGATCAGGAGGTATCTCATAAGTTTTATAACTATTGCCTTATTAGTTGATGGCAATATATAAATTACAAAACTTAATGCCGAATGAAACGAACGATACTGTTTAATTATTAAGCGATAATGCCTGGCTGTAATCCCGGCTTATCGCTCTTTGTTTATCAGCAGCTATCTCGTTTTGCAGCGTTTTGCTGGTAAAAATGGCAACACCCAGGTCGGCCTTATACTGGTACCGTAACGAAAGGGTTAACAGGCTCGAATTCCAGTTATAAATATCCGAATAGTTATCGGGCCTGTCAGTAAACTGGCCATACATGCTGATGAATTTTTGTAAAACTTTATATGCATCTGTCATTTTAAAAAACAGGTAAATGTTCACAATTTTATCCCTATAGGCACGGATGCCCACCATATCAAGGTTTAAACTATCGCCCAGGTCCAACACATTTGGGTCAGTGTAGGCATATCTTAAGCAACTGTCGGCGTCAGCACGGCTATCGCCATCAAGGTAGGATAAGTTGGCAGCCTGGAGGTCTTTGATATCAGAGCCTAAAACAACATTGTTGCCGGGTCCGTTATTTAATGTTAAGTACGATATGGAGCCTGTTTTAAGCGCCTGGGCATTTGCCATAAACCACTGACTGCTAATAATGACAAACAGCGCTATTTTAATCCCTGAAATAGCCCTATGGTAAATTCTTTTTTCCATATCTCTCCACCTTGCATAATGTTGGAGAGACAAGTTTAATACCGAACTTTAATCGGTATTTATTTTTATTAACTTTTGATTAATTAATAAACTTATTTATAAAAAATGAAATAAACAGGCGTTTTTCTGTTCATTTGCCTTGTTTGGTTTTTTGTACACTGGTTTACAGTGGGTTAAATACTGTACAAAATAATATTCAGCACCTATTTAACCGCCCGTTGATAAATGATGTGCCGGCCGCCGCTATTGGGTTCTGTCTGTTGGGGTCATGGGTAAAAGCAGAAACAAATAATTGCTGAATATTGGATTTTGCGACAGGTAAATGCTTTTGTAAACCGGGGAGTTCCATCGGCTTGCCGGTAGCGTGAATTTCAGTAAGATATATTTAAGGCAATACATGCCTTAATAGTTAATGACAATATATAAGTACAATGCCTAAAGCCGAACTGAATGAAAAAAGCGGTTTAGTAATTGAGGGATAATGCCTGTTTATAATACCGCCTGATTGCTCTTTGTTTATCGGCCTCTATTTCGGTTTCCAGCTTTTTGCATGTAAAAATGGCAACTCCCAAATCGGCCTTACACTGGTAGCGTAACGAAAGGCTTACTTGGCTTGAATTCCAGTTATAAATATCCGAGTAGTTATCTGGCTTCTCGGTAAACTGGCCATATAGGCTGATGAATTTTTTTAATACTTTATATGCATCCGAAAGTTTAAAAAACAGGTAAATGTTCACTATGCTATCTTTATAGGCACGGACAGCTACCATGTCAAGGTCTATGCTATCGCCAAGGGTAAAAGCATAAGGCTCGTTATAGGCATATTTTATGCAACTGTCGGCATCAATGCGGCTATCTCCGTCGAGGTATGTTAATTTACCGTATGGCAGTGTGCCGATAGCTTTGCCCAAAGCAATGCAGCCATTGAATCCATTGGAGGCCATTAGGTATTTAAGAGAACCCGTTTTAAGTGTTTGGGCATGTGCCATAAACCATTGGCAGCCAACGATGATAAATAGGGCTGTCCTGATGCCCGGGATAGCCGTATGGTAAATTCTTTTGTCCATATCTCTCCACCTTTCATAATAATGAAGAGACAAGTTTAACATCGAATTTTAGTCGCGATGTTATTTTGGTTAGTTTCCGATTAAATTGTAAATAAAGTGTGAAAAGAAAACGGAACATTGCAATTGATTTACAATTGCAATGTTCCGTTTCGGGCACAAATATTTCTTAATGATTAAAGGGGGGCTGGAATATTATTCAATGTTATTTGACCGCCCATTCATGGATACCGGCCGAATTATCAACCGGAAGCTGAATTTCCATCCGTAAAGCGGTAGTACTTACCGGCTCAAAACTTACCGTATTAAAGCTATCCTTGCTGATGGTGTAAGGCGTTGTGTTTTTTACCGGTACCCATTGCCCATCTTTTTTATACAATATTTTGTACGATGCCGGGATGCGGCAACCACCCCAGGGTCCATCGTCAAACCAATAAACTTTTGATTCGCTTACGGTATGTGCCGCGTCAAAATCGTACTGAACAAATTCGCTGGTATCCTTAGCTGGCCACCAGTGCATAAAGGGAAAGCTGTTATCGTTTGAACTGGCCGGTTCATACTGGTCTTTTATAGATGCAAACATCTTTTTATTTTTTAATGATGCACTTACTTTACTGGTACTTGCAATGGTAGGTGCCGGCTGCGGCCTTGAAGCTGATGCCTCATAAGGGATCCAAACCGTCATTTCACTTGGCCCGCGGTTAGCCCAGGCGTAGTAGGGGATGGCCTTTACCTGTTGGCTGGTTTCGGTCAGTTTATCGCTGTTGAGTTGCCTTTTGGTGCTTTTGCCCTCGGCATTAATAACATCTACGCCGTTCAAGAGGTCGGCCTGGTAATTGGCGTTTGCTATGGCGTTTTTATCTATCATGATGTTTTGCACCAGGCTGTCGCGGTTATCGGGGCCTTCCAGGCAATAAACAATAGGGCCGCGCTCAAAGGCAAAACGATCCCTGTCGTCTTTTACCTTTTGGTTGGCTAATACCTTTTCAGTTTCCATAGGGAGGTTAAGGCTTACCTTATCGCCTTTTTTCCAGCTGCGTTTTAGTACGGCGTACCCTTTTTCGGTTACAAATGAGGTTGCTTTGCCATTGATAGATAGTACAACAGGCAGCTGTACATTATTCATAAATGAATATAAATCGCCGGGAACAGGCTTCTGTTTGGCCCATCCGGGGATGCGTATCCTTAAGGTGAAGACTGTTGCTTTTGCCGGGTTAACGGTAATATCAACCTTGCCTTTCCAGGGGTAATCGGTGGTTTGTACAATGTTTACATTTCCCGATGTTAGCTTAATGTTACTGGTATTGCTCATGAAGAGGTTAACATACAGGTCGTTTTTGTTTTTGGCGTAAACATAGCCGGGTAACGATGGTAAAAAGCGTGTCATGTTACTGATGCAGCATGCGCAGCTTATCCAGGCGCTGCGCTGGTGCTGGTTCATGGATGCCAGTGGGTTGGGGTAAAAAAAGCGGTCGCCACTCAGTGAAACGCCCGAAAGCAGGCCGTTGTACAGCGTCCGTTCCAGCACATCAATATATTTAGCATCGCCATGAAGTAAAAACATCCGGTTGTTCCAGTATACATTGCCAATGGCCGCACAGGTTTCGGCATAGGCCGACATGTTGGGCAACTGGTAAGCATCACCAAAAGCCTCGCCATTGCCGGTTGCGCCAATACCGCCGGTTATATATAATTTCTTGTTAACCACATCGCCCCAGATATCATCAATTGCGCTCAGGTATTTGGTATCGCCGGTTAAGGCAGCAATATCGGCCATACCGGTATACATGTAGGCTGCACGTACGGCGTGGCCTTCGGCCTCGTGCTGGTCAACCACTTTTTTATTGGCCTGGTTGTATGATTCGCCTTTGGGGCCGCGTACATCCAAAAAGAATTTGGCCAGGTCAAGGTATTCTTTTTTGCCGGTAACACGGTACATTTTGGATAGGCCTATCTCCACAATCTGGTGACCGGGATACTCTTCAATTTTGCCCGGCCCGAAGGTTTTTACCAAAAGATCGGCATTTTTTATGGCGATGTTAAGCAAAGTACGTTTGCCGGTAGCCTGGTAATGTGCTACGGCGGCTTCGTATAAATGCCCGCAATCATACAATTCGTGGCTTAATACTTCTTCATTCACCCAGCGCTTGTCGCCTATCCATTCATGAGGTTTTTTGGCGTGTACCGTGCGGAAGGTATACAGGTAACCATCCGGTTCCTGCGCGGCCCCAATAATACCAATGAGCGTATCGATATATCTATCCAGCGTAGGGTTCTTTTTGTTTTGCATGGAATAGGATGCCCCTTCAATGGCTTTGTACACGTCGGTATCGTCAAACGGGAACTCACTTAGCTTATCGCCATCTAATTGTTTGGCGGCGCGTAAAAAGTTATCCATGCGGCCGTTCTTTTTACACTGGGCAAGTACATACGGGATAGTTACATTGGCATTTACCGCCATTTTAGGCTGCCAGAATTTATCGTTTACCTGCACATTGGTGAATGCTACAGGTTGAATAGGATAATCCTTTTGCTGGGCAAATAAGTTGCTGCTTAAACCTAATACCGATGCCGACAACAGGCAGGCTATTTTAATTTTACTGGTCATCATATTTTAGTTTTTTACCATGCGGCTGCCATATACGGGGCCGGCACTGTTATCTTTTTTAGGTAATAATTTAACGCTTACTTTTTGCTTGCCCTTGGTTAACTCAATGGGGATCAGATAGCTGATGTCGTAGAAACGGCTCTCTTTGTACTTGTTTAAATCCTCGGTTGCCACTTTGGTGCCATCTATCATAATATCAAATGTGCGGCCGCGGTTATCCATACCCCAATACGTGTTAATGAGTGTGTTTTGGGTATTGGCATCAACCTTCATATCGTAGGTAAAATAGCCGCCGTTCTCTGTCGACCGCCATTTCTTTTGATGGTCCTCGCCGGTGGTGGTGTTCTCGCCGGCAAAATTATGGTCGCGCTCGGGTTGCATTTCGCCTATGCGTAAAACATCGGTAGTGTGGGCTTCCAGTTCCTGTTGTTTTTTCTTTTGCTCATCATAGGCTTTTTGTTGTACTACCCAGGCATCCGGTGTAAATACATCCCAATAAACCGAGTAATATTCATCTTTGGTTTGGTTAAAGGGGATCAGCTTCACCTCTTCGGGTTTTGAAACTTTTTCGGTACGGAAGCTTAACTGGGTTTTATCAACCATTTGCAGCCATTTGTTAGGGTCGGTTTCGCTGGTTACAAAAACTGGTACTCCTTTTAACGGGTCGGGCTCGGTGTTGCCCAAAACGCCGGCTAACAAAACCGGGCCATAGAATATAGCGCGCCTGTTGGCATTATCGGGCATGGCCTCGGTATATAAACTCTCGGGCGTAGTAAACGTTACTTTATCGTTATTGCGCCATTTACGGTTCAATACAAAATAGCCTTCCGCATCAGGAGTAAGCTGTTGTGTTTTTCCGTTGATACTGATTGTAGGGTTGCCTGTCCATTTGGGTTTGCGGATGCGGATAGCAAATGTAGACGGTTTTGCAAGGGTGATAGTATAAGCCATCCGATCTGCCGAAGGCAAATTACCTTCCTGTTTAATGCTCAGGCCTTTCTGCTTCCAGTTTAATACCGACGGAATAAACAGGTTGATATAAACACTCCCATCGGCACCCCTGAAGTAGATGCTTTCGTTATACTTTACATGGTTTTCCATACCCGAGCCTACGCAGCAGGTAAAATCATCAAAGGGGGTGCTGTAGCTTTTTTTACCGCCCATGCGCAAAGGCACAAAATAACATACCCCGCCTGTTTGGTGGTTTTGCGATGCCAGGATGTGGTTGTATAAGCCCTTTTCGTAATAATCCATCAACCTTGCCGAAGGCTCAACCGCAAATAAATGGCGGGTAAGCTTTAGCATATTATAGGTGTTGCAGGTTTCGGTAGTGTTTTCGGTAAGCTTGTCATTTAGTTTGCCCGGCTCGGTAAGGTACTCGTAATTACTGTTACCGCCGGTTGCGTAGGAGTGAAAGCCGGTAACGGTTTCCCAAAAGAAATCAGCTATGGCTTTGTCCTTTCCATCACCGGTAAGTTCATATCTGCGGGCGCTGGCTATTATTTTAGGTATCTGGGTATTAGAGTGCTTGCCGGGTAATATATCGTTCTTTTGGGCAAGCGGATCTAATATGCGCTTATCGTAAAACTTGTACGATAGATCCAGGTATTTTTTGTCGCCGGTAATGGCGTATAAATTGGTCAGGGTTTCGGCCATGCCCCCGTATTCGCAAAGCAGCATTTTTTGCAGCTTGTCGTCGTCAAGGTTTTTGATGGTTTCGCCTGTCCAGTTGGCCATGCCCTGGCATATTTTGAGGGCCTGTGTATTGTTAGTATATAAATAGGCATCCAAAAGCCCGGCCATAACCTTATGTACAGTATACCACGGCGACCAGCCACCATTTAAATCGAACCCGCGGGAACGGATGTCGCCTTTGGCTACTTCGGCCCAAATGGTATCTTCTTTGGGTATAGCGCCAACATAGCCGCTTTTACGCGCCACCTGGCATTCGTTCAGTTGGCTTACTATATAGTTTGTACGTTTCAAAAACTCTGGGTCGCGGGTTGATGCATAGTGCATGGCAATGGCCGATAGGTAGTGCCCCAAAGTATGCCCGGCCAGGCCCGAGTTTTCCCAGCCTTCGTATATTTTCCCTTTAGGCTGTAGGCCCGAGTGAGAACGGAAACCCGACAGTAATCGATCTGGCTCGATAGTTAATAAATAAGCGGCGTCAACCTGCATAGCCTTTTTGAAGGGACTTTCTGAAAGTTGTACATCTTTTAAGTCAAAGCTATAGGCCTTAACCGGAACAACAGGTTTTACTTTAAAGCGGGTATCGTTCCATTCAGGTACGTAAGATTGCGCCTGCGTTTTTTCGGCAGCAATAAAGCATGCAACGGCATAGCAGCTTATTTTAAAATACTTGTTTACAAACATTAGCATAAGGTTAACACTATAAATTCAATTTATAAAATTACCGGGATGAAATGAATGTTTATGGATAATAATTGGCAGGTTTTAGCCGGATATTAGCTCTTTTTTTGCGGTATTGGCGTTTTTGAGGTTTTATTAATGTTAACAGTAAAGTAGCCATTATTGCCGGGCTTTATGCAATAATTACAATTTATTAATGCCATTGTAATAAGAAAGTTAATATACGGGCAGCTTTGGCAAAATTTTGTAAAAAATGCAGTGTTGGGGGCAAATAGATTTACATATCTGAAAATCAGGTTGTAAATAAATAGATTTTAACCCCAAAACTTTAATTTATGAAGTTGAAACAATTACTAAAAAAGTTCATTTTGCCTTTAGTAGCCTTGTTTGTATTTTGCTTAAATGCTAATGCACAAACAGTTACAGTAAAAGGAAAAGTATCTGACGATAAAGGCTTACCCCTGCCTGGCGTCACCGTCAGATTAAAAGGCACCAACAAAGGTGTAAGTACCAATATTAATGGTGCCTACAGCATCAGCTACCCGGGTACCGGCACGCTTAACTTTTCGGCCATTGGCTATATCCCCAAAGAAATTAAGCTTACCGGCCAAACCGAGATTAATGTTGTTTTGCCCGAAGACAACCAGGCGATTAGCGAAGTTGTGGTTACGGCACTTGGCATAAAACGCGATAAAAGGGTGCTAAGCTACAGCAGCCAGGAAGTAAAAGGCGCCGAGCTGGTTCAGGGAAAAGATCCTAACATTGTTAACGACATTGCCGGTAAAGTATCTGGTGTGCAAATTACCAGTTCATCGGGTAACCCGGGCAGCTCTACCCGTATTGTAGTTCGGGGCGCATCGTCATTTTATGGCGATAACAACGCGCTGATGGTTATTGACGGTATCCCGATTGATAACAGCGAAACAGGTAACCTTAACTCCGGCCCGGGTACAAGCAGGATTGCCGATTTGGACCCTAACATTGTTGAAAGCATCAACGTGCTAAAAGGTGCGGCTGCAACTGCATTATATGGTTCGCTGGGTGCCAATGGTGTTATTATCATTACCACCAAAACCGGGTCGGCCGGCAAAAAAGCTACCGTCAGTTTCTCGTCTGATTTTTCGTCGGAAAATCCTTTACTGCCACAAATCCAGAGCAAATATGCCCAGGGAACAAACGGACAGTTTTATGATGGTACAACTTTAAAAACCAGCACCTCCTGGGGGCCGCTGATGGATACCCTGAAGATAAACGGCCAGGCTGCAAAAAAATATAATCAATCAGACCTGTTCTTTAAAACCGGCCATACCTATAATAATGTGGTGAGCATTAATGGCGGCGGTGAAGCTTCAAACTACTATATATCGTATTCTAATTTTAATCAGCAAGGCACGGTACCAACTACCTCGTTTATCCGTAATTCGTTGTTTGCAAAGTATGGTGCAAAGATTCTGCCTAACCTGACCACCACGTTCCAGTTAAATTATTCCAATTCGCAAAACGACAGGCTGCCCGAAGGATGGGCTTTAGAGAGCCCGGTATGGACAATTTTTACTGCCCCCATATCGTACAACCTGTTACCTTATGAAAATGGCGACGGAACGCAGCGCTTGTACCGTTACTCCAGGAACAATCCTTACTGGGTATTAAATAATATCTCGAACAAATCTGGGGTAAACCGCTTTATGCCAACTTTTACCGCAGATTACAAGCCTTTAAAATGGCTTACCGTAACTGAGCGTTTTGGTGCCGATGTATACGTTGAACAGGATAAATACCATGAATCTGCCAACTCAGTATCTAACCCCAACGGCCGTATTGTAGTTAATAACGCCAATTTCAGGCAGATTAATAACGATTTGATCATCAGCGGTAACCATCAGTTTGGCGATTTTAACATTGATGGTGTTTTGGGAAACAATATTTTTTCGCAGTATACCGAAAATTCATATGCCAACGGCGTTGGTCTTTCGGTGGCCGATTTAGATAACATCAGTTCGGCATCTACGGTAAGTTATTCTGAAAGCCATGCGTTGGTGCGCAGAATAGGTTTTTACCTGCAAACCAACATCGATTATAAAAAATTCCTGATACTTTCTCTTACCGGCAGGTATGATGGAAGTTCGGTACTTTCAACATCCAATAATTTTTATCCTTACGGATCGGCAGCAGCCAGCTTTATATTTTCGGAATTTTTCTCCAAAGATTTCCAGGATGTGATGAACCTGGGTAAATTCAGGGTTTCGTATGCAACAGTTGGTGGCAGTAACGTAGGTGCTTATTCACTTACTACACCTTACTATAGCCAAACCATCCGCAATATTACCTTCCCTTACCAGGGCCAGTCTGGATTCTTGCTAAGTTCGACATTGGGTAACCCTTTCCTGAAAAACGAAAGGATAAACGAGTTTGAAGCAGGTTTCGAAACAGGCTTTTTTAACAACAGGATAAGCCTGGAAGCATCATATTTTGCTAAGAAGACCGTAGACGGTATTATTCCAGGCGTAAGTATAGCCCCTTCTACCGGTTATAGCGGTACAACGGTAAATACCGGTGTAATGCAAAACAAGGGGATTGAATTGTTGCTTACTGTGGTGCCCGTTAAAACCAGGGACTTTAACTGGTCGGTAACCATGAACTTTACCCGTACCCGTAATAAGGTGTTAAACCTTTATGGCGATTTGCAACAACTGGGCAACGGTTTTACCTCACTTATTGTAGGTCAGCCTTATGGTATTATATACGGCACACGCTATGCACGTAATGCACAGGGTAAATTATTGATTGATGCCGGTGGCCTGCCTTATGCCGACGATACACAGGGTATAATTGGTAACACCAATCCTGATTGGACCGGCGGTTTCAGCAGTAATCTGCGTTATAAACAATTTAACCTGAGCTTCTTTTTTGATGTGAAAAAAGGCGGCGATATTCAGAACAATGTTGATGGCTACGGATACTTTTATGGTACGCCCAAAGTTACCGAAAACCGCGGCCCGAGAGTGGTTGACGGTATAAGCGCTGTAACAGGCCAGCCAAATACTATCTCTGTTAACGGCCAGGCATATTACCAGCGTATAAACGGCATCACCGAATCGGTAATACAGGATGGTACCTATATTAAATTGAGGAATGTGAGTGTAGGCTATACTGTAAAACCGTTGTGGTTAAAAAGCACACCTTTTAAAACGCTTAATTTTAGTGTAACCGGTCGTAACCTGTGGATTTATGCGCCGCACTTTACCGGCGGCGATCCGGAAGTAAGCTCATTTGGCGCGTCAAACGGTGCACAGGGTATTTATTCCTTCTCTACCCCAACTTCCCGTTCAATCGACTTTAGCTTAAAATTCACACTTTAATCCATTTATCAAACAAAAAAGTATCATGAAAAAAATATCAATGATTTTAATATCATGTATCCTGATAAGTGCTTCGGGGTGTAAAAAATATATCGATGTAAATCAAAACCCCAATCAGCCCATTGACGTGGCCGAGGCCCAGATCCTGGCGCCGGTTGAACTGGATATATCATCAAGCCTGTATGCGGGTAACGTGGCCGTAATTGTACAGGAATACATGCAGGTTGCTGCCCTTAACCAGGTAGCACCCAATGCAGGCACGTACCTAATGTATAACTCGGATATGGATGGCGACTGGGGCAACCTGTATGTAACCTGCCTGAATAACCTGGTAACGCTAAATCAGAAAGCTACGGCCGATGGTAAATCAAATTATGCAGGTATAGCTAAAATATTAACAGCATATTGCCTGGGTACCGGAACTGATTTGTGGGGAGATATGCCTTATTCGCAGGCCTTTAAAGGAAGCGCTGAGTTTACGCCCGTATATGATGCCCAAAAAGATATCTATACCCAGATACAAAGTTTATTGGACGCCGGTATTGCCGATATTGCCAAAAACGGTACGGTAAAACCTGGCGGCGACGACTTTTTTTACGCCGGCGATATGAGTAAATGGACAAAATTGGCCTACACTTTAAAAGCGCGTTATTATATGCACCTAACTAAAGCGCCGGGTTACACCGCCTCAACGCAGGCTCAGCTGGCACTTACAGCTTTGGAAAAAGGCATGCAATCAAACGATGATGACTTTAAAATGGCTTATACAGGCGCGGCTGGTGGCGAAAATCCATGGCAGCAAAACTTTATATCGGCCAGTACGGTTGTTTTGGGTAGTACTTTTGTTAATGGTTTTTCAACCCGTAGCGATCCACGCTTAAGTGCTATGGTAGCTCCGGCTACAGCAACGGGCCTTTACACCGGGCTGGGACAGGGCCTAAATACAATTGGCCAGTTGGAAGACTACTCACGTCCCGGCGACTTTTATGGCGCCACCGGAGCCACCAATTACATTGTAAATTATTCGGAAGCATTGTTTTTAAAGGCCGAGGCTACACTGATAACATCGGGCTATACAAGCGCGGCGCCTGTTTACCAAAGCGCGGTTTTATCGCACATGACAAAGCTTGGTGTTAGTACAGACAAAGCCAACGCTTACCTGGCCTCAAGAACCTTAACCGCCAGCAATGCCGAGCAATTGATCATCGAAGAAAAAGGTATTGCCAACTTCCTCTCGCTGGAAAATTTTACGGACTACCGACGCACCGGTTATCCTGTTTTGCCCGCCGTACCAAACGCGTTGTCGGCCATACCACGGAGGGTATTATACCCGCAGGCTGAAATAACATCAAATCCACAGCCACAGCAAACAGCTAAGCTTACCGACAGGGTTTGGTGGGATGTTAAATAATTTGCCACCCCCTTGTTAATAGCATAACTATTACACCCGTATTCCTTAACAGGATGCGGGTTTTTTTTTCCCTGGGGATTTTTTTTGGGGCAGGGTTATCAAAAATGCCTGACCTTTTTAAATTCTTCCCAAAAGAGGTCGTTTCTGTCAAATTTATTTTAATTGTTCACGGTACAATTAACTTATAAAATAATGCGCGTAAACACGTGAAGGATAGTTATAAGGAATGGTTTATTATTGTATAAATAACATTTAATGTTAGTATTGAAATGGTCCAAAAAGGCATTAATGGCTAAAGTTTTCATCGCTCCATCTGCATGAAATTAACAGATGATAGCAGCATTTTATCCGTTTAGGGCCGATTGTTGGTTTTTAGAGTTAAGTAATTGTAAATTCAGGGAACATTAACAATCGTTCATATGAAAGTTTTACAATTTACTATCCCTGTACCCCATGATAAGAGTGTGATAGCAGAAAAAGTTTCTCTTCCATACCATTATCCTTATCTGCACCGCCATAAAGAAATACAGATTACCTGGATCCAGAAAGGAGAAGGAACCCTGATTGCCGGCAACAACATGCACGATTATTCATCGGGCGACATTTTTTTACTGGGCGCCAATTTACCGCATGTGTTTAAAAGCAACCCCGAATATTTTGTAAACGGGGGCGATAAGCAGATTGAGGCCATATCTATTTTTTTTAACCCCGAAGGAACCCTTGCCCCGCTGTTTGATTTACCCGAGCTAAAATCGAGCAAGATGTTTTTGCAGCAACACCAGCAGGGTTTTAAAATACCCCATAGTGCTGCTGATAAGGTATCGCAAACCATGATAGCTTTACGAAATGCCGGTGGCACAGATCAGCTTGTTCAGTTTTTTAACCTGCTTAAGGCGTTAGTCAATATGAAAGTAAAGCTGGATCCTTTATCAACCTATGGTAACCTGCCGGGCATTACCGAGAATGAGGGGATCAGGATAGGCAATATTTACAATTTTATTATGCAGCACTATAGCGAGCAAATAACGCTGGAAGATGTTGCCAAAGTAGCCTTTATGACGCCCGAATCGTTTTGCCGGTATTTTAAAAAGCATACCGGGCATACCTTTATATCCTTTTTAAACGAGATACGGGTAAACGAGGCCTGCAAAAAACTGATAGCCCACAAGTTTGAGAGTATTAATACCGTGGCTTACAAATGTGGTTTTAAAAGTATCACCAATTTTAACCGGGTATTTAAATTTGTAATAGGTAACTCGCCCCGCGGCTACCTCGATTCATATAACAATAACCTGGTAAGCCTGAGCAGGGCGGCAAGTTAATATGCCGCCAGGCCGTGTCATTTAATTCAATATCACACACCCCTTTTAACTTTAAGCATTGCGCTTTCAGCTTTAAGCTTTTAAACTTGTCAATAAATCAACAACTCTTTAGCTTTAAGCTTTGCGCTTTCTGCTTTAGGCTTTCAAACTTACCATCTAAAAAAACAACCTGTGTTCACTACCACAAAAACAACCACCACCTTTTTCGCTGTACTTTGTTTAGCCACCTGCTCATTGGCGGGCAAGGCACAAACAGCTGCCGCTAACAATGCCCTTTATGAGCAAACCAGCGAAATGGCGGGCACCATTATTCGTTATGGGCAGGATATTAATGCCATTAAAGATTTTTACTCGCCTTATTATGTTAACGAGCATAACGAGGATGAGTATAAAATGAATGTGCTTAACTCGCCCGAGCAGCGCAAAAGGCTGGTTGAAATTGACAACGATTACCTGAAGCAATTGCAACAGGCCGATTTTGAATCGATGAGTATTTATGGCAAAGTAGATTATATTTTGCTAAAAAAAAGGATAAAATTCGATCTGAACGACCTGAAAAATGAAGAGGAAAAGTATAACCAGGTTGCCAAATACCTGTCATGTGCCGATGGTATTTACGCCCTGGAAAAGAGACGCCGCCACGGCGATTTTATGGACGGCGAAAAAGTGGCAACCGAGTTAACTGCTATACTGAAACAGCTAAAAGCCGACACCGCGGCATATCATAAACTGCCCAGCCTGGATATGCCCCTGGCGCGAATTACCAAAGAAGCGCTGGCAGGCCTTAAGGGGCGCCTAAGAGACTTTTATAGCTTTTACAATACATACGATCCTGCCTTTACATGGTGGGTGCCCGGGCCCTATAAAGCCCTTGATGCCGCCCTTGGCAAGTACAGCGATATGGCATTAAGCAAAGGCAAAGTAATTACAACCCAAAAGCCCGATAGCAGCGGTATAAAGGGCGTGCCTATTGGCCGCGATGCCCTAATAAGCCAGCTACAGGCCGAAATGATCCCCTACACACCCGAAGAACTGATCCAGCTGGCCAATAAAGAATTTGCCTGGTGCGATAAGGAAATGTTAAAGGCGTCGCAGGAAATGGGTTTCGGTACCGATTGGAAAAAAGCTTTGGAGAAGGTAAAAAACAGCTATGTACCAGTAGGCCATCAGCCGGAACTGATTGTGAAATTATATAACGATGCCATCAGTTTTATCAAAGAACGTGACCTGATTACGATACCGCCATTGGCCGAAGAAACCTGGGGCATGACAATGATGTCGCCCGAGCGACAATTGGTTAACCCGTTCTTTTTGGGTGGTAAAGAGATCATGATATCGTACCCAACCAATAGTATGGAAGCGCAGGATAAGCTCATGAGCATGCGTGGCAATAACCCTTATTTTTCAAGAGGCACAGTTCAGCATGAATTAATACCCGGCCATAACCTGCAATACTTCATGAACAGCCGGTACAAAGCCTATAGGCAGGATTTTGTGACGCCATTTGGGGTAGAGGGATGGTCGTTATACTGGGAGTTATTACTGTATGATAAGGGCTTTGCCAAAACTCCCGAAGAAAGGGTTGGGATGCTATTTTGGCGCATGCACCGTTGCGCAAGAATCATCTTCTCGCTCAATTACCATCTGGGTAAATGGACGCCGCAGCAATGTATCGACTTTTTGATTGACCGTGTAGGGCACGAAAAAGCCAATGCCGCCGGTGAAGTAAGGCGTTCTTTTGAAGGTGGCTACAGCCCACTTTACCAGGTAGCCTACCTGCTGGGCGGTCTGCAAATAATGGAGCTTAAAAAGGAGATGGTTGATAGTGGTAAAATGAGCTACAAGCAATTTCATGATACGTTTATGAAGCAGAATCTTATCCCTATTGAAATGATGCGGGCCACATTTATCAACCAGCCATTAACCAGGGATTTTACCACCAGCTGGAAGTTTTACGATTTTAATAAATAACAAATGCGGCCTGGTTTTAGCGCCGGGCTGCATTAAAAACATTCATCAATTTTCATCTGTCTCTAAATGCGATACACTCGTTTTTGTTTGTTGCTGGTTTTTTTAGCTAACTTTAGCTACGCCCAAAAACCGGCGGTTACACCATATTTGCCAACCCATCAACAAATGCTGCAGGCCTATGCCAATGCCGACAGGCTGGATTCTGCCTGGAAAAAGATCCCGGTTGTAACCAACATCAGGCCCAACTGGCAGGCAAACGGCAAGCAATTTTGGTATGACAAGCGTGCCGGGGCCGATGCTACTGAATATTACTTTGTTAATGCCGAAAAGCAAACCAAACACCAGGCCTTTGATACCAAACAAATGGCCAATGCAGTGGCTGCCGCGTTAGGGAAACCTGTGCCCGCAAATAAACTGCGCATCACGGCTATGTTTTATGGCGCCGATGAAAAGCAGATTACTTTTAAAACCGGCAAAAACTGGCTTAAATGCGATTTAAGTAATTACCATTGCGAAAAAACTACCGATACCGTTTTTAAGGATTTCGACCCAACCGCCCCGCTGCAAAAACGCACCTATCGCTGGGAGGCTAATGTTACCGATTCGGTTTCTCCCGATAAGCAATGGACGGCTTTTATCAGGAACGGGAATTTGTATGCCAGGGCCTTAAAGGGCTCTGCCGAAATACAGTTTACAACTGACGGTACTAATGATAAGCCGTATGCCGAAATCACATGGTCGCCGGATAGTAAGCATTTAGTGGCTTACCTTACCGATCCTAAAAAAACAAAAAAGGTATACTATGTATTAAGTTCGGTACCCGGCACTACAAGGGGCCAGCTCGAATCGCATGAGTACGACCAGCCGGGCGATGAATTTACATCGTACCAGCCTTTTGTTTTTAATATTGCCGATAAAAGTAAACTGCCCGTTGATGCCGAAAAGATTGATTTTTTTGGGGCGCCCATACTGCACTGGCGCGATGTTAACAGCCGCTTTTACACTTATGAAAAAGTTGACAGGGGACACCAGCGGTTCAGGGTTATTGAGGTTGATGTACAAACAGGCAAAACCCGCAACATCATCGACGAGAAAACGAATACTTTTATTTACGAGCAAAGGCTATATACGCATTATCTGCCCAAAACCCATGAAGTAGTATGGATAACCGAAAAAGATGGCTGGCGGCATGTTTACCTGGTTGATGAGTTCACCAGCAAAGAAAAGCTAATTACCAAAGGCAATTGGGTAGTACGTGATATTGATAGCATTGACGTAAATAAAAGGCAGCTATGGTTTACTGCCAGCGGCAAAAACGCGGGCGAAGACCCTTATTTTATTCACTATTACCGTATAGGCCTCGATGGTAAGAACATGGTTGACCTTACCCCGGAAAAAGGGAATCACCGGCTTACTTTCTCACCTGATAGGAAATATTATATCGATACTTATTCGGAGGTAAATATTGCGCCGCGTATGGTGCTCAAAAATACAGCTACGCTGAAAACTGTTATGGAACTGGAACATCCTGATATAGCGCCCTTATTAAATACCGGCATAAAATTGCCCGAAGTGTTTGTAGCAAAGGGGCGCGATGGGGTAACCGATATATGGGGCGTAGTTTATCGCCCTGCCAATATGGACTCCGCTAAAAGCTACCCGGTAATTGAAAATATTTACGCCGGGCCACAAGATTCATTTGTGCCTAAAAACTTTGCAGCTGTTAACGAAATGCAAAGCATAGCCCAGCTTGGCTTTATTGTGGTACAAATTGATGGCATGGGCACAGCAAACCGCTCCAAAGCTTTTCATGATGTATGCTGGCATAACCTTGCTGATGCAGGTTTTGCCGACCGTATTTTATGGATGAAAGCGCTGGCGGCAAAATACCCGCAAGCTGATATCAGCAGGGTGGGCGTTTATGGCACATCAGCAGGCGGGCAAAATTCGGCCGGTGCGGTATTGTTTCATCCCGAGTTTTATAAAGCGGCGGTATCTGCCTGCGGCTGCCACGATAACCGCATAGATAAGCAGTGGTGGAACGAGCAATGGATGGGTTACCCTGTAGGCCCGCATTATGCCGAACAATCAAACATTACCAATGCTGCAAAACTACAGGGCAATTTAATGCTGATAGTGGGCGAGGCCGATACCAACGTACCTCCCGAGTCCACCTATCGTTTTGCTGATGCGCTGATAAAAAACAATAAGTTTTTTGATTTTCTTACCGTGCCGGGAATGGGCCACGGCGATGGCGGTGTTTACGGCCGTCAAAAAAAGCGCGATTTCTTTGTTAAACATCTCTTAAACGCCGAGCCGCCCGCCCGGAATAGTGGCGAAACATTGAGTGTAAATTAACGCAAAGGCCGGGTGGAAGAGACAGGGCATAAAACGCATCCACTTTTTGTGCCTGTTGACGGCCAAAACAGGTACCGGAGAGATTTAAATCTGTCAACCAGGATCAGGTAGTAAGCACCAGGTTTGGTCAGCGATTTAACATAACACCCTGGATTTTAAAAGGATTGCAGGTAGAAGCTTTTTAATCCTTACAATCTTTAAGAAACAGCTGAAACTCTGTTACTTCAAATAATCCGAAAACACTTGTTGCATAAAAGCCTTGGCATAATCCAACGTTTTATCAGTATAAGCTTTTGGAGCGTTTTTGTTTTGGATATAGCTAACCGTTTGGCCTGCGTTATCGTAAGTAACAGCCTGGTTGGGCAGCATAAAGCCCATGCCGTTATCCCAGTCAAAAAACGCGAAATCGCGGCTATAGGGGTTCAGTAAATCCTTCGACCATTTGAATTGCTGATGCGGCAGGTTTAATTGTGCCAGCAGGGTGGCGGCTATATCCGTTTGGTTGCCCAGCTTTTTTATCCTTAGGCCGCGGTATTCTGGTTTGATAGCATCGCCGAAAAACAGTATGGGGATATGATATTTACGTGGTTCGTAAGGTTCCGATTTATCGAGCGGTAAGCGGTGCCCATGATCGGCCACTAAAATAAACAGGGTGTTTTTGTACCAGCTTTGTTTTTTTGCGGCATCAAAGTATTGTTTCAGGCTGGCATCGGTATAGTAGGCCGTGCTCCTGAATTTGTTGCCCATATCATCGCCGGGGAAATGCGGAGGAACGGGAAGCTCAAAGGGCTCGTGGTTGCTTAGCGTTTGAACGTAGCTAAAAAACGGCTTTTGTACTTTGTTCAGGTAGCTGATATTCCGCCTGAATAAAATATCGTCGTGTGCGCCCCATTTGGAGTTCATTTCTTTGGCTTCAAAATCTCTTTTATCTACCAGGTCGGTTATTTTGTGGCTTAACAGGTAGGCCTTAAAGTTCATGAACTCGCTTTCGCCGCCGTAAAAATAGGATGTTCGGTATCCCTGGTCGGCAAAAACAGTGGATAGTGCCGGCAGGCGTTCCTGCCTTTCGTTATCAATGATAATTGTGCGCGTGGCCTGCGACGGGAAAGCGCTCATAATGGCTACAATGCCTTTGTCGGTACGGTCGCTGGCCGCATATACGCTATCAAACAAAACGCCTTGTTTTATAAAATCTTCAAAGTTGGGTGCATCGCCCTTTTCGCCGCCTAATGATTCAATTAAATCGGCAGTAAAACTTTCCAGTTGAAAAATAACCACGTTTGGGCGGTTGGTTGTTAGGATATGTAAAGTGCTGTCTTTTTTTACGGCGTACATACTATCAACCATCGCCGAAGCCTTTTCGGCAGGCATAAACACGTAAGGATTACCCGGCGATTCCAGGTTTTCTACTACGTTCTGGATCAGGTTCCATTCGGTGTTTAATGCTGATTGGTTAAGGATGGGTTTTGGCGAGAAATAGGCATTGCTTTGGGCTATAGGCGCTACCTGCAGGCCGCCACGGATAATCAGCAGGGTTATGCCCAGCAACAAAACAACGATAACGGGCTTTACAATCAGTGGCGCGTTGGGCTTTTTAAAATCAAAATCGATAATGTATTTCGACAGAAAAACACCTCCGGCTATCAAAGCCACAAACAGCACAAAAGTTAAAAACAGTGGTGACGAACTTGATGCGGCAAAAGCCTCAGATGGCGCGTTAAAGAAAACATCAAATGCCCTGAAATTTACCTTGGTACCCCATTCGCGGAAAATATTGAGGTTAACAACCGTTACTATAGCGATGATAACTACAGCCAGGTAAACGTAAAACCTGAGCCATTTACTACCAATATGCCTTTTGGTGAACCAGTTAACGCAAAATACCAGCAGGGGGACAGAACTGATGTATGCTGCAACCGAGGCATCCATCAGGAGGCCGTATTGAAAGGTTTGGGCTATCTCCGAAAAACTGGCACCACTAAGTTTGTTGCGAAAATAGACTTCGAATACCACACGGGTAATGAGGGCCAGTATGATCCAGAAAATAAAAAAGCGGCAAAAACTAAACAGGCTTCTCAACATCGGTTTCAAAAATAACTATTTAAACCTGATGTTAAGAAGCCTTTAATGTAAGGTAAACGTAATATGGACTTTAGCTGACAAGCATGCTTTTTAGCTCGGTACATAGTACCTGTATCTCGGCCGCCGTGTTATAATAATGCACCGAAGCCCTTACATTGCTTTGCAAATGGTTTTTATCCATATAAATAAGGGTGGATATGGCTTTGCCAACAGATACATTGATATTTTTTTCGGCCAGTTTATTTTTTACAAACGCGCTCTCTAATCCCTTTGCCGAAAAAGTTACTATACCGCATTGCTGCGCGCCAAAATCATGAACGGTAATACCATCAATCGCGGCCAGTTCACGGCGCAACAGCGTGGCTAAATACTGTATGCGCTCCCAAATCCTGTCTACGCCGATGTTTAAGGCATAGTCCACCGCTTTACCAATCCCGAGGGTAAGGGCGCGATTTTTCTCGTACAGCTCAAATCGGCGGGCATCGCTTCGTGGTTTAAAATCATGCAGGCTTACGGTTGGCGCACTGTAGCCATCCATAAACAAGAGCTTCAACGAGTCCTGGATTTCCTTACGCACAAACAGAAAGCCTGTACCTCTTGGTGCCCGCAGATATTTACGGCCGGTTACCGATAGCATATCGCAACCAATCTCCTTTACATCCAGCGGGATTTGTCCGGCACTTTGGCAGGCATCAACCAAATATAAAATATTGTGTCGGCGGGCTATTTTCCCAATCTCCACAATCGGGATCATCCCGCCTGCAGTTGAAGGGATATGCGTCATGGCTATCAATTTAGTTTTTGGTGATATTGCTTGTTCAAAAACATCCAGCGGGAAATTGCCCTGCGCATTGTTCGATATTATTTTAAGGCTTACACCCAGCGTTTTTTGAGCGTTCAAAAAGCCGATGATATTGGTTACATATTCCATTTCGCAGGTAATAATCTCGTCGCCGGGTTTAAAATCAATACCGTTAAAGGCGATGCCCCAGGCGGTGCTTGCATTTTCAACAATGGCAATTTCGTCAGCATCGGCGTTAATGAGTTTGGCAACCAGGCTATAGGTATTATTTAATTGCTCCCGGTATTTATCTTCAATTTCATAGCCGCCAAGGGTGGCTTCTTCACGTAGGTAGTTAATTACAGTATCAACCACCACATCGGGGTTAAAAGAAGCCCCGGCATTATTGAAATGAATTTTTTGAGTTGTGCCGTTGGTTTCGGCACGTAGTTGCTGTATTTCCTGTTCGCTTATAGGGCTAACTTGCATCGTGTTTTAGTTTGGTGTGTAAAGTATGTTATCGCTGTACCCTCAGGGTCTCCTTGAAAAGGGACCCTGAGGGCGCCTGCTAAGTCCTGCGTGCTATTTCAGGGCCCGCTTCGAGAGACCCTGAGGGGACTAATAGTTATTGAAAATTTATCTCCATCATAATATCGGCGCGGCCATAAGTGCCTGGCGTAACCGGGATTTCTGTAAAGCCTAATTTGTGATAAATGTGAACAGCGTTTTTTAGTATGCGGCTCGAAAAAAGGATGAGTTTTTTAACACCCATTTCCCTGGCTTTATCAATACCAGCCTGGCATAAAAACTGACCGGCACCACCACCATGATAAGCCTTATCAACAGCCATTTTGGTAAGCTCATAAACGCCATCCTCAATAAAGCGCAGTCCTACTGTACCAATAATAGTATCGCCTGCGGCTGCAAAATAAATTTTACCACCTTGTTTTAGCATGGCTTCGTCGGGGTTTTCCAAAACCCATTTGTCCAGCGGCTCAACCACAAAAAATTCTTCGAGCCATGCTTTGTTGAATTTTTCAAAGTACGACTGATACTTTGGCTGATAATCAATTAATTGAAGTTCCATTTTTAATAAAATTTTGATCATTACAAAGTAAAAGCATCTGCGTATAGCAAAACAGATTCAGATTTGTTAATTTTGACCATAACAGATTTTAAAATGGAGAAATTGATTGCCGGGGTTAACGATGATTTTTTATATGCGCAGATAGCTGCCCGTATTGAAACACAGATAAAACAGAATCTGTTAAAATCCGGTGATAAGCTGCCATCTGTAAGGGCATTAAGCCTTGAGCAGGGTATCAGCATCAGCACATCATACAAAGCTTATGTAGAACTGGAAAACATGGGCATGATAGAGGCCAGGCCCAAATCGGGCTATTACGTTAAGTTTTCACCGGCAAGGTTAACCAAAGCGCCCGAAACCAAACCTCCGCTGAAAAAAATAGAGCAGGCCACTGTTACCCAGATGATCGCGATGGTTTACCAAAACATGAGCGAGGAAAGTGTTATACGTTTGTCGCGCTCATCGCCGCCGCTAAGCCTTATCCCTATGGCTAAGCTCAGTAAATCCATGATGGAATCTATCCGTAAAAGCCCCACGGGTAATATCAATTATGAAAATTTGCAGGGTAATATTTCGTTACGCAAGCATGTGGCCAAAAACGCTTTTAATTGGGGCGGCAACATTACCGGGGACGATGTGGTAACCACGCAGGGTTGCCTTGAAGCCCTGATATTTTGCCTGCGGGCGCTTACCAAACCGGGCGATACGGTTGCCATTGAGAGCCCAACCTTTTTCGGGATCTTTAATATAATGCTCAGCCTTGATCTGAAGGTGCTGGAGATTCCGGTTAATCCTGATACAGGTATCGACATTGATTACCTGGCCGAGGCTATGGATAAAGTGGATATTAAAGCATGCCTGTTTGTAACCAACTTTAGTAACCCGGTAGGCAGCTGCATGCCCGATGATAGTAAACAGCGATTGGTTAAACTAATAACAAAAAGGCAGATCCCTTTGATTGAGGATGATATTTACGGTGAAATTTATTTTGGCAAAAGTCGCCCGCGTACCTGTAAAAGCTATGATACCGAAGGCTGGGTGCTGTTATGCTCATCAGTCTCCAAATCAATTGCGCCGGGCTACCGGGTAGGCTGGTGCATACCGGGCAGGTTTAAGGACCAGGTTATCAATATCAAAATGATGCATACTATCAGCTCGGCCACGCCAACCCAGGCAGCTGTTGCTCATTTTTTTGAAACAGGCCGGTATGATCTGCATATGCGCAACCTGCGTAAAACATTGTACACCCAAAGCCTGCGTTATACCCAGGCTATTGCTACTCATTTCCCGCCAGGCACCAAAATAAGCCAGCCCCAGGGAGGCTATGCCCTGTGGATTGAGCTGGATAAAAATATTGATGCATTTGAGCTTTACCAGCTTGCCATTGCCCAAAACATCAGCATTGCGCCCGGTCAAATTTTCAGCACCGATGCCCGCTTCACCAATTTTATCCGCATTAGTTTTGGTTTAACCTTTGATGGCGCAGTGGAAAATAGCTTTAAAGTTTTAGGAGATTTGATAAGGCAATTGGGATGAAATGCTACCCCGGTTTCAACTGTCGTCAAAAGATCATAAAAAACGGTAAATATATAACCGCTTACACAAACGGGGTATCTTTGCGACTTATTTAATAATTGACCGGAAAAAAGAGCTTTGGATAGCCCTTTCCACCCGTTCAGTAAATTTAATTAATATGTACTCAACGCTTTCTGTGCCAAAAACAATTAAACAACGGCACCAGGGTATTGCCAATTTACTGGCTTTTGCATTAATACCGCTTTCGGGCTTTGCAACTGATATATACATCCCGTCGTTACCTACCATGGCTGCCGAATTGCATGTGAGCAGTATCCAGGTGCAGCTTACTTTAACCTTGTTTTTAATAAGCTACGGCGTTACCCAACTATTTATTGGCAGCGTGCTTGATAGTTTTGGCCGATACAACATAAGCCTGGCATGCCTGGTGCTTTTTGCGGTTGCCAGTATTGTTATAGCCACCTCTACCAATATTTATGTAATATACCTCATGCGGATAGTACACGGTATTACCGTAGCTGGTGTAATTGTTTCCAAGCGCGCTTACTTTATCGATCTTTTTTCGGGCGAAAAGCTGAAGCATTATCTTAGTATGTTTTCTATCATCTGGTCTACCGGGCCAATTGTAGCGCCTTTTATTGGCGGATACCTTCAAACCGGTTACGGTTGGAAATCAAACTTTTACCTCCTGGCCATATTTGCAGCAGTATTTGTGGTTTTGGAGCTGATCTTCAGCGGTGAAACTTTGAAAAACTTTTCGACATTCCATATCAAAAAGATCGGTGGCATTTATGCCGACATGATAAAAACCACCAGTTTTACCCTCGGTCTTATTATGTTGGGGCTTGCATACTGTATGGTGATGATCTATAACATGACGGGCCCTTTTATCATAGAACATACTTTGCATCTATCGCCTGTTGTAGCGGGTTATAGCTCCCTGGTGCTGGGCATAGCCTGGCTTATTGGTGGGCTTATTGGTAAAGCCACCATCAACAAACCATTTTTTAACCGCATGGTGGTTAACCTTACCCTGCAGGTAATATTTGTAATAGTTATGCTGATAAGCATGAGGTATATAGCCAATTTATATACCATTATATTTTTCGCTTTTATAATCCATATAGCGGCAGGGTTTACTTTTAATAACTTTTTTACCTATTGCTTAAGCCGCTTCCCAAAAAACGCCGGTATAGCCAGCGGACTTTCGGGCGGGATAAATTACGTTATCGTATCGTTTTTTAGCTATGGCATTGTTTTTCTGCTGCCCGCTAAAGATGAACATAACCTGGGATACAGCTATTTTATACTGATCGTGCTATCGGTTATAGTGATGCTGATATTAAAAATGAAGAAGGAACTGCTGAGCGAAGGGGTATAAGTAAGAGTCATGGTGCCAGTGATTATAACCTGCCTACGCAACAATCTGCACTGTTTCAAATCAATCAACCAGGTGTAGGAGGTATAGCTGTTCGGAAGATTATAAAAAGCGGAGGATGTGTTATTCCTTCCCTGGGAAAGCGGGGGATAGGGTTTGTGGACTGTGGGGTCGCTACTAATCGAATGTAAAAGCCTGATTTAGAAATCCCTCCCTGCACCCGCAGGTGAAGAGAGGGATGGGCTTCGTCTCAACCGGGTGAGTTTTAGCATACATTCAAACTAACGTTTATGTAAGTTACATTTAGGTATAGGTAGGTACCATGCAGTGATGGCCTGTTTTTTAAGTTTAGACAGCTTCTAACAGATTTAATTTAACTGTAATAGCTGCGGCCCAAATTCTTCAAAAAATATCTTATCGGCATTTATTCCCGATTCTCTCAGGTCATTAAACTGTTTTTGGATAAAAAACGATGGCCCGCACAAATAATAACGGGTTTGTGGATGGTGCTGCAGATCTTCAATCCTTTTTATATCTAAATACCCGTCATGAATATCTTCGGCTATGTTTTCGGGCGATGGTGCATCATAAAAAATATGCTGGTTAAAATTTGAATTATTAATTGCCAGCTCATTGATATTGTCTTTAAAAGCATGTACCGATTCATTACGGCAGCCATGAAGCCAGGTGATGGGCTGTTTTGTTCCTTTTTGGGTTAAGTGCTGTACCATGCTCATTAAGGGGGTTAAGCCAACACCGCCACTAATAAACATTACCGGCGTATCTAAATTATCGGGCAGGGTAAAATTACCTGCCGGCGAGGTAAGTTCCACCTGTTTGCCTTCGGTAATTTCGTCATGCAATAAATTGCTTATCATGCCATTAACATCAACGTTTGCACCTGCTTCCCGTTTTACCGAAATGCGGTAATAATCATCATTTGGCGCACTTGAAATACTGTATTGGCGTATCTGGCTTATATTTAGCTGCGGAAGAAACAACTTGATACTGATGTACTGCCCCGGTTTGTGGTGCGGAACTTTCCCGCCATCGGCAGGGTATAGGTAAAAAGAACATATTTCTGCCGATTCCATTTCTTTGCGTCCTACTTTAAATAAGCGCCAGCCTGTCCAACCGTTCGGTTTTAAAACCTGGTCCTGGTATAAATTTGCCTCATGGCCGCCCATTAATGCGGCTAACTGGTTATAAGCTACTTTCCAGGCTTCTAAAATTTCGGGGGTAGCAGCATCGCCTAAAACCTCGCTGATAGATGCCAGCAGGTGGTTGCCCACTATGGCATAATGCTCTGGCCGGATATCTAAACTGATATGCTTTTGGCCAATCCTGTCAACCACGGGTAACATTACAGATGGATTGGCAATATTTTCTGCATAAGCAAGTACGGCCATGGCCAGGGCGGTTTGTTGTTTACCTGTTTGCTGGTTTCCCATGTTAAACATGTTTTTTAACTCGGGATTGTGTTTAAACATCCTGGTATAAAAATGAGTAGTTAGTGGTACGCCATGTTCTTTCAAGATTGGAACTGTGGCAAGGATGAGCGCTTTTTGATCGTTTGTCATAATAATATATTAATATCTTTTTATATTAAATTGAATTGTTTAAGACTGATAAATAGTTCAACGGGGCAAATCTAAGTTTATAATTAATAAAAGACAAAAATATCCTTTATTAATTTATTATCTTTGTTTTTAACAATGGCAATTTTTTCAAAAACATGTGAGTATGCAATAAGGGCCGTGTTTTATATAGCTCATAAAACGGTGGCCGACGGCAGCAGGGTAGGTATCAAGGATATAGCTGCCGGAATTGATTCGCCCGAGTTGTATTTAGGCAAAATATTGCAGGATTTGAGTAGAAAAGGTCTTATTAGCTCGGCTAAAGGCCCGCATGGCGGTTTTTTTATTGAACCGGCCGCATTAAAAAGGCCCTTGAGTGATATTGTAGAGGCTGTTGATGGCGACAGTTTGTTTCATGGCTGCGGTTTAGGGCTTAAGCAATGTTCGGAAATTAAGCCCTGCCCACTGCACAATGAATTTAAAGATATCAGGACCCGGATATTCGTGTTGTTAAATACTACCACCATAGGCGAGTTTAACACAGAGTTGATAGATGGTTTATTGTCCTTAAAGAAATAAAACTCCAGTCGGCCTATTTAACATTTTACCAAACCGCTTATGATACGCCAGGCATTACCAATTGACGCGATCTTGCTTAGTAAGCTCATTATCCTGGCTATGGGCAACCTTGCCCCAAAATTTGTAAACGGCAGAGATGAAAGCGAGGCCTGTTCCCTTTTTGAGTTGTTCGCCGGTAAAACAGGCAATCAATACAGTTATGAGAATGCTTTAGTTTACGAAGATGAAAGCGGCATTTGCGGCATGATCACTGGGTATGATGGCGCTAAGCTGGCTACTTTAAGAAAGCCGTTTTTAAAATACATTAAAGCGACTTATGGATTTGAGCAATCTGTGGAAGACGAAACCCAGCCCGGCGAATATTATATTGATTGCTTAAGCGTGTTGCCCGGTCACCAGGGTAAGGGGATAGGCAAAAAACTGATTGGGGCACTTATTGAACACGCGGCTGATAAAGGATATTTTACAACCGGGCTGTTGGTTAGCAAAAGTAATCCCGGGGCGAAATCTATGTATACCAGCAAGGGTTTTAAGGTGGTGGACGAGCGGTTTTTTGTGGGGGATATGTACGAGCACCTGCAATATAGGTTTGAGAAATAAGGCTGGTTTAAAACATTACGCTTCAAAAATGCGCAGGTATCTGCTTACCGAAAAATCCATCACCGCCATAGCGCCTTTTAAAATATAACGACCAAAGGCACCATACATAGCTTGATATTTAAGGTGACTGACAGATTGCTGTATTTGCAAAATATCCTTTTTGGATAGTGGGATAAGATTAGGATAGCTATACATAAATGATACCGATTTAAGGTCGGGGCTTACCTGTATCACATCGCCAACTAATAATAAGCCATCATTTTGCGGGCTGTACAAAACGCTGCCGCCTGGGAAATGACCGCCGCTGCATATCAATTTAATGTCGTCCCACAAGGTAATTTCCTGCTTTTCCCATAAATGTAATGATGCATCCCTCCGGCAAAGCCACTCTTCATCCAGTGCATTAATGTAAACAGGTGCATTGCCAAAGGCTTTGCTCCACTCCACTATTGTGGTAAAATAGTGCGGGTGCGATAGGGCGATGGCTTTGATGCCACCAAGTTTATTCACTTCGGCAATAGTTTTCTGGTCAATATTGCTGATGCAATCCCATAAAACATTACCGCCTGGAGTTATCA
This sequence comes from Mucilaginibacter sp. KACC 22773, assembly GCF_028736215.1. Lineage (NCBI taxonomy): Bacteria > Pseudomonadati > Bacteroidota > Sphingobacteriia > Sphingobacteriales > Sphingobacteriaceae > Mucilaginibacter > Mucilaginibacter oryzagri. Next base: position 851,087 of record NZ_CP117883.1, read on the forward strand.
GCAGGTGGGCACGCTGGCCTATGCCAAAAGCAGACTTGGTATAAATGGCATACAAATTTGGGGCAACCTGCTCAATTTTGTTTTTATATTGCTGATTTAAACCGGCAAGCGTAATCCAGCTTTGGCCTTTGGGGTTTACATACTGGCGATCGTCTTCGCAAATTTTGCAGGCTAATGGTGGCGTGGCAGATGGAGGGTATTGTACGCCGCAAGTAGTGCAGATATAGGGTATAAGTGGCATATTGGTCAGAGCTTGTAAATTATTTTATATAAGTCCTGCAAAGGATATTCTCCCTGTAATCCATAATCTTCAATTACAATTTTGCCGGTATTGGTATAAAATGTTATGGTTGATTTGGGCTGATCTGACATGTTAACAGTATATTTTCTTTTGAGATTTTTTAAATCAGCGCGCTGAAGTATCTTATAAATTTGCTTCATTTCGTTATTACTTAACGAATAAGCAGAATCTTTATGTTTAGGGCTATAGTACCATTTTTTACAATTACTTGAATTATCAGCCAGGTTTATAAGGCAATGGATTGATGGGTAATCATCTGATTCCACGCCGAAATTGCTCAAATTTGATTCGATTTTAACGATGGAGCGGCCCTCGACTGACTTTTGTTGGCAACTAAATGTGAAGGCAGTTATAAAGAGAGTAATCAAAAAGCAACACCTTAGCCGGAATACCAAATACCTCATTTATTTATTTTTAAGAATGTTAACGCTTTTTCAACAGGCAGCTCGTCAAAGATGGTAGCATCTTAAGTCTTCAGCGTTTTTTGCTTATTTCGCAACATGATCATTGCCTTATCGGCCCGCACTTTACGGGTGTCTTCCTGCTTTGCCGAGCCTACCCAATCGCAATAGCCCTGCTTGTATGATTTGGACAGGCTTTCAAAAAACTCCATAGCTGCGGGTTCCTGGTCAAGCAGTACCTGTAGCTCGGTTGGGGTACCTTCAATGTGTTCGCCTTTTTTTAACATGAATTTTTGTGTTTGTAAAAGTTATTTGGAAGCTAAAAGTAGCTGGCCAATCCTTAAAGCTAACTAATTCATTTCAATTTCAATAAAAATAGTCGCTGTAAAAATACCAGATTAAGGTTTGGCAAACGGCGTTTAAAAAGTTGAGAATATCCGCATCCGAGAATAGATTCAGTAATAAAATAATAGGCGGCTGTAGCCCTTATTATTTGTAATTAATCTAAATAAAAATAACTTTGCAAAAAAATAGCCCGGCACTTGGTCGCCAAACTTCATACCGGGCAAATAACAAACCTGTTAAAATTTATTATTTAAGTAAAACTATGCATTTTACCGCTACTTGCCCCTCAACATTCGTTAAATACCGCCCCGTTTTATTAAAAGTATTCAATGGTATAAAACTCGCCTCTTTATTTGTGCTCCTTATTGTCTCTTGCCAGGCATCTGCCCAGGTTGCATCAAACGGAGCTGTAAAAGGAACAGTAAAAACAGCCGACGGTAAAGCCGCCGAATATGTAAATATTACCATTACCGAAACCAGCCAGGGGGCGGTTACCACGCAAAGTGGTCATTATCTGATTAAAAGCATTAAACCAGGCAACTACACATTGGTAGCCAGTTTTATTGGTCTGCAAACCCAAACACGGCAGGTAGCCGTAACCGCTGGCGAGACCACTACTATAAACTTTGTATTAAGCGAAGGCGGCAAGCAATTGCAGGAAGTTTACATACAAAGCGCCAAGCATAACAAGTTTTTGAAAAAAGAAACCGAAGATGTTGCCCGCCTGCCTCTCAAAAATCTTGAGAACCCGCAGGTTTACAGCGTAGTTACCAGCGAACTGATGAAAGAGCAGGTGGTAACCAGCTATGTAGATGGATTCAAAAATATCCCGGGTACCGGCGTTCCGCTGGTATATAACAACGGGCGTACAACCTTGCTGTCGCGCGGTTTTGTAACCGGCAATTTTATCCGTAATAGTGTTGCCGGTTATAACTTTAACAGTATCGATCCGGCAGATATTGAAAAAATAGAGGCCATTAAAGGCCCCACCGGTACCTTATTTAACAGCAGCCTTGCATCGTTTGGCGGTTTGTTTAACCGGGTTACCAAACAACCCTTTGAAACCGCCCGCACCGAAATTACCTACCAAACCGGTAGCTTTGACCTTAACAGGCTTACCGCCGATGTTAACCTGCCCTTAAATACAGATAAAACCGTATTGTTTAGGATTAACACCGCCTTGCATAACGAGCACAGCTTTCAGGATGCCGGTTTTAACCGCAGCTTTTTTGTGGCCCCCAGCATTACCTATATCGTAAACGATCGTTTATCGGTTGATTTAAATTTAGAAATAGGCAATTCAAATGCTACATCGGCCTATCGCCTGGCACCTGATACCAAGGGGAAAATATATAATGTTAAAGACCTGGGGATTGATTACAAACGATCCTTCGCCAATAACAATGTCGACTACCTGAGCAGGCAAATTGACGTTTACGGGCTGATAAAATACAAGATATCAGATAACTGGAAATCGCAAACCATGTTTAACAAAACCTACTCGAGCACCAAGGGCTTTGTTACCCTGTTAACCCTGGTTGATAGTGTAAAGAAGATTAAACAGCAGGCTACCAAAGAAGATTACCCTTACTACATTACCAACGTTCAGCAAAATTTTATAGGCGATTTCAAAATCGGCCAGTTCCGTAACCGTATTGTGGCCGGGGTAGAGTATTATAACCAAAAAAGCAATAATGCCAATGTTACTGTAACCATGCCCGCTATAAGCTACCTTGACCCCGGAGCGGCGTACAATAATTTTACTGCCGATAAACTTTCGGCACTGGTTGCGGCAGCTACGCCTAAAGCCAGCGATTACGTTCAGAATAACCAAAGCTCATACGCGGCCTATGTATCGGATGTATTTAATATTACCGATAGGCTAAACGCCATGGCCAGCATCCGTATTGACAGGTTTGATAACAAAGGCGCTTATACCCCGGCTGATGGCAAAATAACCGGCAATTTTAAGCAAACGGCCTGGTCGCCAAAATTGGGTATGGTTTACGAACTGGTTAAAGGGCAGGTATCGTTATTTGGTAACTATATGAATGGGTTTAACAACGTAAGTGCCACCAGTTTTGATAATACCCCATTTAAGCCGCAATATGCCAACCAGTGGGAAGGCGGCGTAAAGGTTGATGCCTGGGATCATAAAATCAGCTCGACCGTGAGTTATTACGATATTTCGGTAACCAATACCACCATGGACGACCCTGCGCACGCCGGCTTTTCGACCCAGGCAGGCACGCAGCTAAGCAAGGGTATCGAAGCGGAGTTAATTGCCAATCCGTTTAAGGACTTTAATATTGTTGCAGGTTTTGCCTATAATGATAGTAAAATAACCAATGCCGCTGCAGGTACCGGCCTGCAGGGTTTACGCCCGGCTAATGCCGGCCCGGCGCGTTTGGCAAACCTGTGGATGAGCTATCGTATTACCAACGGCGGCTTGCAGGGCCTGGGTGCAGGGGTGGGGGGCAACTACGGCAGTCAATCGTACCAAACCAATACACAAACTTTTAAATTTGTTATCCCGTCATATATCACCATTGATGCCACCGTATTTTACGATAAGCCCAAATACCGCGTAGGATTTAAGCTGGATAACCTGACGAATGAAAAATACTGGTCGTTCCGGTTGGCGCCGCAAAACCCAACACGCGGAACGTTAAGCCTGAGTATTAAGTTTTAAAGGATGCAGGGACAAGTATTTAGTCGAAAGTCTTGAGTTTTAAGTCAAAAATGACAATTCAAACTTAGGACTTACGACTAAGTGCTTATGACTTAGAACTTGACCTGAAAATGTTATATCAATGTAAAGTGTAAAAAACACACCAACTAAATTAGCCTGATGGCCCTCATATCCTTAAATTTGCGCCGTTAACAATATCAAATACGCATGGAGGCAGAAATTAGCGCGGATACTACATCATCAAAGGTCAGCTTAACTATTATAGGCTTTGTAGCATTCACTTTTATTGCCTACGTTTCCATCGGGTTGTCGCTGGCTGTGCTGCCGGTATTTATTCATCAAAAACTGGGGTTTAGCGCTGTGGTGGCGGGCATAGTAATCAGCCTGCAATATATCACTACTTTTTTGTGCCGCATGTTTGCCGGTAATATGGTAGATAAGCGGGGGCCGAAGCCTGCGGTTACCATGGGCATGGCTGCTTTTACCGCAAGCGGCATAATGCTGCTTTTTGCCTGGCTGCTGCGCGACATGCCGCTGATAAGCCTGGGCATGCTGATAATTACCCGCCTGGTAACCGGCATTGGCGAAGGTTTTGTAGGATCGAGCCCTATTAACTGGGCCATATTTGCAACCAGCGACGAGCACACTGCTAAAGCAATATCATTTAACGGCATAGCCAGCTACGGAGGTATCGCCGTTGGTGCGCCGCTTGGGGTAATTATTAGCAATAGCTTTGGTTTAGGTGCCATAAGTTTGCTGATTGCAATGCTTGCCTTTGGCGGCTTTTTATATGCCAAAAACAAAGCGGCGCTGCAAGGCAGCAGCAAAGCGCCCCGCCAGGGGTTTTTACAGGTATTAAAAAAAGTATCGCCATATGGTATCGCTATGGGGCTTGGCGGCCTGGGGTTTGGTACCATATCAACCTTTATAACACTATATTACATGGCCCTTAAATGGCAGGGCGCGGTATTGTGCCTGTCGGCCTTTAGCGGTATGTTTATTTTGGGGCGTTTGGTTTTTTCAAAAGCCATCAACAAATATGGCGGTATGAAAACCAGCCTTGTTTGCCTTTCGGTAGAAGTGATTGGTTTACTGGTGCTGTGGTTGGCCCCTGTGCCATACCTGGCTGTAATAGGTGCTGGTATTACGGGGCTTGGTTTTTCGCTGGTATTCCCGGCCCTTGGTGTCGAGGCGGTTAAACTGGTTCCTGCATCTAATAAAGGTGCGGCACTTAGCGGCTACAGCCTGTTTATCGATATGTCGTTAGGCTTAACCGGCCCGTTGGTGGGCTTTGTGGCCAGCCAGTTCGGGTTGATGTATATTTTTCCGTTTAGTATGGTTATGGTGATGATAGGGCTGGGGATGGCGGTTTGGCTCTTTTATAAAAGAAACCCCTTCAGCGCCCCTCTAAACCTCCCCCGGTAGGGGAGACTTTTTGATTTTCTGGGGCCCTCCCTTCCGGGGAGGGTTTGGGTGGGGCTCCGCCAGGAGACAAAAGTACAAGTTCATTTTTTCGATTTCCAAATGGCCAGCTTACTCCAAAATGATTTTTTAACCTCATGTTGGGTCTTGATATCGCCATAATATAATTTGGAGTTTCGCTCTAATTCCTGGTGCATAACGTTATGTTCGTCATGCGTTTTGCCATAATTTAAAAGATGAGCACCCGGCTCTATAATAACGGGCTTGCTAAATAATTCCTTTATGGAATCATATCTGCTACGTATAAACTCGTTTGAAGGCCATGCGAAGTTATCCATACAAGCAACTTCCAGCGCACCATTGGCATAAAAGTAATGTGATTCAGGAACCCAGGCTATTAAAAAGCCAGGACCTATATCGTGCCCATAATCATAAAACTGTATCATGCTCAATTGCCATCCAAGTGCCATCCAGGTATCCCATGGCGGGGCATCGCCACCATCAACATATCCTGCGCTTTCGGCTTCGGGTGCACCATCAACAACTGTTGAATCCGGGTCGAATATCATAATCCGGCCATAATGGTGCAATTCAGAAACAGGAATCAATTCCACTCCAGATTCAACTAACAAGGCCGACCGTGTTGAAATAATCTTGTCAATAACAGCAGACTTTTCACTATCCGAATTTTCAGGATAAAAGTAATGCGGCGATAATTCCTCTGAACGAAACAGGTTGGTATTAAAGTTATTATTGACTTTTTCTATCCACGTTGCGGTTTCTTGGATCACTTTAATTATATCCATAGATAAGGTTTGTATTAGAATGTATAACGCAAGAATTTTTCTGTCTTGCTACTTGATACTAACTACTTGCTACTTTAATCTTACCACCAGTCCATCCATTTCTTCGGTAACCCGCATCTGGCAGGCCAGGCGGCTGTGTTCGTCGGCGTTGGGCAGGGTATCCAGCATATCGAGCTCATTATCTGTGGCATGAAAATATTGTTCGGGGCCTCCAAGTACCTGTACGTGGCAGGTGGCGCAAAGGGCCATGCCGCCGCAGGTGGCCAGCACATCGTATTCGGATGCTTTTAAAACCTCCATCAGGCTCAGGTTGATGCCTTCGGGGATTTCAACAGGCTGGCGGGCGCCGTGGCGGTCTTCAATAATTAAGTTGATCATGGTTAAAATTCGGTTACGCCGTAAACGGTGGTGTATTTAAAACTCAGTTTTTGCTCGGGGTAAACGTACTTGAAGGCGCTTTGGGCCATCAACGCTGCTTCGTGGAAACCGCAAAGGATCAGTTTTAGTTTACCGGGATAGGTATTGATATCGCCGATGGCATAAATGCGCTCCACGTTGGTGCTGTAATCCCTGGTGTTCACCTCAATAGCCGAAAAGCTAATGTTTAAGCCCCAATTGGCAATCGGGCCCAGTTTGGGGCTCAAGCCAAACAGCGGGATCAGGTGATCGGCAGCTATATGGCTTACCTCGTTGTTCCTGTCGAGCAGGGTTACTTCCTGCAAATGGCCTTCGCCGGTTAAGGCTACTACGTTTGATTTCAGGATAAGGTCTATCTTGCCTTCGCGGGCCAGTTCAAAAACCTTTTCGGCAGAGTCGGGCACACCGCGGAAGGTATCACCACGATGAACCAGGGTAACACGTTCGGCTACGTTGGCGAGGAATATCGCCCAATCCAGCGCAGAATCGCCACCACCGGCCAAAACTACTTTACGGTCGCGGAACAGTTCGGGATTTTTTACCATGTAGGCCACGCCTTTGCCTTCAAAATCAAGCAGGCGATCAATCTCCGGCTTGCGGGGTTCAAAGCAGCCCAGGCCGCCGGCTATTACTACTACCTGGCAGTGTACGGTGGTATTATCGTTGGTTTGGATAGTGTATGAGCCGTCGTGGTTCCGGTTAACAGTTTCAACCCGTTCGCCCAGGCTAAAGGTGGGATGGAAGGGCGCTATCTGCTCCATCAACCTGTCTACCAATTCCTGCGCGGTAACTTCGGGGTAGCCGGGGATATCGTATATAGGTTTGTGCGGATAAATTTCAGAAAGCTGGCCACCTACCTGGGGTAGTACATCAATCAGGTGGCAGCGCATTTTTAAAAGCCCGGCTTCAAAAACCGCGAATAAACCAACCGGCCCTGCGCCAATAATGCAAATATCAGTATCAATATGTTCCATAACCTGCTCTTTAATTCAGCACTCAAATGTGGCTGTAAAGCGGGTGACAAACAAATGATATAAAGTAATATCCGATTACTTTAAGTTATAATTGGCCAGGCAGAAACGTTTAAAAAGTTCAATCAGTTTGCTGTTTTTTCCATGGAGCTGGATGAACTGGAAGGTGCGGAAAATCTCGAGCCCTTTTATATCGATAATGCTCAGTTCGTTATACTTCAACTCGCTTACTACCGATTGGATAGACAGGAAAGTAGCTGTATCTGAGTATAAAAGGTATTGTTTTATGGCGATGCTGCTCTCCAGCTGAATCTCAATGTTCAGATCTTTGGGGCTGATTTGTACACTTGCCAGTGCGTCGTAGATTACATCCAGGGTACCCGATCCGGCCTCGCGCAAAACAAGGGGAATATCCAATAACTGCTTCGGGCTTATTTCGGCCTTTTTTGATAACTTATTGTTTGCCCTGGTTACCAACACTATCTCATCCTTGGCAAATGGCGAATAGGCCAGCTGGGGTGAGTGGGACGAGCCTTCGATGATGGCAATGTCCAGCTTCTCGTCCATAATCATTTGCGAAACCTGGTCGGTATTGGCCTGTATGAAGTTGAAGGTGATCTCGGGGTAAGTTTTCTTGAACAGCGCCAATATTTTGGGCAAAATGGTTTGGGCTACCGTAGTGCTGGCCCCGATGTGCAGGGTTCCCGCCTCGATGTTGTTGAGCTGCGCCAGTTCGGTTTCAAGAGCGCTGTAAGTTTGAAAAATCTTATCGGCGTAGTGCACCAATACTTTGCCGGCCGTAGTAAGCACAATGTTGTTTCCGTTGCGCTTAAACAGCTGCACATTAAGCTGCTGCTCCAGCTCCTTAATATGCTTGGTAACGGCAGGCTGGGTAATAAACAGCTCGTTAGCCGCTTTGGTAAAGCTAAGCCGCTGCGCAACCGTATAAAATACCTTTAACCGAAAATCGAAGATCATTGGGTTAAAGGTAAGGGTTTAATTTTTAACCGGGAAACTGTGTGTACCGGTACGGGATGAAACACCCTGGTACGCCCTGAGACGCCCTGGTACACCCTGAAACACCCTGGTACACCCTGAAACACCCTGGTACGCCCTGAAACACCCTGGTACGGGGTGAAACACCCAGGTACACCTGCAATTGTTGGATTTTAAAATATTAAAAAGAGCAAGGGAATAGCACGATTCCTCACTTGCAAAGGGGAGGTAGGGGTTAAATCAGGCGGTCAGGTCGCCTTGTAATCTGTTGTGCGGCGAAACCCATCCCTGCCTTTGCGCTCAATTTCAACCGCACTTTAACTCTTGATTCTTAACTCTTGGCTCTTCTCCCTATATTTGCACCATGACAGGAAAATCGCCCAAAGAATCATATACCATCATGAATGAACTGGTATTGCCCAATGATACCAATACATTAAACAACCTGATGGGTGGGCGCCTGCTGCACTGGATGGATATTGCGGCGGCCATATCGGCACAAAAGCATTGTAACCGTATTGTGGTTACGGCCTCGGTTGATAATGTTTCGTTCCAGGCGCCGGTTAAACTGGGCGATGTAATTAGTATTGAAGCCAGGGTAACCCGCGCTTTTACCACATCGGTTGAAGTGAGAATGGATGTTTGGGCGCAAAATATACCATCGGGGACCAAAGTTAAAAGCAACGAGGCCTATTATACTTTTGTAGCCTTAGATAACGACGGACAAAAAACCCAGGTGCCGGTATCATTGCCCGAAACTGACGAAGAAATAGCTTTGTACGAAGGCGCACTTCGCCGCCGCCAGCTGCGGTTAATACTGGGTGGCAAAATGCAGGCCAACGACGCAACCGAACTGAAAGCCTTGTTTTTTGGCGAGCAATTGCCCCTGAATTTGAAAGATTAATTTTAGTAACAATTGCGGCCCGGCTGAGTCAAAAGGATATCAACTTAAAAATTAACCGGCCATGAGATACTTTCTGTGCTTTTTATTTCCGCCGCTGGCCATTTTAACAACCGGCCGCATTGGCGCATTTATACTCAATATATTTTTAACCCTGTTTTTCTGGATCCCCGGCGTAATTCACTCCATACTGGTCACCAGCGATTATTATGATGCGCGCAGGCACCGCCAGTTAATGCGCGCCACACGCAGGGCACGATATTGGTAATTGGGTTTCATGTGAATGGTTGATGAGCTGAGTGGTTTTTAATATGTTTTAAACAGGCTGCCCTGGCTTGTTGTATTTTATCGGGATATTTTCCTGCTTTGCTGGCTATTCCTTTTTATTTTCTTTTTGATAATAAAAATTCCTTTACGTAATTATACTTAACTAATAATTAGTATTACTACCTGTGTACTTAGGTAGTGCCCCTCTTTTCGTGCTTTGTATTGCCTCCTAATTTTACCCCGTAAATAATCCAGGAGTAAGCAAAAATCCCTTGATGTTAATTGTACCTGTAATACATCATTAAACAGAGTAGCACCCGTGAGCCGAAAAGGGAATTAGAGTAGGCACCAAATTATCTATCTTATGGGAAAGATCCACACAAACGCCGGCAAAACAGGTGTACAACAAAATGCCGGCGATGAAGAAATGGTTATTACGCCGGGCGGGCCACGTCCAAAATCAATGGTTCATTATATTGAACCGGGGCATCATGTTAGCAGCGAAGGCGGCCGGTTAAAAATGATCCACACGGCCACTGCCAAAGTGGTTAAAGATTTTGGCGAAATACCCAAACATAATAAGCAATCAGAAAGCCGGGTAGTTAGGGCAAAGCCTTTAAATAAGTTAGGTGGTGGCGCTACGCCAGGCCCTATAACCGATGGCTGGATAATAAATTCCGAATGGACTAATACTACCGGCAACCCGATAAGCTACTTCAGCTCAAAATGGGTTGTTCCGCCGGCGCCTGCTACAGATAACGGGCAGCTTGTTTATCTTTTTAATGGCATCCAGCAAACCAATTCGGGGCCGTTTATCCTCCAGCCCGTTTTACAATGGGGCAATTCGCCGGCCGGCGGCGGCAGCAACTGGGCAATTACCAATTGGTATGTTGATGGGCAGGGCGGCCTTGCTTTACATGGCTCATTGGTAAATGTAAACCCCGGCGATGAATTGCAGGGAGTGATGACTTTAACAGGGCAATCGGGCGGTACATGTGATTACCAGTCGTCATTTATTGGCAATCCAACTGCCGACTTAACAGTTACCGGTATCGACGAGCTTAAATGGGCCAATGAAACCCTTGAATGTTACGGATTTTCGGCATTTTCTGATTATCCGGATACCGATTTGACAGCCTTTTACGATATCGAAATAAAGCTAAGAACATCCAATTCGCCGGTAACCGATGTGGAAGCTAACATCAATTGGCTGGCCGATAACAGCGTAACGGATAACGGCCAGCAATGCGTAATTGTAAGCAACGATAGCCCCGCGGGCGAAGTTTATTTGTATTACCGGGGTGTAACGCAAGGCATGTATTTTGTAACCGATAAAAGCACCTATGGTAAAGACGAAGTAGCCGACGTAATTTCGACAGCCGGCGGTAAATTTACCGATGCATTTTGGCTGGTGCTCGAAGGTTTTACCAAAGACCAGGTTACCAAAGATCAGCCATCGGCCCTTCATCCGGCCCTGTCGGGAGCATTTAATAGCCTTGCCGGTGTTACTATTACGCCAAACCCGGCTAATGTGGAGTATGAGGACCCTGCGGATTTGTATACCCCACAGCGCATCAGGTACCCTTTTGATGTAACATTCACATCAACAAGTATGTTCCCTGCTGTAGGCTCGGCCCCCATATTTGAGCAGTTGAATGCCACTATAACTATTGAGGGGAATACGTTAAGCGCCATCACTTTATTTGAGCTGGTATCGGGCGCCGATCCATATTTCACTAACCTCGATCCTTCAAATACCCATGATGTATTTTACCTGAGCCAGGACCTGCGGGTGTTTTCGGTAAGCGCGGGCCATAGCCCGGTTTCGGGCGCGCCGGCATTTACCAGTGATCCGTACACCTCCATTCAAAACTTTTTAGGATTTTTAAATTCAAACACATCCTTTACCAATCCGGGTGCGGCTGATCCTTTGAATGCCCTGCCGGGCCAGTCGGGTTACGAAACCGGCGATTCGTCGGTTACACCTTTGGATGGGGCGTCGCAAAAAAATTACAATTTTGCCATCGCCCGGGTACGCTTACAGGATGCCGCATTAGCCTCTGCCGATAACGTAAGAGTGTTTTTCCGGCTTTTTGTAGCCCCCTCATTTGATACCGATTTTCAGCCTGCAACTACTTACAAAAGTACATTGGGAACCAGCGGGGCCGATAATGGCAAGCCCATATTCCCGTTAGCGTCGGGCGATGGTATAACAGATCCATCGGGCCAGGCCGTTAAAACTATTCCCTTTTTTGCTACGGATGCCGCCGGTACACATGATTACGATTCGTCGGTAGCCAACGCTAATATCCGCAATATAGTTATCCCGGCGGGGCACAATAAAACCTGGGCCTATTTTGGCTGCTACCTGGATGTATATGATGCCGGCAATCAAGCCAAATTCCCCGGAACACACCACTGTATTGTAGCCGAGATTGCTTATGACGATGCGCCTATCATCAACTCAGGCGGGGTAACCATGAGCCCCGAAAATTCAGATAAACTGGCACAGCGCAATTTGCAGATCACTTCATCGGGCAATCCAAGTTATCCCGAAACACATCGTATCCCGCAGGCTTTTGATATGCGCGCAAGCGAGGCCGTTGCTACCACACCCGGCTTACTGCTTGATTATCCCGACGAACTGATGATTGACTGGGGCAATACGCCGCATGGCAGCGTAGCCAGCCTTTACTGGCCGCAAATTAACAGTGCCGATGTGCTGCAGCTGGCATCAACGCTGTACAGCACTCATTTATTAGCCGCAGCCGATGCCAACACCATTAAATGCCAGGTTACCAAGGGTGTTACCTACATCCCAATTCCGGTTGGCACGGGCAAAAATTTTGCCGGCCTGTTTACGCTCGATTTACCGCAAGGGATAACAGTTGGCCAGGAATTTAACATCAAGGTGCGCCGTGTAACTTCGCGCAAGCCCGAGCAAATTAATGTTGTTACCGTACTCAAAGAGAGCCACGGGGCCATTAACGTTGGCGGCAGGGGCAAGCCCATGCGCAACTGGCGATATATTACCGGCACCTTCCAGGTTAAAATACCGGTAGGTACCGATAAAGCCCTGCTTGGCCCCGAAGAAAATACGCTGGCCATTTTAAAATGGAGGCTGGAAAACATGCCGCAACAAAACCGCTGGTACCCCGTGCTGGAAAGATACGTTAGGGATGTTGCCATGCGCGTTGATGGTTTTGGCGGCAATTCGGTATCTGTTAAACCATCGCTGGATGGTGTGCCAACCAAAATAGCTGTCCACGAAAAACTGGTGGAGTACCGCGGCAAGGTAAGCGAAGTTGTTTACAGTTGCTTTGGCGACCTGGAGGGTTTTGCACTGGATAAATGCTGTACCAGACCGCATTTATTTAAATGCACCGAAAAATCTGTTGGCGAACTGGTATCCCGCGCCTGCAAAGAGCGCTGGACGATAGCGGTGTTTGTAAACGAAAAACAGGACGATAAGATCTGCGAGATCAGGGTATATCCCTGATTGAGATAGCTTTATCAGGTGCAAAGGCTGGCCGTAAGGTCGGCTTTTGTGTTTTACAGCCGGTTTGGAAAAAAAGCCCCATCGCACACGCAAGGTTTAAGCCCAATCCAACTCAATCAACTTAATCCAACCTAATCAACCATTCACCAAAAATTCCCATATTTGCCCCGATGCAAAAAGGTAAGCTATTAATTATTGACGATGAGGAACGCCTGCGTAACCTGATGGCCCGCATTTTGCAACTGGAAGGCCATGAGGTAATTACCGCAGGTACAGGCAAAGAAGGGCTGCGTAAATTACAGCAGGAGAATATCCAGGTTGTTTTGAGCGATGTTAAGCTGCCCGATACCGATGGTATTACGCTTACCGATACCATTAAAAAAGCATACCCATCTACCGAGGTTATTGTACTTACGGCCTATGGCACCATCAACGATGGCGTAAAGGCCATTAAGGCGGGCGCTTTTGATTATATTACCAAGGGCGATGATAACGAAAAGATAATCCCGCTGGTAAGTAAAGCCATGGATAAGGCCCTGCTGCAGCAAAAGGTACTGGAACTGCAAAGTAAACTGAACGATAAATTTGGGTTCGACAGGCTGATAGGCAGATCAACAGCCATCGGCGATGTTATTAAGCTGGCCCAAAAAGTAGCCTTAACCGATACCACTGTTTTACTATTGGGCGAAACCGGTACCGGGAAAGAGATTTTTGCCGAGGCCATTCACCAGGCCAGTAACCGTAATACCAAATCGTTTGTGGCGGTAAACTGTAGTGCTTTTACCAAAGAGTTACTGGAGAGCGAACTGTTTGGCCATAAAGCCGGCTCATTTACCGGCGCTGTTAAGGATAAAAAAGGATTGTTTGAGGAAGCATCGGGCGGTACCATATTTTTAGATGAAATTGGCGAGCTTGACCACGACCTGCAAGCCAAACTGCTCCGTGTGCTGGAATCACAGCAGTTTTTAAAAATTGGCGATACCAAACCTACCCAGGTTAATGTGCGCATACTGGCGGCCACCAACCGCAACCTGCAAACCGAAATTAACGACGGCCATTTCCGGTCGGATTTGTTTTACCGTTTATCCGTTTTCCAGATCACGCTGCCACCATTGCGCGAGCGTAAAAAAGACATCAAGTTACTGGGCGAGTATTTTATGCAATACTTTGCCCTGAAAGTTAAAAAGCAGGTAAACCAGCTTAGCGACGAGTTTGTAAGCAAATTGGAAGCCTATAACTGGCCCGGCAATATCCGGGAGTTTAAAAACGTAATTGAACGCGCCGTAATACTTACCGATAATAATATTCTGGACGAGAGCCTGCTGCCTTACGAAATTCAGCAGCAACAGGTAAAGGCCGGGGCACCTATCTCGGCATTTGATCTTTCATCTGTAGAGAAACTCCATATTCAGCGGGTACTCAACCACACCCATGGCAATCGGGCCGAGGCTGCCAATTTGTTAAATATTGGGGTGGCTACGTTGTATAGAAAGTTGAAGGAGTATGGGTTGGAATAAGGGGAGGAAAACTATCGTCTGCCCACTGTCATGCTGAGGTACGAAGCATCTATTCGCGAACTTTGCTGGTGGTTGTGCATGGCGTACAATAGATCCTTCGCTATCGCTCAGGATGACAGAAAATGAAACTTGCCGCGCCGCTGCCGCGAGTTTAAACTCGTGGTAAAACATGGTTTCAGCTTTCAGCTGAACTTGCAAACACGGTTAACATAATTTCGATTTATTTTTGCTTAAGTGATTTATAATAAATGACTTATAATAAAATCATGGTTAACATGTGTTAACCATGATTTTTGCGTTTTTCGTATTGCTCCGATATGAAACTTAAGGTTGCTGCTGTAATGCCGCTTAGCCCCACGTACGGGCAAAACTTCCTATGCCCTGCAGCAGCATAGTCCCGCATTGTTTTGCCCGTTTTCACCCGAAGCTGTTCTGCTGACGGGGAGGGGTAAGATATTTCGTAAAGAAACGATCACAAGTCCCTAGCCTAGTTCTTTACACAAGACTGCGCGAAAAGGGGAAGGCTGCTTTTGTTGCTATAGGGTTTCTTACGTAAAAGGTTGTTTAAAAAAGTTAGAGGGTATAATGTTGAGGTTGTAGTTATGAAACGAGCTTTATTTGTTTTCGGCAATATAAGCTGTAATTTGCGAAACTATAAGCCGCTTTATCATGAAAATTAAAAGTTTTACGATTCGCAATTTCAAAAATATCCGCTTTGCCAAATGTGATGATGTGCCTGATTTCCTTGTTATTTGCGGGAGTAACGGCTCAGGAAAAAGCTCAATTCTTGAGGCGATAATGGCAGCAAAACGCACAGCCTCCAATAAGGCAGACGCCAATGTTTATAAAAATTACGTATCAGGCCACGCGCATCAGAGTGAAGTCGAATTAAATATTGAACTACCTGAAGAGGAAATTACTGAAACTAATAGCGGGATGGCTCCTCATCTTCAAGCAAAGAATAAAAAAAAATTCACTATAAAACTGACAATAGCCAAAAACGGAGCTTCCAGTATTGTAACAGAGCCTAATAACTTTACAATAAACACGCTGACTGGTATATCGAAGGATTCCGGATTTTTTGATTATTTCAGTGCACATCGGGAAAACAAGCGAACAGAAATAAGTTTGTGGAATCCTGCTTCAACCAATGCTCAAAATGTTTATGGGAATTTGGACAATGGTTCCAATAAGTATAGCCAGGTTAAAAATTATCTCTCCGCGTTGAAAATGGGAGACTTGCAAAACTTACAGCGGAGCCAGCTTGCTGGCGAAATAAAAAGCTTTGATTCCCTTAAGGAGATTCGCGTCTTTTTTAACGGAATATTTTCACCAATGCGCTTCAATGACGTGTACATTGATAGAACGCCTTTTTATTTCGAGATTGAAACGCCGGCGGGCTCAATCGATATTGATGACTTAAGTTCAGGAGAGAAAGAAATACTTAATACCTATATTCATTTTCATCAATTGGCAACCAAAGGTTCTATTATATTAATGGACGAGCCGGATGCTCATTTGCATCCCGAGTTGCAGAAGCGTTACCTTGAAGTTTTAAAAAACATTGGACAAGGTAATCAGCTTATGCTCACAACTCATTCACCCGAAATGATGGCAGCCGCTGGTTCCGAGGCTTTGTACACCGTTATTAAATTTCCGAAAGACATTAATGAAAATCAATTTGTCCAGGTTTCTGGCAATGAAAAACTTCATCAGGCATTAACGGAAGTCATGGGAACCAGTGGTTTTGTGAGTCTGAATCGCAAAATTATATTTATTGAGGGCGAATCCGCCTCGACAGATGTTGAATTTTATAGTAAATTATTCCCGGCTAACCAATACAACACTACCTTTGTACCAGCCGGGGATTCAACAATGCTTAAAGCAGTTTCAGACAAGGTTTTCTACTTATTAGAACAGGGTGACGGGTTTCAGCAGTTCTATTGTATTATTGATGGGGACATCGAAAACAGACATCAGGCCACGGACCGTCTTTTCAAGTTGCCCGTTTATCATGTGGAAAATTATCTGTTAGAAGAAGTTTGCATACTAAAGGTTTGCCGAATGCTTTTGGGTGCCAAATCTGCAGTAGAAACCGTTGCGGATGTTACGGCGAAACTCCACGAGGCAGTTATGTCAGACCAGCATTTAAGATCATATACAAGATCTTTGTTGGATAGCCAAATTTATGCCCAAGCGGAAAATGCAAAAAATCTCATTTTCCAGGGAAAGTTTGAAGATCTTAAAAATATTGAAAAAATTCATTTCGAATCCTTGATGAATAATTCTAAAGTGATAATGGAACAATGCTTAAAAGATGGTTCTTGGAAGCAAAAATGCAAAGGCAGGGACGTTCTCAAAGAGTTTTGTCGCAACAATCAATTGAAATATGAGCAACTGCGTAATGCCCTAATTTATAATATTGGAACTCCGCCGCCGGATTTAGCCGTTATTATCAGGGAAATTGTTGAAAAGGTTTAAATCTGAACAACATTATTTACTTCTGAGTATATCCGTAGTATTTATTCGTCGATATTGACTTATTTCGCGTATGTCTTGCGGGAAATATAGGGGTTAATAGTAGGCTTGTGGCTTCAAAGAAGCCATTGTTTTTGTATTAAGGTGAATTCGCGTTAACGATTGCAGCGGATACCGGCCTCGCGCCGAATGCCCGTGCAGTATAAGCGGAAAGCGTGGGCCGCAGGCAACGCCCTTTTAGTAGCAAGTAGTTAGTATCAAGTAGCAAGACAAAACAGCGCAACTAAAATTCTGGCTATCCTTTAATCCTAAAAATCAAGGTTCAGACAAAAAAGATCAACTTAACAACGGGCCGTTCCAGCTGCGGCGGGGTTTTAACCTGTGGCTAAACTGGTTTCAGCTTTCAACTGAACTGTGAAGCCAAAGGCTTCAACCCGCTTACCCACGAGTTACGCTACGCTAACCTCGCGGGAGTTCGGCTAAACTGGTTTCAGCTTTCAACTGAACTGTAAAGCCCTACAGCGTTCAATTTTCCTACTGCTTATCAAAAACCATGGGTGAAGCAACGCAACTGGCATTAAATGGGCAGGTAAAGTAAAGTGAAAGTTTATTTTTAGGCCCGTTGAGCGACAGGCCGTAAGCAGCGGTTTTGGGGCCGTCAACGGGGGTAAGTTCGGTTACCGGGCCGTAACTGTTTTTGGAGTTTGAATAATTTACCTGGTCGAACATGATTAACGAATCATTTTTGATGCTATATTTCCCGGTGCTTCTAAAGCGGTATCCTATTATTTTTTTGGTAACCGAATCTGTGGCTATAATATCGTATTGAAACTGGTTGCCATTTTTGAATTCATATTGTTGAATTCCCTGGAATTGCAGGATAGCCCATTTCCCGGTAATATTAATGGTCCCGCTTGCATCCTTTTTACAGGCAGAAAAGGCAAATGCTAAAACAGCAGTTAAAAGGCTGAAAATTTTGATAAGGGTAAGTTTTGTTTTCATATTGATAATTACGCACAAACAGATGCTGCTGATACAGTTGAGGAGTTTTTTGTTAAAGTACCCTCATCTGCCAATCGCTGCCGCGAGTGTTTAATTTGTGCAACAACATGGTTTCATTTTCAGCTTTGCTGTGAAGCCGAAGGAGTCGGCCAACGTATTTATTCAATACCATTCTGCTAATTCTCTTTGCGTAAAATAAATTTACCCTGTTACCCTATAACAACCATTTGCGTCACCAGCAAAAGTTTAAAAGCAATTGCAATGGGGCTTTTATGTTTATATTCCTATTTTTGGGCAAAATTTAAAAAAGTGGAAGTAATAAAAAGCATCATCGATTTTATATTGCATATAGATAAGCACCTGGTACAAATAACCAGCGCCTACCAGGGTTGGACATACCTGATCCTGTTTGCCATTATTTTTGCTGAAACCGGTTTTGTTGTTACCCCATTTTTGCCCGGCGATTCGCTGCTGTTTGCGGCAGGCGCCCTTATAGCCGGCGGCAAATCGGGACTTGATATCTATTTACTGGCAATTATCCTGGTGATTGCTGCATTTGCGGGCAATACTGTAAACTACCTGTTGGGCAGCTACCTTGGCCCCAAGGTGTTTAAGGAACAAAATAAGATACTGAAGCTTGATTATTACCTTAAAACTAAAGCTTTTTTTGACAAACATGGCGGTAAAGCGGTAATTTTTAGTCGCTTTTTGCCCATCATCCGCACAGTGGCGCCGTTTGTAGCCGGTGTTGGCCATATGCCATTTTTGCGTTATAGCCTATATAATATTGTGGGCGGGGCTGCCTGGGTGCTTAGTTTTTTAATGATAGGCTTCTTTTTTGGTAATATCCCGGTGATTAAAGAAAACTTTACCATTGTGGTAATGGTAATTATCCTGGTATCGGTAGTGCCGCCTGTTTATGCTGCTATAAAAGCAAAAACGGATAAGAATACAGCCGGGTAATACAATACTTTTAAAGCATCCCACAGGACAGGTGACCCGCATGAAACACACTTAGCATGTGGGGTGCCGAAACAATTCGGCATGACATTGGGGATTAAATCGTTGCCATTTCCCCTTCAGAATCCGTGGATCTTACCCCCCGGATTGATTAATAACCTGAATTTAATTCACCGAATCGAGCAAGGTTGTAGCCACCAGTTTACCATCCTTGCCATAGGTTTCTGATTTGGCAAAACGGCCCAGCTTTGGTGCAAACCATTCAATAACTTTTATTTGAAAAGGGATGGATGTGCCCATCATACTAATCCTGAAAACGATATCATTGGTTATTTTAAAACAATCAAAACTGCCGGCTTTGGTTGTTACTTTCTCCTGCTTTTCGACTTTGCGGTTATTAATATTTAATTGTACCTGGCCCATTTGCGTGCCGTTGCTGCCAACGTTAATGTTAAGGGCTCCGTCGTCAAGCTTTTGCCCGGCTTTCAGGTTTATGGGGTAGCTCAGGTATTTAGTATCGCCGGTCATTTCCATGTTTCCTAATTGCCTTAATGAAGCCGCCGGGATAAATGTTTTCATGTCAATTTTTATAGCCTGCCCGGTACATATAATTTCAGAATTTCCGGAACCCATTGATTTGCCGGTTTTATCAAAAAGTTCTATCCGGGCGTTTACGGTGGCGGCATCTTTCCTGTTGGTATTGCACACCATCGATCCCATGGGTTTGCTATCGCCGCCCTGGTTAACGTATGTGAATTTTTTGCCGTTTACATTGCTAATGAACGGACTGCAGTTTTGTGCCGATACCTGGCAAACAAAAGATGTAATAAAAATTATAGCAGGAATTATTTTTTTCATGGAATTGATTTGTTGAACATTAAAACTACAAAACCATTGCGATATTGTGGATATGAGCCCATATGTATTTTAACTCCCCCTTCAGGGGGCCGGGGGCTATGGCTGCCCGGCATCCACCCAGGCCGAATACCAGAAACTGCCCACCGAAAGTATGGATGCCCGCATTTGCCGCTCGATCATGCCTTTCAACGCTTTTTGATAGGCGAGACTGTAAGCTTCCGAGTAGTCTTTAATCTCTTTTTTGCCATGCAGCACCATGCTGTATTTTTTACCGGGAGGATAGCTTTTGTTTAATATCCTTTCGAAACGCAAAACTGTATCTGCGCTTTTAAATGATGCCCTGCAAATCCGAAAGGCCTCGGCTAACGGGTTTTCTATATAGCGGGCCTTACCTGCCTTTAAATTGTACTTATCGGCAAAAAGCTCGGGGATGCGGCTTTCCCATAGGGCATGGATGCCGGTTTGGTTGGTAAATTGCCCATTGTAGTTGATGGTAAGGTGCAAGGGTACATGGGCATCGGCAATGTAATGCCCAAGGTTGGCCGAAGTATTCAGGACAGCCAAGGTGTCGTGAGCCTTAAATGCCCTTACCAGTTTATAGTACTGGTATTGAATGGTCCAGGGAACGGTGCCGTACTTGTTTAAGGTATCGGCGGTATATTTTTTGGCGGCGTCCTTCCATTTTTGCGGCATGGCGGCCCATGGTTTTTTACCATAATAGTCGGCATCAAAAAAATGGCGGGGGGCTTCGGTGGAGTCTACGTAACGGCGTTTGTCGGCGCTTACGGCATGTTCCACGATATAATCGATATTTGACTTGTAAAACCCAATCATACCCTTAGGTAGCGTATAAACGGCCAGTTTGTTGATGCGGTAATGCGCGAAGAAACCCCAGGAGGAGCACAGTAATATTAACCCGATACCCGATAAGCTTAAAACGATGGCCCGCTTCATGAGGGTAAATATGGGTTTAAGTTTTGGTTTTTTTGGGTGGATTTTAGTTTTTTAGCTAAATTGCCTTTTATAGAAATAAACATGAAGTTGTTATCAAGCTATCTGCTGAAAAAAATAAAATTGATTATCTCGATTTTTAGAAAAAGTAACGCTTTAAGCGAAACAGATCACCTACTATCAACATCAGCAAACAGGGAACGCCTGGGGGAATCTATCGAACAATTGAAATCCGGGAAAACGATCAGCTATAATTTCGATAAATAATTACAACTTCCCCACATAAACCTTCGTGTCATAATTAATGGTAATAAAACCATCCTGCTGATACCGGGCGAAAAGGATTTTGAGGTCGTTCATCATAGCCTCATACCCGGCCTCTTCGCGGGTGGGCATATATGATGACGACAGCAGGCGCCCCGTTAATCCTTCCAAATCAAAAACCTGTTTGTTTGCAAATACTTTGAGCCGGAAAGTTTCGGGCGCAAAAAAGGCGCCTATCTGCTCATCATTAATATTCCGGTGATCAACTTTCACATAATCGTTACCGTGGGCAACGATGAGTTGGTCATATTCAATCTCAAAGTCCGAACTTGTTTTTCGTTCGTTCCAAATCAGCACCACAATCCCGGCAGGCCTTAGTACGCGCTTAAACTCCGCCCTTGATTTTTCCCGGTCGAACCAATGGAAAGCCTGGCCGGCTATAATGAAATCGATGCTGCCAGTTTCCAGGCCGGTATTTTCGGCGGTGCCATTCATGGCTTTGAAGCCGGGATAATTGCCCAGTAGCTCAAACGATTTAGCACGCATCTCCTGGTTGGGTTCAATGGCGATCACTTTGTATCCGGCATCCAGGAACAGGGCGGTGGATATGCCGGTACCCGCGCCAATATCGGCGATGAGTTTGTCGGCGGATAGCTCGTAATCGTCTTCCAAAAATTCCACAATTGTTTTGGGGTAGTGTGGCCGGTACTTTACATAATCGTTTACCCGGTTGCTAAACCTGGTTGTGCTGTTGTTGGTCATTTTTAGGTTGATTGGGTTGGATTGAGTTAGATTAAGTTGATTGAGTTGGATTAAGTTAAGATTAAGTTGATTGAGTTAAGATTAAGTTGATTGAGTTAAGATTAAGTTGATTCGTTTGAGTTATTACCATGATTTGTATACACTAAACAATATGCCATTGGTACGAAATGTTTTAAAAACTTTGCCATCTAACCCTAACTTAATCAACCTAATCTAACCCAATCAACCAATCAACTAATTTGCCATCTAACCCCAACTTAATCAACCTAATCTAACCCAATCAACTAATCAACTAATTTGCCATCTAACCCCAACTTAATCAACCTAATCTAACCCAATCAACCAATCAACTAATTTGCCATCTAACCCCAACTTAATCAACCAAATCTAACCTAATCAACCAATAAACTTTTTTAAAATAGCATTTGCAATAATCAAATTATCGCCCTATATTTGCAGTCCTTAAAATAAGTATAAAAAAGAATAACAAGCTATACGATGGCAAATCATAAATCATCTTTAAAAAGAATCAGGTCAAACGCTGCGAAGCGTCTGCGCAACAGGTACCAGGCAAAAACAACCAGGAACGCTATTAAAAAATTAAGAAACACTACTACTAAAGCTGATGCAGCTGCATTGTTAGGTAAAGTGATTTCTATGCTTGATCGTTTAGCTAAAAAGAATGTTATTCACAAAAATAAAGCTTCAAATAATAAATCGAAGCTTACTAAATTTGTAAACGGCTTAAGCTAAATCTTAGCTTTTAACGATATAAAAAAAGGATCATACCAGCGGTATGATCCTTTTTTAGTTTCCATGCTTTTTCATACTTTAATGCCGTGGAAAACTACGAAAACAAGATCGGCATAAAATCATGGGCCGAGGCCGACCGTCCGCGCGAAAAACTCAGTGGCCAGGGCAGGCGGGCACTTACCGATGCCGAACTGATTGCCATCCTTATTGGCTCGGGCAGCCGCAACGAAACGGCTGTCGAACTTAGTAAACGCATCCTGCACCATTACGAAAATGATTTGAATAAGCTTGGAAAAGCTTCTATATCAGAACTTTCTAAGTTTAAAGGGATAGGCGAGGCCAAGGCTATTTCCATCATCGCCGCCCTTGAAATTGGCCGGCGCCGCAACGATACCGAAAGCCAGGCGCCCGATTATATCAACTCCAGCAGAGATGGCTACAATATTATGCGCCGCCATTTGATGGACCTGAATCACGAAGAATTCTGGATAATTTTATTAGGCCGTTCGCAGAAGGTACTGGGTAAGGAACTGATTAGCAAGGGTGGGTTAGCCTCCACCGTGTGCGATCCTAAAATAATTTTCCACGCGGCCCTGCAATACCAGGCCAGTGGTATTATATTGGTGCACAACCATCCATCGGGTAACCTGAAGCCAAGCCAGGAAGATATTTTGCTTACTAAAAAGCTCTCTGCCGCAGGCCGGATGCTGGACATAAGCGTGTTTGATCACCTGATTATTACCGACAATGGATACATGAGTTTGGGAGATGCGGAGATGATGTAAGGCAGATGTGCAGATTTCAGATGATAGATGTGCAGATGCTTTTGACTATAGATATGCAAAGGTTATGAATTTTGATTTTTTAAGAAAACTATTTAAGGATAATCAAATGCGTGTTTATGACGTGCCGGGCCTGCTTGATGCGAGCGAAACGGAAGAGCAACTTGTACGTGACTTTGTGAGGTTAACGCCGGTAGATAGAATGAGAAGTATTATAAAGTACGGCGAATCTGGTAACAAAGAATACTTCTATTTATTAAAATGGGTTGTTTTTTACGATCTGGATAAAAGTATAAAACTTGCGGCGCTGAAGCGGATACATTTGTTTAAAAGTAATTCAGATGTAGTGACAGTATTAAACGAATTATCGCATCATACTGAAACGCTTGATTTAGAGCCTTATTATTCCATGGCCTTAAGTCGAGTTGGGATGATTTCAGAAAATGAATTTAAAGAAAGGATGAATAATGCAAAGTAATCGCCTTTAGTATCTTTTTTGTTTCCTTGCATCTGCACATCTGAAATCTGCATATCTGCACATCACTATTCACCCTAAATTGTATCTTTGCCGATTATCATTTCTGAATAATGAAGATATCGTATAACTGGCTTAAAGAATTTATTGATACCGATAAAACTCCGCAGGAAATTTCGATCATCCTTACCGGCACCGGTTTGGAGGTGGAGAGCCTGGAGAAAGTACAACCCATTCCCGGTGGCCTGGAAGGGCTGGTTATTGGTTTTGTAAAGGAGAGCGTTGCCCATACCAATTCAGACCACCTGCATGTTACTAAAGTTGATGTAGGCGGCCCCGAAGACCTGCAAATTGTTTGTGGAGCCCACAATGTGGCCGCAGGACAAAAAGTGGTTGTAGCCACTGTAGGTACTACAATATACCCAACCGTAGGCGAACCATTCGCTATAAAGAAATCGAAGATCCGTGGTGAGTTGTCCGAAGGGATGATCTGTGCCGAAGACGAAATTGGTTTAGGTACCGACCATGCCGGCATCATGGTACTGGATGATGACGCCGTAGTAGGATCGTTAGCTAAAAACTATTTTAAGCTGCACGACGATTATATGTACGAGATAGGTTTAACGCCTAACCGTGCCGATGCCGTATCGCACCTGGGTACTGCCCGCGATATTGCCGCGTTTTTGAAAATAGGGATCAGGAAACCTGATGTAAGCGCATTTAAGGTTGACGATACCAGCCGCACCATTGAGGTTGTGGTTGAGAATGAGCAGGCAAGCCCGCGTTATGCCGGCTTAACTATCAGCGGTGTTGAGGTTAAAGATTCGCCAAAATGGTTAAAAGAACGGTTGGCTGTAATAGGCCTGCGTTCTATCAACAACATTGTGGATGTTACCAACTATGTGTTGCATGAATTGGGCCAGCCGCTGCACGCGTTTGATGCTGATGAAATAACCGGCGGCAAAGTGCTGGTTAAAAACTACCCCGAAGGAACAGTTTTTAAAACGCTGGATGATGTTGACCGCAAACTATCAGAAAACGACCTGATGATAGGCAACGCCGACGAGCCTATGTGTATTGCCGGTGTTTTTGGTGGTGCCAAATCTGGTGTTAAGGAATCTACCAAAAATATCTTTTTAGAAAGCGCTTATTTCAATTCGGTATCGGTACGTAAAACGGCCAAGCGTCATGGTTTAAAAACGGATGCATCGTTCAGGTTTGAGCGTGGTACCGACCCGGATATGCCTGTGTTTGCTTTAAAGCGCGCCGCTTTGCTTATTCAGCAGGTTGCAGGTGGCAAAGTATCGTCGCAAATCTCTGATCATTACCCGGCCCCGGTCGCGCCTTTTGCGTTCGAGGTTACATATAAAAATATCGACAGGCTCATCGGCCAGCAAATTACGCATGGCGAGATCAAGGCGATCATCGAGGCGCTTGACATTAAGATAGTGGGTGAAACTGCGGACTCGCTATCATTGGAAGTTCCTCCATATCGTGTTGATGTAACCCGCGAGGTTGATATTGTGGAAGAGATCCTTCGCATTTACGGGTATAACAATATTCATATCCCAACCCAAATCAGGGCATCACTTAACAACTCGCAAAAAAAGGAGAAGGATACGGTTCAAAACCAGATTTCGGATTTGCTGACAGCCAATGGTTTCAATGAAATACTTTCAAACTCGTTAACCAAATCGGCCTACTCAGATAACCTGGATGTGGCTGTAAAAATCCTGAACCCGCTAAGCAGCGACCTGGATGTAATGCGCCAAAGCCTGCTGTTTTCAGGATTAGAAGCTATCGCCTACAACCAAAACCGCCGTGCTGCCGATTTAAAGTTTTATGAATTTGGTAAAGTATACAGCGTTAAGGATGATAAATATAGCGAGGTACAACGCTTCTCGGTATTCATCACCGGCGCCGATGCAGCCGAGCAATGGAACGCAAAGCAACAGCCGGTTTCGTTTTATAACTTAAAAGCAATTGTTGATGGTATTTTACAACGCCTGAACATTACCGATTTTGTGGTTGAAGATGCTACCTGCAGCAAACTGGCCTTCGGCTTACAATACATGCTGAATGGTAAACAACTGGTTAAGTTTGGCCCTGTTGGCGGCACTGCCCGAAAAAAAACCGACGTAGATAAAGAGGTTTTTTATGCCGACTTTAACTTCGACCTGGTATTGAGTGCAGTGCGTAAAAATGTGATCGTTTACCAGGAGGTTTCTAAATTTCCTGCCGTAAGGCGCGACCTTTCAATGCTGATAGATAAGTCGGTTTCGTTTGGTCAGTTAAAGCAAATTGCCCAGCGTACCGAGCGTAAGCTTTTGAAGGAAGTAAGTGCATTTGACGTTTACCAGGGCGATAAGCTGCCCGCCGGTAAAAAATCGTACGCGCTGAGCTTTATCATCCAGGACATTGAAAAAACGCTTACCGATAAGGCCATCGACTCGGTAATGCAGAAATTAATTTATAATTTAGGAAAAGAAGCAGGAGCGGAGATAAGGAAGTAATTAGTGAATGGGTGAGTTAGTGAATTAGTGATTTTAAAATTTGTTTTGCTATTCACTAAATCGCTAATTCACTAACTCACCAATTAAAACTTCACTAACTCACTAATTCACTAATTAAAACATGCCTTCATTAGCAGAACAGTTAAACATAATAGTTGATAAAACCGAAAGGTTAATTGAGCTTTGTGCTGCTTTACAGGAGGAGAATGACCTGTTGAAGCTGGAGAGTGAGGCGCTTACTGTTGCACTTGATGCAAGTAAAAATAAGACGAAAGACCTGGAAGAAAAGCTTCGTGTATTGAAACTTGCAAAATCATTTTCAGAAACAAATGAAAAAAGTGTTGACATTAAGCAAAAAATTAACGACTTTGTGCAAGAAATAGATAAGTGTATTGTATTATTAAAAAAATAGTACAAAAAGTGAAAAGCTCAAATGGGAGAAATCTCAATAAAAATAAATATTGCTGACAGAGTTTACCCCTTAAAGGTAAACATGGAGGAAGAAGAAATAATACGCAGGGCGGCTAAACTAATTAATGATCGGATAAAGGAATATCAGGAAAATTATGCGGTGAGGGATAAGCAGGACTTGCTTTCGATGTGTGTGTTGCATTATGCCACATCCTCGTTAAAGGCAGAGAAGAAGGTGAACAACGAAGATACCGATGTTGCCGAAAAGGTTTACCAGTTAGACCACATGCTGAACGAATTTTTTTCGAAGTAATAAACGTTCTTTACATAACATACAGAGCACATTTAAGATTTAACCGCAGTTAAATTTTAGGTTTCACTATTAAAAACTTAACGCTTCAATATGAGCGGATCATGTGGGGCATGCGTTGCTATACGTACCAGCGTAGTCCCGATCCCAACGTCGAAATGAGGTTTTTCAATACATGATACTTAAAAATTAGTTGCGGTTTTTTTATATACATACATACCCAATAAACCTAAAATGGACATATTACTATACGTTATTATCGGACTACTCGTGGGCCTCGGCCTCGGGATAGTCATCGGGCGCTTCCTGTTACGGAAGCTTTTTAAAGACCAGGAAACATCGGCACAAAATAAAGTGAAAAAGATTTTGAAGGATGCCGAAAACAACGCCGAGATCCTGAAGAAAAACAAGTTACTGGAAGCCAAAGAAAAGTTTTTGCAAATGAAAGCAGAACATGAGCAGGAAGTAACCAACAAAAATAACAACATTAACCAGCGCGAGAATGGTGTAAAACAAAAAGAGCAATCATTAAACCAGCGCCTGGAGAATATGAACCGCAAGGAAAGTGAGCTGGATAATACCCGCAAAAACCTGGAGAAACAAACCGAAATTGTTGTAAAAAAACAAGAAGAGGTTGATATCCTGAAAAACTCCCACCTGCAACAGTTGGAAACCATTGCCGGCCTATCGGCCGAGGAAGCTAAAAACCAGTTGGTTGATAATCTGCGCGAGGAAGCCCGCAGCAAGGCCATGATCCAGATTAAGGATATTGTGGACGAAGCTAAGCTTACTGCTACTAAAGAAGCCAAAAAGATAGTTATCCAAACCATTCAGCGTACCGCTACCGAGAGTGCTATTGAAAACACGGTATCGATATTTAATATCGAAAATGACGAGATCAAGGGCCGTATCATCGGTCGCGAAGGCCGTAACATCCGTGCTTTGGAAGCCGCTACAGGTATCGAAATTATTGTTGACGATACCCCGGAAGCCATCATCTTGTCTGGCTTTGACCCGGTAAGGCGCGAGATTGCAAGGTTGGCTATGCACCGTTTGGTAACCGATGGCCGTATACACCCGGCACGTATTGAAGAGGTGGTTGCCAAAACCAAAAAGCAAATTGAAGAAGAAATTGTTGAAATAGGCGAGCGCACCGTTATAGACCTTGGTATTCATGGTTTACATCCTGAGCTTATCCGTATGGTTGGTAGGATGCGTTATCGTTCATCATACGGTCAAAACCTGTTACAGCACTCGCGCGAGGTTGCTAACTTTTGCGCAACGATGGCTGCCGAGTTAGGCTTGAACGTGAAGATGGCAAAACGTGCCGGCTTATTGCACGATATTGGTAAAGTACCTGATGATAACCCCGAACTGCCACACGCTATTTTGGGTATGCAATTAGCCGAAAAATATAAAGAGCATCCGGAAGTTTGTAACGCCATTGGGGCTCACCACGATGAGATCGAGATGACCTCGATGCTGTCGCCGATTATCCAGGCCTGTGATGCTATTTCAGGCGCCCGCCCCGGTGCACGCCGCGAGGTGGTTGAAAGCTACATCAAACGCCTGAAAGAACTGGAAGAACTGGCGCTATCATACCCCGGTGTCGAAAAAACATTTGCTATCCAGGCCGGCCGCGAACTGCGTGTGGTTGTTGAAAGCGAAAAAATAAGCGATGCACAATCAGAAGTGTTAGCGGCAGATATTTCAAACCGTATCCAAACGGAGATGACTTATCCCGGCCAGATAAAGGTTACCGTGATCAGGGAAACCCGCTCGGTGGCGTTTGCTAAATAGTTTTAATAAAAAAAATCAATGCAAACCCTTTCGGCTTATACCCGGAAGGGTTTTATATTTGTACCGTGGCCAGCAAAAAAACAGCAAACGATAAAGGCAGGGCGCAAGCCGATGCCAAAGCTAACGAAAGTATTGCCCGGCAATACATTAACAGGTATGCACTAAGTCACCAGGATCCAGCTAACCAGGTGATACATTATATATGTGTGCCCTTGTTAATGTTTAGCGTATTTGGGTTGCTTTGGGCTATTCCTTTTCCCTACTTTAAATTTTTAGGAACATATAACGGGTATTTTAACTGGGCGTCATTTGCCATCGCGATAGCGGTTTATTATTACCTGCGTATATCGCCGCTTATTTCGTACACCATGCTGTTTGTATTGTTAGGGTTTAGCTATGTTATCATGACGTTGTTAAGCTGGCAAACAACAGGCGGCCCGGCAATGTGGCTGGTGTGCCTTATTATTTTTATTCCCTCGGCATGCCTGGTATTAATTGGTAACACCCGCGAAAAAACTTTCGCGCAATATGGGTTTAATTTAAAGCTGTTACCTATAGCCCCTGTTTACCTTGTGTATATACTTTTAAAGAAGTTTGGTATTAATAGCTGATATATTTAAATTATAGTTAATGTTAACAGCTGGGTATAAATATAATCTTGTGTTAACATTGGGGTAATATTGTAGCGCAACCTTTGTGTTCAAAATAAACACAAATGAAAAAGTTATACTTTATCCTTTTATCACTGCTCATTATTGGAGTTGCTAATGTTGCCAATGCGCAAATTACCACCTCGTTAGTAAGCGGAAAAGTTACCGACCAAAAAGGCGTTACCTTGCCTGGTGTAACCATTACCGTGCTTAACACAAGTACCGGTACACGTTACGGCTCACAAACCAACGGCGATGGTCGTTACACAATTGCCAACGTTAACCCGGGTGGCCCCTACACCATCACTGCTTCTTTTATCGGGTTTAAAAAAGATGAAAGAACTGATATTACCTTAAGTTTAGGTACAACAACCTTAAACTTTGCCCTTGCTGATGAAACAACAACCTTATCGGAAGTGAAAATTAAGGGCACGGCAGGTGGCACCAAAACAGGTGCAAGTACCCGCATTAATCAAAACCAGATTAAAAACCTGCCTTCAATTAACCGAAGCCTGCAGGATTTAACCAGGTTAACACCACAAAGCAATAACAACTCATTCCAGGGAACCAACTATCGTTACAATAACGTAACGCTTGATGGTGCCATCAATAATGATGCAATTGGTTTTAGCCCTTCATTAGGAGGCCAAAACAATGCTTCGGGCCAGGTTGGCAGCAGTACCCGTACAAGCCCGGTATCGTTAGATGCTATCCAGGACATCCAGGTATTGGTTGCACCTTATGACATTAAAATTGGTAACGTATTGGGTGGTAGTATAAATGCGGTAACCCGCAGCGGTACAAACGACCTCACAGGAGCAATTTACGGTTATGGCCGTGGCGCTTTCCTGGTAGGCCCCAACAATGCATCGGCTGCTGCCGGTGGCGATGGTTCAAAACTGCCAACAAGCTTCCATGATTACCAAACAGGTATCCGTGTGGGCTTCCCTATCATCAAAAATAAATTATTCTTCTTTACCAACGAAGAAATCGCCCGCCGTGCCGATCCGGTTATCCGCGGTGCCGATGCAAGCGGTTCGAGCCAGATCCTGAGCTTACAAGATGCTCAGAACCTTACTACTGCTTTCAAAAGCTTTACAGGAGGTTTAAGCCCTGGTACCTACCAAAATACTTCTATCTACTCCAAATCAAACAAATTCTTTAACCGTTTGGATTGGAATATCAACGAAAACAACCAGTTAACAATCCGTAACAATACCATTAGTTCAACAGCTACAAACTTAGAGCGCGATCAGCAAAACTTCCGTTTTGGTGGTATTGACTATGTATCTCATAACAATTCCACTTCAACCGTTGCCGAGTTAAAATCAAGGTTTTCAAACAGTGCCAGCAATAGCCTGGTTATTGGTTACTCAAACGTGCATGATTACCGCGATCCTACTTCAGATCCATCGTTGCCGCAAATAGAAATTACTGGCCGCACTCCTGGTACCACCATTTTTATGGGTACCGACCGCGAAGCTGCTATATTTGATATGCACCAAAAAACTGCTGAGTTTACCGATAACTTTACCTTAACCAAAGGCAGACATACTTTTACATTTGGTACACACAACGAGTTTTATAACATCACTTATAACTTTGTTAACTCATGGAACGGTCGTGTTGCTTACAGCAGCATCGAGAACTTTATTAATAACGTTCCGTCACGCGTTCGCGCTAACTTTAACTATACCGACAACAGCCGCGATTATATATTAGCTAACCCATCCGCTAAATTTAACGTTAACCTGTTAAGCTTATATGGCCAGGATGAAATTCAGGTTACTGACAATTTTAAACTGACCGCCGCTTTACGTTTTGATTATGCCGGCATACCTAACAAACAACCATTAAGCGATAAAACAACAGGCGCTAAAGTTGACTTGAATTACGGCAACACATTTACCTATACCAAGCCCCGCGATATCAAACAAAATTATTTGAACAACGTTGAAATAAATCCACGTGTATCATTTAATTATGATGTAAATGGCGATCAGAGTCTGATTATTCGTGGCGGTAGCGGTTTCTTTACCGGCCGTGTACCGTTTGCATGGTTTGGCTATGCGTTTTATAATAACGGCGCAACGTACGGTGCTTATGACAGCAAAGCGGCTCAAAAGCCAAATACTAACCCGGTTTCTACCTCTGCAAATGGCCGTTTAGATTATGTTAACGCGCAGGGCTTTAATACTGCATCTACCGGTGCAACCCAGGTGGATTTAATTGATAATAAATTTAAAATGCCACAGGTTTGGAGAAGCAGCTTAGCTTTTGATTATACAACCGACGATCAGTGGAAATTTACTTTGGAGGGTATTTATACCAAAACCATCCATGACCTGAAATTCCAACAAGTAAATACCAAGGATAGCGTAACTTATTATACTTACGATACTCAAAAACAACAACCAATATTTGTTAATCAAAAAGTTAACTCATCATATACCAATGCTTATGAGTTATCAAACACAAGCCTTGGCTACCGTTACAGCATTACAGCGCAGGTTGGTAAAACCTTTCCGTTTGGCTTAAGTGGTAATGTTGCTTATACTTATGGTCATTCAAAAGATGTTACCAATGGTATCCGTAACTCAATGGAGTCAAACTGGCAGTTAAACCAGGCTTTAAACCCTAACAACCCGGGTTTAGCCAATTCAAACTTTGATATCCGTCACCGTATCGTATCAAACCTTAACTTAAGGCACGATTGGGATGCTGCTAAAAACTATACTGCAAACTTTACCTTCTTCTTTAGTGCACAATCTGGTAACCCTTACACTTACGGTTTTTACCCAAGCGCTATCGACGGAACAGGACAACAAGTTAGCTTAGCTTACATCCCTAAACAAGGCGAAACTGTTAATTTCTTTAGTGATATAGTTGGCGGGCAAACTGCCGCTCAGCAAGCAGCTGCTTTTGATGCTTTCATCGATAAAAATAGCTACCTGTCGTCACGTCGTGGTAACTTTACACAACGTAATGCAGCCTTTACGCCATGGAATAATCAGTTGGATTTCCGTTTTTCGCAAGACTTTAAATTTGGTGGCAAGCACAAACAGGTTATTACTTTTACCTACGATATTGTTAACCTTACCAACTTGCTGAACAAAAAATGGGGTCAGTACTACTTCTCGGCCAATACATTTAACTCAACTTCAAGCATTGGTTTAGCGCCAAAAACTACACCATCGTTTGCTAATGCGGCAACAACTTATCCTAAATATACTTTCCAGGATCCTGGATTGCCTTACTCGGTTGATTTGTTTGCTTCACGCTGGCAAATGCAGTTTGGTATCCGTTACGGATTTTAATAACCAAACAACATAGTTAATATTAAAACGTCCCTGCCGGTTTACCCGGCAGGGACGTTTTTCATTTTGTTAAAATTGCGGGCATACTTTTTAAACACCGAAAATTATTTATATTTTCGGCCCGAAACCTTATTACAACATATGTATTTAAACTATTGCCGTTATCGCCGGTACTCCAAAATTATTCCCCGCTTTCCAAAACTCCTGTTTTTATTTTTTATCCTTAATTCATTTGCCGCAAAGGCCCAGTTTTCATACGGCGAAAGCTCTCAAAAATTTGGCGTAGGCATTAATGCCGACTA
Source organism: Mucilaginibacter sp. KACC 22773 (assembly GCF_028736215.1). Lineage (NCBI taxonomy): Bacteria > Pseudomonadati > Bacteroidota > Sphingobacteriia > Sphingobacteriales > Sphingobacteriaceae > Mucilaginibacter > Mucilaginibacter oryzagri. The sequence continues at coordinate 884,210 of NZ_CP117883.1, forward strand.
TGATATGCCCGCGGGCAGCCTCAAGTACACTTATAAAGCCGCTCCTGCTTACGGCGCAAGCTTTTATATTTTTAATGAAAACTGGACTGCCAACGTAAGCGCCGGCTATCGTGTTTATAAGCCTAAACAGGATGTTTTTTATTATGCCGTGGGCGACAACGATTATGGAACCGCTACTTATGGCAACTTCAGGAGCTATATGCTTTATTTGGGTGGTGCCTACAATTTTGAAATCAGTGATGGCTTCCGGGTTTTTGCCGGCGTAAATTTAGGGGCTTATGCAACTAAGTTTTTCTCCCATTCGGTTGATGCTGCTTTTGATAAGACCGAGGATATTAACGAACAGGAACTCTACGGAGCCCCCAAGGCCGGTATAAACCTTAGTTTTGGCGAAAACCTGCAGCTTAATATCCAGGGTTCGTATAATTTTTTTGCTACTACCGGGCAAACATACTATAACTCACGTACCGGCACTTTATATAAATCAATATCAACCGGCGCTGGCTTAATTTATAAATTTTAATGATGAAAAATATTTACCTGGTTTTTATTGCGTTGTTGATTACAGCCGTTACCTCCTGCCAAAAAGATGTTAACCCATATATTACCAAAGCGCAGGTTGATAAAATTGATAGTATACGGCACCCGGCTATAAAAAATGTTGCTTTTATTTACAATAATGAAGTTTACTTTTTAGCTGATTTTACAAGCAAACCACAGAAAATCACGAACAACGGATCGACTAAGAAGTTTATCAGGATGTCGCATGATCATACGAAATTTGCTTACAAAAACTTAGCGGGATCTATTGATATAGTTGATAAAACGGGTAAACTGCTGGCATCATTAACGCAATATAATGATATTCGCAATTTTGACTGGAGCGCCGATGATAAAACACTGTACATCATCAATAGCGATAATGTAGCATTTTACGGGCCGGCCATGAAAGTGCCCGGTGTAATTTATTTTACCGGCTATTACAATTTCATATCAGCCGCTGTATCAAAAAACGGCGATCTCGTGTACCTGCTGCGCAAATATAACTTTGATGCATTGGATCAGTACGAAATGGTAATAAGAAAGGCAAGCGGCGGCGATCCTGTTTTTTACAGGGCCGAGGAGTCGGGTTTGCCGCCTATGGCTACCATTAATTTTGCTGCTAACGGCCTGGATATGGTACTCGGTTTCGAGGGGCCTGGTGATGATGTATCAAACGTTTACCTGTTTGATAATATGGCCCAGTACCCAACTTATAAATTAGGTTTTAATTCCATAAGTACACCTGCTTACCAAAGCAATATTAAATATATGCTTGGAGCGTTTGATGATGATTCGGGAAGTCATTTAATAGGCGCAGTTTATTTGGATACCGATATTAAGGATAATAACAAAACCTTTGCCGGATATGCAGGTGTAAAATACCTGGATTGGAAATAACAATATGAAAATGCTTGTAGTGTTGTTAAGTCTTAAGTTCTAAGTCTTAAGTTGATTTTTTTGACTTAGAACTTCCGACTTAGAACTTAAGACTTAGTACTGCTGACTTAACATTATAAATTTTTACCCAGTTTTTCCAATATATCCTGTGGTACCTGTTCCAGGTCGAGCACCAGGAAGCCATCAAGGCAATCGGCAAATTTAGGGTCGATGTTAAAGCTGATGATTTTGGCATTAAGCGCGATGTACTGGCGTAGCAATACCGGCACTTTCATATTGCGCGTTTCTACTTCCGATATCAGGTTATCAAGCCCCTTAAAACTATCTTCGCCGGCCATCAGCAAGTCGGTATCGATGCTCGAAAAATCAACTTTAAATTTTTTGCGCGGTTTTACATATTGCGCCAGTTCATGATCAAAATGGTTGCGGTTGATATAATCTACGATGAGCGATTTGGAGAATTTAGAAAATGAATTACTGATGCTTACCGGCCCTATCAAATAGCGGTACCTGGGGTTATCAATCAGGAATTTGAGGATGCCTTTCCAAAGTAAAAACAAGGGCAGTGGCTTAGTTTGGTATTCCTTGCGGATCCATGAACGCCCAAGCTCCAAACTTTTACGCAGCACCGGGGTAAACTGAGCTTTTAACTTAAACAATTCGTTAAGGTAAAAGCCTGTTTTGCCTACGCTGTAAAATATCTCATCGCCCAAACCAATACGGTAAGCGCCAACTATAAGTTTGGCCTCAAAATCCCATATAAACAGGTGGTTGTAATAAATGTCGTATTCGTCAAGGTCGATAGCTTTGTTGCTGCCTTCGCCAATTTCGCGGAAGGTTATTTCACGCAGACGGCCAATCTCGCGGATTACATTCGGGATCACCGAGGTTGGTACTATAAATACTTCATAGTTCTTTTCTATCCATATTCTATAGTTATCGCGCAACGGGGCAACCTCTTTTTCAAGTATATCCACGCTTATTTCGGGCACTATATCCTTTGGCTGCCGTTTTATTTTGAAAAGGTTACGCGGGCTAAAAATCTTCTTTTCTTCCTCCAATCCGGTGCCCAAAGCATAGGTACGGGCGCGTAAAAAATTCAGCAGTTTGGCGCTATTATTATAATCGGGCACATCCAATACATTAATGGGTTTGCCTATGCGTAGTTTAATGGTATGGCCTTGCTTGTTAAATAACTCCGACGGTAGTTTGGCCGTGCGCAGGGCTGGGTGTATCATACTGAGCAGATTAAACAATAAGCCGTTGTTGCCATGGAAGTAGATTGGGATAACAGGCACTTTTGCCTTCGCGATAATTTTACCTACTACGGGGTGCCATAAACGGTCGGTTACCTGTTGTTGCTCTACTTTAAAGGTAGATACCTCGCCGGCCGGGAATATGCCTATCGGCGTACCATTGTTTAACAGCTCGAGCGTGTTTTTCAGGCCGCTGATGCTTGAGGAGTGCTCAACATTTTCAAACGGATTTACAGCAATAAAAAAATCGCTCAGGTTGGGGATTTTTTTAAGCAGGAAGTTGGCCATCAGTTTAGCATCCGGCCTTACCGTTAATAACATTTTTAACAACACCAGGCCCTCAATGCCACCGTAGGGGTGATTGGCTATGGCAATAAAGCTGCCGGTTTTGGGAATGTGCCTCAGGTCGCGCTCGTCAAATTCAATATCGATGCCGCATCCTGCTAATATAGCGTCAATAAACTCGATGCCTTGTTTGGGCTGTGCCTGGGCAAACAGTTCATTAACCTGGTTAATTTTCATTATTTCCATCAATAAAGCGGCCAGGCCAGGCATTTTCAGCTTATCAAGTTTAGTGGCTTTGGCAAACTCTTCGGTGGTTATTACTTTCATTTTTTAGATAGATGAATTAATTGTCAAATAGGTATCCTGAAATTTTTATTAATTTACGGTTGATAATGCTGTAAATGAAAACACCTGTAAAAAACTATCTTTCGGTAACCAAAAAAGAATGGAACGGAATGGTAGTGTTGATTATTTTAATAGCATTGATTTTAGCTGCGCCATACGCGTATCTAACCATCCGCAAAGATAATACAATAAATTTTAAAGAGTTTGATAAAGCCGCTGCAATGCTAAGCAAAGCAGATAGTACAGGCACCGCAGCAAGTGGCCCGGCAAGCAGCAGGAGCTCCCTGAAAGCTGCGCTATTTGCATTTAATCCCAACAATTTACCCGAGGCAGAATGGGAAAAACTGGGGCTGAGCGCAGATCAGGTTAAAGTAATAAAAAACTACGAGGCCAAAGGCGGCCGGTTTTATGCCAAAACCGATGTTAAAAAGATATACGCTATAACCGATGCTGACTACAAACGGCTGGAACCCTACATTAACCTGCCGGCCAGCGATAATTACACTAAGAAAGCAGCGCCCGGTGAAATTATAGAAATAAACAGTGCCGACTCGGCTAAGCTGACGATGATCAGGGGCATTGGGCCTTCATTCGCCAGGCGTATTATCAGGTACCGGGACAGGCTTGGCGGTTTTTACAGCAAAGAACAGCTGAAAGAGGTATTTGGTATAGATGATAGCAAGTATGGCGAAATTAAAAACGGCATTGCTGTAAACAACAGCCATATTACCATGCTTGATATCAATAAAGCCACCTTCGACCAACTGCGGCGCTTCCCATACTTGAGCTTTAAGCAGATAAATGCGATAATAGAGTACCACAACCAGCACGGCGATTATGAATCGATAGCTGATATGAAAAATATTGCCATACTTGATGACGGAATTTTGCGTAAAATTGGGCCTTATTTAGTTTTTAAATGATTACCGAGCAAATAAAGAAAGCCATCCGCGATATTCCTGATTTCCCGAAGCCGGGGATAATATTTAAGGACATAACCCCCATTTTAAAAGACCCCGCCCTGTGCGATAGTATTATTAATGCTTTTGTGGAGCAATTGAAGGGTGCCAAAATAGATGTGATTGCCGGGATAGAAAGTCGCGGGTTTTTATTCGGGCTTACGCTGGCTTCTAAATTGGGCGTTCCGTTTGTGCCAATACGTAAGGCAGGCAAGCTGCCGTATACCATAAAGCGCAAGGCCTATAAACTGGAGTATGGCGAAGCGGTAATTGAGTGCCATACCGATGCTTTTGAACCCGGCCAGCACATCCTGATTCATGACGACCTGCTGGCTACCGGCGGTACTGTAACTGCAGCCAGCGAGCTTATTGAAGAGATGGGGGGCATAGTAGCCGGCTTCTCGTTTGTAGTTGAACTGGGCTTTCTGAAAGGCCGCGAGCGGATAGCGCCGATAAGCGATACGTTGGTGGTATTGGCGGGGTATTAACTTTAAAGTATCAGGTAGTTAGTATCAAGTATCAAGATTTTTTGATGTGCAGATTCCAGATGTGCAGATGATTTTGCCTGAACTGAATTTTTAGAATTAATTGAATTAGCCGAATTTTAAAATTCTGAAAATTCTTTAATTCGGTGAATTTTGGTTCAGACAAATTCTTGCGTTAGGGATCGGCGCGGATACCGGCCAGCGTGATTAAGGCCTGTGCAGTATGAGCAAAGAGCCCGGCCACAGGCAACGCCCTTATTAAGTATCAGGTAGTTAGTATCGAGTATCAAGACTTTTTTACCTAAAGAAAGCTACAAATAATTGTAAGAAAGTAATAAAAAATGACAATCCCGGTTGACTTGTGGTTGCTGTCCCCACTGAGGGTCTCTCTAATGCTATTAAATTAAGGCCGATTTAATATCGAACACCGAATATCCAATTTCGGATAATGAAGGAAAAACTTCAGTGTTGGATATTCGAAATTCAGTGTTCGATATTATTTTACACTTCTGCTTCTCTTAATTTAATAGTATAGGAACCCCCGCAAGGACGGAATTGAATTTTTCTGAAAAATATTTTCGCCGCCTTTTCTTACCTAAAAACTATCCTATTCAAACTAAACCTATTATTCATACCGTATACCATTTTGTACTATGATTACCCGGTGTTTTGGATGAAACTTTACCCATACTTTAATCGTTTATTTGTATAACCAGTTATATAAATTAGTATGGAAACCTTATTTACAGACGATCCGGCAATGCATGGATTCGACTTCTCTACCAGTGAAAATCAACGTATGGTGGGCCAGATGGCCAAAGATTTTGCCGAGCGCCACATTAAACCCCATGTAATGGAATGGGACGAAGCGCAACATTTCCCCATTGAATTGTTTAAGCAATTAGGCGAATTGGGCATGATGGGTGTGTTGGTTCCTGAACAATACGGCGGTTCTGGCTTTGGCTATTTTGAATATGTAACCGTTATTGCTGAAATTGCCAAAGTTTGCGGTTCTATCGGGTTATCAGTGGCCGCGCACAATTCGCTTTGCACCGGTCATATCCTGGCCTTTGGTAGCGAAGAGCAAAAAATGAAATGGCTGCCCAAACTGGCCACCTGCGAGTGGTTAGGTGCCTGGGGTTTAACAGAAGCCAACACCGGCAGCGATGCCTTGGGAATGAATACTACCGCCGTTTTAGATGGCGACCACTACATAGTAAACGGATCAAAAAACTGGATTACCCATGGCAAAAGCAGCAATGTGGCTGTGGTAATGGTGCGCACCGGGGCAAAAGGCGATTCGCATGGCATTTCGGCGCTGGTTATTGAAAAAGGTACGCCCGGTTTTACCCACGGCAAAAAAGAAAACAAACTGGGCATGCGCGCATCTGAAACTACCGAACTGATATTTGACAATTGCCGCGTACCTAAAGAAAACCTGCTGGGCGCCGAAGGCGAAGGCTTTAAACAAGCCATGAAGGTTTTGGATGGTGGCCGAATTTCTATAGCAGCTTTATCATTAGGCATAGCCAAAGGCGCCTTCGAGGCAGCCGTAGCTTACTCTAAAGAACGCAGGCAGTTTGGGCAGCCGATAAGCAATTTCCAGGGCATTGCCTTTAAACTGGCCGATATGGCTACCGAAATTGAAGCGTCTGAATTATTGATTATGCAAGCCGCCGACCTGAAGAACCGTCACCAGCCGGTTACCAAACAATCGGCCATGGCCAAATACTTTGCATCAGAAACAGCAGTACGCGCAGCCACCGAGGCGGTACAGATTTTTGGCGGCTACGGCTACACCAAAGATTTCCCGGTTGAAAAATATTACCGCGATGCCAAGCTATGCACCATAGGCGAGGGGACGAGCGAGATCCAGAAGATTGTGATAAGCAGGGAGGTGGCGAGGTAGTTGTGAGTTGTGAGTTGTGAGTTGTGAGTTGTGAGTTGTGAGTTGTGAGTTGTGAGTTGTGAGTTGTGAGTTGTGAGTTGTGAGTTGTGAGTTGTGAGTTGTGAGTTGTGAGAAATTGGCGGACAAGGTAGGCAATTCTGAAAATTCTGATTCAGAAGAGATTACATTTAACAATAAATAACATTCGTAAATAAAAAATGCTTTTTCAAAACTTTATATTTAAAGATTGAAAAAGCATTTTGTCATAACCTTTATCTTATCGATGGCCGTTAATTGTGGATATGCCCAGGATTTAACTTTTAAGCCTCGGCGTATTCTAACAAAGTTAACTGCCGCAGATTCACTGCGTAAAAATAGTAGTGTCACCTATTTTACAGCTTCTCGTCCTGTCATTGAAAGTTTTGTATTATCTGTAGATCAAACCAAGGTAGAAGTGCTCCACGGGCCCCTTTATGATGGCGCAAGAGAATATTATGTTCAAGTGCTTGTAAAGTTAACCAATACATCTGCCGATACTTTACGATATCTCAGTATGTCATGTTCCTGGTGGGATATTTACAGAACAGATAATCAAAATATAAATGTTTTTTCACCGAATATCTGTTATAAAAATTCGCCTATAACTTGTTTGGTACCGCCTCATCAGTTTGTAATAAGGAACATTATCGTTTTGGTTCCCAAAGAAATGGCATCTGTAATTTTTAAAATAGGAATGGCGGTGCAGAGGAAATTCGTTAACAGTTTGCTTAAGGATGAGGTGTTGCTAAGTTCAATTGCACCGACAAACCAGCATATAATATGGTCTAATTATGTAATGGTTTCGCAGTGGAAGGCTAAAAAAAGCAGGTAGTTCGTTAATGCTTTAATTAAAGTTGAACAGGCTGTTTGCCAAAGGCATTAGATTAAAACATATAATGTATATTAGTGCCTGTTAGCTTATTAATTTATATGTCATTTCGTTTACTGACACTTGTATTTTGTATAAGCCCGTTTATCCTTTTTGCTCAGGCTTGACCCAAAAAAGCAATTAAGAAATTAGGAGCAAATCCTATCTACATAATAGATAGCGTACGCGTATCTAAGCAGGAAATGATGGACTATGATGCTAAGCAGGTTACCTTAGTTCATGTACTCACCGATTCCGATGCAATAAATGGATATGGACAAGAAGCTATCGATGGTGTTGTTTTAATAGAGTCAAAAAAATTCGCAACAAAACGGTATATAAGATTTTTAAGAAAGGTATCTGCCCAATATGATAGTGTTTATAAAGCAACTAATACCGATACTACCTTTCAATATGTAGTGAATGATAAAATACAGAAGGGCGACTTTGCAGGTAATCTTGCTTTGATCGATAACGATAATTTTTTGGCTTTAACACTACTTACCGCAGAAGAATTAAAACGAGATTACGGTATTAATGATAAACTTATTGGCATTTTGATTAAAGCACGCAGGCCGGATAACCTTTTTAATGGCAAGAAAAAATTTTAATCATTGGTAACTCACATTTAACCATATTGTAGATAAAGGCATTACCCCAATCAACTATTTCAACTTCCCTATTTGATATTCAAAACCAAATAGTTAACTTTGCCCTCCCTTGAAAGGAGGTATTTAGGAAATTATGATCATTATTAACGTAAAAGACGGCGAATCATTAGACAAAGCATTGAAACGCTTCAAAAAGAAATTTGAAAAAACAGGTGTTTTAAGAGAGCTTCGCAGTCGTCAGGCTTTTGAAAAAAAATCTGTAACCCGTCGTCATGTTGTTAAACATGCCATCTACAAGCAAAATATGAACTTAGAAACCACTGTTTAATTCTGTCAAAAGAATTTTTCAGTTTTCTTAACACTATATTAAAACTATTTGTACATTCAATCTCTGGATGTTCAAATAGTTTTTATGTTTTTAGAGCGTTTTATCCAATATATTAAGTTCGAAAAACGGTACTCTTCACATACCGTATCGGCCTATCAATCAGACCTGGATCAGTTTATGCTCTTCCTCAACAACCCTGGTGATGCCATCGTTGTTCCCGAACCCATAATTACCCATCCCAACCAAATTACGTATCATGACATCCGCAACTGGATGGTGAGCATGATTGACCATAAATTAACCGGCCGGTCGGTTAACCGCAAGATGGCCACCCTGCGCAAGTATTTTAAATTTTTATTGCAGGAGGGCGTTATTACGCAAAACCCCGCATCAAAAATTCGTTCGCAAAAAATACCTAAGCACTTGCCGGTAGTAGTTGAGGGCACAAGCCTTACTCAAATGCTGGATAACGATATTGTTGCCGACGATGACTTTGAAGGCATGCGCAACAAACTTGTAGTTGAATTATTGTTTGGCACCGGTATACGCCTTGCCGAGTTGTTGGGCCTGAAAGATAGCGACATTAACGATTATGAAGGCACTTTAAAAGTATTGGGCAAACGTAATAAAGAACGCATTATACCTATCAATACCGAACTGCGGATATTACTTGGGCGGTACCTGGAGTTAAAGAAAAATCAAAATTTTCATAACATTTCGGTAATGTTAATCGTTACAAGTAAAGGTACCGACGCTTATCGGCAACTAATTTATTTGATAGTGCAAAAATACCTCTCTAACATATCAACCCAAACAAAAAGAAGCCCGCACGTGCTGCGGCACACATTTGCTACAAGCTTACTCAACAATGGGGCCGACCTGAACTCCATTAAAGAACTTTTGGGGCACGCTAACCTTAGCGCTACCCAGATTTATACACACAATTCAGTTGAACGATTAAAGTCTATTTACAAACAAGCCCATCCAAAGGCGTAATTAAAGGAGGAAACATGAAAATTACAGTGCAATCAATTCATTTTACCGCAGACAGGAAATTATTAGATTTTATTCAGAAGAAAGCTGATAAGCTGGATACGTTTTATGACCATATTATAAGTGGCGAGGTTTACTTAAAGCTTGAGAATGTGGAAGATGAGGCAAATAAAATTGCCGAGATTAAATTATTATTGCCGGGTAACCAGATTTTTGCCAAAGAGAAGTGCAAAAGTTTTGAAGAAGCAACGGATTTGGCGGTTGAGAGCCTGCGCAAGCAGATTGAGAAGCATAAACAGAAGAAAGCAATAGCCGATGCTGCTGCCAAAAAGGTAATACTAACCGAGGTAGAAGAAGGATTTTAATATAAAAAAGGCCATTTTATGGTTAAAATCGACGGGTTTATAGCCCGTCGATTTTTTTTGATAAAAAATTTTGCAGCGGGGTATTTTTTTGTAGATTTGCAATCCCTTTCAGAGAGGTGCCAGCGTAGTAAAATACTTTGTAAATTTTTGTAAAGAATGTTCTTTAAAATATAAAAAACTTATTAGTTTTGCCGCTCGATAAACGGAACCCCTGGGTTACGGTAATTGAAAGAGTAAAATAAAAGATAAGCCTCCTTAGCTCAGCTGGTAGAGCGACTGACTTGTAATCAGTAGGTCATTGGTTCGATCCCGATAGGAGGCTCTGTTTTTTTCGGAGGTGTGATGTTTAGCTTCAATCTTGGACAGCACAAATCCGAAAACAACAACTGGGGAGATACCAGAGCGGTCAAATGGGGCGGACTGTAAATCCGCTGCTTCGGCTACGAAGGTTCGAATCCTTCTCTCCCCACTTTTTTTTGAATGAGTGATTTATTGAGTTAGTGATTTAGTGAATGCTAAAATCACCAATTCACTAAATCGCTCATTCACTAATTAAAAACAAGCGGAAGTAGCTCAGTTGGTAGAGCGATAGCCTTCCAAGCTATAGGTCGCGAGTTCGAACCTCGTCTTCCGCTCGGTTACAGTAGGCAGTTGGCCGTGGGCAGTTTACAGTTATTATTAACTAGCAACTGCAAACTAACAACTGATAACTGCAAACTAAAAAAATAAGCCGACGTAGCTCAGGGGTAGAGCACTTCCTTGGTAAGGAAGAGGTCATGGGTTCAAATCCCATTGTTGGCTCAACAGAATAAAACATAATAAAGAGTACATTTTTAAGTATAAATTAACCTACAAATAATTATAAATCATGGCAAAAGAAAAGTTTGACCGCAGTAAACCGCATTTAAACATCGGTACAATCGGTCACGTTGACCACGGCAAAACAACCCTTACTGCAGCTATCACTAAAGTTTTAGCTGATGCAGGTTTATCAGAAGCTCGTTCATTTGATTCAATTGACTCAGCTCCTGAAGAAAAAGAACGTGGTATTACAATTAACACCGCGCACGTTGAGTACTCAACTGCTAACCGTCACTACGCTCACGTTGACTGTCCAGGTCACGCGGATTACGTGAAAAACATGGTTACAGGTGCTGCTCAGATGGACGGTGCAATCATTGTAGTTGCTGCAACTGATGGTCCGATGCCACAAACCCGCGAACACATCCTGTTGGCACGTCAGGTAGGTGTACCTGCACTTGTTGTTTTCATGAACAAGGTTGACATGGTTGATGATCCGGAATTATTAGAATTAGTAGAAATGGAAATTCGTGAATTATTATCATTCTACGAATATCCAGGTGATGATATCCCAGTAATCCAGGGTTCTGCATTAGGTGGTCTTAACGGCGATCCTACCTGGGTTGGTAAAATCATGGAGTTGATGGATGCTGTTGATAACTTTATCCCTATCCCTCCACGTTTGACAGATCTTCCTTTCTTAATGCCTGTTGAAGACGTATTCTCAATCACTGGTCGTGGTACTGTTGCTACCGGTCGTATTGAGCGTGGTGTAATCAACTCAGGTGAGCAAGTTGACATCCTTGGTATGGGTGCCGAAAACTTGAAATCAACTGTAACTGGTGTTGAGATGTTCCGTAAGATCCTTGATCGCGGCGAAGCTGGTGACAACGTAGGTTTATTGTTACGTGGTATTGAAAAAACTGATATCCGTCGTGGTATGGTTATTTGCAAACCAGGTTCAGTAACTCCACACACCGACTTTAAAGCAGAAGTATACGTATTATCAAAAGCAGAAGGTGGCCGTCACACTCCATTCTTCAACAAATACCGCCCGCAATTCTATTTCCGTACAACTGACGTAACCGGTGAAATTTCATTGGCCGAAGGTGTAGAAATGGTTATGCCAGGTGATAACGTTACCATCACTGTAAAATTGATCAACGCTATCGCTATGGAAAAAGGCTTACGTTTCGCTATCCGTGAAGGTGGCAGAACAGTAGGTGCTGGCCAGGTAACTGAAATTTTGAAATAAGAATTTCAAAAAGGTTAATTGGAAACATAAGTTTACTGTAAAAAGTAAACTTATGTTTTCTTATTATAAAATATACACGGGAATAGTTCAACGGTAGAATAGAGGTCTCCAAAACCTTTGATCAGGGTTCGAATCCTTGTTCCCGTGCATAAGCAAAGTTTAAAAATGGCTAACGTAACTGAATATATTAAAGAATCATACATCGAGTTAACTGAGAAGGTAACCTGGCCAACCTGGCGTGAGTTGCAAAGCAGTGCCATATTGGTATTGGTTGCTGCAATTATCATTGCCTTGGTTATTTTAGGTATGGACCAGATCATAGCTTATTTGCTTAAAGCATTTTATAGTTCACTTACATAATATTTAGGAGATAGCGATGAGTGATCAATTGAAGTGGTATGTAGTTAGGGCCATAAGTGGTAAAGAAAAAAAGGTTAAACAATATATAGATGCCGAAATTAGTCGTTTGGGCATTACCCATTTGGTACCACAGGTATTAATACCAACCGAAAAGTACTATCAAATGCGCGATGGAAAAAAGATTGCTAAAGAGCGTAACTACTTTCCGGGCTATGTATTGATGGAAGCTGTATTAGATGGCGAAACCGAACACATCATCAAAAATATAAACAGTGTTATAGGATTTTTAGGCGATAAAGCCGGTAATGCTATCCCACTGCGCCAGGCCGAAGTTAACCGTATTTTAGGTAAGGTTGATGAAATGAGTGCCCAGGGCGAAACAATGAACGTACCTTACTACATAGGCGAAAACGTAAAAGTAATGGACGGGCCTTTCAATGGCTTCAGCGGTGTTATCGAAGAAGTTAACGAAGAAAAAAAGAAATTAAAAGTTATGGTAAAGATATTTGGGCGCCGTACGCCGCTTGAATTGAATTACATGCAGGTAGAGAAAGAATAATTATTGAATTACTGATTTATTGAATTATTGATTTATCAGTTGGAGATAGTTTAAAAAATATAAGTGGCTTTTTAATTGGGTAAGCTGAAATCAATAATTCACTAATTCAATAATTCAGTCATTAAACATCCTTAAATGTTACTTAGCTTCCACTTACTAACATTGAGTTATAATTAAAGTAAATTAAAATGGCAAAAGAGATCGGTGCAATGGTAAAGCTGCAGGTTAAAGGCGGCGCCGCAAACCCATCACCTCCAATTGGCCCTGCATTGGGTGCAAAAGGTGTGAACATCATGGAGTTTTGCAAGCAATTTAATGCACGTACCCAGGATAAAGCTGGAAAAGTGTTGCCTGTTTTGATTACTGTTTATGTTGACAAATCTTTCGAATTTATCATCAAAACCCCTCCTGTTGCAATCCAGTTATTGGAAGTTACAGGTTTAAAAAGTGGTTCGGCTGAACCCAACCGTAAAAAAGTTGCCAATGTAAATTGGGAGCAGGTTGAAACTATAGCCAAAGATAAAATGGTAGATTTAAATGCATTTACTGTAGAATCAGCCATGAAAATGGTGGCAGGTACTGCCCGTAGTATGGGAATCACCGTATCAGGTACGGCTCCCTGGAACTAAATTGGTTTCGGATTTCGGATTTTCGATTTCGGATTTTTAAAATCTCAAATCTTAGATCTCAGATCTCGGATCAAAAATTATTAATTTATACAAAATCAGTTTAAGACAGTGGCTAGATTAACAAAAAATCAAAAAGCGGCACTCTCCAAAATTGAGGCAAACAAATCGTATTCATTAGAAGCTGCATCAGCTTTGGTAAAGGAATTAACCTTAACTAAATTTGATTCATCAGTTGATATAGACGTTCGTTTAGGTGTTGACCCGCGTAAAGCCAATCAAATGGTACGTGGTATTGCAACATTACCTCATGGAACCGGTAAAACTGTACGTGTATTGGTGCTTTGTACTCCTGATAAGGAACAAGAAGCTAAAGATGCAGGTGCGGATTACGTAGGTTTGGATGAATATATTGCCAAGATTGAAGGCGGATGGACTGACGTTGATATTATCATCACTATGCCAAGTGTAATGGCTAAGGTAGGTCGTTTGGGTAGAATTTTAGGCCCGCGTAACCTTATGCCAAACCCTAAATCAGGAACAGTAACTCCAGAAGTTGGAAAAGCTGTAACTGAGGTAAAAGGCGGTAAAATCGACTTCAAGGTTGATAAAACAGGTATCATCCATACCTCAATAGGAAAAGCATCATTCCCTGCAGATAAAATTTATGAGAATGCATTAGAAGTATTGCAAACTATCTCAAAATTAAAACCATCAGCAGCAAAAGGAACATATTTCAAGAGCATTCACATCTCTTCAACCATGTCTCCTGGAATAACAGTTGAAACTAAATCAGTAGCGGGGATCTAATCATGAATAAAGAAGAAAAATACGACCTTGTTCTTGCCCTTACTGAGCAAATGAAAGAGTACGGTAATTTCTATATTACTGATACCTCTAATTTAACAGTTGCAAAGATCAACGATATCCGTCGTCAGTGTTTCCAAAGCGAAATCACAATGAAAGTGGCAAAAAATAGCTTGATTAAAAAAGCTATGGAAGCTGCAGGTGGCGATTACACTCCAATATTTGATGTATTAAAAGGTTCATCATCAATCCTTTTTTCAAAATCAGCAACTGCCCCGGCAAAGTTGATTAAACAATTAAGGAAAAAAAGTGACAAACCGATTTTAAAAGCAGCTTATATTGATTCAGCAATATTTATTGGCGACAACCAGATCGATACGTTGATCAAGTTGAAATCAAAAGAGCAGCTGATAGGCGAAGTTATCGGATTATTGCAATCACCAGCCAAGAATGTTATTTCTGCACTGCAATCAGGCGGAAATACTATCGCAGGTTTGGTAAAAACATTACAAGAAAGAGGTTAACTAACACCTCAATAAAGTTAGATAACAATAAACAAAAAGCATTAAAAGTAAAATTTAAATAAAATGGCGGATTTAAAAGCGTTTGCTGAACAGTTGGTAAACTTAACAGTAAAGGAAGTAAACGAATTAGCTCAGATCTTAAAAGACGAGTATGGTATTGAGCCTGCTGCTGCAGCTGTTGCTGTTGCTGCTGCTCCGGCTGGTGGCGATGACGCTCCTGCTGCTGAAGCAGTACAAACTGCATTTGACGTTATCCTGAAAGAAGCAGGTGGCGCTAAATTAGCAGTTGTTAAATTAGTAAAAGACTTAACTGGCTTAGGTTTGAAAGAAGCTAAAGATCTTGTTGATGGTGCACCAAAAGAAGTTAAAACCGGTGTAACTAAAGAAGAAGCTGAATCTTTGAAAAAACAATTAGAAGAAGCTGGAGCAGTAGTTGAGGTTAAATAAGTTAACCCAATAAAATATAGCATGAGACTCCGACCTATTTTGGTCGGGGTCTATTGCTGTTTATAAAGGTTTGGATATTAGATGCCAGATATGAGATGTAAGATATGAGATTTTTGGCGGTTAAACTTTTAACTACCAGCCTTCTGCAACATATTCGGTCTCAAATCTCACATCTCAAATCTCACATCTACAAAAGTTTATTAATAAACTAAAAATTAAACACCTTGGCAAACAACATTAATCAAAGAGTAAACTTTGCAACCAGTAGAAAGGTACTTGATTACCCCGATTTCCTGGATGTTCAGTTACAATCTTTCCAGGAATTTTTTCAATTGGAAACCACCTCAGACAACCGCTATAAAGAAGGTTTGTTTAAAGTGTTTGCTGAAAATTTTCCTATCTCAGATTCAAGGAACATCTTCGTTTTAGAGTTTCTGGATTACTTTATTGATCCGCCACGTTATGATATACAGGAGTGTATCGAGCGCGGATTAACTTATAGCGTACCATTAAAAGCCAAGCTTCGCCTGTCATGTAATGATGAGGAGCACGAAGATTTTGAAACAATTGTACAGGATGTTTATTTGGGTACTATCCCTTATATGACACCTAAAGGTACATTTGTTATTAACGGTGCCGAGCGTGTAATTGTATCGCAGTTACACCGTTCACCTGGTGTATTCTTTGGCCAAAGCCGCCATACCAACGGTACAAAATTATACTCTGCCCGTGTTATTCCTTTCAAGGGTTCATGGATTGAGTTTGCTACAGACGTTAACAACGTGATGTATGCTTACATTGACCGTAAAAAGAAATTCCCGGTTACCACGTTGCTTCGTGCTATTGGTTATGACTCTGACAAAGATATATTAGAGTTATTTGAACTGGCCGACGAAGTAAAAGTTAGCAAATCGGGCCTGAAGAAATTCATTGGCCGTAAGCTTGCTGCAAGGGTACTTAAAAAATGGGTAGAAGATTTTGTGGATGAGGATACCGGTGAAGTGGTATCTATCGACCGTAACGAAATTATCCTTGAGCGTGAAACTGTATTAGAAGATGACCATATTGATATGATCATTGATGCTGGCGTTAAAACCATCATCCTGAACAAGGAAGATGCTTCAACCAGCGGTGATTATACTATTATATATAATACATTACAAAAAGATACTTCGAACTCTGAGAAAGAAGCGGTTGAGCATATCTACCGTCAATTACGTAACGCCGAACCACCTGATGAGGAAACTGCACGTGGTATCATCGATCGTTTGTTCTTCTCGGATAAAAGATATGACCTGGGCGATGTGGGCCGCTACCGCATCAACCGTAAATTGAAATTAAATACCTCTGATGAAACTAAGGTATTAACCAAACAGGATATTATCGCCATCGTAAAATATTTGATCAAACTGATCAACTCAAAAGCCGAGGTGGATGATATTGACCACTTGTCAAACCGTCGTGTTCGTACAGTGGGCGAGCAATTATATGCCCAGTTTGGTGTTGGTTTGGCCCGTATGGCCCGTACCATCCGCGAGCGTATGAACATCCGCGACAACGAGGTATTTACACCTACTGACCTGATTAACGCACGTACACTATCATCTGTGATCAACTCGTTCTTCGGAACTAACCAGTTATCACAGTTTATGGACCAAACCAATCCACTGGCAGAGATTACGCACAAGCGTCGTCTGTCAGCCCTTGGGCCCGGTGGTCTGTCACGTGAGCGTGCAGGTTTCGAGGTTCGTGACGTACACTACACCCACTACGGTAGGTTATGTACTATCGAAACTCCTGAAGGACCGAACATTGGTTTGATCTCGTCGCTTTGCGTACACGCCAAGATTAACAACTTAGGCTTTATCGAAACACCGTACAAACGTGTGGTTGATGGTAAAGTGCAGGTTGATGAGCCGGTTATCTACTTATCTGCTGAGGACGAGGATGGTAAAACTATAGGCCAGGCAAACGCGCATTACGATGATAAAGGTGTATTTGCATTACCGAAAGTAAAAGCACGTTTTGAAGGTGACTTCCCGATCATCGAGCCTGAAAGGCTGGATTTAATGGATATTGCTCCAAACCAGATCACCTCTATCGCAGCTTCATTAATTCCGTTTTTGGAACATGATGATGCTAACCGTGCCTTGATGGGATCGAACATGCAACGCCAGGCTGTGCCTTTGTTACGCCCTGAGGCGCCGATTGTTGGTACCGGTTTGGAAGGTCGTGTGGCAAAAGATTCACGTACACTAATCAATGCCGAAGGCGATGGTGTAGTTGAATATGTTGACGCTAACGAAATCCGGATTAAATATGACCGTAACGAGCTTGACCGCCTGATATCTTTTGATGGCGATTCAAAAAGCTACCGTTTAACCAAGTTCAAGAAAACCAACCAAAGTACTACCATGAACCTTAAGCCTATTGTTAAAAAAGGCCAAAGGGTATCAAAAGGCGAAGTGCTTTGCGAAGGTTACGCAACACAGGCAGGCGAGCTTGCCCTGGGCCGTAACTTAAAGGTGGCTTTCATGCCTTGGCAAGGTTACAACTTTGAGGATGCTATCGTGATCTCTGAGCGTGTTGTATCACAGGATATTTTCACTTCACTTCACGTTGAAGAGTTTGAATTGGAAGTACGTGATACCAAACGTGGTGAAGAAGAATTAACACCAGATATCCCTAACGTATCAGAAGAAGCTACTAAAGACCTTGAC
Source organism: Mucilaginibacter sp. KACC 22773 (assembly GCF_028736215.1). Lineage (NCBI taxonomy): Bacteria > Pseudomonadati > Bacteroidota > Sphingobacteriia > Sphingobacteriales > Sphingobacteriaceae > Mucilaginibacter > Mucilaginibacter oryzagri. The sequence goes on from NZ_CP117883.1 coordinate 902,171, forward strand.
GAAGACGGTATTATCCGTGTAGGTGCCGAGGTTAAAGAAGGCGATATCCTGATTGGTAAGATTACTCCGAAAGGCGAATCTGACCCATCACCGGAAGAAAAACTGTTACGCGCCATTTTTGGTGATAAAGCGGGTGATGTTAAGGATGCATCTTTAAAAACTCCACCGTCAATTGCCGGTGTGGTTATAGATACCAAATTGTTTAGCCGTGCTAAGAAAACTTCGAAAGCCGAAGAAAAAGCACAGTTGGAGAAACTGGATAACAAACATGATAAAGCAGTAAAAGATCTTAAAAACACTTTGATTGAAAAGTTATTTGAGATTGTGAACGGCAAAACATCGCAAGGTGTTTACAACGTTTACAAAGAGCTTCATGTGCCTAAAGGTGTAAAATTCACCCAGAAAATTTTAGTTGAGCTTAATTACGAGAACATTAACCCAACTAAATGGACAACTGATGATGATAAAAACGACCAGATAAAAACCTTACTTCATAACTACAATATCAAGGTTAATGAAGAACTGGGCGCTTACCGTCGTGATAAATTCGCTATCAGTGTGGGCGATGAACTGCCATCAGGTATAGTTCAAATGGCTAAAGTTTACATTGCTAAAAAGCGTAAGCTTAAAGTGGGTGATAAAATGGCCGGTCGTCACGGTAATAAAGGTATTGTTGCACGTATTGTACGTGATGAGGATATGCCTTTCCTTGAAGACGGAACACCGGTTGATATTGTGTTGAACCCGCTGGGTGTACCTTCACGTATGAACTTAGGGCAGATATACGAAACCGTATTAGGTTGGGCAGGTAAAGAGTTAGGCATTAAATTCGCTACCCCAATTTTTGATGGTGCAAGCCATACCGAAGTTGAGGAGTGGGTTAAAAAGGCAAACTTACCAGAATCTGGCCGTACCTATTTATACAATGGCTTAACAGGCGACCGTTTTGACCAGCAAACCACAGTAGGTATCATATACATGCTGAAACTTGGTCACATGGTTGATGATAAGATGCACGCACGTTCTATCGGGCCATACTCATTAATTACACAACAACCATTGGGTGGTAAAGCCCAGTTTGGTGGTCAGCGTTTTGGTGAGATGGAGGTTTGGGCATTGGAAGCATTTGGTGCTGCCAATATCCTGCAGGAGATATTAACCGTTAAATCGGATGATGTTATCGGCCGTGCCAAAACTTATGAGGCTATTGTTAAAGGTGAAAACCTGCCAACACCATCAGTTCCTGAATCATTCAACGTATTGGTTCATGAATTAAGAGGTTTAGGTTTAGATATCACTCTGGAATAATTAGTGATTTAGTGAGTTAGTGAATTAGTGATTGATAAAGTCGATCAGAATTTGCTAACTCGCTAATTCAAGAATAATGTGAATGGTTTGGCAGGTTGCTTAAATCACTAATTCACTAACTCACTAATTCAATCATTAAAAAAACAAGGAGACTATGTCTTACAAAAAGGATAATAAAATCAAAAGTAATTTCACCACAATTACTATCAGCCTGGCCTCTCCCGAGTCCATTCTTGAGCGTTCAAGCGGTGAAGTTTTAAAACCAGAAACCATCAACTACAGGACCTATAAGCCTGAGCGTGATGGTTTATTCTGCGAGCGTATTTTTGGTCCGGTTAAAGATTATGAGTGCCATTGCGGTAAATACAAACGTATCCGTTACAAGGGTATAGTTTGCGACCGTTGCGGTGTTGAAGTAACCGAGAAAAAAGTTCGTCGCGAGCGCATGGGCCACATTAACCTTGTAGTTCCTGTTGCGCACATCTGGTACTTCCGTTCGTTGCCAAATAAAATTGGTTACTTACTGGGCTTGCCAACAAAACGCTTAGACTTAATTATTTACTACGAGCGTTACGTAGTTATACAGCCAGGTATTAAAGAAGCAGATGGAATCAACAAAATGGATTTCTTGACTGAAGAAGAATACCTTGACGTATTAGATACTCTTCCGAAAGAAAACCAGTACCTTGACGACAAAGATCCTCAGAAATTTGTTGCCAAAATGGGTGCCGAGGCTTTGGAAGAACTGTTAAAACGCCTTGATTTGGATGAGCTTTCATTTAGCTTACGCCACCAGGCAGCAAACGAAACTTCACAACAACGTAAAAACGAAGCTTTAAAACGTTTACAGGTTGTTGAGGCTTTCCGTGACGCAAAAACCAGGATTGAAAATAACCCAGAGTGGATGATTGTTAAAATCGTTCCGGTTATCCCTCCTGAATTGCGTCCGTTAGTGCCTTTGGAAGGCGGTCGTTTCGCTACTTCAGATTTGAATGACCTTTACCGCCGTGTAATTATCCGTAACAACCGTTTAAAACGTTTGATCGAGATTAAAGCGCCGGAAGTTATCTTACGTAACGAAAAGCGTATGTTACAGGAAGCTGTAGATTCGTTATTTGACAACTCACGTAAAGTTAACGCGGTTAAAACCGAAGGTAACCGTGCTTTGAAATCACTTTCGGATATCCTGAAAGGTAAACAAGGCCGTTTCCGTCAAAACTTATTAGGTAAACGTGTGGATTACTCTGCCCGTTCGGTAATTGTTGTAGGGCCAAACCTTAAATTACACGAGTGCGGTTTACCAAAAGATATGGCTGCCGAGCTGTTTAAACCATTTATCATCCGCAAAATGATTGAGCGTGGTGTGGTTAAAACAGTAAAATCTGCTAAAAAGATTGTTGACCGTAAAGACCCATTAGTTTGGGATATTTTGGAAAACGTATTGAAAGGACACCCTGTATTGCTAAACCGTGCGCCTACGCTGCACAGGTTGGGTATTCAGTCGTTCCAGCCTAAACTGGTTGAAGGTAAAGCGATTCAATTGCACCCATTAACATGTACGGCCTTCAACGCGGATTTTGACGGTGACCAGATGGCCGTTCACGTACCACTTGGTAACGCGGCAATTTTGGAAGCCCAGGTATTGATGCTTGCATCACACAACATTTTGAACCCCGCCAACGGTACGCCTATTACAGTACCATCACAAGACATGGTGCTTGGTTTGTACTACATAACCAAAGGCCGTAAAACTGATGATGGACGTGTTGTAAAAGGCCAGGGTTTAACTTTTTACTCATCCGAAGAAGTTATTATTGCTTACAACGAACGTAAAATTGATTTGCACGCCTTTATAAAAGTTAAAGCTTTGACAAAAGACCGTGAAGGCAATATTGTAAGCAAAATTATTGATACTACTGTAGGCCGCGTGTTGTTTAACGAACATGTACCTGTTGAAGTAGGTTATATCAATGAACTGCTTACCAAGAAATCACTGCGTGATATTATTGGCGAGGTGGTGAAAATTACCGGTATGGCGCGTGCAGCACAATTCCTTGATGATATTAAGGAGTTAGGTTTCAAGATGGCATTCCAGGGTGGTTTATCATTTAACCTGAAGGATATCAATATCCCTGCTGAAAAAGTTACACTGATCGAAACAGCCTCTAAACAGGTTGAAGAGGTTATGGGTAACTACAACATGGGTTTCATTACCAACAACGAGCGTTATAACCAAATTATCGATATCTGGACCCGTATCAACAACCGCTTAACCGCGAATGTGATGGACATCCTGAGCAACGATAACCAGGGCTTTAACTCAGTGTATATGATGCTTGATTCCGGAGCGCGTGGTTCTAAAGAGCAGATTCGTCAGCTTGCAGGTATGCGTGGTTTGATGGCTAAGCCTCAAAAATCTGGTTCAGGTGGCGAGATTATCGAGAACCCGATTCTTTCAAACTTTAAAGAAGGTTTGTCGGTATTGGAGTACTTTATCTCTACCCACGGTGCACGTAAAGGTTTGGCGGATACGGCGTTAAAAACAGCTGATGCTGGTTACTTAACCCGTAGGCTGCATGACGTTGCCCAGGATATGATTGTAGGCGAAGTGGATTGCGGTACCTTAAGGGGTATTTATACAACTGCGCTAAAAGATAACGAAGATATTGTTGAGCCATTATACGATCGTATTTTAGGCCGTACTACCTTGCATGATGTTCATGACCCTATCACAGGCGAATTGCTGGCATCTGCAGGACAGGATCTGACAGAGGAAGTTGCCAAGAAAATTGAAAACTCTCCTTTAGAAGGTGTTGAAATCCGTTCGGTATTAACTTGCGAAAGCAGGAGAGGTGTATGTGCATTATGCTATGGCCGTAACCTTGCAAGCGGTAAACGCGTGCAAAAGGGCGAGGCTGTTGGTGTAATTGCTGCACAATCAATTGGTGAGCCAGGTACACAGTTAACGTTACGTACATTCCACGTGGGTGGTACCGCGTCAAACATCGCGGCTGAGTCACAGATCAACGCTAAGTTTGATGGTATCATCGAATTTGAAAACGTACGTACTGTTGAATTTAATACCGCCGAAGAAGGTAAAGTTGATGTGGTGTTAGGTCGTTCTGGCGAGTTCAGGATTGTTGAACAGGGAAGCAATAAAGTTATTGTTACCAACAACATCCCTTACGGTTCATACCTGTATGTTAAAGATGGTGCCAAAATCACCAGAGGCGACAGGATTTGTTCATGGGATCCTTACAATGCGGTTATCATATCTGAATTTGCAGGTTTAACCCAGTTTGAAGCTGTATTAGAAGGTATCACTTTCCGTGAAGAATCTGACGAGCAAACCGGTCACCGCGAAAAAGTAATTATCGATACCAGGGATAAAACTAAAAACCCTGTTATCCAGATAACTGATACAAAAGGTAACGTAATAAAAGGATATAACATTCCTGTAGGTGCTCACATTGCCGTTGAAGAAGGCGAAAAACTACAAACCGGGCAGGTTATTGCTAAAATCCCTCGTTCAACTGGTAAAACCCGCGATATCACCGGTGGTTTACCACGTGTAACCGAGTTGTTTGAAGCACGTAACCCATCTAACCCGGCTGTAGTAACCGAAATTGATGGCGTGGTAACCTTAGGCGGTATTAAACGTGGTAACCGCGAAATGACCATCGAATCAAAAGATGGCCAGATCAAGAAATACCTTGTTCCATTGTCAAAACACATCCTTGTACAGGATAACGACTTTGTGAAGGCTGGTATGCCGTTATCAGATGGCTCCATATCTCCGGCAGATATCCTGGCTATTAAAGGCCCGGCTGCAGTGCAGGAGTACCTGGTAAATGGTATACAAGAGGTTTACCGTTTGCAGGGTGTGAAAATTAACGATAAACACTTTGAGGTTATCGTTCACCAGATGATGCAGAAAGTAGCTATCGAGGATGCAGGTGATACCCGTTTCTTGGAGCGTGAAGCTGTTGACAGCTGGGATTTCATGAACGAGAACGATGAGATATTTGACAAGAAAGTTGTAGTTGAGCCAGGCGATTCAACAACATTAAAAGCTGGTCAGATAGTATCATTAAGGAGGTTACGCGATGAGAACTCGATTTTAAAACGTAAAGATTTGAAATTGGTTGAAGTACGCGATGCAATCGCTGCTACATCAAGCCCGATACTGCAAGGTATTACAAGGGCCTCATTAGGCACCAAATCGTTTATCTCTGCAGCATCGTTCCAGGAAACTACCAAAGTACTGAACGAAGCAGCTATAGCAGGTAAAAAAGACAACATGCTTGGCTTGAAAGAAAACGTTATTGTTGGTCACCTTATTCCTTCCGGTACAGGTTTACGCGAATACGAAAATATCCGTGTAGGCTCACAGGAAGAGTTTGACCGCTTAATGGCTTCAAAAGCTGAAGAAGTAGAAGCATAGTTTAAACTATTTATACTATCCAAGTCCCCCGGGTTTTATACCCCGGGGGACTTTTTTTTGAAATAATTTTAATTAGTTAAAACAAAAGAGGCAAACACCTGTTTAAGCTGAACTTGTTTTGAACGTTGCATGCATCTTGGTATTAAAACAAAGGGAAAAGAACAAAGTAATTACACTAACAAAAGAGACTACGATGAAAAGTACGTCTTTTTGTTATTTTAGTAGCATGGAAGAACAAAACGAAAACCAGCTCAATATTGAGCTCTCTGAAGAAATTGCCGAAGGCATTTATTCAAACCTGGCCATCATTACCCACTCCAGTTCGGAGTTTGTGCTCGATTTTATCCGGGTTATGCCCGGGGTACCTAAAGCTAAAGTGAAATCAAGGATAATTTTAACGCCTGAGCACGCCAAACGCCTTTTAGCAGCATTGGATGAGAATATCGAAAAGTTTGAAACATTGAATGGACGCATCAAAATTCAACAGGATCCATCGGGGTTCCCGATGAATTTTGGCGGCACAATGGGGCAGGCATAATTTTGATTATTACATTAAAACGCACTTTTAGTTAAAAAAAAGTTATGTTAAAGGGCTATTTATAAAAAAAATAATAATTATCTATTGGAGTTGTGAAAAACTGTGCATATATTGCACATGTTTTAAAACTTGCACCTACAAAATATGAGAAACGTAATCCAATGAGAAAAGCCTACTTTTTAAATTCATATTTAATACTCTTCATTTTATTCATTTCAGTAGGATTGTTTTCCTGCTCATCAACACAGAAGGTTAAATACTATCAGGATATTCCAGATTCAGGCGCTTTAAAAGCTATTGCAAAGGCCGAATATACTCCGCCTGTGATACAGACTGACGATATTTTAACTGTAGTAGTTCAAACTATCGATCCTCAAAATACTGCTGTTATAAATTTGGGAAATATCCCCGTATCAAGTGTTGGAGTTTCGGCAAGTTCGGCGAGCTCGCCGAGCCTGAGTGCCGCAAGTCAGCAATCTTCAGGATACCTGGTAGATAAGGACGGATTTATTACCTTGCCTATTTTAGGAAAAATATTAGTTGCAGGGCATACAACTTCGGAGGCGACAACAATTATAAATGAAGCGGCTTTAAAATATTATAAGAACCCCACAGTTATAGTTCGTTTTGCAAATTTCAAAATAAGTGTAACCGGTGAGGTACTTAAGCCCGGGGTTTATGTAATGCCTAATGAAAGGGTGAGTATAATAGACGCTTTAGCACTGGCTGGTGATTTAACTATTTTTGGGAAAAGGGAAAACGTACTTTTAATAAGAGAGAACGCAGATGGTACCAAGACACCTTATAGATTTAACTTGAAGAAAAGTGAATTTATGTCGGGGCCGTTTTTTTATCTCCGTCAAAACGATGTTATCTATGTTGAGCCAAGAATGGCTAAGTCTGACGCAACAGATGCGTCGCAGGCTAAGTATATATCGTTAGCAGCATCCGTATTGTCGATATTAATCATAATTGCCACCAGGCGATAAAAATTGTTTGTACAATGCTTTTAAGACAAACTTGCATATTTACACAAATGGTATGACTTGTGGAGTTTGTTATTTAAATTGTTTTAATCCAAAAATATTTAATTTATAATGGGTATAGAAGTTCCTACCGCTCGAAATCAATCCTTTAAGAACACTCAGGAAGAACAAGGTTTTGATTATAAGAAATTTGTATCAAAAATTGTATCTAACTGGCCCTTATTTGTGGTAAGCGTAATTGCATTTTCTATTATAGGTTTTGCATATAAACGATATGGGACCGCTAATTACAAAGTTAACGCAATGATGCTGGTTCAGCCGGACGATAAATCGTCTGGTGGTGGTGCAATGGGCGGATTAAGCGGACTTACTGATATATCATCGTTATTTGGAATACCTAATAACGCGGAAAATGAAGTAGAGATACTAAAATCAAGAACACTATTGAATAGTGTTGTAAATGCTCTTCAGTTAAATGTTGTTGTATCTGGTAAAGGACGAATAAAAAATGTTGAGCTTTTCAACGAAGCCCCGTTTGATATTATCGTCGCCGCAAAAACAGATTCAATTATTGCCAGTCAGTATGATGTAAGAATTAATGGCGATACTATCAGTATTAAAGATAGCCAAACCAATATTGATATTAGAACAAAATATGGTCGTAGTGTAAACCTACCCCAATACAGCTTGATTTTTGTAAAGAAAAATAAGCCAATTGATCCGAGGGGGTATTCGGTTGCAATTAACTCCACTGAGTCTACAGTTGAAAGCTTGTCCAAGGTAATGAGTATCAGTTTATCAAGCAAGACTACCACGACAATTAATCTTTCGTTGGAATATCCCAACGCAAAAAAAGGAGAGGCAATTTTAGATAAATTGATGGAGATTTATTTAAAGGCAGACAGAGAGATAAAAGTTCAGATTGCCGACAGTACACTGGCATTTATTGATGATAGACTAAAACTGGTGGGCACGCAGCTTTCGGGAGTAGAAAAGAACTTTGAGCAGTTTAGAAAGGCAAATAAAATTGCGGACGTAGATGAACAATCAAAAGCTTTGATTGGAGCTTCCAGTGATTTTCAGAAACAATTGAGTACTATAAACGTGCAAATTTCTGTTGTTCATGATTTGCTAAAGTACCTGAACGATCCTAAAAATAAGAAGATAATACCCGCTGGTGCAGTTGGGACTGATAACCAGGGGTTTAGTGATGCAATAAACCAGTACAACACGTTGCTATTAGAGCGTGATAGGCAAAGTATGGTTAGTACGGATAGTAACCCATATATCCAATCATTAGATACGCAGATTGACGGTTACAGAACTATAATTTTAAAGAATATAAACTCTTACCTGAAAGGACTGCAAGTAAGCAAAGAAAACCTTGAGAGTCAGAATAAGAGTTTCAATGGTAAAATCGAGACTGTTCCGTCTCAGGCAAGAATATTTTTAGATTATACAAGAGAACAAACTGTTAAACAAGATCTGTACGTCTTCTTATTACAGAAAAAAGAGGAAACGGCTATATCAAAAACCTCAACGATTTCGACAGCCAGGGTAGTAGATCATGCAAAAAGCGATTATCAACCAGATAAATCTAAAATCAATTTGGTAGTTGTGCTTTTTATACTATTTGGATTTTTAGCACCAATAGCTTATCTCAGTGTAAGAGAGATATTGAATGTGAAGATTATCACAAAACTTGATGTTGAAGAAAATACCAAGATTCCAGTAGTAGGAGAGATTAGTCACAATAAATCAGGAGATAATTTAGTGGTTGATAATAAATCACGTACGATTATTTCCGAGCAATTTAGGGCTTTGAGGACAAATTTGCAATATATATTGGCGGATGAAAAGCCCCAGGTAATGCTTGTATCATCTAGCATGAGTGGCGAAGGCAAATCTTTTATATCACTTAATATTGGTAGCGTGCTATCATTAAGTGGAAAGAAGGTGGTTTTTATTGAACTTGACCTTCGCAAACCTAAATTATCCCAAAATTTAGGTATGGAAAATACTATTGGTTTTTCTAACTATGTGGTGTCAAATAATATGGATATCAACTCGATTATAAAGCCAACGTTTTTTAGCGAAAATTGCTTTGTAATCAGTTCCGGACCTATTCCTCCAAATCCTTCTGAATTATTGTTGAATGATAAACTTGGAATTTTAATTAGTGAATTAAAAAAGAGATTTGATTACATTATAATAGATAGCGCACCAATAGGGCTGGTTTCTGATGCGTTGTTGATAGAGAAATATGTGGACTTATCGCTGTACATTGTTCGTCAACGATATACCCTAAAAATGCAGTTGGATATAGTTAATGATTTGGCAGAGACTAACAGGTTACGTAAAGTTTATTTAGTAATAAATGATATTGACTCTAAATCTGCAGGTTACTATGGGTCTGGTGGCTATGGCTATGGCTATGGTTATGGTTACGGGTATGGTTATGGTGCTGGTTATGGCTATGTTGAGGATTCAAGGCCTAAAGGTAACTGGTTATTCAATTTGTTTCGAAAATAGTTTATAATAGGTTCACTTTCTTAAGTAAGAAGGACCTGGCTTGGATTTTTTCATAGAAAAGTTATTATATTAATAACAAACGATTGTGACTATATAATTCTGGTTTATGTGTAATTAGAAAAGGTTGTTTGTTTTATGGTTGTAGATTAAGATAAATATTGTTTTAGAAAAATTTAATCAGTAATGTTTTATTTTACTTTACAGGTTCTGGATATTAGGCAGGAAACTTCGGATGTTGTTACACTTTGTTTGAAACAACCGGGTTTAAAAAAGATCAAATATTTGCCTGGCCAATATCTTACGCTCGTTTTTAGGATAAATGGCCGCAAGTATAATCGTCCTTATTCGTTCTCGTCTGCTCCCGGGGTCGATCCTCATTTAGAAGTTACTATAAAAAGGGTAAGCGGGGGTATTGTATCAAACCATATTGTTGATTTTCTTAAAATTGGTGATGTGGTGGAAGTTCTGCAGCCAATGGGCGATTTTATATTTGATCCAGCGGTAATTAGCAACGATAAGCATATTATTTTGTGGGGGGCGGGTAGTGGTATAACACCGTTGATATCAATTGCTAAATACATATTGAATCATAAAACAGGCCATAAAGTGAGTTTAATTTATGGTAATAGAAATTCAGAGTCAGTAATTTTTGGAGATAAGATAAATGAGTTAAGGAAGAAACATTATCAGGATTTTAAGACTTGGCATTTTCATTCGAAACTAAAAATATCCGAAACTAATCCTGATGTAATCGAGGGAAGAATAAGCCCTAAAAAGGTGCTTGCTATAATGAAGCAAGAGGTGAACTTGCAAAGTACTGTTCATTATATATGTGGCCCGGCTGGTTTAAAAGAATCAGTTAAAGAGGTTTTGAAAGATATGAAAGTGGAACCTCATCAAATATTTTCAGAGGATTTTGAGGTTGTTTTGAATCAAAAAGACTTTGAAAATATAACTACACAAGTTGTTGAGGTGAAGAAAGATGGGGTCTTTAATAAGGTGGAAGTTGTAAAGGGTAAGAGCATATTAGATGCGGGACTTGATGCCGGTATTGATATAGATTACTCGTGCCAAACAGGAAGTTGTTTGGTTTGCAGAGCAAAACTTTTGACAGGCGAGGTGAAAATGCCCAAGCCTGCCGAAGAGTATGAAAAATTACTCCCCGGTGAATGTCTGTTATGTTGTAGCTATCCTGTGACAGATGATGTCCAAGTTAGTATTTAATGGCACTACTTAACTTAATGAAAATATAGATGAAAGTTGTATTACTAGCTGGCGGGTTAGGAACCCGTTTATCCGAAGAAACAGTTTTAAGGCCGAAGCCTATGGTTGAAATTGGTGGAATGCCAATTTTATGGCATATCATGAAGATATATTCGTCGCACGGATTTAATGATTTTGTTATTTGTTTAGGCTACAAAGGGTATGTAATAAAGGAATATTTTGCGAATTACTTTCTGCACAAGTCAGACGTAACAATTGACCTTAAAGACAATTCCATAAAGGTTCATGATACCCAGGCAGAGCCATGGACGATAACCTTGGTTGATACCGGCAATGAATCTATGACAGGCGGCCGTATTAAACGCATAAAACCCCATGTTGGTAATGAAACCTTTATGCTTACCTATGGCGATGGTGTAAGCAATGTTAATATAACTGAACTGGTTAAATTTCATAAAGAAAAAGGCAAGCTTTGTACAGTGACATCTGTTCAACCTTCAGGTAGGTTTGGTGCAATTAACCTTAACGATGATAATTCGGTGCATTCATTTATGGAGAAACCCAAAGGTGATGGTGCCTGGATAAACGGAGGTTTTTTTGTATGTGAACCTGCTGTTTTTGATTATATAGAAGGTGACAGTACGATATGGGAAAGAGAACCCATGGAAGAAATTGCAAAAGCTGGTGAAATGGTTGCGTTTAATCACGACGGATTTTGGAAGCCAATGGATACGCTGCGTGATAAACAAGAACTTGAGGAAGACTGGACACAACGTAAGGCAAAATGGAAAACCTGGTAATATGTTTAAAGAATTAGAAGCTATATACAAAGGGAAGAAAGTTTTTTTAACAGGACACACCGGATTTAAAGGGTCGTGGATGTTGAAAATTTTAACTATGCTGGGTGCCCATACCACGGGCTATGCGCTTGCACCGGAAAATGATTTTGATTTGTTTTATTTAATTGAAGGCGACAAAATTTCCAATTCGATAATTGGGGACCTTCGGGATAAGGCAAAGTTGACAGCGGCTATTGTTGAATTTCAGCCGGATTTTGTTTTTCATTTAGCAGCGCAGCCGCTTGTGAGATTATCATATGATATACCTGCAGAAACCTTCGAAGTAAATGCCATCGGTACCGCCAATGTTCTCGACGGTGTTCGAATGCTGGATAAAGCCTGTCAGGTAGTATTAATCACAACTGATAAGGTTTATCATAACAATGAATGGGTTTACCCTTACCGCGAGACAGATAGGCTGGGGGGATATGACCCGTATAGTGCCAGTAAAGCCTGTGCCGAATTGGTTATTGACTCTTATAGAAATTCTTTTTTTAATACAGCAACTTACTCAGCTCACCTTAAATCTATTGCGGTTGCAAGGGCGGGTAATGTAATTGGTGGTGGCGATTGGGCAAAAGACCGGTTAATACCAGATATAGTTAGGTTCTTGTCAAAGGAACAAAAAATAATTATACGTAATCCTAATTCGGTAAGGCCCTGGCAGCATGTATTGGAACCTTTGCTTGGTTATCTGTTATTGGGAAGCAGAATGGTGGCCGAACCGGTGACTTTTGCCGACGCTTATAATTTTGGCCCTGGACTGAGTGATGCGTTGCCCGTACATGAAATGGTTGAATTGGCTATTCGGAACTGGGGTAGTGGCGAGGTCGAGATATTTAATTCAGATAAGCAGCCTCATGAGGCTGGCCTGTTAAAACTGGATATAAGCAAGGCAGTGAATAATCTAAATTGGAAGCCTAAATACCAGGCTTTAGAGACAATAAAAAAGACGATAGACTGGTATAAATATTATTTCAGTAACCCTGATGATATCAATCAGTTTACCGAAAAGCAAATAATAGATTTTGTAAATTGAGTTAAGTAAAACGTAATATCCAGATAAAATAAGATATAAAAACTACTTCGAGATGTTGAAAAATATAAACGACCCAGCGTTGGAAAAAAGCCTGAGGGCTATAGCAAAAGCACAAACTGAGAAGATCATTATCCCGGGGAAAAATTACATTCCGGTAACAGGTAAAGTATTAGACGAAGATGATATTTTATTCGGTGTAGAGGCAGCGTTGGATGGTTGGTTAACTACCGGTCGCTTTGCAAATAAATTTGAAGCAGATTTTGCGCAATATTTTGGGGCTCATAAGGCCTTGTTGGTCAACTCAGGGTCTTCTGCAAACCTGGTTGCTTTTTATGCGCTTACTTCACCTAAATTGGGCGAGCGTGCAATTTTGCCTGGTGATGAGGTGATTACAGTTGCAGCAGGTTTTCCAACAACAGTAAATCCTATCGTTCAGTTCGGCGCTGTGCCGGTTTTTGTAGATGTGGATATTGCGACACACAACGTAAATGCCGACTTGATTGAAGCTGCGGTTTCTGATAAAACCAAAGCAATCATGATAGCCCATTCATTAGGAAACCCGTTTAATTTGGACGAGGTTATGCGAGTGGCAAAAAAATATAACCTGTGGGTTGTTGAGGATGATTGTGATTCATTAGGCGCTACCTATCGGGGTAAAAAGACGGGCACATTTGGCGATATCTCCACGTTTTCGTTTTACCCTGCGCATCATATCACAATGGGCGAGGGTGGTGCGGTACTTATAAATAATCCGGAATTGGCTAAACTGGCCGAAAGCTTCAGAGATTGGGGAAGGGATTGTTATTGCGAACCCGGTAAAGATAATACCTGCGGGTGCAGGTTTTCGCAACAATTAGGTTCGTTACCATATGGCTACGATCATAAATACACATATTCGCACGTCGGTTTTAACTTAAAGGTGACTGATATGCAGGCAGCTTTTGGTGTATCTCAACTAAAAAAGGTAGATACGTTTGTTCAAAAACGGCGCGAAAATTATAAGGCTTTATATGAAAGGATGAAGCAATTTGAAGATATATTTATACTGCCAGAGCCTACACCAAACAGTGACCCATCTTGGTTTGGCTTTCTATTGACATTGAGAGAAGGTGATGCTGCAGACAGGCACATGTTGGTTCAACACCTTGAGGAAAGTAAAATAGGCACTCGTTTATTATTTGCCGGTAACTTGTTACGTCAGCCGGCTTACGCCAATATTAAACACCGCGTAGTGGGCGATCTTACGAACACAGATATTATTATGAACAGATCATTTTGGTTGGGTGTTTGGCCTGGGCTAAACGAAGATCATTATGATTATATGGCTGATGTAATTAAAGATTATTTAAATTAATGGAGCTGGAGAGAACCTTTATTGGCGGCCTTTTCATTGTCAACTTGAATTTGTTCAAAGATAACAGAGGGGCGTTTACAAAAATTTTCAACGAAGATTTTTTTGTTGAAAATGCTCTAACAACTGATTTTAAGGAGAACTACTTTTCGGTTTCTCATAAAAACGTCATCCGAGGCATGCATTTTCAGACACCTCCAGCTGAGCATACAAAAGTGGTATATGTTAATCAAGGTAGAATATTGGATGTAGTGTTAGATATAAGAACAGGCTCGCCGACTTTTGGTAAGTTTTATCAAACAGAGATCTCATCAGAAGCGCCTAAGCTTGTTTACATACCTGTAGGGTGCGCTCATGGCTTTCTTTCGTTAGAAGACAACACGATTGTTTCGTATCTGCAAACCTCAGTTTATAACCAGACCTGCGATAAAGGAATCAAATGGGATACGTTCGGTATGGATTGGGGGGTTACGTCTCCTATAATATCTCAAAGAGATAATCTGTTTCCAGATGCAGGATCATATAAAGATATATTTTAAATTATGAAAATTGTTGTAACCGGATCAACAGGATTTGTAGGGCGCCATTTGATACCTGAACTTTTAAACGAAGGGCATCAGCTGTTGGAACTTACTCGAAACTTAACAACTTCTGAGAAATTGTATGGTTCATCAACACAAAAGCATCACCTTAACGGTGACCAGGAAGACTTAAGAATAGCTTTAAATTCTTTTCAGCCAGAGGTGGTAATACATCTTGCCTCTTTCCTTACTTCAGCAGATGATTATGGCAGTATGATGAAATTGATTGATGCCAATATTGTCTTTTTCTGCAATTTGTTAGATGCCTTGAAAGAAGCAGGTTTGCGGTTATTTATTAATACGGGAACCTTTGCTGAATACTTTAAAGGTGATGGTGTTTTAATGCCTGCATATTTGTACGCGGCTACAAAAACCGCAAGCCGTTCATTGCTTGACTACTACAGCAATGTTTATGGATTTAGAAAAACTACGGTCATACCATATACCATCTATGGAGGAAAGGACTCCCAAAGGAAAATTATCGATATAATATATGATTCGATTGGGGGTGTTGCCCCTGTTGACCTTTCTCCCGGCGAACAGGTACTTGATTTTATCCACATACGTGATGTAGTTGAGTTTTATAAAACCTTAATTCAGCAGGAGGCTGCTGTACCTGATAACTCGGTGTTTCATTTAGGTACAGGTAAGGGCGTTACTATTAAACAATTAGCAGCTGAAATTGAAGCATCAACTGGAAAGAAAATAAACATAAACTGGGGGGGGAAATCTTATAGGCCTTCTGATGTAATGTATGCTGTTGCTGATACTAAAACAGCAAACGATGTTT
Source organism: Mucilaginibacter sp. KACC 22773 (assembly GCF_028736215.1). Lineage (NCBI taxonomy): Bacteria > Pseudomonadati > Bacteroidota > Sphingobacteriia > Sphingobacteriales > Sphingobacteriaceae > Mucilaginibacter > Mucilaginibacter oryzagri. The sequence goes on from NZ_CP117883.1 coordinate 917,803, forward strand.
TAAAATGGTCGAGCCAGGTAAGCATGAGTCAGGGCGTGAAGTTTTTTTTAGAAGATAAGTGATGTTATGCCGGATAGCTTTAAAAATATAGCGGGCGTAATTTTTAACCCACGAAAATTAACGAACGGACTTAAAAGAAGATTCTATTATTTTTTATATAAAAATAAGTTTGGTACACTTGGCAAAGGGGCTTCTATAAAGGGTAAAATCTGGTTGGTAGGGGGTCAAAATATTTTTATAGGTACAAAGTGTTCAATTGGACCTTATTGCCGAATAGAGTCATACAACAACTATAATGGGCAAATATTGGCACCGAAACTGGCGATGGGCTCTTTTACATCTTTGCAACATGCAGTGCATATTTATTGTGCCAATTCAGTTACCATTGGGGAAGGTGTAGTTATTGCCAGCGGCTGCATGATAACGGATAACAATCATGGTATTGATCCTGAGGGAGATTTGTATCTGAGACAACCATTAAAATTCAGATCTACAACTATTGAAGATGGGGTTTGGTTGGGTGAAAATGTGTGTGTGTTAGGAGGGGCTTATATAGGTAAAAGATCAATAATTGGCTCTAATAGTGTTGTTTCAGGTATAATACCATCATTTTCTATAGCAGTTGGAAACCCCGCTAAAGTAATTAAACAGTACAACTTCGAATCCAAACTATGGGAAAAAGTATAATATTAAAAAAGGTTTCTTTTGGCTTTATTACAGGGTCCATTAGTTTGGTAATAGACAGCCTTGTAGGATTGGCCATTTTGCCTTTGCTGTTAAGGTTTTTACCTAAAGATATTGCGGGGCTTTGGGTTTTCTTCATGTCATTTACCGGCATCGTATTGCTTGGCCAAGCCGGCTTAGCGCCGGTTGTTATACGCTTGAGCGCCGAAATAAAGGAAAGGAAGGAAAAAAGTGAATTTTATCATAACATCTGGTCAAATATTACTCACTCCTTTTTGTTTGCAACTTTTCTTGTATTGCTCATCTGTACAGTTTTATATTTTAGTTATATAAAAACTGTACTTATCAAAAATAACTTCCTAGTTGAAGGTACGTATTGTTGGATATTTTTAAGTCTCGGCAATGCTTTAAGAATATATGGTATCAAATATTTGCATGTAATAAATGGATTAGGGGAAGTGGGCTGGGATAAAGTTGTTAAGATCCTGGTTTCAATAACCACGTTATTGGGGTATTACATTGTGTTGAAAATGAACTGGGGTTTTAAGGCATTAGGGCTGTCGTTTCTTGTTTCCAGTGTATTGTTTTATATATGTTCATGGTTTTTATTTGAAAGATTCAATAATCAATTGTTTATCAAACGCATAGGGAAGCCTGTTATATCACAATTGAAGTATTTTTTTAAAGAGTCAGGAAAAATATTGGTTCTTAGCTTAACATCATTTTTTGTAATGCAATCTGACATTTTTATTATTGAAAGATTGGCAGGGCTGAAAATAATTCCTTACTATTCAGGTCTTTCCCGGATTGTATACATTACCATTGCCGTTAGCAGTTTAGCTACGCAATTAATTTATCCGTTCATAGCGCAAAAATTTGCCGCCAGAGATTTTAACAGCTTGAGGAAGTTATATTACAGAAATGTGCTTGTATCGGTTTGTATTGGTATCGCTATAGCTTTGCCATCATTATTACTCGCACCTTATATCGTACCGTTATGGTTAGGCAAAGGCGGGTATTTAGGAAGTCCATTATTTGGTTTAATGTTACTGTTAGGGGTAATATATGCCCATCATAATGCACACGCAAGTTCAATCATAGCTACAGGAGCAACCACGTTTATGGGAGCAGCCATTTGTAATGCTTTTTTATCATTGTCGTTTGCAATTATTGGCGGTATAAAATTTGGAATGATTGGTATTGTTACCGGTAATATCATTGGGACAGTTATACCATCGATATATGTAGTAACATGGTCATTACGGTTCATAAAAAAACTAAAATAACAAAGTGATGGCGAAAATAGCAGCAATTACCACTTCACACAATGAAGATTATCAGTTTGACAATTGGCTCACGCATTATGAAGCTTATAAGGATGAAATAAGCTACCACATTATAGTTGAGAACAATTCAAACGAAACTTATAGACAGAAAATTAGGGAGCACTTTACAGATGCTACAATTTTGTGGCAAGATGAAGATTTGGGTGTTGCGAGAGGGTTTAACGAGGGAATAAAATATGTAATAGAACATACAGATGCAGATGTGATTTTGTTTATGATGCAGGATATGTACATCCCTAAAGGTGGTGTAACGATATTAAAGGACTTATTGTTATCCTCAGAAAAAAACGGAGTAGTAGCGGCTGTTAATCTTTATGAAAACCGTTCAAATATCATTCGCGAACACGGGGGAAATATTAATAAAAAAGACTTTACGGTAGATAAATTTTATAAGGACAAGGTCTTAGATAATAGTATACCCCAAGATTTGCAGGTTGATTTTGTTTGTGGTGGGAATTACATGATGAAAACCAACATTTTCAAAGAAACTGGCTTGTATGATGAAAGAATATTTATGTACGGTGATGAGTCGGATCTTTTTATTCGTGTAAAAAAAGCCGGATATGATATCATATCAACTACACGCACCCAATGCTGGCACGAACATATTTACTTGACGGCAGCAGCGAGGTTGCCAAGTAACCATGCAGTGTTTTACACGGCCCGGAACTATTTCTATTTGATAAAAAAGCATGGTAATGGGCTAAACTTTACCTACGGGCTACTTAAATCAATTAAGGTTGCTGCTAAGAATTTGGCTAAATTTTATTTGCATGAGAAAAACTTCACAAAGATCAGATTGATGATGAAGGGATATTTCACAGGTATCTTTTTATTGCACTTAAATAAGGATTGATGACAAAAAAGAAATCGGTAAATAACACAAAATTTATTGCAATCCTATTTTTATTAGGGGTTGGTTTTTGGCGAATAGGCTCTATTCCACTTGAAGTTTCTGTAACATTTCAGGCAATAAGTGTTATTGTACTCGCTTATTTAACTTTTACATACAAGCCCAAGATACCGCTCTTATTTAAAAGGGAAATCATTTTTATTTTTATCGCGGTTGCTTTGAGTACTATTATGGCCGCTGCATATCATGGCCAAGACATTGTTACTACGCTTATAGAACAACGTTTCATGTATTTTTACCTGGTATATTTTGCACTTGCTGCGTTAAATGTATCCAGTCAAAATGTTGAGAAAGCGATAAAATATGTGGCAATATTTTTTGGCTCAATGTATTTATTGCAATTTCTTTTGTACCCGGCCGATGTATTTTACTATCCTAAAGTTCTGATAGAGCGTTCAACATTTCGCTTCAGGGTTGATGGTTTTGAGTTTCTAATTTTCCTGGCGGCGTTTGCTTTTAATAAACTATTAAATAAACAGGTGCAATTTTATCCGCTGCTTCTATTGGCTGTTGTGGTTAATTTCCTTTCAGGATCTAGGTATTTATTGGTAATAACGGCCATTAGTATTGGCCTTACTGGTTATAAGTCAAAGGCGCTGAGCTTTGGATTAAAGGTATTCATCGTAGGCGTATTTTTGGTGTCATTTATCCTGTTTTTGCCTAAGGAATATACCAGTTCAATTACCGAAAAAACAAAAAACGATTTACAGCAAGGGGAAGATTATATTAGGATCCCTGCAGCGGCTTTTTACCTCACAACCTATAACGTAGATGTTCCTACATGGTTGTTCGGAAATGGAGTATCAGATTCACATTCACAATATGGAATACAGATTCAAAATATCGGAGAAAATTTGGGATTTTATTTAGGGGATATTGGCTTTATTGGTGAGTTTGTAAGGTTTGGAATTTTTTATTTTTTGATTGTATGCGTGCTGCTGTACCGGGCTATTAAGCACAGTCGTAAAGTTGACCCGGTATTGAATTCATACTTGATTGCCATCACTCTTTTTTATGTAATAAGCTGGCCTTTCGGGCACGGGCCTGGTATTATTTTGTTTGCATCTGTACTATATCTGATAAATAAAAAGAGTTATGAGAGGGAGGTGAGTAAAGTTGATGCAAACAATACTTTGGAATTACAATGATGAATAAGTTAAAAGATATCAAGGGAGGGATAAGGGTATTAATTCAATATCTTAACATTAATACACTTTTTTTTAATTTTAAATATTTGCCATTTAGTCAGGCTATTTTATTGCCGGTATATATAAGTCGTAAAACGCATTTGAAATGTGTAAAAGGTAGAATACAAATTAAATCAAGGTTACAACCAGGGATGATCAGAATAGGATACGGTGATGTGGGGATTTTTGATAAACACAGATCACGAACAATCTGGGGGGTAAAAGGAACCGTTGTATTTGAAGGAACTGCTAAAATTGGCCATGGTGCCAGGATTTCAGTGAGCTCTAATTCGATTTTATCTCTTGGGGACAATTTTATTTTAAATGCAGAATCAGCTATTGTCTGTCAAAAAGGAATATCTTTCGGACAAAATTGTCTGCTCTCCTGGGATATACTGATAATGGATACTGATCTACATAAGATATACGATCTCGATGGAAATGTGAGCAATTATCCGGTACCGGTAGTTGTTGGTAATAACGTATGGATAGGGTGTAGATCACTTATTTTGAAAGGGGCTGATATTGCAGACGGGTGTATTGTTGCTGCGAACACTACTGTGAGTAAAAAGTTTCACAAAACTAACATGATTGTTGGCGGAACGCCGGCTGCAGAACGCCGACAAATTAAAAGTTGGGATCATGAGGGTTTTTCCAAATTTTAAAAATGGCGATAAATCATTTGGATTTATATTAATTAAAGTTGTATGAAAGTTGCTTTTCTTGGCAAGAATTTTAGAGATACCTATTCTGGCGGTCGGATACACGCCTGGATGATGGCTCATGCCTTTGCTGCCCGGGAGCATAACGTACATTACTATACAAATACTAAGCCGGTATTCGACGAAGAGCTTAAAGATTACTCGGACAGTAGTAATTTTAAGAAAATTTACAACAAGTTCTTTTTATTTTTTCCGCTACAAAAATACGATCTGATCGTAATAATTCCGCACCTCGCGTCAAAAAGGTCATATTTAATTGATAAGTGGCTGTTTTATCCTCAGCTTATTTTTTTAAAGCGAATTTCGGGTTGCCCTGTAATATATGTTGATTTTGAGAGCCCGAATTGGATTAATGAGCTTGTTCCTGGAAGCAGGCCAGAAGAAGTTTATAAATATAGCAACAACATTTTGTCAGCTGTTGACGTGATTTTGTCAACTACACAAGAGGGCATGAAGTATGCGGCTCAATATTATACCAAATATAATAGTGGTTTAAGTTTTAAGCAGGTATACCTTAGCATTAATTCGAGGATTGCAGATAGATTCGTGAACAGCAAAAAGGAAAAACAAGTTATTTATTTTGGACGATTTGGCGAAAAGCACAAAAACTCCAGTGTTCTTAATGATATTATAAATGCTTTACCCCCCTATTATACATTGCTTGTGATTGGCAACCCTGAAAAATTAAATGCAGATATATACCAGGCTTTAATCAATCAGGCAAAAGAAAAAGGGATTGAGCTGGTTTTTAAATCCGGCATTTCCGAGCGAGAAAAGTATGAGCATTTGGCCTTGTCAAAGCTTTTGATCTATAGTTCGTCATTTGAGGGATATGGACTGCCGCCAATAGAGGCCCAATATGTTGGTACACCAGTGCTATGTTCTGATATTCCGGTGTTGAGGGAGGTAAATAAAGAAGCTGAGTTTATCAACTTTGACGATAAAGAAATATTGACTGTCAAAATCAATAGCATGTTAAATGCGGAATATGATAAGAACAAGCTTAAAGCAAGTGTAAGTGCATTTGCAGAGTTTAATAACTATGTTAAAAATATAAAATATTTAGTTGATTCAATTTAACATGAAATACGTTGTAGAAATTCCCGTAAGACTGGGTAGTAAAAGAGTCCCTAAGAAAAACCTTCGGTTAATAAATGGCAAGCCTATGGTGGCATATGCAATTGAAGCTGCAAAAGCTTCAAAATTTGTTGATAAGGTTTATGTAAATTCAGAGGCCGAAGTAATACGTAAGCTTTGTGCTGATTATGGTGTGGAGTTTTATGAAAGAAAACCTGAGCTGGCAGAAGACACTGCTACACAGGATGAATTTAATTATGATTTTCTGTGCAATGTGGAAGCAGAGAACCTTGTTTTGGTAAATCCGGTGTCTCCACTTGTTTTGCCAGAAGATATTGATAATGTGATCAGATATTATGAAGAGCATAAGCTTGATTCTTTGATCTCAGTAAAAGAAGAAAAACTGCAGACCTTTTTTGCTGATAAGCCTTTAAATTTCAGAACAGACGGACCTTTGCCAATGACACAATCGCTTGTTCCTATACAGCTTTGTGCCTGGACGGTTTGCATCTGGAATGCAAAAAAGTTTAAAGAACATTATGAAAAACACAATTATGCTGTTTTTGTAGGTAATTACGGCTTGTATCCATTTGATCCGATACGATCTATAAAAGTGTCATCGGAGGAAGATTTTATACTGGCTGAATTGTATTTGAAATCAAAACTGAGTGATAAATCTAAAGAAATAGCTTACTATGAATAAAGTATTAACGTCCCCATCGTCTTTTGGGCAAGTTGGGCCGGAGCCTGTAGAATTACTTATCCAAAACGGGTATGAGGTGATTAATAATCCGCATGGAAGAAAGCTTACAGAAGATGAGGTTATTGAATTGGCTAAAGATTGTGTAGGTATCGTTGCTGGCGTTGAGTCGCTTACCGCAAAAGTGATGGATGCTTTGCCTACGTTGAAATGCATTAGCAGGGTTGGCATAGGCATGGATAGTGTGGATTTAAATTATGCATCCCAAAAAGGGATTATTGTAACAAATACCCCCGATGGACCAACCCGTGCGGTGGCGGAACTAACCTTGGCGATGACGCTTTCGTTGCTAAGGAAAATTCCGCAGGCCCATTATGATCTTAAAAATAAAGTTTGGAAAAAACAAGTGGGCAACCTTGCCCTCGACAAAGTTGTAGGTGTTGTAGGTTTAGGGCGTATAGGTAAATTGGTATCTCAATTATTTAGAGGCATAGGAAACCCTGTAATTGGTTATGATCCGTATGCGGATGCTGCCTGGGCAACAAATAACGGAGTTGAATTGCTTGATTTTGACGCTGTGTTATCCAAAGCTGATATTGTTACAATCCATGTTCCGGGAAATGAAGATGGATCTGCAGTAATAGGGGCTAAAGAAATTGATTTAATGAAAAGAGGTGCCTTTCTGGTAAATATATCCCGTGGTGGTATTGTTGATGAAGATGCTTTGTATAATGCGCTTTCAACTAAGAAATTAACCGGAGCGGCAATCGACGTTTTTTCGACAGAGCCTTATGCCGGACCATTATGCGATCTGGATAATGTTGTACTTACCCCTCACCTTGGGTCATATGCCGAAGAAGGAAAGCTACTTATGGAGGTTGACGCTGTTAAAAATTTAATTAACGCACTAAAATAATACATCTATGAATTATAAAGTTGGTATAATAGGTTATGGTGTAATGGGAAGAATCAGGCACCAGGCTATTGATGAAATTAAAAAAGGCGAAGTTATAGCCATATCTGAACCAAACGCAGAAAAAGAAGTTAAAGGCATTCCTAATATCAGCCATGAGGAAATAATAAAGCATGCCGATATAGATGTGATTATTGTTTGTACACCAAATTTTTTAAACAAAGATTTAACGATACGAGCGTTAAATGCAGGAAAGCATGTTTTTTGTGAAAAACCACCTGCCTTTACTGGTGCGGATATACTGGAGATACAAAAAGCTGAAACAGCGAGCGGTAAAAAGCTGATGTACGGTTTTAACCATCGCCATCATGATAGCGTTATGAATATCAAACGATTGATAGATAGTGGTGAGTACGGAAAAGTATTGTGGCTCCGTGGCCGCTATGGTAAAAGTGTAACAAGTGATTATTTTAACCAGTGGAGGGCCAAGAAGGAATTAGCAGGTGGCGGTATTCTGATGGACCAAGGTATTCATATGCTCGACCTGTTCTTATACCTTTCTGGCGATTTTGATGTAGTTAAAGCAGAAGTTTCAAATCTTTACTGGCATATGGATGTTGAAGATAACGCTTTCGTAATCCTCAAAGAATCTGCAACCGGAAAAGTGGCCTCATTACACTCTACTATGTCACAATGGCGCCACTTGTTTTCATTAGAGATATTTCTTGAAAAGGGGTATATGGTATTAAATGGCCTGATAACGTCATCAATGTCATATGGTGAAGAAACACTTTCAATTGCCAAAAACAGATCGACCGCACCTGCTGCTACCTGGAAGGACGAAGTTGTAACTAAATATGTTGATAATAACAGCTGGCGTTATGAAATGGATCATTTTTTTGACTCCATCGATACAGATACCGCTATCACCATCGGTAATTCGGATGATGCCTACAAGCTTATGCGTATTATAGATAAAGTATACGAACAAAAAGAATTCTAATCAATACTCTATTAAAAATAAAAAATCTATTACAATGGAAAGACAAGAAAAAGTTAAAAGCTATTTGGGTGACTATATCACCAGGTTGACTGATATTTTAAATAAAATTGAAGTTGCAAAACTTGAGCAGGTAATTACCGCTATGATTACTGCCTTTAAAAAAGGTAACACCATTTATGTTGTTGGTAACGGCGGCAGCGCTGCTACAGCATCGCATATGCAGGCCGATTTCAGGTTTTTTGTTCGCTATTTTTCAAAATTTCGCCCAAAAATCATCGCTTTAACTGACAACGTACCCATGATTACCGCTATTGGTAACGACAACAACTTTGATGATGTTTTTGTTGAGCAAATGCGTGGACAGTTTGTCCCCGGGGATGTTTTAATAGCGATATCAGCAAGCGGAAATTCACCAAACCTTGTTAAGGCCGCTGAATATGCAAATGAACTAGGCGGTACTTCTATTTCATTCGTTGGATTTCTGGGAGGCAAATTGAATGAAATATCATCAATATCGCTATATACGCCAAACCCTAAAGGCGATTATGGCCCAATTGAAGATGTGCATATGATATTAAATCATATAATCGTTAATTACCTTTCAACCGATGATGAGTTTTTATCACTTACGGCTAAATAATTAATCGTTATGGATAGCATATCTAACATAAGGATTGATTTTACCGGTAAAATAGCACTCATAACTGGCGGCACCAGAGGTATTGGGAGGGCTATTGCCGCACGTTTTCTAGAGGCCGGCTCTTCTGTAATTTTAACGGGAACCAATTTATCTGAGATTGAGCAGCTAAACAAGGAAAATGCTATTGAACGGATCAGTTATTTACAACTCGATTTTACAGATAAGGAATCGGTTGAACGATTTTTACTGAAGCTGAGTAAATTTGATAGGGTAGATGTGCTAATAAATAATGCAGGAATTAACAAAGTTGCGCTTAATATAGATACTACGGATGCTGATTTTGATTTGCTCCATAACGTTAATGTAAAGGGACCATATATACTTTGCAGAGAAGTTAGTAAGCTTATGAAAAGAAATGGTTACGGCCGAATTGTTAATATTACATCTATTTGGAGTACTATCACCAGGCCCGGACGTTCTGTTTACGCTACGAATAAAAATGCAATTGTTGGGCTTACTAAAACGCTGGCGGTAGAGTTGGGGAAAGATAATATATTGGTAAATGCAGTGGCGCCTGGTTTTACGCTCACTGAGCTTACGGCAGCTACAAACTCTGCCGAAGATTTGCAAAAATTAACAGAGATTATTCCAATGAACAGAATGGCTCAGCCGGTTGAGATTGCCAATGTTATACTTTTTTTAAGCAGCGATTTAAATAGTTATTTAACTGGTCAAAATATAATTGTTGATGGAGGATATACTAATGTATAATTTTAAAATTAAATCGATTGTTCACGATTACGGTGTGCAGTTTATTGATGATACGCGAACTGTACTATTTCAGGAGCTTAAAGAAGGTGACGTAATTATCATCGATAATAAAATAAAAGAACTATATAAAGAGCTGCTTCAGCCCGTACTTGATTTGTATTGGCATATTGGTATTGATGCTTCCGAAAACGTGAAGAGTTATCAGGGGGTAATGTCTATTATTGAGAGCCTGATAGATAATGGTTTCAGGAAAAATCACAGACTGGTAGCCATAGGAGGGGGTATAACTCAAGATGCTACTGCTTTTATAGCGTCAATCATGTACCGTGGTGTTGACTGGTATTTTTTCCCCACTTCACTACTTGCCCAGGGCGATAGTTGTATCGGAAGTAAAACATCTATTAATTTTAATAAATACAAAAATCAGCTGGGGGGCTTTTATCCGCCTAACCAAATATTCATTAACCTTGAATTTTTGGACACCCTTTCTATGTGGGACCTGAAGTCGGGAATGGGCGAAATGTGCCATTATTTTATAGTATCGGGGGAAGAGGACTTTATGCGGTTCAAAAATGAATATGCGCAAGCCCTTGTTGATAAAAAAGTTTTAGCCGGTATCATCAACAGAAGTCTCGAAATAAAGAAGAGCTATATTGAGAGGGATGAGTTTGATAAAAACGAACGTCTTGTATTTAATTACGGACATTCGTTTGGGCACGCTATAGAATCACTTACTAATTATCGGATACCCCATGGCATTGCTGTAAGTTATGGCATGGATATGGCCAATTTTGTTTCGGTAAAGTTAGGATACATTGATCCTGCGGTTCGTCAAAACATCAGGGAGTTGTTACATCAGATATGGGAAGGAACGTCTATTACTGATATCTCGCTTGATAAATTTACATCGGCGCTAAGCAAAGACAAAAAGAATGTAGGTAAAACACTGGGTCTGATCCTTAATAAAGGGTATGGCAAAATATTCAGGGATATGAGGCCGATGGATGAGCAGTTTATTGGATGGATGAACGAATATTTTACAAACGAATTAAACTAAGAGATACAATGATAGTTGACAAATTAAAGAATATAGACACTTACAAAGGCATTTCTGACGATATATATGCCGGTTTGCAATACTTACAAAACGCCGTTGCTGATATCGAAGTTGGTGTTTACAAGATTAACGAGAATGTGAAGGCTATTGTTAGCGAGTATAATACTGTCGAGAATTTTGAAAGAGGGTATGAGGCTCATAAACATGTTATTGATATCCAATATCCTATAAGGGGCCTTGAAAGAGTTAAATGGTCGCCAATTGAAGGAATGACTGTAAATATCCCATATAGTGAAGAGCATGATCGCACATTTTACAAAGATCCTTCAAGTCAGGGTACACATGTTGATATTGGAAACGGAATATTTGCTATCATGTTTCCGGAAGATGGGCACGGCCCGCAGCATTACGTTAACCAACCTGAATTTATTAAGAAAATAACAATAAAGGTGGCTATTTAATGCGTTATTGGCTCGTCGAGCTTGCTAAATTTACCAATATTATTTGATGCTCTCAATTTAAATTAGATTATTGCCTATGATTATTCGTCTTTCTCATATTATTTCACAAAATACGCCATCTTATGGAAATAAGGATCGGGTATTTATAAGAGACAATTCTTCTATTTTAAAAGGCGAAACAGCAAACACAACTTGTTGGGTGTTTTCAAACAATCACATAGGCACCCATATTGATTCATCTTTTCATTTTTGTCAGGATGGAAAAAAGACCTTTGAAATACCATTAGAAGAGTATTTTTACAAAAAGGTTGCTACGGTAGATATACCTTGCAGTGAAGCAAAATTGATAGACGTTGGTGATTTTGACAAATTGTCGTCAATTGACGACAATGTTGAGCTTTTGCTTATACGAACCGGATTTGAAAATTACCGGAATGATGATAAGTACTGGAATAATAATCCAGGGTTGGCTCCTGAGTTGGCAGATTACTTCAGGACCGAATACCCTAGATTAAGATGTGTGGGCTTTGATTTTATATCTCTTACCTCATGGAAATTCCGGCCGCAAGGAAGAGAAAGTCACCGGCAGTTCCTTTGCCCCGGCGGCGATAAAAAAAGTATTCTTGTAATAGAAGATATGGCATTAAACGAAGCTTATCATGAATTTGAATGGGTAGTTGTGGCTCCTTTATTTGTTGAAGATGGAAATGGTGGTGCCGTAACAGTTTTGGCAAAAAAGCGTGAGCTTTAACACTGAAAAAAAAATTACAGCTTGATAAAACATTATGGCATTAGGAAATATTAAACGCTTATTAACCCTAAAAAGGAGCGACGTTACATTATCAAGGATAGGTAAAGCTGTTTGGAGAAGAATAGTCGATATACCCCAAAAAGTTATTTGGTCTGCTCCTTTCCCTTTTACAAAAGAGAACAGGAAAGGCATTGAGCAGTTTAAAAACATGCATGCTGGCAAACGATGTTTTTTAATTGCCAATGGGCCAAGTTTAAAGCATGTTGATTTTTCGTTGTTGAAAAACGAATACACCATTGGGCTAAATCGGATATATTTAATGGAAAAAGATACGGGTTTTTTGCCTACATACTTAGGATGTATTGACATAGAAGCTCAATTATCCCAATTTATTGATGATTATGATAATTTAGAGTTACCATGTTTTTTTAACTGGGACTATAGACACAAATTTTCAAAAAGAAAAAATCAATACTTTTTAAAAGATAAGTTAACACCTGAATTTTCTACAAATATTGCGAAGCAAGGATATGGTACTGGTCAATCAGTTACTTATATGGCAATGCAGCTTGCTTTTTATATGGGATTTAGTGAGGTGTACATTATAGGAAAAGATCACTCATACAACACCAACGCAAAATCGGGAACAACTATCAAAAGTACAGGTAAAGAAGACAATCATTTTATAAAGGGCTATTATAAACCCGGAATGACATGGTTTGCACCCGATTTACAAAGTGAAGAATTCGCCTATAAGTTAGCCCGCAAAGCTTTTGAGCTGGATGGGAGAGTGATCAAGGATGCAACAATTGGGGGGAACTTGCAAATATTTGAAAAGGTAGACTTTTATTCATTGTTTCCAACAAAAAATGAGGCATAGAAAATCACCGTCAATTAGTGGGTAATATTTGATTTATTATATTAGTAATTGCAAAAAAGATAATTTATCGTAAATTACAGTGTTTTAATTTTAATATTTGCCTTGTTTGAAACTAATATTGTTAATGTTTTATTAATTAAAGCAGCTGTATTAAATAAGATACTAGCTACATCAATAAATACAATATGAAAAATATATTCAAAACTATAAGTTGCCTTGGCTATACCGTCTACGCAGACTCATTAGATAAGATTTCTATAAAACGGAAAGCCTTAATTTCAACCATTAATCAATATTCATATTGTATAGCTAAAGAGGATGTTGATTTTAAAGAGTCGCTTAAAAGATCTGAAATATTATTGCCCGATGGTATTGCTATTGTTTGGGCTACAAGATTGCTAACAGGAAAAAGAATAGAGAAAATTGCAGGAGCTGATGTTCATAGTTACTTGTTAAACGAAACGAATTTAAGTAGCGGCTCGTGTTTTTATCTGGGCTCAACAGATGAAACCCTAAGCGAAATTGTCAACCGAGTAAATGCCGAATATCCCAATATTAAAATTGGGTCATATTCGCCTCCATATAAACCGGAGTTTAGCGATAACGACAACAAAGAAATACTTAAAGCTATAAACGATTTTAAGCCTGATGTATTATTTGTTGGGATGACAGCCCCGAAACAGGAAAAATGGGCTTACGCTTTAAAAGATCAAATTGATGCCAATATAATTTGTTCGATAGGTGCGGTATTTGATTTTTATGCCGGTACGGTAAAGCGGCCAAGTAAGTTTGCAATTAATCTGGGAATGGAATGGCTGCTGAGATTATTAAGGGAGCCGCGACGCCTATGGAGACGATACTTATATTATGGGCCCATTTTTTTGTACGAAATATTTTTAATCAAATTTAAAAGAAGGGCTATTCCTTCATAATTGGGCTTTTTTACTTATTTAATTTTAAGTAATAAGTTACTTAATTGAGATAAAGGCTCAGCTTGTAGTACTTAATAAAAGAAAATATAATGAAGAAAATTGCTTTAATCACAGGTATAACCGGTCAGGACGGCGCCTATCTAACCGAACTTCTATTGTCAAAAGGATACGTAGTACATGGTATAAAACGCCGCAGCTCGCTATTTAATACTGATAGGATTGATCATTTATATCAGGATCCGCATGATGATGAAAAAAATATGATCCTGCATTATGGCGATCTTAGCGACAGCACTAACCTTATCCGTATCATTCAGCAAGTTCAACCCGACGAAATTTATAATCTTGGAGCTATGTCGCATGTTAAAGTTAGCTTTGATACTCCTGAATATACAGCTAATGCAGATGGTATTGGTACATTAAGGCTACTTGAAGCAATCCGGATATTAGGACTTGAAAAGAAAACTAAGATATATCAAGCTTCAACATCTGAACTTTATGGCTTGGTACAAGCCGTTCCTCAATCAGAAACCACGCCATTTTATCCACGTTCTCCATATGCCGTAGCAAAAATGTATGCATATTGGATAACTGTAAATTATAGGGAAGCTTATGGTATTTACGCTTGCAACGGTATTCTATTTAACCATGAAAGTCCTTTACGTGGTGAAACATTTGTAACCCGCAAAATTACACGCGCAACTGCAAAAATTGCTATGGGTTTGCAGGACAAATTATTTTTAGGTAACCTTGATGCGCAAAGAGATTGGGGGCACGCTAAGGATTATGTTGAGGCTATGTATCTTATATTACAGCAGGAAGTTGCCGAAGATTATGTTATTGCCACAGGTGTAACTACGAGGGTTAGGGAATTTGTAAGACTTGCTTTTGCTGAAGTTGGTATCGAGATTAGATTTAAAGGCGAAGGTGTTGACGAGATTGGATATGTAGTTAGCTGCAATAATCCTGATTTTCAGGTAGAAATAGGTAAGGAAGTAGTAGCGGTAGATAAAGCATATTTCCGCCCTACAGAAGTTGATTTGCTTATAGGTGACCCAACAAAATCTAAAACAAAATTAGGCTGGGCTCCTAAATACGATCTTCAGGGATTGGTTAAGGAGATGGTTGCGGCTGATGTGGATTTGTTCAGAAGAGAAAAATTATTGAAGGAATCGGGCTACAGCATTAAAAACCAGTTCGAATAATATGGATAAGTCAAGCAAGATATATATTCCCGGCCACAGAGGTATGGTTGGCTCGGCCATTCAGCGTAAACTGGAAAAGGAGGGCTTTACTAATTTTGTTACGCGTAGCTCATCTGCACTCGACCTAAGAGACCAAAAAGCAGTAGCTGATTTTTTTGATATAGAAAAGCCCGAATACGTTTTTTTGGCCGCAGCAAAAGTAGGCGGTATTGTGGCTAATAATGTTTATCGTGCAGAATTTTTGTATGATAATCTGCAAATACAAAATAATATCATTCATCAATCATATTTGAATAACGTAAAAAAGTTGATGTTTCTTGGCTCAAGCTGTATTTATCCTAAACTTGCTCCACAGCCTTTAAAGGAGGACTATTTACTAACAGGGTTATTAGAAGAAACAAATGAGCCTTATGCCATTGCTAAAATTGCAGGCATAAAAATGTGTGATGCGTATAGGGCTCAATATGGTTGTAACTTTATATCAGTTATGCCTACAAATTTGTATGGGTATAATGATAATTACCATCCCCAAAACTCACATGTTTTGCCCGCACTAATACGCAGGTTTCATGAAGCCAAAGAGCAGGAAGCGCCAAGTGTAACTATTTGGGGAACGGGTTCACCGAAACGGGAATTTTTGTTTGCTGATGACCTTGCCGAAGCATGTTATTATTTGATGGAAAACTATAACGCCCCCGGCATTGTTAATATCGGCACAGGTGAGGATATATCCATAAAAGATTTGGCATTGCTTGTTAAAAAAATCATAAGATATGAGGGCGAAATTACTTTCGATGTTTCTAAACCAGACGGTACACCAAGAAAATTAATGGATGTAACCAAATTGAATGAGGCGGGGTGGAAGTATCATACCAATCTGGAAGATGGAATTAAATTTGCTTATCAGGATTTTTTAAGTAAAGAGGGTGAATTTGCCCAACGTTAAACTCTATGTTTTTTTTCTAATTTAATATTACATTTTGAAAGATGTGTTTTACAAAATAGAAAGGGGCCAAAAAAGGGAGGCACAGAAAATTCTTTAAGGATTACAAAAAAGCGAGCAGAAAACTTATGTTTCCCACTCGCTTTTTTGACTTTATAGAAGATTTTAAAATCTTCTATAAAAATGTTAGAACTACAACAAACCTTCAATTCAATTCCTTTTCTGGTTTTTATTACCTATTATCCCTAAAGATAACCCGATTCGTAAGATCGACGAGTTGGTGGACTTCAGCTTTATTTAGCAGTAGGTTTGGGACAAGCCTAGTTCAAATAATGGGGCGTATGGCAGAAGGTACTGTCCGGATGTTCAAATACCTGTTATGAAAATGATCTATACCGTTTCGGATGTAGATGTGCTTGAACGCCTCCTGTCTTTTAAGTATTTCCTTGATACGTCGTCCTGGGAAGCGATTATCAACCCCCGTTCGCTAACCATCACCCAGAGCCTTGGAAAAGAAGAGGATAAGTTTGATAACAACAAGGCTGCTGACAGGTTCGCGTGCTTGACCGGGCATATGACCAATTGAAAGGCGCGTACCGGTAAGAAGGACGTTGGAAAAACCAGAAAACACCTATTATTTTGATGTTGAAAAATGTAAGAAGCGCCCTTTAAGGGATAATTGCTATAAGCCTGAGGCAAAGAGTGGAACCTATTCGTATCTATAAAATATTGAAAATCAGATTATTGAAAAAAATAAAACCATGGATAACTAGTTTAATCTATAGCATTAAAACCTCAATAATAAAAAAGAGGCTGATCATGATTTATGATACAGCCTCTTTTGGAAAGGCAGCTCTTTCTCCCAAAATTTAAAAATCAGAAATGGTGGCTGTTTTCTCTTATTGCGCTGCATTAACCATTGCCGCAACCGCCGGCTTTGGTTTCATGTTTTGATCAAATATGTTGGGGTACATATTGCCAAGCGACGAGCCAGTTAATTTGTTTTTATATTGTGTATTTGCAGAACTTCCCGGATCCCATTCCCCCCATAAAATTATTGCATCGCACTTTTTTGCTTTAACACAGGCTGAAATTACTCCAGCAAATAGATTTCCCTGTTTATCAAAATCGGCTTTGGATGGTGTAGCCATTGGTGTTGGTCTGTAGAGAGGAGGGTCAATAGGCGATGTGCTTGACATAATGACATCCAACTCCGTTATTTCACTGGTAAGGCCAATAGAGGCAAACCTATCCATGTTTTCAGTTAATTCGCTAAACGGATGATTATAACCCAGGTATAAGTGCGTTTGGAAGCCAACGCCGTCAATGGGTACGCCTTTCGCCTTTAATTGCTTTACGATGCTAAACCATCGGTCCATTTTATAGCCTTTGTATTCCACATTAAATTCAGTCCAATAAAGTTTTGCAGTAGGATCTGCCTCGTGTGCCCATTCAAATGCTAATTGAATGTAATCTGTAGGGTCATTTGAGCCTGGCTTATGAATAACATTCCAAATTGGGATATTACTTCGAAGACCGTTGGGTAATGAATATTTGGGATTTAAATCGGGACTGTCGCTCATTGATTCGTTAACAATGCCCCATGAAATAACAGCTCCCGGATATTTAGCTTTATAGTGACGCATTATCGCCTGGATGTGATTTTTTAAGATGTTTTTAAGCTCGTCAGGAGAGAAATTTCCATTTTTAACCCAATCTGGTACATGCCACCATACTGGGCTTTGCATTTGTATTTTGGCACCATGGGCAATGGCAAAATCAGCAACCTCATCAGGTCCTCTATAATCATATTGCCCATTTTTAAATTCAACATGGTGAAACCATGCAGGCACCGTATAAAGATTGAAATATTGGTTAACCTGTGTCAAAAAGTTTGATGGGCGAGGTGCTGCCACTTTCACATCCTCGTTCCCCAAAAAATCACCAAAATAGATACCTTTTTTAAGCAGGAGCCTTTTTAATGCACCAGGATCTGAATTGTCCTGAACCTCCTCTTTTTTTGAAAGGCTTGCAATAGCGTTACCATTATGCTTATGTTCAGCGGGTGCCCGCTTTTCCGGGATGTTAACAACCTGCTTATCGTCTTTTGAATTGGCATCGTTGTCTGTTGGTCTTACGTCTGAGGGGCCTACTGTGTTATATTGTTGAACTTCCCGCTCTTTTAAATAGAAATTTATAAAAAGGCATAATAAAAGAAAGGTAAGTAACGATATAAAAATGTGTGAGCGATATTTATTTATTTGCATGCTATAAATTAATTATTTGTTAATTATATTTCTTTTAGTAAATGGGTTTGTTTTGGACACAATAAACGGTTTTTGTATGAATTAATTATGAATGTTTAGTTTAAGCATTTATGTGCCTATTGCTCAACAGAGATGTTTAAGTTGGTGAAACCTAAGTAATTTTTAGCATTTACCGTTGCTCTGTTTTGTTATAATTAGAAATCTAAGCTTGTGTCCATTGTCAAAAGTATTATTTATTGACAATCCTGAGTTTTATTTAACTCTTTAAAGCTTTAAATAATTACCGGTGTTAATTATCGGGGCTATTAAATAGATATTGTATAAATTTAAATGTGATCTATCAATTATATCAAAATATTATTGATCCTAAGGGGGTTGCATGTTTATAAATCAAATATGTGACCATTTTGCCAACTACGTTTAAGGTGTGTTTCGTTATAAAATCAAGCATTTTTAATGATGATCCTGGTGCCTTTTGAGGCATTTAACCAACTACGATTTGGATGAGAGTTTTAAACAGGATTTCCCAAACCAAAGAAAGGGAACTTGTAAGCAAAACAAAATGCCGTACATATAAGGGCGATATACTTCATAATCCTCAATATTTTATATTTCATTAACAAATAATGACAAGCAATGGCAATTTTTGTAAAATTAGCATCGTCATCGGTATATTAACAGTGTTTTTACCTTTTTATTTTAAGCATGTAGTAAATGATTTAACTGCTCATCACTGTAATATTCATATGTCACATATATTTGCCATTGATTGGCGTTATTCCCCGTTTGAGGCATAATCAGCATTAATCATAACGTATCTCGATTTTGATGAGAGTTGGCTTCATATTGACTGGACAGGCTATGGTTTAAAGGGAGTGATGGATGTTATTAAGATGAGAATCCGTTGGGATTTATTATTGAAATTGTATATATAATACCGGTAGTGCTAAAGGATTTGTAAAATTGATGACGATAATAGTCCGTTGTAAACTAATCTTGGCTGACTATCTAATTTAAAGCGAAGGGGTTGAGAATGCGGTTTTTTGTTAATATACACACATTTGGTGCGACTATTTACCAGCCATTGTGAACTGTGCTTTGAAAATCTTTAAATCTGCTTACCCAATTGTAGATAACCAGAAATTTTCAGTATTTTATATCTATACCCGGATAATTGTAATCTTTAAATTAGTTCACCTTCAAATACGTTTTCTTATATTCATTTAGTACCCGGGTTATTCTGGATGGGTTTCGCCATTCAAACAAGTGGATAAGCCATACAGTAAAACTCAATAAACCTACCGGGGCAACAATGCCCAGGCCAAGTTTGTTGATATCGGCATCGCGGCTGCTTATCAGGTTAAGGTAATCCTGGCCTGTTCTTGTGTAAAGGTCTTCAGCAAAGCACCAGGCGCCGTCCCTGGCGTTACCAAGCGCAAATTGAATTAGGATAGAGTTGTTTTGCGCGTGCAAACCGGCTAATGACATTAAGGGCGATACCTGGTTAAGCTCGTTGATAACCTCGTAAGTGAGGGCCGACAGAATAGTGTTGATAGCATTAAAATCCTTATGTACCTGGGCCAATGGCTGGTTAAAGGCCCGGGCGGTTTCAACTACTGCAACGCCCAAATCAAAGTTGATATGCGCGTTCATGCCAATAAGCAGGTGTTGCAGTACCATTTTTCGGGGTTTATTAAATATACTGAAAGCCAATGCCCATGATGCCGACGGTTGCTGCTTTTGTTGCCATTGATAATAGGCCTTAATATAACGGCTTGCAAAAGTAACATCCAGTTGCTCCATTCTTTTGCCATCCTCAAACTCGCCGGCCAATATACCTTCCTTTACTTTGCAGGTTACTTTGTGGTATAAAGCCGCAAAATATCCCGCCCGGCTGCCGGTTTGTATGGCATCGGCAATGATGGTTTCCAATTCGGTTATTATTTGATCGATGGTTGTAGCTTGCATAGGATTGTATCCGTAAGTTTAGGCAGGTAATTAAACTTAAAGATAGCGCAATAAACCGCATGAACAATACGTGGTTCAATTACTTTTTGGCCGATATCAGGATATTTTTTTTCGTGGGCTGTAACCTACATAAATTTCTTCCACCAGGCTGAGTTGTAAGCGCCTTTAACTTCGGTGGGCTTACCGGGTTCAGGTACAAAAAGATCTATCTTTTTATTTTTGGCAAACTGCTCCAAACGTTCAACCGGCTCGTACCAGGCGTGCGGGGCCAGGTTAAAAGTGCCGTAGTGTATAGGCATCATCAATTTGCCTTTAAGGGCAATATGGGCATTAGAAGCATGATCGGGGCCCATATGGATATCCGGCCAGTATTTTCCGTAGGCGCCCACCTCAAGCATAGTTAAATCAAACGGGCCAAAGGCTTTGCCAATCTCGGCAAAACTGGGCGACCAGCCAGAGTCGGCGCCAAAATAAATATTATGTTTTGGGCCTTTTATTACAAAGCTTGCCCAAAGGGTTTCGTTACGGTTTACCACGCCGCGGCCCGAAAAATGCCTTGACGGGGTGGAGGTAATAACAACCTGGTTACCTATCAGCACACTATCGCCCCAGTCCATCTCAAATACAAAATTTTTAAGTATTCCCCATTTTTCAAGATACTGGCCTACACCAACCGAGCAGTAAAAAGGAATTGATGAGCCTGCAAAAAATTTAATAGTATCCTTATCCAGGTGATCGTAATGGTCATGCGATAGCAGCACAGCATCCAGCGGTGGCAAATCTTGTAAAGCAATAGCCGGTTTAAAAAAGCGCTTCGGGCCGAAATGTTTGGAGAAAGATACCCTATCGCCCCAAACCGGATCGGTAAGGATGCGTTTGCCATCAATTTCAATTAATATGCTGGAGTGGCCAACCCAGGTAATGCGCAGGCCACTTTTGGGCGCGTCATTAAAAATAGTAACGTCGGTTTTAAAGGGGCCAATCGGTTTTCTGGGCGAGTTTTCGGCTTTATTGCCTATATATTCGCGTAAAATGGGAATCATTTTTCCAAAACCGGCCTCGTCGGTAGGAATAACGTTGATATATTTTTTTGCTTTTTTGCGGGATCCTTCTAAACTCATCTAAACAATAATAGTACTTATACTGGGTGTGTGACAGCTTTAACACAAAAAAGTTACGATAGATTGTTGCCGTCGGTTTTATTTACTTAAAAATGATATTGCTGTATCACAAAATGTAACCAGCGATGCCGGCAAAACATCGCTTAAATAAGGGTGGGCACCGCCAAAGGTATGATCTCCGCCAGGCAAAATAAAAAATTCAGCGTCGGGATGCGCGCCATATAGTTCTTCGGCGTGGTTTAGCGGAACAGTAGGGTCTGCATCGCCATGCATCAATAGCTAGGGTTGCTTAACTTTTGCTGCCTGCGCCAATATGTCGAGGCGTTTAGGATGCTTATCCAGATCGCCCAGCAAAGTAGATTTTAAGGGCATTTGTTGGCCTGTGCGCTTATTGGGCATGTAAATAATGCCCTGTAGTCGCCATTGTATCTCAATTTCTTCGGGCCAAAGGTTATAAAAGCTTGATATGGAAGCCATAGTAACCAGCTTTTTTATCCGGCTATCCTCGGCTGATTTAATGATACTGATACCGCCACCCATGCTGTGGCCAATAAGGTAAACCCCACGGGCTGCCGCCATGCCCGATCCGCTACAGGCAAAATCAATAATGGTATCCAGATCTTCCAGCTCTATCGAAAATGTATTGTCGCTAAAGGCTATCAGGTCGGTAAAATCAAGCGGGTTATCGGGCGTGGTGCCGTTGTGCGAAAAATTGAACTTCAGGTATTTGAAACCAGCGTTGGCAAAGTAGCCAGCTACTAAATTATGAGTGCCCCAGTCTTTAAAACCTTTAAAGCCATGTGCGAAGATAACTATAGGTGCGTCTTTAAAAGCGTTATTGTAAGTTACGTCTATCAGCATGGGGCGGCCTTTAGCGCCTGGGAGGGTGTAAGTATCTTTACGGATCATGGGGGTTAAAATATCACCTCGGTTACAGTTATATCGCTTGCTTTTACTACCAGGGTATTTGCTAAAAGGTCGCCTATGCGCTGGTGCTTTTCTGTTTTTGAAATGCAGATTATTGCCGGTATTCCGTACATCATGATATCTATCGGGTCGCAAATGCGGCGTTTAAGTGCATCTATAATTGTTATTTTAGCCCCGCCGCTTGTAACAACTTTAAGTTTGCATATATCATGGCCCGGTGTTCCGTTCAAGGCTTCAATGACTACAAAATATAAAAACCAAACCAGGAATATAGGCAGGGCCATCAATCCGGTAACGGTCATATTGCCGGGCCGGGTAGATTCATCGAAAGCATAAATGTATCCAAAGTAAAAAATGCCATAAATGCTGTAGTCAATTAAAGTAGCAAATATGCGTAATTTGATATAGGCCCGGGGAATAACCGTAGTTACTTTCATTATTCAATACTACACTTTTTTCCCGTTAAAAGTAATATTATACAAATCAGTCCTGCGGTCTTTCAAATTTTGTACGCTGCCGTATTCATGCAGCTCGTCCAGCAGTGAAAGGTCAACATCGGCTATTACAATCATTTCGCTGTTTGGTGTAGCTTCTGATTGAATGCCGTTGGTAGGGAAGCCAAAATCCGACGGTGTAAATACCGCCGACTGCGCATAGCTGATGCCCATATTATTTACATTGGGCAGGTTGCCCACGCAGCCCGCGATGGCCACATAACATTCATTCTCAACCGCCCGTGCCTGCGAACAAAACTTAACCCGGTTATAGCCATTTTGGGTATCGGTTAAAAATGGTACAAACAGGATCTGCATATCCTGGCTGGCCAGTATCCGTGATAACTCCGGGAATTCCACATCGTAGCAAATCAGGATGCCTATTTTACCGGCGTCGGTTTCAAATACCCTAACCTCATCGCCGCCGCGGATACCCCATGAGCTGATCTCGGATGGAGTAGGGTGAATCTTATAAACCTCTTCCATACTGCCATTGCGCCTGAAGAGGTACGATACATTGTATAACGAATCTTCAAAAATGGTAGGCATACTGCCGGCTATGATGTTCACATTATATGATACCGCCAGCTTTGAAAATTCTTCGATGATAGGCTGGGTATATTTAGCCAGTTCACGCATGGCTTTGGCGCTGTCCATGTGGTTGTAATCGGCCATTAAAGGAGTGCCAAATAACTCTGGGAACAGTATAAAATCTGCCTGGTAATCGCTTACAGCATCTACAAAGTATTCTGCATGCTTTAATAGTTCGCTGATGTTATTGTACGGGCGCATCTGCCACTGTACCAGGCCAATGCGCACTACAGTTTTTTGGTTGATAGCGCTGCTGATTTCCTCGTAATACACATTGTTCCACTCTATTAACGTAGCAAAGCCCTTGCTGCGGCTGTCTTCGGGCAGGTAATTACGCAGCACTTTACGCACGTGAAAATCATTGGCCAGCTGGAAAGATAGGGTAGGGTCATATATCTCTTTATACTTAACCTTATCAATATATTGGCGGGGGGTAAGATCATTCTGGAATTTTTGATAATTGGGTATCCGGCCACCTGCAATAATACTTTTCAGGTTCAGTTTTTCGCACAAGGCCTTGCGGGCATCATAAAGGCGACGGGCCAGGCGCAAGCCGCGGTAGTTTGGGTGAATAAATACATCTATTCCGTATAAAACATCACCTTTATCTGTGTGGGTTTTAAAGGTACTATCGCCGGTAATTTGTTTGTAGGTATGGTTATCGCCAAATTTTTGATAGTCGACTATAATGGCCAACGCACAACCTACCACCACATCGTTCACGGTTACACAAATTTGCCCTTCGGGGAATATTTTGATGAGCTTTTTAATGGAATTGGCATCCCAATAATCCTCGTCCATATCCATGTATGCCGATTTCATCGACTTTTTTAATTCCTGGTAATCCTGTACTTCCAGGTTACGCATTTCAACACTTTGCAAATCCATATTGTACTTTTAAGATGCTGTATCCTTAAATAAAAAACCCGGTGATTTGTTTTGCCCTTAAATAAGCCTTTGATGTTAATTCTTCCTGTGCCACCATACCCACAGCATCAATACCGGTTGTAAAATTAAGCGAAGCCAGGCAATAAGTGGTGTTACGGTTATGTTACCTAATTTAAAAGGAGCATCAAAAAGCATTTGGATATGAACCGGTAAAAACGCTGCCAGCATCAGTACAACGCCATATACCGCCCAGGGCCTTGTCTGAGACCGTATCAGCATAAGCGCGAATGATATTTCTGCTACCCCGGCAATAATATTCATTAAAACGGGGAAGGGTATATAATGCGGAATGATATGGATGTAAGATGCGGGATTTAGGAAATGATTTATGCCCGCAAATGCATAACCAACCACCAATATGAACAGGCTAACCGTTTTTAATAAACGCATGTTAATATACATAATTTTGCCAGCTATTGTTTTAAGCAGTTTTTATGTGGTTTTTGGGGTATTTCGGCTAATTTATAACCATTCTAAATACCTCTGTTTGACAAAGTGTTGACATTGCATCCCTTTTATAGTGATATTTTTGTTCGGTCAAATTTAAAACTGCTTTGAAGTATTTAAAGGTTATTGCTTTTACACACAAACAGATTGAACTGAAGGAAATAGGAAGATTGGTGGTTTGCCAGGAAAATCTGACTGAAAAGCTTCAACAGGTTAAAACTCAATTTGGAATACCGGAAATATTCTATCTGGCTACATGTAACCGTGTGGAATTTGTTATGACTACTCCGCAAGTAGTTGATAAGGACTTTGCCAAACGTTTCATCGAAGCGTTTAACACCGAACTTTGTGAACACTCCCTGAGTACCTTCATGGATGGCGCTTCTATTTATGAAGACCAGGAAGCTATGGTGCACCTGCTGCGTACTTCATGCTCGTTAGAGAGTTTGATAGTTGGTGAAAAGGAGATACTGGCCCAGTTGCGCAAAGCATATGAACACTGTAAAGAAGCCGGACTTACCGGTGACGGCCTGCGTATGATTATGAACTGTGTGGTTAAAACAGCCAAGGAAGTTTATACCCATACCAATATTTCAAAAAACCCTATTTCGGTTGTCTCGTTAGCTTATCGTAAGCTTAAAGATTTAAACCTTTGCTCAAACGCCCGTGTGTTGATTATCGGCGCCGGCGAAACCAACCGAAATTTATCTAAATACCTGCAAAAGCATAAGTTCAGTAACTTCGCGGTTTTTAACCGGACTGTTTCGAAGGCGGCTGAACTGGCCAGAGACCTGGGCGGCGAGGCATTTGACCTGGAAGCGCTTAAGACATACAATAAGGGCTTTGACGCTATTATCACCTGTACGTCGGCAGTTGAGCCTATCATCACCACCGAAATTTACCAATCGCTGCTCAACGGCGAAACCGGCAAGAAAACTATCGTCGATCTTGCCATCCCTAATGATACCGCTCCCGAAGTTTTAGAGCAATTCCCGGTTAACTTTATCGAAGTACATTCATTAAACGAAGTTGCCAAACGTAACCTTCAGGAGCGCTATCACGAACTGGTACACGCCGAAGGTATTATTGAACAAAATATAGCCGAGTTTTTAACCCAACTGAAACAACGCCGTATTGAAGTGGCCATGCGCCAGGTGCCCGAAAAGATAAAAGAGATCCGCAACACGGCCATCAATTCTGTTTTTGCTGATGAAGTACAAAGCATGGATCAGCAATCGCGCGACATCCTGGAAAAAGTGATTAACTACATGGAGAAGAAATATATCAGTGTGCCCATGGTTATGGCTAAGGATATATTGATTAATGAAAATTGATTTAATTTTTTCATTGCTGCCGCTGGTTTAACGAAGTGCAACCTGTTGTAATCATAAATTAAGCTTCCAGCTTAATTTTACTCGATTTTTTATAGAAAAATCAATAAGCATCAAATCAAATTGATATTCATAATAAAAGCCGGATAAATCCAGCCTTTTATTTATCGATCTAAAATGTCATTATTTTTTACTCTCAGGTAATACTATTTTACTAACGGCTATCTTAGCCTCTTCCGCTTTTTTTACAAAAAAAGGATCATTAGCATGACTTTTAATATTGTTGCTTAAAATCGCACCTCTGTAACCTTTTTGGGTACTCGCTTTTTTTTCTGTTGCCATAATTACCTCCTCTATTCAAATTTACAGTTCCATTTTCTTTTCACCAAGAACGCTTCATAATTGACGTTTGATAGCCGCCGCGAGTTATACTTCGTGACATTCCCGGCAGCAAATTTATTTTAATTTTTGGCCGATTATTACTAATTTCCCAACCTAAACCAAGTCATTCTATGTCTGAAACCGTTACTGTTGATGAAGCGTTAAAAAAGGGTCAACGTATGATAAATTACCCTGTTATCGCAATACAGATAGTCGGATTTGGAGCTGCGTATTATTTAACAACATTTCCCACTCTTCCTCAGTGGATAGCTTTGATTGTTTTCTTATCAGGATTTACGGGAGCCTGGCTTTATTGGAGTTTTAAAATTACAAAATGGAAATTGTGGGCATTCAAGAATGTTGACGATGTGTACGATTTAAAATATAGGGCAATAAAGGGAAAGCTAATTTGGCCCGATGGTAGCATTTGGGAAAAAACGGAGATTTGGTCAGCTGCCGACAAAAAGAAATGGATCCAGCTTCAGGAACGGTTTATTGAATATGATGAATTTGATGACTCACATGATGTTCACTAATACTCTAACCACTTCCAAAACCTTACAGATACCATATCGCCTTCTTTATAACTATCGGGTTCGCCGTTGGATACGCGGAGCTGTACGCCTTCTTTTTCGATTATCAGGTCTTCATAAAACCCACGGAAAAGGATTTGTTTTATTGCCCAGCTTTTGGTTGATGAGATCAGTTTTATCCTTATCCAGTCGGGGTAAATTACCACATGGTCTTTTATGGTTTCGATACCGCAAATCTGCGCGTTGGCAGCGCTAAGTACGTTACAGTTGCTTAACAGTTGGGCTGTATACAAATGTTGCGGGTGTTGATACAACGTTTTTGGATGCCCCTGCTCCACAATTTGCCCGTTTTTTATCACCACCAGTTCATCGGCCATAGATAGCACCTCGGCCGGGTCATGCGATACCATGATCACCGTAATGCCAAGCTCTTTTACAATTTGCCTGATGTCCTGCTGCAAGCCCTCGCGGAACGAAGTGTCCACCTGGTTAAAGGGCTCATCGAGTAATAAAACCTGCGGGCGGGTAATTATGGCCCTTGCAATGGCTACACGCTGCTTCTCGCCGCCACTCAGGTCGGCCACCCGTTTGTCGGCCATGTGGAACATGTTAAGCTGTGTTAAAATTTGCTCGGTTTTTTCCTTTTTGGCTTTTAGGTCGGTTGCCGGCAGCATGGCCGCTACGTTATCCCAAACTTTGGCAAACAGGTTCAGGTCATCTGTGTGTTGGGTAACCATTTTCATGGCATCGTGGCCGGGAATCAGTTTTTCTTCAGGCCCCCAGATGCGTTCGCCTTTAAATTTAACAATGCCTTCATCAGGAGAAAGCAATCCGTATAATAATCGCAGCAGGGTGCTTTTTCCGCTGCCGCTTTCGCCAATAATAGCCGTTATTTTTCCGGGCTGGATAGAAATATCTGTAGTTTTAACACCGGCCGCCTGTTTACCGGGATATATTTTACTTACTGCAATGGCCTGCAAAAAAGGAGTGTCTGACATTGAGGCAAAGATAGTAGGATTTGGTGAATGGTTGGTTAGGTTAAGCGGTTGATTGAGTTGAGTAAGTTTCTAAAACCCAATCAACCCAATCCAACTCAATCAACCACTCACCACTTCATTAAAATCCCAGCGTCAATCCAAAGCTAAAGTTCCTCAACCCTTCCTGGGCGGGGCTGTTTTCAAACATATCGTTAAAGTAGTACTTGGCGTAGATGCCCATAATGCCGTAACCCATGCGGATGAATGCGCCTTTGCGTAGTTTAGCAAAGTGATAATCGTCGTCAAATTTTTGCTTGCCGCGTTCTTCACTTATTTGTTTTACGCGTCCGTTAAGCAGGATGCCAACCTCGGGGCCAACAACCAGGCGAAAGTAATTGCCACGGCTATCCTCATGACTGCGGTAGTAAAACGATAATGGTATGCGCAGGTAGCTTGACGAAAACCGGTTTTTGCTGAAGTGGATGCTATCCGGCACATACGTTAACACGGGTGCATTGCGTTGTATGGTAATATCCTGGCGCAAACGGATGTTGGTCCAATCAAACCCACCCGAAACATATATTTTGAAGGCGCTGTTAAAACGGTAACCAAACTGCACCACATCAAAACCAAAGTTGGCTGTTTTGGCCTGGCGATAACTCAGAAACTGGTTATTGGGCGACAGGGTAAAGCTGCCATGGTCAAGCAAAGTGGCAAAACCAAGGTCGATCCTTGAAAAAGTAATGCCGAAAGAAAAACCAGGGGCCTTAGTCCGTCGAACTTTGGTAGTATCGTTGGTGTACGGCGATACATATGGTGCATCATGGCCAAGCCCTAATTTAACTTTGATATGTTTTTTGGTTACAATAGTGGTATCTGTACCGGTTTTGGTCGAGTCGACTATAGTGGTTGTGGTAGTTGTGGTGGTTTGGGCAAAGCCGTAGCTTGCTGCAACGCATAGCATTGCCGTTAAAATTAAACGTTTCATATTATCGGGTATATATTTTTTCTTTAGATTTTATTTTTCTTTTTTCACTTTAATAATGCCCAGGTTTACGCCGGTAATGGTGGCATCGTCCTCATCGGTATTGCTAAATTCAATGATCTTATCCTTACGTTTATCAACAGCGGCAATCATCACATTAAATACATCACCTAAACTGCGAATTTTATGCTTTTTTGCTGGTGTCGCTGGCTTAATAGTTGTCGCTTCTGTTGGGGCGACGGGCGATTTAATACTTGCAAAAACCGGGGTTTCGCCAATATGTTTTGAGAATGGCCTGGTAACTGTGTCTGGCTGTACCGCAATTTTTACTTCCTGCTTATTAGTTGCCGATGCTAATACCGGCTGCTGATCGTCAGGCTTTGCAATATCCTGGGTAGGCGGGGCTGCAACCGGGGCTGCTATAATCGCTTTTTTATTCCCTTTGTGTATGCTGGCAGCTGCTAAACTGTTAGCAGGCGCTGCCATCGCTTTTTCCGGCTGTTTATCGGCAGAAGTTTCAGGCTGTGTTGCCTGGGTTGGCCCGGCAGCCGTTTTGGGCTTTATCGGATGGCTAACACCTGCCAGCCCATCTTTTTTAGGGCTGATCGTTTTTACTTCTTTAGGGATAAATAAAACACCGGCGGTTATTAATAAAACTGCGGCTGCAGCAATACTCAGGTATGGCAGCCATACCTTTTTGCGTTTGCCTGCATCCAATTCGCCGGTAATCCCTGTCCACACGTTTGCAGATGGTTCTATCTCGTAATCGTTTAATGCCGATTGAAATAGCTTGTCCAGATCCTTATCCTGCATATCCATAGCTTTTGCTCTCCATTTTTGCAATTTGTTCTTTTAATATCGTTCTGGCCCTTGATAGCTGCGATTTTGATGCCCCTTCGGTAATGCCTACAATTTCGGCAATTTCTTTGTGTGCATAACCCTCTAAAGCATACAGGTTAAATACGATGCGATAACCCGGTGCCAGTTGCTGTATCAGCCCCATCAGCACTTTGGCATCAAGGTTGGCGGCAGCTATCGGGTTAACCGATGGTTCGGTGCCTGCATCGTCTATATCAACCACCTGCATCATTTTATGGTGCTTGCGATAGTATTCAATAGAACTATGTACCATAATGCGCCTTACCCAACCTTCAAATGATCCATCTGCCCGGTAATCAGCCATTTTGCCAAAAACTTTTATAAACCCGTTTTGCAGCATGTCTTCGGCCTCCATTCTATCGGTAGCGTATCGCATACACACGGCCAGCATTTTACCGGCCAATTGTTTGTATAACAATTCCTGTGCCTTACGTTCGCCCGCTTTGCAGCGTTCAACCAATTGTTCGATAGTATATTTAGGTTCCAAAAACATCATTTAAAAGTAAGATGGTAACCTGGGGCAAATGGTTGCATGGGGTTTGAAATATTTTTCAATTATCGATTTACGGCTTTTTATCTCCTATAAAGTAAGCTATCTTTATTTATAATGAAGAAAACAATAGCCACAATAATACTCCTCATTTTTTGCCTGCCCATATTTGCCCAAAAAACAGAAGCCTATATATTACTTAAACCCGACCGTGTTTTCGACGGTGAGCAGATGCACCCTGGTTGGTGGGTACTGGTAAAAGGTAATCACATCGAAGCGGCAGGGGAGCCCGCTACCATAAAAATACCCGACAATACTAAGGTGATTGACCTGAAGGGCACAACCCTGATGCCCGGACTAATTGAAGGGCACTCGCACCTTTTCCTGCATCCGTATAACGAGACTGCCTGGAACGACCAGGTACTTGGTGAAAGCCGTGCCGAGCGTACCGCCCGTGCAGTTAACCATGCCCGCGCGACTTTGATGGCGGGATTTACCACAGTGCGCGACCTGGGAACCGAAGGCGCCGCCTATGATGATGCTGGCTTAAAAACTGCGATTGAAAAAGGCATAATCCCCGGCCCCAGGATGTTGATGGCCACCCGGGCAATTGTAGCCACCGGCAGTTATGGCCCTAAAACAGAAGTTGCCGAAGCCAGCATAATTAAAGGTGGCGAAGAAGCTGATGGCATTGATGGTATAACCAGGGTGGTGCGGTCACAAATTGGCCATGGTGCAGATGTAGTGAAAATTTATGTGGACTATCGATGGGGACTAAACGGTACCGCAGCTCCCACCTTTACTGAAGAAGAGTTGAAGGTAGCTGTACAGGTAGCCAAGAGCAGCGGCCGCACGGTTGCTGTACATGCGTCAACTACCGAAGGCATGCGCCGGGCCATAGCGGCAGGTGTAACTACCATTGAGCATGGCGACGGCGGCACACCAGAACTGTTTAAGCTGATGAAAGAAAAAGGCATAGCTTTATGCCCAACCCTCAACGCCACCGAATCAATTTCGGGCTACAAAGGCTGGAAGAAGGGCATCGACCCGGACCCCGCAGTAGTAAAGCAAAAGCATTACATTTTTACCGAAGCATTAAAGGCCGGTGTTACCATTTGTATGGGCGGCGATGTTGGTGTATTCAGCCACGGCGATAATGCCCAGGAAATGATATTAATGGCCGAATACGGCATGAAACCCTTAGTGGTACTGCGCTCGGCAACATCGGTTAACGCCGCCGTGTTTGGATTGAAGGATTTGGGGAATATCAAGACGGGATACCTGGCAGATTTGGTTGCCGTTAATGGTAATCCGGTTGAGGATATGAAAGTTTTGAAATTGGTGAAGCTGGTGGTAAAGGATGGGTTGGTTGTAAAAGAATAATTGATATTTTTACGTACAACCATATCACATGCAATATTCAACCTTTTTTAAAAAGCAATCAGCAGCTCTTATCGATATTTACCAGGAGCGTTTCACAAAAACTATCTGGCAGGCTGTTTTATTGACAAGCATTAGCTTTATAATAACGGCGGTAATTTCAAATTATACCCAGTATGATCAAAGTGCAAAAAACATCCCCGTAAGTTTATTGAGTTTTTTCAGTCTCCGTTTTAGTTTCAATGAAACTTATAGCATAGTTGATAATGCTAAGGCCATTTTTATTTTTTTTGTGTCCATCTTTTCAATTAGCCAGGTTGGCAAGGTAACGTTTAAGAATATAGCCTGTTTAGCAGCGATATTGTTTATATGTTGTTTGTTAGACCTGTCATTTTTCCAGTTAAAAGGACAACTTCACCACGGCATAGACAACCGGTATTTGGAAAGATGGAGTAGTGCGGTCATTTATATTTTAAGGCTTTACGTGCCTTTAGTGTTATTTGCCTTAACCATCCAAATTTGTACTTCCGGGGCAAAGTTTAATGCCAGGAACATTGTTTTCCTGTTTATCACATTGTATTTTTTTAACGAGATGACCTTTTTAGTGATATCGTTAGTGAGGACTTGTGTTTTTGAATTGTTACTATGCCTGTTTGATTCAAAAACATCACATTTTATTGCAGAAAGTATTTTAGGTGCCGGATTGATGGCATTGTTTGTTGTAGGCTATCATTGCGCTATGACCCGTCCTTTTGTTTTAGGAGAAGATGCTGAAGAAAGCGTTGAAGCTTAAGTAAAAATATTAAATTATTCGCCGTATTTTTGATTAACTATGAAAGTTAAAGTAGATACAGAATTACTGAAAAAAGCCCGAAAAGTTACCGGGCTAAAATCTGATAAGGTGATGGTTGAAAATGCTTTACAATTGTTTATCACCCTTGAAAACCAAAAAGGATTATTGAATTTGTGGGGTAAGGTCAAATTCAATGACGATTCACATGAATAGAAGTTGTTTAAGTTACTTCTTCTCCCTAAACCGCTTATAAATTTTCACCGCGATCATCAGGATCACCCCCAGCGATACTATTCCCACAACTCCAAATATCCAGCTTAAGCCATCTTTTTTTACTGCAAGAAAAACTATTGCGAAAAGTAAAATGGTGGCCAACTCATTCCACAGGCGTAATTGGGTTGATGTCCATTTAAAAATACCTTTACGCATTTGCTTCATTTTGTGCTGGCAGATGTAGTGGTAAATTATAAGCCCGGTAACAAAACCAAGTTTTATTGGAAGCCACGCCATCAGCATAAAGCCAGGCTTTATATAAACCATGGTTATCCCTGCGGCCAGTACCAGGAACATGGAGGGCACAGTTATAATATACCATAGCTTTTTCTCCATAATCTCGAACTGGGCCGATAGGATACTGCGGTCAGGCTCGGGCTTGGCTTGTGCCTCGGTATGGTAAATAAACAGGCGCACCATATAAAAAAGCCCCGCCATCCAGCAGACTACAAAAATGATGTGTATGGCGAGAACGTATTCGTACATGATGGCGTTTCAGTATGTCATTGCGAGGAACGAAGCAATCGCGGACTGTGCGAGGCTGACATAGCATGGCTACGAGATTGCCACGCTATCGCTCGCAATGACATACTTGTTTTTAGTTTCTGTATTCCTTTATAATTTCTACCGCGTATTTCACATTATCAAATGGGATATCAGGCATAATGCCGTGGCCCAGGTTGAAAATGAAGCCGGGCTCGTCCTTCATCCGGTCGAACAGGCGGTATATACGGTCTTTAATTACTTTTTTATCAGCATAAAGTATATGCGGATCAAGGTTACCCTGTACGGCTACACCGGCAGGTAAACGTTTTTTGATATCCAGCAAATCAACATTCCAGTCTATCGATACCACATCAGGCTTAGCCTCGGCCATTAGCGGCGCAAAAACCGAGCTGCCCTTACAGAACGATATCACCGGGATATCCTTACGGTTAAGCTTGCTGATAATCTGCTGGATGTAATAGTGGCTAAACTCTTTATAATCATCCCACGCCAAAGCCTGTGCCCAGCTATCGAAGATCTGAACAGCGTTAACGCCTGCTTCAATCTGCAGGTTTAAATAATCGGCAGTAACGGTTGCTATTTTTGATAACAACTGATGCGCCATTGCCGGCTCATTGTGCAGCATCAGTTTGGTGAGCTTAAAATCTTTCGACGATCCGCCTTCAACCAGGTAGCTCATCACTGTAAATGGCGCTCCTGCAAAACCAATCAGCGGAATGCTGCCATTCAAACGCTGCTGAATCACTTTTATGGCATCCGCAACATATTGTAATTTATCGCCTACATCGGTTTGCAGGTTATCAATATCTTTTTGGGTACGTACCGGGTTAGCAAACTTAGGGCCGGTGCCTGCGTTGAAACTCAAATCGCCGCCCATAGCCTCGCCGGTAACCAGTATGTCCGAAAACAGGATGGCACCGTCAATACCTAATAAATTAACCGGCAACATGGTAACATCGGCAGCAAGTTCCGGTGTTTTGCACATTTCCAAAAAGGAATACTTGTTTTTAATATCCCAATATTCTTTCATGAAACGGCCGGCCTGGCGCATCATCCATACCGGTGGTCGTTCTGTTTTTTCGGAAAAAGCTGCTTTTATTAATAACGAATCTCTCATATCTTATAGGAGAGTCAAGAATCAAGAGTCAAGAGTTAAGACTTTTTGAATTGCAGATAGCAGAGTTAGATGCCATGTGCAAGGTTCTTGTCTTGATTCTTGATTCTTGACTCTTGACTCTATTTTTTTGTTTTAATCTCCTTGTGAAGTTTGTTTATAACATCCTTCATTTTGGCGGTAATTTTATCGGCATGCTGCTCGGCCAATTGCAGGTAGGCTTGGGCTTTATCATAATCATTATGCCTTATACTTATATTGGCCACCGTCACCAACGCGGCCACATGGTCATTTACAGATCGCAGCGGGTATTGGGCTGCAATCTCATAATGTTTTTCGGCTGCTTTAAAATCCTGTTTTTGCACACAAATACCGCCGTAAATAAATTCATAATAACCCCGGCGCTTTTTACTGAGCCATTCGGGCTTACTGATTTCTTTTAACGAGGCTTCTGCCTTATCAAATTCTTTATGGTGAAAATATTTGGCTGCAACAACCAGGGTGCCCTGTTTAAAGTAATCCCATATTAGTAACAAAATCATCAAAACAGCAACAGCCGCAAGCTCATAAATGCGCAGGTACAATAACAAGCCTAACGATAGCAGGAAAACAAATGCAATAAATATGCGCACCCGGTTACTGAACATTAATTAGTGCTGATTATCGGTAAATTTATAGCCTACACCGCGGATGGAGTGAAAATAAACCGGGTTTTTAGGATCTGGTTCAAAATACTTACGGAAGGTTAGGATAAAGTTATCGATAGTACGGGTTGATGGGTATACATCATAGTTCCAAACAGTTTCCAGTATCTGCTCGCGCGATACCGCATCGTTACGGCGCTCAATTAAAAGCTTCAGTAACATGGTTTCTTTTTTGGTAAGCGGAGTAATAGAACCATCTTCATTCACCAGCTCAAACGAGTTAAAGTGGATGGTTTTTTCGCCTATTTTGTAGCTGTTAAACTCCTTAAGGTCATCGCCTTTCAGGCTGCGTTTTACCAGGTTGTTCACCCGTAAAATAAGCTCTTCCAGGTTAAAGGGTTTGGTTAAATAATCGTCGGCACCTTTTTTAAGGCCCGAAATTTTATCCTCATTGGTGTTTTTGGCTGTCAGGAACATGATAGGTACCTCGGTATTTTCAAGGCGGATGGTTTCTGCAACCACGAAGCCGTCAATTTCGGGCATCATTACATCTAATATAACCAGGTTAAAGCGCTCTTCTTTAAATAATTGCAAAGCCTTTTTACCATTTTTAGCTGTCGAAACTTTATAACCCTCCAGCTCCAGGTTAAGTTTAATGGCTTCCAACAAATGCTCTTCGTCTTCGGCTAATAGAATTCTTTTTTTGTTAGGCATCGTCTGACTCATAATTTTAATACACTAATTTTAATAAACACGAATGGTCACGAATTAACTCGAATTACACGAATTTTAATTAAACACGAATCTCACTAATTAATCGAATCACACAAATTTCTCATTCAAAATATATAAGCAGGTTGGTGAAAATTAGTCATATTCGTGAAATTCGTGCTATTTAAATTCGTGTTATTTATTATCCAAATACAACTTCAAAAATACTACCAGCGGGGCGGTTGTCTTTCACCTTAATACTGGCATGGTGCTTATCCAGCACCTCTTTTACTATATACAGGCCCAGGCCGGTTCCTTTGGTATTGCGGGTTTCCTCGCTGCCTACACGGTAAAAACGGTCAAAAATACGGGCTTTTTCGTTATCGGCTATGCCAATGCCCTGGTCGGCTACCTCCAGGTATACCTTATCATCTTTTGAAAATAACTTAACAACCACTGCCGAGCACGGGCTGGAATATTTTACAGCATTCTCGATTAAATTGGTTACCACAGATGTAAGCGCAAACTTATCGCCGGTGATTTCAATTTTGGGTTCAATCTCGGCATCGATAATCATTTGGTTGCAATCGCATTTGCTGATTTGCAAACGGTTTACAATGCTATCTACCAAAACCGAAAGGTTGAAGCTGGCTTTAGGGAACGTGTACGACTGGTTTTCTATTTTGGAGGCCAGCAACATATTCTCAACCATATCATCCAGCCGCTCAACATCGTTAAGCGATTTATCGATAAAATCCAACACCTGTTCTCTGGTCAGGCTACGTTTCTGGATAGTTTGCAGTAATATTTTGATAGAAGCCAACGGCGATTTCAACTCATGTGTCACCGATAGTAAAAAATTCTTTTTTTGCTCCTGCAGCTTACGTTCCTTATTAATGGTTTTATGCAGACTAACGGCCCCCAACGTAAATACCAATATAAACATCGATCCCTCGCATAATACCATACTGATAGGCCTTGCGTGAGGCGTTACCAGCATATACCCCCACCATACCAGTTGAGCAACGGCATAGATGATGAGCGCGTAAAAAATTACAAATGTCCTTTTCATTTCAGTTATCAGTGGGCAGTTGCCAGTTTGCAGTTATCAGTTTAAACTTGGGCGGTTGTAAGTTTGCAGTTATGCTTTTTTTTAATGCTAACTGTCAACTAAAAACTGCCAACTTATTTTCCGTTAAATACCAAATCTAAGCTATCAAAAATAGCGCGTTTGGTTTTTTCTAAATCAATTTTTGTATGTGCCGATGATATAAAGCCAACTTCGTAACCTGATGGCCCCAGGTAAATACCCCGGTTTATCAGTTCGCGGTGGAATTTTTTGAATTTTTCCATGCTTGCTGCATCAATATCTTCGGCTTTACGAATATACTCTTTATCTGTAAAAGCAAACCAGAATATCGATCCGATACCAAACACCTTAAATTTATAATTACGAGCCGTAGCAAAACGCTGGATGGCCTCGGTAAATTCTTCTCTTTTATTATTCAGGTCGCGGTAAAAACCCATGCGCAAAAGCTCGGTCAGTTGGGCGATACCTGCAGCCATGGCTACCGGGTTGCCAGATAATGTACCGGCCTGGTAAACGCCGCCATCGGGCGATACATTGCCCATAATTTCGGCCGATGCGCCATAACAGCCAACAGGCAAACCACCGCCAATGATTTTGCCATAGGTAATAATATCCGGCTTAATCTGGTAATAGCCTGCCGCGCCTTCGAAACCAACGCGGAAACCCGAGATTACTTCATCAAATATAAGCAGCGTGCCGTTTTGGGTACATATGTCGCGCAAAAACTGCAGGTATTCTTTTTCCTGTAACAGCAAACCGTTATTGGCCGGGATAGGTTCGATGATGATGGCTGCAATCTGGTCTTTAAATTCATTAAAAGCCAGGGTAAGGGCTTCTTTATCGTTCAGGGATACTACGATGGTTTCGTCAACAAAGGCCTTTGGTACGCCTGCAGATGAGGTTTCGCCAAAGGTAACCAGGCCCGATCCCGCCTTTACCAATAAAGCATCGGTATGGCCGTGATAACAACCTTCAAATTTCAGGATCTTATCGCGTTTGGTATAACCCCTTGCCAACCTGATGGCCGACATAACCGCTTCGGTACCCGAGCTTACAAAGCGTAGTTTTTCAATAAATTTATTGTTCTTCAGAATCAGTTCGGCAAGTTCATTTTCGAGGGCGGTTGGTGCACCAAACGACATGCCGTTTTGCATTACCTCTATAACCTTCTCCCGTACTTTGGTATTGTTATGACCAAGGATGAGCGGGCCCCAGGAGCAGCAGTAGTCAATAAACTCGTTGCCGTCGGCATCCCAAATGTGACTGCCATCGCCTTTTTGAATAAACAATGGCGTACCATATACCGATTTAAATGCCCTTACCGGCGAGTTAACCCCACCCGGAAAGTAAGTTTTAGCCTTGGCATAAAGCTCGGCACTTTTCTCCCTGCTAATATCAGGCTTCCCCGTAGTATTCACCGGTTCATTAGCCTCGCCCGAAAACATCTTTTTTATTGAATCTAACATTTTTATATTTTTCCAACCGTCATTGCGAGGTACGAAGCAATCCCCGATTTGCAAATCCACCCTGTATAGTTTGGGATTGCTTCGTGCCTCGCAATGACGGCGTTTTATAGTATTTTTTACCTTTCAGCTTTCGCCTTTAATCTTTTACCTCTGTTAAAGCCATTTATTCTCCAAAACTTCCTTGGCATGATACGTCAATATCGCGGTTGCGCCTGCCCGGCGGATGCTGGTAAGCACCTCGGTTATGGCGCGCTGCTCATTGAGCCAGCCGCGTTGCACAGCGGCTTTTATCATGGCGTATTCGCCGCTTACATTGTAAGCGGCTACGGGTAGTTCGGTATTATCTTTTATTAGTTTTATCACATCCAGGTAGGGCAGGGCCGGTTTTACCATTAAAAAGTCGGCGCCTTCCAACTCGTCTAAGTTAGCCTCTATCAATGCCTCGCGCTGGTTGGCCGGGTTCATCTGGTAAGTTTTTTTATCACCAAACTTGGGCGCCGAATTTAAAGCATCTCTGAACGGCCCATAAAAAGCGCTTGCATACTTGGCCGAATACGACATGATAGAAACGTTGGTAAAGCCATTTTGGTCCAATACATTCCTGATATATCTTACCCGGCCATCCATCATGTCTGATGGGGCAATAATATCGGCACCGCATTGTGCGTGTGCCAGCGCCATTTTACCTAAAACTTCCAGCGTTTCGTCATTCAATATTTCGCCGTTTTTAACAATGCCATCATGGCCATCGCTGCTATAAGGATCCATCGCTACATCGGTAACAACGCATGCCTCGGGAAAGTTCTTTTTTACCTCGCGGATAGCGCGCAGGTACAAGCTTTCTTCGCGGTAGCTTTCGGTCGCCATGGTATCCTTCAGGGCTTCGTCAATATTGGGGAACAAATCAAATGATTTTAAACCCAGCTTCATGCAGCTTTCAATTTCGCGCAATAAATTATCTACAGAATACCGGTAAATACCCGGCATAGATGATACTTCGCTTTTCTGATTCTCGCCATCAATAATAAACAGGGGGAATATCAAATTGGCCGCACTTATATGCGTTTCCTGCACCATTTGGCGGATTATTTCACTCTTACGGTTTCTACGTGGTCGTTGTAACATGTTATAGCTAATGCTCCGGTTTCGGGAATTGCCTTTATCGCCGGAGGCACGCAAAGTTATATAAACCCAAACAATTATGGCCCCTCTAAACCTATTAAAGGTAATTTATGGCGTAAGGATGATTTTACAGAATTGTATAATACAAACAAAATATTCAGGGCTTCATTTCATCTAACTGTTTGATAAGCAATGGAAACCCATAAATTGATGATGACAATAGTGTTAGTAGCCGGAAATTCTGCTCCGGCTTCACGGCGGTGTGTTTAAACACATTAGTGTTGTGTCATGTATAAATTGACAATGAAAACATACTATTAAGATGAGCGGGAGTGTTGACTCGTCCTGAAATAACTATACACTAAAAGAAAGTGTATGAAAGAAGAATCGGAACAAAAAGCGAGTCAGATTCGCCTTACTAAGCGATGTCACTTTGAAAGCAGCCTACGGAATGAGATCATAAAATTGATAGAATCAGGGACTCCGCGGAGCGTGATAGCCTATCAGTATGGCATGTCGCGGGCATCTCTGAGTAAATGGATGCGCGACCGCGGCTCGAAAGAGTACCAGGAAAAACAGCGGGGATATCATTTAAGCGACATAGAAAAAAGATCCGTCGTCCGCCAGGTTGAGCAAGGCATTCTGAAACCTTATGCAGCGAGGAAGTCATACGGACTAAGTGGAGAAACGTTAAATAAATGGCTTAAGGCCTCGTTGAAAGAAAATGCCGAACTTGCGGTTCATGAAAAGTTTGAGATGAAGGATAAAGCTGAAGGGCAGTCTGGTGTGCCGGACCCGGAAACGGAAGCTTTAAAAAAGGCTTTGGAATATGCACAGCTAAAGATCAGTGCCTTAAATACCCTTATTGATGTAGCAGAGGATCAGTTTAAGATCAAGATCAGAAAAAAAGCTGGGGCCAGGCAGTCATGATAATGAAGCAGGATTACGCGCATTTAAGCTGGGCGTTTCTATGCGGACTGTTTGGCAAAACCCGCCATGCGCACTATGATCACTTATGGAGAAACCAGGATGACTCTATCAAAGAGGAAATTATCCTGCAGCTTGTTCATGAAATAAGGAAGCCTTTACCCCGGTTAGGGACAAGAAAGATGCTTTATCTGCTTAAGCCGCAACTGGCTTCTCATCATATAGAAATCGGCAGGGACTACCTGTTTGACTTGCTTGACGCTCATAAGCTGCTGATCAGGCAGCGTAAACGAAAAGCAATCACCACCGATTCCCGGCACTGGATGCATAAGTACGCCAACCTGGTAAAGGAAATGCATATTATACGGCCGGAGGAACTTTGGGTAAGCGATATAACTTACATTCGGGTGCAAAACCAATGGGGCTACCTGTCACTGATAACAGATGCATTTTCACGTAAGATCATGGGTTATTGTTTCCGCCTGGATATGCTGGCGCTGGGGCCTATAGCGGCCTTACAGATGGCCCTGGATGTCCGCAGTTACAGCGGGCAAACCCTTACCCATCACTCTGACAGAGGGTCCCAATACTGCTCTAAGGATTATGTGGAATTGCTTGGGAACGAAACTATTTCCATCAGTATGACTGAACGGGGTGACCCGTATGAGAATGCACTGGCCGAACGAATGAATGGCATCATCAAGGGGGAGTTCGACCTGTACATCAGCCCGGTTAACTTTGAGCAGACTTATAAAAAGATCGATAGCAGTATTAAGGCATACAACGAATTGAGGCCCCATGGAAGCTGTGACTACCTGACGCCTTGCCAGGCGCATGAACAAGGTGATGTACTGAAAAAACGCTGGAAGGAATACCCGGGCAAATGGGAGAAGGAAAAGCCGCTGGCCATACCCGCCTGACAGATGAGTTATCAACAAAAAGAGGAGGTTCAGCAAAAAGAAAAAAAGAAGCAAAAAAAGAAAAACGTGTTGAAATATGGAAAACTGAAGGAGTTTCCCACATTCCAACACAACAAACAAACAACAAGTTATTTAACTTTATCTTTAAAAAAAGAACCTGTATAGTGTTTACAGGATTAACTCACAAATCTGTATAGTTATTTCAGGACGGGTCATGTAAGCAAACATGGTTAACAAAGGTTAACACAATTTTGATTTATTTTTACTTAAATATCTTATAATTAGCATTTTAACAAAAAATCATGGTTAACACATGTTAACCATGATTTTTTGCGTTTTTCGTATTCTTCCGATATAAACTTAAAGTTGCTGCTGCAATACCATTTGTCAATTCATGCATGACACTACCTACATTGCCAGTGAAACATATTAAGCTTTTAACACCTGTTGGTTAAACAGGTTGTTCCAAAAACGGCTTCGGCTAAGCCTACTTCGTCGGGCGAAAAGGGTAATGTGTACCTGGTGCCCATTTCGTCGAATTTTTTGCCAGTTGATTTACCAATGGCTATTACCTGCTGGTTGGGCTCTAACAGGTTATCCTGGAAATAGGCCTCTACGTTAGATGGGCTGGTAAAAACCAGTACATCAGCACCGGTCCCTTCTACCTGCTCTTCAATTACAGTTTCGTAAACAGTAAGGTCGATTATTTTGGTTTCGGCAGATAAGCCTTGTTGTATGCTGCGTAAAGAACCCTCGGCGCCGGGAAACAATACTTTAGTGCCGTTGGCTAATGTTGCAAAATCGGCCGCAACTTCGGCTGTATCGCCGCTCTCGCCAACGTAGGCTGCAAAGTGGCCGTTACGGCGCAAGGTATCTTCAGATCCAGAGCCCATTACACCAAATTTTACTTTATTGGATAATTGCGGCTTTAGTGCAAAGAAATACTCTACCGCATTTTTACTGCTGAAAAATATCCAGTTGATATCTCTTAAAATATAAGGATCAAGTTTATTGATGACGGGTACCGTGCGGATAAGCGAACGGGCATCTATATTGATGCCATGTTTTTCCATCGCCTTGCGGAAGTAGCTTTGCTCCGAAAGATCGCGGGTGATAAATACGCTTTGGGCCAGTTTACGGTTGGTATCAAACATGGCTACAACCTTTTGGGCAAGGCCATCAGTTGTATCCGATTTCAGGAATACCCTATCCGGGAATTCATCACCTTCATCGGCTTTTGAGGTAAATACCTGGTACACGTCATCCTCCTTGCGGCAATAGCAGCCCAGGGGCAGGTGACAGCCACCGCCAAACAGCTTCAGCACGGTACGTTCAACAGCTAATTCTTCGGCTACATCCGGGTGGTGCAGTGCTTGCAGGACTTCAAAAAGTTCCTGGTCGGCTTCACGTATCTGTATGGCCAAAGCGCCCTGTGCAGGTGCAGGGATCAGCTCGGCAGGGGTTAATTCCTCTACGTGAAATTCGCTTAAATCGATATTCAAGCGGCTTACACCGGCCTTGGCCAGCATAATAGCATCATACTTTTCGTCGCGTAGTTTACCTATGCGGGTAGGTACGTTGCCACGTAATTCTGCTATCTCCAGGTCGGGGCGGTAGGCCAGTAACTGGGCCTTGCGCCTGTTTGATGATGTGCCAACAATAGCTCCGTATTTAACAGATAGCTTTTGATGCACATCTACACAATCTTTCAATATCAGCAACAGTTCAGATGGATCTTCCCGTTCTGAAACTGCTGCGATGATGAGTCCCGGAGGGTTTTCGGTCGGCAAATCTTTATGCGAGTGTACCGCAAGGTCAATAGTGCCGGCTAATAATTCTTCTTCTAATTCTTTGGTGAAAAAACCTTTGCCTTCCAGCTTATCAAAGCTGAGGTTGAGGATACGGTCGCCCTGTGTTTTAATGATCTTTAACTCGGCGGTAATGTTGATGGCGGCAAGGCTATCTTTTACAAAATTGGCCTGCCACAGCGCCAATTCGCTGCCACGTGTTCCTATTATCAGTTTTCTGTCCAAAAGAATGATTGTTTGCAGCTGCAAATTTAATTTTTTATCAGCATGAAAAGGTACAACAACACCACGAATTTTTTCTGATTGCAACAATATGACGGTTAAGTGTGCGATAATAATGTGGTAAGTTAAAAAAACGCAAGTAAATTAATATCGAACACTGAATTCCGAATGTCAAACATCGAAGCTTTTCTTTCATTATTCGATATTGGACATTGGGTGTTCGATATTAACTCGATTGTATTGGCTACCTTTGAACACACCCACCGAGCCAAAATGAAAGCAGTTATTATAACCCGCCCCGGCGAACCATCGGTTTTACAGGTACAGGAACGGCTCCAGCCAGCTTATGCCGATAACGAAGTATTAGTTAAGGTTATGGCCGCGGGTATTAACCGGCCGGATGTTTTTCAGCGCAAGGGTAATTATCCGCCTCCCGCCGGCGCACCACAGGATATCCCGGGCTTAGAAATTGCCGGTATCGTTGTAGCTATTGGTACAACGGTAACCCATCTGATGGTTGGCGATAAAGTTTG
This sequence comes from Mucilaginibacter sp. KACC 22773, assembly GCF_028736215.1. Taxonomy (NCBI): domain Bacteria; kingdom Pseudomonadati; phylum Bacteroidota; class Sphingobacteriia; order Sphingobacteriales; family Sphingobacteriaceae; genus Mucilaginibacter; species Mucilaginibacter oryzagri. Next base: position 961,837 of record NZ_CP117883.1, read on the forward strand.
CGCCCTGGTTGCAGGCGGCGGTTATGCCGAATATTGTAATGCTCCCGAAGAACAATGTCTGCCGATACCCGAAAATCTTTCATTTACAGAAGCAGCCTCGTTGCCCGAAACGTTTTTTACCGTTTGGAGCAATGTGTTTGATCGTGCAGGTTTAAAGGACGGCGAAACATTACTGGTTCATGGGGGCTCAAGCGGTATTGGCGTTGCCGCTATCCAAATGGCCAAAGCGTTGGGGCATACGGTTTATGTAACAGCCGGATCGGAAGATAAATGCCGGTTTTGTGAGGCTTTAGGCGCGGCAAAAGCTATCAACTATAAAACAGAAAACTTTGCCGATGTTATTAATGATGTAACCGCAGGCAAAGGCGTTGATGTAATATTGGATATGATAGGTGGCGACTATACAACCGGCAACATTAAATCGCTGGCTGTTGAGGGCCGGTTGGTGCTTATTAATACGATGAACGGCAATAATGTTCAAATTGATTTGGCACAGGTGATGCGAAAGAGATTGACTATTACCGGCTCTGCGCTGCGCTCGCGCGAGGTAGAATTTAAAGGTGCTATTGCACACAAATTAAAAACGGTTATCTGGCCACTATTGGCATCTGGCCGAATCAAACCTGTTGTTCATGCTGTTTTTCCTGCTGCCGAAGCCGCAAAAGCCCACGAGCTTATGGAAAGCAACGGGCATATTGGCAAAATAATGCTTGATTTTGGCGATCGGTAACTATAATTAAAGCCGACATAAATTATCGTGCAAAAATGTTGCCTTTGCTATTTAAATATTTGGATAGAAATCATAACTTTGCGCCTCTGAAATAGCATCTTATATTTTACAAGCAGGATACTATTAAATAGAAAAATTCTTAAACACCAGGTTATATATGCCAAACATTGGAAAAATATCACGGATCATCGGTCCGGTAGTTGACGTAAGTTTCGCTGATGACGCTCATCTCCCCAAAATTTATGACGCGTTAGAGATCACGAAAGATAATGGCCAAAAAATCATTTTAGAAGTTCAGCAGCATTTAGGTGAAGATCGTGTACGCGCGATTGCGATGGATTCAACAGACGGATTGCTACGTGGCATGAAAGTTTTGGATTTGGAATCGGCTATCAAAATGCCAATTGGAGAAAATATTAAAGGCCGTGTATTTAACGTAGTAGGCGATGCTATCGATGGTATACCCGATCTTGACAAAACCAATGGCCGCCCTATTCACAATACTCCTCCGCGTTTCGAAGACTTGTCTACCGAAACTGAAGTATTGTTTACAGGTATCAAAGTAATCGATTTGTTAGAGCCTTATGTAAAAGGTGGTAAAATTGGATTGTTTGGTGGTGCCGGTGTAGGTAAAACAGTATTAATTCAGGAGCTTATCAACAACATCGCTAAAGCTTATGCAGGTTTATCTGTATTTGCAGGTGTTGGCGAGCGTACACGTGAAGGTAATGACCTTTTGCGCGAGATGCTTGAAGCAGGCATTATAAAATACGGCGATGCATTTATGCATTCAATGGAAGAAGGTGGCTGGGATCTATCTAAAGTAGATACCGAAATGATGAAAGATTCAAAAGCAACCTTCGTGTTCGGTCAAATGAACGAGCCTCCTGGTGCACGTGCACGTGTAGCTTTATCGGGCCTAACTATTGCCGAGTATTTCCGCGATGGTGATGAGGATGGTAAAGGCCGCGATATCCTTTTCTTTATCGACAACATTTTCCGCTTTACACAAGCAGGTTCCGAAGTATCGGCGTTATTAGGCCGTATGCCATCTGCGGTAGGTTACCAGCCAACACTGGCAACTGAGATGGGTACCATGCAGGAGCGTATTACTTCAACCAAACGTGGTTCAATCACATCTGTTCAGGCCGTTTACGTACCTGCGGATGACTTGACCGACCCTGCACCGGCAACAACATTTGCCCACTTGGATGCTACAACAGTACTTTCACGTAAAATTGCAGAGCTTGGTATTTACCCCGCTGTGGATCCTTTAGATTCTACATCACGTATCTTAAGCCCGGCAATTTTGGGCGACGAGCATTACAATACCGCTCAACGTGTTAAAGAAACTTTACAACGTTACAAAGAACTTCAGGATATCATCGCCATCTTAGGTATGGACGAGTTATCTGAAGAAGATAAACTGGTTGTATCACGCGCCCGTCGTGTTCAGCGTTTCCTTTCTCAGCCGTTCCACGTTGCCGAGCAGTTCACCGGTTTAAAAGGTGTATTGGTTGATATTAAAGATACCATCAAAGGTTTCAATATGATCATGGACGGCGAAGTTGACGAGTACCCTGAAGGTGCATTCAACTTGGTTGGAAGCATTGAAGATGCCATTGAAAAAGGTAAAAAATTATTGGCAGAAGCTAATAATTAGTAGCAAGTATATAGTATCAAGTAGCAAGACTTATTTTAATCTTGCTACTTGATCTTCATAAATGTACTTGATACTTGATACTAACTACTTGATACTATAAAGAAATGACTTTAGAAATTCTTACTCCCGATAAAAAGATCTACGAGGGCGAAGCCACATCGGTTACCGTACCTGGTACTTTGGGATTATTTGAGATATTAAACCACCACGCGCCTATCATATCAACCTTACAGGATGGTAAGCTGGTTGTACGTGGGGGTAACGCCGGTAAAGAAGAAGTGTTTTTTATCAAAGGCGGCGTAGTTGAAGCATTAAACAATAAGGTCATTATTTTAGCCGAAGGAATTCTGCATAAATAAACTATACCCTTATTTTTCAGAAAAAACGTCCGGGTATAGCACCCGGACGTTTTTTTTTAATTGTTTTTTTAATAGGGTTTTTAGAGAATGAATTATAGGGAGTAAAAAGGCAGGAATATTTATGTCAATTGGCAAATTCAAAAAATAATGCAGTATCATCATCTGCATATCTGCACATCTGGAATCTGCACATTTAACAAACTTTTTTAGCCACCAACCCCATTTTAGGAAGAAAATTGGCAATTTACTATGCATGCATAAAATATGTACCGAATACCGTTTTGAACTTTGGTCTATTTTGTTAAAAATTATGTTCCTTTAAATGTTATAAATGCGTAATTTTATATTGTTTAATTGATATATTTAGATATATTATACTTTTTGAAAAAATAAATCCTGACTATTGTTATTCGCGGTTGCTATATCTACCTTACGTTTATTGATTCAAGCAATCAAATAAACCTGGTCAACAACAAGAATAATTTATAAAGTTAGTCTACTAAAAAAATAAAATGAGTTCATCATCAGATACCACGGCGGCTATAGAATTGAATAAGTATAGCAAAACTTTTACCCAGGATCCAACACAGCCGGCTGCACAGGCCATGCTTTATGGTATTGGTTTAACAGACGATGATATGCGCAAAGCCCAGGTTGGTGTGGCAAGTATGGGTTACGATGGTAACACTTGTAACATGCACCTGAACGATTTGGCTAAGATAGTTAAACAAGGTATCTGGGATGAGGATATGGTAGGCCTGATATTTCATACCATTGGCGTAAGTGATGGCATGAGCAACGGTACAGAAGGGATGCGTTATTCTTTAGTGAGCCGCGATATTATTGCCGACTCGATTGAAGCTGTTACAGGTGCGCAATATTATGATGGTTTAATTACTTTGCCTGGTTGCGATAAAAACATGCCCGGTTCTATTATGGCCATGGGGCGTTTAAACCGTCCGTCAATTATGGTATACGGGGGCACTATTAAACCCGGGCATTGGAAAGGCGAAGACCTGAACATTGTATCGGCATTTGAGGCTTTAGGTAAAAGGATGGCCGGTACTATTGAGGATGTTGATTTTATGGGCATCATTAAAAATGCCTGCCCAAGCGCGGGTGCATGCGGTGGTATTTATACAGCTAATACGATGGCCGCAGCTATTGAGGCTTTGGGTATGAGCTTGCCTTACTCATCATCAAACCCGGCGCTAAGCGAAGATAAAAAAGCCGAGTGCCTGGCAGCAGGAAAGGCTATCAAAATATTGTTAGAGAAAGACATCAAACCATCAGACATCATGACACGCGAAGCATTTGAAAATGCTATGGTTGTGATCATGGTATTGGGTGGCTCAACCAACGCGGTATTGCACCTGATTGCGATGGCCAAAAGCGTTGATGTTAAATTAACCCAGGACGATTTCCAAACAGTAAGTAACCGCATCCCGGTATTGGCCGATATGAAACCAAGCGGTAAATACATGATGGAGGATTTACACAACATTGGCGGCGTTCCGGCTGTGATGAAGTATTGTTTGGCGCAAGGCTGGTTACATGGCGATTGCCTTACCGTTACCGGTAAAACAATTACCGAAAACTTAGCAGATGTACCCGAACTGGAGTTTGATACACAAAAAATTATATGGCCGGTTGAAAAGCCTGTTAAAGCTACCGGCCACTTACAGATACTTTACGGCAATATTGCCGAGGGTGGTAGCGTAGCCAAAATTACAGGTAAAGAGGGTACTCATTTTGAAGGCCCTGCCCGCGTGTTTGATGGCGAGTTTGAACTGATTGCCGGCATCCAGAGCGGCCGAGTCAAAAAAGGTGATGTGGTGGTTATCCGCAACGTAGGCCCTAAAGGCGCACCCGGTATGCCCGAAATGCTTAAGCCAACATCGGCCATTTTTGGTGCTGGTTTAGGTAGCTCGGTAGCATTGATTACCGACGGACGCTTTAGCGGCGGTACACACGGTTTTGTGGTAGGCCACATCACCCCCGAAGCTTTTGACGGGGGCGCCATTGGCTTAATTAACGACGATGATAAAATTATTATTGATGCAACGACAAATACCATCAATGTAATACTATCAGACGAAGAAATGGCAGCACGTAAAGCCGCCTGGAAACAGCCCGCTTTAAAAGCAACCAAAGGTTTATTATACCGTTACGCCAAAACAGTTAGCTCGGCTGCTGAAGGTTGCGTAACAGACGAAATGTAGTAGCCCCCTAACCCCCTGAAGGGGGAACAGGAACAAGGGAAAAAGATAGATAATTAAAATATACACTTAACACTCCCCTTTTAGGGGGGATAGAGGTCAAAAAATATGGAGACGCAGACAATAGTTCAGGAAATAGGTGAAACAGCAGAAGAAGCCGCAAAAACACCTGTAGTTGAAGTTTCAGGATCGGTAGCATTATTGGAAGCATTGATTGTTGAAGGTGTTGATACCATCTTCGGCTATCCGGGTGGTGCAATTATGCCCATTTATGATGCTTTGTTTGATTACAATGATAAGCTGAACCATATCCTGGTCCGCCATGAGCAGGGTGGTATCCATGCGGGGCAGGGTTATGCGCGTACGTCCGGTAAAGTGGGTGTTGTGTTTGCAACCAGTGGCCCTGGTGCAACTAACCTGGTAACAGGCCTGGCTGATGCGCAAATTGATAGCACACCATTGGTATGTATCACCGGCCAGGTTTTCGCGCATCTTTTAGGTACCGATGCTTTCCAGGAAACCGATGTAATTAACATTACTACCCCGGTAACCAAATGGAACTACCAGGTAACAGATGCCAACGAGATCCCTGAAGTGATTGCCAAGGCATTTTACATTGCCAAAAGCGGCCGCCCCGGACCGGTATTGATCGATATTACAAAAAACGCGCAGATCCAGCTGTTTAACTATAAAGGTTATACACCCTGCAACCATATCCGCAGCTACAGGCCAAAACCTATAGTTCGCCAGCAGTATATCCAGGAAGCTGCCGCTTTAATTAATGAAGCAAAAAAACCATTTATCCTTTTTGGCCAGGGCGTAATTTTGGGCAGTGCCGAGCAGGAATTTAAAGCTTTTGTTGAAAAAAGCGGGATTCCGGCAGCATGGACTGTTTTAGGTGCAGGCGCTATCCCAACAGATCACCCTTTAAATGTGGGTATGCTGGGCATGCACGGCAACTACGGGCCAAATGTATTAACTAACGAATGCGATGTGTTAATTGCCATAGGTATGCGTTTTGACGACCGTGTAACCGGCCGCCTTGATAAATATGCCAAACAGGCAAAGGTTATCCACCTGGATATTGATCCGGCCGAGATTGACAAAAACGTAAAATCGACCGTACCTGTTTGGGGCGATTGTAAAGAAACGCTGCCGTTGCTTACCGCCTTGGTAGATGAAAAACAGCATACCGAATGGCTTGCTAAATTCAATGAATACACCCGCCAGGAAGTGGAGCAGGTAATTGAAAAAGAACTTAACCCAACTACAGTTGAAATGACGATGGGCGAAGTAATTAAACAACTTAACGAAATTACCAAAGGCGAAGCAGTAATAGTTACCGACGTAGGTCAGCACCAAATGGTGGCCTGCCGTTATGCTCAATTTAACAATACCCGCAGCAACGTTACCAGCGGTGGTTTAGGCACCATGGGCTTTGCCCTGCCGGCAGCCATAGGCGCTAAATTTGGTGCGCAGCACCGTACTGTGGTAGCTATCATCGGCGACGGCGGTTTCCAGATGACCTGCCAGGAATTAGGTACGATCATGCAAAGCGGTATCGATGTAAAAATTATCATCCTGAACAACCGTTTCCTGGGCATGGTAAGGCAATGGCAGGAATTGTTTAACTCGCGCCGTTACTCGTTTGTCGATATCCAAAGCCCCGATTTTGTGGCGCTGGCAGCAGCATACCGCATCCCCGGCAAGTGTATTGATGACCGTAAGGATCTTCCATCGGCATTAAATGAAATGCTGAGCAACAAAGGATCATTCCTTTTAGAAGTAATGGTTACCAAGGAGAATAACGTATTCCCGATGGTACCGCAAGGTTGCAGTGTAAGCGAGATCAGGTTAAAGTAAACGAAGCCTCACCTAAATCCTCTCCAAAGGAGAGGACTTAAAAATTAAAATCATGACCCAGGATACAGAAAAACAGGAATTTAATATCACGGTTTATACGGAAAACCAGATTGGTTTATTAAACCGGATAGCTATTATATTTACACGCCGTAAAATTAATATTGATAGTTTGAATACGTCTCCATCAGAGATAGAGCATATTCACCGTTTCAATATTGTGATCACCGAATCGGAAGATGTGGTACGCAAACTTACCCGCCAGATTGAAAAACAGGTAGAGGTATTAAAAGTATACTACCATACCAACGAAGATGTGATTTGGCAGGAAATGGCGTTATATAAAGTATCGACAGACGTAATTGCCGAGAAGGTAAGTGTTGAGCGTTTATTGCGCGAAAATGGCGCCCGCGCTGTAGTGATCCGTAAAGATTATACGGTGTTTGAAACTACCGGCCACCGCGAGGAAACAGATAACCTGATCAGTATTTTGCAGCCTTACGGCCTGATTGAGTTTGTACGCAGCGCCCGCGTTGCAATTATTAAAGATAGTGACGGATTTAACCGTAAATTGCGCGAGTTTGAGCGCCTTGAACCGGGCGAAGACGTTATTGAGAACGAATATTTAAACCAGGGACAAAAAGTATTTACGATGTAATTGAAAAGGCGAAAGGTCAAAGCTTAAAGGCAAAAGGCCGGACTCCTGTAAAAAAAGACCGTCATTGCGAGGCACGAAGCAATCCCGAACTATACAGGGCGGATATGCTAATCGGGGACTGCTTCGTACCTGGCAGTGACGATTAAATTAGATAACCTAAAATTAATATAAAATCAAAATCGGTGAAATCATCTATAAATCGGTGATATCCCAAAAAACAAACAATAAAACAATGGCAAAATTAAATTTCGGCGGTACCGAAGAAAATGTGGTTACCCGCGATGAGTTCCCTTTATCAAAAGCTCAGGAAGTACTAAAAGATGAAGTTGTAGCAGTAATTGGCTATGGCGTTCAAGGTCCGGGCCAGGCGCTTAACCAAAAAGACAATGGCATCAATGTTATTGTTGGTCAGCGTAAAGGCACAAAAACATGGGATAAAGCTGTAAGCGATGGCTTTGTACCGGGCGAAACCCTTTTTGAAATTGAAGAAGCTTTACAAAGAGGAACTGTAATTTGCTACTTATTAAGCGATGCTGCACAAATTGCTTTGTGGCCAACTGTAAAAAAACACCTTACTCCGGGTAAAGCATTATACTTCTCTCATGGGTTTGGTATTACTTTTAACGAGCAGACAGGCATCGTTCCGCCTGCAGATGTTGACGTATTTTTGGTTGCCCCTAAAGGTTCGGGTACTTCATTACGCCGTATGTTCCTGCAAGGCCGTGGCTTAAACTCAAGCTACGCTATTTTCCAGGATGCTACAGGCAAAGCGTTTGATCGTGTAATTTCATTAGGTATTGCTGTAGGTAGCGGTTACTTATTTGAAACCAACTTCAAAAAAGAAGTATTTAGCGATTTAACCGGCGAGCGTGGTACGCTGATGGGTTGTATCCAGGGTATTTTTGCCGCTCAGTACGATGTATTGCGTGCAAATGGTCACTCACCATCTGAGGCTTTTAACGAAACTGTTGAAGAGTTAACCCAATCATTAATGCCATTAGTTGCAGAAAATGGTATGGATTGGATGTACGCCAATTGCTCAACTACAGCACAACGCGGTGCTTTAGATTGGTGGAAAAAATTCCGTGATGCCACTAAACCGGTATTTGAAGAATTATACAAAAGCGTTGCAACCGGCAAAGAATCACAACGTTCAATTGATTTGAACAGCCAGCCTGATTATCGCGAAAAATTAGATGCCGAACTGAAAGAATTACGCGAAAGCGAATTATGGCTTGCAGGTAAAACTGTACGCAGCTTACGCCCTGAAAACCAGGTTGTAGAAGCGTAAGATATGTATCAAGTAGTTAGTATCAGGTAGCAAGATTTTTGATTTGCAGCAGGTACTAACTACTTGTTATAATACCAGTACTGTGTCAAACAAAATCAACTCAACGACTCTCGTGTACCTGTCTTGATACTTGATACTTACTACTCGATACTATATGCCGTATCAAAATCAAGCTGACAGCTTACGCAGCGGTCTTGATACTTGATACTTACTACTTGATACTATAACACCATGGGACAAACATTATTTGATAAGATATGGGATGCGCACGTCGTCAGTAGCAACGAGGGTTTTCCTGATATCTTATACATCGACACACACTTCATACACGAGGTAACCAGTCCGCAGGCATTTGATGGTTTGCGCACCAGGGGTTTACCTGTTTTCAGGCCAAAACAAACAGTGGCCACTGCTGATCATAACGTTCCTACAATTAATCAGCACCTCCCCATAAAAGAAGAACTTTCCCGTTACCAGGTTGATATGCTCACCAAAAACTGCAAAGAGTTTGGTATCGAGCTTTATGGTTTAGGTCACCCTTTCCAGGGGATAGTGCACGTAATAGGGCCCGAGCTGGGCATCACCCGTCCCGGTGGTACTTATGTTTGCGGCGATAGCCATACTTCAACACACGGCGCCTTTGGTGCCATAGCGTTTGGTATAGGCACCTCACAGGTTGAGCAGGTAATGGCCACCCAGTGTTTACTGCAATCGCGCCCAAAACGCATGAAAATTGAAGTAAACGGCAAGCTGCAAAAAGGTGTTGGCGCCAAAGATATTATCCTGTATATCATCTCCAAAATCTCGGCCGCCGGCGGTACAGGTTATGCAGTGGAGTATGCAGGCGATACCATCCGCGCTTTAAGCATGGAAGGCCGCATGACCATCTGTAACATGAGCATCGAAATGGGTGCCCGTTGCGGATTGATAGCCCCCGATGACACCACAATTGAATATGTAAAGGGCCGCGAATTTGCCCCTAAAGGCGAAGAGTGGGACAAAGCAGTAGCTTACTGGAAAACTTTATACTCAGATGCGGATGCAGCCTTTGATGAAGTATTATCCTTTAAAGCCGAAGATATTGAGCCAATGATTACCTACGGAACAAACCCCGGCATGGGCATTGGCGTAACACAACACGTTCCCGAAACTGCTTCGTTTGAAGCAAAAGAACAGGGATCGTACAAAAAAGCCCTTGAATACATGGGGCTGCATGATGATGAACAATTATTGGGTAAACCTATTGATTACGTTTTCATCGGCAGCTGCACCAACTCGCGCATTGAAGACCTGCGCCAGGTGGCCGAATTTGTAAAAGGCAAACACAAAGCAGATAACGTAGTGGTATGGGTAGTCCCCGGCTCTAAACAGGTACAGGAACAAGCCATCCGCGAAGGGCTGGACAAAATATTTGATGCAGCGGGCTTCCCGCTTCGCGAACCTGGCTGCAGCGCATGCCTGGGCATGAATGAGGACAAGATCCCGGCAGGTAAATACTGCGTATCCACATCTAACCGTAACTTCGAAGGAAGACAGGGACCTAACTCCCGCACCTTCCTGGCCAGCCCGCTAACCGCGGCAGCAAGTGCCATTACAGGGAAGGTGACGGATATACGGGAGTTTCTGTCTGAAGAAGTTGTCTGAACCGGAATTAAACGAATTTATAGAATTAACAGAATTTTAAAATGCCGCTTCAAGAAATTCTAAAAGATGTCTGAACCGGAATTAAACGAATTCATTGGATTAACAGAATTTTAGAATGGTACTTCAAAAATTCGTGTAATTCTAAAAATTCAATTCCGGTTCAGAAAAAATACAATGGACACCTTTAAAAAGACGCCCGAAGAATTTAAAGATTGCACAAGCCAAATTATTGGTTGTGCGATGCGGGTTCACTCTTTTTTAGGGAATGGTTTTCAGGAAACTATCTACCAAAGAGCATTGGAGATTGAGATGGCTTTAGAAGGTCTGGTGTTTACAAGAGAGATGGAAATGCCAATCTTTTATAGAAATGAACAGATTGGCACAAGGCGGGTTGATTTCTTTGTAGAAGGTGAAATAATGGTTGAGTTAAAGGCAATTATTTTATTAGAAGATGTTCACCTTGCACAAGGCATTAATTATCTCGAAGCGTACAATATAAAAACAGGTTTACTTATAAATTTCGGAAGTAAAAGCCTGCAGTTTAAAAGATTACTGAATAAAAAACATAATCCGGATAATGTCAACCGGAATTCATCGAACTAAAGAATAACAGAATTTTAAAATCCAAATTCAATAAATTCTAAAATTCGTGTAATTCTAAAAATTCGACAAATTCCGGTTCAGAAAAAAGAAACATTATGAGTACCAAAATATTCAAGCACATACAAACCAGCGTGGTGCCCCTGCCTATCGAGAACATCGATACAGACCAGATTATCCCTGCGCGGTTTTTGAAAGCCACTACCCGCGAGGGCTTTGGCAATAACTTATTTCGCGATTGGCGTTTTGATGAGAATGATAACCCTAAGCAGGATTTCGTGCTCAACAACCCAAACTATAGCGGCAAGATCCTGGTTGCAGGCAAAAACTTTGGTTGCGGCAGTAGCCGCGAGCATGCTGCCTGGGCCATTGCCGATTATGGCTTTGATGCAGTGGTAAGCAGCTTTTTTGCCGATATTTTTAAAGGCAACGCCCTTAACAATGGCTTGCTGCCGGTACAGGTGAGCGAAGATTTTTTAAAGAAGATCTTCGATGCGGTTTATGCCGATGAGCACACTGTAGTTGAAATCGACCTGGTAGACCAGTTCATCCGCCTGGTAACTACCGGCGAGCAGGAAAGCTTTGAGGTTAACCCCTACAAAAAAGCCTGCATGACCAACGGCTACGATGACATAGACTACATCCTGAGCAAAAAGGAATTGATCCAGGAATTTGAAGACCAGAGGTAAAAGGCGAAAGGCAAAAGGTGAAAGGTCAGAAAAACCATGCCAGCTGCAAAGACCAATGAACTAATGAACCAGTGAACCAATGAACAAAGTAATCCAACGAGAAGGCAAAGGCACCGCAAAGTTATTTGACGAACGTAGTTTGGCGAATGATTATGCAACGCTCGCGTCTGCCCTAAAACTTGGTTTGCGGGTTTTGGATGTGGGTTGCGGTACCGGGGCTATCAGTAAAGATATAGCCGCTAAAGTTGGTTCAACAGGTCATGTTACGGGCATTGATAATACGGAGTTCTTTATCCAAAGCGGAAAGAAAACTTATGCTTCGGTAAAAAACCTTGATTTGATTTATACCGATCTGTTTGCCTACGAACCGGAAGAACAGTTCGATCTGATTGTAGCCGCAAGGGTTTTACAGTGGCTAAATAATCCGGTGGAAGCTTTAAAGAAAATGTACTCGCTTTTAAAACCGGGTGGCATGGTGTCCATATTGGATTATAACCACGAAGCGCTGGAATGGCAGCCGCAACCGCCGCCAAGTATGCTGCGGTTTTATGCTACCTTTTTAAGATGGCGCGGTGATGCCGGCATGAACAACCACATAGCCGAAGACCTGCCAGCTTATTTTACCGAGGCCGGCTTCAAAGATATTGAGGTGTTTAACGCCGACGAGGTTTACCAAAAAGGCGAGGAAAACTTTATACGCAAAGCAGGCATCTGGGCAAGTGTAGCACAGTCTAAACAAATGGTAGAGGAAGGTTATATTGACGACGAATTGCGCCTGCTGGCCATTGATGAATACACCGAATGGGTAGCAACCGATGCCGAGCGCATGACAATGAAACTAAAAGAAATAAGAGGAACTAAGTAATAATTAACTCAAAAAATTCCCCCTTCAGGGGGGTAGGGGGCTTATGGGAATTCAGAAACACATTTTAGTAATACCCGGCGACGGGATAGGCCCCGAGGTTACCACCTGGGGTAAAGCAGTTTTAGAGAAAATCGGCCAGGATTTTGGTCATGAGTTTACTTTCGACGAGGGCCTGATGGGTCACGCGGGTATCGAGGCTACAGGCAATCCCCTGCCCGACGAAACTTTAGCAAAAGCAAAAGCCAGTGATGCCATCTTATTTGGCGCCATCGGTCATATAAAATATGATAATGATCCATCTGCCAAGGTTCGCCCCGAGCAGGGATTATTAAAGATCCGTAAAGAACTGGGTTTGTATGCCAACCTGCGCCCCATCATGTTATTTGATGAGCTGCTGGATGCTTCAAGCCTGAAACCGGAAATTTTGAAAGGAACCGACATTCTTTTCTTCCGGGAACTTACCGGCGACGTTTACTTCGGCGAGAAAAAACGCAGTGAAGATCGCAATACCGCTTCCGACCTGATGATCTATTCGCGTTACGAGGTTGAGCGCATCGCCATTAAAGCATACGAAGCCGCTATGGTTCGTGGCAAAAGATTATGTTCGGTTGATAAAGCCAACGTGCTGGAGGCTTCACGCCTGTGGCGCGAGGTGGTGCAGGAGATAGCCAAAAACTATCCCGAGGTTGAAACCGAGCACATGTTTATTGATAATGCCGCCATGCAACTGGTTAAAAACCCTAAAAAGTTTGATGTGGTATTAACCGCCAACCTTTTTGGCGATATTTTAACCGACGAAGCATCGCAGATTGCAGGCTCAATGGGTATGCTGGCATCGGCATCAATTGGTGATGGTACCGGATTTTTTGAGCCTATCCACGGTTCGGCACATGACATTGCCGGCATGGATAAAGCCAACCCACTGGCATCTATATTATCAGTAGCTTTGATGTTAGAAATTAGCTTCGGCCTTAAAGACGAAGCCAAACTCATCACATCGGCCATCGATAAAACGCTGAAAGAAGGCTACCGCACCGGCGATATTGCCGATGCAAAAACCGACAAGAGCAAAATTTTAGGCACCAAAGCAATGGGGCAAAAAGTGCTTGAGTATTTAGGTTAAAGGCAAAAGGTCAAAGGCGAAAGGCAGAAAAACCTGCTAAGACTAATGACTAATGACAGCGAAGCGAAATGACTAATGACTAATAAAATGAAGTGGAACGCTGATTTATACGACCAGAAACATGCCTTTGTATTTCAATTTGGCGAGGATGTTTTGGCTCTGCTGGATGTTAAACCCGGCGAACATATCCTGGATATTGGTTGCGGCACAGGCCACTTAACCAAGCAGATACAGGATAAGGGTGCCATTGTAAAAGGTACCGACTATTCGCCGGATATGATTGCACAGGCCAAAAAACTGTTCCCCGGTGTTGATTTCGCGGTAGAGAATGCTGCCGATTTTTATACTGAGGAAAAGTACGATGCCGTTTTTAGCAACGCGGCCCTGCATTGGGTTTTGGATGCCAATGGCGCTATCAAAAGTGTTTACAATGCCCTTAAACCCGGCGGCCGTTTTGTGGCCGAAATGGGCGGCAAAGGCAACGTAGCAAAACTATTGGAAGCCATCCGCCTGGTTCTGCAAAATCATGACTATCATGACCAGGCCGAAACCAAAGTTTGGTTTTTCCCGTCGACTGCCGAATATGCCACGTTGCTGGAAAATCACGGTTTTCGCGTAACCTTCACCGCCCACTACGACCGTAAAACGCCGTTACAGGACGGCGACCAGGGTGTAGCTAAATGGGTAACCATGTTTGGCGCCCAGTTTTTAGAAGGCATCCCCGAAGAAGAAAAAGAACAAATACTAAAAGAAATAACCCACAAGCTGGAACCCTACTACAACGAAGGCGGCCAATGGTACGCCGATTATAAAAGGCTAAGGTTTGTGGCAGTTAAAGAACAGTAGCAAGTAGTTAGTATCAAGTATCAAGACTTTTAATTGATTCTTGAATTAACGATATTTATAGATTAATTAAACACACGAAGGGTAGTTATATAGGCACACGGAGCAAAAAATCTTGATACTTGATACTTGCTACTATGTACTAAAACAACTACTTACTACTAAAAAGAAGAATATGTTACACGATCCCAACCGCGTTTATGTTTTTGATACCACGCTTCGCGATGGCGAGCAGGTACCAGGGTGCCAGTTAACCACCCCCGAAAAGATTGAGATAGCAAAAGAACTGGAACTACTGGGCGTGGATATTATTGAAGCCGGTTTCCCGGTTTCAAGTCCGGGAGATTTTCAGAGTGTTGTCGAGATCTCGAAGGCAGTAACCAACCCTACGGTTTGCGCGCTTACCCGTGCCAACAAGGGCGATATTGATGCTGCTATCGAATCACTAAAATATGCCAAACATCCGCGTATCCATACCGGTATAGGCTCGTCGGATATGCACATCAAGCATAAATTTAACAGCACCCGCGAGGAGATTTTGGAGCGCGCCGTTGAAGCCGTAAAATATGCCAAACGCGCGGTAGAAGATATCGAGTTTTATGCCGAAGATGCCGGCCGTGCCGATGTGGTTTACCTGGCTCAGATGGTCGAGGCTGTTATTGCTGCCGGTGCTACCGTGGTTAACATCCCCGATACCAATGGCTACTGCCTGCCCGATCAGTATGGTGCCAAGATCAAATTCCTGAAAGAGAACGTTAAAAACATAGATAAAGCCATCATCTCGGTACATTGCCATAACGATTTGGGTTTGGCCACCGCCAACTC
The DNA here is from genome assembly GCF_028736215.1 of Mucilaginibacter sp. KACC 22773. Classification (NCBI taxonomy): domain Bacteria; kingdom Pseudomonadati; phylum Bacteroidota; class Sphingobacteriia; order Sphingobacteriales; family Sphingobacteriaceae; genus Mucilaginibacter; species Mucilaginibacter oryzagri. The sequence goes on from NZ_CP117883.1 coordinate 977,206, forward strand.
CATAGCCGGCTTACAAAACGGTGCCCGCCAGATAGAAGGCACCATCAACGGCATTGGCGAACGCGCCGGCAATACTTCTATCGAGGAAGTGGTCATGATCCTGAAAGTGCACCAGGTATTGGGCTTAAAAACCAATATCGATTCCAAAAGGTTTTATGAACTAAGCCAGATGATCCGCACGCAAATGCGCATGCCGGTACAGCCTAATAAGGCTATTGTAGGCAGCAACGCCTTTGCGCACAGCTCGGGCATTCACCAGGATGGTTTCCTGAAAATGCGCGAAAATTACGAGATCATTCGCCCTGAAGATGTAGGCTTTCCGAGCGCCACAATAGTGCTAACCGCGCGCAGCGGCAGGCATGCTCTGAAGTTCCACCTGGAACGCCTTGGCTTTAGTTTGGATAAAGAGGAACTTGCCCAGGTATACAACAAGTTTTTAACGCTTGCCGATGTCAAGCTGGATATAAATGACGAAGACCTGCAGGGCTTAATGGCCCACAGGCTGGTAAAAAATTAATAATGGAAACCGAAACTAAAAACCTGCTCGATTTCGATTCGGCTTACGAACGATTGAAAGGGGTTGTTAAACGCACTCCACTGGAGTATAATGCCGGCTTATCGGCCAAATACGAGTGCGAACTATATTTAAAACGCGAAGACTTACAAATAGTACGCTCATACAAACTGCGTGGCGCTTATAACATGATAAGCCAGCTTACGCAAGACGAGCTTGACCGTGGCGTAGTATGCGCCAGCGCGGGCAACCACGCGCAGGGCGTAGCCTTTAGCTGCAGCCGCTTAGGTACCAAAGGCGTAATTTTTATGCCCGAAATTACCCCCAAGCAAAAAGTTACCCAAACCGAAATGCACGGCAAGGGCAATATCGAGATCATTTTAACCGGCGATACCTTTGACGATTGCCTGCGCGAGGCTTTGATATACACCGAAGCCCACCAGATGACGTTTATCCCGCCTTTTGATAATTACCGCATCATTGAAGGCCAGGGAACAGTAGGGGTAGAGATACTGCAGGACCTGCCCGATATCGAAGCCATCATTATGCCCATAGGCGGTGGCGGCTTAGCGGCCGGCACAGGCACCTACCTTAAGCAACACGTACCAGGCATTTATCTGGTAGGGGTAGAGCCCGAAGGCGCCCCATCTATGCTGGAAGCTTTTGAACATGGCGGACCAACCACCTTAAAAGAGATTAACCGCTTTGTTGACGGTGCCGCCGTGAAATGCGTAGGCAAACTCACCTACAACCTTTGCCAGCAGGTATTAGACGAAATGCTGCTGGTACCCGAAGGCAAAGTGTGCACCACCATACTCAAGCTATACAACGAGGACGCCATTGTGGTTGAACCCGCCGGTGCCCTGTCTGTAGCCGTGCTTGATGCCTGCAAGGATAAAATAAAAGGCAAAAAAGTAGTTTGCGTTATCAGCGGGGGCAACAACGATATTGCCCGCATGCAGGAGATCAAAGAAAAATCCCTCCTGTACGAAGGTTTGAAGCATTACTTCATCGTACGCTTCCCGCAACGCCCGGGAGCCTTGAAACTGTTTGTGAACAATGTATTAGGCCCTCACGATGATATTACCCGTTTCGAGTTCATCAAAAAAACCGAAAAAGAAAACGGCCCCGCCCTGGTAGGCATCGAACTAAAAACCGCCAGCGACTACCCCGCCCTGCTCAACCGCATGGCCGCCCACCGTTTCGACGTTATCGAGCTGAATAAAGATCAAACGCTGTTTGAGTACCTTGTTTAGGTGAGTAGTGAGTAGTGAGTAGTGAGTAGTGAGTAGTGAGTAGTGAGTAGTGAGTAGTGAGTAGTGAGTAGTGAAACGGGCCGGTCATGCTGAGCCTGTCGAAGCACGCGGGCAAAGGCCTGGCCGCCATGCCAATCCCACCATGTCATTGCTTGGCACGAAGCAACCGCCTCGCATGCCGTTCAAGCCAGTTGCTTACCCCAAAATATCAAAGCCTCCCGAAACCAAAAACTCCGGGAGGTTTTTTGTTTACCGCCACACTGTCTGAATCTTGATTTTCAGGATTAAAGGATACCCCTGATCCGTTCAGTCTTACTACCTAACACTTATCTTAAAATGGTAACCGGGCCAGACAAGGGCGCCGTGCCGTTGTCCAGGTGGATGATGTAATAATAAGTACCTTCGGGTAGTTCCTTACCGTTATAGTTGCCATTCCATGGTTTTGCATAGCCCCTCGATTGAAAAAGCAACACGCCATACCTGTTAAAAACAGACACCTGGCAATGTGGGTAGTTGGCAATGGCAGTTATCACCCAAGTATCATTAACCCCATCGTCGTTAGGTGTGAACGCATTGGGTATGGTAATGGTCGAAAAAACGGTCAGCGTACCATCTACAGTAGTTATATCATAATTTTGCGATGAGCCTCCGCTTACAGTTATAGGGTAAAGTCCATCGGGCGATGTCGTGGCGGCCGTAGTGTTCAAAAGGGGCAACACGGTTAACTGCGCGGGCTGGTCGCCATTTACAAAGCCGGTGTATGTGGCTGTCAATGTAGGATTTTCGGCACCCTGTTTTTTTGTTTTATCATCCGCTTTTATAGTAAGCAGCGCTTTATTCACGATGATATCGCCGGGCAGGTAGGTGATAATGTAATTGCCGGCAGTGAAAGTGCCACCAGTGGCGGTACTGCCAATGGCCTTGCCTTTGTAAACACCCACCCCGTCGGGACCGGAACCGCCTGTACCAAAGCTCAGCGTAACACCGCCTACGGTTTCGTTATTTTTTAAGCCCATCGGCGTAAAGTCGGTTGATTCCAGCGGGCTGTATAGCACTTCCCCGTATGTTTTTGTGGTATTGCCTACAACGATACTAAGCGGGGCCGGGATTACCGTGCCCCCGGCCTGCGGACCATTTACACCAGGGATGCCATCGGTACTAAAAATAAACTGCCCGGAATAGCTGTCCACAGGCGCCGATGCCGTCAGCCTAAAATATACATTGCCCGAAACAGTGGCCCCGGCGGTGCCTACAGTTATAGTTTTGGAAAAGCTGGCGTTATCGGCACTAACTTCAAACCCGTTGGGCGGGGTAATTAGAATGTCGGCAGTGAGGTTGGTGCCCGATACGTTGAAGCCAAACGATTGCGATGCCGTTCCGTAAACCGTTGTGAGCGGCGGCAAGACGCCCGAATAACTTATCTGCGGTGGCGGCGGCGGGTTTACCGTAATATCAAACGTTACGGGTGTGCCGTTGCAACCTGCACCTGCCGACAAGGGCGTTACGGTAATAGTGGCCACCATGGCGGTGCCGGTAGTGTTTATGACCGTAAATGACGGGATGTTGCCACTGCCGGTTGCGGGTAAGCCTATGCCGGGATTATTGTTAACCCATGAATAAGCCGTGCCTGTGCCGCTAAAGTTTATGGCTTTTGTTTTTGAATTGCTGGTTAGTGTTTGATTGTCAACCGGACTTACAATTGGCAAAGCTTTTATCACCCCGGCTACAGGCACAATTTGCGTGGGTGCCCCTGCAGAGTTCAGGAACAGGTTTCCCGATATGCTTCCGGCAGGATCTGAGGCTGCCGAGCGTACATAAATAATGGTGGCAGCAACCTTTCCTTTGTTACGGGCCAGCTTCATGGCAGTTACATACCCGCTGCCGGGGGCTGTAGCTATTTCAAGTCCGTTGGGCACGGTAATGTTTATGTCGTCGATAAGGCCGCTGCCATATACGGTAAATTGCTGAATATCGGGGCTGGCCGCTGCCGAACCCGCGCAGGCCGTGATGGCTCCCGCAACTGCCGTGGTTGTAATAGTAGGTGTTGATGGGTTAACGGTAATGTTAAAAGTAATGGGCGCGCCCGTGCAGCCGGTACCCGGCCTGTAAAAATCCCCTAAGGTTTGCGGGTTACCGGGGCTGCCTGTGTTTAGCGTGTTTACCAGCGCATTGGTTTGCGTGTCAAATACGTTTACCGTGCTGGAGTTTACATTGACCACGTACAGTTTTTTTCCATCCGGGCTTACAGATACCCCTTCGGGATTTTGCCCGGACGGTATCCTGTCTGCCTCCTTATTTGTTGCCGCGTCAATAACCGAAACAGTGTTGCCATAAAAATTGGATACGTATACCCGGCTGCCATCGGGGCTTACCACAACACCTGACGGAAAATTGTCGACAGGAATTGTAGCGATAACCTTGTTTGTTACGGTATTAAGCACCAGCACATTGTTTTCACCCGCGTTGGCAACATACACCCGGCTGCCGTCGGGGCTCACGGCAAGGCCCCAGGGGCTGCCGGTAACAGGGATATTGGCCGCAACAGTGTTTGTGGCGGCATCTATAACTACTATATACGTATCCTTTTCGTAGCTGGCAACTGCATACACCTTGCTGCCATCAGGGCTTATGGCTATACCCACCGCGCCCATAGGTATGGGTATGCGGGTTAATACGGTATTATTTGCTGTGTTTATCACGTACACATCACCCGATAATTCGTTGGCAACATATACCCATTTGCCGTTCGGGCTGGCAACTATGCCCCAGGGGTGATCGCCCATCGGGATGGTGGCTATAACAGAATTTGTGGCCGTGCTTACAACAGATACGCTCCCCAGCCCAACAGGATTTTCGTTCGTGATATATACCTTACTCCCGTCAGGACTTAAAGTTACGCCTACAGGGTAAATGCCCAAAGGGACGGTGTTCATAATGGCATTGGATGCCTCATTAATTACTTCCAGCCGGTTTAAATAAGTATTTACCATGTAAACCGCCCCTGCCGATGCCGGGGTTACCGTTATGGTGGCTGTTACCGGTGCGCTGCCGGTGTTTACGGCCGTAAAAGCGGGTATATTGCCGGTACCGCTTGCAGGCAGGCCTATGCCGGGCGTGTTATTTGTCCAGGTAAAAGTGTTGCCCGTGCCCGAAAAATTTACAGGCTGGGTATCATCGCCCGATAATACAATCAGGTTATCCACGTGGTTTACCGCAGGTAATGCGTTGACAGTGCCGCTAACCGCCGCCAACTGGTTGGCCGCCCCGGGAGAGGTAAGGCTAATGTTACCTGTAATATTACCTGCCTTTGCTGTGGATGCCGACCGCACATATACCAATGTACCATTTACTGCCCCACCCAACTGCGGAATGGTTATTACAGTTCCATAATTGTTGCCTGCACTAAGCGATGCTTCGAAATCCTTAGGCGCGGTAACCGTAACGCTGCCGCTGAGGTTTTTGGCCGATACCACAAACTGCTGTATATTGGGGCTTGCCGATGCCGAACCAACACAGGCGCTTATACTGCCCGTTACTGTACCCATGGTAATTACCGGCGCTGTTGATGATGGGTTAACGGTGAAAGTAAAACTGATAGCCGGGCTGGTACAGGACGTATTAGTGCTTACAAAATTACCTAACGAAGTTGGATATAAGCCCGTTGGTATTTTTGATTCTACAACGTTGGTTGCCGTATTAATCACAAATAATTCATCTGTAGCCCCGCAGGTTACATAAAGTTTACTGCCGTCGGCATTAAGGGACAAGCCAGAGGGCCCACCTACAGGTATGCTTGTTACGTTATTGGCAGATAGGTCGATCACCGAAACTTCACTTGAGTTATTATTGGCCACATATAAACGCTTGCCATCGGGACTAAGGCACATACCATAGGGGAACGAACCGACCGGAATATCCGTCGTTATCTTATTGGTAGTCAAATCAACAACCGAAATACTTTGCAGGTTGCCATTGGCTACATACAATTTGCTGCCATCCGGGCTCACACATGAACTGCGCGGTGCCGAACCGGCATCAAGCGCGATATCTGCCGAAATCTTGTTGGTGGCCGTATTAACCACGGCCACCCCATTTATCCCATAAGTTATGTAAGCAAACTTACCGTTAGGACTTACAGATACGTCCCATGGAGCGTTACCCGTAGCAACGGTAGCAATTACGCTGTTGGTAGCGGTGTTGATAACCGACAGGGTGTTATCGCCTTTATTGGCTACATATACACGGCTGCCATCGGGGCTTATGCACATACCCCAGGGCGTAATACCGGTTGCTACACTGGTAACCACGCTGTTAGTTACCCCATCAATAACGGTAACTTGGTTTATACCCTCGTTAGTTACATAAACCCTTTTACCGTCGGGGCTTACGGCTATTCCTAAAGGTGTTGAATTTACACCAAGGGTTTTAACTATTGCGTTGGTTGCGGTATTGATTATGGTGATGTTGGCTTCGCCAAAATTGGTTACGTAAGCAAAGCCGGTTGAAACAGGGGTAGCCGTAATGGTGGCAACAGTGGGTGTATTACCGTTATTTACAGCTTTAAATGATGCAATATCGCCGGTACCGCTTGCGGCCAGGCCAATACCGGGGTTACTGTTAACCCAGCTATAAGTACATCCCGTAGACGGGAAATTTGCTGGCTTTGTAGCATCGCCATTGGTAATAACCTGATTGGTTTGTGCCAATGTAAAAACACCTGCCAGCAAAAAAAAGAAAAATAATAATAACGCCGGTAGAAGTTTATTCAATGCATTAAGGTTTGCACAAATATACAATTTGGCCGTGGAATACAGTTACCTTAATACAGCTTCGCCCTTGTTGGTGTTCCCCGCTGCCTCAACCCTCCGAGACTGTGCGTCCGCATGCAAATCACGATTCTGTTGCAAAGCACCCGGCCCAGCCCACAGCCCACGTTAGGGGTAGTAGCGGATACCTGCCCGCGCCTAATGCCAGTGTAGTATGAGCGGATGACCCGGCCCCAACTTCTACCGGTTGGGGAAACGCCCGGGGAAAGAGTCAAGAGATTAGAATCAAGCGTTAAGACTTTTGGTGTAAGACCTGGGCGATCTGCTGACGGATAGGCAATATATGGGTCGTACCTACGGCACTCTTTTACCTGCTGTTTATTTTACCACGGGTTAAAACCCATGGCTACAATATTGGCCGAGAATACGGCTCTTTTTTATTGGCTGTTTGTTTAGGAGGGATTTAAGCAATTGTTGCAATATTGCCGGGACGATACCTATTGTGGCTGGGTAAATGAAATCATCATTGCGGCTAAGAGCCGTAGGCTCGCAACATGTTGTAGCAACGGGTTTTAACCCGTTGGATGAATACACAATAGCTTTTGAGTGCCGTAGGTACGGTGCATGTATTTGATGAATTCTTCCCTTTAGCGAACATCCGCCGGTCACAAGTTGGCCATCCACCGCCCTTTACAAAAGCGGTAAAGGACAGTGTGTTTGCGTCCTTAATATTCATACAAAGTTAGCGTGTAAAAAATGCTATTTTAGCAAGGTACAAGCAGCCTAACTTCTACAAAAATTACCTTATCAATTAATTGGTTATGAAAACGCAGAAAATTGTCGTTATCACTGCTCTCTGTTTAATCGGAGGATTGTTGATCTTTTCGGGAGTGTCGAAATACATAGAATTTAGTTGTGCGAATAGCTTCGGACCGGAATTTAATAAAAAACGCAAGGAACTGCATATTCCAATAATTCCTCCGGCGTGGGAAGTTTATTTTAAGGATAAATATGCAACTGCATGGCAAGCCCGCAGGGTTAGCAGGGGCCACAGTTTAAAAGTTGTGGTATATAACGGTTGTGATTTAGACGCTGAGGAGGACCATTACTATTTTAGTTCGAAGAAAATGCAGGATACGGTACTTACCGCGTACTACAAATACGTTAATCGAAATCGCGGCAAAGATTCAACGGTATTTATTTTCCAGATAGGTGATCATACGGATACAATCAGCAGTAAAAAGGCAGATAGTATTTTCGTGGCAAATAGAATAAGTAAAGATTTATAATTGAAATCAAATTAAGCCGCGTGACCAATATGTTCGCCCGCACTTTGTCGGAGTTGTCTCAGACAAACTCATTATCGTTATGTTTGTCGGTTAAACTGAAATCATATTTCCTCACTCCCCTTTTAGCGGAAATGTTGAGCGATGCCCACAAGCGCATACGGTTCAGTGATTTATTCAGAAAATCACCTACCGCACCTCCCCAACGTTTCCAAATCCGCTAATTTCACCATCATACTTAGTAGCAGATAGAATATCCCGGATTTCGGCGGGTAGTTCCGCAATTGTCGAAGGTTCAACCGGTGACGCTACCAAATGGTAATAAGGGTTATTAAAATTGTTAACCGTGGTTTTATCAAAAGAAAACAGTCCCCGGCTGGCCATTCCGGTGAAGGAGGATATGGATGGATCGGTTACATCAGGATTGGTTTTTAGGTTTTCTATGGTTTTTAATTCGGGGTTTAAGTTTACGGCACATCTGTAAAATAGGCCGCTGAAGTAATCCCAAAGCTTCGCCAAATTTTCGGCAGACATAGCTACCGATGCCGGTAATGGCCCACCACCCGACGCCACGTGACCAATATGTTCGCCATTGGTAAAAAACCAATCAAAATCGTAACCCATCTGTTCAGTATCGCTGATCATTTGCTTTTAAATAGGTTTTGCATTGAATAAATTTTCCACGGCCAATCTTTCAGCAAATTCAGCAAATTCTTTTTCCGGCTTTATAGCATTGAATTTGTTTTTAGCTTGGTTGGCGTTGTTTGGATGTATGATTTTGCAATCCGGAAAATCAAATTCAACAAAGTAGTTGCCAAATTCATTTAACAGTTTTTCCCGCGAAACCAAAACGGTGTCTTTAATATTCCTGAAAAACTTTTTGTATTGCCTGGTTAACAAAATATAATCTGTAGCTGGCAGCACAATGGGTAAATGCTCGGTCCAGATAGTTAACGTAAACGGTTCATTATTTTGTTTCTTTTTGAAAAAGAAGATCTTTGGAACAAAATAGCCATCGCCAAGTTTTTCCTGCAGCTGCCGCCTGTTAAAATTGTATTCCCAAACCTTATAACATTCTTCCTCGCTCAGGTAGCAGGTTTGCATGGGGTCAAAATGATCTTTACTTGCCCATAAGTTTGTTTTATTCCAAATACTGATTTCTTCATGCGCATTTGGTTTATATGGGTCAGAATCGGCTTGAGGATTTAAAACAAATAAATCCAGGTCCGCACAAAACTTTTCAACAAATTTGAAAGCTTCAGTCCCAAAAAATGCCGGCCGCATAAAATTGAGGTTGAATGAAAAATTCGTATCGTCAAAATCATCAATAGGTGTAATGTCCTCTTCTTCCGGCTGATTATCTGCATCGGGCTCGTTATAATCAAATGAAAAATATACCTCGGTGTCTTTATTTTCAAAAAACCATTGCGTGTTCCCTTCACCTGCCGCAACTAAATTGTTTGATAAATAATCAGAAATTTTATCGGTTGAAATTTCTTTGCCTTTTTGTTTATAGAAAAATAAATCGTAACTCATATTGGGTGATACAGTTTTGGATGTAAAGGTTGGGTTTGTTATGCCAATATACAGCTATTAAGTTAACAGAAACTGAATGAAAAATAATATCGAACACTGAATTTCGAATATCCAACACCGAAGTTTTCCTTCATTGTTCGAAATTGGATATTCCCGCCCCTTAGCGCAAGTGTTAGCGGTCGCCTGTGTTCGGATGACTTGTGACTTGTTTAGGACAAGACAGCGGGCCGATGTTGTCGATTACCACTAAATAATGTAAAAAAACGCGGTTACATGGAGTGTTTATTTTCAACGGCGGCCCATTCTTTCGAACTTATATAACAGCCAGGGAAATCCCTTTTAAGTCTTTTACCTCATGTAATGGTTTTTTCGCTGAGATGGGTAACCCCTACGGGGCATAAAAGAATTTCGATATATTTTGCTACAAACAGGTAGCCTCTACGAGGCAGACTGTCATAAATACAAATAAAAGGTGCATGGCTTATACTAAGGAAGCTCTTTAAATTCATAACCAACTTATTGCTTATCTTGGCAAACATCAATCATCATGTTGCACCAACCTTATTCAACTATGCCGGGAGCCTATCAATTAGAAAAATACCTATACACAGATGCCGACTTCGACACCATGAACTGGCACGACTGCCATATCCAATCATTTTGTTTCAATGACGATGATGAACTATTGCTGGATATCGACTATATGTTTGAATGGGTACAACCAAAAAAGGGAAGTAAATATTATAAGTTTTGGATTGCTCCCTGCACCTTAATCTTCGAAAACGTTCAACAGGTTGAGTTTGAATTGGACGGCGGACAGCCCATTATAGATTTTATCCAAAGGGAAAACCCGCAAGCAACCATAGCCGCCGAATACCTGGGCAGGGAATTTGAATATGATTGGGATATGGTGATGATTAACGGGGAGATGACTTTCAAGTCGGCAGGCTTTAAACAATATGTAAGGCAGGCGCCAATTCTTATCCGCGAGCAAAAACTCGGGCTGAAAACCAGGGGCGGGATTTGTTTTGACAGGTTATCCTTTCCGGAAAAGAACCAATAGCCAGGAATCAAGAGTTAAGATTAATTTGCTGCTAACCAGGCGTTCGTGTCAACGATAAATTGACGGGTAGTCTTTAGCCCAAAGTCTTAAGTTCTAAGTCAAAAAAAGAAAAAAACAACAACTTTACATTTACCACTTAGTACTGTCGACTTATTGCTGTAATATTTTGTTTTACTTAAAAAATATTAACTACCAGTTGTGTACCACCCCGTACCAGGGTGTACCAGGGCGTTTCAGGGTGTTTCAGGGCGTACCAGGGTGTTTCATCCCGTACCAGGGTGTTTCATCCCGTACCGGTACACACACCTTGCTGCTAAAAAAAACGCCCCCAATCCTTCCCGCTTGTTTTTACTGCAGGTAATATGCTGTATTCGCATATGCCACCAAAATATGCCCCACGCCAAACTATCTCCTTTTGGGATAAGCCCGGCAAACAGGTGTACGGCAGGCCTTATAGGCGATAGTAAATCCCTTTAGTTTATCGCGGAATATATCAATACTCAGTGGCCCCAATGGCAAAAGCATCGGCAGATGGGCGTTGGGTGCCATAATAATCAAATTCTACGCCATACGATAAAACGTTTGCCCCGGCATTAATAAGCGGAGAGGATGACAGTAAATGGAAATCATCGTCAGCGTAATTTACAAATTGACATGCGCTTACATCGTTGGCTACATAATTATTTGAAGCCGTAAGCTTAACATAGCTGCTTTTTTTAATTATTGGAAGTACCAGGTCCGACTGGATAATTGCGTTGTTGATTACGGTGTTCATCGGGATAGTTTCGGAATTTAATTTTATACCACCCAACGCCGAACCAATGATGGTATTATTAATAAACTGGAAATTGGGCCCCGGCGTGTATCTGGAATCTGCAAAAATGCCATAAGCTTTTGAATTGATGATGTAGTTATTAAACACCAGGTTATCCCCAAGCCCCAGTACAATAATTCCGTTGCCGGGTGCATCCTTAATCACGTTGTTATAACATTTTCCACCGGTACCTTCGCCTATTTGTATGCCGTTATTTTGATAGGAGGCAAAAGGGCTTATCCCGGGTGTTTTAACCGTATTGTTATAAATTTCGCAGCCTAAAATAGCGCTGCCAACCTGGATTCCTTCGGCACCGGTAGAATCGGTGATGTTTTTGTATAACTTAACATTCACCACATCGCCCGGCCAAACCTTACCGCAGGAAAGCGAAACGCCGTTGGCATAAAACGAATTGCCCACATAAAATCCTTCGCCACCTGTTTTGTGAACATAATTGTCATGAAGAATTACGTTTTGCATAGTGAAATGGCCGCGCCATGTTGTTTCATCACAAGATGGATCTGTTTTGGCCATAATGCCTGCAAAGCCACTATTACGCACCTCCACATTTGCAATTTCAAAATCTGAGCTCAGGTTATCCATCGTCATGCCGATGTTGCCGCCATTGATGTCAAACCCATACTCGGTATCGGGATCGCCATTTCCCAGTATTTTAAAATACTGGCAATTTTGCGTTTTAAAACCATATGAAGCGGTAACAGCCGTCGAAAAAGTTACTTTACCGCCCTTATTAATAATAACGATGGGGGCAGCTGCAGTTCCTTTAAAGTTTTTAAGCAGCAAAGCGCCTCTTTTACCGGCGGGGATACACACGGTTGATCCCGCTGGTATGTTAGTGCCGTCAACCATCCATTCAGAGGGCTGAACGGTATAGGTGCAGTCGGAAATAGCTAAAGACGAAAATTTGGCGTTAGTAACCGAAGGCGTGCTCAGCGGCCCGTTAATTTTATTTTTGGTGCACATCGCGAACGATGACACAACTAACATACCGGCGATGGCATGTATCAGGTAACTTTTACTTTTCATGTATAAATTAATAATGGGGCTTAAAATATACCAGATTCAAAGAATCATCCTATTTCAGGCATTCCTGGCTTTCAAAAGAAAGTTTTTATACGTGACATTTCGTGAATAGTTACCTGGACGCGGGCATCGTGATAGCCATAACGGCAAAGGACCAACGAAGCTAAACCTACTCCATCATCAGTCTTCTGATCAATTCGGCACTTTGGGCTTTACCTTCTTCCAGCCTGTGACTGAAAAAGGATTGTACTTCGTTGAAGTGCTTTTTGTAGCCCTCCATATCGCCGTAACCAATAATGGCCGACCATTCCCTTACTGCCGAGTGGAACTCCAGGTCATCGCCGCGGATGGTTTTATCGTAAAGGGCGGTTTCGATGGATTCTTCTAACAGTTCTTCGTTTTTAAACAGGTATTCGGCAATGCCAAGCCTCAGCCGGAAGGGCGGGGTTTGGCAAATGAGGTTATCATAAGGGTTTACCCCCAGGTGATACCAGGCATCAACCATGCTCAGGATGCTCAGGTGTGAGTTGGGTTTCTGGTGATCAGCATGTTGCGATAGCGAAAACTCTTTCATCACGGTATCACTCAGCATAATAGGTTTGCGGCTTTCATGAAAAACAAAATCGCGTGCCTTATACAGCCGCTCCCTGAAGGTTTGCGCTTCTTCTTTGATCATCAACTTAAATAATTCCGACTCTGACTCCGAGTAGCGTTTTACCTGCTGGCGGGCGTACGGGTTTAAAATGGCCAGGCCTGCGTATACGTGCGCCTTATAGCTAAAAATACGCAGGGTGGTCAGTATCTTCACATTGTCTATACCGCCCAGGTACGATGCGTTTTCCCAGGGGAAAAAGCCCGCAGCTTTCCAGGCGGTGCCCATGCTTTCAAAACCTACGTGGGTAACGGCCTGGGTATCGGCTACAATTTTATCGTGCTCGTGGTAATCGGCAATCTCTACAATGTCGCTCCCAATAGCTGTAAATAAATCGTACATACGCTGGTACGCATCCGCTTTGGCCCGGTGCGGAATCAGGATAAGTGTTTGCCTTTTGGGTTCAAAACCCGGCCCGTGCATGGCATGAAAAGTAATGATTTGCACATCGGCGGGCAGGTATTTTTCAAATATGGCTATCTCGGGGTGCTTAACGGATGTTTGGCCGGCAACAATGGCCCCGTACTTGGTAAGCGGACCGCACTCGGCTACTACCTGTTCCAGTTTGTCGGCCTCAACCGAGTAAATAACCAGGTCGTTTGTGCGGGATACGTCGCGCGCGCTATCCATTACCGTGATGCCAAAGGGGCTAAGTTCCTGTTCCAGCTTGTCGCGGTTTTCGGGTAAATCGCAGCCGCAAACGGTGTAACCTGCTTTTGCAAAAGCCTTTGCGTACAAACGCCCCATATCGCCCAACCCAATGATACCTATATTCATGCTGCTAATATAAGTATGAGTAGCAAAATTCCGTATGAAACCTTACATTAGCGATCAGAAACGTACAGGATAATAAAATAAAAACCATTAAAATCCTGTTTTGTTAATAACAGGTACCTAATTTTACATGATGAACAAGCATTCTATATTCCGTATCTCTGTTTTAATGGTCATTATTTTAAGCATCTGCGGTGTGGGCTTTGCCCAGGATACTGTTAAAAAAGATGCTGCTAAACCGCCTGCCGCCAAAACTGCTGTTGTAAAGCCGGTGGTGAAATATGGTGCTACACCTGCCGGTACCGCTAAGCCCGCCGTAACTCCTCCCAAATATAACTATCAACCCCGCCCCACAGCTGCCGATTCGGCCCTGGCTAAAGACAAAAGCCTGAACGGACAATATCAATACCTGTTAAGTAAATTATACCATTACCAACAGCCATTGGTATCGGCTTTATGGAAAAACTTACAGGATACTTTAAAAACGGAACGCCGTAACCTGAAAGAAGCCCAGGCTAAATTGGCCGCGCAAACACAGGATATTACCGGCCTTAAAACCGATGTGGCAACTAAAAGCCAAACCCTTTCCGAATCAAACGCCAAACGCGATGAGATAAAACTCGCGGGCATAAGCTTTACCAAAGCCACCTATAATTTAATGATGTGGGGCCTGGTAATTGTTTTTGGGCTAACGGCAGCCATCGTAATAGCCCGGTCGGGTGCGCACAGCCGCGAAGCAAAGTACCGCATAAAATTGTACAACGAACTTGACGAGGAATACAAAGCCTACAAAGTAAAATCCAACGAAAAAGAAAAGAAACTGGCTCGCGAGCTGCAAACCGAACGCAATAAGCTGGATGAGTTGTTGGGAAGAGGGTAGGCTTTTAGATGTGCAGATTTCAAATTAACTGCGTTGAGGGCTGTGCCGTTTCAGATGTGCAGATGTCTTCTGATTATTATGTCGGAGTTGTTTTGGCGTCCCACGTGCTAAGCACTCATTAAGTAGGCTACCTTTCATATGAGATGCTGAAATAAATGCATGACTTTTTTTCTCTTATAATTTCCTTTGATGAACAATACCCAACTTTTAACACTTATCACCCGCCTGCGGTCGGTGGCCGATGTGGGCTTGCTGTATGCCAAAAACGAATATGATATTGAACGCTATGCCGAGTTACAGCATATAGCAATTGAAATGCTGGATAATGTTACCGGTTGGGGCGAAGATGATATTAAGTTTAACTTCCCGATGCCGGATGATTACCCTACAGCTAAGGTTGATGTACGCGGGATGTTATTAAATGCCGAGGGTAAAATATTGCTGGCTAAGGAAAGCGCCGACGGCAAGTGGAGCCTGCCGGGTGGCTGGGCCGATGTAGGCTATAGCGCCAAAGAGGTAATTGTTAAAGAATTTGAAGAAGAAACTGGCTTAACGGTAGTTGCCGATAGATTATTGGCCGTATTTGACAAAAAAATGCACCCTCACCCACCGCAGCCCTTTTACGTTTACAAAATGGTGTTTCATTGCAAAGCGGTAACCAATGCCGTAAAACAAGGATTCGACATGCTGGATGTTGAATATTTTGACGTCGATAACTTACCCGAACTGTCAGAAGACAGGATATTGAAAAGCCAGATAGAATTGCTTTATCAAAAGATCATCAACGGGGATTTGGCGGCGGAGGTTGATTGATTCCGGATTATTAAGACTTACGAAGTTTCAAAAACTTCGTAAGTCTATGATCGACTATAAACTGCCGACTGCAAACCGCTTACTGCAAACTGCCCGGTGCCGGTGCCAGTTTAGGTAAAACCTTTTTGTTAGCAGGCAAAGCCTGGTATTTTTTATAAGCGTCATTAATGTAAGCCGTCATGCTTGGGGCATTGTTGTTTTTAAGGAAAGCATAGCTTGGGCGATATAACGACATGAAGTTTTCCAACTCGGCACCCCGTAGCGGTATTACGCTTTTTACATAATCTACATTAAATGCTTCATCAATTTGCCTTTCTTCTTCTTCGCGTTTAAAATATCTTTTTAAACGTCGCGCATCTTTACCCTCTTTACTGAACCAGGTTGACGGAGACATTACAGATACCCTGCTTTTGGTGTAAACCTCGGGGTATTCTTTACGCGGATCGAAAGCTTCCCTGGTGGCACTTACATTTACCTGCCTTAAAGATATGGTTTGCGATATCATATCTATCCGTTTTGGTCTCATATCTGTAATGTACAAAGTGTCTGATACATAGCCAGGTGCATTAAATATCAGTGTATGGCCCGTTGCCGTGCGGATGCTGAAATTGCCGTTGTTATCAGTAATTGTGATCTGTTTGTTGGTGACATCTTTTACAAAAACGTTAGCCAGTTTTTCATTTTTGCTTTTTTCGTAA
This sequence comes from Mucilaginibacter sp. KACC 22773, assembly GCF_028736215.1. Lineage (NCBI taxonomy): Bacteria > Pseudomonadati > Bacteroidota > Sphingobacteriia > Sphingobacteriales > Sphingobacteriaceae > Mucilaginibacter > Mucilaginibacter oryzagri. The sequence goes on from NZ_CP117883.1 coordinate 993,302, forward strand.
ACCGATCCTTTTAACACATCCTGGGCTTGTATATGTGCAGATACAAATAGGCCAATTATCAATATTAGGTAGTTCGGTTTCATGGTAGTTGAATTATGCCGTAAAATAAACTTATTTTTTGAGCATATGGTTTTCAATTTAACATATTTAAATATGGATGGTGGTTTAATGACAAAGGGGTGAGAGATAAATATTTATTATCAAAATATTGACACCTGAAACGTTTCTCGTTACATTTGTAAATGATTATTAGCATTCAGCATAAAGGGTTGCGGCTATTTTTTGAAAAAGGGGATGCATCAAGGTTAAATGCTCAACACGTAAGTAAGATCAGATTAATCCTTACCCGTTTAAACGCTGCAAAAACTATAGCCGATATGAATGTTCCGGGATATGGACTACATCAGCTAAGCGGCGAATTGAAAGGCTTTTGGGCTGTAAAAGTTGATAAAAATTACCGGATTATATTTCAGTTTATTGCTGAAGACGCTTTTGAAGTTGATTATTTAGATTATCATTAACAAGGAGAAAAAAAATGCAGATGTTTGACCCAGCCCACCCGGGCGAATTAATCCGTGAAACCCTTGAAGGGATAAGGGAAGAAACAGGAAAAAAATTAACAGTTGAGCAGGTTGCCACCGGCCTGGGAACAACCCGTAAAACATTGTCGGCTATAATTAATGGCAAACAGAGTATTAGTTCAGATATGGCATTGCGCCTGAGCGCAGCCTTTAATACAACACCTGAGTTTTGGCTGCACGCGCAGGAAAATTATGATCTGGCCCAGGCCCGCAAAAAGTTCGACATAAAAAAGGTTACTGTTTTTTGGCATCCGCAGGTCGCTTAAAAATTTCTGCCAAAAAAAAACCGCCTCATTTTCATGAAGCGGTTAATAGAATATATATTAGTTCTGTCCCGGTAATGGTTGGGCAGGTTTAATAACGGTTCACTTTAAAATCAGATATGCCACCATTCATGTGGATGTATATCTTGTTTTTGGCAGCATCAAAACCTGGGGTTTCATAGCTGTTATCATTCTTTTTGGTAAAGCCCTCAAATTCATTTGATGATAAACCTGTGTTGGCATTTATACTGCAAGCGGCATCTTTAGGCACATTAATAATAACCTCTGATACACCTGTAGATACCTCTACGTTGGTGCTTGCCAGCGGTGCGCCAAGCTTTACTTCAAATGAGGCTGCACCACCTTTTAAAGTTACACTTTTTATTTTAAATTTACTTAAATCGAAATCTAATTTTGTTGCACCTGTTTCAACATAAATGTCCCAGATGGGGTTCGGGTTTAGTTTGATATCTGCCAGGTTCGATTTGTTGTTATCAGAGTCAAAATGCCAGCCCTTATTGCCCTTCATTTTAAAGTTCAACACATACACAGAATCTTCTTTGTTGGCATTAAATTCATATTTGCCGTAAAATTCTTTTGTTTCTGCTTTAAATAGCTGGCTGGTGGTATCATTTAAAGTATAAGTAGTAGCACCTCCATTGATATTCAAGCGGGCAAATTTAGCATCGGCGGTGTAATCTTTATTAAAAACACTGCTGCCTTCAATTTTTGTCACGCCATGATCGGTGTTGGTGCTGTCGCTGTCATCGTTACTGTCGTTGTTGTCGTTATCATGGTCGTCGTCAAAGTTGATAAAAGTGCTGGGCCAAAAATGATAGCGGTTACCAAAGTTGCCAAACAGTAGCAGCGAGAATCCACCAATTATTACGGCCAGTTTTACTACAGTCGCCAAAGGCGACCGGTTACCTGCAAATACCAGGTTTACGCCGCCTATAATTAAAAATATAGGCCATAGGTAAAGTATATTCATCCATTGAAAATGGAAGATATGGAAGTTATGGAGCAGGAATATAGCTCCTATGCATACCAGGATTGTTCCGGGAATAAGTCTGTCGGTTTTCATGGTTATATAGTTGGAGGAGTGTTATTAAAATTATCGTCTTTTTTCTCTTCTGTATTCAGCGGTTGTTCAGTTGCATTTACTTCGGGCTCAGCAGTTGTATTCTGCCAGCCTTCTTTTTCCCATGGCTGCCTTTTTTGTCCGGATACTATCATCGCTAAGCCGCCAACTACCAGGATTGCGGGCCATAGCCTTGCCACGTGCCAGAAACGAAAGATGCCCAATTCATGAAACAGGAAAACTGCCCCAAAAAATATAAGGATGCAGCCAAAAATGATACCGGCTGGTGTTGACGTTTTTTTAGGGAACGCAGGTTCAAAAGGAGTGCCCGGATTTGCAGGTGCGTTGGCGTCAAAAGGGGTAAAAGGCTGTTGCGGCGGTACCCGATAATCAACATTGGGGTTAAAGTAGCCTGCACCTTTGTTCGGTATAACTATCCACAATACAATATAAGCCATAAAGCCGGTTCCCATAAATATAAAGGTGAGTACAAATAGTGCGCGTATAATAGCAACATCCATATCAAAGTACTCGGCCAGGCCGGCGCAAACGCCGCCTATTTTCTTCCGGTATTCATCCCGGTAAAGTTTCTTTTCCATAATTTTATTTAAATATCGTTCAGTTGTGATTGTTTGATGATATAAAGGTATATATGGTGGCTCAAAACGCCTATATATTATAGGTTAGCAGGGTCAACAAGTCGGTGAACTGCCGTGTTTCAGCGGTGAAAAAGTTCTAAGTCCGAAGTCTTGAGTCGTAAGTCTCAAGCTCTAAGTCTTAAATCAGGGAGAAGAACTTTTAACCTTCAACTCAAAACTTCAGACTCAGAACTTCAGACTTAAGAGCTACAATTGGCCTGGCGCAGGTTTAATGATAATCTCATCCACATTGGCCCCGGGGCTCATCCTGTAAATATTGATGATTGCCGATGATATGTCTTCGGGCAAAACCATGGTATTTTTATCCACCACGGCATCCTTCCATGAATCTGTCAGGGTTGATCCGGGAATTATTGCCGTTACTTTTACGCCATGCTCCTGCGTTTCAAGCCTCATTATTTTTGTTAAACCCAGTAGCGCGTATTTGGTTATGCTATAGCTGCCGGCCTGTACAACGGGGTTTAATGCAGCTACCGAGCAGATGTTAAAAAAATGTCCCTTATGTGCCGTTATCATGGTTTTGCCAAAAAAACGATAAAGTTCATAAGTTGGCATCAGGTTGGTTTTTAGCTGTTTATCAAATGTGTCATCTGCATCGTCCAATATGCTCGATGGGATAAAAGTGCCCAGGTTGTTTACCACCACATCAATAAAACCGAGTTCCTGCTGCGCGGCGGTGGCGAAGGCTAATAATTGGGCCTTATTGCTTCCATCTGCAACCTTTGCAAAAACTTTAATACCAGGGTTTGACCTGTTAAGCAGGTCTGCGAATTCAAATAATTCTTTTTCATTTCGTGAACAAATTGCCACGTTTAATCCTTCATTGGCGAAGGCTACGGCAATGGCGCGGCCCATGCCTTTTGTTGAACCGGTGATGAGGGCATTTTTCATGATGGCGTACTATATTTTTTTAGTTAAATGTTCGTTATTGCAGCGTCCGGGTTAGTGGCACCGCTTTTATTTGCTTTTGTTAAAGCTTTACGGCGCTAATTTACGTAAGCCATATTAATAGCTTGCAAAAAGCGCCTATTTTAGGCAATTAAACAATAGCGGCTGGGATGCTAAATTTAAAAATGTAATTTTATCCAATTTTTAACATATACCTATGATTCAAAGTTTAGGCAGATATATACTTTTATTACGTTTAAGTTTTCGAAAACCCGAAAAATTTTCGGTGTACTGGGCCGAAGTAATGCGCGAAATGGTTTCGGCCGGCATCGGTTCTTTGGGCATCATCATGATCATCTCGGTTTTTATTGGTGCAGCTGTAACTATTCAAACTGCTTTTCAATTAATCAGCCCTTTAATCCCCAAATCGGTTGTGGGGGGTATCACCCGCGATAGTATGATTTTGGAATTTAGCCCTACTATATCATCGCTGGTACTGGCCGGCCGCATTGGCTCAAGCATGGCATCGCAAATAGGTACCATGCGCGTTACCGAACAGATAGACGCTTTAGAGATCATGGGGGTAAATGCTCCCGGTTATCTGATATCGCCCAAGGTAATTGCGGGTGTTACCATGTTTCCATTATTGGTAATTGTATCTATATTATTGGGCTTTATTGGTGGTTACGTTGCCTGCTTTACATCAAGCGAGGTGACTACTGATGATTTCCTGATTGGTTTGCCTGATGGCTTTAACACGGTAATTATTACCGTATGCATGGTTAAGGCAGTTGTGTTTGGCTTTATTATTACTACCATATGCAGTTACCAGGGCTTTTATACATCGGGCGGCGCGCTTGAGGTAGGCCAGGCTGCAACTCGCGGGGTTGTATTTAGCTGCGTAATGATACTCATGTTCGATTTAATTATCTCCCGCCTCTTCTTATGATAGAAATACAAGACATCTATAAAAAATTCGGAGAAAATGAAGTACTTAAAGGCATCAGCTCCACTTTTGAACCTGGCATTAATAACCTTATAATAGGCGGATCGGGATCGGGGAAAACAACACTATTGAAATGTATAGTCGGTCTGCACGAACCAAGCAAGGGCGATGTGCTTTTTAACGGCGAAAACTTTACCGATATGGGTTTTGAGCAGCGTGTGCCAATCCGCACACACATAGGCATGCTTTTTCAAAACTCGGCCTTGTTTGATAGTATGACTGTGGAGCAAAACATCATGTTCCCCCTTAATCTGTTCACCAATCAATCAAAGGCCGAAAAACGCGACCGCGCCAATTTTTGCCTGGAGCGTGTTAATCTTGCCGGTAAAAACAAGCTTTACCCATCCGAACTTTCGGGCGGTATGAAAAAGCGTGTGGGTATTGCCCGCGCCATATCCATGCAACCCAAATACCTTTTTGTTGATGAGCCAAACTCGGGCCTCGACCCGGTTACTTCTATCCTGATAGATGACCTGATAAGCGAGCTTACCGTAGAGTATAACATGACCACCGTTGTAGTAACCCACGATATGAACTCGGTAATGGGTATAGGCGACCACATCGTCTTCCTGCACCAGGGCAAAAAATGGTGGGAAGGCAGCAACAAAGAAATTGCCCACACCGACAACAAAGAACTTAACGACTTTGTATTTGCCAGCCGGTTTATGCGGGCAGCGAAAGCGAAATTATAAGCGAGTATCAAGTAGTTAGTATCAAGTATCAAGATTTTTTGATGGTTAGTTCGAATTAATTGCCAATATACAATCTTTAAAAACGATACAAGCGCAGGTGCGTTGATACTTGATAATAGAAAAGATATGCACAATTTTAAAGAACTAAAGGTTTGGAAAGCAGGCATAGAGATATCGAAGATTACCTTTCAATTGTGTAGAGCGTTTCCATCCGAAGAAAAATATGGGTTGATTTCACAAATGGTTCGTGCAGGCATTTCTATCCCCTCAAATATTGCCGAAGGATGCGGCAGAAAATCAAATAAGGAATTATATCAGTTTTTAAGTATTGCCTTAGGTTCATCCTTTGAATTGGAAACACAATTTATAGTTGCCAAAGAATTTGGTTATATCACCCAAGAAACATTAGATGCTGTCTGTATTCAGATCACCGAGATTCAAAAGATGATATACGGTTTTCAAAAAAGCCTCAACGTTTAGTTAGTATCGAGCCGCAAGTACAAGATTTTGATCGGATTGGCCATGAAGCGATTCAGTATTCAAATCTCTTATCCAAAAAAAGATACTAAATTTGCGCCAAACAAGTGTAGCTGTCTTGATACTAAAAAAGTAATTTGCGCCAGACGAGTGCAGTAGTCTTGATACTTGATACTAACTACTTGATACTAAAAAAGATAATTTGCGCCACACAAGTGCAGCGGTCTTGATACTTGATACTAACTACTTGATACTAAAAAAGAATGATTCAACTACTTACCCCAACGCACTGGAAAGATTACGAGCTGATTGATTGCGGCGATTTTGAAAAGCTGGAGCGTTTTGGGAATATTATATTAATACGCCCCGAGCCGCAGGCGGTTTGGAGCAAAGGCTTACCCGCATCTGAGTGGCAGCGCTTACATCATATAAAATTTAAAGGACGGTCGGCCACCGCAGGCGACTGGTTAAAAAAAGACCAGAAAACGCCCGACCGATGGCAAATTGAATACAAAAACAACGATGCAGCCATCAAGTTCCGCCTGGGTTTAACCTCGTTTAAACATTTGGGTATTTTTCCTGAGCAGGCGGTTAACTGGGATTACATAACCCAAAACATTAAGCGTTTTAAAACCCCGCAGCCCAAAGTACTTAACCTGTTTGCTTATACAGGCGGGGCTTCGCTGATAGCGCAGGCTGCCGGTGCGGATACTACACACGTGGACTCAATTAAACAGGTAGTTACCTGGGCAAATGAAAACCAGGAAATATCGGGCTTGAGCAATATCCGCTGGGTGGTTGAGGATGCACTTAAATTTGTAAAGCGCGAGTTAAAACGTGGCAAAAAATACAATGGCATTATCCTTGACCCGCCTGCTTACGGCAATGGCCCTAACGGCGAAAAGTGGAAACTGGAAGATAACATAAATGAGATGATGGCCGATGTGATGCAGTTACTTGATCATGAAGAGCATTTCCTGATCCTCAATACTTATTCGCTTGGTTTTTCATCAGTAATTATAGAAAACCTGATAAAAAGTGCTTTTCCCAAAGTTCAAAACCTTGAAATTGGCGAGCTTTACCTGCAGGCCACCGCTGGGGCAAAACTACCACTTGGAGTTTTTGGAAAGTTTCATAAACTTAAAGGTAATTAATTATCAATATTTATATTTGCCGCAAACTAAAGCGGCTTTTATTGCTTTATAAGTAGCTGAAAATTAGTTTGCATTTACAATACATCTTACATACACCTGCCATTTACCGAACTTCAAAAGACACATGAAATTAAAAAACGTCCTACTATCTGCCACCCTGCTCTTATCGTCTATTATACTATTACCGGGCTGTTCGCAAAACGACAAAACCGGAAAAACCGATAGTAAGAAAACCGCCGCTAAAACCGATGCGGCCAAAGCCGAGGCTGCGGATACCCTCAGCATAAAAAAATCAGATTATCCGCCGATTGATAAAAAATTGTACGATTCGCTAATGAAATTCAATGCTCATGGCGATACTACAGGCAGGTGGCCGGTAAAAAACACACCATACCCTATAGGCGGTGCTATTTTGCCATTTAAACGTGTAGTAGCTTTTTATGGCAACTTATACAGCAAAAAAATGGGTATTTTGGGCGAATTACCGCCAAATGAAATGCTTGCCAAATTAAAAGGTGAAGTAAAACATTGGGAAAAGGCCGATCCTAAAACCCCGGTGCAACCGGCTTTACACTATATTGCAGTAGTAGCACAAGGCGATGGAGGTAAAGATGGTAAATTCCGCTACCGGATGCCGTTTAAACAAATTGATAGTGTGTTGGTATTAGCAAAAAAAGCGCATGCCATTGTATTTTTGGACGTTCAGGTTGCTTTGAGCAACATACAGGCCGAGTTGCCTTTATTAGATAAATACCTGGCAATGCCACAGGTACATTTTGGTATGGACCCTGAGTTTTCGATGAAAGATGGTAGTAAGCCTGGTCGTAAAATCGGGACTTATGATGCGGCAGATATCAACTTCGTATCAGACCACCTGGCAAAAATTGTGAAGAAAAACGGCCTGCCTGCAAAAATTTTAATAGTTCACCGCTTTACCAAAAAGATGGTAACTAATTACAAAAATATCAAGTTACATCCAGAAGTACAGCTGGTAATGGATATGGACGGCTGGGGCGAACCTGATTTGAAAACCGGTACCTACCGTTATTTCATTAACCAGGAGCCAGTACAGTTTACAGGCTTTAAATTGTTTTACAAAAACGATATCAAAAAAGCCCCTCACCACATGTTAACACCAGAGGAGGTTTTATCAAGATACAAACCGTATCCTATTTATATTCAATATCAGTAGGTTGTAAGTATGACGTTTTACGTTGTACGCGTTTCACAGTAAGCAATACAAAACCCGTAAACCCATCAGTTTACGGGTTTTGTATTATATATATTTGCTGTTAATAACGTACGACGTACAACATAAAACGTACAACTTTTTACTTATTAAACTATTATGATAAAATGGGGCATTATTGGCTGCGGGAGGATAGCCCAACGGTTTATGCAGGGCTTTGCGGCGGTTGATGGTGTGGCGTTGGTGGCATCGTACTCAAGGCGTGCCGTTACGGTTGATGATTTTGTAAGCAAGTATGGGGGGATTGCCTGCTATAGCATTGACGATTTGCTGGCAAGTGATATTGATGCCGTTTATATTGCAACCCTACCAGACAGCCACGCCGCATACAGCATTGCTGCCCTTAAGGCGGGGAAGCACGTGCTTTGCGAGAAACCGACAACGGTAAACTTAGCCGAACTTGATGAGGTTTTGGAAGTGGTTAAGGCGACAGGCTTACTATTTATGGAGGGAATGAAACCGCCCTTCTATCCTTTATATACCAAACTTAAAGAATACCTGGCAACAGATCCCATCGGATCTGCCGGTTACGTACGTGCCGGGTCGGCTGTTGCCGATTGCCCGCCCGATCATCCAAATTATAGCCTTGAACTTGTTGGCGGCAGTTTGATGGGTATAGGTATTTATGAAGCTTTTTTGGCGATAGACTGGCTTGGCGATTTGCAGGAAGTACAAACAATGGGCCGATTTGGGCAAACGGGTATTGATATGTTTGCCATATTCCAGACGATGCACAAGGGTGGGTATTCACAGTTATACGCGGGTTTCGATTTGCATGGTAAGGGCGATGCGCTGATAGCTGGTCCGCTTGGGCATGTTACAATTCACAAAAACTGGTGGAACCCGGCGAGGGCTACCATTGATTATTTGGATGGCCGTTCGGTTGAAATTAATGAACCTTTTACTGCGGGAGGTTTGAACTACGAACTGGAACACTTTTGTAGTTTGATACGGAGCGGACTAACAGAAAGCCCGATCATCCCACATCAAGTGTCGCGCCAGATGATTGATATGATAGATAGGGCACGGGCGCAGGTGGGGTTGAAATATCCTTGTGAAAAATAGAGTCAAGAGTTAAGAATCAAGACTTTAAGCCGTGTCCCAACTGTCGCGGGGTTTTAAACCGTGACCAACTTGGTTTCAGCTTTCAGCTGAACCGCGAAGCCACAGGCTTCGGCCAGGTTTACCCACGAGTTACGCTACGCTAACCTCGCGGGAGATAAGGTTAACATAACTTAACACATTTTAGATGTATTTTTTATAAATAATTGATAATCAATATTTTGTATTTTATCATGGTTAACACTGTACTGATTGCGCAACTTAGGCGCATCCAACTATTTGTGCGGGTTGTTGGCCAACACGGGTACGTTTGATACCTCAATCATTTAACAAGTATCATGCAATAAAAACAATGGATCGTTTGATGCTTATATATTCCCGACGCTATAAGCTTATTCCGTTAGCGCTAACTGTCGTGGGGGGTAACCCGTGACCAAGATTGTTTCAGCTTTCAGCTCAACCGCGAAGCCACAGGCTTCGGCCAGATTTACCCACGAGTTACGCTGCGCTAACCTCGCGGGAGATTAAAATTTATTTGAATTCAGCACCGGGTTTTGGCTGGCATTTACCTGGTAGGTATAAATAGCGTTTTGCTCATCAATCTCCACTATCCGGTATCCCTTATAGTCGGTACCCCAGTTGCCGCCAATATGGGAGTCGAAAAAATGCGGGAATTTGTTGCCCGTGTAACGCACGCCATCCAGTAAATGGTCGTGCCCGTGAAAAGCGGCTTTTACGTTGGGATATTTATGAAGTAATTCGATAGTTTCGGGGCAATCCACAAACACATCGTTTTTATTCCAATTTATCGGCGGGATGTGCAGCACAACTAATACAATTTTTTTATCGGTAAACTTATCAAGGGCAGCTTTTATAAATACATTGTCGGGGCAAATGTAGGTTCCCTTGGTATCGGCAGTATTGGCCAGTACAAAACCGATGTCGCCAAACTCAACGATGTACTTATCTTCGTAACCAAAACTGTTTTTCCAAACCGAGGCATCGGCAAAGTCATGGTTGCCCGGGATGGTATGATAGGGCACACTCAATTTATCAAAATATTGTGATTTAATTTCGGGCAGCAGATCGGGTCGGTTATGTACCAAATCGCCGTTTATAATCACCATATCCAAATGATTTTTATCGTGATCCTGGTTTAGCCATCTAACCATATTGCCCGTGTTGGCGGCAAAATCAGTGCCGGGCTGGCCGTAGTGAATGTCGGACACGAGAGCGAAGCGCAGTTTAAGTTTGCTATTACGCTTGCGCAGATAGCCGTTGTCTGTATTGGCGAATGAGTTAACGGCCGGTAATAAAGTTAAAGCCGCCATGCCGGTAAGGCTTGTGCCTATGAAGTTTCTGCGTGTGCTCATTTAATGAATGTTGAATTTGAAAATTTTTAGATAATGATGTTCCCCCTTTAATTTATTTCACAATCACCCAGCGGTTAAGCGTATTCAATTCGCCTTCAATAACAACCTTGTAGAAGTTAGATGGCATGTTTTTTACATCGATTAAAGCATGTTCGGTGGTAACCGGGACTTCAGCCAATAATTTATATTCATCGGCTTTGCCTTCTTTATAATTATTGGCGGCGGCTACCCATATTTTTACTTTGCCTTTGCCGTCCATGGCCTTCCAGCTTACATCAAGCAAACCCTGAACTAAATTGGCTTCGGGCTGGGCCACAGATACCGCGCCAATGAGCGAAATTCCATCTACCTCGCGCAATTGTGCTTCAGGGACTTTTACATTTAAAAAGCTATTGATGGATGGGGTAATATCCACAATACCGGGTGTATAATACTTAGCGTAATTGTTTAAAGGCCTGTAGCTGGTTACCATCCAGGTGCTGCGCTGGCGGGTGCTTTGGCCGCCATGGCCTTTACCGGTTTGCTCATCGCGGCCATGGTCGGTAGTTACAAATATCACCCAGTCCTCTTTAAAGTTTTTTTGGCGATATTGCATAGCCTGCCAAATGCGGCCAACCTGGGCATCCATTTTTTCTATCGCGTCATAATATTGCGGGCTATCGCCATAACGGTGGCCCATATCATCGGTGTATTCCAGGTATACCCATGACAAATCGGGCGCTTTATCTTTTATACAAGTTGCTGCCGATGATGCTACCTGCTCGTCTATCAGGTGCATGTAATTACCGGCTTTATCGTGCGGGAATTTAACGGTATCCAATTCGTAGCCATCGTAAGCATAATCCGGGTGGATGTTGCCGGCTTCGGGCAGGTTATCGCCAATGAGTTTGGTGCGGTTATCTGTCCAGCTTGAAAATATGGCAGTCTTTTTATTGGGATAGGCATTTTTAAACATCCGGAAAATGTTCCAGTAATTGTAGTTAGGCGCTTTAATGTCGTTGCCCCAAACGTTGTGCTTATTAACCCATGTAGCGGTAAGCAAACTGTTGTAGCCGTTGGCAGATATAGTAGGTGTTTGTGAGTAGCCGCCTTTTTCGCCTCCAACATGAGCCCGTAAATAAGTACCCTGGGCGGCTATTAGTTTAAGATTGGGCGTATTTAGTTTTTCGATAACATCGGCGGGAATGCCGTCGGCAATAATAAATACAGCTTTTTTTACACGCGTTTGGGCGTTTAGGGTAACGGTCGCCAGGCAAAGCAGGCTAAAGAATAATAATAATGGAGTACGCTTTTGCATTATAATATATTGATGTGCTAAGCTAAGATGAAGAAAAAACCGCTGAGTTAATAAATTGTTATGTTTTGGCTTAACATAAACGCCTGGCATGGTACAATTGCCTTTTTCTTTACCTTTACGTCATCAATGAACCCCCGCAATAGCACAACCCAAACAAAATGGCTTTACCTGTTTATAGGTACAGCAGTTGCTATGAATTTTACCGGGCTGTTTACCACTATCATGGGCCCCGACCCAAGCCTTTATGCAACCATCGCCAAAAATATGGTGCTGCGCAATGATTACGTTGACCTGTATGCCTGGGGCTCCGACTGGCTCGATAAACCTCATTTTCCATTTTGGATAATTGCTCTTTTTTTTAAATGTTTTGGTTTTAAAACATGGGTCTATAAGCTACCTGCCATATTGTTTATGATGATGGGAGCAGTTTATACCTACTATTTGGCAAAAGCATTATACAATAAACAGATAGCCTTGTGGGCCGTGCTAATATTGCTTACCGCGCAGCATATCATCCTATCCAATACCGATGTACGGGCCGAAGCTTATTTAACAGGGCTCATTATAGCAGCTGTATATCATTTTTATAAAGCACAAACCGGCATTAGCATCTGGCACCTGGTGCTGGCCTGTGTGTTTACAGCCTGCGCGGTGATGACAAAAGGAATGTTTGCCCTCATCACCATTGGTGGCGCTATTGTTGGGCATCTGCTTATTACCCGGCAATGGAAACAGCTGTTTCACTGGCGATGGTTGCTGGCTGTAGTGCTGGTACTTATTTTTATTTTGCCCGAGATTTGGTGCCTGTACCAACAGTTTGACCTACATCCCGAAAAGGTTGTATTTGGGCATACGGGTGTATTGGGGGTTAAATTCTTTTTTTGGGATAGCCAGTTTGGTCGTTTTTTTAACACCGGCCCAATTAAAGGCAGCGGCGATCCATCGTTTTTTATTCATACAACCCTTTGGGCTTTTTTGCCCTGGTCGCTTTTGCTGTTTGTAGCTGTATTCCAGTTCATCAAAAAGGGGGCAAAAAATGTGCAGGCACACGAGTGGTATTGCATCTGCGGGGCTTTACTTACGTTTTTACTATTTTCGGCATCACAATTCCAACTGCCGCATTACCTGAATATTGTATTCCCTTTTTTTGCCATCATTACCGCCCAATATCTTTATGGCCTCGCATCACCTAAAAACATTAAGGCTGTACAAGTCACCCAAACGGTGGTTATAACAATCATGCTGATTATTATAAGCGCTTTAGGCTACTTTTTTAGGCCATCGGCCTTTAACTGGCTAACTGGGGCTATTATTTTGATGTTTGTGCTGTTACTGTTGTTTTTGCCCGGCCGCATTTCCACAGGCATGCAGCAAACCATTTTTAAAACAGCACTGGCATCATTTATCGTAAACCTATTTTTAAACCTGTGCTTTTACCCTGCCTTACTGCTTTACCAGGGCGGCAGCGAGGCGGCTATCTACATCAACCATAATAACCTGGACAAACTGCCCGTATATGTAGCTGCCGGCCAGTTTCATGATGATTTCAACTTTTACCTGGACGCTTCTTTTAAAGAAACCACGCCTGATGACATGGCTAACCTGCCCGGCCAGGTAATGCTTTATGCCGACGCAGGCGTGTTGCAGGAGTATGTAAAAAAAGGGTTTTATGTAAAGCCGCTAAAAATCTTCAAAAGCTATGCAATTACCCACCTGGCTCCTGCATTTTTAAACAAGGGCACCCGCGATAAGGAATTATACGATATGGAGGTAGCCATTATTCAATCGCCAAAAAAATAAAACAGGTGTAACGTTTAGTGGATAGTTTATCGTAATGTAGATATAAACCTATCTTTATGATCCGTAAAGCCATTACCATCCTAAGTTTATCACTCGTTGTAATTACTGCGTGTAAGAAAATTGACAGCAAACCCGACAACGGTAAAGATCTTGTATTGACCACTACAGAGCAGCAAAAAGTTGCTGCGGATAATGCTTTTACTCTTAAATTATTTAAGGCTGCTTTAAATATTAACGGCAATGATAACCTTTTTATATCTCCTTTAAGCGTGAGCATGGCCATAGGTATGACCAGTAACGGCGCAGCTGGTCAAACCCTGCATGATATCCGCAACACTATGGATTTTAACAATTTTACGGAAGACCAAGTAAATAGTTATTACCACAAAATGATAACCGAGCTGCCGCAACTCGACTCAAAAACCACATTGAAATTTGCCAACTCCATTTGGTATGCCAATAACTTTACCCCGTTGCCTGCATTTTTGCAAACAAATTCTGCTAATTACAACGCCAGGATAGAGTCTGTCGATTTTAAGAATGCAGGCACAAAAGATATTATCAATAATTGGGTAAGTAACGCCACCGACGGTAAGATAGCTAAGATTATAGACGATTCGACTGACGGTGCAATAATGTACCTCATTAATGCCATCTATTTTAAAAGCAGCTGGGCAAATAAATTTGATGCTGCTAAAACTCAGAAAGGTACTTTCTACCTGCCTTCAGGCGGTACAATGCAGGCCAATTTTATGAATCTAACATATACTCCGTTAAATATTAGTATTGCCAGTGATGCCCGGGTGCTGGAGTTGCCCTATAACAATAATAAGTTCAGTATGGTGATATTAACACCGGCGGGTAAATCGGTGCAGGAATATGCCGCCGGCCTCGATTCGGCCAAATGGCAAAGCCTGATGGCCGGTTTATCGAAAAGCTATGTTGATGTTAGTATGCCCAAATTTAAGTTTAGTTATGATACAGAATTAAAAGGTGTTTTATCAACGCTGGGTATGGCCAATGCATTTAGCGACCTTGCCGATTTTACCCGGATAAATGCCGGCGGTGGCCTCACCATTACCGAAGTAAAGCATAAAGCTTATATTGAAGTAGATGAAGAAGGCACAACTGCTGCTGCCGTAACTTCGGTAACTATTGGCCCTACTGCTGTTTTGCCTTACAACTTTAAATTAGATCATCCCTTTATTTTTGCTATCCGCGAAATGAAAACCGGACTGATATTGTTTACGGGGGTTATAAATGACCCTACAAAATAGAGTCACAAGTACTTAGTCTCAAGTTCCAAGTCAAAAAGAGAAGGAATTTAACTTTTGACTCAAGACTTAGTACTATTAACTTAAAAGTATCTAAAACAGAGTATAACCAATTACTTTGCCTTATTAATTTCGGCAATTGCATCATCAATTGCGCTTGCCGATGCTGTATCGTTTAACCCAGCCCTTTGTGTTTTTAACTTGGTTAATACAGCTATAATTTGAGGGCCAACGTACTTTTTAAATTCAACGCCCAGTTTTTTTATCTCGGTAATCCCTTGCAGTGCATGTTCCTGGCTTTTTATTCTGCCTATATAGGCAGCAAATTTGTCGGTAAGCTTATACCGTGATTCCTGGAAACGGCTCATATAAAACGTGAATATATAGTCCCATTTGTCGTCCCCGGCATTTGCTGTATAAACGGTGAACAGGGCGTTGGTTAAATCTCCTTCATTATCTTTTTCATACAGTGTTGCCAACGTCATAGCCTCGGCGGGGTTTATCTGGTTTATCGCCCACAAAGCGGCACCCTGTACGGTGTACGACTGGCTTTTTAAAGCTTGCTTTAATAGTTCAAGGTCGGTGGGTTTTCTATATTTCCCCAAAAGCACAATGGCTTGTGCCTGCGCCAACGGATTGTCGTCTTTTCGGGCAATGTCAGCAATCAATAGGTACGCCGCAGTGCGGATGGTATCGTTGTCCATGTTTATAGCACGCAGGGCTTTCAGGCGTAAACCAAAGTATTTGTCTTTTAAAGCACTAAGTAATATCCTTTGGCCTAACGGCGTTTTTTGTGACGATGTTGCTGCTTCAATAGCCTCGTAACGATCAAGATATAAAGGTGCCTGCTCGTATTGAAATGCATACTCTTCCAGTGTTTTATGATCGGTTTTTTTGGCAAGTAACAGCTTGTCGCCATCAACGTTTACCAGTTCGGGTTTTGACGGCAGGGTGAAAGTTAAGGTATCTGCCTTACTGTGCATCCAAACCTGGTGACGTTCTTTTTTGCCAGCTACGTAAATATCTACCGCAAACGGAAATGTGAAAATTTGCCCGCTTTGGGTTTGTTGCAGGTATATAGTTTGCTTTTTACTGCTTTCATCCCAACTATAGTTAATGTTTAGTTCGGGGTGCCCGGCGCCGTAATACCATTGGTTAAAAAACCAGTTCAAATCAAGTCCGCTCGCCTCCTCCATAGCCAGGCGAAGTTGTTGGGCTTCTGCACTTTTAAATGCATTTGTTGTCAGGTAAATATTCAATCCTTTGTAAAAAGCATCGTTCCCTAAATAATGGCGCAGCATATTCAGTATGCGGCCGCCTTTTTGGTAAGTAACGCCATCAAATACATCCTGGCTATCGTTATAATAAAAACGAACCAGGTTTTTTGTTGCATTTTGTGCGCTGCCCAGGTAGCCCTGTAAACCCTCCTGGATATGTTCGTCGGCAGCATCCTGTCCGTAGCGGTGTTCGGCCCAAAGTATTTCGCCCAGGTCGGCAAATGATTCATTAAGGGTGAGGTTGCTCCAGCTTTCGGTAGTTACATAATCGCCAAACCATTGGTGAAACAGTTCGTGGATGCTGCCAAAATCGTTATGAATCCTGTCAACCAGTTCGCGCCTGGTGGCCTGGGCGCCTTCGCCGGTCACCATTGCCGTTGTGTTTTCCATGGCTCCGCTTACATAGTCGCGCACGGTAATTTGCGCGTATTTATTCCAGGGATAATCCACCCCGGTAATTTTCGAAAAAAAGCTCATGGCATCTGGTGTAAAACCAAATATATCTTTTGCGTAAGGCGCATACTTGGGCTCAACATAGTAGCTTACCTCTTTGCCATGCCAACTATCCTTATAAATCGCGAAATCACCCACGGCCATTATAAACAGGTAGGGGGCATTGGGCAGCTCCATTTTCCAGGTATCGGTGCGGGTATTGTCGGCGTTGATTTTTTGTGATGCAAGCCTGCCATTGGATAGGGTGACATATTTTGCAGGAACGGTCATGGCTATTTCGCTGGTTGTTTTTTGATTGGGTTTATCAATGGTAGGGAACCAGGCCGATGAACTTTCCGGCTCGCCTTCTGTCCAGATCTGGGTTGGCTTATTTTTTTCTGTTCCATCGGGGTTAATAAAGTACAGGCCTTTCCCGTGTTTACGCGAGGTTTTTAACTCGTTGGGTTTAGCGGTGTAGTCTATGAATAGTGTATAGCTTTCATTATTGTGATAAACCCTATCTAATTTAATGGCAACGGTAAGGCTGTCGTAACTAAATTTAAGAGGATAATTTTTGCCATTTTTTGCAACGGAAATATTTTTCAGGTCCATGCCTTTGGCATCCAGCCTTAAGGTATCGGTTGGGTAAAAGTGAGGTTTTAGCGTAAGCCACTCTTTACCGTATAGGTAGCGTTTTTTATAATCAAAACTTACCGCCAGTTTGGTATGTACCAGGTCATTGATCTTAGCCGGGGTTTCCTGGTAGGTATTTGCTATTGGGTTTGCAGACTTTTCCTGGGCAAATACCCGGTTAAAAGCGCCAACGTTAGCCAAACCGGCGCAAAACAGCAAGGTTACAAAAAGCTTTTTCATATTCATTCGATTTGATACGAACAAATATATGATATTGTATAGTACTATTTATAACATAGTACTATTTATTTATGGACTTAACTCGTGTGTTATTACAGTGATGTAAATGGCTGGTAAATTCAATTAAAAATACTTAAATTTGTACTTAATTAAGTACTTAAAATATGGAGGTTTTAAATTATACGGAATTTCGGAAAAACCTTGCCCGAAATTTGGATAAAGTGAATGACGATGCCGAAGTTGTTATTGTATCGCGCAGCAAAGGAAAAAACGTTGTGGTGATTGGTTTGGATGAATATAATGCCATAACCGAAACATTGCATATTGTTAAAAGTGAAGCTAACAGGAAACGTTTGCAGGATGCTATTGACGAAATGGATAGCGGAGCCTTTTATCAGCACAAATTAATAGAGGATTAACTTGGAATTGGTTTGGCAAACCCAAGGCTGGGACGATTACTTACATTGGCAGCAAGCCGATAAAAAGGTGATGGAGCGAATTAACGCCCTTATTAAAGAATGCTTACGTTCACCATTTAAAGGCATTGGTAAACCCGAACCCTTAAAAGGAAATTTTGCAGGCTGCTGGAGCCGCAGGATAACCGACGAACACCGTTTGATTTATAAAGTTAAAGACGGCCGATTGCATATTTTGCAATGCCGATACCATTATCAAATTTAAAACAAAAAGGCCTTCAAAATTTCAAACCTACAAGGCTTTTTTGTGTTTAGTAATTTTCAATTCTACAAATTCTGATTTTATTTAGCCGCAAACAACGTCCACGGGTAGGC
The DNA here is from genome assembly GCF_028736215.1 of Mucilaginibacter sp. KACC 22773. Classification (NCBI taxonomy): domain Bacteria; kingdom Pseudomonadati; phylum Bacteroidota; class Sphingobacteriia; order Sphingobacteriales; family Sphingobacteriaceae; genus Mucilaginibacter; species Mucilaginibacter oryzagri. The sequence continues at coordinate 1,011,531 of NZ_CP117883.1, forward strand.
TTTCATATCGCGCAAATATTTGGCCTGGTAGTTATATTCGGGATGTTGCTTCAGGAAGGGTGCTGCCAGGAAATCATCGCCGCTTGGGTGGCCCATATGTGCCCATAGCTGGAGTTTACTAACCATATCGGCAGTGGCAACTTTGCCTTGTACGGCGCCCATGGGGTAGTAGGGGCCCTCGCTCCACTCGGGGCAGCCTTTAGGGTCTTTGTCAATATGGCCGTCAATAACGCAGCGGTTTAGCGCGGTTTTATTGTTAAGCGCATCAAAGGTATCGCCTTCAATTGTTTTACCGTTATCGGCATCAAGTTTGCCTTTGTAGTTAACACAAACCAGTTTTTCCATCCTCAACTTACGTGCGTTGGGCGAGTTGGTTTTATCATTTACATCAAATGTGGTTTCCTGTTTTATTAGGTTGGGATCGGCCGGGAAGTTGGAGCCTATCATGGCGGTATCTTTTGATCGCCATACTTTCATGGTTTTAAGGCCCAGCTCCAGTTTGGCCACTTCGTTGGTTTTGGTATCGCCAATGAGCCAGTCGTTAGCATAGCCGCCGTTGTTATCGGTAGTCATTATTTTAATTACATCGTCAATGCTATTACTGTATTGGGCGGCTTTGCGTGCTCGTACAAATTCGGGCGTGCGGGTGGTGTCAAAGCCTTTAAAGCCGGTTATGGTAGTTTCGGTTATCACTATGCCGCTGCTGGTTTCTACAAAATCATCGCCGCTGTGGATAAAGCCCGGCGCGGTATCCATCAGTATATGATTGCCTTTTTCGGGTACGATATCGGCAATTACATTCCAGCGTTCGCCCACAATATAATCTGTCCAGTTATTATGGCCAATCACTATTTTGCCATCTTTGGTATATTTTCCGGTGGCTATAAAGGCGCTGCAGTTGCCGGGCGCTTTATTATCGCCGCTACCGGGTTTTACTTTGTTCATCAAACCGGGTACATAATATTGGGCCAGCTCGATGTTGGCATTAAGCGCGGTGATATCCAGGGTATCGTATTTCAGGCCTTTGGCTTTCAAACCTTCGGTTATGCCACGTATCTCGTCCTGGTATTCTTTACCAATTTTGCCCCACATAAACCGGGCCGATGCCTTGCGGTAAAAAGCCCAGTCTTTTTTACTGGTATAGGGCAGGTAATACTGCATCACCTTTATTAAGGTATCTATTTCTTTAGATAGCAGGTAACCATGCTGATAGCCAATATCGGCCGGCGAACCCGCCAGGTGCACGTAAATCCATCCGTTTTTGTCTTCGCGGGAGGCTTTGCCCATGCGGTCATGTACTACGGTTGTTTTTTCTGTGGTTTTTTGCTTGCAGGCAAATAATAGGGTGGTGATAAAGATGATAGAAAGTGTTTGAGCAAATTGTTTCATCGTGTTTAACTGCTTAATTGTTAGATGGATGAATATAGGGAAAGAAAATGGGCTTAGCAACAGAACTTATTTTGCCAATGGAGAAATCGCTTTAAGCTAAGCAATTGACAGGATGCTCCAGAGGAGCAAAAGCTTTGTAGCATAAATGGATTAACGTTTTTGCGTGCCAGAGGTACGGAACCTTAGGTGACGTACCTCTGGCACGGAGCTTCATCCCGGGTTTTTTACTACAAAGCTTTTCCCTCGCTGGGGAGAAATTCCCTAACAAAAAATCAGGCTCATGAAATTTTACGCCGGCTGTTAAACGGTCATTTTCCTGCGCTCTGCATTGGCGTTTCGGAGATGGAAGTAACTCCCCAATTAAATCGCTTAACCCCCAGCTAAATACCCCGAAACCTTCCGTTAAAACAAGTATATAAAATTTATAAAAAAATAACTCACTAACTATTTGATTATTACTGTAAAGTTTCTATCTTTGCCGTCCCTTTCGGGGGGAATAATATGTCTTGAACGAAGCCCTACTGCTTCGATGGACACAAATAAATTAAAGAAATGTCAGGAATTATTGGTAAAAAAGTAGGAATGACCAGCATTTTCGACGAAACAGGGAAAAATATTCCTTGCACCGTAATCGAAGCTGGCCCTTGCGTGGTAACACAAGTTAAGTCTGTTGATACAGACGGATATGCAGCTGTACAGCTGGCATATGGCGACAAAAAGGAAAAAAACACCTCCGGTCCGTTAAAAGGACACTTCCAAAAAGCCGGTACAACTCCAAAGCGTAAGCTTGTTGAATTCAAAACTTTCGAGGATGAAAAATCATTAGGTGACACTGTTACCGTTGATATTTTTGCCGCGGGAGATTTTGTTGATGTGGTTGGTACTTCAAAAGGTAAAGGATTTCAGGGTGTGGTAAAACGTCACGGTTTTGGTGGTGTGGGTATGCAAACTCACGGTCAGCACAATCGTTTACGTGCGCCAGGTTCCTTAGGTGCGTCATCATGGCCGTCGCGTGTATTTAAAGGCATGCGCATGGCAGGTCAAACCGGTAACGTTCGTGTTAAAACACAGAACTTACAAGTGATTAAGGTTTACGCTGAGCAAAACCTGTTGGTTGTTAAAGGTTCCATCCCCGGAGCTAAGGGTTCATTCGTAATAGTGGATAAATAAGATGGAAGTAAACGTATTAAACGTATCAGGTAAAGAAACAGGTGCCAAGGTGCAGCTTCCTGAGTCGGTATTCGGTATTGAGCCAAACGATCACGCGATTTATCTTGATGTTAAGCAATTTTTAGCTAACCAACGTCAGGGTACACACAAATCAAAACAGCGTAACGAAATTGCAGGTTCAACCCGCAAATTATATAAACAAAAAGGTACAGGTGGTGCCCGTGCAGGTAGCGTTAAATCTCCATTATTTAATGGTGGTGGTCGCGTTTTCGGTCCGCAACCACGCGATTACAGCTTCAAATTAAACAAGAAGTTAAAATCACTGGCCCGTAAATCGGCTTTATCATACAAAGCAAAAGATAACAACATTTTAGTATTGGAAGATTTTAATTTTGATAGCATCAAAACTAAAAACTACATTAAAATGGAGGCCGACCTGAATGTTACTAATGACAAAACATTATTAGTAGTAGCAGGCGCCGAAAATAACAATGTGTATTTATCAAGCAGAAACCTGAAGAAAACGAAAGTAATTTCGGTTGAGCAGCTAAACACTTATGATGTGTTAAACGCTGGTAAACTGTTATTAACTACAGGCGCTGTAAAAACTTTGGAGGAAGCATTAGCTAAGTAATTATGGAAATTTTAAAGAAACCCCTACTTACTGAAAAAGTAACTCAATTAACCGAGAAACTTAACCGTTATGCTTTCAAAGTTGATCACAGAGCAAACAAAATTCAGATTAAAGGCGCCATTGAGGCAATGTACGGTGTTAACGTTAAGGCGGTAAACACTATGAAATACGTCGGCAAACTTAAAACTCGCAATACTAAGGCAGGCGCCGTTTCTGGCCGTGCTGCTACGTATAAAAAAGCGATCATTACTTTGAATGACGGTCAAACAATTGATTTTTACAGCAATATATAATTATAGAGATGGCAGTAAAGAGATTTAAACCGGTTACCCCCGGTACCCGTTTCAGAGTTGACGTATCTAACTCAGATATTACAACAAACGTTCCTGAAAAGTCGTTGGTTGTATCATCCAACACAAGATCGGGCGGACGTAACAACACCGGTAAAATGACTATGCGCTACTTAGGTGGTGGTCATAAGCAAGCATACAGGTTGATTGATTTCAAACGTAATAAATTTGACATCCCTGCAAAAGTTGCAACTATCGAGTACGATCCTAACCGTTCGGCACGTATAGCACTGTTACATTTTGTTGATGGTGAAAAACGATACATGATAGCTCCGGAAGGCTTAACAGTTGGAACGGTAGTTGTAGCCGGCGAGACAGCTACTCCAGAGGTTGGTAACACCATGCCTTTGAAGAACATCCCGTTAGGTTCTATCATCCACAACATTGAGTTAAACCCAGGCCAGGGTGGTGTAATTGCCCGCAGTGCCGGTACTTATGCCCAGCTTTCGGCGCGCGATGGTAAATATGCCATCATCAAATTGCCTTCAGGCGAAACCCGTATGATATTGTCAACTTGTTTGGCAACTATCGGTACCGTTTCAAATGGCGAAAGAGCAAACGCGGTGTTAGGTAAAGCAGGCCGCAAACGTTGGTTAGGCCGCAGGCCGCGTGTTCGTGGTGTTGCCATGAACCCGGTAGATCACCCTATGGGTGGTGGTGAGGGTAGAGCCTCAGGTGGTCATCCACGTTCACGTAAAGGTTTGTTAGCTAAAGGCTACAAAACTCGTGATAAGAAAAAAGGGTCGGATCGTTATATCATTGAAAGAAGGAAAAAATAATGGCACGTTCAATTAAAAAAGGACCTTATATTGATCATAACCTGGAAAGAAAAGTTCTGACCTTGAATGAATCAAGCAAAAAATCAGTTGTAAAAACATGGTCACGTCGTTCCATGATCTCTCCTGATTTCGTTGGTCACACATTCGCAGTACACAATGGTAACAAGTTTATCCCGGTGTATGTAACAGAAAACATGGTTGGTCACAAGTTGGGAGAATTTGCTCCAACCCGTACATTCCGCGGTCACGCAGAGAAGAAAAAATAACAGGCAATGGAAGCAACAACAAAAATTAAAAAGTCTGTACGAGTAGAGCAGCAAAAAAAAGCGGCTAAAGCCATCGTTGGCGGCCCTGCAGTTGCCAAGTTACAGGACTGCCCAACTTCACCACGCAAGATGCGTTTGGTAGTTGACCTGGTTCGTGGTAAAAATGTATTTTCAGCTTTAAGTATCTTAAAGTTTACTAATAAAGAAGCTGCCATCCGTGTAGAGAAATTATTAGTATCGGCAATTACTAACTGGGAAGCAAAAAACGAAGGTAAAAAAGCCGAAGATCATGGCTTGTTTATTAAAGAAATCTCGGTAGGCGGTGGCCGTCAGCTAAAAAGGTTACGCCCTGCTCCGCAAGGAAGGGGATACCGTATCCGTAAACGCTCAAACCATGTAACACTGGTTGTGGATAGTAAAAACGAAAACAATTAATTTGAAATGGGACAGAAAGCACATCCAATAGGTAACAGATTAGGAATCATCAGAGGTTGGGATTCTAATTGGTTCGGTGGCAATCATTATGCCGACAAATTAGTTGAAGACGAAAAAATCCGCAAATACCTTTCAGCACGTATCGCTAAAGGTGGTGTATCAAAAGTGGTTATCGAACGCACATTAAAACGCATCACTGTAACTATACACACTGCCCGTCCGGGTATTGTGATTGGTAAAGGCGGTGCCGAAGTTGATAAGATTAAAGAAGAGTTGAAAAAACTTACCAAAAAGGAAGTTCAGATCAACATCTTCGAAATCAAACGCCCCGAGCTTGATGCACAATTAGTGGCAGAAGGTATTGCAAAACAATTAGAAGCACGTATCTCTTTCCGCCGTGCCATGAAAACTACTATAGCTTCAACCATGAGAATGGGTGCCGAAGGTATTAAGATCATGACATCAGGCCGTTTAGGTGGCGCCGAGATGGCACGTAGCGAACAATATAAAGAAGGAAGAATTCCTTTGCACACTTTCCGTGCTGATATTGACTACGCATTAGCAGAAGCATTAACTACTTATGGTAAAATAGGTGTTAAAGTATGGATCTGTAAAGGCGAAGTTTACGGCAAACGCGATTTATCGCCAAACATTGGTGGTGCAAGCAGCGCAAGCGGTAAAGGTGGCAGGCCAGATGGTGCCCCGGCATTCGGTGGTCGTGATAACGCTCGCGGTGGCGAACGTGGTGGCGAGCGCAGAAATGACAGGAAACCAGGTGGTGGCGATCGCAGAGGCGGTCCTGGCGCAGGTGGTCAAGGTGGTCCTCGTGGTGGCGGTAGCCGTCCGGGTGGTCAAGGTGGCAGCCGTCCAGGTGGTCAAGGTGGCGGTAACCGTCCAGGTGGCCCAGGAAAGAGATAATTATAAAATAGAAAGACAAATATCGTAACGATATAAAAGCTTAAGAAAATGCTACAGCCAAAAAGAACGAAGTTCAGAAAGATGCAAAAAGGCAGGATGAAAGGTTTAGCCACTCGTGGTGCTGAACTTTCATTCGGATCTTTCGGTGTAAAATCACTCGAAGCGGCATGGATTACCAGCCGCCAGATCGAGGCTGCACGTATTGCTGTAACACGTTTTATGAAACGTGAAGGCCAGGTGTGGATCAGGATTTTTCCTGACAAGCCTGTAACCAAGAAACCAGCAGAGGTACGTATGGGTAAAGGTAAAGGTGCTCCTGAGTACTGGGTAGCGGTAGTACGCCCCGGAAGGATCATTTTTGAGGCCGAAGGTGTGCCTATGGAAGTTGCTAAAGAGGCTTTGCGCCTTGCAGCACAAAAACTTCCGGTACAAACAAGATTTATTGTACGTAGGGATTACGTAGAAGCATAAATTGGAAGAGTTGAAAAGTTGTAAAGTTTTCACAAGTTGTAAAGTTAGATGCCGAACTTTCAACCATCAAACCAAAACAATACAACGTTGAAACTTTCTACTATTACAACAAATAACACAAGAAGATGAAGAACTCAGAAATTTTGGGACTATCTACAGAAGAACTGGTAGCAAAAATCGGCGAGGAAAGGTCAACCCTTACCAAATTGAAATTTGCTCACGCAGTGTCGGCTATCGAGAATCCATCCCGTATAACAAAGGTACGCAAGGGAATTGCTCAGTTAAATACTGAATTAACAAAACGCAAAGCGGCGTCGGCTTCTGAAAAGAATTAATTTTTTAAGCATTCAGAAAAATGGAAAGAAATTTAAGAAAAACACGTACCGGCCTGGTGGTTAGCAATAAGATGGAAAAATCTATTGTAGTGGCTGTTGAGCGTAAAGTGAAACACCCTATCTACGGTAAATTCGTGAAAAAAACCACAAAATTTATGGCTCATGATGAGACCAACACTTGTGGCATTGGCGATACCGTATTGATTATGGAAACCCGCCCGCTGAGCAAGAGCAAAAACTGGAGATTAGTTCAAATTTTAGAAAGGGCTAAATAAGATGGTACAACAGGAATCAAGATTAAACGTAGCCGATAACAGTGGCGCTAAAGAAGTTTTAGTGATCCGCGTGTTAGGTGGTACCGGCAAAAGGTATGCATCTATAGGCGATAAGATAGTAGTAACCGTAAAAAGCGCTTTACCTTCAGGTAACGTGAAAAAAGGTACTGTATCAAAAGCCGTAGTAGTACGCACCAAAAAAGAGATCCGCAGAAAAGATGGTTCATACATCCGTTTCGACGATAACGCAGCTGTTTTGTTAAATAACCAGGATGAGCCAAGAGGCACACGTATCTTTGGCCCTGTTGCAAGAGAACTGCGTGAGAAACAATTTATGAAAATTGTATCATTAGCACCGGAGGTATTGTAATCATGGAAAAGAAAAAAGTTGCAACACCAGGCAAACTGAAAATTCGCAAAGGCGACCTGGTAAAAGTTATAGCCGGCGATTCAAAAGGATCGCAAGGTAAAGTAGTTGAGGTGATAATAGCAAAAAACAGGGCTGTTGTTGAAGGTGCCAATATGGTATCAAAACATACCAAACCTAATGCTGCTAACCCTAACGGCGGAATTGTTAAACAAGAAGCTGCTATACATATTTCAAACCTTGCGCTGGTTGACCCTAAATCAGGTAATACAACCCGTGTTGGCCGTAAATTGAACGATGCCGGCAAATTAGTAAGGGTAGCAAAAAAATCAGGGGAGGAAATTAAGTAATGACTTACGTACCAAGATTAAAAACAAAATACAAGGACGAAATTCGTACCGCACTGAAAGATAAATTTCAGTACAAAAGCGTAATGCAGGTTCCTAAACTGGAGAAAATTGCCATTAACCAGGGTGTTGGCGGTGCTACTACCGATAAAAAACTTATCGAGAACACCATCACCGAGTTAACAACCATCACTGGCCAGCAGGCAGTATCTTCAAAATCTAAAAAAGATATCTCGAACTTTAAATTGCGTAAAAATATGCCGGTTGGCGTACGTGTTACCTTGCGTGACAACACAATGTATGAGTTTTTGGATCGTTTAATCGCTGTTGCCCTGCCACGTATCCGTGACTTTAAAGGCATCAACGACAAAGGTTTTGACGGCAGAGGTAACTATACTTTAGGTATTACAGAGCAAATTATATTCCCTGAGATAAATATTGACAAAATCAATAAAATCCAAGGTATGGATATTACCTTTGTAACCTCCGCAACAAACGATGTTGAAGCATTGGAGTTGTTGAAACAATTTGGATTACCATTTAAAAATCAAAATAGCAATGGCTAAAGAAGGTGTAAAAGCTCGTGAAGTAAAGCGCGCTAAATTGGTTGCTAAATACGCAGAGAAAAGAGCAGCCCTTAAAGAAGCCGGCGATTACGTTGGTTTGGATAAATTACCTAAGGCATCATCTCCGGTAAAATTACACAACCGTTGTAAATTAACCGGCCGCCCACGTGGTTATATGCGTCAGTTTGGTATTTCACGCGTAACATTCCGTGAAATGGCTCTTGATGGCAAAATCCCGGGAGTAAAGAAAGCAAGCTGGTAATTTCAGTAGCAAGTATATAGTATCAAGTAGCAAGACATACCTTGCGAACGGTATTGAAGAGTAGAGGTAGTTAGCATCAGAAAACAAGACAAAATCTTGATACTTGATACTAACTACTTGATACTATAAAAAAGAATTAACCGATGGAAGGTCGCCCCGGATGTTACGGGAAGGAAACCACCATCATAACCCAATAAAATGAATACAGATCCAATCGCAGATTATCTTACAAGAGTAAGGAATGCTATTAAAGCCAACCATAGGGTTGTTGAAATTCCTGCATCAAATCTGAAGAAGGAAATCACTAAGGTGCTTTTCGACAAAGGTTACATTGCCAATTACAAGTTTGAGGAAAATGGTCCGCAAGGCAGCATCAAAGTTGCTTTAAAGTACCACCCGATAACTAAAATTTCTGCTATCCGTAGCATTACGCGCATCAGTAAACCAGGTTTGAGGAAATACGCAGGCATGGAAAAAATGCCAAGAGTATTAAATGGTTTAGGTATCGCCATCCTGTCAACTTCTAAAGGCGTAATGTCTGATAAAGAAGCCCGTCAGCAAAATGTAGGTGGCGAAGTTTTATGCTACGTTTATTAATAGGAGAAATTAAGCAATGTCAAGAGTAGGAAAAGCACCGATAGCAATGCCAGCAGGAGTAACTGTTACCGTATCAGCAGATAATGTTGTTACAGTAAAAGGCCCTAAAGGTCAATTGCAGCAAGCAGTTGATAGCGATATCACCATTGCACAGGAAGATGGTCAGTTACTGGTTCAACGCCCGTCTGATCAAAAACGTCACAAAGCATTACATGGTTTATACCGTGCGCTTATCAACAACATGGTAGTAGGCGTAACCGAAGGTTACAAAATCCAACAGGAATTGGTTGGTGTAGGTTACCGTGCTACCAATACCGGTAATACATTAGATTTAGTGTTGGGTTACTCTCACCACTATGTATTTGAATTGCCAACAGAAATTAAAGTTACAACCACTGCTGATAAGGGTAAAAACCCAACTATCATACTTGAATCAATTGACAAACAGTTAATTGGCCAGGTAGCTGCAAAAATACGTTCGTTACGTACTCCAGAGCCTTACAAAGGTAAAGGTATTAAGTTTGTAGGCGAGATATTGAGAAGAAAAGCAGGTAAATCAGCATCTAAAAAATAATCGTCATGGGAGCTAAATTATCAAGAAGAGACAGGATTAAAAAAGGTATCAGAAAACGCCTTTCAGGATCAACAGAGCGTCCTCGCCTGTCAGTATACAGGAGCAATAAAGGTATTTACGCGCAGATCATTGACGATTTAACCGGTAAAACTATCGTATCAGCATCATCTTTGTCAAAAGATTTTACCGCTGATGGCACAAAATCTGATCAATCAGTAGCCGTAGGCAAACTGGTAGCTCAGAAAGCTATCGCAGCAGGTATTAAAGATGTGGTTTTCGACAGGAACGGTTATTTGTACCATGGTCGTGTTAAGTCACTGGCCGAAGGTGCACGTGAAGGTGGTTTAAACTTTTAATCGAACAGAGAAATGTCAACAATCAACATAAAAAGAGTAAAAACAAGCGAGATCGAATTAAAAGACCGCTTGGTAAGCATACAGCGTGTTGCCAAAGTAACCAAAGGTGGCCGTACTTTCAGCTTTTCTGCCATTGTGGTAGTAGGCGACGAAAACGGTGTTGTAGGTTACGGATTAGGCAAAGCAAAAGAGGTTACCGAAGCCATTGCAAAAGGTATTGATGATGCTAAAAAGAACTTAGTTAAAGTTCCTATTATCAACAACACAATCCCTCACGAGCAAATTGGCAAATTCAGCGGTGGTTTCGTTTTCCTGAAACCAGCAGCAAACGGTACCGGTGTTATCGCGGGTGGTGCAATGCGTGCAGTGTTAGAGTCTGCAGGTATCCACAACGTGTTAGCTAAATCAAAAGGTTCATCAAATCCGCACAACGTGGTTAAAGCAACTGTATCTGCGTTATCACAATTACGTGATGCCCATACCGTAGCACAGCAACGTGGCGTTAGTTTAGGTAAAGTATTTAACGGATAATCAGTCATGGCCAAAATCAAAATAACACAGATTAAGAGCGTGATCGACAGAAGTGAGCGCCAAAAAAAGACTATCGAAGCATTAGGCTTGCGTAAAATTAACCACAGTGTGGAAGTTGAGGCAACTGCAGCTATAATTGGTATGGTTAGAAAAGTTAACCACCTGGTAGCGGTAGAAAATATTTAATATCATGAATTTAAGTAATTTAAAACCTGCAGAAGGTTCTACTAAAAATAGGAAAAGAATTGGCCGTGGTACAGGTTCTGGCCGTGGCGGTACGTCAACCCGTGGCCACAAAGGCGCCGGTTCACGTTCAGGTACAAGCAGCAAGGTAGGTTTTGAAGGCGGTCAGATGCCTTTACAACGCCGTGTGCCTAAGGTTGGTTTTAAAAACCCTAACCGCGTAGAGTATACTGGTGTAAACCTTGATGTATTGCAAGAATTAGTAACAAAATACACACTTGATGTTGTTGATTTTGATACTTTGAAATTACATGGTTTGGTATCACGTAACGACCTGGTTAAAATTCTGGGCCGTGGCGAATTAACTGCCAAATTAGAAGTTAAGGCACATGCATTTACTGCTACAGCTCAAAAAGCTATTGAAGCAGCTGGTGGTACCATAGTTAAGCTATAATTTTAGGATGAAGAAATTTTTCACCACATTATCCAATATCTGGAAAATCGAAGATTTAAGAGTGCGTATTATAAACACACTCTTATTTCTTGCAATATATCGCGTTGGTACTTTCGTTGTTTTGCCAGGGGTTAATCCTGCATTAGTAGCTAACCAGAAAGCAGAAGGATTAGTAGGATTGCTGAATATGTTTGCAGGAGGGGCGTTTTCACATTCGTCTATTTTTGCATTGGGTGTAATGCCTTATATCTCGGCTTCAATTGTGGTGCAATTATTAGGCATCGCGGTACCTTATTTTACCAAATTGCAAAAAGAGGGCGAAAGCGGCCGTAATAAGCTAAACCAGTGGACACGTTACCTAACCATAGGTATAACTGCCCTGCAGGCTATAGGTTATTTAAAATCGCAGATCTCTGCTGATGCGATGATGATCAGTAACCCATTCTTTACTGTTCTTAACATGTTTGTTTTAACGGCAGGTACATTATTTGTAATGTGGCTGGGCGAAAAAATTACAGACAAAGGTATTGGTAACGGTATATCGCTTATCATCATGGTGGGTATCATTGCCCAGTTGCCCGGCGCATTTTTAACAGAATTTAACTCGCGTACCAGTGGTACAGGCGGTTTAATTACATTCATTGTTGAAATTGTGGGTTTAATTGGTGTTGTAATGTTTACTATCCTTATTGTACAGGGTACCCGTAAAATTGCGGTGCAGTATGCTAAGCGTATAGTGGGCAATAAACAATATGGTGGCGTGCGCCAGTATATACCGTTAAAGGTAAATGCTGCCGGTGTAATGCCTATTATATTTGCGCAGGCATTAATGTTTATACCGCAAACTGTACAACAGTTCATGCCAAGCATTTCATCAAACGGTATACTAATTGCGTTATCAAATTATAATTCATGGCAGCATAATACGCTGTTTGGCGTGTTGATCATCCTGTTTACTTACTTCTATACTGCTATTACGGTTAACCCTAACCAGATGGCTGACGATATGAAGAAGAACGGCGGGTTTATTCCGGGTGTTAAACCAGGTAAATCAACTGCCGATTATATAGATGGTGTAATATCAAAAATTACCTTACCAGGGTCTATTTTCCTGGCTATGATAGCAATTATACCGGCAATTGCCAGTTTGGTTGGTGTATCTCCAATCTTCGCAAGATTTTTTGGCGGCACATCGTTAATTATCCTGGTAGGTGTTGTGTTGGATACCTTGCAACAAATAGAAAGTCACCTGTTGATGCGCCATTACGATGGTTTAATGAAAACCGGACGGATTAAAGGACGTACAGCAATGCCTGCTGCTGCCGGAACAAGTCCGACAGCGATCTAATAAGGAATGTCAAAAATAATTTACAAGTCTGCCGAGGAAATAGAGTTGATCCGGGAAAGCGCGCTGCTGGTGTCGAGAACACATGCAGAGGTTGCTAAAGTAATAGGCCCGGGTGTTACTACTATCGAACTCGACAGACTTGCTGAAACCTTTATACGTGATAACGGCGGTATCCCCGCTTTTTTAAACTACGGCGGGTTTCCCTACTCCCTCTGCATATCATTAAATGACCAGGTAGTTCATGGTTTCCCCGGAAAACATGTACTGGTAGAAGGTGATTTAGTTTCTGTTGATTGCGGTGCTATATTAAACGGTTTTGTAGGCGACTCGGCTTATACTTTTGCTATTGGCGAAGTAAGCGACACAGTAAAAAAACTCATGCGGGTAACCCGTGAGTGTTTGGACCTTGGAGTTGCTAAAGCTGTTGCAGGCATGCGGATAGGTGATATAGGCTACGCGATACAGGAACACGCCGAGAAAAATGGCTTTGGAGTTGTTAAAGAGCTGGTAGGGCATGGTGTGGGGGTTAAACTTCACGAAAAGCCCGAGGTGCCTAATTACGGTAAACGTGGATCGGGTATTAAGCTTGAAGAGGGGATGGTGATTGCCATTGAACCGATGATAAACGCCGGCCGCGCCGGTGTTAAGTTTTGGGATGATGGATGGACTGTATCAACTGTAGATAAGAAAGCATCTGCTCATTATGAGCATACTGTTGCTATAGGTAAAGGAAAACCTGACATTTTATCAACGTTTGAGTATGTTGATAATGTTTTAAAAGAAAAGAATAATAATTAAATAATTTTTATTAATTTTGCATCCCGGTTTTAGGGCGGATAATTAAGTAAAAATCAACAAAATATGGCTAAACAATCTTCGATCGAACAGGACGGTACAATTAGAGAGGCATTGTCAAATGCAATGTTCAGGGTTGAGCTGGAGAACGGTCATGAGATTATAGCCCATATTTCGGGCAAGATGCGTATGCACTATATCAAAATTTTACCTGGCGACAGAGTAAAATTAGAAATGAGTCCGTACGATTTGAGTAAGGGTAGAATAACCTATAGATATAAATAAAAAAGAGATGAAAGTTAGAGCATCCATTAAAAAACGCAGCGCAGATTGTAAGATCATTCGCCGTAACGGGAAACTTTACGTTATTAACAAGAAGAATCCTAAGTACAAACAACGCCAGGGCTAAGAACAATTAATTTTGAATTAGTGAATTAGTGAGTTATTGAATTAAAAATCATCTCGCACAATCACTAAATCACTAAATCACTAAATAAAGAATATGGCAAGGATATCAGGTATTGATTTACCAAAGAATAAAAGAGGAGAAATCGGACTTACTTACATTTTCGGTATAGGCCGCTCAACAGCTCAAAAGATTTTGACTGAGGCAGGTATCGATTTTAATACAAAAGTACAGGACTGGACCGATGAGCAGTTAGCCTCAATCCGTGGAATCATCAACGATCAGATTAAAGTGGAAGGTTCACTTCGTTCGGAAGTGCAATTGAACATTAAACGTTTGATGGACATTGGTTGCTACCGTGGTACACGTCACCGTAAAGGTTTACCATTACGTGGTCAGCGTACTAAAAACAACTCACGTACCCGTAAAGGAAAACGTAAAACAGTTGCTAATAAAAAGAAAGCTACTAAGTAGTAAATAACGATTGGTTAGCAGCGGGTAGTTATATACTTTAAGCTTACCAGGAATAAAAATTATAATCACGATTAGTGGGTCAGGGTTATTCTATAACCCAGTAATTCATTAATTCAATAATTAAAAAAATGGCTAAAAGTAAAAAAGTTACCAAAAAGCGCATTGTGATTGTTGAGCCTGTTGGCGAAGCACACATCAATGCTACTTTTAACAACATCATCATTACCCTTACCAACAAAACCGGACAGGCTATTTCATGGTCATCTGCAGGTAAAATGGGTTTCAAAGGTTCAAAAAAGAACACTCCTTATGCTGCCGGTCAGGCTGCTGCCGATTGCGGTAAAGTTGCTTATGACTTTGGTTTGCGTAAAGTAGAGGTGTTTGTAAAAGGCCCTGGTGCTGGTCGTGAGTCGGCTATCCGTACTTTGCAAACTGCAGGTATCGAAGTTACCACTATCAAAGACATTACACCGCTTCCACACAATGGTTGCCGTCCGTCAAAAAGAAGAAGAGTTTAATTAACAGATTTTAAAGCTAAGATTCTACAGCTACAGGCTGTAAGATACTTTAAAAATACACAAAATGGCCAGATATACAGGACCTAAGTCCAAAATTGCACGTCGTTTCCGTGAGCCGATCTTCGGTCCGGATAAAGCGTTAGAACGTAAAAACTATCCACCGGGAATGCATGGCGCCTCAAAACGTCGTGGAAAACAATCTGAGTATTCAACTCAGTTAATGGAGAAACAAAAAGTTAAATACACTTATGGTGTATTAGAGCGTCAGTTCGAAAACTTGTTTCACCGCGCTTCGGCTAAAGAAGGTATCACAGGTGAAAACTTGCTGAAATTCTTAGAAGCCCGTTTAGATAACGCTGTTTATCGTTTAGGTATATCACCTACACGTTCAGGCGCCCGTCAGTTGGTTAACCACAAACACATTAATGTTAACGGTGCTGTTGTAAACATCGCATCATATGCATTAAAAGCTGGTGACGTTATCTCTGTACGTGAAAAATCTAAATCATTAGAAGCTATTACTACATCAGTAGCAGGTAGAAGAATCAACAAATACAGCTGGTTGGAGTGGGATGCAAATACCTTAACAGGTAAATTCCTTAACTATCCTAACCGCGATGAAATTCCTGAAAACATTAAGGAGAACCTAATCGTCGAGTTGTATTCAAAATAATAAAAATAATTATCCATGGGATGGTTGGCATATTCTGTCAATCATTTTCGTGGTTAAAATCATTTCAATTAGTAAACAATAAATAAAGGATATAAATGGCAATTTTAGCATTTCAAAAACCAGACAAGGTTATCATGCAAAAAGCAAATGATTTTGATGGTACGTTTGAATTTCGTCCGTTAGAACCAGGTTTTGGTGTAACCATTGGTAATGCTCTGCGTCGTATCTTACTTTCATCACTCGAAGGTTATGCAATTACTTCAGTACGTTTTTCGGGAGTAACGCATGAGTTTTCAACCATCAAAGGTGTTGTTGAAGACGTAACCGAGATCATCTTGAACCTTAAACAGGTTCGTTTTAAAAAGACTGGTGAATCTGGCGACAGCGAGAAAATATTTGTTATTATAAATGGCCAGGATGCTTTTAAAGCCGGAGACATTACTAAATTCTCCAACAACTTTACAGTATTAAACCCTGATCTGGTTTTATGTAACATGGACTCATCAGTAACGCTTGAAATTGAGCTTACTGTTGGTAAAGGCCGTGGTTACGTGCCGAGTGAAGAAAACAAAAACCCTGATGCAAATGTTGGCGTTATCGCTATCGATTCTATCTATACGCCGATAAAGAACGTTAAATATACCATCGAAAACTATCGTGTTGAGCAAAAAACCGACTATGAAAAATTAGTATTAGATATTGCTACCGATGGTTCTGTTCATCCTGAAGATGCTTTGAAGGAAGCTGCAAAGATCCTTATCCAGCACTTTATGTTGTTCAGCGATGAAAACATGATGTTAGAAGCGCAGGCTAAAGAAGAAACTAAAGAAGTTGACGAGGAAATTTTGCACATGCGCAAGATTCTTAAAACTGAATTGGTTGATCTTGACCTTTCTGTACGTGCATTAAATTGCCTTAAAGCTGCAGATATCCGCAGCCTGGCCGATTTAGTATCGTACGATGTTGCTGATATGTTAAAG
Organism: Mucilaginibacter sp. KACC 22773; assembly: GCF_028736215.1. NCBI lineage: Bacteria > Pseudomonadati > Bacteroidota > Sphingobacteriia > Sphingobacteriales > Sphingobacteriaceae > Mucilaginibacter > Mucilaginibacter oryzagri. The sequence continues at coordinate 1,027,984 of NZ_CP117883.1, forward strand.
TTCAGGAACTTTGGTAAAAAATCACTGACTGAAATCCAGGACCTGGTTAAATCAAAAGGTTTATCTTTTGGTATGAACCTGTCTAAATTTAAGTTAGACGAAGAATAAGTCGTTAAATCTTGAGTTCTGAGTGTTGAGTTTATCTCTGTCACTCGGGACTCAAGTCATTTATAGGGTAGTTGGTTTTTTAGGGTTTTAAACTCACTACTCATCACTTAAAACTCAATACTATTAAATAGCGAAGGCATAATTCCGAAGGCTTGAGTAAATCGCCGGACGGTATGCACGTGAAATAATTTAAAACAATGAGACACGGAAACAAAAACAATCACTTAGGCCGTACTACCAGCCATCGCAAGGCGATGCTGTCAAACATGGCAACTTCGCTTATCCTACACAAGCGTATTACTACAACATTAGCTAAAGCAAAAGTTTTGCGCGGTTATATCGAACCACTTTTAACTAAATCAAAAAGCGATACTACTCACTCTCGTCGTACAGTGTTTAGCTACCTGCAAGATAAAGATGCTACAACTATCCTTTTCCGCGAGATTGCTGAGAAGATTGCTAACCGCCCAGGTGGTTACACCCGTATCATCAAGTTAGAAAACCGTTTAGGTGACAACGCCGAAATGGCGATCATCGAGTTAGTAGATTATAACACTGTTTACGGTGTTGATACTGCCGCAACTGCTAAAAAATCAACACGTCGTCGTGGTGGTTCAGCAAAAGCTAAAACAGCAGCACCAGTTGCAGCTGAAGAAGCAGTAGTTGTTGAAGAAGCTAAAGAAGCACCAGTTGCTGAAGCGCCTGCAGCCGACGCTCCGGAAACTGAAGAAAAAGGAGAATAATTATTCTTTTTTTTAGATATAAAAACGCCCTGTTCATTTGAGCAGGGCGTTTTTTTTTGACATGATAATTGGAATGCGTGGATGACGGATTTATAAACCAGATGGCGGTTTGGTGAGTTTGTATGTCAGCAATCCTTCTATCTCCTCCATCTGCTCAAGGCCACACTTGTCCATTAGCCTGCGCGATGGCAGGTTATCGGCATAAGTATGCACAATAATGGCTTTTACAAACGGATGCGTAAATGCCCATTTAATCATCGCCTGTATGGCCTCTGTAGCGAAGCCCTTGTTGTGCTGGTTGGCATCAATCATGTAGCCTATTTCTGCTTCGCCGTTTTCGTTTGGATAGCCCGCAAAGCCCATGCCACCGACGGATGTGTTTGTGCTTTTAAGCACCAGTTCCCAATCGGTATACCATAGGTATTTGTCGGGATAGGCGAGGGTATTGGGCAGCCAGAAGTTGTCCAATGCATCAATGATTTCGGCATAATAAAATGGATCAACGAGCATAAAGGACGGTGTCAGTCCCATGGAAATTTCCATCAGCGTGCGGTCCTGGCGTAGCAATAAAAGTTGCTGATGTGTTAACGGTATCAGTGTTAACCGTTCAGATTCTAAATAAAACATTTGATTTGTTTAGGAATTAAATAACAATAGTAAACCGGTTCTCTTTTTTAAAGTGAAGGTTAAGCTTTGCGGGCAAAGCTTTTGTTATACAATTCCAGGCGTAGTGATTAGCCTGATTTGATTTGTGAGTAACAGAGGCGTCTTGTTTGTTGGGATAAAGATGGGAATTTAGTTTGTAAATAACTAATAATGGAAACGTTGTTGGCGACGCAGAATTTGCGTTAGGGGTAGTAGCGGATACCGGCCCCGAGCCTAAGGCCGTGTGTGCGTATGAGCGGATGACCCGGCCGTAGGCAACGCCATTGGTTGAATGATGAGGGATTGTTTATACACTCAAATGTTATTCACTTACCACCTTTCGCCTTTTACCTTTCTCCTTTCACCTCCAACGAAGCGATTTCTGCCAACCTGTCACCACAGTTTATGACTTTTCTGACGCAATAATTGTCATCCTGACCATATGCCCTGCCAAACGGGTTTGGCACAAACGTTGATAAATAGGAGTTGTAGTAAATTAATAAAATCAAGAAAAAACAATCATATGTCTAAAATAATTGGAATCGACTTAGGAACAACAAACTCCTGCGTGTCTGTAATGGAAGGTAACGAACCTGTAGTTATAGCAAATAGCGAGGGAAAACGTACTACGCCATCCGTTGTAGCTTTTATTGATAACGGCGAGCGTAAAGTTGGTGATCCGGCTAAACGTCAGGCAATCACTAACCCTACAAAAACCATTTCGTCTATCAAACGCTTTATGGGTAACCAGTTTAACGAAGTTACCAGCGAGGCCGCACGCGTACCTTATAAGGTAGTTAAAGGAGATAACAACACCCCACGTGTTGAAATTGGCGACCGTAAATACACTCCACAAGAGATTTCGGCCATGATCCTTCAGAAAATGAAGAAAACTGCCGAAGACTTTTTAGGAACTGAAGTTACTGAAGCTGTTATTACAGTACCTGCGTACTTTAACGATGCACAACGCCAGGCAACTAAAGAAGCCGGTGAAATTGCTGGTTTAAAAGTTCGCCGTATTATTAACGAACCTACTGCTGCTGCCTTGGCTTATGGCTTTGATAAAGCACACAAGGATATGAAAATTGCGGTATTTGACTGCGGTGGTGGTACGCATGACGTATCAATCCTTGAATTAGGTGATGGTGTATTTGAAGTAAAATCAACCGATGGTGATACGCACTTAGGTGGTGACGACTTTGACCAGGTAATTATTGACTGGTTAGCTGACGAATTTAAAAGCGACGAAGGTATTGATCTGCGTAAAGATCCAATGGCTTTGCAACGTTTAAAAGAATCGGCCGAAAAAGCTAAAATTGAGTTGTCAAGTTCTGCACAAACAGAAATTAACCTGCCATACATTACAGCTGCCGATGGTATGCCTAAACACCTGGTTAAAACTTTAACCCGTGCTAAATTTGAGCAACTGGCAGATAGCCTGATTAAACGTACTATTGAGCCTTGCAAAACAGCATTGAAAAATGCAGGTTACAGCACATCAGATATCGACGAAGTTATCCTGGTAGGTGGTTCAACCCGTATCCCTGCTATTCAGGAAGCTGTTCAGAAATTCTTTGGCAAAACTCCATCAAAAGGTGTTAACCCAGATGAGGTTGTAGCTATCGGTGCTGCTATTCAAGGTGGTGTATTGACAGGCGAAGTTAAGGATGTGTTGTTGTTAGATGTTACCCCGCTTTCATTAGGTATCGAAACTATGGGTGGTGTAATGACCAAATTAATTGAGTCGAACACAACTATCCCGACTAAAAAATCTGAAACTTTCTCAACTGCCAGCGATAGCCAGCCATCTGTTGAGATCCACATATTACAGGGTGAGCGCCCAATGGCTGCAGGTAACCGTACTATAGGCCGGTTCCACCTGGATGGTATTCCACCAGCACCTCGGGGCGTGCCTCAAATCGAAGTAACATTTGATATTGATGCCAACGGTATATTGCACGTATCTGCTAAAGATAAAGCAACCGGTAAAGAGCAAAAAATCCGTATCGAAGCCTCTTCGGGTTTAACTGATGCCGAGATTAAAAAGATGAAGGATGAAGCTGAAGCTAATGCTGATGCCGACAAAAAAGCACGTGAAGAAGTTGAAAAACTTAACGGTGCCGATGCCTTGATCTTCTCGACAGAAAAACAACTGAAAGAGTACGGTGATAAAATTGGCGCTGATAAAAAAGCTCCTATCGAAGCTGGTTTAGCTAAGTTAAAAGAAGCTTACGCTGCTAAAAACTTTGATGCGATTGAAGCCGCTCAAACTGAACTGAACGCTGCATGGGCAACCGCATCTGAAGAGATGTACAAAGGTGCTGCCGATGGTGGTCAGCCTCAGCCAGAAGCTAACGCAGGCGCACAAGATCATGGCGACACCGTAACTGATGTTGACTTTGAAGAAGTAAAAGACGAGAAATAATATTAAATTTCGTTAAATTAAATACAATACAAGGGCCCGGTTGAAGAAATTCAGCCGGGCTTTTTTGGGCGATAATTTTTGTCCTTTCATAGCATGACGAGAGGTGCATCATTTAATCTTGTTCCTCCTGTCATTCTGAGGTACGAAGAATCTATTTTACGCCATGCACGGCCGATAGGAAAGTTCGCGAATAGATTCTTCGTACCTACCCATGACATATCGAATTATATAGGTACTAAGTCCACATTAAATTCGATAGCGAGCTTTTGTAAATACCTTTGCTTCTGCTCTTTAAGCATGTTATCATATGCCTCTATGCCTTTTTCTACAAAATCGCTCCCTTTAACCATTAAACGCCAATATTGAATAGCCAATTTTCTGGCAGTTGCTTTGATGGCTATCGCCGGACCTTTTCTTCCTCTTAACCGTCTGGCGAATGCTCCCCATCCAATGTATTTGCTGTTTAGCAAGCCGCACGCCATTTCCTTGAATATCTGGCCGGCGGTAGGTTTTCCTTTGCTTTTACTTTTGTTTTTCTTGCCCGAACGGTTCTGACCGGGAGATACCCCAAGCCAATTGGCAAACCGTTTTTCCGTCGACCACTGGCTTAAATCGGCTCCAATTTCTGTATATAACTGTAACCAGTTATAATCTGTAAAGCCGGGAAGCCTGGTGGCATCCCGGCCACCAAATATTTTCAGCAAATGCCCGCCAAGGTCTTTAACCTGGGGCTTATTGTGCCTGATCGGTTTTCTATTTCCGGTATTTGTACCGGGCGGTAGTTGTTTGTCTTTATTAATCTGTTGCAAGGTGCTATCTATTTTCCGGTCACACTCCAAGATCTGGCCTTGATAAAAAAGATATGCCTTATAAGCCTGCTCCAGGGCAAAAAGCCCATGTGGCGTGTAATGGCCCTCCAAAGCCTTTAATACTTCTTCGCTCTTTTTATCTTTGATTTTTTTGTGGCAGAGAGCAAGCAGCTTATAACGGTCTCTTTCACCGGAAAGGATTGCTGTTATAAGGGCTTTTCCACTGGCCCCATGTATCTGACTTAATACTTCCGGTAAACGGATATTCATTTCGATCAGGGCCTTTTGCATATGCTGAATATGCATCGAGGCACTCCGGAGGTGGTCTTCACGTAATCGCTGGTAACTACGTAGCTCCTTGAGCAGCCCCTCAGAAACGTAGCAACGGTTCAGTAAACCATAACTATGTAACTGCTGGATCCACTGGCAGTCTTTCACATCTGTCTTTCTTCCAGGCAACTGTTTGGTTTGGCGGCCGTCGACCAGCCACACATCTAACCCTGCATCTGACAGGATATCATGAAGTACATACCAGTAAACACCTGTAGCTTCCATCGCCACTGTAGTTACCCGGTTCTCCAGTAAATATTTACTAAGTGCTACCAGATCGCCGGTAAAGGTTTCAAAGCTACGGACAGGGCCGCTTTCCAGGCCAACGAAAACATGACGGGAGCCAATATCTATACCGGCTGCATGTGTACGCATTTTTTCCATATCAAGCTTGTTTTAAATAAGCTGTGCCCGAAGGAGTATAAGGAAAAACAGGCTACCCATCGGACAAATCACTGTAAACAGGATCGTACCATACCTTCAGACTCTATCTTCGGAACCATACTCAGACACAGGCACGAAGCACTATAACTCGACCGGCCACACTGCACAGCGTTAACAAAAGTATGTCATTTCACCTTCAGAATTTCGCGAAATTTTAACACTCAGAATGACAAGAGTATTTTTCTTATTTTTACTCCATAACAAAAGGCAAATAAATTTCAATGTCAACAAAACCAATTGTAGCGGGCCTGATGGCCTACGGTATGTCGGGCCGTATTTTTCACGCCCCATTTTTATCAACCAATCCTGGCTTTACTTTTAAAGCTATTGTGGAACGCCATGAAAAAAAGGCCGGCAAAGTATACCCGGATGTAATTAGCTATAACACTATAGACGAATTGCTGAATGACACTGAAATTGAATTGATTGTTGTTAATACGCCAAACGATACCCATTTTGACTATGCCATGCTGGCGCTTAATGCCGGTAAACATGTGCTTATAGAAAAACCAGCCGCAGTTACTTCGGCAGAAGTAAAGACATTATTTGATTTGGGCAGGCAGCTTGATTTGAAAGTAATGATTTACCAAAACCGCCGGTACGATAGTGGTTTCATTTCGGTAAAAAAAGTTATTGAAAGCGGCCGGCTTGGCGAACTGATAGAAGTGAATTTCAGGCTCGACAGGTACCGTATGGCTATCGGGGCAAAGCAGTTTAAGGAAACTAAAGAAACGCCGGGTAACGGCTTAACGTACGATTTGGGCGCGCACCTGGTTGACAACGCCATTAGTATTTTTGGCCGGCCGTTAAGTTATGTGAAAACTACAGCCACACATCGTCCCGGGTCGCAGGTTGATGATTATTTTCACATTCATTTAAGTTATCCCAACCAATTAAACGTGTATTTAACGTCGGGCTTGTTGATTGCCGAGCATCTGCCGGGCTTTGTTGTACATGGCACATTGGGCAGTTTTGTAAAGTTGCGTACAGATGTGCAAGAGGCACAATTAGATGCCGGAATGATGCCGGATGCAGCAGGTTTTGGAGTTGAGCCTGAAGGAAGCGAGGGTAAATTGGTACTGATGGGGCCTGACAATGAGAAAACTGTAGAGTGGGTTCCGTCAGACAAGGGTAATTATAATGGTTTATTTGATGCCGTGTATCATACTGTGCGTGAAAATGCGTTATTCCCGATAACTGAGGAACAAATAGCCTGGCAGATGGAATTGCTGGAGAGCTAAAAATATCGTAACTATGCTTTAATGAAATATTATATCAACATAATGAAAAGAATATGTTTGTTGTTTTGCCTTATTGTAGCCGCGGGCTGCAGCCAGGCCCAAACCATGCCCGTAAATAGCAAAATTGCCCCATACCATATATTAACTACTGACAGTGTTTATGTTACGCCTGCCGACCTGAAAAAGAACAAGCCGGTTATGGTAATCTATTTCTCGCCCGATTGCAGTCACTGCCAGCACCTGATGTATGATTTAAAACCCGAACTGGATAAGCTTAAAGGGGTGCAGATTGTAATGATAACCTTTGTGAACCAGCTAAAAGCCATACAGGTATTTCAGCGCGATTTTGATTTGGCTAAATATCACAATATCATTATAGGTACCGAAGGGTATACTTACGTAGTGCAGCGTTATTACCACGTACAAACCACGCCATACATTGCCATTTATGATAAAAACGGGAAACTTGCCCAGGCTTATGACAAAGTGCCAAAAATTCCGGTGCTGATGGATGCAATTAAGAAAGTGTAAACTTAGATGTGCAAATATGCAAATTTCAGATGCGCGGATGATTTTTTGATGTGATAGATTTCAATATCGAAAAGTCTGCTTCTACTGCAAACAACAAAGCCTTACAGTGTTAAAACTCGTAAGGCTTTGTTATTGTCAACGGCATAGGTATAATAAATTTAAATTAGCCATTTATAAAAATCAAAACATCTATCAAACCCGATCATCATCTGCACATCTGAAATTTGCACATCTACTGTTGCTGCTGTTGTTGCTGAATAATCTCCAAATGTCTTTGGTAGCTATTTTTGGGGCCACCGGTAGTTGGTTGATACAAATTGTCGTGATGGGCTTTATCGTCTATGCTTCTGAACGTATTCTCATTATCATCTACGCTAACAGCTACTTCCAGTTTATGGCCGGATGTGCCTTTATAAACGCCCTTTACCGGCGAACAATCTGAAAAATTACGGCCAACTGCCAAACGCACATGGGTTTCATTAGCGATGCAGTTATTGGTAGGGTCGATACCCAGCCAGCCATAATCCGGGATATAGGCTTCGGCCCAGGCGTGGGTGGCACCTTCACCGCGCATGGTGCTGCTATTGGTGCATATATAGCCACTTACGTAGCGTGCCGGTATTTTTAGCAGGCGCAGCATCACCATTAAAATGTGCGCAAAATCCTGGCAAACACCGGCTTTTAGCTTCCAAACCTCGTCAAGTGTGGTTTCAACAGTGGTTACTCCTTTAATATATTCAAAATTTTGGTACACATAGCCGCAAAAGCGCAATGCTATCTGGAACGGGGTATCATCCAATGCTCTTTCCTGCTCAACAATAACCTGTAGTTCGGGAAGGCCTTCAAAATATTCCTGCTTCAAAAAGTCGATATAGGGCACCATGTATTGGATGTGTTTAAGATATTCCCACTGCTGATCGGGAAAAATATCTGTAACAGGTAGTGGTCGTTGCCTGGTGGTTACATTTAATTTTGAATTGATAACCATCACCGAATGCGGTTCGCTGTAGGTGAAACTACCTATCTCGTTTCCATAATAATCAATATGGGTATCAACAACAGGGCTGCCGGTTATTGATAACTCATGTTGTGTTACCTCCTGGTACTCGTCCTTTATCGGGTATAGTACAATTTGGTTGGCACTGTCACGTACCATCCCTTCGTAACTGTATTTGGTAATATGCTGTATCTTAAAGTCGGGCATGTTTTTTTGAATTAGTTAATTTGAGGACTGAGACAATTTGAAAATTTGAGAATTTGAAGATTTGAAAATGACTTTGATGTAAATCATCATTTGTAATCTTTTAAACAAGCAATTTTCAAATTCTCAAATCTTCAAATTCTCAAATTAAGATTATGAGTTTGCAAAGTAATATTCATTTAATGAGTTACCAATTCCATAAAGCTCTTTCCGGGTTTGTGTTAAAAACAAATGCAGGCCTTCATCGCGGATGCTTTTTACCGAACTGTATTTGATCCGGCTTTGCAACCTGCCTATCTGGAATGACATTTCGCGGAAGGTATCTACATTGCTGTCATTTTTCAACCTGTCAAAATATCGGTGTATGTTATTTACCGAATAGATAACCGAGCGGGGAAAGTCGTTATTCAAAGCAACCTGCTCCAATACGTTTTCGGCCTCAAATCCCTCGCGGTATGTTTTCAGGTACAGCTCATACCCGCCTAATGAAAGTAAAAGATGTTTCCAATAGGTGGTGTCTGTCAGCAGATCCGGATTATCACTTACCGAACTGAATTTGGTATCCAAAATATCTACCGATTGAATGGCCCGCTCCAGGTACTTGCCGATATTCATAAAGCTGCGCCCTTCGCCACGCTCCATAGTGATCTCGGCCGTACCGTAGTAAAGCATTACTTGTTTTATCAGTATATCAAGTACGCCGATAGGGTCCTCACGCTGTAAGGAACGCTCCAGGCGCGGATCTTTTACGGTATGGTAATACTCGTTAAGGCATTGCCAAAGATCTTTGGAGATGTGTTCCTGCACCCCACGTGCGTTCTCCCTTGCCAGGGTTATAATGTTCAATATCGAGTTAGGATTGTTTTTACCCGTAACCATGTATTTTAAAACTGCACGGCTGTCATTTTCCAGCTTATCAATTTCCGCCTCTTTAATTCCGGCAAAAATTCTGATCACCGGCTCCCAGGTAAATTCCTGTACAGTATCCTGCGACGAAGCATAATTAATTTTGAGCATCCGCAGCATACCATCGCTGCGCTCAATGTAACGGCTTAACCAATAAAAACTTGCTGCAACCCTGCTTAACATATTAGCCCCCTAACCCCCTGAAGGGGGAATGATTTTTTAATAATGAATATCGAATGTCCAATATCGAATGATGAATTAAATTATTAATGAAGATAGGTTTTACTTCGATGTTCATTATTCAAAATTCGATGTTCGGTGTTAATAGTCTTTTTCCCTTGTCTTTTTTCCTTCGTCTTAACCTACGTCAGTACCCATGTATCCTTACTTCCGCCACCTTGCGAACTATTTACTACCAATGAGCCCTCTTTTAAAGCCACACGGGTTAGGCCGCCGGGTACAATCTCAATGCCATCGGGTCCGTACAATGCGTAGGGCCTTAAATCAATACGGCGGGGCTTTAATGAGCCCTGCATGTAACATGGCGCTGCCGAAAGGCTGATGGTAGGCTGCGCTATAAAATTACGGGGATCTTTCAGAATTTCTTTTTTATACTCTTCAATTTCCTCTTCAGATGCCGCGTGTCCCATCAGCATGCCATAACCGCCGCTGCCGTTGGTTTTTTTAACAACCATTTTATTCAGGTTTTTAAACACATGCTCACGCTCGTCGGGGTTGCCCAGCTGGTGGGTGGGCACGTTTTTAAGTATCGGTTCTTCGTTCAGGTAATACCTGATCATATCCGGTACATATACATAAACTGCTTTGTCATCGGCCACGCCGGTACCAATAGCATTTACAATAGCTACGTTGCCTTTGCGGTAAGCTCCCATAATACCTGCTACGCCCAGCATACTCGCGGGGTTAAATACCAGCGGATCCAGGTATTCATCATCCACCCGGCGATAAATTACATCTACCTGCTGCAGCCCTGTTGTGGTTTTCATATAAACCTTATGGTTATTTACCACCAGGTCGCGTCCTTCCACCAGTTCAACGCCCATCAGGCGGGCCAGGGTGGTATGCTCAAAATAAGCCGAGTTATAAATACCCGGGCTTAACAGCACGATAGTAGGGTTGGAGATTTGCCTTGGCGATAACGCCAGCAAGTTTTTATACAGTATCGTTGGATACTCTGTAACACTCCTTACACCGCACTGAGGCAGCAAATCGGGGAATAAGCGTTTGGTTATTTCGCGGTTTTCCAGCATATAGCTTACACCCGATGGGGTGCGCAAATTATCTTCCAATACATAAAAAGTACCGTCCTCATCGCGAATAAGATCGATGCCCGAGATGTGTACATAAATATCATAAGGCACCTTCAATTGGTACATCTCGCGCAAAAAGTGGGGGCACGAATAAATGATATCAATCGGCACAATACCATCCTTTACAATAAACTGGTTATTGTAAATATCCTTCAGAAAATGGTTTAGCGCGGTAAGGCGTTGCTTAATACCTTTTTCTACAAAAGCCCATTCGCTTGCGGTAATAATGCGCGGAATAATGTCAAAAGGGAAAATCTTTTCAATGCCCTCGCCGCTGTTATACACCGTAAAGGTGATACCCTGGCTCATAAAAAGACGTTTGGCCAGTTCCTCTTTTTTGTTCAGATCATCGGCCGATTCCTGCGAAATATATTCTATTACCTTGCGATAATGTTCACGAACATTGCTGTCCAGGCCATACATTTCGTCCCAAACACCACTTATTGGGTTATATTTATCAAAATAAGCTGATTCCTGCATATGAAATTGTGAAGATTTGAAGATTACTAATCAGTTATTTTTTAAAAATGTAATTTATGAAGTGTTTTTGATAAAAAAGCAAATTATTTTGAATTTTTTGCGATTATTTTAATTGATTTTTCATTTTTAACAAAGTTTATGTATTGATATAGTAATTTATGAAGGTGAAACTTGTTTTAAGGTCTCGTTGTCTTCGCCTAAAATATCAATCGTCAGTAATGTATCTTTGCATAAACCTTATGCAGCTATTCATGTTATTTCAAATCAGTAAAAAATGTGGCTTTTTATGTGAGGCGGTATTACTGTTGCTCCAGGCTTGCGACAATAACAAACGGGCGAAAGGCTCACTGCATTCTAAAGCAACAGTTAAGTTCAACGCGGTTGATACCGCGTCAGAAAGTTTTAATATATTCTTCAATAGGTTTAGCACCGATTCTGCGTTTCAAATATCAAGGATCGCGTTCCCGCTAAAGTTAACGATAATTGGTTGCGAAGGTGAGAGGTATACCATGAAATTTATTCAAAAAAGAGTGGTTATTTCAAGTTCCACAAAAGGACATAATAATAAGGCCCTATACGGATTGGCAAAACAAACCCCACAGAAGGTTTGCTTAGGTGTTTTTCCATACCGGGCATGTTTAAGTTGTTGATTTCGAGGTTATCCGCCTGTTTTCTTAAATAATATTCCGATTTTGAGTATATCAAAAATATTCTGCTTAATTTGGTAGTAAGCTTACAATAAGGCCTGCCATATTTAAACCATCCTTTTTCAAGTTTTTCGGGCTTTTGAACATGAAAACTATTTTAGGTATTATTATTATCCTGGCAAGTTACCGCCCTGTACCGGCACAAACTTCTGTTTTGGCCGATAATGCAGACGATGGCTGTAAAATAAAGTTCGAAAAGATTAAATCGAAAATTGATGCCAGGCGGAAAAAGTACGAATTTAATGTCCAGGAATATAAGGATGGCCTGTTTTGCAGCGAGTGCGGTCGCACAAAAAGCGAGATTGAAGAACGTGCCCATTTAAGCTTTAGCCAGCATATCCGGGATGGCGCCACCCATAACCGCCGTGCGCTGATTGCCACGCATGAGTTATATCACGACCTGTATATCGAATATATCATTGATTTTAATGACCTTAAAAAGGAATATGATGATAAGTATAACGATTGTGGAGGAGATAATTCATCGCTGGCTTTACAAACGATACCCGATCAGCAGTTTCAATTATATACACTTGAACTCAGCGGGGATATAATCCGGCACGATCAGTTGGAATTGACCTGGACTGATTATAATTTTTATTATGCCTGGGTAATGCAAATCAGTATTATGAGATGGGAAACGGTTACAATTAAAACCACTTCATTTGCAGGGAGCAATTATAAAGTTAAGTACAACAATGGCGGCAATGCTATTTCGCAGGCAGGTAATATATTAAACAATTATATGCAAACGCTGGCTGATAAACAACGTGCTATTTTCCTGGGCCCAGGTGCCGGGTTTTCTTTAACACCGGATAATGTGTTTGCGATTAAACACGATAAATAAGCGGCTCGTCAGCTTTTAATCTTATCAACTACAAACAATTCATTGTCGATCTTTTTCGAGACGAATCAAAGTGTAGTGTTTCGCAACAAGTGAAACAGTAAAAAGTATCATTTGTCTAACAATCAAGACATTATCAATTGTCATAATTTACAAACCGAAACAAAACCGCAACACCTGGGCGAACCGCCAAGCCTTAAAATCAACTCAAAAAAATACCCGGAAGAAATTCCGGGTATTTACAATATTTAAGTCAAAATAGCTTAGTGCTTTACCTCGTGAATTTCTTCTTCCCTGAACAGTTTAGCGCTAAAGAAATCATTGTTCATGCGGGCAATGTTGGTAAGCTTAATTTCTTTAGGGCATTCGGCTTCGCAGGCGCCGGTGTTGGTGCAGCTGCCGAATCCTTCTTCGTCCATTTGTGCTACCATTGATTGTACACGGCTATAACGCTCTGGCTGACCTTGCGGCAACAAGCCCAGTTGGGTAACTTTTGCAGATACAAACAACATAGCCGAAGCATTTTTACATGCCGCAACGCAGGCACCGCAACCAATACAGGTAGCCGAGTTAAATGCTTCGTCGGCAATAACTTTAGGGATAAGGATGGCATTGCCATCAGTAGTTACACCTGTATTTACCGAAACATAACCGCCGGCCTGCTGAATCCTGTCGAACGCCGAACGGTCAACTGCCAGATCCTTCACAACCGGGAATGCTGAAGCTCTCCATGGTTCAATGGTGATGGTTTCGCCATCATGAAAGGTACGCATGTGCAGCTGGCAGGTGGTAACACCACGCTTTGGCCCGTGCGGGTGGCCGTTGATATATAACGAGCACATGCCGCAAATACCTTCGCGGCAATCATGATCAAAGTTAATAGGCTCATCGCCTTTATGGGTCAAACTTTCGTTAACAACGTCAAGCATTTCCAAAAATGACATATCAGGCGAAATATTTTCGGCCTTGTAAGTCACGAATTTGCCCGATGTCTGAGCATTTTTTTGACGCCATACTTTCAGCGTCAGGTTCATATTTCCGTTACTCATCTTTTATTAGATTTGAGATATGATTTAGTGAGTATCAAGTCGCAAGTATCAAGATTTTTTTCTGTCTTGATACTTGATACTAACTACTTGCTACTAAGCATAATTTCGTTGCGATAAATGAACTGCTTCAAATACCAGTTGTTCTTTGTGTAATTCCTCCGGTTGGTTTTCGCCTTTAAATTCCCAGGCTGCTACAAACGCGAAGTTTTCATCGTCGCGCAATGCCTCACCATCTGCTGTTTGCGATTCAACCCTGAAGTGGCCACCACATGATTCATTGCGCATCAACGCATCATCAACCATTAGTTCGCCAAGTTCGATAAAGTCGGCTATGCGGCCGGCCCTTTCTAATGAAGCGTTTACTTCCTCATTTTCGCCGGTTACAATAGCGTTTTTCCAGAAATCCGCTTTCAGCGCCTGAATCAAACCTTTGGCTTTTGTTAAACCTTCTGCCGTACGGGCCATCCCACAATATTCCCACATAATGTGACCAAGCTCGCGGTGATACTCGTTTACAGTTTTATTGCCTTTTAAAGCGAGTAATTTATTGATATAAGTAACTACATCCTTTTTAGTAGCCTCAAAAGCAGGGTGCGATGTATCAACCTTTTTAGGGCCAATTTTAGCCAGGTAATCGCCAAGGGTATAAGGGATCACAAAATAACCATCAGATAAGCCTTGCATCAAAGCAGAAGCACCCAAGCGGTTTGCACCGTGGTCGCTAAAGTTACATTCGCCCAAAGCATATAAGCCGGGTACGGTTGTGCTCAGGTTATAATCAACCCAAAGGCCGCCCATGGTGTAGTGTACTGCGGGGTAAATACGCATGGGCTGTTTGTATGGGTTTTCATCCGTTATCTGGATGTACATATCAAACAGGTTGCCATATTTGGCCCTTACGGTGTCTTCGCCTAAACGTTTGATGGCATCGGCAAAATCAAGGAACACCGCGAAACCCGAACCTCCTACGCCCTTACCTTCTGCAACCATCTCTTTGGCGTTGCGTGAAGCTACGTCGCGTGGTACAAGGTTACCAAAAGCAGGGTATTTACGTTCAAGGAAATAATCGCGGTCGTCCTCTTTTACCTGGTCGGCTTTGATGGTTCCTTTGCGCAATTGTTCGGCAATTTCTACAGTTTTTGGCGCCCAAACACGACCATCGTTACGCAATGATTCAGACATCAGCGTAAGCTTTGACTGATGATCGCCGGTTACCGGGATACAGGTTGGGTGAATTTGGGTATAGCAAGGATTACCAAAGAAAGCGCCACGTTTGTGGGCCCTCCAGGCAGCGGTTACATTTGAACCTATAGCATTGGTTGACAGGTAGAATACGTTGCTGTAGCCGCCTGTACATAACAATACCGCGTGACCGGCATGGGTATCAATAGAGCCTGTAATCATGTTACGGGTAACAATACCTTTGGCATGGCCATCAATGGTAACCACATCCAGCATTTCGGTACGGGTGTACATTTTTACCTTACCGGCATGTATCTGGCGGTTTAATGCCGAATATGCGCCTAAAAGCAATTGCTGTCCGGTTTGGCCGCGTGCATAAAAAGTACGTGATACCTGCGAACCACCGAATGAACGGTTATCAAGCAAGCCGCCGTACTCGCGGGCAAAAGGAACACCCTGTGCAACGCACTGGTCAATGATATTTACCGATACTTCGGCAAGGCGGTACACGTTACCTTCACGGGCGCGGTAATCGCCACCTTTTATAGTGTCATAAAACAAACGGAACACACTGTCACCGTCGTTCTGATAGTTTTTTGCAGCATTAATACCACCTTGTGCTGCAATAGAGTGCGCACGGCGTGGGCTATCCTGGAAACAAAAAGCCTTTACGTTATAACCAAGCTCGGCCAATGAGGCTGCTGCTGATGCACCTGCCAAACCGGTACCTACAACAATGATATCGTATTTACGCTTATTGGCCGGGTTAACCAGCTTCAGGTCAAATTTATGCTTGCTCCATTTTTGGGCTAATGGGCCTTCTGGAATTTTAGCATCTAAACTCATTTCTTTTATATTTTATATTAGTGAGTGGCTGTAGTGAGTTGTGAGTGGCGAGTAGTGAGTTATGGGTTTGAAAGGGTATTTGCCTTTTTAACTTAATTCGTCACCTAACTTAATCAACCATTCAATTTAGTTCAAACTAATCAACCATTTAACTTAATCAACTAACTATTTAATCACGTATATGTAATAGTACCATACCGGCATGGCGGCAAACCCCAGTGGGATAATAACCGCGAAGAACCATGTGCCTATAGCATACACTATTGGTGTGTACTTACGGTGTACCCAGCCCAGTGTACGGAAAGCGCTCTGGAAACCATGTAACAGGTGGAATGATAAAGCCCCCATGGCTATAACGTAAAGGATAACATACCACCACTGGCTAAAGCTGTATACTACGCGTGCATGCAAATCTTTCACACGTACAATTTCTACATTGTTTTCTACTGATACCGAATGATTAAAATCTTCTGAAACAGGTGTGTAAACAGCCTCGGTTGTTTTACCTGTTGCCAGATCAGTACGGTACTCCTTAAAAGCAACATCGTTGGTATATTTATACTTAAACCAAAAATCGCCCATGTGGATAACGATAAATAACAACAGGATAGAACCCAAAAGCCCCATGTTTTTTGACGACCAGGTAGCATCTGATTTTGGCTGAATAGCATAGCCTACCGGACGTGATTTGCGGTTTTTTACCGTAATAATTAATGCGTAAAGCGCATGTACCGCTATAGACAGGTATAGGATATACGCAATTACTTCAATTGGTGCAAAATGTGTAAGGAAGTTGGCATACACATTAAAACCAAAACCATTATCGTTGCTGAATAGCAGCAGGTTGCCCCCAAGGTGTACAATAATAAAAGTACACAAAAACAAGCCTGTTAAAGCCATAATTAGCTTTTTGCCCAGCGATGAGTTAAAGGTTTGTTTAATTTCGCTCATTATGAATTAGATTTATTTTGGCAAAAGTATCTATTATATGCCAAAAGATATAAATGCATCCGGCTTATTAACCGCGAAAAAGTTATTTAGAATCAATCTAAGAAATTGCAATGTAATTACACAAAATCTGAGCTTTAAATGCGGGTTGAACCAGAAATATCAGGCTATAGCTACTACTTTATCTTTCAATACAGCGAAAATTTTATCTGCTTGCCGGCTGTGGATGGCTATTTTGCCGGTAAACTTACCAAATGACGGGAAGATAGCCTGCCTGCTGCCAAATGCAAAGCAGGGTAAGGTGATACTTTGCCTGCCTTTACCACTCAGGTTTACACCCGGATGGATGTGTCCGCAAAAAACATAACCGCCCGCGTTTTGCAGTTTATCGTCTGTCAAGGGATGGTGCAGCATCAGGAAGGGGCCAATCAATAACTCGTCGTGCAGTTCGATGTCGAGTTTTTGATAGTTGTTATCAGCTATAATATCATGGTTTCCTCTTATCAGGATGATTTGCAATTCCGGGAACTGGCTGCGCCAGAGGATAAACCAATCCCAATCATTATTCAAGTCGCTATGAAACAAATCGCCAAGGAAAATAAGTTTTTCGGGTTTATATTCGTGAATCAGGTCGGATAAGGTGGCCAGGTCGCTTTGTTCCATATCGCGGGGTACAGCAATACCCGCCTTGCGGAAATGGCCCACTTTACCAAAGTGCACATCGGCTATTATTAAAGCTTTTTGCTGTTGCCAGTAAATAGCTTTTTGGGGCAGCAATAACAGATCCTGGTTAAGTAAATTAAAGGGAGTAGCCACACTAATCATCATAACAAAAACAAAGTTAAGAATTTATTTGGGGCCAACTTGATAAGGTTGCATAATTAAATATGCAAGGGGCGGCTTAATTTTAATATTTTCAATCACCTGTAGCACAATTCTATAATTAACCGTAATTATATAAAACCAATTTTATGAAAGCGCATCGCCTCTTAGTTTTTTTATTTGCCTGCTTTATGATAACCGCCTGTAAAAATGATAAAATTAAACCCCAACAATTACAAGGAATATACAAAGGTTCATTCAGGAGCTTAAATACGGCATCCATGACTGATAGATCGGGCTTGCTTAATGGTAGCGCCGAAATTGTTATCAGCGGTAATAATTACCAGGGTGGTTCAACAGCAGCGCAACAAAGCAGGGGTAGTTATGCAATAGCAGGTAATGAAATAACCTTTACCGATAGCCTTGCCCATACCGCTGATTTTAACTGGAGTTTGCTGTTAAACGGCACATTTAAACAAAGCACAAAAGGCGATAGCCTGGTATGGACGAAAACCGAGGGCACCTACAATTTTATTTACACCCTTAAAAAACAATAACCTTAGCTGAGTTATTATTTTTTTTTCAAGCTATCTTATTTAATGTTAAGCAATGTTAACAGATTGTATTGATTGTTTGAAGTGTAATTAGCTTTACCTTCATCAATCACTTTAATATGAAACGTAAGCTTAAAATTGTACTGTTCTTAATTGCACTGTCACTTACCGGGATTATTATCTTTCAGGGGTACTGGAGTTTTAATGCCTACAAGGAAAACAAAAAACTTTTTGAAAACAAAATAGATGCAGCCATGCAGCGGGCGCTGGATAGTTGCAAACGGGATTACTTTGACTCGCTAAGAACGGTATTGGTAAAAAGACTTTCTGAAAGCACCACAGCAATAAAAATTGATAGCACATCACAAATAAATGCTGCTGCTGCCGGCGGTCGTTCTACTTTTAGTACCGGCCCGTTAGTTACACCGTATGCTATCTGGATATCTGTTCATGGCTCAAGAAGCAGCGCCTCTTTTCAAACAAGTTCTAATATATATAATTACTACAAATCGAAAATAAAACATACTAATCCAACTGTGCCGGAGGTACTTACAGAAATGTCTTTCTATGTTCCGCCTTTGATGAGTGAACTGATTCAGGATTTTTTTGTGTACGACGGCATGAACCCACCGCCAGCTGTAAGGGCATATATAAACGCCAATTACAATAAGCCAGGTTTTAAATACCCGATTGCCCAAAATGGCATCTTTGAACAGCCACGCAATTATAAACAGGCAGATAGTTTAAAGATAGGGAGCTACTTACGCAGAGAATTGGACAAAATGCATATCAACGCAGACTTTGTAATAAACCTAAGCAGCAAGCCCACGACAACAAAATCAGACAATGTTTTTCTTAGCGAAACTAACGAGTACAAATACCAATACCATGGGTTCACGTTTTTATTAACTAGCTATACCCTGCAGTATCGTTATACTTTATATGCCAGGGCCGCTTTTCGTAATCCACAGTATGTGATTATGAAGGGCATGCTGGTAACACTTGGCCTATCGGGTTTGTTAATATTGTTCACCATTTTCTGTTTCTATTATATTATAAAAACCCTAAATCAGCAAAAAGCACTGGGCGAGCTCAAGGACGATTTTATAAATAACATGACCCACGAGCTGAAAACACCAATTGCCACTATTGCGGTGGCTATTGAGGGAATGCAGAAGTACAACGTATTAAACGATCCCGAAAAAACACAATGCTACCTGGAAACATCGCGAAATGAACTGGCCCGGCTGAATGAGCTGGTAAGCAAAGTGCTTGATGTGGCCGCTTTTGAAAATAAGGAAGTTAAACTCATTAAGGAAAAAATTAATATTGACGAGCTTGTAAATGAATTGATAACCGCAGAAAGATCAAAAGCGGATAAAACCACAACCATTACTTATAAAAACGAAGCGGGCATAATTGATATTACTGCTGATAAGCTGCATTTTAAAAATGTATTGATGAATATTTTAGATAATGCTGTGAAGTATAGCACCGAACCTGCCGTTATCAGCATAACCCTAACAAAAAGCAATAACATGGCGGTATTTACTATTCAGGATAATGGTATAGGGATACCGGCCGCCCATGTTAACAGGATATTTGAAAAATTTTACCGGGTACCTACAGGTAACATACACAACGTAAAAGGTACCGGCCTTGGCTTAAACTATGTGAAATATATTGTGGAAGCCCATGGCGGCAGTGTAACCGTAAAAAGTGAACTAAATGCAGGCAGCGAATTTATAGTATCAATACCTTTATAAAATGGATAAAACAAGCATCCTGTTTGCAGAAGATGAATTGGCGCTGGCACATATTGTACGTGAAAGCCTGCAGGAGAATGGTTTTGATGTTACTTTATGTGCCAATGGCGAACAAGCCCTGGCCAACTATAAAAGCCGCAGGCCCGATATTTTGGTCCTTGATATTATGATGCCCAAAATGGATGGCTTTGAGGTAGCGAAAAAGGTACGTGAGACTGACAAAATAACGCCAATTATATTTTTAACCGCCCGGTCGCAACCAAAAGATGTGGTGAACGGCTTTGAAGCTGGAGCCAATGATTATTTGAAAAAACCTTTTAGCGTAGAGGAACTTGTGGTGCGCATTAAGGTTTTGCTGAGCGACAACCGATTATTAATACCCGCGCGGCAGGTAAAGCCCTTAAATGAGAGTTACCAAATTGGCAATATCACTTTTATACCATTTAAAAATATTATTCAGCAGGGCATCAACAACTGGCAACTAACCAGCCGCGAAAGTGATATCCTGAAACTGCTTTGCAAAGAGCAGCATGAGGTGATTCCCCGAAAAGTGCTGTTAGATACAATTTGGGGTGACGACAGCTTTTTTAACGCCCGCAGCTTGGATGTTTTTATCAGCAAACTTCGCGGCCATTTAAAGGCCGATCCTAATGTGCAGATCATTACCGTGAGGGGTTTGGGATATAAGCTGGTTTGGTAAATAATATCGAACACCGAATGTCCAATATCGAATGATGAAGGAAAAACTTCGATGTTGGATATTCAAAATTCGTTATTCGATATTACATTCCCTTCTTTCTTACTACTTTTACCGCAACCAATACGGTTTACATGAGTAATACCTTTAACCGCCCCATCCGAGTTCTTGTTGCCAAGGTAGGGCTCGACGGTCACGACCGTGGCGCACGCATCATAGCTACTTCGCTGCGCGATGCCGGCATGGAAGTAATTTATACCGGTTTGCGTCAAACGCCCGAGATGGTGGTGAATACCGCCCTGCAGGAGGATGTTGATGCTATCGGTATCTCTATATTATCCGGCGCGCACATGACGGTTTTTCCAAAGATATTAAAGCTGATTAAAGAAAAACAGATGGATGACGTGCTGGTTACCGGCGGAGGCATTATCCCAAGCGACGATATGATTGCGCTGAAAGAGCAGGGGGTAGGCGAGCTTTTTCCGCCCGGAACAAGCACGCAGGATATTGTAAAATATATAACCGATTGGGTGCATCAGCACCGCAATTTTTAAATAATTATACCAATGGGATTTGAAAACATATTAACAGAAACGAAAGATAGAATACAGTATGTTACTATTAATCGTGAAAGTAAGCTCAATGCCCTTAATAAGGCTACTCTCGCCGAACTGCATGCCGTGTTTTTTAATGCTTTTAATGAGCCTGCTGTCGGCGGTATTATTATAACCGGTGCCGGGGCTAAGGCCTTTGCTGCCGGTGCCGACATTAGCGAATTTGCCGATTTGGATGTTGCCAATGGAACCGCTCTTGCCCGTGATAACCAAACCCTGGTGTTTGATTTGATAGCCAATGGCAACAAACCTGTTATTGCGGCTATAAATGGATTTGCCTTGGGCGGCGGATTGGAAATGGCTATGGCTTGCCACATTAGGATAGCTGCCGAGACTGCCAAAATGGGTTTGCCCGAAGTAACGCTTGGCCTTATACCCGGCTACGGCGGTACGCAGCGCCTTACTCAATTAATAGGCAAAGGCAAAGCGCTGGAGATGATATTAACCGCTGATATGATTACAGCTGCCGATGCATTGCAATATGGCCTGGTTACCCATGTAGTTAGCCAGGAAACCTTGTTAGCAAAAGCCGAAGAGTTGATGTTGAAAATTATATCAAGGGCCCCGCTGGCCCTTGCGTCTGCTATTCACGCCGTAAATTCAGGATTAACCGATGGTGTTAACGGCTATGAAACAGAGATAGAAGAGTTTGGCAAATGCTTTGGCACCGAAGATTTTAAAGAAGGGGTAGCCGCATTTTTACAGAAACGTAAGGCGGAGTTTAAGGGAAGATAATTATTGAATTTGAATTATTGAATTATTGAATTATTGAATTATTGAATTATTGAATTATTGAATTATTGAATTATTGAATTATTGAATTATTGAATTATTGAATTATTGAATTATTGAATTATTGAATTATCAGATCCTAAAAATCAAAATCCAAAAAAATCTGATAAATCCGACGAATCGTGGTTCAGACAAGTGCATTAGGGATCGTCGCGGATACCGGCCAAAGTGGCTAAGGCCTGTGTAGTATGAGCACAGAGCCTGGGCCGTAGGCAATGCCCGGAAAAAGAATCGAGCGGTTAGAATCAGAATTAAGAACGCAGTTTAATTTAATTTTTTTCGCAATTGCGGCATTTTACGCAGAAAATACCTTTCGATCGCACTAAATCCCATGTTAAGCCAGTGTTAATTCTGACATTGAAACAGCAATTGTCAAGCTATTTTACAGTATCCTGACCATTGTACTGTATTGGTCAAAAAATAAATTATTGTCAATCAAACGGTTAAATACTCATGACTTTTGGATGAAAAATCATATGTGTTTTGGTGCTTTAATTTGCCCTGTGTTTAAAACAAAACAAAATCAAAACACAACAATGGTTATGAAAAATTCATTCAAAATTTCAGCTTTAATTTTAGCTTTTGCCGGCTTAGGTCTTGGCGCATCAGCTCAAACAACAACACCTACTACCACAACAACTTCTACTACAACAACCACCCCGGGTGGCATTCGTTACAGCATTGGCGTTGATGCGGGTATTCCTGTAGGCAACTTTAAAGATAATTACAAATGGAACTTAGGCGGATCGGTACAGGCAGATATTCCGGTTTACAAACAACAGTTATTTGTAACTATTAACGCAGGATACAACAATGTTTTTGGCAAAAAGAATGTTGGTGGTGTTGCTGCCAATGATGTTACCGATTTTAAATTGCTACCAGTAAAAGCCGGTTTAAAATTCTTCCCTATCGAAAATTTTTATGTACAGGGTGAAGCAGGTGCGGCTTTTTTGCTAAACAAATCTGATCTTGGCGCCAACAAATCAACCGCTTTTGTTTATGCTCCACAAATTGGTGTTCAGTTCCCGGTAAGCAAAACCAGCTTTATTGATGCTGGCGTGCGTTACGAAGCAACCACCAAATATGCCACTGGTGTTGATGCAAGCAAAGTGAATTTTATAGGTGTACGGGTAGCATACGGTTTTTAATATCGACTCTACTTTTACCTAAAAAAGCAAAAAGAGGCGGCCGGTTATGGTCGCCTCTTTTTGCTTTTTGTGGATATTTTTTTAACCAATGTGACAACTATAATTCAATAAAATCGTACAAATAGCTACATTGTTTGTAATTTAACGCCTTTAATACATTTTACCACTGTAGTAACCGATATGAAAAAAATCCTCATCATTGATGATGAAGTTAATGTAGCCTTACTGCTATCTAAATTTTTAATCCGCAACGGCTTTGATGTAAGCACCGCATCAAGTGGTACAGGCGGAATGGAAGCCCTTAAAGTTGGCGATTATAACCTGGTACTGTGCGATTTCAGGCTGGAAGATACCGATGGGCGGGAAATGCTCCGCAATATTAAAACACAATATCCAAAAACCGGCGTAATTATTATAACCGGCTACTCGGATATAAAAATGGCTGTTGAGCTTATAAAAATGGGTGCCTATGATTATATTACCAAGCCCCTATATCCTGATGAAATTTTAAATACCATCAACAAAGCGTTTGAAACACATTATGCTTTAGTTGAGGCCACCGAAAATACTACAGGAACTGTTAACGCCGACAAATCAAAAAGCAAAGAGGCTAAAAAGCAAGTATTCGCCAGTGAATTTGTGGCCGGTACCAGCAAGGCATCAAAAGAATTGCTGAGGCAAATTGAGTTGGTGGCGCCAACTAATTACAGCGTAATTATTTTAGGCGAAAGCGGTACCGGTAAAGAATCGGTTGCTAAAAGCATCCACCTGAATAGTCCGCGCCATAATCAGCCTTTTATTGCTATGGATTGCGGTTCGTTAACCAAAGAACTGGCAGCCAGCGAATTTTTTGGGCACGAGAAGGGTTCGTTCACCGGTGCTTTGTATACCAAAATAGGCCACTTTGAAATGGCAAACGGGGGCACTTTGTTTTTGGATGAGGTAGGCAACTTATCATACGAGATACAGGCCGCCCTGTTGCGCACAGTACAGGAGCGCAAGGTTAAACGGATTGGCAGCACAAAGGAGATTGATCTTGATGTGCGCATCATTATAGCCACTAATGAAAACCTGCAAGATGGTATAAGCAAGGGTAAATTCAGGGAAGATTTATACCACCGCTTTAATGAGTTTACCATTTACATGCCGCCACTGCGGGATCGTGGTGCTGATATCATGTCGTTGGCCGAACATTTTTTAAGGATAGCCGCAAATGAATTGGGCCGTAATGTGGAGTCATTTGCGCCCGAAGTTATTGATTGCTTTATGAACTACCGCTGGCCGGGTAACATCCGCGAGCTTAAAAACGTGATAAGGCGGGCCGCATTACTGGCCGAGGACAACGAGATTACCATGAAGGCCCTGCCGCTGGAAATCTCGAACTTTAAAATGCCGTCGTTTGAATACCCGGTTCATTCTGCGCCGTTGCCTTTTGATGCGCCAGAGGCTAAAGAAAACAGGCATGATTTAAAAAATGCCGCGCTTGAGGCCGAGTATGAGACCATCATCCGCGTTTTACGGGAAGTAAACTTTAATAAAACCAGGGCAGCCGAGATATTAAAGATTGACAGGAAAACCCTGTATAATAAAATGAAGGCTATCAACCTAAAGTAATACGATGGATTTGCATGAACAGGAAAAGGATAGCGAAGATGACCAGCTGCGCAAGCTGAAACACGATATTAGAAACCAGCTTTCAAACGTGCACCTGGCATTGGAACAACTAAAGTACGAATTGCCGGATATAAACGAGGAGTGTTTGTTTTATATAGAAATGATTGACACAAGTGCCAAAAAGATAAACGAGTTGTTAAATGGTGCGGAGTAGGCAAATTACGGCCAAATTACTTTTCAAAACGCTGAAACTTTTTAGCGTTTTTTTTGTCTCAGAAATGAACGGAATCAAGAACCCAAAAGCCGGAAATGACACAGTTTGCGATTTCGCTTTCTTGATTCTAATATCTTGATTCTTATCACTAATGTCAATTTTTAACTACAAACAACGCAACAATATTATCCTGGCCAGTATTATAGTGCTGGGATGTTTTTTGCTGTATGCGCTTAGTGGCTTATTCAGTAGTATACTTGGCGCTATTGTATTGTATGTTATTTTCAGGCCGCTGTATGTGAACCTGGCGGAGAAGCGTGAATGGCCTAAATCGCTGGTGGCGCTTCTCATTATTTTTACTTCGTTAATCATTATTGTTATTCCCTTCCTTATCCTGAGCATCATGGTAGTAGGAAAAATATCCAGCATTAATATTAAAGACTTACCCATTGATCAATGGACTACAAAAATTGACGCTTTTGCTGCCGCTAACCTTAACCAGCCCCATTTTGCCGAAGAAACGCTGCAAAAATTAGGCTCATTTGGTACCAGCCTGTTCCCATCTATACTTAGCAGCGCGGCAAGCATTATACTTACCTTGTTGGTTTTGTATTTTATTTTATATTTTATGCTTACACAAATGCGCGAGTTTGAAGCGGGTTTGTTAAAATACGCACCATTCAGAGAACAGCACGCATTAAAATTTGCAGCCGCCCTACGCGATTCTACCTATTCAAACGTTTTAGGACAAGGGATCATAGCTGTTACCCAGGGCGCGCTGCTGGCCAATGGTTTTTTAATATTCGGCATTCCCGACCCGGTTTTTTGGGGGGTTATAGCCATATTTATTTCGTTTTTGCCGGTAGTAGGTGCGCCTACATTATGTATACCGGCAAGTATTTTGTTATTTGCACAGGGGCATAACTGGCAGGGTGTTGCATTGCTGGCTTATGGTTTATTATTTATAGGCAACGTTGATAATTTTTTAAGGATGATTATCAACAAACGGGTGGCCAATACGCACCCCATTATATCCATCATTGGCGTGTTTATAGGGTTGCCGCTTTTTGGAATATTAGGCCTGGTTTTTGGTCCGCTTTTATTATCTTATTTTTTATTATTGCTGGAGATATATGAAACTAACCGTATGGCTGCCGACAGGCTTGAACGGATTAACACAGCAGCAGAAAACTGACAGCCATTGAACAGTTTTGTAAACACAGAACAAAAAAATAACTGACAAAAAAGCCATTTACACGCAATTAGTATACAAATAACACAATTAATGATATTTGGCAAGGTATTGGTATTAATGAATCAAATGTTCAACTTTAAATTTATATTACAATGAATGATAACACAAAAGTAGTTGTTGCATTGCTTGCGGGCTTGGCAGCAGGGGCAGCTTTAGGCATTTTATTTGCACCCGATAAAGGTGACGAAACTCGCGATAAGCTTACGGAATCATTAAAAAACCTTGGCGATTCGATTAAAGAAACCGCCGCGGCCGAAATTGACAACCTGGTTGGCCTGAAAGACAAAGTGGTTGGAAACATTAAATCAAAAATCCGCGGTGCCGAAGAAGAGTACCAGGACGATTTGGAACATGCATAATTTTAAATAGCCCGGATAATTCATATTATTGAGTTATCCGGGATTATAAAATTAGTAAACAAACAACCTATGGAAGCCGAAAAAGAAACACCACCACCATTACCACCAATTATTGATCAGTTAAGGGAATACGCCGAAACACGGTTTAAGCTTTTAAAATATGAGGCTATTGAAAATGGCACTTCCATTTTGGCAAGTGTTATTACCGATGTTGTTGTGGTATTAGGTATGGTGCTCTTCTTCATATTCGCCAGCCTTACTTTAGCGTTTTACCTGGCCGATTTATGGAACTCCAATTGGATGGGCTTTGGATGCGTTGCCCTTATTTATTTAATTATTGCCATCATTATTAAGTTGAATAAAAGCCGTATAGAAAAACCACTGGCCAATATTTTTATTCAAAAAATATTTAAAAGGTAAACATCATGAGCTACCAGATAAGAAGTATAAACGATTTGCAGGACGAGATATTCAGGCTCAAGACACTGGAGAGCCATCAAAGCGCGGCTTTAAAGGCGCGGGTGAGCAGCCCCTCTGCCATATTTTCATCTGTTATGTCGTTGTTTCCGCGTTCGGTTGATAGCGATGGTGTTCGTAGTCCCGGCCTTTTTCATCCGGATATTATAAACCTGGTATCAAGGTTTGTAATTCCGCTTACTTTAAATAAAACGCTGTTTAGAAATTCAAATTTCCTGGTTAAAACATTGGTGGGGCTGGTGTCGCAAAAGGCATCCAACTATGTTAATGAAGATTCTGTTTCGGGTATTTGGGGTACTGTAAAAGGTCTTTTTGAAAAGTTTACCAAAAAGAAAAGCAAGGACGAGTACAAGCCCGAACCCTATAAAAAGCCAGTCGCCGGGCCGGTAGTTTAATGCTATTTTAAACCCCACCCTGCTCAATTAGCAGAAAAAGTTATTTTTGCACTTTATTTTATAAAGTGGGAAAAGATAAGTTAAAACGATTTGCAGAGATTGATACCTTTAGCAATGTATTACAATTGGATGCAGGCAAACCTTTTAAAGGGGAGTGGAGCAAAGGTTTTTTTAATAATGACAACCCGGTAGTTTTAGAGCTGGCCTGCGGCAAAGGCGAATACACGGTAAACCTGGCCCAGCTTTTTCCTGATAAAAATTTTATTGGTATTGATTATAAAGGCAACCGCATTTGGCGTGGTGCAAAAACGGCTATCGAAGATGGCGTTTCTAATGTTGCTTTCTTACGCATCCAGATAGAAAACCTGCTTGATTATTTTGCCGATGGCGAAGTAGACGAAATCTGGATTACCTTTCCCGACCCGCAGCCGCAACTAAGCCGCGAGAAAAAACGGTTAACCTCTCCGCGGTTTTTAGATAAATATATCAGGATCCTGAAACCATCCGGCTGCGTAAACCTTAAAACCGATAACGACGGCCTGCATGCTTACACGGCCGAAAAGATTGAAGAGCTGAAACTAAAACTACACATCCGCACCGAAGATCTTTATCATTCGCCTTATGCCGATGATGTGCTATCGATAAAAACCTATTACGAAAAAAAATATTTGAAGGATAACAAGAACATTAATTATCTTAAGTTTTCGTTTGAGTAACACATGAAGGCTAAAAGCTTAAAGCGAAAGGCCTAAAGCCTTGAAAGCCAAAATCTGTCAATAATAACACCAGGTGATTTAAAGCTTTTAGCCTTAAGCATCCGGCCCTAAGCTTTTAAAATGGATGATATTAACTTTTTTGATAAAGTATACCAGGTTGCAAGACTAATACCTAAAGGCAGAGTAACGTCATATGGGGCTATCGCCGCCTATTTAGGTACCAAAGGATCATCGCGTATGGTGGGCTATGCGATGCAGGCGGCAGGCAGGGCCAATCCGCCGGTACCCGCGCACCGGGTTGTAAACAGGCAGGGCTTGCTTACCGCCAAGTTTCATTTCGGGGGTAATACCATGCAGGAGATGTTGGAAAGCGAAGGCGTAAAAGTAACTGACGACCAGGTGCAGGATTTTAAAAATGTGTATTGGGATCCAAATATTGAGTTGGCGTTATAGGTTAATGGTTTGAATTATAGTGTAATAGAGATACAGTATGGTAAAAAGCTCTATAAAAGGTATTATAATTGCCATTACAGGATGGTTTTTACCCCTCAACCATTTGTAAGTTAACCAGCAAATTCCGACTGGAATAATGATGCTAAATATAAAGGCAAACATGATCAGTGTGAAATCGAATTTGGCTTGTCTGAAACTGTGACTCATAACAATATTATTTAAGCATCTCTAATAATTCTATCCTGTTACCAAATGGGTCGATAAAAGAAAACCGTTCCCTGCCGGGGATTACGGGTTCTTCCATAAATTCTACTTCATAACTTTTTAAATGTTCACGTGCTGCTGCAATATTGGTCACCTCAAAGGCATTGTGCCTTGAGGTGCGTGGCATGGCCTCCTCGGTACTCAAATGCAGCTGGATATTGGCAATATTAAACCAATAACCTTTCGACCTGAACTTAGGCCGCTCAATTTGCTCAAGACCTATAATATCGGCATAAAAAATCCGTGCTTCCTCCAATCACTCGGCAGGTACAACAATCTGGAAATGGTCGGCACGTTTAAAGTTAATCATCGGATATTCAGAAACAAAACTACTTATTCAACACAGCACGGCGATATGGGCAGTTCCTGCCTCACCTTATTAATTGGTATATGCTTATCGATGTGGCGTTACGAAAAACAATCAAAAGTCGGCTAAAAATTGCAAACAACAAATGGCCTTAAAAAAAATGGCCTTTATTTTGCTTTGGTTAAAATATCTACTTAAAACTAAATATTATGGCAAAGTATTCAGAAAAAGCAGGTGAAAAAGTTGAGAAAACCATGCACGAAATGAAAGAGGGGAAACTTAAAAGCGGCAGCGGTAAAAAAGTGACCAGCAAGAAACAGGCCGTAGCTATTGGTTTATCAGAAGCCCGTAAGGAAGGCGCAAAGGTGCCTAAAAAGAAAAGCTGATATTTAAAAGTAACAAAGCCACCGGCTGTAATAATCGATGGCTTTGTTACTTTTAATTGATAAAAATATCTACTTAAAATCGGTAGCTATCCAACTGGCCAGGTTGCCTTCTTTATTAATCTCTATCAGTTTTTCAACGTCATCATCCTTTTTATGAGATTCTTCCATGCTGTATTTGGATAGCATGGCTCTTAATGCTACCAGATTGGCCGTGTTTTTATCAAAATCGGTTTTATGTTGTAATGCAAATTTGGCGTACTGTGAAGTATAGGTAAACAACAGCTCGGGATTAAGATCACTGAGGTCATTTACGGCCTTATTGATGGATACGGAAACGCTGTGCGAGCCTTGTACCCAGGCTAAGATAAATAAGCGGGCGGCCTGCCTTTTTTCGCGTTTGTCTTTCCAGCCGGTTTGTTGCAGCCAGTCGGCTGTGTTTATTACCTGCTGCTCGTACATGTCAAAGTCGGCATCGGTTTGCAGTTCGTAATGCATGGGCACATCATATTTTTGTGCGGTTGCCGTAAGGCAAAAGATAGTTAATGTTATACTAAGTGTTAAAATGTATTTCATGTGTTATTTGTTATTAAGCAGGCTATACTGAAAGTTCAGCAAGTCTTTTTTTATTTCGAAATTCCTTTTGGCTACTGCCGATATATATGCACCTACCCCTTTGTTAAAAATGCCGATGGCCTCATTATCGTATTTAGGTTCATAATAATAAATCCACTTTGATGCCAGGTATTTATCTGCAGCTTCAAGTTGCTCCTCATCCATAAAGGCGCGGGTTTCTTCATCGGCTATTACAACCGCTATCCTTGGCTTCAGTGTGCGTTCAAAATTATAAACTTCGGTTAAAGTAGCGTTAATATTGTCGGCTGTCATGGTGTTGTACACCCGGTTAAAAACCAACATGGTTTTATTGTACAAATCATAATCCTGTACGGCATCGGCCTGGTATTTAAATAGCCTGTTGTATTTAACGGCAAGTAAATCGCGGGCTTCGCCGGTATTACTGTTGTTGTAAAAGAAGATGAAAATATTTTTGTCCAAACTTTCCAGCTTTTTAACGGATTCGTGCCGTTCATGATCAATAAGTCCGCTTACTGTTTGCGCCTCGTTCTTTATGTATTTATTGCCTTTGTAATCAAAGGTTTTAATATCGTTTTGGGCAGTTATAAGTGTATTTAATGTGCTAATATCCTGCTCCATTCTTTCGATGTTTTTTGGCAGGCTGCAATTGGCATCGGTAAACAATTCCTCAAAAGTAAAAGTTGTATCTGTAACCATGTTAATTGCATCTTCCACGTCAAACCGGGTTATCCCACGACCATCATAGTAGCCTTTATATGCCTCGTTAAATGAGTTTTGGCTAATAGCGTTATAAAAATCAGCTTTAAAACCTTCCAGGTTGATAACGGAAAAATCCTTGTTTAGTTTTGCCCCGGCATAAATCTCGTCGGTAAGCAGTATCTGCAGCTGTTCGGGATTAGTAAATATCACCCAGGCGGACTCGTTAACTACAGGTGCATTCAAGTTGATAATTGTTAATGCAGCTCCCCGGTCCTCGTTTGACGGATGCGACGACCATTGGTCATTAATAATCACCTCGCTGGTTTCGCCAATGTTGGTATGCTTATCAATTATTGGCAGCCCTATGCTATCGGCTTTAAGCCCATGGTTGGCCGCATAATGACTGATCATTTCCAACTGTTGCGGATAAAAATTTTGTGACCGTTTGTTTTCTGCCAATTGGCTATTCCAGTAATTTAACAGGCCGCTGTAACATAGCTGCCCAACTTCAATCCGTTTTAACGATGATATGGCATGGTTTGAACCGCTTACGTAGGCTGCCATGGCATCGGCATGAAATTCCATTTCGCGCGATAAGCCCATATATGTTTTATTAAGCACCACATATATCTTTTTAAGGATGTTTTGCATGCCCATCACCAGTTGGATATTGATCCAGGCAAACAGCCGGAATATGCTGTGAACGCGGGCAAAGCCGTTTAAAAGCTTGCCGTAACCATCATTGTCATACAACATGTTGTATATAACCTTGTTAAGGTTATATACGTAGCTGCCAAACTTCATGCTTCGTTGCGAAAAATGGCCAAACTCATGCGCCATAATTGCCTTAAACTCCGATAAGTTAATGGAGTTTACCAACCCGAGGCCAATTTTAAGGTTCTTTTTAACCGGAAAAAACATGCTCCAAAAGCTGGAATCGTAAAATACACCGGCGTTTACGTCGGCCGAAATAAATATCCGTTTTGGAAAAGGCGCCTGCGCCTCGTCCGTTAGTTGTTTAATAAATGCAAAAAGCGCAGGCTGATCGTCCGGAGTTATCTCCATCATATCTGAATGGTCGGCAGGCGTACTTTTAAAAAGAAACTTGATGGTAAAAAATACCAGCATCAACCCCGATCCCATTAAAGCAACTCCGGCTATCAATCCCATAAATGACGACAGCCCGGATATGATAACTACGCCCAAAGCGATAAATGCCCCTGCAATGGCAACGGCACCCAGGAGTAGTAAAAGGTAGGTAAGTATAAAAAGAAATATTGCACCGATGGATTTGTAAACCTGTTTGGTAAAAGCCCGCGACGGCTTTAAAATGCCTTTATCGGCATGTACAGGCATCGGCGGAAATGTAAAGGCACTTGTGCTCATTTAGTTTTAGTAAATGAATCCATAATATCCATTAAAACAACGGCCTCGTCAATAGAGCAGGGGTTAGGGCCCTCGTTTTTAAAGTAAGCCACAATTTTTTCGATCATGGGTTGCTGTATGTGTTGCGGGTGTTTAAAAGTTACGGTTTCATCTTCGGTATCCGTTTTCCAGCTCACATAATTGCCAAAAAACGGGAAAGTTATTTTCCCTTTTGTGCCGATGACCTCGCAGGTATCGGTTGCTAAACTTTCGGCAACATTAAAGCACCAGGAGCCATTAACTACCACTTTGTTTTTAAACTGAATTTGGCCGCAAACATGGTCATCAGCCGGTGTTGATGCCGATTGGTTGAGCGAGAAGCCATGATATTTTTCAGGCTCGCCAAAATAATATAACATCAGGTCTAACTGGTGCGGGGCAAGGTCATGAAA
Source organism: Mucilaginibacter sp. KACC 22773 (assembly GCF_028736215.1). Classification (NCBI taxonomy): domain Bacteria; kingdom Pseudomonadati; phylum Bacteroidota; class Sphingobacteriia; order Sphingobacteriales; family Sphingobacteriaceae; genus Mucilaginibacter; species Mucilaginibacter oryzagri. Next base: position 1,060,697 of record NZ_CP117883.1, read on the forward strand.
ATAGCCACCGCCCGAAAACTCGGGCAGCACTCTCCAATTAGCTTCGCTTTCGGCAATCAGTTTTGGCTTACGGCTTTGCCACATCCTGATTTGTACTGTGCGCACTTCGCCAATTTTTTGTTTATCCAGCAAATCCTTCACCATTAAAAACATAGGTACGGCCCTGCGGTAATGTGCTACAGTGAGTTTTGCATTGCTTTGTTTTACGGCCGCAGCCATAGCCCTGGCTTCATCGGCATTACGGGTAACTGGTTTCTCCACATATACATTAAAACCCTTTTCTAAGGCAGCTAAAGCATACTCCAGGTGTGATGATGGGGGAGTAGCAATATAAATAGCATTTACGCCGGCTTCGGCCATCATTTTATCAGCGTCGCTGTACCATTTGCTCACCAGGTGGCGGCTGGCATAGTCGGCTGCTTTAACTGCATCGCGCCGCATAACGGCTATCAGATCGCTGTCGGCCACTTTTTTAAATGCCGGCCCGCTTTTAAGTTCGGTTACATTGCCGCAACCAATTATGCCCCAATTGATCATATTGCCCCCTCTGCCCCTCTAAATCTCCCCTAAAGGGGAGACTTTTAAGAAACTTGTATTTTTAATTAATTGATAATCTAACTATTATTCCCCCTTCAGGGGGTTAGGGGGCTAATATCGCCTCTATCTGCGCCAGTTCATCGGCCGAAAAAATAATATTATCCAGCGCCTTTAATGAATCGGCCAGTTGCTCGGCACGGCTTGCGCCTATTAGTACCGATGTAACGCGGGTATCTTTAAGCAACCATGCCAATGCCATTTGTGCCAGTGTTTGGCCGCGTTGCAGGGCAAGGTTGTTAAGTCTTTTTATCTGGCTCAGGCGTTCTTCAGTTAATTGCGAAGCCTGTAGAAAGCCGGTTGATTTTGCTGCCCTTGAATCTTCGGGGATGCCGTGTAAATATTTGTTGGTTAACATACCCTGGGCCAATGGCGAAAAAGGGATACAGCCCACACCCTCGTTGCCCAGCACATCCATTAAGCCACCTTCAACCCAACGCTCAAACATGGAGTATTTTGGCTGGTGGATAAGGCATGGCGTGCCCAATTCTTTTAATATTTTAATGGCTTTAGCTGCAAGATCGGCAGGGTAGTTGGAAATGCCCGCATATAAAGCTTTCCCCTGGCGAACGATGAGATCAAGCGCTGCCATGGTTTCTTCCAGCGGCGTTTCAGGATCAGGGCGATGGTGGTAAAATATATCTACATACTCCAGGCCCATACGTTTAAGGCTTTGGTCAAGGCTGGCAACCAGGTACTTTTTTGAACCCCAATCGCCATAAGGGCCATCCCACATAGTATAGCCGGCTTTGCTGCTGATGATCATCTCATCGCGGTAACCGCGAAAATCTTCTTTTAAAATGCGACCAAAATTCTCTTCAGCCGAACCCGGCGGCGGGCCGTAGTTGTTGGCCAGATCAAAATGGGTAATGCCGCTATCAAATGCCAGGTGCAAAATTTTGCGGTAGTTTTCGGTAACATCAACGTGCCCGAAATTGTGCCACAATCCCAGTGAAATAGCCGGTAATTTAATGCCGCTATTACCGCAGCGGCGGTATTGCATTTTTTTGTATCTGTCTGCAGATGGTAGATATGTCATATTTATAAAAGGTATGGATTGGGTGTATTGTATCGGAAGTAAAAATAGAATTTTAATCAGAATATTTTGTCTGAATCAGAATTTACAGGATTTTAGAATTTTCAGAATCTAAGCAGGATACACTCCTATAATTCTGTTAATCGTATAATTCTGTGAATTCTGATTCAGACAACCTCGGCCACCACAAAAGTACTGCCACCAACAAAAACCAGGTCGTTATCCCCAGCTGCGTTTTGAGCTGCCTGTAATGCCTGTTTAACCGATGTATATGCCGATCCCTGCAAACCAATGCTTTCAGCCTTCAGCCTTAAGCTCTCGGCCTCCAAACCCCTTGGGATATCGGGTTTGCAAAAATAGTAGGTAGCATCCTTGGGGAGCATGCTTAAAACTTTGGTAATATCCTTATCGTTCACCATACCAATTACAAAATGGAGGTGTTTGTAATTGACGGATGCAATGTTTTGTAAAACCTCCTGTATACCGTCAGGATTGTGGCCGGTATCGCAAATGGTCAGGGGTTTTTCTGTTAATGTTTCCCAGCGGCCATGTAAACCGGTGAGGGTTTTTACTTGCGATAAGCCTGTGCGGATATCATCGTCATTGATATTGAAACCCTGAATACGTAGTTCGTCAATAGCGGTTAACACCGTTTTTACATTTTTGAGCTGATATGAGCCGGTAAGATCAAGCCGGATGTGATAATAAGCAAATTGCGGCTTACGCCTTTCAACTTTGAAATCAAGATATTTATCTGCCCTTGTGGATTTTTTGCTGCCACCATATGTTTTCCATTTCTCCGATGCAAAGGTAATCCCTGATTGTCCTTCCCAAGCTTTGTCAATAAATATCTGTGCTACTTCCGGTTGATGCTCACCGACGATTACAAGAGTATCAGGTTTAATAATGCCCGCTTTTTCGCCTGCAATGAGTTGTAAAGTATCGCCCAGGATATTCATGTGGTCCCAGCCGATATTGGTGATAATGGAAAGTAGCGGATTGATGATATTGGTAGAGTCCAATCGGCCCCCTAACCCAACTTCAATGATGGCTATATCTACTTTCTCTTTTGCAAAAACATCAAAAGCAAGGCCAACAGTCATTTCAAAAAACGAGGGGCGGATCTCATCAAAATCTTTAAGATGATCTTCAACAAAATCAATCACCGTTTGCTCACTGATCATTTGCCCGTTTATGCGGATGCGTTCGCGAAAATCTTTTAGGTGGGGAGACGTGTATAAGCCTGTTTTGTAACCTGCCGTTTGCAATACCGCCGCCAGCATGTGCGACGTAGAACCTTTGCCATTGGTGCCGCCAACATGCACGCTTTTAAATTGATGCTGGGGATTATCAAGGCGTTTGCAAAGCTCGACGGTATTATCGAGGTTAGCTTTATAAGCAGAAGCCCCATCGCGCGTAAACATGGGGAGCTGGGTATATAGGTATTGGATGGTTTCCTGGTAGTTCATGATTCATGGTTGATAGTTCATGGTGATGAAGGTTGAACTACTAACAATGCTACAAATGTAGCATTGAACCGTTAAATTAATGTTTGGTATTGTAAAATTTGAAGCTGTCTGGTTGCCATGAACCATCAACTATGATCCATGAACCAAAGATTAATTTACCTTAAACACAAATACCACAGTACCTACCTGGGTATCAGGTGCCGAATCGAGGGGATTTAGCTTAGAGTTTTTTACAGCATCTTCACATTTTTGCAACAACGCCGCATCGGTTATAGTGGTTCCACGGGCACCGGCACGCGCGTATACTACGTTGCCATCTTTATCAACTCTTATATCAACCATTATTTTGCCTGTTTGGCGGTTGTCGTCGCTAACAGAGGGGCGGCTTACAAAATTACGCTGGGCCATGTTAAGGTTGCCTCCGTTACCAGATCCTGTTCCGTTATAATTGTTAGTTAGCGTAGTGCCTGTAGTTTTGCCCTGGTTTCCCGGTTTATTGCCCGTTCCGTCGCCTTCACCGGTGCCGGTTGTGGCTTTGCCTTTGTAAAGGGCATTTTGGTTCACAACGGGTTTTGCAACCGATTTAGTAGGCTGTGGCGTAGCTACTGCCGTTGTTGGTTTTTTGGTTGGGGCCGCCACTTCAGGCGCATCTTCGGTATTTTGGGTAACAACGGTTTTTTCGCTGGCCTGCGGTGTTGGTTTGTCCTCCGACGGCGGGGCAGGGGTAACTTTGTCGGGTTTGGTATGATTAGCTTTCTCGGCAACCGAAGGTTCTTCTGTACTCATATAATCGTTACCCATGCCTTCATCAACGGTGCCATAATTCACCAGGATACCACCTGTACCTTCCTCTTGCTTAGGCGGGTTTTTAAACACGATAAAATAACATGCCGCTATCAGCAAGGTCATGATAATGCCTGTTGCTAAAAACGCCTTTGGATAGTTATTTTGCTCTTCCCTGTATTCCATTTTATTCAGTTGGCAGTTGCCGGTTTGCAGTTGCATGTTTGCAGTTATCAGTTGCATGTTTGCAGTTATCAGTTGCTCTTTATTTCAAAGTTAAGCAAAAGCAAAACCTTTACGCAAACTGATAACTGCCGAGTGCCCACTGTAAACTGCAAACTGCCTATTTAGGTTCCGTTGCTAAAACCAGTTTAATGTTCAATTTTTGTGCTATATCCAATACCTGTACCACATCCTGTATGGCCACGGTTTTATCTACCGATAAAACAATGGTTAATTCTTTAGCCATCGTTTTGTAGGTTGATAGTTCGTCCATTAGTTTATCTACAGGCACAACCTTTTTATCAACGGTATACACCAGATCTTTAGTAATAGCTACGTTGATTGTTTTTTTGGAGATAGACTGCCCGCTTGACGATTTTGGCAAAACCAGCTTAACCACGTTTGGGTTGGTTACCGTAGATGCGATGAGGAAAAACAAAAGCAGGAAGAACATGATATCGTTCATAGCCGAGGTATGTACCTCGGCAGATGCACTTTTATGTCTTTTTCTTAAATTCATTTGCTTGGCTCCTCTAACAGGTCAATAAATTCAATGGCATCAGTTTCCAGTTTCAGGATCACCTTATCAACCATCATATTTAAAATATGGTAGCACACGTAGGCCACAATACCCACAAATAAGCCGGCGGCTGATGTTACCATTTTTACATATAAACCACCAGATATAACACCCATACTGATGTTATCTGTTTTAGAAATATCGTAAAAAATTTTGATTACACCCGCAATAGTACCCAGGAAACCAAACATCGGCGCAATACCGGCAACAATACCCAGAATACCAATGTTTTTTTCGAGTTTGGATACTTCCAGCTTGCCAATGTTTTCTATCGCGCCTTCAATATCTTTTATCGGGCGGCCAATGCGCAACAGGCCTTTTTGAAGCATACGGCCCAATGGCGTATTGCTGTTACGGCAAATGGCGATGGCCGATTCCAGGTTGCCCGAATGGATACTTGCACGTACCTGTACCATCAGGTTCGACTCATTACGGGATGCCTTGCGGATAGTAAAATAGCGTTCAAAAAATATCACAAGCCCCAGTACAGCAAGTATGCCAATAGGTATCATTACCCAGCCGCCTTTTATCAGCAGGTCGCCAAAACGTAAATCTTCTGCGGGTGCTAATTGAGTGGCTGCATGGTTAGCGGTATCTGCTAAGTGCTTTGCTGTATCTGTTACTGCCTGTATTAATAATAAAGTCATTTCTGATGTTTAACGAGTTGATATGGATACGATGTTATTTCTATTTTCTTTTCTTTTACCAGCCTGTCTTTCTGTGCTTTTGCTTCATCATAAGTTGCAAAGCTGCCGGTTACAACCTTAATGCGCGGACCAGTACCGGGGCCGCTGTAAACGCGGGCATCAACCCCTTTTCTCTGGTAATTATCTGCTTCTGCCTGGGCTTTTTTTACCGTTTTAAACGACCCCAGGATAACGGCGAAAACAGGGCCGGTTGATGAATCGGCAGGCGGGGTGGCAACACTTGCTGTCTTTAACGCAGAATCGGGCTTTAAAATTGCTTTTTTGATGGTATCAGTAGGCTGTGCCGCTTTTTTTACGGAGTCGGTATCGCTTTTTGTAACAGGTGTTGCTTTGGGCTCGGGCGGCAACTGCATTTCCTGGCCTTTGTTCAGGCGCAGCCATTGTGGTTTAAATTTGTAAATGGTTAAACCGGCGCTGGCCAAAATTATTATAGCTATTAATACAATTGCCCAGGTGCTTATACTGCGCCTTGGTTCTGGCTCGTCGTCAAAATATTCTTCGGGTTGATTAACAGTTTCCTCTGACAGGATTTCCCTGATTGGTGGCGGTAATGGCAAAGGCTCCGGCGATTGTACAGCGGCCGTTGTTGCCTGGGGCGTGCCAACAGCTTCTGGCGCGGCAGTGCCCGTTTCAACTGTTACCTCTGGCGCAGCGGGCTGGTTTAGTTTTTTTATGCCGACGGGCGCGTACCCGTAAAACGATGCATTATCAGCATTGCTTATCTTTGATTTAAAGGCAATTTTGCCTTTATCCATAAAAAACCAACCCAGATCGGCAAACGGAACTTCCTGCAAAGCAGCCTCTTGTTTTAAGGAGTTTATGTATTTATCGGTGAAGTACTTAGATGACGCAAGGGAAATTTTTTTCTTTTCGGCGATGTACCTTGTTAAAGTGTCATCACCATCAACTATTTGCGGATTGAACTGTATTTTATAGCCTGGCGGGTAAAATTTGCGTTCGGCATCGTTATACCATGCGCTTACACGAACATGCACAAAATGGCCCAGCCCAGGCACGCTTATTTCGCCGTGCTGGCCCAATAGTTCGCTTAAGTAATTGGCTATATCCATTTGCTAAAATACGGTTTACTACAAAGTTGATATCTTAAAATGAGAAACCAACGCCGCCAAAGATATTAAATCCATAGTTAGGATAGTATACCCAGTTTTGATAACCTGAGTTTAAAATGTTATTTGCCTGCGCAAATACTGTAATAACGGGTGTAACCCGGTATTCAACACCGCCATTCAAATCGGCAAATGACGTAATTTCGCGGTTTTTCATTAACAGGGTTGTATTTGGTGTCGGCGTTCCCAACGGCCCCGGTGTTATGCCGAATGGCCTGTCATAGGCGGTTCCCCTTATCAATAATGAGCCGGTAATGCTTACTTTGTTGTTAATATGAATGGCAGTACCTGCTGTTAACAAAAACTTAGGCAAGTTCCAGGCTTGCGCTTCTGTGGCCATTTTATAGTCCTTAAACTCCACGCGGCCAAAAATGTTTACATCTTCAGTTGCCTTAAAATCAAGCTCGCCATTAAAACCGCTTACACGCGACCGTCCTTTATCATATATCACATCAAACTTGTAACCCTGAGTGGTTTGGGTACTTACAAATAAGGCCATATCTTTTACGCTGTTGCGAAACACTGCAGCTTTAAAGCTAAGCCCGGGTGCCAGCGTGCCTTTTAAGCCGGCGCTGATATCCAATTGATCAACGGAGTTTTGAAGCTTTATATTTTGATTGATATATGGGTTTACATTTGCAAAATCGCGAATAGATGCCCTGTTTACATCACCCTTGGCCTCAACAAAAAGGCGTACATATTTAGGAATTACCTGGTACTCGAGTTTTGCTGCAGGGAAAACAAAAAAGCGGTCATAATCGCCAAATTCTTTAGCGATGGTTACGCCCGCGTCTATTTTATAGTTGGTACCCTGGAATTTAATATAAGGGTTTAACCGCAGAATGCTGTTGTTTAAGTTATAAGCACTATCTTTTGGATTGGCAACATCAATTGAAGCGCCAAGGCCGGTGTAAAACTGTTTAATAGTTTGGTTTACGAAGCCCGAAAGCACAATATTACTCTCACGCGCTTTAAACGCATTGCTAAAAGAATAACCGTTTAGTTTTACCGAGTAGGTAAAGTCGTTTTCAACATTCTTAAAGTTTTTGGCCAGTTCAACTTCGCCGCTGATATCATTAAAATATTGCTTTTGCGGGGTAAAGGTTAAAGGAATTGAATCCGGATGGCCGTAAAAGTAAACTCCACGGCGTTTGTAATTAATACGGCCGCTAATGGTGTTTTCTGAATTGATGCTTTTGATAAATACTCCAACTTCGTCTTTACTTTCGGTTTGCTTATCCCATGAACCCGATTGCGAAAGGTGTTTCAGGAAACCGCCAACCTGTAAAGCCTGGTCGCGGCCGTTACCAAAATACGCTTCGCCAAACAAGGTTTTCATGCTACCCACGCCTGCTTTAACATAGTTGTTAAGCAATACCGAGTCCTGCTCGGCAGGCCGTTTTTGGGCATCAAGGCGTTTAATTTCCGAATCCTGCTCCAGTTTTTTATCCAACGGGGCATAGGCCAACGGCGCCTTAAAAGGTACTTTATCTTCCAGGTCAGGATTACGGCGAATTTTTACCGCATCGGCTAAAACCGGTTTATAGGCAGTAGTTACCACAATCTCTTCTGATAAACTTCCGCCGTTTGCGGGATTGTTGCCGTTGGCCCCACCCTTTTTAGTAGTATCCTGGCTGGTTTTGCTAACTACATCACCCAGTTTTTTTGCACCGGCATCGGTTTTCTTAACAGTAGTTTTTGTTGCAGGTTTTGCGGGTGCCTTGGCCGGCGTTTTGGCTTTAACTGTTTTTACTGTTGCCTTTTTTGCATGTTTCTTTGTTTGCGCTTGTGCAGGAACAAAGTATAATGCTATTATTAAGGTAAGCAGCGTATAGGTGTATCTTAATTTCATTGCTTGTCTTCTTTTATATTACTCTTCGTTATCCTGTTAGTTTTGGGCTGGGGTTTTGGTGGTATCCGCAGGCGCTGCTTTATTGTCGCCGGTATCAGGTACTACAGGTGCGGCATTTTTGCTTGATTTGCCACCGTTTAACACATCCAGTTTTTGTTTGGCCGTTGGCAGTATATCATCATCGGCTTTATAGTTATCAATAATACTTTGCAGGGTTGCTTTAGCCTGGAAATTGTCTTTCAGGGCCCGGTAGTTGTCGGCTAATAAAATATATGTTTTGGCTACCCAATAATCGTAGTTTGGCATCTCCTTAGCCAGGTCAAAACACATTTTTTGCGATGTTTTGTACCGGCCTTTTAAATACTCCACCTGTGCTACATTGTATTTTGCTTCGGCTGCGGCAACTGTTTTGGTGTTGGTTATGGTGTAGTTTAATTCCTTAATTGCGGTGGTTGTATCGCCCCTTTGCAAATAAGCCTTACCTGCATATAAACCTGTGCGGAATTTATCTTCCTGCGCGGTTTTATCGTTTTCTCTAACCAGTTTTACATAGTTCAGCGCGTCGTCCGGCATTTTCATTTCGGCATAGCAAAGCAACAGGTTATTAATGGCAAAGGTATAATCGGCCTTATATTCTGAATTGGTTTCCAACCGTTTCAGAAATACCACTGCTTCGTTATATTTTTGCTGGCTAATGTAAAGCTTGGCCATCGCTATTAATGATTTTTCGCTGTAGGCGCTTGTCCAGTCGTTTAATATCAAATTATAGTCCACTACTGCTTCCTGTGTCCTGTTCAGGTTGGTTAAGCTTTGCGCCCTTATAAACCTTGCTTGTTTTTCGTAAATCTGCTTGCCCGGGAACTTATCAAAGTAAGCGTTTACGGCACCTAACGCGCCTTGCCAGTCGTTTTTTAAATAAAGGTTGTTGGCAGCAGTTATCATAATGCTTTCCTGGTCGGCAGCGGTGTAGTTACCTATTGGTGTGGTAGCCGCATAGCTAATAAATGTTTGGGCATCACCTTTGTCTGTATAAATTTTTTCTATCTGTTTAAGCGCCTGTTTAGCCTCATCGGTTGATGAGTAATCCTGGATCACTTTTTTGAATGATTCAACGGCCACATCATCATTACCGGCATTGTAATCAATTAAACCAATAGTAACCAGCGCACGCGGGATGTAGCTGCTGCGCGGGTATTTCTGAATCATGGCCTGCAAATCTGTTTTGGCTTTATCGCCGTTTGTTTTCAGGAAATAAGTGTAGGCTATCTCGAACGACGCATCATCGGCATAATCAGAATTTGGGAATTTGTTCAGCACATCGTTCAACGTGCTTATCTTGGTATCCAACGAGCCCTGCAATCCCTGGATCATGCCACGCTGAAACAATGCGTAATCTTCGCCCTGGCTATGCCTGGCAATAATGCGGTTGTAGTAATCAAGCGCTTTGCCGTAGCTTTTAAGCACAAAGTAGCTATCGCCAATACGGGTTACCGCGTCGTTTTGGGTACTTTCGTCTTTTACGTCGCCGGCCAGGAACTTTTCAAAATAGTTAGCTGCTTTTTTGTATTGCTCGCCATAAAAGGCAGCGTAACCCACGGCGTAGTTGGCATAGTTGGCCACTTCGGTTTCCTTAGCCTCGGGCATATCTAAAAACCGCTCAAAGGTTTCAACCGACTCGGCATATTTACGTACCTCGTACATGGCTTCGGCCATCCAGTAAGTGGTAAGGGCTGCGGTTTTTGGGTCGATAGGGTTTTTTAGCGACCGAAGAAAAATACCTATGGCGTTTTCAAAGGCGCGCTCGTTATAAAACTCCAATCCACGGTAATAGGTAACCTTTTGATAAGCTATCTGAGCACTTTCTGATTTATTGGGGATGGGTTCCAGGATGTCAACCGCTTCTTTATAATTACGGGAGTTTAGCAGTTCTTCGCCTAATAAAACCTTCATCTCATCATTACGGCGCGAGCGCGGATAGTTTTTAAGATATAAACGCGTGGCGGCAAGGGCTTCGGTATTAAAATCCAGTTCGTATGATAGCTTGGCGTACTCATACAAGGCATCTTCCTGTAATTGCTTGTCGTAATTAAGCTTTGATGCATTAAGGAAAGCGTTACGTGCACTTTGCTTGTTGTTCATTTTCAGGAAAACATCGCCTAAGGTGTAGTTGCCATTTTGGCTGTATACATCTTTTTGCTCCACCAGTTTTTCAAGTTCGCTGGCCGCCTGGGCGTAGTTGCCCACCTTGTAAAAGGTGTAACCTATCTGATAGCTATCCTGTGTGTTTTGGGTACGCCCCTGGTCACGGTCCTGGAAACGGCCGTAGTACTTAACAGCATTGTCAAAATTGCCTTTGGCAAAGTACGATGCGGCAATGATGCGCAGCATTTCGGTTTCGTTTTGCTGGTGGGTGTTATTAACAATAGGTACCGCGTAGTTTATTACATCGTCATAGCGTTTATCTAAAAAGTAAACTGCCGAAATGTAATAAGGGTAGCTGTTTTCGTATTTTTTTGATTTTTTTAACCGCTCAAAGTTTACCAATGCCAGGTGGTAATCTTTGTTGAGGTAGGCTATGTAGGCAAAGTAATAAGTTGCATCCTCGGTAAATTCGGTTTTTTTGGCTTTTACTTCCGCAAAAAGCAATTGGGCTTCTTTATAATTACCTAACGAAAAATAAGCGTAGCCTTTGCGAAATTTATACTCGGTATTATCATGGCCGTTAAGTTCGCCGGCCTGTACTTTATCAAACCATTCAATTGATTTTTCGTAGTTGCCCTGCTTAAAATATGATTTGCCTATCTGGAAATAAGCCAGTTTAGTAAGCGGATTTTCAGGATGTTCTTTAATGAAACGCAGAAACATGCTTTCGGCATCGTCATTATTAAGGTTAAGAGCGCAAAAGGCTTCGTAATACTGGCTGTTTTCTTTTACCAGCGACAAATCCGACTCGAATTTGGGCTGGTTGGTAGTTTTTAGCCGGGCAGTTTCTAATAGCCGGAATTGCTCGGCCGCAGATGCATATTTTCCTTTACTCATCAGGTCGATGGCGGTATGGTAAGTGCGGTAAACCTGGGTAGATGGATTTTGCTGTGCCAGAGCGGTTGAAGCTATAAAAACAGGAATTAGCAGGGGGATGTATCTTTTTTTGATCATAAAGCGCATACTAACGATGATGCTAAATTAGCGAAACGAAAATGGCTAATTAACACAAGTAGTTAACAAATGTGGAAAACACGTTTATAAAACGAAGGTAATACTAAAGATGATATGTGTGTGGAAAACTTTAAAATTGTTGATTGTTCCACAGCCATTGGGCGTTTGCCCAAAATAACCAATTAGTGTAAATCACTGCAATTTTTTAAAACTTTAAGCGTGTTTGATAATATGTTTGTTTGCGTGTGTCGCTCGATTTTGGTGTCGGCCAGGATATACCGTTTTGCCGGTAAAGGACTTAAGCTGTTAATCATTTTGTTTTTTCCGTTGTTTTGTAATGCACAAAAAATAAACGGGCCAATTGTTTTAACCGCCCCGCAATTTTTATTGCCGGCCAACGAGTTTTACATTGCCGGGATTGTGGATGACCGGGATGACCGCGGTGCTGTAGCCTGGCTTTTACCTGCTGCGCAGCTAACCCCAGCCACACCAAAATACAGGGTTGATCTGGTAGGGGGTACGCTACCGGCAGTTAAAGAATATATGGGCAAAAGCCTGCCGCCCGATAAAACATTAAGGCCGGTTATTATCCATATCAAAAAACTAATGGTAGATGAAACTCTGCAGCCGGGAGGTAAAGTTGAAGGCAAATTGAGTATTGTTTTATCATTTTGGTTAAAAAAGGATGATGATGACCTGCGGCTGATTGATTACCGCGGGGGGGCAAACTATACCAGGGGCACAGGGCAGCAAATGGATGTGGGCGGGCTGTTAAGTAACTCGTTACGGGCGGGGCTGTTGTATTTTAATAGCTGGATAGATAAACAAGCTGGGGGCAATATTAAGCTGGCCAAAGGTGTAAAATTAATTTTTAGTGATTATGCCGAACAACCCGAAGGCGACACTATTTACTATTCGGCCAAGCGGCGTTTAAGTTGGGACGATTTTCAGCAAAGGCCCCTTGCCAGTAAATATGAAGCTGAAGTTTTCCCGAGCATAGCTTATGGAGAGCATGTGGAGGTCGTTAAGGGAATAATTAACGTGCACATAAACCTAAAACCATATTTGCCCAAAAGCGCTTGCTGGGTAAAGGATGGAGGCCGTACTCCTTATAATTTAAATCACGAGCAAAGGCACTTTGATATTGTAAAGCTGGTGATGGAGCATTTTAAGCAGCATTTGCTCAAAGAAAGACTTACGGTTGACAATTATGACGGCCCGATTAATGTAGATTACCTCGATTCGTTCAGGGAAATGAACGACCTGCAAAAACAGTATGATGACGAAACAAACCACGGGCTTAATGTAAGCGTGCAGGAGGAGTGGAATAAGAAGATTGATAAAGAACTTAAGCCTTAGATGTGCAGATTTCAGATGTGCAGATATGCAAATTTCAGATGTGCAGATTAACGAACTGATATACAGCTATGCAAATCAAAATCATCTGTAATTTGCACATTTAAAATCTGCACATCTAATTTCATTTATTTTTGAAAGTTTGAAAACTTATCTATATTTGTGCATGGAATTGGCAGAAGCGAAGCTGAAGTTTATTGAGGCCTGGGGAAAGCTGGGTTCGGAGTGGGGCATTAACCGCACTATGGCACAGGTACATGCGCTGCTCCTGGTATCGCCCGATGCTTTGACGACCGAGGAGGTGATGGCTGAATTAAGCATATCGCGTGGCAATGCCAATATGACCCTGCGCGATTTGATTGATTGGGGGCTGGTTGAAAAACAGCACAAAACCGGCGAACGGAAAGAGTTTTTTTATGCCGAGAAAGATACCTGGGTAATTGCACGCCGTGTGGCCGAAGAGCGCAAGAAACGCGAGCTTGACCCGGTTTTGAAGATTCTTGCCCAATTAACCGAAGTTAAAGGTGATGAAAATGAACCCGCCTATAAAACTTTTAAAACATCAATAAACGACATTAATAAACTGGCCAAAAACGTAAATACAACTTTGGATACCATGCTAAAAGCAGAAGAAAGTTGGTTTTTCGGGTCGATATTTAAAATGTTCAAGTAACATTTTTTTTGAATTTTAATTTCAATTCTTTCTGAAAATTAAATAATTAAATATATATAAACACAGATCACAAAATCATGAACTACTTTATTTTAACTTACTTTGTTTACCTGCTGGTAAGCATTGCATTAACTGTTTGGGTTGCCAAAGTATTATTCAAAAACGGCCGCGTTTTTTTGGTGGATATTTTTCACGGTAATAATGAATTGGCCGACTCTGTAAATAAATTGCTTGTAGTTGGCTTTTACCTTGTTAATATTGGGTATATGAGCCTGACTTTGAAAGAAACAGGTAGCATTGGCAGCGCACAGGTAGTGGTGGAGGTGCTAAGCTACAAATTGGGATGGATAATTTTAATTTTGGGAGGTATGCACTTTTTAAACCTGGTTGTGTTTTTTAAACTACGTAGCCGCGCAAAACGGGATAAGGCTTTTAATATAAATATTCAATAAACGTAATAGAAAACAGGTGCTTTTGGGGCCTTACGTATGCCCAAGATAGCAGGGGCGCGATTGGCTAACCTGCTATTTTTACCATTAGGCCGCATGGTTGAGCCGTGCTTTCACACTGTGCAATAATACATCAATGTCAAAGGGTTTGGCTATAAAATCGTCCGGACCGCCATTAGTTTGGAGCACCCTGTCAGAAACATTGTGGCTGGCCGAGATCATAATAACCGGGATGTTATGGGTTTCTTTCATGCCCTTAATGTGTTTGCATAACTCACGTCCATCTAAGCCCCCCAGCATAATATCAAGTAAAATCAAGTCGGGATGATGCTTTCTGATCCTGTCAAAAAGGTAATGACCGTCTGAAAGTGTTTCAACCTCGTAGCCCGATTCTTCAAGTATGTATTGTAAAACCTCCAGTATGTCCTTATCATCATCAACCGCTAATATCCGTCTCATGGTATTGTCTTTTAGTATCTTCAAAAAATGTTATTAATCATTAATTAATAACTTTACGTGGAACATAAGCAAATGTTATACCAAATTAGCTTGATAAGTAGTTTTAAATCAGTGTAATATTGTGCTTATACTTAATTTAATTCAAAATAAATGTAAAAACACCTGAATGAAGAAATGAAAAGATGGGGAATGTTGTAAAAACGAAACAATTTGTACTAATTCTTTGGTTCAAATTTGATGATTGACCTTTGCTAAAGTCATCATTTTTAAATAAGAAAGAAGGAAATTTGACTTGAGGCTCCAAATTCAGCGGTTAACACTATGCTTCATCCTGCCTGGCAAAAATATAACTTGCCTTTTTACATCTGGCACAGAAGTACTTTTTTATAGGTAAAAAAAACAAAACCCTTTTGGTAAACCAGCCACGGCGCATTTTAAAATGGAAAGGGGTTCCACATTTTGAGCAATAATATACTTTTCTTGGTTTTTCGCTGATATTTTGATCGTCTGCCATAGTAATATAGGAATGGCAATTTACAATTTAGCCTGTATAAAACAGTACCCCACGTCCAAATACTACCAATAAGTTAGTATTTATATACTTTTAGTTTATTTTTTATTAGTTAAATTAATAAAAAACATGTCTCTTGCGTTGGCACCGATAACAAATGTATCTTTTAATCGGAAGGAAAAATAAAAAACGCCTGGCAAAAAAACCTCTCGGGATCCTGTCTTCGAGTTCTGCCTTGCATCTTGGGCACAACGGCTTCTTTTTTTGTGGTGCCTTTGTACCTTGCTGAGGGTTTATTTGTACAACCATAATACAATCAGGGGTTTATTGTATTTAATTACGTTTTGTTTTTACTATCACAAAGATATGATTGTTAACAATATTTCAATCATTTAGGTTGTTTATTATCTTATTTTTATTTTTTTTAACGAAAAAGAATTTTTTTTTGAAAAAACATCAGGTTTTAAACAATCTTTTTAAATTCTTGTTAAAAGCGCGGTAAAAAGTAAATAAGAAGCTGTGATATTTCGGCTTAAATAGTGGGGATGAAGCGCAGTTGCGGGGCAATTATTTTATCAGGTTGTTAACTTTCTCTACAAGTTCTACAAGATCAAAAGGCTTATTGATAATGCCGTCGCAACCATAATTTAAAAGGTGGTCATCATTACTTAAATAAGCCGAAAATATAATAACGGGCGTGTTGCCAAATTTGGGATGCACTTTGATTGTTTTGCAAATTTCGCCGCCATTTGTGCCGGCCACGCGATAATCCAATATAACCAGATCGGGAGCGAACTCTTCTATTAGCGGTAATACGTCCCCACTGTTTGAGGTACTGCGTACTTCAAATTGTTCGTACGTGAGTGTCTCGTGGACAATTTCTAAAATGTCCTGATTATCGTCTAATACTAAAATACGCTTTGACATAGTAAACGTAAAGGGTGAAGAGGGCCTAAAATGTATTAAAGTATCTTTAACTAACGCTGTTGAATAAAATAACAGTAGGGGAGGCCATTATTAACGATAAATCAGCACACAAACCTAAACATTTTTTATAGAGTGACATAAAAAAAGAATATGGCTTTAGTGATTTTTTTGTTTTAATTAATTTTCTTTAAGAAAAGAAGAAGATAGTTGAGGCTTTTGCCAGCTTTTAAGCAAATAATTAATGGCTGTTATCTTCATAAATTTATCAGTTTGCATAAAAGCTTAAATCAAATATAGTTGCTACTTTAGTCGCATCACATTTGGCCTACGTGTCCAATTTAACAATTTGATGTAATGGTGTTAGCAATTATCCTTATTTGTATTATCCTGCTTATTTTATTGGTAAGCTGGGGCAAGGTAAACCCTTTTGTAGCTTTTCTTATTGTTGCTATAGCCGCGGGGTTAATGTTGGGCATTCCGATAAATAAGCTGATGGCCTCTGTGCAAAAAGGTATGGGCGATATTATGGGCAAATTGCTTATTATCATTTGCCTGGGCGCCATGTTGGGTAAACTTGTGGCCGTTAGCGGAGCTGCCCAAAAAATAGCCGAAGTATTGGTTAGGGCGGTTGGCCAAAAACATATACAGTGGGCACTGGTTTCGGCCGGTTTTATCATCGGTATCCCGCTTTTTTATGGAATTGGCTTTGTATTAATGGTGCCGCTTATATTTTCGGTGGTTTATAAATATAAATTACCGGCGGTTTATATTGGCTTACCCATGCTGGCCTCATTATCGGTTACGCATGGTTTTTTACCGCCGCACCCATCGCCATCGGCGCTGGTAGCTATGTTTCATGCCAACATGGCCACAACTTTTATTTATGGCTTGATGATAGCCATACCGGCCATTATAATTGCCGGCCCGTTGTTTGCCCGGTTTTTAAAAAAAATACCTTCGGAACCTTTGGCTACTTTCAGGGCCGATGAACTGCCGCCCGAAAAATTGCCCGGCGCTGTAAATAGTTTTCTTACTGCCTTACTGCCGGTGATATTATTAATGCTCTCGGCCTTGTTCCCGTACCTGGGTATCAAAAATGCTTTCGTGGTAAAATTGATAGCTTTCCTTGGCGATCCTTCCATAGTAATGTTGGTTGCGCTCCTGGTGGCCACTTTTACGCTGGGTATTAAACAGGGAAAAAAAATGGGCACCCTGGCCGGTAATTATACCGATGCTGTTAAAGACATAGCGCTCATACTGCTTATTATTGCCGGCTCGGGAGCTTTAAGCGAAGTTTTAACCGCCAGTGGCGCCAGCGATCAGATTGCCGATCAGTTAAAGGCCTTGAACCTGCCGCCATTGCTTTTAGGTTGGGTTATAGCGGCCATTATTCGTGTTAGTTTAGGATCGGCAACGGTGGCCGGGCTTGCAGCGGCGGGAATTTTGGTAAAATTGGTAACCAAAAGTCACGTTGATCCTAATTTAATGGTGCTATCTATAGGTGCAGGAAGCCTGGCGTTTTCGCATGTTAATGATTCGGGCTTTTGGCTTTTTAAAGAATATTTTAACATCAGCATAAAAGATACCATCAGGTCATGGTCGGTAATGGAAACGTTGGTTTCATTAACAGGCCTTGCGGGAGTATTAATTATTAACCAGTTTGTAAAGTAAGGCCCGTAATGAAAAAACTTATAAAATTAATAACAGTATTGTTAATAGCGCTTACAGCAAACCTTGCCGGTTTTGGACAGGAAGCGGCCGGAAACTTTTATACAGCGGCCGACGGTGTAAAAATTTATTACGAGGTTAAGGGCAGCGGAATGCCGGTTGTGCTTATTCACGGGTTTTCGGGCACTGGGCAGGGATGGAAAAACGGGCACCTTTACCCCGATTTGCTTGCTGCCGGTTATAAAGTGATTGTACTTGACCAACGCGGCAACGGACAGTCGGACAAGCCGCATACAGATGCTGGTTACGCTAACGATGCCGAGGCTAAAGACATAATGGGGTTGGTAAGCAGCCTGGGGATCAAAAAATATAACGTGGTGGGCTATTCGCGCGGGTCTATCATCGCATCGCGGTTACTGGTGCTGGATAAGCGGGTGCAAAAATTGGTAATGGGCGGTATGGGCGATGCATATACCAATCCCGAATGGCCAAGGCGCGTGCACGCATACAAAGCCTTGATGGGCGATACAAGTTTTCATGATGTGGATGGTATGATAAAATATATTCATAGTAACCCGGCTTTTGATGTACCTGCATTGGCTTTGCAACAAAAATATCAGCCGTCAACAAGTCCGGAGGAATTGGCTAAAGTGAAAATTCCGGTATTGCTGATAAATGGCACAGAAGATCATGACGGCGGATCTGAAACAGCATTACATAAAATGATCGCGACATCCAAACTAAGTTATGTGCCTGGCGACCATAACGCTGCATCAAAAACGGTACAGTTTTCGGCCAGCGTGATGGAGTTTTTTAAATAAACTTTGAGTAGGGCATTGCTGACTATTGATAGTGGGGACGGGGCGGAGTTGAATGAAGTGTTGTAATATCGGGCGTTTTTATAGCCATTTATTTTTCTAAGGGTTGTTCAAGACTGTGCAGGACACCTAAATAAAAATATCGTTTTACATTGCGGGTGTTATGCTGAAAGAGTACTTTGGGTATACCGTACCCATGATTTTGCTAAAAGCTTTTACTACTATTATAAACCCGGATATTCCTTTTTAAGATGAAACAATGTTTACGCAAACCTGCGCTTTACACCGCTTTATTGTTTATTTGTTTGTTTAAAATTTCGGCAGTTGCTTTTGCACAAACGCCTGCAACTACGGGCCTGAAGTGCGAATACCTGGTTGCTCCGATAGGTATCGATACCAAACATCCGCGTTTAACCTGGCAAATGGCCGATGCGCGGCAGGGCGCAGCCCAAACCGCATATCAACTGTTTGTAGGTGCCGATTCGGCGGCCGTTGCCACAGGCAGGGGTGATAGCTGGACAACTGCCAGGGTAGTTTCGGCTGCCAGCCTGGTTACCTACAACGGCAAGGCCCTGCAGCCATTTACCAAATATTTTTGGAAGGTTATTGTATGGGATAAGGCCGGTAAAAAATTAAACGCATCGGCAATTACAAGCTTTGAAACCGGCATGATGGAAATGCGAAACTGGAAAGGATCGTGGATAAGCGATAATAAAGGTATATCTGTTAACCCCGCACCCTATTTTCGTAACACCTTTAAAGTGGGTAAAACTGTCAGGGCGGCAAGGGCGTATATCGCGGTAGCCGGTTTGTATGAGCTTTACATTAATGGTAAAAAAATTGGCAACCACAGGCTCGACCCGATGTATACCCGGTTTGACAGGCGCACACTTTATGTTGCCTATGACGTAACCGCCAACCTGCAAAATGGTAAAAACGCGGTAGGCGTATTATTGGGCAACGGCTGGTACAACCACCAAAGCACAGCTGTATGGTTTTTTCACCAGGCGCCGTGGCGCGGAAGGCCAGCTTTTTGCATGGATTTAAGGGTGACTTATACCGACGGCACTACCGAAACGATATCATCTGATACCCGGTGGAAAACATCACTGAGCCCCGTAGTATTCAACAGTATTTATACCGCCGAACATTATGATGCCCGCAAGGAGCAGCCCGGATGGAATACCCCCGATTTTATCGACTCGGCATGGAAAAACGTTATCAACCGCTCGGCCCCATCAGCAAATATTGTGGCCCAAAGCCTGCAGCCTATTCGCAATGTAGAGGAGATAGCCACCAAAACCGTTACTAAAATTGATAATAACCTATGGGTGTTTGATATTGGCCGCAATATATCCGGCGTAAGCCAGATTACCGTTAAAGGTGATTCGGGCACTGTGATCCGACTGAAACACGCTGAACGGCTGAACAAAAACGGCCACGTAGATCAATCCAATATCGATCTGCATTACCGCCCAACCGATGATAAAGACCCTTTCCAGACCGATATTTTTATCCTGGGCGGCAAAGGCGAAGAAACCTTTATGCCTAAGTTTAACTATAAGGGATTTCAGTATGTAGAGGTAAGCAGCAGCAAGCCCATCCAGCTGACCAAAGAAAGTTTAAAGGCTTACTTTATGCACAGCGATGTACAGCCGATAGGCGAGGTAAGCTCATCAAACCAAACTATTAACCAAATTTGGAGCGCCACCAACCACAGCTACCTGAGTAACCTGTTTGGCTACCCAACAGATTGCCCGCAACGCGAAAAAAACGGCTGGACAGGCGATGCCCACATAGCCAGCGAAACAGGACTGTATAATTTTGATGCCATCACCATTTACGAAAAATGGCTGGCCGACCACCGCGACGAGCAACAGCCCAACGGCGTATTACCATCCATTATCCCTACCGGCGGCTGGGGCTATGAGTGGGGTAACGGCCCCGATTGGACAAGCACCATTGCCATCATCCCCTGGAATATCTATTTGTTTTATGGCGATAGCAAACTGCTGGCCGATAGCTATACCAGCATCGAAAAATATGTGAACCACATAGATGAGCTTTACCCAACCGGCCTTACCAGCTGGGGCCTTGGCGACTGGGTGCCGGTGAAATCTGTTTCGCCGGTCGAGCTTACCTCATCGGTTTATTATTATAAAGATGCAACGATATTGGCCAAAGCAGCCCATATTTTGGGTAAACAAGCCGACTTTGTAAAATATACGGGCCTGGCTACGAAAATAAAAAACGCCATCAATGCCAAATACCTTAATATGCAAACCGGCATTTACGGTCAGGGTTTTCAAACCGAGCTGAGTGTTCCGTTATTTTGGGGTGTGGTACCCGATAACATGAAAAGCAAGGTGGCTGCTAACCTGGCTGCCCGCGTTGCTGCCGATAATTACCACCTGGATGTGGGTATTCTTGGTGCCAAAGCCATTTTAAGCGCCCTGAGCGACAATGGTTACCCCGATGTAGCGTACAGGATAGCATCGCAGGAAACCTTCCCTTCCTGGGGATGGTGGATGGTGAACGGCGCCACAACGCTGTACGAAAATTGGCAGATTGATGCCAAATCTGATATCTCCCTCAACCATATTATGTTTGGCGAAATCGGCGCCTGGTTGTACAAAGGCATTGCAGGCATTCAGCCGGATGCAAATGAGCCCGGATTTAAAAATGTGATCCTGGCACCGCATTTTGTGCCCGGTTTAAATGAGTTTACAGCCACGCATGCTGGCCCCTACGGCAAAATTTTATCGTCATGGAAACGGGAGGGGAGCAGTGTTACTTATAAGGTAATTATACCTGCAAATTCAACGGCAAGTATCACTTTCCCTGTAGCTAAAGTTACCTTATCAGGTAAATTAATTGGGAGGGAATATAAAGCAGTGGCGGGCAACTATGAGTTTAAAATAAGCCCCCCGGCCCCCTAAAGGGGAGTTTTTGCTTATCGCACTCGTTTTAATGAACCAGTGTTAACCTAAATGACGTTAAACTGACAGGCCGGTAACACAACCGGCCTGTTTTGTATATAGCTTTGTTACATCGGGGACCTGCAACCCGGTTAGCTACCATGTACTACAAATTAACATTAATAATCCTGCTGATTGTAAATACAGCATTTGCACAAAACGATGAGGGCTGGGTGTTAAAACACAGTAACGACGGCGTAAATATATATACCCGCAAAGTACCCAACTCAAAAATAAACGCCATTAAAGTAGAGTGTCATTTTGATGTTCCGGCATCGCGGCTGGTTGCCGTTTTGATGGATGTAAAAAATAGTGAAGACTGGCTTTACCATACTTCATCAAACTATATTATAAAACAGGTATCGCCATCGGAGTTATATTACTATTCGATGGTAGAAGTTCCCTGGCCGGTGAGTAACCGCGATTTTATAGCCCACATTAAAGTATCGCAGGACGCGGTTACCAAAGTCATTACTGTTGATGCACCCTGCATTCCTGATATGGTACCCCGGAAGGCCGGTGTGGTGCGCGTGGCCGATTCAAAAGGCAAATGGGTACTTACGCCTGTTGGTAAAGATAAAGTGAAAGTATTGTACACCCTGCATGCCGATCCTGGTGGTAGTATCCCTGCTTGGCTAAGCAATATGTTTGCCACCAAAGGCCCAACCGAAAGTTTTCAAAAACTAAAATTGCAACTACAAAAACCCGCCTACAAAAACGTAAAAGTACCTTACATAACTGAGTAAGGCCCCCAGTCCCCTAAAGGGGGAGTTTAAGATATTCGATTGTTCTATCCTTTTACACCGGCTGTGCCCAAGCGAATTGCCATCGCAATTTCACATTTATATTAACCCTAAGGCAAATGACCTTGTACTGACAGGTAAAATAAATAAGCCTTATAGTTTTGATGTAACGGATCCTGTAACCCGTAACAACATGAAAAAAAAATTAACCTTGCTACTCCTGTTGGTTGTGAATTTTGCCTTTGCAAACCCCGACGGTAGCTGGACCCTTGATAAAAACGACGACGGTATTAAAGTTTATACCCGCAATATAGCTTCCTCAAAAGTTAAAGCAATTAAAGTGGAGTGCAGTCTTGACGCAACCCCGTCGCAATTGGTGGCGGTTTTAATGGATATCAGCAATGGCGACGGCTGGGTGTACCATACCGCTTCAAGCTATGTTATCAAACAGGTGTCACCGTCCGAATTATATTATTACTCGTTGGTGAATGTGCCCTGGCCGGTGCACAACCGCGATTTTATTGCCCACATAAAAGTTACGCAGGATCCGGTTACCAAGGTAATCACCGTTGATGCACCCTGCATTGCCGATATGGTGCCCCGAAAGCCCAATACCGTACGGATAGAAGAATCAACCGGAAAATGGATTATAACCCCAACCGGTGATGGCAAGGTGAAAATTGAGTACACCCTTCATGCCGATCCCGGAGGCAATATCCCCTCCTGGCTGGTAAATATGTTTGTAACGCAGGGCCCCATAGAAAGCTTTAAAAAGCTAAAGCTGCAATTACAAAAGCCAGCCTACAAAAATGCAAAGCTGGCTTATATAATAGATTAAATATGCAGATTTCAGATGTGCAAATTTCAGATGATTTGTGATTCTTGGAAACAATAAGTAAGCTTTGTAAGATTGTCGAATGCCTGTAGTTACGGTTTTGCTGATTAAAAAAATCTTGATAATTCCGACCTGACCATTTCTGTCTTGACTCTTAACTCTTGACTCTTCTTTTAATTTTTATGTACCCCATAACCCAAACCCAGTACCAGGGTTAAAAACACGCCGTTGGGTTTGCTGTCGGGGCCGGTCGTAAGTTTGTGGCCATCCACCTTCCAGTCGCTATTGTTGGCGGCGATGTAGTAGCCTGCACGGATGCCTATCGGGATGGTGCGGTCGACAGTTACACAATCCATTTGTTTTGATTTAAGGTGTATCACGTAATCAAATCCACCTCCAAGTTCGATGCCAAATGTATGCTGGTTAAGCGTTTTGCTTGATGAACTTTGGGTAATCTCCTGCCCAAAATCGGTAGTGCTGTTAATATTGCCATTATCCTTCACTTTAAGGAACGAGTTTTGGAAATTAAGGCCCACAGTTGGATAAAAACGGTAGGCCGTGTTGGTTGATAGGTTGTAACCTGCCCCAACCTGGATTTGCCCTCTGAAAACCGACACCTTTACATCGTTAGCCGTTACCGACTCGGGCGCTGTACCGCCAATACCCAGTGTTGTAATAAAGCGGTTATTGTACATCCTGGTCATTGATAGGTTAAACCATGTGCTGTTGTTGGTCAGCAAGGGGAAGCCTTTTGGCACCAAATAAGCATTAATATCGCGTACGTTGTTTTTACGGTACTCGGCTTGCAATTCAAGGCCGCCGGTCATATCTTTATGCCAGCCGCTGTGCATCCGGTTTTTAGTTTTAACGGTATCGGCGTTTTGAGCCTTCGCCAGAGTAGGGGTAAGGCCAATGACAACTAACGATAGCCGTACTGTATTAGTAAATATCTTTTTCATAGTTTCAGTATTTTCAATACAAACGTTGTTTTTGCATGAATAGTTCTTGCGAAGTAAAAAAATTAATCGGAATTTAAAATATTTTCAGCCTATCATATCTTCATGCAAATAAAGTCTTGTTACCTGATACTTACTACTTGCTACTCTCCTTCAAATACCCTTATTGTTTTCAGATATCTGCTATCGTAATACGGGCTGAAAGGGGTTTCGGTAACACCTTTAGCCTTGCCCGAGGTGGAATGGATAAACACCACAGGTTGGCCGGGCTTTACAATTAAAATGCCCATGTGGCCCGGTACATGGTCGGTGCTGTCGGTACCGGTAAACAGCACAAGATCGCCGGTTTTAGCCTGGCTTAGCGGAACCTCGTTGTGTACATGATCAAAATCCATCGACCGGCGGGGCACTGCTATCTTAAAATGGTTAAACACATAAGTTATAAATCCCGAACAATCAAATCCCTGCGCCGGATCGGTAGATGCGTATAGATAGGGGATACCCCGCAGGCTTTGAGCAAATGCAACCAGGCTATCGGGGTTTATGCCTGCTGTGTTTATCCTGGTCACAAATTCCGCGCTATCCGGAGCCGGCGGCGGCAGGGTATCGCCACGCAGTAACGTTTGCCCGTTAATTACTACCGCCTCGTGACTGCAGCCCTGGCAGCCGCTAAAGGTCAATAAGATAAGTAGATACAAAGGAATGGCATGCATGTACAGTATACATGAATGCCGTACAATTGTTTTGGGCAATCAGTAGTTGATGTCAAAAAGTCGATGGCAAGTATCAGGTTTTTTTGAGCGTTCTAACAAAGTGCATTGCTTTGATATTTTTAATTATCCCAACATATTATTGAAAATAAATATGCCGGTTTACATTGATAAAGTATTTACATATATTAACTTTAGCTAATTAATAAACCAAATATCTTGTCCTATGAAAACAATAAGAATACTGCTGTTGGCAGTACTGTTGCCTTTTGTTGTGGATGCGCAAACGGGGCACACCAAAAACACACACAAACACACAGTTGGTTCAGGAAGAGAACATCAAAAAAATGACAGCCTTGTACGGGGTGTTTCGTACAGTGTTTTTGTTGCCTCCGTTGCCGATTTTGCCGACAGTACCAAAAAGCAACTTGCCAAAACTGCCTGGCAACTTTGGAAGCACGAAAAATGGGCCGAATTAGAGCAATTTTTTAGCACAAGCAACCTTAATGGTGGCTGGCCCCCAAACCGTGGCGCCCTGTCGTTAAAAATGATTACCCTGCAGGCCGGCTTGTTGGTTGACCGCTATGGCGGTTACTACGATGCCGACAGTGTTTTCCAGGACAAGGGCACCTTTGTATCATTTGTAGGTGTGCCGTTTCCGCAACGCGCTTTGCCCGATAAAACCTTACAATCGCCTTACAGGGTTTATAAAATTGTAAAACCCATTGCCGGTGTTAAAAAAGGACAGATCATCCCCTGGTTTAATAAGCCCGGTTTAGGTATCCAGTTTGAATTACCATATAATATCAACGATTTGAAAAAAGGCGGGTATATTGCCGAGCAAAAAGATAAAGAAAGCCCCAAATGATAATCAACTATAAAAAGGCAAAGTCACTCATATTTGATGGCCCCGAACAGGAGATACTGCACAAATCATTCGATTTGAGCCGTGAAACCGCCTTGGGCATAACCATAAAACTGGATGACTTTGCCAATAATACACTTGAAGACCTGCGAGGAGTTATCAGCAGCGCCGACTTTGAATTCATTGTAAAAACCGGGGCATTTGTTAGCGATGGCGGTTTCCTGAATTTATATAAGGGTAGCAATAACCTTAGGCTGTATTACAACAAAAAAGGTAATACTATAATTGTTTTTGCCTACGGCGAATTTCAACCGGCCCGTTATATGCTTTACCTGGAAGGCTTTTGGACAATAGCTTAGCTATGCACCTAAGGCAGATCTAAAAAAATCCTGATACTTGCGACTTGATACCTTTGTAAAATAGCCAACTTGTGTTTTGGATAACAAATCACAAGTCGGCTATTTGCGGTTAAACTGCACAAGGCTTACAAAAGGAGAGATAATTTGTAGTGTAAGCCACTAAAGTTGTTAACTATGCAGCCTTTTGCGGCGCCTTGATTTAAAACTGAATGGTAAGCGTTGGATCCCACCAAAAGTAGCCGAATAATACCGGCTCTGCCTGGTCCCTCGTGTGGCGGTAAAGTGCAAAACTGATACTGTAATTTTCTGTTCCGGTTTTAAGGATGGTTGCACTGTTGAACCAGTAACTCTGTAACGAAAATGTAATCGGGAATGTGGTTCTGTCGGTTGGCAGGATACCTGTCCTGTTAAATACATTAAAGTCAACTGCGCTGAATACATCATCGCTGCTGTCATATCTTGCAATTTTGTAAATGGCTACGGCGGTGTCAAAATTGCCATTTTCAGATACCGCGTACCAGCGAACAACATCGCCGGTAACGGCTTTTACGTTAAGGTCTGCCGTACCTTCAGATTGTGGGGTAAATACATTGCCCCTGGTGGCTACCATGTACATATAATTATGCGCCAGGCCGGTTGGGCTATCTGCATTGGTACTTGGTGTAGGGTTATCGGCTATAATAGCTTCGGTATCGATAACTATTTGGATATAAACGATTTCATTGGAATCGCTTGCTGGTGAAATTGCCATAAGTAGTAAATTTAAAAGTTAAATAATGGTCTCTACTCTTTAAAAGGATTTTCGAGTTAACTCCTGCTCAGGAGGGCGTATGACCGAAGCTTCTTAACCGGTATCATATGCCCTTATTGCGATACAAATATTGCTCTGAACCGGAAATTAGGGAAGAGTAGAAATACCGAAAAAAATAAATAAGTATTTATACGCAGAAAATGGGCGTTTGCGAAAAAAATGTATATTATTATATTAATTATTAAAACAATATACTTAACTTAACCTTAGTTAATTTGACCAGCCTTTAAAGCCATTAACTATTAAGCTACGCATCGCAAACCTTGTAAATCAATTTATTATGCAACAACAACCCTTTGGCAATTTTACCAGATTGCTCCACTATGTACTTATTTTTTTTGTATTTTTATTTGTAACAGCCTGTAAGCCGCCGGCAGGCGGGGGCATTAAATTTGCTTCGTTAAAATATACTTCGGGGCAGGTTACCCATTGGCTCGATTCGGCCAAGACCAATAACTTCGTTTTTCAATTTTACACACCGGCTGCTGATAGTGAAAAGCGGCCTTATCAGCTTATCTCGTACATTATTGATACGGCCGGGAATTACTTAAATGCTGCCAGCCCCGATACATTATCATTGGCAAAAGATAGTTTAACCACGCTAAGCGGTAAGGCCATCTTGGGCAACTCCTATATCTCCAAAAAAACCATCCTCGATATGTTAAAAGATTCCGGCGGAAAAAAACGGGACTTTGACTATCTTCTTTTAACCCCAATAATACTGCCGTCCAATCAGCATGTAGTGTACCAGGTTCAAATTATAAAAGGAGAGGTTGTTTTAAAATGCGGCACCGGCGATGTAAATTCAAACCCTTCGCCGCCGGCCACTATGCAATAAAACATATAAAGGCTGTGCAAAATATTCTTAAAAACGTTCTCGATTGGTCGGAGGTTTGGGCATTGCTCATACCTTTGACTTTTCTTTACATCCGCAAAAAACAACCGGCCTTTAATAAGCCTGTGGTAATATATGTTTGGATAGCACTGATACTAAATATAGCTATCGACCTAACCTGGAAATTCAGGACAAAACTACCCGTTCAATTTCAATCGAATAATTATCTGTATAATATCCATTCCATAGTAAGGTTTGGGT
This sequence comes from Mucilaginibacter sp. KACC 22773, assembly GCF_028736215.1. Lineage (NCBI taxonomy): Bacteria > Pseudomonadati > Bacteroidota > Sphingobacteriia > Sphingobacteriales > Sphingobacteriaceae > Mucilaginibacter > Mucilaginibacter oryzagri. The sequence continues at coordinate 1,088,437 of NZ_CP117883.1, forward strand.
TGTTCAGTTCTTATTTTATCCGGCTTAAGCAACCGTTTCTTACCGCAACAAAAAAGGTTATTCAGCTTGTTTTTGCAGGGTTTGTAATTGTAAATTTCAGCATTTATCAACATTTTTTTGACTATTGGCATTTTAGCAGCCTGCTGTTATCGGTTGAGGCCGCGCTGTTGTTGTTTTACTGTATTCAATATTATTTATTCAGGATAAACGATGACGAGGAAATAAGTAAAAAACAGCCCGATTTATGGATTGTTACCGGCCTGGGGATTTATGTAACTGTAAATTTTTTCATATTCCTGCTGTATAACAAACTCGCTATACACCTGCAAAATTTTGCGGTAAGCTTATGGAATATCCATAATATCACCTTTATTATTTTTTGTGCATTTATAGCAAAAGCCTTTTATGAGTCAGAATTATAAAGAGATAAAGCTTTTTTTGTTTATGGGGATAGCAGTGATGCTTTTTCTGTTTGCGAGCGTTTTATTGATTTTTATATTTTTTCAGCGAAAGAAATTTCAATACCAAAAAAACATTCAACGTTTACGCGAAAATCAGCAAAACCAATTAATTGAAGCAGCCGTGCGCAGCGAGGAAGTGGTACGGCACCGGATTGCCGAGGATTTGCATGACGAGGTTGGGGCAATATTATCGTCGTCAAAACTGCATTTCCAGGGGATAAAAATTAACGTTTTCGACGAAAAAAACAACGAACTTTATGAAAAAGCCAAAGAGTTACTGGACGAAGCCATTAAACAGGTAAGGGATATCTCACATAACCTTCACTCGGGGATATTGAAAGAATTGGGCCTGAATACCGCAATCCAGCACTTTGCCGAAAAGGTAATCCATAACAGCAATATTATACAGGTTACAACTGCATTGGCCGAATCCTATACAGCGCCAACAACCGAAAATGATATCAGTATTTACAGGATATTTCAGGAGCTTGTAAATAACATCATTAAATACGCCAACGCCAAAAAACTGCATATCAGCTCGGTTTATGAAAACCACGCGTTAAGGCTAACCATTTTTCACGATGGTAACGGGCTAACCCAGAAGCAGTATGAAGAGTTACGCTTTAAAAAAAATGGACTTGGCTTAAAGAACATACAAAGCCGTATAATTTTGATAAAGGGCCAGCTCTCGTTTTCGCAGGTGGCCGGGGGGTATTGTATTGATATATATGTAAAAGACAACTTTAATCCCTGAAGCAATAAGCAACATTGGCAAATATTTTTATCCGATACACCATCTAATGAGTACAAACTATGAAGCCCGATAAAATAAAAATAGCGATAGCAGACGACTATACTATATTCAGAGACGGTTTAAAAGTTGGCCTGGCCCAGCATAACGATTTTGAAGTAACAATGGAAGCCAGCAACGGCCAGGATTTAATAGAAGGGATGGAAAAAGAATTGCCGGATGTTATTATTATGGATTTAAAAATGCCGGTAATGGATGGCATAGAAGCCACCAAACTGATTAAAAAAAGATTTGGATCGGTTAAAATTTTGGTGGTAACCATGTACGATGACGATAAATTTATTATCCATTTAATGGAGATTGGCGCAAACGGATACTTATTAAAAAATGCCGACTCAGACGAAATTGGTAAGGCAATTTATGCCGTACATGAAAATGGCTACTATTTTAATGATATAGTAAGCAAGGCCCTCCTGAAAAAATTAGTGATAAAGGGTAACCTGAAGCCATCGTTTAATCAAAATATTGAATTTACCGAACGTGAGCAGGAAGTTTTAAAACTGATATGTGAAGAAAAAACAGCTACCGAAATGGGCAAACAACTTTTCCTCAGCCCGCGCTCTATAGAGGGGATCAGGATAAGGCTGATTGAAAAAGTGGGCGTTCGGAATACCGCCGGCCTGGTAATGTTTGCGGTAAAAAACGGGATAATATAAATGTGCTTTTACCGAACTATAATGTGAAAAATAACGCCACTGCGGCAGCACCCATAATCACAAATGTTGACCATAACAGGGTTTTAGATAACCAGCCGCTTTTATACACGCCCATAATTTTTTCACTGGCCGCTATGTTCACGATGAGGAACAGTAAAGGAACAGCTGCCACGCCATTTATCACCGCGGTATATACCAGGGCCTTTACCGGGTCTATCCCCACAAAATTTATAGCCAGGCCCACCAGTGTAGCAACGGTAATTACGCCATAAAACCCATAAGCTTTGCGGAATTTCAGGTTCAGGCTGGCACTCCAATCAAAAGCCTCGGCTACAGCGTAGGCGGCCGAGCCTGATAAAACCGGCACAGCCAGCAGACCAAGGCCGATGATGCCTATGGAAAAAATCAGCTTGGCAAGGAACCCGGCATGCGGAAATGAATGTACCAGAGGTTCCAGCGCTTTTGCCGCATCGGCCGCGTTTTTAATATCAGTTACGCCGCTGTTGTGTAAAACCGTAGCCGCCACCAGCAAAATGCACCAGGTGGTGAACTCTGAAACGATCATACCGAAGGTATTATCTTTACGCATGGCATGAATGTGCGGCCAGCCAATCCTGGGTTTGCCGTTGCGCACCAGCCCCTTGGCTTGTTCTTCCTCAACCTCCTGCGAGGCCTCCCAAAAAAACATGTAAGGTGTAATGGTAGTTCCGAATACCCCGGTGATGATAAACAAAAAAGCAAAGCTAAATTCAAAATGCGGCACAAGGCTTGCCCGCAGCACCGTTGCCCAGGGCTGATGAACAATAAATACCGTTATAGGATAGGCCAGCAGCGTAAGCGCCAGCCATTTCAATATTCTGGAATATAGCTTGTAAGTGGTAAAAATTTCCAGTAGTAGAATGCCCGTAGTAAATAACAGCGTCAGTATGATAAAAGGTATAGGTATCAGCAACTGGGCGGCAGCGGCCATGGCGCCAATATCGGCGCCAATGTTAATGGTATTGGCTACCACTACCAGCCCTACAACTGTGTATAATACCTTACGACTGTAATGTTCCTTCACCACAGCAGCTATGCCTTTGCCGGTAACCAGCCCAATACGTGCGCAGGCCTCCTGAACGGCGGTCATAAAGGGCAGCATATAAAGGGCCGTCCACAACTGGCCATAGCCAAATTGAGCGCCCGTTTGCGAATAGGTTGCTATGCCCGACGGGTCGTCGTCTGCCGCGCCGGTAGTTAAGCCCGGCCCAAGCAGGCTTAGCCATTTCAGAATTTTCCGCTTACGAAATTGGGGTTTGGGGTTGACAGACATACCTGGTAGACGTTGAAATGAATAAGAGCAATAAGGTACGATATAAAGATTGAAATTTTTTCATCCGGAACAGTTTAACCATGGGATCATCGATGGTATGGCCGCTAATTTCGTCCCGCATCCTGAATGGAACCCGGTTACGCCCAAATATCGTTTGCTGCGGTAAGAATGATGGGCATGCCGTTAGTTACCATAATAGTGTGCTCATGCTGGGCTACATATCCGCCACGGTTTCCTGTTAACGTCCAGCCATCTTCCTGCTGATCTGCATAGCTGGAGTGCGTGGCAATAAAAGTTTCAATGGCTACAATCGAATTTTTTTTGAACCGTGCGGTGTTGTACCTGTCATAACAGTTCAGTATATCATGAGGTTCTTCATGTAAACTTCGCCCTACACCGTGCCCGGCAAGGTTCTTGATCACTTTATAACCAACTTGTTTGGCCTGCGTTTCAATGAGCTTGCCGATATCAGCAATTTTTACACCTCCTTTAATCTCACTGATTGCCTTTTTTAAAATCTGTTTAGAAACATCAACCAGCGGTTGCAGTCGGTTTAAATCGCGGCCAAGTATAAACGAGCCGCCATTATCGGCCCAGAAACCGTTTAGCTCGGCAGACACATCGATATTGATCAGGTCGCCCTCATTCAAAATCCTGGTCTCGGTTGGAATACCATGCGCCACCTCGTTGTTCACACTGATGCAGGTCCACCCCGGAAAACCATAGGTTAGCTTTGGTGCCGATTTAGCCCCCATTTGATTCAGGATATTACCCCCAAACTCATCCAGCTCCTTAGTCGACATACCCGGTACCGCATGCTCTCGCATCTGCTTTAACGTTTCGGCAACGGCATTGCTCACTTGTTTCATCCCAAATAGTTCTTCCTCAGATGTGATTGACATGGTATTCTTTTTTTGCTCAAATATAGGGGTTTTACAGGAAGGAAGGGGTTGATGCTGTCACTAACGAGTCAAGGATAGTCGAAGGGAAGACGGCGTTATGTAATATTAAAGTTTTTTGCATGCCGATATTTGTTGGTGATAACACACAACAAAGAGCGGTAGGGAATTTCAACGTGGGCGAAACTGGAGAGGGTGTGGGATACCAAATCCACTCCGGCATCCCACTCCCAATTGATTCCGTCTTTAAAAAATCTTGATACCCGCTACTTAATACTCTTCTCCAGCGGTTTACGATGCCAGTAATTGGCCAACAATGACCCGGTGACGTTCATCAGCGGACCAAATACCGCGGGGGCCAGGCCTACCGTCGCGATTTTTCCCATCGCTTTTGCCAGCCCGGAAGCAAGGCCGGCATTTTGCATGCCTACTTCTATGGCCATGGTGCGGCAATCGCGTTCGGGCATTTTAAATAACCGGCCAGCCCAGTAACCCAGTGTATAGCCCAATAAATTGTGAATAAGCACCAGCAGCACCAGCATAGCGCCAATATTTAATAAACTGTTTCGGCCGGCGGCGGTAATAATTACGATAATAAAAGCGATACCAAACATGGATATTATTGGCATGAGTGTTTCCAGCCATGCGGCACGTTTAAGCAGGTATTTATTAAAAAGAATACCGGCGGCGATGGGTAAAACAACAATTTTTGTTATATCCCACATCATGCCAAGTGTATCTATTTTAATAAACGCGCCGCCAAGCAGTTTCATCAACAGTGGCGTAAAAAACGGCGCCAGCATGGTTGATACCGCGGTTATGGTAACAGACAACGCCAGGTTGGCCTTTGCCAGGTACGAGATAACATTGGAGGCCGTACCGTTTGGCGAACACCCCACGAGGATTAAGCCTGCGGCAATCTCTGGCGGAAAGCCGCTTAATTTGGCCAGCGTGAAGCCCAGCAGCGGCATAATTAAAAAATGACTGCCAACACCTATAAATACGCCTTTGGGCATTTTAATAACCCCGGCAAAATCTTTAATGCCCATAGATGTGCCCATCCCGAACATAATAAGCTGCAGCAGCGGTGTAATAAGGCCTGATAGCTTAAACCCTTTTACTTCAATAAAGTATTGAGGATAGTATAATGCCGCAGTAACAGCAGCGAAAATGATAATCGTAAAGGTGAAGCCCTTTAATAGCTCCCATCCGCGGCATGCTATAGATAGCATGATAAAGAACGCGATAATAAACGGGCCGGCATGGGCAATGCCTTCCCGGTAAATTTGCCAGGCTGCGGAAAGCGCGCAAAGCACGGCAATACCCGCAATGAGTTTGTAAATAACGATATTTTTCAACTATTTAAATTTAGTGTTATGTTAATCGTGTAACGACGGATAGTCTTTACCCCAAGGGCTTAAGTTAAAAAGATTAAATCTAACTTTTGACTTAAGACTTAGTACTGCTAACTTGACATTAGGTTATAATTTGGTTACCAGGTGCGCTTTTCCATAAAGGCATCTAATTGCGCCCTGGTCATTTTCATTTTGCCGGGATTTTGATCAAGCCATTTCATAAATGCGTCTTTCACCTGGCTGGTCCACTGGCTGTCAATTTCGCCGGTGGCAAACCTGCCCGATTTAAGCATGGCATGTCCAAACTCGTCGCGCAGGGCGATGAATTCGGCAGTAGCCACCACTTTTTCGGCCAAATGTGCCGGTATAAATAGTACGCCTTCTTTTTCGGATATAACCAAATCGCCGGGCAGCACTACCGCGCGGCCTATGCGTATGGGCGTGTTAAGCCCCATTAGTACCATTTCTTCCAGGTACGATGGATCAAAGTCGCGTACAAAAGCATTAAAGCCATGTATTTCTTTAAGCCCCTGCAGGTCGCGCGCCGATCCATCAAAAATAACACCGTTGCCCGATTTGCTGAAAATGGAGTTGCCCAGGTTATCGCCAATAAGCGTACCTCCTTTAACTTTACCAAAACCATCGGCAACATACACATCGCCTTTGGTTAAAGTTTCTATCGGCCAGGCATTGGTGTTTCCTTTTCGGCCTTGTTTAAGGCCCCGCTCTTTAATACTTTTTTCAATATCGGGGCGGCTTGGCATAAACATGGCCGTAACGGCGCGGCCAACAACAGGCAGGGTATCGTTAACCAGTTTCCACCCACCTTCAAACTGGTTATTATAGCCTTCGTTTTTTAATACCGTCCAGGCTTCTTCAATGCCTATTTTTTTTGCCCGCTCTATAATATCATCCGGAATTTTAGGCCTGCCATCGGCAAAGCGCTCGCCTTTCCACTCCGACGTAAAAAATACCAGTTCGTCTTTTGAAATGGTTTGCGCCCGGGCGTTGCTGTACCAGCCTATGCCGGCAAAAAGCCCCAGGATTAAAAGTTTATAGTATCTCATAACTTTTATTAAAACAGGATAATATTAATTAATGATTTTCGGTTATTAAAACGGTTTGCGGGTTTTTGGTATTAATTTTAGGCTGATATATGGGCGATGCTATCCCGTTAAGGTCATAAACTATTTTACCCGCCCTGATGGTGAGTTCGCACACAAATTTTTTGCTGGCCTCTACCTTGTAACCCGTATAATCAAACAAACCGAATTTACCTTCGACAATACTTAAAATAGCTACATCGGCACCCGAGCCTACCGACAAATTTCCCAACTCCTCGTGTTTTATCTCCTTCGCCGGGTTTGATGTGCAGGCCTCTATCACATCGTGCAGGGGCATGCCCATGGCCAAAAATTTGGTCATGCAGGTAAGCATATCCTTCATGGCATCATTCATACTACCTACGTGCAAATCGGTGCTGATGGAGCTTGGGAAAAATCCCTCTTTGGCGGCGGGCAGTGCCTGTGAATAAGCAAAGCTGATATTGCCGTAGCCTACGTCAAAAGCAATACCCCGTTTCCGGGCCTCGTATACAAAAGGTTTTACTTTTTTAGTCGCCAGGTCAACAATGGGTTCGCGGTCATTAAACTGACCGAAACAATGGGTAAAAATGTCGCCTGGCCTAAGGTGTTTCAAAAATAACTCTTCAATGGGTAACGGCGGGGTGCTGCCGCCAAAATCAATCATTACGGGTATTCCCTTTGCAGCCGTACCGGCCTCTACTGCGCGGTCGGTAGGTGTCCAGTCATGACCTTCGTAGTGGGCCAGTTTGATGCCTACAATAATATCTTTATATCTCCGGGCAACCAGAGCGGTCATCCGCGGATCCATATCATTCAGGTCCTGCTCGTAATCGCCGCGCATGCCTTCGCCAACAATGTTTAAAAACGCCAGTACGCGGGTCCTGGAATTATCAATAGTTTGCGTTTTAAAGGTCGAAAATGTTCGCCAGCCCGAGCTGCCTGCATCAACAACCGTAGTTACACCATTCCTGAAAGTAAATCCATCTGGCGCCAGGCCCAGGTTCCCGTTTTCGTATTGATGATCGGGCTGGGTACCGCCAAAATTATGGGTATGGATGTCAATCAATCCGGGCACTACATACATGCCTTTGGCCTCAATTACATCTGCTGCCTGTTTGGCGTCGATATTTTTGGATATCAGCACTATTTTATTGTTGATGATAGCAATATCCATGATGGCGTCGATATCATTTTTAGGATCAATCACGTGGCCATCCTTAATCACAATATCGTACGACTGTGCCATTACCGCCGTGCTTAATACGCTTAACAGCACCAATAATAAGAAGTAGGTTTTTTGCATTTTGGGTTAATATTTAAATCATAATAAAGATTGCAGGTTGTAATTTTTAAAAGGCAGATGGATAATATTGAACGGCACGTTATCAGACAGCTTGCTGTAAAATGGTTTTTACTTTCCCGGCTACAATATCAACCTGGTCTGGCCGCAAAAGCACCACACCGATAGTAAGGCTATCGCCGTGGCTGTTGGCTACTATGCTTGGCGTGCCGTTTTTTAAAGCCGTTACTACCTGCCCAGGCGTAATTTTAATTTTGCTGCTATCCCAGGTTACGTTAAGACTTGGGTAGGCGTTAGCCGGGCCGGGGTCAACCACCGTTTCGGTTTTAACACTGTGCAGGCTTTCCAGTTGCGCGCCGATATATTTGGTGCGCTGCATCCAGTCTTCCCATTCTTTTTTATGGTCCCGTTCCAGGTAGGCCTTCAGCGCGGCGTACATGCCAAACATCTCTTCCTTGTTTACTTTCATAGGCCGGCCAATAGGCGCCTCATTAGGGCTGTGGTTAAGGCGGGCGGCGGTAATAAGGTCTTTACGGCCAAAAAGCAAGCCCGCGCTTTGCGGCCCGCGTATCATTTTACCGCCCGAGAAGGTCACCAGGTCGAAACCGATTTTCTGAAACTTAAACAGGTTTTCAACCGGCGGCACGTCTGCCGCGGCATCCAAAAAGGTTGGTATGCTGTGCCGTTTGGCAATAGCCACAAAATCGGCATGCGTAATACTGCTTTTTTCGGCGGCGTTAAAAAACAGGGCCATTACCGTTTTATCATTAAAGGCTTTTTCCATTTCGTCCGGGCCCTCAACCTCAATAATTTTGGCGCCGGTAGTGGTTACGGCCTGGTCAAACAGGTATCGGTGCGTTTTCTGCATAATTACCTCGGGCCGCGGCCCCGGCAGGTTGGGCAGCAGCTTTATTTTTTCATGATCGGTACCGGTTATGGCAGCCGCTGTACCCAGCAATATGGCGCATGCCGCTCCCGATGTTACCATGGCCGACTCGACATGCAGCATTTCGGCAATTTTTGCCCCAACTTTATCCTGCAACTCGTACATGTTGGCAAAATCGTGCGATGTTGAATTAATGGCCTCCAACACTTCCGGCAGCATCAGCGAACCGGATAAAAACGTCATCGTTACCGAAGCGTTAATTACCGGTGTAACACCAAGCTCTTTAAACAAATCGCGCACCGGCTTTTTGGCCGGGGAGGAGGGGAGCGTAACGGCGGCTTTGCTTACCAGGCTGCCCGTTAGCGGTAACAGTGTAAGGCCCTTAAGTATGTCTCTGCGTTTCATTTTTTGATTATTATATGTAAGCGATACAATCCATCTCGACCAGCGAGTTTCCGGGCACACCACCCTTAGCTACTGCAACGGTAGTGCGTACCGGCGGATTTTTGCCAAAGCGGCCTTTGTAAACCTCGTTCATGCCCTGGTAGTCGGCAATATCATTCAGGAACACCGTTACCTTGAGTACTTTTTCCATCGATGAGCCGGCTTTTATCAGTTCTTTTTCCAGCTCTTTAAGTACAATCTCGGTGTGCGCCTTAATTTCGAATGGTTCAATGTGGGCGCCTTTTCCGGCTATAAAAACCATGTTGCCCAGTTTGGTCGAGCCGGAAAACAATGGCACATCCTGATAAGATGTTACATTGTTAGCTACCTTTTCATCGGCGGGCGCGGCAATGGCGTCTTTGCTTATGCCGAATACGGATATGCCTACTGCCGAGGCCAGTATCCTTTTTAAAACAGATCTTCTTTTTTCCATGTCGTTTTTATTTTGTGTGATGTGGTGTATATGTTGTTTTAGTTTTGTTAGCGCGATTTATTTGTGGGTGCCGTGGTATTTGGGGCACTCAGCGTAAGGATATATTTCACCATTTTATTAGCCTCATCGGCGCTTACCGCCGGGTGTGGCGCCATAGGTACCGGGCCCCAGGTACCGCTGCCGCCACTTATTATTTTTTGCGAAAGCATAGCCACAGAAGCCTGGTCCTGCGGATATTTGCCGGCGATGGCTACATAGGCAGGCCCCACCAGTTTCTCTTCAACTTTATGACATGCCAGGCAATCGGATTTGGAAATAAGTGTTTTACCGGCCTCAATTTCGGGGGCGGTGGCAAAGGGTGGTTTTGATATTACAGCGGGCGCGGCGGCTTTCTTTTTTAGGGCAGTTTTTTTTCTTACCTGCGCCCCGGCCTGGCAGCACAGAATGGTTAAAACAACGCAGAAAATGCCTGTTATTAATTTATTAATCTTCATGTTGTTGTATTTGTTTATCCGCCATTTTTCGCACGGCGCTTACGTCGGCCGGTGTTACAATTTCGGGGATGTTGTTAAAATTGGATTTGATGTAGGTGAGCACTTCGGCTACCTGTTTATCAGATAAAAAACTGCCGTGCGCGGGCATTACTTCGTTGTACGATAGCCCTTTTACCTTTACCGGGCCCTTTAACCCGTTAAGTATCACTTTAATTAACCGGTTTTTATTATAATTTACCCATTCGGATTGTACCAGCGGGGGGAAACGCTTTCCATCGCCTTTACCATCGTTTTGATGACAGGCCACGCAATAGGTGCTGTATACAACAGACGTGGCGGCCACATCTTTAAACAGGTTATCTTTAATCTCATCCGGAGTTTTAATGTTGGATGCCGTTTGTTTTCGTGTTTCCATGGCGGCAAGCTGTGCCGGGCCGAAGGTTTTTTTATCGCCGGTGTATATAATACGCCAGATCCGTCCTTTTTCGGTATCGCTTACATATAATGAGCCATCCGGCCCTTCGGCCAGGCCCATGGGGCGGTATACGGCATTGCTTACGTTTACAATAGGATCAACCCTCGCAAAGCCATCGGCAAAAACCTCCCATGGTCCCGAAGGCCTGCCATCTTTAAACGGAACAAATACAATAATATAGCCCGCCTGCGGATAAGGCGCCCTATCTGTAGCGCCATGAAAAGCGATGAACGCGCCGTTTTTGTAATGATCAGGAAACTGCTTTCCTTTGTAAAACAATAAATCGTTGGGTGCAAAGTGTGCGGGGAAGCCAATAAGCGGCTGGGTTAGTTTAGCGCCGTCGCCCACTTTAATTTTATCGCCGCCAAACTCGGGGTTAAGCAGTTTTTTGTTTTTTATAGGATCATAGTAATAGTAGGGCCAGCCGCCATCGAGGCCTTGCTGTACTTTAAAAAACTCTTCGGCGGGCTGCACCGCGCTTTCCCAGGGCGTGTACAAATCGGGCCATAGCAGCCTGAAATCGTCGCGGCCATGGTTAATGGTATATAACGATTTACTTTTGACATCCCAATCCAGGGCGACAATGCTTCTTAGACCGGTGGCATATTTTACACCATCGGACTGGTGCTGGTTGGTTTTATTGGCATCAAACATCCAGATGCCGCCATGATCTTTTAACCAGGGGTTACCATTATCCGGCGAACCCGGACTACCAACGCCCGGCGAACCCGGCTGCCGGTTGTTAACCTGCCCGGCATTTGACCCTGCCCCCCATCCCACAAAAATATGGCCCTTATTATCAAAGGCAATGGGCTTGGTTTGATGCTCATGATAAGGCGGATTATCGATAACAATGGTATCCAGTTTACTATCGGGCACCAGTTGCCCGCGTTTAAGCTTCATCCGGTAAACCATCAGTTCCGAACTGAAGTACAGGTAGCCGTTATGAACACGCATGGCCGTACCGTAAGTTTGGCCATCGTATTTGCCAAAAGGGGTTATCACATCGGCGCGGCCGTCGCCGTTGGTATCGCGCAGGGCTACGTTACCGTATCCATCGTTGGCATAATGGTCGCGGGCTTTTACATAAATATCGCCGTTTGCGTTAACAGCGATGTGCCTGGCCTGGCCCTTTAAACTATCGGCAACAACAAACGCGCCGAAACCAGCCGGCAAAAACAGCCCGCCATTATCATCTGCATCAGCCACAGGGAGTTTGGTATCGGTGGCCATCCACCCAAATCCCATAAATACAAACAAAGCTGCCGCACAGGTAAACATCAATAAACGCGAACCAAAATAACGCGAAGCAGCAGCCGAAGCCCTCCTTGTGCCTTTAGTATTATTCATGCAAACAATAATTTTTTATATACAATGCCAGGCTGGGGTACCCGGTTATACATTTCTTATTACACATGACTACCGGCAGTTTATCCCTCCGGAAGGCCGAAATATTTTTGCGCTGCCCGTTTTTTAGTTAAACACGAGGGCTTTGATATCGAATTATTGCTTGCAGCTTATTTCATAGTGGCTTTTTGTAGAAAAATTATATTTTTACGTGATTATAAACCTGTTATGAAAGCCTTGATCACTACCCTTATCTGTATTGTATTTGTTTTTGCCGGCTGCAAAAAAGATACAAAACCCGGAACAGAAATAACAGCCGGAAGCATTGTCGGCAAATGGACAGTTCCAAGCCTGGTGTATCAAAGCTACAAGGATGGTAAGCTCTCCAGGGAAGATCCGCTTGAAGCATATGCTTATGAATTTGAATTTAAAACCGATGGAACAGTAGACTATACCGAAGGTGACGTAACGTCTTCCGGCGAATACACTATTAAATACGACTCGGGGAAATATTATTACTGGGTAGGTATCCAGGGCCGCCATGGTTCGCCTGACGAAGGTACTGCCGAAATTAAAATGATCAACAAAAACTCCTTCACACTTAGATTCGAAACTTCCGACGTCAGTGGCCTTAGGTATGTGGTGATTGAAACTATGATAAGAAAGTAATTTTATCTACCCCTGCAGATCGAAGTCTATGACTTCGATCTGCTATGCACGTAGTCTACAGACTACCAGATAGTTTCGTGCGGTCTGGTAGCATTTAATACGTACAAAAACTTATTAAATTCATCACTATAGTCAGAGACTATAGACATAATCATTCGAAGTCTCCGAACAGCGCAGGGCTGTTGCCGCAGGACCACCCCGGCTTAGGCCTGCCCGAATCGTTGGTGATAAGCCCTTTCCAGGGATTCCCGGTGATTGGGGTGGGCCAGTTGAATAAGGGCCTGCGCACGTTGCTTTAAATTTTTGCCGAACAGGTTAACCGTTCCGTACTCGGTAACTACCCAGTGCACATGGCCGCGGGTGGTTACTACGCCGGCTCCTTCTTTCAGGAACGGAACAATGCGGCTGATGCCTTTATTGGTTTGTGAGGGCAAAGCGATGATTGGCAAACCACCGTCTGACAGCGAGGCGCCCCGGATAAAATCCATTTGCCCGCCAATGCCCGAAAACTGGTACGTACCTATCGAATCTGAACATACCTGGCCGGTGAGGTCAATCTCAATGGCGCTGTTAATAGCGGCTACTTTTGGGTTTTGGCGAATGATGCTGGTATCATTAACATAACTGATATCCATCACCCGGATGGCAGGGTTATCGTGTACAAAATCATATAACTTCCTGGTGCCTGCCATAAAAGCGGTTACCGAGCGGCCGGGGTTCAATTTCTTCTGGCTGTTGTTGATAACGCCCTGCTCAATCAGGGGGATAATACCGTCCGAAAACATCTCGGTATGCAGGCCAAGGTTTTGGTGCGTGGTCAGGTTTTTAAGTACCTGGTCGGGTATTGCGCCTATGCCCAATTGCAGGGTTGCACCGTTTTCAATCATTGATGCTACATGGTAGCCAATTTTCTCAATCACCGGCGAGGTCTGGAAGTCGTAATTTATCTCCGGGAGTTGGCTGTTTTGCAAAACCATCGCATAAAACCTGCTCACGTGAATAAACCCTTCACCGTGTGTTCGGGGCATCAGCGGGTTAACCTGGGCAATCACATATTTGGCGGTATCAACAGCAGCACGCGCAACATCTACCGAAGTGCCCAGCGAGCAGTAACCATGCGCATCGGGCGGCGAAACCTGTACCAGGGCAACATCAATAGGGAGGATGTTTTTGCGGAACAGCTGCGGAATCTGGCTCAGGAAAATGGGCACATAATCGCCATTTTGGCTGTTAGCTACATTCCTGGTAGCAGCCGAAACAAATAATGAGTTGAAGAAAAAACTTTTCCTGTGCTCCGGCTTATCAAAATTTACCTGGCCAAGGGTGGTTATACTCACCAGCTCCACATTATTTAATTCATGATGCCTGTCCTGTAAGGCTTCAACCAGGCATACAGGTGTGGCAGCGCTTCCATGTATAAATACCCGGTTGCCGGGTTTAACTATTTTTAATGCTTCCTGCGCGGTAGTGTATTGTATTTCAATCATATGGTTATGCGGACTGCTATCCGGTGGCTTTTTCAAAGATATGCCCTTAGGCCGATGGATTCAGAATTATCTTATTCATGCCAAAGTCAATTTAAGGGGGGAGCAGGCGGCGAATGCCAACACAGGCCCGACATTTTTTTGACTTTTGACTTTTAAAAATGGCGTTGCCTGCGGTCCGTGCTTGCAGTACCATCTTCAATCTTCAAAAAATTAATATTTTGAAAATAAGAAACTTGTTGTATGTTTGTACTATATGTATAGTACAATAGTATTTTAACATGATTAAATTTAAATTAGACCCTAAAACGGGTACCCCGTTTTACCGGCAAATAATTGACCAGATCACCTTTGGCATAGCTGCGGGAAACCTGAAAACAGGCGAACAATTACCCACTGTGCGTTCGTTGGCTGTGGATTTAAAAGTAAACCTGAATACGGTGGCCAAAGCCTACAAAGAGCTGGAAATTCAGGATATTTTAGAAACACAGCAGGGGACAGGCACATTTATAAGCGAAATCAGGATCCAGATAACCGAAAAGGAGCGAAGCGCCAAATTAAAAGAGATCTGTAACGAATTTTCGTCCATTGCATTCAGCTATGGTTTTTCGACAGACGACATTATTAATCAACTTAAAAAACAATAATATGATAAGTAGTAAAAAGAATACCAAGCTGGGCGTTAACCCGATTGCAGCCGTGATATTTGTTGTGTTAACAGGAGGCGTTATTGGTTTGTATTATTTGGAATGCATTAACGCTTTAACCCTGGGGCTGTTGCTTATAGCTTCGCTGTTTTTGGCCAACTCGGTGCATATAGCCGATCAGTGGGAGAAAGCTATTGTTTTACGCATGGGTAAATATACCGGGCTACGCGGCCCGGGCTTATTTTTTACCATACCGCTGGTTGACAAAATAGATAATTATATCGATCAGCGGGTTAGGGTTACCGAGTTTAAAGCCGAGCAAACGCTTACCAAAGATACCGTGCCGGTAAATGTTGATGCCGTAGTGTACTGGACTGTTTGGGATGTTGAAAAGGCCGCGCTTGAAGTGCAGGATTATGAGGTGGCTATTGCCTACATAGCGCAAACCGGATTAAGGGATGTAATAGGTAAACATGAATTGGCCGAGCTGTTGCAGGAACGCGATAAGGTGACGGATTTACTGCAAAGAATACTGGACGAGCATACCAACCCCTGGGGCATAACCTGCCAGAATGTGGGTATTAAAGATATTGTTATCCCTCAATTATTAGCCGATGCCATGAGCAAGGAAGCCCAGGCCGAAAGAGAACGCCGTGCAAGGGTAATACTGGGCACCGCCGAGGTGGAAATTGCCGAAAAATTTGCGGTGGCAAGTGAACAATATATCAATAATCCGGTGGCCTTACACCTTAGGGGGATGAATATGTTGTTTGAGGGCCTGAAAGAAAAAGGATCGATGGTGATAGTGCCAAGCTCGGCATTGGATTCCATGAACCTGGGCGCTATGGGCGGGTTAATCTCCCTGGCAAAATCAAACGAACCCAAGCAGGACGTGTGAACTTGCATAAAACCCGGTGTTCAGTTAATTCCATAGGTATTGCTAACGCGGGCTGCGGGTAAGGTTGGGGTTTTGTGCTTTACAACAGCATTGTGATTTGCATGCGGGCGCACCCCGATATTATCGGGGCGGCGGCGGGAAAAGTGCTTGCGGGAGCGTTTCGTTATTCAAGCTATTGTATAAGTCTGAAATTATATTTTGGCCCTTTTCTTTGACACACGTTGTGGCCGAACGGTTACTGTTTTTGTACCGCCGGCAGGCATGGCTGTATTTGACGAACCTTGTGTAGTTATTTGTACACTAACGGGTTTTTGCCCTGTTTTTTTATATCTGGCAATAGCCTGAGCAATGGTTTGCATGGTAGCCTCAGTAAAAACCGATGGCCCCACTATTAGGTCAACGTTTTTGGGTTCTCTGATATATCCCATAATTCAAACTTTAAAATATTGTTTAATCAAAAATAATGCCTCTTGCGGATAAATGATCATATTATGCCCACCCACATGTACAGCGCCCAGTACTTCCTCATAATGGCGTATCAAATCCGTTTTTGCCTGGTAAGAAACGAAGCCTTCGTTACCGGCATCCCACGACCTTTTACAAGCAAATGCAAAAAGGTTACCGCCAACTCCCTCGTGCTTTTTATCCGGTCCGAAATTAATCGGTGCACTTTCAGCTAAATGCACATATACAAAGCCCTCTTTGTCGCTTAAACTTATCAAGCCCTGTATAACATCGGGTTCATCTACCGTTGTTAATTTATATACTAAGCGGTCTTGCTCGTTAAACTCGGTTTTCCATGTAAAATGCCACTTGTTTTTTTTGATGGCGAATTTCATGTCTTCCTTTGTTGCCAACGACAGTTCAGTTTCTAAACTTTCACCGCTATTCAACTGGCGGATACTGTTGGTAAGGTCGTCAATAACTAAATTAAGGTGATAAACTGAATCATCAGGCATTATACGAATATACGGAAATTGTAAAAAATAATTGCTTTTTAAAGTAAAATCAGGTTAAAAAGATAAAGGTTTAGCTGAACTATAGGGATATGTAACACCATTTCCGCGTGTTGCCGATGTTGCTATTAACGAGCAGGGATAGCCGAAAGTAAGATGGCGTTACGTAAACATTAAAACTTTTTACATGCCAAACAACATTGTGATTTGAATGCGGGCGCACAGGCCTGGAGGCCTGCGGCAGCAGAAAGTACTTGCGGTAGCCGGGTGTTTTTTTACGCCGCCGCCTGCCTGTTGTATTTGTGCTTATAATCGTTGGGCGACAAACCGGTGAACTTTTTAAACACCGCCCTGAAAGCCTTAACATCATTATAACCCACCTGGTACATTACCTCGTTGATGTTTTTTGATGAATTTTCCAGCTGCTTTTTGGCGGCTTCCACCTTCACCCGCTGAATGTATTCGGCTGGGGTGTTGTTGGTAGCTTTTTTAAAACGGCGTTCAAAATGGCGGCGGCCGATGGCAAACTGGTCGGCCAGGTCATCTACAGAAAGTTTCCCGGTGTAATTATGTTCAATAAATTCCTGTGCAAGCTTAATGGGTTCGTCCTCATGCTTTTTTTGCCCGTTAAACATGACAAATGGCGACTGGCTTTTCCGGTCGATCTCGATAGCGAAAAACTTAGCCGCCATAATGGCCAGTTCTCTGCCGGTATATTTTTCAATAATGTGCAGCAACAGGTTCCAGTAAGAGCTGGCACCGCCGCTTGAATAAAGGCCGTCAATTTCGGTAATGATGGTACCATCGGTCATGGCCACTTCCGGGAACATGGCCCTGAACTCGTTGCCCGACATCCAATGGGTAGAGCATGATTTTCCGTTAAGCAACCCGGTAGATGCCAGCAGGAAAGCACCAAGACAAAGAGAAGCCACCTCGGCGCCGTTTTTATATTGGTTGATAATCCAGGGCACAAAATCCTTGTTCAGTTCAACCATGGCCTTCATATCGCCCGATAGCGCGGGGATAACCACCAGGTCGGTTTTTTTAAGGTCGCTTATCAGCACATCCGTATTAACCGCGAAAGCGCCGTTGTTGAGCGGTACCTGGGCGGTTAAGCCCACCAATTGCACCTCAAACGCGGGCTGTTTACCGGCGCTAACCAAAAATTGATTAATGGCGGTGAACATATACCGCGGATCGACGATTGCAGACGGGACGGCCTCATAGGGCACCAGGATGGATATGTGTTTCATGTTGATCAAATCTAAGCAATCAAAAAATAAAAAGTCGCATTTACACCCTGCAGATGTCAAATACATGCAGTACTTACTTGGTTACCTCCACACTACCTTTGAATTAACAAAATCACCAACAAAAAATATCATTATGGAAACCACAGTATCATCAACCACTGCAACTGCGCCTTCAAAATCATCGTTGTTAGCCGGGCGTATCATCAGCGTTATCTGCATTTTATTCCTGCTGTTTGATGCTATCGCCAAAATCATGAGAGAAAGTCACTCGGTAAAAGGCACCATTTTTTTGGGCTACGGCGAAAACATGGTACAGGTAATAGGTACCATACTGCTGGTTTGCACCATCATCTACATCATTCCGCGTACTGCTGTTTTGGGCGCTATTTTAATTACCGGCTACCTCGGTGGCGCTGTAGCTATTATGATGAGGGCCAACCAGCCGGCCTATTTCCCTATAGTTTTTGGCATACTGGTATGGCTAAGCCTTTACCTGCGCGATGGAAAAGTAAAAAGCCTGCTCAACTTTGGCGGTAAGTGGTAAATCGGCTTTAAAATAATTCGCGCAATGACGCAAAGAAAACGACGCAAAGAAAAATAAGGAATTGCTTTGCCACTTAGCGCCCTGGCGCAAAAAAATCTAAAAAGCGGTTTCCTGGTAATATATAGCCTGTAAATAATAAGTATAATAAAAAATGAGGGAGTTGGTGGCATCGGTAAATGTAACTTTAGATGGCTTTATGGCCGGGCCCGATGGCAGCCTTGATTGGCATTTTAAATACTGGGATGGTGAATTGTGCGAAAGCCTTTGCCGGCAACTGGCCCGGGCAGATACCATTTTATTAGGTGCACGCACTTATGAAGCCTTTGCCAACTACTGGCCCGCAAAAGCCAACGACCTGCTGATGGCCAAAGAAGATATTGTAATGGCCGAGCTGATGAACCAACACACCAAAGCAGTAGTATCCAAATCAATCCACCTTACCCCCTGGCGCAATACCATCCTGCTAAAAGGAAAGTTAAAAAAACAGATAGACCAATTAAAAGCCCAGCCGGGCCGGGATATCATAGTTTTGGGGAGCGGACAGCTGGTATCATCACTCATGAAGCTAAACCTGGTAGATAGGTACGAACTGTGGGTGCACCCTGTAGTGATTTCTACCGGGAAACGTTTATTTCCCACCCTTAGCCATAATTTACAAATGCGGTTAACCAACACGCAGGTATTTTCGTCGGGCATTGTGCGTTTGAGTTATGGCTGCGAAAAAGCGGGTGAGCAGATGCCTGTTGTTGGTTTGCCGGCATAAAGCTTTATTATTTGTATGCAAATCCGGTATGTGGAATTGCGAAGTATTCGAACAGGGTAGGGAGCGCCAACAAGTGCCAGGCCGAAACTCCATTTCCGCCGTTGCCATCAAGCAGCAGGGATAGCCAAAACAAGATGACATTACGTAAACCTGAAAGCTTTTTACATGCGGATATTTGTTGGTGATAACACACAACAAAGCGCGGCAGGGGAACACCAACAAGGGCGAAGTGCCAAGCTCGGCATTGGATTCCATGAACCTGGGCGCCATGAGCGGATTGATCTCCTTAGCAAAATCAAACGAACCAAAGCAGGACGTGTAAACTAATTAGATGTTTTTCCCGTACAGATCGGGTAAAATACCCTGAAAATATGCCTGATATCGTCGTATCTTCATGCCATATAATAACGGGATGAAACGCAAGTCTTTGATTTTGTTCATATTGCTGACAATTTTTCAAACAGCCGGAAGGTGCCAGCGTTCAAATCTTATTCATGTCCCAATTCTACCAACTGATGAGACTTCTCGTCTATTGGTTAGCCGAATTGGCGCCATCTGGATAGGACATAGCGCCGGGCTTACCCGTTATGATGGATCAAATATAAAGGATTTTGATAGCGGGGAAACCGCTGCTTTTAATTCAATGGTTTGGGGCTTGGCCGAGGATAGTTTGCAACGGATTTGGTGCATCATGAGGAATTCAATTTGGTGTGTAAAAAACGAGAAATTAGTTTTAGTAAAAAAAATTGACCATGTGGCACTCTTAAAGTTGTTAAGCTTTAAAGGGTTTATGTTCCTCAGTACATCAGAATCATTGTTCGTATTTGATATAAAAACTTTCAGTTATAGAGAATATAAACATCAGAATAGAGGTATTTTAGATAATGAAACCAATATTTTTACGATAGGGCAGGACTTGTTTATAACTGGCCGCTATAGCAGAAAGGTTTATCGATTCGAAGAAACTTCTGGATTTTCCGAAGTACAGCTTCTTGGATTTAGTTTCAACAATTCACACGAAATAAACGTCAGTTATTTTCAAAATAAGGCTGGTGATCCCGTTACTACCGTTATCAAAGATGAATCTAAATTAAATCCAGATCAGTTTATTTGCCAACTGAAATATTTCAACGGCATATTGTACTTGTCGAATATTCTTAACTATTATGGTTCGCGTATAGTTGGGGTACGAACGTTTAGTACGGGTGAGCAATGGGTAAGTTCCTATGATGAAATAGCTTCTAATAAAGGCGAAGTAAAGAAGGGGATGGGAATAGTGGACGTAGTTGTTGATAATGAAGGAAATAAGTGGTTTTTGGCGCCCGGAAAAGGCTTGTATTTTGAACCTAAAAAATATAGCATCAATACAGTCGGTTTCAAAAATGAACAAATAACCTCAATTGCAAAGCAAGTACCGAATTTATTGGTTGGGACCTCATCAGGCGCTATTTACAGATATGATCCTGCCTTAAAACTGAAGATCCAAATTCATCATGCCCCTGGTCTCAACAGAGGAATTAGCTTTATCCAGGCTATAGATTCAGTAAAATTCATTTTTGGTTCTTATAATGGACTGTATTTATATAATTCCAAAAAGGAGATCCAATTTCCTGGGCCATTCATTTCCAAATTCGAAGGGGCTTTTAAGATTGGAGACCATTTATATGTCGCCGATGGACATAATCCAATTATACTTGATCAAAATGGATCCAGTTTAAATCAGTCTCAACTTAACCCTACTGAACGGGAATTAATTAAATACAGGTTGAATGCGGTTGCACTGGATTCTATAAACAACGTATTTTTCTTGGCCAAAAGAAATGATCTTGTAAAATATGTCAATGGGCATGAAGAACGTATTGTATTTAATAATGTAAAAATCATCGCGTCCGCTTTGATTTATACAGATCAAAAACTATATATCGTCAGTAGAAAGGATGGGTTACTTGTCTTAAAAAATAACGTCGTATCGCAATTATTGGATCGCAGCGCATTACCACCACATTTTATAACAAAAATTAAAAAGATCGAACATACACTTTATCTTTTGGACAACGAAGTTATGCGGTTGCTTGACACCAGGACTGATGAGCCCATTGGAAATACCATCAGCTATACTAAAAATGTTAATGATGTTGAGGTATTAAACCGCATTGCCTATGTCATTTGTGACAATAAATTATTGTTTAACAAGACCAATAGCGATGTCCCTGACAACAAATTGGTATGTTCGGAATTATCGACCGTCATAAATGATTCAGATACTACAAATGATAACAACTTAATTTTGCCATATAATAAAAATTCACTGTCTGTAAATTTATCCTTCCCGGTATTTAATAATCCCGAGATGAGTTTTTACCGCTACCGGTTGACATGTGATCAACAGGGGAATTGGGAAGCCACAAAGCCGGGCGAAAGCACTCTTCATTTTTTATCTTTAAAACCGGGTAAATATCAGCTTATGATAAAGGCAATTCATCCTATTCTTGGAGAAAGTACAAATTATATCGTTAAAAACTTTCTGATTTTGGATCCCTGGTGGCAAACCTGGATATTTAAAGTCGCATTAACTTTGTTCTTCCTGATTTTACTTTTAACAGCCTCACGGGCCTACCATATCTCAAAATTAAAAGAGCAAAAAGCGTTTTTTGAAAAGGAACTGGCATTAGAAAAGGAGAGGCAAAATATCAGCAGGGAGATTCACGATGATATAGGCCAATCATTATCGGTTATCAAGCTGAATCTCAACATGGGAGCCCCGGCTCAATTAGAAGAAGCAAAATCAATTTTAAGTGATGTGATCAAAGACCTGCGTGAATTTACACACAATTTATATTATGGAAAATTCTTAATGGATGATCTAGTCACCACGATAAAGAAAGATATCGACAGTTTGAATAATACTAATCAAATAAAAGTTAATTTAGAGATGCAGTGGCACGACTGTAAATTAACTGGCCAGATTGAGTCCTTAGTGTATCGAATCTTTCAGGAAGCAGTTAATAACATAATTAAACACGCACATGCAAAAAATATTTCTGTGTCTATAAATGGGAATATAAAAGAGCTTATTTTAATTATAAAAGATGATGGGCTGGGATTTGATCTGCAACGCAAAAAAAATGGTCTTGGCCTGAATAATATGCGCCAACGAGCAAAATTAGCGGGGGGGATGTTGCTTATAAATAGTAGTCCTGATAAAGGATGTGAAATTAAATTGTCATTACCTCTTTAATTATTGAAAATGGATTTGACTAAGGTAGCTATCGTAGATGATCATAAATTATTCGGTCGTAGTTTAGAGGTTCTAATTAAAACATTTACCGAATACACAGTCATACTTTGCTGTAATGACGGTTCCGACCTCATTCAAAAAATCAGCAATAAATTTAAACCTGATATCGTTCTTCTGGATCAAAACATGCCCAATATGGACGGCTATGAAACCGTTTTACATCTAAAAGAAAACTTCCCCGAAATTAAAATCATCATATTATCGATGAATCACGACGAAGATACCGTCGTCAAAATGGTACTAAAGGGGATTGACGGATACCTGCTTAAGGATGCAGAGTTAAACGAATTTAAAAACGCCTTGGATACGGTTAGAAAGGACGGCAATTATTTCCCATCGTATATAACTAATTATCTGATTAAGGATGCCCGCAAATCAAGGATGGCAAAAAATGATGAAAAAATCAATTTGAAGTTTTACGAAATAGAATTTTTAAAATTGGCAAGTTCAGAATTGACTTATAAGGAAATTGCGAATTTGATGTGCATTAGTAACCGTACCGTCGATGGCTATCGGGAACAATTGTTTAAAAAACTAGGGGTAAAGAGTAGAATAGGGTTGGTTCTATACGCTATGAATAATAATCTTATATAGGCCATCAATCTCCTTATGCAGCTTGAAAATAGCCTGGCAACCGGAACAACAATTGCGGTTCTGAGGCAAGACTTATTGTAAATCCAAATTATAACATATCGCACCTTTGTTATCTTTCACAAAGATCTGTTGTAGGGCACGAAATTTTACGGCAGTATTGAAATAACATAGCTTTCCATGCCGGTATATAGTCGGACATAGTAAATCTTGATCGGGACTGCATTTTTCAAAATGTCAATGATACCAATTATCTTAAAGTAGTGCGCTTGCGCATTTCAAGTTTTTTCCTAATGACCAGCCTTCACTTTGCCAAGTGCCAGGATTTTCCATTGTGTTACTTCTTTTGTTGACCGGGCCATATGGTTATTAATGGATTTTCATCTTCGTTTAAACTATAAGTTATAGTTCAGTAATAGTGTTTTGTTGGCGCATTTATACCGTTTTTATACGGTATAAATACTGTGATGAAAAGGGGGATTATACGGTTCAATGTATTAGGGTCAGCGCCTAAATTTGGATATAGAGTGTTATATATTCATATCAACTAATTTTTATCAAAATGAAACCCATACTACTTATGGAAATGGAGATATCCCCCGTTGCTTTTTCTCAAACCGATCCCAAAATCAGTGGCCATTATTTACGATCTAAAGGCAATCCATCTAAATTTATCTATTTACGGTTTAAGTTCATTCTCAACGAAATGTTTTCCCTATTGACAAGTATTGGTCTATGGTGATAACACCAACAGGGCATAAATATGAAAAGCCATATTTTATAGATTAATTAGGAATAAAAAGTTAATAAAATTTTTATCGGTAACATCTAACCCGTATTATCATGAATTTATCAAAAAGCGTATTCAATTTTCGCAGATCGAAATGTTATTCACTCGCAGTAGTTGTTATATATAGCTTCATTAGCACAGTTTGTGTTGGTCAATCTATAGGGACAGATAGCCGGGGAAAGGACATTTTTGATTATTATCAAACAAAGTCGCTATCTATCCCTGTTTCAACATCAAGTGGTTCATTTAAGTTAACAGGTACGTCACAATTAGGAAATGGTACCCAGTATTTTGTTAGCCCAACACCAAATGATAAGATAAAATTGATAGGTAAAGGTGATACAGCCCATTATTCTATAGAAGATAAAGCCAAATTGACTTATGCGACTTCATTAGGGCTCATTTGGTCGTTATCAGTTGATAACATTAAATCAGATTTATCTAAAGTCAGTACATTTCATCCAACATATGGCGTTAGTGTTGGTATAGGACATAATGTTGATATTTTTAATAACTGGGAAAATGTCAAATCATTATCAAATTACTTTATTCCAGTTCCTTGGAATGTAAATGTTTACGGCAAATTAGATAATACTTTGATTTACGACAAAGAAGCGGCAATTTCATCAAGACAAAAACCAGTAACGTTAGGTTTTTTGGGCGAAGTATCCTTTTTTCCTGCAAATGCCATTGTTGTTTCTGGGTCTGTTAATATCGAAAGAGGTAATAATATTTCGACTTTGAAAAATTATCAGGCCAACACGCCCTTTTATTCGAATAAAGACATCATATCCTTAGGTGATTACGTCGGTAAATTAGGAGATTTAAAAAAAATAAATAATTATCGTTACAGAGTTTCGGTTGCGTTTATAACAGATACTTTGCATTTTATTACTACCCTTCAGCCATGTTTTATACCTTATTATAACTATTATGGCCAATTTAATGGTAAGTCCAATAATATGTTTGGTGTTTTCTTCAGTTTATTAGGGAAAGCCTTTTACGGTCAAAATAATACAAATATAGTTTCGGGTGCGGGGGTAGGTATCGACTGGACTCACAATTCGGTTTGGTCACATAGTATTTTTGTAGCCGGTAGTGTTAACTTATCAAGTATTTTCGTACATAAGGCAGCAATTGATGCTCAAAAAACCAAAGCAAGGTAAAAGTTAAATAAAGAGTGCCTAAAAGCTTGTTGGTGTCGCCCCCTAAGGCTACCGCAATTACTTCCCCTAACACCCCGATATTTATCGGGGTGCTCCCGCATACCAAGCACGATGCCATTGCAAAACACAAATCCCCAACCGCCCCGACAGCCCACGTTAGTGATGGCAGTGGATACCGGCCCAGTGCCTAAGGCGCGCGCAGTATGAACGAACAGCACGGCCCGCAGGGAACGCCAAAATTAGATTTGAGATGTGAGATATGAGATTTGAGACAAGAAGGCCAGGAAGAAGAGTTAAGAATCAAGAGTCAGAAAAAAGTATCAAGTATCAAGATTTTTTGAGGTAGGAAAACTTATCAATCATCCACCAATCATAAAGTCCAGATGTTTGCCGGTTCCAAAGTTCAACTATCCTGTAGTCTGAAGGTCAGCCGGTTCGGCAATCCCAAAGCCACCCTTACGCCTTCACATAATGCAACCCTACGCATCCCGATTTAAAAACTTTGGTATCCACCAGTTTCCAGTTTAGTTTTTCCGGCAGGGGAAAATCTTCCATCAGCTTTTTTCCTTCGCCAATAATTACCGGGTGAATTACAATGTGAATTTCGTCGACCAGGCCGAGCGCCATCAGTTGCGAACGCAGGCTTACGCCGGCGATGGAGATTTTTTTGCCGGGCTGCTGTTTCAGGTTCCGGATTTCGGCTTCCAGGTTGTCGCGTAGGATGCGTGTATTGCCTTCCACGCTTTGGAGGGTACGCGAAAAAATAATTTTATCAACGTCGACAACGGTTTGCGCAAACGCATTGCCCGCTGCCGTGCCCGACTGGGTTTTGGCCACCTCGGTCCAGTACGGAACTATCAAATCGTACATTTTACGTCCGTATACCACCAGGTCTACATCGTGCGCCAGGTCGGCAAAATATTGGTGAATTTCTTCATCGCCATTAAATTTGGTGTGTTCGTAACAGCCATCAATACTGATATTCATGCCAAAAGTTACAGTTCTCATGGGATTGGTTTTAACGTTAATTTTTATTGACCGGTTTTGCTAAATAAATATCAAAAATAAAATACGGCGTTTATAGTGGTGAGGGCCAGGTGCGACAAATAAAGGGCGTTTAAGTCGGAAGTCTGAAGTCTTTAGTCGGAAGTCCGATTTTTCAGGACTTAAGACTCAAGGCCCCCTGTGCATAGTTGACAAGTGGTTTCGTTGAAAGATAAAATTTATAAAAAAAACTTAAAAAATTTTCCCGGCGCTTGGGGGCTGAGCCCCGCTGGCAGCATCCTACTATTATAAACCAATTGAAAAACAATACCATAAGCCGGGCAGGCGGGCGCTTTTAGCGTTTGCAGCAGCCGGGGTAAACCAACATTCGTGATTTTTTTAGGGGGTAGTTTTTTACCGGTAGGGCGGGAGCGTGGCGTATGGCGGCGAAGACTCACCCGGCGAGGCTGCGCCCGCCACCCTCTCTTCACCTGCGGTGGAAAGAGGGGCTTGAACGGGGGGTATATACTGTTGAGGGGGATTAAACCCGGAAAGAGAGGCTTGAAACGCCGGCCAAACCCGATATGCTAAATGCATTCAGCACTTCGAGCCCCTCTTTCCGGCGAAGCCGAAGAGAGGGTGGCCAGCGCAGCGTAGCCGGGTGAGTGTTGGCCTGCGTTCAACAGGTTTTTAATAATGCTTTGGGGGATGGCTGGCGTAAGGGGTATTGGAGGGGAAGACTCACCCGGCGAGGCTGCGCCCGCCACCTTCTCTTCACCTGCGGTGGAAAGAGGGGCTTGAACGGGGTATATACTGTTGAGGGGGATTAAATGGGGCAAGAGGGCTTGAAACGTCGGCCAAACCCGGTATGCTAAATTGATTCAGCACTTCAAGCCCCTCTTTCCGGCGAAGCCGAAGAGAGGGTGGCCAGCGCAGCGTAGCCGGGTGAGTGTTGGCCGGCGTTCAACAGGCTTTTAATAATGCAACAAACAGGGGCAGGCTTTATATAAACCAATTAAACAAAATCAATTTCTATGAAAATTATGAAAAACAATGTTAAACAAACCGGCGGCGCGTTGGGCGTGCTGCGTGCTTTTAAATTGATGGGCCGGGCAGGGTACGGCCTGCTGCTGGCGGCGATGGGCTGTATGGTAGTGGCTTCGGGCTGTAAAAAGGAGGGGCAGTTGGCGGCTGGGTCGCCGGGGGCTTCGGCAGCGGTGGCCGGGCGTAAGCTGGTAACCAATGCAACCCTGCCTACCCGTGCCGAAGCGCTGGTGGCTATGCAAGTGTACAACAACACGTTTTACAACCAGTACGGCACCTATGGCCCCAGCTATAAGGCCTATTACTGGAAAGATCAGAACCACACCGGCCGTATGGACTTTTGGACGCAGGCAGAGGCTATTGAAACCCTCATTGACGCTTATAACATAAACCCCAACGTGGATTTGAAGAACAAAATTAGCTACCTGTACAACGGTATGCGCGATGGTTACGGCCTTACCTGGGAAAGCAACATTTATAATGATGATATTATTTGGGGCAGCCTGATGTGCGTGCGCGCCTATGCCATTACCAATGATGGCGGCATGCTGGATATGGCCAAAAACAACTTCGCCATTGTGTGGAACCGCGCCTATGATACCGCACTGGGTGGTGGACTGTGGTGGACTACCGACAAGCAAACCAAAAATGCCTGCGTAAACGCACCGGCCATTATTTGCGCTATGAAGCTGTACGCCGCCACCGGCGATGCCAGCTACCAAACCAAGGCCAAGCTGCTGATGGACTGGATGGTGGCCACCCTGTACACCAGCAGCGGCGAGGTTAAGGGCGCCATAAACGCGGCAGGCACCATTACCGAAGGCAGCCGCTCATACACGCAAGGCACGTTCATAGGCGCTTGCGATGCCCTGCGCCTGCAATACCCTGCCGTAAACTACGCCGCCATGGCCAATAACGTAATGAACTACAGTAAAAACAACATGTGCCAAACCCCCGGCGGCATTTTGCTTGATGAGTACGACACGGCCGATACCCAGGGCTTTAAGGGCATATTTGCCCGCTGGGCCTGCATTTACGTGCACTCGGCCGGGTTGCAAAGCACTTATGGCAGCTGGCTGGATGCCAACGCCACGCAGGCATGGTCGATACGCAACAGCAGCGGACAAATGTGGGGCAAATGGGCCACCCGCACCCCCGACGGCACCATCCTGAACGCTTTTGAAACCACACCAGGGGTATCAATGGTGAATGGTATTTACTGGTACCGCTAAATTAATTTAGCATGTCCCTGTTTGTTTTATAGTTTTTTGTTTGATGATGCTTTTGATACCCCCAGAAGATTAAACAACTGTGAATCAGAATTTTTAGAATTTTAGCCGCAGGTGATTGTCTGAATCAGGATTTATTGAATTAAGGAATTAGCAGAATTTTAGCTGCAGGTAATTGTCTGAATCAGAATTTTAGAATTAACAAAATTTTAGTTGCAAATTTCATTACAGAAAAAACACCTTGTCGTCCCAAAAGTGTCAGCAGAGGGAGCTTCGGGCGAAAGCGACCAAAACGATGATGGGCTGTGCGGTGGCAGGGCATAGGATGTTTTTGCACGTGTGGGGGCCGACCGCGCCGGGGCAAAATAAATCCAGCCCAGGTTTTGGCCGTTTTGCAGGGCAAAGGCCCGTGCGGCAAAGAAGCATTTCTGCTGACGGCCATTTTGGTTACTTTTGGGGCTTCAAAAGTAACAAGCCCCCCGCGGCGAATGAGCGGGCCGATGTTGTAGTTTCTACAAAATAATTTCGTAAATCAGAATTTTTCACATGTAAATGATTTTTAAAGGTGTTCAAGAGGGCTGCGCCGTTTTCAGAATTAAAGAATGAGCAGAATTTTACGGTGCCCAACGAGTGCTTTACGTGGGGTGGCAGGTATGTAATAAGGGTGTAACAAGGTGCTAACAGAACCTGGCAGGGTGTTCACGGGTACAAACATCCACAGGCCACCCACCTCCGGCAAAACAGGACCAATTTACCTCGCCCTGAAATTATCCGAACACTTAATTATCTGATATATAATATTTTAAGTGTTCGGCCCCGAACACCTGTTTATTCCTGTAAAAAACCGAACACCTGGCGGTAGTATCAAACCCTAACTTGTAACCGACGCTTCAAAAATCTTGATACCTGATACTTGCGACTTGATACTAAAATCTTGCTACTAAACTTTACATTTGCACCATGAGTAAGTTATGGCAAAAAACTACTAATGTAAATCAGCTGGTAGAGGATTTCACCGTAGGCAAGGATAGGGAATTTGACCAGGAAATGGCTGCATTTGATGTACTGGGTTCGCTGGCCCATACCCGTATGCTCCAAAGCATCGGCCTGATGGATAGTGCTGATCTTGAGCTTGTTCAGCGCGAGTTAAAGGCCATTTATGCCGATATTGAGGCCGGTAATTTCACCATTGAAGATGGGGTGGAGGATGTACACTCGCAGGTAGAAATGCTGCTAACCCAACGCATTGGCGATGCCGGCAAAAAGATCCATTCCGGCCGCTCCCGCAACGACCAGGTGCTGGTCGACCTCAAATTATTCTTCCGCCATCAGCTGCAACAGGTGGTTGAGGAAACCGAAACCCTTTTCCGCCAGTTGATTACACTAAGCGAGCAGCATAAAGATATACTGCTGCCCGGCTACACCCACCTGCAGGTGGCCATGCCATCCTCGTTTGGCCTGTGGTTTGGTGCCTATGCCGAAAGCCTTGCCGATGACCTTGAACTGGTGCTGGCTGCTTATAAAATCACTAACAAAAACCCCCTGGGTTCGGCAGCTGGTTATGGCTCGTCGTTTCCGCTTAACCGTACGCTAACTACCCAATTATTAGGGTTTGATAGCCTGAATTACAACGTAGTATACGCCCAGATGGGTCGCGGTAAAACCGAGCGGATCATTGCCCAGGCCTTATCAAGTATAGCCGCTACACTTGCCAAAATGGCTATGGATCAGGCACTTTACCTGAGCCAGAACTTTGCCTTTGTAAGCTACCCCGATACACTAACTACCGGCAGCAGCATTATGCCACACAAAAAAAATCCGGATGTTTGGGAAATTATGCGTGGCAAATGCAACCGCCTGCAAGCCCTGCCAACCGATGTAGCCATGATGACCACCAACCTGCCATCCGGCTATCACCGCGAGCTGCAACTACTCAAAGAGCTCCTGTTCCCCGCCTTTGCCGACCTGAAGAAATGCCTGCATATGGCCACCTTCATGCTCCAAAATATAACAGTGAATGCTGATATACTGAAGGACACCAAGTACGCTTACCTATTTAGCGTTGAGGAAGTTAACCGCATGGTATTAAGCGGAACCCCTTTCAGGGATGCCTACAAACAAGTAGGTTTAGCTATAGAGCGAGGCGATTTTAACCCCGATAAAACTGTAAACCACACCCACGAAGGCAGTATAGGCAACCTGGGTAACCAGCATATTACCGCCGCCTTTGATAAGCTGCTGACTAACTTTGATTTTGGGAAAGTTGAAACGGCAATAAAGGAGCTGGTGGCCTAACAAATGGTAATCCTGCTGGATATAGATGGAGTATTGGTAACCGAACCGTCCTGGAAAAAGGTAGAAATTGGTGCCGATGGGTTCATGCTGTTTAACAAACAATCGGCAGAAAATCTGGTTGATATTTTGTCGCTAACAGGTGCCGACGTGGTTTTATCCAGTACACATAGGATTAGCTTTACTATTGAACGTTGGCTGGAGATCTTCAAGATCAGGGGGATAACTATTAGTAAATTATCTAAACTTAACGATAGGCAATCACTGTCGGATATGCAGGATCGTGGTAGCGAAATTCAGGAGTGGATACATAAGAACGGTGAGGCGAACTACGTCATTATAGATGATGACTTGTCAATAAATAACTTGCCAAATGCTATAAAGCAAAGGTGGGTTACCATCAAACCCTATCTTGGAATTGATATTGAGGCCAAACAAAAGGCCTTGGATATCCTTTTAAATAATCGGTGAAATGACCCTATAAATCAGTGTAATCCTAAAAATGAACGGACAAAACAGAAGCGATATATACCCCGGACTGGAAGTTGATATTATCCTAAAAAAAGACCAGCGAACTGGAACGCTTACCCGCGGCATTGTGAAAAGGCTGTTAACCAGTGCATCATACCATTCCCGCGGCATTAAGGTACAGCTGGATGATGGCCAGGTTGGCCGCGTAGCCTGGATTGTTGATGAGGAAGATAATTCATAATTTCTACACAATTGTTTACCATATTTACCTTGTACTTACCATAGTACAATCCTATATGCCTGCAAACCCTCAACGAAAATCGAAATTATGGTTACGGTTAGATACGCATCACCGTTTATTAATTTCGTTTATTGTAGCTATTGCCACCCTGGCTTTTATTTGGGAACGTTTTAGTATACCAGCAATCGTCTTGGTTACGTGGTCGGCATTTGGGTTGAGCGTTATAGTGATGGATTGGATTATCATCCTGTCGTCGCACCCAAAGGAGGTTAGGCACATAGCCAAAATTGAGGATTCCAGCCGGGTGTTGATATTTGCTTTTGTAATTGTAGCATCCATCATTAGTCTCCTGGCAATTTTTTTCCTGCTCAAATCATCTAAACAGCTATCGCCTGCCGTAGTTACAGGGCATGTGTTGTTAGGAATGACGTCGGTAATTATCTCCTGGATATTGGTGCACACCATATTTACCCTGCGTTATGCCCATATGTATTACGCCACAGATACCGACGGTGATAACAAGACTAAACCTTTGGGCGGACTGGAGTTTCCAGGCGATGAGAAGGGTTTTGAGCCTGATTATCTTGATTTTGTATACTTCTCTTTTGTGTTGGGGATGACTTTCCAGGTATCGGATATCGAGATCTCATCCCGGCAAATCCGCCGCCTGGCCTGGATTCACGGCATGATATCTTTTGCCTTTAATACTGCTATTGTGGCTTTGAGTATCAACGTGATATCAGGACTGGTATCAAACTAAAATAAACCACCCTGCTGATCAATAAATTTGGGGCGAAGTAAATTGGTGCCAAGGACCGCGTTTAATTTTTGGGTTACATAATCTGATAGTATGGGCGAAAACCGTTCATCATGCTGATGCATAAAAAACCAGACCGATTTTAAACCTTCCTGCTGCCATTTTTTTATCCTTTCTACCCACATATCCAGGCGGGCTTCATCAATACTGTATTCGCCTATTTTATCGGTACAGCCCACAAAACGGATGAAGGCATGAGGTGTAGGTAAACTCATGTGTATTACGTCCCGGCGTCCGGAAGCATCGGTTATTACGGCGCCAATATTAAGATCGCGAAACAGGCCGAATACCTTGTCGCTGTTTTCCTGTTGGGCAAACCATTCTTTATGCCGCAGCTCTACAAAAACGGGTACATCTTTGGGCAAGGCTTCCAGGTATGCTTTCAGCTCGGGGAAGCTTTTGGGTGTGTAGTTATCGCTCAATTGCAAAAATAGTGGTCCCAGCTTTTCGCCAAATGCCATGATGCCTTCATAGTAAGTTGTTGTAACATCGTCGGCATTTTTTAACCTGCGGATGTGGCTGATGCTTTGCGAAAATTTGGGGCAGAATTTAAAATTGGGGTTGCTTTCGGCCTTGGCTTTCCATTTGGCAATTGTATCCGGTCCATAAATGTTATAAAATGTGGCATTCAGTTCAATGCAATCAAAGTGTTTTACATATTCATCCAAAAAGTTAGCTTCCTTGGTTTTAGGCGGATAGATTTGACCAATCCACTCCTTGCGCCCCCATTTGGCACAACCTACGTGAACCTGTATTGGCTCATTGTTTTTAGCCGTTGCTAATACCTTAGTGGTGAGTTCTGTATCGGGCGGAAGGGTAAAATCTATTAAGGGTAATTCTTCGGGTGCTACTTTGCCAAATTCCATGATTAGTTGATTAAGTATCTGAATCAGAATTTTCAGAATTTCAGAATTTTAAAAATAGTAATATTGATAGAAAGTTTTCTATTCTGCTAATTAAATAATTCTGTAAATTTTGATTCTGACAATTACCCCAACAAATCCACCTTAAACAAAGGCTTAACTCGTTTTTTGCTCGCCTGCTCGTAAGCATATCCCAGTTTAATAATATCGCCTTCTTTCCAGGCTGTGCTGAAAAACGACAGGCCAATAGGCAAGCCATGTAGCAATCCCATGGGTACAGTAATGTGCGGATAGCCCGCCATAGCCGCCGGACTGGAAAAGCCGAAACCGTTATCATAATCGCCATTTATAAGGTCGATGCAAACCGCGGGGCCGTTGGTGGGGCCTATGATGGCATCCAGTTTGTTATCGGTTAAAATCTTATCTATCGCTTTGCGGGTGCCGGCATTGGTTTGCTTTACGGCTTTCAGGTATTCTTCGGTATTTAGGTCGCCTTTGGCCTGGGCCAGTTCAAGGGTTTCCTGTTTAAAAAATGGCATCGCCTTGGCTTCGTTTTGCTTGTTATAGGCAATTACATCGGCCAGGGTTTTTACTTTGCTGTTGGCATTGCTTAAATACTGGTTCAGCCCATCTTTAAATTCATATAATAAAACCGGGAACTCGCTTTTGCCAATATCTTTCAGTTCTTTATTCAGCTCAACTTCAATTACGGTAGCGCCTTTACTTTCCAGGGTTTTAATGGCATCTTTCAGTAAAGCCACCATGCCTGGGTTACCCTCCATTGCCGATTTTTCGACCCCGAGGCGTTTGCCTTTTAAGCCGTCGGCATCCAAAAATTTGGTGTAATCAGCTTCGGCCTTGCCTTTGCCGGCCAAAGTAAAACTATCTTGTGGGTCAACGCCGGCCAAGGCACTTAAAAAAATGGCCGCATCCTTAACGGTGCGGGCCATAGGCCCGGCGGTGTCCTGCGTTTTGGAGATAGGAATAATGCCCGATCTGCTCCATAACCCCACAGTAGGTTTAATGCCCACCAGCCCGTTTACTGACGATGGCGATACGATTGAGCCATCGGTTTCGGTGCCAATGGCTATGGTGCATAAGTTGGCCGCTACAGCAGTCCCCGAACCTGCGCTTGAGCCGCTGGGGTTACGATCGAGAATGTAGGGGCATTTGGTTTGCCCGCCCCGGCTGCTCCATGCACTGGTAGAGTGTGTTGAACGGAAGTTGGCCCACTCGCTTAAATTGGTTTTGCCCAATAAAACCGCGCCGGCCTCGCGTAATTTGTGTACGATAAAAGCGTCCTGTTTGGCAAAATTGTCACTCAGGGCCAGCGAACCGGCAGTGGTATGCATATTATCGCCGGTGTTTATGTTATCTTTTATCAGCACGGGTATGCCATGTAAGGGGCCGCGTACCTTACCCTTCTCCCGCTCTTTATCCATGGCATCGGCCATGTTTAAAGCATCCTTATTTAATTCAATAACGGAGTTTAGCTTAGGGCCATTCTTGTCAATTTCGTCAATTCGTTTCAGGTAAAGTTCGGTAAGCAGGCGCGAGGTATATTGCTTCGCCCTCATTTTTTCCTGCAAATCGGTTATAGTAGCTTCCGAAAGCTCGAACAGATCATCCTTACTATCTGTAGCGGTGGTATCTGGTTTTTTATCGTCTGCTGCTGGCTGGCTGCATGATGCAGTGACCAATGTTGATAACGTAAGGCCAGCTAATGACCCTGTTTTAAGAAAATTTCGTCTGTGCATAACCGGTTGTTGAAAAGCATCTACAAGTAACAAAATATTTGCCGGATAAAAAATTATCAACCTAAAATGTTACAACATGTATTCATGTACAGCCGGTTTATGCACGGGCGGTTAGCAATTAACGTTTGGCATATATAATTAACGATGCTTTCGCGATAACATTCTGGTTTAACATAAAGCCAACCAATGCGGGTGATGCCTTATCGCCAATGCCAAGCTTATCTGTTTTTAAGGCGAAAATGGTGATGACATAGCCGTGCGCAGCATCATTTACCGGTGGGCAGGGGCCGCCATAACCTGGAACACCAAAATCGGTGTTGCCTTGCATGGTGCCAGCGGGCAATCCATTTGCAGATTGACTGCCCGCGCCTTGTTTAAGTTGATGAACACTGGCAGGGATATCAAAAACAACCCAGTGCCACCATCCACTGCCGGTAGGGGCGTTGGGATCGTACATGGTAATAGCGAAGCTTTTGGTGCCTTGTGGTGCATTTTGCCATTCCAGTTGCGGCGATTTATTTAACCCTGTGCAGCCAAATGTATTTGATGCAAATTCATTGGTGAATTGCCCGCCCAGGTCGGCGCTTTTTAATGTAAATGTTTGTGCTTTGGTGCTTAAGCAGCTTAGGGCAGCAAATAAAAATAAGAAGAACTTTTTCATGATTTTCTGGATATAAATAATATCCAAATGTGGCTTATTTTCAGTGGCAGGCGTTAATGCCGCCGGCTCAAAAACTATTGAAAACAGCTCATGCTTCCTGTACGCTCATTTGATATTGTTTTGGGCTCATGCCGAATTTTCTTTTAAATGCCGATGAAAAATTCGAAAGGTTATCGTACCCAAAATCAATATAAAGCGATGTGGCATTTTTACCTTGTTCCAGCTCATGCCGGGCTACCTCAAGCTTTCTCTCGCGAATGTATTTGCCTGGGGCCATATGGTATACCTTTTCAAAGTCGCGTTTAAATGATGCCAGGCTCTTGTTGGCCAAAAAGGCCAGCTCATCAAGCGTAAGGTTATTGAACAGGTTGTTCTCCACTACGTTTTTTAACAGCAATTCGGGCGAGGGGGTATTGCTACGTAACAGGTCGGTCAATTGGCTGCCGTAGCTATCTAATAATACCAAAAGCACCTCTTCTACTTTGTTGACGGCCAATAGGTATGGCAAGTTTTGCCCCTCCTGTATAAGCGTTTGTATGCTTTTAACATAATCGGCAATGTAATTAGTTTGCCTGAACTTAACATAGTCTGGCGTTAGCTGGGCTGGCCGCGAGTTCAATTTATGCCGGTTTAAAAAATCCTGGGCGAAAGCTGATGAAAAGAATACCAGTATGCTACTGTATTGATGATTGTTTAAAGTATGCTCGGCCATAATGGAATTTCCTTCGGGAATCACAATCCCTTCCCCTGTGCCCACAATGGTATTATTGGCCGGGCGAAAAATTGCTTTCTCGCCATTAATTACAAAACTGATGGCATAGCAGTTGAATACAACCCTGCTGTTTTGCAGGCTATCCTTTTCGGTATAATATACAAATGAAATATCACCGGCAGTTATACGCTGTTGGTTTTCGGTAGCCTGGGGTATGTAAATGTTGGTCATTAATTCATCTCTTTGTGGCGTAAATCTGGCAGTGAAGCCGTCAAAATCAACTACAGTATTTGCTCGGTAGTTGATTTTGGAATTTGTAAAGCTGGGTTAAAATCAGGGATCAGCTGTTTTATTTTATCGCTGGTGGAGTTGTTTAAATCCAAAAAAGACCATGTTTTGCCACCATCCTTACTTATTGCCAATAGATAGCTGTGGCTGATTATATGAGCATTTGGCAGTTTGATGGTTAAGTTCTCGGGCACAAGGCAATGGGTTTCGGCACCTGCTTTGTAAAATTTTCCGGGAGAGCCTACTGTTGCGCTTTCAAAAATTACTCCCTGGGTTTTCATTTGTGCCATACCCTTGTTAACTATCGATACCATTTTTTGCTTACCACCCGCCATTTGCACAGCTTTAGGATAAGTATGGTTTATAATAGTTGCATAATCGCCGGCTATCATGGCCTGGGCCAAAATATTTGCCTGGTGTTTTACCGTAGCAGTGTCCTGGGCTAATACGTTTAATGGCAAAATAGCAATGGCGAACAGGTAAATTATGATTTTTTTCATGGTATATATTGATGATCTTTTCCGGGTTATTAATGTAACTCTGAGTCTAATATAAGCTTTCGGCAGATTATAAAAAATATATTTTAGTTTGGATGCGGTTTAACGTTGTTATCAATATCGAAACAGTTTTGCCAATACTGCAAGCCTGTACTTTACTTTACCTAAGCGATAGTAGCTGCAAAAGGGCGGCGGCACTATATCTGTATAAATTCCATTACAAAATGCAGGCGGCGTTAATTTTAGGTAACTTCATATTTAAAAACATAACTGCTTCCTGATGATGTTAAAATGTCTGATCAAAACATTATACCCGGTCATTTTAACGACTATTTTATTGGGATGCGGCCATGTTAAACAGGTGTTTAAAAGTGATTGCAACGATGATTTCTCGCCCGTTTATAAGCGTGTTCCTTTTACCGAGCTGGTAAAAAACCTAAAAAAGTATGATAGGCAATATGTAGAGGTTACCGGCAAATATATAGAAGCGCCAGAGCAATCCGTTTTGTTTAATGATAGCCTTTTTGCCGATCACTCGGCAGGGCATGCCATCTGGATAAATTTTAACCCCGATTGTCCGCTTTATTTAGAGGGAACGCGAACAGGTCTTTTTCAATATAATAACGGCCAGTTTACGCAGATAAATGATAAACATGTAACTATAAAGGGGCGGGTTGATGCCCACGATACCGGGCACCTGAACCAATACAAAGGAGCTATTGAAAGAATTAGTTATATCGATTTATAAATAAGCCTTGCCGGGCTGTTTAATATCATTAAAACAAAGTCTTAAACACCGTCATTGCGAGGTACGAAGCAATCCCCGATATGCTAAGTCCTACATAGCTCGGGATTGCTTCGTACCTCGCAATGACGCATGAATATTGCTTCATTCGAAGTTTAAAAATATTAATAAACCATTTTTAGATAGCTTTTAAGCCCTTCTTTTAAATCTCCAGCTTTAAACCATCGTAAGCAAGCCGGATATTGGGTGGCAGCTCGGCCGATATATCCTGGTGTTTGCCCAGGCGGTGGCTTATATGGGTAAGATACGTAGTTTCGGCGCCAATTTCATTGGCGAAGTCGATAGCTTCGTCGAGCGTAAAGTGCGAGATATGGGTTTGTTTTTGCAGAGCGTTGATCACTAATATTTTTGAGCCTTTTATTTTTTCTTTTTCGGCCTCTGATACCGTTTTGGCATCGGTGATATAGGTAAAATCATTAATCCTGAAGCCCAGTACCGGCAGCCTATAGTGCAAAACCTCGATGGGGATAAATTTTACACTGCCAATATTAAATGGATCTAAACCGATGGGATGAACAGTAACCTGCGGAATACCCGGATATCCGGTACCATCAAACACATAAGGAAACTCGCGGGCAAGCGCGCGTTGAACCCTGAAATCGGCGTAAACATCTACAGGGCCTTGCTGAAAATAGTTGAATGCCCGGATATCATCCATCCCGGCTATATGATCTTTATGCTCGTGGGTGTATACAATGGCATCCAAACGTTTTACGCCAGCACGCAACATCTGGTACCTGAAATCGGGGCCCGAATCAATAACGATGGTTTTATCTTCGGCCTCAATTAAAATAGAGGTGCGTAAACGCTTATCGTATGCATCGGCAGATGTGCACACCTCGCACCCGCAGGCAATAACAGGTACGCCCTGCGATGTTCCGGTACCTAAAAATGTTATGGTCACAGCTGCAATTTTGTTTGTTTTATTTCCTGTAAAAATGCAACCTGTTTTTCGTCAAGCAATCTAAAATCCACTTCCAGTTCGCGGAGCAGTTCAACCAGGGCCAGAATTTTACTTTCCAGGTTCGAAAACCGGTTTACAATCACCATACGGCTGTTTAATAGCAGGCAGGCCCCGGTTTTAAAGTTGCCTTTCTCGTACCGCACCTTGTAGCCTGCTGTTTTGAGCAGCATCTCTAATTTTTCGAGTGTATGGTTGGTAGCGGGTAGCATTATTTCAAAAGTAGTAAATTAAGTGTAATTACAGGTTCATTTTTGGATATCGATGCCTTTGGTTTAAATAGCTTGTATAGGTATATTTATAAACCAATTGCAACCTTGTACCATCATGAAAAAAAATATCTTTTTGGCTGTTTGCATAATTTGCCATACCGTAGCTTTTGCACAGCAAACAAAAACCTATGCCGAAAAGCTGGGCTGGCCCAAAGGCGCACGTGTAATTATTTTGCATGTTGACGATGCCGGGATGTCGCATGAATCGAACGATGGGGTAGAGACAGCTATTGAAAAGGGTGTAGCTACCTCAACCAGTGTTATGATGCCCTGCCCATGGGTGCCCGAATTTGTAAAGTACCTGGATAAGCACCCCAATACCGATGCCGGCCTGCATTTAACCTTAACATCCGAATGGGATAACTATCGCTGGGGTCCTTTAGCGGGTAAAACCATTGTGCCCGGCCTTACCGATAAACAAGGATGTTTATACCCCAGTGTTGTGGCTGTTTATTTTAATGCATCGGCCGATGAAGTTGACAAGGAAATAAGGGCGCAACTGGACAGGGCTTTAAAAATGGGCTTTAAGCCCACCCACCTTGATTCGCACATGGGTACCTTGTTTGCCAAGCCGATATTTACCGAAAAATATATTAAGCTTGGAATTGAAAAGCAAATTCCGGTAATGTTCCCCGGCGGCGATGACCTGTTTTACCGTGCCGAAGCCCGGGCCGCTACCATAGCCGAATTAAAACAACAAGGTAAATATACCGAAGGTATGCCGATACCCGATCCGGCGGTATTGGCCAATGTGAAAGAAACCGGAGCTATGATCTGGAAGGCCGGACTGCCGGTACTCGACGATCTGCATAACTCAAGTTACGACTGGCAGATGCCCAACATCGATAAAATGACCGACGCCCAAATTCAAAAATGGTATACCGATCACTATATCGAAAGCATTGGCCGCCTCTCGCCGGGGTTAACCATGGTAATTATGCATTGTACCAACCCATCGCCAAACTTCGATCAGATATCCGATACCGGAAAAAAGCGCAAAGGCGACTTGCTGGCCATGCTCGATCCCCGGCTAAAAGCGTTTTTAAAAGACAAAGGATTTATACTAACCACCTGGCGCGAGGTAATGGAAAGAAGGGTGAAAGCCGGGGATCTTTAGATGTGCAGATGTGCAGATTTCAGGTGTGCAGATTTTAAATCTGTAGATTCAGAAATGTAATAGCAGACTGCATATCGGTACAACAAATGTTTCATCATTGGCACCCGCATATTTTTACGTCTGCTATTTCATCTGCACATCTGAAATCTGCATATCAAAGAATCAATTCTGTATCAGCTTGTACTTCCCGGATTTGATTAGCTTTTGTTGCTCGGTCGAAAACGAGGTGCGACCGCCAAAATCCTGTACCCAATAGCTTTTATACTCTGCTACGCCAACTTCCTTAAAATCGGGGTTCATCAGGTTTCGGCAATGTCCTTCGCTTTTAAACCATCCGTCCATTACCTCGGCTATACTTTGCTGACCCTGTGCAATGTTTTCGCCTATGGCAAAGCTTTTAAAGCCTTTAAACTTATAGCCTGCCAAAACTATCCTATCCTCCATGCTGCGGCCGTCTTTGCTGGTATGGCTAAAATAACTGCGCTTGGCCATATCTTTTGCATGGCCGGTGGCTGCATTAAACAGTTTATCGTTCCAGGTTAGGGCAGGAGCGGGCGGAAAATACTTATCGCCGCAATTGCAGCCCTTAGTGCGGGTTTGGTTTATCCGGTTTAAAAACTCGCTTTTAAATTCTTCGGTTTGCCCATAGGCCTTGCCACAGATTAACAATATGGCAAACAAATATATAGTGCTTAAAAATGATTTAGTCATAACTTATCAGACAAACAAAAATGGCTGAGGTTTAGTATAATGTAACAGTGTTTTGAAGAAATAAAAAAGACTGTACAGGATAGCGCGTCGAAATCAAAGAACTACTTTTAAAACAACCAGTTATTATCGCCATTAAATCTGCCTGGCGGTGGCGTAATATGTTCTCATTTAATTTATACCGGATAATAATGAATAAAACCAAATTGTTGCTTTGTTTAGCGCTTATGCAGGCATGCTTTTTTGTTTTTAAGGCAAATGGCCAAAGCCCTGCTAAACATTATGACGTGGCCACGTTTTATTGGCCAGCCTACCACCCCGATGCCAGGTTTAAGGATATTGGCGTTTTTCCGGATGGGAAAGGGGAGTGGGAGGCTATTTACAAGGCGAAGCCCAAGTTTGCAGGCCACGAAGTGCCCAAGGTGCCACTTTGGGGCTACGAAGATGAAACAGACCCTGCAGTGATGGGTAAAAAAATAGCTACGGCTGCAAAGTATGGCGTTAACGTAATGATATTTGACTGGTACTGGTACGATAAAAAACCTTTTTTGGAGGATGCCCTGAACAAGGGTTTCCTGAAGGCTAAAAACACCAACGATATGAAGTTTTACCTGATGTGGGCCAACCATGATCATAACTCGTATTTAGATCCATCGAACCCCGATAAAAGCAAGGTGTACTTTTATGGTGGAGTAGATAAGAAAACTTTTGAGGAGATGGTTGCGCATATCATTAACGATTACTTTAAAAAGCCCAACTATTATAAAATAAATGGCCGGCCGGTGTTCAGCATTTACGAACTGTCGACCTTTATCAAAGGCATAGGTGGCTCCGAAAAAGCAAAAGAGGCTATAGATTACTTCCGTAAAAAGACGGTAGACGCTGGTTTCCCCGGTTTGCATTTGCAGGCTACACTTTGGGGTAATATCCCGTCGACGTTAAAAGATGTGCCCGGCGATAAGGTACAAACACAAAATTCGACGCTGGAGTATTTTGGATTTAACAGCATGACCAATTACCAGTGGTGCCATTTTGTAGCGCCAAGCGGCGATTATATTCCCTGGGGCCAAAAAGCCATAGCCAAATGGGCCGAGTGGGATACTACCTTTAAAATTCCGTACTGCCCGCATGTTTCTATAGGCTGGGACAGCAACCCGCGTTTCCCGGTACAAAAGCAAGACCTGGTTGTAAACAACAAGCCCGAATATTTTCAGGTGTATCTTCAAAAAGCTAAAGAATATGTTGACGCGCACCCTAACCAGCCGCCACTAATTACCATAAACGCCTGGAACGAGTGGGCCGAAGGCAGCTACCTTGAACCGGATAAAAAACACGGCTACGGTTACCTGGAGGCTGTTAAAAATGTGTTTTTAAAATGAAAGGTTTTGTGACCGGGCGCTCTTTAAAAAAGCGTTGGAAATGTGCGGTTTTCCTCTCTCGGGCTGTCCTGTGAGCACCTCTTTTAAATAAGAAGCTGTCTAAAAATAAAACAACAGACCGTCGTTGCGAGATACGAAGCAATCCCCGACTATGGAGACCGGACTTGCAAAGCTACCGGGTAAGTAGGGCCGATGCCCGTTGTTAATGTATTACGCCTTTTAATACTGTGAGCATTTACCTTATCCATAAATACAAGCCGGCGGCTATCGCTGCGCCTGCTATAGGTCCAAAAACAGGGATCCAGGCGTAGGGCCAGTCGCTGGTGCCTTTGTTTTTGATGGGGAGTATCATGTGCATAATGCGCGGGCCAAGGTCGCGGCAGGGGTTAATGGCGTAGCCGGTAGTACCTCCCAGCGATAAGCCTATTACCCATACCAGCAATGCCACGGGTATGGCGCCAACGGAGCCGAGGCCTATAGGCGTATTTGTAGGCACAATTTGCGCGCCCGCAATGTAAAATATGGTAAATAACAGTACGAAGGCGCCAATAACTTCGCTGGTAATGTTGGAGATGTAATTGCGTACGGCCGGGCCGGTGCAAAACACGGCCAGTATCGAGGCCGGATCATTGGTGCGTTTAAAATGATCGTAATACATCATCCATACCAGGAATGAGCCTATCATAGCACCTAAAAATTGCGCGGCTATATACAATGGCACCTGCGCCCAGGCAAACTTACCCGCTATGGCCAGCGCTATGGTAACCGCGGGATTAAGGTGAGCGCCGCTGTAGGGCCCCGCAACCACCACCCCAACAAATACGGCCAGGCCCCAGGCCGTGGTAATAACTATCCAGCCGCTGTTATTTCCCTTAGTATCTTTTAATACTACGTTGGCCACAACGCCATCGCCTAAAAGTATGAGTAACATGGTGCCAATCAGTTCGGCAATAAATGGAGACATGGTAATAAAATTTATAGGTTTAAATAATTTTAACGGGTTATAATAAAATATTCCAGATGCATCAGCCTACCGCTTTGATAATTAATCCCTCTTGCTTCCAGGCTTTCTGCTTTCTGCCTTTCGCTTTTAGCCTTTATCGGCCCAACTCTTAGCCGCATGAATGGCTCTTTTCCAGCCTTCAATATCCGCTTTAATATCCTCCGGGTTGCCGGCGGGGATAAATTCTTTTTCGGATTGCCACAGTTGCTGTATTTCGGCCACATCTTTCCAAAAGCCTACTGCCAGGCCGGCAAGGTATGCCGCGCCCAAGGCGGTGGTTTCTACCACGTTTGGCCTTATTACTTTACAATTTAACACATCGGCCTGGTACTGCATCAGCAAATCGTTGGCAGTAGCGCCGCCATCTACCCGCAATTCTTTAATAGGCATCCCGGCATCGGCCTCCATGGCTTTTAGTACATCCATAGTTTGGTAGGCTATTGATGCCAGGGCCGCACGGGCCAGGTGACCGGCGGTAGTTCCGCGTGTAAGGCCAACTATTGTGCCCCGCGCCTCGGGATCCCAGTAAGGGGCGCCCAGGCCGGCAAAGGCAGGTACAAAAAATACGCCGCCGGTATCCTTAACACTGGTGGCCAGCTCTTCAACATCGGCAGATGTTTTGATGATGCCTAAGCCATCGCGCAGCCACTGTACCACGGCGCCGCCAATAAATATGCTGCCTTCGAAGGCGTACTGTATTTCGCCGTTAATTTTCCAGGCAATGGTGGTAAGCAGGTTGTTTTTTGATTCGATAAACTGGTTGCCAATGTTCATCAGCATAAAACAACCGGTGCCATACGTATTTTTAACCATGGCCTTGTCAATACACATTTGCCCAAACAGCGCGGCATGCTGATCGCCGGCTATACCCGCGATAGGTATTTTGCTGGCGAATATGGTGGTGGCTGTTTCGCCATAAACCTCGCTTGATTGCTTTACCTCGGGCAGCATGCTTTTAGGGATATCCAGCAGCTGCAGCAACTCATCATCCCATTGCTGGGTGCGGATGTTGAACAGCATGGTACGACTGGCGTTGGTTACATCGGTAACGTGCACCTGGCCGCGGGTAAATTTCCATACCAGCCAGCTATCAACCGTGCCAAAGGCCAGTTTACCGGCGTCGGCCAGCGCTCGTGCGCCATCCACATTATCCAGGATCCACTTTATTTTGGAGCCCGAAAAATAGGCATCTATCACCAGCCCGGTTTTAGAGCGGATCATATCACTGTGTCCGTCTTGTTTCAATTTATCGCAGTAAGCCGCGGTGCGCCTGTCCTGCCAAACTATGG
The DNA here is from genome assembly GCF_028736215.1 of Mucilaginibacter sp. KACC 22773. Taxonomy (NCBI): domain Bacteria; kingdom Pseudomonadati; phylum Bacteroidota; class Sphingobacteriia; order Sphingobacteriales; family Sphingobacteriaceae; genus Mucilaginibacter; species Mucilaginibacter oryzagri. Next base: position 1,132,844 of record NZ_CP117883.1, read on the forward strand.
CGTTGTAAATGGCTTCGCCGGTTTCGCGGTTCCATACAATGGTGGTTTCGCGCTGGTTGGTAATGCCTATGGCTTTAATATTTTTGCCATTAAGCCCGGCCTTAACTGTAGCCTCGGCAGCAACACCCGCCTGGGTCGACCAGATCTCGTTCGGATCGTGCTCAACCCAGCCCGGTTTTGGGAAATATTGTTTGAATTCTTTCTGCGACAGCGCTATAATTTGCCCCGCATGATCAAATATGATCGCCCTCGAACTGGTTGTCCCCTGGTCGAGGGCCAAAATGTATTGTTCCATTACTAAGTGTTTATAATTGGTTGGTTATTTTAGAGTCAAGAATCAAGAGGAAAAATGTTCGTTTATCGTAATGTATCGTGCACTGTTAAAACACTATCCATCCGCCAGACTTTTTTCCTGTCTTGACTCTTGATTCTTCTATTTAACTCTTGATTCTTCCTGCTAATATATAGTTTCCGGCCACCTTATTAAAGGCTTCTGTCTGTTCTTTCTCCCATTGGGCATCTTTATTTAATTCGCCAGCCATTAACCGGGCAACTTCGGGCGCCATGGCTATGGCCAGGCGGGCATTTAAAAATAATACCCGGGTGCGGCGGGCCAGTATATCCTCAACGGTACGCGCCATCTCGTACCTTACCGACCAGATCACCTCGCCTTTGGTGTACTCATCATCCGGGTGCACCGGGTTTTTCCAGTCGTCATCCCCATTTGCCAGGGCCAGCACCTTTTCTATATCATCGCCATAAACGTACATATGATTGCTTCTATCCGGGTTCGGCCTGCTGCCATGGATTGCCAAGCAGGCGGTGTGGCAAAGGTTGGCTGGCAATTTGCCCACCTCTATAGCTTTATCAATGGTATCCTCGCCCATTTTTCGATAGGTGGTCCACTTGCCACCGGTGATGGTGATGAGGTTTGATTTAGAAACTATCAGTTTATGGCTGCGCGAAATTTCTTTTGTTTTGGATGAATCGTCCTGCGGCGCAGCCAATGGTCTTAGTCCGGCAAAAACGCTTAGCACATCCGCACGGGCGGGTACCTTTTTAAGATACTTAGCTGCGGTGCGCAAAATAAAATCTATTTCGGCGTCGAGGGCTACAGGCTCCAGGCTATGTTCGTCAATAGGCGTATCGGTGGTGCCTACCAAAAGCTTGTTATGCCAGGGCACCACAAACAGTACCCGCCCATCCTCGGTTTTGGGGATCATGATGGCGTCTTCGCCGGGCATAAACTTCCTGTCGAAAACCAGGTGCACGCCCTGGCTGGGCCTTACCAAAGGCTTTTTATCGGGTACATCCATTTTAAGCACGTCATCAACAAAAACCCCGGTAGCGTTAATAACGGTTTTGGCTTTTAGCCTGTAGCTAAGTCCGGTATCGGTGTCAATGGCATTAACGCCTGCTATTTTGTGGTTGCCATCTTTTATCAGCCCGGTAACTTTAAAATAATTTAACACGCTGGCGCCTTGCTCCAAAGCGGTTTGTGCCAGGTTTATAGCCAGTCGCGAATCATCAAACTGCCCGTCGTGGTATACAACACCGCCATGCAGGCCCTTCTCTTCAATTCCGGGCAGCCTGCTTACGGTTTCTTTTTTCGAGATATGCTTCGCCCGGCCAAAGCCCAGCTTGCCAGCCAGCAAATCATATATCGTTAGCCCGATGGTATAAAACACACCATCAAACCAACTGTAATTAGGAATAATAAAACTTTCGTTTTTTACCAGGTGCGGCGCGTTCTTTAACAGTAAGCCCCGTTCGTGCAGTGCCTCTCGCACCAGGCCAATATCGCCCTGCGCCAGGTAACGTACGCCGCCATGTACCAGTTTAGTAGCGCGGCTGGATGTGCCTTTGGCAAAGTCAGCCTGTTCCAGTAGCAGGGTTGATAGTCCTCTCGAGGCTGCATCAACCGCAGCGCCAAGTCCGGTTGCGCCACCGCCAATGATGACGATGTCCCAAATTTTATCCTGATCATGGATGGATTGCAAAATTGAATCCCTGCTGAAAATACTCATTTTTGTTATGTTGTATTTCGATAATGCTCCAAATATACAATATCGAAGCATAAAATAACAAATCGAAACTTATTTTTTGTTTCAATTTAGCCCATGTCGGTTTTTTACTTATTTTTGTTTGTTATGAATAAAAATACCGACAGGCATAAAATCATACTCAGGCAACTGGAAGACGGCGGCTTTGTAAACGTACAGGAATTGGGCAAGCAGTTAAATGTTTCGGAAGTGACCATCCGAAAGGATCTGAAACTTTTGGAGGATAAAAAGCTACTATTCCGCACGCATGGCGGGGCTACCAAAAGCAACCCCTACACCAACGACAGGCCCGTTGCCGAAAAAGAAAAGCTGAATGCTGCCGAAAAGCAACAGATAGGTATAGCTGCTGCGGCGCTTATTGGCAATAACGATTCTATCATTATTGCATCGGGCACTACCATGCTGGCCCTGGCCCGGTCGGTAAATGCGGGGAAGCATTTAACGGTGATCACATCGGCCCTCAATGTGGCTATCGAACTATCGCATCACCCCAATATAGAGGTAATTCAGTTAGGCGGCCAGTTGCGCAGCTCGTCATCATCGGTAACCGGGTCATATGCCGAAGTGATGCTGCAGGATATGGCATGCAGTATGCTTTTTTTAGGTGTCGACGGCATCGACCCCGAAATTGGCCTTACCACCACCAATTTAATGGAAGCCCGCCTGAACCAAAAAATGATAGAAGCCGCCCAAACCGTAGTTGTACTGGCCGACAGCACCAAATTTGGCAAACGCGGCTTAGGCAAAATCTGTCCTCTCGACCAGGTCCAGCATATTATTACCGATAGCGGCATCAGCCCGGCCATGCTGAAAGTATTGCAGGAAAAGGGGATAGCCGTTACGGTGGTGAAATAGGTTGGTGAAGAAGATGCAAGAGTCAAGAATCAAGAATTAAGACTTTTTTATGGTTGGAAGATTTAGGGGTAAAGGATACTGCGCCGATCAGTTATCCAACTATCCAACGATGAACCAGTGAACCAATGAACAATGGCCTAATTGTTAAAATTTGTTAATTCTACGAGAGTTTCGTAGTTTAACTATTATGTTAGTTATATTTGATCTGTAATTATTAAAAAACAGATATAACCTTATAACCATCATGAAAAAAACAATATTCTCTTTAGCCTGCCTGCTTGGTTTTGCACTTGGGGCACAGGCGCAAAAGCCTGATACTGCCAGGGCTGTTGTGCATTACAAGTTTTCGCACCTGCGGGATACTGCGCATCGCGATAAGCCATATACCGAAAATATGGTACTGTTTGTGGGCGCAACTTCCAGTGCCTACAAAAGTTACGACCGTAAGTTGCAGGAGGCCCTGATGAAAAAGCAGGTTGCCGACCAGATGGCCGAGCAAAAGGGAAGTGGTAGCGTCAATATTAAAATAACCGGCGGCGCGCCTACCACCCGGAACGAGTTTTACCAGTTTCCGTTGCAACATAAACTGGTACGTAAAGAGCGGCTGATAACCCCGTATATGATTGAAGAGCCCATGCCGGTGATTGACTGGAAGATAAGCGCCGATACGGCCAGTTTTTCAGGGCTGCATTGCCAAAAAGCAACCGGCCATTTCAAGGGCAGGGATTATACTGCCTGGTTTTGCCAGGATCTGCCTTTTCACGCCGGGCCGTGGAAACTGAATGGTTTGCCGGGCTTAATTGTGGAGGCTTATGATACCAATAAAGAGGTGGTTTTTAAGTTTGACGGACTCGACGAGGTAACTAACACGCCAAAAACGGCCGCAGAGACCCCGGTTCCGGGTGGCGCAACAATTAAACTAATTGGCATGGACGATGACAACGACGATCCCAACGTAATAGCCTTGCCAACCGACGCGGTTAAAACCACCGAAAAGGAATTTAAAAACCTGGAAGCCGCCATGCGGAAAGACCCCAATGCTTTTGCACAGTCGGCCATGGCAGGCTCGGGCGGCGGCATGCGGGCCGGCGGGCCAGGCCAGGGCCCGGGTGGTGGCGACCAGGTAAAAATTCGAATAAATGGCACAGGACCGGTGATTAATAATCCTTTAGAGCTTCCCGAAAAAAAATGAGTTGCCTGCATAAAAGCGCCGGGGTGTTCATATTTTGGATGCTCATGGTCATGGTATGCCTTGGCCAAAACATTAAAGGCAAAGTAACTGATAGCCTGGGCAAGCCAATAAGCTACGCCGGCATCAACCTTAAAAACAGCAGGAGATTAATTATAGCCTATACCACCAGCGATGCCGGGGGGCTATACAGCCTGGGCATTCCCGCTAATGCCGATAAAAACGGCCTTACTTTAGAGGCCAGTTGCATAGGCTTTAAAAAGGCGGGGCTACCGGTAAGCAGCTTTACAATACCCTACAACTTTAAACTTGCAGGCGCGGTGCATCAGCTGCAGGGTGTTACCATAAAAAATAACCGGCCGCGGCTGCGGGTTAGCGGCGATACTACCAGCTACAAGGTGTCGGATTTTAGCAGCCCGCAGGATAGGGTTATTGGCGATGTAATTAAAAAACTGCCGGGCATTGATGTAGCCAAGGATGGTAAAATAAGCTACAACGGCAAGGCCATATCTAACCTGTATATAGGCGGCGATAACCTGCTGGACGATAAATATAACATTGCTACCGGCACCATACCGCATGGGGTGGTTGACCAGGTGCAGGTAATGGAAAACCATCAGCCTGTAAAAATGCTGCGCGATAAGGTGGTAAGCGAGGATGTGGCCCTTAACCTCACCATAAAAAAAGATGCCAAACTACAGCTGATAGGGCAGGAAACAATAGGCGCGGGCCTGCCCAAAAAGTACGATGAAGACCTTAATGCCATGATGTTTAAGGATAAATACAAGGCTATTAATTACCTGCGCGGCAACAACACGGGCTATGATGTGGCCGGCGATTTAGTGTCGCACAATTCGGCCGAGCACATGCAACGCCTGGATAATGATCAGCCTGGTACGGTATTGTCCTTAGGTACTGCCGGCGACCCGGATCTGCCACGCAACAGGTATTTGTTTAACCAATCGGGTATAGTTAACCTTAACAACTTGGTTAACCTGAAAAAAGATGTGCAACTGCGGGCCAATATATCATACCTGCGCGATAGCCAGCACCAGGATTACAGCCGCCTGAGCGAGGTTTACCTGCCCGGCGATACCATACGTTACACCGAAAAGCAAAACAACAAATGGCGGCCCGATTTAATTCATACCCAGTTTACCCTGAACGTTAACCAAAACAAATATTACCTGAACGATAACCTGGTAACCGATTATAACCACAATACCTCGTACTCAAACCTGGTGAGCAATGGCGTACCCGTAAACCAAACGTTTAAGGATAATTTGTTCAATTTTTCAAACGAGCTTAATTGGATGAAAACCTTCCATTCCGATAAAATTATGGAGGTGTACAGCTACATTAACCGCACATCTGAACCCGAGAGTAGGGGTATTGAGCCAAACCTTAATCCGGATATTTTTAACAATGGTGTTAATTATTCGCTGCTTACTCAAACGGTGAATATCCCTACCTGGTTCAGCAATAATTACCTGGCTTATAAAATACCGGGCCAGCATATAACACAAAGCTATAAGGCAGGATTCAGCAGCCAGTCGCAAACCTTAAATTCGGCGCTATCAGCTACCCAGCAAAACAATACGGTTAACCCGGTTGGCGATAGTACCCGCAATAGCTTAAACTGGAGCCGTAACAAGGCATACGCCGAGGCGGATTTTGACATACCCGGCAAAATCCTGAAGATAGAGGCCAGCCTGCCCCTGAGCTGGCAGCAAACCCATTACAATGATGATTATTACCAGTTAAGCAACAGCCTTAACCGCTTGTACTTTAACCCGCGGCTGTATGTAAAATATCAAAGCGGCATCGAAAACTATTTTACCCTGAATTATGGCCTGCGCAATAACATTGGCAGCATCCAGGATGTGTACCGTGGCTATATCCTGACCAATTACCGCACGCTGTACGCCAACAGCGCCGACCTTACCGAGCGGCAGAGCCAAAATGCAGGACTGGGATTTAACTACCGCAAAGCCATCACGCTGTTCTTTTTTAGCCTGAATGTTAATTACAGCCATATTTACGCCAACAATATTGCATCCAGCACATTAACCAATAACCTGCAGCAACGGGTTGTACTGCCCTATGATAATAAAACGGATGCCTGGGCGGTTAGCGGCTACGTCAGCAAGTATGATTTTGATTTACAAACCACTTTCAGCGCCGGGGCTTCCTGGCAAACCGCCCGGCTAAACCAGCTGCAAAATGGGCTTATCCTGCCTTTCAATACGGTAGGCGAAACACTGAACGTGGGGGCCGAAAGCAAATTGAGCAGTGTAGTTAATTTAAGCTATAAGGCCAATTACAGCCAAACCACCAGCAAATCAACAGCGGTTGCGGGCAGCAACAAATTTCAGCGGCTTATCCAAACTGCCGCCATTGAATATAATCCGCTTAATACCCTGCAATTCAACCTTGCTGCCGATCATTATTATACCCACCAGCAGCAGGCCAATGATCTTAAATACTTTTTTGCCGATGCAACTATACGCTACAAATTCAGCAAACCTAAAATAGATGTACAGCTAACCGCGCAAAACCTGTTCAACCTGAAAAACTATACCTCGCTGTACCTGTCGGCCAACGTGTTTACGTCAAGCACTTACAGTATTCCGGGGAGAATGTTGCTGGTTAAGGTGATGTTTAATTTGTGATAAGGAAGGAGGTATCAGTATCGGATTAAGAATAAGATCACGATAAATATCCAGCATTGTTCCTCTTTTTCTTCTGCCGCCGTTTAACTACATTTAAGCCAGATAACCTGCACTATCATGATACCCGCACAAGAACCACTCTGGCAAAATATTCAAAACTTTAGTTTAGATAATCCCGGTGTCGATTTCAAATTTTCGGACCGGCTTGCCCGCGAAAACGGGTGGCCACCCGCCTATGCCCTGCGCGTGATTGAAGAATATAAAAAGTTTATCTTCCTGTGTTGTATCACGCCCGGCGGCGTAACCCCGTCTGACCCGGTAGACCAGGCCTGGCACCTGCATTTAACCTTCACCCGATCGTATTGGAACGATTTATGCCGCGATACCCTGGGGCAGCAAATACATCATAACCCAACCAAAGGCGGCAAGGTCGAGGCTGTTAAGTTCGATGGTTATTACACCCATACCCACCAGCTGTATAGTCAGACTTTTGGCGCAGTGCCTCCGGCGGATATCTGGCACAATAACACAACCCGTTTTACAGATATCAATTACAGGCGGGTAAATTTAGGGAGGTATTGGCTGCTGCCCAAGCCCCGAAGTATTAGCCAGGTTGTTATTTTATTGATGCTGATTGTTGCCGTAGGCTTGTTTATACAGGCGTCAGAAACTAACATCGCATTGGCCATTGTGGCAGGTGTTATTGGGTTGGTTATTGTAGCGGTTTACAAGGGCGTGGACGATGATAGCGACGACGATAGTAAAAATAAGAGTGATGGTGGTAGCAGTGGTTGCGGTGGCGACGCTGATAGCGGCCACCATGGTGGTCATTCCGGTCACGGTGGTTCACATGGCTGCGGTGGGCACAGCGGTTGCAGCAGCGGCTGCTCGGGCTGCTCATCCTCGGGTTGTAGCGGCTGCGGCGGGGACTAACAAAGCCCGCTGTGCATATTATAACCCCACAACAGCTATATTAGCTGCACCAATAAATTACCGATGGAAAACACCGCCCAAACCGTTATGGAACAAGTGGTAAAAAAACAGCTTGATGCCTATAATTCAAAAGATATTGATTTGTTCATGACCTGTTGGGCCGACGATGCCTTGTATTATGAATTTCCGGATACGCTGCTGGCCAGCGGCGCTGCAGCCATCCGCGAAAGGCACCTGGTAAGGTTTCAGGAGCCAAATTTATTCGGTAAGCTGATTAGCCGAACAGTACTCCATAATAAAGTTGTCGACTTTGAGCTGGTATCCCGTACTTTTCCTGATGGGCCGGGCTATATTGATGCGCTTTGTATTTATGAAGTGGCAGGTGATAAAATTACCAAAGCCTGGTTTGTAATGGGTACGCCAATACGGGATACTGCCACGTGAACTGGATTGCCTTTAAACATAAAAGACCTGCTTTGTGGAGCAGGTCTTAGTTAATATAAGTCAGTCAATAGTTAATAGTTCGGCTTTATTGAATAGAGATGATTTTGTACAGTACCCAGTTGTCGCTTTCGTGCACACGCCTGTAGTTTATACCGCTGTTTACAATGCGTATGGCCGGGATGTACTTATTATTGAGCTGCGTATAGCCGGTAAATGGATTTTTTGCTGTGGCAATCAGAATATAATCATCATAGCGGTAAGGCGTTTCTATAGCACTTAAAAACAAGTCCTGGTAAGGCAGGGTCAGCTTTCTGATGTCGTTTGTAAATGCTGCAACCGGATAAGCTACGGCATCGTCCATGAGCACGTGCGAACTTTTGGGCAGGGTATTGATGTATCCAGCCATGTCCATAATTTCGGCCTGGTCCATATTATGCTTACCGCTGAAGAGCGTGGTGATAAATGCTTTTTCATCATGAATGAATGACCCCTTGAGGAATGCATAGCCCGTATAAAGCTGGGCGAGTACGGCAACCGACACAATTATTTTAAATACCTTTTGATTTTTAACTACCAGCGCTTTAAAAGTAAGGCAAAGCAATGATAGCACCAGGAAAATGAGATAGTACTCGTAGGTAATATATAGTTTATCGTATTTGATATGTAAAAACTCGATAAAAGCGAATGGGCTTAAAATGGTTAAAGCCTGGTAGGTGCTTTCGCGGAAAAGATATATAGCAACCAAAATGAGCGGGCAAAAATAAACAACCCTTACCGATACCAGTACCGAAAGCTCGGGCAACTGGTAATTGGTAGCGGCTGTGGTGATGTCATAATTAAGTTTATCAACCAATACATTCCAGGTTGCGTAAGGGCTTTCAATAAAGTAATTAAGATCGCTGGCGTGGGTTAAATTGAGTAGTTTATAACAAATGATAGATGCTATGGGCAAAATAAACAGGATGATATAAATAGCAAAGGTTTTGCTTACCAGCTTACGGCGCAATGATGGGCTGTTAAAGCTTAAAAACAGCCGGAAGATGGATTCCTTTTCGCCCAGGTTTAAGCTTTGTAAAGTAATGGCCAATACCAGCGGGATAAAGAACAGGCAAAGCCATACAAACTTATAATCGCAAAAAATAAGGGTAACCAGCGCTATACTGGCCAACGACACATGGAAGGTTGTATTTGACCGGTAAAACTTTAACAGGTTAAAAAAGAACAGGAAAAAACTGATAAGCACCAGGTAAATGGCCTTGCCCGATGTGGCCACATACAGCAAACCGGGATGTAAAAAAAACAGGGCTATTAAAAGGTAAAAATAAAAGTCGTCATTTGGTATGCGGGTGCGCAGCGTGGATGCAAGGATGTAAAATAAAGCGGCTGTACCCAACGCAGATGCTATTACCGGGGCCAGGAAAGTGCTGATGGAGCTAAATATGATGGAACAATAAAAAGGCAATAGCGGCGATGTAAGCCCCATTACTTTGATGCGGTTGCCAAGGCCTTCAAAAATAATTTTGGTTTTTTCGATATAAAAAATACTCTCCTGGTTATAATAGCCCAAATGGTTCATATAAATGCCGGCTGCCAGGTAATAAACGGCAAGCACTGCGGTTATTATAAACAGATATTGACTTTTAGAGATCCTCATTTTTTATTTAACAACGTTTGTAGGGTTATTAACTTTGCTTAAACCATGATTGGTTTTTTCCCAATAAAACGGATTGGTTATCAATTGGTATAAGCCCATGTAAGCGGCTGCCGAGTGCATTAACCAGTAAACGGGGTTGGCAAGGGCAAACAATATCAGTTCAAAATAGCGGCGTTTAAATACAGCCATCATGTTTACATATATCATCAGGATGTTGCCTACCATCAAATTAAATATAGCCATAAACAAAACCCAATCAGGAAACAGGGTGCGGATGGTTGAAAAATCAAATATTAGGTAACTGATAAATATGGCCAGCAACAGCGGGTAAACTAAAAACGTGGCCGATGTGGCGCCGATAAAAAAGTTAAAGCCTAAAAAGCCTTTAAAACCAATCTTTTTTATTAATTCGGCGGGATTGCGCATGTGCACCAGGTAAGTTTGCATATAACCTTTTATCCATCTTGAGCGCTGCCTTATCCAGTTAAAAGGCTCATTATTGGCCTCTTCGTAAGTGGTTGAATTGATAATGGCTATTTTATAGCCTTTGGCATAGGCGCGCACACCAAGGTCGGCGTCTTCGGTTACGTTAAAAGGATCCCAGGCACCAAGCTCAACAAGGGCATCCATTTTAAAGTGGTTGCTGGTGCCGCCCAATGGGATAGGGATATCAAGGGTATCTAATCCGGGTAGCATATAATCAAACCAATACGAATATTCCAGTGTAAACATGCGGGTAAGGAAGTTCTCGTTACGGTTAAAGTAGTTAAGTGCGCTTTGGATACAAATATAATGATCAGGCAGTTTGCCAAACAGGGTAACTACTTTTTTAAGCTGGTCGGTATCCGGGATATCCTCGGCATCATAAATGGTTAAAAATTTGCCTTTTGAAAAATGCAGGCCGTAATTGCAAGCCTTGGGCTTGGTTTTGGGCATGTGAAAAGGTACCACAATTACTTCAAATACAGCCGGGAAATCAAGGTTTTGAACAGCTTTTAATGTTTTATCATCATCTTCCTCAATCAATAGCTTTATATCCAGCATTTCGCGCGGATAGTCAAGACTTTGCAAGTTCCAAATGAGCTTTTTGATAAGCTTATCCTCTTTGTACACCGGCAATAATACGGTGTATAGCGGCAGGTCGGTATTAACAACATCGCGCACTTCATCCTTTGTTACGGCCTGGTGCAATTCAAACCGCGAGCCAACCAGTGCCAAAAATAATTTGAAGGTGATGGCAACCAGGAAAAACATACTGATAACCACATTGATGGCGATGGATGTATTTTTAAAATTCAAAACCATCCCGGCCGCTATGATACCCAGCAGTATAAACAGGAATGCCAGCTGCGGGGTTGTAAAAGTGGTAGAGGCCGAACTTTTAGGATCGCGCCTCATAAGCTCATAAACGGATGCTTTAACATACTTTTCGCCCAATAGTTTGTGACTAAGCCAGGTAATATCCAAATCATAGGCAACAATAATATCGGGTTCCATATCATAAGTAAACCTGACGAAGTCTACAAAAAGCTGGTCGGAAGGATCGGCCATAAGCGTAACCACCCGGTTGTTCTCGATACGCAGGGGTAGGGCAAGGTGGTCATTGGCAAATTTGAGTTCAACTTTTTTTAATACTTCGGTATCAAAAGCTTCCTCCCTTATTTGTTCAAAATGATAACCTGCGTTACTTAATGAGCGTTCATAGTTTTTGCGCGAAATGTAACCGAAGTTTAGCGCTATTTTAATATAGGCCATTCCAGATCTTTCCGCAAAACTTTTAATTTTTACCTGATCGCCTGGTGTTATAAACCCGTCATTAACCAAAAGTTCAGGAATTGAAATACTCATTATATATAATGTAAGATTAGTATCAAGTAGTAAGTATCAAGTAGCTAGTACTGAAGGCAGCTTTTGCAGCTATCTTACTACTTGATACTTACTACTTGATACTTAAAAAGTTAATCGTTAAACAAATCCTGTGACCTTTGAACTCTTGAACGAACGTACAGGAACGATAGCAATATCAATATAAGTATCCCCAGCAAAATGTAAAGGTTATAACTATCCCAGAAACGGGTTAAACCACTTTTAGTATCAATATACTCCAGGTTTTCGCTCGATTTATTGATATTAAACAGGTATTTGTTGGAGTTTACATCAGATATACATACGTTGCTTGACAGGGTTGAAAGCTGCTCGGTGATTGATTTTGACGCGGCCAGAAAAGCTTCGGCTATGTGTGTTCCGGTTGCGGTGAGTACCAGCGTGGCGTTATTGCTGCGGCCATAAAATATTTGCGCAAGCCCATTTGATACGGTATCATTTAAGGAGTATACTACAGTGTTATCGTCGGTTTTATATAGCCTGAAATCCTTGTCGAAGCGGATGGGGGCATCAGGAAATTCTTTCATTAACTTGTCATTTTTGGATAACAACGCAATGATATTATATTTTTTCAGGTCGTTTGACGGAAAATCGGCTGAGTAAGCAAACTCTGGGAAGTTGTTGGCGTTAATGTTGTTGTTTAGTTCATAAATAATTTCGCCCATAGCGCCGGCTGCGTATTTTGCATATTCTTTAGATACGATGATGCGTGTTGTGCCGGTATTAAATGCCTCGGGGTATTGGTAAAAGCTAAGATCGGTGGTTATAAAAGGATTTTTTGATTCCAGGTATGATTTGTCTACATCAACTTCGGCAAAAAAGTTGGTGAAGCTATCCTTGCAATGTCCACTGGTTGGGTAAAACCTGAATTCGGCTTCCAGCGTGTTGTACTTGTGGTGCTGATAACGGTTAATGGTAATGGCTGTATTTAATTTACCGGTACCATCAAGCTTTTCGCTGTTAATAAGCAGGCCGTTAAGGTATATATTAAAGAAACCACGGTCGCCTGCGCTTAAAGCGCTGTAATTGGCCACAAAACGAATCTCCACCTCTTTTGGAGTAAAACTAAAATCGCTGTTTTTAAATGAGTATGCACTTTTTAACGATCCTATACCCGATAAAAAGTCGGCTACACCGCCAATTTGTTTTAATGAAAGTTTTGAACGGTTTTCGTCGATAGTTTTTGAAAAGGTGTTTTGTGCTTTTTCTATCAGCAGGTAATCGCCAAAGGTCGAATTTAAAATATTCATGTTACCCAGGGCGGTAATGGCTTTTTCGTAGCCAGCATCGTCGCCGCCGGTTACAAATAAAATCTCTTTTGGCTGCATTTCCTGTGTTGCGGTTTTTACCGCTGTAAGTACACCTTTAACATCAACCAGGCGGGTATTGGTATCAGTAACCAAACTCATTGATTTATGCAGGTAAAATAAACCCTGGTCATTTTGTGGGGTTACTTTTATCAGTTGGCGTGCATCGGCATTCAACTTGCCAACCAAACCAACTTTAATATAGTTCCGTAAAGTATCGGGCATATGGGCTTCGTCATAAACCATAATGTCTCTGGTTTGTGTCTTTTTTAACCTGGAGTAGGCCCATGCAACCGCTTTAAGATCGGAAAGGGTTGGGTTTGCAGGGTAAACAATGGCCTTTTTTGAATCGAAGCAATTGCTAATGTTTACATTATCAAAAAAACCTTTATTGCTGCGCAATAATGATAGGTATGAATAATTTTTAATTTTCAGCCACATGCCCGGGTTGTCAAGATCGCGGCACTCATCATCGGTGATGGTTAGCAGTGTTTTAATCTGAATTTTAAGGAACTTATCGTTCGATAAATCGGCCCTGGTTAAGGTAAGTACTATTTTTTGGATAGAATCCTTAGTCATCCGGGCGCTATAAGCGGGTTTGTTGTTTATAACGATGTTAATGTACGAATGATCTTTAAGCAGGGCCTGTGAGGGCTCAAAAAACAACACCACTTTGCTTCCGTTCATCTCGGTAAGCGGCGTAATTTTAAAATAAAATGAGTTGGCACCGCTCATGCCGTATATCATATCATCATCGTGGCCCAGCGACTTAAAGGTTAAAAGCTGCTGTGCTTTTGACGCCGTACTAATAACAAATACAAAGGCTAAGAGGGAAAAAAATTTATTCATCTGATTGTAAATAATTAACTTATAACGTAAAATTCTACCCGGAAATAATTGCCATTTTCATCGCTGCGGTATGATAAATCGCCGCCCATTTCCTGGGCCATTAATTTGGCTATTGACAGGCCAAGCCCCAAACGGCTTTCGGTTATGCCCGATGTATCGTTTAATGTTTTTAATTTATTAAACATCATATCCAATTCGCTTTGCCCTATGGCAATACCTTCGTCAATAATTTCAAAAACAAAGCGTTGGCGCTGCAGGCTGGTTACGACTTTGATGGTATTATTGGTTTGCGAAAACTTAATGGCATTTGATAAAAGGTTTTGGAATACCTGCCCGGCAAATACTTTATCAAGTTTTACGTTTAAAGGCAGTTTTAATATGTTATCAACCAGGTGGATATTTTTCATTTGAGCGGTATCATACAGGCCCCTGAAAACATGCATTACCTCAACATTAATATCAAAAATCTCGGTGTTGAACTTAATCTCCGGCGATTCGATCTCTTTAACATCCATCAGCTTATTAAGCATATATTGCATTTTATCGGCCGATTCGGCTATGTAGCCCACATATTCTTTCTGATCATTGCTCAAGCGGTAATCCTCTTCTTTGATCATGTTGTTGCTCATGGTGATAGAACCGATCAGGTTTTTTAAATCATGCCCTGCTATATTAATGAAGCTGTTTTTTTGCTCATCCAGTTTGCGCAGTTCTGCATACTGTAAATCAATAAGGTTGTTTTTCTCGTTGATAGATGTATTTTGCTCCTTCAGCTGCTCGTTTGACTTCTCGATAAGTATTGCCGAACGCGCATCGCGCTTCATTATCTTAAAGCGGGTATTAGGCACAATACACGAAATGGCCGATATAATGAAAAAAAGCTGCCCGCCACCGTTTATCACAATATCCAGGTTGTACTCGTGCTGCATGTTAAAAAACACAGCAAGCAACAAAATGGCCAGCAAAAACTGGATGATTGAATGTATAGGCTCCCAAAAAACCTGTAGGTTAAAAAACAGTACAAGTGTAGCAAAAAGCGAATAATATATATTTAAATTGGACACTCCTACTATATTACAAAGCAGTGCCGATGTTACCGATAACAGTAACATACTAACATGTAACAATATGCGATAGTCGTATTTTTTGTATTGAATGTAAGTATATAAAGCATAAATTATAAGGCAGGTAATTATCCTCACAATAAAAAACTGTATCCAGATGTCGGGCGCGTAAATAAAATCGACTATGCTAAAAAGCGGGTAAAGAAATATGATCATCCAAACAATATTGTTGGTTTGGAACCATGCTTTTTTTGAGGTCTCTTTTATTAATTCTTCTTTTGTAATTTGAACAAACATTATTCGTTATCTTGAAATTATGATCAAAAATAAAAGCTTTAAGTTAATCGGTGTAAATGCTTTATTGTGAAAAATAAAATTATGTGTTATACGCGGTTATTATACTGTTTGTTAATATTATTATGTATAGCAACAACATGCCCGATTGCAAAAAGCAGTCCAAAAAATATGAACGCGCGTGCACTGGTCTTTAAACGGGCCGCAACCCTCAACAACGGCATTAGCTTTTCATGGCTCGAGCAAACCTGGAATAAAAATTCATTGAGGCAGGGCGCTATAAACGATACCGATTTTAAACTAATAAAAAGGTTGGGGTTTAGGAGTATCAGGCTCCCGGTAGCTTTTACATATTTTGAATCTGCAGGCGTGCCGGCTGCCGAAATATTGGAATACATTGATAACGTAGTTAAGCAATGCCATAGGTACGGATTTAAATTGGTATTGGATTACCATTATGGCAATTTAAATGATATAAACGGCAATGCCGAAACCGTTAAAATTATCACTTTGTGGACAAAACTGGCCAAAAGGTATAAACATATCGATGCCGGCGAGCTGTTTTTTGAGTTATACAACGAGCCGCCCCACATGAACCCCGATGTGTGGAAAGACGTAGCATATAACGTCGTAACCGCACTGCGAAAAGTTGATAAAACGCGTACATTTATCATAGGTGCCAGTAACTACAACAGTATATATGAGTTAAGCCGCTTTGCGCGGCTTGCCGATGATAACATTATATACACATTTCACTTTTACGAACCTTTCTTTTTTACCCACCAGGGGGCCAGTTGGGTAGGTAACCAGGTTGCCACAACCGGGGTATCATTTCCTTATAGTGCGGAAAATTTTCCAGCCCTTGATCCCAGGGCAAAAGGAACGCCGGGCGAAAGCAACCACGAAATGTATAAACGTGATGGTAACGAACAGTCGGTAAATGATAAGCTGCAAATTGTGAAGGCCTGGGGCGATAAATATGGCGTACCAATAATTTGCGGCGAGTATGGCGTATATAATAAATACGCAGATTTAGACAGCCGCTGCAGGTATATTAAAGCGGTAAGGGCGGCACTAAAAAAGCTGGGTATCCCAGGGATGCTTTGGGACTATAATGATTCGTTCTCGATATTCACGGGCAAGCCCTCGATGGATAATTTGCCTGCGTGTATGAAAGACGCAATAGCTTATTAAGCCTTAAAATGATGTAACTTTATTGTGGTTTAAATGTTACCTTTGAACACTAATAATTTGTTATGGAATTTTTTGTAGAAAAACGCAGGGAAGTAATGAGCCACATTGAAAAATTCATGCTCGAAAAGATGTATGATTTTTTAAAACCTGTTGATACGATATGGCAGCCCTCAGATTTTTTACCCGATTCTTCAAGAGATACCTTCTTTAACGAAATTAAAGAACTGCAGGAAAGCGCACAGGGATTAAGCTATGACCTTATTGCGGTATTGATAGGTGATACCATTACAGAAGAAGCGTTGCCAACCTACGAATCATGGTTAACCATGGTTGATGGTGTTTCAAAAAACGAAGAAGGTGGCTGGATGAAATGGACACGCCACTGGACTGCCGAAGAAAACCGCCACGGCGATTTGCTTAACAAATATCTTTATTTATCGGGCCGTGTTAATATGCGCATGATGGAGGTATCTACCCAATACCTTATTGCCGATGGTTTTGATATAGGCACCGGTACCGACCCGTACCGCAACTTTATATATACCTCTTTCCAGGAGCTGGCAACCAATGTATCGCACAGGCGTGTAGCATCGCAGGCCAAAAAAGATGGCGATACTTTATTGTCAAAAATGTGTGGTGTAATTGCAGGCGATGAGGCCCGCCACGCCAAGGCTTACAAATACTTTATCGAAAAAATATTTGAGGTTGACCCTAACGAAGCCATGATAGCCTTTGAGGATATGATGCGCAAAAAAATTGTAATGCCGGCCCACTTCCTGCGCGAAGTAGGTTTAAAAATAGGCCAAACTTTTGGCCACTTTACCGATGCCGCCCAGCGTTTAGGTATTTACACCGCAATTGATTATGTTGACATATTAAAAGAGTTGATTGAAGACTGGCACATCGAAAGCGTTACCGACCTTAACGAAAGCGGCGAAAAAGCACGCGATTATATCATGAACCTGCCCGGCCGCTTACTACGCGTTGCCGATAGGATGAAAAACCCGATGCTGGAGTACAAGTTTAGCTGGATAAACGGATAAGTTTTTAAACCGATAAGATTTTTAAAGAGACGCATTATATGCGTCTTTTTTTGTTTAGGGGGTGGTTTGAAAATATTTACCTTCAAAAAGACCCATTGTCATTTAATATTCCTACTCCACCTTAAACCCTGGTTTAACATACCCGTCGGCCACATAGCCATCCGGAATCTGGATATGGTTGCCATCCCGTAACGATGTATAATGCGGCGACATGATCTCGACCCCCGCCTCGTTAAACTTGTCCTGTATGTTTTGGTGTAATCGCGAATAGATGGCGGGCATTTGGTTTGATAAGGCTGTGTATGCATTCAACTGGTAGCTCACGTTAAAATCGTTTAATTCGGTTTGCAGTACAAAAGGTTTTTTATCGGCCATAATGCCTTCGGTGGCTTCGGCTGCGCTGATTAAAAGATGATGTACCGTTTGCCAGGACACATCGTAACCAATGGTAACTGTGGTGTTCAATATCAGGCCCATTGTATTAGCCACGGTTGTATAGTTGGTGGTGTGGCCGCTTAATATAGTGGCGTTGGGTATGGTGATATCTTCATTTTTGATGGTGCGCAGGCGCGTTACCAATAAGTTTTTTTCTACCACATCGCCCATAACTTCGCCTACTTTTATGCGGTCGCCAATTTTATAGGGGCGCATATAGGTAAGTACAATTCCTGCTACCATGTTGGATATAGCCGACGATGACCCCAACGAGAACAATATTCCCAGGAACACAGTAACACCCTGGAAAATTTTGGAATCAGACCCTGGCAAATAAGGGAATATCACCACAAACATAAATGCGAAAAGCAACACCCTGATGATGTTATAGGTTGGCATGGCCCACTCGGCATAAAAACCTTTGATAGTAAAATTGCCCAGGGCTATTTCGTTGGCTATAAATTTTACCAGCTTAACAATGTAACGTGTTACCAGGTAAATAACCGCAATAGTAAGCAGGTTGGGGATATAATGCACAATAGCAAGCAATATGCTTTTAAACGGCGTAATCACATAGCCAAGCAACTGTACCGATATTGGTTTCGACGAAGGGAAAATATAAAACAAAACCGGGAGTGCAAGATACACCAGCATAATAATAACAATGATGCGTGCTATGCGCAGCAGGCCGGTAATAACGGGCAGCAGCCGGTGTGCGTAAACCACGGGCGCGCCCTGCGATGCCAGTTTATCCATCCGGGTTTCCCAAGCCGTTAATAGTTTCAGCTTTAACCATCGCGAGGCTTTAAATAGTGCCCAAATAAGCGCTATTAACAGTATAATAACGGCTATAGCTTCTAAAATATTAACTATAACCTGTTGGGTGCCATTATTGGTAAAGTAGTTGCCCAGTTTTTGTTTAAGGATGAGTAAATAGCTGGCGGCAAGTTGCGGGCGGTTAAGCTCGGTAAAAGTAGCGTCCTGGTTATTTACGGCCATCACAATTTGCGAGTTATAATAAATAACCGATAATGTGCTGTCGTTTTTTAAAGTGAGCGAATCGGGATTAAAATCCATCCGTGCTACAAGGGCCTCTATCCGTTTGGTAACTATGGCGGCACGTTCCTGCACGTTAAACAAGCCCTGGCCGGCATAAAATTTAAACAGCGTATCGCGCTTAATGATAACAGGCTCGCCCCGCAAAGGCGCAGTGGCCGGGCCTTTGGCTTTAACAGGCGCTTGCGCGTTCAGGTTGACAGATGTTAATAAAAAACAGATCAACAGGTACCAAATATTACGCATAGGTAGTTTTTCTGTTAAAGCTAAAAATTATATTTCAAATTTTCGCTTAGCCTTCCTGTACAAGGTCGGTGCCGTACTTGCCAGCCACATCGGCAAACAGGTCGTTCAGGATAGATTCCACCGTGAGCGAATTTACATCATCCACATAATGCTCATTACGGGTAATATGCAGTTCGTGATCAACTATTTCCAGCTTAAACAAAACACCTTGGTACAAATCGGGCTGACTTATTTCAATAACATCATTATGCCCGTTAATGGTAAAATTAATATCAACCTGCCTGCGTTCGTGAAAAAGCGTGTTAAGCTTATGCTGCAATATGTTAAATAACTCGTGAATATGTATTGGGACGTGGAGTGTTATAATTTTCATGGTAATACATTTGTATTGTTTAATATTACAAAGCACTTTTGTTATTGTTTGAGCATCCAGGTTAAGGAAGGCGGTTATACTCACCCGCCCGACGCTGCGCTGGGGCACGCTTCTCTCTTCACCTGCGGTGGAAAGATGGGCTTGAACAATGTTAAAAGAATTAATAACAATATAAGCAAACTTTCAAGGCCCTCTTTCCTGCGCAGCAGAAGAGAGGGTGACGAGTGCAGCGATGTCGGGTGAGTCTGACCGCCCTGCAATTGAACTATTAACATCATCTCCTATGAACTACAAATTACTCGGCCGGTCGGGCCTTAAAGTTTCTGAACTGTGCCTGGGCACTATGGGTTTCGGTACCGAAGGCGGCTGGGGTGCCGATGCGGCAACCAGTTTTGCCATTATGGATGCCTACGCCAACGCAGGAGGCAATTTTTTGGATACCGCCAATGTTTACAAGCTGGGCACCAGCGAAAATATCATAGGCGATTATATGAGCAATCACGACCGGGATTATTTTGTGCTGGCAACAAAGTATACCCTAAAAGATAACGTAACCAATCCGAACGCATCGGGCAACAGCCGTAAAAACATGATGCGTAGTGTAGAGGAAAGCCTGAAGCGCCTTAAAACTGATTTTATTGATGTTTTATACCTGCATATATGGGATAATATTACCCCCATTGACGAGGTGCTGCGCGCCATGGACGACCTGATAAAACAAGGTAAAATTACCTATGCCGCTATAAGCGATACGCCCGCATGGGTGGTAGCCAAAGGCAATACCCTGGCCGAACTGATGGGCTGGAGTCAGTTTATAGCTTTACAGGTTGAGTACAGCCTGCTTGCCCGCACAGCGGAGCGCGAGCTGATACCGATGGCCAAACATTTTGGGATGACGGTTACCCCCTGGGCCCCGCTTGCCGGAGGTGCGCTTACCGGTAAATATTTAAAAGGTGATAAAGGCCGCATAAAACCCGAAAGTAACCGGCTGAATGCCCGCGCCGAAAAGATTACAAAAGTAGTGATGGAAGTTGCCGCCGAACTGGGCGTATCCGAAAGCCACGTTGCCCTGAACTGGACCCGCCAGCAATATTTTTCGTGTATCCCAATTGTGGGCGCCACCAAGGTAGATCAGTTGTTTGATAATTTAAAAACCGTTGATGTAGTTTTAAACGCAGATCAGATGAAACGCCTGAGTGATGCCAGCGCCATTGAATTAGGTTTCCCCGGCGATTTTTTTAACGAAGAAGCAGTTAAAAATAACAGCTTTGGCGGGTTTTATGACAAGGTGGAGAAAAGGTAGTAGGTTAACAAAAACAGATGGCCAAATAATATCGAATAATAAATTTTGAATGTCCAACATCGAAGTTTTTCCTTCATTATTCGATATTGGGCATTCAGTGTTCAATATTTAAATTGTTCGTAATCCCATAATTTAGTGGTATTTATAATATAGCATGGGGTTACTTAATGGTTTCATTGTCGTTTGTATGAGTTTCGTGATGTGCATGGTGCTCACGACGCACATCGACGTTTTCATCTTGTTGCCTGGTGTGTTTCCGGTCGAGGTAGCGCCTTAGGCGATTGAAAGCATGTTGTGCTTTTTTGATAAAACGCGAATCCCAATGATCAAACTTACCCATTAATGCCATGGTCCCGAATATGAAGAAACCACCCACAATTACAATAACAAAAACATGCAGGCCGTTTATAAAAAAATCTCTCATGATCATTATTAGTTAACTGTACATTCAATAGCAATACACATGCCCCTTTTTTGCAAATGCAATTGCCTTAATAGTGCGTGTAAAAGTACAGCCGGGATATACACTAATAAATGACCATGATCACTCAAAACGTTTTAAATATCCGGGACTTACCAATTCGCCATAAAGGATGTAGGCTGGTTCATCAAGGCTAAACCAGGGGTTTTCCTGGTATTGGAGCAGTTGGATGCTTTGCGCAGGCATATAGCTTTGTGCCAGCAGGAATTTTTTATGATGGGCCGCATCTTCTACCACATTCATCACTATAAAACAATGCCCCGGCGAACCGCCTTTAATAAACACATCGCCTGTTTTTAAGGATGATGGATTACTTACGGTTTTTAATTCTTTTTGCAGCGATAGGGTGCCGGCATAACTAAATACCAGGGTCATATACCGCATAAAGTTATCGTAGCCATAGTCTTTTTTTGCTTTCAGTATCCAATGATCATTACTGTAACGGTAGCCATTGGCATAATGCACAAAATCGCAACGGAAACCACTGGTAAAGTTGAAGGAGATTTTATCGTACTTCTTTTGGCTATATAGGTACTCGCCGCGGAGGCGCATCACAGCATCGGCGCATTGCTGCAGGTCGTACTGGCCAACGCTCAAATCAACTATGCCCGCAGTATAAGCTTCGGTGCGGGCCACCTTACCTTGATAGGTGAGGCATTGCGACCCGTAAGGTTTAAGCGGTACCGTCTGCAGCCAGGCACTGAAGCTACCGGGTGACACTGCACTTTGTTTATAACCAGCAGGGGGCTTAAAACGGGTAATAACATTGTCGGTTTTTACCGGGCTGCTCATCAACCCCAATACCATGAGCATTAAAATAACTCTCATAATGTTTTAGCTTTTTTTAATTGCTGATAGGGGTTAAAAGGCACAGGGATATCATCAACCAGCCTGAATGCCGAAAAATGCAAATGTGTTGGCGAGCGTTTTTTATAAGCGTTGTAGCCGGTGCGGCCAACTTCGGCTATTTTTTGGCCGGGTTTAACTTCTTGTCCAGGAGACACAAAAATTTTACTGTTATGTGCGTAATAGGTAATTACTCCTGATCTCGCGAAAAAATCTTCCATTGAGGCATTTCCATTTTTACGGGAACCATAAACAAAATGGTAGATCCAGATATATTTCCCACCACGAAGATCGCTATTGGTCTCCCATGTGTTGCTGCAGGCGATCACAATACCGTGATCTATGGCAAGTACATCTACCGGTTTATGAGAGTGGTCGTCGATACAATCCTGGTTTTTATCATTTATAAATATATCATGTGCGGGGTGAGCACCGTGTTTGTTGCCATCAAGGTAATGGTAGCCTTTATCTGAATAGCCATCGCCATTGCCTCCAATCGCATGGTAATTGTATCCCTTTAACGGAAATATCCACGTGTCATTTAACTCATCTATCTGGCTGCGCAAAAGAAGCCATTGTGTAATATGGTGCGTCAGCTGTTTGACAGCTTTTTGAACTTCCTCTTTTTTTACGCCTCCACGCAAAACTTTGGTGTTGAGATTGTCAAAATTCCGATAAACTGGAATAGTATCCATCCGTTCGGCATATTGTTCCTCTTGCACTGATATAACAGGGTAGGGGTCGTAATTTTTGACTTCCCCCAAATTAAATGAAATCTTTTGAATGTTCCACGGATTGCGGAACACACTTTTGCGTTTCCTTGCAGGGGCAAGTACTAACGATGGGTAGGCCATCGTATCTATTTCACGCGCCCAGCAACTGGTTAATTTGTATCTTAATTCAGTTGTATCATGTGTTTGCGCAAAACCGCAATACCAATACAAAAGTAATCCAACAAACAATACAATTTTTCGCATAAGGTTTATCTCGAAAGATATAACTAAATATCTGCCAGAATATTATCCCTCAATTTTAATATCGTATTTGGCCAGCAGGCCAGGCAAACCGTGGAGCGAGAACATGGCTTTTTTAATCATATTATCATCCGGGTCGATGGTGTAGTTGTAGGAGCTGCGCAGGTCGGCCCCCTTCAATATGGTGCGGCTGAAAAAGGCCCGGTTAAGGTTGCAGTTGATGAATTTAGCTTCAGTTAAATCTGCTTCGGTGAGGTCGGTCTCCGTCATAGAGCAATCGGTAAACCGGCCTTTTTTGTTTTTCTTTTTGTAGAAGATGGCGTTATCTAAAATGCAGTTCTCAAAGTACACCTCGAACAGAAAGTCGCGGGCTTTGCCAAAGTTTAGTCCGCTTAGTTTGCAATCTTTAAACCTGATGTTTTGAAAGCCTGTATCAGTGGCATCGGCCAGCGCCAGGTTGCAGCCATCAAATACACAGTCGATAAAAACCAAACCGTACAGGTTGGCATGCGACAGATCACAGCTGATGAACTTACAATTTTCGTACGTATGGTTGCGCCCCGTAAGCTGCGCGGCAGGGGCTTTGGTAAATGTTTCGTCCTCGTAATGCATAGGATAGTAGCAAGTATTTAGTATCAAGTATCTTGAGAAGTATCTTGAGAAGTATCAAGTATCAAGATTTTTTTGGATATCCGAGCGCAAAATCTTAAATAAAATGCAAGGTGCTTGATGGGGAAAATTGAATTAAATGACAATACTTTTTAAAAGTCTTGATACTTGATACTTGCTACTTGATACTAATTTATTTGTAACTTTTCGCACCAAAAGTATTCTTAACAGAAAAGCTCCTGCACATGCATCCAAACTACATTTTAGTGATCAATGGTAAGCCCGAAGGGCCTTTCAGTATTGATGAACTAAAAGCCAGAAAAATAAAACCTGCCGACTTTGTAAAAACGCCCGAAATGCCCGATTACAAGGAAGCCCAGGAAATTGCCGAACTGCGGGACCTTTTCGGCTTTGCCAAACCCGCCCTGCTTATGCAATATTTCGGCAGTTTCGACCAGCGATTGCTGGCTTCGTTTTTAGATTGGTTTATCGTTTTCGGCGCATTTGTGGTGGTTATTTTTGTGGTGGTATTATTGATATTGCAGGATAAAGAAACGCGTATGGCTGCCAGCTTTGGCTTATTGGCCTGCGTACCATTTGCCAAAATTATTTACCATATGGTGATGGAGAGCTCGGGCAACCAGGCCACCTACGGCAAGCAGATGCTTAAAATAAAAGTGGTTGACATGAATGGCGAACGCATTACTTTTGGTAAAGCCGTAACCCGTAACCTGTGCAAAATATTTTCGGTACTTACGTTTTTTATCGGCTACCTGCTGGCCTTTTTTAACAAGAAACAGCAATGTTTACATGATATGATGGCCGGCACGCTGGTGATTAAGGAGAGGTTGTTTTGAGGGAGGGGCATTGGTTCGCCCCCTAAAATATAAATTTTATCCTCACCATAACTTAACCGCCCATTAATTTATCATTTACGTCCAAACAACTTATTCCCCAACATAATCGTTAAATTTGCAGCTTATTAATTATCCGCTGCATGAATACTGATGCTGTTAAATTGCTGCAAGGCCGTTATTGTAATTCGTTAACCCAATATTCGCGTTTTGTTACCCGCGAGGTAAATATTGGCGATGTGCCCATGGGCGGCAATAACCCCATCCGCATACAAAGCATGACCACTACCGATACCATGGATACCATGGGTACCGTTGAGCAATCTATCCGTATGGTTGATGCGGGCTGCGAGTACGTGCGCATTACCGCGCCCAGCATTAAAGAGGCCAAAAACCTGGCCGAGATAAAAAAACAGCTTCGCGCCCGTGGTTACAATGTACCCTTGGTGGCCGATATCCACTTTACACCAAACGCCGCAGAAGTGGCCGCCCGTATTGTCGAAAAAGTACGCGTTAACCCAGGCAACTATGCCGATAAAAAGAAATTCGACCAGATTGATTATACCGACCTGGAGTACCAGGGCGAACTGGAACGCATTTACCAAAAGTTTGCGCCGCTGGTAAACATCTGTAAAGAGTATGGCACCGCCATGCGCATTGGCACCAACCACGGTAGTTTAAGCGACAGGATCATGAGCCGTTATGGCGATACCCCGCAAGGGATGGTTGAATCGGCTATGGAGTTTATGCGCATGTGCGAAACGCTGAATTATTATAATTTGGTGATCAGCATGAAATCGAGCAATCCGCAGGTAATGGTGCAGGCCTATCGTTTGTTAGTTGAAACCATGGTTGCCGAAGGCATGAACTATCCCCTGCACCTTGGCGTAACCGAAGCCGGCGACGGCGAAGACGGCCGCATAAAATCAGCCGTAGGTATAGGCACCTTATTGGAAGATGGCCTTGGCGATACCGTCCGCGTATCATTAACCGAAGAACCTGAGGCAGAAGCGCCCGTGGCTATCGAGTTGGTGAAGCGCTACTCTTTGAGGGAGAAGGAGGTTAAAGGCGAAAGGTTAAAGGCAAAAGGCAATGAGAATATTACCGATAAGAACCTTTCACCTTTCACCTTTCACCTTTCGCCTCAAACCCATAATCCCTACGAATACAAAAAACGCCACACCTACGAAGCTAATGCTTTCATTGGCGGGCATATGGTGCCAAGGGTGGTGCTTGATCTGTCAAAAAAGAACCTGAAAGATCCGGGTATTATGGCCGATGCCGGTTATATCTACTCGCCCTTGCTGGATAAATATAACATGGCCGAGCAGTCGGTTGATTTTGTTTACCTGGCTGATGAGTTACCGTCGTTTAACCTACCCGGTAACTTAAAGCAGTTGTATAACTACCAAACCTGGTTAAAACTGGCCGATAAAACCCTTTGTCATCCATTATTTACACTGAAAGAATATATCGGGGCCACCAACAAAACGTCAGTGTTAAACCTGGTGACGCTGTTTCCGGAAGATATTGATTCGGAAGAATTTGGCTCGTTACCGTTTGATAATTCGCTGGTGTTTGTTTTAGAAACCAACGCCCTGCATGGTATGGCCGATCAACGCAGCTTCTTCTTCAAAATGGAAGAACTGGGATTGGATGTGCCGGTGATTGTGAAAAGGAGTTATGCATTTGAGTCCGAAAGTCCGGAAGTCGGAAAGTCCGAAAGTGAAGCTGATCTCAGATCTCAAATCTCAAATCTCACATCTAAACTGCAGCTCTACGCCGCCACCGACCTTGGCGCTTTGTTAGTTGATGGCTTTGGTGACGGTATCTGGATTGAGGCACCTGAGGTTGATACCAAAGTGATCACTTCTACCGCCTTTGGTGTTTTGCAGGCTACGCGTTCACGTATTTCCAAAACAGAATATATCAGTTGCCCAAGCTGCGGGCGTACCTTGTTTGATTTGATGATTACTACGCAGATGATCCGCAGCCGCACAAGTCACCTTAAAGGCTTGAAGATTGGTATTATGGGCTGCATCGTAAATGGTCCCGGCGAAATGGCGGATGCTGATTATGGCTATGTTGGTTCGGGCACAGATAAAATCACCCTTTACCGTGGTAAAGAAGCCGTAAAGAAAAACATCAGCGCAGCAAACGCTTTAGATGAGCTTATAGGCATCATTAAAGACGACGGTAACTGGGTTGAGCAGGAATAAACCTAATGTATGAGCGATAAGATCACCGTTTTAGATATCCCATCAACGCTAAAAAAGCACCTGGCATCGGCAGGTGATCATGCGCCCGATTTTGGAATTATTAACGATGGCTGGAACCAGGACGATTTTGCAGTGCTCAATAATCAACCGGGGCTTACACATGGCCTGCCTGTTAAAACAGATTATTACTCGGTGATTTTATGTTTAAGGGGCAGCTGTAAAAAAACAATCGGCCATTTTGTGTTCGAGGTGTATACCAATTCCATCCACCTGGTATCGCCCCAGTTTATAACTTCCTATGAAGATGCCTCGCCCGATTTGTTATTGTACGAGGTGTTATTTAAAAAAGAATTCCTGACCAATAACCTGCTTAAAGAAAACATACTGGATAACCTGCTGGAAGTAAATCCCGATTATCCGCCAATCTATGGCCTGTCGCAAAAAAGCTGCGCTTCGCTAAAAGCCCTTTACGAAAAAATAAGCGACGAAAGTCGGGATAAAGGCGCTTTTCACTTACCCATCCTACGATTGCTGTTAACGGATTTGCTTTACGAAATGAACCGGGCTTGCGAAAACTGCCTGCTGCATTCAACCCGCCACCTTAGCAAACAATATCAGCTGGTTTATAAATTTAAAAAACTGGTGGAGGATCAGTTTCTCACCCTTAAAACGGTGCAGGAATATGCCGATGCCTTGTTTATTTCAGCAAAATATTTAACGGAAATTGTAAAGGCCGAGACTGGCCAAAATGCCCTGCATGTTATCCATAACCGGATGTACCTGGAGGCGCAATACCTGCTCTCGTCATCCGGTTTGAGTATCAAAGAAATTGCCGAGCGGCTGAACTTTGATAACAGTTCGCATTTCAGCCGTTTTTTCAAACGTTTTGCAGGTAATAATCCTTCGGAGTTTAAGCAGCTTCAATAAAATCCTCTCCAATTTATCTTGCCCAAATCACCGTTATGACTATCGGCTGACGGTAATAACCGGCCTCAGGAAAAATTGGTTGTTAAAACCGATTTATTGAGATTGATGCGCCCTGCTAAGCGCAGTACCTTTGATATGTCAATCAAACAATACGGTCATGAAAAAGGAAAACATCGAACTCATAAAAAGCAGGTTACTGCAATTGTACTTTGGTACTTACCAGATATTAACTATCATTTACAGGTAATAGTAAAGCTTAAAGCACAATGCTCAAGGCTGAAAGCCGATATCCTGTTGGGACAGCGGTTTATATATTAAGGCATCAGATAATTAAGAACTATAGGTAACAAACACTACAAAAACAAGCAGCCGTTAAAAGGCTTCACTATATATTGGTACATAAAAAAGGGGCAGACTTATAACAAGTTTGCCTTTTTTGTTTAATTGATGGCATCTGTAAAAATAAACAGGGTCACCTCGCGCTCCCCTGAGTATAATTAAAAAGCATCTTTATATAATTTTTGATTTAGTGCAAATGAACACCCCTCAATTCTGTTTTTCACGTTTAGCTCTTTTTTACTTTGAAGGATGCAGCAAGCATGTTGCCGTCGCTTATTGGTTTGCCAGTTGTCATTAAAAGGTCCAGCATGCTATTGAGCTTTTGTTGTACTTTTTTGTTGCTCACATTTATACGGGCTTTAATGGTTTCGCTGTAAATAAGGTGCTTATCATTATTATAAAACCTTACCGTTTGGATGCCCGGGTTGTTAATGTTGCTTTCCACAACCCAGGTAGCGGTGTTATTGATTTTTGTTTGGGCTATGCTGCCTGCAGCCGCCATACAAATAATGGCAAGTGTTAATATGGTCTTTTTCATGTCGTTTATTTTTTAAATCTGGTAACTAAATTACAGGCCGGGTAACACTTTATAAACCAATAGCGTCATATAGCAGGATACCGGATACAAACAGCCTTGTGGCATACATAAATTGCATTAATGTGCAAAAACATGCCGGATAAACCTGTTGAAATGCGTTTTGTCGACGCCGGCGTGTCATCCGTCGATGAGTGTACTAAATGGTTCATCCTTTTGATTGACTATAAGTAATTTAGCTATATGAAACAGCTTGCCGATTTTGATGTTGCCCAATTTAAAATGCCAAGGCCCATGCAGCACATATTGTTTTGGCTAATCGTGAGCTTTATCATAACACTGATGTATTCGGTACCAACCAATTTCATGGTATCGCTACGTAACAATTTTATTTTTATGTCTATCCAGATAGCCTACTATTACGCTATAGCTGGCTGGCTTATCCCTAAATACCTGTTCCCGGGCAAGTACCTGAAGTTTTGTTTACTGGCATTGGGGGTGTTTGTATTGTCGGTTGTTGTTACCCGCATTGTTGGTATTTTGTTTGTAACGCCCTATACCATTCGTATGATGCACCTTACCGAAGGCGACTATTTTGAAGCCTCACGGCGGCCGTTTTTAGTGAAGCTGTTCGATTTACAAAACATGATCAACGCATTAAAAGGCACCAACCTGGTAATAGGCTTTGTATTGGCCATTAAGCTTTTTAAAATGTGGTATAAGCGTAAACAGGCTACTTTACAGGCAGAACTAAATGCGCTGAAAGCGCAGGTACACCCTCACTTTTTATTTAATACGCTAAATAATCTTTACGCTTTAAGTTTAAACCAATCTGCAAAGTCGCCGCAGCTGATCCTTAACCTGAGTAATATTCTGCGTTACATGTTATATGAATGTAATACCGGCGAGGTATTGTTAAGCCAGGAGATTACAATGCTGCAACAGTTTATAAGCCTTGAAAAACTGCGTTATGAAGATAGGCTGGATATCAATTTTAATATTTATGGCGATACTGATGGAAAGCTGATAGCTCCATTGCTAATGTTGCCCCTTGTTGAAAATGCGTTTAAACATGGTGCCGGCGAGCAAATGGGCGATGCGTGGATTAACATCAATTTATATGTTATGCGCGATGAGCTTAAGCTCAAAATATCAAACAGTAAAGCAGCGGGCGCAAATAAAGGTGCCGGCAAAACCGGCAACATCGGGCTGCAAAACCTTAGGAAACGGCTTGAACTGATATACCCAATCACCCACAGTCTTAAAATAATGGATGACAATGATACTTTTCTGGCCGTGCTCGATCTCAGGCTTAATTTTGCACCTCAAAGCCCATCTAAAATAAACACTCATGAAATTGCGTATACTCATAGTTGACGACGAGCCTTATGCCATTGAAGTGATGGAGAATTACCTGCGCAACTTTGATGATATGGAGATTGTAGGTAAATGTAGTAACGCCATCCAGGCCTTCCAGTTGTTGCAGCAAAAAACTGTTGATTTAATGTTTTTAGATATTCAGATGCCTGGAATAACAGGTATTGATTTTTTAAAGACCCTTAAAAATCCACCCAAAACTATTTTTACCACCGCCTACAGCCAGTATGCCCTTGATGGCTTTGAGTTAAATGTGGTTGATTATTTGGTTAAGCCCATACCGCTTGACAGGTTTATGCGCGCTATTGATAAGGTTTACCAGCTTAATGGCAACAAAGCCAGCGCAGGCGACAACTATGAAAAAAACGTTGGCGATACCGAGGCATTCCTGTACCTGAAGGTTGAACGTAAAACCATTAAAATAAATGTAAACGATATTTTATGGGTGGAAAGTTTGCGTGATTATGTTAAGGTAATAACTACGGGTAACGCTTATATCAGCAAACAAAAAATAAGCCTGCTGGAAGGGATGTTGCCTGAAAATAAGTTTGTGCGTGCGCACCGGTCTTTTATTATAGCCATTGCGCATATCAGTTCCTTTTACGCCTACAGTGTAGAAGTGAACGGGCACGAATTGCCCATTGGCCGCAACTATAAACAGGAAATGCAGAAGCGGTTAAAGGCCGATAATTTTCATTTTAGATAAGGGTATCACACTTTTGTATTGACTACCGGCGCTAATAAAGCCTGTCATGAACCAGCTTTTAACTGAAAGTAACCGGCGTGGTATAGGCTACCCTGCGCGCAACGCCGTTTTGTGAGCCAGGCTTCCATTTGGGCGAAAGTTTGATAACACGTACCGCCTCTTTATTGGCCTCGGCGCTCAGCCCTTTAATTACTTTAATATGGTTTAGTTTTCCGGTCTTCTCCACAACAAAATAAACTAAAACTTTGCCTGATGCACCTTTTACAGGGTGTAATTTCGATTTAATAAACGCGGTAAGCTTTTCTTGCCCGCCTGGAAATTGCGGCAACACTTCAACTGGTGCCACTGTAACGGTGTTGGTTTTAACTGTATCCTTTTGTACAAGGGCAAATGAGTTTTGCGCTATAAGACAAAAGGTAAAAATTGTGATGATTGGCGCAAGGTTAAATTTCATATTCACTGGTATTAAAGTAAATTCTGCATTGATATTTTATCTGTAAAACCCTACCATAACAACAAAACACGCGCTTTGTTGGCATACGGGTAATTTGTTTAATTGGATAGTATGTTATTTAGCTGGTTAATCAACTGCGTTAAATTCTGCAAACATGTTGCCGGCCTCGGCAAGGCTGTTTAGTTTTACATAGTCGCATACCTCTGCATACTCGGCCCACAACTGGTGTACAACAGGGTTGGCATGCGCTTTCCTGATGGCATCGGCCGATAACCACTCAAAAACTTCTATCACGGTGCCATCAACGGCTTCCATAATTACAGCTTCACGGTTAGTAACAAGTCCTTCGGCCCTTAAACGCGGTACATGGGTTTTGGTGAGTTCTTTCAACTCCAGTGCTTTGCCGGGCTTTGGTTTGTAAGCTATAATAACTATGCGTGCCATAAGGGTTTTATTAATGCAATAATATGAACAGATTTTAATATGGATATATGCCTATGAATCAATTTTTTAATAAATATATAAAATGTTACTTAATGCCAACTTTACTTAAAAGCAATCGTATAAAAAAGTATATAGCTAAACCAATTTTTATATAGTGATGATTAAACCGCACAGATGGTTTACATGTTGGGTTTCTGGGATTGCAGTGCTTGTGTGTCTTTTATATCCAACAGATGGTAAAACACAAGCGCCCGAAATAAAATTCAAGCAAATTAGTATCGAGCAAGGCTTATCAAACAGTTATGTTTTTGCAACGTGGCAGGACAGCCGGGGTTTTATGTGGTTTGGTACACAGGATGGCTTAAACCGTTATGATGGGCAACAAATGATTGTTTATCGCAACATACCGGGCGATAATCATAGTTTGAGTGACAACCTGATCAAGTATATTTACGAAGACAGCAATAAAATTTTATGGATTGGAACTGCAAACGGGCTCAATAGCTTTAACCCATATAGCAATTCATTTACACGTTACACTCATGATGTTACAGATAAGAATAGCGTTAGCGGAAGCATGATTGCCTGCATTTTTGAAGATACACAGCATGTTTTATGGGTGGTTTCTGAAGATGGTGGTCTTGATATTTTTAACCGTCAAACAAAACAGTTTTTACATTTTGCCCACAGCAAGAAGGATGGCAACAGCATTAGTGCAGGAGCCGTTCATTATATTTTAGAAGACAGGCAGAACAGGCTTTGGATAGCAACTGATTCTGGTTTAAATGTTTACAACCACTCTGCCAGAAAATTTAACCTGATAAAAAACAAGTTCGGATCCGCGGCTAACAATATACAATCAATGCAGCTGGCCCGGGATGGCAAACTTTGGCTGGCCACTAAAACCGCGGGGGTGCTGGTTTTCGATCCGCAAAATGGTTCCTTTAAACAGTATCAACATATCACCGGCGAGGCGGGTAGCCTATCGGGTAACGAGATAGCGCTTTCCGGTTTGCTCATTGATCACGAAGGCCATGTTTGGATAGGTACGATAAACGAAGGGCTTAATCTTTATAATCCGGCTGATGACAGCTTTTATCACTATACCCATAAGTTTTACGACCCGACAAGCCTTGCACAAACCTCGGCATCGGGTTTATTTGAGGATAACCAGGGCAACTTATGGGTTGGTACGGGCCGTGGAGGCATTAGCTTATACACGCCTGCTGCCAACAGGTTTAACGTTTACCGGCAGGAAAAAGATCCCAATAGTTTAAGTTTTAGCGATGTTAAATCGTTTTGTGAAGATAGGAGGGGCAATATCTGGATTGGCACCGATGGGGGTGGGTTAAACCTTTTTAACAGGGAAAAAGCATCGTTTAAACATTTCAGATATAACGAGGCCGACCCGGCCAGCATTGGCTCGGACGCAGTGCTTGATATTACCGAAGACCTGGATAAAAACCTATGGATAAGTACCTGGGCCGGCGGGTTAAACCTGCTCCGCCCGGGGAGCACCAGGTTTACCCGTTTTAAAAATAATCCGAATGACAAAACAACCATTAGTTCGGATATGGTATTTAAAACATTCCAGGATAGCGAGGGCAACCTGTGGGTGGGCACTTTTGGCGGGGGCCTTAACCTGCTGAATGCTAAAACTCACCAATTCAGGCGTGTTACCAAAGATCCCGATGGGGTTACCAGCTTCCTGGGCAATAACGTGTTTGTAATTAACCAGGATAAAGCCGGCAATGTTTGGTTTGGCGGCGACGATGGTGGCTTAAACTGCTATAATTTAAAAAGCAGGCGCTTCTCGCACTATTTTAATGAATTTGCCAGGAAACCCGATATAAGGGTAATATTTACCGACCATAAAGGGCGTTTGTGGATAGGTCAAACAGGCTTGTATCTTTTTGATGCAAAAAAAAATGTGTTTGCACCTTACAGCCAACAGCCAGGGCTGCTTGATGATGTGATTAAAGGCATAACCGAAGATGAATTTGGCAACCTATGGGTATCCGCAAATGATGGCCTGTCTATGTTTAATCCGGATAAGCACACCTACAAAAAATTTAATATTCATGATGGCCTGCAGGGGATTGAATTTGAATCCAATTCGTTTTTAAGGGCAAAAGATGGCGAAATGTTTTTTGGCGGCACCAAAGGGCTTACCACTTTTTATCCTAAAAATATCAAAATCAACACCTTTCTTCCGCCAGTTTTTATTACCGGGCTTCAAGTTTTTAATAAAACTATTGTTCCGGGGCAAAAGGATTCGATATTAAAAACCGATATCTCTTTAACAAAGCAGCTGCATTTAAACTACCGGCAAACTTCACTTACGTTTGAATTTAACGCGTTAAATTATGTAATCCCCGAAAATAACAACTATGCTTATAAGCTGGAAGGATTTGATACCAGTTGGACAAATGCCGATGCTACAAAAAAAGCCACTTATACCAACCTTGACCCAGGTACGTATACGTTTAGGGTAAAAGCGTCAAATAACGATGGCTTTTGGAACCCCAAAACTGCTTCGGTTCAAGTTATTATTAAGCCTCCGTACTGGCAAACGCTTTGGTTCCGGATTTTGGCCGGACTAACTTTTATTGTTGGTATTTATTCCTATTACCGCCACCGTATCAACGGTATCAACAAGCAAAAAACAGAGCTTGAAAAGCAGGTTAAAGAACGGACTGCCGATATTGCCAATAAGGCCGAAGAACTGCAAACGCAATCAGAAGCGTTACAGGCACAGGCCGAGGAACTGCAGGCACAATCAGAAGAATTACATTCGCTAAATACTGAATTGACCATCAAATCAGATAAACTGCTTGAGCAGGCCGATGACCTGAAAATACTTAACCAGCAGCTTACCGAACAAAAACACCAGGAGCACCTGGCCCGCGAAGAAGCCGAAAAAGCCAACCTGGCAAAAAGTACTTTTCTGGCCACCATGAGCCATGAAATACGCACACCAATGAATGGTGTAATAGGAATGGGATCATTACTGGCCGAAACCAACCTTGACAGCGAGCAGCGCGAGTATACCGATACGATTATCAATTGCGGCGAAAGCTTGTTGAATGTGATTAATGACATCCTTGATTTTTCTAAAATAGAATCGGGAAAAATTGAAATTGAACATGAGGATTTTGTGCTTCGCAAAAGCATAGAAAATGTGATGGATGTGTTCTCGACCAAAATTGCCGAAAAACATATTGATTTAATTTATGAAATAGATACAGATGTACCGGCATGTATTGTAGGCGATGAGCTTAGGCTTAAACAAGTATTGATAAACCTGGTGAGTAACGCCATCAAATTTACCGAGAAAGGAGAAATATTTATAAGGGTATTTGCTGCCTCTAAACCTCACGAGGGTAACATACCAATTGGTTTTAGCGTGAAGGATACCGGTATTGGAGTTCCGGAAAATAAGTTATCAAATTTATTTAAACCTTTTAGCCAGGTTGATTCTTCAACCACGCGCAAATATGGGGGTACCGGGCTTGGTTTGGTAATCAGCAAAAAGCTGGTTGAGTTTATGGGCGGCGAAATCTGGGTTCAAAGCCTGCCGTCAGAAGGCTCGGTTTTTAATTTTACCATTAACGCCGGGGTAAGTAATGCCAAAGCACCCCGCGACGATATGTATACTACCGTGGGTTTTAAGGGGGGGCGGGTATTGATTGTTGATGACAATAAAACAAACCTTAAAATTTTGAAAAACCAGCTCGAAAACTGGGGTATGAAGGTTACAGCAACTACTTCGGCCAAAGATGCCCTTGACCAATTATTAACAGAAAATAGCATACAACTGGTTATAACGGATATGGAGATGCCCGAAATGGACGGAGTAGGCCTAACCAAAGCGGTAAAAAGTATTAATCCGCTAATACCTGTTATTATGCTCAGCTCGATAGGCGACGAGAGCAGAAAGAAGTTCCCGGGATTATTCGCGGCCATTTTGACAAAACCTGTCAAGCAGCAGTACTTATTTAGCAGCCTGCAGGTAGCTTTAAATTTAAATAATAACAACCCGTTGTTTGAAGATAAAAGTAAACAAATGCTTTCGGTTGATTTTGCAACGGAAAACCCGCTTAAAATACTTGTTGCCGAAGATAATCCTGTAAATCAAAAGTTGATACAGCGTGTTTTAAATAAGCTGGGCTATATGCCCGAAATGGTTCAAAATGGTATTGAAGTTTTGAATGAAATGGAGAAAAATGATTTTGATGTAGTATTAATGGATATCCAAATGCCCGGCATGGACGGGCTTGAAGCAACTTCCCATATCCGGAGAAACGGCAGGCCGCAGCCTTATATAATAGCCATGACGGCTAATGCCATGGCCGAAGATAAAGAAATTTGCCTGCAGGCCGGTATGGATAATTACATAGCAAAGCCGATGAAACTGAACGAAATTATAGAGAAGTTAAAAAATGTTTCGGTGGCTTATAAACAAAAAGCCTAACGGCACTTTAAAATATTTTATTTGCAATAAGGGATAAACTGAAAACCCTTGCCTTGTAATTTGGTTAAGCTATACGGAGATAATCAAAATTACAATGGCAAAAAAAGTTGCAGACCAATTGGTAAAGATGCTGGTAGATGCCGGCATCAAAAGAATTTACGCGGTAACAGGCGATAGCCTTAACGAAGTAAATGATGCCGTAAGGCGCGAAGGCAGCATTCAGTGGGTCCACGTCCGACATGAAGAAGCCGGCGCCTACGCTGCCGGTGCCGAAGCACAGCTGAACGGCCTTGCCTGTTGTGCAGGCAGCAGCGGGCCAGGTCATGTACATTTGATAAACGGATTATATGATGCCCACCGCTCGGGCGCGCCCGTTATAGCCATTGCGTCAACAATTGCCAGTTTTGAGTTTGGTACAAACTATTTCCAGGAAACCAATACTATTAAGCTGTTTGATGATTGTAGTTACTATAACCAGATAGTCACCACGCCAAAACAATTGCCGCGCATGCTGCAGGCCGGTATCCAAAGCGCGTTGCATCAAAAGGGTGTTGCCGTAATTGGCCTGCCGGGCGATTTATCCGGCATGGATGCCGTTGATATCGAAACATCAATCCAAAACTTTAATCCGGCTCCTATTATCCGCCCTACAGATGCCGATTTGCAGCAGCTGGCCGAATTAATTAACCGTAATAATAAAATTACTATATTTTGCGGTATCGGCGCTGCCGACGCGCATGACGAAGTGGTGGAGTTATCGCAAAAACTGAATGCTACGGTTGCCTATTCGTTTCGTGCTAAAATGGATATCCAGTATGATAATCCTAATGAAGTGGGCATGACGGGCCTGCTTGGCCTGCCATCGGCCTACCACAGCATGCATGAGTGCGACCTGCTGATACTACTGGGCACCGATTTTCCGTATACACCATTTATGCCTGCAGATTGTAAAATAGTGCAGGTAGATATTAAGCCCGAACGGCTTGGCCGCCGCGCCAAAGTTGATATTGGTTTATGCGGAACTGTGAAAGATACTTTAACAGCGCTGCTGCCCCTCATCGCCCAAAAACAAGATGACATCTTCTTGCAGGCCCAGCTAAAAGTGTATGCCGATGTTAAAGATAAAATGCAAACTTATGTTGACGATAGCGGCGAAACCGACAAAATTCACCCCGAGTTTGTGGCTCATGTACTGGATAAACTCGCCGCCGAGGATGCGATTTTTACGGTAGATACGGGGATGTCGTGCGTATGGGGCTCGCGTTATATTAATGCTACTGGCAAGCGACAAATGATAGGTTCCTTTAACCACGGATCGATGGCCAATGCCATGCCCCAGGCCATAGGCGCGGCGCTTTCGCGGCCAGGGCAGCAGGTGATAGCACTTTGCGGCGATGGCGGCCTCTCGATGCTTTTGGGCGATCTGGCAACAATCGTTCAGTATAAATTACCGGTTAAAATTGTAGTTTTTAATAACCGCTCATTGGGCATGGTAAAGCTGGAGATGGAAGTTGCCGGCCTGCCCGATTGGCAAACCGATATGTACAACCCCGATTTTGCACTGGTTGCCCAGGCTATGGGCATTAAAGGCTTCACCGTTACCGAACCCGGCGAGGTAAGACAGGCTGTAAGTGATGCCCTTGCTTTTGACGGCCCCGCGTTGTTAAACGTTTTTACCGACCCTAATGCCCTGGCCATGCCGCCGAAAATTGAACTGAAACAGGTTGCAGGCATGGCGGTTTCCATGACCAAACTAATGCTTAACGGCCATATGGACGAGGTATTGGACACCGTTAAGGCCAACTATAAACATCTGAAGGATTTGTTGTAACGTTTTAAAACAAGCTGCCGCGGGTTTAGCGAAGCGTAACCCGTGGTAAGGCTTAATTTAAGCTTCCAGCTTAAATTAATAAACACGATTTAAATCAACATTAAATCAATCCCCAGGGCGCATCTGATTGGGTTAACATAACTTAACACTTTTTAGATAAAATATTATAAATATCTGATATTCAATATTTTATATTTAATCATGGTTGACATTAAACTGATAGCGCAATTTAGGCGCATCCAAATATTTGTGCCTGTTTTTGACCAATACCAGTCCCTTGGATACCTCGATCATTTAATCAGTATCGGGTAATAAAACAAGGTAGCGTTTGATGCTTATATTATTTTTACCACGGGTTACGCTTCGTTAAACCCGCGGCAGCATTTTAAAATAAGCCAAACTTATCCCGCATCATATGGCCATCTTTCAGCACGTAGGTCATTGGTACTTCGTGGCCAAGGTCTTTAAAAACCATAATGCCGCGGTGCTTTTGGGGAATGAGGTTGTAAAAAGCGTACTCATTATTGGGCGGTGCCAGGTGGTCAAGCAAACCGATACCCAACAGGATGGGAATTTGAATATTTTGCGCAAAGTTTTTGATGTCGAAGTAATCCAGGTTATCCAATATTTTATCAAATTTAATCCCTTTTTCGCCTGCGTATTTGTGCAAATCATACAAAGGCCAGTCTTCCTGGTCGGGAAGATTACGGATATCGCTCAGGATAGGATTTTGTGATGAAACGAGTTGCACACGATTATCCAGCCCCGCTACCGCAGCAGCGAGAAAACCGCCCAGGCTGCCACCCGATACCTCAATACGCTTAGGATCGAGCTCGGGACGCGAATAAATGAAATCAATAGCGCGGATACAATCCATAATGGCGCCGCGAAGTACATATTTGTTTTTATCCTCGGCGTTTAGGCTAATATAATCTGGTCTTTTAGGATGAATTACATCGCGGCTGTTGCCCTGGCCGCGCACATTAAGAGTAATAATGGCGATATCATTGTCTTCGCCTAACATGGGTTTTAAATCAACCTGGTAGCCCGGCAATGCCAAAAGGGTGCTAAAGCGTCTGTTCCTGATGCTGGTTTTAGGAATTGTTAACCAGCCCCGTACAGTGATATTATCCAGCGAGCGCATCTCTATCAAATAAACCTTGCGGTTTTCTGTTTCCTGCTCGGCTTTTTCGGTCATCTTAAATTGCGGCTTAACCGTGGCCAATTCGCTTTTGGTATTTTGCCAAAAACTGTCAAAATCGGCAGGGCGGCCATGTTGCGATTGAATCTCTTCCGGGCGGATGCCAAACACGCGGCGTGTTGTATCATCATAGTCAGATACATTGATCATAAAATTGATCTTGTAAAATCCTGGTTTTTGCTCCGGTACGGTAAAGTCATAGCTGGCGCTGCTATGTTTGGATAGATTTACCTTCCTGCTTTCTTTTGCAACCGTAACCCCTGTAGGCGTAACTGCTATGTACGATACAGTGCCGGTTTGCGGCACATCCGTCGCATTTTTTACGTTAAAGGTATAACTGGCGAGGCCATTAAAAATGGCATCTTTACTGCCGGCTATGAGCGTGGTTGATATCTCCTGATCAGCCTTATGAACAGTTGTTATTGCATTCGCGCTGCCTGTTATTAAAAGCAGGACAAGTTGTAACACGAGGATAAAGGATTTTAGGCCGTTCATAATTCTGTTTCAAATATGTATTAAAACTATCGGGTATCTAACCGGTAATTCAACGATGCCGAAAGGCTGGTTCCTGCACCTGTATTGCGGCCGGTTATAAAGGTTCCGCCGGTTAAAAACAACGATAAATTTTTAGTAAAAGCATGCCCGTAGCTTGCCGACACCTGGTTAAACGCAAAGTTTTTGCTGGTATTAGGATTGGCCGAAATAATAGGATTAGGATTTATAAATGAATTACTGCTTGTTGCGTAAAAGCCGCCGATACTTATCGAGAACTGCTCCTTGAATTTTTTATCGAGTGTTAAGCCATAAGTAAGGTTATACCTGTCCTGGAAAACAGATTCGCTTCCAAAATATTCGCGAACGGCATTTT
This sequence comes from Mucilaginibacter sp. KACC 22773, assembly GCF_028736215.1. Taxonomy (NCBI): domain Bacteria; kingdom Pseudomonadati; phylum Bacteroidota; class Sphingobacteriia; order Sphingobacteriales; family Sphingobacteriaceae; genus Mucilaginibacter; species Mucilaginibacter oryzagri. Next base: position 1,172,841 of record NZ_CP117883.1, read on the forward strand.
CGGCAACAAAATAGCTTTGCTTACCAAATAAATGCCCGCTGCCCGCAAAGGCAAGCTTAAGTTCGGAGCCATAATAACCATAACCCAGGCTTGCATTATTACGGTAGGTAGGTATAATACCGGTAGCTTTTATGCTGAAATAATATTTGTAGTTGATGTTGGCCAGGTAATATTTAAGGCCAATTTCAATATCCTGCAAACCCGATGTGGTGATGGCATGTGTTAAACTGTCGGTATTAAAGTAGTTCATGGAATAAGGCACCAGGGCAGATAGTGTAAACTTCCTGCTGATACCATATTCGCTATAAAACGAGTAGCTAACAGAATGAAAACGCCCGTTATCATCAAACGCCCGCCTATGGCTTGTTGAATCGAATTGTTTGTTGGCAAAAAAATAACTTACCGACGGTGATAAAATAAACCGGCCCGGCCTTACCGGAAAGCCATCGGCATAGCTATAGCGTGGTGAAAAAGCCATGAGTATTGCCGCTGCAAGCAGGTATTTGAATAATTTTTTGTTTGCGGTTATGTTTTTATCCATAGGTGTATAGTTAAAATAATCCAAAGGTATCGCGCATCCAGGCACCCTCGTAATCTTTGTATTTTTGGCTTACCTCGTGTCCCAGGTCTTTAAACACCATTACTTTTTTATTGGTATTTAAAGAGTTGTAAACCGCAAAGCCGTTGCCCGGCGGCACATAGGGATCAAGCAGGCCTAAACCCAGCAGAATAGGGCACTTAATATCAGTTGCAAAGTTTTTAGTGTCGTAATATTCCATATTATGCAGTACCTGGTCAAAGTTTACGCCAGGCCTGCCTGCTACATATTTTCTGATATCCTTTATTGGCCATTCCACGGTACCAACCAAATTGTGCACATCGCTCAGGATAGGGTTTTGGGCCGAGCAAATAGTTATCCTCTTATCTAATGCAGCAAGGGCAATGGCCAGATAGCCGCCCATACTGCCGCCGGTAGCCAGGATTTGATCGTGCCTTAACTCTTTACGCGAGTAAATAAAGTCAACCGCACGTACGCAATCCATAATTACGCCCCGCATTACATATTTATCCCTGTCTTCAATGTTGTATGATATAAAGGCATCGCGTTCGGTATGTATAACATCGCGGCTATTACCCTGTCCCCTGGTATTTAAGGTGATAATTACTAAATCATCATCGCGCCCTACAATGGGTTGCAAACTAACCTGGTAACCTGGTAAACCTAAAAGTACTGAAAATTGCTTGTTTTTATTATTGTTTTTGGGAACCGTCATCCAACCCCGGATAGTCAGGTTATCTAATGATTTCATTTCGATGAGGAAAACCCTGCGGTTATCGGTGTTTTGGGATGGATCCTCAGTTACCTTAAATTGTGGTTTTACTTTAGCCAGCTCGGCTTTGGCATTGGCCCAAAAACTGTCGAAATCTGCCGGCTTAGGATACGCTGATTTGATCTCATCGGCCCTGATGCCAAAAGCCCGGCGGGTGGTATCGTCATAGTCAGATACATTGATCATCATGTTAAGCTTATAAAACCCGGTTTTAAGCGCAGGGATTTCAAAGCTGTAGTGCTCTGTGCTTTTTCTTTCAATTTTTACAGGTTTTGAAAGGGCTTTAACTTTTACACCTTTTTCGTCGGTAATCAGGTATGATACAGTGCCTTCCTGTTGGGTATCATAGGTGTTTTTTACGTCGAAGGTAAATGACGCAACCGAATTAAATATACCGTCTTTGTTATTAATATTTAATATAGTTGATACGCTTTCTTCATCTTCTTTTTTAGGGTTAACCGGCGAATCGTGCTGCGCAAGTACCTGCTGAAAAGCCAATAACGCCCCGATTAAAATCAGGTATCTTTTTAATTTACGCACCATAATATATTCATTAAGCATTGATATTTGCCGGTTCATTTTCGGGCTTGGGTAATTTGTTTTTGATCAGAAAATCTGATTTTCGGATATAATGGTTTAACGGTTCCTCAATTAACTTAAATAAGGTGATAGAAATTATATTTAAAACGATAAAAGCATACAGAAGGTTTAAGCTATCATACTGAAACGGCGAATGCCAGTCGACCCCCCATTTGTCATAAAGTGTAAAAGTATAATCGTTAAGCCAGTTAAAACCAAAATGTAAAAAGTTGTACATGTAGCCCAGGTGTACCAGGTAAAATATATACGAACTTTTGCCTAATAGTTCAACAAACCGGGTGGCCAGGATTTTTTTCAGCAAAGTTGTCTCGGTTAGTATGCCATAAAAAAACAACGTAATTGATAAGGCCAGCAGGTAGTTATTGGTGATAATACCCAAAGGGTTATGCAAGCCGGCTTCCTGGCCTTTCGGAATAGGTAGTACCGACATAATCCATACGCAAACGAAAATCAGGAAAAAACCCAGATAGGTAAGTTTCTTTTTGCTGTTACCCTCCGGCTTTTGCCTGCGTACTATAAGGGCAAGCTGTATGCCTGCAAAAAACTCAAAGCACCTGCCCAAAAAGGTATACAACATCATAAAAGTGAAGTTGCCAAAAAAGCCATACCAGTTAACATGGCTGAATATTAGCACAAGCACAACGCCCAGGCCGGTAACAGCAATGGGCTGAATATAAAACCTTTTGTATTTGGTAGCTATCAGGAAAATGAAAGGCGCCGAAAAGTAAAAGCATTCTTCGACCGTTAACGACCAGCCCTGCGCCACCCCGGTAAATTTAAGCTGATCAAAAAAGCCCCGCAAAAAAACAATGTTCATCAGGAACATGGCTATAGGGTTATGCCCGGCGGTAACAATTTGATTATTGGTAAAATAAAAGGCAATGAAAGCGCCGATGGTTAAAATGGCATACATGGGGTATATGCGCGCCACCCTGTTTTTAAGGTACTGCTTAAACCAATCTTTAGTAAGCTTAAAGCTATCAAAATACCTGAAAGCAATTAAAAAACCCGATAATACAAAGAAAATTGTAACCCCAATGTGGAACTCATTAAAAAAGCGTTGCACAGAGTGAGGAAATTTTTCATCAAAAATATACGCAAAATGCGATATAAAAACCAGGTAAGCAGCCATTGCGCGTACACCGGTTAATGCTGGAATGTAATTTTGTTGCGCTCTTTGTGACAAAACGTATCTAAGTTAAAATTTTTATACGGGATTTTTCAACTATGGGTTAACAAAACTGGTACCAAAGGGAAATTTAATGCCCGTAGATTTGTTATCCAACCAAAATAGCAATCGCAAGATTGTAAATAGAAAATATTTTATATTTTAGAAGCATACTAAACTTTATGCATAAACTTTTACTATCGCTGCTTTTGCTTTTTTGTTTTAATAACCTGCGGGGGCAGGAAATCATAGAACAGTTTTTGGGCATTGATAATTTCCCCAATAAATTTATTATCGCAAACAAGATTGTACGAAGGGTCAACTATGAGTATAAACTGAATCGCCATGGTATTGCTGATTCTACTTATATGGGATCGATAAATTTTAATTATAACAGTGAAGGGCGGTTGACCGACCAGGTTCACTTTGATAAAGACAATTATTTAGACGAAAAATACGTGTATTTTTACTATGATTTTGGTTTGATTAGTAAAAAGGTCGAATACGAATACCCCAAGCGAAAGTTGTATCCCAAAAGTTTAAAAATGACGCATGAGTTTGCGTATGATAGTATCGGCAGGTTGCAATATCATGTAAGTTATAATCAGGATACATTGTTTGTAAACCGCGATAGAAGAGATTATGATACGAAGGGACGTCTTTACCGGATTACAAAGACGACAAATAATTTACCTCCATATGTCTCCAATATGGCCAGTTATAATGATGATAATAACCTGGAAGTGATAGACTACTTCTACAAACAAACTACGCCTGATTTTAGCTATAATATGAAAACGGATACAACTGCGTATGGAGATAAAATCATCAATATATCTAAAATTGTACCTGGAAAAGACGAGGATTATTGGTGTACCTACAAATTTAACCGCTATAATCAGTGTACTGAAATAATAGGTTTTGAAGTTGTTGGTTTGCAGAGAACCAAATACACCGAAAAACTAATATACAACTCAGACGGCACTTTGTATACCATGATTTTTTATATCAACAAAAAGATGGACAGGATGTATAAGTTTTACTACCATAAATAGCAATGAGCTTGTACTAATATGATGATGAGGTTTAACCTAACGCACTCCCCTGCACCACACCCCGGCTCAAAATTCTTTGATCAATATAATACTGGATCTCCGATTTTTTTAAGCCCCAGTTTGGAGCTATCAGCAGTTCGCGGTCGCTTAAGCCAAACAGGCGCTGGATTACGATATCAGGACGAACTCGGGGGAGAAGCTCGCATAAAAAGTCGGCGTATTCATCGATACCGAAAAGTTTAAATGGCTCACGTTTGTATTTTACGCCCATTACCGATCCTTCTACAATATGCAGATGGTGGAATTTTACAAATTTTATCTGCGGGAAACGGTTTATCTCATCGGCATATTTAAGCATCATTTCGTGGGTTTCCCATGGGAAACCAAAAATGGTATGCACACAAATATCCAGTTTGCTGTTCTCAACCAGTTTAAGGGCTTTTACCAATTCCTCGTGACTGCAGCCACGGTTTATCTGGCCCAGGGTTTCGTTATATATCGATTCCATACCCATTTCCAGGTCTACGTCAAACCTGTCGGTATAACTTTCAAGCAGGGCAATTTTTTCGGCATCAATACAGTCGGGACGGGTGCCAACGCTCAAACCAACAATGTCTTCGGTACCGTAGCTCAGCGCCTCGTCGTACATCATTTTTAAATAATGCGCGGGAGCATAAGTATTAGTGTTAGGCTGAAAGTAGATGATGAATTTATCGGCCTTGTTGCCTTTGCGGGCGCGCTCCATGCCTTCTATAACCTGTTGGCGTACGGTTGGGGCATTACGGCTTACAGATGGCGTAAACGAATCGACATTGCAATAGGTGCAGCCGCCATAGCCTTTGCTGCCGTCGCGATTGGGGCAGGTAAAGCCGCCATCAACAATAACTTTAAATACCCGGTGACCTTTGTATTTTTCCTTAAGCCAGGGGCCATAATTGTTATAACCCTTTTCCCAAACCGCTGTTTTCTCTCCTGTTAATTGCATTGTGCCGCAAAGATAATGAATTTGTTGCAGGTGTGCTTTTTAGGGTTGATTAGCCCGGAAGTAATCCTTTTGGATAGCTTGGATGAAATAGCTGCCAGCTCTGCTGAAAAACATTTTTTTGTGTGGGGATGTTTAAAGTAAAGTATTTGCGATGTTTGGACAAAAAAGATTATTTATTTTGATACACACATTGTGCTATTTCGATGGCGTGGTCTCCTGCACCTGGCGGGCAGAAAATATTGTTGAAATTATTTATAGGTGATTAAATATACAGCCGGGACTGGTAAAGCAGCCGTATTGAAATTTTTGATTTTGTACCTTTACAAAATTAAAAAGAAGTTACACATAAATAAACAAATGGGCAATGCTTATTTTGAAAGGCCATCCCGAACATCAAAATAACCAATAATATTGCATTAATAAGGATACAAGCTATAATTACTTATATTATACAAAATATAAAACTTTAACCGACAAATAATCATTTCCATACACGATGCTAATCACACCCACTCCGCTCGAAGGATGCATAATTATAACCCCCAGGATTTTTAATGATGCCCGGGGATACTTTTTTGAATCCTATAACACGCAAAACTTTAACAATGCAGTAGGTTACGAGGTGAATTTTGTTCAGGATAATCAATCGTATTCAACAAAAGGCGTATTCAGGGGGTTGCATCTGCAAAAAGGCGAATATGCGCAAGCAAAGCTGGTGAGGGTAACTAAAGGTGAGGTGTTGGATGTAGCTGTCGATTTGCGCACAGGCTCGCCCACTTATGCCCAGCACTTCTCGGTAAGGCTATCTGAAGAAAATAACCAGCAGCTTTTTATTCCCCGTGGCTTTGCACATGGCTTCATCGTATTGAGCGATATTGCGGTTTTTCAATACAAATGCGATAATTATTACCATAAAGCGGCCGAAGGCGGGTTACATTATGCTGATCCGGAGTTGAATATTGATTGGGGTATGCCGGCAAGCGAATTGTTAGTATCTGAAAAGGACCTTGAACTGCCATTTTTAAAAGATGCAGGTGAGCTGGGTTTTTAATAATTACATTTATCGCCAGTACTTAAATTATAAAATTTCGATATGCAAAATATAGTAGTATTCGGTGCTTCTGGCCAGTTGGGGCAGTGTTTGAAAAAGGTAGCCGCCGTTAAAGGTATCACTTTCATGTTTTTTCCTCCCGAATCTGAAGCCAATATCCTGGACGCAGGGTTACTAAATAAGGTATTTGAACAATATAAACCTGCTTATGTTATTAATTGCGCAGCTTACACCGCTGTGGATAAAGCAGAAGACGATATTGACCTTGCCCGCAAAATAAACAAGACCGGTGCCGAAAACCTGGCAATTCAGTGTAAGGTACACGATGCGGTATTGGTACAAATCTCAACCGATTTTGTTTTCAGGGGGGACGTACCCAGCCCACTTGCAGAAGATGATATTGCCGAACCAATAAGCATTTATGGCCTTACAAAATTAGAAGGCGAGCAGGAGGTTGCCACAATTTTGCCGGCGCATTACATTATCCGTACCAGCTGGTTGTATTCTGAATTTGCCAATAATTTTGTTAAAACTATGCTTAAGCTTGGTGCCGAAAGGGACGAGTTGAAGATCATTGTCGACCAGGTGGGTACCCCCACATACGCTATTGACCTGGCGGGCGCTATATTGGATATCATTGCTTCGGGACAAGGCAACTACGGTACCTATCATTACAGCAATGAAGGCGTTACCTCGTGGTACGATTTTGCGAAAGGCATATTTGATATATCAAATACCCAGGTGAAAGTTTATCCCATACGTACAAGCGAATATCCTACAAGGGCAACAAGGCCCGCTTTTTCTGTAATGGATAAATCAAAGATTAAGAAAACATTTGGCATTAGTATCCCGTACTGGCGTGACAGTCTTAAAGTTTGTATTGAAGCGCTTGAATCTGGACAATAAAATCTAAACAACCCTCATATGAAAGGAATTATCCTGGCAGGCGGCTCCGGAACCCGTCTTTACCCAATTACCAAAGCCATCAGCAAGCAACTGATGCCTATTTACGATAAACCAATGATTTATTATCCCTTATCGGTATTGATGCTTGCCGGGATAAACGAGATATTAATAATAACAACTCCCGAAGATCAGCCTGGTTTTGTGCGTTTGCTGGGCGATGGCAGCGAACTTGGTTGCCGGTTTGAGTTTGCAGTGCAGGAAGTACCTAATGGGCTTGCGCAGGCTTTTGTAATTGGAGCTGATTTTATTGGCACTGATAAGGTAGCTTTGGTACTTGGCGACAATATATTTTATGGATCGGGCTTTAGCAAGTTGTTGCAAAGTTTTAACGACGTAAATGGTGCAGCTATATTTGCTTACCCCGTTGCTGATCCTGAAAGATATGGCGTAGTTGAGTTTGACAAAAACTTTAAAGCGCTGTCTATCGAAGAGAAGCCTTTAAAGCCAAAATCAAATTATGCCGTGCCCGGCTTGTATTTTTATGACAACCAGGTTGTAGAAATTGCAAAGAACATCCCGGCATCACCGAGGGGCGAATTTGAAATTACCGATGTAAACAGGATCTATCTTGAAAAAGGAGAACTCCAGGTTGGTGTAATGGACCGCGGTACCGCGTGGCTTGATACCGGTACTTTTGATTCGCTAAGCGATGCGTCGGAATTTGTGAGGGTTATTGAAAAACGACAGTGTACCAAAATAGGCTGCATTGAAGAAGTGGCTTACAGGATGGGCTTTATAACATATGAACAGCTGCAAGTGTTAGCTCAAAAATATATTAAAAGCGGGTACGGGAAATATATCCAAGGAATACAAGAATAGCAGCATAGTACCCAATTATATAGGGTTTTAAAATGAAAACGGATTGACTGCGCCAATCCGTTTTTTGTATTTTTGGACGGACTTAAAAGTTTAGGCGTAAATTAACGTTATTAAAGTAACATGGAATACTCAAGCAATGGAAAACCTATATGATCTTATTGTTGTAGGTGGCGGCATTGTTGGGATGGCGACAGCCTATAAAATCAATACACGCAATCCTGATAAAAAAATCCTTGTGCTGGAGAAGGAAGGCGAGGTGGCGGCCCACCAAACGGGGCATAATTCGGGCGTTATTCATTCGGGTATCTACTACAAACCCAATTCATATAAGGCTAAATTATGCGTAAATGGCCGCCGGGAACTGGTTGCGTTCGCAAAAGAGCATAACGTACCTCATGACATTTGCGGAAAAGTCATTGTAGCTACCAAACAATCGGAATTGGCCCACATGAACAAGGTTTTTAATAACGGCCTGGCCAACGGGGTAGAAGGGATTGAACGTATAAACAGTGTGCAGATTAAAGAAATTGAACCTTATTGTGAAGGGATTGAAGGCATCTGGGTGCCTTGCACCGGCATTATTGGCTTTGCTGCCGTTACGCGTAAATACCGCGAACTGTTTGAGGCTAAATTCCCCCAAAGCAAAGTACTTACCAATTGCGCTGCCAAAGCATTTGAACACCATGCCGATTATACCACAGTTGTTGCCAGCAAAGGTACCTTTAATACAAAATATTTAATTACCGCGGGCGGATTACAAGCCGACAGGTTGGCAGCCGGTGCCGGTGCGCCAAGCGAGGCCCATATAGTTGGCTTCCGGGGCGATTATTTTGATTTGACCGAACAGGGGAAAAGCAAAGTGAAAAACCTTATCTACCCGGTACCAAATCCCGAGTTCCCTTTCCTTGGCGTACATTTTACGCGGATGATTGACGGTACCGTAGAGTGCGGCCCCAACGCCGTATTTGTATTTAAGCGCGAAGGATACGGCAAAACCGATTTTTCGTTAGGCGATACTATCGAGGCTTTGAAATTTAAAGGAACCTGGAACCTGTTTACAAAACATTGGCGTTTTGGGCTTGATGAGTACCGGCGTGCGTTTTCAAAAAAACGTTTTTTAACCGGCCTGCAACAGCTTATCCCCAGCCTTACTATGGACGATTTACAGCCGGGCCGTGCCGGCGTAAGGGCAATGGCCATATCTGCCGAAGGCGAAACTCTTGATGATTTTAAAATTGAAGCCAAGGATAATATGCTGCATGTTATCAACGCCCCATCGCCGGCGGCAACAGCATCGTTAGCTATTGGCAATGCAATTGCCGATATGGCTGCCGGGCAGTTTGGTTTTTATTAGCATTTTAAAAACTTCCATAAAAAGCCGGCAAACTATTTGCGGGCTTTTTAGTTTTTACAATTCCTGCACATATTTGTTACAATGTCCCGTTACATTTGGATTAAACTATCCCTGCTCATCTTGGTCATAGAATTGTAAACGAAAAATAATTCATTTATGAAATCATTAAAAGGGTTGATGCTGCCGGTGTTTGCGCTCATTGGCGGTTTGCTGTTTTTTTCATCGTTTTATGACCGCAATAATCCAAACGAGATTCATAAGTTCCCCTATAAACAGGCTGGTTTGAGTAAAAATCAGGCTGCGGCACATTTACTAAGCCGTTTTACCTATGGCGCCACGCCAGGCCAGGTTGAAGCCGTAGCCCGCGAGGGTTTGGAAAAATGGTTTAGCGAGCAATTGGATGCCAAACTACCGGATGATTCCCTTAACCATACGCTGGATAGCTTTGATGCTCTTAAACTAAGCAACAGCCAAATTGTTGATACCTATCCCCGGCCGGGGATTGTAGCACGGCGGGCTATAAAAGATGGGATTATCAATAAAGATTCAATTCAAAATAATAAGCCCGAATATAAAAAGATGCTACAGGAGTATATGGTTCAAAAGGGCATGAAACCACAGCAGGAGCTATTCAGGCAGTTCATCAATCAAAAAATACTAAGGGCAGCCTATACAAATAACCAGCTGCAGGAGGTAATGACCAGTTTTTGGTTTAACCATTTCAACGTATCTATTACTAAAAATGAATGCGCCCAGTTTATACCTGATTATGAGCGCGATGTTATCAGGCCTGATGCATTGGGTAAGTTTAATGATTTGTTGTTAGCCACAGCCAAATCGCCGGCTATGTTGTATTACCTGGATAATTTTAGCAGCGCATCTGCCCTGCCAGAGAAGCCTAAAATAACACTCAAATTGGTGTTTGCTGATACAACTAAGCAAGCCATGGCACTTAACCAATTAAAAAAAGCAAGGCAGCAACGTGGCCTTAACGAAAACTACGCCCGAGAAGTAATGGAACTGCATACGCTGGGTGTTGATGGCGGGTACAGCCAGCAGGATGTTACCCAGGCGGCTAAGGTGCTTACAGGTTGGTCAGTATACCCTATGGGTGATTTTAGCAAGGGAAACGATATTATATCAAAAGTTATAGATAAGGGCATTATTGCTGAGGGAATGGTGCATGACGGCGATTTTTTATTCACCCCGGGCCGCCATGATAATAGCGAGAAGATTGTATTAGGCCGGCACTTTGGCCCCAATCGCGGTTACGATGAAGGTGTACAATTATTGAGTATGCTGGCACATCACCCCTCAACCGCAAAATTCATATCGCGCAAGCTGGCGGTAAGGTTTGTGAGCGATGCTCCACCACAGAGTTTAATTGATAAAATGGCCAAAACGTTTTTAAACAGTGATGGTGATATCAAACAGGTGTTAATCACGATGGTATCGGCGCCGGAGTTTTGGTCGGCATCTGCCTTGCGCGAAAAAACAAAATCGCCGTTTGAACTGGCCATAAATACAGTGCGTAGCTTAAACGCCCAGGTGACACAGCCATACCAGTTATATACCTGGATAAACCGCATGGGCGAAAAGGTATATTATTACCAGGCGCCAACCGGCTTCCCGGATAAGGGCCAGTACTGGATCAACACAGGGGCTTTACTTAGCCGGATGAATTTTGGGCTGGCTTTTGCAACAGGTAGAATTCCCGGCATAAAATTCGACTTATTAAAATTAAACAGAGGCCACGAGCCCGAAAGCAGCCAGGCAGCACTTATTACCTATAGCAAACTTATTATGCCCGAACGGCCGTTGGATAACACTATAAAACAACTCACCCCAATGCTCAATGATCCGCAACTGGTGGTAAAGGTAGATAAGGCAAGTAATATTACTACGCCGCCGGTTAAAGATGCCTTATCAATGGTGGGCGACACCACGGGCAAAAAAGCCAGGACACAGGTAATGCCTAAACCCGATGAGGCAAAATCAATGATGGCCCAGGTAGTTGGTATTATCATTGGATCGCCGGAATACCAACGACGTTAATTTGATAAATTGCAAAAGATTATGTTATCAAGACGAGGATTTTTAAAAACAGGTGGCCTTGCCCTTTTTGGCGTTGGGCTTATGGGAGGCATACCGGCATTTATAGCCGAAGCTGCCGCGCAGGATAAGATAATAACCCCTTATAAAAAAGGAAAAACGCTGGTGTGCATTTTTCAGCGTGGTGCAATGGATGGATTGATGGCCGTAACCCCGTTTACCGATCAATACCTTAAGGAGGCCCGCCCCGGCTTATTTATGGATGCTGCCAAAACAGGTAACGATAACCCATTGATAGACCTCGATGGCAGGTTTGGATTACACCCGTCAATGAAGGCTTTTGAACCTATGTTTCGCGAAAAAAGGCTGGGCATAGTTCATGGTATCGGCTCGCCAAATAACACCCGCTCGCATTTTGATGCGCAGGATTACATGGAAAGCGGCACACCCTTTAATAAAGGTACTGCAAGTGGTTGGCTTAACCGTGCTGTTGGATTGTTAGGCCATGATGCGCTTACACCTTTTACAGCAGTAAGCTTAACATCGGCTATGCCCCGTTCTTTTTATGGCGATAACCCGGCCGTTGCAATCAGCAACCTGCAGGATTTTGCATTGCAAATGCGTGGTAACCCTGCAGGTACCAACCTGGCCGCAAAAAGCTTTGAAGAGCTTTATGACAGAACCGCTCCCGGTTTATTAAAAGATACTGGCAAGGAGAGTTTTGATGCCTTAAAAATGCTGCAAAAGGCCAATATTAAAAATTATGTACCCGCCAACGGCGCCGTTTATCCAAACTCGGCTTTAGGTAATTCTTTAAAGCAAATTGCGCAGTTGATAAAAATGAATGTGGGTATGGAAGTAGCTTTTGCCGAATCAAATGGTTGGGATACGCACTTTAACCAGGGAACGGCGAATGGCATATTTGCCCGCAACGTAGCAGATCTGAGCAATAGCATGATGGCTTTCTGGACGGACATTGGCAGTACCTACCAGGATGATGTAACGGTAATGACAATGACCGAATTTGGCCGCACCGTTCATCAAAATGGAACTGGCGGTACCGATCATGGCCGCGCATCGTGTAACTTTATTTTAGGCAACAGTGTAAACGGTGGCCTGGTGCACGGCAATATGCAGCCACTCGCAACAGAAAACCTGGAAGATGGCCGCGACCTTGCCGTTACAACTGATTTTAGAAACGTGTTTAGCGAAGTGGCCGATAAGCACCTCAGGATCAGCAATGATAAAGTCCTCTTTCCTGATTTTACCGCTAAACCAATAGGTGTATTTAAGGCCTGATAATTGCATTTTATTTTTAAAGTAGTTCTGGTTATTAAATTGGCTGGGATTTTTGTGCTTAAAAACAAGTAGTTTAATTGTTAAATAATTTATAATAAAACTACTTGTTTATTGAATTGTTAATGTATTTTAGTGCTCAAAGTTGCTAATTTTCGATTATGATATATTCAGCTTAATTCTTAAAATTACACATGAACAAAAACTACTATGCCATCATCATGGCAGGCGGAATAGGTAGCCGTTTTTGGCCTATAAGCCGCACATCGCATCCTAAACAATTCATTGATATTCTTGGAACCGGAAAAACGCTTATTCAAAATACTTACGAACGCTTTTTGAAAGTTTGTCCTAAAGAAAATATTTACGTTGTAACCAACGAAAATTATACCAAACTTGTAAAAACACAGCTTCCGGATATGGAAGACCAGCAAATACTTACCGAGCCGGTTATGCGTAATACCGCCCCTTGCGTAGCTTATGGATGTTTTAAAATAGAAAGCCTCAACCCTAATGCCGCAATTGTTGTAGCCCCTTCGGATCAGCAGATATTAGATGAAGACGCTTTTGTAACGGCCATCATTAAATCGTTAGAGACTGCCACCTCCAATAATTGCCTTGTAACTTTGGGCATCAAGCCATCGAGGCCAGATACCGGCTATGGTTATATTCAATACACCGATAATACCATAAATTCAGACTTCCACAAGGTGAAAACCTTTACTGAAAAGCCAACGCTTGATATAGCAAAAACTTTTATCCAAAGCGGTGATTTTTTATGGAACGCGGGTATTTTTGTATGGTCGGCCAAGGAAATCGTGAAAGCTTTTGATTCCTTTTTGCCCGAAATGCATGAAATTTTTGCTGATGCCAGGCCGGTTTATAATACGGATGCCGAAAAAAATCATATACACAAAGCTTATCAGCAATGTGTTAACATATCCATTGACTATGGGATAATGGAAAAAGCTAATAACGTTTATGTATTGCCATCGGAATTTGGCTGGAGCGACCTGGGCACCTGGGCATCCATTTACGACCTGTCCGAAAAGGATTACGTAGGCAACGCAGTAATCCCCTCAGAGAAAGTGATCATGTACGATTCTTCAAACTGTATGGTAAATGTACCTGGCGAAAAACTGGTGATTTTAAAGGGCCTGCATGATTTTATCGTAGTTGAATCCAATAATACCCTGATGATTTGCCCGCGAAGTGAGGAGCAAAACGTTAAGCAGGTAGTTGCCGATGTGAAGAGTAAGTTTGGGGCGAAGTATATTTAGGTTGCAGATGTGCAAATGTGCAGATTTCAGATGTGTAGATTTTAAATGATAAGATAATAGCTTGCTAACTTAACAGGGTCCGGTTTCAAAAGAAGCCGGACCCTGTTTTTATCATCTGAAATTTAAAAAAATTTGCACATCTGAAATCTGCAATTACAGGGCGGGAGGGGCCAGCGTTCCGGCGGCTACAGTTTCATTGGTGGCTTCGTCAACCAAAATTAATGAGCCGGTAATACGGTTTTTGCGATATTCATCAAAAACAAGTGGCTGAGTGGTACGCAAGCGTACACGGGCCATCTCGTTCATTTTAATATCCCCGGCATTTTCAAGCTTCTCCATGGTGTTAATGTCCAGCTTGTAATAAACTTCCTTTATAATGGCCATCACCTCGCGGGTTGTATTTTTAAGGTGATATTTAGCTCCCGGACGCGGGCCCCGGGTACCCATCCAGCAAAGCATCACCTCCAAATCCTGGCTTACAAATGGTTCGTTTTCGTTTTTAACAATCATATCGCCACGGCTTACATCAATGTCATCCTCCAAAGTAATAGACACCGACATTGGCGCAAAAGCCTCTTCAACCGGCCCCGAAAATGTATCGATTGATTTAATAGCCGACGTTAGTCCTGAAGGCAATACCGTTATTTTATCACCGGGTTTAAATATACCACCGGCAATACGGCCGGCATAGCCGCGGTAGTCATGGTATTCGGCAGCATGCGGGCGAATCACGGTTTGTACCGGGAAACGGGCATCGGCATGGTTTTCATCGCTTGCAATATGAATGGTTTCTAAAGTGTGTAACAAACTTTCGCCTTTGTACCACGGCATGTTAACAGAATCGTTAACTACGTTGTCGCCTTCAAGTGCGCTGATAGGCACAAAACGGATATCACTAACATCTATTTTGGCGGCAAAGGCTTTGTATTGCTCAACTACATTATTAAATACCTCTTCAGAGTAATCAACCAAATCCATTTTGTTGATACAAACAATGATATGAGGGATTTTTAATAACGAAGCGATAAACGAGTGACGGCAGGTTTGTTCAACAACTCCTTTGCGGGCATCAATAAGTACCAAGGCTAAGTTAGCGGTTGAGGCCCCGGTAACCATGTTACGGGTGTATTGGATGTGCCCGGGGGTATCGGCGATAATAAATTTACGTTTTGGTGTGGCAAAATAGCGGTAAGCTACGTCAATAGTGATGCCTTGTTCCCTTTCAGATCGCAAACCATCAGTAAGAAGCGAAAGATCCACGTGCTGTAAGCCTTTCCTTTCGCTCGATTGTTTTACGGCCTCCATCTGGTCTTCAAAAATAGATTTGGAGTCGTATAGTAACCGCCCTATGAGGGTGCTTTTCCCATCATCTACACTGCCGGCTGTTGTAAAACGTAATAGTTCCATAATAATGAGGTACGTGTGGCCTGTTGCCAGGTTGGCGTAGTATATTGTTGGCCAAAAAGCCTGTTAATTCAATTTAAAAATAACCTTGTTTTTTCCTGTCTTCCATTGATGTATCCGAGCGTTTGTCGTCGCTGCGGTTACCGCGTTCGGTGCTGCGCGTGGCCGATACCTCGGCAACAATTTTCTCCAGCGTGTCTGCGTCCGATTCAATACCGCCGGTAATGGTGATATCGCCCAGGGTACGGAAACGCATTAGCTTGTTTTCTACAAATTCGCCATCGCGTAATGATAAAAACTCCGATGCAGGCAGCCAGGTACCGTCGCGGTAAACGGCGTTACGGTTATGTGCAAAGTACAGCGACGGGATAGCAATGTTTTCCTGCAGAATGTAATTCCATATATCCATTTCCGTCCAGTTACTAATCGGAAATACTCTGAAATGTTCGCCCATGCGTTTACGGCCGTTAAAAATATTCCACAGTTCGGGCCGTTGATTTTTAGGGTCCCACTGGCCAAACTCATCGCGATGCGAAAAGAAGCGTTCTTTTGAACGGGCTTTTTCCTCATCGCGGCGTGCGCCGCCAATAGCCGCATCAATTTTATGATGCTCTATGGTATCTAATAACGATACGATTTGCAATTCGTTCCGGCTGGCGTTAATACCGCTTTCTTCAACTGCGCGGCCTTTGTTTATGGCTTCCTGTACCGATCCTACAATCAGTTGTACACCAAGTTTTTCAACCAGTTGGTCCCTGAACTCCATAGTCTCGGGGAAATTATGCCCGGTATCAATGTGGATAAGTGGCATTGGTATTTTGGCAGGCCAAAAAGCCTTTTGGGCCAGATGAGTAACAACAATGGAGTCTTTACCGCCCGAAAACAGTATTGCAGGGCGATCAAACTGGGCAACCACTTCGCGTATCACGTAAATGGCTTCAGATTCCAATTCCTGCAGATGGGTAAGATAATATTTGTGCATGCTAATTTAAAAAACCCGCTAAATCCACCTAAATAGTAGTACTTAGCATTTAAACTGCAATATTAGCAAATTTATACTAATGTTGAGGGTATTAAATGGATTTTGACCAAGCTATACAATAGAGGGGCAGGCGATGGAATTTTAAGAGACATTTTCCACCGCCTCAACCAGTTTTTCGGTCAGGTTTGGCGCTCCGGCATCAAACCAAATAAACTGTTGATCCTTACGAAACCAGGTAAGTTGTCTTTTG
Source organism: Mucilaginibacter sp. KACC 22773 (assembly GCF_028736215.1). NCBI lineage: Bacteria > Pseudomonadati > Bacteroidota > Sphingobacteriia > Sphingobacteriales > Sphingobacteriaceae > Mucilaginibacter > Mucilaginibacter oryzagri. Next base: position 1,189,434 of record NZ_CP117883.1, read on the forward strand.
GCAAATCGCCTGGTATTTTGCTTAATCATTTCAACTGCTTTATCAAGCGTGGTGGCACCGTCCAAATAATCAAAAATCTCAGCGTAGCCTACCGTATTCAAGGCGTTTAAATGGCGGTAGGGGAGTAATGAAGTCGCCTCTGCTAACAAGCCGTGCTGCATCATTATATCAACCCGGTGGTTAATGCGGCAATATAACACTTCTCGCGGCATGTTAAGGGCCAGCTTGATGATATGGAACGGGCGTTTGTTAACCGTTGCCTGGCGATAAGATGAAATGGGATTGCCGGTGCTTTCAAAAACTTCCAGCGCCCTGATGATGCGTTGCGGGTTGCCCAGGTCAACCTGGTTATAGTAAATGAGATCGGCCTGTTTTAACTTCTCTTGCAAATAACTTAGTCCTTTTTCTTCCAGTTCAAGATTTAATTGTTTGCGGATGGCCGGATCGGCCGTTGGCAAATCATCAAAGCCTTCACAAATAGCTTTGATGTACAGGCCAGAGCCACCTGCCAAAACGACATAGTCGTGCTTTTTAAAAAGGTCGTCGAGTAACATCAGGCATTCCCTCTCAAAATCACCCACCGAAAATGGCTCGGTTATAGAATGGGAATCGATAAAATAGTGTTTTACCTGGGCCAGTTCATTGGCGTCGGGTTTGGCCGTACCAATACTCATTTCCCTGAAAAACTGCCTTGAATCGGCCGATACCACCACAGTATTGAAACGTTTTGCCACCTCAATAGCTGCCGCCGTTTTACCAACCGCTGTAGGGCCGGCAATTACAATTAGGGTTTTGGTTTTTGGGAAGTTCATAGTTCATTGATCATAGTTCATGGTTCATTGATCATGGTTAAAAAACATTTCCGTTTTATAGATCTGGCCATGAACTATGAACCATCAACCCTATTGTTTGTTATGACCATTAACCATGATCAATAAACCATGATCTGCGAAGCAATTAATAATCATCACCACCGCGATGTGGTTTGTCATCTTCGTCGAAGCCTTCATCATCGGCAAATTCGTTGCCAAATTCATCGTCTTCTTCGTCCTCTGCTGCTTTTTCTTCAGGAAGGTCGGCGTCAATGTCGGTTACTTCCGAAAAATCCTCGGCATCTTCCGGGTTATAGGCCATTTCATTTAAAAAGTCAAAATCTTCATCAGGAGCAGCAGCTGTTGCAGCCGGCGTAAATACATTGCCAAATTGCTTTGGCGCTTCGCCTACTGATTTTATAACTGCGGGGTATGTAGTGCCCGGTGTTTCGTCGAGAATGATTTTCATTAGTTCGACATGAAAATCAAAAGGGCGATCGAAGTTAAACGTGTAATAAAATTTTTGATGCGGATCGTCAATAAAGCTCAGGAGCTTTACATTGGTCATGAGCGAGATACCACGATCTTTTCTTTTTTGATTTGGCAAATAGGTAATTTCTTCGCCTTTCATCCATTGATCGTTACTGATATAAAAAGACGATGGGAATTCGGGATTATAACCGGTTGACTGGTGTATTGCGCGGTGTAAATCTTCGAATGTTTGATTCGATTTTACATCAATTTCACGCATCACATCATCATAATCTTCGAAAGTAACCCTGAACCTGTATAGTGCCATTTTGTTAGTAAATTTTTAATGGGGACAAAAATAGTGTTTTAATTCAATTTCAGCTTGCCACAACTTTTAAGCCAATTTCTAAACCTTTGGCAATTGTGTAGTTGATGGCAGCCTCCCGTTCGTTCGGAATTTCGCCTTCCAGTATAGCTTCGCGGATCTGGTTTTTGATAATTCCAACCTCCCGGCCCTCTTTTATACCAAAAAGCTCCATAATATCCAGTCCTGTAACCGGCGGTTGCCAGTTTCTGATGCTGTCGCGCTCTTCAACATCTTTTAATTTTTGTTGAACAAGCTCAAAATTGTTACGGTATTTTTTAACCTTGTATTCGTTTTTTGTGGTAATGTCTGCTTTACACAACAACATAAGGCCCTCAATGTCATCCCCGGCCTCGAAAAGCAAGCGCCGCACTGCCGAATCTGTCACGATAGATTGTGACAAAACTATGGGCCTTAAATGCAGCTGTACCAGTTTTTGCACCTGCTTCATTTTTTCGTTAAGCGGCAGCTTTAACTGGGCAAATATTTTTGGCACCATGCGCGCGCCGCGGTCTTCATGGCCGTGAAATGTCCAGCCGTGGCCGGGTTCAAAGCGCTTGGTGGCGGGCTTGGCAATATCGTGCAAAATAGCCGCCCAGCGCAGCCAAAGATCGTTGGTGGTTTCGCAAATGTTATCAAGCACCTGCAGGGTATGGTAAAAATTATCCTTGTGGCCTTTGCCGTCAATATAATCAACGCCGTAAAGGCCGGCCATCAGCGGGAATATTTTATGCAGCAAGCCGGTATCAAACAAATAATTGAAACCAATGGAAGGAACTTTCGACAGGATGATTTTATTCAGCTCATCGGTTATACGCTCCTGCGATATAATGCTAATTCTATCTACATTGTTTTTTATAGCGGTAACGGCCTCGTCGTCTATCCTGAAATTAAGCTGCGATGCAAACCTGATGGCACGCATCATGCGCAGAGGGTCGTCGGAGAAAGTTTCAACCGGGTTCAGTGGTGTGCGGATCAATTTTTTTTGCAAATCGGTAATGCCGCCAAATGGGTCAAGCAGTTGGCCAAAGGTTTCCGGGTTAAGGGATATGGCCAACGCGTTGATGGTAAGGTCGCGGCGTTTTTGATCGTCTTCCAGTGTACCATTTTCAACAATAGGCTTGCGTGAGTCGCGACGGTACGATTCTTTACGGGCGCCCACAAACTCAACCTCAAGGTCCTGGTATTTGAGCGATGCAGTGCCAAAATTTTTATAAACAGCAACTTTCACCTTCAGCTTGGCGCCTACGGCCTCGGCAAATTCAATTCCGTTGCCTATAATTACAATATCAATATCTTTTGACGGGCGATCTAAAAAAATATCGCGCACAAAGCCGCCAATAGCATACACCTGAACATTATGCTGCGCAGCAAGTTTTGAAATAACAGAAAATACAGGATGCCGCAGGTGATCTTTCATAGTGTAATAAAATTCTTATCGGCCATCGCAATGACAGTGTTTTGTTTAGATGGCCGTTAAGTAAACACAAAGGTAATGCTAAAATCTAAACTCTAAATTTTAAACGTTAAAAGCTGCAGGGCAAACGCACCTAAAGTGGGTTAACATAACTTAACATATTTCAGATGTTTATTTTGTATCTATCTTGTAATCAGTGTTTTGTATTTTTGCATGGTTAACATGAAAACTGATGTATAGTGTAATTCAGGCGCATCAAAATATTTGTGCCTGTTTGACCTCATCGCAATTTGAAAACACATAATTCCTGATTTTTGAAAAATGATCATTTTGCGGCATTAACATTATCTTTGCGCTATTGCCATACATACAACTTATAACTCATAACATACAACTTTCCCATGCCTACTCTCCGTCAGCTTTTTTTGGCTAATAACGCGCAAACTACCAACTTTCCTTTAATGCTGGAGTTTGAGCGCGCCGAGGGTATTTATATGTACGATGCATCAGGCAGGGCGTTTATTGACCTGATATCGGGCATTGGCGTAAGCAGCCTTGGGCATGGTAACCCTTATGTAAAAGAGGCCATTAAGCAGCAGGTTGATAAATACATGCACCTGATGGTTTACGGCGAATTTGTGCAAACACCGCAGGTAATGTTTGCACAGAAACTTGCATCGTTGTTGCCAGATAATTTGCAATCGGTTTATTTTACCAATTCGGGTACCGAGGCGGTGGAGGGCGCGTTGAAGTTAGCTAAACGATTTAGCGGCAGGCAACAGATCATCGCCTGCCACAACTCGTACCATGGCAGTACCCATGGCGCTTTAAGCGTAATGGGTAACGAGGAGTTTAAGCAAGCCTATCGCCCGTTACTACCCGGGGTAGGGTTCATCAACTTTAACAACACCGATGACCTGCAATTGATAACCGACCAAACCGCATGCGTTATCATAGAAACCGTGCAGGGCGAGGCCGGAGTGCGGGTACCTGACATCGCCTATATGCAAGCTTTGCGTAAGCGGTGTGATGAAACGGGTGCGTTATTAATTTTGGATGAAATTCAGGCGGCATTTGGCCGTACCGGGAAGTTGTTTGCTTTTGATCACTTTGGTATAGCACCCGATATTTTGTTGCTGGCCAAGGCGCTGGGCGGTGGTATGCCGATAGGGGCATTTATAGCATCAACCCAAATTATGGGTGCGTTAAAGGATAATCCCATACTTGGCCACATAACCACGTTTGGGGGCCACCCGGTATGCTGCGCGGCGGGCTTAGCAGCATTGGAGGTATTGATTAATGACAACCTTATACCTGGTGTAGCCCAAAAAGAGGCTTTGTTCCGGCAACTACTGGTGCACCCGGCTATTAAAGCGGTGCGCGGTAAAGGCTTGATGCTGGCCGTTGAACTGGAAAATTTCGACCTGAACAAGAGAATAATAGACCGCTGTATTGAAAGCGGTGTAATAACCGATTGGTTTTTACATTGCAGCAACTCCATGCGGCTTGCGCCGCCGCTCATTATCCAACCCCAGGAGATAGAGCAGGCCTGCGCGGTGATCATCGAAGCAATAGGATACTACACCCTATAATTTGACAAAATTTTGCAGAGATAGCGTCCGAAATTATCTTAATAACCAGGTTTGCAGGTGCTGTTATGTAACTTTTACGGTATCTGTATTAAATAATATCTCATAATATTTATTTTTAGTTAAACTGGTATGGTTTATGCAACTATCACATAACCGTAGTAGAAAGTGTCTTAGTGGCCTTTAATCAGAAGAATTTGCATACAAATGCACTTTTTTGTGGTCGTTTGACTAAACAAGTGCCTCCATATTGCTGTTTACTTATACAACTACGGGTTTTAATATTTCTATCGAATTATGAAAATCGCTTATATATCAACTTACCCGCCCCGCGAGTGCGGCTTAGCCACATTCAATTACAATTTAATGTGCGCTATCAGTGCTAATTATCCTGAACGCAAATCATTATTGCAAGGTGGTTTTGTAGTAGCGCTTAATGACTCTGAAGACCTGCATGAGTACGAATACCCGGATGAAGTAAAATATGTTATTCGCCAAAACCATCAAAAGGACTATATCCGCGCGGCCAATTACATTAACACCAGTGCCGCTGATGTTTGTATTATGGAACATGAATTTGGTATTTATGGTGGCGAGAGCGGTATTTACATATTGCCATTGATAAACAGGCTGGAAAAACCACTGATATCAATATTACACACTATATTAAAAGACCCCAGCTACGTGCAGCGCATTATCATCCGCGAAATTGCAGAACAATCATCAAAGATTATCGTGATGAGCCAGCGTGCGGTGGAATTTTTAACCACTATTTATGAAATTCCTGCTGATAAGATCCAGATTATAGAGCACGGTGTACCTGATGTTGAAGCTTCTGAAGAAAATTCCGTAAAAACGTTAAGCTCGTTTAAAAATCACCAGGTGATGCTTACTTTCGGACTGATCAGCCGTAATAAGGGATTGGAAACCGTAGTTAGAGCTTTGCCCAAAATTGTTGAAAAGCATCCCGACGTAATGTATGTTGTATTAGGTAACACTCACCCGGGCGTTATAAAAAATTCGGGAGAGGAGTACCGCGATCACCTGAAATCGTTGGCTGCGCAACTGGGGGTATCTAAAAACCTATCGTTCATTAATAAATTTGTATCTGAACAGGAGCTGGTGGATTACCTTACGGCCTGCGATATTTACGTAACCCCCTACCTTAACGAGGCTCAAATTACCAGTGGTACCTTATCTTATGCCGTTGGCGCGGGTGCCGCAGTTGTTTCAACACCTTACTGGCATGCTACTGAATTGTTGGCAGATGGCCGCGGCAGACTGTTCGACTTTAAAAATTCTGATGCCCTTGCCGATACGGTAATTGAACTGCTTGATCAAGACAGGGTTTTAAAGGAATTGAAAGAAAATGCCTACCAATACGGCCTGCACCTGCGATGGCCGGTAGTTGGGGGCGAATTTATAAAAGCTGCCAAGGAGGCTATTTTACGGTTTGATTTTAGTGATAAGATATTAAAAAACAGCATTGTTGACCCCGAGGTATTACCAAAATTCAGCCTGACACATGTTTTGCGGCTAACTGACGATACGGGGATTGTTCAACACGCCAAATATGGCATTCCTAATTTAAAAGAGGGTTACTGCCTGGATGATAACGCCCGCGCGCTTATCATGGCCCTGATGGCTTACCAGCGCAGCGGAAGCAAGGAGGCCTTTGAACTGTTGCCCATTTACCTCAGCTATATTCATTATATGCAAACTGATGACGGTAACTTCCGTAACTTTTTGAGTTTTGACAGGCGTTACCTGGATGAGGTTGGTTCTGAGGATTCATTTGGGCGAACCATCTGGTCGTTAGGGCATTTGATTGGGTGCGCTGCCAGTAACTCATACAGGGAGTTTGCCTTAGAGATTTTTCACAAATCGGTACCCCATTTTGCTGCTTTAAAACATCTAAGGGGCATAGCAAACACAATTATAGGTATTAGCCTTTACCTGCAGGCTGTACCTACCGATGACGGCATGATCAGGATTTTAAATGATTTAACCCAACCACTGATCGATGCATTTGAAAAAACACAATCGGATGACTGGCAATGGTTTGAAGATAAGATGACTTATGACAACGCGATACTTCCCCTGGCCTTATTACACTCCTGCGAAATAACCGGGAACGAGGATGCCAAACGGATTGCCCTGGCTTCGATGGCGTTTTTAGATAAGCTGACTTTATCAAATGGTTATTTAAGCCCTGTGGGCAACGATGGCTGGTACCACCGTGGCGGCACTTTCCCAATGTTCGATCAGCAGGCTATCGAAACCATGGCTATGGTATTGATGCATTTTCAGGCTTACCACATTTTCAGGGTGCCACAGTATGTGGAGAAAATGTTTCTGTGCTACAAATGGTTCCTGGGCGAAAATACCCTGCGTGCCCCGCTTTACGACCACGAAACCAAAGGTTGTTGCGATGGCTTGTTGCCTGGCGGCATTAACCGCAACCAGGGCGCCGAAAGCACGCTGGCTTACCTGATTTCGCATTTGACGGTATTGAAGGCTTTTGAGCTGGAATACGAGTACAATAAATACGGTCAGAAACTGGAGATCTGCTAAATGAAGGTAGCTGTTTTAGCCCCCGTAGCCTGGCGTACACCACCCCGGCATTACGGTCCGTGGGAACAAATTGCATCTAACATTGCCGAAGGCCTGGTACAACTGGGTATTGAGGTAACGCTCTTTGCTACCGGCGATTCGACAACCACCGGTAAACTGGATGCAATTTGTGCAACCGGCTACGAGGAAGACCGGAGCCAGGATGCCAAAGTGTTGGAATGTTTGCACATTAGTAACCTGATGGAGAAAGCAGCTGAGTTTGATATTATTCATAATAATTTCGATTTTTTGCCGCTCACTTATTCCGGGCTCATTAAAACGCCTGTTATCACCACTATACATGGTTTTTCGTCGCAGAAGATTATCCCGGTTTATAAAAAATATAACGACAGGGGGTATTATGTATCCATCAGTAATTCAGATCGCAGCCCCCAGCTGGATTACCTGGCTACTGTTTACAACGGTTTGGATACCCGCGATTTTGAGTTTTATAAACAGCCGGAAGATTACCTTTTGTACTTTGGCCGCATCCATCCCGATAAAGGCACTGCCGAAGCCATTGATATAGCCCAAAAAAGTAAACGGAAGCTGTTAATTGCAGGTATTATCCAGGATGGGAATTACTACCGTGAACGAGTTGAACCTTTTTTATCAGATCAAATAAAATATATTGGCCATGCCGGACCCGATGAGCGGAAAAAATTGTTAGGCAACGCTATTGCCTTGCTACACCCCATCAGGTTTAATGAACCTTTTGGTATGAGCGTAGCCGAAGCCATGCTTTGCGGAACGCCTGTAATAGCCTTTAACAAGGGATCGATGCCGGAATTGATTAAAGATGCCCAAACCGGATTTTTGGTAGATAGTGTTGATGAGGCTGTTGAGGCTGTGGGCAGGTTAGCCGAAATTAACAGAATTAATTGCTGTAACTGGGCGGTTTCGCAATTTTCGAGAGATAAAATGGTTGAAGACTATTTAAAACTATATAAGAAGATACTGGATAGATAACTGAGAGTAATCACATAAAGAAGCCTATGCGGTACTTTAAGCACCACACAACACCGAAAAGGCATCAGCTTCTTGCCCGAAGCTATCAGCCGGCATCCCTTATCAATTCGTTTTCCTGGGAAGAATTGCCTGGCTCCGGCTGATTTGCATAATCACTTAGCGGTCTTATTTTGGTTTCGCCAAGCAGCGGGTAAGTGTTCTCAGTAACTTCTTCCTGCTGTTGTGGTAAAACCTCGTTTGCGCGGGCATAGCTATAGCCTAACCTTTTGTTTTCTTCCTCAATAAAATTAAACAAATCGCCAAGGCACGAATAAACCGACTGTAAATATTTATAGTTGGTTGACGTAAGGCTTTTGCCTACATCTTCGGGGCCTTTGCCCGGCTCACAAAAATTAAGTTTGGTAATAATACCATTAATCAGCTCAACTTCAAATTTGCCCTCATTGTGCCAGGTTAAGCTGTTTTTTATTTCTCTGAAATGATCCATGGCTTTATAAGTTTTTTATCATATAATAATTTGTAACGTTCATTATACCAATTAAATATACTAAATTATTTATATTCAATGGACATGCCAGACTCCTTTTTTTTCAAATCTTTTTAATAACCTGTTGTATTAATTCGCAACGGCTCTTTTTGCATATGAACCACAGAGAAACAGGAATGGAGCGCCAAATAATTCGCTTATTATTTAGGACGGTTTGTCGTTTATTGGAGGCCAATAAAATGACGAACAAGCAGATTTATGGGGCAGTTTATACAGCTTCAATAAACATTTTATAAAAATGCCCTGGCGGTAGTGCAGAGAAACTTAGGAAGTTTCAAAAACTTAATAAGTTTGGCGGACACCTGAATTAATTATTTTCATAACTTGCTGTTAATTAACCTGCAGCAATGGCAAAGCATAAATTAGGTAACCCGGTATTTATAGCCGCGGTTTTGTTGCTAATTGTAAACGATTGGTACTTTAAACAAACGTTTCATAACGATTTAACCGGCAAACTTTCTGATTTTGCCGGCTTGTTTGCGTTGCCATTTTTGTTGAGTGCTTTATTTCCGCGGAAAATAAAGCTGGTTTACTTTTTTACATTACTGTTTTTTATAGTTTGGAAATCGCCTTTAATGCAGCCTGTTATCAATACATTAAATGGTGCCGGCGTGCCAATTCACCGCACAATTGATTATACCGATTATATAGCACTGCTCATTTTGCCTGTGTCTTTTTATCAGTTTAACAAGCAGGCAGAATATCACTTCAAACCGGTAATCCTTAATATGTTGATGGTATGTTCTTTAGTATCTTTCATAGCTACCACCATGCCTCCGGGTACTTATATGAGGTTTAATAATATCAATAAAGTATACACCTTCAATTTTTCTAAGCGTGAACTGGTTTCCAGGATTAATGCCCTGCAACTTAATTACGTTCATGATTTTAATAAATACGTTCAGGACAATAATAAACACAGTTACGGCGCGCTTTACAAAGATACTGCAAGGGTTGATTTTGACAGCAGGAGCAATATTTTCTATTACAGTTCGTCGTTGATCAAAAACAAAAGAGATACGTTGGCCATGCTTATTGATTATGAACGGGTAAAAAATGCGGATACCATAGTTTTAAAAACGATGTATGCCAGCCTGAACATCAGCGGTAACAATAATACATCGCAGCTAAAGCTCCTGAATTTAACTAATTACGTACGTAAATCAGAAAAGGGTGATCACAAAGAAATTGCTGTCAGGATTTTTGAAAAGTTTACTCTTAAAAAAATCAGCACCAGTTGGCGATAGCGTTTATTGCTAATCAAAAAACTCCTTAAAAGAATTGATCGTTATCTTTTCGTTGGCCGACTCGATGTAATAAGCAGGTACGGTATTGTACAAGGATGCCCAGGCTGTAAACGTGCTTGGCGGGCCAAAAATATAGTTGCATTCGGCAAGTAAATATAAATCTACAATTGCCGGCCGTTCGGCAACTACAGTTTTAAAACCGCTAAACTCGTTGGTACCCAGTTTTTCCTGCGAACATATCATAAACACACATTGTCTCGCTCCGAAAAGCTGTTCTGTTTCCCGCATTTTGTTAATATATACCTCGTTGCTGTAAAACCATTTGCCACCGTTAAAATCAATGTAATCGCCACGCCTGATGTGTACGCCAATCAGGATATCGCCCATGTTTCGTGCACGGTTAACTTCCTGTTGTATTGCATCCCTGAATTCCTGTTTGGGCGAAAATAGATTTTTAATTTGCGGCAGGTATTTTTTAAAATTAACGTAATCGCGGTAAACCCAGCCTTCGGGTATCACAACCTGGTGCTGTGCCAATTTAACAAATTCGGGATTGTTGATATCGTATTGCGAAAGCCTCTGATCATTTTCGGCGATTGAATGAAAGATAATACCCGGCAGTTTAATCCTGAGTTTTAAAACAAGCGCATGAAGCTTATCTAAAATTTTATTTAACGCTTTTTGCTTTATTCCCGGCCTTGTAAACGTTACAGTAAGCGCGTCATCACCGGCAGGGGTAAACCAGTTGTAATACTCCGGGAAACATGTTACAAGCAATGGATAACTGTAAGCCTTACTGTTGGCTATAAAGTATGACAGAAAGTGCAGCCTGTTGGCCAGCTGGCCATTTATCCGTTTAATAATAACCACCTAATAACGCTTTATTTAAGTGGTTAAATTAATATTATTTAAGCTGATAACAAAAGCGGCATTATTCGCTTTGATCGTTCTTCAATTTATCTAATAACTCCTGCAAGCAAACCTCTGCAAACGCGGTTGATGAATCGGATACGCCATAAGGTATTATCAGTTTTTCATTATGAATTATCGCCCCGCATGAATATAGCACATTGGGCACATAGCCCTCGCGCTCGTCACTGTTGGGGATAAGCAAGGGCTCGCGCAGACGGCCAATTTCGATGGCAGGGTCGTCCAGTTTTAATAAGCTGGCACCCAGTACATAGCGGCGCATGGGGCCTACACCGTGGGTTATCATCAGCCAGCCATCTTTGGTTTCAATCGGCGATCCGCAGTTGCCTATCTGTACAAACTCCCAGCTAAAGCGGGGTTGTTGCAATATAATTGGTTTTTCCCAAATATTAATTTTATCGGCGTACATGATATAATTATTACAACCATCAATACGCGAAATCATTACAAACTTGCCATTCACCTTACGCGGAAACAATGCCAGGTTTTTATTTTGGGCCCCCGCACCATATAATGGCATTATTTTAAAATTATAAAAATCGGTGGTTTGTAACAGTTTTGGCATAATAAGCGCCCCGTCATATGCCGTATAAGTTGCATAATAAACCGAAGTATCGTCGTCGTTTCTGAACTGTACAAAACGGGCATCCTCAATACCTTTGCGCTCATACTCCGATATTGGGAATATTACCCTGTCGGAGATATCTGTATCCAGCGAAAAAACTATTTCGTAGTACGAGTCGGCCAGCCACAATACTTTGTCGTACTCCAGTTTCTTCATATCGCTTTCCTGCAGTTTTTGCGAATCGATAATGATGCGGCGCAGGTTGGCGTATTCAAAATGGTGATCCAGCTTGGATTCCAGTTCGTGTAAAATATCAATATTGATCTGCGTGACGGCGGCTTTATCAAAAAATAGCTTTTTATTGTATACCGCGTTCCTTACAATTTCGGCTTCGTCAATATAACTGCCGGCAGGTAAAATGGTGATGTTGTTATATTTATCTATCATCCCTCTGCGAAAGGTAATGGACGAGATATGCCCTTCGCCCACGGCCCTGAAACTAATAATTACCCTGCGCTGCCCATCTTCCAACTCGGTTTGGTCGGGATCTTCCACGATAGACGGATTGAAAAAAGCAGCCGATTCAATAGAATACTCATGGGTAAAATAGGAGCCTATAAGCAGCTTGCGGTTAATAGTTAATGTATCGTAATCGATATTTAACTCTAAAAAAAGCGGCTTTAATTTGCTGCAGTGCCGGTTTAAAACCCTGGTTATATTACGGTGCCGTTTGGAGTATTCCTGCAATAGCGGCGACACAATGCCGAAGGCTACCTCTTCGCTTATTTGCATAACGCGTTCAATTACTTCTTTTGCACGATCGTTCCCATTGAAAAAAAATCTGGCAATAACGCGTTTAGGATCGGGGTTAACTCTTATTGGTTTTCGTTCGATGGAAAGTCTCATATATACAATAGTAGTATTTATTTGGTAACACCATTAAGCAGAAATTGATTTAGCTATTTTTTAAAAAGAGAATCAAGGGTTAAGAATTAAAACAAATTTTCATTGATAGGCCTGAATGTAAATTTTTTGTCTTGATTCCTGATTCTTGGCTCTTGACTCTAAAATCTCGTAACTTGCACACTTATGAATGTTTTGATTGTTGAAGACGAAAAGGGCTTAGCCCTTGAGGTTGACGAATTTTTAAGTCACGAAGGGTTCACTGTTGAGCACGCCCGCACTAAAAAATCGGCCGAAGAAAAGATCTTTGTTAATAATTACGATTTTATCCTGCTTGATCTCGGACTGCCCGATGGCGACGGTTTCGACCTGTTAAAAATGCTGAAAGGGCTTGACAAGCGCGATGATGCTGTTATTATCCTAACCGCCCGTGGGGCGGTTGACGACAGGGTATCGGGCCTGGAGCAAGGCGCAGACGATTACCTGGCCAAACCGTTCTCATTAAACGAGTTGCTGGCCCGGATGCACGCCATAACCCGACGAAAACATAGGCTGGAGAGTAACGACATTAATATAAAAGGCCTTAAAATAAATATTCAAAACCGCACGGTAATGTTTAACGATGAACGTATAAACCTCACCAAAAAGGAATTTGAGATTTTGAATTATTTAGTGCTCAATAAAAACAGGGTGATATCCCGTACCAATCTTACCGAACATGTTTGGGGCGATGTACTTGAAATAAACAGCGACTCGAATTTTGTTGATGTACACGTAAAAAACCTGCGCAAAAAGCTGTCGCAATACATCTCTATCGATTGGTTTGAGACGGTACGGAGTATAGGTTACCGCGTGAATATTTAAACAAACCGCCAATGAAACTGCAGGTAAAACTGGCCCTGTATAATACTTTAACCAAGGTAGCTATCATCCTGTTTACAGGGTTGTTCATCCTGTTATCTATCGAGAAGATCTCTTATAACCATATTGAATTGCGGCTGCAGAATGATAAGCGGGAAATATTAAGAAGCCTGTCATCCAAAGAAATCAGCGGATATCTGAGCACTCAAAAAATTTATACCGATTATAACATTCTTAAGGAGGAGTTTATCTCTATTAAGCCTGTGAAATATGAACCCGTATTGGCCCCCAACGGCGGATTTACCACTGAGCGACGCGAAATAGACCGCAATATGCAGGATTACCGGGTGTTATCGCACCGTTTTAATCTTAAAAACCATACTTACATGCTGGAGGTTGGGGTGGCCATTGAATCGGTTGAGGAATTAAAATCCATCATTAAAAAATTCACCATTGTGGTGTTGATTATAGCATTGGTTTTAACCCTGTTAAGCGACCTTGTGTTCACCAAATTCCTGCTGGCGCCTTTTTACCAGATCATCGACCGGAAATTGATTAAGGTGAACGATCCGATGAATTTTGATTATGGAAAAATAAAGACCACTACGCAGGATTTTGAATTGCTGGATGACAGTATCAGTTCGCTTATGAAAAAGATCTCGAACCTTTTCATCCTCGAAAAACAATTTATTGCCAATGTATCGCATGAATTGCTTACGCCGATATCCATTATCAGTTCAAGGCTGGAGAATATTTTATTGCATGAGGAATTAAGTGAGGGCAGCGAAAATAAAATGCATGCCTCGTTAAAAACGCTTAACAGGCTTAAGTCTATCATCAATAGTTTGTTACTAATATCGAAAGTTGAAAACAACCAGTATGATAAAGCGGATATGGTAATGATTGCGGCCATAGTTATGGAAATACGGGAGGAACTGGAAGATCGTATTGAAGAAAAGCAGTTGAAGTTTACCAATAATCTCAAATACATTTATACCATACAGGGCAACCGGCCGCTTATGCATACGTTGCTGTTTAATTTAATTAATAACGCTATAAAGTATAATAATGCAGGCGGGCTGATAAGTATTAATGATGAACTGAAGGACGGTATCTACAAAATTATTATTTCTGATACAGGTACTGGTATGGACAAAAAGCAAATTGAAAATGCCTTCAACCGTTTCGAAAAACTGGATACGGACGAAAAGGAAAGTTACGGCTTAGGTTTGGCTATAGTTAAAAGTATAACCAGTTTCCATGATATCAAGGTTCAAATAAATTCGATAAAAGGGGAGGGCACTACGGTTACACTTGTCTTTAACACACCTAATCCTAATTTAATAACCAATTAACTACACCATTTTATTTCTTTTAGCCAGGTAAGTTTTTAGCATGTTATCATAGCCTTCATTAATATCAACATCAACCAGGTCAATATGGTATTGGGCACATTTAAGCTCAAGTTGGTGCCGATATTCGGTTAAGGCTGCTTTGTAGGCATCCCGTACTTTGCCGGGGTGCACCTTTACTTCGGCACCGCTTTCTATATCGATAAAATGATGTGGGCGGTTATCAAAGTTAAAGTCTACTTCTTTTTGCTTATCGCTAACGTTAAAAATAATTACTTCGTGTTTGCTGAACTTCAGGTGCTGAACTGCCGCGAACAAGGCTTGCACCTTATCGGGGTTAAGGCTATTTTCCAGCATATCGCTAAAAATAATGACCATGGATCGCTGATGAATCTCGTTGGCAACATGGTGCAATACCTGTGTTATGTTGGTAACTGTATTGGCTTTGGGATTATTATAAGCCTTCTCCAGTTCGGCGTATAAATGAAACAGGTGTGTTGTAGTTGATTTTGCCGAACTCAGCCAATCTACCTTGTCCGAAAAAAGGCAGAGCCCAAACGCATCTCTTTGTTTTTTAAACAAATGCATTAATGATGCAATGGCATAGATAGAAAACTGCAGCTTGCTGGTCCCTTTTTCGGGGAAGTTCATGGACGACGACGTATCCAGCAGCAGGTAGCAGCGCAGGTTGGTTTCTTCCTCAAATTGTTTTACAAACAGTTTATCGGTACGGGCCAGCAACTTCCAATCGATGTTTTTTACCGATTCGCCGTTGTTGTATAAGCGATGCTCGGCAAACTCGACCGAAAAGCCATGGAAAGGGCTTTGATGCAGGCCGGTTATAAAACCTTCAACTACCTGCCGGGCCAACAGTTCAAGGTTGGCTAACTGCCGTATTTGCTGATCGTCGTTTAATTTGGGCATAGGGCTAATATAGGGCATAAAAAAAGCGTTGCCAACATTAGCAACGCTTTTTAAAGTAAAATATGGTTGATTAAGTTATTAATAAACTTAATTTATGCCTGTACGGATTAAGCTAATTGCTTAGCTAATTTATCAGTTAATACTGATTTTGGAACTGCACCAATTTGTTTATCCACTATTTCGCCATTTTTAAAGAACAATAAAGCAGGGATATTACGGATACCGAATTTTACAGATATACCTGGGTTGTTGTCGACATCAACTTTACCAACAACAGCTCTGCCTTCGTATTCTTTTGCAATATCTTCAACTACCGGACCAACCATCCTACACGGACCGCACCATTCAGCCCAAAAGTCAATAAGTACGGGTTTGTCTGATTTCAGGACAAGTTCGTCAAAGTTTGCATCAGTTATTTCTAAAGCCATGATTTCTATTTTTTAAATTTTGTTGTACAAATATATACTATTCAAATAGCTTGCCACAAACCACACCTGACAATGTGACAATTATATTGATATAAGTTATCCACTTAACGCTGGCGTGACTGTAAGTTTTTAACAAGAGATCAAATCAAAATAGTTATTGGCAACTGATTATGCTCCGTATTTTTTTCCCGGCCGCCTGCTTGTGTGAAAAATAGCATAAATAAATATCACATTGTTTTGAGGGTAAACCTTGTAAATAATTAAAAAAGGAAAATTATCTATTGTAGCCTCACGTAAGTTTTTGTTTTTATTGGGATATAACAGTGGATATTTACTAATGCGGTTTAATTTTCTTTCTACAGCCGTCTCAAAACGACTTCCCAATCCGGCCAATTGCTCTTCGTACCACAAATAGGCTTCAAGATATTCAACTTGCGCTTTAGGCAAATATTCAATATCGTATTCCACTATGATCGATGATTTCTCGCCCGCTTCTTAACTTCTTCCCAAGATATACCCTGTACCTTTCCGCTTTCATAATCATCTACACGAGCATTTATCTCGTTCAAAAAGTCTTCGTCTTCCCACAGATCAATATCCATCTTAATCTCACTTTCCACCATAGTATATATTGCCCTCACTTTTTTATCTTCAGCGAAGCGAATATACTCCTGTAGTCTTTCTCTGATTACTTCCGTTTCCATAATAACGATTATGTTGTCAATCAAATTTAACTTATTAATTCAAATATTACAAGAGCCCTTACCCCAACAAAGGCTGCGTATTCGTAATGTTAAATATCCCCTCAATCAAATCATCGCTTGGGTTTACTTTAAAATTTTTGGATGATAGCTCCACATGCATGGCCTCTTCGCGGTTATTGATCTTGAAGCGTAGTTTGCAGTTTTTTACCGGGTATTTTTGGTTATTCTCGTCGATGATGTGTTGTATATCGTCAAGTAATTTACTGCTGAGCATGCTCACATCTATACAAACTGTTAATGATTTGGTGAGCTTATCGCGCATTTCGGACAGTAAATCCATCACCAGGATGCGCAGATCCCAGTTATCCTTTTGGCGGAATTTTTCTTCAATGGTGCCTTTGATATGTAAAAAATAACCATCCATCATCATGTTACGGAATTTCACATAATCATCGCCAAACAAGGCAAACTCGTACGATTCATTGTAGTCCTCCAACACGAAGGTGCCAAAGGGTTTACCGGTTTTGGTTATTTTATGCTGAACACTGCTTACCAGCCCGCCTATCCGGATTTCGCCGCGTTTACGTAACTCGTTAAAGGCACCCATGATCTCTTCGCCACCTTCGCCCGAGCGTGCTTTTTGCATCAGTTTCAAATCGCTGATGGTGCTGTTGCAAAAGCGGTCCAGTTCTACCTTATAGTTATCCAGCGGGTGGCCGGTGAGGTAAATTCCGATCACCGTTTTTTCGTATTTCAGCTTCTCTATCAATGGCCATTCTTCAGCCTCGGGCATGGCCGGTTCAGGTACATATGATGCTACCGAGCCACCAAATAGCGATGATTGTGAGCTGCTTTGCACATTCTGGTAATCATTGGCGTATTTGGTAAGGCGTTCAATACCAGTTAATACACCAACATCTGTTTTTGCAAAAAACTGGGCGCGGTTATAGCCAAACTCGTCAAAGGCGCCGCCGTAAACCAGGTTCTCGTATGATTTTCGGTTTACACTGCGGGTATTCGACCGGCGGGCAAAATCATAAACAGATACGTAAGGTCCGTTGGCAGCCCGTTCCTCAATAATACTTTCAACCGCTTTATCTCCCACACCTTTAACGCCGGTTAATCCAAAGCGTACCTGGCCTTTTTTGTTCACAGCAAACGCCATGTCCGACTCATTGATATCCGGGCCTAACACCTCTACACCCATCCTGCGGCACTCCTCCATAAAAAAGGTAATCTTTTCCATGTTGTTCTGGTTGTTTAAAACCGCTGCCATGTACTCGGATGGATAGTGTGCCTTTAAATAAGCCGTTTGATAGGCCACAAAGGCATAACAGGTAGAGTGCGATTTATTGAAGGCGTACTGCGCAAAAGCCTTCCAGTCGGTCCATATTTTAGTCAGTTTATCTTTGGGGTGGCCTTTGGCCATGGCACCATCCATAAACTGGGCTTCCATCTTATTAAGTACCTCAATTTGTTTTTTACCCATCGCTTTACGCAAAACATCGGCATCGCCTTTACTAAAGCCGGCCAGTTTTTGCGATAAAAGCATCACCTGCTCCTGGTACACGGTAATACCATAAGTTTCGCCCAGGTATTCCTCCATGTCGGGTAAATCGAACACGATAGGTTCGCGGCCGTGTTTACGGCTGATAAAGTTTGGTATATACTCAATTGGTCCCGGGCGGTACAGGGCGTTCATGGCAATTAAATCTTCAAACTTATCGGGCTTAAGCTCGCGCAGGTACATTTGCATGCCGTCACTTTCAAACTGGAAAGTACCATTGGTGTCGCCACGCTGGTAAAGCTCATAAGTTTGCAAATCATCAAGCGGTATATAATCAATATCGATGTGTACACCATGATTTTGTTTGATCATCCGTAGCGCATCTTTAATAATGGTCAGGGTTTTCAGGCCCAAAAAGTCCATCTTAATTACACCTGCATCTTCAATTACACGGCCATCATATTGGGTAACCAGCAGGTCGGAGTCTTTGGCAACGGCAACGGGTACAATATCTGTTAAATCATAAGGGGCGATGATGATGCCCGCCGCGTGTACGCCAGTGTTACGCACCGAGCCTTCCAGCTTGGCTGCCTCGCGCAGCACCTGGCTGCGCAGGTCGTTGCCGTTTAATATTTCTTTAAGTTCGGGTACCTGTTCAATGGCATCTTTAAGGGTAATGCCAAGGGTATCGGGCACCAGCTTTTTAATTAAGTTCATTTCGGATAGCGGCATATCCAATACACGCCCCACATCCTGGATACTGGTACGGGCAGCCATCGAGCCGTAAGTGATGATCTGTGCTACCTGGTTTTTGCCATACTTATCTACCACGTAATCAATAACCTTCTGGCGGCCTGCATCGTCAAAGTCCGTATCAATATCGGGCATCGATTTACGGTCGGGGTTCAGGAACCTCTCGAACAGGAGGTTGTACTTCATCGGGTCGATGTTGGTGATCCCGGTACAATACGCTACTACCGATCCGGCGGCCGAACCACGGCCCGGACCTATAAATACGCCCATATCCCGGCCTGCTTTTATAAAGTCGGCCACAATCAAAAAGTAGCCGGCAAAGCCCATCGTTCTGATGGTGAACAACTCAAAGTTAATGCGCTCCTCAGTTTCGGGCGATATATCAATGTAACGTTCCTTGGCACCCATAAAGGTAAGGTGCTTCAGGTATTCCCACTGGTTCAGCGTATCGGCATCACCGGTATTGTGAATTTTAAACTCTTCGGGTATTACGTAATTGGGTAACAGGATATCCCGTTTAAGCTTTAAAACTTCCACCTTGTCCACAATCTCGTTGGTGTTATCCAATGATTCGGGTAGGTCGCTAAACAGGTGGCTCATTTCCTGCTGGGTTTTAAAATAAAACTGATCGTTAGGGAACCCAAACCGATAGCCACGGCCACCCTCTTCGTCGGTAGCTATCGGGGTGCTTTGCATATCGCCGGTGTTTACGCAAAGCAAAATATCATGAGCGTTGGAGTCCTGCTGATCTACGTAATGCGAATCGTTGGAACAAATTACCTTTACATTATACTTTTTGGCGTACTCCAGCAACACTTTGTTTACGGTGTTTTGGTCGGGGATATCATGGCGCTGCAGTTCGATGTAATAATCTTCGCCAAACAAATCAAGCCACCATTTAAACTCGGTTTCTGCGGCTTCGGGGGTATCCCTTAATATAGCCTGGGGCACCGATGCGCCAATGCAGCAGGTGGTGGCAATGATGCCTTTATGATGTTTTAAAATCAGCTCTTTATCAATACGGGGCCATTTGCTATACAGGCCTTCCATGTAACCGTATGAACATAGCTTAACCAGGTTTTTATAACCTTCGGGGTTTTTGGCCAGCATCAGCTGGTGGCGACGGATGTCTTTTTTCTCCTTGGTAAAAGTTTTCTTATGCCGATCATCAACCACATAAAACTCGCAGCCCACAATGGGTTTTACGTTGTGTTTGCCAGCCTCGGCCACAAATTTAAATACACCAAACATGTTTCCATGATCGGTAATGGCCAGGGCTTTCATCCCGTCAGCTGCGGCCTTTTTGTACAGTTTAGAGATGTCGGCGGCACCATCAAGTAATGAGAACTGGGTATGAACGTGTAAGTGAGAAAAATCTGGCATAGTAAATCCGTTTCAACAAAATCTGTAGAAATACAAAGTTATTAAAAAACAAGTTCGCTGGGTTGAGTGTTGAAAAAACAAAAGCCCCTCCCAACCCTTCCCGGAAGGGAGGGCTTCTAACGCATTTCATTAAAGTCTCCCCTACCGGGGGAGATTATTAGTGTTGTTTTTTTTAAAAGGAACTAATGAAGGCTTCGCCGTTTAGAGGGGGCCGGGCTGACTTTAGCACATTATTTGACTATATTAAGCGCATCGATCTTCACCTTTGAAAAATTAATACAATTGAAAAAAATACTACGAATAACCCTCAAAACGATACTTTGGATACTGGTGAGTGTAGTTTTACTGGTTATTCTTGTAGTTATTTTGATACAGGTGCCTGCCGTACAAAATTTTGCAAAAGATAAAGCGGTAACTTTTTTGCAAAACAAAATCCATACTAAAGTTAAAATTGGCCACATCAGCCTCGGCCTTCCCAAGCTGCTGGTGTTGGAAGATGTATACTTTGAAGACCAGAAGAAAGACACCCTTATAGCAGGCGAAAAATTAAAGGTTGATATCAGCATGCTTAAGCTGCTGCACAACCAGGTAGAGGTTAACGAAATTAACCTGCAAGGTATCACAGCCAACATAAACCGTGGCGCCGACAGCGTTTTTAATTTCGATTACATTATCAAGGCTTTCGCAGGCGAACAAAAAAAGGAAGTTACGCCTGAGGATACAACCTCGACCATGAAATTTTCTGTTGATAAGGTGAACCTGGACAGGATTAATGTAAAATATAAGGATTTAACTACAGGCAACGATGTGAGCTTCCTCCTCGGCCATTTTGATACCCGGATAAAGGATTTTGATATGGATAAAATGAAGTTTACCATACCTAAAATTACTTTGTCGGGCGTAAATGCACGTATCATTCAAACACCGGCAGGATCATCAATAGCACAGGCAGCCAAAGTTGATACCGCGGTGCAGCCCCTGAACCTGGATTTGAGTTTAGGCCAGATAGATCTGTCTAAAATAAAAGTTGATTACCAAAGCAGCGAAATGACAGCCAATATTAACCTCAACAAGCTGTTGGTTAATATGGATAAGATAGACCTGAAACATCAAAAGGTGGGTATTAAGGATATCGAATTGAATGATACCAAAGCTGCCCTAAGCTTTGCCAAACCTCAAACGGTTGCAAAAGCTATTGTTAAAACTGCCAAAAAGCTGGATACCCTTGTGGCCGCTCCGCAATCGTCGCGGTGGGCCGTTACGCTGGGTAAAATCAGCTTAAATAACAATAATGTTAAGTTTGATAATAACGCGCAAAAGGCTATTGCCAAAGGCCTGGATTATGCCCACATGGACATTAGCGATCTGAATGTTGAAGCAGAGAATATTGCCTATACATCGGATACTATCTCTGGTAAAATAAACGACTTTTCTTTCGCCGAAAAAAGCGGATTGAAGATCAATAAATTCCATACCGCGTTCTTTTATGGGCCAACCAACGCCTACATGAATGATTTGTTATTGCAAACACCACAAACCACACTGCAAAAGTCGGTGCAGGTGCGGTACCCTTCTATCGCTGCTATCAGTAAAAACATTGGCTCGTTAGGTATTAATGCCGATTTGAATGGCAGCCGCCTGGGATTAAAAGATGTGTTATTGCTGATGCCAACAATGGCTGCTATGGAACCATTTAAATCATCGCCGGGGGCAGTATTTAAAATAAACGGCAAAGTAAGGGGGCAGGTAAATAACCTGGATATCCCCAGCCTGGATATTGCCGGCCTAAGTAACACCCGCATTAAGGCATCGGCAAAGCTTAAAGGCCTGCCCGATATCAACAAGGCTTATTTTGATGTTACTATAAACGATTTTAACACCAGCAGTGCCGATATTGCCAAACTGGCACCGGCAGGCAGCATCCCGGCAAACATAACCATCCCCGAAAATATGAACCTTAAAGGGAACTTTAAGGGGGGGATGTATACTTTTAACACCAAACTTGGTTTGAGATCGAGCCTTGGTGCCGCGGATGTTATTGCGTCGGTAAAAAACTTACAAAACAAGCAAAAGGCGAGTTATAAGGCCAATATTAAAGTTAACGAGCTAAACGTAGGCGCGCTTACCAAACAACCACAAACCGTAGGTAAAATTACTTTAACCGCTAATGTGGATGGTTATGGCCTTGACCCTAAAACGGCCAATATTAAGTTTGATGGTAACCTGGCCAATGCGTACGTAAAAGGTTATACCTATAAAAACCTGGCCTTGAAAGGCAGTTCGCACAATGGGGCTTACACCGCTGTAGCCCGGATGAAGGACCCTAATATTGATTTTAGCCTGGATGCCAAAGCCAATCTGAATAAAAAATATCCTTCGGCTTCGGGCACGTTAACCGTTGACAGCATCAACCTTAAGAAACTTAATTTTACAACGGGCGAAATGCGCTTTCATGGCAAGATAGTGGCTGATGTACCAACCGCCGATCCTGATTACCTGAACGCCGATGTTGAGGCTACCGATTTGCTGGTGGTTAACGGAACCCAACGCATAAAATTGGATACCATAAGCCTTATATCTACCGCTAATGCCGATAGCAGCACCCTGCGCTTGACAACGCCCGTATTGAGTGCCCACATGGCCGGTAAATACAAGCTAACCCAGGTTGGCGATGCTGTGCAGGATGTAATTAATAAATACTTTAACACCGCCATTGCAGGTGGGCAGCAGGTCGCCGTTACCAAAAAGGATGCAAAAGGTAAATTGGTTAAAACACGCAAAGTTAAACCTGCCGTAGCCGCCAAATATTCGCCGCAGCAATTTGTGTTTGATGCTAAACTGGTTAAAACACCTTTGCTTACCCAGTTTGCCCCCGATTTAAAACAACTTGACCCGGTACTGTTAAAAGGTAGTTTTAATAGCGATAGCGGCGAACTGATTGTAAACGGATCGATACCAAAAGTGGTTTACGGTACCAATACCATTAACAAGGGAAGCCTAAAAATAAATACAGGCAACAATGCGCTTAATTATAATCTATCTGTAGATGAAGTTAAAGTTGGCTCGTCGGTTGATCTGTTGTATACCAGCCTATCTGGCAGCGCCCAAAACAATAAGCTGGGCGTAAGCTTACAGGTAAAGGATGTTGCAAAAAAAGAGCGTTTTCGTGTAGCAGGCGCCTTGAGTGTTTTGCCGGATGAATACCGGTTTAGCTTTAACCAGGATGGCCTGCTGCTGGATTATATGCCCTGGGCGGTTAATGCCGATAACTTTTTGCAATATGGGCCGAAAGGAATATTAGCCCATAATTTTACTATAACCAACAATAACCAGGTGCTTAGTATTAATAGCAAAACGCAGGAAATGAATGCGCCGGTTGATGTTAAGTTCAGCAATTTTAAAATAGAGGGCCTTGCCAAGATGGCCAAACAGGATAGCCTGCAGGTAGGGGGCGTTATTAACGGAGATGCGGAGATTAGTAATTTCCAGGCTTCGCCGGTATTTACTGCAGCAATCAACATTAACGATTTTAATTTTAAAGGAGATACCGTAGGTAATATTGCCTTAAAGGTAAATAACCAAACGGCCGATGCTTATGCCGCCAATGTGGATATTACGGGCAAAGGGAACCAGGTTAAATTAGATGGCATTTACTATACCAATCCGGAAAGTAAGTTTGATCTTAACCTGAACATTGTAACCTTAAACATGAAAAGCATCGAAGGTTTTGCATTTGGTAGTATCCGCAACGCATCCGGTATCATCAGCGGTCAGTTAAAAATATCAGGAACAACTACAGCTCCGTCAATTCGCGGCGATGTTAATTTTAACAAAGTGGGTTTTAATGTTGCTATGCTCAACTCCTATTTTACTATGCCTAAGGAGAGCATTACTTTTAATGACCAGGGTATCCGCTTTAATGATTTTACACTGGTTGATTCAACCGGGAACAAGGCTATTGTTACCGGCAGCGTGTACACCAAAACCTATACCGACTTTGCGTTCGGCCTGGATATCAACTCAACCAACTTCAGGGCTGTAAACTCTACGCAGGCAGATAATAAGCTGTTTTACGGAAAGCTTTACGTTGACAGCCGCATCACAATTCGCGGTAATATGATAAAGCCCGTGGTTGATGCCACCCTTACCGTAAACCCCAAAACGGATATGACCTTTGTGCTGCCAACTACCGATCCGGGTATTGAGGACAGGGCGGGCGTAGTTGAAGCTATTGATCAAAATGCGCCGAAGCTGGATTCGATACTGTTGGCCAGGCAGCTGGATTCGCTCAAAAAAGCGGATGTAAAAGGGCTGGATGTATCGGCCAATATAAAAATAGATAAGGACGCAGCTTTCACTATTGTGGTTGACGAACGCAATGGCGATATAGTGCATTTGAAGGGCGAAGCCAATTTAAACGGTGGTATTGACCCGAGTGGGAAAATAAATTTAACAGGTACTTATGTGGTTAATTCGGGTTCATACAACCTGGCTTATGCTACTGTAAAGCGCACCTTCCAGTTTAAAAAGGGCAGCACTATTGTGTGGACAGGTGACCCCACCAGCGCCAACATCGATTTGACCGCGGTATATGTAGCAAACGTGCCCCCGATAGACCTGGTAGAAAACCAACTATCAGCAAATGATAATTCGGTGATGTATAAGCAGAAGCTGCCATTTAATGTTAACCTGAGCCTTAAAAACCAGCTGTTAACGCCAGATATCAGCTTTGATATTGTGTTGCCCGAGGGTAATTACACGGTATCATCAGATGTAGTAAACAACGTTAATACGCGGCTTGCCCAGGTAAGGCAGGACCCTAACGAGCTTAATAAACAAGTATTGGGTGTACTGGTGCTGGGCCACTTTATTGGGGATAACCCACTGCAAAGCCAGGGTGGCGGTGGTGGCGTTGAAGGTGCCATCCGCAATAGCGTGAGCAGCTTGTTATCAGACCAGCTGAATAAATTGGCCGGGAGCCTGATCTCGGGCGTTGACCTGAATTTTGGATTAACATCGGGCGAGGATTATTCATCAGGTACGGCAACAAACCGTACCGATTTAAACGTTGGCCTATCCAAACGTTTCCTGAACGACAGGCTCACGGTATCCGTAGGTAATAATTTTAACCTTGAAGGCGCACAGCAGGGGCAAAAAGCCACCAACATTGCCGGTGATGTTTCGGTGGGTTATAAACTGAGCAAGGATGGCCGTTATGCGTTACGCGCCTACCGTAAGGACGAATTTATTGTGATACAGGGCCAGGTTATTGAAACAGGTTTGGGCTTTACGCTAACCGTAGATTATAACCGCTTCAGGGAAATCTTCCGTAAGCGTACCGAGGAAGAAAAAGAACTACGCCGCAAATATAAGCAGGAACAAAAGGAAAAAGATAAAGCCAAAGAGGCGGCCGACAAAGCAGCCGCCGAAAAAGCACAAAATACACCTACAAGCTAAGCCCATGAGCAAACATTTAAGATATATATTGATATTAACTGTTTTACTAAACGCCTGTAGTAATACAAAATACCTTGCGCCTGGTCAAAAATTGTATACGGGTAGCGAGGTTAAAATTGCCGATAAAGATTCGATCAGCAAAAGTGACCGGGACTTAATTACCGACGATTTAACATCGTTGCTAAGACCTTATCCTAATGGATCTGTTTTAGGACTGAGGGTAAAACTATATATCTACAACATCACCAAAACAAAAAAAACAAAAGGCCTTGCACATTGGCTTAATACCAAATTTGGCGAGCCGCCGGTTTTGATAAGCGCGGTAGATGTCGATAAAAATGGCAGCATACTCCAAAACCGTATGCAAAATATAAGCTATTTTCAGGCGCAGGTTAATGGTGATACGGTTAGCAAAGGCAAAACAGCTAAGGCAGTGTACACCGTGTATGCAGGCCCTTCTTATAAGATCAGGAAAGTGGGATTTCCTAAAGAAGGCGAGGATGCCGATACGGCCATTGCCGGAACGGCCGCCAAAACATTGTTGAAACCGGGCGATAAGTTTAACCTTGATGTTATAAAAAACGAGCGCCTGCGGATTGACGCGAAATTGAAAGAGGAGGGTTTTTTCTTTTTTTCGCCCGATGATATTATTGTAAGGTATGATAGTACAGTTGCTAATCACCAGGTTGACTTGTTTGTTAAAATAAAAAACAGCACCGTTGAACGGGCTAAGGAGGTTTACACCATCCGGAATATTTATGTGTATCCCAATTATTCGTTAACAGATACTTCGCTGATGCTCGACAAAGCAAAACATTACCGCTGGTATAACATAGTAGAAAGACGAAAAACCATCAGCAGCTTTGCATTTGCCAATACGGTATTGCTGCATCCTAATGATGTTTACAGCCGGACGGTTCATAATAACTCCCTGAACAGGTTTGTAAACCTGGGGCCTTATAAATTTGTAAAAAACAGGTTTGAAGATGTAACCCCCGATTCGCCTAAGCTGGA
Source organism: Mucilaginibacter sp. KACC 22773 (assembly GCF_028736215.1). Classification (NCBI taxonomy): domain Bacteria; kingdom Pseudomonadati; phylum Bacteroidota; class Sphingobacteriia; order Sphingobacteriales; family Sphingobacteriaceae; genus Mucilaginibacter; species Mucilaginibacter oryzagri. Next base: position 1,216,244 of record NZ_CP117883.1, read on the forward strand.
TGTGTATTATTTTTTAACGCCGTACAAGCGTAAATCATTACAATTTGAGATCCTGGGCCGCACTACATCTGCCAATTATACCGGTACCCAGGTAAACCTGAGCTGGAAACACCGGAACGCCTTTATGGGGGCCGAGGCGTTGGGCGTTACACTTTTTGGTAGCTCTGATGTACAGGTAGGAGGGGGCAACAATGGTTTTAACGTATACCAGTTTGGTATTCAAACCACTTTGTCGTGGCCGCGATTTATTAGCCCTATTGAGCCCCGGGCCGATAATGCCTATATACCGCATACCAATTTAACTTTGGGCTATACCATTGTTAACAGGCAAAAGCTTTATAACCTAAATTCATACAATGCCACATTTGGCTACAACTGGAAAGAAAACGCGCATCGGACCCATGAATTGAATGTATTGAATTTTACATTTGTAAACCCCTTGAGTGTATCCCAGCTATACCTTGATAGCATAAGCGGTGTGAAGCATCCCGGAGTATTGCCAAACCCGGCTTTAAAGCATGTTATTGATAAGCAATTGATATTGGGGCCAAGCTATAGTTATACCTATACCAACACCACCGACGACTATCGAACCAACACCATGTACTATAACGGAAAGGTAAGTTTATCCAATAATTTGTACGGATTAATTACCGGTGCCGATACAACTGCAGGTAAAGTGCGTAAGGTATTCGGTGCCACTTTTAATCAGTATGTAAAATTTGAAAACGAAATTCGATATTTTCATAAAACGGCGCCCAGTAGTACCATAGCATCCAGGGTTATTGTTGGTGTAGGGTTGCCCTACGGTAACTCCACCCAACTTCCTTACAGTCAGCAGTTTTTCATAGGCGGGCCTAATAGTTTGCGGGGTTTCCAGGCCAGGTCAATTGGTCCGGGTCACTTTAACCTAACAGCAACCGTGGCGCAGAACAATTTCTTCCCCGATGAATCTGGCGATATTAAGCTTGAAGCCAACATTGAGTACCGGCCAAAACTATTCAGTATTGTTCGCGGCGCATTGTTTGCCGATGCCGGTAATATCTGGCTGCTCAATTCAAACAGAGGCCAGCCTGGTGGGGCTTTTGGTAAGAAATTTATTAATGATATAGCGGTTGATGTTGGCTTTGGTTTGCGCTTTGATATTACGGTACTGGTATTGCGTACAGACCTGGGCGTGCCGCTCCGCACCCCATACGTTCGCCCCGGCGAGCCCCAATGGAACCTTGACTGGCACAGGAGCGTATTTAACCTGGCAATAGGATATCCTTTTTAATTATTGAATTATTGATTTACTGAATTATTGAGTTAAGGGTAGTTGAAAACCTACTAATTCAGTTATCAATAATTATAATCTGCATATTTGCACATCTGTAATCTGCACATCTAAAATGACATCCATTCCACTCCAGATCATCGACCTGCATGACGATGGTTACCATCCGTTAATTGAGGTGATCCTGTTTGGCAAAGCATTTATTATGGTTTTAGATACCGGCGCATCAAAAACCGCCTTTGACCAAACCATGCTGGCCGAAGCAAGTGAGGCAACTTTTATATCCGAGAGCGACAGGCTATCAACAGGTTTGGGTACCAATACTATGCAGTCGTTCACCGCTTTAATCAGCGGTATGCAAATCGGCAGTGTATTGGTTGCTGATTTTGAAGTTGCCGTATTGGATTTGTCCACTATCAATATAGCTTACGGCCAGCTGGGGCATCCGCAGGTGTTGGGCGTTTTAGGCGGCGATATATTGATGAAATACAGAGCGGTGATTGACTATGGTAAACAGGTTATTAAACTGAAAAAGCCCCGCGTTAAGCGAGGCTGATTCTTATCTTCAAATGGCATCTGCACATTTGTAATCTGCAAATTTGCACATCTTCCTATGTATCTATCTTGGCGTATTTAGCATTGCGCTCAATAAACTCGCGGCGCGGTGCTACTTCATCGCCCATGAGCATGCTAAAGGTATGATCACACTCGGCGGCGTTTTCGATGGTGGCGCGTTTTAGGGTACGGGTGGCCGGGTTCATGGTGGTATCCCAAAGCTGGATATCGTTCATCTCGCCCAAACCTTTGTAACGTTGTACGTGTACGCTATCTTCTTTACCGGCACCTTTTAGGCGTTGTATAGCGGCGTCGCGCTGTACATCATTCCAGCAGTATTCAAACTCTTTACCTTTTTTAACCTGGTATAATGGCGGCGATGCAATGTAAACATAACCCGCTTCAACCAATTCCTTCATATAACGGAAGAAGAACGTAAGTATCAGTGTGGTAATGTGCGATCCATCCACGTCGGCATCCGTCATGATGATGATTTTGTGGTAACGTAGTTTGGTTAAGTTAAGCGCCTTATCATCATCAGGCGTACCGCGGCTTACGCCCAGGCCGGTAAACATGTTCTTTATCTCTTCGTTTTCGTAAATTTTGTGCTCCATGGCTTTCTCCACGTTCAGGATTTTACCACGTAAAGGTAAAATAGCCTGGTATTCGCGGTCGCGGCCCTGTTTGGCGGTACCACCCGCCGAGTCACCCTCTACCAGGTACAGTTCGCACAACGATGGATCGTTATTGGCACAATCAGATAATTTACCTGGCAGGCCAGAGCCGGTCATTACACTCTTACGCTGTACCAGTTCGCGGGCTTTACGGGCAGCGGCACGTGCTGTAGCAGCAAGTATTACTTTATTTACAATTAGTTTAGCCTCTTTCGGGTTTTCTTCGAGGAAGTTGCCCAATATTTCGCCTACTGCCATATCAACGGCGCCCATCACCTCGTTGTTACCCAATTTGGTTTTGGTTTGGCCTTCAAACTGCGGCTCTTGTACTTTAACAGAAATTACAGCGGTTAATCCCTCGCGGAAGTCATCGCCGGTAATTTCCATCTTCATATTTTTCAGCAATCCCGATTTATCGGCATATGCCTTTAGCGTACGGGTCAGTCCGCGGCGAAAACCTGCTACGTGTGTACCGCCCTCAATAGTATTGATGTTATTTACGTACGAGAATACGTTCTCGGAGTACGTATCATTATACTGAAAGGCAAGCTCAACAGGGATACCATTCTTTACACCATCCAAATAGATAGGTTCCGGAATGATAGAAGTACGGGTGCCATCTAAAAACTTAACAAACTCGCGTAAGCCACCTTCAGAGTAAAACTCTTCGGTAGGGAATGATCCATCCTCGTTAGGGATGCGCTCATCGGTTAAACTAAGGCGGATGCCTTTATTTAAGAATGAAAGTTCGCGCAGGCGGCCGGCAAGGGTATCGTATTTATACTCGGTTGTAAGGGTAAAAATGGTAGCATCCGGTTTAAATATAATGGTAGTACCTCTTTTATCCGTGTCGCCAATAGTTTTAACCTCAAACAAAGGTTTGCCTTCAGAGTATTCCTGTGTCCACACCTTACCTTCGCGGTAAACTAAAGCGGTAAGGTGAATAGATAACGCGTTAACGCAACTTACACCCACACCATGCAAACCGCCGGATACCTTGTAAGTATCCTTATCAAATTTACCACCGGCGTGTAATACGGTCATTACCACCTCTAAAGCCGATTTTTTCTCTTTAGTGTGCATAGCGGTTGGGATACCGCGACCATTATCTTCAACCCTTATCGAGTTATCTTTTAGTATAAAAACCTTAATTGTGTCGCAGTGGCCGGCAAGGGCTTCGTCGATAGAGTTATCAACAACCTCATATACCAAATGGTGCAAACCTTTAACGCCTGTATCACCAATGTACATGGACGGACGCTTACGTACCGCCTCTAAACCTTCTAATACCTGTATATTATCTGCTGAATAATTGGATTTGTCCTGATTTTCTTCGCTCATATTTATTTAGTACAACAACCTTCAAAAGTACGAAATTTTGATGGTAATGACGAATGATTGTGGATAAAAAAGGAGGTGTGGATAGATGTGCGGTTAATCTGTAATATTCCCCATCTGTGTTTAAAAACTATTGCAAGCCGTGCCCATATCAACCTTTAAATTATAACCCGATTGATTGATTTGCTGGGTTGTAGTATAGTTTTTGCCGCCATAGGTGAGTTGAAAATCGTAAGTTTTGCCCTTGGCAAGCGCTGTTGTCGTAATATCGCCTTTATCCATATACCCCAGGTATCGATAGTCGTCTCCCGATGCGTTTTCACGATAAAATACATACATGCTCGGCCTGATCTCCAGGTCTTGCTTGTTTGCGCAGGTGCCTGTAAAGGTCAGGCTGACAGCATCATAAACAGGCAGCGGTTTTATTGTTGGTGTGCCGGTAGCTGTACTGCCGGTTTTAACCAGGTATACATTTATTAGCTGCTGTTTTTTATCTGCTGTAAAGGTGATGGTTTGCGCGGCGGCATTATAGCCGGGGGCGGTAACTTGTATTGTACAACTTGCAGGTTTATCGGCAGTTGGCATAGCGGCCGGGCCGGGGCCTATTGTTATAATACCGTTGATAAGCTTAAACTGCTTTTTGCCCGATATTTCATATATATCGGCGGCGTTGGTGCCACCAATGGTTAAAGTTGCGTTGGCGGGTGTTGTTGAGCCGTTAACAGCATCGGTAACCTGTATCAGGGCGGTGTATTTAATAATATTGGTATCAACTACTATTTTTAAATTTTCGGTTGGTTTTTTACAGGCCGCAATTGCCATTATCAATATCAGGAATGTTATTTTTATGTTGTTCATGATCAATCAAATTAAAGTTTGAAATTGAAGTTGAGCTGTACTACCGGTAAAAATCTGTAGTTTTTTAAGTTTTCTTTTAACTGGGCAGATTGTGATGAGTTACCTTCTAATAAACCTGTGCCGGTAATTTTGGCATCTGGCCGCCTTAAATAATAGCTGCCAAGGTCAAGGTTGATATTAAAGGCGCGTTGGGGGAAAGCTTTTAGCAAACCAATACCTAAATAAGGCGCAAACCCTTTCCAGGTTACATTCATGTTCAGATTGCCGGCCTCATCTTTATTCAGCACAATATCGCCGTATTTATAACCGTCGGCAGATTGTACCTGCATGTTGCCGTTGGCATTCATAAAATAAGCCGCGCCACCCACCAGCCTGAAACCTGCAGCTTTTTTAAATGGCGAATAGTCGGTTAGTAAATGAATGTTTGAAAACGAGGCCGAAAATTTTGAAGTGGAGTTAAACCCCGAGATACTGAACACATTGTTGGCCGATACCGGGATAATGTTTATGCCCAGCCGTAAGGCCGTTTTTTGAGAAATGCCGTAAGCAAATTCGGCACCAGCGCCTTGCGTGCCCGCGTTAATATGTATCGATTTTTGGTTTAGAATGGGCCCCTGCAACGGGGGGATTTGTGCCAGGGTGCTTGCAATAAATACAAACAATAGTAATGTGGAAAGAAGCAGTACTTTTTTCATGCAGCAAATTTTAAATTAATCAGAGGGATTATTTCTACGGTTAGAAGTTGCGTTTGGAGTTTCAACGGCATATATCAATAGCTAAAAGTTCGGTAACGGAAATGATTGATGGATATTATTTATTTACAGGAAAATAATTAAATTAATAGATAATAATTGATTTTTACGAAACAAGGATAAAAAGGTTTCCTGGGTTTACACATAAATGCATTTGCGCCACTTTTAATTCGCAAAGGCATTCAAAAAGCAGTGCTGTTTATTGGATACTGGTTTGTTTCAGTACCGCAATGCGGCTTAGTTTATCTTGGGCCGTTAATGGGCGTCCAAACTTTTACAGTCAATACGGAACGTCTGCGAAACGCATCAGCATATACGAAATCTAAAACAGCGAAGCCCTCATCGAAGTTAATATACACATCCATTAGGATACTTGCAATGAAAGTTTATCTTTGTCAAACTTTTTTAAATTTTTACGTGAGATAATGAAAACTACTGTTTCAACTTTAACAAAATTCGCCTGCGGGATATTAATTGCGGGCAGCATTGCTGCTTGTAACCAAAATAAAACTGGTGATAAACCAGCCACAGCCGCTACTACTGTGGGTGATAGCAAAGAAGCAATTGTTTATATCAATTCTGATACCTTATTAAGTAAATATGAGTATACAAAAGATATGAACAAACGCCTGGAAGAAAAAGGCAAAGCCTCGCAAGGCGATTTACAAAACAAAGGCCAGGCATTTCAGCGTGAAGTTGCCGAATATCAAAAAAGCCAGGCTACACTATCAGCCGACCAGCGCCAGGCCACCGAGCAACGCTTACAACGTAAACAACAAGAGTTACAAGGTTACCAGCAAAATGCTACTGCCGAGTTCCAAAACCTGCAGTCTACTGAAGCCACTAAGCAGTACGATAAAATTGCAGACTTTGCCAAAGCTTACGCCAAAGAAAAAGGGTACAAACTGGTGTTGTTATACTCAAAAGCAAATCCAACTGTATTATATGGCGATCCATCGTTAGATGTAACCACCGACGTAGTTAAAAGACTTAACGACGCTTACGCGAAAGAGAAAAAATAAAATCGATTTGAAAATTTGAGAATTTGAAGATTTGAAAATGAAAAGCATCTTCAAATTTTTCAAATTGCCGAATTCTCAAATTTCAAATAAAACCTCAACTCCGGCTGAGGTTTTTTAATTTAGAGGACTATGGAAAATACGGCACACGAAAAATTCATGCGGATAGCAATTGAACTATCCGAGTATAATGTAAAGCAGGGGATGGGTGGCCCCTTTGGAGCCGTTATAACAAAAGATGGCATGATCCTGGCCCGTAGTGCAAACCGGGTTGTGCCTACCAATGATCCAACCGCGCATGCCGAAGTATCGGTTATCCGCCTGGCCTGCCAGGAGTTAGGGACATATGACTTATCCGGGTGCGAAATTTATACCAGTTGCGAACCCTGCCCTATGTGTCTTGGCGCCATATATTGGGCCCGCATTGATAAAGTTTACTATGCCAACACCAAAGCTGATGCCGCAGCTATCGGTTTCGATGACCATGATATATACGATGAACTGGAAAGCCCCATGGCCGACAGGAAGTTGCCTTTTGTTCAATTACTCCGCGATGAAGCGATGGCTGTTTTTAAGCTGTGGGAAATAGAGGAGAATAAGACGAAATATTAATTTGAGAATTTGAAGATTTGAGAATTTGAAAATGCTTGTCTGGCCAGGCTCATTTGACTTATTTTTAGATTGGTTTTTTAAAATTCTCAAATTGTCTTTTTCATTTTCAAATTTTCAAATTCTCAAATCTTCAAATCATTCCTCCTCCTCCGTTTCAAAAAAATTATCTTTTAAATCGTCTATCTCGCGGCGATCAAGTTTAGTGGGACGGCCGGTGCCTCTGTCACGCTTAAGTATTGGAGCGTGGAACATGGATTTAAAAGCCGGGGTTTGTTCAACCGGGGTTATATCCAGGTAATAATCAACCGCTTTTTTTGCATCAACCCTGTTCTCCAGCAAGCCGGTTACCCGAATCACCTTCCGGTCGGGACCTTTTGCTACCTGGTAGGTATCACCAATTTTTACCTCGTATGAAGGTTTTATGTTTTTGCCGTCAAGCTTTACGCGTCCGGCTTTACAGGCATCAGATGCCAGGGTACGGGTTTTAAAAACGCGAATAGCCCACAGGTATTTATCAATTCTTAGTTTTTCTTTTTCGGCCATTGTTTATTCAATTACACTCCAATGCTTAGCCAGCCGGGCGGCTAAATTATCTATATCATTTTTACGGGCAAGTTTAAGCACCCAGTCTTCGGGTATTGTTTCAAACCCATAGTATAAACCGGCAAGGCCGCCGGTTACCGCGCCGGTGGTATCAGTATCCTGCCCCAAATTTACAGCTTTAAGTATAGCTTCTTTATACGTTTTTGTATTTAAAAGGCACCAGATACTTGCTTCCAGCGTATGTAATACGTAGCCACTGCTATCTATTTCACTTTCTGCAGCTTCATAAATATTGCCCACTAAAAGTCGGTCAAATAGTTTAAGCTCATCTCTGCTGATACTGGTTGTATCCAGAAAGGCGGTTACTTCTTGTTTTACTTCGTCATAAATAACCCGCAGATCATTATTCTTTAGCAGTTTCGCCGCAAATTCAAGGTAATAAAAACAGGCAATTGCCGACCGGATATGGCCGTGGGTAATAGAGGATACATCTTTGGTTATAGCAAAACGCTCTGCCACAGGCAAATCGTTAATGTAAGCCAACAGAGGTAAAATCCGCATCAGCGAACCATTCCCGTTCGACCATGAATCAAATCCGCCGGCAAGGTTTGGTTGCACACCCCTTACTATTCTTTCAATAGCTTCATGGGTAGTAATTCCAACATCAAAAACTTCGCCCCGGGCCGTCCAATAATTGTCGCAACGCCATCTTACAAAATTGTTGGCAATATCATGTATATCGTAACCATTGGTTAACGATTCGGCAAGGCAAAAAGTAAGTGAGCTATCGTCAGACCATGTGCCCGGCAATTGGTCATAAGTACCAAACCCGACCATGTCGATAACCGGTTTTTTTGCAATTTCTTCTCGTGATTTAAACTCAACAGGAACGCCTATGGCATCGCCGACAGCAACGCCAAACAGTATATCTTTACAAAAATTGAGATGATGGGACATTAATTTACACTGGTCCAGTTATTATAGTTTTGGCCGGCACTTGCGCAAAATTAAGCAATCCAACTAATAATGCTACTGGTTGTTTTGCCAGGCCTCCAGGTCCTTTTTAATGAATTTGTGATACAGATATTCGGCATAACCAACGCTGATATAATCCGGGAATTTCCAGTTTGGATAATAAGTCTTTTTGATCCACTTTAAGAAGCTAAAAAATGCGATTCCGGAAATCATAAGGAAAGAGATTGTCAGCAAAGCGATGCAAAAGAAAGCCATAATGTTCATAATCAGGGGGGAGATTAGGTTGGTGTATTTGTGTTTTATAATGGCAATGATAAATTTAATTTATCATAATTATATAACTTATGTTATTAAAAATCAGTGCATTTAACTTTGGTTGTAATAGTTAATATATTTTTTCCTTAAGGTTTATTTTTTAATAATTGAAGATAGGTTTACTGGACTGGTGCAAAAGCAATGGGCTAACAAGTTATTGAAGCTAATCCTGTATTTTTCCCCTAAAAATCCTTTAATTTGCCAAAAGTTAATTTTACCGATGCAAGATCTTAAAAAAATGATTGAAGATGCCTGGGAAGACAGGAATCTGCTGAATTATAACGAATATATCACCGCTATTGAAACCGTAGTTGAACGGTTAGATAAAGGCGAGATCCGCGTGGCCGAAATGATTGGTACCCGCTGGCATGTGAACGAGTGGATAAAAAAGGCTGTTATCCTTTATTTCCCTACCCGCAGCATGAAAGAAATTAAGGTTGGTCCTTTTGTTTTTCATGACAAAATGGATTTGAAAACCGATTATAAGGCAAACGGTGTTCGCGTAGTTCCGCACGGTATTGCCCGTTATGGCGCATACCTTGCAAAAGGTGTTATCATGATGCCATCGTACGTAAACATTGGCGCATACGTTGATGAAGGGACCATGGTTGATACCTGGGCTACAGTGGGCTCGTGCGCGCAAATTGGTAAGCATGTACACTTAAGTGGCGGCGTAGGTATTGGCGGCGTTTTGGAGCCTTTACAAGCTGCTCCTGTTATCATTGAAGATAATTGCTTCCTTGGCTCAAGGGCTATTGTTGTTGAGGGTGTACACGTTGAGCATGAAGCCGTGTTGGGCGCCAACGTTGTGTTAACCGCATCAACCAAAATTATTGATGTAACCCAATCGACCCCGGTTGAATATAAAGGCCGTGTGCCTGCCCGTTCGGTAGTTATACCAGGTTCATATACCAAGAAATTTCCTGCCGGCGATTACCAGGTGCCTTGCGCACTTATCATCGGTACCCGTAAGGAGTCGACTGATAAAAAAACTTCTCTAAACGATGCGTTGAGAGAAAATAATGTAGCGGTTTAAAGATTAGATATGAGCTGTTGGATATGAGATTTGAGATAGCTTCAAACGCGGCTGTTTTCATCTCATATCTCATATCTCACATCTTACATCTACAACATGAAAATAGGATACGATGCCAAGCGGGCTTTTTTTAATAACACGGGCCTGGGCAACTACAGCCGCTGGCTTATTAAAACGCTGGCATATTTCCATCCCGAAAACACCTATTTTTTATATACGCCAAAGGCCAAACCAAATGTAAGGCTTAAGTTTTTGGGTGATCATGGCAATGTTTTTACTTTAACGCCTGCCAGCAAATTTTTTACTTCCTGGTGGCGTAGCAAAGGTATTGTTAAGGATTTATTGCGCGATGGTATCCAATTGTATCATGGCCTTAGCCATGAGTTGCCTTCGGGCATTGCCGATAGTGGCATACGGTCGGTTGTTACCATACATGATTTGATCTTTATGCGCTACCCTAAGCAATTTGGCTGGTTTAATTACCGTATTTACCTGGCCAAAGTAAAATACGCCTGCAAGGTAGCTGATAAAATCATCGCCATAAGTGCGAAAACCAAGGTCGATTTGGTAGAGCTGCTTGATATCGATCCCCGGAAAATAGAAATAGTTTACCAGGGTTGCGACGTTATATTTGACGTTACAAAAACGCCCGATCAAAAAGCCGCAGTAAAGCTAAAATACAACCTGCCCGATAAATTTTTGTTGAGCGTAGGCACTATAGAAGAACGCAAAAACCTATTATTAACGGTAGTAGCTTTAAAAAACATTGATGGCGAGATCCCTTTAGTGGTAATTGGTAAGCCAACAAAATACGCAGACGAAGTAAACGCCTACATTACTGCCGGTAATTTAGTCAGCCGTGTGATTTTTTTAAGGGATATTCCGTTTGATGAACTGCCGGTCATTTATCAGTTAGCATCGGTATTTATTTATCCGTCGAGGTATGAAGGTTTTGGCATCCCTGTATTGGAAGCTTTAAACTCCGGCACCCCGGTTATAGCCGCAACCGGCTCATGCCTGGAAGAGGCCGGCGGGCCGGGCAGCCGATATGTCGATCCTGATGATGCGGTTGGCCTGGCTAAAGAGGTGAACCAGATACTTGGCGATGATATTTTAAGGCATACAATGATTAACCGTGGCATCGAGCATGCCGCCAACTTTAACGATGATAAACTGGCGCTGCAATTGCAGCAGCTGTACACTAATATATTGAACAATGCTTAGAGACGAAGTTGCCAACGCATTTAAAGTACTGCAGGAGGGAGGCATTATCCTGTACCCAACAGATACTATTTGGGGCATAGGTTGCGATGCCACCAATACCGAAGCCATCAAAAAAATTTTTCGCCTGAAACAACGCGATGAGGCCAAAAGTATGGTGATATTGGTTGATACCGAAAATAAGCTGGAAAGCTATGTACAGGAAGTTAACCCCTTGGCTTATGACCTGATTGAATATGCCGAAAATCCACTAACGCTGGTGATGCCCGGTGCAAAAAACTTATCGCCAGCGGTAATAGCTGCCGATGGGAGCGTAGCTATCCGGGTAAGCAATCATGAATTTTGCAAGCAACTCATACAGCGGCTGCGCAAGCCCCTGGTATCTACATCGGCCAACATCAGCGGTAAGCCATCGCCTCAATATTTTTCGCAGATTGACCAGGAAATCATTGATGGGGTAGACTACGTAGTTGACCTGGAACAACACAGCAAAGAGATCCGCAATCCATCAACCATCATGAAGCTGGCACCCGACGGGAGTTTTGAGTTTATACGCAGGTAGGGGGGATAGTATCAAGTAATCAGTATCAGGCGTCAAGATTTTAGAAAAGACTTTTGAAAAATAATCAAACCAAAGATTCCCAAAAGTATTTCCCACTAATGACTAATGACTAATGACTAATGACTAATGACTAATGACTAATGACTAATGACTAATTCCCCGCTCTTTCGCTGCTTTCGCTTAGGCGTTTAATCAGCTCGTCATTAAACTCCTGCTCGCTTTTGTAAAGCATGCTCACCTTTTCGGGGGGCAGAATTTTGGCAAAGGCATCTCTGTAACGTTTGCGGATAGCTACCAGTTGACTTTCGTAATAAATTTCCTTGTCTATCTGTTCGGTACCGTTTGATGCTGCTTTGGAGTTATTTAGGCGTTTTAAGATGCGTACAGCTGTCAATTCCTGCTGATACGAGCGGTATAGTGGCCAAAATTTTCGGCCTTCCTCGTCGCTTAAATCAAGCTGCCTGCTAATGTAGTTGTTACGGGCTGCCTCAAGCTTGGCACCTGTTCCTTTTTTAAGCTTTGTATTAGGGGTAACCCGTCCGCCCGGCACCAGTTGTGCTTGCGCACGTGATTGATAGCCCACCGCTATAAAAAAGAGTACTATAAAAATATGCCTGATCAATTTAACCATTAAAACTCCTTATTAATTAGCATCTATATAATCCGACAGATTTTCGTCCACGTTTGAACTGTTACTTTTTTGGTTGGCATCTATCAATGTGCGGGTGTCACTTGCGTCGCTGTGCAATTCCAGGTAGCTTTTTATTTCATCTACAGGCACAGAAGAAACCTGCTCATGTAAAAACGAGTGGTTATGATCTGGCACAGAATTGCCTTTAAGCAAAACAGTAATGCTTATTAAAACCGCAAAACAGGCAGCGGTGGCATACCTGAAAGTGCCCGATGCCAGCATCTTGCGCACAATACTGCGTTTGTCAACAGTTTGTTTAAAGCTGATAACATTGTCGGTTTCTTCAATCTCAACCGTTATAACCTCGTTAACTGTTTTATCTAAAATGTTTTGGCTTAGCTGCTCAAAATAATTTGCCGGCACGGTAAAGGTTTCGGCATCATTATTCATCAGCTCCTCTACCGCTATGCGGCTTTGGATGTTGCTGCTTAACTCGTCGAAATAATTTTCAGGTACAGCAAAACCTTCATCCTGGCCATCCAGGTATTCTTCGATGGCCACCCTGCTTTGGATGTTATTATTCAATTCCTCGAAATAATTTTCGGGAACGCTAAAGCTTTCAGCTTCATTATTCACGTACTGCTCAATGGCAATTCTGCTTTGGATTTGGCCGGCTTGTTCGTCAAAAAAATTTTCGGGCGTAGTAAAACCAGTCTCTTCAGTATCTAAAGCTGCCTGGATATTAATGCGGCTTTGTATGTTGCTGTTTAATTGTTCAAAGTAATTTTCAGGAATAGTAAACCCTTCGGATGAGCTTTTAAGCTCTTCCAGCCTGATGCGTGATGTTATGTGCTGCGCTAATTCGTCGAAATAGCCAGCAGGCACTAAAAACGGGTTGTTTGCGCCAACCTGCTTTAGTGACTTATAGTCATCCAGCCATTCCCTATTGTCCATATCGCTTTTCATACATAACTATAGATGAACAAAGTGCTAAAAGGTTTAACGTAATTCTGAATTAATTCTGAATTTAATCTTTCGAGATTAAATATGCTTCTATCTTCTTGACTGCCAGGTGAAAAGAGGCTTTTAAAGCACCTACGCTTGTACCCAATACTGCCGAAATTTCTTCATACTTCATATCCTCATAATATTTCATATTGAATACAAGCTTCTGCTTTTCGGGCAGGGTAAGCAAAGCCTCCTGCAATTTACGCTGTGCCGCATCTCCGTTAAAATAGGTTGAATCGGCCAGCGTATCAGCAAGTTCATAAGCAACATCATCCAACGAAACATTATTTTTAAGTTTTTTCTTATTCAAAAAAGTAATGCATTCGTTGGATGCTATGCGGTACATCCAGGTATACAGCTGAGCGTCATTTCTGAAGCCTAACAGGTTTTTCCAAACTTTTACAAAAACATCCTGGGTAAGGTCGTCTGCATCGTCATGATCAATAACCATACGCCTTACGTGCCAGTAAATTTTTTGCTGGTATTTTTTAAGCAACAGGTTAAACGCTTCGTTACGCGTTTTTTCGTCCTGGAATTTGCTTAAAATCTCTGAATCTTCTACCTGCACCAACATTTTATAATTTTTATAGTTAAATGCTATTTAAGCATTTTTGTTTTTTCTTTCGATCACCTTTTTGGCCGCCAGCACAATATGTTCTGCATCTAAACCATATTTAGTCATCAATTGCGCAGGTGTGCCGCTTTCGCCAAAGCTATCGTTCACCGCTACAAATTCTTGTGGGGTAGGGTTGTTAACAGCCAGCAATTGCGCTATGCTATCGCCCAAGCCACCAAGGCGGTTATGCTCTTCGGCAGTAACCACGCAGCCTGTTTTGGCTACCGATTTTAATACAGCTTCGGCATCCAAAGGTTTGATGGTGTGAATGTTAATAATCTCGGCATCAATACCTTCTTCTGCCAGTTTTTCGCCGGCTAAAATAGCTTCCCAAACAAGGTGACCAGTAGCAAATATAGTAACATCTGCGCCTTCGTTCACCATCCACGCTTTGCCAATCTCGAATTTTTGATCTGGATCGGTAAAAATAGGAACAACCGGACGGCCAAAACGCAGGTAAACCGGACCTTCATATTCGGCAATAGCCATGGTGGCCGCTTTGGTTTGGTTATAATCGCAAGGGTTAATTACGGTCATTCCAGGCAGCATTTTCATCATGCCTATGTCTTCCAGTATTTGGTGGGTGGCACCGTCTTCGCCTAAAGTTAAGCCGGCGTGTGATGCGCAAATTTTAACGTTTTTGTTAGAGTAAGCTATCGACTGGCGAATTTGATCATAAACCCTGCCTGTTGAAAAATTGGCAAAAGTACCGGTAAAAGGTATTTTACCGCCAATGGTCATACCTGCGGCAATACACATCATGTTTGCTTCGGCAATACCAACCTGAACAAAACGCTCAGGGAATTCCTTTATGAAATCATTCATTTTTAACGATCCGATAAGGTCGGCGCAAAGTGCAACCACCTGGTCGTTTTTTCTGCCGGCTTCCAGCAACCCGGCGCCAAAGCCCGAGCGGGTATCTTTTTTATCTGTATAAGTATACTTTTTCATTTGAGTTGAGATAGGGTTTTACGTGGTACGTTTTACGTTCTGCGTGTTATTTTGAATGGTGTGCTTCTGATGTGCTTATTTCCCGGAAAACGTAGAACGTAAAACGTCCAACGTACAACCTAAAAAAGCATGCACGGCCTAATAGTCGCCCAAAGTTTCTTCCAATTGTGCTAAAGCTAATTTAAGCTGTTCATCATTTGGTGCGATACCGTGCCATTTGTGGCTGCCTGCCATAAAATCTACACCGTAACCCATTTCGGTGTGCATCAATATCATAATAGGTTTACCCTGGCCTGTGCGGCTTTTAGCCAATTCCAATGTTTTAACAACATCGGCCATATCGTTACCTTTCATTTCCAAAACGTCCCATCCAAAAGCTACCCATTTGGCATGCAGATCGCCTAACGACAACACTAAGTTGGTTGGCCCATCAATTTGCTGTCCGTTAACGTCAATGGTCGAAATTAAATTATCAACCTTGTTGTGCGGTGCAAACATGGCTGCTTCCCAAATTTGTCCTTCCTGTAATTCGCCATCACCATGTAAGGTATATACAAGCGATTTATCTCCATTCAGTTTCTTGGCCAAAGCCGCGCCGATGGCAACAGATAAACCCTGGCCTAATGAACCCGATGCAATGCGTACTCCCGGTAAGTGCTCGTGGGTGGTAGGGTGACCTTGTAAGCGTGTATTTAGTTTGCGGAAAGTTGCCAGTTCTGCCTTATCATAATAACCGGCATGTGCCAGGGTGCTGTAAAACACCGGCGAAATATGGCCGTTTGATAAAAAGAAAAGGTCTTCGCCAATACCATCCATGTTGAATTTAGGATCGTGGTTCATCGCCTCAAAGTATAGGGCGGTAAAAAAATCTGTGCAACCTAATGATCCACCAGGGTGGCCCGATTGACAACCATGTACCATACGTACAATGTCGCGCCTGATTTGCGACGCGGTTTTTTCTAAGTCTTGAATTGTTGATTTCATTATAAATTTAGGAAACTGAACGGCTAAAGTAAAAATAATTATTGTTCTTTTAACACTTATTTTACTAAGTCGAGTACTTGTTGTGATGAGTTCTTGGTGTCTACCTTGCTGATAACGTGGCTAATATTGCCATCGCCGTCAATAATGAAGGTAGTGCGGGCGGTGCCCATATATTGCTTGCCGTACATGTTCTTCTCTACCCAAACCCCGTAGGCTTCTACAATAGATTTTTCTTCATCGGCAATAAGGGTAAAGGGAAGGCTATACTTGGTTTCGAATTTTTTATGCGATTTTTCGTCGTCGGTGCTTACGCCAATCACTTCGTAACCCTTGCTAAGTAATGATTGGTAGTTATCCCTGAAATCGCACGATTCTGCCGTGCAGCCAGGGGTATCATCTTTAGGGTAGAAATATAGGATCACATTTTTGCCCTTATAATCAGATAACGATACGGTATTTCCGTTTTGATCTTTTGCTGTAAAATCCGGGGCTTTATCGCCTTCTTTTAATGTTGACATAAGTTTTTGAAGTGTTATCGGTAAAAATTCGCGGTAAAATCTGTAAAATTATTTTTGTTATCTACCAGCACCAATTTAAATGTATGCTTACCCGGTGCGATATCGCCGCCAAAGGTATAATTTAGAATTTTAGTTTTATAATCCAATTCCATTAAAACCCACTTATTATCAATGGTTCCGGTGTAAGTTTTGATGCCCGATAGGTTATCACTCATCCTGAAGCTGATGGTACGGGCAGCTTTCATATTGCTGCCATCGCGGATGTTAAGCGGGTGGATAACCGGTGGCACGGTATCCAGTTTAATAAAATAATCGCCAAAGGTGCTGGTCTGGCTTTTTACCCAGCCGTCCTGGTAGTAACCGCCTACGCAGCCCATGGTAGTGCTTACAATAACGGCCTTATCAGCATACTTGCCCAGGTCGGCTTCTGGTTTTATCCACAACTCATAATTTTCATGAATAGGGGTAAGGCGGTTATGGATATGATGTAATGACGAGTAGGCGCCCATTGGCTTTGCCGAAATGGAGTAGATAAAATCAAGGTCGTCATACAAATTGCCGGGCATTACAATAACCTTTACCTTATCGGTACCAAACTCGCTTTTTGTATCATAGTGAAAAAGCGTCCCTGCTACTTTATTGGCCACTGCATTAAAAGGGCTTGCCTGTATTTTTAACTTTAAGGTTGATGTGTTGCCGGCAACATCTTTAACAATGTATTCAACCTCGTGTAGTGAATTATCATTAAAGGTGATGATGCCCCTGTTAACAGATTGCGGATAAAGCGAAATATGGCTGCCCGGCATTATGAAGCATTTTTGCATCCATCGTCGCTCCAGCGTATATGATGGATAATCGATATATGCGTTAATGGCATGTGTTTGATCGAACGCGAAGCGCTCGACCGCGAAGGTGTACACCGTTTGGCCATCCAGCTTTAATTCCAGTGAATAGATGCCGTTGTGGTTGGCCGATGTACTGTTCATGTCGGTTGTATTGATGCCAAAACCGATGTTGCCGCTTAAATGGAGCACTTGTGGTTTAGTCGGGTGGTAATTACCGGCAGCGCCACTTACCGCTATAAACTCGCGCGGTGTTTTTTCGCTGAACGGATTGCCATTTAAGTGATAAATGCCGATGGAGCTAATGGTAGGCGGTACCTGGTCTGGAATTGTCAATCCAAACAATTGTGGGTTGATAGTTTCTTCCGTTTGGGTATCCCTGATTTCGAAATGCACATGCGGGCCGGCAGATGCGCCCGCATTACCGGAGAGAGCCACTACATCATTTTTGCAAACTGTAACCTGGGCAGGGGGCAATTTAAAATCGGCCTCGTAAGTTTGATGCTCGTATTGATAGGCTTTAACCAGCGCCGCGACGGCAGGCGTAAAAGCTTGTAAGTGACCGTA
This sequence comes from Mucilaginibacter sp. KACC 22773, assembly GCF_028736215.1. Lineage (NCBI taxonomy): Bacteria > Pseudomonadati > Bacteroidota > Sphingobacteriia > Sphingobacteriales > Sphingobacteriaceae > Mucilaginibacter > Mucilaginibacter oryzagri. The sequence goes on from NZ_CP117883.1 coordinate 1,234,097, forward strand.
TACTGTTGTATACCCATTAGGGTGCGTAATGTAAATAGCCCGCCCGAAGCCGCCAAATTGAACCCGCACCCGCGAGATATACCCATCGTTTACAGCGTATACCGGGTAGCCCGTACGCTGGTTAGTTTTAAAATCGAGCCCGGAGTGAAAATGTGCGGGCCTTAGTTCGCCAAATGAGCCAGCGGTAGTGTGCGGCAATAAATCGAGCGGGTAGCGGAAATAATTTTGAGGATAAGTTCTGCTTTGAATGGTGGCTGTTTGCGCCGGTAGCTGTGTGTATATGCCTAAAAATAATATCGAGAGGAGGACAATTGTTTTTTTTACCATGCTTGATAGCGGAATAATTTTAATTAGATAATATAAAATGACATCGTAATAATCCTGTCATGCTGAGTTTCTACCTATAACATGTTTAATCTCTCTGTCATCCTGAGGAACGAAGGATCTATTTTTCACCATGCTTACAGCCCACAAAGTTCGCGAATAGATGCTTCGTACCTCAGCATGACAGTTTTTAATTGCATGTCATTTCCCCTTCAGAGTCCGCAGGATTTACTATTCAGAATGACAGGAGGGATCCTACTTCACCCAAAAATCCAGCATTTTTTCATCCCCGATATATCCTTCAAGCCTGTCGCCAACCTTTACCCGGCCTACGCCTGCAGGTGTGCCGGTAAATATCAGGTCGCCCTTTTTTAGGGTGATGTAGCGGGACACAAAGGCGATAATACTCTCGAAGCTGAAAATCAGCATGTTGGTATTACCCTGCTGGCGGGTTTCACCGTTGATATCCAGCTTGAAATTAATATTATAAATATCGGCAAATTTTGATTTGGGTACAAAGCTGCTGATAGGCGCCGAGCCATCAAAAGCCTTGGCCAGTTCCCAGGGTAACCCTTTTTCTTTATGGCGGGCCTGGATATCGCGGGCGGTAAAATCAACTCCCAGGCCTATCTCGTCATAATAACCGGCGGCAAATTTTTCGCCTATGTGCTTGCCTTCCTTGCTCACCTTGAGCACCAGTTCAATCTCGTGGTGAATATCTTCCGAAAAATCTGGATGGTAAAATGGCTTATTATCTTTTAAAAGTGCGGTGTCGGGCTTCATGAAAATAACCGGGACAGTTGGCACCGGGTTATTTAACTCTTTGGCATGTTCGGCATAGTTGCGGCCTATGGCAATAATTTTCATATATACGATATGCTTAAACGCCAAAGCTAAAAAAAAAGGTTGAGTTCGTTTGCTTCGCGTGTAGATGAGGGCGCCGGTACGCGGGTTTTAGCCACCCGGGCAATAAACGGTTTTACTCAAAAAACAAACTGAACATTACCGTATGTAACGACAACTTACTGATAGGTGCCGAAAACGGGTGATTTTCGGGCACCAGGATATTGCCAAAGGAGTTGGATACTTTGATTTGTGGCGACAACTTAAAAAACTCGAAATAGATATCGCAGCCCAGGCCCGCTTCGTAGGAGCTAAACCCGCCAACGTTTTTTACCATCTTATCTAAAGGGTCAAGATTGGTTTCATCCTTTTTGGTGCCGATAGCCTTGGTGTATTTTACTCCACCCAAAATATAAGCGCGAAAATCGCCCAGCCTGTCAGATTTTAGCTTGAATGAAAGCGGCACCTCTACCGAGGTGGTCTGAATTTGTTTTACCTGGTTCTGGTCGGGATTGGCGTAAGTATAACTCAGGTTCCGGTCGGCAAAAACCAGTGACGGGGTTACACGTACTTCAAAATGTTCGGTTAAGGTGTACCGGGTTAAAAAGCCAATAGCAAAGCCGGGCTGGCTTTTCGAGCTTATGCTGTTTACCGAGTCGGTGATGTTTTTGTTGGTGGAAGCATCAAAAAAGGGTTTGCGCCAGTCGGGCTTTTTAACTATCCGCAGGTCGCTGCTTACATAACTAAAGCTAAAACCAAAGCTCAGGTCCTGCTGATCGGCACCTCCGCCCCATGCCGGTACGTATTGTGCCAGCGAAATTTTGCTGCAAAATAAAAGGCATAAAAGTAAGAGGTACCGTTTTTTGATCATTTAACGCCTGTGTATATCGAACAAATTCCAAACGCCAACGGCCTGTGTTTGGTATTTTTAAAACCTACTTTATCCATTAAAGCCACAAAGTTTTTGCCATCGGGAAAGGCCGCGACAGATTCAGGCAGGTAGCTATATGCGCGGGAATCTTTACTGAATAACTTGCCAATACCCGGCGTTATATAGTTAAAGTAAAAATTGTACAACTGTTTTATAGGGAATGCTTTCGGTTTTGAAAACTCCAATACCACCGCTTTGCCACCAGGTTTTAAAACCCGTTGAATATCGGCCAGGCCAACTTCCAGGTTCTCGAAATTGCGCACACCGTATGCTACCGTAACTGCGTCAAATTCATTATTGGCAAAAGGCAGCTTCTCCGAATCGCCCAGTTTTACGCCAAATTTATCGCCCAGACCACGTTTAGCAATTTTTTGCTCAGCAATGTCAAGCATTCCCCGTGAAATATCTACACCAACAATTTTTTCGGGCTTCAGTATTTTCAAAGCTTCAAAGGCAAAATCGCCGGTGCCGGTAGCCACGTCGAGGATCAGTTTGGGCCGATCTTTTTTTAATTCGTTGATAGCTTTTTTGCGCCAGATGATGTCGATGCCTAACGACATGAAATGGTTCAAAAAATCGTAAGTTTTTGATATATTATTGAACATATCAGCCACCTGTTCTTTCTTGGTGGCCTGCTCATTATTGTACGGAGTTATGGTTTTGCTCATTTTATAATGTGCGCAAAGATAATGATTGTATGTTGATTGATTTTATCTGGTTGGATTAAGTTGACAGGCTTGTGTAAATGTTAAGTCAATTCGCTAATTTTAAAAACCAATTTAAGGTTAAGCAAATGCAGCAAGGCTATCCTTTAAAAGGAGAACAATTTTTCAGGCTTTCTTTAAATTAAAATTATACATCAATTGATTGTCCCTTATCTATGAAAGAAAAACAAGAATCCTCGCGCCGGAGTTTTATTAGAAAATTAACCACAACCACTGCCGCCGTTGCGGTTGGCAACAGCCTGTTTGCATCGCAAAGTACCGTTAAACCCTTCGCCATATTAAAAAGGCAATTGGGTTATGAGCTTAACGATCAGATTAACATTGCCTTGATAGGTGCCGGTGGTATGGGCAACAGCGATACCGATACAGCGCTAAAAGTTCCCGGCGTAAAGCTGGTAGCTGTTTGCGATTTGTATGATGGCCGCCTTAAAGATGCCAAAGCCAAATACGGGGCCGATATTTTTACCACCAGGGTTTATAAAGAAATCCTGAACCGTAAAGACATTGATGCCGTAATAATTGCCACGCCCGATCATTGGCATCAGCAAATATCTGTTGATGCCATGCATGCCGGCAAACATGTATATTGCGAAAAACCCATGGTACATGCCATTACCGAGGGCCCGGCAGTGATAAAAGCCCAACAGGAAACCGGGAAAATTTTCCAGGTGGGCAGCCAGGGCGTATCATCGTTAGGTAACGAGAAAGCGCATGAACTGTTAAAAAGCGGCGCTATCGGTCAGCTGAATTATGCAGAAGGATTTTGGGCGCGCCGCGAACCGTTGGAGGTTTGGCAATACCCCATCCCGGCAGATGCATCGCCCCAAACGCTGGATTGGGAAACCTACATCAGCAATACCAAAAAACGCCCGTTTGATGAAAAAAGGTTTTTCCGCTGGAGAAACTATACCGACTATGGCACCGGCATGGCCGGCGATTTATTTGTGCACCTGTTTTCGAGCCTGCACTTTATAACCGACTCGATGGGGCCGAATAAAATTTATGCATCGGGTGGGCTACGTTTCTGGAATGATGGCCGCGAAGTGCCCGATGTATTATTAGGTACTTTTGATTACGGCAAAACACAAGCACACCCCGCGTTTAACCTTTCGCTGCGTTGCAATTTTGTGGATGGCACCAGCGGCACTACCTATTTAAAACTTGTAGGCAGCGAAGGCTCGATGGATATTACCTGGGACAAGGTAACCCTTAAACGCAACAAAACTTTTGCATCCGACGATCCCTTTTATTTAGATAAATTGAAGAAAGCCGGTGTTGGGTATGCCGAACGTAAAAAGATGTTGCCGCCTGAAGAAATTACGTATGATGCCGATAAGGGTTATATGGGCGGTCCTTATGATCACATGGTCAACTTTTTTACTGCCATCCGTAATAATGGCAAGGTAACCGAAGATGCCGTATTTGGTTATCGCGCTGCCGCGCCCGCCCTGTTATGCAACGATAGCTATTATAATAATAGTCCCATGTTTTGGGATCCGGAGAAAATGCAGGTTTCGAAGAAGAGTTAAGACTCAAGAGTCAAGAATCAAGACGGAAGAAAATTCAATCAAATCTAATGAAACAACAATTGAAAAAACTGGGGTTGGTAATGGCTGCGGCGGCTTTGGTTTGTGTGCAAACATCGGCGGTTAGTGTGAAAGTACCGCCGCACGTAAAAAAAGCGGCTGTTAAAAAGGGCCCATGGGTAAACCTTTTTGATGGTAAAACTTTAAATGGCTGGCATAGCTTCAACAAAAAAGGCGAGGTTAAAAACTGGACCATAGTTGATGGCGCCCTGGTTTGCCTGGGCGCGGCCGAAGGCGATACCGGCGGCGATATTGTAACTGACAAAGCGTATACCAACTTTGAACTGGAGTGGGAGTGGAAAATTGATAAAGGCAGTAACAGCGGCGTACTATACCACGTAATTGAAGACCCCAAATATCATGCTACCTATAACACCGGTCCCGAATACCAGATCATCGACGATGAAGGCTGGCCCGACAAATTGGAAGAGTGGCAAAAAACGGGCTGCGATTATGCCATGCACCTGCCTAACACGCTTAAAAAGCTGGAGCCCGTTGGTAAATGGAACATCAGCAAAATAGTATTCAACAATGGGCATGTAGAACATTGGCTAAACGGATCGAAAATAATTGCTTTTGAGGCCTGGACCGACGAATGGAACAAGAAAAAAACCGAAGGTAAATGGAAAGATTACCCCGACTACGGCACCGCTAAAACCGGTTTAATTGCCCTGCAGGACCATGGGCATAAGGCTTATTTCCGGAACATCAGGATAAAAGAGTTATAAAACGTTTTAGCAATTTGCAATATTGATAGTTTAACATAATGAGGAAGTTGATTCTGATTTGCTGCCTCGGTTTGGGTTTTGGCAATGCCCGCGCACAGGTTATATACGACAGTGTGCGGGTAACCAACCATGCCGGGAGTAGGATTGACCGGATACTAAATACTTGTCGCGCTAAACTGAGGTATAGTACAAAGGAAATTAAAAATGGAAGCTTCTCTGTCGGCTACGAGATCGGTTTTTTCAAACAAACTTTAACAAACAAACTACTTTATAAGTATGATGCATTTAGATGCTGTAATTTTACCACCATCCCCAAAAATCAACACCTTGGGGTAAGCGAATTCATTTATCAAAATAAGGCATTGGCCAACAAAGTGTTTAAGTATCTTAAATCAAACGAGCGCAGTTCTTTATCAGAGGTCTATATCAAATTTAAACCTTTACAAATTGGTACCAGCGTTTTTATCATTCTAACCGAAACGCCCGATGATGCCGGCATAAAAAATCTGTTCAATGTTTTGTGATATCCCATTGAATGTAAAATTTAATAACCGCCGGCTATAGGGATGTAATTGACTTTTATTAATATTACCGGCCTCCCCACATTAAACGCTTACCGCTTCAATCCTCCAACTTAAATATTATCTGCAGGTTAGGTTTTTCTTGTATTACCAGCAAGAATATGATAAGTTTGTGAACAAACACTAAATCTTTTTCACATGAACAGAAAAAATCTGCTTGTCATATGCTTTTTGCTTTTTACAGCGGTTGGCTTAAAAGCCCAGGACAGTTATCAACCCGGTTTTGCCATTTTGAACGACGGAACACGGGTAAGCGGCCTGATATCATTATATGAAAAGGCGCCATGGTACAATCAGCGCTTTATTTACCTAAAAGATTCGGCGACTGTTGCCGCTAACCCGGGTAAAGACGTAAAATCAAAAAAATACGTGGCCGATGACCTTAAATACTATAAAGTTGGCGACCGTACTTTTACCAGGATCCATTATGTTGATTTAGAAAATTTACAGGCAAAAAGCCTTGGCTCAAACGATCATATGCTGGAAGTGCTGGCATTAGGCCGAATTAAGGCTTACCGGTTTTATGCCTATCCACAGGATGTTTACGTAACCTTTGGTACCGAAGACGACGTAAAAAAGCAAATCCAGAATAACACCGACGATCTGTTAAGTCATTGGAAGATGCTCACGCAAAAAGATGATGAAAAAAAGTACCGGGATGCATTTGATTACGATTTGCAAAAACTTTTTGGCGATACGCCCGAAATATGGGAAAAGTATAAAAAAGGCGGATATGGTAACGAGCCTATCTCGGAAAAAAAAGGCTTTGCTGCAAAAATGATGAACATGGCCAAAAAAGCCACTTACTCGCATATGCAATGGGAATCGTTGGTAGCTGCTATTAACGAATATAATTCAAAAAATACAGCCGGAAAATAACAACGAAAAGCGATTTAAATGTAACAGGTCAAATATTATCCGGCCTGTTACATTCAAAATATATCAAGTACAAGTGCTAAATGGTAGTTGCGGCCTTGCAGCTTACCCTTTAATTGTAGCCAAAAGCCCTTCAATATCCAGCCTCCTGGTAAACATGGTCAGGTCGCCATTTTCATCGAGTGGCCAGTTTTCTTTTGGCCTGTCCCAGTAAAGTTCAACACCATTCTGGTCGGGATCATTCAGGTAGATGGCTTCGGATACGCCATGATCTGATGCGCCGGTGATGGGGTATTTGGCATCAATCAGCCGCTGCAAAATTGCAGCAAGATCCTTACGTTCGGGGTAAAGTATAGCAGTATGGTATAAACCGGGTGCATATTCCGGCGCGGGCGAAGCGCCGTTACTGTGCCAGGTATTTAAACCGATATGGTGATGATACCCCCCGGCAGATATAAACGCGGCCTGGTCGCCATACATCGCCATTTTATCAAAACCAAGCAAACCACAATAAAAATCAAGGGATTTTTGCAGGTCGCTTACCTTTAAATGTACATGGCCAATGCGGGTTTGGGCTGGTATTTTATAATCGCTCATTTTTTTACATGTTTAAACATCAAATTTAAGTATTATTGCATTTACATTTGTTTACCTATTGTAAACAAGCTAAAGTGCATTGGTTCATCAAGCCTAAGGCTGCCACGTGCTTGCAGTTAAAAATAATTACCTTTACAGCATGATTGTTAAAACGGCCGAATTTATTTGCAGCAATACCCAAATTTCGAAGCTACCGCCGCCCATTAAGGCCGAGTATGCTTTTATAGGGCGCTCAAACGTAGGCAAATCTTCGCTGATCAATATGCTCACGCAAAAAAAAGGATTGGCCAAAACATCGCAAACACCAGGCAAAACCCAGTTGATAAACCACTTTTTTATTAACGACAACTGGTATATTGTTGATTTACCCGGCTACGGATATGCCCGGGCTTCAAAAACAAATAAAGCCAACTGGAATAAATTTATCCATAACTACCTTGATAAGCGCGAAAGCCTGCAATGCGTTATGGTATTGATAGATAGCCGCCTGGAACCACAAAAAATAGATATCGAATTTTGTAACTGGCTGGGCGAAAAAGGCCTGTCGTTTGTACTGGTTTTTACCAAAGCCGACAAACAATCGAGCGTTAAAACCGACCAGAACATAGCCAAATTTAAAAAAGCCCTGCTGGAAACTTTTGAAGAAGCCCCGCAATACTTCATCACCTCGGCCGAGTTACAAACGGGCAGGGATGAGATTTTGGGTTTTATAGATAATATTAATAAGAGTTTTGTGGTACCACATTATGAACCGAGGGATTAAAATGTCGCTTTTTTAAATCCCCTCTCGAGAGGGGGCGCGAAAGAAAGTGCGGCTGCAGGGGTGTGTTGTACGCCATTAAAGCAAAGCGATACGTATTTATGCCACGCAAAATAACACCATACAACCCAAACCTGAAAGACTTAGCCCGCAAGCTAAGAAACGATAGTACCCTGGGCGAAGTATTGCTTTGGAATGAAATAAAGGGAAAAGGCTTTGGTTTTGATTTTCATAGGCAAAAACCGTTGTTAAATTATATTGTAGACTTTTATTGCAGTGAGTTAAATTTGGTGATTGAGGTTGACGGACATTATCATAATCACGAAGAAAAAGCTGAGGCAGATAATTTACGGGACCAGGAACTTGCAAAATATGATTTAACAGTAATTCGTTTTACCGAACAGGAAGTAAGAAAAGATATCGCTAATGTTTTAAGAACAATTGAGAGCTATGTTGCAGAACACACCCCTCCCCCCTCTCAAGAGGGGAATCGCACGGGGCCAGCGCTTTTTTGATCTGCTTTCATTTGTAAACGCAGTGTACATCTAAAATAAACATCGAAAATAACCCCATAAAAAGGGATACATATAACATGAAAAAATACCTTTCATTAGTAACATTTACCCACACCATCTTTGCCATGCCGTTTGCATTTATCGGCTTTTTTTTGGCGGTAACCACTACGCAACACACTTTCGATTGGCGCAAGCTGGTGTTAATGGTGCTGTGCATGATCTTCGCCCGCAACTCGGCCATGGCTTTTAACCGCTATCTGGATAGAGATATCGATGCCCAAAACCCACGCACTAAACAACGGGATATCCCGGCGGGGCGTATCAGCGCGGCCTCGGCTTTAACCTTTACATTGATCAACTGCGGCCTGTTTATAGCAGCCACATTTTTTATCAACCCTTTGTGCTTTTACCTGTCGCCAGTTGCTTTATTTGTGGTAATGGGCTACAGTGCTACCAAACGTTTTACAGCATTATGCCATTTGGTTTTAGGCCTGGGCTTATCCTTAGCTCCCATCGGCGCTTACCTGGTAGTGACGGGCGAATTTGCGTTAACACCCATATTTTTCTCACTTTCGGTTTTATGCTGGGTTAGCGGATTTGATATTATTTATGCCCTGCAGGATGAAGATTTCGACCGCAGCCAAAACCTGCATTCTATCCCCGCTTATCTGGGTAAAGTAAATGCATTACGGCTGTCAACGTTTTTGCATGTGTTGTCGGCTTTATTTATAATGATGCCGGTGTTATTTACCCATGTTGGTATCTTATATTACGTAGGCATAGCGTTTTTCTGCGCCATGTTAATTTACCAGCACCTGTTGGTAAAACCAAACGATTTGAGCCGGGTAAACTTTGCCTTTATGACTACCAACGGCATTGCCAGTGTTGTATTTGCGGTGTTATTCCTGTTAGATAGAATATGGACGCGCTAACGGCCCTCAACAAATTCAGGGAGCATTTTCATTTATATGTAGTGCTTACTGATGACGAATGGAGTATACTTTCCGGGTACCTGGAAGTAACCGCCCTAAAAAAGAAAAAAAACTTTGCCGAGCCGGGAAAAGTATGCAACCACATTGGTTTGGTTGTAAAGGGTGCAGTAAGGTATTTTCATGTTAAAGATGGCGAAGAAATAACCGGTTATTTTAGTTTCGAGGATGAGATGCTCAGCTCCTACAAAAGTTTCCTTACCCGCCAACCAGGTTTATTCTATATCCAGGCTTTGGAAGATTCGCAAATTGTTACCTTGAGCCATAATGCCCTACAGGAAGTTTGCGCCAACCAAATAATGAGTTTCAAAATGGAGCGCTTTGGCCGGCTAATGGCAGAACACTATCTTATTTGCTATGAAGACCGTGTAGCCTCTTTCATCACCCAAACGCCCGAAGAACGCTACCATAAATTACTTGAAACCGGCGGCGAAGTAATGCAGCGCATCCCGCAACATTATATAGCCAACTTTTTAGGCATTACCCCGGTTTCGCTTTCGCGGATCAGGAGAAGGATTATGAAGATAAGCGCCTGATGAGCTTAAAGCGGAAGGCTTAAGGCCAAAAGCTAAGTTCCGCAATTCAGCTAAATACATAAATCGTCTGCACATCTGAAACGGCGCAGCCTTCAACGCAGTTAATCTGAAATCTGCACATCAAATCCTGTCAATCCTGTGTAATCCTCAAATCGTGTTTTTATTATCTTTTGTTAACGTTTTGATATTCATAGCCACCATACCTTTGGATAAACAAAAACGAAAAGATGATGCACACTATATTAGGAGCCGGCGGTACAGTAGCAAACGTACTCACCCGCGAATTGATTAACGCAAACCAAACCGTTCGTTTGGTGAGCCGCAAACCGGTAAACATTACAGGTAAAAATGTAACCTGGCAAAAGGCCGATCTGTTAAATTATGACGAAGTTTTGGCGGCTGCCCAGGGATCAACAGTTATTTACCTGGTGGCGGGCATTGTTTATGATGCAGTTATTTGGCAGGCGCAATGGCCGGTTATTATGCAAAATGTCATCAACGTTACCAAAGCCACCGGGGCACGATTAATATTTTTTGATAACGTATACATGTATGGCCTGGTTGATGGCCCCATGACAGAGGATACCCCTTACAACCCCTGCAGCAAAAAAGGGCAGGTACGCGCAGGCATTGCCAATATGCTGATGGATGAAGTTAAGGCTGGCACTATCCGCGCTTCCATTGCCCGTGCCCCCGATTTTTATGGCACCGACTCGTTAAACAGCTTTGTGGATATGATGGTGATAACCAAGTATGCTGCTAAACAAACCGCCCAGTGGATTGGCAATCCAAACAAAAAACACAACTTTATTTACATTCCCGATGCCGGCAAAGCGATGTTCCTGCTTGGCCAAAACCCCGATAGTGATAACCAGGTATGGCACATGCCCACCCCGCCGGCTATAACCGGCAAAGAGTTTATGACTATTGCCGCCCGGGTTTATGGTGTAAAACCTAAATTCTTTGTTTTACGAAAGTATATGTTGTGGCTGATAGGCCTGTTTCAAAAAGTGGTGATGGGTACTGTGGAGATGTACTACCAATACGATCATGACTATATTTTTGACAGCAGCAAATTTGAAAGGGCTTTTAATTTTAAACCTACAAGCTATGAACAGGGGTTAAAAGAATTGTCTGAAACGTTGTATAAGGCGAAGTAGAGAAAGTCCGGAAGCCGGAAAGTCAGTAAAGTCCGAAAGTAGCTTCTCTGGCCTTTTCGGACTCCCTGTCTTTCCAGCTTTCCAACTCCAAGACTTTCGGACTTTCCGACTTCCGGTCTTTCCAACTAAATCCGCATATTTGCATATCTGTACATCTGAAAATTATGATCCACAAAAAAACAAGAAAATATATCCCGGCTACGCTTGACATTAACTGGGAAACGCTTGAACCGTTTTACAAAGAATTATTGGACCGCCCCATAAACTCGGTTCAGGAACTGGAAAAATGGCTGCATGACAGGAGTGAACTGGAAGCCGCTTTAGAAGAAGATTCGGCCTGGCGCTATATTCGCATGACCTGCGATACCACCAGCGAAGAATTGCTACAAAGCTTCCAGTATTTTGCAACCGAAATTTCACCAAAAATCGCGCCTTATGATAACGGGTTGAACAAAAAGCTGGTTGCAAGTCCTTATATCGATCAGTTGGATAGCGAAAAATATTTCGTGTTTTTACGGGCGATCAAAAAAAGCTTAGAGCTTTTCCGCGAAGAGAATATCCCGGTACAAACCGAAATCCAGGTAGAGCAGCAAAAATACCAGTCGATAACGGGCGCTATGTCGGTTCATATTGACGATAAGGAATATACCCTGGAGCAGGCATCGGTGTTTTTAAAAGGAACAGACCGCGCTAAGCGCCAGGAGGTTTGGGAAAAGATAACCAATCGCCGTTTGCAGGAAAAAGACACACTGGATACGCTTTTTGACCACTTGCGCAAATTGCGTCATAAAGTAGCGCTAAACACGGGCTTCGAAAACTTCAGGGATTACATGTTCCAGGCATTAGGTCGTTTTGATTATACCCCGCAGGATTGCTATGCATTCCACGAGGCCATTGAAAAGGAGATTGTTCCTATCCTGCGCGAGCAGGCCGAAAAACGGCAGAAAGCCCTTAGTTTACCTGCTTTAAAACCCTGGGATATGGATGTTGATGTATCGGGAAAACCGGGGTTAAAACCGTTTCAGAATGGTAATGACCTGATCGAAAAATCAATCCAGTGTTTCAGTAACATCAACCGTTACCTGGGCGAGCGTTTAGAGATCATGAAAGATAATAACCTGTTTGATGTGGAAAGCCGCAAAGGCAAAGCACCGGGCGGTTACAACTACCCGCTATCAGAAACCGGCGCGCCTTTCATTTTCATGAATTCGGCCAATACCTTCCGCGATTTAACCACCATGGTACACGAGGGCGGGCACGCGGTACATACCTTCCTTACTGCCGACCTGGAGTTAAACGATTTTAAACATTGCCCATCCGAAGTTGCCGAGCTGGCTTCTATGTCGATGGAGCTGATCTCGATGGATAACTGGAATGTGTTTTTTGATAACGAAGAAGACCTGAAACGTGCCAAACGCGATCAATTGTTTGACGTATTGAAAACCCTGCCGTGGGTGGCCGTGGTCGATCAGTTTCAGCACTGGATTTATACCAACCCCAACCATACCGATGCCGACCGACGTGCCGCCTGGATGGAAATTTATGAGCCATTTGGTGCAGGCTTTGTAGATTGGAGCGAACATCCCGATGCTGAAGCAAACCTATGGCAAAAGCAATTGCACATTTTTGAAGTGCCGTTTTACTATATTGAGTATGGCATGGCCCAATTAGGCGCCATAGCGGTGTGGAAAAACTATAAAGAAAACCCCGAAAAAGGCTTACAGCAATACCTGGATGCCCTGAAACTTGGCTATACCAAAACCATCAAAGAAATTTACGAAACCGCCGGAATTAAGTTTGATTTCAGCGCCGGATATGTAAAGGAACTGGCGGAGTTTGTAAAGGGCGAAATGGATAAGATTGGGTAAAAGAGTTCTTATTAAAACCGTCGTTGCGAGTATCCATTAGGCAAAGCTGAAAAAAGCGTTATGACGTGCAACGAATATAGTTAAACGAATGTTCTAAACTACCGTCATTGCGAGTACCCATCAGGATATCCCTGAAAAAAATCGTTATGACGCGCAACGGATATAGTTAAACAATGTTCTAAACTACCGTCATTGCGAGGCACGAAGCAATCCCAAACTATATGGGACTTAGCATGTCGGGGATTGCTTCGTACCTCGCAATGACGGATATTTTATACTGACAGTCAATAACTTACAAATGTATCATTGCGAGGTATTGATGGTCAAATTTATCTCTCCCAAGGTAGAAATCGCATAATTGCGTCTCCTTCGTACAAATCATACAACGTTTGCGCTATACTATTGCAGCAATACAACCGGGCAAGATTAACGCGCCTGAAGCGCAACAGCATCTAAATACCTCTTTGTAAAGCAAGCAGCTTGCTTAATGCGCTAAACATGTCTTATTTTTATGGCAACCAATTACTAAACACTTGAAATCAGCTAACTCATTTTGGGGTAGGTTAATCACGCTATTCCTGCTTATCGGCACTTTCCAAAGTACCGCCCCATTGTATGCACAATCATTGCCCGTTTGGAATACCGCAACCAGGCAGGATGAACCGGCAGATTGGCTGGTTAAGCCTGCACTTGAAAAAGCTGCCATATACCAAAGTGCCGATGGCAAAAACATTATTTTATACAATGGCTTGCTAAAGCGAAGTTTCCGCATTACGCCCAATGTTGCCTGTTACGATTTTATTAACCTGCAAAACCATCAGCAGCTATTACGTTCGGTAAAACCCGAAGCGCGCATCCAGGTAAATGGTAAAAGCTATAACGTTGGCGGCTTGTATGGTCAAAAGGAAAATGCCTACCTGGTTCCCGGACAGTTGGACGAGCTTAAAGTCAATGATAGCGATTTCAAATTCAGCCACTACCAGGTAGGCCCTATAAAAACTATTATCAACTGGAAAAGTGATGACTGGTGGGCCACTAATAAAAAACAAGCTACCGGCAAAACAATTACTTTTGTTTACCAATCGGCACTTCATGATTTAAAAGGCATTGTTGTAAACGTACATTACAGCATTTATGATGGCCTGCCGCTTATCAGTAAATGGGTTAGCGTTCAAAACCAGTCAACAGGCAGCATAACAATTGGCCAGGTGGCTAACGAAATACTGGGCATGGTAGAAGAAGAAACCGCCGTAGTTGGCAGCACAACCCAAATGCAGCCGCCGCGCGGTATCTATTTTGAAAGCAATTACGCGTTTAACAACGCCATGCGCTATATTCTTAGCGACCAAACCACGCACTGGAAAGCCGACCCAGTCTACACATCGCAGGTTAACTATGATTATCAAACACCTTGCCTGCTTGAGGTATATCCAGAAAGGGTATTGGGCCTACAGCTAAGGCCCGGCGAAGATTTTACATCGATACAAACCTATGAATTGCTGATGGATAGTTATGACCGCGAGCGCCGCGGCCTGGCCATACGCAAAATGTACCGTACCATTGCACCCTGGGTTACCGCCAATCCAATTTTTATGCACCTGGTAAGCAAAAGCGACGATGAGGTACGGAGTGCTATTGATCAATGCGCCGCCACCGGGTACGAAGCTTTGATTATAAGTTTTGGCAGCCAGGTAAACCAGGAAGATACCACCGTGCAAAATTTAAACCGGTGGAAAACACTCGCCGATTACGCGCATAGTAAAAATATTAAAATTGGCGGCTATTCGTTATTCAGCTCCCGTCGCATCAGCGATTCGGATGATGTTATCGACCCTAAAACCGGCAAACCGGGCGGTGCGCTTTTTGGGAACGCACCTTGCTATGGCAGCAAATGGGGATTGGGCTACCGCGATAAAATTAAAAAGTTTTATGCCACAACCGGCTTTGATATTTGGGAAAACGATGGTCCATACCCCGGCGATGTTTGTGCATCAACCACTCATCCGGGGCATAAAGGTTTAGAAGATAGCCAATGGCAGCAAATGGCTATTCAGAAAGAACTGTACCACTGGCTAAACAACCGGGGTGTTTACATTAACGCGCCTGATTGGTATTTTTTAGATGGAACCAACAAAATTGCCATTGGCTACTGCGAAGTGAATTTTTCGCTTTCGCGCGGGCAGCAGGTGATATTGAACAGGCAAAACATTTTTGATGGCCTTTGGAACGAAATTCCATCAATGGTGTGGGGATTTGTGCCGCTTACAAAATACCAGGGAGGCGGCCCCGAGGCCGTGCTTGAACCACTAAAAGATCATCTAAAGGATTATAAAGCCTTAATGATGCAATATTATGGCGCCGGTGTACAGGCTTGCTACCGCGGCCCGCGTTTGTATGATAGCCCGGCAACCAAGCAAACAGTAACCGGGGTAATTAACTGGTATAAAAAGTACCGCGATATTCTTAACTCAGATATCATTCATTTAAGGCGCGCCGATGGACGTGATTGGGACGGCATCATGCATGTTAACCCGCAGTTACCCGTTAAAGGGCTTGTTATGCTGTATAATCCGCTGAAACAAAAAATAACGCGGACTATCAAAGTACCGCTTTATTACACGGGGCTTACGCAATCAGCAACATTTTTGGAGCAGGGAAAATCGAAAATCAACGTAAAACTTAACCGCGATTATACCGCCAAATTAACCTTTACAATAGATGCAGAAAGCTATACCTGGTTTTTGGTGGAGTAGCCATGCTATTAGCACAAAGCAACAGGAAAATCGATAATATATCTGGCCATGTACAATTAAAAACACTATACAATAACAGGCAATTATCGTTATAGCTTTATTGAATAGTTAATCAACCAGTTATCAACCTGTTAAAAAACAAGCAATTATCATTCTTTTATAATCAGCAAAAGACTCTCTTTCGATTCTTTTTTAAAACCGTTTGCTCTTTTTAGAGTTAAACAATCTATGAAAAAGACAATTTTAAGTTTAAGCTTCATCCTGTTTGCAACTTTAGGCTTTAGTCAGGTACTTAAGCCAGTCAAGATTGATAGTTTGGTTACGGTCTCTTTACCTGCAAACTTTACCAAGAAAGATACATTAGGTCAACAAATTTTCCAGGGTACAGCCTCCCTTGGCTTTATAAGTGTAATACGCGTTCAAAATGCAGCCAACAACAAACCGCTAAATAAGGAAAAAGACCTGAAAAAGGTATTTAATACTTTTGCCGATGGTATCAGGAAGCAATCGCGCAACGGTAGTATTATGAACCCGCGCGACACTACCATTGGCAACCTTGAAGCAAGGGTATTTACCTTAAGGATTGATAACAGTGGATCGACCGGTGAAGCGGCCCAGTTAAGAAAGTTTATTTTGCTTTACACGCAGGATGTAACTTATACTTTTGAATATTACTACCCCGAAGCCAGGACCGAGCTTGCCAAAGCCGAGCTGAACGAATTTTCGAACTCGATTAAAGTAGCGCCCGATTTGAAACGTAACGATCAGTATATTTCAAACGCGAAAGGTTTATCAACCCCGGTAAAAATTGGGTTATATGGCGGGCTGCCACTCATTATTATTATTGTACTGGTAACCATTCGCCGCAAAAAAAGACTTGCTGCCGAAGGGTAATTATTAAAAAACTGTTTTAATTAACCCGGTACGCCATTTTTCGGTATGGATAAACTGCTTGTTTTCCAGCCAGGTAATCCACAAAACAGTAACGATAACCCCGATGGCCGAGCCACCTATAACATCTTCAAAAAAGTGTTCGGTAAGGTACATTCTTGAATAGCCAATTAATATGGCTATGAGTAAGGCTGGGATACCCCAGCCTTTTTTTGTTGCCAGGTAAGCCAGTACTACCGCTGCCGAAAACGCACTGGTAGTGTGTCCTGAAGGGAAACTATTATACGTTAGTATTTCTACTCCTTTAACTGTATGTACCGGCGCCCATTGGTCTTTAAAATATAAACTCGGCCTTGGTGCATCGGCAAAATATTTAATTACCTGGGCCACAAACCCGGTTAAAAGATAGCTTGATGCCAGCAACAGGAATTTACGATAGCTAAATAACAGAAAAACCAATGAAAGTGTAACCGCGGTAAGGCCGTCGCCAAGGTCGGTCATATAGGGTTCAATATAATCGCCCCAGGGGCTGTTCCACCCGTTTACCGCAAAAAAAATCTGCTCGCGGGTATATATCAGTTTGATAACCAAACAGGCGCACAAAACAATAAGGTAAAGTAAAAAAAATGGCCTTATCCTGTATAAAACATCTCGTACCCCTATCTTCATGATGCAAAGTAAGCATATACTTATCTAATGCAAAAAAATGATTATGTTTGGGAATAGGTTGCACTTATTATTTAAATTAAATGTCGAAAAGCATATTTCGTAAAAAATCAGTCTCGAAAATATTACATGATGTTGAATGCGGTTTCAGCGATAGTGAACATCCCGGCACAGTAAACTCCCAACTAAAAAAAGAATTAAACGTAAAAGATTTAACCCTGATGGGGATAGCCGCCGTAGTTGGCGCGGGCATTTTCAGCACCATCGGCGAAGCCTCGTTTCACGGCGGACCGGCCGTTTCTCTGTTATTTATTGTTACGGCCGTTACCTGCGGTTTTTCGGCACTATGCTATGCCGAATTTGCATCGCGCATACCGGTAGCAGGCAGCGCCTATACTTACGCATACGCTTCTTTTGGCGAACTGATAGCCTGGATAATTGGCTGGGATTTATTAATGGAATATGCTATTGGCAACATCGCTGTAGCTATATCATGGAGCGAATATTTTGTAAACCTGCTTGAAGGCTTTAATATTCATTTACCTAAATACCTTACCATGGATTACGTTTCGGCACTAAGGGGGCACGAAGCTGTAACCAAACATGGGGCAGTACTTGCAGATATTGCCGACAGGCTAAAAGCCGGGGCAATTGCCTGGGATAATGCGCCCGGCGTAGGTAATTTAAAGCTGATAGCCAATTTGCCGGCCCTGGGTATTGTTTTTATTATTACGTATCTGGTTTATATTGGTATCCGCGAAACAAAAAAGGCCACCAATGCCATGGTTATCCTAAAGGTACTGATTGTTATTGCCGTTATTGTAGTGGGCTTTTTTTATGTTACCCCGGCCAACTGGCACCCTTTTATGCCTAATGGCTTTGGCGGTGTTATGAAGGGCGTTTCGGGTGTGTTTTTTGCTTATATCGGGTTTGATGCTATTTCGACCACGGCCGAAGAATGTGAAAAACCGCAGCGCGACTTACCCCGCGGCATGATATATTCCCTTATTATTTGCACGGTTTTATATATCCTGATAGCATTGGTGCTTACCGGGATGGTAAGTTATAAAGACTTACAGGTAGGCGACCCGCTGGCTTTTGTATTTGCCAAAGTTGGCTTGCATAAGGTAAGCTACGTAATATCCATAAGCGCGGTAATTGCAACGGCAAGTGTATTATTAATATTCCAGTTAGGGCAGCCCCGTATCTGGATGAGCATGAGCCGCGATGGTTTATTACCAAAAGCGTTTTCCCGCATTCACCCCAAATATCATACACCTGCCTTTGCTACAGTAATTACAGGTTTTGTGGTGGCAATACCTGCCTTATTCATGAACCTTACCGAGGTGACTGATTTAACAAGCATAGGCACCTTGTTTGCCTTTGTACTGGTTTGCGGCGGTGTTTTATTGCTTCCGCGCGAAGAGGCGGTTAAAGGCAAATTTCATTTGCCATACGCCAATGGCAAATACATAGTGCCATTGATAACTATCATTATCCTGGGCTCGATAGTTTACTTTAAACCTGCCCCCCAGGTTGAAATGATGCAGTTTAAAAAACTGAGAGAAAAACCTGTCATAATTGACGCCCTTAACGCAGGCGAAATAAAGGCCATATATGCTTCTGTAGTTAAACTCAACGCCGGGACACCCGCCTTGGCTGACACTGCTTCGCAAAAAAAATATTTTAAAGATCTGGAAGAAGATAAATTTAACAGCGCCTTACGGTTAACACCAATCAGTGAGCTTAAAAAATACCATCTTGGTTTTGATGGCTTCCTGTACAATTTTCCTAATTACCTGTTCTTTATCCTCATTATTATAATTGCTATATATAGTTTCCTCAAAAACTTTTCGCTGATACCCGTTTTAGGGCTCATGAGCTGCTTTTACCTAATGACCGAGCTTGGTTATACCAATTGGCTCCGGTTCCTGATATGGCTGGTAATAGGTCTGGTTATCTACTTTACCTACAGCTACAAAAACAGTGTATTAGGCAGGGAGGTTAAAACGGCCTAACTAATAACTTTATGTGGATATGCCCCATTTGCAGCCGCGAATTTACAAATACCAACCAGGTACACTCCTGTCGCGAACGCAACCTGGGCGATTTTTTGAATGGTAAATCTGCCCAAACGGTTGAGTTGTTTGATTACCTGGTAGAAGAGTTTTTAGCCATGGCGCCCATCAAAGTTTATCCTACTAAAAGTATGATAGCACTTGGTCTGCATACCAATTTTGCCTACGTAACCCAATTAGGCAAAAACTTTATTGATGTGGTTTTTCCGTTTAATGAAATACATGCCGATAACCTCTGTTTCAGCAAAATAAAAACCGTACCCGGTACTAACCAGCACAACCATTACTTCAGGATGTATTTGAAGGGTGATATTAATGAAGAGGTGAGAAAGTATATACTCCTTGCAATAGCAAATGGGAGATAGCACTTGTCGCCTAAGATGTGTTATTATTATGTAACCTATAGATTGCCGTTACGAAATGTAAAACCCAATTGCCTCTGAAAATGAGAATGCCCTACTAACAGTGCTGTCATGCTGAGTTGTAAAATTTCACGAAATTCTGAAGGGTAATGACATTCAGAAATAAAAGATTGTCATGCTGAGGTACGAAGTATCTATTCGCAAACTTTTCTATCTATCATACATAGCTAATAGATGCTTCGTACCTCAGCATGACAGGAAAATTGAACATGTTATGGGTAGCTTACCGAAGTATCTTAGGCAAGGCCTTCCCCGCGAGTCTTCGACAAGCTCAGACTAACAGGCGTTACGCATCAGAGTTTATTATAAATAGTGAGTCGGAACGAAGCGATGACGCGTTTCATTATGGCTCCTAATGAACCATTTCCTTAGGCTTTTTCCCCACAATCCATTTCTGCAGCTTCCAGGTAAGGTATGCCGAGCCGGCGCCAACTATTGCCCCGCCCAAAACATCACTGGGGTAGTGCACGCCCAGATACATTCTTGAATAGCCTACCGCGCCGGCAAATGCAAACGATGGCGCTATAACGTACCACTTAGGAATAGCCAAACTTAACGATGTGGCCGTTGAAAACGCAAAAGCAGTATGTCCTGATGGGAATGACGGGTCTGTTGGATATTCTTTGGCATATATTACGTCGGGATGGGTAACAAAAGGCCGTTCGCGGTTAAATACCTTTTTAGCTACGAAGGTTGCACCACCGGCAACAATAAATGACGCGGCTGTTTGTAAACCGCTTATTTTGAGGTTGTCATCGTGTTTAATATAGCCGGCAACAACTAAACTTATAGGGGCCGCCACGTTTACTATAACAGCTTTATCGCTTATAAACTTCCATTTACTATCGGCACCGTTTGGTGGCCCGTTAATACTTTTAAGCAGGTTAAGATCGGCCCCCTGGGCAAATAAACCCGTGGCAAAAAGCAGAGATAACAGGGTTAATTGTAATTTTTTTTTCACAGGATATTACTTCAGCGTTGTAAATATGTGAAAACAATCTGTAGTAATACTGAATTTATTTGCCTCGCTATGTCCGCTCTAAAGGAGGCCGTTAAAAAAATGTGCGCCAGGTATCCTCGCGATAATAATACTTCGCAAATCAGCTTAAAAGGTGTAAAACAATAAAACCCCAATAGGAGGGGCCTTATTTAATTTCCACTTACGTAAAAATATCTTATATCTGGCCCCTTCTCCTTTGGAAAGGGCGGGGTGAAAGCTAATTTACCCTATGAATTTCAATGGCATCAGGTATCGATAACATCAACGGTACTTTTTCCACCGTGACAAAGCTTAAATCCAAACCAAAGCCACGTTCTTCCGAAAGGCTTAAATGTTTCAGGTAAACATAAAAATCCATGATAAAGCGCTCATAAAATGATAAGCTATGCGAACGGGAGAAAATTTTCTCGATAACCACAAACCTAAAATCGCCAACAATTTTATGCTTATTCAATGATTTGTAATGACTGGTGATATCAACTTCGCCTTTTTTCACCAGGTCTTCAACCACTCTACGGAACAACAGGTTAATTTGCTGCTCAACCCTAAAACCCAGTTTAAAATCGATACGGATCAGTTTGTTAGGGATCAAAAAGTCTACTTCGTATTCGCGTTTGTAAGGTTCGTCCACTACATCAACGTGAACCAGCCAGTATACATCGGCCCGTTTGGGTTGCTTTTGTAAAATTGAGTAAACAATTTTTGACTCAATTTCAGAATTGAAGTTGGCGCTGGTTAAATACACCAGCTGTGATGCATATTTGGGCACGCTTTCATCGGCGCTTAACTCGTTAATGATGTTGTAATAATCATCAATTCCAACAAATTTAACATACCGGTTCCTGATCTTACGGGCAGTATGCCATGTCCACATCACTGTGAACAATAAAAAGCCTATCGAAAGTGTAAACCAGCCGCCATGCAAAAACTTAACCAGGTTACCTGTAAGGAAGGTGCCTTCAATAACCAGGTAAATTGCCAAAAATGTATTGATGATGTAGTTTGGCACTTTTTTACGTTTCAGGAATTTTGATACCAGTATTGTGGTCATCAACATGGCTACGGTGATACTTAAACCATAAGCCGCCTCCATTTTATCCGAATGGCGGAATATTAGCACCACACCTAAACAGCCGGCCCAAAGCAGCCAGTTAACGCTGGGCACATATAATTGCCCCTTTTGCTCAGATGGATAATTGATTTTTACTTTTGGCCACAGGTTAAGCCTAACCGCCTCGGCAATTAGTGTGAACGACCCGGATATTAAAGCCTGGCTGGCAATAATAGCAGCTACGGTAGCGATACCGATACCGAATATCAAAAACCACTCCGGCATTATTTTATAAAAGGGGTTGTTCACGTTAAGGTCCATTACCGATCCGTTACTTTGCAGTAACCAAACCGCCTGGCCAAGGTAGTTTAAGATTAAACACGCCTTAACATAAATCCAGCTGATGCGAATGTTTGATTTTCCGCAGTGCCCCAGGTCTGAATATAACGCCTCGGCCCCGGTAGTACACAAAAATACGGCGCCTAATATGATAAAAGCGTTGTGGCTGCCGGTTGAGCTTAATAATTCATAAGCATAATAAGGATTAAGCGCCCTGATTATACCAGGCGAATGCACTATATAGGAGATACCAAGTACGCCCATCATAGTAAACCAGATAAACATTATTGGCCCAAATGCCTTACCAACCAACGATGTGCCAAACTGCTGTATAATAAACAGCGCTGTAATAATGGCTATAACAATTTTTACGGTTGGCAAATTGGGGTAATACGTTTGTAAACCCTCAATAGCCGACGAAATAGTAATGGGTGGGGTAATAATACCATCGGCAAGCAGTGCGCAGCCGCCTATCACCGCAGGCACTATCAGCCATTTGGCTTTACGGCGTACTAATGAAAACAGCGAGAAAATGCCACCTTCGCCCTTGTTATCTGCCCGTAACGTTATTACCACATATTTCAGGGTGGTTTGAAGCGTTAAAGTCCAAAAAATAAGGGAAACACCTCCCAGTATTAATGTTTCTGAAATGTGGTTGGTACCAACAATGGCCTTAAATACGTATAATGGCGAGGTACCAATATCACCGTAAATTATTCCTAAACTGATGAGCAGGCCGGCTGCCGACAGTTTTTGCAGATCTTTATGATTTGACACTATGTGTTAGTTTGAGACGGCAAAAATATTAATTTTTTACATTTCAAAGTCAAATTATTAAGAGTTCATGAAGAATTAGAAGGTTTTTTATAAATAACGTAAATTTTACAAGCAATTAGTTAATATAAATGAATTAATTGAAAACCAATGACATGTATTGATATAAATAATAAAAAATAAAGTTAAACAAGCTGTAAAAGAGCCGTCTTTTGGTTAGTTTTAATAAATGTAAAAAAAACAATAATCCATACAAACATAAATTAGCATTAAACGTATAACCAATTAATCAGTCTATACTATAAAAACAGTCCTCATTGTTAAATTTTGTTAAAAATATTAACAAAAACGTCAATTACTTAGGCCGTGAGGGCATTATTTATACTTTTGTACGGAAACTTAAAAATGAGGCGAAAAATTACTTACCCTTTTACTTACACTTATGCGTGGTCCGTATTAATTGCGATAGCAATTTTTATGAATTTTGCATTTGCCAAAGGGATCAGGTCTCCTCAAAAAGCCGATGCTAACAAATTTAAAAGTGACACCGTATACCACGTAACCAAAACTAAGAGCGGTAAACCTTCCTATTTAAAAAACGGGCTTCACCTGGCGCTGCCGCCGTTAAAGCCTGCGGTAACATCAACCATAAAAGTAAATGTATCCCGGCCCGATGATAAATTGTTAAATGATGTGCAATTATATCCCAACCCGGTAACTGATCAGCTTAACCTCAAATACACAATTAGCCGTAACACCAATGTTACCGTTAAAATAATGGATGTTTTGGGCAACGATATTACCACCGTATTTAACCAGCGTGTTGAGGGCGGCGACCATAATATTAACTATCAGATTAACAACAAGCTTACCCGCGGCTTTTACTTTGTACGTGTAGTAGCCGGTACCGAATCGGTTATCAAGCGGATTTCTGTTTTATAATCATTGCTGATCAGCGGGAATTGACCACGCCTTTTATTGTTTTATTTTTCTGCGAAGCGAAGAGTCCGTAGCCTCGCCGGGTGCGTTTTGCAGCTTTCCCTCCCAAAACTATCCTTACCCACACACGACAATAATCCAAAGTAAAAAACATAATTTCGCACTCATAGTTATACTTCTATTATGAGTAAAATTGCATTAATCACAGGCGCAACATCGGGCATAGGCGAGGCATGCGCACACGTATTTGCCCGCGAAGGATATAGTCTGGTACTTACCGGCCGCAGACTGGAAAGACTGGAGAAACTGGCCGGTCATTTAAATAAAAAATATGATACGGAGATAGCCATATCGTCATTTGATGTGAGCGACCGTGCCCAGGTGCAGGAAAACCTTGATGGCATACCCGCCCAATGGAAAAATGTTGATGTATTGATTAATAATGCCGGGCTAAGCCAGGGACTCGATCCGATACAAAACGGTAATATTGATGACTGGGAAACCATGATTGATACCAATGTTAAAGGTTTATTATATGTAAGCCGCATCGTATCAAACTGGATGATTGAAAACGGTAAAGGCCATATCATTAATTTAGGCTCGATAGCGGGCAAAGAGGTTTATCTTAACGGAAACGTATATTGCGCTACCAAACATGCCGTTGATGCTTTAAACAAAGGGATGCGTATTGATTTGCTGCCTCACGGCATCAGGGTTACAGCAGTGCATCCCGGCGCCGTAGAAACCGAGTTTTCGGAAGTGCGCTTTAAAGGGGATAAGGAAAGGGCCAAAAAAGTGTATGATGGCTTTGAACCCCTGGTAGCACAGGATATTGCCGAAACCATTTGGTTTGTAGCATCGCGCCCGCCCCATGTAAACATCAACGACCTGGTAATTATGCCAACAGCACAAGCCACGGCCGGGAATATATTTAGGAAGTAGATATGCAGATTTCAGATGTGCAGATGATTAATTGATTTGAAAATTTGAGGATTTGAAGATTTGAAAATGTTCAGATTACGCTCAGCGACTTAATCATCCAATCATATAAATATTAATCTGCACATTTGCACATCTGAAATCTGCACATCTGGAAACACATTTGAAATCTGCACATCTAACCAGGCTGCACATCAAAATTCAATAATTCACTAACTCAATAATTCATTAATTAAATAATGTCACTAATCACACAAATAGACCAGGATATAAAGCTGGCTATGCTGGCCAAACAGCCAGATCGTTTAAGGGGGCTGCGGGCTATAAAATCGGCCTTGTTATTAGCCAAAACTGAAAAAGGTGCCGCCGAGGAACTTACCGAAGAGGCTGAAATTAAAGTGCTGCAAAAACTGATAAAACAGCGTAAAGAATCGGCAGATATTTACCGTACGCAAAACCGCGAAGATCTGTACGAGATTGAGATGGAAGAAATGCGCGTAATTGAACCTTATTTGCCACAACAAATGACCCGTTTTGAAATTGAAGGCTACTTAGAAGAATTGATAGGCCGTATAGGTGCCACATCAACAAAAGATTTAGGCCGTGTTATGGGTATGGCCAATAAGGAGCTTGCGGGCCAGGCCGATGGCAAAACTATATCAGAAGTTGTACGCCAATTATTAGGATAGTAACGGTTAATCAATATAACGTTAACATCTACATTAATAAATTATTGCTATAATTGTTGCAACTCGTTCGCAGTAAACTAATTTTACAGCGGATTAACACATTTTATATACTAAAACGGGTTTTGGTATAGTTAATTGAAAATTAATACTAATTATTTATATGGATTTCGTGCTTAAAGAGGAACACGGTTTTAGTTACATCGATGAGGGCGAAGGCGAGGTGCTGTTACTACTGCACGGTTTAATGGGTTCGTTGAGCAACTGGGATGGCGTGGTTAATCAATTTAAATCAAAATACCGCGTATTAATACCTATATTGCCTATTTATGATATGCCGCTTATTACTACAGGTGTTAAAAGCCTGTCGAAATTTGTGCATAAGTTTATCAAGTTTAAAAAACTAAGCAATATTACTGTGCTTGGTAACTCGCTTGGCGGGCACGTGGCTTTGGTATATGTTTTGGCTCATCCCGAAAATATAAAGGCCATGGTGCTAACCGGCAGCTCGGGTTTATATGAAAACGCCTTTGGGGGGTCGTTCCCGAGACGCGAGAGTATTGATTTTGTAAGAGAAAAGGTACAATATACATTTTATGACCCTGCTATTGCAACAGATGAGCTGGTTAATGACGTATACAAGTTAGTAAACGACAGGCATAGCGTTATAAGGTTACTGGCTATGGCAAAATCGGCTATCAGGCATAATATGAAAAAAGACCTTCATAAAATGCAAATGCCGGTTTGTTTAATATGGGGCAAGGACGATAAAATAACCCCGCCCGAGGTAGCGGTGGAGTTTAACGAATTATTACCCAATGCCGAGTTGCACTGGCTTGATAAATGTGGCCATGCCCCTATGATGGAGCGGCCCGAAGAGTTTAACGTGTTGCTGGGCGCATTTTTAGAGAAAGTAAAGGATAAGTAAACATGGTTGCAATTGAGTTGATAGCTAACGCGATACCACCGGTACACACTTCTGACCCGATACAGAAGGTTTATGACCGTATGGTGGAGTTTCGTGTGCGCCATTTGCCAATTGTAAACGAAGAGCAGTTCCTGGGCCTTATATCCGAGGACGATATGGTTAACGAAAGTGATAACCAGGTGCCTGTTGGCGCATTGGCATTATCGTTGGTTAACCCTTATGTGCTGGAAGATCAGCATATTTATGATGTTATCCGCCTGTTTTATGAACGCCAGCTTACCATAGTGCCCGTGCTTGATGCCAAGCATAATTACCTGGGCATGATATCTATAAATGCCATTACCGAATATTTTGCTAAAATCACAGCGGTATCGCAGCCGGGTGGTATAATCGTGCTCGAAATCAATAATAAAAATAATTCCCTGGCACACATGTCGCAAATTGTCGAATCGGATAATGCCCAGGTGCTAAGTTCATATGTACAAACCTTCCCCGATTCAACCCGGATGGAGGTAACGTTAAAAATAAACAAGCAGGATATATCAACCATTGTAGCCACATTCCTCCGTTATGAGTATGATATTAAAGCAACCTTTAACCATACCGACAACAACGATAACGCCCGCGACCGGTACGATTCGCTCATGAATTATCTCAATCTTTGATCGTTCATTGGTTCACGGGTTCATGGATCATTATAAAAAGTTCATAATTCATGGTTCATAGTTCATAGCAGAAAGTTATTGGCATAACATGATATCATTTGAAAACCGGCCATGAACCATGATCTATGAACCATGAACAAATTCACCACCCAAAATGTAAAGCATGAAGATAGCAGTTTACGGCAGGCCATTTAATGAACCTTCGGTTATACCTTATATACAGCAGGTATTTGATAACCTGGCGCTGCACAATGTAGATATTTATGTGCACTACCAACTTCATGAGTATCTGCAGGATAAAATAAACGGGGTAAAATATAACATACTGCAAGCCACTGACTCATTAAAGGGTTTTATAGATATTTTTATAACCCTTGGCGGCGATGGCACCTTGCTGGATATGGTAACCGTTATCCGCGACTCCGGCATCCCAGTCATCGGTATCAATTTTGGCAGGCTGGGCTTTTTGGCAAGTGTAAATAAAAGCGACATTAACGCGGCTATACACGCCGTGGTAAACAGGGAGTTTACGCTGGATTGCCGCGAACTGCTCAGCATCGATTCAAAAACCAATGTGTTTGGCAATGATAACTTCGCGCTTAATGATGTAACCATCCATAAACGCGATGATGCGGCAATGATTATCACCCATGTGTTTTTAAACGACGAGTTTTTAAACTCCTATTGGGGCGATGGATTGATTATATCAACTTCCACCGGCTCAACCGCTTATTCGCTAAGCTGCGGCGGCCCAATTATATTCCCGCAATCAAACAGTATTGTGGTTACCCCGGTATCGCCGCATAACCTGAATGTGCGGCCAATTATACTGCCCGATAACAGCAAGCTATGTTTCGAGGTCGAAACCCGCAGCTCTAAATACCTGGTATCGTGCGATTCGCGGATGGCTGTTATGGACGAAACCATGAAATTCCTGGTGCAAAAAGCAAACTTCCAGCTAAATTTAATCAGGTTAAATAATGAAAGTTACTTAACCACGTTAAGAAACAAACTATTATGGGGATTGGATGCCCGTAATTATTAATTTTGCTTGATGCCCAAATTTGTACTTTTTGCACTACTCTTCCTATTTTCTTATCATGTACAGGCCCAAACCTGGGAGGTAGGCGGCTCTGTTGGCGGGGCAGGTTATATTGGCGATTTAAACCCCGATAATCCGGTTAAAGTAAGCGGGGCATCTGCAGGCTTATATGTTAAACGCAATTTTGATGGTTACTTTTCGGCAAAACTAAACTTTAGTTACGCTAAATTTGGCGCGGCCGACAGTACATCTTCCAGCCAGCAATTTCGTGACCGTAACCTGAGTTTTACCGATGGGGTGATGGAGCTTGCCGTTATCGGCGAGTTTAATTTCCTGAAATATATACCAGATGCCGGGCCTAATAAATTTACGCCTTTTATATACGCAGGTGTAGGCATCACTGCTTATGACCCGCGTACGGTTTATAACGGCAGTGCCGGATCGCTCAGGCAATTGAAAACCGAAGGGCAGAATACCCAGTATGGCGATAATACGATAGTAATTCCGTACGGGATAGGCATAAAATACAATATCGGCGGAAAGTTTAGCCTGGCGGCAGATATGGGCTACCGCTACACCTTTACCGACTACCTTGATGATGTAAGCGGTATGTATGCCGATAAAAGTAAATTAACCGGTGTCGCCCGGGCATTATCTGATCGGTCGGGCGAGAAAACCGGTATCTACATTGGCTCGGCCGGTACCCAGCGTGGCGACCTTAAGCCACGCGACAGTTATTTTATAGTTGGGCTTACCATCTCGTATACCTTTGTTACCAAGCGCTGTTATTTTCAAAATTAAATTTTAATTTAAGAGAATTTAACAAATTAAATTTTGTTATTATCGCAATAAATGATCTTATAGTTCGTTTTGATATTAAAATCAGTATTTAATACTGGTATTAAATTTAACCTTAATCTATAATGTCATGGCCGAATTAACTGCTTCTCCCCAAAAATCAGGCGCAGCCCGCGGGCGCAAAAAACAAAACCTCAGGGTTGATCTTACCGCAATGGTCGACCTGGCTTTCCTGCTCATTACCTTTTTTATTATGACCACAACACTGGCCAAGCCAAAGGCAATGGATTTAGCCATGCCGGTAGGCGAGATAGACGTGCCTGTACCCGCCAGCCGAAGCCTTACCATTTGCCTTGGAAAAAATGATAAGGTTGTGTATTACCTGGGCGAACTTAAGAATCCTGTAATAGCGCCCACGGTGGCAGGCTTTGGACACAACGGCTTGCGAAGAGTGCTTATCGAAACCAATAAAATGATCCATGATAAATATGGTAAAGACATGATTGTTTTAGTTAAACCCAGTAACCATTCTGTTTACAGCAGTTTGGTGAGTACGTTGGACGAACTTACCATCACCAAAACAGACAGATATTCGATTGTTGATATTGCCACACCCGATATAGATGCCTTAAAGCAAAAAGGTATTTATTAAAATGATATTCAAGTAATTCCACCTAACCTTACACATATACTTTTGACGGGCATCACGACCATTTAACTGATCGTTGATGCCCTTTTTTGCGTTTTGTTGATTTATAAATGAAAATAAACAGCGGTATAAAATGCCATTTATGTGTTTTTTATGACATTTATTAACATTATTTACAATAACATTTTCTTTTATTGCGGCATACTAAAAAAATACAAAGTAAGTTTTACCTTTGTACCCTGAAAAAACCGGCAACGTGGCATTTAACTATTGCTGTTGACGGCTGATTTAGTAAAAGCGGATTAGTCTAAAAAACAAATATTTATTAGACATAGCATTGACGACATTTAAAACAAGCATGTCTTTTTTATAGCCATAACACCGGCTTTTGATAATGAGCAATATGGAATATTTGGATCAGATTGATTTGTTGAAACTACCTAAGCACGTAGCTATCATTATGGATGGCAATGGACGCTGGGCCAAAGAAAAAGGCAAATTACGCGTATTTGGTCATCACAATGGTGTAATATCTGTAAGGGATGTTGTTGAAGGATGCGATAAACTGGGTGTAAAATATATCACACTATATACCTTCTCATCTGAAAACTGGAACCGCCCTAAGTTTGAGGTAATGGCCATTATGGAGTTGATGGTAAGCACCATCCATAAAGAGATAGCCGGCTTTATGAAAAACAACATTAAGCTTAATGCCATTGGCGATCTGGATCTGCTGCCCTCCAAATGTTTAAAAGAACTTAACAACGCCATGGAAACCACAAAGGATAACACCGGAGTGATTCTTACACTGGCTTTAAGCTACGGCTCGAGGCGCGAAATTTTACATGCTGCCAAAAATATAGCAGCGCAGGTAAAAAGCGGCGAACTGGAGATTGAAGATATTGACGAAGCTGTTTTTGAACGCAACTTATTTACCAATGATATGCCCGACCCCGAACTATTGATACGTACCGGCGGCGAGTATAGGATAAGCAACTATTTATTATGGCAAATTGCCTATGCCGAATTGTATTTTACAACCAAGCTGTGGCCCGATTTCAGGAAGGAAGATTTGTACGAAGCTATACTTGATTATCAAAAACGCGAACGCCGTTTTGGTAAGACCAGTGAGCAGGTTAACTAAATTTTTTCTTTTAACAAATTTTAACAACTGTATAAATTAATTTTAGCCCACTAAAATATTCGAATGTATAAATTTCTTTTTGCTATTCTTTTCACTGTTTTTGGTACTGCTGCACTGGCCCAGGTTTCAAATGCGCCAAGGCCACAGCTCACCAAACAGATACCGGCCGATAGTTTAAGTTACCTCAATCCGCGCGATTATATTATTGGTGGTATTAGTGTAAGTGGCGTAAAATACCTTGATAAAGACAACCTGATATTGTTATCTAAACTAACCAAAGGTGATCGTATTAACCTGCCGGGCGAGCGTAATGCCGAGGTAATAAAGAAATTATACGAGCAGGGTTTATTTGACGATGTACAGTTAAATATCACCAAAATTAACATGGATACCGTTTACCTGGAGATTGTTGTTGTAGAGCGGCCACGTTTGTCGCGCCTGCATATTACAGGTATCCGTAAAGGCGAAATAGAAGACGTTCAGAAAAAGCTGACAGATAAAACTGGTAAAATAGTAAACGAAAATTTACTGAGCACAACATCGGCCATTATCAAAAAACATTTTAACGAAAAAGGGTTTTTAAATACCACCGTAACCATGACCCAGCGTAAAGACCCGGGAGATGCTAACAGTGTGATATTGGATGTTAAAATTGATAAAAAAACCAAAGTTAAAATTAACGACGTTACTTTTGAGGGGAACAAAGCCTTTTCGCAAGGTGATTTGCGTGGTTATTTAAGCAAAACCCGCAGAAGACATTGGTATAATCTTTTTGGATCGAAGAAATTTAAACAGGATAAATACGAAGAAGATAAGTTAAACCTTATCGAAAAAATGCAGGCCAAGGGCTATCGCGACGCTGAATTGGTAAGCGATTCTGTTTGGAAACACGACGATCAAACAGTTAATGTAAAAATAAAAGTTTACGAAGGCCCTAAATACTATTTTGGTAAAGTACAGTGGAGCGGTAATGCCAAGTATCCGGCCGATATATTGGAAAGGATCCTGCACATTAAAAAAGGCGATGTGTTTAGCGAAGATGAGTTAAACAAACGCTTAAGCGGCCCAACACCAAGTAATGACGACGTTTCATCGCTTTACCTGAATGATGGTTATTTAACTTTCAACGCCGACCCGGTACAAACAAGGGTTTATAATGATACTGTTGACCTGGATATTCGTATCTACGAAGGCCCGCAATACACTATTAACCGTGTAAGCCTTAAAGGTAATGATGTAACCAACGATAAGGTTGTGTTGCGCGAAATCCAGACCAAGCCAGGCCAAAAATTCAATAAAGAGTTGCTGATTCGCAGTGCGCGTGAAATTGGCCAGCTGGGTAATTTTGACGAGCAGAAGACAGAGCCTAAGCCAACCAACATCAATCCGCAGGATGGTACGGTAGATATTGTTTATAACGTAGTTGAAAAACCTTCAGACCAGATCGAGCTTTCGGGCGGTTTTGGCGGCGGGCAGTTGGTGGGCACATTGGGGCTTACTTTCAACAATTTCTCGTTACGTAATATCTTTAATCTTAAAGCCTACAAGCCGCTGCCAAAAGGCGATGGACAAAAGCTAAGCTTAAGAGGCCAGTCAAGCGGCCGTACCTATCAAAACTTCTCGTTCACATTCAGTGAGCCATGGTTGGGCGGTAAAAAGCCAATTTACTTTGCTTTATCGGCCTATACACAAGGTAGTTCAACAGGCCAGTATTATGCAAAAACAAGCCCTTACTACAATAACCTGCGTATTAACGGTGTTGGTATTACTTTGGGTAAACGTTTAAAATGGCCGGATAACTATTTCCAGCTTAACTACTCATTAAACTTTGACCACTATAACCTGGACAACTATACCGGTTACCTGTTTAGCAATGGTACATCGTTCAACATCAAATTAACACAGGAATTAACACGTAACTCTATTGATGCGCCTATATTCCCTACACAGGGTTCAAACATTAAATTTACGGTACAGGCTACGCCTCCGTATTCTATGTTTAACAACGTGAACTATAAAGTAGCTACCCCGCAGGAGCGTTACCACTTTGTTGAGTACTATAAATTCAAATACGACGCGCAATGGTTCAACAAAATTGTGGGTAAATTTGTGCTGATGAGCCAGGTAAGGTTTGGTTTCCTGGGTATGTATAATAAAGAAGTGGGCCCTTCACCGTTTGAGCGCTTTAAATTAGGCGGCGATGGTATGCAGAGCTACCAGTTTTTACAGGGTAGCGAGATCATCGGCTTAAGGGGTTACCAAAACTTCTCAATTGTGCCAGAAGGATCAAATGAAAATCAAAACACTAATACAGGTAGTACCATCTATAATAAGTACACCATGGAGCTGCGCCATCCGGTTATCGCCAGCCAGTCGGCAACCATATTTTTGTTAGCATTTGCCGAGGGTGGAAACGTTTGGAACAATTTTAGCCAGTTCAATCCGTTTAACGTACGTCGCTCTGTAGGTGTGGGTGCAAGGATATTTTTACCTATATTTGGCTTGCTTGGATTAGATTATGGTTACGGATTTGATAAAATACCGGGTGCGCCTGATGCAAACAGGGGGCAGTTCCATTTTACAATTTCTCAGAGTTTATCCGGCGGATTTAATTAATTTGCACCGCGATATATGAAAAAGATAATTTTAGTAGCCTTTTTAACGTTAACTGCATTTGCAGGGGCATATGCGCAACGTGTTGCATATGTAGATTCGGATTATATATTGAAACATATGCCCGAATACGCATCATCGCAAAAGCAACTGGCCGCTTTGTCTGATCAATGGCAAAAAGAGGTTGATGGCCGTTTCCAGGAAATTGACCGTTTATATAAAGCCTACCAGGCCGACCAGGTGCTGATGACAGCTGATATGAAGAAACGCCGCGAGGCCGAAATTGTAGATAAGGAAAAAGCAGCCAAGGATTTTCAGCGTCAAAAATTCGGACCTGATGGCGAGCTTTCACAAAAAAGTACCTCGTTGGTTAAACCAATTCAGGATAGAGTATCTAAAGCTGTACAGGCTGTAGCCGAAAGCAATGATTTAGATATCATTTTTGATAAAAACAGTGAGGTAATTATGCTGTACGCAAACCCAAGGTTTGACAAAAGTGCAGAGGTGATAACCAAATTAGGGCTTAAACCCGGTGTATTAGCCAAATAAATTTTTTGAATAAAAATAAGAACAGAACAAAACTATTATTAAACACAGGACAAGAAAAATGAAAAAACTATTTAAAGTTGCTTTAGTTGCAGTAGGAATGATATTTGCCGGCAACTTTGCCAATGCGCAGACCAAAATTGGCCATATTAATTTTAATGCGGTTATTGATGCTATGCCCGAAACCAAAACCGTTTCGGCCCAAATCCAGGCTTACCAGAAAACCTTTATTGATGTACTTACCAACATGAACAATGAGTACACTACAAAAGGCACTGATTTTCAAAGAAACCAGGCCACTATGACCGATGCTATACGTAGCCAAAAAGGTGCAGAGTTACAGGATATGCAAAAACGTATGTCTGATTATCAAACAGACGCTCAGCAAAAAGTTGAAGCTAAAAAGAATGAATTGGGCAAACCGCTTTTTGACAAAGCTACTGCCGCAGTACAAGCTGTTGCCAAAGAAAAAGGTTACGCTTATGTATTGGATTCATCACAGGTTAGCCTGTTGGTATCACCAGATGCTGACGATTTGATGGCAGCTGTAAAATTAAAATTAGGTTTAAAATAATATCAACCTTTAGTCATTTATAAAAAAGCGCTCCGTACTACGGGGCGCTTTTTTTATGTTTGTATATGCACAATCAACCTATAGGTATTTTTGATTCGGGCTTTGGGGGCCTTACGGTTTTTAAATCAATCATCGGCCAGCTGCCGGGTTACGATTATCTTTACCTGGGCGATAACGCCCGCGCCCCTTATGGCAACCGCTCTTTTAAAACCATTCATGAGTATACCTGGGAGTGTGTGCAATGGATGTTTGCACAGGGTTGCCCGCTGGTAGTGCTGGCCTGCAATACAGCATCAGCTAAAGCGCTGCGTACCATTCAGCAACAGGATTTAAAAAACGCCGACCCTACAAAACGCGTATTAGGCGTTATAAGACCTACTGCCGAAATTATTGGTAATTATACCAAAAGCAAGGAAATAGGGGTGCTGGGCACCAAAGGAACGGTACAGTCGGGCTCATACCTTATCGAGATCCAAAATTTTTTTCCGGATGTAAAAGTTTACCAGCAGGCCTGCCCGCTTTGGGTACCGCTGATAGAGAATGGCGAGTATGATCAGCCTGGTGCCGATTATTTTGTAAAGTTATATCTTGATGAAGTGATGGCACAGTCGCCGGCAATTGATACCATTTTATTAGCCTGTACGCACTATCCCATTATTCAGGATAAAATTGAAGCCCTGTTGCCTGCCCATGTTAAAGTGATAGCCCAGGGCGATATTGTAGCCAGAAGCCTGGTCGATTACCTGCAACGCCACCCCGAAATGGAGGCCAGGCTCAGTAAAAACGGCACCAACCAGTTTTTCACCACCACAGATGATACCGCCGATTTTGATCATCACGCCTCGCTGTTTTTCTCGCAGCCGGTAAAGTCGACTTTTATTTCGGCCAATGATTTGGTTACGTGTAAGTGAGTGATTGGGTTGATTAGGTGAGTGGTTGGTGAGCCGAAATCGTAAAATACAATCGTCATTGCGATGTACGAAGCAATCCCGAACTATGTGGGACTTAAGCATGTCAAAGATTGCTTCGTGCCTTATAATGACATCATTGTAAATTATTGATTATCAATATTGTTTTTTTGTAGAGACGCATAATTGCGTCTCCCGCATGCAAATCACACATGCAAATCGGCCTTGCAATCGCACCTTGCAAATCCTGAATGTCCTGCGGGAGACGCAATTATGCGTCTCTACAACAGCCCTATTTGCAGCAATGTCATTTCTGTTTTTTCCAGCCAAGCTGGTGATTACTCGCAATGACGGTTAAGTGTATAACCAACCCCTCACCTAATCAACCCAATCCAACTTATTCAACCTAATGCCACCCAATCAACCGCTAACCAATTTAATATACCAAACTTGTCGTCTAAAATAACTCAACATTTAGTAAGTTTGCAGCTTCATCAAAAAAGCGCTTGAATTATTATATCACATATTTTATTGTTGCTATAGGGTTGTTCAGTTTTTCGGCCTTTTTTGCGTTGTTTGGCGTTTATGCCGAGCGGAAGATCTCGGCATTTATACAAGACAGGCTTGGCCCTACCGAAACGGGTAAATTCGGCTCGCTACAAACCCTGGCCGATATTATGAAGATGATCCAAAAAGAGCTCATTATCCCGGCTGCTGCCGATAAATGGCTGTTTATGCTGGCACCTGCTGTAATATTTATAGCGGTATATATGGGCTTCGCCGCCCTGCCCTGGGGACCGGGACTCATCCCATCAAAAATAAATTTAGGCATCTACTATATCTTCGCCATTATCTCTATCGAAACATTGGGGATCCTGATGGCTGGCTGGGGATCAAATAACAAGTATTCAATATTAGGCGCCATGCGCTCCGCCGCGCAAATCATATCTTACGAAATTCCTGCCGGATTTGCCATTATATCCGTAGTGATGATCGCTCAAACATTGGATCTGCAGGCTGTGGCCATGCAGCAAGGTGTGTTATCGCCAGAGAAAATAAAATTTGCCGGTTTTTGGGATGTAACTACGACAGGCGGTTTGTTGAGCTGGAATATATTCCGTGCTCCACATCTCATCATCGCTTTTGTAATTTATTTTATAGCCTCATTGGCCGAAAGTAACCGCGCGCCCTTTGATATTCCCGAAGCGGAATCAGAGCTGGTGGCAGGTTTCCATACCGAGTTTACAGGCATCCGGTTCGCGCTGGTTTTTTTGGCCGAATATTCGATGATGTTTTTGGTGAGCATGATAGGGGTGATCCTTTTTTTAGGCGCCTGGAATACACCGTTACCAAATATGGGCCCGGTGCATTTGGCAACATGGACAACCGGCATGTGGTGGGGCATTTTATGGGTAAGCCTAAAAACTTTAGGGTTGGTAGCCATCCAAATGTGGATCAGGTGGACACTGCCCCGTTTCCGGGTAGATCAACTGATGAACCTTTGCTGGAAAGTACTCACCCCGCTGGCATTTTTATGTGTGCTGATATCGGGTGTATGGAGAGTGTGGCTGATGTAATTTGGGATGAAAGGTTAAAGGCGAAAGGTAAAAGGAACAAAGCAATTTCGGACATCGAAAAGTCAAAATCGGGTAAATCCCTTAATCTGATAAATCCCGGTTCAGACGATTTTTTTAGAATTTAGAGTTTAGAATTTAGAGTTTAGAATTTCAACAGTATTAGATTTGTTAACTAAGTTAATCAACGGTTTTACAACGGCATGGAAAGGTTTAAGCCTTACCGTGAAGCACTTGTTTGCCAATAATTCTGCGCGGAAGATAACAACCGTAAGTGATAGTAACTACTTTAAACAACTGGAAAAAGGCACCAACACCATCCAGTACCCCACGCAGCAATTGCCGGTGCCCGAAATTGGCCGGTACCAGCTGGATGTGGAGATGGACGATTGCATTGTGTGCGATTTATGCGCCAAAGTATGCCCCGTAGATTGTATTGATATTGAAGCCATAAAAGCTACGGAAGCCATTGGCCAAACATCTGATGGCACCACCAAACGGCTTTACGCAGCTAAGTTTGATATTGATATGGCCAAATGCATGTACTGCGGCCTGTGCACCATCGTGTGCCCAACCGAGTGCATTGTAATGACCAACCAATATGATAAAACCGTTTTTGAACTGAGTGACCTGGTTTACGAATTCTCGGACATGCCACCCGAAGTTGCTGCCGAAAAACGTGCCTTGTTTGATAAGCAACAGGCCGAAAAGCAAGCTGCCAAACTCGCCGCCATGCAAAAAAAGGAGGGCGGGGCATGAGCTTAGTCCGTGTGCTGTTTTATTTGATGAGTTTTATAGCGGTGGGTTCGGCGCTTTATGCGGCATCAACCACCAATTTGGTGCGCAGCATATTTGTATTTTTTGTCACCCTGTTTGCCCTGGCCGGCCTGTACGTTTTGGCCCTGGCCGATTTTGTGGCTGTTACGCAGGTGGTGATCTATGTAGGCGGAATATTGGTACTTATATTATTTGCTTTTATGCTATCCGGTAAAGAAACGTTGGATGTTTTGCAGCAACAAAAAGGTAAATTCTTCAGCATAGGCAAATTGCCCGCAATACTACTTGCTGCCTTGTTTTTTATCGTGATGATTAACGTAGCCTTAAAGGCTGATGTAGATAACCTGGGCTGGGTAAAGGATTCCATCGCCAATAATAATACCATTACCCCAAACGCGGTGATGATTGATAATATTGGTGTTAACTTAATGACCCGCTACCTGCTGCCTTTTGAGGCTATTTCCATTTTACTATTGATGGCGCTGGTTGGCGCAGCACACCTGTCACGTAAGGAGGCCGACGCATGATTACCTTAACCGATTTTTTGATTGTGAGTGTAATGCTGTTTTGCATCGGCCTGTACATGATCGTATCCAAACGTAACGCCATCCAGATATTGATCGGCATCGAACTGATATTAAATGCCGCCATATTAAACCTGGTTGCCTTTGGTAAACATGATGCTGCCAACAACAGCGGCCAGGTTTTCGCCCTGTTTGCCATTGTACTGGCTGCGGCCACAACTGCGGTTGCGCTGGCTATTATTTTGAACGTGTATAGGAAGTATAAAACTATTGATCCGGGTAAGATTAATAATTTGAGGGATTAATGATGAGAAGGTTGGTGATGATAATTTTGCTTTTTTTTCCATTAAGTTTCTTAGCTGGATTAGCGTCTGCCCAGAGGGTGCCTGCTGATTCTACAAAAAATGTCGATAGATTAATCTGCGCCAGTACGAAACGTAATTTCTACAAAACATTAATAGTAGTGAATGACAAACTTTATAGTGCAGATATTAAAAACCTCGACCCTAAAAATATAGCGTCAATTCAAGTATTTACAGGTGTAGCAGCTTTAGCAGTTTATGGTAGCCGAGCCGACAATTGTGTTTTGAATATTTATACTAAACAGTATAATCATGGTTTAATCAAAAAGTTAGCCAAACAAAAATTACCCGCCAACGACAGCATTTTATATATTTTGGATGGATTAATTTCTGATAAGAATCTAAATGGTCTGCAAGCCGGGGATATATTTAGTCGGGATAGCATTGGTAAGATTAAAGTCGCTGAAATATTTAACACAGTACCTAAAAATGGATTAGTTGTAGTTTTAACTAAACGTGCTGCAATTGATAGCTATCAGAAAAAGTTAAGCCAGTTTTCACAAGAATACAATGCCTTTCTCCAGATTAATCACTTTAATGACAGCAATATCGTTTATATGAATACTGTAAATGGTATTGAATATAGGCAACTGACAAAAGATGGTATCAATCTTCTTTATAAATTATCTGTAGATGATATTGTAAAGGTTGATTTTTCTCCGAGAGCACCAAACGCCGCAGGTTGGAAACCCAAGGTATTATCTATAACAACTAAAAAGATTGATTAACCAACTATCCCATACCAATCTCACCCTCATCGCCTGCACCCTCGCAGCGGTAGCGTTGCCCTTGCTTGCTGCTTTGGTAAACTTTTGCCTGCCGGTAAAAAGCAAGGTTGCGGGTTGGGTATCTGCCGTGGCTATTTTGTTGAGCTGTGTTTTGGCGGCCAAAGTATTCGCCGGGGTATGGAATAATCCGCAGGTACATGTAAAGCAGGTTTGGTTTACTATTGGGCATACTAAAGTTTATGCGGGCCTTCTGCTCAATAATTTATCGGCTTTGATGTTATTGCTGGTGTCGGTTATTGCATTGCCGGTGCATATTTACTCTACGGCGTATATGAAGCATGATGACAGGTATAGCCGCTACTTTACCTACCTCAGCTTCTTCTGTTTCAGCATGCTGGCTTTGGTAGTGGTGGATAACCTGGTGCTGTTTTACGCTTTCTGGGAACTGGTGGGCTTTTCATCGTACCTTTTAATCGGTTTTTGGTTTACAAAAGATAAAGCGGTACAGGCCAATAAAAAAGCCTTTATCATGAATAGGATAGGTGATATTGGCTTGCTAAGCGCTATTATTATCCTGTTTACCGTTTATGGCACTTTTGATATTAATGCGTTGTTTGGGCATCAGGGCATGCTCAGTATTTCTGCCATAAGGGATGGGCAATGGGCTATACAGCCCGATTTGCTGCCAACGTCTTACGGGTCGATATGGCTATCCGGTGGGGCCTCGGGGTCACTGCCAGCCATCTGGCAATACATCGCCGTCGCAGGTATCGTTTTAGCAGTCGCTGCTAAATCGGCACAGTTTCCATTGCACACCTGGCTGCCCGATGCTATGGAAGGGCCAACATCGGTATCGGCGTTAATACACGCTGCTACTATGGTTGCGGCAGGTGTGTTCCTGTTAGGCAGGGTATATCCAATGTTTACTCAAACAGAGCTTACCATACTCGCCTGCATTGGTTGCTTTACTGCTTTTATGGCGGCTACCATTGCGCTTACGCAAAATGATTTAAAACGGGTGCTGGCATATTCTACCATATCACAATTAGGCTTTATGGTTTTGGGTATGGGGGTAGGTGCTTACTCATCGTCGCTGTTCCATTTGGCTACGCATGCTTTTTTTAAATGTTTGCTTTTCCTGGTGGCCGGTATCGTGATCCACGAAATGCAGCATGTTAAAGAAGAAAACAACCTTGATATCGATCCGCAGGATATTTCGTTAATGGGTGGCCTGCGAAAAAAATTGCCGCTAACTTTCGTCGTCGCCCTTATTGGTGGTTTGGCGTTGATAGGCTTGCCGCTTACATCGGGCTATCTATCTAAAGATGGTATCCTGATCCAGGCTTTTGAATGGAGCGACGGCAAAGCTGCCTGGTTTAAGATAATCCCGATCATGGCGCTATTAACCAGCTGGCTTACGGCTTTCTATGTGGCCCGGCTGATCTTCAAAGTTTTCTTTGGCGAATTCAGGCTGAGCAAAACCTACCCGAACTTAAAGTTTCATATGGCAGATGGTGGCTGGCAATACAAACTGCCTTTGGTACTTTTGGCAGTTTGCTGCTTTTTTCCGCTGTTCTCGTTTACCCCGTTTTCTTACCAAAAAAGCTGGTTATTTCAAGGAACCAATATTTCGCCGATCAGCAAGTTCGAGAGCATTTATCACCTTACCATCCCGGCGCTGGTAAATATTTTCAGCCTACTGGTCATTTACGCTGCTTATGCCATCTATATAAAGCAAAGCAGTTTTGCATTCCCGCAAACCGGGCTCTTGTACCGCTTATCCTACAACCAATGGTATTTCGATAAAATATATAAGCGTGTATTCGTAAAACCGGTGTTGGGTTTGGGTAAATTCCTGTACTGGTTTGATAAAAATATTATTGATGGCTTCATCCACCTGCTTGCCACTATGAGCAGATGTGTTGCAAGCTTTGCCGCCTGGGCCGATAAATATATTGTCGACGGATTTTTGCACCTGGTGGCGGCCATTGTACAAAGTATTGGCAATTTTGCACGTAAATTCCAGGGGGGTAAGGTGCAATATTATTTGTTTAGCATGCTGGCCATTGTGCTGCTGCTGTTTATTTTAAAAATACTGATATAAACCTGATGAATATATTAACGCTACTCATATTTATACCTGTACTGTTTGGCATTATCATTATGCTGTTGCCATCAAGCATGCGTAACAGCTTTAAATATATTACCCTTGGCGCTACTTTGATCCAGCTGGGCATCAGCATCTGGATGTACCTTAACTTTAAAACAGGCGCCGGTTTTGGAGGTATTAACCACGAAGAACAATTTCAGTTTGTACAAAAACTACCCTGGATAAGCCTTAACCTGGGCAGCCTTGGCAAAATGCAGATTGATTATTTTGTGGGGATAGATGGCATTTCCATCACCCTGCTGGTCATGACATCGCTGGTATTGGTAATAGCAACATTGGCCTGCTGGGAAATCAAGAGCAACCTTAAAGGTTTTTTCCTGTTGTTTTTATTGCTGGATATGGCCGTTATCGGTGTGTTTTGCGCGCTGGATTTCTTCTTGTTTTACATGTTTTATGAGCTGATGCTGCTACCGCTATACTTCCTGATCGGGATGTGGGGCGGTGCAAGGCGCGAGTATGCTTCCATCAAATTCTTTTTGTATACCCTCTTTGGTTCGGTATTTATGTTATTGGTGATGGTGGGTTTATACCTCTCGGTTACCGACCCGGCCACCGGGAACCATACTTTTAACATGGTGCAGATGATGAACCCGGCCAACTTCAATGTAGGTTCGGTATTTTCACTGGCAAGCCACCAACCCATTTTGGGCATGCCTGCGCGCACCGTGGGTTTTGTGGTATTGTTTATCGCCTTTGCTATTAAAGTGCCTGTAGTGCCCTTACACACCTGGCTGCCGGATGCGCACGTGGAGGCACCTACGCCGGTATCTATTATCCTGGCCGGTATCCTGTTAAAAATAGGTGGCTACGGTATTATCCGCATCTGTATAGGCATCTTCCCCGAGGTTGCTACGGCGCATGCGTTCTGGCTGGGCTTACTTGGCGTTATTTCTATTTTATATGGCGCGTTCAATGCCCTTGCCCAGCGCGATCTGAAACGGATGATCGCTTATTCCTCAGTATCGCATATGGGCTTTGTGCTGCTGGGCATCGCCTCGCAAACTGCCGAGGGCGTAAGTGGCGCAGTAATGCAGATGGTGAGCCACGGCTTTTTATCAACCATGCTGTTTTTCCTGGTAGGGGTTATCTACAACCGGGTGCACGATAGGGATATTTACCATTTCCGTGGCCTGGCTACCCTGATGCCAAAATATACGGCCTTTGTCATGATCGCGTTTTTCGCCTCGTTGGGGCTGCCGGGCTTTTCGGCATTTGTTGCAGAGGCGTTTACATTAGCCGGCGTATTTAAATCGCATTCAGAAAATGGTTTATTACCTTATTGGATGGCCGTTTTTGGAACGCTGGGCATACTGTTTGGCGCGGCCTACTTTTTATGGACACTGCAACGCATGTTCTTAGGTAAAGAATCATTAAAAGGCGGGGCCGTTTGGAAGACCGCGCTTACAGATTTAAACCTGCGGGAGAAACTTACCCTTGCCCCACTGGCCATCATCGCCCTGACATTGGGTATAATGCCATCATTGGTTTTTGATAAGATCAACGATTCGGTATTGGCTTTTATACAATTTTTACATACCAAATAATTGATAGTGTATCAGCATAAATTCTTTTATGGAAAAATGCATACCGCTGCATCTTTAGTTTACCCAACGCCCTTTGAGGCTGATGGGGGAAAACTAACAGCAAGTATCCATTTAACCGAAGACGTTATGTTAAAAAAACTATCAACCGCTATTTTTTTATTTATAGCTATTGCCTCCAAAGCCGACGAAGGGCAAAAAATTGCCTCGAAAGTTCAAAAAGTTACCGTGTTTTTAAGCGGTGCGCAGGTAAGACGTACCGCGCAGGTAAACATAAGCGCGGGCACATCTACCCTGGTAGTCAACAACCTATCGGCAGATATGGATGTGCAAAGCTTACAGGTGAGCGCCGGTGGCAACTTTACCATCCTTTCGGTTAAGCACGAGCTTGATTTTTTAAACGAAGAACTAAAGCAAAAACAAATTACCGACCTGCAAGCCCAGCAAAAACTCATCAGGGATAAAATATCCCTACAAAACAGCCTGCTCCCTATTTACCAGGAAGAGGCCGATATGCTATCAAAAAACCAAGTTGGCAGCGGAGAAAAAAATGGGCTCGACATTATAAAACTCAAACAGGCGCTTGATTTTCAAACAGCCCGCCTAACCGAGATCAAACAAAAACAACAAGCTGTGGCCGACCAGGTTGCACTGCTAAACCTCGAGCTTCAAAAATATGATAAGCAAATTGTCGATATTGTTAAAGGCCGCCGCAGCACTACCAGTAATGTGTTGGTTACGGTATCGTCTAAAACCGATCTGCAGTCTGCATTTACCATCAACTATGTGGTACATACCGCCAGCTGGTACCCGGTTTATGATATCAGGGCCAAAAATGTAAACAGCCCTATCAGCATAACTTATAAAGCCAATGTATCGCAGCAAAGCGGCGAAGAATGGAAAAACATCAAAATCACCCTGTCAACAGGTAACCCGACCCTGAGCGGCAGTAAGCCTGAGCTTAGTCCGGATTATTTAAATTTTGGCATGTATTATTCAGGCGCTGCCGGCAATATTACTAAAGTAACGGGCAGAATTGTTGAGCAGGATGGTGGGCAACCCTTGCCTGGTGTAGCTATAAGAGTAAAAGGAACATCGATAGGGACGATAAGCGATAAAGACGGTAATTACGATATCCAGGTACCGGCCGGTAACCCAACGCTTACTTATAGTTACATTGGCTTTGAAACAATGGAGCGGCAGGCTAATGCGGCAGTAATAAGTGTGGCGCTAAAACCTGCCAATAATGCGCTGAACGAAGTTGTGGTTGTTGGGTATGGCAGTGTTTCAAACTCCCTTGAGGGACGGGCTGCCGGAGTGAGTGTTACGCCGGGATCAAAGGATAAACTACGGATCAGGGGCGCAGCTACCTACGCTACTACACCGATAGAGGTTCAAAAAATCGAAAACCAAACCAACGTAGAATTTGCCATCGCCAACCTGTACACCGTGCCAACCGATGGCAAGCAATATATGGTAGAGATCGGCCAGTTTGACCTGGAAGCCAGTTACCAGTACTACGTTGCACCCAAAAT
This sequence comes from Mucilaginibacter sp. KACC 22773, assembly GCF_028736215.1. NCBI lineage: Bacteria > Pseudomonadati > Bacteroidota > Sphingobacteriia > Sphingobacteriales > Sphingobacteriaceae > Mucilaginibacter > Mucilaginibacter oryzagri. Next base: position 1,278,732 of record NZ_CP117883.1, read on the forward strand.
AAGCACCGATGTGTTTTTAACCGCTCAGCTTACCAACTGGAATAAATACAATTTCTTATCCGGCGAAGCCAGTTTGTTTTTTGAAGGAACTTTCATCGGTAAATCGTTAATTAACACTCAAGCCACTACCGATACGCTTAATCTTTCGTTGGGTAACGATAAAAATATAGTGGTTACCCGGACCCTGCAAAAAGAAATGGCCGGCAGGCAGGTATTTGGATCTAACAAAAAAGAGACCCGCAACTGGCTCATTGAAGCTAAAAACCGCAAAAGCCAGCCGGTTAATTTATTGGTAGAAGACCAGGTGCCCGTTTCGCAAAATTCCGATATCCAGGTGGATGTGCAGGAAACATCCGGTGCAAAATTGGATGCGCATACGGGCAAACTTTCATGGAATTTCGTGTTAAATTCGCAGGATGATAAAAAGGTGCAGTTAAAGTACCAGGTTAAGTACCCCAAAAATCAATCAGTAATAGTTCAATAATATAAATGCACCAACTGCTCAGTAACATATCCGAACAGCTAACCCAGGTAATTATCAGCCTGCACTATTTTATGCCCGAAGCATACCTGGGTTTGCTGTTTGTGTTTGTGATGATAACCGATTTGCTGTTTGGTAAAACATCTGCCGGTTATTGCCGCATGGTAGCCGTCACAGGCGTACTGTTGGTTGTATTTGCCGATTTAAAGCAATTTGGGCTGATATTGGATGGCCCGCACCTGCTGTTTAGCCAAATGATGCTCCTTAGCCGGAGCGGACTGTGGTTTAAAGTAATCATCGATTTGCTTGCCTTTATCCTGCTGTTATATTTTACGTGGGATGAGAAGCTGAAAAGCCACCAAAAAGGCTTATCAGATTTGTATTCCATCACCATAGCATCCATATTCGGGCTGCATTTAATGGTGATGGCGGTAAACCTGCTGTCGGTTTACCTCGCGATAGAGATGGTTTCTATCGCATCATACCTGATGGTAGCTTATCGTAGCGAGAACGCCTTTAGTACCGAGGCGGGCTTAAAATATGTACTGTTTGGGGCAGCATCGTCGGCCATTATGCTTTATGGTATGTCGTTGTTATATGCGTTTAGCGGTTCGCTGGATATTTTGCAGCACAATACCGTTATGGAGCTTTTAAAGGTTAATCACCTCAGTTCGGCCTTTGCAATTGTGCTGGTGTTGGTGGGCATAGGGTTTAAACTGTCATTTGTTCCTGTTCATTTTTGGGTGCCCGATGTATACCAGGGCGCACCAACGCCGGTTACGGCATACCTGTCAACTTTACCCAAAATTGCCGCGTTTGCTTTATTGGTCAACCTTTTACCTCCTTTTATGCTATTGGGTACCAATACTGGGTTCGATCTGGTTATTGTGCTGTCAGCGGCGGGTATTATCAGCATGATAGCGGGGAACTTTGCCGCGGTATTGCAAAGCAATATTAAACGGATGCTGGCTTACTCCAGCATTGGCCATACCGGTTTCGCACTGATGGCAGTAGTGGTACTTAACCAGCAAGGGATCTCGGCTTTAACTTATTACCTGTTAGTTTATGCATTGGCCAATATTGGCGCCTTGGTGCTGGCAACTTATTTTACCAATGTAATGGGCGCCGAAAACCTGGACGACTATAAAGGCCTTGGTTTAAAGTACCCTGTTGCCGGTGTTTGTTTCACTATTATATTAATATCGCTTACAGGTTTGCCGGTGAGTGCCGGTTTTACAGGTAAGGTGTTTGTGTTTTCGGCGGTGTACGGGCTATATCAGCAAAATCATAGCATCTGGCTGATGCTGATGATGGCTACCGGGGCTTTAACAACAGTAGTAAGCTTGTTTTACTACATTAAAATTCCGCTTAATTTATTCCTGAAAAGGTCAGAAAATCAGGATATTGAATATAGAAAATCCTATAATCTGCTCATTTTAGTTGTAATTATAAGCTTTATATTGATTTTGCTGGGAGTTTTTCCGGATTTCGTTTTAAAATACCTGTAAACTTAATTTTTTATTATCTATTTAATATAAAATTAACATAATCTTCTTTTTATAGGCGGAAAAATATTAATTTAGGCTGTTTTTTAACAAGTCTTAAATTAAATGAAGCGGTATATTCCTTTTCTAATTATACTTATAATTCTTACGCTTACTTTTCTATTTCCATCAGTCGAGTTTAAAAACTCCGGAAACCCCAATTTTAATACCGGGGATATAGCCTGGATGTTGATGTCGACAGCGCTTGTTTTGATCATGACACCGGGGCTTGCTTTCTTTTACGGCGGTATGGTCAACAAAAAAAACGTGATCTCGACCATGCTGCAAAGCATTGTTTGTATGGTTATCATCACGGTACTTTGGGGCATTTTTGGTTTTAGCCTGGCCTTTGGCGAGAGTTTTCATGGGCTGATTGGCAACCCTGCTACTTATTTTATGATGAAGGGGATGCTGGGCAACGCCACCTGGAAAGCCGCGCCAACCATACCTTTGTTATTGTTTGCTATGTACCAGTTAAAATTCGCCATTATTACCCCGGCGCTAATTACCGGTGCCTTTGCCGAGCGGATCCGTTTTAACTCGTACATTATTTTTTTGGTATTGTTCTCCATCTTAATATTCTCGCCGCTGGCGCATTGCACCTGGCATCCCGATGGAATACTGGCCAAACTGGGCGTGCTTGACTTTGCTGGCGGTACGGTAGTCCACATGTCGGCCGGATGGGCCGCCCTGGCTTCTGCATTATATTTAAAACGCCGCAATGAGGCCAATCATTCGCCTGCCCGTATTACTTATGTAATGATAGGCACCGGGCTTTTATGGTTTGGCTGGTTTGGTTTTAATGCCGGTTCGGCCTTTGGTGCCAATGCTTTGGCAGTAACCGCTTTAGCAACCAGCACAACAGCTTCGGCTGCGGGTGGTATTACTTGGATATTTTTTGATATGCTGCTTGGCCGCAAGCCATCGGCTATGGGTACCTGTATAGGAGCGGTAGTAGGCCTTGTGGCCATTACACCGGCTGCAGGTTATGTAACTGTTCCCCATTCGCTGGCTATCGGTATTATATCGGCCGTAATCAGTAACCTGGTTGTGGAGTGGCGTACACGCACTACCATTGATGATACACTTGATGTATTCCCTTGCCATGGGGTAGGTGGTATGGTGGGTATGCTGCTAACCGGTGTTTTTGCCAATCAGCACGTAAATGCTGCAAATACTACCGGCAACGGCCTTTTCTTTGGCGAAACGCACTTGTTTTTGGTGCAGTTATTAGCGCTGGTAGGCGTATCTGTCTTCGCGTTTTTCGGATCGTTGTTATTACTTAAAATAACAGATATGATCTCGCCTCTCCGGGTATCTGCCGAGGATGAAATTGTGGGGCTGGATATCAGCCAGCACGGCGAAAAACTTTAATCTTGAATTTCAAACCAAATCTATAAACCCGAAAGCCCGGCTGAGAAGCCGGATTTTTTTTATTTAGTGGCGGCGAGGGAGTCAAGAGTCAAGACACAGGGGGCGATGATTGCCGCGTAGTCATAAAAATATTATGTTATTAAACGTATTGACAATACACTTGTCTATAAAGTGGTGTTAATACGTGTTTTTGTCTTAACTCTTGATTCTTAGCTCTTGACTCAATTTTAAAAATATGTTTTCAGATAATCAATTAGGAATGTTTACAGCGGCTCATCAAAATATGCTACCTTTTGATGGTGAGGTTTATCTGTATCCCAATTTTTATGAAGAGGAGGGTAGCCTCGATATCTTTGAACAGCTAAAACACAGCATCCTTTGGAAGCAGGACAAGATGAAGATCTATGGTAAAATGGTCAACTTCCCGCGGCTTACTTCCTGGTATGCCGATGGCGACCAGGAATACACCTACTCCGGCGTAGTAAATACACCCATTCCATTTACGCCATTGTTAAGGCAGATAAAGGAGGCTGCTGAGCAACAATGCGGTAAACAATTTAACTCGGCCCTGCTTAACTACTACCGCCATGGCGGCGACAGTATGGGCTGGCACAGCGACGATGAAGAAGAATTGAGCGGCAATCCTGTTATAGCCTCGGCATCGTTTGGTGCTACCCGCACTTTCCAATTTAAACACAAGCAACAAAAGAGCGCTAAAGTTTCTATCGCCCTTAATAACGGCAGCTTGCTTATAATGCAGGGCGCTACGCAGCATAACTGGCTGCACCAGGTACCCAAAACTGCTAGGCAGCCAGGGCCCAGGATCAATATAACTTTCAGGGATATTAAGTATTAGATGTGCAGATTACAGATGTTGCCTGAATCAGAATTTACAGAATTTTAAAATTAGCACGATGCAGCGTTATTTTGAAAATTCTAAAATTCGGTAAATTCTGATTCAGAAATAAATGACAGACGGGGCATCTGCACATCTGTATTGCTTTTCAATCATTGCAACATCAGGGATTAAGTAATAACTTAGTTTATCTGAATCCACCTGCCGTATGAAAAAAAACATTGTGTTTGTCCCGCTTTTAGCGCTGGCTTTTAATGTAAAGGCTCAAACTGTTTTACCAACTGATAGCGGGACTTTCTTCCTGCATAAATTTGCGCAGCATATTGGTAAAGAAACCTATTGGGTAACTAAATATAAGGACTCCATTAAGTATGCCGTCGATTTTAAGTTTGTCGACCGGGGTTCCCCTGTGCCGTTGAAAGCCAGTTTAAAGTTAACTGCTACAGGTAACCCGCTCGAACTGGTTGTAAAAGGAAAAACATCCAGGTTTTCGACAATTGACGATTCGGTAAGGGTTTTAAATGACGGTGTTGTATTTAAGGTTGATGAAAAACTTACCAGCTATAAAACGCATCGGCGCCTTAGCTTTCCCGTGGCCGGTTACTCACCTACATTGGTACAACAAGCAATGCTGCAATACTGGAAAAAGAATAAGCAGCCGGAAACTATGAAAACCCTGCCCTTTGGCTCGGTACAAATAAAGAAAGACGGTACAGATCAATTGACTTTTAACGGTAAGCAATTGCTGCTTGAGAGATATACCGTAAGCGGCCTGGTTTGGGGCAACGAACTGATTTGGGCGGATGCCGGTGGTAAACTCATTTGCCTCATCACCAATGATGCCGAAGGCGACAAACTGGAGTCGGTGCGTAAGGAATATGAGAGCCTGTTGCCCGAACTGATTAGCAAAGCGGCGGTTTACGGTATGCAGATCTTCGCTAAGGCAGCAGCGCCTACGGGGGTGGTTAATAAGGTGATTGCCATTACCGGGGGGAACCTGGTTGATGTAAATACCGGCACCAGTATGCCCAACGCAGTAGTATTGATAGAAGATGGCCTGATAAAAATGACAGGTAAAGCGGGCAGTGTTAAAATACCTGCCGGCGCCAAAGTAATAAACGCCAACGGTAAAAGTATTTTACCTGGCTTATGGGATATGCATTCGCATTTTGAACAGGCAGAGTGGGGCCCGGCCTACCTGGCAGCCGGTGTAACAACGGTTAGGGACTGCGGCAACGAATTTGAATATATTAATGCTATAAAAAGTGCCATAGATGGCGGCAAAGGTGTTGGGCCAAATATCCTGAAAGCAGGTATTATTGACGGCAAGGGTCCAATGTCGCTGGGTATTATACAGGCAGATACAAAGGAAGAAGCCATAAAAGCGGTTGACCGTTATAAAGAAAATGGATTTGCGCAGATAAAAATTTACAGCTCGGTAAAACCTTCAATAGTAAAGGCTATTTGCGATGAAGCCCATAAAGTGGGCTTAACAGTAACCGGCCACATCCCTAACGGAATGACCTTGCAGCAGGGGGTAGACTCGGGCATGAACATGGTAAACCACGAGCAATATGTTTACGCCATTTTAAAAAGAAATAAAGACAGATCTGTAGATTTTGATGATTCGGTAAGCGTGGCGGCAATCAAATTTATTAAAGACCATCATGTGGTGATAGACCCCACTTTGGGTGTCTTTGAACTTGCCTTTCGAAATGTAAAAGATAGCATCACAAACCTGGAGCCGGCATACAACACATTACCGCCCCCATTGCAAACGCTGTTTAAAAACATGGGGATGGAACCGGCCAATGCGACAAAATTTCGGCCTGTGATGCAAGGCATGGTTACATCTGTAAAAAAACTGTATGATGCAGGCGTTATTATCGTAGCTGGTACCGATATGGGTTTCCCTGGTTTTAGCCTGTACAGGGAACTGGAACTATACGCATTGGCGGGTTTAACGCCCGCCCAGGCCATTAAAACAGCTACCATTACACCTGCCCAGGCCATGGGCATTGATAAACAAACCGGCTCAATTGAAGCGGGTAAGCAGGCGGATATTATACTGGTAGATGGCGATCCTTTAAAAAATATCAGCGATATCCGCAAAGTATCGGTTGTGATTAAAGCTGGCAGGGTTTATGACCCGGTGGCTTTACATAGGATGGTAGGTTTTTCGAGGTAGATGATAGATGTGCAGATTACAGATTTTAGATGTGCGGATGTTGTCTGAATCAGAATTTTTCACATTTAATTTTTTTTTAAGGAGTTCAAGAGGGCTACGCCGTTTACAGAATTAAAAAATTAACAGAATGCCGCGTTATTTTGAAAATTCTAAAATTCTGTAAATTCTGATTCAGACAAAATTCCCTAAATTTACCTTGTGCAAAAAGAAGAACTCGCAACATTATGGCGTCCGGTGGGGCCAAGGGAATTAAAGCTGATAGAAGAATCAGGATTTAAGAGGTTTCCGAAGCGATTGGCCCAGCAGCCTATTTTTTACCCGGTGATGAATGAAGCTTATGCTATTCAGATAGCAAGGGATTGGAATGTACCCGCATCCGGTTCGGGTTTTGTAACTAAGTTTAGTTTACCTGCCGTATTCCTGGCAAAATATAATGTTGAAAATGTTGGAGGCCCAATCCATAACGAACTTTGGGTGCCTGCCGAAGAGCTGGAAGAATTTAACGATCATATTGTAGGGTTGATTGAGGTCACGCAATCATTTTACCCTGCTGAAAAAGAATGATTCTGACGAATAATCAGCCAAAAACACCTGCACATCTGTAATCTAAAATCTGCACATCTAAAAAGATGTTTAAACTACTATTTAATGACAAATGATTTTATAAAGAGTCCATTATAAATGATACCTTTGCAGCCTCATTCCGAATCATGAGCGATCAGATTAAACATGAATGCGGTGTGGCATTTATCCGCTTATTAAAGCCACTATCTTTTTATCAGAAAAAGTACGGAACTGCGCTGTACGGCCTGAACAAGCTTTACCTTTTAATGGAGAAACAACATAACCGCGGCCAGGATGGCGCAGGTGTTGCTACCATTAAATTAGATATTGCCCCGGGCAAGCGGTACATCAGTCGTCACCGGTCAATGGCTTCAAACGCCGTTGCTGATATTTTTGAATACATCCAGAAGAAATTCGCGGAGATTCAGAAAGAAACCCCCGAAAAAATGTTGGATGCCGAGTGGCTCAAAGAACATGTAAGCTTTACCGGCGAGGTTTTATTAGGGCATCTGCGTTATGGTACCCATGGTAAAAACTCTATCGAAAGCTGCCATCCGTTCCTGCGCCAAAACAACTGGCAAACCAGGAACCTGGTTATTGCAGGCAACTTTAACATGACCAATGTTGATGAGCTTTTGCAGCAACTTTACGACCTGGGCCAGCACCCGAAAGAGCAAGCCGATACCATTACAGTGCTCGAAAAAATGGGCCACTTTATTGATACCGAAAACCAGGGCTTGTTTGACCAGTACAAACGCGAAGGATTAGACGATAACGTGGAGATTAGCAAACTGATTGCTAATGACATGGACGTTGCCAAAATTTTAACAAAATCGGCCAAAAACTGGGATGGTGGTTATACCATAGCCGGTATACTGGGCCATGGCGATGCCTTTGTAATGCGCGACCCGGTTGGCATTCGCCCGGCATTTTATTACTACAACGATGAAATTGTTGTAGCAGCATCAGAACGCCCTGCTATCCAAACCGCATTTAACGTGCCTATGGAGGAGATCAGGGAGATTAAACCTGGCCACGCGCTTATTGTTAAAAAGAACGGGAAGATAACCGAGACTATGTTTAGTGAGCCTAAAGAGAAGAAATCCTGCTCGTTTGAGCGTATTTACTTTTCGCGTGGCAGCGATGCATCTATCTACCGTGAGCGTAAACAATTAGGCAGGCTGCTTTGCCCGCAAATATTGGACGCTGTTAACAATGATATCAAAAATACCGTGTTCTCCTACATCCCCAATACTGCCGAAGTTGCCTTTTATGGCATGGTTGAGGGCGTGCACAAATACGTAAAAAAATACCAGCGCGACAAGCTACTGAGCCGCGAGGATAAAATTAGCGACGAAGAGCTTACCGAAATACTGGCAATGGCCCCAAGGGTTGAAAAAATTGCTATTAAAGATGTTAAGCTGCGCACCTTTATTACCCAGGATGCCGACCGCAGCGAAATGGTTGCCCACGTTTATGACACCACTTATGGTTTAATAAAACGTAACACCGATACCCTGGTTGTTCTGGACGACTCGATTGTTCGCGGTACTACACTTAAACAAAGTATCCTGAAGATATTGGACAGGCTTGGCCCAACCAAGGTTGTAGTGGTATCATCGGCGCCGCAAATCCGTTACCCGGATTGTTATGGTATAGATATGTCGCGCATGGGTGAGTTTGTTGCTTTTGAAGCAGCCATCAGCTTGTTAAAGGAAATGGACAGGGAAGATGTTATCCTTGACGTTTACCAGAAATGTAAAGACAGCATTAAGTTGCCGAAAGAAAAAGTACAGAACCACGTAAAGGCGATATACGAGCTATTTACCGATCAGCAGGTATCTGACCGTATAGCGCAGATCATTACTCCTAAAGAAATAAAATGCGAAGTGAAAGTTATCTATCAAACTTTAGATAACCTGCATATTGCCTGCCCCGACCATACCGGCGACTGGTACTTTAGCGGCGATTATCCAACCCCAGGCGGCAATAAAGTTGTTAACCGCGCTTTTGTTAACTGGATGGAAGGTAAAAACCAAAGGGCTTATATGTAAGAGCAGCCCCCCGGCCCCCTGAAGGGGGAGGAAATATAATAGAGGCGATGAGTTTAGATTCATCGCCTTTTTTTGTTGAAGGCGTTAAATCTTAATTATCTATATTGTGGTCTATTTATTGAATTGAATTTTTAATGAAATCAAAATTTAGATTCATAGCCTACTTGTTAGGCTTTTTGGGGCCGCTGTCTACAGTTCTCGTGGTTATGGTGCTATCTGGGAAAGTATTAAATTCAACGATGAGTTTAATCCCATTTATATTTTTCAGTTCGTTTTTTGTATTCGTATGGGTTTGGTTGATTTTTGGTGAATTACGGACTAAGACAATAAGTATTGAAATAAAGGGCCGAACTTTTGTTATAAAAAGATATTTGGGATTGGGAACCAGCAGACGCTTTGATTTGGGTGATATCTCCGGTTTTAAGACGTCGATCTTATCCTCAAAAAGCGGCAGTTATGAGTACTTATATTTGATGGTAGGTTCTAAGAAAATAGCGAAGCTTTCCGAGTTCTATCACAGTAACTACAAGGAGTTGAAACGGTATATCGTTTCCATGGATATTAAAAATGCTGGTTTCGAGCCATTTAGTAACCGGCAAGAGTTCAAGGATATTTTTCAGTGTTTGAATTGCCCCGGTAATGGTGTTTGATAGGACACTTCGCAATTCAAAAACTCCCCCTTCAGGGGGCTGGGGGGCTTCACGACCCTGGCGGTGCCGCGAAAACAAAGTGGGTAACCAACTTATCAATCAATACCAGCGAGGCTATTATAAGCGCTATGCCGGCCACTTCGTTGAGGCGGTGGATGAGTTTAACCGATATTTTATCGCGCAGCTTATCGGCGTAAAAGGCTTTAGTGGTATCCATGCCAAACTGCACAATAAGGATAGTTAAAAACATAACGGCTATGTGGAATGAGCGGTGGGGGGTGCCAACCAGGAAAGTAGTACTGGCAGCGCCGATAACAACTGTCCAGTGGAATAACAGGGTGGGGTTAAAGATGCACATCAAAAAGCCCTTTAAAAAGTAGCCTGCGCGGTTGATGCCGGTTGGTACTTTATTGTCGTAGTTTACTTCGGCCTTTTTAAACAAATAGTATAAACCAAGGGTAAACAATATTACGGCGCCAACAACGCCTGCAATCAGTTTAGTATGATCAGATACATCTATATATTGCGAACCGAAAAGTAAGGCGCCAACAAATACTACATCGCTGGTAACAACACCGAGGGCAAGGGCTACACCCGCATGAAAACCTTTTTCGATGCTGGTTTTAATAAGAGCAAAAAAGACCGGGCCAGTAATAACCGTCAACACCAATCCAAACCCAATTCCCGAAATAATGGCTTTTATCATTAAGTTAGGCTTTGTTCATTTTTGAACAATGCGAATATGCAATTTTATCTCATAAACAACGAAACTTAAAATTGTGATTTATTTTAATTTAAAATAGTATGACCAGTTTTACAAAAAATCAATTATGTTTAACGATTCAAAATCTATTCTGTATAACCTAATTTAAAAATGGAACAAAACAATGCTAAAAGTTACAGTTCGGCTCTTTATACGCTTATAACTGTATTTTTCTTTTGGGGCTTTTTAGCTGCCTCCAACGGTGTATTCATACCTTTTTGTAAAGAACACTTTCATTTAACCCAATTTGAATCGCAGTTGATTGATTTTACATTTTATGGTGGTTACTTCATAGGTTCATTGATCCTGTACTTTGCTTCATCTTTCAGCAAAGTTGATATCATGAATAAAATGGGGTATAAAAATGGTATCATATTAGGCCTGGTAATTTCTGCGATTGGCGCAATCGGCATGATTCCGGCTATTGCATCGGGATCATTTGGTTTAATATTAACGGTGTTTTTTATTATAGCGGTTGGTTTTTCATTACAGCAAACAGCTGCCAATCCTTTTGTAGTTGCTTTGGGGCCGCCCGAAACAGGTTCAAACCGGTTAAATTTTGCAGGTAGTATTAATAACATTGGTGGTTTATTAGGCCCCGTAGTAGTGGGTATTATTTTATTTGGCTCGGCAGCGGCCAAAATAGAGGCAAAGAATGTACAAATTTCTTCTGTGAACAACCTTTACTACATGCTTGCCGGTTTATTTATTGCTGTAGCTATCTTCTTTTGGTTTTCAAATTTGCCAAAGGTTACCAGCGATGAAAAAATTGAGGCAAGCCCCAAGGCAAATACACCGCTTTTAATTATGTTTTTGGCATTCTGTTTAATTTTAGCCGCCGATCCGTTGAGTACCTATCTTAATAAGCTGCTATCTTCAGATTATATAAAAAGTCAGTATTTTGTGTATGCTTCATTGGCTATTATTGTATTGACGTTGGTGGGGACTATTTTTGCCGCTAAACAAAGTAAAGAGGGCTGGGGCGCTATGCAGTATCCGCAATTGATTTTGGGTATGCTGGCTATATTTACTTATGTAGGTACCGAGGTTACTATTCAAAGCAATATGGGATCGTTATTAAAAACACCTGAGTTTGGATCGTTCAAAGAATCGGACATTGCGCCTTATATTTCATTGTACTGGGGTAGCTTAATGATCGGCCGTTTCGCCGGTGCGATAGGCGCGTTTAACCTTTCTAAAACGGTTAAATATGTGTTAACAGTTCTTATTCCTTTTATAGCATTTGGTATAGTACTATTAGTAAATGCCGCCACTGGTGTAAATGTGAGCAACCTGTATGGTTATGCGGCTTGTGTAGCCATCTTGATTGTTGCCTTCTTTATCGGTCAGCAAAAACCTACACGTACCCTGTCTGTATTAGGTTTATTAGGCGTTGCATTTATGTTGGTTGGGTTATTTACAACGGGTAAAGTTGCAACATTCTCTTTCATCAGCGGTGGGTTGTGCTGCTCTATCATGTGGCCTTCCATATTCTCTTTAGCTATTACCGGCTTAGGAAAATACACCAGTCAGGGATCTGCATTCCTGATCATGATGATTTTAGGTGGCTCTATTATCCCTCCGCTACAAGGCAAAGTAGCTGATGGCGCAGGTAACGTTATACCGGGCATGAGCGGTATTCACTTCTCCTATATTGTACCTGTGTTAGGCTTTGCTTACCTTGCTTATTTTGCCTGGAAAGTAAGCCGCGAGCTGCGTAGCCAGGGTATCGACCTTGACCATGTTGAGGTTGCAGCAGGCCACTAATTTTTAAAACCGTCATAAACCATTGGGTCATTAAGTCATTTTCAGATGATTTAATGACCCAATGGCATTAATGACCTAATGACTTAACTATGAAACCAAGTTTCGATTCGATATTCATGAACCTGGCAACCGATCTGGCTAAGCGTTCACACTGCGTTAAAGCCCACGTGGGCGCTGTTTTAACCCGTGATACCCGTATTATATCCATAGGCTACAATGGCCCGCCTGCGGGTACGCATAACTGCGACGAGGAATGGCCGGAACAAGGCTGCGCACGCGATTCAAAAGGAAGTTGCTCCTTGGCGTTGCATGCCGAAGAAAATGCGATTTTATATGCCGTTAAAAGCGGCGCAAAGCTGGAAGGGGCAACGTTGTATACCACACTATCGCCATGTATTGCTTGTGCGCGACTTATTTATTCGGCGGGCATAACTAAGGTTTATTTTGATAAATCGTACGCCGAATATAAAGGCATTGGCAGCGACGAAGGCGTTGATTTTTTAAACCGTTTTGGGGTACCAACGGTGAGGTTTACAGAAGATTAGCATTGCCCGGCCAATTTTTGTTCCGGACAATGCTAATGTCAATATTTAATCGGCCAGGAAAGGCTCAATATGGCTCAGGGCAAACAGTAGTTGTTCGTCTGGGCTCAGGTCTGTATTATCCAAAATAATAGCATCTTCGGCACGTGTCAGCGGGCTTTCCTTGCGGGTGGTGTCCTGATAATCGCGGTGGGCCAGGTTATCAAAAATTTCTTCTAAGGTTATTTCGGGGTTGGTAGGCAACAGTTCTTTATACCGGCGCTCGGCGCGAATCTTTGGGTCGGCAGTCATAAACAGCTTTACCTGCGCATTCGGGAACACAACGGTGCCAATATCGCGGCCATCCATAATGATGTTTTTTGATTTGCCCATGCGCTGCTGTTGTTTTACCATAGCAACGCGCACTTCATGTATTGCCGCTATGGTGCTTACCTTGTCGGCCACATGCATCTGGCGTATCTCGTCAGATACTTCTTCATCGTTAAGGGTGATATGTGTTTTGTAATCCCTTGAGTGAAAGTTAAGGTGGATGTTGTTCAGCGCTTCGGCAATCTGTTCATGATTGGTCAGGTCGATGTTATTACGCAGAAAATACAAAGCCACGGCACGGTACATTGCGCCGCTATCTACATAAATAAAATGAAGTTTTTTTGCTAAAGCCTTTGCTAAAGTGCTTTTACCACATGATGAATAACCATCAATTGCTACTACGATATTGTTGTTCATAAGAGTGGCTAAAATAACGATTTTTGTTGATTGTTGGTTGTTGAATGGTTGAATAAGTTGATTGAGTGAGTAGTTGATTAGGTTGATTGAGTTGATTTAGTGAATGGTTGACTAAGTTAAAAAAGTTCAAAAATTTAAAACAATGCCGGCTTTGGCGCATTCTAACCTAATCAACCTAATCAACCTAATCAACCTAATCAACCTAATCAACCTAATCAACCTAATCAACCTAATCAACCTAATCAACCTAATCAACCTAATCAACCTAATCAACCTAATCAACCTAATCAACCTAATCAACCTAATCAACCTAATCAACCTAATCAACCTAATCAACCTAATCAACCTAATCAACCTAATCAACCTAATCAACCTAATCAACCTAATCAACCTAATCAACCTAATCAACCTAAAAAAGCTACATTTGAAAAATGAACCTGAATAAAGCCGATTTACAAAAAGAAATAAACTACAAAACGTCACGCAGCGGGGGTAAGGGGGGCCAAAACGTTAACAAAGTATCAAGCAAGGTTGAACTTTTGTTTGATGTTGCCAGTTCGGCATTATTTACTGAAGATGAGAAAGCGTTGCTTACGGGCAAATTGCAAAACCGATCAAATAAAGATGGCCTGGTGCAAGTAATTTGCGATGAAGAGCGCAGCCAATACCTTAATAAAGAAAAAGCGGTTGAAAGGCTGATTGCCCTTTTAGGTCGCGCCCTGCAGGTACAAAAAGTGCGTAAACCCACCAAAGTAAGCAAGGCCGCCAAAGCCGCCCGCCTTGACAACAAAAAGAGACAATCGGCAAAAAAGGAAAACAGGGGAAAAAATTATGAAGAATAGTTTTTCGATGTACAGATATGCAAATTTCAGGTGTGCAGATGTTTTTTGATTAGAAATTTTAAGAATACTGAAAATATGTGTTATTAGTACGCTTTCGTTATCCAAACGCTTTTTTTGCAGTTTAAATAATCCCCATCCTGTTGGAATCGAACTTAATGAGTACGAAAAGCAGGATGGTAAAGCTTAATAACGACGACCCCCCGTAACTTATAAATGGCAGCGGGATCCCTATAACCGGCACTATCCCTATTGTCATACCAATATTGATCACCACGTGGAAAAAGAGTACTGATGCCACGCCATAACCATAGATGCGCGAAAATGGAGATCGCTGTCGCTCGGCGATAAAGATAACCCGGAGAATGAGGAAAATATAGAGGCCTAATAACACAAGCGAGCCCGCAAAGCCCCATTCCTCGCCTATGGTGCAAAAAATAAAATCGGTACTTTGCTCGGGCACAAACGAGTATTTGGTTTGGGTACCATGTAAATAACCCTTGCCCCACATTTTACCCGACCCTATGGCAATTTTTGATTGGTTTACATTATATCCTTTGCCCCTTAAATCGGTAGTGATGCCCAAAATGATATTGATACGGTCTGTTTGGTGGGGTTTTAAAACATTGGTGTAAATAAACTTTACGCTAAATACAAACGTGATGGAGATAGCAAGCCCTATTAGCATGGTACTGATGAGTTTGCGGTTACGCCTGAATAAAAAGATAACCAGGGCAGTAAATGCCACCAATGCAATGATGATATGCAAGGGATTAAACAGTAGGGCCACCACAAAAAGTGTGATCAGCAAACCGGTTACGATGAGGAAGTACGGTGATAAACCTTCCCGGTAGAGTACAAAGATAAGCGAACAAAATACCAGTGTTGAGCCAGTATCCGGCTGCAGCATAATCAATATCATCGGCAAGCCAATGATAGCCCCCGCCGCCATAAAAGATTTTGGATCGGTAACGCGGATATTCGGCCCGCTCAGGTACCGGGCCAATAATAGGCAGGTAGCAAACTTGGCAAACTCCGACGGCTGAAGCCTGAAACCACCGCCAAGGCTTATCCAGGCCTGGTTACCGCCAACATTGCGGCCAACAACCAGTACAACTATTAACAAAAGCACAGTTACGGCATAAAAAGCCGGAGACAGGGCGCTAAAAAAGCGGCTTTCTAACAGCAGGATGATCATACCAATTACTACAGCCACAATGATGTATATAAATTGCTTGCCATAATTAGTGGCCCCATCTATTATGCTTGGATGCCTTTCATCAAAAACGGCGGCATGAATGTTGAACCAACCTATAGTGCATAGGATAAGATATAGGAACACCGTTACCCAATCAACATTAAAAAAGAAGCTGCGCTGATTATTATTGTTGTTGTTCATGCTATTTGCCAGCCCCCCTGCCTGCTAATAAACTGCCCCAGCTATTCGGTTTGTTATTGTTTGCCGTTTTTAAGCGCGCTGCCTTTTTTATGGAATCGGCTTTGAATTTTTTTATCGAGTCGGCCTTCACCGCGCGGATGCTATCGCGCATGCGTTCCTTTTTCAAATCCAGGGCGTAAAGCGTCAAATCGGGCATGCGGTTGGCATTGGCAAAATAATCAACCGTAATACCTGATTCACGCGGTGTTATCTTACCTCTTAAATATTTTTCGACAATAAAGCTGGCAATAGGGGCAGCCCAGTGTGCTCCCTCGCCCGAGTTTTCTACAACAACGGCAATGGCTATTTTAGGGTTCTCGCGAGGTGCAAAAGCCACAAATACCGAGTTAGCCTCGCCTCGGGGATTTTGCGCTGTACCCGTTTTACCGCACATGATAATGCCAGGGATTTTTGACCGGCGGGCGGTTCCATCTTCAACCACGGCCTGCATCCCGTTAATAACGGGTTCAAAATACTGCGAATCTATGCCCACATAGTTTCTTTTGGTATACTCGGCCTTAATTACGTTTTCGGTACCAATGGCTTTAATGAGGTGTGGTTTGTAAAAAAAACCATGGTTGGCAATGGTACACTCCAGGTTGGCCATTTGTAATGGGGTCGCCAATAGCTCGCCCTGGCCTATTGCTAAAGAAATGATGGTGCTGGCACGCCATCCACCTTTTTTATAAACATTGTCGTAATGTAAGGGTGTTGGTACGTTTCCGCGGCTTTCGGCAGGCATATCCAGGTCCAGCCGGGCACCTAAACCAAATTTCATCACGTTGGCCCTCCATTTTGTAAATTCGGCTTCAGTATATTTTGCTCCGCTGCGTTCCAATATCCGCTGAAACACCATCGAAAAATAACCATTACAGGATTCGGCTACGGCCCTGCCCATGTTAACGGTACCGTGAGCTTCGCCATTGTTACATGGCACCAGCCGGTTGCCAGCCCTGTAATGCCCGGTGCAATAGTATGTTTCTGAGGGGGAGATGATATTTTCCTGCAAAGCTATCAAAGCACTTAACGGCTTAAATGATGAGCCTGGCGGATACTGAGCCTGTATAGGCCTGATGAAAAATGGCTTATACGGATTGTTATACATTTTAGCAGCGTTGTTACCGCGCTCACGGCCAACCATCAGGTTAGGGTCGTAACTGGGGCTGCTTACATAAGCCAGGATCTCGCCGCTTGATGGTTCAATGGCTACAATACTGCCCAGCTTATTTTGCATCAGCTGTTCGCCCAGCTTTTGTAATTCTATATCTAACGAGGACGTAAGCCGCTCGCCGGTACGGGCTACCGTATCAAAAGCGCCATTTGCGAAAGAGCCTTTTTGTATGCCGCGCGAATCAACCATCATGTTTTTAACACCGCGCTGCCCGCGTAAAACATTTTCGTAAGCTTTCTCCACACCGGTTATACCAATATAATCGCCCAGCCGGTAATAGCCATTTGAGCGCTTGATATCGCGGTCCTGTGCCTCACCAATATAACCTAAAAACTGCGCTGCAACCGAATCGGGATAGGTACGTACTGTGCGGGGCAAGGCATAAAAGCCAACAAAATCATTTATTTTTTCCTGTATCGAAGCAAAGCGCTCGGCCGATATTTGTTTTTCAAAAGGGGAGTCTTTATTTGGCGAATATTTGATGGCTTTTATCCAGCGCTTGTCAAAGCCGGCTTTATCAATACCCAACAGGTTACAAAATGCAACGGTATCAAAGGGCTTTACATCTTTGGGCGTTACCATGATATCGTAAATAGGCACGTTTTGTACTAGTATTTTACCATTTCTATCTAAAATGGGCCCGCGGGCCGGGTATTGGATAAAACTACGGATAACGTTTTTGGTAGCGTAAATAGCGTAGCGGTCGTCAACTATCTGGATATAGTAAAGCCTGGCCAGCAGCGTAAAAATTATAGTAACAAAAATGCCGGTTATAACGTAGCGACGCTCGAAAAAATTATTCATTTACGTTCTTTCCTTTTGAAAAATAGCAGGCTCGAAACAAGTATCAAAAATACCGTAAATATTGAACTTAAAACAACACGGCTTAGTGTGTATTGTATTTCAGAAAACCGGAATACTTCCAGGGTTAGCAGGAAAAAATGATGGGCAAACGTAAGTATCACCGCATAAGTGAAAAACCACCTGAAGCCCATAATGCTCAGGGTTGGTTCAGGCTCGTTGTCAAACCCTTCTTTTTGCACGGTTATATTGATGAAAAGGATGCGCACCAGGGCAAGCACCACACAAGCGGCGGCGTGCAGACCGGGAGTATCGTAAAATGCATCTACTGTAAGGCCTAACAGGAATGATAATACAAACAGCAACACATTCGGTGTCTCGAACGGAAGCAGCAATATAAACAGGATATAAAAGTAAGGAGTAGACAGGTTGTAAAAAGTGATGTTTTTGAGCAGGAATGCCTGCATAAACACCAATAACAAAAAGCGGATTACATTGATGATGATAGTGCGGCCCATTATTTGACTTCTGCGGCCTCCAATCCGGCTTGTTCCTGTGCGTATTTGTTAACTACTACGTATATGTATTGCAGTTTGCTAAAATCAACCGAAAGGCCAACCTCTACATTAAGCAGCAAGCCACCTTCTTTGGCATGGAGGTTGGTTACCTTGCCAAAAGGGATCCCGGTTGGGAAAAGCGAATAACCTGATGTTACTACCATTTCGCCCAGGGTGGGTTTGGCATCATTTTGCAGGCTTAGTAAACCCTTACGCGGATTAAGATCGTTTCCCCATATAAATGAGCCAACAGATTTATCTTTTACCAGCATAGCGCTAAACTGGCTTTTTGAATGCAGCAATGATTTTACAATAGCGTAATGGTCTGTTACGTCGGCTATCATACCCACTACACCGGCACCACAAATTACACCCATATCTTTGGCTATGCCATCCCTGCTGCCCTTGTTTATGGTGATGTAATTATTGGATTGATTGGTTGAATTATTGATAACACGGGCTACCAGGTAAGTATATTGCTGCTTGTAAACAGTATCAACAACTTTATGCTTTTCGGTAGTATCAACATAAAATGATGTTTTAAGCATTCCCCGTAATCTTGCATTTTCACGTGCAAGACTGTCGTTTACGTCCTTTAAAGATAAATATCCCTTAAACTCGCTTACCTGCCCGTATAAACTGCCGGTAACCTGGTTTTGCGAACTGATAAAAGTAGCCTTTTGAAAAGAGTTGTATTTGATGTAGATAAGCAGCGCGCTCACCTCAAAAATCAGGAATAAAAAAAACGCGTTATACTTAGTGATAAATATCAAGAGGTTACGCATCGCTTTATAATTAGTGAATTAGTGAATAACTGAATTATTGAATTGAAAAAGCAATTAAAAATCACTAATTCACTAACTCAATAATTCAGTCATTGATCAACTATTGCATTAAAAATTTAAAATTACCTATGTTTTTAAGGGCGGTTCCTGTGCCACGTACTACGGCCCGTAGGGGGTCTTCGGCTACGTGAACGGGCAGTTTGGTTTTGGCTGCTACACGTTTATCAAGGCCGCGCAATAGGGCACCACCACCAGTTAGGTAAATACCAGTCTGGTAAATATCTGCCGAAAGCTCGGGCGGGGTAATTTCCAGCGCTTTTAATATCGCTTCTTCTATTTTGGAGATAGATTTATCAAGGCAATGTGCAATTTCGGTATACGATACCATGATCTGTTTTGGCACGCCGGTCATCAAATCGCGGCCTTGTACTGCAAAATCAGCCGGTGGATCTGCCAGTTCGGGCAGTGCTGCGCCAACTTCAATTTTAATTTTCTCGGCAGTACGGTCGCCAATCATGATGTTGTGCTGGCGGCGGATGTATTGTACAATATCCGAGTCGAAGTTATCACCCGCTACGCGGATAGACTGATCGCACACGATACCCGATAACGCGATAACCGCAATCTCGGTAGTACCACCACCAATATCGATGATCATATTACCCATAGGCTCTTCCACATCAATGCCTATACCTACCGCGGCAGCCATTGGCTCATGTATCAGGTAAACCTCTTTGGCGCCTGCAATCTCGGCCGAGTCGCGCACCGCGCGTTTCTCAACCTCGGTAATACCCGATGGGATACAGATAACCATACGCAACGATGGGAAGAACCATCCTTTACCCTGGTTTATCATTTTGATCATACCGCGTATCATGTGTTCGGCAGCGTTAAAGTCGGCAATTACACCATCTTTAAGCGGGCGAACAGTACGGATATTATCATGTGTTTTACCCTCCATTTGCATGGCCTGGCGCCCAATGGCAATAACCTTGTTGGTAGTCCTGTCGAACGCCACGATGGACGGTTCGTCAACAACAACTTTATCATTATGTATAATGAGGGTATTGGCAGTACCCAAATCTATAGCAATTTCCTGTGTAAAAAAGTTAAATAAACCCATCTAATGTTTCCCTTGAAATAATCTGCAAAGTTTATAAAAATACGCTTAATAAAATTACATACTTGCAATTAAAAGCGTTAAAAATTAATATTTATTGTTTGCGTGGGTTGATTAAGTTGGATTGGGTTGATTAGGTTGATTGAGTTGTTATACTCGCTCTTGTTTTTTTTAAACCACTCACTTAATCCAACTCAATCAACCTAATCAACTCAAACTTTAATGCTTAAAATGACGCACTCCTGTTGTTACCATCGAGATGTTTTTTTCATCGCACATGGCTACAGATAGTTTATCGTTTATTGATCCGCCTGGTTGTAATACAGCAGTAACACCAGCTTCGGCAGCCAGTTCCACACAATCAGGGAACGGGAAAAACGCATCAGACGCCATCACTGCACCATTCAGATCGAAGCCGAAGCTGTTGGCTTTAATAACAGCCTGCTTCAATGAATCAACCCTTGAGGTTTGCCCAACGCCACTTGACATCAGCTGGCCGTTTTTGGCAAATATGATGGTGTTTGATTTGGTGTGTTTTACCACTTTATTGGCAAAAAACAAATCTTTCAGCTCCTGCTCAGTTGGTTTGCGGTTGGTAACCGGGGTCATTTGTGCCGGGCCTTCAATAACTGCGTCTTTATCCTGCTCAATAACACCGTTCAGCAAGGTTTTAAACTGCTTAACAGGTAATTCAACCGGTTGGCGAACTAAGATAATACGGTTCTTTTTAGCCTGCAATATTTTAACTGCTTCGTCTGTATAGGCAGGCGCAATCAGCACTTCGTAAAATATCTTGTCAATTTCGGTAGCGGTAGCGGCGTCTATCTCATCGTTAGCGATAATTACACCACCAAAAGCCGAAACCGGGTCGCAAGCCAATGCATCTATCCAGGCTTCTTTAATGAACGAGCGGGAAGCAATACCGCAGGCATTGGTATGTTTTAATATGGCGATGGTTGGCTCGCCGGTAAACTCGTCAATTAGCGCAACAGCGGCGTCAACATCTACCAGGTTGTTGTATGAAAGCTCTTTACCGTTCAGTTTGTTAAACATGGCATCCAGGTTACCATAAAAAGTGCCTTTCTGGTGCGGGTTTTCGCCGTAACGCAAGGTTTGGCTGGTAAGGATGCTTTGCTTAAATACAGGCAGCGGCTCTTCCTGGTTAAAATACTGGAAAATGTGCGTATCGTAGTTTGAAGTAATGTTGAATGCCTTTTGCGCAAATGATTTACGCTGATCGATAGTGGTAACGCCGTCCTGTGTTTTCAGGATGTCTTCCAGTATGCCGTAGTCGTCTTTTGAAGCAACGATGGTTACATCTTTAAAGTTTTTTGCACCGGCACGGATCAGGGAAATACCACCGATGTCAATTTTTTCGATCACATCTTCGGCACCTGCGCCAGATTGTACAGTTTCTTCAAACGGGTAAAGATCTACAATAACCAAATCCAATTCAGGAATTTCGTATTCGGCCAGCTGTTTCTCGTCGCTATCAAAGCTACGGCGGGCCAAAATGCCGCCAAACACCTTAGGGTGCAGGGTTTTAACACGGCCGCCTAATATAGACGGGTACGAGGTAAGGTCTTCAACAGGTATTACATTTACCCCTAAATTGCGGATAAAAGTTTCGGTACCACCGGTAGAATATATATTAACACCAAGGCGGTTTAACTCGAGAATTATTGGCTCTAAATTGTCTTTGTAGTAAACAGAAATTAAAGCATTTTTTATTTGAACAGACTGGCTCATTTACAGCGATTTTTTAAGCCGCAAAGGTAGTGAAATAGTATCAAGTAGTAAGTATCAAGTAGCAAGACAAATTAAAAAAAGATGTAGGGCACAACTATGCTCATTTTTAGTGGCTTAAATTGAATGGCAAGCTGCCCTAACACCATTGTTATCCATCAGTTACCTGCCGCTAACCAGTCTTGATACTAACTACTTGATACTTGATACTAAAACAACTAACTTCACCGCCCGAAATAGTACATAAATGAAATTATTAGAAGGAAAAACCGCACTTATCACCGGTGCATCAAAAGGAATAGGCCGTAAAATAGCCGAAAAATTTGCCGAGCACGGCGCTAATGTAGCTTTTACTTACCTGTCGTCTGTTGAAAAAGGGCAGGCTTTAGAGCAGGAATTGCAAAGCTTTGGCACACAGGTTAAAGGCTATCGCTCCGATGCCTCAAAATACGACGAAGCCGAAAAATTGATAGCTGATATCATTGCCGATTTTGGCACCCTTCATATCGTGGTTAACAACGCAGGCATCACCAAAGACGGTTTACTGATGCGCATGACCGAAGAAGCCTGGGACGAAGTAATGAACGTTAACCTGAAATCTATCTTCAACGTAACCAAAGCTGCTTCAAAAATCATGATGAAAAACCGTAACGGGGTATTCATCAACATGAGTTCGGTTGTAGGTGTGCAGGGTAATGCCGGGCAGGGTAACTATGCCGCTTCAAAAGCAGGTATCATTGGTTTCTCCAAATCAATGGCTAAAGAATTGGGTTCACGTAATATCCGTACCAATGTTGTTGCACCGGGATTCATCAGAACCGAGATGACCGAAGTTTTAGATCCTAAAGTTGTTGAAGGCTGGGCTGCAGCCATCCCGCTTAAACGTGCCGGCGAAACAGAAGATGTGGCCAATGCCTGCGTTTTCCTGGCATCAGATATGGCAACCTATATTACCGGGCAGGTTATTCCGGTTGATGGGGGGATGCTATAATTGTAAGTCAAAATTCAAAAGTTAAAAGTCAAAAAGCTTTTGCGTCGGAATTAAACGACGGGAGACTTACGAAGTGTTTACTTCGTAAGTCTGGAATTCGACGATAGCAAAGGGACTAATGACAACTCATATTTAATAAGGCAGGCATTTAGCTTGCCTTATTTGTTTTATGCCACCCTCATGCAATTTGGTGATAAAAAGTAGTTAACTTTAAATATCGCCAACCATGCTTTAAACCGTGAAGATATTCCTGCTTACTTTAGTCACATGTTTTGCCTTTGCAAGCAGCCATGCCCAAAGTAAAAAGGTGGTGGCGCATAAGAAGGTAGTTCTTCCAATACCACAACGACACATTTACGAGTCTGTAGAGGAAATGCCAAGGCCAAAGGGTGGAGTAGAAAACCTTGTCGGTACTATTGCCAGGAAGCTGCATTATCCCGATAGCTGTGAATTACCCGGCGGAAGGATAATTATTGCCTTTGTTGTCGAGGCAGACGGAACAATTGATAATGAAACCGTTGTAAGAGATCCCTGCGGTAACGAACATTTACTTTCGAACAGACTGTTTGATATAGTCAAAAAAACAAAGTGGACACCTGGCAAGATGAACGGCAAACCGGTAGCTACCCGGTATTCTCTTCCGCTTACAATCTGCCTGGGAAGTGATGATTAATTCCCTGCAATTCGGCATATTTTCTGATATTGCACCATAACGTAACACGTACAACGTAATACGTATCACTTACAATATGCTATTTCTATTTTCACTTACATGGGGTTCGGTTTCGGGATGGTGGGTACCCGCCTGTTTGCTGTTAGGAATTGTATACGCCTGGCTGCTTTACCGGCAACCGGTAAACCTTGGTAAATATTTCAGGTATGGGCTGTCGGTTATCCGCGCGGCGGTGGTATTTTTTATAGCGATGCTGCTGGTATCTCCATTGGTGAAGTCCATCAAATACGATCCTCAGAAACCATTGGTATTGATAGCGCAGGATAATTCATCATCCGTAAATACATTTAAATCTCCGGGTTTTAATGCTGATATGCTGGTAACTGATCTTGCTAAACTTAAGGAACAGCTGGGCGATAAATACGATGTGCAGGCGTTTAATTTTGATAAAGATCTGTACAATGGGCTGTCCAATAAATTCAACGGTAAGCAAACCGATTTAGCAAATGCCCTCCACCAGCTAAACAATAAATTTGTAAACCAAAACATTGGCGCACTGGTTTTAGCCACCGATGGTTTATACAACCAGGGGAACGACCCGCAATATGAGGCTAAAAACATCAAGACGAGTATTTATACCATTGCCCTTGGTGACACGGTGGCCAAACGCGACCTGTTGATTGGCAATGTAAACTATAACAAAACCGCCTTTTTAGGTAACGATTTTGAGGTGGAGGTTTTAACCGCCGCCTACCAAAGCAAAGGCGAAAACATTCATCTATCTGTCGCCGAAGATGGCAGGCAAGTATTCTCGCAAACTATCCCGGTAACCGGCACCGATTTTAAAAAGCTTGTGCCTGTTAAGTTAACGGCCGATAAAAAAGGCGTTCGTAAATTCACCATCAACATAGCCCCGGTTAAAAACGAACTATCAACCCAAAATAACACCGAAGTTATTTATGTAGATGTTTTGGATGCCCGCCAAAAGGTATTGGTGCTTTATCAAAGTGCGCACCCCGATATCACGGTCATCAAACAAGCCATCGAGACAAATAAAAATTATGAGGTAAAAACAGCGCTACTGGCCGACATGACCGGCATAAAACTGCCCGATTGCAGCCTTATCATATTATATCAAATTAGTGCAGGCACCTTTGCACCCGGGAAAAAATTCATCGCCCAAAGCAAAATCCCGGTTTGGTACGTCTTAGGTTCGCAAAGCGACTTGCCGGCATTTAATACTGAGCAAGGCGTTGTGAAAATAAGTGCCGGCCGCAGCGAAACGCAGGAAGTTTATGCCTTGCCCGAAGCGGGTTTTGCCGCTTTTACCTTGTCTGATTCGTCGCGTAAAAAGATCAGTAATTTGCCTCCATTACTGGCGCCGTTTGGTAGCTACGGAACGGCGGCAGGCACCTCCATTTTATTAAAGCAAAAAATTGGCGCTATTGGCACAAGCTACCCCTTACTGGCTTTTGGTGATGAAGGTGGCCACCGCACCGCTGTTTTAACCGGCGAAGGCATCTGGCGGTGGCAGCTATCCGAGTTTCAAAACTTCGGCAACCGAAATGCTACGGATGAGTTGTTGAGCCAAACGGTACAGTATTTAACGGCCAACACCAACAGGCAGCGCTTCCGCGTTTACCCGGCCCGCAACGTATTTGACGAGGGCGAAAACGTGATCCTGAACGCCGAGTTATACAATGATGCGCTTGAATTGATTAACACGCCAGATGTGAAAATCGACCTGAAAAGCAGCTCTGGTAAAAACTACAGTTTCCTTTTCAGTCGCAGCGGACCAAGTTACCAATTAGATGCCGGAGCCTTACCTGTTGGCGAGTATAGCTATACTGCATCAACCCAAAACGGGAAAAGCCAGTTTAAGGCATCCGGCCAGATTACCGTTAAAGCCCTGAACCTGGAAACCCGCCAAAGCGCCGCCAATCACCAGTTGTTAAAAACACTTGCCCAACAAAGCGGCGGGAAAATGCTGTATCCATCGCAAATCAGCCAGCTTGCAGATTTGATCCGCAAGAACGACAATATTAAGACTGTGGTTTATGAAGATAAGCGCTACAGCGATGTCATTGATGTAAAATGGCTGTTTGTGCTGATATTGTTGCTATTAAGTGGCGAATGGTTTTCAAGGAAAAGAGAAGGCGAGGTTTAGGGAAAGACTCAAGATAGTTGCATATTGAATTAAAAAAAGCGGCGGGCTGTGCGATTCCCTCCCAACGGGAGGGTGCAGGGAGGGGTTTATTAAATTAAAGCGACAAAATGGCGAACAGAAAGATCATTCCATACAACCCGGCGCTAAAAGCCTTAGCTCGCAAACTACGCAAAACCATGACCGATGGCGAATTGCTGCTTTGGAATGAATTGAAACGTGATAAACTACTGGGATTCGACTTTGACAGACAGCGTTTTATAGACGAGTATATCGTTGATTTTTATTGTCGAGATTTAATGCTGACCATTGAAATTGATGGCATGTCGAATAACAACGAGGTGGCCTTTGTCAAAGACCAAATACGTCAGCAAAAATTGGAGAACTTCGGGATAAAGTTTTTGAGATTTACTGAGGCCGAAATGAAAAATGATATGTTTAACGTGCTCAGAACAATAGAAACTACTGTAATTGAGATTATCAAAAATTATAGTACTATTAAATTGCCGAAGGATTTTGATCTGGAGTTACTAACTACATAGTGCTTTATTAGTGTGAAGCAACCCCTCCCTGCACCCTCCCGTTGGGAGGGAATCGCACGAGCCCACAGTTTTTGCTGCAAAAAAATAGCGATGAACAATTCACCGCTATCAAATATCTTGCCTCTATTTTTCCTTTTTCTCCGGGACAATCAGATAAACATCTTCGTTGTCCTTTTTCATCAGGTATTTTTCGCGGGCAAATTTTTCTAATTGTTGCCGGTTGGATGTTAGTTCGTTTAGCTCTTTGGTAACCTGGTCTGTTTGGGCTTTATAAAAATCGCGTTCTTTTTTAAGCTTGTTTACCTGGGTACGGTATTCGTATTGCGAGAAGAGGTCGTTTTTATCGAAAAAAATCATCCACACTACAAAAGCCAGTGTAACCAGAAAGAATTTATTCTTAAAAAGGTTAATGAGGCGTTTCATCGATATGGGTTCTTTGAATTTCATTTAAAGCTATTTATTTTTCTTGAAGGTTGCAAATATTTTTGGTGAGTGGTTGATTGGGGTGATTAAGTGAGTGGTTGACGTTTAACTAAATCAACCACTCACCCAATCAACCACTCACCTAATCAACTATCTCCTGCCCGATGAACGGCTGGCTCCGCTCATGCCGCTGCCGCCGCCGGTTGATTTGTTGCCTCCCGAGCGACCGCCACCTGATCTGCCGCCGCCGGATGGTTTGCGGCCACTACCGCCACGGCCGCCTTCGCGTTTAAAGCTGCCCGATCCTTTTTTGGATTGGCCTGCCACTAAGTTTGCTGCCATCGCCACAGGGCTCATCGGGTAAGGGTGACCCTCCTCAACAGGGATTTCTTTCCCTATCAGTTTATGGATGTCGCGTAAAAACAGGATCTCTTCCGAATCGCAGAACGACATGGCTATGCCGTCGGCACCGGCCCTGCCTGTACGACCGATACGGTGTACATAAGTTTCGGGGATGTTAGGCAATTCGTAATTTACAACGTGTGTAAGCTCATCAATATCAATACCACGGGCAGCAATATCTGTAGCTATCAGCACGCGGGTGGTACGGTTTTTAAAGTTGGTTAAAGCCCGCTGGCGCGCATTTTGTGATTTATTGCCGTGAATGGCCTCGGCAGTGATGCCAACCTTGTTCAGGTCTTTAACCACTTTATCGGCGCCATGTTTGGTACGGGTAAATACCAGCGCGGTTTTAATTCCTTTATCTTTAAGTATGTGGATCAGCAATGATTTTTTATCATTTTTTTCTACATAATACAAAGCCTGTTGTATAGTATCGGCTGTAGACGATACCGGGGTTACTTCTATCCGTTCGGGATTGGTTAAGATGGTATTGGCTAATGATGTTATTTCGGCAGGCATGGTAGCCGAGAAAAACAGCGTTTGCCTTTTTGATGGTACTTTGGCGATGATCTTTTTTACATCGTTTACAAAGCCCATATCCAGCATGCGGTCAGCTTCGTCCAGTATCAGCATTCTAACCTGGTCAAGGTGTACAAAACGCTGGTTCATTAAATCCAGTAGGCGCCCCGGGGTTGCTATCAAAATATCAACACCACGGCGTAAGGCATCAACCTGGGGGTTTTGCGATACACCGCCAAATATAACCAGGTTTTTTAAGCCGGTATGTTTGCCATAAGCTGTAAAGCTTTCGGCAATCTGTATGGCCAGCTCGCGGGTTGGGGTAAGCACAAGCGCCTTAATAGCTTTTTGCTCTTTATGGGCCATCCTGTCCTGGAACAGTAACTGCAGCGTAGGCAGCGCAAAGGCGGCGGTTTTACCGGTACCTGTTTGTGCGCAACCCAATAAATCGCGGTGATTTAGTACAATAGGAATGGCTTGCGCCTGGATAGGAGTAGGTGTTGTATATCCCTCGGTTTTTAAGGCCTTGAGGATAGGCTCAATTAATTTTAAATTTTCGAATGACATGTTTGTTTGAATGTGCAGATGTGCAAATTTCAGATGTGCAGATATGCTTGTAATATTATTATAGACTATTAATGCACTTATTTGTAACAGCACACTAATTTCTGCAAAGATACGCTTTTTATATTAAGATTAATTTGAACAAACCAAAGGTTACTTTGCTAATAAAATGGTATCAATAATAACTCAGTTATCTAAAAATGAAAAAATGTACCGTAGTCACAATTAGCTGTTTCGTTATGTTTATGTTTTCATGCATTTATGATCCCGGAAATAATGACATCACTATCATTAACAACACTACCGACTCATTATATTATTATGTGCATGGTTATCAATCAGAAAATGAATATACTTTTAACTTTGCTTATGATTCAATAGCAGCAAATGATACAGCTAAAAGGCGGCATGATATAGCTTATAACATTAATGGTAATCAGTTATTACCTCATGATACCATCCACCCTGCAATTAACGCCTCGAGTTGGAAAATTAAGGCAGTGGATAAGGGTGGGTTAACTTTTTTGTTTTATAGAAGAGATATTCAGCAATTGCCGGAGAATACACCACTTACCTATAAAAACATCTATAAAAGAATTGATTTAACAGTAGGGCAGTTGGATAGCTTGAAGTATAAAATAGAGATCAAGGATTAAGCCGTAACCGCTTTCCCGGCGGCCGCTTGCCTTTTCTGTTCGCGCTCGCGCATAAAGGCGTTCAATAGCAGCATGCCTACACCAACCATAATGGCTACATCGGCAATGTTGAATATGCCGGTTTCAAAAATGCCAAAGTTCATGTGTACAAAATCGGTTACGCTGCCATAAACGGCCCTATCATACAGGTTGCCTATGCCACCTGCCAGTATTACAATAATGCCGGCCTGGTTAAGCAGTGTTAAACCACGTTTTAATAGCACGTATAATAAACCCCAGGCCAATGCCGCGGCTGGTAAAACCGAAAGCAGGATAAAATGCCATGGATTGGCCAGCTTATCGCCGATACTTAAAAATGCACCTGTATTTTCTACCCTGGTAATGGTCAGAAAGTTTTTCACAACCGTAATAACAATGGAAAAATGGATATGATCACGTACATATATCTTGCTGATCCTGTCGGCCCCAATAACTAATGCTAAAAGCAATAACAACCACAATCCCCTCGAAACCCTTTTCTTATCCATCAAAATTTAGTACTGGTATTTGTTTATAACGTAACAGGCGTTACTTAAGTTGTAGGCTCACATAAATTGCGGCCCCAAATATTGGTCATTTATAAAAAAGAGCCATCCGTTTGTTTACAGATGGCTCATTATATCGGTCGAAATTATTTTTTGTAGAATTTAAAATCTTTACCAATGAATTTTGCGTTTGCGCCTAATTCTTCTTCAATACGAAGCAATTGGTTGTATTTAGCGATCCTGTCTGAACGTGAAGCCGAACCGGTTTTGATTTGACCGCAATTTAATGCTACAGCTAAATCGGCAATGGTAGCATCTTCAGTTTCGCCAGAGCGGTGGCTCATTACTGATGTATAACCGTTGGTTTGTGCTAAAGTTACAGCGTTGATGGTTTCGGTTAATGAACCAATCTGGTTTACTTTTACCAGGATGGAGTTTGCAGTATCCTCGTTAATACCACGTTGTAAACGTTTGGTGTTGGTTACAAATAAATCATCACCCACCAGCTGTACAGTTTTGCCCAGTTTTTCGGTTAATAATTTCCAGCCATCCCAATCGTCCTCGGCCATGCCGTCTTCAATCGAAATAACAGGGTATTTGGCAACAAGTTCGGCAAGGTATTCAACCTGCTCGGCGCTGGTGCGGATAGCACCTTTTTCGCCCTCAAATTTGGTGTAGTCGTATTTGCCGTCTTTGTAAAATTCAGATGCAGCACAGTCAAAAGCGATAAAGATATCTTCGCCTGGTTTGTAGCCTGCTTTTTCAATAGCTTTTAAAATGGTTTCAACACCATCTTCGGTACCTTCAAAAGTAGGAGCAAAACCACCTTCGTCGCCTACAGCTGTTGATAAGCCACGGTCGTGCAGAATTTTTTTCAGGTTATGAAATACTTCGGTACCCCAACGCAATGCCTCAGAGAAAGAAGGGGCGCCAACCGGCATAATCATAAATTCCTGGAAAGCGATAGGTGCATCAGAGTGCGAACCACCGTTGATGATGTTCATCATCGGGATAGGTAAAGTATTGGCATTTACACCGCCAATGTAACGGTATAAAGGCTGGCGGCTTTCCTGTGCTGCTGCTTTTGCAACGGCCAATGAAACACCTAATATAGCGTTGGCGCCAATTTTGCCTTTATTTTCGGTACCATCAATTTCAATCATCAGGGCGTCGATGCTGTTTTGATCAAATACATCAATGCCTTTTAATTCGGGAGCTAAAATGTCATTTACGTTGGCAACAGCTTTTAACACGCCTTTACCCATGTATTTTGTTTTATCGTCATCGCGAAGTTCAACAGCTTCGTGCACACCGGTTGATGCACCAGAAGGTACCGCAGCGCGACCGAACGCACCATTTTCAGTTAATACTTCTACTTCGATAGTAGGGTTACCGCGCGAATCTAAAATCTGGCGGGCGTGTACGTCAATTATTAAGCTCATTTTTTTATTGTCAGATATTTGTAAATTGTAAACGGCGGCTAAGTTAACAGCAAAATCAAGAAATCACAATCGAAATTTTGTATTTGTTATCATTATTAATCAATAATGCCAAAGGGTAACAGCAATTTAACATGAAATTAAAATGTTTTTATGCTGATTTTGTCTTTAAAAGGAAAAATTCCGGCCTTAATCGGTCGTGGTAGGCACATGTTCACGCTGCACAGC
Source organism: Mucilaginibacter sp. KACC 22773 (assembly GCF_028736215.1). NCBI lineage: Bacteria > Pseudomonadati > Bacteroidota > Sphingobacteriia > Sphingobacteriales > Sphingobacteriaceae > Mucilaginibacter > Mucilaginibacter oryzagri. The sequence continues at coordinate 1,309,823 of NZ_CP117883.1, forward strand.
GTTTTTGCGGTTAATACGATACATCAACATGAGCATAATATTGTGTTTGGCGCTGCTTTGTATGGTTGTATAATTACGTTGGTTTATCCAGCCGGCTTGTACTATCCAGCTTTTATCCACCTGGTAACCCAAAGCAGCAGATATTCGGTTGCGCTCGAAATTGGGTACCCTGTTATTAAAAAACACCTCGTCGAAAACTGAGATAAACCAGGTGTTGGCAATAATTTTTTTGTGATTTAACGGGATAAACATGTTTAGGCGATATCTGAAGCGGTTGCGATAATCGCCATTTACCCAGCGCTGCTCTATACGGTAACGATGTTCGAATTTAAAGCGGTCCAGAAACTGGTTAACCGTCATTTGCTCCCAAAACCTGAATTCATTGGTTGTTGGGCCTTTGTCGAGATCGGTATAATCATAAGTATGGTAAGTTCCGGTACCAAGCAGGGCGGTAAAATTTTTATCCAGATCGTAACTTACGCCCGCTTTTGCCTCGTAGTACTGAAACTGTGTAAACGCGCCGTTTGTTCGGGTTTGAATTTCGGAGTATCCGCCCCATTTATGAGCGCTATCGCCCGGTAATACCACGGTGGCTATGCCCCATGTACCTACTTTGGTGTCCTGGGCTTTAACGGCGAATGAACATACTGTTAACAAAATAAAAACTAAAACGGCACCAATGTTGATTTTGAACATAACTTAGGGGTTTAATTGTGCAAATATATTTCCTTAATGTTACGTTAGTGTTAAGTTACAGCGCCTTAATGTTAAGTTAATGTTAAATTTTATCAATAAGAGGACCGATGGAAAAGAAAAGTTTATTTTGTTAATGTAGTGAGATTTAAAATTTGTCGATTTAAGGCGATGCCTGCGGCCCGGGCTAACCGCTCATACGCGCACATGGCATTAGGCGCGGGCCGGTATCCGCTTTTATCCCTATCGCGAATTGTCTGAATCAGCATTTTTCACCTTTTGTTTGTTTTTAGGAGGTGTTCAAGAAGGCTACGCCGTTTGCGGATTTAAAGAATGAGCAGAAGATATCAGTTTAGTGTTAACCTTGAAAAAAATAAAATATTGATTGTTAGGCACTTATAAGAAAATAATCTAAAATGTGTTAAGTTATGTTAACCCAACTAAGATGCGTTAGCTCTGGGGGCAATCAATCTTACTGCTTGATACTAACTATTTGCTACTAAAAAACTATTCCCATTTAAAAGTTTTAATCGCCACAGCATAAACAATCACAAACCAAATTAAAAGGATCAGGAGTTGATGTGTTACATCTGCCAGGCCCGCACCTTCAAAAGCCACCTTGCGCATAGCATTGTTTAAATGTGTTAAAGGCAAAGCGTTACTGATGGCCTGCAGCCATTTAGGGAAAGCTGTTACTGAAAAGAAAGTGCCCGACAGTAAAAACTGCGGCATGGTAATAATGTTAGACAGGGGAGGTACCGTACCCTCGTTTTTGGCAATGCCCGAAATGATGAATCCAAAGCCCATAAATATAATGAGACCGAAAGCCGAGAGTACCAGCATATTTACAACTGTGATAACCCCGTGAATTAGTGTAAAGCCAAACAGGTAATGGCCAACTAAAATGATGAACAACGCACCCAGTAACGAGAAGGTTATCCTGGCCAAAGCCTCACCCAAAACAATGCTTGATCGTTTTACCGGTGTAGCAAAAAAACGCTTGATAACCAACGTTAAACGTAAACTCAGGAAAACAAAGGCAGTACCAAAAACGCCGCTGCTTAAAATGGAAAAACCTAACTGCCCGGGTAAAATAAAATCGATGTATTTATAAGCGCGGCCTGATACGGTAGTTTCCTCCAGGTGCACAGCCTCGGGTATTTTAAAGCCCGATACCGATTGTATTTTGGCTAACTCGGCCAGTTGCGCGTTATAAGAAGCATTGTTCAGTATCGATCGTAAAATGCCTCCTTTGTTTGAAGCCTTGCTGTATTGCACCTTTATATTCAAGGGTTGCATAGGCACCAGCGGTTTAATATCTATAATAGCATCTATTTGCCCTTTTGCCAGGTTCTTATTCATTTCATCAGCCGACTGATCGGTAATAAAATTTATCAACTGCTTTTGTTTAAGTTGCTGATAAAGTTTTCCGGTAGTATCGCAGCCTTTGGCAACACCAACATCAACAGAAGGGGCCCCGCCGCCAATATTGGCAAAAACAATTATAAATATTAAAGGGAAGGCCAGCGTAAACACAACCGCCGAGGGGCTGCGCAGTATGGCCCTGAAACTTGCTTTGGCAATCGCCAGGGTCGCTTTAGTATTGCTATATTTCTTTTGGTTCATTAGTTCACTTGTTCATTAGTTCATTGGTCTTTTCTGGCGGCGTTATTGGTTATTGAGCCATTTGCCTGCGGCGTCATTAGGTCATTGTTTGGAGGGTGGCTTAAGTTATCGGCCGGTATTAACTGATAACTGCAAACTCAAAACTGCCAACTGATCACCCTTCCCGCCATTCTTTACCTGTAAGGTTAATAAAAACATCCTCCAGGTTGGCCAGTTTTACCTGTTTTTTACGTTCGAAACCGGTTTCAACCAGTTGGTCAATAAAGTGATCGGGGGTATCTATGCCAATGATGTGGCCGCCATCAACAAAGGCAACACGGTCGCATAACACCTCGGCCTCGTCCATGTAATGAGTGGTTATCACAATGGTTGTGCCCTGGTCGCGTATTTCGCGGATCAGGTCCCAAAGGTTACGGCGGGCTTGCGGGTCAAGGCCGGTTGTGGGCTCATCCAAAAAAATGATCCTTGGGTTATTAATAAGCGTGGTGGCGATAGAGAACCGCTGTTTTTGCCCGCCTGAAAGATCTTTATATTTTGCTTTGGCTTTATCAACAAGCGCAACTTTTTCCAGCATTTCGGTGGGTGTTTTGTCAACCCCATATAAGCCGGTAAACAGTTCTATCAACTCCGATAGGTTAAGGTTGGGATAATAACCGGCCGCCTGTAACTGCACACCTATGCGTTGTTTAATGCTGTCTTTATCGGTATCAATATTAAAGCCGTCAACAGTGATTTCGCCCGATGTTTTTTCGCGCAGGGTTTCAATAACTTCAAGCGTAGTAGTTTTCCCGGCGCCATTGGGGCCAAGTAAGCCGAAGATCTCGCCCTCATAAACTTCAAAGCTGATGCCTTTTACGGCTGCAAAATCGCCGTAGTTTTTTACCAGGTTTTTTACAGTGATAATGGGTGGTTTTGCCATAGGGTAAAAATGCAACAGAATAATGAAATATCAATGAATTATTTAGCCTCACCCAACCCTCTCCAAAGGAGAGGGTTGGGTTTTATACATCAAAAAAAGCTCTAAAAGCGCTGGCTTTCAGAACCCTCTCCTTTGCAGAAGGCAGGGTGAGGCTCTTTATATTTGGGGTTACGGGCTCATCGTGCTTTTAACCGTTTTATCTTCGGCTGCCGATTTTGCCCAGTTCCCGTTTGTTTTATCTCCCTTTTTGCATGGCGTTGCCGTTTATTAATAGCATTATGGGAGTAACGTTGATATATATATAGAACCTGACAATCAAAAGCTCCCCTCAAGGGGGCTGGGGGGCTTATTTTATCAGGTGACCGATGGAATTAATGATAGCTTCGGCGTGTTCGGCAGCTTTAACTATCAGGTGGATGATTTGTATAGCAAGTAAAGTTTTCATGGTGATTGCGTTTGTTGATTCAAAAATGCAAACAGAGTGGCCTTTTAACTATGGTTATTAGGCGAAGCAAAGCAAACTTCCGGTAAACGGCGGAAAATTACCGATGAATGAGGAGTTGAAACGGCGGTTAGTCGGTGAGAGTTTAAATAATAAAAGCGGCGGGTAATTGGCTGCCGATCGATTTTTAAAAAGGTTGGCTGCAGCCATAAAAACAAACCGCCCGGAAACCTGATATTTCCAGGCGGTTTGTTTAAGCTTATTCTGCTATTGCAAGTAAACGCTTCCACTCGGGATGCCGTTTTAAATAAGCAATGATATATGCGCAAAGCGGCACAATTTTCAGGTGGTGTTCTTCAATATAATTAAAGGCCTTTTCAACAAGGGCGGCAGCAACACCATTGCCCTCCATTTCTACGGGTACTTCTGTATGTATGAGGTAAATTTTATCGCCCTTTAATTTGTAATCAATAAAGGCCCTATTGCCATCTACCATAAGTTCAAAATTGTGTATGGCTTCGTTATTAATAAGTGGGATGTCCTGGTATTTCATGTTTTTTTTAAATTTGTGCCGAAACTAAATTAGTAACAAAATTTATAAAGCTATTTTGTTGCAGTATTTTTGGCTGATTTTTTATCCGGCTAAATAAAAAGAGGAAAGTGGTGTAAGATGCATTTAACTAATGCAAATAGCTGATATTAACTTAGTTGTTTGTGTTTTTAAATTATAATTAATTTTGATTTGTGGTTCTATTTTTATAGAATTACATAAAGAAACAGCCCTGGTTTCGAGTTAATGAAAACTATTGTGAAGCAGCTTAAATGTATTTTACTTCAGGCTATACTATTGCTATGCATTACAGATGTTTTTGCACAGGCAAAGCGTCCGTTATATTTGGCCGCACACAGGAAAAAGCCCCTGCCTGCTGTAACGGTTAAGCCGGTTAAGGGTAGCGCGGAATTTCGCGAGTTTTCAAAAATTTTGGCCAATGCCAATGTTACTTTTACCTTCCCAAAAGGTTTCAGAGAGATTCCGGCCGTAAATAACGAGAATTTTTCGTTTGACTATGCTATGGAAATTCCAGGGCGTGAGTTTGAGATATGGTTCCAGGTAAAATCCTTAAAACAAAACTGGCTGAGTTTGGAGCGCAACCATGAACAGCAAAATCCCGATTCGTCATACCTGGAGGTTGGTAAAGCACAGGCAACTAATTTTTCTGGCGAACAGGACAATTTTGTAAGGCCCATTCCGGCCAATGTGCTGGCGCGTTATAATGCCGATGCCGGTAAATCGTACCTGCTAACCCTAATGGACATGCCCGAAACCAAAAGCTACAAATACGCCTTACTCATTATTTTGCAGCGTAACCATACCGGTACAATTATGGCGGTTTGCTTTACCAACGAAAAAGATCCCGAATTTTTCCGGAACGCCGATAGGGCCAGCAATTGCCTTAAGTTTAAGATTCATTAACATTATGTTAGTAAGTTAACAGTTTTGGATACTCAATTCATTACCGAAACTTTATTTTTGCAAATAGGTGCATAGTAACACCTGCTTTAAAATTCTACTTTATAAATGGCAGAACCAGTTAATTACAGTGAAGATAGTATCCGCTCGCTCGATTGGAAGGAGCACATCCGTTTACGCCCAGGTATGTATATTGGTAAACTGGGCGATGGCTCGGCTTATGATGATGGGGTATATGTATTGCTTAAAGAGATTGTTGATAACTCGATAGATGAGTTTGTAATGGGCAGCGGCCGCACCATTGAGGTAAATATGAGCGATCATAAAGTATCGGTGCGCGATTATGGCCGCGGTATCCCGCTGGGTAAGGTTATTGATTGCGTAAGTAAAATAAATACCGGCGGTAAATATGATAGCAAGGCTTTCCAAAAGTCGGTAGGGTTAAATGGTGTGGGTACCAAGGCGGTAAACGCGCTGTCGAACAATTTCATTGTACAATCATACCGCGACGGCCGTACCAAATTGGCCGAATTTGCCAAAGGCGAACTGATTCGGGACGAACCCGAAAAGGAAACCACGCAACGCAACGGTACGGCTATTAACTTTATACCCGACGATACCATTTTCAGGCATTACCGTTTTATCCCGGAGTTTGTTGAGAGTATGATATGGAATTATGTGTTCCTTAACTCGGGCCTTACTATAAACTTTAATGGTCAAAAATATTTTTCGGAACGCGGGCTATATGACTTGCTTACCCGTAACACGGATGTAGAAACATTACGCTATCCTATCATCCACCTTAAAGGCGAGGATATTGAAATAGCCATGACCCACGGGCAACAATATGGCGAGGAATATTACTCGTTTGTAAACGGCCAGAACACTACACAAGGAGGTACCCACCAGGCTGCTTTCCGCGAGGCAGTTGTTAAAACCATCCGCGAGTTTTATAAAAAGGAATTTGATGCTGCCGATATCCGCGCATCTATAGTTGCGGCTATAGCCATTAAGGTACAGGAGCCGGTTTTTGAATCGCAAACTAAAACCAAACTGGGCTCGCAAAATATTGGCCCCGAAGGGCCATCGGTGCGTGGTTTCATCAACGATTTCCTGAAAAAGGAACTGGATAATTACCTGCATAAAAATCCGGCTGCTGCCGATGCATTATTAAAACGCATTCTGCAATCAGAGCGGGAGCGTAAAGATATTGCCGGTATCAAAAAGCTGGCCAATGAGCGCGCCAAAAAAGCATCATTACATAACCGCAAGCTGCGCGATTGCAAACTGCATTTTGAAGATACCCACGAGCGCCGCCAGGATACCACCCTATTTATTACCGAGGGTGATTCGGCCAGCGGAAGCATCACCAAATCGCGCGATGTAATGACCCAGGCTGTATTCAGCCTGAAAGGTAAACCGCTTAACTGCTTTGGCCTAACCAAAAAAGTGGTGTACGAAAATGAGGAATTTAACCTGCTGCAGCATGCCCTTAATATTGAGGACGGCCTGGATGCCCTGCGCTATAACAATATTGTAATAGCCACCGATGCCGATGTGGATGGTATGCACATCCGCCTGCTGCTCATGACCTTCTTTTTGCAGTTTTTTCCCGACCTGGTAAAGGCTGGTCACGTTTTTATCCTGCAAACGCCATTATTCCGGGTACGAAATAAAAAGGAAACCATTTACTGCTACAGCGACGAGGAACGCCGCAACGCCATAGCCAAATTAGGCAACAAGCCCGAGATAACCCGCTTTAAAGGATTGGGCGAGATTTCGCCCGATGAATTTGGCTTGTTTATAGGTAAAGATATCCGCCTTGATCCCGTGATCCTGAAAGACGCCAATATTAAAGGTCTGTTGGAATATTTTATGGGCAAAAACACGCCAACCCGCCAGATGCACATTGTAAACAACCTGCGGGTTGAAAAAGATGATGAAAGCATTAACCCGCTGGTTGCCGAAGAGGCCGATGGGGTGGCATTGCCGGTTGCAGTTTAACCCGATTTGTTATCATAATACATAATGCACGCCCCATTGCGGGTAATGTCGTCAGGCCGAAAAATGGTAATGACCTAATTGCGAACGGAATTTTTGCGGAGGTTTATGTGATGTGCCTCTGCTGAAAAACGAATTGGTATGGAACCTCTGATACTATCAAAACCACAGGCCCGAAAAATCATCCTTCGCGCAGCCGGATTAGCCAGAAAGGCGCAGTTTGGATCGGGGATTGAGGCAGTTTACCGGCTTATTGATCACCTGGGTTTTGTGCAGCTGGATACCAATTACGTGGTTGAAAGGGCGCACCACCACGTGATGGCCGCGCGGGTGCCGGATTATGAGCCGGATTGGCTGAGCGAACTGGTAGCCGACGGCCGGATATTTGAATATTTTACTTCCGACGCGGGTTATATCCCAATGAGGGATTTTCGCTTTTCGTTGCCTGTTAAGGAAGGGTTTTCGGTAAACCGGAAGCCCCTGACACCAGCAGAAACCCGCCTCATGAAACAGGTGCTTGACCGGGTGGAACGTGAAGGCCCCCTGATGGTTGGCGATTTTGAGAACGACCGGCTGGAGGCCAGCTCGGGCTGGTGGGATTGGCGCCCGGCCAAAGTGGCGCTCGAACGGTTGTACCTGGATGGCAAACTGACCATCACCCGCACTAAAAGTTTTCATAAAGTATATGATGTGCCGATGAATTTAATTCCGCCGGATACGGATTTAACCATGCCCACTGCAGAAGAATTTGCCCGCTTCGTTATCAGGCGCACGCTGGGTGGATTGGGGATAGCTTACGTTAAAGAAATGGCCTGGCGCGCCCGTTATGTAAAGGGCAACCTGGTTAAAAAAGAACTGGAGAAAATGGTAGCCACAGGCGAAGTGCGCATCGTACAGGTAGAAGGGTTAAAAAGCGCCCCGCTTTATATGTTGCCTGGCCAGCAAACCGAGGTTGAACTGGCGGGTGATGCTTTTATCCTTTCGCCCTTTGATATCCTGAATGTATTCAGGCACCGCTTGAGGGACTTTTTTGACTTTGACTATCAGATTGAATGCTTTGTGCCCGCGCCCAAACGCAAGTACGGCTATTTCTGTTTACCGGTACTGGTAGGCGACACCTTTGTAGCCCGCATGGATGCCAAAGCCGACAGGAAACAAAAAGTACTGATTGTACACAACCTGCATTTTGAGGAGGTAGAGCTTGACGAGGCCATGATAGGGAAGATAACAGCAGCGCTAAAAGCATTTATTCTATTTAATAACTGCCGGGATATTGTTTTTAAAAAATGCAACAGGGCGGATTATATGGAGGTTATTGGGGCTGCTTTTTGATGGGGGAGGGGTAAAACTAAAAAAATGTCATTTCGAACGAGGTACGAGGAGAAATCTTTTACGCCCTGCATTACGAAAGCACCTTGGAATGCAGGGCGTAAAAGATTTCTCCTCACCCCCTCGCAATTCCACCGCTGGTTCGTTCGAAATGACATTTTGTTTTAAATGATGCTTGTGGATATAACATGATGCATGAATTGCATGGGGGAGACGCATGTGATGCGCCTCTGTAAGAAAATAAAGAGGCGATGAGTTTTACACCCATCGCCTCTTTTTATATTTCAATCGACTTTAATTACAAAGCCAATACTTCTTTCACTCTTTCAGCAGCTTCTTTTAATAAGATAGCCGAGTATACTTTTAAACCTGAGTTATCTATCAATTCTTTTGCTTCGGCGGCGTTGGTGCCTTGTAAACGAACAATGATAGGTACAGGGATGTTGCCAATTTCTTTGTAGGCGTCAATAACACCCTGTGCAACACGGTCGCAACGAACGATACCGCCAAAGATGTTGATCAGGATGGCTTTAACGTTCGGATCGCTCAGGATGATGTTGAAACCTGCTTTTACGGTTTCGGCATTGGCAGTACCACCAACGTCAAGGAAGTTGGCAGGCTCGCCGCCGGCAATTTTAATAATATCCATGGTGGCCATCGCTAAGCCGGCACCATTAACCATACAGCCTACGTTGCCATCAAGCTTTACATAGTTAAGGTTTGATTTGCTGGCTTCAACTTCAGTAGGGTCTTCCTCGTCGGTATCGCGCATAGCAGCGTAATCCGGGTGACGGTATAGGGCGTTATCATCAATGTTGACTTTGGCATCAACAGCTAAAATTTTGTTATCAGATGTTTTTAATACCGGGTTAATTTCAAACTGCGATGAATCGGTTGCATCGTAAGCTTTGTACAATGCCGCGATGAATTTGGTCATATCCTTAAATGCCTCGCCCGATAAGCCTAAGTTGAAAGCAATTTTGCGGGTTTGGAAAGCCTGCAGCCCAACTTTAGGATCAATTTCTTCTTTAAATATCAGTTCGGGGGTTGAGTGTGCAACTTCTTCGATATCCATACCGCCTTCGGTGCTGTACATGATAATGTTACGGCCTTTGGCCCTATCAAGCAGTACACTCATATAAAACTCTTTAGTTTCGCTTTCGCCAGGATAGTAAACATCCTGGGCAACTAAAACTTTTTTTACTTTTTTACCTTCGGGGCCGGTTTGTGGGGTAACCAGTTGCATGCCAATAATATTGCCTGCAATTTCTTTAACCTGATCGTGATTTTTGGCCAGCTTTACGCCACCGCCTTTACCACGGCCACCGGCATGGATCTGGGCTTTTATAACCACCCAGCTTGATCCCAGGTCTTCTTTCAATTTTTGGGCAGCTGCAACAGCCTCTTCGGGTGTATCAGCAACAATGCCTTCCTGTACTCGTACGCCAAAGCTTTTTAATATCGCTTTGCCCTGATATTCGTGGATATTCATGTTTTTTGAAGAATTTGCGGTAAATCTACAATTTTTGTTTAAAGTAGGGGAGGATTGTAGCGTTTATTTGACAGGACTTATTTTATCATCGCTTTTAAGCCAGAAAGAAATTTTACTTCCTTTACCCAATTGGCTTTGGATGGTTAGTTTACCCCCATTTTTTTCGATAAAATCCTGGCAAAGCGAGAGCCCCAGCCCCGAGCCCTTTTCGCCCGAAGTGCCATCTTTATGAAAATTTTCCCTGCGGAATATTTTGGCAATATCCTCGGCAGACATTCCGCCGCCGGTATCTTCTACATACACTTCAACAAAGCCGGGTTTAGTACTGTATCCCAGGGTTATTTTGCCGTTAACAGGTGTGAATTTAGTGGCATTGCCAATCAGGTTGCGCAATACCAGCTTTATCATATCCCTATCGCCGTAAACACCAATGCTTTTGTTGATGTTGTTAACCAGTTCGATGTGTTTGTTATCGGTGTTCAGTTTAAACAGGTGATAGTTTTCGTCGGCAATTTCCATTACATCAAACAAAACCTGGTGCACCTGGATGCCGTCCATCTGGCTTTTTGCCCAGTAAAGCAGGTTATCTGTAAGGCTAAACGCAGAGCCTATATTTTCGTCGAGATGCGGGATAAGCTCCTCCAGTTCTTCCAGCGAGATCGAACCGGATTTTACCAGATCAAGGGTTTGTTTGAGTTGGCCTATTGGCCCTCTTAAATCGTGCGATATGATGGAAAAAAGTTTGTCTTTGGTTAAGTTTGACTCTTGCAGCGCTTTGCTTTGCGCCAAAATTTCGTCGGTTTTTTGGCGTAATTCCCTGGTTTTTTCCGTTACCTTTCGTTCAAGGGCCAGTTTTTGCCTTCTAATACGGCCATTGTTAAATATACTGAACAGGTAAAACAATAACGAGCCTGTAAATGCATAAAACAAATAAGCCCACCAGGTTTTAAACCAGGGGGCGTTAACATGAAACGAATAAGCATCTGTGCTGCTTATTTGCCCGTAAATGTTTTTGGCCCGTACAAAAAAGGTGTAATCGCCATCGGCAAGGTTGGTAAATGAAACTTCGCGGTCATGGCTCCAGCCCGACCATTTATCTTCAAATCCGTTTAATTGATATTGGTATTGCATCTTGTCAGCATCCTCAAAAAACGGGCTTGTGAAAATAAATTTCAACCTGTTTTTTGAAAAGGGGATATCGTTTTGTGGCAGCCCGGCGCCTGAAGCAAAAATGGTTGAATCTGCCGCTTTTACGGTTTTGATGTATACCGGCAATGGTTTATGATAATAGGTTGGCTGATTGGGGCTGTAATTTACAACCCGCTTTAAATTGCCAATCCATATTTCATTGGTACCTGCTGCAAGTACTGGTGCATCTACGTCAACAGGTAACAGGCCATGTGTAGCCAGCCCGATTTTTTTAAATGGAGTAAACAACAACCTGAACGAACCATCAGCTTGTTTTATAAAGACACCAGCATTTTGCACTTTTTTTGATGGGGCTCCCCAAAAGTAAATATCGCCCCGGGTAGTTTGTGTAGCGGTGTAAATGCAAACGCCCCGGCTCACCTTACCAAGTATGGCATCGGGTTCAAACCTGTTTTTTATTTTGTTGTAGCTATAAAAACCGTTGGTGGTGGTGGCTACAATGCGGTTGTTTAACCGGTAAATACGGTTGTTGAGGGTTGATGGTAATCCGTTTTTTGTATCATAAAAGGCCGTGCTGATTACTGAATCCATTTGCGCGTTTAGCCTTAGTTTATAAATACCTTTATTGTAGTGGCTTATCCATACGTTACCTTCATCATCTTGTTGTATATAGCGGGTTTCCTGTTCAAAGCCCCTGATCTTTTTTTCGTGCCAGGTATTGCCTTCTTTTGATAAAAGCCAGATGCCCGTGTTATAGGTGCCCATGATCATACAATCGGGCTTGTTTTTTATCTCGCCAAGGGTTTGGATAAACCAATGATGAATGAGCGGAATAGCTTTTTTGCCTTGTATTTCAAAAACCCCTTTACGATGAGCTAAATATAGTTTGCTGCCAAAATTAAACATATTCCAGTTTTCACTTTCGGTTCCCGGGATGGCAGAAAAAGTTGAATTACCATTTTTATAAAAAAGCGCTTTATCGGTACCCACATATAAATCGTTGTTTTTTTTACCAAGGGACAATATGGTACCGTCCAGGCCATTATTATTGTCATAAATAGATAAGGGCGAACTTGAAACCAGTTGCGTAATATAGGTATCAGCACCAAGCCAAATGTTTTGGGCCTTATCCAGGAAACAAAAACCTGTGTTGAGGTTAAGCCCCAGCATATCTTTTGAGTTAAAGTTTACCGTTTCGCCATCTTTGTTTAAAAGATAAACACCTTCTTCGGCAACCAGGGCTATTTTTCCCATATCCAGGTAAAGCAGACTTCGTACAGGAACGTTTTTGGTGGTGGTAACCGGATTTTTGGTGAGGAGCAGCATTTTTTTATTGCTGTCTGCCTCCAGCGGGTTTAATAACCATATCCGGTTGTTATCGTCGAGCAAAAGGTATTTGTCATTTTCGTAGTCGGCAATTCGTTTCAAATGTAGCCCGGCTATTTGTTTGCCAAAACCGGCATCTGCAAATCGGTCATTTTTATATACTAACAAGCCATTGCTACCTAACGAAAACAATTGCTTTTTTAGCCGAAATAACCAGTTATCGGTAATATTGAGTATTTTAAGGGTGCCCTGGCTGTACCGGAAAATGTTTTTGTTGTTATTAAAAAATACCTCGTCATTAAAAACTATTGTTTGGCGTATATCATTCAGGTTTTTGTACGTTTTGGGAAGCAGGGGCAATAAAGTATGATACTTATAATTTGCTGCGCTATCTTTCCTGAAGTAACCGAGCTCGTTATAGGAGCCTACAAAAATCTTGTTTTTTGAATCAAGGCCCAGCGAAAACACATAGTTTTGGTTGGCAATGGGCATTAAATCCCATGTAAGGCCATCGTATTTAACAACACCATCGTTATTGGCAATATATAATACCCCCTGGTTATCCTGTGCCATCGTCCAGCTTTGTATGCCGGCGCCGTAAACGTTCATGGGATATTTTTCAACAAATAGCTGCTGGGCATTAATAAACGGTACATTGATAAGTAAAATGCAGCAAACTATCAGAAGGCGCATATTTTATATTTAGGTGATTGCAATAATATTACTCCTTAAGGTTTTATTTCACAGGGGTGTATACGGCATATTAACTGTTTTGTTATACTATTTTAACATTATCAGCTTTAAATTTAATCATATTCTGCAGGTTTGTAGCGCCCCGATAAAATCAACCAAAATATTAACTTTGCGTTATGCTTAAAGCTAAATCCATTTATAAATCATACGGGCAGTTACAGATATTAAAGGGTGTTGACCTGGAGGTTAAACGAGGCGAAATTGTAACTATCGTTGGCGCATCAGGGGCCGGCAAAAGTAGCCTGCTTAATATTTTAGGCACGTTAGACAGGCCGGATTCGGGGGAGTTATATATTAACGATATTGAGTTAAGCAAGCTTAATAATAAAAACTTAAGCGATTTCAGAAACCGTAAAATTGGCTTTATCTTCCAGTTTCATCATTTGCTGGCCGAGTTTACGGCGCTGGAAAATGTATGTATACCGGCATTTATTGCTGGTGTATCAAAGTCAAATGCCGAAAAAAAAGCCAAAGAGTTACTGGATTTGCTGGGATTGAGCGATAGGCTGAGCCATAAACCCAACCAACTTTCGGGCGGCGAACAACAACGGGTAGCCGTTGCCCGTGCCCTTATTAATAACCCTGCATTAATATTTGCCGACGAACCATCGGGCAACCTCGATTCAGTAAACGCGCTGGAGTTGCATGAACTTTTCATTAAGTTGCGTAATGATTTTAATCAAACTTTTGTTATTGTTACTCATAATGAAGAACTTGCCGACCTATCTGACCGTACGGTTATTATGAAAGACGGTTTAATTGTACCATAAGCTTAGCTATTAAATTGAAGATACTGATAACAGCAGCAACTGCTGCACAAGCTTATAAGCAAAAAAATAAATTAAACGGCGCCGATATTATTATGGGCGATTATATGGAATTGCCGGATTTTATGTTGAAGCCCGGCCAACTCATTCGCCTGCCTAATCCTGCATCGCCCAGTTACACGCATGAAATGCTGGCTTTATGCCTTGACTTGGGGGTAGACAAAGTTTATCTTTTCCGCGAACAGGAAACCGGCCTGTTAAAACAATCGGAAGTGTTATTTAACGAATATAATATAACAATCATTGCCGGCAACGATGAAGTATAAGGATATTGATAAGCGCAAAACCGCGTTTGTACTGGAGCTGGATGATGTGTTATACCCGGCCAAAGATTATATATACCAGGTTTACTACCTGTTTGCAAACATGCTGGAGTATGTTGAACTGGTTGATGCCAAACAAGTAATTAGCTTGATGACAGATACCTATGTTGCCGAAGGGCCCGACTTTGTATTTGATAAGCTTGAAAAGGAATTTCCTGTCGCGGCGCAGTACCGGGACAAGTTTTACAACCTTTTTGATACCGCGAAGCTGCCCCTGAAATTGCTTTTGTACCAGAATATGCTTACCTTACTTCAGGAAATTGTTGTCGACCGTAAAAAGCTATTCATTGTAACCAACGGGAAAGTTACGCAGCAGGTAAATAAGATAAGGCAGGTAGAGTGGCATAAACTTGAACCATACCTAATTTGCTACCTGGCCGATGAAACCGCCCCAAAACCCGAGCCAGATGTAATACACCTGTTAATGCAGGAGCATAACCTGCAACGAAGGGATATTTTGATGATAGGCAGTTCTGAGGTAGATAGCTTATGCGCCGAAACTGTTGGAATTGACTATTTAAGCGTAGACAAATTTTTGTAACACCTGTTGTAACATACTTATTTTTATTTCGTTAACACATTATATTTGTTGTACATGAAAAAAATATTATACTTGATCATCATCCTTGCCGCCGGTTTGTTATCAGCTTGTCATAAGGATAAAAAAATAATCGTCAACGGTACCGATTCTACCGCAATCAAATTAGAAATATCTAACCTGATCAAGGATTCGGTTTACCTGTATACTAAAGAAACCTATTTATGGTATGATGCTATTCCGGATTATAAAACATTTGCTCCACGTTCATTCACGGGAACTAACGAAATAGCCGCACTTACCAGCGAGGTGGATAAACTATCGCAATATAAAATTAACCCGGCAACAAGCCTTCCATATGAATACTATGCGGCCGATCCTGGCTCGGCTAAATACTCGTTTATTGATGATGGGTCTGTTTCTTCAGAACTGGGCGGTGTAAGCGGCGATTTTGGATTCTCGGTGTTGTACCAGGAAACCAACGATCTGCGCGTAAAATATGTATATCCTGGTTCGCCTGCTGATAGTGCAGGCATAAAAAGGGGCGATCAGATAGTAAAACTTAATAGCCGCACCAGTTTGGATTATGATAACGGCGCCAATGTAAACTTTGTAGTAAATGCGATTTTTGGCACCAGCCCAATTACTATGACACTTAAAAAGGCCAACAATACTACAGCTGACGTGTCGTTAAGTGTGGCCGATTATACCATTAACCCGGTTTTAAAATACAAGGTTTTTACTATGGGTGATAAAAAAATAGGGTATGTTGTTTTTAATACTTTTACAGTAATAGCTAACGCCCGCCCCCAATTATTAAAAGCCTTTAATGCCTTTAGCGCTGCAGGTGTTACTGACCTGGTTGTTGACCTGCGCTATAATGGCGGTGGAAGTGTTGAAACAGCCGAATACCTGGATAACCTGATTGTACCTGCTGCAAAAAGCGGCACCCAGATGTTTACTTATTATTATAATAATAAGCTGCAAGCCGATAACCACCCATTGCTAAGCGCTATATATGATATTAATAAAGGCGATTTTTTACCGGCTAACAACCGGGTTAATTTCGCCAAAAGTGGTTCGCTGAATGTAAGTAAAGTGTTTTTTATAGTAACCGGCTCAACTGCATCGGCAAGTGAACTAACTATTAATAACCTGCGCCCCGAAATGGAAGTTAAACTTATAGGTCGCACCAGTTACGGTAAACCGGTAGGTTTTTTTGCTATCGATATCAATAAATACCAATTATATGTGCCGCAGTTTGAAACCAAAAACTCGGCCAACCAGGGTGGGTATTATTCGGGGATGACGCCAGGTTCAACAGATTACCCGGGTAAACTTGATTATGATGATGTTACCAAGGATTTTGGCGATAGTACAGAAGTATTATTGCAACATGCCCTAAACTATATTACTACGGGCGTTTATGACGTGTCTGGCCCGAAAGTTCAAAGCTTGTCAAAAACTAAAACTATGTCGGCACAGCAGGTTTCAGACATGACACTAAAACTGGACGAACGTAAGTTTAAAGGAATGGTAGGAGGAAAGAAGGAACTTCGCCATAGATAAGCGGAAAGCATTGAATCTTATTAAAAAGGGGCAAGGGATATTTATCTTTTGCCCCTTTTTAATTTAAGTTGTAATATCTGCTTTTACAAAATTTGCGGCATTGATGTTTAGTATCTTCTGTAACTTCGAATTCCTTGGAGGGGTGACCCGTTCGGGGGTAATGGTGAGAAATCTTCTATGCCATACCCAACTGTGCATATCGCTCGTATAGAATTTCTTCATACCCTACCCAATGGTCACCTTCGCCCGTCGAAATGATAACTATTTCTTACATAATATACCCAAAGGTGTAAACACGGTGGAGGGGAGGATAAAGCGATAGCGGCGTGCGCCGTTGGTGCTATATGTTTGGGGGAAACAAACTGCCCTGCCTACTTTTAGCGAAATACATTTAATCAGCAAGTTCCCGCAAATCAACAGCGACTACGCGCGATATTCCCTGCTCAACCATGGTTACGCCATAAATGACATCGGTACTGGCAATGGTGCGTTTATTGTGCGATACAATGATGAATTGCGAATCTTTGGAAAAGGTGCGGATGATGTTGTTAAATTTATCAATATTGGTATCATCAAGCGGGGCATCCACCTCATCAAAAATACAAAAGGGGGCAGGCTTTAACAGGTAAAGTGAAAACAGTATGGCTGTTGCTGTAAGTGTTTTTTCTCCCCCGGATAGCTGGTTGATGGATAACGGGCGTTTCCCTTTTGGCTTTGCGATGATGTCAATGTCCGATTCCAGCGGGTGGCTTGGGTCGGTCAGGATCAAATCGCATGAATCTTCGTCATTAAACAATGAGCGGAATACTTTGATGAAGTTTTCGCGCACCATGACAAAGGCGTGCATAAATTTTTCTTTAGCGGTATCATCAATCTCCTGGATGGTGGCCAGCAGCGATGCCTTAGCTTCGCTCAGGTCCTTCTTTTGGGCTTGGATGAAGGTGTAACGCTCATTCATCTCATTGTATGCCTCAACCGCCATAGGGTTGATGGCACCAAAATCGTCCAGCTGTTTTTTTAGTTTTTCGGCCTTTTCGCGCAGTTCCTGTTCGCTTTCGGCCGGTGTTTCGGTTTCCGGCAGGTCTTCAATATCGATATTAAACTCAACCGAGAGGCGTTCTTTAAGCGCGTTTAGTTCCAGTTTCAGGTTATTACGCTCATCGCGAAGCTCATTTTCAATCACCTCGTGGTTGTCTTTTTTACGGCGAAGCGCGGTTATCTCGTTTTCGTTTTCGGTAATGATGCCACGCCATTGATAGTATTCCTGCTCGGCCTGTTGGGTGGCTTTTTCCAGGTTTTCCTTCTGCTCGTACATCTCCAGCAGGTCATCGTCGGAGTTGTCAGATTGCTTCAGGTTATCCTGGATGGCAATTTTTACTTTTTCCAGTTCGGCGCTGTTTTGTTTTATGCGGGCCTCCAGGTTTTCCTGCTGATTATCGCGGTATTCCAGGTCTTTTACCAGGCCTGATACCTTGTTTTGCTGTTGGTGAAAACGGATATTCTCCTGGTTAAAGGCGTTTGACTGTACCGATACATATTCGTTCAGTTCGTTAAATTCGGCCTGTTTGTCAACCAGCAGTTCGCTTTGAATTTGCTTCTGGGCTTTTAAATCGGCCAATTGTGGGTGCAGGGCTTCCATTTCGGCTTTAATGCCTTCAATTTTGCGGGCTATATCATCCTTACGATTAAGGCTGTTTTCAATAAATGTTTGGTACTGCTCCTGCCGGGTTTTTACCGTGATCAGTTCGGTATTTAGCCGGTTGATGATCATTTGCTGCTCATTGATCTCGGTGTTTTTAGTTGATGATCTTAAGGCAGATAATCTGCTCTGTAATTCGTCGGATTTGCTTTTCTGCGTGTTAACCAGGCTTTCGATGCCTTTAATTTCTTTAGCCAGGTTTTCCAGATTTTTGGCGCGCCCAATCCTTTTCCCCTCAAACAAACCTACCGATCCGCCGGCCATGGTATGCCTGGATTTGTTGAATTTGCCGCTTTTGCCAATCAGCACCACGCCATCGGGCAGGGCAGCGTTGTTAATTTGCTGGTCTTTATCGTCATCAACCAGGAATACATCTTTCAACAGATGGTTGCACAGGTTAATGTAGCGTTTATCAACCTCGATAACCTTAAGGGCCGATACCGCACCCGCATTTTCAAAAGCAGGGTTAGTCGGGTTTATCTCGTTATAATTTTCAAGGATAAAGAAATGCGCGCGGCCACGCGACGAATTGCTCAATAGCTGGATAGCCTTTATAGCTTCATCATAATTTTCAACTACGTAGTAGTTCATCAGCGGCTCCAGGTAGTTTTCAATAGCTACGCGGTATTCCTCTTTACAAAACAGTACATCGCTAAACAAGGGGGCATTTTTTGCCCAGTCGGTATTTTTCTTTAAAAAGCGGATAGACTCAGGGAAACCTTCCAGGTTATCAACCATGCTTTTGGTAAGGTTGTACTCGTTTTGTTTGGCATCCAGCTTGCGGCTTTCTTTAATGATGGTATCTTTTACCAAACTCAGTTCGGCATCCGTTTCGGCTATCTGCTCCTTTAACTTGTTTTCA
Source organism: Mucilaginibacter sp. KACC 22773 (assembly GCF_028736215.1). Lineage (NCBI taxonomy): Bacteria > Pseudomonadati > Bacteroidota > Sphingobacteriia > Sphingobacteriales > Sphingobacteriaceae > Mucilaginibacter > Mucilaginibacter oryzagri. Next base: position 1,328,842 of record NZ_CP117883.1, read on the forward strand.
AAATCAAGGGCCTGCTGGTAATCAAAATCCAGCGTTTCCTTCCTGTTTTGCAGCTCGGCAACCACCTGGTTAAAGTGCGAAAGTTCCACCTCTTTATTGGTGGTATCTTCCATGTTGCGCTGGCTTTCCTGCTCCAGCGCCTGTTGCTGAATTTGCAGGATATCGATATCCTTTTCTGCCTTATAGGCCTGGTTTTGCAGGCGGGTGTTAATGCCGGTTATTTCGGTCAATTCGTTTCGGGCCGATGTTTGCTGCAGGCGTAACTCGTCAACCGCTTCTTTTAAATCGGCCAGGCGGGTTTTAATAGTTTGCAGGGTTTCATCTTCAAGCGCCTTTTCTTCTGACAGGCGTTTGATGTTGTAAAAAACGTGGTTTAACTGGTTTTTATCTTTGTCAAGTTCCTCGGTTAACCGAGCTTCCTTATCCTGCTGAAATTTTAGCTGCTCGTTCTTAATCTTTTTCTCGCTTTCGTAAGCGCGAATCTTCGATACAAACTCGTTGGTGGTTTTTTGCTGTACCGATAGGTTTTTCTCTTTGGTAATGCTATCCAGCTTTTGTTGTTGCAGGGCAGCCTCCAAAGTATCTATCTGGGCAACAATGCCGCCTTTATCGGCTTTTTGCTTTTGCTCCTGGTCCTGAATTTTTGCCAACGATTCGCTGAAAGATACTATCCTAAATGAGGCCAGCATAATGCTCAGCGATTTATACTGATCCTTTATCCGGTAATAGCGCTCGGTTTTTTTGGCCTGGTTCTCCAGTGTTTTCAGGTTCTTTTCAATCTCGAAAAGCAGGTCTTCAACACGTTCTAAATCGGCTTCGGTATCTTTTAGCTTATTAAAAGTTTGTTTTTTGCGCAGTTTGTACTTAGATATGCCGGATGCTTCCTCGAATAAATTGCGGCGAGAGCCTTCCTTGTTGGTGATGATCTCGTCAATCATCCGCAGCTCGATGATGGAGTACGAATCTGAGCCGATACCCGTGTCCAGGAAAAGATCGGTAATGTCTTTTAAGCGGCATTGCACATCATTCAACCGGTACTCGCTTTCGCCGGTGCGGTAAAGCTTGCGGGTAAGGGTAACCTGCGAGTAATCAGTGGGCAGTACGTTTTTGGTATTATCAAAAGTAAGGGAAACTTCGGCAAGGTTGGCTGCTTTACGGGTTTTGGTACCGTTAAATATCACGTTATCCATCTTCTCCGACCGGAGCATCTTGGTGCTTTGTTCGCCCAGTACCCAGCGGATAGAGTCGACGACGTTTGATTTACCGCAGCCATTGGGCCCAACAATAGCAGTTACACCCTCATTAAAATTAATGGTGATCTTATCTCCAAAACTCTTAAAGCCCTTGATTTCTAAGCGGGTAAGCTGCATTTAATTTGTTGTATCCCTTGCAAAAATTTAACCTTCAAAGTAATCATAAAAAAATGATTTTATTAAACTTTTTTAGACGAATTGTCTGAGGGCTGGGTTATGAGGTCTGAGGTCAGAGTTTTTAGCTTTTAACAGGTTTGTACTCTGTAATCAGATGACAGATTTCAGCCTCCCAGGCTTCCAGCCTCAGATCTCTGAGCCCAGACCCCAGATATCCGACCTCAGAAACTTAATAAAGCTTAACCTAAACTTAAAACAAATAATGCCATAGTTTTTATAATACTGAGTAACTTTATATCAGCATTAACCAATAAAACCAATTGAGATGAACACACAGGAAGTAGCTGAAAAATTAGTTGAGTTTTGCCGCGAAGGCAAAAATTTAGATGCCATAAGTGAGCTGTATGCTGATGATGTGGTAAGCCACGAACCAAAAGGTTCGCACATGGAGCTTTCAGAGGGTAAGGAAGCCGCGATAGCCAAAAACCAGCAATGGTATGATATGGTTGAAGAGGTTCACAGCGGCCAGGTATCTGACCCGATTGTAAGCGGTAACTTTTTTGCAGTAACCATGGATATGGATGTAACCTATAAAGGCCAGGGCCGCAGCATGATGAGCGAAGTTTGCGTTTACGAAGTTAAAGCCGGTAAAATTGTAACCGAAACATTTTTTTATAACCTTCCGCAATAAACCTAAACGTTAAAGCCCTCCGGATGTACTATCGGGAGGGCTTTTTAATTATGGGCGCGGCGGCGTTGGCAAATTCAAAGGGTTTGGCGGTGCAGGCGGACGCGGCGGCAATTTGATATGCAGCCTGCGGTGCCTGTGGATGCGACGGTGACGCCTCCTGAACGGATTTGGCGGTGCAGGCGGACGTGGTGGCGGTGGCGGAAGCTTGATTTGTAAAACAGATGTTGCCGCAACAGCGGGTAATGCTTCGGCTGTGGCATCAAAAGCCTCAAAGCTCATTAACGCTATGGTTGCAATCGTGATAATTTTTGTGATTCTCATATACTTGTAATTAATTGGATCAAAGCAATTTCAACATTATAACTGCAAAAAGCAACAATTGTTTACTCGGGTTTGTTAAATAATAGTTCGTAGTAAAAAACGGATGCAAACTGTGCTGCCTCAAGCCATCTTTTCTGCGTGGGTTTGCCGGCATCAAAAAGCGGATTGAAATGCCTTTGCAATTCGTGCCCGAATCCCTCAAATACTTTTACGCTATTTTTAATATGCAGGTCATCCGCGCGGTGATGGATGGTGATACTGCCATACATCCCTGTATCGGCCTGTATGGGGTTTAAAATGCGGTCATGCGAGCCATAGACACTTACAATAGGTACCCGCGCATTTTTTAACCAGCGGATGTCAAGAATGCCTCCCCAAAAGTTAATGATGCCGGCAATTTTAGCCCTATCGTCGGGTTTAAGTAAGGCTGTCGAGTCAACTACGCCTGTACGTCTTGATAGTTCGGCGTTGCTGCTATAAGCGGCTTGCAAGGCTATAATGCCGCCCGCAGAATTGCCTGCAAGAATTATTTTGTTGGTGTCGATATGATATTCTGCCCGGTGCTTTTTAAAATAAGCTATAGCCGTTTTTACATCCTGTACGGCGTAATAGCAGCTTTTTTGCAATTCATCAAAATGGAATACCGGGTTATTTTTGCTTAGCCGGTAGTTAATAGCCGCGCATACATAGCCACGCTCAGCAAAATCATTACTCCATATTTTGATGCCCTTGTCGGCTTTTGAGCCATATTTAAAACCACCGCCATGCATCCAGATAATAAGCGGCCTGGCTGCGGCATGATCACCCTTGGGCTGATATAGATCGAAGAGGTATGAAATAGCGTCGGCAGGCTTTGCAGCGGGATTATAAGTTAAGTTTTCTGCTATGTCGATATTAGGGAAAACATGATCTTTATATTGATAGATAGGCTGGTTTTGCGCCCGCAGGTTGCAGGCAACTGCTATAATAATGAAAATAGATAGGGTGTATTTATACATTTGCTTGTTTAACGTATATACGTTACAACCAATATCATCAGATGTTTGCAAGCACGCTTGTTATAACCTGGGGTTGTGAAGGAAATGATTTGAATTTTTGCGAAGTGCCCAGAACGAGATTCGAACTCGTACATCCTTACGAATGCCACCCCCTCAAGATGGTGCGTCTACCAATTTCGCCACCTGGGCATTTTAAGTTTAAAGTCTTAAGTTCTAAGCCTTAAGTATTTCACTTTAGACTGTAGACTTAAGACTTTCAACTTCATTTCCGGCGTGCCCGAAGAGAGACTCGAACTCTCAAGAGACAATTCTCAACGGCTTCTGAGACCGCAACGTTTACCAATTTCGCCATCCGGGCCTGTTGTTTTATTAACAAGCGTGCAAATATAAGCGTTTCTGTCAAAAAGCCTTATAATAAATTAAAAAATTGGCGGGCAGTTGTTACTTGCCCGGTTTAGGCTTAATTTAGGCTTCATGAAACGTTTTTACCAGCTAATAATTACAGTTTTACTGTTTACGCCATTTATTTCGGCAGCGCAAACCATCACCATTTTACAGCAGGATAAGCCAACCAGCATTCGTGGTTTATCGGTTGTTGATGATAAAACCGCGTGGATAAGCGGCAGCAAAGGACACATAGCTATTACTACCGATGGCGGCATAACCTGGGCCTGGCAGCAGGTTGCCGGCTATGAAAAAGCCGATTTTAGGGATATTGAAGCATTTAATGATAAAGAGGCTGTGATTATGAGCTCGGGTACTCCCGCCTTGGTTTTAAAAACTACTGATGGCGGTAAAACCTGGCAGGAAAAATGCCGCAAAACCGATAGTATATACTTTTTTGATGCTATGGACTTTGCCGACGCCAAACACGGCTATATTTTAGGCGACCCTATAAAAAATAAATTCCTGCTGATGGAAACCAACGATGGCGGCGAAACCTGGGCCGAGATGCAAAACACGCCCGATGCCTTACCCGGCGAGGCCGCCTTTGCAGCAAGCGGTACCTGCTTAAGGGTTAATAAAGATTTGGGTGTGGTTATAGCAAGCGGCGGCATGGCAGCCCGTTTTTTACAATTATGTAATTGCAATAAACCGCAATGGCAAACAAAAAGGTTACCCCTTGCACAAAATGCAGGCAGTAAAGGCTCTTTTTCAATATCTGATGATTTGCTGGTGGCTGTAGGTGGTAACTATTCAAAAGATAAAGCAACGGATTCTGTAATTTGTAAGTACGACAAAAAAAGCAACTTATATAAGGTTTTGCCTGCAGGCGATACCGGGTTTCAGTCATGTGTGGAGCGCATACAAGGGCGGACATATTTATCAACAGGGACATCTGGCACCAGCTTATCGGCAGCCTACGGCGAGTCCTGGAAAAAAATTGATAGCACCAGCTTTAATGTTTGCCGCAGGGCTAAACACGGAAAGCTGGTTTTATTGGCTGGCGACAAGGGTAAAATAGCGATATTTAAAATGTAGTTTATTGGCAATTAATAGCTTAACAAATACTTTACAATTAATTGTAAATACCACTTGCATCATATAATTAATCGCCCTATATTTGCACCACTTTAAACGGAAACGGTAGCAGTACCGGGAAAGTTGAAAAGTAATGATTCCGTAGCTCAGCTGGTAGAGCATAACACTTTTAATGTTGGGGTCCTGGGTTCGAATCCCAGCGGGATCACGAAAAGCCTTTGAAAGAAGGCTTTTCTTATTTTAAACCATAATTGAATCTCTTTAAACAGAAACGGTAGCAGTACCGGTAAAGTTAAAAAGTATGATTCCGTAGCTCAGCTGGTAGAGCATAACACTTTTAATGTTGGGGTCCTGGGTTCGAATCCCAGCGGGATCACTTAAAACCCTCTCTGTTTAATACAGAGAGGGTTTTTTATTTTTTCTGTAAGGATTCTGAAAGGAAAAGGATAGTGCTAAGTATTTCAACTACTTTTTTTTCGTTTTTAGTCGATGCGGGCCAATAATGATATTTTTTCTTAGCGTCTGCCAATCTTACCACTAATCCAGGCCTTAAATAAGCTCATTTGCTACCCTTACAAAATCCTTACAGGCCTATGATATCCCCGCGGCAGGCAGTCGATTGCGGGCCATTTAACCGGGCTTAAGGCCGTTTTATTAAACTGCCGGTTGTAAGTGTCGTTTAAAATGTTGGTCCCGCCACGCGCGTTAATGACTTCGGAAAACTATCCCCACGCCCGCGTAAATGAGGTCGTAAAAACCTTGCTGGCCTCGCACGTTACCAGTAATCCAGGTAACGGATCAACTTGCCGGCAGATCAGCCTTGCAAAACAGTTGGCAGGTCATTTTTTACAGAATAATCGTCTGAGAAGTAAATTTTCTGCTCGTATTCCCGGCCATCTTCATCTTTATAATTAATTTGTAAACACCCATTAACGAAAGGGTTACCCCACATTGGGTTAGTATACCAACTGTCTTGACCTGGTTTGATAAAATGGAAATAATTTTTTGATTGCAGGTTTAAATCACCAGTAGGGTTTAAAGATGCATCGATATTCACTCCTGTATATACATCAAACGCAGTATGGTTATGACAAACAAGCTTTAGCCCGGTTTTATTTTCATCGATACGCGTTTCAAGTGAAAAATAAGGCCTTATTTCCCGTGATGCTCTGTTAGATTCTATGCGTTGAATTGCTAATTGTGATCTTAATGTTTTGTAGATAAAATATGCCGTTATCAAATAAACTAAAATTGTTATCCAATCGGAAACAGTACCCCAAACATCAGACTGAAAGGGGCCGAAGTTGTTAATTGCCATAATGGTTGAAATAAAATGTTAAACATAATTCTAATGGATAACAAGGTAACCAACCCCAAATAAAAAAGCAAGTACGCAACGCCATACACCGGCCTGATGGCAAAAAGCAAAACGGCGCTTTACTCACGCACGCACGCGCGTAGATGATGTCGGAAAAATCTTCGCAGCCTTTTATTAAATGAATTTATACCCGTGGCTTAATTCGGTATTTTTATGGCTTCGCCTTGCCTGTCAGGGCTGCCCGAGGGCGATATTTTTTATTTATGGCCAGCGAAGTCCGATTTTCGGACTTCGGCCAAATATCGACTAAGAGCCTACTTATCAGACTCGCTAAATTGCTGGTAAGCTGTACTTACTTGCAAACTCCCACTAAGTGGGAATAGCCGGTAGGATAATTGTCCTACCGGGACGTTTGTTCTTGTGGCTAACCCTGGTTGTAGAATGATGTATTCGGGGTATATTTTCCCTCTGCCGTCTATGTATTCTCGCGGCTCAATTTTGAGCCGCGAGAATTCTTTGTAGCCTAACCGCTCGTCATAAAGACGGACCTATTTGACCAAAACGGGCAATTAGTTGATTATCAGACCTGCTAAATTCGGCAAGGGGTTTTTTCCCAAATGGGAAATAACCTTTCCACCCAAAAAGGTGAAAAGTTGACAGACAGTAACTTAGTGACCGAAGTGCTTTTTATCACTTCGGTCACTAAGTTGGATGCTTTTGGCTCTCCCACTGACTAAGTTCAACTTGGTCAGTGGCGTAAAAACCTTGAGTGTAATGACGAGTTGCGAGCCCTTAATTTTCAGGGCTCGTTATATATCAGTCACTTACGGAGGGGATTAAAAAGCATGGTGCACTAAAAAGCAAGAGGACAAATATCCTCTTGACTAAGTAAGGGCTGCTTACTCAGTGGCCCAGTATCGCCCTGGCTAATTCCTTCGCGTCATTTAACGATACGCTGAATAGTGTATCTTCTTTGCCTGGCTGATGTAAAATAACACCAAACTCTATTTGTTTTATACCGCCAAAACCCCGCGTGTTAGGCGGGGCGGTTTGTGATTAAGCCCGGTTTTTAGCCGGGCATTTTTTTTACTATTCAAGTTCCTCGCTAAACCATACCTGAAAAAACTGATTGGCAAGGAATAACCCAATTTCGCCCGGATACTTGTCACCTAACTCATTTAAGGCTTTTTGTAGCTTTTTAGCTTTAACCTGAGTTGTTAGGATCATTGGCATTTCCGGTGTTGCTGTGGTGGCCTGTATGGCTTGTATATTAATCGATGTCATGGTGTGTTAATTTTGAAGGTCGGCGACATTTAAGCCGCCGACCTGTTTTTTTACGCTGCGTTGGTTGATACTATTTCGTTTTCGTTTCCGTCAACTATCTCATTTAACCTTTGATATTTAACCAGTTGTTTAATGACCAGGTTTTTATGTTCCAATAGTTTTGCAACCAATTCCATAAGCGTTGAAAATAACTTGAAGGCATCCGCCGCGTGGTTAGGTTCATGCTTTAGATACGTTAGAAAAACGTTTTCCAGGGTATAGAATGTTAGAGGGCTTGACATACTGTTCGGGCACCAGGTATTAATGATGTCTTCTAAACTTGAAAAAAGGTCTTCCAGATTTATATTTTCTATATGAAAATCACCTACGTGGTAAGTAGGATCTTGTTTTGCCATTTTGTTTTCGTGGTCCCTTATTGATTTTTCTTCGTGTTGAAAAGCATTATATAAGCCTTTAACTGCTTGCATATCGGCGGTGGTATACTTAGGTAAGTTCATTTTTTTAGTCTTTAAAATTGGTGTAGGGAAATTGGTTAAGAACGGCCCGGAAGATACCGGGCCAATTGGAATTTAAAATTGATGCTTAGTTCAGGTTGTATTGACCTGCTTTGATTGACTGTAAATAAGCCTTTACAGCGTCATTTAAATAAACATCGGTGTAAATGTCCAGATCGATTGATCCGCTGGTTTGTACGTGCTCACCGGCATGATCAGAGCTATCAAAGCAATAATCATTAAGGCCGGCAGATAAAATAAAGGCGCGTAATGTTTGAAATTCAATTGAGGTGTTAAACCATTCATCATTTAAGGTATAATCAACCTCGATGCTATCCCCGCAGAAAATGGCCGCATCTACGTAATAGATCGTGCGGGCTGGTTTGTTTACAACCTGATTGTTAAATACTGGTAATAAAAGGCCCCCTGCTAAAGGTAGCAATGTGGCGGCAGTGGTGTTTGATAAAGTGTTCATAAAATTAATATTTAGTATTGGGTTTGCATCAGCTAAGGTACAACAAAAAACAATAAATGCAAATTTTATTTAATTATATTTCATTCTTATTTAATGATATTTAATTTTATATTTGTCGAAACAAAAATCAATCACATGAAAAAGACAGTAAAAACCAGTTACACCGACTTAGAATTTAGGCAGTTAGTTAGAGAAGAGTTACAAAACGTTTTAAACGGGGTTCCGGGCCTGCCTTATGTAAATGTTGACGAAGGTTACATAGGAATAAAAGAAGCTGCTGACCTTTTAAAAATAGTACCGGGCACACTATATAATTTGGTATCACAAAATAAAATACCGTTTTACAAAAACGGGAAACGGGTATTGTTCAAAAAATCGGAATTGGACGCGTGGCTATTGCAAGGCAATGGGGAACAAAAATAACCAGGGGATGCAAACCCAAAAAAATATTACACTTTTTCAAATGCGTTTCTAAAACGCCCCCCTGGTCAGCGACAAAGGTAGTGAATAAGGATTTTATTTTTTAGCGCGGTCGTTAAAATAGGTTATGTCCAGATCGAAGTGTTTAGGCTGTTAAATAATATTTTTGTTTCTTTTTATTTCCTATTGTTTCTTTTTGTGGAATTATTTACATTTGACCATGGAAACAAAAGTAGCAGATTTAACCGTAAGCGAGTTACGGACCATTATAAGGGATGAAGTAACTTTGTCAATGCAATCAACCGGATTTAACGTAAGTGTCCAGGATTTAGATACACGTGGGCAAAACAGGCCATTGCCGGCCGAAAATGAATTTGTAGATATAAATACAGCGGTCGAGGTATTGGGGCTGTCAAAATCCACAATTTATAAAATGGTTGGTGCCAATAAAATACCATACAGTAAACAAGGTCCTAAAAAACTGCTTTTTAAAAGGGCTGATTTGAAAAAATGGCTGAATGATAATATAGCTTTAGATAAAAATGGCACCGCTCCGGATGGATGGAACGAAAAGCTTCAGGGTCATTTTATCTATGAACAGCCGAGCAGCGGCAGGTTTATGTCTTAACTTGGCTTTTTATTAAAAATACTACCGGTCGTAACTGAATAAATATACCTTCTCAGGGTCACATTTGTTTTGCAACAGTTACGCCGGGTTATTCAAAATTAGCCGCTGGTGGATGGTTAGAAAATGTAAAGTAAATTATAAAGCAAAAACAGACTATGAGAGAATTATTAAATAGCTATATAGAAAAAACACAGATGCTGATTTTTTCAGATCAGGAAAATCAAAATAACAAGGTTTTTTTAAAAACTTTGAATAAGTTGGCTGCAATGCCGCGGGCAAACCTGATCGAGGTATCGGACCAGAAACTTACCGACGCTGTGCAGTTGATTTATAAGAACTTATCGACCAACCCGGACCATGTTGACAAAAACGAGGCTCTTAATAAGTTGTTTGGCGAAATGGTTGAGTATGTTATTTTATCCAATGAAGCAAGGGAATTGAAATTAAAGGATCCATCCTTCGATGACTCAAAATTCAGGCTTTATGACAACATTATAAGTGATATACCTGGTAATTTGAACATGAATTAATTTAGACCACGACATGGCGCCTGGGCTTGAATGAAACGGGTTTATTTCAAAAAGGATATTTTAATTAATAAAGTTTATAGTGGCTAAAGTTATTCTTTAACCCCATGCTTTAAAACATATACCTCACGTATCAGACCGTTTACTTTGCGTTCCAGTTCGTTTATCCTGCCTTCTTGTAATTCGATAGTATTTTTAAGGGAGATAACATCTGTTGGTCCGCTTGTTTTTTTACCTGTTTCAAATTTTGGCCCCTTACCGGTTGTGTAATATTCCAGGCTTACCCGGTATTTATCATGCAGGAATTTGATAAACGCCCCGCTGGGCTCCCTTACCCCATTCTCATACCTGAAGATGGTTGATTGTCCGCATTTGTATTCATTAGCCAATTCAACCTGGGTAAGGCCTAAGGCCTCCCTTATCGCTTTTACGCGCTTGCCCGATTCGGGCGATACTATTATTGTGTTGGTACCCATTAATTAGTTATAGTTTTCGGTGTTATTCAACACGCGTGCTCAAGCCTACGGGCAATTGTTAAATCATAGGCCGATTGAAGCCCCAGCCAATATTCAGCGCTGATATCCAATGCCTTTTCAATCTTAATGGCCATTTGCGCACTGATATGACGTTTACCTTTAAACAAATCGCTTAAATTACCAGGCTTCTGGCCTATGGCTTTGGCGAAATCTATTTTCTTCAACCCCCTTTCCTCAATTTCCTCTAAAAGTAATTCTCCAGGGTGGAAGGCTATCGGCGTTCTCAGCTGATTACCCTCTTTGTCAAATACGTTTCCCATGATATAAATTATTTTGAATAGTGATTACTAAGTTCTTCAATTGCAATTATTTCAACTCTGTTGTTAGCCCCGTCATTTTCAATTCTAAATATTAACCTGAAGCCATCAATAACCCTGATCGATAGTTTACCTTTTAAGTCTCCTTTGAGCTGCTCAAAATGTAGTGATTTTATTTTTCTTAACGAATTAGTGTCTAAAGATTGCTCTATTTGAAGTACCCTTTTGATAAACGCCCTTTCTATTAAGGGGCCAAATTTGGGTTTCCCCACGGTTTCGCCATTCTTATATAAGCTTTTCAAATAATCATCTTCAATAATGATTCGCATTGTTATTAATTTTATCAAAAGTAGATAAAATAATTAATTTATCAAAATTTGATAAATTAAGCTAAAATAAAATCGTTAGTCATTTGACAGGTATAAGTTTTTATAATCACTCACATCAACAATAAGCGATGGAAAAGATAATATTAGAACAATACGATCTGGCTGAACTAAAGGAAATCTTCAGGGAGTTAATCCGTGAGGAATTGGCCGCTGCTTTAGGTAACCAAAGCACACCCACTATTCGCCAGCCAGCAAATAAAAAGGAAGCTGCAGCTTACCTGGGTATCTCCGAATCAACCCTTAACACCATGATATCGGTTGGCACCATCCCGTATTTTAAGATCGGCCGGAAGGTGCGCTTTAAATGGCGTGACATCGAGGCTTATGTAAACTCTAAAGGCAATTAAGTTTATGCATCCACTCCAACAATGGGAGCAAGACTTCCTAACAGAGCTGATAGCAAGGCTCAGGCCGGTGATACGTGATGAGCTGGCATCCGTTATAGAAAACATTGGTGGCGCGACCTTAGACGAGCCTTTAAACATTCAAAAAGCCGCAGAATACTTAAATCTTCCAGTTTCAACCATGTATACCTTGGTGAATCAATCAAAGATACCAGTTTGCAAGCCGGGAAAGCGATTGTATTTCCTTAAGTCAGATTTAATAGCATGGGTGAGAAGCGGGCGCAAGATTACAGGTGGCGCAAAATTGCATTAATGTTCATGCTGCATTTTTGAGATGCTACAATGGATCAATATGTCTGTGTGATCAGGAGTTTAATAAATTGGGTTTTGGCGAAAGTGTTTAGTCGGCTGATAATTCAGCCAAGTGTTCTTTGATAATCTTAAATTCAGCTTTCTTTTGTCCATTTTCCTTATAGGATCCGATACTGCAGCGATAACATGAACATGGTTTTCCTGTTGTTCGGAAGCTGAATAAATTTACGGATGGCCCTGGTTTATACCCCCGATTTGTTATTCTCCTTTTAAATTTTAACATTTTTAGTTCGTGCCGACGTGCTTTGTCCATAATTTAAATGGTTCTTTATAATGTTATTTTGACAAATACTCAATGACTTTATTACCGTCTGTTAATTTTCCATTGCTGTAGTTTCTATAGTCGTAGAATAATACCATATTGTTGCCAGTAATACCGGTAACCTGCGAAACTTCCGTTTCTGCATCGTATGGCGTGCCCCCCTTCGTGAAAGAAGCGTATTTGATAGTTAGCTTATCGCCTGCAAATAAATAGGTAAAAGTTGTTCTATAATCCCTACCGGTTCCATCAGCGTTAAACTGAACATATTCCCCTGATGTATATTTATAGCCTTCCATAAACGAGGTGGCTCCATTTTTATACACCCAAACAGTATCCTTTATATAGCTCCAGCGGCCCACAATCGCAGAGCTTTGAGTTACCTTGGTATTCTCCTTTTTACATGCAATGAGGCCAATGGTAGCCAATAAAATAAAGAATAGAGTGCTTTTCATAAGTGATTGATTTAGGGGGGCAAAATATAAAATATCTGTCCAATTATTGCCTATCAAAAAAAAATAATCGCCCAGTCCTTCTAACCCGGGCGATTCCAACAAACAAATGAATGTCCAAAGTCGGAATTCCGACTTTGGACTTAATGAACAATTCGAAGTTATTTATGCTCGGGCAAGTCGTCCGGGCATTTTATTTTTATATAGCCTGATATTGTGCTTTACCTGATCCCAAAAGCCAGGTATACAGGCCTTGTTTAAATCCGGATAAACATTAAAAAAGTGTTTTCCAATGGCTATCGCATCATAAGCAGACAGCGCCCTGCATGCATCATTAAAAAATAGTTGGTTTTGCTTTACCTTTTTATGATGCTTTGAATAGATAAACCTGTCAACCACGGCGCTTATAACATCCAAATGGGGCCAAAAGTAATTTTCAAAATACTCCTCTCCGTAAAGGTCGATATAGGCATTTCTGTTGGCGGTTATCATATTTTGAACTTCAAGAAAATTACTTACCGGTATAATTTCCATGTTGTTAACAAGATTTATTTTCCAGTTTTTGCCCGCATAATAAAATTTAACCCTTGCCGGCAAGGTATAAAGCGTCATGGTCATTTGATACTCTAACGATTTATAGTAGTCATCCAACTCAGGCAAGCCCAAATGCAGGTCCGTCAATCCATAAAGATATTCGACCGGGTGCCCGCTGATGATTGACAACTTTTCTAATGGGGAATTATGCCCACTAAGGTCAATAAACTGTCCAAAAGTTATTTCTTTTGCGTTTGAGGGGAAATTAATTAATATCGGGCCATCGATGTGACTTAGTGTTATTTGGTTCATAATGTTATTTAAAGATACTTATTTAATGTATTGATCTGTCTTCAACCTTTGAGATAAGGCCCTGGGCGTGGTTTATGTCCTTTACATCGACTGCCAGACTAACCCCTGACATTGCATTTGATATATGGCCAGGTAAATTATTTAGGGTGCCTTCTATGCCGCTTAAATCGACGTTATTGTGAATACTGATACCGGCGGGCCTTAAGCCATTATCAGCTGTTGGTAAATACATATTATTAGAAAATACGCCGCCTGTTGCAAATGCTGATTGCCCGTTGCTTGATTTGGCAAAAGCACGGCCGCCGCCAGCTTCGTTTAAAGCTGAAAGCAATGGTGCATACATAGCAGTAGATTTTGCATTGATAACGGCCTCTCCGTGGCTCAACCTGGCATTTATTGAATCAGATGTACCGGTACCAGGACCGTTCAATATTGCCCCCTTGTTGTCTGATCGATATAAACCACCGGTGGCGTATGCTGCAGGCGGTTTTTGTGAGGCTATAATGGCCGTTTCTGCAATACCAGACGCAAGGGCGAAGGCCATATAAAAAGGGTTTGGAATGGCCTCGGTAACCCCGATAGCGGTATTAATTATAGCTTTAATAATTGCCATTTCCTGCTCTTGCTTGAATGCCTTTATTTTGGCCTGCTGTACCTTTTTTTGGTATTTGTCTTCAATTACCTGTTTTTGGGTAACTGTCAAAGAAGTATTTCGCAACTCGCTTGTATGCTGTTTATCAAGGGCGCTAAGCTTGCTTTGTAACGAATGTTGTATTGAATTGCTGATAATCTTTTCAGCGGCATTTTGTAACAACTGCTCGACCTGGATAGCTTCGCCCATAATCTCCTTATTGTACGCTTGGGTGATAGCCTTGCGTTTAGCCAGGTGCGAGGTATAGATTAGAAATTTTGCAGCCTCGGTTAGCCCCTCCTGATTTATTGCAATTGAAAATTCATCATCTTCCTGGGCAAGCAGGGCGTCCCTGTGTTTTTTAGCGTTTTCATGCTCACCACCTTTGCCGGTATCAATAACAGCCGCCTGGTCAATGGCTTTTATTTCAGCGTTAGCGGCATCCTGTTTAGCCTTTTTAATCGCATCCGCCGCCGCTTTATTGATTTGCAGGGCTTTTTTTCCGGCCAGGTCTTCCAGATTTTCGAGGTCTGACAGGTGTTTGCTTAAATCTTTTTTCTCCTGGCCGTGCGCTGCATCGCGGGCCGCTTTAAGCCTGCTAATATTAATGGCCAGATCTTCACGCTCCTTTTGGTTTGCATCTAATTGCGCTTCGTGGTGCTGGTTTATTTCTGCAATCTGGCGGGAAAGGGTGTCTTTATTATTGGCAATCTCAAGCGCCTTTAATTCGTTGTTTGATTTTTCAATCAGGTCGGCGGTCTTTTTGTTATTGTCTTCAATAAGCTGAAGCTTTGAAAGGCCCCTTTCGTCCTGTAGCTCTTTTATATTGCCGTGGGCGATACCAATAGCCTTATTGAAATTTGCTTTGGCCTCGGGGCTTTTAGACTTGTTCCTTAATTCCTCCTGTTTGGCTATAAAGGTGCGCTCTTTAAAAATCAGCTGGCGGTAATGCTCGTCATTGGCTGAAAGTTCATTTGCAAAGGAATTGGCCTGAAATTGCAGCATCCGGGCGGCGGATGCTTGCCGCTCGCTTAGCGCTTCATCATAGGCGCGTTTAGCTTCAGCCTTGTCGTGATCCGCTTGCTCCTTTAATCTTTGGGCTTTATCGACGGCGGCCTGTTGCTTCCTTTCCTGCCTGGCATCAAACGCATCTTTTTTGTTTTGCGCTACTTGTTCTTTTTGGTCCCTGAATGCTTGCGCCTGTATCTGGTCGTTTTGCGCTTTGATAATAGCCTTTAGCGCATCATCACCACCGTGTAAACCGTACTTTTTATCTAAAATAACAGCCTGTTCAATACCATTTTTACGCAGTAGCTCTATTTCCTGTTCACTGAATTTACGCCCGTTGACGGCCTGCTTGACCGCTAAATCATACTCTTTATCAGCATAATCCTTATTTACCTGGTATTTCTTTTGCAGCTTGTCTTCGATCTGCTTAAAATAGGATGCTTCCTGTTCGGCGGTGTTAGACTTGTTCCTTAATTTAAGCTGCAATAGCTGTATTTCAGCGTCAACCCTGGTGTTAGATACCGCCAACACATCGGCCGCCCTGGCAAGGTCTTGCAGGCCCTGAGTTAGGTTCTTTGCCTCTGTATAGGCTTTGCCCATATCACTAAACAACTCACTAAAACCAACACCTTTCCCGATATCAGACATAAAGGCCGTGAACGCACCACCAACACCGGCAAAGCCACGTTTTAACGATTCTGCATTTGGGGTTAGCTTTGCAAACCAGGCGGCAACACCAATGGCCACGGCGGCAACCGCAACAAAGGCAATGGCAACGCCGCTAACAACCCCGGCGAGGCCACCGATTGCCGGGGTTGCTTCGCCGGCTGCAGCTCCTACACCCTCAACCGCTACTGCTGTTTCTTCGGTGGCAACCGTGGCCGTTTTGGCCGCCGCTGCTGTACCTTCAAAGAAACCGCCTACCTGAGTACGGCCAGAATTGCCCACAAGGTTTGTTATTGATTTAGCAACACCACCAAACGCCGATTCGGTAACTTTCAAAACGGGACCTAAAAACCCGCCAATTTTAACCACTTGCCCCATTGCGCCGCCAACACCTTGCAGGCCCGGTACAGCGCCGCCTAATGATGACAGGGCATTTTTAAGGTTTGATTCAAGGTCCTTGAATAGTCTTGATGTGGAACCGATTTTTTCTTTCTGGTCCTTTAAGGTTTCATTGACCTTTTTCAGGTCGGCCTCCATCTGTTTGGTAGCCTGTGACGTTTCGCCCTCTGTTTGCTTAAGTTTTGAATACTCAGCCGTTAGGGTTGCCACCAGAGCTTTATTTTGATCCATTGACCCGGATTCGGCCTTTAGAGCCTTTGTCGCATTGTCAATTTCCTTATTGGTTTTCCTTAGTTCTTCAGCGGTTAACCTAATTTTTGACGCATGTTCAACATAAGCCTTTGAACCCTTCGTGTTTTCTACCTCGACCGCCTTAAGCCCGGCTTTAAGTTTATCCAGTTCAATGTTTAGATTTGCCGCGTCCTGTTTAAGGGTGTCGGTCTTCGCCGTAACTTCAAGTAATATTCTTTTTTGAAAATCTTCTGAATCTGCCATTTTTATAGGGGTATTAAATAATTATGCTAATGCAACCAACTCGATTTTACAGGGGTTGCCCGGGGACCATGAATCAACTTTGTTTAGGTAATAGTAACAGCTGTCTTGTTCCAAATAAATGGGTATAGTAAAATCAAGTCCTGAAATGTCGCGCGGGGTCAATAGCGCGTACCTGACAATCTTTTGGGTATTCTGCAATATCCTTTCGACCTCGGGGTAATACTTCGTCCTTATGCCCGGCTGGCCCTCCTTATCGCAAAACACGGGGTTAAATTCCCCGTCATGCTTCCAAAAGTAAGGGGTTGAAATAATGCCGTTAACCGATATGGTGTTTGTGCCGGGCTGATCCTGGTCACCGTCCGCGAAAACAACCGTCTTGCCGCCGATCTTGCGCAAATCAAGCTTCTGATCAATCAGGATGCGGGGCTTTGTGGTGATGCTAAAATCCGTTAGGCTTGAAGTAGTATCGATCTTTAGAATTTGTGCAATGGTGCCCCCGTAGTATGGCCTGTTGGGGCTTGGGCCGTATATTGAGGTGATTATATCGGTTTGAGGGTTTGACGGGTTGATAACATCGCTATCAATAATAATTTTGTCATCTGCAAAATACTTAGGCAATATCTCGCGGGGGATATCCGGGTCATCCTGAAATCTCATCCAGTTAATACGGCTGTACCCGGTACCCAAAACATAGGTGGCCTGAAATCCCTGATCTAAAATTTTAGATGTCCAGTTTAACGCTTTGGGAATGTTGGCGACAATATCGCGCATGCTAAAAAGGGCTATCGTTTTTTTAATGTTATCGGTTTGGCAGATGATCCCGAAGCGCTGCAGGGTGTCCTTTAGGAAATCTTTTTGGCTGATATCGGGCAGGATCCTTTCGCATTGAATAGGCTGGCTGTAAAGAACGTTTACGGTGTCGGTTTTAATCATTAGTGACGCACCGGCATAACAAATGAACGATTCGGGTCTCGAATCAAAAAATTCCCACGCTAAATTTATGCGGTCACCAGGTTGTAATTCTACCGTTCCGGATAGCGTCTTTTTTGCAAACACATAATCGCCAAACAGGTGCCCGCCGTCACCTTCTCGGTTGTTGAAATCAGTTAGGTCATATAGCTGTTCTGCAATATCAAGCTGATCGCCGGCTACTGAATGATATTTTACTTGCAGCTTGATATTTGACATAGGGCTTGATACCTTGCCCTTAAAGTAGAGCTTCGGGATCACTACAGTAACCACCGCCGACATTCTTTGCTTCGCTGTGAAGTATTGCCCGTTAAATTGGTGTGATGGATCGCTTTGGATATTGGCAAAAGAAAAAACCCCTTTGCCGTAGGTGTCTGAGATTGATGTATGAGATGCTGAAGTATTGGCGGCCATAATAGCATACATTCCCAAATTATCCGGGGCGTTCTGGTAATCGGCGCCATGTTCAAATGAATCGTTAGCAAATTGCACAATCATTTTATTGTACATCGGGTCACGTATCAATGTTGATCGTTCGGTGTCTACTGTGTAGCCGGTTGATTCAATAAGTAAATCAATGGCGCTATGTAAGAAAAAGCCCGGCCGGCATTGCCTCACGTTTATCCACTTGCTAAAATCTGCCAGATCAACGTGACCATAATCAACAACGGGCCATATCCACCCCTCGGTTTTCTCTTGTGAGTTTGCAACGTGTGATAGGTCAAAAATGCAATTATCAGGATGCAGCGGGGTTTCCGGGTACGGCATGCTGTATTGATCCCAAACCAATGATTTACCGTAATCAGTCCAAACGCTCGAGCTATCGCCCATGTCGTAAATGTTGCCGCCGATTGATTCAAAAAAATCGGTGTTGCCTGATAAGATTATGAAATCAAAGCCGTCATTATTCGAGGCTTGAAGCTCTCCGAAACCCGCGGGCAATACTTCGATACCGTTTACAATTAATTTTACACTGTAGCGCCTGTAAGGTGCCCTGCTCTTTAATTGGATAACCTGGGGAAACCCTAATATTGCTTTATTGTTCTGTGAGTACGGGAGTTTGAACTGCTTAGAAAAGCTGCCGTTCTGATTTTGAACGTCTGCCAGGTTGTTTACCTGCCAACTAAATTGCAGCGGTTCGTCTGGCAGGTCTGCCAGCTGGTCATCGATATAAAGCTGTAAATTTTGCATCTGTAATTTTGTGCTTACGAACTACTATAAATTACCCTTAGTTGCCGCCTCTGCCGCTTCCCGCTTTTTCCTCATATAGGCGCTTTCAACCGGTGCGGCTGCTTTTGGCTGTTTATTTGTCGTGGCCATAAGGGATGCAGTATTAGGTTTAACAGGCTTGTCGTCGACCGGGACCACATTATTAACATTGCTATTTTCATTAGCTAATTCAAAATTTTTCGCGGGCGGCTGGCTTTTCGCGGCGGCGGTACCTTCGGTATTATCCGCGGCATTTTCAAAATCACTTCCCGTTATTTGGTCCAAATCTTCGTCTAAGCTGCTGTCATCTTCGCCGGGATCTTCTCCTGTAAAAACAATTCCGTGCTCGGGGTGGTGTTGTGAATGCTGGCTTATTTTAGGGAGTAGCCAATTTGTTTCCTCTCTTGTTAATTCCAATCCCCTTTTTTTAAGGTCTGATAGTGTTAATCTTTTCATTTTTTAATTATTAATTACTTGCCTTAGTACTTCAGGTCTGCAAGAATCCTTTACTGTATGCGCACGCACGTGTATAATGATGTTAGAAAAACCTTCGTCGAGGTTGATTTCCAATAGCTCCTCTTTTAACGTATAAATTTCAACACCCAAAAAACGCTTGGTTATTTTAAGGTAATAAGTACCGTCTTCGTGAATAACATTTATAGTACTCTTAAGCATTGTAATTGCATTTTTTTCCATCCAGTTCAGGGACCAACGCGTGCGTGTAGTGATGTGGTAAAAATCTTTGTGGTGATTTATCGGCGCTTTTGATAAACTCCATTTCCCGGGGATCATAAAGCATTTTTAGGGAGATATTAAACACCCCATTTACTATATAAAGATTCTCGAAAACGTCAGCCTGGACCATGGCGTACAGTCGCTGTTTAACCTGGTCCGCTGATAGTCCAACTGATTTAGCTATGATATTTAGGTCGATTTGTAAATCTGTATTTTGATGCGTCCGATTTGCCCTTAATAAGTCCTGATATATTTCGAAATCAACTGTTTTCGGGGTTAATCCGTGCTTTTCAGCCGCTTTTTTAAAGCCATTAAGTTGATATTCAAAATTTAATATCTGCCTCATGCCTTAGCTAATTTATTTTGAAATGAATTTATAGCGTTTTTTAAGACCTCGGGTGATATCGTGTCAATGGATTCGCCTATCAGTATAACGCTGATCTGATTTTTAGGCTTATTCTTTGTTCCTGGCGGCCTGCCATTAGGGTTGCCGCTTTGACCTGCTTTAAATGCCATTGTTTTTCTTGATTATGATTGTTTTTAACAAAGATAGAAATATTCCGCAATAGTCAATGAGAAATATTTTCGATTTGCCCATAGTAGGTAAATACATGTCAGGTTTTGTCAGGTTCCCAAAATGACAGTAATGCCATTATCAGGGCTTTACAAAAAACGCATATAAGGTTTTATAAGGTTTTCAACTGATCGCATATTAAGTTTTATTAAGTCGGCGATGATCGCAGGTGAGGTTTTGTGAGGTTCGACATTATGTCGAGGGTGAAGTTTTGTGAAGTTTTGTTATATCCGAAAATCGGATAGATGTTAAGTTTTGTTATATCCAGGGCTTAACGCAGGTAAGGTTTAGTAAGGTTTTACACAGAACAAAGACCCGAAGTGAGAAAAAGCCACTTGGGATAGTGCTAAATTTCATAAGGATTGCAGGCATATGGGAGATTTTCTCCCATATCTGATTAAACAATATTTATAATGGCCATTTGTAAAGGCAGATTTCTGCTTTTGGAGCCAAAGGTTAGTTTTTTTTATTTTTATGTGTCAGTAAAAATGACAGATGTCAACTTTTGTCAACTTTTAGCTATAATCCCCTTTTTATAGGAGTCAGATTAGTCAGGTTTTAGCTATAAATAACCCTCAGGGGGTTGTCTGATTTGTCGGATTTTCGGACATTTCGCTCTTTTTAAGGGGTTACCTTGGTCACTTTTTAAGCTCAGGGGGTTGTCGGATTCGTTGGATTTTACCAAATTATTGCAAGGTTTCGCACTTTTGAGCCTTTTTAAGGGGGTGTTTTGCCTAAATTACGCTCATGGGGTTGTCAGATTTGTCAGATTATGTTATTCTGGCCTTTTTTATAGGAGTAAGAAAAGTAAGATTTTATATACTATTTTAACATTTTATAGATGCAGAGGGGGGGGTATGATTTGTATGATTTTGCTTTACAGCCTGGTTAAAAGTTATAAAAAACGGTCCTGCCGGTGTCCGCTATTCGGATACCGGCCTTTTTTATAGTAGTCGGAAAGGTCGGATTTTGCAGCCTTTTAGGGACTGTTAGTTTTGTAAGGTAAATATCAGCCGGGGGATTCCCCGCCAGCGCATGGGGACTGTTTGGTTTGTTCGCTCCTCAATTTTGAGGAGCGAGATTGCGACGGCTGATTTTGAAGCTGTCCAAAACACTTTTTGATGAAGTTATCAAGAAATGTTACCATGGTTAACCAGCGGATAATTTAGCCCGTTTGGTGGTCCAATTTTGGATTGAGCGCTGGCCACCTATGGGGAAATCCCACAGCTCAATTTTGAGCCATCGCCTAAGTTGCTGTCTATCAGTATCAACGCAAAATTGCGTTCAATGAATTCAAATACCTGCTCCACAATTTTATGGAATGTGGCGGCTTAAAATTTAGCTGCGAAATTTAGAGGTCAACACAATGTTGAACGTCTCCTTAATTTTCAGGAGACCGATAGGCGGAAAATCGACTTCGTTGATCTATAGGCAGTTAATAATTTGTTAGACTTCCTCAATTTTAAGGGGACCAAATAAAACTATACGTCAAAAATGACACAAAGTAACGTCCTGAAAATTAAGTGGGTTATTATCCCCAAAATGAAGGAGAATAGTGTTTGGCTGGCCACGTAAAAATAATGACGCTTTTAACTCATTGGTTTTCAACTTTTCCACCAAAAGGTGGAAATCTTTTAAGCCGGGCAATTGCTTAACAGCTGACTAACCCGAAGTTAGTCAGCTATTAAGCAGTATAAGCTTTGTATAACAAAGCGCTTTGAAATTAACAGTTGTACTATTCTGTTTATTAGCTTTAAATTACTTAATGATCGAATAAAAGGCAGACAGTGACACTGAATGTTTACCGGCAACAGCAATAGCCGTCAACAATTAAAAAGCCTTGTTTATGCCCGGTCCTTTTTGGGGATACAAAAGACTTGGCAACAAAAGTTTTAAAAAAAATTTATCCCTCATTGACTATTGTGGAATATATTTTTATATCTTTGTTAAAAGTATAAACATAGCTTCATGGGAATAGAAGAAATCAAAATAAAGCTTATTTGGGCTGATTTTGCAATGGCAGGTCGTTTGGTCGGGGTTTCCAGTGCAAACGCAAGAAACGCCTTTATGAGGGAAGGAAGCCCACACCATCAAAGGGTTTTAAAGGCACTCACCATGGTAATAGAAAATAGGGAAAAATTATTAAGCCAAACAGTCACAGCATGAAAATGATATTAGCAACTGAAGCGGAAATTGTTGGCTACTTTGAGCAGGCAGTTAAAAACGTTTTCGGGCAAATCACACCATTTAGCAGCCTTCCGGCCATTAAGCAGCCAGCGAAAAAAAAGGAGGCAGCTGCATATTTGGGCATTTCGCTATCTAAGTTAAACGAACTACTTCGGTTAAACGAACTACCAAGTTTTAATATTGGCCGAAGTGTACGGATCAACTGGACCGACCTGGAAGCGTTCGTCAATAAAAAATCCAACTAACCAAATTTTATAAAAAAGAAAAAACCAGTGCGGTTGGAAACATACTGGCTTTTTCAAATACTTTATTGGAGAGCGATGGCAAATTTAAATAATTTAAAGGAGAAACAACTATTGTTTTCTCAAAAAGAGATTGATTTATCAACTGCATTACAGACACATACCCGCGCTGTTGATGCAATTGGAAAAATCACCAGGGTATTAACCGAGCTTCATACCATTTCTGACGAAAACCAGTATACATTTCCGCAGGATATCCAAATCTATAACAGCAATGTTATGGCATACGTAGAACAGTTAAATATACTTGTGGCTGACTATAACAAGTTAACTTTGAATCTTCGGTCTATGCCAATATTGCTGCCTGTAGAGCTTCGCACCGGTATGCTCAGAATATCGGAAACTCCTAATCTTTTTAACGCATTATAAACTCTTTATGAGTAAAGAAACTTTTTACTTCTCACATGATTACGGAGCGCGTAACGATCCGAAACTTATCAAAGTATTGCGGGTGTTAGGCCAAGCTGGAAAGGGAGTTTTCTGGGACCTAATCGAATTACTATATGAGCAAGGTGGTAAATTAGAAATGGTTGAAATTGATAATTATGCGTTCGCATTGCGGGCGGATGCCGAATGCATAAACAAGCTTATAACAGACTTTGACCTTTTTAAAAATGACGGCACTTTTTTTTGGTCAGAAAGCGTAAATAGAAGATTGAACGCACGCGCTGAAAAGTCTAAAAAGGCCGCCGCAAGTGCTAATAAAAGATGGGATAAAGGGCAGGAAGATGCGAACGCATCAAATGAAGATGCGTTCGCATTGCAAACGGATAGCGATGGCAATGCTATAAAGGATAATATAGTAAAGGATATTACAGTAAAGGATATTACAGTAAAGGATAAAAACAATAATAATGATTTGGCCACAGATGTTATCCTTTATTTGAATCTGAAAGCCTCCAAGGCTTACTTACCTACAACGCCAAAAACCTTGCAACTAATTAGCGCAAGAGCAAAAGAGGGCTTTTCCATTGAGGATTTTAAAAAGGTCATCGACGTAAAAACAAACGAATGGCTAAATGATGCCGACCAAAATAAATTTTTGCGTCCTGAAACACTTTTTGGGACCAAATTCGAAGGTTATTTAAATCAGGTGCCCGCTAACCAGGTGAAAAAAACAGGGAGGATGGTATATTGAGCGAGATAAAACAACTTTTAGAAGCCCTGGGAATTGACATAAAAGGGATAAAAATAATGGGCAAAAAAACGTGCCCCAAATGTTCGGCGAGCCGAAAAAAGAAAAACGAACCTTGTTTAAATGTAAATGTCATAGATGGTACCTACAAATGCCATAATTGCGGTTGGAAAGGCAGGGTGTTTGAAAAGCCGATATATGAAAAAAAGGCTTACATAAAACCTGTTTTCAATAACAGAACCGAATTATCAAAAAAGGCAGTTGACTGGTTCGCCACCCGCTGCGTAAGCCAGCAAACTCTCATCGATTTTAAAGTAACCGAAGGGCCTGAATGGATGCCGCAAGTATTCAGTGAGATATTTGATAAGTTGGTTAAACAAGGAAAAAGCGAAGATGCTGCGAGGGCCGAAGCCAACCAGGGGGCCAAGGTCAATACAATTCAATTTAATTATTTCAGGAACGGCGATCTTATAAACGTAAAATATAGGGACGCAAAAAAGAATTTTAAGCTTGCTAAAAACGCGGAGCTAATTTTTTATAACCTGGACGCCGTAAAGGATAGTAAAGAGTGTTTGATTTGCGAGGGTGAACCAGATGCTTTGTCATGGTATGAAGCCGGTTACAAATATGTTTTAAGCGTACCCAACGGCGCAAGCCCAAACCAGAAACTTGAATACTTTGACAACTGTATCGAATATTTTGACAACAAAACGAAGATTTACATTTCAAATGATGACGACATCCCCGGCCGGGCCCTGCGCGATGAACTGGCCCGGCGTCTCGGTATTGAGCGTTGCTTAAAAATCGACCTTGAAGGGCTTAAAGATGCTAATGACTACTTAAAAGCGCATGGTCCCGAAAAACTTTTTTCCAGGATCAGCGAAGCAAAAGAGTTTGAAATTACCGGCGTTTTTACCGTTGATGACCTGCGCACCGACATATTAGACATTTATTACAATGGCTTGCCGGACGGCGACCGCACCGGAGACGAACAACTGGACGAACACCTGCGTTTTATGCCGGGTGAAATGACGATGGTTACCGGTGTACCATCACACGGAAAATCAATCTACCTGGAGCAGCTTAGTTTAATGCTATGCATAAATGCGGGTTGGTCCTTTGCGGCATTTTCGCCGGAAACATACCCAAAAACGATGTTCTTAATGAGGCTGATTAAAAAAGTATTCGGCCGGCCGGCTATACCGAAAAACATAACCGAGCCTGATTTACACAGGATATTGGATTATCTAAACTCCGTTTTTTACATCATTTCACCGGACGAAGAAAATTTTTTACTTGACACCATACTTGAAAAGGCCAAACAGCTTGTATTACGCAAAGGCATTAAGGGGCTTATAATCGACCCCTGGAATAGAATTGAATCGGGCATACCAAACGGCTACAATGAAGGTAAATACACTATTGAGCAGCTTATCAAGATTACAAAATTCGCTCAATCCTGCGGGGTACATGTGTTTTTGGTAGCCCATCCAACTAAGATGCAAAAAGATGCGGGCGGCATAAATTACCAGGTGCCCAACCTTTATAGCATTTCGGGCTCTGCTCATTTTTTTAATTTAACACAAAACGGACTTACTGTTTTTAGGAATGACGAAACTGGTTATACTGAAATATATATCCAAAAAGTAAAGTGGGAGCATTTGGGTAAAAAGGGAATGTTTGAGCTGCGTTTTTGCCCTGAGAATACCAGGCTGTTGCCGAAACTAACCAAGCAAAGCGAAATTTCAGCCGGGCACGGCTCCGATGATTTTAAATGCTGGCTGCCTGGTATAGGTGAAACGCCAAACGAGAAAAAAAATCAAAACGAATTATTTTTTAGCCAGCGTCAGATTGAAGATCAATCTGAATTGACAGCTACAGAGCGAGACAAACCCCCTTTTTAAAATATTTTTACTATGCCTGAATTAATAGAAGTGCCAACTAAAGACATTTTTCAGCCAAGTTATATTGGCGGCGACCTGATGGAAAAAACGTTGGGTTTCTATGAACAAAATAATTTCGCAAGATATTTTTTGAAGCTTTTCGATGAAAATACAATGCTGCAGGTGTTTGCCGCTTACAATGTTGGCACATCTGTACACTGGCCGGGCGCTTCTATATTTTGGCAAATAGATACTTCATCGCGGATCAGAACTGGTAAAATAATGCTTTTCGATCCGATAACCGGTAAATATATTTCAGAGCATACGGAGTTTGTACATAAAAAATTAAAAACGGTAAATTTCAACTTAAAGCAGTGCTTTTTTGGTGAACACCTGCTTACGGGCAACAATAAAAATGTTGCAATAGTTGACAACGAAAAATCCGCGCTGGTAGCAACCGTTTATATGCCTGAGTTTATTTGGCTGGCCATCGGGGATTTCGAAAACCTTTCGATATCGAATTACAGGATCCTTAAAGGCCGAAATGTTATTTTATGCCCAGCTGTCAACCATTATGATAAATGCCTATCGGTAGCCGCTGCCCTAAAAGACACGGGTAATTTTACTGTTTCGGAATTGTTGGAGCGGTGCGCCTCTGACCAGGAACGGCAACATGGCCACGATCTCGCCGATTACCTTGTTAAATTCTCCCTGGTTGAGTTTAACAAAAAAGACAGGGTTACTATCAAGACGAATACCGAAGTCATCCCTATCAGTCGGAAAAGCCCCCCTATCGGAAATATAAACCGTGGTCCGTTCAGGCCATGGGGGATAACAGAGGTCGAAACGTTTTTTAAAACAGCCGACTTGCCGCCCAGTGTTATAATGAATAGGGCTATTAAAGTTATCGATGTAAGGCTAATGGTAGGCAGTCACCTGGAAATAATAAACTCCAATGACGGTAATCCGGCTTACCTCCCATATTTAGACAGGCTAATTGACCTGATGACGATTTTAAAAAACAAACAACTTAAAACAAACAAAAATAATGATCAAAAGCGCAGCAGAAAGAATAATTGAATTAGCATATGAGATCGATATCGACATGGAAGAGTTAGCTAAAATTCTGGTAAATGGCCATTTTATTACAATTGAAGGTTCTCAGATAGTGCCGACCCCTATGGGATACCTCAACGGAATCTTTGATAGTACGGGCGCTACATCAGTCATGCAAATTATTGAAGACACAGAAACCCACACCACGGGAATAGGCTACTTCCAGGGTAATTTAATGAAGTTCAAAAAGGATAAAAAAACAGACGAAATTTCTATGTGTGCAGAGGGTGTTGCTAAGGCTCTTGGTTTTAAAGACACACACGAAATGTTGAGTAACGATCAGGTACTCGACAAATTAAATCAATATAAAAAAGCTACCGGCGAATGGCCGTTAAAAAAAAATTAAAACCAATTTTAAAATCAAAAAATGAGTAAAGCAATAAGAAAAAAAATAGAAGACGAGTTTACACACTACAATATCAGGTTGATTAATGGCGGGCCAGCAATGGCCGGCCGACCTGTAAACCCTTTTGATGAAGGGCACCCCAGGCATTTTGAATTTGAACACTTCGCGCAAAAAAATGATTTGTATTGTTCGACTGATTGCGTGCCTGGATTAATCGAAAAGGATTTACTGATAAAAACGAAATTCGATTTTTACCCGGAAGGCGGGAAATGGGACGTTAGCAGCCCGTTTTTATACGTAGAGCTGTATAAAGAAGAAGAAACCGACGAAGAAGGCGAAATTGAATGGTATTATTTTGTTTACGATCTTAATGAAAGGCCCCCAGTAAGATTAAAAGTAGTTAGCTAAAATATGAGAGCATCACAAAGCACACTTAAAAAATTGGGTATCGAAACGCAACACAATCCTGAAGAGTTTATTAAAAATTTCATTGATTACATTCCTAAAAGGCTGGACGTTGCGGTATACATGGAAAACCAGGGCGAAATACAAAGCCTTTGTTGTCATCTGGATTTTATTGATTTTCATTTTAGGCGATACGTTGCCGACCGAAAGAAAACACTTCACCGTGTATTTTTTGAGGTTAGGGAGTATTTACAAAAAGGGTACCCCGGTGAATCAATTAACGAATTAATTAAGGACATCAGGGATATTGCCCTTGAATGTGAGTTTTATGAGTTGATCCCGCGGCTTGATAAATCAACAAAAAAAATCGAAAAATTAATTGAAATATACCGGCTGTATTCCTATAACACCTATTTATAAATCAATTTGTTAGAAACTAAATTAGGTAGGTTTTCCGCCGCCATAAAAAAGGGATAGGTCGAAGTTTTCCGAGTCCATAAAAAGAATGGTGCCGGGGTTTTCTTACACTATAAAAAAGAGTTAAAATTATGGCAAAATCAAAACACGTGATTATTGGAGGGCACACACCTAAGTATCTTAAAAAGGTAGCTAAGGCCGTACAAAAAGAACAGGGAGTAGTTTATAGGGATGCGTTAGATATCGTTGCCAAACAGGCTGATTTTTCATCATGGAACAACTTTATAAGTTACCGAAAACGTTAATATTACCATACCAGCATTTCGGACCACCTCACACTAAAAAAACTTAAATCATGGCCATATCAAGGAAATGGAAATTTACTTTGGATCACAAGCTTTACCACGCCATACACCACGGTGGCCGCCATGCAGCGACCAGGAAAATACTTAAAAAAATTTATTCGCAAATTACCATGCAAACATTTAGGACCGACTTATAAGACACTATGCGGCCAAAAACAATAATTCGTGAGTTTTTAGGTATCCAAAAGTTTAACCAAACCTAAACCGCTTTCATCTCTTTTCGCGCCCACATTTCTTTCATGATAATAGCTTTTTCACGTGATGTGACCTTGATGTAATTCAAAAATGATTTTTCGGTTGTATGTCCAGTAATACCCATGATTATTATACTTGGTATTCCTGCCTTAAACATGTTGGAGGCGAAGGCCCGCCTCGCTGTGTGCGTAGTGATCAGATCCTTTAAGGGCACGGTAAGAATTATCTTTTTGCCGGCCTTTGATTTTTCGAGGCTGACCAATTGTTTAAACCCGGCTTTCTCTCCCACTTCTTTGACGTATTCATTTAATTTTACATTTGAGATTGGCGGCGGGAGGCTGTTTACTGTTTTGCCTTTATACCTGGCCATTATTTCGAATATCGTTTTATGAATTGGTATCGAAACCAGTTCGCCGGTCTTTTGTGTTTTGATTTCTATAAAATCCCCCTGTATGTTTTCTGGCTTTATATTGTTAAAGTCACTGAATCGCAGCCCGGTCCAGCATCCAACCAAAAACAGGTCCCTGACCCTTTCAAGTTTGGTATTTTCGGATAAATCAAGTTCGGCAAGTTCTACCAGTTGGCCCTCATCCAGATAAACGTTTTCCACATCAACCTGAATTTTTAAAAACCTTTTATTGTTATGCTCTTCATTGGTATGAAGCTTTTCTTCTTTAGCTTCATTCATGGCGGTTTTTATGAATTTTACGACCGCGCCAAAATAATTATCTGAAAGTTTTTCTATCTCATAGCAATATTCTTTTAAATCCAGGTACATCGCCATTGTTACATCTTCAAAGACTAAAGATTTTTTATTATTGTAAGTGGCAAACCGTTTTAAAACCCCATACGCGCTACTATAAGGTTTGTGGCTATCTTCTGCATACCCGGAGCCGTCTGGTTTAACCCGTGCACCGGATTTGGTATCTTCGATCATTTTTTCAATATAATCGAACAGGGTAATTTTGCTTACCTCTTTCTTTTTCTCGGGCCTTTTTCCGTTTCCGGTGATATATTCCTTGCACCGCTGTCTGAAATCTTCGGGAGCGGGGAACCCGGCCGCCTCGGCGCACGTTTCGTCAAAGGCCTTAATAATCCAAACTTCTATTTTACCCAGGGTTTCAATGGCGCTTGTCAACTCTACCGTTTTAGGCTTGTTGAGTATTTTGATCTTAGGCTTTTTCTCTTCATCCCAATATTTCGGCCTTATTTTAACGCCGGTAGATATAGCAACGGTTTTATTGTTATACACAAACCAAACCCTGATCGCTGTTTCAACATCTTCTGTTTTTTGCTCTAACCTGAAGCTGTAATTATGCCTTAACCTGCCCATGTGCTTTTATTTACATCAAATATACTAATCTGTAAGGATTTTGTAAGGATAAAAAACACTTTAAAATACATTAAAGCATATTGGCAATTCAAAATCGACGTTTTGTGATTAAATAATCATAGAAATATATCGGGATATAAAAGGTTATGATCCCAGCGGGATCACTTTTTTAGGCAAGTTGTCAACTAAGTTGACAACTTTTTTTATGACTTCGCACATAACAAACCGGTATACCTGAGCATCAAGAAATGTTTCGAATCACACCGAATTTAGGTGTTTTACTAAGGTGATCTTTGAATTTGTACCAGGATTTTCTTAGGTTTGGGATGGGGGCACAGCACCTAAACTCAATTGACACCACTTACATTCCATATTACTTTTTACGATATCGTGTTCTTCGCTGCTGCAATTATCAGCTTAACACTATCGCTATTTTTATGGATCGCCCCTAAAGAGAACCGCTCTGCTAATCGTTTGCTGGCTATCCTAATGATCATTGCTGCCTTGTGGATGTTCAAGATTTTATCGGCCGATATCGGTCTGACAAAATATAATCCATTATTGAACCGTCTGCCATTACGGTTTTCAATGGGATTCGGTCCCTTGATTTACTTTTACGTACGTCAAATAATTCAGCCGAAGGATATCTTCCGTCGCAAAGACCTGCTACACTTCATACCTGCGCTGCTTGAAATAAGCTTTCAGTTATTTAATTCAATACAAAATATAACTACAGGCAACACTATTTATGACAAATCTAATCCCGTATTGCAGTTATCCGCATTCCTGTCGGTCGCTATTTATTTATATTTTTCCTATACACAGATTGACAATTTTTACCGAAGCAAAAAATTCCACGGGAGCGACCGTTACAGGAACGAGTTGCTTTGGTTAGATCGCTTGCTTGCCGGCCTGGGCATGTTGTGGTTATTATGGATACCGTTTACAGCTATAGACTATTTTTATTACCATTATGAATTAAGCGTACAACATTATTATCCCTTGTACCTTCTTTTAATATCCATGATCATTTGGATAGCGGCAAAAAGCCATATAAAAACAGAATATGTTGAACGGCCCCATATGATCTTAAAACCATTATTACCGGCAGATCTGAAGCAAAAAGGATCCTGGTTAAAAATGGAAGTAAAGGAAAAAGGGCACTACCGGGATGCGGAATTAAGCCTGAGCTCTCTTGCTGAAAAACTTGGACTTACTACCCATGAGTTGTCCCGGATTATTAATACAGTTTTCAAAAAAAGCTTCAACGATTTTATCAATGAATACCGGGTTCGCGAAGTTGCGCTCAAAATGCAGGACCCGTCCTATAATCATATCACGCTGCTTGGTCTTGCGTATGAATCTGGCTTTAATTCACAAAGCAGCTTTCATCGTATTTTTAAGCAATTTACAGGCAAAACCCCTTTAGAATATAAAAGTCACCTTCAAAAAGTTCTCCCATCTTATAACTTGAGAGGTTTTACCCAAACTATGCCGCTAATATTGAGCCATGTAAACCCTCCGGGGTGGACGCATGAAAAATTAACCGGTAGTCGTATGTTTAAAACTTATTTTAAAATTGCATTCCGCGGATTTTGGAGGCATAAACTATTTACACTGATAAATATTATCGGTTTATCCATCGGTATAAGCGCTTTCCTGGTCATTTACCTTGTTGTACACTACGATTTTACCTTTGATAAATTCCACAAGGACAGCGACCGGATTTACCGCGTTGTGATGAACATATCATCTCAGGGACATAAAATCTATTCGAGTGGCGGACCCGGCCCGCTGGCTGAGGCGATTAAAAGCCAGGCCACCGGAATAGAGGAAATTACGCCTATATACACGTTGTCACCACATTTTGTCTATATCGACAAAGACAAAAAGGCACAAAAGCGGTTTAAAGACCCGGACAGGATAACTCTTGCCGATCAGCAATATTTTAAAATTTTTAATTATGTATGGCTTGCCGGCTCATCGCAACACGCGCTTGATGCACCCGACCAGGTAGTATTAACATCCCAACAAGCCAGGCTTTACTTCCCGTCTTTATCATACCATGAAATGATTGGCAAAGTAGTTACCTATGATACCCTTAAGACAACCGTTAGCGGCGTAGTTGAAACGTTTACCGAGAATAGCGACTTTACCTTTCATGATTTTATTTCCTTTAGTACCGCCACAACTAATAAACGGTTAGCTGACGATCTGCATATAAATAATTGGGGCAGAATATCTTCGGCATCAGAGGTTTTTGTAAAGCTGGCGCCTCGCACCGTGGCATCCGGGCTTGTAAAACAGATCACTACCATTTTCAGAAAAAATAATCTGCCGCGTGCCGAACAAAAAATGCCTGCGCCCATTGTAGACCTGGCCTTGCAGCCCTTAGATGATATTCACTTCAATCCCGACTATAATATTTTTTATTTCTCATCGCCGGCCAGCAAAACAACTCTTTACGGATTATTGACTTCCGGTATCTTTTTGTTGTTGCTGGCATGTATCAATTATGTGAATTTAACTACCGCCCATGCCGCACAAAGGGCAAAAGAAATTGGGATCCGCAAAACTTTGGGTAGCAGCCGGATGCAATTAGTAGTTCAGTTTTTAAGCGAAACATTTTTTATAACATTCTTCGCGGTTTGCATATCGATATTGCTTGCGCCAGTTATTTTAAAAATGTTTGCCGATGTTATATCCCCGGATATTCATGCCAATATGCTAAGGCCGGATGTCATAATCTTCCTGTTGATTTTAACTATTGTGATAAGTATTTTGTCGGGTTTTTATCCAGCAATTGTGTTATCGGGCTACAAGCCCGCATCGGTGCTAAAAAACCAGGTGCAGGGCAATAGTAATAAAACGCGAAATGCGTGGCTGCGTAAGTCGCTTACGGTTTCGCAGTTTGTTGTAGCCCAATTTTTTATAATGGCTACCATTTTGGTAAGTCAGCAAATTTATTACGCCTTACATAAAAACCTCGGGTTTAAAAAGGATGCCATCCTGCTTATTAATACGCCCTGGCAAACCAGTAAGGCCAGCACCAACCAGGTACTGCTGAACGAATTCAGGCTAATGCCCCAGGTTGCCCTTGTGGGTTTAGGTAATGACCCGCCTTCGGCTGATGCATTTAACAGGACGCGCATTACTTATAACGATGGAAAAAAACAAATTACAACAGAAGAAATAATAATTAAGTCTGGCGATGAGAACTACATTAAAATATATCAGCTAAAATTACTTGCCGGCAGAAACATAACCGAAGCCGACACCGGGAAAGCCATCATCATTAACAATACTTACGCTAAATTATTAGGGTTTACTAACCCTCATGAAGCTATCGGGAAGCAGTTGAATTGGTTTGGTGGCCGAAATATTAATATTATTGGCGTAGTTGCCGATTTTAATCAGCGGTCGCTGCATTCCGCCATTTATCCATTAATCATAACATCGGGCAGTCCAATCCCCCGGCCAATGATGACGTTACATGTTAGCCTGAAACCTGAAACCGCAGGCGGCAACGAATGGAAAACCGCAATTACAAATATGGGAAAGGCCTGGAAGAAGGCTTATCCCGACGATGATTTCGATTGCCATTTTTATGATGACACGATAGCCAGATTTTACGACCAGGAACAACACACATCAACCCTGCTCACCTGGGCAACAAGTGTATCGATATTGATTAGCTGCCTCGGGCTGTTAGGGCTTGCCATTTACACCACCAATCAACGAACAAAGGAAATTGGCATACGCAAAGTATTTGGCGCAAGCGTTGCTCAAATAGTAACCCTACTATCAACCGAACTGATATCGCTTATTTTACTGGCTTTTATCATCGTAACGCCGATTGCATGGTACGCCGTAAATAAATGGATGGAAAGCTTTGCCGACCACGTAGCTATTAGCTGGTGGGTATTTGTTATCAGCGGCGTAGGGATGCTGCTAACAGGATTATTTACCTTAAGTTTCCGAACAATTAGGGCTGGTATGGCCAACCCGGTGAAGAGTTTGCGAAATGAATAAATTTATATTGCCAGCATTAATTAACATATTATTTGAAACCAAATTAGTTCTATATCACTCTTTATGAGCTTACGTTCTTTGCTGCGATGTTCATCAAGGCCAGAAGTCTAAATCCGCAAATAAGCATAAATCAGATGGGAAATAGTTCGAAATTTGTAAAGTAGGGATCACCTGATGGGACAACTGAGAAGAAAATCGGTTGCCCCATTTTTTTTGCATTGTAATTTCCTGCTAATCAGCTGAATTGCTTTAGTTTCCTTTCCGGCGGGGATGGTTTTGATCCGGTCTTAATCCCATATAACGGTAATGCTTTTGTCGCGATCCGCCCCTCAAAATGTCTTTTTTACACAGCCCAAAATCCTGAAATGCCTTCTATCTTTGTTTTATCACTAAAATCAATAATTTAAATAACGCATCATGAAAAGAGTATCTAAAGGATATAATGTCCTAAACCTGGTGTTAATAATCGCTATGCTTTTTTTTACGGTATTTCAGTCTAAGGGCCAACAGCTTAAACCTGCCGAAAGTGGCTATGCGCCTGTTAATGGCATTAAAGTTTACTATGAGGTATATGGTGAGGGTAAGCCCCTTGTTTTACTGCATGGTGCATTTTATACCATTGAGATGAATTGGGGGCAATTAATACCCGAGTTGTCAAAAACAAGAAAGGTAATTGCCGTAGAATTGCAGGGACATGGGCACACCCCGTTTTCGGACAGGAAATTAGACATTGCTACCCTGGCAAGTGATGTGGAAGGGGTAATGGATTTTTTAAAACTTGATAGCGCCGATGTGGCAGGATATAGCATGGGCGGCTCTATAGCTTACCAGTTGGCGGCGAAAAGCCCTAAACGGGTACGAAAATTAGTGATCATATCTTCCACCTACAAAACTAACGGCTGGCTGCCGGTTATCAATAGTGGGTTTAAAGATTTTAAACCTGATTTTTTTGACAATACGCCTATAAAAACCGCATATGATGCAGTAGCGCCCGACAAAACAAAATGGAGAAAGTTTATTGAACAAATGATTGCTTTTGCCGCCGTTCCATTTGACGTGGGGGAAGCCAATATTAAAAAAATCACATCGCCGGTATTGCTTATCTCGGGCGACAATGATGGCCTGGACAAAGTGGAGTTGATGAAAACGTACCAGTTACTGGGAGGTGGCGTATCTGCCGATTTGGGGCCGATGCCAAAATCACATTTAGCCATTGTGCCTGCGCAGAGTCACGTGAGCCTGATGATGCAGACGAAAACAATAGCAGGTTACCTGGACGACTTTTTAAAGTAACCAAATCGACCCTGGTATTTTTAAGAGAGGAATTTTAATGTCAGATTTATCTATGAACTAACTATAAAAAAATGAGAAAAATCAGAATTTTTGAACACATCTCGCTGGATGGCGTGATAGAACATGACGGAGACTACACCTATGGCGCTTGGACAACACCCTATCGCAGCCCTGCCGGCGCGGCAACCCTCCTGGAGGCATACGGGCCGAAATTTGACCTGCTGCTTGCCCGCCACACCTACGATATATTTAGTAATTTTTGGCCTAATGCCGGAAATTTCCCTATGGCAAATGCTATCAACGCTGCAACCAAATACATTGTAACCCACAGGCCCGACAGCCTGGAATGGGGCCCTATAGAGAATTTGGGCGAGGACGTTATAAAGGCGATTCGTGATCTCAAGTCAACAGAAGGGCCCGATCTGATCGTAGTGGGGAGTTCGACGCTAACCTCCGTGTTGCTTGACCAGGGACTGGCTGACGAGGTTGTACTCATTACCTACCCGGTTTTGCTTGGCCGGGGCAAACGCTTATTGTCGGATAGTATTGACGCCCGGGAGCTTGCTTTTGTTGACTCGAAAACTACGCCCACGGGCTTGCTCATCAACACTTACCGGCATGTTGGTCCGCTAAAATCTTAATATTTCACCGGCTTAGTCGGCTGAGCTTTCTGTATTTTTATTAGTAGCTTGTTCAGTCTGGCCGCTATATTACCAAATTCTTTAAGTAAAAGCCGTGATACAAATAATTCTGTAGCCACCTTGTTAACGCAAAGGTGGCTTTTCTGTTATTAAGCGTAAGATAATGTTTTGTATTTTGAGCCCCAAAATGATACCTATGAAAACTTTAGCCGACTTTAAAGCATCATTAAACTTAGCACAACCAGCTACCGGGTTGCCTGTGCAGTTAAAAAGCCTTTGGTATGATGGCAAAGGCGATTGGCCAAAGGCGCATGCCCAGGTTGATCATTTAAGCGATGAGGCATCGGCATTGGTACATGCTTACCTGCATCGTAAAGAAGGGGATATTTCGAATGCGGACTATTGGTATCGTAAAGCACGGCAAATGCGCCCCGACCTGTCTTTGGAAGAGGAATGGGAACGGTTGGTATTACAATTTCTTAATAAATAAATCAGGAGCCGCCAGAAGGGAACCGTTATAATCAGTAAGGTGTTGACGAGCTTTTGTACTATATTTGACGGGCGGAATGCTGTCCCGCTACAAAAACCATAAACGATAAGCCGAGATTTAACAACTACGTGATGCAACTCCGCGTTCTGACAAATGATATTTTCATAATTGAAGATTTTTGGAATCTCGAAGAATGTGACGACTTTATTTTTAAAAGTGAAGCCATTGGTTACGAACCTGCGACTATTGAAACAGAAGGCGGGCAAAAAGTTGTTACAAGTGTTCGTAATAATAACAGGGTTATTTATAAAGACTATGAGCTTGCCGATATATTATGGCTGCAACTAAAACCATTTGCGCCGAAACAGATTGGTTATAGTAAAGCCGTCGGATTAAATGAACTTTTTAGATTTTACAAATATCAGCCAGGGCAGGAATTTAAACGTCACAGAGATCAAAGTTACATCAGGAGTGATGGTGAAGCCAGCTATTACACCTTTATGATTTATTTGAATGAAGATTATGAAGGAGGGGAAACAAATTTTGGTAACCTGGTTATTCAACCAAAAAAAGGTTTGGCACTCGTTTTCTTACACAGTTTAGAACACGAAGGCAGGCCGGTAACAAAAGGTACAAAGTATGTTTTACGTACAGACATCATGTTTCGCCTGGACGAATAGAACCTGACCTGTTAAGTCAGAAAAACAGCCTGGCCATGCAATTAATCAATGTCCCAAAGTTTTGTGGCATTGAAGGTTTAATATGCCTGGAGTGTTTTTCTAAACCTTAACCGTATTGATAAATTGTTAATAAATAAAGAAAATCGTTATTGAATTTTTAATAAAATATTCATTTTGTTATTAATGTCGTACATTTGGATGTGTAGAAGCCGGTCTTCTTACAACTTATAATTTAAAAAACATAATATGAAACAAGGACTTTTAATCGATATGGATGGTGTTATCTATAGCGGCGAGGAACTGATATACGGGGCGGATAAATTTATCAAATATTTAATTGACAGCGATATACCTTTTGCTTTTATGACCAACAACAGTCAGCGGACAAGCCTGGAAGTTGTGCGTAAATTGAAAGGTTTGGGAATTGAGGTTCAGGACAAGCATGTTTATACCAGTGCTATGGCTACCGGGAAGTTTTTGGGCGATCAGAGCCCTAACGGAACAGCCTACGTTTTGGGCGAAGGAGGTTTATTGAGCAGTTTGCATGAAAATGGCATTACACTGGTAAATACCGATCCGGAGTTTGTGGTTTTGGGCGAGGGCCGCAATTTTACGCTGGAGATGGTTCAGCGTGCGGTAGATATGATTTTGGCGGGAGCCAAATTTATTACCACCAACCGCGACCCCTCTCCCAAAAAACCAGGATGGAACAATTTAGGGATTGCGGCAACTACCGCCATGATTGAAGAGGCAACCGGCCGGAAAGCTTTTGTTACAGGCAAGCCAAGCCCGGTAATGATGCGCTCTGCACGTAAATTCCTGGGGTTGGAAACAGCCGAAACCACTGTAATAGGCGATACGATGGAAACCGATATACAGGGGGGCGTGCAAATGGGTTACAAAACAATCCTGGTTTTGTCGGGGATATCTACTAAAGACAGGCTTGCGCATTATGCATTTAAGCCGGATATGGTTGCAAGTTCAGTCGACGAAATAAAATTCCCGTTAAAATGGTGGGATAAAGTTCCCGGTTAAATATTGGTGCATGCCATCGGGGGCTTAATCATGAACCCCCGATGCCTGCTTTTGGTAAGGAATAGCTGATGTTTATGCTGCCGAATTTGAAAAATTAGTGCCTGCCTTACCGCATTTTCCGGATAAATCTGGCGGTAAGCCCAGGGCTTTGTTTCTTAAATTGCCGCTAAATAATTTTCGATCACCTTGCTGATTTCCAATTTATTTTTGGCGGTATCCCATTTTTCTTTTGCCGACTGGTCGGCCAGATCAAACAGCCTTTCATACAGGAGCTTTCCATCAGTTTTTCCTTTTAGTTTTACCTGTGCATGCTGCGCATAAACCTGGTCCCAAACCTGCCGGACTGATGTCCAATAAGGTTTCCGGGTTTTCCACCAGCCTTTAGCATAATTAAATTTACTTTCATCCGCTTTGGTAAATTCTTCGTAGCCCTTTTCTCGTACCAGTAATTTATCTTCGGTGACCGAGCGGATAATTTTTTGGTTATCCTGCTCAAACATCCAGCCGTTGGCTGTCAGGTAAATCCGGTTTCCCCTCCTGAGTACGTTATAATCGTTGCGCTTGGTAAACTCCCGGCGGGGCAGGGGCGCATCACATTCGCTGTGCCACTCATGCCTGCTATCAGCATGTACCCATGTGCCTATACTTTCATAGCGTGGGCTGTCATCTACCTGGAATACTTTTTGCACCCAGCGGCCTTTTACTTCGGCTGGTTTTAAGTTCACTTTTTTCCAGGTATTATCCTTGTCGAACGTTACCAGGGTGCTTTCTTCATAAACCCAATCCTCCCGCCAATGCTTAATTACAGAAGTATCGCCGGTAACCAGGATATGCTGGATCACAATTTTTTTTGGCGATTCATCCTCAACCACAGCCCACTCATAACCGGATGAATGATATTTAGGATGGTTTTTGTAAGCGGTATCGGACGCAAAAGTTTCCGCATAGTCAAAGGTTACTTTATAAAAACCGCCGAGCGAACGGATGGCCGCGCGGTCCTGCTCCATTTTTGATTGCGCGTAAAGGCCGGCTGTAGCCAGTATCAGCAGGCCAAATGTTAAACATATTTGTTTTTTCATGATGATTTGAAGTGTTTTATTTGTTTTTTAATCAGGTTATTCAATACCTATTGTAAACTGGTTGTGCCATCGCCCTGGTAAGCAAAACGGAAGGTATAATAGCGCGATGCCGGCCTGGTGGCCAGGTTGGCAAATTCGGCAGTTGTTGTGTTTGGGTTACCCTTGTAATAACTTATCATTTCAACCTTGGCATAGTTGCCCGCCGATGTTTTAATCACGATGATCTTCCCTGGCACAGTAAGGATGGCGTGCTGTGGCTCGGTGGTGGCCGTGTAGGTGTACCATCCCGATATGGCAGGTGCGCCCGCTGCATCTGTTTTATAACCGGCGGTTGGCGCGGTAGCCAAAGTTTCAAAGGTGCTGCTTACTATTTGGGCCTGGGTAGTTCCGGCGCCCGATGTGCCGCCGTTTATAAATATGCTTGTCCCCTTAAATTTAATATCCCATTTGGTTGTGGCTGTATCGGCGCCGGTAATTTGCGCGCCGGTTGAAAGGCTGTAATAAACGGTGGCAGTTGAACCGTCAAGATCGGTAACTGTTTTTGTGGTGAGTTTACTTACTGCCGGAGTAACGTCATCGCCGTTTTTACTGCACGATGATGTTAGTAAAATGATAGCGCTGCTTAATGCCAATAATAAAGTTGCAAATTTGTTCATGTGTTTTATTGTTTGAATTGTTATTTGATTTGTGTGTTATTTTTTATTGAAATTGTAGGCTACCCCGGCGTAAATGAGCCTGCCCGGCAGGTTAAGGACAACCTGGGTGTCTTTATAGTTCAGCAGGTTTTGCGCGGTAAGCTGTACCCTGATGGCATCGCTCAGGAAAGGCTTTGATAGCGATGCGTTAATCAGTACGTATCCTTTTGTATATTCATCATCGCGGTTTACAATGCCATTTCCATCGGTATCCTTATAGCCGTACCTGCCGCGATAGATGGCCCTTATGGAGGCGTTGATGCCTGTTTTATTTTCCTGGTAGTTTACACGGATATTGTACGTGTATTTTGACCGGCCGAGCAACCCGCCGTAGTCGCTTCTTTTAATAACTTTAGTAAGATTGGTTTCGGGATCTTTGGTAAAAACCTTACCCGCGACTATCTGGTCCAGCACTTCCTGGTCATATGCTTCCAGGTATTGAAAGCCGCCTGCCAACTGTAGCGACTTAAATACCTGGTAGCTCAGATCGGTTTCAGCACCCTGCGTGTAAACTTTATTGAGGTTGAAGTAAGAGAAAACAGATTGACCATTGGTTTTTATAGCTATGGCCGCTGTTTCGATGAGGTTGGTGATGTTGTTGCGGAAAAGGTTGGCTGTCCAATAGAGTTTGCCTGTTGGTTTGTACCGGTAACCTAAATTAAAAGCGGTGGAACTTTCGGCATTTAACCTTTTCAGCGTAGTGGGATCTATCAATATGGTTTCAATTTGCCCGGCCTGCTGTAAGCGCTCTATGCCTGCACTTGCTTCTTCGTAACCAAAAACACTGTAGCCAACCTCGGCATTAGTAAAGTTTAAATAAAGCTGCCGAAAGTCGGGGGCCTTATAACCTTTACCAACCGACCCTAATACTGTAAATTTTGGACTAAGTGCATAGCTTGCCGCCAGTTTGGGGCTTAACTGCGATTTATAAACGCTGTGCACATCATACCTGCCACCGGCAATAATATCCAGTTTTTTTACCGGCAGCCAGTCGGCCTGGAAGTAGCTGTAGCCGGATGTGAACGATTGTAGTTTGGTGTAGCGTGTAGCCTCAACCGTTTCATACTGACCACCTGCACCGCCGGTTAGTTTCAGGTTATCCTTTAAAGCATAATCATTTTGCAGTTCGGCACGGTTAAAGGCCTGGTTAAAATAGGTCTGGTCGTATACTGATTGGTCATCCTCATACCTTACGTCCGATTTGGTTTTATAGGTTGAGCGGTAAAGCTGCAAGGTAGAAAGCAGTTTATCGGTGAAATGGTGCGTAATTACCGGGGCTATATTAAAATCTTTTTCGGTACCCGTTCCGGCTGCATACCGGTTTTCTACAAGATACCTGCTGTCCTGATCATTAGTATAATACCTTACCGAAAGTTTGATTGTTGTCCTACCGTCTATTCTGTAGGATGTTTTACCATTAAGCGTATAGCCTGCGAAGGGGGAAACAGTTGGCAGGCCTGATGAAGGCTGCAATGTATAACCGCCGCTGCTGTAACGGTTGGCAAAGCCCGAAATGTAGAACCGGTCATTTTTATAGGCCGAATTTAAGCTAATATCTGCGGTATTATTGGTACCGTACCTGGCTGCCGCCCCGCCCGATATTCCCTTTACCGGATCGGCAGTAATGATATTTACAACCCCGGCCATCGCTTCGCTGCCGTACAGGGAAGATGTTGGGCCTTTTACAATCTCAATCCGGTCGATATTATTAATGGTGATCCTGGAAAGCTCCAGGATACCCGTATTGCGGCCAATTAAAGGTAGCCCGTCTATCAAAATCATGGTATAGGCAGGGTCAAAGCCCTGAATCTGTATGCCTTGTCCGTGCGGGTCATCTAAAATGGTCATCCCGGTTTGCTCGGCCAAAATCTCGTTCAGCCGTACCAGGCCTTTTTTCTTTATTTCGTCGGCTGTGATGCGGGTAATTGGTATTGGCACCTGTTGCAGGCTTTTCTGGGTGCGGGTTCCGGTAACCACCACTTCTTTCAGCTGCTTAATATTTGTTGTATCCTTTTTTAAAGTATCCCGCTTTTGCGCATAGGCCATATGTAATGTAAATGACGTGGCAAAAGCGCAAAGGATATATTTTATTTGCATTTATTTAGACTAATTAAAAATAATGATGCAAATTTGAGCGATTTACTAACAGTATGATAACGCCAGCGGGATTTTAATAAACGCGATACGGATTAATAATGATCAGAATTACTTCTGCTTTATTGGATGATGATGTTTACCATTTTGATGATGTTTTAAGGGATAAAGCCGCGTTTAATCAAACCGGGAACTGGGGCCGTGTAAGCATCATCACGGTAAAACTGCCTGATATCTGTTTCTTTGTAATCGATTTCGAAGGTGATAAAATATCCCCGGTCACGGTGGAGATTGATACCTTATGCCTGATGATGAGCTTTACCTTATCAGGGCCAACACAACCAGGTTTAGCGGGCTTCCCATTTAGTGAAGGAGAACACAATAGCCTTTTTTCGCCCGGCCAGTTAAAATTTAAGACCCGCCTTCAGGGCCATTTATTGCTGTTTGTGGTCTGTTTCCTTGGAGATAGTTTGAAAAAAAGTTTACCGGGTGCATTGAGCCCCGAACAGCTGGAGTTGCTGCAGGTAAACAGGCCAACCACGCTGCAAATGAGCCAGGCTATTCAGGGTATAATGGCTAATATTGAAAAAAAGGGGAACCATCACATTTATTTTGAAGCGAAGGCATTGGAGTTACTTTTCCTTGAATTGGAACAGGTAGCTGCCTTAGCGGAACAACCGGCCAATTCATTTTTGAAAATGCACGACCTGGAGCGCATTAACCAGGCCAAAACCATAGTGGAGGAAAATTTGTTAAACCCCTGTTCGCTTATTGAACTGGCGCACAAGGTAGGCTTTAACGATTTTAAACTAAAAAAAGGTTTTAGAGAAGTTTTTGGGACAACGGTTTTTGGCTATTTATATGATTTACGGATGGACAAAGCGAAATTGCTTTTAAAAGATGGAAAGCCGGTAAGGGAAGTGGCTTTTGAGGTGGGGTATAAAAATGCCCATCATTTTACAACGGCATTTAAAAAGAAGTTTGGTTACCTGCCCAGCAAAATTAATAAGCTTTTGGGGCTGTTGGTTTTTATGCTTTCGCTTACTGATTAATGTTACAGCCATTCCGGGTGTCAGGCAGCAAAAACAAAAAGAACTCCGAATGCAAAAAATGCGATGATATTATCTAAACCGGCCACGTTGGCGGTAAAATATCGTCAGGTATTCAGAATTTGTTATTAGTTAACGGATTGGCAAATTATTTAAGAATAATCTAACTGATATTCACTTATCTTTATTTTTGAGGAAAATGTTGTGACTTTATGCAAATCATCAACGAATACAATTTATCCTATATATTGCGAAATGCGCCGGTAGGTATTTGCATAGTGGATGCAGCCACCCTGGTGGTCGAAATGGCTAATGCTCATTTTTTGAAATTGACCGGTAAGCCGGAAGAGGCGGTTTTGGGGAAGCATTACCGGGAAATATTTCCTTTGGACAGGCTTGATCAGGATGAAATGATCCTTAATAAAGCCGTCCAGGAAGGTCGCCCATATACCGCCAGGGAAAGGGAGATGCTGCAGTTACATGACGGTGAGAAAGAAATGGTAATGGTTAGTTTTGTTTACTCTCCAATAAAAAACAGCAAAGGTAGTGTTACCAGCTTAGCTGTATGGCTGCTGGAGAATACCGCGCACGGACTGAATGAAGAACTGGCCGCTACCAACGAAGAATTTGCTGCCGCCAATGAAGAACTTGCCGCGGCTAATGAAGAGCTGGCGGCCACCAATGACGCGTTGATTGAAACCCAGGCCAACCTTCAGCGGAGCGAGAAATTGTTCCGGTCAATTGCCCTGAATATTCCCGGGTCGCTGATTATGGTGATTGACAGGAACCACCGGTATATAACCATTGAGGGCGATATCATGGAAAAGATGGGTTTTGACCGGCAGAAATATGAAGGCAGGCATCCCTCGGAGGTTTCGCCCGAACGCTATGAAGCCTCCCGCCACCTATATGAAAGGGTGATAAACGGCGACCAGTTTTCGATTGAATGGAAAACTGAGGACGGCGAATTTTATATTGTACATTTTGTACCGTTAAAAAACGAACGAAACGAAGTAGA
This sequence comes from Mucilaginibacter sp. KACC 22773, assembly GCF_028736215.1. NCBI lineage: Bacteria > Pseudomonadati > Bacteroidota > Sphingobacteriia > Sphingobacteriales > Sphingobacteriaceae > Mucilaginibacter > Mucilaginibacter oryzagri. The sequence goes on from NZ_CP117883.1 coordinate 1,372,781, forward strand.
TGCCGGCCTGATCATTACCCTTGATATTACCGGCATTAAGCAGGCCGAAGAAAAAAGCGCGAAGCTGGCCGCAATCGTCCAATCATCTGACGATGCTATCGTTGGCAAAACACTGGAAAGCGTGATAACCAGTTGGAATGCAGCAGCCGAACGGATATTTGGCTATACGGAAGACGAGATGATAGGCCAGACAATTTATAAGATTATCCCTTCTGACCGCCAGGATGAAGAGCCTCAAATACTGGCCCGTTTAAAAAAAGGAGAGCGGGTAGATCATTTTGAAACCAAACGCCTAACCAAAGACGGGCGCTTACTGGATATTTCATTAACAATTTCTCCCATTAAAGATGCGCAGGGCAATATTATTGGTTTATCTAAAATAGCCCGGGATATTACCGAAAAAAAACAGGAAGAGCAGCGGAAGAATGATTTTATCGGGATGGTTAGCCATGAACTTAAAACACCGCTCACCTCGCTTAGTGCTATCATCCAAATGGGCACCACTAAGCTCAGGAACAGCGAGGACGAATTTTTATCCGGCGCCATGGAAAACGCCAGCCGCCAGGTTAAAAAGATGACCAGTATGATCAATAGTTTTCTGAATATTTCGCGGCTGGAATCGGGGCAACTGCTTATCGAAAAAGAACCTTTCAGGCTTGATGAACTACTGCGCGAAACCCTGGAAGAAACTAAACTCACCGTGAGCAGTCATATTTTTAGCCTCAATGAATGTAACGATATCACGGTGAATGCTGATCGCGATAAAATCAGTTCTGTTATCTCCAACCTCATCAGCAATGCGGTAAAGTATTCGCCCCGGGGAAAATTAATTGACATTCGATGCCAAACTGAAGGAAAAATGGTGGTTGTGAGTGTAAAAGATGAAGGGATAGGCATTAAAGCATCAGAAATTGACCGGGTATTTGACAGGTACTATCGCGTTGAAAATCGCGATTTACGTCATATTTCCGGTTTCGGCATCGGCCTGTATCTAAGCGCCGAAATTATTAAAAGGCATGATGGCAAAATATGGGCAGAAAGCGAAAGCGGCAAAGGCTCTACGTTTTATTTTACGCTGCCGCTGGCCTAAGGAAATAATAACAGTTTTTGTTTTAGCGTGCCTTTATACCCGATAGGTTTTACAATCTTAGCAAACACAGGTCGGCCCTTATTGCTGATTTTAACCGGCTTCCAAAATACTGTTGGCGCGCTTTAATGCGTTTTCAAAAGTATCTTTAACGTTTCCCTTACCAATTTGAAATAATAAACGCGCTTTTTTCAGCTCATTCATAACCTGTCCGCTGGCAACCTCGGCTAAAACCAGTTTTGTTCCGTTGTTTTTTGTTGTTGCATGTACTTCGTGCAACACCCTGATGCCGGTAGCATCAATAACCGGCACGTTCCGCATCCGGATGATCAGCACACGGGCCGGGTTTTCAATAACCTTCATTGCATCCTTAAACTTATAAGCCGCGCCAAAAAATAAAGGGCCGTTAATCTCAAAAACATCCAGGCCTTCAGGCATATCATCCTGATTAAATAACTCGCCTGGCAAAACATCCGCTTGTTGTACAGAACTGGCCTGCATCATTTTCCGCATAAACAGGAACGCGGCCAGGATCATGCCGATTTCGATTGCCACTGTCAGGTCAACCAATACAGTTAGCGCAAAAGTGGTAATTAAAACTACGGCATCGCTTTTGGAGCCCTTAAGTACCGATTTGAAACTCTCCAGCTCGCTCATATTCCAGGCAACCACAACCAATATTCCGGCCAATGTCGGCATCGGGATCAAGGCAGCCCATTTGCCCGCAAACAGCATAATAATTAACAAAGTGAGTGCATGAACAATCCCGGCCACCGGCGTTCTGCCGCCGTTTTTTATATTAGTGGCCGTCCGTGCTATAGCCCCGGTGGCAGGTATCCCCCCAAACAGCGATGAACAAATATTGGCCAGCCCCTGGGCAATCAATTCTGTATTGGATCGGTGGTTTCCGCCGGTCATGCCATCGGCCACTACTGCCGATAACAAGGATTCGATGCTGCCCAGCAATGCAATGGTAATGGCCGGCCTTATTAATTGCTGAATGGTAGCGAAACTGACACCGGGAATTACCGGCCGGGGCAGGGATGACGGTATAGCGCCAAAACGGCTGCCGATGGTTTCGACAGGTAAATGAAAAAAACTTACGGCAAAGGTGGTAACCAGGATGGCAATCAGCGAACCAGGCACCCTGTGTGTTACCCTGGGCCAAAGCAAAACCAGGCCCAGGGTAACCACCCCGATACCGGCCGCGTATGGATTGACCGAAGAAATATGCTGGCCAAAAGCCAGCCATTTGCTGATAAAATCGGCGGGAACGCTGCCCATATGCAGTCCCAGGAAATCCTTAACCTCCGAGGAAAAAATAATGAGCGCTATGCCCGTAGTGAAGCCGGTAATTAAGGGGTAGGGGACATATTTGATGGCATTGCCTAATTTGGTAACACCCATAACAATTAACAATACACCGGCCATAAAAGTGGCGATGATTAGTCCGTTGATGCCAAATTGCTGTACAATGCCATAAACTACCACGATAAAAGCCCCTGTTGGCCCGCCTATCTGTACCCGGCTTCCACCCAGTGCCGAAATGATTAGCCCGGCGATAATGGCTGTGAAAATTCCCTTCTCGGGCGATACGCCGGAGGCGATGGCAAACGCTATAGCCAAAGGCAGGGCCACAATGCCCACAATGGTCCCGGCAATCAAATCTTTAAAGAATTGTTCTTTCCGGTAATGCTTTAGGGTATCTATGAGTTTGGGCTTAAACATCGGCTTATTCTTTAATCCACATTTTTAATAGCCTGCTGTAGGAATTGTTTACCAGCTGATAACCAGGCGGAACCTGGCCGCCGGGGGTATGAAAGGTAACCAGCCGCGTTTTTGAAGGCTTTTCGGCCAGCATTTGGTAAACCAGCCTGCTATACTGGTCATACAGTTCAAAGGAAGTTTCAACAGCATAATCTATGCGGCTATCGGGTTCAATATTTTCGTAGAATGGGTTGTAGAAATAAAAATGATCGTAGTTGTTAAATTCCAGTTCAGTCAGGTTCCCGTGTGTAAAAGTTACATTGGGCAAATCTATCCCGGCTTTGGCTGCCTCGGCAAAATTGTATAGTTCGCGCCGCTGTTCAATACCCGAGAACGTTGTTTCGGGATGGAAAAAACCGGCGGTGATACAAAATTTGCCAACGCCGCTGCCGATATCCAAAACCCTGGTATTAGGAATGGCCAGGAAATTGCCCGCTATTTTGGCAATCTCCACGGGTGTCCAGTGCATTTGCGACAGCTTCCGGATATGTTCGGGATACAACTCGTCAAAAGCACTGTCATGGTAAAACAGGGATGGGTTTAATAGCTCATTAAGCATTCTTTTATTTTTGGAAGGATAAAAATTTTTAAAAACGGGGGTAAAAATTGGAGTTTCCATCGGGTCAGGCTTTAATCCACATTTTCATCAGGCCATTGCAGGCTATATCTGCCAGCCTGAAGCCGGATGGTATTTCCTGCTCCAGGCTATGAAAGGTAACCAGCCTTGTTCCCAATGGCTTTTTATCCAGTTCGGCGCACAGGTACTGGTTATAGTAGGCATAAAGGCTTTGCGATAATTCCAGGCTATCATCTATTTTGTTTTCGGAATCGATATTTTCATAAAAGGAATTATAGAAATAAAAATGATCAAACTCCCTAAAATTCACCTGGGTAATATTGGCATAGATGAAATTTACATTGGTCAATTTGGTATATCCTTTGGCTTCTTCAGACAGGCATATCAGCTCGTGCCGTTGTTCAACGCCATAAAAATAGGTTTCGGGAAAATGGTAGGCTGCAGCCAGGCAAAATTTACCGGCGCCACTGCCTATATCCAGTACCCGGGCGCCAGGCTCGGCCAAAAAATTGGCAGCGGTATGCGCAATGGCCAATGGTGTCCAATGTTTCGGCGATAGCAGCTGAAAATGTTCAGGGTACAGCCAGTCAAATGCGGCATCATTACTGAACAAGCCCGCATTCGGATTAATTTTTTTTTGTTTTACCAGGCCTTTGTTGACGTCATCTGCCGACGGGAAGAAAGGGAAAAAAGGGTAAGCTTCCATTGCCGGTAAATTTAAATGCTTAGGTAACCCGGTTTTCCGTACCAGATCAACGCAGGAACTGATATTTATCAGTTTTTAAAAAATCCGTACCTTAGCATATGAGCCTATCCGGAATTTTTCCAATCGACAGGTGGAATTTTACCACGCAATCAACGCTTCATGTGCTTTCCGAAGCCGACCATGCAGATTTACTTGCGCACCACAGCGATCAGCATTACCAGAAAGGCGACGTGATTTTCAGGGAAGGTACCGTACCCTCGGGCATATTTTTAATTAAAAGGGGCAAAGTCAAAAAATACAAGGTTGATAATACCGCGAAAGAACAAATCTTTTATGTAGCCAACCAGGGCGAGTTATTCGGTTACCACGCAGTGCTGTCTGATGAACGGTACCCAGACTCGGCGGCGGCTATTGAAGATAGCCTGATAAGTTTTATACCCAAGGAAGATTTTATCAGCATTTTACACAGGTCACCGGCTTTTACCTGGCGGCTGCTCAAGGCGTTAAGCCATGAATTTACAGTATTAACCAACAGTATTTCGGTAATCGCGCAGCGCACAGCCTCAGAACGGCTGGCCATAGCCCTTATCGTGCTCCGGGAGAAATATAAAGTAGAAGGTGCCGATGAAAAAAATATTGTTTTAAATATCACCAGGCTCGATCTGGCTAATATGGCGGGCATTGCACAAGAAAACGTAATTCGCTTATTAAAGGAGTTTAAAGCAGAAGGCATCGTAGAAACTGATGGCCGTAAAATATGGGTTAAAGACTTACAGCGGCTGATCAAAAAATCAAACTATAAATAAGCCGGCCACCTAACCGGTTGCTTTATGCTGACGGGTTAAGCGTGGTCGGTAGTTTCCCGGCGCTTATGGCGTTGGGGTAAATATTTTCTGATTACCTGGTATAGTTTATGCAGCTCAAACGGCTTTTGGATATAATCATCAAAGCCAAATTGCCGGTATTTTGCTTCAATTTGGTTATCACAGCTAAAAGCGATTACCGGCAGGTGTGGGAAATGCGCTTTTATCCACTGGCTAACCTGCCCCGCCGAATTGTGGCTGAGCCAACAGTCAAGTAAAACCAGTTTGGGGTGATGGCGCCTGATCATTTCCAACGCATTTTCGTTCGTATCGTCCAGGCTGCAAACCCGGTAGCCTTCCATTTGTAAAGCAGTGGCTACCACATCCAGGGTAGCGGCATCCGCTTCTTGTACCATAATTGTTTCCATAAACTTTTAATTTTTAGATGAAAAGATAGAAACCGGAACAAACGTATAAGTAGCCAGCAAAAAGGTAAATAAAGTTAAGCATAAATTGTGCTTTCCCCGATGGTGCTTTTTTAATTTTTGCTGTATTAAATTAGCAACCACCGGGTAAAGCGCTAAACTGTCGAATGCCCGTCCATGCATCCTGTTAATAACTTAAATAGCCATATCTTACTAAACTTGCTACTGAATAGTTTTTCCCTTACGAGCTTTAAAGAGCGTAAGACCTGGCCCGGGACCGTGCTTTTTTCTCTTCGATAGCCTGCAATAACTGGTCATATGGCTTGTTAAACTTTTCGATTGCCTCGGTTTCCAATTGTGCGGTAACCTCATCAATATTGATCCCTATCTTTTTCAGGCGGGCCAGCGCCTGCACAGCTTCGTCTGTGCCCTGTTCCAACCTGCTTTCCGGCTGCCCATGATCGCGGTAGGCGTCCAGCGTTTCCAGTGGCACGGTATTCACGGTTTCGGGGCCAATAAGGGCCTCTATATACTTGGTATCCGCGAAAGATGGATCTTTGGCGCCGGTGCTGGCCCATAACACGCGTTGCGGGTGGGCGCCGTTTTCCTGCAATTTTTTAAAGCGGTCGCTGCCGAAAACCCTTTTATATATCTGGTAAGCCTGTTTGGCGCAGGCAATCGCTATTTCACCCCTTAATTCGGGATAGCCCTTTTTTTCCAGCATAGGGTCTACCAGTACATCAATGCGGCTTAGGAAAAAGCTGGCTACCGAAGCAATTTGGTCAATTGGCTGGCCATCGGCCAAACGGTCTTCCAGTCCCGACAGGTAAGCGTCGGTAACGGCTTCATAGCGATCCAGCCCAAACAGCAGCGTGATATTGATATTAATCCCCTCGCAGATAGCCCTGCGGATGGCGGGTAAACCTTCGGCGGTGGCGGGTATTTTGATCATTACGTTTTTCCGGTCCGTCTTTCGCCAAAGTTCCGTTGCCTGCCTTATGGTCCTGCTGGTATCCCGCGCCAGGTGTGGCGAAACCTCCAGGCTGACAAAACCGTCATGCCCGGTTCTGAAAACGGGTTCGAACAGGTCGGCCGCCTCCCGGATATCTGTAATTGCCAGCTCATAAAAAATGGCCTCGTTGTTTTGGTACTTTTCTGCCAGTTCCCTGATCTGCTCGTCGTAATCAGCGCTACCGCTAATGGCTTTTTCAAAAATGGCCGGGTTCGAGGTCATGCCCCGCAGGCCGTCTTCTTCAATCATTTTTTTTAACCTGCCCGAGCGGATGAGCCCCCTGTCCAGCAAATCCAGCCAAATGCTTTGGCCGAACTCCTGAATTTGTTTGATTTTATTAGTTTCCATAATTCAATATTTTAAACAGCGGGACCCTGGGCCCGCTATCGTCAGTATGGTATTATATAGAAGCCGAAAATGAGATGCACAAGGATTAAACACTATGCCTTGGCTTTCGATTTATAAAGGTGTTATGTGGTGAAATTAATTAACAGGTCCCTATACAATACTTATAGAACAAAGCTCATTTTTATTGGTTTGCATTTTTTTTAATTGACAGGGAAAAATTTCAACCAAATTGAAAAAACGAAACCTGGGTTAAACTTTTTTAAAACACACTTGTTTTTGAGTTATTGGTCATCAATAAAATTCAAGCTCATGAACGACACATTGTTTGCAAGTGAATTTGCCAGGGAACTGGAGGCCGAATCGCCGGCCAGTCTCAAATGCCTGGAGCGGATCCCACTCCGGCTGTTTGGCTGGAAACCGCATGAAAGATCTATGGAAATGGGTTACCTGGCGTTGCTTGTGGCCGAGATACCCTTATGGATTACACATATCATCAAACATTCCGAGATCGACTTTGCTACCTTTCAGCATTTTAAACCGGATGATACGCAAGGCCTGGTAAATTATTTTAAACAAAACGTGGCAGGGGCTAAAGCAACCCTGTTAAATGTCGGCGAAGGTGAATTGGCAGAAACCTTTTATCTTAAAACAGGTGGCCGGGAATTGCTCCGGTCATCCAAAAAAGAGCAGGTAGAATCGACGATTAACCATATGGTGCACCACCGCGGGCAACTAACAGTTTATATGCGCCTGAACGATATTGAGGTGCCATCAATATATGGGCCTTCGGCAGACGACAGGAGTTTTACTTCGGCAAGTGGTGTACAGTATCTGTAAAAGTGTCCTGTAATGATTAGGTGAGGGTTAGTCTTGAGTCGAAAGTCTTAAGTTCCATGAGGCTGTTTTTAAACAGCTTCTAAATAAAAGACAAGCAAAATATGACTTGAGACTTCCGGCTAAAGACTGTTGACTTAACAATGGATTATCCCGCAGATATTCCGCTTTTCAGCATGATTTTTGTGGGTAATTAAGAAGCAGATGCTGCGATAAACCGAAAAAATCATGAAACGGAATGTAAAAAGTTTGGCTGGCTTCAGTATGGGGGCAACCGATGGTGAATTTGGAAAACTGGAAGAGTTTTATTTTGACGATGAAACCTGGACTATACGTTACCTGATTGTTAAAACGGGGGGTTGGCTGTTTGGCCGCAGGGTGCTGATTTCGCCTGCTGCATTAAAAACGCCCGATTGGGAAAATAAAGTTTTCCCGGTGAACCTAACCAAAAAGCAAATTGAACACAGCCCTGATATTGATACGGAAAGAACAGTTTCCCGGCAGCAGGAAATCGACCTGTATAGTCACTACGGCTGGCCATACATGGGTTCCGCCGGAGCAGGATTTTATGGGGGCATGGGTATGTCGGGCATGATGGAGTCCCGGGTACCGTTTGAAGAAAGCATTTTGGCAACAACAACCGGCGATAAGCACGTCAACCCACATCTGCGCAGCACCCGCGAAGTTACAGGTTACCGCATTCATGCCACTAACGGCGAAATTGGCGATGTGGAAGATTTTATTGTTGACGATCAAAGTTGGCGCATCCATTTCCTGGTAGTGGATACCGGTCATTGGTTTCCGGGAAAAAAGGTGCTGGTATCACCCAAATGGATCACCCATGTAAAATGGGAAGAAGACGCGGTTTATGTAGATATCACGGTTAACGCCGTAAAGAACAGTCCTGAATACGACCCCTCGGTGCCGCTGCCCGAAACCAATGAAAATGAATTTTACAGGCACTACGGTAACGAGGCAGAAAACAGCTATTGATTCATCACATTGCCCCATCGGGCTTAATATCATTAAGTTAAAAAAAGCAGAAAGATAAATAATATTGAACATTGAATTTTGAATGCCCAACACCGAAGTTTTTTCCTTCATTACCCGATATTGGACATTCCTTATAAACAACTGTACATGCATCACTTGCCGGGCAAGGAATAACAACCCCGGGGCCAATCCCCGGCCCGGCAATTTTTTGGTTAAAAACTATAAAAACTATTTACTTTTCCAGTTCCGCTTTTCTTTCCCGGTATTCTTTTTGGTCAATCTCGCCCCTGGCAAAACGTTTTTTTAGGATATCCAGCGGTCTTTCCCGCTGATACCGCTGCCCGGGTATGCCAATAGGCAGGGCAAATATCCAAATGACTATCAGGCCCCAAACTATCCACCAAATCCAGTTCATTCCCCAGTAATATTGATAATACCACATGACTTTATTTTTTAAATGGATGTTGAATTTTTTCCTGCAAACGCCGCCATTTTGCCAGCGCTTCCTGCGCGAGTTTCCTGGCACGCTCTGCCGCTTGTCCCTGCTGATCTTTTTCGGCAAGCGGACCTTCCGTTTTAAGCTCGGGTGCCGGTTGCCCGGCATCATTTTGCTTGCTTTGATCTATACTGGCCAACATAACTAAAAAAATAAAGGCGCCTGGTACGGCGCCTGTTAACAATTGCCGCAGTTGTGGCTTATTTAATCTCTATCTGGCGGCTGGCCGTCCTGGTTTCTTCTTTTTTGGCCACATTAACCTTCAGTAAGCCGTCGGTGTATTCCGCATTGATACCCTCGTTATCCACAGAATCGGGCAGTGTAAATGAGCGTACAAATGAGGTATAATTATATTCGCATTTGTTGTACTTTTTGTCGTTAGCCGGTTGCCCGCTTTGTTTTTCGGCCGAAATGGTGAGTACGTCGCGGTCAAGGCTTACTTTAAAATCTTCTTTGCTTAGCCCCGGCGCGGCCAGTTCAATATGGTAATAGCCATCCGTTTCTGAAATGTTAACCGCCGGCACGCGCGACACCATACGGTCGGATAAAAAAGTGTCGTTCATGATAGATTCAAAAATGTCGTCGAACCCCGGGCGCAGCATATTGCTTTTGCCGTCATTAAACTTTACAAGTGTCATGATGCTTCCTCCTCTTGATTTTTGATCTGCCGGAATATCCGGCTTACTGTTACAACAAAGGGGAATGCGGGTGGTTTGTCATTTTTTTATTTTGACCCAACTAAATGCTCCCATAATTGTATGTCAAAAGCCCAATAAGGAATTGATGCCGGGAAATCATTTAAACCATGATTTTGCAGGCCCGCTTATTAACATGTACTTTCACGGCTACTTGTCAATAAGCATTATACAGTTACCATGTTAGGTTTTTGGGGGCCGAATTGTATTGTAAAATCCGAACTTACCCCTTGTTTTAAAATATCCCTCGTTTTTAACATTTCAGATTACGTAACTGCCGCATCATGATGACGTATTTATACGATTGTATATCTGTGCTTTAGGCAGGATATTTACTCCCGGTTTAATCATCTGTAAACGTTATGAAAAAATTGATCATCCTGCTGCTATGCGCTGCTATTGGCGGGCATGCAGTTAACGCCCAAAGTTGTAACCAGTTTGTTAACAACGTCAACGGCAAAAAACTCAGTTATATTAACCACGATGCCAAGGGACAGCCACAAATGACCGCTGTTTATACCAGCACCAAAAAAGACGCGTCGACCGTGGCGGTACATGCCGTTATCAGCGACCATAATGGCAAGGTTATGGGCACCGGCGATTCGGAGATGATTTGCAGTGGGGACGCGATTAAGATTGATATGAAATCGTTTATCCCGGCCGCCTCTATGAAACAATACGGGGACATGCAGGTGAATGGCGAAGCCAGGTACCTTAGTTACCCTGCCGATATTAAAGCCGGGCAAACGCTTGATGATGGATCGGTAACTATCAGCCTGAATAATGGCGGCGCGGCAAAAGGGGAGATGCAAATGGACATTGTTAACCGTAAAGTAGAAGCAACCGAAACAGTAACCACGGGGGGCGGTAGTTTTGATTGCTTTAAAATAACGTACGATGCTACAACCACGATGAAGATGATGGGGATCAGTATACCTTTCAGGATGAAAGTAATCGAGTGGTTCGCGCCAAAACTGGGGCGTTTTGTAAAGTCGGAAACCTATAGTAAAAATGGCAAGCTAATGGGCACCATGACACTGGAGTCTATTAACTGATCAAACATTAGTGGCTTTTTTACTTTACAAATTTCGGGAATAAACGTTACCCGCTTTCTTAGCCTATCTCTGTTGACTTGAACAAATTTGTTACGATTACCTATGGACAGCTGCCAAGGAATTCGTTGCCATAAAAAGGATTAGATTTCTAACTTTGGTAACGAAATGAAATGGATTACCCGCGAACATCCGAAGATAGACCGTATTGCCTGTCCCTGGCTAATCAAACGCTTTATCGATTCCGAGGCTGAGATTATTTATGTACCGGTAGACCAGGTGATTTCGCAGGCCGCAGCCTTGAATGCTATTCCCTTTGACCTTCCGGGTGTGGAGTACACGCACTACGACGACCAGTGTACCTTTGATTATTTTATAAAAAAGCATCAGCTCAAGGATATCGCGCTCGACCGCATAGCTGCCATTGTTCGGGGGGCCGATACGGATAGACATGATTTCGCCCCTCAGGCATCGGGTTTGTCGGCCATTTTTTTAGGGTTATCAAAAAATATCCCTGATGACCACGAACTGCTGGAACTGGGTATAAAAGTATATGACGGCTTATACACCTGGGCCAAATATCTGTACGAGCAAAAACATATACAGGAGCCTGTAGAATTCCTTTTACTGGAGGTTTTTAATAAATACCTGAAGCAGCAGGGATCAAAAAAAGCACCGGTATGGGCAAAAGAGATTAAGGAGATGATTCAGGACCAAATTGATACCAATATGAGCTTAAGCTTGCAACAGGTGTCGGAAGAACTAAAGATTAACCCGGCCTACCTGTCGCGGGAGTTTTCAAGGTACTTCGAAAATTTATCCTTCGGCGACTATATCCGTAAAATGCGCATCGAAAAATCAATAAACCTGATGGAAACCACCGACTACTCTTTAACGGAGATTGCTTACCTCACCGGATTTTCGGACCAAAGCCATTTTAACCGGATTTTCAAAAAACAAATGGGGATGAGGGCGTCTGAGTACAAAAAAAACGTGGTAAAAAAGTAAAGCAGATTCTATTCGGTAAAATCTGTTCTATTTTAAAATAGTAAATTGCCATAGTATTGCGCTTACATATACAGCACTGGATTTCCAGCTATGAAATATCCCGACTTACCCGCCCTTCCAAAAATCAGCGTGCTTGCAGGTGTGCTTCTTTGTTTTTTATTCCCCAGGCAAACTTTGGGGCAGCAAAGTAAGCCCTATCTTGATTCCCTGCTGCATACCGCAACAGCTAATTATCCCTTGATAAAAGCCAAGAGATTGCAAACACAATCTTTACAATATGCTGTGAAGTATAAGCAGAATGGCATTATTCCGTTGCTTAACGCATCGTACCAGGTAGATTATGCAACCGCCAATAATATAACCGGCATGGTTTATCCGCAGTTTATTACACCTATCAGCGGTCCGCCAAGCAAGGGTAATGATTATAGCGGCGTGCCGGGCAGCGCGGCCGCACTTAACCTGCAATGGGAACCCATTACTTTTGGTCAGCGCCGTGCCGAAGTTGACCTGGCTAAGGGCAGATTGAAATACGGGCAGGCAGACGAGAACTTAACCCTGTTTCAGCACCAGGTAAATGTAATTGGCGCCTGGTTAAATTATTTGCTGGTTAGCGAGTTGATTAAAGTTTACCGGTCAAATATTGATAGAGCAGCTTTTAATTTAAAACAGGCCCAAACCCTGGTAATAAGCGGTTTGCGGCCCGGAACCGACTCTTCGTCCTTTCAATCGGAGTATACACGGGCCCAAATGCAATTAATTACTTTTGAAAGGCAACAGGATTCCACGTTGATAGCGCTTAAGGAACTGGTAGGTGGTACGCTACCAGCCGGCCTAGTGGTTGATACTTCACTTTTTAAAACTCTCCCCGTAATTGCTTTAAGCGATACTATAACAACCAGCCACCCCGAAGTGCAATTGGGACAGGCCAACCTAAATGCCAATGAACTGGCGTTAAAATCATTAAAGCGAAGTATCCTGCCCAAATTAACCTTATGGAGCACCGGTTACGGTCGGGGATCGGGCATTGCCGCAGATGGTTCGGTAAACTCCGGCGACGGCTGGCGCTTTCAGCGTTATAATTATGGTGTGGGGGCACAAATTGCTTTTCCGATACTGGAAGTTTTCAGGCACGAGCCCGTATGGAAACAACAGGAACTTATCACCGCATCAAGCCGTGAGCAACTTTTGCAAACCGAATTACACCTTAATACCCAAAAAGAAATTGCAGCATCCAATTTTAAAAGGGCGCTGCAATCGGCGCAGCTTGCACCGCAGCAATTACACTCCGCCGAGTATACCTACAAGGGTATTCAATCAAGATATAAGTCGGGCCTTATTAATTATTACGATGTGATCCAGGCACAGCAATTATTATTTCAGTCGGCAGCTACAGTCAGCATCGCCTATTACAGTACATGGCGGGCATTATTAAGTGAAGCGGCTTACAGTGGCAACCTCAACCTGTTTTTAAATCAATACGGCAAATGAACATTATCCAGTTTTTATACGCCTCATTAAGAAAACCGGTCACCATTGTTGTAGCCGTTATTGCCATCGTTTTTTTCGCGGTGGTATCTATACGTACCATGCCGGTAGATATTTTCCCGAAGCTGGGTACCCCCACTATTTATGTGGCGCAAACTTACGGCGGGCTATCAGCCGAACAGATTGAAGGGTTTGTAACCTCCTATTATGAGTACCACTTTTTGTATGTAACCGGCATTAAATCTGTAGAAAGCAAAACCATCCAGGGGGTTACTTTATTAAAATTGAATTTTTACGAGGGCACCGATATGGGGCAGGCCACCGGCGAGGTTGTATCAATGGTAAACCGCGCGCGGGCATTTATGCCTCCCGGCACGGTATCGCCATTTGTAACCCGCTTTGACGGGGGAAGCGTGGCGGTCGGCCAGCTGGTTTTCAGCAGCCCTACCAGGTCATTAGGCGAGGTATCAGATCTGGCTTTATTTAAGGTACGACCCATGTTTTCCACCCTGCCCGGTGTTTCGGCGCCGCCGCCGTTTGGCGGTAATCAACGTTCGGTATTGATTAAAGCAGATCCGAATAAATTGCGTAGTTATGGTGTCAGTCCCGAGGAACTGGTAACGGCCATTGCCAAAGGGAACACCATCCTCCCGGCGGGTAACCTTCGTGTGGGCGATCAGATGCTCATTGCCCCCCAAAATACGGTTGTAGATAATATACAGGATTTGGGCAACATCCCCGTAAAAACGGGCAGCGGTCCGGCCATTTACGTACATGACCTGGCGCAGGTGGATAATGGAGCCGATATTACAGCAGGTTATGCGTTAATTAACGGCAAACGTTCTGTTTATATCCCTGTTACCAAAAGGGCCGATGCCTCCACCTGGGATGTGGTACAAAAGGTGAAAGCAGCCTTGCCCGATATGCAGGCCGCCATTCCGCCAGATATCAAAGTAAGTTATGAGTTTGATCAATCGGGCTATGTTATCAATTCATTAAAAAGCTTAATGACCGAGGGCATTTTAGGCGCTTTACTTACCGGCCTTATGGTACTGCTATTTTTGCGCGACTGGCGCGGTTCGCTCATCGTGGTTTTAACTATCCCGCTGGCCTTGCTTTCGGCGGTTATCTGCCTCAAACTTTTTGGGCAATCCATCAACATTATGACTCTTGGCGGCCTGGCACTGGCCATAGGTATTTTGGTAGATGAAGCCACCGTAACAATAGAAAACATCCACCATCACCAGGAAAAAGGCGAGCTGAAGGGGCGCGCCATTTTAGAAGCCTGTAAAGAAATTGCCTTGCCTAAATTGTTAATCCTTCTTTGTATCCTGGCGGTATTCTTCCCGGCTTTCTTTATGTCGGGTATTCCTAAAGCCATGTTCCTGCCGCTTTCGCTGGCTGTTGGTTTTGCCATGATAGCTTCTTTCCTGTTGTCACAATCATTTGTGCCGGTTGTTGCCAATTGGTTGTTTAAAGACCAGCCGGCCGAAACCGCAAAAGAAGGCAAGCGCATGGCCCGTTTTAAAGAACGACATGGAAGGCTGATCCTGCGGCTTTCGCCCGGCAGAAACATACTAATACCCGTTTACCTGGTCCTTTCATTTGGCCTGGTGGCGTTGCTTTTTTTAACAGTTGGTAAAGAATTATTTCCGAAAGTTGATGCCGGGCAGTTCCAGGTAAGGCTAAGGTTGCCCGAAGGAACACGTATTGAACGGACAGAAGCAAAAACAAAACAACTGCTGCACCTGGTTGATAGCCTGTCGGGTGGCAATAAAATTGCGATATCATCTGCCTATGTTGGTTTAGTGGGTTCAAGTTACCCGGTGAGCGTTATCCACTTGTGGACGAGTGGGCCCGAGGAGGCCCTGTTAAAAGTTAAATTTATCTCAGGTTCGGGCATCAAAATAGATGATTTCAGGGAAAAGGTACGCCAGGCGGTAAGTGTGCAAATGCCCGGGGCGCATATTTCTTTTGAGCCGGCAGATTTGGTGGGCCAGGTGATGAGCCAGGGAACGGGCACCCCTATACAGGTACAGGTTTTAGGTAAAAGCCTGGCACAGGACCGCCAGTTTGGAAAAAAGATTGTTGAGCGTTTGAAAACCCTGCCTTACCTGCGCGATGTGGCTTATAGCGCCCCGCAAGGTTACCCGGCCATGAAAATTGAATTTGACCGGGTAAAGCTGGGTCAGTTAGGCTTAACTGTTGAGGATGCCGGGAAATCGCTGGCTGCAGCAACTTCATCCAGCCGTTTTACGCAGCCCAATTATTGGGTAGATAAAACAGCCGGAACAGCTTACCAGGTACAGGTGCAGATACCGGAGCTGGTGATGAACGACCCAGCGCAGGTGGATAATATTTTGTTGAGCTCCAATAATGGCAAACAGGTTTACATGCGCGATGTAGCAACCTGGAAAATGGGCAATACCGAAGGCGAATTTGACCGCTTAAACCAAAAACGCTTTATTACCATAACTGCCAATTTGCAGGGCAAAGCGCTGGGTTCGGCCATTAACGATATCGATAAGATTATCAGTGAAACCGGCAAACTGCCCGAAGGCATGAAAATACAGCAGCCGGGCCAGGCCGAAGTTTTTTTACAAACTTTTCAGGAGTTGCAGAATGGTATTTTGCTGGCTATCGTGGTAATTTTCCTTTTGTTAGCAGTAAACTTCCAGTCGTTCAGGTTATCGCTGGTCATTATCTCGGTTATACCGGGCATATTAGCTGGGAGCCTGCTGTTGCTATGGATCTGCGGTAAAACACTGAATATACAATCCTATATGGGCTGTATCATGGCTGTAGGTGTGGCCGTGGCCAATGCCATCCTGTTTGTGACGCAGGCAGAAAAATATAGAAGTGAAAAATTACAGGAGCCCTATTTGCAGGGAATTAAAGACCGGATAAGACCTATCCTGATGACCAGCTTAGCGATGATTGCCGGAATGGTGCCAATGGCCTTAGGCTTAGGCGAGGGGGGCGACCAAACATCGCCCTTAGGTACAGCTGTAATAGGCGGCCTTATCTTTTCCATCTTCTCCAGCCTGGTTATTTTGCCGTTAATGTACCAGTTCTCCATAGGTAACCGGCCGGTGCCTGTTATCTCTTTAGATCCGGATGATCCGCAAAGCAAATATCAACCCCTAACCGAAAATCAATCATGAAAGCTATCAATTATATATTCTTAGTCCCTGTTTGCCTTTTGGCGGCCTGTGGTGGCAACCAGGCCGAAAAAGCAGCCCCCCAGGGCTTGCCGGAAAAGCCGGTGGTTAAACTGTTAACCCTGAAACCAGAACCCATTGCCAACAAACTGAACCTCACCGGTGAAATTATCCCCTTCGATCGCGCCAATATTTATGCCCGTACACCGGGCTATGTGAAGGAAGTAAAGGTTGATATCGGCTCAAAAGTTACTAAAGGCCAGGTTTTATGCGTCCTTGATGCTCCCGAATTAAAAGCGGCACAGGCGCAAAGCCAAAGTAACAGCATGGGCACAAAGTCAAAATATGAATCCAGCAAATCAACTTATTTAAGGTTGTTAAAGGCTGCGCAAACGCCCGGCGCTGTTGCCGATAACGAACTGGAAATTGCACACAACCAAATGCGGACAGATAGTGCTGTTTACCAGGCTTCCCGTTCGGCTACCCAGGCCAATAAAGCGATAGAAGATTACCTGGTGATCCGGTCGCCTTTTAACGGTGTGGTTACAGCCAGGAACATATTTAAAGGAGATTTTGTAGATAATACCGGTAAAACGTTGCTGTTCCGTGTTGAGGATAATTCGTCGTTAAGGGTTGATGTGGCCGTGCCGGAGGCATATAATTCCACCACGCTAAAAGATAATGAAGCAAGTTTTACGGTATCGGCCAATCCCGGCCAGGTGTTTAAAGCCAAACTGGCACGAAAATCAGATGCCATTGACCCGCAAACGCGAAGTGAAACCTGGGAGCTTACCTTTCCAAATGCAAACGGTTTACTTAAACCCGGCATGTTCGCCCAAATCGTATTGCCGGTCAGCCGTCCCAAAGAGGGCTTCCTGGTGCCATTTAAAGCAGTGGTATCTACCCAGGAACGCAAGTTTGTGATCAGGGTGGTAAACGGAAAAACCCAATGGGTAGATGTAAAGACCGGTTTTACCGGCAAGGAAAAGACCGAGATAGCCGGCGATTTGATGCCTGGCGACCAGCTGGTGGCACAGGCCAATGAGGAACTGAAAGAAGGCACAACGGTGCAGGTAAAGCATTAGCTAAAAAGGCAAATATTGTAGCCTGGCAAATATGCACAACGAGGAGAAATACCCATGGAAGAGCAATTAACCAAACAACAACCGGCTTATTCATTGCTGGATATTACAAAATACTTTTTAAAACTGGGCACCTGGGGTTTTGGCGGCCCGGTAGCTTTGGTAGGGTATATGCAACGCGACCTTGTTGAGCAAAAAGACTGGCTAACGGCCGAAGAATATAAAGAAGGATTGGCTTTAGCGCAGCTGGCTCCCGGGCCTTTAGCGGCTCAGTTGGGTATCTATATAGGCTTTGTTCACTATGGCCTTATCGGTGCAACGCTTACAGGCCTGGCTTTTGTACTGCCTTCCTTTATCATGGTGGTGCTGTTAGGCATGGCATACAAGCTTTATGGCGGCTTAACCTGGATGCAGGCAGTATTTTATGGAGTAGGTGCAGCGGTTATTGGTATCATCGCCATGAGCGCCTATAAACTAACTGTTAAATCTATCAGCAAGTTTGAACCGGCTGCCATGAAATCCAAATGGCTGTTGTGGCTTTTTTATATAGCCGGTGTTGTAATTACGATTATTACCGAAAGAGAAGAAATATTATTGTTCCTGGGTTGCGGCATCATGTATATGGTTATCAAAGCGCCGCCCCGGTGGGTCAAAAAGCCGGCGGTACTGCCGGCCGGAATATTGATAAGTACCGGTTTCTGGAAATATGACGGAAAGACTTTGCAGGAGATTGCCTGGTTTTTTGCAAAAGCGGGTGCGTTTGTATTTGGCAGCGGCCTGGCCATTGTGCCGTTTTTGCATGGCGGTGTGGTAAAGGAGTTTGGCTGGCTAACAGAAAATCAATTTGTAGATGCGGTTGCCGTAGCTATGATCACGCCGGGACCCGTGGTTATCACGGTTGGGTTTATCGGTTATCTTGTTGCCGGTTTTCCGGGAGCATGTGTGGCCGCGTTAGCTACTTTTTTGCCTTGTTATTTATTCACTGTCGCTTTAGCGCCATCTTTTAAAAAGATCGCCAAAAATATCAGCATCAAAGCATTTGTAGAGGGCATCACCGCATCGGTAATAGGCGCCCTGGTAGGGTCGGTAATTATTATCGGGTTACGGTCAATTGTTGATATCCCTACAGCGCTGATTGCTTTAGCTACCGTAGTTGCACTTATTTATATCAAAAAAATACAGGAACCTTATATTATTGGTATAGCTGCCGTTATTGGGTTAATCATCAAAATCAGTAGTTAAAATGCTAAAACCGGTATCAAATTTTCGGTGAGGTGGCGTGATCAAGGCTTGCTAACCTTGTATAATGCTTTTTTCAATCTTTGATCGGCATAAAAAATATCTTTATAAGTAACCAGCTGCCCGTTCCGGATATCGCAGGTGAGGTAAGTAAGCGAGACTGGAATGGACTGCTTTTTGCCGATGTTTGTTAGCAAGGCCAAAAGCTTAGCGCCGCGGACAACATTAACCTGGATAATGGCTGTATCCTGGCCAACAACGGGTGTTATTATAACCGGTTCTCCTTGCTTTTGATAGCCCGGCCTGCTTACCTGCAAAAATACATGCCCTTTAGCTGTGGTGATGTTGATTGCCGAATAATCCAGGCCTGTCGCCAACAGATCCATACCCGGTTTGTCTATTTTTATTTTGAAGTATTGATCGCCGGTTTTGGTATGCACAGTTAATATACCTGAAGGGATGTTGATATCAACAGGTGTTTTTTTCCTGTTGCTGTACCAGCGCAGGCGCTCCATATTGATGGCTACCCGTTGCACGTCGGCTTCACTAAACTCGTAACAATCCAGTTCATAAAGTCCTTTCATCAAATACATTTGATGTTTCAGGGACGCGTAAGCTTTGGATTGAGGTTGCACCTTGCTGATCTCTTTTTCAAATTGCTGGCTTTTAAGTGCATTGATCAGCACCTTTTCGGCATTAAACTCGCTTTTAATTCCCGAGTCGATTTTTGCGGTAGGGTAATTCGGGTTAAGCCGGCCATAATGCAGGTTGTTTTCAAAAGCAATTATGGCATCGGTTAACAGGATGTCGAACATCGCTTTTTGCCTGTTGCTAACCGGGCTTGAGCTTGATCTGAGTAGCTTCAACTTATCGTATAATAACTGATCTGGATGATAATCGGCGTGTTTTAGCCCGTAGGTAACCACACAATCAAGCAACAGCATAGCATCGGTAGCATGAGTTTTAACGGTGTCTGGCGCTATCCAGGCCAGCTTGAAGCCGGTTTGCCGGTAAACGCGCTGAACACTGTTTGGGAAGTATAATTCTTTGCGGTGTATCGCCAGCTGGGCTTTTATAGCTGTTGCTATGGATGTATCTTTTCGGGCACTGTATGCCGCGGCCTCTGGTGCAGCGCCGATTAACAATAACAACAAAGTTACTCCTGCCGAAAAGAAAAACAAGCGGTGATATTTTTGCATCTTTATCTGGTTTTAGCTTTATAAAGATCGTGCTAAAACCTGCCATTGTTCATGATGGCCGTCATGGAAAAAACTGACATTGGGCACAAAACGGCCAATCAATTAACAACTAATATACAGATACCTTGTTACAGGCTATACATTTTCTCGTAATATTCGGCTGCCAGCCGTCCGGCTTCAAATGTGGGTACCACATCTGCGGCTGCCTGTTTCATGATGCCTAACCACTTTTTTGGAGCGCCATAATACATGGGCAGTACCGTTTTTTCCAGTACGTCCATCAGGTTCCTGTTTTCCTGGTTATCTTTTTCATGCGCCTGCAGCTCGTTGGATGCGGGCTGAACCAGGAAACAGTTTTTCATGTCTTTGGCAAACTCAGGTACCCAGCCATCTGGCAGGGAGAGGTTAATGCTGCCATTCATGGCCGCAGTCATGCCGCTGGTGCCCGATGCCTCGCGGTACATCCGCGGATTGTTAAGCCAAACATCCGATCCTTTTTTTAGCAAGGCCGATAAATGCAGCTCGTAACCGGTTAACACCGCACAGTTAGCAAATGCCCGCGTACGTGCGATGATCTGGTTGAATAAGGCGATAGAGCCTTCATCCTCCGGGTAGGGCTTGCCCGCCCAAATGATTTGTACAGGATATTTAGCATTATTTACCATGGCCACAAACCTTTCCCAGTCCTGCATTACCAGGTCGGCGCGTTTATAGCCGGCAAAACGGCGGGCCCATACAATAGTCAGCACATTGGGGTCAAACAATTTTCCGCACTGGTCTGCTATCACCCGGAACAGATCAAGCTTCATCGCCTTTTTACGGGCAACAATAGCTTCTGCATTATTCGCAGCGATGGCCTCATCTAAAGCGACATCTCGCCAATAGGCTTTATTTTGTGCGTTGGTAATGGCTATAATTTCGCAAACACCGGGATTATTGCCCCACATTTGCCGCGCTACTTCGCCATGAAGTTTAGATACGCCATTTGCTTTACCCGAGAACTTAAGCGCCGCGAGGGTGTAGTTAAAACTATCTCCGTCCATCCCTAACAACGATTTTGCCTCGTGCTCCTGTAAATGATAAAAAAACGACATTTTTTTTAGCAGGTCATATCTATGTGCTTCGTTACCGGCCATTTCGGGAGTATGGGTGGTAAAAACCACTCTTTTCTTCACTTCTTTCAGGCTTTTATATTTAGCGTACAGGTAAAAGTTTAATGATACCGAGTGCCCTTCGTTCATGTGGTAAATATCCGGTTCAAAGCCTAAAATGTCCAGCAACATAGCGCCGCCAACGCCTAAAATAATGGTTTGCGCTATCCGGGTTGCCTCGTTTGAATCGTATAGCCTATAGGTAATCGACTTAGAAACTTCATCGTTTTCCGGAACATTGGTACTCAATAAAAATATGGGCGCCGTACCAAATGTTTCGGGTTTTAACAACCAGGCTTTAACATGTACAGGCGCGTCATGCACCTGTACAGTAAAAACTATACCGGTATCCTGTAAAAAGGAATACTGCTTTTCAATAAATTCCGGCTTCATAAAGGCGTTGCCATCCCTCACCTGGTCATAATAACCGTATTTCCACAGCATACCTATGCCTACCATGTTTTGCTTTAACTCATAAGCACTTCTTAAATGCGAGCCGGATAAGAAACCCAATCCGCCGCTATAAATTTTTAAAGCCTGGTCAACCGCGAATTCCATTGAAAAATAAGCAACGGATGTTTTGTATTTCTGATCCGGCTCATAGCCAAAAATATCTTGTTTATTCAGCATATTTAACTTTTAATCCTATAAGGTGTCCATTTAAAATACCTATCTTCCACTATCTGCTGTTCAACCAATTGGATATTGGCATCAACCAGATTTACATGTAAATCTTCGTAATGGTCTATCCTGTATTGCAATAATGCGGCCACACCGTCGTCGCCGCGTTTAATTAACTCATTTATGGATGTCAGGGCACCTTCCTTGGCTTTTTCCATAGCTTTTACCAAACTGGTTGTTTGATAATATTGCTCATAATCCGGCTGTAAAGTATAAATAACATTATGCCGGTCTGTCAATCGGGCACCAACCAGACTAAAGTCATTTGCCGGTATCATTTTTATTCCGGTGTCATTTTTATCAACGCGATAGCTGCGGTAATAGGTATGCATATCGGGCCTTACAACTACCTCTTGTTCTATTGTTTCCATTTCCAGTTAAGTATTTCGGGCATATCCTTGCCGTTGGCTTTAATATATTGCTTGTGTTTGGTAAGCTTATCTGTTAGGTACTGTTTAAGATAAACGCCTTTGCTGCCCGTTTGCGGCAGGCGGTCAATAACATCCATTACCAGGTGAAAGCGGTCCATTTCGTTAAGTACGGTCATGTCAAAAGAGGTGGTGATGGTGCCTTCCTCTTTATAACCCCGCACATGCATATTGGCATTGTTGGCGCGGTTATAGGTTAAGCGGTGTACCAGCCATGGATAGCCATGGAAAGCAAACACCACGGGCTTATCAATGGTGAACAACGCGTCATAATCTTTATCGCTGAGGCCATGCGTATGTTCGGTGCTTTTTTGAAGTTTAAACAGGTCTACAACGTTAACAACCCTTATTTTTAGCTCGGGCATGTGTTCCCTTAAAATCGATACCGCTGCAAGTGTTTCTAAAGTTGGCACATCGCCGCTGCAGGCCATCACCACATCCGGTCCGGCTTCCTGGTCGTTGCTGGCAAAATCCCAGATACCTATGCCGCGGGTACAATGCTCAACCGCCTGCTGCATATTAAGCCATTGCGGCGCTGGGTGTTTGCCGGCTACAATAACATTTACATAATGATAGCTGCGCAGGCAATGGTCCATTACCGATAACAGGCAGTTGGCATCGGGCGGTAAATAAACCCGCACAATGTTGGCTTTTTTGTTTACCACATGGTCAATAAAGCCGGGGTCCTGGTGAGTGAAGCCGTTATGGTCCTGCCGCCAAACGGTAGATGTTAATAAAATATTAAGGGATGCTATGCGCCTGCGCCAGGGCAGTTCGAGCGTTGTTTTTAACCATTTGGCATGCTGGTTAAACATCGAATCGACAATATGAATAAAGGCTTCGTAACAGTTAAACAGGCCATGCCTTCCGGTAAGCAGGTAGCCTTCCAGCCAGCCTTCGCATTGGTGCTCGCTCAGCATTTCCATTACGCTGCCATCTGCTGCCAGGAATTCATCGTACGGAATTATCGGCGCGTCCCATTGGCGGTTGGTTACCTCAAACACTGCATCCAGCCGGTTTGATACCGTTTCATCCGGGCCAAATATCCTGAAGTTTCGTTTTTCCTGGTTTGCCTTGATCACATCGCGTAAAAAGCGCCCGCTTACGTAAGTATCACCTTCGCCGTTAACGCCGGGGCTTTCCACCGTGGTGGCGTAGTCCCTAAAATCGGGCAGTCGCAAATCGCGCAGTAAATTACCGCCATTGGTATGCGGATTGGCACCCATCCGGCGGTCGCCTTTTGGCGCAAGCTCGGCCAGTTCGGGCACCAGTTTGCCCTGTTCGTCAAATAATTCTTCGGGCTGGTAACTTTTCATCCAGTCTTCCAGCATTTGTAAATGTTCGGGCGGTGCCGAGGCGGAAACTGCCAGCGGGATCTGGTGCGAACGGAAGTTGCCTTCAATTTTATGGCCATCCACTTCCTTAGGCCCTGTCCAGCCTTTGGGCGACCGTAACACGATCATCGGCCAGCGCGGGCGTTCGGTATTGGGTTGTTCGGCATCATATTTTATTTGTTTAATGCGGTCAACCGCATAGTCAAGCGCGGCCGCCATGTCCTTGTGCATTTGCTCAGGGTCTTCGCCTTCTACAAAAATGGGGTTCCAGCCGTAGCCGCGGAATAGTTGCTCCAACTCTTCATGGGTGATGCGGGCTAAAACCGTTGGGTTCGAGATCTTATAACCGTTCAGGTGCAGTATAGGCAGTACAGTTCCGTCGGTAAGCGGGTTCAGGAATTTATTGGAATGCCAGGCTGTTGCCAAAGGGCCGGTTTCAGCTTCGCCATCGCCTACAACACAGGCAACCACCAGGTCGGGATTATCCAGCACAGCGCCAAATGAATGGCTTAAGGAATAACCCAGTTCGCCACCTTCGTGGATAGAGCCCGGGGTTTGCGGCGAAGCGTGACTGGATATGCCGCCGGGATATGAAAACCGGGTGAACAGTTTGCGCAGGCCGTCTTCATCTTGTGTAATATCAGGATAAACTTCTGTGTATGTTCCTTCCAGGTAGGTGCCGGCAACAACAGCCGGCCCGCCATGCCCCGGACCAGAAACATAGATCATATTCAGATCATATTTATTGATGATACGGTTTAGGTGTGTATAAATAAAGTTTTGCCCCGGCGTAGTGCCCCAATGCCCCAGCAGCATATTTTTTACATGCCCCAGCTTAAGCGGTTCTTTTAACAATGGGTTGTGGTGCAGGTACAATTGCCCTACCGATATGTAATTTGCAGCGCGCCAGTAGGCATGTATTTTTCTTAATAGTTCGGGCGATAATTCAGCCTGTTCTATATCTAAAATTTCGGTTTCCATGGTGAGTTTTGTTTTAAAATAATGGTTTGTGTATGTTGTGCAATCATTGCTTCTTCATTGGTTTTTAGTACCATAACCTTTACCTTGCCTGTTGGTGACGATATGTTTTCGTTGTGATGGTTGTTCAATTTTTCGTCGATGCGGATGCCTAAAAAATCCAGGTCGCGGCAAATCCGTTCCCTGATAGCGGCCGAATGCTCGCCTATGCCGCCGGTAAAAACCAGCAGGTCTAACCCGCCCATCGCCGCTGCCAGCGAACCGATAAACTTGCGTGCCTGGTAACAAAATGTGGTAATGGCCGCGCGGGCTTTGGCGTCATGGGCAGCCAGGCCCAGCAATTCCTGCACATCGTTTTTGCCGGCAATGGCCTTTAACCCAGATTGTTTACTAAGTAAAGTATCCAGCTGTGTAGTAGTGAGCCGCCCTTGTTTCAGCAGGAACAGCACAACGCCGGGGTCAAGATCACCGGAACGGGTACCCATTACCAGGCCGCCAATAGGGCTAAGGCCCATGGTAGTTTCTACGCTAATACCATTTTTTACAGCGGCCATGCTGGCGCCATTGCCCAAATGAGCTATAATGATATTTTGTTTATTCACATTAATACCATCGGCGGCCAGTTTTTGCATAATGTATTGGTACGAAAGGCCATGAAAGCCATAATGCAGCAGGCCTTGTTCCCGGTATTTATCGGGCAGGGGGTAATATTTAGCTTCATCCGGCATATCAGCGTGGAAGGCCGTATCAAAGCAGGCTACCTGTGGCAACTGCGCAAAAGCTTGTTGGAATGCTTTGATAGCTTTTATTTCATCGGGCAGGTGGTTAGGCGCCAGGTAAATATATTGGTGCAGGGTTTTCAGTAAATCGTCTGTTATGAGTTGCGGTGCCCGGTGGTTTGGCCCGCCCTGCACCAATCGGTGCCCTATGGCCAGCAGCCTATTGTTGTATGGGCTTTTTTTAACCCAACGGATTACGGCTTTTACTGCTGTATCCAGGTTTTTAAATCCGGCGGGGTGGTCGGGCAGCGCTTGTTCCTGCTTGTTTATCACAAGTTTGCTTGATGCACTGCCAATAGCGTTTACACTGCCCAATAACTCCTGCTGCAGCGAACCCGTATGGTACAAACTAAATTTAAGGCTTGATGAACCGCAATTAATGGTTAACAGAAAAGTATTTAAGGAGACCGCCATACCTGTTTTAATCGTGTAGTTTAAAAATGGACTACAATGCGAAGCTATAGCTTACTACCGGCTCGGGGAATGACGTTCATGACCATAAATAGTGATGTATATCATATCCTTAGGCACAACCCGATGGGTATTAAAATGTTTTGAATTTTCCCGGTGTATTTGTGATAGAATTTTGTGGTAAATATTAAGGAGGTAGAAGTAGGGCAAACGCATCTTAATACTTAACGGCAATAAGCTGTCATTTAATAATCGCTAACGGTATAAGCTTATGGGGTCGGAGAGATATAAGCATCAAACGATACCTTGTTTTTATTGGCTGATCGTGGTTAAGTGATCCAGGTACCAAAGGGACTTGTATTGACCAACAACAGGCACAAATATTGGATGCTTCTAAATTGCACGATCAGTTTAGTGTTAACCATGTTAAAATATAAAATATTTATTATCAAATACTTATAAAAAATATATCTGAAATGTGTTAAGTTATGTTAACCCAAGTAAACGCATTTGCGCTGGCGGTAGAAGTTGTTTTTCCTTACCATAAATAGCAAAACGCAGCCTGGAGTGCAGGCAGTGTTTTGTTTAGTTAGCTGGTTTCCAAATCAATTACGCCCGGAAAACCAGTAAAGGGACCGAAAGGTGGGCAGCCATTTTTTTCGTATGGCTTAAGCTTAAAATATCATCAATAAAACTATAGGGGCCATGGTTCATAGCCAGGATATCTACCTGCCCATGCTCACATAGCCAGGTAAGGCCTTTTTCGGCATTGGTATCCTCCAGCGCACGGTAATAAATGTGGGGATAATCGGCTTTGTTAGATAGTTCGGTGAGCAACTGATCTATCAGCAACTGAAGTGCCGCAGAATGGTGCTTATCGGTATAAACATGGGTTAACAGAATTTCGGCATTAAGCTGCCTGGCCAATGTTATAAGTTTATATATAGATTTCATGTCTTTCCCGATTTTGTTAAAATCAGTAGCGAAAGCGATCTTTTTCACCATCCTTACACCCGCCTCGGGCGGAACGACCAAGAGTGGCTTCTTAGCTGCATCAATGAGGGCGCTGCAATGGTTTGCTAATAAAAAGCCGCCCCACCCGCTATTACCATGCCTGCCGATAACAACAAGGCCAACATCGGCGGTTGCGCAGTTTGCGTTCACTACATCAGTAACCCGGCCTGCTTCATTTACATAACCAACCTCGGGCCTGAAGGTGTCTGTTTGGTCAGTAAGTTCAAGATGGGCTTTTAAACGCTGTAATTCAACGGTACTATCATCTATCAGCAATTCATTTTCTTCTATCGGCCAGCCTGTAAATCCCGCTTGCGGCATTTCTGCCGGTACAATTACTGCATTGCACAGCAATACATTTGCCCTCATTTGTTTAGCCAGGTAATAGCCATATTCGGCTGCATGCCGGGCGCTGTCTGAAAAATCGGTAGGAATTAATAATGTTTTCATTTTTTGCCGTTTAACCGGGAGTAAAATTGGCTAAAGTACCCGGGCAAAAGTATGACGATGGTCACTGCACAAAATGATATGTGCTACAAAATGAAAAGGACAAATGGTTGGAACATAGGCCGCCCAATAACTATCAAAAATATTGATGGATCGGGGTTATAAAACCTCCATTAAATGAAAACCAAAGGGCTCGATAATCAGGTATCCCCCACTACCGGCGATGTCGTATTCAATGCCGGTCCAATGGTCAGTTAGCTGTGTTGTAGTACCCTCATTTAACCCGAAAGCCGCCCATGCAAGATAGCATACCTCGTTACTGAAATTAAATACACCGTAAAAGGTTTTGTTTTCATAAGTCCTGGCGTAGCCTGCCACATGAATGTTATATGGCTTAAACCAAGCCAGGTTATTATGATCGGCCACGGCCGGTAATTTTTTGCGGATGGAGATTAACTTTTGAGTGCCCGAAAAAATAATATTTTCAACTGTTCCGGGGGTGTTTATAAGCTCGTTTTTATGCCAGTCAATTACCGGGCGGTGCATCCACCGGTTATCATAACTTTTAGTCTCATCGGTTAAATAGGAGTAGTCGTTTGTATAGCCGGCTTCATCACCATAAAAAATCATGGGTATGCCGCCAAGAAAAAAGCTGTGCGCCTGCATCAGTAAAATTTTTTGAATGGCCGTGTTTATTGCTCCTGTATCGTTACGTTGTATTGCCTTTTCAAGGCCGCATAATGAAGCCAGCGAACCGCTGATGCGGGCATCGCCGGTTTGGGGGTTGGCCGAAAATAAAGCGCCTGCGGATGGGCTCGATACAAAATTGCCTGTATAATAATCCTGCAAAAACCGGCGATGGCGGTACGGGTCATAACCAGCCCTCCTGATCATTTCATCATCGTAACCTAAACCAATATCGTCATGGCACCTGGTATAAGTAATCCAAGAGGCGCCGTATGGTTTTTGTTGCAATTGATTTTGCGCTGCAAGCATTACACGGGTATCGCCGGTGGCCAGCATATCCCACTGTAGTGCCATTTGGGTGGCGTTATAAGCAAAATCACATTCTTTGGCGGCAAACCGGCCACTGCCAAAGTACTTCATAATCTCGGCGGGGGCCACAATGGCTTCACCAAGCAGCGCCATCCCGGGCGAGGCTACCAATACGCATTGCTTAATAAGGCGCAACAAGGCATGTGCCTGCGGCAGGTTTTGGCAATTGGTGCCCAATTGCTTCCAGATAAACGCGGGTGCGTCAATCCGCAGAATATCTACACCCAGGTTGGCATAAAAAAGTACGATATCCAGCATCTCCAGGAACACAGCCGGATTGGCATAATTTAAATCCCATTGGTAGTGATGAAAAACCGTCATTACCCATTTATTACACTCCGGCACGTAAGTAAAATTCCCGGGTGAGCTTTCCGGAAAAATTTCGGGCATGCTTTGGTCGTATTGATCTGGAATTGCCCTGTCATCATACATGTAAAAATAGTCCTGGTATTTAGGGTCGCCATTTTTTGCCTTTAACGCCCATTCATGCTGGTTGGATGTATGGTTAAGCACAATATCCGTCATGAGGTACATTTGTTTGGTGTCCATCTTCCGTCGCAGCCGTTTTAAATCGGCCAATGATCCAAACCGTTCATCTATCTTCCTGAAATCGGATACCGCGTACCCGCCATCGCTTGCAGCCGGCGGGCTTTCAAACAGGGGCATCAGGTGCAAAAAGTTTACCCCCAGTTTTTCAAAATAGGCCAGTTTATTGCCCAGGTTGCCTAATGTGCCGCAAAACCTGTCGACATATAAACTCATGCCGGTAATTTGGTTGCTTAAAAACCAGTTGCCCTCTGCAGCTTTTGCTTCATCTTTATTTTTAAACGCCGCCGGCCTTTTTGAATAGGCTTTGATGATATTTAAGAACAGTTGTTCAAACACAGGTGCAGCGGCCGGGTGGCTGCCGTAGATCTCCTTATAAAGGTCCTGGATGGTATCGGCGCTGGTCATCAGCCGTATGTAAAATGCATTGTCGGTGCCGGCTATATCAAGTTTGTATTGGTTTAAAATACTGTTAACCTGCTGATGTAATTGATGGTTGTACACGATTATAATTTTTATCCAAAAATGGGTTGATAAAAGAAGTTGTCCATATCGTTAATGCACTGCTCCGGCTGGTACTATCACATCATCTGTAATGGTATCTTTTTTAATGCGTATGGTTGCTGCGGCTGCAATTAATAATAGCACCCCTGCAAAAGTGATGGCATTTAAGGGGTTATCGCCCAGGAAATTTTTATAAATAAAGCCAAAACTGATGGTTTGTAATATCATAGGTATAACAATCATCATGTTGATGATGCCCATGTAAACGCCATAACGCTCTTTGGGGATGCTGCCTATTACCATAATGTAAGGTACGCCCATCATGCTGGCCCAGGCTATGCCAAAACCCACCATTGGTGCAAAAAGCAAATTTCTGTCGGTAAGGTGCGGGAATATCAGCAAGGCGGCACCGGCCATCAGCAGACAACCAATATGCACGTACTTGGCGCTGAACTTGTGTGCAAGCCAAACCAAACCAAACGCCGAACAAAAGGTAACTATATTATAAAATCCGTTTACCTTGCCCGCCCATACTACGGCCTGCTCATACAACTCTTTGTTACCATCGGGCGTGGTATGAAATACCGATTTAGCTATACTTAACGATACAAACTGCCAGTAGCAAAACATGGCATACCATTGAAACAGGTACACCAATGCCAGTTTCCACATAGTGCCAGGCATATCTTTAATAGCTGCAAAAATTTCTTTTACCGGTTCGAAAAGGCCTCTCTTCCTGCTCCTTAGTTCGGCCAATTCTGCTTCGGTAGGCGGGATCTCGGGCGTAGTGGTTACCGACCAGATGACCGAAACGATAGAGCAGATGGCACCCACAAAAAACGACCCGAAAACCCAGTAGGGGATACCTGACTGCCCATCGCTGGTTTTTGTACTGCCCGATATGATATTTTTAAAAAAGCCAAGGGATAAGTTGGCCAGGGTAATACCCAGGCCGGTAAAAAAACTTTGTGTTAAAAAGCCAAAGGCCCGTTGCTTTTCGGGCAGTTTATCGGCAATAAAAGCCCGGTAAGGTTCCATGGCGGTATTATTGGCTGCGTCTAATATCCATAGTAAACCAACCGCCATCCATAGCGCCCGGCTAAAGGGGAATGCAAACAGGCAAAGGCTGCAAAAAATGGCGCCTACTAAAAAGAAAGGCTTACGCCGGCCCCAGCGCGGGTGCCATGTCCTGTCGCTCAGTGCACCAATAAGTGGCTGGATGAGCAAACCTGTCATTGGCCCTGCTAAATTGAGCAGTGGCAGGTCTTCGGGCCGGGCGTGCAAAAAAGTATACAACGGGTTTATAGCCGTTTGCTGAAGCCCGAAACTATACTGGATACCAAAAAAACCGACATTCATGTTAATGATTTGCCAGAAACTTAAACGGGGTTTTAAAACGGACATGGATGGTTGTTAAATTGTGATGAGTTAAGAACGTATAGTATATTTAAGCTGATTTCACATAACGGCCGGCTTCATCAAATGAAGCTTTAAACAAAGTACCCCCCTCCGTGTCATCGGCAGGCATATTAAGCCTGGCCTTAACGCGCATTTTATAAACATAGATGGTATTGGCCGAATATTCTAAAATACCGGCGATGGTTTCGCAATCGGTAATGCCCAGTTTCATGAGGGCAAAAATGCGCAGTTCGGTATTTAACTGCCCGATGCGTTTGGGCCATATCTGGTCTTCCTTTTTCAGCATCGCGTTAAATTCCATAACAAAATTGGGGAAGGCTTTTAAAAAGTACTTGTCAAAGTCGCGGCAAAGCGATTTGCGTTCGTATTTAACGTCTATGTCGTCAAAACAGGGAAGTATATCGCGGTAGTTTTTTACAGCTAAGTGGCGTTTTATGCTCCTGTGTAGTTTTTCAAATTTGGTAATATAGTTTGATACCAGGCAAACAAAGTGCCCTATATGATCGGCCTTGCTTTGCCCGTTCTGCTCTATTATTTCATTTAAACTAAGCAAGCGCGATTGCTGCTCCGCTATAATATCCTGCTGAAACTTTATTTGTTTTGATAATGCATAAGCTCTTAGTATACAGGCAGCCGATACCAATACCGATATTGCCAGGGTTATAGCGATGCCGGTATTTATTTGCGGCACATGAAACATAAGTGCTGGAATATCTTTTAAAAAAGATGTTCCGCCTATCTCTAAAAGATACGTATAGCAAAAAAATACAAAAACGGCGGCAGTATGGTGTATGCTCATCTCTTTGGTAATTTTGACTGACAAAAAAGGAAACTGGGTTATAATTGGTAATACTTTTTAAAAGTAGGCTTTAGCTTTCATGTTTTATACGCATAGCAAACAAAATAAGGTTTGTAATAACCTGCAAACGTTTGCGATAATGTTTGTTGTTGAAAAATAGTTAAGGAAATACCGTTTTAAGTGTTGGCTAAATGGAGTGATAAATTGAATATGGGTGTTGTTTAACAGGATAATAGCAATAAGCGGCACGGTTTAAAAGCAGGCACCTGAATTGAAACAAAAAAATGTACTACTTTTAATAATCGATTATAAACAACCAATGCTATGCCCGATATAACTTTGAAAAAACTTGCCGAAATGCTTAATTTAAGTATCTCTACGGTTTCGCGGGCACTTAAAGACCATCCGGACATCTCAAAAGAAACCAGGCAAAAGGTTAAAGAGCTTGCTGCCGTTGCCGAATATGAGCCTAATACCTACGCCATTAACCTGCGGACCAACCAAAGCAAGGAATTGGCAGTAATTATACCAACAATAGCCAATGATTTTTACCAGTCGTTCATCAGTTCGCTTGAAGAAGAAGTGCGGTTGTATGGTTATTCGTTGATCATGCTGCAATCCGGAGACGATCCGCTTATTGAGCAGCAAAACCTGAAGCGGTGCAGGCAGGGGAGGGTTTCGGGTATATTTATTTCGATAACTACTAAAACTACAGATATCAGCAGCTTTTTTAAACAAGGCGACCACCCTATCCCCATTATTTTTTTTGATAAGGTGCCCGCGTTTGAAAATTGTATTAAAATATGTGTTGATGATGTAATGGCAGCAACTATAGCCGCCAAAACATTAATGGCTAAAAGCAAACAAAATATCCTGGGCGTTTTTGGAAATGAAGAGTTATCCATCACCAAAAAAAGGCTAAGCGCTTTTACCGAAACATTGGAGGCGGATAATCCGGGGGCCAGGTTAACCATTCATCATGCAAGCTCAATAAATGAATCTTTTAATGTTGTAATGAATGCCTTA
This sequence comes from Mucilaginibacter sp. KACC 22773, assembly GCF_028736215.1. NCBI lineage: Bacteria > Pseudomonadati > Bacteroidota > Sphingobacteriia > Sphingobacteriales > Sphingobacteriaceae > Mucilaginibacter > Mucilaginibacter oryzagri. The sequence goes on from NZ_CP117883.1 coordinate 1,405,323, forward strand.
ACGCATCAACAGCCAGACGCTATTTTTTGCATGAGCGACGAGGTGCTGATAGGGGTAATGAAAGCTATACAAACCCTGCAGTTACGTATACCCGGCGATGTTGGTGTTATAGCTATAAGCGAGGGCCAGGTACCTACATTTTATTACCCGCAAATTACCTTTATTGAAACCAGTGGCTTTAAGCTGGCAAAAAGCGCTTTTGTAAAAATGATGGCCTGCATAGCCGGAAGTACCGGTATGCAGGAAATAAAAATTAACGCTGTCCTTGTAGAAGGTGGTTCGCTTTAATATGCTGCACGGGCAGCACCGCAATATGCCCGTATGGTTTAATTATGTTAATAAAGTAAGCCATAAAGACTGCTCCTTTATATATCTTTGAGATATAAACCCGTAATTTCAATTTCATAGTAGTAAAATAAAAGAAGATCTGTACCGGACGCTGTTTTTATCGTTGCAGCTTATTTGAATATTGTTCTGTGAAGGGCGGGTTAGTTAATGTGTTTAAACCTTTGAATTATATAAGCATGAAGTATTTTTTCTGTTTCTTATTGTTATTAAGTTCTTTATCAACATTTGCATCTGATGCAACAAATAATTTACTTGAAGAATTAAAAACGGAGATTGGAAAAAAAGGTGCTTACGAGCGTATTAAGGAGTCGCGGATTAACAGGCTGAAAGTATATAGGGCAAGGCTATCCAAAAATGATTATGATGGGCAGTTTTCTACATTAAACAGTATCTACAGCGAATATAAAGGCTACCAGTTTGATTCGGCATATGTTTATGTGGATAAGATGATAGCCTTAAGTAAACAACGTGGCGATAAGCAAGGCGAATATTACAGCTACGTTAAAATGGCTTTTATCCTGCTGTCATCGGGCATGTTTCACGAAGCTTTTGATTATTTGCATAAGGTTGATGTTAAGGTTTTGGAGACCCCGGCCAAAATTGATTATTATTTTTTTTTGGGCAGGTGTTATTACGATATAGCTAATTATAGCAACGACAAATATTTTACGCCCGGTTACATTACAGCGGGCAATAAATCTATCGATTCGGCCATATCTTTTTGCGGCGATGACTTTGTGAGCCGTAATTATCTGCTGGGTTTGCAAAAGCTGCAGGAACGTAACTACGTTCAGGGCAAAGTTTGGTTTGGTAAGCTGCTCGAAAAAAACATGGTAATAACCATGCACTTAAGGGCAATGGTTTCCTGCTCATTGGGAATGATTTACTTACAGGAAAATCAAAAAGAGGAGGGCATTAACCTGATGATCCAATCGGCCATCGCCGATATCAAATCTTCTACGCGCGAAACCGTTGCCCTTTATACCCTTGCCGACCTTTTATATAAAAAAGGAAATATAAAAGACGCTTATAGTTTTATACAATTGGCCAAAGAAGATGCCGATTTTTATGGAGCAAGGCAACGAAAAATCCAGATAGGATCAATATTGCCAATTATTGCCGCCGCCGAACTCAATAACTCCGAACATCAGAAAAACCGCTTTCTCATCCTGTTGATTACGCTAACGGCCCTGGCCTTACTGGTGGTGTTTTTCCTGGTGATGATTGTTAAGCAGCTTAGAAAACTGAAAACTAAGGAAAAGATAATAGAAGGGAAAAATGCACAGCTTAATGATATAAATGGCAAACTCCTTGTAGATGCAAAGATTAAAGAAGAATATATCGGGCAGTTTTTTAAAGCGATATCGGGATATATACTAAAGCTCGAAAACCTGAAGGTATCTATCGAGGCTAAAATCTCGATGAAAAAGTACGATGCCATTACCTCACTCATCAATAATATAGATATTAAAAAAGAGCGGGAGAATTTATACTATAGTTTTGACCATATTTTTGTGAAAATATTTCCAAACTTTATTAATGTATTTAACAGCCTGTTTGACGAAAAAGATCAGATTTGGCCACAGGAAGATGAGTTATTGAATACCGATTTAAGAATATTTGCGCTTATCAGAATGGGTATTGCTGATAACGATACTATTGCCAAAATATTAGAATATTCTGTGAATACCATCTACGTTTATAAAATGCGTATCAAAGCCAAATCGCTGCACCCCGAACAATTTGAGCAGCGCATCATGAACATCAAACCATTTGACATCAGTTAATTTTTTTTAAGCTTTAATAGGTGTTTATGAAGTTTAAAAACCGCTCATCAGGTAATTTAGTACCAAAATTTGTTAAAATAGAGGTAATAAAAACTTTATATTTTTATCGGGGCATTGTTTTTTAAATTCCTGATAATAAGGAATATAAAAAATAAAAACAGCGAAAATGTTTATATAAATTTAAAATTATCCGCGTTTTACCAATCTTGTGTCCTACATCACATTTTTCTACTGCTTTAATAACTAAATTGCATAAGATTTTTAGGTGTAATATTATAAACCATTACATTTTCAGTAACCAGTATTGTTAGTTAAGTTCTCGGTGATGCCATTTTGAATTGGTTTTAAACGAGAATTTTTAACGTTTAATTAAGTATTTTTTTTTCAAGATCTCAATTGAAAATACTTACAATATATACCGGTTGCTAATTTGAAAGGTCATTTTTATCAGCCCAAAAAGTCTAAACCAGTTAATTAAACCAATTCAACTAAATCTCTGTAATTATGCAATTTAAACACTTACTCAAAGTATGTTTCTTTGCCGTAATTTATCTTTTCTCGGTGCCAGTTATGGCCCAGAATAAGATAATTACCGGAAAAGTAACTGACAAGAAAGATGGATCTCCGTTAATAGGGGTATCAGTTAAAACTTCATTAACCTCCCCGGGTGGCGCGATAACCAACACCGAGGGCGAATATCGTATTTCAGTTCCCGGGAACGCTACCGTTTTGGTACTAACATATGTTGGCTATGTTAGTCAAACTGTTAATATTGATGGCCGCACAACAGTTAATGTTACGATGGATGCTTCCAGTAAAGCATTAAACGAGGTTGTGGTTATTGGATACGGATCGCAAAGAGTAAAGGATGCAACAGGTTCTGTTGCTTCGTTAAGCACTAAGGATTTCAACAAGGGTGTTATTGCAACACCTGAACAATTGTTACAAGGTAGAATTGCCGGTGTACAGGTTACCCCTTCAAGTGGCGAGCCAGGTGCCGGTGCAACTATTAACATCCGTGGCGCAAGTTCTATTCGTTCAAGTAATAATCCGTTATACGTAGTGGATGGTGTTCCTCTTGATAACGGTGGCACAGCAGGTGGTTATGATAGCGGCGCAGGTAGTTCTTCAGCCCGTAACCCTTTAGCCTTTATTAATCCTGCCGATATCGAGAATATCAGTATATTAAAAGATGCATCCTCTGCTGCTATTTATGGTTCGCGCGGTGCAAACGGCGTTATTTTAATTACAACCCGTAAGGGCCGTAAAGGTGCAGGTATTCAATTTGGCGCAAGTACAAGCGTTTCCAATGCGGCAAAACGTTATGACTTGCTTGGCAGGGAAGATTTCCTGACAGCCGTTGCGAGTGTTGGTGCGGACGCTACTTCGGTTGATTACAAAGGCAACACCAACTGGCAAGATCAAATTTTGAGAACAGCTATTTCTCAAAACTATAACATAGCATTTGGCGGGGCTAATAACACAGGTAATTACCGTTTTTCTGCAGGATATGATGATCAGCAAGGTATCGTTAAAAAAACCGATTTAAAGCGTTTTAATGCACGTTTAAATGCTTCTCAATCATTATTTAGCGGCCGTATCAAGTTCGATCTGCAATCATTGTATTCAAATGTAAAGGATCAGTTTGCGCCTATCACCAATAACGCCGGTTTTAACGGAAGCTTAATAGGTGCTGCTTTGCAAACTAACCCTACTATCCCTGTTTATGATGATAAGGGAAGGTATTTTGATATCAACGGATACGATGACCAGGGATTTCCGAAAAATAACAGTTTCAGAAACCCTGTATCAATGCTTAACCAGATAGATGACAGGGACAATATTAACCGTTTTCTTAACAACCTAACGCTTACTGTAAGACTTGTACAGGGCTTAACATATAAGGGAAATATAGGGCTGGATCTTTCCCGTGGTTTAAGAAAAACATTTTATGATCCAACAATAGTTGGTTTTACAGATCAAACCAACATCAGGGATTTTAATGTACCGTCTGCTACCGGTAATGGCCGGGGTATTCTGCAGCATACCGAACTTACCAGTATTATTACCGAACACACGTTAAACTACGAAAAGAAGTTTTCTGATAATAGTAGTTTAACTGCATTGGCCGGTTATTCATATTCAAACTATAAAAACTACAGCCGTAACGATTTTGGCTGGGGAACTGCAACTTCTGGCCAGTTTGTTAAAAACTACAATGATTTCAAAAATCATTTAGCTTACCCGGTTGGTGATAGTAGTAGTTACAGGTTACAATCGTTTTTTGCACGTGTTAACTACTCATATAAAGATAAATATATCTTAACAGGTACACTCAGAAGAGACGGTTCAAGCCGTTTTGGCAACAATCATAAATATGGTAATTTTCCGGCGTTGGCAGCAAAATGGCGTATCAGCAATGAAAGCTTTGCTCCCAAAGGTATATTTGACGATTTAAGCCTTAGGCTGAATTATGGACAAACAGGTAACCAGGAGTTTCCGTCATATGCATCGCTTGCTTTAAGGCAACTTAATTATTACGGTACGTCAAGCACGCCACTAAATGCTGCAAACCCCGATTTGAAATGGGAGACCCAAACAGCCTATGGCGCCGGTATAGACTTCAGCATACTTAACGGCAGGATATCTGGTACGGTTGATTATTTTAATAAATCTCAAAAAAACCTCCTTTTCTTACAGGATTTAGCACAGCCAGCTGCCAGTACAAGGTATTGGGTTAATTTGCCAGGTAACGTGCGTAACACAGGTGTAGAAGTAGGTTTGCTTTTGCAAGCTGTTCAGGGTAAAAAATTCAGCTGGGATATTAATTATAACATGACGTTTGTTAAAAACCGCATTGAAAACTTTGGTAACCGCAACGTAATAACCGGTAACATAGATGGCCAGGGCTTATCTGGTGCATATGCACAGTTTTTCGGAAACGGATATCCGTTGTATGAGTTTAACGTATCTCAGTATAATGGCTTGGACGCTAATGGATTTGGTATCTATCCAAATGGTATTGATGCGGCAACACCTCATGGTAGCCCGCTTCCAACCTTCCTTGCTGGTATCAATAACACTTTTACATATGGTAACTGGATGTTAAGTTTCTTCCTGAATGCACAAACAGGCTTTTATATTTACAATAACACAGCCAACGCATTCTTTTACAAAGGTAACCTTGTTAGCGGCCGTAACGTGACAAAAGCAGTTGCTTCAACCAATGAAAATCCTTTAAACTCTGGCGAAGTATCATCACGCTTCCTTGAAAAAGGCGATTTTTTAAGAATGAGCAACGCGTCTCTGGGTTACACATTCCCGGTTAAGCGAATGGCAATCAAATCACTGCGTGTTGCAGTCACCGGCCAAAATCTTTTCCTGATAACCGGTTATAGTGGCCTTGACCCGGAAATTAATACCAATAAGGAACGAAATGGTGTGCCTTCAAGAGGGATAGATTATACTTCTTATCCAAGCGCACGCACATTTACATTAAGTTTAAATGCAAGTTTTTAATATAAATTAGTATGAAAAAAATTACATCAATAGCAGTTACCTGTAGTCTCCTACTTTTGAGCACTATGGGCTGCAAAAAGTTAGACGAGACCGTTTACGGTTCCAAGTCTATTGACAATGGCGGAGCGGCAAGCGCTGCCGATCTTAACGGCGTTTATTCACAATTATTCGGACAATCAGATCAGGCAAATACTTATGCTCTACAAGAGCATCCTACAGATGAAATGATGGGGCCGACACGTGGTACCGATTGGGGAGACTTTGGTACGTGGCGCAAACTTCACACGCATACCTGGACACCATCGCACAACCAGGTTAATGATACCTGGGACCAATTAAATATCGGTGTGTTTCGTGCTACGCAGGTTATTTCAAGAGCAACTACAGACCAGATTAAGGCTGAAGCCAGCTTTTTGCGTGCATACTTTATGTTCCAGATAGTTGACTTGTATGGCCAGGCCCCTTTTCGCGATCCCAATGCTTCAAACTCGTCTATTCCTAAAGTTTACAGCCGCTCAGAAGCTACCGCATTTATTATAGCCGACCTGGAGTTTGCGGAATCAAAATTAGGTGCGTCTGCCAATATCGGCATTGCCAGCAAAGCCGCAGCAGAGGCGCTTTTAGCCAAAGTTTATTTAAATAAAGCTGTATATACAGCAACTACAGTTGGCGGGCCCTTTACGTTTGCAAAAGCCGATATGGATAAAGTTATTGAGTATGCAAACAAAGTTACTGCTGCTGGTTATTCTTTGGAACCGGCCGGCAAATACTTCCAGGACTTTGCCTGGGATAACACTACTCAATCGCATGAAAACATCTTTGGTATCTATAATACAGTAGATAAAGTACAAGGCTCGGCCAAAAATCGTTGGAAGATGGGCTTGCATTACAACCAAACACCAGATGGATGGAATGGCTTTACTACGCTGGCCGATTTTTACAAATCATTTGAAGCTACAGACGAGCGTAGAGGTGTTGATTATCCGGGACTTACCGACAAAGTTGGTTTAAGAGCAGGGTTTGCTGTTGGCCAGCAATATGGCCCTAAGGGCGTAGCTTTAAAGCAACGCGGTGGAAAACCACTTGTTTTTACTCCCGATGTAAATCTTAATTATTCAACAGAAGCACAAGGTATCAGGGTATTCAAATACTTTCCGCACCCGAATGCTGATGGAACAGTTACCGACAGCGGCGAAGATAATGACTATGTAATATTACGTTACGCCGATGTTATGCTTGAGAAAGCAGAAGCCATTATGCGTGGTGGTACCGATCCAAGCGGGCAAACTGCACTGGCTATCGTAAACGCTATTCGCGTACCGCGCGGAGCTACTCCATTGGCAAGTGTTGATGCTGCAGCTATGCTGGCCGAACGTGGTCGCGAACTTTATTACGAAGGTTGGAGAAGGAATGACCTGATCCGTTTTGAAAAATTCAATGATCCGGTTGATCAGCGTCCGTTAAAGACAGATAAATCAAAAACTTTGTACCCTATCCCTCAGCGTGCTGTGGATACCAACCCTAATCTTAAACAAAATCCAGGTTATTAATATATTGGGGTTTATTTGATTTATAACAGAACGTAGCGGAAATTTTCCGCTACGTTTGTTTTTTGCTGATGATATGATGCTATTTAAAAAGTGGTCTTTTGTTTTTGCAGGAGTTGTGTTATTATGGAGTTGTAACGGTGGTGGAAAAAACACGTTGTTTTCATTACAACCCAACGATGAAACAGGCATAACTTTTATAAACCAGTTAACCGATCAGGACCGCACCAACGTATTTAGCTACCGCAACTATTATAACGGCGGCGGCGTTGCCATTGGCGATGTTAATAACGATGGGCTTAATGATGTTTACCTTACTTCAAATACCGGGGGTAACCAGCTTTTTATAAATAAAGGCAACTGGAAATTTGAAAACGTTACAGCCAAAGCAGGTATAAAAGGCACCAAATACTGGAGCACCGGCGCAACCATGGTTGATATTAATGGCGATGGCTGGCTGGATATTTATGTTTGCCACAGCGGCAACGCCCGTGGTAAAGAAAAAGGGAACGAATTATTTATTAACCAGCACAATGGCACGTTTAAAGAGGAGGCCGAAAAATATGGCCTGGTAGATAATGGCTTATCAACCCAGGCCATATTTTTTGACTATGATAACGATGGCGACCTGGATTGCTTTGTGTTGAATAACTCGTTCAGGCCAATTGGCTCTTTTGATTTCAGCAAGAACCTGCGCGAGGTAGTTGACCCACTGGGTGGCGCGCGTTTGTACCGTAATGATGGCAGCCATTTTACTAATGTAACCCAACAGGCCGGTATTTTTTCAAGCGATATAGGTTTTGGCCTTGGGGTATCCGTGGCCGATGTTAACCAGGATGGTTACCCGGATATTTATGTATCAAACGATTTTTTTGAACGCGATTACCTCTACATCAACCAAAAAAACGGAACTTTTAAAGAGGATATCCAAAACGAGACCGGCCACCTGAGCCTGGCATCTATGGGCTCGGACATTGCCGATATTAATAACGATGGGCAGTATGATATTTTTACTACCGAGATGCTACCCGAAGGTGATAAGCGCCTTAAAAAAATGACCTCGTTTGAATCGTACGATGTGATCAAGGCCAAACAGCACGATGGCTATTATAACCAGTACATGCAAAACTGCCTGCAGGTAAATAACGGCGATGGAACTTTTTCCGAAACGGCCTTTTACTCGGGCATAGCCGCTACCGACTGGAGCTGGGGCGCGCTTATGTTTGATATGGATAACGACGGCTGGAAAGATATTTTTATCTCCAACGGGATTTACAAAGACCTTACCGACCAGGATTATATCGAATTTTTGGGCAATCGGGATAACATGGCCAAAATAGCCGCGGGGCGTAAAAAGTTCGATTTTAAGGATTTTACAGATAAAATGGTATCAACGCCTTTGTCAAATTACGCCTACCTCAATAACCACAACCTTACATTCAGCAATAAAGCTGCCGATTTTGGTTTAGATAAACCTTCCTTCAGTAATGGTGCTGCCTATGCCGATCTGGATAACGATGGCGATAATGACCTGGTGGTTAATAACGTAAACATGCCTTTATATGTGTATAAAAGCAACGCCGAAAGGAACGGCAACCACTTTATTCAATTAAAACTAAAAGGTAGTGGGTTAAATACTTTTGGTGTGGGCACAACCATCAAAGCCTTTATGAAAGGCAGCGCGCTTATTTATTATAACCAGCCCACCCGTGGTTTTCAAAGCTGCACATCGCCCAATTTGCTTACTATTGGTATAGGGAAGTATAAACAGGTCGATTCGCTTCAGGTAATCTGGCCGGGCGGTAAATACCAGCTCATTAAAAATCTTAAAGGCGATAGCGTTTATACATGCAAACAAGTCAACGCAAATTTGAATTATAACTGGAACAAGCCGGTAATTAAATCATTATTTGCCGATGTAACCAAAGCCGTGTTTGATAGCATCCCCAAACACAAGGAAGATGATTTTATCGATTTTGATAACGAGCGGCTGATGCTGCAAATGCTATCTACCGAAAATCCTTACATGGCAAGTGCCGATGTGAATGGCGATGGCTTAACTGATTTTTATTTTGGCAGTTCGAAAAACGGATTTGCGGCCATCTACATACAACAAAAAAACGGCAGTTTTAAACAAACCATCCCCGATGATTTAGCTAAACAAAGCTACCTTGAAAATGCCGGTGCCGTATTTGCCGATTTTGACGGCGATGGCGACCAGGATCTCATCATTGGGGTAGGGGGCAATGCCGATGAAGCAGGTACACCTGTATATTTCCCCCGGTTTTATGAAAACGATGGCAAAGGGAACTTCCATCGTGATGCAAGCCGTACATTACATGCAGCGGTTAATGCGTCGATGATTGTATCGGCAGATTATGATGGCGATGGCCACCCCGATTTATTTATTGGCGGCAGGAGTGTGCCCGGGCTTTACGGCTGTTCACCACAATCATATGTTTTTCATAACGATGGTAATGGCCATTTCACCGATGTATCTGCTTCGGTATTAGGCAAGGATACCAAACTGGGCATGGTTACATCGGCCAAATGGGCCGACCTGGATAAAGATGGTTACCCCGATTTAATTGTAGCCGGTGACTGGATGGGCATCCGCATTTTCAGGAACAACAAGGGCAAATTTACTGAAGATACGCAACTGGCAAATTACAAAGGTTGGTGGAGCAGCCTGGAAGTAGCCGATGTAGATGGTGATGGCCACTTGGATATTATTGGCGGCAACATCGGGTTAAACTCCAAATTCAGGGCATCGTTTACCGAGCCGATGAAGATTTATATTAAAGATTTTGATAACAATGGCACAAAAGAATGCGTAACATCCATGTACCGCAGCGATGATATCAGCTATGTTTTTCATATGAAGCCCGATTTGGTTGGGCAACTGCCGATATTGAAAAAACGCTTCCTGCAATATGTGGATTATGCCGGTAAACCTTTTAATGAAGTATTTACCCCCGAGATGCTGGAAGGTGCCGAAACCCATGAGATGAACTTTTTAGCATCGGCCGTATTTTTAAATAACGGCAAAAAATTTACCTGTAAATTGCTGCCTGCCGACGCACAGTTATCTATGGTGAACACCATTTTGTGCGATGATATGGGTAGCGCCGGTAACACTAAAATAATTTTGGCCGGCAATTTTTATGGCTTTAAGCCCGAGATAGGCCGGCTTGATGCCAACCGCGGCCTGGTTTATCAATATAACAAAAATGGCTTTACCTATCTGCCCCCGGCAAAAACAGGGTTTGATTTGCGCGGGCAGGTACGGTCGTCGCTGGTTATTAAAAATTCAGTGGGAAGCAAATACTACCTGTTTGGTATCAATGACGAACCTTTAAAAGCTTATAAACTCCGTTAATATTCAAAATGTTGTTTTACAAAATATACAGATCATTGCCGGCGAGGTTTTTGTTGTGGAACTGTTTTATGATGACGGTTTTTTTATCGGCCTGCAAACCTAAAAAGGCGGGCGAGGGCGTTTTTAAGTTATTACCTGCTAATGAAACCGGGTTGGATTTTGTAAACAAAAATATCGTTTCCGATTCTGTTAACATTCTTGATTACCTGTATTTCTATAACGGCGCTGGCGTAGCTGCTGCCGATTTTAATAACGATGGCCTGCAGGATCTGTATTTTGTATCTAACCAGGGTTCCAATAAACTTTACCTTAACAAAGGGAAATTAAAGTTTCAGGATATTACCGCCAAAGCGGGCGTAGCGGGTACAGGTAACTGGAAAACCGGCGTAACAGTTGTTGATATCAATGGCGATGGGCTTAAAGATATTTATGTATCGGTAGTATCGGGCTATAAAGGCTTTAAAGGTAAAAATCAGCTTTACATTAACAACGGCGATTTGACGTTTACCGAATCTGCCGCCAAATACGGGCTCGATTTTGCGGGCTTCTCCACCCAGGTTTCTTTTTTTGATTATGATAAAGATGGCGATCTGGATATGTTCCTGCTTACTTCATCGGTACATAGCAACGATACCTATGGCGATTCTACCCTAAGGTTTAAGTACAGCCACGATGCAGGCGACCATCTTTTTAGGAACGATAACGGGCATTTTACCGATGTTACTGCCAAATCGGGCATTTACAGCGCCCCGATAGGCTATGGCCTTGGCCTTAGCATTGGCGATTTGAACAATGATGGCTGGGACGATATTTATGTAAGCAACGATTTTTTTGAACAGGATTATTACTACATCAACCAGCACGATGGCACTTTTAAGGAACAGCTAAAAAGTGCTTTTGGCCATACCAGCCTCTTCTCGATGGGTAACACCATCAGCGATATCAATAAGGACGGCCACCTGGACGTGCTCACCACCGATATGTTGCCCGAGGATTTGAAAGCACTGCGGTCGACCATAAATGACGAGCCACTGGATATTTACAACCAGGAAGTTAATGCCGGGTATTATTACCAGTACTCAAAAAATTGCCTGCAGCTTAATGTTGGCAATGGCAATAAGTTTGTTGATATGAGCTTATACGGTGGGGTATCGGCTACCGATTGGACGTGGTCGCCCCTGGTGCAGGATTTTGATATGGATGGCCGCAAGGATATGTTTTTTAGCAACGGGATAAAAAAACGCCTTAACGATATGGATTACCTGAAATACCTGGGCAATCCTGAAGTGATGCAGGAATACAAAACCAGCCGGGTATTTGATAAGGATAAAATTAATATGATGCCTGATGGTGCAGTGCACAATTTTTTTTACCACGGTGATGACCTGCTAAAATTCACCGATGCATCTTTTAACAACGATATGCAAAAGCCCTCTATCTCGGCGGGCTCGGTAGCCGTCGATCTGGATAATGACGGCGACCTGGAAATTGTGACCAACAACATGGATGAGCAGGCTTACATTTACAATAACACCACCATGGAAGGTAGGGGGAAAGATAACCCGGCTTATTTAAAATATGCTGTTAAATATACCAAAGCTAATCCGGATGGTATTGGTACCAGGTTTTTCCTGAAATCGGGTAAGCAACTGGACCACCAGGAAATTCAAACCAGTAATGCTTATGCGAGCAACCTGAGCAGCGAGTTGCTTTTTACCTTTCTGCCGGGCGATAAGCCGCAGGAAATGTTGGTAATATGGCCGGATAACAGCTGGCAGTTGATAAGGGATTTTAAGCCGGGCACTAAAACAGTAATAAAATTTGACAGCGACCAAACGCAATCAACCGGCGATGTGTCCTCGGTAATAAATACATTTATCAGTAATAAGCAACCCTTTGATTATACGCCGGTTCAGGCTAAGTTATTGGCAAGGTTAAAGCCTTTTGATACGCCCGATTTTAATTACTATTCATTGTTGCCGCATACTTATTTGCCGCATACACCTGCTGTTGCCGTGGCCGATGTTAATGGCGATGGTATTGATGATATTTACGTGGGCGGCTTTGCCGGCGAAGAAAAATACCTGCTGGCAGGCGAAAAAAACGGTGGCTATACCAAAATTTTGGTGCCGCAATTTAACCAGGTTAAAGATTACGGCGATGGACAGGCTGTTTGGGCCGATGTTAATAATGATGGCAAACCCGATTTACTGGTGATTAGCACCAATCACCCCTTACAGGAAAGTGATAAACTGCTGCCGCCACGTTTGTACATTAACAAAGGAAATTTCCGGTTCGAGTATAAGGCATTACCCAAAATAGTTAATCAAACTGCTAAAATAGCCGTGTTTGATTTTAATGGAGATGGACGGAATGATGTTTTATTAACGGGCAGCATTTCTTATACCAACTATACCGCACCGCGCCCGTCGACCATTTTGATTAACAAGGGTAATGGAAATTTCGAGGTGAGTCATGATAAACAGTACAATGATATTACTGCCATTCAGTACGTAACGGATATAGTTACAGCCGATATTGACCACAATGGTAAACCCGATTTGGTAATCACCGCCGAGTGGCAGCCCGTACAGCTATTTTTGAATGATGGCAAAAAGCTGAATAAATTTTCATCACCGGTGCTGGAAGCCCAAAAAGGCTGGTGGCAATCGGTAATGGTGGCCGATGTGGATGGCGATGGCAAAGCCGACCTCGTAGCAGGTAATTGGGGAACCAACAATAAATACAATGTAACCCCCGAACAGCCCTTGTATGCTTACAATAGCGATTTGGATAAAGATGGTAAAAACGATTTGATACTATCCTATTGTGTAAAAGGACAATACTATCCATTTCGCCCTAAAAACGATTTGGAGCAGGAGCTGCCTTATCTGAAAAAGGAATGGCTGAGCTACCAAAAAATGGCCGATAAAACCACCGCCGAAATATTTAAAGATAAACTGGATGAAGAAAACCGTTTAACCGCCAATCAGTTCAGCAGTATTTTTGTGAGCGATGTGCTGCATGCCACCAAATTTGAGCCCTTGCCTTATCAATACCAGCAGGCGCCCATTCGGTCAATTATGCGTGCGAATAATAAAGCCGGGGATTTGCTGTTGAATGGCAACTTTTGGGGCGTGGTACCTTACGAAGGTAAGTACGATGCGTTAGGCCTGGTTGGTCTGCACTATGATAAAAATCAAAAAAAGTTTTCGGCACCCGGCTATATGGTGAATGCGGCCTTTAATTTCCAGGAGCTCCCGTTCATCAGTACTATAAAAAGGGCCACATCCAACAATTACCTCATCGTCACTTATGATGGCAGGCTGATGCTGGTTACTCAATAATTATCCTTTAAAATATGGGGTAGTATATTTTGGTAACCCATTTTGAGGTGTCCTTTTCAAGATACCTATCGGTCACCATCGATTCAAAAGGCATGGCAGGAGCTACCAGTTTATGATCTTTCATATACATCCTTACTTCTTCAAAGGCATCGTTTACCGTATTGGGGCCGCCCTTTACATCGGCTATCAGTAAATTGCCACCCATTACCAGGTTGTTGATAATCGATCCTTTACCCGGCGTTATTTTTTTATCAATGGGGATAGCATAGCTAACCTGGTATTCTTTACTGCCCACCTGGGTGATATTCAACATCGGGAAATTAGTCATTTTGGCTCCTTTAGCTATAGCTTCCTTTTTCAGGTTTTCAATACTGCTATATATACTTTCCATATCGGGGTAGGTAGCGGCGCTTGCCGTTGTTGTCAGTAAAAACGGGTCTGTAACTTTATTTATGTAAATTTTATAACCGTAGGCGTTTTTCTGATCCTCTAAAAATGTTTTGAAGCGGGCTAAAACCTGCCCTGTTTTGTTTTGAAGATCGCGTGCTGCAAAATAATTCATTACCCGTTGTACCGGATTCATGCTGCTTTGTTTTTTGCCCCCCAAAGTTACTTTTGCCGAAAAATCTCCCGCTAAATAATTAATATCAGCATTAATTTTAAAACTGCCCTGTTGCAAATCTACATTTACACCGCCGTTGGTGGTTTTATTGATGGTGAGCTGTACCCCGTCATAAGCAAACTGGTTTTCATTGATTTTTGTGCCAGGCCACCATTTGTCCCAACGTTGTTGATGGGTAAGGAATTTGGCCACCACGCCATCCGATGCTTCGATGGTTAGCTGGTTGCTTACGGTTAGAGTAGATGGGATTATAAAATATATAGGGGCTGCAATAACTACAACAGCGGCAAAAATTATCAGTACGGTTTTCTTCATTTGGGTTATAAAGGGGCGTCCAAATTTAAATATAATGGACCAATGCGCGGCATTCGAAACGCAAATAAGCGATGGTATACCCAAATAAAAAGCAGGCAAATATTTTTCCCTATGATCTGAACGCCACAGGGGTAAACGATGTTTGTTTTTTAAAGTATTTAGAAAAATGGGCAGGGTCATCATAACCCAGTGCATAGGCAATTTCGCTTATGCTCCAATGGGTTTGTTTCAACAATATTTTAGCCTCCTGTATTATCCTGTTACCAATAATTTCGGTTGTGGTACTGCCTGTAACCTCTTTTAGTACCTTGTTCAGGTGATTAACATGCACAGCCAGGCGGTCGGCATAATCTTTGGCGGTTCGCAAACCAAGTTTTTGGTGCGGGGGCTCAAGCGGGAATTGCCGTTCCAGCAATTCGATAAACAGGGAAGATATCCGTTCAGACGCGTTTTGCGCGGTACTTATGGCCAGCATCGGCTGTAATTTTTGCCCGTAATGTATAAGCTCTAAAACCAGGGTGCGTAAAAGGTCATATTTGTACTGGTAATCGGCATCAAGCTCCCGCTGCATCTTTCTGAAAATGTATTCAATTTCGTTTATCTCTGTCTCGGAAACCTGGAAAACCGGTACCTGCCCCGGTTGAAATATGGGCAATTCATCCAACAATACCGCCGACTTGCCTGGCGAAAGAAAATCGGGCGTGAAAATGCAAAACATACCGGTTTGGTTGCCATCTTTGGGCAGCCAGCGATAGGGGATTTTTGGTGTGGCAAACAGCAGGGCGTTTTTCTGTATATCTATTACCTTATCGGCATACTCGGCCTTGCTTTTGCCTCTCAACCAGCTAATTTTGTAGTACGCCCTGCGGCTGTAAGGCATTATTCTTTCTCCGGTCGCTTTATCAAACAACTTTTCGGCTTCAAATACATTGAAATGGCCAAGCTCTTTACTCGTCCCACCATGAAACGGCGCGCCGTTCCGGTGGTAAAAATCTTCGAGAGATGTATTGGTAATCATACTGCTTTTCCGAAATTTAAAGTTAGCAATTAATGCATTGTTATCAGCAATTGCCATTAGCGGCAGGTAAAAGCAGGACGCACCATTCAATCAAGTACTGCCCTGCTTTTTACTCAGTTTTATTATACCAGCATGCCGCCCGAAGCTTCAATACGCTGCCCGTTTACCCACCGCGCATCTTCGGTACATAAAAAGGCTACTACGCCGCCAATATCTTCGGCCACAGCCGGCCGGCCTAATGCCGTTACCGAGCTTACTTGTTTTTGTGTTTCTTCACTTGCCCGGAAGTGCCCGCCGCCAAAATCTGTCATTACCGCGCCGGGTGCCACAGTGTTGGCCCTGATGCCCCTTGAACCTAACTCTTTGGCGAGGTAACGGGTAAATACTTCAACGGCTCCTTTCATAGCAGCGTAAACCGACGACCGTGGAAAAGATACCCTGGTTAAACCGCTGGATATGTTAACAATGCCCCCGCCGTCATTCATCAGTGGGATTAAGCCTTGCGTTAAAAAATAAACGCCTTTAAAATGAATGTTTAGCAGCTCATCAAAAAACTCGTCGGTAACCTCTTCAATCAATTTATATCCCCCGATGCCGGCGTTATTAATCAAAAAATCAATGCGGTTTGCACCAAAAGTATTGGTTAAAATATCTTTAACCTGATCAGTAAAAGCGGCAAAGCTTTTAATGTCGCCGGCATTGAGTTGTAGCGTTGCCGCTTTTCTGCCGCTTTGTTGAATTTGGTTAACCACATCTTGCGCCTCTGCCAGTTTGCTGTTGTAGGTAAGTATCACATCAATACCCTTTTCGGCAAGCCGAAGCGCCATATCTTTACCTAAGCCCCGGCTGCCACCGGTAACTAAGGCTATTTTATTTTTACTCTCCATTTTGATAATTTTTATGATACAAAATTGCCATTATTAGTATTGCAATCGTTTGTAATAATCAATCCGTTACTTGTACAATTCAAATGATATTGATGCTGCAGCTTTGTAATGGTTAATTAAATTTGGGTAGCTTAAATTCCAGCAAAAAATCACATAAAAACCCCCTTTTTATAGCGTAGTATAGGATATAAAAGCCTATATTAGCTGTCAATCAATGCAAAAAACAGCAGGATTATCCTCTTTGTCCGGCTTGTTTTTCAACCTATTTTATAATTTATGAGATCCTTTCTAATTTGTATTGCGGGCGGGCTATTTTTACTCTCCTCCTGCAAAAAGCCCGAGTACCAAAAAATAATGCACGATCCTGAACTGTATCGTGTTACCGTAAAGAAATTAAACGATATTGTGCTGGAGAACAACTTTCCGCCGGTTACTGCTTCACGTAATTATGTGTATGCCAATATCGCAGCCTACCAGGTTATCGCGGCCGGCGATCCGGCGCATTTCAGGTCGTTAGCCGGCCAAATCAAACATTTGCCGCCAACACCAAAACCTTCAAAAGATACCACGGTTGATTACCAGTTTGCATCGCTGCTGGCATTTTGCTTTGTGGGTAATGCGGTAACGTTTCCGGAAGGCAGTATGGACCAGTATGTAGATGGGCTTAAGCAAAAAGCAAAAGATGCCGGCATGCCCGATGATTTGTTTGAAGGATCGGTAAATTATGCCAATAAAGTGGCCAAATCTATCATGAAGTGGAGCAAAGGCGATAATTATTTAAAAACCCGGTCGGCAAGTAAATTTACGGTGAAACAGCAGGATGGCCGCTGGATCCCGACGCCGCCTATGTATGCCCAGGCACTGGAAGCACACTGGGGCGAGATAAGGCCAATGGTTTTGGATTCTGCGTCGCAATTAATCCCGCCGGATCCCCCGGCTTTTGACGTTAAAAACAAAAACGGAAGGTTTTACCTGCAGGCGCTTGAAGTGAAAAACATTGTCGACAGCCTTACCACCGAACAAAAGCACCAGGCCGATTTTTGGGACGACAACGCATTTAAGCTGAACGTAGTGGGCCATGCCTCATTTGCCACCAAAAAGTTTTCGCCGGGAGGCCACTGGATGAATATTACCGGAACAGTTACCCGCGCCAAAAAGCTTGATTTTAACACCACAGTGAGTGTTTACACCGAAACTGCCATTGCTTTATTTGATGGTTTTATCAATTGCTGGTATTTAAAATACCGCTCAAACTACGTACGCCCCGAAACTATTATCACCAAATACATTAATGCTGATTGGCGGCCGTATATCCAAACCCCACCTTTTCCCGAATACAGCAGCGGGCACGCGGTAATATCATCGGCCGCTGCTGAGGTACTCACCAGCAAGTTTGGCGATAATTTTGCCTATACCGATTCGTCGGAGATGGAATTTGGGATAGCGCCGCTCTCCTTCAAGTCATTCAGGGAAGCCGCAAAGTCAGCAGCCATGTCTCGGGTGTTGGGTGGCATCCACTTTAAAAACGCCTGTGTTGTGGGCAATGAACAAGGTGCCGAAATTGGGCAGCTGGTGGTAAAAAAACTGCAATTAAAAAAATAATATATACGATATTGATGATGAATAAGCTATCAAAATGGCTCATGTTACTGGCCTTTGTTGTTCCTGTTGCAGCAAATGCCCAGGGTGCCGACCCATGGACGGTTAAAGCAGATAAAATAGACCCGGCAAATTATTACGGCATCACCGTTGCCAACGGGATGATAGGTATTGTATCGGCACCTGAGCCTTTTAAGGTGAAAAATGTGGTGCTTGCAGGGGCATATGACCTGTACGGCAGGGGTAGGGTGAGCAATTTTTTAAACAGTTTTAACCTGCTGAACATGTACCTGGAGATTGATGGCCGACGTATTGATGCCAAAAATATCAGCAATTTTAAGCAGGAACTGGATATGCAGCATGCCGCCTTTACCACCACGTTTGATTATGGTGATAAAGCAACTATCAAATACACTTACTATTCCCTGCGACAATTGCCATTTACCGTATTGATGGACGTGGCCGTTATAGCCAAAAAGGCCATCAACATTACATCGGCCAGCGTAATGGAAGCGCCGGATGCCTTAAAGGAAGTTCAAAACTATTATAACGAGATTGACAGGCCGCATGTAACCATTAGCCTGTTAACATCTACAGCAAAAAGTCCCACCGGTAAAATGCAGTTATGTGCATCCACTTCGTTTTTATTTAACGAGCCGCACGGCCAGGAGCCGCGTATTATTCACGAAATGTGGGATAATAACATGCACCTGATGAAATTCAGCAAAGCCGTTGCCGCCGGCGAAACTTATAAATACGCGGTTACGGGCTCATCCATAACGTCGGTACACCATGCTGATCCGTTAAACGAGGCCGAGCGCCTCACTATTTTTGCCAAACTGGAAGGCCGCGACCGCCTGATCAAATTCCACAACAAAGCCTGGGACGACCTTTGGGCCAGCGATATCCAGATTGAAGGCGACGCGCAGGCGCAGCAGGATGTACACAGCATGCTGTATCATCTGTATTCGTTTTCGCGCGCGGGTACTGCTTACTCGCCGTCGCCAATGGGGCTTTCGGGTTTGGGCTATAACGGCCACATTTTTTGGGACTGCGATATCTGGATGTATCCCGCCATGCTGGTGCTGCACCCCGAGATTGCCAAATCTATGGTCGAATACCGTTTTGAGCGGCTGGATGCCGCCCGTAAAAATGCTTTTTCGCATGGTTATAAAGGGGCTATGTTCCCCTGGGAAAGTGCCGATAGCGGGGTAGAAGAAACCCCCGTTTGGGCCTTGAGTGGGCCGTTTGAGCACCATATTACTGCCGATGTTGCCCTGGCTGCCTGGAATTATTATTGCGTAACCCAGGACAAGCAATGGCTGCGCGAAAAAGGCTGGCCCATACTATCGGCAACTGCCGATTTTTGGGCAAGCCGGGTTGAGCGTAACGGCACTGGCCATTACGATATCAAAAATGTGGTAGCCGCCGATGAGTGGGCCGAAAATATTGATAACAATGCCTTTACAAATGCTGCCGCCATTGCCAACCTGCAAAACGCAACCGCCGCTGCCAAAATATTGGGAGAAAAAGCGGACGCCGACTGGCAGCTGGTAGCGCAAAATATCCCTATCCTGAAAATGGATAACGGCGTAACCCGCGAACATGCCACCTATAACGGCGAAGGTATTAAACAGGCAGATGTTAACCTGTTGGCCTATCCGCTGAAAACGATAACCGATGCCGGGCAGATTAAAAAAGACCTGGAATACTACGAAACCCGTGTACCCAACGAAGGGACCCCGGCCATGACCCAGGCTGTTTTTGCCCTGCTATATGCCCGCCTGGGTAACGGTGATAAAGCATATCATTTTTTTAAGGATGCTTACGAGCCAAACCTTAACCCGCCATTCCGAGTAATTGCCGAAACCAAGGGAGGTACCAATCCCTATTTTGCAACAGGCGCTGGCGGTATTATCCAAAGCTTACTCATGGGTTTTGGCGGGTTGGATATAACCCCCACAGGTATTACACAGTTAAAAAGCAAGCTGCCATCCAACTGGAAATCGCTAAAGATAACCGGCGTTGGAGTTAACAAGGCGACTTATACAATAAAGTAAAAGACAACTTTAGATTGCAAAAATTAGCAGACTTACGAAGTTTTTAAAACTTCGTAAGTCTTTCATCACTTTGTAGCTACATTCATAATTATCGATTAGCAACAGGTATCGTAAGATCATCAATTCTGATTTTCCGGCAAATCTTTGCTTTCATGTTCGGTATCAATATGGTACCGGTTAATCAGGTGCAGCAGCACGCCGTTGGTCCAGCCGAAGCCATCCTGCAGGGGGTACTCGCCGCCGCCGGCGGTAAGTTTGGTATCAACTACATTATATTTTTCAAGCAGCTTGCCGGTTTGTTTAAATACCCGGATGTTTAGCCTTAACCATCGTGTGGCAATTTCTTTGGCCAGGGTGTTGTAGTGGTAGTTTTCCAGACCATCAATGGCCATGTACTGTAATGGCGCCCAGCCATTTGGTGCATCCCATTGCTGACCCGAAAAGTTAAGGGTGGTAACCAATCCACCGGCTTTCAGGAAGTTGTTCTTTAATCCTTCGGCTACCAGGCGGGCCTGTTCAACAGTTGCAATCTTAAATTCCAGCGGAAATTCGGCAGCCAGGGTAGGTACGGTTGATAGCTGGTTTAGCTGCCAGTTATAATCATCAAACCAGCCTGTTTTCTGGTTCCAGCAGTATTTTAAAATGGCGGCTTTACGGCGGGCGGCGCGTTTGCTGTATAGCTTGGCCAGCTTGGCGTTTTGAATTTGGTTAAGGCTGCGGGCTATGGTAAGTTCAAGGTTATACAGCAAACAGTTCAGGTCGACCGGTACCAGGTCGGTTGTTTGTATGGTTGGCAGCTTGCCCGACGCATCAAACCAACGCGTGCTGAAATCCCAGCCCGAGGCTGCTGCCGCCCTGATGTTATGGTAAAATTGTGGCAGCGGTTGTTGGGTTTCTTTACCGGCGGTTACATCCTGCACAAATGATTCCTCGCGTGGCTGGTCGCTCTCGTCCCAGTAACGGTTCAAAAGTTCGCCGCCTGCCATTTTCACAACCCTGTGCGAGGCCTGGTTAGCGGCCAAACCTTCCCAGCCCCGCATCCAGTATTCATATTCTTTGATTAACTGCGGCCTGAAATGGACCAATACTTTCTCTCCTTCGTTTTTTGCCAGCAGGTTTACCATCATGGCAAAAAATGGCGGTTGCGACCGCGTGAGGTAATAAGCCCGGTTACCATTGGGTATAAAACCATATTTATCAATCAGGTAAGCAAAATTCTCAACCATATTGTGAATTACCTTTACCTGGTGACTTTCCTGCAGGCCCAGCATGGTAAAGTACGAATCCCAGTAGTAAATTTCCCTGAACCTGCCACCCGGCACTATATATGGGTTTGGCAAAGCCAGTGATGACGAAAATGGTTTGGCCTCATCCGGATGGCGTTGTAAAACATGCCATAAGGTATCAATGTGTTTGCGGATACCCGCCTCAATATCGGTCTGGAACGAGCTATGGCTAACCGGCATATCAAAATGTGCCAGTACAAATGTTTTAATATCAAAGCCAGGTTTATCCTTTTCGTCCTGGTAGGCTTTCATGATCATGGCCGGATCCTGTTTGGGCACAGCATCTACAAAAGTTTTATTGTCCGGAAAAATCTGGCCAAGCTGAACGGCTTCAAACAAGCCCGGAAACTGCTGTCGCGGTGTTAGCGTTTGTGCTTTAACGCCAAGGTTGAAAAATAAAAACGCGAGTAAAAAAAGTCTTCTCATTTAACGTATTGATGTGCCTTTTTTAGGATAAGGCAATTGGTTTATAATAATGTATAAATTTAATGTTTTTAAGGATAAATGTGTATTGTTAACACTATTAATTTGCTGTGTTTTTTAAACATATTTTGTAGCATGCATAAAATGTTATAACTTGAACATTATTACCAGGAACGCCAATTTAACCTGCTGCTGTTTAGTTATTTGCTCATCATGAAAATTTTTAACACGCTTATCATAAGTGCTGCCTTTTTGCTATTGGGCAGTAATTACAGCTGTGCCCAAAACAACCTGCCCAGTAAAGATAGCCTTGTTCGTAAATGGTGGAAAGAGGCTGTGGTTTACCAGCTTTATCCGCGCAGTTTTAATGATGTAGATGGCGACGGCATTGGCGATTTAAAGGGAATAATTGCCAAACTTGATTACATCAAAAGTTTAGGGGTTGATGCGGTTTGGCTTAACCCGATATATGGGTCGCCAAATGACGATAACGGTTACGATGTAAGCGACTACCGCGATATTATGAAAGATTTTGGCACCATGGCCGATTTTGATGCCATGCTTAAGGGCATGCACGCCCGCGGAATAAAACTGGTGATGGACCTGGTAGTAAACCATAGCAGCGATGAACACGAATGGTTTAAAAAAAGCCGCAGCTCGCGCAACAGCCCTTACCGCGAATATTACCATTGGTGGAATGCCGAAAAAGGCAAGCCGCCTTACCGTTACAGCCTTTTTGATGTAAACCACGATGCGTGGCGGTATGATTCGCTTACCAATGCCTATTACCTGCATTATTTTTCGCGCAAGCAGCCGGATCTTAACTGGGAAAACCCCAAACTAAGGCAGGAAGTATACAATATCATGAAGTTTTGGGGCGACAAAGGCATCGATGGTTTCAGGCTGGATGCTTTCCAGTTTGCGGCAAAAGATACCACCTTCCCGGCTTTCCCGAATGGGTTCGAAAAAAACTTTACCCAGTATTACGGCATGCAGGGCAACCTGCATGGTTACCTGCAGGAGATGAACCGGCAGGTTTTAAGCAAATACAATGTAATGAGCGTAGCCGAAGGGGCCGGCAATACTTTTGAAGATGCACACAATTTGGTTGATGCCGACAGGAATGAGTTGAATATGGCTTATGCGTTTGAAGCAGTAGACATAGCCAAACCCGATGGTTATAGCGTGTTGCATTTAAAGCAGATATTTACCAAATGGGATAGCGCGTTTGCTGCAAAAGGATGGCTCTCCATTTTCCTGGCCAATCATGACCAGGCAAGGCTGGTTACCCGGTTTGGCAACGATAGCCCGGAGTTTAGGGCGGTATCGTCAAAAATGCTGACCACGTTTTTAATGACCATGCGCGGTACCCCTTATTACTATAATGGCGACGAACTGGGAATGACCAATGCCGGATTTAGTAAAGCAGAAGACTATCGTGACGTGCAAACCCTGAACGAATACCAGCGCCAGAAAAATCTTGGCACCGATATGCAAAAGTATTTACAACGTATGAGTTTTGAAAGCAGGGACAATAGCCGCACACCCTTTCAATGGAACAACCGCAAAAATGCCGGCTTTTCGACCGGAAAACCATGGATTGCGGTAAATCCTAATTACACCACCATTAATGTGGCTGCCGAGGAAAAGGATCCCAATAGTGCCCTTAACTATTTCAGGAAGGTTGTAAAACTGCGTAAAGACAACCTGGTGCTTGTATATGGCAAATACACCCTGCTTGATGGCCAAAACCCCGATACTTACAGCTATACCAGGGAACTGGATGGTAAAAAATTGCTGGTATTATTAAATTTTACAAGCAAGGCGGCCACAACCAACACCGGGGTAGATTTTAGCAAAGCCAGTGTTTTATTGGGTAATTATCCCCAATCTTCAACAAACGGAACGCTTAAACCTTATGAAGCAGTAGTTTACGAACTGAAATAAAGTATTTGAAATCAGTTATTTGATTGCCCATGGCTGCGATTATGGCGGCCATGGATTTTATGTGATTATACCTAATGGCAGGGTCTCCGTTGCAGCCCTTTAGAGATCTATAAACTCCACAAAAATTTATTGGATAATCACCGTCGCCTTTGCCGGTGTCATGATTATAGGTCCAGGTATTGGAAAACAGGTGGATGTAATTAATTGGGGATAGCCATATTTTTTTAAGCATATGTCCTATTCCGCACATCTCAATCGCTATTAGGGCATAAGTAAAACATCAATAAATAACACCATGAAACAACGACTCAATGTTTTTGAAAAAGGCCAGGGCGCTATGAAAGCTTTGTATGGTTTGGGCATCTACCTGGCTAAGTCGCCGGTTGAGCAAAGGCTTTTAAATTTAATTTATTTCCGGGTATCACAGGTTAACGGTTGCGCCTATTGCCTGGATATGCACTCGAAAGATTTACGTGCCAACGGCGAAACCGAACAACGCCTGTATATGTTAAATGCCTGGCGGGAAGCTCCATTTTATACCGATAGGGAACGCGCTGCATTTGCATGGGCCGAAGCTTTGACAAAAATTGCAGGTGGTCCCGTACCCGACGAAATTTACGTGGCAGCCCGCGAACAGTTTACTGAAGAAGAATTGGTTGATTTAACTTTGGCTGTTATCACCATTAACAGCTACAACCGCGTTAACCTTGCATTCCCTAATGTGGCTGCTGTTGGTACGTACAAAGTTGGCGCGCACGCCGTTCAATAAATTGGCAAAGCATAAGGTAACAAATTGAACACCTTAATTAAATAAGCCCGGTTATTATCTTTTTGAAATATCCGGGCTTATAAATACAATTTCAAACAGGCGTTCTGCCTGTTTGGGCTTCTGTATCAACGGGATAGCATCAAATGGTTACAACCAGGCGCTGCCCGTCCGGAACGTCTAAATTCCAAAGTTCGGCAATGTCTTCCAGTTTAACAGCGATGGTATCTACTTTGAGTTTTCCTTCGGACGCAAGGGCAAACATTTCGGGCAGTATAGTGGTAAAAAGTTGGCCAACCTCCTGCTTTGACCATGCGCCAAGCCCCGACCCGGTGAGCTGGAGATCGACGCTCCTTAAATTGGCGGCGGAGAGCTGTATGATATCGCCCGCCATGCTGCCAACCGATACATACCGTACCTTGTTTGTAAATGAACCATCGCCCTTTAAACAAGCAAGTATCATTTCGGCGGTGTGGCCCCACAGGTAATCTATAATAATGTCAATAGGTGTCTGTGAATGGATGGCTTTAATACGGGCCTTAAATTGTTCATCATCCTGCAAAACAGAAACCGCCTCATCGCCACCCATCGTCAGCAGGTCATCAAGCGATTTTTGATTTCTGCCGGTTACAATCACCTTTTTTGCGCCATAATGTTTGGCAATTTGCACGGCCACCCGGCCTGTAAAACCGGTAGCGCCATTTACCAGTACCACATCGCCCGGCTTAATACCCGCTTTAAACCGTAAACCCATTGCCGCGCCTATTACGGCGTTAGGCAAGGCTGCTGCTGCCGTATCATCAAGTCCCTCGGGTATTTTTACTATCCGGTCTTTGTTAATGGTTGCTTTTTCGGCCAGCATACCACTCACACCCATGCCATAAACCCGGGTTCCATCTTCCAACAGGCAAACGCCATCGCCTCCAATTACCCGGCCGCTTGCCGCAGGCGCATCACTTGAATAGTGTTTGCCGGCGGCACGCCCCTTATCAAAGTGTTTAATGGCCACGGCTTTTACCGTTACCAATAGCTCATCGCTATTTTGAATTGCCGGCTCCGGAAAATCAACATATTGAGGTAATTCCCCTTTTTGATACATTACTGCTGCTTTCATCTTTTTATTTTTTTGTTAAGACAAAATTAGCCCGCAACGTAGCACCGCAACGATAACATATGTTATCAAGTTCAGAAATGTAATTTGCCTTTTGCAAGCTTGCTTTTAATACGGCTTAAGTGTACTTTGCTGATACCCAGGTATGATGCGATGTAATGTTGCGGTACCCGCTGCACAATATGAGGTCTTTCGTTCAGCAGTTTTTGATAACGCTCTTCGGGCGTATCCCTGATGAAAGAAACAAGTTCATTGATGTAATGGGATTGCCTGGCGGCAGATAGCCGAAGGGTCAATTGTGAAAAATCGGGTTCCCGGCTTAGTTCATCCATCAATTGAGTTACGTATTGTTTGGGAAGCAAATAAACTATGGAAGGCTCTATCGTTTCAACAGTGAACGCGCTTGGCGTATTATTGACAAAACTTTCGAGCGAAGCGAGGCCTTCATCCTCAAAAAAGAACTGTACAGTTTTGTCATCCCCCTTGTTATAAAAAAACGCGCGCACACAGCCTTTCTCAATAAAAATATAATGCTGCGATACCTTTCCTTCTTCCAGCAAAATTGTTTTAGCAGGTACCTCCAGCCGTTTCTGATATTCCAGGTACTTATCCCAAAAAGGGTTCAATTGGGGGAATTTATTTTTGAAATGGAAAATCATAACCTGTATAATTAATATGCTAAGATAAGCCCCTTCCTATAAAACAGGGATATTAAAAAAACGAAGTGTGAAACCCGGCATTACTGATCAAGAGGCTTAAAGAGCGATTTGCGGCAGATAGCCCGCACTAAACGCGTTGACTGTTGATCGGGGTGTAAGTACAGTAACCTGCCCCGCCTTTATTGATAAGCCCGGTTTTTCATAGCCGGCAGGCGTCCAATGATAAAGTTGACTATTGGATACAAGGTAGGATTCGCCGTCAACTTGTATAAAAGTACCGTTGGGCAGGCCCTGTACATCGGCATCGAAAGTTACTTTGTTGCCGCTTTTATCAATCCTTTCCTGGTGTGTAATCTCGTCAATTTTTCCGATAGCCGTTTTTTTGTCGAACCCATATTCGGGATTGCCCTTAAGCCAGGCTGTTTTAAACTTGTTGGCATCATCGCGGCGGCATTCAAAACAGGGGCGGTGACCGGCGGCAAAAGCGGTGGCCTCATCCAAAAAGAACAGTTCTGTCCACAACCCCGGCGACATCACCTCGCGATGCCTGCCTTTAAACTGCAGCAGGCAGGTAATCCAGGCTTTAAGCTTAAAAGGGCGCAGTATGGTTTTGGTATTACCATGCAGCTGACCACGGTTACCTATCCAGGCACCACGTGCACTGGTTTTGATAATATCGCCATGAGGGCTTACACGGTTTTGCAGCATATTAAATAATTGAAATTTACCAAAAGAGTCTGTTTTTTTGCTTTCTGCTTTCTGCCTTCAGATCCTTCGCTAATCGCACTCAATATTGTGGCCTACCCGCAAAATGTGCCCATCGGGATCTTTTACCAGCATCTCGCGCATAAACCAGGGTTTATCTTCGGGGGGCGATAAAATTACAGCGCCTTTTTCTTTAATAGCTGCATAATATTCATCCACATTATCAACATTGAGGCAAAGCCATGTTCCGGCATGGCCCTGGTTGCCTTTGCAAAAAAAGATGGTGGTATTGCCAACCAGTACACCTCCAAATGTAGGGATATCGTCCCATGTCCACTGTTCTTCAAAGCCCAATACCTGGGTATAATAAGCCAGGCTGCGCGAAACATCGTCGGAATAAAGCACGGGGATAACGGATTCTATTTTCATGAGGAAAGGATATGTATATAAATATACTATGTTTTATCGATAGAGCGCCAACCGCATCATACCGTGTTATTACTCTTGCTCCAGTCCGAATATTTAGTCTCCTCCGGTACGTCTGTCGGGCTTTCAAAATCCAGGTTATAGCCGTCGGGATCCTTTATGGTAACTACCCACATATTGTTTCCAACAAAAGGCTCATTGGGTTTAAGACCATGTTCCACAAACTCGTGATACAATGCCAGCGCATCCTGGCACTGAAAGCAAACAGATACCCCCAAACCGCGCACGGGCATGTCCTTATGCAGGGTTTGCAGCATAAGGGCACCGCCGCCGCGCTGAAGCCAGCACCATTCTATTTTATCTTTTGGTACCCATTGATTAACCAGCGTAAAGCCTAATCCTTCCACATAAAAGTGTAATGAGCGTTCCATTTCGGTAATCATGAAAAAAGGTACCGCTTGTGTAATGTTTTGGGATTTGGTGGTTTGACTGGCCATAGCGGGGATGGTTAATTGAGGTGTGTATCACAAAGTTAAGGTGTGGGATTTTATGGTTGAGTATTTTTAATCAAATCAACATAACTTTATTGAAATACCGCCTGTTTAGGCTAAAGCCAGATTGTGATTCTGTATTTATCCGTCGACTAAAGTCGACGGCAATGAGCCAGGAATAAATGGAGGTGAAATTAATTCTTCTTCAGGAATGATGCCGAAAGTCGACGAAAATGAAGATTGAAATAGATAGAATTGAAATTCATTGCCGTCGACTTTAGTCGACGGATAGCTGAATACACGAGGTGGCTTTAGCCAAATTGACACTAAATAAGTGGGCGAATACACCCGCCCTAATCAATCACCCCATTAATATCAGTCACCAGCGCCTCGCTCATATAATCTAAAAAGGGGCGCATATCCCGTAATGCCTGGCAAATGCTTTCAAAAAAGCCGGCACTCAAAAATTCCTCGTCGGCAAAGTGGTGCACTACCAGGTATTGCTTGTACCGCAACAAGTCGATAGCTTCATGGTCGGCAGGGTAACCTTTTGGTGCGGTTTTTACAGTTTCACCACGCAGCGTGCCAAAGCTTTTGATAAAAGCTGCGCTGTTGAGGATATTGCGCAAGGGCTTAGCATCAAAAGCAATATCATCCCTGATGCGTTTTAAATCTTGCGGATTAGGCGCCCAAAAACCGCAGGCAATAAAGGCATTCCCGGGCTCAAAATGGTAATAGTACCCGCCGCGCCTGTATTTGGTGGCACGCCTGAAACTGCCGCTCCAATTGGTTTTATAAGGCGTTTTATCTTTACCAAACCGGGTATCGCGGTAAATGCGGTGCATGCTTTTTTTGCCGGTTGGTGTTTCAATAACATCGTGCAGGTTTAAGTTGGCCAGCATGGCATCTACAAAACCCTCTACAAAACCAAGCTGTTGCTGGTAAAACTCCTTATGCGCGGTAAACCATTCCCGGTTATTGTTATTTTTTAGGTCGGTTAAAAAATTGATAGCAGAAAGGGGCAATACAGGTTGGCTCATGCCGTCAAAAATAACTATTTACGCCTTAAAGTAAGCACTGCAATTTCGGGCCAGATGCCTATACGGCCTTTCAGCCCAAGGAAACCGAAGCCACGGTTTACGTATAAATATTTGCCGCTTTGCTCATACAGGCCCGCCCATTGTTTGTACACATACTTAATGGGGCTCCACTTAAAGCCAAACAATTCAAAGCCAAATTGCGCACCATGGGTGTGGCCGGATAAAGTAAGGTGAACATGCTGGTGATGCCCCATAGTTACCGCATCCCAATGCGATGGGTCATGCGACATCAGTACTTTAAATGCATCATCGGGCACGCGTGCGGCGGCTTTTTCCAAATCGCCATATTTGTGGAAACCGCCCTTGCCCCAGTTCTCTACGCCGATAAGCGCCAGCGACTCGCCATTTTTATCAATAGTTAACGATTCGTTTAAAAGCAGGCGGAAACCTATTTCCTTATGCACATTTTTCAGGCGTACAAGGTTGTCATGCTTATCGTTCACATTATCCCAGCGCATATAATCGCCATAATCATGGTTGCCCAATACCGAATATTTGCCATAAGGGGCTTCCAGTTTGGCAAAGGCCGGTATCCAGGGATCCATTTCGGCAGCGTGGTTATTTACAAGGTCGCCCGTAAATAATATCATATCGCTCTGTTGGGCGTTCACCAGGTCGAGGCCTTTTTGCACACCCTCGGCATCGCTGAAACTGCCGGAATGAATATCAGATAACTGGGTGATGGTAAAACCATCAAATTCTTCGGGCAGGTCGGGGAAGTACAACGTCTCGCGCCTTACTTTGTAATAGTGGCGGCCGCGGGTAACACCAAACAACAGCAGCAGGAAAAACACCCCGGCTATGATGAGCACAAACTGGCTTACGCCCACGCTATGCGGCGGAAAGCCACGGAACAGGCGCGTAACATCTTCCAGTAATAAAACAATGCTGCCAATAAGTTTAGGCACAAATGATAACAGCATTAATGCCATTAACCACGATATAACTTTGGTTTTACCGGTAAAGGCGCTTAAAACGATAGTGGCGCCCAGCAAGCCATCAAAAAGCCAGTAGGCCAGGTAAACCGTTGTATTGGCGGTAAGCGTTTGTACCGCCGCAAAAAAATAAACATCAATAATAAGCCATAGCAATACAATGGCAAGTACTCTTTTCTTCATACTTAGGTTAGACGAACAAGTATCAAAAAGATTTTAACCATTTAAACTTCATTGCGTTAAGATGACAAAAGGGGTTTATTCCTTTAAAATTGTAGAGACGCATAATTGCGTCTCCCGTAGGATATTCAGAATTTTCATGGTCGGATTTACAGGTCGGACCTTGCATGTGTGATTTGCATGCGGGCTAAGACTCACCTGGCGAGGCTACGCCCGCCACCCTCTCTCTTCACCTGCGGTGGAAAGAGGGGCTTGAATGCTCAATATCAATATATTATAGAGAAAAAAATAATGAATTTTCAAGCCCCTCTTTCCGGCGAAGCCGAAGAGAGGGTGCCGCGCGTAGCGCCGGCGGGTGAGTCTTCACCTCCATGCGATATACGCCATTTTTACTTTCAGAATTTTGCGAAATTTTACAACTCAGGCAGACGCAATTATACGTCTCCACAAAAAAACGGATCATATTACCACCCTAAACGTCAAATTAACCCTGGCCTTCATCGGTTTTACCGATTTTGCTATGCGGTGTTCCCAATGCTCCTGCAGGCCGGTCTTCATCAGCAAAAATGAGCCATGCTCCAGCCGTACAGAATATTTTTCATGGTGATGCTGTTTGCTGCGGATATCAAAGCTGCGTACCTGCCCAAAACTTACCGATGCAATGACGGGGTTTTTACCCAGTACATCTTCGCTGTCGCTGTGCCAGGCTACCGAGTCGTTGCCATCGCGGTAATAATTGAGCAATACGCTGTTGAATTGGATGCCGGCCAATGGTTCTATTTTATTTTTAATCATCAGCAGTTCGGGCGTCCAGTAATTGGGTGTGCTTTGGGTTAGGGAAGCATAATCATAAACCTCCGGGTCGCCGTACCAGGCGGTGAGGCGTGGGGTAATCACGTCTTTATCATAAATCCTTTGCATGCGCTGTTTCCAGGGAGTTTCGGCAATAAACTTTTGGAGCAGGCTGTCGCTTTCCTGCTCACTAAAAAGGCCGGGGCGGTAATCTAATAAATGGGTGGGCAGGCCCTTACTTTGCCCGGCATCGGGAAAAAAACATAGCTGTTCCATATCAACCTCCAATTTTTTCTAAGAAGATCTGTCTAAAAATATAAAACAGACCGTTATTGCTTCGTCCCTATCCATTGCGCACTAAAATTTACATAAACATTCGCATGAACGCTGGCTAAGACTCACCCGGGTACGCTACGCTGGCCACCCTCTCTTCACCTGCGGTGGAAAGAGGGGTTTGAACGTTGAATATCAAAAGTTTATCAAAAAAACAAGTGATAAAATTTCAAGTCCCTCTTTCCGGCGAAGCCGAAGAGAGGGTGGCGGGCGCAGCCTCGCCGGGTGAGTCTTCACCGCCATGCGATATACGTCATTGTCCCTTCAGTGCTAAATTTTTTTTACAAAGATATTAAAATGCTAATATTTTTAGTATTAGATTTGTAATCTGTTTCTGATGGAAGAATTTTATATCGATGTGGAGCTCAGCCGGGGCATGACCCGGATACAGGTGGACGAGGTGCCGCCTGAGCAATGGGATTTGCCCTATGCGCCGCAATTTATCATCGAGTTTTATAATGGCCGGGAATTTATCACCATGATGCTGCAACTGGAACAGGGTGAGTGGTACGACCGTAACGCCCGTGTACAGGATGACGATATACAGCGTTATTTTGAGCCTGTGCCCGACCCGCGTAATGCCGATTATGAAAGCCCGTTAAGTGTACAGGCCATCCATGAAATTGGGCAGGCTATCAGCAGGCACATGGTAGTGCACCTAACGGTTTATATGGGGTTATTTATACCTGTTTTTCGTGAACCAACTTTAAACTGAAATTCATGGAAGCAAAAAAGGATATTATCAGCCAGCTGAAAAAAGATATTTTATTGTGGGAGGGCTTTAAAGCGCCCATTGCCGGGGCCGACGATAGCTTTGGCCTGGGGCCTATTGAGGCTGCTTTTCCAAATGGGATTTTCCCGGTAGGGGCAGTGCATGAGTTTTTAACTACCGAGCCGGAGCATGCCGCGGCTACCAACGGCTTTATTGGCGGCATACTGGCCCAACTGATGCGTAACAATGGGGTTTGTTTGTGGATAAGCAAAGCGCGTACGGTTTTCCCGCCCGCGCTTAAGGTATTTGGAGTACCGCCCGAGCGGGTGATATTTATAGACCTGCAGCGCGAAAAAGATTTGCTTTGGGCAACCGAAGAAGCCCTGAAATGCGATGGCCTGGCAGCCGTTATTGCCGAATTGCCGGGCATCAACTTTACCCAGTCGCGCCGTTTGCAGCTGGCGGTTGAAAGTAGTAAGGTTACCGGCTTTGTTTTACGCACCGATGCTAAAAAGCTAAGTACCACCGCCTGTGTATCCCGCTGGCAAATAACGCACCTGCCCAGCGAGTTGGAAGATGGTTTACCCGGCGTAGGCTTCCCGCGCTGGCAGGTGGAACTTTTAAAGGTGCGTAACGGCAACCCCGGCTGCTGGCAGGTGGAATGGGTGGCCGGCAGCTTTACGCTGGTTGTTGAAGAGAAGGCGGTAACAGAAATAGCATACCATCAATATGCCTAAACGGTACATGTCCATATGGTTCCGTCATTTAACTACCGACTGGCTTACCTTGAAGCAGCCGGAGCTGAAAGATGTGCCTTTTGTTTTTGCGATAAAAGATCACGGCCGTATGCTAATAACCGCCACCAACCGTGCCGCCGAAGTGCATGGAGTAAAAGCAGGCATGGTTGCTGCCGATGCCAAAGCCATAATAGTTGGCCTGCAGGTGATAGATGAACAACCTGATAGGGCCGCCAAATTATTACATGCCTTAGGCGAGTGGTGCATCCGCTATACGCCCACCATCGCCATTGATTTGCCCGATGGGCTGATCCTTGATGTATCCGGCTGTACCCATCTTTGGGGCGGCGAGCGGGAATACCTGAAAACTATTGTGTTGAAATTACGGAGCAAGGGCTACGATGCCCGCGCCGCCATGGCCGATAGCATTGGCGCGGCCTGGGCCATTGCGCGTTTTGGCAGGCTGAGCCCCATTATTGAAAGTTATGGGCAGGCAACGGCATTGCTGCCGCTACCGCCGGTGGCCTTGCGGCTGGAGCCGGTTATTACCGAACGTTTGCAAAAACTGGGGCTGCGTACCATCGGCAGTTTTATCCGC
Organism: Mucilaginibacter sp. KACC 22773; assembly: GCF_028736215.1. Classification (NCBI taxonomy): domain Bacteria; kingdom Pseudomonadati; phylum Bacteroidota; class Sphingobacteriia; order Sphingobacteriales; family Sphingobacteriaceae; genus Mucilaginibacter; species Mucilaginibacter oryzagri. The sequence continues at coordinate 1,438,952 of NZ_CP117883.1, forward strand.
ATGCCACGGTCGGTACTGCGCCGCCGGTTTGGGGAGCATTTGCTGCTACGACTTAACCAGGCTTTGGGCAACGAGAATGAACCGATGCAATTATTACAGCCCGTTGAACCCTACCAGGAACGCCTGCCCTGCATGGAACCCATCAATACCGCCACCGGGATAGAGATAGCGATCAGGCGGTTACTGGAAAGTATATGTAAACGGCTGCAACAGGATGGCAAAGGGTTACGAACGGGTGTACTGAGGTGCTACCGGGTGGATGGTAAGGTAGAGCAGGTACAGATAGGCACCAACCGGGCATCGCACCATGTGGAGCACCTTTTTAAATTATTCGAGCTTAAAATAGCCACGATAGAGCCTGCCCTGGGTATCGAGCTTTTTGTACTGGATGCCCCCAAAGTAGATGATGCCGATCCGGTACAGGAGCGCCTTTGGGGCGAGGTTGGCGGCCTGGATGATACAGGAGTAGCCGAGCTGCTGGACAGGATTGCCGGTAAAATAAATACCAATGTTATTCACCGTTACCTGCCTGATGAGCATTACTGGCCCGAGCGATCTGTCAGAAAAGCGGCTACTATACTGGAGAAACCAACTACCGCCTGGCGCATCAGCAGGCCGCGTCCCACACAGCTTTTGGCCCGGCCGCAGCCTGTACATGTAACTTCGCTGGTGCCCGATTATCCCCCCATGCTTTTTATTTACCAGGATAAGGTGCACAACATTAAAAAGGCAGATGGCCCTGAACGCATTGAGCGCGAATGGTGGCTTGAAAACGGCGAACGCCGTGATTATTACCATGTTGAAGATATGGATGGCAAGCGTTACTGGATCTTTCGCCTGGGGGCCTATGTGGCCGGTGAAACAAATCAATGGTTTATTCATGGCTTTTTTGCATAGGTTATGGAGTATACGGAATTACAGGTTACCAGCAATTTTAGCTTCCTGCGCGGCGGATCGCATCCTGCCGAGCTGGTTGAGGCCGCAGTTAAGCTGGGTTATACTGCCATTGCCCTTACTGACCGTAATACCGTGGCCGGTGTGGTGCGTGGGTATGCCGCTACAAAAGATACAGGTATCCGTTTTATCCCCGCCTGCCGGCTCGATTTGGTTGATGGTCCCAGTCTGCTGGCTTATCCTACCGATATTACAGCCTGGGGGCGTTTGTGCGCTTTGCTAACCAAGGGTAACCTGCGTATCGAAAAAGGGCAATGCGAATTGTATAAAAACGATGTGTTTGAGCATGCCGGAAGCATTAAATTTATAGTGATCCCTCCTGATGAATTAAATTCCCGGTTCGATTTTGACGATTCATTTAAGCAGGAGTTAAAGGAATACCAAGCTGCATTGGGTAATGATTTGTATATAGCCGCAACGCGCTCATACCATGGCGATGATGCTAAACGCTTTTACCGGCTTTCGCAATTAACTATCCCTATGGTGGCTACCAATGATGTGCATTATCATGAGGCCGAAAGACGCGAGTTACAGGATATAGTAACCTGTGTACGCGAAAAGTGCACCATTCATAACGCCGGTTTCCGGCTGCATGCCAATGCTGAAAGACACCTGAAACCTATTGAAGAGATGGAACGCTTGTTTAAGCAATACCCTGATGCTTTGGCACGTAGCCAGGAAATTGCCAATGCCTGTCATTTTTCGTTAGATACTTTAAAATACCTGGAGCCGGAGTGGATTAGTCCCGATGGGCGCACGGCAGATGAGCACCTGGCATCACATACCTGGGCCGGTGCCAAAAAAATGTTTACCGATGCGGAATTTGAATTACAAAAGAAACAGATTCAGTTTGAGCTTGATTTTTTTAAGAAGCGAAAACTGGCCCCTTATTTTTTACGGATTTTTGAATATACCCAAAAGGCCGAGGAGTTGAAAATTCTGCACCAGGGAAGGGGCTCGGCGGCAAATTGCGCGGTTTGTTTTTGCCTGGGGATAACTCCCGTTAATCCTGCTAAATCTAACTTGTTGTTTTCACGCTTTATGTCCGATTCGCGGGAGGAATGGCCCGATGTGGATGTTGATTTTGAACATGAGCGCCGGGAGGAAATTATTCAATGGATATATGAAACCTATGGAAGGGAACATGCGGCTATTGTTGCCACGGTTACACAGGAGCGGCATAAAGGCGCAATCCGCGATGTGGGTAAGGCTATGGGTATTTCGGTAGATACCATTAACAGGCTTTCGGGCGCTATCCGTGACTTTTCGGATGATGATTTTGACCGTGAGTGTATTATTGCACAGGGGCTGAACCCTGATGATCCGCTCTTGAAAAAAGTACTGCAACTAACCGAAGAACTGATGGGCTTTCCCCGACAGTTGGGGCAGCATACCGGCGGTTTTGTGATTACCCAATGCAAGCTTTCAGACCTTTGCCCCGTAATGAATGCCCGCATGGAAGACCGCACCCAACTGGAATGGAATAAAGATGACCTGGAAGATTTGGGCATTTTAAAGGTAGATGTACTGGCTTTGGGTATGCTTACCTGCATTCGCAAGGCGTTTGACCTGGTTAAGCAGCATTATGGGGAAGAGCTGACCCTGGCAAACGTGCCGCAAGACGACCCGGCGGTATATGAAATGATTTGCCATGCCGATACACTCGGCGTTTTCCAGATAGAAAGTCGCGCACAAATGTCAATGCTGCCGCGATTGAAACCAAGGGTATTTTATGACCTGGTGATAGAAGTAGCCATTGTACGCCCCGGCCCCATACAGGGCGATATGGTGCACCCTTATTTACGCAGGCGCGATGGGATAGATAAAGTTGAATATCCTTCGGAAGAATTAAAAAAAATACTGGAACGAACAAAAGGTGTTCCCTTATTCCAGGAGCAAGCTATGGAGATTGCCATGGTGGCGGCAAATTTCACCGCTGCCGAAGCCGACCAGTTACGCCGCAGTATGGCTACGTTTAAGGCCAAAGGATTAGTAAGTAACTTTCGTGATAAACTGGTGGCCGGTATGATGGGTAAAGGCTATACCGAAGATTTTGCCAGGCGTATTTTTAAGCAGTTGGAGGGCTTTGGCAGCTATGGCTTCCCCGAAAGCCATGCTACTTCATTTGCCCATTTGGTATACATCTCATCATGGCTTAAGTGGTATTATCCGGATGTATTTGCAGCATCGTTGCTTAACAGCCAGCCTATGGGTTTTTACCAGCCGGCGCAGATAGTGATAGATGCCGAAAGGCATGGGGTAGTTGTACGCCCGGCAGATGTAAACCACTCTATGTGGGATAACACACTCGAAGAAAAAGATGGTAAGTTTTGTGCCGTACGTTTGGGCTTCAGGCAGGTGAACGGCCTGCGTGAGGACGACATGCAGGCGCTGATAGCCGGTCGCGGGGGCGGTTATACCAGCATTAGCCGGTTAAGCGATGCCGGTGTGCCACAAGCGGCTATTGAAAAGCTTACCGATGCCGATGCCTTCCGTTCCCTGAAACTTGATCGCCGCGAAGCTTTATGGGAAGTACCCGCGTTGAATGATAAACCCATCGGCCTGTTTGCCGGCCAGCCATCCGAAAGCGCGATGGAAGCCCAGGTTACGTTACCCTTAATGAGCCAGGCCGAGCATGTGGTACAGGATTATGCATCTACCGGTTTATCATTAAAAGCGCATCCCGTTAGTTTTGTACGTGAGAAGCTTGATTTATTGAAAGTAACCCCCACGGGCCAACTGGTAAATTTAAAAGATGGCGATGCCGTTAAAGTTACCGGCCTGGTAACAGTACGTCAGCGCCCCGGTACGGCCAAAGGCATTTTGTTTATAACGATTGAAGACGAAACCGGGTTTGCCAACCTGGTGGCTTTTGAAAAGGTATTTGATAAATATCGTAAAGAGATCTTACAATCGCGCCTGCTGATGGTAGAGGGTAAATTGCAGATAGAGGGTTTGGTGATCCACGTGATAGCGCACCGGTTTTTTAACCTGTCACCCTTATTGCGTGGCCTTACCGCCGCCAATACCGAAGATTTGCCGGTATTAACCTTATCGCGCAGCGATGAGATAACCTCGCCGGTTACGCCGGTCAAGGAGGTTTTTCACAAAGGCAGGAATTTTAAATAGGAAGAGTCAGGATGCAAGAATCAGGATTCAAGACAAAAAATGCCTAAGCATGAAAATTAAACCATCGCGGGGTTATAACCCGTGATAAAAGGCTGGTTTCAGCTTTCAGCTGAACTCTGCAAGCTACAAACTTGCACCGGGTATACTCACGAGTTACACTGCGCTAACCTCGCGGGAATAGGGCCGGCCAGCGCAGCGTAACCGGGGTGAGTCGTGACCGGCGTTCAAAACCGCCATTGCTACCAATACTAAATGCTCCTGAAAAAGCTGTTTGTTAATTGAAGTTGAGTGTTAACCATGGATATTTATAATATGTTAATTATCAATTATTTATAATTTAATTTTTTAAAAATGTGTTAAGTTATGTTAACCCAATTTATATGCGTTTGCCATAATTCATGACTTTAATATCCGGCTCAAATAAAATTTATATTAACATTGCAACCGAAAATATGAACGAGACAAACCCGGCAATGCAGATGGCTTTTGATTACCTGGAAACAACCAATACGGTTGTTTTTTTAACGGGTAAGGCAGGCACGGGTAAAACCACTTTTTTGCAGCGGGTACGGCAGGAATCAAAAAAGAAAATGGCTGTTGTAGCGCCTACGGGCGTAGCTGCTATTAATGCGGGCGGCATGACTATTCATTCGCTGTTCCAGATCGCCTTCGGCCCCATCATCCCGGCAGGGAATACCCGGCCCGAGATGCATTATAGCCCGGAAAAAAAGGAATTGCTTTCCAGCCTGGAGCTGCTTATCATTGATGAAGTAAGTATGGTTCGGCCCGATGTGCTTGACCAGATAGACCTCATACTACGAAACCTGAAAGGTACCACCCAACCTTTTGGCGGTGTACAGCTTTTGCTCATAGGCGATCTGTCGCAGCTAAGCCCCATCATCCGCGATGAGGAATGGATGATGCTTGGGCGGTATTATAGTACCCCCTATTTCTTCAGCAGCCTGGTGATGCAAAAAGCACCCTATGTAAAAATTGAACTGGATCATGTGTACAGGCAAAAAGAACAGGCCTTTGTTGATATCTTGAACGAAGTGCGTAACCAAACTATCAGCCCCGGTAACCTGGAGTTGCTGAATGCCCGGCACCAGCCCGGCTTTCGGCCAACGGCCGAAGAGCCTTACATCACCCTTACTACACATAACTCCATTGCCCAGCAACTGAACAACGAATTTGTGGAAGCATTGGAGGGGCAGGAGTTTGAATTTGCGGCTACTATCCGCGGCGAGTTCCCTAAGGATGCTTATCCAACTGAAACCAACCTGAAGCTTAAGATAGGTGCACAGGTAATGTTTGTGAAAAACGATAGCTCGGCCGAAAAGCTTTTTTATAATGGCAAAATAGGGGTGATCACCCGGATAGAACCCGATACTGTTTTTGTGCGCTGCGGGCAGGAAGAACGCGAAATTGCCGTACAGGCTTTGGAGTGGACCAATATTAAATACCAGCTGGAAGATCAGCAAATTAACGAGACCAATGCAGGCAGCTTTGCCCAGATCCCGCTTAAACTGGCCTGGTCTATCACCATTCATAAAAGCCAGGGCCTGAGTTTTGATAAAGCCATTATTGATGTAAGCGAGGCTTTTGCCCACGGGCAGGCATACGTAGCGCTCAGCCGTTGCCGAACCTTGTCGGGAATGGTATTGCGTAACCCTATTGCTGCAAATAATATTATTGGCGACCCCGCCGTTGCCCGTTTTAATGAGCAGGCAAAGTCCCTTAAACCGGATGAGGAAAGACTGGAACGCGATCGCGAGCTATATCGCCAATCGTTACTGGCCGAGTTGTTCAATTTCAGCGGTTTACAAAACCGGGTTACCGGGTTTGAAGAGGCGACGCCAGACATGGAAAAAGATATTTTTAACGTGTCCGAAAAGCTTTCCCAGCAATTAGCCACTTATCAGCCCGAACGCATCCAAAAAGCGGCCCTCTATTTCAAAGATAAGCTGGCTGAAGCCACCGGAAACCTCCATCAGCAAATCCCGGTGCTTATGGGCTTATCTAAAGATAAAGAAACCAAAGCAGCTAAAGCAGATAAACTGATTCAATGGATGATGACCCGAATCGCGTTAATGGACCATTTTTCTGGAAATACTTTTACCGCAACTACATATCTTGAAGAAAAGCGGAAGGCACAAGATCAGGCTGGTTCAAACCAATCAAACTCCTACGTTAAGGCTTTGAACGAAAAGCCAAATCAGCAACTTTTTGACCAACTGATGATTTGGCGCGATACCGCAGCTGAGAGGGAAAATATAATGCCGGGAATGGTATTATCAGAGAAGACGGTTGCCACTGTTGCCGAAAAATTGCCACCTACCATCAAAGCTTTGGGGGGTATAAAAGGAGTGGGACCGCAAAAAGCGACACAATATGGCCCGCAGCTTATCGCCATGATCCGGTCATATCTGCAGGAAACAATGGGTGCTGAAATGGAGCAGGGGAATTTGTTTTAGAGATGTAATTGAAGAGCTGACTCAAAGAAATCGATTTAAAACCCTTGACTCATTTTGGCTAAAGCCGGCATGTTTTGTGCATTTTACCGCCCCATAAATGGGACGGCAATGAATTGATAATTCAGTTAAAATTAAACTTTTCATTGCCGTTGGCTTCAGCCAACGGTTCACATATAAGAGCCGGATGGCTTTAGCAAAATTTCGCCTACAGGAATTTACAAGAGATGTCCCTGAAATCTGACAAAACACTCCGCCGGATTATAATGTTTAAAGTATCTTAGACTATTGAAAAATGATACAAAATACCATATTTCAATACTACATCTATAAAAACAAACTTCTTTAAAAGATGGTCAGCAAAAAAATATTTGCCATTATTCCTATTGCTTTAATTTTATCTGCCGGTGTTCAGGCACAGCTTTATAAAAATCCTAAAGCGCCGGTACATGCTCGCGTAGCCGATTTGTTAAAAAGGATGACACTGGAAGAAAAAGTTGGGCAGATGAGCATGTCGTCGCTAAGCGAGGCAAGCAAAAGCAAGATTGCTTACGGTGTATTGGAGAGCCCTTTTACCAATGTTTATGATATTGCCCAACAATCGATTGCCGCCAAGAAATACTCGCGCGAGCATACCCGGCTTGGTATCCCACCTATACAAATTGGCGAATGCCTGCATGGGCAATTGTCGGCCGGCGCTACTACATTCCCGCAAGCCATAGCGCAGGGAAGCACCTGGAACCCGGTACTGATTGAGCAAATGGGCGCTACCATTGCTTACGAGGCATCAACATCGGGTGTTGATGAAGCGCTTTCGCCGCTTTTTGATTTGATCAGGGATGCCCGATACGGCCGGGTTGAGGAATGTTTTGCCGAAGACCCTTACCTGGTTGGCCAGTTGGGTTCGGCATTTGTACGGGGCATGCAAGGCGATCCGGCCAAAACAAAAACAAGCTTTGCCTTTGATAAAGTAATGTGTACAGGCAAACATTTTGCGGCTTATAGCAAGCCAATTGCCGGTATTAACCTTGCCCCATCTGAGCTTGGTGAGCGTGAGCTGCGATCAATGTTTTTACCACCGTTTAAAGCAGCGGTACAAGAGGCCAATATGGCGGCTATTATGCCATCATATAACGAGATTGACGGCATTCCGGCCCATAGTAATGAGTTTTTGCTAAAACAAATTTTACGCAAGGAATGGGATTTTAAAGGTTATGTTTTTTCGGATTATGGCGGCCTAAGTCAACTGTATAATTTCCACAAGGTGGCCAAAACTGCCTCAGATGCGGCACTTTTGGGTATCAAAGCCGGGGTAGACCTGGAAGCTTCGCGCCCCGATGTATACAGCCACTTGGTTGAATTGGTAAAAGCAGGTAAAGTTAAAGAAGCACAGATAGATACTGCTGTAGCGCGTATCCTGACCATGAAATTTAAAGCTGGCCTTTTTGAAAAGCCGCTGCCCGATACTGCACGCATTAAAAGCAGGTTACATACCGGGGAACATATCAAACTCTCGCAGCAAATAGCCGAGGAGTCTATCATCCTGTTAAAAAATGAAAAAAGCCTGTTGCCTTTAAATATCAGTAAGTTGAAATCGATAGCTGTTATTGGCCCCAATGCTAATAAAGTGCAATACGGCGATTATAGCTTTACCCGCGATAACTTATCGGGCGTAACCGTTTTGGAGGGGATAAAGCAATTTGCAGGGAATAACTTAAAAGTAAATTATGCTAAAGGCTGCGAGCTATCCGGCCTGGATAAAAGCGGCTTTGATGAAGCTGTAAAAACCGCCAATGAAAGCGACGCGGTTGTTGTGGTGTTGGGTACTACAAGTGTAGTATGGTCGGGTGTGGGGTGGAACGGGCAGGCTCCGGGTAACGAGCCTAAAGATCCTTTTACCTGCGGCGAGGGTTATGATGTAACCGACATTAACCCGCAAGGTGTTCAGCGTGAGTTGTTGCAGGCCGTTTATAAAACCGGTAAGCCGGTAATATTGGTGTTGGTGCACGGCCGCCCGTGGAGTATTAGCTGGGAAAAGGAGAGTATCCCGGCTATTTTAGAAGCCTGGTACCCTGGCGAAAAAGGCGGGACTGCCATTGCTAATATTCTTTTCGGGAAAGTAAACCCATCCGGCAGGTTAAACATGAGCGTGCCACAATCAACTGGACATATCCCGATATTTTATAACTACGTTAATTCATCAAAAGGAATTAACCGCCAGCATGGCACCGTTGAAAAGCCAGGGCAGGATTATGTGTATTCGTCAACCGATCCTTTGTTTGCTTTCGGGTATGGCTTAAGTTACACCACTTTTCAATACGATAACTTAAAGGTATCTAAACCCGTATTTAGTAAAAATGAACAGGTAACTGTTTCGGTAGATGTTAAAAATACAGGTGCAGTTGTGGGCAAAGAGGTGGTGCAATTGTACCTGGGCAACAAAATTAACTCAGTAAGTACGCCCGAAATGAGCTTAACGCGATTTAGCAAAATAGCCCTTGCCCCGGGTGAGGTAAAAACGGTGAGTTTTACCATTAGCTATAAGGATTTAGCAATTTGGAACAGGCAAATGAACCTGGTTACCGAGCCGGGAACTTTTGATGTAATGATAGCAAAAGCTGCCGATAACGTGGTGCTGAAAAAGCAGTTGGAATATAGATAACCATTTAAGGTTAAGCCGAAAGCTTATTAAAAATGCCTTTAGGAGGTTTTATAACTCACCCAAAATATTTTCCAGAAAAAATTGTAAGCCACTAACAATTGTTTTTTCATCCAGGCTGTAATGCTTTTCGCCAGGAGTTATTATAAAAGCCCTGGTTACCTGCAAGTCATCAAGCACATTATAGAAACCTTTAGAAAGGGACGGAGTAGTTGCATATTTAATTTCGATGGCGGCCAGTGGTTTGATGCCATTTACAAGTACCAGATCGCATTCTGCACCATTATGGGTGCGGTAATAATACATGTCCATGTGCCTGGGTTTCAATTGATAAATTTGTTCGATTACATAACCTTCCCATGAACTACCCACAATTAAATGTAATGGCAATTCGTGGCTATTTCTAATGCGATTTAATTCATGCAGTAATCCACTATCCCGTATATAAACTTTAGGTGCTTTTACTACACGTTTTTTAACGTTAACGTACCATGCAGATAATTGTCTTATCATAAAAGCGCCTTCCAGAAAGTCAAGGTACCTTTTTATCGTCACACCGCTTACACCTAAAGCTCTTGCATAGCTTTCTGCCATCCAGATACCTCCGTTATTTGATGCCAGCATGTACCAAAAATTGCGAATAAGCTTTTCTGAAAGATTGAAGCCAAACAGTAAGGCAAGGTCGCGTTCGATATAAGCCCGGATAAAATGTTCTGCCCATCGGCTAAAAGCGTGGTCAGTTTTGCTTGTGAGCGCATTTGGAAATCCTCCCCTAAACCAATGTTGTTCCTGGCCGATGCCACTTTCTAAAGCTTCCAGTAAATTTATCGGAGATAATTCTACAAAAGCTACCCGGCCGGCAAGTGACTCAGATACGCCTTTAACCAATGCCGGTGATGCAGACCCCGTCAGGATAAAACGGCCTGGTTGGCGGTTCTTGTCTATCGCAGGTCTTAATTGCCTGAATATATCAGGCTGGCGTTGCACTTCGTCCAAAACAATGCAACTATCGGTGTATTGCTCAAAAATAAATGCAGCATTCTGTAATCTCGCTATGTCTTCATCATTTTCAAGGTCGAGATACAAAACGGCTTTATCTTCTTTATTACCCAGTTCTTTCGCCAGTGTAGTTTTGCCAACCTGCCTGGGTCCTAATAAAGCAATTGCCGGAAATTCTGCTAATAAATGATTTAACTCCTTTTCTAATCTACGTTTAATCATATTCAAAGTTAGTATTTACCATGAAATATTAAAATTAAACTTTAATATTTCATGGTAAAATGCTTGGCTAAATTATTTGGTAAGCAAAATTATACCTACACTATCTTCATCTCTTCTGCATTCCACTTAATTACCTTGTTTTCAAAATAGCTGTCGTTACAGGCCAGGCAAGGTGCCGCAGCCCTGAAACCAAATACGGCGTCTTCTACAACAGGTTTACCTGTACGTATGGAGTCAAAGAAGTTGGCAAAGTGATCGTTTGACGCATTATACCCTTCCGGGGCGCGGTAGCTTTCGCCAGGGAGAGTGGGCTGCTGCTGATCGGCCTGCGAAAAGCGTTTGTTATAATCGTCCATTAACGCTTTTTGCTGGGCTTCGGTAAAAGTTGATAACGAATCCCAGCCACCGATACCCGTAGCCACCGGCATTTTGTTTTTACGGATGGAAAAACTATCATCGCCCATCAGGTCCATAACACCTTCCGACCCTACTATTTTGGTAGTACTATGATCGCCCTCGCCGCTGATGAAGTTTACCCGTAGCGTTACCTGGAAAGCAGGATGTTCTTTGGTTTCGCCATAATGGATTACCGCGCTCATTACATCCGGCACGTTGCGGCCATCCTTCCAGTACGCCAGGTCGCCGATGGAATAGATTCTTTCGGGGCCTTTGGAGCCGGTTATAAAGTGAATGCCGCTTAGCAGGTGAACAAAAAGATCGCCTGCAACCCCGGTACCATACTCGCGGTAATTACGCCACCTGAAAAAGCGCTTGCTATCATAATCATATTTCGATTTGGCGTTTGATTGAAACCTTGCCCAATCTACAGTTTGCGGCGATGCATCAAAGGGAATGGTATATTGCCAGGCCCCAAGCGCGCTTTGCCTGTTAAACGATGCCTCGATAGAGTTGATTTTGCCTATGGCGCCGGCTTCATATAACTCCTTTGCTTTTTTATAGGTAACGCTGCTTACCCGCTGGCTGCCAACCTGTAAAACCATTTTTGTTTCCTGCTGCGCCTTAATCTCGGCCAGGCCCTGGCTTATCTGGTGTACCATGGGTTTTTCGCTATAAACGGCTTTGCCGCTGCGCATGGCATCAATGGCTATCTGGCTGTGCCAGTTATCGCTGGTTGCTATAATCACGGCATCTATATCCTTGCGGGCCAGTATTTCGCGATGATCGCCGGTGGTGAACAGGGTAGATCCGTAAAGTTCTTTAGCCCTGTCAAGGCGGCCTTTGTAAAGGTCGCAGCAGGCCACCAACTCAACACCGGGTACTGTTAATGCGGCCCTGGTATCGGCAAAACCCATAATGCCCATGCCTATGGTAGCAATCCGGATTTTATCATTAGGCCCCACGCGCTTTTCGGCACTCAGGATGCGGAGTTCATTTTCTTCTTTGGCGGCCAGGCTATTAAGCGTAGCCGAAGTAAGCAAAACGGAAGCACCCAGGTGCTTAATGAATTTTCTGCGGTCGGTTGACATGGTAAATTAAGTTTTAAATAATGTTGGCACAAACCGCAAGGGGCGGTTACATAGGTTTGCGAGAGGCAATTTAGCAAACCAAAACTAAAATGCAATCAAAATTTATTTAATCCTTAAATCGGTAGGGAGGGCTGAAAATCGATGGTGGTTAATGATAAAACGGCAACAAATAAACTTCTGTATTTGTTGTCGTTTTTTTGTGAGCTTTTCAATCACGTTTGGTGCCTTTTATCTCAACCCTTTCTCCTTCAAAAATTTTATTAATAGGGCCGGATGATCTGTCTGCAGGCCCTTTAAGCCTTTGTCTAACGCTTTGTTCCAATCGGCCGGACCCTCGCCTGCACTTTGGATATCAGGCCAGGCGGGGATGTTGTATTTGGCTGCAAGGGCTACCATCTCACTGGTGTATTGATTATATGAGCCGTCAAGGATATCGGGCTGATATTTATTAATAAAGCTTTCCATTGCCGCTACCGTTTTAACGCTATCGGGCATGCTCAGCATCAGGGGCATTTTTGGCGCGGCCTTGCGCCAGCCGGTAAACTGGGTTGCGCTATTGATGTATACCAGCACTTGTTTTTCCATGCCGTATTGTTTTATCATCTGGTAGGCTTGCTCTTGGTCGGCGGCTTTAAAATCAAGGTAAATATTGATCTTGTTTTTGCATGTAGTAAGTATCTGCTTAAAGGTAGGGATATGGTATACGGTTTTATCTGTGGTATCCTTGCTTTTTACTTTTAGCTGTTCCAGCTCGTCAAGGGTAAAATCTTTAACGTTGCCTTTGCCGTCGGTCATGCGGTTGATAGTGCCATCGTGCATGCTAACCAGCTCGCCGTCTTTAGTAGTGCGCAGGTCAATCTCTACATAGTCAGCCTCGTTCCTGATGGCCTCCTCATAGGCTGCTAAGGTGTTTTCAGGATAAATAACATGGTCTCCGCGGTGGGCCGCTATAATAAATTTATGTTTTGATTTTGGGGCCGGGTTAGGCGCAAACGAAGTTAGGCCTGCTATGAAGGCTATAATGGTGATAAACGAAAAATTCATGATTATTGATTTAGTAAGATAGTAAAGCCCGGGTTTAACCGGGCTTTTTGGCTAATAAGTGTTAGTTAACTATTGTGCCCGATGTTTTTTTACCTTTTTGCTTGTAATGGTCGTTGCGCTCGCGGTCTTCATCGTCCATATCAACACCTTTTTTAATTTTGCGCCAGTTGGTGTTTTTGCTGTAACGCGCCATTGCCTTTTTGGTATCAAATATGCGCGTATCGCTTGGTATAAAAGTATATGGGGTATAGTCGGGCTTATCGGTAAAAAAATCTTGTAATAACGATGCGGTAACGTCGTACTGGTTTACATAAGGCACATCCAGCACGTTATAAATGGTTTTTAATATCGAACCAAAATTGGCATGAGTGTGGCTTACATAGCCTTTTTTAACATACGGGCCAGCCAGCATCAGGATAGACCGGTGGGCGTCTATATGATCAACCCCGCCCTGCGGATCATCCTCGGTAATAATTACCAGCATGTTTTTCCAGTATTTAGTGTGCGACAGGAAATCGAGCATGCGGCCAACAGCAAGGTCGTTATCGGCCATGTACGATTGCCTGTACGGGTAGCCGTCTTTAGGCCTTACATCGGCTCCGTGGTCATTAGGGACCTGCATGGTTATCAGCGAAGGCATTTTCTTTTTACCGGTGATCCACATCTTGGTAAACTCGCTTTTAAACTGCTCAACACGGAATTGGTCGGGAATGTTGGTATTAAAGCCGGCGTAGTTATGGCTGGTACGTGTGTATAAAGCCTTTTGCATAGGCACCATAACAATATGGGCTGCACCGGTGTTGGTATCTTCCCATTCTTCGCGCACGTGTGCGGTTTCGTTGGCCTCGCCAAAATTGTAAAAGTCTACATGCTTGCGCTCCAGGGCTTCCCACAGGCCCCCTGTTTCGGCATAGTCTTCAGGGTCCATACTGCCTGTTGAACCGGGAAAACGGCGACCGGGGGCGTTTGAAAATAGTTTAGCGGTTTTGCTCACGTTGGAGTTTGCTTCCACCCATTCGTTGGGGATAACACCCATCATCCAATGGTGGCCGTGGATAGATGCATCACTATCGCAATAATAATTATCACTGAAAGCGTACTGCGTGGCTACCTTAATATGGTTGGGCGATACATTAAGGTTAGGGAACTGCATCCGGGTAGCATCGGGCAAAGTATACTCGCAATGTACACCAAAGCGGGCCAGGGTACTGTCGCCTTTGGCGTTGGGCAACTGGCCTAAAACTTCGTCGTAGGTGCGGTTCTCTTTGGTAATGTAAACAATGTATTTGATAGGCGTGGGCGATGTGCCCGGCAGTACAGGTAATGGGTTGTTGGTAGCAGCATCAATAGTTTTACTTATAAATGTATTGCTGATTACTTGTTGAGTGTACCCGGCCAGCTGCGCATTATCGGGCATGGTAACTTTTTGAAAGGTGCCTAACTGAATATCGCCGATGTAGGTGCCCTGCGGCGGGGCAACAAAACCATGGCCACCGTTGGGCCCGGCGCCGTAACCACGGCACGATGTAATATAAAGTTCTTTTTCATCGGCAGATAACTTTACCCTTGATGTTCCCCAGCCGGTTGGGATAAGGCCTTTGGTGGTTTGGGTGGGGATATCAATTACCGCAACGGCATTGAAACCTAAAAGCGCTACGTAAAGTGTTTTTTCATTTTTACTTAAGCTAATGCCGAAAGGTAACAGTCCTCGGAATTTATCGATACGGGCATCAACTTTAATTGGGATGTCGCCCAGCAGCTTATGATTTTTGTAATCGATAATGGTGATATTATCATTTGTGGCATTGGTAACATAAGCATATTGGCTGCCAACAGCTATTGAGTTTGGGCTTGCGCCGCCGGTTACTTCGGCATCTTCCAGCATCTGGCCAACCTGGTGGCCGGTTTTAAATTTATTGATCACCTTGTTGGTTGCCAGATCGATGGTGAAAACGCTCATAGCCTCGGGCGATGAAGGGCTGCCAACACCGGGAATCTTTCGGCCTTCAACAACAGTTCCCTCGCGCGATTCTTTGGTGTTATCGCCATAAGGGTGCCGCGAGATCATGATCGAATCGGCATTTTTGGGGGTAGCCCCGGTTATTAATGGATAGGAATACATACCCACGTTGGCCACAAAGGCGGTCTTTTTATCAGGACTTAAAGCCAGGCCAAAAGGCTGGCGGCCTACATTGATAGATGCGGTTATTTTTTTTGTTGCCAGGTCTATCCGCACCATGCGGAAGTTTCCCCTATCCAGTACCAATAACTCGTTTTTATCCGCATTAAAAAGCAGATCGGATGTGAAGCTGTCGTCATAATCTTTATTGCCAACGCGGCCATTTAACGATAGCGAATCTGTTTTTATAAATTTTTCAGCATCGTAAATAATCACGGCGCCATTATCGCCACCACTCAGGTACAGTGTTTTTGAATCGGGCGAAAAGGCTACACCCAAAAACGAACCATTAAATAAAGGAGAAGCGATCTTTTTATCGTATGATGGTACCCTTGAGCTGCCCATGGTGGCAATATCAATAAGGGTGATAACACCGTTATGCAGCGTTACCGCTTTTTTGCCGTCGGGAGATATGGATAACCCGAAAGGATCATGCGTTATGCGGATGGTTTGGCCGGCTGGTGTTATTAACCTGCCGCTGGGTAAAACAGATGCGCCGGCAGTATCTATTTTACAGTATTGATTAATCCCTGGTACCTGTAAAATGCTTACCTGCTGCTTTTGGGCAAAGGCGCATGGCATAAGCCCAATGCCGATTGCGAATGATAAAAGAAACTTGTTTTTAACTGGCATAGATAAATTGTTTTTAACCAAATAAAGGCCCCCGTTTGATGAGGGCCTTTGCAAAGTTGAGGTTAATAATTTTTATTTAAGAATGTACATTTTACCGTTAATGTCGTCATTGCCGCTATATTGATCGGCTAATGCTTTGTTATAATTAACAGCATTTGAAGTACGCTCGGAACCAGGGTACTGGAAACGCAATGCTATACGACCGCTATTACCCGTACCCGGACCAGTTGTAAAGTTAGGTACACCGGTACGGCGGTAGGTAAAGTAAGATTCCAATCCTGAGTGACGGAACAATGCCAGGTATTTTTGTGTTAAAATTTTGGTAAGGCCAGCCGCATCAGCAGTATACTTAACACCTGATTGTGCGTAGTAGGTAGCCCAATCAACATTGATGGGATAAGTATCATAGTTAGCTAAATTTGCTGTACTGGTTGAACCCGGGCGGTAAAAGTATGCGGTAAAGCTACCAGCACCTGTAGGTATGCCATAATAAGCAAAAGAAGTTTGGATGCCTTTGATATAATAATCTTCGGCGTTACCTGTTGCCCAGCCACGGTTAATACCTTCGGCAATGTTAAACATCAATTCGGCATAACCTATTTGAATAGCCGGCTCGCCGGTGTAGGTTGAGTAATAACGTTTCCTGTTCAGGAATGAGTATTTCTGTAAGCCTGCGTTGTTATACATTACACCTAAGTCCAAACCCGGATCGGCACCAATGAACGACGAAAACGCTGCAGGGCTTTGATGCAGGTTATCAACGTTGTAACGTGCAGGTTCAGCAGTTACAAAAACACGTGGGTCTTTTAAGCTGGTTAATAAACCGATGTAAGTAGCCGATGTGTTTTGCCTTGAACCATTTTGGCCAAAGTTATCCGGTGTTTGTGGGTAATAGTTTGTTGGGCTCAAGAAAGTGTATTGCAGGTTATCAGCGGCACTTGTCATAACCGGATATTTAGTTGGGTTATTAACGATAGTGGCAAATTGATTAGCAACATCAATATCGCCATTCTTTTTACTTAATTGGACCAATAACCTGATCCGGAAAGTATTTACCACTTTTTGCCATGCTGTTAAGCTATTGCTTAGGTAGATATCGCCCGCAAGGGTGTTATCGCCTTTGCCTATCAAAGCAGCTAAATCGGTGTTGGCACTCTCTAACCAGGCCAATGATTGGGTCATCACGGTTTTTTGCGAATCATAAGCCGGGGTTAAGTTAGAAAGACCTTGTAATGCTTGAGTCATTGGGATATCGCCTTCTTCCATACTCATCTTACTGAAAAAATATGCTCTGAAAAATTTCCCCAGAGCGCTGTATGGGTTAACTGCGGGCGCACCTGCTTTAACAGCCTGGTTTTCCATGGCCAACACGTTTTTTAAGGTAGTGTAGTAGTTGTCGCCGCTGCCAAAATCATAACGGTTGTTACCGTAATAATCGTAGTTGTAAATATAATACTGGGCATAAATTTCATTTGAACCATCAGGAAAATCTGCCATGGTATTCAATATGCCATTAAAAAGAAGCGAAGCCGGAACCGCATTTGGTACGTTTGGGTTAACAGATAACTCCTGGAAACTCTTTTTACAGCTGGTTACTGTAAGTATCATGAATACCGGCAGTAAATAAATTCTAAATATCTTTTTCATATTCATCTGTTATTTTAGAATGATAAATTTAAGTTGAAGCCGTAGCTGCGTACTGTTGGCGATTGCAATACAGTTTGAGCCTGAGCGCCGTTGTATTGGTCAAGATCCACATCCTTAAAGCGTTTATCTTTATAGAAGTACAACAGGTTACGGCCATAAAGCGATGCAGAGATCTTTTGGATAAACGATTTTTGCAACCAGGCTTTAGGGAAATCGTAGCTAAAAGTTACTTCGCGCAGTTTGCTGAAGGTTTTATCCATCAGGTTTGATTCGTCTACGTTGTAATATTTACTTACATAATCCTGCACCAATGCTGTTTGCTTGTTTTGTGAAAATTGCAAGGCAGAATAGTTTAAGATAGCTCCTGTTTTTGAATCAAGGTTGATTGCTGTACCGTTTGATACGTTTACACCCGGACCAACATAAGTACCGTTGTAACCAGCTACACCAAAGTTTTTCCAATCCTGGTAACGGGCATCGCCAAGGGCGCCTGTTGCAGTTTCGATATTAGCGCCACCACGCATAGTTTTATTGTGCATATAATCGATAATAACACCACCAACAGCTCCATCAAACTGGAAGCCCATGCTGAAATTTTTGTAACGGATTTTGTTGGCAATGCTCCAGTTGTAATTAGCATTTTCATGACCTAATACCTGGCCACCAACTGATAGTGGTTTGCCTGCTGCGTCATTAATAATCTGGCCTTCTTTTGTTCTTAAAAATTTGCTGCCGCGTAATATATCGGTGCGATCGCCTACGCTGTAGTAATTTAAGTAGGTGCCGTTTTGACCCGGAGGCAATTCTTTGTATACTTCTTTATTGTTCGATACGTTAACCAACACATTCCACGTAAAGCCACCCAGATTTTTAATAGGTGTACCTTCTAATGATCCTTCATAACCTGAACGTTTAGTTTTTAAAGCGTTTAAGTATAGTGTGGTGTAACCTGTGGCGGTAGAAATTTGGCTTGCGAATACTCTTGGACCATCAATATACTGGAACGCAGTAGCGCTTAGGCCCAACCTGTTTTGCAAAAATTTAATATCAAAACCTTCCTCGTAGTTTACGCGGGTAGATGTTTTAATGTTATTGATATATAACGAATTGGTTGCATAACCAGCCGTTGTATTGTTGTATGGTTTGCTTGTTGAATAAGATGGGTTTAGCGAATAATCGGGCCCATTGTATGGCGAAGTATAAGTAGAACCATACCCCAGCGGATTATTAAACAATGATGGGCCGGTACTGCCACCGAAAGCGGTAATTGAGCTAAATGGAGCAGGGCCAATAGTTGGGCTTGATACATCGGCTCTTACATTGGCGTATGATCCGCGTGCCTTCAGGAATGAAATGGCTTCGGGCAGTTTAAGGTAATCAGAAATTACAGTTGCTGCCGATACACTTGGATAATTATAAGTAGTTGCGTTTTGGAAAGCGCTTGATTTGTCTCTACGATAAGTTCCGGATAAGGTGGCATATTTACCGAACGACATATCTAACGACGCATAAAAACTCAATACTCTTTCAGATGCGTTAAAGCTGGTGGCCTGGATTGGATTTTTTGAGTTGCTGAAAGCATAAACCTCAGGTACGTTCAAGTAATCTGTAGATACCCAGCTTGAATTGTAGCTCATGGTACGCAGGTTTGAACCTACTAAACCAGATAAATTTAAAAAATTCTTAACCGTGTAGTTGTAGTTTAAAATTAACTCGGTGTTGTTATCAAACAAATTACGGCGATCTTCACGATAGTCACCCTGGTTGCCTTCACGTCCGTAAGGGTGGGCGCTAAAAGGCAGGTCTTCTGTGCGTAAAATATTGTAGGTGTCAATTTGTGAACGTAACCTTAAATTCAAATTATCATTGAATTTGTAAGTTCCACCCAGGTAACCGTAAGTGTCATTTTTGTAATGGCCACGGGTCCATTTTTGAGTTAACAAATATGGGTTATGGTAACGCTGATACTCCTCAAATTGCGATTGAACACCAACTTTACCAGGTTGCCAAATGGCTTTAATGTCTGGTGCGTTGATATCCCAATCTGCACCTGTCCATATCGAGATGTTATAAATGATACTATTAGGACCATATTGAACGTCTGGGAAGTTATCTGTTGATTGCCTGTTGAAATCAACGTTACCCTCAAAAGTCAATTTAGGAGTTGGCGTAAATGACGCGTATAAATTGGCATTAGCGATATTCAGATATTGCGATGGAATGTAGCTGGTTTGGTGTTGCTGTGAAACCGAAAAACGAGTTGTGTAAGTATCTCCAACAACGCCTAATGCAACGTTATTATTGGTTTGCGAACCTACTTTCAAAAAGTTTTTCAGGTTGTCTTTACCTCGTGCTGTCCAGGGCGTTCCCTGGCGCACACCGTTAACAATAGGGCTATCATATTGCGGGATTAACTGGCCGTTAAAATAAGGGCCCCAAACATCGTAGTCGCCGTCTACACCGCCTGGTGCACCACCTTTACCATCAACAAATTCGTAAAAGGTATTTTCGCCCGGCCCGAAAGAATTTTGAGTACGTGGGAAAGCAAGGAAACCACTGTTTAATACAGTACTGCTGTTGATATCAACAGTTAAACCTTTTTTGTTTTTGGCACCTTTTTTTGTGGTGATTAAAATGGCACCATATTGTGCGCGGCTACCGTAAAGTGCAGCGGCGGCAGGGCCTTTTAATACGGTGTAAGTTTCAATATCATCAGGGCTAATGTTATAAGTATCTGTATTGATAGGGAAACCATCAACAACATATAATGATACCTGGCTACCCCTGATCAGTACGTTAGGGTTACCTAATAACTCGGCAGATGGGCCAACAGATACGCCGGCAACTTTACCTATTAAGCCTGTGATCGGGTTAGGATCGCGGGCAGTTGTTAAGGCGTCGCCTTGTACAGTTTGTATAGCGTAACCAATGCGCCTGGTTTCTTTTTTAATACCAAGGGCTGTAACAACTACCTCATTTAATACCTTGTTGTCGCCGTTTAAGCTTACATTAATTACATTTTTATCGGCAACCACAATGTTTTGTGGGGTGTAGCCAATAAACGAAAATGTAAGTGTTTGACCTGCACTTGCCGAAATAATGTAACGGCCCTCAATATCGGTAACCGTACCTTTGTTTTGTTCTTTAATGCGTACACTTACACCGGGTACTGGTAAGTGGTTCTCGTCGGTAACTGTACCGCTTATTTTGCTTTGAGCTAATAATATAGATGGCGCAATACAAAATAACAAAACCGTAATAACGGTTTTTAGTCTCTGGTAAAACTTATTCATCTGCTAAAATTTAAGGGTGAAACATGTAGTTTTTTCATACAGCAATGCTAAACTTTGTTTATTATTAGTAAACCAATTTAGTATTAAGCTATACTTAAGCTTTTGTTTACCCTGTGTTAAGCAGGTAGTTTTTGTAACGAAAATATCACATCTTCTTTATGGAAAATTAACACATGGCCATTAAGGGTTAACCTGTTGTAAATGAGCAAGTGCAATACCTTTCAAATAGTCGATATTATCAACAGGTGTATTCATTTCTTTGGCCATATCATCCCAGTACCTGAGTCTTATAATCAGCTCAGAATCAGGGTTTAGTTCAAAGTTGGCGGCTTCATCAGCAGTCATTACCCCGCCCTGGAAATTAAGGGTAGCTTTACTGGCGTCCGACAGGCGGTTATAGTATTCCGGGTATTTAAAAGTGAGGTATCTTTTGGCAATTACATGGCCCTGTACCAGGTTGGCAACCCTTTCGGAAAAACCGCGTTCCAGTAAAAAATCGGCGCCAATTTGTTCATGGTCTACATTGCCCATGCCATCCATGCTTTCGGTTTCGCCGGCCTCGGCACATAAATGGCCAATGTCATGAAAAAAAGCGGCCAATACTACTTCGTCGTCAAAGCCTTCGGCTTTAGCCAGGGCAGCAGCCTGCGACATATGCTCCAATTGTGAAACAGGTTCGCCTATATAATCTTCGTCGCCATATTTTTCATATAGTGAAAATATTTCGTTCACTACAGCCTGTGGGTCATAAGCAGAATAAGTCATGTTGGTAGGTTTTTAGTGCAAATTAAGCCGATTGAGGTTACTATATTATTAAATGTTTGTGAAAAAAGCCCCCTAACCCCCTGAAGGGGGAAAATTTTGAATGATACGTTTTTTATCTGTTTTATGTATAAGATACCAAAAAGTGAACAGTCAGGTTTATTATAATAATGGGGGCAAAGCACCATGCAAATCAAAAACTCCCCCTTCAGGGGGTTGGGGGGCTTGACATTTTTTTTTACTTTGCGAGTGTTTACCAATACTAAACAAAATGGAACAAGATATACTGATACAAATCAGTAACCGGATAAAAGAACGCCGCCGCGAAAAAAATATAACCGTACAGGAACTGGCCATACGCGCTAATGTAAGTAAGGGACTGATATCGCAAATTGAAAATAGCCGTACCATACCATCGCTTATTGTATTAATAGATATTATTAAAGCGCTTGAGATAGATATGAACGAATTTTTTAAAGATATCCGGTCGAAAAGTAATTATTTTCCTGTGCTTATTAAACGTAAAGACGAGTATGAGCATTTTGAAAAAGAGCATGCATCGGGCTTTCATTATCATAGGATATTTACACAATCCATTAACCGGTCAACGGTTGATATCGTGGTGCTTGATCTGATGCCCGGTTCATCGCGGCCAATGGTTACCACCGAAGCCTTTGAATACAAATATATTTTAAGCGGCGATGTGGAGTATCATTTTGATGACTACAAGGTGCTGTTAAAACAGGGTGATTCAATGCTGTTTGACGGCCGCCTACCGCATACACCTAAAAATCCGGGTACTGCCACAGCGAGTATGCTGGTTGTTTATTTTTTTGAGGAAAAGAAATAGGGTTGATTTGAAAATTTGAGAATTTGAAGATTTGAAAATTGCATAATTGGGTTTAATTTTCAAATTCTCAAATCTTCAAATTCTCAAATTGATATTAACTAAACCTTAACATAAACTTAGTTTGTTATTAATGAAATAAGTTTAGTATTGCTAAACATTTGAGTTTGTAATTCAATTAATCAATAAGCAGGCATGGTGTTAATAGAACAGTTAAGGGGCAAAGTTGCCAAATGGCCTTATTCCTTGTTGTCGGTAATGGCGGCCGTGTCTGCGTTTGGGTTGTATACATCAATGTATGCGTTCCGAAAAGCTTTTGCCGCCGGTACTTTTACCGGGCAGCAATATCTGCATATTGATTATAAGGTTTGGCTGGTTATAGCGCAGGTAGTGGGTTATACTTTCAGCAAATTTTATGGCATCAGGTTTATTGCCGAGGTAAATGCTAAAAACAGGGGCCGGTACATATTAACATTAATTGGCATAGCATGGGGGGCATTGCTTTGCTTTGCTTTTGTGCCTGCGCCATGGAATATCGTTTTCCTTTTCATTAATGGCTTTCCTTTAGGGTTGATATGGGGACTTGTTTTCGGTTACCTGGAAGGGCGCCGGTCTACCGAGTTTATGGCGGCTGTATTATCTATCAGCCTCATATTTGCATCGGGTTTTGTAAAAACGGTGGGGCGCACGCTGCTTACCGTATTTCATGTAAACGAATTTCATATGCCTTTTTTAACGGGTGCCATATTTGTTTTGCCCCTGTTATTGTTTGTTTTTTTTATGGAGTTAATGCCCGCGCCAACGCCTGAAGATATCAGCCTGCGGGCCGAGCGCAGCCCCATGAACGCCGCCGAACGCAAAGCTTTTTTGATGCGTTTTTTGCCCGGTATTATCCTCACCATTATCATTTATGTATTGCTGACCATTATGCGCGACGTACGCGACAATTTTGAGGTGGAAATATGGGCCGACCTTGGCATCAAAAGCAACAGCATTTATACAGGAATTGATTCTATAATCTCGGTGATAGTACTGGTAGGTATAAGCTTGCTGATATTGGTTAAAAAGAATTTGAGGGCGTTTAGCATCATTCACCTGTTTATCATAGGCGGATGCGTATTGGTGGGTGGTGCCACTTTACTTTTCTCTCTTAAAATAATTGGCCCTGTAACATGGATGACGATGGCCGGCCTTGGTCTTTACATGGGTTATGTACCTTATAATGCCATCTTTTTCGACAGGATGATAGCTACCTTTAATTAC
Organism: Mucilaginibacter sp. KACC 22773; assembly: GCF_028736215.1. Taxonomy (NCBI): domain Bacteria; kingdom Pseudomonadati; phylum Bacteroidota; class Sphingobacteriia; order Sphingobacteriales; family Sphingobacteriaceae; genus Mucilaginibacter; species Mucilaginibacter oryzagri. The sequence continues at coordinate 1,462,541 of NZ_CP117883.1, forward strand.
CGCAGCAATGTGGGCTTTATCATGTACATAGCCGATTCGATGGGTTACCTTGGTAGTGTAAGTATTCTGTTTATAAAAGAACTTGGCCGCCCTACCATCAGCTGGGGCACTTTTTTTAAAGAAGGCGTAATGATAGTGGCGATTGTAGGCGGCATATGTGGTGTATTATCGCTGCTGTATTTTTTACAAAGCGCTAAATCAAGTCAAAATTCAAAATTAAAAAGTCAAAATGAAAGCGTTGACCTGGTGACAGGACCAATGAACTAATGAACCATTGAACCAATGAACAAAAAAGCTATAGTAATAGGCGCGGGCATAGTTGGCCTGGCTACTTCGCGGGCGCTGGCTTTGCGTGGGTATAAGGTAACCGTATTTGAACGCAATGAACGCGCGGTTGGTGCATCCATCCGCAATTTTGGGATGATATGGCCAATAGGGCAGGCTACAGGGCCCATGTATGAGCGGGCTATGCTATCGCGCAGCATCTGGAAAACCATTTGTACCGAGGCTAAAATATGGCATGATGAAGTTGGCTCCCTGCACCTGGCTTACCATGATGATGAACTACAGGTGATAAAGGAATATGTAGAAGCCAACCAGGCCCATCGTGATTGCGCGTTGCTAAGCCCAGGCGAGGCATTTGTAAAATCACCGGCAATTAATACCGAGGGTTTAAAAGGCGCTTTATGGAGCGGTGAAGAAATGATCATCGAATCTCGGGAAGCTGTTGGGCAGGTGGCAGCATACCTGGCCGATAAATATGGCGTCGAATTCCATTGGAATACCGCTATCAGCCGTATTGAGCATCCAAAAGTATATTCGGGAAAAAGCACCTGGGAGGCAGATGAAATTTACGTTTGCAGTGGTGCCGATTTTGAAACGCTTTATCCGGAGTTATTTGCGCAAACAGATATTACCAAATGCAAGCTGCAAATGATGCGGCTGGTGAGTCAGCCTGATGGCTGGCGCATTGGGCCATCGCTTTGTGGCGGCTTATCTATGATACATTATCCCGGCTTCCAGGTTGCTGCTTCGCTACCGGCCTTGCGCGCACGTTACCAGGAACAATACGCTACACATTTGAAATGGGGCATCCATGTAATGGCTTCCCAAAACGGCAATGGCGAACTAACCATCGGCGATTCGCACGAATATGGCCTGGTGCATGATCCATTTGACAAAGTGTTTATTAATGAAATGATTACAGGCTACTTACATACTTTTGCTAATTTTAAAAACTGGCAATTGCTGCAATCATGGCACGGAATACTACCAAAGATGACCAATGGTGCAACCGAACTTATTGTTGACGTGGAGCCGGGTGTAACTATTATTAATGGCCTTGGCGGTAACGGGATGACCCTTTCATTAGGCCTGTGCGAGCAGGTGATAGCCGCCAGGTAGATCATTGTTGATGGACCATAGTCCATGGACGATAGTGCATCATCTATGGTCCATCGTCTATAGTCCATAGATGGTATACCATACTATATTTACCATTTCACGTACAACGTATAACGTAAAACATACAACCTAATAATTATGCTCGATTCAAGACGGGATTTTCTTAAAAAAGCGGCTTTGCTAACCGGGGCCGCCGGCTTAACAAGCCTTTTGCCCGAATCTATTCAAAAGGCCATGGCCATTAACCCTGCACCCGGCAGCACTTACCTTGATGCAGAACACATCGTGATCCTGATGCAGGAAAACCGCTCGTTCGATCATACCTACGGGATGCTGAAAGGTGTGCGTGGTTATAACGATCCGAGGGCTATCGATCTGCCCAATAAAAACAAAGTTTGGCTGCAATCAAACCATACAGGCGAAACTTATGTGCCTTTTCACCTGGATATTAAAAACACCAAAGCCACGTGGATGAGTTCGTTGCCGCATTCCTGGGCCAACCAGGTAAATGCCCGCAACGATGGTAAGTTTGATCAATGGCTGAACGTTAAACGCAACAGTATTAAAGAATACTCGGATATGCCTTTAACAATGGGTTTCCACAGCCGCGAGGATATTCCTTTTTATTACGCCCTTGCCGATGCCTTTACCGTTTGCGACCAGAATTTTTGTTCGGCTTTAACGGGTACAAATCCCAACAGGCTTTTCTTTTTTACGGGCACCATCCGCGCCGAGCAGCATGAAAATTCCTTAGCCCACGTTTGGAATGATGATATGGATTACGGCACGCTCAACTGGGGCACATTCCCCGAGCGTTTGGAAGATCATAACATCTCCTGGAAACATTACCAAAACGAGATTGCTATAGATACCGGTTTGGTTGGCGAGGAAGACCCCTGGCTATCCAACTTCCAGGATAATCCACTGGAGTTTTTTGGCCAGTATAATATTAAATTGTATGATAGGCACATCGCCCACCTGCAAAAACAATCAACAGATTTGCCCGGGGAAATAGATGCTATTGAAAAGCAAATTGCCGCTTTGCCAGTGGGCGATGCACATATCGATCACTTAAAAAAACAGCTTAAACAAAAACGTCGCGACCTGGAGAATGTAAAAAAAGACATGGCCAGCCTTGATCCGGGTAAGTTTGCCACATTATCACAACGCGAAAAAAACCTTCACCAGAAGGGTTTTGTAACCAATACCGCCGATCCGCATTATCGTACTTTAAGCCCGTTAAAATATGACGACAACGGCACCGAACGCGAATTGCTGGTTCCTAAAGGCGATGTACTGCATCAGTTTAGGGAAGATATAAAAGGTGGTCAGTTGCCAACGGTTTCCTGGCTATCAGCACCGGAGCATTTTTCTGATCATCCCAGCTCGGCCTGGTATGGCGCCTGGTATGTATCCGAAGTAATGGATATACTAACCCAAAACCCCGAGGTTTGGAAAAAGACCATTTTTATTTTAGCATACGATGAAAATGATGGCTATTTCGACCATGTGCCACCTTTTACTGCCCCGCATCCGCATAAAGCAGGAACAGGCAAGGTATCGGACGGGATTGATACCAGCGTTGAGTTTGTAACCTACGAACAGGAAAAAGCACGAAACAACTTCCCCGAAGTTTTTGATCGCGAAAGCCCTGTTGGCCTTGGCTTCCGTGTGCCATTAGTTATCGCATCACCCTGGAGCAGGGGAGGTTGGGTGAACTCGGAAGTTTTTGACCATACATCAACCCTGCAGTTTTTAGAAAAATTCCTGAGTCATAAAACCGGCAAAAAGGTTGTTGAACCCAATATAAGCAACTGGCGCCGCACGGTTTGTGGCGATCTTTCAACCACGTTCCGCCCATACAATGGCGAAACCCTTCCCAATCCTGAATTTGTAGCCAGGGAGGTGTTTTTAGAAGGCATCCATAAAGCACAATTTAAAAAGCTACCAACAGATTATAAGTTGCTGACAGCCGAAGAGATAGCGCTGATTAACAAAACTCCGCATATTTCACCTTATATGCCACAGCAGGAGAAGGGAATAAAACCATCATCGGCCCTGCCTTACCAGTTGTATGCTGATGGGAAATTAAGTGCCGATAAAAAATCATTCGCGATAAAATTTAATGCGAGCAAACAATTATTTGGCGATAAAGCTTTGGGCTCGCCGTTCAATGTATATGCGCCCGGCAAATACGCCAGTTTTAAGGATCCGCAAAAAATGGAGCCCTTGCGCGCCTGGGCATACGCGCTAACCGCTGGTGATAGCTTTGCAGATATTTGGCCTTTACACGAATTTGAAAATGGCGAATACCACCTGCGGGTGTACGGACCAAATGGTTTCTATCGCGAATATAAAGGCAATGCGGCCGATCCGCTGCTGGATGTAACCTGCGATTACCAACAAGCCAATATCGCCTTAAAACTGGCCAATTTAAGCCACGATAAGGCCTACAGTGTGCAGGTAACCGATCATGGTTATAAAACTAATAATCATAAAGTTGTAGTAAATAAAAAAGGCCAAAGCACGTTAGTTCTTGACCTTTCCAAAAGCCACGGATGGTACGATTTCAGCATAAAAGTAACCGGGTCGCACGCTTTCGAAAAAAGATATGCCGGCCGGGTGGAAAGTGGTAAACATAGCTTTAGCGACCCATTGATGGGCAAAATGGTTTAAAGATTCATTTGTACGTTTATTTTTAGCCCGGTGACTTTGTTAAGTTGTCGGGCTTTTTTATTAGCGGGTTTATTTAACTCTCGCAGGTTCGGCAGGCAGGCCAGCGGCAACCCTAAGGCGTGCCATGGCCCAGCACCACCAGGCACATTGTTCGCCATTACCGGCATCTTTGGTTTTCCATACCGCGTTGTTCATAGCTGCAAGGTCGGTATCACTTATCTTTTCAGATTGTTTATGGCCGTTGCCGTCAAGCCAGCCGCCTTCCATGTACACTGGTTTGGGGGCATTAACAATTTTTATCAGGTCCAGGATTGCTTTTATCCGGTTGTAATCTTTTTCTGTACGGGCAAATTCCATCTCCCAGGCTTGCCCTTTGCCAATAATTTCGTTAGATACTGTGCCGTCCGGGTAACTATCTGTAGGCATCCAGGCCAGTCCGTTTGTTTTTTTAAGCATGCCCTGTTGCATAGCTTTTGCGGTATTGCGCATTACCTGGTGGTTTAAACCCTCCCATTGTGCGGCAACAGGCGATAGGGTTACCCATCCCATCCCTAAATAAGGTGTACCTCCGTTTGAATCGGGCAGCCGCATTTCCAGGTAAGTGGTATCGCTGTTACGTACCGTGGTCAGGTTTTTACGGATGCCTTGTTGCAGTATCTCCATTTTTTTACGCCAGTCCGCAGCCAGCTTGGTTTCGCTGCGGCGTTCGGCTACGGTCGCCATATCATTCAAAGCTGCGCCAACAAAACTTTGGGTAAGTAAATCCCAAACATCCCAGCGTCGGCCTTCCCTTGAATGTTCAAACGAGATATTGCGTATCAGGCCTGGTTCAACCGACCACCAGCCATGCTGAAAAAATGTACGATCGCAGGTACGTTTCATAATCGTACTTACCAGCGGCCAGGTTTTATCTTCAAAATTTGTGTGGCCCCGTTTAAGTGCCAGCCTTGCCCAGGCCAGTAGTACATGTGCCTGCCCATCAATCTGGTGCTCATCGCTGATGATGGTATATTTATTGTCTTTTATCCCTATAACATGGGGTATGCGTTCCATATGGTTCTGGGTGGTGGCATCAAGTACGCATTTAATGTTTAATTCAGCCTCCTTTAACCGCCCGGTTTCTATCAGCAATGATACCATGGCTCCGGTTGTACGGCAATACATACCCTCGTAAGCGCCGGTTAATGATTCGGGTAAAAAGCCATCTTTCCTCATCCTGTCCAAAAGGCTATAATAGGTGTTGGAGTACAGCTTTTCAAAATATGGCGATTGGAGGGTGGCTTTGATATCATTTAAACTGGTTTGGGCTTTTACCTGCATCATGCCGAAAATCAGCATCATCAACAAGAACAAAGGGTAGTGTTTTTTAGTCATAGTGATATAAAATAGCGTGCAACCCAAAAGTAATTTAAAAGTGACAGATATGTCATTTGGCTGCCCGCGAAATTGCCTGAAACAAAAAAGAATTTTTTATTTAAAAATAATCTTGTAATTATGTCTGTCCAATTCAGAAACCGTTTTACCGTCCATTTATGCTTCCAGGAGAGGAATATCAAATGTGGCCCGATGCTAAATTGTTAGATTTACTAAGGCTGGATGACCGTGAGGCATTTGAATTGCTGTACAAAAGATATTCGGCTAAGCTATTCCACGCTGCTTACAACCTTTTTCGCGACCGCGATGTTTGCGAAGACCTGGTGCAGGAATTGTTTATTGATTTATGGACAAAACGTAGCCAGCTCAACATCACCTCGCTTGAGTCATACCTGAAAGTGGCCATCCGTCATCGCGTTATATATTATATCCGCACCAAAAAAGCCACGCTTGATTTGGAAGTTGTTGAAGAGCTGATTGAAAAATATACGGCAGACAGCAAACTGTTACAGAGCGACATCAGCCAGCTGCTTGAAAACAATGTGGCCCTGTTGCCCGAAAAATGCCGCCAGATTTTTACGCTAAGCCGTAAAGAATATCTATCCAACAAAGAAATAGCCTCTCGGCTAAATATCTCTATCAAAACCGTCGAAAATCAGATGACCATTGCCTTGCGCTATCTGCGTACCGGGTTAACAGATTACCTGCCATCGGTTGTTGCCCTGTTAATGGTTTATATGATGCGGTAGAGGTTATAGCGCAGACACATCTAAATAGCTAATGGAATGAGTTTATGTCGTCGGGAAGATATATGCATCAAACGATACTTTGTTTTATTGCCTGATAATGGTTAAATGATAGAAGTACCGAAGGGACTTTTATTGGCCAGCAACAGGCACAAATATTTGGATGTACCTAAATTGTGCTATCAGTTTAGTGTTAACCATGGTAAAATATAATAAATTGATTATTAGGTACTTATTGGTATTTTATTTGAAATGTGTTAAGTTATGTTAACCCAATTAGATGCGTTTGCCCTGGTAGGGATTATTCATCCGGCGGGTATTTAAAAACTATTATTTAAATTTGTTAGTACCGATAGCAGCCCGGCTTTTTATCGGCCTCCAATTACAAACTTTACCGGTTGCCTGTTTATAGTTCACGTCTGTTAAAAAAACTACAATGAAAAAGGTATCGCTTTTTGTGGTGTTCCCTGTTATATTAACGGGGACCTGTTTGCTTGCGTTCAATTTGCATAATTCAACCGGTGAAAAAACTATAAAGAAAAGCTACCCGGTTACCTGTGGATCATTTGCTGCCAACAATATCGATACTGCGGCCGATGGAAAATACATGATAAGACTACCCGGACGGGGCGATTATAGCTACTCCATATCAACCCATAACGATAGCGCTCAGTTTTATTTTAACCAGGGCTTAACCATGTATTATAGCTATCATATGAAGGAAGCGCTGGCATCATTTAAAGAAGCTGCCCGGTTTGACCCGGCTTCGCCAATGACTTATTGGGGCCAGGCTTTAACTATGGGCCCGTACTACAACGCGGTTCACCTTTATAAAGTGCCGCAAGGGCTACCCGGCGTTTTGCAGCGGTTAAATACAACTGCCGGTAACGCGTCTGAGAAAGAAAAAGCACTTATCAGTGTCATGAACCTGAGATACCCGTTGATAAAAGATCAAACTAATCATGATGAAAAGGCTTATGCGCAAGGCATGCGGAAACTGGTATCGGCATATCCTGATGACGCGGACATAAAAATGTTATATATAGATGCCATGATGCTGATACATCCCTGGGATTTTTGGACTACTGATGGACTGGCAAAACAATGGACGCCCGAACTGGTGGATTTATGTAAAGGCGTATTGAAAGCAAAACCGGATAATCCGGCCGCGTTGCATTATTATATTCATCTTACAGAAGCATCCCATAATCCTGAGGTGGCTATAGCCAATGCCGAGGCCTTAAAGCGGCTTTTCCCGGCGGTAGGGCATATGGTACATATGGCAAGCCATGTTTATCAACGGAACGGGCTATATTTTCAGGGGGTAGATGCGAACGAAAAGTCGGGCAAAAGTTCCATTTTGTATGCCTCGATGGTGAAGAATCTATCCCTTGCCAAGTCAATCCCTCATGTGTACGCTGTAGAAACCTACTGCGCCTTTAGCGGAGGGATGTACGAAAAGGCGCGGGAAGTTGCCCTGCGTTGCCGCAATAGCGTTAAGCCAACAACTACAGATAGTTATGCTCAGTATTTATATATGATGCCCGTGCTCACGATGATACGCCTTGGTAAATGGGAGGAAATATTGAAGGATAATAACCCGCCGGCCGCCGATTGGACTTACGCGCAAGTACTCCATGATTTTGCAAAAGGACTGGCCTTTATTTATACCGGTAGGCCGGATTCGGCAAATAGCCAGCTGGGGTTAATACGTGATAAAATTAATGCCCCGGTATTAAAAATAAGAGATATCCCTTTCAATACACCGTTTGAAGGCGCTACCATAGCCGAAAATATATTGGAAGGTGCGATTTTATTGGCACAAAATAAATATGAAAGCGGTATAGCCAGCTTTAACAAAGCCGTAACAGTTGAAGATCACATGATTTACTCCGAGCCTGCCCAATGGCCCATCCCCGCCAGGCAATTTTTGGGCGCTTACCTTTTAAAAAACGATGATAATATCCGGGCGGAGCAGGTTTACCGGGCCGACCTGGTACGTAATCCTGGCAATGGCTGGTCGTTATTGGGGTTGTATCAAAGCATTAAAGCACAAAATCGCAAACAAAACCTGGCCGAATATAAATCGGGCTTTCTTCGCTCGTTCTCGCACGCGGATGTTGTGCCAACAGGTTCGGTTTTTATGGAATAAGATGTGATAATAGGCGGCACTTTGACTTGTTGTAGTTAGATTTTTACACGTTGAAATAAATTTCTCAAAAAAAAATTCAGCTGCTTTGGGGGGTAGGACATGTTCAATGCATCCTGCATATATAAACCATGAGAAAGTTTAATTTCAGGAGAAAACAAGTTTCTGCGAAAGATCAATCTTTGCAGGAGGAAATCGTAAATCGGTATTTTGATGATTTGGATTTGGGAAAATTACCCGAAGCAAACGATCATGGTGTTGAATTTAACAGCGACAAAGTATATGGCCGCATTACCGCGCAAATTGACGGCGGCAAAATCAAAACCTTTAAAAAACAATGGCTGGTAGCGGCTTCGCTACTGGCAGGCTTGTGCTTGTCGGCTTATATATACCGCAATAATATACTTGATTACGTTTCGCCAATAACTACCAGGCAAATTGCAGCGGCCAACGGCAAAATTGTTAATATAACCCTTGCCGATGGAACCAAGATATGGCTCAACGGCGGCAGTAAACTTACTTATCCCGATAAATTCCGTGGCGACCGCCGTGAGATCACTTTAGCAGGTGAAGCTTTTTTAGATGTAGCGCATGATGATCATCAATCATTCATTATTCATACCGGCGCTGTACGCACCCAGGTGTTGGGTACAAGTTTCAATATAAAAGCCTATCCCGAAGATCATTTTGTGAAGGTAGATGTGTTGAGCGGTAAGGTAGGGGTAATAGCGGCGGCTAACAATGCCAAAAAATCGCAAACCGTTTTCTTAACTCCTGCCCAGGAAGTAATTTTTAACAAGGATAATAACCAGGTCGTTAAAACCCAAATGGTTGACGTTGATATATTGGTTAGGTGGAAAAACGGCGACCTGGTATTTAAACGGATGCCACTGCCGGAGGTTATAAGTACAATTGAGCATCGCTTCAATGTTAAAGTTGACGTAGATATCAATCTTGTGAGATGTTCAATAACAGCCGACCTGACCAATAAATCGTTAGAAACCGTAATGAAGGTTTTATCAAAAATTGTTAAAGGTAAAGCCATACAGGATAAGGGCGGCTACCGTCTTAAAGGCAAAGGCTGTTAACCAATAAAATAAACCAATTCATCCAAAATTATAACCAATTATTAGCTAACCTAAATAGAAGAGCATGACAACATAAATACATACAAAAAACCCTGATCAAAGGGATTTGAACAGGGTTACTAAAATGCAGCGTATTAATAAGTGCAACGTTTCGAGGTCCAATTCAGAACAAAGCACTCAATTTCAAACACTTTAATTATCTCAAATCTATGAATATATCTCTATTTTCAAATGGAGTAGTTCGTTATGTATTAATATTAATGAAATTTACCTCGCTCGCCTGCTTTGTTGTTTGCTTCATGTGCCTTTCGGCGGTAGCAAATGATTCATTTGGCCAACGCTTTTTGGAGATTTCGGTTACGCTGAAGCTCAAGAACGCAAGGCTTACCGACGCGCTCGATAAGATCTCGGCCGATAAACATATTAAATTTGCCTATGCGGATAATGTGCTAAAGCCAGATTTCAGGGTAACTTTGAATGCCAAAAATGAAAGCATCAAAACTGTGCTTAATGAGGTGTTAACTCCATTTAACCTTAGCTATAAAATTATTGATGACGTAATTGTTATTGATGAAAAAGCCGAGGTAGAAAGCAGCACAGGCGGCATACAGCAGGCCCCGCCGGTCCCCATTAAAATTACAGGTAAAGTAACCGACGAAACAGGCCAGCCATTTCCTGGCGTTGGCGTCAAAATAAAAGGAACTACCACCGGCACCATTACCGGTGTAGACGGAACTTTTACTTTGCCTAACGTAGGCAGCGACGATGTACTGGTATTCAGCTTTATTGGTTACACACCAAAGGACGTGCCGGTAAATAATCAAACTACCTTTAACGTGCAGCTATCGCCCGAGCGTACTTCATTAAACGAAGTAGTTGTGATTGGTTACGGCACACAAAAACGGGCCAATATTATAGGCGCGGTCGATCAGATCTCGTCAAAAGCTATTGAAGGCAAACCATCCGTAAATTTAACACAGGCTTTACAGGGCACATCGCCCAATCTTATCATCCAGCAAACTAACTCCGAGCCTGGTGCTTATCAAAACATTAACATTCGTGGTGTAAGTACTTTAGGCGATAACAGCCCGCTGGTAGTTATAGATGGTATTACCGGCGGTGACATTAACCTGCTTAATCCGCAGGATATTGAAAGTGTCTCTGTTTTGAAAGATGCCGGCAGCGCGGCCATTTACGGTTCACGATCGGCAAATGGTGTGATATTGGTTACTACCAAAAAGGGAAAGAAGAACTCCAACACCCAGCTTACCTACAACGGGCAGGGCGGTGTACAGGAACCACATGTGGGTTATAAGCCAGTTCACAGCTATGAAAACGCCATCCTTAGGAACGAGGCCGTGGTAAATGCAGGTTTGCAGCCAATTTACAGCCCGCAGGATATCCGAAATTTTCAACAGGCAGGCGATCAGCAATGGTTTTTAGATGCCATTTTAAAAAATGCCGTGCTGCAAAACCATAACCTGGCACTAACTGGTGGTAATTCCTCATCATCATACCTGGTTTCGGCCGGAGTGACAGATCAACGGAGTAACCTTGTTGGACCTAACTATGGCTTGCGCCGTTACAATTACCGCATGAACCTGAGCACCGAATATGGTAAATTGAAACTGACCAGTATCCTGTCTTATTCGCGTACCGAAATTAAAGAGCATTCTTACAACACATCAACCCTTATAGTTGATGCCGGCAGAACGCCAACTTATTATAAAATTAAAGACGACCAGGGACGGTATTTGACCAATGATGTATTAACAGAATTTAACCCACTTGGGATTTTAGAAGCAGGCGGCTACCGCAAGCGTGACAACGACAACATTTTCGGTAATTTAAATGCCGAGTTGGCCATTACCAAAGACTTTAAGTTGAAAGGTGTTTTCGGGGGTACCCTATTATCAAACCACATGTTTGGCAGGGTGATAGAAGTTGATTATTTCCCGAAAGGTACATACGGTGCAGATAGGAATACGAATGATGAGAACAACAAGAACCTGTTTTTAAATACACAGGTAATTGCACAGTATACCAAAACATTCAATAAATCGCATAACGTAGATGTGCTGGTGGGAGTGGCCAATGAATCGACAACTAACCAGGGCAACAGCCTTTACCTGAAATATACCGACCCAGAGTTGGGTACGCCTACAACAGGTACCATAATTGACCCTGCATCGTCAAACACCAATAATAACACCACAGAAACGAGTTTGAACTCAGCTTTTGGAAGAGCAAGTTATAATTATCAGAATAAGATATATGGTGAGTTTGATTTCAGGATAGACGCCTCATCAAAGTTTAATACAAAAAACCGCAACGCTTTCTTCCCATCGGGATCGGTAGGTTACCGCGTTACCGAAGAGAATTTTATGCAAAGCTACCGCGATAACTATGGCGATTTAAAATTGCGTGCATCATACGGTATTTTGGGCAACCAGAACGTTGGCGATTACCAATATCAACGTACTTACGGCCCATTCCAGAATGCTTATGGGTTTAATAATGCCGGCGTTGGCGGCGCAGCCATATCATTTGCCAATCCGGACATTCGCTGGGAGCGTGCTGCCACATTTAATGCAGGTATAGATGCGGGCTTTTTAAAAAATACCCTCACCATATCTGCCGATTATTTTAACAAAGTAACAAAGGATATTTTGCTGCCACCAATAGTGCCAGGTGTGTTTGGCGCCGGACTGCCTGATTATAACGCCGGTAAGGTGCAAAACAGGGGATGGGAACTGACTGTTAACTACCGCTTATCAGGCAAAAACTTTAACCATTCGTTTTCATTTAACGTAGCCGATACTAAAAATAAAGTATTATCGCTTGAAGGTGGCGATCAGATTAAAACCTACGACGAATTGCAGGTTATTAACAAAGTTGGCCTGCCAATTGGCTCATACGTTGGGTTAAAACGCGATGGATATTTCCAAAACCTTAACGATATTGTTAACGGGCCAAAACCGGCCGGTTTAACAGTGTCGCCGGGCGATAACCGTTATGTGGATGTTAACAAGGATGGCGTAATTGACGATAACGACAGGTTTGTATTAGGCAATGGCTTCCCGCGTTTAACATTTGGCTTTACCTATAACGTAACTTACAAGGGCTTTGACTTCAACCTGTTTATGCAGGGCGTAGGCAAACGCAGCATGTTTGTTCGTGGCGAACAAGTTGAGCCCTTCCATTTCAACTATTCGCAGGTGATCTATCAGCACCAACTGGACTACTGGACACCTCAAAATCCTGATGCCCGTTATCCGCGTCTGGCAGCTGCCGGCAGTCAATCAAATACCAATAATTTCAGGCGCGGATCTGATATGTACATTTTTGATGGTTCGTACCTGCGCGTTAAAAACGTAACGCTGGGTTATTCGTTACCGCAAAGCGTAGCTAAGGCCATAGGCACTCATAAAGTAAGGGCTTACGTTTCAGGTCAAAACATCCTCACCTTTTCGGGCATAAAATTCCTTGACCCTGAGTCGACGGAGTTTGATGGTAATGTACAGGCTCGGGGTGCTAATAGCGGCAGGGCCTATCCAACGCCGATATATTATGGGTTTGGTATTGATGTAACATTATAATTTATTATACATGAAGAAATTAACGACATATAGAACCGTGTTTTTTATAGCCCTGTTAACTGTTATGGTTTCAGCCTGTAAAAAGCTCGATCTGGCACCGGTAAATAAATTTACCGATATCAACTTCTGGACAACTACCGAAAAAGCGAACAGCGTATTAAATACCGCGTATTCGCAAATGTTTCGCTCAGATTATTTCTTTTACAATGAAGGCGCATCCGACAATGCGTACAATGGCCGCGGCGACGCCAATGGAGTGGCGTCACTTGCAGCCGGAACTTATGATCCTTCGCTGGGGCGTATTAAAGAGGAATGGCAATATCATTATTCAGGTATCAAAACCTGTAATATTTTTTTAGAGAATGTAGACAGGGTAACCTCAATGGACGCCGCCCTTAAAGCCCGCATGAAGGCCGAGGCTAAATTTATTCGTGCTTATCATTATTTTCAGCTGGCTACCTGGTTTGGCGATGTACCGTTGTTTGATAAGGATATTTCGATAGCCGATGCCAAAACCATTGCCCGTACGCCAAAAGCGCAGGTGATTGATTTTGTATTGAAGGAACTGGACGATGCAGCCACTGCATTACCTGTAAACACAGCTTATGCCGCTGCAGACAGGGGCCGTATTACCAAAGGCGCTGCTATTGCGCTTAAAGCAAGGGTTTATCTTTATGACAGCCGCTGGCAGGATGTAGCAACAACCTGCGAAAAGTTGATAAATGATAACAGCAATGGCACCTATAGCCTGTTCCCATCGTACGAAGGCGTGTTTTTACCGCAAAACGAGTATAACAGCGAAGTAATCCTCGACCTCGAATTTGTACCGCTTATTAAAACATACAGCCAGTTTTTTGATTTTGCCCCGCTTGCAGTTGGTGCACGCCTTAATGCACTTGCCCCCACACAGGAATTGGTAGACAGTTACCTGATGACCAATGGTAAAAAGATCAGCGATCCAGGATCGGGCTACGATGAGAACAACCCATATGTAAACCGCGATCCGCGGATGACCAATACTTTGGTTTACAATTTATACAAATGGAAAAAACCGGATGGCAGTACCCAAACCATTTATACCAAACCCGGATCTGATCCTGGTACGGATAAACTGGATGAATATGCACCCGGTAAAGTGAGTTCGCCAACAGGTTATTACATCCGCAAATATTACGACCCTACATCTGCCGTAAATTTCCAGTCGGGTTTAAACCTTATCCTCATTCGTTATGCTGATGTTTTACTTATGTATGCTGAAGCTAAAAATGAATTGGGCCAGTTGGATGGCGGCGTATGGGATAAAACTATCAAAGCTTTAAGGAGCCGTTCCGGTTTTACCGACCCCGCCGCGCTTACTTTCAGTGGCGCTCCCCAGGCCGATCTGCGTAACATTGTCCGTAACGAGCGTCGTACCGAGTTGGCTATGGAAGGCTTACGCATTTTTGATATCCGCCGGTGGAAAACTGCCGAAGTGGTATTAAACGGCTGGTCGCATGGTGCCAAATTCGGGCCGGCTTCTGTAGATAACGGATACATCAGGGCCGATTTACGCAGTTTTGATAAAAGCAAAGCCTATTTATGGCCGGTTCCGAGAGACGAACGTGCTGTGGATCCAAATCTTACACAAAACCCAGGTTGGTAGTTCAATAATTATTTATAAAGAAATTATAATCAATTAAGATCATGAAAAAAATTACTTTCTGCCTCATGGCAGGCATATTGGCACTTATTATTGTTTCGGGATGTAAAAAAGATAAAACCTTACAGCATACCCAGGTATCGCCAGTGAAAAACTTTTTTGCCCCGGTCGATAACAAATTCATCAAGCTTGAGCCAGCTTCAGGATCGGCTTCATTTGAGTGGGAACAGGCACAGGCCGAAGATAACGGCCTGGTGATGTACGAGGTTGCTTTTGATAAAGCTACCGGCGATTTTTCAAAGCCGGTTTATACCCTGCCATCCGATGGTAATGGTTTGTATAATAAGCTGACCATCTCTTTTAAAGACCTGAACAAAATTGCCGACCTGGCAGGCATCCAGCCACAGGAAACCGGCAAATTAAAATGGACGGTAATGTCATCAAAAGGGATCAACGTACAAAAAAGTAGTTTATCGCGCACTATTGAAGTGCAGCGCGCGCCTGGATTTAGCGAAATTCCTGCCGATTTGTATATTACAGGAACAGCTACCGAAGGTGGTGATGATCTGAGCAAGGCCATACATTTAAAACAAACATCAACCGGCGTTTTTGAAGCATATACTTCATTAAAAGCAGGAGCACTTCATTTTGCCGAACGGAACACCGGTACACCTGCAACTTATTCTATTGATGGCGTTAAACTATTAAAGGATGGCAATACTACCATTGCTGGCGCTACCAAAGTTGAGCGGATAGTGGTTGATTTTACTACAGCATCGGCATCGATGACAGAAGTTGTATCGGTAGGTTTATGGTTCGCTGCCGATAACAAAATCTGGTTTAACCTTCCATACGTTGGTGGCAGCAGCTGGGAAATTGATAATGCATCCATCGTTTTCCACCAGGAATCATGGGGCAGGGATGAGCGTTACAAGTTTATGTTTACGCTTAAAGATGCTGCAGGAACAACATCAACGCAGTACTATGGCAGTACCAATTCAGATAACAGCCCGGCTACCGCAACCACTGCCGCATCCTATTATTATATGGTGCCGGTTAACAATTCGCAATATGATTACTGCTTTAAATTTGATCACCGTGCCGATAATGGTAAAGCGGATATTAAAATTATCTGGAGCGCAGACGTACCTGCATATACCCATGTTGTTACCGTTAAGTAATAAATAAACCATCAATTCTGTACCGGCATCATTTTACCGGTACAGAATTTAAAATAAAATTTATGAAGATCATAACCCAACATATACAGAAATGGGCATTTGCAGCATTGATACCGCTTGTGCTCACATCGTGCTTAAAGGATAAGCCTTTTCCGCTTTATCCTAACAATAAAACGGCAACCGTTGATTATAAATATGCTGCTACTGCCGACTCATTGCAGGAAAAAACTTACAGCACCTATCTGTCGGCAAATGGAAATTATTTTGTGCAAAATAACGCAGGTAATACCAATTATAACTACTGGCCCCAGGCACATACGCTGGATATTTTTACCGATGCCTTTTTACGTACCAAAAACGACGTTTATAAACAACGAATGAAATCGTTGTTAAATGGTACCCGCGTTACCAACGGTAATAAATATCAAAACGAATATTATGACGATATGGAATGGCTGGCCCTGGCAAGCCTGCGCGCCTACGCTGCAACCAATGATAATGATTACCTTGATGCCGCAAATACACTTTGGGCCGATATTAAAACCGGCCAAAACACCAACCAGGGCGGTGGCATAGCCTGGCGCAAATCGCAGCTGGATTATAAGAATACCCCCGCCAACGCGCCCGCTATTATATTTGCCTGCCGTTTGTATACTTTAAAAAAGAACGATGCAGACCTTACAATAGCAAAAAGTCTTTACACCTGGCTGAACGCCACCCTGGTTGACCCTTCGAGCGGGATAATTTGGGATGGCATTAATGGAAACCACGACGGGCAAATCAGCAAGAATAAATTCACCTATAATCAGGGTGTTTATATGGGGGCGGCGCTTGAACTTTACCATGTGACTAATAATGCCGATTACCTTGCCGACGCCGTACGCAATGCCAAAGCTACCATTAACGACACGGATATTTCGCCGGGTGGTTTACTGAAATCAGAAGGACAGGGCGACGGAGGGTTGTTTAAAGGTATTTTGGTGAGGTATCTTACTTTGCTGATTGAAGAGCCGGCTGTAAGCTCGACCGACAGGGATGCCTTTGTTAAATTTTTGAAATTTAATGCCCAAACTTTATACACCAAAGGCATTAGCCGGCCGGCGCTTTTTGTAAGTCCCGACTGGAAAAGCCTGCCATCGGGCACCACAGATTTAACCACACAATTAAGTGGCGTAATGATGATAGAAGCTGCCGCAGCCTTAAAAGCCGATGGTAAGTTTTAATTTTGAAAATATCTTCCGGAATTCATACCGGAAGATATTTTCTATCACCCTGCATATACCTATGAAAAACATAATATTAACCATCAGCTTTTGCCTGGCAATAGTTTTGAATGCTACCGCTCAAACTACTGCCAGTTATAAAGAACGTATTTCCATCATTAATAAAAACGTCTATGATGGGTTTTACGATGCCAAGGCAAATCTGTACTTCGAAACCAATGATAGTGCGGCTAATAAAGGTAATCACTCCTTTTTGTGGCCCCTGTGCGCAATGGTGCAGGCCGCCAATGAAATGGAGGCTGGCAACCCTTCAAAAAATCACATAGCTCCCGTTATGAAAGCTATTGATCAGTACTATTCTGCCAGGCAGCCGGTGCCGGCTTACCAGGCTATGGTAGTTAAAGAAAAAGTTGATTCACGTTTTTATGATGATAACGAATGGATTGCCATTGCTTTACTGGATGCTTATGCACGTAACCATAAAAAGGAATACCTGGAAACCTCTCAAATGATCTATCACTTTCTGCTTTCCGGCCATGACATGGTTGGCGGTGGCGGCTTTTATTGGGTGGAGGGCGATAAGAAAGGGAAAAACACTTGTTCTAATGGTCCGGCTATATTGGTGGCATTGCAATTATACCAGGCTACCCATCAAAAAGCTTATTTGGATACCGCAATCGCAACTTACAATTGGGCAAAAAAACATTTGTTATCATCTAATGGCGTTTATTACGACGCGGTGAGGGTACCATCGATGAAAGTTGATTCGGCGTATTATACTTACAATGCGGGGACAATGCTTCAATCGGGTGTGATGCTATATAATATTACCAAAAACAAAAAGTACCTCAATGATGCACAAAGTGTAGCCAAAGCTGCCGAACAACATTTTTACCGGAACGGCCGCTTACCGGGCAACTACTGGTTTAACGCTGTACTGCTTAGGGGATACATTGAATTGTATAAAGTGGACAAAAACAAAGCCCAATTGCAGTTCATGATAAACGATGCCAACCGTATCTGGGCCCAGGAAAAAGATGATCAAAACCTTTTGGGCCCTAAAAAGGTAAAATCATTGATAGACCAGGCCGCTATGCTCGAGATTTATTCCCGGCTGGATAATCTGAAATTATAGTTACAGCCAACTATGTTCAGCACATGTTCATTTTTTTAATAAAAATGGACATGTGTTTATTTTGCGTCCACTTCATGGTCACGATTTTTTATTATCTTTTAGTTCCCGCACTTCCTGTTGCAGGATAGCCACTTCCCCCTCGAGAACTTTGAGGCGGATTTCGTTAACCCTGTTTTGAGTTTCCTGGGTTGAGCGGACATCGCGTATATCCCCCTTTAATTGAAAGTAAGTTGTCATCACCGAAACAACTATACTTATCGTGCTGATAATAGTAACGGTGATGTTTTTGAGGGTAATCCCCCTGATTTCACGTTGATCGAGTGTTGTCATAACTGGTTGAATTAATTATTTTTCCGAAGCTGTAGTATAGGGTTCGGATTGTTTTACTGCAAGCTGGGCAATTGCCCCCATGGTTGTGCCCACGGCAGCTATTATGCCCGTAACGGTAACCGGAATAATGCCAACTCCGGTAAGTGAAACCGAAATAGCCACAAGGCCGGCACCTAAAATTTGAACTTTTTTAAAAAATGAAGGCGTATCATTGGTGATACGTTCCCAGAACGAATATTTCTTTTCCATGGTTGGGTGGGTTTAATAGCCTTAGTTTTAAAATAGGCTATTAGGGAAATGGGATTATTTAAGCGCTTGCTAAAAATAAAACTCAACTCTTAATACTTTGAACTTAAAATTTGATATTTACGATTAAATATGAAAAAACTGGACTATATCACTATTTTAAGAGCGATAGCTATATTATCTGTTATAGTCGTACATGTAAAACAGCAATCGGCAGGCACAGAACACCTTCATCCATATATATTATCAATAATGGACAACGGGGCGCGAGGTGTGCAATTGTTCTACATGCTCAGTGCATTTACTTTGTTCTTATCGTTTAGCCAACGTGGTGTCAATTTAGGACAATACTTTGTTAGGCGTTTTTTCAGGATAGCACCATTGTATTATGTTGCTATAGTTTATTATTTATGGCAAGATGGTTTTGGCCCGCGTTATTGGCTGGGTGATGCACAGCACATTTCAACTGCCAACATTCTATCTAACTTTGCTTTTATAAATGGTTTTAACCCTTATTGGATTACCAGCATTGTGCCGGGTGGTTGGTCTGTAGCTATTGAGGTGGCATTTTATTGCCTGTTGCCACTCTTGTTTATGCGGATTAAAAGCATGCAACAGGCAATAAATTTTACACTCATTACTTTGGCAATAAGATTTGCATTGCTCTTCTTGTTTAGCCGCTATTGCATGATAAGCGATTATAGATTATGGAGTGAGTATTTGTTTTTATACCTCCCCAATCAGTTGCCAGTGTTCGCTTTGGGCGTAGTGTTATTTTACCTTATCTATGACAAAGGAAAGATTAAAATTTCATCAAAACAGTTATTTCTATGTTTCATTGTTTTGATTATTGGGCTTTCAATCCCGCAAGCGCAGTTATTGCCACAAATATTTTACTTTGGCTTAGCCTTTCTAGTATTCGTTATGGCTTTGCATGATAAACAGCCTCGTTTATTATTTAATAGAGCTTTTAATTATATCGGGACTATCAGCTATACTTTGTACCTATCACATTGGGCGGTGATCTATTTTATCAATAAATTTAAAATCGTTAATCTTTTACCTTCGAAAAATGAACCGCTGGCACTTGCCAACTTTCTCTTAAACTATTTTTGGGTACTTATATTAAGCATTGTATTATCAACGATACTTTATTATACAATTGAACTACCTATGCAAAAAGTTGGAAGGAAGTTAATTAAAGAGCGCCTTTAAACATGCTTTAAACCGGCCAAATACGAGTAAAAAAACGCGGCTTTATATTTCTTAATTTTAAATATTAGCGAACAATTGATTCAACGTACCATTAAATTCCCAAATCCAAATCTCTGATTTGACAACAGGAGAGTTAGTAACGTACTCAGCAAGCAAAAACACTTTGCCATTATTCTCAATTATAAATGGATCTGCAATCTGATCAGTAGCATCGCCGTACGGCTTAGCCTCAATTCCAAATAGCGGCGTTTCTTTTTTTGTAATAGATACGAGATCGGTGCTGGTTGCAAATCCCAATAAAGTGGGTAAATTACCCTCCGCAGCTCCATAATGATAAAAAATATACCAAAGTCCGTTTTTGTAAAATAAATCGGTACCGCCATACATCGCGCCTGCTACTACTTGTAATCCCGGAAGTGCATTAACATGCGTCCACCCACTTTCAATATTATCCGAATTGAAACGATGCACATTCCACACACCTCCCCCGTTACCTTCCAGTAACATTTCATATTTACCATTAATCAAAATCGGCTCTACACAACTATTACCAAAACCAGAACTACCTGGAATTGCAGATTTATCAATAAGTTTACCCATATCGGTAAAAGTTATCCCATCAACAGACTTGTATAGATATAGGCACCTATCTTCACCAGGCGAACCGAACCCGTAACCATTGGTAGCCGTGCAATAATAAAATCCATTGGCTTTAAAAACGTACGAACTATGCGCTTGTCTGTCAGCAGGTGCACCGCCTGCACCTAAGCCTATAATAGGTGTTGGATTTACTGTCCATTCACCGTCTACACTCGCGGCTGTAGCCATACATATAGCGTTCGTGGTGTCCCCCATACACTTAGTGAAATATATTTTTACACTCCCATCATCCTCTACTACCACAGAGGCTTCTAAAACACCATGCGTACTTTCGTCGATATTCAATGGCAACAATTTAGGCAAACCAGCCAATGGCTTGAATTTATATCTCAATTTGGCTGGTAAACCAAGTGTTAATAAATGTTTTACAATGCTCATAACTACCTCCCCAATGCTGTAAATAATGTACTTAAAGCCGAATCAAATGCGGCTATTTGTGAATCATCCAAAGCCTTTCCTACAGAGGCAAACCCTATCTCCTGCGTGCTGAATGCATCATGAGGGCCACCATCATAAGACGCTAATATTGTCAGAGGGTCGGTGTATGGTACCAGTGTAAGCGGCTGCGTTGAGTTAAGGGTAGACGGCGCTACACCATTTCTTGTAACCCGTAATTGATTACCAAAACGGGAAGTTATATATCTACCATCTACCGTAGGCCATTCAGCTGCGGATACGTTACAACCTGCTGAATCCATAACTATATAACTGGGGCCTCCGTAACGTGGTGAGATGAAAGTTTCATGCGGCGTCCGAACACCAATCACATCATCACCTACGCTTGTAGGGTCACGCAACAAAACAGCAAGGTGCAAGTCACCGCCGTTTGTAAAGGAATCAATAGTAAACCCTAAATCCATATACCCGGACAACCCGTTACCTTTCATGCCTGTGGATAGGTGTGTTAGGCCGCCTGATAAAGTGCCATCATGAGAAGCCTTAAAACCCAACCTACTTGTAGCAGCTAATCCACCTTCAAACATGTACATCTCCTCAATTAAATCGTATAATCCATCTGTTTGCAAAGTGCTTATAAAGTTCTGATAAGCCGTCTTTCTGTCGGACGGTAATATGTAACCCGCAGCGTTTAGTCTCGCCTCCCAGGCATCAACTTCGCCCCCATATACCGGACCTGGAGGTTCAATTGCTTCACCATTTTGGGTAATACCGACATTGTAAGAAATGCCGTCAAAAAAGTACATGAAAATATTAACCACACCTGTAGTTGGGTCAAATTCATACGATGTTGATAACTTTTTAAATGCCGAGATATCTGGCGTATTGATTCCATTTGCGATTATCCTCTGCACCGCCCCACACCCCGCTACCGCACCAACAGTATTTGGTGTTATAACCAATGCTCCGCTCATGGTATGATCGCCAACCACGGTAAGCATATTATTAAAAGGAATACTATTAGTATCTGCAATACTGACGGGTAATGAGCCGCTACCGCCGCCAGATGGTGTTACCCAGGTGGTGTCTTGATCTGTGTTGCTGGCTTTGGTTAGTACCTGCCCTGTTGTTCCACCGTCGGGTACATCGCCGCCTGTGGCTGGTAATTGCGTTAAAGGAACCTTCCCCGTGCCGTCTAACCCTGCATAGCCATTGGCTGTACCTTTGTTTGCGACGTTTTCGGGGGTAAAGCCTAAAGGTTCCTGTTTAGTGTTCGCCTTTGAGGCAATATCGTTAATTTCGGCGGCGGTTAGGGTATCGCCGGTGTTTTTGGTTGCAACTGTGTTGTTTGCCATGTCTTTAGCTTAATATTAGGGGTAATGTGTAAGTAAATCCTTCACCTTCTGCAGGCAGTTTATAGCGCAGTTCGCCTGTGCCGGTTTTGTACAATGTATAAGCCGTCAATCCTGCTGTTGTCGCTGCTGCCTCATCTGCACAAACCGGGGCAGTTGATATAAATGCCCGCATATCAAAGCTGCCTGCCAACGCATCTATCTGCCCCTGCAATTCCTCGTCCGCTGCACTTCTCAACTCAGCTTCATTGGCTATCGCTTCTGCATCTGTATTATCTAACGAAAATCCGGCCGGCCAAACACCGGCTGTCTTTGGGCCGAAAAAGGTGTAGGTTGCGGTGTTAACATAATAATCGCCATCGGTGCCGGTATACAAATTGGATGGGTTGGTGATGCCGCTTAAAATGGTTTTGCCATTGGCACCGGGGTTGCCGGTAGCGCCTTGCGGACCGGCAACCCCGGCAGGGCCCGTTTGCATGGAAAATACCTGCGCCCAGGCGCCTGCCGATTTTTTGTAGAAGATGCCTGTGAGCGTGTTTATATAGGTGTCGCCATTTTTGCCGGTGGCGGTTGCCGGGATGCTGGTGCCGTACAAAACAGTACTGTCGGCTGCATTTCCGGTGGGGAAGGTGTAAACCACTGCCCAGGCGCCTGCTATTTTTTGTGCCATGATACCCGCGGCGGTGTTAATAAAAACGTCGCCATTTTTGCCCGATATATTGGCGGGCAGGGTAGTGCCGAAGGAGATGGCCGCGCCAAAGGTTAACCCGGTGCCGATAAACTCCAGCAGGGTGCTGAATGCAAACTGGTAATCGGTACCGTTTTTTACCAGGATGGAGCTGTCGGACTCGGCGATGGCGGATGCTACCGGCAGGTCGGTTATTTTTTTGTCGGTTGCCATCAGTTTAAAAATTCGGTAATGGTTAAATTGTAATTGTTGTAGCTGCCAGGGTAGTTAAAGTCATTTTTATCCACACCCCTTATCCGGGGGCCGGCCTGCCTGCTGGTTTTGTTTTTGGCATTATATCGCCATAGCGGGAAGTCGGCCTTGTTGTCCCACAAAAACTTTTCAATGTCGTTGGCGTAAGCGTTGGCAATGCTGCGTTGCTGCTGTACCAGTTTTACCACTTCGGGCGATGTAAGCGCATCGCCGTTTTCATGGCGTTTAATTACCGGGCCGGTTGCTGTATAGTGCACCGCATCGTTTTCAATAAAGCGGGCAAAGGTGAAGTATACCATCGTAGGGGCCAGGCCTTCGTACAATACAATATGGCCGTAATCGTCAAGATACTCAGTGCCATTCAAAAGGTCTTTGTAGGGTTGCGGGGTATCATCCTGCAGGGTGCCATCTTCATTAAAGTGGCTTAAAAAATCATAGTACAAGGCATGCCCTAAAAAAGGTTTTAAATCCAGTTCCTGCGCTTTTTTGACGAATACCTTCAGGCGTTCGGGTTTTATATTTACAGTAATATCCTCGTATTGCTGAAATGTGGTTTGATTGATGAGATAGATCATAGTAGCCCCCTCTAAATCTCCCCCTGAAGGGGGAGACTTTTTGATTATGTTAATGGATAAGTTAATTGTAACCGCCCTCTAAATCTCCCCCGTTAGGGGAGACTTTTGGCCGATGGATTAATAGTTGTTTTTAACTCCTCCCTTCACGGGTGTCCGCGAGAAATAAAAAAGCGGCGGGGTGTGCGATTCCTTCCTTGGGGAAGGAGGAGGTAGGGGTTAAATCAGGCGTTCAAGCCACTTTGCAACTCTCCGCTCGTGTAAACCGCTCCCTGCCTTTGCGCTCATTTCCGACCGCACCCCTCCCGTGGGGAGGGACTAAAAAGTCTTCCGAACACATATGGTCCTTCCTCGGAGAGGATTTAGGAGGGGCTGACTGCTATTTACACATCGCCTCCGCCTCGGCCTGTTTAAAGCCATAGGCATAAACCAGGGTAGCTATTTTATTTTGCAACGGGATGGCAGATGCAAGCAGCTCGTTGATAGCATTACCCGCTTTAATCCCAGGGCTATCATCGGCGGCTATGGCAGGCACTGGTGTAATAGCCCAATTACCGGCCGGATTGATATTGGTATAAAAATGACTGAATACTTCGGCAAGGGTTTCAGCAAGCTCCAGCCTGTCGGGCGCGGTATTGTCGTTAAATTCGATGATGGCCTGTTTTTTTTCGCCGCCGTTGGTTAAGCCGGATGATTTTTCGGCGTTCACCAGTTCTTTGGGTACCGAAAATCCTTTGATGATGCGGGCTTCAACAGATCGTTCGGTTGTTTCAAAAAGCTTATCGTTATTCTGGATAGGGTAGGCTTTAAACTCCGGTTTTGAATTTTCGTCCTCATATTCAATAACAATAATTTTTTGCGCGCTTTTGGTTCCCTGGAAAGCACCTAAATCCTGTTCCAGCTGCGAGGGGGTATTTATTCCGGCAAATTCGTCAGCATCAGGCTTGCTGTTATCGGCCTCTTCGCGGCGCGATTTCATGAACAACATGGTTGACGGCAAAAAGCCCGTGGTAACCTCGCGGTTGTTAAAAATCTTGATACCGGCTTCGGTTTCAAAATCCTCCCAAACAGAATCTGCTTCTATCAGGGGGTAATCATCAATCTCGGGGTTAAAATAAAGCAGCTGTCCTTTGTATTTGTCCCACCCGCCGGCGTCGTCAACCTGCTGCTGCACAACCGCGGGGTTGGGGTCATATTTATCTAAAAATATAACCTTGCTGCGCATAATGTTTTTCCAGGTTTTGCGGCCCCAATCGTTATAAATGGCAAACTTATTGGCCGTTTCGGGGCAATCGGTATCGCCCATGCGGATGTCTTCGAACTTGATGTAATTAACCGAAGCTATTTTAAAGTTGGCATTGTAATTTACATGAATGCCGAAGCCGGTAAAAAGGGCTTTATCTGTTGCCAGCGCTTTCAAAAGCTTAGCCAGGGTCAATCCTTTGGGATTGATGATCTGCTTGCCTAAACCAGTGGCTTCAAGCCCATTACCGCCTATAAATTTGGTCCTTTTGTTCCAGCAATCCTTAGCCGTTGGCGATCCGGCAACCAGTTCCAGCATCCGCTGCGGGTAAGCGTTATCCAGGTCGTAATTTAATATCCCGTAGGTTTGGTTGGGCCTTACCAATATTCTTCGCTCAATTTGCGGTAAGTAGGTTTTCATTTTAATTATTGAATGAGTGAATTATTGAATTATTGATTGATAAGGGGGGGTAATTAGTGAGTTATTGAATGAGTGAATTAGTGATTGATAAGGGAGGGTGAATGGAGTGCTCGGATTTATAATCAGTCATAATTCAATGAATCACTAATTCACTAACTCGCCAATTCACTAATTAAGCCGCCAACAGCGCCTCGATTGCTGCAATAGTGCTGGTGTAAGTGGCCGAACCTGATTCGGGTGCGATTGAGATGGCGCGGGGAGGGTAGGGCTCTTTTAATTTATCCGGATTAGTTAATTTTAGTTTGTAGCCACCATCCAGCGTTTCGTCGGCTGCGTTGCGTTCGGCATCTGTAAGGATCAATCCGTTCACGGCGCCAAAAAGTTCGATTGCCGAGTCGCTCGATTTGTAGTTGTTAACCGCTATGGCGCGTAACCGGCCGTAGCCCATTGCCATTAGCTGGCCTTTAATATCAACCGATAAGCCGGCAATATTAAAATCTATCTCCTCGGTATAGCGTGGCCCCACCTGTGTTTTGGTGAGCTTGCTCATGGTGTTGAAGCTATTGTTGGTACCCTCAAACTTGTAAATTTTGGCGCTGCCTACCGCTGCCAGGCCGGTAATGATCAAGGGATTGGTAACATCGTAAGTAAGGGTGATATCATCCTGGTTAAAAATGTAAATAACATCCTCTATCCCCGATGTTACAGGCTCGTCTGTACCCAGTTTAAAGCCCGCGTTTATTTTATTGTAAATTGACATGTGTTGGTTATTAGTTGATTAGGTGAGTGGTTGATTGGGTTGATTAAGTTGAATGAGTGAGTAGTTTGATTGAGTTGATTAAGTTGGATTGAGTTGTTTGATGAACTGACGTGATATCAGGTTAGGCTATGCAATAAGGTAAAGATTTCAAACAATTCTCCAAATCAACCCAATCAACCACTCACTACTATTAAGCGCTCAGGTAAAACAGCTCGTTGGCAAATTTGAAGTTTACGGCTGCTTTCATGCGGGCTTTCATGCGTACTACGTTATCGTTGGTGTAGGGCTTCATGTAAACGGTTGAAAGTTCGGAAGCATCGCCCAGTAAATCGACCCCTAAAAACAGGTTTGATGAACGGGCACCCAGTATAGTATTAGCCTGCCAGTGGTTCATGATCTGTAATGGGATTCCCAGATAATCCATCTTTTTCATATCCGTAAAGGCGTTGATAACGTTTAGCGCCTTGTTGGCCTGTGCCTGTGCGTAGGCATAACCTACGTGTAACGGAATTTGCAGGTTAAAGTCTTCCTGGATCCGGTCGGCGGGATCAAGCTGGGCGTAAACGCTCCCCAATACCTGCAACACGTTGCTTACGTTAATGTAGCTGATGGTTGCCGCAGATGAGGTATTCAGGAAGGTTGCCGGCTTGCGGCTGTTAACCTCGTTGTAGTTGCGCACCAGCCTGAAGGTGGTAGGCGTTAACATCTGGATAAAGTACGACTGGCCGGTTAAATCGATACCCGGCGCGCCGTTGGTGGTATCCTTGCTGGTACCGGTAACCTGGGTAATGGTTACTACATCGCCATCGGCTAAGGTTGATGTATCGGCCACGGTAACCACGCCTAAAGCGCTGATGGCTGTAGCACTCATAGATGTTGTTGGTTTACCCAGGCCTACTTTGTACACGCCCGATGCCGCTGCAATGGTTGGCAGTAAGCCGGCAAATGGGGCGCTAAAGGTGGCTTCTTTAGTTGAGCCTTTGCCTAACCAGTACAGGCGCTCGTTGGCTACTTGTATTTTGGTTAAATAGCGCTGCACCATAAAGTCGGATAAGTCTACAATGCCTTCGTAATCCATAAAGGCGCCGGGTTTAAGGGATTGGGCCTCCCAGCTTTGGGCCAGTTTGTCCCATTGTTCCTGCTTCATAAATTCGTAAACTACAGGGTCAAGGTAGCTTTCGGTTTGCATGGTGGTGGTACCCTGGTCGTGGAAAATGCCCGAGGGATCCTGCAGTACCACGTCGTCGTCCACATCAAGGATTATTTTGCGGGCTTTAACGTCGTTAATAACGGTGAGCAGTCCACGCTTTACCGAGTCGGCTTCCAGCAGCGTGCTTGCCATGAACCCGGCCAGCGCTTCGCCGGCATAGGTGTTGTTGGTGAATGTAAATTGAGCCATGTTTTTTGTTTAGTATCAAGTAGTAAGTATCAAGTATCAAGTAAGCTGCGGAGAGCGGATAGAGTGGTTTAGGTTGAGATATTTTTGATCGATGATATTTTACAACCTGATGGTTGTATTGTTATTGCTGTTTAAATGTTTTAAGAGTCAAATAGTTAGTATCAAAATTTAGGATCAAAGCGACTTTAGCAGATTTAGGTAAAGTCTTGATACTTGATACTAACTACTTGCTACTATTTCGCTACCGCCCTTTTCACCGCATTTTTAGCCAGTTCGCTTTGCGGGGCGAAGAAGGGTGTGGTTTCGGTTTTTGCTTTGTTGCTGCGTTTGGAGCCTTCGGGGCTGTAGGTTGATTTTATTTCGTTTTTAACTTCGGTGCGGGTTTTTTGCAGGCGGTTGCTTGCTTCTTCAAGTGCTGTGCGGGCTTCGGTTAACAGCGCGTTTTGGGCATGCAGCCGGGCTTTCAGTTGCTGCAGGCGGTTTTGAATTTCGGTAGCTTTTTTTGCCGGGGTAAGTTTGCTTGTTGGTACATCATCGTCCTCATCTTCGGCCTCAGGGTCGGCTTCGGGCGCGGGGGCTACTTTTTGCACCTGGCCTTCTTTAACGTCAATCTTTTTACCGTCGGCGGTGGTGTAAGTGTCGGTTGCTGCCGGGGTGCTCATGTCTTCGTCGTTGTACACTTCGGCACCTTCGGCCAGTTCGCCGGCATGGTGCAGCGTGCCTTTGTCGGTAATGGTTTGCTTGTTGACCACTTTTTTGAAGAAGTTCATAATCTTATCCAAAACCGACGTGGTTTTCTCGATAAGTTCTTTGTTTTCGATGTTCATGTTGTTTTTATTGTTTAAGATTTTGTTAATGCATCGCTGGTAAACCGCGGGGGCGGTACTGGTGTATTTTTTAATGAGGGCACTGTTGGTAATAGCCAGGCTATAATCCTCTACCTGGTCAATAAAGCCCATGTCAAGGGCCTGGTCGGCAGTCATCCAGGTGACGGAGTTTATTAAACTGTTTACTGTTACTCCGTCCAACCCGGACTTGTCCATGTAGATTTGCGCCAGGCGCGATTGTACTACATTCAACATCTGCACATCTTTTAAAAGTTCATCGGCATTGCCGCCGCTGCCAACAATGGGTTTGTGAATCATGAGCAGCGCATATTTGCTCATCACAATGGTTTTGCCACCCATAGCCACTATTGAGGCTGCCGAAGCAGCCAGGGCATCAATATACGTGGTTACATTGCCCGGATATTTTTTAAGCAGATCATATATGGCAATGGCATCAAACGCGCTGCCGCCTACCGAGCTGATGTGCACTTCCAGGTCCTGCCCGGCGGCCTCCTGCAGCTGCGTTTGTATGTATGCCGATGATAAACTGCCCGACCCAATGCAATCGGTTTCGGTATCGTATAAGTAGATTTTGTAGCTCATCTTTTTTAGATTTGAGATGTTAGATATGAGATTTTTTTGTCCGGAAGTCCGGGAAGTCGGAAAGTCCGGAAGTTTTGTTTGGCGTAGATAAGCCTGAATTCGATTATTATTGCTAATGTTTTCAATGCCGATTGGCATAATTCAAAGATCGTGATTATTTTTTGTTTTGGTGGTGACAGTAGTTTGTCAGTGGTTGATTTTTTTCTGAACCGGGATTTTTCGGATTTATCAGATTTTTTTGGATTTTGATTTGCAGGGTTTTGAATTTTGTTAATCCTTGAATTCTGTAAATTCTGATTCTGACGATTGAACAATACAAATATCGGTACAATAGTTTAGTTTGATGGTGACACTACTTTGTCAGTAGTTGAATTCTTCTGAACTCGAATTAAACGAATTAGCTGAATTTCTCGAATTTTGAAATTCTGTTAATTCTTTAATTCGATGAATTCCGGTTCGGACAGCCGCAACTGATCATTCCGTAAAGCAATTCAAAGCCCGCCAAATAGTACGCTCATCCTTGCCAAATTTTACTTCGGCTTCCAGCACTGCCTGGTTCTTGGTGATATCACGGATCTGCATCTGCGCGTGAATCCAAAGGTAAATTTCGCGGTAAGTGAAAATTTTAGTGGTGATAAACCCCGCCTTGTACATGGCCGAAAATACGCCATCGTCAAATAATGTGTTTGCTGTTTTAATGTTCATGAGTTTAGTATCAAGTAGTTAGTATCAAGTATCAAGACAGGTTTTTGGTTGTCAAGTAGTTAGTTTACCAGGATATGACCGCCAGGAATAGGAGAGTAAGTATCTTTTGGGGTAGACGTAATTTAAGTATCCGCATAACAAAAAAATCTTGCTACTTGATACTAACTACTTGCTACTATAAGTTAACCCTATCCACCGTTTGTGCCAGTATATTTTGCTGGTTGTTAACGTCTTTCACATCTACATAAATAGGGGGGAAGTTGTTAATCATCTGGTAGGCTACCGTGTTGGCCAGCTCTTTTACATCATTCACCGGTTGGTTATAGTAGCGGTTGGCGTTGCCGCCATCGGTAAATATGCCGCCGATAGCGTAGCCATTGCCCGGGTTTGGTGCCGAGAAATCGCGGCCGCCATGGGCCACGTTGATGGCGCTTACCAGGTTGCGGGCCCAGGGATTGCGCATGGCTTCGGATACCACAACCGCCTCGCCTGAGCGTAAGTACGCGTTGGTATTATCTGTACGGCTGAAACCGGGTAATAATGCGCCACGGCCATCAGAAATAAACTGGCCACCCCGTGCAAATTTTGGCGGCTTTTGCGATGCTATGGTTGCTATTTGCATGGCCGTCATGGCTACATCTGCTGCTATAAAAGGAATGGCGGCTGGTAGGGCCATGGTCGACAATGTTTTTGTAACGGCGATGGCGCCGTTAATAACCGCCTGGGCTATTTGCATCTTTTGCTCGGCTTTAAAGGCTTTTACTTTTTCGTCGTTTTCCTTTTTTTTGTATTTGGCTTCAATGGCTGCTTTCTGGCTTTTGGTGAGGTTGGTATTGCTTAATTCTTTGGCCTTATCACTTTCTAAAGCCTGTATTTTGGCTTCGCTGGATGATTTGATGCTGTTGCTGATGAGGGAGAAAGCGGCGCTGGCAACTTGCTGGGCTATCTGTATCTCTTGGTCCTGGCGTTGCTTTCGGCTTTGTTTATCCAAATCGGCAATGGCTTTATTTCGTTTCGTTTCAATTTGTAATATTTTTACGCTGTTACCATTAGCCGCATCAATTTCATATTGGGCCTGGTCCCATATTAGTTTCTTTTGTACGGCTAGTTTTGCTGATGGGCTATTGGCGTTATCAACTTTTGATTGGTCGTCATCGATATTGTCCTGGTCTTTTTTTAGCTTTTCTTTTTGGGTGGTTTCTTTATCAATTCTGGCTAATTCCGCTTGTGTTTGGTTTTCAATTTCAATACGTTTAGCTGCGTTTGTTGCCAGTAGCTTTTCCTTTGCACTTATGTTTTGGGCCAAAAGGCCCGCATCTTTGGTGTCGCCGGTAGCTATTGCCAATGCCATCTGAATCTGTAGGTTTTGTTGCTGTGCAATTATTTCATCGTCGCTTTTTTTAATTTGTTGCAAGTTTTCTTTCTGCTGCTGTATCAGGACTTTTTTTTGTTTTTCGGCGCCCTCCTGCATTCCTTTGTTTTGCAGGTCAATCAACTCGTTTTGGGCCTGTTCTGCTTTGGCGGCGTCTTCACGGTTATATTTGTCTATAAGTTTGCTTAAGTTGCCGTTGTGCTCGGCCGTAAGCTGCTTACTTACTTTATTAAACTCTTCCTGGCTGATCTTCTTTTTAGATAAAAGTGTTCTCAGTGCTCCCAGTTCCTGTTCGTATCTCTTGTTTTCTGCCTGTGCTTCGGCACCATAACCGTCAAAAATAGTTTGGAGCTGCCGCGCAAGTGAATCCTTACGGAGTTTTTCGGCCTTGGATAGATAATCTGTGTGGTCTTTTTTTTCTGGCGGCGTAACATCACGAACTGTGCCATTAAGCATATCGAGCTTTAGTTGTAGTTTTTCAATTTCTTTAAAAGTTTTTGAACCAATAACCCCGGCATCGGTTGCTTTTTTTAACTTTTCAATCTCGGCTCTGGTTTTGTTTATGGGGCTATTTTTCTCTATGTCAGCAGCTTTTTCCATATAGTCAGCCGCAACTTTTAACAATGATTTTTCCTTTTCTTCAAATGGTTTCGCCGCATTTTTTCTATTTTGTGCGGCGTTGTGTTGATACATTTTTTTTTCGGCCTCTCCTGTGGCATTTGCAAGACCGCTGGTTAAATAGTCTACACTTTCTTCATCCGATTTTGCCAGTTCCTTCTGCGCTAAAATTTGATTTTCTGCGGCTTCTTTTATTGTCGACATTGCCGCAGCTTTAAAAAGCATAGTTTTTACGTAGTTGCTGGCATTATCTTTTAACATTGTTTCAACCTGGTCCAAAGATTTTACCTGCCCAATGGCTTGCCCAATCGTTTTATTGTACTCCTTAACCACCTCCGATTTATCAGTCATACCTCTTTTCGCAAGATCTACTTTTATCTTAAGTTGATTTAGATTTTCTATCGCGTTAGAATAATCAGTAGATGACAATCCCTTATTTAGGCTACTCAAACTAAGCTTAGCTTGGTCAATAGCGTCTTTTCCTTTCAGTAAAGCTGAAACCCACTTAATTATTTCGGGACCAAAAGCTGTTATTACGGCCAGTCCTCCAGTTAAGGCAATTTGCCAGCCTTTTAAGGTTTCGGTAACCAGTGTTATAATATTGCCCCACGTGGCAAAGGAACCCGAAAGATCAGCCAGCTTATTTGTAGCTTTATCTCCAGAGTTGATGAATTCCTGGTTTTTGGCATTAAGCTTATCCATCGAACCGGTAAATTTCGACAGGTCATTACTTAGAGAATTTAAATTGTTGGAGATTGTATTTAAAGGTTTTGAAAGATTTGTGATCGAGCTACGCAGGTTATCAAACGCCTGTATGTATTGATCAAGTTGTTTCTGACCATCAGCGTTAATATTAACATCAATGGATATCTTGTTATCATCGGCCATTATTGGTAGTTATTTTATTTGTAAATAAATATGAAGTGTGATTTAATAATTGTGAGAATGTTAGATTGAGAGTAAAAAGGGTCAAATATTGCTCAATTAAGCAATATGTTTTAAATGCCATTTAGCATATTTGGGTCTAAGAAAAACGGCCAATTAACGGCCATTTGATATTATTACTTGCCTTTTTTTGTTATTTTTTTGAGGGTAAAGTTAAATGATGGGTTAGAGAACGCCTCTTTATCGCCTTGCCCTATTGAATAACCTGTAAAGTCAATATTTTCATTAACATCTTTTTCAAAGAACCCATTAACTAAAACTGTATCGCCGCGCAATAATTCTTTAAGCGAATTTTTCAGTACGCTGTCTGTTTGATCAACTTTGGCATTCAATACAACGGCATTAAAATTTGGATATTTTTCATCTAATGTAATTCCTTTTGAGATTAATAATGTAACGTCGATATAATTGATTGGATACTGTACCACTCTTATTTCGTGAACAATTGCGGGCCATTCCTTTACATCGGAATGCAGCGTATCTATAATGAATTTTGCAATGTCACTCTTTCCTTTTTCA
The DNA here is from genome assembly GCF_028736215.1 of Mucilaginibacter sp. KACC 22773. Classification (NCBI taxonomy): domain Bacteria; kingdom Pseudomonadati; phylum Bacteroidota; class Sphingobacteriia; order Sphingobacteriales; family Sphingobacteriaceae; genus Mucilaginibacter; species Mucilaginibacter oryzagri. Next base: position 1,495,877 of record NZ_CP117883.1, read on the forward strand.
ATTGCCTCTGTCTTTTTTATCTCATTTTCACTCGCGTCATATGCTGAATCAGCTATACTCAGTCTTTTGATCAGGGATAGCTCGGTAGCCGGTCGATTATCAATGGGCTTATTCATATAGCTTTGGTCGCAACTGGCAAGTAAAATCGATAAAAAAAGAATGTAAGGTAATTTCATATTTAAGGTTTAGAACGTTTAGTTTTTTTTTGCTAATTTTATTGGTAAAGGTAATAAATGAGATTATCTATAGCAAATTAAATTTTTCGGTTAAGAAAAAAATGTAACTCGGAAAAGTATCTATAGCAATGTCGATATCGTTAAAGCTCTTAAAGGTATCTACCAGATCTTTTACGGTAGTTTTGATTTTGGTTCCCCAGTTAACGGATTCTTTATTTTGCGTGTTGTATTTTAAAACCTCCTTGTTAAGGTTATTTATAGCGCCGCTTAAATTATCGAAAGCAGCTTTATATTCTGGAATTTGCCTAAGGCTATCGGCATTGATATTTATATCAACGTTAATTTTTTGATCTGACATTATTTATGTTTTAAATGCTATTTGGCATATTTTCAACTCAATAAAAAGCGAATGCTTTTTATTGAGTTGAAAATGTTTTGAGTTCTTTTGACGATACTGACGGGGGATACATGTAGATATTATCGTTGGCTAAGTTATAGGTTTGTGGTAATTGTATTGGCCGCTTGTACTCAGCATCTTCGACATGAAAAACTTTTTTGTTGGGCTTAATAACATACATCATAGTCAAAAAGATCTCGCCCTCCGGACTTTTAACGTTTACGAAACTGGTTTTAACAAATGTACCTATGAACGCCGACTTTTGTTTGATCATATCCTGCCTGTCAAAAGTAATATTAAAAGGTTTTGCGAATGATTGTAAAGTTGTATCCATACCTTTTATAAGATCCCTTTTCATATATTCTCCTACATTCATTGTATCAATATCACTTCGCTTTGAAGGGCGGATAAGCCGAAACGCCGAGAAACCATCTACGTGGACATCGAACATCGACTTTGATATGTATACTTTATCACCTTCGTTAAAATGATCGGCAGTGAAAATGTAATAATATCCTAAGGTTACTAAATTCCAATTAAGGGTAACCAGACATGATAGCAATAAAGCGATCCCGCCTGCAATGATCCAGCCTCTGCTCCGGCGTGGTTTCTTTTTCTTTAGTTCTGATTCTTTATCGGTATTCATGTGCATATAAGTTTTCGGTTTTGTTGCTGAATATAAAAGGTTGAAATGTATTCTTCACTTTTGCTCAAAAGTGATACTTGATTTTTTTTTGCCTTGGTTAATTGATGTTTTGCTAATTTTATTGGTAAAAATAATAAACAGAAGTATCAATTGCAAATTTGATTTATTGGTTATAAAATAAAAAACAAAGCAGAACTGGTACGGTGAAAACACCGACCAGAGGCTGAATCGCATAAAAGCAATTTGTTTCAGAAACCTGGCCGAATACTTTACTATTGAATTTGAATTCTCGATCAGCCTGAAAACATCAACCAGTAGTATAATGCAAAACGACATACAGATACAACTCAATTATTAAAAAAAAAGCTATTTTAACATTTTCACTAACACTTACCCTAATTATCATGATAATATTAAAGTCATCGGTATTTTCCAGCGCCGATAAACTCACTCAATTTATAAATGAGAATAACATCAAAAAAGAAGATATTTTATCTATTACTAATATTTTTACAAACGTTAGTAGTGATCGATATACCCTCTTTTTCTATTCAGATTCAGCGACTGAAATGATAACCCATGGGTGGTTCTCTTAAACGTAAGGCATCACCCAAGCTTCACCAGCTCCACCTTAGTTGGCTGCCCTTTGCGCCAGCTGTCAATTTTATTGATGTAGTAGTAACAGCTGTCCTGCTCCAGGTAAACGGGTATCAGCAAGTCAAGATCCAGGATGTCGCGCGGTGTAAGTAAAAAGTAGCGCACTACCTTTTTGGTTTGTTGTAGTATTTTTTCCAGTTCGGGATAATACAGTGTTTTTAAACCTGGCAGCATTTTGCCCTGGCCGTTGCCCTGCATATCAGTAAAACATAGGTTGTGTTCGCCGTCGGGCTTGTAAAAATACGGGGCCGATATGTAATCGTTCACAAACATATCGTTGGCTGCATCGCCATCTGTAAATTTGATGGTTTTACCTGCCAGCCGTACTTTTTGATCTATCAATATCCGGGGTGTAACGCCAATGCTGAAACTGTTATCGTCGGATGTATCGTCAATCATTTTTATCTGGGCTACGGTGCCGCCAATATAAGGCCGGTTAAGGGTGGGGGCAAACTGGCTTTCAAACAAATCGGCAGTGGCGGGCAGGGTTTTATCGGCTACTTTTATCTGCGCATCGGCAAAGCTTTTGGGCAGCACATTGTCGTCGGTTTTGTATTTCATGTTGTTTACCTGTGCATAGCCACCCAGCTGGAAGCTTACGGTTTTGCCTTGATCAAGACATTTACCGGTCCAGTTTTTGGCGTTGGGAATATTGCCTACAATATCCTTAAACGACGCGAAATTAATGGTACGGGTTGTATTGTCGGTTTGGCAAATGATACCGAAACGCTGTAAGGTGTCCTTCAGCAGATCTTTCTGGCTGATATCCGGAAAAATACGCTCGCATTGCACGTCCTGGCCGTAAAGTACTTTTTGGTTTTGAACTGCTACTTCAAATTTAGCCCCGGCATATAGAGTAAAATCGTAAGGGGCGGCGCCGTGGAAATCATATTCTACCGAAAGTTGTTGACCCTCGGCCAGTTCAATATCTGGCGCTGTGATAACCGTTCCCGTGTAGGTTTTGCTAACTTTTAGGCCTTTGCCGCTGGTATTATGATCGTACTCATCAAATCCGTCGCTAAAGTCGAATTTCTTTATTCCCATGGTAATTCTTTCCTGGCCAGGCGTATCTAAAACAATGCTGATCTCAACATCGCTTTTGTTATCGCCGCCGCTACCGTGAAAATGAAATGTGGGGATGGTGAGTGTAGCATCAACCGTAATGGTTTCCCGGGCCGTATATTTTCCGTCGATATAATGTTTGTTGGGGTCTGATTGCAGGTTTGGAAATATAATGGGGCCGCCAGGTTCCTCCCCTGAATTTTTCTTCCTCGACACAAAAATGTCCATTCCGTTGTAATAGCTGATTCCGTTGGTTGCCGGCTGATTTTGGTAATCACTGCCATGGTCAAAATTATCATTGCTAAACTGCGCTATCAGCAGCGGGTAAACCGGGTTTTTAAGTAACGAGCCCGTTGCCTTATACCCATTACTCGCCAGCATCAAATCAATAGCTGTTTTTATAAAAAAGCCCGGCCTTAGCTGGCGTACATTGATCTCGTTATTGCCGGTAATTTGGTAAACCAGGCTGCCATAATCAACAACGGGCCAAATCCAGCCATCTGTTTTTACCTGCGATTTTGCCGCATTTTCTACCGTCCATTTGTGCTGAAATGGTTTAAATGGCTGTTTTACGCCATAAGGTGTAGTGCTATCGCCCATATCATACATTTTACCTTCAATAGCATCAAAAAAATCAACATTGCCGCTTAGCACGGTTATGCTGGCTGTATTTTGTTCGATGGTGTTTAACTGGGCAATGCCGTAGGGCACAATCTCTAACCCATCCTGTATAATGCGGGCATCGTAGTAGCTGTAGGGTTGGGCGGTAGTAAAGGTCACATCATCCGGGAAACCCAATATTTGCCGGTTGCGCTGGGTAAGCGGCAGTTTAAACTGGTTGCTGGTATTGCCCTGCTGGTTTTTAACCTCGGCGAGGTTGTTAATCTGGAAGGTAAGCGCGATGGGGCTGTCATCGCTCAGATCAACCTGCTGGTCATTAATATATAGTTGTAAATCGTTCATCTTTATTAGTCATTATCGCTGCGCTGTCATTGGTCATTGTCGCTGCGCTTGTCATTGGTCATTGTCGCTGCGCTTGTCATTATCGCTGCGCTTGTCATTGGTCATTATCGCTGCGCTTGTCATTGGTCATTGTCGCTGCGCTTGTCATTGGTCATTCGCTTCGCTTGTCATTTCGCTTCGCTGTCATTGGATGATTTGCAAGGCAAAGTAAATCCGAAATCGAACATCCGAAATCCCAAATTCTATTGCGTTTGTATATTGATAGACGGCATATTAAACGTGATGCTGAATGGGGCCTGGCCGTTGCGGGTTTCGTACTCACTGAAGGTGGCGGTGTTGATGACGATGGTTTGCCACTTAACCGGGTTTTTGTTAACCAGCATTTGTACTTTGGGCGAGTACTTGATGGATTGGAGGCCTTTGATATCAGCTACCGACAGGTCTTCGGCCATTATCTTCATTTTTTGGCCTGCCGTTTTGCTTATCACTTCTTCAATACCCTGCTGGTTTTCCCAATCGTGCACGTAGTTTTTGATGATGGTGGCATTTTGGACATCAAGGCTTAATTCCTGGTTAAAAACAAAACGGTAGTAGTTAAAGGAACCACTCAGTCCTATCCAGCGCAGGTAAACCGACTGGTCGTCAACCGCATCGTCTATCCTTATTGTTTGTGTTTGGGTAACGGTATGTGTGCCATGCTCATCGTCATACTTAAGGGTAAGGTTAAAGTAAAATGCCCCGCGCGGGAAGCTATTATTAATCATCAACCGGTTTAAGCCTAACTGGCCGGGGACAGGGAAGCTTACCTGGTTTTGCCCGGCAATAATGTATTTGCTGCCATCCTGGTTTAATAGCCATGAGCCATCTTCGTTAAGCAGGCTGCTTGTCACCCCAGACTCACCTGTTAAAGGCTGGCGGTTTATATCCAGTGGAGTTAATTCGCAATATAATTGCCGGCCAACCATTTCTTCGCTGTAAATAAAACCAATATCAAATGGGTAGCCGATGGAGTAGGCTGGTTCGGTAAAGTCGGTTATCCAGCGGGCGCGTTGGTTAGCATCATTAGCCTGGGCAAAGGGAACATATGCGGCCAGGTTACCACCATATTGTTCGCCTAATTGCTTTGCCGCGTAAACCACGTAATAAGGGTTCACAAGGTTTACATATTCCGAGGTATGTCCTTCGGATGTGCCATCGTCCCAGTGCTGGGCATATTGTATTTGGTAGCTGGCGCTCAGGTTGTCGTCGCGATGATTGGTTTGGGTATAATCGCTGTTATCGGCAGGTAATAAAAGGCTTTGCAAAAAGTTGGATAGGTCGGCCTTTACCAGCCCCGTTCCATCGGGGCGGTTGTTTGAGGTGATGGTTTCCTGGCGACCGGTGAGTTTATCTATGTAGGTTATTTGGGTAGTTACCTTGTAATAGGGCCGCAAATTGTTAATGTTGATAAAACCCGTTGCATCGCCAACAAATGGCGTTTTAATCACCAATTGGTTATACGTATAGGGTTTTACTATTTCGTAAACACCTTTGTAAGAGCCGGCGTTTATGTAAACTTTATCGCCGGTTTTTACCAGGGAGTCACCGGCCAGGTTGGTGAGGTTTGTGTTTAACGTGACGCAGGCGTAGCCGGCTTCGTAATTAGCAGTAACGGCCGATACGCTAAAGTCTTTACGCTGATAGGTGAACACCACGGGATTAAATGCCGCGTTCCAGCGGGAGGTATTGCCGCCGATGGTTACCGATGGATCATTAATCAGCAAGTCGGATAGGGTAGGGATGTTTACTGAGCCATTAGCTGTACAGCCCAAACTGTTGGCATCTTTAACGACTACCGAAAGTATGCCACCGCTGAGGTTTGAGAATGTAGCCGAAGCCTGCCACGTATCGCCAAAGTCGATACTGTACAGGATAGGGCCATAGGTTGACGATGCATTAACCGTCACCTGGGCGTCGGCTGCCCCGGGCGCCGATTCGGGCTTATCTATGTGGATAAAATTGATCTTCAGGTCGCAAGTGTTTACCGGTGGCTCCGGATCGGGCACGGTGCCCAGCTGCGGCGTGCTGAAAGTAACAAAATAACCGGTTATTTTATCGGCAATAAGGCCCGAGAATATTTTAATGCTTTGCCCTGGTATGGTTACCGATCGTGTGGAAATGTTGCCATTAATATTCTGGGTAAAGGTTACAACAACGTTGTTGCCGTTTACGGGCTGGTTAGTTTCAGAATCGGTTAAAAAAATGTGCCCGTCGCCATAAACCTGGTCTTCGCTGGGGCTGGTTGTGTTGGTAATGGTGATGTTTGCTACTATAGCCATATTTTTATTGTTTTGATTTTTAGGTGGTCAAAAGTTGGCTTAAAATGTATCGTAGTACATGGTTGGCAGGGTGATGGTTAATCCGACACCTGTAGTATTTACATCAAACTTATTATATACCGGTAGGCATTTTGCCTTGATGCCAGCCTTGATGCGGAAGTACCTGCCTTCGCCTTCGCGATACTTTGATGCTTTTACTATAAACTGGTTGGCCATTTGCAGCGCCTGCTGCACAAAGGTTTCATTATCAGCAGTAAACTGCCCGAAATCTGTTTTGAACAAAAATTCAAGATAGATGGTAAAAGTGTTATCAACAGATCCGTTTACCTGTGGCGATACCTCGATGGGCTGCAGCGGGTACATAAACACACACGGAAAAATTTTATCATCTGCCAGGGTGTTTAATTCGTTTTGGGTACCGTAGGCAAATGTTGGGCCGCCGGTTAATGATTGTACGATGGTTTCTATTTGGTTACGCATGGAGGCAATTATTGAATTAGTGATTTAGTGAATTATTGATTTTAAAGTAATTTGCGAGTGAGATTATGTTAAACCAAAGAGTTTAAGACTCAAAACTCAGAACTTAAGACTCCCGACTGATTTCGCCGTACCTTTTCTGGTATTCTGCTTCGGTTTTGTTGAGCAGGAGTTTGGTGAGTACCCTTTCGTAGGGCATGTTCAGGATAGTATCCCATTTGGTGATATCGCCATCGGCAAGGGCATTTATGGTGTTGATGTATTTAAATTTTTCGAACGATTGTATGCCAGCCCGTTTTTCCAAAATTGTTGCAGGCGATGCCAGAAGTTTGTTTTCGGTTTCGATAAGCTGGGATAACAGTAAAAAAAATGCTTTGAGATGGGCAGTGCCTCCGTTACCCGCATGTTTTTTATATGGTTGCTAAATTCTTCGGCCTGGTATTCGTTATAGGGTTTGCCTGTTGCCCGGCAATAAAAATAGTGGGCCAGTACCTGGCAACAGGCGTTTAATGATGGGTTAAAGTTTTCTTTCCAGTCCTCTTCGCCAAATTTTTTAATGTGGTTGTTTACCTCATCGGCAATAATTTCCCGTGCGGCCATAAAAGCGCCTGCCGGCTCAACCGATAAGTTATCTAACACCTTTACCGTTTTTGGCCGGTTTTCGCCGGGCAGCAGGAAACTAATCTGTTTGGGTATCACGTCGCTGTTGTACAGATATTTGATCTGGTAAGCCAATGCCAGTACGCTATCAGTAAAAACAAGAAAATCATTGGCATCTTTTACCTGCTGAAGCTCGCTGACGGGTATGCCCGATAAAATGCTGATGGCTTCAATATCATTTAAGTTTGGTTTGGCCTGCATGGCCATCATTTGCCCAAGCGTGACATCGCTTAATTGAGTGGGGATTTTGATGGGCAGTTTGCCCGTAGTTGTTTTTAGTGTTTTTTCTATCATAATGAGCCCCCCGGCCCCCTGAAGGGGGAGTTTTTGATTGGTTAATTTACAGGGATAGTGTTATTGGTTAGCCCCCTGAAGGAGGTGTTTTAATGGTCGGTTAAAAACGTGAGCCGATTAGTTCATCAAACATGCTGCGGCTGGTTATTTTAGGGTTATACGGCAGCCTCGATCTTAATTTGTTGTCGCGGTTGTTTATTGCCAGTTTATTTAAAGCCACATATCTTAGGGCATCTATCAAGTGGTTGTAGGAATCTACAGCTTCGTTGATGGTTTTGCCGCTGCGGTCAACACGCCATTTATAGCGGTCGAGCTCCTTGCGCAGGTTGACGCTGGCGCGGGTTACGTTTATTTTATACCGTTTAAGTATATCAATAGAATTATTGATACTGTCGGCGCCTTTTTTTGCCCCGGTGATGTACCAGCCCATGCGCTTAAATTCTTCTATCGATTTTGGCTCGGCGCTATCGGCAATAATCTCGGTTTTAAGGCTCAGGCCTTCGGCTTTTAGCCTGGTGGCTATATCGGTATTGGTGAGCCCGGTTTGGTATATCAATTCGTGTATCCATAGCTCGCCATTTTGCAGGTAAACCTGCAGGCAGGTGGTTGGGTCGTTGGTAAAACCAAAATCCAGGCCGGTGGCAATTAACCTGGCTTCGGGCGGAATTTGTTCGCAAACATACCAGTTGGGGAATATGAGCCCGGATATTTTACCGGTAAGGCCCCGGGCATACACTTTCCATAATTCGATATCCTCGGTTTTTAACGATTCTATTTTGGCCCTGACAGTATCATCCAAAAAGGGGTTATGCCTGTGATCGGATATGATGGTTTGCACTCCCGGCCTGCCTATTACCTGTTCATGTACCCAAAAGGTGCTGTTGGGGTTATAATCTATATAAATACGTTTGCGGGTGCGCAAGGCCAGCTCGGCATAGACCGCGTAGCTTATGCCATTGGCTTCGTTTATAAACAGGTAATCGCGCTTGCCCGATTTGGCGTCCTGCGGATCGGCATAGCTTTTAAATTCGATTAAAGTGCCGTTATGGAACTCAAATATCCGGTCGCTTTTATTATAGCTTTTTACCGCTGTTTGTAACACAACCGAGCTATTGTAAATACTTAACGCATCGCGCAGCACGCCTGCTTTTAAGTTGGGAATATCCTGGCCTACTATGGTTATAACCTGTTTTGGCGCCTGGCAAGCTATACAAAACAGCACCTGCCCAATGGCGTAGGTTTTACCCGAGCTTGTGCCGCCCTGGTTTACCACAACATGGGCATCGGTATTGTAATTTTGCCCAAACAGGATAGATACTTCAAATTTGGGGTCATTGGTTAATTGGTCATTAGTCATTTCGCTACGCTGTCATTGGTCATTGGTCATTTCGCTGTGCTGTCATTGGTCATTGAATGGCGGGCAATCAATTTTCAAATTTTCAAATCCTCAAATTTTCAAATTCGAAAAATCCTCAAATTAAAACATCCACTTCCTTTTCGGTAGATGCAGGTTTCGGGCCGGTGCTGGTCATCTCGACTTTGAGGGTTTTGTGGGTTTCGGTTGATGTTTTAGTTGCTCCTGGCTTGTCATTCCAGCCCATGCTTTTCAGTGCGAATATGGTAGCGGTTGGTTTTTCAAAAAGTAATTGCTGGTATGCGGCTTCAATACGCAATCGGGCATGTTTAAAAGGCCTTGAATATTTTCGCATCTCTTCATATTGCTTAAAATCTATCATACTATCAAACCCAAGGAATAAAGCCAGGCTGCTAATGGTAGGGAATTCTGGCTCACGGCTATAAATTTTCTGAATTGGTTTTGCTGAGCGTCCTTTTGGCTGCGTTAATTCATACTCTCCTTTAATGTATAAAAAATAATCGTCTATCAACTCGCCCAACTGTTGGGCGTTTTTGAATTTATAAGAAGTTTTCATTGTTATGTTTAAAATGCCGATTGGCATAAAGTAGAATCAAATGTAAGGATATTTTTTTAATTATGCTAATTTTTTTGGTAAAATATTTTGGTTCATTGATTCATTGGTTCACTTGTTCATTAGTTCATTGGTCTTGTCTGGCGGTATACCGGGCAGGGGAGTTCGGCAGCGAGAGTTTAAAGCCTTGTATCCGTTACGCCCGCGTTTACCAATGAACCAATGAACCAATGAACCAATGAACTAAAGTGAACTAAATTATTTTCTTTTTAAAAAGAAAATAATTACATTTGTGTATGAAATCAGTAAAAGGGCAGTATACCACAACAAGCGCCAAGCAGGTGCCTTCAAAACCGTATGTAATACCTGAACATGATGCATCGGCATTTATGTTACATGATTTGTTTGTGCCTTACGAAACTTATTTTAAATCGCCACTGGCCAAGCTTGGTGCCATAAAACACGGTTTGCAATCTGCCGCCCTCACCGATTTAATTCGTGTTACGGGCGCAACGCAAATTGATGTTGCCAAATGGCTTGATATCACCGAGCCAACCCTGCGTAAACACATCCAGGGCGCAAGGGATTTAAACCAGGGCCTGAGCGAGCACATCATCCAGCTTTTTGAACTTTTTAATAAAGGCCTTGATACCTTTGGCACGCTTGATGAATTTAAAAGCTGGTTAAAGCATTACAACCCCGGCATTGATGCCATCCCCTTTGATTTGCTCGATACCATCACCGGTATCAACATTGTGATAGCTCAGCTTATCCGTATTGATTACGGGGTTTTGGCTTAATTAATTATAGAATTATCGATTTACTGAATTACTGATTTTGCATGGTTGCCTCAAATTTAGATAATCCGACTAAATCAATAATTAACAATTCAGTAAATCAATAATTCAGTAAATCGATAATTAAATAATTAAACTTGCTCACCTACCGCATAAGCCAAACCAAATATGCCCATGACCGTAAAGGTTCGGGGATCGACGGGAGATGGAACTCGGCGGGCCAGTATGTTATTTACACGGGTGGTTCCCTGGCGCTTTCCTGTTTAGAAAAACTTGCCCATTCGGTTGGTACGTCGTTACAAAGCGGCAATTTCTCGGTGATCATTATCGAAGTTCCGGATAAACTACCCATCGCCGAAATAACGATCAGCCAACTTACCAAGCTCAACGAACAATGGGCCAAGGTGATTAATTACCCCATTACCCAACAGCTGGGCGATGAATGGCTGCATAAAATGGAAACCGCGATTTTAAAAGTACCATCGGCAATTATTGACCTGGAATATAACTACCTGCTTAACCCGGCCCACCCGGATTTTGAAAAAATAAAAATTCGCAGCGTAAACAAATTTACTTTCGACCCAAGGTTGAAGGCGCAATAAAAGCCCTGGTATTTAAATTGATATAAATAGGTAAATGGTATAATTATGCTATACTTGTAATTTTATCAAACTTTAAAATGCCAAATAATAATGCCTGGCAAAATATTCACTTTTAGTTTTGCGCTCATTGTCCTGATGTTTGGTTGCTCGGTATTATACGCGCAGGATAAAAGGTATATTCCGCTTGGGCACTCTAAGCTTAAAGATACTATTGTTGCCACCCCGGCTGATACGGCCAATGAAAAGGATATTATCGACGTTATCAGCTCAGTTTTTGTTAAGGCCGATAAAAATGCAAAAGTCGATTCCATCGGCACAAAACCTGTACTTTCTATTTTGCCGGCTTTCGGCTACACATTGCAAACATCCCTGGCGGCTACCATATCCGGCAACATTGCTTTTCGCACAGCGCCAAAGGCCCGCATCTCTACCATCACCATAAACCCGGCCTATACTCAAAAAAAACAAGTTATTGTACCACTGCTGGCCAGCATCTGGACAAAGAATAACCAGTTTAATATTATCAGCGATTTAAGGTATTTTAAATACCCACAGAGCACCTTTGGTTTAGGCAGCCATTCAAACATGGTAAACGAAAATCCGCTTGATTTCTCTTTTTTCAGGATTAATGAAACGGTTTTGCGTAATATTGGCGGCAACTTTTTTGCCGGCCTGGGCTATATTTTTGACGACCGCTGGAACATGCAGGAAAAAGGCCAGTTAAATGGCGGCGTATCCGATTATGAAAAATATGGCCCGGTACCGCGCGCAATATCAACCGGTTTAACATTTAATGCACTATTTGATAGCCGCGATAATTCTATAAACCCGGCGCGGGGTTTTTATACAGCAATAACCTACCGGGATAATTTTACTTTTTTGGGTAGCACAAGGCCCTGGCGTTCGCTTATTATTGATATCAGAAAGTACTATCATTTACCCGGCAATTCAGAAAATGTTTTTGCCATATGGTCATACAACTGGTTGATACTTAATGGCCGTCCGGCTTACCTGGAATTGCCTTCAACCGCCAACGATCAAAATTTTACTACCGGTCGTGGCTATATCCAGGGCCGTTTTCGCGGCGCCCAGATGATATATCTTGAAGGGGAGTATCGGTTTAAAATTATCCGTAACGGTTTATTGGGCGGTGTATTGTTTGTAAATGGCCAGTCGTTTTCTGCCGGGCCAGGTACTGGATTGCAGGCACCACAACCTGGCTATGGACCGGGCTTGCGTATCAAGCTTAATAAAGTATCAAAAACAAATATCGCTATTGATTATGGCTTCGGCAGGCAGGGCTCCAGGGGATTGTTCATTAATGTAGGCGAAGTTTTTTAACGCCCCACCCCAAAGCTTTTTAAGGGTGTTTGTTAGTTAAATATGGGTATAATATATAATATTCCGAAAAATAATATCGTAGCGGTGTTTATGTATCATATGGGCGTTAAAAAAAGTTAAATATTTACTAAATTAATTCCGGTTGGTAAATATTTGGAATTTTTATTGTTAGCTTTATACATCAAATAACCTATGAATAGGATCCGGTTTACTAAATGGTTTGTTTTATATGCTTTACTTATCTCGGTGGTGGTTTCATCATGTCAGAAAGATGAGAGTGTTAAGGATATGGAGACTGCCAAACCGGCAACGGCTGCTGATAGCACAGCCTTAGGTATTATTAATAACCCGGGTAATTTTTTGGCCGGAAAGGGAACATTAAAAGTAACCATAGAGGATTCTACCTATACTTTTGATGCCGCAACAGATTCGATAGCATTCATCAACGTACATAACGGCGATAACAAGTATTTTGGCATTACAGCCATCAACAAGGCGCATACCATGAGTTTTGGAATAAGCTCAGAAGGTTTTGCCTCTGCCAATATTAACAGCAAGGTTGCTGGCAGCCAGTTTTTGTTTACGGTTGATGAAAAAAAGCCACTGCTGCAATACACGCTAACCAAATTTGTTGGCAAGGATGATTCGGGCAAGATAACTATTGATAAATACAACAAGGATAATATGATAGCAAAAGGTACATTCTTTACCTTTTTGGCCAAAGACGATAAAGAAAACTCGCCATTTTATCGTGTAGAAGGCAGTTTCGAGCTCCAGCTTAAATAATTATCATTTCTTTTAATAGCCTTTATTTATATTGTGAGTTAATATTGCTTGCGTAATTTAAAGGTAAAAAAGCCGTTGCAACCAAGCTATTTACAAAGGTAGCGGGTAAAATACCCCTTATTTTTTGTACCTTTATGCAAATTTTAAAGACATTGATGAAAGTATTTATTGCAGGGCTTCCTTTAGAAGTAGATGAGGCCGAATTAACAGCAGTTTTTGGTGATTTTGGGCCGGTTAAATCGCTCAGGATCATTAAAGACCGCGAAACAAAAGAGAGTAAGGGTTTTGGGTTTGTAGAGATGGTGAACGATAACGAAGCGAAGGAAGCGATAAGGTGTATGAATGGCGCAAGTTATTATGGACGCAGGATTACAGTTAACATAGCCGAAGACAAAGGGCCTGGTTTTAACGGCGGTGGCAACACTGGTGGTGGAAAAGGCGGTTTCAGGCGCAACTAAGAGCTTTAAAATTTATTCTTTTTTTAGATATGAGCCGGGCTATGTCCGGCTTTTTTGTGTCCGAAAATTGGGGTTAAGCCCGCCCTGTTTTTCTTGTTTAAATGCAAGGTTTTAAATTTGATTATCTGATAGATAAATGCCTAATTTAGTATTACTTATAATACCAATTTCTTCGGCTTTCATATTTAAATTATATTATATGCCTAACCTATACAAATCTTTTAAATTTGGCACTTATAAGCCCTTAGTGCTTTGGTTGTTTTACAAATTAGCCTAAACAAGTGCAGGCGTCTGTAAAAGTATCGGCTATTTTAGTTTTGCTGTTATTTACGGCAATCATATCTTTTGGCCAGGCCCCGGATATCAGTTATCCAACACCAAATGTTTACAAGATTAATACAGTTATAACGGCGTTGAAGCCAACTAATACCGGCGGCGAGGTGCCCGCGACCATTTACGGCCAAACCGATGTGCTGGCCGGCACCGGTTTACATGGCGCGCAGGATGGCAGCGCCAACCAGGCACAGTTTACAGAGCCGTATGGAATGGCGACTGATGCTGAAGGCAATATTTACCTTGCCGATGCCGATAATTACCGTATCCGTAAAATTACCCCGCAGGGTATGGTGTCAACCCTGGCGCCTGATGGAATTCCGGGAGGGCCAAATTTTGCTTCTCCCAAATTTAACCTCCCGTATGGCGTGGTAAGGGACGCCGCCGGTAATTTATTTGTAGCCAATTATGGTAACCATAATATATTAAAAATAGTACCTGATGGTACAATAACCGTATTTGCAGGCGGCTTACTAATTGGTACGCCCCTGGATGGGCAAGGTACGGCTGCCAGTATTATTAACCCTAATGCCATAGCTATAGATGCTGCCGGTACCCTTTATGTATCTGACGGTAGTAACCTTATTCGTAAAATTTCGCCTACAGGCTATGTATATACATTTGTGGGTAGCGGTACGGCAGCCACCGTGGATGGAAAATACAATACAGCAAGCTTTAAACAACCGGCAGGGATTGTGGTTGATGCTACAGGCAACCTATATATTGCCGAACAAGGAGGTAATGTTATAAGAAAAGTAAGCCCTTTTGGCGATGTAACAACTTTTGCCGGCAGCGGTACATTTGGTGCCGGCGACGGTACGGGTACGGCAGCAAAGTTTGCTTTCCCAACCGGTATCACAATTGATAAATCTGGAAACCTGTACGTAGCCGACCGGGGTAATGGTACAATAAGGAAAATAACCCCCGACCAGGTGGTTACTACCATTGCAGGCGGAGGGCCAAGGGGCACCCAGAGTGGGGTTGGAACAGGTGTTTATTTTAGTAGCCCGGCAGGCATAACTTTGGGCCCCGATGGGAATTTGATTGTATCTGAATTTGACGGCAATTATTTAAAAAAAGTAATAACTACTGGCTACACTATTGATAAGGCGCTGCCAACAGGTTTGGTGTTTGATCCTAAAACGGGCATTATAACTGGAACGCCAACAGTGATATGGCCAGCTACCGATTATGTTGTTACAGCTTACAACGCCGGAGGGAGCAGCAGCTTTACGCTAAACATTGAAGTAAGGGAATTTGTGGGCAACATTACGGCTTCGGCAGTAACCGGTGATATAAATATTTGCGAGGGCTCACCTTCACCTTACTTGCAGTTTACGGTTGAGGGTACAAATTTAGCTTCAAATATAGATGTTGCGCCTCCGGCCGGTTTCCAGGTTTCCGCAAGTCCTGCGGCGGGTTATAATGATTTTATGTTCCTGGTATTGCAGAGCAATAAAGTTAAGCCCATAACACTTTATCTGAAATTAAAAGAAAATCTGACTGCCGCAACACATGCAGGCAATTTGATATTATCATCAGTTGGTGCAGAAAATGTTAATGTGCCGCTTACCGCCCAGGTAAATAAATTACCAGTAGTTGAGCCGGTTATAAACCCGCAGCCTTATTGCGAAGGCGCGGTAACTTCGCCCATAGTTTTTACGGGTACCGGCGATGTTTATAGCTGGACAAATAATAACCCGGCCATTGGCCTGCCGGCTGGCGGTACAGGAAATATATCTTTTACAGCTATTAATAAAACCAGTCTGCCTTTAATCGCCACTGTAACGGTTACACCAAATTCTGCCACAGGCTCAATGTGTGCCGGTAAACCGGTTACTTTTACCATAAAAGTTAACCCCGCGGCAACGCCAACGGTTGTCATCAACCAGGTTAATATACCGTGTGCCGGTCAGTTAGTATCTTTTAATGCTACGGCAGCCAATGCAGGTGCCAATCCTGCATATCAATGGCAGGTAAACGGGGCAAATGCAGGAACCGATAACGCAGTTTTCAACAGTAGTACTTTACAGGCCAATGACGCAGTTACCTGTACCGTAACGGCTGCGGACTTGCTTTGCAGTGCACCAGCTACGTCAAATACACTCAGGGTATCTTATAAGCCCGACGCCGCCCCCCCAACGGTAAGTATTGATAAGACAGGTGACATTAGCGGCTGCTCGGGCGGTAGTTTTGTGTTTACGGCTATAGCAGTAAATGAAGGCCTTAATCCAACTTATCAATGGCTTTTAAACGGCTTGCCGGTTGTTAACAACGCCGGCAAAACTTATACCACTAATACCTTGGCCAACGGCGACAGGATAACTTGTGTGGTTATCAACAATGATGGCTGCACACCAATTGTTTCACAGGTATCGGCACCGGCAAATATTATTATAACACCGGTACAGGTAAGTACCGTAACCATTAGTTCATCGGTTGCTATACCCATATGTGCAGCCAGCACGGTTACTTTTACCCCGTTGCCTGCCAATTATCAAACATCTGAAGGCTTACCTACCTATGTTTGGTATTTGAATGGCGCTCCGGTTGGCAGTGCCGATACTTATACAACTAATACCCTTACCGACGGTGACGAGGTATATTGCCTTATGACTACGTATGGTAAATGTGTTACGCCTGCACCTGTTCAATCAAACATAATTAAAGTGCTGATAAAGCCGGTTATTTTGCCAACGGTTAGTATTAATCCGAACGGTACAGTCAGCTCGTGTTCGGGAGCTGCGCTTTCTTTCACCGCCATGGCCACTAACGCGGGTAGTAACCCAACTTACCAATGGATGGTAAACGGGCAGCAAATTAATAATCCGGGCAGTGTGTATGCCACCAGTACGTTGGCCGGGGGCGATAAAGTAACGTGCGTGGTTGTAAATAGCGATGGTTGCACACCTGTTTCCTCGCCGATATCTGAAGTTGCAAATATTATTGCCGATCCTGTTCAGGTGAGTACGGTTACTATAGCGGCATCAGTGCCTATGCCTGTATGCCAGGGTAAAGAAATAACTTTTACACCTACACCGGCAAACTATCAAACCGGTAGCGGTGTGCCAACGTACTTATGGTATTTAAATGGCGCACTGGTAAGCAACAGCGATACTTATACTACTAAGATGTTAGCTGATGGCGACCAGGTGTATTGTGTTATGACTACGTATGGCAAATGTGTTGCCCCCACGCCGGCCCAATCAAACATCATCGATGTAAGCCTTAAGCCCGAAGCTGGTTGTATCATAGCGCCCATAGTTATACCCAATGCATTTACGCCCAATGGCGATGGCCGTAATGATACCTGGAGCATACCGGCGCTGGCAAATTATCCGGGATGCATAGTAAACGTGTTTAACCGTCATGGTATTTCGGTATTCAGATCGGTAGATTATAAACAGGCCTGGAACGGAAATTACAATAGCGGTATTGTACCATCCGGAACGTACTATTATATCATCGAGCCCCAAAAAGGGCACGCAAAATTATCCGGGTATGTAGTTGTTATAAGATAACAGGATAAAAGCAAAATAAGCAAAGCCCGCTGCTTAAAGCAAGTCGTTTTTTATTTGGGTAAAGTAAATTAGCAGGCCTGCGATAATTCGGCACTATTAACGCCGAATTTATCCAATAAGTTATCGAGTTTGCTATTTAGCTCATTTAACTGAATTTTACCTTCGTTAAAGGCTTGGGTCAGTTGCGCTATGTCAAATTCGATGTCTGACAAAACGTTGGATTTGTTTTCTGGTGTACCCTGCCTAAGCTGTTGCTGATTTTCCAACGCGTTGATTTTATATTCGGCAGCGGTAAGCAGGTAAAGTTGTTGCACATCATCTGTATAAATGTTGTTACTTACTTTACTAACTTGTTGTTTGTTGAACATTACTAAAATAATTGCGGCAACGATACCACTAATTAAAAGCGACATTACAGGATCCATCTTTATTCTTCTCTTCGTTTATAATTTAGTTTGCCCGGCTTTGGAGTATTAGCTGTGGCATTGGCTGAAATAAATATATGGCTATTGTGTATGAATGTTTAATATGTGTTAATAAATTGGTCAAATGTTAATAACTATTTGGCAAACGCCAGTTATTAAGTGGTTTATAGCCGATAATTCCGGTATTTATTGGCGTTTGCCGGTAATTTTTTACGTGACAACAAATGCTTTAATCAAGCCTTTTTTCGTAGCAATAAAATGTTAGCCCCGGCCTGAAACCCAGGTTAATTTCTCCGGCAAAAATGTATCCTAATTTAGGGAATAGCTTTTGTGTAGCCTGGTTATGCATGTTGGTATCAATTCGTAGTGTTTTTATACCGCGGCTAATCGCTTCCAGTTCGGCCTGTTGTAATAAAGCGGCGGCTATACCCCGGTCACGATACCGGGGGAGTACTGCAAGCCTGTGGGTAACAATTGCAGTTTCGGTAATATCCCAGCCTGCCTGAGCGTATTCGGGCTCCTGGTTGGTGGTTATGGCGGCAACGCCGGCAATAAGGCTATCTATTTCGGCCACCCAAAGGCATCCCTGTGCTATATCATCGGTGAAAACGCCGGTATTGGGGTAGGCATTGTCCCACTGAAGGTTGCCCGAAGCAATCATGCCCGGGATAACGCCGGCAATAAGCTGCATTATAAAAGGAATGTCATTAAAGGTAGCGAGCCTGATAAGCATAATTAAAGTTAAGCATGGCAGATTAATTGGTGAAATTAAAATTAATACACTTATATGGAATAAACACCACAATAAATTTACAGTGGATAATTGCCATCGCCACGCAAATGATAGTTGTTGTTTTATTTTGAAATTGATCGGTGCCGACCATGTGCATGCTTAGTTTGCAGCTGCGCTATTACCAGGCAAACTAAAAAAGCCAGCATTCCGTAAAAGAGAATGTTTTGCAAGGCACTGCCAACGCTGAGTTGGTGGGAGATAAATTGTGATGCCCTGCTTGCCATAATGTGTTGCTATATTAGATAAACGAAGTGCTTATTAAATTGTTATACAACTTTTAGGAATTTTATAAGGGTTTAAGCTTTTATTTTAATACAAATACCGGTGCAATATAAATCGATTATTGCAGGGTAGTAGTCCGTTTGTTTATATCTTTGCCGGGGTATATAAATAGCGGGCATTAAAGGTAAATAATAAAATATGATTCCCGAAGAATTTTTGAAGCAAATAAAAAGGGAATCGGCTGATATCGAGGGCTTAACTAAGCGCAACTATTTTGCGCACCTTGATAAGATGTTTAAAATGGTGGCTTACGATGGCAATCGTTTAAATAAAAAGCACAACCTTATGATTGCCCCTTACCTGCAATATTTGAGTGATACCAGCCGGAATGACTTCAGGGAAGGCCTATCCCAGGCCGAAGTTGACGAACTGGTTGAGAGCGTGAAAACAGATCTCGACTGTATCATTTTCAGGATGAGTGCTCCAATAGCTTGAATGCAATATCTGTATACCCAAAATCTCCATATATATTATTTCCCTATTAATGATTATGTTTTTTATGAATGTCTTTTACCAGGCAAAGCTTTTTGATATCGGTAACGTTGATAGGGAAGGGGGCGTACTTCAGGCGGTTGCCAACCATCTCGGTAGTATTATCTGAGTGTGCTATCACCTCATCCGGCTTATCGCCGGCCAGCAGCCTTTTATACATGCGATAATCGCCCCATTCAATGTAATATACCTCTCCGGGTAATATTTTCTTATCGTGAATAATTTTTAAGGCTACCCAACATCCGTTCTCCAGGTACGGGTACATGGAGTGCCCCCAAACGGGCAATGCAAAATCGCAATCCTCGATACCCGGAAAGTTCATACGCCCAACAGGTTGGGAATCATTTATATCATTATAGACCTCGACACCCGAGGCGGTTGCAATAATTTCATACATTGGAATGCCTTCCTTTGCTTTATTTTCTGTATTTTTTTCTTTATTTATGATCTTATGTTCGCCTGATATAAACTCTTTGTATTTTTCTTTAAAAATTCTGAATTTATCCGGGTCGATATTTTGCCTGCTCTTTACAATTTCGGTGATGGAACTGGGCGAGTTAAAACCTAACGCTTCTGCAAGTTGCGCGTTGCCTGCAAATGCTTTCCCCTTCAATTGAGTATATAATATAATAAACTCCAGCGTCTCCGGGCGAATGGTTTTGATTTTGTTTGGTTTTAATGCATCATCCATAGTGAATATTTTTTTACAGATTTTTCTTGATTATATTAAAGATAATTCTTTATATTTGTCCTGTTCTCTTTTGCTAATTTAAAACAAATTAAATCAAAAACAAATTTAATTACGTGGAATTTACAGAAATATAATACAGAAATATTTAATCGATTAATTACAGAAAATCTAAAATAAACCAAAATCTACACATATGCACATTGCCTACTCTGCACTAAATCAACCAAATACAACAGTGGTATTTTCACCAGACTCCAATAATGATAATATCGATTTGCCCGAGCCGCTGCTGCGTTACCAGGCTTACCTGGCCGCCTGCCAAAAGCTAAGCAAAGAAATTATTGCCATTCAAAAATACAACCCCGGCTGGCTGCCCGCTTTCCGTTAAGCAGCTTGCCGTTGCCGGTTTGCAGTTAGCAAAGTTGCAATAGTTTACACGATAACGGCATAATAACCAATGAACTAATGAACCAGTGAACCAATAAACTATCAAAAAATGAAAATTACACAAAAACTAAAAGACCAGCTATGGTGGATGATTATATCTGTTGATTATGATTATAGCCGCATAGCTATTGCCGATCACGAACTTACCGATGATGCCTTGGTTTTATGGCTGGAGGACAAACAGGATTTTAAAAACTCGCTGGATGAATGTTTGCTGCTGGATGTAAGGGTCCGTGATTTTGCAAAAATAATCAGGGCCGAGAATCTTAACAGCTATGAAGGCAGCAAAATGCACCCCACAAAAAACTTTGTTTACAAAGCCCGTATTGAAATTAACAGCCCGCTTAAATGGTACCAGGAAGATGCTTCGGGCGTTGAGCAACAATGGGCGCGCGAAGCAACATTAAAAGCTATACTTACTCAACTTGTAGAAACAGAGGCTGCTGGTACCTATGATTGATTTATGCCATTTGGAATTATATACATATTGAAAATGGCATCAACCGGTTTGAATACGGTACGCTATTATCGAGGTTTATTCTTCAGTGTGCACCAAAAAATGAATTAAAATCAGCACGTTTAACATTTATCGTGCTGATTTTAACTGCCATCAATTCGCTTCCGGTTTAATAATTTGATCACCAGTAATAGGTGATTTCTGCGGGCTTATTTTACTTTTACCTGTTGTTGTTCTTTTTCCAGTTGCTCTATCAATTCCTCTACTTCGCTTAGTGCCTCTGCCGGCTGGCTGGCATAATTGAGTTTGCGGAAACGCCACTGGGCAAATGCGGGCTCCTGGAAACGATTTATCAGTTTAAAAAATTTGGGGAAATTGTGCACTTCTTCCAGTAATACGCCGGTGACAATGCCATTATTATCCAGTATCTCGCGAATGGTATATTCCTTATCCCGGGTTATCCAAATCTCAAAATCGCGGCGTATCTCTTCGCTTTTTTCGGGATCTATCTTATCGTTAATGCAAATTACCTTGTCTCCTGGTTTCATATCGTTATAAGCGTTTTAAAATGGTGTTTTGTTTTCGCCATATTAAGTACGATACAAAGTACTGCTTTTTAAATCAAATTTTAAAAGCACCCGGGCTAAATTACAGCGTAATAAAACAATTATAAAGTGTCAAAAGCCGGGCCTTTATTTAACCATTCATTAAGCTGTTAACAACTTTTATTAAATAAGCCGTAACCAATAGTTTCAATTAAGCGTATTAACAGTAGTATTCAAATTTATTTTAATGTTATGGACGCTTTTTACTTTTTCGTAATCCTGGGATCGGCTGCTGTATTTTTAATATTACATTTTGATAAACAACAACGCCGTAAAGTAAATAAAATACTACATCAAACCAGCGATGTTGAACCATTGCTGCTGATGCAAAGCCTCGGCCAAAAGCTGGATAGGTTAAATAATGCTCTCAATAAAACTGCTGCACCCGTAAATATCGAACAACAACTCCATAAATTTACTTCTGATTATAAATCGGGCCGGATAAATATTACCACCTACAATAAACATCTTAGCGAATTACTGCGCACGTTAGAAGTTCATTAGTTTGTTCGTTCATTGGTTCATTAGTTCATTGGTCTTTTCTGGCGGGGTTGCAAGATAGATACAAGGCATTCAGCCAAAAAGCCCTTTGTTCACTATACCCGCGTTCCAATGAACCAATAAACTAATGAACCAGTGAACCAATGAACTAATAAACAAATTGTTTATTATTGCAGGCATAATATGTCTGACGAAGCAATCATAAAACGGCTAAAAGTAATTGTACAGGAGCATGGCGGCCAAATGGGCCTGGCCACTGCTATTGGTGTAGACCAGGGTTTTATCAGCAAGGTGGTAAACAAAAAACAGGACATCAGTTATTACCTTATTCGCAAACTTTGTTTTCAGCTTAAATACTCGCCCGAATGGCTCATCCTTGGCACAGGCGAAAAAAAAATCAATAAACCCGAGTCGGCCAAGCTAATTACCGAAATACAAATGATGCGCACCGAAGTAGATATTCTTCAGGCCAGGATGCGCGCTTATGAAATGGAGCTAAAAGAATTGCGCCAACAGCTGCAGGGCAATGATAGAAAAGCGGGTTAACAAGTAAAATTAAAAATATAGTGGCCGGGCTTCGTGAAGATGCCCGGCTTTTTTATTTTATATTCTGTAGTATATAAGATCTCCTAATTAATTTCACATATGTTCTTTTATCAAATAGAAATCAATGAGTTAGCTTTAAGCTTTGTGCATTCTGCTTTTAGCTTCTATACATTATCAGCAAAATTGCTTTTTGTACTCGGTGGGACTCAGGCCTTTATATTTTTTGAATATTTTGTTAAGATGGCTTTCATCGGCAAAATTGAGCTCGTTAACAATTTCGTTTATACGCATATCGCTGTGTAACAACCTCATTTCAATCAGTCTTATTTTATACATCGAAATGTACTGCTGTAACGTATCGCCGGTTTGTTTCTTAAAATAACGGCCCAGGTAGCTTAACGAGATGCCAAAGTGCCGCCCCAGGTTTTCGGCCCTCAGCTTTTTGGGGTCGAATATGTTTTCCTGTATGTAATGCAAAATCTCCAATACCGTTTCGCCGGTGTTTTCCTTAATGTTTTTAGGAAGTTTCAGTGCTATATTGCGGGCAACTATCGTGATAATGGTATTCACTATCTGGGTAATAATGGTATCGCAATAAATTTGTTGATTTGTTTGTTCCTGGATAATATTTTCAACCAAACTGGCTATAAAGGGCTTATCAACTTTGTTTTTTAAAATACAGCCCGGCCGGTGACTTGCATTTTGAAGGATATACTCCATCCTTTGTATCAGCGCTTTATCTTTTGATGCATTACCTTGCACGTAGTATTCATTAAACCGCAGGAAAAAGAATTTGGTTACCGTATTTATTTCAAAAGAATGTGTATCCTGTGGGGTTAATAAAAACAAATTACCCTTACGATAATTGAACTTGTTTTTATTGATGAATTGCACGCCCGTGCCGTCTACAATATAGATCAGCTCAAAAAAGTTGTTGCTCCTTGTTACCTTGGGGAAATGCTCCAATACCTTAAAATCAACTTCAAACGGACGATATAAATTTTCTTTTTTCATCAATTCAAAAATACAGAATTAGTGAAAAAACTTACAGGAGATGCATACCAATGTCTGTATAAATTTGCATCATCAGAATGAATTTAGATGTACTACGGAAACATTTGAGCTATACAAGTAGAACATTAAGAGATAAAAAATCAACAAAAATCATGAAAAAAAT
The DNA here is from genome assembly GCF_028736215.1 of Mucilaginibacter sp. KACC 22773. Lineage (NCBI taxonomy): Bacteria > Pseudomonadati > Bacteroidota > Sphingobacteriia > Sphingobacteriales > Sphingobacteriaceae > Mucilaginibacter > Mucilaginibacter oryzagri. The sequence continues at coordinate 1,519,709 of NZ_CP117883.1, forward strand.
AACATTTATGCTGCTGGTTGTTTTTGCAGCAACTAACTTGCATGCCCAGGAAAATAAGAAGCCGTTAACCGAAGAGTTAACAGGTACCTGGACGCTTTTATCTGTTGATAACATTTACCCGGATGGCAGCAGGGTACATCCTTATGGCGATAACCCGCAGGGGCTGCTGATATTTGATGCTCAGGGAAACTACGCCATCCAGATTTATAAAGCATTACGGACGCAGGTTGCATCGGGTGATAAAAATAAGAGTACACCCGAAGAAAATGCGGCAATGGTACAGGGTAGCAACGCGCATTTCGGCAGGTATTTGGTTGATGAAAAAAGCAAAACCATTGTTTTTAACATAGCCCATGCATCGTTCCCTAATTGGGAGGGTACTGTACAAAAGCGCTCATACACCTATACGGGCAGTCAAATTAAATATGTGGTAACGCACACTACCCAGGGCGGGCAGGCTGTTATTGCCGAGGTTGCCTGGCGCAGGTTGTAATAAACAGGTTAAAAGCCATTCTTTTTTATTTTGAGCTTCAGGCCGAAGTCAATTCAAGCCTTGCAAATTGATATTATCTTAAACTTTTGCCATGAACAATGAACCATCAACCATGAACTATTTGCAATATTTAGCTATAATGGCAGGCGCGTCTTTCGAGCCAAATTCGGCGGCTTTGTTCATGTCGGCGCAGGCATCAGCCTTGTCGTTAAGGGCTATTTCGGCCAGGCCACGTTGCAGGTAGGCGCGGGCGTGTTTAAGGTTAAGCCTTATGGCCTGGTTACAATCAGCAACGGCACCGGTGGCATCTTTTAAATTTACTTTGGCCGCGGCACGGTCGGCATAGGTATCTGCGTTGTTTGGGTCGGCTTTTAAGGCTGCTGTAAAATCGTCGGTAACGCCTTGTGCATCGCCCAGGTAACTTTTGGCAATACCGCTATGGGCCAGTGCCTTTACATAGGCGGGGTTAATATAAACCGCGTTATGATAATCATCAGCGGCGCCGGTATAATCTTTTAAAATGAGTTTTAAATCGCCCCTGAATAAAAATGTTTCCTCGTTTGAAAATATAGAAACTGCCTTATCAAGATCTTTCATCGCGGCTTTATAGTTGCCCTGCTTGGTTTCTATATAACCCCTGTTTTGATAAGGTAACGCGGCAGCATCAGATATAGAATCGATTTTTAACGATGTATTAAAATCGGCCATGGCGCCCGTATAATCCTCCTTGCCGGCCTTAACCAACCCGCGTTTAAGCAATATGGCTGTGTTTTTTGGATCTTTGGCCAGGCCGGTATCATAATCGGCCATGGCGCCGGCAATATCGCCGGCAGTTGCTTTGGCCTCGCCACGGTGCAGGTAAAAATTTGAGTTGGCCGGGTTTAAGGCAATGGCTGCTGTAAATAGTTGTACGCCGTTAGTTGTATATTTATAAAAATCGGTCACCTTGCCCAGGCGTACGTAAGCCTCTTCTTTTTTAGGCGCTATGTTTATTAGTTTTTCGAAATCCTTTACCGCGCCATTTTTATCATTCATTTTATCCTTTTCAATAGCGCGGTTTAAATAGGCGTAGGTGTAATTGGGGTTTACCTGTATGGCTTTTGTATAATCATTTATGGCGGCTGTCATATCGCCAAGATCGCGGTGGGTATCGCCGCGCACCAGGTAGGCTTCGTCGCTTTTGCCGTTAATTGTTATTGCCAGGGCCAGGTCGGCCATTACGCCGGTTGTATCCTTCATGGCCAGTTTTGCTTTGCTGCGGCTTATGTAGCCATTAATATTTTTAGGGTCAATAGCTATCGCGGTATCGGCATCCAGCTTAGCTCCCGAAGCATCGCCTGCAGATAGCTTTGCGTATGAGCGGCTTTGGTAGGTTTCGGCAGTCTTGTTACCCAGCAAAATCGATTTGTCAAAGTCATCCATAGCAGCGGTATAATTTTTCGTGTTGCTTTCAACAATACCGCGGTAAAGGTATAGTAGCCCAAACCGGGGGTGTTGTTCAATTGATTTATTAAAATAATCAAGCGCACCTTTGTTGTCGCCCATTTTGCTTTGGGCGTTGGCCAGGTAAAGAAAAACGTTTTTGAGCTCGGGGTTTATAGATGCGGCCATTTTATAATCTTCAATAGCCCCTTTAAAATCCTGCAAATTGGCTTTGGCGTTTGCGCGATATAAGTAGGCCTCGGCGTTTTGAGGGTTCATGCTGATGGCCGTTGTATAATCGGTCACGGCCCCGCTTTGATCGCCTATGCTGGCTTTTGCGCCGGCCCGGTACCCATAAACGGCGCTTTTTTTAGGATTTAATTTAATAGCGATATCATAATCGTCAATGGCAGCAGCATAGTTTCCTTTGTTGTTTTTAGCAAGGCCGCGGTATTCGTAAATTTCGGCCTTATCGGGCGATAGCTGTAACGCTATTGTAAAATCGGCAATGGCGCCGGCATAGTCCTTCAGATTGGATTTTGCGTTGCCGCGATAGAGGAACATTTCGGCCGTTTTTGGTCCTAATGCAATTGCCTTGTTAAAATCGTCGATGGCAGCCTGGTAATCTTGTATATTACTTTCGGCATTAGCTTTATAAAAATAAGCGGTTGTAAAATCTGGCTTTAATTCAACGGTTTTGGCGTAATCGGCAATGGCCGATTTAAAATCACGGAGGTTGCCGTTTGCATTTGCGCGATAAAAATAGGCATCGCTGCTTTTATCGTTTAATTCGATGGCACGGGTGAAATTCTGAACAGCCGCCTTATAATCTTTTTCATTAGCCCTGGCGTTTCCGTTTTGAATATAGGTGCCGGCCGTTTGGGCAAATGTAGTAATAGGTAAAAGTAAGAGGAATAGGACTTTTTTCATTTAAGAAATGGCTGCTAATCAAATATCGACAAAAATACCGATATCGGTAGAGCAAAGGCCATACCGAAAGCCGATTCATTAAAATTCATGCTAAAATACCCATGGAAATAAAGTGGGGAGGAAATTTGGGGCATAATAGCCCCATTTGTAGCTGTGCGGCGTGGACTGTACCAAATTGATGCCGGTAGTTTTTAAGGACAAAGAGGCTTATTTTGTATTACTCTTCCAATATTTGACCTCTTTTTTTACCATAACTGATGATAGCAGTACAAATCAGGATGCAAAAAATGAGCCCGATTTCGATACCAATGTGGCTTAAAGGTATGCTGCCAGTGTTTTTTGTCAGTAAAATGCCCGCGTCCGGCAATAGCAACCCGAATAACGGGAAGCAAAAAAACATTCTCAATATTATTAATTTTTCCATAATTATTAACATTTAGTATGATAATACTAAGGTAGTGATTATTTCTTTATGATTTAAATAAAAATTAAAATTTAACTGTAGTACAAATCAAACCAAGGTTTGTTTGCCTGTTGGTTGCATTTTGTATGAAATATTTTTTTTGACGGCCAACAAGTACCGTATGCCGTTAATTTAATCAGCTTAAAGTATGCTGCCGGTGTTTTGAAAGGTGTTGCCGGTATTTATTTAGCGCGTGGTGTGAAAATTATAATACAGGCGCCTGCCAAAGCTATCATGGCGCCAATTATGTCATACTTGTCGGGCTTAAACCCATCAACCCGCCAGGCCCATATCAGCGCCATTAGTATAAAAATACCACCATAGGCAGCATAAACCCGGCCGAAGCCAGCCGATTGCCATGTTGCCACTATACCGTATCCCGCCAGTATAATGCCGCCCAAAATACCATACCAAAGTGGTTTATCTTGTTTTAACCATTGCCAGATAAGATAGCCGCCGCCAATTTCGCATAAACCGGCAAGTACGAAAACTACAAGGGAACGCAGGATGTTCATAGTGCAAAATAATAGTTTTTGAATAGGGATTTTGATATTTGGAAAAAAGAAAAATATATTTTTAAATAAGCGAACGCTCACTTATATTTGTTGTATGAGACCGCGCGATGAAAACAAGGAGTTATTGATACGCCAAAAAGCTATAGAAATGATAGTTGAACATGGTGTTGACGGTTTTGGTGTAAATAAACTTGCTAAGGCTGCGGGTGTGTCGCCGGCTACCATTTACATTTATTATAAAGATAAAGACGATTTAATAGTTCAATTGGGTATAGAAGTTGCCGGCAAAATGATGGATTACAGCTTTAAAGATTTTAGCCCGGAAATGGATTTTGCCGAAGGATTACAAATACAATGGCGCAACCGTATGGCATATTTTATAAACTTCCCCCTCGAGATGGAGTTTATCGAAATTATGCGTTATACCCAGTATTATGAAGAGGCAACTAAAACCATCACAAAAAACTTCGGATCGGTGTTGGGACCGTTTATGCAAAATGCTATCAAAAAGAAACAGCTTGTTTCGCTGCCGTTTGAGGTGTACTGGTCAATTGCTTTTGCACCTTTATATCAACTGATAAAATTCCATTTCCAGGGGCGTACCTATGTAAACAGCACTTTTAAACTCAGCGACGAGTTGATGTTGCAAACGCTTCAATTGGTTTTAAAAGCGCTTAAGCCCTAAAAAAATGACTTGTTAAAGAAGAATATTCAAAAAAAGAAGCTAAATACCTATGAAACTTAACCATATCAACCTGCCTGTTACCGATGTTGCCGCCAGCTGCGCTTTTTTTGAGCAATATTTTGATTTTGAATGTACCAGCAAAAAGGGAGACAACCAGATTGCCATATTGCAGGGAACCGATGGGTTTACGCTGGTATTAATGGCCAATAGTTTTAACCGCGCCGGCAATTCCGTATTTCCGGATGCATTTCATATTGGTTTTTTTGTAGATAGCCGGGAAAAGGTGACAGCGATACATAACCGGCTTTCGCAAGGTGGTTTTGAAGTAGGGCAGGCCCCGGCCAGTATGCGCGGCGGCTATGGGTTTTATTTTAATGCCCCTGGCAATATACTTACCGAGGTGGCCTGTAATAATATTTAATAAAAAAAGCGATTCATCATTTATGACACCAGCATCAGACTATAAGAACCCACACCATGTAATGTTGTTTTTTGAAGAAAACCAGGTTAATGATACCTGCATGGCCGAGCGCATTATTTATTATCAGCGCCTTAAAAACGCCGGGAAAGTTTTGCTCAGCGGCAACTTTTGGAACCAGGCGCGTAATTTTGTGATTGTACACGTAGCATCTGACATGGAATTGGAGCAAATTATTGATAATGACCCGGCGGTAAAGCAAAATATTTTAAAGCTGGTGCGGGCCATGCCTTTTTAATCTATCCTGGCACCCCGTTAAAACACCTATTGTGCTATGGGTTAAAACACGGGGTAATTACACTTGCATATGAACGCTGCCGGTGATAGTTTTGGTAAACTATACAATGGAGTCATTTGAATTAAAAGTTGATCAAAGAACCTATAAGGTTATACAGTCGGCTATAGGAAAAACTACAGTTTTTAGCGTCTTTAACCACTCTTCATTTCATACCATAACTAAGGTTGGCGCCGATTGCTGGGAGGTGGTTGAGCATCGCTTTGGCAATCATAAAATTCCCCTGCAAATAATAGGCAAACGTATCGACGATTATTTTGGTTTATAGTTAATATTATGCTTTAATAACCCTTTTTGGGTAATTTGGAGATGATTAATTAACTATAATTAAAAATATATTTTCTTTTTACTTATGATAATTGATTTTTATTGAAAAATTAGTATCTTGTAACTAAGATACTAACCCGTAAACCTATATTTAATATCCCATGCCTGGTTGCCCGGAAAGCCAGGCATTTTTATTTGGTGTATCCGTGTTTGCACGTAAATTCCCCGGTTATAAAACCGTAAAACCCGCATGGTAAATCCGTAATATTCCTGATTGTTTTAACATACAGATAGGATACTTTTGAACAATAAGTTATGTAATCAGGGACAATAGCTTAGGGGCAGCCGCCAGCAGTAATGCAGCGGCTGTTTTTTTGTTTTATATTTTAGCGATTGTACCAGATTTCACCGGTTTGATGCATGGCTACTTTAAATCTTAGTATGCAGGCGTCTGTTCATTTTAAATAAAATGATTAGTTTTATGGTAGTAAACCAACACATCAACCATGACTATCCGCAGTATGTCGAAACTTGCTGTACAGGCAACTGTGCTTTGTATATTTTGCCTTGGTTTTTATGCGGCACACGCGCAAAAGAACAAGCCTTTTAAAGTAATAGCTTTTTATACCGGCCGTAACGATAAGGCACACATCAGTTTTATGCACGAGGCCAATAAACGTTTCCCCGAAATGGGTAAAAAATACAATTTTACCTACGATTCTACCAGCAATTGGAGCAATATGAATGCTGCTTTCCTGGCAAAATACCAGGTAGTACTGTTTTTAGATACCCGGCCGGATGATCCTGCGCAACGTGCCGCGTTTGAACAATATATGAAAAACGGCGGCTGCTGGATGGGGTTTCATTTCTCGGCCTTTGCGCTTACACCATCAGATTATCCTCAAAACTGGAACTGGTATCACAACGAGTTCCTGGGATCTGGGCAGTATGCAAGCAATACATGGCACCCTACACCCGCTATTTTAAGGGTTGAGGATACCAAACACCCGGTAACCAAAGGCATACCGGTAACTTTTAAAACACAACCCAACGAGTGGTATCGCTGGGAGCATGATTTGCGTAAAAATCCGGATATCGATATTTTATTATCCGTGGATTCAACCAGTTTCCCGCTGGGTAATGGTCCTAAACCACATGAGATTTGGCACAGCGGCTATTATCCTGTTGTATGGACAAACAAAAAATACCGCATGGTTTACTTCAATATGGGCCATAATGATATGGACTATGACGGGGGCACCGACCGTACCTTATCTTACACCTTTGATAACGATACACAAAACCAGTTGCTTATTAATAGTTTGTTGTGGCTGGGCCGAGGGAAGTAGCTTCTCGGTCTCCTAAAGCGGAAGTTTAACCTTTTCAGGACGCTGATCACCGCAGCACTTTTATTACATTCGCTTTCTGAGCATGCTACCCACTTCATGAAAAAACTAAAACTATTGCACCGCCACATCCTCGCTTTAGAAAATAAAGAAGATGTTAATTTAACCGATATGCTTTGGCAACTCATCTGCTATTCGCCCAAAATGTCGCCAAGGTTACAGCAACAGCAATTGTTAGATGAAGCCCAAAAGTTTACATTGCCGGTTGATGATCCGCATTTTGCAAAATTGGTATTAAACTTTAATGGTTTTATTTGGGGCAACGGTAGTAAAAAGGTTTTGATAACCCATGGCTGGGGTTCAAAGGCCATTGATTTTGATGAGGTGATAGCCGGGTTAAAAGCAATTGACGATATCCAGATCATCGTCTTTGATGCGCCGGGCAATGGCAGTTCGGAAGGAGAACTATCCAACCTGATATTATTTGCAAAAGCTGCCGAGGCTATTATTAGCCGATATGGCGCACCGGATGTTATGATAGGCCATTCGTTGGGCGCTATGGCCAATGTTATAGCCATAAACGAAACTAATATTAAACCAGCCCTGCAGATCAGCATTGCCCCGTTAATTAAACTAAAAGAAAACTTTAAAGCCACCATGAATGCCGCCGAAGTACCGGTATCGGCACAGGAAAAGTTTTTTGAAAGTTTTAGGGAACTTTTTGAACTGGATGCTTCTTACTTTGATATCAACAATAAGCACATAACCGGGGCGCTAAAGCATTGGCTGGCTTTTGATAAGGAAGATAAAGTATCGCCATATGATTATCTGCAGGAGTTTTTGACCTTTAACCCGGATATTGTTACGCACGAATATTTTGGACTTGGGCACGAAAGGATTATTAAAGATGCCGGGGTTGTGGCGGATATTGTTGAATTGGTGACAGGTATTAAAAATAGGTGAAAGAGATTTGAAAATATGTTTTTGCGAGGAACTATCAGGTAAAACCTGAAAAAAATGGTTATGACGTGCAAGGGATATAGTTAAACAAATATTCAAAACTACCGTCATTGCGAGACACGAAGCAATCCCCTACATGCTAAATACCACATTGTTCGGGATTGCTTCGTGTCTCGCAATGACGGATATTTGATATTGATAGTCAATAGCTTACAATTGTGTCATTATAAGTAAGCAATGACATATGGAGTGTTAAGCAACTTCATTTTGTACCCCCGAATAATATTTTAATTCAATCAAATCATGCGGCAGCGTTTTACTATTCCAGCATGAATGGATAGCCAAAGCCGTGCCAACAGCCGTAGCCTGGGCCATTGACGCGGCGTAAACCTCCAGTTGGGGGTAGGCCAGCGCCAGCAGGTGCATGAATACGCTGTTTTTACTAAAACCGCCATCTACAAAAATCCTTTGCACTTTACAGCCTTGCAGTACGTAGTTAGTTGATATGCTTTGCTGATTAACAATATCTATCATCAGTTGGTGATATGCTTCAATATCATCGGCAAAATCATTTAGATTCCGCTGTTGAAAAACCGACTTTTGCAGTTCTCCATCTTGCTTGCTGTTCGTTAAGGCATTGTTACGCAGGTTTAGCTTTGCTGCAATCGCTGCATCGTAATTAATGGTACGGTAAATAATAACATCACGGCTAAAGTGGTCTGCTATTCGTTTTACCTGTTGTTCGTATTCGTACCCTGTAAACAGGCGCGATGCTTTTACCGGGCTGCCTTTGTATTGCAGGTAGTTAAGGCAATCGTTTTTTAGTTCATCAGCAGTAAGGGGTGTCTGGTTAAATGGATTTAAACTAATAGACCACGTGCCGGTTGATATGAGCACAAAGGGCATGTTAAAACTTACCAGGTAGGGGATAAGCGCTGCCGAGCTATCATGCAGGCCAACACCCACACAAAAAGTAGTACCCGGAAATACCGATGGCAGCACACTATCTGCCGGTTTTAGCGGGGCCATTTTAGGCAGTATGGCCTCATCTTTTACCCATTTGTGGTAGTCATTTGCAGCAAAATCCCAAAGGGCAGTATGACAGCCTATGCTGGTTAAATCGGTAACCATTTGGCCGCTTAACAGGTAGCTCATATATTGGGGCAGGTGCAGGGCGTATTTGAGCTTTTTAAAAACCTCCGGCTGCTGGTATTTAAGCCTGTACACCTGCAAACCCGAATTGAGGTTACCCAAAACCGGCGAGGCGGTTTCACGTGCAAACCGGGCTTCATCGCCATAGGTTTGGTAAAACTGCCTGCCTAATTCCGGCGGATATGGTTTAAGATAATTATACAATGGGGTTAAGGGCATGCCGTCTTCATCTACATAAACAAAGCTGGCGCCGTAGGTTGAAAAGTTCACTGCCTTCAGGTCAAACTCTTTATGCTTAAAAATCTCGCGCAGCGAGTCAAATACTGATAGGCGCAGACTATCGAGGTTTTCGCATGGGTCGCCATCTTCGTCGTGGGTTTCCGTGAAGCGGGCTGTTCGTTCAAAAACTATCTTGTAGTTCTCGTCGAACAGGAACAGCTTTTTGTTGGTTTTACCCACATCAAAAATAGCTATGACAGGTATTTGCGCCATGTTATAATCCGGTTGATACAGCTTTTGCTCCGCGCTCTTTAATCAATTGGTTACGTACCGCCTGTGTCCTGTACAAGGCAAGAGGATCCAACGCCCCACCGGCGCGTAAACGAGCCTCAGCTAATAACGGGCGTACATCAGTACGGTAAGCATGCTGTAATATTTCCTGTGCTTTAACTACATCATTATCCTGTTGCGCTTGTTTTAGTGCAGTGACATCAACCAATAAGGCCTGTGCGTAGGCAATTTTAATGGCTTCTACCGATTGGATCAGATCCTCGATAGGGTCTTTCACGTTATGCGATGCATCAATCATCCAGCCAATGGCTGTTGCATGGTTCATGCCGCGGGCGTCCATGCCCTCTACCAGTTCATTAAATATCAGGAACAATTGGTATGGATTGATGCTGCCAACAGTAAGGTCATCATCGCCATATTTAGAGTCGTTAAAGTGGAAACCGGCCAGCTTGCCTTCCATCAGCAATAAAGAAACAATTTGCTCAATATTGGTGCTGCCCAGATGGTGCCCCAAATCGACGAGGGTTTGTGCCTTGCTGCCTAATTTGGACGACAGCAGGTAGGATTGGCCCCAATCGCCAATAGTTGTCGAATAAAAATTCGGCTCGTAAGGTTTATATTCCACCCAAACTTTCCAATCGGCAGGTAGGGCCTCGTAAATTTCCTGTAGGCTTTCCAGCGTACGCTCAAAAGCGCCGCGCATGTTTAGCTGCCCCGGGAAATTTGATCCGTCAGATAACCAAACCGATAAAGCTTTTGAATCCAGCTCAACACCGTATTTTATAACTTCAATATTGTGGGCAATAGCCTGCTTGCGCACAGCCTTATCTACATGGTGGAGCGAGCCATATTTATAGCTCAGCTCCTGCGTTGCCTGGTCCTGGAAAGTATTGGAGTTAACCGCATCAAAATGCAGCCCCAGTTGTGCGGCGTGTGCTTTAATAGCATCCGCATTTTTAGGGATATCCCAGGGAATGTGCAGCGAAATAGAATTACTGCTGCGGTTTAATGCATGAATTAAACCCACATCTTCAATTTTTTCTTCCAGGCTGCGTGGTTCGCCACCGCCAGAGAAACGGCCAAAGCGTGTACCACCGGTACCTAAAGCCCAGCTTGGGATAGCTATGTTAAAATCAACCAGTTTTTTCAGGATGGTGTCCAACCCTTTTATATCTTCAGCAACAAAATTAAACTTACGCTGGTGCGCGGCTTGTTGCTGATGGTTAGTTTCTTCGATTATGCTCTTCTCTAATTGCATTATTTATCGGTTATAATTTTCTTCTCTTGTAAACTAAACTATGTCATTGCGAGGAGGAACGACGAAGCAACCTCGTAGCCATACATGTGCCGATTGCATGGCCGGAATGCATTTGGCGACGAGGTTGCCACGCTATCGTTCGCAATGACATAGTTCTCTAAAGACCATGAACCATGATCTATGAACCATTTGCTTAACGAACAAACGCCATTGCCACCCCACCATCAACATTCAACACGTTGCCGGTTGATTTGTTGAGCAGGCCGCCGGTAAAGGCGAAGCAGGCGTTGGCAATATCCGCTGGTAAAATTACCTCGTTTAATAAGGTACGTTTAGCGTAGTAGGCAGGCAGTTCGGCTACGGTGATGCCGTAAGCTTTTGCACGGCCCTCGGCCCAGCCACCAGCCCATATGTTGCTATCGCTGATAACTGCATCCGGGTTAACTACGTTTACACGAATGTGATCGGTACCTAACTCGGCAGCGTTTAAGCGGCTCAGGTGTAGTTGCGCGGCCTTGGCAGAGCCATAGCCTGCGTTGTTCGGTCCGCTAACTAAGGCGTTTTTGCTTACAATATTGATGATATCGCCACCGATAGCTTGCTTTTTCATGATGGCCACGGCCGCCTGCGTAATAAAGAACTGGCCTTTCACCAAAACATCATACAACAAGTCCCAATCTTTTTCGGTATGATCGCCAATGGATTTGGAGATGGATAAACCTGCGTTGTTAATCACAATATCCACCCCGCCAAAAGCCAGGGCGGCAACTGCCAAAGCCGAATCAATTTGTTCGCTATTGGTAACATCAAGCACGGCGGTAGCATATGAGTCTTTGCCGTACAGTTTTTTAAATTCTTCGCCTGCGCTTTCCAAACGTTCGGCATTCATATCGTTCAGGATCACAACAGCGCCTTCGTCAACAAATTTTTTGGCTATGGCTTTGCCTATGCCGCCGGCGCTGCCGGTTATTAAGGCAATTTTGCCCGATAAAGCCTTTGGTTTTGGCATGCGTTGTAGCTTGGCTTCTTCCAATAACCAGTATTCAATGTCAAATGCTTCCTGGCGAGGCAGCGAAGTATATTCCGATACTGCCTCGGCACCCTTCATTACGTTGATGGCGTTGGTATAAAACTCTGCTGCAACACGGGCGGTTTGTTTATCTTTTGAAAAGGAGAATAAGCCAACACCCGGATAAAGGATAATTACCGGGTTGGTATCCCTGATGGCCGGGCTGTTGTCGTGCTTGCAGGTATTATAATAATTGGTATACATTTGGCGGTAGGCCTCAAACGCCGGCGTCAGGCGTTCCTGTAAAGCTTTAACGTCGCTCAAATCTTCGCCGGGTGTAAGATCCAATACCAGTGGACTAATCTTTGTACGCAAAAAGTGGTCAGGGCAGCTGGTGCCTAACGGCGCCAAACGGTCAAGATCATTGGAGTTGATAAACTCCAGCACGCGGGCATCATCTGTAAAATGCCCAACCATATGGCGCTCGCTTGAGCAAAAACCGCGCAGGATAGGGGCAATAGCGGCAGCCTGTTTTTTTCGGGCGGCTTCGTCCAGGCTTTCAATTTTTTGACCGCCAAAAACAGAGGCTTTTTTGCCATAGTTTTCTTCCAGGTATTCGGCACAACGCTCAATTACTTCTAATGTGTTTACGTAGCTTTCATAAGCCGTATCGCCCCAGGTAAACAAACCGTGCGAACCTAACATGATGCCACGGATGCCTGGGTTTTCGTCAAGACATTGCTTCAATTGCAAGCCCAGCTCAAAGCCCGGTTTTTTCCACTCTACCCAGCCTATGGTACCTCCAAAAAGCTCTTGTGTTATTTTTTTACCATCTTTTGCTGCTGCGATAGCTATAGCTGCATCGGGGTGCAGGTGGTCAATATGTTTAAAAGGCAAAAAGCCATGTAAAGGAGTATCAATAGACGGAGCTTTGGAGGCAAGATCGTAAATGCAATGGTTAAACAATTCCACCATTTCATCTTCATATTCCACACCGCGGTAAACATTTTTAAGGCTGCGCAGCCGGTCGACATACAGGGCCGCCAAACCGCTTTTTTTCAACGTGCCAATGTCGCCGCCCGATCCTTTAATCCACATTACTTCAACATCACTGCCGGTTAAAGGGTCTTTGGAGATTACTTTGCACGAAGTGTTGCCTCCGCCATAATTGGTTAAGCGCAAATCGGCACCTAATAAGTTTGATCGGTATATTAATAATGCTACCTCGTCGCCGGCGAGCCCGGCTGCTTTGGCATCATCCCACAGGTAGCTTACGTGCTTAAATTGTGTTGTTTTGACAGACATATGTATTTAATTATTGAATTATCGAATTAGTGAATTGTTGAATTATTGAGTTAGTGATTTATTGAATTATTGAGTTAGTGAATGTTTACTGTTTAACAATTATTGATAAAGCCGCGTTGCCGTTCAACTCACTAATTCACTAACTCACTAATTCAGTCATTATTTTAACGAGTTACCGTAGCCTACCACAAGCACAGATAATATAATTACCGCTATGCCGGCTATAACCGTAGTAAAGGCTTTTTTGCTAACGCCTTTCCATTCTTTTAGCACCAGGCCCCAGGTGTTGGCTATCAGGATAATGAAGGCCATGTGTAAAATCCATGAACTGGCTCCGTTGCCCATTTTGCTTTCGCCCATACCGTAAAAAAAGAACTGTAAAAACCAGGTGGTGCCGGCCAGTGCAGCAAAAAGGTAGTTTTTAAGCAGCGGCGTTTTTTTATCGGTATAATTACCAAACGTTTTGTTGCGGGCGTTTAGCACCATGCACCAGATAAAGTTGGTGGTTAAACCACCCCATAATATAATAATGTACGTTACATTGTTTTGGTACAGAAAGTTACCTTGCCCGGGATGCCCGGCCTGCCAAAGGTGGTTTGCGGTATCGGCCATTGATTTACCCGCTTCGATGCCAAAGTTAAAGCAAGCGCTTAACACCCCCGATACTACAGCTACCAGGATACCCAGCCCAAAACGGTAGTCTTTGTTTTCGTTGGCGATGGTTTTATCGGACGATAGCTCTTTCTCCTTCATCATGCCGGCTTTACCGCATATAATTATACCTGCAACGCATAGCAATATGCCTAATAGTACAAGCTGCCCCCATTGGTTATGCAGCATCATGCTAAACGTATCCTTGCCCGCTTTTGGAACCAGGTCATAATATACCGATGGTATTAAAGCGCCGAATACCGAACAAAGCCCCAATATAATAGTACTGCCCAGTGATACCCCAAGGTATCGTACACCTAAGCCATAGGTGAGCCCTCCAATGCCCCATAGTAAGCCCATTAAGTAAGTCCACCCGATAACGGATGTGCTTGTATGGCTGATGATATTGGCAAAGCCAGGTATGGTTAACCATGCGGCCAGCGGCGGAACTATAAACCAGGAAAAAATGCCACCTACTATCCAGTAGCTTTCCCAGGCCCAGCCCTTAATTTTTTTGTAGGGAATATAAAAACTCCCCGAAGCGAACCCGCCGATAAAATGGAAAAAGACTCCAAAAATAATTTGCATACTCTTAACTGGTTTAAATTGGTAAAGCTAATGTAGGCAATAGTAATCCGGGAACTGTCATGGACTGTCATGAGTTAGGCGGGGCGGCAATGTAGAGGATTTTCGCGCAAAGACGCAGAGACGCAAAGTGATTTGCTTGTTTTATCTTAGCGTCCTGGCATCTTGGCGCGAAATTAATTTTTTAATGCTTTCCTCAATGAAGTTGGGAGAATGGTATTGACTTAAGAACGTGCAAACCGTATAAGCGGTTCAATATCACCTTTATCGGCGGCTCTTATGGCAGTTAGGTAAAATTTTCTACTCTGGTCTGCTTTTATTAGGTTTGAACTTCCCCATGAATACACCGGCAGCTTAAAAAGGTGTTCAACTATAATATCGCCTAATAATCTGGAATGTCTGCCGTTGCCGTTTGCAAAACAGTGAATGCTAACTATTCGATGTTTAAAGCGGATGGCTATTTCGTTTGGTGGATAAATTGCTTTATCTACCCAGAATCTTGTGTCATCTAATAGATTTCTAAGCTCTACGCCCACTTTAAAGTAATCCACTCCCAGGTTTTTATTTGTGTTTCTGAATTTGCCTGCCCATGCCCAGGTATCCCCAAACATCCGGTAATGTAGTTCTTTAATAAACCCCTCCGTTAACACTTTATCCGATTTGAATTTCCGGATTAAGGTCCACTCTACAGCTTTTTGAATGTTCAATTGCTCAAACTCATCCAGTTCTGCGCGTGTAGTGATGGTAGTAATGAGCAAGCCCTCTTTTTCCTCTTCGTCCAAAGGGGTTTGCCCATCCTCGTATTCGAAATTTATTCCCATAAATATTTGGGCAACTCTGCTTTGATTTCTTCTGCTTTCTCGTTTATAGCTTTCTCTATCCTTTCTCCCGAATTTTCCTGGTCTTCCAGTTTCATTGAATTAGATGTTCGCAGCACAATCTTTTTGGCAAGTTCCTTAGCTCGTTTTTCAATCATCAATTCGATAGAGCCATCCTTGGGTATTATCCCATATACCAATTTCATGTCTAAAGCATTAGCAGCCTCCCGCAGGCGGTTTAAGCTTATAGTGCCCAGGGCTTCCCGCATTTCCAGGTCATTTGCGCTTTGTGCCGTAATATTTAAACGATTGCCCAATTGCTGTAAAGTCATTTTAAGGGAAACCCGCACAGCATTTAACCAGCCTTTTGACGGTATAATAACATTCTCAACTGATTTAAAAACGATAAGCTTTTTATCCATTTGTTCAATAACCAACTGTTGTTTTTTGTTTTTCATACGCTTTGTCGCTTTACTACCAAACAAAGTTAAGTCTATAGTCTGAAATAAACAAACTTATTTCAGACTATAGACTTAAAAAAAACAATTATTTATCAGTCTTAAGGCTGATATTTTTAAAATCGATTTTTATCGTTTATTAAAAGACTGTTCAAAAAAGTCATCCACCAATTTGTTAAACTCGTCTTTATGTTCAACAAGTGTAGGATGACCTGAGTTGGGTACAATCCATAAATAGGATTTCGGGATATTTTGGGAAATGATTACCGTATGCTCAACAGGGATAAGGTCGTGGTCGCCGCCTATAATAAGCGATGGGCACTTGATTTTGTGTAGTTCGGTCAATTTGATGTGCGGTTGATCATAATCCAGCATGAATATTTTCCAGTCATTCTTTTCTTTAGCAGTTTTCCAAACCTCATTTTTATGTGCCGCGTAGTTTTTCTGCATATCTTTCCATAAACTGGGTATTAGCCCGGTTGAGTCGGGCCAAAGGTTTGCACCTGTCGACGCCAGTTTTATGACTTTATCAGGATGGCGCATAGCAAGTTCCAGCGCGTTAATGCCACCATCGCTCCAGCCAACAACATACGCCGAGTCGATATGCATGGCATCCAGCAGGGCAGCAAAATCATCGGCCATTTGCTCAAAGCTCAATGAGTCGGCAGGATCGGTTGATTTGCCATGCGCCCGGCTATCTACCGCTATAACTTTATATTTTTTTGCAAAATATGGAATGTTGCTTTTGAAAGCGCTCATTTTATCGCCGTTGCCGTGTATCATCAGCAAGGGTTTGCCGCTTCCGTAAGTTTCGGTGTACAGCTTAATACCACGTATGTTGTAATATTTGCCCACCAATGCATTGTCGCCATAAGGTATTTGTTTTTCCTGGCTATAACTGGTTTGTACAAGAAAGATGAAAACGAACAAGGCAAACAACAATTTCTTAAATGGCATAAATCAAATAGTAATTAGTAAAACATAAATATAAAAATTAAACATGATATCCATTACATCTCTTGTCGCTTTGTGATTTTGGCATTTTTTGAACCCAAATAACGTTAAAATGTTAACTAATACTACCTTTGCAGAATTTAATTAAACATACATTTAAACTAAGTACGCCAAACAATATCTTAATTATGGCATTTATAGTTAAAATATTTAAAGTACCTATATACAAAATTCTTCATGTTTTCCATCTACCTAAAAAGTACGCGTATACTTGGATTTACTTGTTTTTTCTTCGGTTTACTTTCTGTTAACAGTTTATACGGGCAAGAAGGCGGCGCATCAAAACCGGTTACAAATCACTTTAAGTTTAAAACACTTATCGTTGATGCCGGCCATGGGGGTAAAGACCCCGGTGCGCACGGCGCTACTTCAAAAGAAAAAGATATTGCGCTTAGCATAGCCAAAAAGCTGCGCGATTTGGTAAATAACGAAATGCCTGGTGTTAAAACCATCATGACCCGCAGTACAGATACCTTTATTGAGTTGCACCGGCGCACCGAAATAGCCAACAGCAACCACGGTAACCTGTTTATTTCTATCCATTGTAATTCATCGCCCCAAAAAAGAGCCAAAGAGCACGGTACCCTGGTATTGGTTTATGGTTTTCACCGCAGCCAGGAACAGCGTGAGGCATTGCGCGAGAACGCTTCCATTTTTATTGAAGATGACTACAAAAACAAATACAATGGTTACGGCGAAGATAATGTGGTGAATACCATTGTGCTGAACGCTTTTCAGCAAAAGTACCGTAAGCAAAGTATTCATTTTGGCGATATGATTATTCACCAGGTTAAAAAAGCAGATGGCCGCCATACCTTTGGCGTAAAGGAACAGGGTGTACTGGTACTGGCCCAAAGCGGTATGCCGGCGGTGCTGGTTGAAACAGGCTTTATCAATAACCCGGCCGACGAAGAATACCTGAACTCAAAAGATGGTCAGTTCACCATCGCTACTTCGATATTAAGGGCGCTTAAGGGGTATAGGGATAGTTTGGAGGGAAGATAACTTGGTGCTAAAATCAAATTAAACGTCGGTTATAACCTTATATTATCGCGAAAAATATTTATTTCATAATAGACTTTTTGGCAAAATAATGGCAAGTAAAAGCCATTGCAAATGCTCAATAAATTATTATTACTATCTAATATTTTTTACCAGCATTCAAAAGGTAATGACGGATCCGCAAACAATTATAGCACTAAATACCATTGACGCCAGCTTCATTAGTAATAATGTAGGCCTTTCATTATTTTATGTATTTGGCAATAAGTAAATTATCGTTATTTGCTTAGTCCTCTTAACGTGTTTGTTACGCCAAAAATATTGTTTACCCCACTAAATCAGTCGTGATTTGTCATCCCAATTTAATAATTAAATGTTTAAACATTTAATCGCTTGTTATTCCAATTCTTTGTATACTTTTGGGTCATAGAAAAAATCAAGTCTCAAAAAAAATTTAAAAAAATGAAAAAAATCTTTATCCTGTTGGCATCGGCATTTTTGTATACTGCTGCATCTGCACAAACTACCTGGACTGTTGACAAAGCGCACTCAAATGTGAAATTTACAGTTACCCACTTATTAGTAAATGATGTTGATGGTACCTTTAAAACTTATGATGCCACCATCGTTGCTGCTAAGCCAGATTTTAGCGACGCTAAAGTTGCGTTTACTGTACAAACAGCATCTGTAAGCACAGATAATGATTACCGCGATAATCACTTAAAATCGGCCGATTTTTTTGATGTTGCCAATAAGCCAACAATTACCTTTACAAGCACTGGTATCACAAAAACATCTGATAAACATTATGCGGTTACTGGTAACCTTACTTTAGCTGGTGTTACCAAACCGGTAACTTTTGACCTTTGGTATCGTGGCACTATCCAAAACCCAATGAGCAAAGCCGATGATGCTGGTTTCCAGTTAACAGGTACAATAAAACGTGCTGATTTTGGCTTTGGCAGCAAATTTGGTTCGGCTATGTTAAGCGATGAAGTTACTATTAAAGCCAATGGCGAATTTGCTAAGGCAAAATAATTACAATATTGTTTAAAGTGCAAACGGCGTACCTGTTAAAATGGGTACGCCGTTTGTTTTTTATTAATTTTTGTTGCGCTGGTATTGTACTTTAAGCTGCTGCTTTTGCAGGTAATAAATGATAACGGTACATATGGCAATTGCTGCTACCAATGCCGCACCGGCAATAATGTGCATAACGGGTACCTGGTAATTGGGGTTGATTAGTGATTCGGTAACGTTTGGGATAATGAGGGCGATGAGTGGTAAACAAATAAATAACCGCAGTAGTCCGAGTTTTTTCATAATGATTATTAAATTATGTAAGCCTTTGCTACAGGTGGCCAAATAAATGGGGGCCAGGAGATAAAGGTTTTAGTGATGGTTTGTGGTGACAAATGTGGCAAATTGATACTTAGTAAAAAATACCCACAATTTGGTATTTTAAACTACGTGTTTTGGCATGTGGTATCCGTTTTAGATGGCAGTATTTCGACGGGAAAGCAGGATCAGTCGGCCAGGAGGTGTTTTAAAGTATCAAACCAAAGTTGGTTTTTGGTGCCGAAGAACCGAAGATCCACAATAAGGTAAACTATGGCAGTATCGTCGCCTTGTTTGTAACGTAACCTTAAGGGTTGGCAAAAAAGGCCCTTGTTTCTGACCAACGATCTTTTGTAAACGTCATCAAATCCAAGATATACTTGTTCAAGCTTGTTTAAAGGGATATTTAAGTAGTTGTAGCCATCAATAACCAGGCTTGTTGGGGTCAATATAATTTCACCCTCACGATGGTGGGGAGGCGGAGTTAGCGAAAAAAGGGCTCCGGCTTCGTCGATCAGTGTAAGCGCCGCGATTTCGTAATCGTAGCTCCACAAGACCTTGCCAATTTGTAAAATTTGCATTGATGTAATGTATAAATAATAATTGATAACTGCAAGTATTACATTTTCGTCAAAATTTGGCGCTGTATAAATTCCTATATTTGAGGTGCGAAAATGTTTTTCGCGTGATAAAAAGTATGGCTACAGAAGTTAAGTGCCCCAGTTGTGGTTTTGGTTTTCCGATAGAGGAGGTGATGGCCGAGGAGTATAAAAAAGAGCTCCGGGTTAAAATGCAGGATTATACCCGCCAAAAAGAGGAGGAATACCGTAAAAAAGACGAGGAGTTTTTAAGTAAAGAGCGGCAGCAAAAAGCCGAGTTTGAACAGCGCCTGAATGCCGAAAAAAAACAACTGCAGCTGGTGCTGGAGGAAAACCTGCGTAAATCCATAAGCCAGGATTATGAAAACCAGGTGCTGATGCTTAAAAATTCGGCGCAGGAAAGCGAAGAAAAATTAAAGCTATCGCGCCAGAAAGAGCTTGAGTTTTTACAACGCGAAAAACAGCTTCAGCAAAAAGAAGAGGAAATGGAGCTTTCATTGCAACGTAAGTTGCAGGAGCAACGAAATGAACTGGGCGAGCAGATTCGCCGCCAGGAAGCCGAGCGGCATAGCATAAAGGATATTGAGTACCAGTTAAAAGTAAAAGAACTGGAGAAGCAACTGGACGACCAAAAGAAGCTTGCCGAAGAAATGAAACGCAAGGCCGAGCAGGGGTCAATGCAATTACAGGGCGAAGTGCAGGAACTGATACTGGAGGAGTTATTGCGTAATTATTTTCCTTTCGATTTAATAAGTGAAGTTGGCAAAGGCGTTCGCGGTGCCGATTGTATTCAAACCGTTCGTAATCAGTTTGGGCAGGAGTGCGGTAAAATTATTTACGAAAGTAAACGTACCGCTACCTTTGGCGCCGACTGGATTGACAAACTCAAAAAAGATATGCGCAGCGTTGGTGTAGATGTAGCAGTTATTGTTACGCAATGCTACCCCAAGGGAATGGATTGTTTTGGCGAAAAGGATGGAGTTTGGATTTGTAGTTTTGACGAGGTGAAAGCGGTATCATATATCCTGCGCGATGGCGTAATCAAACTGTCAAACCTCATCAAATCTCAGGATAATAAAGGCGATAAAATGCACCTGTTGTATGATTACCTAACCAGCAGTGAATTTTCTGAGCAATGGAAGGCCATCAGAGAAGGTTATATGAGTATGCGCCTATCCATCCAAAAAGAACGCGACGCGATGGAAAAAATGTGGAAATCGCGCGAGAAGCAGCTGGATAAGGTATTGTTAAACGCCGCGCATATTAAAGGCAGTATTGAAGGTATTGCCGGCGCAGATAGCATTCAGCTAAGCCTTACAGATGATGAGGATACTTTGTTGTTGGATTAGGGACGCAATTTGGCGATTTGCCAGATTATCAGGACCTTTCAGGGTGAAAAAGATAGTTTCAGTATTTATTTGGCCATTAGATTTTTAAGTGCCCAACTTAGGTATTAAATCTATCTGCTCATCCTCCGATTTTCTGATGATGCCTAAAATGATGCTATCGAGTTCATGTACCGATACGGAAATAAAATGGAGTACCTGATGATAATCCTTTGATTGGGTATTTTCATCAACCAATAAATCAAGCAGGCCCATGAGCCGGGCAACCGGGGTTCGTACAGTGTGGGCCTGGGTCCAGGCTATTTCTTTGAGTTTTATATTTTGTTTTTCGATAGCATTTACGTGGTTTTTTGTTTGGGTAACATCGCGCTCGATAGAGATCCAGTGGGTTGTTTTGCCCGCTGAGTCCTTAACTGGTGATACCGACTTACTACTCCAGAAACGTTCGCCATTCTTTTTAAAGTTAATTACCTCAACTTCAAATGCTGCATGCAGATCGAAGGTATTTATTAAGTTGGTTTGACCAGCCGCCGCCGCATTATTACCCCATAAAATATCGGTTACAGCCCCAATCGCTTCCTGCCGGGTGTAGCCGGTAATATTGGTAAATGCCTCGTTTGCGTATACTAATTTTCTTTGCAGGTTTTCATTGGCTTCGGCCTCAAAAATCAAAACCGCATCTGTGGCGTAATTCAACACCGATTCGGTAAGGCGAAGCCATTGTTCTTCTTCTTTTTGGCGTGTAATATCCTGCATGGCGCCAATAACCCGTATAGGTTTGCCGTTTGCCTCCCTGATTATCAAAGCCCGGTCAAGTATATGTTTGTATTTGCCATCGGCGCATAAAAACCGGTAATCAAGCTGTAGGTGATTGTTTTTGCCTGTAAACGCCCGGGTAAGGCCCCCGGTAACTTTTTCGGCATCGTCGGGGTGCAGCTTGGTGTTCCACCAGTTGGTTACATTGGCAACTTCGCTTAATTTGTACCCAAAGGCCTGGTTCATACCATAGTTGTACTGAATGGTGTCGTTAATGATATCCCAGTCCCAGATGGTATCGCTCGTGGCCTGGGCAACCGTTTCGTACCTGTTGTTACTTTGCTGTAGCCCGTTAAAAAGCGTGGGTAAAAGTTGCGCAGTAACAGCACTTAAAATAATAAGGTTTACTGATACCGCTATCCACGAGCCAAGACTGTATTGTAAGGCAATACCATCAGATAAAAGTTTAAAATGAATGCAAATACCTACCGAAATGCAAATACCTATGTTGATGTAAACTGTACAAAATGGTCGTGTACCAGGAAATATAAGTAAACAAAAAATGGTTATTCCCAATAAATAAAGCAAACCCGGCCCGTACCAGCCAAGATAGTAAAGCAAAAACACGGCAAGCAGGTACAATAATGTAATAAGCAACAATTTACGGGCCGGTATACTTATACCATGCAATAATGCTACGGCCGAAATGGCAAACACAATTGAAAAATCAAAAACAGCAAGCGTGTAAAAATGATTTGAAATACTAATGTACCCGCCGGGAACCAGGGCGATAACGAAAAGCGGCAGCAGGTAAGTCATTATTGCTGCAAATAGTTTGTTGCTCCAGTAGGGTAGTCCATGCAGTTGTTCGGTGTTTCCTAAACAGTTGCGGTTAACCAGGGTTTTATAGTATTGCCATATATATTGCATCAATAGCGGTTAATGCCGGTATTTAGGGGAGGGCCGGCATTACGAGTGACAAGATATTAAATAAACGTAAAAACTACACGAATAAATGTACCCAGCGGGTGATTTTTTATAATATTTACATTTTATTATTGCCATTAACGATGGTTTTTTGCCCTTTTCGGGCTATTTTTAGTTTAATCTTTTATTGATAAATCCCTGATTTGATGAAAAATACGCGTTTCTGGTACCTGTTTGGGTTAATGATGGTTACCTGGTTGAACCCGGTGGCCGCACAACAAGTTGATAAATTGCCGCAATTGCTGATAAGACTTGACGATATTGGCATGAACCATTCTGTAAATATGGCCGCCGAAAAAATGGCCCAAACAGGCTTACCTTTTTCAGTATCGTTACAGTTTGCCTGCCCATGGTACCAGGAAGCTGTGGAGATTTTAAAAAAATATCCAAACGTGAGTGTAGGGGTACACTTAACCTTAACATCTGAGTGGAAAAACTATCGCTGGGGGCCTGTTACAGGGCGCACTGCGGTGCCGGGCCTGGTTGATGAAGTTGGCTATTTTCCGCATTCAACATCGGCATTTGCTAAAAGTGGTTATAAAATAGAAGAGGTAGAAACAGAACTATCGGCACAAATTGAACGTGCATTGGCCTCGGGGCTTAAAATTACCTATATCGATCCACACATGGGCATAGCACTTTCGACACCCGAGCTTCGGGCGCTGACCGAAAAACTGGCGCATAAATATAAATTAGCTATATCAACCCTAAGTAGTGTTACTTATTTTGGCGAAACCTATATGGAAATGTGGGGCGAACCGATAGCTACCAAGAAAAAGGTTTTTTTGAATTACGTGAGCACCAAACTTAACCCCAACAAGCCAAATCTGGTGGTTATTCATACAGCCACGCCCAGCCCCGAAATGGATGCGCTGGTAGATATGAACAGCAACATGATGAATACTAAAGAGGGTAAACCCCTCACCAGCCTTCATCGCCAAACAGAACTGAACATGTTGCTATCGCCGGAATTTAGGGCGATGGATGGAAAAAAATTCAGGATGATTAATTACGCACAATTATTGGCTGGCAAAGATATAAGCATACTTAAAGCTGTTGATAATAAATAGGCTTATTTACTTTTTGATAAGGCAATTACAGCTATGCCTCCTATAATTAATGCGCCGCCTAAATACGGGGGCCAGTTAACAGTTTTTTGCTTATCAACAGAAACCTGGAGTGGACCGGCGTCAATAACTTTTTCCTTTTTGGTATAAGTAAAGCCCGTCCAGATGAGCATGATAGCGCCTATAACGATAAGTGCTATACCAATGGTTTTGTTCATGTTTGTAGTTTTAATGTTTCGCTTTTAATAGGAATGACCAGAGTTGTAAATTGTTTGCGGGGATACAAAATATAAGCTTTAGCTTTTGCGGGTAGCAAACTTTTTATAGATTAGGTACTTTTAAGGCCATAGTTATTTGCCTTCATCAAAACTTAAGCAATAAAAAGTATACAGGAATGCAAGATGATTTGATACTCGAAACCATATCTGTTACCAAAAACTTTTTTGGCGATAAATCAACCGGGGTAAACAACATAACCATATTTGTGCCCAAAGGGAAGATAACCGCTATAGTTGGCGAAAGCGGCAGTGGTAAAACCACACTCCTGAACTTATTGTTTGGTACCCTACAACCCGATCATGGCGAGGTTTTTTTTAAAGAGGAACGGGTATTGAGCCGGGAACACGGTATACAACATGCACACCAGGTAATGCGGATGGTTACCCAAAACGGTGTTGATATGAACCCCAAATCGACTGTTTGGGAAACTGTGCGTGATGGCATGCCTCCTGAAGACCACAGCCACGAAATAAAGCTGGTTACCGAAGCCCTTAATATGCTTAATATTTATCCGCTAAAAGATTACCCCTTCGGTAAGCTAAGCGGGGGCGAAAAGCAGCGGGTTACAATTGCCAAAGCCCTTATCAGCCGGCCGCAGGTTTTACTGCTTGACGAACCTTTTAACCAGGTTGACGCCTATTACCGGGAAGCCCTGCAGCACGATATCAGGCAAATTGTACGGGAGTGGAAAACAACCGTGGTGCTGGTATCGCATGATCCGGCCGAGATACTATCAATGGCCGATGAACTTATTGTAATAAAAGAAGGCGAAATTGTTGAACATGGCCCGCCCGATAAATTATACCACTCGCCCAAATTGCTATATACCTCGCAAATACTGGCCAGCAGCAGTGTGCTTACATCAACCAAGGCCAAAGTTTGCGGAATTAAAAGCAAGCGTGGTATTGTTGTTGTATATGCCGAACATGTGAAAATTGCAGCTATTGGCAAAAAATGGCTTATAAAAATGATCCTGTTTAAAGGTTTTTTTGAAGAGTTGATTATTGATCATAATGATGTTACCCTGCGTGTAATGAATTACAAGAGGGGCAAATACAAAGTAGGCAGCAAGGTGAGCATAAAAATAACCAGGTACTTCGAGTTTGGGAAATGGGAGAATTGATGAAGAGGCAAGAATCAAGACCAAAAAAGTGGTAGGGTTCTGAAAATTAAAGCAAATATTGAAGTTAAAGCCTTAATAATATTATCTATCCTGCAAATCAAAAGTCCTCTCGTTTGGCTACCGTGTATGCACGGTTTTTAAACACGTATCACTAAACAAAGGAGGTGCCATTTCTACCAAATCAGAAGTGGATGTAAGCGAAGGGGCCAGGAGAAACTATCTCTTGAGCGTAGCGAAAAAGCTTATGTGCCCTGCAATTCGATAGTTTTTTTGAATACAGGGCGCATAAGATTTTTCTCGTACCTCGTTCTAAATCAAAGGAGTGGCGACTTACTTCAGCAAATTCTTCCAGCTTACCTGGTCGCCGATGATTTTTTCAAGGTCGGCGCTGGCCACACGTTCCTGGGCCATGGTATCGCGGTAGCGGATGGTTACGGTATCATCCTCCAAACTCTGGTGATCAACCGTTATACAGAAAGGTGTACCAATAGCATCCTGGCGGCGATAGCGCTTGCCAATGGCATCTTTTTCTTCGTACTGTATGTTAAAGTCAAGCTTCAGGCGATCCATAATCTCGCGGGCTTTCTCGGGCAAGCCATCTTTTTTGGTAAGCGGGAATATAGCCGCTTTAACCGGGGCCAGGCAAGGGTGCAGGTGCAGCACGGTACGGCTGTCCTGTTTCTCGTCGGTGCTCAGGTCTTCCTCTTCAAAAGCGTTTATCATGGTTAGCAGGAACATCCTGTCTAACCCTATCGAAGTTTCAATAACGTAAGGCACATAGTTGCCATAAGGTTTGCCTGTTTCTGGGTCAACCTCGGGGTCAAAGTATTGCATCTTTTTGTTCGAGAATTTCTCGTGCTGGCTCAAGTCAAAATCGGTACGGCTGTGTATGCCCTCTACCTCTTTAAATCCAAACGGAAACTCAAACTCAATGTCAAAAGCGGCATCGGCATAATGGGCCAGCTTTACGTGTTCATGATAACGGTATTTGGCGGCATCGGTACCCAGGGCAAGGTGCCATTTTAAACGGGCAGCTTTCCATTTTTCAAACCATTCTTTTTGTGTGCCAGGGCGTACAAAGTATTGCATTTCCATTTGCTCAAATTCGCGCATGCGGATAATGAACTGGCGGGCAATCACCTCGTTACGGAAAGCCTTACCTATTTGCGCAATACCGAAAGGAATTTTCATCCTGCCCGATTTTTGCACGTTTAGGTAGTTCACAAAAATACCCTGCGCGGTTTCCGGGCGAAGGTAAATCAGGTCGGCATCATCGGCTACGGCGCCCATCTGGGTGCTAAACATCAGGTTAAACTGGCGCACATCTGTCCAGTTGCGGGTACCGCTTACCGGGCAGGCAATTTCATGCTCAATAATAAGCTCCTTTAAACGTGGCAAGTCCTCATTTTTAAGGGCCTCGTCCATATCGTGCTGTAACTGCTCGGCTTTATCAGTTTTACCGTCTTTATCGTAACGGTCAATCTTATCCTCCAAAAGCTGATCGGCGCGGTAACGCTTCTTCGAATCCTTGTTGTCAATCATCGGGTCGCTGAAACCATCAACGTGGCCGCTGGCTTTCCAGATCTTTGGGTGCATAAATATGGCGCTATCAATACCAACAATGTTGTCATGCATTTGCACCATGGCTTTCCACCAGTAGGTTTTAATGTTGTTCTTCAGTTCAGCACCATTTTGGCCGTAATCGTAAACAGCGCTTAACCCATCATAAATTTCGCTCGATGGGAAAACAAAGCCATACTCCTTGGCATGCGATATAACATTTTTAAAAAGTTCGTCGGTTGATTTGCTCATAATAGCTGCAAAGATACAATTTAGGCAGAAAGCTGAAAGGGGAGAATAGTAGCAAGTAGTAAGTAGTAAGTAGTAAGATTTTTTTCGGCGAGTCAAGGTAAAGGTTAATGACCATCTACTTTTGTCTTGATACTTACTACTCGTAATGGCGTTCCCTGCGGGCCGGGCCATACACTCATACGCGCACAGGGCATTAGGCGCGGGCCGGTATCCGTTTCTGTCCCTAACGCAAAACCCGGAAGCGATAGAGGCCGTCCGTCCGCACAGGTGCCCTCACTCTATTTCGGACAAAAGCGGACGCTTTTAATGATACTCACCGTCATAAATTGGCAGAAACTATCGCCTGCTAAGCCGTAACCATACGCGTGGCGTTATTTTAGAAAACAGCCAGTAGTTAAATACCAGTAACGATATAAATACAAATGTTAAAATCAGTTGTACCGGGTTAATGTCGTTGCCGACAAAAAGTTTTGCCGAAACACCCCAGCATGATTTTAGTATAAAAATTAACAGCCTAACTATCATCGATGCCGATACATAAGCAAATACTGTATTGCTAATTATTAAGAGCCATTTTGGCATTGTTTTTTTCATGTCGTAAGCTTCAGCCTAAAATAAGCAGAATTTGGAAATAAAAAATAATGGGCCAGATGTTAACGGTTAAGCATTTTTTTACTACCTTATTCTTTATTTTAAAGAAATTTCTGTATATTTGTAATGGGCTTGTTCTGTTTTAAAAGCACTAAAACTGTCCGCTTCCGTCCGATACTGTCCTACACCTGTGGGCGGACGGACACCACAACAGGCCCTCACCACCTTGTCCGCCCTGTCCGAAATGTACCGGGACCCTAAAGCGGACGGACGGAAACACAACCAACCACATAAGCACACCAGATAGCATGCACCCGCCCGCTTTCCCCACTTTAAATAAATTTAAGGTAAGGAGAGGTATTTTTAAAAAACTCGGTTTTTATAAAAACAAGGGCAGTAAAAAATCAGGGTAAGTTGCTCAATATACTCTTTAACATATCTTTTGCTGTACCTCTTTGGGTAATTAATTGTATTGATATGGCAAAAATGTAAAATACCAGGAAAAACAAAATACCATAATACTGTTCTTGGCTTATTAAGCCTATTGCAAGGGCAATAAATATAAGTAGCGGTGCAGTTAAACTTGTGTAATAACTAAAGGTTACCAAAACCTCATCTCCCGTAAAGCTGAGCTCAAACTTTCCTCCATTTAGCCGTGCTGCAGCTTGGTGCCTCCACCTTAATTTCCAGGGATTATCGTCAAATTCAACAACACTGCTTGTTAAGTTGTTAACCCTGTATTCTTCACCCTCTAACAGGGATACTATGTTGTCAATTACAACTCGAGGGGCAACATGGATAGCCTGTGTTAGTTTAAACTTTATTTTCATTGCGATAAGTGCTGCTAATTTACTAAAGTGCAGCCAATAACAAATATATGGATGTTTGACCGATTGATTGCCTGCGTAATAAACACACTGCCAGTGCCTGTGTAAATTCCTTTGCCCTTAAATAAACATTGGTTGCCCTTTTGTAGCGTCCGTCCGCAAGGGGGAACAGAGCAAAGACGGACAGGGGCGGACAGGCAAACTTTTGGCAAAACTGGTTTTAACCATGTCCGTCCGGATTTGTCCGTTAAAGAGCGGCACACCTGTGCGGACGGACGGGCTTTTTGATTAACGGAAGCTTGCGTTAAGGACAGAAACGGATACCGGCCTGTGAATAAGGCCTGTGCAGTATGAGTGTATGGGCCTGGCCCACACTTCTACCAGTGTGGGCAACGCCCTTAAAATGACACTAAAACAGGGTATTTGCTAAAACTTATCGGGCAAAAGTTTATTGTACTATATACAACT
Organism: Mucilaginibacter sp. KACC 22773; assembly: GCF_028736215.1. NCBI lineage: Bacteria > Pseudomonadati > Bacteroidota > Sphingobacteriia > Sphingobacteriales > Sphingobacteriaceae > Mucilaginibacter > Mucilaginibacter oryzagri. Next base: position 1,548,518 of record NZ_CP117883.1, read on the forward strand.
AATTGCTGCCATGGAAACCATAGTAAAAATCATATCAACCCAATATGTAACCCATAATGTAAAACAGTTTAGGCTCGAAAAACCTGCGGGCTATACTTTTACCCCCGGACAGGCCACCGAACTATCTGTAAACCAACAGACCTGGAAGGATAAGAAGAACCCTTTCACGTTTACCTGCCTAACCGATGACCCTTACCTGGAGTTTACGATAAAAATATATCCCGATAGCGAGGAAGGCGTAACCAATCAATTAAGCAAATTAGCCGTTGGTGATGAACTTATTATCCGCGATGCCTGGGGTGCCATTGAGTATAAAGGCCCCGGTTATTTTATAGCGGGTGGCGCTGGCATTACCCCGTTTATTGCCATTTTGAGGGATTTGAACAGGAAAGGAGAGCTGGCAGGAAACAAACTGTTTTTCAGTAACAAAACAGATAGCGACATTATTCTTGCCGATGAGCTGAAAAGTATGCTTGGCGCCGATGCCTTGTTTTTAATAAGCAGCCAAAAGGATAGCGTTCACGACACCCGCCGTATAGATGAGGCCTTTTTAAAAGCCGAAGTAAGCGATTTTACCAAACATTTTTACGTTTGCGGGCCCGATGCGATGGTAGAGCAGATTAACGGTATTTTAACCAGCATGGGTGCAGATGCCGATTCGGTGGTGTTTGAGCGGTAGGTTTTTGGTTGATGGATCATGGATCATGGTTGATTGTTCATGCTTCATGGCCCCGGCGGAGTTTGAAACTGTTGCTTATTTCCTGCCATCTTAGGCTATGAACCATTAACTATGATCCATTAACCAATGAACAATCTGTCCGCAGTGTTGGTCACCTCCGGACGGACGGACACCCAAAAAAAACTAAATCGAAATACCCGATTCCGGTAAAACCATGAACCATGATCTATGAACCATGAACAACTAACAAATTCTTCCATCTCCTATCTCAAATCTCATATCTAACATCTATTTTTACCGCATGAGTATCCGGGTAGAAGCATTGACAAAAATTTACGGCGAGCAAAAGGCAGTTGATAGCATCAGCTTTACTGCCGAAACGGGCGTGCTGGGTTTTTTGGGGCCTAACGGGGCCGGTAAATCAACCACGATGAAGATACTTACGGGCTTTATACCCCAAACATCGGGCTCGGCATCGGTTTGCGGGTTTGATGTGGTAACACAATCGTTAGATGTGCGCAGGCGTATTGGCTATCTGCCCGAAAGCAACCCGCTATACCTGGATATGTACGTGAAGGAATCGTTGGTGTTTATAGCAGGCATCCACAAAATGGCCCAACCCGAAGCCCGCATTGCCGAAGTGATTGAGCAAACCGGCCTTGGCCCCGAGCAGCATAAAAAAATTGGCCAGCTATCTAAAGGCTATCGTCAGCGCGTTGGCCTTGCCCAGGCTATACTGCACAATCCCGATGTGCTGATTTTAGATGAACCAACCTCGGGACTTGACCCTAACCAGCTCATAGGCATCCGCCGGTTAATTACCGATTTGGGTAAAACCAAAACCATCATCCTATCTACCCATATTATGCAGGAGGTTGAAGCCGTTTGCGATAAGGTGATCATCATCAATAAAGGCAAAATAGTTGCTGATGACACCCTGCAAGGGTTGCGGGCCGGTAATAACAATAAAACGTTGGAGAAAATATTTATCAGTCTTACCAATTAATTGGCGTAAATATTTTTATTTTCGCCTCAATAATTAACCTTATCATAATAAACATGAAAAAAACATTACTCGCCCTTTTTATTTTATTTGGCACCGTACTTACTGTTAAAGCACAGGACGATGAACTTTTACCAAGGTTTAGCGCAGGTTTTGGTGTTGGCGTTACAACCGGCCCCCAACATTCGGGGTTTCCGGCAGCGGGCAGCCTTGGCTTAAAAGGGGAATACCCAATAGCCGGCAGCCCGGTATGTATTACAGCATCGGTGGCATACCAGTTTTACGTATCGAGCGATGGCTATAACTACAGCTACAATAGTAACTATGGTGAAAGCACCACCGGCACTATAGCATCATTTGTTCCTGTAATGGCTGGCGCAAGGGTATATGTTAACAAGCTTTTTTTTGAAGGCGATGTTGGTGCATCTTTCAACCTTAATTCTGGTAAGTCATACACAGCCCAAAAGGTAGCACCTATACTTTCGCCAAGTATTGGTTATGGTTTCAGGTTCGGGTCGTCGCAAAAAATTGGGCTCGATTTAAGCCTGTCGTACGAAACCCGCCTGGAAAAAACACAAACACCTTCCGATCTTACGGTTGTTAGCCCTTATATCAGCGGTTACGGCAGCTATAACCTGGTAGCCTTTCACGTGGCATTCAGCTTAGGATTATAATATCGAAATGATTTAATGAACGGCCCCGGCGATTGATTTGCCGGGGCTTTTTATTGAATAATAAATTTACCGGGCTTAAATATAAATTATTGGCCTCAGGCTGTCGCATTTAACTGCCGGGGTACGTAACTGTTGTATAACCTCAAATCTGTATGCAAGCTAAATCAATCCGTTTGTTTTTATTATTGATGCTTTGCGGGGCATCCACCCTGGTTAAAGCACAATCGGGTAATAAAATTAATATCAGCATAGGGCCGGATGTTGGTATTCCCTTTAATACCGAACACACCTATCAGGTGCATACCCGCGATATTTACCAGGATGGTTTGGGCGGTAACATCAGGGCCGAGTTGCCTATCACCGTAGGTTTACACCTGACGGCAAGTGTGGGTTATGTGGTTTACCACTCCAATGTAAAGTATTTTTATTTAACGCCCTGGCAAGGTACTATTAATAGTTCATCGGCCCCGGCAGGCCCGCCGCCTTATAAGTATATACCGCTAAAAGTGGGTTTGCGTTATTACTACTCAAAGTATCTTTATATAGCTGCAGAGGCTGGCGACGCGGTTAAAGTTCAAAAACAGGCTGTATCGTCTTTTATATATTCGGGAGGCATAGGTGCCGCAATTCCCTTTGGTGTTCATCATGGTCTGGATATTGGTGTGCGTTACGAAAGCGGTTATAAAAACATCGATTCGGATTTTAAGATGGCGCAGCTGGGTATTGGGTTTGCTTATAAATATACCTTTTAAAAGTATTTGCAACCAGGGCATGGTTTTGCCTTCCTGAAAATTCCCTAATAAGGGCGAAATTTGAATATACCCTGTCACATGAAAAAAACTTTACTTGTCCTATTGTTCTTAACGGTTATCACTTTTACCGCAATGGCGCAAACCGATGTTAATCCGCTTTCGCGGGTAGCGGTTGGCTTTGGTTTAGGGGCTACAGTAGGTCCGCATAGCAATGAATACCCTGTAGCCAGTGGTTTTGGTATTAAATTCGAATTTCCTATCAAATCAACCCCGGTTAGTATCATGGCCTCGGGGGCTTATACTTTTATGTTGTCAAGGGCCGCTTACAACACAAATAGGTATAATTACAATGACAATGATGTCGATGACGGCGATGTTCATATCGCTTCATTTGCGCCTGTGGAATTAGGAGTGAGGGTGTATATGAGTAATCTTTTTGTCGAAGGCAACGCCGGTGTATCGTTTAATTTAAATGAAAACCACGGTAATTACACCGGCAAAAAAGTGGCCCTGGTTATAGCCCCTAATATTGGTTATTCCTTCAGGTTTAAAACATCAAAAAAATATGGGCTGGATTTAAGCCTGGGCTACGAAACCCGACCCGAAGATTCCCAGCTTCATGAGTTTAGTAATTATGGCAGTTACAATCAAATAGCGGTACACGCAGTTTTTAGCATAGGCTATTGATTTTGGGTTTTCAATACTTTAAATATCCCGGCTGTTATCTGGCGCCCTTTACCGGACTAAAACGCTTGCAATCAGAATAGCGATCTGTGAGGACACAGATCGCTCTAGTGGCTTTAGGCTTTCAGCATTCTGCTTTCAGCTTTTAAAGATTCCCCCTCAAATCCTGCTCCCTTTCAATGGCTTCAAACAGTGCCTTGAAATTGCCGGCGCCAAATGATTTTGCCCCTTTACGCTGAATGATCTCGAAGAAAAGGGTAGGCCTGTCTTCAATAGGTTTGGTGAAAATTTGCAGCAGGTAACCTTCGTCGTCCCGGTCAACCAGTATACCCAGTTTTTTAAGTGGTTCCAGGTCTTCGTCAATGTGGCCAACCCTGTCTGTAAGCTCATCATAGTAGGAGGTGGGTACGGTTAAAAACTCTACCCCGCGATTTTGCAGTTCGGTAACGGTAGCTACAATATCGTGGGTAGCCAGTGCCAGGTGCTGCACGCCTTCGCCCTCATAAAACTCCAGGTACTCTTCAATCTGCGATTTCTTTTTACCCTCGGCCGGCTCATTGATAGGGAATTTTACATAACCGTTGCCGTTGCTCATCACCTTACTCATTAGTGCCGAGTACTCGGTAGATATCATTTTATCATCAAAGGTTAAAATGTTTTTAAAGCCCAGTACTTCCTCATAAAAATTAACCCACTCGTTCATTTTATGCCAGCCAACATTGCCTACGCAATGGTCTACGTACAATAAACCGGTCTCGGTTGGGTTATAGGCGGTTTCCAGTTTTTGGTAGCCGGGCAAAAATAAGCCCTTGTAGTTTTTACGCTCTACAAATAGGTGAACGGTTTCGCCATAAAGCTTAATGCCGCTGGTGCGTACTTCGCCATATTCATCGCGCAGGGTTTGTGGCTGCTGGTAAGGTTCGGCGCCGCGGCTGGTGGTTTGTTTAAAGGCATCATAAGCATCATCAACCCAAAGGGCCAATACTTTTACACCATCACCATGTTTTTTGATATGCTCGGCAATAGGATGATCGGAGTGAAGGGGGGTGGTTAACACCAGCCTTATTTTGCCCTGTTGCAACACGTATGATGCCCTGTCGCGCACACCGGTTTCGGGGCCTGCATAAGCCAGCGTTTGAAAGCCGAAGGCGGTTTTATAATAATGGGCGGCCTGCTTGGCATTACCCACATAAAACTCAACATAATCGGTACCGTTAAGGGGCAAAAAATCAGTTGAGGTTGTTGGTTTATCTATGGTTTGTGTATGCATTTTAATTAGTGAATTAGTGAGTTATTGAATTATTGATTTGAAAAGGGCGGCGGCTTAATCCTGAATTATTGAATTGAAAGGGGGAGAGTCCTTGCAGCTTTTGCCTTTAACCTTTCACCCATTTTAACTTGATTGCAGCTACCTTTTGCCTTTCAGCTTTTACCTTTCGCCTAACCTACATTTGCCAGCTTTTATAATAATTTTCATCCTCAATCTTAATAGCATCTTCGGTAAGCATCAGCGGCCTGAAGGGGTCAATCATCACGGCAAGCTCGTCGGTTGATTCTTTGCCTATTGATTTCTCTACCGATCCTGGGTGCGGGCCATGCGGGATACCGCCCGGGTGCAGGGTTATCTGGCCCTTAACCACGCTTTTGCGGCTCATAAAATCGCCATCTACATAATACAAAACCTCGTCGCTATCTACATTGCTGTGGTTGTAAGGGGCGGGAATAGACAGGGGGTGATAATCAAACTTTCGGGGCACAAATGAGCATATCACAAAGTTGTTACCCTCAAAAGTTTGGTGTACGGGCGGTGGCTGGTGCAGGCGGCCTGTTATCGGTTCAAAGTCATGGATAGATAGCGCCCATGGGTAATGGAAACCATCCCAGCCAATAAAATCAAAGGGATGTGTACCGTAAATGTAGGGGTAAATAAGGCCTTGTTTTTTAATCAGGATTTTGAAATCGCCGTGCTCATCATGGGTTTCCAGGTTGGCCGGGCGTTTAATATCGCGCTCGCAATAAGGCGAATGTTCCATCAGCTGCCCGTATTGGTTGCGGTAGCGTTTAGGCGCACGTATGGGGCTAAAGCTTTCGATGATGAACAGGCGGTTTGCTGTGCCATCAAACTCCATCTGGTAAATGGTACCACGTGGTATTACCAGGTAATCGCCGTAGCCGAATTTAATATTACCGAACCCGGTTTTTAAAGTGCCTGTACCTTCATGGATAAACACCACCTCGTCGGCCTGGCTGTTTTTGTAAAAATAATTGGTCATGCTTTGGCGTGGCGCGGCCAGTGAAATATGCAAATCGCTGTTAACCAGTACAGGTTTGCGGCTTTGCAGGTAATCATCTTCGGGCGGTACATTAAAGCCTATCAGGCTGGTATGTTTCAGGTGTTTTTCGCGGGCTATTTGTGGCTCAACACTATACGGCTCGCCAAGGGTTTTAACAATGGTAGGTGGGTATACGTGGTAAACCAACGAATAAAGGCTCGAAAAACCTTCGGTAGAAACCAGCTCTTCGGCGTATAAGGTACCATCGGGCTTACGGAACTGCGTATGCCTTTTAGGCGGAATTGCTCCTAATGAATGATATACAGGCATTGTGTTTTAATTGGTTGATAATAAAACGTTTAAAGTACCAGGATAGTTTCGGAAGTTTTAAATATGCTTATAGCGCAAATGGGCCATATGGCTGTAAACCGGCTTTGGCAATAATTAAAAAAGAAGAGTGGAAAAGGGAGTTAGTATTGAGCCAGCACAGCTTTGGCAAGCATAGCATCCCTAAACGATGATGCATCGCTCATGGAGGTAAGCCCCAGGGAAAAATAAAAGTGCTTTTGTATGCTCATGGTTTATTTAATACGAAGTTAGGTGGTTTATTATTGCAAAGCAAATTTTTAGCTGGAGAAAAAGAACGGGTTTGTTTTATAACATCTCAATTTTAATTCCTCTCTTTAACCTTTTATTTATTAAGTAAACAGGAGGGGTGCGGAATAAATATCAAATCAGTTTTTGATTAGTTTATCGGCCAAATCTTCGGAGAATTTATGCGCTCCTATATCATTCATATGTAAATCATCATGGAATAAGGTATGGTCAAAAAAACGCGGGTCGTTTTCATAGTTGACGAAGCTTACATTAGAATATTTTTTACAAAAAGAACCCATGATGGTCACTACCTGGTTGCGTGGGGCAAAGGTAAAATAGATTGGAGATATAACCACGGTTATTTTAATGCCCCGTCTATGAAGCTGGCTCAAAAAATCATCTAAAATGTTAACTCTTTGCTGTATTAACTTTTCATATTTAAATGGTTTCACGGGTTGGTTATCCATCATATCATCAAATTTGAGATATCCTTCCACATCAATACCAAAGCCGGCTTTATGCGATGACAGGTTACCCATAATAATATCGCCTATCATTGAATTGTAGGGATAAATTTGTGACATTAATTTAAAACGCTCAAACCGGCTGTTGTATTTTATAAAGTTGGCAACCGCCGGATTATCCCTATAAGGAAGCAACATTGATAAGCTATTTTCTTCGGAGTTGGCAAAATCATCAGGATCCAGCTCAAGCACTATATGTTTGGGCCTGTACCGCTCCAGCACGGCCGACATGGCGGCCAGGCTATATATCATTTTAGAAGCATCGCGCCCACAATTGTAAAAAGTTGTATTAAACTTTTTTTCAAATACAGCCGGCACATAGTGGCGGCTGGCCCTTGATGAACCAAATACCAAAAAATCGGCGGTGGTTGTATTCATGACATAGGTGGTGCTGTTGAGTTTTTCTTTAAAAAAGAGAAATTTAAGCGTTTTGCCAACAGCAAAATCAAGAATGATCAACACCAGCAAAAGCAGGACAAACTTTTTAAAAAACCTTTTCAAATCGCTATTTGGGTGATCTTGCATGTTAAAACTGGAAATAAATAAATTGATTTTTATCAAATACACCAAAAAGCAATATGATGATCACCAGCGAGCAATAGCTTAAGTGTCTTATAAATAAGTTCTTGTTATTATAAAAGGCCAGGCTTTTCAAACTCCCGTACTCTTCTATAAAATCGCTTATAAATAGTATCGATAGAAATACTGAAGCGTAAATCATTAACCAATTATTTTCGGCAATAAATAATTTGCCATGATCAAAAAGTATTTTGTGGACAATGCTGGTGGCCTGTGTAAATGTGGCAGCCCTAAAAAAGATATATGTGAAGCAGATAAACGTAAATGTTAAAAAGGTAGAGGTTACTTTTACTACCAGTTCTGGTAAGTTTTTGAATATTTTTTTGCGTATTTTTTTTGTTAAAAATTCATACGCTACAGCAATGCCATGTAGTAAACCATAAACCACGTACGGCCAGCCGGCGCCGTGCCACAAGCCGCTCACCGCAAAAGTTACCAATACTGCAAACACTACTGCAAGTTTTCCCCAGCTCCTTAATGCAACTACTATGGGCGTAAAAAGATAATCGTTAAACCAAGTTGATAATGAAATATGCCAGCGCCGCCAAAGTTCGGATATGTTTTTACTGAAAAAAGGCCTGTTAAAGTTTGTCATGAGTTTAAATCCCATTACACGGGCACTGCCAATGGCAATATCGGAGTATCCCGAAAAATCGCAATATATCTGGAGCGCAAAAAATAAAGTAGCCACAAACAGAGTAGTACCATTATGGTGGCTGGAGTTGTTGTATACCGCGTTTACATAAATTGCGAGCCTATCGGCAATTACTACCTTTTTGAAATAACCCCACAGCATTCTTTTTAGTCCGTAGGTGACGTCATCGTAGTTAAAATTATGCTTTTCATAAAACTGATGCAGCATATTTTGCGGCCGCTCAATTGGACCGGCCACCAGTTGGGGGTAAAACATTACGTACAGCGCGTAAATTCCAAAATGCTTTTCGGCTTTTTGGTTGCCCCGATAAACCTCAATAACATAGCTAAGGCTTTGAAATGTATGGAATGATAGCCCTATAGGCAATAATATTTTTAGCGACTGAACGGAATAATTCCAATGTGCAACCTCTGCTAAAAGCCGGATATTATCGTTAAAGAAATTAAAATATTTGAAAATGAACAACACTACACAAGTAGATATAATGCTTATGACGAGATAAAACTTCCGCTTGTGCCCTTCCGTCTTTTCAATATATATGGCAGCTACATAATCAATTAAAATAGTTACCAGCAGTATAAGGATATAAATTGGCACAAAGAGCATATAAAAAATACAGCTTGCAATAAGTAAAAGCGGCCACCTGAATTTATAAGGAAATAAGAAATACAGCGCAGTTACTACAGGAAAAAAAATTAAAAATTCGAAGGAGTTAAATAGCATATTGCATTTATGTATTTTTAGAATAGTAGCACCTACTATTTTTTAAATGTATGGTGTACGAAAACATTGTGGTTAACTAAGCTTCGCATTTATTGAATCAATTAACTCCTCAATATTTTTCCAGCCTTGTATTTCCTGCGTCGAAAACCTGATCTTGTATTTTTTCTCGATAGCTACAACTAACTGGATATGATTTAGCGAATCCCAGTCCTCAACATCGTTTGCCGTTGTTTCATATTTTAAAACGATACGATCATTATCCAATTCGTCTATAAAAATTTCATTTAGTTGTTTTAACACTTCAGATTTTTCCATTTCAATTTATTTTTTTTGTATAAAGCAGTTTTGGGGCGTATATTCTTTTGCGTTGACCATCCATTGGCTTCCTTCCGGCACAAAACCCAGGTTATGATAATGATCTTTTACCATGGCGTTTTTGGGTGTAGGTAAATATTCTCCCTTTAACCATGTGTAATCATTTTGCCTTGCAAAAACAATAATGGTATTCAATATAAAAATTTCCATCCCCCTTTTTAACACCCTGCAACTCATTAGCCAGGTATCAATAAACAGCACATCGTTACTTTCTTTTTTTAGTATAATTACGGCTATAAGGCCGTTATCCCCAAATTTATCTGCTAAGGTAAACGAGAAGCTAAAAATGCTTTCATGCCCAATCATTGCTGCTATATCGGCATCGGTATACCTCACCGTTCGCAGATTAAACTGGTTTGATCGTTGCGACAACTGGGAAACCCTGGGCGTGTTAAATTTATTAAAAGGTTCAACTATCGAAACCATATCAAGGCTCTGTAAAAAGTCAGCCTCATTGGTATATCCTGCTTGTGCTACTGTGCGTTTAGCCTCAACCTGGTATTTCTTTGTTCGCTCTATGTCTTCATTTGAATAGGATGCCGTTTCAAAAAGGTTTAATGCATATAAATACTCCAGGTAATCGGCAGGGTCTTCGGGCAGTTCGGGTACAGTAATGCCGGGGATATTATCCCGCACCATGGCCCTTTCAAATGGGTTGTCATCTAAAAAAACCATGGTGTCAAACCCAATGTTCAATACAGCCTGTATCTTTCGGATGTTATCTGCTTTATTGTCCCAATTGGCCATAAAAACTGCAATATCATCCAGGTGCAATACCATGTCCGGGTGTTTTGCAAAAGGCTCCATCGCTGTCTCTTGCGTGTTTTTACTACAAACGGCAATGATTATTCCGCGGTTTTTAAGCTTTTTTATCCAATATTGAAATTCTGTAAATGCCTTGCCGATGCCGATATTGCCTACCTGGATATTTTCTAACCCATCGTCGCCAATGACGCCACCCCACATGGTATTGTCAAGGTCAACAATCAGGCACTTTTTAAATTTCCCCCATATCGCTCCTATCAAATCAACTGTTCTGGCGGCAACCAATGGCAAAACGTCAATGCTCAAAACCATCTCGGTATTAATATACACTGATGTTTGAAACATGGCCGGTTTGCCCACCTGGTTTTGAATGGCCGACATATCGCATAAATAAAAGTTGACGTTTTCTGCGGCGTATATCATCAACTCATAATTCAGCTTACGCAACTGAAACAAAAAAGATTGCTCCAGTTTATTGGCATAACTGCCAAATATGGCATCATCAATTTCGGTGTAGTTGTAATAAATAATCCGGGCTTTCGAGTTGTTATTTATTGCCGAGTGTAGTTTATCAATTAATGCCATCTGATCTTCGGCAAGGCAATGGTATTGTTGTGTGTTTAATTTGCCGTATTTGCCAAGTAACTTATGTGCCGATTGAAATATTATAATAACCTGGGGGGCAAATTGATACAACTCAGATGTTGGGTCAAAAACCTGGCGCTCCACCTGGTTAAAATCGGCCTCCCACATTTGAAGGTCAAAGCCTTGGTCAAACCCTGTGCCGCGTAAGGCTGTTAATAAAAATTGGGTCGCGGTGTCGCCCAATAACGCAACTTTAATAGGTGGTAACGTTGAAATGTTATTCTTTAAATTTTTTTTTAACTCCGAAAAAACCTTCATTTACGATGCCTGATAAAGCGTTGCTAAATATAAAAACTTATTTTAAATAGTTATTTTGCTAAATAATGCTTTTAAGGCTTCATGGATATAAATGGTTACTTACTAATTCCATAAGCAATTTATTGCTGATAAATAATTCTGTAGCAAATTTGTGTTTTTTAAAATTGAAACAGCTTTGTTACGTAAAAAGCTATTTGTTATTGGTTTTTTAACCTTGCCTAACAATATGTTAACGTTAGGTTTATTTAATCATTAAACCGCCGGGGTTTCTTTGCAGGGATTTTTAATCCCCCATGATAATGAAGAAACTCCTACCCCTATTAATTATCTTCCAGTTTGCTATCAGCAGTTTTGCTTTTGCAAGTGGAACGATTAAAGGAACCGTTACCGACAGAAAAACAGGCGAGCCACTGGTTGGTGCCACCGTTAAATTAAAAAGCAAAGATAAAGGTTTCAAAGCGTCAACCGGCGTTGGCCTTGATGGTACTTTTGTATTTAAAAATGTACCCGCGGGTAATTACGAAGTTGAGGCAGACTACATTTCTTTTGAAGATGATGAAGCCAATGTAACCGTGCAGGATGGCGGTATAACAAACGTTAAATTATCTTTAAAAACAAAAGAACACGCCTTAAACGAAGTAGCCATAAATGGCCGCGCCGATAAAAGTACAGATCAGTCGGCCACCACTGCCCAGCGCAGGTCGCCGGCTTTGTTAAATGTGGTATCGGCACGCACCATTGAAGCATCACCCGATATTACCATAGCTAATGTTACCCAACGTGTATCGGGTGTATCGGTTGACCGCAGCACCAACGGCGAGGCACAATACGCTATCATTCGCGGTATGGATGCGCGTTACCAGTATACATTGGTAAATGGTGTTAAAATCCCCAGTCCCGATAATAAAAACCGTTATGTACCGCTTGATATTTTCCCGGCAGATATTGTCGACCGTTTAGACGTTTCCAAATCGCTTACGGCAAATATGGAAGGCGATGCTATTGGCGGCGCCATAAACCTGGTGTTGAAAGACGCGCCGGATGATTTTACCGTTCGTGCCAACCTGGGCACGGGTTTGGCGGCCAACTTTTTTAACAAAGGCTTTACCAAATTTGATCATAGCGGTAGCTTACAAACCTCGCCACGTGCCGATGGCCGCATAGCTACCGGTGCCGATTTTACAACCGCTCCATTTCATTATAGCGAAAACAAGGTGCCTTTAGCTACTATAGCTGGCTTAAGCATAGGCGGCCGCAGCGCCAATAAAAAGTTTGGGGCCTTATTATCTTTAAGCTATCAAAATACGTACAGGCAAACCAATGGTACATTTTTTAGTACCGAGGTTAACCCCGCAAATAACGAGCCGCTGGTTACCGATATTGAAAAACGTAATTACAACATCCAGCAACAGCGTACGGGTGTTATTACCAAGTTTGATTACCGTATCAACAATGCCAATAAGATTACCCTCGACCTGGATTATATCAACCTTGCCCAAAATACCTACAGGTTTAGCTCGGATACCAGTTTAGAACTTGGCCGCGCAGGTATTGGCACCGGCCGTGTAGGCCAAACCTACCGCAGCGACAGGACAATACAAACCATAAAAAACGGCAATTTACATGGCGACCATAGGCTAAACGATAACTTCAGCATTAACTGGACGGCTGTTTACTCAAAAGCTACCGCCAATGAGCCCGATAGGGCCGAACTTAACCTGAATACCGGCCGTAACGTTCAATCAGACGGTACTATTGTACAGGCCCCTTTTACTTTTGATGCCAATAAAGCCCAGAGCCGCACATTCACCAAAAACTCTGATGAGGACAAAACAGGCTTCCTGAACTTTATTTATACACCAACTTTGTTCGATACTAAATTTGAATTAAGCGCAGGTGGTATGTACCGCGATAAAACAAGGCACAGCAGCTACGATGAGTACGACCTGAGGCCAGGCGCCGCAAACACGGCCCAAACTTTTAACGGCAATGTTGATTTAAACACTTTCGATTTATTTAACACCCAGGGCACGCCAACCAATGCGCTTAATTACGATTTTACCGAAAAGGTTGGCGCCGGATATGGCCAGGTTAAGTTTACCACAGGTAAATTATTAACTATTGCCGGCTTAAGGTATGAGCATACCAGCCAGGCCTGGCATACGCAGGCTGACGCTTCGGTAGAAGGTAAAGACGGAACAATCAGATATTATGATTTACTACCAAGCCTAAACTTTAAATATCAGTTTAATGAAAAGCAGGATCTGCGCCTGTCGTATTACTCGGCCATCAGTCGTCCAAACTTTTATGAGCTGGTGCCGCATACAGCCGGCGACCCGGATGCACTTTATGACGAATTAGGCAACCCGAACCTGAAACGTATCACCGCCGAAAACTTCGACTTACGTTACGAGTTATTCCCTAAAGCGCTTGACCAGTTATTGGTTGGTGTGTTTTACAAATCAATAAACAACCCGGTTGAATACGCCATCGAAAAATCGGGAACAAGCTACGTATTAAGGCCGGAAAACTTTGGCAATGCCCACAACTACGGCTTTGAGGTTGATTACACCAAATATTTCAGAAGTTTTGGTATCCGTGCAAACTACACCTACACCAACTCTAAAATAACAACAGATAAAGAAGAAGATTATCGTAACGACCAGGGACAGGTAACACACCGTACTGTGCAACAAACGCGTTCGTTACAGGGCCAGTCAAAAAATATTGGTAACCTTTCATTACTGTATCGCAGCGTTAAAAACGGGCTTAATGCACAGTTGTCATTTGTATACACCGGTGCAAGGTTAAATACCGTATCGCCATATCTTAATAACGATATCTGGCAAAAAGGTTTTACAACGCTTGATCTATCGGCCGATAAACGCTTGTTTGGCAACCTGTACGTATATGCTAAGGCAACCAACCTGTTGAATACCCCCTATGAATTAGAGATCAGGAGGCCTTACCCAACAGATGCGGTAAATGTTGAACTGCAAAAAGCGGGCGAAAACACAGCTGTACGTAAAGACCTTTACAAACAATATTACATACTTGGTTTACGGTATAAATTATAATGACATTACAGATGAAAAGCTTAAACAAAATATTTTCCGCATGCCTTATGCTGTTAGCGCTAAGTGCATGCCATAAAGCCGAACTGGCAATTATTTCGCCACCATTGCACCAGGTGAGTAACGGTATCACTTCTGATACCCTTAAAGGGGCCGTAAAAGGCACTATGCTCAGCGGTAAAACTTATTACTTCAGCAGCGATATTACTGTAAATGAGGGCGACACCCTGCAAATGGAGGCCGGTGTAAAGCTGATAGCCATAGGCGATGGTAAAACCTACCAAACGGCGCCCGAAATTATCATGCACGGTACTTTTATCAGCCTGGGTACAAAGGATGAACCCAACTATATAACCGTACAAAATGCCGATACCTATCACACCGAGGCGAACGCGCAAAACTATACCAACGTTTTTAAAGGATACTGGGGTGGTATTGTTTGCTGGCCCGACCCTTCATCGAAAAGCGCTACCCCAGGCGGCGATCTGATTATTAAATGGACACACCTTGAATTTGCGGGTGGCCCTGCAAGCGGTAACGAAACTGGCATTTACTCCAGCGGCGACCCCAGGTATATCATTTATTTTGCCAACATCAACAGGAACTTTATTTTAGAAGATTCATGGGTGTTTGGCGCGAAGGATGATGCCATCAGGGTAGCAGGCGGCAAGATTAGCGTAATGCGAAATACCTTTGAACTTTGCGGACAATCAGGAGGCGAGTTTTTTAATATGAAAAGCGGCACCGTGGGCGATTTGGCTTATAACTTTATGATAGGTGCTGCTACCAACGCTTTAAAGGCATCTGATGCCGGTAGCTCGGGCACTCAAACCAATGTTAACATGTACAACAATACCCTGGTTAACTGCGGTTTCAGGCAAACAAAATCTGGCCGTGGGGGCTCTATCAATTTTGAAAAGGCGGCACGGGGAACAGTTTATAATAACATTATTGCCAACTGCCGGTTCGGCCTGCGTTTAACCGGCGATGCGGATTTAATTAACATTAAGTACAACAATCAATATTATTACGGACAAACCCAAAAAATAGTCGACCTGTTTAATGCAGCTGATGGCGTATCCACTTTTCAATCGGCTGATGTGCATTCAACCACGCCAAAAGATAATGATCCCTCATTTTATGGCTATGATCTTAGTGCTTTTGATTATACAGCCAACCCTGGCCCGATGACGGTGTCATTACAGACACCGGCCGCGGTAATGGTTGGTACATCAAACTTCAGGTTAAAATCGACATCGAAAGCGCTTAAAGCGGGCAAAACTGATTTTACACCAATGCACGCGGTAACTGCAACCGGTACTTACGGTACGAATATTACCCCTCCGGGTAAAGATGCCGGCGCTTATCAGAATGATTTTACAGGTAACCAGCATTAAGCCTAAAGCCCCTCTAAATCTCCCCCCGGTTGGGGAGACTGTTAATTAGTATTTCTGAGCCCTCCCTTTTAGGGAGGGTTTGTTAATTTGAACCCATGAAAAAAGCTTTCTTATATCTTCTGCTCATTTCTGTATCAGCTTTCAATGCTCATGCCCAGGATTGTGGTACCGCTTTTTTAGGCACCAAAACCTTGTATAAAGTGCCGCTTGCCAAATATACACCTGCGCCAAAAGGTTACCGGCCGGTGTTTATTAATCACGTGGGCAGGCACGGGGCAAGGCATTTAACTAAGGATGTAAATACCACTGCTATATACGTCATTTTATTAAAGGCCGATAGCGCAGGCATGCTTACCGAAAAAGGCAGGTTGCTTAAACAAATGGTGCTTAACCTGCAAAAGGTAGAGAAAGGAAACACCAAATCCATATCTGCCGAGGGCCGTACCGAATTACAGCAAATAGGGGATAGGATGTATCGAAACTACAGCAACATATTTGCCGGCCATCCCAAATTAAAAGTAACAATCACCAAAGAGGTACGCACTAAACAAAGCGCCGATGCTTTTTTGTCGGGGTTGAAGGCGGGTTTAAAAGATTCGGCTCAGATAACGGAGGCCAATGATGACTTAAACCTGCGGTTTTACGATGAATCGCCGGCTTATACAGCTTATAAAGACGGCGACGATTGGGAAAAATACAAAGCTATTATTGCCAAAGCCGAACATATTGAAGAGATCAACAAAAATATTATCGCCAAATTTTTCACGCCTGATTTTGTGAAAGTACAGGATAAAAAATGGGCTGATAAAATAGTAAGTGATATCTGGGGGTTTGCAACTATAGTATATTCGTTAAAGGAAGAAATCAACCAAAAGGGCATCGATCCCAAAGATCTTGACTTTACCCACTTTTTTTCCTGTGATGAGCTAAAAGCTTTGGGGCGCGCCGATGCCGCTGAAGATTTTTTGGTAAAAGGCCCCGGTATAAAACCCAATGGCATCCAGGTAAGTATAGCTGCGCCTTTATTAGCCAATTTTATAACCACCAGCGATGATTTTATAAAAACCGGAGCAATTAGCGCCAACCTCCGTTTTGCCCATGCCGAAACTATTTCGCCTTTTGCGGCATTGTTGGTAATTAAAGGCGCCGATAAGGTATCGCCAAACATTAACCAGTTTGATGCCAATTGGCGGGCTTCAAACGTAGCCCCGCTAAGCTCAAATATCCAATGGATATTTTATAAAAAAAGGGGATCGGCAAGTTACCTTGTCAAGATACTACTAAACGAGAAGGAAGCGCATATCAGCGGGTTAAAAACAGGTTTCCCATATTACAAATGGGCCGATATACGCCAATTGTATATGACCAAACTTGCCATGCTAAATTACAAACCGGGCGACGATGCTGCTGCGTTTTTAAAGGAGTTAAAATAGCTTTTTGTACGCTCGGTACCCGCAGCCGTTACCCCAGGGATTAAGTTAACTTCTTCAGTTTTTTTATGTCCTTTTTGGCCTGCGGGTAAATTACAAGTACAAAAAAGCCCCCTTATCCAGGAGGCTCTTAAACTATAAATCAGAACATGTTATTTAATTTCAATTTGCCTGCTTACAGATTTGGCTTCTTCTTTTTTGGCAATGTTTACCTTAAGTACGCCATCGGTGTAAGTAGCTTCAATGCGATTGTCATCTGCGCTTTCAGGAAGGGTAAATGATCTCACGAATGAGCTATAACTGTACTCGCGTTTGCTGTAATTTTTTTTCTCGTTATTGCTTTCTGACAATTGTTCAACAGAAATGCTCAATACATTGCGGTCAAGGTTTAGTTTAAAATCTTCTTTTTTTAAGCCGGGTGCAGCCAGTTCAATATGGTAGTTTTCGGCTGTTTCGCTAATGTTAGCGGCAGGCACGCGGGCCACCATACGGTCGTTTAAAAAAGTGTCGTTAAAAATGGAATCAAAAACGTCATTAAAGCCTGGCAGTAATGAGTTGCTCCTTTTTTCGGGATTAAATTTAACCAATGTCATAGGTTGTCCTCCTAAATAAATTTAATGATTGAACTTGTAATTAATTAAACTTCAGAACTTCGCGTTCTGATAATAACCCAACAAGTAAAATGCCAGAAGCTAAAGCGGCTTAACCGACTGAAAAAATTTCATATTCTGTGAAAAAATTGCAGGTTATGGCTGTCACAAATTCAAATATAACGCGGGTTATTCATTACCGTCCATAAATAATCTA
Source organism: Mucilaginibacter sp. KACC 22773 (assembly GCF_028736215.1). Lineage (NCBI taxonomy): Bacteria > Pseudomonadati > Bacteroidota > Sphingobacteriia > Sphingobacteriales > Sphingobacteriaceae > Mucilaginibacter > Mucilaginibacter oryzagri. The sequence goes on from NZ_CP117883.1 coordinate 1,566,412, forward strand.
AATCAAATATTAGGAGCCTATCCCAATAGCCCCTCCTAAAAACACAAAATCCCGGATGAAACCACATCCGGGACTTGTATATTAACTACTTTGCCAACAGGGCACCCCGATAATTATCGGGGCGGCGCCGTAGGGGGTTATGTCATTAAAAATTAGGATTGGCATCCTGTTCAGATTGTGGAATCGGGAATAGTAAATGGTTATCATCAACAGTGACACTAACTTTGGCCATAGCGGCTTTCAGCCGTCCCAAACGTAAAAGGTCCCAGCGGCGTTGCCCTTCTCCGCAAAGTTCACGCGCCCGTTCGGCCAGTAAGGCATCTATAAACGCATCAGGGGTGGGGGTATTGGTAATATTTAGTTGGTCTGTTGGCAATGATAAACCCGCCCGTGCCCTCACTATATTTATCCCGTTAAACTTGTCGGGGTCAGCTGGATTGATGTTATTCATGGCCTCTGATTGCAACAGGTAAATTTCGGCCAGGCGTAATACAAACCAATCACTCCGTGAATTATTATCCTGCTTCCACTGGCTGTCTCTGAATTTATAAATAAAAGGGGTTACCGTTTGGGTTACACCTTTATTATCAACCGCCTGGTTAGATATGCTATAGGTTTTGCGTATATCTCTGTCGCCATCGGGAAAGCCATTATTGAAAAAGTTGTTCTGGGCAAAAAATGAGCCGTACCCGCCTAAAACAGTTGGATAAAACATCCGCAATATAATATTACCAACATTGGGCGCTGTGCCAAAGCGTACCGCAAAAACTATCTCTTTGTTATATTTATTATCCGAGCTGAATATACTGGCATAATTGGTAAGCAAGCTGTATGAGCCGCCGTCGTTAATTACTTTATTACATTCGGTAAGCGCGTCCTGGCTATCAGTAGCTTTTGCTGCCCCTGATTTAGCGCGTGTTAACAGTACCTTTGCTAACAGGCCAGATGCTGCGCCCGAAGATACCCTTCCCTTATTGCCGGCAGTAATATTTTTTTCGGCATAGCAATTGGCTTCGGCATACTGAAGATCGGCAATCACCTGGTCATAAAGAGCCGCAAGTGAAGCTTTTTTTGGATACAGATCGGGCGAGGTTGCGGTAACAGGTTCTGTAATAAGCGGCACTTCCCCAAAAGCAGTAAGCAGATTAAAATAGCCTAATGCACGCAAAAAGCGGGCATTACCAACAATATTTGCCTTCTCAACCGGGTCCATCGAAATCGGCGGAACGTATTTGATAACATCATTGGCATTCTTGATCATTTTGTAATCATTGATGTACCAGTTGCCAATTTCGCCATTAACCGCGGCAAAAGTATGGTTGGTCAGCGAGTTCCTGTCGGTTGAAGAACCAGGTGCCGCATACATCAGGTCCGATGCATTATCAGATACGATGTAAACCGTACGCTGATAAAAGGTTTGAGGTTGCATCGTGCTGAAAACTCCGTTTAAAGCCGCAACCGCATCGCCCTGGTTTTTATAAAAATTGGAGGGCGTTAAAAAGCTATATGGCTGTTCGGTAAGGAATTTCTTACACGAGGTAAGGCTGATAGTAACTATCGCCACAGCCATTAAAATTCTTATCTTCATATGAATGATATTAAATATGTTTTTGTTTAAAATCCTATTTTCACTCCCAATAAAAAGGTTCTTGGCGGCGGATATGAGTTAACGTCGGCCCCAAGGTTTAAGTTCTGGCTGCCTGGGTTCAGGTTCTGCGTACCCGCATTTAAGTTTTGGGCGCCAAAGCTGTTTATTTCGGGGTTATAGCCGGTGTATTTTGTGAAAGTGTGTACGTTTTGGACTGTGACATATACCGTTGAGGTTTTAAATACCCGTGATGTGGGCGAAACAGGTATATTGTATCCCAGCGATATGGTTTGTATCCTCAAATAACTCCCGTCTTCCAGGTAATTATCTACCACGCCGGCGTTGCGTATAGACGTGCTGAGTACCCTTGGAACGGTGTTGGTGCTGCCGGCGCCGTTCCAGGCATTTGCCATATAGCTGTACACGTTTGCTGTAGTACCGCTGCTGTGTGCATAGCTGGTAAGGTTTAGCACCTTGTTGCCTTGTACCCCCTGGGCAAAAATGGAAAGATCGAAGTTTTTGTAAGATAAAGTATTGTTTATGCTGAAAATAAATTTTGGAGCTGCCTGCCCGATAATTTGCCGGTCATTACCGTCAATTATTTTATTGCCGTCAACATCTCGAATGATGGCGTCGCCCGGTACTACGCCTGATATGCCTGCTGCAGCAATTTGCGCCTGGGTTTGGTATATGCCATCAAAATGATAGCCGTAAAACGATCCTATAGGCTGGCCAACCCGCAAAATAGAAGGTGCAAGGCCGTTGGTTGCAATGTATGGACCGGTATTACCAACCAGTATATTGTTGGTGCCATTCATATCCAATACTTTGTTCCGGTTGGCGGCATAGGTAAGGGTGGTATTCCAGTTGAAATTCCGCGATTCAATATTTCTTGTAGTTAAAGAAAATTCGATACCGTGGTTTTCAACCTTTCCCGCATTAAGCAAGATGCTTGAAAAACCCGACGATTGAGGTATCGAAAAATTAAGCAGCAGATCGCTGGTTGTTTTATGATAATAATCGGCAGTAAGGCTGATGCGGTTATTAAATAATCCCATGTCGGCGCCTACGTCAAAAGAAGCTGTAGACTCCCAACTCAATTTAGGGTTAGCAATATTATTTGGCTGTACGCCAACCACACGTGTTGCCGACGTGCCTAAAGTGTAGCTGTTTATGCCATATTGAGATAATGATTGATATGATCCTATTTCCTGGTTACCGGTAACCCCGTAGCTGGCCCTGATTTTCAGGTCTGATATTTGTTTTATGTTTTTAATGAATTTCTCTTCCGATGCCCGCCACGCGAACGCTCCGGATGGAAAATACCCCCATTTTCTTGTTGCACCAAAACGGGAAGACCCATCAGAACGCATGGTGAAAGTAAACAGGTATTTTTCCATCAGCCGGTAATTAATCCGCCCAAAATAGGAGGCAATAGTATTCCTGTACTTGTTGGATTGGGGCGTTAAAACATTGGCGCCTAAAGCCAGGTTGTCGGTGCCTAAATTATCTGTAAAAAAGCCCTGTGCACTGCTGCTGAATGCCTTGGTTTTAAACTCCTGTAATGAAACACCGGCTACCGCATCAATTACGTATATTTTGTTGAATTGTTTATTGAAGGATAATGTATTTTCATTTAACCAGCTATAGCTTGTATTATTGGACGAATAAGCCGTTCCGCCGGTTTGCTGCCCTATGTAAATAGTGGTAGGCAGGTATGAATTTTCGTTTGCGGTATTATAATCAACCCCAAAACTGCTTTTAAATTTAAAGCCGGGGATAAATTCATACTCGCCAAAAGTATTAATAAGCCCCCGCGAATTGGCAATACGGTCTGTGGCCAATTCAACAGCGGCAACCGGGTTTCCATATGTGCCAACATACGCGGCAGGCGCATTTGCAAATGTATATGCCCCGCTGGCATCGCGTAATGGTGTAATTGGGCTCATGCTTAACGCGCCGCCCGCAGCGCCATATCCTACCCCGGTTATACTTGGGTCAACCGCCTGTACATTATAGGAAATCTGCGAAGAAAAGCCCATCTTAATCTTCTTGCCTATATTCCTGTCCAGGTTTAAACGCACCAGTTCGCGCCTGAAACCCGTGGCCCTCATGATACCGTCCTGGTCAAAGTGGTTTAAGCTGAGGTAGTATCGAGCTTCGTTGGTTCCGCCGTTAAAGCTAAGCTGATAATTTTGTATTGGCGCGGTGCGGTATAGCGCGTTCTGCCAGTCGGTGCCTTTGCCAAACCCGGCAATCTGGTCGTCGGTGTAAGGTAAAGCTTTGGCTGTGGCTGGGTTAGCTGCGTTATATTCGGTATAATATTCGTTCAGGTATTTGCCAAACTGTGTGGCGTCCATAAGGGGGAGTTTGCGGGCTATACGCTGTACACCCGCGTACGATTCAAAATTTATAGCGTGCTGCCCGGCTTTTCCCTTTTTGGTGGTAATAAGTATTACCCCATTGGCACCGCGGCTACCATAAATTGCGGTTGCCGACGCATCTTTTAAAACCTCGATAGATTGTATATCATTAGGGTTGATGGAGGTAAGGTTGCCAACACCTGCAAAACCATCAACAACATACAAAGGCTCGTTACCCGAGTTGATGGAGTTGGTGCCCCGTATGCGGATAGATGTGGCACTGCCCGGCTGCCCGTCTGATTGAGTAAGCTGCAAACCGCTAACCCTTCCCTGCAGCATCTGGTCGGCGCCCAGTACCGGCGTTTTATCCAAATCTTTCCCGCTTATGGAGGCTACTGATCCGGTAAGATCGCTTTTGCGTTGCGTGCCGTATCCAACCACAATTACTTCGCTCAGTTTCTGGCTGGCCTCATCTGTTTTTAAAACTACGTTAATTTGTGTTTTTGTACCAACTTCAACCGTTTGTGTAAGATAGCCGATATACGAAAATACCAGGGAAGCCCCTTCGGGCACCGATACATCGTATTCGCCATTGCCATTAGTTACGGCGCCGCCGTTTGTACCAAGTACCTTTACACTTACCCCCGGCAATGGGCTGCCTTTATCATCAAGCACCCTGCCCTTTACCTGTATGTTTTTAATGACAGAACCCTTCAGGGCTATAATCACCAACCCGTTATCAGTTGTCTGGTAATCAAGGCCGGTATTTTCAAGTATCCTGTTTAATACATCAAGCAGGGGCACGTTGTTAACATCAAGCGTAACCTGCTTGTCTTGCGGCAACAGCTGCTCGCTGTATAAAAAACGGGTTTTCCCTTTTTGCTCAAGGGTGTTAATAGCCTTCCTCAAAGACGCGTCTTTAAGGTTAAGGCTAACCTTAACGTTTTGCGAATAACTGTTTGCCGATACATTCAAACAAAACAGGAAAGTGAGAACAAAAGTCCAGTTAAGCATCAATAAAAATTTTCGGTAATGGGGCACAGAAAATACTTTATCATGAAGTATTTCTTTTTTCATAATTTTACGGTGTTAGTAATTAAACAATCGGTTAGTTATCAGCAACATCCTGTTACTGATTTAATGGATCGATAATACAGCGGGGAATATTCGAGCATTTCCCGCTTTTTTATTGCAACCCTCTTCTCTCTTTAGTTAATGGTCACTACGTCATTGGCGGTTATCTTAAATTTAAATGGTCTTATAATTTGCATTTCTGTTAATGCCTGGGTTAGGGTTTCGTTTTCAAGAATGCCGGTAAACCTATAGCCGGCCGCGGTTTTATTATTAATTTTAAAGGTTACGTTATACCATTTTTCTAACTTGGGTACCAGCTCTTCAAAAGATTCGTCTTTGAAAACCAGTTTGTTTTGCAGCCATGAGGTTTCTTCAATATAATCCTTGTTTGATATTTCAACCGGTTCAATGTTTTCTATTACCAACTGGTTATGAATTGGCGGGGCGGCGCTTTTATCGTTATGCTCATTTAGCACGCTTTCATTTAACGCGAGTTTTTCTTTGGCACGCAGCAATATTTTCCGTTGCGGATCGCTGTTAAGCGATAGCTCGATTAATCCCCTGATGAGCGTTGTTTCGGTAACAGCATCGCCAGGATAGGCTTTAATATTAAAAGCCGTACCTAAAACTTTGACAGCTATTTTTTCGGTATGTATAATAAACGGATGCTTTTTATCTTTAGCTACATCAAAAAAGGCCTCGCCGTACAGCCTTACTTCCCGGCGGTCCTTATTCAGCATGGCTTCATCATATTGGAGCTTGCTGTTGGTATTAAGCCAAACGCTTGTGCCGTCAGGCAGTACTATTTTTTTGCGCATCCGTTTGCCGCATACAATTTCTGTATCTGGTGTGTATGAAACATTGTTGCTTTTTTTATTGCGATATAACAGGAATACGGCAAAACTGGTTATCGTTATCAGCGAGGCGGCCACCAGCCAGCGTGTAACAAGCCTCCTTTTTAAATTGGTGGCTGGGCCTTTCTGGTTATCATCGGCAAACTCATGCGCGTATTTTTGCTCATGCAAGGCAAAAGCTTCATCTATATCAATTTCTTCCTGAAGTTCATCTTTAAAGGTAATTTGGTTTAGCACCTCTTCGTAATACAGGGCTTCGGGAAATAGCGCAAGCAGTTCGTCCAGTTCCAGTAGTTCCTCGCTGGTGGCTTCACCGGCAAGTTTCCTGGTTAATAACTGAATGATCCTTTTCTGCTCCATTAATAACTAAATGTTGGGTAATTAAGCCGAAGGACAACAAAACCAGAAATTCTCCCTAAAAATTTTTAATATTTTTTTACCGGGCTAAGGTTAAACTCCTTTTTAATAGAAACAGACAGGCGCCTGGTGGCAATAACAAGTTGAGCATCAACTGTTTTTATAGATATGTCAAGTATTTCAGAAACTTCTTTATAACTCAGGCCATCTTCTTTTACCAGCCTGAAAATTATTTTACACCTGGTTGGCAATTCGTTGATAGCATTATTAAGGCTTATCCTCAATTCGTCGTTAATCAGGATCCACTCGGGGGTTGTGTTATCAATCCGTAAATTAACTGCAATATCATCCAGTGAAACTATTCTGCCGCCCGAATTCTTTTTTAAAATATTTAAGCACAGGTTTTTTGCAATTACAAAAGCATATACTTTAATATTATTGATGGAGGTAATAGAATCCCGCTTTCGCCACAAAGTAATCAATACGTCAGATGCTACCTCTTCTGCAAGCTCCGGTGATTTTAACAGGCTGTATGAAAAGCGTTTTATTGGTGGAAATAGCAATCCGAATAACTTTTTGTAAGCGGAATAACTGTCGTGCACAGCTATTTCTTTTACAATATCCGTTAAGTCAGACAAATTGCACGACATTTTTGATTGCTTATAATTAAATTAGGTTTATTGCGATACAAGACCGGTATCCAATGATACAAACTAAAATAAAATATTTGTATTAAACTAATGACATTTACATATCGGGCTTACCCAGGGCACAATATGTTAATATGCTATATAGACGGAAATCAATGGATATTTTGAAAAAAACACTTCCAATTCCACTACTTGGCCTGTAAAATGAACCAGGATGATTCAAAAAAGAGAATTAATAAACTTATTAAAAAAATAAAGGATATGGTAATTATGCTGAATGATTAGCCAATTTTGCTTAATTAAATATTGACCTGCCGGCCCCAATGCTCCCGAAAGACTGGTTCGCGGCAGCGAAAAACGAGTAAGGTAACCAGTGAATATTTTAATACCTATTGAAAATCAGTAACTTGTAATAGTGTCATTGCCTTGTAGCGATGACAATATATTTAAAAATAGCTTTTTATATGTTTTTGTAATATGCGTATATTACATTCGGTATGGATAACACCCATCACGTTTAAATAATACGAAACTCGTTTTTATTGCTAAAGAACTTTTTAATTATGACGGGCCTTTTTTACTTAACGTAGATTAACAAACGGAAAATTGCGTTTTCAGGTCCGGGGCAGTATACAGTTGTATTTTTTAAACCAAACGTTATTACTTTCATATTACCTAATAAACCTACATCCCGCAAGATGCAAACACAGGAAAGCAACCATGATAATTTAATGACATTTTTTAATGCCATGGATGAAGTTTTCTTTTCTGTTGATATGGTAAATATGCAGGTATTGCAAATTTCGCAGGCATGCGAAAAACTATACGGTTATAAACCCGCCGATTTTATTGCCGCTAACGGGCTGTGGTTTAATTTGGTGCACCCAGAGGATAACGACATCGTTGTTAATGAACAAAAAAAGTTAGAACAAGGCGAGCAGGCAAGCAGCCAGTTCCGCATTATCCATAAAGACGGAACGACGCGCTGGGTGGAAAAAAAGACTATCCCCATACTGAATCCTTCGGGGAGTTTAATAAGGGCCGAGGGGATTATCAGGGATATCACTTCGGTTAAAGCCGAAAAGGAAACACTAAGGTTAAGTGAGGAGTTGTACCGGCAAATTGTTGAAACCGCCCAGGAAGGCATCTGGACAATTGATGAAAACGAAAAAACAAATTTTGTAAACATCAAAATAGCCGAAATTTTGGGCTACTCCGCAGAAGAAATGATGGGAAAGGAACTTTATGATTTTATGGACGAAGAGGGGAAGGCCTACGCTATAGCCTGCATGGAAAGGCGAAGAAACGGGGCCAAAGAAAATTTAAATATCAGGTACGTTAAAAAAAATGGGGAAGATGTGTGGACAAATATATCTGCCAATCCAATTTTTGATAAAACAGGCAGGTATAAAGGCGCCCTTGCCATGGTTACAGATATTACCCAGAGTAAACAAGATCAGGAAGCGCTTCAAAAATCGGAAGCAAACCTGCGCGCCATTTTCGACAACACCGATATAGCTTATGTGCTGTTTGATGACGAGCTGAACATCGTTTCATTTAACGCGCAGGCGCAAAAGTATTCTGAAGAACGCCGAAATAAAACACTGAAGACAGGCCAGGCCATGAAAGGTTATTTTCCGGCAGAAAGAATGGCTTTTATGGAAGAAATGCTGGATAAAGTTGTCAGGAACGGAAGCGCCGAGTATGAATTAAGTTATCCAAAAAACGACGGCACTGTTGAATGGTACCATATTCAATGGTTTGTTATAAAAAACAGTGAGCAAAATCCCTGTGGTTTTGTGGTGGCTAACAAAAACATTACCGCGCATAAAATTGCCGGGCTTGAACGCGAAAGGATAACAGCCGATCTTATCCAGCAAAACAAAGACCTGGAGCAGTTTACTTATATCATATCGCATAATCTGCGCGCGCCTGTGGCCAATATAATAGGACTCTCGTACCTGGTTGATGAAAAAGATGGCACCTTGACTGAAATGCGTGAAGTGCTTGAAAAAGCCGCCCAATCTGCAAAAGATATCGACACCGTTATACAGGACCTTAACCATATCCTGCAAACCCGCAAGGTGGTAAACGAACAAAAAGAAACAGTGCATTTTAACAACCTGGTAAATGATATTAAGGTTAATATGCAGCATATCATCGCAGATGAAAACGTTTATTTTGAATGCGCTTTTGATGAGGCCAGCGCCATATTTTCCATACGAAGTTTCATGTACAGTATTTTTTACAATATTATTTCAAACAGCATCAAATATCGCCGGGCTGGCATTGTGCCGCTTATTCATATCGAAAGCCATCAGCATAAAGATAAAATAAGACTGACTTTTAAAGACAATGGCAAGGGGATTGATCTTGACAAAAATGCCGCCAGCCTGTTTGGCTTGTACAAACGTTTTGATACCACTATGGAAGGCAAGGGCATGGGGCTTTTTATGGTTAAAACCCAGGTTGAGGCTTTAGGCGGTAACGTAAAAGTAAAAAGCAAACTAACAGAAGGTACCGAAATTATTTTAGAATTTCCCTTTACAAAACCTGGCGACTGAAAGCGGGATAAATATTGAAATTTCGTATTTGCACTCCTGTTATTGTAGCCACATTTGGTGCAGTAGCGAAATATCGTATAGATAAAGGACAACGCCCGCTCCTATACCACCGTAGTATATACATAAATGAAAGCATTTGGTATGATACTATATTTAATAAATATGGTAATATCTTATTTCTGTATATCTTATTAAGATTGCTCATTTAACGTTATATTAACAGTTCCAATTAATTTAAATTATACTGTATGGGAAAACCTTTACTTACGCATAACCTGTATTTTTATATATGGCACCTGGTTATATGCAGTTTACTGGTTACTGCGGCCCCATCCACCAGCCTGGCCCAGGCCGATCATTTAAAGGTTTTATTTGAGAAACTAAAAACAGCCAAACACGATACCGACCGCGTAAATACCTATTATTCTATTTCCAGGCAATACTGGGGCCGAAATGCCGACAGCGCCCTTCTAATGGCGCAAAAATCGCTTGACCTTGCACAAAAAATTCATTTTGAAAAAGGTGTGGCCCTGGCCTATGTTTCAAAAGGGGTGGCCCTGGGATACAAAGGCAAGTGGCCCGAAGCGCTGGAATGCCATTTTCAGTCTTTACGCATTAGCCAAAAACTGGGGATGGAAGGATTAACCGGCAATGAATATAATAACATCAGTGGCATGTACATTAGTATTGAGGATTATTCAAAAGCGCTTTATTACAACAGGCAAGCGTATAAAATAGCCCTGAAACAAAATGACCCTACACATGAGGGGGTAGTGAGCTTATTGATAAACTTAGGCGAAATTTTTAAGAAAAAAGGCCAGCCCGATTCTTCCATACTATATAATACCCAGGCGCTGGTTATTGCGAAAAGAGGCAAAAATCCTATAAACACAACCGTTGCAATGTATAATATTGGCGAAAACTATGTTGCCAAAAAAGAGTACGGACGGGCGCAGGTTTATTTTTATAAGGCACTTGCTATTGCGCAAAAAAACGGCGACGATGAGGATATTGCTTATTGCCATAACGGCCTGGCGCTTACCAGTTATTATACAGGTAATTACAATGCGAGTATGACCTATGCACAAAAGGGATTGGAAGAAAGCAAAAAATCGGGTATTGTTGAACTTATTGCAACCGCTTATAAGGTACTGTACCTAACCAATCAAAAAAAAGGCAGTTATAAGGAAGCGCTATATTACAGGAACCTTGAAGTTGCTTTGAACGACAGCCTGAAAACCGCAGAAAAAGAAAAAGTTATCCGGAATATACAATCGTCATATGAACTGGAACAAAAGCAACGGCAAATTGATTTGCTGAGTAAAGATAAGGTTATAGGGCAAAAAGAGCTGGAAAGGGTAAAACTAAGGCGCGATTTATTAACGGCAGGGGCTATCTCGTTACTCATATTTGCCTTTGTGCTGTTCAGAAATTACGCGCAGAAACGAAAGCTTAGCGAACAACTGGCCCTGCAAAACAAAGATATATCGGCGCAAAACCTGCAGCTGGAAGAACTGGTACATGTAAAAGACAGGCTGTTTTCTATTATAGGGCACGATTTGCGGGGGCCTATCCATACCATCAGCCATATGATAGATATGATAAAAGAGGATGGCCTATCGGAAGAGGAAGGTAAGTATTGGATTGAGAAAATATCCGATACGCTTACAATAACCGCACATCTGGTCGAAAACCTGCTGTATTGGGCAAAAAGCCAGATGGATGGTATCCAGGCTAATCCCGCCGACTTTAATGTGCAAAAGGTAATTGAACAAAATATAACCCTGCTGAAAGAACGGGCCGCCGAAAAGAAAGTGCTGGTAACCGGGGTGGAGGGTACCACGCCCGGAACTGTTTATGGCGACGAAACAATGATTGATATCGTGATCAGGAATTTGGTGGAGAATGCCGTGAAATTTTCGAAAGCAGGTGATACCGTTACAGTGAGCGCCCAAAATAAGGATGCTGTTACCGTTATAACTGTAAAAGATAACGGGAAAGGCATTCCCGAAGAAGCCCAGGCAAAAATATTTGATAAATTTTCGTCGTACACAACTTATGGTACAGCCAGCGAAAAAGGAAGCGGGCTCGGACTTTTATTATGTAAAGAACTGGTCGAAAAAAACAACGGTACCATATGGTTTGAAAGTAAGGCAGGTATTGGCAGCTCGTTTTATTTTAGCCTACCATCACTATAGCCGCCCAGGGCCTTCCAATAAGTTAAGTACTTTGCTCCAGGCCAGTCATCTGCAGGTTAGTGGCTGCCGGCCGTGGCTGCATCAAACACCCGGCAAAAGTTGCCGCCGCCTATTTTGCCTATTTCATCTGCGTTAAAACCAGTATTCAGCATCGCCTCTACTACGGTGTAATAAAACCCTGTCTTTTGATCGGGCCAGGTTTGGTTGGTACCGCCGTCCATTTTGCCACGGTTGGGGCCGCCACCAGGGCCATCATGGGGTTTATCGCCCGCAGGTGGGCCATCAGGACGGTTGCCGGGCATGCCGCCCGGTGGCGGGCCTTGTTCGCCCGGTTTGGGGCCGAAACCGCCGCCCGCTGGTCTGTAAGCCGGGGTTAGTTTGGTATCGGTACCGATGCAAACATGATCTATCCCCACAACATCAACCAGCGCCCGGATATTTTGGGCATACTCAGATGCCGAGTCGGCCAGGTGCGTCCAAACGCCGATAACGCCCCCGGTATCTGCCACGATTTTAGCTTGCTCCTTGCTGATGAGCCGGGGGCGCATCATGCGGGCCATGTTCTCGTTTTGCCCCAATTGGGTATCAAGGCCGGTGTGCGAAATGATTACCGGGTGTTTGGCCACTTTAAGTGCGGCGGCCACTGTTTCGGCGCTGGCATGCCCCAGGTCGACCAGGATGCCCAGGCGGTTGCACTCGCGGATAACGTCGGCACCAAAAGCGGTAAGGCCTCCCCAGCGTGCAGGGTTGGTAAAAACGTCGCCCAGCGGTACCGCGGCATCGCTGTCATGCAGGAGTGTCAGGTGCCTGAGGCCGCGGGTATAGGCTTCTTGAAGCCGTTCGATGTGTCCTTCGAGGAAATGACCACCCTCTACCGATTGGATAACTGTGGGCTGGTGCTTTTTATGGGCAGAGTTAAGATCGGCCATGTTCAGGGAGCGCTTCATACCGTTACGGGCCAGCTGCTTGTCCATTGAAGCCAGGCCGTTTTTAAACCGCTCGTAGGCATCGCCGGGGTTTTGCAGTTTTTGATAATCAACGGCGAATGTCATGCAGATGGCGGCTAAGCCCGACTTTTTCATTTCTCCCGCCAGGTTGATATCCGGGCCGGGTACATCTGCGCTTGTTAGTGGCAGGTCGATATGATTGTGGGTGTCAATACCCAGGGTATCGGCTACTATTTTGGCTACGCGTGGGTCTACCTCATCAATTGCCCAGGCGGCCAGTGGGTTCAGCATTATGGCGGTACCGGCTCCGGCAAGGGTAACCGCGGCCAGGAATTCCCGCCGCGACCAGGTTGGTTGAAACTTCTTCATCATTTTAAATTACAGGATGGCTGTTTTATATCGTTTAAAGGTAGTAACTACCCGGAGTACCGCCTCCTATAATCGTCGTTTGGCCGGGATGAATAGACGAATTGGCGGATAGAGCCGATAAAGATAATCATCGCGCATAAACGCGGCTTTCGGGATATGACTTGCGCGGGGACAGAAAAGCGGAGGGAGTGTGCGATTCCTTCCTTGGGGAAGGTGGGGGTAGGGGTTAAATCAGGCGTTCAAGCTGCTTTGCAACCCGCCGCTCGTATAAACCCCTCCCTGCCTTTGTGCTCATTTCCGACGGCTCCCGTTGCGAGGGAACTAAAAAGTCTTCCGGACACCTATGGAGACAACTCCACCAAGGGCGGAGCGGGTTTAAGAGATCTTTAATTGCACCAATTGATTGCTGATCAAATATTGCATTGATTCTTTTACAACCATGTCGGTATTTGTGGGATTAAAGCCTAATTCTTTTCTCGATTTTGTTAAACAGAAGTCCTGTTGCAATCCCGAAAACATAGCAATGTCTTTAGTGCTCAATAATGGTGCTTTCCCATTCATTTTACTTCCTAATTCCATTAACCAGGCAATAACAAATAAAATAAGTTTTGGCACTGCTACCGGTAATTTGATTTTTAATTCGGGGAAAAGCTGTTGTGCCATTTTGGTAGTATCTTTAATAGATGTACATTTTTCATTTGCCAGAATATACCGTTCTCCGTTGGTCCCGTTTGTTGCCGCTAAATAACAACCTTCGGCGACATCTTTTACATCTACCCAGTTAAGCGCTATGTTTGTTTCTACCGGAATTTCTTTTTGCAGAATTAACCTGAGAATATTGTACGATACATTTAATGGCGCAAAAGCCTCACCTCCTATCATAGCCGACGGTAATACAGCTACCAACTCTATATTAAGTTCCTTTGCAAGTTTAAAAGCCAGTTGTTCGCCGTCGTTTTTTGAGTTATAGTACACATCCCTGCGGTCCGGGTTATAACCGTAACTTTCCTTTGCCGGGGTGGTGGTATAATTTAGCGCGGCTATTGAACTCACGTATACAATTCTTTTAACCCCAGCCTCTGCGGCTGCTTCTATCATGTTCCTGGTGCCCCGGATATTTACATCATAAATTTCTTTTTGGGGATCTCGGGCCCAAAGCTTAAACGCAGCGCCTACTGCATAAAAGGTATCTACACCTTGCAGTGCCCTTACCAACGATTGCTTATCAGTAATGTCTGATTGAACCACCTCACAATCCAATCCTTCAAAAGTTTTTTTATCATTAATATTCCTTACCGACGCACGTACCGCAATGCCTTTGCTGATAAGGAGTCGTACTAAATTGTTGCCGAGATGCCCATTTGCACCGTTAACCAATGATAGCTGCTGATTTTCCATTTGCTTATTTTTTAATAATTAATGGTTCAAATCTGCCGACAATAAAAGCTAATCCACTTGACAAATGTTAGGAAAGCATCCGTTTGCGGATACGGCTCAAACTTTCGGGTTTCATGCCCAAAAACGAAGCTATGTATTGCACCGGTACATGGTGAATGATAGCCGGATAGTTTTCGATAAGTTTTTTATATCGCTGCTCTGCTGTTAATGTGGCAAGTTCTTTTGAACGGTTCTCGTTGTAAGCTATAGATTGCTGAAATACTTCAATACTGAAATCTTTAAACGCTGCGCTTTTACTGGTTAGCCTGTCTAAATTGGTTTTTGTGATCCTAAGCAATTCACATTCGGTAATGCATTCTACACTTTCATCAGCTTTAGTTTGATTGATGAAATGAAAGTAAGAAGTTAAAAAGCCGGGCGGACAATTAATATGAGTTGTTACTTCGTCGCCATTTTCATTGTAATGAAAAATACGCATAAAGCCTTTTACAACAAAATACAAGTATTGGGGTATGTATCCGGCTTGTTCAACAATTCTGTTTTTAGGCAACAACACCGGCTCAAAACATGCTTTGCATAAATCATTATCAGCTTCTGTTAGCGGTCCCTTTTGAGATATTATATTTAGCAAGTGCTTGTGCATACCACATCAGTTAACCAGCTGCTTTTTAAACTGGTTGGGGCTAATACCCGTTTCTTTTTTAAAAAGCCTCGAAAAATAGGGGAGGTTTTCAAAACCGAGTTGGTAGGCTATTTCAGATACGCTTTGATCATCGCCCATGAGCCGGTTTTTGGCTTCGTTTACCAGGTAAATATGGATTAGTTCGATGGCTGTTTTACCGGTTTCCTGTTTCAGCAGATCGCTCAGGTAACGTGGCGACAGGTTGAGGCGTGATGCCAGCGTGCTTACCGAAGGCAGTCCCTGGGTAACTAATAAGCCTTTTTTGAAGTACGTGGCCAGTGCATCATTGAATTTTGAAACAGTTTTGCCCGATAGCTCGCGCCGGTTGATAAACTGACGCTTATAAAACCGCTGCGAATATTTAAGCATCGAATCGATGTGCGTAAGCATAATATCGCGGCTGTACTCGTCGGTATTACTGCGGTATTCGGTATCTATTTTGTAAAAAAGGTCCCAGATGATTTGCTCTTCCTGCGGCGAGAGGTGTAGCGCCTCGTTGGTTTCGTAATCAAAAAAAGGGTATTTGTTGATCTCGGTATGCAACACATGGCCGTTCAAAAAATCCTCATGGATGAAGATGATAAAAGCATCGTCCTCATACTCCACGCTGCTAAATTCAATGATTTGCCGGGGTTTTACAAACATCATGCTGCCGTTATCATGATCGTATTTGGTACGGCCATATTTGATAATACCCGACTTTAGCTTTTTAAAGCCTATCATATAAAAATCGGATGTAAACTCCCTGTCGCCAAGGCTGCAGGTTTGCGTGCACCGCTGTATGCTGATAAGCGGGTTCTCGGGCGGGGCGTAACCGTTGGCACGGTGCATATCGGCTAAATTTTTAAAATGCTGCATAACGTTAAATAACAAAACAAATTTACGCCGAAAACCGGCGTAAATTATGTCAGTGTAATACCATTAAAATTATTTGCCCTGTGCGGCGGCCGATATCTCTTTCCAGCTTTCCCACTCGGCAATGCGGCCATCATAAACCTGTTTTACCCATGGGTAAGCCTGGCTGCCCAATAACAAACGCAACGGCGGGTTTTCGCTGTCAATAAGCTTTAATACGGCGTCGCTGGTTGCTTCGGGTATACCAAAAATGTCATCGGTTATGCCGGCCTGGAAAGCGGCACGCACGGCATCATACTCGGGCATAGCCACGGTTTGTGCAGATGAGGCGCCGGCCCAATCAGTTGCAAAGCCGTTAGGTTCAATCAGGGTAACATTAATGCCAAAGCCTCTTACTTCAGTAGCCAGCGTTTCGCTCAGGCCTTCCACGGCAAATTTTGATGCATTATATAAACCCAGCACCGGCAGGGTAGCATGGCCCAATACGCTCGAAACCTGGATGATGTGGCCATGGCCCTGCTGGCGCATTACAGGTAATACGGCCTGGGTTAACCACAGCAAACCAAAAAAGTTGGTCTCTATCTGGCCGCGGGCTTCCTGCTCGGTAGTTTCTTCAATAGTACCAAATAAACCGTAGCCGGCATTGTTAATCAGTACATCTATGCTGCCAAAATGTGCTTTTGCTTTGTTGACGGCTGCAACGCCGGCGGCGCGGTCGTTAACATCCAGTTGCAGGGGTAAAATATTGTCGCCGTATTCGGTTACCAGGTCATCAAGGGTACTTAGGTCGCGGGCTGTTGCTACTACTTTATCGCCGCGTTGCAGTAATGCTTCGGCCCATAATTTACCGAAACCACGTGAGGCGCCGGTAATAAAAATTGTTTTTGCCATTGTTTTGTTGTTTTAATTATGACACAAATGTAGAGCGCCTTTTGCCGCACCATTTATACGGAAGTGGGGAAGAATGATACATTTTAACGTAGATGGGGGAGGATGGTAATGGGAGTGTCATGATGAGGAGAAAAGCAATATATTGTACATTCGCTAATGCGCAACTGGAAAACAAGATATAAGACTTTACTTGCAATAGCCATCATCGGGTTGGGTAATTTCCTCTTTCTTTATGCATGGACACATGCTTCGCTTGGACCTGTATTGGGTAACCTGTTCGTAATATTAGATGTAATCCTTACCGGCGGTGGGGCCGTATATCTTCTTATCGTGATAATTGATAAACTGCGGCAATAAGCAGAGTATATTTGTTGTACCAAAGCAGCTTTATTTGTTGCTCATCCATGATAAAAATTGCGTCTTATTAAGGTGATAATAACCTCAGTTAATATCTAACTTAGCTTCAACCTATAACTATATGAAGTGCTGCCTAATCTTTTTTATCACTGTAGTTTTTTAACAGTTTGTAGTAAACAGCCACGATGGAACAACGAGATCACCGAAATTGAGATTGCCACCGGGGGATGTTTTGGCCCTTTACTGTCCCCGCGAAGACAGAAATTCATTATTATTTACCTGTGTTTTGCCTTAACTTTATACCATTGGAGAGATTCCGTTGGGACAGAAAATGATGCAAATGGAATGGTAACCGGAGGTAACGGCTGTGCTGTTTCTTAAAATATAAAATTAATGTTTCATGAATGATATATCGACTAAAGCACCTTCCCCTGGTTTGCCGGGAGAAACTGCGATTCAATATGATCAATTTTTTGGTCCGTTATATTTTGAACCATATGCCATCGAAGTTGCAAAACGAATTGACCCAGCCCGGGTTTCTATTGTACTGGAAATTGCTGCCGGAACAGGCCGTGTTACCCGCCATATCCGGGAACGTATTCCACCCGCGGCAAAACTAATCGCTTCAGATATTAGCGAGGATATGTTGGCCGTAGCCAAAAGTAAATTAAGCCATCTTGATATCGACTGGCAGAATATAGATGCCCAACAACTTCCTTTTGATGACAATAGCATCGACATGGTTATATGTTGCTTCGGGTATATGTTTGTTCCGGATAAGCCAAAGGCGTTTGCAGAGGCATACCGGGTGCTAAAACCGGGTGGCTTATTTTTATTTACAACATGGGATAAGCTGGAGAACAACGCTGCGTCATATTCCTGCAGAACTATCGCACAGCAATACCTGGAAGAGCCATTGCCCGAATCTTATAATCTTGCTACCTCGATGAGTGATGAAGCTGTAATAACACCATTATTACAGCATGCCGGGTTTGCAAAAATATCAATAGAAAAAGTACAACTTTTTGCCGTTAGTCCAACGGCAAAAGAAGCAGCAGATGGTCTTGTAGCATGGGGCCCTGTTTATGAGGACATTAAAAAGCGCAACCCGGCCTGGGTAGACGAGATAAAAATTAAAGTGGAAAAAGAACTTGCCGAGAAATTCGGAGCTGCTCCCATGGTTGCTCCAATAAGTGCTGTAATCAGCCAGGCGCGGAAATAGTCAGGGAACAACTTTGTTTGAAAGAAAATCGGAGGTGGTTTAGTTTGCTGGTACCCGCCGTTGTTGGTGTTGTCACCTCCATAGGTGTTCGGAAGAAATAAAAAAAGCGCAGGGATGTGCGATTCCTTCCCTGGGGAAGGGGAGGTAGGGGTTAAATCAGCCGTTCAAGCAGCTTTGCAACTCGCCGCTCGTATAGACCCCTCCCTGCCTTTGCGCTCATTTCCGACCGCACCCCTCCCGTGGGGAGGGAACTAAAAAGTCTTCCGAACACCTATGTTGTCACCTTCAACAAGAGCGGAGAAACTCAGTGACTCCCCAGTTCCTGCGCCAGGCCGATAAGAAGCCCCTCGGTTCCGCGAATGTAGCAGAGCCGGTATGAGTTCTCATACTGAACTACCTCGCCTACAAGCTGAGCGCCGTGCTTGCTGAGCCTGGACACCATTTCGTCGAGGTTTTCAACAGTGAACATCGCACGCAGGTAGCCCAGCGCGTTCACCGGGGCTGTACGATGATCTGAAATTACAGGAGGGGTAACAAACCGCGAAAGCTCGAGGCGGTTATGACCATCCGGGGTAACCATCATGGCAATTTCTACTTGCTGCGAACCAAGCCCGGTAATGCGGCCCGCCCATTCGCCTTCCACGGTAGCCCGTCCTTCAAGCTTCAGGCCTATTTCTGTAAAAAAGGATATGGCGTTATCGAGGGATTCTACAACGATGCCCATATTGTCCATTCTTATTAATTTGTTTTCTGCCATGGTTTTATCTCTTTGTAAATTAAAAGTAACGATGTTCATCAAATAATTGTTCATAACAAACTTCAATGAAGTTAAACGCACTAAATTGTACGAATCGGAACCTATGGCAAATCACTAAACCTCTGCATTTATTCCCCTTTAAAAAATAAAAGCAAATAAATTTGCGCAACTCAAAAGTTGCACATATATTTGCAACCAGTAGGTTGCTTATTTGAACGTTTGTAAAATGAAACCAGACATATTCCAGGCCATAGCCGACCCGACACGCAGGGCTATTTTAACGTTAATTGCCATACAGGCATTAACGCCAAATGCCATGGCCCAAAAATTTGATATGACCCGGCAGGCCGTATCAAAACATATTAAAGTATTACACGAATGTGATTTAATTAAACCCGAGCAGAGTGGCCGGGAGATTTATTATCACTTTAACGCAAAAAAAATGCAGGAATTCGACAACTGGTTAGCCCAGTTCAGGCAAAGCTGGGAAACTCAATTCAATCAACTGGACCAACTATTATCAACAATTAAAAAAACAGAAAAATGAACAACGATTTGCTATTTGATTTTAACGTTGACAAAGCAGCGAAAACGGTATTTATAACCAGGGAATTCAACGCCGGGCAATCTTTAGTATGGGATGCCTTTACCAAAGCCGAATTACTGGATCAATGGGGGGCGCCTGCACCCATGCGCGCCAAAACTAAGTATATGAATTTTGAAGTAGGCGGGCGGCGATTTTACGCGATGATAAGCCCCGATGGGCAGGAGCGTTGGTCTGTGCAGGAATTTACATCCATTACCCCGAAAACCAATTTTAAGATGTACAACGCGTTTGCTGATAAAGACGAAAATCGCGAACTGCCGGGTTCTGAATGGGATTACAATTTCAGCGAACAAAACGGGATAACAAAAGTGAACATCACCATTTTTAATGAATCGTTTGAACGCATGGAGAAATTATTGGAAGGCTTCAAAATAGGCTTTACCATGACATTAAAAAACCTGGAAGACCTGTTATCAACTTTATCCTAAGAATTTATAAACCGTACTAATTAACAATTAAAACATAAAAATCATGAGAGCAATTAATCCCTGGATCAACTTCAATGGAAATGCCGAAGAAGCATTCACTTTTTACAAATCGGTTTTTGGCGGCGAGTTTACAAAGATCATCCGTTTCAAAGACATATCGGGCCCCGAAATGCCGATAGCAGAAAATGAGGCCAATAAAATCATGTACATTGGTTTACCATTGGGTAAAAACAATGTGCTAATAGCCAATGATGTTCCCGGTTTTATGGGTCGGGTGAGCGAAGCCGAAAACCGGTCGAAAATATATGTGAGCGCCGATAGCCGGGAAGAGGCCGAGCAAATATTTAACGGCCTGTCGGCAGGCGGAGACGTGGAAGGTCCTATTGGCGATACCCCATGGGGTACATATGCCGGCATGTTCAGGGACAAATATGGTATTGAATGGATTGTGGAATTTGACGCAAGTAATAACGGGTAAAATTAGGCGGGAAAACCCCGTTGTTTTGCAATGTCGCATGGAGGTTCGCCGTTCCTCCAGGGGCCCTTCAATGTTATGAAATGCTATACGAACCAGCAGGCGTATGGGAAAGTAAGGGGCGGGGAGAAACTACTTCTTTCCGCCTCTATTCGTTCGTATGGCATTCGGTTCATTTAATAAAAAATGTGTAAACACGTTAGTTGCCACATTGCAAATTAATATGGTAGCTTTAAGCTTTGCATTTTGCATTTAGCTTCTCCCCATCGATACTATTTTACCAAAATATACTCAAATAATATCACCAGAGCACATTTTTTAGATAGCTGTGCTTTTAACAATTATTTTTAGGGCACATTATCAACCTCAATTCAAAAAATTAGTGTTTATCCAATAGATATATGAAAATGTTGCGCCTTTTGCTGTTGTTATCCGTTTGCCCTTTTATTGTGTCAGCACAAACAGCCGGCAGCGGGCAAAAATCAAGGGCGCATATTTGTATAGATACCGGCTGGCGGTTTGCCTATGGGCATCCGTTTGATGCCGCTAAGGATTTTAACAACGGCACCGGCTATTTCTCTTATTTTGCCAAAGCTGGCTATGGCGATGGTGCTGCCGCCGCTGACTTTGATGATAGGCCCTGGCGCAAGCTTGATTTGCCGCACGATTGGGCCACCGAACTTGGCTTTAGCGAAAAAGGGAGCTATAGCCATGGCTTCAAAGCCCTGGGCCGGAATTTTCCGGAAAGCAGCGTTGGCTGGTACCGAAAAAAGTTTACTGTAACAAAGGAGGATTATGGCCGGCATATCACCATTGCTTTTGATGGCGTTTTTCGCAACTCGACAGTTTGGGTAAACGGGCACTACCTGGGTACCGAGCTAAGCGGCTACAACGGTTTTGAATATGATATTACCCAGCTTTTAAACTACGGCGGCGATAATACCATCGCCGTAAGGGTAGATGCCACTATGGAAGAGGGCTGGTTTTATGAAGGGGCCGGCATTTACAGGCATGTATGGCTCAATAAAACATCGCCGCTGCATATTGCCGCCAACGGTACATTTGTGAGCAGCACTGTTGGTAACGGCAAGGCGCAAATAACCGTTAAAACTAATATAAGCAATTACGATACCGGGGCAGACAATTTTGCCATCGTACAAAAAGTTTATGACCGCCAAGGCCGTTTGCTGACTACCAAACAAACTGACGGCAATAGCCTGCAACCTTTTAAAACGGGAGAGTATAGCAGCCAGCTGGAAATAGCGCACCCTAAATTATGGTCGATTGATACGCCTTACCTGCACCGGTTGGTTACCACCATTTTGGTAAATAATGTACCTGTTGATGAATATGTAACACGCTTTGGCATACGTACCCTGCGTTTTGACGCCAACAGCGGCTTTTACCTGAACGCTAAACGGCTGGAAATAAAGGGCACCAATAACCACCAGGAGCACGCGGGAGTGGGTACAGCCATACCCGACGAACTGCAGTACTATAGAATTGCCCGTTTAAAAGAAATGGGCAGTAACGCTTACCGCTGTTCGCATAACCCGCCAGCGCCCCAATTGCTGGATGCCTGCGATAGTTTGGGCATGCTGGTGATTGATGAGAACCGGCTGATGGGTATAGATGATTACCACCTGGGCAACCTTAAAAAAATGATTGACCGCGACCGCAACCATCCAAGCGTAATCAGTTGGTCGGTAGGTAACGAGGAATGGGGGATAGAAAACTCGGAGACAGGCGCACGGATTGCTACCACCATGCAAGCCTTTGTAAAAAGCCTGGATACCACCCGCGCGGTTACGGCGGCATTTAGCGGCGGTTGGGGGCAGGGCTTATCGGGTGTGATGGATTTAATAGGCTTTAACTACATAGCACAGGAAAACCCCGACGCGCAGCACCAGAAATTCCCGCAGCAAAAGGGTTGGGGCACCGAGGAAGGATCGACCTTTGCTACCCGTGGGGTTTACTTCTCTAACGATTCGCTCCATTATAAATCTGCGTACGATGCCAAGCCAAGGCCGAATGCCTATAGCATTGAAGAAGGCTGGCAATACTATGCCAAACGGCCATTTTTAGCAGGTATGTTTATCTGGACGGGATTTGATTACCGGGGCGAGCCTACACCTTATGGATGGCCATCTATCGGGTCGTACTTTGGGATGCTCGATCAGTGCGGTTTTGCCAAGGATGATGCCTGGTACCTGCAGGCCTGGTGGGGCAGCAAGCCGGTGCTGCACCTGTTGCCGCATTGGAACTGGAAAGGTAAAGAAGGCCAGCCCATAAACGTTTGGGCCTATAGCAATTGCGACGAAGTGGAACTGTTTTTAAACGGTAAAACCCAGGGCAAAAAAGCCATGGCCAAAAAAGGGCACCTGGAATGGACGGTTCCGTACAGTTCCGGAACGCTAAAGGCAATTGGCTATACCGGCGGCAAACAGGTATTAACCGAAACCGTGCAAACTACCGGTACCCCACAAGCCATCGCGCTTGAAGCGCATAAAAATACCCTGAAAGCCGATGCGCAGGATGTAGCCGTAATTAAGGTTAGCCTGCTTGACAAAAAAGGACTGGCGGTGCCCGATGCCAATAATGAAATAAGTTTTAAAATTGAAGGCCCCGGCAGAATTATAGGGGTAGGCAATGGCAACCCGACCTCGCTTGAGCCCGATAAGTACCTGGAAACGATTGTAAATATGCCCATTGAGGCCTTGAAAGAATTGCCGGTACCCGATACCATCCGCAAAAACGAAACAGCCGAAACCTTTGATGATAGCAGCTGGAAAAAGGCATTTACCAATATAAGTGATACCAGCGTAAAAGCCTGGGTTTACCGCGGCAGTATTAATTTAACCGATGATTTAACGCGAAGCCCGCTCACCTTTTTTTATAAAAGCATTGGCCGCAAGCAATCGATATATTTTAATGGCCATTTGCTGGCTGCCAATGTCGATTATCATAAAGACCAGGATGTGTTTAACATCAGCAAAGCCTTTTTAAAGCCAGGGAAAAACAGCATAGTTATTGTTGCCTTACCTATCAAAAAACTGCACCCCTGGGATAACCCTAACCAAGACCCCGGCGTAATTCAGTTTAAGGCCCCTGCTACCACCTGGAAAAGAAAGCTGTTCAATGGCCTGGCCCAGGTTATTATCCAATCAGACGGAAGCCATGCTGGGCCAATCACTTTAACCGCTACCTCGGTGGGGTTAAAAGAAAAGAAAATAGTTATTAATGCAGATAAGTAAAGATAGTTTTGAGTCGGGAGTCTTGAGTGCTGAGTGTTTGTTTATAAGTATCTTATTATCAATATCTAATATCCGTCATTGCGAGGTACGAAGCAATCTCGAAGTATGTGGGACTTAGCATGTAGGGGATTGCTTCGTGCCTCGCAATGACGGTAGGTTAGAACATTGGTTTAACTCAAATGCTCTTCATAACGATTTCACCTGATGGGGCACTCGCGATGACGCTCTTGCAGGGCTGTGTTACTTAAATAATGCTTTGCTCAGCCGGGTGCTCCTGGTAAAATTGTTCCAGTTGCTTTAATACTTCAACCTGGCTTTTACGGGGGTTAATAAAGGTGCGCACTTTTTTTACCATCGCAAGGGCATCGTCAAAAGTTAACCCCGTTTTAAGTAAATAGGCAATAGTCATTGTTGGTCCGCGGCCAAGGCCCTGGCGGCAATGGATGTATACCTTGCCGCCGCTTTTTATGGCTGCATCGGCAAAATTGGCGCCTTCCTTTAATACATCAAGTGGCGGTGGGGTATTATCGGGTGTGGGTAAATGCAGGTAACGAAAACCCTTATATTGGGCGCCGGTATAGATGGAATGCATCCGCATATTTATAATTGCTGTAACACCCAAAGATTTCAGTTTGCGCAAACCCACCAAATTATATTGGCTGCCTAAGTACAGGTTAGCGGTTATCTGGCATCGCTTAAGCTGAGGGAGCCCGGTTATTATGCGGTAAGCATTATCATAAGCCATTTGGGCCGATAAATAAACCACCTTTAAAATACTTTTAATTTTTGCAAGCATATTGTTTTGCTGTTTTTAACGCGGCACTACTATATTGATAGCTGCCGGAACAACTTTAATGGCTAACTTTTTTGCCTTTTGTTCGCAATCATCACGGATAAATGCCTGTTCGGCATCCATTTGTATAACTATATTTTTGCACCGCCAATGCTTTAAAGCTTCGGTTTGGTTTTGCAGCAAGGTATTGCCTGCAATTTTTAATACCGATGTTAAATCGTTATCGCCCATGAGTATTACATCCAGCAAACCATCTGTTATGCTGATGCCGGGCAGCATATCTAAACCGGCAATGCCAATATTGCCTGAATTGGTTATCGTGAGCGAAACGGCCGTTTCTTCTATCTCCTTACCATCTATCTTCAGCTTGTATTTTACCGGGGTGGCATTTACCATGGTTTTAATAGCGGTATAACCGTAGGCCAGCTGGCCAATGGTATCTTTCAGCCCGCGGCCTGCCTGTAAAATCATGTCGGCCATAATACCCAGGTTAACCCGTAATAAAAAAGGATGGCCGTTTACCAGTCCCATATCAACGGCTTTTAATTTGTGGTGGCTTTTTATGAGTTCGAGAGCAGAAATGCTATCCAACGGAATTTGCAGCTGTTTTGCCATAACGTTGGCCGTGCCGCCAGGAATAATGGCCATTGGTGTATCTGTTCCATGTAAAGCGCCGGCCGTATCCGTTACAGACCCATCGCCGCCATACACCACAATTAAATCAGTTTTGCCGATAAGTTTTTTTGCAATATCGCCGGGGTTTTTGTGGCGCTGGGTAACGGATATATCCCATTTGGTGGTACTACCATCAAAAACCTGGTTTATGTAGTTGAGTATAGGCTCTTCCTTACCTGATGCCGGGTTGATAATAAAGTGGATGTGTTTAAATTTCATTGCTTAACCTTCGGCTTTTCAACACGGAAGATAGGTAATAGTTTGATTTATTTGACGGAAGCAGTGAAGGAATGCTATCAAAAACGCCATGCAATTATTTTTCAATCTCCTATTCGGCCTGAGTAGTAAAAGCTACTCATTACTATCAATAATCCACCTGCAATAAAAATGTTGGGCTTAAGCTTAGGTAAAATTTTCACAATAGAAGGTAATAGAAGAGGATGGTTTTGTAACGACCCTTTTCTATTATCCTTTTGTAACATGCT
The DNA here is from genome assembly GCF_028736215.1 of Mucilaginibacter sp. KACC 22773. Lineage (NCBI taxonomy): Bacteria > Pseudomonadati > Bacteroidota > Sphingobacteriia > Sphingobacteriales > Sphingobacteriaceae > Mucilaginibacter > Mucilaginibacter oryzagri. Next base: position 1,592,255 of record NZ_CP117883.1, read on the forward strand.
TTAAATTTCAACTGCTGCTGTAAACGTCTTAAACCTGTGCTGTGGGGCGCACCACAATCTCGCTTATATCAACATCGGCAGGCTGCTCTATGGCATAGGCCATAGCCCGCGCAATGGCATCCGGCGAGATGGCGATGCTATCCATTGCTTCGGCTATTTGCGCTTTGATGCCGGGGCTGGCTATCGAATCAACAAGATTGGTTTTTATGATTCCAGGTGTAATTATAGTGACACGTAAATTGGGGCCGGCTTCCTGGCGTAATCCCTCCGAGATGGCGCGCACGGCAAATTTTGTTCCGGAGTAAACAGCTGCGGCGGGCGTAATTTTTAGTGCGGCCGTCGAGGCTATATTTATAATATGGCCAAAGCCCTGTTTACGAAAAACGGGCAGCGCCGCCGCTATGCCGTACAACACGCCTTTAATGTTAACGTCTATCATCATATCCCAATCCTCAACCTGTAATTCATCCAGCAGGGAGATGGGTGCTATGCCTGCATTGTTTATAAGTACATCCAGCTTGCCGTAGGTAGCAAGTGCCAGGGCTACAAGTTTTTCCAGGTGTTGCCGTTGGGTTACATCGATAGCTGCATAAGTGGCCTGGCCTCCTTCGGCTTTAATTTGGCTGACCAGTTGCTCAAGCTTATCAAGGCTGCGAGCGCCAAGAACAACAATGGCGCCTTTTTGGGCAAGCAACAGGGCGGTTGCATGCCCTATGCCGCTGCTTGCACCGGTAATTACAATTACTTTTCCTTTAATATGATCCATTATTTTTTGTTTTGATCATACAAAGGTCGCCACTAATTAAGCGGGTGTGTTAAAGGTTATCAAACCAGAAACTAAGAAATTCAAACCAAATTTGGCTGCCTTAGTGAGCTTGGCGTTACCCTGGTTTGCTTTTTGAAAAAATTATTAAAATAAGTAGGGTACTCGTAACCCAGGCTGTAAGCAATATCATTAATACTCCAGTCTGTATGCAGCAACAGCGCTTTGGCTTCCATCACCATCCGTTCTGTTAAATGCTCAGTTGTTGTTTTGCCCGTTACTTCTTTTACGGCGCGGTTCAGGTAATTGACATGTACGGATAAATGCAGCGCGTAATCATTGGCGGTACGCAATTTTAACTGGCACTGGGGAGTATCAACTGGGAATTGCCGCTCTAATAATTCCATAAAAAGAGAAGCGACGCGCACCAATGCATTTTGCGGCTTAAAATAGTTAACCGATGGCTGCATTTTAAGGGCCTCGTGTAATAACAAATTCAAGTGGTTGCGTAACAGATCTATTTTATAAATATAGTCTGATTTGAACTCCCGGAGCATATTTTGAAATATCCCGCTGATATATTCGAGCTGCGCAGAGTCGACAAAGAAAACCGGGTCGCTACCAATTTTAAACAGCGGCGTATCCTGCAGATTTAAATCTCGGTTATTTCCTTTTAAAAAATCTTCGCTAAATAAACAAAAGAAGCCTTCCTGCGATTCACAAATTCCTTCCCAGGCATAAGGCACCCTCGGGTTAGAAAATATTAGGGCAGGCCTGTCTATGTTAACCGCTTTGTCTGCATAGTACAACGTGCCGGTACTTAGCGTGAGCGATACTTTATAAAAGTCCCTGCGGTTATACGGTACCGTTTTTCGCGCAAATTCTTTACGTTCATACACGGTAAACTGGTCGGTTATTTTCAAAGCGGGGATAAAATCACTAAAGGGCTGGGTTGTAATTTTAGTTTTGCTCATGATGTAAAGCTATTGACTAATTTATGAAATTCAAACCTAAGCGATATTAGCTATGCACATGTTGATAAGGCAAGCCCTACATCCTAAACAGCTCCGACTTAAGTTTTGTCATTTCGCCTAATAAAGTGGTAACCGGAACTTTAGCGCTGCCAGACACCTGTGCTACTTTGGCTACTGCAAAATTTAACGTTTCAATCTCTGTTTCCCGTTTGTTGAGGATATCCTGGTAGGTAGATATCTTTTGCCCGTCGGACATTTTACTTATCATCAGCACGTTTTCCAATACATCGTGCTCTGTTAACTGGATGTTATTCTGGTTGGCTACCTCAACGCATTCAGCAATTACCGTTTTGGCTATCTGTAAGGCTGCTTCATTGCGGTGGAATACACCATTATCAATCTCGAGCAACGGGCATATCGAATTAAATACGCAATTGCTGATCGCTTTTTTCCAGATCACCGTTTGAATGTTCGCCTCGGCCCTAAATGAAAATACATCGGTATTCAGTTCATCAACAATACTATCCAGGTTATCAAATGAGCTTTTAATAACCCCGATGGGTGATGATGCAACCGGCCTGAACTTTACTTTATTGTTTGAAACCGATTGGCTGGTTACAAACAGTACACACCGGTATAATTCGGTAAAGCCCGCGCCGATAAAACTATCTTCAATATGAAGGCCGTTTTGAAGAAACACGATGGGCGAGTGTTTTGCTTTAAATTTGAGTTTTTCTGCCAGTTCCTGGTTGCCGAATGATTTGTTGGTTAACAGGATAAGCCCATCAAGCTGCTTATAATTATTTAGGGTGCTGATGGTTACTTCGGCCTGCAGTGTATTGTTTTCCGTTTCTATCTCCAGCAATTCGCGGCTGGCGGGCTTATCATCTACGCTGCCGCGCAGTATGGTAACCTTTTTGCCTTTTAGGGTTAGGGCCACTGCCAAAGCCTTGGCAACAACGCCATTACCTATAATGTATATGTTTGTATCAACCTTTATAGTTTGCTCAGATACTGATTCCATAACGTTTTAATTTGTATAGTTTTAACAGACCACCCACATTTAGTTATTTAGCTGCAATTCCATCTGGATGTTGCAACGCTCGTAAGGCGTAAACCGGCCAACCACTTTTTTAAATCCTAATTTTTGATACAGGCTGATGGCTTGTTTAAGCATGGTATTGCTTTCAAGATAAAGTGTGTTGCCACCCCGGGCTTTGGCGCGTTGGGCAATGGCCTTGCCCAACAGCCAACCTATGCCTTTGCCATGTACTTTGGGCGAAACCGCCATTTTTGCCAATTCATAATCATATTCGGGATCGTCCATTTTAAGCAGTGCACATACGCCCACAGGTTCGCCTTTGTACAGGGCAACCAGTATTTCGCCGCCCTTGTTTAAAATGTATTCCTGCGGATGATCGAGCGATTGGTAGTCTTTTTCTTCCATTTTAAAGTAGGTGCTTATCCACTCCACGTTAAGTTCGCGGAATGCCTTACTATATTGCTCTTCAAAAGGTACAATCGTAACGTCGCGGCCCTCTCTTAATTTTTTCTCGTCCTGAACCCGCTTTAACAGCGATTTTTGTTCGAGCATAAATTCCCACTCGCCGATGGCCTCCCACAGGTTGTGCCGCGTATTATCCAAAATGCCTTCTACCGCGTTTTTGACATCAACCAACTGGTACTGCAGTTTTTCATTAACTTGTTTCCCCTTGTCAGATAGCGAGAGTACATTCCTGCGGCCGTCATTGGCGTCTTTGCCTTCCGTTACCAGTCCCTTCTTCACCATCTCGGATACAATTTTGCTAACAGAAGGGTGGGAGTGCCCGATATGCTGGGCAATTTCGGTTATGTTGAAGCTCCCTTGTGATAAGGTATAAAAAACAGGAAACCACTTGGGCTGCATGTCAATTCCAAACATCCGGTAAATGTTTGCGGCATCGTCTGTAATCTTTTCCTGGAGCATTCGCAGCCTGCTGCCAATGCCCGCTTTCCCAACTGAATTAAAGAATGAATTTTCCATTAAAACAAATTACGTAATTAGTTACGTAATTTGCAAACTGTAATTAAAACGGAAAACTAACTGGTATCAAAATAAAGTTTTAAAATAGATTTATTTAATCAGGCCGTCTGTAAAATGGGGAGCATATCGCCCTACAGGATGCGTAGATGAAATTGTGCTTAGCTGATTATTTCCTTCTCTAACAAGCCAATAATCAGCCTAATTTCTTCCTCAATTTCGTTTACAAGGGTTTGTGTGTTTTCCAGTATAAAAACAGGCATATGCTCCAGTTCCCTGGCCAGTTTGGCCAGGTGGTTTAAGCCGGCAGTTACCGCGGTGCCGTACAGTTTATGTCCATGTAAATTTAATTTCTTCAAATCACCAGCCTTTAAGTCTAATTGTAACATTGAAATTGACTCTGTTAACTCAACTTTTGTCAGGCTAAGTAATTCCTTTAAAATCTCATCGTCATCACCAAAATAGCTCCTTACATGTTGTACGTCAAAGTGTACAGGTGTGCTAACCGGTAAATCCGGACCTGGTTCGGGCGCTTCGGAGGAGCCAAAGGAATGCAGCCACTTTTGAAACACAGCCAATATGGTTTCTTCAACTACTGGCTTAACAACAAAATCGTCCATCCCTGCTTCCAGGCATTTTTCCCTTTCGCTTTTTACGTTGCCAGCCGTTAAGGCAATAATAGGTATTTGGCGGCCGTGCTGTATTGCACGGATTTGCCGGGTGGCTTCGTACCCATTCATCTCAGGCATCTGGACATCCATTAAAATTAAATCGGGCCGGTGTAACCGGCAACAGGCAAGGGCTTCCATGCCATTCCCCGCTTCCAGGATCAGGGCATTCGGGGCAATCCGGCGGATGATAGTTTTGGCAAGCAACATATTCACAGCGTTATCCTCGGCAACCAGGATGGTTAGGTTGCCGGTTAATTCTGCAACAATTTCAGCGGGTCCATCAGGCTTAGTTTCGATGGTAGTTTTCTGATGCAAACGGGATAAGGCGTTATATATATCCTCGGTTTTGATGGGTTTCACCATCCGGTGGTTCACTTTCAATTCTTCGCACGACCTGATCATCTTTTCATCGTCAGATGAACTGTGTAATAAAATAATAGGCTGGCCGGTTGGCGAATCGCTAAAGCTTTCGCGAATTTTTTTGATAGTTTCCAGCCCATCCATATAGGGCATATGGTAATCCATCACAATTACATCATAACACTCGCCGGCCGCCAGTAGCTGTAAGGCTTCGAAGCCATTTTTTGCCTCTGTGGTTAAAATTTGCCGCAACAAAAGCATTTGTTTGATGATTAGCCGGTTGTTGTCGTTGTCATCAACAACAAGTACTTTTTTAATCAGACCAATGTTTTCCCAGCTAACGGGCTCGCCCTGTTCGGTTTGTACATGGATATCAAAATAAAAAGTGCTGCCTTTACCCGGTGAACTTTCCAGCTGCAGTTTGCTGTTCATTAACCCCAGGAGTTTATTAGAAATGGTGAGGCCTAAACCTGTGCCGCCATATTTTTTGGTGGTCGACCCATCTTCCTGTGAAAAGGCTTCAAATATTTTTTCCTGTTTTTCGGGTTTTATCCCAATACCGGTATCCCTTACACTAAAGCGTAACGTAGTACCGGGTACCGGTGTTGCTGGTGCTACTTCCTCTATCTTTAACTCAATCTCGCCCGTTGCTGTAAACTTCGCGGCGTTGCTGAGCAGGTTAATCAGGATTTGTTTCAGCCGCACCGAATCTACCCACATAAATCTGGGGAGGTTATAAGATATGTTCAGGAGCATTTCCAGCCCCTTTTTTTGAACCTGGTAGGTTATTATATCTGTTGATTGCGAACCGATATCGTACAAGTCGCATTTTTCGATGTCCAGTTCCAGTTTCCCTGCTTCGATTTTTGAAAAATCCAGGATATCATTAATAATGCTTAATAAGGCATTGGCCGATTGGTTGACAATGGAAAGATACTGGTGCTGGGTTTCGTTCAGCTGCGTTTTTAAAACAAGGTCGGTAAATCCGATAACACCATTTAACGGCGTCCGGATTTCATGGCTCATATTGGCCAGGAATTCCGATTTGGCAATACTGGCCTCATCTGCCAGTTGTTTGGCTTCCTTCAGTTCATCCCTTTGCTTCACAATGGAGGTGATAATCTCGGACGAGGTCATGATGCCGCCTATTGCCCCATCAAACCGGTACCAGGGCCGCATTTCAATGTTAAGGTATTGTTCTTCCGGCATCCCGCGCAATTTAACCCGCACTTCCTCGCGCCTTATTACCTCGCCGTTTAAAACCCTTTGGTGTGTTGCCCGGTTTGTTTCGCTGGCAGGGCCAAATACTTCATAGGGTGTTAAGCCGATAATGTTACGGTTTCCTAAGCCATAATCCTGCAAATATTGCCTGCTCACGGCTATAAACCGCATATTTGTATCGGCCATAGCAATAGGCGAAGGCGAATGTTCAACAAAGGCCGATAAAATGGCTTTTTCGTTCAGTAATTCGGTCTCGGCTTTTTTTTGCTGTTCAATATCCTGGATGGTGCCAAACAGCCGCTGGCAAACGCCGTTGGCAAATTCGGCCTGGCCTAAACTCCTTACCCAAAGCTCTTCGCCGGCCGGGGTTACAATTTGTATCTCCAGGTCCCAGGGTGGGCCTTCGGCCATGGCAAGGTTAGCAGCGGCCGAAATTTTATCCCGGCTTTCGCCTGCTTTATAAAAATTGATGATGCCGCTCAAATCAGGTTCATAATCCGCGGGCACGCCATATATCTGTTTGGTAACTGTTGTCCATTCAATTTTTTGCCGCTGCACATTATATTCCCAGCCGCCAATACGGGCTACCTTGCCGGTTTCTTCCAGCATTTGCCGGGTGCGCTCCAGGTTTCTTTCCAGGAAGTGTTTTTCGGTAATATCAATGGCATTACCTATTACGTATGGTTGGTCTCCCTGTTGTTCAAGTATGTTGCTAAACATCCAGATCCGGGGGCTGCCATCCTTGTGCCGGGTAACCATCTGGCCCCTGGCGCCCCCTTTTTCCTTTATTTCTTTTAAGTACGCGGTTAACTGCGGATGCCGATTAGGTGGTACAATATCAAACAAACTTAAAGTTAAAATTTCGGCAAGCGTATAACCCAAAAGCGAAGCCCCGGCCATATTTACCGACAGGAAACGGCCAGACAGGTCATGGGTGCACATGAGCCCCTGCGAGTTTTCAAAAAAAACGCGCAGCCTTTCCTCGCTGATGGCCAGTTGCTGCTCTTTTAATTCTTCGTCGGTTACATCGCGCCCTATGCAAAACAGGTTGCCGGTATTGGGGTCGGGCGTGGTTTCCCAGCGGATGGATTTGTATATTCCGGATTTAGTCCTGGTACGGTAGGTTACCTGTCGTACTTTTTTATCCGATATCATCCCGGTCACATCTTCTTCCGCGGCTTTCAGGTCGTCCGGGTGGATCAAATCCAGGTAGGGGGTAGCTAAAATATAGGCATCGTCCCATCCAAAAGTTGATTCAAAAGCGGGGTTAATCCTTTTAAAATATCCATCTGTTCCGGCGATGCAAATCAGGTCGGCCGATAAATTAAACAGCTTTTCAAAACTTTGAAGTTCCTGTTTTTGCAGGCGGTCTGTTACTAACGTGGCTGCCTCTTGCGCCAACAGGCGTAATGATTCCTGTTGTATCTCCGAAAGCTGTTTCGGTTCGTATCCTAACAGACTTAAAGCACCCAGGGTTTTGCCTTCGGGACCGATCAAAGGCTGCGCTGCGAAAAACCTGATTGGGTGGCTGCCATCTGCCAGCGCGTTTGATTTAAAACATTCATCGTGCTGGGTATCCTGAACTTCAAACAGCGACTGCTCCTTTAAGATATGGTTGCAAAAGGCCAAGTAACCCAGGCCCTCGGGTGACCCGGGGAATGTTTTGGCATGTGTCCAATCGTTGTTTTCGTCGAGCAGAGAAATCAGCGCTATTGGCGTTCCGCACGTGATGGAAGCCAGGCGGGCGATAGATTCAAATCCCGGTTCGCTAAAAGAACGGAACAGCTGATCATGGGCCGGGCTGTTCAATTGTTCTTTTTTAAGTTCGGGATTCGGCATGCCGGTTATCAAGTTTAGTAGTTTTCGTCCAATAAATCTATGACAAAAATACTAAATTTAGCTGTAGGTCATTTGTTTAAATTTGAAGGCAAGCCGGCTGCGGGTTAACTAAATAAGTGAAATCTATAGTAATTTCTTTATTTAATAATACCCAAATAGGCGCCCATCAACCCGGGGGCTACCAGAAAAAAAAGCTCGGGCTACGGATAGAAACCCGACCTGGACCGGATATTTTTTTATTTACCTGCAATGTTATTAAATACCAGGTTTAATGACACCACAATTTCATCGGCAATCATTTTATCTTTAACGGCCGAGAAAAAATCCCATGCTTTGGGTTCGGGTTGAAGGTCGATATTCCACTTTAGCCGGTGTATTTCAAGGTCGGCTTTTGCAATAACAGTATTCCCTTTTTTCCGGATAGCTGCCACAAACTCAATGGGGTTGGTAATGCCTTTTATGGTAAGGTTGCCAGATACTTTATAAATGCCGGCCTTACCGGTAGCGTTAACTTGCCTGACGTTCATGATAGCGCCGGGATGTTTTTCTATATCAAAAAATCCCGGTTTTCTTAACTCCTTATCTACTTTTTGGTTTTCGGCTGCAACTGCATGGTCAACGCTGCGTATGCTGTTCATATCCATATTCAAGGAGCCGTCCGTTGGTTCGCCCGCGGGCGAATAATTGAGGTTGCCGGTATTAAAAAGCAGGTAGCCGTTGTGGCCGCCCATGGTATTACGGGTATTCCATAAAATTTTACTTTTCTTAGCGTCCAACTGGTAAGTTTGCTGCGCGTAAGCAGCAAGGTGAAACATAGTCAGGAACAGGATAATTGCGGGTTTATTGATCATAGCATTATAAATTTGATGCTGCAAACCTATTCACGTACAGTAAGTTTATGATTATAAACATTGTAAATAAAAGCGTAAACTTTGTAAATTCAACCGTTTATGGATATGGCCGGTTATAAAACAAGCTTGAATATGAAAACCAGGTATCTTTTGGGGTTTACGGTACTACTATTTACAACCGCTATTTGTGCGGCTTTTAGTTTAACCGGTAATGACGATTTTGATTTGGCCAGGCAGCAGGTAATGCTCCGCAAGATAGGGCATGAGGTACTTTTGCATTCGGGCGATAGCACGTCACGGGTGTTGCCTGTTAAAAAAATAGCCGAAAACGAATACCAGGTAAGGTTTGAAAACGAGTTTGCCTTTGAGCCCGATTCGCTTGTAAAAATAATAAGCCGCTCGCTGGCAAAAGATAAGCTGGCACATAACTACATTGTGACTGTATTAAAATGTACCGGAAAGGATGTCATATTTGGCTATATGATATCTGGTAACCGGCAGGATAATATTGTGCCCTGCCTGGGCCGCAGGCAACCCAAAAGCTGTTACCTTATTAACCTGAAATTTGAGGGCCGGCGTATTACAGCCGCACAAAAAGCTTATTTATTAGGCGGTTTGCCTTTCCTGGCCTTTATAGGGCTGATATTTTCGCAATCGGTTAAAACCCGGAAAAATAAAGTTACAGCAACTTTTGCCGGTGTTGATAGTTTTAAACTTGGCAATTCCATTTTTGACCCCGGTAACCGGCAAATTATAGCTGCCGGAGTTACAACCGCACTCACCGTAAAAGAAAATAAGCTGCTGCTGATCTTCGCCCGGTCGCCAAATGTAATTATTGAAAGAGGCCGGCTTCAAAAAGAAATTTGGGAAGACGAGGGCGTAATTGTAGGCAGAAGCCTGGATATGTTTATATCAAAGCTGAGAAAGAAATTGGAAAATGATTCTTCAATCCAGCTGACAAATATCCACGGCAGGGGGTATAAACTGGAAATTGGTGAGTAATTACATACTGCGGCTCCTTTCATTTTTCCCAGGTATTTATATTAAATAAAACTGCAAATTTACGCTGCGGCGGCTATTGTTTTGCCACGGCCGTCAGGAGCGCAGCGTTTTTCCGTTACCTGCCATCTCCCTTCGCGGCGACATTTATAAGCTATTTATCTGCAACCAAATAGTGCCAATGCCAACTAATTAATAAATTTAAATTATATATTTATAACTTAAAAGTCATTTAATCGTAAAAACCTAATAAGCAACTGTCTAAATAAGATAATGGTGCTTGTAATACCGCTTAAAATGGCTTTGCTGCATAACCCTGATTATATTTTTTTTTGATTGAATGAATACCAAAATATGGCTTAGTATTTTGTCGCTTTTTTTGTGCAATTTTTGCCAGGCCTATCGTCATAAAGCAAAACCGGATAGCCTGCGTAACGAATTACTCAAATCTATCGCGGCCAAAAAGCAGGTAAATGATACGGCTCTTATAAACTATTTGAATGAACTGGCTGTCGTTTATACCTCATACTATCCCGATAGTACCATTTATTACGGGCAAAAGGCAACCCAAATTTCGCGTCGTATAAACTACAGCACCGGCATTGCCGATGGGCTGCTGGCTGTTACTGCAGTATACATCAGTCAATCTAAATACAAAACGGTAATAAAAAACCTTGAGGAGAGTATGGCCCTTTATACCAGGGTTAATAACCAGTTGGGCATTAGTAACTGTTACCGGCTTTACGGCGATTTGTATTACCAGTTAAGCGATTATCAAAAGGCGTTAACCTATTACAAAAAGGCACTGCCAATTAAACTTGCTGCCAATGATTTACCCGGCTTATCGCGCTTATATTTAAGCATGGGCAATAATTATGATAATCTTGGGCACCCGTCTACCGCGCTTGATTATTATTTTAAGGCCCTTAATATCGATACAAAGCTTCACAACAAAAAGAAAATATCGGCCGATTATAATAACATCGGTGTTATCCTGCAAAGTATGGAGATATACCCGCAGGCCTTATCCTATTTTACCGAGGCGCTGAAGACGTGGACACAAATGAAATCAGACGGTGGGATTGCCGTAGCCAAACAAAACATTGGCGAAGTATTAATGGCCCAGGGAAAGTATGACAAGGCTATTCAATACCTTACAGATGCCCTTGTTATTAATCAAAAGCAGGATGATAAAGATGGTATAAGTACATGTTATAGTGATTTGGCGGTATGTTATATTTATAAAAAGCAAAATCCAAAGGCTTTAAGTTACCTGCAGCAGGCTTTAAAAGTTGCTACTGATAATCAAATGGATTACGATAAAACCATCGCTTTAATTAATACTGCCCTGTTTTACAATGTAAACCATGATTACTCCAAAGCATACGGTTTTGCCCTGCAGGCCAAAACGCTTGCCGACCGTTTTGGCAGCGTTTTGCTGCGTACAAACGCCGCAGTTCAATTGATTGAAACGCTTGGCGGCTTAAAATTATACAAGGAAGCATTTGTTGCCCAAAAGGATTTCGACAAAATGAAGCGCACCTTCCGGAAGGATGAAAGCGTTCAAAAATTTACCCTGTATATTACCCAATATAACTATGCCGAAAAGCAGCGGCAACAAATGCTGCAGCAAAAAGCAAGCGCCTTACTGTATCAGCAAAAGCTGCACGATAAGGACTTGTTAAACCTCATATTTTTTATCATTATAGCCGCAGTATTGTTAATAGCATACCAGTATTACCGGCAAAAGCAGCAGCAGTTAAAAATAAATACCCAGCTTAAACACAAAAACCAGGAAGTTGTAGAGCAAAAAGTTAGTATAGATGAACAGGCCGAAAAGCTGAATGACCTTAATAAATTAAAAGACAAGCTGATATCTATATTGGCGCATGACCTTCGGTCGCCACTAAGCACATTGCGCGGCCTGTTCGATCTGCTGTCAGACGAATCTATAAGCCACGAGGAAATGCTCCGGATGATCCCCTCTGTAATACAAAAGCTTGAATATACATCCGATTTTCTGGATACGCTCCTGTTCTGGATCAACAGCCAGCTGGAAAACTTCAACACCGCGGGCCAAAGTTTTTTAATTTACGATATTGTAAAATCAGAATCTGAAAACCATACCGAACAGGCTTCAAGAAAGGGTATTACCATGATTTGTGGCGGCAACAAAGAACTATTTGCCCTTGCCGATCCTAACTCGGTAAGGATAGTTGTAAGGAATTTAATTACCAATGCTATTAAGTTTTCGGGCGGGGGCGATGTTATCGAAGTATCGGCCGTTAAGGAGGGCGACAACGTACTGGTAACGGTAAGCGACACAGGTATGGGCATGCCGCCTGCGCGTGTAAACCAACTTTTTAAAAGCCAGATGACCAGTAAAACCGGTACGCTCAATGAATCGGGCACAGGCATGGGCCTGCTATTTTGTAAAGACCTGGTAGAGAAATGTAACGGCCGCATCTGGGTAACCAGCGAAGAAGGCGTTGGCACTAAATTCTTTTTTGTTATCCCGCTGCAACCGGCGGCTACCCTTGAAACAACCGAGGCCGGTTAGCAAATTTCACAACTGCCTGCACTGCAAGCTATAGCCTTTACCTGGATCTATTTTCCTCAAAATGTAATTACATTTGTTAAATAGCATCCCTTCGCATTGGTATCATCAAAATGGACAGAATTCCGGTAAGACAAATCAGTACCACACAAAAAAAATCCGGTACTCCCGCTTTATTCAATGTATGGGAGCTTGATAATTTGCTTGCCGGCACAGATATGATACAAGAACTTCACCGGCATGATTTTTTTACGTTCTTGCTCTAAAAAATGGAAGTGGCCAGCATTATATTGATTTTACCGATTATGAAATCTGCGACAAATCCGTTTTTTTTATGCGGCCGGGGCAGGTGCATAAACTGGTTTTAAAGGCCGGCAGCACGGGGTACCTAATGCAATTCAGCGGCGAGTTTTATTTCGCGAATGGTAAGGCAGCTGACCTTATGTTGCAAAGCGCCGGCAGTATATACCATTATCAACCCGGCGACAAAGGTTTTCAAAAATTGTACAATAGCCTGGGTTGCATTCTGCAGGAGTATACCGATAAACAGCCGCGCTACCAGGAGGCAATCCGCGCCAACATGGATATCTTTTTTATACAATTGGTAAGGCAGCAGCCAGCCGATGCTGCCAGTGGTGCCAGCCTGTACACGCAGCAACAGCTTGAAAAATTATTAGCGCTTTTAGATACCCATGTTTTTACACACAAACAGGTAGCCTATTATGCTGATATACTCAATTTATCCGCCTATCAGCTTAACACCATTACCACAACAACATTGGGTAAAACCTGTTCGCAAGTTATTAATGAACACATCGTGCTCGAGGCTAAGCGGTACCTGTTGGCCACTGCCAACCAGGTAAATCAAATTGCCGGCCTGCTTGGCTATGATGATGTTTCCTATTTTATCAGGTTTTTTAAAAAACACACCGGGCAATCGCCCGAGGCTTTCAGGTATAATTTTAGTTAAGTACCACACAACTGAGTTTTTGTCCTATCTCTTCCGCTATCGCACAAATTATATTTGTACTGCACAATAAAATAATTGGGTAACAAAATAAAAAACGATGGAACCAACCTGGGACGAACAATACAAACAACTATGGGACGACCGCTATAAAAAAGAAGAGTATGCTTACGGAAAAGCACCCGATGCTTTTTTTGAGCAATGGCTTAAAAAATTTGAACCCGGGCTAATACTCATGCCTGCCGATGGCGAAGGCCGAAACGGGGTTTTTGCCGCTACCCTGAACTGGCAGGTAACTGCCTTTGACCTGAGTGCCGAAGGCAAAGCCAAGGCCTTACAATTGGCACAGCAACGCGGTGTAAACCTGGCCTACCTTGTGGGCGATTTGGAGCAATTAGCCTTTGATGAGCAATGTTTTGATGCCATCGGGTTAATATTTGCACACTTTGCTGCCGAAAAAAAATCTCAGTTTCACCAAAAACTGGATAGGTGCCTAAAACCCGGCGGGGTAGTTATATTTGAGGCTTTTAGCAAAAATCACCTTCAACTTACGTTAAACAATCCCCATATTGGCGGCCCAAAGGACATCAATATGCTGTTTTCAAAAGAAGATCTTATAGCCGATTTTAAAGATTACGAGATACTGTTACTGGAAGAAGAAGAGTATATTTTAAACGAAAGTATTTACCACAACGGCAAAGGATTAGTGATAAGATTTGTCGGCCGGAAGCCTTTAACGTCAAAATAGTAAAGCCAACTTATCAAACAGCAGATTAACCTGTTTGGCCAGCGCGTCTGTTTTGTTAAGGTAAACACCCATGGGCTTTTATCATTCCTTTGTTACAATTAATCAAAAAAGTAAAAAAGATAAATTTCAAAATGTAGCTTAGTAAAAACTAATGTGTACCGATGATACAAATCCCTAAAGACCTGCTTGATCATCATGCGCATATCAAGCTTCGATTGTCTGATATGTACGGAATTATCATTGATAAAAAGCGCCCTTTCAGGTGCGATGATACCCTGCAAACCGCGCATTGCCTGGAGGTAATTTTAACGGGTACCATTGATGTTAGGTATGGCAGCTATGTACAGCACTTAATGGCCGGCGATATCCAGTTTAGGCGGCGGGGCAATTACCAGCTTTTCCCATCTGATGATTATACCAGCCTGCTTATTTTTATGGAAAATGAGTTTGTTGATTACTTTTTAGAAAGCCATGTGCCCGAGTTTAAACAGGAAAAATTGAGTGCCGATTTGCCGCCGTTTACCTTTAAAACTTCCGAATTTATAAAGGCCAACGTAGCCCAGGTTATGCAGCATATTGTACAACCACAAAACTACTCCAGGTGCATTGTTAAGTTTGCGGCCCACCAGGTGCTGTTGCAAATCTTGTCGGGCGATCAATCAAAAACCTTCGCCTCGTTTTTGAAAGACCTGGTAAGTAATAAAAAGGTTGATCTGGCTTACTTTATGGAAACCAACTTTAACAGGCAACTATCCATAGCCGATATGGCCAAACTCACCGGCAGGAGTGTAAGCGCGTTTAAAAAAGAGTTTACCGATCGTTTTAATACCACGCCCGTAAAATGGCAGTTTAACCGCCGGCTGGAGTATGCCGAGTACCAGTTAAAACACTCTAACGATCCGGTATCGCTGGTAGCTTATAGCAGCGGGTTCGAAAATATTTCGCATTTTTCAAAAGTTTATAAGCAAAAATTCGGCGCTTCGCCTAAAAGTGCGCGTAACGAACTGGTGTAGTGTCATCCATAAATTTGACGGATAGTTTTTAGCCCAAAGTCTTAAGTTCTAAGTCAAAAAAATAACTTCAGACTTACGACTTAGTACTTTAGACTTAACCGGCCTTATAAAAACAAACAAATAAAGCCTCACAGCAAAATTGCGGCCCTTGCAAAGCTGCAAATTTGAGGTATGAAAACATTACAGAACACCAACCCTGCATTAATACTCGTTGATATACAGCAGGGTTTTGATAATATCCCTTATTGGGGAGGCCAGCGCAATAACCCCGATGCCGAAGTTAATGCCCGCAAACTGCTTGATTACTGGCGGGCAAATAACCTGCCACTATTCCACATCCAGCGCTGCTCGGCCAACCCCAACTCGCTGCTGGCCGAAGGTAACCCCGGCAATGCGCACAAAGAGATTGTGAAACCTTTGCCCGGCGAGACGGTGATCAAAAAATCGGTAAACAGCTCCTTTATCGGCACCAATCTGCAGCAACAGCTGGATGCTGCGGGCATCGATACCATGGTTATAGTTGGGCTTACCACCGAGCATTGCGTATCTACCACGGCCCGTATGGCCGGCAATTTTGGCTACCACACCTTTGTAGTGGCCGATGCTACCGCCGCCTTTGCCAAAACCGGTATAAAAGGCGAACACTACGACGCCGAAACCATCCATTTAACCGCACTGGCACAAATTAACAACGAATTTGCCACCGTTTTAAATACCGACGAAGTACTCCAGGCTTTTAAAAAAAACGATGACTTTCTTTAGCAATTTAATCAGGAAACTAATGGCGCCGTACTTGCAGGTTTCGCAGGTGCTGTCGGTGATGAAGTGATTGTTAGGATGGCTAAAATAGGGGCAGCGCTGTCTCTGTCTTGATTCTTGACTCTAATCTCTTGATTCTTTTCCCGGGCGTTCCCACCGCTGGTAGAAGCGGCGGTCAGGCTTTTCGTTGCAAGTCCTCGCTTTGCCATTACCGCCCCGGCCTGCCCGCGCTGTGGGCTTTTCACTGCAATCCTTAACGCTAACTGCGGGTATACAAAAACACCCGGATGAGATTAACCATCCGGGTGTTGCATATTTATTACTTAGCATGGCGTTTGCCTATATTTCTTCATTTGATTAACTGACCATAGGATAGTACCTTAGATTCTTAAACCACACCGCATGCAGCTATTTAAAGATTTTGAAACCCTGATTGCCCCTGGTAATGTTGGTTTCTTTTACAGTTGCGAGGTCACTCAATTATTTATCCAGCATAAAAAGAATAAAACAGTTACCAATTTGTTTATTCTCGCCTCGTTTGAAGAAAAGCAGTTTGAAGGCACTGCCCATCGATATTTGACCAAATTGCTCCCGGTTAATAAAGAACTTGCTGTTGGAATACAGCGTTATTGGCTTTCTCCGAATGAGGCGCAGGCTGTTTTTGGAAAATTGGTAAACAAACACAAATGGGACTTCAGCGAAAATGATCAATTAGTTATGGGCAAATTGAGCGGTTTAGCTAAACAATTTATCCCGGCGAGTGAGGGCAACAGACTGAACCACGTCCTTAAAAATAATTTCCATAACGGCTCTTATATATTGGAGTTTTTTGACGAATCAAAACAACAGCTTGAATTTTTGCTGGATGTTAAAGCCGTAAAATCACTTAATAAACTCACCGAACAAATCAAAGAGATTGTCCCCATCGACCTGTCGCTGGTCAGGGACCGGTTAGGAAATGTTATTTTTCAATTCCCGGTCACCATCCTAAAAACCACATCGCAATCATTAACCGATCATACCGGGGTTGTGGCACAATTCAAATGGCACCTCGATTTAGTCGAACCAAAAGCATGCACCATAATGGTCGATTCTATTTTAGATGGCAATTACTTAGGCAGTGTAAATGTTCCCTATAATCTTTCACAACTTCAGCTGATTACCACCGGCCATGTTGACCAGGTAACAAATATCAGGATATGGAGTAATGAGCCGAATCTCTTGCTTTCCAATTTTCGCGGAACATATTTTAGGGGTATGAGCCTCAACACCAGTATAGGAAGTCACGAACCTCGTGTTTTTACAATTGGTGGAGTGACGCATAAAGTAGAAATTGTAAGTAAAGGCATGCGCAGCGGAGATTCGGACGTGCAGGATTACGCCACTTTTATACATAACACACTTTATGACGCCGAAAAAGTGAGACTGGAATCCTCTCTTTCTTTTAAACAGTATTTTAGTGGCAGTTCACTGACGGCATTACAAGATCTAAGAAAATTGATCAACCAGCATGACCAAAACGGGGTTTGCTTATGGGATCCTTACTTAAGGTCAGGTGATATCTTGAACACCTTATTCTTTTCTCCAACTGCCGGGGTCGAGATAAAGGCCATAGGTGCGATTGAAAAGAGTTCGAAAAAGATATTGTCAAAAACAGGTTATACCACAGATCAGATTATCCGGCAGGAATCCGCTATTCTCGAAGATCCGGGGAATAACAATTATGGACTGAAGCTTGAATTTCGTTTACAACATAGTAATCATGGCTGGTCATTCCATGATCGATTTCTGATTTTCCCTGGGAGCAAGCGCACGAAACCAAAGGTTTATTCCATCGGTACTTCCATTAATTCCATTGGTCTAAGTCATCATATTTTATTGGAAGTATCTCATCCCCAGAGGGTCATCGACGCTTTTGATGAATTGTGGGAAAAGTTAGACCATAAAGACTGTTTGGTATGGAGATCGAAGTAACGCTAATTAAAAAGGCCTTTAGCCTCGTTGGCATATTCGTTAATAATGATCTGGATAAATTGCTACTGGAGTTGAGTAACTACGATGTAGAACAACTGCTCTTCAATCGGGAGAATAATCCTGCATTGGGGAGACTCGCGCAACAACTGAGTTCTACAACAATGAACGCGATGTCAGGCCATGAATACCATAAGTTGGCTTCTGTAATTGTTACGATCAAGCCTTTTCTCGACCGTTTTATTTTAGGTGGCGACATAAGCGCCCTTGTCATTTTTGTAATGGTCAATAGTTATTTTAAGATCGATCTTAAATATTTTCTACAAGGCATGTCCTTTCCAAAAACAACAAAGGATCAACGAATCACACAAGTGCAAAAAATCCTGAGCGCTGTCAATATGAGTGTGAGTGTTCGCGCGAATGGATCTTACTATGAAAAAGAACTTGAAAGGGTAGCCAACCAGGGAACAAAAGAAAATTCAGTAAAAAAAATCTACGATTTCGTCTTGGCAATTGAGCGTGGCGGGCAAGGCTTTCATTTTAATTTTTACTTAGAAAACCTGGTCTTTTTTTTATTTCAACTCAATGTAAAGGCATTCATCTTCCGATTAAACAACCTGAAGCTTATTGAGGAGTATATCTTCTACCTCCAAAGTTTCCCGGAGCGTGCTTTGGTCATCCTGGCTAAAAAATCAGAACAGCTATCAAACCCATGGGTAATATTCGAATTGACCAGGCAGTTACTAAAGAAATACAGAATGGACGATGAGCCAGCAATTAAAGGTCGCCAGGCAATAGCGTTACTGCTGCAGCAACTTTATCTTCGAGATGAAAAAATTTATCATCAAGCTATCCCGTTTTTCCATAGCAACAGCGTTTTCAATGTTGCATTGGGAGAACAGATGCAATTTCTATCTGAAGAAGATTTGATTAAAGTTATGAAACATTCGCTTCCGATAGACCGGTATAATTCTTTGTTGGAGACGCGAACAAAATTACTAACCTCAATTAGCCTGCACACTTCAGATGACCAATATCAATTAGTACTGAACACCGCACGTCTGAGATGGCAAGCGGAATTTGACCGCTTGTTCAAATCCGAAGAATTTCTAAATGATTTATTTATGACAAGTTACGGCAATTTCATAATCCATTACTATTCTGAAGAAAAGGATGTGTCAAAAATCAAGGAGCTATTAAATCTGACATTGAAAAAACTTGTCTGGATCGATAGCGAGTGGGTTAAGAACGAATCGGAGCAGATAACTAGATTCTACCTTTATTTTTCCCTGTTATTTCTGTTAAGCCATGCTTATAAAAATAAGAAGCTGATCGATGAAGAAGCGTTAAAACTATTTGACAAGCTTAAAGGTAACCCGCCGCTATCCGAATATATTACGAATGAAAAGTACTTTAAGTATTTGAATGAGATCGCTGAGAATTTTAACCATCATCTTTAGGTAGTATGTGTCTACTACCTTTCGCTGTCGCAAGGTCCGGCCTCGCGGCAGCGAAAACTCTTGCGGCAGCTGGAGGAAGGCGTAGCACCCAGTACCAGGGTGTTTCACTATTAAACATCCGGGATTTGCACAACCAATACATAGTAACCCTCCCTACTCGCTCCTCAAAGTCTTCACCGGGTTGGCCAGCGCTGCTTTGATGGATTGAAAACTAATGGTAACAAAAGCGATAACGATGGCGATAAACGCCGCCAATACAAAAACTGTCCAATGGATGGGGATGCGGTAGGCAAAACCATTGAGCCAGTTGCTCATGGCATACCAGGCCAGCGGGAAGGCTACTACGATGGCAATAAGTACCAGTTTGATGAAATCTTTAGCCAGCAGACTTACTACGCCGGCAACCGATGCGCCTAATACCTTGCGTACGCCAATTTCGCGGGTGCGCACCTGGGCGGTGTACGTTGCAAGGCCCAGCAAACCCAGGCAGGAGATTAGTATGGCCATGCCGGCAAAGTAGTTAAACAGTGTGCCCTCGCGTTGTTCGCCCTGGTAAAGGTCGTTGAATATATCGTCCAGGAAGTTATAGCTAAAAGGGAACTCGCCGTTGTATTGTTTAAACTGGTCGCCCGCCGCGGCTATAGCTGCAGCGGCGTTTTTGGTGTTGGTTTTTATGTATAGGGTTTGGTAAACGGCGGGTCTGTAAAAAAAGATGGCCGGTGCAATTTTTTCGCGCATGCTGGCAAAATGGAAATCTTTAATTACGCCAATAATGGTGCCGTTGGTCCTTTGAAAGCGGAAGCGCTTGCCGATCGGGTTTTTAAGGCCTATCTCTTTTACGGCGGCCTCGTTAAGGATAAAATGGGTGGAGTCGGCCACTGCTCCGCTGAAGCTGCTGCCCTGCTGCATTTTAAGCTTAAAAAACGAGATGAAATCTTTATCTATCCCCATAGGATGTAGGATAAAGGTTTGGCCCGGAGCCTTGCCATCCCAGGAGTTGTCGCCCGAGATGCCGCCGCTGTTGATAATGTTGCCGGTTGCACGGGTTACATCTTCTACACCGGGCTGCTTTAAAAGTTCGGCACGTACGGCATCATAATGTTTTGATGCATCGCGCATCCAAACACCAAAAACATGGCTTTTATCGTATCCCAGATTTTTTGATTGGATGTATTTTAGTTGCCGCGTAATAACCAGCGTGCTCACAATAAGCACTACCGAAAACGTAAACTGCACCACCACGAGTATTTTGCGGAAAAGGGCATCGCCAATGCTACCGCTTATTTTGCCCTTCAGGGCTTTCAACGGCTCGAAAGACGATAGCAGCATGGCCGGGTAAATACTTGATAGGGCCAGGGTTGCTACCACTGTTATACTTATGATGAGCCAGATATGCGGATCGAGCAGGTTAAATACCAACTGCTTGCCGGCCAGCTGGTTAAATACCGGCATCAGCAGGTATATGGTAAACAAGGCAAATACCGTAGCTATAAGGAACAGCAATCCCGTCTCGGCCAGGAATTGCATAAACAGCTGTATTTTGCCAGCCCCTATAATTTTGCGCATGCTGATCTCTTTGGCACGCAATAGCGCGCGGGCGGTAGAAAGGTTTACATAATTGATGCAGGCTATCAGTAAAATAACCAAGGCTATAATAATAAAAATGCGTACCGTTTGGATGCCATGATCGGTTAAGTCGGCGTTGTACAAGTGCATTTTATTGATGGGCAGCAACAGGTAGTCGGCATCGGTATCCTCGGCGCGGTGTTTAATGTGGATTTTGAACAAATCGGCCGAGAGCTTTTTTAACGATGCGCCGGGCTTTAATTTAAAATAGGTTTGATAAGAATAATTATTAAAATCGGTGTTAGCATCCTGCTTACCATGTTCCAATATATATTTAATGTGGTAACTCATGGGCATAATCATATCATAATTGATGCTGGAGTTAAGCGGAAAATCGTTAATAACCCCGCTCACGGTAAAGTTTTCCTTGCCTTCTGCCACAATCACTTTGCCCAGGGCACTCTCGTTACCAAAATATTTTTGAGCCGTTTTTTTGGTGATGACAACCGAGTTATCATTCAAAAAAGGCTTAGCGGTATTGCCCTCAATCAGCGGGAAATCGAAGATGCTAAACAGCGAAGGATCGGCAAAGCCTACGTTTTGTTCGCCAAAAACTTTTTCCTTGTATTTATATAACGAGTAGAACCAGTTGGGGATAAGGCGGACCTGGTCCTGCACGTCGGTAAGTTCCTGTTTAGCCAATGGGCCGATAGGCGCTACAGTGGTTTGCCAGATTTGTTTACTGGCGCCGGTACCGCCAAAAAGTTCTACGCGGTAAATGTTGTCGGCGTTTTTATGGAAGCTATCAAAACTTAACTCGTCCTGTACCCAAAGCAATATCAAAATGCCAATGGCCAGCCCGGCAGTAAGGCCGGCAATATTGATTAACGAATAGAACTTGTTGCGAAACAAATTTCGCCAGGCGGTTTTAAAGTAATTTTTAAGCATAGCCACAATGTAATTGAAGTTGTAAAGCAGTAAAATCATGCCGTTTTTATAACTTGCTGAATAGTAGTTGTTTGTGTGTGTTTAATTTCGGCCTAAACGTTCATAAGCGTACAGCTGCGTACGCTTATGAAACAAAGTGGCGCGTCAGGTAGCTCCACAATACACTTATTGATACTCTTAAAAAGAGTACAACCCGTAGGGTTACTCTTTATTGAAATAAGTTAACATTAAAAAAATCCAACTTATTGTTTACTGCGTTTATATAATAAATAATAAACCATAACCAATGAGTGCCTTAGCAAACCACAGCGTAAAAACCATAGCCCAAAATATCCGTAATACCAGGATACAGTTGGCTTACTCGCAGGAATATCTTGCTGCCAAGTTGAATGTATCGCAAAATACCTATAGCAAAATTGAATTGGGCTATGTTAAACTGACCTTAGAAAGGTTTTTTAAGATTTGCCGCGTATTGGAGATCGATCCGGTCGACATTATTAATGCTGATGGCGTGGCAGCGTAAGCTGTTATCCTTGTCATCCATAACAGTGGGTTAGGTCGTGAAAAAGTCTGCCGTCTTATATCTGGAATACCGAAAGCCCGGGGCTTGGGTAGTGCAAAGTCTAATTCATCTCCCTTACAATCCCCGCCTTATAAAAACTTGGCGTTGTACCGGCAATTTTACGGAATGCCCGGCTGAAATAATGCTGGTTGTTAAATCCGGCTTTAAAACAGGCATCGGCAATACTGCAATAAGGATTATGCAATAGCTGTTTAGCAAACTGTATCCGCTCCTTAATAATATAATCAACCGGCGAAATTCCCATTTCGTGTTTAAATGCCCTGAAAAAACTGGCCTTGCTCATGTAGGCCATCTGGCTCAGGGCATCAATGTTCAACTTTTCGGTAAGGTGGTTTTTAATGTATTGTAAAATATAAGCAAAACGGTTTCCTGTTGATAATTGCTGCATATTATCTTGTACAACATGCAGATTTTGCATTTGCATAATTCTAATTAACAACTCCTTTAGCGTTAAATTGGCCAGTACGTCTTTGGTTAACACATCGCCTGTACTTATGCTGATGAGCTTATTAATTAGCTGGGCCAGTTCATGATTGTTAAAAAAGTGAAATTGCTGGTAGTTAAGCTTCCAAACGTCATCGGCACGGGGATAATTCTCGTTCAAAAAATCAAGCGTGCTTTTTATTTCGTGGTGATTAATGGCCAGGGCTGTGCATTGCGAAGGGTTAAGTTCGGATGCCTCGGGAAAATCAATAGTCATGGTAACATTTGGCGGAACTATCACCGTTTCGCCAGGCAGGTAATCAAAACCTGGCTTATCAAAAAGGTGCATCACTTTTTTACCACGCAGCATGCTGGTAATTACCAGGTCATCAAAAGTAAGCGGAACCAGTTCACTGCGCTGATAAGTTTCGTAAATATTTAGTTCGCAGTGGTTTAATGTATATGCACGGCGATTTTCTACCAGCGTGTGCAACTCACGTTTACCACTGAGGGCAAACGGAGATACCAGGTTTCTCTCGTTCATAATTGGTTTATTATTAAATAAAATTAGACATACTAATCCGTAGTTTATAATTCATTTTAAAATTGAAATTATAATGCACCCAATTGAGAGTATAGTGCAAATGCCCGATGCAGGCCACCGCTAACTTAGCTTAACCAATTAAAAAATAAAACCATCATGAGTTTAGCCCAAAGACCATCCTTTAAGGATAAGTACGACAATTTTATTGGCGGTAAATTTGTTCCGCCCGTTAAAGGCGAGTATTTTGATAATATTTCGCCCATTGATGGCAAGGTTTTTACCAAAGCCGCCCGATCAACCAAAGAAGATATCGAGGCAGCTGTTGATGCCGCTACAGAGGCATTTAAAACCTGGAGTAAAACCGCGGCAACTACCCGCAGCAACTTATTACTTAAAATTGCGCAAATAATTGAAGATAACCTAAGCTACCTGGCTACGGTAGAAACCATCGATAACGGTAAAGCCATCCGTGAAACAATGGCTGCCGATTTGCCGCTATGTGTTGATCACTTCCGCTATTTTGCAGGTGCCATCCGCGCCGAGGAAAGCAGCATATCTGAGCATGATGAGTTTACTGTAAGTATTAACCTGCAGGAGCCCCTTGGCGTAGTGGGCCAGATTATTCCCTGGAATTTTCCATTACTAATGGCCACATGGAAAATAGCACCTGCTTTAGCCGCCGGCTGTTGTGTGGTTGTAAAGCCCGCCGAGCAAACCCCAACCAGTATTATGGTGCTAATGGAACTCATTGGCGATGTTTTGCCTCCGGGTGTTTTAAACATTGTTACAGGTTTTGGCCCCGAAGCCGGCAAACCACTGGCTACCAACCCGCGCATTAGTAAGGTTGCCTTTACCGGCGAAACCACAACCGGCAGGTTGATTATGCAATACGCCTCAGAAAATTTAATTCCCGTCACCATGGAGTTGGGCGGTAAATCGCCAAATATCTTCTTTGAGTCTGTTGGCGATGCCGACGACGAATTTTTTGACAAAGCAGTAGAAGGCGCCGTATTATTTGCCTTAAACCAGGGCGAAGTTTGCACATGCCCGTCGCGTATGCTGGTGCACGAGAATATTTACGATAAATTTATAGAGCGCGTTATTGAACGTACAAAAGCTATAAAAATGGGAAACCCGCTTGATTCTGAAACGATGATGGGCGCGCAGGCCTCTAATGATCAATACGAGAAAATACTGAGCTACCTGGATATTGGCAAAAAAGAAGGGGCCGAAGTATTGGCCGGCGGTAATGCCCAAAAGCTTCCTGAGGAGTTGGGCGGGGGCTATTATATTCAGCCGACTATTTTTAAAGGGCATAATAAGATGCGGATTTTCCAGGAAGAGATCTTCGGCCCGGTGGTATCGGTTACAACATTTAAAACTACCGAAGAGGCTATTGAAATTGCCAATGATACCCTTTACGGCCTTGGCGCGGGCGTGTGGACACGCGATGCCCATGAAATTTACCAGGTGCCCCGTGCTATACAGGCCGGCCGGGTTTGGGTTAACAATTATCACGCTTACCCTGCACATGCGCCTTTTGGCGGTTACAAAAAATCGGGCTTTGGCCGCGAAAATCATAAAATGATGCTGAACTACTACAGGCAA
Organism: Mucilaginibacter sp. KACC 22773; assembly: GCF_028736215.1. Lineage (NCBI taxonomy): Bacteria > Pseudomonadati > Bacteroidota > Sphingobacteriia > Sphingobacteriales > Sphingobacteriaceae > Mucilaginibacter > Mucilaginibacter oryzagri. The sequence goes on from NZ_CP117883.1 coordinate 1,617,100, forward strand.
ACCAAAAATATGCTGATCTCTTATAATAAGAACAAACTGGGTTTCTTTTAGCCCCGTAATGTTAAAGGCGACCGCAAAATGTTTGGGATTTTGCGGCGCCTTTTATTTTGTAAATACATTGATTTACACATTAGTAAGAGCAGAGGGTGTGTGTGATTCCTTCCCTGGGGAAGGGGAGGTAGGGGTTAGATCAGGCGGTTAACTCGATAGCTTATCGCTCGTAGAAACCTTTCCCTGCCTTTGCGCTCGTGTCTAATCGCACCGCTCCCCTTGGAGGAAACTTTTTAGAATAATCCCACCATGACCAAAAGAGTATCCATTACCCCCGAAGCCGAAAAAATAATAGCCGAGTTAAAAGCCCGGTTTGGCGAGCTGATGTTTCACCAAAGCGGCGGCTGCTGCGATGGCTCATCGCCCATGTGTTTTGAAAAGGGCGACTTTAAAATTGGAAGCAGTGATGTGAAAATAGGAGAGGTTGCAGGCTGCGAGTTTTTCATGAGTATTGATCAGTTTGAATACTGGAAGCATACGCATCTTACACTGGATGTTACCCCTGGCCGCGGCAGCAGCTTTTCTATCGAAATTCCTATGGGCATCAGGTTCATTATCCGCTCCAGGTTATTTACCGATGAAGAACTGGGCGATTTGGAGCCGGTGGAATATTTTGAATCCTGATCCGGCTTTTTGTCGATTGCCTTGTTTTCTGTGTTTAATTGATAAGCGGCACCGGTGCCTTTACTATTTTAGCATATTTTTCATCCAGCGCGGTAACCGGCACGGTGATACTTAGCGCATTAATGGCGAAATAATTTACCGATACATAATCATATCCCTTAAACGGTCCGTAATGATCGCCTCCAGAATCTTTCAGGATAAAAAACAGTTTGCCGCCTTTACTTTTGGCGATACCTACAATGTGAATGAGGTGATCGTCCTGCGTAATTAGGGTTTCAAATAATTGCTGCCGTAAAGGCGCGCTATACGTCATCTCTGCTGTATCGGCATTACCCACCCGGTAAAAACGTTTATCTTCAAATAGGGCGTAGCCTGCTTTGCCGCAGTTCCAGCCGTTGTTACTTACATCCATATCAACTACCAGCGACTGCCCTTTTTCAATGGTGGTTTTGGCAATGGCTATCAACTCATCCAACGGCACATTCAGGTAATTTTCGCGCAGCAAAAAGTTGTCGGGAATTTCCAGCGGAAAGTTCTCGTAAAAAGGGTGGTGCGTAAACGACGTAATTGTAGCATATTGCTGCCTGTTGAACTTTAAAACCTCTTTTGCAAAACTAAGCGGGGTGTATTCTTTGCCCTCCCAGGTAAATTTAGCCGGCGGTGTACCCACAATATCATCATGTTTTTTAATAAAACCTGCCAGCCAGTTGGCATCGATGGGCTTTGTTTTGAGTACCGAATCCAGGTAACCTTTCAGGATCTCGTCGGTTTGTTTGTTGCTTTTGTCTGAAAATTCGACACCTTTTTTACGTGCGTAAAACTCGTTGGGGATAGCGCCGTATTTTTCAATCCCGTACATGGCATCATGGGCCAGCCCGCCAGCCTCGAACAAGCTTGTGCCATTTGACAGGATATACCGCTTCGCCTTTTCAATGAACAGGTTACGCGATGTATATAACTCCGAAATATCGATATCTTTTTTATCGTTCGCTATCTCTGCCGATTCAACCAGCGACGTTGTTGAAAACGACCAGCAGGTATTGGTGCCGCCCTGGTATTTTACAGAACCTGCGGCAATTTTTTTAATGGTTACCGGCTGCTGCGCATAAGCACAACCAAAAGCAGCGGCAAATAGCAGGGACAGGAAATGTTTTCTCATCTTAAATAATGGGGTAAACTACTAAAATAGGAATAAATTTTGATTGGACGAATGGCACCGGCCGATAATAACGATCCCCTGGCATCATTTTTAAATACCTGTTTGATCGGCTTGCGATAGGGGAAATTTATTTTAACTAACAGCGGGTGCCGGCAGGGTAAAATAAAAACAGGTGCCGTTTGCCGATTCGTCATCATCTACACCAATAAAGCCACCATGCCTGAGGATGATTTCGGCGCTTAAAAATAAGCCGATGCCAAACCCGGGTATGTTTTGTGGCGTTGATGTTGCCCGGTAAAATTTTTGAAACACCTTGTGGTGCTCGCTTTTGGGCAAGCCTATGCCAAAATCTTTAACCTGTACTTTGGCTTCGGTCTCGTTTGCCCCTATATATACCACGATATTGGTACAATCGGGCGAGTATTTAACAGCGTTATTTACCAAATTTGTTAAAACCTGGCCAATACGGTACCTATCGGCAAATACCAGGTTTTTATTATTTGTGGCAGCTACCCGAATATTGTATTCGGGATTTATCAGCATAGCGTTGGCCGCAATTTCTTCGCCAAGGGCGTTTAAATCAAATGAATCTTTAGCTAACCTGATCTGGTTGGATAGGTTGGCCGGATCGGCCATTTCATTGAGCAACCTGGTAATCCTTTCTACCGAGCCAAGGGCCCGTTTGGCAACCTGGGTAATTTTTTCATCGCCAATGCCGGCAATAAACCTATCTAATAATTGCAAATAGCCTTTAACTGCCGATAACGGTGTTTTAAGTTCGTGCGTGGTTACATTAAAAAGCTCATCTCTTAAAAGTTCCAGGTCTTTCTTCTCCGTGATATCAACCATGGTGCCTATGATGTGGGTGGGGGCTGCCGCATGAAATAGTACCGTGCCCTTTGCATCAATCCAATGAATGGTATTATCAGTATGCCTTACCCGGTATTGCAGGCTATAAACCCCCGCGGCAGATTGAATAGCCTCAATAATTGCTTCGGGCATTAGCGGCCTGTCATCCGGCAGGATACAGTTTAATAACTTATCATAATCCAATGTTTCGTTTTCGCCGATGCCGATGTTGGTTTTACATTTAGAGGTGCAGTTAAGGGTGTAACTGGCCAGGTCAAGTTCCCAAAAACCTAATTGAACCTGGTCGAGCGCTATTTTCAGATGCTCCTGGGTTACCTTGATAGACGGCTCTTTATAGGCTAACATTGACGACATAATGGTTGCTTTGATAATTGGATAAGGCTGACAAGTTAAGCAATGACTTTTGTATTTAATGTAATTTTATTTAAGCACCAGCATTTAAGGGCAGGCTAAAGCAAAAGCGACTGCCTTTATCCGGTTCGCTTTCGATATTGAAAGTACCGTTATGTTTTTTAATGATCTCGGCAGCAATATAAAGCCCCAAACCTATACCCTGGTAAAGCATTGCCGTTTTGCTTACCCGGTAAAATCGCTGAAACAGCTGATCTATATCTTCTTTGGCTATTCCAATCCCAAAATCTTCCACAATTATCATAACTCTGTCTCCTGATATTTCGGCTTTAACCAGTATTTTATCGGCTTCAGGTGAGTATTTGATGGCATTATTTAATAGGTTCACCATTACCTGTTCTATCCTGAACTGGTCGCCAAGGTATTTTATGCTGACTGAGTTTTCCAGCACAATCCGGTGCCTGTCTGATGTTAGCTGAACATTAGCAATGCTGTGGGTAAGGGCATCGGTAAAATTAAATTCGGCGATGTTTAAATCTATCAATCCGGCATTTATCCGGGTAACGTCAAGCAAATCTTCAATTAACCGCTCCAGGCGTTTAATGCTGTGGTTGGCATTTAAAATGAAAGAATAGGTTTTGCCGGCCTTATCGGCTGTTTTTTCCAGTAACTGGTTAATGGCTTTGATATTGGTTAGCGGGGTTTTAAACTCATGGCTTACCATGTTAAAAAACTCATCTTTTTTGGCCTCGGCGGCGGCGCGTCGTTCTTTCTCCTGCTTTTGTACCTGTATTTCCCTGTTGGCAATAATCAACTCGGCGGCGCGCTTGCCTTTTTCTTCGTCCTGAAAGTCGAGTTCTTTAAGTGCGGCCAGTAATTCTGCAGCGCGTTTTTCCTTTTCTTCATCCTGTAAATCAAGTTCAATATTGGCAATAATCAATTCGGCTGCACGCTTGCCTTTTTCTTTATTTTGATAAACAAGTTCTTTGTTGGCTATAATTAGTTCATTTGCCCGTTTTTCTTTTTCCAGGTTCTGATAAATAAGCTCTTCGTTGGCTATAATTAATTCGTTGGCCCGTTTTTCTTTCTCCAGGTTTTGATAAATGAGTTCGGTATTGGCTATAATTAATTCGGCCGCCCGTTTTTCTTTCTCCTGATTTTGGAAAATCAGTTCGGTATTGGCCAATATCAGTTCGGCGGCCCGTTTTTCTTTTTCCTTGTTCTGAAAACTGAGTTGGGCATAAGCAATCACCAGTTCGGCAGCCCGTTTTTCTTTTTCTTCGTTCTGAAAATCAAGCTCCTTGTTGGCAATTAGCAATTCTTCAGCGCGCTTCCTTTTTTCAACGTTCTGAAAATCAAGTTCAATGTTGGCTATAATCAGTTCGGCGGCCCGTTTCCTTTTTTCTTCGTTTTGAAAATCAAGCTCGATGTTGGCAATAGTTAGTTCGGCTACAACTTTTCCTTTTGCGGTGTTTTGTCGCTCAAGTTCAATTAAGGCCAGGTTTAAATCGGCGGCGAGTTTTTCGTTTTCCTGGTGCTGTATTAACAATTCCTTGTTGGCAACAATTAATTGTTCCGATAGCTTCTTTATTTCCATATCACGGGCCGACAGTGCCATTGTTTTAATGAGATACCATCGCCGTCCGGACAGGTAGATGTTTGTAAAATGCAGTAAGCTGATTTTGAGTTGCTAAGCTTAAAAAAACCGGATGAATACAATAGTACGGATAAAAGCCCTAATTGTTTGAGGATAACACTAAGAAATTAACTTAAAACAGAAACCGCCATTATAAAATACTTAGCTAAGACGTACTGTCTGGTGCCCGCCCCGGGTTTACACATTATTTAAATATCGTTCGCTAATAATAACATAACAATTTGATAAAACAGCGCATGCCGACTACCTACTTAGCTGCGCTATATTTGCGGCTAAATTTAATCGCTGTATTGTTTATTAAAGATTTGACGGCCGACTGGTTTGTATCGTTTTCTGCGGAGAACAGATGAGAAGATGAATACGGCACCGGTAATACATCAATGTAAATCCTGATAGCCATATCAAGGCAATTATAAGCTTTTGCAGAATTTGCCCGGGTGCAGGAAGCTTTTACCTTTGTCAACTATAACAAAGCAAGTGTAAGTGTTACCGGCTGTTAGGTGTAATGGTCACGAGCCATAACAGTGATTTTATGATGAAGCGGAGTTAAAAAGAGCGTAAGGATTGTTAAAAGATAAAATAGAATAACATGATAAGAATGGTTGTTTTTGATATGGCTGGCACTACTGTTGACGAGGATAACGTGGTATATAAAACGCTTCGGACAGCGATAAACCAGGCCGGTTATAACTTTAGCCTTGATGAGGTATTAGCGCAGGGCGCAGGTAAAGAAAAACGGCAGGCCATAAAAAGTATTTTGCAGGTTTATACAGGCACAGAAGACGATAGCCTTACCGATAGCATTTATGCGAATTTTATAGCTCAACTGGCTGATGCTTATGCTGCTTTAAATGTACTGCCGCAGCCCAACGCCACAGATTTATTTGGCGCTTTAAGCGAAAAAAATATCCTGGTAGTTTTAAACACAGGTTACAACCGCGAAACCGCTCAATCATTGGTTGCCAAATTAGGATGGGAAGAAGGTGTGGAATTTGACTTGCTGGTTACCGCCGACGATGTTGACAAAAACCGTCCTGATCCGGACATGATTTGGTTTGCTATGAAACATTTCGGAATAACTGATGGCCGGGAAGTAGCAAAAGTTGGCGATTCGATCATCGATATCGAAGAAGGCCGCAACGCAGGCTGCTTACTAAATGTTGGTATTACTACGGGTGCGCATACCTTACAACAATTGCAATCGGCCAATCCGGAAGGCATCATTGATAATTTGCTGGAGTTACTGCCCCTGGTTGATGCAGTTAAGTAAACGGTGAAAACGAATAATGCATATATAGCATAGTGGCGAAGCAATCTGCGTTCACGTTTTGCCACTAAATCCATTTAAACCAAACTAAATAACCATCCTGGCTGTTGCTTTATCAACATGAAAAAACTAATTGTTTTTGACCTGGATGGTACCCTTGCCGAAAGTAAGGCAGCGATAGATGCCGAAATGGCCAAATTGTTTTCGGCACTCCTGGATGTGGCCAAAGTTGCCATTATATCTGGCGGCGACTGGCCCCAGTTTGAAAAGCAGGTAATTGCCCACCTGCCTAAAGGTACAAAGCTGGCAAAACTTTCAATTCTGCCTACCTGTGGTACCAAGTTTTATCAATACAAGCCCGCTGGCTGGAAAAAGATATATTCGGAGGATTTTACTGCCGATGAAAAGAAAAAGATCATCAGTTCGCTGAATGAGGCCGTTGAAAAATCGGGTTTTAAGGCCGAGAAAATTTGGGGCGACCAGGTAGAGGACCGCGACAGCCAGATCACTTTTTCGGCCCTGGGCCAAAAAGCTCCGCTCGAACCTAAAAAAGCCTGGGACCCCGATTTTAAAAAGCGCAAAAAAATTAAGACTATACTGGATAAGCTGATCCCGGATTTTGCCGTGAACCTGGGTGGCGCTACCTCTATTGATATTACCAAACCCGGAATAGATAAAGCCTACGGAATGCACAAGCTGCACAATATACTCAAGATACCTATTAGCCAAATGCTGTTTATGGGCGATGCCTTGTTTGATGGCGGTAACGATTATCCGGCCCGCACTACCGGCGCCGATTGCATACAGGTGCGCGATCCGGAGGAAACAAAAAGGGTGATTGAGGGTGTGGTGGCCTGTTTGAAAAAATAGGATCACAAGTTTAATTCAACAGCTATTTTGATCAACTGGCAATTTTTGCAGATTTGATATGCCCGGACATTCTGCACTTTTCAACAAAGTAATTTGAGCTTTACAACAAAATGTAGCCCCGGTGTTCTCCCGATATTTGTATTAACAAACAAATAAAAAGAGACATGGAAAAAATATGGTTTATAACAGGCAGCTCCCGCGGATTGGGGCGCAGCCTTACAGCAGCAGTATTAGCCAAAGGCGATAAAGTAGCCGCCACAGCACGCAACCCCGAACAGTTACAGGATTTTATAGATAAATACCCAGACCAGGTGCTTCCTATTCAATTGGATGTAACAAGCCAGCAACAAATAAATGCCGCTATTGAAAGTACTATACAGCATTTTGGCCGCATAGATGTATTGGTAAACAATGCAGGCTTTGGTATTACCGGTGCTGCCGAAGCTTATACGGATGAGCAGGTACAAAGCCAGCTGGATACCAACCTGTGGGCACCCATAGCAATTACCCGCGCGGCGTTGCCTTATATGCGTAAACAACGGTCGGGGCATATTTTGCAAATAAGCTCCATTGGCGGCAGGGTAGGCAGCGGTGGTGTAAGCATTTACCAGGCAGCAAAGTTTGGCTTGAGCGGCTTTAGCGAAGGCCTTGCACAGGAAGTGGCCCCATTGGGTATCAAAGTAATTGTGATTGAACCGGGTGGTTTCCGCACAGATTGGGCCGGCGACTCGATGACCTACGCAAAATCAATTGAAGGGTATGAGGCTACAGTTGAAAAAAGGGCTGCCTTTTTCAAGAGTGGCAATTTTAAACCGGTTGGCGACCCTGATAAGGCAGCAAAAGTAATGCTTGAAATTGTTGATCATCCGCAGCCGCCATTGCATTTAATATTGGGCAGCGAAGGCCTGGCTATTGTAAAAGCATCCGACACCGCAAAAATGGCCGAGCTTGAAAAATGGGCCCCATTAAGTATTTCAACCGATCATGATGAATCGGAGAACTTCTTTGAATCAGCGCAGGGAAAGGCATACCTCACGCTCAAAAAATAATCACCAGGAATAATAGCCGCGCTGGTTTATTTTACATGCGCGGCTATTATTGTAAATTTGAATGATATGCTTAAACAGGATAAGGAACCCATTTTACAGCAAATAAAGCACTCCTGCTACATTACCAGGAGCAGGGAGGGCGAGCAGTTTGTGCCCGAGCATGTTTTTAGTTACCAGATAGCCGGCTCTATCCAGATAACCGACGGAGAGCATACTTATCATGTTAAAGAGGGGGATTTTAGGTTAAGCAAGCGCAATCATCTTATCAAATTTATAAAGTCGCCGCCACCCAATGGCGAGTACAGGGCTTTATCCATCTATCTCGACCAGCAAACCTTGCGTAATTTTAGTATGGAATACGGCCTGAAATCAGAAAAGCATGATACCGACGGCCCTTTTATTGCTTTAAAGCCCAACGCTTTGTATAAAAGCTTTATGGAATCACTGCTGCCTTACCAGCAAAGCGGGCATACCATTAGTAACGAGTTACAACGGTTAAAACTGCGCGAAGCTATATTGATATTATTGCAAGGCAATCCCGAACTTAAAGATGTGCTGTTTGATTTCAGCGAGCCTGGTAAAATAGACCTGGAAGGCTTTATGAACAAAAATTACCAGTTTAATGTAGAGCTAAAACGCTTTGCCTACTTAACAGGGCGTAGTTTGGCTACGTTTAAACGCGATTTTGAAAAAACGTTTCATACTACCCCCGGCAAATGGTTACAGCAGCGCAGGCTGCAACAAGCCCACTACCTGATTAAGCAGAAAAGGCAAGCCCCATCTGAGGTTTACCTCGAACTGGGTTTTGAAGACCTTTCGCACTTCTCGTTCGCGTTTAAAAAAGCATTTGGAGTAGCGCCTTCTAAGGTTTAAAATAAGCGTTCGGCAGCCAAAGTAACCGGTGGGTAATCAATTTGTATTGAGTTGTTTAAATAAATAAAAAAACTAATTTTTAACGTAACCATTACGTTTAGGTTCACGTACAAAAAGATGTAAAAGGTTAGTTATTTATTGGTTTGAATTTTTGTTTGAAAACTCCCGGCTGCCAACCGGGAGTTTTTTTTGTGATAGTAAATCACATTAAACGTTCATACCGCCTGATATCTCGATGCGTTGTGCATTTATCCAACGCGCATCCTCTGTGCACAAAAACGCTACTACGCCGCCAATATCATCGGGCACGCCAACACGGCCAAGGGCGGTTACACCGGCAATCATTTTGTTTACCTGCTCATTATCGCGCACCACGCCGCCGCCAAAATCAGTTTCAATGGCGCCAGGGGCCACGGTATTTACCGCTATGCCGCGGGCACCCAATTCTTTGGCCTGGTAACGGGTTAATACTTCAATAGCTCCCTTCATCGCTGCGTAAGCAGCATATCCCGGGTTACTGAAGCGGGCCAGCCCGCTTGATAGGTTGATAATACGGCCGCCATCATTAATCAGGGGCAGCGCTTTTTGGGTTAAAAAGAAAACCCCTTTTAAGTGTACGTTAACCAGCAAATCAAAGTCTTCTTCATTGGTATCGGCAAAGGGGGCATGTATACCAATTCCGGCATTGTTAATCAAAAAATCAAAATTGGCTGTGTTAAACTTATCCGTTAAAACCGTTTTTAATTGATTGAAAAAGCTATCGAAGCTTTTAACATTCCCGGCATCTAATTGCAGGGCAGCGGCTTTAACGCCCAGGTTTTCGACCTCGGCTACTACGGCCTGTGCTTCATCTTGTTTGCTGTGATACGTAAGTATTACGTTGATGCCTTTTTTGGCCAGGGCAAAAGCCATGTTTTTACCCAAACCACGGCTGCCGCCGGTAACAAGGGCTATTTTATTTGTTGGTTCCATTTGTGTGTTTTAATTTAACAGTACAAAGGTAACGCGCCAAGTTACGCCCGGTTTGCGCAATTCAATCCGAAGTTTACCAATATCAAATTTTATTAGTTTATTGGTTCACTGGTTCATTAGTTCATTGGTGGTTGGCGGCTAGTTAGCTTGTTTGATAAGAGTGGTAATGTGTTTTATTTGGGCTATTTATCTCCAGCTATTCCCGTAACCAACTATGCCACCAATCAACAAATGAACTAATGAACTAATAAACTAATTAATTACCTTTGCCCATCCGAATAATATGAAGTTTATTTATCAAACCTGGTGGAAGGTAGTAACCGTAATTGTGATAGTTTACACACTTATTGCGGGCTTATTACTTGGCGTGCCAACCATGCCCATCCTGCACGAAACTATCCGTAATACTTATTTCCACGTACCTATGTGGATGGCCATGTTTACCGTGTTTACCATATCGGTTTACTACAGTATCAAGTACCTGCAAACAGGTAAAGAGGAGTACGACCTGATAGCCGTAGAAAGCGCTAACACGGGCCTTTTCTTTTTTGTTATAGGGCTTATAACCGGCATGCTATGGGCCAGGTACACCTGGGGCGCTTTCTGGAGTAACGATCCTAAGCAAAACAGCGCGGCCATTGCGTTCCTGTTGTACTGTGCCTATTCGGTATTGCGTAACTCTATTGATGAGGAACAAAAGCGGGCCAAAATTTCGGCCATTTATAACATCTTCGCGTTCCCTATCATGATCGTACTCATTATGGTACTGCCCCGCATGACCGATTCATTGCACCCCGGCAACGGTGGTAACCCAGCTTTTGGCAAGCTGGATATGGATAACCGCATGCGTATGGTGCTGTACCCGGCTTTTATAGCCTGGAGCGCTATGGGTGTGTGGATAGCATCGGTACGTTACCGCATCCGTTTAATTGAATATAAAAAGAACCAAATAAATTAATGAAAAAGTTAACATTAATGTTAATGTTGTTGCTGAGCTTTGCTACAGCTTTTGCACAACAAAATGGTCCGGTTGAAATGGCCGATGTGTTGCGCAGTTCGGGGAAAATATACGTCGTAGTGTGTACTATCGTGATCGTTTTTTTAGGCCTGGCCATTTATCTGTTTTCTATCGACCGCAGGCTTAGAAAAATAGAAAAAAATCAATAATAAAAAAGATAGCCCTATTCCGTTTAAACACTGATTTTGCTATGCATGCATAGTGTGTACCTGAAACACTAACTATAATATATTTGCAATATTGATAAAAATTGTACCAAATTTGCACACTTTTTTAAGAGTTTAATATTTATACAATAATTATGGATACCAATATTTTAGTTGCCGACCAGGAGACCCACTTTTTTGGCGACGTATGTAAAAACTTTGATTACGCAGCACAGTTTACTAAACACGACGCTGGTTTGCTCGATCAGATTAAGTCGTGTAACAGCGTTTACCGTTTCCGTTTCCCCATCCGCAGGGGCAATGGTTTCGAGGTAATTGACGCCTGGCGCGTTGAGCACTCGCACCACCAATCGCCAACCAAAGGCGGTATCCGCTACAGCGAAATGGTGAACGAGGATGAGGTAATGGCCCTTGCTGCCCTCATGACCTATAAGTGCGCTATCGTAAACGTACCCTTTGGTGGTGCCAAAGGCGGTATCAAAATAAATCCTAAAAACTACACTGTAAGCGAACTGGAAAACATTACCCGCCGCTATACTGTAGAACTCATCAAGAAGAACTTTATAGGCCCCAGCATTGACGTACCCGCACCGGATTACGGCAGCGGCGAACGCGAAATGAGCTGGATAGCCGATACCTATGCCACCATGAACCCCGGTCAACTGGATGCTATGGGCGCTGTTACCGGCAAACCCATTGCTTTGCATGGTATTGCAGGCAGGAGGGAAGCAACAGGTCGCGGTGTGGCTATCGCTGTTCGTGAGTGTGTTAGCTTTGGCGATGATATGCAAAAAATTGGTCTGTTGCCCGGCTTATCGGGCAAAAGGATAATTGTGCAGGGTTTAGGTAACGTAGGTTACTACTCTGCAAAATTCCTGGCCGAGTTTGGTGCCATCATAGTTGGCCTTTGCGAATTTGAAGGCGCCATCTATAACGAAAACGGTCTCGACGTTGAAGCCGTTTTCCAACACCGTAAAGCAAGCGGATCTATTTTAGGTTACGCAGGCGCGGCACAGGAATTTAAAAATACCATGGAGGGCCTGGAGCAGCCATGCGATATCCTGGTACCGGCGGCTTTAGAAAACCAGATAACCGAAAGCAACATCCGCAACATACAGGCAAAAATTATTGCCGAAGGCGCAAACGGCCCAACATCGCCCGAAGCCGAAGCTATATTTTACGCCAATGGCGGTATCATTATCCCGGATATGTATGCCAATGCGGGCGGTGTAACGGTATCGTACTTTGAGTGGTTAAAAAACCTGAGCCACGTAGCCTTTGGCCGCATGAACCGCAGGTTCGAAGAAAACTCAAACCTTAACCTGGTAAATATGGTAGAGGGTATTACCGGTACATCATTAACCCCGATGCAAAGGTCGACCATTATTAAAGGCGCATCCGAATTAGAATTGGTAAACTCCGGTTTAGAAGATACCATGATCCGTTCATACTACGAGATCAGGGAGATTTACAAAAACAACCCGGCAATTGATACCTTGCGCAGCGCTGCTATGGTAGGTGCAATTAATAAAATAGCGGTGAGTTACCAAAACTTAGGTATCTGGCCGTAAATATTTGGTCGTTGGTAATCAATGTTCTAAACTACCGTCATTGCGAGGAACGAAGCAATCCCAAACTACGTGGGACTTAGCATGTAGAGGATTGCTTCGTACCTCAATGACGGATGTTCGATATTGGTAATCATTGTGCTTAAAAACACGTCATTACCTGTTTTTCTTAACTTAAACTTAATGACACTGTGCTAATGCCCTGTACAGTATGAATGTATTGCCCAGTCACAACAGGTATTGCCGTTCGCACACGTACTATGCTGTATCATATTCGTACGTTTTTATGGCGTTACTTTTTAATAAGTGATTGATTTTTAGGTGTTTGAAATGATGGCACAATGATGGTGAAATCAATAGGTAAAAACCATCGATATGCTTAAAAATTACTTGCTGGTTGCTTTTCGTAACCTCACTAAAAACAAAGCTTTTTCGTTTATCAATATTGTGGGGCTGGCCATTGGGATGGCTGCCTGCCTTTTAATTTTGCAGTATGTTACGTTTGAACTGAGTTTTGATAATTTTCAGGCGAAGAAAGACCGTATTTACCGCATTAACCAGGACCGCTTCAATAATGGCAAATTAAGTACCCGCTGGGCCGGCGGAGCTTTTGCACCGGGAACTGAGTTTAAAAACGATTTGCCCGAGATTGAAGATATGGTAAAATTATCGCCGGCCGGCGATATCCTGCTCAGTTATAAGGATCAGAAAATGACGGTTGCCAATAACTACTTTGTTGGCAATTCGTTTTTCAACATATTCTCGTATAAATTACTACGGGGCGATCCTAAAACCGCCCTGGCCGAGCCTAATACGGTAGTTATATCAAGCAGCGTGGCCAAAAAGCTGTTTCACAACCAGGATCCTGTTGGCCAGAATATTATCATTTATAACGATAAGGGCATGAAGGTTACAGGGGTAATGGAGGATATGCCCGAAAATACACACATGAGGCTCGATTTTTTACAGTCATGGGCTACGCTGTCAAAAATTTACGCGCCGGGTATTGATAACCAGTGGATGAATGATGGCTGTACTACCTATTTGCTGCTTAGGCCGGGTGTTAACCCTAAGGTCTTAGAGGCTAAATTTATTCCCATTGTAAAAAAGGCGTATGATAAATATAAAGGCTCGGGCGAAAGCGGTATTTATACCCTGCAGCCGGTAGGCAGCATTCACCTGTACTCCAACCTGATGTTTGAGCTGCAACCCAATGGCGATGGTAATTCTGTTTACCTGCTGTTGGGTATAGCCATATTTGTAATTATTATAGCCTGGATAAACTATATTAACCTGGCCACCGGCAAGGGGATAGGGCGGGCCAAAGAGGTTGGGGTGCGTAAAACGTTAGGATCGGCAAAGCAACAGCTTATTGTACAGTTTATGCTGGAGGCCGGGCTGCTTAACTTGCTGGCGCTGCTGCTTGCCGTTATATTGATTATTGTTTTCCTTCCAGTTTTTGCCAATATATCGGGCCTGCATATCAGCTTTAGCTTGTTTTTAAATCCGGTATTCTGGATAACAACGGCGGGCATATTGCTGGCAGGTTCGTTTTTTTCGGGCTTTTACCCGGCGATGGTGCTGTCATCTTTTAAGCCTGTTGAGGTGATGAAAGGTAAATTGTCGGCATCGCCGCGGGGTATAATTTTGCGCAAGGGGATGGTGGTTTTTCAGTTTGCAGCATCAATTTTCCTGCTGATTGGTTCGCTAACGGTATTCAGGCAAATTCAATATATGCAAAACCAAAGCCTGGGTATCAATATTGATCAAACCATTGTGGTTAAGCCGCCAATAGCCAAAATAGATTCGTTTTACCGCAATATGAAGGCGTTTAAAAACAATATCCTTACTAACCCGGCTATTAAAGGGATGACAGTATCGACCACGGTACCGGGCGAGCCGGTGTCATGGAACGCGGGCGGCATTAAGCCCCACGGCGCCGACCAGTCGCAAGGCAAGCAATACCGTGTTATTGGGGGCGACCAGGAATACCTCACTTTTTACGATATGAAGCTTCTTGCGGGCCGCAGGTTTTCGCCTGAGTTTACTACCGATACGGCTTCGGTAGTGTTTAACGAAAAGGCCATTCACCAAATGGGTTTTGATAAGCCCGAACAGGCCATAGGTAAGCAAATTGATTTTTGGGGCAAAACCTATACTATTGTTGGTGTTGTTGAAAATTTTCATCAGCAATCACTACGGGATGATTACGACGCTTTGATTTTTAGGTGTATACCGGATTTGCGCAACCAGGTATCAATTAAAATAAGTACAGCCAACATACAGCAAACATTAGCTGGGTTGAAAGCAGACTGGAAAACATATTTCCCCAATGATCAGTTTGATTATTTTTTCCTGGACGAGCATTTTAACAAGCAATACCAGGCCGATAAGCGTTTTGGCCAGGTGTTTGGCATATTTACATTCATAGCCATTTTTGTTGCCTGCCTTGGGTTATTTGGCCTGGTATCATACACCATTGTACAGCGTACCAAAGAGATAGGCATCAGGAAGGTACTTGGTGCCACCGTTAGTAATATTTTACAGTTGCTTTATAAAGATTTTGCCGTGTTGGTAGTTGTTGCTTTTGTTGTATCGGCACCGCTGGCCTGGTATGCCATTAACAAATGGCTGCAAACCTACTCGTTCCGGCTCAGTATCAGTTGGCTGTTGTTTGTTATACCGTTTATAGTGGTGTTTATCATTGCTTTTGTTACAGTATCATTATTAACGGTAAAAGCCGCATTGATGAACCCGGTTAAGAGTTTGAAAACGGAGTAGTTTCTGTAAGGTTGCGAATTAAGCAAGGCGGCTATGGATGGTTTGCGGTGGCTATATTACAGAGTCCGCTTGTCCGAACATGGCGGGATGGATGCCGGGCGGACACTTTGCAGCGTAGCAATAGGGATGGAAATGGATACCGGCCTATGTGGCTAAGGCCTGTGCAGTATGAATATACAGCCCGGGCCGCAGGCATTGCCATTTTTAGTATCAAGTAGTAAGAATCAAGTAGCAAGATGTGTTTGAACATGCAGAGAGAACGCCGACAAACACACCCCTGCCACTGCTCAATCTATCGCGCCCCCTCTCGAGAGGGGAATAAAGAAATCTTGCTACTTGATTCTTACTACTTGATACTATTTTTAAACCACAAAGCCCCGGCTATTGCCAGGGCTGTTGTTAGTATAAATTAATGTTGGGAAAGGGAAATTAGAATTTACCTAATTCCTGAACAAGGTCGATCAGTTTGTTTGAGTAACCCCACTCATTATCGTACCATGATACAACTTTAACAAAGTTATCATTAAGGCCGATACCTGCTTTTGCATCAAAAATTGATGTACGTGCATCGCCTTTGAAATCTTCAGATACCACTTCATCTTCAGTGTAACCTAAAATTCCTTTTAATTCGCCTTCAGATGCTGCTTTCATAGCTGCTTTGATGGCTTCGTATGAAGCACCTTTTTTCAAACGTACGGTTAAGTCAACAACAGATACGTCGGCAACTGGTACACGTAACGACATACCTGTTAATTTACCTTTTAACTGAGGTAACACCAAACCAACTGCTTTAGCAGCACCGGTTGATGAAGGGATGATGTTTTGGTAAGCACCACGGCCACCTCTCCAGTCTTTAGCACTTGGGCCATCAACAGTTTTTTGAGTAGCTGTAACAGCGTGTACGGTGGTCATTAAGCCTTCTTCGATACCAAAGTTATCATCCAATACTTTAGCAATAGGTGCTAAACAGTTGGTAGTACATGAAGCGTTTGATACAATGTTTTGATCGGCTTTCAATTCTTTATGGTTAACACCCATTACAAATGTAGGGGTATCATCTTTTGCCGGTGCGCTCATTACAACTTTTTTAGCACCTGCATCAATATGTTTTTGAGCCGTTTCCTGTGTTAAGAACAAGCCTGTTGATTCGATAACAACTTCAGCGCCTATTTCGCCCCATTTAAGGTTAGCAGGGTCTTTTTCGGCAGTAACACGGATGGTTTTACCGTTTACAACCAAATGACCGCCTTCAACAGCAATAGTGCCTTTGAATGGTCCGTGAGTTGAATCGTATTTTAACATGTAAGCCATGTAATCTGGCTCAACCAGGTCATTAATACCAACAACTTCAATGTCGGATCTTTCAATTGCGGCCCTGAATGCCAGGCGGCCAATACGGCCGAAACCGTTAATTCCTATTTTCATGATTTTTTAATTTTTATTTGAATAGTAGGTTAATAAATTATTTATGGGTTCTTTTATAATGTTGGTTATCTGCAAATTGGCTTCGGCAGCGCTTTCATACAAAAGTTCCTGAAAATTGGCAGCAACCGTGCCCACAAAATAGATAGGGGCATCGGGATGTTGCTTATGTAAAGGTACTAAATATGTGGAAATTAGGCTGCTAAATCCTTTTTTTATGACGTTTTGGAGATGATAGTCGGTGCGGTTTTCCAGGTAAAAATCGGCAAACGAACTCAGGAATAAGGCTGGTTGTTTTTGGCGGTAAACCTTCTCTAAAAGTGTTTTGCGGTCGGCATCGTATTTATGGATAAACTTTTTGCGGATGTTTGGTGGCAGGGTTTGGTTCATAAACCCTTTAATAAGCTGCCTGCCCAACCAGTTGCTGCTGCCTTCGTCGGCCAGTATATAACCCAGGCCGTAGTTGTTGGGGGCCACTTTTTTACCATCGTAATAAGCGGCGTTTGAGCCGCTGCCGCAAATGCTTACAATACCGGGCGAGTTTTTACAGCAGGCAATAGCTGCCGCGGTAATGTCGTGCTCAACAGTTACCTTGCCAAATTTAAAAAATGCCGAGAGCGCGTTATATACCACCGCCTTACGTTCAACTGACGATGCCCCGGCACCAAAAAAGTAAATACGTTTTATCTCTTCGGCGTGGTGAATGAGGTTGATATTTTTATTGAGAAGTTGCAGAATGTGCTTTTCGTCGTTAAAGTAGGGATTGATGCCGTTGGTTTTAAAGGAAGCAATAGTTCTTCCTTTATCGGCCAGGCGCCAATGTGCAAAATACGAACCGCTATAAACTACTGCAATCATTAATTATTATATCGATAATATATCAACCATTTGTAAAAGGTCTGCTTCCAGCTTAAACTCATGGTGGTTAAGCGCTTCCTCCAAACTGGTTAGCACAATGTTATTGGCCTGCAAACCTACCATTTTTTGTGATTCTCCTGCTATCAAAGCGTTAACTGCTGCAAAGCCCAAACGACTGCCCAAAATTCTGTCGAAACTGGATGGGCTGCCCCCTCTTTGCAAGTGGCCTAATATAGTTACTTTAATGTCGTAGTTTTTAACTTCTTTTTGTACGGCTTTTGCCACGTCATACACGCCGCCATTCTTGTCGCCTTCGGCCACAATTACGATGCTTGACGATTTTTTGTTCATGTGGCCCGTTTTAAGGTTTTGGATCAAATCCTCAATAGCGGTTTGTTTTTCGGGCAGTAAGATGGCCTCTGCACCACATGAAATGCCCGCCCGCAGGGCAATAGCGCCCGAGTCGCGACCCATTACTTCGATGAAGAAAAGGCGGTCATGCGCATCGGCTGTATCACGAATTTTGTCGATAGCTTCAATAACTGTATTAGTAGCTGTATCAAACCCCAGGGTATACGTTGAACCGCAAAGGTCGTTATCAATGGTGCCCGGAACGCCCATTACAGCAATATCCGGGTATTTTTTTGAAAAACGCAGGGCGCCGGTAAATGTACCATCGCCACCAATTACTACCAGGGCATCAATGCCATGCTCTTTTAGATGCTTGTAGGCGGTGGCCATGCCTTCCTCTTCTTTAAAAGGCAGGCAGCGGGCAGTTTTTAAAATGGTGCCTCCTAAATTCAATATATTACTTACCGAACGCTTGTTCATATCGTACATGTCGTTTTCGATAAGCCCTTTATAGCCCTGGCGTATGCCTACAACCTCGAGGCCATTATATAATGCTGTGCGAACAACGGCGCGGATACATGGGTTCATGCCCGGTGCGTCGCCGCCTGAGGTTAAAACAGCAATTTTTGAAATTTTCTGCATCTTTACACTACTAAATTTGTGCTACGAAGATACAGTGTGTAAATTACACCATTAAATTTATTTGTTTTTTTTTAGATTAGGAATTAAGGTCATATATTTAAACTGTAAATTAAATCCCGATAAGTATTTTGGAACTAATGCTGCCTAAGTTTGATTCCGTATTCTCGATAGACTGCGTAATTTTTGGTTTTGAAGCCGGCGAACTTAAGATTTTATTAATTGAGCGTAACGAAGAACCATATAAAGATTGGTTTGCATTGCCCGGCTACATTGTTGAGCAGGACGAAAGCATAGACGATGCCGCCGAGCGGATCCTGTATGAGCTTACGGGGCTGCGCGATTTGCATATGCAACAATTCCACACCTTTGGCGAGGTTAACAGACACCCGCAAGGCCGTGTAATTACGGTTGCCTATTACGCGCTTATTCGTATCAACGGGCAAAAGGAGCTGCGCCCGGTAACCCAGTTTGCCAAAAAAGCCATCTGGCACCCGGTAAACGATTTACCTAAGCTGGCATTTGACCACAGCGAAATTTTTAATACCGGCTTCAATAAAATCCGCCGCAGGCTGCATTACCAGCCTATAGCGTTTGAGTTGTTACCTGAAAAATTTACGCTTACCCAGTTACAATCATTATACGAGGCTGTACTTAACAAAAAGCTGGATAAACGTAACTTCCGCAAAAAAATGCTCAGCTACGGCTTTTTAAAAGAGCTGGACGAGAAGCAAAAAGGGGTAAGCTACCGTGCAGCCAAACTGTACAAGTTTGATAAACGCAAGTACGGGAAGATATTTCAGGGTGAAATGAGCCTCGGGTAGCAGTTTGCAGTCTTTAGTTGGCAGTTTGCAGTTCTTGGTTGGCTGTAATACGCAAAGGCATGCCAGGTGTATAATCCTAAATGAAAAAGCTTCAGTGGTAGTCACTGAAGCTTTTTTTGTGCAAACTGCTAACTAATTATTGCAAACTGCAAATAGCTGCTTACTGCAAACTGAGGATTGCCAACTACAAGCTGCTCGGCGATAACTCCAAATGGTATTTAACCAGGTTATCTATAGGCGAGCGGATGATGTTACCAACAACCATTCCGTTTTCGGTAACTACTTCTTCCAGTACGTTACGGAAGTTGTACCCTACCGAGCCTATGCAGTTAAAGGTATATTTTTGATAGTCGGGGTAGTGGGTAACCAGGTTACGGAAAAAATCTTCGAACGAGGTACGTACTAAATTACGTGAGTATTCAATGTGCACATTGTTATCATAAACAAACTTGCTGAAGCTTGCGCAAAAGCGGTTGGCGCGTGGCTGGGTATAAACCTGCTCGTTAATATCATCGGGCGTAAGTTTAAAGGTTTCCCAAAACAGGTTGCGCACAGGCTCGGGCATGTAACCGCGCAAATAATCAACTAATAATTTTTTGCCGATATAGCAGCCGCTGCCTTCATCGCCCAGGATATAAGCGCCCGAATCGATATTATGTACAACATTTTTACCATCGTAAATACAAGAATTGGTACCTGTACCTAAAATAGCCGCAAAACCTTCGGTATTGCCTAACAGGGCGCGTGCCGCAGCAAGCAAATCATGGCCTATGTATACCTTAGCTTTAGTAAAAACAGCTTCCATCGCAACTTTTACAAGGTTGCGCATATCATCTGTTGAGCAGCCGGCCCCGTAATAATTAACCTCGGTTATTTCGTTTTTATCAAGGTCGGTAGGCAAGCTTTCGTTTAACGATTGGATGATGTACTCTGTACTTGAAAAATAGGGGTTATATCCCTCAGTGTTGAAATACACTTTTTTACCTTCTTCGGTAACCAGACACCAGTTTGTTTTAGTTGAGCCACCGTCAGCAATTATGATCATAAATAAAGTTTTATTAGAAAAATTGGGTTAAAAGTATGATTAACTTATTGTAAAAAAAACACTTTGTAACCTAAATCATAAAAATTGCCATTTTTATGCTAATTACACTTTCTTTTTACACAAAATCTAACGTTACTGGCTTAAAGTATCATTATCAACAACACATTTTCATTACATCAGGGTATTATAATAAATGTAAAATCAACATGTAATTGAGGATTAGGCCATTGCGGTCATTTTTTTTGCAATTGTACGTAATGTTAAATTATTTAGCAACATCTATCAATAATACTTGTATATAATTACACTAAGCCGGTAACGTTTACATGAACGACAATGAATTATTTGCCGGAATATGTACCGATTTAATTGCCGCAAAATGCTGTTTTAACCAACCCGCCATAAACTCCGATCCGGGTTCTTCACTGGCGATATGGCCTAATACAATCAGCGATAAGTTATCCCCCTTTGCCTGCGCGTCGCGCACGTATTCGGCAGTTTCCCATTCCTGTATTTCGCCAACAATTAACACATCGGGTTTTACTTTGCCGGCTTCGGTTATGTGCCTTTTACCGCCCGCGGCGCCGGGTAAAAACAATACCTTTTGGCAGTTTTGCGCCGGGTTGCCAATGTAGCGCACTTTATTAATGGATAGTTTGTTTTTCAGGTATTCAATTAAAGCAGCTAAGTTGGTAGGCGGAAGCACCAGCACATTGCCCAGGTCGGGCCGGTAATAGGCCGCCCAGCTTAATTGGGTTAGTACGCCCATGCCTACGCCGTCGGGCTTAAGGCTATGAATATAGTCGTGGTTACGCCATACGGCAATGTTGTTATCTTTAAGTAGTTTGGCTTTATATTGGTATACATCATCATTGGCCAGCCAGTCGGTTTCGTCGGCATGGTTATAAAAAGTGGGCTCATGGGCTATAATAAAGTTGGCATTTAAGGCTATAGCCCGTTTTATCACATCAATAGTGGCAAACATGGTAGTAACAATGCCCGTAACTTTAATATCCAGATTGCCCGATTTAAGCGTATCTACCGTTTTAGGAAAAGGTGCCCCGGCTATCTGGCTGATGAATTTATCGATAATCTGCCCGACTGTTACATCCTCTTTAACCTCAAAAAAATTGGCAGCCCGGCCCACAAATGGAGCGCTCAGCAATGCCGAGGCGGCGGCCACTTTGCCAACATTAAAAATAAATTTACGGCGGGTATAATCCTTATTTAAGGAAAAAAGTTTTTTTGTTGTATTCATGATAGTTGAATGGTGATTGATCAAATATATAGAATAGGCGCGCAAATAAGTAAGGTGCCTGGTTTACATTCCAAGATTCATGTTATCTTCGTGAAAGAACATCTATGAACAGAAATACAATCGAAATACTGCCTGGCTGGTTGCTAACTTATGAAGAAGTATCTAATGGCGTTTTTAGATTTTTGGCTTCAGATAGATCTGGAAGACAGGTTGGAACGACAGATACTGAGTTTGAACGCGGGCTTAATACCTGCAAGGAATACGCGCTTGATATTGAAAAACAACTTAAGGCATAGCTAAACATATGCCCTTCACCTTCGCCCACCCCGCCATCATTTTACCTCTAAAACATCTGCCTAAACGATGGTACTCAATAACCGGTTTAATAATTGGCAGCATGACACCCGATTTTGAATATTTTATCAGGATGCGGGTAAAGGCTATTTACGGACATTCGGTGGTCGGGTTATTTTATTTTGATTTGCCCCTCGGCTTATTGCTAACATTCATTTACTTGTTTGTGGTAAAAGATAAATTGATTGATCATCTGCCTATTCAACTGAATAGCCGGTTTTTGGCATATAAAAAGAAGCTGTTAAAAATATCCTTTGCTACCGTGTTTATAATAGGGTTATCGGTTATAGCCGGCGCTGCTTCCCATATTTTATGGGATAGTTTTACCCATTCTTCCGGCTATTTTGTAAGGCTTTTTCCATTCCTTTCCGCAGTGGTTGTTCAATTGGGCCGACAACCTATTTACTGTTATTCATTACTACAACATGGCAGTACACTTGCAGGGCTCGCGTTCATTGGGTACACAATATGGGGGTTGCCAAAAAGTGCTGTTACCAGTGCGGGCAATGTGTTTAAATACTGGCTCATCGTATTTTTAACATCGGTATTTACAGTAATTGTAAGGCTATCATTTAAAAGCCACGATTCGTATTTGTTTGGTAATTTATTGGTAACAGCTATCGCAGGAGGCCTAATTGGATTAGTTATAGCGTCGGCTTTTGATTCGGGCCTACAAAAAAAACTGTAATATTTCTGTTAATTTTAGCATTGTGCCCAAATTTAAGCCTCCGGATTTGCAACATATACTTAAGAATTCTATATTTGCTACCTCATAAGGTAAGTGTTTCACACTTATTAATTGTGATAAGGTTTAGGTTTAAAGCCCCAAGCAGCGAGTGCAAGGGGCTTTTATTTTGCCTTGTTTTTTCTGCCGGTAATTATTCCCCCTTTAATTTTTCGGACTAATCCGCAATAATTTCATTTCAACTTCGATTTTAAAAAAAGTATAACCTTTACAATTCGTTTGCGTAATAATTATAAAATACTAATTAAGATGGACTTTGTAATTACCTTTGGAGCAATATTGCTCTCGCTTTGTTTGTTGCTGATGATAGGTGTGCTATTTGCCGGAGTTTTAAAATACATTAAAAAACAATATCATCCCAACCCGAAATTCTCTGATTATGTAAACGTGGATTCCGCCGAATACGCTTATAAAAGAATCGAAAAAAGGACAGTTCGTTAATCAAATCACAAATTTGTGATTGATAATTCAGCATAATTTTGCATATTTGCACCGCGAAAAACACGATGGCATGATACATTGCCATAAAGTCGTTGATTTTACAGATGGTCCTATAGCTCAGCTGGATAGAGCAACAGATTTCTAATCTGTAGGTCTTTGGTTCGAATCCAAATGGGATCACAGATAAGCCTCTCTAAACAAACGGAGAGGCTTTTTCTATTTTAAAGCAGTCAATCTGATCAATTCGCTATCACGAAATTAAATCAGTATCCAATACGGGCATTTCTATTGTAAATTTTGTGCCTTTGCCCGGGGTGCTTTGCACACTAATGCGCCCACCGAGGCTTTCAACCTGTGTTTTTACCATAAAAAGCCCCATTCCCTTGCCCTCGGTATGCCTGTCAAATCTTTTGTACAGGCCAAATATTTGATGGCCGTGTTTTTCAAGATCAATCCCCTTGCCATTGTCTTCAAAAGTTAGCGTTACTATATTTTTTGTACGCACACTTCGTATGGTAATAACAGGGTCATGACCTTCCCGCCTGTATTTAATGCCATTGGTTATTAAATTCAAAAATATGTTGTGTAAAAAACTTTTTTGGCTCCATAATTTATCAATTCCGCTAAAATTGTTTTTTATGGTAACCCTATTTGGGGCTATTATACCGCAGATATCTTCCCGGATGTCTTCGATAACCGAAGCAAATGATACCCATTCAAATTTGTCGTTAGCCCGCCTGGTAACCTGCAGTATCTGATTCAAATCAATAACAACCTTATCCAGGTTATTTGCCGAGACCGAGAGGGCATGTAGCGGGCCTTTTATATCGTCGATGTCGGGCTCGGCGGCGCTTAATATATTTGACAGCCCCATGATGTTTGCCACCGGCGCCCTTAAATTATGTGAAACAATATAAGCATATTCTTCCAGGTCTTTATTGCGCTGTACAAGGTCTGCTGTTATCTTGCTGCGCTCTTTCTCATACTGCTTCTTAGCGGTAATGTTTTTAAAAGTAAGCACCACGCCCACGTTGTCGCCTTTTTCGCCTACAACGCCTATCCATTTTACATCAAACCATTCCATCGAGCCATCTTTCATACTATAAAATGCCTCGTAGGTAACTATTTCGTTGTTTTTAATAACACGCCCTATGCTCTCCTCAATAAGAGCCCTGCGCTCTTCAGGTAAAAAGGCCGGGCCTTCGCTCCCAACCTTTAACTTTTTACCAAAATGTTTTATGGCAAGGTTTTGTGCGTTGGTGTTGAACGATGCTATTTTAAGCTTAGTATCCAGTAACACAATCGAAAGATCGGTGTTTTCAAATATCGACCGAAGGTTAGCTTCTGACTTTATCAATGATTGTTCGGCAGTTTTTTGATCAGTGATATCAATATGCATTACAATTGCATTTTTACTGCTTTTGTCTTGTAACGGCGCTACCAGGAGCTTAAACCAATGCCTTTTGCCTGTCAAATCTTCGTAGTGTTCCAGTCCAAACTCTTTTGCCTCACCCAATAAAACGTTTTTTATGCCCCGGGCTGCTTTATCTATATAAACACTATCAAAACCTATCGCTTTTTCACAAATAGCCAAATAGCTATATCCTACACCATCGTCGGTAATATCGAGCTTATTTTCAAGTATGAATTTTTTCCATGAATCATTTACTGCAATGATTTTACCTTCTTCATTAAGCAAAGCAATTAAAGGTGGCAACGCATTCAATATTGCCGACTGCATTTGCTGGGCTTTCTTTAGCTCTTCCTGCTTTTCCAATACCTGCTGTTCGGCCTTTTTCTGTTCGCTTATATCTTTAATAAAAACAGACAGGCCTGCTTCCGACGGATAAATAGTATCTTCATACCAAAGGCTTAACGGTGCGTAATAATCTTCGCTTCGTACAAATTTTTGTTCATTAAAAGCTTTGTGAAAAGCTTTATACGTTTCGGAACCCACCGATTGGGGAAACACATCCCACACACATTTGCCAATGAGCAATTCGGCCGGGAGGCCAACTGACTCGCAGAATTTTTTATTTACATAAATGTAGCAGAAGTTACTATCCAGTGAAATAAACCCGTCTGTAATGCGGTCCAAAAAAAGGTCAATCTGTTCGGTTCTTTTTCTTAATAAATTTTCTGCATTCTTTCTTTCGCTAACATCCCTGTAATTGCAAACAATGGCATTAACGTCGGCATCATAAAGCATGTTGGTATAAATGGTTTCTGCCCAAATATAATGTCCTTGTTTATGCATGGCACGTATGGTTGCAAGCACAGACGAGCCGGGTTTTAACAATATTTCCTGCAGTGTTTTTTCAATAACAGGTATGTCGTCCGGATGAATCAAGGCGATGAAATCACGTTCGCGCCTTTCTTCTTCACTCCAGCCACTTATGCGTTCGGTTGAATGGCTTCTGTAAAATACTTTAAACTTGCTATCCATTAGGGCAATGCCATCATGACTATTCTCAATAAGTTTCTGGAAATTTAGTTGAGGTATTGCTTTTTTTTCGTGCTTACTTTTTGCTGTATTTACGTTGGCTATACTTAACTGGTCGCTTTTATCCTTCTGGTTTATAGCCCTCGTGAACTTAGCAAACCCCAAAAGCTTTTTATCGTCATCATATATCGGGGTGAAAATAACATTGGCCCAAAACCGCACCCCATTCTTTTTTATCTGCCAGCCTTCGCTTTCATGCTTTCCGTTCATCAGCGCCTTTTTCAGGTGGTTTTGCGGTTTGTTTTTCAGTACATCTTCGGAGGGGTAGAATATGGAAATATTTTTTTCCAATATTTCTTTTTGGGTATAACCTTTAAGACGTTTTGCTCCTTCATTCCAGGTGAGGATATAGCCATCAGGATCCGTCATGAATATGGCGCATTCATCTACATTTGATACAAACAGATCGAAAAGCGTATTGCCGATTTGATTCGTCAATTTTAAATTGGTTGTGTCTTTACCGGGCATTTTATTTATTAATTAATCATAACCTGCGTTATGATCTGTTGATCCGGGACAAGTATATGATAAATTGTTACAGCGGGTTACAATCGACTTAAATATAGAAAGATACAAAATTGAAACGTACAAGAAATCAATTTGCTATACGGCGAATACATTATGTGAGTTTCATTTTTTGAAAATACATTTAATTATTACCGTACTCAAAAAATAGTTTATTTAACCTTACCTGTTTGGGGTAGCCTTATATTATAAATTAAGTATCGATGTCAACAAGGTTTTTTCGCGAGACGCCAGGTGATTTGCTCTTTTTTCTAATCCCCTGGCGTTTTTGCACGAAATCAGGATTTTAATATTATCCCTGATTTAAAGATATTGCAGGTATTATAACACGTTTTTTATGCAATAAAGCCCCTTTTAATATATATTCCGGCAGTTTTCATAATTCAACAACCTAATCCAAATTCTACCGTAAAAGCCTATAATTGAAACCACCTAAGTTAAATTAATTTTAAAGAATTATGAACAAGCCTAATACCGCTGTATTGGTCATTGACGATGAAGAATTAGTCCGCGATAATATCGAGGATATATTGATGCCGAATTATAATGATGAGGAACAGGAAAATATCGATCAGGCATTTAATATTCTTTTTGATGTTCCAAAGCCGTTATTAGGAACGCGCGCCCGGGGCATTCCGGAGTTTACCGTTGCAAAAGCTTCCAATGGTATGGAAGGGGCCAGGATGGTAAAAAAAGCTGTTGAAAACGGCACACCATACGCCGTTATATTTTTGGATATGCGGATGCCGGGGTGGAGTGGCCTGGAAACTGCCATGGAAATCCGGAAATATGATGTGAAAGCCGAAATTATTTTTATTACTGCTTTCAGCGACCGGTCTATTGATGAAATTGTTGAACAGGCCGGGCAAAACGTTGGCTACCATTGTAAACCTTACGCCCCCGAAGAGATTATTCAGCTGGCTACAAAAGCGGTAACCGATTATAATAAATTAAGGAACCTTGAAAAACTGATAGAATCTATTTCTTCTATCGGCTTAAATAAAATGCAGCTGACATCGTTGCTGAAAAATATTCTTGACCAGCTGGCAGGCTCGTTAGATACCGACCTGGCTTTGATAGGTAAACTGGATGACGATTTTGCTTACGAAAAAATAATTTCTATAGGCGCGATAGAGGAAAGAATAAATCTTCAGGAGCTGATTGCACGTGTTAAAAGTATACAGATAGAAAAGGATGAAGTAATACAGGTAGATGAGCTTGTGCTTGCCCGCCTTGATACTTATTCGGTATTCGCGGTGCTTAAAAAACAGGAAAGGCTTAAAACCGAAAAAATGTATATGTTAAAGCTTTTTGTGCAAAACGCCGCCCAGGCTATCAGGAATGCCGAATTAAATGAGAAGCTGATACAAAAAGAAAAATTATCCGCCGTTGGGCAGGTAATTGGTATGGTAATGCATGACCTGCGCACGCCTGTTAAAAATATAAAATTGATGACAGAAATGATGCGCGAGGATGGCCTTGAAAGCGATTTGATCGACCTGATTGATAAATCGGCCGAGCAGGCGTCGTTAATTTTTGATGACTTTTTAGATTTTATAAAAAACACCCCTGTTAAAAAGATACCTGTTAACATCAACAAAGTTGCATGGGATGCGGTGAAACAGGTAGAGATAAGGGACGGGGCGGCTGATATTATTATAAATGTTAACGTACCCGACCCTTTATTTGTAAATGGCGATGAGAGTAAATTACGCAGAACGTTAAGCAACCTGGTAAACAACGCGGTTGATGCGCTTCACGATCATAAAACCCCCAACGCCACGCTCAACATCAGTGCCGAAATACAGGACGATTATGTTATTATACGCGTAGCCGATAATGGCCCGGGTATCCCCGATGAAATAATGAGTACCCTATTTGAACCCTTTGTTACCCGGCAAAAGAAAAACGGTACCGGTTTGGGGCTTGCCATTGTAAAACAATTCATGACCGCGCATGGCGGTGATATTACCGTAAAAAACGATCAGGGCGCTGTGTTTTCGATAAGCTTGCCATTATAACACTATAACGATATACTAAGATGATTGACATTGCATTGAACGATAGCCAGCCGGTTGTTAATGCTTCCAATTCGCCGGAAGTTATTGAAGAGCTCACAAAAACAATTGAAACTTACCGGGAACTTATGGTGGCATCTGATATAGGCGCCTGGGAATATTTTACCGAAACAGGTTTTTTAAACTGCAATGAAGAATACTTTTTATTATTGGGCAGGTCAATTAACGAGTTTGACGATTCGGGCAAAGGAAATTTAAATGAAACGTGGACCAATTTGTTACATCCCGAAGACCGGGAAATGGCCGCTGCCCGTTTTGAAGAGTATGTAAACAACCCTACAGATAAGATATATGAAAGCTTTTTCAGGATGGCCCATGCCAATGGCAGCTGGGTGTGGATCTGGTCGCGAGGGCGTTATGTAAACAGCAGGCAGGGAAACAATTCAAAACGGATAATAGGTACCCATACCGATGTAACGGCATCAAAAAAAGTAGAAGAACAACTGCAGCTTGAAAAAATACTGTTGCGCACACTTATAGATAATTTACCCGATGCCATTTATATAAAAGATGCCGCCGGCCGAAAGATAGTAGCCAATATTGCCGATGTAGCCAACATTGGTGCGCAATCAGAAGCTGATGTGATTGGCAAAACCGACCTGGAGTTATTTAACAATGAAATTGGGCTGCGCGGATATCAAGATGATTTAAATGTAATTGAGGCGGGCAAAGCGATAGTAAATAAAGAAGAGTTGTTTTTTGACAAAGCAGGTAATAAGCACTGGTTGCTAACTTCAAAAGTACCTGTGCGTAATGAAATGGGGCAGGTTGAACGTATATTGGGCATTGGCCACAACATTACCGAACGCAAGAAGAGCGAAGAGGCTTTAAATAAGCTTAACGCGGAACTAAACCTTCAATCAGAAGAACTGCGCAGCCAGGCAGAAGATTTAAAGCTTGCAAATGCGCAGCTGATATCACAAAAAGAGCAGGAGCTGGAAAAAGCGATAGCCCAGGGCAAATTTGAAATAGCATCAGAAGTATTACATGACATAGGCAACGCACTGGTAGGCTTTGGCTCATACCTTAACCGCATTAACCGGGTTATGGACAGGTATAACGTTGATACCATTAAAAGCCTGGCGTTGTTTATAAAAAGCCAGCAAAGCGCACTTGAACGCGCAATTGGCGCCGATAAGGCAAATGCCCTGGTATCGCTTACCGATAGTATTTACAAATCGCAGGCCGAAAACAAAGGCGAAATTTCAACCGCGGTTACCGAATTATTGAACATTCTTTCGCACATACAGGATATTTTAAGTATCCAGCGCCAGTTTGTTAAAGGGCACGGAGGTTCGCATGATCGCAAAATGGTAAACCTGGTAAATATTATTGATGATTGTAAAGCTATGCTTTTGGCATCTGCAGATAAGAAGGGCATCCAGTTAAAAATAGCTATTGCACCCGGCGAATATGTTTTAAAAGGCGATCATACTAAATTAATGCAGGTTATTTTAAATGTACTTAAAAACAGCATTGAGGCAATTGATCTTGAAAAAGACGAAAAAACAATCGAGATTAATTTAAGTAACGCCAACGGCTTTTTTGAGCTCAGGATGGCCGACAATGGTAAAGGCTTTGATGCCGAAACGGGAAATAAATTCTTTAAAAGAGGGTTTACAACCAAAGAAAGCGGCACCGGCCTGGGTTTATATAATTGCAAATCAATTATCGACAGTCATGATGGTTCATTTCAAATACAAAGCGATGGCCCCGGCCTTGGTGCTGTTACAACAATAAAATTGCCTTGCAATAGTGTGGCTATACAGGCAGCTTCATAGTGCTGATAACAAAACCATGAACTCATATTATGTTGATGGTGTAACGACAGACTGTCTTTAGCCGAAAGTCTTAAGTTCTGAGTCAAAAAAATAAAACTAACTTTTTACTCAAGACTTAGTATTACTAACTTACCCCTAATTTAAAAGCTTATTAATAGCCTGTACCAGTTTATCAATGTCAAATGGCTTGGGGATATAAACATCGTAGTTGAAATTGGCTAATGATATAGCCTGCCGGTGATAGGCAGATATCAGGATAACGGGGATATGGTTGGTTTCCCTGGTGCTTTTAATGGTTTGGCATATTTTACCGCCATTCATACCAGGTAACATATAATCGGTTAATACAAGGTCGGGTTTATAGGTTTTTATAGATTCAATAATGTCCTCTGTATGGGTTAAACCCGTGACCGCAAAATTGTTGTAAACCAAAACATTTTCAATTGTACTTAAAATGTCGGTATCGTCCTCAATTACCAAAATGCTTTTCAACATGGATAAAGAAGTTTAGTTTCGTTCATATTTATATGTATAGTTCTGAAGCTTAGGAAACTTCAAAAATGGCCTCGGCCTTTTGCCTGTTCATTGGTTTTGAAATAAAATCGAACACCAAGGGGTTCATGCGCGACCGGTTGATATCTTTAATTGATATCGACGAAGATAAAAGATATATTTTACTTTGCTTAAGCGGATCGATATTTAATCTCCTATACTCATCCAAAAAATCCCATCCATCCATAACCGGCATGGTCAAGTCTAAAAATATGTAATCAGGAAAAAGATGGGGGGCGGTATTGCTGATATGCATTAGTTTATCAATAGCGCTTTTGGCATCATAACAGGCATCAATATTTGAATTTGACATCACCCTTTTTACTACTTTTTCAAAAATAATATTATCAATCTCGCCATCATCTATTACCAATATATTGGAAGTTGTGTTTTTTTGATCCATCGAAATTAAACTAATATTTTGTTAAAATGTTTTTTCGGGAAAATGTTTTCCTTTAGGTTTTTGTCGCTTTTAACTATAATGATAAATACAGAGTTGTGCGAAAGCTAATTTAATTATTTAATATTAATAAAAAAAGTCGGCAGCCGGCAAAATACCCCGTATTTTAACGGGGTGCCGGGTAGGTGTTTTAACGGGGTGCGCCAAAGCTGTTTAGGCGCTAAAAGGCTCCTTACGATGTCAGTTTTTTATCACGCCCCCTTATCGGCTTTGTCAAAATAATGATGTACATTTATTGTTATTAAAACAAAATGAAAAAAACCTATTACCTATTGCTATTTGTGCTGATGTCTGCATCAGCTAAAGCCCAAACCGGTTGGATAACACAAAACCTTGATGAAAAATTGTCGATAAAATTTCCGGCCCAACCCCAAAAAACGACTAAGAATGGTGTTGATATTTATACTGTAAGGGAACCGGACAGTATGGCATACAGCGCTACAATTATAGATTATAAAGTTGTTCTTCATTTAGACTCGGCCGCCTTAGCGCCAATGAAGGGTAACCAGCAATTCGCCAATCAATTGAGGGCTGGTATAGCGTCTAAAAAAACAAACTATACCTTTGGGGATATTACAATTGGCAAATGGAACACCTATGCTACTTATAGTATGTCTGCATCCGAAAATATCAATAAAGATACTTTATTGATTCAAATGATATTGATTGGCAGCAAAATGTACTCACTGGCATGCAGGATACCCGCTAATATGGCCACCAAAAATAACGAGGTTTTTTTTGGGTCCTTCGGGATATTAAAGTAATAAAAGGGCCTTGCGGCCAACCCGGCTGCTCGTTTATATCTAAAAACATTCTTTTTTTTGATTTATTACCTGTTGGGCAAGAGCAGGTATGGTTAGCCATGCCATATTGTTAAGTCGTTTAAAATTAGTAATTAGATTTATTTATACAATAAAATTAGGTTAGACTAATTATTTTTATTTGTTTTGCATTTGAAATTAAAATCGATCTGCATACAAATGAAAATATTATACCTGTTTTTAATACTCTTAATGCCATCAGTAAGCGCTTTGGCCCAGGCTGGGCTTTTAAAAGGCCGCCTCACGGCCGGTAGCGAACCGTTGGCTTATGGCTCCGTTACCATAACAGGCACAACTATAGGTACCACGGCCAATGAAAAAGGGTATTATCAACTGCAAAATATTGCCCCGGGAAATTACGAAGTATCTTTTTCGGCAATTGGGTACCTGCCCGAGAAGGCCCGGGTAACTATTGTTAAACAACAAGCCACCATTTTAAACGGCAACCTGAAAGAGAATTACTCAAAACTGAACGAGGTGGTTATAACCGGCGTATCACGGGCTACCGAACTGCGGCGCAATCCCGTGCCTATTGCCGTGATGACTAAAAAGGAGATGAACGAGAATGTAAACAACAACATTATTGATGCCATAGTAAAAGGCGTGCCCGGCGTAAGTGCGGTTACCACGGGGCCTAATATCTCCAAACCTTTTATAAGGGGACTGGGTTATAACCGGGTATTAACCTTGTATGATGGCATCAGGCAGGAAGGGCAGCAATGGGGCGATGAACACGGCATTGAGATAGACCAGTATGGCATTGGCAGGGCCGAAGTGATAAAAGGCCCGGCCAGCTTAACCTACGGTTCCGACGCTATTGCCGGTGTTATTAACCTGATACCGGCTGTACCTAACGGGGCGGATAGCGTATTGAAAGGCGACTATGTGGCCGATTACCATACCAACAATGGCATGGTTGGCACATCACTTGGATTGGCCTACAAAAATAAAGACTGGCAATACACCTTCAGGGCTACAGCTAAGGCAGCGCATGATTACCGGAATAAAATTGACGGTTTGGTTTATAATACGGGTTTCAGGGAGTACAATTTATCGGGTATGGCCAGGGTTGATAAAAAATGGGGGTACTCCCAAATAGCCGCAACAATATATGATAACCGGCAGGAAATTCCAGATGGCAGCCGCGATTCGCTCACCCGGCGGTTTACCAGGCAAGTAAATGAGCTTGCAGCAGATAATATTAAAAACCGGCCCGTGGTTAGTAATGATGATTTAAACTCATACGTCATAGCACCACTTCACCAGCGCATTCAGCATTACCGCATTTATACCCATAACCAGATAAAGCTGGGTAATGGCAGCCTGGATGCCACCATTGGCCTGCAGCAGAGCACCCGAAGGGAATACAACCACCCTACTTTAGCGCAGCAGGCCGGTTTATATGTAGTGCTCAATACCCTTAATTACGACCTGAAATATAACCTGCCCACATTTGCCGGTATTGAAAGTACCGTGGGCATTAACGGCATGTACCAGGCCAACCGCAGCAAGGCGGCTACCGATTTCCCGATACCCGATTATAACCTGTTTGATGCCGGCGCTTTTATCTTCGCCAAAAAAAGCTTTGGCAAGCTGGATCTTTCCGGAGGCTTAAGGTATGATAACCGCCACATTAGCTGGAATGATTTTTATGTTGGGCCTAATGCGGCCAACGGCTTTGAGCAGCAGGTTAAACTGCCTGATACAGCGGGCGCCCATTTGCAGTTCCCGGCATTTAAGCACGTTTATAAAGGCATTTCGGGCAGTTTAGGGCTTACTTATAACGTTAACGAAAGGCTGTTGCTTAAAGCCAATATTGGCAGAGGCTACCGGGCGCCCAACATCACCGAGATTGGCTCCAACGGCCTTGATCCGGGCGCGCACATTGTTTACCTGGGCGACAGGAGTTTTAATCCCGAATTTAGTTTACAGGAAGACCTGGGTGTAATTGCTTACCTGAAAGATGCAGACTTTATTGCCGAGTTTTTTAATAACCAGGTTGATAATTACATTTACCAGGCCAAGCTGACCGATGCCGCCGGCAACCCGGTAATAATTGTTCCGGGTAACAGCACGTACCAATACCAGCAGTCGAGGGCCCGGCTTTATGGTGCGGAGTTTACGGTTAACCTGCATCCGCAAAAATTGAAGTGGCTGGCATTTAATAATAGCATAGCTTATGTTACCGGTATTAACCAAAACCAGCAGCTTATCCAAAAATCAAACGGGGCGGCAAAGTACCTGCCTTTTATACCTCCGCTGTATTTGCGCAGCGAGATAAAAATTACCCTGCAGCAGGCTTATGGAGTGTTTTCAAAAATCTGGTTTAAAACGGAGGCTGATGCTTATGCCGCCCAAAACCGGTTTTATGCCCTGGATAATACCGAAACCGCCACACCAGGCTATACACTTATTAACATCGGCGCAGGTACAACCATAAAACGGAAATCGGAAAAAACTTTTTGCGAGGTTTTTTTACAGGTAGATAATTTGTTTGATACGGCCTATCAATCTAACCTGAACAGGCTAAAGTATTTTGAATACTACACAGCTTCGCCCAATGGTCGCCTGGGTATTTATAACATTGGTCGCAATGTGAGTTTTAAGGTGATATTTCCTTTTTGATGGAATGGGATTTTTAATTTCTTTTAAATACATCTGTATCTTTAATTGATAAAAGCTATTTAACATTCAATTAAGGAGGGATGAAAAATTCTGACATTACTGATCCGCTTTTCCGGCAGGCTGTAGAAGCTATTGAAAATGGTGATATTGAATTATTAACCACTTTAGTAACCGAAAACCAACGGTTGGTACAGGATAAGCTCGACCTTCCCGAACCCGGCTATTTCCAAAACCCCTACCTGCTTTGGTTTGTGGCCGATAACCCTATCCGCAATGGCAAGCTGCCTGTAAATATTGTGGCTGTTACCCAGCTACTCATAGGCTTTGTAAAAGAATTTGCTGCCGGTACCGTGCAACATCAGCTGGATTATGCCCTTGGCCTGGTAGCAACCGGAAGGATCCCCCGCGAATGCGGTGTGCAAATAGCCCTGATGGATGCACTGATTGATGCCGGCGCAAAACCCGGCGGCGGTTTGGGTGCATTGGCCCACGGCAATTTTGACGCCGCCGCACATCTCATTAATCGCGGAGGCAAGCTTACCCTTGCAGCCGCCATCGGGCTGGATAGGATGGACGATGTAATCCGTTTTACAGCAGGGGCCGATAAAGCCGAATTACTGGTGGCCTTAACCGTTGCCGCTTTTTACGGCAAGCCCCCAATGATAACCTACCTGCTAAATTTAGGCGCCGATCCGAATGGCTATCCGGAAAATGGTGCCGGTTTTCATAGCCATGCCACACCACTGCACCAGGCCGTATATTCCGGCTCATTGGAGTGCGTAAAGCTATTGGTTGAAGCAGGGGCAAAGCTGGATGTGCCCGACAAGGTATATCACGGTACACCGCTTGGTTGGGCCCTGCACATGGAAAATGATGAAAGCCCGAATGAAGAG
Organism: Mucilaginibacter sp. KACC 22773; assembly: GCF_028736215.1. Taxonomy (NCBI): domain Bacteria; kingdom Pseudomonadati; phylum Bacteroidota; class Sphingobacteriia; order Sphingobacteriales; family Sphingobacteriaceae; genus Mucilaginibacter; species Mucilaginibacter oryzagri. The sequence continues at coordinate 1,652,552 of NZ_CP117883.1, forward strand.
GCTAAGAGGAATTTTGCGGAAATAGCTGCATATTTAAGAAATAACCCCACCTAACCCGCCCCGGCAGTTATGGTGTGTAAGCAGGTTTTACGAAGGTCCCCTGGGAGGGAAACCAGTAGAGCGGATTGAGGGAGAGTTTTTAGCCCAAAGTCTTAAGTTCTAAGAAGCTTTAAAAAAAACTGATCGTTATTGCTTCACACCCGGGTCTCATGTATTGGAATTTACAAAACAATCTCTTGAACGCCGGTTACAATTCACCCGGTCGAGGCTACGCCCGACAAGACGCTCTTTACCCGCGCTGGAAAGAGGGTAGTTGTGTTTTATTTGTTGATAATAAGTGAATTAGGAAATATAAATTTTCAAGCCCCTCTTTCCGGCGAAGCCGAAGAGAGGGTAGCGGGCGCAGCCTCGCCGGGTGAGTCTTAGCCGCCACGCGATATGCATCATCGTCCATTCGTTAAAGCATAAAATCATTGGCAAACCAAATTTAAACAGCTTCTAAACCCGAAAAACAACTTTAGACTTACGACTTAGTACTGTTGACTAAATACTATATATTTGTTTTATTTAAAAATATTAACCACCAGTTGTGTACCACCCCGTACCACCCCGTACCAGGGCGTGTCAGGGTGTGTCAGGGTGTTTCACCTTGACCGGTACAGTACACTTTGATGCTAAAAAGCCGTCACCTGTTTTTCCCGTTGTTTGGTTTACCGCAGGCAATATCGCTATCTTAGCTTCATACCCGAAAAATATGCCGCCACGCCAAACCATCTCCTTTTTCGATAAGCTAAGTAAACAGGTAATCAGTATCCAGGTTGCCGAATCGGCCCGGTTGCCGCAAAGCGCCGGCTATTGGAATGCCAATACCAACCAGGTATTATTAGGAAGGGATCGATTTAGCGAATGGGAAACATTAACCGGCCACCTGGAGCGGCAGATTGAATTTATCCTGGGATTGCAAAAAGTAACGGGAGAAGCAGGGGGGCAAGAATTAAGAATCAAGAGTTAAGAGACTTTTGGTACAAGGTCTGAGTAATCATTTATTGGGCGCGTAATTTCACTCCTGACAGAGTGGCTTTCAAAATTACTACCAGCTATAGAGATGTGTACACGCGGTAGCCCTTGTTGGAGATTTAGAGGGCGCCGTTCTCTTTTTATAGCTAAACGCTACCAACAGCACAACTTTTTGCTCTATCTTTATGGCACCCGATCATCTATTATTTTTATGCCCATCCCAATAAAAAAAATACTCGTTAAAACGCTTAAAATTACAGGTATTACCCTGGTGAGCCTGTTGGCATTAATGTTTTTACTGCCATACCTCTTTCCGCAAACTGTCACCAATAAAATAAAACAATGGGCGGGCAGCAGTATTAATGGGAAGCTCAATTTTTCGGGCACAAGCCTGTCCTTCTTCAAAAAATTCCCGGCGCTTACGCTTACTTTGAATGATTTTTCGCTCAACGGTAGTGCGCCTTTTCAAAACGATACGCTGGTAGCAGCAAAAGAGGTATCGCTGGCAATTGACCTTTCCTCGGTATTTAAAAGCAAAATCAACATTAACCGCGTTTACCTGAGCAAAGCCACCATCAATATCCAGGTAGATAGCGCAGGGCATGCCAATTACAACGTGTACAAAGCCAGGCCCGCCCAACCGGCACAGGCAGCGGATACCGCAAGTGCATCATTAGGTATTGAGCAGATATTGATTGAGAAAAGCCACCTGGTTTATAACGATAAATCGATGCCATTGCTGGTTGATGCCCGAGATTTTAACTACCAGGGCAGGGGCGACCTGAGCAAAGATGTGTTTGACCTGTATACCCATACCGAAATTGGCTCTGTCGATTTTACCTACGGCGGCCAAACCTACATCTACCATAAAAAAGTAAATGCCGATTTGGTTACCAGTATCAATACCAAATCACTTGCTTTTGTGTTTCAAAAAAACAACCTGATGATTAATGCTTTGCCGGTTGATTTTAAAGGCAAGTTTGAGTTTTTGAAAGATGGTTACGATATGGATTTCAGGATAAAATCCGATCAGCAGGACCTGAGCGATATTTTTACGGCCCTGCCTGCCCAATATGCCAAATGGACTGATGATACCGAACTGAATGGCAACGGGAAAATCACGATGTCGCTTGTTGGTAAGTACATTGCCGCTACCAAACAAATGCCCGACTTGGATTTCAGTATGAAAGTACGCGATGGCTACATCGCCAATAAAAAAACGCCCGAGCCGGTAAAAAACCTGTACCTGAATATGGAGGCCAAAGTGCCGGGCTGTAACCCCGATAGCCTGAACCTGAATATCGACTCGATTTATTTTAATATCGGGAAGGACTACTTTGGGTCGGTTATTAAAGTAAAAGGCGTTAAATCGCCGCAAATCTTCGCCAAAATAAATACCGAGATTGACCTGGAAAAATGGAACAAAGCTTTTGGGGTAAAGGCATTTGATGTAAAGGGACGCTACTCGCTGCACATGGTAGCCGAAGGTAAATATGCTACCGGGATAAAGAAAACAGGTATCAGGCATCATATTGATACCGTGATTACCAGTATCCCTAAGTTTACGCTGCATTCTGCTTTCAGGGACGGATATTTTAAATATGCCAACCTGCCCGAGGCCATGAAAAACGTAAGCTTTAACCTTGATGCCAACTGCCCCGACCAAAACCCGGCCCATGCCACCATGGCCATGACCAACCTGAACATTAACGCGCTGAACAACTATATTAAAGGCTATTTAAAGCTAAGCAACACCGCAGGTGCCCTGATTGACGCCAACCTGAAAGCAAAATTTGACCTGGCCGATATCAAAAAGTTTTACCCGGTTGATAGCATCGGTTTGCGTGGCAACCTGGATGCCGATGTACAAACCAAAGGCAGGTATATCCCGGCCAACAGGATTTTCCCGGTTACGAACGCGCAGATTGATTTGCACGGCGGCTACATCCAAACCAAATATTACCCGCACCCGGTTGAAAACCTGGAGATCAGCACAGCCATCAGCAACAGCACCGGATCATTAAAAGGCCTGAAGGTGAATATCAAACCGGTATCCTTCACCTTCGAAGGGCAGCCCTTTATGCTGAAAGCCAACCTCAAAAACTTTGATAACCTGGATTATGCCATCAATTCGCACGGATCGTTGGATATTGGTAAAATTTATAAGGTTTTTGCCATGGCAGGTTACAATGTAAAAGGGCTTATCACCACTAACCTATCCTTAAAAGGCAAGCAAAGCGATGCCATCGCCGGCCGGTATGATCAATTGGCCAACTCGGGTACCATGAAGGTGAAAGATTTAATTTTAACATCCGAATTGTTCCCCAAGCCATTCCTCATTAAAACGGGCCTGTTTAGCTTCAACCAGGATAAAATGAAGTTCGATCAGTTTACCGCCAATTACGGTAAATCGGTTATTGTGCTTAACGGCTCGTTATCCAATGTGATAGATTATGCCGTAAAACCCAATTCACCATTAAAAGGCGAGTTCAATTTAAGTAGTGGCCTTATTATTGCCGATGATTTTACAGCTTTTGCCAGCGGCCCCTCTACCCCAAAAGCGGCCAAATCGGGCGTTATCCTGGTACCCGCCAACCTCGATCTGAATTTTACTGCCGATGTTAAAAAAGTAAAATATAACGGCCTGGATATTAATGACGCCAAAGGGCAAATGAGCGTGAGTAAAGGCCAGATAGTTTTAAAACAAACCGGCTTTACCCTGATAGGCGCGCCGGTAGTAATGGATGCTACCTATGGCAGTATCAGCCCGCAAAAAGCTTATTTTGATTACCATATTGATGCCAAAGATTTTGACATTAAAAAGGCTTATAAAGAAGTGAAATTATTTCACGACATGGCCTCATCTGCAGCAAATGCCGAGGGTATCGTATCGTTGGATTATAAATTAAGCGGTAAGCTTAACGGCGATATGAAACCCATTTATCCATCGCTGAAAGGCGGGGGAGTGCTCTCAGTTAAAAAGGTAAAAGTAAAAGGTTTTAAATTGTTTAGCGCCGTAGGTAAAACAACCGGGCGCGATAGCCTGGGCGGCAAAAATGATGTAAGCAAGGTTGATATTAAAACTACCATAGCCAATAATATCATTACCATTCAGCGTACCAAAATGAGGATGGCCGGCTTCCGCCCCAGGTTTGAAGGGCAGGTAAGTTTTGATGGCAAGCTAAACCTGCAATTCCGCCTTGGCCTACCGCCATTGGGTATCTTTGGTATCCCGATGACCATTACAGGTACCCAGGAAAAACCGATAGTTCATTTAGGCAAAGGCAAAAAAGAAGACGAGCTAAAGGAGACGCCGGAAGGGGAGTAGGGGGAGGATTTTGGAATAAGGATTTTCGATTTCGGATTTTTGCTTAAATCATCCACTTTGAACGGTGCCTACGACTCGCCCAGGCTACGCTGCGCTGAAATAAAGAGCAACGGAAAACTTTTCAAGCCCCTCTTTCCTGCGCAGCAGAAGAAAGGGTAACGGGCGTAGCCTCGTCGGGTGAGTCTTCGCCGCCTTGATATGCCAGTTTACTACCGTATCAAATCCATCAGCTTCAACACATCCTTAGCCTTATACTCGCTTAACCAGGTATTACCGGGCTGGATGCTGCATACAGGGGCAAACTTGCAGCGGTCGGTACATTCGGTTTCTATTACTTCAATTTCGCTATCGCCGTGGTAATGTTTGGCGTATGATCGGGCCAGCTTGTACATATCTTTTCCACCCCTTTTGCCGCATTTGCTGCCGGTGCACACATACAATACTTTGTCGGGAATGGTAAATTTACTCATAGCGGGTTTTATTAAGGTATGTTGATATTAACAAAGTTAGTACAATTATGTTGTACCCGGTTTGCAAGATTAGGCAGGGTTGCAGGATGATCTTACTTATTCAACTTCGCCTTTATTACTTTGGCAGCCTGCGTATAGCCGCCTTCGGCACCGTCGACAAAATGAATGTGGCCATCGTCGAGGTCACGTACGTAGCACGACATTACAGATTCGCTACTTACATGCAGGCCATAGCATAGCTCGCTGTCGGTTTCCATTTTGTCCAGCCTGCTTTGTAGATTCCTTCGCTGCGATGAGGTACCACTTATTACGGTATTTATCTTACCGTCGATTACCAGCGTGTCCGACATTTCTACAAGTTTTTCCAGGTAGTGCTTACCTTTCCTGGTAGTAAAAAAGATAAAGCCATATAAATTGGTCAGGCAGGCTATTATCAGCTTAAAAAACGACACCTTTCCTATACTCATCCGCATCTCGGTACCAATACGGTTAAAGGTGGTTTTAAGCTTCAGTTGGGGTACCGATATAGGAGTCCGCTTTTTCTCATCGCCATAAATCTCATCTATATGGCACATTACTTTTCTGAAAACTTCCGGTTGCCGGTCTTCATCCGAAGCGATAACCAGTAGCGAAAGTACTTCGTTGGTGTTTTCGGGCGGGGCTATTTTATCCCAGCGGCATTGCATCCCGGTAAGGTCAAGTTCGTTTAATTGGGCCTCATAATTTAACAATCCCTGGCGCCCTTTAATAACCTTTTCGGCATAGCTTAACCCATTGCCCAAAACAACGGGGATTGAAAACGCTCCGGAAATGCGATGTTTGGCTATCCGGAGCTTGTATCCCTCGTGATAAACCTGTTTTACCGGCAGGGTGCCGGTACGCAGGTCAATCTGAAAATTAGTTAGGGTGTTTTCGCTGTACAACACAAGCGCCTGCATTGCTTCACCCAGAATAACCGGCGGCACCATAAACGTTGCGCCGTCGCCACCAAAAAAGAAGGGGACGGTAACATTAGCTTTTAAAGCAATGTTAAGTACGGCGACTATACTGCAAGTAGCAATGAGGTTTACATTTTGCGATCCGCCTGCAAGCACTGCCTGTGTTGAGCCCTTAATATCGGTTAGGACGACATGCCAATCATCAGGGACATCCCTAAATAAATCTTCTCTAATAAAAAGATTGCCAAGCGGGATGTTGTTAACCGGCAGGCTGCTATAAAATTGATGTTGATTTGCTGACATGAATGTATAAATATACCAACCATATTAAATTAAACCGACTGGTTTTTGCCAACATGCTTTTTTATTGTTTTTGGCCGGTTTAACCGAATTACGAAAAAGCGTGCGGCAGCGATTAAGAAAATAAAAATATTATTTGCGTAACTCATGGGTTAGCCATAAACTTGATTAACGCATAATTCACCCTTAAAGCCACTTAATCTGAAGATATAGTATGAAAGCAATTGAAATTATCTCCATTCCGGTAACCAACCAGCAGGCCGCCAAGACATTTTACCAAAAACTGGGCTTCGAAGTTATTGTGGAAGCGCCATTTGGGCCAAACGGTTCGCAATGGATCCAGATGGGATACCCGGATTCGGCTGTTACTATCACCCTGGTAAACTGGTTTCCCGATATGCCCGCCGGCAGCGTGCGCGGCTTTGTAATTAAAACCGACGACCTGGATGCCGACATTGCCGATCTTACCGCCAAAGGCATCCAATTAGGTAAAGTTGACGAAACCCCATGGGGCAAATTCCTGAACATCAAAGATCCAGACGGAAATGTGATGAGTTTGCATGGGGAATGAGCTTCAGATGTGCAGATTTCAAATTTTAGATGTGCAGATTTTTGTCTGAACTCGGATTAAGCAGATTTGTCAGAATTTTTGGATTTTGATTTGCAAAATCAGAAAAATCCTTTAATCTGTTTAATCCGAGTATAGAAAACATTCAAAACCGATGAAAATTATGCTCTCAATCTGCACATCTGAAATCTAAAATCTGCACATTTGAAAAATGTTCAAAAAGTATTCCTCGCTACTCCTTATCATCATTCTCCTGCTCTGGGCTTGCAACCCCAAGCCAGAATACCTTTATAAAGTGGTAAAAATAAAAGATGGCGACACCATTGGCCTGCTTAGCAGCGATAACCGGCAAATGACTGTAAGGCTGGCCGAAGTGGATTGTCCCGAAAAAACACAGGCCTTTGGGCAGGCAGCTAAAAAGTTTACTTCGGATTTGTGCTTTGGCAAGTATGTAAAACTGGTAGGTAACGTGCATGACCGTTATGGCCGCACCGTTGCATTGGTTATTTTGGAGGACGGCACCAATGTAAATTACCAGCTGGTAAAAAGCGGTTACGCCTGGCAATACAAGCAATATTCGCAAAATGCCCAGCTGGCAGGGTATGAGCACGAGGCCCGCCAAAGCAGGCTAGGCCTTTGGGCCGATGCCAACCCGACACCGCCATGGGAGTACCGGCGGGAGAAAAAGCCGGCATACCACATCGGCCAAACCGACAGCCTGCAGCACAAACCAAAAAAACATTACCACAAGCGTAAACCAAAGCTTGAAGAAGTATATTAAAACCTTAACTTTATAGTCGATATCCCCCTCATTTGACTGATGAAATTTATAAAAGCGTTTTTTTCCATAACCTTTACCCTTGCTCTCATCTGGGTGCTGCAAACCAAAATTGGCCCGGTACCGCCGGTTGGCAGGTTTTTAAGCCCGGCGGATGGTTTTTGGCAAAATGCCGAGAGTAAGCATATTTTAGCTTCGCGTACATTAAATCTTCCAGGGCTTACCGGCAAGGTTGTTATCAAATATGATGAAAACCGCATCCCCCATATATTTGCCGAAAACGAACACGATTTGTACTACGCTCAGGGTTACGTAACCGCAACGGAGCGCCTTTGGCAACTGGACATACAAACCCGGAGCGCCGCAGGCAGGCTTGCCGAAATTGCAGGCCCGCAGGCTTTGGAGATTGACCGCTACCACCGCCGGATGGGCATGGTTTATGGCGCCGAAAAGTCGTTGAAAGAAATGATGGCCGCCAAACCCATCCGCGAAATGATTTTGGCGTATACCGATGGCATCAACGCCTACATACACCAGCTTGGCCCGCGCGAATACCCGCTGGAGTTTAAATTGCTGGATTATGCCCCCGAAGATTTTAAACCTATCAATTGCGCCTTTTTATTAAAGCTGATGTCCGAAACGCTGGCGGGTGGCTCCAACGAGTTTGCCATGAGTAATGTGCTGAAAAAGTTTGGCGCCAATGCTACTAACAACCTGTTCCCGGATTATCCTATGCGCGAAGATCCTATTATTCCCGCAGGTACCAAATGGAACTTTAAGCCATTGTCTATCCCAAAACCATCTGGCAGGTTTTTGGCAGGTATGAATGATAGCGCCAAACGCGTAGTAAAAGAGGAAGGCATTGGCAGTAATAACTGGGCGGTTGCAGGCAGCAAAACTGCTAATGGTTACCCTATTTTGGCTAATGACCCGCACCTGAATTTAACCTATCCATCCATCTGGTTCCAGCTGCAGCTTTCGGCGCCGGGGGTTAATGTGTATGGGGTAAGTTTGCCGGGAGCGCCCAGCATTATATTGGGTTTTAACAACAACATTAGCTGGGGCATTACCAACGTAGATGCCGATGTGCTTGATTGGTACCAGGTTAAATTCAAGGATGATAAAAAGAACGAATACTGGTATAATAACCGGTGGAATAAAACCACCCGCAGGATAGAGGTGATTAATATCCGTGGCCAAAAACCTTTAATTGATACCGTTATTTACACCCATCACGGGCCGGTAGTTTATGAAGATAAAAGTAAAACCACCGAGCATACCCCCGGTTTTGTGCCCATTGGCGATGCCCTGCGATGGATAGCGCACGACAGATCAAACGAGTTGATGACCATGTACATCCTGAACCACGGTAAAAACTACGATGATTACCGCAAGGCGCTAACTTATTTTAATGCACCGGCATCAAACTTTGTATTTGCCAGCAAGGATAAAGATATCGCCATAACCCCCAACGGTAAATTCCCGCTGAAATATAAAGACCAGGGCAAGTTTATACTGGATGGCACCGACCCGGCCGACGACTGGCACGGCTGGATTCCTTTCGATCAAAACCCAACGGTTAAAAATCCCCCGCGTGGGTTTGTAAGTTCGGCCAACCAATCATCAACAGATCAAACCTACCCGTACTATATCAACTGGCAGTTTGCGCCCTACCAGCGCGGCAAGCGCATTAACGACAGGCTTAGCGTAATGCATAACGCTACCGTAGATAGTATGAGGGTATTACAAACCGATGTATATAGCATCCGTGCCCAGGATGTGATGCCTGTGCTGCTAAAATATCTGGATGCCAGCAAGCTGGATAAAACCCAAACCGTAGCTTATAACACGTTGAAAAACTGGGATAAAAACTTCGCAATAAGTTCAGTTGGTGCAACCATTTTTAATGCATGGTGGCTTAAAATATATAATATGATATGGAGTGATGATTTTGCCGCCAAAAACCTGCGGGATAATTACCCATCAATGGATCGTACCGAAAAACTGATAGCCAAAGAGCCCAACTCCAAATGGTTTGATGATACCCGCACCCCGGTTAAAGAAACCTGTACCGAGATTATAAATGCGGCATTTACCAACGTGGTTGATGATTTGGTGCACAAATACGGCCAACCCGGCAAAGCCTGGCAGTGGGGGATGGTTAAAAAAATGGAGATAGCCCACCTTACTAACCAGGAAGCGCTAAGTTCGGGCAATTTTGAATCGGGCGGAACCGGATCAACCATCAACGCTTTAAATAACGGGCATGGTCCATCATGGCGCATGGTGGTACAAATGGGCCCAACAGTAAAGGGTTACGGCATTTTCCCCGGTGGCGAAAGCGGCAATCCCGGCAGTTTTTATTACGACGATATGTTTAAAACCTGGCAAAACGGTGAGTTGAAAGAGTTGCTGTTCATGCAATCGCCTACCGAAAAATCAAACCGTATTAAAACAACCTTAACCATCAGCAATCAAAAATAAGCTTATGTTATTCCTCATTATCCTCATATTATCCTTTGCAAGCGGTTTCTTTTTACCCTGGTGGGTTGTGGCCATAGCCGCGTTTTTGGCCGCGCTTTTTACCGGCAAAACAGCCAGGCAGGCTTTTGTCTCGGGTTTTGGCGCCGTGTTTATTGTATGGGTGGTGCTGGCCCTGTTTAAAAGTATCCCTAACGATCACATTTTGGCCAAACGCATAGCCGTACTGTTTCATTTGCCGTCATGGTGGCTAATACTGGTTATTACCGGTGTAGTTGGTGGTTTGGTGGCAGGTTTTGCGGCCTTATCAGGGGTGTTGGTTAAGAAGGCTTTTGAGAAGGAGGCCGATATACACGCGTAAGCCTATGAGATTAATAAATTATCTGAAGCGTAATATTAGTATATCTAAAAATTCGGCACAACAACTATTGAAAACTGCTATTGCCCATGAAGAACGTGGCGAAACGGCCGATGCGATAGCTTGTTATCATCGGGTCATTAAAGCAGACGCAAGTTGGGCGGTTCCTCATTATAATCTCGGCCTGTTATACAAATACCAATGCAATTGGCAATTATCGTATGAACACAACAAAACGGCCGTTAAGTTAGATACCAATAACCAAGCCGCCATTTGGAACCTGGGTATTGCTGCAACCGCATTGCAGGATTGGAAGACCGCAAGAAAATCCTGGAGTAAATTTGGCATCAAAGTAGAAATCAACGACCAGGAACCTGATCTTGTATTAGGCGCGGTACCTATAAGATTAAACCCCGATACCGATGGCGAGGTTGTTTGGTGCAAGCGAATAGACCCTGCAAGAACAGTCATTGAAAATATTCCTTTAGCCAAATCGGCCCACAGGTTTGGCGATATGCTACTTAACGATGGCGCTGCCGTAGGTTATCGAAAGCTGGAAGATGGAACCGACGTGCCGGTATTTAATGAACTTCAGCTGTTAACTAAATCCGCATACAAAACCTTTTCGGTTAAGGCTTATATCAACACCATGGACGACCTCAATAAGCTGGAAGAGTTGTGTCGCAATTCCGGTGTTGAGATGGAAGATTGGTCGACCGTGAGGATGCTTTGTAAACAATGCAGCGAAGGCACTGTGCACACCGATCATGATCATGAATTACATGTTAATGAAGATAACGAACGATACATTGGCCTTGCTGCAACAAACCACGAGGCTGTACAACAAGCGCTGGCCGGCTGGCGGGCTGTTACTTTGTGTGAACATTCGGCTCTCGTTTTAGAGTTGGAGTAAGTGATGGCTTTAAGTATTTTAAATTCTTAATTGGCTGATCGACTTTGCATTTTATCTCTACAAAATCTGGTTTACTTTAATTTGCCATGTTTACACTACGCGATCCCCCAAAGGGCGTAGCCCTGACACATTTTGTAGCAACGGGTTTCAACCCGTTGAATATATAAACAATAGCAATTGAGTGCCATCTGCACGGTTCATTTTAATCGCCCCGCATCATCACGATTAGGAAACCGACCAACTGATTAAAAGGCGTTTTTGGATTTGATGTAAGTCGGGTCTGTATCAAATCTGAAAATTATCGAATGGGATTTGGGATTTCGAAATATAACACCCAATAAAATACTATAGTTTCTCTATTTCTTCAATAGGGAGCTTAGTGAATTTTACAATTTGGGCCAGTGGCAGACCATCCTTGTTTCATTTCAGAGGCAATGGAGAGAGCTTCTTCGTGCCTCGCTTTAGCCTCAGCAGTAGATACAGCATAATCAAGTACATTCTTATTATCCCATTTGTATTTTAAACTGCTATCATACATGGCTTTTTCCTCCCTTGTCAAATTAGTATACTCAGCAATACTGAATAGTTTTTCAAATATAGGCTTCCGAAGATAAACCGGGATTTTCTCAAACCGGCTCATGTTTTTTAATACATGAAGCCACCTGTCCAAATCGGTTTCCAGTTCGGTTTCCGTTTTTACAAATTTACTTAATTCAATATAAGTATACCCCAGTTTATCGTAAAATATTTCACCTGTATCCCTATTGCAGAGGCAAATATCATGCAGGTATGTATTTGCGGGGCTGTCATCTAAAGTAAAATCTTCCAGCAGGGCAATTAAATATACTTCGGCAATGTTGTAGCCCCAGGCACTCCGTTTGCCTTTTGGCGCCTGGTCGCTTATGAGGCGGGAAGTGTAAAATAAAGCCCTTTCTTTAAAATATCCTTGCTTTGCCCGTTGTACCTCAATTAAAAAACGTTCACCATTATCGCCAGTACATAGCAAATCAAATATAGCAGCGCCTTCGTCTTTAATATCGCCGGGATGTTCATTTTTATTGTAAACCAAATCTGCAATGTGCTTGCGACCCCTGAATACTTCGTTTTAAAAAGCGATCAATAAATCCTTATTAGGTTCGCTGCCAAATATTTTTTTAAAGGCGAAATCAACTAAAGGGTCGATGTATTTCCCGGTAACAGGTGGGTAATTGTTAGGCATAGCCAAATATAAAAGTTTATTCGTTATTCACTGCCCCGACGACGATAGCCCACGCCAGGTTAGGTGTTGTACCCACCTCGTTTGGATCTCATCAATTTATAAAACCAGTTGTCATCATGCTTCTATTCTATTTTCACCTTAAAATATGCGAACTTGACTTCATCCGAATACGCTTCCTTATATAATTTTAAAGCAATTGACCTTTCATCAAGCCATTTCACTTCCTTGATAGACCATGTGTTAAAGCCGAACGTCTTTTTTTGCTTGATTGCTTTTAACCCTACACCCTTATTTATATCGTACAAGACAATTAATGCCTGATGCGCGTAGTATTTATCATAATCAGGCATATCATAGGAAGAGTATGTTAAAAATCGGTCGCATTGAGGTGATACCTGAATCCCAAGAAGACCGGCATCAAAATCAGTTGGCAAAGGCATTGTCTTGCCGCTTTTAATTTCAAATAGATCTGTTTCGCAAACTTCATCACATCTGCTTTTTAAGGTAACCCCTAAGTTTTTAATAAAGCCACTTGAGTCTAAGTCACACCGGGGCTTGTTTAAACCGTCAAGGTTTTTATACTCGGCGGCCGAGATTGTTTTTAGCTTGTCGTCTAATTTGTCAACATCTTCCTCTTGCTTTTTATTTATAACCTTTGTTGTAAAGCCCGAATCAATTATAGCTTTATTTAGTATATGTATTGAATCTTTTTGTGAGATCACAAACTTTTGCTCCCCGCGCCTTTTACAGGCAATGAGTAGCGCTAATCCAAGCAAGACAACAAAGCGATTTTTCATGTATCTAATGTATCTAAATGAACTTACAAATGATAAAAGCTTTGATATTCACCTTCTCTCTCCACAACGTTTTTATTTTGGGCGGAACCTGTAAAGCATATAGACGGATAGTTGCGTACGTTTTTTATTGGCCTCTTTCTTTTTCGCAAAGGTAGGTTCGGCACATTTAATAGTAAGTGGCCGTTTTTTTCAAGGAATACTACATTTTTAAAGAGTTTTTTATTATTTCCAGAATCCGTTCATTTTTTACAATCCACATACCTAATCGCTCTTCGGTAATGCCCTCTTTTAGTTTATAAGTATTTACCGGGTCGGTATCTTCAAAAATAGTTTCCATATACCTGAAGTTAATATTCTCGATGGACGATAATTCATGGGCAACCTCAACAATATGTGTAGAAACTAAAAAGAAACAGGTTTTTACCTCTGCAAAGGCAGCTATTATAGCCAGGGAGGCATCGTAGGCATCTTTAACATTTGTCCCCCTGAACAATTCGTCAAAAATCACAAAAATACCTTCTGACTGATTTAATTTTTCGGCTACTTGCTTTACCCGCAAAACCTCTTTATAAAAGTGGCTATGTCCCTGTTCCACATCGTCTGCTAAGTTTATGGTTGTAATCAGACCTTTAAATCCGGAGGTCACCATGCTTTTCGCTGGCACTGGAAAACCTATTTGGGATAAATAGATAGCAATTCCAATTGCTTTAAGCAGCGATGATTTGCCCGCCATATTGGTTCCGGTAATAAAGCAAACGTTCCTGTCGGCGCTGAATGTTATGTCGTTACTTTTAGGATTGCCAATAAACGGGTGGAATAATCCTTGGATGGTTAACTCCCTTGCATTATTTTCATTAATTACCGGTAACGTGAAACCAAGTCTTTTACTGATTAAGCTAACGGATTGATAAACATCTAACTGATAGGCAACATTCAACAAAACCTTCATTTTTTCATAGGCAAGTTGCCTGAAAAGCTGATCGGCTTTTGCCATATCCGCAGCGCTGCGATTAGGTTTCTTTATCAATTGTTTGAGCCATACAAGTTCTTCGGGCCGGAAAGTATCTAAAATAATGGAGCGGAATTCCTGTATTTTTTTAGGCAGATAGCCCTGTAGCGCGTCAGCGTAATTTATTAAGCTCTCAAGTATCGATAGCGTACTTTCTATCCCGGTTTGAATGATATAGTAATCATTGTTGTTATTGAATGTATGTATGATTTTTTCTAAGAGTCCGGTTATAACTGAAAATGGTTTAGCATGGTAATGCTTTTTGAGATAAAATTCTACAAAATCGTAATCGTTTCTATCCAGGTCAATGGTAATATTGTGTTCTTCGATATATAAAAACACTTCTATTCTTTCCTTTATCTGAACAGGATCGGTAAGCGGCTTGTTGAACATTTCATGCAGCGCTTCGCTGCCACCAATTGTATTGGTGTGGCTGAAAAGGTTATATATAGATTGGCGGGAATTGTTATTTTGAAATATTGCCAAATCATGGAGTGTTTGTCTATCTATATCGAAATTCATAAGGGTGCCGGTAAGAAACATCAACGCCCAAAATAAGATTGTAGTTTTCCGTGCTTGTATTATTTATTGGGGGTGGAAGCCTTTCGCCAATCAATTTATTGAAAATATATTTCTATTTTGCATCAAACTAAACCATGATGATAAACAGTGATATATATCAAAGGGCTGCATTTATAAGAGGCCACTTCATTAATCAAGTAGCGTTCATTGAAAAAATGATGGAGTACTTTACGGCGTTTCATTTTTGCCGGGATAGAGAAAGAGCAATGGAAATGGTTGATTTTTTAACTGGAGATCGTTTTGTATCTTTTGAATCAAAGCGCAATGTTTTCGAGCTTGTTTTAGAACATCACTTTAAAGAAGTATATAATTCAAATAAAGAATATCGGTCTTTTTTAACTACCATACAAAATGAGCGAAACAAGCTGGCACATCTTACCGTTTTAATAGATGAACAATCAATTGATGATTTTGTACATAAAGGATCAATATATCTAATCAAATTTGGAGAAAAAACCAAAGGAATAGAATATAGTAAATCTCATGTTGACGATATTATGTACAAAGTAAACGTGGTTGCTGAGTGGGTTAAAGACTTAGTAGAAAACAACAACGCCCTCTCTGAATTGACATAATGCGCTACTTCAATTAGCCTTAGAGGGCGTTTGAATGATCTTAAATTTCTTACTGCTTTTGGATAAATTATTTTATTTGTTCCATTATATCGCTAATATTTAAGTCTTTAAAGGAAAAATACAAAATTCACTATGTCAGATGATCCCTTGAAGTTACTTGATGATTTTTTAGAATCATTAATTGAAATGCCTCGTAAAAACATAAGAAAGAAGCTAAATATTGACTATACGACATATACTGAAATTTGTGAAAAACTTGTGATTGATGGATATGCCATAAGTGATGGAGACAGTATTTTAATTACATTTAATGGCCGTTTCTTTATTTCTGTTGGGGGGTACGTAAGACAGCAGGCGTTAAGTCTTGAGAAAAGTAATCGGCTGGATAATATAGAACTCGAGCAAAGGTAGAATAGGAATAATACTCTTTATTTAACATTGCTAATTGCTGCTGGAACTCTTGCGGCGTCACTATATTACCTAATTGAGATTTACAAATCTTTTCATCTTTTTTTTCACCACCATGGCATTTACTGGATTTGGGAGTCAATGCCCAAATTAAAGAAATGACCTTGTTACAAATATTTTCATTTTGTCCCAACTAGTATACCTATCTAAAATTTATCAAAGCAATATCCTTCATTAAAATTCATTAGCTTTGATATAACCGTTTATAAAATCAGCTAAACATGCGGATAAAAGTAATACCCACGTTACTTGCCATCTTAGTTTTTGTTTTTTTGACCGTATTTTACACCAAAAATGACGAGCCGGTTGATGGTGTAACATCAATGGGCTTCCCCTGGCTTGCTTATTGGAAGCTTGGTGGAAAAACAGCCGGCCATCAGCGCCATGAATATTTTTCTTCTCTTTGCTTATTGAATTTAGGCATTGCCTCACTCAGCATAGTAACTTGTAACGTGATGTTTCATTTACTATACCTCCGAAAGAACTATCTAACCACTTATAAAACCAGCTAAGCCATGAAATTAGTATCCTACAAAACCGAAGACCGGGAGCATTTGGGCGTTTTTGTAAACGGCCATATTTATAACCTCAACTCCTGCGATAAGCTGATCCCCGATAATATGAACGAGTTTTTGTGGGGTGGCGATGAGCTGATGGATCACGCACGCAGGGTACACGCCGCAATCAGCAGCGGTAGCATGGAAGCAAAAGAAGAATTGTTTTTTGAGTTGATGGCCCCCGTGCCTCACCCATCATCATGTCGCGATGCCTACGCCTTCAGACAGCATGTAGAAACCGCCCGGCGTAACCGTGGGGTTGCCATGATCCCCGAATTTGACCAATACCCTATATTTTATTTTACCAACCATAACGCCATACAAGGCGCCGGCGAAATTGAATGCATGCCCGATCATTTTGATAAGCTTGATTTTGAACTGGAAGTAGCTGTTGTGCTTAATAAAAAAGGCCGCAACATCAGGGCGGTTGATGCGGATAATTTTATTGCCGGGTTTATGATCATGAACGATATGAGCGCCCGCACACTGCAAATGGAAGAGATGCTGCTAAACCTTGGGCCTGCAAAAGGAAAAGATTTTTCGACCGTAATTGGCCCCTGGCTGGTGACGCCTGATGAACTGGAGAAATACAAGGTACCGGCAAAGCCCGGCCATACAGGCAACGCTTATAGCCTTGAAATGAAATGCGTGGTAAACGGTAAACAGGTATCTGCCGGCAATATGGCTGATATGGAATGGACCTTTGCCGAGATTATCGAACGCTGCGCCTATGGATGCGATGTATTGCCCGGCGATGTAATAGGATCCGGAACGGTAGGCACCGGCTGTTTCCTGGAACTTAACGGAACAGGATTATCAAACGACGCAACTTATCGGCCCCAGTGGCTAAAAGATGGCGACCTGGTAGAAATGGAAGTTACCGGCCTGGGTATGCTTGGTAATATAATTACAAAGGCAAAGGACGATTTTTCGATATTAAGCCTGAAGAAGGTGTAGTCGGGAAGTCCGAAAGTCGGGAAGTCCGGAAGTGGGGAAGTTATGAAGTCCGAAAGTCTTAGGTTGGCAATCAAAACGAGCTTCTGACATCCAACTTTCGGACTTCCGGACTTTCCGACTTTCGGACTATTTAAAAGCTTTTAAAGCATCTTTCAAGTCCTTAACCTCTTCCGAGTCGTTTTTGGCGCTTGCAAAAATATCCTGCGAAGAATCGGTATTGCCATAATAATTTTCGTCGGCGTTGTTATCGATATTCAGGCCCGAGCCATTTAGGCTGATGCCTGCAAAAAGACCACGGCTGCGCGAATAAGAATAAATTTCGGCCTCCAGTTTATAATCGGTAGTTGCCGATTTATTGCGGTTAACCGGGCCGGCCGCGGCCGATATGTCGCCGCCAATGGTGAAATTGCCTTTTTTGATATCAGTTAACACGTTTTTGTGACGGAACACCAGGATCAGGTCGACAGATTGTACACCTATCTGGAAACCAACGCTGCCGCCTGTAAGGGTAACAAAAACCGGGTCGCTCCATTTACCGTCGGCCAGCTTTACCATCGCAACGCCTTTACCGCGCTTACCGCCAATACCCAGGCCGGCATTAATCAATTTTGGGATAATTACGATGCCTTCATATTTTTTCATTAGTTCGGCCGGGATGCTTTCTTTCATCTCGGCAAAGTTTTTCAGCACATTGGCCGAATTTTGGATCCGCTCCGTTTCCTTATCGTCGGCTTTGGCCGATATCAGCACAAAAAACAGGCTTAATATTAACGGGAATTTTAACAGTTTTAACGTTTTCATGGGGTGTATAAATTAAATGCAATGTTAGCAATTAACGTAAGCAACTCATAAAACGTGCAGTTGTTTGTGTTATTTATTAACCTTTGTATGACTTACGGGGAAATCCCGGTAAATAAAATTGTAGCTTAAATCAATGGCGATGAAGTTAAATAACTCATCGCCATTGATTTGTTTAGGCTAAAGCCTAACCCGGTTGCTTTTTTTAAGCGGAAAAACAAGTGGGTATTTGCCGGAATTGCAATGCTTAGAACGCATTCAACGTTTCCTTTAACCCAACAACCGACTCTTTTTTACTGGTAGACATGGCGAAAATATCCTTTGACGAATCGTTATTTCCGTAAAAACTGGCGTTAGCCTTTTTGTCGATACCAAGGTTCGAGCCATTGATGGTGATACCTGCAAATAAGCCACGGCTGCGCGAGTACGAGTATATCTCGGCCTCCAGTTTGTGATCGGTACTGGCTGTCGAGCTGCGGCCAACCGGGCCGGCTGCTGCCGAGATATCGCCGCCAATGGTAAAATCTCCGTTTTTAACTTTGGTTAACACGCCCTTATGACGGAACACCAAAACCAGGTCGACTGATTGTACGCCAACCTGCAAGCCAAAGCTGCCACCGGTTAATGTAACAAAAACGGGGTTGCTCCACTTGCCGTCTGGCAGCTTAACCATAGCCACGCCTTTGCCGCGTTTACCACCAATGCCTAAACCGGCATTGATTAGTTTGGGTATAATTACAATGCCCTCGTATTGTTGAAGTAATTGGCGCGGGATGCTTTCTTTCATCTTGCTAAAATCCTTCAATACATTTGTGGCGCTATGCACACGTTCGTTTTCCTTGTCGCCGGCTTTGGCCGATACCAATACAAAGAACAGGCTAAGCATCAATGGGATAGCCAAAAATTTTAACGTTTTCATGGGGTATGATATTTAATGTAATAGTTGATATAGAATTAACCCATAAATCCCATCGGTTGTTTTTAAATTAAATTATTTAACTGTATTGTTATCTCCGTTCAATTTTGCAGATAAAACAACAGGCCTGGGCGTTGCGCGCATGCAGGTATTCGATATCGGGATGCTGGTCAAATAAATCGTTTATCAAGTCATCTACGTCAGCATCGCCAACCAAACGGGTCACCGCCATCATCTGATCTTTATTGTATCCAATAAGCGACAGCGGGAAACTTTGTTTATTCGCCTTAATTTCCGGCGGGAAACGGAATACATCAGTGTATTCTTCAACGTCTTCGGCATTCACAAACACTGGCCCAGGCTGGTTGTAGGCATTCTCAAGTTCAAAGGGCGAGTGTTTAAATAACAATCGCTTGTCAACACCTTTGTTAAATGGTTTTAACGAGATGCGGCAGGGGCCCAGGCCGGTTGCCAGTTGTTCAACTACGGGGTTGCCAAAGTCGTCGGTCATGGTTGTTTTTATTTTTTGGACGAACGTTTTGGATAGAGGCACGATTTTAAAATTGTTCATGATATTGTTTTTTATATAGATCAAAGGTGGCGCAAGGGGGAATGAGTTCAAACCCGGAACTTGCGGAAATCGATTTGCAAGTGTGCAGATTTCAGATGTGCAGATTATTCTTCCCATTTTGTTGGGCAGTTCAAAGATTATAGATAGATAAAAACATCTGCACATCTTGAATTTGAAATCTGCACATCTGATTCCATATCTTTGCACCCGATGACGATGCCCGGTAAACAACAGGTTTTTTCGATAAATAGTAAAGAGCAGTTTGAGCAAACAGCTCTGCAGGTTTTTAAATACCAGGCCCAAAATTGTGCTATATACAGGCAGTTTATTGAAGGGTTAAAAATCGATTTAGCAAAAGTTACTGCAGTTGAAAAAATAGCTTTTTTGCCCATTGAGTTTTTTAAATCGCATGCCATTGTTAGTTCAAATGACCCGATTGAGGTCACCTTTACCAGTTCGGGTACTACGGGTATGGTAACCAGTAGCCATCATGTAACTGATAAAACGTGGTATGAAGATAGCTTCAGGAATGCCTTCAGTTTGTTTTATAGCGATATTAAGGATTATACGGTATTAGCGCTATTGCCTTCTTATTTGGAGCGTGAAGGCTCATCGCTTATTTATATGGTTGATGATTTGATAAAACAGTCTGATAACCCGGATAGCGGTTTCTTTTTATATAACCACGATGAACTTTACCAACAACTTATAAAACAACAGGAAGCTCAAAAGCCGACTTTATTAATAGGGGTTACCTTTGGGTTGCTTGACTTTATTGAGCAGTACAATATTCATTTCCCCGAATTGATAGTAATGGAAACAGGGGGAATGAAAGGCCGCCGCAAGGAAATGATCCGCGAGGAATTGCACCAGGTTTTGTGTAAAGGGTTCGGGGTAAGTACTATACATTCCGAATACGGGATGACGGAGCTGTTATCACAAGCTTACTCAAAAGGCGATGGCATTTTTGAGTGCCCGCCCTGGATGCAAATCATCATCCGCGATACTAACGATCCTATCACTACGTTAAGCAATGGAAAAACAGGTGGAATTAACGTGATCGACCTGGCTAATATCAATTCCTGTTCGTTCATAGCCACACAGGATCTGGGTAAAACTTATGCCGATGGCTCGTTTGAGGTGTTGGGCAGGTTTGATCAAAGCGATATTCGTGGATGTAATTTGCTGATTGCTTAAAACTTATAGCCAACTTAAGTATTATTGTTATTTTTGCACGCATCATAAATGCTGAAAACATGATTGAGAAATTTTTAAACGAGGAACAAGATCCAAAAACGGTTGAGAAAGTTTATTTCCGCCTGGTCGACCTGCTTTCTTCTGGTGAAGAGATCATTTACATAGCGGTTCAGAAAAAGCCATTGGTGAATTTATTTCCGGATTGCATTGCCATAACCAATAAGCGTATCTTATTTTTTACCCCGGCCAACCTGGGCCTATCCATCAAATTTGTTGATTTTGTATGGAAGGATATTGTTGATGTATATACAAAAGAAGAAATTATTGGCGCTATATTCAGCGTAAAAACTACCAACGGAGCCGAAATGGCTGTTGATTACCTGCCTAAAGTGCAGGGCCGTAAGCTATACCAATACGCCCAGGAACGTAAAGAAGTTGAACGCGAAGCCCGCCGCCAACGCGATTTGGAGCAAAAACGCGCAGAATCTGGCGCTGTTCAGTTTGATAACGCGGCCCGTACAACTCCCGCACAGCAGGTGTTTGCTGCCCAGGCACCGGTAGCCGCACCACAAATACCAACGCCAGCGCATGTTGCTCCACCCGTTCCAGCTCCGGCTCCTGAGCCTGTTGTGCAACAAGCTGCGGCCCCAAAACCGGATGAACTCACTGAAAAGTTAAAAAGGCTTAAAATGCTTTTTGATAACGGCCTGATATCGCAGGAAGAGTACAATGCCAAGAAGCTTGATTTGTTAAGCGATTTTTAAAAAAAACAGACCTGCGCTAAGCAGGTTTATTTTTTTTCGGGTAATTCTATTGGGTTGTTATTTGTTTTGGAGTTTGAATTGTCGCCTTTGATAATATTTATAGACGATATCTTATTCGGGTCTATACTGGCCAAAGGTAATCCTGTGTTTCTTGAACTGCTGTTGAAATTACCATGTGCGCTTTTCATAAATCCTTGCGGATCTTTGTCCCTCGCTTCTTTTAGCCGGGCTAATTCTTTTGGCTGTGTTTTAATATCATCGGCAGGGGGCTGTATGGTTTGTTTGCTTTGGCTGATATCCTCAAATCCCATAAAATTAAAAATAACTTCTTTTTTTATATCAGCGGCCTGTACAATTAAACCAGGGAGACCATTAAGTTTCCACGGGCCGTTTTTAAAAGGAAGGTCGGCGCAGAACCATGCTTCATAGTCGCGCCCTTTAAAATGAGCAGTAGCCTTTTGGCAATGCAGTGTGCCGATACTCAAAGTGTCATTTTGTATCGTCCAGTTAATAACGGGCAATGGTTCCTCTGTCAAATAAAAATTAATGATTTTTTCCTCAGTGTATAGCTTTTTTGTGGCGGGGTATTGGTAGTACTCTTCATTGCTTATCACGCCGCCGCCAGTAATAGTTAAAGAAAGATGGTTAGGGTCGGCGGCCCCTTTAACCTGGTTTGCAATTTCATTAGCCATTTTTTCTTCCTGTTGTTGCTTGGTAAGGCTTCGGTAAACACTTGCACTGCGGCCCGATAGTAAAACCATGGTTTCTTTATAGGGCTTGGTGCGGTTGGCAGTATCCCTTATATGAATAAACTCATAAGTGGCCTTTGTAATTGCCAAATCGGGCGTTTGGGCTGATGCATTGTAAACGAAAATGCACATATTTATAAGTAGTAATATAAATGCTTTCATACCGGTTAATATAATTTGTCTGGAGATTTTGTAAAACTAATAATTTAGTTATTGTATTTGCAAGTGTTTTTACAATTACTATAACCTGTAGTAAAAGATAAAACAGCCGTTTTTTTGTTTGAGCTTGATCGTCGGTGGGGCAGGATTAATGCTAATACAGTAAGAGGAGAGATTTAAAAGGGATGTTACTTTAAAAACAATTATAGGGATAGTTAAAGCACCTAATCACCCAAAAAATAACTGCTAATTTAAAAGCCGTTCATCAAAGCTAAATGCTTCTGTGTTTGTTAGTTTTATCGCCCATGCAGCTGGATGTAAGGGATTTATAAGGTAGTTGTATTCGGCAGGTACAATGGATGAAGGAACTTTTATGGCCAGGCATTCACGTTTCTTCAAAAACTCATCACCTAATTGGCGCAATGTAACCGGAGGAGGTATCTCCCGCCAATTTGCGGGTAACAAAGCAGGGTTCAGCACATAGATGTTATCTTCGGGGATCTCAATTTCTACAAGGCAAAAATTATCAGGTACTAATAGGGGAGGCAGATGAACTAATACCTCAAGCACAGCTAGCGCCCGTGATGACGCCGTGTAAAGCATCGGTTTACCTTCACTATTCCAGCGGCCTCCATATAAGCGGGCCCCTGTGCCTGTTAAATCACCGGCATAGTTGCAGTTGGCAATGCGGTATAGTATCATCAGGCAAAAATACCGTGCTCAATTCGGCCCAGTTCTTTAAAAACCATATCAAAACCTGCAGATGTATCCAGGATGGTAACAGGGGCCTCGCCTTTAAAAATAAGTGATGGCGTTTTTATCCAGGTTTTGAATTTATCCATCGAACCAAAAACTTCCTGCCCACGGGTATAAAGGCGGGCAAGCTCAACGGCTTTTTCGGCGTATTCAGTTTTAATAATGGCATCATCTTCGTAGCGCTGTAAAGTACGCTCGCTAATGTGTAAGATAATGGCTAACTCCTGTAGGTTTAACGATATTTTTTTTGCCAGTGAAAGTAAAGCGCTTTTAGGAAAACCCTGACGGGCCAGGTTAATGATGTCAAAATCGGAGTTGAGGGTTAATGCTTTTGTACCTCCAAGCAAGTTGTAAAATGAAGGCATAGTACCCATGTTGCGATAAGCAACCATAGGCTCATGGAGTACACTTTGTGCTTCTTTTTTTGTTTTGTACGACATATATACAAATATAATTACCATATGTCGTATTTGCAAGTATTAATCAATAAAAAAGCGATGAGTTTTAGGCTCATCGCTTCTTTGATTTCAAGACTTGCGAAGTTTCAAAAACTTCGCAAGTATAATAACGTGTTTATTCTGCTACTATCAAAAAGTAGTTCTTTTTTCCTTTTTGTGCTACTATAAATTTCCCGTTTATCAGAGCATCTGCACTATAAACGTCATCGGCCGTCGCAATCTTTACTTTGTTTATCGACGCGCCACCACCAACAATCGTTTTCTTTGCTTCACCCTTGGATGGGAATATAGCGGTTTTAACAGCTAACAAATCGGTAATGCTAATGCCCTCATGTAATTCAGTTAATGAAATTGCAAAGTTGGGTACGCCAGCAAATAAACCCAATACCTCGGCATCGTTCAGTTCGCTTAAAAACTCTATGCCAACATTCCCAAATAAAAACTCCGATGATTTAATCGCTTTTTCATACTCGGCTTCGCCATGCACACG
This sequence comes from Mucilaginibacter sp. KACC 22773, assembly GCF_028736215.1. Lineage (NCBI taxonomy): Bacteria > Pseudomonadati > Bacteroidota > Sphingobacteriia > Sphingobacteriales > Sphingobacteriaceae > Mucilaginibacter > Mucilaginibacter oryzagri. The sequence continues at coordinate 1,676,725 of NZ_CP117883.1, forward strand.
GATAGTGATATCTTTTGCTAATGCTTTTTGTAACACCCTTGTATGTGGCGCTAAATCATGCTCGGTTTCCCAGGCTTCAATTACTTCGCGATCATACAAGGTAAATATCCTGATGTATGCCTTCGCGTCAACATCAGTAGTGTTTAACCAAAACTGGTAAAACTGGTAAGGCGATGTACGCTCTGCATCCAACCAAACGGCGCCGCTTTCAGTTTTGCCAAATTTAGTACCATCTGCTTTTTTTATTAGTTGGGTAGTAAGTGCAAAAGCCTCACCCGCATCTTTTCTGCGAATCAGTTCGGTACCAGTGACAATATTGCCCCATTGGTCGCTGCCACCCATTTGTATGGTGCAATTATGGTGTTTCCACAGGTAATAAAAATCGTATCCCTGAACCAACTGGTAAGTAAACTCGGTGAACGACATGCCAGTATCACCTTCCAAACGTTTCTTAACCGAATCTTTGGCCATCATGTAGTTCACAGTGATATGCTTACCAACATCGCGGATAAAATCAAGAAAAGTAAAACTTTTAAACCAATCGTAATTGTTTACCATTTTGGCACTATTCATGCCGCTGTCAAAATCCAGGAAACGGGTAAGTTGCGCCTTTACAGCCTCCAGGTTATGTTGCAAAACATCTTCAGATAATAAATTGCGTTCCTGCGATTTGCCCGAAGGATCGCCCACCATACCGGTAGCCCCGCCAACCAGTGCGAATGGTTTATGGCCCGCGCGCTGAAAGTGGATGAGCGTCATGATCTGTGTAAGGTGACCTACGTGCAGCGAATCTGCAGTTGGGTCAAATCCTATATATCCCGAAGCCATGCCTTTATTAAGCATTTCTTCGGTGCCCGGCATAATGGTATGCAGCATACCGCGCCAGGTTAGTTCTTCAACAAAATTCATATTAAGTGTTGTTTCAAAGGTTGCAAAGATATAAAGCTAAAGCAGAATATGCGCGAATGGATGGCAATTCATGATTTGTAACATAGTTAACTACAGGTAAATTCTATTTCAAATAATTACTTATTCTTTGTATCTTGAGCAAAACGGGGTATTTTGCAACTCGAGGCTTATGAATTTTTTATCACATTATTATTTCGACAGGGATACCAGCAACTGTTACCACGTATTGGGAACGGTGCTGCCCGACCTGTTGAAAAATGCCGATAAACACATTGTTCTGCACCCCGAAAAGCTGCAACACCCTGATAACGATGTTAATTCAATTATAGTCGGCTGGAATAAGCACCTGGCTGTCGACAGGTATTTTCACTCTTCTGATTTTTTTATCACACACTCGCATGAGTTAAAAAAACTCCTGCGCCCTGCAATCGAAGGCTCACCGGTTAAGCCATTTTTTTTAGGTCATATCGCATTGGAGCTTATTATAGATAATTTGTTATTAACCACCGGTAAGGTAAAGGTTGATGAGTTTTATGATCACCTATCCGGCTGTAAAACAGCAACGATAAACGCGTTTTTAATTTTTTCGGGCCTGAAAAACACCGAAGTGTTTTTCAGGTTTTATGAAAAATTTAAGGAGAGTAAATACCTGCATACCTATGCCGAAACCCACCAGATAGCCTATGCACTTAAGCGCATCTGCATGCGCATTTGGAAAGATCCCTTTACGCCACAGCAGGAAGCGGCGATGAATGATGTGCTGGGCATCTACCGCAATTATTTGTTGGATAGCTTTATGTCGATTTTTGAGGAGATAGGTGATAAATTATCCGGTATATAATAGGTTGATATTGAGCTGATCCGCTATTTCAAAGGCCATTATTAATGCATCCCGCTCCTTAAAACGCTCCTTCTGCCTAAAAAGCCTTAATTATCAGCAATTAACATTAAATAATTCTTTTTTTAATAAAATTATGTCCTTACCTTTGCAGTCCCAATTAACAAATTGGGAAAAGGAGATAAATTATTTAATGGCAAAAAAACAAGAAGCAGAAAAAGAATTAAAAGCGAAAGAAGCTGAACTGGGTACAGTTACCGCATCTGGCGAAAAAGAAACTATTGAATCAGAAGCTGATTCAATCTCGATCGAAGAGATCAAATCTAAAATTGCAGCTACACCGAGCGAAGATTTCGACTGGGATGCAGATGACAAAAAGTTTGGTAACTACAGCGATAGCGACCGTGAAAAATTTGAGAAATTGTATGATGGAACTTTCAGTTCTATCACCAAAGGCGAAATCATCACCGGTACTGTTGTTAATGTTAACAACAAAGATGTAGTATTAAACGTAGGATTTAAATCAGACGGTTTAGTTTCAGTATCAGAATTCCGTGATACACCTGATCTGAAGATCGGTGACACAGTTGACGTATTTGTAGAGTCACAAGAAGATGCTAACGGTCAGTTAGTACTTTCACGTAAACGTGCAAAAACTCAAAAATCATGGGAGCGCATTAATTCAGCACTTGATAATGATGAAATCATCACTGGTTTTGTGAAGAGCAGAACTAAAGGTGGTTTAATTGTTGATATCATGGGCGTTGAAGCCTTCTTACCAGGTTCACAAATCGATATTAAACCTATCAGGGATTACGATGTGTACGTTGGTAAAACAATGGAATTCAAAGTTGTTAAAATCAACCACGAGTTTAAAAACGTAGTGGTATCGCACAAAGTGCTGATTGAAGACGATTTGGAAAACCAAAAAACAGAAATCGTTGCCCGCCTTGAAAAAGGTCAGGTATTGGAAGGTACTGTTAAAAACATTACAGACTTTGGTGTATTTATTGACCTTGGTGGTGTTGATGGTTTATTACACATTACTGATATTTCATGGGGCCGTATTGAGCATCCGCGCGAAATTTTGGCATTGGATCAAAAAATCAACGTTGTTGTGCTTGATTTTGATGACGAGAAAAAACGTATCGCTCTGGGCTTAAAACAATTAACTCCACACCCTTGGCAGTCGCTTGACGAAAACATCGTTGTAGGCTCGAAAGTAAAAGGACGTATTGTTACTGTTGCTGATTACGGTGCATTCCTTGAAATCATCCCTGGTGTTGAAGGTTTAATCCACGTATCAGAAATGTCGTGGTCACAAAATCTGCGTAACCCTCAGGAATTCCTGAAAGTTGGTGACGAGATTGAAGCACAAGTGTTAACACTTGACCGCGACGAACGCAAAATGAGCTTAGGTGTTAAACAATTAACTCCTGATCCATGGCAAAACGCTGGCGAGAAATACGCTATCGGCACAACTCACGTTGCTACAGTTAAAAACATGACCAACTTTGGTGTGTTTGTTGAACTGGAAGACGGAATTGACGGCTTAATCCACATCAGCGACTTATCATGGTCTAAAAAAGTTAACCACCCTAATGAATTCACTAAAGTTGGTGAAAAATTAAACGTGGTTGTTTTAGAGCTTGATATCGATAACCGCAAATTAAGCTTAGGCCACAAACAGCTTGAAGAAAACCCTTGGGATACTTTTGAAACCATCTTCACTATTGATTCAATACATGAAGGTACCGTGTTAAAAGTAACTGACAAAGGTGCTATCGTAGCTTTACCTTACGGTGTTGAAGGCTTTGCGCCAACCAAACACCTGGTTAAAGAAGACGGCAAAAGCGTTAAAGCTGAAGAGGCTGCTGAATTCAAGATCATTGAATTTAACAAAGAAAACAAACGTATCGTAATTTCACACTCACGTATATGGGAAGAAGCTCGCGCTGACGCTCGTGTTCAGGAATTTGAAAACCGCAAAAAAGAGGCAAAATCTGCCAGCAACGCGGTTAAAAAAGTGAAAGAATCAGTTGAAAAATCAACTTTAGGCGACCTTAGCGTATTAGCTCAGTTAAAAGAGCAAATGGAAGGTGCTGAAAGCAAAGCCCGTAAAGCTGCGCCAGCCCCTGCTGCTAAAAAAGAATCTGAAGGCGAAGAAGCATAAGCTTAACTGACGTAATATTCTTAAGCCCTTCCGAGAAATTGGAAGGGCTTTTTTTATATGATCAAAAAATAAAAGAATTTGTTTACAGAATATTGTAAATTTGATTAACACAATACAATAATGACTACACTCACCATAAAAGTAAAAGATGATAAAACGCTTAAGCTCATAGAAGATCTTGAAGCGTTGGATCTGATACAGGTAGTTAGCCACGATGTAAAGAAAACTTCAAAACTATCTGCCCTATTAAAAGGCAGCATTTCCGCCGAAAAAGCTGATGCGATGCAAGCTGAATTGAATCAAATACGTAACGAATGGGACAGGAATACCTATTAGATACAAACGTAATAATCGATTTTTCGGCATTAAAACTTCCTGAAAAAGCTTACGAACAATTATCCGCTATTATAGATTCATTCCCTCAAATCTCGATAATCAACAAAATTGAACTTTTAAGTATTTCGGAAGTGCCGGAACAAATACTTGCATTTGTTGATGAGGCATATGTTATCAAACTTGATGATGATATCGTTTCAAAAACAATTGAAATCAGAAGAAAATACAGGATTAAACTTCCCGATGCAATTATAGCAGCTACTGCTGTAATAATGAAGCTTCATTTAATAACTCATAATGTAAGCGACTTTAAGGGTATCAAAGGATTAAAACTTATTGATCCGTATACTCAATTTAATAAATACTTCTAATAATTAACCTTGATAACTCTTTAGTATTCACTGGCAGATATGCTCTTTGTCTACTATCGTATAATAAAATACCATGCAGGATACAAAAGAAACCAGTAAGCTCATTAGCTATTGGCTCAGACATCATCCCGAAGACGGGAACCTCCAGCTTGATGATTTTGGCTGGGCAGCGGTTGATGAACTGATTAAGGCACTCGCCACAAAGGGGCAGGTTTTTACCAATGCTGAAATTGTGGAACTAAGCAAATCATTTGATAAAGTGAGGTGGGAATTTAGTGAAGACGGCAGTAAGATAAGGGCAACACACGGTCATTCTATTGAAGTGATTTTAGATGAAAAGGCTGTTAAGCCGCCTGCTTTGCTTTATCATGGCACATCGTTAAATAAAATAGATGCCATAAAAGAAAATGGCTTGCTTGCCATGCAGCGACAGTTTGTACATTTATCAACAGAGAGCGAAGTAGCTATTTCGGTAGGCAAGAGGCACGGCAAGCCTTTGCTTATAGAAATTGATGCTGCGGCCTTAGCGGCCGACGGCTGGGTGTTTTATCAAACAAGCGAGAATGTTTGGCTAACTACCAATATTCCTGTTAAATATCTTAAAATTGAACAAAAATAGTTTAAGCCATGGCCGGAGAAACCAACCTTGATACGCTATTGAAAAATATGACGCCCTTATTGAATGAGGGGGATTATGTTTATTGTACTGTTACCGATATTGATACTGTTGATATCAAAAACGTCTTGGGCATTTTTAAAGAAGAGGAAGCCGTTACAGTTATTCTGAAAAAGGAAATTGCCGATCAGCTGGTCTTAAAATACGAATACATTGCCGCCTGGATTACACTAACCATCCATTCGTCATTAGAAGCCACCGGCCTTACCGCAGCTTTTGCCGCCGCTTTGGCCAAAGAAGGAATCAGCTGTAATGTAGTGGCCGCCTATTACCATGACCATATTTTTGTAGCGAAGAAAGATGCGGAAAAGGCAATGATAACTTTAAGGAGTTTAGGAGATAAATAATTTGATTTGCACCCAAGCCTAAATTTCCAGTGATTTAAAAAAGTCTCCCCTTCCGGGGGAGATTTAGAGGGGGCTTTCAAAACTATTTACTATTTTTGCCCAAATCCACCCATACGATGCAAAATCTAACGCTGCTCGACGGACAGAAATTTCAGATCACCATACAACGTTTATGCCGCCAGCTAATTGAAAATCATAACGATTTTTCGGGTTCGGTATTGATTGGTATTCAGCCACGGGGCATTTACCTGGCCCGCAGGGTTGCCGAAGAACTTCGCAAGATTCTTCCCGAAAGTAAAATTATGCAAGGCGATTTGGATATCACCTTTTACCGCGACGATTTTCGCCGCCAGGGATCGCCATTGGTGCCCAATCAAACCAAAATTGATTTTATCATCGAAGGCAAAAAAGTGATCATGATGGACGATGTACTGTGGACTGGCCGTACCATCCGCGCCGCCATGGATGCCATGCAGGCATTTGGCAGGCCCGAGAAGGTAGAATTGCTGGCGTTGGTTGATAGAAGATACTCGAGGCATATACCGGTGGCGGCAGATTACATAGGCATCGAGGTGGATTCTATCGCATCGCAAAAGGTTGTTGTTTCCTGGAAAGATACCGACGGTGAGGATAAAATTGTGTTAATATCAGAAGTACAGGAATAAGGTAAACCAACATGTCATTGCGAGGTACGAAGCAATCGCGAACTTTGCAAATGCGCTATGCACGCTACGAGATTGCTTCGTACCTCGCAATGACAAATACGAAATAAAGAAACGGAAATACGAAATCGAACATCCGAAATCCGAAATCAAAAGAAAATGGCAGGACTAAGCACAAGGCACTTATTAGGCATAAAAGATTTAAACCGGGCAGATATCGAGTTGATATTTGAAACGGCCGATACCTTTAAATCCGTTTTAAACCGACCGATAAAGAAAGTGCCTTCTTTGCGCGATGTAACCATTGCCAACATATTTTTTGAAAACTCCACCCGCACCCGTTTGTCGTTCGAGCTGGCAGAGAAGCGCCTTTCGGCAGATGTGGTGAACTTCGCGGCATCATCGTCGTCGGTAAGCAAGGGCGAAACCTTGATAGATACGGTAAATAACATCCTGGCCATGAAGGTAGATATGGTGGTAATGCGCCACCCGTACGCAGGAGCCGGCATCTTCTTGTCTAAACATGTAAAGGCCCAGATAGTGAATGCAGGCGACGGCGCGCATGAACACCCTACGCAGGCCTTACTGGATGCCTTTTCTATCCGCGAAAAATATGGAGATGTAGCCGGCAAAAAGGTGGTGATTGTGGGAGATATTTTGCATTCGCGCGTAGCGCTTTCAAACATCCTTTGCCTTAAACAATTGGGTGCCGAGGTAATGGTGTGCGGACCCACAACGCTGATCCCTAAATATATTGGCTCGTTAGGTGTTAAAGTGGAGCATAACCTGATCAAAGCCTTAAACTGGTGCGACGTAGCCAACATGTTACGTATCCAGCTGGAGCGCCAGGATATTAAATACTTCCCGTCGTTAAGGGAATATACCATGCTATTTGGACTCAATAAAACTATACTTGATTCGTTGGACAAAGAGATTACGGTAATGCACCCAGGCCCGATCAATCGTGGGGTGGAAATTACGAGTGACGTAGCAGATAGCAAGCAATCTATTATATTAGACCAGGTAGAGAATGGCGTGGCCGTGAGGATGGCGGTGCTGTACCTGCTGGCCGGACAAACACCTTAAAAAATGAAGGGGGAGCTGCTTAAATCATTTATCAGATCGAATTATAAAAGCACCATTATTGCTCTTCCTTTTGTTTTAGTGTTGGCATACTTTGGTCATTCGTTATATATCCCGTTTTTTTTCCTGTTATCTATAGCCCGTGATTATTATCATTACGAAGCAAAGCAATCTTACATCAATCGCTTAAAAGCCAAAGGCCTTACGCCGGATGATATTTATAATATCAATTTTGTTAAACAGTGGGATGAGATCCGCAAAAAAGGCTTGTGGTTATATTGCATCACTGATGGCGGCATAATTCTGGGGGCTTATTTATGGTTGGGCGTAAGCATCCTGCTGATAGCCACATCTATAGTTAAGTTTCAAAACCTTGTTAATGAGCCTGGAAACATGTTTGCGTTTATAGGTTATACGTATCTAACCGGTGCTGTAATCGGTATTATAATAAATAGGATAAGATGGCCATATAATGAAGTCAGATTTATGAAACTGACCGACCCACTGAGCGAAGGCTTTCAACAAATGTTACTTGACGAACAATAGATTAACACTATTAAAGATGAAATCCAAAACACTCCATTGTTTAATTATACTCATCGTATTTTCGATAATTTCATCTGCCGCATCTGCCCAAAGCATCCAGCAACGCAAAACCGATTCGGTATTCGCTTTGGTAAAACGCTACTTTAATGCCAAACAGGCCGATTCCATATATGCCCTGGCGGGCGATAGCTTCAAAGCGCAGCTAAGCCGCACTGCCTTCGGGAATGTAAGCGAAAAGCAGCTGTTTCCGCTGGGTGTAATCAAGGGATCATCGCTCGTTAGTTTTGTAAATAATAAGGTAGCTACCTATAAAGTTATATTCAACAGCATTACGTTACAATTGCTAATAGGCCTTGACCAGGCTAACAAGATTGATATTTTGCTTTTTCAGCCATTTAAAGAGGCTACTGCCCACAGGATAGAACGTGCTGCAACGTCAAACAAAATGCTTACCATCATAGATAACGCGGTAGCAGAGTCTGTTTCCCCTTACATTGAACAGGCTAATACCGCTGGCCTGAGTATTGGTGTTTTAAAAGATAATAACATAAGCACTTACGGTTACGGCGAAACTGTGAAAGGCAAAAGTAACCTGCCCGATGCTAATACCATCTTCGAGATTGGCTCTATCACCAAAACTTTTACATCGGTTATTTTGGCCTATTATGTAAACGAAGGTAAGTTAAAACTGAGTGACCCTATCACCAAATACCTGCCCGATTCTGTGGCGGCTAATCTCGCTTTAAAGGGTATCACACTGCTTATGTTAAGCAACCACACTTCCGGCCTGGAACGGATGCCTGATAATTTGCCCGCCAACACCGATCCTCTTAATCCCTATAAACTATACAATAAAAAGCTCCTGTTTGCTTATCTAAAAACCTGTAAGCTAAACAGTGTACCGGGTGAACAATATGCTTACTCTAATTTAGCAGTTGGCCTGTTGGGCACCATACTCGCGCAGGTGAGCGGTAAAACTTACGATCAACTGGTGGCCGATGTGATTTGCAAACCATTGAAAATGGAGAGTACAGCACAATATTTAATAGCTGCCTTGCAGGCCCGTGAAGCTATTGTTTATAATGCCGAGGGCAACGTTACCCCCTTATGGGAATTTGATGCCCTGGCGCCCTGTGGGGCTTTACATTCATCTGTAAACGACTTGCTGACCTATGTTAAAGCCAATATGGATCCGCCTGACGATAAATTGGGTAAAGCGATGGAATTAACCCACCAGCTAACGTTTAAAAAAGATGCTAAACTGGGCCTGGCCTGGCACATCATCACCGTTAATGGCGTAGAATACATTTTTCATAACGGCGGTACCTTTGGCAGCAGTTCATTTTTAGCTTTTAACCGCGAGAAAAATCTTGCTGTAGTGGTATTATCAAACTGCGGTGAAACAATAGATATGGTTGGGATAAATATTTTGAAGAAGTTGCAGTAAGCGCCTTTCTCCGGCAATATTCAAACATAACACATAATACAAAAAGAGGCTGCATCGAAAGATACAACCTCTTAGCTTTTTAAAGCCCTCTCCCTTCAGGGAAGGGTTTGGGCGGGGCCTCTTTTATAATTCCTTAGCCAAAAACGGATACCTGTAATCTGTCGGCGGATCGAAAGTTTCTTTGATGGTACGCGGAGAAACCCAACGCAACAGGTTAATCATCGAACCTGCTTTGTCATTAGTGCCCGATCCCCTTGCGCCGCCAAATGGCTGCTGACCAACAACGGCTCCGGTTGGCTTATCGTTGATATAGAAGTTTCCAGCTGCGTTGCGTAAATGCTGGGTTGCTTTGGCAATGGCATACCTGTCCTGCGAGATAATAGAGCCTGTAAGGGCGTAGATAGATGTTTTATCTACAATGTTAAGCACCCCATCAAATTGATCGTCCTCGTACACGTAAATGGTTAATACGGGGCCAAACAACTCTTCGCACATGGTTACATAGTATGGGTCTTCAACCTTTAGCACGGTTGGCTCCACAAACCAACCTTTGGTTTTATCGTAGCTGCCGCCGGCAACAACTTCAACCCCTTCGTCGGTTTTGGCAGCATCAATGTATTTGGCCAGCTTATCAAAAGATACTTCGGTTATAACGGCATTGATAAAGTTTTCAAAATCCTCTACCGGGCCCATTTTAAATGAGGTGATATCGCGCTGCATGTTAGCCTTTACCGCGGGCCATAACGAGGCAGGGATGTAGGCCCTTGAAGCCGCAGAGCATTTTTGTCCCTGATATTCAAAAGCACCACGAACAAGGGCTGTGCTCACTACGTCGGCGTTGGCGCTTGGGTGGGCAAGCACAAAATCTTTGCCGCCAGTTTCGCCTACAATACGTGGGTAGGTTTTGTATTTGTGGATGTTGGTACCAATAGTTTGCCAGATGTTCTGGAAAACTTTGGTTGATCCGGTAAAGTGGATGCCTGCAAAATCGGGGTGGTTAAATATTACGTCTCCTGCAACCGGGCCATCAACGTAAATCAGGTTGATAACGCCGGCCGGTACACCGGCTTCTTTGAATATTTTCATGATCACGTTGGCAGCATAAATCTGCGTGTAAGCAGGTTTCCAAACCACCACGTTACCCATCATTGCGGCCGATGCAGGTAAATTACCCGCTATAGCTGTAAAGTTGAACGGGGTTAATGCAAATACAAAACCTTCCAACGGGCGTTGTTCCAAACGGTTCCAAACACCTTTGCCCGATACCGGGGGCTGCTGCTTGTAAATTTCGGTCATGTACTCCACGTTAAAACGCAGAAAATCTATCAGCTCGCAAGCCGAATCGATCTCGGCCTGGTAAGCGTTTTTTGATTGACCAAGCATGGTAGCCGCGTTGATGGTAGCACGGTACGGGCCGGCAATTAAATCGGCAGCTTTTAAAAATATGGCGGCACGTTGTTCCCAGGGCAGGTTTTCCCAGTCGGCTTTGGCGGCAAGGGCTGCATCAATAGCGGCAGTTACATGGCTGGCATCACCTTCGCTAAAAGTAGCTAACAGGTGTTTATGATCATGTGGCGGGCGAATTTCCAGCTTGGTGCCGGTGCGTACTTCCTGCGCGCCAATGTACATAGGTATATCTAACTGTTGTGCGCGGGCCTCGTCTAAAGCAGCCTTGAGGGCTACACGCTCTAAACTTCTGGGTCCATAGTTTAAAACCGGCTCGTTTACAGGAGCCGGGACATTAAAAAATCCTTTAAGCATAATGGGTCGTCAATTAATGGGGCAAAGATAGGCATTTGTGATTGACGATGGGTGAGGGGAGTGTCAAAATGTTGATAGGGTAGAGTTGGGTCTATATTTCAGGAACTTTCTTGAGATACCACAACTACATTCTTTCCTAATGTTTTAAACCGGTCGCCGTTTTCTTGTACAACGGTAATGGTAATGTGCCCGGTTTTGCTTGTATTTATATCGCGTACTTTGCCGCATTTTCCGGCATGGGTTCCGGCGACAACTTTACAATCGTCTCCATTTTTTAAGTTTTCTGTAGCCATATTTATTGTTTGTTTAGTTGGTAATCTATGCTCGCCCGTTCAGCCATCCAAGGCTAAACGTGGCCCGCCTTGAGTATCGCCACTTAAATTTAAGCGTATAAGTCTTATTTCCTCGTCGCCCGTAAATTGGATTAAAAGTAATTAATGTATTGCTGATATCACCGTAAACAGTTCCAATATAGGGCATAAAAAGAGCAGATGGAAAAAAAATGGGCTGATTTATAACGCCGCCGGAACAAGTGAAATGACTATCTTACAAGGGTAGAAATAATTATTCATTATGAAAATAAAGCTATTAGTCATCAGAACAGGTGATATAGAAAAGCTTGCCAAATTTTATGAGTTATTAAATTTCGCTTTTGAATACCACAAACATGGCGATTCTCCTTACCATTATTCAGCCACCGTCGGTGAAACTGTAATTGAAATTTATCCGCTTACAAAAAGCCAAACCGAAGCGGATAAAAGCCTGCGCTTAGGTTTTGAGATAGATAATTTTGATACAACAATTGAATTGCTAAAGGAGAATAATATTGTATTTTTATCACAGCCGATATCAACTGAATTTGGGTTAATGGCGATAGTTATTGATCCTGACGGCCGTAAAATTGAATTGTATAAAAAGTAAGATGAAAAAGCTGCTTGTATTACCCGGTTTATTAATAATAGTTAATTCAACTTTTGCGCAATCAAAAAAGATTGTCCTGGCTAAGCTGAGGCTGTTTATACCGAAGGACTATGCTGTTTTGGCCTATGAAACCGGCGATCTTAACCAGGATACCTATCCGGATATTGTATTAGCTTTAAAAAATAACCACGAAACAGATAGCGACCAAACAGCAAGGCCGTTGCTGATACTTTTGGGTAAAAAAGATGGCAGTTTATCGCTTTATGCCCGTAACGATAGCGTGGTGCTTTGTAAAGGCTGCGGCGGCATGTTTGGCGATCCGTTTGAAGGGATAACCATTAAAGGCCGGTATTTTTCGCTGGAATATTATGGCGGCAGCCGCTATCGGTGGAACCGGTTCACCACTTTTAAATATGATTTGGTAAAGAAAGATTTTGTGCTGCATCGCGATGCCGGATTATCCTACGATGATGTGCAGGAAGATAAAAAATACACCAAAGATGTGTATCATAAAGCCGCTTTCGGCAAGCAGAGGTTTGTAAAATATAATTATGATACAGATTAACATCGCACCATGACCATAGAAACCCTTCAATCGATTTGCCATCAGTTGCCCGGTGTTACCGAAGATATCAAACTGGATCACCACCTGTGTTTTAACGTTGGCGGTAAAACTTTCCTGTTTACAGGGCCCGATTCGGTGCCGGTAACAGCATCGGTTAAAGTGCCGGATGAGGACTTTGAAGAAACCCTTCAAAAGGAATGCTTTTCGCCACAAGCTTATATCGGCCGCTATAAATGGGTGCATATAGCCGATATTAATTGCCTTAGCCATAAGGCCTGGGAGTTTTATATCAAACAATCGTACCGGCTTATAGCTGATAAGCTGCCGGCCAGAGTAAAAAAACAGCTTAATACAGGCGGGGAATAAACACCCTTTAATTGTCGTATCTGCACCGCATTACTTTAACATTGGGGGGCTACATTTGTATCATAACCATTAAAAACAAACTATCATGGCAACACAAATTTTTGTAAACCTTCCTGTTAAAGATCTTAAAAAATCAATCGAATTTTTTACCAGCCTGGGCTATACCTTCAACTCACAGTTTACCAACGACATGGCCGGTTCATTAGTAATAAGTGATACCATTTTCTTTATGCTGATAACCGAGCCCTTTTTTAAAACTTTTACCAAAAAGGAAATAGCTGATGCCACCCAGGTAACAGAGGCCATCAACTGCATCTCGTTAGATAGCCGTGAAGCTGTCGACGAAATGATAGCCAAAGCAGTTGCCGCCGGCGCTACCACACCAAACGATAAGCAAGACCATGGCTGGATGTACGGCTGGGGTTTCCAGGATTTGGACGGCCACCTTTGGGAGTTTGCGTATATGGATATGAGCCAGTTGCCGAAGCACGTTTAGTAGTAAGTAGCAAGTATCAAGTAGTAAGATTCTTTGATGTGCAGGTGGAGAATTATTTGAAGATTTGAGAATTTGAAGATTTGAGAATGAATATTTCTGAACTTTATTTGTCAAATTATTAGACTTCCTTGAATTAAAATTCTGTTCATTCTTAAATTCTGTAAATTCTGATTCAGACAAAATTTCGCGATAGGAATCGGCGCGGATACCGGCCAACGTGGCTAAGGCCTGTGCAGTATGAGCAAAGAGCCCGGGCCAAGGGCATCGCCATTTTTAGTAGTAAGTAGTAAGTAGTTAGTATCAAGTAACAAGACTTTATTTAGCGGAGCTTAATCGCTTCTTAAATTCTTCCAGACTTACTGTTCTTCCTGCGGCTATGTCTTCTTGTCCTCTTTGGATGTTCTCTAAAACACCTGGCGGTAAAGCATCTGAAACTACTTGTTCATAGGATATATCAAGCGCCTTAAAGAATGCTATCATGATCCTGGCTTGCTGTTCCGTTGGATAAGCGATGTAAGATTTCATTAAAACTATTTGATTTTTTTGATTATACCATAGCAGGTTTTCATGATAGTACAGTCGTATTTTCCATCGCCAATAGCTCCTATCACTCCATCAGTTTCATAAGGGCTAATGAGTACAGAATCAGACACGGCTGTATTTTCGGTATAGCAAGGTCCATCTATCCGAATAGTATCGGCATTATTGATTATAACAATGGTGTTGGCATGGATATGTGCATATCCGCAATATCCCTTGGTATGTAATAAAACTATGCCTTTTATTGGGTGGTCTAATTTAGAGTATTGCCATTTTTTTTCACACTTACCTAATGCATCGGCCATTTTGCGTATCCGGTGAGTTTCGGAACATCCGAAACTTAAAAGCAGAATTACTATTATTAAAAGCCCCTTTTGCATAGCTAAATATAAGCCGCTTTAAACAAAAAAACACCACCCGAAACCGGATGGTGTTTTTTTATGTTGTCCCACACCTTTCAGTGGGCCGGGCATCTATCAAACTTTGATTTCAACTTCAACGCCGCTTGGCAACTCAAGCTTCATTAGGGCATCTACAGTTTTCGAGTTCGAGCTGTAAATGTCTAATAAGCGCTTGTATGAGCATAATTGAAATTGCTCACGTGCCTTTTTGTTTACGTGTGGTGAACGTAAAACGGTGAAAATTTTCTTTTCGGTTGGTAACGGAAGTGGTCCGCTAACTACAGCGCCTGTTGGCTTTACTGTTTTTACGATTTTCTCGGCAGATTTATCTACCAGGTTGTAATCGTAAGATTTTAATTTGATCCTGATTCTTTGGCTCATGTTGTTGTTTAATTTGATTACCCTAAGAGCTATTTATTAGAGTAATTGATTTATTTATTGAGTGAATTAGTGAGTTAGCGATTTAGTGAATTATAAAAATCACTCATTCACTAAATCACCAATTCACTAATTGATTTATGCATTTGCAGCAGCTTTTTTGCCTTTTACTTTGGCAACTACTTCTTCCTGTACGTTACGTGGTGCTTCAGCATAGTGATCAAACTCCATGGTTGAAGTAGCACGGCCAGATGTGATGGTACGTAACTGGGTTACATAACCAAACATTTCTGAAAGTGGTACAGTAGCTTTAATTACCTGTGCACCTGCACGTGAATCCATACCTAACAGCTGGCCACGACGACGGTTCATATCACCGATTACATCACCCATGTTTTCTTCAGGGGTAAGGATCTCGATTTTCATGATAGGCTCCAGCAATACTGGTTTACACCTTGGCAATGCCTCACGGTAAGCCATCTTAGCTGCTAACTCGAAAGATAGCGCATCTGAATCGACCGCGTGGAACGAACCATCAATTAAACGTACTTTTAAGCTGGTTAACGGGAAGCCGGCTAATACACCGTTTGCCATTGAAGCAGCAAAGCCTTTTTCAACAGATGGGATAAACTCGCGTGGGATTGCACCACCGCTAATTTCGTTCACAAACTGTAAACCTTCTTTACCTTCATCATTAGGTGAAAGTATAACCTGGATATCGGCAAATTTACCACGACCACCGGTTTGTTTCTTGTAAGTTTCGCGGTGCTGAACACTGCCTGTGATTGCTTCTTTGTAAGCAACCTGTGGCGCGCCCTGGTTAACCTCTACCTTAAACTCACGTTTCAAACGGTCCATGATGATATCTAAGTGAAGCTCGCCCATACCGCTAATAACGGTTTGACCGGTTTCTTCGTCAGATTTTACGTGGAAGGTTGGATCCTCTTCAGATAATTTACCTAAAGCGATACCTAATTTATCAACATCGGCCTGAGTTTTAGGCTCAATAGCCAAACCGATAACCGGCTCAGGGAATTGCATCGATTCAAGGATGATCGGGTGTTTCTCGTCGCACAGGGTATCGCCTGTTTTAATATCTTTAAAGCCTACTACCGCAGCAATATCACCTGCACCTACGTTAGGGATAGGGTTTTGCTTGTTAGCATGCATCTGGAATATACGTGATATACGCTCTTTGTTATCTGAACGCATGTTGTGTACATATGAACCAGCCTCAAGGTTACCAGAGTATACGCGGATAAAGCACAAACGACCTACGAAAGGATCTGTCGCAATTTTAAACGCTAATGCTGCAAATGGTTCTTTTTCAGATGGTTTACGTAAAATCTCTTCGCCTGTATCAGGATGATGGCCTATGATACCTTCAACATCCATTGGTGAAGGCAACAATTCCATCACGTAATCAAGCATAGTTTGTACACCTTTGTTTTTGAAAGATGAACCGCAAACCATAGGCACAATTTTAGCATCTAACACTGCTTTACGCAATGCATCCAAAATTTCGCGCTCGGTAATTGATTCAGGCGCCTCAAAGAATTTCTCCATTAAGGTTTCATCGTAATCAGCAACTGATTCCAATAATTTCTCTCTCCACTCGGTAGCTTCCTCAATCATATCCTCTGGGATAGGCACTTCGGTAAAGGTCATACCTTTATCATGCTCATTCCAAACAATACCTCTCCAGTTAATTAAGTCAACCACACCCTGAAATTTCTCTTCAGAACCAATTGGCAATTGCAAAGGCACGGCGTTGCTGCCTAACATGCTTTTTACTTGTTTTACAACATTTAAAAAGTCGGCACCGCTACGGTCCATTTTATTAACGAAACCTATACGGGCAACGTTATAATTGTTTGCAAGCCTCCAGTTGGTTTCTGATTGTGGTTCAACACCATCAACAGCGCTGAAAAGGAACACCAAACCATCCAATACACGCAGTGAGCGGTTTACCTCAACGGTAAAATCCACGTGGCCCGGTGTATCAATAATGTTGATATGGTATTTTTTTCCCCTGTAGTTCCAGTTAACTGTTGTAGCAGCAGATGTAATGGTAATACCACGTTCCTGCTCTTGAGCCATCCAGTCCATGGTAGCTGCACCTTCGTGTACCTCACCAATTTTGTGGCTTACACCAGCATAGTAAAGTATACGCTCGGTAGTGGTAGTTTTACCGGCATCAATGTGAGCGGCAATACCTATATTTCTTGTAAATCTTAGATCTCTTGACATGGTAATTATTGAGTTATTGATTTATTGAATTAGTGATTTAATTGAATTTCACTAATTAAGTCATTCACTTATATTTTTAGAAAGTGATTGGCGAAATAATGAATTACTGATTAGCATAATGTTATCTAATCAATAATTCACTAATTCAATAATTCACTAATTAGAATCTAAAGTGTGAGAACGCTTTGTTGGCTTCAGCCATTTTGTGCGTATCCTCTTTCTTTTTAACTGCTGCACCTTCACCTTTAGCTGCTGATATTATCTCGCCGGCTAATTTCTCCATCATGGTTTTTTCACCACGACGACGGGCATAGCTGATTAACCATTTCATACCTAAAGCGATTTTACGCTCCGGACGAACTTCGGTTGGTACCTGGAAGTTAGCACCACCAACACGACGGCTTTTAACTTCAACTGCAGGCATAACATTGTTTAAAGCCTTTTTCCAGGTTTCTAAACCGCTTTCGCTGGTTTTCTTTTCAACAATATCAACTGCGTTATAAAATATAGCGTATGCGGTAGATTTTTTACCATCATACATCATGTTATTTACGAACCTTGTAACCAGGGTATCATTAAACCTTGGATCAGGAAGGATAATTCTCTTTTTTGGTTTTGACTTTCTCATTGCTTTCTATCCTCCTTAATTATTTTTTCTTCTTAGCTGGTGCGCCCTTAGTAGGTGCAGCTACCTGACCTGGTTTAGGACGTTTTGTTCCGTATTTACTACGACGTTGGTTACGGCCGGCAACACCTGATGTATCCAATGCACCACGGATGATGTGGTAACGTACACCTGGTAAATCCTTAACACGACCACCGCGGATCAAAACAATAGAGTGCTCCTGTAAGTTGTGACCTTCACCTGGTATGTAAGCATTTACTTCTTTACCGTTGGTTAAGCGCACACGGGCAACTTTACGCATTGCTGAGTTTGGTTTTTTAGGGGTAGTGGTATACACGCGTGTGCATACTCCTCTTCGCTGTGGACAGCTGTCCAACGCTGGCGACTTACTCTTGTCAACCAGAGCTACTCTACCTTTTCTAACTAATTGCTGAATAGTAGGCATTTTTTCCTTTTTGTATTTACAGTTTTATCCTTATTTTAAGGACTGCAAAGGTACGGAGTATTTTTTGATTTTCAAGGGATTGGGTAGAAAAAGTTTTGTAAAGGGTTGGTTTGGTGGATGGAAGGGGCGTTGGGTGGGTAATTGATTGATAATTTAGGCGTTATGGGGAGTTATTGAAAACGCTATTCGAAGCATCGTCATGGCGAGTACCCATCTGGTAAAACCTTGAAAAATCGTAGTGAAGAGCAATAGATATAGTTAATCAAATGGCTTAAACTACCGTCATTGCGAGGAACGAAGCAATCCCCGATGTACAGAGACAGTTACTAAGTTGATTAATGTTTACTGTTATATTTAAAATGATATAGGGAGAAAAAGCCCTTTATCTAAATAATGGCAATACCTTCGGCCCGCGCTGTTTGTTCATACTGCACCGGCCTTAGCCACATTGGCCGGTATCCACGTCCATCGCTATTGCGGGCTTGGGAAAAAAAATAGTAAATAGTCAGATGACAAACTTTACACAATTTAAGGCTCTAACTCGGGTAGAAACCTTTCTTGCACATATAGAATGGTCGCCACTGCTAATAATGTCTAACCTATTGGTGGTGGAGGTGGCAGGCTGACGCTAATGTTGGTAATACCACTTCCATAATATTTTTCTCCCCTGAAAAATCTCACCGGATTTAGTTCAAATGACGCATCAAACAAAGCACTGTGAATGCTACATTGGTCCGTGTAGCTATACGGAGTTTGTAACCCTTTTACTAAATCTAACGACACTCTTATCGGAACGAATTTGTATCCAGGGTATTGCTCGGCTATTGCAGTCTGCAGATAATTAAATTCGATTTTGAATTCGCTATAGGGTGATTCGGTAATAACATTTATTGAGCGATAGCCAGGTTCCGAGGGCATTTCCTTGTCTTTGATAAAAGTCTCATCCATTCCGTAAACAGTAAAAAAATCTGCAACCTGACTAACCGAAAAAAACAGCCTCTTAACCCTCCGAAAGGTCATGTCTTCATACTCTTCTAAAATCAATTCACCGCTGAAACATGTATCGAAAGGCCCACTACAGTTGCGGATACTTTTTTTTGACTTAGCGCGTAACTTTTTTAAAAAAATTATCCACGGCTGATAATACTGTTTATGGTTATTTGTTCTATTCTCAAAATTCTGCATCAAAAGCACTATTTTAGGGTGCTGCTTATACTCGATAGTATTCTTATTCAATCCAACTGGATAAATCTGATTTATGGAGTACTTAATTTGTTCATGTAGTAAAAAACCAGTAAGCATATCTGAAGAGGTGATTGTTGAATAGTTCATTTACAGGCAAAATGCGGATTTATAATTATATTGTATTTTAATTGAAACATGGGGGCGTTATCCCCCCATCCACAAAAATAAACAAACAAAGCGGTGATTACTCACCGCCTTGCCATCAATCACTCACAAACAATCACTCAAAACAATCTTTTTATATTAGTAATGGTCATAGCCACCATGGTTGTAATCATGGTCGTGGCCACGTCCGTGGTCGTCATGATCGCGGTAGCGGTACCTGTCATGATGATAACCTCTTCCATATCCATCGCGTACCACACAACCAGATGATACCGATACAACAACTGCTGATATTAATAGTGCAAATGCAACAAATCTCTTTTTCATGGTGTTTAATTTTAATGGTACTTGTTAATTAAACAACGTACATATATATGACGATTTGTTTTTGAAAAGGATTAACCGGGGTGGCATTTTATTAAAAAACCGCGTCAATGATCTGCTGGTAATAGGGCGATTCGGGCATGGCAAACTCTTTGGCTTTCAGCCTCCGGGTTTTATAATCGGCCAGCTTGCCTGTGTTTTTGTAGCAGGTTGCCATGTTAAAAGCCTACCTTGTTTTTATTACCTGATACTGGTTAAATGATTGAGGTACCGAAGAGACTTGTGTTGGCCAACAACAGGCGCAAATATTTGGATGCGCCTAAATTGCGCTATCAGTTTAGTGTTAACCGTGATTAAATATAAAATACTGATTATTAAATATTTATAAAAAATATATCTAAAATGTGTTAAGTTATGTTAACCCAATTAGATGCGTTTGCACTGCAAAAAAGCCTCCAACTCGTTACAGTCAAAGGCTTTTCTTATTATGGCGCTGCGGGTTTTGGCGGCGTTGGCGGATGCGGCATGTTCCTTGGCGGAGCGCAGCTTGTAGCTAAGGTGGCAACCATTGCTGCAAGCAACAGTATGCCGGTGAATTTCTTTTTCATAGTGGTATGTTTTATAGTTATAATATAAGTTGGCTGTTATTTGTTTTCAAAACCATTAACTTAGGTTTTTACAATACAGTCATCATGAAAAAAATATCCTTACTGATTATTCCTTTTTGCATCCTTGCCGGTTGCAAGCCTAAGCCCGCAGCCAATAATAGCGATGCGTTATCCGGCGATGCTGCCTTCCAAAAAACAGCCGACGACTACCTCGACGGTTACCTGGCCTGGCGACCGGCCAATGGCGTTGCCCTTGGGTATCACCAATATGATGGTAAGGTTACCGATATCAGTAAGGCCTCTATCGAAAAAGAACTGGCGCGGTTAAAAGATTTTGATGCTAAACTGAACTCTGCCGATACGGCATCCTTTAGCCCCAAAACATTTTACGATTACCGCATTTTACGCTCGGCCATTAAACAGGAACTCTGGACTTTTGAAGACCTGGGTACTTTTACTAAAAACCCCATGACCTATGCCGGCGCGGTTGATGTGAGTATTTATATAAAGCGCAATTTTGCACCGATAGCGGATAGGGTAAAATCTATCATCGCGATAGAAAAACAGGCCCCTAAAATGATGGCCGATGCCAAACTAAACCTGAACTATACCCTGGCGAAGCCGTACGTTGAAACCGCCATCCAGATAGCGGAAGGCTCGGCTGCTTTTTTAGGCGGCGACTTGAAGGTTGCACTAAAAGATGTGAAGAACGATACACTGATGAAAACCTTTAACAAGGTTAACGCGGCTGCTATAGCAGCAGTAAATGATTTTGCCGCTTATCTGAAAAAAGTAAAATTGCCCAAGGCCAATAACAAATACGCCATAGGTACAGCCAGCTACCAAAAAATGCTGTTATACAGTGAAGGGATAAAACTTACACCCGATAAGATATTGGAAATTGGCCTGGCCCAGTTAAAAAAAGAACAGGATTCGTTTAATGCCGCGGCCAAGATCATCAATCCCAGTAAAAAACCGGTTGATGTATACCACGACCTGCAAAAAGATCATCCTACGGCCGAAAGCCTGATCCCGGATGCCAAAAAGAACCTGGAGCAGATTCGCCAGTTTTTGATAGATAAAAACATCGTGACCATGCCATCGCAGGTGCGGGTTAAGGTGGAGGAAACACCGCAATACGCCCGCGCTACAGGTACCGCATCAATGGATACGCCTGGCCCGTTTGAAACTACTGCCACCGAGGCCTATTATTATATAACCCCTGTAGACCCTAAATGGACGGCCCAGCAAAAAGAAGACTGGTTAAAACAGTTTGACTATTACACTACCGACAATGTAACCATCCACGAAGCCTACCCGGGCCATTATACCCAGTTTTTGCACCTGAATGCATCATCGGCAACCAAAATTGAAAAGATCTTCGGTAGCTATGCCTTTGTGGAAGGCTGGGCCCATTATTGCGAAAAAATGATGGCCGATGAAGGCTACGGCCACAATGGCGACACGGTAAAGGCAGCCAAATACCGCCTGGCACAATCGGGCGATGCCTTGCTGAGGCTTTGCCGCTTATGTGTATCCATCAAAACCCATACCCAGGGCATGAATGTAGATGAGGCCACCAAATTTTTCATGAACAACTGGTACCAGGGCGATAAACCATCGAGGCAGGAGGCCATACGCGGCACCTTCGATCCAGGCTACCTGTTTTACACCATTGGCAAGCTGGAGATCCTGAAACTACGCGATGATTACCAAAAACAGGAAGGCGCCGCTTTCTCCCTCAAAAAATTCCATGATGCAGTACTTGACCACGGCATGCCGCAAATTGGCATGCTAAGAGAAATTATGCTGAAAGACAAAAGCACCTGGGGCGATGTGCTTTAAGAGGCTGGATGCCTTTTAATAAAAAAGAGAATGTCATCGTAGCCGAAGCCGCGATGACATTCTCTTTTTATTCTCATTTTTTTTCATCATCTGCACATCTGAAATTTGCACATCTGCACATCCAAAGCGGGGACCTACACCACCATATTCACAATCCGGCCTTTAACAACAATCACCTTTTTAGGGGCTTTGCCGTCGAGGTATTTTTGTACATCGGGGTTGGCCAATACGGTTTCTTCTATCTCTTTTACCTCCAGGCTTAACGGAATATTAAGGTTCATTTTCATTTTACCGTTGATGGATATCGGGTAAGCAAAATCATCCTCAATTAAATAAGCGCTGTTGAACTTAGGGAACGGCGCGTAAGATAATGTACCGGCCGGGTTGCCCAGCAAAGTCCATAACTCCTCGCAAATGTGTGGCGCGTAGGAGGATAGGATGATCACCATATCCTGCAATATCGCACGGTTATTACATTTCAAATCGGTCAATTCATTTACCGCGATCATAAAGCTGGATACTGAAGTGTTGAACGAAAAACGCTCGATATCCTCCTCAACCTTGCGAATGATCTTGTGCAACGATTTCAACTCTGCTTTTGAAGGCTCGGCCCCCGATACGCTAAATTCCCAGGCATCGTTATGGAACAACCTCCAGAACTTACGCAGGAATTTAAACACACCCTCGATACCGTTGGTATTCCATGGTTTGCTTTGCTCCAGCGGGCCAAGGAACATTTCGTACATGCGCAGGGTATCGGCGCCGTAACGGCTAATGATATCATCTGGATTGACTACGTTGAATTTAGATTTTGACATCTTTTCAACTTCAACACCGCAGATGTATTTGCCGTTTTCTAATATAAATTCGGCATTATGATATTCTGGACGCCACAGTCTAAATTTATCTAAATTTAAAATTTCATTCTCCACTATGTTCACATCAACGTGTGTGGTCGCAATGTGCATAGAAGTGGTAATTGGTATTTTAGCAAGAATATCATCGCCGAGATTTTCTGCAATTATTGTTCTAAGATCATTAGGCGAATAACTTCCTTGTAAAATTGCTTTTGCTATGTTGTAAGAAACGAACAGAGGGAAGTAGGAATCAGGGTTTTCAACAGCTTTAGTAACAAAATCATTTCCAGTTTGAAAAATTAAACGGTGCACAAAATTGCTGCGCCCCTGTATCATCCCCTGGTTAATCAGTTTTTTGAACGGCTCTTCCTCAACCACTTTACCAATATCCTTCAGGAATTTGTTCCAGAAACGGCTATACAACAAGTGACCTGTAGCGTGTTCGCTGCCACCTATGTATAAATCAACATCTTTCCAATATTCAATGGCTTCTCTTGATGCAAATTCATTATCATTTTTTGCATCCATATACCTATACCAGTACCAGCTGCTGCCAGCCCAGCCAGGCATGGTGCTTAGTTCGTATTCCCCTTCATGATGTTTCCAGTTTTCAGCCCTGCCCAAGGGTGGTTCGCCTGATTCAGTAGGCAAATACTTGTCAACTTCAGGTAATAGCAATGGTAAATGGCTTTCTTCAATTAAATGCGGCAATCCATCTTTAAAGTAAACCGGCACCGGCTCGCCCCAGTAGCGCTGGCGGCCAAAAATGGCATCGCGCATCCTGAAATTGATTTTTGCCTTACCGGCGCCAACCTCTTCCAGTTTGGCAATTACAGCAGCTGTACCGGCTTTATAATCCAACCCGTTCATGAATTCCGAGTTGATGTAAGTGCCTTCCTTGGTTGGGTCGGCTTCGGTATCTATTTTCTGAGTGTCGAGAATCTGCACTATCGGCAAATTAAAATGTTTTGCAAATAAATAGTCGCGCTGATCGCCTGATGGCACAGCCATAACCGCGCCTGTTCCGTAACCAGCCAGTACGTAATCGGCAATCCAGATCGGGATTTGCTGGCCGTTCAGCGGGTTTAAAACGTAGCTGCCGGTAAAGGCGCCCGATACCGTTTTGGCATCAGCCATCCTGTCAAGCTCTGATTTCTTTTTGGTTACCGCTATATAGGCATCGATATCGGCCTTTTGCTCTGGTGTGGTTAAACTGGCCACCAACTCATGCTCGGGCGCTATCACCACAAAGGTTACACCGAAAATGGTATCCACGCGGGTGGTGAAAACCTCTATATAGTTAGTGGTGAGTTGTGAGTGGAGAGTGGTTTTATCTATTGGAAAACGAACAGACGCACCGGTGCTTTTGCCTATCCAGTTGCGTTGCATTTCTTTCAAAGGCTCGGGCCAGTCGATGGTGTCCAGGCCTTGCAACAATCTTTCGGCATAGGCGGTGATGCGCATGCTCCATTGCATCATCTTTTTTTGTTCAACAGGGTAGCCGCCGCGCTCGCTGAAGCCGTCTTTTACCTCATCGTTGGCCAATACGGTACCAAGGGCGGGGCACCAGTTTACGGTACTTTCGCGCAGGTAGGTAAGGCGGTATTTCAATAGTTCGGCCTGCTGGTCCTGGTTGCTCATCGCTTTCCATTCGGCGGCAGTAAAACTCAATATTTCTTCATCGCATATGGCATTAATACCGGCCGATCCTTTTTGCTCAAAATGTTCAACCAGTTTGGCAATGCTTTCGGCTTTGTCGGCATCCTTATTATACCAGCTGTTAAACAGCTGCATAAAAATCCACTGGGTCCATTTATAATAATCGGGCGAACTGGTGCGCACTTCGCGGCTCCAGTCAAAAGAGAAACCAATCTGATCCAGTTGGCGGCGATAGGTAGCAATATTTTCTTCGGTAGTTACCGCCGGATGCTGTCCCGTTTGTATGGCATATTGCTCGGCCGGTAAGCCAAAGCTATCGTAACCCATGGGGTGCAACACGTTAAAACCTTTAAGGCGTTTGTAACGTGCAAAAATATCAGATGCAATATATCCCAGCGGATGGCCCACATGCAGCCCCGCACCCGACGGGTAGGGGAACATATCCAGCACATAATACTTAGGTTTGGCGCTTTTATCTTCGGCTTTAAACGTATTGTTCTGGGCCCAAAATTGCTGCCACTTTTGCTCTATATCTTTAAATTGATAGTCCATTTTGTTGGTTATACGTATGAGGTTGCGAAATTAAGAAAATCTCTATTAGTATGGTAGTTTATTGGCGATTAGTTCAGTTTTAAGTGCCGGGCTCATGGCATATGTCGCCAGGATCGGATTATGGAGTTACCAGAAATGGCAGAATCTGTAATCTGAACTTTCTTCGCTTACACGCATTTTTAACACCCAAACGAAACCGGAAAAGCTGATCCTATGTACCCGGGCCAGGCAGCCGGAAACCCGCACCCAAAAAAACTCAACTTATTTTATAATTAGCCGTAATAACGTTAAATTTGAAATGAATATTTAAAACTTAAACATGAAACACAATTACAAACTTACCCTGATTGCCGCAGCGGCTATTGTGCTAACCTATTTTGGTTGCAGCAAATTAAAAGAAGATAACACTCCTGTAAACACGGCCGATCCGACATTGGTGAGCACAGAGATTGCTTCAAACCTTAGCCAGGCTTTATATGGCGAACAAGGTGGTTTCAGCATTTCTGACGGGTTGGATTATCCATCCAATATTGTTTTTAAGTCAAAAGGTAAAGCAAGGATCGAATCTGCCAGCAATTTTGGCTGCGGTTTCAAGATTGATACTGCCTTTTCGCTAAAACTGGGCGATAGCGATACTTCGAAACTCGACCTTTGGGAAAAAATCAAATACGAAGTTTTATGCACAAACAGCAAGCCGTCGAGCATCACGGTTAACGATAGTTTAAACCTGGTATTAGTTGGCGGCGGTGCCAATATCACCGAAAAATATGGCAAAAATTTCATTTTAAAAAGCCTTAACCCTGGTGTAAGCAATTTAAAGCTTCAATTAGATGGTACTTTAAATGCTTATGTAAACGGTACTTATACCGAGGCCGGGAAAGCAAAAGCTATATCCGCATCTTTCAACTTTAAACTTACCGGCTTAATGATAGACCGCGCTGCCGATACTGATATAACCGATGGCCACGCCACCTTTTCTACCAAAGGTACCTATGAAGGGAAAACCTGGAACTACAGCGGTACAATTTCCTTTATAGGTAACCATAAAGCCCAGTTTAGCATTAACGGAAAGAAATTCACCATAAATATTAAAACAGGCCAGGTATTATAAACAACCTTCGCTCATATGAAATCCCCGGTTGCCTTTATTTGGTAAGCGGGGATTTTTGTTAACAGGCGTTTTGAACAAACTACAACTCCAAAATCGTATACTTGTTTAATATAACACTATCTGATAGTTCATGCCAGTCAAAAAGTTCCCCCTTCAGGGGGGTAGGGGGCTTCGCCTCGTTTCAAATCTCACCTTCCAGGTGCTTGTAGCCATTGCCCTGGGCGTAGTGGTAGGCCTAAACTTTAAAGGTTTTGCTCCAACCGCCGAACTGATCAGCAAAACCTTCATCAGCCTGATCACTATGCTGATAGCGCCCATCATATTTTTTACCATTGTGCTGGGTATTGCCGGTATGAGCGATATGAAAAAGGTTGGCCGGGTAGGAGGGAAGGCTTTGCTTTATTTTGAAATAGTAACCTCTTTTGCTCTTATTATAGGTGTTACGGTTGCCAATATCATTAAACCGGGTGCCGGTTTTCAAAACCATAACATTACCGATACAACGGGTAAACTGGCCGTGTATGAAAAAGCAGCATCTGAAATGCACTGGGGCGATTTTATAGCCCATATAGTACCCGGTAACGTATTTGAAGCCTTTGCCAAAGGCGATATTTTGCAGATCTTGTTTTTTGCCATCCTGTTTGGCGTTGGTCTGAGTCGTATGGGCGAAACCGGGCAAACGGTTATCAGTTTGTTTGATAAACTATCTAAAGTGTTTTTTAATATCATGAAAATAGTGATGAAGGTTGCTCCTTTGGGCGCTTTCGGGGGGATGGCATTTACTATTAGCAAGTACGGTGTAAAAACCTTACAGCCGCTGGCTATATTGATGGGGTCGGTTTACCTAACGATGTTCCTGTTTATTTTTGTGGTGCTCAATATCATTTGCCGCATTTATAAATTCAGCCTGTGGCAATATCTTAAATATATTAAAGAAGAAATACTGATTGTGTTAGGTACCTCTTCTTCCGAATCGGCCCTGCCTGCCATGATGGAAAAGCTGGAAAAGTTTGGCTGTTCCAAATCGGTAGTGGGGTTGGTTATCCCAACGGGGTATTCCTTTAATTTAGATGGTACTACTATTTACCTGTCTATGTGTGTGATATTTTTAGCGCAGGTTTTTAATGTGCCTTTGTCGCTGGCGCAGCAGTTAACTATAATTGGCATCCTCATGGTTACCTCTAAGGGTGCAGCAGGTGTTACCGGCAGCGGGTTTATTGTGCTGAGTAGTACGCTTGCGGCTATAAAAATTATCCCGGTGGAGGGGCTGGCCATATTGATTGGGGTGGATAGGTTTATGTCGGAAGCGCGGGCTATTACCAATGTGATTGGCAACGGGGTGGCTACTATTGTGATTGCGAAGAGCGAAGGGGAGTTTAGCCCCCTAACCCCCTGAAGGGGGAACTTTTGATTAGGACCCGGATCTTACTTTTGATAAAAAAACCTGGGTTTTGACGATATAAATTAGTAGACAGGCACCACATATACCAGTTAATGTATAACTTGCAATATATGACGGATTATATCACGCTTATTAAAGACTGGGTTATTGCCTTAGGGGAGAAGCACGAGGTTGATCCTTTGCTTATCGGTATTCTTTATTTAGTTAGTAAGATCTGTTTTTTTTCGTTCCTGGGCTGGGTGATCAAAGTTTTCAGGGCCAAAAAACCTATCCTTATTCCTTTGCTGCTTGCGTCGCTTAGTTTTAGCCTGCCTTATCTTTACCTCATCATCGCCGGGCGCAATATTTCCGTTTGGGTATACGTGTTTATTGGTTTGATGTTTGTGTACGGCGGGTTTTCCATCTGGAAGAAAATTACCGCCAAACCAAATCCTGCTTAAGAGCCTGCTGGCAGCTTTCAGCTGCCGGTAAAATGTATTTTTTCTTTTTTTTAAAATTGGAATTTTTAATTATCATTGTGTCAATAAAACACAATTGATTCTATTCAATTGTAAGCCATTTATAAACAGGCTGACTATCAAACGATAGTTGGTATTTGATACACAAAGAAATAAGATCATCATGAAAAAAACTATCCTGTTATTGGTAACTATAGGTATTGGTTTGCAATCGATTGCGCAAAAGGTAACATGGGTTTCCACTACCAAAACAGATCATTGGGCTGTTAGCAATCTGAAAACTGTTGCTGGTGAAAGCAATGCTGTCGATGTCGAAATATTGCCGGCAGGTACAAAGCAAACCATTAATGGTTTTGGAGGATGTTTTAACGAACTCGGTTACACCTCGCTGCAATTGCTGAGCGTTAAAGACAGGCAGGCCATCATGAAAGAGTTATTTGCTCCCGGTGTAGGTGCCAACTTTACTATTTGCCGGATGCCGGTTGGCGCCAATGATTTTTCGCTCAACTGGTACTCCTACGATGAAACCGAAGGCGATTTTGAACTCAAGGATTTTAGTATAGCGCATGATATGCATACCCTGGTGCCGTTTATAAAAGATGCCCAAAAATTCAATCCGGCCCTTAAGCTATGGGCATCGCCCTGGAGCCCCCCGCAATGGATGAAAAAGAATAAGCATTATGCCGCCGCTATGATCCCTACTAAGGAGATGATAAAAAAATACGAGGAACGTGGTATAAAACTAACCGGCATGGATTTCTCAAATGCAGAGAATGGCCTGAAACCCGACCAGGTTGGTAAAGAAGGTACCGACATGTTTATACAGGACGATCAATATTTTAAAACCTATGCCAAATACTTTGGCAAATTTGTTGATGCCTATAAACAACAGGGCGTTAAAATAGGCATGGTGATGCCACAAAACGAGTTTAATTCGGCACAGGTATTCCCAAGCTGCACCTGGACGGCACATGGGTTGGCCAAATTTGTAAGCTACCTTGGCCCTCAAATGGAACAACGTGGAGTAAACGTATTTTTCGGAACGGTTGAACGCGCCAACGAAAAACTGACAGACACCCTGCTAACCAGCCCCGAAAGCGCTAAGTACATTAAAGGCGTTGGTTTTCAGTGGGCCGGTAAAGGTGCCATAGCAGGTATTCATCAACGGTATCCAAATCTTGCCCTGTACCAAAGCGAGCAGGAATGCGGCGATGGCCAAAACGATTGGAAATACTGCCGTTATACCTGGGATTTAATGAAACATTATTTTAACAGCGGCGCAAACGCTTACATGTATTGGAATATTGCGTTAAAAGAGGGCGGAATCAGTCACTGGGGCTGGCGGCAAAACTCGTTGGTGAGTGTAGATACCACCGGTCGCACCTATAAGTTTAACTACGAATATTACCTGCTTAAGCACCTGAGTCACTATGTTAAGCCCGGCGCAAAGCTGTTGACGGCAAGCGGCACATTTAACAATTTGCTGGCCTTTAAAAATCCCGATAACAGCGTAGTTATCGTTATACAAAACGATGGGGATGCCGACAAAATGGTGAATATCAAGCTGGGTAATAAAACAATCAGCCCGTTACTAAAGGCTGATTCGTTTAATACATTTTTATTGGCAGGCAGCAAGTGAAAATGAATATGATTGCCTTATAATAGATCTTCGCAGATGGCACAATGGCTGAAAGGTGGAAAGCCGGCTTATAATACGCCTGCATTGCTGGCACTGCTGGCTTACACTGATAAAGAGTAGGTTAAACCAGTATGCTGCAACTGGTATATAATACTTTTTTTATATTTGCACGTTAGCCTGAACCTGATTACCGGCCGGGGTTACCGCAATCAATTAACTCATGATACCCTGATTCCCCAATTATGATAGATATCAACGACTATATTAACAGTGGTAGCCTTGAACAGCATTGTTTTAATGTTTTTGATGAGGAAAAAGCTGGGGAGGTGGTGGCTTTAAGCCGAGAACATCCCATGATTAGGCAGGAGTTGGAAAAAATTGAAGATACGATTGAGAAACTTGCCGAACGAGCTGCCATTACTCCTCCCGCAAGGCTCAGGAATAGCATATTGGCAGCATTGGGTTTCCCAGGCGACATCATCGATATAGAAAATTTACCCGCGACCGACGAATACTCCAGCTATACTGCCTGGCTTAGCGCAGTTGAACACCTTTTACCTGCTGAACCTTTTGACGATTTTTTTGCTCACCTGCTGCGCCAGGATGAGCATATTGCCCAAACCCTGGTAGTAACTAAACTGAATGTGCCCGAAGAGATTCATGAAGAGGTAGCTGAGAGCTTTTTTATACTGAAAGGGCAATGCGCCTGTACCGTTGGCGATAAAGTATTTACGCTTAATCCTGGCGATCACCTGGAAATTCCGTTATATGTTAATCATGATATAGAGATACTATCTCCCTACGTTATCGCTATTTTGCAACACCGCTTTGCCTGATTTTGAATTTGATGGAAACAACTCTTTCAGAAAAAGAACTCATCGGTGCTATGGAGAATCGCGATCCTTCGAGTGTTGGCGCCTTATATGATAGCTATGCAGCAACCCTTTTTAAAATCATTTGCTGCCATATCAGCGACAGGCAAATAGCAGAGGAAATACTGGCAAATACCATATTGGAGATTTGGGCAAACATCCAATCCTATCACCAACAGGATAAACGCCTGTTGATCTGGATGGCCGGGATAGCCAGGAACCGGGCGTCGCAGGCACAAATAACCTAAAGCTTGGTTTTACCCGCGCATCTCCTATGGGCGTGATTAAGCAGCACCCGTTGCTATAGATATGACCTTATGGCACCCAGAAAAAACTTAGAAACAGGCATTGCAGTTATAACTGATCAATATCAAAACGTCACTTTTATGTTATCATTTCTAAATTATTCTGCTATTAAATTATTATGGGGTTTGACATTCGGCCAAAAACTTTAGATTTGCCGTACTAAACGAAAAAAACCAATGAGTGTTCTGGTAAATAAAGATTCAAAAGTTATTGTACAAGGTTTCACCGGTAAAGAGGGCAGCTACCATGCCGAGCAGATGATTGCTTACGGTACCCAGCTTGTTGGTGGTGTTACACCTGGCAAAGGTGGCCAAAGCCATTTGGACAGGCCTGTTTTTAATACTGTTAAAGACGCGGTTGACCAAACCGGCGCCGATGTATCTATCATTTTTGTA
Organism: Mucilaginibacter sp. KACC 22773; assembly: GCF_028736215.1. Classification (NCBI taxonomy): domain Bacteria; kingdom Pseudomonadati; phylum Bacteroidota; class Sphingobacteriia; order Sphingobacteriales; family Sphingobacteriaceae; genus Mucilaginibacter; species Mucilaginibacter oryzagri. The sequence continues at coordinate 1,708,239 of NZ_CP117883.1, forward strand.
CCCCCTGCTTTTGGCGCCGATGCCATTATGGAGGCTGCCGAGGCCGGTATTAAAGTTATTGTTTGTATTACCGAAGGTATCCCTACAAAGGATATGATTGCGGTAAAAGAATATTTAACCGATAAGGACGCGCGCCTTATTGGCCCTAACTGCCCCGGTATTATTACTGCCGACGAAAGTAAAATTGGCATTATGCCTGGCTTTATCTTCAAAAAGGGTAATGTAGGCGTAGTTTCAAAATCGGGTACCTTAACTTATGAAGCGGTTGATCAGGTGGTTAAGGCCGGTTTGGGTATCACTACTGCCATAGGTATTGGCGGCGACCCGATCATAGGCACCCCAACTAAAGAAGCTGTTGAATTGCTGATGAATGATCCGGATACACACGGCATTATCATGATTGGCGAAATTGGTGGTGGTATGGAAGCTGATGCAGCCCGTTGGATTAAAGAATTTGGTACTAAACCGGTTGTTGGCTTTATTGCTGGCCAAACAGCGCCTCCGGGCCGCCGTATGGGCCACGCAGGTGCAATTGTTGGCGGTGCCGACGACACAGCTGCAGCCAAAATGAAAATTATGACCGAGTGCGGTATCCGCGTAGTAGAATCGCCTGCCGAAATTGGCGCTGCTATGGCTGAGGAATTGGCTAAGTTAGCTTAAGTCTGAGGCGAAAGCTAAAAGGTTAAAGGCGAAAGGTTCGCAAGTAAACATATTTAAATCCTGGTCAGTTTTGGCCGGGATTTTTTATTTTATGAAGTATTCTATTCTGAAAATTCTCAAATTCTGAGAATTCTGATTCAGACAGTGCTGAAAAATCATTATTTTTAAAACATCAGCTTCAAAACATCACCATGATCGCAAAACATCTGTATAAAATATTCAGCATAATTTTATTATCCGCCTGTTGCGCAGCAGCCACCGCCCAAACCTATAAACCCGCAACCTTTACCGATCCCGACAGGCTGAAAAAGATAGAAGCCACTTACCCGGTTATAGACCAGATTTATAAAAAATATGCCGAAGATAATCATTGGCCAGGTGTTGCCTATGGTATTATTGTGGATGGTAAACTGGTGCATACCGTGGGCCTGGGCTATACCGATGTGCCAAATAAAGTACCGGCTACGCCAAAATCAGCCTTCCGTATTGCATCCATGACCAAAAGCCTTACCGCCATGGCCATTTTAAAGCTTCGCGATGAGGGGAAGCTCAAGCTGGATGATCCGGCTTACCTGTATATTCCCGAAATGAAGGGTACTAAATACCTTACTAAAGATGCTACGCCCATAACCATACGCCACCTGCTTACCCATGCTGCCGGTTACCCGGAAGATAATCCCTGGGGCGACAGGCAACTGGCCGTAAGCGATGCCGAACTGGTGGCCATATACAAAAAAGGCGTTTCCTTTTCCAATAACCCCGGGCAGGGTTATGAGTACAGCAACCTGGGTTTTGCCACACTGGGTTACATCATCAAAAAAGTATCGGGCAAAACCTATGAGACTTATATTAACGATAACATTCTGAAGCCACTGGGTATGACGCATACCTACTGGGAATATACCAAAGTACCAAAAGAGCAACTGGCCCTGGGCTACCGCTGGCTGGATGATAAATGGGTTGAGCAGCCCTTGCTGCACGATGGCGCTTACGGTGCCATGGGTGGCTTGATTACCACAATTGAGGATTTTAGTATTTACATGGCCCTGCACCTGGATGCCTGGCCGCCAAGGGACGATGCCGAAACCGGCCCTGTTAAACGCAGCTCCATCCGCGAAATGCAGTATCCCTGGGATGTAAACTATTTAACAGCCAATGCCAAAACAACCACAGGCCGCCCTTGCCCCAATGTAAGCGCTTATGCTTATGGGCTGCGCTGGGCAAAGGATTGCGATAACCGTGTTTATATTGGCCATACCGGCGGTTTACCGGGCTTTGGCAGCCAATGGACTATTATGACCGATTATGGTATCGGCGTAGTGTCGTTTGCCAATTTAACCTATGCGCGGGCCGGTTATCCCAATACGCAGGTGCTGGATACCATTATGGCCTTAACGGGTATAAAACCCCGCCAGCTGCCGGCATCATTAATATTGGAGCAACGCAAAAACGACCTGTTAAAAGTTATTGCCGATTGGAGCAAAGCCAAAGAAAGCGGCATTTTTGCTGATAACTTTTTTATGGATTACTTTCCTGATAAATTAAAAGTTGCTGCCGCTGCCGCCTTTGCCAAAGCCGGTAAAACGGTAAGTGTTGGCGATGTAGTGCCGGAAAACCAGTTGCGCGGTTATTTTATTATTAAAGGGGAGAACGCCAATATTAAAGTAAGCTTTACATTGACGCCCGAAAATCCTCCGCTGATACAAGAGTACCATTTGGATGTAGTGACGCCGTAATGTTAAGTCAAACAGTTCTGAGTCATAAGTCTAAAGTTGTTTTTTTCTCTTTTGACTTAGAACTTAAGGCTTTGGGCTATAAGAACATCCGTCATTATTGTTGACACGACAGTAGTTTATGTCGGGTCAGGCCACTCCGTTTACTCTAAACCAAATAACAGTTCCGGTGGTTAGGTTTATCTTTAAGTTGAAGTAACAGCTTCCTCCGTCCATTATCCTGACAATATTTTTTCGCCAATAATTTTTGTCATTGTCGGGGCGCCAGTCATCTAATTTACAAAAGCAATTTACCCAAACTTCTTTTTCGTCCTTTGCATTAGTCACAGCAACAATTTGTTTGTAGTAGGTGGATGGCGATTTGATCTTCGGGTCATAAGCAACCGAGCCTGGGTACTTTTTTGTATTTGCCAGGTTTTGCTTGTAAATTTTTTCGCTATCGATATTATATTGGGTAACCGCCTCGTTAATCAAAAGATTTACTTTTTCTATTTCATCCGGCGAAAGTCCGGTGGGCTTTGAGCCTTCGTCAAAATAACTACTGACCAGGTTTTTTTCCAGGTTTAAAATAGCCAGCCTCGGGGTATCAGTCATCTGTTCATGTATGTGAACCGAGGAAGCTAAAGCCCAATCATGTTTTGGTTTACCAACTGTAAACACAAACGCCAATAATAGGAGGTATGGATTCATGGTAGCAAGATAACCGTAATTTTTGGTATTTATTGTGTACGTCAACCCAATGTAAACATCACCCCAAAACATCCAATCCCCCTTAATTGTCGTATATTTATGTAGCAAAACGGTGATTTTCTCAATCACTAATTCAATAATTCAGTCATTCAATAATTAAAATGGAATACAATAAGTTAACACCCGAAGAAGAATATATTATACTGCATAAAGGTACCGAAAGGCCATTTACCGGTTCGTTATTAAATAATCATGCGCAAGGCCTGTACGTTTGTAAACGCTGTGATACACCGCTGTACACTTCAGAGTCGAAATTTGAATCGCATTGCGGCTGGCCAAGTTTTGACGACGAGATTCCAGGTGCTGTAAAAAGGGTACCCGATGCAGATGGACGCCGGGTTGAGATTGTATGCGCCAATTGCGGCGCCCACCTGGGCCACGTTTTCGAAGGCGAATACCTCACCCCAAAAAACACCCGTCATTGCGTAAACTCAGTGTCAATGAAATTTGTTCCGGCAGGTTGAGCGCAACAACTTTCTTAAAACTTTTAGGAATGCTCCGTTTGGTTTTATCCCGCGGGGCATTTTGTTTATCCACATTTGGTTTTTTGGGCCGCTTTTTCAGCCCGATTTAGAGATTGATACCAGCCTTTAGCAAAGGCGTTGTCTATTTTTCAATAACTGTCTGTGTTAAGTAAAGTAATTTGTAATGTTAAATTATTGGTTCGGTCCTGTTTTTAAGCCATGCATTTGACCGGGCGATTTTAATTGGCTGTAATCAAGTGTATTAAATTTCTTTCAACAAAGCCCCGTTTAAAATAAATCGACAAAGTGTTAATAACTCGGGCCTTTGTTAAAAACTATCATTAACACCATACCAACTCAAACATTAACTTTGTTCTACAAGGTAATAAAAAGGTATTCAACAGACAGTCGGATGTATTCATCATCCAGTAATGCAAACACTTAACTGTCAGGAATTTACATACTAAAAACTGTGATTTGTAAGCCATGTCGCAGCAAAATGAAAGCTTTATTTTTTAATAAGGCCGGTGTTGGTGTCTGATGTCACTAAGTAAACAATAAAACGAAAAAAAACAGGTGCCCCTATGATACAGGAAGACGAAATATTACTGAAAGAGAACAAGGACAGGTTTGTGATACTGCCTATTAAGTATCCGGCTATTTGGGAAATGTATAAAAAGGCTGAAGCCAGTTTCTGGACAGCCGAGGAGATCGATCTTTCGGACGATATGAAGCATTGGGAAAACCTGAATTCGGGCGAGAAGCATTTTATTTCGCACATACTGGCTTTCTTTGCCGCCAGCGATGGTATTGTGAACGAAAACCTGGCCGTGAATTTCATGAGCGAGGTGCAGTTGCCCGAGGCCCGTTGTTTTTACGGCTTCCAGATCATGATGGAAAACATCCACTCAGAAACTTATGCGCTGTTAATTGATACCTATATCAAAGACCCGGCCGAAAAAGACCGCCTGTTTCATGCTATTGATACCATTCCATGTGTTACCAAAAAAGCCGAATGGGCGCTACGTTGGATAAACAACGGCAACTTTGCCGAGCGTTTGGTAGCATTTGCAGCTGTTGAAGGCATTTTCTTCTCGGGAAGCTTTTGCTCAATCTTCTGGCTTAAAAAACGCGGCCTGATGCCGGGACTGACCTTCAGTAACGAGCTAATCTCACGTGACGAAGGTTCGCACTGCGAGTTTGCATGTTTATTATACAAAATGCTTAACAAGCGCCTGAGCGCCGAAGCTGTTACCAAGATCATTACCGATGCGGTTGAAATAGAAAAAGAATTTGTTACCGACGCGCTGCCTGTTAACCTGATTGGCATGAACGCCAAAATGATGGGCCAGTACATTGAGTTTGTTGCCGACAGATGGCTTGGCGAACTTGGTTACGAAAAACATTACGGCGCCAGCAATCCCTTCGACTTCATGGAAATGATATCGCTGCAGGGCAAAACCAACTTCTTCGAAAAACGTGTTGGCGATTACCAAAAAAGCGGCGTATTAAACAATGCCGAAAGCAAAGCGTTTTCGCTTGACGAAGATTTCTAAGAGTAGTATCAAGATACTAAGTCAGATTACAAATAGAGGTTCGGTGGTCAACAAAGTTTGCCTAATCAACGCCCGGTTAATAAAGAATAAGAGTTAATAATATATATACGTAAACGAGTTGGTTCAGGTCTTGCTACTTGATACTAACTACTAAATACTGAAAAAAAAATGCTGGTAGTAAAAAGAGACGGTAGAAAAGAGTCGGTAAAATTCGACAAAATCACGGCACGGATTGAAAAACTGTGCTACGGGTTCAACCTGGTTGACCCAATTGATGTGGCAAAAAAGGTAATTGAAGGTTTGTTTGATGGGGTAACCACATCAGAACTTGATAACCTTGCTGCCGAGACTGCCGCATCACTAACGACGAAGCATCCTGATTATGCTTTACTGGCGTCACGTATTGCGGTATCAAACCTGCACAAGAACACCATCAAGTCGTTCTCTGAAACTATGCGTATCCTGTACAACTACGTGGATAGCAAAACCGGCAAAAACGCATCGTTAATTGCTGATGATGTTTGGGAAGTGATTGAGAAAAATGCCGAATTATTAGACAGCACCATCATTTACGACCGCGACTTTGGTTTTGACTATTTTGGTTTTAAAACCCTTGAAAAATCATACCTGTTAAAGGTAGATGGTAAAATTGTTGAACGCCCGCAGCACCTGTTTATGCGCGTATCTGTTGGTATCCATAAAGAGGATGTAGAGAGCGCCATCAAAACTTATCACCTGATGAGCGAGCGTTGGTTTACACACGCTACACCTACTTTATTTAATGCCGGTACTCCAAAACCACAAATGTCGTCATGCTTCCTGTTAACCATGAAAGATGATAGCATTGATGGTATTTACGATACTTTAAAACAAACAGCAAAAATATCGCAAAGCGCAGGTGGCATAGGCCTAAGCATTCACAATGTGCGTGCTACAGGGTCATACATCAGCGGTACAAACGGCACCAGCAACGGTATTATTCCAATGCTGCGCGTATTTAACGATACCGCCCGTTATGTTGACCAGGGTGGCGGCAAACGTAAAGGCGCTTTCGCTATTTATTTAGAGCCATGGCATGCAGATATCTTTGAATTTTTAGATCTGCGTAAAAACCACGGTAAAGAAGAAATGCGCGCCCGCGATTTGTTTTACGCCCTTTGGGTATCTGACTTATTTATGCAGCGCGTTGAGGCCAACGAAGAGTGGAGCCTTTTCTGCCCGCACGAAGCACCAGGCCTGGCCGATTGTTTTGGCGATGAGTTTGTTGCCCTTTACACCAAATACGAAAAAGAAGGCCGTGCACGCCGTACCATCAAAGCACAGGAATTGTGGTTTGCAGTATTGGATGCCCAGGTTGAAACCGGTACACCATACCTGTTATATAAAGATGCTGCCAACAGTAAATCGAACCAGCAAAATTTAGGTACTATCAAAAGCTCAAACCTTTGTACCGAAATTATGGAGTACACCGATGCTAACGAAATTGCGGTTTGTAACCTGGCTTCATTAGCATTGCCACGCTACATTAACAATGGCACGTTTGATCATAACAAACTATATGATGTTACTTACCAGGCTACTTTAAATCTGAACAAGATCATCGATTATAACTACTACCCGGTTAAAGAAGCCGAATACTCCAACCTGCGTCACCGCCCTATTGGTTTAGGAGTGCAAGGTTTGGCAGATACTTTCATCCAGCTGCGTATGCCGTTTGAAAGTGATGAAGCTAAACAACTGAATAAAGAGATTTTTGAAACCATTTACTTTGCGGCCATGACGGCTTCAAAAGATTTGGCTATCAAAGATGGTCCTTACGAAACCTTCCAGGGTTCTCCATTATCAAAAGGTAAATTCCAGTTTGATTTATGGAACGTAGCACCTGCCAGCACCCGTTGGGATTGGGAAAACCTGCGCCTTGATGTAATGAACCATGGTGTGCGCAACTCACTGTTAGTAGCGCCGATGCCAACAGCATCAACTTCACAAATATTAGGTAACAACGAGTGTTTTGAGCCATATACCTCAAACATTTACACCCGCCGTGTATTAAGCGGTGAGTTTATTGTGGTAAACAAATACCTGCTGCGCGATTTGGTTAACCTTGGCTTGTGGACACCTGCTATGAAAGATAAGATCATCACCGCAAACGGATCTGTTCAGGATATTGCCGAGATACCATCAGCTATTAAAGAACTGTACAAAACAGTTTGGGAAATTAAGATGCGTAACATCATTGATATGGCTGCCGATAGGGGGGCTTATGTTTGCCAGTCGCAGTCATTAAACCTGTTCATCAACGCGCCAAACGCCTCAAAATTAACTTCAATGCACTTCTACGCATGGAAAAAAGGCTTAAAAACAGGTATGTACTACCTGCGTACACAAGCTGCTTCGCAAGCTGTTAAGTTTACGGTTGAAAACCAGGGCGGATCAAACATGGAGCCGGTTATACCTGACCATGTAGACCAAATGGCCGACAACGTACCAGAAGGCCCAAGCTGCTCGATGGAAGAGGGTTGCGTTACTTGTTCAGCGTAAGTTTTTAGTCGGGAAAGTCCGAAAGTCGGGAAGTCCGAAAGATAAAAGAAGACCGGAAGTTTAGTAGCTTACCGGTCTTTTACATTATTAGTAGTCGGAAAGTCCGAAAGTTGGAAAAGTCCGAAAGCCGGAAAGTCCGAAAGTCGGAAAAGTCCGAAAGATAAAAAGACCGGTAAGCTTCGTAGCTCATTGGTCTTTTATATTTAGCCTACCGTTAGCTTCTGAACTTTCCGACTTCTGATCTTTCCGACTTTCCGACTTCCTCTCTTTTACATTATAATGATCTGGAAAGCTTTTATTTGCTATCAAACTTGTCGACCTTTGACAAAACAACTTTCGGACTTCCGGACTTTCCCGACTTCCGGACTAAAAAATGCACCCCAAACACGAAATCATCCGTTGCGAACGCTGCGAGGCGCCTTTTGAATGTAAAGCCAATTCATTCACCAAGTGCCAGTGCAGTACCGTGCAGCTTACGCTAAACGAGGTGCAGTATGTGAGTGAACTGTACGAGGGCTGTTTATGTGCTAATTGCCTCCTTGTTGTGCAGCAGGAGTATAGGGTAGGGATAGGCTCAGTTTGATGTTGGCCTGTATTTCTTTATTTTAGCATGCGATGCTAACAAACGAAGAGCTTAATAGAATCCTAAACTGGCTGCCTTACAGGGATGATTGGCCAATCGACAGAAATAAAACTGATGATGGTATCAACATCTATTACGGTGATCTTGTCAACCAGTTTAGAAACAACATTGCTTTCGAATCCTATATAACACAAGATGGAGAGATGTCTAACTTTATTGGTTTTCTATGTTATTTAACCAAATCTGAAAATCAGCAAAACGCTGTTTTGCTTTATATTAATTTGTGTGCGCCTGTTGCTGCCTATGGACAAGTTTCGTGTATAATAAACGGTGAGTTAAAAAGCTGGGGTTTTCTTAAATCAGACGATACGGGATTTGTGAAAGATACTTCATTAACAGTGGTTGAAGATCAAATTAAAAACATTCTTTATGTAAACAACATAGCTATTCTGGACAAGGACCTACTAAGCAGGCCACTTCCCCGGGGAATTATCACCGGCAATGACTTTTTATTGGGCGATCAATTATTAGATGGCATATTTCAAACGGCCGATTGATTACCTCCATCAATCTCCTCTCATAACGTAAAAAGGATATCTTAGTGCCAAATAATTTCCGGTTAACCATGGCCGCTATCAGCATCAAACAAAAACCGCACATTCAACAGGTTGATTATATCCGGGCGATTGCTTCGCTGGTTGTAACGCTGTACCATTTGGGTGGTAAAACCTTACCGGTTTTAAATTACGGCTGGCTGGGCGTTTATATGTTTTTCCTGTTATCGGGCTTTATCATTTGCTGGGCTATTCCCGAAAATTATAGCTGGAAGCTGAGTAGCCGCTTTATCCTTAAACGGGTTGTCCGTATCGAACCGCCGTATATCATCTCGATAGTGATGGCCATTATCATGAACTTTTTTTGGGTGGCCCATTACTGTCCCGATTGGGTTAACGCGGTTTGTCACCTGGCCTATCTTAATAGCTTTTTGGGGCAGCCATACTTAAGCCCCGTTTATTGGACGTTGGGCATCGAATTTCAGTTTTACCTATTTGTAGCGCTGTGTTTTCCATGGTTTACAGGTAAACGGGGGGCTTGGCTGTTATTGCTGTTAAATATTTTACCGGTATTTTTAAAGGTGCCAGGCAACACTTTAATCAATAGCTTCCCGGTGTTTGCGCTGGGTATTTTGTATTATTTATATAAGGTAAAAGGAAAAACTTTAAATGATGTGCTTGTTTTTGGTATTTTAATTACCGCTTGCAGCGTGTATTCGGTTGGTTTGGCGCAAACCTGCGCGGCATTACTTGCCCTGGGTATATTGTTGTTGCCTTTAAAAAGTTACCCTGTTATCAGCTTTCTTTCTAAAATTTCATTTTCGCTGTACCTCACCCATGATATCATTGGCAGTAACCTGGTTGTTTACCTGGGTATGCTGTTGCCGAAATCACTGTTTTTTAAAGGAATAGAGTTCTTAACAGGCCTTGGCGTGAGCATTTTGTTTGCCTGGGGATTTTATTTACTGGTTGAGAAGCCTTGTTTGAAATTATCAAAACAAGTGAATTATAACATATAGTTTATTATCGTTTGCCGTTATCTCATCTTAGTGTAACATGTACATGACAATTAGCATTTTATCAAAAAAATAAAGGATTGGGGTGTAACATTTGAAGTATTTTCGCCTCCAATTACCAAAATCTTTATAAATGAAACGTTTTTACTTTTTTATACTTCTATTCTGTTTTGCCGTTTCGGCTAAAGCTCAATTTGGGGTAGGTGGCGGCGGCCCCACAGTTGTTGGCCGCATATCTGGTACTGTTATTGATTCTGTTACCAAACAACCTATGGATTATACATCTGTAGGTCTGTATCGCAGTGGCGGTAAATCGCCCATAAATGGTGTTTTAACCGACTCGAAAGGTAATTTTAAGATAGACAATGTAAAGCCTGGGAGCTACAAACTCCTTATTTCTTTTCTTGGTTATCCATCAAAAACGATAGATCCTGTGGTAACTACGGCTTCAAAACCCGATGCAAAACTGAATACGGTTTATTTGTCGCCAGGATCAAAGACACTGGCAACCGTTAATGTCGTTGGTCAGGCACCGCTGGTAGAAAACAAGATAGACAAAATTGTCTATAACGCCGAAAAAGACCTTACATCTGCAGGCGGTAACGCTACAGATGTGTTGCAAAAAGTACCCTTGGTAAACGTGGATATTAACGGTAACGTATCAATCCGCGGCGATCAGAATGTTAAAGTTTTGATTAACGGTAAACCATCCGGCGCCACATCGGCCAGTTTATCCGATGTTTTAAAAACCATCCCTGCCGATCAGATCAAGAGCATCGAGGTGGTAACATCTCCATCTGCAAAATATGATGCGGAAGGCTCTGGTGGTATCATCAACATCATTACCAAGCAAAAAAATGTATCAGGCATCAGCGGCTCGGTAAGCGGTGGTGTGGGTACACGCCAAAACAACGGTAACATTAACCTTAACTATAATAAAAACAGGTTTAGCCTGGGCATTAATGCCGGCGGTAACTTAACCTGGCCGCAAACATCAACAACCACGTTCGATCAGCAGTTTAAAGGTGCTGATGGAAGTATAACCCGCCATAACTTTAACAACTCGACAAGCCGTATTAAAAGGCATGGCGTCATAAGCTCAGTAACTATGGGGTACGAGGTTAATGCGTTCAACAGCTTTAACAGTACCTTCAGACTTAATGATGGTGGTTTTAATATTGCCGGAAACGGTATTAATAATATACAAGCCGGGAGTATTTTAACCCAATACACAAGTACAACCCAATCGCACAATCATTTTGGTGGTTTTGACTGGAACCTTGATTATACGCACAAGTTTAAAAAAGAAGGGGAGGAGTTTACGCTTTCGGGCCAATGGAGCCATAGCATTATCAAAACAGACTACAACAGCTTGTTTACAGCAGTTAACCCAAGCCAAAAGGGAAATAACGATGGTAAAAACAACGAATATACTTTCCAGGCCGATTATACTTTGCCTGTAAGCAAAGTAGTAAAAATTGAGGCCGGCGGTAAAACCATACAACGCCGCATAAACAGTAACTACGATATATTTGATACAGATAACAGCGGCAACAATGCCATTCGCGATTCATTGAACTCGAACCTGTATGATTATAACCAGAACGTATACGCCGGTTATACTGTTTTAACCTTCACTTTACCAAAAAGCTATTCGTTACTGGTAGGTGGCCGTGTTGAAAACACCAGGATAAAAGGCGACCCGCAGAATCCTTACCAGGATCCGGATAAGGTGGGCGATCTGTACCAGAACTTAAGCCCATTTAGCACCAGCTATACAACTTATGTTCCGAGCCTGACCATACAGAAACAACTGGGCAGCCAAACGCTTAAATTATCATACAGCAAGCGTATACAAAGGCCAAGCCTGCAGTTTTTAAATCCGTTTATTAACCGCAGTTCCATACAAAGCCAAACGGTTGGTAACGTAAACCTGGCGCCCGAAGTATCGCAAACCATAGAACTGAACATTAACAAATTCGTTAAATCATCGGTGATCAACTTCTCGGTTTATTATAAAAATACCAACAACATGATTGAGGGTATCGCTGATACACTGACCGAAACCATCCATAACCAGGTAGTACATGCTACCCGTACCGCTTATCAAAACATTGGTAAAAATAATTCGTTTGGCGCAAGTTTCTTTGGGTCGATAAACCCGATAAAACCTTTAACCATACGGGCAAGCATCAATGGTTATACCTATAACCCAACCATATTTGATGCTTATAAAGATAAGGCTTCGGCAACGGGTGTTTATTTCCAATACTCGGCTTTCGGAAGTGCATCATACCAGTTTCCGCATAACTTTTTGGCCGAATTGTTTGGCTTTACCAACTCGGCCCGCCGTACCATACAAGGTACCAGCCCGGCATTCGGTATTTATGCCTTTGGTTTAAAGAAACAGTTTATGGATAAAAAACTGGCTATCGGCTTTAACACCGTTCAGCCATTTGCCCGCGACAAACACTTCGACCAAAACATAAGCAGCGACGCATTTTCGTTAAAAAGCTCAACCGCGTTCCCTTTCCGCTCTTTCGGTATAACGTTTAGCTACAGCTTTGGTAAACTAAGCTTCAGCAACCCGCAACAACAGAAAAAAGGCGTAAACAACGATGACCTTAAACAAGGCGATCAGGGTGGTGGCCAGGGTGGCACACCATCAGGAGGAAGATAAGACTTTAGAGTCAAGAGTCAAGAATCAAGACTTTTTGAAAATAGCAGGGCCGGGAGAGTTAATCTTCCGGCTCTTTTTTACTTATAGTTACATTGATGCCATGTCGCTACTCCTTATAGTGAGGTGTTCGCAAAATGCTGATTGTCAGCGATATTTTTTTAATAATCTATGTCATTGCGAGGAACGAAGCAATCGCGGACTATACAGGGCGGATCTGCACGGTTCGCGATTGCCACGCTGCGCTTATAATGACATGATTATAATACGTTGATTATCAAATGTATTTTTTATTCCCCTCTCGAGAGGGGGCGCGGTAGGAGGTGCGTTGGCAGGGGTGTGTTTTTCCGCGTTTCATTGTGCGTGCATAACACACCCCTCCGCCCCTCTCAAGAGGGGAATCGCACTTTTCCACCGCTTTTTAAAAGGAAGCGCAAATCTGATGGTACCCAGAATAACCCCATTTGCAACCATGTCATTACTGTTTTTTCCAGCCGAAGCTGATGGATACTCGCTATGACATGGTTGTTGTGAGGCTCTAAAGCAAACGCGTCATCCCTATTTTTTTAGGATCATTCTGAAGTATATTCGCAATGCCGTTCCGGAGGCGTCTTGATTCTTGACTCTTAATTGTTGATTCTACTCTGCCTCCACATTAATCCCTATCTGTTTCAATAACAGCGAGGCGTTGAAAGTTTTGCATTCACCGTGCTTTATCTTGTAATCAAACAGCATTTCGCCGTCTTTTACCTGGATATCGAAGTAGAAGTTGCGTACATAATCTGGGTATTTATCTTCCAGGCGGGCAATTTGTAAATCGTGAGTGGCCACCATACCCACAGCATTTTTGCGGATCAGTTGTTCGATCACGGCTTTGGAACCGAGGTATTTATCAACAGAGTTGGTGCCGCGCAGCATTTCATCTATCAGGAAAAATATCTTGGGCTCGTTTTCTACCGCGGCCAGCAACATTTGCAGGCGGTCGAGCTCGGCCTTAAAGGTTGATGTGCTTTCGTTAAGTGAATCTTTAATGCGCATGTAGCTAATGATGGTGATAACCGATACCCGCATGCTTTTAGCGCACACAGGAGCGCCGCAAAGCGCCAGTACGGTATTTATACCTATGGTGCGCAAAAAAGTGCTCTTGCCCGCCATATTTGAGCCTGTGATAATATCTATCTTATGGGTATCTTCCAGCTCATAATTATTTTCGATGCGTTTAGTGGCTTCAATAAGCGGGTGAGCAAGTGATTGGGCAATAAGTGTGTAACCTGGCTTATCTTCAATTTGCGGGTAAGCCCAGTCGGGGTAATTAATGGTGAGGCTTGCCAGGCTGATAAGTGCTTCAAATTCGGCGATGACATCAAAAGCGGCTTCCAGGCTATCGTTATTCCGGCGTTTCCAGTTTTCGATAGCTATTACCTGACGGATATCCCACAAAAAGAACAGGTTAAGCACAAAACCGACAATCATGTTAAGGTGATAATTGAGTTTGTTGATCAGGTTGGCTAACTCTTTTATTTTGTTGGAAGTTTGGCTGGTTTTTAACAATCCGGCAAGCGAGGCATTATAGCTGGCTTGCCAGGGCTCGTCTTCTGCCTGTTTAAATACATCGGCGTATTTGGCCAGGGTATCGCCAATTTTACCGGCAATCATATCAGCTTTGCTAATGTACATGGCTTTAGAGAATACGATGCCCATGTTAGCAATACCTATTATAATGGCCGCCAGCCTGGCGTAAGGGATAAACCAGGCCAGTATTAAAACACCGGTAAACAAATATGGCGCTATTTTGGTATACATGGCAAGCCATTTTTCGCCGGGCATATCAAGCGGAAGGTGCAGGTATTTGAAAAGGTTTTTAAGCTGATTTACATCCTGCTGAATGGCAAATACCAATAGAGTTTGTACCGAAAGCTTCCAATCGTTTTTGGTAGCTATTTCTTTAACAGCCTCCTGCCGCTGTAGAATGGTGAGTTTGGTAGCCGGCTTATCAAACCATTCGGCAAGTTTGTTATTGCCTGTAGATGTAGCTGTGCGGTTAACCAACTGGTACAGGGAGGCGTTGCCGAAAATATCCAGGTCGGAGGTGTAAAAATGCTTCTCGTTACCAAAGCGGGTGCCATCGTTATACATATTGGCATGGGTTTGGATGCTGCTGGCGATTTCGTTCAGGTTTACTTTTTGCAAATCGTCGTAGTACTGTTTAAGTTTTTCGAACCGGCTTTGGCGTGATACCAGCCACGCAAACGCAAAAACAAGTACCACAAAAGCCACGGCCACAATGGTAAAATTATCCTGCTGCACGGCAATGCTGATGGCTACAACAATAAGCGCGAAGATGCTGAGCCTTAATAACGAATACGTATTGGCAAGCTTTTTATATTTGGCGGCTTCCTGCTGTGCGGCATTGGCGCGTTGTTCATAATTGTTAATAATATCCTGTTGCATACCTGGTAAAAAAGTTGTGGCTAAATAAACACATATATTTTAAATAAACGTTTATTTGTTTGAGATATGAAGATTACGTTTTTAACCGTTGGCAAAACAGAAGATGCCTATTTAAAAGAGGGCATAGATAAATATGTAAAACGCCTGAAGCATTACACCAAACTGGAACTGGTAGAGATTAACGAACTGAAAAATACCAAAGCCCTCACGGCAGATCAGCAAAAAGCAAAAGAGGCAGAGCTTATCCTGAAAAAAATAAGCCCGCTTGATCATGTGATTTTGATGGATGAGAAAGGCAACGAATACACATCTACCCAGTTTGCCGCCTATATCAACAAAAAAGAGATCAGCCTATCGGCCAACCTGATATTCGTTATTGGTGGCCCTTATGGGTTCGATCAATCGGTGTACCAACGTGCTAACGATAAAATTTCATTGTCGCGAATGACTTTCTCGCACCAGATGGTCCGCCTTTTTTTTGTTGAGCAGCTTTACAGGGCGTACACCATTTTGAAGGGCGAGCCGTATCATCACGAGTAGATGTGCAGATGTGCAGATTTCAGATGTGCAGATGAGGAGGGATATGCAGATATGCAAATTTCAGATGTGCAGATGACTGGGATAGATGTTAAATGATTTTAGCAGATATGTTTTTTTCATCTGCATATCTGCACATCTGAAACTTGCACATCCGAAGAGTATGAACTTCTGATTAAGATGGATAATCTGCACATCTAAAATTTGAAATTTGCACATCTAAAACCCTACCTTTGCGCTATGGGTCACGATCATTCACATTCTCACTCGCACGGCGGGCATCATCACCATGATCATGCGCCCAAGCTGGACCATTTGAATACAGCCTTTATTGTAGGCATCATCTTAAATTCGGCTTTTGTAATTATAGAAACCATAGCTGGTTTTATGACACATTCGCTGTCGTTGTTAACCGATGCAGGGCATAACCTGAGCGACGTGGCCTCTTTGGCTTTGGCGCTGCTGGCCTTTAAGCTTACTAAAGTAAGCGCCAACAGTAAGTATACCTACGGCTATAAAAGATCGACCATCATCGTATCCTTTTTTAATGCCATGATCCTGTTTGTAGCTGTTGGCTTTATTGTTTACGAAGCCATTATGCGTTTCCTGAATCCCGAAACGGTATCAGGTGGTACCATGGCCTGGGTAGCTTTTATTGGTATTGGTATCAATGCCCTTACTGCCTGGCTGTTTGTGAAAGATAAAGATACCGACCTGAATGTTAAAGGTGCTTACCTGCACATGGCGGTTGATGCCATTGTATCACTTGGCGTTGTTATATCGGGCGTTATCATCTATTTTACCAGGCTGTATTGGATTGATAGTATTGTAAGTATAGTTATTGCCATTGTGATATTACGCGGAACCTGGGGGCTGTTAAAAGACAGCCTGCGCCTGGAGATGGACGGCGTACCTGCCGAAATGGATTTGGAAAAAATAAAAGCCGAACTGATGAAAGGCAAAGGCGTAGTAGATGTGCACCACATGCACGTATGGGCACTTAGCACTACCGAGAATGCACTTACCGCCCACCTGGTTATCAAACCAGAGAATATGGCCGATTTTGATAGTATTAAACATGACCTCCGTCACCGGTTGGAACACATGGAAATAAACCATAGCACCTTTGAGCCCGAGTTTGCCGATGAAAAGTGCGGGCAGCCAGAATGTGCGTAGGGTTTTAAGTGACTGGCATGAAAGACTTTAGTACAGCCGTTGAAAATTTGCTTTTAAAAGCAGGCTGGTATAAAGGCCGGAAAATAGACGTAGATCTTTTCAGACAATCTCTTAAAGAAGATGGTTTTACATTAATACCCATTGTTGAGGAGTTTTTAAGAGAGTTTGGATGGCTTCGGATTTTTTTTGATAAACTTTCCGGGCAAAAAGACTCATTTCATTTCGATGCTCAGAAGGCAACCGAAGGGGTGCATCCAGGTTGGGCACAAAAGAAATACGCTGACCGCTTAAATAATAAAACGCTTTGTATAATTGGCGAAGGATATTCGGATCATTTAACATTGATGATGGATATTAACGGAAAAGTTTACGGCGGATACGATGATATCTTAATTTTTATTGCTGAAAATGGAAGAGATGCTATCGAGGCGATTTGCGCAGATAAAAAGTTTGAGCATATTCCCTAATTGACAGCTTTGCATAACATCAACGGAATTTATCAATCTGTATAATGCTAATAAGGTATTGGTTTGTGTTTGAATTTGCATCTCTGAATGAGATACCTATGGGCCTGGGGTTCGGTTGTGGTATAACAGCACATAACTGCGATGATGCAATTTTTATAATGAAAACGATTGTCTTTAAAGGGGAACCAATCCCTGTTATAAAAAACGTAATTGAAAACGTTGATGTTTCAACTTTGGATGTAGGACACGTTTTGCCAAACATATTTCCACCTGTTTGGCGAGGGGTTTGGTTTCCGGATGGCTACGATTATTCAAATAATTCTTCCTAATTTAACGCTCAATAATAAACCTGCTATGAGTACTACCAACAGACGAAAATTCATAACCACTACAGCCGCCCTGGCAGCAGGAACGGCAGCAGCATCTGCAATGTCAATGATAGATCAAAAAGAAGAATGGCCCGTAATACACCATGTGTTTTTCTGGCTTAAAAATCCCGGTTCGGTTGAAGATAGGGACAAACTGGTTGCAGGCGTTAAAACCCTGTCGAAAATAGAAACCGTTAAAAAACTGCGTGTAGGCGTTGTTGCCAGCACCGAAAAACGTGATGTGGTTGATAACAGCTGGGCTGTATCTGAACTGATGTTTTTTAGCGACCTTGCCGGACAGGCAACCTATCAAACCCACCCCATACACCTGGAGTTTATCAAAAATTGCAGCCACCTTTGGGAAAAAGTGATTGTTTATGACGCGGTGGAAGCGTAAGGAATGAAATTCTAAATAGATCAACCGTCATTGCTAGGAACGAAGCAATCCTTGACAGGCTAAGTCCTACATTATTTAGGATTACTTCGTTCCTCGCAATGGCGGTAGTTTGCTACGTATTTAATTATATTTCTTTCCACACCACAACGATTTTTTGGAGGTTACCTAACGGGCCCTTACAACGGCGGCGAAAAAAAGAGATTGATAGAAAAGCAAAAAGCCGATTACTCGGCTTTTTTTGTGGCTTTTTTAGCTTTTGCTTTTGGAGCGGGAGCTGGCTCCGGTTCGGCGGCAACTACCTCGGCAACCGGTTCTTCAACTTCGGCTGTTGTGGTCTCTGGGGCCGGTGCCTGGGTTGGATCCACTTCGTTAAACAACGGTAAATCTTTAAGGATATGGAACCAGGTAAGGATCTTTTTCATATCTGAGGCATATACTTTCTCCTCGTCATGATCCGGTGCCACTTCGTAAAAGAATGTGCGCATTTTTTTACCATCAGCTTTAGCGTCGGGTACGTTTGCGGCGGCTTTCATCTGCTCAAAAACATCGGTAAGCCTGATATCATCCTCAATACCAAAAATAGTTATTTCGGTAAGGGCAGCCAGTTTAGCTGTTGACAGGTTGGCTACCAGTTTTGTTTTTTGTGCATCCAGGCTCTCCAGTACATAACCGGTTTTGTTTTGAGCCAACGCCCGCCATAATCCCGGTTTGCCAGATACGGCTACAATTCCTTGTAAATTCATTTGTTTGGTTGATTGGGAGAGTAGTTGATTAGGTTGATTAAGTTAAGTGGTTGATTAAGTTTAAATATTTAACCTAATCAACTCAATCAACCACTCACTATAAACTTAATCCTCTATTACTTCGATGCTTAAAATTTTATCGCCCTGGCGAATAGCGTCAACAACGTCAACGTTTTCAATCACTTTACCAAATACGGTGTGGTTACGATCTAAGTGAGCGGTATTTGTACGGTTATGGCAGATAAAGAATTGTGAGCTGCCGGTGTTACGGCCGGCATGTGCCATTGAAAGCACACCACGGTCATGATATTGGTTATCGCCTGTCAATTCGCAATCAATTTTGTAGCCTGCGCCACCAGCACCGGTACCGGTTGGGTCGCCACCCTGTACCATAAAGTTAGGGATAACGCGGTGGAAGATAACACCATCGTAAAAGTTTGATTTTGCTAATTTTTTAAAGTTAGCTACAGTATTTGGGGCATCCTGATCGTAAAACTCTACGGTCATGTCGCCTTTTTCAGTTTTGATTATTGCTTTGCTCATTTCTTTGTTTTTTTGAAAACAGTTGGCAAAGGTAATAAAATTGAGGTGAAAGGGAAAAGGATTTTAGAGGCAAAAGGTTAAAGGCGAAAGGTAAAGGGTTACGCAACTTAAAGTTCTATATCTTTAACTAAATTGAGTAAATATTCGGTTTTTTCGATAATCATGGTTTTCATTCGGCCATCGCGAATAGCTTGCCATGCTTCAAGTTCGTGCCAGTTACCATAAGGTGATTCGACCTTGTTAAACCATGGCCACCAATCACTTGTTTTTAATCCGTTGCCAGGCAAAGAGAATATTTCTTTTCTTAAACCGATCGGGATTTCGAATTTATTAGGATCCTCTTGCAAAATTCCATAAATCATTTCCCTATCAAAGTACTGAAATTGAAAGCTTATACTTAAATGCTTCCATTCAGGTCGCCATATATAAATTCCGCTATAACGTTTTTCAAATGCTATTTCATATTTGCATTCTAAACCAATTTCCTGAAAATGGTTTTCAATTGTTTTGCCAAAATCATCTGAAACTTTTTGACATGCTACATCTAATGCTTTTGAAATTGCCCACGATTCTTCGATGTACGATTTAAGTAGGTCGCTCAGCTCTTCTTCCATATTGTGATTTAGTGTTTGATTGGTTAGGTGCTTAATTAAATTGATGTAATGAGTGATTGCTTCTCTTACAATTGGATAGACTGTTACTTCTTTACGACAAAGTTCCAGCCAGTGCAACATGTCATATTTGTATGATACGCATTTATAGTGTACATCTTCAATCATCTCTCCTTTACTATTATCTGACGGGGGCTTTCCATCCAAAGTCAAGTATATAATATCGGCGTTTGATGAGTTGTTAAAATATCGGGTTAACTGATGATCCTGATCGCCAGCATATATTTTATTCTCAATTATAATCTGATGATTGTGCTTATCTTTGATGGTAATATCTATTCTGCCACCGTAAGTTCTGTCTTCGCTTATCTGACCTATATAGTCCTCTACTTTAATCTTGCATGAACATACGTCAATCGGATTGTTCTTAAAGCAAATAGATTTTATAAACAGCTCAAGAAAAATTTCTTTTTGTCCATGACTACCGTTGGGGTTTAGTAATTCCGCAAGGAAAGCCGAATGCATCCTGACCTCAGAGGATTCAAGTTTAAGAATTCTAAAAACGTTAAAATTTTCTCCTGTTAGTTCGTTGATTTTTTTGTAACGAGTATTGATCGCATTTACTTGGTCGAGTAGATTTTTATATTGGTGTAGTTCCATTAGTGATGATAAGGTTTGGCAATGTACTAAGTAAGTAATTTAGATTTATAGATATTCTAAACTTTATTTCAATCCCGCCTCATCGTAATACATTCCCCGTTTATTCGTTACATTTGATAACCGATATCAATTTAAAACACACACCGGATAGTGAATAATCAATCAAACAAAAAATACCTTTCGCCTTTCACCTTTCGCCTTTCACCTTTTTCTCGGCCTTTCAAATACCTTTTACCTTTCGCCTTTTGCCTTTTACCTCTTTTGACAAAAGCTGCCTCTATCCTCATCCCCATGGACGATGAGCAAAAAGATCACCTGAAATCATACGGAATAGCTTTCCTGGCTTTAAAAAATGGGGAGGAAGTTGACTGGCTGCTTAATTACCGCGGCGGCAGCTTTATGATGAAGTATAACCAGAAGATGGAGGAGGAGTGCAAAATCCGTGGGGTAAGCTACCAGGTGCTGGCTGATGCTAAGGTGAGCGAGATTATTACCGAGGTAAGCGATCCATCGGTAAATATGGATGTGATTAAGTTGGAGAAGGCACCCAAAATGGCGGTTTACTCGCCGGAAAATAAACTACCCTGGGACGATGCCGTAACCCTGGTTTTAAAATATGCCGAAATTCCTTATGATGTAGTGTATGATGAAGAAGTGATCAGGGGCGATCTGCCCAAATATGATTGGCTGCACCTGCACCACGAGGATTTTACCGGGCAGTACAGTAAGTTTTACGGCGCCTTTAGGTTTGCACAATGGTATAATGATGACGTAAAAGGACAGGAAGCGCTGGCCCATAAGCTTGGCTTTAAAAAGGTATCGCAAATGAAGCTGGCGGTAGCCAAAAACATTCGGGATTTTTGTGCGGGCGGCGGTTTTTTGTTTGCCATGTGCTCGGGCACTGATACGTTTGATATTGCCCTGGCCTCATCCAATACGGATATCTGCGAACGGATGTTTGACGGCGATTCGGCCGACCCGGATGCACAATCGAAACTGGATTTTACACAAACTTTCGCTTTCCAGAATTTTACGCTGGACATGAACCCGATGTCGCACCAGTTTAGCAACATTGATGTAACTACTACCCGGCAGGTGGAGCGCCAGCGCGATTTTTTTACGCTGTTTGATTTTTCGGCCAAATGGGATGTAGTGCCCAGCATGCTCACCCAGGATCATGACAAAGTGATAAAAGGCTTCATGGGGCTTACAACAGCCTATAATAAAAGCATGCTAAAGCCCGGCGTAACCATCATGGGCGAAATGAAAACCGCCAATGAAGCCCGCTACATCCACGGCGAATACGGCAAAGGCCAATGGACCTTTTACGGCGGCCACGATCCCGAAGACTATCAACATGCCGTGGGCGATCCGCCAACAGATTTAAAGCTTCACCCCAATTCGGCAGGGTATCGCTTGATTTTGAACAATGTATTATTCCCGGCGGCAAAGAAGAAGAAGCAGAAAACGTAAAGAATTAATTTGAAGATTTGAGAATTTGAAAATTTGAAAATTGTCTCGTGTTAGCTCTATTAACATTCTGATCTGATTCAGACAAAATTTTGCTAATTCTTAAATTCTGAAAATTCTGATTCAGACCAACGCGTAAGGGATAAAAGCGGATACCGGCCCGTGCCTAATGCCCGTGTGCGTATGAGCGGTTAGCCCGGCCCGCAGGGATACGCCCACCATAGGTGTAGATTAAAGGCACGAAGGCAGAAGCCTCACGCAGGCGTCTTAATTCTTGATTCTTGACTCTTGATTCTTTTTAACCCCTAATTATAAAACGTCCAGCTAACACCAAACTTCAGCAAATGATCTTGCATAGGGTAGCGGTTTACGGTGTAGAAACCTTTGCTTTGCAAGCCCTGGTTGGCATAATCATACATCAGGAACAGGTTGGTGCGTTGAAGGGTGGCTTTAAAGTAAACCGATGCAACAGGATACGATGTAAAAGTAATATCGGGCCCATTGTAAAACTGGCCAATACCTACCGCGTATGACGGTGCTACGTACGGTGTATTATACCTTACGCTTACGCCAAAGTTTGATTTAAGTACGTTGAAAAGTGTTTTGCTGAAATACAGGTTGCTATAAGTATAAACCTCGGGCGTGCGCAGGGTTGATTGATAATCTGTTTTTTGGTAAACCACGTAGTTATCAAAATGCAGGCTGTGGTAGCTTAAATTTTTACCCACACTTATCTTAAGCAGGTTGATATCATTACTCAGCTGTGCGGGGTGGGCGTCGATACCGCCATCCTGGGCCGTAAAATACATGTACCCTGCAATTAAAAAGTATTCGGCCTTGATATCAAGCTGCAAAGGGTTGTTGATATAGCTAAACGATGCGCTGGTTGTTTTTTGGTTTTGGAAACTGTTGTGGAAAATATAGTGGTTACTTATCCAGTTGGTATAAATGAGCGGCGGTGAGCTGTTTTGCGAATACGCTTCCAAAATAATTTTGCCTGCTTTATCATTACCTGCAACATTAAGTTTTGCACCGTAAAAGTAATCGCCAAAGTCGCGGCCCTGGACAATCTGTCTAAAGTCGCCTTCAAGACCGAGCCGGTCGCTAAAACGATAGCTGAATTTAGCTTTCAGGGTAATGTCCTGGAAGGTATTATTCTGCATTTTATTTTGATGGATATACTTGTATCCATACTGGTTTAGCACGGTGTCACTTACGTATTGCGCGTAGTTATAAAGGTCATGTACCAGGCCCAGATCGAGCTTTACCTCGTTTTTAACAAACTTTACCGATTTACTGCGGAGATAGAAACTATACGAAAATTCGTTTTGGATATGCGTTACCGACAGCGAGTCCCTTGACCGGTTATAGCTGTAATAATAATCGGGGAATACATTATAAGTATCGGGCTGATTTGTTTGCAGGTAATTATAACTGCTGTTTTGAACAAATAAGGTGTGCGCTACACGCTGGGTAGGCAAAATTTTGGAGTTATCCTTGCCTTTGTTCAAACTATCAATACGGCCCAGGTAATAAAACTGCTTTATATACAGGCTTTTATCTGTCCATTGCTGATAGCTGTTTTGAAGCCGCACGGGGGCCGAGTTTTTAAAGAATAGGGAATTGCTTTTGCCTGTGAAAATGGTATCGTTAAGGATTGAACCCGTTTCTGGCGCTTTTAAATTATTGTAAATGATGTTGGCCAGTAAATTATAACGCTTGCCGGGCGATTGATACCAGGTAAAAAAAGCAGCATTTACATCGCTCACATTTTGCTGCAACACGCTGCTGGTGCTATAAAATCCGCGCGATCCGTTAAAGTTAAGGTTAAAACCCACATTCCAGTTTGGTTTTACATTTTGGGTGTGGATGATTTTAAAAACCTGCTCGGCCGAACTGCCAAAACCGTTAAACAACGTGAGGTTGGAGTACGCCACCCTGGCGTTATAATATTTAATATCCTGCGGTTTTATGGCATACACATCCAGCGAGTGCAGGCCGGTGTTGAAACCAATGGTTTGGTCGGGCTCAAACAGCATACTTCGCTGTGATACGCCGTTATAGCCAAGGCTGATGCGCGGATGGCGGGGATCGGTAAGCGGACTGTAATTTTCAAAGTTATAGATGCCGGTATCCAGCGCGAAAGTTTGTGTGCTGTCGCTCAGGAAACGCTCCATCGTCACGCGGATAAATTTGGCGCTGAAAATTACAGAGTCTTTTTTATTGTCCTCTTTTTTGCGCAGGCTATCCAGCAGTTCATCGTCACTAACCTTCCGTTGAGTTTTTACCGTATCGCGCGTTGATAGCGGTCTTGCCCGGTTTACCTGGCCATATTGTGCAAAAGCCGCCTGTATGCCAAAGCACAACAGGAACAATAAAATATATTTGAGCTTATGATGCATTAATTACACTAATTACCGGCTATCAGATTTTTGAGGATCAGGGTCAGTTTTGGCTCGGCTTCCTCGGCTACCCTTATAATTTCTTGTAACGACACAGGTTCCAGTACATCAGTAAAACCTTCGTCGGTTAATACCGATATGGCAAATACCGGGATACCCATATGGTTTGCTACAATAACTTCGGGTACGGTGCTCATGCCTACTGCGTCGCCGCCAATTATCCTTAAATAAGTGTACTCGGCCTTGGTTTCTAAATTAGGGCCGGTTACAGCAACATAAACTCCCTTATGGCAGGTAATATTGTTTGCCGCTGCAATAGTTAAAGCTTTATCAATCAGCGTGCGCTGGTACGGCTGGCTCATATCCGGAAAACGGGGCCCAAGCTCTTCGTAATTTCGGCCAATGAGCGGGTTTTGCGGTTGCAGGTTAATATGATCGGCAATAACCATCAGGTCGCCTTTTTTAAAATCGGGGTTAAGGGAGCCACTGGCATTTGATACGTAAAGGGTTTTAATGCCCAGGTATTTCATCACCCTAACCGGGAAGGTTATTTGTTGCATGTTATAGCCTTCGTAATAGTGTAATCGCCCTTGCATAGCTACCACTTTTACACCTCCAAGTGTGCCAAAAATCAATTTACCCGAATGAAACTCCAATGTCGAGATTGGGAAATCGGGGATGTTGGAGTACATCAGCTGTTTTTCAACAACGATGTCTTTAACCAGGCCACCCAGGCCTGTGCCTAAAATTATACCTACCTCGGGTTCAAAATCGCCTATGCGGTTTTTGATGTACCGGGCGGTGCTTTCAATATTGTCTAACATATTTGGTTACTAAATTATCAAACTGCTGTTTGCCGTTATTTAAAAAACTAATACCGATTGGCAGTACCAAAATGGGCAGTTTTTTGATGGCCGGCTGCAATTCCTGTTCCCCTAAACGCTGCGCATCCTTTTCTGTTGTGATGATCAATTTTTTTTGTGATGTGCAGGCAAAAAAATCATCGGCAAGTTTACTGATATTTTTTAAGCTAAACTGGTGATGATCGGGATATTTATGGTGATTGACGATAGATGTATGGTTTTTTAAATGCGATAACAAAGGCGCCGGATTGGCAATACCCGTAAGCACAAACACGGCGGTTTGCTCATCAATGTTTTGATATACAGTAGCTCCATTCATATTTTGCAGGGCCAGGTAGTTTATGGAGGTAAAAAATAGCTGCTGATGGGGCAGGGGCTTAATGTGCTTTTTTATGATAGCCATTTCTGCATCTGCCAATGTTGGCGGGCATTTGCTGATGACAATAACATCGGCCCTCTCGCGGCCACTAAACGGTTCGCGTAGGTTACCCGTAGGTAATACCAGTCGCGGTTGGTTAAGGCGGTTATAATCAAACAACAAAATGCTAAAGCCGGGTTTAAGCGCCCGGTGCTGGTAGGCGTCATCTAAAATTACCAGGCTGTATTTATCTTTTAACTGCTGTATACCCGCTACCCGTTTTTCGCAAACCGCAACGGTAACCTTCGGGAATTTATGTTTAAACTGGGCCGGCTCATCGCCTATAACCGATGCTTGCGGGTTATCGCCTGCCAGCAAAAAGCCTTTAGTTTTACGGCCGTACCCGCGGCTAAGTATGGTCGGTTTTTCATCCTGAAACAACCGGATCAGGTATTCCGTCATGGGGCTTTTGCCTGCGCCGCCTGCATCAAGGTTGCCCACCACAATAACCGGGCGGTTAAAACCGGTACTTTTAAATACCCCGGCATCATAGCACCAGTTACGAATAGTAACAACCAGGCCGTAAATGAGCGAAAATGGGAATAGAAGCCAACGGAGGAGTTTCATATGGGGTAAATAGTATTAGGCCTCATTTGTTTAGTAGTAGTGAAATTTCGTGAAACTCTGAAGGCAAAATAGGGCGCGCATGGCGACGAAGACTCACCCGGCGAGGCTGCGCCCGCCACCCTCTCTTCACCTGCGGTGGAAAGAGGGGCTTGAATTGTAAATAACGCGGTATTAAAAAAACTAAAATAATGAAATTTCAAACCCCTCTTTGCGGCGAAGCCGGAGAGAGGGCGGCGGGCGTAGCCTCGCCGGGTGAGTATTAGCCTGCGTTCAAAGCCGATGTTTGTATCGCTATCCAACATATCATGAGTAGCGTACCGTGGCAGTCGCAAACTGTGCGGGCTTGTAGTACTTTGCCCACAAATGCTTTGTTCCTCGCAATAACATGGAATCGATGGTTTATTCATTTATCCTTTTAAAGAAGAAACAAATCTAAAAATTTAAAGGCTATTTGTAGCAGCGTTGCTATTGGATGTTAGGTGAAACAGCTTATAGGAAATTTAATTGCTGTCGTTTATCAATCAAAAACATTGCCTGCTCTTTTTTAACCGAAGGGAATTCGTCTAAAAAATCCTCAAGAGAAATCCCTGCTTTTAAATGATCAAAAAGGTGACTCGACCGGCACTCGTGTACCGGCAAATACCGGTCTTCCGCTTAAAATATCCTGATCTATATTGACAACCTTTTGAATATCCATATCATAAAGATACGATTATTGATTTTACTGAGTATTTTGCATCTGATAAACAATTCACTCATGAAACTCAAACTTCTCACCCCCTTTTTACTCCTCACCACCGCCACCTTCGCCCAAACCGATAAAAAACTAACTGTGCAGTTACAGGATGCCGTTAAAGGTTTTCATGGCCAGGCAGGTATTTATGTACAAAACCTTAAAACGGGTAAAACCGCTGCTATTAATGCCGATACACTGTTCCCTACAGCCAGTATGATTAAGGTGAGCATTCAGTGCGGACTGATGGACAAGATAGAGAAGGGCGAGCTGCATTATAACCAAAAGCTGGTTTACCGCGACTCGCTTTTATATGCCGGAGAGGATCTTTTAGGCTCGTTCAAAGATAAGGATACGGTGCAGTTGAGTAAAGTGGCCATGCTGATGATAACCATGAGCGATAATACCGCAAGCCTGTGGCTGCAAAAACTGGTTGGCGGCAATTATATTAACAACTGGCTGCAACAAAATGGTTTTAAAGTAATGCGTGTAAACTCGCGTGTGGCCGGCCGCGAGGCTATCCGCAAAATTTATGGCTGGGGCGTTAGCACACCCTATGAAATGTGCCGCCTGTTTACCATGATCAGAAAAGGCGAAGCTGTAAGTCCCGCCGCCAGCGAAAGGATGTACCGTAACATGGGCCGTATTTACTGGGACGAGCACGCGCTGGCTCAAATTCCGCCATATGTGCATACCATATCCAAGCAAGGTGCGGTTGACGAGTCGCGGTCAGAAACTGTGCTGGTAAATGCGCCCCATGGCGATTATGTATTCTCGATCATCACCAACCATAATACCGACCAAAGCTGGGGAACAAGTAATGAAGCAGGCTTGCTCATCAAAAAAATATCGGCCCTGCTATGGCATTATTTTGAACCTGCCAGCGACTGGAAACCCGTCGAAGGTGTAGATAAATTTATGCTGAATGAATAGCTGCGCAGTCATTACCGCTGCGCTGGTCATTGGTCATTGGTCATTGGTCATTGGTCATTGGGCATTGGGCATTGGGCATTGGGCATTGGAAAAGGCACAGCCTTTTCCAATGCCCCGTATGGTGATTTTTTACCATCTTGTTTTTAGTAGAAAAGCCCAATGACCAATGACGAGCGCAGCGAAATGACCAATGACAAGCGCAGCGACAATGACTAATGACAGCGCAGCGATATGAACCCATAATAATTAAGTAAAATTTCTGTTTGCTTTGCAGTTAAATGGATGCCGTTTGTTATAATTGGCAATTATATCAATGTGTTAAAAATACACATACCAGTTACAACCAATTAAATGAAAAAAACACTTACTTTATTTGTATTGCTTATACTTAGTATTATAGTAAAAGCACAAACTATTGCCAACTTATCGGGCACTATAACCGACGAAAAAAGCCAGGGTATTGCCGGCGCTACTGTTTATCTGCTGAATACCAATTACCGTGCTGTTGCCGATAAGGACGGGAAATTCTCATTAAAAGATATTGCATCCGGGAGCTATATTTTGCGCATCAGCGCCGTTGGTTATGCTGCAAAAAGCCAATCGATTGTTTTAAGCGGCACTATGCGCCCAATAAGTATTCAATTGAAAGATGCCAGTAACCAACTGGATGAAGTTACCGTAACGGCTCAAAAATACGAGGAGGATGCCCAAAAAGTGCCTTTCAGTGTTACAACCTTATCGGCCAGGCAAATAAAAGATTACCGGCTTTGGGATTTGAAAGATTTGACAGCTATTGCCCCTAACTTAAACTCGGCCAGCTCCGGCGATGGCCGCAATGTCAGTGGTATTAGGGGTATAGTTACCACATCCTATGATCCTGCTGTAGCTACTTATGTTGATGGCGTAAACCAATACGGCCTGGATACTTACATCCCACAGTTGCTTGATGTAGATAGGATAGAGGTGCTGCGCGGTCCGCAGGGCACACTATACGGCCGTAATGCTACAGGCGGTGTTATCAATATCATTACCAAACAGCCATCAAACACGGTAAGCGGTTTTGCCGGGCTCGATTTTGGCAACTACGGCCAGCAGCGTTTTACCCTGGGTATAAAAGCACCGTTGATAAAAGATAAATTATTTTTAGGTGTGGCCGGTGTTTACTCGGGCTTTAATGGTTTTTATACCAATACGTTTGATAACAGCCATTTTGATAAACAACACTTCTTTTTAGGAAATTACTACCTTAAATTCCTGGCTACATCAAAACTGGCTTTAACGCTTAATGTTAAAAACTTTAACAACCGCAATAACGGTGCCTTTACGTTGGCCGGTTCGCCGGATGATGCTTTGAGTAAGCCTTACCAGGTAGATCAAAACGC
The DNA here is from genome assembly GCF_028736215.1 of Mucilaginibacter sp. KACC 22773. Taxonomy (NCBI): domain Bacteria; kingdom Pseudomonadati; phylum Bacteroidota; class Sphingobacteriia; order Sphingobacteriales; family Sphingobacteriaceae; genus Mucilaginibacter; species Mucilaginibacter oryzagri. Next base: position 1,737,494 of record NZ_CP117883.1, read on the forward strand.
CACTACCAAAATGATTGATAATACCTTCCACGCTTCATTAGCCATCAATTATTCGGGCAGCGATTTTAACTTTACCTCGCAGTCATCCTACCAGGTAAATAACCGTTATTATACCAAACCTATTGATGGTGATTTTTCGCCTATCGACGCGGTATCCGTTGTAAATAATTACGGTGGCGACTGGAATAAAGTACGTACAGGTATCCAGGAGTTTAGGTTTACTTCGCCTGCATCCTCAACCTCTAAATTAAAATGGACCGCCGGCGCTTATGGTTTTTATCATTACGCCCCAAACAAACAGGGAACTTATTTTGGCGCTGACGCGGCAGCGGTTGGCTCGCCAATAACCAACTTTACCAGTATCAATACCAATATCGACAGAAATTTTGGCGTGGCAGTTTATGGCCAGGTAACCTATGTTGTTAGTCCGCAATTTGATATTACAGCCGGGTTGCGTTATGATCATGAACATAAAAAAGAAAGTGTAAAAGGCGAGTTTCAGCCTGATGGCGGCGATGCTATGGTTACCCGCTCGGATACTTCTTCCTCGGCCAATTTTAAAGCCTTTTCACCAAAACTTAACCTGGCTTACCATCTTTCGGCCAATAATAATCTGTATGCAACTTATAGTCGTGGTTTTAGGGCCGGTGGTATCACCGAACTGGGATCAGACCCGTCATCGCCACCACTATACACTTTTAAGCCCGAGTACAGTAACAACTATGAGGTTGGATCAAAAAATAATTTTTTTGATAATAAATTGCGTGCCAACTTGGCTTTGTTTTACACCCGTGTTACCGACGCACAGGTGCCAACTTTAATATTGCCCGATGCTATTACCGTAACCAAAAATGCAGGCAAGCTGAGCAGTAAAGGTGTTGAAGTGGAGCTGAGCACTACACCAATAAAAGGCCTGGAAATTGAAAATAACTTTGGCTATACCCATGCCCGCTATACCGACCTGGCGGTTGGCAGCAACGGAGAAATAGTCGATTTAAAAGGCAACAAGCAAATTTATACACCTAAATTTACCAATATGCTGGCCCTGCAATACGGTTACGCACTGGGCGGCCCTCAAAAAGCAAGATTAATAGCCCGTGGCGAGTGGCGCTACCTTGGCGACCAGTATTTTGACCTTGCTAACACCATTGAGCAAAAAGGCTACAGTAAATTCAATGCCAAAATTGGCATCGATACTAAAAACTATAGCCTGTTTTTATGGGAGAGCAACATAGGTAACAAAAAAGCTATTGATTACGCATACGATTTTGGCGCTACCCACTTAGGTAACCCAAGGGTTTACGGTGTATCAGTAGCCGCTAATTTTTAACGTCAGGCCGCTTTGTGCGGCATTTCTCTGTAGATCTCACCATCCAACTCACAACCACCCTTAGCATGCTTTGGGTGGTTCACGTCAATTGTTGGATCACTGGGATTTACATTGAATTTAGGTTTTCCCCATTGTTTAAAAAAGAAAGCAACATTTTCTTCTTCGCATTTCACTTTTACAAAATCAATCCATTTTTTTTGTAAAGGTCTTGCTTTATGACCTGATTCGCCACCTACTATAACCCAATCAATTCCATTGAGAATCAACGATTTTACAGGGCCAATCAAAGGTTCTATCGATAAAAATTTTGTTTTTGCAGCGGTTTTTGACAAGTGTTCTACTCTAAAAGTATAGTCATCATTTTCAACCGATACCCCCATCCAAATATTATCGGTCCATTTTAGTTTATGAGATAACTCCAATAGCCTTTCTGACCTTTTGGTTAACACCTGATAAATATGCTGCGGTGTATTATTCATTACAGAAAAAACAGCGCTTATAAATTCGAATGGAACATCATCATGAAATAGGTCACTCATAGAATTAACAAAGACCACCTTAGACTTTTTCCATGTAAATGGTATTGATAAAGTTTCCGGGTGAGTTCTCAACTTAAATCCATCTTTATATTTGTCTATGCCCATTGACTTTAAACGTTTGGACATAGCCTCTGCATAGCAATTTTTACAGCCCGGACTGATTTTGTTACATCCTGTAACTGGATTCCAGGTCATTTCTGTCCATTCAATTCCTGAGTTACTCATAGTACAATTATTTTTTTATTGATTTCGTCTTTATGCAAGTTGGAGGTAATCAATTCAAAATCAAATTTTATTTTATTATTTGATTTCAATCTGTTTAACACGGCGTTTGCATCTTTAAATAAGAAACCTTCATTCAAAGTATATAGATAAACTGAATGTTTAAACTCTAATTGCTTTGAAATGATACTCTCAGTAAGATTTTTTTCAAATATCTGTCTTTTACTTGGTTTATTATACTGTTCAAATAAAGAAGGTGTTTTTAGATCGATATGCTCACTATCTATATCGTAATTAGCTTCTCCCCGAAGTTTGTCATTTTTCCAAGCGATGGTTAAGAACTTTTCAATTCCTAAAGTATGATTCGTGCCAAAAATTAACCCGTAAATATTTGATCCTTTTTTGATTGAAAACGGGGCGAGATAATATCGTTTATTTTGGTGGATTAATGATTTATAATGTTGAAGAACATTTCTGTGGATATGGTAATAGTTGATTTGTTGAACTTCTGCCACATCAAAAGAAAAATATTTTTGAAACTCAGGCGTCGTAGCGAATCTTTTAAAATATGAGGAAGATATATAGAACAAGAAATCGGTCTGCTTCAAAGAAATGATCTTGTTGAAAATATCTTTCGTTATTTGTTTAATTCCATTTTGATCAAGAAACAAAAAATTCGCAGATGTTTTCATAGAATCATATAGAGATAAAAATAACGTACTAAAATCTTCTTTGTATTTCTTAATAATAAATTGACCCTCTATGCCTTTTAACGCCTCTTCTAAAAAAGTGTAGTTGTCGTTATCGAGTTCGTTAAAATGCAAAATGACCTGTACATTTCTCTCTTTTATAAACTTTTCAAGCGATTGGACTATTTCTAAAGCAATTAGTGGACTGCCACTTATGTTATTCATGTCTTTTCCTTGACCTGCAAAAAAATCAAAAATCTGAATGGTTGTCCAAATTGGTTCCTTTTTTGATACAAATACAGGTAGCCACTCTTTAAGGTAGTCTCTAAATACATTAAGTTTCGCTAAAGTTCCTTCATCGAATGGTTTTCTAAATAGGTCTTTTCCGGGCATAAAATTACTAATTTTTTTAGTATTTCAAATAATTGGTTATAATTATTTAAATATATAAATATTTAGCAATCAATATGATTGTGAAGGCTTAGCAATTAGAAAATGAGATTTCGTTCGATGTTTATGGCGGGTAATATTGCTAAGGTTGTTATTACCCGCAAGATAATATTGAAGTTAATAGCTAATTTTTAGTGTATACCTCGCCTTTATAAGGATGAATGGTTGAGTAAAAGGTATAACCTGCTACATGCATCAGGTAGTAGGTCATGATATCGCACCAACAAATTTCATCATGAAACATCGGGACCGCCGGGAACTTACCTTCCTGGCGGCTTTCGTCTTTATTGTAATCGTAATCGCCGCCGTGTTGCTTTATCCAGTCTTTAAACATGTCCATTTCTGCGGGATCTGAAAAAACTATTTTAAAAAAAGTTTCCTCTTTAACCGACTTAAGATCGTCGTTAATATAATGGTGGAATTTATGCCGATGGCGGATTATTTTGGCGGTTATCATACTGTATATGCTTGTGGTGCAGTAGGGTAACACTAAATAGTAACTAACGTTTTAATTATTATTTTATGGTAGTTAAATAAATGTTAGCTATGTATCTTTAGCCTGTTATAACATTGTATTTTTTACCTATGAAAAAACTTATCGCAATTATAGTAGTTTCTGCGCTATTCGTGAGTATCAACATTAAAGCTGTGGCACAGGCAAATACCACGGCCAAATCGCTAAAAGTATGGTTGCTGGCTGGGGTAAACTTGAAAAGCAATCCCGACGACAAGAGCAAAACCATTGCAACCATTCCTTACGGAACCATTGTAAAGCCTGTTAAATCAGCGGGAGAAGCTAAGGCCTTAACGGTCGATTTTAACACCACAGCTTTAAAAGAACCCTACCAACTGAATGGTAAGTGGATAAAGGCGGAGTTTAACGGTAAAAAAGGGTTCCTGTTTAATGGCTATCTGTCTGCTATGCCTGCGTTAGAAATGGATGATCACGGCTTTGTAGAAACGGAAGATGCATACCTTAAGCGTAACTACGGGGTTTTAAAAATTGCGAAAAGGATACCCAAAAAAGGAACCAAAGAAACAAGTATTTATTACAAAAACGGGGCCGTGACTACCGAGACCTATTTTGACGGCTGTGCCGACCACAAACTGCTTTTAAAGAACATTAGCCTGGATGAAGCGATGCTTTTTGAAAAGGTGTTACATAAAAATGCAGATGCTGCGCAAAACATTAAAGTTGAACAGCAGCAAGCAGGTGTGATAAAAATATCATCGTACGATTGTGACTGATATTGTTTAAATTCGATTTTATTTAAACCTGTCTAACCATATCTCCTGTTCATGAAAAAATTAACCGTTCTAACCCTGTTTTTAACTATAGGTTTGCTGCAGTTTACTACTGCACAGGTTGTAACCAAATATGGCGATAACGTGAGTACCCTTGACGGTATCATGAAAGCCTATTATGATGTAGTAACGGTAAAAAAAGGGGAGAAGGTAAGCTACGAGCGCGATAGCCTGCTGCATATTGCCAATGCCCACGTAGGCTCGGGATATATTGATAAGCAAGGCAAACAAAAATTTGGTTATATGACGTTGAAAGAATATCACCGCCGGTCGGATGATATGCTTTCGCGCGATGGTTTTGACGAAAGGGAGATTTCTCGTAAGGTAGAACATTTCGGCAGCGTTTATCATGTATTTAGCACTTACGAATCGCGCAATTTTGCCGGTGGCCCCGTGATTGAGCGAGGTATTAACAGCATCGAATTGTTTAACGATGGTACCCGTTTCTGGATACTGGCCTGGTTTTTTGACGGAGAACGAAAAGACAACCCGATACCAAAGGAGTATTTAAATAATATCAAGTAGTCAGTATCAAGATTGGAGAGCTGATGGTTGGATACCCCCCGTCATTGGTACCAAGCAATGACTGACTTTTTTACGGGTAATCAATACTTTATCCGTTTGTGCCCCGGTTGTTTTTAAGGATGGATAACAAATTCCAAATTGAAATTTCCAACCCCGAAATTCAAATAATAGTATTATATTTCATCCTCTGATTAATTATATGATTTTTAAACGATTGATTGCGTACGCCTGCTGTATGCTGTTTACCCTGGGGGCGTTTGCTTTAGAAGGCGATTCGCTGGTAACTATAACCGCCTTAAAAAATGAGTACCAGTTTAAATGGAACGGCCAGGCCAATCGTGTAGAAATTAAGGAGAAACTGAGTAATACCTACGTGAGCAATAGTTACGGCGTAAGCTACCCGGTATCTGAATTTTATAACGATAACACCAGTATTGATGCCGTAACTTGCAAGGTTGATGGCCATAACTTGCGGTCGTTTAAGCCAACCTATACCTACTACAGCCAGGACGATGTTTTTTACTCGGATGCAAAAATTTGCTACTTCCCGATGGATATGCCCAAAAAAGGAAGCATCGGCACGGTTACTTTTGAAGAAACCCTGAATGACCCCAGGTATTTTACCTCCATCTATTTTTCGGATGCGGCAATAGTACAGCAGGGCGAGGTAAGCCTTAAAATTCCGCGCTGGATGAAGGTAGGTATTAAAGAAATGAACTTTAACTCCTTCGGGATAAAAAAAAACACCGAATACATCTCTGGCGAAGATGCCGATGTTATCACCTATTCGTTTACAAATATTCCGGCCATGAAACGCGAGGCCAACAGCCCCGGCCCAACCTATATTTACCCGCACCTGTTGGTGTTGTGTAAATCGGCGGCGCCGGGCGGCAAGCAGATCACCTATTTCGGCTCCCTTGCCGATCAGTATGCCTGGTACCGCGAGCTGGTTAAAAATGTGGCAGGCGATCAAGCCGTAATCAGCGCGAAGGCAAAGGAATTAACTGCCGGCCTTACTGCCGATATAGACAAGATAAAAGCCATATTTTATTATGTACAGGATAACATCAGGTATATTGCCTTTGAAGATGGCATGGCAGGCTTTAAGCCCGAGAAGGCCGACGAAGTGCTGCGCAAAAAATATGGCGATTGCAAGGGAATGGCCAATTTAACCAAGGCGCTGCTGGTATCGCAGGGTTATGATGCCCGACTGTGCTGGCTGGGTACCAAACACATTGCCTATGATTACCAAACCCCATCAATGGCAGTTGATAACCACATGATATGTGCCTTAAATTACAAAGGGAAAATATATTACCTTGATGCAACCGAAAGCTACCTTAGCCTTAATGAATATGCCGAACGCATACAGGGCCGGCAGGTTTTAATGGAAGACGGCGATAAATACATCCTGAATAAAATACCTTATGCCCCGCTCTCACAAAACTCAACCAACCAACTGAGCAAGCTGAGTGTAAGCGGCACCAGCCTGGTAGGCAAGGTAAATTATACCTGGAAGGGCGAGGATAAGGAAAGTATTTTAAGCGGCTTAAACAGCATTAAACACGAAAATACGGATAAGGCTATGGTGAAATACCTGGCCGATGATAATAACGATTACACCATTAACAACCTGAAGCTAAGCAGCACTGCCAACCCTGATAAGGATTTGACAGCCGCGTTTGACCTGGAGCATAAAAATGCGGTAAACGTGTTTAGTAAGGATTATTACATCAATATCGACAGCCAGAAGGAACTGGCCGATTTTACTTTTAAACCCGCCGTGCGCAAGCTTGATTATTGGTTTGCCTATAAAATGAACATCAACAGTCAAACCGAGCTGGATATTCCTGCCAACTACAAAGCCGCAACCATACCTGCCGATTTGAACATTGTGAACCCCGATTATGAGTTTCACATCAGCTACACCCAACTGACCAACAAACTGGTGTACAAAAAAAGCCTGCTTATTAAAAATACCAGCTTGCCCAAAACCCGGTTTGAGCAATGGAACCACGATGTGGAACTGCTGGGCAAGGCTTACAACGATACCCTGATCCTAAAACCTACAAACTGATATATTAAATGAAACCACTTTACCTTTCACTATTTTTTTTATTCATTACTACTTTAACCTTTGCACAGGACAATGTGCCTTATGCCGAAAAGGCCGCCCAATTACAAAAAGAAATCTGGGGTACCACCGCGCCCGAGTTTAAAGTTACCAAAGTGCCCGATAGCCTGAGCAAAGAGAGCGCTGTTGTGCTGGCACGGTCGTTTAGCCTTAACCGTACATCAAATACCAAAATAAAGTTTTTAATTATTACCGCCGCTGCAAGCCTGCGTACCGTTAAACTCAAAACCTTTCACGAGCGTGTAAAAATTAACGATAAAGTATCGCTGGAAGATTACTCAACCCTGGAGTATCAAAAAAAGCTGGATAAAACCGTGTCCTTCTTCCTTACCAAATTTGTGAGTACCAATAATACATTTATCGGTGCAAAAATTGTTAAGCCAAACGGTAGCGAGGTAATTGTTAATACCGGCGAAGAGGTTTTAACTAAAAACGAAACCAAAGACCAAAAGGGCAAACTGGCCATCCCCGGTTTGCAGGTGGGCGATATTTTAGATTATTATGTAAGTACCGTTGATGTTGACGAAAACAGCAAAAACGCATCCTATAAAAATAACGACGATATTTTTGTACTTGCCGATGAGTACCCTGTTTTGTATTACAGCCTCGATTTTCAGTACAATAAAAAAACAGACGTAAAATATATTTATGCCAATGGCGCCCCGCATTTTGATGGCGGCCGCAATGCCGATGGCGACCTGGTGCTGAGCCTTAAGCTGCATAATATGCCTAAATACCAAAGTAACATATGGGTATCGGCCCTGCGCCAGTATCCCTATATCGAAATTGGCAGTACATTTAACAACGGCGCCGATGCATCATATGATACACGTGCGGTGGCCATTAAAAAAGCGTTTAAATATTCGTTTGAGGAGTACTCCGGCTTTAATGAAGCCGAAAAACGCACCAAAGATTATTTTAACACCGGCAAACCATTTAAAAATAACGCCGCAGATAGCGTATTCAAGGTGTTGTATGATATATGGAAATTCCAGGTGTTTTGCAACTACGACGGTGACGAGCTTGAAAATATTGACGGGATGAATTATCGCAGCGCCCGCAGTGTGCCGGCTGCCATTGGCATGAGTATGATGCTTACCCAATTGGGCATTAACCATGATGTGTTAATGGTAGCATCACGCATCAGCAATACGCTCGATAACATGTTTACATTTAACGATTTTGATGCTATCATCCGCATAAAAAGGGCCAAAACCTATTTTATGAGTTTTGACAATGTGGTTACCCATTTTGGCGAAGTACCAGAGCGTTTTGAAGGCGAAAAGGTAATTGCCCTGAATCCCGACCGCATTACCAACAAGTACTACACCTTTACCGAAAAGGACGACTCGTTATCAGTTTCAGCCAGCGATAAAAATTTTATTGACGAACAGCTACAGGTAAACCTGCTGTCAACAGATATGCAAAAGCTAAAAATTACCCGGCAGGTAAGCGAAAGCGGTTTCATGCGTCTTGAAGACCAAAAATCCCTGTTGCCGGCCGGCGATATTGACAAAGGTTTACAAACCCTGATAAAAGGCGAAGAACTATCAAAAAGAATAAAAGGCAAACACAAAGCCGACGAGTACTCAAATGCCTTTGAGCAGCAACGTAAAGACCAGTTAAAAGCCTTTACCGCCGAAATTAAAGGTAAATACGACCAGGAACCAACCGAAGTAAAGGATTGCAGGATCATCGACCCGGCTATTGAGAATACCAACCCTGCGTTTAAGTACAGCTCATCATTTGTGCTTAACAACATGGTGAAAAAAGCAGGCAACAATTACCTGGTTGACGTTGGCAAACTCACTGGCGGTTTTTACAAACTGGACGACACCGAACGCAAGCGCACTATTGACGTTTACATGCCCTGCGCCCGCAGTTTTAAATATACTATATCGCTGGCTATCCCACAGGGCTATACAGCCAAAGGAGTAGAAGAGCTGAACATTAAAAAAGAGAACAAAACTGGCTCATTCTCATCAACCGCAAGCATAAACGGTAACACATTAAATATTGTAGTAACCCGTGCCTACACCCACAACTTCGAAAAAGCCGCCGACTGGCCCGCGCTGGTCGAAATGATTGATGCGGCCGCGGCTTATAACGCTAAGAAGATTTTGCTGGAGAAGAAGTAGGGTTTGAGTTAGAGGAAGATCATAAAATATCTTGAACGAACTTTAAAAAAGAACCGTCATTGCGAGGAACGAAGCAATCCCGAACTATGTGGGACTTAGCATGTCGGGGATTGCTTCGTGCCTCGCAATGACATATTTGTATTAATAAAAAATGCTGATAATCAGCGTTTTGTAAGCGTTTTATTATAGGGGCAAAATTACGAAATCATAAAGGGGGGTAACACGCCAGCGAAAGACTTACAAGGTTTTATAGACTTCGGAAGGCTGGAATTTTCCTTCACAAACCTTAAAATCCATAAGATCAGGAATATTTAGGCCTTCTGCTTGTATGGAAAATAGAAGTTATGAAAATTTTATGGTCGATTTCATCAACCCAATAAATTATCAGAAATGGAAACTTGTTTAAAGATGCAGCCCGCAGTTCCGATTTATATTTAATAGGGAAATGGAATGGGTCTTTAGATATCCGGGATAAATAATAGTCAATTTCTTTGAAAAACTTCTTTCCTAAAGCAGGGAGTTGTTCTTCATACCAATCGTAGGCTTCAGAAAGTTCGTCTTCGGCCTGTAAAAGCAACTCAATTTCAAACACCTTCGTACTTTCTCCTGATTTCGCTCCACGGACGGGACGTGGTTTTACCAGCTAAAAAATCTTCTTTACGCTTAACCATTTCTTTTTCCTGCTCATCAGTTAACTGGTAATCATCGTCGGTATGATATTGATAGTTTAAGCTATCTAAAAAAGCCAGGAGTACTTTTTTTTCCTGTTCATTTTGAATGTCAATTGTTAGCGTCTCCATAATCAAATTTAATCTTTATTTAGCAAATTTAAAAAAGTAGTTTTTGAGTTCGGAGAGTCGGAAAGTCCGCAAGTCGGAAAGTCAGAAAAGTAACTGGAGTTGTTAGTCCGGAAGTCGGGAACTCCGAAAAGTCGTCGTCTGGAGTTAACCCTTCCCAACTTCCGGACTTTTCTGACTTTCGGACTTTCCCACTTTCGGACTAATAACTACATTTGCACACTATGACAGCTACCGAAATACGCCAGGCTTTTCTTGATTTTTTTGTTTCAAAGGGACACGTTATCGTTCCTTCGGCACCAATTGTAATTAAAAACGACCCAACCCTGATGTTTACCAACGCGGGGATGAACCAGTTTAAAGATATATTTTTGGGCGAAGCAGCAGCCAAGGCCACCCGCGTAGCCGATACCCAACGCTGCCTGCGCGTAAGCGGCAAGCATAACGATTTGGAAGAAGTAGGTATTGATACCTACCACCACACCATGTTTGAAATGTTGGGCAACTGGAGCTTTGGCGACTACTTTAAAAAAGAAGCCATAGCCTGGAGTTGGGAATTGTTGACCGAAGTTTACAAACTACCCAAAGACCGCCTGTACGTTACCTATTTTGAAGGCGACGAAAAGGAAGGTCTTGAAAAAGATACCGAAACTTACGACCTGTGGAAGCAGTTTGTTGATGAAGCCCACATATTGCCCGGCAACAAAAAGGATAACTTTTGGGAAATGGGCGAAACTGGTCCTTGTGGCCCTTGCTCCGAAATTCATTACGATAGCCGCCCCGATAGCGAGCGTGCCGAAGTAAACGGTGCGAAGCTGGTTAATGCCGACCATGACCAGGTGATAGAGATATGGAATAACGTGTTCATGCAGTTTAATCGCTTAAAAGGCGGCGCATTACAGCCATTGCCGGCCAAACATGTAGATACAGGTATGGGCTTTGAGCGTTTGGTGCGTGTGCTGCAAGGCAAAACATCCAACTACGATACGGATGTATTCCAGCCGATGATCCAGTTTATTGCGGAGAAAAGCGGTAAAAAATACAATAGCGCCGCCAAACCCGGCGATGCCGATTGGAACGAAGCCGTGGCCATGCGTGTACTGGCCGACCATATCCGCGCTATCAGTTTTGCCATTGCCGATGGGCAGTTACCTGCAAGTAATAAAGCCGGTTACGTAATCCGCAGGATCCTGCGCCGTGCTGTGCGTTACAGCTATCAGACTTTAGGTTTTAAAGAACCTTTCTTTAACCAGTTGGTGCCTTTATTGGCAGATCAGTTTAAAGGTGTGTTTGATAACCTTTACAGTCAGAAAGATTTTGTGCAGAAGGTGATTTTGGAGGAAGAAACAGCTTTTTTAAGGACCCTAGAAAAAGGAATACAATATTTAAATAATAATATCGTAGGTGAATCAATTTGGGGTACTGATAATACTCAAGTACTACCAGGTGCGCTTGCTTTCGAATTGTCAGATACCTACGGTTTTCCAATTGATTTAACTGAATTAATGGCTCGCGAGAAAGGTTGGGCTGTAGATATCGAAGGCTTTGAAAAAGCCCTCCAAGAACAAAAAACTCGCTCCCGCTCTGCCGGTGCCATTGATACCGGCGACTGGGTCACGCTAAAAGACGACGAAACATCCATCTTCACCGGTTACGATGAAACCGAAACCATTGCCCATGTGGTAAAATACCGCAAGGTAACGGCCAAAGGTAAAGAGCAATACCAGATTGTATTGGATAAAACACCTTTCTATGCCGAAAGCGGTGGCCAGGTAGGTGATAAGGGCGAGCTGGTTTTCCCGGATGGTACCATCATTTTGGTAACCGATACCAAAAAAGAAAACGGTTTAACTGTTCACCATGTAGATAACCTGCCCGAGGATATTGAGGATGCTTTAACTGCCATTGTTGACCCTGCTTTGCGCGGGCAAACCAATGCCAACCACTCGGCCACGCACCTGTTGCATGCCGCCATGAAACAGGTATTGGGTAGCCACGTAAACCAAAAAGGATCATTGGTAAACAGCGATTACCTGAGGTTCGATTTTTCGCATTTTGCCAAAGTTACCGATGAGGAACTGGCGCAAATTGAAGCTATCGTAAACCAAAAAGTACGCCAGAACATCCCGCTGAAAGAAGAGCGCAGCGTACTTTATGCCGAAGCCATCACCAGCGGCGTAACCGCCCTGTTTGGCGAAAAATATGGCGAGTATGTACGCGTCATCACTTTCGAAGATGAGTTTAGTAAGGAGCTTTGCGGTGGCACCCACGTACAGGCTACCGGGCAGATTGGCTTCTTTAAAATAATTGCCGAAAGCGCCGTAGCCGCCGGCGTGCGCCGCATTGAAGCCATAACCGGCGTTGCTGCCGAGGTGTACATCACCAACCAAAGCCGCATGGTCGACCAGCTTAAAGATTTGCTTAAAAACCCTAAAGACCTGCCAAAAAGCATAGAAAGCCTGCTGGACGAAAATAGCAAACTGAAAAAAGAAATTGAAAAAGCCATCCTCGAGAAATCATCAGGCTTAAAAAACGAACTGGCACAAAAAGTAGAGGCTGTTAATGGCATCAACTTCATTGCCCAAAAAGTAGCCCTGCCCAACGCCGAAGCCATTAAAAACCTGGCCTACCAGTTAAAAGATATTGTACCCAACCTGTTCCTGGTCCTTGCAGCCGATTTTGACGGCAAACCCAGCCTGACAGTGATGATAGCCGAAAACCTGGTAAAAGAAAAAGGCCTGCACGCCGGCAACATCGTAAAAGAACTCGCCAAAGAAGTAAAAGGCGGCGGCGGCGGCCAGCCATTTTTTGCAACCGCCGGCGGCAGCGATGTAAGCGGTTTGGATAATGCATTGGCCAAGGCGAGAAGTTTTGTGGCGTAGTATAAATTATAAGCCATGCCAATGATAAACCATGTCATTATAAGGCACGAAGCAATCGCTAACTATACATAGTGGACATGCACAGTTCGCGATTGCCACGCTATCGCTCGCAATGATAGGTTTATGACCTGATATATTACCGTGGCGGTCTTGATACCTGATACTTGCGACCTGATACTTTTCATGCAGTTATCTTGATACTTGATACTCGTTACTTGATACTAAAAGAAGCTACTTGATACTATTCCCCAATTTCAATCCACACCGGGCAATGGTCGCTGGTTTTTTCCCAGCCGCGTACATTACGGTCTACGCCGGCGGATTGCAGGCGGTCGGCAACATCTGGGCTCAGCAGGAAATGGTCAATACGCAGTCCGGCGTTACGGCCATAGGCGTTGCGGAAATAATCGAAAAAGGTATAGATCACCTCGGTGGGGTATAGTTTACGGATGGCGTCCGTCCAGCCCTGGTCGACCAGGTTTTTGAAGGCCAGGCGCACTTCGGGGCGAAAGAGGGCATCATCCAGCCAGCGCTCAGGTTTGTAAACATCCAGTTCGGTAGGCATTACGTTATAGTCGCCCGTAATTATGGCGGGCACACCATGCGCCAGCAGGCCCGATGCGTGACTGGTAAGTCGCTCGAACCAGCGCAGCTTATAATCCAGTTTGGGGCCGGGGGCGGGGTTGCCGTTGGGCAGGTACAGGCAGCCAATAACAATGCCGTTTATAAAGGCTTCAATGTAACGGCTGTGCTCGTCGTCCGGGTCGCCGGGCAGGCCCTTGCGTAGCTCTTTAATTTCGTAGTTGTTACGGGCCAGGATGGCTACGCCGTTCCAGCTTTTTTGGCCATGCCATATGGCGTTGTAACCAGCACCGGTAATGGCCTCCAACGGGAATTTATCCTGGGGGGCCTTTAGTTCCTGCAGGCAAACCACATCGGGAGCGGTTTCGGCAAGCCAGCGCAGCAGCACCGGCAGGCGGCCATTTACACCGTTAACATTATAGGTGGCAATTTTCATGTGGTAAAAATTGGATTTTTTTGTAAAAAAGTTAGCGAAAATTAAGCCATAATTAGTCGGAAGCTGAAATTTATTTGTAGAAAGCTGCGGCTATGAGAATAATCCGTGCGTGATCTCTTCAATCTCCGAATCGCCGTAGAAAAAGATGGTTAAGCCACGCGCGCCATCGGTGATGCTCAGGATGTCCTCGCGTTTAATATTGTTTTCGTTTATAAAAAGCGCCAACCGGGCGGGAGTACTAAAAGAGTCGGTTTTTACGATGATCATGGTAGTATTTTATATATTAAGATTGCGTTCCCGATGGTTTGTTACAGGACGTTAGAAGGGATAGAAAGTTTGGGTAGCGGGCCTTGAGATGTATTTTGATTTATTTGTTTGGTGGAACGCTGCCAGTGTTTTCAACTACCGGATACTTTGACCAAATTACGAAACCGCAACCCCGCGATAATATTTAACTTTGCCGCGTGACGACTAAACAACGCTACTTTATTGAATTGGCTTATGATGGCACCGCCTATCATGGCTGGCAGGTTCAGCAAAATGCCCACAGCGTTCAGGAAACGCTAAACAAAGCGCTAAGCACCATTCTGCGCCAACCCATTGAAACAACAGGTTGCGGCCGCACGGATACCGGCGTACACGCCAAGGAGTTTTTTGCTCATTTTGATGTGGTTGAAGAGGTTGTCGATAGTCCATTGTCCATAGACCATGGTTATGAGACCGAAAAGAGCCATGGACTATTGACCATAGACTATGGACTTAAAATCCGCAGCCTCAATTCAATCCTGCCTGCTGATATCGCGATTAAAAACATCATCGCTGTGAGTCCCGATGCGCATGCCCGGTTCGATGCAACGTTGCGGTCGTACCAGTACCACGTCCATTTTAATAAAGACCCGTTTTTAAGGGGATATTCCTGGCAGCTGCGCGATGTGCCGGATATGGAGTTGATGAACAAGGCTGCGGCTATGATGATGGACTATATTGATTTTAGCTGTTTCAGTAAATCAAATACCCAGGTAAAAACCAATAACTGTAAAATAAGCCGTGCCGAATGGGTACAAACAGAACAGGGCATGATATTCCATATTTCGGCCGATAGATTTTTGCGCAACATGGTACGCGCCATAGTAGGTACACTGATGATGGTAGGCCGTAAAGAAATACCGCCCGAAGCCGTAAAGCAAATTATTGAAAGCAAAAACCGCTCAAATGCGGGCATGAGCGTACCGGCCTGCGGGTTGTATTTAACAGAAGTGAAATATTAGCCCCTAAAACCTTGAACGATATCTATGGCCTTGATAAGCGACTACCTGGCAGCAATGGTTTAAAAATCGCTTGCAAATAACCCTTACTCCACTTCCGCGGTAATCTTTTCACCTATTTGCTGCCTCCACATGGCATAATATAGGCCCTTTTGGTTTATCAAATCGAGGTGACGGCCGGATTCAATGATGCGGCCTTTTTCTAACACATAAATACAATCGGCATGCATAATTGTGGATAAACGGTGGGCTATTAATATGGTGATATGATTTTCGTTTTCAGATACGTTACGTATGGTTTCGGTGATCTCCTCTTCGGTGATGGAATCCAGGGATGACGTTGCTTCATCAAATACCAGGATGTCGGGCTTGCGTAACAGCGCACGGGCTATCGAGAGGCGTTGTTTCTCGCCGCCCGATACTTTTACGCCGCCCTCGCCAATAACGGTGCTCAGGCCTTTATCGGCCCTTGCAAGCAGGGTTTGGCAGGCGGCACGTTGCAATACGTTCATACACTCCTCGTCTGTTGCATCCGGGCGAACAAACAGCAGGTTCTCGCGGATGGTGCCTGAAAATAGTTGGGTATCCTGGGTTACAAAGCCAATTTTTTCGCGCAGCTGATCAAGATCAATCTCTTTGCTTAAAATGTTGTTGTATAAAACATCACCCTCCAAAGGCTGGTACAAACCAACCAACAGCTTTACCAGCGTAGTTTTACCCGAGCCTGATGGGCCAACAAAAGCAATGGTTTCGCCGGTATTGGTTTCAAAACTAATGTGGTTAAGCGCGTTGCGGTTGGCGGTTAAATGTTTAAAAGTAACATTGCTGAAGGTTAGCGTGTTAACTTTCTCTACCATTACCGGTTTTTCGGGTTTTTTATCAATAGGTGTACTTAAAATGCCTTTGAAATTGCCTAAGGAAACCTCTGCTTCGCGCCATGATAGGATTACGTTGCCCAACTCCTGTAATGGGTTAAACAAAAAGAAGGAGTAAAACAAAAAGCTAAAATATTGGCCCGGCGATAATGAACCCTTAAATATCAGCATCAATAGCACAACCACCATTACGCTCCGCACAAAATTTACAGTGGTACCCTGTACAAAGCTCATACTGCGTACGTATTTAACTTTTTTTAGCTCCAGATCAAGTATCTTGTAGGTAGTGCTATTCAGTCTTTCTATTTCCTGTTTGGCCAAACCAAGGCTTTTTACCAATTCAATGTTCCTTAATGATTCGGTGGTTGAACCAGCGAGTGCCGTGGTTTCAGATACTATCTTCTTTTGAATGGTCTTTATCTTACGACTCATGGCCATGCTCACAAAAGTGATGATGGGTATAGCGGCAAAGTATACTAATGTTACCTGGTAATTTACACTTACCGAATATACAATTACAAACACCATCCCTATAAGAGATACAAATAATATGCTGATGAACGAGGTGATAAACTTTTCGCAATCTAACCGGACTTTTTGTAAAATACCGAGGGTTTCGCCGCTGCGCTGATCTTCAAAAACCTGGTAAGGCAGCTCTAACGAATGTTTCAGGCCATCGGCGTACATTGCTGCACCAACCTTTTGGGTAATAATATTGGTAAAATAATCCTGGAAATTTTTTGCTATACGCGATACCATAGCAACGCCAATAGCAGCACCAACCAGCGTTAATACCTGGCGCAGGTATTCATCGTAATGAAGGGTGCCGCGTTTTTCAATAACGCGGTCTACAATTCGTCCTGTTATCCAGGGATCAAGGAGCGAAAAGCCTATATTCATGGCAGCCAGAAACAGCGCCATCACCACTATCCAGCGGTGCTTTTTCAGGTAAGAAATTAGTATATTCATGTTTCGGCGGTAAAAATAAAAAAAGGGAATGGCTAAGTAGCTCATTCCCTTTTAATTTGACATAAGGTTAATATTAAACCGTCATGATATCTTTTTCCTTGGCATCAGAAAGCTGATCTACTTTGATGATATAAGCATCGGTCAGCTTTTGAATTTCGGCTTCACCTACTTTTATTTCATCTTCAGACACGCCTTCCGATTTCAATTTTTTGATCTTCTCATTGGCATCTTTACGGATGTTGCGGATAGCGATTTTACCGGTTTCGGCTTCGCCTTTTGCTTTTTTAACCAAATCGCGCCGGCGCTCTTCTGTTAACGGCGGTACGTTAATACGGATGATGATACCATCGTTTTGCGGGTTAACGCCAAGGTTAGCCGCTATAATTGCTTTTTCTATAGGGGCAAGCAACGATTTTTCCCAGGGTTGTATGATAATTGTTCGGGCATCAGGGGTGTTTACGCTACCCACCTGGCTTAAAGGGGTTGCAGTACCGTAATAATCAACAGTAACATCATCCAGCATTGATGGGCTTGCTTTACCGGCACGTATTTTATTTAATTCGTTATCGGCATGCTCAATGGCCCTTTCCATGGATGCCTTTGCATCAGTAACTTGTTTTTTAATGAGTTCGCTCATCGGTTTAAATTTTTCACAAAAATAATAAAATCTACCATTTAACAGCAGGCCATCTGTTTTATCATTTGGTGCCCGCCATGGTTTGCCAACTAACGTAATTTTTGCAAGTATGTTTTTAGCTATAAATGTTAAATAACTTTTTTTAACATTTATAATGCCCATTTGTATTTATCTTAGTGTAAACCTATTACAGCTATGAAAAAAATACTGTTAATTATCATTTTGGCCACATGTGTAAGTCAGTTAAAAGCGCAGATATCACTTAATCCTTTTTTTAGCAATAAAATTACCTGGAGCCCCACTTTAAAGCCAAAAACAGCTACTAACTTTTTTGCAACAAAACCTATATCACCGCAGTTAAAAGGTCTTTTATCGGGCAGCGCACTGCAAATGCCTGATGCCCAACCTATGCGCTATTTGATGCCGGTTGTTAAAGTATCAAGTACCGATAGGATGCCCGTAATAAAAACCGATGAGCCAGGTATGCATTATACCATGCTGATAAAAGGATATGGATCGCCAAAGTTGGATAGTTTGGCAAAATCAATGCCGTAATATTGTTGTAAAAGGTTTTTATGAGGTAAAAAACAACGTTACGCGGGTTGCAAAATTTACGAAATGCCAGGGATTAACGTTATCCAGGGTTGTCCAATTTTTCTGTCATCCTGAGGTACGAAGGATCTATCAGCTGTGAATGACCGATAGAAAAGTTCGCGAATAGATCCTTCGTACCTCAGGATGACGGTCTTTTATTTTATATATCATTCCCCTTCAGAATTTCGCAAATTTTACCACTCAGGATGACAGGCCTTCGCGCCGTGAAATTAAAGTATGCAAGGAAAACTACCTCGGCTGTTCTTCAGCCATCAACACACCCTTGTTAGCTTCGTCCACAACAGCCGCTCCCCGTTTTTTAACCACTTCATTAAAACTTTTCTCGTAATCAGGGTGATTAGTGCCCATCAGCCTGTCCCAAATGTTAAAATACAGCCCGTAGTTGCATTTAACCAAATGGTGATGCATGTTATGATGGGTTGATGTATTATGCCATTTAAATAGCTTATGGCTGGCAAAACCTTTCGGAAAAAGCTCGAAACCCAGGTGACCGGTTACATTGAGCAATAAGGAATATAAGGAGAACAAAGTTAACGCTGTACCATGGTACGGGATGGTGAAAGCTATCAGGGGCACAATGCCTACTTCGATAACAGCCTCCAGCGGGTGGAAAGCATACGCTGCAAATGGCGTTGGGTTAGTAGATAGGTGATGGGTTTTATGTATCGCTTTGAATAAAGGCTTCCAGTGCATAGCACGGTGTGACCAATAAAAATAGGTATCGTGCATCAATATCATCATCACAATACTAAAAATGTAATAGCCCCATCCTTTATCGCTTATGTTGGGATAAATACGGGTTAAGCCAGCTTTACTGGCGTAAATAACGCTCATGATAACCAGGCCGAAGATAATAATAGTGATAAATGAGTTCACCACCTCGCGGATTACGTGCTTATTTTCGGGATATCGCTGCTGTATTTTGGCGCGCCAGATGGTTTTATTCTTCCACACATAAAATACCAGGTAAAATGATCCTGCAAATAACAGGTAACGCACAACCAGCCGAAGTAAAACGTTGGATATGGCGATCAGATCATCTATGCGGAAGCCTCTAAACATCTTTTAATTAAACGTTAAAAAAATGACAATTTATATAGCTTAGAAGTCCTTATTCAGCAGTTTTTCCAGCTCTGCGAAGCTGATATTCATTTTAACGCGGCCCTGTTTGGCATAAGAGATCTCGCCGGTTTCTTCGGATATAATGATGGCAGTAGCTTCGTTGGCTTCCGTTACGCCAATACCGGCACGGTGTCGCAGGCCAAATTGCGCGGGCAGGTCTGTTTTTTCAGTCAGTGGTAAAATACAACTGGCCGATTTAATTTTATTTTCAGCAATCACTACAGCCCCGTCATGCAGCGGGCTTGTTTTTTGAAAAATACTTTCCAGCAGGCGTTTGGAGATCCGGGCTTCTACAACCTCGCAACTGTTTTGATAAAACTGCTCGTCGTAATATTTGGCAAATACAATGAGGGCGCCTGTGCGGGTCTGCTTCATGCTTTTGCAGGCGTCAATAATAGGCTTAATGCGGGCGTAGTTGTTTTTCTCCACCTCCTTTTTGCCAAAAAAATACTGCCACCAGGCCTTATTGCGTTGCAAGGAAGCATTTTTGCCCACCAATAGTAAAAATTTCCTGATCTCCTGCTGAAATACGATGATTACGATGATAATACCCACATCCACCACCTTTTTCAGGATGCCCGCCAGCAAGGGCATTTTTGTTTCGGGCACAATGAAATACAACAGATATATAAATGCAAGCCCAATAAAAATGTTTGCTGCTATGGTTCCCCGAAGGAGGTTATAAAGCTGGTAAATAATGGTTGCCAGCAACAGGATATCCAGTATGGCAAACGGCGTAATTTTAAGGCTGCTTAAAAAGGATTGCATTTACGAAGTTAACAAGTTTCGGCAAGTTAAAAAGTGCTGATGAAACATTGGCGTGCCGCAAATAAATTAGTGTGCCGTAGGTAAGTTACTAACTTAAGAAAGTTAGAAGGGTTTGAATATCGAACACCGAATATCCAATGCCGAATAACGAACAGAAACTTCGGTGTTGGACATTCGAAATTCATTATTCGATATTATTTACACATCTGTTGCTTACTTAATAACATCGCCTGGTATATACGGCCCACCCGGCACACCCCATCCCCAGGCTGGCATCGGCGCGTTGGCAGCCTCGGTTGCTTCACTTTCTTTTGAGTTGATAACCGCAATGCGCGTACCCCACTCCAGGTAAGCCAAAAATGCCGACCGGAATTCGGGATCGTCCGGCAGTTGTAATTCGTCGGCAGTTTTCAGCAGCAGTTCCATCCAGCGTTTGCGGTGTGCCTCGGTCAGGTATTTTTGCAGGTGCTTGCTTATCATGATAAAATGGCTGCCCTCCTCCTCGCTGTAAGTTTTAGGGCCGCCCAAAACTTCGGCAACAAAATGGGCTACATGCAGGCGGTGTTGAGCCGACATATGTTTAAATACAGGCTCCAGTAATTCGTCGGCCAAAACCTTGTCATAAAACTTATCAAACAGAGTTACAAAAGCCTGCATACCGCCGGCCCATTCAAAAAGCGAAGGGATTTTATTAGCTGCCATATTATTTAAGCCGTTATATTCAAAAATAAAGATAGCAGTGTATAATTTAATATGTGGAATTAAATCAGGAATCTTTACTTATTCCGCTCGGTAGTAAAGCGCACCAATTGCTCCAAGGCGGTATGCGAATCGCTTGGCGGGAAAGTATTCAGTATTTCAAAAGCCTCGTCCTGGTATTTTTTCATTTGAGTTTCGGCATATTGCAAACCGCCGGTCTCGTTCACAAATTTTATGATCTGGGCAATCTTGGCAGGGTCGTCGTTATGGTTTTTAACAAGGTTAATGATCCGTTTCTTTTCAGACGGCGTAGTATTGGCCAGCGAATAAATAAGGGGTAATGTAACTTTTTTCTCCTTGATATCGATACCCAGGGGTTTACCCACATCATCGGTACCAAAATCGAACATATCATCCTTAATCTGGAAGGCAATGCCTATTTTCTCGCCAAAAAGGCGCATTTTTTCAACCACCTCATCACTCGCGCCGGCAGATGACGCCCCACAGGCACAACAGGAAGCGATAAGTGAAGCTGTTTTCTGACGGATAACTTCGTAATAAACCGGCTCGCCAATGTCCATGCGTCGTACTTTTTCTATCTGCATCAACTCGCCCTCGCTCATTTGCTTAACGGCATCTGATACGATACGCAGCAATTGAAAATCATTATTTTCGATAGAAAGCAACAGGCCTTTAGATAGCAGGTAATCGCCTACTAAAACAGCTATTTTATTTTTCCATAAAGCGTTGATAGAGAAAAATCCCCGGCGCTGGTAAGAGTTATCAACCACATCATCATGCACCAGCGAAGCGGTGTGCAGCAACTCGACCAATGCTGCGCCCCTGTGTGTAGATTCGTTGATGCCGCCACATATTTTGGCAGCAAAAAAAACGAACATCGGTCTTATCTGCTTGCCTTTACGTTTAACAATATAATGGGTAATGCGATCCAGTAACGGCACCGAGCTTTGCATAGAAGACTTGAACTTCTCTTCGAACGCATCAATATCGGCAGCGATAGGTCTCTTAATCTCGTTGATGCTCAGCATTTAAACTAAACAAGCTTTTATGGTGTAAAACTGCCTTGTGGCAATATGAGGCAAACATAAGCTAAAATTATTTATCTGCATTAATGCAGAATATTTTTTACTCAAATTAAACCATCCGATCAATAAACAGTCAATACCAGTGATTGCCATATTTATAAGTTGAGTTAAAGTTTTGTGTGTGCGGGTTGCCTTTAAAAAGGTGCCCGCTTTTTTATTAGCGGCAAATGCAATAATATTTTACCTTTGCAATCCATTTAGCAATACGGAGAGGTGTCTGAGTGGTCGAAAGAGCACGCCTGGAAAGTGTGTATACTTCAAAAGGGTATCGAGGGTTCGAATCCCTCCCTCTCCGCTTAGTATTTTGAAATTAAGGTCAAAACGCTGTAAATTAATTATTTACGGCGTTTTTTTGTTTATGTCAAAAGTATAATAAACCAAATTAATCCGATCCATTATTACGCGGTTCATATTGATAAACGATTAAACGATCTTGTACGATGTCGTCAGTAATTTGGCAGATACCTGACCTATGCTCAGATCTCGTCCAAAGAGTTGTTTTGGCTACCGGCATTAACCGGCCCTATGACCATTTACAGGAAATGATCCTGCGCAGCTCTGAAGCAGACAACCGTCAGGTTGCTTTGCATTTATTAGAACTTCACAGCCGGGTTCAAGGCTTTCGGCCCGATAATACCAGCTAAAGTTTGCTGTAGCCGGAATAAAACGATGAAAACGACGATACTGATAATCGCGGCGAAAAAGCACCACACCGAAAGCTCATAATCCTCGAAAAAGAGATGGGTTATGATGTAAGCTATGCCTATGGAAAGTCCAAACAGCCACATTCCTTTTACGCTCGAAATAAACGGGGGAACAACGATGGCCAGGAAATATAATATCGCGGAATCGTGGAGCGCCGAATTCATCGAGCCCAGGCTATAAAAAATATGCATACCCGCTATCTCTGCGTGAATGGGCTGGGTCATCAGCCGGTAAGCCAGGTAGCCGGATACCAGCAGGCCAATTCCGGTTGCTATATACAATATCTTTTTTCTCGGCGTAGAAGTTTCCAATAATAAAATAGCGAAAGGCACCCAGGATGGCCAGACCACCTGCGCAAATGCCAGGAAAGTATAAGTTGCCGGTTTTAGCCATAGGGCATAACCCGGATTTAGGAGTGCGAGCCATATCAATCCTTCTGATACCTGCTGCACGGCAAAGATGAGCGGGATCCCGGCAAAGGCCATTTGCTGCCGCTTACCACATCTACTGAGCGTAGCGACGCCTATTACAGAAAGGACGGCGCTGGCTCCAAAACTTGCACCTGCTGAAAAACACATTTTTCTTTCTCCTTTTGATTTGATGAGTGTTAAAATTCCAAAGGAGTTGAGACGAACGGGCCGTTTTCCTGATTTGGCAACGCATTAGTATTGATTTAAATATAGCACTAAATTCAATATTGCGCCTTACAATTAATAACGCTATACCGGGCAGCAGCTTCGATCAGGGAAAACGAAATGCCGCAGGTAACGTTTGAAATCGTTTAAAGTCCGTCGCCATCAGGTTTATCGTAAACCGATAAGGCAACGGGTAAACAACTGGCGACACCATTTAAGCCGCAAACAGTTAAAGTAATAAGGATGGCATCCACGATTTCTGCCCGGGAAGCACCCAACTCCTTTGCCATGGCCACATGGTAGTAGATCGCCTTCGGATCGCCTAACGCGGACTTGATGCCGATATAGACCAGCTGCTTGGTTTTTGCATCAAGGCCATTCGTTTGTTTTAACGCTTCGACTAATTGGTTAAAAGCTATGGCTACTTTGGGAGCCTCCTGTTCAAAAGCTGCTAATGGGTTATTATTCATGATTTCCTGGTTTATGGTGAAAATTCCGGAAGAAAATAGCCAGTAAAAGCACCGATCCCGGCGCAGTGACCAGCCAGGGCGCCCCTATAAACAACACCCAGGTGGAAAAATGCGGGTAAAAATAGGCAAAACCGATTAGGGGTATTACCAGCCCGTTGGCGATCATGAACCGCCTGAGCCATTTTTGCGCGCCGTCTTTTTTGAACACGAAAGCAGCGAATAAGGTGGACAAGCCCATGCATATATAACCCAGCGCGTCCAGCGTCCAGAAAAAAGAATGCGGTGTTACCCTAAGGATACTAACCGAAGCATCGCGCAAGGATAAAGGTATAACAGTTGCCAGCTGGACCGAATATATCAGCACGACATAAACTGTATAGAGCAGGGCAAATAACAAAGCTGCATGGCTCCAAAATCTCCGGTCGCCGGGCACGATATGATGTAATGCCAATATCGCGATCAAAAATGGCGGGGCGATGGCCAGGGAAAAGCCATAGATTAGGATGTCATCCAAAGGATAGCCGGTGACACCGGCGACCTGCAGGATCTGCACGATTCCGTAACCCACCATGGCAATGAATGCGACTATAGCTCCGTAAAGGCCGATGGTGGCGATATCTTTTTTCACAACAGGGTTTCCACTTTAAGATCAATAGCCGGAAACGCTGTACCGCGCTTTCCCAAAATATTTTCCAGGTCATCCTTGTAGATCACTTCCTTTTTTAACAGCAGGTTGGCCACCTGCTCCAGCGAGGCTTTATTTTCCGCCAGGATGGTTTTCGCGTCCAGATACGCTTGCGCCACCAGCTTGCGGATCTCCTGGTCGATCAATTCGCCGGTCGCTTCGCTGAATGGTTTTTGAATAGCCAGATCGCGTTGATCGGTAGAATCGAAGTAACTGACATTGCCCAGTTTTTCATTGAAGCCGTAATACACAACCATGGCATAAGCTTCTTTGGTAACCTTTTCGAGGTCATCCAAAGCGCCGGACGATACCTCGCCGAAAACGATTTCCTCGGCTGCCCGTCCGCCCAGCGTCGCGCATAAATGCTCGCGGAAAGCGGTTTTGCTGCGCAATTGTTTTTCTTCCGGTAAGTACCAGGCTGCGCCCAGCGATTTTCCTCGCGGAATAATGGAAACTTTTACCAGCGGGTCTACCGTTTTCAAGAGCCAGCTGATCACCGCGTGGCCCGCTTCATGAAAGGAGGTCGTCCTTTTTTCTTCGGGCGAAATGATCTTGCTTTTCTTCTCCAGGCCGGCAACTATCCGGTCAATTGCATCCATAAAATCCGCTTTTTCTACTTGTACCGCTTTTCGCCGGGCCGCGACCAATGCAGCTTCGTTGCAAATATTGGCAATGTCCGCACCCGAAAAGCCGGGTGTCTGTCCGGCCAGTGTCGACCGGTCAATGCCAGTCGCCAGCGTTAAACCAGCCATATGCACTTTGAAAATGGCGGCGCGCTCGTTCATATTGGGCAATTCCAGGTAAATATGGCGGTCGAACCTGCCCGGACGAATCAGGGCTGGATCCAGCATGTCGGCCCGGTTGGTTGCTGCCAGCACGATCACACCGGTATTGGTACCAAAACCATCCATTTCGGTCAAGAGCTGGTTAAGCGTACTTTCCCGTTCGTCGTTGGCGCCACCTAAAAAAGCGCCTTTGCCCCTTGAGCGCCCAATGGCGTCAATCTCATCAATAAAAATAATGCAGGGTGCTTTTTCCTTGGCCTGCTGGAACAGATCACGGACGCGGGAAGCCCCGACGCCGACAAACATCTCTACAAATGCGGCACCTGAAATAGAGAAGAATGGAACCTGTGCTTCGCCGGCAACAGCTTTAGCTAATAAGGTTTTGCCCGTCCCGGGCGGCCCGACGAGGATCACACCTTTAGGGATCTTGGCGCCCAGTTTGGTAAAAGAGGCCGGTTTTTTTAAAAAGTCAACGATCTCCAGCACTTCAACTTTAGCCTCGTCCAAGCCGGCAACGTCTGCGAAAGTTACTGTGCTGTTTTCTTTTTCGATCAGAGTGGCGGTAGATTTTCCAAAATTAAAGATCGAAGAACCGCCTGTTCCCGCCATTCCGCCACCAGCCCGGCGCATCAGGAAATTCCAGATGACCAACAGCAGGATAAACGGCACCAACCAACTGAGGATGTTCAGCAACCAGTTACTTTGATAGGAATAACTCACCGGGATCTTTTCGTTCGCTGCAAAGTTTTTCTCAGCGTCCTCCATGTTATGCTCAAAAGATTCCACTGAGCCGATTGTAAAGGTATAATGCGGCCCGGTACTGATCCCCTTGCCAAAGGCGGTCGTAAAAACTTCTTTGAATGCCGGATCCTTTGCAAAAGCGCTTTTGAGATACACATTAACTTTCTCTTTGTTAACAACCTCCAGTCTTTCTACCGCTTTGCGGTTCAATATCGTGGTTGAAAATTGCTGCCAGGTGGTTTCCTTTACATTATACGAACCGCTCCACAAGGGCGATAGGATCACATACAGAAATATGATCACATATACCCAAACCCAGCTGAATGCTGGCCTGGTTTTTCTTTTTACCGGCCTGCCGGGTTTCACCTGCTGATTATTTTTCATGGCGTTATTCCGGTATCTGGATCGGTGATTTAGCTTCTTTATTTATTTCATATTTGGCCAGCTGCGTCAAACGATCGTCGATGTTTTTTTCATTGATCTCCATCTGGTAGAAAATAGCTGCGGCCTTTTCCAGGTCTAAGTCCCCGGCAAATGCCGCGGCAGTGCCGTATGCGCTTATTTTATAATGATTAATCACTTGTATGCAGGCGAGCAGGCAGGCATCGCGAACCTGGATGTCTCTGCAAATACCCAATATTTCGTTCGTTTCATCCGTTAAGCTTTGCATAACCGGATCAGCACGGTTTGCAGAGATAATCTGCGCTTCTAAAATAAATGCATCCATTTGCTGGATATGCACATTCACCTGGTCAAGGTACTTTTGCAGCACTTGCCTGAGTTGAACAGATCCTGTGTCATTGATCCATACTGGCAAGTTCTTTTGCAGCTGAAGCTCTCCGCTGGTGAATTTTCCGGTTTGATGATCCAGCAGCTGACGTAAGGTGGCAATGGTTGAAGTGGTTTCCATGGTCTTTGCATTTTAACACTCAAATTTAAGCCACGGTACTTTACTTGCAGATGATGAGCGTCATGAGGAATACTGATTGTTATCATAGATCAGCGGCCTTTGGTCGTTTTACTTTGTTATGAAATTTTAAGCTAATGCCCCGTAAAGTAATAGCAAAGAAACGATGCCCGAGGAAACCCCTGTTGTAGCGCCGCAGCCCGAGATAAATCCCACGGTTGAACCGGTAACCGCGCCGGCACCGTACACGTAAACTCCGTTATAAATTATACCGTCATCACCGGGTTTGTATTTTTTACGGCATTGGGCATATTGATGCTGATCATCTCCGACAGGCGGGCACTTGCATTTATCCTTCGTAAACTCAATCAGTTTAAATGGCTCAGGCGGTTTATTGCGAAAGCCAGCCCCTTGTATTTAACCAAAAGTAAACAGAAAAACTGGCGCGCGCTTCATGAACCTAAAAAGCCGGTCGCCATGGCGGTACTCTTACAGATGGGTATCATCACACTGGATGCCATAACGGTCTTTGCGATCCTGCAGGGTTTCCATGTTATGCTTAATCCCTGCAAGGTTATGTTTGGATTGCTGTTAACCCTGGCAATTGGCTCATTACCTGTTTCGCCCGGTGCGCTGATCGCTTACGAAAGTGCGATGACCTTTTTTTTTACGCTGCTTGGTGTGCCGGTACACGCGGCACTGATCGTGACCCTGCTTTTTCGTTTTTTTACCTTTTGGCTACCAATGCCGGCGGGTCTGTTTCTTTACCGGGACCTCCGGCGGCGGCAAACATAGCTCAGGGTCATATTCCAAAATGCCCGCCGTCATTTATCAGCCCCTTAACAATTTATAATTTGCAGGTGTAATTAGTTAATGTATAGCTATGAAAACTATCCTTGTATTAACGGATCTTTCCAAAAATGCCGGCCACGCTGCCGAATCTGCTGCCTGGCTCGCCGAACAACTGCATGCCGGGTTGGTGTTGTGGCATTGTTACCCAAAAATACCAGTGATGCCCGGCTATGCCGGCGGAGCGATGATTGCCCGGGCAATGGTAGGGCCTGTTGAGGGCGAAGAAGCCCTTCACCATGCGTTGGTGGAACTCGAAGATTATATAACAGGTACAGACGGCAAATATAAACCACAGCTCCGCGCACAATATTGCGAAGGAAGCCTTTAGGATGAACTTCGCTCGGAAATTGCGAAAAATGCATTCGAGTTGATTGTAACTGGTGCCTCCACCGATTGCGTAGCCGATCATGTTTTTTTTGGCAGCGATACCTGGAAGATCATCGAAACTGCTAATTGCCCGGTACTCATCGTGCCGCCAAAAGCAGGCCTGGACCAGTTGAACAAGGTAGTTTTCGCTACAGATTTTGAAACGGGCGATCTGGAAGCGATAATGTACCTGGAGGTATTAAGCAACACACTGGATTTCCGGACCGAGATTGTCCATGTTACGGTTAATGGGGATATGGACAAGGCGATGATGGAAAAAGCAGCGGCGTTTAATGAAAAGCTCGCTGATCTGAAACGCCCCGTTACCTATAAAGAGATCCGGGGAAAAGAAGTGGTTAGTCGCCTTAACCGGATCAGTAAACAAACAGGTGCCGATATGTTGGCCATGACCCATCACCAATATTCCTTTTTTAAAAAGCTCTTTAGTGATAGCATCGCCAAACAAGAACTTGCGCATCAGCGCATACCCTTACTGATCTTTCCAATAAATTACAGGTCATCATGATTGTTGCGGTTTTGGGACTTCCCGGCAGCGGCAAAACTTACTTTGCAGCGGCATTGGCAGCCCGGTTGAACGCCCGGCTGATTAGCAGCGATACGGTTCGCCGGCAAATGAATCAAAACGGGAGGTACGATGACCTGGCTAAGAAAGCGGTTTACCTCGAGATGATTTCGCTAATGGAGTCCGGTATCGCCGATGAGCAAAGCGTAGTGCTGGACGCTACCTTTTACAAAGCAAACTTGCGAATTTTATTCATGGAAAAAGCAGAAGAACTGAGCTTGCCGATATACTTTATTGAGGTGCGCGCTGCTGAAGCAACAATCAAAAAAAGGGTGGCACAACGGCGGCCGGATAGCGAAGCGGGTTTTGCCGCTTACCAAAATGTAAAACAGGAGTTTGAGGCATTAACGGGCCCTCACCTGGTGTTGTTTTCCGATCGGCGCTCATTGCATCAGATGCTGGAGACCGCGACAGCCTACCTGTATGACCATGAAGACAAGTGAAATTAAGCGACTGGCTGATGCGCTGGATGAGCCGGCTCAGTCGGAAGAACCAGTTTTGATCGAGACGCATATCTCCTGGATCATCCTGGCGGGCGGCTTCGCTTATAAAATCAAAAAGCCGGTACTCTTCTCCTTCCTGGATTTTACATCATCAGAAAAAAGGAAATACTACTGCGAACGGGAACTCGTTTTAAACCGGCGACTGGCAGCGCAAATGTATTTACGGGTCATTCCGGTTTGTCAAAACGGGGTGGACTTTTCTGTAAACCAGAAAAACGGGCAGATAGTGGATTATGCCCTGCAGATGGTACGTATGGATTCTGCAAAAGAAATGAACAAAATGCTACTGGCGGGCCAGGTACGCGAGGAGACGATTTTCTCTTTAGCAGCCAAACTTGCCGCATTTCACCGCGCAGCGACAGTTATTTCACAACCGCTGGATATCTCTGCCCTCGGGGAGCGTTTTAATGATCTGTTGTCGGCGCGGACTTTTGCAGGGCAGCATTTAGGCTCATCTTTTTCTACGCTCATCACAGGTGCCATTCAATACTCGAACCGTTTCCTGGATAAATACCGTTCCGCTATTTTGGAACGGTCTGTTAAGGGATTTGTCCGCGATCTGCATGGCGACCTGCATACCGCGAATATTTTCTTATATGATGACCCGGTGATCTTCGACTGCATTGAATTTAATGACGCGATGCGGGAACTGGATATTTTGGATGAATTGGCCTTCCTGGGGATGGATATCGAAGCTTACGGGAGAAAAGACCTGAGCGACCTGCTTTATAACGAATACCACAGGATGTTGGGTATAGATCAAAACCAGGGGACAATTGCACTTTACGTCTATTATAAATGTTACCGGGCCAATGTCCGGGCAAAGGTGCTGCTTTTGCGCGCAGCTGAAACCAAAGACCGGCAAGTTTTTGCTGCAAGCATTCATTCGGCCAGGGGTTATCTCCAACTGTTAGCCAATTACATGGAAGCTTAGTTTCCCCGTATTGTATGTTATAAGCAATGTCCAGCTTCGCCGTCTCTGCATAGGCGCAATTGGCTGAAAAGCCGGTGAGAACTGGCACCTTTTTCATTTATATTTCTTTTTTAATGCGCGCCATAACTTCAATGCTTCCTTTTGCAGTTTCCGCGCCTGTTCCATGCAATTTGCCTGCTCGTCTTTTTCGCAGAGCGGGAAATCTGTTTTTATCAGAAACCGGGCACTGAGGCCCTTATGCATATTGCTCTTTTTTGACATCACAATGAATTTGACAGATCCAAAGTTACCCGGTATACAAATGGTGAAGAATGATTGCCGGCACCGTAATAACTGATCATGGACAGGTCCATTGTCAGTTTATTGTGACAACGATCAGGAGCGGTCATGACGCGAATCATTGCGAGGCCGCGAGCAGCCGGTTAGTTTTGCCTTTAAACTTATAACCATGGAAACGATCCCCTCTATTTCTTGCCTCCGTCAGCTTTTGGACGTGGATATCAGCCGGATGAAAAGTGCTGAACTTCAGCTAAAAAACACTATCATCAGCTGGGTCAGTAACGAAAATTCTATGCCGCTCAGGTTGTTGATGAATGACTACCTGGATGTTGTCGAGAAACATATCCGCCTGCTGGAGATCTTTTGTAAAGAAGAGAAGATCAGTGCCTATGACCTTACCAACGGTGTTATGAAAACTTATATCGCCGAGGCGGCCGAAAAGCTGGCCTGTTGTTCATGCCCCGAGATTAAAGATGCTTGTTTGCTGGCAGCTTTTCAACAGATCAACCATTATAAAATCAGCGTGTATGGCACAGCTGCCGCCTTTGCCGGCGCGCTCAGGCTTCAGAAGGCGGGACTGCTGTTTCACCAGGCCGAGCTGGATGAAAAGGACATGGATGAGCGGCTTTCGTACCTGGCCGAACATGAATTGAACAAAAAGGCTATAGCGCCGTTTGCGCTGGCTTCATAAATAAAGCAACGATCAAATATTAATACTATGGATACGACCCTTAGCCCAGAAATACATGAGGTCATTGATGCGATACACTACCGCCCGGCTTTATCGCTGATACTGCCGCTTGAACCTCATATCAGTTTGAAAACAGAAACTGCCCACATAGTCAAAATTGCCGCGGATAATGCAGAACGCGAGATGCGCCGGTATTATCCCGAAGAGCAATGCCAGCTGATTATGCGAAAACTTCAATCGCTGACCGCTGACCTGGACATTCCGGCCAAAAAGAAAGGTATGGCCATTTACATATCGCCGGTATTTGAGAGAGTACTTTACCTGGATTGCCCGGTTACCCAGCAGATCATCGTAGATGAATCTTTTGAGATCAGGGACCTGCTTTACAATGCAAAACAGGACATTAAATTTCTGCTGTTGCTGTTAACCGGACAGGAAAGCAGGTTTTTCCTGGGAGACGCTGTCGGGTTAACCCCGTTACCAGCACGCATGGCCGGATCAATTGAAACGGAAGAGCGGGACATGCCGGAAAGGATAAGTAATTTCTCCGATATGACTGAGCATAAACGGGTTACGGCCAGGAAATTCCTGGCGCATATCGACCATGAACTGGGAGATCTGGTCGGCGAACATCAGCTGCCGGTGCTTGTACTGGGTACCGGGGGAATATTGGGCGAGTTTAGAAAGCAGAGTAAGTATACTGCTTCGGTAATTGGCTACGTAAGTGGCAATTATGACAATACTTCCATGGCAGCGTTGACTGAGCTGATCGAACCTCATTTGGACGCCTGGAAAATCACCCGTCAGCAGCAATGGATCGAGCAAGTTGAGGAAGCCGCTGACCAGTTTCGGCTTGCGGTTGGTATCCGGGAGGTATGGCAGGCGGCCAGTGAAGGCAAAGGCAAGCTGCTGATCGTGGAAAAGAGCTACCGGTTCCCCGCCCAGCATGGTGTGGAGCCCGGCACTATCGAAGCGCTTACCGAACCCTATAATCATTTTTCGTATATCCGCGATGCTGTGGATGATGTACTGGAAAAGGTATTGGGAAGCGGCGGGGATGTGGTATTTACCGAAGATGGTGCTCTCGGGCGGTTTGGTCAGGTTGCCCTGATCAAATATTACGAATAGCTGATGTAGGTCATGTATGAAGGTGACCGCCATCCTTTTATCGGCCCATTACCAGGGTTTACATTTGAACAAATATTAACCATTAAATATTCACCATTATGAAAACACACGCAGTAACAAAATTAGCAGAAAAAGCTCCTTCACTGTTTACCGACAGGATGCCGGCATTATTTGAAGATTTTTTCAGGCCCTGGAATGAATTATTCGACGGCCACTTTTTGAGAAGGGAGCTGAATGTCCCGGCGGTAAATATTACTGACCACAAGAACCAATACATTTTATCGATGTCGGCCCCCGGATTAAAAAAAGATGACTTTAAGATCGATGTGGACGGCGACGTGTTGACCATCAGCAGCGAAAAGGAAGAAAGCAAGGAAGAAAAAGACGAAAAGTATACCCGTAAGGAGTATAACTATTCTTCTTTCAGCCGCAGCTTTACGCTTCCAGAAGGAACTGATAAGGAAAAGGTTGCGGCCAAATACGAGAACGGAATATTGAAAATTACGGTGCCGCATAACCACGCCGTCAAAAGCCCTTCAGCGAAGCATATTGCTGTAAATTAAGCCGCTTTAACCAATGGCCTATGCCCCGCCCCAAAAGGTGGCGGGGTCTATCATTTATCCAGGTAAATCCGCCCTGATATGTCCCGAAAAGTTTTACTGATATGCGGCATCCTTTCTTCGCTGTTGTATGCAGCGCTGAATGTTATTGTGCCCTCGCAATGGTCGGCCTACCATTCGGCTTCGCAGACGGTGAGTGAACTCTCTGCCATCGGCGCACCGACCAGGACGTTGTGGGAATGGCTTTGCGCGCCTTATACTATACTCGTTATGGCATTTGCTTATGGGGTTTGGAGAGCCGCAGAAGGTAACCGTCCGCTGCGTACAGCCGGCAGACTGCTGATCGCCTATGGCGGGCTCGGCCTGCTCTGGCCTTTTGCACCAATGCACCTTAGGGAGACACTGGCCGCCGGCGGTGCCACCTATTCTGACACGCTACATATTGCCCTGGGTGTTGTAACCGAAGTCCTGTTTCTGCTGGCGCTGGGTTTTGCGGCGGCGGCTTTTGGCCGGGCATTCCGGATCTATTCCATCATCACTTTTGTGGTGCTGCTCGTTTTCGGGATATTGACATTCCTGGAGGCCCCGCTTGTAGGCAGGAACCAGCCTACGCCGTTCATCGGGATATGGGAGCGGATAAATATCGGCGTTTTCCTGATTTGGGTAGTGGTGCTCGCCGTCGTACTCTTGCGTAAGCCAAACAACATAACTGCCATTTACACCTATAATGGCAGAAGCACCCGGCTTAATAATTACACTATTTAATTTCACTTATCATAGCTGGAAGTCCAGTTGCCTTCCACGGCAATTAAATTGAGCCCTTTTTAATGTTTCATCTGCTATGCTTTTTTTGTCCGGGAGCCCGTCAGCCTATGATTTCCATAATGGCCGCCGCCAGAAATACAACCAGCCAGAATATCAGCGTAACGCTGCACTCTCTTCCGATCCAATCGGGCAGCTTATGTCGTTCTTTCAGGTATGTCATCTTTAAATTTAATAAGCAGGTTAACGTTTCCTTTTTGTATTCACCTGATAAAGTAAAGATGTTTTTATCTGGCGTTACCTGATGACAATCAGTTATTTAGGTGATCGAAATCATGCCTGCTGAAAGCAAATGCGATTAAGTTTGTTACAACTACCGTCAAATATTGACGGCGAAGCTTTTGTTGATCTTACTGTTAAGGTGATGGAAATAAAATATCAGGGCGAAGTCAGTATACCCGCGGGTAACGTAAGGCTAAAAGGCGAATTATTTATAATGAAAGCTGCAAAAGCCATCATTGTTTTTTCGCATGGCGGCGGCAGCAGCCGGTTTAGCAAACGCAACCAGTACGTGGCTACCTATCTGCGGGCACATGGCTTTGGTACGCTTTTATTTGACCAATTGACCCCAGAGGAAGATCAAAACTATTATAACCGTTTTGCCATTGATTTGCTTAAAGAACGGCTGGTGTCGGCCACTATTTGGCTCGCAAAGCTGCCTGCGGCAAAAGATGCCAGTATCGGTTATTTTGGTGCAAGTACAGGCGCAGCCTGCGCGCTCAGGGCGGCCAGCCAATTACATGACAGGATATTTGCCGTTGTATGCCGCGGTGGCCGGCCCGACCTGGCAATGGAAGACCTGCCTGTGGTGGAAGCGCCCACGCTTTTGATCGTAGGTAGTTTAGATCCGCAGGTGCTTGAATTTAATCGGGAAGCTTACCAGGAATTGCAGTGTGAAAAACATTTGGAGGTTGTGGAAGATGCGACCCATTTATTTGAAGAACCCGGCAAACTGGAAAAGGTTGGGGAACTGGCCGCTCAATTAAAAAAATATCAAAACGACAGCGGGATCGTTTTAGCGGTGCCCCGGGGGGCGTTCCCATTGCTTATACGGTTGCCCGGCAGTTAGGCTTTCCACTGGATATCGTCCTGACCAAAAAAATCGGACACCCCGGCAATAAAGAGTACGCCATCGGCGCTGCCAGTCTTTCAGATCATTTTGTGGTACCGCATCGCGATGTCCCGGACGTATATATTCAGCGCGAGTTGGTGGCCATCCGTGCCCGGCTACAGGAGATGTATCAAAAATTTATGGATGGCAAGACACCGGAAGATATCTCAGGCAAAACCGTGTTCGTCATCGACGACGGCATGGCTACCGGCAATACCATCAAAGCCACAGTCAAACTGCTTCGAAAGGGCCAGCCGGGTAAAATCGTGGTCGGCGTTCCCGTAGCATCCAAAGAGTCCATTCAAAAATTGGCTAATGAGGCAGATGAGATCGTTGCTTTGCAGATCCCCGAAGTGTTTTATGGCGTGGGTGCTTTTTATGAAAATTTCAGCGAGGTGAGCGACGAAGAGGTAACGTTTTACCTGGATAAGTTTAACCGGTTACGTAAAGCGGGATGACTTATATGTATGGTGATAAACGTGAATAATTGTCCGTACTGCCAATAAGCCTCAATTTACCGCATACGCTGGGGACCCTTGGTTCAAATTGCTGTCCTTATGGCTGCCGCGCTGCGTTATCAGTGTTATGCCAACCTCTGTAATTTTACCGCTTCTGCAAACGTAATTTAATAGTCGTACCCATATCTTTTCTTCGTAATGTAATGCATATCAGACTAATAGATGATGAGTGTCATTTGGTTTCTTCCCCGGTTTCCGGTCCTTTGTGTTCATAAACAATTATTGACCATTAAAAATTACTATTATGAAAACAGACATTGAAATCCAAAAAGATGTAATGGATGAATTGAAATGGGGGCCATTTCTGAATTCATCTGAAATTGGTGTTGCCGTTAAAAACGGCATCGTTACGCTATCAGGAATAGTAGATTCCTATTCCAAGAAATTAAGTGCCGAGAAAGCGGCCAAAAAAGTGGCAGGCGTGAGAGCCATTGCGGAAGACATTCAGATCGGCGTATCTCCAAGCTACCGGAAAACCGACGCGGAAGTTGCCGATGCGGTTTTCAATGCCCTGAAATGGCACTCTGCCGTTCCGGAAGAAAAGATCAAGATAAAAGTGGAGGACGGTGTGGTTACCCTGGAAGGTGAACTGGAATGGGAATACCAGCGGGTGAATGCCAGGACGGCTATTCAAAATCTTTCGGGTGTTCGTTCGGTAATCAACCTAATCACGATCAAACCCAGGCTGAACCCCTTCGAACTCGAACAAAAGATCATGGCAGCATTTAAAAGAAATGCAACGGTTGATGCCCTGAAGGTAAATGTCAGCACGAGCGGCAACAAGGTGATCCTGACCGGCAAAGTACGCTCGTTCGCCGAAAGCGAAGATGCCGAAGATGTAGCCTGGGCGGCGCCGGGTGTTTATCATGTGGAGAACAAGCTGACCATCGAAGAACCGGAACTGGTGTATTAATTTCTTTGAAACAAAACCATGAAAAAGTTAAAATTTGTACTCATGCCGGCGATGCTTATCGCCGGCTTGGCAACAAGATCAGCCGCACAGATCAATTTACCAGAGGTGCGGATCATTGTCTCGACTTATAAATATCTTAATGCAGCGGATAACCGCGAGATGGCTCAGCCCGTGAGGATGCTGGAACGCAAAGCAGCGGTTTACGATGTGAAAAAGTCTGAATATTACGATGACGACTATGACGGGTATTACATATCTTTCTACATTCCCGACGGCGAGATACTGGCCGCCTATGATAAAGATGGCAAACTGCTGCGCACGGCTGAGAAATTCAAGAATACCAAACTGCCGGCGGTTATCAGAGATGCAGTCATGCAGCGCTTTCCGAATTGGACGATCGCGCAGGACATTTACCAGGTGCATTATTATGATCATAAAGAAAAGGCGGATAAGACCTTTAAGCTGCTGCTGCAGAACGGCGATAAGCGGATGAAGGTAAAACTAAATGGAGAAGGAAAGTTTATTTAATATTCCACTAAATCAATTCACAACAACAGGGAAGCTTTCGTGAACACCATTTGCGGAGGCTTTCTTTTATAGTTATGAATAAGCTTATGGTCGCGCCCGGCCCCCGAAAAAACCGGCCAGCAAAGTTTGGTGTTCGGCTGTTACCTTGCCCGGTTGACCCGGTTCCGGCTGATCGCCCCGCTTTTTTGGAGGGGTAGGCCACAACTTCTGTTCAAAACCAGTACGACTGAACTGCTGATCGCGCCATTAGCACCGCTACATCAGCCTTAAACGGCATCAGGTTATGACGATATTTTTATAGCTCTGGAATAGCAATCCGGGTATTTTATTATTGGAGTTCTCACAAGAACTTCCGAAAGCATCCCCCATTCGAACTTTCAAATAGCCCTTCCAGCCAGCAAGTCGGCCGGGATACTTTACGCCTGAAGTAAGCATCCAAAGTTGCGGCGTCTACAGCCCTGCGACAATTGATATACGAGCAGGACACCGCAGGCACATCTTAAATGGTCAACCTTTAGAGGCAATTCCGGTATAAATGACAGCTGCTTTACTGAGCTAATTTTCTATTCCGCCCCCTTCTTTTATAATTACTCTTAATAGGAATATAATACTTAACTTTACGAAGCGCCAATTGAAAATCAATAACTTATATAAACCCCAGCATAATGAATGGGCAAGAAACGCTGTCGCTTGAAAGTGAAGCCGGATTCAAGGCTTTATTTCAATATGCTACTATTGGTATCCTGGTCATCAGCGGGGATGGAAGAATAGCTTTGTGTAACCCCTGTGCAGAAAAGCTATTTGGTTACGAAAAGGAGGAGCTAAACGGGCAGTTTGTCGAAATGTTGATGCCGGCCAGCTTCCGCAAAAACCATGTTCAGCACCGGGAAGGCTATTTTAGCCGCCCAAAAGCCCGGCCGATGGGTTACGGGCTCAGCCTGTCGGCCCGAAGAAAAGACGGGGAAGAATTCCCGGTTGAGATCAGTCTTGGGCATTACCAGTTAGGAGATGAGCAACTGGCGGTGGCCTTTATTACCGATATTACGGAGCGGAAACGATCAAGTGAAGAACTGGAGGCGAAAGTCCGTGAACGAACCCTGGAACTTACGCAATCGCTGGTCAGGGAAAAAGAATTGAACGAAATGAAATCCCGATTTGTGGCCATGGCTTCTCATGAATTCCGGACCCCGCTGAGCGCGATACTGTCCAGCTTATCGCTGGCCGAATCCTATGGCAAGGCTGATCAGGAAGATAAAAGACACAGGCATATTCAGCGGATCAGGGCATCCGTGAAAAACCTGACCATCATCCTCGATGATTTCCTCTCGCTGGACAAGGTGGAGCAGGGCAAAGTAGAATTGCTGAAGGAAGATTTCGACCTATATGCATTTGCCGAAGACATGATCGAAGAGGTTAACGGTATGCTGAAACCAGGGCAGTATATTGATTTTGGCTATAAAGGTCGGCGCGGTATTTTTCAGGATAAAAAGATTTTGAGAAATATCTTTCTTAATTTATTAACCAATGCCATCAAATATTCCGGTCAACAGCAGGTCGTGCACCTGGATATCGATGCTGAGACGCAGCTGGCAATCATCAAAGTACGCGATGAAGGTATCGGTATTCCAGCAGACGAACAAAAGAATTTATTCACAAAATTTTACAGGGCAAAAAATGCAACTAATATTCAGGGTACCGGGCTCGGCTTAAATATTGTTAAACGCTACGTCGAATTATTAGACGGCAGTATCAATTTTGTAAGTTTAGCGGGCCAGGGAACCACTTTTATTATTGAATTTCCATTAAATCAAGGGTTATGAAAACGATTCTGTTGATCGAGGATAACGATGATATCCGCGAAAATACCTGTGAACTGCTCGAACTGGAAGGCTATAAGGTCATCCTGGCGTTAAATGGCAAAACCGGTCTGTTACTGGCGGCTGAGCACCTGCCTGACCTGATACTTTGCGATATCATGATGCCCGGCGCAGATGGCTATGAGGTCTTTGGCGAACTGCAGTCCAATCCTTCTACCGGGCATATCCCCTTCATTTTTTTAACAGCCAGTGCTGAAAAAAAAGACGTGGCGGCAGGGCTGCAAATGGGTGCCAGCGGATACATCCGCAAGCCTTTTGAGCCCGAAGAACTTTTCGAAGCGATTAAACTGTGTTTTGATAAGCCGACCGTTTAACAAACCTGAAATACCGGTATCAAAACGTTAGTCAATAAAAAATAATCGCAAATAGGTTGTTGTTATAATTGCCGGCTATCGACTGCCTGTTGCCGCT
The DNA here is from genome assembly GCF_028736215.1 of Mucilaginibacter sp. KACC 22773. NCBI lineage: Bacteria > Pseudomonadati > Bacteroidota > Sphingobacteriia > Sphingobacteriales > Sphingobacteriaceae > Mucilaginibacter > Mucilaginibacter oryzagri. The sequence goes on from NZ_CP117883.1 coordinate 1,776,583, forward strand.
GCTAAAGTTGATGGCCAGCAAGAACTTGTCAGCTAATTTGTCAAGTATGAAAATGCTTTAAACTAATTTTGCGGCTATCTCTATGGTATAAATTTAACGGTCGCAGCAGAAATCTGGCCTGTTTATCAGGTGCTTAAGATAGATTTTGAGCGCCATTTCCTTTTTGGGCCTGCAAGATTTGGTTATATCTCTCCAGCAGCTCGATATATTTATTCATCCAGTAATGAACCGGACTCTCTACCGAACCATTGCGGGGGACTCCGGTTAGCTGTTCATTCCGGGCCATTTTTATTTTGTCACCTTCTCCGGGAAATTCTGCCGTAAAATCATGTTCAATAACATCTCCAAGCTGCCCGATCAGGTCGCAGGCCAGCATCTCATTTTCAAACCAGTTATATAGCGTCCGCCTGCTGATGCCCACTCTGCGTGCGATCTCACTCAGTCCCATCGGGTGACGACGAACGACACATTCGACAACCTTGCCACGATGTCGGTTTAACGTCCCGTCTATGTATGGGCTATCCTTAATTAGACGGGATTGATCAAGTCTTTGTTCGGAAAAATCCTTCATTGCGCTAACAATTAACAGTAGACTAAAACTAACTAACAAATAATTCCTAAAAATGTTTATGATCACTAAAATCCGGTTGATGTGTCATTGCCATCGCTGAAAAGATAGGTTCGCCAAACGCCGGGGCAGGATTTGGATGTCTGGATGTAATGCTCCTTTGGGTGAGTTCATTTTTCGGCAAAATTTTACCAGCTACACCATGTCGTTGATGAACACCACCCCGACAGAAATGAAAAAGTCTTTATGCTGGCCTGCACTGGTGAAGATCCACTTTAAAATGTAATAAAGATCTGAAAAACCGTAACAGATGCGCCCTGATAATCGGAAATACTCAAAATCAAGATTTTTTGCTATATCCTTACCGTCCCCTGCGTCACGCCATCACCAGCAGAACAAACAGGTTGACAGATCGGTGAGCGCCGACCGATGATAAGGATCGCGGCGAAGCATGCGCATGGTCATTTTTTTTACCGTCAAAGAAGCTTACCCTTGATGTTTAATGACGAAAATGAAAACACGAGTACAAAACGCTAAAACAGCAATGAATAAAGCGGTTCCGAAACTCCTAAAAAATGGGTTCAGGATTTTACCGGGCAAATTCAATTGGCTGTTTTACGCCGGCTGTGCAACGTCGGTCATGCTCGTCCTTTTTCTGGGTATTGCCTCCTATATCACCCTAAATAACGAACAGCGCACACAAAAATTGGTTGGACATTCATATATGGTAATCAGAAAGGTCGACTCTATCGAGCTATTGATCAATATAATTGCTTTCCTTCGGAAGGGTACAATACCTGATGTCGGTGGAGCGTTAAGTCAACAATATAACCGGGATACCAGTCAATTATTCAGGCAGTTAATAACACTGACACAGCTCGCGAAAAACAACCAGGTAAAGCGGCAAACTGTCAAACTCACAAGCCAGCTCAAGGCCGGCTTAAAACTTCAGGCAATAGCGCCGCTCATAAAGGCGAATATGATGTCCGGCAGCCCGCTGGACGCGATAAATCCTAAGGTTAAGCAAAGTATTGATGGCATCAGAGAAACGGAAAATGCTTTGCTGCGAAAGCGGGAGCAAGGTTACGCCGCCTCACTGACACTGCAAAAAATAATCGGCGTAGTTGGTACTACGCTGGTACTTACTATCGTCGCTTTTCTCATTTACATGATTGTAAAGGAATTGCGTAACCGCTACGATGCTTATCAGCGGGAACATGAGCTCAGTATGCTAAAGAGCAGTTTTGTTACCCTGGCATCCCACGAATTCCGCACGCCTTTAAGTGCCATATTGCTTTCATCCTCGTTGATCGAGAAGTACGCGGAAAAAGAAAGCAATCCCGGCATTATCAAGCATGCCCTGAAAATAAAAGGAATAGTTAACAATCTAAAGACCATCCTGGAAGACTTTTTATCGCTTGAAAAATTAGACAACGGTAAGGTTATTCCGCATTTTAAAGCTTTTGATCTGCCTGATCTATGCCAGGAAATCATAGATCAGTTGAAAGAAGGTAATCCCGAACGCGAACTGAACTATGAGCATATGGGTGAAGGCCACGAAGCCCTGCTCGACGAGAACCTGATACGGAACGCAATCATAAACTTATTGACCAATGCTTTAAAGTATGCCGGGCACGACGCCAGGATCAGTCTGATCTCAGAAGTGACTAACGAAAGAATCAGAATAAGTATAAAGGACAATGGGGTAGGTGTGCCGCAAAAATATCAGGATAAACTGTTCACTCTTTTTTTCCGGGTAGATGAGTCGGGGTGTATACCCGGAACGGGGCTGGGTTTAAACATCGTTATGCGCTATGTACAGCTGATGAAGGGGGCCATCAGTTTTACCAGCGAACCTTATCATGAAACTTGTTTTGAAATGTCGTTCCCTGTTAATGAACAGTAACATTCATAGCACAGCGAATGCTATCAGCTTATTTATTAACAAGCATCCAGAGGTGATTGTTATAGACTCACCAAATCAACAAGCCCAGGACAAAGAGAATCTTGCTACTTTGTTAAATTTATCATTAATCGGTAGCCCAAGGATTAATAATTAATTTAAGCATGTAAGGTGCCCATGGAATAGACTATAAAGCAGATATAATTCGACTAACAGAAAGCTACCTTCTTCAATTCAAAACCACTAAAAGGTGTATATTATAGACGTTTGTGAAAACATCAGAATGCCGGCTATTTAATTAATTGGCACCTTATCTTATGTATCCTAAATTATGATCAGCCTCTTTTTTGTGTGATTTATTCTGGTGCCTGATGGAGGCAGTTTTTGTATAGGCGATTCTCAGGCCGTTTTTTGATTAATCATACAACATCCTCCCTTTGAATGCCAACAGAGCTCCGACCGTAACGTTTTGGCGGCGATATGCTACAAAAAAGCCCGCCGTTTTTCAACGGCAGACCTATCATAGGTACAGGTAGGGTGTTATTTTGTTGTGGGCGGGCAAAGTTGCATAAAGGTTACTATGCTGCTGGCTTCGTATGATTGTATGTCGCCGGTAGGGCAGGCTACTGCGTAATTACGGTAGGTGAGGTTGCGGGTAGCGTCGCGGTTTTTCCAGCCGGTATTTACGTTGTTTTGGATCCAGCTTAAATACTGGCTTTGGCCTGCCTCGGTTATCAGCTGCATTACGTACTGAGCAAATATGGCTTTGAGCACGCCCTGCTCGTTAAAGTCGCCTTCGGCGGGTAGTATACCGTTGGTACACAGGTTGTTTTTTACATAGTCGGTATACAGTTTGGCGTCGCTCAGGTAGGTGGCATCATTGCTTTGCTTGTATAATGCCAGCGCAGCGCCTATGGCTGTCCCGGAGTTATAGGTATAATCCTGGCCGCCGGCGGGGTTGTTACCAATCTTGTTATCGTTTACTTTACCCGATGCATCAACCAGGTTGGTTTTGCTCCAGGCGTATATGGATTTTGCTTTGTCAAGGTAACTCGCGTCGCCGGTAATGGTATACAGGCGCATGGCCGCAATTACAGTGGGGAAGTTGATACAGGAGTTTTTGCCGCTATGCTGAAAATCCCAAAACATGCCGCCATCCACAGGGTCGTATGAACCCGCCCAAACATGATCAAACCCTTCTTTGGCTTTTTGCAGGTAGGTGGCGTTGCCGGTAATCTGGTTGGCACGTGCCAGAGCCATTACCCACCACATCATATCGTCGTAAATAAACCATACCGCCTGGTTGCTCCAGTTGTAACCATCATAATGGTTATAGTTGCCCTGGTAAATATCGCCAATCATGGTTAGCTGGCTTGATGCTTTGGTACGCTGGTAAACATTCATGGCCATATCCCAATAAATGGCCTGTGTCCATATAGCGGCTACGCCATCCTTTTTGGTGGTGCTGTAATACAGCTTGTTAGCCGGATCATAAAACGCGCCGTTAAAGGCGTTATAAGCCAGGTCGGCATCGCCTGCCGTAAAGTCCTGGTCAACTGGTCTTACTACGGCTGTTTTGGCGGGTGTGGAATCTTTTTCCTTGCTGCAGCTAACGAAGCAGGTGAAGATACTTAATGCTAAAAAACAGGTTAACTTTTTCATAATGACGTTTTTAAATGGAACATTGCCCAAAGGCAGGATGGGGACTTGTTTAAAAGCAGCAACGGGTTTTCCGCTGCTGCCGTAGTTTTCCCGCCTGTATTACCAGCCCGGGTTTTGTACTAATTTTTTATCTGTATCCACATCCTGCTGCGGAATAGGGAAAAAGTAATGCCGTTTGCTAAAAACACGGGTTTCAAACGCAACCACCTTCAAAAAGTCGGGCAGGTCGGCATTGATATTGAGGCCGTAAATCGGCCCGTTATCGGTTTGCTCGGCAATTTTCCAGCGGCGTACGTCAAAAAAACGCACGTTTTCAAAGGCAAGCTCAACGCGGCGCTCTTTGCGGATGGCGGTACGCATAGCCGATTGATCGGCTGGTATAGGCAAATCAGCCGATCCGTAAACCGGTACGCCGGCCCTGTCGCGGATGAGGTTCAGGTATTTAAGAATATCAGGATCGCCGGGCGCTGCCTCGTTTAAGGCCTCTACATAATCCATATAAATATTGGCTAAGCGTAGCAGCATGAGTGTGCGGCCACCCACATTCCAGTTGCCCAAGCCCTGCATTTTACGCACGATATAGCCGGTTGGCGAGTAATCGTTACCGCCGGTTGCTTTGCCCGAGTTGCCATGATTGTATAACTGGGTGGTTATAAGCCCTGTGTTGGTATCCAGCCAGGTGCTGCCGTTATAGGTAATATCCACATAAAAACGTGGCTCGCGGTTTACCCATTGATTGTAAATACCCGCTTTGGTGTATTTGGTATCGGTGGTTGAATTGCCGATACTTACATAGCCCGAGCCGGCATCGGTGATGCTTTTGCCATTGGCCATAAAAAATGCATCAACAATATTTTGGGTAGCGCCCAAACCACCTGAACCGCGAACTTCTGATGCGTAGCCGTTGTGATAAGGTGTCATTTCGTACTGGCGGGAGCTTAACGAGTTATTGGCCCTGGCCAGGATAACCTCTTTGTTCCAGTCGGTTAACCAGATGTCGCGGCATGACAGGTAAGGGTCATAATTGCCATTTGCATCGTTTTTGCGGAACAGGTCATACACGGTAGGCACCAATTGAGTAATGAAATCTTTGTAAGCATCTGAAGCTGTTTTCCACTTGGCTGCATCATAAGATTGGCTGATGAGTTGCTTGCCATCGGCGTTTTTCATAGCTGATTCATCGGTGTTGCCATTGTACAGCGGGCTTGCATCCATCAACAAAGTTTGCGCCCTGAAAGCCAGTGCAATCCCTTTTGTGATACGGCCGTAATTGCTGTCATTTGACGGCACAGCGGGCAACTGATCGGCGGCGGCCTTTAACTCGGTTGATACATAGTTTGTACACTCATCAAATGAACTGCGGGGCAATTGCACATCGGTAAAAGCCGCATCTGGCGGTATCACCTCGTCTCCCAGTAATACTACCGGCCCGTAAAGGCGCATCAGGTAGTAGTAAAACATTCCGCGCAGGGCCTGTGCTTCTGCTTTGTATTGGGTTTTAAGGGCTGGCGCCATATCCTGTACTTTATCAACATTGGCTATAAAAAACGTAGCCGAACGGATGCCCTTGTAAAAGTTTGTCCAGTATGATGATACAAAGCCGCTGTTTGCGTCCCAGTTACCAATGTTTACATCGTTTGATGAAACAAAGCCCCAGTCGTAGTCGGCTTCATCAGATGCGCCTGTCCATAAACCGGCGTTGCGCGATCCGCCGGGAAAGCGCTGTCCAAATTCGTCGGGAATGTTGCTATATACATTGGCCAGGAATTTTTCGGCACTGGCGCGGCTGTTAAAGGTCTCATCTAATGATAACCTGTCGTTTGGTACCTGGTCTAAATACTTTTTACATGAAGTAGTAGCCGTTAATACCAATATTGCTGCAAATAAAAATATCTTTTTCATAATGATGAATTGCTATTGGTTAAAATTTCAGGTTAAGGCCTAATGAAATGGTTTTAACACTTGGATACTTGGCGCCGTCGGCACGTCCATTCTGATCGGTGTTAAGCTCCGGGTCCCATAATTTAAATTTGCTGAAGGTGAGCAGGTTGTAACCTATAAGGTATAATCTGGCGCCTTTTACATGAAATTTATTAAATAAGCCCGCAGGCAGGTTATAACCCAGTTCGGCGGTTTTTAACCGGATAAAGCTTACATCCTTAACCCACCACGAACTGGCTTGTGAGTTGTTGAAGTTTTCGCTGTCGCCATAAGCCAAACGGGGATAAAATACATTCTGACTTGGGTTTTGTGGTGTCCAGCGGTCAACAGCGTTGCTATAAACGTTGGTTTCGCCGCCATCGCCATTAAAAGGGATAATTCCGGCACCGCCCAGCATGATATCGGCATTAGCAATACCCTGGAAAAACGCACCTACGTAAAAGCCTTTATACGCCACATTTACGCCAAAACCATAAACAGTTGATGGTACATCGCCGTTACCAATTTTTGTTTGGTCATAGGCATTTATCAAGCCATCGCCATTTAAATCCTTGTATTTAATATCGCCTGGCAATACTTTTGATTTATCGCCCGGTACGGCGTTGGCATCAATTTCGGCCTGATCTTTAAATAAACCAACTGCCTGGTAGCCGTATCGTGCCAGGATAGGCTGGCCACGATGATCGAGCCATGGATATGTTTGCGTTGGTCTGTCATCTTCAACAACTACAGCCTTGTTATAGGTAAATGTACCACGCAGGCCTACATTCACTTTACCAAAATGGGCATTGTAGTCGAGCGTAGCATCAATACCCTTATTATTTACCACACCAAGATTTCCCTCGGGCTGGCTAACCAGGCCCACAAAGCCTGGTACCGATTGCCTTTGCAGAAATATGCCGGTGCGGTGTTCTTTAAAAAGATCGACAATTAATGACAGGTTATCATGCAATGTTCTTACTTCCATGCCCAGATCCTGCTTGTGCGATTTTGCCCAGCTTACGCTTACACCATAATCGGTTACATTAATGCCGTTTGAGTTTTCAAAACCTTTGCCAAAAGTGTATCCACCGTTGTTAACATCGGTTAATTCGGATACTATGGTCAGGTAGCCAAACCTGCGGCCGGCACCTAAATCGTCGCTGCCCACAAAGCCGTCAGAATAACGAAACTTCAGGAATGTAAGTGCATCCTTAACAGGGGCGAAAAACTTTTCGTTAGATACAACCCAACCTGCGCCAAACGACGGAAAAAATCCGTAGCGCCTTTTGGGGTCGAAGTTTTCGGAGCCATTATAGCCAAAATTGGCTTCAAAAAAGTAGCGCTCGTCAAAAGAGTAAGTTCCACGGCCGGCTAAACTCAGGTAACGGTGCGGTATTGATGATGTAAAATCACCTGCAAATGCATCTATACCGTCTTGCGCGTTTCCTAATGCAAGGCCGGTAATATGGTGTTTGCCAAAGCTGCGGTCGTAATTAATGGCGGCCTCGGTATATGATTGCCTTCGGCCCCCGTTATTGCGGGTGTAACTTAAATAATTACCGCTGCCTGTATAGGTGCGCACCAGGTTAAGTGAGCCATCGGCATTGTAGGGGTTGTTGCTATCTGGAAAAAAAGTATCTTCCCGTTTAGACCGGTTGATGCTATGATCGCTATAGTTATCAAATGAAAACATGGCGGTAGCACTCAGGCCTTTTGTAAAAAATTTCAAATCCTGGGTAATGCGCAGGTTAGTTTGTATGGTGCTATTAAAGTCGGTATTGTATCCGCGGCGGGTTAAATCAGCGTATGGGTTTCTGAAACCTCCGTTTGCAGATTTGCCCGGAATAAAGCCCCCCGGGTAGGAGATAGGGTACTCGACCGGCGGAACCGAAAGCGCGTTCACAAAAATATCCTGCGTTGAAAGCGCAGGGCCGTTTGATTGGGCTGCGTATCCCTGAACACCAAGATCGAGTTTGGTGGTGGTGCTTAATTTAAGGTTCAGGTTGGTTGTAAAGTTATAACGGGTGTAGGTAACGTCCGAGTTATATTGTGCAAGCTGATCTGTTTTAAGAAAACCGCCTTCATTGTAATAACCAGCAGAAACATAGTATTGTGCATTATCAACACCACCGCTGGCATTAAAGTTGGCGCGGCGGTTGTGGCCCAGCTTGTTAAAAGTTGCATCAAGCCAATCAACATTTGGGTACAGTAACGGATCGGTGTTGTTAGCAGTTTTGTCAATATAATCCTGGGTATATTTAGGTGCCTGGCCCCGGGTGGTTAATGCTTCATTTACCAGGTTCATGTAGGTTACGCCATCGGCCAATTTGGGGCGGCGTGTAAATGTGGTTACCCCTTCGTTATAATCTAAATAAATCTGGGCCTTACCAACCTTGCCGCGCTTGGTTTGTACCAGTACTACGCCATTAGCGCCGCGCACGCCGTATACTGCCGTGCTTGATGCATCTTTTAATATCGTGAACGACGAAATATCCTGCGGGTCGATGTTGTCAATGCTGCGTTCCACACCATCAACCAATACAAGTGGATTTGATGAACCGCCCCCAAAAGTGGCTATACCACGAATCCAGATGTCGGCCACATCTTTGCCTGGTTCGCCCGAGCGTTGTACGCCAACAACACCCGAAATTCTGCCTGCCAGGGCCGAAGTGATGTTTGATGTTGGCAGTTTTAATTCCTCGATATTTACTGTTGATTGAGCGCCGATAAGACTTACCTTTTTTTGCACGCCATAGCCAACTACGGCAACTTCATTCAGAATATTACCGGCCTCTTTCATTTTAACGTTGATAGTAGTTTGGGCGCCAACAGGGATTTCGGTGTTTTCGAAGCCCACGAAGGTGAAAATCAATATCGAAGCGGAAGAGGGGACAGATATGGTGTACTTACCATTAACATCTGTTGATGTTGCCGAATAGGTGCCTTTTATGGTAACTGTAACACCGGGCAATGCCACGCCCTTATCATCGGTAACTAACCCGGTTACCAAAAGTGCCTGGCTTTCTTTTGCACTTTCTTCCTGGGTTTTTCTTTTAACTACAATGGTATTGCCATCAATAACATAGGTTAAACGTTTACCGGCAAGGCAAACAGAAAGTGCATCCTGAATGGAAGCGTTGCGCAGGTTTACGCTGACAGAAGGCGACTGCTGAATGATTTCTGCATCGCACAGAATGTTAAACTTGGTTTGCTTTTGTATTTCGCGAAACACTTCCTCGAGCGAAACATTTTTTTGCGACAGGCTTATTCGCTGGCCATAGCTTTTTGCGCTAACCTGCAATAAAAATCCTATCATTATAACTAAAGTTAGCTTCATTATTAGCAATATCTTAGTATAGATGCCGCTTGGTTTACGGCATAAATAATGAGGAAAAAAATTCATAATTTTGAATAGTTTGGGTTTATAACTGAATATGGTTTGTCAAGATTTATATAAGGGTAACCCGGGCTATTGCCAACAGGCATTTAATTGTCCAGGAGTGTTGCAACCACTTCTGGATTTTTTTGCACTGTAATAAAATAGCGGGTTTTAATCCCTGGCAGGCGTGTATAACTATTTCATCACCGTGATCCTCCTTCCTTCAATTGTAAAGTGAGCAACTCCTGTTAATTCAATCACTTTTAGCACTTCAGATACATTATCAAATTTTGATACCGTACCCCATATTGCTTTTTTTGGAGCGTTGTCCTGGTAAACAATATCAACATTGTACCACCTGGATACTTTTCTTAAAATACTCTGGATATCCTCGCTGGCAAACATGAAATTGCCGTTTTTCCATGCTATGGCCTCATCAACATCCGCTTTGGCTACGCGAAAATTGCCAGCTTGTTTATTAAAGCTTCCTTGCTGCCCGGGTTCCAGCATTACCTGCCCGCTGTTACTGGTTAGCTTAACCGAGCCTTCCAATAGTGTGGTTTTCTGGGCATCTTCATCGTCATAGGCATTCACGTTAAAATGGGTGCCTAATACTTCAACCTGCACCTTGCTGGTCATCACTTTAAATGGCATCACTTTGTTTTTGGCAACTTCAAAGTAGGCTTCGCCGGTTAGCTCCACATCGCGTTCGGTACCTGTAAATGCTGTAGGGAATTTTAATGACGAGGCGGCGTTTAGCCAAACCGCTGTTCCGTCGGGAAGGATAACCTGGTATTCGCCACCCCTTGGAGTGGATACTGTATTGTACTGAACAGGGGCGTTGCCTGCATCCGATGCCTCGTAGGATAGTAAACCGTTGTTTATTTTATTGATGGTGGTTTGGCCTTGTTTGGTTATCAGACCGTTTTTGGCCTGGTTCAGAATAATTGTTTGGCCGTTGGCCAGGGTGAGTACGGCCTTGTTGCTGCCCGGTGCTACATCATTTTTAAACCTTTCCTTGCGCGAAGCCAATTGGTAGTTATGCTGTTTTGGCTTGGATAAAAACAAACCTGCCGCGAGTAATATAATTGCTGCTGCAGCAACCGAGATCCATTTTTTAAACGGATACGATTTGGGTTGTTGCTCCCGGCTAATATTGGCCTCCAGCTTTCGCCACACGTTATTGCTTATTTCGGGATCGAGAATCCGGCCTTTGTTTATTTCTTCGTTGAAACCTGTTTGCAAATTTTTAAGCAATAAGCGTCCTGACTCATCTTTTTTTAGATGATCGAACAGTTCTTCTGCTTCAGCAGGAGTACATTCATTCAATAAATATTTGTCCAGCAGCCGCTGATAGTTCTTTTTAGGATTCATAATCGTTTGTATATATCCTAAAACTGAATGTTCGGGGGGGGGTATAAGTGAAAATATTTTTTGCCAATTTCCGAACCATGGCGCAACCTTTTACCAAGTGCATGCGTCACATAATATAGTATATAAGTATATTATTGGATAATTTAGCATATAATACTATGTTTATATAGGTATTTTTATGAAATTGCACGCTGCCGCCGAATGAAAAATAATTAATAGTCCTGAATTATATGGAAGATCATATTTGGATGCTTGTTACCAAAAAAATGGCAAATGAGGCTACCGGGGAGGAGTTAGGTGAATTAGAAAGTTTGCTTAAGCAAAATCCAATTGCTTATAATTCATTGAAATTGCTTTTTGATTGGTGGGATAATGAGGATGAGCCGGCCGAAGACAATGCCCATTTGCAGTTTAAGAAGATATTAGAACGTATAAGTTATAAAAAGTAAAAAATGCAGTACAATTACCACCTGCTACTTGTTCATCAATTCGATAATTAACAAACTGAATACGATATCGGCATTTTGTCTGAAATATTTTTTAATACTTTTCATGGCGGCCATCATATGCTCTTTAACGGTATGTTTACTGATGCCCAGTATTTGTGCGGCTTCATCGTAAGTTTTACCTTCCCGGCGGCAGAGGTTAAATACTTTTTTGCATTGCGGCGGCAATTGTTCAACTGCGCCGCCAAGTAGCCCGGCATATTCGTTCCATTGCAAATCGGCTTCGCTTTCTATGGCCTGTTCTTCAATAATGCTTATTACTTTGGCCCTTAGCTCTGTTTCTGCCGCAATTTTTTTAATCAGTTTAAATACCTGGTTCCGGGTTATTTTGTACAGGTAACCGGCTATACCATATTCGGGCTTTAGCTGTTCCCGAATTTCCCATAGTTTCAAAAAAACATCGTGGATTACATCTTCGGCCAGCTCGGGCATTTTCAAAAACCTTAAGGCGTAATAATACAACTGGCTATGGTACTTGTCATATATTTGCTTATAAGCATCTACATCGCCGCCCATAAGGCGCTCGCAAAGCACAATGTCATTAACAGTCATTTAAATAGGCAATTGGATGATGGTAATACAATTATCGCTCAAAAAAATTGGTTTATGCAAAAAACTTTTCTGAAAAGGTGTTTAGCTACATCCGCATGCGTGTTGATGGAAGGCCCGCCGGCATGGGGTACAGCACTGCAGTGGCAACCCGACAACGCAGCATCTTTTTGAAGCCGATGAGGGTTTAGGTGAAATTCATCCCACGCCTATATAAATTTAAAACGCCACTAATTCAAAAATTAGTGGCATTTTAAAAAGGAGAATTCGTGAAATTCGAATAAATCCGAGAGATTCGTGTGTTACTATTTAAGAAACAACAGTTCCCTAAACTTAGGCAATGGCCACATGCCATCGTCTACCAGCTGCTCCAGCTTATCAACCCGGTAGCGGATAGGGGCAAAAAATGATTTCACCTTCTCATCATAGTCAATGGCGCGCTGGCGAATGTCTTCTACCGCGTTTGCTGTTTTACGTGCATCAACCATTTGGTCAACATTGGTTTTAATGAAGTTTACGTGTTCGGCAATTTTTGTGATTATATCAAGCTGGGCCTCATAGGTTGATGCCGGAAGACCTAAATCTTTTAAGCCTTTTACATTGTTTATCAGTTTGGTTTGATAAGCTATTGCAGCAGGGATAATAACATTTTGCACCAGTTCGCCCATTACGCGGGCTTCTATCTGTAACTTTTTATAAAAGCTATCTAAAAGTATTTCATGACGGGCGTGTGCCTCACGGGGAGTAAAAACACCGGTTTCGGCAAACAGGATCTCAGCCTTTTCGGCCAAAAATGCGTCCAGCGCTTTTGGAGTGGTTTTAATATTGGCCAAACCGCGCCTTTCGGCTTCTTTTTCCCACTCCTCGCTGTACCCATTGCCTTCAAAACGGATGTTTTTTGATTCTTTGATGTATTTTTTAATAACGATCAAGAGTGCAAGATCTTTCTTTTCACCCTTTTTAATCAGTTTATCTACATCGTATTTGAATTTCCTGAGCTGCTCGGCCACAATCAGATTAAGGATTGTCATCGGGCTGGCCGAATTGGCCGATGAGCCTACTGCCCTTAATTCAAATTTATTACCGGTAAATGCAAAAGGCGAAGTACGGTTACGGTCGGTATTATCGGGCAGTATCTGCGGAATTTTCGGAATGCCCTGCCATAACAGGTTATCCTCTTTTATTTTTTTGCTGATGCGCGAAGTTTCTATCTCATCCAGCACATCGTTTAGCTGGCTGCCAAGGAAAATAGATATAATAGCCGGGGGGGCTTCATTCGCACCCAGGCGATGGTCATTGTTAACTGACGCTATGGATGCCCTTAACAAGTCGGCATGTTCATGAACTGCTTTGATTGTATTTACAAAAAAGGCAAGGAACATCAGGTTGTTTTTAGGCGTTTTGCCCGGTGACAACAGGTTTTTCCCCGTATTGGTTATCAACGACCAGTTATTGTGCTTGCCAGATCCGTTTATGCCGGCGTATGGTTTTTCATGCAGTAATACTTTAAAGTTATGACGGCGGGCCACACGGTCCATCAAATCCATCAGCAGTTGGTTATGGTCAATGGCCAGGTTTATTTCCTCATAAATTGGCGCGCATTCAAATTGCGATGGCGCGACCTCATTGTGACGCGTTTTTAATGGTATACCTAATAATAAGGCCTCGGCCTCCATATCCTGCATGTAAGCGTACACCCGCTCCGGTATCGAGCCAAAGTAATGATCTTCTAACTGCTGGTTTTTGGCAGATATATGGCCAAAAAGCGTGCGACCTGTTAAATAAAGGTCGGGACGTGCATTAAATAAGGCAATATCAACTAAAAAGTATTCCTGCTCCAAACCTAACGATGCATTTACCTTCTCGATACCTTTGTCAAAGTAATGGCAAACGTCAACCGCCGCTTTATCAAGCACACTTAATGCCTTTAATAAAGGTACCTTATAATCCAATGCCTCGCCGGTATAGGAAACAAATACAGTAGGTATACATAAAGTACGCGCCATTAAAAAGGCGGGTGAGGACGGGTCCCATGCGGTATAACCGCGGGCTTCAAAGGTATTACGGATGCCACCGCTCGGGAAGCTGGAAGCATCGGGCTCCTGTTGCGATAAAGCATCACCGCTAAAGCGCTCAATAGCGCCGCCATCGGCTGTCGATTCAAAAAAAGCATCGTGCTTTTCGGCAGTTGTGCCGGTAAGCGGCTGAAACCAGTGTGTATAGTGGGTAGCCCCTTTGCCCAAAGCCCATGATTTCATGGCCGAGGCTATTTGTTCGGCCAGGTCGCGGGGGATGGCTTCACCTTTTTCTATGGAATTAACGATACCCTGGTACGCTTCTGTAGAAAGGTATTCCTTCATTTTCTTTTTATCGAAAACATTGGCGCCAAAATAATCTGAAATTTTGGCGGCAGGCGGTTTAACTTCGGGGATGGTCCTGTTCAGAACGTCCTGAAGCGCTTTAAATCGAATGTTAGGCATTTTTATATATAGGTTTATATACGGTTTTAAATAAAGGCAAATTCAAAAATAGAACTATCCTTTAAAATATTCATCAAAATTTAATGAAATAAAATGATTTGAGCTGATAGCCGGCCATATAAATGCAAAACCTTTTGAAAGTTAAAGAGGTATTTTGGAAGCAGATGGAGTTAAAATTTGCTTTTTACGCTATTTTTTTTAATTTTTTTTACAAAAACAGATGTTTTTTGGCGTTTTATGCTGTGAAATGACTTTTTTGTATTTGTAAATCTATTTTATCGGTATTTATGGCTTTTTGTAATTTGAAATTCGTTAAAAATTAACCCGTTTTTGAGTTTTGAATTGAGGTTTTGATAATTTATATAATTTTTATCATGTTTTTTTTGTTAAAAATTTGTTATTGTTAAAATAACTACCTAATTTCATGAAATAATTTACATAAACCCTATAAATATTATATTTTTTATAAAAAAGTGTAGTGTTTATTGGTCAAAACCTAAAGAGTGTTTTTTTAAGGTTGTTTTTTGAAGAATTAATGCTGTGCAATCAAACTATTTAATATAATACAACAATCAAACTAAAATTAAACTATTAAAAAACAATCAAACTAAATTAAAAGACAAATGAAAGTAAGTTCTACAAAATTAAACCTCCTAAGTTCAGTCCGACAGCTGACACGTGAGAAATGGGCGCTGGGAGCTACCATTTTTACAGGAAAAATGATTGGCCTATTGCTGGTTTTTGCCGCAATGATGGTTTTACCTGGTGTACTTGGCACGTCTGCACATGCTGCCGAAACCTACACCGCTCATGAAACATCGTTAATTAATACAGTTAACACTGTTTGGACACTGGTTGCTGCCTTTTTAGTATTTGGTATGCAAGCGGGTTTTGTTATGCTCGAAGCTGGCTTTGCCCGCAAACGCGAAACCGTGAACGTTTTAATGGAGTGTATTTTTGATACTTGCCTTTGTGGTTTGTTATTTTACGCTGTAGGTTATGCGTTTATGTTTGGTAATGGTAACGGCTTTATAGGCTGGGGCGGCTTAGGTGCTGATGGCAAAACCATCACCAACTGGTTTTTCCTGCAAAATACGCCTGATACTTATGGTTCAACAGGTATCCCTGTTTTGGCACACTGGATATTCCAGTACGCTTTTGCTGATACTTGCTCAACTATTGTATCTGGTGCAATGATTGGCCGTACCAGCTTCCGTGGCGATATCCTTTACAGTATAGGTATTACAGGTTTTATTTACCCAATTATAGGTCACTGGGCCTGGGGACCGGATGGTTTCTTAGCATTAATGGGTACTTCTGGTATTTTCCAATCATTAAGTGCTCAGCCTTTCCGCGATTTTGCAGGTTCAACAGTGGTACACACTATTGGTGGTGTAGCATCTATAGCCGGTGCAATGGTATTAGGCCCACGGTTGGGCAGGATATTTGCCCGCGATGATAAAGAAAAAGGTGGATTACCATCGGGTCATAACTTATTGGTAGCCGCTGTGGGTGGTTTTATCCTGTGGTTTGGCTGGTATGGTTTTAACCCTGGTTCAACATTATCGGCAATGGATATGCAAGGTATTGGCCGTGTTGCTGCCAACACTACGCTTGCTGCCTGCGCCGGTGGTTTTACTGCTATGCTTGCTGCTTTATGGTGGGGGCCAACCAAAGGTAAATTCGATCTTGGTTTTACCATTAACGGTTTCCTTGGCGGCCTTGTTGCAATTACCTGCCCATGTTACTGGGTAAGCCCTTTTGGCGCGGTAATGTTAGGTGGTGTTGCCGGTTTCGTAATTTTTGCCGGTATTTACATAATAGAATGGTTCCGTATTGATGATCCTATCGGTGCATTTTCTGTACACGGTTTAGGCGGTATCTGGGGTACTTTATCGTTGGGTTTATTTGCATCTGGCCAATATGGTGCTACCGGCCCAACCGGTGCCGATAATTCAGCTCCTGTTGCAGGTTTATTTTACGGTGGTGGCGGTGCTGTACTTAAAGCGCAATTTATTGGTAGCTTTACTATCACAGCTGCTGTGTTTATTGTAACTTATGTAATGATGTTTATCATCAACAAATTGCCTAATCCATGGAAATTGCGTCTTGAAGAGGAAGGTGAAACAGGACCAGGCGGTATCGATGTATTCGATCACGGTATCGAAGTTTATCCAGCCCAGGATGATGAGATCAGCTTAAGCGGCCTTTTTGATAAAGGTGTAACATCTCCATCTGCAGTATAATAAAATTCTTTAATGCCTTGTGCGGTTGGTTTAATGCCGACAATCTTTTACAACCAACCGCACAGGTATTTTTATCAATCTTATAAAATTTAACCGCTTTTACTAAAGGCTATTGTTGTGCATTAGCTTAATGGGAAAGCTTTATTTCAACCCAAATCAAATTCAAATCAATTAAATCGTTATCATGAAAAAAACACTTTTACTTTTATCAGCTCTTGTTGCCGGTTCCTTCGTTGTTAAAGCGCAGGATACCGTTAAAACCACTGCAGATGCGCCTTTGGTAATCTACGGGTCGGTAGATACCTACTTCAAAAAAGATTTTGCTAATAAGCCAAACATTCAAACCTCTTTCGGTTCTGATAATAATTCAGTATCAATTGGTATGATCGATCTGGGTTTAAAGAAAAAGGTAGGCAAAGCATCGTTTGTTGGCGAAATGTCATTTGGTCCGCGTGGCCAGGAGCAGTCAATTCCTGATGCTATTTATGGGTCATTGCCGGCTGGTACTTCAAGCTACCACATTCAAAACTTATACGTTTCTTATGATGTAACCGATAAGTTTAACTTAACAGCAGGTTACATGGCTACATTTGTTGGTTACGAGGTAATTAGCCCGGTAGGTAACTTTAACTATTCAACTTCTTATTTATTCAGTGCAGGCCCGTTCCAAAATGCAGGCTTTAAAGCAACTTATGCTTTCTCTGATAAAGTAAGTTTGATGGCTGGTATTTTTAATGACAACTGGAATACTTACAAATCAAATTCGGCTACACCAGAAGTATCAACCTTTGGCTCGCAGTTGTTTTTGGCACCTGTTAAAGGATGGACAGCTTACATTAACTTTGCAAGCGGAAAATACTCTGGTACTATATTGGATTTAACCACCGCTTACCAGATAACCGATGCGTTTAAATTAGGTTTAAATGCTGCCCGTAAAACAGGTATGGGTGCTTATAACTACTTTGGTTATGCCCTATATCCTCAGTTGGCTGTTTCAAAAGCAGTTACTTTTGGTTTAAGAGAGGAGTATTTCAAAGCTAAAGCAACAAATGGTGGTGCTGATATTGGCATTACTCCTGGCAACTCGGTGTTTGCTTCAACCTTAACTTGCAGCATCAAATCAGGTCCTTTAACTTTCATCCCTGAGTTTAGGTTAGATCATACAAAAACCGGTGATGTTTTCTGGAAGAGTGACGGCACTCCTTCAAAATCAGCTGGTCAGTTTTTGTTAGCCGCTGTATACGCGTTCTAATTTAAATTAAAACATTATTTTACAAAAAGCCTCCTGATATAACCGGGAGGCTTTTTATCTTTATACCGGTGGAGAGTCGAGAGTTAAGAATTAAGAAAAGGACTTCAAAGTTGAATAGATTTGAAGCCCTTGCCTTGGTTTGCTGATCTCTAATAATAAAGCTGGTATGCTTTTTATCTTGACTCTTAACTCTTGACTCTTTTTTACTCTTTTTAAATGAAAAACATTTTTATTGCTCTCATTTGTATCCTTTCCGCAAAGAACGTTATTGCGCAAAAAGACACGCTGGCCTTTGATGAACGTAATAAATACATTTACTATCAAACGGTTGATCAACCAGGTTTAAGCAAGGATACCTTGTATGGCCGGGGATTGTATTTTATGCACAAGGCCTATCCAAAGGGGAAACTCAAAATTACCAAAACTGATGAAACCCAGGGCGTGTTGAGCGGAGAGGGTAGCTTCGTGGTGTCGAAACGGTCGTTATTATCGGGCAGCCCTGGCGGCGAAATAAGCTATTCATTAAGGATAGAAGTTAAAGATTCAAAATACCGTTATTGGTTTACCGATTTTAAGTTTACCCCTTATAAGCGCGACAGGTATGGCATGGAGGTTTTGGATCCTGGCATTACATTTCCAATGGAGGAGGCAAAAAGTAAGCTGGAGAAAAGAGACGTAGCCGTTTATTTGGATAAGATACTCAATTATAGCCGGCAAAACGGTGCGGTTTTAAAATCGTATATGCTAAAAACAGCGCCGGCGAAAAAAACAATCCAGGAATTGAAAAAGATATCAACCAAGGATTGGTAGTTCGTTGTGTTAGTTCATTGGTTCACTGGTTCATTGGTGTCGCTTTATTACTTATCTGCTGGTTCATTGTGTTAGTCCAATGGTTCAAACTGCGGTAGCGATTCTGTTTTAAATAGTTGATTTTTAGCCATTGTTACCAACTGACTGTTTTATTTTTTTTTGATAAAATAGCTCTTACGCACCTTCCTCTTTATTAACATACTTTGAAGTTAACATGCTTTGAAGTGGATTGGTGAAATTCGATCCAATTCGTGAAATTCGTGTGAATCAATTCGTGTGAATCAAAAAAGCCGCCCCTCAAAATTTAGGGCGGCTTTAGTTTTTAGTTAGCCTTGGCGAGACAATAGTAAAAACGTTAATTCTTTTTTGTTAATTGATATTATGTTTGATTGTTGGTTGTTTAATTTCCTTTTTTTTATACGATAATTCGTGAACACCTCCTTTCGTATAAGAACTTAAAAGCTTATTAGCGAAATTCGACCGAATTCGTGAAATTAGTGTAAATCAAATCGCGTAATTACAATTCTTCATCGTGCTGGCTAATATCCAAACCTGCTAATTCCTCTTCAGGTGTAACACGTAATGTACTTATCATGTCGGTTATTTTTAACAGTAATAATGAGCCAAAGAAAGCAAAGGCCGATACGCCAACTAAAGTTACCAGGTGAAGGAAAAACAAATGGGTTTCGCCATAAAATAAGCCATTACCTGTAGTGTTGGCGCTATTTACATTTTGATGCGCAAATACACCGGTTAGCAGCATACCAACCATGCCGCCTACGCCATGGCAGGGGAATACATCGAGTGTATCGTCAATGCTGGTTTTGCTTCTCCAGATAACTACAAGGTTACTTACTACAGCTGCAACAATACCAATTATTAATGAGTGGGGAATGGTTACAAAGCCAGCTGCAGGCGTAATAGCAACCAGGCCAACTACGGCACCAATACAGGCACCCAGTACACCCGGCTTTTTGCCGCGCAGGATATCAAAAAACATCCAGGCCATTGCTGCTGCAGCAGATGCTGTTGTTGTTGTAGCCAAAGCGGTAGCTGCAAGCGTACCCGAACCTAAAGCAGAGCCGGCGTTAAAGCCAAACCAGCCAAACCATAATAAACCTGTACCCAATAACACGTAGCTGATGCGGGCAGGATTATGCGATGTTTCGTTGCGGCCTTTTAAATATAATGCCGACGCAAGGGCTGCCCAGCCGGCGCTCATGTGTACAACAGTGCCCCCGGCAAAATCAAGCACGCCTTTGCCAAACAAGAAACCGTCAGGGTGCCAGGTAGAGTGGGCCAAAGGCGCATATATAAATACCATGAACAGGCAAAGGAAAATAACGTATGAGTTAAAGCGGATACGCTCGGCAAATGCGCCGGTAATAAGGGCCGGGGTAATAACCGCGAATTTTAACTGGAACATAGCAAACAATACCAGCGGAATAGTGGGTGCAAGTTTCCAGGTAGCGTTGCCCAATGTGCCCTTCATCATAAAAAAGGTGCGCGGATCGCCAACGAAACCGCCAATGGTATCGCCAAATGCAAGGCTAAAGCCAAAAATAACCCAGATAACGGTGATAACGCCCATACAAACAAAGCTTTGCAGCATGGTTGATAGTACGTTTTTTTTGCTTACCATACCGCCATAAAAAAAGGCAAGTCCGGGTGTCATGATCAATACAAGGGCTGTACTAACCAATAGCCAGGCAGTATCGCCGGTATCAATTTTGCTGTCTTTAACGGTTGTTAATGTAACCGAAGGAAATATAAGGGCAAGTACTATAATAAGTAGCAGTATGCCAAATGGTATGAATTTTTTCATGCTTAGGGTTTTAGGGAATAGTTAATAAAAAGCTGATAGCTTAATGCCTAAAGCAAAAAGCCAGGTTTTCAAAAAGCCCGGTTTATAAAATATTGATGGTGACTACAATAACTGACTTTATTGCAATGACAACCAATTGCTAACGCCTGGCCCTTATGTGAGCATGCATAACGCTGTATAAACGAGGTTGGTTAATACTTTTAGTTTAATGACGGGTGAAGAAACTGCCCGGTACCCAATCAAAATACCGGGCAGTTCAACAACTGTACCTGCAGGCACCCAATCAAAATGCCTGTAAGTATTTAAACTAAGTTTTAAAAAACAATAAACACGGTTGTGTAATCAGCACAGCCGCATGAAATTGTTTAACTATTACCAAAAAGCGTGGAACGGAAAAAGAATGAGTTTGCGGAACCGCGATAGCTCGCTTGTACCCCTGCCGCAAATAAAATTGAGATACTTTACGTGTATGGTGTAAAAATTGGGGCTTGTGTAAAGGAATGGCAGCGAATGCGAACCCCGATGCTGCTGGAGATTTATAATTTGTACCGGTACGTTGTTAAGGCTGTAATCATAGCTGTAAGGACTATGATGGTTGGTTGTGGCCGATACGGAGGTTTTTTTATCGTCTTTATGGCTGGCATGATACAATCCTCCCCTTGCCGAGGCTGAAAACCCGGAAAACAAAAGGAAAATTACCGCAGTAAACCGATAAAGGCTGTTGAACATGTCTAAAAGTAGTAAAAAAATAAAATAATTGCGTTTTTTTTACAAGTTTTTTAACTTTTTGTGCATTTATGTGAAAAATATGTATAGATATTGTTTTTTTAATTCACTGAATACAGGAAAAAGCGCGTGATAACGTGGCCTTTGCAAGAAATAATCGCCGAAAATAAAATTTTACAAGTTTTTTATTAAGCGGTAGGTTTTGATCGGATTTGTTTAATTTATAGATGTATTATTGAGGTTTTGTAAAATATAACGTCTTTGAAATCGTTATTTATGTATAAATAATTCTTTGAAAGATGCAATCGGCCAAATTTAGTTTGTACAAAGCCGAGTGGCTCGACTTTGTATTTGATCATCGTAACAAAGTGTACGGTGCCTACGAATTAAGGCAGCATTATGGGCGTACTTTGGCAAAAGCACTGGCCATTACTTTGGCCGGTGTGGCTGTTTTTGTAGTGCTAAGCCTGATTTTTAAACCAAAATCGCCCGATAATTTAAAAATAACCCTTGTTGATTTAACCCCGCAGCTTGTAAAACCTGCTGCGCCATTGAAACCAGCCGAACCGGTAAAGCCGGCTGAACCACCAAAACCAGTAGCGCCGGTTAAAGCAACGCAAAAGGTATCAACCACCAGGTTTGTTACCCCGGTGGTTGTGAGTACCGAGCCAACTGTTGAGCCGCCGGTAATTAGTAAAATTCAAGGTGCTATTGGTAATGCTGATGTTAAGGTTGCAGGTGGCGAAAATGTTGAAAACGTACTTGATGTAGCTGATAAGTCGGGCGCCAGGGATGGTACCGGTACAAAGCCGGTGGTTGTTCCTGTAGTGGATAATACCATACATGATTTTAACGCTCTTGAGGCTATGCCCGAACCTGCCGGCGGCGCAGTAGCGTGGAGCAGCTTTTTGCAGAAAAACCTGCGGTTTCCTGTTGTGGCGCAGGAACAAGGTGTATCCGGGCGGGTGATCATGAGTTTTGTTATCGAAAAAGATGGTCGCTTATCAAACATAACAGTTGAGCGCGGCGTAGGGTTTGGGCTTGATGATGAGGCGTTGCGGGTACTTAAACTGGCTAAGCCCTGGAAACCGGGCATGCAGAACGGCCAGCCGGTGCGTGTTAAATATGTAATACCAATTAAGTTTCAATTGGCCGAGAGTAATTAGTTGTGAGTCTTTAGGTTGCCGGGCCCCGTATTATGATGGGCAGGAGTGGGCGATTGGCCCCGCACAACGCGGGGCCTTTTGCTATCCCAATACGAAGGTTTTTGCCATCTCGCGGAATTTTATTTGGTAAATATCGATTAAATCAAAATAAAATATACTATTTGTTTTGATTTGTCGTTATTTTTAGAATAAAATTCTTTAAACTATGTCAGCAACAAAATTTAATTTGTACAATGCCGAGTGGCTCGACCTTGTATTTGATCATCGTAACAAAACCTACGGTGCTTACGAACTGCGGCAGCATTATAGCCGTACCATGGGTAAAGCCATGGCGTTAACCTTTGCCGCCATTACAGTTTGGGTGGTGGCAAGTGTGGCATTAAGGCATAAAGTTGATACAATAGTGGTTCATGAGTATCCAATGCCGCTGCCTTTGCCACCGCCAACAACGGAAAAAGAGCACAAAATTTTGCCCCCAAAATCGGAGGATCTGCCTCAACCCAAAACACTTTCAAAAACACTGCGCTTTCCGCCGCCTGTTGTGGTGCCGGCCGAGCAAACGGTCGACCCGCATACCGTCGCCGATCTTCAAAAGTCAACCATAGCCAGTACCGATCATAGTGGTGAAGATGTACCCGAAAATATTTTGGAGACGTCTGGCGCAAAAGGGGGCGCTGGTGCGGCTAACCCTATTACCGAGGATGAAAAGGTAAGGCCTTTTACTGAGGTAGAAGTATTACCACAGCCCGATGGCGGAATGGCCGGTTGGGCCAGGTTTTTACAAAACAACCTGCGGTACCCGGCTTTGGCGCGCGAAAACAATATATCGGGCAAAGTTTACATCAGCTTTATTGTTGAAAAAGATGGCCAGTTATCAAATATAACGGTAAGTCGCGGCCTGGGTTACGGTTTAGATGAGGAGTCGGTGCGCGTGTTAAAACTGGCCAAACCATGGAAGCCTGGCATCCAGAATGGACACCCGGTTCGCGTAGCTTACAGCATTCCGTTTGCTTTTCAGCTGGCAGATGAGAATTAGTGATGGGTTGGGTTGGGGGGACCGGGTTCGGGTTGCGTGTTACAAGGTTGGGGATGTCAGGGCCGGGTTACGGGTTGCGAGGACAAGCTAAAAGGTTCGGGTTGCGGGTTGCTAGGTTCGGGCAGAATAGGAGCCAGGCAAATTAATTGATGCGCCTTACCCGAACCTCGTAACACGCAACCCGAGCCTCGCAAATCGTAACACGCAACCCATAAGAAAATGAAATTTTGATGAAATTTATTTTTTTGACAATATGATATTTTTTCATGTTTTGTAAAATATAATAAATGCCTATTCGTTATAATGGAAATTTAATTCTTTAAAATATGCCTATCACGAAATTTGATTTGTACAATGCCGAGTGGCTCGACCTTGTATTTGACCATCGTAACAAAGAATACGGAGCTTATGAATTAAGACAACACTATGGCCGAACCATGAGTAAGGCAATGGGTTTAACTTTTGCAGGTATCGCGGTTATCATAGTATCGACCTTTGTTTTTAAAGGCAAACCTGCGGCAATGGTTAAAATGACTCCTGTTGATCTGACTACCGTTCTGATTCAACCCCCGGTTGCGCCGCCAAAAAAGGCCGAACCTCCAAAATCTACCGAACCACCTAAGCCTGTTGAGCCGGTAAAAACAGTTGCAAGCCTGCCACCCGTTGTGGTACCTAATGATCCCATTGTGCAACCGCATACTAATGCCGAATTGATGGCAAGTACAATTGGAGCCACAGATAGTAAAGGAGCTGATAAACCTGGCAATGCCATGGATGTTAATACAAATAAGGGCACAACAGGTACCGGCCCTGCGGTTGATAATGCCATACATGATATGGATGGCACCCTTGAAGCAATGCCCGAACCGGTAGGTGGTGCAGCGGCGTGGAGTAAATTTTTGCAAAAGAATTTGAGGTTTCCGGCGGTAGCGCAGGAGCAGGGTGTATCTGGCAGAGTGTTGATGAGTTTTGTGATAGAAAAAGATGGCTCGCTGTCAAATATAAAGGTTGAACGTGGGGCCGGTTACGGGTTTGATGAAGAAGCCGCCCGGGTACTAAAGCTGGCGAAGGCCTGGAAACCCGGCATGCAAAACGGCCAGCCCGTGCGGGTTAAATATGTAATACCAATGAATTTTCAATTAGCCGAATAGTGAGTGGTGAGTAGTGAATGTTGAGCAGTGAGTTGAGTCAATGGTGAGTAATGAGTGAGCAGTGTGTGTAGAATGGTGATTGTGTTTGGCCTCCGGAGCTTGTCCGGGGGCTTTTTTTAGCCAATATTGCCCGCTATCCGGTTGTAAATGCTGGAAAATATTACATTCCGGGCTTTGCCCAGGCGCATTCTTTTGGCGGTGCGTATTTCTTTATACCCCTTTTCATACAAAAAGTTTACAGCATTGCTGTTATTTTTAGGGAATGCAATTTTATCATTGGTGCGTAAATGTAGTTTCATCAGCTCAATACCTGCGCACGCGGTGTTGGCAATTATCAAACCCTCGCCAAGGCCTGGCAAATAGTAGCCTTCAATGGTATCATCGTTGCAGTATATCAATCCTGTTTCAACATGATCGCGGAGTAGTGGCTCCCTGTTTTCCTGCGAGTTTGTTTGGTCGATAGCCAGAATTTGTTGCAGGAATTTTTCCTGGTACGTTTTGATATTTGTTGTGGGTAATCCTGGTAGTTGTATCTGTATATCTTTAAAGAACAGGTATTCTGTTTCGGTGATAAAACCGGCTTTTTCATAAACAGGCGCACCCATCGCGGTAGCAATTAAATTGATGGTTTGGCAACGATGTTGGTGGGCAATATCAACCAGGTTTTGTGTAATGTAAAAGCCAATACCTTTGCTTCTGTGTTCGGGGTGTACAATGATGTGGCCCAGCCATGCTACATCGGCGTGTATGATGGCCGCGCCGATGCCGGCTATGGCGTCATTAATAACTACTTTAATCGGAAAGCAGAAAGGCGAGTCAACATAAAAGTAAAAATTAGGCACAATATCGGGCCAGTCGGCTGGTTGTAACTGATTAAGCAGGCCGATGTCTGGTTGAGTAAATATTGAGGTTTCCATACAGGGGAAGAATATTAGTAACTACAACACCTTCCGGAAGCAGATGCTATCCGGCAAATCAACATATGGCCCATATTGAGGAATGGGTAAGTAGCCTGATTTTGGATACAAACTCAACGCCTCCACTTGCTTTTTGCCGGTTTCAAGCACGGTGTATTTGTAGCCTAAGCTATGCGCCCAGGTTTCCAGTTCATTTAAAATCAATTTGCTTATACCATTGCCGCGTGCGTTGGGGTGTACAAACATCCGTTTTACTTCCACCGCGTCAGCATCGTATAATTTAAAGCAGCCGCACCCGGCAGGTTGATTATTAAGATAAGCTACCACCACGGTATCATTTTTTTCGATCACGTTGTGCTGGTCGTAAATGTCCATCATGTCGCCATTTCGGTTGCGCAAATCAGCATCAAGTTGGGTTACCAGCGTGCGGAAATCGGGATTGTTGCTGGTGGTGCGGGTGATACGGAGAGTGTTCATGTTGTAAAAATAACAGAAGATACAGAAAAGTTGGATTTGAGGTAAGATAATTTTAAGGAATGGAATTTTATCAGCTTTGAATTGCGGAAACCACGCATTTTAATAAAGTAATAAATGCGTTAATCAAACCTTTTTGATAATACATTGTCGTACTTACAAATTAACTTTATATGAAAAAAATAATTTTCGCCGTAATGGCACTGTTAAGCTTTTTTAGCTTTAAGGCAGCCGATGCCCAGGTAAGTGTAAGTCTTGGTATCAACATCGGAAGTCAGCCAGCATGGGGGCCCGTTGGTTACGATTATGCCCGTTACTATTATATGCCCGATATTGATGTATATTACTCCGTGCCAACACATCAGTATGTTTACTACCAAAACAATGCCTGGATAAAGGCAAGTGTACTACCCGGCAGATACGGTAATTTTGATCCTTATCAAAGCTACAAAGTTGTAATAAACGAAAGGGACCCGTGGTTAAGGAACAACGTTTACCGTACAAAGTACGCCACTTACAAGGGCCGTCATGACCAGGTTATTATCCGCGATAGCCGTGACGAAAAATATCGTGACCATTGGGATAATGGAAAGCACAAGGGTTGGGACAAGCAAAAATATAAGAAGCAAAAGAATGAAGGGGGCGATGATGACCATGGTAATGGACACGGCAAGGGGCATGGCCATAAAGACAAAGATTAATTGCCTGTTTTTTAATAAAGCTTATTTTTTACCAAAAATTAAACTATTTTACCAATAGTAAAAATGTCAATTATTTAGTGTATGTTTGCAACTTATTAATATACAATATAATGCAACAAGGAACAGTAAAATTTTTTAATGACGAAAAAGGTTTCGGATTTATTACCCCGGCAAATGGCGGAAGCGAAATTTTCGTACACTCATCTGGTTTAATTGACAACATTCGCGAGAATAACTCAGTTAGCTATGACGTAGAAGAAGGTCGTAAAGGCCCAAATGCAGTAAATGTTAAAATAGTTTAATACTCTATATAATCATTTGTAAAGCCCGTTCCTGCAAAGGAGCGGGCTTTTTTTTGGGCTTTGGTCGTGGCATCGTTTTCTATCGTTTACGTAAATCAATTTTGACTATTAACTTTTGAATTTATAAAATCAATTTCTCCATTCTCTTGTTAAACAAGCAGTAAAAGCCGCCGTTGTGGTTGCTGAATGCAAAAACAAATGAATTATGACGGCTTGGTTTTTTAAAAATAGGTGGCGAAAAACAGCGACAATAGGTGTGGCCATATTGGCCGTTATCCTGATCGCGGTGGTGCTTTTTTTAAATAGTTTTTTAAGCAGAACCCTCTCGTCGAAATTTAAAGAGGCTGTGCTTAAAGGCACCGACAGCCTGTACCGGGTAAATTTTAGCAAACTTGATCTGAACGTATTTAATGGCAGCGCCGTATTGCACGATATCACCTTTACCCCCGATACCGCTATATCCCACAGGCTGCAACAGTCTGGCAATGCCCCCGGTCATTTACTGGAACTAAAAGTAAAGCGACTGGAAGTTTCGGACGCGCATCCCTTAGATATCTGGCTGCATAAAAAGATAGAAGTAGCATTGATCGACCTCAACAATCCAGAAATATACATCAGCAAAAACGAATATAAGCATCAGCCCAAAAAGCCTGCAGACAAGCGCACCCTTTATCAAAAGATTTCTGCAAGTTTTAAGCTGATCCATGTAGACGATATCCGCCTGGGCGGTATCAGCTTTACCTACCGGGATAAATCGGGCCCGAAGCCATCCGTCCATGTATTAAAAGAGGTGGATATACACGCTACCGGCCTTCTTATTGATTCCACAACGCAGGCAGATACCACCCGAACGCTTTATTGCCGTGATATTGTTGCCCGTCTTAAGCATTATACGGGTAAATCGGCAAACGGGCTGTATACCTATAAAATAAATTCAATGAAGCTGTCCACCAAAACCTCGCGGCTTGATATTGCCGGGGTAGATGTACAGCCGCTTGCCCTGAGTGAATACCTGGCCAAAAGCCGAACCGACCGTTTTGGCCTGCACCTGGATGCCATTATACTGCACCATTTTAACTACCGGAACTATAGCCGGGGCCAAAGTTTGGATGTAAACCGAATGGTGCTAAGCAGGGGCGAGTTCAGCATGTTCAGCAACCCCAACGGGCCGCTTAAAACTGCCGATAGGTTAGTCACTTTTCCTAACTGGGCTATTCGCCGGTTAAAAATGGGGCTGCAGATTGATACCCTTGATATTAAAAACCTTGATGTAAATTACAGCGAATTCAAGAAAGATAAATCGCACAAAACCGGTACCGTAAAGTTTAACGCTGTAACAGGCAGGTTTCTTAACCTTACCAATAAAACAGCCCTGTTGCAAAAACAGCCCCTGGCTACTGTAAGCCTTAGCACATTGTTTATGGGCACGGGCAGGTTAAACCTAAGCTTTGGCTTTAACCTTGCCGATGCCGGCTATAGTTACAGCTACAAAGGCCACATGGGCGCCATGGAACTGGCCGATGTTAATACCGCTGTAATGCCGC
Organism: Mucilaginibacter sp. KACC 22773; assembly: GCF_028736215.1. Taxonomy (NCBI): domain Bacteria; kingdom Pseudomonadati; phylum Bacteroidota; class Sphingobacteriia; order Sphingobacteriales; family Sphingobacteriaceae; genus Mucilaginibacter; species Mucilaginibacter oryzagri. The sequence continues at coordinate 1,805,077 of NZ_CP117883.1, forward strand.
TTGGGTTGGTGCGCTTTACATCCGGCAGTGTAACCAGTCTTGACTTTAATATCCACGGCAATCAGCATTTATCTACGGGCAAGGTTACACTTTTATATAACAACCTAAAGGTTGATGTGCTGAAACCCGACGAACAAAAAGGTTACGCCACAAAAGGAATCAAATCGCTATTGGCAAATGCACTGATACTTAAAAGCGATAACCCCGATAACGACAAAACTATACCCCGCGTGGCCGATGTCGCTTTTATTCGGCCCAAAAACTTTCCTTACTTTAAAACCATCTGGCTTACCCTGCTCGGCGGTCTTAAAGGCTGTGCCGGCATAGGAAAGGCCGACGAAAAGGCAAAAAATCAGCCGCTTACCCAAAACGAACAAAAAGAAAAGGCCGAAGCGCTGAAAAAGGCGCAGGAAAAAAAGGATAAAGAAGACCAAAAATTTAAAGAGAAGCTGCAAGGTAAAGAAAAATCAAGTTGATAAACGCCAGATTGGTAGCGTTTGGCCTGATGGAGGAGCGCCTATTTTAATAATTATGTGGAAACATAAATACTTCAAACCTGTTCTTAACGTTAAATTGTTTAATTTGCTATTTACTTTTTTGCTACTAACTTTTTGTAACCCTGCCATTAAGCTAATTTTGCTGCCACAGCGCATAGGCCATTTTTTTGGGAGCCTGGTTACCGGTAAGCCAATTAAAGGTGGCTTGATTTTTTTTCTTTTATTTTCGTTACACGCGGCTGCACAGCAAACAGATACCGCGAAAGTAAGCCGTACTACTACAGTAAGTGGCCGCATTGTGGATGATGCTTCGGGTTTGCCACTGGCTTACATTAGCATTGCTTTTAATGGCAGTAGTTTTGGTACCACCTCCAATCAACAGGGTAATTTTCTGCTAAAGGCGCCGGGCGCTTTTACCCTGGTTACGTTTTCGTACGTGGGTTATCAGTCGGTTACCAGGGCTGTAAAGCCGGGACAGGCCACCAATTTGCAAATACGGATGCACAGCCGCCAAACCGAGCTAAAGGAGGTGGCCATTAAATCGGGTAGAAAGCAGCGTTACCGCAATAAGGACAATCCCGCGGTCGAACTCATTCAGCAGGTGATAGACCATAAGGATCAAAACCGGATGGAAAGCTCCGATTACCTACAGTATGACCAGTACGAGCGCATCGGCATGTCTCTTTTTCACCTGTCGCCAAAGCTTATCAATGGCAAGTTTTTTGGCAAGTATAAGTTCATGATTGATACTACACTGCAAATAAACGGGCAAAAGGAAACTTCCCTGCCGGTTTATTTTAGCGAGAAGCTATTTCAAAACTATTACCGTAAAAGCCCGCCCAAATCCATTAGGGTTTTAACTGCCCAAAAAGAAGTTAATATTATAAAATTTACTGATACTGTTGGGCTGGCTATTTACTTTAACCGCCTGTACGGCAATAATATTGATATTTACGAAAATAATATATTTATAATTGCCAACCAGTTCCTGAGCCCCATTGCCAACCATTCGCCGCAGTATTACAAATTTTTTATTACCGACACCATCCAAACCGAAAAAGGCAAACTTATCGAGCTCAGCTTTATGCCACGCAATAAAGGCGATCTCCTTTTTGAAGGCCGTATCCTGATCACGATGGATGGGCGTTACGCCGTAGAATCATGCGAACTGAATGTTAACAAGCAAATTAATATCAACTTTATGCGCAGCCTCAAAATCAATCTTGATTTTGAACCGCACGCCGATGGACGCTATTACCTTAAAAAGAGTGATGTGGTGGCCGACTTTGGCATCCTGAAAAATAAAGGCACCGCCGTATATGGCCGGCGTACCGTGAGTTATGATAACTACAAGCTAAATCAGCCGCAGACAGCGTTGTTTTACGAAGGTAAAAGCGAGCAAACTGCGGAAAATTCAAACAAGCCCGATACCGTTTACTGGGCGCAGCACCGCACCGATAGCCTTACCGCCCAGCAAGCGCACCTATACGCAAATATCAACCGGCTGGAGGGTATGCCATCTTTTAAAAAACTAACCTGGATAGCAGGAACCCTTACCAGCGGGTTTGCAGCTGTGGGGCCTACTCAGCTGGGGCCAATAGGATCTTTTTTTGCATATGATAACCAGGAGGGGGCCCGTTTCCAGGTGGGCGGGCGCACAACGCCGCAACTCAGCAGGTTCATTTTTCTGGAAGGCTATACAGCTTACGGCATAAAAGATGAAAAAGCCAAATACAATTTGGTAACCTATTTTTCTTTAAATAAAACAGCACCATACGTTTACCCTAACGACTATTTTAAAATAAGCTACCGGTATGATGTCGATTTGCCGGGGCAAAGCTTTGCCGTAAGTAGCCAACAGGCCGCGCTTACATCGTTTCATACCGGTACCACCAATTACTGGCTGTATAACCGCATTTTTACGGTGGCCTATGTTAAGGATTTCGAAAATCATTTCTCGTACAACCTGGCCTTTCGCAACTGGAACCAGCGACCCGCCGGAACGTTGTTGTTTCAATCAAATAACGACAATAGCTTAATCAATAGCCTCACAACCAGCGAAGTTGCCCTGGGCCTGCGGTATGCGCCCCACGAGCAAATAATACAAGGCCCGCGCGAACGCCATACCATTTATAGCAAATACCCAATTTTTAACTTACAAATTAACCATGGCTTTGCCGGCCTGCTCAATGGGGCTTATGATTACAATAACATATCGGCAAATATTTATAAGCGCTTTTACCTTTCGCAATTAGGTTACACGGATGTCACGCTGTTGGGTGCCCTTATTACAGGTAAAGTGCCGTTTCCTTTGCTCAATATTCCATCGGCCAATCAGTCGTTAAGGTACAATCCCGATGGTTATAACAACATGAATTACCTGGAATTTGTGACCGACCATTACGCCGGTATTAATATAACCCATGCCTTCAACGGCTTTTTCCTGAATAAGATACCTTTGATAGAACACCTTAAATGGCGCGAATTTATTTCGTTTAAAGCCATATATGGCGGTTTACGTAATGAAAACAATCCGCTGTACTCTGCCAACCTGTATAACCTGCCCCCGGCACTGGGCAACGCCAACGGCACCTACCCCCTGGGTAGCACTCCTTACGTCGAGGCCGGTGTTGGTATAGGCAATATATTTAAATTGCTGCGGGTTGATGTTATCAAACGCTTCAACTACCTCGACCATCCCGGCGTAAACCAGTACGGCATTAAGTTTAGTATTAACCCCGATTTTTAGGGGGAGGAGCTTCGGCTTTTTTTTAATTTCGTCCTTGGGGGGGCGTGGTGGCAATGTACGCAAGGACAACAGGGAGGGGTTTTACTGGCAGGTCATTAGATATCAGAGTTATAAAAAAATACAAAAACCTATCGGGTTATTTTGTATTTTTGAATATACTGAATTTGCGATGGAGCAGGATATTCCTTTAGAATTAATGGTTAAAAAGGGCAAAATGACAAAGAAGCCCTGGTTGATGACTCCTGCCGAGCGCGGGGAGTGGCTTAGCAGTATGCAAAAGGGAGCAAAAGCTTATCTTTTTTCAATAGGCCAACCTATGGTTTATAAAAAAGGAGGGGATTTTATAGCGGAGTATGCCGATGGGAGCACCAAGGTTTTAAGATAAATGTCGGCTATTTATATTATTGCTGGTCCGCCAGGGATAGGCAAAAGCACCAGCGGTGATGAGTTTATTGATCCTGAATTGGATATTTTGAACGAGGATGAAATGCGCTTTAAATACAAAGCACAAGGATATGTCGACTATAACGAATATTCTATTCATCGTGTGAGAAACACAATACGTCAAAAACTGATTCGGAACGAGGATTTTGCACTCGAGCTAAATCTTGGATATAGCCATCAATATCAATATATACTTTCAATAAAAAACTTCCGGCACGAAAATAAACTTCACGTAATATTGTTTTTTACCGACGATATAAATTTATGCCTGACAAGAGCTAAGGAACGGTATGAAAGTGGCCGGCACCTGGTAAAGCCCGAAGTTATCCGTGAGATGTACGCCAATACAATTCCCTTATTGAAGGGCAATTTTTATATGATTGATGAATTGGTTTTGCTGGATTCAAATAATCATGGTGAATTGATATTGGTGGCTAACTACGAGAAAGAAACCAACCAATTTATTATTCATGATGATAGTCCGGATTGGTTTAGTAAAAACCTGAAACCGTTTTTAAAAGGTAGGATGTGCTTTTGAGCCAACTTCTTTTCTTTATCGTTTTTATGGATGCTTCTTTCTTTGTTAAATTGTCTGGAAGAGGGAGTTTGCGTAAAAACTCTTTGGCTTTTGCAACCCTATCCCAAAAACGAAGCACCAATAATATCGAACACCGAATTTCGAATGTCCAACACCGAAAATTACTTTCAGTGTTCGATATTAAAAGCATGCGCATTTATAACGCCCGTGTTACTTTAAACTCACACCTACCGCTGCCCTTGTTTCGTCATAAAACAAATTCAATGTTTTGGGTTTAGTGCCGGTTGGCAAACGGTAAGTTATCTCGTTTGATTCTTTTGTCGATTCGGCCTCGGCAGAAACATAACCTCCGGATGTTTGCGATATGGAGGTATTATTATCAAGCACCAACCGAAAATCCGACGGTGAAACACCAACGCTGCTGCTGCCAATTTTATTTTTATTGGTAATCGTAATCTTAAATGTCATTTCAATTCCTTCCGATTTGCCGTCGGGGTCGCTTAGGTCGGTCGCGCTTACCGGGCTTATTTTTATGCTTGCTTCTTTTTGTTTGCCAAGTAGGGCGCTATCGGGCGTAAACGATATGGTGTACGTTTTGGGGCTGTTACCGGCCGGCGCATCGGCATGGGCCACAGTCTCTTTCGGGGTATCTTGTTTAACTGCACTATCAGTTTTGCCATTAGCTTCACCGGTGCCGTTTTTTGGCTTACAGGCAAATACAAGCAGTGAAACAGAGAGCATGGCGAATAACGATTTTGTTTTCATAGTGATTTTATTGTAGTTGATAATATATTGATTTTAGTTTTTTTGAGGGTATGGTGTTTTTGGTGTTTGTCTGCTAATTACAGTTAATGCTTCTTGGGTTGGTTGGGCTTCCGCAAGAGAACTCATATTTACTTTGGCTGTATTTGGGGCTGGGGTTATCGGTAACCTCAAGCGGGACCATAAATTGATCATTATATCCCGGCATGGTTACCTGTTCGGCTGAGCCATTGCCCAACGCCACGTTTTTGCCGGCAGTGCTGCCGTTAAAACTGTAATCAATCAGCGCATCCAGTAGCCTGTATACCCCATAGTAATCATAAGCATCATACGCGTTTCTTGAATTGGGCAGCGTGTGGTACGTGGTATAATTGTAACCGGCAACTGTAGATGGTTTGAGGTAATAGAAATCCTTTTCACTATTGGCTATATTGATGTTTTTAAAAATATCGATGGCCAGCCGGTGGTCGTTAATCACATCTTCATCATAAACCTGGCTTATCATTTTAGTATTGGCCGGAAAGCTTTGCAATTGGGCCTGGGTAATCTGGTAGCTGTACCAGGGCGCCATCGTAAACAGCAAACGCCCGTTTTGTCCCCAACCGTTTTGGGTAAAAGCTTTATAGCCCAGGCCTATGGAGGCTCCGCCGCCGAAGGAATGCCCCATAAAGCCCACTTTTTTGGTATCTATAATATTAGGGTAATCTGCCGCTGCTTTGGTAAAGCCAGCCCACAGGGTATAGTAACGATGATCGACACTGATATCGTTTGTTGCATACGGAACAAACACCACTACATAGCCTTTTTTGGCAATGAATTCAAACAGCCCGCGGTTGTATTCCTTATTTTCGCCGCCATAGGGGTGCGAGTAAAATATGGTTGGCCTGGGCGTGCTGATACCGGCCGGGTAAAAGATGGTTACACTGGTGCCCGAGTATTCGGGATTGGCGAAACTGATTTCGGCAACCTGGTAGGAGCCATCAGCGCCGTATCCTGATGCCGGCCGGGAAATAGGCCCCTGCAGGTCGTCATCTGGCGGCGGGGTCTTGGTAGTGTTACCGCTTTTTGAACACGCCGGCAATATCACAAGCAGCAGCATGGTTTTAAATAAAATGTTTTTCATTTTTTGGATCGCTTTCATCGGCTGGTTGTTAAATGTTAAACCTTTTTTCAGATGCATAGCCTTAAAACAAGGCCTGAGTTTTACAAATAGCGCTAAACTTCCGAAAAAGGGATGCGAACCGGCGGTATGTGGGGTTCCTGTTCCATTTTCCAGGCTTATTAAGCTTTATACCTGTTTATATGATGCAAAGATGTTTTTTTAGGGGTAGAGGCAAAGTGTAAAAAGGGCGAAGCTGTAAAAAGCGGGGGTGAAATTCACGCAAAATAAAAACGACGCGCCGGGAATTCAGGGAAATCACTTTTAAAAGTTGACCCTGAAGAAATGTAACTCTTAAGGAGCAAAAAAAGGGTTCACTATTTATTTTCTACAAACAGGTAGCCTCTACGAGGCAGCTTGGAAGTGTATTATCGTTTAAAGGTTAACCGTTTGTAGATGAAGAAGTGTAAAAGGGATTTCCATGTCCGGGAATCAAAATTCTCATCACATACTGAAACAAAAAGCTATTTTTAATCAAAAAATATTGATGAAACGTTTACTGGTATCCCTTTTCATTTTAACGTTGTTTATAACCGGGGTAGAAGCCCAGGACGCTATCGGCACAAGTAAGCATGAAAAGAAGGTTTTAAAACTGATAAACTCGTTACCTGAGATTATAAGGGCCAGGAAGTATATGGCAGAACATACTAAAGAGAAGCGGACGTTAAAAGCTTATATAGAAAGCACGCCTACTTTAAGCAAAAAGTATTACAAAGTTTCGGTGTGCGACGATGCTAATGATCATTTGTTTGCCCACTATAGGTTTAGGGTGAATGCAGGTACTTATGCCATTTATTACGACGATTTTGAGCATGAAAAACTTGTCCCTTTAAAGGTTTGGGAAAAACATGCATATGGCATATATAGCGCGCCTGCATTGTAACCCATTGCCGTACGCCAGCAAGCAATGGATCAACGTTAACAAATGGAGGTGGTTAGAAGCCGGAGAGGATGATTCGTATAACATTCAATAAAAAAGGTAGGATTTTTGTGTCGTAATAATTAACATAAACAAGCATATATTTATGAAGAGTGTAATTGTAGTAATTGGCGCAGGCTCCATAGGGCAGGCTATTGCACGCAGGGTTAGTGCCGGAAAGCATATTTTGCTGGCCGATTTGAAGCAAGAGAATGGAGATGCTGCCGCCAAAGTGTTGAGCGAGGCAGGTTTTGAGGTAAGCGCCACAACGGTCGATATTTCGTCGCGTATGTCTATCCAGGCGTTGGTTGAAAAAGCGACATCAATCGGCAGCATAACCGGATTGATACAAGCCGCCGGTGTTTCGCCGTCACAGGCATCGCCTTCAACGATACTGCATGTCGATCTTTATGGCAACGCTGTCGTATTGGAAGAATTTGGCAAAGTGATAGCCAGCGGCGGATCCGGCGTAGTTATCGCTTCCCAGTCGGGGCACCGCTTGCCAGCATTAACTCCTGAACAGGATAAGGCGTTGGCAACCACACCTGCGGACGAATTGCTTTCTTTAGATTTTTTACAGCCTGCCCAGGTTAAAGATTCATTACATGCTTACCAATTATCCAAAAGAGGGAATTCTCTGCGCGTAATGGCCGAAGCTGTTACTTGGGGCAAACGTGGTGCGCGGATCAACGCGATTAGCCCCGGAATTATTATTACGCCACTGGCTAAGGATGAACTAAGCGGCCCCCGCGGCGAAGGTTATCGCAAAATGATCGATATCTCCGCTGTAGGAAGAGCCGGGACTCCCGACGAGGTTGGAAACGTAGGCGCTTTGCTTATGGGGCAAGACGGAGCCTTCATTACCGGCAGCGACATTTTGATGGATGGCGGTGTAACAGCTGCTTATTGGTACGGCGACCTTGCTCCGAAATAGCGAGATTGACCGCGAATCTTGTGGTCTCTATGCTCTCCCAGCTACTGCAAAGTATTTTCGCTGAGGTTGTTATAACTATGGGGATACCCCGTTGATAAGTAAACACCATGCAGCGTAATAAATACCCAATTCCCCATGTTTAACTCCATCCGGGAGTTTGCGTTTTATAACCATATAAAAACATACTGGTGTACAAATCTTGGGGGGCGGCACTCAAGTGCAGAATTTACCTGTCATTACAAATTAAATTTATATTTCGCTTATTAGGCGACGTTAAATCTACCCGGTACGATTCAAATGTATCTGCTAAGCCGTTATTGTAGCTGATTCTTATTTTTATATAAATCTCTCCCCAGCCTTTATTACACATCGTAAAAAAAGGATTATCACTGTTGTTTATTACCACAATATGTTGCTGCCCATAAGTACCATCCAGCGTATAATCAATTTGTTTTATTGAATTTATAAATTGCGGGTTGCCTATTACAAAAACCTTCCAGCTTTTATAATCGGTTCTGTTATTACTATATTCTTTGTACTCATTGTCAAAATGTTCAGGCCGGGATTGTCCCCAACATTCGGGCAAGGTTAATAATAGGAGAAACAAAATTGATACAATTTTCATGGCGCAATCAATTTTCGGGGATCAGTTCAACAGTAGGAGTTATTGGGTTAAATGTAGGCGACACCCATCTTTTTTTTGTTTTCGTATCTTCCAGCACTACTTTAGGGTAGGCATCCTGAAAATCTTCGTTAGTATAATAAAAAGTGACTTTATAACCTTGTCCCGACGGTTTAACAGGCAGCTCAACGCCATTTTGAATGTCATTATAGTTTTTGTAAAAAGTAAATTTTAATGAAGATACCTCCGGGGGCATGCCGTTTGGAAGGTCCTTTAATTTAAACCGGTAGCAGAAAAAATTTGATTTTAAAATGGTGATGGTTTCGTAGGTGTTTTGTTTAGTATTTATACTGTCCAGCTGCATTCTTTTAATCATTGTTTCATAAGCTGTTAATTTGCTGTCTGTTGATTTATAATAAAAGAAAACACTAACAGCGATGGAGAGTACCGCAATTAATATAAATAACGTTATCACCGAAATATCGAGTTGCAGGCCATAGCCCCCAAAGTGTTGCTTTTCTATCAGTTTTGCCTGGTTTCCCCATCGGTACATAGCCATGCATAGCAAAATGATGATCATCCCAAATATTGGCAGTATTGTGTAGATAAGCGAGCCGATGGTCATGTCGATGCGAGTTACAACCTTAATTTGCTACTTGAAAAAACTTATTTAAATGTAAAGCTTATTTAAATTTCAGGTAAATGAATTTCTTTAAAATAAAGTTATTGTATCGCAAATTGTAAACTATTGTAAATGAAATGTAAACTATTGTAAATGATGTTTTACACTTTATACTGATATCCCCCCGGCAAGATTATCCTGTGCCGGCCGAAATTAAAGCACCTGCGGAAAAATGGGTTGCACATATTCTTTTTATTCACTATATTAGTTTAATATTCAGTCTGTTATAAGTTGCCGGTATTTTAATTTCTCCGTTTTAAAATGCCAGTCAATCTGTGCCCTCTTAAGCCTGTTAGTATGACTTTGCAATGTGTTTTAAAAAAAGCTGCTATCCTTTTGGTCTTTATGCTCATGTAGCTTAAAGGGTTTTTCGCAAACTGATAGTCTTCGTTTTTATGCCGGTCAGTTAGATTCAATTTATAGTAAATGGGTTAACTCGCCCGATAGCACGCTTAAAAAAGATTCGGTTATAACGGCCTTTTTACACGTAAACCCTACATCTAAGATAAAAGCTGCAGGCACGCTTCAAGGCTTTGCCCTTACATATAATACCCCCGAAATAAACTGGTATGATTTGGCAACGGTAATAGATAAAGATTCTGTTGGTTATTTAATTAAGGTGCGCATCCCCCGAAAAATTTATGATCAGCATAAGATGCTCACTTGCTGGGCTGTTTGGTGGGGGCGCGAGACGCAGGTTGTTAAATATGGCGGTATTAATATGCGGATAAAACTAACGCTGCAATCCCAACCGCAAAAAGCCAGCGTATATTTAATACCGCACAGAATTTGGAAGAGCAAATTTGAAAACACCACGTGGCAAGATCATATCGGTTTGTTGAGTGATTACATGGTGGATAGCGATCAAACAAATACAGCTGTAACCATTGATGAAACTGTTTATACAGTGGTATTTAAGCTGGGCAATAAATTCCTTACCCGTACGCACTATACCAGGCCGATGGATATTGAACCAACTCAAAAAGTCACTGTAGATTTTCAAAATGAATAAATGGAAAACTATTTTAAAAGCCGGTTCGGGAGTGTTTGCAACCATTCCGGGTTTGGGGGTGCTTTTAAGCAATATAGGGGTACCGCCCGATAGTTCAAAATACCTGTTTTGTGGCATTATAGAATCCTTTGGCGTATTTACGCTTTTAATATTGAGGTTCAACTCCGGCTATTTCAAATCCCTTTCTGTAAAAACTATCAATCTTTTAGCTATCGTTTCGATAGTAACATTTGGGCTTACATTGTTTTTTTACCTGTTCCTTTTTAACCAGTATGTTGTGGGGTATAAGGATTCGAAGCCCGTGTTTTTCCCGGTATGGCCCCAGGGCGAACTTAGGCAGGGGCTGCAGGAAACAGGCAGTAAAGCCAACTTAATAAGGGAGTGGGGCCGTGACGATGTACGCACGGTTATCCAGTCGTCGTCATCGGCCATGTTAAACTATAGCATGCTGCTGTTTTTACTAATATACCAACTGATTTTCGTATCGCTTACCTTTGCATTTGGGATACTTTCGATAAGGGTTAGCGAGATTGATAAAGGATAGTGTTGGCGAACTTTTCTGGAATGAGGCAGTTTTAGCGTTAAAGTGTACTGTACCGGTACAAGGTGACACACCCTGATACGGGATGACACGCCCTGGTACGGGGTGGTACGCCCTGGTACACCCTGGTACGGGGTGGTACACCACTGGCGGTTAATATTTTTAACCGAAACGGGGTTTTTGAGCCAGGAAATCGGTCTTATGCTTTACCAGTAATCCGCGCCGTTGTTTGAGGGGGGACGGAACCTGCTTCTGATAAAACATGTTACGTTTTAATTTGAATAATGCTTATCTTTATAGTATGACTACGATTACAATACAGGTTCCTGATGCGCTGGAAAAAGCGCATGATGAAACCGTGCGTTTGATTGCAGCCAAATTGTACGAGGCTGGCAAACTATCATTAAGCCAGGCTGCCGAAATGTGCGGAATGAAAAAATGGGATTTTGCTGAAATCCTGATCAATTTTGGCGTAAACTACCTTGACCCAAGTGTTGAGGCCGACCTGGATCATGCCTGAAAATACTATTGTTATTACCGATATCAGCTCTTTATATCACAAGTCAGCCACCCACATCCAAACGCACAAGACTTGCGCTAAAATGTCCCATATCACAAGTCAGCCGCCCACTCCAAACGCACAAGACGCTAAAATGGAAAAAGCCAGCGGAAGTATTCAATTTTCATTCTGTTAATTCTTTAATTCTGAAAATTCTGATTCAGACAAAAGCGTTAGGGATTGGCGCGGATACCGGCCAATGAGCGTAATGCCTGCAGGCGTATGAGCAGAAAGCCCGGCCCGCAGGGAACGCCATTGTTAAAGTCAAAATTCAAAAGTTAAAAGTCAAAAATGATTTGCAGGGTGTAGAAACGGTTTCTTGGCAGTGCGCCGTTCCCGCAATGTTATTAAGGTTCCGTACCTCTGGCACGGAGCTTCATTTTTGCTTTTTTGCTACAAAGCTATTCCCCCGCTGGGGGAGAAGTTAGCGTCCTCATTCCAGGCCTATTGATTACTTCATATCACCCATTAATTTTTTACCAATTACTAAAACAATTCCTTTTGTATCAGTTTATTTGTAAATAAACCAACCACAATTGAACATAGGGATTTTTACTTACGGAACACGGGGCGATATACAGCCCTATATTGCTTTGGCTTTAGGGCTTATCAACAAAAGGCACCGGGTAATTATTGCGGCGCCAGGAAATTTTAAGGAATTGGTGGAGGGCTATGGCCTTGCCTTTCATCCGCTGTATGGAAATGCCGAGGAAATGATGAATTCGCCGGAGGGGCAAAGTGTACTAAAAACAGAGAATGCGATTAAGCTGATGAAGTACTTTTTTAAAGCGCTTCATGAAATAAGGGGGCCTTTACGCAAAAGCTGTATAGAAGGAATTAACCAGGTAGATTTTATTATAGCCAATGCAGCAACGCTGCCCATTACCAGCGCGATTGCAGAAAAACAACATAAAAAAATTGCGCTGACCTATTTTATGCCGCCGGTTGTACCTACAGCTGAATTCCCCTTGGGCGATTTTGATTTCCTGAATTTTCCCTGGTATAATAAACTTACCTATAAGCTGGCGCACCTGTTTTTCTGGAAGTTTGTAAAGAAAGAGACCAACGAATTCAGACAAGAATTAGGCCTGCCCATTTTAAAAGTAAACCTTATAGACTATATTGGCAAGCAACAGCCACTCGACTTATATTGCTTAAGCCCCAGCCTGATTCCGCAACCTAAAGATTGGGATGATAACCATAAAATAACCGGTTTTTTAACTGTTCCTGAAGAAAAAATACCAGGCCAGTTTAGGGACGAAACCCCGGCCACATTAAATGATTGGTTACAGCAAGGTGATAAACCCATATACATTGGCTTTGGCAGTAACGGTGTTGGCAATACCGAAAAGTTTATAAACATTTTAAACACCATTTTAAATAAAACCAATGAGCGGGTTTTGTTTTGTACAGGCTGGTCGCTTTTTGAAAACTTGCCGGTGCATAAAAACCTGTTTGTAGCAAAATATGTAAACCACGGGGCTGTATTACCAAAATGCAAAGCTGGGGTGTTTCACGGCGGCGCGGGTACGCTGGCAGCTATGCTGCGTAGCAATTTGCCGGTAATTATTATTTCGTTTTACACCGACCAGCCAACCTGGGGCAAAATAGCCGAACGGATGAAATTCGGGGTGCATATCCCGGTTAAAAAACTCGATGCCGATAAGCTGATTTCGGCGCTATCAAAAATTCAAATCAATGAAGTAAGGAACAATGCGGCAGCTATTGGCGGGCAAATAAGGAATGAAAAAGGACTTGAAAATGCGGTGAACGAAATTGAAAAGTACTTTAATGAAGCAGTTACCGGAAATTAAGCCCAATCTACATAGTTTTATACATGGCAGACGGCTTTAGAGTTTCTTTTCAAGTAGGTATTGAAGAGCCCGAAATAAAAAACCGCCTCATAATTGCATATGAGGCGGCCTTATTGGTTGTCTTGCTAACGATATTCTTGAATATATATTAAAGGTAAATTGTAAAAACGGTTAGTTTAGTCCCCAACCGTAACGAACGCGGAAGACGCCGGAAGAATTGACAGTGGTGAGGGTGATGTTGTTGCCGCTTCCGCCTCTTGTTTGGATGCTGTAACTATCATTGTCTCTCAGGCCAGGCCAGTAAACGCTGGCAATACCATTGTTCCGGAATACATTACTCGATCCTACGATGTAAGCAATCTCATTGTCGGATTGTGAACCATTCTGGTAATCTTTACCACTGTTCATTGTTGCCCCAAATTCGGTAACTACAGTCCTTGAACCATAACTGCCATATCTGTTTTGCCAGTCGGTTTGCCATCCAGCGGTAGAGTGTGTTGACCAATAAGCATAGTTATGCAATGAAAGCAGGCAGCTGGTAAAGCGGCTGTCGGCGCCAACCCCGGTTACGTTGTCTGAATAGCCAGTACCGCTTAGCAACACCCTGCCTTTTGCAACGCTGGGATAATTAGCCAGCCACTGCGCATAGATGGTTGTTAAACTGGATAAACTGTAGCCGTGCGGTTCATTAAACACCTCGAAATAAACGTTACTGTTGCTGCCATATTTATTAACTACAGTTTGCCACATGGCCCAAAAATTGGTCATGTTATCTATCAATCCGTCGTTGGCCGATGCGCTATCCCAGCAACATATAATTACTTTCATTCCTTTGTTAAGGGCTGCATCTATGGCACCGGTATAAGCGCTCCACCACGACTGGGATACACTGGGATAATTAATAGGTAACCTTACTGTATTGACGCCCGGCATGTTGGTTTGAAAGCCCGATAATATTGAATTGGCTTTTGCATTAACCGTGCTGTAACTGTCGGAAGCGGTTAAACCGGATGGGATAACCCAGCCATCCACAAAGTTATCGCGGCCATCGGCCCAGTTTACACCGGCTATGGAGGCAGCTCCAACCGCCATTGTGGTTGCCGAACTTGTTGGTTTGGCATTTGCCAATGAGTTCGCTGGTGTCAGGTCGGCAGTGTTTTTTGTACAACTACAAAAAACAGAAATGGAACATAAGAAAATTAAGGTTTTTTTCATTTGGTTTTTTTGGTTTATAATTGGTTGGTTAGCAAGCATATTTGGCATATATCCCGTAAAGCCGTCAAAGCATAGGCTACGGAATTGGTTAGTACGCAATAGTTGATAATCAGAACCAGGAAGTTTTGGTTGGTTTATAATGTGAGGCTAAGGTAGATGGCAATGTGCAATATAATGACTGGCTTAATCAGCATTGTAAGGGGGTAAACTCAGCATTTGCGTGTTTTTTTCTGTCCCTCAGCTTTCTAACTGCAAATTCCATTTCCTGTGAGTTTCTTTTAAAGAGGGTATGTGTATACGCTTCTTTTATTAAACAACCAACGCTTTTTAGCAGCGGGTAGTTAGTATCAAGTATCAAGACGGGAGAAAAGTCCGGAAGTCCGATCGGTCAGTTGTCAGATGGCATTCCTCTTTCCCGACTTTCGGACTCCCGGACTTTCGGACTTTTTTCCATCTCAATACTACCTTTCGCCTTTCCGCTTTTTTTCCTAATTTTGCGCATCCTTTCAAAATAAAACAATATTACCTTGGAGCACCAGGAATTAACCACCGTTGAAACCGCCAAAGATTTAGGCTTACTACCCGAAGAATTTGAACGTATTAAAGAGATATTAGGGCGCGTGCCCAACTTTACCGAACTATCCATCTTTGCGGTAATGTGGAGCGAACACTGCTCGTACAAAAACTCCATCACCTGGCTAAAAACCCTGCCTAAAGACAGCGACCGTATGCTGGCCAAAGCAGGTGAAGAAAACGCCGGCCTGGTTGACCTTGGCGATGGCATTGGCTGCGCTTTCAAAATAGAATCACATAACCACCCGTCGGCGCTTGAACCTTACCAGGGTGCTGCAACCGGCGTGGGCGGTATTAACCGCGATATATTTACCATGGGTGCAAGGCCCATTGCCCAGCTAAATTCCCTGCGCTTTGGCGACCTTAAGCTGGAGAAAACCCAGTGGCTGGTTAAGGGTGTGGTAAAAGGCATCAGCCATTACGGAAACGCCTTTGGCATCCCTACCGTTGGCGGCGAATTGTTTTTTGACGATTGCTACAACGTTAACCCGTTGGTAAACGCCATGTCGGCAGGTATTGTTAAGGCGGGCGAAACCGTTTCGGCAACATCATACGGCGTGGGTAACCCTGTTTATATTGTAGGTTCGGCCACAGGTAAAGATGGTATCCATGGCGCGGCCTTCGCGTCGAAGGATATCAGCAAAGATTCGGTGAACGATTTGCCTGCCGTACAGGTAGGCGATCCTTTCCAGGAAAAACTGTTGTTAGAGGCTACCTTAGAAGTTATTAAAACCGGCGCCGTGGTTGGTATGCAGGATATGGGCGCTGCCGGTATCATTTGCTCCAACTCCGAAATGAGTGCCAAAGGCGAGCATGGTATGCGTATCGACCTGGATTTGGTACCTACCCGCCAGCCAAACATGAAGCCTTACGAAATCCTGCTTTCTGAATCACAGGAGCGCATGCTGATTGTGGTACATAAAGGCCGTGAAAAAGAGGTGGAAGCCGTATTTGATAAATGGGACCTTAACTGCGCCATCATAGGCGAGGTTACCGATACCCAGCGTTTAGAGTACTACATGCACGGCGAAAAAGTAGCCGATGTACCTGCCGATGACCTGGTTTTAGGCGGCGGCGCCCCTGTTTACGAACGCGAATACCGCGAGCCCGCTTATTTTGCCGAAAACAAGAAATTTAATATTGATGATGTTGCCGAGCCCGCCAATTTGGTTGAGGTTGCCGAGCATCTTTCTGCACACCCTAACCTGGCATCAAAACGTTGGGTAACCGACCAGTACGATAGCATGGTAGGTGTACAAACCATGACAGCCAACCTGGCCTGCGATGCAGCCGTTGTAGCCGTTAAGGATACCAACAAGGCCATTGTATTAACAACAGACTGTAATTCGCGCTACGTATACGCCGACCCTTACACGGGTACAGCGATAGCCGTTGCCGAAGCCGCACGTAACATTACCTGCGCCGGTGGCGAGCCTGTTGCTATTACCAACTGCTTAAACTTTGGTAACCCTTATAATCCCGAAGTATACTGGCAGTTTGTAAGCGCCATTAAAGGTATGGGCGATGCCTGCCGCAAGTTTGAAACCCCTGTTACCGGTGGTAACGTAAGTTTCTACAATCAATCTGCCGATGGCGGTTCGGTATTCCCAACACCAACTATTGGTATGCTGGGCGTAATGGAAGATACCGAAAATATCATGACCGCCGATTTTAAACAACCAGGCGACCTGATTTACCTGATAGGCGAATCGGTAAATGATATCGCTTCATCGCAATACCTGGCCTCATGGCATAAAATTACCGCATGCCCGGCCCCGTATTTCGATATCGAAAAAGAGTATGCTACGCAGCAAACCATTAAAGAACTCATTAAACACCGCGTGCTTGAAAGCTGCCATGATGTGGCCGATGGTGGTTTATATACTTGCTTGTTAGAGTCCGCCATGCCAAACGGCCTGGGCTTTGATATCGAAACGGATGCGGCTATCCGTAAAGATGCTTTCCTTTTTGGCGAGGCGCAAGGCAGGATAGTGGTAACCGTAGCACCAGAAGAGCAGGAACGTTTTGTAGAGTTTATGGCCACCAGCGAAACGGAGTTTAGCCTGCTGGGTACTGTAAATAACGGTTTCCTGAATGTAGATGGCGAACTATTTGGCCACGTTACCGATGTTAAAATGGTACACAGCAATGTGTTACATTCAATATTAGGCGAATAATGCTGAAACTGAACCGGGTACACCACATCGCCATTATTTGTAGCGACTACCAAAAGTCGAAACATTTTTACAGCGAGATACTTGGTTTAAAAATAGTGCGCGAGGTTTACCGCGAAGCACGGCAATCATACAAGCTTGATCTGGAAGTGGGCGACCGCTACCAGATTGAGCTTTTTTCATTTCCACACCCAGCCCCACGTCCGTCGCATCCTGAAGCTGCCGGCCTGCGCCACTTAGCCTTTGAGGTGGATAACCTTGACGAGGCCGTATTACATCTGCAGGAATTGGGGGTAGAGGTAGAACCTATCCGGGTGGATGAACTTACCGGTAAATGCTTTACCTTCTTCGCAGACCCGGATGGCTTGCCATTGGAGTTGTATGAAGGATAGTGGTAAGTAGTAAGTAGTAAGTAGTAAGTATCAAGTATCAAGATTTGACATTCGGACAAAAGACTTTCGGGCTTAAAAACCAATGCAGCAGTCTTACTACTTGATACTAATGTGGGCGTTGCCTGCGGCCAGGCTCTATGCTCATACTGCACAGGCCTTAGCCACATTGGCCGGTATCCGCGTCGATCCTTAATGCAATTGTCTGAACTCGGATTAAACAGATTTATCTGATTTTTGGGATTTTGATTTGCAGAAGGATCAATTGGTTTAAGAAAAAAATCCTGTAATTCCTTTAATCTGCTTAATCCGAGTTCAGACAAATAACCATCGCTAATAATTTGCGTAAATTTTCCGCATATTGATAACTTTGCAATATGCCCACCACCCAGGATATTAAAGTAGCCGTTGATGCCGTAGTATTTGGATATACCTCCAAAGAAGGCCTATCCGTGTTGCTGATTAAACGCAACATCAATCCTTTTAAAAATAAATGGGCATTGCCCGGCGGCCTGGTGGGCAACCATGAATCATTAGAGGATGCCGTACAACGCGAATTAAAAGAAGAAACCGGCATCAGCATCACCTACCTGGAACAGCTATATAGTTTTGGCAATCCGGGTCGCGACCCGCGTAACAGGGTTATCTCCATCACTTACTATGGCTTGGTTAAACCGGATGCATTCGAGATTAAGGCTGATACCGACGCCGCCGAGGTGGCCTGGTTCAATATAAAAAAAGTCCCTCAACTGGCGTTTGATCATAATACGATTATTGGCGCGGCACATGATCGCCTCAAAAACAAAATCCTTTACCAACCGGTAGGCTTCGAGCTGCTGGAAGAAAAATTTCCCTTCTCCGAATTGGAAAAACTCTATATGGCCGTGTTGGATAGAGAGATGGACCGGCGTAACTTCAAGAAGAAAGTCGTCAAGTTTGGTTTCCTGGAAGAAACAACAGAAAAACAAGTGCTTGAGGGAGCGGGCAGGCCAGGAAACCTGTTCCGTTTTAACCAGGAAAAATATTTCCAGCTTCAAAAACAAGGTATCAATTTCGAAATTTAATTTTTTGCACAGTTTTTATTGGGCGAGCTGTGAACCGGCGGGGCAATTGGTCGGGAAAATAAGTCAGCCTACAGCCAGCTACCACGTATATAACTATCGTCTTTATGCTCCTCGGCCCCGTTTTTCCTGTCGGCCCCACCGCATTCGATACAGCTATCAATGCGCCAATTTTCCGCGCTTTATCAAGAAAGAGGGGGGGGGGCATCTCCAGGGCCTCATTAATCGTCATCATCATCCTTGCCGGCTTTGCCCGCTAATTTTGTGGGGTAAGTTTTTTTACCTTTTGCGGCGTACCATAAAATGCGGTTCAGCATGTCGTCGTTACCGCCATCAATATGGTCAAACTCTGGCTTTGATGATGCTTTGGCAAAATATAAAGCCTGCCCCTTAAGCGCGGCAAGTTTAGGGTTGATATTATTTAGCGGGATACGGTTTGGCACAGCGTTGTAAGTGTAGGCAGTTGGCCTGTCGCTAAAGCAGCCAAACATGGGCAAAGCTGTTGCATCAATAATATTCATCGGCGGGATGCCCAATATTTGTTCTATCGACCGTACAACGCAAGTTTGGTTATAATTGGTTGATACGGTTTTTTGCAATTGACTGTACGGACTTACAACAAAACCGGTTGTACGGTAAGCAGATACGTGGTCCCACCCGGCTTGCGAGTCATCCTCGGTAACAAATATCACGGTGTTTTTCCAGAAACGGCTTTTGGATACGGCTTCAATAATGCGGCCAAGGGCAAGGTCGTTATCGGCCACCATTGCTTCCGGTTTAGGAAGGCCTGGCCGGGTACCTTGCGTATGATCGGTTGATAGCGCCATTACCATCAGTTCGGGCAGTTCATCGCCGGCTTGTTTTTCATAGCCCTTTAACTCGTTGATAAAAGCCGAGGCCCGTATCTGGTCGGTTATTTTTAACTCGTCCGATCCGGGGTAGTTTTGCGATAGCATGGGCCTCACCCTTGATATGGTACTGGTGTTATAAAACTTAAGCGGGATGCCGGCTTTATAATTATTGTACATATCCGTCCAGCTTAATTTTTCATCATAATGCGGTGCCGATGCCTCGCCGTAGATCCGTACTTTTTTACCGTGGTCGGCGGCGTTATTCCATATAAAACCTTTCTTGTCGTACACCAACGCGTCTTCCTGCACGTGCGGGTAGCTGCGGAACCAGGCGCGCACGTTTTTTTCTACGTAGTCGGTCACCATGGCGGCATCAGTCCATTGGTGCCCTTCGGCCGAGCATTTGCCGGATGCATAGTAATTATCAAGCAATACAAAATCTTTGGCCAGTTTATGCTGGTTGGGGGTGATGCTATCGCCATAAATACACAACGAGGGCATGCCTTTACCTTGTGGCAAATCGCCTAAAACCTGGTCATAAGTGCGGTTTTCTTTGATAATGTATAATACGTGCTTAAATACCGATGGTTCGCCAATACGATAAGGCATTGGCTTAGGGGCGATGTTTTTACGTGGCACCAGTTGTGCTATATCCTGCCTGAAGGTAAGGTTAAGCGTTTTAACCCGATTGGTATATGTTTTTAATAACTCATCATCAGGTAAGGGGATGATAGATACCGTAGCCTTTTCGTGGTGCGAGTTATAAGCGGTAACATCATCAGGCACCTGAGGCCCGGCTTTAAACTCTTTGGTGCTTACCCTTGATCCTTCGCCTTCCAGGTTGGTTACAAAAAGGGTGTTGTCAACAACCAGTAAGCCGCCTGGATAAGCCTCGGTAGGGATAAAACCTTTAACAGTTGTTTTACCCTTGCCATTAGCTGATGAAACTGACCCAAGCTGAACTACCGCAACCGCATTATCAAGCCCGTTGGCAACGTACAATGTGTTACCGTCGTTACTGAGCGCAAGTGCGTTTGGCGAATCGCCTATGTAGCCATTTTTATCCTGCATCAACCTTACCGGGATGGTTTCAATCACCTTAAAAGTTGCTGCGTTTATTACGGATACGTTATCACTGTTGGCATTGGCAACATATAAAAAGTTGTTGCTTTTATCGGTTATGATAACATTAGGATGCAGGCCAACGGAAATTTCTTTCAATGCATTCCCGCTTGCAATATCAAATGCCTGTACGCTCCCGGTACTTGTTGCGCCTGTTTTTGGGTCGATGTAGGTTTTGCCATAAGGTACGCCCGCGGTTTCCCTGCTGGTTGTATCGGCAGGTTCGGCACCGCCCCAGTTGGTAATGAACAGGCGTTGCCCAACAAGCGCAAGGCCATAAGGCGCTACCCCGGTTGGTTTGGTATAAATGGTTTGGCCGGTGCTTAGATTGATTTTTACAAGCTGGTTGTTGCCGTTTAAAGCCACATATAAATAATCGGTACCGGCTTCATTGTTAATAACCAGTTCATTGGGCAAGGCCAACGGCGATGGCGCAGCGGGTTTGAATTCAAATGCATTTTTGATACTGATATTTTGCCCGTCCCATACGGCTTGCATCACAAATGATTTATGCGAATCGCCATTGGCGGCGCTCCAGAAAATCTGTGTTTCTGAGCCATTTTTATGAACCTTTAAGCCCGAATAGGTGCTCATCAGGCCGTTGTATCGTTTATCCTGGGTATAAGTCCATTGTGCTATAACCTTGCTGCCAACAGAATCTATGAGGGTAATGCCGTACCGGTCTTCAACGGCTAAAACCGAGGTTCCCGGGATCAGTTTGATATCAAGGCTATGGTTTTCAAAATTCGGGTCGCCAAAGCGCACCACTTTACCGGCCGGATCAATTAGCCTGTTGTACGGCATCATTACAGGCAATATCTTATCGTTTAAGGTGCTATCGTCATAGGTGCTGTGCATATTGCTTTGTTCCTGGTTGCCACTGGTGCCATCGGTTATAACCGAATGACAGGCAGAAAACAGCGTGATCAATAAAGCACAAAAAGATAATGTAGATATTTTCATAGTATAAGATGTCCTGGATGATGGAGGCCTTTCGGCGCTAAAAGTTTTGATATATGATACACTTGCGTTGCACATAGCGGAGTCATCGACTTATCGTTGCGCTTTCTGTTTCCAAACAAATTGCTCATATTTATGCAAGATACTTCCATTCTGCCATGAAAAACTGTGTACTCCTGTGTATGTGTTTAATTGTGTTGTGCGCTTGTTCACATAAAAAGCAACCTTCGGCAGAAACGAAACATGCTGTTAAGGCTAATAAGCCGGCTAAAACTAAAACCACGAATAAGCCGCAATATACAAACCCCTTGTTTAATCAGTATGTGGTATTTATTAAATCTTTAAATTTAACCGATCCGGAAAATGCCACAAAGGCCGCGAGAAGGTATGCAGATTTATTTAAAGGACAAGCGCCTGCCACTTGCGACACCGCTTTTTTGATTTTTAGCGCATACTACGATAAACTGAATAATAGTCTTGATGATACCCATTTTAACCGTGCCGACCGAAGCGATACTATACTCATAGGTAAAGTAAAGCCAGGCAAACTGCCGGTAAAAGTTGCAAAATACCTTAAGCAATTAAACGATAACGGTTTTACAATTATTATGGAAGAAGGGGATACCTATGTGGGGCAAGACAGGGATTTTATAGCCAGGTGGTTTTATGATGCTGTTTCGCCGGTTATGAAGGTGTACCTGGAGCAATTAAATAAGGAGAATAAGGCTATTTACGTGGAGGATGCTTCGATAATTATAAGCGCAAAGCAGTTGGTAGACAGGGAAATATGGTGGGAGCAATTTGTTAAGGACAACCCCGGTTTTATAAGCATTGCCGATGCTGCCATTAACCAAAAAAGTTACTTGCAGGCACTGCTCCAGGGAACCGATAACACCTGGGTTATGGACGATAAAAACAATTTAAGCGATTATTTTAAAGACGCTTACAGCTATCTGCTGGATAAATACCCTTTGTCATCTGCCGCTAAACTCGTAGCGCCATACTATGCCTTTTTAAAGGAGGGACGTAGGTACCGGGCCGATAGCTTGATGAATGTTTATAAGAAAGAAGGGATAACGGGGTGATTTTTTTACTTCACCAGCAATTTTTCAAAAGCAGTAGTATCGCCTTTAAAAATACTCATATCAACTCTTTCATTAATGCCATTGATATGGGCCCTGTCGGAGTGTTGCCAAAACTGCCAGTTGGTATTGCTGCTTACATTTAATTGGGGTTGGTAATAGTGGGCTATCCACAGCGGGTACTCGTCAAAATAGCCTTGCAGGTAGTCCCGGTAAAAACTTAGGTTGGTGTAAATAATGGGTTTTACACCGGTTTTAGTTTCTATTTGGTGAATGAACAGCTTAAGCTGGGTACGCATTTTTTCGGGTGTGGTGCGGTATAGCCTCTCCACGTCGACAACCATCGGCAGGTCGCCTTTTTCAATTTTTACCGTTTGCAGCATGAATTTAGCCTGCCATAAGCCGCTTTTTTGGGGCAAAAAGAAATGGTACGCGCCGCAAATCAGGCCGGCCTTCGGAGCTTCGCGCCAATTGCGCTGGAAATAAGGATCAGTCATTAAAACACCTTCAGTAGCCTTAATAAATGCGAATTTGATATGTACGCCATCCTCGTTCATTTGCTTTACCTTTTGCCAGTTTATTTTGCCCTGGTACGATGACACATCAATGCCGTGCACGGTATAATTGGCCGGTATGCGCACGCCAAAACTTTTATAGGTACGGTAATTAGTGGGCTCGCCGGCATCCAGTATCCATCGCCAGGTTGCGGTTGCCGTTTTTAAAACATAGCCATAATAAAAAGGAGAAAGCACTATGAGTAGTAAGCCAATAGCAGCAAATATCCATCCTGTAGGAACTGCGGACGATGTTTTTTTCTTCGCGGCAGCTTTCCGTTTTACCGGAACTGTGGTTTTGGCAGGTGTTTTTTTAACAGGTGGCGGCACAAGGCAAAATTACTAAAATGCGCCCGCATATTGCCCGGTAAATAAATAGCTAAACGATATTATGCGGATTATTTTTAAAGTAGGCTATTTTATATTGGAACATTTCGGCCATTTTACCGGCACGCCATTTGGCTTCATCGGCCTTTTCGCCGGCAAAAAGGCTGTCAACTGTGGCTGTAAATAAATTCAGCCACTCATTAAAATGCTTTTCGTCAATAGGTAAGCGTGCATGGGGCGGAAACGGGGCGCCATTATACGTATGTTCCTGTAAGAGCAGGGTTTGCCAAAAGGTATACATTTTTTCCAGGTGGGGCAACCAGCCATCGCCTAAGCGTTGGTTAAAAACGGGAGCCAGCAAAACGTCTTCGCCAACTTTATTGTAAAAGGTATCAACTAATAGTTTGATATCATCTAATGAAGTTATATCGTGTTTTGTACTCATGGCTATACCAGCAATTCCACAGCAAAGCTACCCAAAGTGATATAACACCAATGTAAAAAATAGAGGTAATTCAACAAATGCTTAAAATTACCTTATATTTGTAAGGTAAACTTATAAGTTTACTTTATAATAAAAATGACAGAGCAAAAAGATATTCAACTGGCAGCCGACCTGCGTACAGTTGTAACCAGGCTGATTAAAGTACTGCGAAAACATTCGGTTACAGCCGACAAGCTGTCGTTAACCGAACGGTCGACGATTGCCCTGCTTGATCAGCACCAGGAATTGCTGCCTAACGAACTGGCGGCTATGGAAAAAATAACTACCCAAAGCATGTCGCAGATATTGGCCAACCTGCTGCAGCGCGGTTTAATTAAAAGGCGGATCTCGGAAACCGATAAGCGTAAAGCCATCATCACTTTGTCTGATCTTGGCCGCAACATGCTATACCAGGTGCGTAACGAGCGCAACGCCTGGCTTAATGATGCCATAACAGCAACCTGTACGCCAGAGGAACAGGAATTGATAAAAAAAGCCATTGGCCCGCTAACAAAAATTGTTGATTTTGAATAAAGCCTTTGTAAAAGGATAGGGGAGTAATGAATATAAACACTTTTAATGCATTTAGAAGCCGGAATTACAGGCTCTATTTTACCGGGCAATCCATATCATTGGTAGGCACCTGGATGCAGAAAACCGCTGTTAGCTGGGTAATATACTCGCAAACACATTCTAAATTTTTATTGGGGGTTACCCTTTTTGCCAGCCTGTTCCCTTCGTTTTTATTTTCGTTTTTGGGCGGGGTAGTTTCAGATAGGTATGATCGTTATAAATTATTGCTGTTTACCCAGGCGGCATCAATGGTGCAGGCCATTTTACTTACAGCGCTGGTGTTTTTTGGGCGATACGTGATTTGGGAAATCATCGGTTTAAGCGCTCTTCTGGGTATCATTAATGCTTTTGATGTGCCTGCCCGTCAATCGCTGGTTTATGAGATGGTTGATGATAAAGCCGATTTGCCCAATGCGCTGGCGCTTAATTCATCTATGGTAAACCTATCAAGACTGGTTGGGCCGGGTATAGCCGGCCTGGTGCTGGAGAAATTTGGCGATGTAGTGTGCTTTGGTGCCAATGCCGCCAGCTTTATTGCTGTAATTGCTTCGATATTGTTAATGAAGCTGCCCCAATCCAAGCCGAAAGTACATGCGCACAATATCTATTTTGAGCTTAAAGAAGGCTTTAGTTATATCAAAAATACGCCTTCAATTAAGTTTGTGCTGGTAATTTTGGCCTTAATAAGCCTGATGGTTTTGCCATTTAATACGCTGATACCGGTTTATGCCAAGGATATTTTTAAGGGAACGGCATCAACCTTTGGGGTAATAGATAGTTTGATAGGTTTGGGTGCATTTTCGGGCGCCATATTCCTGGCATCATTAAAAGTAGGGGGAGACCTTAAAAAGATACTGGCCATAAGTACACTGATTTTCGGCGGGGGGCTGGCGTTGTTTTCGCATATGCCCAATTATTATATCGCCCTTTTGTTTGCAGCTATTACAGGTTTTGGGATGATGGCCCAGATCACCATCAGCAATACACTCATTCAAACTACCGTTGATCCGGCTATGCGCGGCCGGGTAATCAGTTTTTATGCCATGGCATTTTTTGGAATGCAGCCCTTGGGGGGCTTGCTGGTAGGGGCTATCTCGCAAAAAATAGGCGTTCCGGATACTGTTTTAGGCGAAGGCCTTGTGGCGCTGCTGCTGGGTTTGTTGCAATTAAGGTACCTCAGGAAAACGAGGCTCAAAAAAGCTACCGAAGCATCTTTGCAACACTCTCCTGTTAACTCACTAACATCGAATTGATACACACGAATTTCACGAATTTGATGGACACGAATTGAATACTAACAGCGATAATTGAAATAAATGCAAATTATATGATAACTACAATTGATAAAAACACCGCACTCGTATTAATTGATTTACAAAAGGCTGTTGTGCAAATGCCCACGGCGCATCCTATGGGCCAGGTATTGGAAAACTCGGCTAAGTTGCTTGCAGCTTTTCGTAAGGCAAACCTGCCCGTTGTAATAG
This sequence comes from Mucilaginibacter sp. KACC 22773, assembly GCF_028736215.1. NCBI lineage: Bacteria > Pseudomonadati > Bacteroidota > Sphingobacteriia > Sphingobacteriales > Sphingobacteriaceae > Mucilaginibacter > Mucilaginibacter oryzagri. The sequence goes on from NZ_CP117883.1 coordinate 1,831,158, forward strand.
TAAATGTTAACCCTGCAGGCTCGGCTGCTTTTGCCACCCGCAGGGATAGTAATCCAAACGCCGGTTCGGTACCTGGTCCGGATTTTTTGGATATAGTGCCCGAAATTAAAGTAGAAGAGGGCGACATCAGGATAACCAAAAAAACATGGGGCGCTTTTTACCAAACAGGCCTGCATGACGAATTGCAAAAGCGTGGTATTACCCAAATTGTGCTGGCCGGTTTGGCTACCAGCATAGGTGTTGAAGCTACCGCCCGCAGCGCCAATGAATTTGCCTATAATATTGCCTTTGCCAGCGATGCTATGAGCGATAGGTTTGCCGATGCACACGATAGCAGTTTGAAATATATTTTCCCGAGGATTGGAGAAGTAGGCACCACAGATGAGATTATTGCTAAACTGATTTTACAGGTTTAGCACTTTTAAATAGCCAGGAGTTAGGATATTTAGGTTTTGGCACTTTAAACTATTTATATTTTGCATCTCAAAACCACTTCGTTCTTAATTATCTGCTTTATTAAAACCCGTTTTAGCGCCGGATAAATTATATTTGGGCATGAAGGTAATGAAGGTCATCAAAGAATCAATATCTATCGGGTTGGGCATCCTGGCAGCCGGCTTTGGCCTTAAGGGTTTCCTGTTATCCAGCCATTTTATTGATGGGGGGGTAACAGGTGTATCAATGTTGGTTGCAGATATCTCGGCCATCCCCATTTCCTTGCTCATTTTTTTAATTAATGTGCCGTTTTTGTGGCTCGGCTATAAAAAGCTTGGGCTGTGGTTTGCCATAAAAAGTACTATTGCCATTGGCTTACTATCGGTAAGCCTGGTAGTAATTAATTTTCCGGATGTAACGCATGATAAGTTGCTTACAGCGGTTTTTGGCGGCGTTTTTATAGGTACGGGCAGCGGCCTGGCTATGCGGGGCGGCGCCGTACTTGATGGTACCGAAATAGCGGCGGTGCTCATCAGCAAACGAACCCAGCTGTTAAAAGTGAGCGATTTTATTTTGCTGCTGAATGTAGTGATATTCGGGCTTGCTGCCTTTTTGCTGGGCGTTGAGCCGGCTATGTACTCGATATTAACCTATATGGCTGCCGCCAAAATGATCGACTTTATTTTGAACGGTATTGAGCAGTATTCGGGTATCACGGTAGTATCTACCCATAGCGAGGCCATTCGCCGGGCAATTACGCTTTCGTTGGGCAGGGGGGTTACCATTTACCAGGGTAAAAGTGGTTACGGCAAGGATGGCCACGTAAACGACCCACGTGACATTATTTTTACCGTTGCCACCCGGTTGGAGATTCCGTCGTTAAAACAAACCATCCTGCGGATAGATCCTAAGGCATTCATTGTACAGCAAAGCGTGGATGATACTACAGGGGGATTATTAAAACGTAAAGGATTACATTAGCGGTGAGTTGTGAGTTGTGAGTTGTGAGTTGTGAGTTGTGAGTTGTGAGTTGTGAGTTGTGAGTTGTGAGTTGTGAGTTGTGAGTTGTGAGTTGTGAGTTGTGAGTAAAATGGGCTGTTAATTTAGAGTTTAAATAGTTATGAGCAAAATAACACCTTTTCACGTTGCTGTGCCGGTTTATGACCTGGACGAGGCCCGCAAATTTTACCGTGAAGTTTTGGGATGCAGCGAGGGCCGCAGCGATACGAATTGGACAGACTTTAACTTATACGGCCACCAGTTTGTTATTCACCTGAAACCCAAACCGGTTGATGATGCCAAACATCATTTTAACCCGGTTGATGGGCACGATGTACCGGTGCCCCATTTTGGCGTGGTACTGGAATGGAATGACTGGGTTGCGCTTGAGGCTAAATTAAAAAGCCTTAATGTGAAATTTGTTATAGAACCCTACATCCGTTTTAAGGGCCTGCCCGGCGAACAGGCCACCATGTTTTTCCTTGATCCATCCGGAAACGCATTGGAGTTTAAGGCTTTTAAGGATATGGGGCAACTGTTTGCAGTTTAACTAAGCCGGGAAACCGTAATTCTTTTTTGCTGCCTTAATCCATTCACGGGCTATCAATTCGTGCCCGGCCGGCATAGGGTGCACGCCATCCCAGATCCAGAATTCGGCTGGCGCTTTTTTGAGTGCCGCATTAAATATGGCCTGCAGCGGTATAAAAACGGCATTGTATTTTTGCGCCACTTGTTTAGCCACTAATTGTCGCGGCGTTAATTCGTCCTGCCAGCGTTTTAAATCAGCATTTACCTGGCCAATCGGCAAAATAAATGGTTCGCAAATCAACAATTTTATATCGGGGAGCGCGGTTTTAGTTTGATTAAGCAGGGCATCATAATCGTCCCTGAACTGATCAACCGTAGTTGGATTGTTATTGTGGATTACGTGGTGCACATCGTTTACACCAATAAGGATATTCAGGATATCGGGCTTTAAATCTAAAGTATCCTTTTGCCAGCGCGCCTGTAGGTCGCGCACGGTATGACCACTGATGCCCCGGTTTAAAAACATCAGCTGCTGGTCCGGATGATCAAACCAAAGCCTGGCTGCTACCAGGTACGGGAAACTTTGGCCCATAATATGGTTCCAGTCTTTATCGTATGACCGCCCGCCGTCGGTTATGGAATCGCCCTGGAAGAGGATGGTTTTGGGTGCAACATCCGCTTTAACCCTATTTTGAGGAGATGCAAACACATAAGGCGCGGCCAGGGTGCCAATAGCACCTAAGCCAATTTTTCTGATAAAGTCTCGTCTTTTATTGGTGTTGTTTATGCCCATTGCCAGAATACTAACCTGTATTGATTTTTACTAACGGGTATAAATATAGGCGTTTTAGTTAAAGCAGAGATTTTAATTACGTTAATCCACAACCTTTACCGGGTGTTTATGCTCGTCAATAGCTACAAAGGTAAATGTGCCGGTAATAGCCTTTTCGCGCACAAAGGAGTACATCTCTTCTATAAAAATCTCCACCAAAACTTTCAGACTGGTGTTGCCAATATGCGATACGGTGCCTACCAGTTCAATAATGGTGCCGGCCGGGATAGGTTTATTAAAATCAATCCTGTCGGACGATACGGTAACCATTCTTTTTCGGGTGAAACGTGTGGCGGTTATAAACGCTACCTCATCCATCATGGCCATAGCCGAGCCGCCAAACAGCGTATCGTAATGGTTGGTGTTATTGGGGAACACGGTTTTAAAAATGCGTGTTTCGGATGCTTTTATTCTTTCTTCGATGGTCATGGAGCGAACAAAATTAAAAGGCCTGTCATGCTGAGCCTGTCGAAGCATAGCGGGCTAAGGCCTCTCCGCGCGTCCTTCGACAGGCTCAGGATGACAGGCCCGTCATGTTATTTAATTGAAAATTATCCTACGCTTTCCTCAAAGTGCCCCATTTCAGCAAGGTTGCACCCCATGAAAAGCCGGCGCCAAAGGCGGTAAAAATAATGTTATCGTTGTGTTTAAAATCGTTCTGAAAATCCCAAAGGCAAAGCGGTATGGTAGCTGCTGTAGTATTACCATATCTGTCGATATTTACCTTAACACGATCTTCGGGCAAGCCAAGGTTTTCGCCAACGGCATGGATGATGCGGTAATTGGCCTGGTGAGGTATCAGCCAGTTTACATCATCTATCGTCATATCGTTGCGTTTTAATACCTCGGTACAGGTTTCTGTCATGCCTTTAATGGCCGCCTTAAAAACAATCCTGCCTTCCTGGCGAATGTAATGCTGGTTAGCCTCAACAGAATCTACCGTAGCCGGAATTTTTGAACCGCCGCCAGGCACCAGCAGGTATTCGCGGCCATGGCCATCAGTTTTAAAAACGCTGTCAATTAAACCTATATCCTCGGTGGTAGGCTCCAGCAAAACAGCGCCGGCGCCATCGCCAAAAAGGATACAGGTATTGCGGTCTTTATAATTAATAATAGCGCTGTTTTGGTCGGCGCCAATTACAATTACTTTTTTGTACCGGTTGCTTTCTACCAGGCTTGCACCAAGCGTGTAGGCATATAAAAAACCACTGCAGGCAGCGTTAACATCGGTAGCCCAGGCGTTGCTTAAACCAACTTTATCGCACACGATGCTGGCGGTTGATAAAAGCAGGTGATCGGGGGTAGATGTAGCTATAATAAGGCAATCAATTTCTTCTGCGGAAACACCTGTATTTTCTAACAAATTTTTCACAGCAGCAACGGCCATATCTGAGGTGGCAAGTGTGGGGTCGGTTAAAATCCTTCTTTCCTTAATTCCTGTACGTGATACGATCCAATCGCTGTTTGTGTCAACCATCTTCTCTAAATCACTGTTACTTAATATATTATCCGGAACAAAACCCCCAACCCCTGTAATAACCGCGTTACTTTTTAATCTCATAAAATGCCAAAAATCTGAAAAAACAGGCAAGTATACGCAAATTGCCTGTTTTTACCTGTCAGGATACTGTTGTTTCTACAACTAAAGCCCGAAGATGTTTCGCAGCGGCCACCATATTTATGAGCGCCACCTGGGTTTCCGGCCATTTACGGGTCTTCAATCCGCAGTCGGGGTTAACCCATAAATTGCCGGCGGGGAGTAATTCAGATGCCTTTTCCAGCAGGCTTACCATTTCATCAACAGTAGGTACGCGCGGCGAATGGATATCATAAACACCGGGGCCAATTTCGTTTGGATATTTAAAATCGGCAAAAGCCGCTAACAGCTCCATTTGCGAGCGCGATGTTTCAATGGTAATCACGTCGGCGTCCATATCGGCAATGTTGCCAATAATGTCGTTAAACTCGCTGTAGCACATGTGCGTATGGATTTGTGTTTCGTCCCTTACGCCGCTGGCCGAAATGCGGAACGCTTTTACCGCCCAGTTCAAATAGTTTTGCCAATCCTTTTTACGCAATGGCAACCCTTCCCGAATGGCAGGCTCATCAATCTGGATCACTTTAATACCCGCTGCTTCAAGGGCAACAACCTCGTCGCGGATGGCCAAGGCTATCTGGTTGGTAGTTTCGGACCGTGGCTGATCATCCCGAACAAACGACCATTGCAGTATAGTTACCGGGCCTGTTAGCATGCCTTTCATCAGCCTATCGGTGTTTTGCTGCGCGAAGCTGCTCCATCTTACCGTCATATCCGCGGGGCGGCTTACATCGCCATAAATAACAGGTGGCTTAACACAGCGGCTGCCATAACTTTGCACCCAGCCATTTTTGGTGAACAGGAAACCATCCAAACGTTCGCCAAAGTATTCAACCATGTCGTTACGTTCAAATTCACCATGAACTAACACGTCCAGGCCTATCTTTTCCTGCCAGCGGATGGCGTCAACGGTGGCTTTTTCTATCTCGGCATCATATTGAGCTTCGGTTAGCTCTCCTTTTTTAAGCCTTGCCCTTAACGAGCGGATATCATCAGTTTGCGGGAACGATCCTATGGTAGTTGTAGGGTACAGTGGTAATTTAAAGCGTTGCTGCTGAATTTTTTGGCGGGTGATGAATCCGCTTTCACGTTGCGCATCGGCATCAGTTATGGCTGCCACGCGTTGTTTGATATCCTGCTTATGAATGAGTTTTGAAAGGCTGCGGCTGGTGAGGGCACGCAGGTTTTCTTGCAGTAATTCATTGTTGCCGCCGATGATTTGCGCCAATTCATTTATTTCGTTCAGTTTCTGTTTGGCAAAGGCCATCCAGTTTTTTATCTCGGGAATGATGGCGGTTTCCAGCTCCAGGTCGAACGGGGTATGCAGCAACGAGCAGCTTGGCGCTATCATCACCCTATCGGTGCCCAATACGGCAATGGCTTTTTTAATGTGGGTTAACGAGCGTACGTAATCGTTTTTCCAGATGTTACGGCCATCAACTACACCTAACGATAAACTCAGGCTATCGGGCAAAACAGTGAGCACTTTGTACAACTGATCGGGAGCGCGAACCAAATCTACATGAATGGCGCTTACCGGCAAGGTTACGGCCAGTTCGGTGTTTTCGTGCAGGCTCTCAAAATAGGTAGTAAGCAATACTTTAATGCCCGGGCATTGCTTGCTTATCTCCATGTAGGCATAAGCATAAGCGGCTTTCTCTTTGTCAGTAAGGTCAAGCGACAGGAAGGGCTCATCAAGCTGTACCCAAACAGCACCATAACTTGCTAATCTTTTTAACACTTCGACGTAAACCGGCACCAGTTTTTTGATCAGGTCTATCTTATCAAAACCGGGTTGTTTTTCTTTACCTAATAAAAGGTAGGTTACCGGGCCAACCAATACCGGTTTTGGTATGTTGCCGGTGTGTTGTTTGGCCAGGATAAACTCGTCAAACACTTTTTCGCTAAATAGTTTAAACTGCTGATTTTGTACAAACTCTGGCACAATGTAATGGTAGTTGGTATCAAACCATTTGGTCATTTCCATGGCTGTAACATCCAGTCCATCTTTTTGATAACCGCGGGCCATCGCAAAATACAGGTCAATTTCGGTATTGGCCTTGTTTTGGGTTAATACGGGTGTGTACCGTTCGGGGATGTTGCCCAGCATGAGCGAGGTATCCAATACCTGGTCGTAAAAGCTGAAATCGTTACAGGGGATCAGGTCGATACCGGCATCAACCTGGGTTTGCCAGTTTTGCAGGCGAATTTGCCGGGCAGCGGCAAACAAATCGTTGCGGGTAATTTTACCGGCCCAGTATTGTTCGCTGGCCTTTTTGAGTTCACGGTGGGCACCTACACGTGGGTACCCGAGATTGTTTTTGAGCATACGCTAAAACGTTTTTGGTTAAACATTAAGTTGACTTAATGCTCCTTACGGTTTTCGGTATGCTTTCGGAGTAAATGGTAATAAAAGACAAAAGCATAACATACGGGCATATAATGGCCATGTACGTCATTCTTTTTTCTTCGACTACTGCTTCATTGCGCGAAAGCATTGTCTTTTACATAGGGGCAAGTATCCTGGCTTGTAACATTGTTGCCGTCCTTCTCATTCGCGCGGGGCGAACAATGGACTTTGTTAAAGGCAACAACCTTTTGTGTTACTTACAGTTGCGCGACAGCCCGTGATTTACACACGGTTCCTTATTAATCCCTGTGCTTTAAACACCGGGAACCACTCTGCAGAAAAAAAGTAAAGAACTTTATTGGGGACGAAGATGGGAAAAAATGTGGAGAAGATTTTTAGAATTTGAAAATTTGAGGATTTGAAGATGCTTGAGCTTTGAGGAATGTTCAAGTTTAAGATTGAGAATAAATAATGAATTATAGGCGTTCCCTTGATTGGGGGCATTGTTTGAACACATAGAAAGTTAAGCCTCCGCTTTTGGATGCAGAAATTTCATAGCCATGTAATCTTTACGTTCGAAAACATGTAAACCCGGTTATAGCTGGGTTTACATGTTTCAAAAAAATCATAAATTACTCAAAAATCATTTTGCGGATAATATTATTTTGTGTGTCCGCCACAAATATATTTCCATTTTTATCAACCGCGATACCAATAGGATGGTTAAACGTTGCGGTAGCTGACGAGCCATCTGTTGCTCCAGTCTGTGCTTCAATTCCGGCAAGGGTAGTTACTTTCCCGTCTGGGGTAATTTTCCTGATCAAGTTGCTATCTGTTACATAAACATTGCCATCCTTGTCTGTTGCCGCCAAAAACGTTTCGTAAAAGCTCGCACTGCCAGCAGGGCCATCGGTGGTTCCCCTCACACCGCTGCCGGCCAAAGTAGATATAACACCTCCCGGGGTTATTTTTTGAACCTTGAAACTAAAGGTTGTTACATAAAGATTATTTTGGGTGTCAAACGCGATACCTGACGGAAAATTAAATGTATTGCTGTTGATAGGCGCTTTTATGTCTGCGTATGTACTTACCAAACCGTCCGGAGTTATTTTCCTGATCGCCTCATTGGTTAAATCAGAAACGTAAAGGAAGCCCGAAGCGTCTATTTTAATATCTGTAGGGCCGGCAAAACTTGCTGCGATACCTTGCCCGTTTTTAAAGCCGATGGCTCTTTGCCCGGCAAAGGTAGTGACATTTTTAGATGGATCTATTTTCCTGATGATATTGTTTGCATAATCGGCTACATAGATATTACCGGCATTATCAACAGTTAACCCCTCTGGATTCCAGAAACTTGCCGCAGTCCCGTTCCCGTTATCATGTCCTTCGGTTCTGTTTCCCGCAATAGTACTTACAATTCCATCCGGTGTTATCTTTCTGATATCATCGTTTCCTTCTTCAGAAACAAATAAGTTTCCGGATCCGTCGAAAGCTAATCCCGTTGGGAAATTAAATTCGGCTGTTGTTATGGTGCCATCTTTATAACTTTTTGCACCAGTGCCTGCAAAAGTGCTTACCACCCATGATTGCTGATAAGTAAAAGTGGGGCCGGTAACCTCGGTGCTACCACTAACTTTAACACTTACCGGGCCTGTACCGGCAGCTAACGGAACTTTTACAGTAAGCTTTGTTGCCGTTGCAGCAGTTATAGTTGCTGCTTTGCCGTTAAAAAATACTTGATTGTTTGCTGCTGTGGAACTAAAGTTGTTACCGGTAATAATTACTTCGGTATTATATATGCCAGTCGTTACGCTTAGCGCTGTAACTTTTGGAGTATTATCAACAGGCGGAGCCGGATCCGAGCCTTTTTTTGAACAACTTACGATAACCAGCGACAGAAAAAACAGAAATAAATAAGCAGGTTTTAGTTTTGCTAAAGAGAATGTCATGATAAGATTTAGTAATATTTTACCCTAAAATAAACAAATATCTTGTAATGGGGGTGATTAAATTAAAAAATAGCCAAAAACACTCACTTCTTCAAAAACAACATCGGCAACGCGCTCGCAGCTCCCAGTCCCGCACCCGTTGCTACATCTGTAGGGTAATGTACCCCCAGGTACATCCTTGAATACGCGGTTGAGCCCGCCCATAGATACGCGGGAACTATCACATACCATTTTGGATAAGCGGCAGATAAAGCCGTTGCTGTGGCAAATGATGATGAACTATGCCCCGATGGAAAAGAGTAGTTTCCGGGGCGGTAAACAGGCGTGATACTGATGTTCTGGATAAATGGCCGCGGGCGCTTTACCAGCATTTTGATCAGTTGGGTTAACCCGGCAGAGATGGCTGTGCTGCTGGCTACGTACAGGGCATTTTGCCGCATCTCCTTATTATTACCGATGATACCGCCAACCAGCAGGCCCGCAGGTACGCCAATATTGCCATATTCCAGGTGATTGCTCATAAACAGGAAAAAACCGGTTTGGGCCGGAGTGCGGTGTTCCTGTAAATTTATCAGGATGGCATCATCAAATGGTGGAGTGCGTAACTGTGCGGTGGCGGTGTTAATCTTAAGCGTAAAAAAAGCCTGTAATAGAATGAATATCAAAAAACTTGTCCGGAAAATTTGCCTCATAAAAGAATGCTAACGATGTAACCTATCAAGCCCAATATACTATTTTTTATGCCCTGTTGTTTTGATTGAAATTCCATGTTGTGTTTTGATTAATCTGGATTATTCTATCTGCCTGGCATATACCAGGAAAACGGTTTCTCCATTTTCATCTTCAATTCCAAATGGTATACTTATATCTACTGTTACAATGTCTTCCTCCCAATTTATAACCTTGCAGCGGATATCACTTATTTGTGGATATTCACTGCCTTTATTCAAATCAAGTTCTGTGATAACTGGTATTTTTTCCTCTATATAATGTAGGTTATTATATATATCATAAAAGCAACACCTAACCCATCCCGGATAATTATCATAGTCGGTACAAGCCAGAATTGTTATTTTAAGTTTTCTTATCATCTCAATTATCTACTCTGCTAATATAATTATTTCCTCTTTCTGTGGCTATTTCCCCTTATCAGTTACCTCTTTTTGAGGACTAATCGATCTTTTCATCGACACAAACCTCTCGCTTACCGACACATGGTATGTCACTTTCCTGATACATTTTACTTTTGAATCGTTAACCGGCATCACAAAATATAAACTAAAAAGATTAAAATCATGGAACGTAAAAATTTCTTAAAAAGCCTGATGATAGGCGCAGTGTCAACATCGGTATTGGTTGAAGCCTGCAAAAAAGATTCAGTAACCACTACTACAAGCAGTACATCAGGCACCACTTCTTCGTCGAGTAGTTCTTCCGGGTCAAGTTCCAGCTCAGGCACCTGCAGCGTTATCGAAACCGAAACAGAGGGGCCTTATCCAACCCATTCACCGGCATCATATGTGCGCAGCGATATTACCGGCGACCGTACCGGTTATAAAATGACTGTTAATATTACCGTTAACAACAGCAATAACAGTTGTAATGCCTTATCGGGCGCGCTGGTTGATATCTGGCATTGCGATGCCGAGGGCAATTATTCGGAGTATGGCGGCAGTGGCTCACAAGCTACCAATTACACTTCGGTACATTTTTTACGTGGCAGGCAAACTACCGATGCCAACGGCCTGGTTAGTTTTACCTCTATTTTCCCCGGTTGGTACACCGGCCGTGCAACGCACATTCATGTGCATATATATAATTCGGCAGGTACATCACTAAAGGTTACACAAATAGCTTTTCCTGAAGGTACGGGAACTGCATTGGCTACTGTGGCAGGATACAGTAAGGGAATGAGCGGTTATACCTATAACGCTACCGACGGCGTGTTCAGCGATGGTGATACACTGGAACTGGCTACCATTACCGGCAGTAAAACAGCCGGCTTTGTACTATCAATCAGCATGAGCGTACCTGCTTAACCGTATTAACATGGACACCCGCGTAATTACACTTTGCTACCGAAAAATTATCGATATAAACTCAGCCAAACAATGGGATAAGGTGGTGTTTGAGGCATCGTACATGGAGTTTAAAATGCAGGCCCAAAACTACAGCCACGGTACCGCTTTTACCAGCTATGCCGACCTGCTAAAACACGTGCCAAACGCCAAAAGGCTTGCCGGCATGGTTACCCCGGCCATAACCGGGTATTTGCAGCAGCTAAATGGTATAGTGCCCGATGTGCTTAATAACGTGGGTAAGCGTTTTTTAAAGTTCAATAAATTTCAGTTCGAAATCATCAACTCTGATATTAACGACAAAGCCCGGCACCAGGTGGCTGTTAATTTTTATACAGAGGCACTGGCCTGGCACGATACCATTGCCGATTTTTTGCTGGTAGCCGATTACCGGCCCGAAGCAACCGGCGACGAAGAAGTGTTGAGCAACCTGTTTAAGCTGCCGCCATACGTAAATATTCATTCACTCCAAAAATTGCAACAACATGGAAAAGACCTCACCCGGGCAGATTCACCTTGCTGATCAGCGGGTAATTACCGAAAATAATACCTTCAGGCGGTGCAGCACTTTTAATTACGACGGGCATTTTAATGAGCACCGTAAGGCTTTTGGCCCCCTGCGTGTATTTAACGACGAGATTTTGGCTGCCGGTAAATCAATTACCATACAGGTACAACATGCCTGCTATTTTGTAGCGGTGCCGGTAACCGGCGCCCTGCTTGTTGAGGATGCCGAAGGGAAAAGTACGGTAGTTGATGTAGGCGAGGTATATATTAATTACGCAAACAGCGGCGATATTTTAACTTTAAATAACCCATACCCAAATGATTGGGTTAACTTTTTACAGCTGCAGATAGATGCTGATACAGAAGTGTTCCCGTTTTTTAAGCAAACCTTTTGCTTTGATTTTGTGGGCAGGCAAAATGAATTGATAAGTATTATTCCCACTTTATTCAGGCTGCCTTTTAACCTGCACATAGGTCGGTTTGATGGACGTGCCGATGCCCTTTATCAGTTGAAAACACCCGGTTCGCTGTTTTATGCATTTGTAATTGCAGGCGCCTTTGAGCTGCAAGGCCGCCTGATGCACGAACGCGACGGCCTTGCTTTGTGGGGCCTGCAAGAAGCTGATATGGAGGCTTTAAGTAATAGCGCCGTGATGCTGGTTTTGGAAATGGAGGGATAAAATAAAAAAAATGTCATTTCGAACGAACCAGAGGTGGGCTAAGTAGGAGGGGTGAGGAGAAATCTTAAACGCCTTGCATTTCGATAATTGGTTATGATGCATGGCGTTCAAGATTTCTCTTTCGCGCTCCCGCTCTTTGCCCTCCGTTGCTCTATCGTATGACATTTTTTTAAGTTATGGGTACACGGAAAACTCAAGGCCTTATGCTAAAGTAAAAACATGGTTTACTTACAGCATAAGGCCTTGTTTATACAGATAATATTTATTGACAATAATACTGTAAAAGGTTCTACCGTGTTTTGTAATCAAAAAAGGCGCATCGAGATAACTCATGCGCCTTTTTTGGTTTTCCTTTTTTAAGTTAAATTATTCTTTAATGGCTGCGTCTTTTTCGGTTTTACCATCGTTAAATGCCTTTAAGCCCTGGCCCATGCCGCGCATCAGCTCAGGGATTTTTTTGCCGCCAAACAATAACAATACTGCAATAATGATGAGTATTATTTCAGGTGCTCCTAATCCCATAATTTTAAATTTTTTTGATGAATGTTTTAATTACTAACTCTTTATTAACCTAAAAGTATCAAAGCAACATATTACATAGGGCATTGTATCGGCGAGGCGCTAATTTGTGCCGATGAATAGGTTGTCGCGTCCGAAAATACCTTACCGCACCACCATTTGCGCCGTATTCCTGCTGATTTGTTCCAGTAAGATCGTTTTGCCTGCAGTTAATTCTTTTAGCGAATCTTCATCATAATGCCTGGTGGTAATCAGCGTTAAGCCACTATTGTATTTTACTTTAAATTCCTGCTTAAGATTACGCAGCAGTTTTTCAAAACGCTCTTCATAAAAATCAAAACAAACCGTAAAACTAAGGGCCGAGGTTTGCATTACGTTTACCTTTACCTGGTTTTGGGCAAACAAGCCAAAAATGCCGCTCAGGTGATCTTCGGATATAAATGAATAATCAATTGGCGAAATGGAAAGTAATACCTGGTTTTGTTTCAGGATAATAACCGGCTTTTCAAACTTGTTGAAGCCATCTTCTTTAATCACGGTGCCGGGAGCATCGGGATGCGTGAAGGGTTTCACCAGCAAGGGTATTTTGGCGTTTTGTAAAGGTTTTATTGTTTTTGGGTGGATGACGCTGGCGCCGTAATAGGTCATCTCGATAGCTTCGGTATAAGATAGTTCATCAAATTTTACCGTGTCGGCGAAATATTTGGGGTCGGCATTCAGGATACCGGGAACATCTTTCCAGGTTGTAACCGATTCGGCATCCAAACAGGAGGCGAAAATGGATGCGGTGTAATCAGACCCTTCGCGCCCCAAAGTAGTAGTAAAGTTTTCAGATGTGCCACCCAAAAAACCCTGGGTTACCACAACGCCCTTTTGCAGCATGGCAGGGATATCCTTGCTGATGCTTGCCCGCGTTTTATCCCATTGTACAATGCCCTCGCGGTAGCTGTTATCGGTGTGGATATAGCCACGCACATCAAGCCATTGGCTTTTTATACCGGCTTTGTTAAGGTAAGCAGATACAATGCGGGTTGATACCAATTCGCCAATAGATACCACCTGGTCGTAAATAAAATCGTAGCTATCGTGCGGCTCATCTTCAATGGCCCAGTCAATTTCCACAAAAGTATTGGCAACATCATCAAAAACAGGATCGTTGGCATCAAACAACTCATGCAAAATATCAAAGTGATATTGTTTGATGCTGTCGAAGATGCTATGCATATCCTCGGTTTGATCTACATAAGCCTTGGTGAGCTTCTCCAGCGCGTTGGTGGTTTTGCCCATGGCCGATACCACGATGAGTAATTGTTGGCCATCGTATTGCTTTACAACACTGGCTAAATTGATAATACCATCGGCATCCTTAACTGATGCCCCTCCGAATTTAAATACAAGCATTTATTTAATGAATTTACCCACAACCGAATTTGGCCGGAGCAATGTTTTAATTTGTGAATAGGGGATAAATAACTCGGTTATCCCGGCAGCATAAGGCTTAATTTCATATTGGTTATAGATGAATTTGAGCCCTATGGGTGTAACCGAAAAATTATCGTTCAGCGCGAATCTATTGTCCTTAAAAAAATAGTCGCGGGCCAGGGATGCTGTATCACTTAGCTTTTCCTCCTTACGGAAAATCCCCTCGGCAATGGCCTTTAGTTTATCGGCATAACCGTCAATAAAAAGATCATTTAAGGTGATGCTTTTGTTGGCTTTGGTATTCCAGTTGATAAAATATGTTCCCGATGATCCGTGTGCGCCGCCCTGGTAGGTATAACCACCAACTTCGAGGGTGGTTATGCTGGAATCCTGCATCAGTACTTTGGCATAGGCGCTTACCGTCCACTTAGGATGCTTTTTTAAATAATCTGCATAAGCCAGTAAAAATTTGGATGCGTTGTGCAGGTATTTAATATCGGCATTGCCATTGGTAAAAATGCCCGATAACTTCTGCATAACCGAATCATTAAGCCTTGGTTGCCCTTCAAAAACCACATATCTTGCTTTTACAACGGTGTCCTTATGATTTACTGGCTGTCCTGGGAGCGTGGCCGGAAACGTAGTAAGGCCGTCCGTTGAATAACGAAGTGTATCTTTAAAAACCACCTTATCTTCTTTGGGTTTAACACTCCATTGGCAGGATGCAAACGCAAATCCGGCTAAAATAAAACAAAGCCTGCTGACGGTTTTCATGTTAGATGTTGTTTTAGTAGTTATAGCTTAATACACCAATAGCTTGTTTGGTTTTACAAGGGTATTGTTTTTGAACGCTGGTCACGACTCACCCCGGCTACGCTACGCTGGCCGACCCTCTCTCCGGCTTACGCCGCATAGAGGGTGAACTCCAATTTTTATTTTTTTATCGCCCCTCTATGCGACGCAGTCGGAGAGAGGGGCAGACGGGCGCAGCCTCGTCGGGGTGAGTTGTCGCCGTCATGCAGTAATGCCTTAATACCTCTCCAACTGCTCTTTCGACAACGATACATTAAGCCATCCCGCCTCTATATTAGCCTCGTATTTTTTGTAAAAGTTAATAGCCGGTTCGTTCCAGTCAAGCACTTGCCAAACCATGCCGCTAAAGCCAAGTTCTTTGGCTTCCACAATTAACCTTTCAATCAAAAGCTTGCCAATTTTTTGGCCGCGATATGCCTCGGTAACAATTAAATCTTCAAGGTACAAGCGACAGCCTTTCCAGGTTGAGTAGCGGATATAATAAAGCGCGAAACCCACTATCAACCCGTCAACTTCGGCCACGTAAGCCTTCCAAACAGGTTTGGCGCCAAAACCGGCATCAATAAATTCATCTAAAGTAACGGTTACTTCCTCCGGCGCCCGTTCAAACAGTGCCAGCTCATGCACCAGTTCCAACAGTCGCGGGCAATCTTCAACGGTGGCAACACGCAAGGTAGCCGAAGCCCCCCCCGCCCCCTGAAGGGGGAGCTTTTGATTAATATTGTTTGTTATTTGTTCGTTTTCCAATTCTATAAATCCTTTAATTCTTCTAATTCTGATTCAGACAACATAATCAACCTAATCCAACTTAATTAACCTAATCAACCCAATCAACCACTCACCAACTAATTATTCTTCCAATGCTTCACCACCCTGGTGCCAAAAATAGTGCTGCCCAGGCGTACCATGTTGCTGCCTTGCTCAATGGCTATTTTATAGTCGGCCGACATGCCCATCGATAAAATGTTAAAACTATCATCTTTTCTGAAATAGCTCACTTTTATTCCGTCAAAAAAGGTCTTCAGTTCGTAATATTCCTCTTTTACCTGCTTTTCGTTATCGGTATTAGTGGCAATGCCCATTAACCCGCGTATGCGAACGTTTTTACAAGCTGCAAATTCATCAGATCGTAATAGCTCTATCGCCTCATCAAAACCCAGCCCGAATTTTGTTTCCTCGTCGGCAATATAAATTTGCAGCAGGCAATCAATTACCCTGTCGACTTTTTGGGCATGCTTGTTTATTTCCTGTAGCAGCTTTACGCTATCAACAGATTGTATCATGCTTACAAAAGATGCTATGTATTTTACCTTATTGGTTTGCAGGTGGCCAATCAGGTGCCATTCAATATCCTTGGGCAATTGCTCGTATTTTTCAACCAGTTCCTGTACCTGGTTTTCGCCAAATAAACGCTGCCCGGCATCATATGCTTCCTGCAATACGGCAGCGGGTTTTGTTTTTGATACGGCTAACAATATTACCTTGTCGGCCTCCGTTTCTTTTTTTAAGCTTTTGATATTATCTGCAATGCTCATTTATCCGTAAATTTGCTTAATTAATCAGCCGCTAAATTACAGAATGTATAAATACTTGACCTTGTTTTTTTCAGTAACACTTTTTTTGTGCGGTTGCAAAAGCGATAGTGTCCCCTCAAAATTTATCCAGCCCAAACAAATGACTGGCTTATTGATACAGATACACCTCATAGACGGTTCGTTATATAACGGTTTGCAGGGGGGCGATAGCCTGTACAAATATGGCATGGGCAAATATTTAGCAGCCTTTAAAAAATTCAATACCGATTCGGCCCAGTTCAGGAAAAGCATGCAGTACTACGCCAGCGAACCCGATAAGCTGTTTAAAATATATGACTCTGTTGAGGTTAGGATAAAAACCATGTCGGATTCTGTTAACCTGGCTCAAAACAAACAGCGAATGGCTAATCAAAAAGCCGATTCGTTGAAGGCCGATTCGGTAAGAAAAGCGATGCTTAGACCGAAAACTGCTGCCCAAAAAGCCGATTCGGTTAAGCAGGCAAAAATCAGGGAAAGCGTGATGGCGCGGAAGGCCGATTCGCTAAAGAACGATTTAGCTAAACAAGCAAAAATCAAAAGAGCGATGAATTCAAAAATCGACTCGGCAAAAAAATTAAAACATAGAAAAAAACTTAATGCTGTACCCATTAAATAGTGTAGATAAGCTTGGGTTTACCGAAGTAAAGGAATTAATAAAAGCTCATTGCCTGAGCGAAATGGGCCAGCAAATGGTTGATAAGATACAGGTGATGAGCAATTACGACCAGATTGCCAAGTTTTTAAGCCAGGCCAACGAGTTCAAAAACATCCTGGTAAACGATGCCGCACTACCCATTCATCATTTTTTTGATATTAAATCCCTGGCCAATAAAGCCCGTATAGAAGGTGTTTTTTTGAGCGAGGAAGAATTTTACCAGGTGCAGGCCTCCCTGCAAACCGTATTTGCCGTTATCGCTTACTTTAGCGAACGGGAAGGCCTTTACCCCAACCTGGAGGCGCTTTTTGAGCACCTGCCTATTGAGAAAGCCATCCTGAAAAAGATTGACGCGGTTATTGACCCTAAAGGAAAAATACGCCCCAATGCATCGCGCGAGTTACAGGAAATAACATCGGGCATAGCCAAAGCCGAGCAGGAAGCCCGCAAAAAGATTGACCAGATATTTAAAAATGCGTCATCAAGCGGCTGGACGGCCGATGGATCGCTCACGGTACGCGATGGCAGGTTGTGTATCCCGCTGCTGGCCGAAAACAAGCGTAAGCTAAAAGGTTTTATCCACGACGAATCGGCCTCGGGCCAAACCGTTTATATGGAACCCGAAGAGGTTTTTACCCTCAACAACCGTGTACGCGACCTGGAATTTGAACGCCGCCGTGAGATTGTAAAAATTCTGACGGCTTTAACAACCGAGTTAAGGCCTTATGCGCCGCTTTTGCTATCATACCACAGCCTGTTAACCAAGCTTGATTTTGTACGCGCTAAGGCCCTGTTTGCCATTGATATCGAAGGCGAAATGCCCCAGGTGGTGAACGAGCCGAAACTAAAATTATTTAATGCCCGTCACCCGCTGCTGTTCCTGAATTTTAAAAAAGAGCAAAAAACGGTGGTGCCTTTAAACGTACAGATTGATGAAGGTACACGCATTATTGTAGTATCGGGCCCTAATGCGGGCGGTAAATCTGTTTGTATGAAAACGGTTGGACTGCTGCAAATGATGGTTCAGGCGGGCTTGCTGATACCGGCTGCCGAAGCCAGTGTAATAGGTGTGTTTAAGCAGATGTTTGTTGACATAGGTGACGATCAATCCATCGAGAGCGATTTGAGTACCTATAGCGCCCATCTATCCAAAATGAAAAATTTTGTGGAGCAGGCCAATGGTAAAACCCTGATACTGATAGATGAGTTTGGTACCGGTACCGACCCGCAATTTGGCGGGCCCATTGCCGAGGCCGTGCTGGAATCGTTGAACCATAAAAAGGTGAGGGGGATGGTAACCACGCACTACAGCAACCTCAAGATCTTCGCCAGCAACACCGAGGGGATAGAAAACGCATCGATGCTGTTTAATAACGTAGAGATGAAGCCGCTTTACCGGCTGGAAGTTGGCAAGCCCGGCAGCTCGTATGCTTTTGAGATAGCCCAAAAAATAGGCCTGCCGCCAAGTGTACTTAACCTTGCCCGCAATAAAATAAGCGAAGGCCAGAAAAAGGTAGACACCCTGTTGGTTGACCTGGAGCGCGAAAAACGCGAGATATCTGAAGCCAAACAAAAGCTGGACAAGCAGCAGCGTAAGGTGAACGAGTTACAGGCCGAGAACGAAAAGCTGAAAAGTTACCTGGACGAAAATAAAAAAGTACTGATACGCGAGGCTAAAGACCAGGCCAAAAATATTATCCTGAACGCCAATAAGCTGGTGGAAAACACCATATCTGAAATTAAAAGCAGCAACGCCGATAAGGAGAAAACCCGCACCCTGCGCGAAAACCTGAATATTGAGCTTAAAAAGAACACAGTAAAAGTTGAGCCGGTAAAACAAAGCCCCGCCGCTTCCGCCGAGGAAGAGCTGAAGCCTGGCGACTGGGTAAAATTAACCGATTCTGAAACTACCGGGCAGGTGATAGAGATCATTCGTGATAACGTGGTAATTGCCATTGGCGATTTACGCACGGTGGCTAAAAAGAAAAAGGTGGAGCGGGTGAGCAAATCGTCGGTGCCTAAAGAGGTAAGGCGTACCATGAACTCGCATACCAGCGATTTTGCTAATTTTAGTCCGGAGATTGACGTACGCGGCCAGCGCACCGAAGATGCGCTGCACAATATCGAAAAACTGTTTGACCGCGCCCTGATGATGGGTTTTGGTAACCTAAAGATCATCCACGGCAAAGGCGATGGCATTTTGCGCAAAATGATACGCCAATACCTCAAAAAATATGACCAGGTTGACAGATTGGAAGATGAGCATGCTGACAGGGGTGGGGACGGGATAACTTATGTATATTTGAAATAAAAGTCATTATTGATTTAGAATGAGATATTGGTTTGTCTTTTTTCTTTTAATAAATTTATCAGCAAAAGCACAAAGTGTCATTAAGCCTGATATATTAAGGAGTGACACCACGTTTAGTATCCAGGGTGAAAATTATTCTGGTTACGTATTCCCTGCTAAAAATAAGGTTGATATAGATGCAGAACAAAAGGGAAGATTTACCCCTACGATTGGTGATATTAAGGAGGCGGAACTGGCTTTAACTCACATTTCCAAACATCCACAAATAATAGATGGAAAAAAATTGTATGGACGAAAAGTTTTAGCAGATGTTACGCCTGGCTTTAGTAATTACAAAAGGCAGTATGTGGGCTATATAAATGTCGAAAATCAGAAAGTATTGCTTATTAATATTTTGAATTTCAAGAATCGGACTGAAGCCAAGGAATATTTCAAAAATTGGGAACATCATTTTATTATGGGTTTTGATGGCTTTTATGAATATAACTACACAGATTTTAGGTTTAATTTATCAACAAAAAAGATGGAGGATAATTAAACTGGTGAGTGCCACGCTGTAAAAATTCATCATCCCGGTTTAAGGAATAACTTGTGTTTATTTGAAATAAGTTAGTATATTTTCCAAATATTATAAACCAATGGGCCTAAAAACTATCACTCCAATGTTATACACCCGGCAGGTACGGGAAACGGTAGATTATTACATTAGTAACCTGGGCTTTACATGTGTTGGATATGATGAGCGCTGGGGTTGGGCAACGGTTAGTCGCGATGATATCGAAATTATGTTTGCGCTACCCAGTGAGCATGAGCCCTTCGGGATGCCCAAGTTTACCGGGTCGTTGTACATCCGTACGGATAAAGTTGATGAGCTGTGGAAGGAACTGAAAGAACAGGCCATCATTTGTTACCCCATTGAAACTTTTGATTTTGGCATGCGCGAATTTGCCATTTACGATTACAACGGGTACCTGTTGCAATTTGGTACTCCGGTTGATTAGTCATTTTGCTTCGCGTCATTAGGTCATTAGTTGGTGTGTGCTTCAAAGGTGCTTGCGAAGGCATGGAAAGGTGTGAGTTTGGTGTTTAAAAGGATGTTGAAGGTGCGCGAACGGTGCATGGCAGGAGGGGTGTTTACCGGTTTGTTTTACGCCGGCAATTTTCATAAATTAGGCCTGTAAACCGGTAAAAAAATGCGTAAATTATACTTTATAATTCTGTTCCTGGTAACTTCAGGGGCCCTATCAACCTGCCAGGCGCAAAGCCTGGTGCTCAAAAGCAAGGATACCCATATCCGCTATACCGGCCGCATTAACATGACCGATGAGGCTGCGGAATTTTACTGGACAGGTTCATCGGCCGTAATTAACTTTAAAGGTACCGGCGTATCGGCTGTGTTACAGGACGAGCGGGGCGAAAACTATTTTACAATTATTGTAGATGGTAAGGTAACCAACACCTTACACCTGGAAAATGCCCAGAAAACATACACCCTTGCCGAAGGCCTTCCCGACGGTAACCATAGCCTTGAACTATTCAAACGCACCGAATGGGATAAGGGTAAAACCACTTTTGTGCAGTTTATATTGGATAAAGGGGCATCTATATTACCGGCGCCACCTGTTAAAAAACGCAAAATTGAATTTTTTGGCAATTCTATCACCTGCGGTTACGCTGTTGAAGATACTACAGGGCAGGATAGAGGGAGTGCCCCTTACGAGAACGGCTATATTAGCTATGCCGCTATAACAGCACGCCATTATGATGCGGCTTATGTGGCAACGGCTAAAAGCGGCATAGGCGTATTGGTAAGCTGGTTCCCGCTCATTATGACCGAAATGTATAATCGCCTTGACCCAACCGACCCGACAAGCCTTTGGGATTTTACAAAATATACCCCCGATGTAGTGGTAATCAACCTGTTTCAAAACGATTCGTGGATAGTTAAAATGCCTGATAACCCACAATTTAAAGAACGTTTCGGCACAAAGCCACCCGAGGCTGATCAAATCGTCAAAGCCTACCGGGAGATGGTAAAAAATATCCGCAAAAAATATCCTAAAGCCCAAATCCTTTGCATTCTGGGCAGTATGGATGCCACCAAAGACGGTTCGCCATGGCCCGGATATATCGAAAAGGCCGTTGCAAGTTTAAGCGATAAAGGCATTTACACTCACATGATCCCTTACAAGAATACGCCAGGGCACCCAAGCGCTAAGGAACAGCAGGCCATGGCCGATGACTTGATAGCGTTTATGGACAAGAATATTAAGTGGTGACAAATGTGCAAATTTAAAATTTCAGATGTGCAGATAATTTTTGTCTGAACTTGGATTAAGCACATTTATCAGATTTTGATTTGCAAAGCCACATTTCCTGTAAATCATTTAATCAGAAAATACCGAGTTCAAAAAAAAATCTGCACATCTAAAATCTGCATATCTGCACATCAATTTTTATTCCCCAACTTTCTGCTGGTCAGGTACCTCATTTGGCCCTGGTATATTGGCTTGGTTGTCTTCGCCTTGACCGTCATCATCGGCGGTTCCTTCCTGGTATTGTTGCTGCGATTCACCGGGTTTTTCGTCTTCCTCGCTACCGGTATTTTCGCCGTTACCCTGGCTACCTGTAGCCGCATTATAATCTGAATACCCTGACTGGTTAGGATCCTTAAAATTATTATTTTCCGGATGCTCTTCAGATGGCTGCGTGCGGCGGAAGTACTCATTGTTATAACCCGCGTTTTGCGACGGATTGGCCGGGTCATCACCCGATGGGGTCAGGTTATTTTCGCCAAAACTTTGCCCGCCCATGCCTTGCCCTTCCATACCGGGGGCATCCTGTTTTTTCATGTCGTCTTTCGATGTTGGGTAGCCATGCTGCAGGTTTTCTTCCGTCAGGTTATCATCGTCGTCTACCCGATATGTATTAGGCTTATTTTGCGTTTGTTCGTTTGGTAAGTCATTGCTTTCGCCAAACCCGTTATCTTTTAATTCCATAGGTTTTATGTGTTGATGTATAATTACAATGTTCTAATTTTCTAATTGTTTTATTTGTTTAATTATTATGAATAATTAAAAATCAAAAGTTAAAATTTAAGACTGCTTCAGTATGGTGGCGCGAATAATTTATCGTTGGTGACCGTCGATTGAAAAAATCTTGATTCCTTGCTCTTGATTCTTGACTCTTATCAGTAGTTTTGAATTAACCAATTATAAAACATGAACAAAGTAGTAAGTGATGCCGATGAGGCCATTCGCGACATCCGGGACGGTATGACCCTGATGTTGGGTGGTTTTGGTTTATGCGGATTACCCGAAAAATGTATAGCCGCACTGGTAAAAAAAGGAGTAAGCCAGCTTACCTGTATCAGCAACAATGCCGGTGTTGATGACTTTGGCATCGGACTGATGCTGCAACAGCGCCAGGTAAAAAAAATGATTTCATCGTACGTTGGCGAAAACGCCGAATTTGAACGCCAGCTGTTAAGCGGCGAACTTGAGGTGGAGCTAATCCCTCAGGGTACGCTGGCAACACGGTGTATGGCCGCAGGCTACGGCATGCCAGCTATTTTTACCCCGGCGGGCGTTGGTACCGAGGTAGCAATAGGCAAAGAAGTCCGCAATTTTAATGGTAAAGATTACCTGATGGAAATGGCTTTTGATGCCGATTTTGCCATTGTAAAAGCCTGGAAAGGCGATACCATGGGTAACCTTATCTATAAATCGACCGCCCGGAATTTTAACCCTGTTATGGCTATGGCCGGAAAGGTAACCATTGCAGAGGTAGAGGAACTTGTTGAACCTGGTGAGTTGGATCCCGATCACATTCATACGCCGGGAATTTATGTACATAGGATTTTTCAGGGTAAAGACTACGAAAAACGGATTGAACATAGAACGGTGAGAGTAATTTGAAAATTTGAGAATTTGAAGATTTGAAAATGTATGAATAATTTGAAGATTTGAAAATGGTTAAAAATGGATAAGAATGATTAAATGAGAGACGATAAAGAAAACCTGATTGTTAAATTGACTTTTGAGTTCGCGCTTGATATTATTGAGTTTTCGGAGGAGTTGGAAGCTAATAGGAAATTCGCTATTGCGAAGCAAATCATCAGATCCGGGACATCAATTGGGGCAAATGTGCGTGAAGCTCAAAATGCGGAAAGTAAAAATGATTTATACATAAGTTTAAAATAGCTGCTAAGGAAGCCGACGAGACTGAGTATTTCCTATTGCTTTGCCAGTTTTCTAAGGGTTATCCGTTTAGTATGTCATTGATTGAAAAGTTGAAAGTGATCAATAAAATATTATCAAAAATTATAGCGAGTGCAAAAAGTGGATAGTATGAAAATTAAATCCATCTTCAAATTTTCAAATCCTCAAATTTTCAAATTAATTTTATGTTAGATAAAAACGGCATCGCTAAACGCATCGCCAAAGAAATAAAAGACGGTTACTATGTTAACCTTGGTATAGGTATCCCCACATTGGTGGCCAATTACATCCCCGAAACGATGGATGTGGTTTTGCAATCGGAAAACGGGTTGTTGGGGATGGGGCCATTTCCGTTTGAGGGAGAAGAAGACCCGGATGTAATTAACGCGGGTAAGCAAACTATTACCATGCTGCCTGGTTCCTCAATATTCGATTCGGCTATGAGTTTCGGGATGATCAGAGCCAGGAAGGTTAACCTGACTATCCTGGGCGCCATGGAAGTATCCGAGAACGGGGATATAGCCAACTGGAAGATTCCCGGCAAAATGGTGAAGGGTATGGGTGGTGCTATGGACCTGGTGGCATCGGCAGAAAATATCATTGTAGCCATGCAGCACGTAAACAAAGCGGGCGAATCGAAGTTATTACCTAAGTGCACCTTGCCTTTAACCGGCGTGCACTGTGTAAAAAAGATAGTAACCGAGCTGGGCGTATTTGACGTTTTGCCGCAGGGCGGCTTTAAATTACTGGAGCGAGCCCCCGGCGTAACTGTAGAAGAGATAATAAAAGCGACCGCCGGGGAGTTAATTATAGAAGGAGAGGTGCCGGAGATAGTGCTCTAAAAAAAAATACCTTAATGAGGTATGGCATTAATAGAAAATTATTTGCATCTTACAGATAAGTTATTGCGTATAAATGACAATATTAAATTAAGTTATGATAGATTATCCAGAACTGATACTAATATTCATTTTGTTATCCATTACAATGCCCGTTTATCTGTTGCCATCTATAATGGCCAGGGAGAAAAATAACTTTACATCAGTATTATTGCTTAATGTACTTTTAGGCTGGACGGTGATAGCCTGGATAATTTCGTTAGTGTGGGCGCTCCGCACTGATAAAGACCCGCTGCGATCATACAAACTCAATACCCACAACTGCTGTCCTAAAATAGAAGCTGAACTTACAAAATTGAGAAACCTGTTCAGGGCCGGCGTAATTACCAAAACCGATTACCACAACGAAACCAGGAAAATTATAGGAAACTGATTTTAATTTGAAGATTTGAAAATGTCTGAAATAATTTGTTAATCCTCAAATTTTCAAATCAAAAAGGCTTCATTTTAAAATTCTCAAATCCTCAAATTTTCAAATTCTTTTAAAAAAGCTTTTCTCTCAAATTAGCTGATATTTCTTCTGTTACTGCGATGATATCGTCCGCAACGTGTGTGTTGTTGGTTATCACCTTATCGCATTCATCTTTGTAAGGTAACAGGAACTCTTTATAAGCTGGCACCACATGGTTTACCCATTTGTACATCACATCATCGTGCGAGTAGCCACGTTCCAGCAAATCGCGTTTAAGGCGGCGCTGCAGGGCTATGTCGTCTTCGGCCTCTATGAAAATTTTCATATCCAGCATGCCGGCAATCTCTTTAAAATGCAGGATAAACAGGCCTTCTACTATCAGGATTGGGGCAGGCTTTATTTCCAGCACCTTTGGGATGGCATCGGGGTTGTTGAAGGTATACTCATGCTTAATAACCGGTTCTTTATTTAAAAGCTTGCCAATATCATCATGAAAATGCCGGTCATCTATAGTCGAGGGTAAATCAAAGTTGTATAGCTTATTCTCCTCCTTGGTCATATTGTGCGCCACGGGGATATAGTAGTCATCCTGCGACACCAACGATACTTCATCAGCAGTAAAATGCTCCAGGAAACATTTCAAAAAAAAAGTTTTGCCAGATCCGCTTCCACCGGCAATTCCAATAATATAAGGTTTATTCATTCGGGCTTCCGTAGCTGATATTTACGTTAATGCGTTTATCTAATGCGCCTAAAGCATCGGCAGTGTTTTTGGTCATTACAATGAGCACATTTTTGGTAGCCTCGCTATCAGTAAAACGACCCACTACTTTAGCATAAGTAGTATGATTATTCATCGGGTTGGTGATTTTTATAACCGTGCCTATTGGTGCGGTGCGGTGTAACACCAATTCTTTTTTAGGGTCAAGGCTGGTATCATCTATCCAGGTGGCTACGCCTTTTTCGTTTTTTTCATATAAGCCAAAACGGTTGGCTTTAAATTTTGCGTCGGCACTATCAATTGGCATGTTTGCCGAATCGGTTTTCAATACATCCTGCTTGGCAACCGTCCGTTCTTCTGGCGGCATACCGGTACGAACTTTGATTATCTGGTCGGCTTTTAGATCATCAGAGCTTAAGTTGTTTAAATTCCTGATGTCCTCAACCGAAGTATTGAATCTTTTGGCAATTGAGTAAATTGTTTCGCCGGCCGATATTTTATACTGTTGTACGTTATCCATATTTACCGCTGTAGCTGGCTGCGTTGTTGCCGGTGCCGGTGTAGCTGGTTTTGGTGTTGCTGCCACGGGTTGCTGTACTACCGGTGCCTGCTGTGGCTGTGCTACCGGTTGCTGAACTACCGGTGACGTTTTGGTAACAGCGGGCTGAACCTGGGTCTTTTGCTGTACTACAGCCGGTTGTACCGCCGGTTTTGTTGGCTGCACTGTAGTTGCCGTTTGGGCTTCATCAAATGGCAGGTCGGTAGGCACCTTAATGGTGCCGCCAATTTTAAGCGGTGCGTTGTTGTTAAACTGGATAATGGCTTTTGGGCTTACTTTATAGCGCCTGCCTATGGAGTAGTAATTGTCTTTAGGATCTAATTTGTGAAGGATGATTTTTTTACCATTCTGGTTTTCAACACCAATGGAATCTTTAGCAGTGCTTGCAAAAACGGAGACAGAAATGGTTAGTAGGGGAGCGATCAATAAAAGGACCTTTAATTTCATAATATGTTATAATACAGTATTTTGTAAATTTAAAACTATTAACACCGACCTGTTTTTAAGGTAGATCAGTTTATTATCATGTACTACAAACGCCTCGGGCTGCAATTTTTGTATATCGCTTTGCAACAAATCGTGATAAACAGTACCACCCTCATCGTCAAAAATATAAAGGTGCTGTTTAAGTTGCCCGTCCAAAAACGTGTGCAAAGATACAATTCTAAAATTATTGTGCTCAAGGTAATCCACGGTATTTCCGTAGGCGTCAACACCGGGGGGCAAACTTTTAAATGCTTGTGCCGGTAACACCTGCGGGCTTAAAATATGGTTGTTGAAGCCCACATCAATAACAGGCTGGTAGGTTCTTACTATTCCCCCGGTTTTGATATCGGCCAGAACGAGCTTTGGGGGCTGTATTTGAGTATTGTAAACTACCGGTCCAGTTGCCGAGAGATGATCAAATGCCAGGGTGTAATTGCTCCATAAGGTTTTTCCGGACAGCCCGTCAATAGCTGTTAATCCCTTGTGTGCCGGGCCTTTTTCTGATTGATAATTATGCAAAACAAGTACTCCGTCAAACGCGGTCTCGATACCGGTAAGCCATCGCTCGGGAGTAGTAAGACCTTCAAAGTTTACGATGCCGCTATCCAGGTTGATTGATGTAAATGAAACCAATTTATCCCCGCTATTGCGTACTTCCAGAAATATAATATTACCCGGCCCGTCAATCTCGATACGCCACACGGGCCATTTACACTGATGTTGGATGAATGGTAGCAACTTTGTCATAAAGTGTGTAAATATGCTTAATATCTTCAAAACAGTGTTAATTTTACCAAACATTGCCGCTGCGGCGGTATTAAAAGCACTAAATCACTACTACTATGAATGCTGAACAAATTAGCTTAGAAGAAACAAAAGTAAAGCCGGTTGTCGACCATTTGAACGATCTTTTGGCAAACTACCACATCCATTACCAAAAACTGCGCGGATGCCATTGGAATGTAAAAGGGCCAAGTTTTTTTACATTGCACCTTAAATTTGAGGAGTTGTATACCGCTGCTTTATTAACCATTGATGAACTGGCCGAAAGGATCCTGTCGTTAGGTAAACCACCGTATAGTACGTTTAAAGACTATATCGAAACCGCCCAAATTAAAGAAATTCAAACCATTGGTTTAAAGGATACCCTAATGGTAAAGGCCATTATTGACGACCTTGCCGCCCTGATAGCCAAAGAAAGGGAGATCCTGGATATTACAGCGGAAGCCGGCGATGACGGTACCAACGATATGGTGAACCGCTTTATGCAGTTTAATGAAAAAAATACCTGGATGCTGCGTTCATTTGTTAACGAGGATTAAGGCGTTAATAAAATAGAAGCAAGAATTAAGAGTCAAGAATTAAGAGAGGAATGTCTTGTCCTGAAATAGGTTGACAGTATAGTTAACTTAAATAATCAGGAAAAATGACAAAAAGTAAGCGAAAAGTAATTCGGTACAGTATTAGCTTTAAACAAAAAGTAGTCAATGAGATTGAACAGGAGGGTCTGCAGATCTCAGAAGCAAATCGTCGTTATGGCATAGGTGGGGCAGAGACGATAAACAAATGGCTTAAAGAATTAGGGAAACAACATTTATTAAATACGGTAATTAGAGTGGAAACGAAAGATGAGAAAGACCGGCTGTTGGAGTTAGAGAAAGAGGTCAAGAAGTTAAAATTAGCTTTGGCAGATGCCTATTTGTCAAGAGATTGCGCAGAGGAAGTGATCAGGCAGGCAGGTAAACTATACGGGACAGATTTAAAAAAAAAGTTTGGCACAGCAGCATCGGATTCCTCCGGAAGCGATACGCGCTAAGTGAGCTATGTAGCTATTTCGAAGTAAGCAGGAGTGGTTATTATAAAGCCGTAGAGTCAGCGGATAAGAAACTGTTAAATGAGCAGTTGGTATTGTCGCTTATACATGATGTACGTAGGCGTCACCCGCGTATAGGAGGCAAGAAGTTGTACTCCGTTTTAAAGGGTGATCTGAAGCAAGCGGGAATAAAGCTTGGCCGGGATAAGTTCTTTGAGTTGTTGGCGCGGAACGGTTTATTGGTAAAGAGGCGTCGTAAATATATCTCAACGACAGATTCTTACCATCGTTTTAGGGTATACAGGAACTTGTTGAAAGATAAACTGCTGCATAAGGCGCACCAGGGTTGGGTTTCGGATATTACCTATATCCGAACAAAGGATGACTTTGTGTATCTGTTCCTGATCACAGATGCCTACTCACGGAAGATCGTGGGCTGGCATTTATCGGATAGTTTAAAGATAAAAGGAGCTATTAATGCTTTGAAAATGGCCATCAGGCAATGCCCGGATACCAAAGACCTGATTCATCATTCAGATCGCGGAATTCAGTATTGCAGTAAGGATTATGTAAAGCTGCTGAAGAAGGCCAAAATAAAGATCAGCATGACTGAGGCGAACCATTGTTATGAAAATGCTACAGCCGAGCGGATAAACGGCATTCTAAAGCAGGAATATGGCTTAGATGAAGCTTTTACATCTGAGGGCAATGCGGTAAAGGCAGTAAAAGAAGCGATATGGTCGTATAATACGGACCGGCCACACTGGTCACTGAATTTAGCAACCCCGCAGCAGGTGCATATTGCTGCTTAAGTTATTAACAAGCAACAGGAAATTTTAAAAGAAAAAAAGAAGCAAAAAAAGAAAAGGGTGTTAATAAGTCGAAAACTCTACGAGTTTCCGACTTATTAACACCTCAAGTAACAAACAATAAAGTGTCTACTTTTTTCAGGACATGACAGAAGCCGCTTACATTGTAAGCGGCTTTTTTTAGGGATTTTTTGCTGACGAATCATAGCAAACCTTACTGGTGTATCTGATTATCTCCTAACTTTAAAGTCAATAAACCAATTGATAAAATATTCAGACAGACCTTAATTTAGCTTTCATAAAATGAAAGAACAAATTGACACTAAGGAAAACCCGTTAGCCCTTAAAACACCGCCGCTATCATCAGAATATACTATGTACACCGATGTAAAAGATGGTAAAGAAGTTTTGGTGTGCACCGTTGGCAAAACGGTGTTACTGTATGATTACCGTTGCCTTGAAGATTTGCACACAATGCTTAAGCAACACGGCGACTGGATGGAACTGGGAAGTGCCGACGAGCAAAAGCCGGCCAAAGAAAGCACTGTTGAAGCATGGGGACGATCCTCCGAAAATCCTGTTGGTGGCTGGTATGGGCTCAAGAAAGGTTTACGTGGCCGTTTTGGCATGTATATACCACCATTAATGGAAGCACTGGGAGTTGCAGAGATAACGCATGAGGCAAAAGGGAATAAAATGCGGGCAAAATAACCATATAAACGCTATCGCGTATCGCAATTTAGGTTGAGGTATCTGTTTCGTCCCACTCTTCAATTCCGGAGAAGCGGCGAAGCCAGTTCAGCGCTTTATGCCTTTCGAAAGAAACGACACGGTCTACCGTCGATGTGTTTGGGTTGCCGTTAAAATAAATATCTCTCAGGTAAGTGGTAACCAATTCATTAAAAAGGTTTTCGTCGATGATGGTTGTTTCGTCGATATAATGCAGTTTTGTTAAAAAATCATTTAAAGGCTCGCCAGCCAAAGGAACAACGGTATCAAATTCATTAAATTCCTCGTCGTCTATGGGCTGGCATGAAACCGAAAGTTTTGTAACTAATCCAAGTGACCAGGCCAATACGTAAGCCGCTTCTATTTGCCATGAAAAATTTACCAGTGCTTTTCTGTCTGTAACTTTTCCTTCAAACAATTTTGTTTCCCGTTCACTAACATATTCCCATAGGCCCTCAGCTTTTAACCAGTTCATGATTTTTTGACGATGTTTTTCATGCTGTGCTGCAATCGAAACTGCATACAAAATGATAATCCGGCAGCCAACGTCAAAAGGTTTTGCAAAGCTTTCAGGATCAAAATCAAGATAAGGCAGGTACTGTATTTTGATATCACCTATGCCATGATCGCTCAATCGTTTTTCAATTGCTTTTTTTCTATCAATGGACGATTTGTTTATCATAAGTAATTTTATCCAAGTGGATATTTCAAATATATCAACACTAATGGGATAAGCAAAAAAGGTATCTCAATTAAAGCGGCTTTCAATTCCCCTATGTAAAAAAACATCACCATCAGGAAAAATATCAGGGCGGCGTTTAAAATGTTACCTGCTACAAAAGTTTGCGGCATAAGGATAAGTATTCCGCTTAGCAGTGTCAAAAGCGATATTACTTTTAATGTAGTGGGGCTTAAATTCCATTTGCCAAACAATTCTGCTTCGGGGCCAGTGGCGCCAGGTTTCATGGTTAATCCCTGCCAGCCGTGTTTTATGCTCATAAAGGCTGCAAATATGATAAGGGCGCTGCTAATTAATTTGAGAGTCATGATGTTGGTTTGTTATAGCGCTAAGCTACGTGCCATTGTCCATAACATGTTTGCAATCATCAATCAGCTATTTATCAATTTCAAACAATTTTTGCCCGTATTTCAATTGGTGATAGTGATGTTTGTTTTTTAAAGAAGTTTGAAAAGTGCGATAGCTGTTCAAATCCCAGGCTGTAGGCAATTTCTGATATGTTCCAATCGGTTTGTTTAAGCAGTATTTTGGCTTCCTGGATAAGTCGGTTGGTAATATGCTCGGTTGTGGTTTTGCCGGTATTTTCTTTTAAAACTTTATTAAGATGGTTACTGTGCACGGCCAGGCGGTCGGCATAATCGCGCGCAGTTCGTAATGTTATTTTTTGCTGCGGAGATGCTATCGGGAATTGCCTTTCCAGCAACTCGATAAACAGGGATGATACCCTGGCCGATGCATTATGCGCACTGTTGTAGGTGGTTAGGGGCTCCAGCTTTTGGCCGTAATGAATTACCTCCATTACATAATTGCGGATAAGATCATACTTAAACAAATAATTGGAGCTTATTTCCTGCTGCATTTTTTTAAACATCAGCTCCAGTTCGTTTGCCTGCGCATCGGTAACCTGGAAAACCGGGTAGCCTCCCGGGCGAAAGATGGGGAGTTCATCTAACACGGCACCGCTTTTTGATTGTATTAAAAAATCGCCGGTAAAAATACAGAAATATCCGGCCTGGTCCGTATCCTGCGGTACCCAGTTATAGGGTATTTTAGGCGTAGCAAAAAGCAAAGCATTTTTTTCGATGTGGATCACCTTATCAGCATACTCCGCAATGTTTTTCCCCCTCACCAGGCTTATTTTGTAGTAAGCCCTGCGGTTGTAGGGCATATGCCCGGGGTTGTCTTTAAAACGAGGAATGAGTTCTTCCAGGTTGAATATATTGAAATGTCCTATTTCTTTATTGATGCCGGCCGGTAACAGCGACTCTGTATCGTTTTTACCTACCTGTTTATAAAATTCGTCGATAGTGATGGCTTGCATAGCTGGTTGTTATATACTAAGATAAAAGTATAAATCATCTATCAATTAAACTGATCGTGATTTGAATATGATAAATGGATGATGCTTTCTTACTCAATCTGTATTTCAAGTACTACGATTTTAAAACGCACGGTATTTGAATATAGTAAGCAATGCCTTTACACCATTTTAGTTGCAATTCGTGAAAATAATACAAGAAGTAATTGCTGTTCACCGCATGCCATAACTATCTAAACCGCTCGAATGATTGCCAGTATTTGTCTTTATAAACATCATATGTTATATCAACCTGGCCGGAATACTTTTGTACAATACTATAAGCTACAATGGATGGTTTTCTGAAATCTTTGCAGGCAAAATATATATCGCGGGTGTTTTCTGCAGTTTGGCGGCCAATGTTCAGGTAACCGTCGAAGTCTTTCAATTCATGAAGTATATCCTTTTCAATATCATCCAACAGTTGATAGGTTTTGTTGTCGGGCATGCCGTTATTGGCTGTACCGCCATATTTAATTTCCACACTCATAATCCAGGGGTGAGATGCCTTGCTGTCCCAGTTGAGTAAATCGGTGTTAATGATAGCCACCACGGGATTGCCGCTGTTCAGGGTTGCTTCAAGCCCCGAATAAGTGTCATTTTCTGTGTTGTGCCTTACGCCTTCGTACTTTTCAATAAATTCTTTTTCGCGCCATTTTAAAAAATCTTTTAGTTTCGCTATTGGTACTAATTCTTTTTCTGCCTCGCTTTTACCTATAACATTCATATTATCTATGGTGGTTGCAAAATTTAGTTCGCCAATGAAATTGTCAAGGAAAATGTATATCCCATTGATGATGGTGTCTTTATTTTTTTGGGTAAGGTCGTCATGTAAAACGGTGATGTCTATTTCATCAGGGAACTCATTCGAATTGTTTGCATAAAAATGGATGTTTTCATCTGCAAATTTATAGCCGTCCATTTTGATATATACGTTTGTAATGTCTAAAGCAGGTTTCAGTGCGGTAAACTTCCAACCATTTATTTGGGGGGCGGCTTTAACAAGTTCTTCTACAAAGGGAATGTTTTTGACAGCGCCATCGGCAGTCAAAACAAGTTCGACGGTATGCTCATCAAATATGCCGGTTAAAAAATAAAATCCATCTTTTAGCTCGTTAAGCTTTGGCGAAAGTTTGTCGAAAAAATCTTTGTGGATATCCCTCTTTTCTTTAACTATTCTGAAAAAAGCCTTTTCATTTTTTTGAAACCAAGTCCAAAAATCTGCGTACGACCTAACAGGTTGTTCGCCACCTTTAAATATATTCTTTAGAAAACTCATCGGCTATAGTTTTTTTAATGATAGGGCAGAATTATTGTGCTAAAGGATGCTTATTGTTGCGCCAAATATAAAAACACAATTAATTATATTAAACATTTCTACCTGTAATTCGCACCCCACAAATGTCGCATTTAGCCATATTCCGTTTTAAAATATTCTGCTAATTTTATCAACAGCAAATCAATCAAAAAAATAA
This sequence comes from Mucilaginibacter sp. KACC 22773, assembly GCF_028736215.1. NCBI lineage: Bacteria > Pseudomonadati > Bacteroidota > Sphingobacteriia > Sphingobacteriales > Sphingobacteriaceae > Mucilaginibacter > Mucilaginibacter oryzagri. The sequence goes on from NZ_CP117883.1 coordinate 1,864,626, forward strand.
AATGGAAACAGCAGCTAAAACAACTATCACCGTAGAAGCCACCATAAACGCGCCTATAGAAAAAGTTTGGGAATCGTGGACTAAACCGGAGCATATTACCCAATGGTGCCATGCATCAGACGATTGGCACGCGCCTTATGCTGATAACGATGCGCAAACAGGCGGCAAGTTTAAAACAACCATGGCTGCAAAAGATGGAAGTTTCAGTTTTGATTTTGAAGGTGTTTACAGTAACGTAGCGCAATATAGCCTGATAGAATATGGGCTTGGTGATGGCCGGAAAGTAAGAATTGAGTTTATTGGCGATGGCGACACCACTAAGGTAACGGAAACATTTGACCCCGAAACGCAAAATCCTATTGAAATGCAAAGGGGAGGCTGGCAGGCTATCCTGGATAATTTCAAAAAATATACTGAAACCAGTCTTTAACTATTTTTGCTAAATAAAGCCATTGGTCTTATATTTGCATATTAAGCAGGCGTAATCTGCGCTTGATTGATATTTTCCTATGGTGTAATGGTAGCACTTCTGATTCTGGTTCAGACAATCGTGGTTCGAGTCCATGTGGGAAAACCTTGAGCGGACAGAGACGGATTTTCGTCTCTGTCCGCTTTTTTTTTTGATACCATTGTTATAGCAAGGAAGTATTTTATTGGGCGCAGCAATTTCCTGATCTTCCCTCCATCTTCGCTTTAAGACCCGCCTCAACAACCACTGCTTGTTCGAATTGTAAAAGCAGATTAGTAATAAGCTATTATAGTTTACTTCTGCTTTGTTTTTCTCAACTAAATTTAGCGTAACCAATTGTATGCATTTCCCCCCTGTAAATGCGCGTACCAAAACCTCATTAAAGAATGTTAAATATTAATATTAAAGATCTATTAATAAAAATTGCGCGTGACAGTGATCTGGCATCTTTTAAAAAGATCTACTTTTTATACTACGAAAGGTTGTTGAAGTTAGCCTGCTCCTACGTGAAGGTAACGGAGGTAGGCGAGGAGATTGTGGACGACGTTTTTGTGAAAATATGGGCTAACCGGGCCGGGCTAACAGAAGTGAACAATTTGACGGTTTATTTATATGTAGCGGTAAAAAACAGGGCCATCAATCATAATTTGTCAAATCGGATAACTTGTGTTGATATAGAATCGGTTAGTTTTGAGCTTAAAGATGCCAATGGTTCTGTTGAGGATGTAATCATCACCGATGAACTCGCAAAAATCATCAATTATACCATACAGCGGCTACCCGATGAATGCAAAGTAGTATTTAAATTAGTTAAGGAAGACGGTTTGAAATATCGTAAGGTGGCCGAGATACTAAATATCTCAGTTAAAACCGTTGAGTATCACATGAAAAATGCGCTTAAGGCAATAGCCACGGCAATATCTGCATCGCCTCATCACCATAAAAGAACAACAAAAAAAGCATCCTCAAATTAAATTTTATTTTTCACTGGGGTATTTTCATTTTCTCCTGTCCTTGTTTCTGAAGCAAAAAAATGGATCAGGACACTATTTGGACACTTGTTGGCAAAAAACTTAATAACGAGGCTACTCCCGAAGAGCTTCGTCAACTGCATCATTTGCTCATGCAGCCCTGGGCCGATGTTTATTCCATACAAATATTAGAGGCCATGTGGCGGCAAAATCCCAATAAGCCACCCCGTTTTATTCCGCATAAACTTCAGCAAAAATGGGATAAACTCGAGAGCCGACTCGAAACCGGTAACACAGATTCCGATACATTTCAAAGCCCTGCTAACGAGGCTGTCCCCCGGAATAAAAATACAAAGCGTAGGGTTATTCAGGCACTCGTTGCAGCGGCTTGCCTGGTGTTTGCCCTATTGTCTTTTTTTTATTGGAAAAATTATTCAGGTAACTATAATGTTAAAACCTATCAAGTTGTAGCAGCTGGAAGAAACATTAGCAAGATTGTATTGCCCGATGGCACTAAGGTTTGGCTTAACGCAGGGAGCGAAATTTTTTACAAAACAAATTATGGTAACGGCAACAGGGAAATACGCCTGACCGGCGAGGCTTTCTTTGATGTTGTGAAAGATGCCGAACATCCATTTATTGTAAATACGGCTTCTATGCGTATAAAAGTGCTGGGCACTGCTTTTAATGTCCGGTCGTATGCAAACGACAATGTTTCTGAAACATCACTGATACGGGGGAGAATAGAATTGATTACCACTACGGGGCCAAAACAACGGATTATATTAAAACCCGCCGAGAAATTGACAATCCTTAATCCCAAACACAATCATAACAATAAAGACGAAGCCCTGATTACCTTGAGCACTTTGCGCACCGCAAAAACCGACTCGTTGCCGTCAGAAGCGCAATGGCTGGAAAATAAACTGGTATTTGATAACGAGTATTTTGATGAAGTGGCAAAAAAAATGGAAAGATGGTATGGCGTTTCCATTTCATTTAAAAATGATGGGTTAAAGGAGAAAAAGTTTAGCGGGAAATTCACCACGGAGTCGCTAAGTACAGCGTTGGAGGCACTAAGAGCAACCAGCAATTTTAATTTTTTGATTGAGTACAAAAAGGTGATTATTTACTAACCAATAATGTTAATACCTAAAAATATGCCTATGATAAAATTTGAACTTTAAAACTATTAAACCAAAAAAGCGGAGAATGTTGTCGCATTCCCCGCAATAATTGGTACCGCAACTACGAGTCTTCTTAAACCAATAATTAAAGTAACCTAAATACTAAATTATGAAAAAAAATGCTTGCCGCATAAGTAATGTGCGGTTGCAATGCCTATTAAAAATATTACTCATGACAAAGTGTACCTTAATCCTGATAATTATATCTGCATTTCAGGTTTTTGCAAAAGGCTACGCCCAGGATAAAATTAACGTTAATCTTCATGATGTTTCGGTAAAAAAGGCGATTACCGAAATTGAGAAAAAAAGCAGTTATCGTTTTGTTTACAACGACGATGCCCTGAATGAAAAGAATATTGGCAACATCATCCTTAAAAATGCTTCGATAAGCGAGGCGATGGATGTATTGCTAACCAAAACAGATTTAAAATATAAGCTGGGCAATAACAACCTGGTTATAATTTTTGATAAAACCTTACAGCCGCCGCCCCGGTATATTACCGGGCGTGTAACTGACGATAAAGGCGGGCCGCTACCGGGTGTAAGTGTAAGGGTAAAGGGGGCGCAAACGGGTGTTGTTACCGATTTAGACGGAAAATTTACCATCAACGCGCCGGATAACGATGCTGTGTTAACGTTCTCATTTATCGGCTTTATATCTACAGAAGTAGCGGTTGGCGATCGTAAAACTATCAATGTTACACTAAAGGAATCGTCTACCGATTTAAACGAGGTAGTGGTAACCGGGTACGGTCAATCGGTGGTAAAACGCGATTTAACCGGGGCAATATCAACCGTAACTGCCAAACAGATAGAAGAACGCCATCCCATAAACCTTATCGATGCTTTACAATCACAGGCATCAGGCGTATTGGTAGTAAATGACTCGGGCGAGCCTGGCGCAACAGGCTCTATTCAAATACGCGGCGGATCTACTTTTTCAAGTGCAGGTAACTCGCCCTTGTTTGTAATTGACGGTATTTTAAGCCAAAGTGCCGATAACGTAAACCCCAATGACATCCAATCAATTGAGGTGCTAAAAGACGCTGCATCCGCCGCTATTTATGGTTCGCAGGCAGCCAATGGTGTCATATTAATTACAACCAAGCGTGGGCAGCCGGGTAAGCCGCTTATTAACGCCCAGTATGCCCGCATTTTTGGCGTAATGGCCCATAAGCTGGAGCAGCCAAACTCAAAAGACCTGCGTGTTGAAAGAAATTTGTACAACGGTAATAGCCCCGATAAACCAACCACCACAAACGACTCATTAAATGTGGTTTTTAACTCAGATAACGATAATCAGAGCGTAATTACACAACTGGCCAAAAAAGATATCATTGATTTTGGCGTGAGCGGCGGCGAAAAAAGCGTACAATACTACTCAAGCATAAGGTATATTAATGATCAGGGGCTGATAGTTAACAGCTATTCAAAAACGTTGCAGGCCCGTTTTAATTTAGATTACCAGGTATCGCCTAAGTTTAAATATAGCAACCGTTTATCTTTTGGTTTCAATACCAACAATAACATTAACGAAGGTAATACCATTAACCAGGCATTTCAGCGGCCGTCAAACTTAGCGTTGTATTATCCCGATGGTACCTTAACCGGTTACATTAGCGGGCGTCGCAACCAGTTGTCAGTTGCATTACTGGAGGTTAACGTAACCAATACGTATACCGGCGATTTGTTTAACCAGGTTGATTATAGCATTACCAAGGACCTGCGCTTAACCAATAACTTCGATTTTGGTTTATCAACGCCCCATAATACTTTCTTTGATCCTAAATTATTAAGCAGTGCCAACCCGTTGGTTAATTCGGGGAGGGAGAATTTTGCCGTTAACACCAACTGGGCATACCAGGGATTTTTAAATTACAATAAAACATTTGGCCAAAACCATTCCATATCTGCCGTAGCAGGTATAAGTGCCGAAAAAACGCAGAATAACAGCTTTAAAATAGCGGGTACAAATTATGCAAACGAAACTATATATACCTCAAACGTTGCCGGTACTGTAGATTTGACCAATACGGGTACCGACGCCGGATCAACCAGCCGCGAATCATTTTACGCCCGTGCAGGTTACAACTACAAAAGCCGGTACATCATCAGCGCAGTTTATCGCCGGGATGGATCGTCAAAATTTGGTTCATCCAATCAGTTTGGTAATTTTTATGGCTCATCTGCTGCCTGGCGCTTCTCCGACGAATCGTTCATGAGTTGGTCTAAAAAAGTCCTGGGCGATGCTAAGCTGAGAGTGAGCTATGGGCAGGTGGGTAATGATCGTATTCCGGCCAACTCCAATCTGCTGATTTATACTTTTGGCTCGTCCTTTTATAATGCTATCAATGGCGTAGTTTTAAGCAACCAATTTGGCAATACGCAATTAAAATGGGAGAGTAACATTCAGAAAAACATTGGTTTAGATCTTCAATTCTTCAATTCCCGGCTCAATATAACAGCTGATTATTATCAAAAGGTAACTAAAAATTTGCTTTATCAACGTAATATTCCCGTGGAGACGGGTTTTACCAACGTATATGTAAACGTTGGCGATATTGCAAATAACGGCTGGGAGTTTTCTGTAAACGCAACACCGGTTGCTGCCAAAAACTTTATCTGGAATATTAACGCGAGTTTATCTATCGAGCGCAACAAAATCAGGAGCCTTTACAATCATCAACCATTTTTGGCCACGGCAGGAGGCGCTACCTACCTGGTTCAGGAGGGCGGCAAAATCGGCGATTTTTATGGCTACAAGGGCCTGGGCGTTTACAGGTATGATGCCTCAAACGCTTATGACGGTGATTGGAATAGGTTAACACCGGTTGGCGTATCTGCCGATGGTAAAACTGCCACGGGCTATGAGCTGAACGGTAATACTTATACGGGTACAGTGCACCATATGTACGCTGGCGGAGCTTTATTGCTGGGGGGCGATATGATATTTGACAACGTTAAAAAGGATAGCGTGATTGATGCTAACGACAGGCAGATCATTGGTAATGCCCAGCCATCGTTTTACGGTGCTATCATCAATACGTTTACTTACAAACAATTTAGCTTGTCGTTTACGCTTAACACCACCTGGGGCGGAGAGGCTTATAACAGCCCAAGGCAAACTTTAGATAACCTGGCAACATCGGGCATTGTTGCCGATAATAATACCACTTATAATTCGTGGAAAAACCAGGGGGATATTACCAATATACCTTATATGGGCCGTAAAAATTCAACCGCGAATTTCCCGGGCACGCAAACCAGGTTCCTGGAAAATACTTCGTTTATAAGGCTAAGCTATGCAAAGTTTACCTATAACCTGCCTGCAAATATAGCTTCGCGCATTAAACTCAAAAATATTGGGGCGTATGTGTATGGAGCAAACCTGCTCACCTGGACAAATTATTCCTGGTACGACCCTGAGTTTTCTTCAAGTTCGGCATTAACGCCCGGGAATGACAGTGGCCGGTACCCGCGGAGGCGCGAATATGGTTTTGGAATAAACGTTAATTTTTAATGAATTTAATCATGAAAAAAATATTACACATTACTTTTTTGATGCTTTCCATTGCGTTTTTTAGCTGCAAAAAGCTGTTGGATCAGCCCCCTAAAAGTCAGTTGGCCAGCAGTAAATTCTGGAAAACAGCCGATGATGCCAAGGCCGGTATAGCCGGGATTTATGATGGCATTCAGGATATGTTTAACACCCAGTATATTTATTGGGGGGATGGCCGGAGCGATAATCTTACTTTTCATCCTACCTATAATGATGGCCTGCCCCTGGCACTAAACGTATTAACGCCCACTACCACCGGTGCCGACTGGACGCTGATATATGCTGCTATAAGCCGGGCTAATTTTGCCATAAAATATATTCCTGCTATTGATGGTATCGATCCTGTTTTGTCAAAGGATCTGCAGGCGCAGGCCTTGGGTATAAGGGCCTACTGCTATTTTTGGTTGATACGGCTTTGGGGAAATGTGCCAGTATGGACAGAGCCTTATGAAGATTTAAGTACCGACCCATACAAGAGTGTAACGCCGGCGGCTGATATTGTAAAAAACGTCATCCTTCCAGATTTGCTTAAAGCTTATGACCTGTCTGACCATACAGCCGCCGTAGTATGGAATCTGAATTCAGGTGGGATTGCAGCCATGTTGATGGACGTTTACATGTATAACCACGATTATACTAATGCCTTATTATGGTGCGACAACCTGTTTAAATTAAACCGTTACAGTTTGGAAGCCACCGCCAATTGGAAAAACAATTTTATTGCCCCAACAAATACAAAAGAGAACATTTGGAGTTTAAACTGGGATTTTACGGTTGATGGCGGTAACAAAACCTCGCAGGAGATAGGTGCCGGTGATACCAATAGTGATTTTGCTGTTGATCCGGATTTATGGACCTATTATACAACGGTAACGGCTGATATCAGGGGCTCTCAGAGTGTTGATTTTAAAGTGAGTAACCACGATAAAATATTAAAGTATTATGCCCCAAACCTGGATAAGAACGGTAACCAGATTTATCCTCCTTCGCCACAGGCCAACTTGTATTTTCCGCTGTATCGCCTGGCCGATATTTACCTGCTGAGGGCCGAAGCTTTAAACAAAACAGGCGACCTTGCCAACGCCCTGGTTTATCTGAATAAGGTACATACCCGGGCGGGCCTGCCTGCGTACCAGGCAAGCGATTTTGCCAATGCCGATGCCATGCTTTACGGCAGCCCGGTAAATGCCAACGGTATCCTGCGCGAAAGGCAGTTGGAATTTTTCTGCGAGGCGAAGCGCTGGTTTGATTTGCAAAGAAACGACATCATCATCAGCACTATGGATCCGGTGATCAGGAACAGGCAGTTGGCCAAGGGATTCCCTTCTACCGGTTTTGGCGATCCGAGAAAGGTATTGTGGCCAATCAATCAAAACGTATTAAACGCTAATACTAAGCTAACTCAGAATCCACCTTATTAATCATGGCATTTTAAAACAATATCAAATGAAAAAGATAAAACAAGCATCCATATGGTTAGTTTTTGCAGGCTTATTAATAAGCATGGCGGGCTGTAATGTGGCCGGATTAAAGTTGCAGGAAAATGCCGATTATCACCCTTATGTGCTCGATCCGCATATTGATAAAACCACCTGGCAATACATTAAGGACCGCAGCTACAATTTTGCCGGTAAGGATACCATTTTTAAACTGATGCGGCAGGCTATTGAATATTCGGGGATAGATACAAACCTGTACATTAAAACAAACTGTACATTTATCCTATTGCATAACGATGCCATTTACAGAACCACCCTGGTAAATAAAGTGCCCACAATTACAGCCGATTGTTACTGGGGGAAATACCTGGTAAATGGTGTTCCGGGTAAAAAGTGGAGCGATTACCCCAAAGAGCAGGTTAAAAATTACCTGTTGTATTTAATTGTACAAGGGGCGTATTCATTTAATAACTTATCGCCTGGTAACGTGGTTGCTACCACACTTGAGCCGTTAAATTACGATCCGTTAAACCCTACCTCGGTGATGACATTACGTGTTAACGATGACCAGAATTTTACCATGCGGTTAAATGATTTTCCGAATTCTGTGGGATATGTAAGTGTACGAACAAGCAATATTTTGCCCGTGAACGGAGCCATACAGGTAATAGACAGGGTCCTTTTCTATCAAACTAAATAATACCTAAACTTTATTTGATGCCTGCCGCATCGGAAAATCTGCTGTGGCAGGTTAATCAAAAATTAAAGCACTGATGATAAATTCCGGTTGTGGAATAGTATCCATATGGATTTATCATTAGTGCTTTTTGTTTTTAAAGCTGTAGTTGATCTAATACCGGCTTACTCAAGCCGGATAGTTGATTTTGTTCCGGTTTCAATAGTTCCAGGATAACGATATCATTACGTCCTTTTTTTAGCCATTCTGCAGGCAGGTATAGGGTTTGCTGCGGGCCAATATTCCAATACCGCCCCAGGTTGTGCCCGTTCACCCAAACCGCACCTTTGCCCCAGTGGCTCAGGTCAAGGTAGGTATCTGCAACCTTGCCGAGGTTAAAACTTCCCTTTTTAATTGATGGCGAACTGGGTTTATGTTTAGCTGTGCCAAATTTCACTGTATTTAAGTTGTTGAAGGGTAACGAATACATTTTCCAATGCAGCACTTCGTTGCCGGCAAAAAGAACCTGTTGGGTAATGCCCTTTTTATTTTGTAACAGGTACTTGCCGAAGTTGATTCGGCCAAGGTTTTCAACCAAAATATCCAAAGTTACTTTTCCGGCTGGCAAAGTAAGGGTTAAGCTATCCTGGTTCTGCCGGCGATCAAGCGTGCCAACGGTTTTGCCATTAATCATCACTACCGCATAGTCTCTTAATTCTTTAAGCTTAAGTACACCGGTTTTACCCCCTGTGATTGCACTACGGTATAATACAAAGCCATAGTCCTGGCGCAGGTCTTCAAAAGTAAGCGGGGTTATATTTGCTTTGGGGGCGGGCAAGGCATTCAAAAGGCTTAACGAACGTGCAAACTTAATAGCCGGTATAACTACAGCCGGTTTAGCTGCCGGAACAGCAGGCAGCTTCACGCTGGCCGGCAAGTGTTTTTGTATTACCTCCCTGAATTTCATGAACTTTGAGGTGGCATTACCTGCCTCATCCAATGGGGCATCATAATCATAGCTGCTGATTTGCGGCTCGTAAGGAGTTCCGTCTTTATAATTGGCGCCGTTCATGAATCCGCGTGTTGTACCGCCATGAAACATATACATATTGATAGATATACCTGCTGCCAATACAGAATCAAGGTGACCTGCATAATGTTCGGCTGGTACGGTATGATGTTTGGTGCCCCACCAATCAAACCAGGCCGGGTACCATTCGGCAATATAGTATGGGCCTTTACCATCATGGTTGTCGTTGATGATTTTTTTCACCTTAGCGGGGTCATCCAGCCCGTTAACGGCCGGGAGCAGGCCAGGCAAGTGGCCTTTTACCAAATCGGGTGCCGGATCGCAGGTGTACAGCAAGCCATCGAAACCGGCCTCTTTAAAGAACTTTTGATTGATAGCAAGGTATTCCTTGTCGCTGCCGTAGGAGCCGTACTCGTTTTCTATCTGTACCATTAATATGTTACCACCGTGGTTTATTTGCAGCGGGGCCAGTTGTTTGCCTATCTCTTTAATATAGCTTTCATATTCTTTAAGGTACCGGGGCTCTTTACTGCGTACTTCTAACCCTTTTTCGTTTTGCAGCCAATACGGATAACCGCCAAATTCCCATTCGGCACATACATAGGGGCTTGGGCGCAGTATTACCCATAGTCCTTCTTCCCGGGCTATGCGCACAAATGCTGCTACATCGTTATTTCCTGTGAAGTCGAATTTTCCTTTTTGCGGTTCGTGCAGGTTCCAAAACACGTAAGTTCCTATAGTATTTAGTCCCATCGCTTTGGCCATTTTCATACGCGAGCGCCAGGCCTCGCGCGGTACCCGGGGGTAATGCATCTCGCCCGATATCATCTGGAAAGGTTTGCCATCCAATAAAAAGGCATCGTCACCTAACGCAAAGGTATGGGTTTGAGCAATTGTGTTAATGACATTTAAAAGGAACAGTATAGATAGTGCAAGGTATTTAAGTTTCATATGGGCATTATTAAAGTGTGAGTTGGGTTAGCATTAGATTGGGACAGAATAGATTGCAGGCAAAAATTATTTTATTTAATGATGTATCGACGGGTTTTCATACTTGGCCAATACCCATTGGCCAACTTTAACTCCTTGTATTATGCCATTATCAATTGCATCTTTAAAGTGAATGCCACCCCAAAAACGGGACATACCTGCTTCGGTAGCGGCCTGTGTAAATGAATTGAAACTGCGGGGGGCAAGGCCATATTTTTGTTCCACATTATCGGTATAATGGAAATTGTTGCCGAAGTAATGGCTAAGTATTACTGCTGATGCCGACGATATAACCGAGTGGCCGCTGATGTACTCAGGGAAGGGCGGTGTTTGCAGCAGCGGCTTCCAGTTAACATCAATATATTTACGTATTGCAGTTTCAGGGCGCACCCTGTTGGTGCGGTATTTATCGTCCCAGCAACATATAAAACCATCCAGCAATCCAATGGCCACCATGGTATGAATCTCCAGCGCTTTTGAAAAACCGGTTTTTGTTTGTCTGCAGGCTATACCGGTAATCCCCATCCAGTGTGCGCCTGGCGAAATCTTTTTTAACCCTATCAGCATGTGCCCGTTATCCTGAACAGCAAATGGATTGCAATCCCAAAAGCCTGCTATAGTGCGTTGCTCGGGTGTTAATCCTTCGGCGCTTGCTTTATAATTCATCATCATGAATTTATAAAAGGCGCTATTTTTATCGGCCGAAAAAGGTATAGGGGGGGCGGGCAGAAACTGAGAGGCCGAATCAAGCGTGAGCGGACGAATAGTGTTAAAATAAGGCTCAACAGGGGCCATATAAGCCGGTGGGGTAGGGTCCCAGGTCCCCTCTTTGCCAAGCGGGGTGTACCTTGTATAATTACTAATCCTGTTGTATTTGTCTTTTTTAACATAAGCCAGTATCTGCTTACTGATAGCCTGCGCATAATGTTTTGAGCTGTCGATAACCTCGTCGGTAAAACCTATCTTTTTACACGAATCCAAAAAACTCTGCTCATATTTTATTAATAAGCTACCTGATGGCTGCAGCTTTCCGGCAGTTTCCATCATGGCTATTAATGCGCTTAACTGGTAGGCATATCCTTTGGCATAAGCCGGTTTTTTAACAACAGGGTATTCATTTAAAACGCCATACATGCTTTTAACACTTTTGTCGTTTTCCGAAATAACTTCATATCCTGCAAGGCAGGTATATGAAAAAAAACGAGCGGCTAAAGGAGGGTTGGTTACATCATGGATCATAATAACCGTCATATGATCAATTACCTTGGTAATATCGGCGCTTGTTAATGCCGGCTGAGCCTGCTTTTTATTACAGCTGTTATATAAAATAGCCGTTGTAAACAGGATAGTTGTTAAAAATGCCTTCCTTTTCATAAAATTAAAATCCTTTATAGGCTTTTACTCCCTGTTGATTGATCCCGAATAATAATGTTTGATTAATTTCTATAACGCTTCTTACGTCGCCCCATAATTTAAACCCAGATTGAAGTTGAGGAATATATTCAAAATGTCCCTTGCCATCGCCCTTTAACAGTATGCCATAATTGGCGTCGTATTTGCCTAAACGAAGCCTGGCCCTATTAATGTTGCCGCATAAAAGTAAATCCTGGTTGCCGTCATGATTATAATCGAGACCGGTTATTGTAAAAACGGGTGAATACTGAACCTGTAAAGGCAACGGGGATGAATGTAATTTACCTTTGCCATCACTTAAAAAGCAGGTAGTAGCCAGGTTATTGGCTTGTAAATGTCCTACGTCTTTTAATTCTACCGGGGTAAATATATCTGTAAGCGTAGCATCGGCATAACTCTTATAATCAGGAAAACGCGGGCGCATCATACTGATCTGCTCTAAAAGCTCATCCCTTGAAACATATGGATAGCTGTTATGCTGAATGTAAAAGCAAAAGATAGGATCAACTGCGCCGTTATCGTCAAAATCCTTATAATACATTTCTGCCGGCTCATTATCGCTGGCTTTGCATTGGGTATTTAACCCCTGGTTGCCAACAACCAGGTCGGGGTGCCCGTCGTGGTTAAAATCTTCTACTAATATTTTGTTCCACCAGCCGCTATTGGGCTTGTCAAAATAAGCCTTTGTGTTATTTACCAGCTTTCCGTTTTCATTGATCATTACGGTTACAGGCATCCATTCGCCAACTAAAACCAAATCGGGTTTTTTATCTCCATTCATATCTACCCACGCAGCATCGGTTACCATACCTATATGTTGCAGGCCTGGGTTGTATTTTACGGTTTGGTCGGTAAAGTGTCCTTTGCCATCATTTATCAGGATGTAGCTTTGTGGAGTTTCCGGATATCTGCCGGGTATCACCCTGCCGCCTACAAATAGGTCGGGGTGTCCATCGGCATTAATATCAGCTACTCTCACACAGCTTTTACTACTTCGCATTGCGGGTAATGCATCTTTTGCTGCCCGGGTGAAATTACCTTTTCCATCATTTAAATAAAGCCTGTCCTGTAACAAAGGATCATCAGCTGTATAATTATCATAACCTCCGGAGGCCACGTATAAATCTGGTTTGCCATCGGCATTGGCATCAAAAAATACGGCATCCGCATCGGTGCTTTTTTTATCGGCGTCAAAAGCAGGCTGTGATTTTACGGCGAGTTTACCACCTGCTTCTTGTAAATATATGGTGCCTGGTTTTCCGTTACCGCCACCTACATACACATCCTCCAGGCCATCGGCGTTTACATCGCCTTTTATCATACACGGACTAGTGAATGATAACGGGTTTACCATTAGTGGCTGCCTTTTAAAATCATTAAGCGCATTTTTTTCCTGTTTGTTATTTACTGGTGAGGCCACCTCTGCGAAAATAGGCTTTACGGCCCTGGGTAACAAAGAAGTGTTAACAGCATTTTTTTCATCCAGCGTTAACTGTTGATTTGCTTTGATGTTTTTTATCACCTGCTCTTTGCCCTGCTGCCATACTATGCGCAACGAATCAACTTCACTATCGTTACCTAATCCGAAATGCAATATAGGCGATACGCTGGATTGAAAGCCGCGGCTTGGCATCTGTTCCAGGTACTGTTTTTTGTTTTTTGTATAAATGGTAACTTTTGCCCCTACACCCTCGGTGTTTTTACCCGCACCATTTAGTTTGAGTTGCAGGTAATGGTTATTTGCTTGTTTATCTGATTCGTTTTGATAGATGAATGCAGGCTGGTTAATGTTATTGGTCACCAGGTCCAGGTCACCATCGTTATCCAGGTCGGCATAGGCTGCGCCGTTGCTGTTTGATGATTGTGTAATGCCCCATGAGGCGCTGGTGTTGGTAAACGTTAAATTGCCATTGTTTTTAAAAAGGTAACTTTTTACCTGCGATGATGGCATTTGTTGTACCAGGTTGTATATATCCTTACGCATTAATCTTTTATCCTTCAAAAAATCGCCCATATATTTTACAAAATCCATGTTGGTAAAATCGCGGGTGTAGCCGTTGGTTACAAACAGGTCTTTCCAGCCGTCATTGTCATAATCGGCAAATAGGGGAGCCCAGCTCCAGTCGGTATTGGAGATGCCTGATAGTTGCCCTATCTCGCTGAAAGTACCATTCCCATTGTTTATTTGCAGCATATTGCGCATATATTGGTAATAGAACCCCGTACGAAGCGTTAAGCCGAATTTTTCGTAATTATCAGGTGCAAATAATAGCTTTTGCCTGTGATTATCTTCAGGAAGCATATCAAGCGTAAAAATATCCGGTAAGGCATCATTATTTATGTCGGAAACATTATTCCCCATAGAAAACTGTGAGGTATGCCCCAGTGAAGATTGCAATTTATTGGTGAAGGTACCATCGCCGTTGTTGATGTACATAAAATCGGGTATGGTATAATCATTTGATATATAAATGTCCGGCCATCCGTCACCATTAATGTCGGCTATTGCCGCTCCCAGGCCGTAGGTTAAATCAGAACTGCTTATTCCGGCTTGTTCTGTTACATTTTTAAAAACGTTATTGTCGTTTTTGTATAGTCGCACGCCATTAGGCGAATTTAATTTCTTTAAGATAGCCGCTGTATTTACCTCATCTAAAACAGGCAGCTGAATAGGGCTGTGGTTTAATAAAAACATATCCAGGTCGCCATCCCTGTCGTAGTCAAAAAATACAGCTTGTGTGCTGTATCCGGTATCTGCTAATCCATATTGTTGTGCCTGTTCCGTAAAATGCGGAACGCCATCTTTGTCGTTCCCGCCATTGATAAATAGTTGGTTCTGGCGTTTTTCTGGCCTTAAGTTTCCTGAGTAACAAACGTAAATATCCAACTTACCATCGCCATTTACATCGGCCATTGTAACTCCTGTTTTCCAGGGGCCGGGGCGGCCTGCTACATCTGCAGCGGTGGTAATATCCGTAAACTGCATGTGTCCTTTGTTCAGGTACAATTTATTGTCGGTCATGTTGCCGGTAAAATATATATCCAATAAACCATCGCCGTTTAAATCGCCCGTTGCAACTCCGCCGCCGTTATAAAAGTATTCATACATCAACACGTTGGTATTCAGTCCTTCGGTTAAAGTATTGCTGAAATCTACGTGGGTTTGTTCCGGGGCGAGTAAAGTAAATAGGGGAGTGCCGTTGTTTCCATCGGTACCCTTATCTTCGGTTGGATGCCCGCAACCTGTTAATGCAATAATGCCGGTTAAAAGTAACTGTGGAAATAATTTAATGTAAGTGTTCACCAAGGGCCGTTTAAATTTATAGGTTAAAATTTTAAAAGAATGCCGGCATTTAACCACCGGCATTCTTTAGGATAAATATATAAGAATTTTATATCCCTTTAATTAATACCCAGGGTTTTGAACTAACTTATTGTTTTTGTTAATCTCGTCCCTGCTAATAGGCATAAAATAAACTCTATCCTTCCATGTACGGTTTTCAACTCCGGGGTCAAGTTCCTGTACTGTGTAGGTGTAGTTGTAATTATCGGTACTATGCCTGTAAACACTTACGGATTTACCTGCCTTTAAAGTCGCCGTAATTTTCATGATCCTTACTTTATTGCCCAGCGTTGTTGGCGCAATCATCCAGCGGCGTGCATCATAAAAACGTTGTTCTTCAAACATCATTTCTACATTGCGTTCGTTGCGGTACCGCTCTTTAAGCGCGGCGCCTGCATCTGTAATTGCCGGCATGCCCGAACGGAAACGGATTTTATTAAGCCAGTTTCGGGCCTCGGTCTCCTGACCAAGTTCAATACATGCTTCTACATAGTTGAACGCAATTTCGGTGTACCTGATTAAGGGCGATGGCACTTCCGACCGGGTGTTCTGATCTACAATGGCCGGGTTAGGGTCCATAAACTTCCTGATGGCATAACCTGTACGGGTACCGTTCCAGTTTTCGATAGGCCCATTCCTGGTATCCAAACCAAAATAAGCTACAGGACTGCCAGAACTGCCGGTTTGATAGGTACCCATTTGTATTTCATTATAAGGGTCTATCCCCGCGCCATCAGGTGTACGTGGTTTCCAGGGCGCGCCATCATATAAGACAGATGCATAAAAGCGTGGGTCCCTATCTGTATATGGGGCTGCCGCTTGTGCAGGTTTGCTCCAATCGAATTTTGAGCCGTCCATCATTTCATAATCATCTACCATGTTTTGAGTAGGCTCGCTTGATGTCCAGCCATGGTATCCGTTAGTACAATTGTTCCTGCCGTACCATGCACCCCATTCATCCTTGCTATTGCTGAAATAGCGGGCAAACAAGATCTCTTTTTCGCCCCCATTTCTTGATAAATAAGAATTTTGATAATTTGTAAATCCATCGGCGGCAGTAGCAGGTGCACTTAAATTAAGTGCATAACCGTATGTGCCGGATTTAGCCAATATAACCAATGCGGCATCCTGAGCTTTTTTCCAGCGGGCATCGTGGTCGCTGGTTGTGTAGCCCAAATATTCGGGGTGCGCATAACCGGTTAGGGTGCTTATGGTTTTTAATTTTACGGGGTCATGCAAATCACTGGCTGCATACATTAGCACCCGCGCTTTTAACGCCAAAGCAGCATCACTTGTGGCTCGGCCTTTTCCTAAATCTTTGCCTTGCAGCAACGTGCTCGCTGCATCCAGTTCGCTTACTATAAAATCAACGCATTCTGCGTAAGTATTCCTGGCAATAGTAAAATCAGGAGTATTAAGTGTATAAGTGGTTTTTACAAGCGGAACGCCGCCATAATAGCGCAGCATTTGATTGTAAAAATACGCGCGCATAAAGTGCGCCTCGCCGGTAAGCCTGTCTACAAGCGTTTTGTCAAGCTTAGATTTGGCAAGTTGCTCTAAAGCAAGGTTAGCCGACCTTATCCTGGCATACATTTCGTTCCATTCATAGGTATTGTTCACCCAGCCTAAATTATCCGGGCTTATATTCCCTTCCATTATATTCTGCTTTCCAAAATTATAGAGCGCATTATCGGTAATACAATCCATATTCTCTTGGTTCAGCCCGGCATCATGCAGGCCGTTGTATAGCTCCGTCACAAAGGCCTCAGAAAGGTTTGGATCGGCCCAGGTGAGTTCTGCCGATGCCTGGTTCATGGGTTGCGTACTCAAAAATTCCTTTTTACACGACGCAAGCAGCACTCCCGACAGTATCGCGATTGTTGAAATATTTCTTATAAATGTTTTCATATCGTTCAAATTAAAATTTTACGCTTACACCCATATTCATAACTTTTCCCTGTATATAATACTGACCCGACGAACTGGTCGCTTCAGGGTCAAATATTTTCTGTTTAGAGAATGTAAGCAGGTTAAGACCATTTACATATATGCGCAAATTGCTTATACCAACTTTTGAAGTTAGCGCCACCGGAAGCGTGTAACCCAATTCGGCATTTTTTAGCCTGATATAATTCATGTTTAGTAACCAATAAGTGTTTCCGCTTGAAAAATACTGGTTATTTCTATCAACCGTACGCGGGTCTTTTGTACTTGGGTTGTCAACTGTCCAACGATGATCATAGCTATATTGCAGGAAGTTACCAATAGTTCCAGACTCTGTTTGCAGGAAGAGCTGAGAACCCGCTGCACCCTGGAATAAAACAGTCAGGTCGAAATTTTTATATTGTACCCCAAAATTAAAACCACCCTGGAAAGTAGGCGTGGTGCTTTTATCGCTCCAAATACGGTCATCACCGGTAATTTTACCATCTGGCCCAATATCCTTACCATTGGCATCTTTTTTACCATGCAAATCTTTATATCTCATATCGCCCGGGCGAAGCGTACTGGCACCAACGGCGCTGTAATCAACAGTATTGGCATCAACTTGCGCCTGGGTAGAGAATATGCCGTCATATACATAATAAAGCTGAGCTCCGATAGGGTGCCCGGTAGATCTTTGCCAGGCGGGTGCTCCGGGAGCCTCGTCCCATTGATCGATCCTGTTTTTGTTATATCCGCCGTTAACACCTACATTATAGCTTACCTCACCAACCCTGTCATGGTAATTCAATTGAAATTCCCATCCCTTATTAGTTACTTTTCCATAATTTACAGGAGGTAGCAACCATCTTGGTATCGCTGTTGCAGGTACCGAAGCTGTAGGCGCCCATAATATCTGCGTACGTTTGTTTAAAAATGCTTCCAACGTAAAATCTAATTTTCCGTTTAATACAGTTCCTTCTAACGCAACGTTAGTGTTATTGGCTACTTCCCATGTGAAATTGGGGTTTGGCGCCACGTTCTCTGACAATGTTTGCACCGGTGCCCCGTTTACAATGTACGAGCCAACGTTGTATAATGACAGATAAGAGTATTCTGCTAATATGTTGGTACCAGGTTTAACAACGTTGTCGTTACCCATCTGTCCCCATGACCCGCGCAATTTTAAATTTTGAAAGAATTTTATGTTATTTTTAAAAAAATCCTCTTCCGAAATTCTCCAACCGGCAGATATACCAGGGAAAAAGCCAAAACGGTGATTCTCGGGAAACATATAAGAACCATCTACCCGCCATAAAAACTCAGCCAGGTATTTTTCTTTATAGTTGTAATTAACCCGGCCAAAATAATTTAATCGCGCTTTTTGCCAGGCGCTGCCGGAGTTTCCTATCTCTGAGTTGCCACCCCAACTTAATTGATCGATAGCAATAGAGTTGTAATATTTACGGTTGGCGGCGAACTGGCTGTCGTTTGATTTTTCTTTGGTTACGCCGGCAAGCAATACAACGTTATGGCTGCCGAAGCTGTGGTTATAGCTTATGATACCCTCAAGCAAACTGCTCAATTGGTCGTCAGATCCCTGGCTTAAATTCGCCTGGGCTGGCCCGCGGGCTACTTTGGTAAGTACAGGGGTGCCGCTTGCATCTTTGGTAACATTATCCCAGCTGTACACATACCATGGCGTTTGCCAGTTTTTGGTTTGTTGTATATATTTATCCAAAGCAACATTTCCCGTGATTTTTAACCCTTCTACGCCCGGAACTAATATCTCTATTTTGCCGTTAGTTTGTACATAATACCTGGTATCCTTAGCATAACCTGTTTTATTGGTAGTGATAAGTACCGGCTGCTGGCCGTTTTCAATATCGGGGCCAGGTAAGCCATTTGGCCAATAAGCCGGCCTGTAGGGGTAACCACGCATCAACATCCTGAATATATCATTGGCACCTCCTCCATCCGGGAAAAAGCGGTTTTCCTGGCGGCCTGATACGCCAACCCAGGTGTTGATGTACTTATTAACTTTGGCATCAACATTTAAACGGAAATCATATTGCTTATACCCTGTAGCCGAGTTTTTATAGTATCCATCCTGATTTTGGTACCCTATTGAGGTAAGGTACTTAATGTTTTCAGAACCGCCTGATAACTGAACAGTTTGGCGTGTTTGAGGCGACCAGTCTTTTATTGTTGCTTTAAACCAATCTGTGTTAGGGTGTCCCCATGGATCAGATCCATCAGCAAATTTTTGGAAATCGGCTGGCTGAAAGGTAGCCGTTGTTGTAGCCCCATTATCCGGCCTGGTAAATTTCCCCGCTGTTTTGAATGCAGCAGAGGCAGGAGCCCAGTATTGTGAAGGCAAACCATACAGGTCTATTTCATTTACCATGGTGGCATATTCTGTTGAATTGGCCATTTTAGGTACAGTAGTTGGCCGGGCCCATCCTTTGTTATAAGTATAAGAAAGGTCTGGTTTACCAATTTTACCGTGTTTGGTAGTAATCAAAATAACACCGTTAGCCGCCCTTGCACCGTAAATAGCTGCAGATGCATCTTTTAACACCGAGATGCTTTCAACATCGGCAGGGTTTATACGGTCTATACTGGTTTGCCCGGCAGGCGCAGGAACCCCGTCTATAACAAGTAACGGAGCGTTATTGCCCAGGGTGTTTCTACCACGGATTAGGATGGTTGAACCATCGTAACCAGGTTCGCCGCTTGCATTCGTGGCAACAACGCCTGGCATGCGTCCGGCTATAGAGTTAGAAAGGTTAACAGCAGGCGATTTTACCAATTCGTCGCCCTTAACGGTTGTAACTGATCCGGTAACGGTTACTCTCTTTTGCACACCGTAACCAACCACAACAACCTCGTTTAATCCTTTTGATGATGACTGTAGCTTGATATTTAGTACAGGTTTGCCACCTACAGGCACCTCTAATGTGGTATAGCCGATGTATGATACAACCAACACTGCATTTTCAGGAGCTGTAATAGTAAATTTTCCTTTTACATCAGTAACCGCGCCAACATTTGAACCTTTAATCAATATTGATACGCCAACCAGTGTTTCGCCGGTAGACTGATCAGTTACTGTTCCTGTAACTTTTATCGGGGCGTTTTCGTTGATCTTCCCCTCGTTTGTTTTTGTAAAATTTGTTTTTTCGATTTTTGCGGCGCCGGCGAATGACGAACCAACAAATATTAATGCTATTAATATTTGACTTAGCGCAATTTTAAAGACCCTTAACAAGTTTACAGTCTTATGTAAATTGTATTCCATATTAGCTTATTTAAGTTAATTAATATTTAATGCACGCTATAAAAGCGGGATAATTGGAGGGGGTAAATTCGTTCCGATTATTTTCCCCCGGGTTGTGGGTGACTGTGCTTATTTTTCTTCCATATTGCTTATTTAGGTTTTATATAAATTAATTGGTTGTATTCGGCAATGGATTACAAAAAGCAAACCCGGATGGTATCCTTATCGGCGCAATATGTGATACTATCAGGCCGCCTATCCTTTATTAAGCTATTAATTGGATAAGCCTTTGTAACATTTTTGTGTCTAAAATAATATCGTAGTCAAACCTGCGTTTTTCAAGTTAACACTACTTATCGACCGTTATTTCAATAAAATTAAATGTGGTTAGTACATTTATAGTTGGCAGTACTAAGATGGGTAAAATAAACACCGCCCAAGAGAGGTAAATTCATACAACTTGAGGGGGTAATTGGTAAAAAAATGCTTAATATTTAAATTTTCGCTACTTTTTAAGAAATTAATTTTTGTTGATTTTAACCTTTACAATATTCCTGGTGATATTGGCATGAAATGGAACGCGAAATTTTTTTATGTATTCAGAAGGGTTAAGTCCGAATAGTTTGCTAAACTGCTCTCTGAAATATTTAGGGTCGTTTATGCCCACCTTATAAGCAGCCTCAGAAACGGTACAATCGGTGTTAAGGAACATTTCGGCAGCTTTTCTTAAACGAATAAACCGTATAAACCCATTAGCAGATTGCCCGGAAATGGCCCTGATCCTTTTATAGAGGTTAGAATGGCTCATTCCTACCTCATCGGCCAGGGTTTTGATGCAAAAATCACTATCGCTTAAGTTATCTTCAACCACTTTGATACAGGCCGCCAAAAACTCCTTATAATCCGGCGGAACTTTAAGGTCATTTGATTTTAAGGTAATTTCATTATAAAAATATTTTTGAAGGCTGTTTTTACTTTTCAGGATACCTTCAACGCGGGCTAAAAGTAATTCCCGCTCAAATGGCTTGCTTATATAATCGTCGGCGCCGCCTTCTATGCCTTTAAGTTTTATTTCGGGAGATGAGCTGGCGGTTAATAATAAGACCGGGATATGGCTTAGTATTGGGTCCTCCTTAATCCTGCTGCATAACTCTATACCGCTTATTCCTTGCATCATAACATCGCTGATAACTATATCCGGCAAAAACTGGTATACCTTATCTAAACCTTCGGCACCATCAGCCGCTTCAAAAATTTCGAACTTTGCCGAGAAAATTTGTTTCAGGTATTGTCTCATCTGTGCATTGTCATCTACAATAAGCATAGATTTTGATTCGAAATCAAATGGATCACTTTTTTTACTTTTGGCCGCACCTGAATCTTTATTCAGCCCCGGAACTTCCTCATAACTCTCAATAAGCTCGTCTAAAAAAACGGAGGTTTCTATAACATCTTCAAAAATAAAGTTCGGGCTTAAATGCTCTTTTCCTTTTAACAAGCAAACCTTAAATATGGTGCCCGCTCCATTTAAACTGGTATAACTGATGTTCCCTTTGTGGCTTTCGATAAACTTTTTTACAAGGTAAAGGCCAATGCCAAATCCACCACTAAGTGGCGTCTCATCCTGCACCTGGTAAAATTTATCAAATAACTTTTCCCCTATATCCTCGGCAATTCCGCGTCCTGTATCTTTAATTTCTATATTCACCAATGTTTCTGTTTGGGATATATAGCAATTTACCATCCCATTATCCGGCGTAAATTTTAATGAATTTGATATCAAATTAAACAAAACGATCTCGATTTTTTCCCTGTCGGCAAATACTTCTATCGTGTCTGTCTCGGAAACAAAGTCAAACAATATGTTTTTACTTTTGGCCTGGTGGCTGAAGCATAAAAAAACTTCTTTACATAAGTTTACAATATTTAACCTTACGATTTTAAGGCTGTCAGATTCGCTCTCCGCTTTTCTGAATAGTAATAACTGATCAACCAAACTTAAAAGCCGGCGTGCGTTACGAAAAACGATACTCAGGTTGTTTGTTTCAGTCTCTCTTGCTCCCGGGTTAAATAATAATTCTTTAACCGGGTTGATAATTAGGGTAAGCGGTGTCCGAAACTCATGGGAAATATTGGTAAAAAACGACAGTTTTCGCTCGTTAAGCTCTTTTTCTTTTTCGGCAGATATCTGTGCTATTTTTACTTCATACTTTAACCGGGCCGCGTTGCTGCGATAGCGTAAATAGTAATAAATCAATGTTGCTATTATTAGCAAAGAGCTCATATATGCCCACCAGGTTTGATACCATGGGGGCAGAATTTTTATTTTAAATGTTGCATAATTTTCAAACCAGATACCATCCTGGTTTGCCGCTTTAACTTTAAATATATAATCGCCGGCCGGCAAATAGCGGTAGGTAACCGATTTTTGATTTTTTACATAATTCCAGTTTTGCTCTAATCCCACCAATTTATAGGCAAATTCGCTTTTTTCGGCATAAGCATAGTTTAATGCCACATATTGTATCGAAAAAACCGGTTGGTCGGGCTTTAAGGTGATTTGGGTTGATTCATTAATCCCGGCATTTAATATACTGTCCTTCTGACCCACTTCAACCTCTTTGCCAAACAGCTGGAGCCCTGTAATCAAAACTTTGGGTTTAAATGAGTTTTGCTTAACCTCTGCCGGATAAAATACATTGTAACCCTCGGTACCGCCAAATACCATAAACTTTTTAGTACTGCTGTACATTGACGAACCTGGGTTAAACTGTCCGGCTTGCAGCCCTTCAGAACTATCGTAATTAATAATCTTGCCTGTTTGCAGGTCAATCCGCGATAATCCTCTGTTAGTACTTATCCAAATGCCGCCGGCCTCATCTTTTTGTATCGCGTTTACTGTATTATCAGCCAATCCATCTTTTTCAGTATATCTTTTAAATTTTTTGTTTTGTGTATCATACACAACAAGGCCATCTCCTTCGGTACCTATATAAAGGTTTTTGTTTTCATCTAAATACAAAGCATATATAAAGTGGCTGGGCAAAAACTTTTCTGCTTCGGCTTCACTAAAATAATTAACAAACTTATTCTGATCTTTTATATAATATTTAAGGCCGGATGCCGATGTACCTATAAAAAGGTTGCCATTGCCATCCTCTGCAAGTGCCCGGATATAATCTGATCCAATGCCGCTATTTTGTGGGTTGTAATTAATGAATTTATCGCTGCCTGCGGGCAATAAACTCAAGCCTCCTCCATTGGTGCCAACCCATAAATTATTTTTTGAATCATCAATGATGGACCTTACGTCGTTTAAACAGATACTTGTGGGATCACTTGCTTTATGAAAAAAATTAGTAAAAGAATCAGTTGTTTTATTGTACCTGAATAATCCATGCGAGTACGAGCCAAACCACAATGTGTTGGAATGATCTTTATATGCGCAGAGTATATTATTACTGGTTAAGGAGCCTTTTTGTCCGTCGGCCCTGTAATATTTTACAACCTCGCCACTCAGTTTTTTCTTGTATATCCCATCTCCGTCGGTACCCATCCATAGGTACCCCTCGTCGTCCATACACATTCCATAATATCTTAAAAAGCTACTGCCGTAATTATCTTTCAGCTCACTCTGGAATTTTTGAAATTTTTCCGGAACGTTGCTCAATAAATAAATTCCATCGCCATAAGTGCCAACCCAAATATTTTTATCCCGATCCTGGAATAAGGTTTCGATGGTACGGGCGGTAATGCTATAATTATCTTCTGATCGCACCGGATCAATGGTTATATCTTTATAGGATGACTTTGCCGCTTTGTCGAGATTTATAGTATATAATCCTCCATCCAGCAGGCCAACAAGCAAATTTTTATGTTCATCCTCCAAAAGCGAAAAAAAATAGTTGCTTCGCAATTTATAAGTTGAGCCTAAAAAAACGCGAAAGTTGTTTTCTTTTCTGTTATAAAGCACCAGCCCTTTACTGGTTGCTATCCAAATGTTATGATTATGATCTTCATAAATA
Source organism: Mucilaginibacter sp. KACC 22773 (assembly GCF_028736215.1). NCBI lineage: Bacteria > Pseudomonadati > Bacteroidota > Sphingobacteriia > Sphingobacteriales > Sphingobacteriaceae > Mucilaginibacter > Mucilaginibacter oryzagri. The sequence continues at coordinate 1,888,931 of NZ_CP117883.1, forward strand.
GAAGTAATGAGGCCCTGGGGAATAAGTTTAAGTGCGAACTGGCTATTCAAGTTTTTTGAAACCACTCCATTACTCGTATTAAAAACATTAAGGCCGCCGTCCCTTGTTCCTACCCATAATAGCCCGTACGCATCTTCAACAACATTAGTAACTGATAAATCGCCTAATAAACCAGGTTGTTCCTTTTTAGTATAATTTTTAAACTGATGAGTTTTTATATTGTAGGAAGAGAACCCTGATGCGCCACACGAAAACCACAATTGGCTTTTATTATTTTCAAAAATACTGTTTACATTGTTTAAATAGGTTGGAGGAACCCCCGGGGGGGCAAATTTTATAAACCGTTCCTTGTTGGTATCAAATTTATAAATCCCTCTTCTGGATGATATCCAAATATCCCCCTGCGTATCTTTAAATATGCTTTGAACATAATTACTTGGCAGGCTATATGGATTATTGGGATCCAGCTTAAATACCTTGAAATTTGTACCATCAAACCGGTTTAAGCCATCGCTGGTAGCAAACCAGATAAATCCTTTGTTATCCTGGGTTATGCCATTGATTATACCAAAAGAAAGACCATCTTTCAATGAGTATTTCGTTATTTTTTTGGTAAATAAATTTTGAGAAAAACAAAGGGAAAAGGCAGATACGCCTACCAGGGTAAGTAATAATTTTCTCATTAAGTATTAATAACAGGTTATGAAAGGCCAGGCGTTTTTCAAAAAAACGCCATATTCAAATGTAGTTTATTTAAAATAAATAACATATCAAAAACAATAAAATTTAGTTTGCTGCGTTTTTCGACACTTGTATGTTCCCGATTTTTTATTTGAAAACATACACCGGCTGGTTGCTCTTTTTGCGGCCCGTTCCTGTTGCTATTTGTCTGGCAAACTGACGGAAGTATTGCAGGCTGCATTTAAATTATGTGGAAAAAAAATGCAAATTATCTGTAGACCAATGCGGTTAACAGACGATTTTTTATCATAAACAGGCAAAAAAACACAAATAATTTCAAAGAAATATTTCCTGCGCCTCAACATCATATTTTTGCGCTTTTGAAGGGTTGCCGGCACCACGGGCTTTTTAAATATTTTGTGATGTAGCTGCATTCAAAATTTGTTTTGATAACATTTGTCCCTTACCGGTTTTTTTGAAGGTGCGAGTATCGTTTTACAGTTTATTCCCCGATATAAACCCGCCATGAAATAAACGGCTATGGTTGATCTGTTTTACGGACCGGCATAAGTACAGCTTCGCAATGTATTTCGTAGTAATAAAAATACTTTGTAAAAATTATCTCACAAAATTTTGCTAAATCGTTTTTATTAGATAATTTGGTCGATAATTACCAATTAAGGATAACCGCTTCTTAAATATATTTTTCGGGGATTAAAAGATGAGCAAAACTAAACGGGCCGTGTTTGCGGCTTTGCCGGGTAAAAAATATTTCACTGTATTGCTAACTGCAGCACTTGCCATTAGTGTAACGTTATTAAAAGCCCAAAGCCCCGCCGGTTACGTTAATCCCTTTATAGGTGCCAGTACAAGTACTGCCGATGCAGGTACATATCATGGCCTGGGCAAAACTTTTCCGGGGGCCACTACACCGTATGGCATGGTGCAGGTAAGCCCTAATACCATTACAGGCGGCGATAACGGCCCTGGTTACAGTTATGAGCAAATCAGTATTGAAGGCTTTGCCATGACACAAATGAGCGGTATAGGCTGGTACGGCGACCTGGGCAATTTCCTGGTGATGCCTACCGCAGGCAAAATGTACACCATAGCCGGTAAACCGGATGGCTCCATGAAAGGCTATCGCTCGCTATACGATAAAAAAAGTGAGAAAGCATCGGCCGGATATTACAGTGCTTTGTTGACCGATCATAACATTAAGGCCGAAATGACAGCTGCCCCGCACAGCGGCATGCTGCGTTTTACCTTTCCGCAAGGCAGCGATTCGCGGATCCAAATTGATTTGGCCCGCAGGGTAGGGGGTACTTCAACGCTGCAATACGTAAAAGTTGTTAATGACCATACTATTGAAGGCTGGATGAAATGCACGCCCGACGGCGGCGGCTGGGGAAATGGCGATGGACATGCCGATTACACCGTTTATTTTTATGCCCAATTTAGCAAGCCACTAAAGGATTTTGGTGTTTGGAGTGCCAATATCCCCGATGACTGGAGCCGTAAGCTGGACGATGTAACCGGAAAAAGATATTTAGATAGGGTTGCCGAAGCCGAAGTATTAAAAGGCGCAACAGAAAAACAAGGCAAACACCTGGGTTTTTACACGCAATTTGCAACCAGCGCCAATGAGCAGGTATTACTTAAAACAGGTATCTCTTTTATCAGTATTGCCAGAGCGAAGAACAATTTAAATACCGAAATAAAAGACTGGAATTTTGATGCCGTACACCAAAACGCTGTTGCACTTTGGAACAAGGCTTTATCAAAAGTAAGCGTGCAGGGCGGCACACCTGAGCAAAAAACTGTTTTTTACACAGCCTTGTATCATACCATGATAGATCCCCGGATTATAAGCGATGTGGATGGCAAGTATCCGGGTGGCGATGGTAAAGCGCATCACGCGGTTAATTTTAACAAGCGGACTATTTTTAGCGGATGGGATGTGTTCCGCAGCCAGATGCCCCTGCAAACCATCATCAACCCGGGCCTGGTAAACGATGAGATCAATTCGCTGGTAACATTAGCGCAGGAAAAGAAAATGGATTACCTGGAACGCTGGGAGATCATGAACGCTTATAGCGGTTGTATGATTGGTAACCCGGCAGTATCGGTAATTGCCGACGCTTACGCCAAAGGCATCCGTAACTATAACGTGCCCGAGGCTTATCGCCTTGCGGTGGGCTCTGTTGAAAAATTTGGCAATGGCGATAAAGGTTTTACGGGCGGCGATTTGAGCTTATCCTTAACTTTAGAATACGCCTATACCGACTGGTGTGCAGGCCAACTGGCTAAATGGCTGGGGAAAACTGCCGACGCCACAAAATATGCCCAACGAGGGCAGGCCTACAAAAACGTGTTCGATACCGAAAAAGGCTGGTACAGGCCCAAAGATGATAACGGCAACTGGAAAGCCTGGCCCGATTCGGCACGCACCAAACAATGGTACGGTACTATTGAAAGTAACCCCTATCAGCAAGGCTGGTTTGTACCGCAGGACGTAAAGGGCATGGCCCAAATGATGGGTGGCAACGCCAAAACCATTGCCGACCTGAACAACTTTTTTGAAAAGGCCCCCGATAACATGATGTGGAACGATTATTACAACCACGCTAATGAGCCGGTACACCACGTGCCGTTTTTGTATAATCGGCTGGGCGCACCCTGGCTTACCCAGAAATGGACACGGGAGATTTGCCGCCGTGCCTACCACAATTCGGTTGAAGGCCTGGTTGGGAACGAAGATGTGGGCCAGATGTCAGCCTGGTATGTGCTGGCTGCCAGTGGCATTCACCCGGTTTGCCCCGGCGATACCCGGCAGGAAATTACCAGCCCCGTATTTAATAAAGTAGTTTTAAGGCTCGACCGTAAGTATGCCAAAGGGCAAACGTTTACAATAACTGCGCTCAAAAATTCGGTGGCAAACGTTTATATCCAAAGTGCCAAATTAAACGGCAGGGCTTACAACAAGTGTTACCTCGACTTTAAAGATATAGCCGCGGGCGGCACACTCGAGCTTACCATGGGCAGCAAGCCAAATAAAAACTGGGGAATTTAATATAGAATATGTTTTAATAAAGAGTGGTTGAATTGTGAAGATATGCTAAATCGATTTATAGAAACCAATAATAAATTATATATCTATCAATTAATCAAAACCAAATTATGAAAACCAAATTATTTACCCTGCTTATTGCCGGCACCACTTTAGTTGCTGCCTGCAAGCGCGAAAAATCGGCTAAACCCGAGCCCCCTGTAACTAATCCCGGAGGTGCCAAAATTCCGTTGTCCGGATCGCCTGTATCCGCATATGGCACTTTTTATATCAGTAATTTATCCAGCAGTAAAATCATCGAAATAAATGGCGTAGGCATGTTAAATGATGGCAATGCTGCCCAGCAATACCAATATTTTGGCAGCGGTACGGCAACAAACCCTAATCAAAAATGGTACATTGTTCAGCAAGGTACCGGCGCCATTACCAGCAGCACCAAATTTAAACTCATGAATGTTGCCAGCGGCAAATACCTTGAGGTACCCCTGGCATCTACCACGCCGGGAGTAGGCTTATGGCAGGATAAAACCAATACTAACAATGCGCAGCAATGGTACATCCAATCGGTAGGTACCAATGTGTACAAAATTATTAATGTAGGCAACGGCCTGGCGGTAACCAACGAGGGCGCTTCAACCAGTAATGGCACCGCCATAACGCAGGAGCCTTTTGTATCTGGCAACACCTCCCAGCAATGGGTATTAAACAACATCGCTGCCGAATCATATCGTGATGATGATGTGGTAAACTTTTTTCACCGGGTAAACGGTACCGTTGCTTTTGATGAAGGTAAAAGTATTGCCCTTACCTATGGAGCCAATAGCGGAAAGGTACTTTGGATAACCGAGGATGCGTATGCGGCCGATCAGCTGCAATCAAACGGCCAATTGTATTGCCAGTTTTTTAAATACCATAATTCGGCTTTATTGCAGCCGGCAAGTCATAGCTGGGATCAATCATTAACGCCCAATATAACTACTACAAATTCGCCCGTTAGCAACCTGGAGATCATTGAGAGCCCCGGCGACCATAACAGCACTTATCGCTGGCCGGGCATTGGGATTGAGGCAGGCAGCAAGGTTTTGTTGTATACTTATGAATCTGCAAACGGATCGACCCCTGCAAACCAGGCCGTGTACTCCATTAACCAAAACACGGCTGGTTTAAACTGGGGTGCAGCAACAAGGCTTACGCCAAATGGTATGTCGGGCCAAACTGATGTCGGTTTTTCCAACGGGATGGTGAAAAATCCGGCGGGAGATTCAGTTTATGTATATGGCAGCAAAAGTGTTTATTTTAATTCATCAAATGTATTCCTGGCGCGGTTTGCGGTGAGCAACCCAACCAGCTGGACATTCTGGACGGGCACAGGCTGGTCGGGCAGCCTGCAATCTGCATCAACAGCTGCAATTACGGTTGGTTCGGGCAATACAACGCAACAAAACGTAATCATATCAAAAGTGAACGGCAAATATGTAATGATGCAAATGGATCTGGGTTACTTCTGCGATCCGGGCAACCACAATATTTATATATCTACAGCAACCAGTCCGAAGGGGCCGTTTACTGCGCCGCAATTGGTATTTACCATTAATGATATGTACAACGGGCACCTGGCTAAATATTATACGCCGGCAATACATCCCGAGTTTAATAATGGGCATAACGAGCTTTTGGTTACCTATTGCCTAAATTACAATGCCGATGGTGGAAGCTGCTCAACTCAAACCTGTTTTAATAATAACCAGGACCCCAATTATTACCAGGTAAAAGGGGTAAGGATACCATATTCGCTGGTGGGATTGTAGGTGGGTAAGATTGTCATTTCTAAAGAGCAGTGCAGGCATGAGCGCAGGGGCGAAAGAGAAATCTTATACAATATGCAAAGCAGATATGCAAGGTTTGGATGCAGGTTTTATAAGGTTTCTCAAATCGCTCGAAATGCTCATTATTGAGGCGGTAACAACAAAATAACTTGAATTAACATACAATGAAAAAAACATTTTTACTATTAGCCGGCATTAGCCTTTCCATTTGGGCCAGCGCACAAAAAATCGCCCCGTTTAAGGCGGGCGACAGGGTGGCATTTGTGGGCAACAGCATTACCGATGGCGGGCATTACCACTCGTACATTTGGTTGTATTATATGACGCATTACCCCAACGCGCGGATAACCTGTTTTAACGCGGGTATTGGCGGCGACGTTATAGGCCAGATTTATGATAGGTTTGATGATGATGTGCTTGATAAAAAGCCTAACGTTTTAACCCTTACCTGGGGCATGAATGATAGTGGCTATTTTGAGTGGTACCGTGCCGACGCACAGGATGTGATGGATAAAAGGATCCAGGGGAGCTATAAATATTACGGCATGCTGGAGGATAAGCTGAAACAATTGCCGGCTATTAAAAAGATCTTTATTTTGGGTTCTCCATACGATGAAACTTCTAAGTTCACCACAAAAAATATCTATCCTAAGAAAAGTATAGCGTTTTCAAAAATTATCGATTTTCAGCAGGAGGCGGCTAAAAGAAACGGCTACGGTTATGTAGATTTTTATCACCCTATGGCAGCCATCAACCAGCGCGAACAGGCAAAGGATTCCACTTTTAGCCTTACGCCTAACGATAGGGTGCACCCCGATAACGATGGACACCTGGTAATGGCCTACCTGTTTTTAAAAGCCCAGGGGCTGGATAATCAGTATGTTGCCGATTTAAGCATCAATGCCCAAAACAAAAAAGTTTTGAAAGCTGTAAACTGCCGCATCAGTAATATAACAGCCGGTGCAGATTCGGTTGCGTTTAATTACCTGGCCAATTCGCTGCCTTATCCTATTGATACCATTCCGCGTGGCTGGGGCAATCGTAAAAAGCAGGCAGATGCCCTAAAAGTAGTGCCGTTTACCAAAGAGTTTAACCAGGAATTGTTGAGCGTTAAAGGCCTTAAGGACGGCGATTACAAGGTGATGATTGACGGCGAGCAGATAGGCAGTTGGTCGGCCCGGCAACTGGCCGATGGCGTTAATATGGCCGAAATTACCACAACTCCCCAATACCAACAGGCCATCCAGGTTCGCGAACTGAACGAAGAGCGTTGGGATATTGAGCGCCGCACAAGAATGTATGTTTGGATGCAGTATGATTTTTTAAAGGGCAAAGGTTTGCTGCACAACGATAGTAACGCCGCTATGGATACCGTAAAAAAATACGCTGTAAAAGACATTTTTGTGAATGGTAATAAAGATAACTATAGCCGCGCCCGCTACAAAAGCCTGCGCGATGCCTGGCAAAAAGAAACGGATGTATTAACCGACCAGATTTATGCCATTAACAAACCCAAAAATCACCGCATTACCATTATAGCTGCCAAATAACCATAACCGGAAATTACCTATACCCATATGAATAAAAGAACAATAATAGCCCTTATAGTCTTTTTTATAAGCTTTATAAAGGTTGATGCAGCTACAGTAGATACCGTTTTAACGCACAGTAACGCCATGCGCCAGGATATTAAGGCGGTAGTAATAAAGCCTGCCGGTTACCAGGCGGGCAAAAAGTTCCCGGTGCTGTACCTGTTGCACGGCTTTAGCGGCAATTACAGCGATTGGATTTTAAAAGTACCAGCCATTACCAAACTGGCCGATGAGTATCAAATGATGATAATATGCCCCGATGGCAATTTTGCCGGTTGGTATTTTGATAGCCCTATGAATAAGGATTGGCAATACGAAACTTATGTTGGAACCGAACTGGTGAACTGGGTTGATAAGCATTACGCAACAATTGCCGATAGGAGCGGGAGGGCTATTACCGGCTTAAGTATGGGCGGGCATGGTGCCATGTATATTGCCTTTAAGCACCAGGATACTTTTGGCGCGGCAGGCAGCATGAGCGGCGCGCTGGATATCAGGCCCTTTTCGGACGCGTTTGGTATTGAGCAGGTATTGGGCAAATACAGCCAATACCCCGAACGATGGGAAAAAAACAGCGTTATCAATATGATATACCTGTTAAAACCAAACTCGCTGCTTATTACGTTTGATTGCGGTTATGATGACTTTTTATACCCGGCGAATGTTGCTTTTCATAATGAGCTTTTATCGCGTAAGATTCCGCATGATTTTACGGTAAGGCCGGGAGCGCATACCTGGGAATTCTGGAGCAACTCGGTTGTTTACCAGGCGCTGTTTTTTAGCCGCTACTTTAACAAAATAAAGTAGGGGATAGTGTTACGAAATTTAATTACCGGGCTTATAATATTTAGCCCGGTTTTTAACCACTTTTTTAATTTTTAGCGGCTTTTAGTGCAAACAAAATAAATTAAAAAAAAGTGTTCGAAAAATTTGCTAAATCGTTTTTATGATTTAAATTAGCAGTCAGATTAACCATCTGTTATAAACCAACTAATACCAATATACTTTTTTTTAGGGCAATCTGCGTAAAGCTGCCAAATTTAGCTAAATCGATTTTTTGATTTAATTTAAATGGACTTGTAGTGTTAAAATATGCTATTGTAAATAAACCTGTAATATGAAAAAAATTTACTTCAAGGTTCTTACTTTTTCGATGTTCGGGCTTGCGCTTTGGGGCATGTCATCCTGTAAAAAGGATGGTTTCCTGGGGCAAACCACTACATCAAACTTAACCCAAAGCACGGTGTTTGCCGATAGCGCCAATACGGTGGCGTTTTTGTCAAATATCTACAGTAATGTAGGGTTCAGCTTTAACCCCGGCCGCTTTTTATACGGGCCTATTTTATCGCCCACAACCAACGGCGGGCTTGATGCTGCTTCGGACGAAGCGGAGGTTTACACATCAGCCGGTTCTACCGCTTTAGCTTTTGAATCAGGTACTATCAATGCGGCTGTAGTTACCGATGATGCTTATAAAAACAGCTACACTAACATCCGCGCGGTAAACCAGCTGCTGGCCAATTTGCCAAAGTCGCCTATAAATAATTTTACCAAAACCCAGATGCGTGCCGAGGCCCATTTTTTAAGGGCCTGGTACTACGCTATATTATTAAAACACTACGGCGGGGTGCATATAGTTAACGATAAGATTTATAACTATACAGATGCCATTCCCGCAAAACGGAATACCTACGCCGAAACGGTAAACTATATTTTGGCCGATTGCGATACAGCCGCGCTGGAGTTGCCAACCGTTCAAAGCGGCTTAAACTATGGCCGCGCTTCAAAGGGGGCTTGCCTGGCCTTAAAATCAAGGGTTTTGCTGTATGCTGCAAGCCCGTTATTTAATGGGCAATCGATAGGTGATGGCGCTACAAAAGAGCTGGTAGGCTATGCCTCTTACGATAAAGAACGCTGGAAACTGGCCGAAGATGCCGCAATTGCTGTAATTGGCACAGGAGCCTATAAACTCAATGTGGATAACGCTACTGCAGCAGGCTATGGCTTTCAGCACCTGTTTACCTTGCCCTTTAATACCGAATACATTTTTGAGCTGATGCGCGGCAATAATGCCGATTTTGAAAGCCTGTGGCAGCCACCATCACGTACGGGCAAAAATGGAGCCCTGCCTTTGCAGGGTTTGGTTGATGCATTCCCGATGAACACAGGCAAAGCCATCACCGACCCAACTTCCGGCTACGATCCGCAAAACCCTTATGCCAACCGCGATCCGCGTTTAGATTATACGGTTATCCGCGATCAAACGCTTATCCAAAACAGGCTGTCGTCGGGCAAATCGCCTATTAATATTTTTACCGGTACGTATAACGGTCAATCAACCGGTCCCGATGCGGTAAATGTGGGCACCCGTACAGGCTATTACACCAACAAAATGCTCGATCCGGATGCTGTATCGCAGGATTTTACACATCCAACCAAAAGATGCTGGCCATTAATACGTTATGCCGAAATTTTGCTTAACTACGCCGAGGCTGCCAACGAATATGAAGGCCCAACCACACAGGTTTACCAGGCTGTTGAGGCTATCCGCCAGCGCGCAGGGTTAAACCCGTACCAGTTGCCAACCGGGTTAAGCCAGGCCGATATGCGTAAAGCCATTCAGAACGAACGCCGTATTGAGCTGGCGTTTGAGGAGCACCGCTTTTGGGATGTGCGCCGCTGGAAAATAGCCGACCAGACCGACAACCTCCAAACCTACGGTATGGAGGTTGACCGCAATAATGCATCGGTTACTTATAAAACGTTCCCGGTGCGCAAGCGCAACTTCCGCACGGCTATGTACCTGTGGCCTTTCCCGCAAACGGAGGTGGCTAAATCGCCTGAGATGTTACAAAATCCGGGGTATTGATCATCATTATAACCTAAAAAGCAAATGAAAAAGAATAATATAATGCAACAGTGCGGCTTTTTGCTGGTAGCGATAGCGGCTATTTTGATGACATCATGCAAAGCCGAAAAGGTATTGCCGGTAAAAGAATCTATCAAAGATATCACGGGCAGCTGGCAGGTGATCAGGGCAACACGTAACGGCACCGAACTTACAACCCTTATCGATTTTACCAAATTCAGGGTAAACTTTAAAGATGGCGGCTACACCATTGAAAACCCGCTGCCTTTTTTGGTAAACGCCAACGGCAAATTCTCGCTCGATGATCCGGAATATCCGTTTAAAATAACGTTTACGGCAACCGGTGGTACTGCTGTATCAACACCATTCAATTATCCTATTGTGAATGGTAAAAGGCAGCTGAGTATCACTTTTAGCCCAGGTTGCCCAAACAACAGCTATGTATACGTACTGCAAAAAGTTAACTAACCATAAACCATAACATACTAATACAACAGATTTTATGAGATCATATTTACATATAAAAGGTAAAGGTTTATGGAAGTTTTGCGCCTTAACTGCCCTGGCTATTGTACTGGCCTGCTGTGGCGAGGTGATAACCAGCGTTGACCAGCCTGCAACTGCAACAGCGGGGTCTACAATGACCGTAACTGTACACCTATCTATACCAACGGCGGCAGATGGCGGGCCCGACTACCTGGTGTTTGGCTTTTTGGTACCCAAGGGATGGAAAGCGGCCCAAAATACCGTTGTAACATACTCCGGCGCGCAGGGCAGCGGTAACATGACACTGATACCCGAAGGAACCTTAGGCAAAAACGGAAACGGTTTAACCTGGACAGCCTACATGAAAAAGACTTTCCAGATTGGCGGTAACCTTATTGACGATATGGAATGGGTGGCTTATCAGTCAGATAAAGCATATTCACACACCGGCGGGGTTGAATTTAAGGGAGATATCACCATTAAAACAAAGGTTGCTGCCGATAATAACAACTACCTGGTAAAATTAGGCTACACCATTACCGATACCGGCCACGGCTTTACCAGCGATCAGTTTGGTACCTATTACAGCGAAGTAGTAACACCCTGCTTTGAAGTTACCGGCGGCACCGGCGACCTGATTGATTTTTGTAATCCGCAGCTAACCACAGTTAACCCGCCAAAATCGTTAGATAACGACATCATTACGCTAACCTTTGATGGTACTGTTGTTAGCACGCCGCTAAGCAACGCTGCCGAAACTTACCTGTGCGCTACCGCCTATACCAGCGATGGTAAAACCATCAGCGTTTGCGAGCAAACAGATAAAACCAAAATGATACAAGCGGTGCCAAACAGTAAAAAGTACCAGCTAACGTTTTGGCCCAAGTCGTTTTTTAATACAACGGCCGCGCAAACTATCACGAAAATAGAGTACTTCATTACCGATAAAACAGGCACTGCAAAGGTTGGCTATGGTAACACACTGGCGCCGTTTGTTTACACTTTTAAGTGCTCGTAACCAATTATAATACAAAAGGATGCTGAATTAACCTTGTTTTTAAAATCACAGGTTGAGGTAGCTGCTAAAACGATATTTAATTATTGCCAACAATTTAAATCTTATACTATGGCTTATTGCTACTTAAAGAAATGCTTTACAGGTTTCGTCATATTGATGCTTATGCTGGTAAAAACCGGGTACGCAGCTATGCAGGATACCACAGGCAGGGGTAGTACCCATCCTGGTTGGGTAAGCGGGGTTGTACTTGATGAATATGCCAACCCATTAAACGGGGTTAAGGTAATGATAAAAGGTAAAACCGATGCCAGCTTTACTGATAAAGACGGTCGCTTCGAGATTAATGCTGCCACCGGCGATAAGCTGGTATTTACGATGGTTAACTATTACACCAGCGAGGTAAAAATCAGCAGTAAAAGCCCTTTCACCATAAAATTGCTTGATACCTATTTGAAAGCGCCCGAAACGATAAATGTGTTATACGGCACTAAAAAGGCAGCTGCAAACCTGGGATCGGTTGCTGCCATTTATACCAACCAGCTTACAACCACACCGGCATCGTTGTATACTCATGCATTGCCGGGGCAGCTGCCGGGCTTGTATACGCAGCAGTACAGTGGCTTTGCCAGCCCGCAAACCAGCACCCAAACCGTGGCCGATTTTATTGGCAACGTGGTGCAGCACAACAACTACTCGGCAAATGATAATACCGAAATAGGTTTATCGCTGCGCGGACAAACGCCAATAACCATCATTGACGGGGTACAGCGCGAAATCTCTTCTATCGATCCGGAAAGTATCGAATCGGTATCGGTTTTAAAGGATGCCTTATCAAATATATTGCTGGGTATCAACAGCTCGCGCGGTGCTTTGTTGATCACTACCAAACATGGCCAGGCTGGGGCGCCCCGCATTTCGTTTACGGCCGAAGCAGGTTCGCAGCACCCTCTTGATCTGCCGAAACCGTTGCCGGCCTACCAGTATGCTTATTTATATAACGAGGCGCTGCAAAACGACGGTAAGCCAACCATTTACAGCGCCGATGACTTTAACGCTTATCGCAACCATACCGATCCTGCTCATCACCCGGACGTAAATTGGTTTAACACCTTGCTGCGTAACAGTTCGCCAATAAGCAGCTACAAACTGAATGTTAACGGCGGCAGCAGCGTAGCGCAGTACAGTGTTTCATTAAACTATATGGATCAGCAGGGCATGTTTAAAACCTCGCCGGCTGCAACTTATAATACCAATAACGAACTTAGCCGCTACATTATCAATTCGGATCTGAGTGTAAACGTTACCAAAAAGTTTACGGTTGATTTGCAATTGTTTGGCCGTATTCAACAGGCCACCCAGCCGGGAACAGGCTACTCGGGCATCCTGAACACCTTGTACAATACGCCAAACAACGCCTACCCGGTTTATAACCCTAACGGATCATTCGGCGGTACTACGTTGTTTACCAATAACCTGTTGTCGCAATCGCAGTTTTCGGGCTACCAGCGCACCAACAGTAACGATGTAATGGCCAACCTCGATCTTAATTACGATTTAAGCAGCGTAACAAAAGGCCTCTCCGTAAAACTAAAGGGCAACCTGGCATTTGAATCGCAGGGCCTGGTAAACCGGTCGTTGCAAAACAATACCTATTTGCTTAACAAGGATAGTTCGTACTCGGCTGTAGGTACACCAATATCGCAATCAAACGGCTTTGCCACGGTATCAAGCGCCCGTTATTCTTTTGCGCAGGCCGCTTTAAATTACGAGAGGCAGTTTGGAAAAGGCACCGTAAGCGGCATGTTGTTGTATGATACCCGGTCGGTTGTATTAAACTATGACTTATCTGGTGTTACCACCAACAGGGCAGCCAAACTGGGCTACAACTACGATGGAAAATATTTTATTGAAGCATCGGCCAACAGCAGCGGCTACAATAGGTATCCGCCTGGTAACCAGTATGGCATGTTTTACGCCGTTGGCTTAGGCTGGCAAATGGGGCAGGAACGTTTTATAAAAGATATTAGCTGGATAAGTTCATGGAAATGGCGTGCCACTTATGGCAAAACCGGCAATGCCAATGTTGATAATTTTGGTTACTACAACTTTTTGCAAACATATGGTACGTCAATCGGCTATCCTTATACACTGGGTACTGCCCGCAGCGTAATTCAAAGCTATAATGAAAATACCCTGGCTAACCCTTACATCCGTTGGGAAAACGCCAAAAAGCTGGATATTGGTACCGATATATCCCTGTTTAAAGATCACTTTAAAATTACTGCCGATTACTTTCACGACAGGTACTATGACCTGTTACAAACCCGCGGCAATAGCATAGCCTTGTTAGGAACTACCTACTCGGCCGAGAATATTGGCGTGAAGCTGTATAAAGGTACCGAGCTTACCTTAACCTACCAGGATCACGCCGGTAATTTAAACTACTTTTTAACGGCTAATGCAACGCGCCAAACATCAACCAATGTATTCAGCGATGAAGAGCCCGCGCCATATCCATGGTTAAGGCACACCGGCTTATCAAACGACGTAATATTTGGCTATACTGCTTTAGGTTTCTTTAAAAACGCGCAGGATGCAGCCACCAGCGCCACCACGGTTGGTTACACGCCACAGGCCGGAGATGTGAAGTATAAAGACCTTAACGGCGACCACGTGATTAACCAGTTTGATCAATCGGCCATAGCCAATACCAAACCTTTAATTTATTACGGCTTATCATTTGGTGTTAACTATAAAGGTTTCAGTGTAAGCGTAATTATGCAGGGCGTTACCAACCACCAGATTATTTACAACAACAACCTGGTAAACGGCTTTGCCGGCCTTGGTCAGTTTGGCAACATTTACCAGGGACAGGGCTATGACGCCCTAACCGGAAGGTGGACACCAGAAACAGCCGATATAGCTACCCTGCCGCGCTTATCATCAACCGGCAATGTTAACAATGGTTTGCTATCAACACTGTACATCCGGTCGGCAAATTACATGAGGCTTAAAAATGCCGAGGTAGGCTACAGCCTGCCGCTGGAGTGGGCACGCAAACTAAGGTTATCGGGCATCAGGGTATTTGCCAATGGCGAAAACCTGTACACATTTTACGGCTACAAGGGTGTGGATCCGGAAGTGTATGGTTTGGCGTACCCCATACAGCGCGTGTTTAATGCAGGTATAAACATTAAGCTTTAATTATTGGCCAACATTAAAATTATGATCATGAAGAGAATTAAAAATATACACATAGCGGCCGTACTCATTTTGGTAATACTGGCAGGCTGTAAAAAATATGAGCAATTTCCGGTTGATAAGGTAGGCATTCAATATGTGTTTGATCCTAAGGATTCCTTAGGCAGCAGCGCGCAGGAATTTTTGTATGGCATTTACCCGGTGATGAAAAGCGGTCATAACCGTGTAGGCGGCGATTACCTGGATGCCGCATCTGACGATGCTATGTCATCAGCATCGGGGCCAACAAACCAGGTAACCATTTTGGGTACAGCCGCATACAACTCCTACACCATTCCTGCCGATGAAAACCTTTGGGCCTACTATTATGCAGGCATCCGCAAGGCCAATATTTTTGTGAATAACATTGGCGTAGTGCCGGTGATGGCTAAATACAAAGGCTACTCGCAAAAGTATGTTTGGAAAAGCGAGGCCCGTTTTTTAAGGGCACTGTTTTACTTTGAACTGGTAAAACGCTATGGCGGTGTGCCATTGCTTGGCGATAAAGTATTTACCATAAGCGATAACGTATCGTTACCACGCAACTCATTTGCCGATTGCATTAAATACATTACAAGCGAGTGTGATGCCATTAAAGATACATTACTAACCGCCCCGGTTGATAACCCGAATGCAGATGCGCACAGGGTAACCAAGGGCGCGGCGCTGGCTTTAAAAGCAAGGGTGTTGTTATATGCCGCAAGCCCGTTGTTTAATGGCGGTAATATTGATGCGGCAAACCCGCTTACGGGTTATACCGATAATAGCCTGGCCCGCTGGGCAGCGGCATCGGCGGCGGCAAAGGATGTGATGAACCTGGGCGCATACTCGTTACCGAACGATTTTAAGGGTGTGTTTTTGAACCAGAATAACAGCGAAATGATCCTGATAAGGCAAACGGGTTCTGATAACGGGATTGAAACTGCCAACGCACCGATAGGTTTCCCGGGCGCGGCTGCCAAAGGCCAAACCAGCCCAAGCCAGCAACTGGTAGATGCTTTCCCGATGAGTAACGGCCTGGCTATTACCGACCCGGCATCTGGCTACGACAGCAATAACCCGTACGCTAACCGCGATCCGCGCCTTACTTATACGGTGTTTTATAATGGAGCCCGCTGGCTTAACAGCGACCTGCAACTTTATGAGGGCGGCCAAAGCAAGCCAAACACCAGCCTGCAGCAAACTAAAACCGGGTACTACATGCGCAAATTTATGGGTAACGAAGAAAATGCGAACAGTTTCCAGGGCCACAACGCCGATTGGCTGGTGATACGCTATGCCGATGTGATATTAGGGCATGCCGAGGCTGAAAACGAAGTGAACGGCGCTACCAGCGATGTTTATAACGACATGATCAGTATTCGCAAGCGGGCAGGCATAGCAGCAGGTGGCAATGGCTTATACGGCTTAAAGGCAGGTATGACCAAAGATGAGATGCGCGATGCTATCCACAACGAACGCCGGATAGAATTTGCCTTTGAAGAGAGCCGCTATTGGGATATCCGCCGCTGGAAAACCGCCAATGTGGTCATGAACCAGCCATTGCAGGGTATGTCTATCAATAAAATAGGATCGAGCTTAACCTACAATATAGTTACAGCGCTGGATACCAAATTTAACCAGCCGGCTATGTACCTGTACCCTATACCCTACGATGAAGTGTTAAAGAACCCGAATATGAAACAAAATCCCGGATGGTAATCCTTCAATCAATTTAACCAAATTAATTAAGCAGTTATGAGAAAATTCATACTTTTCTTTCAAATAATAATAGCCATGCTCCCGGTGGTGGTATTTGCGCAAAACAAAACCGTAACCGGTACCGTGCGCGACCTTACCGGCGCTTTGCCGGGCGCATCAGTGGTTGAAAAAGGATTGCCAACCAACGGGGTAATTACCAATGGCAACGGTAAATTCAGCCTTACACTTAAAGGGCAGTCAAACGCTATCATTGTTAAATTCATAGGTTATATACCGCAAACCTATACGTTTAAGGATGGCAACACAGCCGATATTATCCTGCAAACCAACAGCAACGGTTTAGATGAGGTTGCAGTAGTAGGGTATGGCAAAAGATCAAGGCCTACCAATACAGGCGCTGTAAGTTCCATTTCGGCGGCTGATATACGTACTGTGCCAACGGCCAACGTGCAGAATGCTTTAACCGGCAAATTGCCGGGCTTTTTCTCGCAGCAGGCATCGGGCCAGCCTGGTAAGGATGCATCTGACTTTTATATCCGTGGCGTAAGTTCATTAAACCCCGCTGGTAACCAGCCGCTAATTATTGTTGATGATATTCAGTATAGTTATGACCAGCTGCAGCAGATCAACGTAAACGAAATTGAAAGTATATCGATATTAAAAGATGCCTCAACCACGGCTATTTACGGTATTAAGGGTGCCAATGGTGTATTGGTAGTAACTACCCGTCGCGGTAAAAGCGGCGCGCCAAAAGTTAACTTAAGGGTCGAGACCGGCTTGCAGGCGCCAACCAAAACGCCAACCTTTTTAAATTCATACAACTCAGCAGTGTTAATCAACGAAGCCTACGGTAACGATGGGCTCAACAAGCCATTCACGCAGGCAGATATTGACCATTTCAAGGCCGGCGACGATCCTTACGGGCACCCGGATGTTGACTGGTATAACAAGATATTCAAGAAAAATACCTACCAGGCCAATACCAACCTGGATATATCGGGCGGTAATAACGCGCTTAAGTATTTTATCTCGGGTGGTATCCTGAAACAAAATGGATTGGTGCGTGACTTTGCCGATCCGCAAAGTTTGGTAAACACCAACTATTATTTCAACAGGTATAACTTCCGCTCCAATCTCGATTTAAAAGCCAATAAAACGTTAGACCTTCGTTTGGATGTCACCACCCGTTTTTCTGACTTAAATCAGCCTTATAACGAAAACGCCGTGGGCGAGATCTATAATTTTACTAAAGAGACGCCATTTACCGCACCCTACATCAACCCCAATGGTTCGTACTCTTATGCTTACTCGCCGTTTAACCCCGAGCATTTGCCAACGCTGAATGCCAGGTTGGCAACAGGTGGCTACCAGCACTCGCGCCGTACCGACTTTAACTTTCTGTTTGGTGCTACCCAGAAACTGGATGCG
The DNA here is from genome assembly GCF_028736215.1 of Mucilaginibacter sp. KACC 22773. NCBI lineage: Bacteria > Pseudomonadati > Bacteroidota > Sphingobacteriia > Sphingobacteriales > Sphingobacteriaceae > Mucilaginibacter > Mucilaginibacter oryzagri. The sequence goes on from NZ_CP117883.1 coordinate 1,906,842, forward strand.
TTAACCGAAGGCTTATCATTAACCGGCCGGGTTGCTTACTCCAGCATTGAGCAGTTTACCAAACAGATTTTTAATGGCGGTATCCCGGCTTATCACTTTGATCCAACAACCAATCAATATGCTTTAAGGCCCGGTGCTACTTATGTGTATACGCCCTACGCGCTTACCGGTAACACGGATATCAACAGCAACAATTATGATGTACAGCTATATGCCAACTACGATCATAATTTTAGCAACTCGCACCATGTAACCGGCTTGTTGTTGTTTAACCAAACGTCGCAAACCTACAATGCACAGTCGCTGCTGGATGCCTCGCTGGTTGCGGTTCCGCAAAAATTCCAGGGGATATCCGGCAAGTTAGGGTACGATTATAAGCAGAAGTACCTGTTGGAGTTTAATATTGCTTACAACGGTACCGATAGGTTTGCTGCCAATCACCGGTTTGGATATTTCCCGGCGATAAGCGTTGGCTATAACCTGGTGAAAGAGAAGTTTTTTACTGAAAAGTTCCCGGTGTTTAGCCTGTTCAAGATAAGGGGCAGTTATGGCCTTGTTGGCTCAGATGCTGCACCAGGTAACCGCTACGTGTACAACCAGGTTTATAAACAGGGCGGTGGCTATTATTTTAACGAAAACCCGCAGGGCTACGGCACCATTTATGAAGATGCCCTGAGCAACCCCAATGTAGTTTGGGAGCGTGCCAAAAAAACCGACGTAGGTTTGGACATGAACTTGTTTAACGATAAGATCTCGGCCACTATCGACTTTTTCCACGATATCCGTTACGATCAATTGATTGTTCCAGGCAGTGTACCCGAAATTATTGGTGTGGCCTTGCCTGCGGTAAACATCGGTAAAACCCGCAACCAGGGTTTCGATGGGCAGATATCATACCACAGCACTTTAGGAAAAGTACAATACAATGTAGGCCTGGTATTTTCATACGCCAAAAACAAAATCCTGTTCCAGGACGAGGCATCGCCTGCCTATCCATGGCTGGCTTCAACCGGCAAACCGATAGGGCAGCAGTTTGGCTACCATTACCTGGGTTATTACACGGCTAATGATATATCGGCTATAAACGCCTACCAGGCTGCCCATGGCGGATCAAACGCGGGTAACCCTATAGCCGTGCCCGATAACGGCCTGCCGCTGCAACCCGGCGACCTGCGTTACCAGGATTTGAACGGCGATGGCATCATCAATGTGTTTGATAAACGCGCAATTGGCAATCCTAATTTGCCTAATACCTCCCTGGGCTTGTCGCTGCAGGCCGTATACAAAGGATTCAGCATCAGTGCACTGTTTGCCGGTTCGTTTAACTATAGCTTCGCGGTGCTGGGCACCGGTATCGAGCCATTTCAGAGCCAGTTTCAGCCCATCCACCAGGAACGCTGGACGCCGGCAACCGCAGGCACCGCCAATTTTCCGAGGTTAACCACCAACCCTACATCGGTTAACAGCCCTACATCTTATTTCTCAGATTACTGGCTTATTAACGCGCATTACATCCGCTTAAAAACAATTGATGTGGGTTATCAGCTGCCTACCAAATTGCTGCCATTTAAAATTAATAATGCCCGTATTTACTTAAGCGCATACAACCTGTTTACATGGACAAACTTTAAAAAATACCAGCAGGATCCTGAGGTTGCCACCAACACCGCGGGTGATGCATACATTAACCAACGGGTGCTTAATATTGGTATCCAGGCCGGGTTTTAATAGTGGGGGGGAAGGCATACCGGCGAAGACTCACCCGGTCGAGGCTACGCCCGACCACCCTCTCTTCACCTGCGGTGGAAAGAGGGTATTGAACGTTCAATATCAATATATTATATAAAAAATAAGTGATAAATTTTCAAGCCCCTCTTTCCGGCGAAGCCGAAGAGAGGGTGGCGGGCGAAGCCTCGCCGGGTGAGTCTTAGCCAGTGTTCAATCCGCTGCCATTATATTCACCTTCCCTGTCATACTAAGGTACGAAGGATCTATAAGCAGAGCATGACCGATAGAAAGGTTCGCGAATAGATTGCTTCGTTCCTCAGCATGACAGCTTTTATTTTTGAATGTACTTTCCTTCAGAATTTACTATTACCCACGATATATTGTTTGCTTATGGAATCATTTAATAATTAAATTAGTGCAATGTTTCCAACTATAGGCCACCTCATTTATTACCTTTTCGGCATTAATTTCACGTTTCCTGTTCAAACGCTGGGCTTGTTTGTGGCATTGTCTTTTTTGTTCTCGTATATTGTATTTAGCTCGGAGTTTAAACGGTACGAAGCCTTAGATAAAATTAAAGCGTTTACCCGTAACACAGTGGTAGGAGAGAGGGCGTCGGTTGCCGAAATCAGTATCAACTCCATTCTCGGCTTTTTATTAGGTTTCAAGGCCTTTGGGGCCATGTTTAACTATACGGTGTTCAGCGCCAATCCACAAGGGTACCTGTTGTCGCTTAAAGGTAACCTGGTAATGGCCATACTCACCGGTGCTGTATTTGGTTTATGGGTTTATGCGGATAAAAAGGAAAAGGAGCTGGAACAGCCTAAGGCCGAGGTGCAAACGGTTCATCCTTACCAGCTGATGGGGCTTATTGTTTTTTCGGTAGGTTTTTTTGGCTTTATTGGCGCAAAGTTATTTGACACGGTAGAACACTGGAGTAATTTCAGGTACGACCCTATGGGTACTTTATTCAATGTGCGCGGTTTTTCTTACTATGGGGGACTGATATTTGGCGCTTTAACATACCTGTACATCGGCCATAAAAAGGAGATGAAGCTGGTGCATCTGGCCGATATCGGTTCGCCGGGCATGATGCTGGCTTATGGCATTGGCCGTATAGGTTGCCAGCTTGCCGGCGATGGCGACTGGGGTATTACCAATAGCCATCCTAAGCCAGGTTTAATACCGGGTTGGATGTGGTCGTTCACCTATCCGCACAATGCCATTAACGCGGGCCTTCCAATACCCGATTGTGCCGGCAATTACTGCAACCAATTGTTACATGGCGTGTACCCCACGCCTTTTTACGAGGCTACTATTTGCCTGCTGTTTTTTACGCTAATGTGGGTGTTCAGGAATAAGATTATCATACCTGGTTTCATGTTTTTTTTATACCTGGCGCTTAACGGCGGCGAAAGGTTTTTGATCGAACTGATCCGCATTAACCCCAAATATCAAATTTTGGGAATGAACTTTACCCAGGCTGGCTATATTGGTTTATTAATGGTAGTTGGCGGCCTGGTTGGCTTTGTATGTTTAATTATAAAAACTAAAAAAACGGGGAAGCTACAACCCGTAACTTAGGTTGTACGCCCTATTAATTGAAATACTCTATGAAAAAATTTGCAATCATCACCTTGTTTTTTTGCATTGCAGCAAACTTGCAAACAATAGCACAAACCGATGGTAAAACGGTAAATCTTACCGATCTTAATTTCACTGTTGAGGCGGCCCCCGAGTGGAGCAGTCTGTTAAAGCGCGAAACCGGCTGGTTTGGAGGCGACGGGATTTATACTATCCCGTTAAACGGAGTAGAAAACAAGCAGGCGAAAGCCAGCGATAAACTCCTGTTTATTTTCAGCGATTCGATGATTGGCAAAATAGAAAACGGCACGATGGTGCCGGGCTTTAAAATGATCCATAATTCGGCGGCCGTACTCCATGGCAACCAGCCTGCGGATGCCGAAATGAAGTTTGCCTGGGATACCGATAAGGCAGGCGCCGCCGAATCCCTATTTATTCCACACACTGCCCAAACCGCTGCCGGGGATTACTATTGGCTTGGCGATGGCTTTGTAAACCAGGAATTGAATAATGCCATTTATATTTTTGGCTATAGGGTGCGGAATGTGGGCACCGGCGCCTTCGGGTTCAGGGAGGTTGGCAACACGCTGATAAAAATTCCGGCCGAATCGCAGCCGCCGTACAAAGACCTTAAGCAAATGGATACGCCATTTTACCTCACGGATGCAAAAGGTGACATCGGATCGTTCGGGGCCGGTATTTATGTGAATACCACAAAAGCCGGCGCACCCAAACCCGATGGCTACATTTACGTTTACGGGGTGCGCGGCATCGGCAAAAATTTGATGGTTGCCCGTGTTTTACCCAAGGATTTTGAAAAGTTTGACAGGTGGACTTTTTACGATGGCATCAACTGGAAAAAAAACATGAACAAAGTAGCCGATGTTACCAATAGCGTATCCAATGAGCTAAGCCTCACCGCGCTGCCTGATGGCCGTTATGCGCTCATTTTCCAGGTAGGAGGCATGAGCACCAATGTGGGTATGCGCATAGGCGCGACACCCTACGGCCCCTTTGGCCCGGTAATAAAGATATGGGATTGCAAACCCGACCTGGAAGAGAAAACCTTTGTAGTTTACAACGCCAAAGCGCACCCAAGCCTATCCGCCCCCGGCGAACTGCTGATCAGCTATAACATTAACTCTGTTGATTTTATCCCCGATTTGATGAAGAAGCCCAACCTGTACAGGCCAAGGTTTATCAGGATGAAGATTAGTAGCAAGTAGTTAGTATCAAGTATCAAGATTTTTAAAATCTACTGTCCCCTTAATATCATTAAGATGGCCGCAACGCAAGCAAACATGGTTAACAAAGGTTAACACAATTTTGATTTATTTTTACTTAAATAATTTATAATCAATATATTAAGTAAAAAACATGGTTAACATGTGTTAACCATGTTTTACAGTCGCTTCAGGATGTCGCCAGTGCTATTAAGTTAAGCGTTTTTTCGCGCAAAGACGCAGAGGCGCAAAGTGATTTGCTTATTTTTTCTTAGCGTCCTGGCGTCTTTGCGCGAAACTGAAATTTTAATATTTTCCTTAACTTAATAGCATTGGAGATACCCCGCGGGGACGGAAATCGTATTTCTATCCTGAAAAAAATTAAACAACTTTCATTCTTGCTACTTGCAACTCAAAATTATATATTCGCTAAATCAATTTAGCTAACCAGATGAAAAAATTCTTACTGTTTGCCGGCATGATCATGCTGTGCAGTTTTCAACCTAAAAAGCCAACCAAAGTAGTGTTCTTTGGCGATTCCATTACCGAGTATGCTGTGCAGCCCAACGGCTTTATCACACTGATCCAACAGCGCCTCAAAACCGAAAAAAAGGAGCAGGATTATGAAGTGGCCGGGGCAGGCATTGGCGGTAATAAAATATATGATTTGTACCTCCGCTATGAAGATGATGTGCTAACCAAAAATCCCGATGTGGTGGTGATTTGGGTGGGGGTGAACGATGTATGGCACAAGCGCATGTTTGGTACCGGCACAGATTGGGATAAGTTTGGCCGCTTTTATACCGCGCTTATCAAAAAATTACAGGCAAAAAATATCAAAGTACTTGTATGTACGCCAGCCGGCGTGGGCGAAAAAACTGATTACAGCAACGAGCTTGATGGCGACCTGAACAAATATTCCAACTCCATCCGCGACCTGGCCAAACAAAACAATTGCGACCTTTTTGATTTCCGCACCCTGTTTCATGAATATAACGTTAAAAATAACCCCACCAACAAAGGCGAAGGCATCCTGACCAAAGATGGTGTGCACCTGAACGATGAGGGCAATAAATTTGTGGCAGATATATTTTATAAAACCTTATTCAAATAGAATAAGGTTTTTAATTAATCTTTTGCTAAATCGATTTATTAATTATATTTGCTTATCAAATGCCGATATCCATCATCGGCATAAACCATTATATACGCCAAATGAAAATACGGTTACTTACATGCGTTCCGGCGCTTTTATGGGCCAGTGCGCTATTTGCGCAAAGCGATAACCTGGTTAAATACGTAAACACCCGACAGGGTACCAATACCAAATACGAGTTTAGCTACGGTAACACCTACCCGGCCACCGCGCTACCTTTTGGCATGAACACCTGGACGGCCCAAACCGGCAAAAACGGCGACGGCTGGAAGTACCAGTATTTTGAGCATACCATCCGTGGTTTCCAGCAATCGCACCAGTGCAGTTCATGGGTTAATGATTACGCTGTGTTTTCGCTAATGCCGGTAACCGGTAATCTGGTGGTTAATGAGGATAAAAGAGCTGCCGGCTTCAGGCACGAAAACGAAACTGCCCAACCCAGCTACTACAAAGTAAAGCTGGATAACAATATTACCACCGAAATGACGCCGACCGAGCGCGGTGCACATTTACGCTTCACCTTCCCCAAGGGGCAGGGTGCTTACCTGGTGCTGGATGGCTACACCAAAATGAGCATGGTAAAGATAATCCCAGGCGAACGTAAGGTCATAGGCTGGGTTAACAATTGCCGTTGGGCGCCGCAGGGTTTTAAAAACTATTTTGTGATCACCTTTGATAAGTCTTTTGCCACTTACGGTACCTGGGAAAACAAGAAAGATCAGCTATCGCCCAAAAACTTAGCTGCCGAAGGTGATGGCGTTGGCGCCTACCTCAAATTTAAAGATGGCGAAACCGTGCAGGCCAAAGTCGCATCATCCTACATCAGCCCCGAACAGGCCGAACTTACCCTGCAAACCGAATTAGGTAAATACAAGAACTTCGACGATACCCGCAAAGCGGCAGACGCGGTTTGGAACACCTTGCTTGGTCGCATGAAAATTGAAGGTGCTACCGAGGATGATAAGGCCACTTTTTATAGCTGTTTGTACCATGCCAACCTATTCTCGCACCAGTTTTTTGAGTACGGTAAAGATGGTAAACCTTATTATTACAGTCCTTACGATAGTAAAACGCATGATGGGTATATGTATACCGATAATGGCTTTTGGGATACCTTCAGGGCACAATTTCCGCTGAATACCATTATTCACCCAAAAATGCAGGGGCAGTATGTGCAGGCCCTGTTAGATGCCCAGAAGCAATGCGGCTGGTTGCCGGCCTGGTCGTTCCCGGCCGAAACAGGAGGGATGCTGGGCAACCACTCTATTTCCCTGTTAACGGATGCCTGGGTTAAGGGGATCCGCACCTTCGATCCAAAGCAGGCACTGGCTGCTTACTACCACGAGGCTACCAACAAAGGCCCATGGGGCAGCGCCAACGGCAGGCCCGGCTGGAAGGAGTATTTTGCCGATGGCTATGTGCCTTTCACGCCTCAAACACAAGGATCAACCGCCTGGACACTGGAATTTGCCTATGACGATTTTTGCGGTTACCAGCTGGCCAAACAAACCGGTAACGCCTACTATGAAAATGTATTTGGCCGGCAGATGTACAACTACAAAAACCTGTTCGACCCCAAAACACGCTTTATGCGGGCCAAAGATGCCAAAGGCAACTGGATTGAACCCTTTGACCCGATGGATTGGGGCGGCCCCTATACAGAGGGTAACGCCTGGCATTGGACCTGGTCGGTTTTCCAGGATGTGCAGGGCTTGATTAACCTGATGGGTGGCGATAAGAATTTTACTGATAAGATCGATTCCGTATTTACCGAGCCGGGTACCATTAAAGTTGGAGGCTATGGCCAGGTAATTCACGAGATGACCGAAATGGCTGCCTTTAAAATGGGCCAGTACGCGCAGGGAAACGAGCCTATTCATCACCTGTTATACCTATATAACTATGCCGACCAACCCTGGAAAGCACAGCAGCACTTACGCGAGGTGATGGATAAAATGTACAACGCCGGCGAAAACGGCTACCCCGGCGATGAGGATGAAGGCCAGATGTCGTCATGGTATGTGCTAAGCGCGGCGGGTATTTACAGCGTGTGCCCCGGCACTGATGAGTATGTGATAGGCAGCCCGGCCTTCAAAAAAATGACCATCAGTTTAGAGAATGGTAATAAGTTCATCATCGAGGCCAATAACAACAGCAAGCAAAACGTATACATCCAATCGGCTACGCTCAATGGCAAGCCTTATACGCACAATTTTATTAAACACGGCGATATTATGGCCGGCGGTATCCTCCGTTTTGAAATGGGGGATAAGCCAAATATGAATCGTGGTTTGGCTGCTGAGGATAAACCATTTTCGCTTTCAAAAAACACATCAAACTAAAAAAAATGAACGTAATTATTTCGTGTTTATTAATTACTTTTTGTGTTTTTGAGTTGGGTGGGACTGTCACCCTGAGCCTGTCGAAGGGCGCGCGCAGAGGTCTTTGCCCGTGTACTTCGATGAGTTATCCCTGATATGTTGGGGTTTACCCAAACATTTCGGTCGAACGCCGGCTACGACTCACCCGGTCGAGGCTACGCCCGACCACCCTCTCTCCGGCTGCGCCGCAAAGAGGGTTGAGCTCTTTTTTTTCTGTTTTTTCGCCCCTCTATGCGACGCAGTCGGAGAGAGGGGCAGACGGGCGTAGCCTCGTCGGGGTGAGTCGACTCGCCGCCATGCGATATATTATTTCAAACTAAACATCACCCCATAATGCCTTTTAATTTTCCCCCATTTTTAAAGCGATCAGTTTTCATGATCTGTGTTGCTGCCTGCACCGGGGCATCGGCGCAAGATATCGTTTACCTCGGCAGTGCCAATCCGCAAACCAGTTGGAAGGTAAAAGCCCAGGCCGAGGTGGGCGCCGATAGCGCTAATATTTACAAACCCGGTTATGACGCAGGCAGCTGGGTTAAAGGTGTGGTGCCCGGTACCGTATTTAATGCCTACGTGGTAGCCGGTCTGGAGAAAAACCCCAACTTTGGCGATAATATTTACAAGGTTGATAAGGCTAAATACGACCGCAATTTTTGGTACCGTACCGAATTTAAGATCCCGGAAAATTATACCAAAGAAAAAATCTGGTTAAACTTTAAGGGCATCAATCGCAAAGCCGAGATTTACCTCAATGGCAAACAAATTGGTGTTTTGGATGGCTTTATGCAGCGCGGCAATTTTGACGTTACAGGTTTAATGAGCAAAAGTAGCTCAAACGTTTTAGCCGTATTGGTGTACTGCCCGGTTAATCCATTGGTTAATTATGCAAGCCCAACCTATATCCCATCAGCCAGTTGGGATTGGATGCCTTATGTTCCGGGATTAAATTCGGGGATAACGGATAAAGTATACTTGAGCAATACCGGCAGTATTACCTTACAGGATCCCTGGATCCGCACCGAATTGCCAACTAACGCAAGGGCCGATGTCTCGATAGCGGTCGGTGTAAAAAACAGCACGTCTAAATTTCAAACCGGGGTATTAACAGGCACTATTCAGCCGGGCAATATTGAGTTTTCGCAAAAGGTGTTTGTGGGGGCCAATACCACCTCAGAAATTAAACTGGATAAAAAACGCTTTGAGCAGTTAGCCATCAACAGCCCCAAACTATGGTGGCCAAACGGCTATGGCGAGCCGAATTTATACACCTGCAAGCTGAGCCTTAAACTGGGCGACGAGGTATCTGATAGCCAGGTCATTAAATTCGGTATCAAAAAATACAGTTACGATACTGTAGGTAATGTACTGCATGTTTTTGTGAACGGAACCAAAGTGTTTTTAAAAGGCGGCAACTGGGGCATGGCCGAGTACATGCTGCGCTGCCGCGGCAACGAGTACGATACCAAGCTTAAATTGCACCGGGAAATGAACTTCAACATCGTTCGCAACTGGATAGGATCGACCACCGATGATGAATTTTACGATGCCTGCGATAAATATGGCATGATGATATGGGACGATTTTTGGCTCAACTCCATCCCCAATCTGCCCAATGATGTCAATAATTTTAACGCCAACGCGATAGAAAAAATTAAACGTTTCCGCAATCACCCATCCATAGCCATTTGGTGCGGCGATAACGAGGGCACCCCCATGCCGCCATTAAACGGCTGGCTGGCCGAAGACATCAGCAATTATGATGGAGGCGACAGGCGCTATCAGCCCAACTCGCACGCCGGCAGCTTAACCGGCAGCGGCCCCTGGACTAACTTTGATCCCCGCTGGTATTTTAGCCGGTTCCCAAATGGTTTTGGCGGATCGCCGGGCTGGGGCCTGCGCAGCGAGATTGGTACGGCGGTGTTTACCAATTACGATAGCTTTAAAAAATTTATCCCTAAGGACAAACTATGGCCCCGTAACGAAATGTGGAACCTGCATTTCTTTGGTCCATCGGCAGGTAATGCCGGGCCGGACAGGTATGATGAAGGCATTAATAAGCGCTATGGCACGGCAACAGGCATACAGGATTATTGCCGCAAAGCGCAGCTGCTCAATATCGAAACCAATAAGGCCATGTACGAGGGCTGGGAAGATAACATGTGGGAAGATGCATCGGGCATCATGACCTGGATGAGCCAATCGGCCTACCCATCGCTGGTATGGCAAACCTATGATTACTATTACGACCTCACAGGGGCCTACTGGGGGGCAAAAAAAGCCTGCGAGCCGTTGCACATTCAATGGAACCCGGTAAACAACTCGGTTAAGGTTATTAATACGACAGGCAGCAATGTAAACGACCTGACAGCCGAAGTGGCGGTTTACAACACCGACGGTAAACCTGTAAGCGATTACCACCAAACCAAACAGGTAGATGCCATTGCCAACGCCGCTGTGAATTGCTTTACCATCAATTTTAAAGAAGAACACACCAATTTAGCTTTGAACAAACCTACGGTAGCATCCTCGTTTGAAAACATGGAAGCTGCTTTGGCAACCGACGGCAATAGCGGCAGCCGCTGGGCCAGCAGGCAAAACGATAATGAGTGGATTTATGTTGACCTGGGTAGCGAGCAGGTAGTGAACGGTGTAAAACTCAACTGGGAAGAAGCTTACGGCAAAGCCTTTAAAATCCAGGTATCCAACGATGCTAAACAATGGCGCGATGTATATGATACCGAAGATGGCCAAACCGGCATACAGCAGCTTACTTTTGACGAAACCAAGGCCCGCTATGTTAAAATGCAGGGCATACACCGCGGCTCGGGCTGGGGCTACTCGCTGTGGGATTTTGAAGTATATGGCGGCGAGCCTAAAAGCAACGGTTTAAGCGAGGTGCATTTCATCAAACTAAAACTAACCGATAAAGCAGGCAAACTGGTGTCCGATAGCTTTTACTGGCGGGGTAACAAGCGTACCGATTTTACCGCGCTTAACAGCCTGCCCAAAGTTAATCTGAAAGTAACCTCGAAAATAACCAGGGCCGATGGTAAATACTATATCAATGCTACCATTACCAACCCGGCGTCATCCCCGGCGGCAGCATTTGCTATACGGGCGCAGGCGGTGAGGAAAAGTAACGGCGAACAAGTATTACCTGCCTTGATGAACGATAACTATTTTAGTTTGATGCGGGGCGAGTCGAAAAGTATTAAAATAGAGTTTGATGCCGATGTATTGGGTAATGATAGCCCGGTATTATTGGTACAGCCTTATAACGATCCTGTTAAAGCAGAGTAATGTTAGCATACTTTCAATTTCGTTAAAAATAAGATTTAAAAATAAATCGATTTAGTATCCTACAATTTCAAACATTTCAATTAATTTACGGCCACCAATCGAAAAACTGATTAAACCTGAATAATGAGCATTCCAGTAAAATTTACCGAACGTAAATACCTTGTGGTATTAATATTTGTAACCTCCCTGTTTTTAATGTGGGGCGTATCCATGACGCTTGGCGACGTGCTGAACCGGCACTTTCAAAAAGTGCTGCATATTACCAAGTCACGGTCGGCGTTGGTGCAGTTTTCCATCTTCGGTGCATATTTTATAATGGGGATTCCCGCAGGGATGTTTATGAAAAGGTTTGGATATAAAAGTGGGGTGCTATTGGGGCTCATCCTTTATTCCATAGGTGCGTTTTTATTTATCCCGGCTGCCAACGCCGAATCTTTTACATTTTTCAGAGTAGCGTTATTTGTACTGGCCTGTGGGATGGCCACGCTCGAGACCGTTGCCCATCCATTCATAGCGTCACTTGGCGATCAGCGTACCAGCGATCAGCGTATCAATTTTTCGCAGGCATTTAACGGGGTAGGCGGGGTAATTGGTCCGGTTATCGGAAGTTATTTTATACTTAGGGCAGGCCAGGAACATTCAAATGATCTGGTATCTGTGAAACAGCTTTATATTATCATAGGTGCCGTTATAGCACTGGTAGCTTTACTTTTTTCGTTTATAAAAGTGCCACCGTTAACAGATCCCCATATCATTTCGGATGATTCCTATGCCAATGATTCATTGATTAACGTAGATGAAAAGAAAGAGCATATCAGGCCCCGCCATTTTATTTTCGCCGCCTTTACGCAGTTGTTTAACGTTGCGGCCCAGGGGGGGACGTGGGCATTTTTTATTAATTACGGCCATGAAATAATGCATTTTTCTGATGAAAACGCAGGTTATTATTTTTCGTTAAGTATGGTGATGATGATCATCGGCCGGTTTGCAGGTACTTTCCTGATGAGGTTTATAAAACCTTACAAGCTGCTTGCCGCTTTTGCGCTTTGCAATATCATCATGTGTATTATTGTGGCACAAGGTTTTGGCTGGCCATCATTTATTGCTTTGTTATTCATTAACTTTTTCTTCAGTATCATGTTCCCTACTATATTTAGCCTGGGTATAAAAGATATGGGGCCTCATACCCAGTTGGCATCATCCCTTATTGTAATGGGCGTAGTAGGTGGAGGGTTGTTTCCCTATTTTATGGGTTTAATCGCCAACCATAACGTGGCTACTGCCTATTATTTGCCTATTATTTGCTACCTTGTTATATTTGCATTTGGTTTTAGCTATCCGCGGTTAAACAAAAAATCGGCATAGCTGTCGCGTCTTTTTATAACAGCCCATCAAATTGCGTTCAGTTAATCGATTTACTGCCAAAATAAATCGATTAACTTTTGGCCATACTCATATAATTTGATATATTCCCCTATATTTGAAATAACTAATATAAACGGGTGAAAAAGAAATTATCTATCGTTGATATCGCGAACGCGTTAAACGTATCAAAAACTACGATATCATTTATTTTAAACGGCCGGGCCCAGGAAAAACGTATAGGTGCCGACCTGGTTGAAAAAGTGATGAAATATGTGGCCGAAGTAGGGTATAAGCCAAACTCCCTGGCCAAAAGTTTACGAACCGGCAAATCAAACACCATTGGATTAATGGTGGAAGATATCTCCAACCCCTTCTTCGCCAGTATTGCGCGCCTGATTGAAGACCGTGCTTACAAAAACGGCTACAAAATTATTTATTGCAGCACGGATAACGATACCAGCAAAACCCGCGACCTGATAGCCATGTTTCGCGACAGGCATGTAGATGGTTACATCATGGCCCCGCCTGAGGGGATAGAAGAAGATATTGAATCGCTGATAAAAGATGGGATGCCCGTGGTTTTGTTCGACAGGCACCTGCCCGGCGTTAAAACTGATTTTATTGAGGTTGATAATCTTTTCAGCACCTATAACGCCACCAAACATTTAAAGGAACAAGGCTTCAAGAACATAGCATTTGTAACCTTCGCATCGCACCAAACTCAAATGATGGATAGGGTAAAAGGTTACCAGGATGCCATGAAAAGCGACGGACTGAAGCCCACCATCGTGAAAGAGGTTGTCTTTAACCAGGATGAGGAGCAGATCATGGGGCCGCTTCGCGATTTTTTTAAAGGAAATCCCGATGTAGATGCCATCCTTTTTGGTACCAACCACATCGGTACCTGCGGACTGAAGGTAATGCATGAAATGGGCCTTAAAGTCCCTGCGGATGTAGCTGTTATTTCCTTTGATGATTATGATGTTTTCAAACTCCACTCGCCGCCCATAACAGCGATAGCACAACCCGTTGAGGAAATAGCCGATAACGTAATTAGTGTTTTGCTGGAGAGGCTCAATAGCAATGCGGCGCCTGATAAAGCGCAATCTATTATTTTAAAAACCGATCTGAAGATCAGGAACTCGTCTCTAAAAAACGCCGTCTGAATTTTATCGTCCCATCAACACAAAGGCTTTAAATGAAATCCTTTGTGTTGGTTTTGCCCCTGATTTAAATCTGCGCCTGGCATATTACTTTGGATAGCAGGCCGTGGTTTTCAAGTAAAAAATATAAATTTATGCTAAAACGATTTATTTTGCTTTTTATGCAGTAAATGCATATTATTGCTCAACCAATCAGATAGTCCTAATGAAAATTTTCTTTGTTACTATAATACTCGCGCTTGGTATATTCCCGGCAAAGTACGCCGGTGCTCAATCGTCGGTTAACAATGTCGCCCCAAGGCAATGGAATGCCGCCTGGATAGCTTTGCCTGGCGACAACGGCCTGAATTATGGCATTTACTACTTTCGTAAAAACATTGATATTGCAGGTAAACCGGCAACTTTCATCGTGCATATATCGGCAGATAACCGTTATAAATTGTATGTTAACAGCAAGCTGGTATCATTGGGGCCCGCGCGGGGCGATACCTATTATTGGAATTACGAAACTGTTGATTTGGCACCGTATCTATCGCAAGGGAAGAACACCATAGCTGCGCTTGTTTGGAATGAGGCCCAATACAGCCCCGCGGCCCAAATAAGCGTACGCACAGGTTTTATTTTACAGGGTAATTCGGCAAAGGAAGATATATTAAACACCAACAATACCTGGAAGTGCATCCGTGATATGGGGCATCAGCCAGTACCGGGGTATTTTTTTGCTGCCAGCAGGGGAGAGATGGTAGATATGCGGCAGGCCGTAAAAGGCGACTGGACGGCCACCGGTTACGATGACAGCGCCTGGTTTGCCGCCGGTAAAGTGGCCGACGGAAGGCTTAAAGGTACAGCCTGGGGCATAGAATGGGCATTGGTGCCATCGTCCCTGCCCCCAAGGGAAATGACCTACCAGCGGCTTGTTCAATTACGCAGAGCGGATGGTGTAACCGTTGCGCCGGGCTTTCCGGAAAAAAAGACTCCCTTAACCATTCCCGCAAACACTACGGCTACGCTGGTGCTCGATCAAACTTTTGAAACAAATGCCTATGTAACCTTAAATTTTAGCGGCGGCAAGGATGCAGGCATATCGCTTGGCTATGCCGAATCGCTTTACGCAAAAGGCAGCAAGGGCGTTATTAAAGGTAACCGTAATGATGTGGAGGGCAAGGAGTTTGTAGCCAGGATAGACAGCCTGGTTGGCGATGGCAGCCAGGGGCAATCATTCACAACGCTTAATTTTCGCACGTATCGTTACATCAGGCTTATTGTGCAAACTAAAAACGACCCGCTGGTAGTTGATGACCTGTATGGCACTTTTACAGGTTATCCTTTTAAACGCGCATCGGTATTGAATACAGATAATACCGAAATGAAGCAAATGCTGGATATTGGCTGGCGCACCGTAAGGCTTAATGCATGGGAAACTTATACCGACTGCCCGTATTACGAGCAGCTGCAATACATTGGCGATACGCGTATCCAGGCCATGATATCGTACTATAACACCAGCGATAACCGGCTGGCACGCAACGCCCTTAACCAGATGGATCATTCGCGCTTGCCCGAAGGTGTAACCGCCAGTTGCTATCCATCAAGAGGTACGCAGGTTATTTCACCATTCTCGTTATGGTACATAGGCATGCTGCATGATTACTGGATGTACCGTGGCGATAACAACTTTATCAAAAATAAATTGCTGGGCGAAAGAGGCGTACTCGATTTTTTTAGTAAATATCAACAAGCCGACGGCTCGTTAAAAGATACCCCGTACTGGGCCTTTGTTGACTGGGCCGGTAACATGTGGGGCGAGGTAAAAGGCAAAGATGGCAGCGCCGCTATTTATGACCTGCAACTGCTGTGGGCATACCAATGGGCGGCAGAAATGGAAGCCAAAATAGGTTTGCATGACTATGCCGTTTTATACCATAAAAAAGCCGCCCAGCTAAAGGCTACCATACAGCGTAAATACTGGGACGCCGGCAGAAAATTATATGCCGATGCTAAGGAAAGAAAAGGCTTCTCGCAGCATGTTAACGCCTTGGCCATACTTACCGGCACGGTGAGCAATGCTTACATGCCTGCGGTGGCCAGGGGGATGCTTAAGGATACCAGTTTAACCCAATGCTCGGTTTACTTTAAATATTACCTTAACCAGGCGCTGGTAAAGGCAGGTTTAGGTAACGATTATATGAACTGGCTGGGTATTTACCGGCAAAATATAGCCATGGGCCTTACTACCTGGGCCGAGTATTCTGATGTTAATACTACCCGTTCAGACTGTCATGCCTGGGGAGCAAGCCCCAACATCGAATTTTTCAGAACGGTTTTAGGTATCGATAGCTACGCGCCGGGTTTTGCCAAAATAAAAATAGAACCCCATTTAGGTGCTCTAAAAGATATCAGCGGCGAAATACCCCATCCAAACGGAAAGGTTTTTGCCGGATATAAATTTGAAAACGGCCGCTGGCAAATAAATGTCAATTTGCCGCATACCACTACCGGCATATTGGTGTGGAAGGCCAAACAATATATGTTAAAAGCGGGCAACAATTCTTTTGTTATTTAAAGATAGGTGAGAAGGGCCCCAAATTTGGGGCTCTTCTAATTCAGACATTTGCAGTACGCTCCCGCGTACTTAGCGGCTTTTTATATTGCAAGCCTTCATTTCCGGCATCCAACTATAGCCGTGTCCTTCTGCCGTCCGGGTATCCTTTTTATGGGCCGGGTGCGAATTTTCGCCCCCGATAAATTATTTGCAGCTTTTTGATCAGGTAACTAAGGGTATATGCCTGTTTAATGTACTCCCCTATAAATAAGGCAAATCACAAATCCATAAAATTTACAGTTAACCCATGAAAAAAAACTTTACTAAACTTTCTTTGGCCATTATGGTGCTTACGGTACTTTTAAATTCCTGCTCAAAAGTTGCAGATAATTACGATTATAAAAAGATGGCTACCTCGATAGAATTACCTATTGCCGCCCATGCCGGTCCTGCGTCATTCGAAAACGGTGGCTTTAAATACAATATCTCGCAGTTTATCAGTTCAACACCGCAGCCATTGGCTACCACTGTATTGGTATCGGCAGTAAAGCCTTTAACCAGCGCGGTAACAGTTACTATGGCGGTTGATGATGCGGTTGTAACGCAGTTAAATACGTTACACAGGTCGCTTTATACTGCCGATAGTACCGCGGCTGTAGCAAATGCCACCAGCCTTCCAGATCCGTCTGAATCAAAATACGATACTTATGTACCGCTGCCCGCCGCCGACTTTACCATACCCAGTAACACGGTTAACATCCCGGCGGGGCAACTAACAGCCAGCTATGTAATTAATATTACCACTGCAAACCTGGTACTGGGCACAAAATACATGTTGCCTGTTGCCATAAAAGATGCGCAGGGCCAGGCCATCAACTATTATAAAGCAGTATATTATATTATAAATGTAGCCAGCAAGTACCAGGGCGATTACACAGCCAACGGCTCAATTGCATTCCCCAACCCGGCCAGCGACAGAACATGGAGCGCACGAGCCAAATCATTAACTACCATTGATGGTAATACCGTACGTTGCGAGGCTGCCGATTTGGGCGGCAGTAATTACTTTATGAATTTGAAAGTAAACAGCGATAATACAGTTACAGTAACATCTGCAGCCGGTGCGGCAAATCAAACTATCCAAAATAACGGCGTTTGCGTTTATGACCCGGCCACCAAAACGTTTACCTTAAACTATAAATATGTTGGAGGAACCGGCGACAGGCGCATTGCCGAAACCATTGCTTTAAACTAAACAGTTAATAATAAGTTAATAGGCTGCCTTGTGGTTTACAAGGCGGCTTTTTTACTTTATGGGCAATTGCGGTTTGTAACTATGTTGGTATCAACATAAAAAAAGAGGCAAATGAAACAGACCGGAATTTTTTGAAAATATTAAATGTTAAGCTTTTTGCGGTCAATCTATTGATAAAACAAAAAATATGCCGTATTCTTAACAAATTATTAATAATTTAGGCAATAAGTTTGGTAATACGTAATGAACTCGACCGTAGGTTTTGCTGATAATGAATTGCTCAATCTTCTTGCCGAAGGTAAAGAGTTTGCATTTACTGAAATTTATAACCGTTACTGGAAAAGGCTGGTCGCCCTGGCATATAGTTATACTAAAGATAAATATGCCGCTGAAGAAATTGTACAGGAGGTTTTTTTTAGTTTATGGAACCGCAAAGGCACCCTTAAAATAGAAACCTTAAGCTCGTACCTGGCCACGGCAATCAAATTTTCAGTTTTTAAAAGTGTATATACCAGGAACAGGCAAGCCCAGATCATTGAAGGGATAGCCAAAACCGTGATGGCCGATTTACCCGAAGATTTGGTACATGCCAAATTTTTAGAAGAGTACGTTAACGGCATTGTTGAGCAATTGCCCGAAAAATGCCGGCAGGTATATAAATACAGCCGCCAGCAAGGCCTATCGGCCCAGGAAATAGCCGCCGAGATGAATATTGCCGAAAAAACGGTAGAAGCCCACCTTACAAAAGCCCTTAAGGTGCTGCGCTTAAATTTAAAGGAAATTATGCTGCTCATTATTTTCCTTAAGCACCATTAGTGTTAAGTTAATAGTACTAAGTTTTGAGTCAAAAGCCCAATTTGTTTTTTTGACTTAGAACCCAAAACTTTCAACTTAGGACTATGTGTCATAGCTTAATCACAATCATTTCAATTTGCCTTATGCGTTTGCGCTGATTAGCCGCTGCTTTTTTTATTAAAAATCGCTTTTTATCACTTTTTTTTAAATGCACTAAGGGTAAATGCCTTTTTAGTGTACTCCCTTTTAATTGCTGCTTAATATGGACGAGCTTTATCAGAAGTACTTAATAAAAAAATACCTTGACGGAACGGCTACACCAGCCGAGCGGGACGAATTGTTGTTGTGGTACCGGGCCAAAGGCGAGGAAGACTTTGAGTGGCCATATGAAAACCAACTGGAAGAGGATGAGGCCAAAGCACGGATATTTGATGGTTTACAGCAACGCATAAAAGCCGCCAAAGCTGCCGAACCCACAACAAGAAATTATTTTTATAAAATAGCTGCTGCAGCTTCTGTTGTAGTGGCCGTTTGCATTGGATTGCTATGGCATAACAACAGCAAACCGGTAAAGCCGCAAAGCAACACCGTAGTTACCAAACCGGGCGAACGTAAAATAATTAACCTTGTAGATGGATCGGTGATTTGGTTGGGTTCCGGAAGTTCGGTTACTTATCCTCTGGCCTTTGTGGGCACAACCCGGGAGATCAGCTTTGAGGGCGAGGCCTTTTTTGATATCGCCAAAGACAAGCACCATCCGTTTATTGTACACACAGGCACAACCAGTACCAGGGTTTTAGGTACCACATTTAATATCTCGTCATTTAAATCGCATAAAGAAATTGTGGTTGCATTGGTAACGGGTAAGGTTTCATTTACCGATGGCGGATCGGGTGTTTTGCTATCGCCTACCAACATGGTAGTGTATAATAAACTCAAAAAAACAACCAAAATATTGCCAATTCCTGATTTGGCAGCGGTAATGGGCAGGCGCAACGGGTATTATGAATACCGCAATGTATTGGTGAAGGATATTGCCGAAGATGTGAGCAGAAACTTTAACATGAAAATACAGGTAATTGGCGAGGTAAAGAACACCCTGTTTTTTGGGCGGATAAAGCCGGGTGAAAGCCCCGTGCAGTTTTTAAAGAAAATGGCGCTGGTGGTTCATGCATCGCTCATCAGCAAAGATAATTTATGGATCATTAAAGGAGGAGGAGACATTTGAGTTAAAATTCTTACGCTCTATATATCAGTAATGCCCCGGGCAAGGGGGCATTGTACTGATAATCAAAAAACGTCATAGTCAAAAGCAATACCCCAATGGATTGGAAGCCCCGGAGGTACCTGCTGTTTTTTTAACATTTTTATTGAAGTGAATATATGAAAATTAATGTATCCCGCAATAGGGGACACAAGTATATGCTTTTTATGAGGATTAGCACAGTAATTATAGCGGTTTTGTGCAGCACAAGTTTATCAATGGCCGCAAGTTTTGCAAATGGCCAGGATGTACTGAAGAAGCACGTAAGCGTCAATTTAAAAAATATTACATTAAGCAAAGCGCTTGATAATATTTCTGCTGCATCTGGTGTAAAGTTTACTTACAACGGCACAGTAGCTAATAGTAAAATAAAAATATCGGCAAAGGTATCTAACCAGGAGTTGGGCAAAGTGCTGGATAATGCACTAAAACAAACACCCTATAAATACACTGTGCTTGATGATGAGATATTGATACGGTACGTGGAGATAATCCCCGAACCTATCCAGGCAGTACAGCGCATTTTAACGGGTAAGGTTGTTGACGAAAAAGGCGAGGCTTTGCCCGGCGTAACCGTGAGGATTAAAGGAACCGATCGTGGCGGCATTACCGATAACAGCGGTAAATACCAGATACAGGTTAATAACGATGCAGAGGTTGTGGTGTTTGCATTTATTGGCTACCAAAACCAGGAAATAATGGCAAAGGACAGCAAAGTCATTGACGTTAAAATGGTGCCTATGCCGCAAAATGAGTTAAAGGAAGTTGCCGTAGTTGCTTATGGTACACAGCGCAAGGTGAGTTTGGTTGGCGCGCAATCAACAGTTGATGTGGGCGAACTTAAACAACCGGTTGCCGATATCAGCACTATGCTGGCCGGCCGTTTATCAGGTATAGTTGGTGTTCAGCGCTCAGGCGAACCGGGCAGCAACCAGGCTGATATCTGGATTCGCGGTATATCTACATTTACCAATAACAATACTGGTCCGCTGGTATTGGTTGATGGTGTTACCCGGTCAATCAATAACCTCGATCCGCAGGATATTCAGTCATTTACCATCCTGAAAGATGCATCGGCAACAGCCGTTTATGGTGTGCGTGGTGCAAACGGTGTTATTTTGGTGCAAACCAAAAGGGGCAAAGTTGGCAAGCCGAAGATAGATGCCGACTATTATGAAGGCTTTACCTCATTTACCCGCAAGCCCGAAATGGCCGATGGTATTACTTACATGAATGCTGTAAATGAAGCCAACATCACCAGGGGTGGCGTTGCCAAATACTCGCAGCAGTATATTCAAAACACGCAAAATAATGTAGACCCGTTGCTTTATCCCAACATCAACTGGATTGATGCTGTATTTAAAAATACCAGCCGCAACAGGCGGGCCAATGTGAACATGACAGGTGGCGGGCCAAATTCAAGGTATTACATATCTGCAAGTTATTATAACGAGGGTGGGCTTTTAAAAACAGATAAGCTATCTACCTATAATTCAAATATCGATTACAGCCGGTATAACTTTACCAGTAACGTTGATGTGGATATCACCAAAACCACCAAAGTGGCATTAGGCGTTCAGGGTTATGTGGGCAAGGGCAATTATCCGGCAATATCGGCAAGCGATATTTTTGGGCAGGCCATGATCGTATCGCCGGTGGTATTCCCTATTGAGTATCCGGGCGGCTACGTTCCGGGCGTAAACCCTAATGGCGACCAGCGTAACCCTTATGCCGATTTAACCAGGCGCGGATACAGCACAACTTTTACCAACCAGTTGTACTCCAACATCAGGCTTACACAGGATTTTGGCTTTTGGCTGCCGGGTTTATCTTTCAATACCTTATTTGCGTTTGATGCCAGCAACAGCAACAGCATTTTACGCCAAAAACGCGAAGATACCTGGTATCCCGACCAAAATACGCCCTATAACGCCGATGGTACTTTAAACCTGGTACGCACCTATACAGGTAACGGAAATTACCTCAGCTATAACGCATCAAGCGGTGGCTCAAATAAAATTTATACCGAGTCGTCTTTTAACTATGACCATGCCTTTGGCAAACATCGCGTAGGCGGGTTATTGTTATTTAACCAGGAAGACAGGTCGGATTTTCCTGCCGGTAGTTTTGCTACCTCTATTCCTTATCGCATCCGCAGTTTGGCGGCAAGGGTAACCTATTCATTTGCCGACAGGTATTTTGCCGAGTTTAATGTGGGGTACAACGGATCGGAAAACTTTGCTCCCGAAAAACGCTATGGATACTTCCCTGCATTTGGTGTGGGATGGCTTGTATCTGAAGAACACTTTTTTGAGCCTTTAAAAGACGCTATATCGTTCTTCAAATTCCGTTACAGCAATGGTATTGTGGGTAGTGGCGATATTGGTTTAGGGCGGCGTTTTGGTTACCTTACTTTGTTGTCTGACGGCTCATCGGGTTTCACTTATGGTTTGGGCAATACCAACGGAATAAGTGGTATCAGCATAACCGACTATGGGGTTGATGTAAGCTGGTCGCGGTCACACAAACAAGATTTGGGTTTGGATATCCGCGCCCTGCACGATTCGTTTTCACTTACCTTCGATTTGTTTAAGGAGCACCGTACAGGCATCTTCTTACAAAGGGCTGCGGTACCCGGATATGTTGGCTTGTCATCGTCACCCTACGCCAACCTTGGTATAGTTAATAATAAAGGCTTTGATGCAACCATCGAGCAGCGTATTAATGTAGGTAAGGTTGTATTAAATTTACG
Organism: Mucilaginibacter sp. KACC 22773; assembly: GCF_028736215.1. Lineage (NCBI taxonomy): Bacteria > Pseudomonadati > Bacteroidota > Sphingobacteriia > Sphingobacteriales > Sphingobacteriaceae > Mucilaginibacter > Mucilaginibacter oryzagri. Next base: position 1,929,347 of record NZ_CP117883.1, read on the forward strand.
AGGCAACATCACCTATAACAAAGATGTTGTTGTAGAAAACGACCAGCCAACCCCCAAATATGCATGGAATGATCAGCGCGGTCATAACGTACTGGCAGATTTTGGTTACATAGCCGAAGGTTTATTTACCACCCAGGAAGAGATAAACAGCAGCGCCACCCCCGGCGCCAAAGCCAGCATTAAACCAGGCGATATCAAATACAAAGATTTAAATAACGATGGTATTATTAACGCTTACGATAAAACGGAAATAAGCAAAGGCGATGTGCCTTTCCTGACCTATGGTTTAGGCTTTAACGTAGCTTACAAAGGCTTTAACCTGGGCGCGTTCTTTGTTGGAACCGGGCATGCGTCGCGGTATATATCGGGTAATGCTATCCAGCCATTTTCAACCAATGGAGGCATCAGTAACGCCTATGCCAACATCACCGACAGGTGGACAGAAGCAAGCCCGCGCCAGGATGTGTTTTACCCCCGCTTAGCTTATGGCGATGGTGACAATACCAACAACACGCAGCATAGTTCATGGTGGGTAAAAGACGTACAGTTTATCCGCCTTAAAACGCTTGATTTTGGTTACACCTTCTCCAAAGCTTCACTGAGCAAAATTGGCATGAGTAACCCGCGTATTTATATTATGGGTTACAACCTGCTTACTTTCAGCAAGTTTAAACTTTGGGACCCTGAGCTGAATACCGGCAATGGCACTGCATACCCAAATGTTAAAACCATATCATTAGGCCTGAGCGCTCAATTTAATTAACAGAAGTAACATTTAATTCAAGATAATAAAATGAAACGAATTATAGTAGCCTTAACGCTGGCATGTATGTTAACTGTTAGCTCATCATGCAAAAAAGGCTTTTTAGACCAGGTGCCCGATGACAGGCTTACCCTTGATGAAACCTTTAAAAACCGTAACACAGCCGAAAAGTTTTTAGCCAACGTATACTCTGCCATACCCGATGAAGCATCACAACGTTTTCCCGGATCAGACAACAGCATTGGCGAGTGGACAGGCGGATCTGATGAAGCAGAGTATGATTGGGGTTTTGTGGCCACCCAGAATATCAACAATGGCAATTACGATGCGTCCAGCGGTTTTATAAGCGGTTTTTGGACAACCTATTACCGCGGTATCCGCTCGGCCGGCATCTTTATGGATAATGTAGATAAGGTTTCTGATATGCCTGCCTCGCTGAAAACGCAGTACAAAGCCGAAGCAAGGGCGCTACGGGCTATCTATTATTTTTGGCTGATGCGTATTTACGGCCCGGTTGTTATCACCGGTGATAAAACAATAGCCCCTGATGCTTCATTTGCCGATGTGCAATTACCCCGCAGCTCGTTTGATGAGTGCGTAACCTATGTGACCACCGAGCTTGATGCTGCCATTGCCGATTTGCCCCTGAAAGCCGCAAATAACAATAACCTTGGCCGTATTAACAAAGCTTTTGCAACGGCAGTAAAATCGCAGGTGTTGTTGTATGCTGCCAGCCCGTTGTTTAATGGTAATACAGACTATGCCGGTATGATAAATGCCGATGGAAAAAAGCTTATTAACCAAACTTACGATGCTACCAAATGGCAAAAAGCAGCCGACGCAGCGAAAGCCTTTCTTGATCAGTTTGTACCCGGCACTTTTGATTTGTACCGCGAAAACGATGCTTCGGGTAACTTTAGCCCATACCTGTCATGCCGCGACGTAATGCTGGTTGACTGGAACAAGGAAATCATTTACGCCAGGATTGATGCCGGCGTAACCAACAGGCAGTATGAAACCACACCTTACCACTCCGGTTATGCCGATGAGGTAAGGGGCAGCGGCGGCTTGGGCGCCACGCAAACCATGGTTGATGCCTACTTTATGGCAAACGGCCGTTCAATAACCGATAATGGTTCGGGTTATGTTGCTACCGGCTTCTCCAATTTTCAGGCACCCTATGATGATCAGGCCCGGAGTACCTATAACCAATGGACAAACCGCGAGCCGCGCTTTTATGTAGGCATTACTTATAACGGCAGCAAATGGCTAAACACCAATAGCGGCGAGGTTATTACCCAAACCTATAACACCGGCAACTCTGGCAAGCAAACTGGTGGTAATGATTATTCGCCAACGGGTTATATTGTACGCAAAAACGAGCCGATAGGCGATTGGCGCACAGGCGGCCGCTCATGGGTAATGTTAAGGCTGGCCGAAATTTATCTGAACTACGCCGAGGCTTTAAATGAAGCTTCGCCGGGCAATGCCGATATTTTAAAATATGTTAACCTTATCAGGAACCGTGCAGGCATCCCCGAATACGGTAGCCCATCACTGCCGGCACCGGCAGGGCAGGCTGCCGTTAGGGAAGCCATCAGGAAAGAGCGCCGCGTAGAACTTGCTTTTGAAAATACCCGTTTCTTTGATACCCGTCGTTGGAAAATAGCCGAAACCACCGATAACGGTCCGTTTAAGGCATTAAACATCAGCACCAATCCGCCTGAGTTTTATAACGTGGTAACATTTGAAAACCGTGTTTTTGAAAAAAGGAATTACTTTTATCCAATACCACAAAATGATGTGGATAGCGATAAGCAACTGGTACAAAATACAGGTTGGTAACCGCACCTAAGATTTTTTCTATACCTATGAATCCGGGGCCGGCTGTAATGGCTGGTCCCATTTTTTAATCTTTTTATCTGCCTTTATATAAGGCCTATGTGTTCATAAAGTTCTTGTGGTTCTCAATCTCTTGTAAACATTAGCTACTGTTAATTTAATAGTACTAAGTCTTAAGGTAAATTTATTCTTTTCTGACTTAGAACTTAAGACTTTCGACTCAAGACTACCCTTCATTACACTACTATGAAATTTAAAAAAATAATACTGCTATGCACATTAATAACAGCAGCCACGGTGCATAATTCATGCGGTAAATCAAAAAATAATGTTGCCCCTGCGCCGGTTACGGTTGTTAAACCCGATACCAATAAAATAGGCGTACCGCCTAAAACATGGCAGGAACATTGGTTTGAGCATAAGCTTTTGCTGCACCTGGTTTATTATGATAAAAATACTGCCGTTTATTACGACGATAACATGGAAACTTCAGTTACCTGGCCATATAAAACCATGTCGGCTGTTTGGGCTTATGCCAAAAAAACTTACGGCTTGTTTGGCGATTCTACAAAGCTATACTGCGTTTTTCATAAAGGTACCTATGGCGGTGGTCATCCCGCTTCGTATTTTGACGATAGCCATGATTACCGGAATACCATAGATTGCGGCCTTGATGATTGGACAGCGCCCACCGGCCAGCAAATAGGCATGCCCATTCACGAAACCGGGCACATTGTAAGCGGCGCCAGCCATGGCGTTAAAGGTTCACCATCTGACGCACTTTGGGGCGACAGCAAATTTATGGAGATTTACAACTACGATGTACTCATGAACATTGGTATGAAAGATGAAGCAGGCCGGGTATATGATCAAATGCAGTCGCAGTACGATGATTTCCCTGTGCCGCATGTACAATGGTTCAAAAACTGGTTCTACCCAATCTATTCCAAATATGGCAAAGCCCAATTACTGAACAAATATTTCGACCTGCTGGCCAAATACTATCCCAAAAACGGTAAAGAATACGCCCATGATCTTAATTGGGGCGAGTTTATCCATTTTTGGAGCGGGGCTGCCGGTGCCAATCTGAAAGCGCAGGCCACCATTGCCTTCGGCTGGAAAGACGAATGGGAAACCCAGTTTAAACAGGCCCAGGTAGATTTTCCGAACCTGAAATATTAAACTGCCTGCGCTGTCTGTGTTTTAATCGAGTAGTAAAAGCAGCCCGCTTTTCTATTTTTTACCGAAATAAAAACGATATTTTAATCAATTGGCGAAATATCGTTACGTATATATTGCTGGCTTTGTTTAATTAATTGGTTTGTAGTGATTTATGATAGGGTTCGAATTTTGTAGCTTTGGTATGACAAACTGCCTCCAGTTTTTTTTCCGGATTGTTGAGCTCAATTCGTAAATTGAACGGAGATTGGCAACAATACCTACACTACTATGTTGAAAAAACTACCATTGATCCTTTTATTCGCTGTGGGCTCCTTAGCGTCTAATGCACAAATAACCAGTAGCGCCCGCGCAAATAAAACTCAAATGACTGGTGACAGTATTACCATAAGTGCGCATCCGGAATATGATGATGTAACCGGGGTGCATCGCTGGCTGTTTGGCGAAAACTTCCGTAAAGACTGGGCCCAGCCGGTTAAGCTGCCTATCATCCGGCTATCAAAATTTAAAGGAGGACTTTCTCCCTTAAAACAAGGTGGCGGTATGGAATCGAAATCGCTGCGGCTGGAGGATAAAGATGGAAAAGAGTGGGTGCTGCGCAGTGTAGAGAAAGCCCCGGATAAACTGCTGCCCGAAAATTTGCAGGGAACTTTTGCTGTTGACTGGATAGGAGATGAGTTTAGCGGCCAGCACCCTTATTCGGCGCTGATTGTGCCGCCGCTGGCCGATGCCGCCCGTGTGCCGCATGCCAACCCGGTGATTGGCGTTGTAGCCGATGATGCTGCTTTGGGCCAGTATAGCAAGGTTTTTACAGGTTTAATTTGCCTGTTGGAAGAACGTGAGCCGGCAGGCCCATCAGATAACACGATTAAGATGGAGCGTGCCCTAATCAAGAGCTATGACAGCAGATTAGATGGTGAAATGTTTTTGCGTGCCCGGATGCTCGATCTGTTGATAGGCGACTGGGACCGTCATGAAGATCAATGGCGATGGGCAGGCGACATTGATGGCAAGCAAAAAGCCTATTTGCCGGTACCGCGCGATAGGGACCAGGTATTTCACGTTAACCAGGGTTTGTTGCCATCCATAGCCGCGCTGCCCTGGATAGATCCCGTTTTAGGAAATTTTACTGCCGATATTCCTCACGTAAAGTATTCGATATTTAAAACAAAATTTTTGAATGCAGCGCCCGATGTGCAGTTTACCTACGCGCAGTGGATGAAGATTGTTAATGACTTTGTTAAAGCCGAAACTGATGATGTTTTGGAAGCCGGCCTTAAACTGCTGCCCAAAGAAAACTACCGGCTAAGGCATAATGAGTTGCTGGCGATATTAAAAAAACGCAGGGACAACATTCCGGCAGCCATGAGCCAATATTTTTATTTTGTAAACAGGATTGTTGATATCCGTACAACTAATAAAGACGAACTGCTTACCATTACGGGAGAGCCGGATAAAACCCTGCGGGTTAAAATTGACAAGCTTAACAAAAGCGACGATGTAAAAGGACCATATATGGATATAGCCTATGATCCGGCCATCACTAAAGAAATCAGGATTTATGTTTCGGGAGGCGACGATCATATTGCGGTTGATAACAATACGTCGCCCATCAAATTAAGGTTTGTTGATAGTACCGGCCATAAAACTTACGATATCAAAAACTCGGTAAATACCATACCTGTTTACGGCTCAAAAGATAGTATTACTTTCACCGGCAAAACCAATCGTTTAAGCAACCGCTTGTCGGCCGATACAAATGCCACCAGGTTTAGGCCAACTAATTTATATAACGTTTGGATGCCGCTGGCAACAGCTGCCATTAATGCCGATGATGGTTTTCTGTTAGGATTGGGCTTTAAGTATACGGGGTATGATGGTTTCCGCAAGTTGCCTTATGCTACCCGGCAACAATTGATGATCAGCCATGCTTTTGCTACCGATGCTTTCAGACTTAATTACAGCGGCGAATGGGCGCAGGTTATTGGGAAAGCCGATTTTGTAATGAAAGGAAATATCCTGGCGCCCGATAATACCACCAATTTTTTTGGCCGCGGAAACGAAACCGTATTAGTTAAAAGCGAAGGATACCGCAAATATTACAGGGCAAGGTTTAACACCCTGGAATTTGACGCTGCGTTACGCTGGCAAACCGGCAAAGGAAGCTTTTTTAGCGCAGGGCCATCTGCACAGTACTATCACTACAGCCCCGACGATAACACGGGCAGGTTTATTTCGCAGCCATCGCTTATCAACTCCTATGATAGTGCAAGTGTAAATAAAAACAAAACCCACCTGGGTTTGATGCTGAATTTTACAAGCAATAAACGCAATAACAACGTATTGCCATTTAAAGGGTACTATTTTGAAGTTACTTTAACCGGGTACAAGGGGCTTAATGATTATTCAAAAGCTTTTGTGCAAATTAAACCCGAGTTTACATACTATCTGCCACTGGATGCCAAAGGAAACATCGTACTATCCGACCGCATAGGCGGCGGCATCAGCTTTGGCAAACCGGCGTTTTATCAATCCATGTTCCTGGGTGGCCAGGGGAACCTTTTGGGATACCTGCAAAATAGGTTTGCCGGGCAAAATATGTTTTTTAATAACCTGCAGGGCCGGGTGAAAATTGCCGATATAGCCAGTTATATTTTACCGGGACAATTAGGCATTACCGGTTTTTATGATACCGGCAGGGTATGGGTCAGTGGCGAACACTCCGATAAATGGCACACAGGCGCAGGTGGTGGTCTCTATTTTGCACCCGCAAGTTTAACCGTATTGCAGCTGCTTGCCGGGCACTCCGAAGAAGGCTGGTATCCCTATATATCGCTTAATTTCAGGTTGTGACCTGGTGTTAGTTATAAGTCTTTAGTTCTGGGTCGCTGTTTAAATGTGATTTAGAATATTTATGTATTAAGCAAAAAGCAATGCCGTTGGCTTAGCCAACGGCATTGAATAAACTTCATTTTTAAACAGATCTAAGTAGCAGTTTAAAAATAAAAAACTGATCGTTATTGCTTCATACCTACGCACATGTGTTGGAATTTACAAAACATTCGCTTGAACGCAGGCTACGACTCACCCGGTCGAGGCTACGCCAGACCACCCTCTCTTCACCTGCGGTGGAAAGAGGGTAGTGGTATTTTATTTGTTGATAATAAGGTAATTAAGAAATGTAAATTTCCAAGTCCCTCTTTCCGGCAAAGCCGAAGAGAGGGTGGCGGGCGCAGCCTCGCCGGGTGAGTCTTCGCCACCATGCGAGATACGTTGTTGTCCCTTCATAAAAGCATAAAAACATTAGCAAACCAAATTTAAACAGATCTAAGAAATAACTCTCTCGATGATTGTTGCATTACGGAGTGCAAATCGTTTTTAGTTTTTTGCTATAATCTGCATTTAGCGGCTCGTTGGTTTGGGCAAGCCGCTGTGATCCTACGTTGGCAGGGCAGGCAATGCCTTTAGGGCCGTCATAAACCAGGTCGGGTTTGGTATTAATCAATTCTTTAGGTACATATATCTGTACGTTGGTAACCGAATATCCCCTCGGAAAATAACGGATATAATAACCATCCGGGTGTAACGACCATATGCCCGATGGCACTTCCGGATCAGGTTGCGGAGCTATGCCGGCCAGCATGGCGTACTTTTCCATTTCTTCATATGATGCGTTGCCCGATGCAGCCAGCTGGCGGATGTTATTCTCGGCCTCAAAAACACTTTGGGCGGCGGGTGGCAGCTGGTCTTTGGCTTTTGCTATCAGGCCTGCCGGAAGTACGCCCAATGCGCCACCCTCCAGCATAAGCAGTTCCTGCGGAGATAATAGGGTGGTTGCTGTTAGTTTAATATCTGTACCAAAATCGGCAAAACGGGTACGGGCAATTATTGCCCAAAGTAATACCTGTATACTGCGCTGTTTTACTTCGGGATGTTTTTCTGCATTTTTAAGTATCAGTATTACAACATCAGCCTTGGGGCCCAATACCGGTGCCAGCATATAGCCGTCGCCGGTACTTGGGCCATGTGTACCGGCATGCAGGCAATAACTTTTATTGGTCATTTCAAAAAAGCCGGCGCATAGTTTAAAACCGCCACCGGGCGCTTTGGGTAAAAGATACAACGGATCGGGTTGCTGCCCTTCAATAAATGATGGTGGTTTAGAACCTGTTTTGTTTACATCTTTAAAACTGGTTGTAATGGCCTGTGGCTGTTTCAGGATTTTGTTTAAACCACCACCCGAGGCTATTTCGGTGCCTTTATCCAATATTTTTTTACCAAGCCCTCCAAATTGGGCCTGGGCGGCAGCAACGTAAATCATAAATGCGACGAGTGTGGTAATCTTTTTTTGTATTTTCATAAGTAGCAGGATGTTTAGATACCGCTAAATTAACTAAAACAATATTAATCTAATACTACAATTAAGTCTGTTTTTTTTCAACGTTAAAGGTGGCATTAGCGTTGCTACCATTGCCGGATATATTGATCAACAGCAATACTAACGGAAAATATGGGATTTGTTGCCATGATCTGTCCGACCTGGATTTAAGTTCAATAGATGTTTTTAAAAATGATGAAGGTAAAATATACCTTATCCTTAACGTAGAATCTTAAAGTACTTCAAACGGTCGATTTGTTATTTCACTTCCGCTCCGAAAAACTTCAGTCCTAATATTCCGCTCATAATCAGTGTCATAAAAAATACCTCCATCCAGGATAGTTTCTGGTGAAAGATAGCCATTTCGGCAATTTTGATGAGTACAAGGGTAATGGCTGTCCACACGGCATAGGCCACCGCCGTGGGCACCAACTTGATGGCCAGCGAGAAGAAATAGATGTTGCCTATCCCGAACAGTACGTAGCCGGCAAAAGGCAGCCAAACAGGTAAGCCGTATTGTAAGCTTAAAGCCGAATGCCAGCGCAGGGCTTTCAGATCGCTGAATTTCATGAACTTGAGCGAAAATGTCCAGGCGGCTTCAAATGCGGCTGCTATGATGAGGTATATCCAGGCCAATGTTAGTTTTGTTGTATGAGGTTATCTTCAGTGGATACTTGTTTTATAGGTAGAGGTGTTGGCTGCAAATCAATCACCGGCTCATTGTATTTAGCCGGCAGCCTTTTTGTAAGCCAGCTAATCACCCTCGGGCGTAGGGTATAATACCATTTAAACCAGGGATACTTAAGCAGCTTTTGCTCTTCAAAACGTTTTATGCTGAAGGCGTGCTGTAAAAAGTAATCCTTCGGGTAGTTATAATAAAGCCCCCAGTTTTCGGGATTGTTACCCGGTGCGTGGCCCGGATCATAAGCGGTGCCGAAGAGATAGTCCCAAACGGATAGTTTGGTTGCGAAATTGGCATGAAAAACCTCCTGGTAATTGGCATGGTGCCATAAATGCAATTCGGGGGTGTTAAAAATGTACTTCCACCTGCCGAATTTTACTTTAACGTTGGCATGAATAAACATGCCGTACATCGCATCTATCAGTGCCTTGATAGGTATTACCATGGGGTTTGCCCCTAACAAAATGATGGGGGCAAACTCGATGGTTTGGTTAATTACTATCTCCATGAAATGCGAGCGTGAGCCTGCTAAAAAATCAACCTCTTTACCGGAATGGTGCGCTTCATGAATGCGCCAGAACACTTTATTGGAGTGCTGAAAACGGTGGAAAAGGTAGATGTATAAGTCATGTGTTACCACAAAAAATAATACCTGGACGGCCAGCGGCCAGCTGCCAACAGCACTCCAACCCGATAGATCGAAATGCTGTTGTAGCGGCGCAATGATATAGCTGAAGATCAGGATCTTCAAAAAATAGCTCTGAATCAAAGTATACCAAACCAAATCAACCCAAAATCCTTCCCTGAAAAATGCGAGGCCTTTGCGATAAGGCGAAATACGTTCCCAGGAGATGATGAAAACCACCCAGCAGGCAAGGATAATGGTTGTTATGGTGTATACTTTTTGCAGGGGCATTCCTAAACTAATGGTTTTTCTTTATACTCATCGCTGATGTTAACCCTTAATCTTTTCATAGGGGCCAGCTCAGATTCATAAACTCTTTTTTCGCCGTCGCCGGTGGCGGTTTCCACATCGCGGATATCGCGTACCAGGCGTTGCAGGCCTTGTGGCTCAACAGACGCTGCATGGTCTGATCCCCACATGGCACGGTCGAGCGTAAAGTGGCGTTCAACAAAAGTTGCACCTAATGACACCGCGGCAACCGTTGTAGCCAAACCGGTTTCGTGGCCCGAATAACCAATAGGTATGCCCGGATATTTGGCCTCCAACGTCTGGATCATTTTAAGGTTTAATTCCTGCGGGGCGCATGGATAGGCCGAGGTAGAGTGCGCTATGAACAACGGGTAGTTTTCATCAAAGGCATTCACAAAATCCATGGTGGCCTCAATCTCTTTCATGGTGGACATGCCTGTTGATAACATCAGCGGCTTACCGGTTTCCAGGATACGCTGGATCAGGTCGAAATCTGTTAACGATGCAGATGCCAGTTTGTATAAAATGGTATCAAAGCGCTCCATAAAATCAACGGAGGGAACGTCCCAGGCTGATACAAACCAATCGATTCCCAGCTTTTTGCAATAGTGATCTATAGTTGCATATTCGGCAATGCCAAACTCTGTTTTGCGTTTGTAATCGATGTAGGTGATGCGGCCCCAGGGGGTATCGCGCATAATTTCCCATTGGTCTTTAGGTACACAAATTTCGGGTGTGCGTTTCTGAAATTTAACAGCATCAGCCTTGGCCGCAACCGCTTCGTCAATCAGCTTTTTGCAGGTTTCCAATGAGCCGTTATGGTTAATGCCAATTTCGGCAATGATATAGCTTGGTTGGCCCTTGCCAATTACGCGGCCATTTTGCAGGGTAATGGTGCCATTGCGGGTACCGGCTGATAAATTAGTATTACCTTTTGCATCGATAATAAATTCTGCAACCTCGCGGAAACAGCCTTCGCCGCCATTTAGGGTGCTTACAAAATCAGCTTTTGTTTTTATCAAAGGCAAAGCATCGGCAGGGCAGGCGGTTAGGCCAGCCAGTTTCATTACTTCAAGGTCGTTATAATCATCGCCTATGTAGGCAACTTCGTTTAATGACAGGTTTAAGCGGCTGCAAATTTCTTTTAAAACAGCAACTTTATCTTTAATTCCTGTATGCAATTCAACTATCTGCAATTTGGCGGCCCTTTTTATAAGGGAAGGGGAATGTTCGCCGGTGATGATGCCGGTATCTACGCCTGCAAATTTTCGCAGCCGCTCCACACCCATGCCGTCGCGCATGTTGAATTTTTTAAGCAGTTCGCCATCGGTGTTATAGTAAACACCGGCATCGGTTAGTACACCATCGTTGTCGGTTAGCAAAAGTTTGATGCCTGCCGCTTTTTGTTTTAAAATTTCATTCATGTTTTATGTGTGAATTAAATTGCTGTCCATCCTCCATCAACTACCAGATTTGCACCCGTCATGTACGCCGAGGCCTCGCTGGCCAGAAATACAAGCGCGCCCTGGTAATCAGCTGCTTTGGCCATACGGCCCAGTAAAGTTTTTGCTGAATAATTGCCTATAAAATCTTCTGTTTGTCCGTTCTCGACGCCACCCGGCGATAGGGTATTAACTCTTACCCCGGTATGCCCCCAGTAAGCAGCCAAAAAACGGGTAAAGTTGATGATAGCCCCCTTGGTTACCGGGTAAGCTGCCGATTTATAAAATGTCTGCTCGCCGGCGGCATTACGGTATATCGTTTGGTCGGGCCCTACCATGCCATAGGTGCTGGCAATATTGATGATACTGCCACTGCCTTGTAAGGCCATATGTGTACCCAATATTTGTGAGCTTAAAAATACCCCGGTTACGTTTACATTTAGTGACCGCTGGAAAGCCTCTAACGGATAGTTTTCAAATGCCGAAAGCTCTTTGGCCATAGCAGGATCTTCAAACTTATCGTTGATGGCTGCGTTGTTCACCAGGATGTCCAGGCCATCGTATTTATTCAGTATGGTATTAAGCGCGTCAATTAACGATTGTTTGCTGGTTACATCTAAGCCTATCCCAATATGGTTTTGGCCTAATTGCTGCGCAAAGGTTTGTGCGGCTTCGGCATCAATATCGGCCACTACCACATTGGCACCGGCCGCTGCCAGCGCTTCGCAGTGTTTTTTTCCTATAAGGCCAAGTGCACCCGTTACTACTGCCGTTTTTTGATTTAATGAAAATAAACCCGTCATCTAAATTTCTATATGATTTGTGCTACTGACTTGCGACTAAAGACTTATGACTTCAATCACCCGGCTATAACGCTTTTAGGTTTAATGTTATAGTTGCTCACCTTACGGAAAACAGCCTCCAGTACTTCGCCCTTTAAATAATTTTTGATGTTGCCACTTTCAATTGCTTCTTTTACCAGGGGCAATACATCTCGGTATGCTAACAAAATGTAGTCGATATCTTCGGAAGTATGGCTGTAACACATATTATGGAAGCCTGCCCAAAGCACACCGCGTTTTATCATCTCCTGTTGCATCAGGGTTTTAACCTCTAAGGCGCTGCCTGCTTCGGGAGTAAAAGTTACCATACTGCGGCAGTTAAAACCTACGCAGCGGGTGTATTTATCCATGCCGGTTTCAATTGCAATAAGGTTGTATCCATCTTTTAATAGCGCGCCGTGTGTATCTAAATACAGCGGCACATTTTTATTACGCAGCTCGTTAATGGTTGCGATACAAGCTGCTAATGATAGTGCCTCGCCGCCAAAGGTGGTGTAGCTAAATACTTCGGAATTAAATAGTTCCATTACATCGGCCCGGCCGGTTAATAAGGCTATGGGCATTCCGTTTGCACAGGCTTTTGAAAACACGGCAAGGTCGGCCTTAACATCAAAATATTCCTGTGCGCCACCAACAGCGACACGGAAACCCGTCCACATTTCGTCAAATATCAGCAGGGTGCCATTTGCTTTGCATACCTCGGCGAGCCGCTGTAGGTAGCCGGGTTTAGGGGCTTCAAAAATAAAGGGCTCCAATATTACGGCGGCCACGGTTTCATCCAGGGCGGCTTTTACCGATTCGATATCGTTATATTCAAAAGTGTAGGTTAAATCCTGTATGGCATCGGGCACGCCCGCGTTGCGGCTGGTAATACCTATATACCAATCGTGCCAGCCGTGGTAACCGCAACAAAATATTTTATCGCGGCCTGTAAAAGCACGGGCTACGCGTACAGCTGCCGAGCATACATCAGCTCCTGTTTTGCTGATTTTAACTGCTTCGGCATTAGGTACTACCTGTTGTACCAGTTCGCTCAATTCAACTTCTAAGGGATGCATCAATGAAAAGGTAATGCCATCTTCCAGTTGTCTGCGGATAGCTTCGTCAACGGGAGGGTAGGCGTAGCCCAATGAGATAGGGCCTATGGCCGAATTAAGATCGATATACTCGTTACCATCGGCATCCCAAACGTGCGATCCTTTGCCTTTTACAATGTATTTAGGCGCTACGCCGTTAGTAAACTGGCCGGGGCCTTTGGCCAGGGTTTGGGTAACCGGTTTTTGTACCTTTAAAGCGCGCTGGTATAGGTTGTCAGACTGGCTGATATCGGGATAATTATTGTCGAGCGCTATTTTGTTAGCCATTTTAATTGCTGTTTATTCTGAAAATTCAGGTGTTAAAATCTCTGGTTGGTGGTGGGCTGTTTGGTAACCCAAAATCTGTTCGGCAATTTGCTTGCCTGTAAAGCCTTCGTGCTGCAAAACATCGGGCAGTAATGCCGGCCTGAACCATTTATTGTTCAGGGCTATGGGCAGTACTTTTGCGGTGGTTTGATGTTTTAATAATACCTCGGCCACAATGCTGTACAAGCCGCCTGTTACAAAATGATCTTCGAGGGTTACTACCAGGCTGCTTTGGGCGCATGCCTGCAGTATAGCCTGCTCATCAACCGGTTTAAGGCTGCGCATGTTTACCAGCCCTACAGAAAGGCCTTCGCTGCGCAACATGTCAACCGCAATAAGCGCCTGCTCAAACAATAAGCCGTAGGTTAATATGGTTACGTCGTTGCCCTGGGTTATCACTTCGGCTTTGCCTAAAACAAAGGGCGCGTGATTAAAGCTGGTTTTACGGGTGTTGATACGGGTATAGGCAGGGTGTTCGCTGTTCCAGATTTGTGGCAGCATTTTTACCAGGTCATCTTCATCTGCCGGGGCAAACACGGTTACGTTGGGAATGCCGCGCATAATTGATATATCCTCAATAGCCTGGTGGGTAGGGCCGTTGCCATCTGATAAAAGGCCGGGAATAAAACCACTCAGCTTAACCGGCAGGTTAGGGATTCCCAAATCGGTACGTACAAATTCAAAGGCGCGCATGGTTAAAAACGCGGCAAGGGCATGTACTACAGGGGTGCGACCACGCAAGGCCAAACCGGCGGCGACGCCTATCATGGTTTGCTCGGTAATACCGGTGTCAATAAAGCGTTTGCCCAATATGCCGGGCAGGTTACGTACCAGCGCACGGTTTTCGGCAGTCATCACAATGATCTGCTCATTGGCCAATGCCGTTTCTGTTAATAATTCTTCGTAGGTCATATTTATCTCACTACTAAAGTTTCTGATGTCAATAGGGTGTTTTGGTCGCCGTGCAGTTCAAGCAAAAGCTGACCAATCTCATCTGCAGAAAAATTGCAGAACCAACGGTCGGCACGCTCTTCAATACTGGGCAGCCCTTTGCCGCGTACGGTATCGGCAATCACTACATTTAGTTTTCCTTCTTCAAAAGGATACGCGCCGAATGCGTGTTGTAAGTCAATAAAGTTATGCCCGTCTATACGTTTTACGGCAGCGCCAAAGGCCCTGAATTTATCGGCGAGTGGTTCCAGCGGAATCAGGTCTTCGGTGCGTACATTGGCCTGGAATTGGTTACGGTCGACCACGAATATCAAATTATCCAGTTTGTAGGCATTGGCTACCAATACGGCTTCCCAGCAGGTCCCTTCGTTTAGTTCGCCATCGCCTAAAATACATACCACCTTGTTGCTGCCTCCGCTTATTTTAAGATCGAGCGCAACGCCGATAGCTACCGAAGGCAAATGGCCCAACGAGCCGGAATGAAACTCGATACCCGGGATATGGGTATTGGGGTGCCAGTAAATATGATCGTTAAGGGACAGGTGATTTTTAAGCCGTTCTTTATCCAGCAAGCCCAGCTCGGCAAAGGTGCCGTATAAGGCAGGCACATCATGCCCTTTTGAAAGGAACAGGTAATCCCTGTCGGGATGGTTAAGATTATCCTTGTTGATATTTAAAAACCGGCTATATAAGTAAACTATCAAATCAACAGCTGATAACGATGCTCCTGTAAAGCATCCGCCATCTGTCGACATGCGCACAATGTGTTCGCGCACGTTTAATGCAATAGCCGTTAACTCCTGCTCGTTGATGTTTGGGGTGTTATGCTTCACTTTGTTCAAATTGTTGTGAGTTTTCCTTCGGTGCTTTTTTTGTTTGATCGGGCAAAATGGTTTGCAATTCATCCAGGTGATGGCGGTACCAGTTTACGCCTGCGTACTGTGTGTTGATTTGCATTATTTCGGGCTTGCGGTTAAGCAGGTTAAGAATATCCTGGCAGGAAAACTGGTGGCAGATAGGATATAACTCGCTGTATACTTTTTCAATAAAATAATAATCCTCGGGGTAATCAATCGTAAACCTGTGCGACATGGAGTAATCCATACCTGTTTTGCAGCTTACATTGCCAATGCTAAAAATTAGCGGGTTTTCCCATATGTAAGGTGTGGTATGTTCCAGCTCGAGCGGGCGGCCGGCGTTTTCCCAGGCTTGTTTAAGGCAGGCCATGGTCATTACCTCCACATCGTTGCCATCGGGCCAGGTGGCCGGGTGCAGGTTGCTTACATAGTCGTATTTGCCACGGTTGGCAAAAAAATATTCAAGTACCTGGTCAATAATCCGGGGGTCTATCAGCGGGCAGTCAGATGGGATCTTTAAAACAATGTCGGCTTTAAACCGTCGGGCGGCCTGGTAGTGCCTGTCAAGCAAATTGCCCAGGCTACCGCGATAACTGGGAATATTCATCTCCGAAGCTTCCTTCACGATGATATCGTCCTCTTCATTTTCGGATGTAGCGATGATGATATCGGCTTTGTGCTGCATCATTTGCAGCCGTTCAATCATGCGCGCCAAAAGGCTTTTGCCCAGTATGGGGAGCATTACTTTGCCTGGCAGGCGGCTTGACGCCATGCGGGCCTGCACTATAATCACAATTTTTTCTGTCATGGTACTTACTATTAATTACCAGTTTGCTATCAGTTCGTTTGTTAATTCCGGTTGTTGTTTGCCAACCAGGTATTTATAAATGGCCAGCTGCGGATCAAAACTTTTTTTAGTCCCCTTGTGGTTTAAGTATTCACGGCAAAGCGCGGCAATTGCTTTGGCCGATGTTCCTTCATTTTGTAAAGGCGCAAGCTCGTGCAGCTCGTTAATATCAAACCAGGAATGTACTTTTTTGCCCAGTGCTATGCCTGTATACACCACCGTGGAGTATTGCGTAATCAATTCGCAGCAATTGGCTATCATATGGGCGGTATTACCGTCTTTATAGATCATCGTAGTTAGGGGGGCATGTTCACGGATCTCTCTTTCGGCCCTGGCAAAATTCTCGTTAGGATGAAGTTTGAAAAGCAGGGGCCTGCCTGCCGCTATTTTAACGGCTTTTTTGATAAATGCTACCCTGTGCTCTATCCGGAAGGTTTCGCGCATATCGGTTGTAGCTACCATTACGTAGTCGCGGTGCGGAAAATCGTTATTTAAATGCTGCTGCTGGTTGTCATAGTTGGGCATGCCGGTTACAATGATCTTGTTTATATGGGTGCCTTTATCGGCAAACTGCTGCTTATAACCTTCAGACGCCGCACAATAAACATCGCATATATTGGCTGCACCGTTTAGTGATGTATTGCCGCACATGGTTGATGGCAGCCTAAGGGTACGTACAATTTTGCTCCAGGTGGTGTAGCGGTCTATCATGCCCTCCTGCACCCAAATGGTTTTAAATTGGCGCATGCGCCTGGGCACAATCATATCGGTACAATACACTACAAGGTCGTACTGATTTTTTTGGGCCCTGAAATCAACCTGTAGTGAATTTTGATATAAATACCTTTCAGATTTTAACTTGAATTTGCGCGATAGCACCGTGCCGTTAAAAATGGGGGTTTTAGCAAGCAGGTAGTTTAGGAGCGTATTATCTGTAAATAACTGACTAAACCAGCAATCAAATTCGGGTAACTCATTTGCAATCTGGTGCATTTGGGTTGTTTGGTTAATTGAACCGGTAATGAATAATATCTTCTTCATTCCTTTACTTTCAATTATCGGTGTAGTTAAACTCAAGGGTTGAATGCTTTACTTGTTTATTTAAACTATAAAGCCTGGCTAATGCTTTGCTTTATAATTTGTTAAAAGTAATCGCGCTACTTTTAGATAAAGCGAAGCCAGCGTTATGAAATTATTAAGAGGTGGTTTTTGGGAAAAGAATTTATTAACAATGCAAGTAGAGAGTCAAGATATTAGAGTCAAGAGTCAAGAAAGAAAAAACGGAAAGGCTTATTGCAATAAGCTTTAATGAATAAATGGCATTAATTATCTTAACTCTTGATTCTTTTCCTCAATCAACCTTTGCATAGCTTTTTGTACCTGCCTGCAAAAAGTTTTTAAGTTCAACCAACCTGTCAGTATTAATCAAGTCAACGCCACAGTTCAGCAGCTCGCGCCATACCACTTCATTCTCGGGCGAAGCCCAGAGCCTCACTTTTTTGCCAAACTTGTGTGCCAGCAACACGTACATACGCAGGCGCTGCCTTTCAAAGGGCGAAAAGTTGCCTTTGCCGTCCCATTTTAATAAATGAGAGTATTTGCAGCTTGCAGTTTGGTATAAATCTCTTGAAGTCGTATCCTGCCTTACCTGCATAAGATCGTCATCAATGAAGGCCAGCCTGCTGTTTTGGGCTTTGATCAGGTTATATGGCCTGTGGCCGGTAATTACAACGGTTACCTGTCGTTGGGTGTAAATGCCGTTTTCGTAGCCGGATAAAATAGATTTGTATTTTTCGAGCACCAACTGCAGCGCCTGGTAAGTTTTAGCACCGTCAGATTTTATGTCGATCATCAGTGTTAACGGATAGGTGGGGCATTTGATCTCTTTATTGGTGCCTATGATGCATTCCATCAGCGGGGCCAGGTACAGGCGCTCCAACGTTCTTTGTTTTTTGAAGAAGGGGAGGATGTGTGCTACAATCAGTTTGTTGTTCCTTAAATAAACATCGGCCTCAATATTTGTAAAACCATTATCCAAAGCATCATACAAAGGCCGTTTGTGCCAGTAATCATTGTGGGCAAAGCCATTGGAGATAGTGGGATTTTGGGGGTAGGCGTTGTGGCCGAGAAATATCAGCAGGCTCAGGAACAATAACTTAAGGTGCTTAGGGCAAAAAATTGCTGTTCGCATCGATAATTTTTTTGTTTCCCCAAATGTACCTGTCCAATGTTGCATAAATGTTACCTTATTATGATGAAAATTTTTATAGCGACAAGGGTTTGATAACACCTTTTTATACGATAGTAACCGTTGTTTGGTTAGCTGATAATGATATATTTTATTGTTTATATCATAATTAGCCGCCAGTAATTGTACCCGTTAAGAAATATAAACGGTATAAAAAATCCTGATTTTACTTTATATGATTTAGCCATGGAAAAAAAATTGGGAACTACAGGCAACGTATTTGTAAAAGTGGCAGTAATACATGTAAATGATTATTTACTAAAACCACGTCAAATGAAAGTTCTATCAAAATTAATAGCCGTTTCAATTATTGCCTCAGCTATATTTTTTACAACAAATGCACAGGCTCAAACAGTTGCAGCTAAACAATTTACCTTTAGCCTGGGAGCCGAAACAGGTTTGCCAACCGGTATATCGCGCAAGGGCAGTAGCTTTGTATTGGGGGCAACGGGCCAGTTTCAATATGGTATTACCAATAATTTCGCGGCGACATTTGCTGCCGGCGGTTATCATTTTTTTTCGAAAACAAACCCAAATACCGGCAAGAAATTTGATAGCTACGGCGAAATTCCGGTTAAAATAGGTGTTAAACAGTTTTTTATGCCCAACCTTTATGTTGGCGTTGAGGGCGGTTTAGCATGGGAAAAATTAGAAGATGGGCAGGGATGGGCGCCATTTCACAGGCGCGACCTGGCCGGACGAATAGGGTACGCAAACAAACACTGGGACCTGAGTGCGCGGTATGAGGATTTTTACATGAAGGATTATCACACAGGCCTGGTGGCTTTGCGTTTAGCTTATGGCTTTGGGTTGTAAGCCAAAAGCTTAAGGCTTAAAGCAGAAAGCTAAACTAAAGGGGAGCGATGATTTTGTCGCTCCCCTTTTTTAGTGTGGATATTTAAAGCTTTTCTATTTCTTCAACAGAAAGTTTAGTAAACTTTGAGATTTGGGCAAGTGGTAGACCATCTTTTTTCATTTCACGGGCAATATCTAAGGCCTTTTTATATTCACCTTTCTCCATACCTTTCGCCTCACCCCTGGCCTCAGCAGTTGATACAGCGTAATCCATCACATTTTTATTGTCCCATTTGTATTTTAAGCTGCTATCGTACATCGTTTTTTCCTCCTTTGTCAGGCTTATATATTCTGCAATGCTGAATAATTTTTCAAATATGGGTTTACGCAGATATGCTGGTATCTTGTCCAGTTGGCTCATATTCTTTAACACATAAAGTCATCTGTCCAGATCAGTATCTAACTCATTACCCGTTTTAACAAATTCTTCATAAATATAATTGTTTTAAAAAGATATTCATTAAGGCTTCGCCATTCCGCCTATCCTTGGGTGTCTGGTCAAAAAGTTTATTGGTTATTCAACTCCACAACAAATGTAGCCGGCTCAAAACAAAAAAGCCACGCTATAATTAAATATAACGTGGCACCGTTGCTGTGTACTTGCTATTTAGCCCTTGGTAACTGGCACCGTTAAACTAATAGTCAACTCCTCCGGTGATCCGTTGCGGGTGATATTAAAATCCTTTGGTTTTACTTTAAAGCTGCCTTTAAAAAGGCCTTCGTTTCCTTTATCATCAAAAGTAAAATGAATGGTAACTGGTTTGGTAACACCCTTCATATTCAGGTTACCTACAGCCTGGTAAGCGTTACCGCTTTTGCTAACCGCCGTTGAGGTAAAGGTTATGGTGGGATGATTGTCGGCATCCAGGGCATCTTTGGCGTGATTGTTTTTGATAAAGAAACCGGTAGCAATACTTTCTACATCAATAGATGCCGAAATTTTTGATTGCCCGGGGTCGGCTTTGTCAAACTGGATATTGGCCTTTAACGTTTCAAATTTTCCGCTGATACGGCCGCCCTCAAATTTAACCTCATAAGGGCTTTTAACTTTATAAGTAACAAGCGATAGGGCAAATGCCGAAAGGCTGATTACCAGCAAGACGATTAACGAATACGTGATCTTTTTCATATTATTTCTTTTTACATTAATAGATGCCCCCGTGTTTATTACAGGCAGGTATGTAAAATACGTTTTACAATATAGGTAGGTTGCCTTGGTTGTTAAACTTAAAGGTATGACTGTAGTAAATTGATTTGGTTTATTACAACTGGAAGTACCGGCGCTTTGGGAAGCCCACCAGGTTGAGTATAATTCCGTCCCTTTTTAATTAAAGGGACGGGGTTTGGGTAGACGGATGATAGGGCCGCAGATCAAATGGTGCTATTTTTTCGGCTGTAAGCTTTTTTAATAGTTTATCTGCGTACCTATGTGCGTAGCTTTCTTTCTGGTTTTTCGAGATTTTGTGATACACGTCATCGCGTTTGCCCCATTCTTCGTAATCTTCCTCATCGTTTCCGGGGCGTTCAACTATTTCCAAATAATGTACGTAATGTCCAAATTCATGTGGCAGGGTGCGGTACAATTGGGTGGTTCTAACATTAACTATATCTAAGATAGCTGTGTAGTTTGTTTTGCCTTCTAAAAACAGGTGGCCATCAGCTTTTAGACGATCGAGTTCCTGTCGGTCATCAGCGGTTAAACTCTTACTCCAGGTTATTTTTTTTTCGTAATTAGCTGCTTCAATTATTATAGCTGGATGATAGTCGCCCTCAAATTCATACGAATAAATTAGCCTGCCCCATACAGGCGAAATTATTTCTTCTTTTCTTTTGGGTTGCCTCAGAATAATCAGCTTTAATTTCCCATAATCAAAAACAGGAATATGCTCAATGATTTTTTCTATGTCGATTATAGAGCAAGCGTGTCTGCAGGGTTCTCTTGTTGCCTCAACCACAAAAATAAATTCGTGCCCATTTATTAACCTGGTCACTTTGGTATAGATATCCAGCCGTTCAAAAAAACTTTTTGATACTGAGCATGGATATGGGATTTTTAATTTATTGTTACTTCCATACCCTTGTTTTGAGGTGCCTATATTTCTGTTTCTCCTTATGGGGTTAAACATTAGTGCTTTATCGTTTTTTACTTAACTCCCAAACTGGGTTAAGTGATGGTTTACATGTTTATAAAACATATTATTCCATTCCTCAACCTTTAGCGGCCCAAATGAATGTGACATTTTTCCGTCGAACTCCTTTTCGCCCAGTTGCTGTGTTTTTTGGATATACCCAATCAGCCTTGCTTTTTCGGTCTCAAAATCTCTTTCGGTGGTGATGATAAAGGCCGGGGCGGTAGGCCCATTATGTTTGTAGGGTACTTCGCTTACCACCTTATTTTTTACCAGCAACTTCAGGATCAGCTTCATAAAGCCATTAGGTTTGGGGTGTTTTTCCTGCTCGTAAACCATTTCGTACGATACACAGCAATGCGCAAGCATTTGCGATACATTCATTTTACCCCATTGTGGAGTGGTGGCTGGGGTAAGGGTGTTAATCCTTTCGATAATACCATCAGCGACGGGCTGCGAAAAGATATTGGGTAAAGCCATAATGGTTTGTTTTATATTGATTTATAGAGTTTTAGATGTAACTCAATATGAGACAAAAGGTAAAACTTTTTTACCACGAATCGAGGAATAAATACTAAGAAAAAAAATGAGGTGAAGTTTATCCTCCTGCATTCACCAGTTTTCCATACTTTTCCAGCATACCAATAATTTCGGCAAGCTTCATGGGTTTGCTCAGGTAATCGTTCATGCCGGCTTGCAGGCAGGCTTCCTTGTCTTCTACCATCGCATTGGCCGTCATGGCTATAATAATAGGCTGTATGGCCATGTTTTTCCTGATGTGGCGGGTAGCTTCCAGCCCGTCCATTTCGGGCATCTGGATGTCCATCAGGATAACGTCGTACGGCCTGGCTGCTACCGCGTCAACAGCTTCCCGGCCGTTTACTGCAATATCGGGCTGATAGCCCATTTTATTGAGTATCTGTTTGGCTACCTTTTGGTTTATCGCATTGTCTTCGGCTATCAAAATATTTAAGGGGTATTTAATAGCCAATTCTCTTGACAGGCCATCCTTTGCAGGTTTTTGATCGGCGGCGACAGCTTTATCACTTTTAAGCTGATCGATAATGTGTTTAAGCAATATATTGTGCTTGGCCGGTTTGGTTAATATTACATTAAACAGGTCAAACTCGCGTTTGGTTTGTTTATCAATAGAGCTTAGTAAAATCAGCGGCAGAGAGGGGTGGGCTGCCTTTATTTTGCGTGCCAGTTGGGCGCCATCCATCTGCGGCATGTGCATATCTGTAATAACAAGTTCAATTTGATTGTTGGCCTCTAAAATGGCTAAAGCCTCATCGCCGGAGCTGGCTATTACAGGAACAAATTTCCAATGCTTTAGCTGGTTTTCCATAATATTGCGATTGGTGGCATTGTCATCCACCACCAATACCTGCTTATTTTCAAGGTTGGCGGTATCCAGGTTAAAATTGCTTGAATTGGTTTTTATGCCCACCCTGGTTTTTATGTTAAAGCTAAATGTGGTGCCATGTGCAACCTGGCTGCTTACTTTAATCTGGCCGCCCATCAAGTGAATCAGTTTTTCGCTGATAACCAACCCAAGCCCGGTACCGCCGTACTTGCGTGTTGTACTTGAATCTACCTGCGAAAAGGCTTTAAAAAGGCGCGACAATTTATCTTCAGATATCCCGATGCCCGTATCGCGGACAGTGAATGACAAGTTAAAATCCTCGTCGTCTCCCGAAAGCCTTTCTACATCAATGAATATTTCGCCTTCGGTGGTAAACTTAATTGCGTTGCCTACCAGGTTTATCAATACTTGCCTCAGGCGCATCGAATCGGCAATGATATGCTCTGGTACGCCGGGCGCTATCTGGTAAATAAGGTCGATGTTTAATTTCGACGCTTTATCGGCAAAAAGGTCGAGTACGCTTTCCACGCAATCTCTGATGTTAAAGTCATGCTCTTCCAGCTCCATGTTGCCCGATTCGATTTTAGAGAAATCGAGGATGTCGTTAATTACTGTCAACAGGGCGTCGCCCGAGTGTTTAATAGTTTCGGTGTATTCGGCCTGCTCCGTGGTAAGGTCGGTATTGGCCAGTAAGGTTGCCATGCCTATCACACCGTTCATGGGGGTACGAATTTCATGGCTCATGGTAGCTAAAAAGATACTTTTGGCTTTGTTGGCGTTTTCTGCCTCCTCCCGGGCCTTCTCTGCCGCTTCGCGCGATCTTCTTTCTTCTATAGTAAGTTGTGTAATGCTTTCAGTACGTTCCTTTACCTGCATTTCAAGGTATTCTTTTTGTTGCCTTATTGTATGCGTTCTGTACCTGAAAAAGGCATAAATGGCGCCCGCAAATGCTATAACGGCAAGCGTATCAAACCACCAGGTAAGCCAAAAGGGTGGTATAATAGTTATCTGAAGCGGAGTTGTTACCGGCGACCATAAACCCTGGCTATTACGATATTTTAACCGTACATGATAAGTGCCAGGCCCAAGGTTGGTATATAAGGCTGTATTATGGTTGCCTATATAATTCCATTCTTTATCAAAGCCGTCTAAATAATAAGCATACTGCTTTCTATCTGCCGATGCATAATCAAGTGCTGCAAACTCAAATGAAAACACTGATTGTTTGTAGGATAAAGTAAGGTTGCGGGTATCAGTAATGTCATTTTTTAACGGCGATGGGTCCTGGGCATTTGTGGCAATGGTAAGCGGTTTGTTAAACAATTGAAAAGACGTGATAACCAGGGGAGCAAAACCGGCCTGTTTTAATACTTTGCCAGGCGAAAAACAATTAAACCCGTTAATGCCGCCAAAATAAAGGGTTTTATCATCTGTTTTTAAGGCCGAGTGAGGCTTATATTCGTCGCCCTGCAAGCCATCTTCTGTTGTATAGTTATAAAAGGTTTTATTTTCGGGATTAAACTTAGATAGCCCGCCGTTACTGCTTATCCAGAGGTTACCGGTATCGTCGGCCCTTATGCCGTATATAATATCGCTGGGTAAACCGTCTTTTTTTGTAAACGTAGTAAAGTGGTTGTGCAACGGATCAAACAGGTTGAAACCCGAAAGGGTAGCCAGCCATAGCCGGCCTTTATCGTCTTCAAAAATATCGGTTACACCATTATTGCTTATACTGTTTGTTTTTTCGTCATGAACAAAGCGCGTAAAAGTATTTGTAGTGCGGTTAAAAAGGTCTAAACCGCCGTCGGAAGTGCCAATCCAAAGGTTGCCTTTTTTATCTTCAAACATTACATAGGGCCTTGGACTGCTTATTCCTTTGAGATCGTTTACGTTAAAACGGTAATGAGTAAATATTTTGGTGTTGTGGTCGTAACAGTCTAACCCATCGTTAAAGGTAGCTAACCAGGTCTTCCGGTCGCGGGTATGTAAAATGTAATAAATATTGTTGCCGCCAATTCCCTGTGGCTTGGCATCGTCATGTTTGTAGTTGGTAAAAACATTTGTTTTAGGATCATATACACTAAGCCCATCGCCCCAGGTACCTATCCAAAGCTTCCCTTCATAATCTGGTTTAACTGTAAGTACATAGTTACCTGTTATGCTGTTTGTTCCATCAGCTGCTTGTTTATAGTTCTTAAACGTTTTAGTTGCCGGGTCAAACTTATTTAGGCCGCCGCCATCGGTGCCAATCCAAATTTTATGATCTTTATCCTCGGCCAAATCAAGTACGTAATTATTTGAAAGGCTTTGCGGGTGGCTGTTATGCCGGTATAATGTAAAGCTTGATGTTGATTTTTTTGACAGGTTAATACCCCCACCAAAAGCGCCAACCCACATGTTGCCCGTCCGGTCGCGGCAGATCCCGTATACAGAGTTGCCATTAATACTGTTATTATCTACCTCGTCGTGCTCGTAAGTGCTGAATTTGCCTGTTTGGTTATTTAATACGCATAGGCCACCGTTTTCGGTGCCAACCCACAGATTGCCTGCTGCATCGCTGTTTAAGGCATAAATAGTATTGGATGAAATGCCACCTGTGCGGCTTTTGTCCTGCACAAAACGTTTAAAAGTTTTATGGGCACTATCAAACAAAAATAGGCCATCGCCCTGGCTGCCAAGCCATAGGTTATGAAATTTATCTTCGAATATACAAGGGATAATTTTACCCAATATAGTTTTTGTTGCTGGGTCATAATAAGGGAAATGAATAAAATTGTTTGTTTTAGGATTGTAAAGGTTTAAACCTCCGCCGCCTGTTCCTATCCAGATGCGTTTTTCCGAATCTTTGTAAACAGTACGTACATTATCCTCGCTCAAACTGCCGGCATCTTTATCACTGTGCTGAAAGTGGTAAAAAGTATTGGTTTTTAAATTATAGCGGTCGAGCCCGCCGTTTTGGGTTGCTATCCATAAATTGCCATTATCAAAAAGTAAACGGTTAATAATGTTATCATTAATGCTATTTGGGCGGCTAATGTCATGCAGGTACCTTATAAAATGTCCGGTTGAGCGCTGGTACATATTTAAGCCGCCCTGGGTGGCCAGCCACATATTGCCGCTACTATCTTCGGCAATATCGGATATCGTATTGTTGCTTAATGATCTGCTGTCCTTGTCATCGTATCGGTAAGTGATAAAACGATAACCATCATACCTGTTAAGGCCGTTTCGGGTAGCTATCCACATAAAACCCCGGCTATCCTGAAAAATGCAGTTTACGTTTATTTGCGATAGTCCTTCGGCAGTGCCTACATGCAAAAATTTAAGACTCTCGTTTTGAGCATAGCTGCTAAACGGTATTATAATGCAAATTAAAAGTAAAGCACTGATAATATGTTTAAGCTTATGGCATGGCCTGTACATAGAACGTTGTTAATATGCTGTGTTGAATTAAGAAAACTGCCCCCTGGCACCGGGTTTATATACAAAATTTGTATACGTTGATATTAGCAATAGGTTACTCCAAATTTAATGATATCTCGGGATTTTAAAAGCGATTTAGCAGTATGCGCCGTGAAAATTATCGTTAATGGCGTTGCAAAAATACTGACTGACAATAACTTTGGCCTGAAACCGGCTGATGATACCTGTAACACGGCATTGCATAAATTGATTATGCTTTTTATATTTAATAAAGGTTGGGGGCCGAAGAGTATCAGGAACAAATGGCACATTTAATTTAGTATTAAATGCTATATTTAATAAATATAACAAACCTTATTATGATTCCCGATTTTATATCAAAACAACGCAAAACCCGGCTTGAGTTATTGGGCTGGTATCAAATTGTGGGTGGTATAGCCGGCGTGTTGGTAACCTTTTGGATATTATCAAAAACAGAGCAAATTACCTGGGTGATTGCGTTGCTTTTTTTACTTGCATTCGCATTGTACAGTTTCTCTATCTATTGCGGAAAATTACTCCTGGGCGCACAATATAGCAGGGGGCTAAGCTTATCCATCCTAAACCAGGTACCGCAAATTGTAAGTTTTGTTTTTATTGGTTATGCATACCAATATAATGCCGGTGCTGCGGTTGAACTGACGTTAAGTTATGGTTCCGGTACTGTGAGTAGCGGCCTTAATTTTGGTGTTGATTTTGGGATAATATCAAAATGGTTGTTTTCCATCGCATCTGACGATTTATCTTTTAAACTATCTGTCAATTTTTTGGCAATTTACCTAATTTATTTTATCGACAAATTAAGGGAAGCCCTGCGACACGAAAAGGTAAATTATGAAATAGCGACAATTGAACCGGAAATTTGAAAAAATATAAAACAATTTTATTTTAATTTGTTGTATTTGAATGAATTATAATCAAACCACCAATGTGCTGATCATTGATGACGATGCGGTTAATAATTTTATTGCCGAAACCCTTATTAAAAAAGCAGCCAAAGACGCGGAAATTACTATTTGTTTAAACGGACAGGAAGCCATAGAACAATTGCTAAGCATCAAACAAAGCTCGGGTAAGCTACCCAGGTTTATATTTTTAGATATTGCAATGCCGGTAATGGACGGCTGGAAGTTTCTTGACGAATACCACCGTTTAAAGTTGGGCGATGGAAGCAATAGTGAAATTATTATGGTCTCTTCGTCACGGTTCAGGCACGATATTGACCGTGCGCTTGGGAATGCCATAGTGAAAGAATATGTTAAGAAGCCGCTTAGCATGGAATTGGTAAAAAGGATATTAAGGGTAGATCATCACGATAATTGGTAGCGATTTATAGCATCTGCTTTTTGCCTGCAATAATTTATCAGGCAACGTTAATTCTACAGCAGAATTGCTGAACTTAGACCAACTTTTATTGTGAACATGAGTACAGAACTAAAAAACTTTATCAATAACTATGTAAAGTTGGAAGATGCCGAACTGGATGATATTGTTGGCCGTTTTAAAAAAAGACAGGTATGCAAAAATGAGTTTCTTTTAAAGGAGGGCGATATTTGCAGCGATCTTGTTTTTGTTCAGGAGGGATGTCTGCGTTTGTTTTACCTTACCGGCGATGTAGAGATATCCGTTTGGTTTGCTTTTAAAAATTCATCGGCTATTGATATTTATAGCTTTATAAGCGAGAAACCTTCGGTGTATTTTTTGCAGGCAATTGAAGATAGCGAAGTGATGTACTTGCCCAAAGCCGAATTGTTAAAACTATACCAAACACATCCCAAAACGCAGGAAATGATGCGCAACTTTTGGGAAGATGCCGTACTTAACCTTATTGACAGGTTTACCGCGCTGCAAAGAGACTCGGCAGAGGAACGTTACCTTCAGCTGTTATCAAAACCGCCATATTTGCAAAAAATTCCGCAAAAATACCTGGCTTCATTTATAGGGGTTACGCCAACGTCGTTAAGCCGTATCCGAAAAAATATCAGGTAGCTTCAGGAGTGGCTTTTACCTTTTGTTTTTATTATAAGCGTCTATCAAGACAGCCAATAAAAGTTCGATGTTGATAGGTTTAGATAAATATCCATCCATTCCGACTTTAAAACAATTGTCTTTATCCTCGCTAAGCGCATTGGCGGTAAGCGCAATTATAATGGGTTTGGCGCCATATTTTTTCCTGATAAGCTTTGTGGCTTCAAGTCCGTCGATATTAGGCATTTGGATATCCATTAAAATGAGTTCGTAGTGCTCTTGTGCTATCATGTGTAACACTTGCCGGCCATCATTTGCCAAATGAGGCTGGTAGCCCAGTTTGTTTAATACGCGGATGATGAGCTTTTGATTCATTAAGTTGTCTTCGGCGACAAGCATTCTGAAGGGGTAATCCAACGCGAACTTTTCTGATAACAAACTCGTTTTCTTTTCGGCGCCGGCTACTGCTTCATTTTTTAACACTGCTTCAACAATGTTATAAAAATGCTGTTGCTTAACTGGTTTTGCAAGTACAGATGTAAACAGGTGTGGGTAATTTTTTTTGCTGTCGTTGCCAATGGAGCTCAATAATATTATCGGGCTTAAAACACTTAATGCTTTTATACGGTTAGCCAGGGTTATACCATCCATATCGGGCATTTGCATATCGGTTATAACCACGTCGATATTCTTGGTATCTGATAATACTGATAATGCCTCTTGTCCGGAGGATACGGCTGTTACATCAATTTTCCATTTTTCGAGGAGCGTTTTTAATATCCTTAAATTTGTTTCATTATCATCAACAACCAACATTTTTTTTCCTTCAGCTATCTTACCATCTGGCAATGTTGTAGCCTGGGATAATTGAATACCTTTTTTACAGTTAATGCTAAAGGTAAAGGTACTCCCTATCCCTTTTTTACTTTGAACGGTGATTTGACCGCCCATTAATTTGGTCAAACGCTCACTTATAACCAGGCCAAGCCCGCTACCACCATATTTACGTGTTACTGATGAGTCTATTTGGTTAAATGCTTTAAATAAATTGCCAAGCTGGTCTTCAGAAATTCCGATTCCGGTGTCTCTTATTCCTAACATTAGTTGTAAAGTATCGTTGTCAGATACTGTTGAGGTTACATACACAAATACTTCGCCTTTGTGGGTAAATTTTATTGCGTTGCCAACCAGGTTTATCAAAATTTGCCGCAAGCGCAAACCATCGGCAAAAATATCGGGCGGTACCCCGTCGTCAATTTGATAAATCAGGTCGATTCCGGCCCTTGCAGTTTTTGATGCAAACAAGTCAAATACATCTTCAATACATTTTCTAAGATTAAAGTTGTGTGGATCGAGCTGCAGGTTGCCCGATTCGATTTTCGAGAAATCGAGGATATCGTTAATAACAGTTAATAGCGATTCGCCGCTGTTTAATATGGCTTCGGTATATTCCCTTTGTTCGGAATCCAACCGCGTATCTGAAAGTAACGAGGCCATGCCCAATACACCATTCATTGGGGTACGAATTTCATGAC
Organism: Mucilaginibacter sp. KACC 22773; assembly: GCF_028736215.1. Classification (NCBI taxonomy): domain Bacteria; kingdom Pseudomonadati; phylum Bacteroidota; class Sphingobacteriia; order Sphingobacteriales; family Sphingobacteriaceae; genus Mucilaginibacter; species Mucilaginibacter oryzagri. Next base: position 1,959,030 of record NZ_CP117883.1, read on the forward strand.
TCATGGTGGCCAGGAAAGTACTTTTGGCCATATTGGCCTTCTCAGCCTCTTCACGGGCTTTTTGTTCCTTTTCGCGTTGGTCAATTAATTCTTCCGACTGCGATTGCAGTTCTGCTGATTGAGCCTGGTATTGTTCGGCCTGCACCTGTAACTCTTCGTTTAAGGTTTTTAAATCGCTGGTTTGTTTACTTATCTGTGCAGTACGCTCATCAACTAATTTTTCGAGCTCGTGTTTTTTCGCATTAAAAAAATTAACCCTTAGCTTATACGCAATGTAAACCCCTCCCAAAATAAGTATAGTTGCCATTGTGCGGAACCACCATGTTTTCCAGAATGGAGGCACAATTATTACCTTAACTGTGGTTGGAGTATCGTTCCATACGCCATCGTTATTGGATGCTTTAACTAAAAAAGTATAGGTTCCAGGGTCAAGATTGGTATAAGTAACGGTATGCTTATTTCCAATATATCGCCATTCGGGATCAAATCCTTCCAGTTTGTAGGCGTATTTATTTTCCTGCGAAATTGTATAATCAAGTGCCGCGAATTCAAAAGTGAATACTGACTGAAAATACTCGAGTTTGATTTGACCGGCCGAAAAGCTGTTTTGTTTCAAAGCGGGGTTTGATACAGGTAAGCGAGCGGGCTTGTTAAATAAATTAAAGCCAGTTATCCGTACAACAGGAACATTATTATTAAAACTTAGTTTAGTCGGGTCAATTATATTAAAACCATTTATGCTGCCAACTGCAATGCGGCCATCGGCCAGCCTGGCCCCGCTCGACAAGCCAAACTCCATGCTTTTGATCCCATTATGTTCGCCAAAATTTCTGAAAGTTTTTGTAGCCGGATCAAACCGTGTAATACCCTTTAAGGTAGTAATCCACAAAAATCCCTTGCTATCGGCAGTTATGTAATTTACTGTATTGTTTATCAGTCCATTATCTTCAGTGTACGCAGTTATTTTCTTTATTTTAAAATCATAGCAATTCAAACCGCCTTCCATAGTACCTATCCACATGTGCTCGTTATCTTCATAAAAATAACTTATTACATTACTGGTAAGTTTGCTGTTTTCAATGTTCAGCCTTGAAAACCTGCTGGTGGCCGGGTCATAGATACTTATTCCGTTTGAATAACCTCCTACCCAAATATGGCCATCATGGCTTTCGTACAGCGCTTGTATCGAGTTGTCGGCTATCGAGTTTGGATCTTTGGGGTTATTAATCCATTTTTTTATTGTTTTGGTTTTTGCATCATAAGTATTTACGCCTCCCTGATAAGTGCCCATCCAAATGTTGCCGCTACGATCCTCAAGTAAAGTATAAACGGCGGTGCTGTTGATATCGGTTGGCTTATTTCCCATTGTAAAATGGTTGAATAGCTTCGATTTAAGATCGTAGCGGTCAACTCCATTGCTATAGGTGCCTATCCATAGGGCATCCTTTGCTTTGGTCATTAAAATACACGAGGTGTAGTTACTTACCAGACTGTTTTTTGCCGAACTATCATGGAAGTAGGTAATGCCGGTACCAGTTGCCGGGTTGAAGTATACCAAACCTGCATCTGTGGCTAAGTAAAGCTTGCCCTTACTATCGGGTACTAAACCCCTGATGATATTTTTTGCCGATGGCGCATTAGTGGGTGAGGATTTAAAAGAGGGGAAAACATTAAGATTTTTGTCGTACTTTAAAACACCCTCACTTGAAGTGCCTATCCATAATGTATGTTGCTGATCGGCAAAAAGAGCGTAGATGCCATCATTTGGCATATTTTCGTTTTCGGGAGACGGCTGATTTATAGGTATAAAAGCTTTTTTATCAACATTTAACAGTTGTAATGTAGTATTGGTGCCAACCCAAAGTTTTCCCGCTTTATTGGCCGACAAACTATAAATGGGATTATTGCCGGTAGCGCTGTAGCGATCGGCCTCGTTAGCATAGCGGTTAAATGTCAGGTTGTTCCTGTTAACTAAGTTCAGGCCATTGTTTGTTCCTATCCAAACGTTGTGGTATTCGTCTTCGGCAATGGCATTTATTGAATTATTGCTGATGCTTTTGCTGTTTTTAGGATTGTGTGTAAACCGTTTAAAATTTCCTCTTTTTTCGTTGTATAAGTTCAGGCCATTATCTGTGCCAACCCACAACCGGTGGTAACCATCCTCGCAAATGGAATACACAGACGCGCTGCTAAGGCTGTTGGTATCTTTGGGGTTATGAATAAAGCGTTTAAAGCTGTTTTTGCCATTTGCAAGCAGATTTAAACCGCTATCGGTACCTATCCAAAGGTTGTTTTTAGCATCATTAAAAAGACTGATGATATTATTATTGCTTAATGCCGACAGTTTTTTAGGGTCGGCTTTAAAATTTACGAATTCATCTTTTTCCCTATCGTATTTACTAAGCCCACCCATGCGGGTACCAACCCAGATATTACCTTTTTTATCTTCGCAAATAGTTAAAATATTGTTGGCTTGTAAACTTTTGCTGTTTCTTGACTGATGTTTATACACGGTAAACTGATACCCATCAAACTTGTTAAGACCATCCTGGGTACCAAACCACATAAAGCCATAACTATCTTTTAATATGCTTGATATCGAATTTTGTGAGATACTGTTTGAGCTGTTAACCCGGCTCATTTTTAAACCGATGTCCTGTGAAAAAACCTTGCTGTTTAGAAAGAGCAGCAAGAACAGGAGAAATGTTAACAGGGGTTTATTGAACATTATACAGGGATATTCAGCACGTGGTTTATACGCTAATTTTCATTCAAATGTTTAATGGCTTAAATTAAGGTAAAATTTTTATAATTGAGGCAGGCAGTATACATGAAACATCAGTTTAATGTTAACCATGGATAAATGATAAATTATTGATTATTAGATGCTTGTATGATATTTTGCCTGAAATGTGTTAAGTTATGTTAACCCAATTTACATGCGTTTGCCCTGAGGCAAATAGCTAAACCTTCCAGTAATTGCCGCTGAGTATGATCATATTTAACATTTTAATGCTGTTATCATAATAGTCATAATCTTTCAGCTTAAAATGGAGCAGGTAATCCCACGTATGATTTAGCCATTGCTGGTTTTTGAGGTTTGTCATGGCCGAAACAGCAAAAGGCGCTATAAAGCTCAATGCTTCAAAATGGCGGGTGGCCAGGTCGTTACCGGCTAATGTGTAGCCTGCAGATATGTTATCAGGATTATTGCTGCTTGTCGACCGGATCCACCGGTTAATTTTGCCGGTTATTACTTTCGCCCTTTCATCGCCATATAACAAATAGTCGGCGGCTATGCGCCAGGGTACCCGGCAGGCATTATAATTATAACAGCCATCATACTTCGATTCCAGGTACATAGGCCTGGCCGGACGCGGGCTTTTGTTTACCTGCTGTATAAAGTCGGGCACAAGGCCTGCATCCGGGCTGTATTTTTGCTGCAGGCGGGCGAAAAGGCGATAGGTGTTATCAATTACTTTATCCCAGCGTACATCGCCTGTAGCGGCCTTAAAAGCTTTAAAATGCGATGGCATAAAATCTGATGTGCGGGTATCAAAATAATCATCGCTATCGGTTTCAACATCATTGCCAAGCAGGATGGTAAACTGCTGCCGGTTAATTTCATATTTCATGATATCGGCAATCAGCAATTTAGCTGCTTTTAAATAATTAACATTACCACGGCTACCCCATTGCTTATCGGCCAGTAATAATGAATAGGCGATGTCCATATTACCATCTGTTGCCGAAGAATGATCGGTGTTATTGCCTTTTTTATCCTGCGCCCATGCCATCAGGTTTTGTCCTTTGCGTGCCGGATGCAATTGATAATATCGGAACAACGCGTCATACGCTGTTTTTGCAGAAGCGTCGGCCCCGGCCATCAGGGCTACTATAATCATGCCGTAACCTTGCCCCTCGGATACGCATTGTTTGTTGCCCGGCCTTTCAAACCAGATGTAGCTTTGGCTTTTATCCGCAGCCTGTTTTACATATCGGCTTTTCCATTGCCAATAAAAAGTAAGGACGCTATTATCAAGGTTTTGCTGATTGATGTGATTGGGCAGGATGGAACCTTTTGTATAAATTGTATGCTGGGGAAAAGGCTTCGATACATGCTGTGCGCTTAAACTATGGCAGGTAAGCAGTGTAAGCAATAAAGTAATTCCCCTTTTTAGCATGGTTTTTTATTATATAAGAAAAGCCATTCAATGCAATATTTACCTATTTTAACGCAAAGGGTGCAGATTGTTGTTGGGTGAATGGCATAGATGTCAGAATGCCCGCTGTTAGATCTGCAGAAAATCATCGAAATTTCTACCTTTCGCCTTTGACCTTTATCCTTTCGCCTAAATAACTACTCCATTCTCTTCCTGATCAACTCCTTACGGTACCTTTCCTTCAGCGGGAACTTGATATCTGTAAGCAGGTAAATACCGGTGCCTTTTTCGCGGGCAAGATTATATTCCACTTCGCCGATTTTTTTGTAGGAGCCTATCATGTTGCCGGCCACAAACTGCCGAATATTTTCACCGCCATTATCATCCACGTAAATCATGTATTTGCAGTTAAGCGTATCCGGTGCCCAAAGGGTAAAACTGCTGTTAAGGGATACTACATCCGGGTAGTTGTATCGTTTGCGGTAGTGATGCAATGCGCCGGCCTCGCCGTAGTTGTCGGCGTATACAATGGTTTGTTTCTGTTGTTCAGGCGTAAGGCTGTTGTAAGCGACACCAACTTTTTTGGCCATTTCGTCCCAGCCCAGCATGTCGGCATAATCTTGCGTTGTAGGGTGCAATTTTTGATCTTCCCAGGTCATTGCAAACCTAAATGGAGGCAGGTTTTTGCCGGTGAACCTGAAAAAAGCCAGCGTTTGTTGCAACGGTAAAATGGGTAGTACCAAAGGAAGCAACAGCATATTAGGGATGGTAAAGCAGGCAATAGTTAAAGTACGCAAAGCGTAACCACTTGTTTTTAACCATCGTTCAAACCCAAAGCCACCTGCTGCAAACAACATAGGATAGGCCCCGAAAAGGTAATAGTTTTTACCGTCCATTTCGAGTAAAAAAATGAATATCAGTACGTAAGCGATAGCCAGAAACTGGAAATTGCGCAGCTTGAACGAAAAGATTAAAAACACAAACCCCGTGAACCAAACAAATAAAGCGATGCCATGAACTGTAAGTTGCTGTTTGATAAAGTCGCCGGTGGTAATATAATCAAGTTGTTCCTCGCGGAGTGCTTTCATGTGGGTTATCACCGGGAAATGGTGCGTTACCTGCCATATAAAGTTAGGCAAAAATATGAGCATGGCTAAAGCCATTGCGCCCAATATGTGCTTGTTAAATAATAGCTTACGCTGTTTGCTAATGAGGATGCCCACTATAAGGGCGATGGTGAAAAACAACATGGTATACTTGGTAAGCATGCCAAAACCAACTGCCATGCCCAACCAGTATAAATATCTTACATCGGTTGTATTAAGGTACTTAATAAACAGCCAGACTGTTAAAACCCACCAAAACTGATCAAACACTACCGGCTGAAAAAGGTAATCGCTTGCGGCAAAGGCCGGCGAAAATATCAGGGCGAGGCAGGCCAGGGTAATGGCAAACCTGCGGCCCCCAAATTCAACTACAATACGGCCTGTAAACCAGATAATGAGCCCTGCAAATACGGTGGGGAAAATGCGCGCGGCAAAAACCGAATTGCCAAATAAGGTGATAGTTAGCTTGGCCAGCAGTGCAATAAATGGCGGTACTTCCTTATAACCCCAATCCAAATGATCGGCCAGTACAAGATGCAAAAACTCGTCGCGGTGAAAGCCGAAATGCCCAATGGCAAACAGATTTAAAACGACCTTTATAAATACAAAAATCAATATGAAATAAACGTACGTCGACTTCCGGTTTCTGTAGGGCATGTTTTAGGTAGCTTAAGGCTGAATGCAGCAAGCTGAAAGCCTGATGCTGGAGGGTAAAGATAATTCTTTACCGGTAAAAAGCAAAAGAGGCCAGAGAGAGGTAAAAGGAGAAAGGTTAAAGGCGAAAAGTGGGAAACTCTTTGCAGCTGCCTTTAACCTTTCGCCTTTTACTTTTTACCTCATATCCGGGTTATATCGGCCCCTAAAGCCTTTAAACGGGTATCAATGTGCTGATAGCCACGCTCAATTTGTTCTATATTGTAAATGGTTGATTTACCTTGTGCCGATAATGCCGCTATCAACAGGGAAACCCCGGCACGAATATCAGGCGAGGTCATGCTGATGCCGCGTAATTGTACTTGTTTATCTAAACCGATAACTGTAGCCCGGTGCGGATCGCAAAGGATGATCTGGGCGCCCATATCCAATAGTTTATCTACGAAGAACAAACGGCTCTCGAACATCTTCTGGTGGATTAAAACCGACCCTTTGGCCTGTATTGCCACTACTAATACAATACTCAGCAGATCTGGAGTGAAGCCGGGCCATGGGGCATCGGCAATGGTCATGATAGAACCGTCGATGAAGGTTTCAATTTCATAATGATCCTGTGCAGGAATGTAAATATCGTCACCACGTAACTCTAACTTGATTCCCAGGCGTTTAAATACATCCGGGATCATGCCTAACTCTTTGTAATGCACATCTTTAATGGTGATCTCGGACCCTGTCATGGCAGCAAGGCCGATGAATGAGCCAATCTCGATCATATCCGGCAGCAAGCGGTGTTCGGTGCCGCCTAATTTGGTAACACCCTCGATAGTAAGCAGGTTTGAGCCTATGCCGCTGATTTTTGCACCCATGCGGTTAAGCATTTTGCAAAGCTGCTGCAGGTATGGTTCGCAGGCAGCGTTGTAAATGGTGGTGGTACCTTTGGCAAGCACGGCAGTCATCACAATGTTGGCGGTGCCGGTTACAGATGCCTCATCCAGAAGGATATAGGTGCCTTGCAGGTTGGATGCATCTACATTAAAAAAACCATCCTCGGGGTTATAATCAAAGCGGGCACCAAGCTTCTCGAAGCCCAGAAAGTGCGTATCCAGCCTCCTGCGGCCTATTTTGTCGCCGCCGGGTTTGGGGATGGATGCCTTGCCGAAACGCGCCAGCAGCGGCCCAACAATCATGATAGAGCCCCTTAAGCCACCACCCTTGGTTTTAAAAGCCTCCGACTGGAAAAAATCCTGGTCGATGTCTTTGGCTATAAAGGTATAAGTTGACTCGTCTGTTTTTTCGGTGATAACACCCATATCGCCCAGTAGCTCAATGAGTTTGTTAACATCCTTAATGTCAGGTATGTTGCTGATGGTAACTTTTTCTTCGGTAAGCAGTACCGCCGAAATTACCTGTAGTGCTTCGTTTTTGGCCCCTTGAGGGGTAATTTCACCTTTTAGCGGTTTGCCGCCGTTTATCACAAATGCGTTAGTCATGGGTGTTTATAATTGATAGGTCAAATGCTTCAAATGTTGTGAACACCCGAAAGTGTTAAATGTGTTTTTATATCCGGCAAAGATTATAATTTTTCCTGATTGTTCGTTCATTAGTTCGGTTTGTTCATTAGTTCACTGGTTCATTAGTTCATTGGTCTTGCGTGGCGGTTTTGAGGGCTTTGCTGGCGTAAACTTTTTAAATAAGCCTTTTTACGTATAAGAATGCAATAAATGATCAAAAAGGTGATAGAAAAGGGCAATTTTTGGCGAGAAATATCCAGAAAAATTCGAAGAAAATGCAAGTTTTTTTAGTTTAAAAAGTCGGCAAAACAAACAACCCCGTTCTCTATCAAAGAACGGGGTTGCAGTATTTATCGTAATAATTTACCGGTGTATCAACCGCCGATTGTAAAAATCATCCTCACCAAAAAATCCATTAGGCAAGACCAATGAACTAATGAACCAGTGAACTAATAAACCAACCAGGACTAATATTTTTTAGCTCCCTGGTTACGGTTACGGTTGTTTTGGTTATTGTTGCGCGGGCCGTTGTTGTTTTGGTTATTGTTAGCACGGCCGCCACCGCCACCACGGTTGTTGTTATTGTTGTTTTGCTGGTTGTTACGGCCACGGCTGTTATTGTTGTTGTTTTGCTGGTTGTTGTTTGGCCTAAACTCAACGCGGTTAAGGTTAACGTTTTCATCCAGTTTTAAGGTGCCGCCAGATAAGGCGTATAAATCGGCAATAATGCTTTCGTCGGTAACAGAATCTTTGTTCCATTGTACGTAGGCCATTTTCATGAAATTGGCTATAGCCTGTACCATGTGGCGTTTGCGCTCCGGCTCATCAATTGCCTTGGCCTTTTCAATCATCAGCTCAATGGTTTTGCCATAGTGCTTGTATTTGATGCGCTGGTGGGGGTAACGCAGTGGTTGCGGCTTCAGGTGGATAGCCTCGGGCGTTGGTTTGGGGTAGGGGGCATCCACATCAATCTGGTAATCAGATATAATGTGCAGGTGATCCCATAGCTTGTGTTTAAAATCGGCCACATCGCGCAGGTGCGGGTTTAAAAAACCCATCAGGTCAATTACTACCTGTGCGTAGCGGTTACGTTCTTCTTTAGTGGGTAGTGCAACTATGTACTTAACCATGTTTTGTACGTTGCGGCCATATTCCGACAGGATTAATTTATTCCTGGTTGAATTATAGTCAAATATAGGCGTGTTTTCTTGTGCCATGCAATTAATAATGTTTTAAGAAAGTTTTAAGTTAGCCATGCGTCTTTTCCCTGTGTAACAAGGGCCCAGGAGGCTAAAATTGAATTGTATTTGAATAGTAGTAACGCAAATATAATATTATAGTTATATAATGTGCAAATAAAAAAAAGAGCCGATGCCTCACGTATCAATTACATGCATTAGAAAAATATGTAATTTGCGGCAACATAACCCGCCTGTCATGCTGAGGAATGAAGCATCTGTTAACCACCAAGCATGGCCAACATGCAAAGTTTGGGAATAGATGCTTCATTCCTCAGCATGACACGGTGGGCAGAGAAACGAATACCGTATCCATGCAAAACAAACTACTCATTACTCATATCGATGTTTATCGTTTTAGCATCCCCATGGAGCCGTTCACTATTGCCACCGGCACTATGGACCATGCTCAAAATGTGTTTATCCGGGTGCATACCGATGCCGGGTTTTACGGGGTGGGCGAGTGCTCGGCCTTCCCGATGATTGTGGGCGAAACGCAGGATACCTGCCTGGTGATGGCTAAAGATTTTGCCCGGCTGTGGATTGGTAAAGATGCGCTTGATATACCCGCACGCATGCAGCAGCTTCACGCCGCCGCCGCAGGCAATACCACCATTAAAAGCGCCTTTGACATTGCCCTGCACGATTTAGCTGCCAAAAATGCCGGCTTGCCATTATACCGGTTTTTAGGCGGCGAAAAACGCATTGTGGAATCAGATATCACCATTGGCATTGATAGCCCGCCAACTATGGCCATGAAGGCGTTGTACTTTAAAGCCTCGGGGGCAAATATTTTGAAGGTAAAACTGGGCAAAAATGCAGCTGCCGATGTGGAACGGGTTAAACAGATCCGCGAAGCGGTTGGCCCCGAAATGCTCATCCGCATTGATGCCAACCAGGGCTGGAGCTTTGACGATGCCGTTTTTGCCCTGCAGGCGATGGGCGAGTACAACGTTGAATTTTGCGAACAGCCCATGCGCACCTGGTACGATGACCGCCTGCCTGAACTGATGCAGCTATCGCCCGTAAAAATTATGGCCGACGAAAGCGTATACAACCACCACGATGCCCGCAAACAGATCAACAGCGGCAGCTGCCACTATATCAATATCAAAATGGCCAAATCGGGCGGACTGCTCGAAGCCAAAGCCATCCACGACGAAGCCGCATCCAAAGGCATTGCCTGTATGATGGGCGGGATGCTGGAAAGCCGTATAGCCCTGAGCGCCAAGCTCCATTTTGTATACGCCAGCCCCAACATTAAATTTTACGATATGGACACCTGCATGCTGGGTCACCTGGTTGACCCCTGCATTGGCGGTGTTGCTTATGATGGCTATAAATTGAATATTGACGACGCAATAGGCATTGGCGCCGATGCGGATGACGAGTTTTTGAAGAGCTGCGGGCATTTTAGGGTGTAGGCGGCGAAGACTCATCCGCCAGCCCGCCTTTGGCGGGCGGCACCCTCTCTCCGGCTATCGCCGCATAGAGGGGCTTGGAAGGGGAATTGCGGTCGGTTTTGCCACATCCAAAAGTACGAATGGTGATATTAATAATTATTCAAAATGCCATTGTTCAAGCCCCTCTTTCCGCGGCGAAGCGAAGAGAGGGTGACGGGCGAAGCATAGTCGGGTGAGTCTTCGCTGCCATGCAAAACCCGTGCTCAACTACCCTTAGTACATTAAACACAACTATAACAAAATAACCAAACCACTCCATGCAAATCCGCCCCGCTACCCTCACCGATATCCCGGCCCTGCTGCAATTTGAGCAGGGCGTTATCACTGCCGAGCGCCCCTTCGATCCAACGCTGGTGCCCGGCGACATCAAATATTACGACCTGGAAATGTTTATCACTTCGCCCGATGTGGAACTTTTAGTGGCCGAATTGGACGGCCAACTGGTAGGCAGCGGCTACGCCCGCATTAAACAAAGCGAAAAGGTTTATTTTGATTTTGAACGCTTTGCCTATCTTGGTTTTATGTACGTTTTGCCGCAACACAGAGGCAAGGGAATTAATAAACTGATCATCGACAGGTTAAAAGAATGGGCCAAAGCACAAGGCCTCACCGAATTACGCTTGCAGGTTTATGCTGATAACGAAGGCGCTGTACGGGCTTATGAAAAAGTTGGGTTTGGGAAACATATGGTGGAGATGCGGATGGGATTGGAGTGAGGGACCGATAACAAAGGGATAAATGATGGAAAGGAAAGAATTAGAAGTGTTTTTAATTAATAAAAATATAAGGCCAGATACTTATTCACTCAATGGGGGCTTGCCTAATGAAGCCTATTGTCTTGACGAAAAAAATGGTATTTGGAAAACTTATTACAGCGAGCGGGGATCGGCGGTATCTGTAAAAGAGTTCGATTCGGAAAATGATGCATGTGAATATTTTTTAAAGTGGTTAATAGATGATCCTGCTATCTGATTCTCTTACTTTGGATAATTATGCCTGTAGTCTCCAGACCACAGGATGCAGTGAAGTTATCGTTAATATTGTAGCTGTTTTTGAAGTGCTCCGCTGTTTGCGGGGAACTCAAACAGCGGAACACTACAGACATCGTGGGGAGACTACTAGGTATTTAAAGCAGTTGTTTCGCGAATAGAGTACGCAATGCCGTTCAGAAATCGAAACAGTGGAACACTACCAACAACAGGAGGGCAATTCGAGTTGTTATAGACCGATCAAATCCGTCGTAACCGCGCATACCTCAAAGCGCGTTAAGCGCAGGATCTGGACAGCGGGGGATAGTCAATCCTATTGAAAACCTATATTTGCCGACAATAAATTATAAACGAATGCTTCATTGCAAATCATACTCCGCGACTTTTCTGCTGTTACTATTATCTTTTATCGCGTCTGCACAGAATTCGAACCACAAGCATCTGCGGGCCGAGATAACCCGGCTGGCGAAATCCACCTCCGGCAAAGTAGGCGTGTCAATAAAATTGCTGGAAGATAATGATACCCTCAGTTTTAATAATGGACAGCATTACCCGATGCAAAGTGTTTTTAAATTCCCCATCGCCGTGAGTTTACTACGTGCAGTTGATAAGGACGGCATCAGCCTTGATCAAAAAGTGCTGATAACCAAAGCAGAGTTGCATAAAACCGTAAGCGCACTACGGGAAAAATACCCTGAAGGCAATGTTGAAGTTTCCATTAGAGAGATACTAACCGATATGGTCACCCTTAGCGACAATAATGCCTGCGATATTTTAATGAAACTTTTAGGAGGCCCAGAAAAAATAACGAAAGATATTCACTCCATAGGCGTAAGCCATTTACAGATTAAAGGCAATGAAGCCGAAATGCAGGCTGATTGGGGGCTTCAATACAAAAGCTGGTCGACGCCATCGGCCCAGATGCAATTGTTGGGTTTAATTTTTAAGCGAGCGGTGCTATCAAAAAAAAGCAATGATTTGCTGATGCAGCTGATGTTATCAACCTATGTAGCATCGGGCCGCATTAGGGCCGGGCTGCCAAAGGGGACGCCGCTTGCACACAGGAGCGGTACTTCCGGAACAAACGAACAGGGTTTGTCGCCGGCAACAAACGATGTGGGCATTATCACATTGCCTGATGGCAGACACCTGGCTGTCGCCATTTTTTTAATGGATTCGTATAGTGACGCCAGGAAAAGAGATTTGCTGATCGCCGATATTGCCAAAGCTACTTATGATGAATTCTCCCCTGGCGTCGACCAATTAAAAAAATACCGGGAAAGCGTTTTGAAACAAGGAACGTCAAACTTAAAATCCGATTGGGATATACGGGAATACTACCGTACCCTGGTCGCGCTCGATTCTGCCTATTATAATATTGCTCCCGACAGTCTCACCCGGTCGCAAATGGCGAATCACTACAACAGTCTTGCCTGGTACAGCATTGTTACTCAAAAACTCGATAACGTAAAATACTACCTGGATCAAAGTTTAAAATTTGAACCAGGCTACGTATATCCACAAGCTAATTTGCCCCTGCTTCTATTATTACAAGGCCATTACCCCGAGGCAGAGGCACTTTATTTAAAATACAGGAATAGGCCCTTTGATAAAACCCATGCAACCTATAAAGAAGAGTTTCTTGAGGATTTTGGTGAATTGGAAAAGGTGGGAATTGTAAATGACGACATCAAAAAGATTACCCGGCGGTTGAATTCGAAAAACTAACATCATTGCAATTGCCGCTGTTCGAAGTCTCTGACTTCGAACGTCTATGCCTGTAGTTTGCAACTACAGTAACCGCATCTTATAATTATCTGCAAAAATATCATGGTCAAAAAAGGCTCCGTTATCCACGATCATCAAGCAGTTTATTATATGACATTTACAATTGTGGGTTGGATAGACTGATTCATCCGGCAGCAATACCACGATTTGGTAATTGAATCGTTAAAATATTGTCAGCAAAAAAAAGGCTGCACCTTCATGCATATGTAATTATAAGCAACCATGTTCATTTAATAGCATCCGTTGATGAAGGTTTTACTTGAAGTGAATTCGTCCATACCACCCAATTCAAAATAACTCCTGCCATATTCAAATCAGCGTATCTTAACCAGGGTTTAAAAGCTTTACTTTGTTGCATAAAATCAAATGGAGCTGATGCGCAGTATCATCATATTTATATTTTGTGCTTTCCTGGGGCTTTGCTGCCAGGCGCAAAAGCCGGTAATGTACCTGGATAGTATCAACCCGGTCATCCGGTACGATAGTCATGGCGACTCTATCCGGAAGTATTTTTCCATGACATTTTTTAATTACCAAAGCTTTCACCCTAAAAATAAAAAAGTGCTGCTTACCGCATTTTACTCCAATAAACTGGCGGTAAACTATCGGCAGGCTGTACAAAAAATACCCAGGCTAAAGGAATATGGCAACCCCGGGTCGCAATCATATATTCAAAATTTTGATGGCTATGCGGGCAGATATGCCATCCCTATTTTTGATTCGTCGGGGATAGTCATAACCGTTAATGGCATTAACCCGCAAAACGTAAACCAATTTCAATTCAGGGTTATAGAGGATAAGCAGAAAGTGGTATTACCTTGGACAAAGCCAAAGTTGTTTTGCAAAGCCTACCTGATGACTCAAATTGCCGAAATCGGTACGATTGATGAGCTATCTGCATATTTAGGCCAATTTAAAGAGGCCTATGGCAAAGCGCTCACCTTCCAGGTACGCAGGATTAATACGCCCGATAGTATTGAATCTTCTATCTCGGCGTATTGGGTAAAATGGCAGCCAAGGGTTGTAGGCGTATTCACGTTTTCGCAGCTCCCCGAATTTTTAAGCCTTTTTAAAAAGCAATGGAGAAGCCCATTGGAAGACCCAAGCCAAAGCGATTGGAGTAAGGACACTGTTTTGTTGAAGTTGAGAAAAGACTTCCGGTACAACGAAAATAACCTGATTTTTTATTTGGATGATATTATTAAGTCGCGAAGTATTATTGAATATAACCTGGTGAACGGAAAAGACAGCACCGGCTGGACGGTTAATGATTTTGATTTTAACTTAGTGTGGCTCAAAAATCTGTCGCCAGGGCATTATCAGTTAAAAATACGTTATAGCGTACAGCGCAATAATATTTGCACCTATGCATTTACTGTAACAGCAGCCTGGTATCAAACGGTATGGGCAAAAGTAGCCTTAAGTATGCTTGTTGTATTTGCCGTCGGGTTTGTACTGCTACTCTGGCGATCAAGGAAGCAGACAGCAAAGCTTAAAGAAGAAAGTACCTTAAAGCAATTGGTACAAACCGAGCTCAGGTCCATCCGGTCGCAATTTAACCCGCATTTTGTGTTTAATGCCCTTAGCTCCATACAAGGGCTTATCACCAAAAACGATTCGCAAAACGCGTCGAAATATTTAATTGAGTTTAGCAATCTAATGCGCGATTCACTGAAAGCCAGTGACAAGGAATTTGTAAACATTTTTACCGAAATAAAGATATTGGAAAACTACCTGGCACTCGAAAAACTACGGTTTGGCTTCGATTATCAAATTAAAGTGAGCAGAGAAATAGATGCCAGCGCCATTGAAATGCCCGCTTTATTTTTACAACCCCTGGTAGAGAATGCGGTAAAGCATGGTATATCGGCCCTGCAGGAAAACGGGCAACTGATTGTGCTGTTTGAGAAATTGGATAACGACATGGTAGTTACTGTAAATGATAATGGCAAAGGCTTTAACCCCAATGATAACGCTAACGGCTTTGGCCTTCAGCTAACCAAAGAGCGCATAAAATTGTTGAACCAGACATTGAACGGGCAGCACATAGAGTTTTTGGTAAAACGGACGGATAATGTAACCCAGGTTATTATCCATTTTAAAAATTGGCTAATATGATACGAGCGGTAATTATAGACGACGAAAAAAACAATATCGAAAATATTGTGCACCTGTTAAAAAAGAATGAGCTGCCGGTAACAGTTGTGGGCACAGCCACCAATGCCGATGACGGGGTTAGTTTGATTACAGCAAGCAATCCCGATTTGTTGTTCTTAGATATCCAGATGCCGGATAAGAATGGCTTTGAAGTGCTTAAAGCTTTGCCACATCAACAGTTTGAAGTTGTTTTTGTTACCGCGTTTGACAATTACGGGATACAGGCCGTTAAATTTTCGGCTATAGATTATTTGCTGAAGCCGATAGATCCGGAAGAATTAAAAGCATCGGTAAGCAAAGTGGAGGCTAAACTGATGCAAAAGAAGGCTAACCTGCAGCTTGAAAACTTAATGGAATTTATAAAAGATAAGGACGCGAAAAAGGATCACAAATTGGCCCTGTCTTCAACTAAAGAGATCAGGTTTGTGCACACCGGGGATATCATCCGTTGCGAATCATCAAATGCTTACACCCAGTTCTTTTTATCAGACGGAACAAGTATTATGGTATCAAAACCAATTTTTGAATACGACGAATTATTAAGCAGCTACGATTTTATCAGGTGCCATCAATCGCACCTGGTGAATATAAAGTTTATCAAAAGTTTACTCAAGGAAGATTCGGGCTATTTATTAATGGACGATAATACCCGCATCCCCATCTCCAGGAACAAAAAAGAGAACGTAATAAAACGCTTACACACTATAAAAAAATAAAAAAAATCATATCATGAAAAACCTATTACTGGCAGCATTAGTGTTCTGCAGCAGCTACTTAAGTGCCCAAAATTTACCAGCTATTGCCATCGAGGATAAAAAAATGGACGCCTATCTGATGAACAGGAAGCCCGCAACATTAACCGTGCAAATAAAAAACCTGCCCGATAGCGTTAAAAAAATAAATATCAAATATACCCTTGTACAACTCGGCGGAAGCATGCAGGCAACTAAATATGCAGAAACAGATGCCACCGGCCAGGTAAAAATAATTCTTGATGAGAATTTGCCTTACCAACAAATTTGGTTAGACGCAGGTAACTACTTATATACAGGGATATATGTGGATAAAGGGCTTACTGTTACAGTAGACACGCGGAAAGTACCTAAAGATGGCGCGTATATGATAGGCGAGGGGATTACCTTTTCTGGTTACGACGGCGAATTAAATACCGTAATGAACAAAAAAGTGTTGTTTAAAAAGAAAGAAAGGGAGCGTTTGGTTAATGATCTGCGGGCCGTATGTAACTGGAGAAAAAAATACACTGCAGATGCCTTCACTTTTAAAACCGATTCTGTTTTAAGGCTATTGAAAAGTATAGATAGCGAATTCATCAGCGGTTACCCTAAATATGGATGGGCTGTTAACAATGAAACCTTGTCGGAGTTTTACGGTGAAATTTGCATCGCCTATTGGAATGACACCATACCCGGCCAGCTTATTAAGCAGATAAACGCGCACCAGCCAATATTTACAAGTAACGATGGTGTGATGTTTTACAAATACCTGGGCATTTATACAATGGCCAAAAAGCGCTTTAAAAAAGAATCGGCGCTCAACAGTATCATGATGCTATGTGATAGTTTATATACGCAGCAGCGATCAGATCTTTTAAAACTATTTCTTTTAGAATCGGAGAAAGATAATTATGCCCGCACTTACCCCATGATCATCAGCAGTATCAAAACAGCCTGGTGCAAAAAAATCGCTGCAGATGAAATGATTAAGGTTGATGATAACCAAAAGAGAATAGATAGCGTTTTAGCTTTATCAACAAAGTTAGAAAAGGCGGATATTGGTACCCCCTTAATTCGGTTACCTTTTGATGCCAGCTTATACCAGTTAGATACTATAGCAAATATCGATAGCTTTATATTAAATTTAAAGGCAAAATTCCCCAACAAAGCTCTTATTATTGATTTTTGGGCAACCTGGTGCGCCCCCTGCATAGCCGACATGCCGTTCAGCAAAAGTTTGCACCAAAAAAATAAAGATCTGCCTGTTGAATACATTTATCTATGTACCACCAGTAGCTCAAGTATTGATATATGGAAAAACAGAATAGGAGAGATGCAGATCCCCGGTACGCATATTTACGTGAATGATAAAATCATCGCCAGGCTAAAAACTGTGCTTAATGCGGAAGGGGGATTCCCAACTTATGTGGTTATTGACGTTAATGGCAAAGTAAACAAGTCAAAAATTACCAGGATGGAGGCTTTGGATAGGGAAAGTTTAAAAAAAAATGTGGGACTTTAGCAGAACGCATGCTGAAAACGCTGTATGAACCTTAGCCATGCCGTCTTATTTCGACCACTTTGGCGCAAGGTTGTGTGGCTGCATGGGGGAGAATCACTTGTGATTTTTTTTATAATACACACAAAGAACAGGCCCGCCATCCCATTTAGCGCAAATGTTGTGCTACTGCATGAGCGGGGATCGCTTGTGATTTTTGCAAACCAATCACATCGTAAGCACAGGTCCGCCATTGCATAACCCATAACACAGGAACTGCGCTGAAAAAAGGGCAGGTCAGCCAATGTCCAGGCCACGACACAAGACCTATGCTAAAATGACACCACAGCAACGCTGATCTGCCACAACCAATGCCATAATATCTAACCTCACAAACCAAATCATTATTACCAACCCGTGACCTCCGTCCACCACCCGTTTACTTACATTTGCAGATAAATTATCGAATTTAATGATGAAGAAAATAGGATTTTTATCATTCGGGCATTGGTCCAACCATCCCGCGTACCAGGCCCGTACTGCCAGTGATACCTTGCTGCAGTCGATTGATCTGGCTGTTGCCGCGGAAGAAATTGGTTTGGATGGGGCTTATTTCCGGGTTCATCATTTTGCGCGGCAGTTGGCATCGCCATTCCCGCTACTTTCGGCTATTGGGGCAAAAACCAGCAAGATTGAGATTGGGACGGGTGTTATCGATATGCGTTATGAAAACCCCATGTATATGGTAGAAGATGCCGGCGCTGCCGACCTGATTTCGGGCGGGCGTTTGCAATTGGGCATCAGCCGGGGTTCGCCAGAGCAGGTGATTGAGGGCTGGCGTTATTTTGGTTACGAGCCTGCTGCCGGGGAAAACGATGCTGATATGGGACGAAAAAAGGCCCTGGATTTTTTAGATAAGTTAAAAGGAGAGGGGTTTGCCCAGCCTAACCCTTACCCGATGTTCCCGAATCCGCCCGGCTTGTTACGGCTGGAACCGCATTCGGAAGGGCTGCGGGAACGCATCTGGTGGGGAGCTGCATCTAATGCAACCGCGGTTTGGGCTGCCGAAAACGGCATGCACCTGCAAAGTTCGACCCTGAAATATGACGAAAGCGGCAAGCCTTTCCACATCCAGCAGGCAGAACAGATCAGGCTATATAAAGAAGCCTGGAAAAACGCCGGGCACCAGCGCGAAGCGAGGGTATCGGTAAGCCGCTCCATTTTTGCACTGGTAACCGAGCAGGACAGGCTTTACTTTGGACAGCAGGGAAAAGGAGCCGACAGCTTTGGTTACATCGAGGCTGATAAACGTGCAGTCTTCGGCAAAAGCTATGCAGCCGAACCCGACCAGCTCATCAAAGAACTGGCCCAGGACGAAGCGATACAGGAAGCAGACACTTTGCTGCTTACTATACCGAACACTTTGGGCGTTGATTACAATGTTCATGTGCTATCGGCCATTTTAGAGCATGTTGCCCCTGCATTGGGTTGGCGATAACAAATTTCAGTTTAACAAATTTTAACCTTTTTATTGAACGGATCGGCAAGCGAATCTCTTAATTTTATAATATTCTTTTAGCAGGGTAAATAAGATGAGTGTTTTCAATCGCCAATAAATGACTAGTAAAAAGCTTATTCTTTTATGTGTGATTGGGGTTGTGAACCTGTGCCCCTTATTTGCTCAAAATATCCAAATTCAAAAGGGGATATTGTTTAAAAGGGGAACTAATTTAAGGCTTGGAAGTGTTGTTGTTTTAAATAAACGAACGATGACGCAAGCGCGTTCGAACATTTATGGCGTTTTTAGTATAGCCTCGCAGTCCGGTGATACTTTGCAGTTTAAAAATGATAATTTTCAAGCCACGGAATTTGTAGTAAAGGATTTTGCAGATCAGGTAATATTCATGACTCCTATAATTCAACTTGGCGAGGTGGTAATTAAGGAGAATTCATTAAAAAGCGATATCAAGGAAGTACAAAGAGGCTATAGGGAAAAAAGTGTATTCTATACCGGCACGCCACATTACTATTATCTTTTTTTGAAGCCAATGACTTTTATTTATGAAAACTTTAAAAGTGAGGTTAAAGATGCACGCCGGTTTAATAAATTTGCGAGCAAACAGGTAGCTGCGAGCAAAGTTTCTGCACGTTTTAATGATGAAAGTATAAAAAAAGCTATACCCATAGCAGATAGTGAACTGGAGAGCTTTGAGTTAAAATATATGCCCAGCCTCAAACAAATTGACGTGATGAATGATTACGACCTGGTTATCTACATCAAAAATTGCTATGAGAGTTTTAAAAAGAATAACAGTCCGGATACTTCAGATCTTTTTTGACTTCTTTCACTATTTCAATTTCAGCCAATGGCCGACGTTGTCACCGCATCACTATCGAATGTTATAAAGGAAGTTGCTTATGCTGTAGCCAGAGGCCGTAGGCATAGTGGTTGTAAGTCTGGAAATCGAACAGCGGCGGGAATGGTTCTTTGAAGGCCCGTTTGCTGTAGTATACTTTTATAAAAGTAATGAAGTTTAAATTGCTGGCTGGTTTATTATGGCACATTAATTATAATTAAAATTTTATATAAACGTTAAATTCGCCCAAACAATTTATGCGAATAAAAATATTTTTTTTGGGGCTATTGCTTCATTTCTTTATATCGGCAAGTGCCCAGCAACCACACCAGTTTAAAGGAAGCTTAACTTATACCCTGGGGCCGGATACCACGGCAACAGGCGATTTTGAACTAAATGGAAGCGAATTTGCACTGACAATAGTGTCCATGAGCCCGGGTGTGAATGTAAGTAAAGTAAAAGGAACGTTTTTCCCCGATGGCCAGCTTATGCACCTGGAGGGCCTTAATTATGAGCCGGCAAAGGGCAAAGATTCGTTGATTTACACTTACACATTAAATTACGTTAGGGATACTACCTTTATTGAAACAAAAAATGCCAGCCGGAACGGCGTGCGTAAATATCCTGTGAAAATTATGGAAGCCAACGCATTTGGCGGCGATGTGCTTGTTTTTATGCCTGCTTTGCTGGTCCATTTTGCACCCAAAAGGTTAGGCGACAGTGTGTTGAGCAGTCATATTGTATTTAATAGTGCCAGGAAGTTTATGATCAAAAAAACGGGCAGCCAAAAACTGCAGCTGGGCAGCGCTGTAATGGGCATGTTTACTATATTTTTGGATAAAAATGGCAGCCTGCAAGCGGTAGACGGCATTGGCACATCATTTAATGTTAAAGGTAAGGCAGGTGCGTATTTAAATATCGATTCTGTGATTGCTGCAAACGTTAACCATCAGCGCCTGCATCCGCGGTTGGCCATGATCAACAAGCCCGATTCGGTAAAAGCAACCATTAACGAGGCCAGTATTAAAATCGAATACTCCCGTCCGTCGGTAAGGGGCAGGCTTATTTTTGGTGAAGTTGTGCCATGGAACCGCATTTGGCGGACAGGGGCAGATGCGGCCACAAAAATTTATTTAAGCAAGCCGCTTTACTTCAACGGGAAAGAGCTTCCTGCGGGCACCTACTCCATATTTACCATGCCAACTCCAACCGGTTTTACGTTGATATTTAACAAGCAAGCCAACATTTGGGGAACTGAGCATAATGCGGATTATGATTTTTTAAAGATCCCGATGCAAATGCAAACCTTAAAGCAGCCTGCAGAGCTTTTGACATTTGAAATAGTTACTGCCGGTAGTAACGGCGGAACTATAAGCTTCAACTGGGATAAGTTGAAGGCTTCGGCGGGTTTTACAACACGTCGTTAATGTGCGTTACAAAAGCTCTTTAGCTTAAATGGGGGGGGGCGATGGCTGGTTTATTAGGCTCATTAAACAACATGGCTTAAATATCGGTTGTTCAAACTCAATTTTGGAGGTTTTTTTTTACCCTTTAACTTCCTGGAGGATTCGCCAACAAAAACCCGCCACAAGCTTTACAGCACCCTCATTAAACCCTTTTCCTATCCTACAAAAAGGTGTTTTTAACCCTGTTGTGTAAAATGGCGACACGCTATTTTGCAGCAACTTAAAACATCAGATTATGACAACATCAACAATTAAATTATTGCCGGACCCACCGGCCCCTAATGGGATTAATGACTTCCCGCTTCCGCCACAGGCAAAAGTAATATTGAAAGTACCCCTGCCCGATCAAACCATAGTTATCAAAGAAATCCAGATGGTGGGCTTTAAAATCATCTGGGAAAAACGGCTTACCAACCAGCAATTGGAATTCAAGCAACAATGGGTACGTGTAAACAGTTGCACCATTACACCTGATACACCTTTTTCGCAGGAAGACTCGGTAAGTATCGGCGTAGCGCTAAGTGTTGGCGCCCGTGAGGAATTTTCGGCCTCGCTTGGTTTAAAAGTGGCATCGTTTATAGATATAGGCGCAAAACTAACCCTGGAACTTTCGGCAGAAGTGACACTTGCCGAAGTGGTTACTAAAAAGAAAACCTTCAATGCCAAAACGCAGGTGCCGCGGGCATCCTTTATGTGGTGGCAGCTCAAAAGTACCTATACAGTTACCGGGCATCGTACTGTGGTTATAAAAATAGATGGAAATGAGCAGATTGCTGAAAATGTCGACTTTTCAAATCCGCTGGTGTGCGATGAGGACGTTAGTATGAGTACTCAATTCCCGGCTTCGGCAAAAGCAGAATTTACGGTTTCTGACATCTAATACGCCTGCGTACGGTTAAATATGTGGTAAACTATAAAAGCTTTTGGTTGAGAGATCAAAGGCTTTTATAGTTCAAAACTTATGTCATAAATCAGACACTTAATACCTATTACTCACTTGCTTAAAACCAAATTACTTACGACCTTTGAATTGAATGTTTCAACATTCAATTCAAAGGTGATATAATGGAAATAGGAATAGATAGCTTTGCTTCGGCGATGTACGGCAGTAACGAGTTGAGCGGCGTTGATGCGATGGAACAACTGCTTAACCGCATTGCTTTTGCTGATGAGGTGGGTTTGGACGTTTTTGGGATTGGCGAACATCATAAAAAGGAGTTCCTGGATTCGGCCACTGCGGTGATCCTGGCCGCTGCTGCCACGCGCACCAAACGGATTAAACTTACAAGCGCGGTAACTGTACTAAGCGCTGCAGACCCGGTGCGTGTGTACCAGAGCTTTGCCACGCTTGATTTGATCTCAAAAGGCCGCGCCGAAATGGTGGTTGGCCGCGGGTCGTCTATTGAGGCCTATCCTTTGTTCGGTTTCAGCCTGAACGACTATGATGCGTTATTTAAGGAGAAATTGGATTTGCTGCTTAAAGTTAGGGATAGTGAATTTGTTACCTGGTCAGGGAGGTTCCGTGCTCCCTTGGCCGATCTGCCGGTTTATCCAAGGGCTTTACAACCAAAGTTGCCGGTATGGTTGGGCGTGGGTGGTACCCCAGAGTCGTTTGCACGTGCCGGTACGCTGGGGCTGCCCTTGATGGTGGCCATTATTGGTGGCGAAACGCACAGGTTCAGGCCCCTGGTTGACCATTACCGCGAGGCCGGCCGTCGGGCAGGTTTCAGCCCTGAGCAATTAAAAGTGGGCCTGCATTCGCCAGGTTATGTAGCGGCAACCAACGAGGAAGCGATTGCCGACTATTACCCCGGCTATGCAGAGCTTTGGACTAAGCTGGGCCGCGAACGCGGATGGCCGCCGGTAACCAAAGCGCAATTTGATAGCCTGGCAGCGCCAAAAGGTGTCTTAGTATTAGGCGGTCCGGAACAGGTAGCCGAAAAGCTGCTGCGCCACAGCGAAGCATTGGGCGGGGTAGACAGGTTTACCTTCCAAATGGATAATGCCGGGTTAACACATGCACAGTTAATGAGCTCTATCGAACTGATTGGCAAAAAGGTTATTCCGCTGGTTAATGGCGATTAGCTGAATTGCAATACACCCGTAACAGGTAATTGAAAATACCCGCGTGAGGATATGTTAGGTTAAGAAAATAGAAGGGCGAATAATATCTAACACTGAATTTCGAATTTCCAACACCGAAGTTTTTCTTCATTATTCGATATTGGGACATTCGGTGTTCGATATGAAGCTATCCTTAATTCCTTAACTTAATTGGGATACCAGCCAACATCGTTTTGATAATTTTTATTTTACGACGATCTGGTTAGTAAACATTGATATAGTCTCGGTACTGGCACGGTGGGCGGTTACTTCGAGCGTAGTTGTGCCGCTTCCTTTTGCGGTAAACGTCCAAATATCCTTACCAAAATCGCCTATTAGGCCCGGGTGTACACCTACATGTTCCTGATGGCTCACCAACGTTAATACCGAAGTGTTGTACTTGGGATTGTTAAACTGGTAGCCACCATCGCCGGGGTTTCCTAAGGTTAACGAAATGGTTTGCCCTATGGTAACCGAGGCTTTGCTGCCGGCATCGGCCGCAGTTAGTTGCTTAACAGTACCTTTATCTCCCATGTTTTTATCCTTATGGCAAGCCATTATAGCCATACAAGCTATGATACATGTAAAGTTGTAAATTAATTTCATGATAAGTTTAGTTTGTTAGTTTATAAATTAATATAAGTGTATTATATTAATCGACCATTATATGTCATATAACGTTATTACGATACTAAATGCTACAGTTAATGCAAACTAAAAAAGATCGGCTTGAAAATACCAGCTACGGGCCCGACAAAAAAGCAGAGGCATGTTTTTCGACCCTTGGCTGCATTACTAATAAAATGTTAGGCATCGAATTGGTAATATGATATTAAATACTGTAACAAATTTATTATATTACACTTAAGCAGCTGTCAAATTAATAAAAATTTGGTTTTGCGGTTAAAAATGGTTTAATTACTGAATAAATATTAACCGATGCCTGTCCATTATCCAATTAAAATAATACTTTGTTTTGTTGTTGCCCTGTTGTATAAAACGGCATCTGCACAATCTGCAGATAGTTCGGCTTACGAGGCCGCGCTAACCAATATAACAAGCCGGTTTTACCAAGGCGTCGGCGAGCAATCGCGGTTGTATAACGGCCTGGTTTATGACTCTTATGACTCATCCATTAAAGGCAGTCCTTACCTTGATGATATTGATGCCTGGCGGCCAGGCTCGGTTGAATATGATGGGCAAAGCTTTGAAAATGTGTCGATGATCTATGATCTGTACACCGATCAGCTGGTGGTACTGCTCTACAATCACGCTTCGCCAATTGCTTTAATAACCGATAAAGTTTCCGGTTTTGATTTACACCAACGGCATTTTGTTAGGTTGCCTAACAGTAATGGCGGCATAAAAGCCGGTTTTTACGAACAGCTTTATGGCGGCAAGTCGCAATTAATAAAAAGGACGGAAAAATTGCTCAAATCTACATCGGGCAGCAACGGCAGGGAGCGGTTTTTTGTGCCCTTTAAAGAGGCGCCCGATTATTACATCAAAAAAGGGTCTGTTTATTATAAAGTGAGCAACCAAAGTTCGGTACTCGAGCTGTTTGCCGACAAGAAGAAGGAACTTAAGCAATATATAAAAGACAAGCACTTACAGTTTGTTGATCTGCCCGAACTGGCGCTGACTTCAGTAACGGCTTATTATGATAGTATAACCCAATAATATGAAAAAAATTTACCTGGCTATTATTCTTTTATTGGCGGTTAAACTATTGCATGCACAGGTTACTTCAAAAAGCATCAGTGTTAATTTTCAACAGGCCGATATTGATCAGTTTGCCGGCGACCTTGAGGCTAAAACAGGTTACCGGTTTTATTACGACCGTACCCAGTTTGATAGCTTGAAAATAACGCTACAGGTAAATAACCAGCCGCTGGAAGAGGTGCTTAGGCAGGCTTTTCATAACTCTGCCTTTCAATATGCTATAGTTGCATCAAAAATGCAGGTTTTTTTAACCCTTGGTAAAGAGATCCGTACGCAGCCGGCCGAAGGTTATTTTAATGTAAAACCGGGGCAAAGCAAGCCGGTTACGCCATCGCCTTTAATTGATTTTACAACGGCGCCCGTTAAAAAAACGGTAATTGAATCAACCATCGAAAACAAACTGTATGAGATTGGTATAAAAAGCAACGAGTTAAAACCCGGCAAAGCAGCTTTATCAGGCTATGTAAAAAGTGCCAAATCGGGCGTGCCTATTGCAGGCGCAAGTATTTATGTAAGCAATACCAGCATTGGGGTTACAACAGACCAGTTTGGTTATTTTACACTGGCGCTGCCGCGCGGCAAACATTTGCTGATAGTTAAAGGGATAGGGATGAAAGATGCGCGCCGACAAATTATGCTTTATACCGATGGTCAATTGAATATTGAACTTCAGGACCAGGTTACCACGTTAAAAGAAGTAAAAATATCGGCAGATAAAGTGGCTAATGTACGCAGTACCGAAATGGCTGTAAGCAGGCTGGATATTAAAAGTATAAAACAGGTGCCCGCTGTTTTTGGCGAGGCCGATGTTTTGCGCATTGTATTAACCTTGCCCGGTGTACAAACTGTTGGCGAAGCCACAACCGGGTTTAACGTAAGAGGGGGCGCTGCGGATCAAAACCTGATACTGCTTGATGATAAAACGATTTATAACCCCGCCCATTTTTTTGGTTTCTTCTCGGCCTTTAACCCCGATATTGTAAAAGGGATTGAGTTGTACAAAAGTACCATCCCCGAAAAATTTGGCGGGCGTTTATCATCGGTATTGGAAGTTACCGACCGTGAGGGCAATAAAAAGAACTTTACAGGTTCGGCAGGTATAGGCCTGCTTACCAGCAGGCTTAATGTTGAGGGGCCTATTGTGAAGGATAAAACGTCGTTCATTTTTGGCGGCCGTACCAGCTATTCAGATTGGTTATTAAAATTATTACCAGAGGAATACAAACACAGCCATGCGTCGTTTTATGATTTTAACCTCGATTTAAGTCACCAGGTTAATAAGGATAATAACATTTATATTACTACCTATTTAAGCAACGACAATTTCAGGTTAAACAGCGATACCACTTATAACTACAGCAACAAGAACGCCAACATTAAATGGAAGCATAATTTTAGCAGTAAGTTATATAGCTTGTTAAGCCTTGGTTACGATGGTTATAAATATGATATTGCCAGTACGGCAAACCCTGTTAATGCCTACAAACTTAAATTTGGCATTAACCAAACCAATTTTAAAGCCGATTTTACCTACTACCTTAACCGCAACAATACCCTTAATTTTGGTTTAAGTTCTATTTATTATAAGCTAAACCCGGGGAGCGAGACGCCTAATAGCTCATCCTCGTTAATAATACCCGATAAGGTAGCGGATGAGCAGGCCCTGGAAAGCGCCTTATACCTGGGCGATAAAATTGATATTACGCCCGATTTTACTATCAGCGCAGGTATCAGGTATTCGCTGTTTAACTACCTTGGCGCGCAAACTGCACGTAATTATGCGCCCGGATTACCGCGTACCCCGCAGAACGTTGTTGATAGCACCAACTATGGCGGCGGCAAAATAATAAAAACATATTCCCGACCCGAAATCAGGGTTTCTGCCCGTTACAATATCCAGGATGACTTGTCATTAAAGGCCGGTTATAATACGCTTGCGCAGTATATTCACCAGCTTTCAAACACCACGGCTATATCGCCGATTGATATTTACAAGCTGAGCGACCCCAACATCAAACCACAGTATGGCAGCCAGGTATCTTTTGGTATATTTAAAAACGCGCAACAAAACACCATCGAAACTTCGGTAGAGGTTTATTACAAACACATCGATAATTACCTGGATTATAAAAGCGGGGCAAAACTGGTAATGAGCCATGCCATTGAGCAGGAAGTTTTAAATACCCAGGGCAAGGCCTATGGTGTTGAGTTATCTGTTCGTAAAACTACCGGCAAGTTAAACGGCTGGGTTAATTATACTTACTCGCGCACATTTTTAAAGCAGGACGATGCCATTGCCGGCCAACTGATAAACGGCGGGGCATACTACCCGGCCAATTACGATAAACCACACAGCTTTAATTTTACCGGTAATTACCGCATAACGCACCGTTACAGTGTTTCGCTGGATGTTACCTATAGTACCGGCCGACCCATAACATTACCCATTGCCAAATATTATTCAAATGGAGCCGAGCGTGTATTTTACTCCGGACGGAACGAATACAGAATTCCGGACTATTTCAGGTCCGATTTTTCTATCAATATAGATGGTAACCATAAAATACACCAAACCTTCCATAATTCATGGACGGTAGGGGTGTACAATTTAACAGGAAGGCAAAATGCATATTCAACATTTTTTCAGCAACAGGGCGGGGTAATTAACTCGTACCAGCTATCCATTTTTGCCAGGCCGATACCGTTTATAAATTATAATATAAGGTTTTAATGTTGATGAGAAGGACAAATGACAGCGAGGTTGATTTATTTAACAATGCTATTGAGGGATTAATACGATGAAAAGGATACTAAATATATTATTAGTATTAATGGGAGCAACGGCTTGTAAAAAGCAAATCACCATTGCTCCCTCGGCCAAAGTAACCAGCTATTTGGTAGTTGATGGCAATATCGCATTGGGCGATTCAACCACCATAACATTACGCCGTACGGTAAACCTGGATAGTAACGCAAAAGCCAACCCCGAATTGGGGGCTGTAGTTACTGTTGAAAGCGCAGGCGGAGCAATTTACAAATTGATTGGTAAAGGTAACGGAACTTATGTGTCGGCGCCGTTAAACTTGTCTGCTGCCGAAAAATACAGCCTAAAAATCACCACGGTAAACGGTGGGAAATATGCTTCGGATTTTGTACCGGTAAAAAACTCGCCGACAATTGACAGTGTGAGGACTGCCATAACCAATGTTGGCTTGCAAATTGGGGTTGATACACATGATGCAACTAATAATAGCAAATATTACAGATGGGAATATACAGAAACCTACCAGATTCAAAGTGCGTTTGAATCATTAATTACAGTGGTTCAAAACCCAACGGCGCCCCCGCCCGATTTTCAGTATGTCCGGACTCCTGCACAAAAAATATATAATTGTTGGATAAGTGACACCTCCAACACTATAATTACCACTACAACGGCCAAGCTTTCAGCTGATAAAGTAAGTAACGCACCACTGGCGTTGATTCTCGCTAACTCAGAAAAACTTAGATTCAGGTATAGCATGCTTGTAAAACAGTATGCAATTACGTCTGATGCATATAACTATTTTGAGTTGCTGAAGAAAAATACAGAACAGATTGGCGGAATTTTTGACCCGCAACCATCAGAGCTAACAGGCAATTTACATTGTATCAGCAACCCTAACGAGCCTGTTATCGGTTTTGTTACCGTAGGACAAGTAACCCAAAAACGAATTTTTGTTGATAAAACAAGCCTGCCGGCAAATTGGGTGGCCGAAACTCCTTACGGCAGCTGCCATTTAGATACATTGCTTTATGCCCGTAAGGTAACAAGCACCATTCCAAATATCCCTCCCATATATATTAATGAAGTATACAATCTTATTTATTCGGGTATAACATTATCGGTTGATTATGCGCCAGGAGGCTACACCGCATCAACACCTATTTGTGTTGATTGTACCTTGCGTGGCTCCAATAAAAAACCATCATTTTGGAAATAAAACAACACCAAACCATGAAAAAAATTACCAGTATTTTTTTCGCAATAGCGATCATGTCGATAACCAGGTTGTTTGGGCAGGTATTACCCGAAGTGCAGGCCAATTTTAATGATTACACATCAAACGCGCTGCAGGAAAAGTTATTTGTACATACCGATAAAAACGGCTATACCGCGGGGGAAGTACTTTGGTTTAAAGTATATAATGTGGATGGTGTTTTTATAAAACCCCTTGGTTTAAGTAAGGTGGTTTATGTTGAAGTACTTGATGATAAGCAAACGCCGGTTTTACAAACAAAAATTGCCATGAAGGATGGCAGCGGTAACGGATCATTGTATATCCCGGTAAATTTACCAACGGGTAACTTTGTATTGCGGGCTTATACCAGCTGGATGAAAAACTTTAGCCCCGATTATTATTATTCAAAAAAGGTGGTCATTATAAACCCGCTGAAGATCCCGGAAAAGGCAGAAAAAGCCCAATTGGTCGCCTATGATATCCAGTTTTTTCCTGAAGGTGGCCACCTGGTTAGTGGTATGGAAAGTATAGTAGGGGTAAAAGCTGCCGATCAATTTGGTAAAGGCGTAAATTTTAGGGGGGCCATTGTTAATCAGAACAATGATACGGTAGCCAGGTTTGAGCCTTTGAAATTCGGAATCGGACGGTTTGTTTTTAAGCCTCAAATTAATGCCACCTACCGTGCCCTAATTAAAATTGAAGGGAAAGTAATACAAAAGGATATGCCGGCCATAAGCGATAAAGGCTATGTAATGAGCTTAAAAGATAATGGCAGCGGCCAGCTTTCAGTTAGTGTTAATACAAACCTGCCTGATGGCAACGTTTTTCTTTTTGCTCAAAGCCATCAGGTGGTTAAAGCAGTGCAATCATCTGCTGTAAACAACGGTATAGCCAATTTTATTGTAGATAAAGGCAGGCTTGGTGAGGGGATATCGCAGATAACAGTTTTTAGCGCCGATAAAAAGCCTGTTTGCGAACGCCTTTATTTTAAACGCCCAACAAAAAAACTATCTATCAGCGCCAGTGCAAGCGCTGCACAGTACGCTATACGTAAAAAAGCTGATGTTGCTTTAACTGCGCAAGGTGCCGATAAAAAGCCGGTTGCCGCCAGTCTGTCGGTATCTGTTTACAGGATAGATTCGTTGCAACACAACCAACAGGAAGATATCCTGAGTTACTTATGGTTAAAATCGGATTTGAGGGGAGAGGTTGAATCGCCGGGGTATTATTTTAATGATCAAAACGCGGCAGTTACCCAGGCTGCAGACAACCTGATGCTTACCCAGGGCTGGCGAAGTTTTGCCTGGGACGATGTGTTAAATAAAAAAACACCGGCTTTTAATTTTTTACCCGAGTTAAATGGCCCGGTTATTACTGCTACCCTGGTTAATAAATTGAATAACCAACCCGAAAAAGATATCCAGGCCTACCTGGGCATACCTGGTAAACATATCCAGCTATATGCCGCTAAAAGTGATGCACGTGGTAAACTGGTATTTAACATGCGTAACTTTTACGGGCCAAATGAAATTGTTGTTGAAACCAATACCGCTGTTGATACCAATTACCGGATAGATGTATTGACACCATTCTCTGACCAGTTTGCTAAAGCGGCAACGCCGCATTTTGACGTTACACCAGGCCTGCAAACAACTTTTGAAGATGCAGCATTAGCCATGCAGGTGCAAAATATCTACAACGGTGCAAAAATGAGGCAGTTCGTCGACTCGTATCCGGATACCACGGCATTTTATGGAACACCATATAAAACTTACCTGTTGGATAACTATACCCGCTTTACCACGATGGAGGAAGTAATGCGCGAATACATCAGGGAGGCAAACGTTTTTCATACCGGCAACCAATTTCATGTAAAAGTGGTTACCGGTATTGGCATAGGTTTCCTGGCCGATGATGACCCAATGATGCTGATAGATGGCGTACCTTTTTTTGATATGAATAAAGTATTTAAGGTTGATCCGCTCAAAATTCGTAAACTGGAGGATGTACCATATAACTACTCGCTGGGGCCATCATATGAGCACGGGATATTTAGTTTTACCAGCTACAAAGGCGACCTTGGAGGTGCCGAAATAGATCCGCATGCTGTGGTACTCGATTATGAAGGGTTGCAGCAGGAACGCCGGTTTTACTCGCCGGCCTATGATACCGAGGCGCAGGCTGCCAGCCACATGCCCGATTTCAGGAATGTACTTTACTGGTCACCATCTGTAAATACAGGTGCCGATGGTAAGCAACAATTGTCATTTTATACATCCGATCAACCCGGTACTTATGTTGGCGTAATACAAGGGATAACCCAAAGCGGCGAGGCGGGCAGCCAAACCTTTAGTTTTGAAGTGAAACCAAACTATTCATCACAGATAAAGTAAGAAGATTTCAGGGCTGGTTGCTACCCCGTAGGCGCCTTGCCAAACTTTTTCTTGAAAGAATGCGAGAAGTGAGAGAGGCTTTCAAAACCCAGGTCGAGGTAAATGGCGGATGGTCTTTTGTTTTTGGTTTCTATAAGATGGCGGGCTTCCGTCAGCCTTTTTTCTTGCAGCCAGTGCCTGGGCGCCATGCCGAATGTTTTTTGGAAGTCGCGCTTAAATCCGGCAAGGCTTCGCCCCGTGAGTTGCGCAAATTTTTCAACGGGGAGATTGAAATGAAAATTGCGAAGCATGAATTTTTCCAGGTCAATCTTATACGGTTCGGAGAAGTCGAACAGAAAGTTCCTGAGTTCGGGCATAATATGCAGCAGCAGCTTTACACCCTCATTTACTTTTAAAATACCCAGGTCAGTCGTCAGTTTTTCTGCCGGATTACGTACATAAGGTATTACAGACTGAAAATAACCTTGCAGAAAATCGTTTGCGGGAATAAGAATATTGGGAGGGCCAGTGTATTTATGCTGTATATCTATATGCTCGTCCAGCGCTATTTTCCTGAGCAAGTCTTCCTGCAACGAAATCACGATGGTTTCGTAATCCTCATCAGGTAGAGGCGTTTTGGTGATCTGGCCCAGTTGATTTTTGCCTATCAGCAACATCTCGCCCCTCTTCATCGAAATTTTTTGGCCCGAGGTTTCTAAAGTAAACTGGCCGGAAACCTGCAATACCAGGGTATGATGCGACATAAAACCCACCCTATGCTTTTGCCGGGTAGAGAGATAGGAATAAAATATTACTCCTGGTATTATTTCGGTTGGATTTGTCACGACGTAAAGATATAAAACAAGCGGGGCTTATGGCCAAAGCGCAGCAAGCAAAAAATAAAGGGGAAATAATATCCAACACTGAATGTCGAATATCCAACACTGAAGTTTTTCCTCATTATTCGATATTCGACATTCAGTGTTCGATATTTCAATCTTCCATTTTAACTAATTGCACAGCAAAACCTTATCGCTGCAGATACGTGCCTCCAAGTATAGCACCAGGAGCAAATTGCGTGTTAAGTGTATTCATCTCGCCGGGGGTAAATTCAATCTCCATAGCCTGGATATTCTCCGGCAGGCGGGTCCTGCGGCTCATGCTTACCAATGGCATAATGTCATCACCCTGCGCATTCACCCAGGCTATCGCCAGTTGGGTAGGAGTGGCCCCTTTTTCCCTGGCCATTGTTTTCAATACCTCTACCTTCTCCAGGTTTTTTACCAGATTATCGCCCTGGAAACGCGAGAAGTGGCTGTGATAATCATTGGCCGCCAGCGGTGCCTTCATGTCACCGGTAAGCAGGCCTTCGGCGGTGTTGGCAAAGGCCACTACGCCAATACCCAGTTCTTTCGCTGTAGGTAGCAAGTCGGTTTCTATCTGGCGGTCTGCTAATGAATAACCTATTTCCAGCGCCGTTACAGGGTGTACGCTATGGGCCTTACGCAGCTGATCGGCAGTTATTTCAGAAACGCCAAGGTAACGTACCTTTCCTTCTTTAATCATATCGGCAACAGTGCCAATCACATCCTCTATCGGAACGCTGTTATCAAGCCTGCAGGGCTGATACAGGTCAATGGTATCTATCCCCAAACGCACCAGCGAATAGTTGATGAAGTTTTTGATGGCTGCGGGACGCAAATCCAACCCTATCCATTGGCCGTTATAGAAAATAGCGCCAAATTTAACGCTGATGAATGCGTCGTCCCTTCGGCCTTTGATGGCTTTGCCTACCAGCAGCTCGTTATGGCCACTTCCATAAAAATCGCCTGTATTCAGGAAATTAATCCCGTTATCTAATGCCGCCTGAATGGTTGCAATACTCTCACTTTCGTCATTCACCGGTCCGCCCCAAACCGACGACATGCGCATGCAGCCTAATCCGAGTTTAGAAACCAATGGCCCATTGTTGCCAAGGTTTATTTTTGTTATGTTTTTCATAGCTGATATTTATCTTTTAACGATACAAAGATCAGCTTTATACCCTATGCCCGGTGTCTTTTACGGCTCAATTTACTTGTCTGTGTGGCTCAATTACCCGAGGTGTTTATTTTACTGACTTAGCCAGGACATAGTGCCGCAAGCTTGGTTGCTGGTTTTATCGGGTAACTTATGCGTATAAAGACCTTCAGTAAACTCCGTTATAAAAACTCTTTTTAAACCTTACCTGCATAATGGCATGCATCAGCAGTTGAATGCCGATATAAAAAAAGCCAAACATCCACCAGCGGCCCATCTGCACTGTTCTGGCCGAAAATAAATCAGCAATTAAATTTGCTGCGAAAAATAGGGGCATAGCACATAAAAACCAGTAAACAATTCTTATAAAATACAGCGATAGCATATTTTGGGGTAAGTAGAATTTTATGCGGTTGATGAATAACAATTCCAGCCAGTGCCCGCAAAAAACAATACAAAACACTACCGACCAAATCATTTCAAACAACACAAGTTTGCTTTTTCCGCCGGATGGAAATACGTGAACCCAATATAAAATGGCAGCAATTATTGTTGTAGTAATAATTGTGCGGATAACTGTGTGAACAAATGACTCTGTATTTTTTTCAGAATTTCCCATCTGTTAAGCTTAGCTTTGGTTTATAGCGATCTGATATAAATCTGTTAACGCAATTTAAGCTATTTTACCTTTTTAGTCTGCCTGAATAAACGAAAGTTTTTTAAAAATATAAGGCTTGCAGGCTGGTGGTTTTACCAGCTTGAAATTTGGATGGTGGATCAAAGCAAAGAACAAGGCACTTTCGAAAAAACGTAAAAGAGGCGAATTGCTGAATGACCAAAAACAAAGTGAGTCTTTGAAAAATAGGATTAATTAACCCATAATTCAATATTTAATATGAACGTACAAGAAGAAATCAAAACGTACATCGCCGGCCAGCCCGAACCCAAACGTGTTGAAATGCAGGAGTTGCATGAGTTTATACTACGAGTATTACCAGGATGCAAAATATGGTTTCTTGATGGTAAAGACAGTGAAAATAAAACGGTTTCAAATCCTAATATAGGATACGGATCTTACACTATTAAATATGCCGATGGCAAAACCAGGGAGCTTTATCAGATTGGGTTGAGCGCAAACACAACCGGAATATCTGTTTACATCCTCGGCATTAAGGATAAAACATACTTAGCACAAACGTTTGGAAAAACATTGGGCAAGGCCAGCGTAACCGGTTATTGTATTAAGTTTAAAACAGTAAAAAATATAAACCTTGATGTACTTGCAGCTGCAATTCAATATGGCGTTGCAGCTACAAGTGAAAGTTAAATTTTAAATCGGGGTATTACCAGCAAGTTTGATGCTTTGGTATCCCGGCTGGAATTTATTGCGCGGCACCCGGTACAGTAAGTTGTTGCCGTTTTTTTAGTGCTGGCTGTTTAAAGTATTCGATGAGTTCCAGGGAGTAAATAACACTGGTGATCTTCCATTTTCCATCTCTTTTTATCAGGCCCAGGTATTTGTTGCCCCAGTTGGTCATTTTATTATCGGCCCAAAAACTATAATCCAAAGTTACGGATGCAACTGTTCCATCTTCAATAATTTGAATATTATCAAACTTGTCTTCGGTTGTTTTATAGCTGAACAATGATCTGAAAAAGCCCTTGTAGCTTCCCGAAAAATAATTACTGCCTGCCTTTTTTGCTCCTTTCCGTTCTATTTCTTTGGCTTGCGATTCGTCTTTAAGGGCGGCACACCAGGTAACAGGGCCATCGTTGAACAAATTGTAAAATGCTGTGGAATCCTTTTCAATTACGCTTTTTATGTAGGTGTTTATAAGGGTACTTATTTCTTTTTTATTGGCTGTGGTGCGTTGAGCGTGTGATTGCTGTATGGTTATTAATAGTATTAACAAGATGAGTTTTATGGTTTTCATTCCGGGTGATTTTATAAGATTTATAGAGTGACAAATACAGACGAACGGGATAAGACAGGGCGTTAAACGCCTGGGCTAACTGTGTTAGGTTTTGTTTGATTAGTGATGTAGTTATACTCCATAGTTGTGCCGTTGTAGCCGTATGCATCTGCTTTCATTTCCTGGATGGCGGTGTAACTTGCCGGGTGGATATTGCCAAGAAGCGTAGTTAAGGCAATATGTATAGCATCAATATAATTGGCCTTCTCAATTTTAAGGTTGGATGAGTCGGTAATTTTGATGTCGAGATGAAAGCTTTTTGCCTGTAATTCGGCCAGGGACAAGGAATTGATAAACCAGAGATAATTCGGAACAAACGATACGACGACTGCCGTAACCTCAGGCTTTTTATTTAAAACATCTTTTGTGATTCTGCTGATCTCAGTTGCAAGCTGTTGGGCTAAAGCAGGATCTTCGGGGCCGCTTACTTTTAAATTGATTATTGGCATACTTCAATGTGATTAATGAAGTACGAAGTTCAGTTTAAAGTATACCTTATTTATTGATATATGTTAAGAGTTTGATGCGGCTGAGTGATTCGGGTTTAACACCTAAATAAGACGCGATATGGTATTGCGAAACCCGCTGTTCTATCCCCGGATAAAGTGAGTTCAGATTTTCCAGTCGCTGTGATGCCGAATACTTTAAAAACGATGTTTCCCGCTTACATTTCCTGATAAAGTATGTATCAGAAATATATTTGCCGAGTTTAAGAAAAGCGCTATCCTGGGCAATAAGGTTATTTAGCTTTTGGTAACTGATATAATGGATGGTGCAGTCGGTTAGGGCTTCTATATTGCAATTGGTGGCTGTTTGGGTTAAAAAGCTGGTATAAGCACTTACAAAATCATTATCAAAATAAAAATCATTGTTAAATTCCTCTTCATCGTTCCTTACATACGATCTGAGCGTTCCGGACGATACAAAACCAATAAAATTACATACCGAACCTTCGCTGATCAAATGCTCCTTTTTCTTTAAGTCTTTTGTTTTCAGCAGCCAACAAAATGTTTCCCAATGATGAATATCCATTCCTAACTTTTGGGTAAATAAAACTACTAATTGTTCCATTTTACGGCTATTTGAGGGATGGTTTAAAGATAAGTTTAATTTTGCTGCGTTAACATCCTGTCAACTATTATAAAATATGGCTGTGGTATGGTGCAAATGTTATCAACGGGATTATTCCGCTACCACAATGTTTTTGCGGCCCCAATCGGCCAGCAACTGCATAACATCGTTTAGCGACTGTCCTTTTTCGGTAAGCGTGTATTCTACCTTCGGTGGTACCTGGGCATATACTTTACGGGTTATAATACCATCGGCTTCCAGTTCTTTTAAATGCCTCGATAAAACTTTCAACGCTATTCCTGGTATTGTTTTATGTAGCTCGCCAAACCGCTTGGGGCCGGTTATCAAAATCCAGATAATAACGGGTTTCCACTTGCCACCTACAATGCCAATAGCCGCCGTTATGGGGCAATCGCAAACCGGGTCGATATATTTTTTATTTATTTCTGCTGTTAACATATTGGTATTTAACATTAGTGACAAATTTGTCAATACTTGACAACTGTGCCATTACTTGACAAAAGTAAAGTATTGGCTTAATATTGTTGAAAAAAAGAAAGCTATTATGAAAATAATTATTGTAGGTGCCACAGGCACAATTGGAAAACACATTACCGAAGCATTGCAAAAGGACAATGAAGTGATAAAGGCCGGATCAAAAAGCGGCGACTTGCAGGTGGATATCTCTTCGCCCGAATCGATAGAAAACTTTTACAAACAGGCAGGCAAGTTTGATGCCCTGGTTTGCGCAAGCGGAGATGGCCATTTTGGGCCCCTGGGCAGTATGAAGGATGCTGATTTCAGGATTGGAGTTAACAGCAAACTGATGGGGCAGGTTAACCTGGTATTGATAGGCCAGCACTACATCAACCCAAAAGGGTCGTTTACTTTAACTTCGGGCTCGTTGGCCGAGGATCCGATTGTGTTAGGGGCTAATTTAAGCGCGATGAACGGCGCTATCAACGGTTTTGTGCGCGGAGCAGCGGTTGAGCTTGAAAACAACGTACGCATAAATGTTGTGGCACCTGATGTGGTAGAAGAATCGCCGGCCTATTTCCCATATTTTCATGGGCATATCCCGGTGAGCATGCACCGGGTAACGCAGGCGTACCTAAAAAGCGTACTGGGCAGCCAAACGGGGCAAGTTTATAAAGTATTGTAATGGGCGGTAGCGTTGTTTATGAATAAATGCATTTGGCCTGCGGCTGGCTGAAATACCAGCCCCGGGCCGAACGCATTTGTGCAAAATTGCAATCCCTGAGATACACACCTAATGGTATTGTTACAAATATTAAGCGCTATGTTTTATACATTGTGCCCATAAACCAGTTCCATTATGTTGTTTAAAACCAGGATACTTTACCCAGCCATTGTGTTGTGGTTGTGCTCACTTGCTTCATTCGCCCAGCAAATAAATTATCCGCCTGCTGATAAGGTTGCAGCCGATTTTAAAAAGCTGCTTGAAAGGCCGCGTGTTTCGTTAAATCCCGCTTTTGAAGTAACCAAATCAGATTCGGTTATCATTGAGCATGGTTTTATTTACAGCGAAAAAAATGAAAGGGTACCCATGCTTATTTACAAGCCGGTTACCGGAACCGGACCGTACCCGGCGGTTATTTTTTTACATGGCACCGGCGGCCGCAAAGAGGATAACAAGAAAATATTGTACCAGTTGGCCAAACGCGGCATCATGGGCGTGGCCGTTGACGCCCGCTTTCATGGCGAACGTATTGCCGGCGGCGCACATGGCTCAACAGAGTATGTGGCAGCCGCTACCGCGGCCTGGGAAAATAAGGACAAAGCCCGCCAAACTCACCCATTTTTGTTTGATACCGCTTTTGACCTTTGGCGGGTAACCGATTACCTGGCGAGCCGGCCAGATGTTGATGCAAACCGTATTGGCATGGGCGGTATATCTATGGGCGGCATCGAAACGTGGCTTGCTGCATCGGCTGATACGCGGATAAAAGTAATTGTGCTGGATATTTCGGTACAAAGCTTCAAATGGTCGTTAGATAATGATAAATGGCAGG
Source organism: Mucilaginibacter sp. KACC 22773 (assembly GCF_028736215.1). Lineage (NCBI taxonomy): Bacteria > Pseudomonadati > Bacteroidota > Sphingobacteriia > Sphingobacteriales > Sphingobacteriaceae > Mucilaginibacter > Mucilaginibacter oryzagri. The sequence goes on from NZ_CP117883.1 coordinate 1,997,448, forward strand.
CGCGGGCCGGTACTATCCAGGGCGCTCACTTGCAAGCTGCTAAAGATCTTGGTGACTCCGTTTTAAATAAACGGAACGTAAAGGCGGTATGGGATAAATTGCTGCCCAATATTACCGGCGAATTTGACTGCCCCTCCATGCTTCGGCTAATGGCGCCGCGAGCGCTGCTGATTGTGGGTACCGAAAATGACCCGAATTGCCCATTACCCGGTGCAAACATCGCCTATGCATCGGCCATGCAGTCCTATGCCTCCAAAAAAGCTACTGATAAAATTAATCGCGATGTAACGCCGAAGCTTTTTCATACATCTACGCCGGAACATTTTAAAATGACGCTGGATTGGTTTAGTAAATGGTTGTAGGTTGGTAATTCTATCAGTGTCGCTTTAGGGCGTTGTTGCATCAAAATTCAGCAAATTATTTTTTACTGCATAAATGTGCTGTTCATCCGTCAGGTAAATGACGGTGTCTTCATATTTAAGCTGGTAAAAATTGCCCGGTAAATTATTATCCCGCCCCAGGCTTTTCATTAATAAAGTAAACTGGGTGTCGGGCCATCCGTATTTGGTGTGGAACGTATAAGAATGAGTTTTACCTTTAAATACATATTGTAATTTATAACCGCCGGTTACCTTTTTTTCGGTAATTCCTGTCGGATTAAATGCGCCGTGGGTAATCTCTGCAAAGTGGTTTAGTATGCTGGTATATGGAGTACGCGGTTCCATCGATGCGGTATGCAGCGGGTAAAGCACATGCGGAAAATTGGACAGAAGATTGTTTATCGAAAACCAATTGTCTGCTTTGGCGTCATCAACTGCTTTTTCTATTTCAAGTTGTGAAAGGTGGGCAAAAAGGCCGATCTTTTTCCACTCTGCAATGGTGCTGTCTACTCTGCCCGATGTAAGGGTATTGTCGTAGCTGTCCATACTTACCATCATATATCGCATACAAGGATTGTTCATAAATATTTCGGCTTGATCTCCAGTCAGCGCAATAACTGCCAAATACCTCAAATTGTCTTCGGCGAAACTACCGTCGCTAAACATGATATTATGTAACCGGAACGGCGATTGCTGGTCGGCCAAAACTTTATTGAAGATGCGGAAAAAAAGTTTTACAAAGATTTCTTCAGGTTGCAGTTTAGCTTGCCGGGCACCGTAATCAAATGTATCGCTCGTATATTTGTAAATACGGCCGTTGCAGGTTAAGCTCACTTTGAATTTTATTTCAGGTATACCCTCTGGCATCGAAGTCCGGTCTGTATCGCGTGTTGTGGTGTAACTAAAATTGGTAAAATTAAGCCCCGGCATTACGGATGATATATCGCGATGAAGCTGCTCCATCCAAAGATGAGGTTCGTCCGGATACTTTTTAAGATCGAGCGTTTTGCCACGTTTGCAATAGCGGTTTAATTCGTTACCCGATTCTATAACACCATTTTTAATATCGTTTTGGAGCTGTGTAAATGACGAATCGCTTACAATACCGGTTTTATGCAATTGTTCGGCAACCGGTAACAATTTGCCTGGCGTCAGCCACTCCAGTCTTGAACTCATTTCTGCCAAGCTGCCAACCATCTGTACATCCATCAAATAACTATTACTGTCTATACTTTTTAGCGTACGCGTATAAACTTTATCGGTTAGCAAACCTGCCTTCCTGATATTATTCAAAAGCAGGCGAAGAGAAGTATTAATGCTGTCCTGGCTTGTTTTATTGACAAAGGTATTTCTATAAGAAACAAAAACGCTGCCTACTTTATGCGAACTTATATGGAATATTTTTTGCAGTATGATACTTTGCAAACCCCAAAGAATAGCCACGCGAGAAGAAGCGTAGCCCTTATGTCTGCTGATCTCCTTGTTCAGCACCGGTCGCTGTTTGACGGTTATAATCCGGTATTTAATAAGGCTGTCAATAGCCGCGGTTGGCGACTGCCCCCAAACTTGGTTAAACAAACTGCAAAAAATGATCAGGGTGATAAGGTAACGTTTCATAACAGGCATGAAGATAAACATTATCACGGGATTTATTTAATATTTAGTTCCCCGCCCGCTCCCGATTCGCCGAATCGGATGATTATGCCTGTAGTTTGTAACTACAGCAATCATGTCATTTAATCTCGATAATAATGAGCCAATTGGTTACATAACTATTGTAGCCATTGGCTGGCTTAAGGCATTTCTGTAGTTGCTAACTACAGAAATAGCAGTTCGAAGGGATACTTCGAACTGCTTCGGCCAAGGCATAGTTTCTTAAGACTTCGACCTGTGTTCCCGATCAACCCTATTTCAACTGCTCTCCAAAAAAATCAATAGTACGCTTCCAGGCCAGTTCGGCGGCGGCTTTATCATACCGGGGGGTGGTGTCGTTATGAAAGCCATGGTTTACGTTTTGGTAAATAAATGTCTGGTACTTTTTGCCGTTCTCTTTTAGCGCCGCCTCATAGGCCGGCCAGCCCTCGGTAATCCTGGTATCCAACGAGGCATAATGCAGCATCAGCGGCGCATTAATTTTAGGTACATCTGCAGCAGCGGGCTGGGCACCGTAAAAAGGGACGGCAGCTGCCAAATCGGGCACGCGTACAGCCATGGTATTGGCAATACCTCCGCCGAAACAAAAACCTACCACACCTACCTTGCCGTTACAATCTTTATGGTTTTTAAGGTAATTGAAAGCTGCTATAAAGTCTTCTTCCATTTCGCCTTTATCGCGCTTGCTTTGCAGGGCACGGCCGGCATCGTCATTGCCCGGATAGCCGCCCAGCGGTGTAAGTGCATCTGGGGCGAGTGAAATAAAGCCCGCCAGGGAGGCCCTTCGGCCTACATCTTCAATATAGGGGTTTAAGCCGCGGTTTTCATGAACTACAATGATCCCCCCAAGCTTATTCTTAGCCTCAGCCGGTTTTGATAGCAAGCCTTTTATTGTCCCGCCGCCTTTTGGCGATGGATAATTGATATATCCTGATGTTAAGCGTGGATCATCGGGTTTAATTTGCACGTTGCCCTGGTAGTCGGGCATCAGGAAACTCATCAGGGCGGGTACAGTTAAGCCGCCAACTGCATAAAGCGAAAGCCTTTGCACAAAATCGCGTCGGTTAAGCCGGTTGTGTGCATAATCGTCATACAGGTCGAACACCTCCTGTTTAATGTCGTCTTTGTTTATCTGGCTCATAAAAAGGTTTTAGTCAAATTTAGCAATTCGGGGTAATGGGTTTGTTATTCAATTGGCAACAGCTTTGCTACGTACAGATGTTTTAATTATTTTGAGATATATAGTACGGACGAAGCCGATAGTAGGAAATAAGTTTAGCCCGATGCTGAGTAGTGAGGTGAAAAATATAAATTGTTGCTGTGAAGGTTGCTTATGCAGTATTAGTAACCATTCGCAAAAATACGGGAAGCAATGTAAATTATAAACACAAAAAGCCCGTTGGCTTAAGTTCAACAGGCTTTTTGTGTGGCGCGTTTATAGCAAAGGCTTTCTCTTGTACCTTTTGGCAAGGATTTTTGCAGCCTCGGTCTTTTCCTGTTTGATAGTTTTAGGGTCGCGCATTTCTTTGGTGGCCTCGTTCTTTTCTTTTTCCCTGGTTTCCATGGTGCAGTGTTTTAATTGTTATTAAGATAAGTTTCTTTTAGGTTAATTTGTTTTGATTTTTGAGTATTATAATGTCATTTTAATATCAAAAACAGAAACGTTTTTAATTTATTAGACTGTTTTTTTGCTTCAATCTATATATTACACGAATGTATTAAATATATAGTTAATAAAGAAGAGAAATAAATAAAAAAATAGGGCTAACTAATTATGGATGTGTAGATTACAGATATGTTGATTTTAGATGTGAAAATTGCTATCTGAGTTCAGACACCATCTGCACATCTTAAATCTGAAATTTGCACATCTGAAACCTCATTGTTAGTATTTCTATGCTAATCTTACTTTCCCCTTTCGGCACAAAACCTTAATTTCGCTGTTTCAAGAAAAAGAGGAAAAGATTTTGGATTATTTACAGGGTTTAAACCCCGAACAAAGGGCAGCAGTAGAGCAAACCGAAGGGCCGGTAATGATTATTGCCGGCGCCGGATCGGGCAAAACAAGGGTGATCACTTACCGGGTAGCACACCTTATCCGCAAGGGTGTTGATCCGTTTAATATATTGGTTTTAACATTTACCAACAAAGCCGCCCGCGAAATGCGCGAGCGTATCACGCATGTAGTTGGCCCTGAGGCCAAAAACATCTGGATGGGCACCTTTCACTCGGTATTTGCCAAAATTTTACGCGTAGAGGCCGAAAAAATTGGTTACCCCAGCAACTTTACCATTTATGATACAGACGATAGCAAAAGTGTATTGCGCGCCATTATCAAAGAGCTGAACGTAGATGATAAACTGTATGCGGTGAATTTTGTGCTTAACCGTATTTCGGCATCAAAAAATAACCTGATATCATTCAGGGAATATAACAAGAACGAGCAGATACAGGCCGATGATACGGCTACAGGGCGTGGGCAGTTGGGGAAAATTTACGAAATGTATGCTACCCGCTGTTTCCGTGCCGGCGCCATGGATTTTGACGATTTGCTTTACAAAACCAATGAGTTACTTAAATTGCACCCCGATGTGCTTAACAAATACCAGCACAAGTTTAAATACCTGATGGTTGATGAGTACCAGGATACTAACTTTTCGCAATACCTTATTGTGAAAAAACTGGCCGCTGTTAATGAAAATTTATGTGTTGTGGGTGATGATGCGCAAAGTATTTACGCTTTCCGTGGGGCAAATATTCAAAATATCCTGAATTTTGAGAAGGATTACCCCGATTTGAAGGTGTTTAAACTGGAGCAAAACTACCGGTCGACCCAGAATATTGTGAATGTTGCCAACAGCATCATCAGTAATAATAAAGAGCAGCTTAAAAAGAACGTTTTTAGCGAGAAAGAAGCCGGCGATAAAATAAAGATAATGCGTGCCTTCAGTGATAACGAAGAGGGCAAAATGGTGGCCGAGGCTATTATGGAAGACAGGAGTCGGCTGGGGAAAAAATGGAACGATTTTGCCATCCTGTACCGCACTAATGCCCAGTCGCGCTCAATGGAGGAGGCGTTACGAAAGTTGGGGGTGCCTTATAAAATTTACGGAGGACTATCATTTTATCAGCGTAAAGAGATCAAGGATTTAATCTCCTATTTCCGCCTCACGTTTAATCCCAATGATGAGGAAGCGCTGAAACGCGTTATTAATTACCCCAAACGCGGCATTGGCGATACCAGTGTTGACAGAATTATTGTAAGTGCCGATGCGCACCAGGTAACCCCCTGGGAGGTAATTGCCGAACCGGCTAAATATTATGATGGTAAGCCGCCATCGACCCTTGCTGCCTTTGCAACCATGATTCAAAGCTTCCAGGTGCTGGCCAAAACCAAATCAGCCTACGAGTCGGCTTTGTATATTGCGCAGCACTCAGGGCTTTTAAAAGACCTGTATGAGGATAAATCTGTAGAGGGGCTTAACCGTTACGAAAATATACAGGAGTTGCTGAACGGTATCAAAGAGTTTAGCGAGCGCGAGGATATTGAAGAGAAAGGCCTGGATGTTTTTATGCAGGATATTGCCCTGCTTACCAACGATGATAAGGATAAAGATAAGGATGCCGATACGGTATCGCTAATGACAATCCACTCATCAAAAGGGCTTGAGTTTTCGCAGGTGAACGTGGTGGGGCTCGAAGAAAACCTTTTCCCATCGCAAATGTCGCTCAACTCGCGCAGCGACCTGGAAGAAGAGCGACGTTTGTTTTACGTAGCTGTAACCCGTGCCGAATCAAAACTTACCATTAGCTATGCCACATCACGTTTTAAGTTTGGAACGCTTATTAGCTGCGAACCAAGCCGCTTTTTGGATGAGATAGATGCCAAATACCTTGAGCTTGATTATAGCGCCAAACCAACAACCAGCAACAACCCGTTTTTTGATGACGAGCGCAAAGCCTGGACCGGCGGGGGCAATAAACAACCTGATGCTTTCTCGAAACCGAAACCTGCAACATCGGCACCTGTAAAAACAACATCAATATTGGCCAAGGCACACGTGGTATCGGCTGGGTTTAAACCATCAGATACCTCAAACCTGCAGGTAGGTATGGAGGTAGAGCACGAACGCTTTGGCTTTGGCAAAGTGTTGAGCCTGGAAGGTAGCAAACCCGATGTTAAGGCCACTATCTTTTTTAAAGAAATAGGCCAAAAACAACTGTTGCTAAAATTTGCTAAACTGTATATAATTAACAATATAAACTAACAGTTAATTCCGATTTTGTGGAATTGTTTCCCCAATCACACCAATTTCGCCACATAGATTGTGTTGAGACGACACAGATTTAAAGGTAAATTAATGATGGCATAACGTTTGGATATGTTTTAATAATTAATTTATTATTGATACCCCAAATGAGCGAGAACACAAAAAAGAAGACAAATAAGTTTGTCGGCAAAAACATTCGTACCCTACGCCACCAGCACGGCTGGAGCCAGGAAGATGTAGCAAACCGTTTAGGCATTTCTATCCCTGCCTTTTCAAAAATTGAAACTGGGGTCACGGATATTAACCTCTCGCGCCTGGAACAAATTGCAAACATATTTGAGCTTAACGTAGTTAACCTGCTTGCACTTGATGCCGAAGAAATTGATCTTACACCATCCAACCTTAGCGTTGCCCAAAAGAAGCTGGTTGATCGTGAAACTGAGATTGCAAATTTGCAACGTAAAGTAATCTTACTTTATGAAGAATTGCGCAATAAAAGCGCTGTAGCCGTATAAATTTAATAGCTGTGTTGTAAATCTTACACATCCGGGTTTACCATACACTAATTGCTACACATTGCTCATCCGTTTTTTTTTGCTATTAAATATTGATTAATAATATTTAATAGCAGGAAACATTTGTAAAATTTATAGGCGATATAAACATAAAAGTTTTATATCGCCTATAAATTTTAGGTTTTGGAGTAAAAATTGTGGCATGTTTTTCACCCTGAAAAACATGCTCAATATGTCTAATTACCTGATTTCCATCTCTAAAAACGAAGCTTTAAAAAATGGTACTATTCATGATCCGCACAGTAAGCTTAAAGTTAAAGCTTTTGATATGTTGCGCTCTACTTTTAAACCCCGTAAAGGCGAAATAACGTTTTTTGTTACGGCAGGCGATGAAACCCTCGCATTTGAAACCCAAGGCTACAAAAGGCACCGCCAGTTGCTTATACTGCAAATGATATCATGGTACTGCATTTACCTGGGGCTTTTTGAAGCCCAGATCCATAGTACGCTGCCAATGGCCTTTAATTTTAATTAGTTGCAACGGTTTTATTTAGATATCCGGACGTTTGATTTTGTATTTTTAATGAATTTAAAGCTTTTGTAGTGTAACAATGCTAAGTTGTGAGCCATTAACCGAATTCGTTTATTTGATTAAAACTGAAAATTACCCGGTATACAAAAGTGGCTTAACTTTAGATAATTGCAACTCGCCTTTTTATTGTTTCGAATGCCCGCGCTGATTTTTTTAACCGATCAGCTTGCGCCGGATTTTGGTGGGCTGTGCAGCATATCGCTCATCTCGATGATTTTTTCATCAATTTCGGATACACATCTATCCATCATGGCTATACATTCTTTTTCGTCTACAAGTCCTTCTTTTTCAAGGTTGATAAGGCCACGCAGGGTAGCTATAGGCCCCCGTATCTGGTGCGATAGGTAAGAGGAGTGTTCAGATAATTTACGGTTTTTGATCTGGAGGTCTTTGGTTCGCTCATCTATGATCTCTTCAAGGTGGTGGTTTATACGGTCAAGATTGTCTTTCTGCCTTGATACTTCGCCATTAAGTAGTGTAAGTTGGGCATTTGTTTTTGCCTTACGTTTTACGTTGCCAAACAACAACCCTATTACAACAAGTAAAAGGCCTGCAACTACTGTTACAGCCCAAAATTTGGTACGGTCATACGCCTGTCGTTCGGCAATGCGTTCGTTCTCTTTTATCTGTTCCTCCTGCTTTCGTGTGGCCTCAATCAGCTTCATTTGTACCGATGTATTTGTTTTAAAAGTAGCGCTATCAATTTTATATATTTCGCGCAGGTAAAACATGGCCTTTGCGTAGTTTTTACGGTTATATTCCAGTTCGTATGTGGTATGTTTGTAATCGTATTCCAGTTTAGGGTCTTTTACCAGCCGGGTATAGTTTATGCCTTCGTTTACTATATTTTCGGCCTCATCAAATTTTTTCTGGTTCATGTACAACGATGCCAGCGTTAAATCAATACTGGCTATTGATTCGTTTAAATCCTGTCGTTTGGCGTTCGAATTAGCTTCCAGTAACATCACTAAAGCCTTATCATATTGCCCCAGCTTAAAATAAACCACACCAATATTTTGTGCGCATTGCACCAGGTTCACCGAGTCTTTTAGCGATTTAAAAATAGATTGGCTGTTATTGTAATATTTAAGTGCCTGGCTGTAGCTGTTTTTGCGGGTATAAACGTTGCCCAAATTAAGATTAAGCGAGGCAATTAAACGGATATCGTTTATTTTGTTGGCGATGGCCAGGGATTTAAAAAAGTAATCGAGTGATTTGTTGCTGTCATGGTCACGATAAAGATTTCCCATGTTATTATACACTTTGGCTTCGCCGCCCAGGTTTCCGGCCCTGGTAAAAAAAGTAGCGGCGCTTAAATAATTTTCAAATGATTTTTCGGGCTGATCAAGGTAATAATTGGCCAGGCCCAACACGCGGTATGCCTCGGCTATACCATTGTTGTAATTTAATTTACGCGCCAGGTCCATGGCTTTGGTAGCATCAATAACTGTTTGTTCAGGATCGGTTAAACGATTTGCCAGCGCCTGTTTATTGATGCGGATAATTTCATTCGTATCTGCCTTTGCATCTCCATCAAGATCCTTCGCGTATAAGGCAAATGTGGTAAGAAAAAATAAAAGAAATGTGATGGTTCTTTTCATTAAAGCGCTGTTACAATATATTGAAAGTGAAAGTTATAAATTATACCGAAATATATTAGCAATCCTTAAGAAAAAGATGTTGATAATTATTTTATGAATTTTTCTTGAAAATTAAAAAACATATCTATATTTGTCTTGTTAATTGATTGATATACAGTTTATTAAATTACTGTAATGTGAATTTAATAATATTTTTTTAGCATAAAAATGACGTTTAAAACTGCTTTTAGGCAGTGAAAAATATCAAGAAATATTATATGTGTGTTAATATGCTGCCTGTTGCTTAAATATAATTGATAAAGTATAAAGTTGCTTTGTTGATAATTGCGGGATTTTATGTTTAAAACTAACAATTTAATTTTATAAAATATGTACAATTTGGGTACAAAAATGTAACAATTTTTAACAGTAGTGCGCATTATTTGGCAAAAAGAAGAGGATAAAATATAACTGGGAGATTTTACAGGCTATCAAAAAAAGCCTTTACAAATTGTTGGATCTATATGATTAATTAATACTTAAAGTAATATAATTTTAATATAAAATATTTATAAATATGAAAAAATTGACACTCTTAACATTGCTTGTAGCAAGCACAGGAGTTTTATCATCGGCGATTTTGGTTTCGCAAAAAAGAGTTGAGCTGCCGCAGGCCGCGAGTTTCATAAAAGTAGATTCGGGCTTTAAAAAAGACCTGGCAAATGCCGATTGATTATCAGGCAGCGCAACGGAAAAAAATAATTGGACTACACAAGTACACAAAATATATAATGATCATGAAAAAATTCATCACCCTCACCCTGGCAGTTTTATTCACCGCGGTTATTTCGTCTTGTAAAAAGCAAACTATAATCCGCGAAACGGCGTCACTGCATTCGTACGAAAACAGTGCACGCAGGGATCTTGGCAGTGCAGATTAATTTTCAAAATGATCAGTAAAAACATTTAAGAACTCAAAAATTAAAAACGAAATGAAAAAGTTCATCATCATAACCCTTGTTAGCTTAACCGCTGCAACAGGTATTTTATCATCACAAACTACTGTTAAACAAACTGCAAAACCAGAAGCTATTTCCCTTGCACCGTCAATATCGGGTTTCAAAAAGGATTTAGGCCAGGCCGACTAAATTATATACATCAATAACATTCACAATCAAACAAAATACTACATCCCCTTTCTTCAAATAAAAATCATGAAAAAGCAATCAATTATAGCAGCATTAGCACTAAGCACTATCCTTACATCATTTGTAAGTGCAGATAAAAAAACAGCAATCTTATCATCCAGTCAAACAGCTTTCACCGGCGGTCCAAAAAGAGACTTGGGTAATGCAGATTTCACCGGCGGTCCAAAAAGAGATTTAGGCAATGCTGACTTCGCATTCACTGGCGGCCCCAAAAGGGATTTGGGCAATGCAGATTTCACAGGTGGCCCAAAAAGAGATTTAGGTAATGCTGATTTTGCTTTCACCGGCGGTCCAAAAAGAGACTTAGGTAATGCCGATTTCACCGGTGGTCCAAAAAGAGATTTAGGTAATGCAGACTTTGCATTCACCGGTGGTCCAAAAAGAGATTTGGGTAATGCTGATTTCGCATTCACCGGCGGCCCCAAAAGAGATTTAGGTAATGCAGATTTCACTGGTGGTCCAAAAAGAGATTTAGGTAATGCTGACTTCGCATTCACCGGCGGTCCAAAAAGAGATTTAGGTAATGCTGATTTTGCTTTCACCGGTGGTCCAAAAAGAGATTTGGGTAATGCAGATTTCACCGGCGGTCCAAAAAGAGATTTAGGCAATGCTGATTTCGCATTCACAGGTGGTCCAAAAAGAGACTTAGGTAATGCTGATTTCACAGGTGGTCCAAAAAGAGACTTAGGTAATGCCGATTTCACAGGTGGTCCAAAAAGAGATTTAGGCAATGCTGATTTCGCATTCACTGGCGGCCCCAAAAGAGATTTGGGTAATGCAGATTTCACAGGTGGTCCAAAAAGAGACTTAGGTAATGCCGATTTCACAGGTGGTCCAAAAAGAGATTTAGGCAATGCTGATTTCGCATTCACTGGCGGCCCCAAAAGAGATTTGGGTAATGCAGATTTCACTGGTGGCCCAAAAAGGGATTTAGGTAATGCTGATTTCGCATTCACAGGCGGCCCCAAAAGAGATTTGGGTAATGCAGATTTCACAGGCGGCCCCAAAAGAGATTTGGGTAATGCAGATTTCACAGGTGGTCCAAAAAGAGATTTAGGTAACGCAGATTTCACAGGTGGCCCAAAAAGGGATTTAGGTAATGCTGACTTTGCATTCACCGGTGGCCCTAAAAGAGACTTGGGTAACGCAGATTTCACTGGTGGTCCAAAAAGAGACTTGGGTAATGCAGATTTTACCGGTGGCCCAAAAAGAGATTTAGGCAATGCTGACTTCACAGCATAATTGTCTCTCCATTTTGACAGCTTATAACAACACCACAACATGAAAAAGATCATCATCGCAATAGCCATCATATTAACATCAGGAATTACAGCCTACTCATTAAATAATAAGGAAACAAAGGCAACTCCCGATACTACAAAAAACCAAACCGTGTCATTCACTGCTAAAGCAGGTCACGGTCCCAAAGCTGACCTGGGCACTGCCGATTAATTAACGTGGGCCGATGTGCTCTTCAGCTTTTAAAGGTACAGGCGTTCGTTTTCCCGAAACACTTTTATATTCCCTGGATATTTCGGGGAATTTGTGTTTGATAGGGCGCTTGGTTTTGTAACGTCCGTCGTTATGCAGCGTTCGCCCAAATCAATAAACATCAATATATTTGCGCCAAACTAAATACCATGCAGCACATAAAGCAATATGTTGATGAGCACAGGCAACGTTTACTCGACGAATTATTTGCCCTTTTGCGTTTCCCTTCGGTTAGCGCCGACCCCAAATACAAAACAGATGTTTTAAATACTGCCGACCATGTAGCCCAAAAGCTGCGCGACGCAGGCGCCGATAATGTAGAAGTATGCCAAACGGCCGGCTATCCCATTGTTTACGGCGAAAAGATAATTGATGCCGCAAAGCCAACCGTGCTGGTTTACGGACATTATGATGTACAACCAGCCGATCCTATTGAACTTTGGCACACACCTCCGTTTGAGCCAACTGTGCGCGATGGTAAAATTTATGCCCGCGGCGCCTGCGATGATAAAGGCCAGTTTTATATGCATGTAAAAGCATTTGAGCTGATGATGCAAACAGATACCTTGCCCTGCAATATTAAGTTTATGATTGAGGGCGAGGAAGAAGTTGGCTCATCAAACTTATCCATATTTGTTAAGGCCAATAAAGAAAAACTGAAAGCCGATGTGGTGCTGATATCGGATACGTCGATGATCAGCATGGAGCATCCGTCATTAGAGACCGGCCTGCGCGGGTTATCGTATGTCGAGGTAGAAGTTACCGGCCCTAACCGCGATTTGCATTCGGGCGTTTATGGTGGAGCGGTGGCTAATCCTATTACTATCCTGAGTAAAATGATTGCCGCTATGCATGATGAAAATAACCATATCACCATCCCCGGCTTTTACGACGAAGTAATTGAACTTACCCCGGCCGAACGTACTGCCCTTAACAACGCACCTTATGATGAGGCTGAGTACAAGAAAGATCTTGATGTTGTTGAACTTTGGGGCGAAAAAGGCTATTCAACATTTGAACGAACAGGTACGCGCCCTACCTTAGAGGTTAACGGCATCTGGGGCGGTTACATTGGCGAAGGCGCCAAAACGGTATTGCCATCAAAGGCCCACGCAAAAATATCTATGCGCCTGGTACCTAACCAAACATTTGAGCAGATTACTGAACTGTTTACTAAACATTTCCTGAGTATAGCCCCAGCCAATGTAAAGGTGAAAATAACACCGCATCACGGCGGCGAACCCGTCGTAACGCCAACAGATAGCATTGCCTACAAAGCCGCTCAAAAAGCCATCGCCGAATCATTTGGCAAAGAACCTATACCTACACGCGGCGGCGGTAGTATTCCTATTGTGGCCCTGTTTGAAGCCGAACTTGGCCTTAAAACAGTGTTAATGGGCTTTGGTTTGGATAGTGATGCGCTGCACTCACCCAACGAAAAATACGATATCTTTAACTACTATAAAGGGATTGAAACTATCCCGTTGTTCCATAAGTACTTTGCTGAACTAAGCGAAGCTTAGTTTTGGAACAATGATTTTTAAATAAAAGATTCAAGGCCGGTGGATATTTCGCCGGCCATTTTTATTTTACTACCAGGAAGAAAACAGCTAAACAGATCAAGACAGCTAATCGAATAAATTATTTTAAGTTTGGCTTAACATCAAAGTAAACCTATAAACCATGACTAAAAAACAAACTAAGCGGGTATTGTTGTCCCTGTTGTTTACCGTTAATAGCTGTTCTGTTTTATTTGCCCAGGAGGCAGTGTTACCCACAGCCTGGACAAAAGCGGCTATGGACGCCCCGGTTCCGTTTCCCGAATATCCGAGGCCGCAATTGCAGCGCAGCGATTGGATGTGTCTTAATGGCCAGTGGGATTACCAGGGCGGAAAAAATGTGCAGGATGCGCTTGCTCCTCAAAAGCCATTGTCATTTGCCGGCGAAGTAAATAAAATCCGTGTTCCTTACTGTCCGGAATCCGTATTATCCGGCATTCAGCGTAAGCAGGAAATTAATATGTGGTACCGTCGCAGTTTCGAGGTGCCTGCCGGCTGGAAAAATAAACAGGTGATCATTCATTTTGATGCCGTAGCCCATCATACCACCTTATTTGTAAACGGCCACAAAGCGGGAGTACACGCCGGTAGCTATGATGCATTCAGCTTTAATATAACGCCCTTTTTAACAGCGGGCAACAATACTGTGGTTGTGGCGGCGTATGATTTAAATGATGGCCGTGTGCCATCAGGAAAAAGCGGGCCGCGTGGCGATTATACCTTCTGCTCGGGCATTTGGCAAACCGTTTGGCTGGAACCGGTTAACAAAACCTACATTGATAACATCCGTTTACTGCCCGACCTGGCAAATAACCGGCTAAAAGTGCAGGTAAATACACAGGGGAGCGGAAAATTAACTGCCGTGGCACTTGATGGCGACAAAGTGGTATCGCAAGCAGAATCAGCCCGCGATACTTACTTTTACCTGCCCATTAAAGCACCTAAACTTTGGTCGCCAGATGACCCATTTTTATACGATCTAAAGATCAGCCTGAAAAATGCCGATGGCAGCGTTGCCGACGAAGTGAAAAGTTACTTCGGGATGCGCGATATAAAATTGGGTAAGGTTAACGGCGTTATCCGTCCCTTAGTGAACGGCAAGTTTATCATGCAACTTGGCCTGCTTGACCAAGGCTATTGGCCCGACGGGATTTTGACGGCACCTACAGATGAGGCGCTTAAATTTGACATCAGTTTTACCAAGAATGCGGGTTTCAACCTTATCCGCAAGCACATGAAAACCGAGCCGCAACGGTTTTATTACTGGGCCGATAAAATGGGCTTGTTTGTTTGGCAGGATATGCCGGCCATCTGGTATCAAAATGAAGATACCCTTAAAACCCGTAAGGAATTCCGGAAGGAATTGAAGGCGATTATGGACGATCATTATAATTCGCCGTCCATTATTACCTGGGTGCCTTTTAATGAAAACTGGGGCGCGTTTGATGTTAAAAATATAACTAACTGGGTTAAGCAGTACGACCCATCCCGGCTGGTTAATGGCAATTCGGGCTTTAATAATAACCCCTCGTATCAAAAAGCTTACGGCGACCCCGGCAATGGCGATTATGTAGATACCCATATCTATGTAGGTCCATACGATGCCTCGGTGCCCGACGACCATCGCGCGGCATCTTTGGGCGAATTTGGTGGCGTTGGCATGTTTGTTCGTAACCATATGTGGCCGGTAGAAAACAATGCCTATGATTATGAGCCAACAAAGGCACGCCTTACCGATAGGTATGTGTTTTTACTGGACGAAGTGGAACAGCTGATGAAATACAAAGGGCTAAGTGTTGCCATCTACACCCAAACCACCGATGTGGAGCATGAGGTAAATGGCATATTAACCTACGACCGCGCGGTTGAAAAGATGGAGTTAAACAGGGTAAAAGCCGTAAATGAAGCAGTTATTAAGGAGAGTTATAAAATTACACCATAACCTGTTTGTCATTGGTCATTACGCTTTGCTTGTCATTAGTCATTGACGCTGCGCTTGTCATTGGTCATAGGTCATTTCGCTGCGCTGTGATTAGTCATTGGTAGATTTATTAAAAAAATTAAAACAATCGTTGCCAATCAAACTTGCCCTTAAATGACCAATGACCAATGACCAATGACCAATGACCAATGACCAATGACCAATGACCAATGACCAATGACCAATGACCAATGACCAATGACCAATGACCAATGACCAATGACCAATGACCAATGACCAATAATAATTGTATTTTTAAAAATTATATAATTATTACTGCTTATGATGGATTGGCTAAAGCGTAACGGGATACATTTTGCCGTTGCGGGTGTTTTTTTGGTACTGTGTTTTTTATATTTTTCGCCTGCATTTCAGGGCAAAACGTTGGGCCAGGGGGATGTGCTTGGTGCGCAGTCGACCCAAAAAGAGATCTTGGATTACCACGCCCGCGATACCACCATTTTGTGGACGAACCAGATCTTCGGCGGCATGCCCGCATACCAGATCTGGGCACCTTACAAGGCCAACATCGCCACGCACATTATAGGTGTTATTGGCTACACCGTACCTAACCCGGTTGGTATGGTGCTGGTATTTTTGTTTGGTACCTACTTTTTATTTAATGTGTTAAAGCTCAGCCCCTGGCTGGCAGCTGCCGGTGCTGTGGCTTTTACATTTACAAGCTATAATATGATATTACTGGCGGCCGGTCACACTAACCAGGCTTTTGCCATCGCTTTTTTTGCGCCAATAATAGCCAGTATTATGCTGGCTTTAAGGAGGCGGTATTTGTTGGGTGCATCCTTATTGGCTTTGTTCCTGTCTATCGAAATTAAGGTGAACCACCTGCAAATGACCTACTACCTGATGCTGGCCATTTTAATTTTGGTTGGTATCGAGCTTTATCACGCTATCAAAAATAAAACTACAGCATCTTTCCTCAAATCGTTAGGGTATTTGCTTGCTGCATCGCTATTGGCCTTCGCGGTAAATGCATCAACCCTGTGGAGCACTTATGAATACGGCAAGGATAGCTACCGTGGCAAATCAAATTTAACCACCGCCACCAAAGAGCCGCAAAATGGCCTGGCTAAAGATTATATTTACCAGTATAGCCAGGGCGTTGCCGAGTGCCTTACCTTTTTGGTGCCAAATGCCTCGGGTGGTGCATCCGGGCCGGAATTGATTGATCAAAATTCGGAAACTGTTAAAGTATTTACAGATAAAGGCGAACAGCCGGAGCAGGCTTTAAATTACGCTCAGCAAATATCGTCGTTCCCTGGCCTGTCACTTTACTGGGGCGAGAAACGGCCGGGCACCAGCGGCCCCTATTATTTTGGTGCAAGTATTTGTTTCCTGTTTGTATTGGGCCTCATTATTGTAAAAAACCGAATGAAGTGGTGGCTGTTGGGTACGGTGGTATTAACTATGCTGCTGTCATTCGGCGGCAACTGGCCATATGTATCCGATATATTTCTGAAGTACTTTCCGCTATACAATAAGTTCCGTGCGGTTGAATCTATTTTGGCGGTGGCCGGGCTTTGCTTCCCCGTGCTGGCCTTCCTGGCCATACAGGAGGTTATTATTACGGTTGATAAAAAGGTTTTGGTTAAAAAGCTATTGCTTGCCTTGTATATAACCGGTGGGCTGGTGCTGATATTGATCCTGGTGCCCGAATTGCTGCTCAGTTTCAGGCCAAGCGACCAGTTAAGCAGTATCACAAATTTAACTCAGGCTTTAAAAGGCGATGCTGCAACTGCTAACGCTTTGGCCAATGCGGTAGTAAAAGACCGGATTAATCTTGAACGCTCCGACGCCATCCGTTCGCTGGTATTTGTGCTGATTACTTTCGGTATTGTTTGGGCGCTTATAAAGCAAAAACTAAGCCTCACGACAGTATCTATGTTGCTGTTCGCTATCGTACTGGTTGACCTTTGGCAGGTAGATAAACGTTATTTAAAGGATGCCAATTTTACCGATAAACAGGAATCGGCAGTGCCGCAAAGACCTGTTGATGTGGAGATAGCTAAAGATCCGGATCCTGATTTTAGGGTATACGACGCCACCGCCGCTATAAAACAAGATGTACAGAACCCGTTTTTCCATAAAACTTTAGGCGGGTACTCGGCTGCACGAATGAAACGATATGATGAGCTGATAGATAATCAATTTACCAGGGGAGCAAATCCGGCTGTATTGAACATGTTAAATGCCAAATATGTCATCGTGCCCGATTCATCTAAACAAGGACAAATGTTATTGCCAAATCCCGAGGCATGCGGTAATGCCTGGTTTATAAAAAGTATAAAATATGTTGATGGCGCAGACGCGGAAATGAAGGCACTTAGCAGCTTCTCGCCAAAAAACGAGGCCGTGGCTGATAAAAGTTATCAAAGCGTTGCCGGCAATTTGCAGGCAGGCGATACTACTTCCGTTATCAAACTGGTAAGCTATAACCCCGACCATATGACATACAAATCGGCGTCAAAAACAGGTGGTGTAGCGGTGTTTTCGGAGATATATTATGACAAAGGCTGGAAGATGCTGATTGATGGGATAGAGAAACCATATTTCCGTGCAAATTACCTGCTACGCGCGGCTTCAATCCCGGCAGGGGAGCATAAGGTGGAGTTTGTTTTCCATCCGGCATCGTATTATGTTGGGGAAGATATTTCCATGGCTGGCTCGGTGTTGCTGGTGCTGTTGTTGGGCGGTGCTGTTTTTGGAGATGAGCTAAAGAAAATGATAGGAAAGAAAAGCAAGGACAAATAATTTTGATTTGTTTACTGATGCCGGTAGTTTGTCTGAACTCGGATTAAGCAGACTTTTCGGATTATTTGGATTTGATTTGGAGGACGAGACAATCAAAAAAATCCCGGTAATCCTCTAATCCGATGAATCGCGGTTCAGACAAAAAAGCGTTAGGGATTGCAGCGGAAAGCCCGGAGCGAGGGGGTAGGGTGCGATGGCCTGCGAGGACTTGCAGCGTAAAGCCCGCCCGCAGGGAACGCCCAAAAAAGTATCAAGTAGTTAGTATCAAGTAGCAAGATTTTTGATAACCGGGAAAAAAAATTAAAAAGCCAAAACAATAGCATTGATATCGAATTCCACTTATGAACCATGAACCATGAACCATGAACCATGAACCATGAACCATCAACCATGAACCATGAACCATGAACCATGAACCATGAACCATGAACCATGAACAAATTTTATTATCTTCACGCATCACCATATACACTGTCATGAAGAAAACCCTTACCCTTGGCTTATTGGCGCTGTCGTCGGCAAGTTTCGCGCAGCAAAAAACATTAATTGGCTTTACACCGGCATCGTCGGCAAAACAACTGGAAACCGAAAAAACGTTTGATGCAGGTTTAAGTTCGCAGCGCATTGGCGAAACCATTAAAACACTTTCGGCATTTCCGCATAATATCGGTTCGCCCGGTAGTAAGGCTGTGGCCGAAAAGATATTGGCCATGTACAAAAGCTACGGGCTTGATGCGCATATAGAAACCTATACGGTACTTTTCCCAACACCCAAAGCGCGGGTACTTGAGCTTACTGCACCAACAACTTATACAGCTGTGTTAAAAGAACAGGCCGTGCCCGAAGATGCCACATCCGGCCAGCCCAATCAGCTGCCAACTTACAATGCCTGGAGTGCCGATGGCGATGTTAGCGGTCCGCTGGTATTTGTAAACTATGGTTTGCCAGATGATTACATTAAACTGGCTGCCATGGGTATTGATGTTAAAGGTAAAATTGTAATTGCCAAATATGGCCGCTCGTGGCGTGGCATAAAGCCCAAAGTAGCCTATGAGCACGGAGCTATAGGCTGCATTATTTACTCTGACCCTGCTGATGACGGCTACTCTGCCGGCGATGTATACCCCAAAGGAGCGTACAAGAATGAATTTGGCGTGCAGCGCGGCTCGGTAATGGACATGGTGATTTACCCCGGCGATCCGCTTACGCCCGGTGTTGGCGCTACCAAGGATGCCAAACGTTTAGATAGAAAAGACGCGACCACGATATTAAAAATACCGGTACTGCCTATAAGCTATCATGATGCACAACCTTTATTGGCCGCGCTTGATGGCCCTGTTGCACCCGGCGGATGGGCCGGCTCATTGCCTATAACTTACCACATAGGCGGCGGCAAGGCTGTAGCTCACCTTAAAATGGAATTTAACTGGGATATGGTGCCCGCTTATGATGTAATTGCCAAAATAAAAGGATCAACTTATCCCGATGAGTGGGTAATGCGTGGAAATCACCACGATGCCTGGGTGAACGGCGCCAACGACCCTATAAGCGGACAAGCAGCCATGATTGAGGAAGCTAAAGCCCTTGGCGACCTGCTAAAAACCGGCTGGAAACCCAAACGCAGTATCATATATTGCTCATGGGACGGCGAAGAACCCGGCCTAATAGGTTCGACAGAGTATGCCGAGGCACATGATAAAGAATTGCAGCAGAAAACGGTGGTATATATCAACTCGGATAGTAACGGCCGCGGTTTTTTGGGTGCAGGCGGTTCGCAGGCGCTGGAAAGTTTTATTGACGAGGTAACGAATGGCGTAACCGACCCACAAACCAAAGTAAGTGTGTTCGATAGGAAAAAGGCGATGCAACTGGTAAATGCCAAATCAACCGGCGACAAGAAAGAGATATTGGAGCGTAAAGGCGAAAAGCTGGAAGCGCTGGGTTCAGGATCTGATTTTTCTTCATTCCTGCAGCATTTGGGTATCCCTACGCTTGATTTTGGTTTTGGCGGCGAAGACGGCGGTGGCGAATATCACTCTATATATGATTCGTTTGATGATTACAAACGTTTTAAAGATCCGGAGTTTGCCTACGGTGTTGCCCTGGCGCAAACTGCCGGCCACTCGGTATTGCGCATGGCCGATGCCGAAGTATTGCCATTTGATTTCAGGAGCCTGCAAGCTACCATTGCCAAATATGCCACCGAACTTACCAAACTGGCCGATGATACCCGCGAAGCCACCAAAATTGATAACCAACTGATAAAAGCTAACGATTACACCCTGGCTGCCGACCCAACCCACCTGTACAAAGCGCCGGTTGCTAAAGATACCGTACCCCCAATTGATTTTAAACCACTAACCGGCGCGCTGGATTCCTTAAAGAAAAGCGCCGATAAACTGGCCACCTACTGGAACGCCGCCGCCCTGAAAGATGGCGACCACGATAAACTAAACAAACTCCTGTACCAGGCCGAGCAGCAATTGCTTGCCGCCGAAGGGTTGCCTCGTCGTGGCTGGTACAAACACACCATTTACGCGCCGGGCTTTTATACCGGCTATGGTGTTAAAACCATCCCCGGCATCCGCGAAGCAATTGAGCAACGCAATTGGGACGAAGTAAAGGAGCAGATAGGGGTGGTTGCAGGCAGAATAAATGCATTGGCGGGATATTTGGCGATGGGGGTGAAATAGGGCAGCGATATAAATATTTTAGAACTACCAGGCTGATAATATGGGCCGTGCCTGCGGCACTTATGCTTGTTTGTATTTATGTACCCCGGGTTGAAACCCGGGGCTACAAAATGTTTCGGGCCGATGGCCCTTAGCTGCATTTGACCAGAGCAGATATGGCTAAACATAATACAGAGGCGTAGCCCCGATCAATTTTGTAGCCACGGGTTTCAACCCGTGGTATAAAAATAAATGAAGAGTGAGAGCCGTAGGCTCGGTACATATAAAATAAATAGTAAACATCAATTGCCCCGATAAAATGGCAAACACTTATCATCAAATCTACATTCAAACAATTTTTGCCGTTAAATACAGAGACGCGGTGATTGAAAAAAAAATGGAGCGCCGAACTGTTTGGTGTAATAGGCAATCTAATCAATGAAAACAATTGCAAAACTATTATTGTAAATGGTGTGGAAGATCATGTACATTGTTTTATCGGCTTGAAACCTACTGTTTCAGTTTCGGATTTAATGCAAACAGTAAAAGCAAAATCATCAAAATATATTAATGATCATTCGTTAACCCCTAAGCGTTTTGAATGGCAGGACGGTTATGGTGTATTTTCCTATAGCCAATCGCAGGTTGATAAGGTTTATAAATATATCCAAAACCAGGAAGATCATCATAAAAAACAAACATTTAGAGAAGAATATCTTGACTTTTTAAAAAAGTTTAAAGTAGCTTACGATGATCGGTATGTTTTTCAGGATTTGATGTAAGTATTTACCGCTATATTTTGATGCAAAATGTAATCGGTAAACTCTCCTGCTATTTTATTTTCCTGCAATTTGCGAAGAAACAAAGCGATTTTTCGATTGGTGCGAAAACTCCGTAAGCGAAATCATATAAACGGCCAAATGTAGCGAGAATAGCGCAATATCATTGATCATGAAATTTTAAACCCCGATTGCTATGTTTAACAGCCTGGGAAAGATCAATTCAAAAACTTATTGATGGTTTTTACCAGTTTGTTAATATCAAAGGGTTTCGGTATAAAAGCGTCGTAACCAAAGTTTGCCAGTGATATGGCCATTTCATGATATGCGGATATTAATACCACGGGGATATGGGCGGTTTCTTTATTTTTTTTGATCAGGATGCAAATTTGGCCGCCGTTTAACCCAGGCAACATATAATCGGTTAAAACCAGGTCGGGCGAGAAGTTTTTTATCGATCCGATAATATCATCGGTACGATTGATGCCGCTGACCGAAAAATTATTGAAATTTAAAACGGTTGTGAGCACGGCAAGAATGTCGTCATCATCTTCGATGATCAAAATATTTTTAGCCATGTGAATATTATATATGCTATATTAAATTCACGAATCGGCAAAAATGTTTTTTATTTTTTCAAAATTTAACGGCTTATTTATAAAGTCGATTACAAGAGGATTCTCTTTCGACCTGGTTACATCGTCGACGCTTACAGACGAGGTAAGTATATAGATTTTGCTTTTCTTTAACGAGTCAATTTTTAACCTGTCAAATTCGGCCAAAAATTGCCACCCGTCCATTACCGGCATAGCCAGATCCAGAAAAATAAAATCCGGAAGCTGCCCGGGGTTGTTTTCATTAATTTTGCTGAGCTCGTCTATTGCACTTTTGCCATTTTGGAAAGAGTCAATATGAGGATCCATCAGCACCTTTTTCATCAATGCTTTTACGATAACGCAATCCAACTCTTCGTCATCTATGACAAGAATGCTCACACCCGAATCAATAATTCCCATCAGCCGATAAACTATTAAACAACATTAATATTCCAATATGTTGTATATACGGGAATGAATTTATTTTGTTACAACTTTTAATTAAAACGGGTACATAAAAAATGGCGATGTGTTTTAACACATCGCCATTTTTTATGCTACAAATCACTAATTCACTAAATCAGTAACTCAACAATTAAAATCACTCCCCGTAATACACGTTGTTTTTCAAATCAACATCGGGTAATTCGTGTTCCGGGTCAATCACCATTGATTTAATTTTTGATGTTGATGGATATTTAAGCGTCCATACTCCGCCGCGCTGCCAAACGTTTACCGGCAGGTGCAGGGTTTCAACCTTACCGTTGGCCTGGTTAATTTTCAGGTCGACAGGCATGGCCATTTTTTCGTTGTTGGTAATGGTGATCAGCGACCCATTTGCAGCGTTATCGTCAATATATTTAACGCCGGTAATGGCCTGGTCAATTTTCCAGGTAGTAGTAAACCAGCCTTTCCAAAACCAGTTTAGGTCTTCGCCGCTGGCATCGTTCATCGCGCGGAAAAGGTCATAAGGCAACGGGTGCTTAAACGCCCAGTTTTTAATGTATTCGTGAAATGCATAATCAAAACGCTCGGGACCTAAAACCACGTTGCGCAAAATATCCATACCTAAAGCGGTTTTAACATAGTACTGGCCGTAATCATTCAGGCCTATGGCTTCGGGCGCGGTCATCAGCGGATCTTTACTGTTGCGGTACATACCTAAAATGTGTTGCGCCTGTTTGCTGGTATCGTTATACTCGCCTTTGTTAAATTGTTGCGAGGCATATTCATTAATAAAAGTGTTGAAGCCCTCATCCATCCACATGTATTTACGCTCGTTTGAGCCCACTATCATCGGGAACCAGTTGTGGCCAATTTCATGGGTAACATCTCCCCACAGCTGGCCTTTTTTAAGGCCGCCAAGGCAAAATATAGCACCGGGGTATTCCATGCCAAGGGCAACGCCAGATACGTTCACAGCCGAGTTCCATGGGTATTCAAAATAAGCTTTTGAGTAAATCTCCATGCTGTTTTTCAGGTACTCGGTCGACCGGCCCCAGCTATCAACGCCGGCACTCTCAACAGGGTAGGCCGACATAGCAATACCCTTACGGCCCGATGGGAAATTAACCCTTGCAGCATCCCATATAAAAGCATTTGATGCGCCAAAGGCCACATCGCGGCTGTTAAGCATTTTGTAGTGCCAGGTAAGGCTTCCCTTAAACGGACGGGTTGCCGCTTTGCCAACTTCATTCTGCTTAATCAGCATTACTGTTTTATCGCTGCTTTTGGCTTCGGCCATGCGGCTCAACTGTGCAGGCGATAATACTTCTTCGGGGTTTTGCAAATCGCCACTGCCTACAACCACCATATTGGCGGGGGCGGTTATGTAATAGTCAAAATCGCCGTATTCGCAATAAAATTCGCCAAGGCCCATGTAGGGCAGGGTGTTCCAGCCTTCAACATCATCATAAACGCACATGCGGGGGTACCATTGGGCAATTTCGTAAACATAACCTTGTTTAAACTTTTTGCGGCCCATGCGGTCGGCACCATAAAAAGGGATAGCAAAATCGTAATTGATTTTTACGCTTATTTTTTCGCCTTTACCTTCCATTGGGGCATTCAGGCGCAGTTGCATACGGGCATCGGTTACAACCGGGGTAACTTTATAAGTTTCGCCTTTGTAGGTGACCTCAACCGAGCCTATGTGGTAACCGCCACGACTAAAGCCACGCACATCAAAGCGGTCGCCGGTGTAGGGGGTTACCGCTGCGCCGCGCGAGTCGGGTTTAAATAAATTCTGGTCAAGTTGCAGCCACAGGTAGTCTAATTGGTCGGGGCTGTTGTTGGTATAGGTGATGGTAACTTCGCCGGTAATGGTGGTATCTTTACCTTCGTTCAGGGCGGCTTTAATCTGGTAGTCGGCGCGGTTTTGCCAATAAGTTGGCGATGGTTTGCCGGCATTTGAGCGGGTGCCTTGCCCGGTTACCGGCCAGGTAATGGGGCCAAATGATTCCTGGTGATTATACTTAACAGAGTCGGTTTGTGCCGATGCCGGGTTTGCCGATGCAAATAAGCCAACAGCACATAAAATGTTGATCAGTTTTAAATAGCGCATTTTGTCAGTCAATAATAAAAACCGCAAATAAAGGGAAATAAATTGTGAAGTTGGTAATTTGGAAGCTTAAGTAAGTGGAATTAAATGGGTTTAACATAATTGAGGTACTATGTAATACCAACAAACTGTGTGTACCCACTGGGAATGAAACACCCTGAAACACCATGAGACGGGGTGGTACGGGGTGGTACGGCCTGAAACACCCTGGTACGGGGTGGTACACTTGGTAAGTACTTAGTCAAAATGGAAATCGGTTAGTTTGAAATAATAATCGATAAAGTATATTTGTGTAAAGCAACGACATATGAGCAATCGGCCGACGATAAATAAGAAGGCAGGTAATGACGCTTTAGTTGCGAAGCCTTTACGAAAAAAAGCCATATTGAATTTAGTAAAAATCCGTGCAAAAGAGATTGATGCATCAAGACCTTCGGTTTATAAATATTTGTTACCGTAGGTTTTAAATACAAACCGCATATAGGAGCCTGTAGCGCAGCTATGCTCCCAGCGAGAAAATATCTGCTAATAATATATATAGCAAGCAATGCAATTTAAACCTGTAACCTAATTTTTGATAGATGAGCAAACGTTTCCTATTGATTTTACCCCTTATTTTATTCATCTCTAAAAGTGTGCTGCTGGCCCAGGATGAGTTACTGGAAAACAGAATAGTTCAGTCTAAAAAAGATACAAGAACTTTTAACATTCAATCTCTTGAAGGTAAAATAGTAAGAGTAAAAGTTTTACCTGATTACGTGCATAATATTTTGTGTGTAATATATTTAAAAGATACAGTTAAGGTATTTGATTATTGGGATGTGGTGCCCAAAACATCCTATTTGAGTAAACGATTTATTAAAATAAATTATGAAGTTAGGGGAGGTTCAAATTTCGGTCTTGGAAATTCATTGATAATTTGTGTAAGTAATAATAAGTTGTATGAAGCACTACACGTGTTGCGATATACGGATTGGGAATCGGAATTGGTTAAAACTTATAATGTAAAGTTTGCACTAGCAGATCATAAAAAAGATTATGTGCTTACAGCAAGCATAAGAGATAAATCGATTTCATCAATCAATCCTGAAACAAATTATGAATATACAAGTAGCAGTAAGTTGCATTTTGATAAAAAATTAAAGATATTTTATAGTATAAAGGACGATTTATACGATACATTAAAGGTTATTTATCACGACACAACCTATAGACGTGAAATTCAAGGTAATTTTCCTGAAGTAATTTTAGAGGACAATAAATACGTTTTTATCGGAGGTCAATGGTTCGAACTCAGCAAAGACTCAATAATTAAATATTAACTTGATAACTTAACCAGTTAATTCGATGTTTTTAGGGAAGATTGACAGTAATGTAAAAGCTGCCGCTGTTTTGCTATTTTAAAACTTACAATCAAATTAGTTTCAATTCAACATCCCTCCCCTAAAACTTTTCCAAATAATCCCGCTTTAACCTACAGGTACAATTATATTCGCACATTGCATTGATAACGCAATACCATCTGCTATGAATAAACTTGCAAATTCCACCTCTCCATATCTATTACAGCATGCCAACAATCCTGTAAACTGGTACCCCTGGGGTAAAGAAGCCCTGGATAAGGCCAAAGCCGAGAATAAATTGATATTGGTAAGCATTGGCTACTCGGCCTGCCACTGGTGCCACGTAATGGAGCACGAAAGCTTTGAGGACGCAGCCGTGGCCGCCGTAATGAACGAGTATTTTGTTTGTATTAAGGTTGATAGGGAAGAGCGGCCGGATGTAGACCAGATTTACATGAGCGCCGTGCAACTCATGAGCGGCCGCGGCGGCTGGCCGTTAAACTGTATTTGCCTGCCCGATCAGCGGCCAATTTATGGCGGTACCTACTTCCGTAAAAACGACTGGACATCGCTGCTGTTTAACCTGGCCGATTTTTATAAACAAAAACCGGAGGAAGCGGAGGAATACGCCGTTCGCCTGACAGACGGCATCCAAAAATATGAATCGATCCAGTTTATAGCCGATCAGCCGGACTACACAAAGGACGACCTGAAAGTTATCGGCGATAACTGGAAGCGCTATTTCGACAGGCAGGAGGGAGGTACAGGCAATGCGCCCAAATTCCCGATGCCCAATAACTGGCAATTGCTGATGCGATATGCGCATTTGACCAACGACGACGAAATTGCCAAACAGGTAAAATTAACCTTGCATAAAATGGCTTTCGGCGGTATCTACGATCATGTAGGCGGCGGCTTTGCCCGCTACTCGGTTGATGGCCGCTGGCATGTGCCGCATTTTGAAAAAATGCTTTATGATAACGCCCAGCTCATCACCCTGTACTCCGAAGCCTACACATGGCAGCCCGATGAATTGTATAAAACAGTGGTTGATGAAATTATTCATTTCACAGCGGCTGAATTGGCATCGCCGGATATGGGCTTTTATTCGGCCCTTGATGCCGATAGCGAGGGGGTAGAGGGTAAGTTCTATATTTTTACTAAAACCGAAATTGAAACCATTTTAGGCGACGATGCCGACCTGTTTTGCATTTACTACCATATTACCCAAGACGGCAACTGGGAAGAAGAACACTCCAACGTGCTCTTTAGAAAAGAAACGGACGGGCAACTGGCCGAAAAGCTGGGCTTAGGGCTGGATGATTTGTTATTACAAGTAAAAGCATCCCGCAAAAAGGTGTTTGAAGCCCGCCGCCACCGTATCAGGCCAGGTTTGGATAACAAGATACTGGCATCATGGAATGGTTTGATGCTGAAAGGCCTGTGCGAAGCTTACCGGTCTTTCGCTGAACCGAAATACCTGGAAATGGCTTTGAAGAACGCCGATTTTATCATGAATAATCTTATAGGTCAAAATGGCAGGCTATCGCGGGTTTACGGCAGTCCGGTGATTGAAGGTATCCCTGTAGCGTTTTTGGACGATTATGCCAACATCATTGATGGCCTTATAGCCATGTACGAAGTTACCTTTAATGAATACTGGGTGCAGCAGGCAAAAGCCCTTGCCGATACTGCAATGGCTCATTATTACGATGAAGCCAATGGTGTTTTCTTTTATACCGCCGATGATGATGAGCAATTGATAGCCCGCAAATCTGAAATTATGGATGGGGTTACGCCGGCCAGTAACTCGGCAATGGCGCGCAACCTTAAAAAATTGGGCCTGCTTTTTGATAATGAAAATTATGCAGCGGTTTCGGCACAGCTGTTACGCAACATTATGCCACAGTTGGCAAAGTATGGTACGGCTTATTCAAACTGGACTATGTTATTGCTTGATGAAGTTTATGGTATTTATGAAGTTGCCGTAACCGGCTCCGAAGCCGAAACTGTAAGAAAGGAACTTGAAAATAATTACATACCCAATAAAATTATATTGGGAGGTACAAAAGGAAGTTTACCTTTGTTACAGGATAAGTTTGGTAAATCAACACAAATTTTTGTTTGTATAGATAAAACCTGCGGATTACCTGCTAATAACACGGCCGATGCACTAAAACAAATGCAGGCCTGATTGCTTATTTATAAAAACAGTAACAATGAAGATTGAACCACAGCACGTAGTGTCATTAACTTACGATTTGTATGTTGACCAGGATGGTACCGAAACTTTAACAGAAAGTGCCACACAAGAACAACCTTTAACTTTTTTGTTTGGTGCCGGCCAGATGCTGCCCAAATTTGAAGAAAACTTAAGCAGCCTTTCAACAGGTGATACTTATGAATTCCGTTTAACTGCAGGCGATGCTTATGGCGAATATGATGAGGAAGCCGTAGCCAACCTGCCTAAAGAAATGTTCCAGGGTGCAGAATTACCTGAAGTAGGTACTATTTTGCCTTTGCAGGATAATAATGGCAACCGTTTTCAGGCCCAGGTAGTATCAATAGCCGAAGATGCGGTAATTGTCGATCTTAACCACCCTATGGCCGGCCAGGAACTGCACTTTAAAGGCAGCATCCTGAACGTACGCCCGGCTACGCCAGAAGAATTATCGCACGGCCACGCGCATGGTCCGGATGGTCATCACGCTCACTAAGTTTATTGATCGTAAAATATTTGGAAGCCCGTTATGTGAATAGCGGGCTTTTTTTGTGCCCTATAGTTATGCATGTGTGCGGCATAACTGTTTTTTTTATTCAGTTAATTCTTTAATTCTGGAAATTCTGGTTCAGACAATTCACGTTAGCGATTGCAGCGAATACCTGCCCCGCGCTTAATGCCTGTGCAGTATAAGCGTAAAGCGCGGCCGCAGGCAACGCCCATGATGTTATTGGTAGAAACCAAAGCATGTTGCGTAAATTATTTATATCTCTTCCAAGAGATATAAAATGGCTTTGCGAGACCTGAAATCTTTTCATTAAGACATTTTTGAATACGTTGGTAGTTACAAGTATCTTTACGTAATGTTATTTAAATGCTTAACGAAAAATTAGGAAGTTTTAGTTCCGATACCATACGCAATTGTATTAGTCGTGACATTAAAATGCGCATCAGAAATATTTTTATTATGATATTGGTGCTTGGGTATCTTGCCATCAAGCTATATATTGAAGGAGGTAGAACAATTGATGCTGTGTTTATTGTTACTATGACACTTGGCGTGTTAATAATTGGCGGCATTCAGTATGCTCAAATCAGTTCACCCGGAAAAACTGTAGTCAAAACGGCGGTAGCAATTGAGGTATCAACAGATGTGATCGAAATAATTACCTCACCTTACCAAATCTTGTTTTTTGTTGACAAGCCCTCGCAAAGTATCACGATGAAAACAAATAGAGCAAGGGTAAAGGCGATTAATTACCCAGTGAAATCGATTTATGATCTGGATTTTCGCGCATACCTGCTTTTCGACGGAACGGAGGAGGTTTATGTAATTACAGATTATTTTGAGACTGAATTGAGCGATTTGTTAATTGGTAAAAACTACACTGTTTAGTTAATTTTTTTACTAAATATTTATTTAAACGATTGTCGGCTTAAGTTGTCGAGTCTCATTTAAAATAGGTTTAACACGTTTGCTTTTTATAGGATATTTGCTGTAACTTGCTGAAAATTAAACCTAAAAATGAAATACCTATCCTTACTGGCCGTGGCTGTAATGTTCAGCGCTTGCAAAAGCACAAACAAGCCTGCCGATGTAAAATCATACACCATTGAGCAGTTGTATAACAATAAATCAATAGCAGGGGCGGGCTTTAATGCCGATGAAACCAAAGTGCTGATAGAGGACAACAGCACGGGGATATTTAACATCTACGCCATTAATTTGGCCGATACCTCATCAAAACAGCTCACCCATTCAACTAAAGATTCCTATTTTTCTATAGGCTACGTGCCGGGCACCAACGATTTTTTATACAGCGCCGACCAGGGTGGTAACGAAAATAGTCACATTTACCTGCAAAAAGCAGATGGCTCGCCGGTGAAGGATCTTACACCTTGGGCAAACACTACCAATAGTACAAACGGCTGGAGTACCGATAAAAAGTACCTTTACGTTGTAAGTAACAAGCGCGACCCTAAGTTTTTTGACGTTTATAAACTTGATGCGAAAAACTGGAAAGATGAGTTGTTATATCAAAACAACGACGGCTATTCGCCCGGCCCTGTTTCAAAATCCGAACGGTACATCACATTAACCAAATCTATCACGACTGATAAAAATGAGTTGTACCTTTATGACAGAACGACAAAAGCCACCAAAAAGCTAAGCAACGATAAAGACGCAACCTGGTACCCGGCGGCTTTTACCAAAGGCGATTCGAGCCTGTACTACATTACCAACGACGGAAGCGAATTTAGTTATTTGGTAAAATATAACCTGGTAACCGGGGCAACCGCCAAAGTTTACAGCACCAACTGGGATGTTGTTGGCATGGAGCTAAGCGACCTGGAAAAATATTACACCGTGTATGTAAATGCCGATGGTAAAACCAAGGTTTTGCTGTTTGATAATAGTACCGGTAAACAAATGGATTTTCCGGAAATTAAAGATGGCGAGGCTAAGTCGGCAGTGTTTTCGCCAAGCGAGAAAAACATAATGCTTACGGTAGGTAGCAGCACAAGCCCGAATAACCTGTACGTTTACAATTTTGATAGGAAGGAATTAAAACCGATAACCCGCACACTAAACCCGGCGGTAAGCAGTGATGATTTGGTAAGTGCAGAAGTTGTCCATTTTAAATCTTTTGACGGGTTGGAAATTCCGGCGATTTATTACAAACCCAAAAATGCCGGCAAAGATAAACCGGTGCCGGCTATACTTTGGATACACGGAGGGCCGGGCGGCCAAACCACAACCAGCTTTAGTAATCAAATACAGTTTTTGGTAAACCATGGCTACGCGGTGTTGGCGGTTAATAACCGGGGCAGCAGCGGTTATGGTAAAACTTTTTACAAGCTGGATAACAAAGACCACAGCAACGGCGATTTAAAGGACTGCATCTGGGGTAAAAAATGGTTGCAGCAACAAGCCTACATCGATACCGCCAAAATAGGCATACTGGGTGGTAGTTACGGCGGCTGCATGGTGCTGGGTGCCCTTGCCTTTCACCCTAACGAATTTAAAGTGGGTGTAGACCTCTTTGGCGTGGCCAACTGGATGCGGACACTCAAAAGTATCCCTCCGTACTGGGAGGCCCAGCGTAAAGCCCTTTACGAGGAATTGGGCGATCCCTACACGGCTGATAGTGTACACCTGAAAAAGATTTCGCCTTTGTTCCATTACCAAACCATCAACAAGCCGCTAATTGTTTTCCAGGGCATGAATGATGTGCGGGTGCTGCCCATTGAAAGTAAGGAAATTGTGGATGGGGTTAAAAAGAACGGTGTACCGGTGGAATACATCACCTATCCCAACGAAGGCCATGGCTTTACCAAAAAAGAAGACCAGATAACAACAGCCAACAAAACCCTCGCGTTTTTAGATAAGTATTTGGCTGGGAAAAAGTAGGACTAATAACTTTATACATTGATGTCATTGCTTCGTTCTTTATATTGACATGATTATAAATAACTGATTATCAATGTTGTTTTTAACGCAATCTATGTCATTGCGAGGAACGAAGCAATCGCGAACTATACAGGGTGGACTTGCAGAGTTCGCGATTGCCGCGCTACGCTCGCAATGACATGGTTGTTGCGAGGCTCTAAAGCCAACATGTAATCCCTGTTTTTTCAGGATCATCCTGATATGTACTCGCAATGGCAAATTGTAAAATGGCTTTCAATGCTTTATCTTATTAACGAAATAACCAATTGCATTGAAGTGGCGATGATCACAAAAAACGGCCCCTCTTCAAAAAAGAAAGGCCGTTTTACATTCCCCCTTCAGGGGGTTAGGGGGCTTAGAAACTATTCCTTACGCTATTGCTGAAAGTTTTAGTTGTCCAGTAGCCGCTATCTAAAATACGGCGTACGGTCATCAGCGGATAATCAGGGTCGCGTTTATCGGCAAGCTGGAAGGCTATTTTAAAACCTTTCTTTTGAATTTCCGGCAATACCGGTTTTTTCCATACACCAAATGGGTAGGCAAAATATTCTATTTTTTTACCGGTAATTTCTTCCAGTTTTTTGGTAGGCTTGTCAATCTGGGTAACCCAGTCGTCAACTGGCTTCGTGGTTATTTTTCCGTTTTTGCCTTTGATCTTAATTTCAGAGTTATGCGAGTACTTATCTACCCGGTGATGATCCCAGGTATGGCTGGCAATTACGTTGCCCTCGTCTGATAGCTTTTTAACCATGTCTGCGGTCATATAATGCGGGCGGCCTAACGATACTGTCATCACAAAATAAACTGCCTTAAAACCGTACTTTTTAAGCGTAGGGTTGGCAATGGTAAACTGGTCAAGATCGGTATCGTCAAAAGTAAGCATGATTGGTTTTTTGGGCAACGCCGCGCCGGTGGTAAGGTAGGCGTACAACTGATCGGGCAGGATGGTATGGTAGCCACTATCGGCCAGCATTTTTATATGCTCTTTAAATGCGGCAACCTGAACAATGTAATCTTTGGCTCCTTTGGAATCAGTAGGCTTCCAATCGCGTATCTGGTGGTAGCAAACGATGGGCACCTGTTTACGGGCCATCACAGCTTTGTTATCTACAGAGGCGGCCGAAGCAGGCGTAGGGCTTGTGGCAGATGCACTGGCCGACTTGTCGGTTGGTTTTCCCTGGCATGACATGGTTGCGCCCAATGCGCAAACTGCCATCCATACAAATGTTTTCTTTATCATAAAATAGTGGATGTTTTTTTTAATTAGTTCAACAACGGCGAAATTAGGATTTTATTGAGATTTTCTTAGAGTTAAGAATCAAGAGTCAAGAATCAAGACGGAAATTTCCTACACCCTGAATCAAAAAATCTCATTTCAAATTTGTAATCAAACTAAATCCGAAATCGAAAATCCCAATTCCGAAATCCTAAAGTCCTGCATCTTCGCTTACACCGCGGCCAAAACCTTCTACCCAGTCCCTGTCGCCAAGTCCTTTTGCCACGGCGCTTAATAAGCGGCTGTGCACGGCGTTTACAAGTGGCATGGGTGTGTAGCTCGCCTGCGACAGTTTAAAGGCAAGGCGGGCGTCTTTATAGCCTAATTTGGCTTTGAATCCTACGGGTTCATATTGCTTGTTTGCAATCAGCCTGCCGTAGTTTTGGTAAATGGGGGCGTTGAAGAGCGTTGAGCCAAAAAAGTTAGCCACCTGCGTACGGTCAAGGCCATTCTTCTCGGCAAGAGTGTAAGCTTCGGCCATCATCTCCATTGATGCCATGATCATGAAGTTGCCGGCAATCTTCACCACGTTGGCGCCGCCAGCTTCTTCGCCAAAATCGTGTATGGCCTGGCCCAGGCAATCGAGTACTGGTTTGGCAATATCTTTTACCTGCTGCGGCCCGGAAACGCAAATGAAAAGCTTTTTTGCCGCTGCCGCCTCGGGCCTTCCGAACACTGGTGAAGCCAGGTAATGGCTGCCCGCCTGCTCATGGGCTTTGGCCAGCTCAACGGCCGTTTCGGGCGAGATGGTGCTCATGGATATGTGCACAGCATTTGGCTGTAGCGTTTTTAAAATTCCGTCGGGCCCTGTAACCGATTCTCGCAGCACCTCATCTTCCGATAACATGGTGATCACGATAGGTACACCGGCGGCCGCCTCGGCAGGTGTTTGGCATTTGGTGATGCCGGCCTGGTCAAGCTCGTCGGCTTTGCTGAGGGTGCGGTTATGGACTTGCAGATGGTAGCCTGCCTCGATAAGGTTTTTGGCCATGTGGATGCCCATGTTGCCAAGGCCGATAAATCCGATTTTGTTTTTCATAGTGTTAGTTAATGTAGTCCCTGTCTTCGTCACTTAGTGTATTTTTATCTTCTTTTTGGTGGATGTTGTCGTGGTAACCTTCAATATCATATTTTGCTTTTTTGGGGCGGCCAACCATAAAGCCCAGGACAAAACCTACAAGGGTCATGGTGATCATGATGGCCAGTTTGGATACCCTGAAACTCATGAACAAAAATGCGAAAGTTACATTGTCGGTATTTTGGGCAAGCGCGGCCGTAAGCAAAATAGTGATGATAACTATGGTGATGGTTTTTATGCTCATGATGTTTTGATTTGCTAAAGTTAACAGTTAATACAAGATGCAGTTTTTAATGTTGAAATAAAAGGGCGTTTTAGATAGGAGAGAGATTTGAGATATTAGATGTGAGATTTGAGACTGTGGGACGGCCGGTAGTTTGATGTTCCAAATTTGTGATTATTCCCGATCTGATTTTTCTGTCTGTACATGTATTTTTTCACCTCAGGAATTTGAAGCGAAATTCCGTCGCGAAAAAAATCGGACTGATTTCATCTGTGAATTTTATTGGTGGGGAAGTGGCCGGGCAGTCGTCATTGCTGGACAATTTTTGTTGGCGTTTTTTATGGCGGTGTACGATTTTAACTTTAATATTTCGGCGTTTTTAAAAGCCAGATTCACGCGCTGTATTCGCTGATGAGAAGTAAATTTTTGCTGCTCATTTTTCGGTCCTGTATACAAAACCGATACCTGCCTTCATTTAATTAGAATCCTCATTTTGTCATTCGGTACACTTTGATGTATTGCTATGTATTAATTCTGAATCTGTATTTTTTGATTAAATAACATGCTTTAAGTATCTCATTTAATGATTTATATATGCATATTAATTGACATTTTTTTTACTTGCTAATTTTTTTAGTTTTTTACGGTTTAACTTAGCTTTCTTTTGTTTAATTTTTACTTCTGATAAATTATATAAATTTCTGATTTTTAATTAAATAAAATTTTTTTAAAAACACAATTTTTAATTTTTATCAAAGAAATTATCAGATATAAATCTCCTTTTGGTATTTCTCCAATAGTTTTCCATTTTTGAATTTTAATACACTAACTGAAAATTGAATTTTGGCGCTAATCGACGCACGTTGATTTAAACAGGCTGGAATGTGCCGAAAAATTACAATCGCTCACAGGGCTTAAAAATGGCATTTTATGGCACATGAATTTATCCCCTACTCAGGCACTGTTGGCGCAAAGAATACCTGGATGAACAACAACTTTTTTTGGCAAAGGGACTACCGGCAGCCAATAAAAATAACAGGGAGAACTGATTCAAAAGAACAGCGTAACGCTAAAGATAATGGAAAGATTAGCCGCGATTTTTGCGCCTTGCAATTTGCGACTGTGCAACCGGGTACAAGAAGATGGTGGACAGGATAAGTACCGAACCCGCCCAAAAACCGATGGACATTTTATTCATATCGCCGAAGAAAATAAAAGCCATGATGATGCCATATACCGGCTCCAGGTTGGTGATGAGCGCTACCCGGAAGGCCGAAAGTTCGCGCATGACGGATACCCCGGCAACATAAGCAAGCGAGGTGCACACCGTGCCAAGCAGTACCAGGTAGCCAATATCTGCCGGTTTTAAAAGTAGTTTTTGGTTATATCCGTTGGTTGCAAAAAGGTACATTGAGATCCAAAAAAATGCTCCTGTGAGCTCATAAAAGGCAATGATAGGAGCCTCACTTTTTTTAACAAAACGCGAGTTGATAATGGCAAAAAGCGCCGCGCAAACTGCGCTTGCCAGCCCGGCTATGATTCCCTTAGTGTATTGAGTTTCGAATTTGAAAATTAAAATGATGCCGGTAATGATTAATAAACCCGCCATGATTTCCAGTTTAGAGATCCTGCTTTTGTTAATCAGGGGTTCAAAAATGGCAGTAAACAAAGTGATGCTGGAGAGGCAAACCAGTGTTACCGGCACCGTAGAAAGCTTGATGGAAGCGAAGAAAAGTATCCAATGGCCGCCCACCAAAGCGCCCGTAAAAACCATTTTTAGCATGGTTTTTCGCTCAACTTTAAAGTCGGTTTTGCTGAATTTAAAATATAAAAACAACGAAACAAAGGCAATTAGCACCCGGTACCACACCAATTGTACTGCCGAAATGGTGATTAATTGACCTAAAATACCGGTAAAACCCCAGATAAAAACTGTGAAATGGAGTATAATCAGGTTCTTATTGAGTGCTTTTGGGGTATTTTTATCCAATTTTATTGCAATTTATTTCAAGTTTTTACAGCTTTTACCAAGTTTTACTCAGTTCAGAACAAGTTTTATGCGATGTTTTTTAAAACTATTTAGGTGCCTTTAACAATACATAATAGCCTAAAATACCAAATAATGTATTAGGAATTAGCACCGTAAAAATTGGCGGGACACCACCTTTTATCGAAAATACGATCGAGAATTTCTCGATAATGATGTAGGTAAAACACAACAAAATCCCAATCCCCAAGGGCAATCCGACCCCACCACGCACCTTGCGGGACGATAGGGCGACCCCCAAAATTGTTAAAACATATGCCGATAAAGGGTACACAAAGCGGTGATATTTTTCGTAATAAAGGTTGTTTAAAACCTCCGGCCGGCGTAGCTTTTCCTTATCGATATTCTTGTTCAGCTCGCTTAATGACATCGCCGCGTATACGTTATCGTACACAATAAAGTCGGTTGGGTGCATGTCCAGTACTGTATCTTTTTGGCCGGGATTATGAATAAATTGTTCCTTTAATCCCTTAATATATCTAACATCGTAGTTCTTTAAAGCCCAGATCCTTTTTACAGAATCGTAGGTTACCTGCTGGGCAATGAGCTTTTCGCGCAGGGTATCGCCGTTAAATTTCTCCATAATAAAGGTGTAGCCGGTGTGCACTGTTGGGTCGTAATTGGCCAGGTAAACAAAGGTATGTTTATCAATTTGCATGTGCACCTCGCTCTTGGTAGGGTCGTTATCGGTGATTCCGTTGGCGTTTTCAAAATCGTTTTTAAGGTGGTTTGTATACGGGATAAGGTACACATTGGCAAAAAAAGATACCACAAATATGAGCGATGCAGCAATAAAATAGGGCCTTAAAAAGCGGTTAAAACTGGCCTTGCCACTCAGGATGGGAACGATTTCTGTTTGGTTTGCCATCTTGGCCGTAAAGAAGATCACCGCCAAAAAGTTAATCAGCGGCGATAGCAAATTGAGGTAAAAAGGCACAAAACCGGCGTAGTATTTAAATACAATATCGTGCAGCGTGGCGTGCCTGCTGGTGAAGTTATCCAGCTTCTCGGAGATGTCAAACACCACCGAAATAGCTGCGAAAATGGCCATCGTAAACACAAATGTGCCCAGGTATTTTTTAATAATAAACCTGTCGATAACCATCAGGTACCGGTGTATAAAAGTCCTCATCGGCAGATTAAATGTTTTTTAAAGCCATGGTTTATATTATGTAAGCAACGCTTTTTATGGCGCATTATTTGATCGTCCTGCAATTATAATCGCTGCCCTAAACGGCCCACCATCATGTTTTTCCAGGCATAAAACTCGCCGCTGATGATCTTTTTACGCGCTTCTTTTACCAGCCACAGATAAAAGTGGAGGTTGTGCAGGGTGGCAATTTGCGCCCCAAGCATCTCGCCCGAGTGGATCAAATGTCGTAAATAAGCCTTGCTGTATTCCTTATCTGCAAATAAATCGCTGTCGTCTTCTATCGCGCTAAAGTCGTTTTTCCACTTCTCATTCTTGATATTAATAATGCCGTTTTTGGTAAAAAGCATGCCGTTACGGGCATTGCGGGTAGGCATAACGCAATCAAACATATCAATTCCCAGGGCAATATTTTCCAACAAATTGATGGGGGTGCCTACGCCCATCAGGTAACGAGGCTTGTGTTCGGGCAAAATATTGCATACAATTTCGGTCATGGCGTACATTTCTTCGGCTGGTTCGCCTACCGAAAGGCCACCTATGGCATTCCCTTCGCGCTCAAATGAAGCAATAACTTCGGCCGATTTTACCCTTAAATCTTTATAAACCGAGCCCTGTACAATGGGGAAAAGTGTTTGGCTATAGCCGTATTTTGGCTCGGTGCTATCAAACCTGTCGCAGCAGCGTTTAAGCCAGCGATGCGTCATTTCTATCGACCGGCGCGCATAACCATACTCGCAGGGGTAGGGGGTACACTCGTCAAAAGCCATGATGATATCGGCGCCAATAACACGCTGAATATCCATCACATTCTCGGGTGTAAACAGGTGTTTTGACCCATCAATATGCGAACGGAAGGTTACGCCTTCCTCCTTTATCTTACGTACTTCGGTAAGCGAATACACCTGGTAACCGCCGCTATCGGTTAAAATAGGGCCATCCCAGCCATTAAATTTATGCAGGCCGCCGGCGCTTTCCAGCGTATTAAGGCCGGGGCGCAAGTATAAATGATAGGTGTTTCCTAAAATAATTTGTGCTTCAATATCCGTTTTAAGCTCGCGCTGATGCACCGCTTTAACGGTGCCGGCCGTGCCAACGGGCATAAATATGGGGGTTTCAATAGTGCCATGATCGGTGGTGATTTCACCGGCACGGGCCTTTGATAGAGGATCTTGTGCTGCTAATTTAAATTTCATTTCGAGGGGGTAAAATTAGCAAAAAAAAACTACCAGCCCCCTCTAAATCTCCCCTGGTTGGAGAGACTTTAACTACACTTTTTTTAATTCTTTCTGCTAAGCGGCAGAAAGAATTAAGGTGGGCTTAATCATCGGGAGTTTTTAACTTAATGCTATTGGGGAAGGAGGCCCGCACCTTTATGTCAACTCATCTTCCCATTAACTCATTAAGGTAAGCTATATTAATAGTTTTGTTCACTTTTTCAGAGATATCGGCAAACGATACAGGCCTTTTTACATCCTGATCGTCAATAAAAAAGGTATGATCAGCCTCCTGGTGGATCTTGTCAACAAGGGTGTCGATGAACCAAATACAATTGGCGTTGATGGCAGGGTCGTTTTTTTGTTCTTCAGAAAAAAAGGTTAATAACCCTATCGTCCGCCCGAATACCTGCACAGTTTCTGTGGTGGTTGCCAGGTATAAGTTGTTGGCATTTTTTAAATAAAAAAAGCAGGGACTTTGCTCTACAAAGGTCAAGGTAAATTGGTTTGCGCTGTTTACATCCTCGATGTTAACAGGAAGATCAAAAGTATTGGCTTTAACAGTTTTGTAAAAATTAGGATATTCACTACAAGTCATTACATGGATTTTGCTTGTTCGTGGGCTACGGCAGGTTAGCATATATTTGTTATCGCTTAGGCTGATAAATGACCATCGTATAAATTCATCAATTATACTATTATTACTAACAATATGTGTACTCCTGTCTATCCCGCTATCTAAGGGTACGTAAACGTTCCTGGGATTCAAAATAAAAACAACATCCAGAAAAATACCGCTTAAGCTGCCTTTGCCGTGTGCAAGTGAAAATAGTTTACCCTGCATTGGGTTAGCATAGTTAATTGGGGGCATGATATAGTAGATTAATTGATTATAGAATAAGATTTACAATGCTGGCTAATTTGGG
The DNA here is from genome assembly GCF_028736215.1 of Mucilaginibacter sp. KACC 22773. NCBI lineage: Bacteria > Pseudomonadati > Bacteroidota > Sphingobacteriia > Sphingobacteriales > Sphingobacteriaceae > Mucilaginibacter > Mucilaginibacter oryzagri. The sequence goes on from NZ_CP117883.1 coordinate 2,036,989, forward strand.
GTTAACTCATCTTCCCATCAGGGTGTTAAGGTAAGCCATGTCAATAGTTTTGTTCACTTTTTCAGAGATATCGGCAAACGATACAGGCCGTTTAATATCCTGATCGTCGATAAAAACGATATCACCGGCCACCTGGCGAATCCTGTCAACGATGGTATCGATAAACCAAACGCAATTGGCGTTGATAGCCGGGTTGTTTTTTTGATCTTCGGTAAAAAAGGTTAATATCCCAATGTTTAGCCCCAATATCTGTACAGATTCTGTTGTTGTGGCCAGGTATAAGTTATCGGCATTTTTTAAATAAAAAAAACAGGGACTTTGTTCTACATAGGTCAATGTGAACTGATTGGCCCGGTCTACATTTTCTGTATTAACAGGAAGATCAAAATGATTTACTTTAACCGTTTGGCAAATATTGGGGTACTCGCTGCAAGTCATTACGTGAGTTTTGCCTGTCCGCGGGCTACGGCAGGTGAGTATAAATTTATTACCAGTCAGGCTAATGAATGACCATTGGATACAGCTATCAATTATATTATTACTCATAATATCTGTAATCCTGTCTATCCCCAGATCTACACGTTCTGCCGGCGGGATGGGCATGTAACCGGGCCTGGGCACCCAAATGATAACTTCGTCCTGAAAAAGACCACTTATACTGCCTTTGCCTTGTGCCAGTGAAAATAATTTCCCCTGCATGGGACTGGCGTAGTTAATTGGAGGCATAATTTTGTAGATTAAATTGGTTTATGGAAGTAAAATGTGCTTGTAAAGGCTTTAAAAATGTTAAGTTTTATTTCGCGCAAAGACGCTAATCAATAGTAAACTATCCGTCATTGCGAGGTACGAAGCAATCCCCGACATGCAAAGTCCCACATAGTTTGGGATTGCTTCGTACCTCGCGACGACGGTCTGTTTTTTTATTTTTAGGAGTTTCTTAGCGATCTTTGCAACTCTGCGCGAAAAACCTGTAACCGCGATTTCCCCAATGCGATAACCGTTTATTGCGACCTCAAAAATGCATCGCACTCAGTTTGAAGCTGATCCCATGCTGCAATGGCTACAGAAATGTTCAGCCCGGCGATGAGGGGGATTGTAAAATCAACCGGGCTTGTTGTTGCAAGGGCTTCCAGGTCATCGGCAAGTGCCGACCATGCCCCCCGGATGCTTCCGGTGGCATGGTCAAGCACCGCTAAGCTTGCGGTTATTTCTTTCATAAAACCAAATTCTGTACCGGCAATATCAATATCGAGGCTTTGGTTGGCTTTATTGAAGGCTACTATCTGATTTACAATATTGATGAAAGAAGCAGATAAAGCCTGGGTTGAGCCATATAAAGCCGCTATCGCTACCGTTGCCTGTTGCTGCACTGCGGGTGTCATATCCTGCTTATCTTTAATCAATTGCTGCACCGTATTATCCAGTTCCGAAAAATCAGCCCTGGCTTTTGAGGCGTATCCCATCAACAGGTTACATTGAGCTTTCATTTGCGGGGCAATATCGGTGTCCCACAGGTAGGCTGCAGCAAGTGCATCAGGAAAATGAGGAAGGTGCTGCTTAATCACGTCCTCAATAGCCTCTCCCTGTTTGCAGGTTTTTACACGGGCTTTAATGGCATCCATATCCGTTTTGGGTATGGTAAATAGCGCCCCCATATCAAAAGTTATCAGTGATCTGCCTGTAATTCCCATGTCTTTATACTGTTTTTTTTCAGCGACTTTGTTTGTATTGCAGAGCCTGCAAATGATAGTGTTATTTTGTTTACCTGGTTACGGGGCACCTTTTTATCTACCGAGATAGTCCATTCTGTAAAAAGGGAGGGTTGAAAGTAAGCGGCCTGTAGTTCTTTACTAATCTCGCCCGGAATGTCGGTGATAATTTTACCATTCTCTTCATGATATCCGAATGTGAGTTTTTCGGGCTTGCTGCTAAAACTAAATTTTTGTTTTTTGTACTGGTCGGCATATACACCAGAAGTGCGAATGCTTACCTTAAGCATTTTAGCAACGTCGATGCCATGTACTAACGCCTGTACGCTGGTTACCCTGGCCCGGTCCATATCCTGGAACAGTTCAGAATCCGTTCCAACAGCAATGGTAATTTGCCCATCTTTGATAAATGCCGCAATTGCGTCCGCATCAGTAATATGGATACTATAGCCCTCTTCGGATATTTTAAAATCCTGCGGCTTCGGTTCAAATTTCCCCAGTGCCTCCGCATAATCCGTTTTCATCGAGGCCAGATCATTGGTAAGTTGCGCGGCTGTTTTTAAAATAGAAGGAGCGACCGTGGATTCCTGCAAGGCCCAGTATTTATATGCCCGGGTATAATTTCTGATAGCCAGGTACATATAAGTTTTCATGTTCATCTGCAATACATAAACGTTATGCAGGGTGTTTTTATCTGTCGCGATATCTCCTTCCAGCGCTTTAAGATAGTCTTTATAAGATTCAATCATGTTTGCGCTTACCTTTTTTTGCATATATAGCCTGGCCAATTCCTGGGTAACCTGTACCATGGCTGCCTGCGCGGCTGATTGCGCCTTTCCGTATATCGAAAGGATATCCAGTTGCTGCCGGTATTCTGTAGCGCCGGCAATGCTTTCACCTTCTGCACCCCTCATCATATCATCTACCTGTAACCGAAAAATGTCCCACTCGGCCTGGCTGGAAATGTCACCGGCATCAGGTATCTCAAAGTCGGTAACAGCTTTAGTATAATCCATGCTTTTGGCAACCTCTCTTAAATCATTCATGAATTTAAAAGTGTTCTGCAGCATTTTTGCTATGTTTTCGAGCTTTGACATAGCCTTGGATAAGTTGCCGATAGCCGTGGCAAATTTTGATACTGTTTTTGCCGAATCTGCTGCCGCAGCGGCGGCTTCTCCTGCTTTGGCCACCGCACCGGCGGTAGCGCCTGCAGCGGCTACATCGCCAACACACATTGCCCCTATGGATGCTGCAAAAGTGCCCAAAGCCATGCATATCTGAAAAGCAGCTTTTAAGGTTTGGTCGCGCTCCCATATCGCTACGCCTGCCTTAAAGTCGGCGGCAGCCCGCATACTGGCTATATTTGCCGATGTCATGTTGGCTTGTGCCTGTTCGTATGCATTTTTTGCAGCATCGAGGTTAGATACAGCTTGTTTTATTAAACTATCGGTAAATGCAGCGGTATTATTAAAATAAGTAAGCATTTGGTTTCCGGCCCTAATCTGATCGGCTTTACTTACCGCGTCCTGGGTTACCAGGTTGTATTGAGTTTCATAATTGCCAACAGATGCCAGATAGGCAGTGGCAAGTGTTTCGTAAATGGCAGGGCTAAGTTGCGGTATAAAATTTAAGTTACTTGCTTCAAGCGTAAGTTCGCCCAACAAGGCCGAGCTTTGGTAATAAAGATCGGCGAGGACAACGTTATTTTGAGAAGCGGCCTTAACCCAGCTAAGTATAGCCCTTGCTGCGCCTGGTTCGGCATCTATAAGGCGTGTACTAAACTGGTAAAGAGAGGAAAGTGTGAGCTGCAACTCTATGCCAGGCAGGGGATGTACGGGGTTATCTGTAATGAGTTTAAGGTCTTTTGAATACAAGTCAACCAGTTGAGTTTTGTAATTAGCGTGTTTAACATGAATACCTAAGCCTGGAAAATCGGCGATGGAAAAATTTTTATTTTCATCGGAATGCGGGCCTAAAGTGTTTATTTTAAGTTTGCCGCTAATTTCTGTGGCAAACAGCATAAAAGTTGCAGCATTGATTGAGCTAAAATCGATGTTAACCACCGATGAATTGCAAACCAGCCTGCGGCTGATGATAAATATCCCGCGGTTAAAAAGCTGGATATTGGCAGCCGGCATCTTTACAATATCTGCTATGATATATACAATAACCGATTTGTTTTTATCGGCGCTTGCCAATACTTCGTCCATATCCACAAACAGGTCGCGAAAAATAAGCTGGCCGTTAAAGGGGATTGTAGCGGTTGTGCATGGTATTTTATCTTTTGATAGCTGGGCGTTTTTATAATAATCGGCCCAGTCTTTTTTGTCATGTACTGAAATTGCCATTTTAAGGGAATTAAAAAGTGTAGGTTAAGTTTACAAGCCGGTTTTTTTGCCCGGCTTGTGTTTATATCACATTTTGTTTTTATGCTAACGCACTTTCTTTCTGGTGTATGCTCACCCTGTTTTTCCGGGTCAGCAACCTTTCAAGATTATCGGCAGCATAAAAAGCCACTGTAGGGTTGGGTACTATAGTAATATAAGCGTTAATGCGGTAAGCATTAGCCTCGTCGGCTACTTGCTGCCACAATACTATAGCCGCCTCGATACCAAGCCCCGCAATAAATGATGGCATATCTTTAATTTCGCCATTAATAGTGGCCAGTAGGCTGGAAAGGTCATCCTTCAGCGCGTTCCACATGCCTTGTATTTTCTGAATGGCCGGCAAGGCGTCATCTATTTTTTTAGTGATGCCGGTGATATCGTTGTTAATGCGGGTTAAATCGAGCACAAGCGTGGCGTCGGCGGCAATTTTAGCCTCAAGGCTGTTCACCAGGTCGCCAAGTGCGTCTATTCTTGCTTTTGCCTTGGTTGCCTTGTCGCCATAAATTCCGGCCACAATCCCTGCGGCAATAGATCCACACGGCCAAATCCAGGCGTAGCTTGCCGATGTGGCAGCTACAATAATATCGTGCTTATATTCGTCTTCCGCGTCGGCAAGGTCAGCCTTATCCTGGGCCAGTTGGGTTTGCATTGTTTTAATAGTTCCACTTGTTCCTGATATCTTGTCGCTATAAGTTTTAAACAATGTGCCAATTGCCGCTTCGTTAACTGATGTATCTAAAGAAAATTTTTGCATGGCCGCTGCAACATTGGTAGCATGGGTTGAAAAAGCCTGGGCTTCATTGATCATTACCTGTAGCGTTTGTTTAAGCTGATTGATTGATACGGTATCAGTTGGGTCGGCCTCGATTTTTAACAGCAATGCTAAAATAGCCCGGTAAAATATCGGCACTTTAACATTGTAAGCGATGAGGTTTGAAGCGCACTTTACGCTGTCGGGTTTGGTAACAGTATCAAAAGTGTCGCAAATGTCATATAGGTTTTTGTAACCCTTCACCAGGGGCTCAAATTGTTCAATGCCTCCGGATGGTACTGCAGGCAGTGTTTTTTGCAGAAGCGCAGTGGTAGTTGGTAATAACATGGCACCGGTAACAAATACCTGTATTGATAACCACTCATTGGTAGATAGCACGAAGGTGGTGCCTTTAGCCAGGTCGCGCGGACTAAGATCGATTGTTGGGTTTGACATAAAATTGAAAGTTAAATTGGGTTTATAGATTATATTAATTTGTGTTGAAGCAAAACGTCGACTGACACCGGTTGCTTAAAAAACAAAACTCAACGTACCAGGCAATGCCCGGGCCTTTTGAATTATTTGTTTATAACCCCGGTATTGCGATTTATTTGATAATGCAAGGTCAGTTATTTGATAAAAGGAGGGCAGGGACAAAACAGCTTTTATTTGAGGGGCTTTTTAGCTGTAAAAACCGATACAACCAGGTGGAATTTCTGAATATTTAAGGGTGCTAAAAAAAGGATAGCAGCGGCGCCATCTCGCTAACATGGAAATAGTCTCTTTTTTGGGGTGATTTATTAAGATAGTTGAGGACCCCGTTTTTTGTATGTGATTTACGGAAGCTGTTTATTTTATAGGATGTTAGGTGTAACCTTTGCAAATGGAACTAATAGCTTTGTTGGCATAGGTAATTGTTCCTCGGCGTTGTATGGCAGGTTAAGCCTTTCCTGAAAAAAATATAGATAGGGCAGGTTAAGTCCGAAAAAGAGTTATGGGTTACAGAGCCAAATGAGGGCAGTTATGAATATTGAGGCGGAGGTTATTAATTTAAATCTACCCTTGGCTTTTTCAACAAAAGATGCATTAACAGACGCTATTGAAGATATCTTTTCTGGAATATTTCTTCAGAAAGAAAACCTCAAATTGGGGATGTTGAAAAGAAAACTCTGCCTGTTTTATAATTTAAAAAGAGATATTCTGTGTTTGACTAAAGTTTTTCTATTTCCTCAACAGAGAGTTTAGTAAACTTTGAGATTTGAACAAGTGGCAAGCCATCTTTTTTCATTTCACGAGCAATGTCCAAAGCTTTTTTATACTCGCCTTTTTCAATACCTTTTTCCATGCCTTCCTGCCGGGCATAATCAACTACATTCTTATTATCCCATTTATATTTTAAGCTGCTATCGTACATCGTTTTTTCCTCCTTTGTCAGGTTTGTATATTCTGCAATACTGAACAATTTCTCAAATATGGGTTTCCGAAGATAAACGGGAATCTTATCCATTTGGCTAAGGTGCTTTAAAACATAAAGCCATCTATCCAAATCGGTTTCCAGTTCGGTCTCCTCTTTCACAAATTTACTCAATTCTATATACGTATAACCCAGTTTATCGTAAAAAATTTCACCGGTATCCCTGTTGCACAGGCAAATATCATGCAGGTAACTGTTTGCCGGGCTATCTTCCAGCGTAAAATCTTCTAACAAAGCTATTAAATATACCTCGGCTATGTTGTAACCCCAGGTGTTTCGTTTGCCTTTTGGCGCCTGGTCGCTTATAAGGCGACTGGTATAAAATAAAGCCCTTTCTTTAAAATATCCTTGTTTCGCCCGTTGCACCTCAATTATAAAACGTTCGCCGTTATCTCCCGTACAAAGCAGATCGAATATGGCCGAGCCCTCGTCTTTTAAATCGCCCGGGTGTTCGTTTTTATTGTAAACTAAATCTACAATATGCTTACGCCCCCTGAATACTTCATTTAAAAAGGCGGTCAGCAAATCTTTGTTAGGTTCGCTGCCGAATATTTTTTTAAAAGCGAAATCAACCAAAGGGTCGATGTATTTCCCGGTAACAGGTGGGGGATAGTTTGGCATAGCCAAATATAAAAGTTTATTCGTTATCCAACCTTAGCTGTGAAAGTAGCTCGGGCCCGGCAAAAATAGAAGGTATACGTTGGATGACAGCATCGGGGAGCAACTTATCCACATAAATACCTTTTATATTAAAAGTGTGGAAAACTACCTGGTGCCATGTCTCCTAAGCCTTAAATTTAACCCGATTAAACCCTTTAAATTCGTGTAATTTTAACAACTTTGCCTGATTATTTTTGGCTCATTGGAAACTTATATACAAATAGTACTATTTCTACTTTTTCAGCTCTGTTTTATCGTTCAGCTGTACTACCTGGTAAGCAACCACATTAGTCTTGCCGGTTACAAACCCCGTGAGGAGCTGCCAACGGTGTTAATACCTGTTTCGGTAATCATCGCCGCCCGTAACGAGGCGCAAAACCTGCAGGAAAACCTGCCCTCGATACTGGAACAAAACTATCCCGATTTTGAGGTTGTGGTGATAAACGATTGCTCATACGACAGATCGGATGAGGTTTTGGAGGATATGGAGCGCCGGTATCCCAACCTTAAAGTGGTTACCATAACCGAGCATGACCGCTTTAAAACCGGAAAAAAATTCGCACTTACGCTGGGCATAAAGGCGTCAAAAAACGAATACCTGTTGTTTACTGATGCTGATTGTAAACCCGTATCGGCAAATTGGATAACCCGGATGGTAGCCAATTTTGGCGGTGGGGCCCAAATAGTTTTAGGTTATTCGCCGTTTTATCAAACCAGGAGCTTTTTGAATTTGTTTACCCGGTACGAGTCGGTAAAGGCGGCCACAAATTACTTGTCAAGCGCGTTAAACGGCAATGCCTACATGGGGGTTGGGCGTAACCTGGCCTATACCAAAACATTGTTTTTTAGTGCAAAAGGCTTTGCATCGCACATGCACGTTATATCCGGCGATGACGATTTATTTGTGAACCAGCACGCCACGCCTTATAATACTGCTATTGAAGTACACCCGGATACCTTTATGTACACTGCGGCAAAATCAACTTTAGCATCGTGGTACAGGCAAAAAAAAAGGCACGCGGGGGTAGGTAAATTATATAAGGCCAAACACCGTAAAATGCTTATTTTTGATGGCATTAGCGGCTTTTTGTTTTATTCGCTGCTTATACTATGCCTGGTTTGTAAATTCGAACCGTTGTTGGCATTAGGTTTGTTGCTTTTTAGGCTGATTATCCAATTATTAATTTATAATAAGGTGTTCAGGAAGCTGGATAGCAAAGATCTGATTTGGTATTTACCGTTTTTTGATATCATATATTATATGTATTTAATTGGATTTGGATTAGTTGGGCTACTTTTAAAAACCACCCAATGGAAATAAACGCAAATTTTACCGAAAACGCCAAGAATGATTTTCACCTGGTAGTGAAGGCCCGTACGGGCGATCAAAAGGCGTATGCCGACCTGATGCACCGTTATAAGGATTCCATATATTTTATGGTACTTAAAATGGTGAACAATAAAGAGGACGCCATGGACCTTACCGTGGAGACCTTTGCCAAAGCATTTGAAAAGCTGGAAAAATATCAGCCCGACTATGCTTTCAGTACCTGGCTTTTTAGGGTGGCCACCAACAATTGTATTGATTTTATCCGTAAAAAGAAACTCAACACCCAATCTATCCACGGGATGACGGATGAGGATGGCGACGAAAAGCCGCTTCAAATTAAAGCCGACATATTAAACCCGGAAGAAACATCTATAAAAAAGCAGCAAACCCAGGAGCTGAAATTGCTGATAGAAAGCCTGCCGCCGCGCTACCGCAACCTTATTACCCTGCGTTATTTTGATGAGCTATCCTACGAGGAAATAGCTCAACAGCTGGATTTGCCATTAGGTACGGTAAAGGCGCAATTGTTTAGGGCCAGGTACCTGCTTGGCAACATCATCAACCGATTTAACAGGGATGACATCTGATATCGTTTTTAAATATTTTCCCGAACTAACAGCGCAGCAACGTGCCCAGGTTGAGCAGTTGCCCGAATTATATAACACCTGGAACAGCCAGATAAACGTGATATCCCGTAAGGATATTGATTTGTTGTATGAGCGCCATGTTTTACATTCCATGGGTATTGCCAAAATAATGCCCTTTTTACCCGGCGAAAGTGTACTTGATGTAGGCACAGGTGGCGGTTTCCCGGGTATTCCGCTGGCCATATTATTCCCCCAGACTTCTTTCCATTTGGTTGATTCCATCGGCAAAAAAATAAAAGTTGTGCAGGAAGTTGCCAAAGCATTGGGCCTTACCAATGTGAAGGCTACCCATGCCCGCGCCGAAGAAATTGACGAGAATTTTGACTTTGTAGTATCGCGCGCGGTAACCCAACTAAAAGATTTTTATCCCTGGGTGCGCAGCAAATTCAAAAAACAATCGGGCAATAAACTGCCTAACGGCATCCTGTATTTAAAAGGCGGCGACCTTGACCAGGAGATCAAAGAATCGGGCCTTAAAGTGCAGCAATATTACCTTAAAGACTATTTTACCGAAGAGTTTTTTGAAACTAAACAGGTAATTTATGTGAAGGGGAAGTTGTAATTCAAAATTCAAAAGTAAAAATTCAAAATTTCAGTTTACGTTGGCTGCCGCGGGGTTTTAACCCTTGGCTAATATGGTTTCAGCTTTCAGCTGAAAAGAAGCCAAAGGCTTCAACTGGCTTTACCCCGCTTAGTTGCGTTAACCTCGCGGGGGCATTACCGTTAAAAGTAAAAATCCAAAAAGTGCATAGTAATCTTGTTCGGGATGTTTTCCCGGTTGCTTGGTGGAGCATTTCACTTGATTTTGCTCAAATCAAGTGATCGTGGTGTTGGTTATCGGTTCGCGATGCGGCGAAGAATATCAGGCCAATTACAAACAGCGCACCGCCGGCAAATACTGGTAGTTTAAATGTCCAGCTGCCATTGGGCCCGGTAACAATTTCTTTGCTGCCGCTGCTATCAACAGCGTTTGATGTTTTTTTGTAAAAAAAGTTGCTGGTAATAAACAGCGCAATACCCAAAATGGCTACAATAATTCCAAACTTTTTCATGATGATTAAATTTAAATGATATACCCAATCGGTATTTTAGGCACTGTATATCAACTGAGTAGTATATCAAATTTAACAAGTTTAAATGGTAAGTGTATACTTTATTTAATTATTATTTAAGCAGATGCAAAAAGCCGGAATACGCGGGTATTGATGGTATTGTGATGTCAATTGTTTGTTTTGGCATCCTGTAGTCAGAGAAACAGGCATAATGGTTCGAAGTCGGAGACTTCGAACAGCGGGTTTGCTACTCCGTAGGAGTTACCGTTTGTAGCTATGGCACGCAAAAATTATTTTGCGCCGTAGGTGCGACCTCTGGATATGAAGGTAGCCATCCTTTCAGCGTGTAGGTAGCCTCTGCCGAGGCAAAGGTTAATGGAGAATCTATTGTGCTACAAATGGGTTGCACCTAACGGCGCATAGCGACGGGCATATGATATAGCATGTACCGCAATGAAAGATGTTGGTATTTGTTACCAAAAGGGGAGAAATACTTTACACAGAAAAATGCCGAAGCGGGTTTTACCGTTCAGCAATTTTTGACCCATTGGTTTTTGGGGTAATTAGTTTGTTGCCTGACGGCTAATTGGCCTCCGGCGTAGCCTCAGCAGGGGATACAGCTGGAGCTGGTTTCAGGTAGAGGGTTGCCGATATCAGTTTTAACTTCAATTTAACAGGTTTTGCCCCTGTAACTTTAGAGCTCAGGCTTGCCGATACAGGTTTCAACTTCAACGCTTTAGCTGGTTTTGGTGCTTGCGGCGGTGTGCCGGGTTGAGGCGCTACAGGCATTCCAACCGTATCTTTTGAATAAACAGGAGGTACTGGTGGCGGCGGTGGCATTCTGTTTATATCTCCTGATCCAACTGGCGGTACTGGTGGTGGTGGCGGCATTTTGTTTATATCGCGTGACACAACCGGAGGCGCAGGCGGGGGAGGAGGTGGCGTCCTGTTCACGTCTGCTCCTTCAGCCGGCGGCGGCATGCGCAGGTGTTTAGCCCCGTGTTTTGGTGGTGCAGGTGGTGGGGGCGGCATTCTGTCCATATCTGGCTGTGCGCCTGGTGGCATGGGCGGCGGTGGCGGAAGTTTAGGGTAGATCATCATTTTAGGAAACGAATAACCGTATTTTTCCTTCAGCATGGCCAGCTCTGCTGGTTTTGCCTTACTTTTATAATACTCTTTCTGATCGCCGTTTTTATCGGTAATAATTACCCTGAAATCGGTTTTGTTGTTAATAAGGTAGCCGGTTTCATCATAAGCATAGCCTTTTGATGTAGTGGACCTTGTTCTCATCTTGCGGTTAGATGTATCGGCTGTGGCTGTTTTAGGCACTGTAAGGGTTGGCTTTGCTGTTTTAGGCGCCAGGTCAATAAATGCATAATTTTTACTGAACGCCAATGTTGATGCGCAAAGCATCCCCGCACATATGGGTACGGCCACCAGGTATTTTAGCCTTGCTAAATTGCCCGAACGTTGTTGGTTTAACATAATGATCCTCTTTTTTAACAAATTATAATTGAAAAATGAATGCGTGATAGACGAGCCATTGAGCCCGTAAGCATTGTTCACCAGGAACGATGAGTAAGCCAGGGCATCTGCTTCATGAGCTGCGGTTTGCTCATCGGCAATATACTCATGTACGGTTTTAAGGCTTATCTGCAACAGGTAAATGATGGGATTAAACCAATTGATAATTTTAATAACCTCGATAAAAACAATATCAAACGAGTGCTTTTGGCGAATGTGTACCAGTTCATGCCGGATAATAATGTCGCTGGCGCTGGTTTTTGTGCCTATAAAGAGGTAGTTAAAAAACGAAAAGGCTGTATCTGCATCTTCAATATCTATAAGCTTGTACTTATTATCAATAATCCTTTTACCTGACGTGGTTAGGTTTACCAGTTTAAACAGTTTGATAACCAGTAGTAAAGCTAATACCGATATGCCAATAATATAAACAGCCCATAAAGCATTATCCCAGGTGATGTAATCAGCTGCAACTGGCGGTACGGTGGTCGAATCAGCAGGGGAGCTTACCCAGGTAATTTCCTGAACGTTTTCTGCTGGTTTCAACACACCTATTTGGATAACGGGCAATGCAAACGATAGCACACAACTCAGCAACAAGTATACTCGGTTAAGGTTATAATGCGTTTCGCGATTTAAAAACAAGCAGTAGCCGGCATAAAATACAGCCAGGTATATATTTGCCTCCAGGAGATAATGCAGCCAGTTCATTGGGTTTTTATTTAATTTGTGAAGGATAAGCAACTATCACAACTTCATTTAAACTAACCGCAGTTGAAAAGCCGGCGGATTGTTTGGCAGGCTTATCAGCGGTATTCGCTTCTGGTAAATGGGAAACCACCACCTGATTGCTGCCTTTATAATCAACCACCTGAAATAACGTAGGGATTGAATAATGCCCGTCTTTTAAATCAAGTGTGCCATCATAGGCTTTAATGGCACGTAAAAGCTCCCCGTCCATCACCGGTTCTACACCCCGTACAATTTGCGGATCGTTAATTTTTCCATCAACCACATCAAAGGCTGCAATTACCCTGCCGCCGATTTTCTTATCGCGGTCGATAGCGGGATATCGGACGTTCCTGGCTACATATTTGTTAAAAACATCGGTTGTCGCGTGGATCGGTGTATCGGCCTGCATGCTAACCGGCGGCGCAGGTGGCGGTGGCGGCGGAAGCTTGGTAGTGTGGTTAATTTCAACCTGGGCGGCAGGCACGTTTGTCGCTTTTTTATTGGTCTTATAGGGCGGCATAAAGGGGTATTTGCTGGCTCCGAAAACCATCAGGCTAAAGTCGTAATCCGGCGCTTTTAGTTCGGCGGCATCAGGTGTTTTTATGAATTTGTAATAGTCGGTACAAAAATAAACTATCATTTTATGCCTGCCCACAGTTTCGTTAACTGTACCCGGATATGTTTTTAGTGCTTGCAAAACTTCCTGATTAAATGCTGTGCCTGCATTTTTGGTAATGCTGATATTTGCAATTTTGCCTTGGGCTTTAACATCAAAGCTAAGAGCTACAAGGCCGGCCTGGTTTGTTTTTAACTCGCTTTTTGGATAGGTAATGGTTTTATTTAGATAATTGAAAAGGTCGACGTAGGTATCTTTAACGAAGATGGGTGGCGGCGGAGGCTGCAGGTGCGTGTCGTTTTGTTGCGATTTTACCTTGGGTATACTATCTGCCGGGGTTGGTAAAGCTGGTTGATGGTGCACAGGCGCAAGGTCAATCAGTGCGTAATCTTTACTGAACGCCAATGTTGATGCACAAAGCATCCCGGCACAAATAGGTACAGCCACCAGGTATTTTAGCCTGGCTAAGTTCCCCGAACGTTTCTGGTTTAACATAATGATTCTCTTTTTTAGTAGATTATAATTGAAAAATGAATGTGTGATTGATGAGCCGCCAATGCCGTAAGCATTATCAACCAGGAACGACGAGTAGGTGATGGCATCGGTTTCATGTACTGCGGTTTGCTCGTCGGCAATATATTCGTGAACGGTTTTAAGGCTTATTTGTACAAAGTAGATGATGGGGTTAAACCAGTTAACGATCCTCAGGATCTCGATAAAAATAATATCTGCCGAGTGTTTTTGTTTGATATGTACCAACTCATGCCGGATGATGGTATCGCTGCCGTTTATTTTTGTGCCGATAAACAGGTAATTGAAAAATGAAAACGCAGTGTTTGAACTTTCGATACCTATTAACTTGTATTTATCATTCAGTATAGTGTTACCCCTGGTAGTCATTTTAATGAGCTTACCAATTTTAATAAGCAGTAGTAAGGCCATTACCGCCATACCTGTTATATATAAGTATAAAATAGCATCCTGCACGGTAAACTGACTTACCGGCGGCTGGTAGTTTACCAGCGCAGGTGTTGTGTTATTGTGACTGTTAGCGGCAATGGTTACATAAGTTTGTTGAGCACTTTCGGCAGCGGGTTTCAGTGCGCTTACCTGTACCAATGGTAAAATAAATGCCACTGTACAGCTTAGCAATAGGTACACCCGGTTAAGGGTATAATGTGTTTCTTTATTTAAAAACAGGCAATAAAAGGCGTAAAAAACGGCCAGGTATATGTTTGCTTCCAGTAGGTAGTGTAGCCAGTTCATGATTGTTTTTTGTTTTTAAGGTTATCAATCAGTGAGGTTAATTCGTCCAGTTCTTTTACGCTGATCTTCTTTTCGTCTACAATAAACGATACCAGGCTTTGGTACGAATTGCTGAAATAGTTTTTCATCATCTTATCAAACGTGAACTTTTTATACTGATCATCGCTGATAAGCGGGAAGTAAACGTGCGAGTTTCCATAAGCTTTATGGTCGATAAAACCTTTGCCTTCCAGTACTCGCACCACGGTTGATACGGTATTGTAGGCCGGTTTAGGATCGGGCATTTGCTCAATGATATCTTTTACAATAGCTTCCTTTAATTGCCACAGAATCTGCATAATCTGTTCCTCGGCTTTAGTTAGTTCTTTAACATTCATAGTAAACTATTTTTATAGTTAGATAAAGGTAAAACTATTTTTATAGTTTGCAAACTATTTTTATAGTTTTTTGAAAATAGATTTCAGATGTGCAAATTTCAGATGTGCAGATGAGGGGGAGTGGACGTGCAGATATGCAGATTTCAGATGTGCAGATGAAGAGTAGAGCTACTAATTAGAGGATAGTGTAGGCAGAAATCGTAGCGGCACAGACTCTTTTCATCTGCACATCTGAAATCTGCACATTTGAAATTAATTAATTTGCTAATATTTTTAGGATTTGTATATTCGTGGTACTGATAGTGGCGTTTAATCTGCACATCTGAAATCTGCACATCAATGATCTATAATACCGCTTTATCATTTGTTAAAAACTTAGGCCCTGTTGCGGCCAAATCATTGATGGCTTATTTAGGCAGCGCCGAGCAGGTTTTTAAAACATCACCCTTAAAAATGGCTTCTATACCCGGCATTGGCGAGAAACGGGCAAGCCAATGGGATTTTAATGAAGCGTTGCGCCTGGCCGAAAAGGAATTGGAATTTGCCGCTAAACATGGCATCGAATTAATATTTTATACCGACGCCCGGTATCCAAAACGTTTAAAAAATTGTGGCGATTCGCCTATACTATTATATAGTAAGGGTAAAATGGAACTGAACATGCCCAAAGTGATCAGTATAGTTGGCACCCGCAACGCTACTGATTACGGCAAGCAATTATGCAGGCAACTGATAGAGGAGTTACAGCAATATAATGTATTAATAGCGAGTGGCCTTGCCCTTGGGATTGACGTTGCTGCCCATAAAGAATGCCTGCGGTTGAATGTGCCAACGGTAGGGGTGCTGGGCCACGGCCTCGATAGGATGTACCCCAGCCAAAACCGTGCGACTGCCGAAAAAATGCTGGAAAACGGTGGCTTGCTTACCGAATACCCATCGGGCACTATCCCCGACAGGGAAAACTTCCCCCAACGAAACCGGATTGTTGCCGGCATGGCCGATGCCACGGTTGTGATAGAAGCAGGCCTTAAGGGCGGCGCACTCATAACCGCCGAAATTGCCAACTCCTATAACCGGGATGTGTTCGCATTCCCCGGCAGGCTGGATGATGTGTATTCGGAAGGGTGTAACTTTCTGATCCGCAACAATAAAGCAGCACTGCTTACCTGCATGGCCGACCTGGCCTTTAGCCTTGGCTGGGAAAAAGACGAAAACCTGAAACCCACCGAACAGTTTATGCTGCCGCTGGATTTAACCAAAGACGAGAGCCTGATATTTGATATTTTACAACAACATAAAGCCCCGTTGGCTATTGACGAACTTACCATAAAGGCCAACATGCCCATGAGCTCGCTGGCCATGAACCTGCTCAACATGGAAATGCAGGGCTATATCCGTAGTTTGCCGGGGAAAACTTATCGGGTGAATTGATGGGGTACGTGTTGCCGGTTGCGGGGTTCGGGTGAGAATTTTGAGGTTTGGGTATTGGTCATGAATGTTTTTGTGGATATTTTTGGTATAAAGAAAATCAGTCGCTTTATATAAGATATGAACAAGATCGATATACACAATGAGCGTATTGCAAAAATGACTTTTGCCTCGGTTTACCCTTTGTACCTGGTAAAAGTGGAGAAGAAAGGTAGAACAAAGGAAGAATTACATCAGGTTATCGCATGGCTAACTGGCTTTAATGACGAGAAACTAAAAGACCTGATTGAACAAAAAGCAACTTTTGAAACCTTTTTTCAGGTGGCTTCGCTAAATCCCAATGCACACCTTATTACGGGAGTAATCTGTGGGTATCGGGTAGAGGAAATCGAGAATCCTTTGACACAGCAGGTTAGATACTTAGATAAGTTGGTAGATGAGCTGGCGAAGGGACGGAAGATGGAGAAGATATTACGGAACCCTTGAGGCATCGGGAAATTTACATCCCCCCAACGCAAAGCCGGTTATAGTGCAAACCCTAATCGGCTTATAAATCCTCTGTTATATAAATATGCATTGCCGGTTGTTATTGATAAAGACTTATAGCATCCTCCTTATTAAGATCGATAATCCACTTTTCAATGTAGGCAAGCAGGTCATCTTTATCAGGGCTCGAATTGTTTTCTCCACGTGAGCCAAAAACAATTAATCCCAAAGCAATGCAATACCTGATGTCGAGCTGCAATATTAAACCTATGGTAAAGCCGGCAATAAAATTGTCTCTTGCATCCCTGGCAATCTCAATGTTATAATCTACTACCTTTCGCGTTAATACGAATTGCTGATCTTCGGAATATACCAGGGCGTCATTTACAGAATAAATTAATAACTGGTCCACCGTCATCGTCTTAAATATGGAAAAGTATTTCCTTTTTAAATCGCTTAGTGCAAAAGCGTTTAATGTATTGTCCGGACGTTCGCCATTCAGCACCATCCATAATTTAACAGCCTCACTTTCGTCCAGGCAAAATGTCACCCGGCCATGTTTTGAAAATTCACTTATAATGTCGAGGATCTCATCCACCTGGAAGAATAACCTTTTGGCAGGATCTCCAAGATAAAAAATAAACTCTAAATCGTTTTTCTGTAAAGGCCGAATAACATCCGAAAGCAAACCGTTCCATAAATCCGATGAGTTTGCCACATTTGCCCAGTCGTCAAACGCGATAGTGCGACAAGCCCGAAACAGGTCAGAAAGATCAGCAATTAGTTTTTCGCTTTTAATTTCAGACCATCTGTTGCTTCTGTTTCCACCCTCCCCAACATCAAAGGCACACCTGGAAAGTGCATCTTCAGCGTACGGAGAACTTAAAGTTAGACTACGGACACCTAAATTGGTTAAAAATTCGGGCAGTTTGGCCTCTTTAATTCCAAAGGCCTTTTTAAGGGTTCCCGGCCCGGGTGTGCTGCCATCATATGTACGGCTCAGGTAAATATTTTGAGAATCATTAAAGTTCCTGATAGATTCGACCAGGTCTGTTAATATAGGAAGCACGTTTTTGATTTCGATATTATAAACTTGCATGGCTCAATTTTTTAATAATAATAATGGGGCTGAATATCTGCCTGGGCTGTTACAATAAGTTCCAGCTGCTTCTGGCAGCAACGCCTTTTTCGCTATAGAATAATGGCATATCTTTCATGCGGATAGCATCGTCTAAAAACTCGCCGCCTTCGTTCATACTGTACGGAGGCTCTTTAATAGTGATGGTGTGTTTATCTGATTGATCTTTCAGATTTTCACCGGCGGGATATAAAATGAAGGGATTCATGATGTTTACATTGTTAATGAATAATTTGTTTTTCTTTCAGCAACAGATGGCCCGATCACCCGGACCAACTGGACAATTTATTGTCAAAAAAATCGGTGAGAGTTCGATCTGCTACCTGCTGACTTGCCGTGTTGTTGACCGGTTTTCGTAAGGATAATACGCCGGCGTAGGGATATCCTGGTGCACGAACTGGTGGAAAGTGCATTCCCGTTACAACCGCCCCGGCAAGCTGCCACCCGTCATCTTCGTTTCAACAGGTGACAGATCGCTACCATCAGGCCTTTTGCAGTTGGTAGCTCCACCATTTTTCAAAGTTAATGGCTCCCAGCTCCGCCTGCCCGGCCGGTACCAATGCTGCATGGCTAATTTCTCCGCCGAAGTACGATGGTTTGCCGTCGGATAACACCTGGCGTGGATCGTTTGTATACTGCAGATACCGGGCCACTATTTCATACAAGGCAAAGCGTTCGGGACCGGCTATTTCCGTTTCGCCATTAATAGGGGCCGCCAGGGCGTATTTGGCTACAAAGGAGGCTACATCTTCTGCAGCGATAGGTTGGAACAGAACATCGGAAAGATGTACTTCACTTCCATTAGTAGCCTGGTTGGCGATACCTGCCAGGAACTCTAAAAACTGGGTGCTCCGGATAATAGTGTAAGGCACTCCCGATTGCTTGATAAGGTCTTCCTGAGCTTTTTTGGCCCGCATGTAACCAATGTTCTGCATGATGTCGACCCCAACAATGGAAAGCGCCACGTGATGTTTTACACCGGCATTGATTTCTGCAGCCAGTAAATTGCGGCCGGCCGTCTGGAAGAATTCCAGAACAGCTTTATCTTCAAAAGACGGAGAATTTGCCAGGTCTACAACCACATCGGTATTGTTCATGGCCTCGGCCAGCCCTGCTCCCGTGATGGTGTTGATACCTGTGTCTGGCGAGGCAGCTATAACCTGGTGCCCCTGCTGGCGAAGTTTTGAAACTACTTTGCTTCCGATGAGGCCTGTGCCTCCAATGACTACGATTTTCATAATGTTGATTTTTTAATGATTTGTTATACAAAAGACAAAGCCAATGCCAAATAATTAAAATTATTGATAGTCAACAATATACATTACCTTAGGTGTCGTATTTTTCACTATATTCAGTGAAATTACGATCTTTCTCACTATATAAAGGGAAGGAATTCGGGAATTTTAAGAAGGTGTCAGGCAAAATAATCGCTCTTGCTGATGCCTAATTTTTTCATTTTGGAGTGTAAAGTATTGCCGGGAATTTTCAAAATTTCGGCGGCGCCGCCTGCACCTGAAATTTTGCCGGAACACCGTTTCAATGCTTCAATAATATAACTACGTTCAACTTCCTCCAGCGAGCGGTTTAAGAGATCAGCCTCGTCGTGCTTTTCTGAATTCATATTCCTGGGTATATATACATCTTGCAATATACCGTCGGTTGTTAATAATATACTGCGTTCCAGTAAATGTTCCAATTCGCGTACATTGCCCGGCCAGGTGTAGCTGCGTAACTGCTGTATTACTTTTGGTGCAATTTTCCTGATCCTGCGGCCGGTATTTCTGCTGTGTTTCTTTACAAAAAAATGGGTAAGGGCTTCAATATCCTCCGATCTGTCACGAAGAGGGGGGAGGCTGATGGGAAATACATTTAGCCGAAAATACAGATCTGAGCGAAAACGGCCGGCCTTTACCTCTTCTTCCAGGTTGCGGTTAGTTGCGGCAATCAGCCTTACATCTATCTTTATGGTTTGCTTACCTCCAATTCGTTCCAGTTCACGTTCTTGTATTACACGCAGCAATTTAGCCTGTGCTTCAAGCGGCAGTTCGCCAATTTCATCAAGGAACAACGTACTGTTATTGGCCAGCTCAAATTTACCTATGCGCCGGTCAATGGCCCCGGTAAAGGCGCCCTTTTCATGACCAAACAATTCGCTCTCAATAAGATTTGCCGGCAACGCGGCGCAATTGACCTTTACCATCAGCTTATCGCGGCGCGGCGATGCGTTGTGAATGGCTCTTCCAATCAGCTCCTTTCCTGTTCCTGTTTCGCCTGATACCATCACAGTAGTATTGGAATCGGCCACCAATGACATCAGGCGATATACTTTTTGCATCTGGTCGCCATTGCCAATTATTTCCGAGAAGTTGTAAATGGTTTTGATCTGTTCTTTCAGATAATCATTTTCTACTTCCAGCTGTTTTTTGTAGGCCAGCAATTTTTCATTAGCCTGTATATTGGCAACAGCAACAGCTATTTGGGCACATATCCCTTTCAGCAGCAACTGGCTCAGCCGGTTTGCCAGCAGCCAGATGGTGCCTATGCTTTTGTCGCCCACACGTAATGGCAGGGCGTACATATTTCTCAAGCCGGTTGTTTGCCACAGCTTCGCGTATGTATTACCGGTTTTTAATTCTTCTTCTACATTAAACACCAATCCATCCTTACTTGCAAGCACCTGCGCCGTGTAGGTTTCTTCAATGGTGACCCGGTTGGCCAGGCTTTTACCGTAATAGATTTGGGCTTTGTCAAACAATGTACCGTCAAACATAAATGGGCTCAGGTGAAAGCCGTCATCATCTATCACCCGCAGCATGGCGAGTTTTGTTTGCATTGTTTTATCCAACACCCTGAAAATGGCATTTTGCAAATCCAGCTTCGTTCTCGACTGTGTAATATCGTTGCTGAAATTCAGCAAAAAGGCCTGCTCTTCCTGTTTTTTATTGATTTGCTCATGCGCCAGAATATTAGCCATAGCGATGGATATTTGTGCGCAAATACCTTGCAACAGCTGCACATTGATCTCCCCGATGTCGAGGAACAAAATTCCAAGGTTGGTTTCCCCGTTGCGCAACCGGATACCTACAATGTCTTTAAACCCCATCTGCTTCCAATATTGTAAATAAGGTGAGGTGATGCCGCGTTGTATTTCCCTGTCTATGTTAAATAGCAAAGGGATTGAGTTATTTAATACACGATTTTGAAGTCCGTCATTGATGAGGTACCGGGCTTGCTCAAGCGCACTCACTATTTTGGGATCTTGTGCCTTTTGAAGATCGTACACATAAGGGCTCATGGTCGTCTGATCTTCATTGATCCGGCGAATGACAAAGCCTCCCGGTGGATTTAACTTGCCTAATGACGTGCGGACAGCGCGGGCAAGCTCTTCCTTCGTCCTTACGGTTACGATATCGCTGCTAAAGTCAAGAAGGAATGATTTTTCTTTTTCCTTATCAAGCAGTTCCTCATTTTTGATAATATTAGATACGGCGCTCGACAACTGGGGTATAATGCCTTTAATAATGCTCCTGAATTCGCTGCTAAAACTGCCGGGTTTATCTGAATAAATATGAATAAAGCCCATGGGCTTTCCTTCTTTCATAAGCCGCGTCATTAAAATTTCTCTTACGCCTTCTTCGTAATTAACGCGGAGAAAAGCGGGGCTTTGCGGCTTGTCCAATATATCTTCCAGTAGAAAAGATACAGGTTCTTCTGCCTCTAATACCGTCTGGATAAAGGGCTCGTTCAAGGAAAAATGAGACTTAACCATTTCCTGGTATCTTGGATGCGACCGGATGGGAGAGCCTTCATTGTCAAGCAGGAAAGGGACGTATGTTTCGTCCTTATAGTCAATAAGGGTAACAATCGTATGAGTAAAATAAAATAACCCTTTGATCCTTTTTTTAAAAAGTACAATAAGATCATTCTTGTCCCTAACCCGGGTAATATCGTTCCCCAGTTCCAGCAAGATACTTCTTTCCTGCTCAAGGCCGGCCATTGAGGGGGCCGGCAAATTTGATTCGGAAAGTTTTGTCTTTTTCATGATGGCAATTTATGGAAATTACACGCAGATGTTTCCGCCTGGTTGCTGTTGTTCAAATATGCATACCGCTTTATCATTAAATCAAAGCGCTCCACATTTTAATGTGAAACGTCGGTGTGCGTTCTCCCAGAAATTCAGCAATCCTTCCCCCGAACATGCACTTGGATCACCCCTTCGGCGAATCAAAAAAAGTTAAGTGGCCATCTTCGCCGCTGATGGATTCCCAGGTGTCGTTATCAAAAGTGATGAGGGCAACGGCGCAGGTTGGCAAATCGCGGTACTGGCCGGTAAGGTAATATAATACCTGGCTGATGCCGGGGTTATGGCCTACAACACCAATAAAATCATATTCGTTTGGCAGTCCGTTAATCACTTTTACCCAGGTGTATTCGTTGGCTTCGTAAATTCTTTTATCGGTGCCGGCGCTGGGTAGCTGCATTTGTGCCGTAAAAATATCTGCTGTGGTTTGCGTACGCAGCGCCGGGCTTGTTACTATTATTTGCGGTATAATGGATTGCCCTTTTAATATCGACGCCATGAGCACGGCGTCCTCTTTGCCCACCTGCTTTAATGGTCGGTCAAAATCAGCGTAGCCACTTTCATGTGTGGCTTTGGCATGGCGGATGAGCAGCAATTTTTTCATAACAAAACGGATTTTCCGGGTATTTTAAGTTTGGTTTATTAAGTATTAACGTTGCTTTTTGTTTGTTGTTTTGCAGTAGAAATGTTAAAAAACAAAGCCTACGGAAGCACCGAAAACATGGTTTTTGAACTTGTTACCAGCCTGGTCTGGCGCTACGTTTGATAGGCCCATGTCGTAATTCAGGTTGAAGAGCAGTCCGCCTTTCAGTTTGACGCCCGTGATGGCGCCGGCGCCATACTCGTCCGATCTGATATCGCCGTTATCGCCAAACGTGATTTTATCGCTGCTGGATATGGCGGTATGTGTACCATTATTATTGTTATCGGCCGATAGATTTTTTCGGCCATAAACACCCATACCCACAAAAGGGCCTGCGCCAATATAAAATTCGCCTACCACAAAAGGTATATGGTAAACTATATTAACGGGGACCTGCACATAATACAAATTGTATTTGGTATACACCTCGCTTTTTGATCCGTTAGGGAGCGTACCGGTAAAGCCATTGAATGTGCCGCCTTTACCGGTAAAATTAACAGCTGGCTGCAATGAAAAATGCCCAAGTTTAACATCAACAAAAACGCCGAAATTAAAAGATGTTACCGTGCTGCTGTTGGCAATGGTGTTGGTGCCGGCAACTACATTGGCCTGCGTGCCCGATGCCTGCATGGTTGCAAAATTTACACCGCCCTTAATGCCAATAGCAGGCAGTTGCGCGAAGGCGGCTAATGATGAGCAAGATAAAAGCAAGGCAAGGAAAGTTTTCTTCATGTAGCAGCATATGGTTTGCAGGTTAAAACAAATGTATAAATAATACCAAATAAAAAAGCAGGGTAGATGGCCGGAGAAATCGCTTTTAAAAGTTGATCCTGAAGAAAGGTAGCTCCTAAGGAGCAAAAAAGGTTGAACTATTTGTCTACAAACAGGTAGCCTCCACGAGGCAGCTTAAAAGTGTATCATTTTGTAAAGGTTAACCGTCTGTAGCTGAAAAAGTTTAAAAGCGATTTCTCTGGGTAGATGGTTGCTTTTCTGCCGTATTTTGATTTAATGTATCAAAATACGAAGCCCCAGAAATTACAGTTATGGATAATAAAGTTTACCGGTTTACAAAATCAATAATACTATCCTCAGGCATATCATTCATGCATTTAAAATGCCCCAGCGGGCATTTCTCCAGCCCGAATTTTGAGCATGGGCGGCAATCCAGGTCGATGGCGGCAACCAGTACATCTTTAACCATATAGGGCTGTACGCCAAGCAGCTCGGGTACGGTGCCGCCCCAAACAGATACAATGGGTTTGTTAAAAGCTTCGGCAATGTGGGTAAGGCCGGTGTCAAACCCTATGATACTTTCGGCTTTGGATACCAGGTAAACCGATTCGTCCAGAGTGGTTACCCCGCAGGCATTATAGATATGAGTACCGATGGCAGCGGCGACGATATCGCCATTAGCTTTAACATCATTACCGCCCAATAGCACAACAGGCAATTTAAGCTGACTGCAAATACTGATGATTTTTTCATTCGGCATCCGTTTGGTGAAATGCGTGGCGCCTATTACAAAGGCGATATAGCCGTTTTGATGCGAGGGGGGAAGTAGTTTACTTAGCTGATGCTCGGCTTTAACGTAGTAATCAATGGGCTGGGCATCGTTGGTAACGCCCAATGGTTTTGCGGCTTCCAGGTACCTGTCAACCAGGTGGGTAGGGGCGATAAGCTTTAATTTAAATTTTAAGCTGAGCCATTTCCTTATGGGTTGCTTTTTGTAGGTTGTGGCTTTTATGCCCGTGCGCAGTTTAATAATTGCGGTGCGCAGGTTGTTATGTAAATCGACAATATGATCGTATTTTTCGGCCTTAATGTCGTTAATAGTATCTGAAAGAGAAGGCTTTAACAGCAGTAGTTTATCAACATAGGGATTGTTGTCATAAATATACTTAAACGCCGGTTTGGTTAAAAAATGTACTTCGGCATCAGGAACCTGCTTTTTAATACAACGTACAATGGGGGTTGTATATATAATATCACCCATCGAACTAAAGCGGATTACCAGTATCTTCATGTTGCTGCCGTATCAGGAAATTTGGTTCCTGATTTTGTTGATTATCGACGTTGAGGAATAGCCTTCTACAAAATTAATGGTTTTAACCTCGCCGCCATTGGCAATCACTTCTTTTGATCCAACTATATTTTCTACCGAATAATCGGCGCCTTTCACCAAATAGTCGGGTAGTAGGGTACTGATTAAATTTAGCGGTGTATCTTCCTCAAACACAACTATGCCATCTACAAAAAACAATGCCGCTAATATTGCTGCGCGGCTATTTTGGTCGTTAACCGGCCTGCTTTCGCCCTTGATGCGTCTCACAGAGCTATCGGCATTAAGCCCGATGATCAGTTTATCGCCCAGTTCGGCAGCTTTGGCCAGGTAGGTAATGTGGCCAATATGCAATAAATCGAACACGCCATTGGTAAATACCACTTTTTTTCCTTCGCTTTGCCAGCTTTGTACCAGGGTTTTAAGCGATGACAAATCATTAATTTTTCCGGTAAGTGTTTTTTCGAGGTCGATTCTCATTATCTTGCTTTTGGGTGGAGGGTTTGTTGTGTCTTTATATTTTTTAATCAAACATGTTATCAACCGCCTGGCACATGATATGGCCTATCAGGATATGCATTTCCTGGATACGGGCTGTGGTGTTTGATGGTACAACAATGTTTAAATCGCAATTGCCATTCATTTTACCGCCATCCTTGCCGGATAACCCTAAAGTTTTGCAGCCATATTGCGCAGCCGTTTCAAAGGCATTTAAAATTCCCTGGCTATTGCCGCTGGTAGATATACCGATAAACAGATCGCCCGGTTTGGCATATGCCTCAACCTGGCGTGCAAATACTCTATCGTAATGATAATCATTGGCAATAGCAGTCATTGCCGAAGTATCTACCGTTAAAGCTATCCCTGGCAGGGCTTTCCGTTCTTTCACAAAGCGGCCGGTTAATTCGGCCGCAAGGTGCTGTGCGTCCGCCGCACTGCCGCCATTACCGGCAAATAATACCTTGTTGCCATTTTTTAAAGTAGTGGTCATCATTTCACAGGCTGTTTCAATATCACCCTGCAGGGTGTCAATTACCAGTTGTATCGTGTTTTGATGATCTATAAGCTCTTTTAAAACCATTTTATAGTTTTGGGTTTTGTGTTGTCAGTTTGGAATTTTTTTTTGAACTCGTTTTACCTTGTTCAAAAGAAGCTTTCTGCTTTAAGCCTTCGGCTTTCAGCTCATTCCCATATCTTCAATAATTTCGTCGATAGTTGTTGTGGCGCTGCCTACGTGGCGTATCACTATTGCTGCCGCGTGGTTTGCTAACTCACATGCTTCTTCAACAGATAATCCGGAGGCGATAAAATAGGTCATGGTTGCCAAAACCGTATCACCGGCGCCGGTTACGTCAAACACTTCGGTGGCTTTTACAGGCAAGGCTGTGTACTCCGTTTCGCTTATTATCACCATCCCTTCTTCCGATAGAGTAACCACGATGTATTCAGAGCCCGTTTGTCCAAAAATAACTTTCGATGCCTCCTGCAGGCTTTCAGTCGAATTTATCTTTTCTACTTTAGCTGCTTCGGCCAGTTCCTTACGGTTTGGTTTGATAATAAATGCACCTTTATACTTTTCGTAATTGAGTCCCTTCGGGTCAATTACCACTTTTTTACCCTGTTTGGTAGCCTCGATGATAACTCTTTGGGTTAACGATGGCGAAAAAAGGCCTTTGTTGTAATCAGACAATATTACCATATCGGCCTGTTCAATATATTTGCCTAATTTGCCAATCAATTCATCTTCAATAGCTGCAGAAACGGTATCTGTTACCTCCCTATCCACCCGCACCAGTTGGTGACTGCCTGCCAATACCCTGGTTTTAACCGTAGTGGGGCGGCTGCTATCCTTAATAATACTGAGTGTTTGTACCCCTTCGTTAGCCAGGATATCAAATACCTGTATTGCTGCGGCATCATCTCCAATTACGCCGGCCACGGAAACGCCTGCACCAAGGGATACCAGGTTTTGCACTACGTTACCGGCACCGCCAAGGGTGTAAGTTTCTTTTTTTACGTTCACAATGGGCACCGGAGCCTCTGGCGAAAGCCTTGTGGCTCCGCCTATTATATAATGGTCAACCATCAAATCTCCTATAACGAGTATTTTCGGTTTTACTCCTGATGATTGTATGGCGTGTACTTTATTCTTTAAGCTCATTAGTTCATTAGTCATTTCGCTGCGCTGTCATTAGTCATTCGCTTCGCTGTCATTGGTCAATTGGCTTTTACGCCTTTCACCTTTTACCTTTCGCCTCTCTTCTTATCAAAGGCTTTTGTAATCTCTGGTAACGATAACGCGTTTAGGCACATTTCCTTATATAAGCCGCCTTTTCGGGCTGCCAAAATACCGTAATGCATATCCAGGTGGCCTTCCAGGCGGTGGGCATCCGGATTGATGGATAGCCTAACACCTTTTTCAAGGGCGTATTGGTGCCAGCGCCAGTCAAGATCAAGTCTTAGCGGATTGGCGTTTATTTCAATTACCACATTGTTGGCGGCACAGGCGTCAATTACCTTTTTATAATCAATAGGGTAACCTTTACGGCTTAATAGCAACCTGCCGGTAGGGTGGCCCAATATGGTGGTGTATGGATTTTCAATGGCTGTTATCAGCCTCGATGTAGCCTTGGCCTCATCCATTTTTAATATAGAGTGCACCGATGCTACGATAAAATCGAATTTTTTCAATATCTCATCCGGGTAATCCAATGAGCCATCGTACAAAATATCCGATTCGATACCTTTAAATATATGAAAGCCATCCAGCTTTTTGTTCAGGTGGTCAATTTCTTCCTGTTGTTGCAGTACGCGTTCAATGGTCAGGCCTTTGGCATAAAAGGCGCTTTTACTGTGGTCGCACATGCCCAGGTATTCCAGCTTCAGGGTATCCCGGCAGTATAAGGCCATTTCTTCAATCGTGTTTACACCATCGCTCCAGGTACTGTGATTATGCAGGCTGCCTTTTAAATCGTGCCAGTTTATAAGCACCGGCAGTGTGTTTGTTTCGGCCTTTTCAATAAACATGGTGCCTTCGCGTAGTTCGGGCTGCATCCAGGCCAGGCCGGCTTTGGTGTATATGAGTTCTTCAGTCTCGGGCTGTTGAAGCGGGGTGTTAATGCGGTCCAAAACGGCCTGTACATGATCGTCGGTACCGGTATTTTTAAATAGCTCTAAATAATAATCACCTTTTTCTACACAAACAATATCAACCAGTAAGCCGTTCTTCAACTCGCCCGAAATATGATTTTCATTCTGAGCTATATTTTGCAATATGTCCGATGCTAAAAAAGCATCGTAGGCAATCTTTTGGTCAATACTGCCAATTACAATCACAATTTCGGTAATGATTTCATTTAGCCTCCTGAATTCACCGGCGAAATGCTTTAAGGCACCCGGGAAAACAGCTTTTACCATGTCCATCAGCTCGTTAGCTTCTTTTTCAACCTGGGCAAACAGGAACTTACCGTTACTGGCCATCCTGAATTCAATAGCCTTACGGATCTCTTCCTGTGTTTTCAGCCCGAAGCCTTTGGCCTCAATCAGGCGGTTTTCGTTACAGGCGTAAAAAAGTTCCCCCGTGTTTTCAATCCCCAGCTCCTTCCATATAATAGCAACTTTTTTGGGGCCGATGCCTTTAATGTGCATCATCTCTACCACGCCCTCTGGGGTTTGGGCAAGCATTTCTTCCATTTCGGCCATAGTACCGGTTTCAAAAAGCTCGATGATTTTGCCGGCTATGCTTTTGCCAATGCCGTCAACCTTTTCCAGTTCGGCCAGTGTTTTACCGGCAATAGGGAAGGGGAGCTTATCAACCTTAAAAGCAGCATTAGCTATCGACTTAATTTTAAAAGGGTTAACCTCATGTAACTCCATGAGTTGCGATAGTAATCGAAGTTTGCGGGCTATGGGTTTGTTTTCCATAATTAAATTGAGCGGTAAAAATACAAAAAGCCATTGTAAAGACAGTGTTGCGGGATGGTTTGTTTTGGGCATTGAATTTATAAATAAACCAATACCTGTTTTTCGGGCGGATACGGACCTATTTAAAATAAATTTGCCTTGGAGCGATGGTTCATGAAGTATGGAAAACTTTGTAAGTTTGGGTTGCAATGAATTTGAACTAACGCCAGTCCCTCATTGCGCGATGGGACACGACATTATTAATAGTCAGATAATTTCAGATACCATGCCCGATTACAATCAAATCCTTTACGCCACCGAAGTACATTCTGTTGAAGGAATTAAGCAATATTTCAGTGACAGAGGAAATCCAAACGAAGTTAATGGCGGCGTGCCACTTTTTACCACGATGGTAGAGATGTATTACCGCAGCCCCCAATTTAAAGATTGTATCCGGGCATTTATTGATGCCGGTTTGGAGTTTGAAGATCAGGCGCTTTTGGCCGTACTGGCGCATGATGCCGAAAAGTTAGAATCGTGTATTATTGACGATCCACAAATAACTGTTAAAACATATGCAATACACAAAAATACCTATACACCGCTTACCGGCGCAACTTTAATGCATTACTGCGCCGAATATAATAGCCTTGCCTGCGCCCAGGTACTGTTGCAGCACGGGGCTGACTTAAACGCCAGTGCAGCCGTTGACGAATATGGTTTTGGCGGCCATACACCAATATTCCATACTGTAAACCAAAACGGCAATAGCTCAATTGATATGCTCCACTTCCTGCTGCAAAATGGTGCCGATTTATCAATCACGGTTAAAGGACTTATTTGGGGGAAAGGGTATGAGTGGGAAACGCTGATGCCCGCCGTTAACCCGTTAAGTTACGCTATGATGGGCTTGCTGCCACAGGTTCACCGTAAAGAGGTTACGGTAATGGAAACAGTAAGTTTGTTATTGAAACATGCTTACGGGATTGATTACTTGCCAAATAATGTACCGAATGTTTATTTAAAAAGGGGATAGGCTTAAAGTATATGGTACACATTGTTGGATTTGGTAATTTTGTGATATAATTTAGAAAAATGAAAATTGCCATAGCTTCGCCACCAATGCCGGCATCTATTAAAGAGGGATTGCAACAGGCCGAATTTTTGATCCAGGAAGCTGCAAATCAACAGGCCGAGATCATCTGTTTTCCCGAATCCTATCTCCCGGGTTACCCTGCTGAAGAATTTGGGGTAGAAACAAGTTCGCCCGAAAAAATGCGTTTGGCTTTAGAAGAAGTAAGCGCCATGGCGGCAAAAAATTCAATAGCTATTATTATGCCCATGGATTGGTATACCATTGGCGGTGTTTTAAATGTAGCCCATGTAATATCAAAAACAGGCGAAATTTTAGGCTATCAAACCAAAAATCAGTTAGATCCATCTGAAGATAACATCTGGATACCCGGAACGGAGCGCCATATTTTTGAAGTAAATGGTGTTAAGTTTGGTATCACCATATGTCATGAAGGTTTCCGCTACCCCGAATCTGTACGGTGGGCAGCCCGCAATGATGCTAAAATTGTATTTCATCCGCATTGCACAGGCAGCAATGTGCAGGGAGTTGAGCTTACCGAGTGGGGCAGCAAGGATAATCCCTACTATGAAAAGGCCATTATGCTAAGGGCGATGGAAAATACCATCTATTTTGCCAGTTCGAACTACGCGTTTAAATACCCGGATTCGGCCAGCTGTATAATTGCGCCGGATGGCACATGCATAGCTCACGAAACCTACGGTAAAATCGGTGTGATTATAACCGATATTGATCCTGGTTTAGCTACAGGCCTGTTGGCCAGGAGGTTTAAGCCACAGCTCTACATTTAAGAATACTTCCAGTATACAATATAGCACTATTGCCAATAGTGTTTTCGTTGCCCCAAAATGTCTTCTGGTAATTCTACCTAAAAAAGCAGGCATTTATACGCGATGCAAAACAGGTAATAACACGTTCGCGTTTACGTGAATCTCCTGATAGATTTTTTTCGGTGCCTGCCGACTTTAGCCCTTGATTAAACAATAAAGAAATTTTGTTTCAATCAGCTAAAATTTATTTATTAAAAATCTCTAAAATCTATCCACATGAAAAAGATCTATTTATTACAGTTACTGGCGGTTGTTGTATTGGCAATAACTTCTTGCGGTAAAGACGGAGCAGTAGGCCCAGCCGGACCTGCAGGTACACAAGGCGCAGCCGGTGCTGCTGGGGCAGTTGGCGTAACAGGTGCCGATGGAACCAAAATTTACTCGGGTACAACGGCCCCGGCCACAACGCTTGGTATCAATGGCGATTTTTACATTAATACCGCAACCAGTGGCTTCTACGGCCCAAAAACAGCTGCCGGCTGGGGTTCGCCTTTTAGTTTAAAGGGTGCTACCGGGGCTACTGGTGCCACCGGTGCAACTGGCGCTGCCGGCGCCGACGGCTCGACCATTAAAAGCGGCAATGTTGCACCAAGTGCGGCTGTAGGTGCCAATGGCGATTATTACCTGAACACTGCCACCTACTTATTTTATGGGCCAAAAATTGGCGGCACATGGCCGGCCCCAATTAACCTGAAAGGGCCTAAAGGCGATCCCGGTACTGCAAATGTTATTTACTCTGATTGGTTTACACCGTCATCGTATGTGAAAACAACCGTTTTTAGTACAAGCACGTTTACTTTCGACGTAGCCGAACCCAAAATAACACAGGATATATTAGATAAAGGCGTTGTTGTGGTTTATGGCAAATTAAATGGCTACAACCCGGTAATTTGGCCAACAGACCAGGTAGCTCCATTGCCTATCGTAATTAACTACTTAAGCGGTACCACTCCCGAAATTGATACCTGGTCGGGCCTTTATAGCCTCGGGAATGTACAAATCAGCATGAAAAACAATAACAATGTGTACTCTAATATTTCAAATGCCCATAGCTACAGGTACGTAATTATACCGGGCGGGGTACACATAGCTGCTGTTAAACTTAAAAATTATAATGAATTGAAAGCGGCGTTGCATATTCAGGATTAAATTATCCCTGTTTATCAGCTTTTTAAACCACCGTATGAAGATGCTTATCTTTCATATGGTGGTTTTTGTTCAATTAGGTCATTTATATTATCCCGGTGATACACGATTTATAAATCCTGATAATCCGTTCGCCAATAGCTTTGGTATCTGTAGTTGCTGGTAGGGAAGACTTAATGATAATATCGTTATCTGCAATTGTTTCACCCTCAATATTTATGAAAAGATTACCGGCGTTTATGCCATCGATCCCTATTTTAAAATAGAGCGTTTCAAAGGCTTTAACCGTTTTTAGCTTGCTGTGAATAAAAGCAGGCCATTCCTTAAGTTTTTGGTCGCGAAGATTTTTGTCTTGTACCTTAAAAAGATGGAAGTTCTTTATCACTTCGTCTCCTAAAATCGTTGCATCAGTTGGGAACTTCAATACAGAACATTTTTCCTGTTCGTAGTAAATTCCCGCGTTGTTTTTATACAGTGGCGCAATAATAATTTTTTTCTCCTGTTCAGAAATATATAACGAAACGCGCTTTACGTGATTGTTATTGATAGATTTTTTGTTGAAAAAGGCTAACATCCAATAAAATTAATAAAAAAAGCCACCCTTTCGGGCAGCTCTTCTTTCAAAATATAACATAAAACTTACTTGATCACAATTTCATAAGGCAACCTGGCCTGTGGGCTGCGCATTATTTGGGTAAGGCCTTTTAATTGTTCGTACACGCGGTAATTATCACCTAATTCTGATTTTAGCATTTTAGTTTTCATCTGGCCGGTTACATCACTATCCAGCTGTTTAAAAAAGCTTTTTTGCTCGGGGTAGCTTACCAGGTTATAGTTTTTAAGTTTGGCCTTTTTAGCAGCCGAAGCAATGGCATCGTTAATATTGCCTAAGCGGTCAACCAATCCAATTTTTATAGCCTGTGCGCCGGTCCAAACGCGGCCCTGCCCAATGCTGTTGACGTAGGCTTGTGTTTTGCCACGGCCTGCTGCAACGGCTTTGGTAAAATCATCATAACCATGGTTAACATTGTTTTGCAGTATTGCCCTTTCTTCGGGAGTTAATGGCCGGCTCACGTCGCCCAGGTCGGCATATTTTCCGGTTTTTACACCGTCAAAAGTAACGCCCAGCTTGTCATTAAACAGCTTTTGCATGTTAGGCAATACGGCAAAAATACCTATTGAGCCGGTTATGGTATTAGGTTCGGCAAATATCGAATCGGCGGCGCAACTGATATAGTAGCCACCCGAGGCGGCATAATCGCCCATCGAA
This sequence comes from Mucilaginibacter sp. KACC 22773, assembly GCF_028736215.1. Lineage (NCBI taxonomy): Bacteria > Pseudomonadati > Bacteroidota > Sphingobacteriia > Sphingobacteriales > Sphingobacteriaceae > Mucilaginibacter > Mucilaginibacter oryzagri. Next base: position 2,069,591 of record NZ_CP117883.1, read on the forward strand.
ACAATAATAGGTTTTACTTTTTTGGTAAGCGCAACTTCGCGCCATATCACATCAGATGCTAACGAGCTGCCGCCGGGCGAGTTAACCCGTAATACAACAGCCTTTACTTTATTATCTAAACGTACTTTACGGATTGCTTTTGAAATTCTTTCAGATCCGATGCTGTTATCATCGCCCTGGCCGCCGGTAATGTCGCCGCTGGCATAAACAATAGCTATGCGGTTTTTTGACGAATTATCGTCATCTGTATTACCATCGGTTTTGCTTTTGGTATACTCGTCAAGATCAACGCTGGCAATATCTTCTTTTTTGCCTTTGCCTGTACGCTGCCTAAGTTCATCTAAAAGCTCGTCCTTATATTTTAGGCCATCTATCAGCTTCAGTTTCACTGCGTCTTCGGGAAATTGAACTCGACCGCTATTTGCATAATTAAACAACGAATCTTTATTAATGCCACGGCTTTTGCTGATGCCGGTTAAAAAATGGTCATATAATGAACCTAAATAGGAGGTAACCTGCAAACGGTTAGGCTCGCTCATTTTGGTGAGGAATAAAGGCTCAACTGCGCTTTTGTAGGTGCCTACCTTAATAATTTGTACCTCGATGCCCAGTTTATCAAGCGCGCCTTTCAGGAAAGTAACTTGCTGGCTAAAACCGGTAAACTCAAAAATGCCTTTGGGGTTCATATATACTTTATCGGCAACCGATGCCAGATAATAAAAACCCTGGGTGTAAATTTCTGAGTAGGCTATAACAAATTTACCCGATTTTTTAAAGTTGATTAACGCATTACGGATTTCTTCGGTGGTGGCCTGGCCCGATGTCATATAGCTTTCGTCTAAAAAGATACCTTTGATGTTGGGGTCGGTTTTTGCTTTTTTAATGTTGGCCAAAATATCATTTAAGCCGGTTGATTTATCGCTGTTTAACCCCAAAAAACTTAACCCGGCAAGCGGGTTGTTTGGCGTACGCTCGGTTATTGGGGTGGTAAATGCCATGTGCAATACAGAACCGGGCTCAACTTCTACCTCTTTTTCACCGCTGGCGGCAACTATTATACCTACAATTATTAAAGCCAGTATCACTGTTGTTAATACTACCCCCAGCATGGTGGCAAAAACGAATTTGAAGAATTGTTTCATTAATGTTATAAATCTGTTTAACTATGCAAACTTAGTAATTCAATACCGTATAGTGGTAAGAGCCTGTTCTATAATATTTGTTACAACATGATTGATGTTTTTTTACTTTTGGGCAGCAACCTTGGCAATAGAAAATTGCTGCTGAACGAGGCAATTGAGCGCATTGAAGCTGCTGTAGGGCCGGTATTACAGGCTTCATCAGTTTATGAAACACAATCATGGGGCAAAACCGAAGCCCCCGATTATTTGAACCAGGTGCTGCTGCTGCAAACTGATTTAAAAGCGCGGGAAGTGCTCGGGAAAATATTGGCAATTGAGCTGTTAATGGGACGCAGGCGCGAAGAAAAATGGGGCTCGCGGACGATTGATATTGATATTTTGTTTTACGGCGATGCCATTATTGATGAGCCGGATTTGAAAATACCGCACCCTGAAATGCATAAACGGAGGTTTACCTTAGCGCCTTTGGCCGAACTGGTGCCTGAATTTGAACACCCCCTAATAAAAAAAAATATTTTGCAGCTAAAAAATGAACTTATTGATGACTTGGTCGTAAAAAAAGTATAATTTTGAATATTCATAAATCTTTATATGTCAGATATTTCACCCGAACAAGACTTTGATCTTTCTTTCCTATATGAAATTGCCGATGGCAGCGATGAATTTATTGTGGAATCAATTGGTATGTTTCTGGAGCAAACACCTCAATTATTGGGTATGATAACTGTTGCCCTTGAATCGGGCGACTGGGCTGAAGCCGGTAAAGCATCGCATAAATTGAAACCCAATCTTGGCTTTTTTGGTATGCCGATAAGCCAGGCTACTATTCAGGAAGTTGAATTGGCTTGTAAAGCAGGCGGCCAAAACCCGGAAGAAATTTTTGCCAAATTTAACCAGGTAAAAGCAACTGTTAATGCTAATTTGATTACCCTGCAGCAAATTAAAGCCGAAAAAGAAGCCAGTCTTTAAGGAGGTAAAAGGTTAAAGGCGAAAGGTAAAAGGTTTTTTGCTTAAAATATAAAAGAGGCCATCCTTAAAAGGGTGGCCTCTTTGCATTCTATGTCCTTATAAATTGAACAAAAAAAGAGGCTACCTCTCAGTGAGATAACCTCTTTTTATATTTTAGAGTTGTTAAAGCCTTTCGCCTTTTATAGAGTGGTAAAAACCTTTCGCCTTTTTCCTTTCAACTTTCACCTTTTTCCTCAAAAACTAAACTTCTACTACCTTAAAAGTATAGCTTTCCATAATAAGGTTGGCCAATAAGTTTTTGCAGGCTTCGTCTACTTTGTTGTGTGCTGTTTCGGCGCTGTCAGCTTCAAGTTCAAGGGTGATATGCTTGCCAATACGTACGTTTTGAATTTCGGCTAAACCGAGGTTTTTCATGCTTCCTGTTACTGCTTTTCCTTGCGGGTCAAGAATTTCTTTTTTGGGCATTACGTCAATTTCAGCCTGGAACTTTGTCATTAGTTATTTTAGTTTGAATTAAAGATAAGGTGATGTACATAAATATAACCACCGGAACTGCCACAAATTTAAAAAATAGAATCAGTATTGCCGAAAACATGAGCAGTAAATAACGGAAAATGTTTTTATTGAAGTCGCGGTTCTTGAATTTAAGCGACATCAGCGGCAATTCGGACACCAGCAGGGTACACATGATAACTATCAGTACAGTTAACGTATACGGATTTAGGATAAAGCGGGCCAAAACCTCGTACTGGTCAATAATTAATGGCAACGATGCTATAAATATAGCATTGGCAGGTGTTGGCAAACCAATAAAGCTATCTGATTGACGGGTATCATTATTGAATTTGGCCAGGCGCAAAGCCGAAAACACAGTTATTAAAAACGCAACGTAACACAAATAGTCGCTTACGTGATTAATTTGCGGAGCCTTTAAAAACAGCTCATACAATATAGCCGACGGCAAAAAGCCAAAGCTTACCATATCGGCCAACGAATCCAGGTCTTTACCTATAAACGAGTAGGAGTTAAGTACCCTGGATGCAAAGCCATCAAAAAAATCAAAAATGGCGGCAAGAAAAATAGCGTAGGAAGCAATTAATAAATTACCCTGAAAGGCAAACACTATCCCTATACAGCCGCTAAACAGGTTGGCGCAGGTTATGGTATTGGGCAGGTGTTTTCTAACGCGTCTCTTCATTTTGTGTTACGAAGTTATCAGGATTTTATTAAGTAATAATGAAGTTACAAATAATATTTACATTAAATATAACTTCATTACCACTAAAATATTACGAATTCATCGAAATCAGGAATTCTTCGTTTGTTTTGGTACCCCTTATTTGTGCCTGTAAAAACTCCATTGATTCTTGCGAGTTCATGTCGGCCAGGTGGTTACGCAATATCCAGATGCGTTGCAGTGTTTCGCGATCAAGCAAGAGATCGTCGCGGCGGGTACTTGATGCAGTGATGTCTATAGCAGGGAAAATACGTTTGTTTGAAAGTTTACGATCCAACTGTAACTCCATGTTACCGGTACCTTTAAACTCTTCAAAAATAACCTCATCCATTTTTGATCCGGTTTCTGTAAGTGCAGTAGCGATGATGGTTAATGAACCGCCATCTTCAATATTACGGGCCGCGCCAAAAAAGCGTTTTGGTTTGTGTAATGCGTTGGCATCAACACCACCCGATAGTATTTTACCGGATGCCGGTGCTACAGTGTTATAAGCACGGGCCAGGCGGGTAATTGAATCTAAAAGGATTACCACATCATGACCACATTCTACCATACGCTTTGCTTTCTCCAAAACAATATTGGCAATTTTCACGTGGCGCTCGGCAGGCTCATCAAATGTTGATGATACTACCTCGGCGCGTACGCTGCGGGCCATATCGGTTACCTCTTCGGGGCGCTCGTCAATCAGTAAAATAATCAGGTAAACTTCGGGGTGGTTACGGGCAATAGCATTGGCCACATCCTTTAATAACATGGTTTTACCTGTTTTAGGCTGCGCCACGATTAACCCACGCTGACCTTTACCGATAGGCGAGAACAAATCCATAATACGGGTTGAATAATTACCCGGATCGGTAAACAAACTCAGTTTCTCGGATGGGAAAAGCGGTGTTAAGTGATCAAAAGGAACGCGGTCACGAACTTCGGCAGGTATACGGCCGTTAATAGCTTCAACACGTACCAAAGGAAAGTATTTTTCGCCTTCTTTTGGTGGACGGATGCTACCGCGAACGGTATCACCTGTTTTTAAGCCGAAAAGTTTTATTTGCGATTGTGATACGTAAATATCATCGGGAGAAGTAAGGTAGTTATAATCAGACGATCTTAAAAAGCCATAACCATCGGGCATAATTTCCAATACACCTTCGTTTACAATAACATTGTCAAAATCAAGGTTTATTGGTGGCTCCTGGGCTTTTTGCTGGTTAGGGTTGCCATTTGGCTGGCGCCTGTCAAATTTTTGCGGGCGGCCTTCGGCCACAACGGCTTCGGGTTTTGGTGCCGATTCTCCGGGTTGGTTATCAGGGGTTTCGCCTGTTACGGGCGCCGGCAGGGTTGTATCATTAACAGCATCTGCGTTGTTTTGATCGTCCTCTTCCTGGTCAAACAGGTTGGTATCGTCCAAAGGCACTTCAACACGGGGCTGCGTTTTTGGTTTTAACACGCGGGTACGTTTGCGTGTTTTTTCACCGGCTTCTTCGGCTACAGGCTCGGCTGTAATTGGTGCATAATTTTGTTCAACAATGTTCTGTTGTACCCTTGCGGCCTCAATTAATTGTTGTTGTTCAATAATACGTGCAATTAGCTGAGCTTTACGTAGTTCGTCGGCCTCAGCAATACCTAAATTTTTTGCAATTTCGCGCAACTCTGAAACGAGTTTGTCGTTCAATTCGATTTTATCAGACATGATATGAATTATAGTTCAAAGGGATTTTTAATATCGTAAATAGTTTTCAAATGGTTATAAAACTTCCATGTGCATTTTGGCTTATACGTTGTTACACACGGGGTGTTATAGTAAGAAATTGATCTTGAAGCATTGATTAAATAAACATCCAAACCCACTCAAAACATTAGTTAATAAATATTGTGGGGTTTTAAATTGTTTCTTTGGTGCAAGAAAAAATTCAAAGGAAAACGATGCAATTGTAAACAATTATTTCTTAATATCAAATTAATTAAATAAATATCTCCACTGGTATAACGTTTAAGCTAAATTTTTAGTTTTTTTGCCATCCGAATATTTAACCCCTCCCTATGATATCGCGCAGGCAGCTAATAGACCAGATCAAGCAAAAAAAATCCTTTTTATGTGTAGGCCTTGATACCGACATTGATAAGATACCCGAATTTTTAAAGGAATATCCCGATCCCATCCTTGAGTTTAATAAACGCATTATTGACGCCACTAAAGACCTTTGCATATCCTACAAACCCAATGCCGCTTTTTACGAGGCGCGGGGTATAAAAGGCCTGCAAAGCCTGATAGATACCTGGAAATACCTGCCAACAGATACCTTAAATATAATAGACGCTAAAAGGGGCGATATCGGTAACACATCTGATAAATACGCTACCGCTTTTTTTAATGAAGATGCATCGGGCATGAGCTTTGATGCTATCACCATAACCCCCTATATGGGGAATGACAGTGTTACGCCTTACCTTAAATATGATGGTAAATGGATTATTATCCTGGCGCTCACGTCATCAGTAGGCAGTAAGGATTTTCAGTACCTGGAAACCGGCGACGGTTATTTGTACGAAACCGTAATCCAAAAAGCCAATACCTGGGCAGGGGCTGATAGGATCATGTATGTGGTAGGTGCCACCAAAAGCACCGAATTTACCAATATCCGCAAATACGCGCCAGATAACTTCCTGCTGGTGCCCGGAGTTGGCGCGCAGGGAGGCAGCCTGGAAGAAGTTTGCAAATATGGCATCACTAAAGAATGCGGCCTGATTGTAAATGCGTCCCGCTCCATCATCTATGCGGGCAACGATGAAAACTTTGCCGAAGCCGCCCGCGCCGAAGCATTACGCATGCAGCAGCAAATGGAGGTGGAATTGGAGAAGGCGGGGGTTATTTAGATAGTATCAAGTAGCATAGTATCAAGTAGCAAGATTTTTTGTTGTGCGGTTTGGGGTTAAAATAGGTTGGTGGTTGATTTGGTTAAATAGTTGATTAGGTTAAGCTTCGGGTAAATAAAAGGGCATTGGTTCGGCTTCTTTTTCATGTTTATTGCCAAAGTTGATTTTTGATAACACGGTTTCGAGGGCCGGCAGCGTATTGTTGAGGTGTTTTGTTTTGATGAGGAAATTCCACACCGGTTCAAATTTTTTCCAGCCGCCGGCATAAAAAAAGTGTTTGAGCTTGTGCGTATGCGATTGGTGCTGAATGCTGGCTTTGAAGATGTTGTTCCACTTATAAAATTCCCTATAAGCCCACCAGTAGCCATCTTCCAGTTCTTGCGCGCTTAAGCCAATGGTTTGGTAAACTACTTTGCGGGTATCATACAAATCCCAGTTTTTGGTAATTATCCTTCCCTGCCTTTCCATGCTTTTAAACAATTCGGTACCCGGGTAGGGGGTTAACACATGATAGGTTGATGTAGTAATAGAATGTTTTACACCCCAATCAACCGTTCGCTTGAAAACATCTTTGTCATCATCATCCAACCCAAAAACAAAACTACCGTTTATCATGATGCCAAGGCTGTGGAGCCTGTTTACGGCTTTTACATAATCTTTTTCGAGGTTTTGCTTTTTATTACTTTGTTTAAGGTTTTGCGGCGAAAATGTTTCGAAACCGACAAATAAACTCCTTAAGCCGGCTTCGGCGGCCTTTTCAACAAGGTTTCCCCTTAATATGGAATCTACAGTTGCGGCTCCTTGGAAAACGCGGTTCATGCCCTGCATCCCCTCAAATAAAGCAGCCGAGAATTTGGTGTTGCCTAATAAGTGATCGTCTAAAAAATATAAATGCCTGCCGGGCAGCCTGTCAATTTCGGCAAGGGCATCGTCAACCTCCTGGGTGTAAAAAGTACGGCCTCCTTCAAAAAAAGCATCCTTATAACAAAAGCTGCAATGATGCGGGCAGCCCCTGGTAACTACAATAGAGTTGGGTACAAGGTACAAGTGCCTTTTGATGAGGTCCCGGCGGATGGGCGGAACCTTTTCTAAGGTGCGGATGGTTGAATTATATATTTTTTGAGGACAGCGATTTTTAAAATCCAACAAAAACTTGGGGAATGTATCTTCTCCCGGTCCTGTAAAAATACTGTCGGCATGCGGTGCGGCTTCAAACGGCAGCGAGGTAACGTGCAGGCCGCCAAGAATAACGTAAGCTCCTTTTGCGCGGTAATGGTCGGCAATTTTGTAGGCGCGGTAAGCATTGGTGATGTACACCTGTATAACCACCAGGTCGGGGTTATCATCTAAATTAAGTTTCTCTACATGTTGATCCTGCAAATCTATTTCATCATCGGGGGATAGGTATGCAGCCAGCGTGGCCAAACCTAAAGGAGGAAACAGGGAATATTTTATCGGCCTCCAAAACGGACTTTCGGCTTCGGTTAAGGCTGGAAGGATCATTTTAACTTTCATAGATAGTGAATAAAAGTACTTTGATATACAAAGTAAATGAATTGAATTTAATTAAACAAACAATCTGTGTTATAAATTTGGTGTGCAGCCTAAATTGCACGATACATCAATTTAGTGTTAACCATGTTAAAATATAATATATTGATTATTAAATAATTACAAATATTTTATCCGAAATGTGTTAAGTTATGTTAACCCAATTAGATACGTTTGTCTTGCCTTGATCCTTGCCTCTTGATTCTTCTTATCGCAAAAATTCCTAACTTACCGCCTCGTAAGTTGACGCTATGAAAAAAACACTACTCTCGCTTTTTGCGCTATCCTGTGCGTTGTATGCTACTGCTCAAACAAATCCATTTAAACCAGCCGATTTTTATAAAATTCCAACAGTAAGTGACCCGCAGCTTTCGCCTGATGGCAAGTGGGTGGCCTACAGCGTATCTGAAGTTGATACGGCCAAGGACAAGCGGGTATCGCACCTGTGGATGCAAAGCTGGGACGGTAAGGAATCAATAGAGTTAACGCATGGCGACGAAGCAGCTTCGGCGCCGCGATGGTCGCCGGATGGTAAGTATTTGTCGTTTGTCTCGTCCCGCGATTCAAAAAAGGGCGGCCAGATTTGGCTGATGGACAGGCGCGGAGGCGAAGGCGTGAAGCTGACAGACATTAAAGGCGATGTAGGCGAATATGCCTGGTCGCCGGATGGTAAAAAACTGGTAATTGTTATTGGCGACCTTGAAAATAAAGGTAAAGAAGAGCCCAAAACGCCTAAACCCATTGTCATCGACCGTTATCATTTTAAACAGGATATAGAAGGCTACCTGCAGCACCTGCACAAGCATTTGTACCTGTTTGATGTTGCAGCAAAAAAGCTTGATACTTTAACCAAAGGGGATAAAGATGAAAGCTCGCCGGTATGGTCGCCGGATGGTAAAACGATAGCTTTTGTGAGCAACCGCAGTGCCGACCCCGATAAAAATGAGAATACAGATATTTTTACCATTGATGCCCGGCCGAATGCCAGTATGCTCCAGATTACTTCGTGGAAAGGCCCAGATACAAACCCGCAGTGGAGCCCTGACGGGAAACTAATAGCCTTTTTGCGCTCTACCAGTGATGCTGATTATATGATGTACGATCAAAATATGTTGTGCACCATGGATGTGGTTGGCTCCAATAAAAAGATACTAACACAGCAGCTTGATAGGCCAGTGACCGACCTGGCCTGGGCAAAAGACAGTAAAAATATCTCGTTTTTAGTTGTTGACGACCGTGAACGCTATGTGGCCAGCGTGAACATAAACAATGGTAAAATAAGTACGGTTAATAAAGGTGCCTACAGCATTGCGGATATAGTTACCAGCATAAGTGGCAACTGGGCTGTTCAAAAAACCGATCCTTATACCCCTGCCGAGTTATTCGCGTTGGAAGGTGGCAAGCTGCGCCGCTTAACCTTCCATCAGCAAGCCTGGTTATCCAATGTTAAACTGGCCCATGTAGAAGGTTTTGAATCTACCAGTGCAGATGGTACCCTGGTTAATGGTATTGTTTTAACGCCCGATAGTAATGCCAAAAAGTTACCTTTTATTTTATTTATACACGGCGGCCCCGTTGGGCAGGATGAATATGCCTTTGATGCCGTACGCCAGGTTTTGGCCTGCGCGGGTTATGCCGTTGCCGGTGTAAATTATAGGGGTAGCAACGGCCGTGGCCTTGACTATTGCAAAGCCATTTATGCCGACTGGGGCAACAAAGAAGTAAAAGACCTGCTGGGCGCGGTAGATAAACTGGAAAAATTAGGTATTGCCGATCCCGACCATTTAGGCATAGGCGGATGGAGCTACGGCGGCATCCTTACCGATTATACCATCGCATCTGATACCCGCTTTAAAGCTGCGGCCAGCGGCGCCGGCAGTGCCTTGCAATTAGCAGTTTATGGCAGCGATCAGTATGTTTTACAATATGAAAACGAAATTGGTGTGCCCTGGAAAAATGCCGATAAGTGGATTGCCTTATCGTACCCATTTTTTCATGCTGATAAAATCAAAACTCCTGTATTATATATGTCCGGTTTGAAGGACTTCAATGTACCAACAATCGGCAGCGAACAGATGTACCAGGCTCTGCGGTCGCAAGGGATACCTACGGAGTTAATACTTTATCCAAACTCGTTCCATGGCATCACCAAGCCAAGCTACCAGGTTGACAGGCTGCAACGGTATGTGGAATGGTATGATAAGTATTTGAAAAAGTAAATGTCATTTATACATTGGGTAATTTGCTAAAACCATTGATTCTTGTTCCATTGCTATGAATAAAAATGTACTAATGTTTGTCGCCATATTTGCTTTTACAGGCGTCGCGGCACAAACGGCAAAGCGCCCTTTAAAACCGTCTGACGTAAATAATATTCCCACACTTGCTGATCCGCAATTATCGCCCGATGGTAAGTGGCTGGCTTATAGCGTTTCGGACGTGGATACGGCAAAGGATAACCGGGTATCGCATTTGTGGATGCAAAGCGTTGACGGCAAACAGTCTATTCAACTCACTTATGGTGCCGAACCGGCGTCTTTACCAAAATGGACGCCGGATGGTAAATTTTTGTCATTTGTATCAGCGCGCGAATCAAAAAACGGCGGACAGGTTTGGCTGATGGACCGCAGGGGAGGTGAGGGGCATAAACTAACAGACCTAAAAAAGGGCAGCCTGGAAGATTATGCATGGTCGCCGGATAGTAAAAAGCTGGCACTGGTAATTAAAGATCCTGAGTATGATGGTAAGGAACCAAAAACAATACCGCCTGTAAAGATTGACCGCTACCATTTTAAACAGGACATTGATGGGTACCTGCAACACCGGCACACGCATTTGTACCTGTATGATATTGAAAGCAAAAAGCTGGATACATTGACTACTGGTAACAGAGACGATCAATCGCCGGCGTGGAGCCCGGATGGCAAATACATCGCTTTTGTAAGCAACCATACGAATGATCCTGATAGGAATGAAAATTCGGATATTTTTACTGTTGAGGCCAAAGACGATGGCGAGATTAAGCAGCTTACTACTTTTACCGGCCACGATATTCAGCCGCTTTGGAGCCCGGATGGTAAGCACATTGCCTACCTGCGATCGACGAGTGATGCCGACTATTATATTTACCAGCACGATTTGTTGTGCATGATGGATGCCGACGGCAAAAATAACCGGGTACTTACCGAAGCACTGGACAGGCCAGTAAGTAATGTAGCCTGGAGTCGCGATAGCAAAAATATTGGTTACCTGGTTAGCAACGACCGTACCAGGTTTGTGGCTCAATACAACTTGTTGCTCCGTAAATCAACTACAGTATATAAAGGCACCGAGTGCAGTTTTGAAAACGTTATTGGCGCAGCGCCTGGCGTGTGGATTGCTAAAATGACTACTCCCTATATGCCTCATGAACTTGTTGCTATCGAAAACGGCAAAATCAGGCGGCTTACCTTTCACCAGGACAAGTGGCTAACTGGGGTAAAACTGGCTCACGTAAAAGGTTTTCAATCTTTTAGTGCCGATGGTACGCTGGTATCGGGAATTTTATATACCCCCGATAGCGTCGTAAATAAAAAGCTGCCATTCATCCTGTATATCCACGGCGGCCCTACTGACCAGGACGAGTTTGAATTTGATATGATCCGTCAAACTTTAGCTTCGGCTGGGTATGCTGTGGCCGCGGTAAACTATCGGGGGAGCACAGGCCGCGGATTGGAATTTACCAAAGCCATTTATGCCGATTGGGGCAATAAAGAAGTTCAGGATTTGTTGGGCGCGGTAGACGAACTGGTGAAGTTTGGCATAGCCGACCGCGACCGGTTAGGTATAGGCGGCTGGAGCTATGGTGGTATTTTGACAGATTATACCATTGCAACCGATCCGCGTTTTAAAGCAGCATCGAGCGGGGCGGGCAGCGCTATGCAGCTGGCCATTTACGGCAGCGACCAATGGGTTGTGCAATATGACAATGAATTGGGTGCACCCTGGAAAAACCCGGAAAAATATATCAAGTTATCGTATCCGTTTTTCCATGCAGATAAAATTAAAACGCCTACGCAGTTTATGTCGGGACTGAAGGATTTTAATGTACCAACCGGTGGCACCGAGCAAATGTACCAGGCGCTTAAATCGCAGGGCGTACCTGCTCAAATGGTGCTTTACCCCGGCCAGTTTCACGGTATCACCATACCAAGCTACCAGGTGGATAGACTGCAGCGTTATATTGATTGGTATGATAAGTATTTGAAAGGCTCGCCAGCCCCCTAAAGGTTTTTTTTTGAGCCCCGGTATGATTTGATTGATTAATTTTATTTATTTCGGTTTATGTAGAATTGATGAAGATTGCTCTTGCCGACCCAATTGCAACAATACTTTTGCAGAAAAACATATTTTTTATTTAGATGTTTGCATCCAAAAGAATACCGTTTACGATGTTGAGTGAAAAAAATGGTGTAATTAAAGATTTAAAAGTGCTGCTTGTGGCGGCCTGTTATGTCTTTATAGCTGTTTCGCATGTTTTTTTGCTTCCCAAACTTACTCAACAGGCCAGCCGGCTGGGTTCTGGCCACAATTCTATTTTTAAAAGAAAACTCGATAATTTGGCGTTGAACGCTGTGCATTGGAATTTTATTCAGCGTACAGATAAGGTAGTGATTAATGATAAAAAATCGGTGATTGACCTACTGAAGGCTGTTATAAGCAGTTTTATCCTGCTTTTCTTTGCCCTGCAGATTTGGAAAATGCGGTCCAATTGGCAACGGCTTTCGCATGTTCTGTTTAGTAATTGCCGGTATTCATACCTTTCTTTCTGTTCCTTCCGCATTTGATGTGATGGCCTGTTTAGGGGCATTTGCCTAAGCTATCCTGCTTTAGGCATTCATTTAAATCTATTTAAATTATTTACCGGTACTAACCAGGTTTGCCACGTAGTGTTTTTACATGGTTTTCTTACGGCCCGATTGTACCGGTACATCAAATTCCAGGAAACTTATATGCAACTCATAAAACGAAATGTATTTATACTGACGGGCCTGCTCATCAGCCTGAATACTTTTGCACAACAAAATATAACATCTATTGGCCTTAAAACCCTGCTGAACCAGGTAAATGCCAATGCGCCAACGTTAATTACAGATTCGGCGGCAATAGGTATCCGCCAGGCGCAGGCAGCCGAAACACACAGCAATTGGCTGCCTAATTTAAAGCTTAATTACCAGGCCGATATTGGCACAAATAATAACGTAGCGGGGCCTTATTTTGGCTTCGGCATCATTCCATCCGATTCACGAGGCGTACGCACTACTAACAATACAACCGCTGTATCTGCCAATGTAGGCGTAGCGGCCCTGGATTGGGAAGTATATAATTTTGGCGCTTACGGTGCCCAAAATAAGGTGGCTAATTCCGATATCCGGGTGCAACAAAGCCAGTTTGCCAACTCAAAATATCAATTACAGGCTTACACCATTGGCAATTATTTACTGCTGATGAGGTTGCAAAACTTTTTGGATATCCAGTCACGAAACATTCAGCGTAATGTCGAGATCAGGCGATCTGTACAATCATTGGCCAAAAGCGGCGTAAGGGCAGGGGTAGATACCAGCATTGCCGAAGCCGAACTATCCAAAGCCCGGTTAAATTATATCGAGCTGGCCAACCAGGTAAAGCAGGTGCAATTGCAACTCTCGGCAGTTAGTGGCTTACCATATCAATCTATTGTGCCAGATACCACCGCCGAAACCGCGTTGATAGCTCAGCCTGCATCATTACAGTCAATTGATCAGGATACCGTTAACCATCCGCTGATTAACTATTACAGATCGGTGTATCAAAACAGCCTGCAGCGGGAAAATCTGGTTAAAAAAAGCTATAATCCTAAAATTATGTTAGAGGGTGCCGTGTGGGGCAGGGGATCGAGCGTTGATGCTAATGATCATTTTAACAGCCTGTCCACCGGTTGGGGGTTCGACCGCAACAATTATCTTGTGGGTGTGGGTATCAGCTATAATTTGTTCGACCTACGCCGCAGGCAGCTAAAACTCCGCACCCAAAAGGCCGAAACCAGCTATAATGCTCAAAAGCTACAGGAGCAAAAACAACTGCTTGCAGTAAACGCCAACCAGGCCGATGTGGAGCTGGAAACCGCCCGCCAGCGCCTGCAGGAAATTCCGCACCAGTTGAGGGCCGCTAATGACGGATACCGGCAAAAATTGTCGCTTTATAAAAACGGCCTTACCGATATCATTGAATTAAACGCGGCGCTCAATATCCTTTACCGCGCCGAAACCGATTACGCGCAGGCAAAATACAGTTATTCAAGCGCGTTGTTCCAAAAAGCAGTTACCGATAACCAGGTAAACGAAGTTTTAAACCTTTTAAAATAAGTAAATATGTCAATGGTCACATCCGCACTAAAAAGGCCCATTACCACGGTGGTTATCACCATGAGCCTTTTGCTTTTTGCAGTGCTTAGTGCAATAAAAATACCTATCGATATTTTCCCGCAGTTAAACCTGCCCACCATATATGTAATTGAATCGTACGGCGGCATGTCGCCACAGCAAATGGAGGGCTTTTTCTCAACCCGTTTGCAGGATCAGTTTTTGTATGTAAATGGGATAAAAAGCATCACCAGTAAAAACATCCAAGGTTTAACCCTCATCAAGCTCTCGTTTTATGAAACCACCAACATGGCCGAAGCATCGGCCCAGGTGGCTTTGCAGGTAAACAGGGCAACCGCTTTTTTTCCGCCGGGAGCATTGCCGCCGCAGGTAATCCGGTTTGATGCTTCCTCATTGCCCGTTGGCCAGCTGGTTTTCTCCAGCCCTACACGTAGCTTAAAGGATATTTATGACCTGGCTGCTACCAAAATACGGCCCATGTTTGCAACTATACCAGGGCTTTCGGCACCGCCGCCATTTGGTGCAAACGCGCGGTCAATTACAGTAAGTATTGATCCAGATAAGCTGCGGAGTTACAATTTAACGCCAGATGAAGTGGTTGAAGCATTATCTAAATTTAATGTGATGTCGCCCTCGGGCAATCTCCGGTTAAATAACACCATGTTTTTAACCACCATGAACTCGCTGATTAAAAGCCCGGATAACTTTGGCGATATACCCGTAAAAACGCAAAATGGCGTACCCATATTTATAAAAGATGTAGCCCGCGTTGCTGATGCTGCGGATGTTACGGTTGATTATGCGCTTATTAACGGCAAGCGGTCGGTTTATATCCCGGTGGTAAAAACAGCCGATGCTTCTACCTGGACTGTAGTTCAAACGCTTAAAAGTAAACTGCCCGAAATGCAAAGCCTGTTGCCCGATGATGTAAAGGTGAGCTATGCCTTTGATCAGTCGGTATTTGTGGTTAACGCGGTTAAAAGTTTGATGACCGAAGGCGGTTTGGGGGCTCTGCTTACCGGCTTAATGGTATTGCTGTTTTTGCGCGATTGGCGAAGCAGCCTTATTGTAGTAATAACCATCCCGGTTTCTATACTGATAGGAGTGTTATTATTGAGCCTGTTTGGGCAAACCATCAACATTATGACATTGAGCGGGTTGGCGCTGGCTATCGGTATCCTTGTAGACCAGGCAACCGTAACCATCGAAAATATCCACCAGCACCTGGAGATGGGTAAATCAAAAAAGCAGGCAATTTATGATGCCTGTGAAGAAATTTCGTTCCCGCTGCTGTTGATATTGTTGTGTATCCTGGCGGTATTCGCGCCATCGTTCATGATGTCGGGCGTGCCTAAAGCGATGTTTTTACCGCTTTCTTTGTCAATAGGTTTAACCATGATCGTATCGTACATACTTGCCCAAACAGGTGTGCCGATATTGAGTAACTGGCTTATTAAAGCCGAACGCTATCAACACTATCACCACGGGGAAGTACACGCCCATGCCGGCGAATCATTGGATGATAGGGAGGAAAAACAAGTCGAAAAACACCTGCAAAACGAGCAGGAGCATCCCGAAAACAACGACCTGTTTGAAAAGGTAAAGCTCTGGCTTATTAATGCCCTTAATAATTCTATGCCCCGAAAGCGGCTTATCGTGTCTGTTTATTTAGGCGTGGTTATCATTTTAGCAGGGTTATGCTTTGTTTTTATTGGTAAGGATATGATGCCAAAAATCAATAACGGGCAGTTTCAGATAAGGATTAAAGAGCCGGACGGCACCCGGTTGGAACGCACCGAGGATGCTTTTAAACAAGTATTGCAGGTTATCAACCAAACAGTAAATAACCGTGTAGAAATTACATCAGGATACGTGGGGCTAATACCCAGCAGCTACGGTACCAGTAACCTTTATATTTTTAATACAGGTACCCAGGAAGCCGTATTACAGGTAAACCTTGATGAAAAATACAAGGTGAATATGGATGAACTAAAAGATGCGCTGCGCAAAAACATCCATTATAAACTCCCGGAACTGCAAATAACCTTTGAGCCGATAGATATGACCGAAAAGATCATGAGCCAGGGAGCGTCTTCGCCAATTGAAGTACAGGTAGCCGGTAAGGATATGCAGCAGATTGAAGGTTACGCCAATAAGGTAGTAACCAAGCTAAAGAATATCAGTTATTTGCGCGACGTACAAATAGAGCAGCCTTTAAAGTTCCCGGTAATAAAGATCACTTTGGATAGGTTAAAAGCGGCTCAGTTAGGGTTGAATATTAAAGATATTGCCCGCTCGGTTACGGCAAGTACATCGTCCAGCCGTTTTACTGATAAAAACTTGTGGCTTGATGAAAAAGGCGCCTATACCTACCAGGTGCAGGTGCAAATTCCCGAGTATGTAATGAATACGATGGATCAGCTTAAGGAGGTGCCGCTGGTAAAAGGGCAAAGCAGCCCGGTTTTGAGCGATATAGCAACATTTACCACAACCTATGTTCCCGGCGAGTACGACAGGGCCGGGCCAAGGCGGTTTTTGACTATCAGCGCCAACATTTATAAAACCGATTTGGGTACTGCTACTACCGATGTGCAAAAAGCGCTGAAATCGATAGGCGCACCGCCAAAAGGGTTGATTGCCAGCATAGGAGGAATGTCGACCCTGTTAACAGATACATTGGGCAGTTTACAAAACGGACTAATGCTTGCCATTGTAGTTATCTTTTTATTGTTGGCTGCCAACTATCAGTCTTTTAAAGTATCGCTTGCCGTACTATCAACAGTGCCGGCCGTTATTTTGGGATCGTTGCTGATGTTGCTGCTTACAGGATCGACCTTAAACCTCCAATCGTATATGGGGATGATCATGTCGACGGGGGTATCCGTGGCCAATGCCATTTTGATTGTAACCAATGCCGAAAAATTACGGATTGATTATAAGGACGCCACGAAAGCGGCTATAATCAGTGCATCCATCCGCTTACGCCCCATCCTGATGACCAGCCTGGCCATGATAGCAGGTATGATCCCTATGGCTTCGGGCATGGGCGAGGCAGGTGAGCAGTCGGCACCTTTAGGGCGTGCGGTTATTGGTGGTTTGTTTGCATCAACCCTTGCGGCCTTATTCATTTTGCCCCAAGTATTTGCGTGGGTACAGCAAAAAACAGATTTTTTATCGCCTTCGCTAATGCCTGGTGAAACCTACGAACAATCAGCTAAAATAACAGAACCAGAAACCTCCATAGTTTAAAATCATGAAATTTCAATCAATTATATTAATAGCAGCCGTAAGCCTATTTGCTGCATGCGGTGGCAATCAAAAGCCGGTAGATATTTCGGCCCCGGCTGCAAAAAGTAAAGCGGTCACCGAAACAGGTATTGTAACCGAAAAAGCCTTGTCAAGTAACGCCCGCCTGCCTGGCCAGCTTAAGCCTTACAACGAAGTAAATATTTTCCCGAAGGTAAACGGCTTCGTGAAAAATATGTATGTAGATAGGGGTACCATTGTAAAAAAAGGACAATTATTGCTCACCCTTGAGGCACCCGAAATGGAATCGCAGCTACAGGCAGCCAATTCAAGGTATCTGCAAGCACAGGAAAATGCCGTTGCCAGTAAAGAAAAATACCAGCGGTTAAAGGAAGCCGCCAAAGAGCCCGGTTCGGTATCGCCGCTTGACCTGGATAACGCCTCGGCCAAAATGAGGGCCGATGAAGCCATGGCAAAATCAGAACAATCCAACGTGGCATCGGTACGTACCATGCAGGATTATTTGAATATAAGGGCACCGTTTGATGGAATGATTGTTCAGCGTAATGTGTCGCCGGGTGCGCTGGTTTCGCCGGGTAAAGGGACAGACCAACCAATGTTAATATTACTGGATATTAGCAAATTGCGTTTAGAGGTTTTTATTCCCGAAGATTATGTAGATAAGGTAGATTTAACCAAACCGGTAAATTTTACCTACAACGCCATGCCTGGTACACAGCAAACTGCAAGGATCAGCCGGTCGGCAAATGCGTTGGGCAGTATGCGGTCTGAGGCTATTGAGATAGACGTTCAGAACAAAAACGGCAACCTGAAACCGGGTATGTATGCCGAGGTGCATATCCCGATGTTATCGGGTGCCAAATCATTGCTGGTGCCTAACCAGGCCATCGTCCGGTCGACAGAGCGGGAATATGTAATTGTGGTAAAAGATGGCAAGGCCCAATTGCAGGATATTAAAGAAGGGCTTTCACGTAATGATTCGACAGAAGTATTCGGTAACTTAAAAGCCGGCGATACCATTGTAAAGCACGCCAGCGATGAGATGCGACAAGGAGATGCGATAAATTAATAGTTGCTCATTAAACCTTGCCAGGTTTCTAAAACGTCGTAACATTTAAAAAGCCATGCAGAAAATCAATTGCATGGCTTTTGTCCATTAAGGACATCTTTCCCCCTTAAAAGTAGTTATACGTTTATTTTACCTTCAATCGAATCATCGAAGGTTTTGCCTATAGCCGCGCCGGCCAGCATTTTTACAAAAGCGATAGCATTACCATGCTTGTTGTCCCAGTAATAGCTTTCGGTAGGTTCAACTTTTATTACCGAGATGCGCGGGTCGTCGATGCCATCGGTGAACCATACTTTTAGTATCGGTTCCCAAAGCTCTTTAATTTTTTCCTTGTCTTCACTCACAGTGGCTATACCGTAAACATTCAGGAAGTCGGAATGCGCAGATCCCTGGAATAACAAGTGGACCATTGGGTCTTTCTGCAGATCTTCATTCTTGTGGCTGTCATTGGCACTCAGAAACCATAGGTTACCCTCGTCATCAACTTGTTGAACAGACATCGGGCGAACATTTGCCGGGATGCCTGTTTTAATATTGGTTAAAAAGAAACAGCTTTTAGCGCTGTCGACCATGTCTTTTAATTTAGCTATGGCCTCTGGTCCGCCAAGGTCTTGATAATTATCTTCCGGTTGTTGTTGATTAATGCTATCCATTATTTAAAGTTTTTGTTGGTAAATGTTATAGAATAACCAATCAAAATCTTTATTGTGTTAATAAAATTAACTTTTAGGATAAAGTGGTGAGTGGTGAGTGGAATTATGTTAAATAGATAAAACAATATTTGTGAAACCGATTTGCCGTATGAACCAATGAACCAATGAACCAATGAACCAATGAACCAATGAACCAATGAACCAATGAACCAATGAACCAATGAACCAATGACCTTTATGCAAACACAACCATTCTATCCGGGTATCGTGTAGCATAGCTGGATACGATGTTTTTGATGTAGTCATTGCCCGGGTAAGGGGTTAGGTAGTTTTTGAGTTGCTGTACATTATTGGCATCAAAATAGTGCGAGATGTAGCCCATTCCGTAAAACTGGCCCTTTTCAACCAAAATACAGCTGTGTTCATCGCCGGTACGGCCTTCATCGCGGATGGCATAGGTAGGCAGGGCAAGTTTAAGCTGGTCAATAGCGTTGTTAACCTTTTTGTTATAGTCCTCTACAGATTCAACACCTTCGCAGGCGCATTGGCTGCCGGCAGCACCGGTACATGGGGCCGTGTTGGTTTGTATAAAGCAAAGCTTGGGGCATAGGCCAAAAGCTTCTATCAGTTTGTTAAGCAGATTATAACCATCCAGCAATGAGTTGCAGGTATAAATAACATCGCTGAATTTGCGGCGTTTATCAACCGCCAGCCTGGTATAGCCACGCTGATCTTCAAAGGCGTACAGGCAATAGGCGTTTTCAAAGCGTTTTAATGAACGGTTGTATTTTGGCCAAAGGCGTTTAATCTCGATGGCTTCCAGCACAAAGGCAATCAGCTCGGTGCCGCAAACCTGGTAACTTACCTGGTGAATATTGCGTAAAAACTCTTGCCGCTGCAGACCCGGGTTATTGCCGGTAAAATGGCTGCTTACCCGTTTCTTGATGTTTTTGGCTTTGCCAACATAAATCACTTTCCCTTTTTGATCATGAAAATAATATACACCCGGCGAGTATGGCAATTGCTCCACATCCTTTTTGGGCAGGTTGGCGGGCAATACCTGTTCTTTTGAATTTTGCTTAAGTGCCTGTTTAATATGGCCTTCGGTATCGCTGTTTATTAACAGGGTAAATAACTCGGCGGTGGCTTCGGCATCGCCGGCGGCGCGGTGGCGGGCTTCGTTACCGATGCCTAAATGGCGGCACAGGCGGCCAAGGCTGTAGGATGGCAAGCCAGGCAATATTTTGCGGCCCAGGCGTACGGTACAAAGCTTGTTTAACTGTAAATCGTATCCGGCGGCGGCAAGGTGGTAGCGTACAAATGAATAATCGAAGTTTACGTTATGTGCTACAAATATTTTGCCGTGTATCAAATGGTAAATATCAGCCGCCACATCCTCAAAGGGCGGGGCGCTTTGTACCATCTCGTTGGTAATACCTGTTAAGGCGCTGATATATATGGGTATTTCGCGTTGGGGGTTAACCAGGGTTTGAAAACGTTTTACAACTTTTTTACCATCATGTATGCATATGGCAATTTCTGTAATGCCATTGGCGCTGGCATGCCCCCCGGTAGTCTCGATATCAACAATTGCATACATATTTCAAATGTAATACAAGTTTGCTAATTATTTTAGTGTTATTTTATTTTTTAGTCCGAAAGACGGGAAGTCCGAAAGTCCGAAAGATGGAAGTCCGAAAATTGGGAAGACGGGCAAGATTATGAACCTCGCCGTTAATATCAACCTTCCTATTAAATGGATGATTTAAGCTTTCTCTTCAGCAGTTTCCACGGCAAGTCTTCTGTCAACCTTTTGGATATCCTCGTTTTGGTAATCTTTTTCAATCAGCCCGTCGCGCATACGCACAATGCGGTGGGCATGCTTGGCAATATCTTCTTCGTGGGTTACCAGTATAATGGTATTGCCTTTGGCATGGATATCTTCCAGCAATCCCATAATTTCAATAGAGGTTTTGGTATCCAGGTTACCGGTAGGCTCATCGGCCAGTATAATAGAGGGGTCGTTAATAAGAGCCCGCGCCACGGCCACACGCTGACGCTGGCCACCCGAAAGCTCATTTGGTTTATGGTCAACCCTATGCTCCAGGCCAACATTTTTAAGGGCTGCATTGGCGCGCTCGGTACGTTTTTCCTTACTGATGCCGGCGTAAATTAAGGGTAGGGCAACGTTATCAAGGGCGGTGTTACGGGGCAACAAGTTAAAAGTTTGGAAAACGAAGCCAATCTCTGAGTTACGCACTTCTGCCAACTCATTATCGGTCATGTGGCTTACGTTTATTCCGTTTAGGATATACTCGCCTTTGGTTGGTGTATCCAGGCACCCCAAAATATTCATCAGCGTTGATTTGCCGGAACCTGACGGGCCCATCAAAGCCACAAATTCGCCTTTATTTATAGTTAACGACACCGATTTAAGCGCGTGAATAACTTCGCTACCTATCACGTACTTACGTCCAATCTCGTTTATGGTAATTAAAGGCTTGTCTTTTAATGGCTCCATGAATGTTTTTTTATTTGGACTGTTGATAGGGGCGGAATGTTACAATAGAAATTCAAAATTCAAAATTAAAAAGTCAAAAGCCAGAATGTTATCAAAACAAGCCATCAAACAGGCACTTTTGAATTTTGAATTTTTACTTTTGAATTTTTACTTTTGACTTACTTCTCAATCACCTTAGCCACCAAAAAGTAGTCTTTATCGTGCTTAGGAGCGTTTTCAAGTGCTTCTTCGTGGGTTATCTGTTGTTTTACAACGTCGTCGCGCAGTACGTTGGCGCCGTCGGTCATGTAAATAAGAGGCTCCACACCGGTGGTGTCCAGTTCGTTTAGTTTGGCCATAAAATCAAGAATCTTGCTCATATCCTGTATCATGTCCTGCTTTTCGGTCTCGTTTAGTTCTAAACGGGCCAGGTGGGCAACTTTTTCAACTGTTTCTTTATCTATGGTCATGCAGTTTGCAATTTTTTATTAATTATATCAAACACTTGGTCACGCAGTGCATCGGCATCATCCAGTGTTAAATGGGCCGTTTCAATGGGTTTATGTACAAATATATTACAAATTCCGGGTCTGCTGCCATATTCTTTGCCGGTATCCCAAAGCACTTTCCAGGTATCAAGGGATGATATGGGCAAAATGGGCACTTTCATTTCGATAGCCAGCCTGAACGGGCCGTTCTTAAAACTATGTAACTCAGGTGGATAGTTTTTCGGGATAGTAGCTTCGGGGAAAATAACTACGCTCACACCGTTTTTAATACGCTCTGCAGCGGTTTTAAAAGCACGGAACGACGACATTTTACTTTCCCTGTTAACCGTAACGTCAATAGTTTTAAAAAAATAGCCGAGTACATAATTGTTTAGCAATTCTTCTTTCCCCATAAAACAAATATTGTTTTTAAGGATGGTATTGATGGCCGATACATCAAGGTTTGATGTGTGGTTGCCGCATATTACGTAAGTTTTTTTCCAATCCGGCGGTTCTTCAAAAGTGGCGCTGTAAAAAATTCCCGAAACGCTCGAACTCAAAAAAATAATAAGTCGCCGCATTTGGTTAATGTACCGGTACCGGCTGGTTTTTTGCCTGAGTATAAATAAAACCGGGTAACAAAGGGTGAAAAAGACGGCTATGCTATACCTGTAAAAATTGGTATGGATCCTTTTCAGTGTTAATTTCATGTTCCCCAAATGTAAAAAAAATACTGGTTTCAGAAAGCTTGAAGCTTCATGCGAAAAGCTTAAAGCTAAAATTTTCATGTTAACTTCATTTGCAGGGCTCAATAAATTTTATGCAATTGTGCTTAGTCTTTCGGATGTGGCCAGCTTTTGTTGAATGATGGTGTAAACGTCATCCCGCAGGGCATCGGCATCTGCAATGGTAAGGCTACTGGTATCTATAGGTTTATGCACGTAAAAATGGCAAATGCCCGGCCTACTGCCATATTTGGTGCCGGTATCCCACAGTATTTCCCAGGTATTTAAAGATGTTACCGGGATAATGGGTATTTTATGTTCAATAGCCAGGCGGAACGGTCCGCTTTTAAATTCACACAATTTAGGCGGATAATGATCTGAGATCATCCCTTCGGGGAAAATAACCAGCGAAACGCCTTCCTTCAACTTTTCGGAGGCTTTTTTAAAAGCCCGGAAAGACGACATTTTACTTTCGCGGTTAACAGCGATATCAACCGAGCGGAAGAAAATGCCGGTTACCAGGCCGTCCTCCAGTTCCTGCTTGCCCATAAAGCTGCAATTGCTGTTTACAAGAATGCACATGGCCGAAATATCGAGGTTAGAGGTATGGTTTGGGCATATGATATACGGTTTGCTCCAATCAACAGGCTCCTCATACTCAAAATTATACAAAATACCCACCAGCGCCGAACTGATGAACCCCCAGGCTCGGCGCAGCTTGTTCATGCTATGGTACCGGGACGGTTTTTTAGAAAAATATTTAAAAAAAGGCCATAATAAAAAGTAGGATAGCGCTACACTCATTACGTATAAATAGATGTGCACTTTTTTCAATATCATTTTCATCGCCATCAAAAATAGAAAAATTCCTTACTTTCGCCACCTATGGAAACTGTTGTTAGTGGCATCCGTTCGACCGGAAATTTGCACTTAGGAAACTATTACGGGGCGTTGCAGAACTTCATAAAAATGCAGAATGAATATAACTGCTTTTTTTTTATTGCCGATCTGCATTCGTTAACCACGCATCCAACACCCGCCGATTTACATAGTAATGTAAAGCAGGTTTTGGTGGAGTATCTTGCCGCGGGTATCGACCCGGAAAAGGCTACTATTTACGTCCAATCAGATGTGCCCGAGATTAGCGAGCTATATTTATATTTAAACATGAACGCCTACCTGGGCGAACTGGAACGCGCTACATCGTTTAAAGACAAAGTACGCGCCAATCCCGATAATGTGAACGCGGGCCTGCTTACCTACCCGGTATTAATGGCAGCAGATATCATTATCCATAAAGCAACCAAAGTGCCTGTTGGTAAAGATCAGGAGCAACACCTGGAAATGGCCCGTACCTTTGGTAACCGTTTTAACCGGCTGTACAACCACGATTATTTTCCCGAGCCTTACGCCTTTAATTACAGCAGCAACCTGGTAAAAATTCCGGGGCTTGATGGTAAAGGTAAAATGGGCAAATCAGAAGGGGAGGGCAATGCCATTTTCCTTTGCGATACCCCCGAAGCCATCAAAAAGAAGGTAATGCGTGCCGTTACCGATGGCGGGCCAACAACCGAAAACCAAACCAAACCGCAGGAAATTCAAAACCTGTTTGATTTGATGAAGGTAGTATCATCTGCGGATACCGTTGCCCATTTTGACGATTTGTATAACAAAATGGCTATCCGTTACGGCGATCTTAAAAAACAGCTTACCGAGGATATGATCATTGCCACGGCGCCCATCCGCGAGCGGATAAACGCGATTGCAGGCGATGCCGATTATTTAAGAAAAGTGGCCGCCATGGGCGAAGAGAAAGCCCGCGCAAGCGCCTCAAAAACCATCAGGGAAGTACGGGAAATTATAGGATTTAAGAAATTTTAAGTTGTCAGAATCAGAATTTACAGAATTTTGAAATTATCAGAATTGAGTTGTAAAAGATTTTTATAATTCTGACAATTCTGTAAATTAGGAAAATTCTGATTCAGACAAATTCATTATCAACTAAAAATGCACATAGCTATTGTAGGAAATATTGGCGCCGGTAAAACCACGCTGACTGAAATGCTGGCCCATAACTACGGCTGGGAACCACTTTTTGAAGCCGTAGACAATAACCCCTACCTGGAAGATTTTTACAGCGACATGAAACGCTGGAGTTTTAACCTGCAAATTTATTTCCTGAACAGCCGTTACCGCCAGATTATCGATATTCAGAAAACCGGCCGCAATATTTTACAGGACCGTACCATTTATGAGGATGCCTACATATTTGCCGAAAACCTGCATGATATGGGGCTGATGACCACCCGCGATTATCAAAACTACGAATCGATATTTGAGAACATTACCGAGTTTATAAAACCGCCCGATTTGTTGGTTTACCTTAAAGCATCGGTGCCAACCCTGGTAAGCAACATACAACGCCGTGGCCGCGAATATGAAATAGGCATCCGCCTGGATTACTTGTCAAAACTGAACGAGAAGTATGATAAATGGATCAAAAACTATAAGCTGGGCAAATTGCTGATCCTCGATAAAGACAACCTCGATTTCGCCAATAATACCGAAGATATGGCTACCATAGTTCAGCTGATTGAACGGGAAATTAATGGGTTGTTTTAGCGGTTAGTTAGGTTTTACGTTGGACGTTTTAAGTTTTACGTAAACCAGATGAAAAAAATATTCAAAAACGTATAACGTAATACGTAAAACGTATAACTGAATGAACATTTTAGGTATAATTCCCGCCCGTTACGCATCTTCCCGATTCCCGGGTAAACCTTTAGTTGATATTGCCGGTAAAAGCATGATTCAAAGGGTGTATGAGCAGGCTAAGAAATGCGTTGATGTCGCCGAGGTAATAGTGGCTACCGACGATAGCCGCATATTTGATCATGTACAAGCCTTTGGCGGCGTTGCGGTTATGACAGCCGATGACCATCAAAGCGGTACCGACCGTTGTGCCGAGGTTGCCTCATTACATCCTGAATACGATGTGATTATCAACATACAGGGCGATGAACCGTACATCGACCCGGAACAGATAACCAAGCTGGCCGCCTGCTTTAACGATCCTGGTACCCAAATAGCTACATTGATAAAAAAGATCCTGACGAGGGAAGAGTTGTTTAACTATAACTCGCCTAAAGTTGTGATCAATAAACTATCCGAGGCGGTTTACTTTTCGCGCGCCACGCTGCCACACGTCCGCGCACAGGAGCCCGACAACTGGCTTGAATTCTATACTTATTTCAAACATATAGGCATTTATGGCTACCGGGCAGATGTGTTGCAGCAAATTACTAAACTCCCCATCTCGGGCCTCGAGAAAGCCGAAAGCCTTGAACAACTGCGCTGGATTGAGAATGGCTACCGCATAAAAGTTGCCGAAACGGAGCTGGAAACCCATGCAGTGGATGTACCGGCTGATTTGGAAAAGTTGAATTTGTTCAAGTAACTATATGACTACCCGGACGAAAAACTTACGAAGTTTTTAAAACTTCGTAAGTTTGGTTCACTTGCATATGGTGGGCAAGTACGCCTTCAGCCTTAGGCTTTTCGCTTTCAGCTTTTCTATCTGTTTTCCAGCACAGCAAATTTACCGCCGTAATCATTTAATTCGTCCTGGAATTGTTTATGTAATCCTGTTTCGTTGTATGCTTTGGTGGTTTCTGCCAATCCGTTCAATACATACAGCTGAAATTGTACTTCGCCAACGTTAAGGGCTTCGGGTTTATCTTTTAAAAGGGTGTAATTATAGGCAAGCTGGTCGGTAAGGTAATTGCCTATGCCTTTGGCATAGCGGTTGGCCAGCTCCTTGTCGTTGAGTTTATAGGCTAACTGGGCCAACAGCAGCTTACGATGAGCGGTATCAATGTTGGGGTTAATGTCGGGCATTTCCTGGTCAAACTTATGCAGGGCATTTAGGGCCAGGTCGCTGCGCCCATCTTTAATCAAGCCTTGGGCAAGGTCGTGAAAGGTGGTTTCCAGGTAAGGGTAAAACTGGGTTTTGCTTACATCGTCAAGATAGCGGGCATGTTTAAAATTGCCGTATTTAAACTTGTTCATTACGTTGTTGTACATTACCAGGCTGTTTACCTTGCCTAACTGGTCGTGCACTGCTGTATCGGCCTTAAATGGAATGAGGCGGTAGGTAAATCCTTCTTTATACAGGTAAGGCTGCATTCCCACCATATATTCAGGAGCTACCCCGATGGTGAAACATATCGGGCGTTTCCAATCGTTATGGGCCAGCAGGTCTATTATGGCCAGTTTATCTTTGTATAGGTAATCGCCAGTATATGTCCACTCCATGCTGTTGGTCAGCTTAGCCTTTTGTTGCGGGGTTACCCCGCCTTTTTTTACCAGCTCGTCCGGATCAACTTTAAGTTTAAAATTTTTGGTGGGCAGGTAGTTCATGCTTTCGCCGCTTTGGTATTGTACTTTGGTGCGTTCATCATCGGACGTGATGAAATCAAATACCTCTTTTACATCAACAGAACCAGGTATTTTGGCATCATTATAAACCATAAAATCGCGTACGCCCTGTTTGTATTTATCAAAAGGCATGGTAATGGGCAACGGGGCCGATTGGTTCATGGGCTTTTGCATCTGGCGGATGTACCAATCGCCGCTAAACAGGCTGGTACAAACTATACGCACATCGGGCCTTACGCCTTCAACTTCCTGATCGTACCAAAGGGAGTAGGTGTCATTATCGCCATTGGTAAACAGGATAGCATTTTTGGGGCACGAGATCAGAAAATTATACGCCATATCATGTGCCGTCATCTTGGTCGAGCGGTCATGATCGCCCCATTCCTGCCTGGCCATTAAAACAGGGGCAACAAGCAAGCAAACAGCCACCGAAGCAAAAGCAGCTCCCTTTGCATTTACTTTATGCCGTATAAAATCATTAATAGCCAGCACGCCCAGGCCTATCCAGATGGCAAAGGCGTAAAAGGAGCCTACGTACGAGTAATCGCGTTCGCGGGGCTGTATGTTGGCCTGGTTAACATATAGTACAATGGCCAGGCCCGTAAAAAACCACAGCAGGGCAATAACTATAGCATCGGCTTTTTTGCGTTTAATGTGGTAGGCCATGCCCAATAAGCCAACAACCAAAGGCAAGGCATATAAAGGAGTATAGGTATTGGAGCTGGTTATCGATTTTGGCAGGTGTTTGCTGCCATCAAACCAGCCCGATGTCCAGTTACCATCTATTGATACTGCGCTGGTTTGGCCGTCGGCATCATTGTAGCGGCCAACAAAATTCCATAAAAAGTAGCGCCAGTACATCTGGTACATTTGCCAGCTTAGCATCCACTTCATGTTATCGGCAAAAGTGGGGCTTTGCCCCTCGGCTAATTGCAACCATTGTTTGTAAAACTGTACGTTTTGGGCATATTGCGGATCGCCCTGCGTACTGTGCATACGTGGCATAAGTGTGTTATGATCGTACGTGTTGATGAGTTTTTTGCCGTTTACTTCGTACCGTTCGGCGCCCTTGCGGTAAAGGTTTTTACCTTCCTGCTGATCGGTAAGTTTGGCGTCAAAGTAGGGGCCATAAAGCAATGGTGTTTCGCCATATTGGATGCGGCCAAGATAATCGTTAAGTGTAAAGGCATTATCCGGGTGCGAGTTATTCAGATCGGTATTGGCAGTGGCCCGGATTGGGATATAAAAAAATGACCCGTAACCAAAGTAAATGAAGGCAAGGCAAATCAAGGCCAGGTTTAGCGCAGGCTTTTTATGGCGGATGCTGTACCGGATACCCAGGGCTAATGAAGCTACAATCAACATTACAAAACACATGGCACCGCTGCCAAAACCCAGGCCCAGGGAGTTCACAAAAAACAGGTCGGAGTAAGCTGCGAATTTGATGGTGTATTCCCTGATGCCATACTGTACCAAACCAAGTAATACGATGCTGAGCAAAAATACCACGATGCCGCTTTTTACAGTTGGGTTTTTATACCTGCGGAAATAATACACCATGGTAATAGCCGGGATGGTTAACAGGTTAAGCAGGTGGATGCCTATGGATAAGCCCATGAGGTAGGCTATTAAAACTATCCATTTATCGGCGCCCCGTTCATCAGCATGTGCCTCCCATTTTAAAATGGCCCAGAATACTACAGCTGTACAAAGCGAAGACAGGGCGAATACAATGGTCTCTACCGCCGAAAACCAAAAGGTATCGGTATAAGCAAAGGCCAAAGAACCAACCAGGCCGGCCCCCATTATCGCAATCAGTTGTGATGATGTGATTGTTTCGCCTTTTGCGACAAGCAGCTTTTTGGCCAGCGCGGTAATTGTCCAGAACAAAAACATTACCGTGGCAGCGCTTGCAAGGGCCGAACCGAGGTTGGTAAAATAAGGTACTTTGGTTTTATCACCCATGGATAGCAGCGAAAATACTTTACCCAGCATGGCAAACAGGGGGTAACCTGGCTGGTGCGATACCTGCAGGCGGTAGGCGCAGGCTATAAACTCGCCGCAATCCCAAAAGCTAACTGATGGCTCGAGTGTTAAAATGTAGGTTGTAAGGGCAATTACGAGGCAAAGCCAGCCCAGCAGATTGTTGATTTTGTTGTACTGCATTATTAATAAGGTTGTAAATGTTTTATCATACGTTAACGCGGTACAATTTCGAAGTAAAATATCGGAAGGCCATAGGCATTAACATCTGCTTAACATCTTTTAACAAAATTTAACTTATTGATTTTGAGTGAGTAGGTAAGGATGGCTTACCGTATAACCCTATAATTAATCACCAATAAATTAGAGGCAAAAACAACAACAACATTATCAAATTTAAAACGTACAAAGAATATTAGCCGATTTAACAAATACCCAATATCTGGGCGATAAAATGGCTGGTTAACCAATAAGAAAGCGACCTAATAATCATCAATTAATAAACCGTAGCTTTTCAGTAAATCGCTCAGGTATTTAATGTTTTTGGCCGTTATTACTCCTTCTTTTGTTTAAATAAAAAAAAATACACCGGGATAAACCTTTTCAGTCATGAGAACCAGACAGCATCATTTTATCAACAATAAGTGGATTGATTTCAATGCCGATAGTGAATTTGAGGAGGCAAAATGCCAGCTTGTGCTTGTATTTGGCGCCACCCAGCTAATTATGGTGCCGGCTGTGTATGAGTATCTGAAAATAAAATATCCCGTTGCCGATATTGTTTTTTCCTCAACTTCGGGCGAGATACTGGACAGCGAGGTATATGACGATAGTATTGTAGTTACCGCCATCGAGTTTGAAAAATCAAACATAAGTTGTGCTACAACCCACGTAAGCAATCAAACCAGCAGCTTTGAAACGGGTGCTTACCTGATGTCGCAGCTGGATAAAAATGGCTTGAAATGTGTGTTCATTATTTCCGATGGTACGTTTATTAACGGTAGCGACCTGGTGGCTGGTTTTAATAGCGATAACCTTAATAATGTGCCGGTAACAGGTGGCCTGGCGGGCGATGCGGCCAGGTTTAACAGCACGTTTACCAGCCTTAACAATATACCGGCGCAAGGTAATGTAACCGCTATTGGTTTTTACGGCGATAATTTGGTTATCAGCCACGGTTCAAATGGGGGATGGGATGAGTTTGGCCCGCAACGTACTATAACCAAATCTGATAAAAATGTATTGTTCGAGATTGATAACAAGAGTGCGCTTGACCTTTACAAAGAATATCTTGGCGAATATGTAAAAGAGTTGCCGGGATCGGCTCTGTTGTTTCCGTTATCATTAAGCATACCAGGGTCTGATAAAAAGTTAGTACGTACAATTTTGAGTGTTAACGAACAGGAAAAATCCATGACCTTTGCAGGTAACCTGCCAGAGGGGAGCCACGTGCGGCTGATGAAAGCCAACTTTGATAAGCTGATAAATGCATCGTCAACTGCGGCAACAGATGCTTCGGATAGGGCGGCGGCCACTAATCTTGCCATTATGGTGAGCTGCGTAGGTCGTAAACTGGTGCTTAACGAGCGTACCGACGAGGAATTAATGGTGGCTAAACAGGTTTTTGGCGACAAAACGGTGATTGCAGGCTTTTACTCCTACGGCGAGTTATCCCCATTGAACAAAGGCTCAAATTGCGAACTGCACAATCAAACCATGACCATTACCACTTTTACTGAGAACTAATTTATGGACTACCATTACCTGTTAGCTAAGCAAATAAGAAAAATGCTGCCGGCCCAATATCTGCAGGATGAGGCTATTTTGCAGTTTTTGAGTGCTGTAGATAATAGTTTTAAAAACTTTGACAAATCAATAAGGCTTGCCGATCATGCCTTTAACATCAGCGAACGCGAATACCTGGCTGCAACTGACGATCTTAAGCAACAAAACGAGATCAAAAAAAGATCAATACAACAATTAAAGGAAGCCATAAAAGCGCTTAATCCCGATGTTGAGCTAAACCTTTCCGATTCGGATGATGACCTGATCCATATCATCAGCTTTTTGCAGGAACGTATAACCAAGGCCAAAGAACTGGAAGTAGAGCTTATTCAATCAAAAGAACTTGCCGAAAAAGCGGCCATGGCCAAAGCGCAGTTTTTGAGCATCATGAGCCATGAAATACGTACGCCGATGAACGCTGTAATAGGCTTTACGCATTTACTCATTCACCAGGACCCTAAACCCGAGCAAAAAGAATTTTTGGGTTTTTTAAAATTTTCGGCCGAAAACCTATTGGTGTTGATTAATGATATATTGGATTTTAGCAAAATTGAGGCTGGTAAAGTTGAATTTGAACAAGTCGATTTCAGCGTAATCGAACTGATTAAAAATACCCGTCTATCGTTGCTGCAAAAAGCAAACGAAAAAAATATCCAGATTAAACTGATGATGGACCACGACCTGCCCAATGCTATTATAGGCGATCCGGTACGGTTGGGGCAGATATTAACCAACTTGATAAGCAATGCCGTGAAATTTACCAATAAAGGAAAGGTCACCATTACAGCCACAATGGCCGGTAACGACGGCGAAAACTCGACTATTGATTTTGAAGTTGCTGATACCGGTATTGGAATTATGCCCGATAAAATTGACCATATTTTTGATAGCTTTAACCAGGCCAGTACCGATACTACCCGCAAATATGGAGGCACAGGATTGGGCCTTACCATTACAAAACGCCTTTTACAATTGTTAGGTACTGATATTAAACTGAAAAGTGAATTTGGCGTTGGGTCTGTTTTTAGCTTTAGCCTGGTGTTTAAAAACAGCAAAAAGCACCTAAGCAGTACATCAGACAGCGACGAATTTTATGCCCTAAAAAGCCTGAAAGGTACCAGGCTGCTGATAGCCGAGGATAACCAGATTAATGTAATATTGGCTAAACATTTTATGAAGCAATGGGACGTGGAGTGCGATGTAGCCGAGAATGGCGAAATTGCGCTGATGCTGGTACAGACCCATAACTACGACCTGGTACTGATGGATTTACAAATGCCCGAAATGGATGGCTATCAAACCACTGCGGCAATACGTAACTTGGAGGGCGAGAAGTATAAAAAACTGCCCATTATAGCGCTTACCGCCTCGGCCATGCTGGATATACAGGATATGGCATTTACCGTTGGGATGAATGACTACGTGAGCAAACCATTTAATCCTAACGAACTTCACCGCAAAATAGCTTTGTACAGTAAGCATCAGGCAATAGTTTAACTATTTGTCATTTCATTAAGTTGTATATTTGTAATTGTCTCAATAATAAAATGTTATAAATCCGGGTGTTTACTAAATATCAAGATTTGGCCGTTTTTTCTCAACAAGTACACCAAAGCCTGAAAATTTTCTTACTTTTGTATCCCGTACACAAACATTTGGTTTCGGCATAAAACCGCAGCCATTTTTCAAAAAAATCATGACTAAATATATTTTTGTTACGGGTGGCGTTACCTCGTCGTTAGGAAAAGGTATTATCTCAGCCTCATTAGCCAAATTACTTCAATCGCGCGGTTATCGTGTCACAATCCAAAAGTTTGACCCCTATATCAATATTGATCCGGGAACGTTAAACCCATACGAGCATGGCGAATGCTACGTAACCGAGGATGGCGCCGAAACAGATTTAGACCTTGGTCATTACGAACGCTTTTTAAATACACCAACATCAAAAGCCAATAACATTACTACCGGCCGTATTTATCAAAATGTAATCAATAAAGAGCGTGAAGGTGCTTTTTTAGGTAAAACGGTACAAGTAGTACCACACATCACCGACGAAATTAAACGAAATTTCCGTATCCTTGGCGAAAGCGGTGATTACGATATCGTAATTACGGAATTGGGTGGTACTGTGGGTGACATCGAGTCATTGCCTTATATCGAGGCTGTACGCCAGTTCAGGTGGGAGATAGGTTCGGGTAACTCATTGGTTATTCACCTTACTTTGGTCCCTTTCCTTGCGGCCGCAGGCGAGTTAAAAACCAAGCCAACCCAGCACTCGGTAAAAATGCTGCTTGAATATGGCATTCAGCCCGATGTTTTGGTTTGCCGTACCGAGCATCACCTGAATATGGATATCCGAAAAAAAATCGCGCTTTTCTGTAACGTAAATATTAACGCGGTTATTGAATCTATTGATGCCTCAACTATTTACGATGTGCCTTTGCTGATGCTGAAAGAGCAACTGGATAAAACAGTACTTACCAAATTAAAATTATCGCACAAAAATGAACCGAGCCTGGATAACTGGAAAGATTTCCTGGGCCGCTTAAAAAATCCTACCGCAGATGTACGCATTGCCCTGGTAGGCAAATATGTAGAATTACCGGATGCCTATAAATCCATCACCGAAGCGTTCATTCACGCGGGCGCTGCCAAAGAGTGTAAGGTAAGGGTTGAATATATACCATCAGAAAGCCTGACGCCCGAAAACGCCATAGAAAAGCTTAAAGGCATGCACGGTGTGCTGGTTGCCCCTGGTTTTGGCGAACGTGGTTTTGAAGGTAAAATTGAAGCTATCCGTTATGTACGCGAAAACAACATACCTTTCTTTGGTATTTGTTTGGGCATGCAATGCGCGGTTGTTGAGTTTGGCCGCAATGTTTTGGGCCTTGAAAATGCCAACAGCACCGAGATGAACCCCGACACCAGGCACCCTGTTATTGGAATGATGGAAGATCAAAAAAACATCACCAATAAAGGAGGCACCATGCGCCTGGGGGCCTATGCCTGCGAGTTGAAAAAGAACAGTAAGGCTGCTGCTATATATGGTAAAACCAGTATATCCGAAAGGCACCGTCACCGTTACGAGTTTAATAACGTGTACTTGAAACAGTACGAAGCAGCCGGTTTGATACCTTCTGGAATTAACCCCGAGAATAACCTGGTGGAGGTTGTAGAGTTAAAAAATCACCCGTTTTTTGTGGGCTCGCAATTTCATCCCGAATTAAAATCAACAGTTGCAAATCCGCACCCACTTTTTATTAACTTTGTCGCCGCTTCACTGGCTTATGCCCGTAAGAAATAAGTAATTGTACGATACAATATAATGGATAAAAATACTTTCACAGGATTATTCCTGATTATGGCTATCATAGCCGGCTCAATTTATTTTTTAAAGCCGAATGAAGCCGAATTGAAAAAAGAGCGCCTGGTGCAACACCAGGATTCGGTAAAAAAGGGCTTGCTTAATAAAACAAATACGCCTGTGGCCGCTAAGTTTGATACCGCTAAAGCCGTGGTTAAAACTGTGGCCGATTCTGCAACTTTAAAAAGCCCCTTCGGCGCGGCATCTGTAGGCAGCGAGAAGCTTATCACTATAGAAAACCAGGAATTATTAGTTAAACTGAATACCAAAGGTGGTAAAGTAGCATCTGTTGAGTTAAAAAATTATAAAACCTTTGATAAAAAGCCGCTGGTATTGTTTAGTGGCGATAAAGATCATTTTGGTTTAAACTTTAACGTTGGCGCTAAAAACATCAATACCGACGAGTATTATTTTACCCCAAGTGGAACCGATTTAAAAGTAGCCGAAAAAGATTCGGCTTCCATTACCCTGCGTTTAAGCTACAGTCCAACACAGTATATTGATTATATATACAGCTTGAAAGGTACCGGTTTTAAATTAGGCCTTACCATTAAGCCAACCGGCCTTGATGGCGTTATGGCCAATAGCAGCAACCTTAACCTGAACTGGGCCGCCAGCCTGCACAAACAGGAAAAAGATATGAAACAGGAACGCCAGTATACAACTGTTTACTACTATAATACAGATGGCGATGTTGATTATTTGAGCGAGACCAAGGACGACCAAAAAGAGGTTAGTGATAAAAAGATGACCTGGGTTGCTTTTAAACAGCATTTTTTCTCTGATGCGCTGGTGGCTAAAAATGGGATAAGCAAATCAAATTTTGCAGCAGTAACCGATGTAGCCGATACTACGGATGTAAGGCAGATGAAAGCCGATTTAACCTTAGTGCGCTCGGCCGATGGCAGCGTTCCCCTGGAGTTTTATTTTGGTCCTAACCGCTATTCAACGCTTAAGGCACAGGGCTCAGATTTACAAAAATTGGTTAACCTGGGCTGGGGCCCGTTAAAATATATCAACCAGTTTGCTGTGTTGCCGTTGTTTAACTTCCTGAACCAATTTAACTGGAACTATGGGTTAATCATTTTGATACTGACAATTGCCCTTAAGCTGGTATTATCGCCGCTTACTTACAAATCATACCTGTCGATGGCTAAAATGCGTGTGCTGAAGCCCGAGATGGATGAAATAAAGGCAAAGGTAGGAGAGGATAACCCAACACTTTTACAACAGGAATACCTTAAGCTTTACAAAAAAGCGGGAGTAAACCCATTGGGTGGCTGTTTGCCGTTAGTGATACAGATGCCAATTGTTATCGCCTTTTTTAAGTTTTTCCCAAGCTTATTTGAACTGCGCGGACAAAGCTTTTTATGGATGCATGATTTATCAACGTATGATTCGGTAATTAAATTTGCCCCCATTATGGGTGTCGACCACATCAGTTTGATGTGTTTGCTGATGACCATTTCTACATTGATATACACTTATTTTAATAACCAGATATCGGGGGCTACCGGGCAAATGAAATATATCGGCTACATTACGCCGCTTATATTCCTGATTACCTTGAATAGCTATCCTTCAGGTTTGAATTATTACTACTTCCTGGCCAACATGCTTACATTTTTACAGCAATACCTGATTAAATTCATGGTTGATGATAAAAAAATTCATGCCCAAATCCAGGAAAACAAAAAGAAACCCGAGGAAAAGAAAAAGAAATCAGGTTTCCAGGCCCGTATGGAAGAGATGATGAAAAATCAACAACAAGCTAAGAAATAGTTTTTTGTACGAAAGATTAAACTGTCAGATATCCCGGGAGGTTTGCCTTTCGGGATATTTTGCGTTTGATGGGTGGGAAGCGTCAATTGTGTAAACGTAAATTTGCAGTTTGGTTAATCGCATACTCGGCCGGGTGTAATTTTAATGATACAAATACTCCTTAATTGCAATAACATTTTTTTAACTTAGAAGCTGTTTTGTTATCAATAAAATTTAATGATAAAACCCTCTGTTCCGGAAAATGAAAATGAGCGCCTCGCCGCTTTAAACTCCTACCAAATTCTGGACACTTTGCCCGAGCGGGCTTTTGATGAAATTACGCTCATCGCTTCCGAAATTTGTCAAACGCCTATCTCGTTAGTTAGCTTAATTGATAACGACAGGCAATGGTTTAAATCAAACAAAGGCCTGGAGGTTACCCAAACGCCTAAAGAACTTGCTTTTTGTGCTCATGCCATTTTGGAACCCAAAGAAGTAATGGTGGTTGCCGATGCGCAAATTGATGAACGATTTGCAGATAATCCACTGGTAACAGGTTCGCCACAGGTTGTTTTTTATACAGGTGTGCCGCTGATTAATCCGGATGGCTATGCCCTGGGCACCCTTTGCGTTATTGACCATAAAGCCCGCCAGCTCAATAACGCGCAAATAATTGCTCTTAAAGCCTTGGCGAACCAGGTGGTGGCGCAGCTTGAACTTAAAAAGAAAGTTAATGAACTTAACACAACCAGGCTCCAACTGGAAGAATCAAACCAACATCTTGAAAAATTTGCCATAATGGCGGCTCATGATATCCGCAACCCGCTCACCAATATTTTGCTTACCGGGCAAGTATTAAAAGATAGATTTAAAGATAAGCTTGATGAAAAAGGCAATAAATTCCTGGATATTATCAATGCATCTTCCTATAAATTGATCTCGTTCCTCGAAAAGATGCTCGACTATTCCAAATCAAGCAAAGTGCTGATGCAGAACAGGGAGGAAGTTGAGGTAATGAGCCTGTTAGATGAAGTACTTAAACTGGTGAACATACCAGCTGCTTTTACTGTTAACATATCATCGCGGCCTGTTAAAATTACCACATCGGTTGTTGCGTTTGAACAGATCATGGCTAACCTGATTAATAACGCTATCCGTTATAACAACAAACCTAAGGGCATTATACAGATTGAATTTACAGCCGATAACTGGTTTTACACTTTTGCTATTACCGACAATGGCATAGGCATTGCTCCGGAAAATTACACCAAAATATTTGAACCCATGACCACACTGGGCGTTAAAGACAGGTTTGACGTACAGGGTTCGGGTGTTGGATTAAGTACCGTAAAAAGCCTGGTTGAGGCATTGGGCGGCACTATAAAGGTTAACTCGGTTATTGATGAGTTTACGACGTTTACATTTACGCTTAAAAGGTAACTTAACGCCGATGTATAAACCCACTTGTTAACTTACGAAGTTTTTAAAACTTCGTAAGTTAGGCCTTCATGATAGGTTTGTTTAATATTTATACGGCTTCATTGTAGCACATGAACAGGCGCAATTTGCATCGGTGATGCCAAGCTTCTTTAAAAAGAACTGGTAAAAACCAATACGATCTGCCATGCCGAAGTTATCGCCTTTACCGCATTCTACGTCGCCATTAACAATGTTGATTGTCATGCCAAAGCCGGGTGTTGTACGGCCGTTTGCTTTATCATTAGCTGTCGGTTGCCATTTGCCGGTCATCACATCATGGGCCGATGGCTTATGGGTTTCGGGGGTCATCCAAAAATATATGGCGGCTTTAAAAGCTATTACCGGGTCTTGCTCTACCAATTCGGGGTTGTTGAGCAATATTTTTGAGTTGCCAAAAATAATGTTCGAGGCAAAACCATAGTTTCCGTTATAACTTAATTGCATGGGGCCGCGGCCGTAGTATTTTTTCCCTTTAACCGCAGGATATTCGTCGCTGTCGGATATATACACGTTTGATGTATTGTCTTCGTGTATCAACATCAATCCGTCGGTATAACTCCCGTTCATGCCGTGGCGCGTTTCGTGGGCTATTTGTGCAAAAAATGCCGCCAGTTCTTTTTTGTTGATATCGGCTGCCGAGGCAGTGCAGAAGTCGCCATAGTCAACGGTAAACACACTATCGGGTTTCTTTTTCGCCCATTCTTCATTCCAGTCGGCATCCTGGCGGGCAACAGAATCTTTACCTGTTTTTTTGTTGGTGCGGATGAATTGATAAACCGACACGGCCCTGCGGGATACCTTTACTTTAACCAGCCCCAATTCATTAGCCGCTTTAATAAATGCGGCATAAGTATAAAATTTATTACGTTGTGGGAAAAGCTCATTGAACTGTTTCTCGGTAAGTATGCTGCTGATAGATGCCTTAGGTGCAGTTGTAACTATTGCGGCAGTATCCTGAATTTTTTTATCCCCGATGCTGCCGCCGCAGCTAACAGATGATATAATCATGGTGCTGGCGGCAACAAACAATAGCTTAGATGATAATATGATCGATTTCATGATTTTCATTAAATAACGGTTTTGACTATATTATAGGTGCAAGTTTAACGCTATCATTTTATAAAAGCATTTTATATGTAAAAATTACACAAAAGTGTTGTGTTATAATATTGGAATTGCGCTATTTGTTTCCGGTAAAAGTGATATATTCACTTTGGACGAACGAGGTATGAAAAGAATTCATGAAGATATATACTAAAACAGGAGATAAAGGGTTTACATCACTAATAGGTGGTACCCGGGTAGCTAAATACCATTTGCGGATTGAAAGCTATGGAACTGTTGATGAGCTAAACTCATACATTGGCCTTATCCGCGATCAGGATATTGCCAGCCATGATAAGGAAATATTGAAGCAGATACAGGACAGGTTGTTTACAATAGGCTCCTCTCTGGCAGCAGACCCCGAACGGTCAAAAATGGTGATACCTGATTTGCATATGGAAGATGTGGAGTTACTTGAAAAAGAAATGGACAGCATGAATGAACAATTGCCCGAGCTGCGTCATTTTATTTTACCGGGTGGCAGTAATGCCATTTCGTTTTGCCATATTGCAAGATGTATATGCAGGCGTGCCGAGCGGATAACCGTTGAACTGGCCACCGGGAGTACAGTAGACGAAAAAGTGAATATTTACCTGAACAGGCTGAGCGACTACCTGTTTACTTTGGCCCGCAAAATTGGATATGATAATAAAGTGCCTGAGAATCAATGGATACCGAGAATTTGATAATGTGAAAAAAAATATTGATATTCCACTTAAAAATATTATAGTTTTGCGAAAAAGTTAATTTACTGATAAATTATAAAATATAGAGAAATATGTATTGGACACTTGAACTTGCATCGCATCTTGAAGATGCACCATGGCCCGCAACAAAAGATGAATTAATTGATTACGCTATCCGTTCCGGAGCTCCTGTTGAGGTGATTGAAAACCTGCAGGCATTGGAAGATGATGGTGAACCGTACGAAAATATAGAAGAGATATGGCCGGATTACCCGACCAAAGATGATTTCTTTTTTAACGAAGACGAATACTAATCTGCATAAAAAAGCCTCTTTTTAGGGGCTTTTTTATTTAGGCTACATTTTTGGAATGATTTTAGTAATAAGCTTAACACATTTATCACTTAAAACTTACAAAAATGAGAGGCTTATTGTACATTATCGCGGTTATCCTGGTAATAGGATGGCTATTCGGCTTTTTCTTTGGGCATGCCGGAAATTTAATTCACATACTTTTGGTAATAGCCATTATAGCTTTACTATTAGGCGTAATCAGGCGGGCTTAACAAACCCTGTATAACCCTGCATAAATAAAAAAGCCATCGGACTACCCGGTGGCTTTTTTGCTTAAAAGCAATGCTGCTATCGCGATGTCTTCAGGGAATGTAATTTTAATGTTTTCATAACTGCCCTCAGTAAGTTGAATATCAATGCCGATTTGTTCAACAACGCTGGCATCATCAGTAAATTTAGGGCTGAAGGCCTGTTCATAAGCTTTTCTTAACAAGCCGGCTTTAAAGGTTTGGGGCGTTTGAACCAGGTAAATGTCATCCCGTAATAAACTTACCGATTTATCGGCAGTGCCCTGCCTTACAGAATCGCGGCTTTTAACGGCTGTTACCGCGTTGCCATGCTCATGGGCATGGTTGTATGATGTTTGGATGATAGAAGCGCTGGTGAGCAGCCGAACGGCGTCATGCACGGCAATTAAATCGTCATCGTCACTACAAATAGCGTTCAATCCGTATTTTACAGAATGAAAGCGTGTTTCGCCGCCGGCGACCAATAGGTGGGGAATGCTGAAATCGTGTTTTTTGCACAACTCATGCCAGTACGCATGAAAATCGGGATGAAGAACAAGAACGATATCTGGATTAACGCCGGAATTGTAAAATGCCAGCATAGTATGCATTAGTACAGGCAAACCATTAATCAAAAGAAATTGTTTTGGCACGGCAGTCTGCATACGGGTACCCGAGCCCCCGGCTACTATAATAGCATATTTAGATTTGAGATTTGAAATTTGAGATAGGAGATTGGCTTCGGTCATTTTTATTTTGTTTAACCATTTACCTGTCGTGCTTTGTTCTTCAGCACGACAGCTTCAATTTTTCTGTCATCCCGAGGTACGAAGGCTTTATCGGTTATGCATGACCGATAGAAAAGTTCGCGAATAGATGCTTCGTTCCTCAGCATGACAGTTTTTTATTTTTCAATGTCATTCCCCTTTTGAGAATTTTGCGAAATTTTACTGCTCAGGATGACATTAATTTTCAGTAAATCTAAAACAAAAAAAATGAGATATAAGCTTTAGCCTCATATCTCATTTTTGATATCTCAAATCTAAACTTATATAATCAGCATGGCATCACCATAGCTGTAAAAGCGGTATTTTTCTTTAACAGCAACTTCGTAAGCGTTCATTACATGTTCGTAACCGCCAAATGCCGATACCATCATCAACAGGGTTGATTCTGGCGTGTGGAAGTTGGTGATCATGGAGTTTGCAATGCTAAAATCGTACGGAGGGAAAATGAATTTGCTGGTCCAGTCGTTGGCAGCTTTAAGTGTTTTACCTGCAGATACCGCCGATTCGATGGCGCGCATTGATGTGGTACCAACAGCGCATATCCGTGCTTTGCGCTCAATACCGCGGTTTACAATGTCGGCTTGTTTTTGCTCGATAATGAATTGTTCTGAATCCATTTTGTGCTTGGTTAAGTCCTCAACCTCAACCGGGCGAAAAGTTCCTAAACCTACGTGAAGGGTAACTTCAGCAAAATCAACGCCTTTTAGCTCAAGGCGTTTCATCAGCTCGCGGCTGAAGTGCAAACCTGCAGTAGGGGCTGCAACTGCGCCTTCGTGTTTGGCAAAAATAGTTTGGTAGCGTTCTTTATCTTCGGCAGTAGCTTTACGCTTAATGTATTTTGGCAGCGGTGTTTCGCCCAGGATCTCCACATTGCGGCGGAATTCCTCGTCGGTTCCATCAAATAAAAAGCGAATGGTACGGCCACGCGAAGTGGTATTGTCAACAACTTCGGCAATTAACAAATCGTCATCGCCAAAATATAATTTATTACCTACACGTATTTTACGGGCCGGATCAACTAGTACATCCCATAAGCGTAGTTCTTTGTTTAGTTCGCGTAATAAAAAAACTTCAAT
This sequence comes from Mucilaginibacter sp. KACC 22773, assembly GCF_028736215.1. Classification (NCBI taxonomy): domain Bacteria; kingdom Pseudomonadati; phylum Bacteroidota; class Sphingobacteriia; order Sphingobacteriales; family Sphingobacteriaceae; genus Mucilaginibacter; species Mucilaginibacter oryzagri. The sequence continues at coordinate 2,111,510 of NZ_CP117883.1, forward strand.
GGTAGCGCCTGTTTTTTCTTTATTTCCATACAAACGGGCAGGGAATACTTTAGTATTGTTAAGGATCATTACATCCTTATCGTCAAAATAATCAAGTACGTCTTTAAATATTTTATGCTCAATTTTGCCAGAATCCTTGTGTAATACCATTAAACGCGCTTCGTCGCGGGTAGCTGATGGGTTGTGTGCAATTAGTGACTCTGGTAAATTGAATTTAAATTGAGATAATTTCATGTTTGTGTATATGAATTTTCAGGGCGCAAATGTATGAATTTTTTTGTTAAATTCACGGATTTTTTTAAGGGTCTCCTTATTTTATAAACCTTTAAGTTTAATATTAAATTGCTGTAACTTAAACGCAGCAATACCGTCTAAAAAACAAAAATATTCAACCGGGTAAAATCTGTTCATTTTAGCTTTTGCTACGGTGCAAATGCAATAAGGTTAACCATTGAAATCAAAATAAGTTTATATGCTGTTTTTAAAACTTTTCGGGGAAAGCTTTTTGTTTGCTTTTGATGCACTAAAACAAAACAAAACCCGCACAACACTTTCGTTGTTAGGTGTAACCATTGGCATATTTACCATTATAGCCGTATTTTCGGCAGTTGATACACTGCGTAACAACCTGCAAAACAGCGTTAATAAGTTAGGCAACAACAGTATTTACGTTGAAAAATGGCCTTGGGTAGGCGGCAGCGATTTTCCGTGGTGGAAATACTTGCGCAGGCCGGTACCCAAGCTTAAAGATTTTAATGAACTGTCGCGCCGTAGCCAAACCGCCGAAGCTTTGTCTTACGAGATAAGCGTTGACAACCGTACCATTAAATATAAAAGCAATACCGTTGATGGCGCCCAGATTGATGCGGCATCGCAAGATCACAACAAAACCTGGAATTTTGATTTTGCGGAAGGACGGTATTTTACCGGGATGGAATCAAAAACAGGTGCCCCGATAACCGATATAGGTTTCGATATAGCCCAAAACCTTTTCCCGGCCGGTGATGCAATTGGCAAACAGATAAAAGTAATGGGCCGCTATGTTACGGTAGTTGGTGTGTTTTCAAAACAAGGTAAGGACATGCTGGGCATATCTACCGATAAAGAAGTTTTATTGCCACTAAATTTTGCGCATAACCTGGTTGATATCCAGGCCGAAAATTATCACCCATCCATCATTGTGCGGGGTAAAGATGGTATCCCTACCGATGATGTTGAAAGCGAGATAAGGGGCCTCATGCGTTCAATCAGGAGCTTAAGGCCTGGTGTCGAAGATAATTTTGCGCTTAACCGTACCACCATGCTAACCCAGCAATTGGATAGTGTTTTTAAAGTTTTAAACACCGGCGGGGCTATAATAGGTTTATTTTCGATGCTGGTTGGCGGGTTTGGTATAGCCAACATCATGTTTGTATCGGTAAAGGAGCGCACAAATATTATAGGCATCCAAAAATCATTGGGTGCTAAAAACTATTTCATATTATTACAGTTCTTAATTGAATCCGTATCGCTTTGCCTCATGGGTGGGTTAATAGGCCTGTTATTTGTATATTTTTTAACGTTTGGTATTAAAGCTGTATTTGATGTGCAGGTGATACTTGGGGCTTCAAATATTATAACAGGTTTAAGCTTCTCGCTGATAACAGGTGTTTTATCAGGGATAATTCCGGCTTATTTTGCATCGGTACTAGACCCTGTTGAAGCAATACGGACTAACTAACGTAATAAATGAAAATTGTAAACAGTATTTTTATTGTTGCCGTGCTGGTAGCTGCACAGGCATGTAACCAACCAGTAAAGCAGCAGGAGGCTGTTAAAGCCGATACTGCCGCTGTTAAAGTTGTAGATGCAAAAATTGCAGATACTGCCAATACGGCCCAGGTGTTTTCTGCTTACATTGCGCTTAAAAATGAATTTCTTAAATCAAATATAGCAGGGATTAAAGCTGCGGCTTCGGTACTTGAAAGTAAGCTTATTGGCATTAAAGGTTGTTCAGAAACCGCTACGCTCACTAATAAAATGGTAACAACCGATGATATAAAAGATCAACGTGCAGCCTTTTTAACGCTGAGTAATGATGTGATTGCCCTTGTTAAAGGAAGTAAGATAAAAACAACAGCTATCTACGTTGATTTTTGCCCTATGGCTGATGCCGGTAAAGGCGGCTATTGGTTATCGCTCGATAAGAAAATTGCAAATCCATACTTTCCCGAACATATGAGAGAGTGCGGATTGGTGAAGGAGCAGCTGAATTAATACAAACCTTATTTACTGATTTACACTCACCGCAGGGTTATAATATTTGGCCGCTTTTTCAAACAAAGTTTCGGGTACAAAAGGCTTGGTAAGATAATCGCTCATACCTGCTTCTAAGGCTTTGTTGTAGGTTTCGGGCATGGCATCGGCTGTTAATGCTATGATGGGTATATCCGGGTGCGATTTTTTGATAATAGCTGAAGCTTCAAATCCATCCATAACCGGCATCTGTAAATCCATAATGATAAGGTTATAGCTGTTATTGTTTACCATATTTACGGCTATCTCGCCATTTAGCGCCTCGTCAGTACTCGCATTCCATTTTTTTAAAAAACGGGTGGCAATCATCAGGTTCATTTTATTGTCATCAACTACCAGTATATTCATGCCAGCCAGGTTAAGTGTAAACCCGGCCACAGATGGTGTAACAGGCTGATGGCCTGTAGTTTTTGAAGCTATATTAAAGGCGATAGAAAATGCAAAGGATGTGCCCTCGTGCAGTTCGCTTATAACAGATATAGTGCTGTTGTGCAACTCAACCAGGCGTTTGGTGATGGCAAGGCCAAGGCCGGTACCGCCATAATCATTATTAATTACATGCTTATCCTGCATAAACGGATCAAAAACAATACCGAAACTATCGGCACTGATGCCTATCCCGGTATCGGTAACCGTAAACTTAACCGTTACAGTAGTGCTGTTTATTAGTTCTTTCTCCAGTTTAATGGTAACCCCGCCGGTATGGGTAAACTTTACAGCATTGCTCACCAGGTTGTTCATTACCTGGCTTAAACGCATGTTGTCGCCGGTTACCATTTCTGGTATACCATCGTCAATTACAACATCCAGATATAATTGCTTTTCGGTAATCCTGGCGTGAAAGGACTGCTTTATTTTATGGATTAATTGATGAAGGTTGAACGGCGAGTTGTTAAGCTCAAGTTTGCCTGCCTCAATTTTATTATAATCTAAAATGTCATTGATGATAGCCAGCAGGTTCTCGCCCGAAAACTTTAAGGTATTCAGGTATTCCAGTTGCTCTGGCCGGGGATTTTCCGAGAGTAATAAATTGGTAGTGCCAATAACCGCATTCATCGGGGTGCGTATCTCATGGCTCATGATCGACAAAAACTCCGATTTAAATTTCGATGCCTTTTCGGCCACCTCTTTCGCCCAGATCAACTCTTGCCGTGCCTTTTGCTGGTCGGTTATATCTTCGCCAATGCTACTGGTTTCTCTCAGGTCGCCATTTTCGTCAAAAATAATGGTGTTTTGCCAGCTTATAATCCGTTCCTCGCCATTGCGGCAAATAATAGGATTAATAAAATGGGCTTCCACCGCATTATTTTTAAACCAGTTGGTCATAAAATCTTTTAAGTCGTGCGGTATAAAATGTTCCATCCAGTTCATACCTGCAATTTCGGTTTGGGAGTAACCAAGCAGTTTGGCCAGGTATTTATTGCAAAAAATCACGTTACCGTTTTTATCTAAAGTAACGGCTGCCAGGTTAATGGTCTCTAAAACCAATTTATACTTGCTTTCTGACTGCCGGTAGTCTAATTCGGCTTGTTTGCGTTCTGTTATATCCTGTAAAGTACCAATGATTTTACGTATGGTGCCATCATCGCGCCTCATTAGCTTACCTATAATTACGCTTAGATATTTTACGTTGCCATTTGGGGTAATTATGCGGTATTCTTGCGAGATATCTTTTAAATTTTCGGGTTTTCTGAGCAATTGCTTTAAAATATGCCTGTCATTAGGATGAACATATTTTAACAACAACCTTATTTGGTTTAATTCCCGCGGGTCAACGGCCGAAACTTCATATATAATGTTCAATTCATCCGACCAGGCAAGCAGGTTTGTGGTTAAGTTCCATTTCCAGTTACCTATTTTGGCAATGGTTTGGGCTTCCACCAGTTCTACCTGGCTAACTTTTATAGCTTTTTCAGATAGCTTAGCTTCTGTGATGTCCTGCAATACGCCAAAAATCTTTTTACCACTGCCATCATCAGCCTGCAACAAATCGCCACGGATAATTTTAATATATTTTAAATTGCCCTTCGGCGTAATAAATTTATGTTCAAACTGGGGCTGTGTTATCTGGTGAACGCTTGATAGGTAAGCTTCGGCATTTTTGCGGTCGTCCTGGTGGATGAGGCTAATATAATAATGAAATTTGCTGATATTAGGGGGGATACTCTCAATCTCGAGCAGGCTGAATAAGTTATCTGACCAATAGGCTTCACTTGTAATGCTATCATACCACCAGTTACCGGTTTTTGAAATGGCCTGTGCCTCAAGTAAAAGAGCTTCATTGGCCTTTAGAGCGTTTGCATATCTTTTTTGTTCGGATATATCTACAAAAACTAACGAAATACGCTGCATATATGCGCCATTCCTGTCAAAAATTGGCACAACCTTAGCTATAAACCAAAGATCGGGATCAAAATCCGACATGAAATCAAAAGACGTTGACAAACGGGTTTGTATTACATAATCAAGCGCCTCATTATATTTCTTCGCCTTGTCTGTGCCTAATACGTCTTCTATTTTTTTTCCTATAAATGCTCTTGGGTTAACTGTTATTTTTGTTAAATCGCTAAACCAGGCGTTTTGGCAAACCTTATCTTCATTAAACTCATAAATAATATCATTTAATGAGTTTATGAGCGATGAAAGGTCTTCCCGGCTTTGGCGCAACATGCCGTCATTAGCTATCAGGTTACTGTTAAGCTGCATTACATTATCGACAGCATTTTTAAGCTTATATTGATATGATTTTACAACCAGGAATGACACGTAGGCGATGATGGAGAAAACCACAATAAGCACCGCCAGTACAGGCAGCGATATATTAAGCCGGGGGCCATTAATATAAGCAGCGATGATTGCCAGTAAATTAAGGCCGCAAATGGTAACAAATTCCCATGCTTTATTACAAAACAAAGTAAGGGCTATAAATATGGTAATGGAGCTAAACAGGTATGCATGCCCAAAACCATTAATGGTTAATAATATGTAATTATTAATTATCAGGAAAGCTAAAATTGTGATGTAAGTACTTGCCATATAAATGGCTTTATTGTTGCCGAAAGACAGGCCCAGTGAAATAACACAAAAAAAACTGTTAATAAGCCTCAACCAAATAGGGTCATATGAGTTATAATAACAAAGATAATGTAACGAAGGGCTTGCAATAAACAGGCCGATGAGTAATAACCGGTAAACTGTATCGTCGTTTTGGATTATTAACAGTGTTTTAACTTTCAACGACATTAACAGATACTTTTTAAATGATTCAGGGCAATATTACTTAGTAAACGAGGGGTAATTTAATAATTTTGCCGTTAAAAATTTACAAATAGTAAATTATCTTAGCGGTTATTAATACGCAGATTTAATTACATTTGTTGCAGATACAAAAATTTCTATGTCGGAAACAGCACAGCTAAAAATTGGTGATAAAACATTTGAACTCCCGGTAATTGAGGGTACAGAAGGCGAAAAAGCAATAGATATTTCAAAACTGCGAGATCAAAGCGGTTACGTAACGCTGGATATCGGCTACAAAAACACAGGTGCTACCAAAAGCGCCATTACTTTTTTGGATGGGGAAAAAGGCATCCTTAAATATCGCGGTTACTCGATTGAACAACTGGCCGAAAATGCCAGTTTTATTGAAGTAGCCTACTTATTGATATATGGCGAATTACCAAAAGAGCAGGAGTTAGCCGATTTTCAATACCAGGTTAGCCGCCACACCCTTGTGCACGAGGATATGAAAAAGTTTTTTGATGGCTTTCCATCAAAATCACATCCTATGGGCCAGTTGTCGTCATTAATTGGCGCATTAGCTGCTTTTAATCCCGAATCGTTAAAGCCAGGTTTATCTGTCGAGGAAGTGAACCTCGAGATTATGAAGCTGCTGGCTAAAATGAGCACAGTAGTATCATGGATCTACAAAAAATCGTTAGGCCACCCGGTTGTGTATCCACAAAATAAATACGATTATGTAACCAACTTCCTGTACATGACGTTTGCCGAGCGTACAGAAGATTATAAAGTTGATAGGGTAGTGGTAGATGTAATGAATAAACTACTGATACTGCATGCCGATCATGAGCAAAACTGCTCAACGTCAACAGTACGTATTGTAGGTTCATCAGATGCTAATTTATACGCGTCTATTTCGGCAGGTATTTCAGCACTTTGGGGCCCGCTGCATGGTGGCGCAAACCAGGCTGTGATAGAAATGCTGGAGAAAATTAAAAACGACGGTGGAGATACTGATAAATGGATAGCCAAGGCAAAGGATAAAAACGATCCTTTTCGTTTAATGGGTTTTGGTCACCGGGTATATAAAAATTTCGACCCGAGGGCCAAGATCATTAAGAAGGCCTGTGATGATATATTAGAAAAATTAGGCATCAATGACGAGGTACTGGAAATAGCCAAAAAGCTGGAAGAAGTAGCCCTGAAAGACCCTTATTTTGTTGAGCGCAAGCTGTACCCCAACGTTGATTTTTACTCAGGTATCATTTACCGGGCATTAGGTTTCCCAACCGAGATGTTTACCGTACTATTCGCCCTTGGTCGCCTGCCAGGTTGGATAGCCCAATGGAAAGAGATGAAAGCCAACAAAGAACCCATTGGCCGCCCGCGCCAGATTTATACCGGCGATACCGACAGGGAGTATAAGGATATAAAAGAACGGTAGTCCTTTTGGTTCACCGGTTCATTGGTCTGCTTTTTCAGACCGACGGTTTATGATAAAGCAATAATCAAAAAAAGCGATTGGTAGCCCCAATCGCTTTTTTTATGCCGCTGATAATCGCGGTGTAGGACCAATGAACCAGTGAACAAATGAACTAAAAAGACCCGCTGGTTTTCACCGGGCGGGTCTATCAAATCAATCAACTGTGAATAAATATCTTATAGTTTTGTAAGCGAGTATGTATTCGCATTTAAATCTAAGACAACTTTGTATGTCCCGGATGCGCTAACATTAATATTATCTCCACCAGCAACAAGTGTACTTCCTGTAGCGCCGAAATTAACACCCCAATCATGATTTAGCCGAAACTTTAATTGTTTGCCACCAATAAGGGCAATTGTTCCTATCCATTGCTGGGTAGCATTGCTAAATTGAAGATCCGTATCGCCACCCCATCCGCCTGGTGTAGCATCGCCAATTACCGCCCATAGAGTTTGTTTTGCAACCATGGTGTTTTTGTTGAGATCTAACGTAAGGAAATATGAACCGGCTGAGGGCACTTTAAAATTATCGCCACCATTGTAGGTTACAACCCCTGCCGATGTAATTCCGTATGAGTTAGTCCAAACTTTGGCGGGGGTAATTTTATATTCAAGATTACCTGCAGTAAAGTTAATAACACCAGTATAAACCCCATTGCTTGTAGCCGATTGAAGGCTATCGGCTGTTTCCGGTTTCCATCCCTGATAGGCACCAGGTACATATAGAAATGATATCAAAGCATAAGGTGTTACATTTAGGGTTACAACGTTTGAATAAATAGGCGTTGCGGTAGCACCGGTTAGTTGTGTTTTTAAACGGGCCTGCACCGTTGAATTTACTCCTGTGCTCAGGTTAAGTGCCAATATCATGGCATTAAAATCTAACACAGTGTAACTTTTGGTAGTAACCTTAGTGCCAATTGCAACTTCTTTCGGACTACTAAAATCGGAAGACGCACTTATCTGCAGCGTGTTTGTGACAGCTGCGCTAAAGCCGTAATTAGGTGATTGCAGCGTAAATGTGATGGCTGTTTTGTCCTGATTGGCTTTAGTTAAAACCAGGGTTGTTTCTGACGCACTTAATGTACCTGCTTTTGTGTTGGATGAAGCTACCACCTTATTACTTTCATCCTTTTTACACGACGTCAGCATAAGCAGCGTGATGCTGCCAATGGCTAAAACACGGTTTAAATTCTTTTTCATATACTTTTATGTAATTGATTTACCTTAAAAACCGATGCAGATGTAAACTTGCACCTGCATCAGTGTGATTAATATCCTGTATTTTGTTTCAAATTGGTATTTGCTGCAACATCGCTGCTTGGCAATGGGTAAAGGGTACGGAACGATTCAACACCTTTACCGCTTTTGGCACCGCCTTTAAATGGCCACAGGTAGGTATCCTCAACAAATTTTCCATAACGAATCAAATCTGTCCGGCGAAAACCTTCCCAATACAATTCACGGCCTCTTTCATCAAGAATATTATCAACAGTTAAGGTGGCTAAATTTCCGGTAATATTTCCATATGCACGTGTACGCAGTGCATTTACGTAAGCTAAAGCAGTAACAGGGTCGCCACCTGTGCCGCCACGCAAAACTGCTTCGGCATAAATAAGGTACATTTCGGGTAAACGGAAGATTGGAATGTCCATATCGGCAAAATCCAAACTTTGCGGGGCGCCTCCGTTTATTTTAACATTCTTAAATTTAGTTATGGCATAACCATCCGTAAAAGTGCCTATCTCGCTAATTTCAAGATTTTGGCCATTTGTGTAAAATTGTGCGCGTTTATCGGCACTCGAAGCGCCGCCCGGGAATAAGCTAACTAACGCTTTTGTGGTGCGCGCACCACCCCATCCACCGCTTATACCAAAATCTGATGCTGGCATTGAGCCACCCACAGGTGCATGGGTCATAAAAGTTGCACCACCATAGCTTTGCGTATGTAGCCCATCATAATTAATTGTAAGGATAAATTCATTTGTGTTCAAATTATTGTCGGCACGCATCAGCTTAGTATAATCGCTAATTAATGAGTAGCCAGCTCCGATCACTTTTTTAGAGTAGGTTATAGCGTCGGTATACCTTTCGGTACCGGTATAAACTTTGGCGTTTAAATATATTCTCGCCAATAACGCCCATGCGGCTGCTTTATCAGCACGGCCATATTCGTTGGTTTTAGGGTCGGCTAAACCGGCGTCAATTGCTTTTAATTCGCTTTCAACATAAGTAAATAGGTCCTTGCGCGAAATTTGTTTAGGTAAAGTTGAGCCCAGTGCATCGTTTTCTGTTACAAAAGGCGGGTTGCCAAACAAATCCATTAATGACGCATATTGATAAGCTCTTAAAAAACGGGCTTCTGTTTTAAATCTGCGTATGTTATCGGCATCGGTGCCAGAGATCCCCCTGCTGCTCAAATTTGCATCAGATGACTGGCGGATGAAATCATTAGCGAGTGTGATTTGATACATTGAGCGATAGTACAAGCCTTTTAAAAACACATTGCTTGATGACCAACTCATATTATGGAAATCGGGCAATCCCACATCTCCCCAGCCTATAACAGCTTCATCTGTTGATAATTCCTGGGCGCACCACAGTAAGCGGAAATAGTCAGAAGTACCTTCGTCTATACCCTGTATGTCGCCATTTCCGGCAGGCCCCTGGTTGCCTGTCAGCGCAAAACTTCCATAAACTTTTGCAAATGCCTGCTTATAACCGGTTGCGGTGCTATAAACCTGCGCAGATGTAATATCATTGGTTGGGAGCAGGTCGAGTTTTTTGGTACATGATACCAAACTACCGGATATCAAACCGGCGATTATTACTATTTTAATTGAATTTCTTTTCATGCTAAATCTTTATTATTATCAAATAATTATAGCGATAGATTTAAACCTATAACATAAGTACGCGGCCTTGGATAAAAGTTGTTATCGATACCACCGTTTACTTCCGGATCTAAACCTTTATATTTTGTTATAATGAATACGTTTTGAACATTTGCGCTAATTCTCAGGTTTCCTGTGCTGCCAAATATTTTACCGAAGTTGTAACCTATGTTGGCATTGTCCATCCTTATAAACGACCCGTTTTGAACATAGTAATCAGACAATACATTTTTGTCGTTACTGCCGCTCAATCCACTTTCTAACAAGTTTGTAGAGGCATTATTGATGATGCCTATCGGGTTAAGGACACTGATTTTGGTGCCTGAGCCTGAGAATACGTTGTTGTAAACATAATTACCAACACTTGCCCTTGCTACGAAACCAGCTGACCACTTTTTATAAGTAACATTTGATGTTAACCCAAAGTAACCTTTAGGATCGGGGCTTTTATAATGATAAAGATCTTGGCCGTTTATTACGCCATCGTTGTTGCGGTCAACAAATACACCGTCAAGTGGCTTTCCGTCTGTACCATAAACTTGTTGATAAACATAAAATGAATTACGGGCATAGCCTACAGATTGTATCTGAATATTATTACCTGTACCTCCAGAGACACCACCGGTCGGGCTACCCGCATAGCTCGGATCATTTGAAATGGTAAGCTTGGTTATTTTGTTGGTATTATAAGTGGCATTGAAGTTCACATTCCACGTTACGTTCTTGTTTCTGATGATATCTGCGCTGATATTAAACTCAACACCACTACTTTTTGCGTCCCCAATATTGGCTACAATTTCATTGGAAAAGTTTGTACCTGCCGGTTGTGAAATGTTATTTAGCAAATGTGTTGTTTTGCGGTTAAAATAATCAATACTACCAGTTATTCTGTTGTCGATAAAACCAAAATCCAAAGCTACGTTGGCAGCTGCTGTTTGTTCCCAGGTTCTGTTAAAATAGTACCCATTTGGACGATAAAGACTATAAAAGGTATTGCCAAACTGATATTGAGCTGTGCTGTTACTTAAGTTATAATAAGAAATATAATCATAATTGCCAATGCCTTCTTGCTGTCCGGTAACACCATAGCCTACACGCAATTTCAAATCAGAAAGGGCGGTTAAGCTTTGCATAAATGACTCTTGCTTGATTTTCCAGGCAAATGCACCAGATGGAAAAGTACCAAACTTTTTGTCGGGGTTAAACCTTGAAGACCCGTCACGACGTACTGTTCCGGTTAAGATATATTTATCATCAAATACATAATTTAAACGTCCGTAGAAAGAGATCAGCCTGTTTTCTGGTTTATTAAAAGGATAAGTAGGAGAGGTAACCACTGTTTTATCATAAGTATAATCGTTATAGTTATAATTAGTGATCAAAAAATCCTGGTATGAATAGCCAGCTACCGCATCGATATGACTCGATATACTTTTAATATCCTTGGCATAACTTAGGTATCCTTCGAAAATTTTATTTGACTGTGTTTGCTTGTAGATATTATTTGTACCGCCGTGGAACTTACCTGCGGGGTCTTTGTAGCGGTTATATCCGTTAGCTGCGCTATCTGGAATAATGGTATGACCATCTCCCTTTGAAATATCGTATCCTAAATTAACATTGGCATGCAATTCTGGTAAAAAGTGGAATTTATAATCAAGTTGCAAGTTGCCAATGCTGCGATAAACTTTGCTTCTGTTATCCTGTTGTTCAAGCAACCCAAGTGGGTTTAAACCAGCTAATGATCTTAAGCCAGAGGCGGAAGACGGATCAAGCCACTCATAATAGCCGCCAAAACGTTTGCTGCCCGAATATACAGGCTTTGTTGGGTCAAAACTAACGGCAGCCCCCACTGCACCTTCATTTGCAAACCTTTGTTTTACCTGCGAGCCCTTTACATTTAAGTTTACTTTTAAATGGTCGGTAAAGAAACTGGGGCTAAGGTTAATAGCACCTGTAAGGCGCTGCAACGAACTTGTTTTAAGGATACCGTCCTGGTCAAGGTAGCCAAACGAAACGCGGTAAGGCAATACTTTTGTAGCGCCGGATAAGCTGATATTATTATCAGTAGTCAGCGCTGTTTGATATATTTGTTTTTGCCAATCGGTATTTGCCGTGCCTAATTGCGCTTGTTGAGTAGTTGTTCCGTTTGCTTTTACATAAGCGCGAAGCTGATCTGCCGTAAGCACGCTGGCTTCTTTCACTAACTTAGCAACAGAAAACTGGGAACTGAAATCAATAACAGGTTTGCCCGATTTACCTTTTTTGGTAGTAATTAAAATTACACCGTTTGACGCTCTGTTACCATAAATGGCCGACGCAGAAGCGTCTTTTAATATCGAAAATGATTCAATATCGTTCGGATTGATCAGGCTTAAAGGATTGGCGGCACCGGAGATGCCGCTGTTACTTACCGGCACACCATCGATAACAATAAGCGGATCATTACTTGCGGATAAAGAAGCACCTCCACGGATACGGATGGTACTTCCAGAACCAGGGGCGCCACTGTTAGACACAACCGAAACACCGGCAACTTTACCGGCAATCAATTGTTCGGGCGTAGTGATAACACCTTTCTGAAAATCTTTTGAGGTTACGTTTGCTATCGAACCGGAAAGGTCTTTCTTTTTCTGTGTACCATATCCTATAACAACAACTTCATTCAGGCTTTTACTGTCAGGCTGGAGGCCGAAATCTACAATAACTACGGAGCCGCCTACCGTTACAGCTTTCTTTAAAGCCACATAACCTAAAAACTTAGCGGTTACGGTAACGTTCCCGGTCTTAACACCGGTAATGGTGTAGTTACCATTGCCATCGGTAGTTGCACCTATGGTTGTACCGTCAATAGTAACGGCAGCACCGGGCAGGGGTGCATTGGTTTCGTCTAATACTTTCCCTTTAATGCTTCCTGTTTGGGCAAACGCCATTACTGACATCATTAGAAAGGCACAAAGAAGAACGTACTTTTTTGAGTAATTTTTTCTCATTTACTTTTTGGGTTTTTGTGAATTAAAAAGGCTTAATTAGCCGGTGTTAAATTGGTCTGATAATTTTGCTGAAACAGCACGCGACTAATTTACATTTAGAAATAATAAAAGCAAATTTTATATAAAAGATAATTTTGACCCCATTAATTAAGTTATAATTAACTTTAATGAAACACAAAAAAGGGCAGTACTTTTAATACTTTTTGCCTTTTTTTGTGGGAAATTTGCAAACTGGCTAACATTTATACAAAACTAAGTGTCAAAATTACACAATAAGCAATTTTACTAATATGTAACGATTTTCCGGGAACGTTCCCGGAAAATAATTGTCAAATAAACAGTTAATAATGATAAAAAAAATATTTTTCTGCGCGTTTTGGGTTTTTGCCCAAACTTTTTTGCTTTTCGGACAGGTAAAAACAACCTTCAAAACGGGTAAAATACCACCCCTGAAAAACCAGTCTGAAAGCCTGTTTTTGGCAGGTAATTTTAACGGTTGGAACCCGGCCGACAGTGCCTGGAAATTGCTCCCCGATGGCATTGGTGGCTACCGGCTTTTAACAGCAATGCCTAAGGGGATTTATAACTACAAAATAACACGTGGGAGCTGGGATAAGGTGGAATGCACTGCAACCGGCAAGCCTGCCGATAACCGCAGCCTTATAATTACCGGCGATACTATTATAGTTTTAGATGTTGCCGCCTGGCAGGATAATTTTGCCCCGGCTGAAAAGAAACATACGACCACCGCCCGGGTACATATCATTAGCGGTAAATTTGAGATGCCTCAACTGAACAGGCAGCGCCGCATTTGGATTTACCTGCCCGAAAATTATACTTCATCAAAAAAAAGGTACCCGGTTATTTATATGCACGACGGGCAAAACCTTTTTGATGAATACACCAGTGGTTACGGGGAGTGGGGTCTTGACGAATTGATGGATAAAGTACCGCCGCAAAAGCAGTGTATTATAGTGGGAATTGATCATGGCGGCGATTTCAGGATCACCGAGTATGATCCTTATGATTCAAAGTATGGCAAAGGGCGGGGTGACGATTATGTAGAGTTCCTGGCACAAACGTTGAAACCCTACATTGATACACATTATAAAACCATGGCTGATGCAAAAAATACCACAATAGCCGGTAGTTCGATGGGTGGGCTGATATCAATGTACGCCACATTAAAATATCCGGGTGTGTTTGGTAATGCCGGCATATTTTCGCCGGCTTTTTGGATAGCCCCCCAAATTTACGATCTGGCCAAACAAAAAGCCATCAGCCATAAAACCCGTTTTTATTTTGTTTGCGGCGATGCCGAAAGTGAAGACATGGTTGCCGATATGCAAAAAATGGCCTCGATCATAAAGAATAATGGGGCTAAGCCCGAAAACGCCCCGGTAACCATCATCAAAGGATCCAGCCATAATGAAAAGCAATGGAACGGAGATTGGCCAGGATTTTATAATTGGCTAATGCAGTCGGAAAGTTTGGAAGTCTGGAAAGTCCGAAAGTAGCCTCAGATCTGAGCTTAAGGATATCAGGCAATTTTTGTTTTTTTAAAACCGCGACATTGTACCTGCCCGACATTTATTATCTTTCGGACTTTACCGACTTACGGACTTTCCGACTAACAAATGACTATCGAAGAAATATTAAAACAGTACTGGAACCATGATCATTTCAGGCCGATGCAGGCCGAGATCATCAAGTCTGTTTTATTGGGTCATGATACGCTGGCTTTGCTGCCTACAGGTGGTGGTAAATCTGTTTGTTTCCAGGTGCCTGCGTTAGCTAAAGAGGGGGTATGCATCGTCATATCACCGCTGATTGCCCTGATGAAAGACCAGGTTGAGAACTTAAAAGATAAGGGAATTAATGCCGTAGCCATCGTGTCCGGAATGGGCCGGCGCGAGATTGACCTGGCGTTGGATAACTGCATTTATGGCACGGTTAAATTTTTATACCTCTCGCCCGAACGTTTACTGTCAGAACTGGTACAGGAGCGGATAAAATACATGAAGGTGAACCTGATAGCGGTTGACGAAGCGCACTGTATCTCGCAATGGGGCTATGATTTTCGCCCCCCGTACCTGCACATTGCCGATTTACGCCAATTGCATCCCAATGTGCCTGTGCTTGCCCTTACCGCAACAGCCACGGCTGATGTTAAAAAGGACATCCAGGATAAACTGCAATTTAAAAATCCGGTTATCTATCAGCAAAGTTTTGAGCGTAGTAACATCAGCTACGTTGTTCAGGATGCCGAAAATAAATTCAGGCGGATGTTGGATATTGCCAAAGGGGTTAAAGGCAGCGGCATCGTATATGTGCGCAGCCGTAAAGATGCCGCCGAAATTGCCAAATATTATAATGAAAACGGTATCAAAGCCGATTTTTACCACGCTGGTCTGCCTATGGACGAGCGTGCCGAACGCCAGGAAAGCTGGAAAAATAACCGCACGCGGGTAATTGTAGCCACTAATGCCTTTGGGATGGGTATTGACAAACCCGACGTTCGGTTTGTTATTCATAAAGATATGCCCGAAAGCCTGGAAGCTTATTACCAGGAAGCCGGCAGGGGAGGCCGCGACGGGCAAAAGGCTTATGGCGTGTTGCTATACACCCATGCCGACAGACTGCGGCAGGAGAAGTTGTTTGAACTTAATTTCCCTACGGTTGATGAAATAAAGCATGTTTACCATTGCCTGGCCAACTATTACCAGCTTGCTTATGAAGCAGGAGAGGGGCTTAGCTTTGACCTTGACCTGGGCGAATTTTGCAGCCGTTTTAAGCTGGATGCTATCAAAACGCTAAACGCCCTTAAGTTTTTGGAAAAAGACGAATACCTGTCGTTCAACGAGAGCGTTTTCCTGCCATCGCGGTTCAGGTTCGAAGTTGTTAACGAGGTGCTATATAACTTCCAGATCCAGAATGCCGGCTGGGACCCGTTTATTAAAACGTTGTTGCGGTCATACGGCGGCGCGTTTGAAAATTATGTTAAAATCAAAGAGTATGACCTGTCAAGGCGTACTACATTAAGCGTTCAGCAGGTTGTTGAAGGGTTGTTGCAGCTACAGCAGTTTGGCTTAATTAGCTATCTTCAGCAAACAGATAAACCACAGGTTACTTATTTAAAAGCGCGGCAGCAATCAAACAGGCTGTTTATCAACAAGAACTACATCCAGGAGCGTAAGGAAACTTACCGCCAAAAAATGGAGGCAGTTTTTGCGTATGCTGTTCATAAACAGTGCCGCAGCCAAATGTTACTGGCTTATTTTGATGAGCCCAACGCCCGCAAATGCGGCATCTGCGATGTTTGCCTCGACGAAAAGCGCCACAAAAACGAAGATGAACTTTTTGATAACATTACCAACGAGGTTGTACAACTGCTCAGCATCTCAACCCCCGATATCGGCACATTGATAACCACCATCAACATAGGTACCGAAAAAGATAAAATGGAAACCATCCGCCTGCTGCTTGATGCCGGCAAAATAAAAACCGACGGGGAGAAGTATTATCTTTAATTGGTTCTGAGGTCTGAGGCCGGGATTCTGAGGTCTGAAGCCTCAGCCCCGATGGACGAGTGTGGTTTCGTTGCGAGGTAACGGAGCGAAATCGATACTTATGGTCTATATACTCCATCTCAGGTATCCCGAGCTTCGTTCCCGAACATTGTAACCCGATCTCAGTCCTCCGACCACAGATTCCAGTCCTCAGATCCTCCAAATTCACCGTATAAATTATACGCTTCACCGACAAAAAACCTGCATACAACTAATACACCGGAAACGGCTGTAACGATTTTTATTGGAGATCGTCATATAGGTGTATTTAAAAATAACAAAATAATTACTTGACAATCAAAATATTAATACCATGAAAACTAACTTAATAGCCATTTTTACAGTAATAGTTACCGTATTGGGCATCACAAATTCAACTTACGCATCTGTAGATAATAATAACAATAAAGGCGTAGTTTTAACCGATATCAGCAGCATCAATAAAATAGAAGTTTACGGTAACGTACAGGTATACGTTACTACCGGGACAGCCGACCAGGTAAAGGTTTACAACCAATATTATGCCGAAAGCGCTTTGGTACAATCACAAAAAGGTGTATTGAGGATTTCATCATACAAAACCGAAAAACTGGTGGTTTGGGTTACTGCAAAAGAGCTTTCCTCAATAACCGCTTATGATAATGCCGAAATAAAATCATTCGGAAACTTATCATCTATCGAGCTTGATGTTAAATTGTACAACAATGCGTCTGCCGATTTAAAATTAGATGCCTACAGCGCCAGTGTTACCATGAATGATCATGCAAAAGCAAATTTAAGCGGCAATGTAACTGAATATAGCCAGGTACGTAACATAGCATCAAGTGTTAACCGCACTTACCTGGTGACTGAAAATGCAACCGATAAATTAACCGGTGCACCAGCCAAAGCCGCCGAATATGCAGGTATATAATCGTTCACTGGTTCACTTTGGTTCATTAGTTCACTGGTTCATTAGTTCATTGGTCTTGCCTGCCCGTTGCAGAAAGACTTAGCCAGCCACCTCGCAAGGGTGGCTGTTTTTGTAGGTATTAGACGTTTGTCTGCCTGCCGTTGAAAGACCTACGAAGTTTTTAAAACTTCGTAAGTCTGGTGCTCTCCAGCCCGAACGCTTTTTGCCCTGCATGCCCGCAATGCCCGCGTTCCATGAACCATGAACCATGAACCATGAACCATGAACCATGAACCATGAACCATGAACCATGAACCATGAACCATGAACCATGAACCATGAACCATGAAATGTGCTAAAAAATCGTATATTTGCGTAATAACGGAAAATTATAGCTATTTCCCGATAGCCGCCACTGTCAATTTTTATTGATCAGGGTTCATTTTTATCCCCGCTGATACCGTTGCTGCCCGGAATTTAATTAATGAGATCCTCTTCATTTTGTGCCGATACCGAACTTTTGTTCCGTTGATCAGATTGATACAGTTGTAAACCGGGAAATGCACATTGTTTAACTAAATTTTAATAAACATGGCTAAATCGCAGGCAACATTCATGAAAAAACAACTCGAAAAAAATCGTCAGAAGAAAAAAGAAGATAAAGAACAACGTAAACTGGAGCGCCAGCAAAACGGCGGCGGCAGCGACCTGGACAGTATGATGGCCTACGTTAACGAGTTTGGCGAAATTGTATCTACTCCCCCTGAAAAAAAAGGATAACCCATCCGCTTTACAATATTATGTAGTGTAACACAATGAATGTTTACACTACATAAAAAATTGTAATGTTTTATCTATAAAAAGCCTCAATTTACCCCTTGTAATTGGTAGCTTTACGCTATGATCAACAAAAACCAGCTAAAAGTGATTATGGGCATTGGGTTGGTTTTATTTGCTACGGGTATTATAATGCGCAGGTACTTTCCGTTACTGCATCCTCAATTGGCATTTGTTATCAGTAGCTGCAGCCCTGCTATATTGACGGTTGGTTTTTTAAATCTGTGGCGAATAAGGCGGTCTGCCCGCAAAAATGTTTCAAAGCACTGAAAAATCTGCATTTTTTAAATTGAACCTTTTTAGTTTTCAATTGTCGTACCTAAAAAATACCGACGATTAAACTGCCATGAAAATAAACTTTTACTTACTGGTTTCTATTGCTTTGCTGGCATCCTGTTCTGGTAGCAATAACACAGCCGATAATGATACAACAATTTCAATACTTTCGCCGGCCGATACGCAATTGGGCAGTGCGCCAAATGCCCCGGCTGTAAACATGCGATATTGTTTTTTTTATACTGATGGTACACGGGCCCAGGATACAACCGAGGTAAGTATATTCATAAACGGCAATAAAGTTACCGGCGATATGTACTGGATGCCAAAGCAGAAAGATGCCCGGAAGGGAACTTTAACGGGTACGCTTGCGGGTAACGCTATTAAGGCCGTATGGAATTATACACAGGAGGGAAGTACCGACACTATGGCCGTTGAATTTCAACTACGGGGGAACGCGCTGGCGCAAAAGCCTTATCAATACGATGCCAAAACCGGCAGGCAGCAAACCAATAACTCGGCTGCCTATACCGTAATTTACAATATGAAAAATTGCAAGTAATTATTTAATTTAGATAAAATTATCACCATCAAAAAATGAAAACCAGGGACACCAGCATACTTTATCTTGTATTGGGATTATATACCCTCATGATCAGTTGGTATTATAACCATTCGCTGATTTTGTTGCTTATCCATTACCTTATCTGGCCGGTTTACCTGGTGTACGAATTGCTGATTGGCCACCTTGCCCACGGGCTTTGGCGTACAATTCCGCTATCGTATTTTAATTAGTATAGCTGTCAAAATATTTTTTACTATTTATGCCCGGTTAACAGCCGGGCATTTTTTGTTTTAAATTAGCTATCAGGTGGCATAGGAACACCCGGCCCGGTTGTTACCACGCAACGCTGGTTTATCAAACCTTTTCAACAACAACTGCTGTGCCGTATGCCAATACTTCGGTAATGCCCTGCATTACTTCGTTTGCGTCGTAACGCATGTTGATAATGGCATTTGCGCCAATGGCCTGGGCATGCTGTATCAAAAGCTGGTAGGCTTCTTCACGGGCGTTTTCGCAAAGCTCAACATAAATAGAAAGCCGGCCGCCAAAAAGCGACTGAAAACCACCGGCAATATTGCCCAGCGCGCTGCGGCTGCGTACGGTAATACCACGTACAACACCTAAATGTTTAACTACCCGGTAACCATCTAATCCGGTACTGGTTGTAATAAGCGAAGTATCCATTGTTTTATTTAGTTTATGTTGATTAGAGTGCAGGCAAGGCCAAATGTTACAATAATGGCTGCTTACCGGTATTTACACAAGTACGAACTTTGAACGTGCGTTTTTACCTTGAATTTTATATTGGCCTCAACTTCAAACGATTGACCCGGTGTGTAAGTTTGCCATTCATCTTCGCCAGGTAACAGTACATCCAGCCCGCCTTCAATAACGGTCATGGTTTCGTGGCTCGATGTGCCAAATTCATACTCGCCTTTTTCCATTACGCCGATGGTGCTTTTCCCTTCTGCGCTGGTATAGCCCAGTGATTTTACCGTGCCTTCAAAATATTCGTTTACGTGAATCATATTTTTTAAATTAAGCGCCTAATATGCCTAAATAAAATCATTTGTTTTAATAAATGCCGGCCTTAAATAATTCAGGGTAAAACTGCCGAATGTTAAAATATGTGAAAAAATTAACTTTGGTTGTAATTATTAATCTGCAAAGAGCGTTATTTGCATAAAATCTGCAAGGCGCATAGTTTGCACAAAATTTATATATGAGGAAAATTCAACTTATTGTTCTGTTACTTATATCGGCTATCTACTTCCAAGGCTGTAAAAAAGACGTTGTTACTTCTGCTTCTACCACATCTGATAAAATACTTGCTGCAAATATTAATGGTGTTGAATGGTACCCGGATACGGTTACCGCACGGATTACTTTTAACAGTACTACAAAAGTTAAAACCTTTTCGGTAATTGGTACTGCCAATTCAAAGCGGGTTATCTTTAATATCAATGTGCCCAACAGCACAAATACCAATAGTTTTCCTTTAGCCACATATAAAGTAGACGGCACGGGAAAATTAAACATGACTTATTACACCCAGCAAAGAAACGATGCTGGCGTTTATGTGTTTGTACAAACCGGCACTGTTGAACCGGGCTCCGGATTGGCTACCATAACTGCAATTGATACGGTTGCCAAAGTAATTACCGGAACATATTCGTTTACCTCAAAAAAGGTTAATCTTAATCCTGACGGAAGCTATCAATCCATAGAAATATCGCAGATACTTTTAGGCACCTTCGATAAATTACCATATCAATTAGGAGATGGCAATTTATAGCCGGGCATAGCCAGGTATTTTGCAAAATATTAAAGCCCTCTGTTGAAAAACAGAGGGCTTTGTTTTTATATCCATTTTTTAGCTAAAGTCAAAACCGCCCTTTCCGGGCTACAACTAAACTGCCAGGTGTTAAGCTGGTTTTGTAGGCGAAGGGGTTGTAGGCATAGGTGTGGGCGTAGGACTTGGGTTTGGCGTAGGTGCGGGGTTTGGAGTCGGGGTTGGGCTCGGAGTGGGCGTAGGGCTCGGATTTGGCACAGGTGCAGGTGTTGGCGATGGAACAGGTGCCGGGTCAGTAGGTGTTGGTGTTGGCGACGGTACAGGTGCCGGGGTTGGCGCCGGAGCAGGTGTTTTTGGCGTCTTTTTCTTTTTACCTGGTATAGTATCGGTTACCATACCTTTTTTTGCGATGATTCCGTTGTCGCCGGTACCATTAATGGCCGTATGATTGGCGGCAAAAACTACCGAACATGCAAATGATAATGCTACAGCTGCTGCTGTTAACTTTAAATTTTTCATAATAATTTATTTTAAATTAATAAATTAACTTAAATGATAACAGTGCCAATAAGCTTTAGTTTTCATTAATTGTGATAACTCTTTTTTTGAACAAGAAAACTACCAGCATTTTTAGTCATCAGCGACTGCGAAAGTGCGCCGCTCAACATTAGCGTTTTGCTAAAACAATATATTGCGTTAACGCTTTATGGTTTTGTATGGCATCATCAAACAAGTCTATTTATGCTGCGCTGGCGGCAAATTTGCTTATCGCTTTAACCAAATTTATGGCAGGCTTTTTTAGTAACAGTGCCGCTATGGTAGCCGAGGGGGTACACTCTGTGGTTGACACCGCCAACCAGGTATTATTGTTGTTTGGTTTGCACCAAAGCCGCAAAAAGCCCGATGCAAAGCATCCTTTTGGCTATGGTAAGGAGTTGTATTTTTATTCGTTCATCGTGTCGATACTCATATTTGGGCTGGGCGGGGGCGTTTCCATATACCAGGGTATTGCCCATATCATCACGCCCGAAGTTCCGGGTAACCCAACCTGGAATTACGCGGTGTTGGGCATGTCGGTAATATTCGAGGGTTCATCGTTGTTAATAGCGGCCAAAGAGTTTAACAAACTGCGTAGCGAGCTTTCGTGGTGGCAGGCTATTGTCAAGAGTAAAGATCCATCAACTTTTTTGGTGCTGTTTGAAGATAGCGCGGCCGTTATAGGCCTGGTTATCGTAGCTGTTTGTATGTTTATCGGTCATACTTATCACATTAATTATCTTGATGGCCTGGCCTCATTGCTGGTTGGATTGGTGCTCATATTTGTTTCTATAATACTTGCGCGCGAAAGCCGCAGTTTGCTCATGGGCGAGGGGATAGGCGCAAGCACTAAAAAACACATCATCGAAATTGTAGAGCAGGATCACGACGTTTTAAAGCTCATGCACCTCATGTCAACCTATCAATCGCCTACCGAGGTTTTGCTCATGCTAATCATTTCGTTTAAAAGTAACCTGGATACCGCGGGCATTAATAATGCTATTATTCGCATCCGCAACCGGGTAAAAGATGAGTATAGCCTCATTCACTTTGTTATTATCCAACCAGATACCTTTATGGAAAAAGTAAGCCCCAATATGCAGTTGTACGTTTAATTGGTAATTGTAAAATAAACATCCTCCATATCTGAAAAAATAGCTAATATGCAGTGCTAAACTTATTATCATGAATTATAACCAGCCCGCAACAGCTACCCCTAAAAACGCTTTAAAAACAACATCAATTATACACCTGGCCTTAATAACGGGGCAGGTATTGTTTATGATAGTGGCTTATATAACCAATAAAAACATCAAATACTTTGATTATAAAGACAGCAGGGACGACGTGTTTTTTTACATTGTGCCCTTAATGGCTATTGTATGTACGGTGATTGGCGGTTTTTTGTTTAACCAGCAATTGGGTAAATTCCATCAGCAGGCCGCCGGTACCAGTAAAACGCTATCAGAAAAACTAAAAGCATATCAATCGGCCTTAATTATAAGATACGCGCTGCTGGAAGGCCCCTCGTTGTTCGGTATAGTTTGTTTTTTAATAACAGGTAACCTGTTTTATTTACTCATCTCGGCATGTTTAATAATTACCATGATCAGTTTAAGGCCATCGGTTAATGCCACCGAAGCTTACCTTCAATTAAGCTACGATGAAACGCAGCAATTACGCTGATGTTTGTTCAAAGTCGGAAAGTCCGGAAGTTAAGGCTTCCGACGGATCACTTCTGACTTTGACCTAAGGCTTTCAACTCCAGTTTGCCTTCTCATCTTTCCGACTTCCGGACTTCCCGACTTCAGACTAAGCATTATCCATACTAATGATCTGGGCTTTATAAGCTACCGGAAGGAGGGCATTGCGTAAAAAGGTTTCCACTTTAAGCATTCTTAAAAACTTATACGCCCATATCACCGGTAAAAGCCAGGGCAGTTTTCCTAAGGGAAGATGCCTGCCTACCAATGGTGGTACTACGAGCAGTTGCGCCTGTTTTAACACCGCGTAGCGCGAAACGCCGAGGTGTTTTTTATATTGACGGTATAAATCCAAAGTCAATTCGCCACAAACCAGGTTATGTTGTAAGTGTTCCTCGCGCATATCCAGGTATTCAAAGTAGTTTTTTGGTAGGCCGGTAAGCCCCATGCGCTGGCCTACCCGGTTAAAAACCATAAACGTTTGGCCCTTTTCGGCCTGGGTTAGTTTGCGCTCCAATAGTTCATATGAACGGATAGACAGGTCAATCAACAGGAACAACACATCGCGGTAAGCCCAATCCGGGATTTGTGCGCCGCGGCTGTTTTCTACACCTTTGTGAATGGCCGTTATCCTGTCGATAGCTTTTAAAGCCGATTCCTGGTCCGAAAAAATGATCTGCCTTGAATATTCAACGGTCGAAAATAAACGTCCAAGCGGGTCGGCAGGCAGGCGGCCGGTAAAGTAGAGCCAGTCAACCGCTTTGTTTAAGGCAAATTCGGCTGCAGCTGCCGCAAAAATAAATAGGATGGTATCGGCCTTACCCCAAATTTTCCTAACTATTGATTCCTCGCTTACAAAATATTCCATTCTTTAAATCTTGTAAAGTACTTTGTGTTGCAAAGTAATAAATATTATTTGAATTTGCAACTGATGGTTTTACACTATCCATGACACGCTGAGGTTTTACATAAGCATTCGGTTGAACGTCGGCTAAGACTCACCCTGTCGAGGCTATGCCCGACCACCGTCTCTCCGGCTGCACCGCAAAGAGGGTAAACCCCTTTTTTTATTTTGATTTGCCCCTCTATGCGCGAAGCGGAGTGAGGGGTGACGAGCGTAGCGATGTCGGGGTGAGTCGACTCGCCGACATGCGATATACGTCGTTCTCCTTCCGAGTCTCGCCGAATTTTACAGTTCAGAAAAAAACGTTACAGATATGTTGCAAAAAAAGATTAACGGATATTTTATGAATTCAAAAAACTTTGCGCCATTGTTCTCTGCGCGTTGAAAATCACAAATTGCAATTGGTATATTTAACCATGCAAAAATCCGAACTTCAAAAAATGCTGGATGGCGACCTGTACGATGCCAGCGATGCCGAACTGATTGCCGGCCGCTCAAAAGCACGCCAGCTGTTTACTCGTTACAATGCGCTTGATTATGACGATAAACAGGGCAAGCGTGCCATTTTAAAAGAGTTACTGGGTGGGTTTACCAATGCCATCGATATCCAGTCGCCTTTTTACTGCGATTATGGCTTTAATATTTTTGCCGGCGATAACCTGTTCCTGAATTTTAATTGCATTATACTGGATTGTGCGCGAGTAACTTTAGGTAATAATGTTTTTATGGCGCCCAATGTGCAGCTATATACTGCTTATCACCCCGTTATCGCTTCTGAACGGATAAAAGGCCCCGAGTACGCTGCTCCTATAACCATAGGCAACAATGTATGGCTTGGCGGCGGCGTAATTGTTTGCCCCGGTGTTACCATTGGCGATAATACCACTATTGGCGCGGGCAGTGTGGTGACCAAAGATATTCCGGCTAATGTGGTGGCAGTGGGGAATCCGTGCAAGGTAATAAAAGAGATTGTGTCGTGACAGAAAGGAGCTACGCTTTTTATCGGACTACAAATGGGAAGGGGAAATTCAGGAATCCGAAAGATATGCTTGGTTTTGGTTCAGATAATTCCATCAACTTACGGTTGGTTGTTTTTAATGCGCAATACTAAATTTGTAATTCGGTATGTCAACAATACAGTATAAGGGGGCGTGCGAAAAGCCGACCGCAGGCTGAAATATATACTTGAAAATTGAGTTAATGCTTTCTCCAATAGAAATGCATAGGATCTTTAATTCGGCCAAGATAATCCCCGCCCCACATGAAGCCATATTTTTTAAAGATAGGAACAAGGCGAATAACAGACCCTTCAGTACCTTCTGGTGTAGCGGTACTACCAAAAAAATTCCATTTGGCATTGATATCGAATGCCAGTCCTAAAGCATGGTCGCTAAGTTTGAGCGATCCACGAATTGCTCGGTCTGCCTGGCTTCCATCCCATGTTTTTACTAATGGCAGCAAACCCATTTTTTCAATTTCCGCAAAGGCAGCCTTAAGATCGCCAATTGCGACTTTGTTAAATGTGACTTTTCCGTCGAATTTTGAATTAATAGTCGGCATGTTTACAAGTTGAGGTATAAGCTCGGTTGCCAATTCACTTTTTTTAAATTCATCCTTGAATATCACCTCCCCGTTTTCACCTGCGGTATATGCAACAGTTGTACCCAAAGGTGTTGTGGTTTTTAATGTTCGTATCGTTTTATCTGCTTCTTCTTTCAAAGCGCTACTCTTGGCATTTTGGGATATGCTAAGAGCCACATTAATACCACCGGCGGAGTCTTTAGACATAGCTATTATTTGCAGGGCCTCCGACCGGAAGCCGAGTGCGGAAAAATTAAAGTAGCCCAATTGGCGTTCTCTTGGATCTTTAGAGATAAGGTATTTCATATTTTTATCAAGCGCCTCTATGCGCTGCAAAGTATGCTGATGGGCAGCATCGCTATCTAGCCGTACTTTTTCTGAAGCATTTTGCAAACGCAGTATCTCTTGTTGCCTGTTATTATAAATAATTGTTGCCACTGTACCCATCCCTGTTATCAAGATGCCAGTCGCTAAAGGTGTTATAGACGAAAGTTTATCCCAAAGGTCTCTGCCAGTTTTTTTATCGGACTGCAATTTTTCTACCGTGGCCTTAACGTCTTCTAACTCTTTTCGTAGTTTCTGGATCCCTCTCATAAAATCAAATTTTAAAGATGCTGCATAAGGTATCTAATTTAAGTTTTAAAGTCAGAATTTATTTAAAATCATTCCCAAAGTTATGCGCTACTTAGGATGCCAGCGATGCTGAACTGGTTGCAGGCCGCTCAAACTCAGCAGAGAGAGATTATTGGGTAGTGGTTCCCCTAACACTTAACCGTCTTCTTCTTCATCCCCGGTTTACGTCTTGCGCGCGATTTTTCAATATAATCTACAGCAACCGGCACCTTGCATGCAGTTCCGTTTTGATCCACAAATACAGTTCCTATTTTAATGCCCGTTGCAATGGCTTCATCCATTAATGCATCTACATAAGTACCCAAAGCGATTATAAATCCGTTCATAGTCGACCGTACCCGGTTGGGCGATGAATGGATGGTTTGCTCAACACGATTTAGCAAATCCCGCAATACATCCAAATCCAGTTCCTTATCCGGTTTAAACGAAACAATATTGCTTAAGGTAGACCAGCCCGCGGCGGCAACGTGCTCCCTGCTGTCGTTTATCCATTCCTGGGCCAGTTCAAATCCATATTGGCCTTCGGTAGCTACCCAGGGTACCGTATATTCGCTAATGTTGTTGGATATGGCCTCATTAACCCAGGTTTGCAGGTCGGCCCTGGTCATTTTAGCATCGTCGGCAATCAGGCCGGCAAGGTACATGGCATCGGCGTTGCCGGTGGCATACAAATCTTTGGCCAGCTGGTAATCTTTTTTAACCTTTTTTTTGATGGTTTTTAAATACTCAACCTTCACCCCAAAAAACGGCTCTTTAACCCCATGTTTTAACAGGATATTTTTGATGCCCTGGTTGCCATTAGCCTGCAGGTAGGTCATGATTTCGGCTACGTTCATTTTATCAAATTCAATCAGGTATAAATTTATGCTATTTCCCGACTTTTATGAATAACTATGAAATAAATGCGAACATTATACAACACAGGTTAGCCCGTTGGCCCAACAAAACATTTGTTTTGCCAAAATGGTTAATTTATTGTTCATCAATGATAATAATGTTTCATATTGGCTTGCCGATGAAATGTAATTGTTGAATATCACCTATAAAGTGTTTCAGGGTGTGTCACCCCGTACCAGGGCGTACCAGGGTGTACCAGGGTGTTTCATATTTTTTGGTGGTACACCCATAACAACAGGAAACACCACCCGCAACCCGACCACCCGATATCCACATCCATCCAACTTTTCCACAATGCCCTAAAAGCACGGGCAATGCATTAACTTTACCCGATTAAGAAAAGGAGTAAACCGCTTGGCTAAAGACACTACCAAAGAAACCCCATTAATGCAGCAATACAACGCCATCAAGGTGAAGTATCCAGGTGCTCTGCTGCTGTTCCGCGTGGGCGATTTTTACGAAACTTTTGGCGAAGACGCCGTTAAAGCCGCGGGCATATTGGGCATTGTGCTTACCCGCCGTGCAAATGGCGCTGCTACCCACATCGAACTGGCAGGTTTCCCGCATCACTCGCTGGATACTTACTTACCCAAACTGGTACGCGCCGGGCAGCGGGTGGCTATCTGCGATCAGCTGGAAGATCCTAAAACCACCAAAACTATTGTTAAACGCGGAGTTACCGAACTGGTTACGCCCGGGGTTGCCACTAATGATAATATCCTTAATCAAAAAAGCAATAACTACCTGGCATCGCTGCATTTTGAAAAAAACAGTATAGGCATTGCCCTCATCGATATTTCGACAGGCGAGTTTTGGACCGCCCAGGGCAACAGCGATTATATTGATAAGCTGCTGCAAAGTTTTTCGCCAAGTGAAGTGATATACCCCAAAAGTCGCACCCGCGATTTTAAGGATAACTACGGCGACCGCTTTTATACCTATGCCCTTGACGAATGGCCCTACAGCGGCGATTACGCCACCGAAACGCTATTGAAGCACTTCGGGGTAAAATCGTTAAAAGGCTTCGGGATAGATAAGCTTAACCTGGGCATTATAGCCGCGGGTGTTGCTATTCATTATCTGAATGAAACCGAACACCGCAACCTGCAGCACATTAGTGCTATTGGCCGGATAGAGGAAGACCGGTATTTATGGCTCGACAGGTTTAGCGTACGCAACCTGGAACTGGTAGGATCGACCAACGATAATGCCCTTACCCTGGTTGATGTGCTTGACCATACCTGCTCGCCCATGGGCGCCCGTTTGCTGCGCCGGTGGATTGTGATGCCCCTTAAGGAGATAAAGCCTATAAACGACCGCCTGGGCGTTGTAGAGTACATGATTGAGCACGAGGAGCTGCGCGAAAACCTGCAAAACTGCATCCGCCAGATTGGCGACCTGGAGCGGTTAATCAGCAAGATAGGTTTACAAAAAGCCAACCCGCGCGAGGTTTGCCAACTTAAAAAAGCATTGATGGCTATCGGCTCCATCAAAAAAACAGCTGAGGCATCTGAAAGCCTGCCACTGCGCGCTATTGGCGAGCAGTTAAATCCCTGTGTAACTATCTGCGAGAAAATAGAACGCGAGCTGAACCCCGAGCCGCCGGTAATGATTATCAAAGGGTCGGTGATGAACGAGGGGATCAACGAGGAACTGGACAGGCTGCGTAAAATAGCCTTTGGCGGCAAAGGATACCTGCTGGAGATACAGAAACGCGAGGCCGAGGCAACAGGCATCCCTTCGCTTAAAGTATCTTTTAATAACGTTTTTGGCTACTACCTGGAAGTTACACATAGCCACCGCGATAAGGTGCCTTCGGAGTGGATAAGAAAGCAAACTTTGGTTAATGCCGAGCGCTATATTACCCCCGAACTAAAAGAATACGAAGAGCAGATTTTGGGTGCCGAGGAAAAAATCCTGGTGATTGAGACCCGGTTATATAACGATCTGTTGTATTCGCTTGCTGAATATATTAAGCCTATCCAGCTGAATGCGCAGCTAATAGCCCGTTTGGATGTGCTGCTTAATTTTGCGCATATATCCATCAAAAACTATTACGCTAAACCCCAGATGAACGAGAGTAAAGTGCTCGACATCAAAGGCGGCCGTCACCCGGTGATTGAAAAGAACCTGCCGCTGGGCGAAAGCTACATCACAAATGATGTATACCTGGATTCGGAAACGCAGCAGATCATCATCATTACCGGCCCCAATATGGCGGGTAAGTCGGCTTTGCTCAGGCAAACCGGTTTAATTGTGCTGATGGCGCAGATGGGCTGCTTTGTGCCGGCCAAATCGGCATCGATTGGGTTGGTCGACAAGATATTTACCAGGGTAGGGGCATCAGATAATCTGTCGTCGGGCGAATCAACCTTTATGGTGGAGATGAACGAAACGGCCAGTATCCTGAATAATTTATCCGACAGAAGCCTGATCCTGCTCGACGAGATCGGCCGCGGTACCTCAACCTATGATGGTATTTCCATTGCCTGGTCTATTGCCGAATACCTGCATAACCACCCAACAGCAAAAGCCAAAACGCTGTTTGCCACCCACTATCACGAGCTGAACGAGCTGAGCAATACCTTTAACCGCATCAAAAACTTCAACGTATCAGTAAAGGAAGTTGGCCAGCAAATAATCTTCCTGCGTAAGCTGGTACCCGGTGGCAGCGAGCATAGTTTCGGGATCCACGTAGCCAAGCTTGCCGGGATGCCCCAAAAGGTACTGAGCCGTGCCAACGAAATTCTGAAAAAACTGGAAAACGAACGGACAGGAGGGGAACATATCAAAGAAAGCATCCGCAAAGTGCAAAAGCAGGCCGTGCAGATGCAAATGTTCTCGATAGACGACCCTGTGCTGGTAAAAATCCGCGACACGCTGAATAACCTCGATGTAAATACTTTAACACCCGTTGAAGCGCTGATGAAGCTGGACGAGATACAAAGGGTGATAAAGTCTTAGATTTCAGATGTGCAGATTTCAGATGTGCAGATGAGGAAGATAGATCGGCATTTTTTATACATTAAAAACATCTGCACATTTGAAATCTGAAATTTGCACATCTGCAATGTTAATTTGTTAAAAACATCAGTTCTCACTACATCTCACTAAATTCTACATTTGCAGCATGACCAAACATCGCCTGCTTTTCTACTGCTTCGTTTTGTTTTTTGTGCCAATAGTATTAACATCTTGCCACACCCGCAAGTCAGCTATGCGTGGCCTGCCGGGCGAAGTGGTAAAGCCGGATGGGGATATTGCCTCTAAATACTCAGAAATTATGGGGGTAAACAAAAGCGATATCGAAAATGGCAGGCTGTATGCCTTTATCGAGCAATGGATGGGCACCCCCTACAAATTTGGCGGGCTTGATAAAGATGGTGTGGATTGTTCAGGACTGGCCTTTTTGCTTGAGCAGCAGGTGTATGGTATAACCATCCCCCGCATGACCAGTAAGCAAATAACCGTTATTAAACGCAAATATGAAGACGAACTAAAAGAAGGCGACCTGGTTTTCTTCGATTTTGACGGCAAGCAATTTAGCCATGTGGGTGTTTACCTGCAAAACGGCTACGTAGTTCACGCCAGTTCAAGGCATGGCGTAGTTATCGTAAAACTTCGCGACCCATCGCTGTACAAATACTTTTCAAGAGCCGGGTCTGTGGACGAAGGAACGGTGCAGGTTAATTAGTTCATCAGGATAAACGTGACTCGTCCTGAAATAACTATACACTAAAAGAAAGTGTATGAAAGAAGAATCGGAACAAAAAGCGAGTCAGATTCGCCTTACTAAGCGATGTCACTTTGAAAGCAGCCTACGGAATGAGATCATAAAATTGATAGAATCAGGGACTCCGCGGAGCGTGATAGCCTATCAGTATGGCATGTCGCGGGCATCTCTGAGTAAATGGATGCGCGACCGCGGCTCGAAAGAGTACCAGGAAAAACAGCGGGGATATCATTTAAGCGACATAGAAAAAAGATCCGTCGTCCGCCAGGTTGAGCAAGGCATTCTGAAACCTTATGCAGCGAGGAAGTCATACGGACTAAGTGGAGAAACGTTAAATAAATGGCTTAAGGCCTCGTTGAAAGAAAATGCCGAACTTGCGGTTCATGAAAAGTTTGAGATGAAGGATAAAGCTGAAGGGCAGTCTGGTGTGCCGGACCCGGAAACGGAAGCTTTAAAAAAGGCTTTGGAATATGCACAGCTAAAGATCAGTGCCTTAAATACCCTTATTGATGTAGCAGAGGATCAGTTTAAGATCAAGATCAGAAAAAAAGCTGGGGCCAGGCAGTCATGATAATGAAGCAGGATTACGCGCATTTAAGCTGGGCGTTTCTATGCGGACTGTTTGGCAAAACCCGCCATGCGCACTATGATCACTTATGGAGAAACCAGGATGACTCTATCAAAGAGGAAATTATCCTGCAGCTTGTTCATGAAATAAGGAAGCCTTTACCCCGGTTAGGGACAAGAAAGATGCTTTATCTGCTTAAGCCGCAACTGGCTTCTCATCATATAGAAATCGGCAGGGACTACCTGTTTGACTTGCTTGACGCTCATAAGCTGCTGATCAGGCAGCGTAAACGAAAAGCAATCACCACCGATTCCCGGCACTGGATGCATAAGTACGCCAACCTGGTAAAGGAAATGCATATTATACGGCCGGAGGAACTTTGGGTAAGCGATATAACTTACATTCGGGTGCAAAACCAATGGGGCTACCTGTCACTGATAACAGATGCATTTTCACGTAAGATCATGGGTTATTGTTTCCGCCTGGATATGCTGGCGCTGGGGCCTATAGCGGCCTTACAGATGGCCCTGGATGTCCGCAGTTACAGCGGGCAAACCCTTACCCATCACTCTGACAGAGGGTCCCAATACTGCTCTAAGGATTATGTGGAATTGCTTGGGAACGAAACTATTTCCATCAGTATGACTGAACGGGGTGACCCGTATGAGAATGCACTGGCCGAACGAATGAATGGCATCATCAAGGGGGAGTTCGACCTGTACATCAGCCCGGTTAACTTTGAGCAGACTTATAAAAAGATCGATAGCAGTATTAAGGCATACAACGAATTGAGGCCCCATGGAAGCTGTGACTACCTGACGCCTTGCCAGGCGCATGAACAAGGTGATGTACTGAAAAAACGCTGGAAGGAATACCCGGGCAAATGGGAGAAGGAAAAGCCGCTGGCCATACCCGCCTGACAGATGAGTTATCAACAAAAAGAGGAGGTTCAGCAAAAAGAAAAAAAGAAGCAAAAAAAGAAAAACGTGTTGAAATATGGAAAACTGAAGGAGTTTCCCACATTCCAACACAACAAACAAACAACAAGTTATTTAACTTTATCTTTAAAAAAAGAACCTGTATAGTGTTTACAGGATTAACTCACAAATCTGTATAGTTATTTCAGGACGGGTCACACATCTAAAGTGGGTTAACATAACTTAACATATTTTAGAAATATATTTTATAAATATTTTATAATCAATATTTTACATTTTTACAAGGTTAACATCAAACTGATGTTTTGAACAATTTAAGTGTATCCAAATGTTTGTGCCTGTTTTGGCCAACAACAGGCAACAAACATCAGGTGTGGTTTAATGCTTACATCTTCCTTACATTCCTGCTTATTCCGTTGGTCCACTGTATTATATTGAATCGGGCGGCGGCTTCTAAACCACTCACTTAATCAACCCAATCAACCACTCACTAAAAAGTGCTAACTTTGCAACCTTATGTCAAAACAAAAAGAAGAATACTCATTTTGGACTAAATATAAAAAGTTTGCCGGTAACGAAATTTTGCTTTACCTGGTCATGATCATTGGCATCATCCTGGGCATCGTTATATTTAGTTATCTTTAATCAGGGTAACATTGCTGTTGTCGGTTTCGCTTACCGATTGGTAAAAATCTACAAAGGCCTGGTACAGTTCTTTACTGTAAGTGCCGTCAATTATTTGCAGCTTTCGTTTGTAAATTAACTGGTTGCCAACAACCGTGGCAGATACCGAGAAATTGCCAAAAGGCTTTTCGAGCGAAATGCTGGCCGGGCGCATGTCTACATGATAGCCTTTGGGCAGGGTATAGGTAATTTCGTCTTCATCGGTGTAACCGGTGTTAATGTATAAATCATAGTGCCTGTTGCGTACCTCGCGCGGCGTATTATCTTTTCTGTTGGTAGCATTGGCCAAAAAGTCTATTTTACCATTAACGGCCGATCCGTAATCGGGGGCCGTTAGCTTGATTGTTTCTGTGAGGCTGGGATAGATGTTTTTATCGTCTTTAAAATCAAATTTTTCTATATCCAGGTTATTAATGGCGTAAATTTTCTGGAGTATTTTCACTTGTTCTTTAGGTGGCTCGGTAAGCAAATAGGTGCGGTTATCATATTGCAAGCCTTTAAAACTGGTAAGCATACTGCCCGATAATGTTCCGTCGGCAGCAAGGGTAAAATTGGCTGTGCACTGCTGTGTATTGGTTTTGGCCGGATATTTTGGGGTATGCATCAATTTGCCGCCTTCTGGTGTGCAGGCTAATACGTCGCGGTCGTCGGTAAAATCACTCAAAAAGCCAAAAGGAATTTGCTGACTGGTACATTCTAAAAAAGTGGTGTCGTTTTTAAATGGCAAACACAGGATCACATGATCAAACTGGTTCATGCTTGCAAAATCAGTAAGCGGGCTGCGTTTTAAGCTTCCCGACTTGACAATACAGTAATAAGATTCGATATCAACAGCCTTAAAAAGCGATTGTGTATAGTTTACCAGGGCTTTACAATCGCCATAATTTTGCGCGTCAACATCGCTCGCTAAAAACGGCTGATAGCCGCCTATACCAACCTGCACGCTAATGTAATGCGTTTTTCCCTGCATATATTCATATATCTTTTTGGCTTTGGCTTTAGGATCGGTAATGTCTTTGGTTATTTCCTGCATCCTGTAAACAGTGCTTTGCGGCAGTGCCCTGCGCGACGATAGTAATTTATCATAGATCCATTTACCCATACCGTTCCAGTCATTAAAAGAACCTGTTACTCCAAGGTAATTAAATTGCGACGCCGGCGAAATCTTCACCCTGCTGCTCATCTTTTCATAAATAGGGCTATAAGGCTCAGCTTTTGATGCTTTGATGTTACTTACCTGCCAGCTATAAGTGTTTTCGCCCTGCTTATTTGTACCTTCAACCAAATGCGAGGGTATGTTAATTTCTTTGTACCTGATCTTAAAATCGTTTTTGCAGCTAAATGTATAGGAACTTTTTTCAACAGATACATCAACTGATGGCTTAGGCTCCCAGTCCTGGAAGCTTAACGATTGCTTCGATTTATATTCGTATTCATAAACAACCGTGTAAGGATAATCAG
This sequence comes from Mucilaginibacter sp. KACC 22773, assembly GCF_028736215.1. Lineage (NCBI taxonomy): Bacteria > Pseudomonadati > Bacteroidota > Sphingobacteriia > Sphingobacteriales > Sphingobacteriaceae > Mucilaginibacter > Mucilaginibacter oryzagri. The sequence continues at coordinate 2,145,984 of NZ_CP117883.1, forward strand.
TTACAGCAGGCTGAAAATGTTTTACTTTAGTATCTTCAAATAAAGCCGAGCGGCTTACCGCGGCGTCGTCCTGGAAATCACTTTCAGAAAACTTGCCAATAGTTTTACCAAACTGGTTGTAAATCAGTCCTTTTATGTTTTTAATCACGTTCGCCTTGTCGTGAAATATTACAATTTCGGCTTCGTCGTCGCCATTTTTATTTAATATGGTTACCGCGGTTTTAATACGGTAATAGGTATTATCCAGGTCTTTTACCTCAATGCTCATATCATTGCTGCGGATAACGGCGCTGGCGTAGGGTAGCAATTCTTTAGGTATAAGCGATGCATCGTAGTTTTCCTGTGCATTTGCGCTTAATGCCAACGCAGATAATAAAATGAGCCATGTAAGTACTTTCATTATTTTTTCTTGAAAACCATATCCGCCTTTTCGGTAAGTATTATTTTGTTGTACAATTCTTTAAGGTAAGGGTATTCCTCGGATGTGTAAATAGGTTTAGTAAATTTTGTAATGTTCGAGAAGGTGAAAGTGTTATCTGAATTTTCAAAAGTGGTTGCATACATACCGCCATCACCGGGCATTTTAAAGGCTACTGTTTGTGGTGGCGTTTCAACGGTATAACCCTGCGGTAGCCGCATAGTTAATATTAAACGGTCGTCTGATGCCATTCCCCAATCTACCGGGTAGTCTCTTTCGGCCAGCTTAAATGGGTTTTTGGTTATTTTTTCCCACAAAAAAGGGTTAAACACCAAACGGTTATGGTTAGTATTGTCATAAGCATCAATCTCAACTTCAAAAGTTTCGCCAAGCGGCATTTCAAGGCTATCCAGGTTTGCTATATTCGATTTCAGTATTTTTAACTTGGGGAGTTTTTCGTCCTGGTTTTCAATATACTCATCAATCGAGTTGAACTTTTTGATGGCTTTTCGTTTTTCATACGCATTATACCCACGGTAATAGTTGGTGATTGTTCCCTTTAATTTGCCATTATCAAGCAAGGTTAAATCAAGCGCCCTGGTTGTTGATTCCTTTTGCAGGCCGCTTAACTCCATCCAGTATGATGGTTTATCAAGGTTTATCACCCGCCCTTTGTCATTAAGGCATTTTAATGGTAACAGGCCAAATGATAAAAGGGGGTCTGTAGCATCAAGCAGGTAGTTTTTATCGCCAATATTCACTTTGGCAATCACGTAATTAAAATCGTTAATTACCGGGTAAAGCATATTAATGTTGCCGTTGTTACGGGTTGATAGTACTACAAGCTCGGTATTAAGGTCGGCGGCCCTTAAGGCCGCCCCAAGGGCAAGATTAATATCACCAATAGTACCCGTATGCGCTTCATACGCTTTTTTTATACCGTCCGGGCTATATATCGATGTAATGTCATTCCACTTAAACCATTTTTGCAGGTACGCATAAATGGCCTTTGCCTTTTCCAATTCGTCTGTTTTACCGGCTATAACGGATGCAATTCTGTCTTTCATCAGTTCCTTGCGCTTAAACTGCGATCCAAAAAGCTCGTCGGTTTTTAGCTGGTGCTCAATATCTTTCCAGGTTTTAGATACTACGGTTTTAGCCCCGGTGTATGGGTTGGTCCATTCCACCTCGTCAAAATATATGGCCGATAAAAAGTTTTTAGGCGAGGTCATATAATCTTCAGATACAAACGCCGGAATATCTGTCATTTCATAAGTCATGTGAGAGCAATCTGCTTTGGCGCCATGCGACTGAAAACATTCCCGTTCCAATTCGGATGTCGACTTTGATAATTTTTGAATACCACGCAATGTAACGTTAAAATACCAGTAACCCGGGATATGGACATCATATGTGGACCGGACTTTGGGTATCTCATCCTGAAAATCCCAATTCCTGAACTCATCAATATAAGGCGAGACCAACTTATACTTAAAATCAATAACACAACCGGGCTTTAAGGCAGGCAAGGCAAACTTTACGGTGCTACGGTATTTATAATCTTTTACGGTATACACCTTTTTTAAATCGAGCGGGGCGCTGCGCATTAGTCCATCGTCATCGCGGTAATAGGTAGTGCCGGTTATGTCGCTAACTTCTTCGGTTGTTTCGCCGTCGGCGCTGTGGTGAATAGGAATTTCGATGGTACCCTGTTCAAGGCCCTTTGTATCAAATATTTTTATGCGGGCGTGGTAATCAAATATCAGGCGTACGTGGTCGTCGCTTACCATATCTATCCTGCTTTTGCCAAATTCATTCAGAAAAAGCGCATGGGCGGCGGTATCTTTCGCGTATTTTTTTAAGTCAAGGTCTTCGGTAGTTACACTCTGGTCAAAATCCTGGGCCTTTACAACGTGTTGAGCAGCAGTAAGTAAAATAATAATGAGTAGTACTTTTTTCATACAATAATCGCGATAATTAGGATGGTATTAATTTAAAAATAAAACTTAGATATTAAATAAATTAAAAAATTTATTGTGCTGATTCTTTTTAGGACATTTGCGACGTTTACAGTAATACTGAATCATTACAATGAAATTAAAACTAAAACGCCCGCTTGCCTTTTTTGATCTGGAAACTACGGGTACTAATATCGGGGTTGACAGGATAGTTGAAATATCGGTTATTAAACTGCATCCTGATGGCAGCGAAGATGTTAAAACCTGGCGTATACATCCGGGGATGCCTATACCGCTGGAGTCATCGCTGGTGCATGGTATTTATGACGAGCATATAAAGGACGAACCGGAGTTTAAAGCTTTGGGCCAGGCCATTGCCGAGTTTATTGGCGATAGCGACCTTGCCGGCTACAACTCCAACAAGTTTGACATCCCGATGCTGATGGAAGAGTTTTTGCGCGCAGGCGTATCGTTTACATTAGACGACCGCCATTTTGTGGATGTACAAAACATATTTCACCAGATGGAACAGCGTACGCTTAAAGCTGCCTACCAGTTTTATTGCGATAAAAAGATTGAAAACGCCCACTCGGCCGAGGCTGATACGCGGGCAACCATGGAAGTTTTGCTGGCGCAGATTGAGCGCTATGAAAACATGGAGTGGGAGGATAAAAAAGGAAATATTACCGTACCGGTTGTTGGCGACGTAGAAGCGCTGCACAAGTTTACCAACTTAAGCAAGCCGGTTGATTTTGCAGGCCGCATGGTTTACAACGAGCAGGGCGAAGAAACCATTAACTTTGGCAAACATAAAGGCAAAAGGGTTGAGGATGTGTTAAATGCCGAACCAAGTTACTATTCATGGATGATGCAGGGCGATTTTCCGCTGTACACCAAACGTAAACTGGAAGAAATATACACCCGCTGGAATGCTAAAAAGAATGCAGAGCGCCAGGCCAAAAACGCTGCGCAACAGCCAAAACCAGCCGACCAGGCCCATACACCACGGCCCGAGGCGCCAAAAGCTGATTACCCTAAAAAAGACTTTCACAAACCCGATCATACCAAAACCCAATATCCGCCCAAGCCTTTTAAAAAGAAGGATGAGCCAGCTCAACCCGTTAATGACGATATGCTGGCACAGTTGGCATTGAAGTTTAAAAAAGGGTAGTTTAGATATGAGACTTTTTGAATAGTTTCATCAAACAAAAGCTCCGTCAGGGGCTTTTTGCATATCTCATAACCCTTCGGTATCAACAAAGAAATTTTTAGTTTGCAAAGTTGGGTTGGCCTCAAGGTCAATAGTGTCCTGTTGTTTGAGGGCGTGGTAAACCTGCGTTGGTGAAATTGCCTGGTAACTAAGGATAGTTTTTTGCGCCCTGGGAATAATCATGTTAACCAGGCTGTCTGCTTTAAACAGGTATAGACCAATATAGCCCGCCTGGGTATCTACCTCGACTCTTCCGTTTGGCGGAGCTTTTAACGTAAACCTTGCTTTAAATGGCTGATACATGATAACCGACATGTCAATTTTGTTATCCTGGCCCAAATGATATGATTGGCCGTTTGGCTGCAGGTTTTTAATAAGCGGGTCTTTTTTGATATTAAATGTATAATATGCTGTACCGAGCATATCATTCTCGACAGCAGCATTGCTTGTAAAGGAAAGATGATAGTCGCCGTTTATATCGCTAACAACACTGTCTCTCAATTGCTGGGATTTGGCAAGCCCCAAAACGTTTTGATAATAAAATATCTGTACAACTACATTACTGGCAATTACAGTTGGTCCCTGTGTGTTAATATGTCCATGTATGGTGGTAGTTACCATGCGTGGCTTTTTTTTACAACCACTAAGCGTAACGCAGCTTGCAAACATTAGCAAAATATAAAATAATTGGTTACAGCGGTAAAGGTTCATTTGCAGGTTTTGGGTTATAAGTAAAATGTTCAGGCTTTAATTTAAATGCCTAAACGAGTGTAAGGTAGCAAACGCTACAAGCAATAGTAAATAATAAATATATGTGTTTATCGAAGAAAATCAATATTACGCTTCAGTCCACTAAATTTGGTACGTTTTACAGCCGAGTTTTTAAATACTTTCTGAAAAACATCCTGGGTGATATCCTGCCAGTCGGCAGCTTTCAGGTGGAGTAAATCCGGATGTGGTGTAAAAGCAGGTTCGGTGTTCAGTACCGAAAAGCGGTTCCATGGGCATACGTCCTGGCAAACATCGCAGCCAAACATCCAGTTGTCCATTTTTCCCTTAAACTCTTCAGGAATTTCGTTTTTTAGTTCGATGGTCAGGTATGATATGCAGCGGCTGCCATCAACAATATAAGGCCCAACAATAGCATCAGTAGGGCAGGCATCAATACAATTGGTACAGGTACCACAATGATCGGCAGTGGGTGCTATATCATATTCCAATTCCAGATCGATGATCAGTTCGGCCAGGAAAAAAAACGAGCCTGCTTTTTTGTTGAGCAGGTTGGTGTTTTTGCCTATCCAGCCCATGCCCGATTTTTTGGCCCAGGCCTTATCCAGCACCGGCGCCGAATCAACAAATACCCGGCCGCCAACTTCACCAATTTTTTCGTTTATGATTTGTAACAGAAGCCTCAGTTTATCTTTAATAACGGTATGATAATCCATGCCGTAAGCATATTTTGATATTTTGGGCGCTGTTGGATCGGTTTGCCGGTTATCGGTATAATAGTTAATCCCTAAAGAAATTACCGATTTGGCGCCATCAACCAGCAGGCGCGGGTCAAGGCGTTTATCAAAGTGGTTTTCCATGTATTGCATTTCGCCATGCATGTTTTTTTTCAACCAGTTTTCCAGGCGCGGCGCCTCTTCTTCCAGGAAGTCGGCCTTTGATATACCGCAAAATAAAAAACCGAGCTTTTGCGCTTCGCTTTTTATTAACTGGCTGTATACCGTCCTGTTTTGCATATCGGTACAAAGATACTACAAATTAAAATTCGTAAAATATACGGTGTTTGGTAGTGAATATGAAACAGTTAGATATTGTAATAGTATTTCTACAGAAAAAATCCAAATTATTTAATCAATGGTGTGGTTTTTGTAACTATTGGTAAATATATAATCTATAAATGCTAACGCACTTAAGCTACCTGCCGCAACACGTTTTAGGGCTACATGCCACAGGTGAAATTACAAATGCCGAATATGAGAAAGCGTTGGAGCCTTTGCTTGACGAACATATAAAACAACACGGAAAAATTAATTTTATACTGGTATTGGAAACCAATATTAAGGATTTTGATGCCGGTGCCTGGTGCGGTAATATAGGCATTGGCCTAAAATACTTTACTAAGTGGAACAAATTTGCCATAGTTACGGATAAAGAAGGTGTAAGGGAATTTAGCCATCTTTTTAAATATATACTACCAGGCAAATATAAGGGCTATCCCCTTAACGAACTGAACGAAGCCGTAATATGGATAGCAGAGAAATAGCCTGCCGTGCAGGCCGTGACTTGGCGGTTGCTAATAAATGTACTTGCTAAAAAATTAGTGTGCCGTCGTCGTCAATAAAACACCTGCTCACTATCCTACAGCCTATCGGCTCGCCATTTACTGTAGCGGGAACAAATACTTTGTCTTCTTCGGGCAAAACGTTAACATTCATGTTAAATGTTTTTGAAAAATTGCCGCTATAAATAGTCACTTTAAAATAGGCCAGTCTGCCGCCGGGGCTCACCAGTAATTCAACAACGGCGATGGATGCTTCCCTGCTTATATCCATGAGGTTTGCCGGCAGCCTGAAGAGTTTTAAATAGGGCAGGTAGCCAAAATACCTTCCGCCTATTTTTAAAGGTTTGGTAGTACGGTCGCTATCGGTCAATTGCTTATCAACAAAATACCTTAAGTTTGATGTAGTGTCTTCGGGGGCCTCGTAAAGGAATTCCTTTTTTGTATAGTCGTAGTTTTGCAGCAAATGGCCGTCAGGGGTATAAAAGCGCCAGATGCCCACTTTTTTGTCGTTTTCAAAACGGCCATTGGCCAGGGCATAGGTTTTATCATAAATCATTTGGTACAGGCCTTGCCTGGTACTTTTGTCGCTTTTTAAAACAGTAAGTTTTTCGGTAATGTGCGCGTTTATTTTATGACCGCGCTCAACAGTTTCCTGGGCAAGGGCCGCATTTATAAAAAACAGGGTAACTATCAGCAGGGTTATGGTTTTCAATGGTGTTATATATTTGGGGTAAATATATAACGCGGATGCACCAATATCAAATGGCTGGTTTAATATACCGGCTTTGTTTTTTGACCATTTTGCAAAATGAGATGTAACACATTATGGCTATTGTAATAGTTTTGTTGCATTAATAGTACGGGATGCTTAAACTTGTAGCCATAAACCATATTTCATGACGGCGCTAACTGATCAATCCGATTACAAAACGGTACGTTTTTCTGAGACCACGATAACCGAGTTGATGATCCCTTCTTATTCAAATTTTGGCGGAAAGATTCATGGAGGCATTTTGTTATCGCTGATGGATAAGGTGGCCTATGTTTGCGCCGCTAAACATGCCGGTAATTATTGTGTTACCGCTTCTATTGATACTGTTGATTTTTTACAGCCTGTTGAGGTGGGCGAACTGGTATCATTAATGGCATCGGTTAACTATGTGGGCAATACATCGCTGGTGGTTGGCATTAGGGTAGTTTCTGAAAATATAAAAAACAACTCGGTAAAGCACACCAATACCAGTTATTTTACCATGGTATCAAAGGATGAGCATAACAAGCCTGCTAAAGTTCCAGGCTTGATATTGGAACACCGTGAACATGTAAGGCGGTTTATTGAAGCCCGGCGGCGCAAAGAAATTAAGCAGGGCTATATGAAAGAAGTTGAGCAGATAAAGATGCCTGATAACTACGAGCACTGCATCGAGCTTTTGAAAGGCGAAAGATGCCTGGTTGCAGGTTAAATAGCGCCAAATCCAAAATAAACAGGTAAAATTAGAATATTAATTGCCAAAATGTTTGGGCATAATATTGCAGATAAGATTTCAATTCCCTATTGATAAATGAGGCGAGCTATTGGCCAGGTACTATTATTATTATTGCTAATTCATGGGGTTTGCTATGCTCAAAAAGATGTGCCGGTTGGGTTTGTAGCCAATACGGTATCTGTTAAAGATACGGTTGACAGCCTCAATAAAGCTGCCGGCGAGATATACATGGGCGCCCCCGATAAAGCGCGTGAAATGGCCGGCAAGGCGCTGTTGCTTTCCGAAAAAATTAAATACAATGCGGGGATAGGTTTAGCCTATATCAACCTGGGCCATGTGTACTGGTCACAATCCTATTATACTATCAGTTTATTTTATCTTAATTCGGCATTACCGTATTTGCCTAAAAATAATGCCACTTTGCAGGCCGAGTGTCACAGTGCAATAGGCCGCACTTACCTTGAACTTAAAAACTATCAGCAGGCAATCAATAGTTTAAACCAATCGGCAAAATATGCCGGGAACGATGCCAAAATGTTGGGGGAGTTTTACACCGAGAAGTCGCTGGTATACATCCGGATGCGCGATTACACGCTGGGTATGGCAGCAAGTTTGCAGGCCTTAAAACTTTGCAGGGCCAGCGGGGATGATAATAACACCAATATTATCTATACGCGGTTAAGTTCGATACAGCGCCTTCAAAAACAATTTCAAAAATCGATAGCTTATGATGATACCGCGTATTACATGAGCTTTAAAACCAACAATCGGCGATTGCGTGCTAAAACTCTTATTGAATATGCCGATAACTATAATGGGCTAAAGCAATTTGATAAAGCAATTGGTTATGCCACAAGGGGTGCCGCACTTGCTGATAGCATTGGTTTGATGAACGGAATTTCGGATGCATACAGGACAATCATGTTTAGCTTTGAACAAAAGAAAGACCTGGCCAACGCGTTGCTGTTCCAAAAAAAATATAACGCAGCGCTTGATTCGCTGAATGAATCTGACAGAAGGCGTAATACCGAACTGATCCAGAATTATTTTGCTTTAAACGACAGGCTCAAAGAGATTGCTGTAATTGAACAACGGGCAAAAGAAGATAAGGATAAGATTCATTTTCAAAATGCCATCATTATTACGCTGATCATATCGTTGCTGGCCGTACTAACGGCTTTGTATATTACCTATTATAATTTAAAACAAAAAAAATTACTTAGTAATAAGCTAAGCAGGCAGCATGAGGCCTTACTGGTGCAAAAAGGCCTGATTGAAGAACAATCGGCTAACCTTGCCGCTGTAAATAAGCTTAAGGATAAGCTATTGGCTGTAATAGGGCACGATTTGCGTACCCCTTTTGCAAACCTGCGTAGTATCATGGGGCTATTTGAGGATGATAACTTAAACCTTGAAGACATGCATGGCCTGATGAAAAAAATGGAACCGGTAGTAAAAGGCGCCGAGCTTACGCTATCCAACCTGCTGGAATGGGCGGGCAGCCAAATCAGGGGGATAAATTTAACACCATCGGTTATTGATATAAACCTGGTGGGCGAAGAGATGGCGCAAATTTATAGCTACCAGCTGCAGCAAAAAAACATCAGGTTTCAAAATATAGCTATCACTGGCCATATGGTAAAAGCCGATGAAAAACATATTAAGGTAGTTATAGGAAACCTTATTAGCAATGCAATAAAATTTACTGATGATAATGGCGTTGTAACCCTGAGCAGCCATGTTGCCGGTAAAGAGCTTGTGGTTAATGTTAACGATACGGGTAAGGGTATTCCGCAGGACAAATTAGTTAAGCTCTTTGATCTTCATTCGCACTATACCCAAAACGGCACAATGGGCGAGGTTGGTACAGGCATTGGCCTGTTTTTGTGTAAAGAACTGGTGGAGTTTAATGGTGGCCGGCTATGGGTTAAATCAGAAGTAGGCAAGGGGAGTACTTTCAGTTTTAGCTTACCTTTGGCCGATTAAGCAAAAATTATTCCTTTTTGTATTAACAAATCATAAAGCTTTTACGTGGAAAAAGGATAGTAGTCAAAAACAATTCTGATAAATATATTACGGGATAAGTAATTTAATTATGTAGAAAACGTTTTAACTATATGTGTTGATTTAGTGAAATCAATTATATTTTCTAAAATAACAATATGGTGAGTTTTTTACTATATTGTGACAATATTTATTACTCCTAACATTTTTTTTATTCCTGCTAATTTAATGGCTTTTTTAAACACAGTGCTCGAACCACCCTCGTACGGATGGACGGATGAGGATGGTAACCTTGCAAAACCCACCAATGCAACAATTTTAAAAGAATTCTTTTCGAGACTGAATGTTTTCCGGGATAAGAAAAACTGGCTTTCATTTTTAAGCTGGTTTTTAGTGCTTGCGTTAACACCTTTCCTGTTTTTGTTTGTATTCAAATATTTCAGTATCGTAGGCTTAATAGTGGCTTTTGTTTACAGCATGATTATCATGGGTACCCATGGTACTATATGGCATCATAGGTATTGTACGCATAACGCATACACTTTCACCAATAAATTCTGGCGCTTTTTTACACAAAACCTTACGCTTAAAATTATTCCCGAAGAGATTTATGCAGTATCGCACCATGTTCATCACGCGTTGTCAGATCAGCCCGGCGATCCTTACAATGCCCAGGGGGGCTTTATGTACTGCTTTTTGGCCGATGTAAACCATCAGCCTGTAGCCAGGAATATGACCGAAGCCTGTTATAAAAAATGTGTTAACCTAATGAAACACGTTGGCGTAACTCCAAACACCTATAAACAATATCAAAAATGGGGTACTATAGCCAACCCGTACCGCACCGTTATTGGCATCGTCCTTAACTGGGGCTTCTGGTTTACCGCATTTTACCTGATGGGTGGCTTGCCTTTAGCCTGCGCTATCTTCGGCTCGGCCGGATTTTGGGCTGTAGGTGTGCGTACCTTTAATTATGAAGGCCACGGCAAGGGCCAGGACAAACGCCGCGATGGCACCGATTATAATCGCGAAGACATGTCTATAAACCAATTATGGCCGGGCTATGTTGCCGGCGAGTGGCACAATAACCATCATCTTTATCCTAAAAGTGCCCGCTCCGGTTTTAAGCCGCATCAATTTGACCTGGCCTGGTGCTATATCAAATTCATGAGCATGATAGGCGCCGTGAGTTCATACCGCGATTCTAAAAAAGAATTTTTACTTACTTATTGCAATAAAGTACAGGTGCCGGTTACGGCGCTGGCTATAAAACAGATGGAAGTTAAGCCAGTGCTTGTGCGGGCAAAATAAAAGGCCTTAATGCTCCTTAAAGAAGGAGCGTTTTCACATTCAAAGGACTATCCGTTTATATTGTCATATTATTTTTAAACGCCATTGCTGTTTTAGCGATGGCGTTTTGCGTTTATCTCTTTTTTTTTGCTGTACGCTGGGGTAGCAGTATTATGTTAAAATAGTTACATCTTATTTACGATTGTAATTGATATATTAGCGAGCCAACTAATTATACAACTTAAACGCCATAATCTATGTTAAATAAGCTTTTCTGTTTTGCAGCCTGCTTGTCGTGCCTTGTTTTTTTTAACAAAAGGGTGCAGGCACAGGGCCTGGGAATATTTGATAATCAAATAGATGTAGGTATCAATAAACTTCCCGGCGGCGGGCAATATGATGCCAAAACGCAGCAGTATGAGCTTAGCGGGGCGGGGCAAAACATTTGGGCAACGCATGATGATTTTCATTTTGTGTGGAAACGTATGAAAGGCGATTTTATATTACGCACCAATGCCGCTTTTATTGGCAAAGGTGTCGAGCTGCACCGTAAGGTTGGGCTAATGGTACGCAGCACTTTAGATAGCAATTCAAAACATATAAATGCCGTTGTTCATGGCGACGGCCTTACCTCGCTGCAGTACCGCAAAACCGTTAGCGGAATTACCGAAGAAAAAAAAGCAAGTATCACCGCGGCAGATGTTATCCAGTTAGAGCGTAAGGGCAATACCTACACCATGTCGGTAGCCCGTAAAGGCGATCTGTTTGTTACCGAAGAAGTGAGCGACCTTGACCTGGGCGATGAAGTTTATGTTGGGATTTTTATTTGCTCGCACAATGCTGATGTAACCGAAAAGGCAACCTTCAGCAACGTACGTATTATAGTTCCGGCGCCTGCAACACTGGTGCCTTATAAACAATACCTGGGCAGCAGCATTGAATTACTTGACGTAGAGACTCAAAACAGCACCATCGTTTACCAGTCGCCACGATCGTTGCAGGCGCCAAACTGGATGAAGGATGGTAAGGCATTGATTTACAACAGCGACGGTTCGTTGTTTAAGTTCGATCTTAAAACCAACACACCGGCACAACTCAATACAGCGCCGGCAAAAAACAATAATAACGATCATGTACTTTCTTTTGATGGTAAAATGCTGGTTATTAGCAGTGGTGATGGCGGCCCTTCTATAGGATACACCGTGCCGGTTACAGGTGGCCAGGCAAAAAGGATTACGGCACCTGGCGTTGGCGCGAGCTATATGCACGGCTGGTCGCCGGATGGTAAATACCTCGTATTTTGTGGTCAAAGAAACAAGGAGTTTGATGTATACCGGATCCCATCGGCAGGAGGCGCCGAAGAAAGGCTGACCAATACGCCTGGTTTGGACGATGGGCCAGAATATACGCCCGACAGAAAATACATCTACTTTAACTCTGTGCGTAGCGGGTTGATGCAGATTTGGCGTATGAAAGCCGATGGCACCGAGCAAACGCAGATAACTAACGATGATTATAACAACTGGTTCCCGCACATATCACCCGATGGCAAATGGATTGTATATATCTCCTTCTTTAAAAACGAAGTAGCCCCGGATGATCACCCTTTTTACAAGCACGTATTTTTAAGGCTGATGCCAATAGGTGGCGGCCCGTCAAAAGTAATTGCCTACTTATACGGAGGACAGGGCACTATCAACACCCCGTCATGGGCGCCTGATAGTAAACATCTTGCTTTTGTAAGTAATTCAGATTTATTGTTCCCGGTATTCCCGAAAGAAAAATAGAGACAAGAATCAAGAGTCAAGAATTAAGACAAAGACCGATGACGACTTACAGAAAACAAATTTTCGTTTTGGTTGGAATTACTTATATCTTGACTGCTGATTATAATCCTTGTCTTGACTCTTGATTCTTAACTCTTGATTCTAAAATTATGACCACACGCAGATCATTTTTAAAAACAGGCGCCCTGGCCGTTGCCGGCGCCTCCCTTTTGCCCGATAGCTTATTTGCCGCGCCCAAAAAACTTGAAAGGGTGGGGGTTCAGCTTTACAGTGTACGCGATGCCATGAAGCTTGACCCTAAGGGGACGCTGAAAAAAATTGCCGACGCCGGTTATCATCATGTAGAACATGCCAATTATGTCGACCGGAAATTTTATGGCTTCACCGCAAAAGAATTCAAGGTTATCCTCAATGATCTGGCACTTAAAATGCCAAGTGGCCATACCGTAATGACAGCGCAACACTGGGACGAATCAAAAAAAGATTTTACCGATGCCTGGAAATATACAGTGGAAGACGCAGCCACCATGGGGCAAAAATTTGTAATAAGCCCATGGCTTGATGAAAAAGTACGCACGGATATGGATGCCCTGAAACGCGCCATGGAGCAGTTTAACAAATGCGGCGAGTTGTGCCAAAAATCGGCGATGAAATTTGGTTATCATAACCATCATTTCGAAATCAGCACCAAAGTAGGCGATATCACCCTATATGACTATATCATTCAAAACACTGATGCTGCATTGGTAGCACAGCAAATAGATATTGGTAATATGTTAACTACCGGTGGGCATGCGCTTGAATTTATTAATAAATATCCCGGCAGGTTTGAGTCGATGCACGTTAAAGACGAAATAAAGGTTGCCCCACATGATGGCGATGACACCGAAAGCTGCATTTTGGGCCAGGGTATTATGCCAGTGAAAGATATTGTAAAGGCGGGCAGTAAAAAAGGCGGCACCTCGCTTTTTATTATAGAGCAGGAGGCCTATCAGGGCAAAGATCCGGTGGAGAGTGTAAAAATTGATTTACAAATCATGAAAAAATGGGGTTATTAATAGTATAAGGGTAACTTACACCATCAACGGATTTAATTTTTGAGGCGATTAGCTTAAAAGCCTAAAATTACTAAGTTTGAATTCCGTTATAAACATAAACACAGATTAGTTTAATTGCCTGCCTTACCGCGGGTAAATAAACCAATTCCTGCTAAAACAATTTACTTAATATGCACAGGCGTACTGTAATAAAAAATTTGGCTTTGATAATAGGCGGGGCGGCAATACTTCCGGCATGCCATCGAATAGAAGGTAAGGTGTCTGTAACACTTAAAAATGTTGATATCAGCGCCGATCAGGAAAAGTTGGTGAGCGACATTGCTGAGACTATTATTCCAAAAACAACAACACCTGGTGCAAGGGACCTGAATCTGCATTTATTCGTATTCAAAATGCTGGATGATTGCTACAAAAAAGAAGATCAGCAGGCATTCATGACAGGTATGGGGCAGTTTACTGATGCTGTAAAAAATAAATATGATAAACCCTTTTCGGATTTAAGCCAGAAACAGCGCGAAGACGTGTTATTGAGCATCGAAAATGATAAGGACGAGAAATGTACTGCAAATCCGAAGGAACTCAAATCTTTTTACGGGATAGTAAAAAATCAAACTGTAAACGGTTATGTGAAGTCTAAATATTTTATGACAAAACAAGTAGTGTATGAACTTGTACCGGGTAGGTATAACGCCCGTTTTCCATACAAACAAAAGCAATCAGCATAAATAATGGCTAATTTAAATATAGATAGCGTTAAAGACAGAACATTTGATGCGATAGTGATTGGCTCGGGGATGAGTGGTGGCTGGGCTGCAAAGGAACTTACAGACAAGGGCCTTAAAACCTTGATATTGGAACGTGGGCGCGATGTAAAACACATTAAAGATTATCCCACTACCAATATGTACCCCTGGGAGTTTGAGCACCGCGGCGAGTTGCCGGTGGCGATAAAAGAGGCCAACCCCATAGTAAACCGCTGTTATGCTTTTGGCGAGGATGCCGCTCACTTTTTTGTAAAAGATAATGATCATCCTTATGTACAGGAAAAACCGTTTGATTGGATTCGTGGTTACCAGGTGGGCGGTAAATCGCTGCTTTGGGCCCGCCAGACACAGCGTTGGAGCGAATTTGATTTTGAGGGCCCTGCGCGCGATGGTTTTGCTGTTGATTGGCCCATCCGGTATAAAGATATTGCCCCATGGTACAGCTATGTGGAGAAATTTGCCGGCATTTCGGGTAACAGGGATGGCATTCCGGAGTTGCCGGATGGCGAATTTTTGCCAGCCTTCCCATTAAATACCGTCGAAACCTATTTTAGTAACCACGTAAAAAGTAAATACAGCAACCGGCATGTAATTAGTGCTCGTTGCGCCCATTTATCTAAACCAAACCAAATTCATTTAGATCAGGGACGGGTGCAATGCCAGGAACGCATTTTGTGCCAGCGCGGCTGCCCGTTTGGCGGTTACTTTAGCGCAAATGCATCTACTATTCCCTGGGCATTAAAATCAGGCCACGCCACCTTACGTCCCTTTTCTGTTGTGCAGGAGATTATTTACGACGAGAAAAAAGGTAAGGCAAGTGGCGTTCGCGTTATCGATACTAATACAAAAGAAGCGATAGAATATTATGCCGATATCATTTTTGTAAATGCAGCTGCTTTAAATACCAACCTGGTGTTATTAAATTCAACTTCGCATCGTTTCCCTAACGGCCTTGGTAATGATAGTGGTGTGTTGGGTAAATATGTAGCCTTTCATAATTATTCGGCCCATATAGGGGCCGAGTACGACGGCGATAAGGAGTGGACAACTGATGGCCGTAACCCTGCCGGTGGTGGATATATTCCCCGTTTCCGTAACGTTTATAAACAGGAGACAGACTTTTTACGGGGCTATGCTTCCGGCTTTAGCGCGTACCGCTACCAGCAACGCCCATGGGATGGTGTTGGGGCCAGCTTAAAGGATAACCTGGTTAAAGATAACCTGAGTGGCTGGAAAGTAGGATCGCACATGATGGGCGAAACTATCCCGAAAGAGAGTAACTATGTAGCCCTTGATAAAGCATTGAAAGATCAGTGGGGTATACCGCAACTAAAAATATCGGTGGCATATGATGATAACGACGAGAAGATGAAGAAGGATTATGTGGAGCAGTTGACTGAGATGTTTACCAGCGCTGGTTTCACCAATATAAAAGCCAGCACCGATAACCGCGCGCCAGGACTTGATATACATGAAATGGGTGGCGCCCGGATGGGTAATGACCCTAAAACATCGGTATTAAATAAATGGAACCAGATGCATGCGGTAAAAAACGTATTTGTAACCGACGGCGCCTGCATGACCTCAACCTCATGCCAAAACCCATCGCTTACCTACATGGCCTTTACCGCGCGGGCAGCCGATTACGCTGTGAGCGAGATGAAAAAGGGGAACATATAGTAGTGAGTAGTGAATGGTGAGTAGTAAATGGAGAGTAGTTTAATTATAGACAGTCACCCATTCACCGCTCACTACTCACGGCTCACCAACACATTGTGTAAAAAAAACACAAAGCTATATTTGTAAAATAATTTTTATTCATACATTTAACCGAACAACCAAGTAATAAACAAAATTTAACAACCTAATATAATTGTATGTCTGCAAATACTTATGACGCTATTGTCATCGGCTCGGGGATATCTGGTGGGTGGGCCGCCAAAGAACTGACACAAAAGGGTTTAAAAACCATTATGCTTGAACGCGGGCGCGATATCAAACATATAAAAGATTACGTGAACGCTACTAAAGATCCCTGGGATTTTACCCACAGGGGCGGGCGCACGCAAAAAATGATTGACGATTATCCTGTTTTAAAACGCGATTATCCGCTTAATGAGGTCAATCTTGATTATTGGGCAAGCGATAAAGACAGCCCTTACACAGAAACAAAAAGGTTCGATTGGTTTCGTGGTTACCACGTAGGCGGCCGTTCATTAATGTGGGGCAGGCAATCATACCGCTGGGCCGATGTTGATTTTGAAGCCAATTTGAAAGATGGCATTGCTGTCGACTGGCCTATCCGTTATAAGGATATAGCGCCGTGGTACAGCTATGCCGAGAAATTTGCAGGAATATCGGGTAACAGAGATGGCCTGGCCATTCTTCCCGATGGTGATTTTATGCCGCCAATGGAAATGAATGTGGTTGAAAAGGATGTTGCCAAAAGACTAAAAGATCATTATAAAGAAGCACGCGACATGATTATTGGCCGTACAGCCAATATCACCATACCGCATAACGACCGCACTAACTGCCAGTACCGCAATAAATGCTGGTTGGGTTGTCCGTTTGGTGCTTACTTTAGCACACAATCAGCTACATTGCCGGCTGCTATGGCTACCGGCAATTTAACGGTGAGGCCATGGTCTATCGTTACAAAAATTTTGTACGATAAGGATACCAAAAAAGCCAAAGGCGTTGAAGTACTGGATGCCGAAACCAACCAAACCTATGAGTATTTTGCAAAAATTGTTTTTGTGAATGCATCAACAATTAACTCAGCCTGGATTTTGATGAATTCGGCAACTGACGTTTGGGATGGCGGTTTGGGCAGCAGCAGCGGCGAACTTGGTCACAACCTGATGGATCATCACCTGGGTGTTGGCGCATCTGGCCGGTACGAAGGTTTTGAAGATAAATATTACTTTGGCCGCCGTGCAAACGGATTTTACATCCCTCGCTTTGCTAACCTTGGCGGCGATAAACGCGATTTTATACGTGGGTTTGGTTACCAGGGCGGTGCAAGCCGCGAAGGCTGGAGCAGGGATATTGCCGAATTAAATATCGGCGCGGCCTATAAAGATGCACTTACCGAACCAGGCACATGGTCGGTTGGTATGGGAGGCTTTGGCGAAACGCTGCCTTATCATGAAAATAAAGTAACGCTTGATAAAACCAAAAAAGACAAATGGGGACTCAACGTTGTTGCTATTGACGCCGAGTTGAAGGATAACGAGAAAAAAATGCGTGTAGCGATGGAAAGTGAAGCTAAAGCGATGCTGGAAGCGGCAGGCGTTAAAGATGTACAAACCCACAGCAGCAATCCGTTCCTTGGCCGTGGTATTCATGAAATGGGCACAGCACGTATGGGCCGCGATCCTAAAACATCGGTGCTAAACCAGTGGAACCAGGTCTGGGATGCCAAAAACGTGTTTGTTACCGATGGTTCTTGCATGACATCGGCCGCATGCCAAAACCCATCACTTACTTACATGGCGCTAACAGCCCGTGCAGCTAACTATGCAGTTGAAGCATTAAAGAAAAACGAGATCTAACAAAAACATCATAATACCATACCTATGTCTGAAGAAAAAGATAACGTTACTCCCAATCCATCGAGGCGGGATTTTATTAAAACCACTACGGTAGCTGCAGCAAGCTTCATGATCGTTCCGCGCTTTGTATTGGGCGGCAAAGGTTATATAGCGCCAAGCGACAAGCTTTTGATAGCCGGCGTTGGCGCGGGCGGTAAAGGCCAGAGCGATATTGCCAACTTTTATAAAAGCGGCAAAGCCGAAATTGCTTTCCTGTGCGACGTGGACGACAGGCGTGCAGCAAAATCACGTGCCGACTTCCCTAAAGCTAAATATTATAAAGACTGGCGCGAGATGTACGATAAAGAGCATAAACACTTTGATGCCGTATCAATCTCGACCCCTGATCATAATCATGCCATTATAACCTACAAGGCTATGCAAATGGGCAAACACGTTTACGTGCAAAAGCCAATGACGCATGATATTTGGGAAGCACGCTTATTAACCGAGGCTGCAAAAAAATATAAAGTAGTAACCCAGATGGGTAACCAGGGATCATCAAATGATGGCACCCGTTTATTATCTGAATGGTATGATGCCGATTTGATTGGCGATGTACATACTGTTTACTGCTGGACAAACCGCCCGGTATGGCCGCAGGGAATTCAATGGCCGGCAGCCAACCCTAATATCCCTAAGGAATTAGATTGGGACCTGTGGTTGGGTACCGCACCTAAAAAAGACTACGTTGATAAATTAGTGCCGTTTAACTGGCGCGGATGGTGGGATTACGGAACAGGTGCCCTGGGCGATATGGGCTGTCACCTTGTTGAAGCTCCATTCAGGGTGTTGGGTATCCAGTACGCAAAGGATGTACAGGCCAGCGTTGGCAGCGTATATGTAGATGAGTTTAAAGAAGGCCATTTCCCTGAAAGCTGCCCTCCGTCAAGCCACATCACGTTAACATTCCCTAAAACCGATAAAACTAAAGGCGACGTTAAACTACACTGGATGGATGGCGGTATACAACCCGAAAGACCTGAAGAGTTATTGCCAAGCGAAAAATTTGGCGGCGAAGAAGGTAACGGAACATTATTTATTGGTACAAAAGGAAAAATGTACGCAAGTACCTATTCAGATGCGCCAACATTGTTGCCAACAGCGCTCACTAAGGATGCGAAAGCACCTCAGAAATGGGCACGCGTACAGGGTGGGGCAAATGGTCACTACGCACAATGGGTAGAGGGATGTTTGGCCGGTTATGGTAAAACAGAGTTAAGCTCATCTTTTGATAAGGCCGGGCCGCTTACCGAGGCTTTGTTAATGGCAAACCTTGCAGTACGTGGTCACGAATTACAAGGTGGCCGTGTAAAGCTGGTTTGGGATAACGAGGCTATGAAAGTAACTAACTTTGACCCGGTTAACCAATATATTAAGCGCAATTACCGCGAAGGTTTTGAGCTGAAAGCTTAAGTTAATTAGTGGGAGATAGTTAGTGAATTAGAGAATTAGTGAGTTAGTGATTTTGAAAATAAGGTAGCTAATGAACAAATTCAATAATTTACAGATCAAAAAAAAATCACTAATTCACTAAATCAGTCATTCACTAATTACAAAATCATTCACTAATTAATAAAAAATTATAAAACAATGAATAGAAGAGACGCAATTAGCAGGGTGGGCTTGTTACTTGGAGGCGCGGTAATAGGAGCCGAGTTTTTCATTTCGGGCTGTAAATCGTCAACATCCGCTTCGGGTGTGGCCGACCTGTCTAAACCAGAAATTATTGCCTTCCTTGATGAGGTTGGCGAAACCATTTTACCGGCTACAAGTTCGCCGGGTGCCAAAGCGGCCGAAATAGGCAAGTTTATGGGCGTAATGGTAACCGATTGTTATAAGCCTGCCGATCAGGAAATATTTTTAAAAGGTATTTCTAATATTGACGAAGCCTGCAATAAAAAATTTGGCAAAAAATTCATGGAAGCAGATGCCAAACAACGCACAGAATTGCTTACCCAACTTGATGCCGAGCAAAAAGCTTATACTAAAACTAAAAAACCAGAAGATCCTAACCATTATTTCAGGATGATGAAAGAGTTGACCTTGTTAGGTTTCTTCACTTCAAAACCCGGTGCAACCCAGGCTTTGCGTTACCTGCCTGTACCCGGCAAATACGATGGTAATTTCCCATACAAAAAAGGAGATAAGGCCTGGGCGACCTAAGGGGTTGGTTTGTGGTGGATTGAGTTGATTAGGTGAGTGGTTGAATAAGAGAGTGGTTGATTGAGTTGAATAAGAGAATGGTTGATTGAGTTAATGGGTTTTAATCCTATCAACTTAATTAACGTAATCTAACTCAGTCAACACAATCCAACCTAATCAACCCAGCAAACCACTCACTTAATGATAATTGGTTTGTGGTTGATTAAGTTGATTAAATTGGCATGGGTTGTCTGAGTTAAATAAATGGTTTGCAAAGTTGGAAATATATGAACAGCAATGTTTTGAAAAATCAACTCAAATAGCCAAATTTACCCCATTCAATCGATTGTATTCTGATTTAATTAATCAACTCAATCTAACTTGATCAACTCAATTCAACAAAACATAAACAATGAAACTAAGATTAGGAATGATTGGCGGCGGGCAAGGTGCGTTTATTGGCGCCGTGCACAGGATTGCCGCCCGCATTGATGGCGAATATGAATTGGTTTGCGGGGCTTTTAGCAGTAACGCCGAAAAATCGAAAGCAAGCGGCGTTTTGCTGGGCTTGCCCGAAAATCGCGTTTACAGTTCATATACCGAACTTATTGAAAAAGAAAAACAGCTACCTGAAGACCAGCGTGTTCAGGTAATTAGCATAGTTACACCAAACCATGTGCACTTTGATCCGTCAAAAGCTGCATTGGAAAATGGCTTTCATGTTGTTTTAGATAAACCAATGACATTTTCATTGGCCGAGGCTAAAGAACTGGAAAAAGTAGTGAAATCAAGCGGTAAATTATTTTGCTTAACACATACCTACACCGGCTATCCTATGGTAAAGGAAGCTAAGCAACTGATAAAAGCCGGTAAACTGGGCACAATCCGAAAAGTTTATGTAGAGTATCCGCAAGGATGGCTAAGCAGTTTTTTAGAAGGAGATGATAACAAACAAGCTTCGTGGCGTACCGACCCAGGTAAAAGCGGGATAGCCGGCGCCATGGGTGATATTGGTACCCATGCTTTTAACCTTGCCGAATACGTAACCGGGTTGCAGGTAACAAAAATATGTGCCGATATTAACGTAGTTGTGCCGGGCCGTAAGCTTGACGATGACGGGGCAGCATTACTAAAATTTGATAACGGCGCAAGTGGTGTGCTTACGGCTACCCAGATTGCTGCAGGCGAAGAAAATAACGTAAAGATTAGGGTATACGGCGAAAAAGGTGGCCTGGAATGGCACCAAAGCGACGCCAACTCCTTAACGCTGATGTATACCGATAAGCCGATGGAAGTATGGCGTACAGGTGGTGGTTACACCAGCTCGTTCGCGCAGCATAATACCCGTACACCGGCAGGCCATCCGGAAGGTTACCTGGAAGCTTTTGCCAACCTGTACCGTAATTTCGCCTTAACGGTAAAGGCAGGTTTGGAGGGTAGGGAAGCTACGCCCGAAGAGTTGGATTATCCCGGTATTGAAGAAGGTGTGCGTGGCATGGCGTTCATCGAAAATGTGATCGCTTCGGGCAAATCAGATAAAAAGTGGACTGAGTTTACTATCTAACCAAAAACTATGAAAACCATTAAAGGACCTGCAATATTTATAGCTCAATTTATAGGCGACAACGCCCCTTTTAACAGTCTGGATTCTATTTGCCAATGGGCAGCCGGGCTTGGCTACAAAGGCGTACAACTGCCAACGCTGGATGCCCGTTTTATTGATCTGCAAAAAGCTGCCGAAAGCAAAACTTATGCTGAAGAAGTAAAAGGTGTAGTAAACAGCCACGGATTGGAGATTACCGAATTATCAACCCACCTGCAAGGGCAGCTGGTAGCCGTAAACCCCGTTTATGACGAACTATTTGATGGGTTTGCTCCCGAGCAATACCGTAAAAATCCTGTGGAAAGGCAAAAATGGGCTGTACAGCAACTTAAATACGCTGCGCAGGCTTCAAAAAATTTAGGCCTGCAGGCATCTGTTACTTTTAGCGGCGCGCTGCTTTGGCCTATGGTATACCCATGGCCGCAACGCCCTGCCGGTATTGTAGAAACCGCTTTTGAAGAATTAGCTAAACGCTGGACACCTATTTTGAATGTTTACGAGGATAATGGTATCGATCTTTGCTACGAAATTCATCCGGGCGAAGACCTGCATGATGGTATTACCTTCGAAATGTTTTTGGATAAGGTGAAGGGACACAAACGGGCCAATTTATTGTATGATCCATCGCATTTTGTTTTGCAATGCCTGGATTATTTGGAATATATCGACTTGTATCACGAACGCATCAAAATGTTTCACGTTAAGGATGCCGAGTTTAACCCAACAGGTAGGCAAGGCGTGTACGGCGGTTACCAGAACTGGGTTGATCGTGCAGGCCGTTTCCGCTCATTAGGTGATGGACAGGTTGATTTTAAAGCGATATTTAGCAAGCTGACGCAATATGATTTCCCCGGATGGGCCGTGTTGGAATGGGAATGCGCGCTTAAACATCCCGAAGACGGTGCGCGTGAAGGTGCGGAGTTTATCAAAAATCACATCATCCGTGTAACCGAACGCGCGTTTGATGATTTCGCTGCATCAGGCGCCGACGATGTGCTTAACAGGAAGACACTGGGAATATAAAAATCAGTACATTTGGAATAGCCAATTAACCAATTAATTAAACTTAATATATTTAAATGCAAACCATTAACCGCACACAACTATTCAGGGCCAGTTGTTTATCCCTGTTGGTAACATCATTATCATTCGGTATCCGTGCCGGTATCCTTGGCGAACTTGGAACGAAATTCGCGCTCAACGCCTCGCAATTAGGAACTATAACAGCCACTGCTTTCTGGGGCTTTCCACTTGCTGTAGTTATTGGGGGCATTGTGGTAGATATCATTGGTATGAAACGTTTGCTGTTACTGGCATTTATATTTCACCTTACCGGTATTTTACTTACCATTTTTGCCACCGGTTACTGGACGCTCTTTTTCTCAACATTGGTTATCGGTATTGCCAATGGTACTGTTGAGGCTGCCTGTAATCCATTGGTAACCTCGTTATATACCGAAAACAAAACAACTAAGCTTAGTCACTTTCACTTGTGGTTTCCGGGTGGTATCGTAATAGGTACATTAATAGTTACGCTGTTTAAACTTATCGGCCTTAACTGGCAGGTACAGGTTGGTGTAATGCTTATACCAACTGCTATTTACGGATACTTATTTTCAAAACTTGATTTCCCGGTAACTGAACGTGTTGCATCGGGCGTTTCAACAGCAGGTATGTACAAAGCTGTGGCATCGCCGCTGTTTATTTTTATGTTTATCTGCATGTTTGGTACAGCTATAACCGAGTTGTTTACCGGGCAGTGGATTGATGTATTATTAAAAAATGTTACCGACAATGCACTGCTTTTGCTGACTTTAGAAACAGGTGTGATGGTATTGGGCCGGGCTTTTGCTAAGCCGGTGTTAAAGTTATTTTCGCCCCAGGTTGTAATCCTGATGTCGACCATAGTAGCATCAATTGGTCTTTTTATGTTGAGTACCATGACAGGGGATATCATATTCCTGGCAGCAATTATTTTTGGTATGGGTGTTTGTTTCTTTTGGCCAACAATGCTTGGTTTTGTATCAGAAAACATCCCCAAATCAGGTGCGCTTGGTTTAAACTTGATGGGTGGGGCCGGGATGTTCGCGGTTTCTATCTGGACTATAATCATGGGTAAATACTACGATAATATTGTAGCTTCTAAAATGGCTGCATTGCCGGCCGGTACCGATCCTGCTAAAGCTTTGGAAACAGCAAAAAGCCTTGCCGGTCCCGATGTGTTACATTTTACGCTTACCATACCCCTGGTTTTAATTGTAGCCTTTACCGGATTGGTGTTTTACATGCGTGCAAAGAAAAAAACAGCGCCGTTAAGCCAGGTAACTGTTTAACAAATCATATTTTTTAGGATAAAAATTGTATTTTTCGGCACAATTAATAAATGAAATTAAAAACAGTATAAAGCATCAAAATTATAGGTAAAACTTAACCAGGTTGATGCTTTATATTTAATTAAAAAACAAAATCAATGGGGGTAAAGCCCTGTTACCCTAAAAACAAATTAACTCAATGAAAAAGGCTTTTTTTATTCTTGGTATCTGTGCGGTAGTTTCTGCCTGTGGTGGCAATTCGGCAAGTAAAGGTGGTAGCGATAGTACCACGGCGGCAAATCAAACTGCCAAGGCAACTAATTCTGATGCTGATACCAATGCTACTAAAACCGGTACCGAAGCGGCAGGTGGCTCGGCGGGCTCAAGTGCCGGCGAAAAATTATTGGCGGCCAATGATTGTGGAACTTGTCATAAAGTTGACACAAAAGTTATTGGCCCATCCTTCCAGGATATCGCTAAGAAATATGACGCTTCTGAAGCCAATATTGAGATGTTGGCCAAAAAAGTAATTGCCGGAGGTAGCGGTAACTGGGGGACAATGGCAATGACCCCGCACCCTGCACTTGCCGAAAGCGATGCGAAAGAAATAGTACAATATATTCTTGCACAAAAAAAATAACCCGATAATTTATAAGGGCAATAAGTTTTAGATAATCAGGCTGATCATTTAATAGTCCGGCAAGTATAGCCGGTGCTTTTTGTCCTGTTTTATAAAATTATTAAAGGTGCTTAACCAATTATAATCCGGAGAGTAACACTCCCCGGAATAAACCGATAATTAACCATGGAATCAAATCAAAACAGGCGGTCGGCTATAAAAAATATAGTTACCGGTACAGCAGCCATTACCGCGGCCGGCATGTTATCGTCATTTAAACCCGGGGAAAAAGAAATGGTAGTTGATACTGCGCTAAAAGGTAATATTAACCATGCCGTATGCCGCTGGTGCTATGGCGATATGACAGTTGAACAGCTTTGCGCGGCCGCTAAAGATATTGGCATAAAAGGTATCGACCTGGTTGGCCCGGCAGACTGGCCCACACTTAAAAAGTATGGCCTGTACTCATCTATGTGTAACGGTGCCGAAATTAACCTGACTGATGGTTTTGGTGATACGCAGTTTCATGCCCAGTTGCATAAAAACTACAGCGAAATGATTCCCAAGGTTGCTGCAGCCGGTTATAAAAACCTGATCTGTTTTAGCGGCAGCCGTCGCGGAAAAGACAATGAAACCGGTTGGAATAATTGTGTGGAGGGTTTGAAACCAATGGTTGAACTGGCCGAAAAACACAACATTGTACTGGTAATGGAACTGCTGAACAGCAAAATTGACCACAAAGATTACCAATGCGACAGGGTAGAGTGGGGTGCCGAACTGGCCAAAAGGATAGGATCGGAACATTTTAAATTGCTGTTTGATATTTATCACATGCAGATTGATGAAGGTGATGTGATCCGTAATATACGTCAATATCACCCATATATTAACCACTACCATACAGGCGGCGTACCCGGCCGTAACGAGATTGACGAAACACAGGAGCTTTATTACCCGGCAATAATGAAAGCTATTGTAGAAACCGGTCATAAAGGTTTTGTTGCGCAGGAATTTATTCCGAAGCAAAAAGACAAGGTGGCATCGCTGCGTAAAGCGGTACATATTTGCGACGTTTAAACCTTATGGTTTAAATACACTCCAATGCTATATTAACCAAACAGAAATACATGACATCCAGAAGAACATTTTTAGCGCAGGCCGGTATACTTTCGGCAGGTGCAATGTTAGCGCCGTCTTTATTATCGGCAAAAGAAAAGAAAGGTGCGGGCCTGCAGTTATATAGCTTGCGTAACGAGTTACCTGCCGATGTAAAAGGTGTAATAGGTAAAGTGGCTAAAGCTGGTTACAAAGAAGTGGAAACCTTTGGCTATAACAAAGAAAAAGGCTACTGGGGACTGCCCAGCAAAGATTTTGGAACGTTGTTAAAGGATAACGGACTCAGCAGCCCAAGCGGTCACTATGGTTTAGACTCGTACTTTGGCGAAGGAAAAACCGATGATTTAAATATGTATGTGGAGGTTGCCAACACCATTGGTCAAACTTATATCATAGTACCTTCATTAAACTATAATTTCATAAAAACGGTTGACGACTGTAAAGGTGTTGCCGAAAAAATGAATAAAGCTGCCGAGATATGCAAGGCGTCGGGTTTAAAATTAGGTTACCACAACCATAACTTTGAATGGGCGCCGGTTGGCGATACCACGTTTTACGATGTAGTATTAAACAATACCGACCCTAAACTGGTTAATATGGAGATGGATTTATACTGGGTGGTACGGGCCGGCCAGGATCCTTTGGCTATTTTTGAAAAGCACCCCGGACGTTTTACTTTTGTGCATATTAAAGACAGGGATAAAACCAATCCAAACCTGAATACCGAGATAGGTACAGGCGATATTGATTTTGTGAAGATATTGGGCAAAGCACAACAGGCGGGTATAAAACACTTTATTGTTGAGCAAGAGAATTTTACCAATATTGATCCATATGTAAGCATAGCCAAAAGCGCTGCCTACTTAAAAAGTACGCTTCACATATAATAAACCAAATAACAACATGAAATATTCAATAATATTAACAACCATTTTAGCCGGGAGTTTTTTAATGGCTAATGCGCAAAATGCTAAACCAGAGGATACCGAAATTTGGGAGCCAATTCCTAAAGCAGTAGTGCCGGGTAAGGTTTTGGGCGATGCCCCTTCTGACGCTATTATTTTGTTTAATGGTAAAGGCCTTGATGAGTGGGTTGACGTAGAAACCCAAACACCGGCTAAATGGACGGTAAAGGGCGATGTGCTTACAGTAAATAAAGCTACCGGAAATATAGAAACAAAGAAAAAATTTACTAATTATCAATTACACATTGAGTGGCGTGTGCCTGCGAGCATTACAGGCAGCGGCCAGGCCCGTGGCAATAGCGGCGTGTTTTTAGCATCAATAGGTAAAGGTGATGCCGGTTATGAGCTACAGGTTTTAGATTCGTACAACAACAAAACTTACGTAAACGGCATGGCAGGCAGTTTGTACAAACAGGTTATCCCGTTGGCAAACCCAGGCCGCAAACCAGGCGAGTGGAATGTGTATGATGTGGTATGGACAGCCCCTGTGTTTAACCAGGACGGTACACTAAAATCTGCCGCAAGGGCAACCGTTTTCTTTAACGGCGTATTGGTTGAAAACAACTTTGAACTGCTTGGCCCAACCCAATACATTGGTAAACCATCTTATGAAGGTAAAGCCCATGGCGCATCGCCAATAAAACTGCAAGCGCATGGCGATAAAAGCGAACCGCTTAGCTTCCGCAATATCTGGGTAAGGGAATTGTAAGTAATTATTAAAAATGTTTGAGAAGCCTGTTCCTGATTTATGGAACGGGCTTTTTAAGTTTATAATGGCGCAAAATTTCTCTACCCAAAAAACTTTATCTTGTTGAGAAAATGGCGCAAATAAATTAATAAAATGCCCGAAAATTAGAATTTGAAATTATATTTACGAAATTTTAAGCATCCATGAAAACACAACTTACCCGTATTTTAACCTTGGCTTTTAGCTTTTTGCTTTTTGCTTTCAGCTTATCCGCCTCGCCCAAAAGGTATTATTACGAGCTTAAAGTTTATCATTATAAAACATTGGATCAGGAAGCTAAGATTGAGCATTATTTAAAAGATGCCTATTTGCCCGCGCTACACAGGGCAGGCATACCCAATGTTGGTGTGTTTAAACCGATAAAGCAGGATACAGCCGACATGCGTATTTATGTTTACACACCTTTTACCAGCTTAGATAAGCTTACCGGCATTGATAAAAAATTACAAGGTGATACCCAATATTTTACCGATGGGGAGGAGTATATGAACGCCGATTATAAAGATGCCCCGTATACGCGCATTGAAATTATGATATTGCACGCTTTTCCGGGCATGCCGGCGCCCTCGGTTCCACAGCTTACCGGTAATAAAGCAGATAGGGTTTACGAACTCAGAAGCTATGAAAGCCCCACAGAAAAATATAACTACAATAAAGTGCGCATGTTTAATGACGGCGACGAGATAGGCCTGTTTAAACGCCTTGGTTTTAACGCGGTTTTTTACTCGGAGGTTGTTTCAGGCTCGCACATGCCCAACCTTATGTACATGACTACTTTTAACAGTAAAGAAGAAAGAGAAAAGCACTGGGCAGCGTTTAGTAACGATACCTATTGGAAAACCCTCTCGGCAAAAGCCGAGTATCAGCACAATGTGTCGAAAGCTGATATCTTTTTTCTTTTCCCAACGGATTATTCTGATTATTAGGCAATCCATTTAGTTGTAGTTGTTAAAAAGCAACAGTTGTATGTTTTTGCGCTCTATTGTTACAAAAAAGCATTGCTTATAAAGTAACTATTGCAGGTTTGTACCGATCACCTGTTTAAGTCGCATCTGATATCCTGTTTTTTTTAGCAGATACCCTGCGATTAATATTAAATTGAGCTTTAAGCCGGAATATTCCTGAAATTGCCAATAAAGGCTTGATTTTTGTTAAGAAAGGTGCATAGGTGGGAAATTTAAAAAAAATCATGATAGCGGACGATGATCCGGGGATTGTGGATGCGGTAGAGATCATATTAGATTTTGAAGGATACGAGGTTTCGTCGACCGTTAACGGTGCCACGGTTTTGGATATGAAAACAGAATTTCCCGACTTGCTGTTACTTGATATCTGGATGTCTGGCTCTGATGGCCGCGATATTTGCCGCGAACTTAAACACCGGTCAGATACCAGGGCAATTCCCATTATCATGATATCAGCCAGCCGCGATATCGAACGCTCCGCTTACGAAGCTGGTGCCGATGACTTTCTGGCCAAGCCTTTTGAAATTGACGATCTTTTAGGAAAAATAAAACGATTGTTGTAGATAAAAATCCTCCCTTAATTGCTGTGGTATAAATATACCGCACCATTAAGAGAGGACTAAGACGCTTTCAGGCCCAATCAAAGTCAACTACTGTTCCGTCGAGTTTCCATTTTTGCGGCAGCATTGTCTCCATCCAATCTAAAGGTTCGCCTAACGGCAATACTTTAGCTGCACTGGCAAAGGCTTTTTTAACGGCAGTCTTTTGTTCGGCACCCATAGCTTCGGGCTGCCCGGATACAAATAGGGGGGCGCCGCTTTTTGCCAATAATTCAAGCCACTGCTTGTTACGGCCCCATGCTATTTTAGTAGTTATACCTACACAATCACCATCTACAGCATAAAATTTATTGTGCTGCGGCAGGCGGAAAGCCAGCGTGTTTACACCCATTTTGCGTGTGCGTTCCCATTCGTTTCCGCTGGTGTCATCACCTATTCGGCACATCTCAAAAATGCCTGCGCTTAAATGGCTCATGGTATTACAGCCTATTACATATATCCCATCGCCTGCTGCTTCACGGATATCGCGGTACAAATCAAGAATGATTTCGGCTGTGGTTTTACTGCGGTCATTATAATTCCAGTTGGGTGCTGTAATACTGTCCTTCATATCAAAACCCCAACGGCCCGTGATATCGTAAGTGGTAAAATCGTGCTTTACCATTTGATACCCCCATTGCTTGTAAAAGGTGAAATTACGCTTAATACGCTCCCGGTTTTCGGGGATGGTAGGGTCGAGCGTTGGATTTTTAGGATCGTCGCGGCCCGGAATTTTTGGTGCAAGCAAGCTCGTCTTTTCATCATGACGGGCGCACAACGGGCGCATCCATAAGCCCGGGCGCATGCCCAGTTTCTTAATCTCGTCGCCCAACAGGTGCATATCCTTAAACTTATCGTTCGGCTTGCTAAAATCATCGTTCCAGCCGCCATCCCCTGGCAATAGTGGCGAATAGGTTGCCCAGCCCGCGTCAATTACCGAAAATGGTTTGTTATTGGTATCGGTAACCAGTTCGCTCATCATGGCGGTGGTTTGTTTTATCAGGTCGAAATTGTTGTTGCCATAGGCAAAATACCAATCGTTTATGCCATAAATAGGTTGTTTGGGTAATCGCGGTTTTTCGCACATGATACCACAAAAGCGATGGTCGGTATAAAAAGCGTTTTCGCCCGGCTTGCTGTGCGTGGTTACAATATCTGCTGCATGCAGGGTGCGGTTTCCCAGCAATACGCCATTGCCGCCCGAATGGGTATCCAGGTTAAGGTCAAGGTGGTTTTGATCCAATCCCCACCAGCAAATGCTGCCCGCACCTGTTTTTACACCAAAGCAGGCAGTTTGTTTCCCATCATTTATTAATATATACCATGGGCTTTTACTCCCATCAAAGCCCGATTTCCATTTTAAATCGCCATAGGAGCGTTCCCAATGATCGCCAAGGTATTTTGCCGATGATGGCGTATTGTGTTTCCAGCGCAACCTAACGGCGCTCAGTGGTTGTGTTGGCGACTGTAGGTAGATGGCTTTAGTATTGCCATTAGTTTTAAAATCAACCTCGATATCCTTGTAGGTGAATTTTGTGCCGCCGGAAGCTTTTAGCTTAACCCATTCTTCACCGGATTGCGCCCAAACCTCGTCGGGTGCATTCATAGTTGATGTTTGGGCTGATGCAGCATAAGTTAGGCGGCTAAACAGTACGGCGGCACCGGTTGTTGCCGTCAGTTTCAGGAAATGTCGTCTTTGCATAGTATAGTGATGTTCTGAATTGGATATACAACATTACTAAAAGCATTTAGTGATTTAAAATAAAATATTGCAAATTGTTGGTGCTAAAACGACTAAAGCTATTTTGCGTGCTCTAAAACCAAATGGCAAACTCGGTTTGCCCCGCGGTTATGGTTTTTAAACTAAATTCAAAACCATGGTTTAGGAGTATCTCGCGTGTTAAGGTAAGCCCTATACCTTGTCCATCTTTTTTGGTGCTGAAGAAGGGCGAAAACAGGTTGCTGTTTTGTTCGGCAGTGATGCCTTTGCCCGTATCGGCAATGATGAGTTTCCGTTCTTTGGAGAAGAGCGCGAATTTTACCAGCCCTTTATCTTCAATAGCTTCAATGGCATTTTTAACAATGTTTATGAGCGCCTGCTCCAGTTGTTGCTCATCGGCCATGATGCTTAAGGCTTCATCGGGCAGGTTAAATTCAAATTCAACGCCTTTTCCATTGGCTTTTGCCTGCATAAGGGTGGCTACCGACCGAACAAGCTTTTGAAGTAAAACAGGTTGTTTATTGGCAGGCGGGAGTTTCACCAGATCGGCAAAGTTGCGCATAAACAGGTTGAGGTTTTGGTTGCGGTCCATGGCTATCTGTAAGGCATCCTTAAGGGTATCAAACTCATGCCCGGCCCATAGCTGGTCGGTTTTCATGGCCGATTGCATAATGGAATTTACCGGCCCGATGGTATTGTTCACTTCATGTGCCATCATACGGATAACCTTGCCGTAAACCTTTTTCTCGGCCGCCAGAATCTCGGCAGTTAAATCCTCTATCATAATAAAATGACGCGAAAACCCCCGGTCAACAAAATGCGATTTCTGGAGCTTGAACGAATTTATACCGTCCGGCTTTACCACTGCAGTTTCGCCTGATTTAAGTAATCTCATCTGCGCAAACAGGGGATGGTCAAGGTCATAAATGGAATTGCCTTGTAACTTATCATCCGGGATAGCCAATAATTGCAGGGCTTTTGGGTTTATTTGTTGTATCCGGTCGTCAAAATCTAATATAACGATGCCGGTAGGTGAGGTATAGATCAGTTTTTCCAAAAAGAAATGTTGCTGTTCCTGCCTTGTACGTTCTGTTCTTAACTCGTCCATCATATGATTATATACATCAATTAATGTGTCAACCTCGTGCCTGCCGGTTGATAAAAATTTTACGTTAAAATCCTTGTCTTTTATGGCATCCAGCCCCTGCATTAATAATTTTAAAGGATTTATGAGTTGCCGGTAAAGCTGCACCGATACTACTACAGAAATAAGTACAAATACCTCAGATGCGATAAAGAAAACCTTGTTTTGCTGGAAAATAAAATAAGTGAGCACCAGCGTTACCAGGTGCAGTGTTACAACAAATAAAACATATTTAGTCCTCAGCTTCATCGTATGGTATCTGGTATTTGTCAAGCCTGCGGTAAAGCGCACTCCGGGTGAGCCCAAGGGCCGCCGCCGCCCGGCTTATTTTGTTTTTGTGGTGGTCCATGGCACGTTTTATCATTTCAACCTCCACTTCTTCCAAAGTTAGGGTACCTACGCCGGGTAATTGCATGTTTCCTTTTTTTACCGGCGATAATTCTAACTGCGACCGGAAATCATCAATCCCCAATTCATCTTTCCGGCTTACCAGTATTGATCGCTCTACCAGGTTTTTAAGCTGCCTGATATTGCCGGGCAATGGCAGTTGCTGCAGCCACTTCATGGCGGCGGCAGATACCGATAATTGGGGCCGGTTGTAGATATCCTTTAGGTTATTGATAAAAAAATCGACCAGTAAAGGTATATCCTTGGGCCGTTCGCGCAGGGCGGGCAGGTAAACGGTGATCAGGTTAATGCGGTATAACAAATCCTCACGAAAAGTACCGCGTGATACCATTTCGTTAAGGTTTTTATTGGTGGCACAAACCACCCGGGTATCTAATGTTTTGGTACGGCTGCTGCCCAGCATTTCGTAAGTACGGTCCTGTAATACCCTTAACAGCTTCACCTGGCTGCTGGCATCAAGGTCGCCAATTTCATCTAAAAATATGGTACCCTTGTGTGCCATTTCAAAACGGCCAATCCGATCAAAACGGGCATCGGTAAAAGCCCCGCGGATATGGCCAAACATTTCACTTTCAAAAAGCGAAGTAGAGATACCGCCCAAATTAACTTTGATAAATGGTTTATTGCGGCGCAGGCTGTTTTGGTGGATGGCCTCGGCTATCAGCTCTTTGCCGGTACCGCTTTCGCCCATAATCAGTATCGATGCGTCCGTGGTTGCCACACGGCCTATGGTTTCCAGGATATCCAGCATTTGAGGGTCCTGGCCAATAATGCTTTGAAAATTGTAGGTTTTATCTAATTGCTTACGGGTATGGTGTTCTGTTTTTTTATCCCTTAAATCTAACAGTGTTTTAACTGTTTGTATAAGGTGTTCGTTATTCCAGGGTTTGTTTATAAAGTCGTTGGCACCCAGCTTCATACCTTGTACGGCAAGCTGGATGCTGCCCCATCCTGTAATTAATATTACCGGGATAGCGCTGTTAAGCTGCTTTATGTTTTCAAGCAGGTTCATCCCTTCACGGCCCGATGTATCAATCGAAAAATTAAGGTCGAGAATAATCAGTTCAGGACTTTTTTTCTTTATGATCTTTATGGCCCCGGCGGGCTCTTCGGCGCTCACAGCATCATAGCCCTCGCTTTTGAGTAACAGCAAAAGCGAGGTGCGTACGGCAATATCATCATCAATAACCAGTATCATAATTGCAGGTCAATATCGTAATTAGTTAAAAGTATTGAGTGGTGAGTTTTGAGTTATTTTTATGATGCCCATATGCTATTCTTCGTGTAAAGCAACGGCGGGATAAATGGCAGCAGCCTGCCTGCCCGGATATAATGAACATAAAAATACCAGCAGGTAAATAAATATGATTGAGAACAGGATGGCTACCAGGTAAATCCCTGCCGAAAGATCAAACACGTTTAGCAATGGGAACTGCACGGCAAAAAATGACCCGATGATGAGCGAAAAGGTGGCCAGTATCATTGATTCCATAATGAGCTGGTTAGATACCGAGCTACCGGTGGCGCCAACAGCCCGCCGTAAGCCAATTTCGCCCCGGCGTTTGTTAATGTTATACCAAAGCACTCCAAACAGGCCGAGCGCCACGTTAATAACTAAAAAACAGCCTACAATACTTAGTACTATCATGGGCACTAAAGTAAAATAATTAATATCCTTACGTT
Organism: Mucilaginibacter sp. KACC 22773; assembly: GCF_028736215.1. Lineage (NCBI taxonomy): Bacteria > Pseudomonadati > Bacteroidota > Sphingobacteriia > Sphingobacteriales > Sphingobacteriaceae > Mucilaginibacter > Mucilaginibacter oryzagri. The sequence goes on from NZ_CP117883.1 coordinate 2,179,873, forward strand.
TGTTTACAAGGTGCTCAATCTCCACGTTCGAATCTTTCATATAGTTGGCTAAAGTTTTGTACAGGCGGGCTTCGAAGGCGGCGTTGGCCCCGGGCACAACCTGCACCATGATTTTACCAAGCGACCTGAAAGAACCGGTGTCGGTTCTGTGGTATACCGCATCGCCGGCAGCAGCATAATCGCCTTTGGCTTTGATGGCCTGTATCACGCCTACTACTCTTTTCTTGTTTTTGCCGTCGTCGCTCTCATCAATGATTTTTCCTATCGCTTCGCCTTTACCAAACAGCTTCTCGCGTAATTCGTTATTGATAACTACAGGTGGTATTTTGGTAGCCACGTCGCTTTTGTTAAACCAACGGCCTTCCAGCAGCTGTGCGTTTAAAGTTTTCAGATAGCTATCCTCGGCATTATACATATTTACGTTGCTGTAATTGTGGTTATTGTAACCAGCCAGTCCTGTCCACGTATTTGCCGAAAAGGGGACGTTGTCGCTGCAAAAGCTGATTTCCTTTACCTCGGGCATGGCCTTAATATTATTACGCAATGTTTCGTAATAAGTATTCAGCGAATCGGTGTTTTTTGTTTGCAGGGCGTTATTATAACTAACAACCCATACGTTTTGGTAGCTAATCCCAATTGGCTTTTTATAATTGTTATAGTAGTAAACCAAAAGGCTAAATACCGCGAATAGCACCAGGAACGAGAATAGCATCTCGGACATCAATAAAAAGTTTTGCTTCTTTTTATTCCAGATGAGTTTAAATAAATGCTTAAACATAATATCTTGATTTAAAGGATGAATAATTGTTATGAAGCTTTCAAAGCCGTTACTACGTTTAGTTTTGACATGCGCCAGGCCGGGTAAACGCCTGAGATTAAACCAAACAGAAAACAAATGAGCAGGCCAATTGCCAAAACAGTAAAATTGATGGATAGTACCAGGTTGGGGATGAGGTTCATGCCATTTAGTACCTGGATAGCTACGAAGGATAATATAACCCCGATAAAGCCGCCCAACAGCGTAAGTATGATATTTTCGACAATAAACTGGTAAACCAAGGTGCCGGATGATGCACCGAAGGCCTTGCGTACGCCAATTTCTGACGAGCGTTCCATAATACGGGTGATGTTGATATTGACCAGGTTAAGCGTTGGCAGCATCATTACCAGTAGGGCAAATATGCCAATGGTTGTCAACACGATCATAACGCCCGATGATTTTTCGTTGCCGGTATCTACATAGCTTACAATATAAGGATCGGCATGGCTGAATATTTTATCAAACTCCTTGCTTTCCATTGGCAACCGGGCAACCATACTTTGATATTCATCATGCATACGCGGTAAATCTGCTTTTGAATTTGCAAGCAACACGCCAAAAAAACCTCCCCTGTACCCTTTATCTTTACGGTAATCAGTTTTTGATACAGTATAGGGCAGGTAGATGTCGCCATAGGTCATATAACTGGTTATAGGTACATTTTTTACCACGCCGGTTACCCTGTATTTCACGTTATCGGCCTCGAAGTACTTGCCTACAACCGAGGGTACATCGCCGAAGTATTGCTGTTTCATATCCTCTGATATGATCACTACTTTATCGGCATTATCAACCTGTTGTTTATTAAAAGCTTTGCCTTCAATAAAATCGTATTCCATAATATCCCAATAGGCATCATTGGTGTATTTATAGTTTACAGCAATCTTTTTATTGTTAACATAAGTATTTGTGCCGCTGAATATAGAGGAAATGCCCACCTTAACAGGCGTTTTTAAACTACCTGCATAGTGGCTTAAAAAATAGTAAGATAAAGGCCCCGAGCTTTGCCCGCCGGTTTTGTTTATCTCCTGCATTCTTGAAATATACAACGATCGATCGCGTTTCCTGTCGGGATAGCTGTCGCCGGCAATTTTATCTATAAAGGCGGTAAGTACCAGCAGTATGGTAAGGGTAAAGCTGATACCAAACAGGCTGATAAAGGTGAAAAACTTTCTTCGCCTTAACACCGCTATGGCTATTTTAAAATAATTTTTAAGCATGACTGATTGTTTAAGCGGTTAATTATTGAACTTGCGAACCATCAAACAGGCGTACCAAACGGTGAGTTTTGTGGGCCATGTTTTCATCATGTGTAACCATTACAATGGTAGTACCCTCGTTACGGTTAAGGTTGATGAGGATGTCCATAATCTCGTTACCCATGGCGCTATCCAGGTTGCCGGTTGGCTCATCGGCCAAAATAATATCCGGCCTGCCCACTATGGCCCTGGCTATGGCTACACGCTGGCGTTGCCCGCCCGATAGTTGGGTTGGGAAGTGTTTAATGCGGTTGGCTAAGCCTACCTTTTCCAATGCCTCGGTGGCCAGCATTTTGCGTTCTTTTGCTGTGGTATCGCGGTACAGCAGGGGCAGCTCTACATTATCCAAAACCTGTAGGTCGTTAATCAGGTGATAGCTTTGAAAAATAAAGCCCAGTGTTTTATTGCGGAACTGTGCCAGTTGCTTATCGCTCAGCTTTTCAGTTGATTTATCGGCAATTTTGATGTTTCCTTTTGATGGCGCATCCAGCAGCCCTATAATATTAAGCAGCGTACTTTTGCCGCAGCCCGATGGCCCCATGATAGATAAAAATTCGCCTTTGGCCACGTCAAGGCTTATGCTGTTCAGTGCCAGGGTTTCTATAGTGTCGGTACGGTACACTTTTTCGATGTTTTGTAAACGGATCATATTGGTGAGTTGTGAGTGGTGAATAGTGAGTGGTTTGTTAATTATTGAATTATTGAATGACTGAATTATTGAATTTGTCTTTTTTAATTATTGAAGCGATGGGCTTTTTGAATTTTTACTTTTGAATTTTGACTTTCCCTACTGGTAATTGATTTTCCTGTTGGTTTCGAAATCGTATAACGACAGGTAGCGTAACTGGTAGTAGGCTCCCCAGAAATCGCGGAGGGAAGCTACATAGTCGCGTTTGGCCTGGTCGTTTTCGCGGAAGGCTATGCCAAGGTCGGTGATGCTCAGGTCGCCTAAAACGTAGCGCTCGCGGGCTATCTGGTACTTTTCTGATGCTATACTGTCGGCCTCGGCGGTGTATACCAGTTGCTCTTTCATTACATTAAAAAGGGATACCTGGGTTATAATTTGCTGTTTAAAAGTTTGCTTGTCCTGCTCTACTGCATACTCGGTAAACTGCTGGTTGGCCAGGGCCGTTTTGGTGCGAGATTTAGAACGCCCCCAATCCAAAATGGGCACGGCTAACTGCACCTGTAACACCTGTTGGTTTTGCGGGTTTTTGTAAACACCCGGTATACTGGTTGATGTATTTGAGTAACCCAAATTGGCATTCAATGTAGCGGTTAAACCATTTTGGCCTTTTGCTTTTGCCACATCCCGCTTAGCCTCGGCCACGCGGCGCAAAAATGCAATGGCATCCGAGCGGTTGGAAAATGCCTCGGCCAAAACTTTATCTGCCGATACCTGCATCTGGCTAATTTGTTCGGGTACTACCAGTACAATTTTTTCTTCGCCTTCCTGCCCGGTATAGCTGCGTAGGTTAAGGGTGGCAATTTCCATATCGCGTTTAGCGGTGCCTACAGCTTTTTTGGCGTTTATTTGTTCCAGTTGCAATTGCAGTATCTCGTTTTTTGAAACCTTGCCCAATTCAAATTTGGTATTGGCAATGCTCATGATTTTTTGGGTATTAGCGTAATTGGTTTCGGCAATTTTAAGGTTAACCTGGGCCAGCAACAAATCGAAAAAGAAACCTTCTACATCTATGGCTATTTTTTCCTGTGCTTCAATGTAGGCCTGTTTACTCTCGTTATATTTTAAAGGTTCAATGCGTTTATCCCACTTTAAACTGTTAAACTGAAACAGGGGCTGGGTATACCCGATGCCATATGGGATGCCATTGTAAAGCACATTATGCCTGTCGAAATCATCAAAACGCTGCAATTGCGTGGTTCCGTAAATCGTTCCGCCGGTGGCGGTAATGCTCTGGCTAAAATTAAGTGCCAGCGACGAGTTATCATTATGTATAGGCTGAAACTGTATGGTTCCATCGGGTTGCTGTACCTGGGTAAACGTTTTGGTGTAGCCCGGTAAAATACCACTGAGTGATAGCTGCGGCTGGTAATTTGATTTATAGGTGCGGTATTCCCAGTATTTGGTTTCGCGCACCGTAGCAGCCTGCTTGGCGGCTATAGAGTTAGCCTTGGCCATCTCAACCACCTGTTGCAGGGTAAGCCGGAGCGTATCGCTGCTGCCCGCAGCAAATACCCCTGAACAAATGGTTAGTAATAATATGGTGTATAATAATTTCATTTGTCTTGTGCTATTTCAACCGTCATTGCGAGGAACGAAGCAATCCCCGATATGCAAATCAGCTTTGCAGGTTAATCACCTGTCCTAAAGAGATTGCTTCGTTCCTCGCAAAGACGTTTATGGTTAACTTAATTCGTTATCGTTACTTCCTTCGAGTTCTTAAACTCCGTCATATCCGATGTAATCACCACATCCCCGGGTTTAACCCCATCCTCAATCTCCACATAGTCAAAATTGGTAAGGCCAATGTGTACCGTGCGCCGTTCGGCTTTGCCTTTGTTAATTACAAAAATGTCCTGTACAGTAGGGCCTTTAAACGCCGGACCGTTGGCAACACGCATAATTTTGCTATGGGTTGCCGTTACCAAAAACACATCCACTTTCATATTGGGGCGAAGCTGTTTGTTGGCGCGGTCGTCCAGCTGGATATCGAAAGATATGATGCTGTTTTGTACCGATGGCGACACATTGGTAACATGCCCGCGCAGTTGCGTATCGTTAATGCGGATAATTACCGGAATCCCGCTGTGCAGCTGGTCCATCGAATTATCTGATATACTGCCCGATACCTTAAAACTGCCCAGGTTGGCAATACGGGCAAGGGTTTCGCCCTCGTGCACGTTGGCGCCTATGTTTTTGTTTACGTAGGTGATAACGCCAGTGCGGGTAGCCACCACATTGGCCAGTGCAAGCTTGCGTTGCAGGGCCTTTAAATCGTTTTCCTGTATGGCGGCAGCAATCTGTGCTTCTTTAATCTCTATCTGCATGGTTTGCTGCTTGTTTTTAATCTCGTTTTCCAGCTGCTTTTTTTCCAGCTGGGCAACTTTAAGATTAAGTTCGGCCTGTTCAATGCCTTCACGGGTACCGCCGCCGGCTTTAAACAGGCGCTTGGCATTTTCAACGGCATCGGCCAGGCTGCTGATGCGCAGTTGCTTGATGTCGTTGTTTGATTGGATATCGTAAAAGCTTTTAGCAAGGTCGAGTTTTAGTTTAGCAATCTCGTTCCGTTTTGATTCGAGGGTAAAGTTTAGCTTATCAAATTCTGTTTGGGTGGCCGATTTATCTAAGGTTAATATAGACTGGCCCGGAGTAATTTTATTACCCGCGTCCATCAACGCACTTTTGATAGATGCATTGATCGGGCTGGTGATGATCTCCTCAAACTCGGGCAAAACTTCGCCGGTAGCATTAAGGGTGTTTTCTATATTGCCAACTTCTACGGTGGCGGTAGTGATCTCTGCTTTTTTTACCGATGATTTGATGAATCCCCGAAGAGCAACAACCAGCAGTACTAATACCGCGATACTGATCACTACTATCACCGCGCCTTTTTTTCTTTTTTGCGATGTTACCTCGAGCGTAATTTCCTTATCCATTGTGATATAATTTGCATAAGGTTTTGCAATAGGTATACCAATGTTAAAGTGTTTATTATTAGTGTTTTATGTGATTTTTATTTTGAAAAAGTGTTCGATATCGGACAAATGTTTTGATTTTGGACGGGGGGATTGTCTGAACCTGAATTAAACGAATTTTTAGAATTTCTCGAATTTGCTTTAAATTCTGTTAATTCTTTAATTCGTTTAATTCAGGTTCAGACAATTGCGTTAGGGATCGGCGCGGATACCGGCCAAGAGCCTAATGCCTTGTGCGCGTATGAGCATAGAGCCCGGGCCGCAGGCAACGCTAAAATTAAGTCAAAAGGTAAAATTCAAAAGTCAAAAGCCATGTATGGCGGATTTGGAAATTGTTAACAGTTGAGTGTCCTGTGTCCATCTTCATTCTGCTAATTCAAAAATCCTGTAAATTCTGATTCAGACAAACATTCCTTCTGTAAACAATGTAATTATTATCTTGTTCCACATTTACATCGAACCGGATACTTGGCTATGAAGAAAATACTGCTCTATTTACCCCTGTTTTTTATGTTATCATGCGGACATGGACCGGCACAGCTGGACGAGAATAAGAAGCTTAATACCCTTGCTACTGAGTATGTTAGGCTGGGCCTTAACATTGGCCAGTACGATACTGACTTTGTGGATGCCTACTACGGGCCCGACTCGTTAAAGCCAAAATTGCCGCCTGCAAAAGAGTTTCCGAAGGATAGTTTGCTGGCCAATACCAATATTTTGATGAATGAGTTGAAAATAATTTCGACTAATGCGCAAGTTGACAGCAATAAAATGCGGGCAGACTGGATGATTAATCAACTGGTGGCATTTGGCCGGCGCATCAGGATTTACTCGGGCGAGGAGAGGCCTTTTGACGAAGAGTCGAAGGAGCTTTTTGGCGTATCGGCGCCCGTTTATGACGAGGATCATTTTAAAGCGCAGATAGCTTTGCTGGATAGTATTTTGCCGGGCAAAGGCAGGGTAAGTGAGCGTTTTCAAAAACTTGCCAATAGATTCATTATCCCCAAAGATAAACTTGACGCGGTTATAAAAGCGGCCATTGCCGAGGCCCGTAAACGTACCATGGCACATTACAGCCTGCCCGCCGGCGAAGCGTTTTCGCTGGAATATGTAACCGATAAGCCCTGGAGCGGGTACAACTGGTATAAAGGTAATTATAAAAGCACCGTACAAATTAACACCGACCTGAAGATTTTTATTGACCGTGCCATTGATGTGGGCAGCCACGAAAGTTATCCCGGCCATCATGTATACAACATGTTGTTGGAGAAACACTTGTATCGCGATAAGGGCTGGGTGGAGATTTCGCTTTACCCGTTGTTTAGTCCGCAAAGTTTAATTGCCGAGGGCAGTGCCAATTATGGCATCGAGGTGGCTTTCCCGGGCGAGGATAAAGCGAAGTTTGCCAAAAATGTATTGCTGCCGCTGGCCGGCCTGGATACAGCCGGTATCGACCTGTATTTTAAAGCGCTGGCTATCCGGGGCCAGTTGAATTATGCCCGCAACGAGGCTGCAAGGGGGCTGGTAAACAACACCATGCCTAAAGATAAAGCGACCAATTACCTTACCAAATATTGTTTGATGAACGATGAAACGGCGGCAAAATCAATCAGCTTTATCAAAAAGAATCGCAGTTATGTAATTAACTATAATTACGGGCAGGATTTGGTAAAGGACTATATTGAAAGAAATGGCGGCACTGCCAAAAATCCTGCGAAGCAATGGGAACTTTTTGGTAAATTGCTGAGCAATGAGGTCGGCCCCGACCAGTTGCTCCAAAAGTAAACCACTATGTTTAAAAAAGTTGTCCCTGTTTGTCTTGCGGCTATATTATTAGCCGGCTGCTGCTATGCGCAAAAACGAATAGTTTGGCTTGATTCTGATACGGCCAATGAGATGGACGATTTGTACGCCATTACTTACCTGCTTAAAGATGCAGGTGTAAATGTAGTTGGCCTAAGCTCGGCCCATTTTAACAATGCCGATATGCTTGTTGGCGAAAAATGGCATTATTACCCTACCAAAAACATCAATACGGTACAGCTAAGCCAGGATTTAAACGAGGAGATGCTGAAACTTATGGGCCGCACCGATATACCACACCCGCTGGGTGGCCGCGGAACCATAGGCCACGCCTGGGGCGGCAAAGAACCGGTGCTTTCGGCAGCCGAAAAGGGTATCATAGCTACCGTACACCAGCTTAAAGCAGGCGAAAAACTGGATGTTTTGTGCATAGGCGCGGCATCAAACCTGGCATCGGCTATACAGGCCGATACCACCATTATTCCGCATATAAGAGTTTACCTGCTGGCTGCCCGATATTTTAGCGACCGCAAGGTTTGGGATAAAAGCGAATTTAATGTACGTAACGACCTGAACGCCTTCGACCTGTTGCTGAACTGCAAAGGTTTGGATTTGACAATTATGCCCATTAATACCGCCATTGCCTTAAAATTCGACCGCACAGTTTGCCGGGATAATTTAAAAGATAAGGGTAAATTGGGCCAGCTGTTGTATAACCGCTGGGATTTTGTAGAAGCCGGCCAAATCTGGATTATGTGGGACCTTGCCCTGGTAATGGCCTATCTTGATCCCGCCAAAGCCGAAAAGATAAGCGCACTTGTGCCGCCAGAGAACGACGCACGCGAGATATCGGTTTACAAAACGATTGACGCGGCTAAAATGCAGGCAGATTTTTGGAATAGGATGGAAGGGAAGTGACGTGTTGGGGTTTGCGCAAACATTGGCTTTGAACGCTGGCTACGACTCACCCCGGCTACGCTGCGCTGGCCGACCCTCCTCTCTCCGGCTGAAGCCGCAAAGAGGGTTGAGCAAATAAAAATAATATTTTAGCCCCTCTATGCGCGAAGCGGAGAGAGGGGCAGACGGGCGTAGCCTCGTCGGGGTGAGTCAACTCGCCGCCCTGCGATACACATTATTCCCCTCCGGAAATTAGCAAAATTTTACTGCTCAGCATACCCATTATAATAATACCATTAACCCAATACAACAATGAAGTCCCGATTTTTGATAGCCCTTTTAATTGCAACCTGTACATATGTGTCCTGTAAAAATCCAAAGCCCAGCCATAACTTAAAACCAGGGCCGCCAAACAGTGGCTGGGGGGCCTACGCGGGATCAAAAGAAGGTAACCGGTATTCATCAAATGAGGAAATTAATTTAAGTAACGTTAGCAAGCTGAAGGAGGTTTGGCGGTACAGCACTAACGATAAAGACACGGCCAACCGCAGCCAAAACCAATGTAACCCCATTATGGTTGATGGTATTTTATATGGCACCAGCCCCAAACTGAAGCTGTTTGCATTGGATGCGGCAACCGGCGAACAAAAATGGCTTTTTGACCCGGCCAAGGCCGATACCACCAACAGCGGCGATCCGATGGCTTACTACAAAGTGAGCAGGGGAGTTATTTACTGGCAAAACAAAAGTGGCGGCGAAAAACGTTTGTTTTACAGCGTTGGCGCCAAAACTTTTGCCATCGACGCAGAAAACGGCAACCCCATTATGACCTTTGGTAAAAATGGTTACCTGGACCTGACGAAGAACCTTGATCGGGATACCAAATCATTTGTGGCCGGTACAACGCCGGGTGTAGTTTATAAAGATTTGCTGATAGTTGGCACGCGCGTAGCTGAATCGGCAGATGCCGCGCCTGGGCACGTAAGAGCTTACGATGTACGTACAGGGAAAGTGCGCTGGATTTTCCATACCATACCACACCCGGGTGAGGCCGGTTACGAAACGTGGATGGATACAGCCGCTTATAAAAAGTTTGGTGGCGCTAATAGCTGGGCCGGCATGGCGCTGGATGAAAAGCGCGGGTTGGTTTATATCCCCACGGGTTCTATTGGCGGCGATTTTTACGGCGGTTTTCGTAAGGGGCAAAACCTGTTTGCCAACTCGTTATTGGCTTTAGATGCTGCCACCGGCAAGCTTAAATGGCATTTCCAGGTGGTGCATCACGACCTGTGGGACAGGGATTTGCCCGCCAACCCTAATTTGGTGACTATTATGCACAATGGTAAAAAGATTGACGCCGTTGCCCAGATCACCAAGCATGGTTATATTTTTATGTTCGACAGGACAAATGGTAAACCCGTTTTCCCGATAGTGGAAACTCCTGTACCAACCAAAGGCTTGCCCGGCGAAGCGCCATGGCCAACACAGCCTATCCCGACTTTGCCACAGCCCTTTGCCCGCCAAATGTTTAACCCCGAAGATGTTACTGACCGCACACCTGAGGCGCACAAAGAAATGCTTGATAAATATAACCAGGTTAAAAACCGCATTATGTTTACGCCACCGAGTAAACAAGGCGGCTGGATATTTCCTGGTTTCGACGGCGGAGGCGAGTGGGGAGGCGCCGCGGTTGATATACAAACCAATATCATGTACATCAGCTGTTCTGAAATGCCCTGGGCGCAGGTGATGATTGATGTGCCTAAAACGACAAGCAATGGCTCGCTGGCCGGCAACGGGCAAGTGGTTTACAATAAAAATTGTATTGGCTGTCATGGCTCCCAACTGAAGGGCAACGGATCGTCATATCCGTCGTTGGTCAACATCGGGAAAAAATATAAGGAAGATCAGCTGAGCCAGATCATAGCCAGCGGCCGCAATATGATGCCATCTTTTAAACAGATTACACCCGAAGATAAAAAGGCATTGCTGGCGTTCCTGCTTAAACTACCCGATGCCAGGGCAAATAAAACATTGGCCAAAGAACCAACCGGCGACCGCGCCGCAGCAACCAAAACTGAGAAGAAAATGGTTGACGAAATACCGTACACCATGACAGGTTACAACCGTTTTTTGGATAAGGATGGTTATCCCGGCATTAAACCGCCATGGGGTACGCTTAACGCCGTTGACCTTACAACCGGCAAACTGCTTTGGAAAGTACCGGTGGGCGAATATCCGGAACTGAAGAAAAAAGGCATCCCCATTACCGGTACCGAACTATATGGTGGCCCGTTGGTAACCAAAGGCGGCCTTGTATTTGTGGCAGCCTCTAAGGACGAAAAAATTCATGCATTTGATAAAAAAACAGGTAAAATGGTTTGGGAGGCCCAACTGCCTGCCGCCGGGTATGCTACCCCTGCCACCTATGCAATTGATGGAAAACAATATGTAGTTATAGCTTGTGGCGGTGGTAAAATTGACAGTAAATCGGGCGATGAGTATGTTTGTTTTGGGTTGGGGGAGTAAAATTATTGATAAAAGTTATGGATATTAAAAAACTTATTCCAAAACATAAAGACGATCAAGAAGTAATTGCAGGCCTTAAAAAGCTTTCGTTTGAACAGTTAGAGCCTATTATTCCTGAGTTGTTAGTATGGCTTCAAGATACGAATTGGCCAATTGCCAGGCCTGTTGCCGATATTCTTGAACCCTTTGCCGATAGGATAGTTCCTGAAATAATTAAGATCTTAAAAACAAACGATGGAATGTGGAAATTGTGGGTATTGGGATATCTCGCAAGAAGCACAACAGATCCCCTTTTGTTGAATGAAATTGAACGGATCGCGAAATTTCCGTCAATGGACGAGATAGAAGATGAGGTAAATTTGGAAGCGATTGCTATTTTAAACGGGGAATATAAATGAGGTAGCCGTCTCCGGGGGTAAATGATGGGGATCAAACCTACGAGGTTTACAATAATTTGATGGATTCCAAAAGTTGTTTTAACTCAGCTTCGCTAATATTTTCGTGATCACTTTTATCGTAAATTTTTTTGAATAAATAAAGTGTTTCATCTTCTTTTAAAGCTGTTTAGGGCTACAATATTAAAGCTCATCTAAGACTTCTGACAGCGTTTTTAGCTTAACTTTTCTTTCCTGATGAAGCTTAACTTCTTTAAGAGCCTGCTCAAGATCTTTTTTCATTTTTTTTGCTGCGATAGACAGCTTAGGCCGATTCGGCTCAATTACTTTGATTTTTCCACCTAATTTAGAAATTACCTTCAATATCATTTCTGCGTCTTTTTCAGGCAGCTTGATTTCAGCAGTAACCATAATTTAGTTTTTAATAAAAATCAGCCAATCTGATTAAGTAAAAAAGCTACTGTTTTCATAAAGGCTTTTTAGCTTTATTTAGTGGTCACAAAAACAATAAATAGTGATATTACCTTGAATAGTGAAAACGAAGCGAATAAACTGTAATTACGTTATTTTCAAATTTATATACTATTCGATGCTCCTGGTTAATTCGTCGCGACCATGCGCCTGATAGATTATATTTTAGGGCTTCGGGTTTGCCAATGCCGTTAAAAGGATCTGTTTGAATAGCTTGTAACAACTGACGAATACGTTTCAAAACCATAATATTGCCGCTTTTTTTCCAATATTCAAGATCTGTTAATGCCTCGGAGGTGAAGTTTATAGCTTCCATATATCATCAAGGCCAAGCTTGGTAATTTCGCCATTTTGGCCTTGTTGTATCGATTTTTGCAAATGTTCGGCATTGGCAGGAGATGATAACAGGTATGAAGTATTGTCAGTTTCTTCACTGGCATCATAATTTACATGTAAAGCGTCGAGGAATATACGGATGGCAGTTTCCTGGTCTTCAGATATAGGATGGATGGTCAATGTAGTCATGTATCAAATATAGCTATTTTTGATTTTACTTTCAATTGGCTGTTATGCTTTTGATTGTAAAAAGACACGGCTTGCCCATATCTCTTACTTTCCAATGATTTTTAATTGCCTTTTGCAAAATCGTGTTGAATAGACAAATGGCAACTTGTGAGAATTTCGCTTTTTGCCTTATCTTAGCCACTATAGTAAAATATCAAATATGCATAATCCCCTACAAAGCATAAAAATCATTATTGCTTGTTGCTTACTTTTTATTGGCCATTGCGCGTTAGCCCAGTCGCGGTATCGCCCCACCGATCTATTCCCCGCCTTACCGCTGTTGCCCCCCGGTAATGAATACCGTACCGCAACCGGCGAACCCGGACCTGCATATTGGCAAAACCAGGCCGATTATGTGATAGATGTAGCCCTGGATGATCAGAAGAACGTGGTTAGCGGAACCGCCACCATAACTTATACCAACAACAGCCCCAAATCGCTATCGTCATTATGGCTGCAGCTGGAACAAAATGTGTTTAAAAAAGACTCAAGGGGCATAAAATCAAAATTATTCCTCTATAAAAACCCGGATGAAGAAACCGCCGATGGGGGATACGATATACAGGCAGTAAAGCTGAAGGATGGCGCAATTACAGGCGACATTAAATATAACATTTACGATACCCGGATGGAGTTGACCTTGCCGCAGCCCTTAAAAAGCGGGCAGAAAGTAACTTTCAGCGTTCAGTACCGCTACAATTTCCCTCAAAACTATAAGAATGCCGATTTCCTGGTTAACCGTACCGATATCCTGCCAACCAAAAACGGCAACATTTACGCCGTTGCCCAATGGTACCCGAGGATGTGCGTATTGGACGATGTGGAAGGCTGGAATACCTTGCCTTACCTGGGTAATGGCGAGTTTTACCTGGAATACGGCAATTTTAACGTGAATATTACAGTGCCCGCGGGTTATATTGTAGAGGGCTCGGGCGATTTGCTGAATCCCGAAGATGTATTAACCCCTGTACAGCTTAAGCGCTGGCAGGCTGCTAAACAAAGCGAGACGCCGGTGTTCATCCGCCAGGCCAAAGAAGTTGCGGAAGCCTCGACGCGGCCTGTAAAAGCTACCTGTACCTGGAAATACAGGATGGATAATACCCGTGATTTTGCCTGGACGGCCTCGAAGGCGTTTATTTGGGAAGCCTTCAGCTTCCCGGTAGCCGGGGGTAAAAAGGTAATGGGAAGCTCGCTGTACCCGGTTGAATCCAACAAAAAAGATAGCTGGAAACGGTCATCGGAATATATCAAATTCACTTTGCAGCATTTTTCGGAAAAGTGGTTTACTTATCCTTACAATAAGGCAGTAAATGTGGCATCCAACCTGGATGGTATGGAGTACCCGGGGATGGTATTTTGTTCGGCCAGGGATACCGGTAACGCATATTTTATGGTGGTAAACCACGAATTGGGCCACACCTGGTTCCCGATGGTAGTAGGCGGCAACGAGCGTAAATACGCCTGGATGGATGAAGGTTTTAATACCTTTATTGATAACCTGGCTGTAAAAGATTTTAACAAAGGCGAGTTCAGGGGCTATGCCGAGATATACAGCCCGCTTGATACGCTTTTTTCAGAGCGGGTGGTCCCCATCATTACCCGGCCCGATGCCATACCCGGCGATATGGTTTTCCCGGTTCAGTACCAAAAGGTTGCCTATGTGCTAACCTTGCTGCGTAACCAGGTAGTTGGCCCCGAAAGGTTTGATAAAGCTTTCCGCAAGTATATTGCCGATTGGGCCTATAAGCACCCTACACCCTGGGATTTTTTCAGGAGTATGGACAGCTCGGTAGGCGAAGACCTTAGCTGGTTTTGGAAATCGATGTTTTTAGAAAATTACCGCCTTGACCAGGGAGTAGCTAAAGTAGAAAACATGGGAAATGGCAGGGCGCAGATCACCATCGAAAACCTGGAAAAAGCCGCCATGCCGTTGGTGGTTCAACTCACCTACGCCGATGGCTCTACAGAGCACCGGGAGTTCCCGGTAGAGGTATGGGAGTATACCGGCAGCTACACTTTTACATGCAACAAAAAAGCGACGGTAACCAAAGTAACCATCGATCCGGATAGCCTCTATCCCGATGTAAACAGGGCCAACAATGTTTATAAAATTGTTAATTAGCCAACACGGCACGGAAGGTGATTGAAGGTTGTATGAAAGGGCGCCAACGGTGCGGGAAAGGTGGATGAAAGATATGTGAGAGGATAATGTTTTTTTAAGTTTTTTTTGTCGCTCTACCCTTTATCTATAACAATAAAATAACATACAGTTAAATTGATGTTGATGCCCGGCCTTTAAATTTAAGGAAGCAAAAAACCAATGGACCGTATCCTTTTCCCCCGCAGTAACTTTGATGATCTTCGTAATTGCCCGATAGATAAACTGGAGGAGGACATCTCCCGCACATCTATCCGCTTAAAACTACAGGGCAACCTGTCGACAGACCATGACCGCGAACGCTACAAGCAGGAGCTGGATAAACTAAGCGTTTTTAAATACATCAGCCAGCTGCGTAAAGGGAAACTAAGCTACGAGGATTTTAACCAAAAGGTAGAATTGACGTCCTGAGGTTTAAAAACTCTCCTCATATACCTTTGAACCGGGCGTTTCCAGCTTGTAATGTTTTACCTGGCCGGGGCCTTCAAACTCAAACCGCAGGCCTACAATACGGCCAATGTTGCGCTTTTGTTCAACATCCATGATTTGTTTGTTATTGAGATAAATTTTTAAGCGATGGTTATTAACACTGCATTTTAAGGTTTGATATTGTCTGAAATCGCAGCCGAATCCACTCAGGTCATGGTCATTGCCGCCAATCCAATATTGGCCGGTTAAAACGCCCATATTGGCAATGCATCCTTTGTTTACAATGGGTATCACAATGGCCATACCATCGCCCAAAATGGTTAAATCGGCTTTGCGGCAAACAGATTGGCCCGGCGTTGCTGTATTGCGCAGCGTGCATTCCATCGTGAAATTATCGGCCCGGATGCCCGGAAACTCGCGCACGTTGGAAAATTTTAACCAGGTATCATTAAACACCGGTGTGCCCAGTTTTTGCTGCATCAGGCTATCTGTAATACCCATATAGCCATCACCCTTTATTTCGGCAGATGACAAGTACACCGGTACAGGCTGATGGTCTATAATACCAACCCATCCTTTGGTTTTTATAAAAACAACAGACTGTTTAACTATCCGGTTGTTTACCACCAGTTTTGCTATAAAATGGCCGGGGGTATAGTAGATGGACGTATGCTGTTTACCATCGCCGGACACAAGCTCACGTCGGCGTGGGTCCCATGATTGCTGGATGTAAACGCTATCTGAATGAAAGGCAGATGCGTCATAATTGAAAACCACAGAATTGGGCAGGTCATCAGATGTCTTTTTACTGCTAAATTTTACGGTTGACAAATCCGGTGAGTCTTTTCTGTTAAATCCGGCAAAATAAAAGGCGCCAAACAATAGTAAGGGGATAGCGGTGAACCATATGTATTTGTACCTGTTTTTAGAGGGGGCATTGGCTGCCGGAATTTGCTCAATTGTGCTGGGTAGCTCGCTTTGTTCAATTACGCCATTAACCTGGTGGTGCTGCCTGAAATCGCGCCAGCTTTCATAATCAAGGAAACGGGCCAGGGCATTAAGTGTTGCGGCTGTTGGGTAGCTATCATAACGCACTTTGCCCCAAATGCGTTTTAGGGTAGAAATACTGAGGCTTACTTTTGTTTTTTCGAAGATCAGTTTGCTCAATTGATCAAAATCGTCATTAGTCCAAATGCTGTTATCACCCCAGTTTAACGAGCGTTCAATAAGCTGGCAGCATAATAAAAGCAGTTGTTTTTCTTTTTCCATCAATTTTTAGGCAATGACGCAGTATTTAAACCCGCAAAAACGGCTTGAACAAACTTGAACAGGATTGAAACGCCTGTTATGCTTAATTCTGTATGCTATTTGCAAGTTTTGCTAAAGTTAAAATCTAAAACCATGAAGAACAATATTTTATTTAGCCTCTTTTTAATAACTACGTTTTTTTGCGGCGCTGCCTGTGCGCAGCAAAAGGGCGCCTATGATTTGAGTAGCCTGTTAAAACAGGAGACGCGGATAACATCGTCCGCAAAAAAAATAAGCAAAATTACTGATGGTACCAGGAAGGGAATTTCACTTACCGGTATTGTTTGGCTCAAAGATATAGACTTTGCCACCGGGACAATTGACGTCGATCTTAGGGGCAAAGACGTTTTTCAGCAAAGTTTTTTGGGCATTGCTTTTCATGGCGTCGATACGGTTACTTATGATGCCATTTATTTCCGGCCTTTTAATTTTCAATCAACAGATACGCTTAGGCGCAGGCATACCGTGCAGTACATCAGTCAGCCAGATTTTTCGTGGGATAAACTGCGGGCAGATCATCCGCTTGTGTACGAAAATGCTGTTAACCCATTCCCGCTGGCTACCGACTGGTTCCACGCTCATATTGTGGTAAAAGCTGATGAAATTGTGGTATATGTAAACCGTTCACCAAAACCATCGCTCAGCGTTAAAAAACTGAATAACCGGCAACACGGCCTCATCGGATTGTGGAATGATAGTTTGCCCGGCGATTTTGCCAACCTCGTTATCAAACAATAAAACACCAACCTTTAAAAATTCGTTATGAAAAAGCTATTGTTATTATTTGTTCTTTTTGCAACTATTAGGGTAAATGCCCAGCCAAAGTATAAGGCGCAGAACCTGCCGGCCATTAACCCGAAAGAATGGAATATCCCCAAAAATGACACCCTTGATTATGAATTTGGCAGCTACCAGGGTAAAAAAGCGCTGCTGATAAAACGGAAGATAGGTAATTACAAATCGGCGAGCCTGGCCTATCCTAAGAGTTTAATTTTTAAGGATGGTATTATCGAGTTTGATTTGGCATTTGCGGGCAAGGGAAATGGTTATATCGGCCTTGCCTTCAGGATCAAAGATGCTCATCATTATGAAACCGTATATTTCAGGCCATTGTCGTCGGGTACCATCAACGCCATTCAATATATGCCCGAAAAAAAAGCAGAATTTAACTGGTGGGATTACGAAGCCGATAAATACCAGGCCAGCGCGATACTGCCTGCTAACGGCTGGTTTCATGTTAAAGTGATAGTTACAGGCCAAAAAATGGAAGTATATGTGAACAATGCTGCTAAACCTGCCATGGTTTACACCTCGCTTGATCCTTCCCTAAAAAGTGGGTCTGTTGGTTACTGGCATGGTAATTCGTCCTTAGGCGCTTACCGGAATCTAACAATAAAAACACTCGAATAGCGATGAACGGAACAATAATTCAGCATGCGAACAACGGTAATTTTAAAGTGTAAATAATATTGGCAGGTATTGGTAATTCCGGTATATTTATGGGTAAATCTATATTTTTTGCCTAACCAATGCCGGTTTTTAACCAAAATAAGTTTCTAAAAAACAAATCAACCATTATCATTTGGTCGACCTGTTTTATAGCGATCATTATCTGGTACACCTGGGTTTATGACTGGGGTCCCAGGGGGATTTTACACCTTAAAGACACGCATCCCGAAATGATGTTGGCAAAACTGGATGCCGGTAAGGGCCAACCCAATCCAGACTCGGTACTGCTCATCAAATCATTACTTCAAAAGTTGGCCGCTCAATCCGACGAATCCGTGGATACAATCGCCGCTTCGACCAAAGGCGGGCAATATTTGATATTAAAAATGTATGGCAAGCAAAGGAGTAGTATTTATATTATGCAGCGGGTAGACATATTGAGTAAAAGCGGGAAGAATAGCAAAGAAGATTTTTGGCTGGGCAAAGTACAATATTTTGATAAACTTAAAATTGTTTTGATGCTGGAAGGGCTACGAGATAAATTTGGTTCTTAAAATTCCAATCAAAATATGCAACTTTATTGCCAGCCAAATTATATCTATGAAATTCAAAATATTGCCCGCCCTCATCTGTACTGTTTGCTTAATAGCGATTGCTTTTTTTAGTAATGCCCAACCGGCTTTAAAACCGGAAAGAGCGCTTTCAGCTACCATCAAAAAAAACTTTATTGCTGCGGATGCCCAATATAGATTATTAGCAACAAAGATAGGACCGGAGGAGTTCCCGAAAACTTATCATCCCGATAAGGATAAACAGGAAAATAGCAACTCGGGCTGGTGGTGCAGTGGCTTTTATCCTGGCAGCCTGTTGTTTTTATACCAGGAAACAAAAGATAAACAGCTGCTTGCCGAGGCCAACCGCATTATGGGGGTATTGGCTAAAGAGCAGTTTAATACCCATACCCATGATTTGGGCTTTATGATGTATTGCAGCTTTGGCAATGCCAACAAAATTGAGCCTAAGCCGGAGTATAAGCAGATATTAATTAACAGCGCTAAATCGTTATCAACCAGGTTTAACCCGGCGGTGGGCTGTATTAAATCATGGGATTCAAAACCAGGCGATTACCTGGTGATTATTGACAACATGATGAACCTTGAATTGCTTTTTTGGGCAACGCGGGAAACGGGCGATTCCAGTTATTATAAAATAGCGGTTACCCACGCCAATACAACCATGAAAAACCATTTCAGACCCGATTTTAGCTCGTACCACGTCATAAATTACGATGCCCTAACAGGCGCGGTAAAGGAAAAGAAAACTGCCCAGGGCTTTGCTAATGAATCGGCATGGGCAAGGGGGCAGTCATGGGGTTTGTATGGTTATACCGTTATGTACCGCGAAACGCATGATAAAAAATATCTTGACCAGGCACAAAACATAGCGCATTTTATATTGACTAACCCAAATTTGCCGGCAGATAAAATTCCATATTGGGATTACAATGCCAGCAACATTCCCAACGCATTAAAAGATGCATCGGCGGCTTCTGTTATGGCTTCGGCCCTGCTTGAATTATGCAGGTATAGCGATGCCAAAAAAGGGCGGCAGTATTTTGATGTTGCACAAACCATATTAAAAACACTATCGGCACCTCCTTATATGGCTGCTGCGGGTACCAACGGCGGTTTTATTTTGCAGCACAGCGTTGGCCATTTCCCCGCCGGGACAGAAATTGATGTCCCTTTAACTTACGCCGATTACTATTTTATTGAGGCTATGCAGCGTTACCTGGCATTCGGCACAAAAAAATAACTTACTTTTAGCTGTAAAAATATAAGATGGCATTAGGTAAAGGTAGGTTAGAGGCTTTCAGCGATGGTGTTATCGCCATCATTATCACCATTATGGTATTGGAGATGAAGGTGCCCCACGGCGATAGTATTGAGGTGTTAAAGCCGTTTATTCCAGTTTTTATGACTTATGTATTGAGTTTTATTTATGTAGGCATTTATTGGAACAACCATCACCATACCTTGCAGGCGGTAAAATCAATAAATGGCAAAACGCTGTGGGCCAACCTGCATTTGCTGTTTTGGCTATCGTTAATACCATTTGTAACCGGATGGATGGGCGAAAATCACTTTGCCAAATGGCCTGTAATGTGTTACGGTTTTGTACTGCTGATGAATGGCATAGCGTACACAATCCTGGTAAAGAATCTTGTTCGCCATCATGGCGAGCACTCCTTATTGGCACAGGCCTTTGGCGAAGACTGGAAGGGTAAAATATCTGTTATTTTATATGCCGTAGCCATTTGCTTATCCTGGTTTAGCCCTGTTGGGGCACTTGGGTTGTATGTTTTAGTTGCCGGCATCTGGTTTATTCCTGACAAAAGAATTGAAAATAAACTAACTCATCATGATGCTGACAGCCAGCTATAAATAGAAATACCTGGTTGTCTGTTGCTAAATAATATCAACTAAATGCATTTAGTTGATGGAAAAGTATAAACTATTTCGCAATTTCGTAGTTGTAGTAGTGTTTTAACCTAAGTGATTTTTATTGCATTTTAATTAACCAATATTTGCCACTACTATACGTTTACCTATGTTGGATATTGCTTATAACCATGAGCCGGAACTGCTTATCAGGGCAGCGCCACAACATCATGACAAGGATTTGCTATTAAAAGTAGCGGAAGGGGATGAACATGCTTTTCGCTGTTTGTTTATTATGCACCATCAGCAATTAGGTGTTCATATTCATCGTATTACCAACTCAATAGAACTGGCCGAAGAAGTGGTTCAGGATGTTTTTTTGAAAATATGGATGGCGCGCGAAACCCTTGCGCAAGTAGAGGATTTTAAGGCTTACCTGTTTGTTATTTCAAAAAACCACGCCCTTAATTGCCTCAAAAAGCTGGCGAAAGAAAAGGTACAGGCAAAAAAACTGGAAGAGAGCAGTCTTGGTTTGATCATGGACGATCAGCAGGATAACCTGTACTATAACTTATTGGATGAAGCAATAGATCACCTGCCATCGCAACAGCAAAAAGTGTATTTGCTAAGCAGGCACAACCGGCTTAAGTATAACGAAATTGCCGATCAGCTTAAACTCTCCCGCGAAACTGTAAAAAAATACCTGCAAATAGCCACCACCTCTATAACTGATTATGTACGCAGCCATTTGGATGTGTATTCGGTTGTTTTACTGGCAATAAAAACTTTTTTTATTTTTTTTCAAAAGCGATAGCCCCTTTTTTATCGCATTTATTGTCTTGTATGTGAGTTAACCCCAAGCTCGGCATTTACCAATTTATAATATGAATTAACATCTACCTGTATGAGTGCATTTAATGCAAGGCTTAACTACCTGTTTAATAGTTATTACCACCAAACCGCTACGCAGCAGGAGCGGGATGAATTGTTTGAAATCATCAATTCATCTGCCAACGATGCGGAGCTTACTGCACTTATTCATGAAGCCTGGAACACGCTGCAGGCAGATGAGCCGCTTTTTGATGCCGCAAAAAGCATGGATATGCTCAACAATATTCTTCAAAATAAATCAAATCCGGATAATATACACCCCATAAGGCCGCCAAATAAAAACCAGTTGTGGTTAAAAGTTGGTGTTGCAGCCGCCATGATGGTGTTTGTTGGTTTTGGTGCTTATGTATTAATTAGTCAACACAAAACTGCTGCAAATAAACGGGCCCAGGCCAGGCTAAAGGCGGTGCCGGCGCATGATGTTTTGCCAGGTGGCAATAAGGCTGTACTCACCCTGGCCAACGGTAAAACGATAACGCTGGATAGCGCAAAAAATGGTTTGCTGGCTAATGAAGGCAATGCCCATATCAAAAAAACACATGATGGCCAGTTAGTTTACGAAGGGAGTAAAAACGAAGGATCTGATGCGCCCGCTGCTATCAATACTGTATCTACCCCGCGCGGAGGACAGTATCAGCTGGTATTGGATGATGGAAGCAAGGTTTGGTTAAACTCGGCATCATCGTTAAGTTTCCCCGCGACATTTAAAGGCGCTACCAGGGAGGTCGAAATTACTGGCGAGGCTTATTTTGAGGTGGCCAAAAATGCGAAGATGCCATTTAAAGTAAAGGTAAATAATACCGTTGTTGAAGTGCTGGGTACCCATTTTAACATTATGGCTTATAATGATGAAGATGCTATAAAAACAACCCTGTTAGAAGGATCGGTAAAAATCAGCAACAAACAATTTAGCGGCCTTTTAAAACCCGGGCAGCAGGCGTTACTTAAACAAAACGGACCTATAAAAATAACGGATGAGGCAGATGCCGACGATGCCATCGCCTGGAAGGAGGGCATCTTCCAGTTTAGAGACGCAGGTATCGAGGCCATCATGAGGCAGGCCGCGCGCTGGTACGATGTACAGGTGAGCTATACCGGCAAAGTACCGGTAAAAGAATTTACCGGTCGCATTTCGCGCAATGTAAAGGCTTCTGAACTGATGGGGATGCTAAAATATATGGGTGTTAATTTTAAAATTGAAGACAAACATATAACAGTGCTGCCATAAATAACCAGCCCCAATTAATAACCAATTTATATACAACTAATCAACAACCAATTACTCACTTTTTAAAAAAGCTATGATGGAAGAAATACCAAAAATAAGTTAGCCCGGGAGGGACCCGCATGGTAAAATGGCTTACCGCTCATGTAAAAAATAAACATGCCGGTGCCAAAACATAACCAATAAAAAACCGGGAAGTATTCGCAGTACTTTCCCGGCTAAGCATCTGGGCCCCAAAAAAATGCAATCGACGAATTGAAAGTTAATGTTTAACCCAAACTCTACAAACTTATGAATTTTAATTCTAAGGCCACGCCTTTGGTATGGCCCCAATTATCCAAAATAATTTTAGCTATGAAGCTAACAGTTATTATTATGGTGGCAGTACTTACCAACGTAAGTGCCAAAACCTACAGCCAGGTTGTTACCCTGCACCAAAAAAACGCAAGTGTCGAAAAAGTTCTTCGTTCTATTGAAAAACAAACTGGCTATCATTTTATGTATGATAAGCAGGATGTATCCAAAGCAAGCGCAATTAACATCGAAGTTGCCGGTGTTTCATTGGAGCAGGCGCTCGACCTTGCTTTTAAAGATCAGCCTTTAACCTACAAAATTTTCCAGGAAACCATTGTGGTTAAAAAGAAAGATGAAGTTAGTACGCCAGTCGCAGACATCAAAGTTTCAGGCACGGTGTCTGATTCAAAAGGTCCGCTTCCAGGTGTAAGCATCAGGATCAAGGGGTCTGACCAGGGCACCCAAACCGATGTAAATGGTAAATTCACATTGAACGCACCCGAAAACGGAACACTTGTTTTTAGCTTTGTAGGCTATACTACACAAGAAGTTGCTGTTGGTGGCAAAACTACTTTAAACGTGATGCTGGCAGAATCGCCAAAGGCGTTAAGCGAAGTGGTTGTTGTAGGTTATGGTACCCAAAAACGTGTTGATTTAACAGGATCTGTTGGTAGCGTAAGCGCCAAAGGTTTGCAGGAAAGGCCACAAACCAACCTGGAACAGGAATTATCAGGTAAAATTGCCGGTGTAAACGTTTCAACAAACTCCGGCGCCCCAGGTGGTAATACTAAAATCAGGATTCGTGGTTACAGTTCCATCAACACCCGCACAGATCCTTTGTACGTAGTTGACGGGGTGATTTGGACAGAGGGCGGTAACGCTATAAGCCCTAATGATATCGAGTCGGTTGATGTGTTAAAAGATGCATCATCAACTGCTATTTACGGTACACGCGGTGCAAACGGTGTTATTTTGGTTACTACCAAACGTGGCAAAAAAGGAGAAGGCACAGTAAGCTATGATAGCTACGTAAGCGTAGGCCACATGGCAAAAGAGTTGCCTGTGTTGAATTCAGCCCAATTTATGGCTGTTGAAGACCTGTCATACGCCAACATTAAAAAATACGACCCTACCGGCTGGGCGTCTGGTAAATATGCTGATCAGGATCCGGTTAAATTGCGCACCGCCTTAATTGGTAAATTATTTGATTCAAATCTTAAACCGTTATATGATGTGGATTGGCAAAAAGCTACCACACGTAATGCAGTAAGTCAAAATCATAACCTGACTTTTACAGGTGGATCAGACAAATTAACCTACGGTTTATTTTTAAACTATGCCAATGATCAGGGTATAATTTTAAATAGTTATTTAAAACGCTACAATGCCCGGTTAACCATCGATAATCAAATTAAATCATGGTTAAAAGTTGGGGCTACTTTAAATTACAATGCCCAGGATCAGCGTACTGCTGATGATGGTACCGGAGGTAACAACATTCCGCGTATGTTAATTGAGATGGTTCCGTTTATCCCAATTAAATATCCCGACGGAACTTATGGTAAACGTACAGATTATCCAAACTTAGAAGGCGGCGATAACCCGGTAGCCCAGGCCAACGAGATTGAAGCACTTTACCGTAAACGCATTTTTAGCGGTAACAGTTACCTTAATATAAACATAATTCCAGGTCTTGAGTTTCGCAGCACCCTGGGCGTTACAACGTCTGCCAATTATAATCCTCACTTTCAAAGTGGCTTAGTTGGTGGTTCTGTAGCAAGCCAAACAAAAAGCTCTGCATCAATTGATGAGCAGAACAATACTTTTTGGCAGTGGGAAAATCACTTTACCTATAATAAAACCTTTAACAAGGTGCATACTATTAACATTGTTGCAGGTACCGAGCAGCAAAATTTTCAACAAACCGGGTTAGGTGCTTCTACCAGTAACCTGTCTGATAATTATTATCAGTATTATAATTTAGGCGCAGGTTCTATCCCTGGTATCCCTTCTTCAAATTATGACGCATGGCAAATGCGCTCCTATTTTGGACGTTTAAATTATAACTACAAGGATAAATACCTGTTAACAGTAACCGGTCGCCAGGATGGCTCTTCCCGTTTTGGTACAAATGTAAAAACCGGGTTTTTCCCATCGGCAGCTTTCGCATGGAGGGCTTCGCAGGAGGATTTTCTGAAGGACAACAAAACTATTTCTGATCTTAAATTCAGGTTGAGTTATGGTTTAACAGGTAACTCCGAAATTGGTGAGTACCGCTCACAAGCGCAAATTGGAACGGTTAACTACGTGTTTAACGGTGCACAGGCTATAGGTACGCAGCAAACTACCATTGGTAACGAAGATCTTTCATGGGAAAAAACCGCCGAGTTTGATCTTGGTTTCTCTGTAGGCTTATTCAACAACCGTGTTAATATTGAAGCGGATGCTTATTTAAAGAAAACCAAAGCCTTGCTGCTTAACGCGCCATTGCCAGAAACCAGCGGCTTTAACAGCGTTTACAAAAACATTGGCAGGCTGCAAAACAAAGGTTTGGAGTTAACTATCAATACCCAAAATATCAAAACCGAGGACTTCTCCTGGAATACTTCATTTAATATCTCGTTCTTAAAGAACAAAATATTGGCTTTGGGCGCATCAAACGATGACATATTTTTGTCGCCAACGTTCCTTTCACAATTTAACCTGATGCGCGTTGGCTTACCTGCAGGTAGCTTTTATGGTTACAAAGTGTTGGGCACATGGGGTACTGCCGAAGCATCGCAAGCTGCAATATTTAACAAACTGCCAGGCGACCTGAAAATACAGGATACTAATGGCGATGGCAAAATTACAGCCGATGATAAAGTGATCCTTGGTAAATCGATACCAGATGGATACGGAACATTAAGTAACACTTTCCGTTATAAAAACATCGATTTAGGTATCGACCTGCAATTTAACTATGGTAACCAAATCATGAACCTAACCCGTCACTCGGGCCAGGATCGTACAGGCCAGGCTAACAGCTATGCCACTGTTTTAAATGCATGGACACCAACCAATCAAAATACAAGCATAGCCGAAGACAGACCAGCCTATGTGTATTACCAAACAGAAATCTATTCAACCAAAGTTGAAAGCGGCAATTTTATCCGCGGCAGATCGGTAACACTTGGTTACACTTTCCCAACTGCTTCAATAGCTAAAATTAAATTGAGCAGGTTAAGGGTGTATGCGCAGGCTCAAAACTTGTTTGTGATAACCAAGTACACCGGCTATGATCCGGAAGTTTCTACCTATGGTTACGATCCTAAGAATCCTAACAATAACAGCAACTTTAATCAAAGCATCCAGTTTTACGATTATCCAAAACCAAGAACCTTCCTGCTTGGCTTAAATGTTAGTTTCTAATTTAAACGTTAAAACATACTATTATGAAGTTTAATTTAAAAAAATACCGGATTGGTTATTCATTACTGATTCTCACTATAATGCTTGGTAGTTGCAAAAACGAGCTTGTCGAAAAAAATAAAGGCGGTTTTGTAAAAAGTAATTATTTTACCAGTGCAAACCAGGCGCGTATATTTGTTAATGGTATTTACCAAAAGCTTTACCTGTTTCAAAATGGGGATGCCTACGGTGAAAGCCCGTTTATTACCATCGAGCTTTTTGCAGGTCATACTACCTCATTAGGGCAAAGTGTTAATAATAACAACGTTATAAACAACCGTACCGACGCTGTTAACCCGGGTTTTGAAGATGTATGGCAAAATAGCTATGGCGCTATAGCAAATGCCAATGTGGCCATAGCAAATATTCCGCCGATAACTCCTTTTGCCGACGCGGATAAAAAAGCTTTGTTAGGCGAAGCCTATTTCTTAAGGGCGTTCTTTTATTATCACCTGGTTAGGTTATACGGCGATGTACCATTAATTACCGAACCGGTTACTATTACAAGCCCCAATCTTTACCCTGCACGTACAGCTGCCGCTGCTGTGTATGATCAAATCATCAGCGACCTCAAAGCCGCGGAAGCATCGGGCCTGCCTGAATCTGATAAAACAGGTAAGGTATCGTTAGGTGCAGTGCGTACTTTGTTAGCCAGTGTTTATTTAACTACTGCTGGTTTTCCGCTTAAAAAGACTGCGAATTACGCTTTGGCCGCTGCCGAAATATTACCGGTTATAAATGGTACCGCATACACTTTGTTTGATAAGTATGATTATCTGCATGACAATGCCCACAAAAACCAGGGCGAATTGATATTTCAATCCAATTACCTGGTTGGCGTGGCTACAAATGCCATTCCCCAGTTAACTGTTCCATTTAACTTATTGGTTGGTGTATATGGCGATCACCTTGGCGCGATGATACCTACCAATGCCTTCTTTAACAGTTATGAAGCGGGCGACTTACGTGCAAAAGAAAGGCAGTTTTATTTTTCAAGCTACCCATCATCTAAAGATGGTACGATCATCAACTTTGGCGAGCATGCCCTTTACAAATATTTCCACGTAGAGAGTGCAACAGGTAATGGCCAGAGCGATGAAAACTGGACCTTTTTGCGCTTGCCAGAAGCCATGCTGATTTATGCAGAAGCAAGTAACGAAGCTGAAGGAGCACCAAATGCAACAGCAATTGCCCAACTTAATAAAATACGCGCACGTGCGCAACTGGCCCCCATAGGTGCCTTAAGCCAGGACGCATTCCGCAAAGAGGTTTGGAAAGAGCGCTATCATGAACTGGCGTATGAAAACAAAGCTTATTTTGACATACAGCGTACCCACCAGGTTTATGATGTTATCAACAATACTTTTGGCGATGCTACATCAACCAAAAACGAGCAAAATGTAACCATGAAAGCTCAGTATTACTTGTGGCCTATTCCGCAGCGCGAGATTAGCACTAATGCTAAACTAACCCAAAACCCGGGTTGGTAAGCCTCAACCTGCCCTTACTAAAAGGGCCTCACCTAAATCCTCTCCAAAAGAGAGGACTTAAAAAAACATTCAAATCAAGAACCCTCTCCTTTGGAGAGGGTAGGGTGAGGCTAAATATTTAAACATAAAAGACCGGCCAATGCAGCTGGTCTTTTATATTTACAGGTAAATTGAAAAACATTAAATGTCTCCCGGAATGAAGAAAAACATTGTACTCATTGGTTCATTATTAATGGCTGCTACATGTGCCATGGCGCAGCAGGTAAATAAAGTAACCGACCCTGTTGAATACATTAACCCGCTGATGGGTACCGATTCGCATTATGATTTATCCAACGGTAACACTTACCCGGCAATTGCACTGCCCTGGGGTATGAACTTTTGGACACCCCAAACCGGTGTAATGGGCGATGGATGGGCTTATACTTACGATGCCCATAAAATACGTGGCTTTAAGCAAACCCACCAGCCATCGCCATGGATGAATGATTATGGGCAGTTTGCTATAATGCCGGTAACCAAACATTTAAAAGTATCGCAAAACGACCGGGCAAGCTGGTTTTCGCACAAGGCCGAGATTGCCAAACCATATTACTACAGCGTTTACCTGGCCGATCATGATGTAACTACCGAGATTACACCGACCGAAAGGGCGGCCCAGTTCATGTTTACTTATCCCAAAACAGACAGCTCTTTTATTGTGATAGACGCACTGAACAAAGGGTCGTATGTAAAGATTATTCCCGGCGAGAAAAAGATAGTAGGTTACTCTACCAAGTACGCTCGCGGCCCCTTAAAAAACTTTAAAAACTACTTTGTTATTTATGTAGATAAGCCCATCACCATTGCGCAAACCTACAGCGATACTACTCTGAGCAATGGCCTGGAACTGAAAGCCGAGCATGCAAGCGCTTTAATAGGTTTTGCCACTACCCATGGCGAGAAAGTACATCTGCGGGTAGCTTCGTCATTCATCAGCATTGAGCAGGCCGAACTGAATCTGAAAAGGGAAGTAGGCAACGACAGCTTTGACGTAACCAAACAAAAAGCTAAAGACGTTTGGAATAAAACCCTTAGCCGCTTAACTGTTGAGGGCGGTACTATTGATCAGACCCGTACGTTTTACTCCTGTATGTACCGTATGGTTTTCTTCCCGAATAAATTGTATGAGATAGACGAGAAAGGAAATATTGTACACTACAGCGCATCAACGGGTAAAGTATTCCCCGGTTATAAGTTTGCCGGTACAGGCTTTTGGGATACCTTCAGGGCGCTGTATCCGTTCCTGAACCTGGTTTATCCTTCGATTAATAAAGAGATGCAGGAAGGCCTTATTAATGATTATAAAGAAGGCGGCTGGCTACCTGAGTGGTCGAGCCCCGGATATTCTGCTGTAATGATAGGCAACAACTCTGCATCTGTAGTATCCGAAGCCTATTTAAAAGGTGGCAAAGGTTACGATATCGAAAAACTGTATGAGGCCCTGGTACACGGTGCGAACAACAAAGGGCCGGCAGCAACCGGCCGCGAAGGGGTGGAGTACTACAACACATTAGGCTATGTTCCTTACGATGTTAAGATCAACGAAAACGCCGCCCGTACCCTCGAGTATGCCTATGATGATTTCACCATTTATAAGTTAGGTAAAGCCTTAGGCAAACCTGCTTCCGAAACAGATGTGTACAAAAAGCGGAGCATGAATTATAAAAATCTGTTTGATCCATCAACCGGGTTAATGCGTGGTAAAAATAAGGATGGTTCATTTGAAACGCCTTTTAGTCCGTTTAAATGGGGCGATGCCTTTACCGAGGGCAACAGCTGGCATTACAGCTGGAGTGTGTTCCATGATATCCAGGGGCTGATAAACCTAATGGGTGGCAAAAAGCAATTTGTTAACAAGCTCGATTCGGTATTTACCTTGCCGCCGGTATTTGATGACAGTTACTACGGCGAAACTATCCACGAAATCCGCGAGATGCAGATTGTGAATATGGGGCAGTATGCTCACGGCAACCAGCCTATACAGCACATGATTTACCTGTACAACTACGCCGGCGAACCATGGAAAACCCAGCTCCATGTACGCGATGTAATGAACAAGCTGTACAAAGCCACCCCCGATGGTTATTGCGGCGATGAAGATAACGGGCAAACATCGGCCTGGTATGTATTCTCGGCCATGGGCTTTTACCCGGTAACGCCGGCCAGCGACCAATATGTGCTTGGTGCGCCTTTGTTTAAAAAGATCACTTTAAAGCTCGAGAACGGCAAAACGGTAACCATCAATGCCGCCAATAATAATTACGCCAACCGGTACATCAATACCATGAGCGTAAACGGCAAGCCTTATGATTTAAACTGGTTAAGCCACAAGGAGTTACAAAAAGGCGCAACCATCAACTTTAATATGGCCCCAACGCCTAATAAAACAAGAGGGGTAAAGGATAGCGATGTGCCTTACTCCTTATCAAACGAAGCCCCCTAACCCCCTGAAGGGGGAACGATGACGGGCTTAAGTCTTTTCTCATTATGTCATAGCGAGTATCCATCAGCTTCGGCTGGAAAAAACAGTAATGACATGGTTGCAAATGGGGTTATTCTGGGTACCATCAGATTTGCGCTTCCTTTTAAAAAGCGGTGGAAAAGTGCGATTCCCCTCTTGAGAGGGGCGGAGGGGTGTGTTATGCACGCGCAATGAAACGCGGAAAAACACACCCCTGCCAACGCACCTCCTACCGCGCCCCCTCTCGAGAGGGGAATAAAAAATACGCTTGATAATCAGCGTATTATAATCATGTCATTATAAGTATCCATCAGGATGATCCTGAAAAAAATGGGGATGACGTGCAACGAAATATAGTTAAACCAAAGTCCAAAACTACCGTCATTGCGAGGCACGAAGCAATCCCAAACTATGTGGGACTTAGCATGTCGGGGATTGCTTCGTGCCTCGCAATGACGGATATTTGATATTGACAATCAGTAACTTACAAACACGTCATCATAAGGCACGAAGATAACCGACCGCAGGGAGCTCATTAATACCTATGAAAATCAAAACACAACATTAATAATCCCGAACTATGTGGGACTTAGCATGTATGAGACTGCTGTCTAAAGTAAGCTTAATGCCATTCTTCCCGGTAAACAAACTTGGGCATTTGCCAGTTGTATTTGATGGATAGCAGGCGTAACGCCAGGCCAATGATACAAGCAATTATTATGGCAACCGCATCGCTGGCGCCCAAATATTCAATCCCTAAGTAAACAGCCCCGGTAACTATTGATGCACTTGCATAAATCTCCTTGCGGAATAGTAAAGGGACCTCGTTACAAAGCACGTCGCGCAGTACGCCGCCGGCGCAGCCCGTTATCATTCCGCTTAATAATACAATAGTAGCCGGCAGGTTTATTTGCTGCGCTATCTGGCAGCCTATAATGGTAAATACTACCAAACCCAGCGCATCAAGGTATAGGAATAGCGTTTTCATTTTGGTCATTAGGCGGGCTATAACGGCTGCCAGTATCGCTGCGCCGGCGGTTATCACCAGGTATTCGGGATGTTCAACCCAGCTCATGGGATAGTGGTTAAACAGGATATTGCGTACGGTGCCGCCGCCCAAGGCGGTTACCCAGGCGATGATGCAAACGCCCACCCAATCCATATCCCTGCGTCCGGCAGATAGGGCGGCGGTCATGGCTTCGGCAATAATAGCTATGATGTATAGTATGTGTAGCATGGCAGGCAGGTGTTTAACAAATATAGCTAATTTGTTTTCTATCAAAAAGCCAAGATTCTTTCTCTCCAGTGCAAACGCATCCGAATAGCTAATGGAATGAGCGATATAAGCATCAAACGACACCCTGTTTTTATTGGCTGATCCTGGTTAAATGATCCGGTTACCGAAGGGACTTGTATTAGCCAGCAACAGGCAAAAGTATTAGAATACGCCTAAATTGCGCTCAGTTTAGTGTTAACCATGATAAAATATAAGATATTGATTATCAAATATTTATAAATATTTTTTCCGAAATGTGTTAAGTTATGTTAACCCAATCAGAGGCGTTTGACCCGTCCTGAAATAACTATACAGATTTGTGAGTTAATCCTGTAAACACTATACAGGTTCTTTTTTTAAAGATAAAGTTAAATAACTTGTTGTTTGTTTGTTGTGTTGGAATGTGGGAAACTCCTTCAGTTTTCCATATTTCAACACGTTTTTCTTTTTTTGCTTCTTTTTTTCTTTTTGCTGAACCTCCTCTTTTTGTTGATAACTCATCTGTCAGGCGGGTATGGCCAGCGGCTTTTCCTTCTCCCATTTGCCCGGGTATTCCTTCCAGCGTTTTTTCAGTACATCACCTTGTTCATGCGCCTGGCAAGGCGTCAGGTAGTCACAGCTTCCATGGGGCCTCAATTCGTTGTATGCCTTAATACTGCTATCGATCTTTTTATAAGTCTGCTCAAAGTTAACCGGGCTGATGTACAGGTCGAACTCCCCCTTGATGATGCCATTCATTCGTTCGGCCAGTGCATTCTCATACGGGTCACCCCGTTCAGTCATACTGATGGAAATAGTTTCGTTCCCAAGCAATTCCACATAATCCTTAGAGCAGTATTGGGACCCTCTGTCAGAGTGATGGGTAAGGGTTTGCCCGCTGTAACTGCGGACATCCAGGGCCATCTGTAAGGCCGCTATAGGCCCCAGCGCCAGCATATCCAGGCGGAAACAATAACCCATGATCTTACGTGAAAATGCATCTGTTATCAGTGACAGGTAGCCCCATTGGTTTTGCACCCGAATGTAAGTTATATCGCTTACCCAAAGTTCCTCCGGCCGTATAATATGCATTTCCTTTACCAGGTTGGCGTACTTATGCATCCAGTGCCGGGAATCGGTGGTGATTGCTTTTCGTTTACGCTGCCTGATCAGCAGCTTATGAGCGTCAAGCAAGTCAAACAGGTAGTCCCTGCCGATTTCTATATGATGAGAAGCCAGTTGCGGCTTAAGCAGATAAAGCATCTTTCTTGTCCCTAACCGGGGTAAAGGCTTCCTTATTTCATGAACAAGCTGCAGGATAATTTCCTCTTTGATAGAGTCATCCTGGTTTCTCCATAAGTGATCATAGTGCGCATGGCGGGTTTTGCCAAACAGTCCGCATAGAAACGCCCAGCTTAAATGCGCGTAATCCTGCTTCATTATCATGACTGCCTGGCCCCAGCTTTTTTTCTGATCTTGATCTTAAACTGATCCTCTGCTACATCAATAAGGGTATTTAAGGCACTGATCTTTAGCTGTGCATATTCCAAAGCCTTTTTTAAAGCTTCCGTTTCCGGGTCCGGCACACCAGACTGCCCTTCAGCTTTATCCTTCATCTCAAACTTTTCATGAACCGCAAGTTCGGCATTTTCTTTCAACGAGGCCTTAAGCCATTTATTTAACGTTTCTCCACTTAGTCCGTATGACTTCCTCGCTGCATAAGGTTTCAGAATGCCTTGCTCAACCTGGCGGACGACGGATCTTTTTTCTATGTCGCTTAAATGATATCCCCGCTGTTTTTCCTGGTACTCTTTCGAGCCGCGGTCGCGCATCCATTTACTCAGAGATGCCCGCGACATGCCATACTGATAGGCTATCACGCTCCGCGGAGTCCCTGATTCTATCAATTTTATGATCTCATTCCGTAGGCTGCTTTCAAAGTGACATCGCTTAGTAAGGCGAATCTGACTCGCTTTTTGTTCCGATTCTTCTTTCATACACTTTCTTTTAGTGTATAGTTATTTCAGGACGAGTCAGTTTGCCCAGTCTTCCTACCCCTTCAGAGGTTCAGGGCCCATCCAGTTTTTTCCATCTACGAAGCGGGAAATCATCATGGCAGCCACGGTATCGCCGGTCGCATTTAGCAGGGTAGCCATGGGGTCAACCAATGTGCCAATGATCATAGCGGGCGGCAAGGCTTCGGGCGGAAAGCCGTAGGCCGATATAAACAACAATTCGCCTATATAACCGCCGTTGGGTATGCCGCCTTCAACCAGGCTTACCAGTACTGTTAAAGCCAGCGCTACCACAATGGTTTGTACGTTATTAAAGCTATTGCCGAAGAGTGCAAACACCACCGCCATTTTCACAATTGAGGATATGCTCGAGCCATCCTTGTGCAGGGTGCCGCCCAGCGGAATAGTTACATTGGCGATAACATCCCGGATGCCCATTTTTTTTGCGGCATCAAGGTTAGCCGGAATAGTTGCAATGCTGCTGCATGTGCCCACAGCTGTAGCCGATGGGATAATGTTATTTTTCCAATACCTTTTTACCGCACCTACGCCGCCCGCTATGAAAGCGTAAAGGCTAAATATGGCAACAAAATAAAACGCGCCCACACCATAGTACAAAGCCATCGAACGGGCGTAGCCCCCAAATAGCTGCGGGCCGAACACGCCCACCTGGTAGGCAAAATAAGCCCCTAACCCAATAGGCCCCAGTTTCATGATCAGGATAAAAATGTTTTTAAACACCTCGTTACCGCTATGCAAAAAGCGGGTGAACGCAGCACCCTTTTCGCCGGCATTAAGGGTGGCAAAGCCAATAAGTACCGAAAATATGATCATGGCCATCATGCTTTTGCGCGATAACAACTGGTAAAATTCGCTGGTGGTAAATAGGTTGGTGAGCTGGTCGCCCAAAGGTTTTTTGTCAATGGCTTCCGTAATGGGGTTGGCCACCAAATGCTGATGAATGGGGAAGATCCAGATAGCAATAATAGTTACTATGGCCGCTATCAGTACAGTACCCAAAAATACCAGCGAGGTTACTCCTAATAACTTCCCCAGCTTATTTGTGGCATCCAACCCGGCAATGGCCGATGCGATGGCAAAGAAAACCAGGGGCACCACTGCAGTGAATAACAGGTTCAGGAAAATATCGCCTATGGGTTTAATAATACTTACCTTATCGCCTAAAAAAATGCCGGCAATACTGCCAACCATAATACCCGCCATCAGCAATATGATGCCCTTGTAGTTTTTGAACCAATCATTCATGTAGCTAATATAGTTTTTTACACGTATAACGGATGCATGTGATACACTACCGGGCGAACAAAAACTTAGCGCCATGTATTTATGCCGTTTTGAAATTTGCCTGGTAACACATTTTATTATATTAGCAGCCAATTTATAACCAATGCAGATTGATAAGGCCGGGGAATTTATCCTGGATAAAATAAAACGCGAACTCCCGGTACATTTTTACTACCACAATGCAACCCATGCGCAGGATGTATACAATGCTGCTAAACAGTTAGCTTTAGGTGAAGGTATCGATTTAGCAGAAACTACTTTGCTGCTTACAGCCGCCCTGTTTCATGATTCGGGCTTTTTGTGCGGGGTAGATGATCATGAAAGCAACTCCTGTAAAATAGCCCGTAAGCATCTGCCGGCCTTTAATTATACGGAGGCCCAGATAGCCGTTGTTTGCGATATCATTATGGCTACCAAAATACCCCAGAAACCGCATAACAAGCTTGGCGAAATTATTTGTGATGCCGATTTGGATTATTTAGGGCGGAATGATTTTTTTATCCTTAGTAAAAGGTTATTTTCGGAACTTGAAATAACCCATAAACTGAAAACAGAACAGGAGTGGGATAAACAGCAGGTAAGCTTTCTGAAAAGCCACCGCTATTTCACCAAAACAGCTATCGGTTTACGGGCAGCTGAAAAAGAAAAGCACCTGTGTACAATAACTGAAAGATTAATATAAAGTACTATACATGACTAAACCGGAACATAGTTTATCTGAAATAATTAAGGATGTAGTAACCGTAATTATCGGGATTTTATTTTGCGGATTTGCCCTGAAAGGTTTTTTGGTGCCTAACCAATTTTTTGATGGAGGCGTAACAGGTATATCCCTGCTGATTCATGAGCTTTATCACATCAATATCGCTTTTGTGATTATAGCTGCCAATATTCCGTTCATCATTATGGGAATGTTCCAGGTGAACAGGTCTTTTGCGCTCAAAACTTTTGCCTGCGTAATAGGGCTTGGGGTTTGCTTGTTGTATGTACCTTATCCGGTTATTACATCCGATAAGCTATTGGTATCCATATTCGGCGGTGTGTTTATGGGCCTGGGTGTTGGCCTTTCCATTCGTGGCGGCTGTGCGTTAGATGGGATTGAGATATTGGCGCTTTACACCTTAAAGCGCAGTAGTTTTACTATCAGCGAGATTATTTTAGGCATCAACATTATTATATTTTTAATAGCTGCGTTTGAACTTGGCCTGCCAACCGCATTATACTCCATTTTAACCTACTACACCGCATCGCGCACCATTAGCTTTGTAATTGACGGGCTGGAAGAATACACGGCGGTAAACATCATATCCGGCCAAAGCGAGATCATCAAACAAAAACTGGTTATGGAACTGGGCCGGGGTATTACCATTTACAAAGGCGAGCGCGGCTTTCTAAAAGAAAGCTTTGATGTTCACCAGCCTGTCGATATCATTTTCACCGTAATAACTCGCTTCGAGGTACGCCGCCTCAAAAACCTGGTGCACAGCATTGATCCCAAAGCATTCGTATTTACCAACAGCATCAAAGAAGCTGCAGGTGGGGTGTTAAAGAAAAGGGTTAGGGAGCATTGATTTTAAGTATCAAGTCGCAAGTATCAAGTATCAAGATTTTTTGAGGATAAATGCCGTTTGCAGAAGCGGTCTTGATACTATGTACTTGATACTTGCTACTAACTCACTACTTCATAAATCTCCACCGGTTTCGCTTTGTTCTTCAACGTTACTTCGCCAATTTTTTTGAGCTCGAAGGATTCTTTGGCTTTTTGGTAAACTTCTTCGGTAACCACAATCTGGTTGGCTTTGGCTACACCCTGCAGGCGCTGGGCCAGGTTTACGGCATCACCTATTACGGTATAATCAAGGCGTTTCAGGGAGGCAGAACCAATGTTGCCTGATATCATTTCGCCCGAGTTTATGCCGATGGATACATCGGGTTTAAAAGTTTTATCGCCGTAAACTATAGTCTCGGTGCTGTGCATTTTTTCGCGCACGGCAAGGGCGGCATCTATGGCACGGTCTAGGTGGTACTCCCCGCGGAATACCGCCATAACGGCATCGCCCATAAATTTATCTATGTGGCCGGTTTGGGCAATAATTTCCTGCACCATCATGTCAAAAAGCTTGTTAATTAAACTAACAACGGCGTTGGCGGGTACATGTTCGGATATGGCCGTAAAGCCGCATATGTCGATGAATAAAACAGTGGCGTCAACAGTTTCGTTGCTCAGCAGGCTTGTTTCAAACTCCTTATGGGTCATAAAGTTAAGCACATTCTCATCAACATACATTCTCAGAATGTTATTTTCTTTGATGGCCTGCATGGTTTTTTTCAACTCCAGCACATGCATCAAAGTTTTTTCGATGGTAATATCCAGGTCGTCAAAATTTACCGGTTTAACCACAAAGTCAAACGCGCCGCGGTTCATGGCCGTGCGGATGTTATCCATATCGCTGTAGGCCGATACCATTACAGCTTTTAATATAGGGTTGGCCTCGGGCAGTTTGGTAAGCAGGGTAAGGCCGTCCATTTCGGGCATATTGATATCACTCAAAATCATATCAATCTCCGGGTCTTCGGCAAGTTTGGTTAATGCTTCAAAACCGTTGTGGGCGAATACAAAATCATATACTTTTTCACGGATCTTTTTCCTGAATTTTTGTTTTATCAATAATTCCAGGTCCAATTCATCATCAACCACCAGTATTTTGGCCATTATTGTTCTATGTGTTTTAGTTTTTCTTTTAAATTATTAAAATCAAGGGGCTTGGTTAAAAAGTCATTAGCACCCAACTCCATCGATTTTTGATAGTTTTCCTCATCGCCATAGGCAGTAATCATCATGACCACCGGTGGTGGTTTCTCATAGGTGTGCCTTATCTTGTCAAGCAATTCTAACCCCGTCATGCCGGGCATATTGATGTCGGATAATATCAGGATCACTTCAGAGTGGTTAACCGCCAAAAACGACATGGCTTCCTCGCCCGATTGCGCGAAATTAAATTCGATTTCGCCATTTTTTATCTCTTTGCGAAAGCGTTGCAAAAACAGTGGTTGTACATCAGCCTCGTCATCAACAACAAGTATTTTCATAGTTTTATTCTCGTTTCAAATTTAGGTTTTGTATTGATTTAATAGGCAGCTAAAACGCGATTATCGCGGCTGTTTTGCCATTAATTGGCTTTTACATCCGGAATAGTGATCACAAACTTAGCAAACTCGCCCTCCGCAGTCTCTACCTTTAAATCGCCGCCATGGCCTTTGGTAATGATATCATAACTCATAGACAGGCCTAACCCCGTTCCCTGGCCCGTTGGTTTGGTGGTAAAAAAGGGCTGGTATATTTTGTCCAATACCTTTTGAGGGATGCCCGTTCCGTTATCGCTTACGGTAATTTCAACGGCGTTTGGTAATTTTTTGGTAACCACCGTTACAGTGGGCTCATAGCCGGCAATGTTTTGCTTTTTCTTTTCGGCCACCGAGTAAAAGGAGTTGTTAAACAGATTTAAAAGTACCCGGCCCAGATCTTGTGGAATGGCTTCAATTTTACCAATGTTTTCATCGAAACTGGTTTTCATGCCAGCGTTAAACATTTTGTCTTTGGCCCGTAAACCATGGTAGCTTAAGCGCAGGTATTCATCGGCAAGCGCATTAATATCGGTTGGTTCTTTTTTACCTGTAGTGGTACGCGAGTGCTGCAGCATCCCTTTTACTATGGCGTCGGCACGTTTGCCATGCTGGTTTATTTTGGTTAGGTTTTGGGTAATATCGTTTATAATATCATCCGCTTCCTGTTTAATATCGTCGGGCAGCTTGCTTAATACCTCATCTTTAAGTTCATCCAGCAATTCGATACTCACTTCGCTAAAGTTGTTTACAAAATTAAGCGGGTTTTGAATTTCATGGGCTATACCGGCCGTAAGCTCGCCCAGCGATGCCATTTTTTCCTGCTGTACCAGTTGTGCCTGGGTGCTTCTCAGTTCGGATAGGGCGTGTTGCAGTTCTTCCTTCTGGTTGGTTAGTTCGGCGGTACGTTGCTTTACTTCGCTTTCCAGGTTAACTTTCATGGCGGCCATCATGCGGTTCTGCTCTTCTTCATTGCGGCGCTTTATTCGTTCTGTTTCAAGCGCTTTGGCTTGCTTGCGGTTTATCCACCACATGGCAAAAAGCCAGAGCACGGTAAAGCCTACCGAGTTTTCAAAAAGGTCGTTATGCTTGTCATAAAAGCCGGATGCAACCAGCCGTACCAGGTCGCTAAAAATTACGGCCACCGCAAATGGCAGCACCCAATTGATAATAGAGCGATTTGCCTTAAACTCTTCTCTTGTAAACGGTAGGGATATAAGCCATGCTAAAAGAATATGCCCAAACCACCTGATCAGCCCTTCTTTTTCAAGAAAAATGCTTCCCATCATTACGGCCACAGCGCCGTATAATACA
Organism: Mucilaginibacter sp. KACC 22773; assembly: GCF_028736215.1. Taxonomy (NCBI): domain Bacteria; kingdom Pseudomonadati; phylum Bacteroidota; class Sphingobacteriia; order Sphingobacteriales; family Sphingobacteriaceae; genus Mucilaginibacter; species Mucilaginibacter oryzagri. The sequence continues at coordinate 2,218,921 of NZ_CP117883.1, forward strand.
TACAAAAGGTATTTATCCCATTCGCTAACGATGCCCCGGTCTTTTAAACTTTTGCGTAGTTGGGTTGTAAGAAATATGGTTACAGCAGGTTCTATTCCTATCATAGAGAATCAAATTTTCAGTTTGCGCCCGATGTTTAGGCAAACAGTTTTAAAACTAATATTTTATTTGCATTAATCAACATTTAATAGCGAAATCAGCCATATCGCTACATCACCAGGCTGTTTTTTTTATATGATCCGGGTGTTTGCCCGGTAATATTCCTGAACACCCTCGAAAAATAGGCGAGGCTCTCAAAACCCGTTTCGGCGGCTATTTCATAAAAAGGCATACTGGTTGTGGTAAGCAACAATTGCGCGCGTTCAATGCGTTTTGATTGAATGTAGGTTAAGGGCCGCTCGCCGGTATTTTCAAAAAACAGGCGCGAAAAATAATCGGCATTATGGTTGGCGCGTTTGGCCAGCTGGGCAACCGTAATGTTTTGGTGCAGGTTGGTTTGTATATAATTGATAGCATCAGATATTTTGGAGTGGATGATGCTTTTATCTTCCATCAAGAAAACATCCGGTTTTAAAAACATCGATACCAATTGCAAAAGCAAACCATAGGTTTCCATATAAGCCGATGCATGCATCAGCTGGTTCAATTCCTCGAAGTTTTTTTGCACAGGCCGCTTCTCGTAAACTTTCGGATTGTAGGATATATACAAACTCCGGTTAGGGTTTAATTGCAGTATGCGTTTAAAACATGCCAGCGCATTATCGGCGGCTTTTAACTTAAATATTTTACGGTTTGATGAAAACAGCGAGGCGCCGTCAACAGATTCCTCGGCAAAGCAGATATAATACTGGCTTAAATAGTTGTCGCAATAATAATTGCAGGTGGTAAAACTCGGCACCAGGTATATATAGTCTGGCTCCAGTTTAATGCTGCTATCGGCATTATATAGCACGCCTTCTCCGCCGTCGATATAATACAGCCGGTAAAATGTACTGGTAACATTTTTGTAGTTCCAGTTTTTGTTTAGTTCTACATGGTCAATATTCAGTAAATTGAATGTTGATCTTAAAATGCTTTTGTTCATACCTATAAGGGAATGCAATTTAATAAATTAATCGTCAGATTAACCCAAAAAAGTCGGATTTGTGCAAATTGATGTGGCCTTTGTGAAATTTTTAATCCCTGGCTCCGCGTAGATTTATCCAGATTATCAAACCTGATAAATTGTATGATGCTGAGGTCTTTTTTAGTAACGCTGAGTGCCGTAATGGTAACAGGCAGCGGGTTGTTTTTTTATTCATCGGCTGTCGACTTGCCCGCTGATGTACAAAAAGCATACGATGCCTTGCCGCCAACGGTTGATTATAACATTGATGTAAAGCCCATACTATCCAATAAGTGCTTTGCCTGCCATGGCCCCGATAAAAACAAGCAAAAGGCCGGTTTACGGCTGGACATAGCTGCAAATGCCTACGCCGAAGTACCCGATGATATAGGCGTTGTTGCCATTAAACCCGGCGACTTGCAACATAGCGAGGTGGTAAAACGCATTTTATCAACCGATTCAACCTACCTGATGCCCGCGCCCGAATCGCACCATACGTTGTCGGCTTATGAAAAAGCTGTCATTATAAAATGGATAAAAACCGGAGCTGTATATAAACCCCATTGGGCCTTTGTAAAACCTGTGAAGGCGGCCGTTCCCGTGGTTGAAGGCGCTGTGAATAACCCTATTGATAACTTTGTGCTGGCCAGGCTTAAGCGGCAAAACCTGCTGCCATCCAAAGAAGCTGATAAAGAATTGCTGTTGCGCAGGCTTTCGCTCGACCTTACCGGCCTGCCGCCAACGCTGAAAGAGATTGATGATTTTTTAAAAGATGCATCGCCTAATGCCTATGAAAAACAGGTAGACCGCCTGTTGGCATCGCCCCATTATGGCGAAAAAATGGCGGTGGATTGGCTGGATGCCGCCCGTTTTGCCGATTCGCATGGGTACACGGTAGATAGGATAAGGGATATGTCGCCCTACCGCGATTGGGTGATCAAGGCTTTTAACAGCAACTTTAGCTACGATAAATTCATCCAGTGGCAATTGGCAGGCGATTTGATGCCGCACCCAACAAAAGATATGATCATTGCTACCGCCTTTAACCGCAATCACCAGCAAAATATGGAAGGCGGCGTTGTTGAGGAGGAATACCAAACCGAATATGTGATTGACCGTACCAATACCTTTGGCAGCGCGGTATTAGGCATGACCGTAGGCTGCGCCAAATGCCATGACCATAAGTTTGACCCGATATCGCAAAAGAATTACTACCAGTTGTTCAGCTTTTTTAATAACGTAAAAGAGGCCGGGCAAATATCCTGGGACGATGCTTTGCCAACGCCAACTTTGATGCTGCCAACGGCTCAAAAAGAAAAAATACTTACTTTTATTAATGACAACATCGCGCAGCAAAAAAACACGATAGCCCAAACAGAAAGTAAGGCTACTGCTGAGTTTGATAAATGGCTTGCCAATGGCGAATATAAAAAACTGGCCACTGAAAAAATCCCGGCTAATGGCTTACAGGCCAGTTTTAATTTTGATAAGGGCGACCTGGCAAGCAGCGTAAACCCTAAAGATATGGGCACTATGAAACGCGAAGGCGGCCAGGCCGGCGATGCACCTTTATTTGAGGCTAAGGGCGATGGCAAGGCATTGGCTTTGAATGGTGATACCTGGCTGGATTTAAATAAGATTGGCGTCTTCCGCAAATCGCAGCCCTTTAGCATCGGTATTTGGGTTAACATTCCTAAACAGTTAAGCGAAGGTGTTATTTTTCATAAAGGCAATTCCGAACGGCTGTACAATTTTAGGGGCTATCATTTATACCTCAAAAATAATAAGCTGGAACTCAACATGGCCCACACCGGGCCTTCAAATGCAATAACCCTGGTTACGGTTGATGACGTGCCTCGCGACAGGTGGATGCAGCTTACGGCAACCTATGATGGATCGGCAAAGGCGGATGGTTTTAAACTGTACCTGGATGGCAGCGAAATGAAAATGGAAACCACCATGGATCAGCTTACCAAGGATATTTTATTTATGGGCGATAGCCAGCCCGGGTTACAGGTTGGCGCCTGGGAACGAGGGCGTGGTTTTAAAGATGGAAAGGTAGACGATGTTGTAGTATACAACCGGACCCTTACCGCTTTCGAGGTGAAAATACTGGCGCAAAAGGATAGCTGGCAGCAGGTGGCTGCAAAAAGCAAGGATGCCCTGGGTGCCGATGATATTGGTAAGCTAAAAGCCTACTATGTTACCGCCGTTGACCCGCTGATGCTGGCCGAAACAAAAAAGTTAACCGCTTTGCGCACCACTTTATCAGATTCGACCGAAAATGTGGCCGAGTTGATGGTAATGCAGGAAATGGCTAAGCCTAAAAACTCATACCTGCTTAACCGCGGCAATTACGATATGCCTGGCGAACAGGTTTTTCCCAACACGCCCGAAGCTATACTGCCATTTGCGGCCGATTTGCCTAAAAACAGGTACGGCTTAGCACAATGGGCTACAAATACCGATAATCCGCTGGTAGCAAGGGTAGCGGTAAACCGTTTGTGGCAAAACTTTTTTGGAACCGGGCTGGTGAAAACCAGCGAAGATTTTGGCAACCAGGGCGAAATGCCCAGCCACCCCGAACTGCTGGACTGGCTGGCTACAACCTTTGTTGAGCAGGGCTGGGATATGAAAGCTTTGAACAAACTGATCGTGATGTCGGCTACGTACCGCCAGGATTCGCGGCCGACTAAAGAGGCTGCTGAAAAAGATCCCGAAAATCGTTACCTGTCGCACGGCCCGGCGTACCGGATGCCTGCCGAGATGATTCGCGACAATGCCTTATTTGCCAGCGGGTTGTTAAATACCCAAATAGGCGGCAAAAGTATAAAACCATACCAGCCTGCCGGTTTATGGGAAATTAATAATACCACTTACACACCGGATACCGGGAAGGCGGTGTACAGGCGCAGTTTGTACGTTATTGTAAAGCGATCTGTCCCCAACCCAACGCTTGCTACGTTTGACGCGCCATCGCGCAGCTATTGTATTATCCGCAGGCAAAAAACCAATACGCCATTGCAGGCTTTGGTAACCCTGAACGACCCTACGTTTGTGGAGGCCGCCAAAGTTTTGGGCGAACAAATGGCCCGAAATGCTGATGGTAAGCAAGCTATAACTACTGCCTACCGCAAACTAACCAGCCGAAGCCCGACGCCAGATGAAGTAAGCCTGTTGATGGCCCTGCAACAGGTAGAACTCAAGAAGTTTAAAACACACCCCGAGAAACAAAAGGGCTGGCTTACCGCCGGCCAGTACCGGGTAGATAAAAAGCTGGATGGCGCTTTAATAGCCGCCAATACCGTAGTGGCCAGCGCCATTTTAAATTCAGATGCATCATTAACCAAAAGATAAAATATCCATGTCAGATTTTCACCATGATGAGGAATTCAGGCTGCATACGCCGGAGTTTAATGAGCTTCACCGGAAGATGGACAGGCGCAATTTTTTAACCAAAGCTTCACTGGGTTTGGGCGCGCTGGCCGTTGGATCGTTGTTTGGCAACAGTGTTTTTGGCAGCCCGCTTAAACGCCCGGGCAGCCTGGAGGATGATATTTTGAGTGCCCTGCCGCAAATTGCACCGAAGGCCAAAAGGGTAGTATACCTGTTCCAGGCGGGCGGGCCATCGCAATTTGAAACTTTTGATTATAAGCCTAAACTGGCTGCCATGCTTGGCCAAAACCTGCCCGATTCGGTGAGGCAGGGGCAAAGGCTTACCGGCATGAGCGCCAACCAGAGTGTGCTGCCGCTGGCACCATCATTTTGTAAATTTAACCGGCACGGCCAAAGCCAAACCTGGATGAGCGAATTGATGCCCTTTACCGCCCAGGTGGTAGATGAACTGTGTATTGTAAAATCGTTGTACTCCGAAGCAATAAACCACGATCCGGCTATAACTTTCCTGCAAACGGGAAACCAGCTGCCGGGCAGGCCATCTATAGGCTCCTGGATTAGCTACGGTTTAGGGTCGGATAATCAAAACCTGCCTACTTTTATTGTACTGGTCTCAAAAAACGCCCCTAAAGACCAGCCTTTGTACGCCCGGCTATGGGGTAACGGTTTCCTGCCATCCAAATTCCAGGGGGTGCAGTTTGGTTCGGGTAAAGACCCTGTTTTGTTCCTGAATAACCCCGAAGGTTATGATGGGGCAGATAGAAAGGAAATGCTGGAATACCTGTCTAAACTAAACAACCTGCAAAACGCCGCCTATGCCGATCCTGAAGTTGATGCCCGCATAGCCCAGTATGAAATGGCTGCACGCATGCAAACATCGGTGCCCGAGGTGATGAGCACCGCCAACGAACCCAAAGAAATTTTTGACATGTACGGCCCCGATAGTAAAGACCCCGGTACCTATGCCGCCAATTGCCTGCTTGCGCGAAAACTGTTGGAAAAAGATGTGAAGTTTGTGCAGCTATACCACCAGGGCTGGGATCAGCATAGTAACCTGCCATCGGGTATAGCCGGCCAATGTAAGGCTACCGACCAGGCTACCGCTGCATTAATCAAAGACCTGAAACAACGCGGCATGCTGGACGATACCCTGGTGATATGGGGCGGCGAATTTGGCCGCACCGCATACTCGCAGGGCAAGCTAACTGCCGATAATTACGGCCGCGATCATCACCCGCGCTGCTTTACCATGTGGATGGCCGGTGCCGGCGTAAAACACGGCATCAGCTATGGCGAAACGGATGATTTTAGCTACAATATTGTAAAAGACCCGGTGCATGTACACGATTTTCAGGCCACACTGCTGCACCTGATGGGTATCAACCACGAATTGCTTACCTACCAGTTCCAGGGCCGCCGTTTCAGGCTTACCGATGTGGAGGGAAAAGTGGTGAGGGATATTTTGAGTTAGTATCATTTTTAGTAGTAAGTAGTAAGTATCAAGTAGTAAGATTTTAGAAGGGTGAAGCCGCTGCCGCGAGCTTCCAGCTCGTGGTTAATCATGTTTGCAGCTTTCAGCTGCATTTGGTTGATTGTTTTTCTATCAGCTACAAGATCAGCATATCGAGATTAACAATAAAGCGATAGAAGTTTGCGCCGCTTCCGCGAGCTTCCAGCTCGTGGTTAATCATGTTTGCAGCTATCAGCTACATTTGGTTGGATTGTTTTCTATCAGCTACAAGATCAGCATATCGAGATTAGCAATAAAGCGATAGAAGTTTGCGTCCTAAATTCGGCTGAAAGCTGAAACTATATAGCCCACGGGCTGAAAGCCCGCGGGAGCTGGGGTTTTGTTGATTATGTAATATTTGATAATTAGCAGGTATATTTTATTTGTACATACAAATAAGAAATCAGATATTAGAACTTGTTTTAACCAATTGAGCAATGATAAAGCCAACCGCATTAAGAAGCTGTTCGGATACTTGATACTAACTACTTGATACTATTTTATTAACCAGATAAGCACCTATTGAAAAAGTCGACTGCGTTCCGCAGCTGTCTTGATACTTGATACTTACTACTTGATACTATTACATTATGGAAAGAAGGAATTTTATAAAAAACTCGGCCATCGCATCGGCACTGGTGGCTGCTGCCCCGGTAAATAGTTTTGCTATTTTGCACAAGGACCTACAACCCGATGACCAGACCATAGGGCAGGGTGGATACACCTACAAAGCCGACAAAGGCTGGGCAAAAATCAGTGTAAACAGCCATCCGCTGGCCAATTGCCACGAAATGGTCCAGGACAGTAAGGGGCGTTTGATCATGCTGGGCGACCATACCCAAAACAACATCCTCATTTTTGACAAATCGGGCAAACTGCTTGATTATTGGGGCACCGCATTACCAGGCGGCCATGGGCTAACCATCAGCAAAGAAGGGGGCGAAGATTTTTTACTGTTGACTGACTGCGGCTGGGCAGTTGATAAAACAGGCAACTCGTACGGGCAATCGGGGCAGGTGCTTAAAACCACTGTTGATGGTAAGCTGATATTTGCCATTGGTCACCCACGTACCATTGGTGTTTATAAAGATAATGAACCCTTTAAACCAACTGAGACGGCGGTTGCCCCCAACGGCGATATTTATGTGGCCGATGGTTACGGATCGGATTATATTATTCATTACGATAGCAAGGGGCAGTATATCCGTCATTTCGGCGGGCATAATAATGCCAATAAGGATCATAACCTGGTGAACGCGCATGGCATCACGGTAGATACGCGCGACAAAAATAATCCTACGCTCATTTGTACCTCGCGCGAAGAAAACTGCTTTAAAGTATTTACCATGGATGGTAAATTCATTAAGCGTATCGATATGCCGGGCATGTATGTTTGCCGGGCGGTAATTGACGATCAAAATATTTACGCCGGTGTTTGCTGGAGCAAGGATGCCAGCGGTAACCGGTTTGATTATTCGGGCTTTGTAACCATTTTGGATAAAGACAATAAAGTGGTATCAAACCCGGGCGGTGCCGCGCCTGTGTATAAAAACGGTGTTTTACAGCCTACTTTACAAGCGTCGAGCCGCATTTTTCAGCACGGTCATGACGTTTGTGTTGATGAAGATAAAAATGTTTATGTATGCCAATGGAATGCTTATCATACGGCTCCGGTGAAATTAACAAGGGTGTAAGTTAATCAGGTATATAGTCAATATCGTTGAATAATATGCCAATATGAATTCAATTTTAATTACCTGTTTTTAACAATCTTAGCTACCTTCAAACACCTTACTAAATTAATTTAGCTAACTATGATTAACAGTATTACCAAAACAAAATTAATCCAGTTTTTAATAACCGCGCTAATTTTAAGCGTAACCAATGTAAACGCTCAAAGCGTTTCAAAAAAACAGTTGCCGCTTTCAGAATTACAGCAAAAATTTGTCGACCTGCGTTTCGGCATGTTCATTCACTTTAATATACCAACTTACGAGAACGCCGACTGGCCTGATCCTGAAACACCCGCATCGGAGTTTAACCCTAAAAAACTGGATTGTGTGCAATGGGCAAAGGCAGCAAAATCGGCCAATATGAGCTATGGTTGTTTAACTACCAAGCACCATAGTGGTTTTTGCATCTGGGATACCAAAAGCACCGATTACAATGTGATGAACAGTCCGTTGAAACGCGATGTGGTTAAAGAGTATGTTAAAGCTTTTCGGGATGAAGGCTTAAAGGTGATGCTGTACTACTCTATTTTAGATACACATCACAAACTGCGCCCTAATATGATCCAGCCAAGGCATATCGAGATGATCAAAAAGCAGATAACCGAGTTGCTTACCAACTACGGCCCGATAGAAGCTTTGATCATTGACGGCTGGGATGCACCATGGTCAAGGATATCTTATGACGATGTCCCTTTCCAGGAAATCTATCAGCTGGTAAAATCATTACAACCAAACTGCCTGATGATGGATTTGAACGGCGCCAAATACCCGGGAGATGGTTTGTATTACACCGATATTAAAACCTATGAAATGGGTGCCGGCCAGCGTTTATCAAAAGAAACCAATAAAATGCCGGCCTTGGCTTGCCTGCCAATACAGGCTAACTGGTTTTGGAAAACAGACTTCCCAACAACACCAATCCGCGATGTAAATAAATTTGTTAATGAAACCCTGATCCCGCTTAATAATGCCAGCTGTAACTTTATCCTGAACGTAGCGCCAAACACCGATGGTTTGATGGACGATAACGCGCTTGCCGGTTTAAAACAAATAGGGCAGCTATGGAAAAATGAAGGCCCGGTAGGCAAATTAGGCGAAACAGGCCCGCCGATAGTATCGCACAACCTGGCTAAACACGCGCCGGCCAACTCAAGCTGGAGCGATGACTCCGAGATTATGGATTTTGCCAACGATGATGATTTTAGCACCGTGTGGCAGTCGAACCCAAGGGTAAAAAATCCATGGTACGAGGTTACTTTAAAACCAGGCCAGCCTTTTAACACGGTGGTGATATTTGAACGCAAACCCAACATTAAAAAATACAAGCTGGAATACCTTGATGGTGCCACCTGGAAAACAATATTTGAAGGCGAGAACCTAAGCCGCGTTAAAGTAAACCGCTTTGCCCAGGTAAAAGGCGACAAAGTACGCATGTCTATCGAAACCTATGATAATGCGCCAAGTATAGCGGAATTCCAGGTTTATAATGAACCGAAATTGTAGATGTGCAGATTTCAGATTACAGATGTGCAGATGATGTTTGAAGGATTAGTTTGCAAATTTCAGATTTACAGATGATTATAAAACGATTGCCTCATGCCAAATACATGAGGCAATTTTTGCTTTTTGAACATCTACACATCTGTAATCTGAAATCTGCACATTTTTCACTTCATTTGTAAATGCACTTCATCTATCCGGCTTTTTTATTTGCATTACTTACGTTAGCTATCCCGGTAATTATCCACCTGTTCAACTTTCGGAAGTTTCAGAAGGTTAATTTTAGCAATGTTCAGTTTTTAAAAGAGATACAGGAGCAACAATCGTCCCGCCGTAATTTAAAGGAGCGTTTGATTTTGGCTTCACGGTTATTGGCTTTGTTTTTTTTGGTGCTGGCTTTTGCAAGGCCTTTTATCCCCGGTCAAAATTCTGCGGGTGCGGGCAGGCAAAATGTAGTGAGTGTTTTTGTTGATAATTCATACTCCATGCAAACCCTTAACCGCGAGGGTTCATTATTGGACGATGCCAGGCAAAAAGCTAAAGAGATAGCGTCGGCATACAATATAAATGATCGTTTTCAATTGCTTACGCAGGATTTTGAGGGCAAGCATCAGCGCCTGCTTAGCCGCGATGAGTTTAATGACGCGGTAGACCAGGTAAAGATTAGCCCACAAAGCCGAAAATTGCAGGAAATTATTGGCAGGCAGCAAAGTTTACTGTTAGCCCGGCCCGGCACTACAAAAGCTGCCTATATTATATCTGATCTGCAAAAAAACATGGCTGATAAGCCGCTGAAAGCCGATAGTAGTATCGCTTACAGTCTCATCCAGCTTAAAGCCGGTAACCTCTCAAACGTAACTGTTGATTCTGTTTGGCTGCTCAGCGCCATCCATCGGCCCGGCGAAAGTGAGAAGCTGGTGGTGCGCCTGCACAATTACGCCGGAGAAAAGGCAGAGAAGATCCCTTTAAAAGTATTAATTAATGGCGAGCAAAAGGCACTGGGCAGCTATACCGTTGCTGCACGCGCTGTACAAAACGATACCTTGTCGTTTATGGGCCTGCAGGCAGGCTGGCAGCAGGGCGAAGTGCAATTACAGGATAACCCCATTACCTTTGATAATAAATTCTATTTCAGCTTTAACGTGGCACAACAGATGCCTGTTTTGCTGATTGATGCAGGCATAGCCAACCCATACCTGAAAGCCGTTTTTGCAGCCGATGTTTTTTTTAAAACCAGGAACGTGCCTGAGGGTAATGTTGATTATGGGGCTTTAAGCACTTATCCTTTAATTGTGCTAAGCGATATTAAAGCGATATCTACCGGATTGGCGCAGCAGCTGAAAACTTATGTTTCCAAAGGTGGTACGCTGGCGATTTTCCCCTCGGCCAATGCCGATCTGGCTAATTACCGGCTGTTCCTGCAGGGCATGAATGCCGCTTACCCCGAAAAGTTAATAACCGAAGCAAACAAGGTATCCGGCCTTAACCGCCAAAGCCCGGTATTCAAAAATGTATTTGAAAGTTTTCCTCAAAACCCCGATTTGCCGGTGGTAAAAAAATATTATCAGTTAAGTGCTGCCCATGGCGTTGCCGATAACCTGATGACGCTTACCGGCGGCCAAACTTTTTGGGCCGGCTATAACAGCGGCAAAGGCAAAGTTTACATAGCTGCTGTTCCCTTAGATGAAGAATTTAGCAATTTGCCCCGGCATGCGTTGTTTGTGCCGGTATTGTTCAGGATAGCTTTATTAAGCGGCCATGACCTGCCGCTTTTTTACACTTTAGGGCAGGATGAGGCTTTAGAGATTCCGCCGGTGCAAATCGCCGAAAAACAATTGCTTAAATTGAGCAAGGGGGAACAAAGTATTATACCAGATGTAAGGCAGCAGGAGGGTAGCACGTTGTTGTATGTATCCGATCAATTACATGAACCCGGCATTTATACTTTAAAAAAACAAGACAGCACCCTGGCGGCGCTGGCTTTTAACGATAACAGGAGCGAATCGGATATGAGTTACCTCGACGCCGCGGCTTTAAAAGAAATTATGCCAAAGTCAAGCGCCTTAATTACAGGAGGTAACGCCTCATTAAAAGGTATTGTTGCCGAAACAAATTTAGGTACACAATTATGGAAACTTTGTATAATTTTGGCATTGATTTTTCTGGCTGCCGAAATTGTGCTCATCAGGTATTTTAAACCGGGTGTCGCGGTAGTAAAACACCCGGTTTAATCAACAAAAAATCCTTAAAGCGGTGCTAATGAATTTGCTTATCAAATCTGCCACTATCCTTGATCCCGGATCGCCCTTTCATCAACAAATTGCCGATATTTTAATTGAAAACGGAGTTATCACCCGTATTGCTGACGATATTGAAGCTGATGCTAAGTTAATTGAAGCAGAAGGCAAATACGTTTCGCCTGGCTTTTTCGATTTAAACTGCAATATAGGCGAATTGGGGTTAGAAACAAAGGAAGATATAGCATCGGGTACGCAAGCCGCCGCCGCCGGAGGTTTTACCGGCGTGGCTATGATGCCTAATACCGCAAACCCGGTGCACTCCAAAGCCGAGGTTGAATACCTCATTAACCGTTCAAAAGGTAATTTGGTAGATGTTTACCCTTTAGGTACCATATCGCACAAGCGGGAGGGGAAAGACCTTGCCGAGATGTATGATATGTTCCTGAGCGGTGCCAAAGCTTTTACTGATGGTAACCGCCCCGTGCAGGATGCCGGTTTAATGGAACGTGCTTTACTGTATGCGCAAGGTTTTGATGCGATGGTATTCTCGTATCCCGAAGATACCGCTATTGCAGGCAAGGCCAAGGTGAATGAAGGCGAAATCAGTACCCTCTTGGGCATGAAGGGAATCCCCTCATTGGCCGAAGAACTGATGATAGCCCGCGACCTTTACCTGGCCGAGTATACCGTGTCCAAAATACATTTCAGTACCATATCAACTGCCCGTTCTGTAGAGCTTATCAGGGAAGCCAAACGAAAGGGGCTGGAGGTTACCTGTGATGTCGCCGCACACCATTTGATACTTACTGATGAAGCATTATTGGGCTTTGATAGCCAATACAAGGTAAAGCCACCCTTACGTACCAGGGATGACGTAAAAGCGCTTATAAAAGGCTTAAAAGACGGCACAATTGATGCCATTGTATCGCAGCATACACCGCACGAAATCGAATTTAAAGATGTGGAATTTGAAGTGGCAGCTTATGGTATGGTAGGTTTTCAAACTGTATTACCGCTTGCGCTTAAGGCCGGCTTGCCGGTTGAATTGCTGGTAGAAAAACTGGCTATCAATCCACGTGAAATACTTGGGGTAGCTGTGCCTGTAATTGCCGAAGACGAAAAAGCCAACCTGGTGCTTTTTGATATTGATACGGAGTGGGAGTATAATAGCAAGAGCAATATGTCAAAATCAATAAACTCGCCCTTTATTGGCGATACTTTAAAAGGAAAAGTGCTGTTAACATTTAACAACAAACAAATATCTAAATAGAAAAACATGATAGATCCAAAAATAGAAACTGCCTTCCAGGCGGCCTTAGAGGCATTTTCTAAATATAACAGCTTTGATGCAACAGTACTAACCGGCGATTTTGGGGATGTTTTTATATCCGATGAAGATTTCCTGACCAAAGTTGACGCTTTGGACGAGGTATTTGACAATAATCCACAGGTGGAGGTATTGCGCGAGGTGTTTTTTGATCTGTTGATGATCAACTTTTTTAGCGCTGATGTTAAAAAGCTGGAAGAAGATTACCTGGATACCCCCGAATGGGAAGATATTGAGGAACAGACCCTTGACCGTGGTACCGAACTGCTAAACATGCTCCTGTACCTGAACGAGTGCGAAGATGAAGATATTGAGCCCGAACTGGAAGACTATTTAAAAGAATTTTTGTTGGTTGATGAAGACGAGTTTCAGGATGAGTACCGCATTTATGAGCCTATAATAGCTAACCAGATATTGATGGAAAGCCCTGTTGAAGAAATTGCCAATGTAGCCAGCAGCCTGCCCGAAGATTCTGAGCTGGCCGAACTGTTTTACCCGGTAATGTGTTTTTTCCAGAATATCGATCCATCGCCGGAGGCAAAAGCTATTATAGCTGAAAACGCATTGGAAGCTGATTTCGATATGGCTGTTTTAGAGATCCTGATCAATTTTCAATAGACAATTAGGTTGCCTTAATTACACGCAAGCATGAGCGAAGACATAAACAGAAGAATAAAAGTACAAGGATTAATCAACGGGTTGATTTTGGGGGGGGTGTTGTCTGTTGTAAGTATCATTTATTTTTATTTTATGATACTGGTGGCAAAAACAGCTGTTACAGTGACCGTTGGCTCGGTGCTGTTTTCGTATGTATTGCCAATAGGGATAGCTATTTTGTTTTGCATGAGCCTCAGAAAAAAGATAGGAGGGTACTGGAATGTCCGGCAGGCAACAACCGGTATTTTTATCATGTTTTTTGCTTCGTACTTATTGGTGTTTATAATTAAAGACAATGTTTTTGCCAAAGTTATTGAGCCTGATATGCTGCAAAAAACTGAGACAGCAATGATTACCGCGTTAAATAAACTGAAAGCCGAAAATCCTGCAAATGCTAAGGATGTGGACGCTAAAATAAGCGACATGAAAAAAGCATTAGAGGGAGAAAAAAACATCACGGTTGGGCAGCAAATTCAATCATTAGGAATCAGTATTATATTCCTGTTTGTGTTAGCATTAATTTTCGCTGCATTTTTTAAAAATGAACAACAGCAATATAGTTCATGAGTCAATGATGCATCAGCTTAATTTATAAGTATATATGATTTTTACAGGCCTTTTCTCACCCGGAGAGGCCTGTTTTAATTTGGTGCAATTGCCAACACATGTGGATGATTTACCAATAGGTGTATTAAATATATTTAGCCGGACTTAGCTGATTTCTAAAATATTAGTTAATTTAGAGAAACAAAAAAATAAACCTACAATCTCATGGAAGTAAAAAAAGCAAGTCCATCTGCCCCGGCAATAAAATGGGCACTAATTGGCCTGGTTACATCAATAATTATTACGTATGCTATTCAATTTTCAAATCTCGATCCCAACTCTGCCGTTAAGTACATAGGGCTGATTCCTTTCTTTGGTTTTTTATTATTAGCTCAAAAAGAATACAGAGAACAACTTGGCGGATTTATGACTTTTGGTGAGGGTTTTTTGTCGGGTTTTTTGTATTCCGTTTTTACAGGTATCCTATCGGCCATATTTCTTTATTTATATTATGCCATATTAAGCCCCGAAATGGTGGAAAAGATGGTAGCCTCCACACAATCTCAACTGGAGGCAAAAGGAATGTCGCAGGAACAAATTGATACCGCACTGAACATAACCCGTAAATACTTTGCGGTGATAGGTGCCGTTAGCACTGTTTTCATTTCGGCTATAATGGGAGTAATCGGAGCTCTTATTGGTGCAGCTATATTTAAAAAAGAGCGTTCTCCGTTTGATACTCCAGGATATAACGACCCGGAGCCGCTTGATTCACCCGTGTAATATGATACAACTGATCTTATAACAATTCAACAGGCCTTTTCTGAACAAGAAAGGCCTGTTTTGCTTTCCAGATTTTATCGGGACACATATTAACGAGGCCTTCAAAAAATGCCAGGGATATCAATATAGAAAAGACAGAGGGTAAAAGTATTATTGATTAAAATTTAAAGGCAGCGGCTTCAAGTTTTGCCTCCTGCAATCAGAAACGCGGTTATTATACCGGCGTTTTTTATACCCTGATATTGCTCCGACTTGTGATAATTTACCGCTCACCGCACTATCTTCAGGACAGGAATGCCGTTTATTAAGGAACTGATTGCAGAATGACGAAAATAATGTATCCTAATATAGACAGTTTATGTACTTAAAATAAAAATAATAAATCGGGGGCTTATTGTTTTTTTGCAATCAGCTTATTTTTTTAACTAAAATTATGCACTTAAGCCGCATGGCCCTTGTTGATATGTTATTTTTTTGAATTTAAAAGTGCAACTTTTTGTTTTTGGCGTTCTTTTTGCAAAACAGCAAAATAACAAAAGGGGTAAATAGGTCGAGAAAATGTTAAGGTTAGTTGACCAGTTATTTAAATGAAAATTCAACCAAAGGTGTTTTTAATTTCATAACTATAAATCAATTTTCCTTTTTCGAAACAATTTGCTTCTTAAAAAGTTATAGGTGATTATAAAGCCTTTTGGAAGGCTTAAAAAAACAACAACAAACAACTATGAATTACTCTACATTAAAGAAAACAGTCGCATTATCGTTTGCGTCTTTGATGGTTGTAGGTATGGCTAATGCCCAAACCGATTCCACCAAAACAACAACTACAACAATGTCTTCTGAGACTTCTACCGCCAAGGTATTTGGTGGCATTGGTCAGTACAACACATTCAGCATTGGCGTAAGTGCCGGTATTACTGATGGGCTTGTTCCGTTTACCATTAACACTACTAACAAATTTAAAGCTGATTTAGGCTATGGCGTGTATTTAAGACAACAATTATCACACACTTTTAGCTTGCAGTTAGATTATTTAGGTGGTAAAGTGCATGGTATTGACAAGGACGGCACTGAAAAATTTGGCTACACCGAATACAAAACTTCGTTTAATTCAGCTGCGCTTAGTGGTGTTTTTAACATTGCAAGCGTTAGCTTCCTGCATCGCAAAAACAGTGTTAACTTTTATGGTTCTGCCGGTTTAGGTTTAGATATGTATAAAGTTAAAGAAAATACTCCCGTTGGCGGTAGCCCTGTAACTAATCCATGGGGCGACAAAACCATTAAAGAATTATTTGCTCCGGTTGGTGCAGGCGTAAAGTTCAGACTGTCTGACGCGTTAGCCTTAAATTTAGGTTACACTATTAGCTTTGTACAGGGCTATAACTTTGGCGCTATTCATACCTATCCGCAGTTTAGCCACTACTCTTATACCTATGGTGGTTTAGAGTATACTTTTGGCCCGAAAACCAAACAGAACCTAACATGGGTTAACCCGGTTGCTCAAATGTATGACGAATTATACGATGCAGCTTTACGCCAGGAAGTTGAAGCTTTAAAAGGCCGCGTTACCAATGTGGAAACTGCGGTTAACGACCTGAAAAAAGATTCGGACGGTGACGGTGTTGCCGATCAGTTTGACAAATGTCCAGGTACTGCTGCAGGCAGCGTAGTTGATGGTTCTGGTTGCGTTATCGTATTCCCTAAACCAGATTCAACGCTGGCTGGTGGTAAAGTGGTTGGTACCGCTTACTCAAACATCCAGTTTGAATTTGACAGCTCGGTATTGCGCACTTCATCTTACCCTGTATTAGATGCTACATCTGCAGACTTACGTGCATCTGGTGCTAAAGTTGAGGTTGATGGCTTCGCTTCATCTGAAGGCACAGCTGCTCACAATCTTTCTTTATCAAAAGATCGTGCTAACTCGGTAAAAACTTACCTGGTTAACTCTGGTGTTGATGCCAAGAAGGTAAAAATTAAGGGTTATGGCGAAACCATGCCAATTGCTGATAATTCAACTGAAGAAGGACGTGTATTAAACCGTCGCGTTCAGTTCAAAAAGTAATAGTCTTTAATTAAATATTATTTGCGAAAGCCCCGGATAACCCGGGGCTTTTTGCATTTATACAAAAAGCAAGTCGGTTTGAAGCGAACGGAGCTCCCACTTGTTTTATTTTATAAGAAAGTGATTGTTATTTTAATTTTTGCGACGATAATCTTTCAATTAACTGTGTATCCACCCGCTCGGTCGTAAATTCTTCAACGGGCCATTTGCTCTCAATGGTTTTTATAAGTAGTTCAGTTGCTTTTTGGCCTATCTGGAATGCAGGCTGGCGGACTACGGTAAGTGGCGGATCAAATAAATCAACAACATCCGAATTGGTAAAACCAGCCAGCGCCAAATCGTCGGGTACTTTTACGCCCATTTTTTTTAATATCGACATGCAATTAATGGTCAGCCTGTCGCTGCCGATAAAAATGGCTTCGGGCCGGTCATCCATAGCTAACAATGCTTTTACCGCAAATTCAATTTCATCGTGTATCATTCCGCCATGCTCGCAGTTTTTTAAATAACCAGGTTTAAATTCGATGCCGTGCTTATCCAGCGCGGCTTTAAACCCGTTGAGCCTTTCAACTGTTATCGATAAGTTATTTGAATTGGTTAGGTGCGCTATCTTTTTAAATCCGGATTTTATTAAAAGCTCCGTAGCATCAAATGCCCCTTTAAAATTATCAGCAACAACCCTGTGTGTGTCAATATCTGCGGCAATTCTGTCAAAAAATACAATAGGGAATCCTTTTTCATGAAGATATTTATACTGCGATGTATCTGTGGTTTGGGCAGATAAAGAAACCAGCAACCCATCAACATGCCTTGAAAGCAAATGTTGTACGTTAACTGTTTCCCTGTCAAACGATTCGTGGGTTTGCGTAATAATGACGTGGTAACCAAGGTTATATGCAATAGATTCGATACCATTGATGGCTTGCGAGAAATAGTCGTTCGCCACTTCGCATACCACAACACCAATTGAATGGCTTTTTTGATCTTTAAGACTTAAGGCAATAGGATTGGGGCGGTAATTCACCTTCTCGGCATACTCCTGAACGAGTTTTTTAGTTTCAGCGCCAATTTCATAGCTGCCCTTTAATGCCCTCGATACGGTGGAGGTGGATACGCCCAAAGCCTTTGCAATGTCTTTAATGGTATAGGATTCAAACATAATTTGGTTCTCTGATCGTGCAAATTACGGCAAGATCAAACGTTTTCAAATATTAAGAAATTATTTTACGACTAAGTTATCGTAAAAACTGGGATTTTGTCGTGTTTACCCATAACTCTTAAAATCACGCAAACGTTACTGGGAACGATTGCGTGGTTTTAGTTGGTCAATTCCTTTTTTTTATAGTTAAGAGCCGTTAATCTTGTTTAAGAATTTTACATAGCGCCGTCAGCAGCGTTGCCTATTTTAATTCGCTACCAATTAAGGCGTAAAAAAATTAGCTATAAAAGCATGTCGTTAATAAAAGTATCATTTAGTGTTGCGGTCTTATTTGCGACCGGTTTACTAACTGCATTTGCACAGGGCCCGCCGTATTCTTGGCAGCATTTGCCCCATGTAGATGTACCTGTATTTAAAAAAGATACCGTTAATATTTTAAGTTACGGCGCAAAGCCCGATGGCATTACATTAAATACGGTTAATATTAATAAAGCAATTGCTGCCTGCAGCAAAAAAGGTGGTGGGGTAGTGCTTATTCCGCAGGGTTTATGGTTAACGGGGCCGTTGGTATTGCAAAGCAATGTAAACCTGCATGTAAGCAGGGCGGCGTTGCTCCAGTTTACCGATGATAAAACCCAGTATAAATTAATTGAAGGCAATTATGAAGGGCATTCCGCCGTGCGTAATGAGTCGCCTATATCGGGTACCAATCTACAGAATATTGCTATTACCGGCGATGGAATCATTGATGGGCATGGCGAGGTTTGGCGTGCCATCGGCAAAGACAGGCTTACCGAAAACGAATGGAAAAAGCTGGTGGCAAGCGGCGGTGTTGTAAGCGAAAACGGCAAATCATGGTATCCATCAGAAGGCTTTATGAAAGGTGTTAAAACACCGGGTGCCGGTGTGCTTGGGCAAGGGAAAACCATCAAGGATAATGAAGCTATGAAGGATTTTTTCAGGCCGAATATGTTGGTGCTTACCAATTGTAAAAACGTTTTGCTGCAAGGTGTTACGCTTCAAAATTCACCGGCATGGGATATTCATACTTTGTTGTGTCAACACCTTACCGTGCAAAATGTGCGTGTAAGAAACGCATGGAACGCACAGAATGGTGACGGAATTGATGTGGAATCATGTAAAAATGTGCTGATTGAAGGCAGCACATTTGATGCCGGCGACGATGGCATTTGCATCAAATCCGGTCGTGATGAGGAGGGCCGTAAAAGGGGCAAACCAACCGAAAATGTTATTGTAAGAAACAATGTTGTTTACCGTGCGCATGGCGGCTTTGTAATTGGCAGTGAAATGTCGGGTGGTGCGCGCAATATTTTCGTATCCGATTGCACATTTATTGGTACCGACATCGGCCTAAGGTTTAAAACTACCCGTGGCAGAGGTGGGGTGGTAGAAAATATTTTCATCAAAAACATCAGCATGAGAGATATACTTCATGAGGCTATACTTTTTGATATGTATTACGGCGGCAAATCGCCCGGAGAAGCAGATGAGGTTAACGACCAGGAAAATTTCCCGGTAACAGAAGCCACACCCGCGTTCCGCAATTTTTATGCGAACAATGTAGCCTGCAACGGTGCCGAAAAAGCCATTATGATACGGGGCCTGCCCGAAATGAGCATTAAAGGCATCCACATTGAAAACAGCATATTCAAAACAAACGATGGTATTGATATTATTGAAGCGCAAAACATCAGCCTGAAAAATGTGCACCTTGAGTGTGAAAACACCAGCCCGCTTATTAATATTAAAAACGGTAGCAGCATTATACTTAGCGGCATAAGGTATAACCAGGCGCAATTACTGCTTAAAATAGCAGGCAAAAAATCGGCGCAGGTACAGTTGTTAAATACCGATGCCTCAAAGGCTAAAAATAAAGCGGAGTTTGGTCCAGGTGCCGATGATAGCTCACTTATAACAGCAAAATAATGAGGAAATTATACCTGCTGATATTGATCCTGATGATGCCTGCCATGCTGCAGGCACAGGCTGTTACCTATCCCAACCGTTTTACGGTGGCGCAGGATGGCAGCGGTAACTATAAAACCATACAAGAGGCCGTAAACGCCGTGCGCGACCTGTCGCAGCAACAGGTGTCCATCTTTATAAAAAAAGGGGTATATCACGAAAAACTGGTTATCCCATCATGGAAAACCAGGATCTCTTTAATTGGCGAGGATAAAGAGCACACCATCATCACCAATAGCGATTTTTCAGGGAAGCCAAATCCGCAGGGTAAGGATGCTTTTGCTAAGGATACTTTCACCACTTATACCTCATACACCGTTTTAGTACAGGGTAATGATTTTACCGCCGAAAACCTTACCATAGCCAATGCTGCAGGGCAGGTTGGACAGGCCGTAGCCCTACATATTGAAGGCGACAGGTGTGCCGTGATCAACTGCCGTTTGCTGGGTAACCAGGATACCCTTTATGCCGCTACAGAAGGCAGCCGCCAGCTTTATAAAGATTGCTATATTGAAGGTACCACCGATTTTATTTTTGGCGAAGCAACAGCAGTATTTCAGCATTGTGTTATCAATAGCCTTAAAAACTCATTTATTACAGCCCCCGCCACAACCCCGCGCCAACAATTTGGCCTTGTGTTTTTTGATTGTACGCTTGTCGCTGCAGATACCAGCGTAAATAAAGTTTACCTCGGCCGTCCGTGGCGCCCATATGCAAAAGCTGTTTACATTAATACAATTATGGGCAGCCATATACTCAAAGAAGGCTGGGATAACTGGCGTAACCCCGAAAACGAGAAAACCGCTTTTTTTGCCGAATACCAGTCAAAAGGTAACGGGGCAGATGTAAAAGGACGTGTATTGTGGTCGCACCCGTTGAGTGCTGCTGATTTTGAAAAATATACTATAAAAAATATCCTGGCCGGCAACGATAACTGGGATGTTTCATCCATAAAATAACCTTAAAAATGAAGAAGATCTTTTTGTTGTTTGCCATTCTCTTGCAAGGATTATTGCTTCGGGCGCAGGAACAGCCCTGGTCTCAACGCATGGCTGCCACAGTTATGCATATCTGGAAAGATTCGCTGCCCGGTGGCAATTGGTCGTACGACCAGGGCATAGTTTTGCAGGGAATGCAAAGCGTTTGGCAGCAAAGCGCCAACGGCGAGTATTTTAGCTACATACAACGTGCCGCCGATAGGTATGTTAATACTGACGGCACTATCCGCACGTATAAAGCGGATGATTTTACCCTCGATAATATTTTAGCCGGCCGCAGCCTCATCATGCTTTACCGGGTTTTAAATAACCCAAAGTATTACAAGGCGGCCATTCTGTTACGTAAACAGATAGACAAGCAACCCCGTGTCCCCGAAGGCGGTTTCTGGCATAAAAAACGGTACCCAAACCAAATGTGGCTGGATGGCCTGTATATGGCCGAACCTTTTTATGCAGAATATGCCACGGAATTTCACCAGGAGAGTGATTTGGATGATATAACCAGCCAGTTCGTCCTGATGGAGAAGATGGCCCGCGATGCTAAAACCAGACTGTTGTACCATGCCTGGGATCAAAGCAAAAAAGAACGCTGGGCTAACCCCCAAACGGGTTTATCTGCATGTTTATGGGCCAGGGCCGATGGCTGGTATATTATGGGCCTGGTTGATGTGCTCGACCAGTTGCCTTTAAATCATCCAAAACGCGCGCAGTTGCTGGCTATTTTAAACCGATTGGCCGTGGCTATAACTACTTACCAGGATAAAGAAACCGGGTTATGGTACCAGGTGCTGGACAAAGGCGCTCAAAAAGGGAATTATTTGGAAGCATCAGCGTCCTGTATGTTTGTATATGCTTTGGCTAAAAGTGTGCGGGAAGGCTACCTGCCTTCAAAATACTTGCAACCTGCACAAAAAGCCTATGACGGCATTATAAAACAGTTTATTGAAACGGATGCGGCCGGGCAGGTAAATATAAAAGGAACCTGTGGTGCTGTTGGCGTGGGTGGGCAACCATACCGTGATGGAAGCTATGAGTATTATACCGGTGTAAAAACCATCACCAATGAAATCAAGGGCGTTGGCGCTTTTATGCTGGCCAGTGTAGAAATAGAAAAGTTAAAAACGCTGATCTCAGGCAAGGGTAAAATAGCCTTGCTGGATAGCTATTTTAATGACGAACACCGCCAGGATATTACAGGCAAAACAATGCCATTTCACTATAAATGGGAAGAGTGGGATAATAATGGCATTTCGTTTTTTGGGCAGGTATTTAATAATTACGGCTTCCGTACACAAACTTTGAATGAGGAGCCCAATGCATTAAATCTGAAAAAAGCAGCAGTGTATATAATTGTTGATCCGGATATTCCGAAAGAAAACCCACAGGCCAAATATATACTCGAACCTCACATTAAAGCCATAAGCGATTGGGTTAAAAACGGAGGCGTTTTATTGGTGCTGAATAATGATACTGGTAATGCAGAGTTTACGCATCTTAACCAGCTGATGGCAAAGTTTGGTATCAGTTTTAACAAAAACAGCATTAACCATGTAGCCGGCCGTGAGTTTGAGCAGGGCGCAATAAACATACCGGCCGATAATAAGATATTTAAAACAGCAAAAAAGGTGTACATCAAGGAGCTTAGCACATTAAACATAAGCGCCCCGGCTGTAGCACAATTGATTAATAAAAATGATATCATAGTTGCCACCGCTAAATATGGCAAAGGGGCTGTGTTTGCTGTAGGCGATCCATGGTTTTACAACGAATATGTAGATGGCCGGAAGCTGCCCCCGCAATTTGAAAACATTAATGCCGCTAACGACCTGGTAAGCTGGGTGGCCAGGCAGATTTTATCAAAAAATAAATAATCATAAATACCCCAATAAAACATGATCTTATCAAAGTATAACCTTAAAAGAATAAACGTTGAAGGCGTTGAAGTGCCCGCCGAACATTTGTTTGAGCTCCCCGAAAAAGTATTGCAGTTTGGTACCGGCGTATTATTAAGAGGATTGCCCGATTATTATATTGATAAAGCTAACAGGGCAGGGATTTTTAACGGAAGGGTAGTTGTGGTTAAGTCGACAGATACCGGTACCGTTGATGATTTTGGTAAACAGGATAATTTATACACCATTTATTCAAAAGGCATTGTAAACGGCGGGCAGGTAAGTGAGCAGCTGATTTCGTCGGCAATAAGCAGGGTGCTTTCGGCAGCTAATGAGTGGGACGAGATTTTGGACGTGGCCAGGAAACCTAAATTAAAAGTAATCATATCCAACACCACCGAAGTGGGCATTAAGCTCGTAAAAGAAGATGTGCGGAAACATCCGCCGGTTTCATTTCCCGGCAAGCTCTTAGCCGTTTTGTATGAGCGTTACATGGCTTTTAATGGTAGCCCGGATAGCGGTCTGGTAATTATCCCAACCGAGCTTATTGTTGATAACGGTAAAAAACTGGAAGCAATTGTATTGGAGCTGGCCCATTTGAACAAACTGGAACCCGACTTTATGGATTGGCTGGAAAGTAGCAATAGTTTCTGTAATTCATTGGTAGATAGGATTGTGCCTGGTCGGCCGGATAATGCATCGAAAGATGAATTAGAGAGCAAGAATGGCTATACCGATAACCTTGGTATTATGGCCGAAACCTATAGTTTGTGGGCCATTGAGGGCGATGATAAAATAAAAGAAGTATTATCATTTGGCCAGGTGGATGAAGGCGTGGTAATAACACCTGATATTGAATTATTCAGGGAGTTAAAGTTAAGGTTACTAAACGGCACACACACGCTGTGCTGCGCTTTTGCTTACCTATCGGGATTTAAAACGGTTAAAGAGGCAATGGATGATGCACAGTTTACAAAGTTTATTACGCAGCTGGTGTTTGATGAGATCAGGCCTGCTATCCCCTATAAAATTGACGATGCTGTAGCTGCTGATTTTGCAAACAAGGTTTTGGATAGGTTCCGCAATCCGTATATCAGGCACGAGTGGTTAAGCATCTCGGTACAATACTCCACTAAAATTAAAATGCGTGTTATTCCGTTATTATTAAACTATTATAAATTAAACAACACAGTACCGGCATGCATGGCAAAGGGTTTTGCCGCCTTTATCCGTTTTATGCGTGTTAAGGCAGGGGATGAGGGGCAATATACCGGTACCATCAACAATGAGGAATATAAAGTTACAGATAGCCAGGCTGGCTATTTTGCAAAGGTGTGGGAAAAACCGGATAGCGATGCTGTAATTCAAAACATATTAAAAAATAAAGATTTGTGGGATGCCGACCTGGATATTTTACCAGGCTTTACTGTAGCTGTGATTGAGCAGTTTAACCAGGTGAATAAAGGATAAACAGATTGCTGCACTAATTAAAAAATTAAAACGATGAAACAACGGATTATAAAAGTACATCCTGCCGATAATGTACTGGTAGCACTGACCGATTTGCAGCCAGGTGAAGAGGTTGAATATAAGGGGAATAGTTATAAAGTACTCGAATTTATACCCGCCAAGCATAAGTTTGCAATTGCCGATATTCCTCAAGGCGGCGAAATTATTATGTACGGGGTTTTAGTAGGTAAAGCGCAAAGCCCTATCCCGGTTGGTGGTTTGTTATCTACCGGCAATGTAGTACATGCGGCCAACAGCTTTTTAACCGGCAGCAGCCATACCGACTGGCATAAACCGGATGTAAGCAAATGGCAAAACCAAACCTTTAACGGCTATCACCGGGAGGATGGTAGCGTGGGTACCGCCAACTATTGGCTTGTGGTACCAATGGTGTTTTGCGAGAACCGTAATATTGAGGTATTACAGGAAGCGTTAGTAAAGCCTTTGGGTTACGGACGTAAAAAAACATATGAAATAAAAGCGCAGCAGTTGATAGGCATGATTAAAGCCGGCGGCGAGATCAATGAAGTGTTGTATACCGAAATTGATGGCGATACAGCCCAGGCAACCGGTAATAAGCTGTTTCCTAATGTTGATGGTATTAAATTTTTATCGCATACCGGCGGTTGCGGAGGTACCCGGCAGGACTCAACCACCTTGTGCGGGTTGTTGGCGGGTTATATTACCCATCCTAATGTTGCGGGGGCTACAGTACTAAGCCTGGGATGCCAGAATGCCGAGGTGAAGACGTTGCAGGAAGAGATCAGTAAGCGTTCGCCAAACTTTAATAAGCCATTGTACATACTGGATCAGCAAAAAACCGGCAAGGAAGCCGACCTAATGGAGTTGGCCATTCGGCAAACTTTGGCTGGCTTAATGCAGGCCAATACAAACGTTCGTAAGCCGGCACCATTAAGTAAACTCGTTATAGGATTGGAATGTGGCGGCTCAGATGGTTTTTCGGGTATCTCGGCAAACCCCGCTATCGGTTACACGTCCGATCTGCTGGTGGCGCTGGGTGGTTCGGTTATCCTGGCCGAGTTTCCTGAACTGTGCGGTGTTGAACAGAACCTGATTGACCGCTGCTTGGATAAAAATAAAGCCGAACGTTTTGCCAGCCTGGTAAGCAGCTATAGCCAGCGCGCCGAAGAAGCAGGCTCTGGTTTCTATATGAACCCATCGCCGGGCAATATAAAAGATGGCTTAATAACCGATGCTATTAAATCTGCCGGGGCTGCAAAAAAGGGCGGTACATCGCCGGTGGCAGATGTGCTTGATTATCCCGAAAAAGTTACCAAACCGGGTTTGAATTTGCTTTGTACCCCTGGTAACGATGTTGAATCAACCACAGCCGAAGTTGGTTCGGGAGCTAATATAGTTTTATTTACAACCGGTTTGGGTACGCCAACCGGCAACCCGATAGCCCCTGTTGTTAAGATCGCCACAAACACCACTTTGTTTAACCGGATGAGCGATATCATCGACATTAATACAGGTACCATAGTAGAAGGCGACGAAACAATTGAACAGGCAGGCGAAAGGATCCTTGACTACGTAATTAAAGTAGCCGGCGGAGAAATTGAAGTAAGCGCAGTAAGGCATGGCCAGGATGATTTTATCCCATGGAAAAGAGGTGTATCCTTATAAATATATTGATAAGCTATGGTTGAGGTGAGAGTATGATCAGGAGAGTTTTTACGTTCAGTTTTATAACCGTTTTGCTTTCTTTTGCAGCAGATAGTGCTTATGCGCAGCAAAAGCCGCTGTTAGGCTATAATAAGCTAAAAACCTATGTAAGTTACTTTAATGCAATAGATACCGAGACGGTAAAGAACTATGTAACCAATGATGGTGCTTATGGTTGGATGGCCAAAAACATACCACTGTTTGAATGTCCCGATTCGGCCATCCAAAAAATATATTATTACCGCTGGTGGACGTTCCGTAAACACCTGAAACAAACACCTGATGGCTTTATTTTTACAGAGTTTATTACGCCGGTAAGTTTTACAGGTGTTTACAACAGCTCGAGCAGTGCGCTTGGTCACCAGATTTATGAGGGCCGCTGGCTGCATAATCCTCAATATATAAACGACTATATCAAATTCTGGCTCTATGTTGATCCAAAGCAAAAGAAACCTCATTTGCACGCTTTCAGCAGTTGGATTGATGATGCCGTTTATAATTATTACCTGGTTAACCTCAATAAAAATTTTGTAGCGCAGGTAATACCTGCTTTAAATACCGATTACAGCCAATGGGAAACCGAAAAGCAACTACCCTCAAAACTGTTCTGGCAGTTTGATGTAAGGGACGCCATGGAAGAATCTATCAGTGGCTCGCGAAAAGTAAAGAACAAGCGCCCCACTATTAACAGTTATATGTTTGGTAACGCTATGGCCCTATCAAAAATGGCCGCAGTGCTGGGCGTCGACTCGCTTAAGAATAAATACAGCCAAAAGGCATCTGAACTGAAAATATTGGTACAGGATAGCTTATGGAACGATACTGCTTCATTTTTTGAGGCACGCAGACCCGATGGAAGTTTGGCCGGCGCCCGTGAGGAATTGGGGTTTATCCCATGGTATTTTAACCTGCCCGATGATAAACCTGCTTTTGCCAAACAATGGGATCAGTTAACTGATGATAAAGGTTTTAATGCACCATGGGGTATTACCACAGCCGAAAGACGCCACCCCCTGTTCCGCACACATGGTACCGGGCATGGCTGCGAGTGGGATGGAGCAGTTTGGCCATTTGCTACTACCCAAACCCTAAAAGGACTGGCAAATTTGCTTACCAATTATCAAAACAAAGGCAGCATGACCCCAGCTGTTTTCTATAATGAACTGCGTAAATATGCCCTATCGCACATAAAAAGAGGGGTACCATATCTCGGTGAGTACCAGGATGAAAAAACCGGCTATTGGCTTAAAGGCGATAACCCGCGCAGCAGCTATTATAACCACTCCGGTTTTTGCGACCTGGTGATTAACGACCTGGTTGGCTTAAAGCCCCGCGCCGATAATATGCTGGAGATTTTTCCGCTTATCCCTAAAAATCAATGGAAATGGTTTGCATTGGATAATGTGCTTTACCACGGCCACCGCATCAGTATCCTATGGGATAAAACAGGCACCAAATATCATAAAGGCAAAGGTTTTATAATTTATGCCGATGGTAAAATAATTATGCGCAGTACACGGTTTAAGCATGTATTGGTAAGGATGCCTGTTTAATTAGTAGCTTACGTTCTCTCTTTCATGGATTGCAAAGGCTGCAATAATGGTAATATCGTATAGTAGCTGGGAAAAATATCAGATGAAACTCCCATGCTATACTGATATTTTTGAATGTTATACAACCAATTAAGTTCAACCTTAATACCATCTTAACATAACCTGCTATACCAAGTCTGGCCCCTGAAATGGCTTGTAGCAAATGATGTAAAAACATGAAAATGAGAATAACCCATAGCTACATTGCGCTTCTGATACTCTTATTCAGTTGTTTTCATTCCTCATTGAAGGCTCAAGACACCAATAAAAAAATAACCATAGTACTAGCCGCAATACATCACCAACGGCTGGATTATGGCGCTCAAAAGCTAAAACTGGCTTTGCAACAAGTTGGTTATGTGGTTACTATACAGCAAAATACACAAGCGATTTCTGGTAATGCCATTTTTGTTGGGCTTTTAAACGATCCTGTAATCAAAAAAGCGTTGGTAAAGCGGTATCCCGACAGTGTCAAATTTCCTGGCAAAGAGGGCTTTATCATTAATAGTGTAAATGATGTAACCAT
The DNA here is from genome assembly GCF_028736215.1 of Mucilaginibacter sp. KACC 22773. Classification (NCBI taxonomy): domain Bacteria; kingdom Pseudomonadati; phylum Bacteroidota; class Sphingobacteriia; order Sphingobacteriales; family Sphingobacteriaceae; genus Mucilaginibacter; species Mucilaginibacter oryzagri. The sequence continues at coordinate 2,247,131 of NZ_CP117883.1, forward strand.
CGTAGCAGGTGCAGATAACTCGGGTGCTTTATATGGTTGCCTGGAACTTGCCGCAAGGGTAAAAGGTGCACATGATTTGCCTGCGAAGCTGGAAATAACCGATCAACCCGAAATGGTTTTGCGTGGCACCTGTATAGGGGTGCAAAAGCCAGCATTACTACCCGGCAGGGGCACTTATGAATATCCTTATACGCCCGAAAATTTCCCCTGGTTTTATGATAAAGCACTTTGGCTGCGGTACCTGGATTCTTTGGCCGAAAACAGGATGAACTCCTTATACCTGTGGAACGGGCATCCCTTTGCTTCATTGGTAAAAGTAAAGGAATATCCATACGCGGTTGAGGTGGATGATGCAACGTTTAAAAAAAATGAGGAGATCTATCGTTTCCTGGCCAGCGAAGCCGACAAGCGTGGTATCTGGCTGATCCAGGGTTTTTATAACATCATCGTATCTAAACCATTTGCCGAAAAGAATAACCTGAAAACACAGGACAGGAACCGCCATATAGTACCCATTATTGCCGATTACACCCGTAAATCGATAGCTGCTTTTGTCCAAAAATATCCGAATGTTGGTTTACTGATCACTCTGGGTGAAGCTATGGAAGGCGTAGGGCAGGACGATATCGATTGGTTTACAAAAACTATAATCCCCGGCGTAAAGGATGGCTTAAAAGCGCTTGGCCGTACCGACGAACCGCCCATAGTACTGCGTGCGCATGATACGGATGCCCCGGAAGTGATGAAGTATGCCAAACCTCTCTATAAGAATTTATACACCGAAGCCAAGTACAATGGCGAGGCGCTTACTACCTACGAGCCTCATGGCCCCTGGGCCGACTTGCATCGCAAACTAAGCAGTATTGGTACCGTACAAATTGAAAACGTGCACATCATGGCCAACCTGGAACCTTTTAGATACGGATCGGCAGATTTTATACAGAAATGTGTACAAGCCATGCACCATGTTTATGGGGCCAACGGTCTGCACCTTTATCCCCAGGCATCATATTGGGATTGGCCTTATACTGCAGATAATACCGGTGGCCGGCGGTTATTGCAGATGGATCGCGATTGGATTTGGTACAAGGCCTGGTCGCGCTATGCCTGGAACAGCAACCTCAGCAGGGATGGCGAAATAAAGTATTGGGCAAACCAACTGGCTGCCAAATATGGCTGTGATGAGGCTGGCGGTAAAAATATTTTAGGCGCGTACGAGCAGTCCGGCGAAATAGCTCCCGAACTATTGCGGCGTTTTGGTATTACCGATGGCAACCGGCAAACCATGACATTAGGCATGTTGATGAGTCAACTGGTTAATCCTGAAAAATATGGTTTGTTCACATTACTTTATAACTCTGAAGGGCCGGTTGGCGAAATGATGAGTGAGTACGCCGAAAAGGAATGGAAGCACCAGCCGCATATCGGCGAGACACCTGTGAAAGTGATTGATAGTGTAATAACGCAGGGCCGTAAAGCTGTTGAAGCTATTGATCGTGCATCGGCACAAATAACAAAAGATAAGGCTGAATTCGGCAGGTTAAAAAATGATATGTATTGTTATAATGCGTTAGCAAACAGTTATGCCTATAAAGCAAAAGCGGCATTATGGGCGCTTCGGTATAAATATTCGGATAACATTGCCGACCTGGAAAAGGCCTTGCCTGAATTACAAACCAGCCTGGATTATTTCAAACAGCTGGTTAATCTTACCAAAGATACTTACCTGTATGCCAATAGCATGCAAACCAAACAGCGTAAAATTCCTGTTGGCGGCAATGATGCCAAAATGAAAACCTGGGTAGAACTGTTGCCTGTTTACCAAAAAGAACTGGATAACTTTAAACATAACATCGACTCGTTGAAATCGCCGCCGGTGGTAGCGAAAAAAGCTGAGAAGGTAAGCCTTACCAACGCGCAGGCAGTGATTAAAACAGGGGGTATAACCTTTTACAAAGTGAGTAACGGTGAGCAGGTATTTGCCGATACTGCAGTAGTTGTTAAAAATGCAGCTCCTGAACTGGCAAACCTGCAGGCTTTAAAATTAATGAAAGCAGATCAGCTTAAAAATGGTTCATCACTGAGCTTTACCAACGCCAAACCGGTTAAAGTATTGGTGGGGTTTTTTAATGAGAAGGATGCTAAGTACCTGCCAGAACCACAATTGGAAACCGATGCCAGCGCTAACGATTACGGCCAGGCAGATGTAAAGATTGCCAATGCCATACAGGTAGAAGGCTTACCACCGGTAAATGTGCATACCTATTCGTTTAAGGCGGGCACCAATACGCTTACACTGGGTAAAGGCGCCTGTTTAATTTTAGGTATTGTTAATGATGATGCTTATATCCCGGTTTACGATGCCGGATTGAGCAATACGGGTAACATTAAAGATTTACGCTGGTTATTTAACTAAACGGTGCTATGAAAAACCCTACACTGCCGGCTTTAAAATATCTAATAATCGCAATTATTCTTGTGCTTTCCACTCATTTAGCACAGGCCCAATCAGACCTTAAACTCTGGTACAGGCAGCCTGCACAAAAATGGACGGATGCCTTACCAATTGGGAATGGACGTTTAGGTGCAATGATATTCGGAGGGGTGGAAGAAGACAGAATCCAGTTTAATGAACAAACGTTATGGACGGGTGGCCCGCGCGCCTATGAGCGGCAAGAGGCTGTAAAATACCTGCAACCTATTCGCCAGCTTTTGTTTGATGGCAAACAGGCCGAAGCAGAAGCCCTTGCCGAAAAACATTTCATGGGCATGAAAAGCAATGAAATTACGTATGCTGCCGATTCTGCCCGCTGGGTTAAAATGATGCGGAGTATAAAGGAGATTCAAGGTGTTGAGTTTCACGATGGCGCATGGAAATCCATCACATTACCCACTCAGCAAGGTTGGGAAACAACACCTGGCTTTGAGGGGTTAGATGGTGCGGTTTGGTTTAGGACAGCTTTTGAAGTACCCGTTGATTGGAAAGGAAAAAACCTGGTGCTTAGTTTGGGCCGCATCCGGGATTTGGATTTTACTTATATCAATGGCACCCAGATAGGCACAACCACCGGAGCCGCTTATCGTAAATATATCATCCCGGCTAAAGAGCTACATACAGGAACAAATTTATTAGCTATACAGGTATTGAATTTTAATGATAAAGGTGGCTTAACCAGCCCGGAAAAAGAAATGCTGATCTATCCCGAAGGGTTTGAGGCTGCTACCCTCAAAGGCGGAATAACCAGCAGCGAAATAACAACCGCGGTTGATAAAGAGGGTAGCATTGTAACTCCTATAAAATTAAACGGAACCTGGAAATACCGGATCCAGGACGATAACCCACCGGCGTACCCACACTACAATGCCGATTATCAGCCTTTTGGCGACCTGTACCTGCAATTCCCCAACCAAACAATAAGTGAATACAAACGCGATCTTGATATCACCACCGCTACAGCTCATGTAATCTATACGGCTAATGGAGTAAACTACACCCGCGAGTACCTGGCAAGCGCCCCCGGTCGGCTAATAGCTATTCACTTAACTGCCGATAAGCCCGGCAGCATTACGGTAAAAGCCCTGATGAAAAGTCTGCATAAAAATTTTATTACCCGCAGGGTTGACGATCATACCCTGGCATTATCGTTAAAAGTACATGACGGGGCATTACGCGGGGTAAGTTACCTGCATCTGCAGGCTGTTGGCGGCAAAGTGCTGGTAACAGCAAACAATATTAAAGTTACCGGTGCCAATGAGGCTACGTTATATTTAACCGCTGCTACAAATTTCAAAAATTACCGTGATGTATCGGGCACCCCGGAAGCCATCTGCAAAAAGCAAATAGCAGGCATCGTACATAAAAGCTACCCGGCTATAAAGGCAGAACATATTAAAGATTATCAAAAATACTTCAAAACATTCTCCATTGATCTTGGTAAAGGCGTCAATGCTGATTTGCCTACAGATGAGCGGATCCTGAAGTTCAGGGATACACCCGACCCATCGTTTATCACACTGTACACGCAATATGGCAGGTATTTGTTGATATCGTCCTCTCGTGCCGGCAATGGTCCGGCCAATTTGCAGGGCTTATGGAATGATCTGCTTACGCCGCCATGGGGCAGTAAATTTACCACCAACATCAATTTACAGATGAACTACTGGCCTGCTGAGGTGTTGAACCTTTCGGCCTGCAGCGAACCGTTTTTCAGTATAGTTGATGACCTGGCTAAAACAGGTAAGCAAACGGCAAAAGAACATTACGGTGCACCCGGCTGGGTGCTGCACCATAATACCGACCTGTGGCGGGGCACTGCTCCGGTAAATGCATCAAATCATGGTATTTGGGTAAGCGGTGGTGCATGGCTTTGTCACCAGTTATGGGAGCATTATTTGTATACTAAGGATAAAAGTTTTTTACAAAACCGCGCTTATCCCGAAATGAAGGGGGCGGCGGAGTTTTTTGTGCACTTTTTAGTGAAAGATCCTAAGACCGGTTACCTTATCAGCAGCCCCTCCAATTCGCCTGAACATGGCGGATTGGTAGCGGGGCCTACGATGGATCACCAGATCATCCGCGATTTATTTAAAAATTGCATAGCAGCATCAACTGTTTTAGGAGTTGATAAGGATTTTGCCGATACACTAAAAGCAAAATACGATCAGATAGCCCCCAACAGGATTGGCAAATACGGTCAACTACAGGAATGGATGGAAGATAAGGACGATACTGCCGATACCCACCGGCATGTATCGCACATGTGGGGCGTGTTCCCCGGTACAGATATCACCTGGAAAACCACGGATCTGATGCATGCTGCCGAAAAATCCATGCTATACCGTGGTGATGAAGGAACTGGCTGGAGTATTGCCTGGAAGGTAAATATATGGGCGAGGATGAAACAGGGCGATCATGCTTACCTCATGTTCGCCAAATTGCTTTCGCCTGCTGACGTAAGCTCAGGCAAAGAAAAAGGCGGGGTTTACCACAACCTGTTTGATGCGCATCCGCCTTTCCAGATTGATGGAAACTTTGGTGGTGCCGCCGGATTATCAGAAATGCTGCTGCAAAGTCAGGACGATGAAATTGAGCTGCTGCCAGCACTGCCGGCTGCTTTGGCGCAGGGAAGTATAAAAGGCATTTGCGCCCGTGGTGGTTTTGAATTGAACTTTAACTGGCAAAACGGACAGTTGCAGGGAGTACAAGTGCTATCAAAAATTGGCGGGGTTTGTCGCTTGCGTTATCATGATAAAACCGTCAACATCAATACACAAAAGGGCGGGTCGTACCAATTTAACGCTGATCTGGAACAGCTATAAAAAGATGCAGGTAAACAAAGCTCATATTAAAAAACAGTTTTCCCGGTTTAATCATCAACCGGTTTTAATGCTTTTTATATGCCTGGTGTTTACTTTTTTGATAAGCCCGGCATTTGCGCAAAATAACACCAGGCAGGAGATTTTGTTAAACGCCGGTTGGCATACCATCGCTGATGATAATAACGTAAAGGCTTATCCGGGCTTTGAACAGGCCGGCTTTAAAGATCAAGACTGGAAAACTGTAAACGTACCGCACAATTGGGATGAATATGAAGGTTACCGCCGTTTAAAACATGGCAACAGGCATGGCTATGCATGGTATCGCAAAATGTTCTTTCTGCCTGCAAAGCAGCAAAATAAGCGCTACTTTTTATGGTTTGAGGGTGTGGGTTCATATGCTACTGTTTGGTTAAATGGCAGGCAGGTGGGCTATCATGCAGGTGGGCGTACTTCGTTTACATTGGATGTTACTGATGCGATAAAAACGGGAAGTAAAAATCTGCTCTGTATTCGTGCAGATCATCCGGCCTTTATAAAAGATCTGCCATGGGTATGTGGCGGCTGTTCGGACGATCCGGGTTTTTCGGAAGGGTCGCAGCCTATGGGTATTTTCAGACCGGTACATTTGATTGTGACCAATGCGATACGTATTGAGCCTTTTGGTGTACATATTTGGAATGATACCACCGTCTCCGAAAAATTAGCCACCCTTAACCTCGAAACAGCAATAAAAAATTACGATAAGCAACCTTCTTCCATTCGTGTCAGCAATAAACTGGTTGATGCTACAGGAAAAGTTGTTGCAGAAGTTAACACGTCGAAACAAGTTAAACCAGGTGAAACTGTTGTAGTACAGCAATTACTAAAAGATGTAGTCGGTGTACACTTATGGTCTTTACAAAATCCTTATTTATACAATTTAATTACCCGTGTTTGGCAGAATGGTAAACTTCAGGATCAAACAAATACAGCCTATGGCGTTCGCTGGATAAGCTGGCCATCTGGGCGTAATAATGGCGATAATCGTTTTTATTTGAATGGTAAACCGGTGTTTATCAATGGCATTGCTGAGTATGAACACCTGATGGGCAAGAGCCAGGCTTTTACCGCCGAAGAAATTAAAGCAAGGGTGATGCAGGTAAAGGCTGCAGGTTTTAATGCTTTCAGGGATGCGCATCAACCGCATAACCTGGCATACCAAACCTATTGGGATAAGCTGGGCATCCTTTGGTGGCCGCAATATTCGGCGCATATCTGGTTTGATACGCCTGAGTTTAGGGCTGCTTATAAGACCCTGCTCGTTGATTGGGTCAAAGAACGCCGTAACAGCCCCTCAGTTATTTTGTGGGGCTTGCAGAATGAAAGCAAGCTGCCGGCCGATTTTGCCCATGAATGTTCTGAGATCATCCGCAAGCTTGATCCTACAGCATCATCACAGCGTAAAATAACCACCTGTAACGGTGGCCAGGGCACCGATTGGGATGTTCCCCAAAACTGGACCGGCACCTATGGTGGCAACCCATTAACTTATGGCGAAGACCTCAAAAAACAGATCCTTGTGGGTGAGTATGGCGCCTGGAGAAGTCTTGGTTTTCATACCGAAGGTCCGTTTAATCAGAATGGTCCGCTTAGCGAGGACCGTATGACACAACTGATGGAGACTAAAGTTCGCCTGGCCGATTCTGTAAAAGACCGGGTTGCGGGGCATTTTCAATGGTTGTTGTACTCACATGAAAATCCGGGTCGCACCCAAGGTGGAGAAGGTCAGCGGGAGTTGGACAGGGTAGGGCCGGTTAACTATAAGGGCTTATTTACACCCTGGGGGCAACCAGCCGATGCATTTTATATGTACCGGGCCAATTATGCACCAAAAGATAAAGAGCCGATGGTTTACATTGTATCCCATACATGGCCCGACCGCTGGGTGGCAGCGGGTAAAAAAGATAGTATTACAGTTTACTCCAATTGTGATGAGGTAGAATTGTTTAACGATGTACAGCATATTTCGCTGGGTAAAAAGAAAAAAGGTAGGATAGGTACTCATTTTCAGTGGGATGGTGTGGATGTAAGATATAATGTTTTGTACACCGTTGGCTATGTAAATGGCAAAGCCGTTGCGCATGACCAGGTGGTGCTCAATCATTTACCCGCCGCCCCGCATTTAAATACGTATAAGTCAGCAAATTCAGCGTTACTTAAACCCGCAGCGGGTTACAATTACCTGTATCGCTTAAATTGCGGAGGTCCCGATTATAAAGACAGCTTTGGTAATACATGGATGGCCGATAGGCATCAAGATAATAAAAATCAACCCGGCTCAATATCATGGACGGACGATTATCCGAACATGCCCGCCCTTTTTGCCAGCCAGCAACGCACATTTGATAACATTGGCAAAACAAATGATAGCCCATTGTTTCAAACATTCAGGTATGGGATGGATAAATTGCAGTTTAACTTCCCGGTAGCTGATGGCGATTACCGCATTGAATTATATTTTACTGAACCATGGTATGGCACAGGCGGCGGAATGGACTGCACCGGGTGGCGTTTATTTGATGTAGCTGTTAATGGTGAAACAAAGATCAAAAACCTGGATATCTGGAAAGAAGCGGGCTATGCCTGCGCACTAAAGAAAACAATTACCGCCCACATCACAAGCGGTAAAATAAGCATAAGCTTCCCCAATGTACTGGCTGGGGAAGCTATCATATCTGCAGTGGGTATCAGTATTTTAAATGGCAGGGTACATGCAGTGCCAAACAACAGTGGCATAATAACACATTTAAAATCAGCCGGTGGGTGGACACTGCAAAGCTGGATGGATGTGGGCCAAAAGCAATATGCAAACGCCGGTATCAGCTTCAGTAATCTGCCGCCTGTACTTTTTGGGGCTGATTGGATTTGTACAGATCCTGCTGATAATAAGCAGTTTGCCTCGTTTAATGTAACTGCCGATGCAGATGTATTTGTGGCGATGGATACTGCCCCTTCACAAAGGCCCGAATGGTTAAGCGATTATGAAGTTACCGGTTTGTATATAGAAAATGACGCCAATGGCGGGCATAAGCTCCCGGTATACCGCAAAAGATTTAAAAAGGATGGTATGGTGCAATTAGGCGCGAACAACGAAAAATACATGTACACCGCAGCTGTTTTGCCGGTAACTACACTTGAACCGGCAACTGATCTGCGTAAAACCATAAGTTACAAAGCTGAAATCGCTGATATACAGGGTGATGGCATAGCCAGGGATACCTTGGCTGGTAAAAAAGTGATCCGGTTTGAAAAGGATGAGGGCGGCGCGGCATCGTTTGCTATTACCCCCGGTGTGGCTGATTTGTATGCTTTGCGCATAAAGTATTACAACTCAACCGATAAGACCTTTACTGCAAAAATGAAGCTGCTTGCTGCCGATGGATCGGTGATGAAAGAGGACAATTTAAACTTTAAACCGGTAGCCAAAAACAAGTCGGGAATGGTGGCTACTACAACGGGAACGAGTATTAACGCGGGCAATTATAAACTGATAATCAGGGGTGAAAAATGTGCAGGTTTATGTATATCCGGCATAGAAATGCAGTAGAAAAATTGAGAAAAATATAGAAAAATGCTAAAAAAGATCATTTTGTTTTTGCTGTTGGTATTACCATTGGGATTATTTGCCCAGGACCTAAAAGTGGCAGGCCTGCAATGTGATTACAAACAAAACCCGCAAGGGATTGAGTCGGTATCGCCGGGGCTGAGCTGGCAGATGAAAAGCAGCAGAGCCAGCACCATGCAAACGGCTTACCGGGTATTGGTATCGGATGATTTGCAAAAGTTGAAAAGCAATAGTGGCAACATCTGGGATTCAAAAAAAGTGAACTCGCCGGCATCTTTGCAGGTGGCTTACAAGGGCAGGCAATTGCAGCCGGCCAAAACTTACTATTGGAAGGTAATGGTTTGGGATAACCATTACCAGCAATCAGCCTGGAGTAGTACCGCCAGTTGGCAAATGGGCTTGCTTACCCAAACCGACTGGGCAGGAGCCAACTGGATAGCCTATGATAAACTACCCGATACTTCGGTTATTGTTCCGTTTTATCATGGTAAAGGACCAAAAAAGTTAGGGATAGCCAATGATGTGCTGCCATTGCTGCGTAAAATGTTCAATGTGGGCAATCAGCTTAAAAGAGCTACACTTTATATTTGCGGGCTGGGTCATTTCGACCTGAGTTTGAACGGCAAAAAAGTAGGTGATCATTTCCTTGATCCCGGCTGGACAAAATATGACAAGCAGGCCCTATATGTACCATTTGATGTTACCGGTCAGTTAAAAGCCGGTAAAAACACAATCGGCGTAATGTTGGGTAACGGGTTTTATTATATCCCCCGCGATAAACGCTACCGTAAACTTACCGGTGGATATGGCTACCCCAAAATGATATGCCGTTTGGTTATGGAGTACCAGGACGGGAGGATAGACAATCTTTTGAGTGACACCTCCTGGAAAACAACCCCCGGCCCGGTAATCTTCAGCAGTATTTATGGCGGCGAAGACTATAATGCCAACCTGGAACAGGCCGCATGGAACACCAATAGCTTTAATGATGAAAACTGGCGTAAGGCTATACAGGTTGATGGCCCGCCGATGCTAAACGCCCAGGCGGCCGACCCGCTGAAAGTAATGCAGGAGTTTATCCCCCAAAACAAAACACAATTAAACACAGGAGCCTGGATCTATGATCTTGGGCAAAACTTTTCGGGTATCCCGCAAATTACGGTTAAAGGTAAAAAAGGAGATACGGTAAAGATAATTCCCGCCGAGCTGGTTAATGCTGATGGAAGTGCCAATCAAAAAGGATCGGGTGGGCCGCATTATTATAATTACATTTTAAAAGGTGATGGTGCCGAAACCTGGCAGCCGCAGTTTACCTATTATGGTTTCAGGTATTTACAGGTGGTGGGTGCGGCTCCGCAAAATGAGACTAATGCCAAACAGCAGCCGGTTATTGTCGCTATAAAAGGCCTGCATACGCGTAATGCCGCTGCCACGGTTGGCGATTTTGCCTGTTCAAATGAGCTGTTTAATAAAACCTTTAGGCTGATAGACTGGGCCATGAAAAGCAATATGGCCAGTGTGTTTACCGATTGCCCGCACCGCGAAAAACTGGGCTGGCTGGAAGAAGCACATTTGGTGGGGAGTTCCCTGCATTATAACTATGATATAGTTGGGCTGGCGCGTAAGTGCATCAACGATATGCGAATTTCGCAAACCGAAGATGGTTTGATACCGGAGATAGCTCCTGAATATGTAAAGTTTGATGAGCCCTTCCGCGACTCGCCCGAATGGGGCAGCAACGCCGTTATCCTGCCCTGGTACGTTTATCAATGGTATGGCGATAAAGGTGTATTGGCCCAAAATTACGATATGATAAAACGCTACCTGGCTTACCTCAATAAAAAAGCAGATGGTAATATTTTAATGCAGGGCTTAGGCGATTGGTACGATTTGGGTCCCAATCCGCCCGGCGTATCGCAATTAACACCACAAGGCATCACAGCCACAGCCTTATATTATTACGACCTGGATATCGCGACAAAAATTGCCACCTTACTGGGGAAAAGCGAAGACGCTGCAGCTTACAATAAATTAGCCGACCAGGTAAAGCAATCTTACAATAAAAAATTCTTTAACGCCGAAACCAAACAATACGGTACCGGCAGCCAGGCTGCAAATGCCATATCGGTTTATACCGGTTTGGTTGAACCGCAATATAAAACCGCTGTGGTGAACAATATTGTAAAGGATATCCGCGGCAGGGGCAACAGCCTTACCGCCGGTGATATTGGTTACCGCTACCTGCTGAGGGTACTGGATGATGAAGGCCGGTCTGATGTGATATTTGATATGAATAGCCGTGCGGATGTGCCTGGTTATGGGTATCAGCTGGCGCATGGGGCAACAGCTCTGACGGAATCATGGGCGGCATTGCCATCGGTATCAAACAACCACTTTATGCTGGGCCATTTAATGGAGTGGTTTTACAGCGGACTGGCTGGCATCCGCCCGGCAGATGATGCCATCGCCTTTAACAAAATAGAGATCAGGCCCGAAGTTGTAGGCGATGTAACCTGGGCAAAGGCAAACTACCAATCGCCTTACGGTACCATTTCAAGCAGCTGGGAAAAGGAGGCAGGTAAGTTTGAGCTGAGTGTAAGCATTCCGGCTAATACAACGGCCATCATTTATTTGCCGGCAGCTAAAGCGGCTATGATCACCGCTGGCGGGCAAAGCATCAGGAACAGAAAAGGCATGGAGTTTATGGGATACAAAAATGGTAAGGCTTTGGTTAAGGTGGGGTCGGGTGGTTATTTGTTCGTGGTTAGGTAAGGGAATATTTAAGGAGCGGTTTAAAAAAATGAGGATGACCTGTTGGGTTTAGGCCCTGGCAACACCCATGTCATTGCGAGCGCAGCGCGGCAATCGCGAACTGTGTGTAGGTCCGCCCTGTATAGCATGCGATTGCTTCGTTCCTCGCAATGACATAGATTATATTAAAAAATAGACTGACAATCAGTGATTTGCGAACACGTCATTATAAGGAACGAAGCAATCCCAAACTATGCAGATCGGATTTGCAAGGCTGCTCTGTAAGTCGGGGATTGCTTCGTACCTCGCAATGACGGTCTCTTTTTAAGAATTATAGAAATTATGAATGATACATTAAAACACTTTACATTATTTATTTGCCTGTTACCGGCAATAAAACTATCGGCACAAACCAACACGGTGCCCAATAAGGTAATGCAGGATATTTATCAGCAGGTAAAAACCCCTTATAAATATGGCCTGGTGATGGTGCCCGATAGCAATTCAAAAAAAATGGATTGCCCCAGTGTTTTCAGGAAAGGGAACAACTGGTACATGACTTATCTTGTTTTCAACGGCCGTGGTTATGAAACCTGGCTGGCGGATAGTAAAGACCTGCTGCATTGGAAAACCCGCGGCCGTATCCTGTCATTCTCTGATACCACGCAGTGGGATAGTAATCAAAAAGCAGGTTATATCGCTTTACAGGATTACAAGTGGGGCGGCAGTTACCAGTTGCAAAAATACCGGGATAAATACTGGATGTCGTATTTCGGCGGGCAAAGCCGGGGGTACGAGAAAGGGCTGCTATCAATCAGTGTTGCTAATACCGACAAGGATCCATCAATACCGCACGAGTGGCAGCGGTTAGATAATCCCGTACTATCAAGTATCGATAAAGACGTAAGCTGGTGGGATAACCATACCCAATACAAAGAAACGGTGATATGGGATAAGGCAAAGCTTACCGGGCACCAATTTGTAATGTATTACAATGCCAATGGCGATAGTGTAAACAAAAAGCGCGGCGCCGAGCGCATTGGTATGGCTGTATCTGATGATATGCTGCACTGGCAGCGTTTTGGTAAAGATCCTGTGCTGAACCATGGCGACGGCATTACCGGCGACCCGTATATTCAAAAAATAGGCGATGTATATGTGATGTTCTATTTCGGCGCCTTTTGGAAAACCGGAACAACAGGTGTATTTAACCGCTTTGCCTGTTCGTACGACCTGGTTCACTGGACGGATTGGACAGGCGATAAGCTGATTGAATCATCCGAACCTTATGATAATATGTTTGCCCACAAATCATTTGTGGTAAAATATAAGGGTGTGGTATACCACTATTATTGCGCGGTAAACAAAGCCGATCAGCGTGGTATAGCTGTAGCCACATCAAAAGATGTGGGCAAAAGCGAATTGAATTTTGTTGCACCACCGGTTAAAAAGAAGAAATAGATATTAAGCAGATAGGCTTTATAATTATTAGATAAGCCTTATAAATAGATCGTCATTGCGAGGCACGAAGCAATCCCCAACTTACAGAGCGGCCTTGCAAATCCGACATGTACAGTTTGGGATTGCTTCGTGCCTCGCAATGACGGGGGTAAAACTGTTCTATAAACTCAAATTATGCGGTATCATTATTTTTTGCTCATTACTTTATTAATCTGTGCCGCTGCGGCTGATGCACAAAACGCGCGTAAAACAGAAAGTTTTAATACCGGCTGGAAGTTTTTTTTAGGCGATAAGCCGCGGGCCCAAAGCAGCACCTTTGATGATGCACAATGGCGCAGCATGGATCTGCCGCATGATTGGAGCATTGAAGGCCGCTTTGATCAGAAAAATCCAACCACACAGGCCGAGGGGGGCTTACCCGCGGGCATCGGCTGGTATCGTAAAAGTTTTACCTTGCCTTTATCAGCCCAAAACAAAAACACATTTATCGATTTTGATGGTGTTTACCACAACAGCGAGGTTTGGGTAAACGGGCATTACCTGGGCAAACGCCCAAATGGATACATCTCTTTCAGGTATGCTGTTACACCTTACCTCAACTTTGGCAGCAAAAAAAATGTGATCGCGGTACGTGTAGATAATTCCGATCAGCCTAATTCCCGCTGGTATACAGGCTCGGGTATTTACCGTAACGTGTGGCTGATTACCACGGCTAAAACTTACCTCACAAACTGGGGAACTTTTATAACAACACCTAAAGTAAATGATAATGCCGCCGAAGTGGCTTTGGAGATCGGGGTACATCAACCCCCGTCAAAAAACAAATTAAGCCTGCAAACTACCATTTACAACGCCGAAGGTAAAATGGTTGTTTCCCAAACATCCCCGGTAAAAAATACTGGAGACACTTCGATTGTTGTTCATCAAACTTTGGCAGTAAGCAAACCGAAGCTTTGGTCGGTAACAAGGCCATATTTGTATAAAGTAGTAATAAAAGTGCTGCAGAATGGCAAAGTGCTTGATGACCAGTCAATTTACACGGGGATTCGTTATTTTAACTTTGATGCCGATAAAGGCTTTACTTTAAATGGCGAGCCAATGAAAATAAAAGGCGTTTGCCTGCATCATGACCAGGGCGCTTTGGGTACAGCTGTAAACGTAAGGGCTATGGAGCGCCAGCTGCAGGTATTAAAGGCCATGGGCTGTAACGCCATCCGCACATCGCACAACGCGCCTGCACCCGGGTTTCTTGACCTGTGCGACAGGATGGGTTTTTTGGTAATGGATGAAGCTTTTGACATGTGGCGAAAAAAGAAAAGTAAATATGATTATCACCAGGATTGGGATAAATGGCATGTAAAAGATCTGCAGGACCAGGTATTGCGTGACCGTAACCACCCGTCGATTTTTGCCTGGAGCATAGGTAACGAAATAAGGGAACAATTTGACAGCACCGGCATCAATATCAGTCGCGAATTGGTTGGCATAGTAAAGCAGCTGGATACAACCAGGCCGGTTACATCGGCGCTGAGCGAAGCTGATCCTAAAAAGAATTTCATCTATCAATCCGGCGCGCTCGATTTGGTTGGCTTAAATTACCACCAGGAGGTGTATGCCAATTTTCAAAAGAATTATCCCGGCCAAAAGTTTATCGGCACCGAAAACATGTCGGCACTGGCTACCCGCGGGCATTATGATATGCCCTCGGATAGCATAAGGCGCTGGCCAAAAGATGGAAAAACACCTTTGAAAGATGGCAATCCCGATTTTACGGTATCGGCTTATGACAATGTATCGGCCTATTGGGGTTCAACACATGAAGAAACCTGGAAGATCATCAAAAAATACGATTTCCTTTCGGGCTTATTTGTGTGGACTGGTTTTGATTATATTGGTGAACCTACCCCATATTTATGGCCAGCACGCAGCTCATACTTTGGGATAGTTGACCTGGCGGGCTTCCCCAAGGATGTTTATTACATGTACCAAAGCGAGTGGACAACTAAGCCGGTATTGCACCTGCTGCCGCATTGGAACTGGAGCGCCGGTAAAACTATTGATGTTTGGGCTTATTATAATAATGCCGATGAAGTGGAGGCTTATTTAAACGGCAAATCATTAGGCATCCGCAAGAAAACAGGTGATGACCTGCATGTGATGTGGCGGGTTAAATACGAGCCCGGCACCTTGAAGGCGGTTTCGCGCAAAAATGGCAAAATCATCATGAGCACCCAGGTTGTTACGGCCGGCGAGCCATACCGCATACAGCTTAAAGCCGACAGGAGCCATATTAAAGCGGATGGTAAAGACCTTTCGTACATTACGGTTACCATACTGGATAAAAATAATGTCCCGGTGCCGGATGCTGGTCAGCTCATTAAATTTAAAGTAGGGGGGCAGGGGATTTTAAAAGCGGTTGATAACGGCTCGCAAACAGACCTTGATCCTTTTGTTTCCAATCAGCACCGGGTATTTAATGGTTTGGGGCTGGTTATTATTCAATCGAATAATAAGTCAGGTAAAATTAATATAACCGCAGCAGCAGAAGGTTTACAGTCGGGGCAGCTTATTATACAAAGTGGTAGGTAAAATAGCCGGATGGCATGCCGCTATGTTTGTGAGATTCTGAAACAAGTTGCCCATGAGGTGTTGGGGGAGTAAACATTCGGGTTGAACGCTGGCTACGACTCACCCGGCCGACGCTGCGCTGGGCCACCCTCTCTCCGGCTGCGCCGCAAAGAGGGTTGAGCTCATTTTTTTATATTTCTCCGCCCCTCTATGCGACGCAGTCGGAGGAGGGGCAGACGGGCGCAGCCTCGTCGGGGTGAGTGGACTCGCCGCCATGCTATATACGTCATGCCTCCTTCAGAATCTCGCCCAATTTTACAGTTCAGCCCGGCTTTCGGGGCAATAGCGGCATGCCCCTATATCTTTATCAATTCCTGCCTTAACGCGGCAATCACCAGTCCTGTTCTTGATTTGGTTTCAAATTTTTGGAACAGCGCTTCGCGGTAATTGTCGATGGTGTGCGGGCTTAGGTTCATCATGTCGGCTATTTGCTTGTAGGTGAGGTCGCTGCAGCACAGTTCAAGGAATTTTAGTTCGTTGGCATTTACCTCAACCTGTAGCGTTTTTACGGATTGATTGTTTTGAATATTGCGTAATAATTTGCCGCTTACCAGCTCATTAATATAAAAAGATTGTTTGGCTATACCGGTTATGGCATCAACCAGATCAGACGCCCTTGATTGTTTTAGCATATAACCGCCGGCACCACTTTTAAGCATGCCGATGATGGGCTTGTCTTCTTCAAACATACTTAAGGCCAGTACTTTAATTTCAGGATGATTTTCTTTAATCCATTTGGTGCTTTCGTAACCATCCATCTGGGGCATGGTAATATCCATCAGGATTACCTCGGGTATAGGATGGCGAGATAGCTTATGGATCATATCCTGGCCGTTCTCGGCATCAAAAATTACATTTATCTTGCCCGAATCGCTGAGCAGGCTCACCAGGCCCTGGCGAAAAAGGGTATGGTCATCAACAATGGCTATGTCTATTTTATCGGCGTCCATTAATATTTAGGTTATGTTAATTGTGCAATAATTGGTAGTTTTTAATCGAAAGTCTTAAGTTCTAAGTCGAAAAAGATAGATCCAGCTTTTGACTCAAAACTTGGTACTATTAACTTAACGTTAGTAGGGTATAGTTACGATAATTTCAGATCCGTTTCCGGGGGCCGAGTTGATAAAAGCGGTGCCATTTATCATGGCCGCCCTTTTGGTGATGTTGTGCAGGCCCATACCGTTTTTTCGTTTCAGTGTTTCTTCTACATCAAAACCTTTCCCGTTATCGCGGATTGTTAACTGAAACGAATTTTCGATCTGCTCTAAAGTTATAAATATTTCAGTTGCTTTGGCATGCTGTATAATGTTATTTATAATCTCCTGGAACAGCCGGAACAGGATGGTTTCTTTACCGCTGTCGGCATTAAATGAGCCGAGGTTCCGTTTAGCGAAATTTATTTTAAACTTGTCTGATCGCTGCAGCCATTCCAGTTCAAATTCAATAGCCGCGGCCAGCCCGCGATTTACCAGCTCTTCGCCATGTAACAGGCGCGACAGGGCTTTTACTTCCTTAATCGACCGGGTGGTCAGGTCTTCAATAAATGCAAGTTTTTCGGTCGTTTTATCGGTATTGTTCAGATCGATAGAACTTAACGTGATGGCGGTGATACTCAGCAACTGCCCTATATTATCGTGAAGGTCGTAAGCGATGGTTTTAAGCGTTTGTTCCTGTACTTCTATCTGGCTTTTAAGCAGCTCGTTTTCAAAAGTTTTTTGCAGCAGCAACTTCTCCTCCTGGTGTTTCTTTTTTTTGCGGTTATATGAAACTACATAAATGATCAGAAACAGGGGGGCAATCAAAAAAATGATGGAAGTTAACCCTATCAGGAAGATGATTTCCTGCGAAGATATCTGCATAAAAAAGCGTATGACCAAAATGAGTATAGTGTTATGTTTAGTAAAATAAAGATATAGTAACGGATTGAAAGCTGATTGTTGATAGGTTTTAAACTGGAAAGATAATCGAAAAATATATTGCAGGTTGTACTGCCGAAGTAAAAAAATAACGCGCCGCTTACCCACCAGAACGGTGCCGAAAATGAAAGCTGCTCAAAGTTTTCATCCATCAGTTTAAGATAGTAATAATACAGGCTTGCCAGTACAAATACAACCGACATAACGACTGCCGTTATAGAAACAAATGCTTTAAAATGAGTCATCACCAGCTCAGTTGTGCACATTGCTATAAAAAACACATACCAGGCAATAAGCCATTTACCTGTGTTTTTAAACGGTTTATATAAGTTATAAAATGTATAGCTGGTAACGCCACATTCAAACATTAAAAAAGCGTTGTACAGGTTATAATTAGGCACGTGTGCTACTTTACGCATGTATACACCGGTCATTTCAACAAGGCAGGTAAGTAGCAGGTATGGGATAAACAGCTTCCAGGCTGTATCCTTATCTTTTATTAAAAAGATGAGGGCAGCCAGGAAGCATATAAATTCACACCCGGTATTTATGGTGATGAACATCATTTGTTTTGTTAATTAGGGTTGCACCAGTGTTGCACCGGTTGTAGAGCATGTAGCCGGCGGTGGGCATTGTTCGCCACGGTTTTCGGGAGTGGTGCCTATGATAGAACCCTGCAGGCCTCCATTTTTGCCGGCCGGCGGTTTTTGGTTGTAATAATCCCAATGGTATAATGTGCCGTTTATGGTGGTATCTTTTGTTGATACCATTACCAAAGTATTATAGCCCCAATAATCTTTGGCAGGCTTACGGCCATTAAAGCCTTTAGTATAAGTGCTGTCATAAGCAGCCAGGTAAAAGCGTATACCCTGACCGCCTTCGTCCTTAATCTTTTTAACTAAGGCTTCCATACGCTCAATACTAAAATAAATGGCCCTGGTATTCGGTAGTTGTTTTTTCTTTTCCAAGCCCTGGGCATCGGTTATGGTCGAATCTACGGTACCGGCGTGTTTTCCGTAGTTGGCAACATACTTTAGTGCAACTTCACGGCTTAAAGTGTCCGGGTCGATGACAACCGAGGGGCCGGCGGTTTGCTTTTGCTGGCACGAGCTAAAACCGATAGCGGCAATAGTCAACGTAATTAGGGTAATTTTTTTGATCATGATATTGTTATTTGAGTTTATCGAAAGTGCTTAATTATGTGTAGAACCACAACATCTATATTAAACCTTTTTTTACCCTTAAAAACACCTTTAGAAAAGCTGATTATACCCTATACTACCTTTTAACTATAGCAGACATTTGTGATGTAATGCAAAAGCAAAGAAAATGAAGTAACGGTTTTGTTACGTGTGTTGATGCAATGTTTAAACATAACCTGGCAGCAATAATAATGCTTTGTTGTAGTGGCTGTACACTGGAATTTGTAATTAAATTAACTAATGGTATATTATCATAAAATATTGATAATTAAGCTGATGCTCATAGCAATTGGTTTTGAATGTTAACTATAGATAAAATTTTTCGCTTGATATAATGGCATATATTTATAACCGATTAAACCAAAACAACTAATTCACTCCCCCCTAAAACTAACTTATTATTTAAACTATAAAACTTATTACTATGGAACCTTACATTGGCGAGATCAGAATGTTTGCAGGCGATTTTGCCCCCCGTGGCTGGGCGCTTTGCGATGGCAGCTTATTAAGAATTGATCAGTGGGATAAATTATTTTCGATCATCCAGACCTATTATGGCGGTGATGGCGCAAGTAACTTTGCCGTGCCCGATTTGCGCGGCCGCGCGCCGGTTAATGCAGGTGCAAGCACTGGCATTACATCAGGTTACTATCTCGGTCAAAAAGATGGTTCAGAATCTGTTGTGCTTTCAAAAGACCAGATGCCTGCTCACTCACACCTTATCAATGCCAATTCAACCGGCGCCAACCAGGTTTTACCAACAAATTTTTACCCGTCGGCCCTTATCGACTCTGTTTCAGGCGAAAGTACAAACCTGTATTCAGATGTTGCGCCAGACGTTACTTTAAACGCAGGTACGGTATCAACAGTTGGAGGTGCAACCGCGGTAAAATTAGTTCAACCTGTTTTGGCCATAACTTTCATTATAGCTCTGGAAGGTATCTATCCGCCAAGGCCTTAGTATTAATTATAACCCGGTGGCCTGAATAAGGCCGGTTTACCAAAAAGAACTAACCCCTGCTTTACAATAAGGCAGGGGTTGTACTATATCACGTCTGTTAAGTATACCACGAAATTTATGCCCGCTTACTATAGTTGGTATAGTAAACTCTGATAACCTATGTCTGCAATGGCCCCGCATGGACATAAAAATACGAACACAGGGCTTTTAATGACAAATGTTAACGGCAATAGGCCGGTTAAAATAATCAAGATATCAATAAATTTTTTATGATGAAACCTTTACTTTTATTAAAAAGCCCGCGGGTAAATAAGCTTCGCAACCTTTTAACGGCCTTATTGCTTTTGGTTTTAGTTGGCATTGCCGCGCAGAGCCATGCACAGGTATATTACTTAACCAATGACGCCAACAAGGATACCAAATCGGTTGATGACGCGCTATACAGGGTTAAGGCAGATGGCTCTGAGGGAATCAGCCTGGTTTCAGGCATTGCATATTCACCTACGATATTACAGGTCGACCTGCCTAACCACAGGGCATTTGTATACGAAACATATTCATTAACCCCGCCAAACGGATTAAGTATAAAGGTAATTGATTTAAACACCGGCGCTGTAACAACAACTATCCCGGTTACATTAACCGGCAGGATACAATCAATAAAGTACGATCCTGTCAACGATTATATTTATTATGTAGTACAGGATGGTACGCCATCAACAGCAACTGCAAATGACGCACTTGTTAGGGTAAAGCCCGATGGCACTGGTTCGACAATACTCATAAGCGGGTTTTGTAAAAACCCATCTTTCCTTGCACTCGATATTGCCAATAGCCGGGTATTTGTTTATGAAAATTTATTCGCCGACCATGGATTTGTAACGCTCAGTTTGTCAGGTTATACTGCCTCGGTGGCCAGGGTATCGCCAACAACCGCTGCATCAGGCTCTATTGTAGGCGTCGATTGCGATTATGACCCTGTTACAGATTATATTTATTTGTTAACATCAGATAATACAGGTTCAAAAACTGCCAATGACGCACTTTATAAGATACATTCTGACGGTACCGGCCAGGTTGCTATAAAGTCGTCAATTATCAATGCTCCCGCATACCAGATGGCGCTTGATGCCGGTAACAACAAAGCGTATATTTATGACAATCTTTCAACCCATAGGGCAATATTCTCAGTTGATCTCACCACCGGCAACACAACAGAGGTAATCTCTATTCAATCCCTGCCATCAACTGCGGTTGCTCCGGGGCTTTGGGTACCTAAACTTGCATCGCTTACAACAACAGCAGCCACCGTTATATCGTCGGGCTCGGTAACAATCGGGGGTAATATAGCCCGGAGCGATGTAGCGGTTACAGAAAGGGGAGTGGTTTATAGCTCGGTACACGCGTTGCCGGTTATAGGCACCGATACCAAACAGGTAATGGGCAATGGTATAGGTGCTTTTTCGGCAAGTATTACCGGCCTTAACCCTGTGGCAACTTATTATACCCGGGCATACGCAATAAGTAGCGCGGGTACTTCGTACGGGGATGTAAAAAGCTTCACAACTTTATCCAACAACGCTAATCTTACAAGTTTTACACTCAGCTCCGGTACTTTAAGTCCGGTATTTGCACCCGATACAACCGCCTATACTGCAAATGTGACTTATAATGTAACGTCTTTAACCATTACCCCAACGGTTGCGCAAGCGAATGCCTCAGTGAAAATTAATAATACAACCGTAGCATCCGGTTCAGCATCCGGTGCGCTCAGTTTAAACCCGGGAAGTAATACCATCACTACCATAGTAACCGCGCAGGATGGTTTCACCACAAAAACGTATACTACCACTATTACCAAGGACAAAACCCCTCAGGCCATCACTTTTAATAGTATTCCGGCAGTAACCTATGGGGCGGCAGATTTTACTTTAGGCGCTGTAGCAGCCAGTACGCTACCTATAACTTATACCAGCGACAACGACAATGTAGCCACTGTAACCAGTGCCGGCCTTGTGCATATTGTGGGTGCCGGTACCGTAAATATTACGGCAGCACAAGGGGGCAATACTACGTACCTTGCGGCATCAAATGTAAGCAGGCAGCTAACTGTAAACAAGGCAGTATTAACCTATACCGCTAACGTTGTATCGCGCGATTACGGCGCAGCCAATCCAACCTTTACAGGCTCGGTAACCGGCTTTGTGAATGGCGACACCCAGGCAACCGCTACAACCGGTACCATGGTTTTTACCTCGGCAGCAGATGCTACATCTCCTGTAACTACTAATAACACAAATGTTATCCAGTACGGAATTGTAGGAAGCGGGCTTAACTCGGCCAATTATAGCTTTGTACAGGCTACGGCAAATACTACAGCATTAACGCTTAATAAAATTATTATTACCTATACCGCACAACCGGCAACCAAAGTTTATGGTGCCGTAAACCCGGCATTGAACGTAGTGTTTACCGGTATGGCAAACGGTCAGACGATTGACCAGGTACTTAATTCCCTTTCGTACGCTACCACTGCCACAGTTAGTAGCCCGGTTGGCGCTTATCCCATTACCGTAAGCGGCCTCGATGCACTGAACTACACGTTTTCTGCTGCGTCATCCAACACCGCTGCGTTTACTGTAACCAAGGCCGATTTAACCTTTACAGCCCAGGCAGCCACCAAACATTACGGTGAAACCAACCCTACATTAAACGGTGCCATTACCGGTTACGTAAATAACGAAACTGCTGCAACTGCTTTAACAGGTACGCCGGTTTATAGTACTACGGCCGGCACAGCCAGTGGTGTGGGCAGTTACCCTATAACGTTAAGCGGCCTGTCAGCAGCCAACTATAACATAACAGCTGCCGCAGCTAACAATACGGCCTTAACCATCACCAAAAACACACTGAGTTACGTGGCCACTCCGGCAAGCCGGGCATTTAATACGGCCAACCCATCGGTAACTGGTACAGTAACAGGCTTTTTAAATGGCGATACCCAGGCATCAGCTACTACCGGTACGCTTAGTTTTAACACAACTGCAACAACAAGTACGCCTGTTGGCACATATGCTATTGATGGCGCAGGTTTAAGCTCGGCCAATTATACCATTGTACAGGATGCCTCAAATGCTTCGGCGTTTTCTATATTCTTATCAACCAATGGCAACCTGAGCAGCTTAGCTATCAGCCAGGGCAGTTTATCGCCCTCGTTTGCATCGGGTACTAATAATTATACGGCAACAGTTGCAACAGGCGTTACATCGTTAACTTTAACGCCAACTTTATCTGATGTTAACGCCAGGGTAACTGTGAATGGTAGCCAGGTTATATCCGGCACGTCATCGAGCAGTATTTCTTTAAATGTTGGCCCCAATGTTATCCCGGTGAATGTAACCGCGCAGGATGGTACCACCACCAACCCGTATAATGTTACAGTAACCCGCCTGCCTTCGTCAGATGCAACATTAAATAGTTTTACCATTAGCACAGGTACGCCAACACCCGATGGATACAATGTATACCGGTCAAACGTAGCCAATACGGTAACCAGTTTTGATGTTACCGCAGTAGTTCATGAACCCAATGCCACTATAACAGTCAACGGCAATCCTGCAACGTCGGGTACGCCGGTGACACTGCCGCTTAATTTGGGCGACAACGCATACAATTTAGTAGTAACCGCGCAAGACGGCACTACGCAAAGCTACTACGGCATGGTAATCAACCGCGCCTTTTCATCAAACAACCTGTTGAACAGCCTGGCTTTAAGCGCAGGGTCGCTTAGCCCCGCATTTGACAGCGCTACGCTTAACTACACTGTGCAGGTAAGTAATGCAACTAAATCTATTGATATTACACCCACATTTGATGCGACAGCCTACGGAACTCATGATGGCTTGCCCGCACCATCAGGAGCGGCTTTTACAAGCACACTTGCTATAGGCGATAACCAGGTGCCTATAACTGTAACAGCACAAAACGGAACACCAAGAACCTACAACATAACAGTAAACAGGGCGACATCGACCGATGCTACATTAGTCAATCTGGGTATCATGACCACCATTTCGGGATTGGATGTGCCTTTTGATAGTGCCATTTATACTTATAATACCACAGTAACCAGCGATGTAACGGCTTTCACCCTGAAACCAATTGCTACCAACGACGGCGCGACGATAACCATCAACGGCGTGGCTTTAAATACTGCCACTGGCAACGCCATCACACTCCAATACTTTTCGGCTGTTGAGCCTATGGTGATCGTTGTTACTGCCGGCGATGGGGTAAGTCAAAAAACCTACACCATAAATGTAACCAGGAACTTCTCGACAAATAACTTGCTGCAAAGCTTAACGATGAACATCAACGGCACAATAACACCGTTAATCCCCGTATTTGACCCGGCGACGAATGACTATACGATGATCATCAGCAACCCTAATGTAACCGGCGTCGTAATTGCACCCGTAGCACAGGATAGCCGTGCCGAACTAAGAGTAGGCGGGGTACCCGTAAGCACAGGTGCATCTAAGTTTGTAGCGTTACAGGGTGGTGTGAACATTGTTCCTGTAAATGTATACTCATTTGGCGGTGGTAACAATACCTATAATATTACCATCAACCGGGCATATTCATCAGATGCAGGTTTAATTAATGTTATCCTTTCAGGTAACGCGGGATATTCGGCTATCATTAACCAGGCCACCAATAGCCTTACCGCTACTATTCCTAATAATGTAACGGCTATAAGGCTAAGTCCCAACGCGTCTGACCCTGGCGGTACGGTTATTACAGTAAACGGCTATGCAATATCTGGTGGCGCATCTGATAACCTGCCCCTTGCCGTAGGTGATAATCTATTTACCATAGGTATTACAGCAGCGGATAACTCCAATACACAATATTATACCGTACATGCCATAAGGTTGCCGTTTGTAGATGTTACGCTCAGCTCATTAGCGGTAGATAAAGGCGCCCTTGCGCCCGCGTTTTCACCGGCTGTAACAAGCTATACGGTAGTTGTAGCCGCCAGTGATAATGCTATTACGGTTACACCGGTGGCTTCGGCAGCCGATGCAAGCGTAACAGCCGGTGGACAAACCATTAATGCTTCAACGCCTTCATACACCAACAGTTCATTATTTGTAGGCAACCAACGCATCACTGTGAGGGTAACAGCTCCGGATGGAGTGAATTTTACAAGCTACGCTTTAAATGTGCTTCGTCCGTCGGCAAGCCAGGCTTTCCTGGGTAACATTGTTTTGAGCAGCGGAGCTATATCACCTGTTTTTTCCCGGAACACCGTAAATTATACAGCTTCGGTTGCGGGTAATGTATCGTCTGTTAACTTTACGCCGGTAACTGCCGAGGCGACATCTGTCATTACCGTAACAAATGGGGGTAATACAACAACTATTACTCCAGCCACGCCATCGGTGCTGATCCCGCTAAATGCAGGCGCCAATGTGGTAACAACAACAATAACCTCACAGGATGGCAGTACCACCAAAACATATACGGTGACTATTACCAGGGCAGTGCCGTCTACAGATGCTACTTTGACCGGCTTAGGCCTCAGTAGCGGTACCCTTAGCCCGGTGTTTAGCAGCGGTACAGATACTTATACAACATCCGTGAATTACACAACGGGTTCAATTACCATAACCCCGGCCGCAACCAATGCCAACGCGTTAATTACGATAGGCGGTATATTTGCTGCATCCGGATCTGGTTTGAGTGTGCCTTTAAACGCAGGCAGTAATCCAATACCGGTTGTTGTGACCGCTGAAGATGGTATTACCACCAAAACCTATAGCCTTACTGTTAATCGTGCGGCAGCATCAACTGATGCAGCTTTGGCCGGCCTTGGTTTAAGCGACGGGACATTAAGCCCTTTATTCGATGCCGGTACAACAGCTTATACAGCCACAGTAAGCAACGCAACAGGTACTTTAACACTTTCGCCATTTGCAAATGATATTAATGCGGCGGTACTTGTAAACGGCAACAACCTGGATGTTAGCGGCACCATCGATATTCCGCTAACCGTGGGTGCAAACAACATAGCTATTTTAACAACTGCCCAGGACGGCATTAGCACTAAGACATATGCTTTAAATGTAACAAGGGCGGCTACGGCGTCAGGCGTCACACTCACCAGTCTGACTACCAGCAGTCCGTTGACCCCGGCGTTTTCTGCAGGTACCAATACCTATACCGCAATGGTAAATAATATCACGGCTATTTATACAATAACTCCAGTTGTGAGTGATGTTAACGCCACGGTTAGGGTAAATGGCAACGCATTAGTGTCTGGCAAAGCCGTTATAAGCCTGGTACCTGGCAATAATATTATTACAACAATTATAACCGGACAGGATGGAACAGTTAACACCTATGTCGTTACAGTAAACAAAAGTTCATTATCGAGCAATAAAAACATGAGCTTTACCATGAGCCCGGCGTCCTCGTTCACCTCGTTGCCCGGGACGGCGTTGCAATATAATTATACCACTTCGGTAGCCCCGGGGACCAACAGTGTAACGGTAAGCCCGACAGCAGGCGACCCCGGAGCATCGATAACGGTAGAAGGACAGACGGTAAGCAGTGGCTCGGCATCACAAGCGATCACGCTAAATGCTACGGGTACAACCACGGTTCATATACATATCACCGCGCAGGACGGCATAACAATGCACGATTTTGTAGTGGTAATAAGCAAAAATGGTTCGAGTAATGTAAACATGAGCTTTACGATGAGCCCGGCGTCCTCGTTCACCTCGTTGCCCGGGACGGCTTCACAGTATAATTATACTACCTCGGTAGCACCTGGAACCAACAGCGTGACGGTAAGTCCGACAGCAGGCGACCCGGGAGCATTGATAACAGTAGAAGGGCAGGCAGTAAGCAGCGGCTCTGCATCCCAGGCGATCCCACTAAATGCCACGGGAACAACCACGGTTCATATCCATATCACCGCTCAGGACGGCATAACGATGCGCGATTATGCGGTGGTCATAAGTAAAAATGGTTCGAGCAATGTAAACATGAGCTTTGTCATGAACCCGGCAGTATCGCTCACGTCCGTACCGGGAACCGCTTCACAGTATAATTATACCACCTCGGTAGCACCTGGAACCAACAGCGTGACGGTAAGTCCGACAGCAGGCGACCCGGGAGCATCGATAACAGTAGAAGGGCAGGCAGTAAGCAGCGGCTCTGCATCCCAGGCGATCCTACTAAATGCCACTGGTACAACCACGGTTCATATCCATATCACCGCTCAGGACGGCATAACGATGCGCGATTATGCGGTGGTCATAAGTAAAAATGGTTCGAGTAATGTAAACATGAGCTTTGTCATGAGCCCGGCGTCCTCGTTCACCCAGTTGCCCGGGACGGCGTTACAGTATAATTATACCACCTCGGTAGCACCGGGAACCAGCAGTGTAACGGTAAGCCCAACAGCGGGTGACCCCGGAGCATCGATAACGGTAGAAGGACAGGCGGTAAGCAGTGGCTCGGCATCACAAGCGATCACGCTAAATGCCACGGGAACAACCACGGTTCATATACATATCACCGCTCAGGACGGCATAACGATGCGCGATTTTGTAGTGGTCATAAGTAAAAATGGTTCAAGCAATGTAAACATGAGCTTTACCATGAGCCCGGCGTCCTCGTTCACCTCGTTGCCCGGGACGGCTTCACAGTATAATTATACCACCTCGGTAGCACCGGGAACCAGCAGTGTAACGGTAAGCCCAACAGCGGGTGACCCCGGAGCATCGATAACGGTAGAAGGACAGGCGGTAAGCAGTGGCTCGGCATCACAAGCGATCACGCTAAATGCCACGGGAACAACCACGGTTCATATACATATCACCGCGCAGGATGGCACCACGATGCGCGATTTTGTAGTGGTCATAAGTAAAAATGGTTCAAGCAATGTAAACATGAGCTTTACCATGAGCCCGGCGTCCTCGTTCACCCAGTTGCCCGGGACGGCTTCACAGTATAATTATACCACCTCGGTAGCACCGGGAACCAGCAGTGTAACGGTAAGCCCAACAGCGGGTGACCCCGGAGCATCGATAACGGTAGAAGGACAGGCGGTAAGCAGTGGCTCGGCATCACAAGCGATCACGCTAAATGCCACGGGAACAACCACGGTTCATATACATATCACCGCGCAGGATGGCACCACGATGCGCGATTTTGTAGTGGTCATAAGTAAAAATGGTTCAAGCAATGTAAACATGAGCTTTGTCATGAGCCCGGCGTCCTCGTTCACCTCGTTGCCCGGGACGGCTTCACAGTATAATTATACTACCTCGGTAGCACCTGGAACCAGCAGTGTAACGGTAAGCCCAACAGCGGGTGACCCCGGAGCATCGATAACGGTAGAAGGACAGGCGGTAAGCAGTGGCTCGGCATCACAAGCGATCACGCTAAATGCCACGGGAACAACCACGGTTCATATCCATATCACCGCGCAGGATGGCACCACGATGCGCGATTTTGTAGTGGTCATAAGTAAAAATGGTTCAAGCAATGTAAACATGAGCTTTACCATGAGCCCGGCGTCCTCGTTCACCCAGTTGCCCGGGACGGCGTTACAGTATAATTATACCACCTCGGTAGCACCGGGAACCAGCAGTGTAACGGTAAGCCCAACAGCGGGTGACCCCGGAGCATCGATAACGGTAGAAGGACAGGCGGTAAGCAGTGGCTCGGCATCACAAGCGATCACGCTAAATGCCACGGGAACAACCACGGTTCATATACATATCACCGCTCAGGACGGCATAACGATGCGCGATTTTGTAGTGGTCATAAGTAAAAATGGTTCAAGCAATGTAAACATGAGCTTTACCATGAGCCCGGCGTCCTCGTTCACCCAGTTGCCCGGGACGACTTTACAGTATAATTATACCACCTCGGTAGCATCTGGAACAAACAGTGTTACACTGATCCCGAAAGCAGGTGATGCAGGTGCAACAATAAAAGTACAAGGCCAAACAGTTGCCAGTGGAACGGCCTCACAAAACATCGTATTAAACCCAGCCGGAACGAGTACTAGCATCCAAATGGTTGTAACCGCGCAAGATGGTATAGCTATGCGTACTTACTCCGCTGTTGTATCCCGTGCTGCGCCCAGCTTTAATGCTATCCTGCCTGTTGTTACCGGGGTTGCTAACAAATCAAACGATATCAATGCAAAAGGCATCACCGTTCACCAGGCACTGTCGCCAAACGGCGATGGTATTAACGACGTGTTCATCATTGATGGTATTGAAAACTATGCCGATAACCACCTGAGCATCATGAACGCCGGCGGTGTACTGATATACGATGTACAAGGCTATGGCAGTAATGGCAATGTGTTTGATGGCCACTCCAACAAGAACTCGGCTATGCAAAAGCCGGGCACATACTACTACTCGTTAGAGTATAAGGATGGTAATGAAACCAAACGTAAGACAGGTTATATCATCCTGAAATATTAACAGGAATAGAATAGAAGCCTGGTAAGGAATATTACTGGCCATGGTTACCGTTAGCAGACAGGTAACCATGGTTTACTGTAATTTATCTGCCAAAGAAGGGTAAAAATAGCTGGTGAATGGCTACAATTTAGGCTAATAATCCCTGTATACAGGCTAATAATTCACGCTATCATTACTTAGTTTTTCATAGGCGGGTTTGCAGAGTAAATTCAGCAAATCTGCCTTAGATGAAAGAGTAATACCATAACACAAAACACACAGGCTAACCAGGATTACAAAAAAATGTTTATCAAAAAAAATACGATAAAGCTAAGCCTGATACTTGCATTTACAACTTGCAGTAAGGTTTTTGCGCAACAACAGATTTATAACTACAGCCAATATGCAGATAACCTTACTGCAGTTAACCCGGCATATTCTATACTTGATAAGGCCGGGTCTGTAAGCGTGCTGGGGCGCAAGCAGTTTATAGGTATAGATGGTGCGCCAAGCAGCCTAATGCTGAATGCCAATTTTCCTATCGAATCTATCAACGGCGCAACCGGTTTGTATGTACTGAATGACCAGGCTGCTGTAGAGAAACAAATCGAGGCTAACGTTTTTTTTGCTAAAGGCGTGCAGCTTACCCAAACCGATTACCTGGCTGTGGCTTTAAATTTAGGCGTACGTAATTATGTAGGCAATTATTCGCAACTGGATGCTACCGACCCGCAGTTTATGAATGATGTGCGCGAAACGAAACCTAACATCGGTTTCGGGGTGATGTTGTATAGCGCCAATTATTACCTGGGTTTATCAGTTCCCGAATTTACCATCCGTAGCCTGGGCACGGCATCACAACAGCAGGCCAATTACCTGCGCACACATTATTACTTTACAGGGGCCTGCCTGGCCGATGTAAGCGACGATGTAAAGGTTAAACCAGCCACGTTGGTTAGCTATGTAAACGGATCGCCGGTTTTGGCAAATATTTCGGGCACATTGTATCTTAAGGAGCAATTGGGCATAGGCTTAAATTACCGCACTGATAAAAAAGCAGCGGCAATGTTATCGGTGATCGGTAAAGCATTCAGGGTAGGGTATAGCTACCAGTTTGGCACATCATCAAATAACCTGGGGGGCGTTAATATCACCACCCATGAAGTAAGCATAAGTTACCGGTTTGGAAATGTAACCGGCAATAAACTATTATAAACCAGAATAAAACCCTAACCATGAAAAGTACCTTACTGTTTACGCATGACGACCGGCTAAAAAAACGCCCGGTTTCCTTTAAGGAGGTTGACGAACAGGCCCTGCACGCTATTGTACAGGCAGCGGTCAACGTTGAGTTGTTTACCATCCCTTTGTACATGACCTCGTTGTACTCCCTGCAAGGTATGCATGAGATAAACAGCAAAGGCAATAACTTTTACCTGGGTCGCACCTGGCCGGGGATGGCAGCAACGGCCAAACCTGCAACGGCAAACGAAAAAGCATTTAATGCTGTTTTTAGTGTTTTTGTGGCCGAAATGCTGCACCTCCAAATTGTATCAAACCTGGCAAAAGTAATTGGTTATGAACCAAAGTTTACCTGCGAGCCCTTACAGGACGAGCAAACTTATGCCTGGAAATGTTATGGCGATGATAAAACAGTGCTGCCGCACATCCTCGACTTTAAAGATTGCATTGCACCATTCGACAAGGTAAAAGTTAAAACAGGGGCAATGAATAAAGAACAGGTACGCTTGTTTTTGGCTATTGAGCAAACCGAAACTGATGCCGAAAAGGTGCTCGACCCTGATAAAATTGCTAAATACAGTGAGAAAGCTCCTTTCGATAACTGGAAGCCCGGTACCGATTTGCCTTTGTTTGGATCGATAGGAAACATGTACCTGCAATTGTGGAATTACCTGTCTATAACTTATACCGATGGCGTAACGCTTTGGGATATTGTTTTTGAAAAGGGAAAAGCGGGTAGTGATGTAGCCCTACAAAAGGAAATTTTTAATCCCGAAAGGCTTAACCCTAAATTAGCACCAGATCCGAAGGATCCGGGTGATGATGAATACCCGGGCATTGCCACCAGTATCCAGAATACCGAATCGGAAGCTGCCTTGCTGGATGCCATGAACATGATAAATGGCATTACCGACCAGGGCGAAGGTGGGGGCGTAATTAAACAAATCCTGGACAGGATGAATAAAAGTAAGGGTGTCCATGAGTATGTTAACCCGAACGTCGTACAAGACCAGTTTAGGCCAAGCTGCCCGGTTTTGAAAAATAAATATCCTTCATTTACAGCTACCGGAGCCGATGCGCCATCGGCCAAAGCGGATGCCCGCGATACATTTGGCAAAATGGATCATTTTGAAACTTTTGCTTTTGTTATGAATTTGCTGATGGAGGGACAGATTGAAACCTGGGACCAATGGCATGCAAAAGGTAATTCATGGTCGGCCGAATCATTACAAACCGCAGCTTATGATCCTACACATAATCCGCAGCTACCGCCCTCGGGCGATATTGCCGGTGCTTTAAACAGGTTAAAGCTTAATGATACTGCCAATGCTAAAAACTTTGAGCTGTTTAGCCGTGCCTCTACAGGCGCTATAGCAGGTGTAACCAAAGTACTTAACGATTATTTTAAAAACCCCAAAACGCAATTCCCGTACCCGTCAATGGGAGGCTCGGGCGATAGGATGTCTATCTGCTGGGCTATTTTTGGCAAAGCGCCTGATATTAGCCTTGGGGTAACATCGCCAGACGATAAGCCTATAGACCGTACCCAACGCCTTTACCATGCCTGCCAGGGAATGAGCCTGGATGATGTGTTGAAAGATAACCCGGAAACCTGTGCAACAACAGCCATTTACCATACCTGCAAAGGATCGAACGATTGTAAAACCGAAGGTGGTTGCGGCTTTGTTCAAAAAACCACTGGCGGTGGGCTGTGCGGTGGCAAGGCTACAGCGTTTTATAAAACACAACCCGGATGGCCGGCAGCAAATGCTTTGCCTTTTAGTCCGCCGGCAGATAATGCCTGTAAAGCTTTGGGGGGCTGTGCTGTACCTATTTCGGCATCACAAATGTACCCTGCTGTAAAAGATGGGGAGGAGTACCGGATGCAACTGTATGATTTTGGAGACAAGCCCGGTTTTAAACCAAAATCATTCGGCATTCTTGATTACGAAAAGGGCGAGCTGGTTTATGATGTGGCCTGGAAAGCTTACAAAGCGGTGTTGGAGAAAAGGGGATTGCCCGTACCCGAAAAGCCAAAACCAAGTGATTTGCGTTTGGCCTTCCCGCCGTCAACCTAAAGAAAATTATTTTTATGAATAATAATAATTTACCACGCCTGGGCCTGCCAAATTTGGGCCTTGGCGTGGGTTTACGAAACAAGCATTTTAATTACCTGCTGCACAACCCGGCGCAGGTAGACTGGTTCGAGATCATCAGCGAAAACTTTATGGATGATTTTGGCTTTGCCCGCCACGTGCTGATGCATGTGCGCAAACAGGTACCTGTGGTAATGCATGGGGTATCATTATCTGTTGGCAGTACCGATCTTATCAACTATAAATACCTGGAAAAGTTAAAAGCATTAGCTGAAGCTATCGAGCCGGAGTGGATATCAGATCATTTATGCTGGACGGGTGTTGCCTATACCAATACCCACGATTTACTGCCAATGCCCATGACCCAGGAAAGCCTTACCCACGTTTGCGAACGCGTAATGCGTATACAGGATTATTTAAAACGGCCACTGATATTGGAAAACCCGTCAACTTATCTGCAGTTTAAAGCGTCGACAATTTCTGAATGGGGTTTTTTATCGTCATTGGCTGCTACAACAGGGTGTGGGTTGTTGCTTGATGTAAACAACGTATTTGTATCGGCAACAAATCATGGTTTTGATGCACCAAATTATATCAACAACCTGCCACATGAACATATTGTGCAAATGCACATTGCCGGGCCTACCGATTGCGGCGATTTGCTGATAGATACCCATGACCAACCTGTACCATCTGAAGTTTGGAAATTGTATGCCCAGGCCCAGCAATCAACGGGTGGTGTAAGCACACTGCTGGAATGGGATGCAAAAATACCCGATTATCCTGATTTGCTTATTGAACTTTACAAGGCCCGTGAAGCTTTAAAAGGAAATATCCCCGTTCAGGGTGTTAATAAATCTGAACATCAGCCTGTATCAAACCCGGTTGAATTTCAATTGCTGGCAGCAAATGGCTAAAGATCAAAAATTAGCATTATTGCAAAACTGGCTCAAAACCGTAGTGATGACGCCGGGCCACTTGCCTCAAAAACTGGGGCAGGCATGGCGTCTGCATGGGCTTGATGAAGCCGATGTAGTTGTTGCCGATGAGGGTACAGCATCGGTTTATACCCGCCTGAATGTTTATAGCTCGGGATATTTACTGCGTTTGCTGGAATGCATGTATGCCGATTATGCCGTTAGCCGGAAATTTATGGGCGATGAAGTGTTTGATAGCTTTGCTAAAGCTTACCTGTTATATCATCCATCCGCCTCGTTTACTTTGTATGACCTGGGTGCCGCATTTCCAGGATTTTTGGCTAAAACAAAGCCTCCCGTTATTTCGGGCGAAGAATCGGCTATAAATGATTTTATGAACCTGCCTGTAGCCTTTGCCAAACTGGAACGTGCCCGGCAGGAAGCCGTACGTGCGCCGGGAACTGAGGGCACTGCCGAACGTGACCAGGAGATCAGTATCCAGGATGTCCTTTTTAACACGGCTAAAATAATTACCCCCGATTGCCTGCGATTGCTGGAACTGGATTTTCCCATGATCCCGTTTTTTACCGCGGTTTACCGGGATGAGGATTATGAACTGCCGTCGCCCCAAAAAACATTCATCGCAGTAAGCCGCAAGAATTTCAGGGTCACGATGACCGATGTTACCGAAGTGCAATATACCTTGCTTTCGTTATGCCAGGCAGGGGATAACCTATACGATGCCATAACCGCGACAGCATCATTTAATAAAATACCCCCGTCCGAATTATTGGCAGATGTGTTTCTTTGGATGCCCATATTTCATAAAAATGGCTTGCTTGACTGGGCCTGATGAGGGCCTTAAACCCAGATGAACCGTGTTATTATGGTGTAGCAATTGGTTAAGTGATAGGGAAGACCCATGGCAAGCGCATCAAATTGGGTTAACATAACTTAACATATTTCAAATAAAATATTTATAAATATTTGATAATCAATATTTTGTATTTTAACATGGTTAACACTAAACTGAGTACGCAATTTAGGCGCATCCAAATATTTGTGCCTGTTGTTGGCCAATATACTTATAAAAAAAAATATGTAGATACATTTAAATTTAGTTTTGTGCGGTATATTAGCCGTATCAACCCTATTGATTAATGAAAAAACTTTTAAGTATTGGCTTCGTTTGTTTGTGTCCCATTGTGTTTGCCCAAAAAAAATCGTCCCCGGGCAATTTGGTACAGTATGTTAACCCTTTTATAGGTACCGGCGCTGTTGACAAAAACAGTTTATCGGGCAGTAATTTTCCCGGTTCAACAGTTCCGTTTGGCTTTGTGCAGCTAAGCCCAGATACCCGCGAAGCACCGGACGATCCGGCATCCGGTTATGATTATAATGATAAAACCATCATCGGCTTTAGCCACACGCACCTGAGCGGTACCGGCGTTGCCGATTTGTTTGATGTGCTGATGATGCCAACCACTGGCGCAATTAACCTGGTGCCAGGCAGCGCTGGGAAGCCCGGAAGCGGCTATAGCTCTGCCTTCTCGCATAAAGAAGAAACAGCCCGGCCCGGTTACTACCAGGTAATGCTGAAGGACTATAACATCAACGCCGAACTTACCTCAACATCGCACGTTGGCTTGCACCGCTATACTTTTCCTAAAAGTGATGAATCGCATGTGATTATTGATATGGACCACTCGCTTGACAAAAAGCGGGGCTACTGGTCATGTAAAATTGTGAGTGCGCAAATACGCGTAATAGACGACCACACCATTGAAGGTTACCGTATTTTAAGCGGCTGGGCCAAATTGCGGAAAATTTATTTCCATGCCGAATTTTCAAAACCATTTACCAGTAGTGTACTGGCCAGCGGTAGCCACCGCTATCCGGATCTGTCAATCATCAACGGCACAAACCTGAAGGCTGCTTTAAACTTTAGCACTAAGGATAAAGAGCAAGTTTTGGTAAAAGTAGGCCTGTCGCCCGTAAGTACCGAGAATGCCCGTATGAATATAAAAGCCGAGTTGCCGGGCTGGGATTTTGATAATACCAGCACGCAAAGCAGCCTGCAATGGGAACATGAACTGGGCAAAATTAAAGTAGAAGGCACGCTGGAGCAAAAGCAGATTTTTTATACGGGCATGTATCACGCTTTTACCCAGCCCAATAATATGGCCGATGTAAATGGCGATTACCAGGCTACAGATTTAACCATTGCCAATGCGCCGGATAAAACGCATTATTCAACCTTCTCGTTGTGGGATACTTACAGGGCGGCGCACCCTTTGTATACGCTCATTCAACCGGAAAAAACTGCCGGCTTTATCAACAGCATGATGCGCCAGTATGATACTTATGGCTACTTGCCTATATGGCAATTATGGGGCGATGAAAATTATTGTATGATAGGCAATCACGCCATCCCGGTTATTGTCGATGCGGCTTTGAAAGATATTAAAGGTTTTAACCAGGAGAAGGCTTACGAAGCGGTTAAAGGTTCATCCATAACAGATCATCCCGGCTCGCCTTTTACTACCTGGGAAAAATACCAGTATATTCCTGAAGATATCGAATCGCAGTCGGTTTCGGTAACGCTGGAGATGGCTTATGATGACTGGTGCGTGGCACAATTAGCCAAAAAGCTGGACAAAACCGAAGATTATGACCGCTTCATGAAACGATCTGAATACTACCGGAACTTGTACAATACCAAAACAGGCTTTTTTCAGGCCAAAAAGAAAGATGGCAACTGGCAGGAACCATTTGATGCGCTGGCCTATGGCGGCAATGGCGGCAGCCCGTATACCGAGGGTAATGCATGGCAGTACTTTTGGTACGTGCCGCAAAACGTATCCGGCTTAATTGATTTAGTAGGAGGGAATGCCGCTTTCAACCAAAAGCTCGACCTGTTCTTTTCTACAAAAGATAAACCCGGCGAGGTAAACGGCAATGCGTCCGGTTTCATTGGCCAGTATGCGCATGGCAACGAGCCAAGCCACCACGTTGCTTACCTGTATGACTATGCCGGCCAGCCCTGGAAAACACAAATGTATGTAGCCAAAGTGCTGAATGAATTGTATAATAACTCCTCATCAGGCTATTCGGGTAACGAAGATTGTGGGCAAATGTCGTCATGGTATATATTTAGCGCCATGGGTTTTTACCCGGTTAACCCGGCCAACGGGGTTTATGCGATCGGTTCGCCAATATTAAAAAACGCAGAGATCAACATGGGTGATGGTATGGTATTCGCAGTTAATGTAAAAAACGCGGGCAGGCAAAATGCCTACATCCAATCGGTAAAATTAAACGGTAAAAGCTACACCAAAACTTATATCACCCAAAGTGATATCACCGGCGGCGGTAAACTGGAATTTGTAATGGGGCCGAAACCCAACCAAAATTGGGGCATTAAACCTACCGATGCGCCCCTGGCGTGGGGGTATTAAATTCAAAATTCAAAAGTAAAAATTCAAAAAAAGAACTTTTAAGGTTTTAAAGACTTTAAGTTGAGTTTAGCACTGTATTGTACATTGAGCATGTAGCCGACTGTGCCGATAAGTGCAGTGGCGGTGAGCAGCAGTGACCTGGTCTGATATAAAACTGCTTTACCAATAAATATTTGTTCAAAAGCAGCCTTTGCAACAATACAAAGGCTGCTTTATGGTACTTGCAAATCAATCAAAATCATGATCAACCGGTGATAAGATAATGCCGTGGTGCGCGTTTACCACGCCGTTTGCGTAGCCATTATTATCAACAAACATTTTTTCGTTTTCAATAAAGAAATGCACTTCGCCTACGTTAAAATTACCTTTTATGGTAACTACACGGTCGGGATGCTGGGCATTAATCTCATTCAGAATGTGGCTTGACAGCCCATGAAATTCGTGCTTATCCATTTGGTAAACATCAAGCACCGGCTCCTCGTGGCCCGTTTGGTAAACTTTAATGCGGTAATTGCTTAAATCCACGCGGATGTCGGCTCTGTCGGCAACGGCATTATCGGTAATATTTAATGCCTTGCCATCGGTAGTGGCAATGTGTGCATCAATGCGGAGCGGCTGATTTATATTGCCTTTTTGCTCATTGTAATAAGTTAGTATCCGCAAAAACTCTGTGCTGTTGTTACCATCATTTACGGTAAGCGTACGTTGTTCGCTTAAAAAGATGGTGGTGCCAAAAATAAATGCATGTTTCATAATTCTATGTGTTGGTTTATTTAATCAACAAGCTATAAAAACGCAAAAAGTTTTAATGAAAAACACATTGTTACACAATGCGATAAAGCAAAAAAGCTCCCGGCCCAAACCGGAAGCTTTTAATATAATGTGTTGATAAATGTACAATGTTAAAACCCTTGCCGTTGCCCGGTATATGGTGCTTGTTTTAACCAATTACTTATCCAATCCGCCCCTTCGCGTGGCTTTGGTTTGTGCCGGCCATTTGATGCCTTCGGTTTTGGTATTGGTTGTTTTTACCGGGTCTTCGCTGGCCATGTAAGCCATTATAGCGGCCAGCATGGCGTTATTCTTCAGGTCATCAAATACTACCTTGTCGTAGGTGTCCCGGTTGGTATGCCAGGTATATGACCCGTACGACCAGTTGAGCGAGCTTAACGAAAAACCTGGAGCGCCTACTGCTACAAACGAAGCAAAATCAGAACCGCCACCGCCGGGCTGCCCGGGGAAGTTGGTTTTTATCCTGTTTTTTATCGTATCTGGTACGGCCGCAAGCCACCTGGTTAAATAATCTTTTGATTCAACAAAACCTTGGCCGCCGATATTAACCACACGACCTGTGCCGTTATCCTGGTTAAACAAGGCCTGCAGGTTTTTAACTATTTCGGGATGGTCTTCTACAAATGCGCGCGAACCATTCAACCCTTCTTCCTCGCTGCCCCAATGGCCCACTAAAATGGTGCGTTTTGGATGGGGGTAATATTTTTTGAGCAGGCGCATAGCCTCCATCATCGTAAGCGTACCAGTACCGTTGTCGGTAGCGCCTGTGCCGCCGTCCCATGAATCAAAATGCGCGCTTAGCATTACATATTCGTCAGGTTTTTCTGTACCCTTAATTTCGGCAATGGTGTTAAATGTAGGTACTACGCCCAGTTCTTTTGATTCGCAGTGGATGCTGATTTTAGGGCTGGTGCCCGATTCGGTAAGGCGGTAAAGCATTCCGTAATCTTCTAACGCGATATCAACCGTGGGGACTATTTTGGTATACGCGCCAAAAATTTTATCAACCCCAAAACCTGCCGACCAATTATTGGTGATAATACCTGCCGCGCCGGCATTTTCAAGTGCAACCGGCAGTGTTTTGTTGGTAAAACCGGTTTTGCTGATGCGCTTTCTCCAGGCGTCGGTTTGGGCGGTACGGGCGGCTTTCATCCT
Organism: Mucilaginibacter sp. KACC 22773; assembly: GCF_028736215.1. Lineage (NCBI taxonomy): Bacteria > Pseudomonadati > Bacteroidota > Sphingobacteriia > Sphingobacteriales > Sphingobacteriaceae > Mucilaginibacter > Mucilaginibacter oryzagri. Next base: position 2,286,130 of record NZ_CP117883.1, read on the forward strand.
GTCGAATGAATCTTTGGTGGCAAATTCCGTCCAGTTATAATCGGGTCGGCCGGTTGGCTGGCACATGGATATCAGCACAAATTTACCCTTTACGTTGGGCAGCCACTGCTGAAAAGCGACTGAATCGGCCAGGTCGGGCAGGATGATGAGTTCGGCAGTTACCGTTTTTTTGCCCATGCCGGGGCTCCAGGCCAGTTGGGTGCCTTCTAATGATTTTACCCGCGGAGATACCATATCTATATGCGAAACACCGCGCTCCCAGCCGCGCCACTCGCCCCATTTTTCGTTATGGGCCTGTATGTCCCAGCTTTTGTATTTGGCTACGGCCCAATCATTGGCCTGTTTCATTTGCGGCGTACCAACCAGGCGCGGGCCTATGCCGTCAAAAAGCTGGTGGGCCAGGTTTTCCAATTGCGAGTTGCCGGTTTCTTCGGTCACGATGTTGTTGATAACAGGATTGGCAGATTGCGCGCTGGCAGCACCACTATAAAGTAAAGCGACCACTGCAAATGGCCTTGCCTTATGCCAAATATGAAGGCCGAAATTCAGGTTAATGTGTTTCATGAACCTAATTTAGGTAAAAGGAGGGAGGCATTGGCAGAAACTGCCTGTAGGTAGAATAATTGTTACAATTATTCCTACTCACCTTGAGTTGGCTGGATTTATGTGGATACCCTAAAAAGGAGAATTTTTGAATACACGCCGAATGAGAAACTGGTTGAGTGGAAACATTAGCCGGGCAAATGAAAGTCAACGTTCCGCGCCTTTGTATTATCCTGTGTATTTAACCTCAATATTGATCATCAATCCTCCATATCGTTCACAATTTCAACAGCGGCGAAAAACGAGAGGCCTTTGAGCACCAAAACTTTATCAGACTTTTGTTTCCTGGTTAGGTAGCTCCGGTTGTCTTCCAACTGAGAGGCAAAATGGGTTATATCGGCTTCAATTTGCCAGTTGGAGGGGATTACGATGGTTACCTGGCCAAATGCCTGCGATATATCTACGAAGGCAGTGCCTGAAATGTCGGCCTGGGTAAAATCCAGTTCGGTGCTGCCAAATACATTCTTGACACTTCCTCCTTTAAAATCTTTCGAAATTATGGTTCTTTTTATCTCGCCAAAAATGGTTGAAGTATCAAAGCTATCGTTGGCGTTTTGGCTCATGGTTCCTGATAAAATGTTCATATCCTTTGATTTAATCGTCGAACAAAGGTAAGTAACACAGCCGCCGCCGAAACTCAAAGTTTGCAAAGTGGTGTAAGTTGTCGGTAAAAGTGGGGATTATGTCGGTAAACTAAACGGCAGTGTTTAGTTTAAATTGGCCACTCCTCTGAAAAATTGTATCGCGCCAAAAACTATCGCGCCCCAAAATATAAAGCCAATATGGGCGAGTGTCAGTATCAGGCCACCGCCGCACCATAAGGCGCCGTAAAGCATATCTTTTTTTGCTTTATCTTTTTTTGCGTCTACAATCTGTTGTTGAAGCATATTAACAATGTATTCGGCATTTTCGGTATCTAAGCCGCGTTCAAGCAATGCGGCTTTTACTTCAAATACGTTTTGGCCTGCCATAAACAGGTTGCACGCATATTGATACATTTGGTCAAACGTATTCTGAGTTATGGTTGCTGTTTCTTCCATTGTGATAAGTTATCAGGTTTTGTGCATGCCTGCCTTATTGCAGGCACTATAAATTTATTTATTGTAATTGGTTTTTGCAATAGGGGCGAAATAATTTTGCAAAATAACCCGCAGATCACCCATATTCGGCAAACTTAAACCTGTTGTTGGCAGATGGTTCGAGATTCCATCTTTTTTAACAACAATTCGCCATGTATTAACAGAGGGGGGGGAATAATTTATTTACACACCATCCATACCCCAAAAATAGCGCAAACGATTGTTTTGACCATTAATAGATAATCTCCCGTTTTTTTCGTGATTCAAAGGGGGCAATATTCTGCAGCCTGTTTTTAATAGAATAATTAAAATCTATATTTGTGTGCGCACACGCAAAATATTTTTTGTGTTTTTCCCTGTAAATTATCAAATATGCTAAAAAAACTATTGCTTTTAATTTGTATCGGCTCAGCAGGCGCTGCCAGGGGCCAGGATATTTTTCTTTCGGGTATAAAGCCGGGCAAAGCGCTGGTATCTTCCAATAAGGGGATATTAACTTTAAAAAACAACTGCTTATCTGTAAAATGGATAGCCGATAAAAAGTCCGTTGCGATAAACGAATTTGTCGCGCAAAATAATAAGCAGATTACCTTAAAGGGCTCGCCCATGTTTGAGCTGGAACTTAAGGATGGTACAGTAATTAATTCTGCCGATTTTCAATTGAGCGCCCCTCCAAAAATCATGCTGACGAAAGGCAATCCCAAAGCGGTTAAACTTTCAGAAAAGGAAAACGGGGCAGCGGTTTTTGCCGAACTTTTGAACGTAAAATATGGTATCCGCGTAATGTGGGAAGCTATTTTAAAAGATAACTCCAATTATATCAGGCAAGCCTTTAATTTTCACAGCCTCAAAGATTCATTAAGGGTAGCTAAATTGAAACTAATAAAATTTCCGGCGGAAGCGGGTATTAAGCCATCGGGTGTTGTTGATGGCTCGCCGATAGTATGTGGTAATTACTTTTTTGCATCTGAAAGCCCTATAAGTAAATACAAGGCCGATAACAGCTGGTTTAGCAGCTATATTGAACGCCAGGAGCCAGCCCTGGATTTAACAGGTTCTACCGTTTGGGGCGTTGCACCGCAAGGCCAGCTTCGCCGGGGATTTTTGTATTATCTGGAACGGGAGCGGGTTGTTCCATACAGGCAGATGCTTCATTATAACTCCTGGTATGATATTTCATGGGCCGATCGTAAACTGACCGAAGCAGGTTGCCTTGATCGTATTAAAACCTTTGGCGATAGCCTTACAGTAAAGCGCCACCTTAACCTAAACGCGTTTTTATTTGATGATGGCTGGGACGATAATCAAACGTTATGGCAAATCAGTAAAACGAATTTTCCGGCAGGTTTTGATAATATGAAAACGATGGCCAATAAATACAATGCATCGCTGGGAGTTTGGATGTCGCCATGGGGCGGATACGAGCAGGCAAAAGAGCAAAGGTTGGAATATGGCAGGAAACAAAACCCTCCGTTTGAAACCAATTCGCATGGGTTCTCACTTTCGGGCGCCGTTTATTCCGGCAGGTTTAAAGATGCGGCCGCTAATTTTGTTACCAAATATGGTGTCTCGATGTTTAAATTCGATGGTGTAGGGGCGGGAGACCAATCAACAGGCGCTACGCCTGAATATCAAACGGATATGGAATCGCTCCTAAACCTGGTATCATCGCTCCGTAAAGTAAAGTCAGATCTTTATTTCAGCATGACCATAGGTACATGGCCGTCGCCCTTTTGGCTTAAATATGGCGATGTAATTTGGCGAAACGGCTGGGATACCAATACACAGGGGCAGGGGGATACCAGGCAGCAATGGCTTAATTATCGCGATGGCGAAGTATATAAAAATATTGTACAGCGTGCGCCGCTATATCCTATAAGCGCTTTAATGTATCATGGCGTTTGTATTGCCGATAATGGCCCACCTGCCAAATTTGATATGAACGATAAAGATATTGCCGACGAGATCTGGTCGTTTTTTGGGTCGGGAACAAGTTTACAGGAGTTGTATATTAATCCGCATAAATTAAATACTGCTAACTGGGATTGCCTTGCCAAAGCGATAAAATGGTCGCGGGAAAATGCCGGCATCATGCCCGATACACATTGGGTAGGCGGCGACCCGGCCAGGGGCGATGTTTACGGATTTGCGGCCTGGTCGCCCAAAAAAGCTATTCTTACTTTAAGAAACCCTTCAGATAAAGCAAAAACATTTGAGGTTAACACGGGTAAAGTTTTTGAATTGCCTTTAAATAGTAAATACAGTTATCTTTTTTATAACGCCAGGCTAAACAGCAACCAGGCAATAAATCCTTTATTTAAAGGAGGGATGTTTACCGTTACGCTTCAACCATTTGAAGTATTGGTATTAAACGCCACACCTGCGCTGCAATAAGTCAGTTTTTAACTTTGTGTTTATGCAAATTGACATAGTTGCAGGCGTTATGGAAAGTTTGGATGTGTGTGCGCATACACTCGAGTCTGCCTGTAAATACAGCCGCCGGATAGCCCCTGAATACGACTTGTTTTATACCCACGAGTACCTTTAAACAACCTGAAATGAACCGTATAGTAACCTTATTGATCTTTTGCTTTTTCAATACAGCATCCTTTTGCCAAACCACGGCAAGCTATAAATGGCTCGACCCTGCTACCGCCGGCTTCCCGGTTATTGAGGGCCAGGCATGGCCGGCAGAAACTGCAAATGCCTACGACAGGTTCCCGGCACGTGCCGAAAAAAGCCTTAACCCCAATGTGTGGAACATATCGCACAGTAGTGCGGGTTTGTATATCAAGTTTAAAACAGATGCGCCAAACCTGGTTATCCGTTATAAAGTAAAGGGTGATTTGGCCATGTCGCACATGCCGGCCACCGGGGTAAGCGGCGTTGACCTGTATGCGCTGGACCCTAATGGGAAATGGTGCCTGGCCCCCGGTAGTTTTACTTTTAAAGACACCATCACTTATCGCTTTTCAAACATACAGGTAAGCAAAACCTTTCCGGGCAGAAGCTATGAGTACAGGCTTTTTTTGCCGCTATACAATTCAGTATCCTGGCTTCAGGTAGGTGTGCCGGTCGGCAATACATTTAATTTTATGCCTTTATCTAAAGAAAAGCCGGTGCTGGTATATGGTACATCCATTGCCCAGGGAGCCTGTGCATCAAGGCCAGGTTTGGCATGGACCGCCCTATTACAGCGCGCCCTTGACCGCCCGCTCATAAATCTCGGTTTTTCCGGGTCGGGCCGGCTCGAAAAATCAGTGATCGACCTGATGGCCGAGGTGGACGCAAAAATTTATGTGCTTGATTGCATGCCCAATTTAATCAGCTTTCCAGATCGGGAGATTGAAACACGTTTATCGGCATCGATACAAGGCTTGCAAGAGAAGCATCCGCTAACGCCTATACTGCTTGTGGAGCATAGCGAGGGTAATGTAGATGGCCTGTTGGATACGGGCAGAAATACCGATTATAACCGGGTAAATAAAGTGCTCAACCAAACTTACTCCAGGCTGGTTGCCGCCGGAGCAAAAAACATTTATTTGTTAACCAATAAGGAAATTGCTTTTGATATTAATTCAACGGTTGATGGTGTGCACCCTAATGATGCCGGGATGCAAAAATATGCCGATGCTTATGAAAAAACCATCCGGGCAATTATTAATGAGCCGGTGGGCCCATATTCAACAACCGCGCCGGTTGTGCAGAGCCGGGATGGCTATTACGATTGGCGAAACAGGCATAATGAGATATTAACGCTTGTTAAAACCGATGCGCCGAAAATTGTATTCCTCGGTAATTCCATCCTGAATTACTGGGGCGGAACGCCAAAGGCGCCTTTGGCAAGGGGGGCCGCATCATGGGACAAATACCTGCAGCCATTAGGTGTAATAAACTTTGGCTTTGGCTGGGACCAGGTAGAAAATGTGTTATGGAGAGTATATCACGGGGAATTAGATGGTTTTAAAGCCAATAAGGTGATGATTATGATAGGCACCAATAACCTTTCAATTAACAACGACCAGGAGATAATTGAAGGATTAAGATTATTGGTACAGGCTGTAAAAGTACGTCAGCCCCAAACCCAAATTCTTTTATCAGGCCTGTTGCCACGAAGGGCGCTGGAAAAAAGGGTAGGGGCGCTTAATAAAGCTGTTGTTAAGTTGGCCGCGCAAACCGGTGTGCGTTTTATTAACCCGGGAAAGATATTTCTTAATAATGCCGGGAATATTGATGAGTCCCTTTTTGGCGATGGCCTGCATCCTAACGAGGTGGGGTATCAAAAACTGGCAGTTGCTTTGGTTTCTTACCTTAAATAAAAAAGGCTGTTATGCTGAGCTGTAAAAATTTGCAAAGTTCTGAGGGGGGGAATGACATACAAAAATAAAAGACTGTTATGCTGAGGAACGAAGCATCTATTCGCCAACTTTTCTATCGGTCATGCACAGCTGACAGATCCTTCGTACCTCAGGATGACAGGGAAATGGGATATGTCATAGATAGTGGTAAAATTTCGCGAAACAACGAAGGTGGAATGACATACAAAAATAAAAGACCGTCATGCTGAGGTATAAAACGTCCAACACATCTCCCCGGCAAAATTATAACAGGATAATGTGATAAAACTATATTAAATTACCTTTGCTATCTTTTTTATACAAAAGGCCAATATGAAGAATAAAATTGTACGCATTAAAGATATTGCCGAAAAAGCGAAAGTTTCTACAGGTACAGTTGACCGCGTATTACACAAGCGGGGGCGGGTATCAAAAAAAGTGGAGGAAAAGGTATTAAAGATCATCGAAGAGATGGATTATGAGCCCAATTTGATGGCAAGGGCCTTGGGTTCCAATAAAATATACCAGATTGCTGCCTTAATACCCGATCATAAAACCGATTCCTATTGGTACGCCCCAAAGGCCGGAATTGAAAAGGCCGAGAAAGACCTGAAACAATATGGCATCGTTGTTCAGCAATATATTTTTAATCCGTACGATGTAGAGTCATTTATTACCCAAGCCAATCAGCTAACCAAAGATAATCCGGATGGTATCATTCTGTCTCCGATATTTTACCGGGAAACCCTGCCGTTTTTTGAGAAATGGAAAGCGGCCGAAATACCATTTGTATTGTTTAATACCCAAATTGCCGAGTGCGAGCCCATAAGTTATATTGGCCAGGACTCATACCAAAGCGGTTTTTTGGCTGGTAAACTCATTCAATACGGCCAGCCCGATCCCTGTTCAATCCTGATTGCCCATATTGACGAAGAGATAAGCAACGCCGCCCACCTTTTGAAAAAAGAACAGGGCTTCCGTAATTACTTTGCCCAAAATAACCTGGAGCACCAGTATAAAATTTTAAGGATTGAGTTAAACCGGTCGAACCCGGCGTTGTTTATAACGCAGTTGGATGACGTTATTGATAGCACGCCCGATATTGCCAGTATTTTTGTAACAACATCTAAGGCGCATGAAATTGCAAGGCATTTGGAGCAACGCCATATAAAGCATATCAAAATAATAGGATATGATTTGATGCCCGCCAATTTGCATTTTTTAAATAAAGGAGCAATCAGTTTTTTAATTAACCAAAACCCAAAGGGCCAGGGTTACTGGGGCATTTACCAGCTAACCGACCATCTTGTATTTAAAAAGGAAGTCCCCATCATCAAATATCTTCCGCTGGACATAGTGACGAAAGAAAATATGAATTATTATGTAGATGATGAGGATACTGTTTATCTGAATATTTAAGAATCTGATGTGATTTTTCTGTCATCCTGAGTGGTAAAATTTTGCGAAATTCTGAAGGAAGAATGACGTATATCGCATGTCGGCGAGTCGACTCACCCCGACGAGGCTGCGCCCGTCTGCCCCTCCGACTGCGTCGCATACGGGGGCAATAAAACCAAAATCGAACTTCACCCTCTTTGCGGCTTTAGCCGGAGAGAGGGTCGGCCAGCGCAGCGTAGCCGGGGTGAGTCGTGGTCTGCGTTTAAGTGAATGTTTATGTAAAACCAAACAGCTCATGGATAGGCACAAAGCAATCGCGAACTGTCCAGATCCGCTTTGCATCCTTGCGATTGCCGCGCTATCGCTCGTATTATAGGTTGTGGGCATCTAAAGCCAACACGTCATCCCCATTTTTTCCAGGACCACCCTTCTTTATACCCGCAATCATGCGTGGATATGCGCTTCATTAGAAGTATGAAAACATTAATCGGCCAAATTTAACTTCCAATCCTAAAGCCAACATCCCGCACATCTCCCGGATCATTTATCATGTTGTTTTAAGCTGTGAAATTATTTTAAATAAAATTAACAAAGATGTGTGCGAACACGCAAATATTTTTATATTTGTATGTGGCTATACTTTAGTAGTTTAATGTGTGCGCATACTACTGCCTGTAAAGTCATTTATTTTACGCATGTCGCGGCTATCTGCCGATAGTTGTTGTACGCAATTTTTATTCCCTGTTCTCATTTGGCTGCGGTGCTCCCGATGCCATAGTTGTAAATTTCAACAACGTTTAGCAGGCACAAACAAACACATCCCGGTTGTTTTACCAGGCCGGGTTTAATAAAAATGAAGCTATAGCGCGTTTACGCGATATAGGATTTGAAGATTAATTTAAAATGAACAACGAAGAAAAAAAGGCTTATAACATTTTTGAAATAGCATCTAATTTTTGCATCGAGGGAAATATCGAAACTATTGTTCCGCATGGATCTGGGCACATTAACGATACCTTTTATTTGAAGAATACCAACGTTGCATTGCCCGGCTACCTGCTTCAGCGTATCAATCATCATGTATTTGAAAACGTGCCTGCCCTGATGGCAAATGTTCAGCTGGTAACCGGTCACCTCAAAAAAAAGCTGGCCCTTGTAGCAGGGTCAAACCCCGATAAGGAGGTGCTTACAGTTGTTTTGGCAAAAGACGGGCAGTGCTTTTTTTGCGACGCGGAAGGAAATTACTGGAGAATGTATTGTTTTTTGAAAGATACCAAAAGTTACGACCTGGTATTAACCGAACAGCAAGCCTATGAAGGGGGCAAGGCATTTGGTAAATTCCAGTTACTGCTGGCAGATTTGGATGCCGGGTTAATTTATGAAACTATAAAAGGTTTTCATGACATTACCATGCGGCTTGATAGTTTAAATAAAATAGTATTGGCCGACCCGGAAAACAGGGTTAAAGATGTGTTGCCCGAACTTACATTTGTGATGGAAAGGTCGCAGGAGATGGTTACGATTATCAATTTAGGAAAAGAAGGCAAATTGCCCCTGCGTATTATACACAACGACACCAAATTTAATAACATATTGCTTGATGCAAATGACCACGGGCAGTGTGTAATAGATTTGGATACCGTGATGCCAGGCTATGTAGCGTATGATTTTGGCGATGCTATCCGCACCATTATCAATACCGCATCCGAAGATGAGGAAGACCTTACCAAAATCGACCTTAGCATTCCGTTGTTTACAGCTTACGCGCAAGGATATTTTGAAAGTGCCGGCGGTTTTTTAACAGGTACGGAAGTTAAATCGCTTTCGATGGGGGTTTTGTTAATCCCTTACATGCAGGGAGTGCGTTTCCTGACGGATTATATAGCGGGCGATGTTTATTACAAAACGCATTTTGCCGGCCATAATTTGCAGCGCACCAGGGCACAGTTTCAATTGCTCAGAAAGCTGGAAGAAAGATATGACCTTTTAGACCAGGTAATTCAAAACGTAGCAGAAACATCCAGACAATTAGCATCCGAAACTAAATGAAAGAACTCGCCGTACCATTTTTGAGGGATGTAAGCAGAAGTAGCCCTATAGCCCACTTATCTTTTTTGTTAGATAGCTATCAAACTAACACTATTGGAATGGTTCCGTGGCCGCGTTACGGATATAAGCCTGATGTTAATTTCACGATAGCTTATGGAAGCGACTGCATTTTTATAAAGTATTACGTAACCGAAAAAACGGTGAGGGCGGTTTACAGCCAACCTAACCAGCCCGTTTATAAAGATAGCTGCGTAGAATTTTTTGTGGCCTTTGGCGACGAAAAGGAATATTACAATTTTGAGTTTAACTGTGCTGGCACTTGTTTGGTGGGTTTTGGGGCAAACCGGGAAAATCGCAAATTATTACCGGAACCCGTTATCAGGATGATAAGGCACCATGCACAATTAAAAGTGGTGAACAACCAGGGCGAAGGCAATATAGCCTGGGAACTTACCCTGATGATCCCGCTGGAAGCATTTTATTACCATTCGCTTGAATCAGTAGACGGGTGGCAATGCAGGGCCAATTTTTACAAATGCGGCGATGACCTGCCCGACCCCCATTTTTTGACCTGGAACAATATTAAATCAGCCGATCCTGACTTTCACCTGCCTGAATTTTTTGGTAAAATTAAATTCGGGAAGCAACAGGGATATTTAGCCACTTCAAAGCAAAAACAACGTAAGCATGAAACTGAAAATTACTGTACTGCTGCTGTTATATAGCGCCCTTGTTTCGGCGCAATCAAAAACCGGCGGGTACTACCAGGAACTCCCGGACGCTAAACCGGTTCAGCAACAAAGCTGGAACGTGTTGAAACCGGGTGTTTATGTAAGTTTTGCTTCGGCTGATATCCGTTACGATAAACGTGATGCGCCTGCTATATCGCCCTTGCAAACCCACTGGCAGGCCAAAGCATGGAAAGGCGAAAAAGTGCATACCCAATTCCTGGTGTGGGTTACCCGTAACTTGCAACAGCTGAGTTTTGAATGGAGCAAGCTTGATGATGGTAAGGGGCATCAAATTCCGGTAAAAAATATCAGTGCCAACTTTGTACGTTACGTGATGGCCGATGGCCTGAATGAGGAGGGCGGGGGCTGCGGTATCAAAGCCGGTCATGATTCGTCATTGGTTGAGGATGTAATTGATAACGTAAAATACCTGCCGGCTGCTAAAAATACTACCCGGCCTGTTTGGCTGAGCATTAAAGTTCCGGGCAATGCGGTTGAAGGTACTTATAGCGGCTACGTGAAAGTTAAAGAAGGAAAAAGCAAGTATCCCGCGATTTTGCATTATGCCATACAAGTACTTAACCATACGCTGCCCGAACCAAAGAACTGGAAATTCCACCTTGACCTTTGGCAAAATCCCTATTCGGTTTCGCGCGTGTACGGTGTAAAACCCTGGTCTAAGCAGCATTTCGATGCTATGCGCCCTTATATGAAAATGCTGGCTGATGCCGGCCAAAAATCAATCACTACCACACTTATCCACGATCCCTGGAACAGCCAAACCTACGATATCTATGGATCGATGATCAAATGGACCCTGAACAAAAATGGCTCGTGGACATATGACTATACGGTTTTTGATAAATGGGTAAGTTTTATGATGGCATTGGGGATTGATAAGTTTATCAACTGTTATAGCATGATCCCCTGGAATTTAAAATTCTATTATCATGACGATGCGCTGGGGAAAGACACCGCCATTATAGCCAAACCCGGTACGCCGGAATATGATACCCACTGGCGCCCCATGCTTGCCGATTTTGCCAGGCACCTTAAACAAAAAGGGTGGTTTGGCAAAACCACCATCGCTATGGACGAAAGATCGATGGCCGATATGCAAAAGGCGATAGCGTTAATCAAAAGCGCCGATAAGAATTTTAAAATTTCGCTGGCCGGTAACTACCATCCCGAAATTGAGAACGATTTAGCAGATTACAGTGTGGCCTCAAACCAGGTAATAGATGAGCCAACCATGCTTGCACGTAAAAAGGCGGGGCTTAACACTACTTACTATACCTGCTGTACAGAGGGGCATCCCAATACATTTACCTTTTCTGCACCCGCCGAATCTGTTTGGCTGGCATGGTATGCAGCCTATAAGGGATATGACGGGTACCTGAGGTGGGCCTACAATTGCTGGACGAAGGATGCTTTGCGCGACACGCGGTTTGGGTCATGGTCATCGGGGGATGCTTATTTGGTTTACCCGGGCCTGCGGTCGTCTATCCGCTTTGAACGGTTGATTGAAGGCATCCAGGATTACGAAAAAATTAATGTGCTGAAAGGGGAGTTTACAAAGGGCAACCAACAAGACAAACTACATCAGCTTAAAAAACTATTGAGCGGTTTTGACATCGGTGAGCTGAAGGGCAAGCGTGCGGATGAAGTTTTGGATGTTGCGCAAAGGAGTTTAAATAACTTGTAAGTTTTTAGTTTAAAAATGATTTTTTTTGAATTTTTTCTACAACTTTTTGATGAGGAGTTAAACAAAATGCTGGTTTCGGTGCCAATACAAAAAGGTACTATTTTAATATTTAAAACGATAAAAACACTTTCTTAAAGTTGCCAAATTTAAAATTTCACATGCGGAATGAATTGCGTTGAGACCCATATATTGACAGATGAGCGGCTTATAGCCTTGATCCGGGAGAATGATCTTACGGCATTTGAACGCATCTATAATAAATATTGGTCAAAACTCTACTTATCGGCATACAATATTCTCAGGGACAGGCAGGTATCTGAGGATGTTACACAGGAGGTATTGGTAAACCTGTGGTTAAAACGGGCCAGCCTTCAGCTTAACTCTTTAAACGCATATTTATATACATCTGTCAGGTACCAGGTGTTTAATGTTATCCGCTCCGGTAAGGTAAGAGCAGATCTTTTTAATCACCTCGAAGAACTTTTTAGCAATAACGGCGGCGAGGATCTCCTGTCTGAAAAAGATATTAACCGCTTGCTGGATCAGGGCGTTGCCGAATTGCCCGAAAAGTGCCGGCAAATATTTATCATGAGCCGTAAGGAGCATTTATCAACCAAACAAATTGCCGAACGGCTTGGGATAGCGCCAAAAACGGTTGAAAATCAACTAACTGTAGCCTTGGGCCGTTTACGTAAAACACTGGGCGATTTTGTTTGCATAGCCGCCGTTATGTTATGCATACGGTGGTTTTGATCCTTTTTTGCAGATTTTGTCCAGACTCTTTTCTTAACATTCTCCCTTAATAAATTCCCAAAACTTCATGATTTGTTAATGATATAGAAATATTTGAAATTTCTTTGGGGGTACCTGCTGTGTTAGGGTACTTACATATAATTAACGCCAAATGGAAAAAGAAATACTGCTGAACTTAATAAATAAATACCTTTCGAACCAGGCAACGGCCGAAGAGGAAGAACTATTGTTAAGCTATTACAGCACACTCCAAAAAAATGAGTTGAAATGGGATGAGCTTGAAATGGGTGATGAAAATACAGCCAGGGTTGAGCTTTACAGTAAAGTATTATCAGAGATAAAAGCGCGCGAATCCTCATCAAAAAAGGTTTTTTTTATGAGGAGGTGGTTTATAGCAGCATCCGTAACCTTGTTACTGGGTGTTTCCGCTTCATTGTTCTTTTATTTAAAAAATGACAATTCTTTTTTATCAACTAAAAACAAAACACAGCCAATTAAAAACACTATTGCCCCCGGAGGCAATAAAGCCTTATTAACTTTAGCTAACGGTTCGAAAATTATTTTAGATGATGCCGCCACCGGCGAATTGGCCAAACAATCCGGCGTAAAAGTAGCCAAAGCGGCTAACGGCCAATTGGTTTACACTGTCGAAAATACATCATCCAATTCAGCCACATCTGGCCCAATAGCCTACAACACCATCGAAACGCCAAAGGGCGGGCAGTACCAGGTTGATTTACCGGATGGTTCAAAAGTTTGGCTAAATGCAGGTTCTTCACTAAGGTACCCAACAAATTTTAATGGTAACATCCGTAGCGTTGAATTGGCGGGTGAGGCTTATTTTGAAGTTGCTAAAAACGCTAAAAAACCATTCAGGGTTGTGAGTAACAACCAGGTGGTTGAAGTTTTAGGTACGCATTTTAACATCAGTTCGTACATCGATGACACTTCGGTTAAAACTACCTTATTAGAAGGTTCTGTTAAGGTATTATCCACCAAATCAAACCAATCAAAATTGCTGAAACCGGGCGAGCAATCTAATATCAATTACTCAAATAGCTCATTATCTGTGCAACAGGTAAATACAGAAGAGGTTGTGGCCTGGAAAAACGGTTATTTCCTTTTTGTTGATGAAGACCTGAAAAGCATTATGAGCAAGTTTGCACGCTGGTATAATGTTGATGTAGAATACGCCGCAAACGTAGATAATTTGAGATTTGGGGGGATGGTTTCCCGATCAAGGGACTTAGCCCAGGCTTTGAAAATTATTGAACAGACAGGAAATATTAAAACTAAAATTGAAGGAAGGAGAGTTATCATTATGCCGTGATAATTACCCCACCTTAAGGTAACCTAAAAATAAGCCGGAAGTGCTCGAACACTCCCGACTAAAAAGTTAGGGCTTACCATGAAACTAAATTCGTAGTCCAATTACACCTTAAACCCAAACAAGTTCAAATGTATGAAATGTTATGAAATAAGTTTATGCAGGGTCCCCTGTATAAAAAATAAAGCTTTGTTGATTATGAAACTATCCATCATACTGTTGGTAGCAACCATACTTCAGGCAAGTGCTTCAGGTTACGCGCAAAAAATTACATTATCAGAAAAAAACGCCCCATTAGAAAAAGTTCTTAAAGAAATCAGGGAACAATGCGGATATGATTTTTTCTATAATTCAAAATTGATTAAGCAGGCTAACCCTGTAAGTATTAGTGTTCTGAATACCGAATTAGAGGAAGTATTAAAACTGACATTTAAAGGTCAGCCGTTTGTTTATAGTATAAGCGAGCAAACAATTATTGTTAAACCTAAACCTTCTGAAACGCCGTCTCAGTCAACACCCGTTATAAAAGTTTCGGGTGTTGTTACCGATTCAAAGGGGCTTACTTTGCCAGGTGCAAGCGTGCGCATTAAGGGTACCGGCAAAGGCGTAGTAACTAATAGCGAGGGCCGGTTTACCATCGAAGCTGATGTTAATAACGTACTTGTTATTTCATTTGCCGGTTTTATAACCAAAGAAATTACGGTTACCGGGGCAACATCATCCCTTACTGTTCAATTACTTGACGATACCAAGGGCATAAATGAAGTTGTGGTTGTAGGTTATGGTAAACAAAAAAAGCTGACCATAACAGGGGCTGTAACAACAGTGAGCGTTGCCGATGTGACTACCCCAAACCGCTCACTATCTAACGCGTTGGCGGGCAAAGTTGCCGGGGTTATATCTATGCAGAGAAGCGGGGAACCCGGTTACGATAACGCATCATTTACCATCCGGGGTATAGGTACTTTTACAGGTAATTCAAACCCGCTTATTATTATAGATGGTGTGCAGCGCGATGATGTAAACAGCACCTATGGAGGAGCTTATAACAACATCGATCCTGAGGATATTCAAAGTATTTCTTTGTTAAAAGATGCTTCGTCAACGGCTGTTTATGGTGCCAAAGGTGCCAACGGCGTTTTGATTATTACTACCAAAAGAGGTGTTGCAGGTAAGCCTAAAATTTCCTTAAAAAGCGAAATGAGCATGTCTGGCCTCACTAAAACGCCAAAAATGCTGGACGCTGTATCATGGATGAGGCTGCACAACGAGGCAACTACAAATGACGGTAACCTGCCTGCCTATTCTGAAGAAACTATTCAAAAAACAGCAAGCGGCTTAGACCCATACCTGTACCCTAATGTTAACTGGATAAAATCTGTTTATAAGGATTGGGCCCCAGGCTATAATACCAACCTGAATGTGAGCGGTGGTGCATCAGCTGTAAGGTATTATGTTTCTGCTTCTTTTTATGATCAGGACGGGAGTTATAAAGTTACCAAGCAAAATGGCTACAACCCCAATCTTAACTTTAAAAGGTACGATTTCCGATCAAATCTTGATATTGATTTAAGTAAAACCACCTTATTGTCGATGAACCTGGATGCGATGCTGGTGAGCAGCCGTTATCCCGGCTTATCGGCATCAAGTATCTGGTATGAATCGTATTTAACACCGCCTAATGCATTCCCGATACAATATCCGGGGGGCATATGGGCAGGTCCGTTTAACAACGGAGGTTCAAACCCGGTAAATGATATTCAAAACTCAGGCTATTCCAGCGAGTTTCGTCCTACCATCCAGTCTGTTTTTTCTATTAACCAAAAATTGGATGCCGTTACAGACGGTTTAAGCGCTATGGCCAGGTTTTCGTTCGATTCTTATAGCGAAAATGATAATGGCCGGACCGGCACCAATGACCTTTTTTTAGCCACATCAAGAGATCCGCAGGGTAATCTGGTATTTGGCCAATCGCGGTACGGAAGCCAGTTTTTGGGGTATACACAATCGTCATCTGCCGAAAAAACCATGTACCTGGAAACAAATTTAAATTACGACCAGGCTTTTGGTAAACACCATGTCGGCGCATTGTTTTTATATAACATGAGGTCGCGGGTGGTTAGTTCGGCCGGGAGCGTTATTGGCTCTATTCCTTATAATAATCAGGGCCTGGCGGGCAGGGTAACTTATGCATACGCCGACAGATATTTGCTGGAGTTTGATGCCGGTTATACAGGTTCAGAAAATTTTGAAGCAGGTAAAAAATTCGGCTTTTTCCCCTCCGTTTCAGGCGGCTGGGTAATTTCAAGAGAGCCTTTTTTTAAGGGGCTTTCAAAGACATTTAATTTACTTAAAATAAGAGGCTCACATGGCCTTGTGGGTAACGATCAGATTGGCTCTGCCTATGGCATCACCAGGTTCCCCTACATCAATCAATATGGCAGCGGCGGATCGGTGGGTTTAGGATTAAACGGAACTGTATATGGCGGCACTACCGAAACCGTAATTGGGGTAGAGAACCTGACATGGGAAAAGGCAACCAAAGACAATATCGGGTTAGAAATAGGGCTGTTTAACAAACTGAACATTACAATTGACGCTTATAAAGAAAGAAGGACCAATATCCTTGTTCAACGCAGTTCACTGTCGGGAATATTGGGTGTAAGCGGGGCCGTATTTGCCAATTTGGGCGAAATGAACAACCATGGTATTGAAGGCAACGTTGAATATAACGACAATATAGGTAAAGTATCCCTTCGTCTGTATGGTAACTTTACTTATAACAATAATAAAATTGTACAAAAAGACGAACCTAAACAGCTGTACGCTTATCAGCAGTCAACAGGGCGCAAGTATGGCGATAATTTGATGTACGTTGCCGAAGGGTTGTTTACATCCCAGGAAGATGTTGATAAAAGCCCGGGTCAGTTTGGAGCAATTTTAAGGCCTGGCGATATTAAATATAAAGACGTAAATAACGATGGTGTAATAAATAGCTTTGATAAGGTATACACCGGTAAATCTGATATACCTACTATATTATACGGCGCCGGCTTTACGGTTGGTTATAAAAAGTTCGATCTCTCGCTCTTCTTCCAGGGAACCTCCAATGTAATTATAATGGCCAATGGTTCGGCCATAACCGGCGCAGGTGCCGGTGGTGCGGGTATTGTGCCGTTTACGGGTATGGGTACATATCCATCAGGTATGCTTGCTAATCTTGAAAGCAGGTGGACAGTTGAAAACCCCAGTCAAAATGTAGATTATCCACGATTAGGTATTTCCAACCAAAATAGTAACAACTATCAGCCAAGTACCTGGTGGTCTAAAGATGCGAGTTTTGTCCGTTTAAAACAGGCAACATTAGGTTATACGCTTAGTCCACAGTTTCTTACAAATGCGGGTGTTAACTCGATTTACCTTTATTTAACAGGCCAAAACCTGTTAACATTCTCCAAATTTAAACTTTGGGACCCCGAACTCGGCTCTAATGGCGCGGGCTATCCACCGGTAAGAATACTTGCTTTTGGATTAAGGGCTGCGTTTTAGAAATAATGGATTTAAATCAATTTTAAAAGTATTTAAAGTTTTTCCAATGAAAAAAAATATACTAATTATGGCGGTTGGGGTATTGGTCCTGAGTGCCAGTTTATCGTCCTGTAATTATCTTAATAAAAAACCCGATAACCTGCTGACATCTGATCTGATTTGGAGCACCCGGGCCAATGCCGAATCATACCTGTACAATATATATGGATATATTGTTGAGACTGATGGGGGCGATTTTAGTGCCATGGGAGCAAGTGATGAATCATCTGTATCTATCCCGGGTACAAATGTACGGCAGATGGTTGCGGGCAACTGGAGTCCGGTAAATGCTTATTTTGACAACTGGGATAACTATTACAGGGGAATACGGTCGTCATTTATTTTTGAAGCTAATATTGACAGGGTCCCGCTGAGCCAGTTAAGCGTAACGTTAAAAAATCAATATAAAGCAGAGTCCCGTTTTTTACGCGGTTGGTTTTACTGGCAGCTGATAAAACAATACGGACCGGTTGTAAAAGTAACTGAGGCAATAAGCTTAAATGATGACTTCAATAAATACCCAAGATCATCTTTTGATGAATGTAAGGATTATGTTAACCAATTGATGGACCAGGCCGCGGCGGGCTTACCTGCCGAATGGGGCACAACAAGTAACTATGGCCGGCCAACAAAAGGCAGCTGCCTTGCGGTAAAAGCACAAATTGCTTTGCTGGCAGCCAGTCCGTTATGGAATGGTAATTCGGCCTTTGCTTCTTTTAAAAACCAGGATGGTAAGCAGCTGGCACCAACAGCATACGACGCTAATAAATGGAAAGTAGCTGCGGATGCCGCCAAAGCCGTAATTGACCTTGGCTCCTATAAATTGTTTACCAATCTTGACAATGGCGGAACCGTGTTTGATCCTTACCTGTCGGTAAGGGATCTATTCATTACCAACTGGAACAGCGAAATTATATTTTCGAGAAATTCATGGAATTACGCGGGATATACAAAATGCGTAACACCGGGAGCCGGAGGTTATAGCATGTATAATGCTACCCAAAACATTGTGGATGCATTTTACATGAATAATGGCAGAACCATTGACGACCCACAGTCTGGGTATGTTGCAAGCAATTTTGTGCAAAGTAATGGCGCAAAGTACTGGGAACACAAGAAGGGGCAGTGGAATATGTACGCCAACCGTGAACCACGGTTTTACGCTTACATTCAATATAACGGCCGCCCGGTATTACCTGCACCAACTGTTGATGATAAAAACTATTATTCCTCAACTGAAAATATTGATGGAACAGGCCGTGCCGAGTTTTATTATAATGGCAAGGCGGGTGCAAAGGCAAGTGGTGCCAGTAATAATATCACCGGGTATGACGTGTTGAAAAATGTAAGCCCTGCCGATAATATAAGGCAGTGGACTGCCAATTACCGCCCTTTTATATTGATAAGGTATGCCGAAATTTTGCTGGATTATGTTGAGGCTTTAAATGAGTACGATCCGGCTAATCAAAATATTGTGATTTACCTTGACCAGATCAGGAGCAGGGCTGGCTTGCCCGGTATAGAAACTGTTTACCCAGGTGCTATAGGAAACAAAGATTTGATGCGCAAATACATTTTGAGGGAAAGGCAGGTAGAGTTGTGCTTTGAAAGCGACAGATACTATACCTTGATAAGAAGGCTATCATTGGGTGCCGACGAAAACCAAACCATTTATGGATTAAATGTAAATACCGACGATCAGGGCCAGGGATTTTCGTTTGGAGCTTTTTATAACAAAACGCTTTTCCAAAAAAGAGTATGGAACAATAAAATGTACCTGTTCCCAATTTCCCAGTACCAGTTAGACCGCGATAGGGCATTAGTGCAAAATCCCGGTTGGTAGATGTGTGTTTTTATTTGCCTAAAAGGCAATAAAAGATGTGTAAAAAAATAAATAATTAAAGAGTAATTATTCAAATGAAAACATTCATAAACATAATGGCAAAAAGTATAAATCAATACTTACTTGCCGGCGGGGTTTTTATAATGCTGGCTTTCATAAGTTGTAAAAAAGACAAAGCTCCCGCGCATAATGCCAATTCGCCAATTAGCATCAATAGCTTTATCCCGGCGCAGGGCGGCGGCGGCACCGAAGTATTGATTAACGGCAGTAATTTTTCAACAGACACTTCGCAAATTGCTGTTACCCTGAATGGTGTAAAGCTGAAGATTATTGGCGCCAATACCACACAAATGATGGTAGTAGTACCCAAAAAAGCCGGTAGCGGACCTATTGTTGTAACTATAGGTAAAGGAACCGCTACAAGCACAACTAACTTTACTTATCAATACACCAGGACTGTAACTACCCTGGCCGGGTCGGGTAAAGCCGGTTTTGCCAATGGCCAGGGAGCGGATGCCCAGTTTGATTTTAATGGTCAGGGCTGGTACAGGAGTTGTGGCGTAGCTGTTGACGATAACCTGAATGTGTATGTTGCCGATCCTGGAAATCACTGTATCCGGAAAATTGATACCGGCGGAAACGTTACGACGCTGGCCGGTAATCCGGGAGTTTCTGGTTATTCTGATGGAAAAGGCACAGCCGCAACTTTTTCTTTGCCTTATGATGTGGCTGTTGACGCCCAGGGCAACGTATATTCTGTCGATCCCGGGAATTGGGACATCCGTAAAATATCTCCCGACGGTACAGCTACTACCTGGGCCTGGGGAAACCAATCGCCCTGGAGTGTGGCTGTTGATAAAACTACCGGCTATGTTTATTATTCAAGCTGCTCCAGCCCGGGAAACATTTACCAGGTATCGGCTCAATGGACTGCTAAAGAAGTTATATCAGGCCTCAATTATCCCGCAGGTATCAAATTTGATAAAACCGGTAATCTATACGTATCAATGAACGGAGACCACGTTATTAAAAAATACACCGCCGGCACCTGGCAAGGCAGTATCATTGCCGGGCAGCAGGGGAGTGCCGGGTATGTGAACGGAGGACCGGCAGTATCAAAGTTTTCGTTGCCATGGGGCATTGCTGTTGATAATAATAACAATGTATATGTGGCAGGTAACGGGACCGTTTATGGCGATATCAGCCATCCGGACCAAAGTATCCGCTATATACAGGCAGGTACGTTTGATGTAAGCACCTTTGCCGGAAGCAGCACAGCAGGTTATACCGATGCAATTGGAGGCTTTGCACTTTTTAGTGCGCCAACAGGTGTCGCTGTCGACAAAAACGGAACAGTGTATGTGCTGGATAAAAATAATAACAGAATAAGGAAAATAGTTTCAGAATAATGCAATCAGCACGCTGAATAGTTTCCCGAATCAATGCTGTAAATCATTGATCATCTGTTTCCGACAAGCACTCCTTTTATTATTCGGAAAGTCATTTGAGTAGTAGTTTATGATTGTTTGGTTTGTATAGTGCCCCGTAGCAGACACCTAACTGCTGCAGGGGCTATACTTTACAGCTTTATTTATCAGGAAGCGAAAAGCAGCATACATTTCTTAATTAAAAAATCGCAATGAAATTTTATATCAATATTTTGTTAGTATTTGTTTTGGCTGTACAAACGCTGGCTTGCAGTAAAAAAACTGCCGGCAACAATGTAGTACCCCTGAGCAGTACTCACGTTTATTACGTATCAGCTAATGGTTCCGACGCTAATCCAGGCACAATTAGTTCGCCTTTTCAAACTATCAATACTGCATTAAGCCGTGCCGTGCCTGGTGATACAGTTTTGGTTAGGGGAGGCACTTATTACGATAAAGTGGTGTTTCCCAAATCGGGAATAATGAATAAGGTAATTACGGTAAAGGCGTATCCCGGAGAAAAACCTGTAATAGACGGAAGCAAAATAATAGTTTCGGGCTGGATGTCATTAATTACCCTAAGCAATGTAAAGTATATATCATTGGAGGGTTTCGATATCTGCAATTTTACAAGTGCAACTTTTAATACTGATCCGGAGGGGATAGCCATTAACGGCGATTCGCGCGACATCACCATCAAAAACTGCAATATCTATAACATAAAAAGCAACGCGTCATTAGCCGATTGGCGAAGCGCCCATGCTATACTGGTAATAGGTAACGGAACTGCGGCTATTACCAACCTGGTTATTACCGGGTGTACCGTACATGATACACAAACCGGTACAAGCGAAAACGTAACGTTGGCAGGTAATATAGACGGCTTTGTTTTTAGCCATAATAAAGTATACGATACTGAAAACATAGGGATAATTATTGCGGGTGGCGATAACCTTAATAAAAATGGGGCAGTTGCTACCAATTACGCCCGTAACGGGGTAATAAGCGATAATGAGTTTCACGATAACTCCATGATCAGAACGCCGGAAATTTGGGGACCCGACCGGTATGGCGCCATATCAATTTACGTTTGCGGCGGCGCTAACACCATTATAGAGCGTAATAAAGTATATAACAGCGATCGCGGGATAGGGTTGGTAAGCGAAAGCAATGTATATGCCACCAAAACCACCATTGTGCGAAACAACTTTGTATACAACTGCTATCGTACAGGCATATACATGGGCGATTATTTAAACTATACATCCGGCGGAACTAAAGACTGCTATGTAGTAAACAATACGCTGTATCAAAATGATCGTGTTGTGGGTGCATTTGGTGAGATTGAAGGCGAGATAAGGCTCACGGAGCATTGCGACAACAACGTAATAAAAAACAATATTGTGTATGCAAGGCCGGTTGATGTATTTATCCACAAGTATACTTCAACTGGGAGCAATAATATAATTGATAACAATTTGTACTATACCACAGGCACGCCGCAATGGATCTGGAATAGTACCAACGGTACACCATATACCGATTTTAATGCGTGGAAGACCGCCACCGGCAGCGATGCCAGTTCAATAAATGGCGCCAACCCGTTATTACAGAGTACTTCGCTGCCTGATTTGCATATACAGTCATCATCCCCTGCAAAAAATTCGGGCCAGGTAATTTCAGCCGATATCAACGGGACGACAGATATTGACGGCAATACGCGGATTGTGAACAATAAAATAAGCAAGGGTGCGCAGCAGTAAAGGTTTTTTATTTTACAACGAACGGCAATGAAACATAATATCAATATTTTTTTAATGCTTGGCTTTGCAGCGCAGGTATTTGGTTGCAGTAAAAAAAACGGCGCGGCAGTAGTAACACCTTCTGGCAATACTCATGTTTATTATGTATCTGCCAACGGCTTAGAATCGAATAAGGGAACGATTGATGCGCCTTTTCAGACCATTAATAACGCGCTAAGCCATACCATCCCCGGCGATACAGTAATTGTAAAAAGTGGAACGTATAGTGAAAAAGTGGTATTCCCCAAGTCGGGAGTAATGGATAAGTATATTACATTGAAAGCCTACCGTGGCGAGAAACCGGTTATTGACGGCAGCGCTTTTAGCGTTAATGGCCGCGAGGCGCTGGTAACCATTGATAAAGCCAAATTTATTGTGGTTGATGGATTTGAAATACGCAATTTTAAAACATCTACCGGCGATCCTAAAGCCATTATGGTTGAGGGCGGATCTGACTACATCACCATAAAGAACAACACCATATATGGTATTGATTATACCCAGCTGCCGCTGAACGGCGGAGGCAACGCCATTTTAATTATCGGGAACACGTCCGATCCGGTAACTAATATTACCGTTACCGGGAACACCATACATGATTGTAAAACCGGATACGGCGAAAATCTGACTGTTAATGGGTATGTTGACGGGTTCGCCATTACAAACAATACCATCTATAACGCGCAAAATATTGGTATTGATGCTGCCGGCGGTTACGCTGCCAATGCCGACCCTGCACTTAATTATGCTCGAAACGGGGTCATCAGCGGTAACACCCTGTATAATATTGAAAGCAAAAGAGGGCCGCTTGGCGGGCATGGCGCTATAGGTATTTATGTAGATGGCGGCAGAAACGTGGTAGTAGAAAAGAACAGGGTATCTGTTACAGATAGGGGGATTGGCGCCGTAAGCGAAACAAATGGATTTCCTACTGATCACGTTACCATAAGGAACAACCTGGTATACAACTGTTGGTGCTCGGGTATTTACATGGGGGGGTATTTGAATTATACCGGCGCGGGAACAAGTAACTCATTCATTGTAAATAACACCTTATACAATAATAATCAGGCATTAGGCGCTTTTGGTGAAATAGAAGGGGAAATTAGTATCAGGGAAGATTGCACTAATAATGTGATTAAGAACAATGTTATTTATGGAGGTGCATCAGATATGTTTGTTCATAAGTACACGGCTAAAGGATCCGGAAACGTTATTGATTACAATCTGTATTATACCACAGGTGCCGCACAGTGGACCTGGAACGGCGTATCCTACACCGATTACAATGCCTGGAAGGCCGCCAGTGGCGGAGATGCTAATTCTACAACTGGTGCCGATCCTTTATTCATAAATACATCCGGCCTCAATCTTCGTTTGCAATCATCTTCTACTGCAAAAAATAGCGGGCAGGTTATATCAGATGTTGTTAATGGTAATACAGATTTTGATGGCAACGCGCGTATTGTTAATCAGCAAATAAGCAAAGGTGCTTATCAATAACCATTAGTTGTATATGCAGGTTACGCATACGGCTTTGGTTTTGCAATTATAGAACAATACACGGGTGACGTTAACCCTTTAATTATTTGACTTCAACGATTTTTTTGGACTAAGACTAATAGATAATAAATACCCATTGTTTTAATCTCGTTTATCAAATGGAAAAGATCCCGACAATTAAAGAGATAGCTAAACGCTTAAAAGTAAATGCATCAACGGTATCCCGGGCCCTTCATGGGCACCCCAGTATTGGCCTGGTAACAACCATGAGGGTTAATAAGGTAGCAAACGAATTAAATTATGAGCGTAATCAAACCGCGGTTTTTTTTAAGCAACGAAAAACATTCACTATCGGTGTTATTCTTCCTGATTTTTCTGATGCTTTTTTTTCTTTGGCTCTTAGCGGCATTGAAGATTATGCGAGTAAAAAAAACTACAATGTTTTTATCGGGCAGTCATTAGAAAACCCCGATAAAGAAAAAGGAATCCTGCAAACTATGAGGAATCACCGGTTAGATGGCATCATTATATCTATAAGTAAAAATACTACCGATTATGAAGTGTTTAACCAATTGAAAAAATATAATATCCCCATCGTATTTGTTGATCGTATACCCGACATGGAAGATATACATTATTCGGCTTGTAACCTCCAATCGGGAATGTTACAGGCCATTGAGTGTTTAATAGCAAAAGGGCACCGCAATATTGGGTTAATTAATGGCCCATGGCAGTTAGCAGCAAGTAAAGAACGTTTGGAGGCTTATCAAAAAGGGCTTAGCGATCATCAAATTGACATAAAGCCAGAGTTTGTTGTGTATTCAGACCTATCGCGTGAGCGAAATCAGCAGGCCATGGACGAGCTTATTTCATTGGCGGAAAGGCCCACAGCCGTCATCACTTTTAACGATTATGTGGCCCGGGATGCAATGGGGCAGGTAAAAACCCACAATTTGGTAGTCAATCGCGATATCAGCTTTATTAGTTTTGCCAATTCGCCTATCTGGAGTTTTACGGATAATTCGCCGCTCGCATCTATCGAACAGTTCCCTAAAGAGCAGGGCGTAAAAGCTGCAGAAATACTTTTCAAGTTAATTGACGACCGTGCTAAAGAAACTCCATCAATCCCTGGCTTTCACCGGGTTGTATTTGATTCAAATATGGTATCTCACCCGGTTAATTTTATAGCATAAGCCCCATTTTTTAATATTCCAATACAAAAGTGCCGCTATACTTTAAAGCGGTACTTTTTTGTAAAGCATCAGGTGTTTTAATGCTTAACAGTCCGTTTTTATAATCCCATTTCAGTTTTTGAACACTACCCAGCAGGCTTACTTTTTTCGGTTGTTTGATGTTATTTACCGGAAAACTTATGCTTGCCGGTAGGTTTACCATATCCTTTTCGGATAACCAAAAGGCGTACAATGTTTTCTTTGTTTTCGATTTAGTGAAATAGATATTCCCGGCAGAGTAAGGGGCTACCGGCTCTGAACCATAAATACCCTTCCCGTTAATTTTCATCCAATCCGCAATATCCTGCAATCGTTGATAGGCAACCGGATTCCAGTCGCCGTCAGGTCCCGGTGCTATATTAAGCAGCAGGTTACCGCCGCGCGAAACTATTTTTATCAATGTTTGCACCAGTTGCCGGCTGGGTTTAAATTCGTCATCCGGCACGTAACTCCAATATTTGCCAATGGTCATACAGGTTTCCCATGGGTACGATAAAGGTTTATCCGGTACTTCCTGCTCTGGGGTGGTATAGTTTTCAAATTCGCCGGCAACTGTTCTGTCTACCATAATAAGGCCTGGCTGATGGCTACGTCCCATTTTGGCTATTTTGGCCATATCAAGATCCTGGTTATAGTGCTGCGGATCGTTATCATTTGTTGGCAAGGGCCTTACCCAGCCTCCATCGAGCCATAAAATATCTACCTTGCCATAGCCCGTCATCAATTCTTCAATCTGGTTATAAGTAAAATCTTTAAATTTTTGCCAGCGTTCGGGGTAGCGTTGCGGGGAATAATTAACATTGTGGTCTTTAGGGGGAAAGTACGACCACCAATAGTTTTGGTTATGCCAATCTGGTTTGGAGAAATATGCCCCGATCATAAAATTGTCTTTACGGAAGGCGTCAAATATTTCTTTGGTGACATTGCTACGCGGATTTTTCGAGAAAGGGGTTTTGGTGTCCGTAATTTTATAATCCGTTTGTTTGGTATCAAACATGCTAAAACCATCGTGATGTTTGGTTGTAAACACCATGTAATTCATGCCCGCCGCTTTTGCGGTTTTAGCCCATTTTTCGGGGTTAAAGTTTACAGGGTTAAACGTGGTTTGCAGGTTTTCATAGGCTTTTTTATAGGTGAAATAATCAGCACTATAGGGGCCGGTACGTGTAACCCAGTCATCGGGACAAATAGTCCAGCTTTCTGCCACGCCCCATTGGCTGTAGGTGCCCCAGTGCATGAACAAACCAAATTTTTGGTCCTGCCATTGGGCAAGCTTTTTCCGTACCAGGGAGTCTTTAGGAGCCTGGTACGTAGTGGACATTTCGTGCTCGTTTTGCGCAAGCGCCGCCTGGCCACAAGCCAACAAGCAGAGGCCAAGTATGAATTTTGGGATCATGATAAATGGATATATTTTAATAGCAGGGTATATTGCATTAGTTCAGTATCAATTCAATTACCGGTATCTCGGTATCAGGTTTGGTCTCCGGTAGATTTAACACAAGGTCATTTCCTGCATTTTTTGATTTGCTATCCGTTTGAATTTCTGAGGCATCGTGCAAAAACTGTATATATTTTACTTTGTCCTTGTATCCTGGTAAAGTGATTGTTTTGCCCGGGTACTCCAACAAATGAACATATAAACGCCTGGTATTGGCATTATAAGTAAGCATGGTATGTTCAGGGGCTTTAAATGTTTCCGGTGCTTCGGTGCATCCATAAATAGCGCGGCTGTTGTATTTCATCCAGGCTGCTAATCCGTCAAGCCTTTCATTGGCCCGTTTATCAAATAAACCACGTGCAGTAGGGCCCACATTCAACAGCAGGTTACCGCGTTTGCTTACAGCCTCTATCAGCATAGTAATTAACTGTTTAGTGCTTTTCCAGCTGTTTTCATCGCGGAAATATCCCCACGAACCAGAAAACGTTTGGCAGGTTTCCCAATAAGTTTTGTAATCGTTTTTTTGGGTCCATTCTGTTAGGTTTACCTGTTCGGGTGTCAGGTAGTCCCATCCATCCTGGTATTCATTTATATCAAGGCGGTTATCAATTATAATATTGGGCTGTAGTTTTCTTATTTCTTTAACCAATTCAACAGATCCCCAGTCTTTGCTGCCTTTACCACGTTTTCCCATGTCGGTGTATGAAAAATCGAGCCAAAGCATATCAATTTTACCGTAGTTGCTAAGCAGTTCTTTAATCTGGTTGTGCATGTAGGTGCGGTACCTGGCCATATCCCGGCCTTTATTCAATTTATCATAATCTTCATCCTTTTCGCTTGCCGGTTGCAACGGGTGTAAAACATCAACTGTAAAATCAGGGTGATGCCAATCCAACAGCGAGTAATAGAAACCTATTTTTATGCCTTCGGCCCTAAATGCATTTACAAACTCTCTTACAAGGTCTCGTTTAGCTGCGGTATTGGTGGCTTTATAATCGGTGTATTTTGAATCAAACAGGCAAAACCCTTCGTGGTGTTTGGTAGTAAGTACGGCATATTTCATTCCGGCTGCTTTGGCTTTTTTTGCCCATTCTTTAGGGTTAAACAAGTCCGGGTTAAACTCATCAAAGTAAGGCTGGTATTGTTTATCGGTCATCCGTTCCCATCTTTTTACCCATTCGTGCCTTGCGGCTTGTGAGTAAAGCCCCCAATGAATAAACATGCCAAACCGATCGTTGGTCCACCAGGCCATGCGTTTAGCTTTTTGTTCGGGTGTTTCTGTTCCTATTTTCTTTTGAGCATACGAGGAGGAAAATACCAGGGATATTAATAACGTAATTAAGACTGTTTTTTTGAGTTGACGCATAGCGGTCTGTTAGTTTGAATTAAATTAGGTATACTAAGTTTACATCGATAAAATTTGGTTAACCACTTCCTGTAAAGGCCTGTGTGGTTTTTCGGGATTTAGCTTCTGGTTTTCATCCACCCATTTGCGTTCCCAGGAAAAGTAATCGGGCTCGGGAGCGTTTTTGCCCTGCAGGTTACCACGCAGGTAATCAAAGTAAATTTCCCAGCGGGGCAGGTAATAACCATCCATCAGGCCGGCCCATTCTTTATAGGCATATTCATGCAGGTTATCTTCGGTACGTATGTTTTCTCCCCAATAAGTAATCTGCATTAAAGCGTTTTTTAAGTTATTTGCTTTCTCTTCAGCAGTGTTTCCGTTGGCTATGGATTGTTTGAGATAGGTGTTGAGCCTGAAGTAACCATCTGTATTCAGCAAGTCGTCTGTCAATTTTATCATGTGCAGAAACTTTTCACTTGCCTTGTTAAAGGCCGGTAAATCCTTGTTGTTATAGGCTGTTACCAGGTCATTAAAAACAAGAGTTCCTTTATTTGACAGCACCTGCCTAACCATGTTGATGAGATCTATTTTGTAAGTAGCCGAATTCATGAGCCCGGGTGCAGCCAGTGCAAATTCTTTTACCGCTTTTTCAAATTGTACAGTATCATAATTCCGGGTAAGCGTGCCCCAACTGGAGATTGACTTGACCTTAAGCGCGGGCCTTGCACAAAAAATAGATTCGCCGGCCCCTTCCTGATAACCGGGAAGGCTTTGATAAATGGTTTGTAAAAAGCCTTGCCAGGCATTACTTGTATGCGCATTGTTTACACCATAACGGTATTTGGCGTAATTATTAATCCAGGTACGGGTATCAACATGTTCTGTGCGCCAGCCCAGTTCGAGCATCAAATCATAGTCTGGGGGATTATTGTTGATACCTTCGGGCATTATACCAACACCCTTAAGATAATTGCTGTAAGTGCTTTCCCTGGCCCTGTAAATTTCATCGGCAAAGCGTTGTAATTTGCCGTATACACCGGGGCGTTCGCCAAAATTGTTAACACTGCACCATATAAACGGTGTGTTATCATAGGCTTTACGTTTTTCCCAGTTGTTGGTAAACTCGCCAAAAAGTTCCTGTACCAGTACTTTTGATTTATCAAGACCGTCAAGCATGGCCTGTTTAGGGTTATCCTGCCAACCCTGCAACACCCATGACGAGCCCGGATAATAACTTTGCATTGATGCCTGTATGCTTGCCCCCGCCTTTTTCAGATCAATACCGTCGGTTTTACCTCCCTCATGAAAAGGATCGCCTGCAAAAAAATGGATGTTTTTGCCATATAATGCCTGCATTTCGCTGTAATATATACCCGCTACGCGGCTAAATTCAGGGTCAGTAGGGTCAAGTATGTCGGGCCTTTTAAATGCGCCCCAGGTGCCCTGGTCTATAATGTGCGCCTTGCTTTTATTTTTTAACGTACTTGGCACCATTCCATAAAAACCTTGTAAAACAGGTTCTATCCCCAATTCCCGCATTCGCTTTATCATTTTTTGCTGAATCAGCTTGCGGTTGTCAACCTGGCTTTGCGGCATCGGTCCGCCCCAGCCTTCAATATTGCCCATCAGCCACCATGCGGTATAAGCGGGGCCAACTATAAAGTTGTTAATTTCATTTTCGTTATACCCTATCTTCCTCAGTGTATTTTGCCATACCGCTTCCATGCCTTCAACGGTAAGCATCGTATTAACACCATTTAGCGCCATCCAGTCAAGCTCCCGTTCCCAATCGGCCCAGCTGTAAAAACTCATGGTATAGTTATAGGTACAATAATTTAATGCATAACGATACTTAGCCTCCGCTTTTACAGTTTCTTTTTTGCCAACAACCGGAATCGGAAACACAGGTGCCAGGTTATCGCCCATGTGCGACATGGATCTGTGGCAATAATATTTTAAATACCAGTTTACACCAACTGCCGCTGCATTAGGCCCTGAAGCGCTGATCACCAGTTTGTTTTTTATAGTTTGTAGCTGGGCTATTTCGGAGTCGGGAGATTTTAAGGTCTTGAAAATAATATGATCACTTAACCAGGGAGCACGCCTTTTAACCAGTGCTTTTACCGGTTCAAATTGTTGGGCAAAAAGATGTATAGGCAAAAGTAGAACAAGCAGAAAAGTTAGTTTTCGCATATAAAAATATTGATTTTTAGGGTTAACATCCTCGAAACTAACTAAAATTAAAATAGAAAATAAGGCGCAGCCCGCCGCTGTTGTTGCATAAAACTTACGCAAACGTTTGTTGCGGCATGCGCAAACGGTTGCGTAAGTTTTCACTATTTTTTTCGATTATTATTTTGCTACCATTGTATCTCAAAGGCCATATTTTACCAAATGGCGCCCCTTTCATCGTTAAAAATCATCTTATAAAATGAAGAAAATCATAATCAGCCTTATTATTTGCACAGTTGTTAGTGTGGTTTCATTTGCGCAAACAACAACCCCTGCCGATTCATTGATGGGGGCTACGATATTGAGCAAGCGTACCGACGCCGCGATGCAAAAATGGCGCGACAATAGATTCGGGCAATTTATCCATTGGGGTTTGTACGCCGTGCCTGGCGGGCAGTGGAAGGGTAAAGATTATCCGGGCGCTGCTGAATGGTTAAAAGCCGATGCCCACATTTCCGCGGCAGAATATGCCGAACTCATCCATCAGTTTAATCCTCAAAAATATAATCCAACAGAATGGGCCCGTATTGCTAAAAATATGGGTGTGAAATATGTTATCCTGACAACTAAACATCACGAGGGATTTTGCCTGTGGCCCAGTGCCTTTACAGATTTTTCTATAGCATCAACACCTTATAAAAAAGATTTACTGATGCCTTTTGTAAAGGCCTATCAAAAGGAGGGGATTGATGTTTATTTTTATTATTCTATCCTTGACTGGCATCATCCCGATTACCGGTCGGTTATACAATCGGATGATGATCAAAAGGCTTTTGAACGGTACTTCGCATTCGTTAAAAATCAACTGAAAGAGCTGATAACCACTTATCCAGGTATTAAAGGCCTTTGGTTCGACGGGCAATGGGAAGCATCGTATAAAAAGAACTACAAAATGGGTTATGAGCTGGAGCAATATTGCCGGGCATTAAAACCGGGTATTATTCTTAATAACCGCATTCGTACAGATGCGCAGGGGCATGTAGATCATGATTATAAAGGACGGCATTTTGGCGATTTTGACGGCAGCTTTGAGCGCCGTTTACCATCAAACGTAAAAAGCCTTGATTTTGACTGGGAAGCCTGTATGACCGTTCCGGAAAATCAGTGGGGATACCACAAAATATGGTTGGGGCATACAAAAACTGCTTACGAAATAGAAGAAATGCTGGCCACCTGCACCGCGATGGGTGGTAATTTTGTACTCAATTTTGGCCCCCAGCCCGATGGTACTATCCGTACCTATGAGCAAAACCTGGCCAAAGAGGTTGGCGCATGGATGAAAACCAATTCGGCCGCGATATATAGCTGCGATAACGCCGGCCTGGAAAAGCAGGACTGGGGCTATTTTACACAAAAGCCGGGTGATGACAAGCTTTACATGGTAGTTTTTAATATACCTGTATCAAAAGCATTAAAATTAAAGCTTCCTGAAAAAACGAGTATTGCAGATAACTCACTTTTAACTGATAGCCTTCAAAAATTCACAATCGAAAAAACGTATGGAAACGAATATTACCTGCATTTAGGAGAAGCTAAGTTTAGCCAACCATTTGTGATAACACTCCAATTAAAAAAGGATTGACCGATTTTGGATCAAATAGCTACAGGCTTAAAATTTTGCTAATAGTGATACAGCTATTGCCCCTTATAAATTTATAACACGATTTTAAAATTGTTTTTTTTAATGAAGAAAAGTATTGTTTGGTTACTCTTATTATTAGCCGGATTGAGTTCCCGATCCGCCTTTGGTCAGCAGGAAATTAACGAGCCGTTTAAAATTGGCACGGAGTCATTTATATTGAACGGTAAGCCATTTGTTATTCGTTGTGGCGAGATGCATTACGCGCGTATACCCAGGGCGTATTGGAGGCACCGGCTAAAAATGGCGAAAGCTGTTGGCTTAAACGCGGTATGCGCTTACCTGTTTTGGAACTTCCAGGAAACAGAGTCAGGGAAGTTTACCTGGGAAGGGCAGGCTGATGCAGCCGAGTTTTGTAAAATAGCGCAGGAAGAAGGCTTATATGTTTTACTGCGCCCCGGCCCATATTCATGTGCCGAGTGGGAATTTGGTGGCCTGCCCTGGTGGCTGTTAAAAAAGAAAAACATTCAATTACGTACCCAGGACCCTTACTACATGGAACATTGCCGCCGATATTTAAAAGAAGTTGGCCGTGTGTTAAGCCCCTTGCAAATAACAAAGGGTGGCCCCATACTAATGGTACAGGTTGAAAACGAATATGGAAGTTACGGCACGGATAAGGAATACATTTTAAAAATAAGGGACTATTTAAAGGAGGCAGGCTTTACCGTTCCCTTGTTTACCTGCGATGGCACCGTTCAGTTGAAAAACGATGTTCAGAGAGATATTTTTGCCGTGGTGAATTTTGGCAATAATCCCGAAGCCGGTTTTAAAGCCTTACGCCAGGTACAGCCCACCGGTCCGCTGATGTGCGGCGAATATTACCCGGGCTGGTTTGACAGCTGGGGTGCGCCGCACCATACAGGCTCAAATGATCATCTTATCAAAGAAATTGGCTGGATGCTTGATCATAAGGCGTCTTTTAGCATTTATATGATCCATGGCGGCACATCATTCGGCTTATGGGCAGGCGCAAACTGTCAGCCTTATGCCCCCGAAACATCGAGTTATGATTATGATGCGCCTATAAGCGAAAATGGCTCTGCAACTGCAAAATATGATGAGTTGCGTAACACGCTTAAAAAGTATCTTCAGCCAGGCGAGGTATTGACGGACGTGCCCGCCGCGTTACCGACACAAAAAATACAGCCTTTTAATCTTAGCATGGTAGCCCCAATAATGAGTCAGCTGGGAAAACCTGTATTAAGTGATACCACACTTTTTATGGAAGATTTGAACCAGGGTTACGGAATGATGGTTTATGAAACAACATTGCCGGCTGGCCCGAAAAGTAAACTGGATTTTACCGAAGTACATGATTATGCAGAAGTTTTTATTGATGATAAACTTATTGGTGTACTAAACCGGGTAAAAAATGACCATGTTATTGAAATTCCGGCAATCACTAAGGGTGCCAGGCTCCAGGTTTTTGTAGAAGCCATGGGGCGGGTTAATTACGGTTATTACCTGCACGACCGTAAGGGCTTGCAAGGCGAAGTTTATAACATAACAGGGGGGCAAAAAGTGATGTTAAAGGGCTGGAAACATTATTCCATTCCGTTGGGCGAAGGCAATCCGGCATTTAAATATAAGCCAATTAATGCCGTAGCTAAGTTGAATGAGCCCTCGTTTTACAAAGGCTACTTTAATGTAAAAAGCAAGGATGATTTTTATTTGGATATGCGCTGGTTTAAAAAAGGTGTTACCTGGATAAACGGGCATTGCCTGGGCCGGTACTGGAACATTGGGCCAACCCAAACCATGTATGTACCCGGAGTATGGCTAAATAATGGGAAAAATGAAGTAGTGGTATTGGATATGCACCGGCCATCTGCTGCCCGCCTGCAAGGTTTGGATAAACCAATATTGGATAGTCTTACAGAAATAAAAGCTGTGAGCAGCAATCATCGTAAAGCCGGGCAACAGTTCGGAAATAATTTGAATAGCTTGTTATATTCGGGAGTAATGGAAAATTCTACTAAATGGCAAACATTTACGTTTCCCATAAAAAGCGGTCGTTATATTGCCCTGGAAGCTTTAAACAACTTTGTGGGCGACCAGTTTACCTCATTGGCCGAGCTTGAATTGCTGGATGAGAACGGAAATCAAATACCCCGCGGCTTGTGGAAAGTAGTGTATGCCGATAGCGAGGAACTGAAAGGCGAAGACGGCAAATCAGAAAACGTGTTCGACCTACAGTACACCAGTATCTGGCATACCCAATGGAAGGATAATGCCACCAAACACCCGCACCAGGTTGTTATAGACCTGGGAGGTAAAACAACCATAAGTGGTATTAAAATGCTACCGCGGCAGGATATGGAAACCGGAAGGATTAAAGATTTTAAACTTTATTTGGCCGATAAACTTTTTAATGGTTTATAATGTCAATTTTAAGGCATCGTTACTCGTTGCCAGATAGTGATCATAAGGTCGCTTTATTTCACCGGCTATATGTCTGTGACCGAACTTTCGGGTTATTACGTAAGACAATTATCTTTTTCCATCTTTCTGGGTAGTAAGGTATCCTTTCGTCAGAATTCATAACTGATTCCGCCCTGGAATATAAATGAATTCTGACGATAATACACGTTGGCTACCCGGTTATTGAGTTTGCCGAACCCTTCGAAGGGCACTTTTTGATCCATATTAAATGTTTCCAGTCTTTGCGAAAAAGTATGACCGGCAATCAGGTTCAATTTCCATCGCTGGCTAAGTTTAAAGTCATAGATGAGTCCCGCACTATTTTGCCGCAAATGTATGTATTGATCTTTGTCATCCCCATTAAGCCGGTACATGCTGCCATTTAGTGATGCGGTAATTCCCTGCCAAAATAAGGTCTTCTTAGTTGCGGAGCATATCCCGATGCTCTAAATTTCGCCGGGTTACCAGTCGTGCTTTTCGAATTTGCACGTTAAGCAATAATTAAGCTTTTATTAATTACCTCCGCTTTACTTTATAAGCAATCAATTATCCATGTGAAAATTTCACAAATCTACTAAACAAATTAATCTGCATCTATGAAAAGGAAACTCTTTGTACCCCCATAGCTGGTACGCAAGTCCGTCGTTTAACCAATTATTAAATTTTTAACACCAATTATTTATGAATTTCAAAAAGACCAATCTTATCTTGATGGCGGCTTGCACGGCTGTCATCATCAGTTGTTCCAAGAACAAACTTAGTCCCCCTTCTACAACTTCGGATGGGAAGATACCCAAGCTCAAAACTACGGCTTCTTCCGTCGGCGATGTTGTTGGCAAAGTAATCGTAGGCTACCAGGGCTGGTTCGCAGCGCCCGGCGACGGCTCGCCCCTTAATACCTGGTGGCATTATGCCTCGGGCGACCCTTTTGGTGTCCCCACGCCAACTAATGCCAGTATTATATCCTGGCCCGATGTTCGTGAATATACCAGCACCTACACGGCATCCAACTTTGGCAACCTGGGCAATGGCCAGCCCGCCAAATTGTTCTCATCGTTTAATGATCAAACAGTAAATACCCATTTTTTATGGATGCAACAAAACAATATTGATGGAGCGGCCTTACAACGATTTAACCCCAACGGACAGGAAGGGCCAATCCGCGATGCTATTACTGCTAAAGTTAAAACGGCAGCCGAGACCTATGGCCGTAAATTTTACATTATGTATGATGTGGGCGGGTGGACAAACATGCAATCTGAAATTAAAACAGATTGGACCAACAAAATGGCCGCCTATACCTCATCATCGGCTTACGCTAAACAAAATGGCAAGCCCGTTGTGTGTATATGGGGTTTCGGTTTTAATGATAATAATCACCCCTGGTCGGCAGCCGTATGTCTTGATGTTATTAACTGGTTTAAAGCCCAGGGTTGTTATATAATTGGCGGCGTACCTGCTCACTGGCGCGATACAAATAGCACCGAGGTAAGGCCCGACTTTTTAGCAACTTATAATGCACTGAACATGATCTCGCCCTGGATGATTGGGAAGATTTCAAATACCTCGGAAGCCGATGGTTTCTACACCGACCATAATGTTGGGGACCAGGCTTATTGTAACGCTAACGGTATTGATTACCAGCCATGTGTTTTGCCGGGAGATTTGCAAAAACACCAAAGAGTACACGGTGATTTTATGTGGAGGCAATTTTATAACATGGTAAGACTGGGCGCCCAGGGTATTTATATTTCCATGTTTGATGAATATAATGAGGGTAACCAGATTGCCAAAACTACCGAGACGTCGGCCTACACACCCGCTGGTTTGGGCTTTTTCTCGTTGGATGAAGATGGTACAGCCTGTTCTGCAGATTATTATTTGCGCCTTACAGGCGATGGTGGCAGGATGCTGAAAGGCCAGATTGGGCTTACATCCACGCGCCCTACGCTACCGGTTGTATTGGGCAGTGTTCCTGCGCCAATAGGGCAAACAATTACCATTAAGGGAAATAATAACCTTTATGTAAGCAGCGAAAACGGTACCCAGGCGATGAATTGCAACCGTGCTACCGCCCAGGGCTGGGAGCAGTTTACCATTGTTGATGCCGGGGGAGGTAAGGTAGCCCTGATGAGCCAGGGTAAATATGTATCTTCTGAAAATGGTACCCAGGCAATAAATTGCAACCGAACGTCGATTGGGGCATGGGAACAATTTGATTGGGTAAACAATGGGAATGGCACATTTTCGCTAAGAGGAAACAACGCCAAATTTGTTTCGAGCGAAAACGGTACGCAGGCCATGACCTGTAATCGCACCGCTGCCCAGACTTATGAATCGTTTCGGGTAAATCAATAATCAACCAGATCGGGATTAAACTTTTTGAAATGGCCGGCTTATTAATAGCCGGTCATTTTAATGGTAGCCTATCTGTTTTTCAACTGACCAGCATTTTTCGCTTTATAATTGTTGATCTTTTACTTTCCGGAATAGGTGGTTGGTGGAATCGTATTATCCACACAAGCAAACTATATTTGGATATGTGCAGTTTCTCCGTTTTGAATAATGTAGGTACGCTTGTTTATCCCTTTATACAATAAAATATAACCTTAAATACGTTTTTGCTGTTAACCTCTTTTAGGTTTGTAATTATTTCCTACTGCAATAAAAAACTATGAAGGGGTTCGAAAATTGAACATTAATTTTCTTGTGGATATCAACGATCATCGGAGAAAATGGAAACTATAAGACAGCCAAATAGATGCGATCCGTATGGCATACAATATTTAAGCAACCGGCTAACGGTAACCTTTATTGTTAATGCTTTTTTAATAATTTATTAAGTTATACAGCTTTATTTGTATTTACATTTAATGAGCTCTTTCCGTGTTAGGAGAAAATTGGAGAGTATCGGTGTTTATTTTTAACCTAAATAATTCCGGTAATTGTATACATCCTGCGCAAAGCTGGTTATGCAAGCTAAATTGTTTCCTCAATTGATCATCTGCCAAATAAAAAATGAAAAAGAACACCTTATTGATTATCACAATCTTGTTTTTGATAATAGTTTCTCCTGTTTTTGCCAAACCAGGAGCTGCGGTTGATACTTTGCTTGATAAATATAACGTGAGCTGGAATTCCCCGGGCCCGGGTTCGGCACAATCGATGCCTTTGGGAAATGGGGATATTGGACTTAACGTTTGGGTTGAGAAAAACGGCGACCTGGTTTTCTACATCAGTAAAACGGATGCATGGGGAGGCGAACCGGATACCCAAAAAGATGAGTGGATGAAACAGGGGGGCGTGCTGATGAAGCTGGGGGCCATCAGGGTTTCTATAAGCCCTGATCCATTAGCTAATAGTCCGGTTTTTAAACAGGTGCTTAAATTAAAAACAGGCGAAATCCTGATACAGGAAGGCGACGGCACATCTCTTGTAACCTTGCGGGTTTGGGTTGATGCCAATAACCCGGTAATAAGGGTAGAAACTCAAAGTGTTAAACCTGCAACTATAAAGGTAAAACTTGAAAGCTGGCGCGCGGGTTTAACGGATACCATCTTAAATAATCAAAGGAAACGCATAGCCTGGTATCATCATAACTCATCAACTGCTGACCCTCATTTGGCCAACCTTACCTTTGGGGCAATTATTAAAGGTAAAGGGTTGGAGAATATGGATAACCTAACCTTACAGTCGGGTAAAAAGGTTAAATCACAACTAATCTCTATCTATCCCCTAACATCGGTTTCGGCCAGTGGAGACCGGTGGCTGTCTGGTCTCGAAAGGAAAGTAAACCAGATTGAAAAGCTAAAACTTGAACAAACACGACTAACCCATCAGCAATGGTGGCAGCAATTTTGGCAGCGTAGCTGGGTATTTGTACATGGCGATGAACAGGCAAGTAATGTTACCCAGGGTTATGTTTTGCAACGCTTTGTTACCGCATGCGCGGGTAGGGGGGCTTATCCCATAAAATTTAATGGATCTATTTTCGTGGCAGATAATCCGGCTAAAAATGAGAATGCCGATTTTCGTGCCTGGGGCGGCCAGTATTGGTTTCAAAACACCAGGGCCATGTACTGGCCAAGGCTTATGGCCGGCGATTTTGATATGATGCAGCCTTTGTTCAGGATGTACGCCAGTATTTTGCCGGCTAATGCCGCGCAGGTTCAGCAATATTACCATCATGGTGGGGCTTATTTTGCAGAAACCGCACCTTTTTGGGGCGGCTTGGATTTTATGGGACCTGATGTTAAAGCCAATTATACCAATCATTACTTTACGCCCATATTGGAATTAAGCATGATGATGCTTGATTACTATGAATATACAGGTGATACCGCATTTGTT
The DNA here is from genome assembly GCF_028736215.1 of Mucilaginibacter sp. KACC 22773. NCBI lineage: Bacteria > Pseudomonadati > Bacteroidota > Sphingobacteriia > Sphingobacteriales > Sphingobacteriaceae > Mucilaginibacter > Mucilaginibacter oryzagri. Next base: position 2,324,935 of record NZ_CP117883.1, read on the forward strand.
AAGAAAACCTTATTACCAGTTGCCACTGCCGGGCTACAATTTTTTGATCAGCATTTTGGCCGCGATAGTACGGGGAAATTGTTGCTTGATCCGGATAACGCAATAGAAATGTTTTGGAAGGTGCACAATCCGGCACCTGATATTGCCGGCCTGCAAGCTGTACTTAGCCGTATGATAAAATTACCTGGCGGTATGGTAGATGAAAAGACTCTTTCGCAATGGGAAAAACTCTATGACGAGCTGCCGCCACTGCCAATATCAAATAATAACAACAAAAAGGTATTGCTGCCTTACACGGGGCCTCAAACGGCAAAATCATTTAACAGTGAAAATCCAGAATTATATGCAATATACCCGTTTCGTATTTATGGCTTAGGAAAGCCGGATCTGGATGTAGCTGTAAATACGTTTAATGCACGCAAACAGCGCTCAAAAGGTTGCTGGGTGCAAGATCCTATACAGGCAGCCATGTTAGGCCAGGCCGATGTGGCCAAAGGATATGTGAGTTTTGCCCTTACACGTAAAGACCCAACCCTTAAGTTTCCGGCATTTTGGGATAAGGGTAATGATTATACGCCTGATGAAGATAACGGAGGTAACGGCGAAAACGGATTGCAGCAAATGTTAATGCTGGTTAACGGCAAAAAGATAATGCTTTTACCTGCCTGGCCTGCCGGCTGGGATGCCGATTTTAAACTAAATGCACCATATAACACAACTGTAGAGGGGAGGGTTGAAAATGGAAAGCTGATTAACTTGAAAGTTAGCCCTGAAAGCCGAATGGCCGATGTAACTGATCTGACTAAACAAGAATAAAAAAAGGAAAAAATTTATTGTAAGCCTAATTTTAGTTTTATGCCTAACCACACAGGTAAGCTACAATTAAAGTAACCTGCATAGCTGCAAATATATAAGCCCGGTTTTAAACATTATCCTTATATCCGGGCAAATTCCACGCCTAATGTCGAAAAATAGATGTTAAATTAGTATTGTTATTTGTTAAATTTATGCCAGTTATCTGGCTCAAATTTCAATGACATTATAGCCTTATATAAAGTTATATTCCTTGAATCTGTATGGTTTTTATTGTAATTTAGCCGGTACATCACATGTAACCTAATAATACTGCATGTTTTTATAACCTGAATTATAAACTATACGCCGGGTACATAAGTTTTAATGCTTAATGTGTACTTACCAACATGAGATTTTTTTTATCGGGAACTATAACGGTTATTCTATTAAATATCCTATTTGTATTGCCAGTTAATGCGCAATCGTATGGGCTTGGGTTTTATAGCCACGAAGTGGTGCAGGATAAGCGTACTACTTTAGATTTAAGCCTGAGTAATGTCTCCCCAAAAGAAAACCTGGAAATTTCATTCGACTTGTCTTTCATGCCCAATCATGAAATATATTTTGGTTATATATTGAGGATTGTTGACGATAATAAACAAAACATCGATTTAGTTTATGATAACCAGGCCAACACCCGGCATTTTAAGATCATCATCGGCGACCGGCTTTCAAAAATCTCGTTTAATATTGACGATAAGATGCTGTTTGAGCGTTGGAACAAATTGCGCTTACTGATTGATTATAAGAATGATAGGATCATTATATTCTCCGGGCGGGAATCATTTTCTGAGTCGGGTGTTCACCTGAAGCAAAGTCGAAATTACAAACTACTTTTTGGTGCCAATGCTTACCGCCAATATCAAACAACCGATCTTCCGCCGTTAAAATTAAGGGATGTTAATGTAACACAAAGCGGTACGCTGTTGGCCAACTGGCCACTTAACGAATGGGAGGGTTGTGTTGCCAATGAAAGCGTGAACCAAAACAACGGAACAATAACAAACCCCTTATGGATAAAAGCCCGCCATCGTAATTGGCAAATAGAAAAAGAGTTTACGGTGCCTGGCGATGCCAGCGTTGCTTTTGACGGAGCTAATGAAGTTGTTAACATAATCTCGCAAGATTCATTAGTTACATTTTCGGTGAATAAAACGCCGCAGTTAAAAAGTACGGCTTACAATTCGGGCAGGCAATTGCTGGTGCCCGGCGATCAGGCGCTGTTTGGTAATGACAAACTATATTATTTGTATATCGATCAGATGGCCGTTGCTACCTATGATTTTAAAACCGGACGGTGGAACAAAGGTTTCAAAAGCCTTGCAACCAATAATGGGCATCTGAATAAGTTTTACAATAAAAAGGATAGTTGCATTTATACCATTGGCGGCTACGGCCAGCTGATATATAAGGATAGCGTGAAATGTTACAACGTAGTTACCAATAGCTGGCAAAAAGTAACAGTGAAAGGCGATACCTTTACCCCCCGTTACCTGGCGGGCCTGGGCGTCAATAAAACCGGCGATACCGCTTATGTAATAGGCGGGTACGGCAGTGCTTCGGGGCAGCAGATAGTGAACCCGCGCAATTTGTACGATATGATGCGGTTTTCGGTTAAGGACAAATCCTTTAAAAAGCTGTTTACTATCGATGTTAAAGGTGAAGATTTTGTATTTGCAAACTCTTTGGTCATCAACGAAAAAAGCAGGTCGTACTATGGACTCATTTTTCCCCAGCACAAATTTAATTCAAGCATTCAGCTTATCCAGGGATCGTTGGATAAGGCAAGCTATCATTTGGTAGGTGATACTATCCCTTTTCTTTTTCATGATATTCACTCTTATGCCGATTTGGGTTATTTTCCACACAGCGGTAAGTTTTTGGCTATAACGCTTTTCAGGGAAAACGATCGGACAAGAATCAAGATATATTCTCTGTTAAGCCCACCCGAGCCGTTGGCAGATAAAGTGGTTGAGATCAGCCACGTCAATTATTTCTTATGGATAGGCGGCGTATGCGCTGCTGGTTTAGTGTTAACTTTGGCTACTGTCATTGTCCGTCGGCGTAAAAAAGGAATCATCCCGGTACAGTCTAAAATAGTTAACGATTTACCGGTAGTTGCTCGCCACACCGAACCGGAATTAGTAGAAGAAGATGATCATACGCGTACCGGTAACAGTAATGCCATATTTTTATTTGGCGACCTTCAGCTTTTTACGCCTGATGGGAACGAGATAACCAAATATTTCACGCCTTTATTAAAAGAGTTGTTCCTGGTTATATTGCTGTACTCGGTTAAATTGGATAGGGGGGTGAGCTCGGAAAAATTGAACGAAATCCTTTGGTTTGATAAATCGGAAAAAAGCGCCCGTAACAACCGTTCGGTAAATATTGCAAAACTTAAATCGCTGCTGGATAAAATGGGGCATTGCCATTTATCAAAGGATACCGGTTATTGGAAGATAGAGATTGATTATACCAATATATTGGTTGATTATCACAATTACCTGAATATCGTGTGCAACAAAACCAGGTTGAACAAGCAAAGAATAATCCAGCTTACTCATATCACCCAAAGAGGTAATTTTTTATCGAACATTGAATATGAATGGCTTGATGCTTTTAAATCCGAAGTATCCAACGAGATCATCGATTCCTACATACAATTTGCAAACAGTATTGAAATTGCCGACGACCCCGAGTTTTTAATCAAACTGGCCAATGATATTTTCTACTTCGACCCTGTAAACGAGGAAGCCATGATATTGAAATGTAAAGCTCTTGCGCACATTGGCAAACACTCGCTGGCAAAAAACACTTTTGAGAGTTTTAATAAAGAGTACAAAGTGATTTATGGCGAAGCTTTTGACCGCGATTTCAATTCGATTTTGGAATAAATCTGTTACAAAAGCTATTTTCTTGCCCCATTAATCAATTATTAATAGTTCATTAAGTTTTATGGGCAATTTTGACACTGTAAACCAAATATAAATTTTCTGAGATGGTTAATCATTTTTCCCGATTGTTAAAGTCGGTTCCGGTATTTGCGTTATTGAGCATTACACACCCTGGTACAAGTTATGCGCAAAGCGCCGATGGTAATTTAGAATACATTGACCCACGCATTGGCAATGTGGGCCAACTTTTGGAGCCCACCCGGCCTACCATGCACCTGCCCAACCAAATGATTAGGATGTACCCTAAACGGGCCGATTATATTGACGACCAGATATCAAGTTTTCCGCTCAATATGGTTTCGCACAGGCTGGGCGAGGTTTTTGCCATAAAGCCCGATGATAAACCGCTCACCGCCGACTCATGGAACGAGCAAATGCCTTATGATCATGATCTGGAAATAACGCGGCCGTGGTATTATTCAACTTACCTTATTGATAAGGAGATTACCGTGCTGTTTACCCCAGGAAAAAAAGCAGGTATATACAGGTTCTCCTTTCCTGCTAAAACTGCAGCTAAAAGCATCCTTTTTAACGTATATAACGAAGGGCCATCCAGCTGGAATTTTGCCGGCAACAATGAGGTAACCGGCACAGAAACCTATCATGATGATATTAAAGTATATGTTTATGGGCAGTTTAGTGCAAAAGGAACGGCCGGGGTAATTAAGGATGGTGTTTTAACCAAACAAACATCAATAGAAGGTAAGGATGCCCGGTCATTTATTACATTTTCAGGTGATGCTCCGGATAATATTGAATTTAAATACGCTATATCTTACGTAAGCGCACAGCAGGCAAGGCAGAATTTTAAAGATGAATTTACCGGGGTTGACTTTGCGACTTTAATGGCAGCTGCTAAAAATGCGTGGGCAAAAGTAGTGAACCAGGTACAGGTTGAAGGGGGGGCAGTAGCCCAGCGCCGGTCGTTTTATACTGCCCTGTACCGCAGTAATGAGCGCATGGTTGATATTAATGAGGATGGGCATTATTACAGCGGCTACGATAAAAAAGTGCACGACAGCAACCGGCCTTTTTATGTAGATGATTGGGTATGGGATACTTATTTGGCACTACACCCGCTCAGGTCGATCCTGAACCCTGCCATGGAATCGGATATGCTGAACTCCTATGTGAATATGTACCAGCAAAGTGGCTGGATGCCTACCTTCCCGGTTTTATTTGGCGATAACCCCTGTATGAATGGTTTCCACTCTACAGTGATGTTCCTGGACGATTATCGCAAAGGGATCCGTGGATTTGATGTGGAAAAAGCATATGAAGGTATACTGAAAAATGCAACCCAGGCCACCATGCTGCCCTGGGAGAACGGCCCCAAATGCGAGCTGGATGATTTCTATTTTAACAAAGGTTATTTCCCCGCCCTGCAAAAAGGCGAAAAAGAAACAGTAAGCCTTGTGCATTCATTCGAGAAAAGACAAGCTGTTGCGGTTACATTGGGTGGCAGCTATGACGATTGGGCGGTTGGTGAGTTGGCTACGGAGCTGAAGAAGACAAACGATCAATCGATATTTGCAAAGCGGGCATCTAACTATAAAAACCTATGGAACGGCGATAAAAAGATGTTTATTCCAAAGGATAAGGACGGCAACTGGATAAATATCGACCCTAAATTTGATGGTGGCCTGGGTGGCCGTGATTTTTATGATGAAAATAACGGCTGGACTTACCTTTGGCAGGTACAACATGATATACCCGGATTGATCGGTTTAATGGGTGGCAAAGCTAATTTTGAGGCGAAGCTGGATCGAACATTTCGCGAAAGCCTTGATCGCAGTAAGTACCAGTTCTGGGCTAAATTTCCGGATGCTACTGGTTTGGTTGGCCAGTATTCAATGGGCAACGAGCCAAGTTTCCATATACCATATCTATATAATTACGTAGGTGCCCCCTGGAAAACACAGAAACGGATCCGTTTCCTGCTTGATGTATGGTATAAGGATAACATTTTCGGTATCCCAGGCGACGAGGATGGTGGCGGAATGTCGGCCTTTGTGGTGTTCTCATCTATGGGCTTTTATCCAATTACACCCGGCAAGCCTGTATATACTATTGGTAGCCCTGTGTTTAGTAAGGTTACTATCAGTTTACCAAACGGAAAGAAGTTTAAAGTGATAGCCAATAATTGCTCGGTGATCAATAAATATATCCAAAGCGCAAGGTTTAACGGCGAAGTTTTAAATAAGCCATGGTTTACTCATGAACAACTAATCTCCGGCGGCACGCTCGAACTGGAAATGGGGCCAAAACCAAATAAAGACTGGGGTATTTGATGTTATAAGTAAAAACATTCCCCTAAAGCCCTGTCATGCTGAGGTACGAAGCATCTGTTCGCGAACTTTGTAAAGTGGACCATGCAAGGTATAAAATAGATTCTTCGTTCCTCAGGATGAAAGCAGTAAAAAATATCAGACGCTACCCTAATGAAAAAACGAGCATTTACCATCTTGCTGCTACTGCTATGCACTGTTGCTTATAGCCAAAAACACGGCAAAACATCCGCATTTAAAAGTTATAAAGGGTTGGTAATGGCCGGCTACCAGGGTTGGTTTAATGCCCCCGAAGATGGGGCCGGCCGGTGGTGGAATCATTATGTATCGCATGGCAAATTTGAACCTGGCTTTACCAATATTGATATATGGCCCGATGTGAGCGAATATAAAAAGACCTATAAATCGCCCTTTAAACTGGCCGATGGCAGTAATGCGTACCTCTATAGTTCATACGATGCCTCTTCGGTTGAAACCCATTTTAAATGGATGCAGCAATATGGCGTAGACGGTGTGTTTGTGCAGCGTTTTATTGCCGATGTGCAGCGGGGCAGAGGGCGTAACCATAATGATGTGGTTTTGGGCAACGCGCTTAAGTTTTCGGAAAAGTATCGTAGGGCAATTTCGGTAATGTACGATCTTTCGGGGATGGGTGCCGGAGGCGATTCGCTGGTAATAAAAGATTGGAAGCATTTGGTTGACAGCATGAAATTAACCAACCGCGGCAATAAGCAAACCTGGCTATACCATAACGGTAAGCCCCTGGTAGCCGTTTGGGGTGTAGGCTTTAACGATAACAGGAAATATGGCCTTGCTGAAGCCGAACGAATCATCGATTTTTTAAAGAATGACCCTGTTTATGGCGGATGTGCCGTACTGCTTGGTGTACCAACTTATTGGCGCGATTTTGGAAGCGATACCGAGAAAGACCAACACCTGCATAATCTGTTGCATAAGGTGGATATTGTACACCCATGGTTTGTAGGCCGTTTTAACGAGGATGCTTACCCCAAATTTCAGGCCCGGATAGTGGATGATATTGCCTGGTGTAAAGCCAATAAGGTGGACTATGTGCCTACAATTTTCCCGGGCTTCAGCTGGCATAATATGAACCCGCGGGCACCTCAAAACCAGATTCCGCGCAACCGGGGAAGCTTTTACTGGAAACAAATTAACGGTGCTATTAAAAGCGGCGCCGACATGCTGTACGTTGCCATGTTTGATGAGGTTGATGAGGGTACCGCCATCCTCAAAGCATCCAAAAACCCACCTGTCGGGCTCAGCACGTTTGTTAAATATGAGGATGATATCCCCAATGATTATTATTTATACCTTACGGGTTATGCTGCCAAAATGCTCAGGCGGCAGCTGCCTTTACGGGAAAATGTACCACCGCCGGTAAAAAAATAACCGGGGTTTAGTTGATGTTACCAGGTGTTTGGTAACCGGTGTGCCCGGGGTGAGATACGGGCACACTTATTTTTTTGCTTCAATTAGGGTATGCTTTTTCAGGACGGTAAAACTATCCTAATGGTTTTCAAAAAAAGGCCGCTGGAACCATTGGTGCCAGCGGCCTTTTTGCATAGATATAACTTTTATTACAACACCGGCTTTGTAGGCCTTGTTGCCGTAAGCGGAGTTATTTTCTTGAACATTTTAGCCCCGTCGCCGGTAAGCCTCAGGTAGTAATCTGCAGAGCAGGCGGTGCCGTCTTCATCAAGTCCCAAAAAGCCGGAGCCTACCGGTATAAATGCCTGGCTTTCGGCAGTTTTAGCTATCTGGTTGCCTTCGTTATATTCATCAAACATCGAGATGTAGATGCCCTGCGCGCCGACCCGGGTCATGTTGTAAAACTGCCGCCACATAAAGTCGCCGTGGGCGCGCTGCCGGCCGGATAGATCGCCGGGCAGTACACAGGGCTGGTAATCAATGCCGTTGGCATTGCAATAGGCCTGGTCGGCTTTATTGATAGTTACAAAAAAACCGTCAGACTGGTTGGCATTGCCAATTCTGCCGACCATCCAGGGCGAAAGCATATCAAATGCCTTATATGTATTTAAAAAGTCGGGGCGCGAATCGCTGGTTTGCGTAAGCCAGTTTGTAGGTACACCTCCAATAACATAACAACCTTTGCTTTTAAACCATTTAATCACTTCAAGACAGTTTGCCGCGGTAAAATCATGGTTGTTATCGGCAAAGCCAAATCCCCAGATACATACCACCGGCTTGCCATTTTGCTTTGCATAGGCAGGCGACGAAGTATATTGCGACATTTTATTGGTCCAGTCGGTTTTTAGCTCGGTTTGCATGTTTGTCCAGCCGCTTACATCGTACATAATGTAAAACTTAACACCGTTTTTTTCGGCTGCTATTTTGGTTTTGGCTGCCATGGCATCGCGTACAGGGCCTTCCAGTCCGCTTGGGTTAAAACGTTGAAGCGCAGCACCGTCAATACCATAGTCTTTCATCCATTTAAACTGGGTATCGATAGTTTGGTCTGAAAATGAAGAGAATACCGTTGCCGGCTGCCCATTGCCTAAATTGGCAAATTTGGTAGGGAAGGTGCTGGTATAGTCGCGTACGTCGGGCCAGGCCGAAATAGCTTTATTGGTTGTTGATGGCTGCTGTTCCCAGGTTTGTGCCCAGTGCCAGTACCTGTCTATCGGCGATCCGTCGCCTATCGCTGCAAACCAGCCCTGGTAACCTACTACTACCTTGCCAACTACATCGCCAACCGGCGAGGGGGTGCGGTCGATGGTATCGGTTGGCGTTACCGGCGGGGTTGGGGTGTTAGTACTTTTTTTTGAACAGCTCGTGTTCGCCGCTATCAGCGTTATTAGTAGCAACGCGTTAAATGATCTTCTTCTCATGTCCCTTGTTTTATTTGTTTATATCTTTTATTTTTTCAATCCGTTAATATCCGTCTGAATCACTTTCCTGATGGTGCCATCGGCATTGTAGTATAACTTATTTACGCAGATAGACCTTAGCCAATCGTTGTGCGATAGCGAACTGTTATGGTAAAAGGCATACCATTGCCCTTTAAATTCAACTATTGAACCATGATCGGTAAAACTGTCGGTAGGGTCAAGGTATACGCCTTTATAGGTCCAGGGGCCAAGCGGGTTATTGCTTGTTGCATAGCGCATGCGATTGAATTTACCGGCCTCGTTAAAATTATCGGCGTATGACAGGTAGTAGATTCCGTTTCTTTTATGTACCCAGCTTGCCTCATGAAAATCGGTAAGGCCCTGCATGGTTTTCATTTCGCCATCAAGCTCTATCATATTATCCTTCAGCTTGCCGCCCTTGCAGATGTTGCCGCCGCCATAGTATAAATAGGCCTGCCCATTATCGTCAACAAACACACAGGGATCTATCAATGATTCGAGCCCATGGATGTATCCCTGCGATTTAAAGTCCTTTGCCGGGCTTTTGCTGGTTGCTACGCCTATTTTCCAGGTGGTATTCCATTCGGTACCGCTGGGGTGCGGGAAGTACAGGTAGTAGGTGCCGTTTTTATAAGCACAATCGGGCGCCCACATGAAACCGCCTTCGGGGCGGCCCCAATCAACGTCGCTTGCCTGTAATACCTGTCCTTCATCCCGCCAGTGTACCATATCATCGGTGGAGTATACATGATATTTATCCATCAAATCGCAGCCACGCGGTGGATCGATGTCATGAGAAGGGTATATATACAACCGGCCATCAGCCCAAACATGTGCCGAAGGATCGGCAGTGTATATATCGGTAATAAAAGGGTTTTTAAAACCATCGCCCTTTGGGTCTTCAATAACCACTGTTGCGGTTTCGCTGGTAGTGTTGCTTTTTTTTGAGCAACTGCTTATTGCCACCGCCAGGGTAATTAAAAGTATCGCATGAACTATCTTCCTATTCATATTATTTACTTTTTGATAGGTCCGGTTGGTATTACTTTTTTAATAGTACCATCAGCGTTATAGTAAAGCTTATCTACACAGATAGACCGTAACCAATCCTGGTGGGAGAGCGAACTGTTATGGTAAAACGCGTACCACTGCCCCTTAAACTGAACAATGGAACCATGGTTAGTATAACTATCTGTAGGGTCCATATAAACACCTTTCGAAACCCAGGGGCCTAATGGACTGTTGCTGGTGGCATAACGCATCTGGTTGTGTTTGCCGTTCACATCATGATTGTCTGAATAGGATAGGTAGTATATGCCATTGCGTTTATGTACCCAGCTGGCTTCATGAAAATCTTCCAGGCCTTCCATTTTCTGCATTTCGCCATCAATTTCAACCATATTGCTTTTTAGCTTGCCACCTTTGCAGGTGCCGCCACCGCCATAATAAAAGTATGCCTGTCCATCGTCGTCAATAAATACACATGGATCAATCATCGATTCCAGCCCTTTAATATATCCCTGCGATTTAAACCCACTTGCCGGACTTTTGCTGGTAGCTACGCCAATTTTCCAGGTGCTGTTCCAGGCGGTGCCGCTTGGATGCGGGAAGTAGAAATAGTAAGTGCCATTTTTGTAGGCGCAATCGGGCGCCCACATAAAGCCTCCTTCGGGGCGGCCCCACTCAACCTGACTGGCGTTTAGTATCTCGCCATGATCTTTCCAATGTACCATGTCGTCGGTTGAGTAAACGTGGTACCTGTCCATCAAATCGCAGCCGCGCGGCGGGGCTACATCATGCGATGGATATACGTAAAGGCGGCCATCTTTCCAAACATGGGCAGATGGGTCGGCTGTATAAATATCAGTAACAAAAGGGGTTCCAACAGATGCGGTATCGGCAGGTTTGTCCTGGGCAATACACAGGGAAGTAGATAATGTACCCAAACTTATGGCCAATACAGCCGATATTTTTAATAAATTATGTTTTATCATCAGGATGGTGTTTCTTTTTTAAAAGGCAGAGAGAGCGCTCTCTCCACCTTTTGATGTTTAAAAATTAATGGATGGTTAGGGGATAATTATTTTGATATAAACTTCAGGTCATCTATACCGGTAATCAGGTCGGCATGATCTTTACCGCTGGTAAAAAAGAAGATACGGAAGTGATTGATGGCCGTATAATCGGCTCCTCCATCACCTGTTTTAATGGCTTTATCAAAATCCAGCGTTACCAGGTTCCACCCGTTTTTAAGCGACGGTATAAGGGGGGCTACATCCCAGGCCGATTCATTAAAATCAGACTTTCCTGAACTTGTGATCTCGATAGAGCCATCAGCTTTAAGCAGCGATACATCAGATACATACCACCAAAATTGGAACCTGCCGGTACTCGCGGTAAAGGTTGTATTAATTGGTGCAGCCACATCTTTAATATACTGCATAAAATCGCCGCCGTTGGCAATTGTATTTTTGATATAACCCGCACCCTCTTTTTGGCCGGTAGTTGCAATATTTACATCGCCTACAGTTTGCCAGCCGTCTTTTGAGTCGCAGGCGTCAAATACAACCGGTGGCGGTGGCGGCAGCGCAGCAACCCTGATATCATCGATACCAAAATTTTGGTCGGTAGCTGCTTTGGCCGCGGTCCAAAAGAATATCTTTATAAAGTTCATCGCCGTTAAATCCGGGCCGCCATCTCCGGATACGTATCCGTCGGTGAATTTCAACTCTAAGTGGTTCCAGCCATTTGTTAATGTTGGGATAATTTTATCCATTCCCCAGCCAATTCGCTTTTTATCCGGATCGGCGGCGCTGCTAAATTGTATCTGGCCATCTACTTTAAGCAAAGAAACATCCTGAACATAAAACCAGAGTTTTAGTTCGCCGGTGCTTAAGCTTACTTTTGTGTTAACAGGGGCGGGCAGGGTTTTAATAAACTGCATAAAGTCTTGTCCCGTTTTAATTGTTGCCTGGATATAGCCTGTACCTTCCTTTTTGCCGGTTGTTGCTAAAACAGGATCTCCGCCTGCTACCTGCCAGCCATCGGTTTTATCGCAATTGTCAATTACAACAGATGTATCGATAACCGGAGGTGTTGTTGTATCAACAGGGGGAGGCGGTTTAAGGCCTGAAGTATCCCGCGAAACATATTTTTCTTTTTGGCAGCCCACAATTATAAGGCCTGCCATGAGGATGGCGCATACCATCGTTGTTTTAATGAATTTCATTTCCTTTTTTGGTTTAAGGTTAAATTATTTAGGAACGTCTATCTGCACTATTTCCGAAAAATTTGAGCTGTTGAAACTATCGCTTAGACGTACCCCGGCACGTACAAAAAATGTGCGGCCCGGAATGAGATTGGGCACAGTTAAGGTGATAGATTTTTGGGCATCAGTCAGGTCAATAAATTCTTTATTGATGGTCACAGCATTTAAATCCGAGAAGTCTCTGATAGAAGCTCCTGTACCTACCAGTCTTGTTGTATTTACATAAGGCTGCACATCCTTAATGGTTGGCAACCCTGCAATAACGGGTGCGGTAATATCAAATTTTATGGTTAAGGTTGTGCCGGTTAAACTGGTGGTAAAGTTTTTAATGACGATGTACGGAGTAACAACAAAATCGTGTTTAGTGCCTTTATCAATATTCACCGTCAGGGTATCATAAACCGGCCAAAAAGCGCCCCCGGTAGGTACAACCTTATATGCGCTTTTAAAAAGTTTGGTGTCCTGAAATGTACCGTCAAACTTACTTGGGATAGTTTGTGGGGTGGTCCAGCCAATTTGCTGAAGCTTTATTGTAGTGCTACCGCCCGACGTGGGCAAATTACCGCCTTCAGAGGAAACTATATTGCCCTGGAATGAAGCGGTTGGACCATCGTAATTGTCTGTTTTTGTACACGCAGAACTTGCCAGAATAGTTACGCCCACCAAAATTCTGCTAATCAGTTTTTTCATATCTTAAATTTTAAATTCTTAATAATTTGGATTGTTAGGGAGCAGGTTAGGGTTCTTTCCGATTTCGCCTCCCGGAATTCCTTCATAATAAAATTGCTTCTGGAAAGAATATTCGCGGTTAAACAACTCGGGTTCTGCTAAGAAGATGAATTTATTTTCATTCAATACGTAATATGGCATCAAGCCTTTAAAATGCGCACGGTCAAGCACCACATCGGCGGTTCGCCATCTTTTTAAATCCCAATAGTATTGGTTTTCAAAGGCAAGTTCCATGCGCCTTTCGTTACGGACTTTATTCAAATCGATAGAAGCGTAAGGGCTTGCACCGGCCCGGCTCCTGATCAGGTTAACCGAGGTTAATGCATCGCCCGTGTTGCCCAATTCCATAGCTGCTTCTGCCCGGTTTAACAAAATCTCGCCATAACGAAGGTCAATCCAGGGCTGTTCGCTCCTGTTAAGGTCAACTGCCGACTGGGGTTTGTTATAGTCAACATATTTGCGCACATAAAAGCCTGTACGTGTTAGTTCGTCGCCACCTGTCCATGGGCCGGTAAAGCCAATTACCTGTTTGCCCTGGTACAATGTTTTTGTGTCGCCTGCAAGTATGTATGAGCGGGAATTGGCCGGTTTTGCAACCTCGGCGGCAGCTGTGCCGCTAAAAGCCGGATAAATGCCCCTTTGCATATCAAACATGAGCCCCCTTAAGGTTGCCCCGGGGAAATAAACGGTGGCCAGCAATCTTGGTTCAAGCCCCTGCATCAATTGGGCACGGTTATCAAAACGCTTGGGCGTACCATCGCCGTTAGTTACCGGTAACTCTCCCCAAAGCCTTACAAAATCCAACGTTGGGTATGAACGCGAAAGCGCATTGGCTGTCATGTAGCGCGGCGACATGGTAGCATCCCAGCTATGTGCAGTGTGGGTAGCGATAGAATACTGTTTTATAAAAATATTTTCGGGGCTTGTGCTTTTTAAGAACAGATCAACATAGTTTTGTACCTTGTCTGAATTTGCATTGTAAAGGGAGTAATGGCCTTCCAGCAATTTGGCGGCATCATAGGCCGCCTGGAAATAGGCGGTTGCCTTATCTGCAGGGATGCCTACCAGACCTTGCGTACGCGCAGGCCCATCAACAAAGTTTACCGAGCCGTACCTGGCAACACATGCCGCATACAGCATTGCTCTTGATTTTAATGCGGCTGCGGCATACCTGTTGGCCCTGCCTGCATCACTGGTTTCGGGCATCATCTGGTAACCCAAATCAAGTTCGGCCCCTATGAAATCCCATACGGCCTGTTCTTTATCACGATGTACCTGGAGTGTTGACAGCGGGGCGCCCGGATCCTGTGGCACGGTTATAATAGGAATGCCGCCATAACGTTTGGCCAGGCCAAAATAATAGTATGCCCTTAAAAAATGGGCTTCGCCCAAAAGGGCATTTACAGTTGGCTGGCTTAGCTTGGCCACATGTTTAGGCAGTTCGTCTATCAGGATATTTACATTCCTGATATCGCCATATGGCCAGTAACCAAAGCCGCCGCCAATGTCCATCCCTCCAAAAGGGCCAACTTCTTCGCCTGTAACCGAGGCCGAATTGTAAAAGTTTTCCCAATCGTTGCCCCCTGTTTTAAATCCCTGGTCGGGCCGGTATTTAAAGTCTTCAATAGGCAAATTCTGGTATATGGTTGCTAAAAACGACTTAACACCGGCCTCGCTGTCATATATAATATCGGGGGTAAAGATATTGGTTGGCGCAATATTCAGCTTTTGGCAGGAAGTTAGCGAAGCTCCTACGCTGATAGATATTGCTATAATAAATTTATGTATACTTTTCATGTGTCAATAGTTATTCGTTAATAATTCGCTTTTTAAAAGCGCTCATGAGATGGTCAGCAGTTTAAAAGGAAACGTTTGCTCCCAGGTTAAAAGTCCGGTTCATCGGGTAGGTGTAGCCTGCGAAAGCTTTGCTGAAATCACCGTTATCTCTGGGATTGGGCCCCTGGTGCTCGGGATCATAATTCTTTAACCCGGTAAATGTTAGCAGGTTGTAGCTGTTTGCATATACCCTGAGTTTTCTAACGCCTATGCTTTTCAGTATTGCAGGAGATAGTGAATAACCAAATTCCAATGTTTTTATGCGCAGGTAACTGGCGTTTTGTATAGCTTTTGTGCCCTGTGCGGCAGGCGAACCCATTGCAGGGTAATAACCTGGAACCCATTGTGTGTTGGGGTCAAAAACGTTTGCCGAAGGATCTGCCGTATGCCAGCTGTCAAGGAAACGTGTTAAAGCGCTTCTGCCATACATCAGCGGCTCTGCAAATTGTTCGCCGTATTGTACGTAAACACCGGCAGCGCCTTGCAACAGCATGTTCATATCAAAACCTTTGTAGCTTAAGCCTACGGTAAAACCATAGTTGTATAGGGGGATATCGGTAGTTGCAATAGGGTGGCTGTCCTTATCATCAATAACGCCGTCACCATTCCAGTCTTTGTAGTAATAGTCGCCGGGAATTGTATTGTTATTGCCACCACCTGTGTTTACGCCATAATTATAAATTTGCTTGTAGGTGGTAAACTGCCCGGCATACTCCGGCCCCCACCAAACATTCTGATACCTGTCTGTTTGGTTCTCTTTCCAGTTTAAATACTCGTTACCCGAATTACTGCGCAGAACTTTCATTTTCTTCAGGCGTGTTGTGCCTATGTTACCGGTAAGGTTTACACCCACCTGGCCAAAGGTGTTCCTGTACGATAAGTTAAAATCTAAACCCTGCACCCGGTCGCTTTCATAATTGATTTGTGGCACAGCGGCACCCACTGTTCCGGGTAATGCAACCGAAGGTGTGGCGGGTAATCCGGTCCTGTCGTTTCTGAAAACTTCAATAGTTCCGTCAACTTTTCCACCAAACAAACCAAAATCAACGGCTATATTCTTTATAGTACTTATTGGCCATGTTAAACCAGGGTTGCCAAGTTTTGGCGCCGACCCATTTACAGCGCTTGCACCAAAAATGTAGTTGTTTACCGGGTAGGTATAACCGTTAACATAATTGAATGCATTGCCCTTCTCGTCGCCAACCCGGCCGTAAGAAGCCCTGAGCTTTAAATTGGAAAGGATGTTTTCTGAAATCAGTTTGCGGAAAAAGTTTTCTTTGGTTAAAACCCAGCCTACTGACGCGCCCGGGAAGAAACCATATTGATCGGCGCCCGGTTTATACAAACTGGTGCCATCCCGGCGAAAGCTGAATTCGGCAAGATACTTTCCTTTAAAATCATAATTGAACCGTCCTATAATACTCCTGTGTGCCTGGTCCTGTAAAGCGTTGGCATCCATACCACCGTACATATTGGAATTTTGAAGGCCGCCAAACAAATATTCTACCGGAATCTCGGTATCCCGGTAAGCATTAAAGTTATCGGCAGTTTCATGGCTTTGCTCATAGGTAGCCATAGCTGTGATGTGGTGGTCATCAAAAAAGGTATGGGCATAATTTAACGTTACCTGGCTTAAGGTATTCAAGTGGGTATAATAAGCGCGGGTTATGCCCGAAGGTGAATTAACCACACTTGGTATATACGTATCATCGGCTGCTTTGTAAGTATATAAAGAGAATGTCTTTTTTATTTGATTGTAATCATTAACCCCATAATCAATATTAAATAAGGCCTTTGCACTTAATCCCTTTATACCTGGAATATCATAGGTTAAGTTTAGCTGGCTGGTAATACTTTTATTCCGGCTTCTTTTTGAACCTACTTTGTCGGCATCGGTTATGATAGAAGGGTTCATGTTATCATCAATTACAGCGGGGTATAAAGGATTATCATTAGCATATATCTGGTGTGTAGGTATTTGGTTCCAGGTGTATTTATAAATAGTCCATTCATCGGTGTAAGGCATGTTTTTTTCATCCATCCAGGCCGATGTTAATACCTGCGCTTTTAGCCCTTTTGTTATATTAGCCGTAACGTTTGAGCGGAAATTATACTTATTATAGTTTAAATCCCCTGTTTTAAAAACGCCATCCTGCCGTTGATAGCCAAAGTTGAAAAAGTAGCTTATTTTGTCGTTTCCGCCATCAATATTCAAATTATGCTGTATTTGGTTGGCTGTTTTCCTGAAAACCATGCCTATCCAGTCGGCCGATTTGTAAGTGCCATCAAGCCATGGTTTTATATCGGCATATGAATATTGCGGAGTTACGTTGGATACAAAATTATTGGCAAAATCGCGTTTAACTTTTTCATTGGTCAGCATCATGTAGTCAACAGCGCCTACACCCTGCGGCATACCTAAAAAGGTTTGGATAGCATTGTTAACAGAATAATTGATGTTGATATTGCCGTTTTTTCCGCCTTTTTTGGTGGTTATTAAAATGGCGCCGCCCGCGGCCCTTATACCGTATATAGATGCAGCAGCGTCTTTTAGCACAGAAACACTTTCAATTTCATTGGGGTCCATCCGGCCTATTGTTGATTGGTCGCCGCCAATAACACCATCAATTACAACCAATGGAGCGCTTGTAAAGCCCCTGATATTTAAGTTATTGGCGAAAGATCCCGGTTCGGCAGTTGTTTGAACAATGCGTACGCCCGGTATTTTACCGCTAAGCATATTTATAACACTCTCGTTTTTGGTTGTAGTAATTTCCTTACTTTGCAGTGTTGATACAGAGCCGGTTATGGTTGCTCTTTTTTGAACACCGTAGCCTACAACTACCACTTCATCAAGGGTTTTGTTAGTTGCAGTTAAAGCGATAATACCACCTTTTATATCTTTTACAACTACTTCTTTGGTAAGGTAACCTATATATGATACCTGTAAAATAACACCGGTATTTGCAATGTTAAGGCTGAATTTTCCGCCAACATCGGTTATGGCGCCTGCAGTAGTGCCTTTGATTTTTACACTTACCCCCGGAAGCGCCGACCCATCGGTTAAATCAATGACCTTTCCGCTGATAGAAGTTTGCTGGGCTAACAAACCAAGCGGGAAAAGGAAGAGGAGTATAAGTAAGTATCTAAGTTTTTTCATATTGTCTCTCTGTTAATGGTTAAGTTTATTTGGTTTTGGTTACCTCGTTAGGGCAATAAATAGCGCGTGCAGCGGCATACTTACGGCGGGTTAGGTGCGTAATGATACATGATCTTAATTTGGTTGGTTAATAAATCACCTGGGCCTTTATGAGTGCTGGCAGGTGCTATAATTGGTTTGTTTTACTAACACAAAAGAAGAGGCGATCATTAATAAAAAATAAATAATAGATTAATTTTAGCTATAGAAGCGCTAAAAAGGTAGGTTTTGAATTATTTTTCGCAATCGATTGCGATTTTATGCGCGACGATGCGCCTAAACTGTAATAAAGGCACCTGGATGGCTTAATATTTTGTAAGCGCCATCCCTAAAGGGGGGCATTGTTGGGGCAACTTAAAAAGAGGCACGATAAAATGCCATTTTCTCAAATTTTGCCATTGCTTAATTCGGTAATGACTTTTCCCGTTCTGACCTTTAAATAGGGGAGATAATGCAGGATATAAATGCAGAAATCCATAAGGCATAAAAAAAGCCTCGCAGAGGTGCGGGGCTTAAGCTTCAGAGAGCGGTGTTTTTTTAACCAATTTATTGAGAAGTTGCGACGAATTGGAAATTTAAGAGAGACTTTTACCATTATTTAAACCGCAGAACTAGTCATCTGCAGTTTTTAAAATTATGTTTATAGCTGTCAGTATATCGAACTTGTAGACTGTCTTAAGTAGTTCATCTGTCTTAACACCATCTTAAGTTATTTTTTCTGAGTGCCTTTTGTTGCGGCTTCTATAATAACTGCCGCCACTTTTTCGGGTTGCGACATGAATATGACATGGCTCCCCTTTATCTCGGTAACTTTGGTATTGGAACGTTTGTACATCGCCTGTTGAATTTCCGGGGCAATGCTTTTATCTTCTGTGGCAATAAGGCCATAAGCAGGTTTGTCTCTCCATGCAGCATGAGTAATGGGCGTTATAAAACCCTTTGCGTAGAAGGCGCCCTGGGAAGCATACATGAAATCTGCTTCTTCTTTACTGATATCAGCACAAAAGCCGGCGTGATATTTATCTTTGTCATAGTATACAATCCCCTTATCATCAGGAGCAAGAACGCCGTTTTCCGGAGCCGGAGCGGCCGTTTGAAGCCATTGCAGGGCAGATTCGCCATTGTCTGGCTGGAAAGCGGCGATATATACAAGGGCAGCTACCTTAGGGTGATTACCCGCCTCTGTAATTACAGCTCCTCCCCATGAATGTCCTACTAAAATTGCAGGGCCATCCTGTTTGTCCAGGGCTGTTTTTGTGGCAGTTACGTCGTCCTCGAGCGAAGTCAGCGGATTTTGTACTACTGTTACATGGTATCCTTTTTTGGTTAGTACGGTGTACAGGGCTCTATACCCGGAACCATCTGCAAAGGCACCATGTACCAATACTACATTTTTTACTGCTTGTGCAGCTGCTTCAGTTACTGTGCCTGTTACTGTAGCTAACGCAACTGTTAAGGCTACAATGCCGCCTTTTAATGAATTCTTTAATGTTTGCTTTTTCATGATTTTGTCGTTGAGTTTTTTTGTTTGGATCAACGATACAAAGTTGCGGTGAAAAGCGACCGGAGATCATAGGCACAATTCCCGGTTAGTTGTGACTATTTCCCTTCTTTGGAATCTTTTGGCGAATTTCTGAAGTCCGATGGCGATAGGCCGGCATTTTTTTTGAAGAAGTTGGAGAAGTAGGGCACATCTTCAAACCCGAGTTCGAAGGTAATGTGCTTTACCGACCTGTCGGTATAGGATAAAAGCCGCTTAGCCTCTACCGTGATTCTTTCCTGGATGATCTGTGATGGGGTCTTCTGATTGAAAATGGCAAAAAGGTTGGATAAGGTTTTAGGCGACTTGCAAAGCACATCGGCATAAAAACTAACGGAGTGCTCTGTTTTGAAATTAGCTTCGACCAGCAGGTTGAATTTTCTAATGATATGAAACCTTTCGTCCTGCAACTTTTTGACCGGTACATAACCGGATTTTGCCAGCCGGGTCACATAAATGATGAGGCGTTTGAGCAGTACCAGCAGCATTTCATTCTGAATATTGTCTGAGGTTTGAAATTCGTCGATGAAAACATCTGACAGCAATTTTAGCTTTTGTTGTGCAGGATCATTTAACTGAACAAACATATGATCGGTACTGCTGAACAGGAAGCCCACGCAGCTTACTTCGCTGTCATGATCGATGATACAGTAAAATTCCCGGTTAAACTGCCAGGCAACGATGCCTGCAGAATTTTCAAAGCTGAAAGTTTGGTTAAACAAAAGGGTCAGCAGGGAATTGGCCGGGAAATCATATTTGGTGCCGTCAATGGTAACAGTCTGGCGTTCTCCGGGGTTCCAGGCGATGGTAAAATACTTATTGAACCTATCCCTGCTAAAAAACAGGCGGTCAAAACCCGCTTCTTCTTTAAAAAGCAGCAATTCGCCGCCGGTGCTTTCCTCTCTTAGTGTAAGTTTCATGGTTGATCAAACGAACTTCCAAAGTACTAAAGAAGCGTCAAAGCACAAAGTTAAAACTTGCCGTAAATGCACAATCCCCATTTACCGGTCACAGCAAATAGGGATTGTGGGCGAATTGGTATTCTTGTTATTGGGCTGACACTGCCTGAGCAGCTTCAATAATGACACCTGCAACGATTTCGGGCTGCGACATGAAGATAACGTGACTGCCTTTAACTTCGGTTACTTGTGTGTTCGACCGGCTATACATATTTCTTTGTATGTCCGGGTTAATGCTTTTATCTTCAGTAGCGATCAGGCCATAAGCAGGTTTGTGCCTCCAGGCAGCATCGGTGATGGGGCTTACAAAGCCTTTGGCATAAAAAGCACCCTGAGAAGCATACATAAATGCTGCTTCATCCGCGTCGATATCTGCACAAAAGCCTGCATGATATTTATCTTTGTCATAGTATACAATTCCTTTTTCATCAGGAGGAAGCACGCCGTTCTCAGGTGCAGGGGGAGCAGTTTGTAACCATTGCAGGGCAGACTCGCCATTGTCTGGCTGAAATGCCGCGATATAAACCAGGGCGGCAACATTTGGGTGATTGCCAGCTTCGGTGATCACCGCGCCACCCCATGAGTGCCCGGCAAGGATAGCCGGACCGCCAATCCTATCCAGAGCAACGTGTGTTGCCAAAACATCGTCTTCCAATGAGGTTAGCGGGTTTTGTACAACCGATACGTTATACCCTTTTTTAGTTAATTCGCTGTAAAGCGCTTTAAATCCTGAACCATCGGCGAATGCGCCATGTACCAATACTACATTTTTTACTGTTTGAGATTTTGCTTGAGTTTCCATTTTTTTAAGTTTTTAAGTTTTTTGTTTTTGTTGACGATACAAAGATGCGGCGAATACCTGCCCCGGGCTATTAGTGGAATTCCCGGTTAGTTGTAGTTATTTCCCCTTTTTTAAATTTCAAGATGCTTTTACCGTGAAATTGTCAAGGATTGCGTAGATAATGTCAAGTCAGGGAAGCTGGATAGCCGGAATTTTGTGTCAACAAAATGATATAAGACCATGAAAAAAACTATTCTGATCACCAGCGCGTCCTCCGGAATTGGGCGGGAAACCGCCAAACGGTTCCAGCAAAAGGATTCGATTATTATCGCTACGACGAGCTCCCCCAAAAATGAACCGGAACTTAACCAATTGCCGAATACCCAGGTCGCACGGCTCGATGTGCAGAACCGATCATCTATTGCCGAGGCCATTGATGCGGGTTGACAGATGTAATTTCCCTTAAAATACTATCGAATTACAGGAGGCCAGAATCGGAATTTAGAGAAAAAAATGGAGGACGCTATCTGCGAGCTGCATATGTTAAAGCAGAGTGTTAAAGAATCATAATGATTTTGGACTAACAAAACATTAACCATTTTTAATAAAAAACCCCATTTACATAGCGCAAATGGGGTTTAAAGGTGACCTGGGAGAGGATCGAACTCTCGACCCACTGATTAAGAGTCAGTTGCTCTACCGGCTGAGCTACCAAGTCGTTCCGGTTTTTTACCGGGTTGCAAATATGCCAATTTTTATTGGAGTCGGAAAATATAGAAGTCGGAAAGTCCGAAAGAATTTTGTCATTTTTTAAATCCTGACTTTCCGTCTTTGTTGACTTTCTGCCTTTTAAACTGCTGCGTACAGCTCCTCGCGTTGTTTTTGAACTACCGGGCTATTAATGTACTCATCGTAGGTCATCAGCTTATCAATATAACCGCCAGGTGTTAATTCAATGATGCGGTTGGCTACGGTTTCAACCAGCTCATGGTCACGTGAGGTGAACAGGATAGTGCCCCTGAAGTCTTTCATGCCATTATTAAGGGCGGTGATGGATTCCAGGTCGAGGTGGTTGGTTGGTTCATCAAACATCAGTAGGTTGGCTTGTTGCAGCATCATACGGCTAAACATGCAGCGCATTTTCTCGCCACCAGATAGTACATTGCTTTTCTTTAAAACTTCCTCGCCCGAGAATAACATCCGGCCTAAAAAGCCGCGAATAAACTGGTCGTCCTTTTCGCCCGGCGAATATTCGCGCAGCCAGTCAATCAGGTTATCATCTTTGCCTTTAAAGTATTCGGCGTTATCAATAGGGATATCTGCCGGGTTTATAGTAACACCCCATTTAAATGCGCCTTTAAAATCGGCGTCCCTGCCGGTTAATACATTATAAAGGGCTGTTGTAGCAAGGCTGTTTTGTGATAGTATGGCAATTTTATCACCTTTATTAACGGTAAAGCTAATATTGTTGAACAGTAGCTCGCCGTTAAGTGATTTCTTCAGGTTTTCAACCTGTAATATCTGGTCACCTGCTTCGCGGCCAAGGTTGTTGAATATGATGCCCGGATATTTACGGTTTGATGGTTGAATTTCATCAATATTAATTTTATCCAGCGCCTTTTTACGGCTGGTGGCCTGTTTTGATTTTGATGCGTTGGCGCTAAACCTACGGATAAACTCCTGCAGTTCTTTAACCCGCTCTTCCGTCTTTTTATTCTGGTCAGAACGTTGTTTCAGTGCAAGCTGGCTCGATTCGTACCAGAAAGTATAGTTACCGGTATAAATGGTCATTTTGGCAAAGTCGATGTCTACCACGTGGGTACACACGGTATCCAGGAAGTGCCTGTCGTGCGATACTACCAAAACGATAGCCTCGTATGAGGCTAAAAAATCCTCCAGCCAGCTTACGGTATGGATGTCCAGGTCGTTGGTAGGCTCATCCAATAGTAAAATGTCGGGTTTGCCAAAAAGAGCTTGTGCCAGTAACACACGTACTTTTTGGGTATTATCCAGATCTTTTACAAGGTTATAATGGAATTCCTCCTTTATGCCAAGGTTGCTTAAAAGGGTGGCAGCATTACTTTCGGCATTCCAGCCGTCCATTTCGGCAAAAAGATTTTCCAGTTCGCCGGCGCGTTCGCCATCGGCATCAGTAAAATCTTCTTTAAGGTAAATGGCATCTTTTTCTTTCATTACAGCATACATTTCCTTGTGGCCCATCATTACGGTTTCAAGTACTGTAAATTCGTCAAAAGCATAATGGTTTTGACTTAATACTGCCATTCGTTCACCGGGAGTAAAACTTACCGAACCGCTGGTAGGGTCAATATCTCCCGAAAGAATTTTTAAAAATGTTGATTTACCGGCGCCGTTGGCACCGATAATGCCGTAGCAATTGCCCTGAGAAAATTTAAGATTAACGTCTTCAAATAAAGTACGTTTACCGTAACGTAAAGATAGATTGGATACCGTGATCATGCTGCACCTGTAATTTGGCGCAAAAATAAGCTAAAAACTTCGTTTATGGTAAATTAAGCTGATATTATGTTTGTGTAAAGGATTGGGGAAATGGGGAAGAATTTGTTTGCCCATTTTTTTGGCAACCGTGGATGCAATTGCACAAAATATTTGCGTGCTTGAAACTAAACGGCTGATTCATACGTTAAATATCATAATTTACCAGATCATGAACCTATGGAACAACCTTTGACTATATTATTATATATTAATTAAAATTTAATTTTTAACAGTCATGGGAGCACTAATAGTTAGCTTAATTATTATCAACGTAGTAATAGCTTTCAACAATATACAAAAACGCAAGGTATATTAATACCCGTTAAACGCCAGCGCAAATTTAGGCTAATATACCTTTTAAACTTTGCGTTTCATGGTCGGCTAATTTTTGCAGGGGCCCGGAAGCAAGCATCTTCAGCATCATGCTTAACTCTGCATTAATAGTAAAAACAATATCTGTTTGGTCGTTATTTGGGGATAACGACCATTTTAGTTCTAAAGCAAAGGGTGGTTTAGCTGCCGGTTTAATTACAATTTCCTGGTTTACCACGCGGCTATCTATCTTTAATGATAGTTTGGCCATATTGGGTATGCTGAAACTGGCTTCATCGGTGGTAGACACCCATTCCTGTATGCTATCCGGCATTAATTTTTGGTGATTATTAAAATCGGCCAGGTAGTTGTAAACCTCGTTTATAGGCTTGTTTATGCTGATGGCGCTGGTAAATGTACTCATAAGAGGTTTTAAGTTTTGAGTGGAGAGTTATAAGTTTTAGATGGAACAATGAAGCTCGCAACCTAATACTCATAACTCAAACTATTTTTTAGCTCGATGCAATTTGGCCCCAGGCAGATGGGTTTTCTCGCCATTGCGCTAATAAGGCCACATCTTTTTCGCTGATGTATTGATTTGCTTCGGCGTATTTTATCAATGCGTTGTAGTTTGATAGCGTTACAAAAGGGCAACCTGCATTTTTAAAGTTTTCTGTAGCTATATCAAAACCGTAGCTAAAAATGGCGGCAAGGCCCGCAACTTCAAATCCGGCTGATTTTAAAGCATCGACAGCTTGCAGGCTGCTTTTTCCGGTTGATATCAGGTCTTCAATTACAACAACCCTTTTCCCGGTGGTAGTTTGCACATCGCCTTCAATTAAACTGCCTGTACCATGTTCCTTAGCTTTGGCGCGCACGTATATAAATGGCAGGCCCATTTCCTGTGCTACCAGGGCGCCTTGTGGTATGCCCGCTGTAGCGACACCTGCAATACAGCCAACACTGCCAAATTTTTCCTGGATAATAACAGTTAATTGTTGCCTGATATAGGTGCGGATTGAAGGATGAGAGAGCGTTACCCTATTATCGCAGTAAATAGGCGATTTCCATCCTGATGCCCATGTAAAAGGATTATTAGGTTGTAATTTAATTGCTTTAATTTGCAGCAGGAACTCGGCAACCTGCTGTTCTATCTCATTATTATTAAACATGGCCCAAAAATACAGAATTTATATTAACGAAAAGGTTATCCTGCTAACTGAATCAGAACCTCATGGATCAGAAAAATACGAAAAGCTTGATGCAGAGTCCTTTGATCTTAAAATAATTTACACCTGGATACTGGCCAACCCCAAAAAGCTGTTCTACATTAAATGTAATAATGTTAAAGAATTTTTAAAATCTGTTAAAAAAAGCATTACGGTTATTGAGGCTGCAGGTGGCCTTGTAAAGAATACCGCAGGCCATTATTTATTTATTTACCGTAATGATAAATGGGATTTGCCCAAAGGGAAAATAGAGAAAGAAGAAAAAGTTAAGGAAGCCGCCGTGCGCGAGGTAGAAGAGGAATGTGGTATTAAAGTGAGCAGGCTTAATGAGAAAATTTGTAAAACCTACCACGTATATATAAACCGCGGAGAAATAGTGCTGAAAAAAACACACTGGTTTAAAATGGATTGCAAGGGTAAAGAGAAACTGAAGCCCCAAAAAGAAGAAGGTATTACCGATGTACGCTGGTTTGAAAAAGAACACATTGAGCCTATTATTGACAATACTTTTCCATCTATATTGGATGTATTGCACAAAGAAAAGCTGGCTACAAATAAGCTAATGCCTCTGAAGGGATAAACTGGGCCACATCGCCATGGTGACGCATAATTTCGCGTACGATGGTTGAACTGATAGACGAATAGCCCGGCTTGCTTACTATAAATATGCTTTCGATGTCAGGCATTAATGCATGGTTCATCTGGGCTATCGCTTTTTCGTACTCAAAGTCAGATACTGTACGGATGCCCCTGATCATATAGGCAGCACCGATGCTTTTGCAAAAATTTACGGTGAGTCCTTCGTAAGCCACAATGTGTATCCGGTCGTCGTGTTTAAAAACAGCCCGTAACATTTGCTCCCGGGTTTCTATACTCAATAATCCTTGTTTACTGCTATTTGCACCAACGCCTATATAAAGCTTATCAAACAGGCCAACAGAGCGTTTCACGATATCCACATGTGCTTTGGTAACCGGATCAAACGAACCTGGGAAAAGGGCGATCTTCATAGTAGAATGGTATTAATACTGTACCAAAAGTAGCAATGATTTTTAAAGTTTAAGCACGCGGTTGAATTTAAAGCGCAATAATATCTTCCAGGTTATAATAAACCTTAATGCCTTGCTCCAGGGCAATTTGAACATCGCCATCGGCTCCTTTTGATTCGCCGGGTATCCTTAAAATGGCATCACATTTAGCGAGTATACGGCGCGATACCGGGTAAGATATTTCCTGATAAGCTTCATCGCACGGATGTGTTGATCCTGCTTGTTTTAACAGGGGCAGTGCCAGCCATTCGCCTATTACCGGAATGTGCCCTGCCCTGAAAATAGGTAGCGCGACTTCTTCCATTTTTCTTAAATTATTGGCCATCAGTTCGGGATCGTCATTTGTGCCTGAGCGATAGGGGCCTGCAATTAAAATGATTAGGGGTTTACTTGTCATGATACCAGGTTGTTTAGTTGCGCGTACTGTAAAAGCATTATTGTTTTGGCGTCCTTTATTTCGCCAGTGCTGATCATGTTTAAAGCTTGGGTAAACGGCAATTCCAATACTTCTATGTTTTCATTTTCTTCATCCAGGCCGCCGCCATCACTTACTTTCATGTCGGGTGTATATTCAGCTACAAAAAAATATAATATTTCTGTTACCGATCCGGGCGACATGTAAGCCTCAAATACCTTTTTTACATTGGTTATTTTATAACCGGTTTCTTCTTCTGTTTCTTTCCTGATACAATCTTCCGGATTGTTTTCATCCAGCAGGCCAGCGCAGCATTCAATAAGCATTCCGTCGTGGTTGCCATTAATGTAGGTGGGCATCCTGAATTGGCGGGTAAGTATCACAGTTTTAAGATCAGTATTGTAGAGCAATATGGTTGCGCCGTTACCCCGGTCATAAGCTTCGCGCGTGAGCTGATGTACCGATCCGTCTTGTTTAATAGCCTCAAACGTTACATTATTGAGTGTATACCAATTCTTGGAGAGAATCTCTGTTCGTAATATTCTGATTTTATTCATCTTATTTGATTGTTTTTGATTTATTTTGATTATTTTTGAACAAATGAACGTTATTTAAATGAACTTTCAAAAAAGAAAACAAAAAATACTCGAGCAACTAAACAGCACCGGCGAAGTTGATATCAAAGAACTGGCAGCAACTCTCGCCATCTCGGAGATAACCGCCCGCCGCGATTTAAACCAACTTGCCAGCGACGGCTTACTTTACCGTACCCACGGCGGTGGGATGAAGGTTGATCCTTTGGCAAAACCACAGGATTTTGTAAATAAGGCGGCACAAAATTCAAGTGCTAAAGACAATATTTGCCGCAAAGCTGCCGAACATATACAGGACGGAGATATTATTTTTATGGATTGCGGCAGTACGGTTTTCAGGCTTTGCCAGTTTATAAAAAATAAAAAGATAAAAGTGATAACCAACTCCTTGCCAGTAATTTATGAATTACAGAACTGCCAGGTCTCGCTGAATATAATAGGCGGGGAGTTTGACAGTAAAAGGCAGGCTGTACACGGCAAGGTAGCAAACGAACATATTGGCCGATACAGGGCCGGCAAGGCCTTTTTAGGCGTTGACGGCATATCCCCAAACGGTTTATTTGCAAACAGCGAACTTGAAGCAGAAATAACATCAGCTTATATCAAACAAAGTGCCTTTACCTATATCTTATGCGATGCCGGTAAAATAAACAATGAGACTTATTTGAAATTTGCCGATATAAACCAGGTTGACGCTATAATTACCAATGCAGATGACGAAAAGCTTAAGCTTTTTGCGGAAACGGCTTTGACTATTCTGAGAGTTGATTAAGCCTGTTCGTCGGCTTTGTTCCTAAAAAACGAAAACGACGAATGTCCATACTTTCGCTGCTCCATAAATGACGGGTGCTGGCTGATGTTTTGCATCGATTGATGCTCCACAATCAGCAAAGCGCCAGGTAACAGTATGTTCCGTTCAAAAACTATTTTCGGTATCTCAGGGATCTTGTTCAGGTCGTACGGTGGATCGGCAAAAACAAGGTCGTACTGCTCGGTTTCCATTTGAAGATATTTAAAAACATCCTCCTTATACACCTTTACCTGGTCAAGCTTATGCTGGCGCGATGTGTCTTTAAGATAGTTAACACAATGGATGCTCCTGTCTACAGATATTACTTCCGTTGCGCCTCTCGACGCGAATTCCAATGAGATATTGCCGGTGCCGCTAAAAAGATCAAGCACCTTGATGCCTTCAAATTCTATCTGATTTAAAAGAATATTAAAAAGTGCTTCCTTGGCCAGGTCGGTAGTGGGGCGCACCGGAAGATTTTTGGGTGGATTAAGCCTTAATCCTCTTAAAGTGCCTCCGATGATACGCATAATGACAGGGCAGAAAGTGACAGTATTTTATGCCCCTCAATTTCAAGCGGGGTTTGCAGAATTTTGGTGGTATTCACCTCAACTTTTCCAAAAAAATCGGCCAGGCGGGTAATATTTTTGTCGCCTGCATCAACATCTCCACTAATGTAAACGTAAGTGTAGGCAGGTTGCAGGTTTAACTCATCAGTTACCAATGATACAAAATAAGCCAGTTCATCTTCGCCGGCAAATTCAAACGTGTTGTAAAACCGCAGTTTGCTGAAATTGAAGTTGGCAATTTCAACGGTACCGCCATTAATGTTTACGTACAAGTCTCTGTCGCCGGGCTGGTTGCGGGCCAAAGCATTTAACCAGCCTTTTGATGTGTAAACAGTGTTGCGTAAGCCAAATTCGTCGGCGGCATTTAATATAGTTTCGGGAGTTTTATAAATAATGACATTGCGGCTATCAAGCGGTTGTGATAGTACCTTTTCGTCGGCTTTCACATCCAGGAAACGGGCCAGGTAGGTAAGCTTGTCCGGGTTAAAAACAGTTTGTGGCAGCAGCGAAAAACCGGTTGCAGGCAAACCAATAACTACATTTTTAAAATTTGCCGATAACAGGTCCAGTAGTTCTTCGGGGTTACTTAATTCATCCAGCGGGTGATTGTCGGCAACCGCAATTAGCTTATTTTGATCGGTTACAGCGTAGGTAAACGTTGTTTTATCAATTTGTATCAGTAAAGTATAACCTTGCGCCTTATCAAGGCTAAAGTCATCATCATGGTAATTGTAGTTATATTCGCTCATGCCGGTTTAAACAAAAGTAATATTTTTTAGCAGATACCATATAGGAGGCAACATAAATGCTTGTAGAAAACACGACGCTTATAATATAAATCCCAAAAAAAGGATAAGGATGATAAAAATGATCACAGGTCTATAAATAGGCCTTGGGTAATAGTCGTCGTCAGGAAAGTACTTTTTGAAAAAATAACGGGTAAGCACCAAGCCTGCAATAACGTTGAGTCCTATTTGTATGGCAGTTATAGCTGATAACTGCAAAATCTGCTCGTTAGTAAACTGTTTTTTTGCTGCGATTGTTTTTTGCAATGCTACAACATCTATTTTAAACCCTAAAAGTTGAACAAGGTAACGTGACAGAAATGAGAAGCCTAAAATAAAAAGAACTACCTGGCTTATGATTTGCTTATATCCCGCAACCCATAAATTGATAATTAATAACACACCTGCGTACATTGTGCTGAAAATTGCAAAGCCAAAAATTGCCTTCCGCGAATAAATATCTACGTAGTCTTCTTCGCCCTGTTCTTCCTGCTTGTATTCCTCAAATTCCATGGCCAAATTTATAACTAATCTGCGTAGCTTTTTAATATGGCTAAGGGTTTTTCAATTACTTATCAGCATTTTTGCAGGGTGACAGTGATTGATCATATCCGCAAAGCATTTCCGCATACTCCCAACGGCCAGCAACTGGAACTGTTTGACCGCCTGGATACCTTTTTGCAAAGCCGCGAAGGTGATGAGTGTTTTATATTGCGGGGCTACGCCGGTACCGGTAAAACTACCATAGTGGGGGCGTTGGTAAAAGCGCTCAAGCAGTATAATTATCGCTCGGTGCTGCTGGCGCCTACAGGCCGGGCAGCTAAAGTGATCACCAATTACTCGGGGAAAAAGGCATTTACTATTCACAAACGCATTTACCGTAAAAAGGCTGCCTTAACGCTTGATGATGGCTTTGCCATTGCCGATAACCTGTCAAGCGATACTTTGTTTATTGTTGATGAGGCATCCATGATCAGCGACGAATCCATAGGTGGCCGGGTTTCATTGTTGTTTGATTTACTCAGATACGTTTACAACGATAAAAACTGCAAGCTGATGCTGGTTGGCGACACCGCCCAGCTGCCGCCGGTTGGTTCAGATACCAGCCCGGCCCTGAGCGAAAAAATTATGCAGGATAAATTTGGCCTCACTATTTTTAAATATGAACTTACCGATGTGCTTCGCCAGCAAAAGGACTCGGGAATATTATTTAATGCGACCGAAATTCGTGACCTGATCAGGAAAGATGAAGCGGTTGCCCCTAAAATTGTGACCAAGGGCTATAAAGACGTTTTCCGGATGACAGGCGAACGCTTGCCCGAGGGACTTGAATACGCCTACCGGAAATACGGTTACGACAGAACACTTATCATCTGCCGGTCGAACAAAAATGCTAACCTGTACAACGGCCAGATCCGCAACCGGATTTTGTACCGGGAAGAGGAGCTAACCGGTGGCGACCAGATCATGATTGTTAAAAACAACTACTTTTGGCTCAAGGATAACGAGGAAAATAGTACCGATTTTATTGCCAATGGCGATATTGCCCGCATCCGTAAAGTGCGCCGGACGGAAGAAATGTACGGTTTCCGTTTTGCCGATGTGCAGATAGAATTTATTGACTACGCCGAAGACCCGGTACTGGATTGTAAAATATTACTGGATACCCTGTATGCCGATTCGCCGGCTTTATCACAGGAAAACCAAAAAAAGTTTTACGAGGAGGTAATGAAAGACTACGCCCACCTTACCAACAAACGGGCTATGCACAACGAATTGAAGCTAAATCCATATTATAATGCCCTGCAAATCAAATTTGCCTATGCCATTACCTGCCATAAAGCCCAGGGTGGCCAGTGGGACGCCGTTTTTGTTGACCAGGGTTACGTAACCGACGAAATGATCAATATGGATTTTCTCCGCTGGTTTTACACGGCCGTTACCCGCGCAACAACCGAATTGTTTTTGGTTAATTTCGATAACCGGTTTTACAAAGTACCCGAAGTTTTTTAGTCATTAGTCATTCGCTACGCTGTCATTAGTCATTGGTTTTGCCCTTGATCCTTTGTCTGAAAATCTTTTGTCCAAAAGTGTTTCGTACTTTGTCCAAAACGCTATCTTTACTCCATAATTACTTCAACTACATATCAACAAAGGGTAGCCTGATGCCCGGCCTGTTCATACAGGTTCCCGGAAGCGCTGATTTCTCAGTGTAGGTTTTAAACACGTTTCAATTTTTATATTTCTAATCAATCGTAATGAAAATTACAAACTTACCGGCAATGGGCATATGCTGCATTATTTTATGCGCGTTTGTTCCGGCCAAAGCAAATACACCTATGGATACCCTAAACAATAAACAAAGAGTACTATTATTTTATAAGCTGATTGTTGGCCAGCACAAAGCCGAACTTATCCCCGAATTTGTGCTGGAAAACTACAGGCAGCATAACCCTACAGTTGCCCAGGGCAGGGTCGGTATTACCGGGATGATCAATTACCTTAAAACCTTGCCTCCGCCGCCTGAAGGGGCCAAATCACCCATTGTAAGGGCCATACAGGAAGGTGACATGGTAGTTACCCACCTTGATATTCAATTCATGGGCAAACGGATGGTTGTTATCGATCTGTTCGAACTCGAAAAAGGTATGCTGGCAGGGCATTGGGATGCCATACAGGAAATACCCGACCAAACCGGGCTAACCATCACCGCATCCAACGGAACCGCCGAAATTGATACTGCCGCATCTGCAGAAAATAGTAAGCAGGTTGTAAACGCATTTTATCAGGCTATCCTCCATAAAAAGATGCCCGCTGAATTGCTTAAGGCTGATTATACAGAACATGATCCCGCCGTTATAAGCACTGGTAAAGCATTGGATGAATACCTGGTGACCGACCACAACCGCGAAATAAAAATTCACCGCGTTATTGCCGAGGGCGATTTTGTTGTGGTTCAATCGCAATTTAAAAGAGGAGGGAAGGGGTTTGTATTTTACCAGATTTTCAGGGTTGAGGCCGGTAAAATAGCCGAGCACTGGAGCGTGGAGCAGGCTGTACCGGAAGGTGTGCAAGCAGCGGCTATGTTTTAAAACACACCTGGGGCGTATTTAAATCATTTCGGTATCCCAGACTTACGAAGTTTAAAAAACTTCGTAAGTCTTTCGCCGATTTGTCATTCCTTCAGAGTGTCATTTTAGCGAAAGGTGAGCTGCGTTTGAATGCGAACTATTGACTTGGTGATAAGGGGAATTCTTTTATGATAAGGTAGTTTTTAGTGTTAAAGTGTGTGTACCGGTACAGGGTGGTACGCCCTGAAACACCCTGGTACGGGGTGGTACACAACCGGAGGTTAATATTTTTAACCTAAACGGGACTTTTGAACCGGGGAAATGACCTTAGGCTTTACTGGTAACTACAGAGCCGATCCTTCATGATATTGAATCTATTGCCAATTACTATGAAGATCACGATACTATAGATTGGAAAAATATTCGTTGATTTTGGCTGCCCGGGCCAGCTTCGGTGAAATGACAAGCTCAATAAATCAGCTACATCAACAACACTTTCCATGCATCCATTACGCGGCCGTTATCTAACAAATGCCTGGCTTTTAAATGCAGGCGTATGGTGCGAGGGTGGCTGTCGGTGGTAGCATCAAGCAGTTCTTTCATTTCATCGGTTTTGCTAAAGGCTGCTACCTCATCGTCGGATGGCAGCGTTTTAACAAGCCCCAATAACCCCAAATTATTCCCGGTTAATACGCTGGAGTTTTTAACCTCTTTAGGAAAAGCATCTACGCCGATACCTATTCCGGCATTATCTATTGGTTTGGCAATTTTAAATAAATTATCGCTGGTTACCCTGCAATACCAATCACCGCCTAAACGCGCCACCAAATCTATTTTATGAGGGTCTATTTGGCCATTAGCATCCAAAATATTTTCATTGATATGAATTCGTTTCACCTCTGCAATAACCAAATTACCTGCTCCTCCTTTTTTTCCTAACGATATCACATCATTCACTACACATTCCAATTGAACGGCCGATTCCGCTACCCTGGGTGGCTTTACTGTCTCCGAAGCCAATTCAGTAAACCCCGCTTTCGAAAACTCATTTACTCCTTTCGGGTAATCCATACTGGTTAAATAGGTTTGTTGAACCATTTCATAGTTCACAATATTAATCACACATTCAGGTACTTCCAAAACGTTTTCAAGCGTATGCTTAGTGGTGTTATCCCGCGCCCTGCTTGCCGGCGAAAAAACGCATATCGGAGGGTTGATACTAAACACATTAAAAAAACTAAACGGACTTAAATTAACCTCGCCGTTTTTATTAATGGTGGATGCAAAACATATCGGCCGGGGTGCAATGGCATAGTGCAAATAACCCTGCATTTCCGCCGGTGTTAATGATGACGCATCAATAGTTTTTAACCTCATTCAAATTTTTATTACACGCGGGTTCGGGATAAGAAAAGTATACAAAAGGGAGCAAAGGGTATGGTTTTCTGCCTGCAAAATGAATTGACAACAATTCATTAACAAATACCAACATCCTGTGCTGAGAGATAAAATTACAGAAATTTTTGTAAGCATTGTTGGCTTTTGCGAAGATATAGCTTCTGAAAAAAACCACTGCTGGCGCACGCGCCAGCAGTGGGGGAGAAAACACCCGCTGTTTGAATGTCTCCGACTTCGAACCAATATGTAAAGTAGTCTGTAAACTGCTTTTGCTATGCATACGGGTAGTTGCAAACTACAGGCATAGTCGTTCGAAGTGAGAGGCATTCGAACAGCGGAACACTTCGGAGAGCGGGGAAGACTAACGACAGCAAGGGCATTACGCACATTTTACTGAATATAAAGACACTGAGAATATTTAATTGTATTTGCTTATCTTAAACCTGAGCAGACTGTATTTGTCGCCCTTTTGCCGTTGAAACTTAATATAGGCATTTTTATTATTCATAAATCCAAAGCCATAATCGCCGCCACCGGTTCCTTCATCGCCGTTTAGTCTCCTGGTTGTTATCCACTTCCCCTCTTTAAAATAGCCTTCATCCATAAACTCAACATCCAACAACGACTTTTTAATATCCGGAGTGATGGGTTGAAGCTTGAAACTCATATTCTTTCCTATCACAATAAATTCGTCTGGACCGTTCGCTATTATCAGGCCTCCGGCTACTTGTTCCTTTTTGATTTTGACACCAACAGCAATGTTTGCCATCTCTGCATTCGATGCTCCCCCGAACGAAACCTTGATATGATATCCGTTCAGATCAAATTGTTGTTCACGATCGGTTGAATCCAGGTAGATTCCCAGCATGTTACCTTTGCCACGGTTTTCAAGTATCTTATCCTTAGCGAGATTAAGCACCTCATATGTTTTGGTAATCTCATCTTCTTCGGGCTCAAGGTCATCTATCCCAAAAGGTGAAAAACAGATGGCATCCAATTGTCCGTAAGCCCAAAACGCCTCGGTGGCCGATTGGGCCCCAGGGCGGTATTCAGGAATAAATAGAGGGTTGCCCGGCCGTTTATATTGCTCCATAGTCAACCGCGCAGATTTTAGCGGAACATAAATATCCGGGGATATAAAGTCGATTGCAGGAGCTACAGCCCGCCAAAGATCCAGGGTATGAGGCGTGGGGCCTCCGCTCGGATATTTACCAGGATAGCTTGTCATCGCTTGTTTTATCCAGCAATTAACATACATGGGGATGGGGTACTCACTTTTCCCCGCTGCAGCAACGGCCCCGGTATATTTGGCATAATGATAAACCGAAAATAATTCTTCGGGCAAATAGGACAACACGGACAGATCTTTCTTTTCAAACTTGCTTTTACCGAAAACGGCTTCCCATGTGCCGTTTGTTTTATAACCATTAGCCCTCCATGCACTATCTAACTCAGGCTGTAATTTTTCTTTGTTGCCTGACATATATGTCATCAGGTCAGTGGGCACCCCACGCTCATATTCTTCATTGGCCACTTTGCAGTAATCACGGGGTGAACCAAACAATCCCATCTCATTTTCGATCTGCATGGCAATTACTGTCTGATATTTGCCATCAACTTCCTTAATATGGTGCATAAGCGTTTTGAACGCCCTGGCATCGGCATTTTGTGATGCAGGATACAGGGCGGAAAGCATTTCATAGGAATTTCCGTCTTTGTCCTTAGCCCTTGGATATTTTTCTGTATTGCCCTTTATCCAGGCTGGTGTGTACATAGAATATCCGTTTTTCCAACTGCCAAACCATAAGACCACTAAATGCAGGCCCTTGCTTCGTGCACCATGGATCATACTATCCACCAAGGTGAAATCAAATTTCTCCTGCTCAGGTTCCAACAACTCCCAATAAACCGGGGCGATCACCGTATTTAAATTTTTTTTCTTCATTTTGTCCCAGAGCGTGGCCATGTAGGAAACGCCGGATGTACTGGAATTGTGAAGTTCGCCTCCCAATACCAGGAATGGTTTACCGTTAACAATCAATTGTTTGGTAGTTCCCTTTGTTTCCAGATGTGGTATCGCGGGATTTTGAGCAAAAGCAGAAGCTATCCAAATCGCAAACGCGACGGAGGCTAAGGTTATTTTTAAGTTCATTACAGATTGTATTTTAGGTTTAATTGATTTTGATATTAACGAGGTCCTTCTCTAATCCCATCGCCGTTGTTCTTAAGACAGCGATGCTCGTACTAACTTTCGCCTGACGATTGTCTTATAAAACAAAATCACTAACATTAACGGAATAAAACTATAGCATAAGTTTTATATATCCAAATCTCATTGCGTATTTTTTACACAATGGGGTTTAATAACTTTGAATACAAAACAATTCAGCGTATTGCAGTAAAATTATGATACAAGGAGAAGCAGCCGATTTCAATAATAACTCTGAGGATTTTCTCCGTAACAGGCAGTTATATCAAAAAAAAACAATCTATTGAGGAAGCCGCCGATGGGATCACCTTTCAAAAACCGGGTTGAAAAATTGCGTCCTGATTCAACTCCCCGCTGGCGCACGCGTGTCGCGTGTGCCCCCCTGATAGATAAACGCCTTGCTAAGTAATAAATATGCAACTCCCGGATGTTTAATTTCATCCGGGTGTTTTTGAATACCCGCAGCTCGCGTAAAGGATAGAAACGGGTACCGGCCTGTGGCTAATGCCTTGTGCAGTATGAGTGGATAGCCTGGCGCCGCTTCTACCGGCGGCGTACGCTATGATAGATTTGAGATTTGAGATTGAAGATCACTGTTGCATTAAATGCATCCGGCTTTTTGCGTATTTTCAGTGCCCTCGCAGATACAGCTTCTTTTGTTTTAAAGTTTTCTTAATGATACAAACAACTCCGCCTGTAATTTCCAGCTGCCATCAATTTTGCGCCACATGGCCGAGTAATTGCCACCTTTGCTGTAGGAGTTTATGGCTATCCAGGTGCCGGTTTCCCAGGCCATGATGCCGTTATCGCCTACGGTAATGGTTACGGGAGTACGTACGTATGCTACGGTTTTGTTGATTTTAAATAACTGTTTCCAGTCTGCTGCTATGCTATCCTTGCCGGTGGTGGTAATTCCCCTGCCTATGGTTTGCGTAAAATCGGGTAGCCAGTATTTGGA
This sequence comes from Mucilaginibacter sp. KACC 22773, assembly GCF_028736215.1. Taxonomy (NCBI): domain Bacteria; kingdom Pseudomonadati; phylum Bacteroidota; class Sphingobacteriia; order Sphingobacteriales; family Sphingobacteriaceae; genus Mucilaginibacter; species Mucilaginibacter oryzagri. The sequence continues at coordinate 2,362,133 of NZ_CP117883.1, forward strand.
TATGCCGTCGACATCGTGTTTGGCAATAGCCATATTAGAAGCGGCCCTCGAAGCTTTAATAATTTCTATATCTGCTTTATAATCTGTTTGTTTAAAGGCAAACAGCAATAGGAATGATAATTTAATGAGGAGCGACATAATGGGATAGGCTAATAGATTTTACTGCACAAGTTAGTTATAATCCCCGTTATAGCGCTTAGTTTTTATACTTTAATGAAGCAGTTGGCTTTTAGACAAACATTGGCTTTGAACGCTGGCTACAACTCACCCCGGCTACACTACGCTGGCCGACCCTCTCCGGCTTCGCCGCAAAGAGGGTGAAGCTCATTTTTTATTTTTTTTCCGCCCATCTATGCGACGCAGTCGGAGAGAGGAGCAGACGGGCGTAGCCTCGTCGGGGTGAGTCGACTCGCCGACATGCGATATACGTCAATTCCCCTCCTGAACTTCGCAAAATTTGCAATTACCCATGGCAAGTTCGGTTTTCCTGTCATCCTGAGGTACGAAGGATCTATCAGCTGTGCATGACCGATAGAAAAGTTCGCGAATAGATGCTTCGTACCTCAGCATGACAGTCTTTTATTTTTGTATGTCATTTCTCCTTCAGAATTTCGCGAAATTTTACCACTCAGGATGACAGTCGTTTATTTTTGATTGTTTAGCATCAGTAATGCCAGTTTGTTCATCTATTTTTTAACCGTTTCTAAAAAAGCCTCAAAACAAAAAAAGGCCCCAATCAGGAGCCTCTTTTATATATAAAGTATAAATTTTTATACAGAAAAACTTTCGCCGCAGCCGCAGGTACGGCTGGCGTTAGGGTTATGAAAATTGAAGCCCTTGCCGTTAAGGCCGTCGCTAAAATCAAGTTCGGTACCGGCGAGGTACAGGAACGATTTCATATCCAAAGCCATACGGATTCCCTGGTCTTCAAAAAACTGGTCGCCTTTTTTTTCTTCGTTATCAAAATCCAAATTGTATGATAAACCCGAGCAACCGCCACCCTGTACAGAAACACGCAGAAAATACGAAGCATCAAGCCCGCCATCCTGCATCAGGTGTTCTATTTTACTTTTTGCTTTATCAGTTACAGTTACCATTTTTATTCAGTATCAAGTAGTAAGTATCAAGTAGTAAGATTTGATTGTCTAATAAACAAGTTACTACTTTCAGTATCATTAAATCAGTTGTCAAGTATCAAGTAGTAAGCATCAAAAAAATCTTGATACTTACTACTTGATACTTACTACTAAATTAATGGTGTACTTTTTCGCTTTCAATCGGCGCTAAGCCGTTTTTAACGCGGAAATCGTTGATTGCTGCTTTGATGGCATCCTCTGCCAGTACTGAGCAGTGAATTTTTACCGGTGGTAAAGCCAGTTCTTCAACAATATCCATGTTGTCAATTTTCATTGCATCGTCGATGCTTTTGCCTTTTAACCACTCGGTAGCTAAAGACGAAGAAGCAATTGCCGAACCGCAACCAAAGGTTTTAAATTTTGCATCGGTGATAACATTGTTATCATCCACCTCAATTTGCAGGCGCATTACGTCGCCGCATTCAGGTGCACCAACTAAGCCGGTACCTACTTTGTGGCTGCTTTTATCCAAAGTGCCCACATTGCGGGGGTTAGTGTAGTGATCGATTACTTTATCTGAATATGCCATTTTTTTAATTATTGAATTAGTGAGTTATTGAATTAGTGATTAAATTCTACTCGTATATTATTTTATCAGTTAAGGCATCTGCACATTTGAAATCTGCACATTTGCATATCTATTTAGTGTTCTGCCCACTCAATGGAGTCAAGGTCGATGCCTTCTTTAAACATTTCCCAAAGTGGTGAAAGTTCGCGCAGGTGGGTAACCGAGTTTTTGGTTACTTCAACAGCGTAGTCAACTTCTTCTTCGGTAGTAAAGCGGCCCAGTCCAAAACGGATTGATGAGTGTGCCAGGTCGTCTGATAAGCCTAAGCTTTTCAGTACGTACGATGGCTCTAACGAAGCTGATGTACAGGCCGAGCCTGATGACACAGCTAAATCCTTCATCGCCATCATTAAGCCTTCACCTTCCACGTATTTGAATGATATATTGGCAACGTGTGGTAAGCGGTGCTCAACGTTTCCGTTTACATAGCTTTCTTCCAGTACGGTTAAAGCTGCTTCCAGTTTATCGCGTAAAGCTGATAAACGTTTGGCTTCGCTTTCCATTTCCAGGCCGCAAAGCTCGCAGGCTTTACCCAGGCCAACAATGCCCGGTACGTTTAAGGTACCTGAACGCATGCCGCGCTCATGGCCGCCGCCGTCCATTTGGGCTGTAACTTTAACACGTGGTCCTTTACGCCTAACGTATAATGCGCCAACACCTTTAGGACCGTATATTTTGTGTGCCGATAGTGCCAAAAGGTCGATACCATCAGCATTAACATCAACAGGTATTTTACCAACTGCCTGTACAGCATCTGTCATAAACAGGGCGCCGTATTTGTGGGCAATGGCAGATATTTCTTTTATAGGTTGGATAACGCCAATCTCGTTGTTGCCATACATTACCGATACCAGGATAGTTTCGCTGGTCATGGCGGCTTCTAATACGGCAAGGTCAAGTAAACCATCTTCTTTAACCGGCAGGTAAGTAACTTTACCACCCAGTTTTTCAACGTGTTTACAAGCGTCAAGTACGGCTTTGTGTTCGGTAACGGTTGTTATAATGTGGTTACCTTTGTCTTTATACATTTCAAACACACCCTTAATAGCAAGGTTATCTGATTCGGTAGCGCCCGAAGTAAAAATAATTTCTTTTTCGTTTGCGCCTATCAGTTTGGCCACTTGCTCGCGTGCATAATCAACACCTTCTTCGGCTACCCAGCCAAATGGATGGTTACGGCTGGCTGCGTTACCAAATTTTGTGGTAAAATAAGGTAACATTGCCTCTAAAACCCGTGGGTCCATCGGTGTTGTTGCGTTATTATCTAAATAAATGGGGATATTCATGTGCTATGTAATATTAACAGTACAAAGATAAGTAAGTTTTTATTTAAAATCATTCAAAATAAAGTGTAAATTATCAAAGCTGACCATTAATTTACAATATTTGGACATGAACAAAGTGGAACATATTGGCATTGCCGTAACCGATATTAGTGTAGCAGGCAACATATATGAAAAGCTTTTAAATACCCCGGTTTATAAAACCGAGACCGTAACAAGCGAAGGAGTGCTAACCGCTTTTTTACAAACCGGGCCCAATAAGGTTGAACTGCTGCAGGCCCTGAACGACGATAGCCCCATAGCCAAATTTATAGCCAAAAAGGGGGAGGGGATACACCATATAGCATTTGAGGTAGATGATATAGTTGCCGAAATGCACCGTTTAAAAAAGGAAGGATTTGTGCTGCTGAATGATGAGCCTAAGCAGGGGGCAGATAATAAATTAGTGTGTTTTGTGCATCCAAAGAGTGCTAATGGGGTGTTGATTGAGCTGTGCCAGGCTTATGATTATCCTGAAAAAGCCAAACGTCCTGAATTATCTTTGGAAGACGAAATTTGTCTGTTTCAATTCCGAAATAAACTAATTATTCCGGGCGATCTGCTTGCTTATTTAAAACTGACAGACGAAGAGATCGATTCTTATAATCGAGACATGTTTGTGTTTTACAAATTTTCCGAATTTAAAAGTGTAAAGGATGAAGTTGGCAATTATGGCGGAACTCCAGACTACCGGCAAATAGTTAATATCTTACCGGAACATGAAAATTGCTTTGTGTTTGCAGAATATTCAATACACCTCATGGTATTTGCTATAAGGTTGTACGGTTATGGTAGTGACAAAAATGAGGTGTACGCGATCTGTGGTAGTAGCTATGAAATAGTGGCAAATTCTTTTGAAGAATTTATAGCTCGTTACAAAGATGATATAAGCAATGTCCTTATTTAACGTTCCTAAACGCTCGTTGTTCCATCCCCCCAGGTTTTATTTTTGGCTTTTATTGTATTATTAATCATGTACTTAACCGTGATAGTCAAGTATGCAAATGCACTGCCATGATCTATGAACCATGAACCATGAACCTTTTTTACTTTTGCCTTTTGAATTTTGAATTATTTCATTACATTTGCGCCTCTTTTAAAGACTACAGAAGATAAGTTTATATATAATGAAAAAAGATCTGCATCCAAAAAACTATAGATTAGTTGTGTTTAAAGACATGTCGAACGAATATGCCTTTATGACTAAATCTTGCATCGATACACGTGAATCCATTAAATGGGAAGACGGTAACGAGTATCCATTGATCAAATTAGAAATTTCGCACACATCGCATCCTTTCTATACCGGTAAAATGAAACTGGTTGATACTGCTGGTCGTATCGATAAATTCCGTACACGTTACAACAAGAAATAATTGCTTGTTTAATTAAATATTTACAAGTCTCCCGACGTATCGGGGGACTTTTTTTATTTTTGCGCCATGGCTCTTATTCTTTTCGACGATAACGCACACCAAACTTTACTGCCGCTTACCTATACCCGGCCCGTTGCCGATTTGCGCATTGGTATTATGACCATTGCCGAAAAATGGGCTAAGCATTTAAATACAACTACGTCATTCCATACGCTTGATTATTTGCAGGCCAAATTCCCCGCGAAAATTGAGGCTGACAACCTGTTTATCAATGGCGCTGTTTGCCCCGACGAGGGTTTACTGGAAGCGATAGGCAATTTACAAACGGGCGAGGCATTAAAATATAATGACCAGTTACTGGCTGTACGTTTAGACCAGGCCGGCGCAGGAGGTTTTGACGCGGAAGCATCGTTTGATAAAAATATAGCTTACACAAACCTTTTTGTATCGATAAAATATCCCGAAGATATTTTCAGAAAAAATGATATCGAACTGCGGAAAGATTATCAGTTGCTCACCAAAGGCCGTACCAGCGCCGCGATAAGTGCTACCAACGTAATTATTGGAAACGACTTTTTTGCCGAAGAAGGCGCTGTTGCCGAATGCTCTACATTTAACACTACTAACGGCCCCATTTATCTATCGGCTAATACCGAGATTTGGGAAGGCACCCACATTAGGGGAGCTTTTGCCATTTGCGAGCATTCGCAGGTTAAAATGGGCGCCAAAATTTATGGTGCCACCACAGTTGGCCCTTACTCAAGGGTTGGCGGCGAATTAAACAATGCCGTAATCTGGGGCTATTCATCTAAAGGGCACGAAGGCTATTTAGGTAACTCGGTACTTGGCGAGTGGTGCAACATCGGCGCCGACAGCAACAACTCGAACCTGAAAAATAATTACGACGAGGTAAAGCTTTGGGATTATAATACCATGCGCTTTCGTAAAACCGGCCTGCAGTTTTGTGGCCTGATCATGGGCGATCATTCAAAATGCGCCATCAATACCATGTTTAATACGGGTACTGTAGTAGGTGTTAGCGCAAATGTGTTTGGCGCAGGTTTCCCGCGTAATTTTGTGGCCGATTTTTCATGGGGAGGCGCACAGGGCTTCGAGGTTTATTCGCTCAAGAAAATGTTTACCACCGCCCAAAAAGTATTTGACCGCCGCGACCATCGCAATTTTGACGAAGTAGAACAGGATATATTAACTAAGGTATTTGAATTAACAGAGGAATTTCGTCGTTTTTAGTGAGTGGTTGATTGGGTTGGATTTAGTTAGATTGGGTTGGATTAGGTTGATTAAGTTTTAATATCTTTTTTAATCTTCCGACCAAGTCGACTTAATGCAAGCCAATCAACTCAGTCCAACTCAATCAACTTAACCCAACTAAATCAACCCAATCTAACTAAATCAACCCAATCAACTAAAACATAACACAATGAGAAAAAAAATTGTTGCCGGAAACTGGAAAATGAACCTTGACTATAACGAAGGTTTAGGCGTATTTACCGAAATTATTAACATGGTTAAAGACGAGGTTACCGGTGCCCAGGAAGCGGTTATTTGCAGCCCTTTTATTCATATCAATAGCCTGGTACAATTAGCAAAAGGTTACCATAAAGTATCTGTTGGTGCTCAAAACGCCCACCAGGCCGAAAGCGGCGCTTATACCGGCGAAATTTCTGCCCGGATGATTAAATCTATCGGCGCGGCTTACGTTATCCTTGGTCACTCAGAGCGCCGCCAGTATTTTGGCGAAACCAACGAGCTTTTGGCTAAAAAAACGGATACCGTTTTAAAACACGATTTGCGCCCTATATTCTGCATTGGCGAAACTTTGCAGGAGCGCGAGGCTAATGAGCATTTTGATGTGATCAAATCGCAATTGGTTGAAGGTGTTTTTCATTTAGATGCCGAGCAGTTTGGTAAACTTGTTTTAGCTTATGAGCCGGTTTGGGCTATAGGTACAGGCGTAACTGCATCATCTGCGCAAGCGCAGGAAATTCATGAGTTTATCCGTAAAGAAATTGCTGCCAAATACAGCCAGGAAGTTGCCGATAGTACCACCATTTTATACGGCGGTAGCTGCAACCCTAAAAACGCTGCCGAGCTATTTGCCTGCCCCGATATTGATGGCGGCCTGATAGGTGGCGCATCCCTAAAATCTCGGGATTTTGTGGATATTATTAAAGCGTTTAATTAAGATTAGATTTGAGATATCAGATTTGAGATGTGAGATCAGCTTCGCTTGTTTCTTATCTCAAATCTGATTCCAAACAGAAGCGAAAAAAATGTGTTAGATAGAAAGATGCGGGATATGTGTCTCAAATCTCATATCTCACATCTCAAATCTAAAACATGAGAACTTTTCTCCCGCCACTTATTGCATTTATGGCATTTTCGGTGTTTGTAATCACAAGCGCTTACGCCAATGCCATGCAGGTAGGGGATATGGGCGAGGGTAATGTACATGCATTTATGGCCTGCTTTTATTACTGCTGGCCTTTATACTTCATATGCGCCATACTTACCCAATGGATTGTTATCGTGCCGGTTTGGGAAGCTTTTGTGTTGCGGTCGGCCGTTGGGGCATTAGTCACTTTTATAATTGTGGCTGTTGTTTGTGCGCTTGCCGCCGGCGGGGTTGCCTATTTTATATGGGACGATCAATCGGGCTATGATAACCTGATTGGGCTAACAACCATCATGTTAATGATACAGCTGGCTTACTGGGCTATTAATTTTTTTATATTGTTTTTAGTAACAGGGAAGGCTGTTAAGCTGAAGACCAAGCGCGAAGCAAAACACGAAACGGTTGCTACCGAAGAGTAGAAGCAGAGAAAAATTATGTCATTGCGAGCGCAGCGTGGCAATCGCTAACCGTGCATATTCGCCTCGCAAAGTTCGCGATTGCTTCGTGCCTCGCAATGACATGTGATGAAAATATTATCTTATGAACTACTACGAATTACTTTTTACCACCATAACTACCGAAGATTACCAGCAGGATTTGCTGATTAATGCTTTGGGCGAGATTGGTTTTGATACTTTTGAAGAACTGGAACTTGGTTTTAAAGCTTATATCCCGGTAGATGCTTTTGATGAAGCAGCGCTGATTGAGCAATTAGCACCCTATCGAGAGCTGTTTACTTTTAGTTATGAAGTAACACTTATTCCGCAACAAAACTGGAACGAGGTATGGGAAAGTAATTTTGAGCCGATTGAGATTGGCGACAAAATTTATGTAAGGGCGACCTTTCATCCAGCCAAGCCAGAGTTTCCGTACGAGATTGTTATCGATCCGAAAATGGCTTTTGGTACCGGCCACCATCAAACCACATCAATGATGCTGGCACTAATGCTGGAAAACGAATACGAAGGCAAAAATGTGCTTGATATGGGTTGCGGCACAGGTATCCTGGCTATTATGGCATCTAAATTAGGTGCCGTGCAGGTTACCGCTATTGATTATGATCCGGTTTGTTATGATAGTACTATCGAAAACGCTGCATTAAACCATATTGAGAATATTATCCCGCTATGCGGCTCTAAGGAGGTTATACCTAATGAACAATATGATACCATATTGGCCAACATAAACCGCAATATCCTGCTCGATCAGATGGAGCGCTACGCCGAAGTGTTAAAGCCCGACGGAGAGATCTATTTCAGTGGTTTTTACGAATCGCCCGACCTGGATATCATTACCGATGAAGCGGCCAAATACGGCCTTAAATATATCACCCACAAAAAAGACAAAGAATGGGTAGCAGCTAAGTTTGTAAAATAAGCCCCTTTAAAACGAGACTTCAAAACAAAATATAATGCTTCTCTCTCAAAATTTTCTCCTTCAGGGAAGGTTTTGAGGGGGGCTTCTTACAACGAGCTCCGTAGCGTCACATTAAACGGTACTGCGAAATGCTCATGGCAATTGTTCAACGCAAATTCGGCGGTTTTGCTTCCCATGAGTTTAAAATCGGTTGATATGGTGGTGATGCCATCCAGGATAATCTCCTTAAGCGCCGTCTCGTTATAAGATATAACACCTACATCCTTAGCTACCTTTAAATCAGATGCGATGATTTTTTTGATCAGTTCTACCAGGTCGTCCTCGGTGAGGCTTATGTAAACGGTATCTTTTTGAATGGTTTCTGCTGCCAACGAATCAACCACTTCATAATCAAAAGCATATTGGCGGCAAAAGTTCAAAAAACCTTTCAGTATCTCTTTAGAATGATAGGTTTTCCCGGGAAATATCAGCTTGATATTGTGATATTTAGTTAATTTATCTATCAGCTTCTTAAGCGCTTCATATACATCCGAAGCAAAATTTTCATAAATGGCTGCGAATTTTCCGTTTACTCCTGGTACCAGGTTGTCCAATAAGATTAGTTTATCCTTTGGGATGGTGTTGATAATTTCGTGAGCTTTGGTCTCATTATCCAGAAAGTGCGGGATGATGATGTATTTGGCATAGCCGCTGTTGAAACTTTCGGCAATGATCTTTTTAAAAAAGTAAAAATCATTGTTATAAATATAAAAATCGATGGTGGCCAGTTCGCCTATGGTGGCTACAAAGGCGTCGTAAATAATTTTCTTGTGCGCGCTTAGCTTGTTAAACAGCAAAAATATTTTCAGTGGTTTCTGGAAATCTGTGTTTGATATAAAAAAACCTTTCCCAGGTACCGAGCTTACTATCCCTTTGTCTTTCAGTTCTTTATAAACTCTTTCTATCGTATTGCGCGAGGTGTCTAAAGCAAAACTTAAATCATTGATAGATGGTAGCATATCATCCTTAACGATGTCGCCACTTTCGATAGCCCTGATAATGGCGTTTGAAAGCTGCAGGTATTTCGGAGTGATGGAATACTCGTCGATAGATAATATTTTAAGATAGTTCTTCATAAACACGAATTGTAGTGCATTAAATCGAATTTCACGAATTAAGTTTGTTTAATTCAATAATTCAATAATTCAATAATTTCCTCTATTGCTTGTCTTTCCGCTGAAAGCTATAATACAAATACCCCAGCGCGGGTAATATAAACATACTGCCAACTAATAAACCAATCCCCAAATCATTTATGGTATTTACGGTTGCATGGTCTGTGAGCAATGACATCGAGCTGCCCCCTTTAAATATCACAAACCTTGGGAAACGGGTTGATCCTACCGATATCAGGATCATACTTACCTGGAAAGCGGCTAATAGCCTGATCCATTGCCTGTTCTTTTGTTCGGAGATAATAAACCAAAGCAGTACGAGTGATAAAGTGGCAGCTATTACGGCAACCAAACTAATAACATTGCCGAAGATCCATTTGGACAAGCCAACGTGCTCAATTTCTGAAGCGATAAAAACCAGCCCCCCGCAAATAACGGCTACCACGTTAAATATCTTTGCTTTTTTGATATAGCGTTTAATATCGTCGACATTCTCCGTTTCGCCTACAATGTAAATGGCTGCCAGGAAACCGCAAAGTGCTACGGTAAAGAGGCCTACAGCCACCGAGAACCAGTTAAACCAACTGAAAATATAGGCATGAACAAAATCTTTGGCTGCCGGATCAATCTGGCCGGATAACGCGCTGCCGGCTATAATACCCAGGAACATTGGTGTAACAAAACTCGAGTAGATAAAAAGGTGGTTATAAAGTGTTTGCGTTCTTTCACCTTTAATAGCATCATAATTGCGGAAGGTAAAAGCAGTACCACGCGCAATGATGCCTAATAACAAAATAAGCAGCGGGATATGCAGGTAAGTACACATCTCGCTATAGATATCGGGGAAACCTACAAATAATATTACCACCGTAATGATAAGCCACATGTGGTTGGCTTCCCAAATAGGGCCAATGGCCTGGTACATGGTTTTGCGGGTCCGGTGCCTGTTGCCGTCGGATGTAAAAAGCTCGATGATACCGGCGCCAAAATCGGCCCCGCCCAATAGAAAGTATAGGGTAATGGATGCAAATAAAAATAATATAACGATGTATAACATAGTGTCAGCAGGTTATTTGTCGTACAATTTAGGCACCATCTGGATCTGTCTTTTCAGTAGGAAAATAACAAATACGCTCAGGGTGAAGTAAATAAATGTAAACAGGTAAAATGTATACTGGATGCCCGGCATTTTGGTAACCGCCTCGCTGGTACGCATCACACCCTGGATAATCCATGGCTGGCGGCCAACTTCGGTTACTGTCCAGCCGGCCTCTAAAGCTATAAAACCCGTTGGCGTGGCAATAATAAACAGCTTTAAAAACCATGGTTTATTTAGCCATTCTTTCTTTTTCCACAAAGCGATAAAATACAGGATACCGATAAACATCATCAAAGTACCAATACCCACCATCACCTGGAAGGCGTAGTGTGTAATGGCAACAGGCGGCTGATCTTTAACCGGGATTTTATCAAGGCCATTGACAACCGTTTTAAAATCATCATGAACCAAAAAACTCAGCAGGCCGGGTATTTCCAGGCCGTAATTAACTTTTTTAGCAGCCGTATCCGGGATACCACCTATAACAAGTGGCGCGTACTCCTGAGTATGGAAATAAGCTTCCATAGCGGCCAGTTTAGCAGGCTGCCGTTTAGCTGCTCCTTTGGCGGATATATCGCCGCTTAAGGGCTGTAAAATGGCCGCCGCCGCACCAAATACGATGGCTATTTTAAATGATTTGGTGTGGAAAGCAACATTCTGTTTCCGGTAGATCATCAGCGCGTGGATGCCGGCTACTGCGAAACCCGTTGCCGAAAATGCCGCTATCGTCATGTGCAATGCTTCGGAAAACCAGGCCTCGTTGAACATGGCCTTCAGTGGGTCTATGTTGAGGTATTTGCCGTTTACATAATCAAACCCCGATGGGCTGTTCATCCATGAGTTGGCCGCCACTACCAATATGCCCGATGCTATCCCGCTTACACCCACCACAATACCCGTAACCCAATGAAACCAGGTGTTCAATTTGTTCCACCCGTACAGGAAAAAGCCAAGTGCTATCGCTTCAATAAAAAAAGCCGTACCTTCTAAAGAAAATGGCATCCCGAATATGGGCCCGGCATGCTTCATAAAGCCCGGCCAAAGCAGTCCTAACTCAAATGACAACATGGTGCCCGATACTGCCCCGGTAGCAAAAAATATAGCTACGCCTTTACTCCAGGCAATGGTAACGTTTTTGTAAACCGGATCTTTGGTTTTTATCCATTTATAATGCGATATGGCCATAAAAACAGGCATAACCATACCGATACAGGAGTAGATGATGTGAAACCCTAAGGATAAGGCCATTTGCGACCTTGCTGCTATAAAGTCATCCATAGTTGTGATATAAATTATGGTTGAAAGTTAAAAGCTATATCGCACAAATGTAACAGAAATGTTAATTGATATTGAATATGAATTATAGGTATTTTAAAGTGGAGTATTGTATTTGTGGAGGAGATTTTGTAAAAAAAAACACTCTGTAAATTAATAACTTTCAAAATATTTTAAAGAGGACAGCACAGGACAGTTTTGGAAAATATTAATGATAGTTTAGATTACCCAAATCTGGCAGGCATTTAAATGGATGCTGTCAACCCTTTATAACCTATAAGCAAAAACAAAATGAGGCGCCAAAAAAATATATTATTCACGCCGTTGTTGGCTGTTTTCTTGACGACGGTAACTTTTTTTTCATCAACGGCCCAGGTAGCGCCAATTTTGCCGCTGGCGCAGCAACTTAACCGCAGTTTTGGCCAATATGATAAAGCAGCCTTTATGTCGCCGCCAAAAGTTTACTATCCCGAAACCTGGTTCCACTTGATAGGGGGGAATGTTTCAAAAAAAGGCATTACGGCCGATCTGGAAGCCATTGCGCGGTCGGGTATTTCGGGCATCCAGCTTTTTCATGGGCAGTTTGGCGGGCCATGGCCGGGAGTTAGTCCCCAAATTGCATGTTTGAGCCCGCTATGGGAAGATGCCATACGCCATACTGCGCAGGAATGCCGCCGGCTGGGTTTGCGCTTTACCATGCAAAATTGCCCCGGGTGGGCAATGGCCGGCGGGCCATGGATAACACCGGCCAACGCCATGCGCCATTTAGCCTGGAGCAGGATCGATTTAGCAGGAGGGGAGGGTGTAGTAAACATGCACCTTGACCAACCGCAACCCAGCAGCGAACCCTGGCGGGATTACAGAGATATTACTGTACTTGCATTTCCAACACCATTAGGCGATACCGGCAAGCCGCTTGTAGCCCAATCTGTTAAGGGCAGTAGCAATATATCATGGGAGGATTGTTTCCTGAAACAGGCGAAAGAATCTGTGCGGCTTAAACCGGCAGCCACAGGCGAACCGTATTGGGCTGAAGTAACCTTTGCCGATACTGTGACCATCCGGACCATCGAATTGCCGAGCGTTAACAGCATGGGGCACGCCTGGAATTATGAGCCCGGCGTAAAAATAAAGGCGCAGGCTATCATGGCCAACGGTAAAGTAATAGATATTTTAAATACCAATATCCCCCAAGGGAACTGGCAGGATACGCAGCCGCTCTCTTTTGCCTGCACGGAAGTAAAAGGAGCTAAAACGATAAAGCTCTATATCGAAAACAAACACGATATGGCCCTTGGCGTCATCCGTTTCTTTTCGGCTGCCCGCAAAAATAGCTGGGAATCAGAGGCCGGGTGGACCTTGCGCAGCATCGACCGCAGCGGCAAAAAGTACGGGCAATCGCCTAAAAGCTATATCGATCCGGCCCAGATTCGCGATATCACCAACATGATGGATGCGCAGGGCAATTTAAAATGGGCTGCCCCGCGCGGTAAATGGACTGTTTTACGCATAGGCCACGTAAACAGCGGCAAGCAAAATGGCCCCGCCCCGGCAGAGGGTACCGGCTGGGAGAGTAATAAACTTTCAGAGGCCGGCGCCAACGCGCATTTCGCTGGCTATATTGGTAGGCTGTCCGGAGCAAATGGTATACTGGGCGATGGCCTGTTAAAAGGCATGCTGATGGACAGCTGGGAATGCGAAACCCAAACCTGGACACAAAATATGGAACAGGAGTTTAACCGTGTGGAGGCCTACCCGCTGCGCAAATGGATCCCTGCTTTGTTTGGCTATGTGCTGAAAGACCAGGAAACCACATTCAAATTCCTGCGCGACTGGCGGTCGACCTTGAACGACTTGTATACCAACAAGTTTTATGGGCGGATGGCGCAGCTGGCCAAACAAAACAACCTGGCTGTATCGTACGAAACTGCCGCCGGAGATGTTTTTCCGGCTGATATTTTAGAATATTACAAGTTTGCCGATGTACCCATGTGCGAATTCTGGCAGCCTTTTACCAATGGCTACGTAGGCTCGTTTAATTTTAAACCTATTAAGCCGGCTGCTTCCGCCGCACATATTTACGGCAAACCCCGGCTGGGTGCCGAAGCATTTACCTCCTTCGCGCTCACGTGGGACGAGCACTGGCAGGATTTAAAGGAAGTGGCCAACGTGAACATTGTAGAAGGCGTAACACACCTGGTATACCATACCTACACACATAATCCCAAAGCCGATTCGCTGAAGCCCGGTACTTCATTTGGATCAGGCATAGGGACCCCGTTCCTGAGGCAGCAAACCTGGTGGAACGATATGCCACAGCTAAACGGCTATTTTGCGCGTATTAGTTATTTACAGGAGCGCGGTAGGCCGGTATCAGATGTACTTTGGTATCTGGGCGACGAGATAGACCATAAACCCGATCAAAACGCGCCTTTCCCCAAAGGCTTTAAGTATGATTATTGTAACCCCGATGTTCTGCTGAACAGGCTTACTGTGGCAAACGGGATGGTGGTAACGCCCGAAGGGATAAGCTACAGGGTGTTATGGTTGCCATCAACCATCCATATGCTGCCGCAAACATTGGAGAAACTCGAGGCATTGATCCGCGCCGGGGCAACAATTATTGGCGATGCCCCACAATACCTCGCAACGCTTAGCGGCGGCCAAAAATCACAAATCCGTTTCAATACTGCTGTAAAAAACATTTGGGGTGATAAACAACCAAAAGGCCTGCGCAAATTGGGCAAAGGCGCTTTAATTTCAGGAACTTCGCTGGCCGATGCTTTACAGCAAATACAATTAACCCCGGATGTTACCGGCGGAGACGCCATCTGGACACACCGCAAAGCAGAAGGTGCCGACTGGTATTTCATATGCGCGCCAAAAGGCAAAGCATTTAAAGGCACGCTTGATTTCCGCAATACAGGTGCTGCCGAAATGTGGGATCCCCTTAACGGCACAACCAGGGCTGTAGCAGCCGAACAAAAACAAGGTCGTACATCTGTAACTTTTGATTTACCACAGGCGGGCTCATGTTTTGTAGTTTTTAATCATAACCAGCAACAAAACGCCGCAAATAAACCCGTCCAAACAAAAGTAATTGCCACAACCAACCTCTCGGCTCCCTGGGAGCTATCTTTCCCGGAAGGATGGGGCGCACCGCAAACAACCCGCATCAATGAATTAAAACCCTGGAAAGATCTGAACCTATCACCCGAGGCAAAAGCATTTTCGGGTACTGCCGCGTATACCACCACGTTCACCATTGATAAAATTGAGTCAGGTGCGCATTTTTTGCTTAACCTTGGCTCGGTAAATATGATTGCCAAAGTTACCCTGAACGGGAAGTTTATCGGTACCGTATGGTGCAATCCTTACCAGCTGGATTTAACCAATGCTATTGTTGCCGACAAAAATTCGCTTAAAGTGGAAGTAACCAGTACCTGGTTCAACAGGTTGGCCTATGATGCCGGGTTACCGGAAGATAAAAGAAAAACCTGGACGATAAGCGGGCCGGAAAAAGGTTCGGCTTTGAGGGAAAGTGGATTGATTGGGCCGGTGACGTTGGTGGAGGAGAAGGGGTTGTAGGGGCGGCAAGAAAACGTCGGTTATGAATGTTGGCGAAGACTCACCCGGCGAGGCTGCGCCCGTCACCCTCTCTTCGGCTTCGCCGGAAAGAGTGGCTTGCAATGTGATTTAGTTGTAATGTGTGCCAGTGTATTATTTTACAAACCAATCCATAATAATAGTGATGGATTACGTGGGTTTGAGGTAGCGGATACCGATGGTTACGCTTTGTTTTTTGGGAGGCTTAACGCACAATTCTAAATTTATCAAAATGAGTACAAATTATCTGAAAATCAAAAGTATGAGTCCGCAGTTTGTCGTAGCCGACCTTGAGCGTTCCCTGGATTTTTATACCCGCGAACTGGGATTTGAAATTGATTTCCGTTACGAGGATTTTTATGCCGGCATTTTTAAAGGTAGTTACACTATACACCTTAAATTAGGTTACGGAGCTATCGAAAAAAAGGCATTCAAAGCTAAAAATGAACATCTTGACCTGTGTTTTGCGGTAGCAGATATTGACAGCCTTTTTGAAGCGATAAAAAAACAGCCGATAAATATTATACAGCCACTAAGAGAAATGCCCTACGGACGGGAATTTTATATTACTGACCCGGATGGTTATATCCTGAGTTTTTTAGAATAATGTGGTTTCGCTGAGGATGTTTATTATTTGTTATGGAAGAAAGAATTGTTTTGAATTGCCATGCCATGTAGGCTATCCCCACCGGTGTAAGCAAGCATTATTAAAATATCTAAAGGATAACGTGTTAGCTAAAACCAGCTTTTAAGTTCACCCGTCATTTTATCCTGTTCAGGTAGTCCCGTTTTACCGCATATCAGGTCATCAATTCCCGCAGCAATGCTGGTGGCTACAGTCTCATGCCTTATAAAAATGATGATCCAATTGCCGCCGCATAGCCATAAAAATGCAGCAATGCCTACCCACCAGGGACCGCCTCCTAACAGCATAAATACGCCCATAATAGTTGAGGCTATGGTTGTGAAAACAAAAAGCTCACGCATATTGATCTGATAATTCAACCACCAGCTATCATCTTTATAAATTAAACTAAAAGTACCATCGTCAACGCTCCCGAATAAAGACCCTCTCCTGGCAGATGTCGAACCTTTATAGGTTACATGTATATCATCGGCAAGAACGTTATTTGCTTTATCGTCCAATATACTGTTCATTATATATTGCAATACCGCATGTTGGTTATCAGGTGTTATTGTTGCTTTTAATCGCCTGTTATAGCTTACGCTGAATGGGAAAATCATATCTAATGATCTGTTAAATAAAGATAACAGGATTTATTTACAGTAAATAATCAAAAACCTGGGGAAAGCGTTACAATTTGATCATTGGCACCTTCATCTTGGTCGACTTAGAAAATAATATAAATATACTTTCTACCCTTTCCCTTTTCTCGCCGTCGATCCCCTTATAATCAGCTCAGGTTTTATGCTGATGATTTTTGGCTTGGATGTGGTATCGGTATTGCCTTTTTCCTGGAAGTACAGGTTGGCAACCGTGTTGCCCATATAAATACTAAACTGGTCTATAGTAGTTATGGATGGGCTGGTAATTTCCGAGAAACCTTCGTTGGCGTAGCCGCAAACGCCTAACTCCGATGGTACCTTTATTTTCATCGCGTTGGCAACTTCCAAAACACCCAGGGCCGAGAAATCAGATGTGGAGGCAAATATGGCATCGGGAGGCTGGGGCAGGCTTAGTAGTTTGCGGGTACCCTCGGCGCCTAATTCTTTTGTCCAGGCATTTTCAACTATCAGTTCGTCAATCACATCAATATTGTAGGCTTTTAAGGCCCGCAGGTAACCGGTTTTACGCTGTTTAAAAATGCTGAGGTTTTGAGGGCCTTCCAGCAGGGCTATGCGTTTGTAGCCGCTTTCTATCAGGTGCGATACGGCTTCGTACGATGCCTGTTCGTTATCGTTTATTACCTTCAGTGTTTCCAGTTCTTCGGCCACGCGGTCAAACTGGATAAGCTGGATGCCGTGGTCAATCACGTTTTGCAGGTGCTGGTAGTCGTTGCCATCGGCCGATACCGATATTACAATACAATCCACATCCTGGTTTATCAGGGTATTCACGCACTGTATCTCTTTATCATGCGATTCGCCCGATTGGCAGATGATGAGGTTGTAGCCTTTTTGATAGGTTGCTTCCTCGATACCCGCAATAACGTTGGCAAAAAAGTTTTGGTTAATGCGCGGCACCACAATACCAATAGTTTTGGAATGCCCCTTGCGCAGGTTTGACGCCAGGATGTTACGCTTGTAGTTAAGTTCGTCGGCGGTTTTCATGATCAGCTCCTTGGTTTTTTCGTTTACCTGGTTGCTGTTATTCAATGCGCGAGACACCGACGAAGCGGTTATGCCCAGTTTTGCGGCGATGTCATAAATGGTGGTGCGTTTTCCCTTTTTCATTATAAAGTGCAAGTTGGAAAAAATATTTTACGCAATCGATTGTAATTTTAAATATTTATTTAATTTCGTGAAGTTAAATGCCCCAAAATAAACCCGTTTTTACTATTCATGCTAAAACCCCAAAAAAATCCATGTTATTATTAGGGATTGATATAGGTACTTCTTCAGTTAAAGTTAGTGTTGTTAATGCTGATACGCAACAAATTATAACATCAGCACAGTTTCCGGACGAGGAATCGCCGATAAAGGCTGTACATCCCGGCTGGGCCGAGCAGTCGCCACTCATGTGGTGGGACCAGGCGCAACAGGCACTGGCACGCTGCCATGCCAAAGGTGGTTACAACCCGCAGGATATTGCCGCCATAGGGATAGCTTACCAGATGCACGGCTTAGTTTTGGTTGATAAAGACCAGAATGTTTTACGCGACAGCATTATCTGGTGCGATAGCCGCGCCGTTGAAATTGGCGATAAAGCCTTTGCCGCCATAGGCCAGGAAAAATGCTTATCGCACCTGTTAAACTCGCCGGGCAACTTTACCGCGTCCAAACTGGCCTGGGTAAAAGAGAACGAGCCGGAGATTTACGCTAAAATAGACAAGATCATGCTGCCCGGCGATTACATCGCCATGAAGCTAACAGGCGAGATTACCACCTCGGTATCGGCTTTATCCGAAGGGGTGTTCTTCGATTTTAAAACCAACGGCATCTCTAAAGATGTTATCAACTACTTTGGTTTTGATGAAAGCCTGTTCCCGGTTATCAACCCGGTTTTTTCATCTCACGGCGCGTTAAAAAGCGATGTAGCCGAAAAACTTGGCCTTAAAGCCGGCATCCCGGTAACCTATAAATCAGGCGATCAGCCAAATAATGCCTTATCATTAAATGTATTAAACCCGGGCGAGGTAGCTGCAACGGCAGGCACATCCGGCGTAATATACGGTGTAAGCGATCAACTGGCTTATGACCAGCAATCGCGTATCAACACCTTTGCCCACGTAAATTATACCGAAGAAGAGAAACGTTTAGGCGTATTGCTTTGCATTAACGGTACGGGCAGCTTATACCGCTGGGCCAAATACAATTTTGGCGCAGGCTTAGGTTACAATCAACTTAACCAGGAAGCGAAAAAAGCACCTTTAGGCAGCGATGGCCTGCGTGTACTGCCATTTGGCAACGGCGCCGAGCGTATGCTGAACAATAAACAGGTAGGTGCCCATTTTCAAAATATCGACCTTAACCTGCATACCCAGGCGCATATTTTCCGCGCGGTACAGGAGGGTATTGCCTGCGCGTTCCGCTATGGTTTTGATATCATGCGCAGCAACGGCATGAACCCAACGGTAATCCGTGCCGGCAAAAGCAACCTTTTTTTAAGCGAGCTATTTACCGAAACCTTTGTAAACGCCACTGGCGTGCCCGTTGAACTATACAACAACGACGGCAGCGTAGGCGCGGCATTAGGCGCCGGGATAGGTGCAGGCATCTTCAAATCGCCGTCAGAAGCATTCAGCAACACCAAAGCCATCCAATTAATAGAACCAGATCTTTCCGTTAATTTTGAACCTATTTATAATGAATGGAATACGTTACTTAACAAGCAGTTGAGTTAATTCAAAATTCAAAATTCAAAAATGGAGCAGCTGCAAAAAATCACTAATTCACTAACTCGCTAATTCACTAACTAATAAAATCACTAATTCACTAACTCAATAATTCACTAATTAAACAATATGAAAATCATCACAGGCGAAAAGGAATTTTTCAAAGGAATAGGGCAGATAGCTTACGAAGGGCAGGAATCAGATAACCCGCTGGCGTTTCGCTGGTACGATGCCAACAGGGTAGTGGCCGGTAAAACCATGGCCGAGCATTTGCGTTTTGCCTGCGCTTACTGGCATTCATTTAATGGTAACGGCGCCGATCCGTTTGGCGGACCAACCCACATTTTTGCATGGGACGAGAAAACCGACGCTGTAGAACGCGCTAAAGACAAAATGGATGCAGCGTTTGAGTTTATTACCAAAATGAATATCCCTTACTACTGTTTTCATGATGTAGACGTGGTAGATTATACCAACGATGTAAACGAAAACGACCGTCGCATCCAGGCTTTGGTTGAATATGCCAAACAAAAACAAGCCGAAAGCGGTGTTAAATTGCTTTGGGGAACATCAAACCTGTTTAGTCACCGCAGGTATATGAATGGTGCTGCTACAAATCCCGATTTTCATGTATTAGCCCACGCTGGCGCACAGGTTAAGGCTGCAATTGACGCTACCATCGCTTTAGGCGGCGAAAACTACGTTTTCTGGGGTGGTCGTGAAGGTTACATGAGCCTGCTGAATACCGATATGAAACGCGAGCAGGAGCATTTTGCTAAATTTTTACATACTGCTAAAGATTACGCACGCAAACAAGGCTTTAAAGGAAACTTCTTCATCGAACCAAAACCTTGCGAGCCTACCAAACACCAGTATGATTATGATGCGGCTACTGTTTTAGGGTTTTTGCAGAAATATGATTTGCTGAATGACTTTAAACTGAACCTGGAAGTTAACCACGCTACGTTGGCCGGCCATACTTTCCAGCACGAGTTGCAGGTAGCTGCAGATTCTGGTTTATTAGGTTCGATAGATGCCAACCGTGGCGATACCCAAAACGGATGGGATACCGACCAGTTCCCGAACGATATCAACGAAATTACCGAATCGATGATGATTATCCTGGAAGCAGGTGGTTTACAAGGCGGCGGTATTAATTTTGATGCCAAAATTCGCCGTAACTCAACAGATCAGGCCGACTTATTCTACGCTCATATTGGTGGTATGGATATCTTCGCCCGCGCCCTGGTTATAGCCGATAATATTTTGCAGAAATCGGAGTATAAAAAGATCCGTTCCGACAGATATGCCTCATTTGATGCAGGTTCGGGAAAAGATTTTGAGGATGGTAAGTTATCGTTAGAAGATTTGCGTAACTATGCAATAACCAATGGCGAGCCAAAAACATTAAGTGGCCGACAAGAATATTTAGAAAATTTGATAAATCGCTATATATAGCTTATAATTGTCAATCTAACATTATTAAAACCAACTTAACCAAACAATGAACCTGAAAACCCTCTCGTACGGCGATTATGTCGTGTTTTTTATTTACTTCGTTATAGTATCCAGCTATGGCTATTGGGTATACAAGCGTAAGCATAATGCCGACG
Source organism: Mucilaginibacter sp. KACC 22773 (assembly GCF_028736215.1). NCBI lineage: Bacteria > Pseudomonadati > Bacteroidota > Sphingobacteriia > Sphingobacteriales > Sphingobacteriaceae > Mucilaginibacter > Mucilaginibacter oryzagri. The sequence goes on from NZ_CP117883.1 coordinate 2,383,091, forward strand.
CGACCTCGAAAGACTATTTTTTGGCCGAAGGATCGCTTACCTGGTGGGCAATCGGGGCATCATTAATCGCCTCCAATATATCTGCCGAGCAGTTTATCGGCACCAGCGGATCGGCGTTCAAGATGGGTTTAGCGATATCAACTTACGAGTGGATGGCGGCAATTACGCTAATTATTGTGGCAGTATTTTTTATACCGGTATATCTTAAAAACAAGATATTCACCATGCCGCAATTTTTGCACCAGCGCTATAACAGCACGGTTGCTATGATAATGGCTATATTTTGGCTGTTGTTATACATCGTAGTTAACTTAATGTCTATCCTTTACCTGGGTGCATTGGCTATCAGTGGTATATCTGGCCTCAACATCTGGTTATGTATTATATTACTCGCAGTTTTCTCGGCATTTATTACTCTTGGGGGCATGAAGGTTATCGGTTACACTGATGTTATTCAGGTTGCTGTGCTTATTTTAGGCGGATTGATGGCTTCTTACCTGGCGCTAACTTTATTGAGTGAGAAGGAGGGCACTACAGGTTTATTAAATGGATTTAAAATATTACATTCAGAAGCTTCAGACCACTTCCACATGATCTTCAAGAAGGATAATCCTAACTACATGGATTTGCCTGGTTTATCAGTTTTAATAGGCGGTATGTGGATTACCAATCTTAATTATTGGGGCTGTAACCAATATATTACACAAAGGGCTTTGGGTGCAAACCTTAAAACCGCCCGTGGTGGTATTCTTTTCGCGGCTTTCCTTAAACTATTAATGCCTGTTATTGTGGTATTACCGGGTATTGCCGCTTATTTATTGTACCAAAAAGGCATGTTCCACCAGGAAATGATGAGCTCAACAGGTGTAACTGATCCTAATAAAGCTTATCCATCTTTATTGAACTTATTGCCAACCGGCTTAAAAGGCCTATCGTTTGCGGCACTAACGGCGGCAATTGTAGCTTCTTTAGCAGGTAAAGCCAATAGTATAGCCACTATATTTACATTAGATATCTATAAAAAAGCTATCAATCCCGGGGCTACTGATAAAAAATTGGTAAATCTTGGTAAAATATCTGTTCTCGTTGCTTTGGCATTAGGCGTTATTTTATCGTTTTTTATCGGCAACGCTTTGATGGGCGAAGGTAAACAAGGGTTCCAGTACATCCAGGAGTATACAGGGTTTGTATCTCCGGGTATATTTGCCATGTTCATTCTTGGTTTTTTCTGGAAAAAAGCTACATCAAACGCGGCCTTGTTTGCTACAATTGGAGGTTTCATTATGTCGTGTGTATTTAAAGTTTTACCACGCTTTGCCGATCTTAGCTTCCTGTCGCCATACGGTTTCTCCAAACTGGCTTTACAGGATGATAAGGTAACCAAACTGTACGAAATACCTTTCCTTGACCGTATGGGCTTTGTATTTGTTATTTGTATTATAGGTATGTACATCATATCAAAAATTGAAACTGCCAAAGGTGTTGTTACCAATGGCCTTGAAATTGACGCATCGATGTTTAAAACTTCGAAAGGCTTTTTGGCCGGTGCGGTAATTATTACAGGTATCGTGGTTGCACTTTACTCTGTTTTCTGGTAGCAGACAATTTTGTTGAAATACTTAAAGAGCGGCGGGTTTTACCTGTCGCTCTTTTTTTTACCCACAGCCTCACAGCCGGATTAATTCAATGAATTTAACACCACGCATCGCCTGGATTAAAAATATTAACCGATGGTAGTGTACCACCCTGTGCCAGGGTGTACCACCCCGTGCCAGGGTGTTTCATCCTGTTTCACTTGTTCCGGTACACACAGTTTGTATTTAATCTATGCAGTTTACAACGCCTCTTCCATGCCCATTTCTACTTACCGCAGGTAAAGACATTTATTCTACTTTTTTTGATCGAGATTCACCCTTTTGCAGTTTTCTTAAAACTTGTATACACACAGCAGCCTTTGGAGAGGGCAGGGTGAGGCTTCTCCGCAATCGTTATCGTAGATTGTTGCAAATATCGTTTCCATCCTAAACTAATGATGTGTAATTTGCCCGTTCAAACTACAATACCATTAACCTATAGTGAATAATTTAGAAGAAACATTCCGGTGGTTTGGCCCTGCCGATCCGGTTACACTAACAGCAATTTCGCAATCCGGGGCTACCGGCGTTGTTACAGCACTTTACCACATCCCAGTTGGCGAGGTTTGGAGTTTGGATGAAATCATCCAGCGTAAAAATATAATTGAGGCAGCCGGTTTACGATGGTCGGTTGTAGAGAGCGTGAATATTCACGAAAGCATAAAAACCGCCGGTGCCGATAGGGATACATATATCCAAAACTATGTGGCTACGCTTCAAAATCTGGCGCAGGCAGGTATCAATATTGTATGCTACAACTTTATGCCCGTGCTTGATTGGACACGAACCGACCTGGATTACCTGCTGGCCAACAAGGCAACTGCCTTAAGATACGATGCTAAAGCTTTAGCCGCATTTGATTTGTATATACTGGAGCGCCTTGGTGCGCGCGATGATTACAGTGCCGCCCAACAGCAGGTTGCCAAACAATACCTTGACAATATTACCGCCGATGAACGCACGCAACTGATCAATAACCTGATGGCAGGTTTGCCAGGCACCAATAAAACATTAACTATTCCCGAATTTAAAGAGCACTTAAAGCGCTACGCCGATGTTGATGCCGCTGGTTTGAAGGAAAACCTTGCCTATTTTTTACGTGGAATTATCCCGGCGGCCGAAAAAGCAGGGGTTAAAATGTGCATCCACCCGGACGATCCTCCATTCCCGATATTGGGCCTGCCAAGGGTGGTATCTACAGAGCAAGACCTTGCCGACCTGGTGAACTATTACCCTTCGCCAAGTAACGGCATCACTTTTTGTACCGGTTCATTAGGGGCAAGGGCTGATAATGATTTACCGGGAATTGTTGAACGTTTAGGCGAACATATTCACTTCCTGCACCTGCGCAATGTGCAGCGCGAAGCTGATGGCAGCTTTTACGAGGCCGAGCATTTGGGTGGTAGTACCGATATGTACGCCGTAATGAAGAATATTGTATTGGAGCAGCAAAAACGTGTGGCCGATGGCCGGGATGATATTGCCATACCCATGCGCCCCGATCATGGACATAAACTGCTGGACGATTTTAACCACAAAACTTACCATGGCTACTCGGCCATAGGCAGGCTGAAAGGGCTTGCCGAGTTACGGGGGCTTGAAATGGGCGTTAAGCGCTCTTTATTGGATAAAGCATAACCTACTATTGATGAAAAACTTTTTAGATAAAGACTTTTTATTAACTACCGAAACCGCGCGGCGCCTGTACCATGAATATGCCGCGAATTTGCCTATTATTGATTACCACAGCCATTTGCCGCCCGACCAGATTGCCGGCGATATTAACTTTGAAAACATAACCCAGGTATGGCTCAACGGCGACCATTATAAATGGCGTGCCATGCGTGCCAACGGCGTTGATGAGGATTACATTACCGGGAAGAAAACCGACCTGGAAAAATTTGAACAATGGGCGGCCACCGTACCCTATACACTGCGCAACCCGCTTTACCATTGGACACACCTCGAACTGCAGCGGTATTTTGATATTCACGACCTGTTATCGCCGGGTACGGCCAGGCAGATTTATGAGGAGAGCAGTAAAAAGTTGCAATCTCCGGAGTACAGCATCCGCAATATTATCAAAAGCAAAAATGTTGAGGTAATATGTACTACCGACGACCCGCTGGACGACCTGGCTTATCATCAAAAAATAAAAGCTGATGGCTACGAAGTACAGGTGTTGCCAACTTTCAGGCCGGATAAGGCTATGAATGCCGATGATTTGGTAGGATTAAACTTGTACATTGATAAACTGCAGGTGATAGCAGGCACCGCTATCAATACTATTGATGCCTATTTATTGGCCTTAAAAGGCCGCCACGATTATTTTGCAGCAAACGGCGGCCGGTTATCCGACCATGGTTTGGAGCAGGTATATGCCGAAGATTATACCGATGCCGAAATAGCGGATATATTTATCAAGATCAGGAGCAACCAGTCCCTTGATGTAACCGAAGCTTTGCAATTTAAATCGGCCATGCTGCATAATTTTGCTTTGTGGAACCACGAAAAAGGCTGGGTAATGCAGTTGCACCTGGGTGCCTTACGCAATAACAACGCCCGCGGACTAAGCGAACTTGGACCGGATACCGGTTGGGATTCGATAGGTGATTTTTCGCAGGGCAGGGCTTTGTCTAAATTCCTGAACCGGTTGGATACAACCAATCAGCTCAGCAAAACCATCCTGTATAACTTAAACCCGGCCGATAACGAACTAATGGCATCCATGACCGGTAATTTTAACGATGGCTCGGTAGCAGGAAAAATCCAGTTTGGATCGGCCTGGTGGTTTTTGGATCAAAAGGACGGCATGACCAAACAGATGAATGCGTTATCCAACATAGGGTTGCTCAGCAGGTTGGTAGGGATGCTTACCGATTCGCGCAGCTTCTTATCTTTCCCAAGGCACGAGTATTTCCGCAGGCTGGTTTGTAACCTGTTCGGCGATGATATCGAAAACGGAGAATTGCCAAACGATATGGCATGGACGGGTAAAATAGTGCAGGATATTTGTTATTACAACGCGAAGAATTACTTTAATTTCGATCAGAGCAAATGAGTACGGCATTTGAAATAACTGGATCAAAAGGCCGCATCCTTTCATTTGGAGAGCTGCTTTTGCGGATTTGCCCCGATGCCGGCGGCCAATGGCTTAACGATAACCAAATGCCGTTTTTTATAGGCGGTGCCGAACTGAATGTAGCGGGCGCTCTGGCGCTTTGGCAATTACCATCGGCATATTTTACTGCCCTGCCGGATAACGCAATGTCGGCCCAGATAATTGATCACCTGGAGGCAAAAAAGATTGATACTTCTCCGGTACATAAGCAAGGCGACAGGATAGGGCTATACTATTTAACCCGCGGCAAGGATATTAAAAACAATGCCCTTATTTATGACCGCGCGGGCTCGGCATTTGCTATGTTAAAACCCGGCCAGGTTAACTGGGATAAAGTTTTGGATGGTGTAAGTTGGTTCCATTTCAGCGCCATATGCCCGGCCATAAGCCAGGATGTGGCCGATGTTTGCCTGGAGGTGCTGGAAGCTGCTTCGGCAAAAGGGATCACCATTTCTGTTGATTTAAATTACCGTTCAAGATTGTGGAAATATGGCAAGCAGCCTATAGATGTAATGCCACAACTTGTAAAATATGCCGATTTGGTGATGGGTAATGTTTGGGCGGCCGAATTGATGCTCGGCATCCCGGTAGCGCCGGATATTCATGAATCGGGACAAAAAAGCATTTACCTTAAAGAGGCGCTTAAAACGTCAGAAACCATCATGGCCCAATACCCCAAATGCAAAGCTGTAGCCAATACTTTCAGATTTGACGCCGGCGAGGGTATTAACTATTATACGGCTTTATACACCGGGGATAAGTTATACAACTCCAGCCAGTATGAAACCGATAAAGTGGTTGACAAAGTTGGCAGCGGCGATTGCTTTATGGCCGGGCTTATTTATGGTTTTTACAATAACCTTGGGCCGCAGCAAACATTACAGTTTGCAACCGCCGCCGCATACACCAAACTGTTTATTGAGGGCGATGCCACCAATAAAACAGTTGAAGAAATTACTAATGTCGCGTTAGCCGCGAACTGACTGATAATCTTGAGTCGAAAGTCTTAAGCCTTAAGTCGAAAGTGACAAAATTACACTTTGGACTAAAGACTTTGGACTTAGAACTCAAGACTCAAAACTTAAGACTTAACAAAACGATGAGCAAAAAAGAGATAGTACTGGATGCGATATTAACACAGGGCACCTTGCCGCTGTTTTTTTATCCCGATGCCGAGGTTAGCCTTGAAATTACCCGCACTTTGTACAAAGCAGGGGTGAGGGTATTTGAATATACCAATCGCGGAGCCGCCGCGCTGGCCAATTTTAAAGTGTTAAAACAGGCTCAACAGGCCGAAATGCCCGATTTGCACCTGGGCATAGGCACCATTAAAAGTCTTGATGAGGCGACAGCTTTTATTGATGCCGGGGCAGATTTTATCGTATCGCCAATTGTGAACCCCGAAGTGGGTGAATTTACCGCGGAACAGGAGTTGCTATGGATTCCGGGGTGTATGACGCCTACCGAAATTTATACAGCGCAGCAGCACGGCGCGGCGTTAATAAAAATTTTCCCGGCCAATATTTTGGGGCCGGAGTTTGTATCATCAATCCGCGATTTGTTTGCCGGTCAGTTGTTTATACCAACGGGTGGCGTCGATTTAAATATCAACAGCATTAGCGGCTGGTTTAGGGCCGGCGTTTGCGCGGTGGGTATGGGCAGCAAACTAATCAGCAAAAATGTATTGGAAAACAAACTGTACGACCAATTATACAGTGATACTGTAACACTGCTTGACATGGTAAAAGCTGCCCGGTAACTTTTGATCTGAGCGCAAATTTCCCCTTGTTTGCGCCTATAAACCAATAAAATATAAACCAATTATATAATGAAAGAAGCCAAAGTTGGAAATTACAGATGGGTGATATGTTCGCTTGTTTTTTTTGCAACAACCATTAATTACCTTGACAGGGCTGTAATCAGCCTGTTAAAGTCGCCGCTAACAGATGAATTCAAATGGAACGATGGGGATTACGCCAATATTGAAATTGCATTTAAAATAGCATACTCCTTAGGTTTATTGGCTGCCGGCAGTATTATCGACAAAGTAGGGACCAAGCTTGGCTATTTTTTGTCGACTTTTTTTTGGAGCGTAGCCGCAGTGTGCCACGCTTTTGTTGCCAGTACATTTGGTTTTGGCGTTGTTCGTTCGGCATTAGGTATTAGCGAGGCCGGTAACTTCCCGGCTGCTATCAAAACTGTAGCCGAGTGGTTCCCTAAAAAAGAAAGGGCTTTTGCAACGGGCATCTTCAATTCCGGATCAAACATCGGGGCCATTGTTGCTCCCTTAACAGTACCCTATATCGCCGTTGTTTGGGGCTGGCGCTGGGCATTTGTTATTACCGGTTCAATTGGTTTTATCTGGCTGGTACTCTGGTTCTTTTTTTACCAAACTCCTGCTAAACATAAATTTGTAACACAAGCAGAACTTGATTATATCAACAGCGATCAGGAAACAGCAACACCAGACGAAAAATTAATAGAGGGCGAAAAAATATCATGGGGCAAGCTGCTTACTTTTAAACAAACCTGGGCATTTGTTATTGGTAAGTTTTTAACGGATCCTATCTGGTGGTTTTACCTGTTTTGGTTGCCCGATTTTTTACAAAGCCAGTATGGATTAAAAGGTACCGATGTAGCATTCCCCGTGGCGGCTGTTTATACCATGTCGACAGTTGGAAGTATTTTTGGCGGCTGGTTGCCAATGAGGCTGATCAGGAACAACTGGGCGGTTTTTAAGGCCAGGAAAACATCTATGTTTATTTACGCTTTGTTTGTGATACCTATTGTTTTTGCACAGGTTTTGGGCGGTATCAACATGTGGCTTGCAGTATTGGTTATAGGTATTGCCGCATCGGCACACCAGGCCTGGAGCGCTAATATATTTACAACCGTGTCGGATATGTTTCCTAAAAAATCTATAGGATCAGTTACCGGTATAGGGGGGATGTTTGGGTCGATAGGTGGTGTGTTTTTGTCAATGGCGGTACAAAAAAATCTGTTTGTGCACTACAGGGCTATTCATAAAATAGAAATTGCCTATTACATCATGTTTTTTGTTTGCGGCAGCGCCTACATACTGGCATGGTTAATTATGCATGCGCTTGTTCCTAAAATGAAGCCTATTAAGCTTTAGTATCATGCAACAAAGCACCGGCGCTTATTGCCGGTGCTCTGTTGTTATTGTTTGTGTATTTGCAATTCAACTCACCTGGGCTGCAAGTTCGTCAATCCAACTTGACAGGTAAGGCTCGGTACCTGTTAACCTTATCCATTCGCCATCGGCTTCCTGCGCTATTACCAGGTGCAGTGTGCCATCAACCGACTTAAATTCATATGCTTTTGTAAAATTGCCGTAAGCAATGGGTTCTAACGTGCCATCAATGGTACTGTCGGTGCCGGTTAATGTGGCTTCAATTTGCTGTTCCATAATTTATAATTTTAATACTAACACGCGTTATTGCTTTGTGTTTGCAATATATTGGTTAGCATCAGTGTAAATCTTCAATCCCAAAAAACATTATCTTTAACACGTGAAAAACTTACAGCCCGACCCCAAAGTATTGATTGATATTGTACAAACACCCATGCCTTATGGTAAATATAAAGGCACAATAATTGCCGATATACCAATCAGTTACCTGGAGTGGATGAGCGGTAAAGGTTTTACAAAAGATAAGCTTGGGATGATGTTATCTACCGTTTTTGAGATCAAGACAAATGGTTTAGGCGAGATTTTGTTTATGGTGCGCAAATCACTGAATAAAGGCCAGGGCATTAGCCCGAAATTGAAGTAGTGTTAAGTTAATAGTACTAAGTCTTAAGTCAAAAGTAAAATTATTCTTTTTTGACTTAAAACTTAAGACTTTCGACTAAAGACTATCCGTCATTACACTATTAATATAACGGTAGCTTAAAGTGACCAATTGATGACCATCCGCCTGTAAGGTATCCTGCGTATATCCGACTAACAGTAAAAACATAAATAATTATGAAAAAGTTGATGTTATATATTGCCGGCCTATTTTTATTTGTAGGCTGTGCAAACGGACAACCTAACCAGGATGCGATGGCCCCGTTGCCAAAACCCAAAACAGGCGAAGCCCTGGCTACCTTTGGCGGCGGATGTTTCTGGAGTATGAGCGAGGCCATGTCTGAGCTTAAAGGGGTAAACAAGGTTATTTCGGGATATGCAGGTGGAAGTACCAAAAATCCGACGTATGAAGATGTTAGCACCCGCACCACTAACCATGCCGAAACAGTGCAGATTTATTATGATCCTAAGGTGATTAGCTATGCTACAATTGCCGAAGCTTTCTTTTTTGCACACGACCCAACTACGTTAAACCGCCAGGGGCCTGACGAAGGCACAGATTACCGTTCGATAGCTTTTTACCGTACGCCCGAAGAGAAAAATATCCTGCTGGCTACAATTAAAAAAGTAAATGAATCAAAGCATTACAATAACCCGGTAGTTACACAGGTTGTTCCGTTTACCGTATTTTACGCCGCCGAAAATTATCACCAGGGCTATTACAAAACTCATTTAAGCCAGCCCTATATTGCCTCGGTATCAACACCCAAAGTGCTGAAATTCAGGAAAGCGATGGCGGCGGAGTTGAAGCCGGAGTTTGCGAAGTAAGAAGCCCAAACCCCTCTAAAGCTCCCCTGAAGGGGAGACTTGAAAAATTGAATTCTAAGAGGCTGTCTACAAAAATTCGTCATTGAGTATCCATCAGGTAAAACCTGAAAAAAATCGTTATGACGTGCAACGGATATAGTTAAACAAATGTTGTAAACTACCGTCATTGCGAGTATCCATCAGCTTCGGCTGGAAAAAACAGTAATGACATGGTTGCAAATGGGGTTATTCTGGGTACCATCAGATTTGCGCTTCCTTTTAAAAAGCGGTGGAAAAGTGCGATTCCCCTCTTGAGAGGGGCGGAGGGGTGTGTTATGCACGCGCAATGAAACGCGGAAAAACACACCCCTGCCAACGCACCTCCTACCGTGCCCCCTCTCGAGAGGGGAATGAAAAATACACTTGATAATCAATGTATTATAATCATGTCATAGCGAGGTACGAAGCAATCCGAACTATGTGGGACTTACCATGTAGGAGATTGCTTCGTACCTCGCAATGACGGATTTTTTACGTGCCTTTCCCATTTTTTCAGAGGGCCGGCTTACAATTTATTAAACCATCCCTTTTTCCAGAATATGTATATCTGCACAATGGCTATCAAAAACATAAAAACTATGGCATAAACATATCCGTGCCGCCAGTAAAGTTCGGGCATATTGTCGGGGATGATGTGGCCTTTATCGTCCTGACGGGAAAAGTTCATACCGTAAATACCCGCTATAAAAGTTAAGGGAATAAATATTGCCGAAATAATGGTCAGCACCTTCATAATCTCGTTCATGCGGTTGCTCACCATAGATAAGTAAAGGTCGATGATGCTGGAGGTTACCTCTTTGTAGTTTTCAATCAAATCCATCGCCTGGATGCAATGGTCATAGGCATCGCGCAAAAATAGCTTAACTTCGGGTGTTATCAATGGACTGTCTGAGCGGATCATGTCGTTTATCTTATCCCGCTCGGGCCAACTTGCCCGGCGGATGATGATAAGCGTCCGCTTTATTTGCTGCGAATTGAACATGATGCTTTTATCAGCATCGGTGTAAACCTTATCTTCAATGGCATCCAGTTTGTCGCCTATCTGCGCAAGCAAAATAAAATACGTGTCGATAATAGTATCTGTAAGGGCGTAACACATGTATCCGGGCCCTGCCGTGCGGATGGCACCTTTACCTGCCTTTAACCGTGCTTTAACGGCCTCGAAGCACTCCACATAGTCTTCCTCAAAACTGATGATCAGGTTATCTTTTATAATGGCCGAAAACTGGTGGTTAATCAGTTCATCTTCTTTATTAAAATGCACAATCCGGCTGGTGCTAAAAGCATAATTTTCATACTCATCAAATTTGGGGCGTTGATGAACGTTGGCAATATCCTCTAAAACCAACGGGTTTATCTTCAGGTGTTCGCCAATCTGTTCAATCAGCCGGGCATCGCCAAGGCCATTGATTTTTATCCAGTGGGTATGGTTATCGCATTTTTTTAACTGCGCTAATATCACCTTAATGTCCTTACCTTCGGATGTTATTAGCTCATCCTTATTATAGCTAAACATGGCTATGTGCGGCTTAAGAGCGCCCTCGGGCACACGAATCATCCCGGGGCTGTCGCCAACATTTCCTGCATTGCGGCGGGCATTATACTTAACCCTTTTTATCAGATTATTCATCTACAAATAATTTATGGCCTGCGGGCCCTGGTTAAACAGTAAATCGACAATGCTCAAATTTTGCAGGAAGCCTTGCCGGTCTTCAAAAACCTGAAAATACGGTTTTTGTTGTAACTCTGTTTCTTTTTTTGGGTGGATGGACGCACGAAAGTCGGGAACCGAAGGATATTCGGCATGATATTCGGATGTGTACTGCAGCTCCGTTTTAATTTTGAGGAATTTGAACAGCAATTGTAAAAGCTCCTGGTTGTAATCAAATAAATAGGTTACCTGTTTTTGCTTGTCATAAAACCGGGCAAAATCGGCCTCGTAATATTCAAAATACGCCGAGCTACGGTAACACGCACCAAGGCTAAGCCAGTGCAGGCGCTGCCAGTCAAAATCATAGCTTATTTTAACATCTTTAACTTTGGTATGTGTTTTTGAACCTTTTACCACCGGTACCACCAATGTAAGTATACCCTCGGGCGAATAGATATTTGCCCGGTTGCGGTAAGTTTGTTTGGGAAAATGTTCTTCTCTTTCTATCAGTATATCAGGCTTGTACGTGTTTAATTGTACAAAGTATTCAACCGGCGGAAGATAAAACATAGGTAATACAGCACCTTTTTCAATCATATATTTTATGTTTGTGGTCAAAATTGGTTAAAATAATGGTAAAAAAAGGGTTTACAAGGTTAGGGATTTTATTTTTATACCTTACCTCGTTATTGCCCTTTTGGCTTTTATACATCATATCTGATGTTTTGTTCGTTATTATTTACCACATTGTTCATTACCGCAGGGCAGTGGTCCAGCAAAACCTGGCCAACGCTTTCCCCGAAAAAACTGAAAAGGAACGCCACGACATCGAACGAAAATACTATCATTACCTGGCCGATTTGATTGTAGAAACGGTAAAAATGATTACAGTATCTGAAAAACAAATTCAAAAAAGGGTAGTGGCTACCAATGCCCAATTAGTTCACGAATACTTTGCAAAAGGCAAAAGCATCATAGCGGTGGCAGGTCATTATTGCAACTGGGAAATGGCTGCGCTGAACTTTAACTTCGTAACTGATAAAAGGTTCATGATAGTTTATAAGCCCTTGAATAACGAAATTTTTAACGATTTTTTTATCCAGATCCGGTCGCGGTTTGGGGGGCAGCCCATTGCCATGAGACAAACCATGCGTAAAATGGTAGAGTACCGTAAAGAATTAACGGTAAGCGTATTGGTGGGCGACCAAACCCCCGGTGTGAACGAGGTAAACTATTTTACCACCTTTTTAAACCAGCCTACAGCGGTTTTCCTGGGCATCGAAAAGATTTCGAAAACAATTGATGCCGCTGTTGTTTTTTACGATATGAAACGCGTTAAACGCGGTTATTACACTTATACATTGGTTCCGCTGACAGAAAATCCGAAACAGACCGCAGAGCATGAGTTAACCGAAATGCATGTGCAATACCTGGAAGGGATGATCAGGAAGGAGCCTCAATATTGGCTATGGAGTCACCGGAGGTGGAAGTTTAAGCCGGAGGACAAACATAAATGATCAGTGCACCAAAAGTTGCCGTAGTTATTTTAAACTGGAACGGTATTAAATATCTTAAACAATTTCTTCCTTCGGTGATGGCTTCAACCTGGCCCGGGCTTGACGTTGTTTTGGGAGATAACGCCTCCACAGACGATTCGGTGGCGTTTGTGAAAGAAAACTATCCTACGATAAAGATCATTCAAAATAATGAAAATTATGGCTTTACCGGCGGCTATAACCGTGTGCTGGCACAGGTAGATGCTGATTATTATATCCTGCTAAACTCCGATGTTGAGGTGGTACCCGGCTGGATTGAGCCGGTGATAGGCCTGATGGAAAGCGACGAAAAGATAGCCGCGGCAGCGCCCAAGCTATTAGCTTATGCCAATAAAGATACATTTGAACACGCCGGGGCGGCCGGTGGGTTTATTGACGCATACGGTTACCCGTTTTGCCGTGGCCGCATGTTTTATGAAGTTGAAAAAGACCACGGCCAATACCAGCAATCGGGCGAGGTTTTTTGGGCCTCGGGTGCTTCGTTGTTCATCAAAAAGAAATACTGGGACCTGGCAGGCGGTTTTGACGAATATTTTTTTGCCCACATGGAAGAGATTGACCTGTGCTGGCGACTGAAAAATATGGGCTATAAAGTGATGTATTGCGCCGAATCTACCGTTTACCACGTGGGCGGCGGTACGCTCAATACCGAAAACCCTTTTAAAACTTATCTCAATTTCAGGAACAATCTTTTATTGTTAAAAAAGAACCTGCCTTTCCGGAGGGCATTCTGGGTTATCAGTATCCGCTTTTTAATGGATTTGCTTGCCCTTATCCGGTTTATGATGGAAGGTAAACGTAAAGATGCCTGGGCCGTAAGCAGGGCACACCAGGCCTTTGTTTTAGGCTTATTTAAGGCAAAAGGTAAAAGGCAAAAGTCAAAAGGATTATATAATTCACAACTCATAACTCATAACTCAAAAGGCACTTTCCAGGGCAGCATAGTGTGGCAGTTTTTTGTTAAAAAGAAACGGAAATTTACTGATTTACCGCAGCAGGATTTGGTTTAGTGATGATTGGGAGGGAAAAGTCAGGTTATCTCATCAATACTTTGATCAAGTAAATCACCATTAACGGGATATGCCCCGGTTTGCCAAATTTTTTTATCAAATGGCGGCAAGGTTTTTTCTTCCGTAAAATGTTCGCCCAATAAATTAAAACTCATAAACTCATCGCTACCGGGTTGGCGGATGATTTCAAATTCGGTGTTTGGGAAATTATTTTGGCAATCGCCTTCATCCAGGTACTGTCCCCATAAAAACAAGGTTTTCTTTCGGTCTTTATCAGTAACGTCAATATAAAAAGCCGACCCAAAATCATCAAAATCAGCTCTTTTTATCGCTCTTGACGTTTTAACAGTAATAATTTCAACCTGGCCGGTTTTAATGGCGCTTATCTTTTTGGCGTTACTAAGCGGCGTTACAAACTTATTGCAAATAAATACCGCTAAGGCCGAGGCAATAGCTAAAACGAGTAAACAGGCTATAATTTGAGTTGCCGCCGGTTCCGTTCCAAATTTTTTGTAAATAACATGCAGCGCCATAAAAAGAATAAGGTAAACAACAACTGTAGCAGTAACAAAACCCTCCAGGCGCTTATAAAGGCTGGGAAGCTTTTTTAGCTGCTGCTCCTGTTGCTCGGGATTTAGTCCTTTTAGTGTGTATTTGATCATGACTGTTGTTTATCATGTACCTCATGTTATAGACTATTATTATTCAAACGCTTGTTATTTGTTCAGAAAATTCTCTACCCCCAGCCTGTATGAGTCCATACCAAAACCGGCAATAACGCCCTTGCAGCTTGCAGCCAGCATAGAGTGATGCCTGAACTCTTCGCGTTTGTATACATTGGATATATGTACTTCGATAACCGGCGTATTGATAGCCGCGATAGCATCGGCAATGGCGATAGAGGTATGGGTGTAAGCACCCGCGTTTATCACAATGCCATCATAACTAAAGCCAATTTCATGAAGTTTATTTATAATTTCGCCTTCAACATTACTTTGGTAATAGGCTATATCTACGGCCGGGTAACGCGCACGCAGTTGTTCAAGGTAACCTTCAAAGCTGGTATCGCCGTAAATGGATTTTTCGCGAACGCCGAGCAGGTTTAAATTGGGGCCGTTTATAATTTGTATCTTCATTGCTCCAAACTTAAGTATAAATACATTAAATTAAAATCAATTTGGATTGGCGTTCGGCGATAAAAGGTTTCCAGGCTTATTTGAAATTAGAGAAATCGCTGGCCGATAATTCTGTGGAGGCCTATAGCCGGGATATAGAAAAACTATACCAGTTTGCCGAAACGAAGCCATTTAAGCTGAAGCCGGAAACCATTACTTTAACCGATTTACGCGAATTCATTACCTGGGCGGCCGAACTGGGTATGATCCCATCTTCGCAGGCGCGTATCCTATCGGGCATCAAGGCTTTTTACAAATACATGCTGATGGAGGACCTGATAAAAAATGATCCGTCGGAGTTATTGGAATCGCCCAAAATTCGGCGTAAACTACCCGATACACTCAGTTACCAGGATATTAATAAACTGATAGCCGCCATCGATCTATCTAAACCCGAAGGCCCGCGCAACAAAGCGATATTAGAAACCTTATACGGCAGCGGCCTGCGGGTTTCCGAACTAACCGAGCTAAAGCTATCAAACCTGTACCTGGATATTGAATTTATAAAAGTTACCGGGAAGGGTAATAAAGAACGCCTGGTACCCATAGGCGCCGAAGCCATCAAAGCCATTAAAATTTATATCGAAAACTTACGGGTGCACATCCCCATTAAAAAAGGCGAAGACGATATTGTGTTTTTAAACAGGAGAGGGGCACGCCTAAGCCGCCAGATGATCTTTTTGATGATCCAGGACCTGGCGCAAACTATCGGCCTGAAAAAAACAATCAGCCCGCACACCTTCCGCCACTCCTTTGCCACCCACCTGGTTGAAGGCGGCGCCGACCTGCGTGCCGTACAGGAAATGCTGGGCCACGAAAGCATAACCACTACCGAAATTTATACTCACCTGGATAGGGAGTATCTGAAAAGCACGATAAGCCAGTTTCACCCGAGATCGTGAGTTGTGAGTTGTGAGTTGTGAGTTGTGAGTTGTGAGTTGTGAGTTGTGAGTTGTGAGTTGTGAGTAAAATAGCCGTCAAGATAATCAAAATCCGAAAAAATCTGGCAAATCTGTTTAATCCGGGTTCAGACAAACTGCTGAGGCGGATTTGCTTTCCTTCGCAAAATATGCTGCCAACTGCAAACTCAAAACTGCCAACTGGCGCTAAATAGTATAATGCTCAATCACATCCTCGGGTACCTTGGCGCTTCTTCCGGTAGCCATATCAATCATTACGTAATCAAAATAGCCGTCGCAGCATATTTTGCCGGTAGCTTTGTTGCTTAAGCTGAATTTTACGCGGCAGCCTTTATCGTCGATGGTTTCGATACCGGTTTTTACAATGAAGTAGTCGCCCATGGCGAGGGCACGTTTATAATCTACGTGGGCAGTGCGTACTACCCAGCCAAAACCGCGCTCCATAAATTTTTCCATAGCCATGCCGTAGCAGCGTTCCATCTGATCGTACCGGGCGGCCAATACATAATCAAAATATTTGCTGTTGTGTACGTGCTGAAACATGTCGATATCGTCCGGGCGTACACGAAACTCGCTTTCGAAGGTAGAGTAGATGGGAGTATCCATAGGGCAAATATAATGATTGGGTTGGAGAGTGGTTGATTGGTAGGGCGGTTGATTAAGTTGATTAGGAGAGAGGGTGTATTTGGGGGTTACCGGGTGAATGATCGGTGATAAAAAATAACTAACCGTTAGATTTTGTTAGGCTATAAAATTAACTTTATCGAGATTACAGCATATTCTTAACTATTGATGACAAAACAGATTTACGATAAATCGATTGAAACCCGCGAACTACAGATGGTCGGTTTTTGGGTTAATTTTACTCACTTTTCAGTTGTTGGCTTTCTTCTCATTATGCCAACAACAGTATTGGTTTTTCATTTGATGAATTTCATTCAAAACCATAGTGACTCATTTCGGGAGGGAGAGATATGGATTGTAACTATCCCTCCTGTTTTGGCGACTATTTTTTATTTCATGCAGAAACGACAATTGAAATTTAAAGTAATTAATACTACATTAAATTCTGTTCAACTGAAGGAAGTTATAATAGAAGTTGCCAAAAAACTTAACTGGGAATTTAAATCAGCCACAACAAATACCTATGTTGCTAAAACAACCCCTGGGTTTTTCTCCGGAAGTTGGGGAGAGCAAATAACAATTTTATTCGACAATGATCGTGTTTTTGTGAATAGTATATGTGATCCTGAAAAAAGATCGTCCATTTTTTCGGCAGGGCGTAACAACGAAAATGAACAAACTTTAATTGATAAGATCAAAGAGGCAGAAAGTCAATCGGGTACTGCGCTTGAATTATAACAATTATGTGTTAAGATATATTACGGAGGCGGGAAGGCAAGTTTTTAATTTTTAACTCTAAAACCAAATGAAATATATCCTCCTGGTTTGCTTTTGTTTTTTTGCAGGTATTGGTCTTGCTCAAAAGATGCAATGTGCATGTGGTACAGATAGTAATTTGAACGAAATCATTGACTGTAAATCTACTATTTTTAAAAATGGAGCGCGATTATATTGGCAGTTTAACTGCGATTCGTCGTGGTTGACCTTCAAGGCTGTAAATGGACGCAAACGGATCTTGTTTTCGTTGGACAGTTCTTTAATGGAGCTTACAGGCCGGCTTGGTTATATTTACGCTGCCGAATACAAATACGTATTTCTAATTCGGCAAAACCTAATCTCCGGTTGTTGCGACCCGCCCGAGTTTATTTTGTTTAATAAAAACACAGGTCGTCAAAAATCGTTATTGGGGCGGTTGGTATTTTATAGCCACGACAGTAAATATCCTATTGTTATATCCCTGGGGCCAAATAGTAATTCGTTGATTATATTTAATGTAGATACGCACAAAAAATATTCGATAGCCTTACCACGCGGGCGACTGTCAAAATCTATTAAGTTATCTTTTTTCTCCGCCCCCGAACTCCTGTTTGATAATGACCTTATTAAAGGCGACAGTTTAGTACTTAAATACCAATATAAAACTACGGCAAAAAAAGACTGGCTTTACTCAAAAATTTTGATTGATTTGAAAAAATGATGTCCTAAATCTCAACGCCGATAAAAAAGATTTAAAAAAAGTGGATTAGATTTTGGAGTATGACTGTTTTTATGTGATTGTCATTTAAAGTATGCCTGATATCAAAATAACAGATTGACGTTTATTCTGGTTTTCCTATATTCGGGAAACTTCTGCTTATAATGAAAATACTATCCCGGTTATTATTTACCGCTATCCTGTTTTTGAGCGCTAACTCCTTTGCACAGCAGCAACCTCTAAATATGCAATACGCTGTATCGATGGAGAAGGCAGCCGATCATCTTTACCACGTTGAGCTTACCAATAAAACGCCAGGTAAAACACTCGATTTTAAAATGTGTGCCTGGACTCCCGGCTACTACCAGCTTATTGATTTTGCCGCCGCGGTACAAAATTTTAAAGTAACCGATAGCAAGGGTGTAAACCTGAAGTGGCAAAAAGCCTCGGAAAACACCTGGCGCGTTTATCACAACAGTTCTGGCACAATAAAAATTTCGTATGATGTTAAAGCCACGGTGCCCTTTGTGGGCAATATTTACCTTGATGAAACACGGGGATACATTACCCCCGGTGGTTTATTCATGTACCTGGATAATGAACTGTGGCATCCGGTTACCATAAAAATGCAACCCTATAGCAAATGGAATGCAATGGTGGCCACGGGCTTAGATACGGTTGCAGGTAAATATCACCTGTACAAAGCCGATAATTTTGATGTGCTGTATGATAGCCCCTTTTTAATGGGCGAACTGGAAGTGCTGCCTCCGTTTACGGTTAAAAATAAACCACACAATTTTATTGGTTATAAGTTACCTGAGTTTGACGGGCAGGCATTTATGGACGATTTGAAAAAGATTGTGGTTGCGGGCAGCAACATCATTGGCGAAATACCCTATACGCACTATACCTTTTTATCAATAGGTGCCGGGGGCGGCGGTATCGAACATTTAAACTCATCGTCGTTAAGTTTTAGCGGGGGGGAGGGTTTTAATTCGCCCGAGGCTAAAAAGAGGCTTTACAACTTTATAGCCCACGAGTATTTTCACCATTATAATGTTAAACGCATCAGGCCGGTTGAATTGGGCCCGTTTGATTATTCGAAAGAGAACCACACCAATATGCTTTGGGTATCTGAAGGGTTTACGGTTTATTACGAATATATGATAACAAGGCGCGCCGGTTTAATGACGGGCGAAGATATGCTGAAAGATTTTGAAGAAAATATTAAAAACTATGAGAATAAGCCGGGCCATTTTTACCAGTCGGCCACCCAGGCCAGTTACAATACCTGGAACGACGGGCCAAACGGCCGCGTAAATGAGGATATTAATAAAACCATATCCTATTATGATAAAGGCCCTGTGCTTGGCTTAATGCTCGATTTTAACATCAGGCATGCTACTCAAAATAAAAAGACACTTGATGATGTAATGCGGTTGCTTTACTACAAATATTACAAAAAGCTTAACCGGGGCTTTACCGAAAAGGAATTTAGGGCCGAATGCGAAAAAATGGCCGGCACGCCAATGCCCGAAGTGTTTGAATACGCATCTACGGTTAAACCACCCGATTATCCAAAATACTTTGCTTACGGTGGTTTACGGATAGATACTAATGCTACGGTTACTTATAACTCATGGGCCGGCATTAATTATAGGCAACGACGCGATACATTAACTATTGGCACTGTCGAACCCAATTCGCCTGCCTGGGAAAAAGGCATAAGGGGTGGAACAAAAATTTTAACCGTTGAAGGCCAACCGGCAACGCAAAAATTATTAGACCATGCACTGGAAGCAAAAAACACTGGCGATGCTTTAACGCTCACCATACAAAAAGGAACCGAGAAACGCGATGTAACTATTATACTGGGCAGCAAAAAGGAAAAGACGTTTAAGATAAGTCCGCTGCCCAATCCCGATCCGTTGCAGGCGGCTATTTATAAAAGCTGGATAGGGAGTCTGTAAAGTCAAAATTCAAAAGTCAAAATTCAAAAATGACTTACAATTTTAAAGGTATTTGTTTGTAGCATTGTGGGGTAATTAAAACGTTATGAAAATTACAGAACAAACAAACCGGCTTATGGAGCTTGGCCTTGATGCGGATATACTAAACCGTTACCGCGAACCGCACCGGTTTTACCATACGCTGGAGCATCTGGACGATTTGTGTGGGCAGCTGGAATTAAAGGGTTTTGCCGATAATGATGCATTGCTGCTTGCTACCGTATTTCATGATATTATTTATGATCCGCGTTCGGCTACAAACGAAGAGGATTCGGCGAAGTACTTTAATGAACTGTTTATCGGCGACCAGCGATTAAAGGATGAGGTAACGCAAATCATCTTCGATACCAAAAATCATCAGCCCAAAACAGAGCTATCAAAAGTGTTTTGTGATGCCGATTTAAATATTCTCAAGCTGCCTTTTGATAAATTGCTGCAGTATGAGCAGCAGATATTTAAGGAGTTTCAGTTTGTTGATTATGCCATTTACCGCGAAAAGAGGGTAGAGGTGCTGCAGAGTTTACAGCAAAATGTAAACAACCCTGCGCTGGAGTATTTAATTGATTACGTGCGCACCCGCCGGCCCAGGATAGCGGTTTACCCCGGTAGTTTTAACCCATTCCATAAAGGCCACTTTAATATACTGCAAAAAGCCGAACAGGTATTTGATAAGGTAATCATAGCCCGCGGCGTTAACCCCGGTAAAGATGCTTCCAGTTATGCTTTACCAAATATTTTAAAATACAGGCAATTAGCCACGTACGAGGGTTTACTTACTGATTTTACCGGCAGCCTGGGCTATGCTGTAACAATAATCCGTGGCTTACGCAATGGATCAGATTTGCAATACGAATTAAACCAGTATCGCTATATGCAGGAGCTTGGCGATAAAAGTATCAATGTAATTGCCATATTTTGTGATATGGAATTTGAGCATATCTCCAGCACCGGCATCAGGCAGCTGGAAAAATATGGGAAAGCCGGGGAGTATTTGGTTTAGGGGGATTAGGTGAGTGGTTGAGATTTTATGTGAAAGGGTTCTCGGCTTGGTTCAGCTGAAAGCTGAAACCCTGTAACCCACGAGCTGAAAGCTCGCGCGAGCGGCGGCCCAGTCAACCACTCACCTAATCAACCCAATCAACCACTCACCAACTTTTGAATTTTGAATTTTTACTTTTGAATTAAATCACTATCTTTGCACCCACAATTAACAAAAGTATTTAACGCTTTAATATTATTCACGTAATGTATTTAGGTAAAGAGACAAAGGCAGAGATCTTTGCAAAACACGGTAAGGGTGCTACAGACACTGGTTCAACCGAAGGTCAGGTAGCATTATTCACTCACCGCATCGCACACTTAACTGGTCACCTTAAGAAAAACAAACACGATTTTTCTACCCAGTTATCACTGCAAAAATTAGTAGGTAAACGCCGCGGATTGTTAGCGTACCTGTACAAAAAAGACATTGAAAGATATCGTGCTATCATCAAAGCTTTACAGCTAAGGGATATCATTAAATAATTCTCATACTTTTTATTGAAAAGCCATCCCGATTTTGTGGATGGCTTTTTTACTTTTGAAAAAATTATACACACACACATAAAAAACCGGTGCGCTCCGAAAGATGAAAAGTGCACCACAACAAAAAGAAGATGAGTTTAAACGTAATTAAAAAAGTTATTGATTTAGGTGACGGCCGCACCATTGAGATCGAAACAGGTAAACTGGCCAAACAGGCAGATGGCTCTGTAGTTATTAAAATGGGTGATACCATGTTATTGGCTACCGTAGTATCATCGCCGGAAGCGAAAGAGGGAGTTGATTTTTTACCCCTTTCTGTTGATTACCAGGAAAAATACGCTGCTACCGGTCGTATCCCGGGTGGCTTTTTACGCCGCGAAGCGCGTTTGTCAGACTATGAGGTTTTAATCTCGCGTTTGGTTGACCGTGCTTTACGCCCGTTATTCCCTTCAGATTATCACGCTGATACACAAGTGATGATCTCTTTAATTTCTGCCGATAAAGATATCATGCCCGATTGCCTTGCCGGTTTGGCAGCATCGGCAGCATTAGCTGTATCTGATATTCCTTTTAACGGCCCTATCTCTGAAGTACGTGTTGCAAAAATTGATGGTCAGTTGGTAATTAACCCAACTTTAACCCAGCTTGAGCATGCTACTTTAGAATTTATTGTTGCAGGTAGCGAGCACGATATCAACATGGTTGAAGGTGAATCGAAAGAGATCCAGGAAGCTGAATTGGTTGAAGCTATTAAATTTGCACACACTGCTATCAAAATTCAATGTTTAGCTCAAAAAGAGTTAACTATTGAAGTTGGCAAAACCGAAAAACGTGTTTACTGCCATGAAAACAGCAATGAAGATTTGAAAAAAGCAATCTATGCTGCTACTTATGACCAGGTTTACGCAATCGCTTCTTCTGCATCTGCAAAAGACGAGCGCTCAGCAAAATTCAAAGAAGTTCGTGATGCCTATATCGCTACTTTAGGCGAAATTGATGAGGTTACTAAATTCTTAGCTAAAAAATACTACCATGATGTGGAGTATGATGCTATCCGTAACCTAGTATTAGATGAAGGCAAGCGTTTAGATGGCCGTTCAACTACCCAGATTCGCCCTATCTGGAGCGAAGTTGGTTATTTGCCGTCAGCCCATGGTTCTGCCGTATTTACCCGTGGCGAAACACAATCATTAACCACTGTTACTTTAGGTGCAAAAGATGATGAGCAAATGATTGATGGCGCGTTCATCAATGGTTACCAAAAATTCCTGTTGCATTATAATTTCCCGGGTTTCTCAACCGGCGAGGTTCGTCCTAACAGGGGTGCTGGTCGCCGTGAAATTGGTCATGGTAACCTGGCTATGCGTTCGTTAAAACAAGTACTACCATCTGAGGATGAAAATCCATATACCATCCGTATCGTTTCTGATATTCTTGAATCAAACGGTTCATCGTCAATGGCTACGGTTTGTGCCGGTACATTGGCTTTGATGGATGCTGGTATCAAAATCAAATCGCCGGTATCTGGTATCGCGATGGGATTGATCACCAACGAAATGGGTACTAAATATGCTATCTTATCTGACATCCTGGGCGACGAAGATCATTTAGGTGATATGGACTTTAAAGTAACCGGTACTGCCAACGGTATTGTTGCTGTACAAATGGACTTGAAAATCAATGGCCTATCGTACGAAGTGTTAACTAACGCTTTAAACCAGGCCAAAGATGGTCGTTTACATATCCTTGGCGAAATGGCTAAAACCATTACTGCCCCTCGTGTTGATCTGAAGCCACACGCTCCGCGTATTGTTACCATCAAAATTGATAAAGAATTTATTGGTGCAGTTATCGGGCCCGGTGGTAAAATTATCCAGGAAATGCAACGCGAAACCGGTGCAACTATTTCTATCGAAGAAAAAGACAACCAGGGTATCGTTCAGATTTTTGCCGACAATAAGGCATCTATCGATCAGGCTTTATCGCGTATCCGCAACATTGCTTCTAAACCAGAAGTTGGCGAGATATACGAAGGTAAAGTAAAATCAATTATGCCATTTGGCGCATTTGTTGAGATTATGCCGGGTAAAGATGGTTTGTTACACATATCTGAAATAGATCACCGCAGGATCGAAAAAATGGACGGTATATTTGAGGTTGGCGACGAGGTAAGGGTTAAATTGCTTGATGTAGATAAACAAGGTAAACTTAAATTATCGCGTAAAGCACTGTTACCAAGGCCGGAAGCTCCAAAATCCGAAAAATAATTGTAATATTATATGTGCAAAACCCTCTTTATGAGGGTTTTGCTGTTTTTGCTTGTTTTTTTTACACTTTTTTTGAAAAAATTAAAACAAAAGTGGGATGTTTAAACTTTATATCAGTTCATAGATAGTTGAATAAACCATAAAATCCGATCCTGCTTGTAAAAACGATGACCCCTGCTACAAACGATCCTTTAGATTTTCTTAATAGCAATCCGCAGGGAATACAATCGGCTACACAAACCGATTTAGTTCAATTGCTGCTATATGAGATCATCCGGGTTAAAGAATTAATACTGTATTATGACTCCATTCCCAATGGAGGTGGTCAGCTTGGCTCATCAATTTTGAATGAGCTGGTATCAGAAGCCTATCAATCGCTTGTAAACTACGATACAGTACTGATGAAAAAGTACTATGACTTGTTGCTAAACTGCGATTAAGCTGCATATGTGCAGATATGCAGATTTTAGATGTGCAGATGTTTACTTAAGATAAAACTTTACAAATAATTGCCAATTGCAATGTTGGGGATTTATATATTTGCACATGAACCATCTGATAGCGCCATCTATTTTAGCGGCCGACTTTGCCAACCTGCAACGCGATATTGAAATGATCAATAACAGCGAAGCTGATTGGGTGCATGTTGATATTATGGATGGCATGTTTGTGCCAAATATCTCTTTTGGTTTTCCGGTTGTTGCTGCCACAAAAAGGCATGCCACCAAACCGCTGGATGTTCACCTGATGATTGTTGATCCTGATAGGTACGTTAAGGCGTTTAAAGATGCCGGTGCCAATGGTATCACTGTTCATTACGAAGCCTGCCCGCATTTACATCGCACCGTACAAGCTATTAAAGAGCTTGGCTGCAGGGCGGGAGTCGCCCTTAATCCGCATACGCCCGTAGCTTTGCTTGAGGATATAATAGCCGACCTGGATATGGTACTCATTATGTCTGTTAATCCTGGCTTTGGCGGCCAAAAGTTTATTGCCAATACCTACAAAAAGCTTAACGATTTGAAGGCCCTGAGTGAAAGGAAAAATCCGGGCTTATTTATCGAGGTTGATGGCGGTGTAGATCAAAATAATGTTAAAGAATTATTGCAAGCAGGTGCAAATGTGCTTGTTGCGGGCAGTTCTGTGTTCTCATCGGCCATACCGGCCGATGCAATATATAACCTCAAACACCCTTAAAAGTTATTACAATTGTAATAATTACTACCAACCTTATAGGATAAATTTGATATTTGCAATCAAAAAGGCTTTTGTTGATTAATTGTATATTTTTTCAAAAAACGTAAATTAATCCTATGAATTTTGTCAAATTGATTAACTTCGGCCCAACTAAATACAAAGTTCCTAATCAAGTATTCAGAACCTACAATTCGTTAATTATATGAAACATAATTTTGGTGCCGGACCAGGCATTTTACCTCAGGAGGTTTTAAAACAAGCTTCCGAGGCGGTTATTGATTTTAATGGTACAGGATTATCATTGCTGGAGATCTCTCACAGGTCGAAAGAATTTGAAGCAGTTTTGAATGAAGCTGTTGCATTGGTAAAAGAATTATTTGATGTGCCAGAAGGTTATTCGATATTATTTTTACAAGGCGGCGCCAGTACGCAGTTTGCCATGGCCCCCTACAATTTATTGCCTTCAACAGGCAAAGCCGCTTACCTGGAAACAGGTGTTTGGGCTAATAAAGCCTTAAAGGAAGCCAAGTTTTTTGGCGAAGTAGAGATTGTTGCCTCTTCAAAAGCCGATAATTTTACTTACATCCCTAAAGATTATACTATTCCTGCTGATGCGGCTTATTTCCACATCACTTCAAACAATACCATTTATGGTACACAGTTACAGGAATTCCCAAAATCGCCGGTACCGGTTGTTTGCGATATGTCGTCAGATATTTTCAGCCGTAAAATTAACGTTGCCGACTTTGGTTTAATTTACGCCGGCGCTCAAAAAAACATGGGCCCTGCAGGTGTTACCTTAGTTATTGTTAAAGACGAAATTTTAGGTAAAGTTGACCGTAAAATACCGGCGATGCTTAATTACCAGGTACAAATTGAAGGCGGATCGATGTATAACACCCCTCCATGTTTTGCTATCTACGTATCGATGCTTACGCTGCAATGGTTAAAAGCCAAAGGCGGCGTTGAAGTTATCGAGCAGGAAAACATCACCAAAGCACGCGTATTATATGACGAGATTGAACGCAACCCGTTATTTAAACCGGTTTGCGCTACAGAAGATCGCTCGCACATGAACGTAACCTTCGTAATGGAAAATCCTGAACTGGAAAAACCATTCCTGAAACTATGCGACGAAAGAGGTATAGTAGGTATCAAAGGCCACAGAAGCGTTGGTGGTTTCCGCGCATCAATTTACAACGCGTTGCCAATAACCAGCGTTTACGCCCTTATTGACGTAATGCAGGAGTTTGCTGAATCAAATAAATAATTTAGTCATCAGTAATTGGTCATTAGTCATTTTGGATGGCGGATAGACCAATGACTAATGACCAATGACTAATGACAAAATAAGATGATCAAAATATTAGCTAATGACGGTATCGACCCGATTGGAAAACAGCTTTTAGAAGAAGCCGGTTTTATTGTTGATACCAATAACATTCCGCAGGATGAATTACCTGTGCGGTTACAAGAGTACGATGCCATTACTGTACGTAGCGCAACTAAAGTACGTAAAGCCCTTATTGATGCCTGCCCAAATCTTAAAGTGATTGGCCGTGGCGGTGTTGGTATGGATAACATTGATGTAGAATATGCAAGGGAAAAAGGCCTGAGCGTTTATAATACGCCTGCGTCATCTTCATTATCAGTTGCCGAACTTGTTTTTGCCAGTTTATTTGGCGCGGTAAGGTTTTTGCCAGATAGCAACCGCAAAATGCCGGTTGAAGGTGGTACTAAATTTAACGACCTGAAGAAGGCTTATGCAAAAGGTATCGAACTGCGCGGTAAAACTTTAGGTATTGTTGGCTTTGGCCGTATCGGCCGCGAGGTGGCTAAAATAGCTATCGGCGTTGGTATGGAAGTTTTGGCTTATGATTTATTCCCTTTTAACCCCGAGTTGGATATTGTTTTAGGTGGTGGTACAACCGTTAAGGTAAGTGTAAAAACTTCAACTTTAGAAGAGGTAACCAAAACGGCCGATTTCATTACCCTGCACACGCCGTTTATTGACAAGGCCCTGTTTGGTGCCGAAGAATTGGCATTGACCAAAAAAGGTGTTGGCTTTGTAAATATTTCACGCGGTGGTTTAATTGACGAATTGGCTTTAGTTGACGCGTTAAACAGCGGCCAGGTTTCATTTGCAGCTTTAGACGTATTTGATAACGAGCCAACCCCCCGCGAAGAGATACTGAAACACCCTAAAATTTCTTTAACCCCTCACATTGGTGCTGCCACCAATGAGGCACAGGAAAGAATAGGTGTGGAGCTTGCCAACCTGATCATCGATCACTTTAAAAAAGCATAAACACTAATTTGACTATTGAGCCGAATTTCACGAATTTGATTAGAGGCTGATTTTTTGAATATAACGAATGGCACGAATTCCTAAAGAGTTCGTGCCATTTGGTTTGGTGCGATGTCACCAGGTATAAAGCGATGACCAACTATGCACATTCGCCTTACATTCATGCGGTTGCTTTTGTTCCTTATAAGTGATGGTCACAGCTAACCCGATACAGTACGACGGAATTTACGAAAGCCTCTCGAATTTGTGATAAATACCTGCCTACACACAAAAGCCGGATAAATTTCATTTACCCGGCTTTTGTGCTTTAAACTCTTAATTCTTTTTTTTAATCTTTTTTACCGCCAAATACCGAGAAACTCACGTAACGTTTAGGATGAGCTTTTAAATCGAGCAACAGGTTGTTTAGGCTGTTGGTGGCGGCATCCATGTTTTTGTAAACCTTATCGTCGTTCATCAACAAGCCCAAAGTTCCTTTGGTCGAATTGATATTGGCGATAGTTGCCTGTAAATCGGCCATGGCCTTATTGGCGTTATCTAAGGTGTTTTTGATGTTCGATGCAGCTATATCGTTACTTATTTTTTCAAAATTAGTAGCCATACCGTTTATATGTACGGTGCTCGTCTTCAGGTTAGATGATACTACTTCGGCATTCGACAGTATTACATCAATGTGTTTGGTTTGGGTTCCAACCAGGTTATCTATTTTTTTGGTAACACCTTCCAGGGTTTGCAGGGAGTTGGCAATGCTCATAAAACTGCGGTCAACATTCTTCTGAAAATTTGGGTTCAGGATCTTGTTGATGGCCGCTAACGATGAATCGAGCTTGGTAATCAGCATTTCGGCTTTTTTTTGTATCGGCTGCAGGCTCTCGGCCAGGCTTCCCTGTATGTCGGCCTTCAAAGTGTCTTTGTTTTCGGCAAGTATTTTACTATTGCCTAATTCAAAAACAATGGCTTTGCTACCTAAAAGATCAGTGCTTTCCAGCTTGGCCAGGGTATTGTTCGGGACATCGTATTTTTCCTCAATCTTAAATTCAACTATGGTGCGGCCATCCGGCTGAAGCTCCATTTTTGAAATACGGCCAATCTGGAAACCATTTACCAGTACAGGTTTTGATACGCCGAGGCCTTCAACACTGTTGTATACGGCGTAAAACTTATTTGATCCCGAAAATACATCGTTACCCCTTAAAAAGCTGTATCCTAAAACGAGTATAGTGATAGCAATAACCGTAAGGGCGCCTATTTTTGTTTCGTTTGAAATTTTCATTAAGTAGTGTGATTATGTTTAAATGTTTTTGCTGGCAATGCCCGCGGCACAGGTGATGTTATAAGCAATATACGTTTGAACAACTGATTAAGTTTTTATACACACTAATTATCGCGAATTGTATCGAATTGAAGAATGGCTCGTATCTATATTAATTTTATGATTCTTGCAATTCATTTTAATTATTGAAAATTAGTGTCTCTTATCATGTTTATATTCAACTTTTATAATTCGTGAAATTCGATATAATTAGTAACAAATTCGTATGTAAATTATTGCGATACATGCTCCACTTCGTTTTTATAATTTAACAGCGCACGCACAATTGAACTCACAATTTCATTTTGTCCATCTTCCGAGTTTAGGTACGCTTCATCGCTTGGGTTATTAATATAGCCTGTTTCAACCAAAACGGATGGCATTGCGGTATGGCAAAGTACGTAAATACCTTGTTCCCGTAAACCTTCGCTTGGCCGCCCATCGGTTTCAACAAATTCATTATTAATTAAAGTTGCCAGTTTGATGCTTTGCTGCCTGAATTTTCTTTTATACTCGTTGGTTAAAATGATAGTAATGGGATCGTCGGGATCTAATCCGGCGTCCATTCCCGAATCTTCCTCAACCTGGTTGTGAACGATGGTCCTTTCCTCTTCTTTTGACCGGTGTAAACCGTAAACCAACAATAATACTCCTTTGCCGGAGCGGTCTGGTACACTTACCGTACGGTAAACCGGCTTATGGCGTTTTGTGCCAACTTGCTCGCGCACATGCCTGTCAGATAGTGAGTTGCAGTGTATAGATACAAAAATATTGCCTTTGTTTTCGTTTGCTATTTCGGCGCGGCGTTCAAATGATACATCGTCCTCTGTCGACCGGGTTAAAACGGCTTTTACCCCAGCCATATCTTTTTCTATTGCAGCCTGCAATTTTAAAGCGATAGCAAGCGTTACATTTCTTTCCGAAGAAAAACTTCCTGATGCTCCGTGCGAGAAATGCCCCGTCCCGGTGGGCTTGCCGCCATGACCAGCATCAACGATAATAGTTTTTATTTTGAAACCCGAATTAACAACCGTATCTGTTTTGATGAGGCCGTAAGAAATAAGTGGGAACGATGAAAGGAGTAACAACAATGCCGATAAACTATAAATCAATCTTTTCAATGCCCTATTTTTCATTATTTTTGAACGCTGTTAACTATATCTGCAAAAATACTATTCATAATCAATTTTGAAATTCATAACTCTTTTTTTTCTGTTTGCAATTATTTTAACGGTAAATGTACTGGTTGCCGAAAGCAAAGGTACATATAACAGGTATAGCCGCAAGGCCGTTGCAGATACGATTATTAAACTCGACACTACTAAGGCAAAAGATAGAAAACTCCTTAAAGTTAAGAAATCTAAGCAAAATAAGCCAAATCTAAATGCAGATGGGCAGGGTGTAAGCAATACTTTTAACATCACTCCTGCTGTAGATACCGTTATTAAAGCGGATACCAATAAAAACAAAAACAGCCAGGGTAAGCCAACAATACCGGGTAAGCCCCAAACCAAGTTGCCTGAAACTGATACAACAAAAAAGAAAGGGGGCATCCAATCGGAAGTTAAGGCAGTGGCCGAAGATTCGACAATTGTTGATAACGAACATAATATTTTATACTTGTACGGTCGTGCAAGGGTAACTTACGAGGATTTTGAGCTGGATGCAGACTATATCAGGGTCGACCAAAAAAATCACCTCATTTTCGCCAGCGGGAGTATTGATCCGCGTACCAGGCGTTATGTTGGGCGGCCTTTGTCTAAATCAAAAAATGAAAAACCGATAGCATCCGACTCGCTGTTGTTTAATTACACCACCAAAAAAGGAAAGCTTTACAACCCTGCATCTGAACAGGAAGGTAATTTTATATCAGGAGGGCAGGCAAAAAAACTTAACGAAACCGAAGTTGCCTACCGTAATGTTATATTTAGTACCTGCGATTTGCCTTATCCGGATACACATTTTGGTATTGTGATAACCAAAGGTATCGGCGAAAAAAACAGGATCATATCCGGCCCCGCTTATTTGGAAATTGAGGGGGTACCGCTGCCCCTGGCTATTCCGTTTGGCTTTTTTCCGAAGCCCAATACGCGAACATCCGGGGTTATCCTGCCAACTTTTGGCGAGGATGCAAAACTGGGCTTTAAACTGTCTGGCTTTGGTTATTACCTGGGCTTAAGCGATTATATGGATTTAACTACCACTGGTACCATCTACTCCAAGGGGTCATATGAAGTAAATTCTACCGCGCGGTATCTTGTGCGTTATAAATATACCGGCAACCTGTCCTTAAGTTATGGATCGCATAATTACGGCCTGCCTGGCGACCCTGCCGTAAAAGATATCCATATAGATTGGACGCACTCACAGGATCCGAGCGCTAATCCGGGCTCAACATTCAGCGCATCGGTAAACGCTGGTACTTCGGGTTATTTTTCGCGCAATCCGTCAACGTCAAATTATAACGTAGTTACCGCGGCGCAAAGTAGCTTACGTTCAAGTATATCCTATGGCAAAACGTGGGCGGGTACGCCCTTTAACCTAAGTGTCGGTATTGGCCACAGCCAGGATATAGCCAACAAAACAATCACTATCGAGTTGCCAACTATTGCTTTTGGAATGTCGTCAATTAACCCGTTTGACTCAAAAGACAGGGTTGGTGAGCAAAAATGGTATCAAAAAATAACCGTGAGTTATAACATGAATGCTACCAATAAAGTAAACAACATTCCCGAGTCTGAGTTGTTTAAAAGCACAGTTACCAAACGGTTGCAAAATGGTTTTCAACACCAGATACCGGTAAGCCTTGGGTTAAACGTGCTTAAATATTTTCAGTTTAACAGCAGCGTAAATTATACTGAGCGCTGGTATTTTCAAAGTGTAAACAAACATTTTGAACGCGGAAGCATCAGCAACTCTGATCAGTTATTGGTTGATACATTACAGGGATTTAAGCGTGCAGGCAACTACAGTTTAAGTACCGGCCTATCAACCAAGTTATACGGTACCTTAAACTTTAAAGGCAATTTAAAAGCTATAAGGCACGTAATGACCCCTTCAATCGGTTTTGGTTACACCCCTGATTTTAGCGACCCAAGCTACGGGTATTATAAAACCGCGGTAAGCCAGGCAAGCGTGCCATACCCTTACACCTATCAAAGATATTCAATTTTTGAAAACGGCGTCTATGGCTATCCATCGTCGGGTAAACAGGCAGGCATCAGCTTCGCGCTTGATAACACAATCGAGGCCAAGTTAAAAGCCAAAAGCACCGATACATCAGGCACCGATAGAAAGATTACCCTTTTACAGGGCTTATCATTTTCAAGTTTTTACAATTTTGCCGCCGACTCCATGAAATTGGCCAATATTCAGTTTTCGGGTCACACCGCTATTTTTAAACAAAAGGTGAATATTAGTTTTAGCGGCTCATTTGATCCTTATGTTACCGCTGTGCATGATTCTATTGCTAACAATACTATTGTACGCACCAGCCAGCGGGTTAATAAGTTCAGGTGGTCAAACGGTCAGTTTCCGCAGTTAAACCAACTGAGTATATCTATGAGCGGCAGCTTAAATTCCACATCGGCCAAAGCGCCGGGTACACCTAATGTGAATACCTTGCAAGGGGCAGGTTCCCCGCAATTACAACGTCTGGCGCTGGTAAACAGCGATCCAAATTCATATGTCGATTTTAACGTACCCTGGAATATATCCTTAAACTACAGTTATAGCTACAGTAATTATCTTAACCAGGTATCTACCAGCAATACCCTTATGATAAGCGGCGATGTTAGCATCACCCAAAAATGGAAAATTCAATACTCAACCAACTACGATTTTAAGGCCATGAAACTGGCCAGCGCTACCTCATTTTCTATTTATCGCGATTTGCATTGCTGGGACCTTTCGTTTCAATGGGTGCCTTTTGGTTATTTAAAATCATATAATGTTACATTAAAGGTAAAATCTACTATTTTGCAGGACTTGAAGCTGAGTAAAAGAAACGACTACTCAAGTAATAGGACTTTTTATTAATTATTATGCTGGCAGAGATCATAACCATTGGCGACGAAATACTGATAGGACAAATTGTTGATACCAATTCGGCCTGGATGGCTAAGGAGCTTAATAAAATAGGAATAAGAGTAAAACAGATCTCGTCGGTATCTGACGATAAGGAACATATACTTAACGCATTGGCCGAGGCCGCAGGCAGGGCTAAAGTTATTTTTATTACCGGAGGATTAGGCCCAACGAAAGATGACATCACCAAAAAAACATTGGCGGAGTATTTTAAGGCCGATATGGTAGAAAATAAGCAAGCATTGGAAAATGTGGAGCGTATTTTTGCCAAATATAACCGCCCTCTGCTCGAAATTAACCGGCTACAGGCCCAGGTGCCATCAAACTGCGAGATCATATTAAACAAAAATGGTACCGCGCCTGGTATGTGGTTTAACCATGATGGGGTGATATATGTATCGATGCCGGGTGTTCCCTTCGAGATGATGTATATGATGGAAGATGGTGTAATACCAAAGTTAAAGGCTACGTTGAAATTGCCTTCAATCATTCACAAAACACTTTTAACGGTTGGCGAAGGGGAGTCTTTTTTGGCCGAAAGGATAGCGGATATTGAAGATGCATTGCCATCATATATTAAGTTGGCTTATTTACCCAAATTAGGTCAGGTTAGGTTGCGACTGAGTGCTTTTGGGGATGATATTGCACTGATGCAAAATGACGTTGATGAATTTGCCGGAAAAATAATTGAGCGCATAGGCCGTGTTTTTGTTGTTGCCGAAGATATTCCTTTAGAAAAAGCGATACTTAATAAAATGGCCGAAAAAGGGCTAACCTTATCGGTGGCCGAAAGCTGTACGGGCGGATATCTTTCTCATCTTTTTACCCAGCATGCCGGTTCATCAAAAGTATTTTTTGGAGGTGGAATTGTGTATTCGTATGAGTTGAAGGAGCATATTCTTGGGGTAAAACCAGAAACCTTGTTGACTTTTGGAGCGGTAAGCGAGCAAACTGTGAAAGAAATGGTAGAGGGGGCGTTGTTAAATTTCAGGTCGGATTTTGCCATATCCATAACGGGGATAGCAGGCCCCGATGGGGCCACCGATGATAAACCCGTTGGTACTGTGTGGATTGCCGTTGCAGGCAGGGGCAGGTTGTTAGTAAAGAAATACACATTTGGCAATAAAAGGCAGCAAAACATCGAAAGGAGTGCTGTAACGGCATTAGCCATGTTGAATACTTTACTAACAGATGTTGTAGATTAAGCTGCAAAATGTATAATTTTGTGCGAAAGCATAATTTGTATCTATGGCCAAATATCAACTATTATTGCCAAAAATGGGTGAAAGCGTTGCGGAGGCAACCGTAATTAAATGGAACAAAAATCCAGGAGATCGCGTTGATGCCGACGAAGCAGTAATGGAGATTGCGACTGATAAAGTTGATTCAGACGTGCCGTCACCCGTTGCCGGTAGGTTAATAGAGCAATTATACCAGGAGAATGATGTAGTGCAGGTAGGGGCGATAATTGCCATTATTGAAACCGATGAGCCGGAACATGTAACTGCCGGATCCGATTCTAAGTCAGCGCCGGAAGTTGAAACAACAATTCCTGCCATTGAAGTACCTTACATAGCAGAATCGGCACCGGTTGAAGAAAATCAGGATGATTTTAAGGAATACACGCCGTTTAATGAGGTTAGGTACGACGCACAGCCCCCTGTAGTTGAAAATCAAGAGGTTGCAGAATATCAACCCGATGTTGTAGCACCTGCAGATATACCGGGCATTGCACAGCTTGAACCCCAGGCGCCATCGCCTTATGATCAGAATTTTAAAGGTGAGGGACGGTTTTACTCGCCGTTGGTACGTAATATAGCCAGCCAGGAAAATATCAGCATTGATGAACTCGACCGTATTCCCGGTACCGGATCTGAAGGCCGTTTGACCAAAGACGATCTGTTAAGTTATATTCAATATAAAAATTCGCCGGTTGCCGCTCAAAAAGAGGCAGTACCTGAACCGCCCTTTGCTGCAGTATCGCAAACTGTTGAACCAACAAGTGTTGCCGCGCCGGTAGAAAGCCCGGTGACCGAGAAGCCGGCGGCTGCGTTTGAGCCTGAACAAGTGAAAGAACCAACAATGGTTCCGGAGCCACAACCTGTACCCGGACCGGAAACGGTGTCTGCACCACAGGCCGAAGTTCCACCTGCACAGCCTGCATCAGCCGCGGGTTCGGTATCTGGTGTCGATGAGGTCATCGAGATGGACAGGATGCGCCGCCTGATTGCCGATCATATGGTGATGAGCAAGCAAACCTCGCCGCATGTTACCTCATTTGTTGAGGCCGATGTAACCGGGCTGGTTTTATGGCGCGAAAAGGTGAAAGGCAGCTTTGAAAAACGTGAGAACGAAAAAATAACCTTTACCCCGATATTTATTGAAGCCGTAGTTAAGGCGATCAAAGATTTCCCGATGATCAATGTAACGGTTAATGGTACGCAAATTATAAAGAAGGCAGCTATCAATATCAGCATGGCAACCGCCCTGCCAAGTGGTAACCTGATAGTGCCGGTGATTAAAAAAGCCGATGAGTTAAACCTGCTGGGGATTACCAAGGCAGTTAATGACCTGGCCAACCGTGCCCGTACCGGTAAATTATTACCTGACGATGTAAGAGATGGTACATTTACAATAACTAACGTGGGATCGTTTGGCAATGTGATGGGTACGCCAATTATTAATCAGCCACAGGTAGCCATACTGGCAGTTGGCGCCATCAAGAAAAAACCGGCTGTAATAGAAACCCCGCAGGGAGATGTAATAGCCATCCGCCACATGATGTTCCTGTCGTTGTCATATGACCACAGGGTTGTTGATGGCGCCTTAGGGGGCTCATTTGTACGCCGGGTAGCCGATTACC
Source organism: Mucilaginibacter sp. KACC 22773 (assembly GCF_028736215.1). Taxonomy (NCBI): domain Bacteria; kingdom Pseudomonadati; phylum Bacteroidota; class Sphingobacteriia; order Sphingobacteriales; family Sphingobacteriaceae; genus Mucilaginibacter; species Mucilaginibacter oryzagri. The sequence goes on from NZ_CP117883.1 coordinate 2,418,503, forward strand.
TTGAAAAATGGGACGCAAACAGAGAGATATAAACAACTCATCATATAAAACAACAAAGCCGGACTAATTAATAATCCGGCTTTGTTGTTTCCGAACTTCCTTTTTTTGAAAGGGGAAGGGCGTTTGATAAAATAAGAAGTCTCCACTTTAGGGGAGATTTACAGGGCAAACTAATTGGGTTAACATAGCTTAACACATTTTAGATAAAATATTATAAATATTTGATAATCAATATTTTGTATTTTATCATGGTTAACACTAAACTGATTGCGCAATTTAGGCGCGTCCAAATACTTGTGCATGTTGTTGGCCAATACAAGTCCCTTCGGCAGCCGGATCATTTAACCAGGATCAGCCAATAAAAACAAAGTGTAGTTTGATGCTTATATCTTACCGACGCCATAAACTCATTCCATTAGCTATTTGGATGCGTTTACCCTGGGGAGATTTAAAGCGGCTCGCCTATTTTACCAACTCAAAGCCCCAGTCTTTACCCTTATCCGCAGCGGGTACACCTTTGGCCATCCAAACAGGCATTGGTGCGCCTTTCAAAAAGTGGTCAAAATATTGTTGCTCGCGTATGGTAATATCCTTGCGGTTTTGCCGCTGAACCAGGTTATGTGCTTCGCCGTTATATTGCAGCAGCCAAACCGGTTTGCCCAGGCGGCGCAGGGCTGTAAACATTTCTATCCCCTGGTACCAGGGCACCGCGCCGTCAGCATCGTTACTCATGATCATTACAGGGGTTTGTACTTTGGGAAGTTGGAACAACGGCGAATTCTCGATATACAACTCTGGCTTTTCCCATAATGTTGCGCCAATGCGGCTTTGCGTTTTCTCATATTGAAACTGCCTGTTAACACCCGACTCCCAGCGAATACCGCCGTATGCCGAAGTCATGTTGGCAACCGGAGCGCCGGCCCATGCAGCGGCATACATATTGGTTTGGGTAACCAGGTAAGCCACCTGGTAGCCGCCCCAGCTTTGTCCCTGGATGCCTATATGAGCGCCGTCAACCCACGAATTCTTTTTCAATGATTCAACTCCCGAGTTGATGAATTCAACCGCCGAAGCGCCGGGATGACCCGTTTCATAGCTAATATCAGGTGCAAAAACCAGATAGCCGTTACTTACAAAAAATGAAATGGGCAGGCGCGACGGGGTAGGTGCGGGGGGCAGGTAATTATATAATCCTTCGGATAGTTTTTCGTAAAAATATACTACCATGGGGTATTTTTTGTTGACGTCGAAATCCTCCGGCTTATATAAAATACCGGTCGACTTATAGCCTTTAGGCGTAGTCCAGTGCACCAGTTCGGCTGTTCCCCAGTTGTATTGGGCCTGTTGAAGGTTGATACTGCTAAGTTTGGTCTCTTTCTTCAGGTCGGTTGATACGTATAAATCCGGAGAAGATTCATAATTGGCTTTGGTGTAAATGTAAATTGCCGCCTTTTTTGCCCTGGTTAAATCGCCATAGCTGTATTTGCCCCAGGTTACCTTTTCAGGCGGGGATTTACTCTCAGGCGTTTTTACAAAATATCCCCATTGCTTTGTTTCCTCATCCTGCGCCAAAAACCACATAGGCTGTTTTGAGGGAATAAATTTTTGTTCGGGATCGGTTATGTCGTACCTGATAATGCGTTTGTTTTTGCGCCCTATACCGTTGGTAAAGTTGGTGGCTTCGCCCGTTGCGGGATCAATGCTCCAGATATCGTACCGGTCGTAAATTAATACGGCCTTATCGTCTTTTGTCCAGCCTGCTAAGCCGTAATCCTGGGCGTGGTTAGGTACATCATTCAGTTCGTCGCCCATTTTTGTGCCGATTGATTTTGTCAGGTTGGTTTTTGCGTCGGTCATGATCTGGTAGCTGTACCACTGCTGATCGGTAAAATTGAACCATATCACGTACTGCCCGTCCGGCGAGATGCGATAACTCGCTTTTACACCTTGGTTTATCAGCCGTTTGTTGCCGCTTTTAGTATCAATTAAAATGGCTTGCTGTTTGGTGTCGCCTTCCCATTGGGATTGTACGCGTGCGCCGGTATCTGTTAGTGCCAAAACATAACGCGCGTCCTTATTCTCGGCCACAAAAACTTCGGGAATAGCCTTGCTGCCCAATTGCACCTGTTTAGACGTTGGATCTTCGGGCCTGATTATAGCCAGGTAGCTTCTTTTAAGTTCTTTTTGCAGGTTTTTGAGCTGTTGGGGCTGCAAGTAATCATCTTTATAGTTCCAGATATCAAGCCGGGCTACTTCAAAATCAACAATAGTCGTATCGGCCGGTTTGGGGATAGGGGCGGTGCCAAAAAACAAGTTTGTGCCACTCTTGCTGAAATATATTTTACCATCGCCGCTCACGGCCCATTTATCGGGCATGGTTTCTAATCCTTCAGCGGCTATCACGGTAGCACTGTCGCGGGTTAGGTTGTAATAATAAAGCTTAAATGGTTTTACGAGGGCTTTCTCGGGGTTTTTCTCAGCAGCAAAAGCAATTTGCTTGCCGGCGTCATCAATGGTTATATTGTGATAATTGCCCCGGCCTTTGCTGATAGCTTTTACTGCGTTCTTATCCACATCAAAAACGTACAGGCCAGAAGTAAATTGTTTTTGCTTTGCCGGCGCGGTAACCGCAAAAGCCACCAGCTTACCATTTTTGCTTACCTGGTAATCGGTGACGTATTTAAAGGTATGGGTTATTGTACCTGCCAGTTGTTTTACCGTAAGGTCGGCACCGTCTTGTGTTGACGGTGCGGTAGTTTCTTTAATAGCTTTTTTGGAGGTATCGCCAGGCGAAGGTTTTTTTATAGTATCAGCAGCAGACAGATAGGCAATTACGTTGGCGCTTTCGGCTATTTTAAAGTTTCTGACTGACGGTATTTTGACGATATTTTGTGTCGAAAGCGAAATAAATCCTAAAGTATCTTTTGGGAATTCCGATTGTTTTTTCTTCTTGATCTTAGCTTGCCTGGTATCTTTAAAAAACGGCCTGATCTGGAATACCGCAAATTTACCATCGCTGCTGAAACGCGCCGTATCGGCACGTGGTATCTGAACTTTGGTTGTGTTTTTTGTATCAGTTATCACCAGGCAGGCATCGCCCTCCTGCGGTTTCACCACATACATAATCCATTTGCCATCATTACTTATCCGCTGGCCGGTTATGCTTTGCCATCCGTCAAAAACAGCGTGATCCAAAGGTTTTTTTGAGATTGTTTGAGCGGATAGGCTGACGTAGATAGCCGACAAAAGGATTATTAGTAAAAGTTTACGCATATCAACTTTGTTAACCATTAAATATGCTCAAAATAGCTCGTTTATAAAAATTAGCCACGTGAAAGTTACAATGTAGGGAGGAGAAGATACGGGATAATCCGAAAAGTAAAAGCTTAGTTACTTTAGGGTAATTTGTTACATTTGATGAAGGATGAAATACTATTTTAAATTTGGTGCTGGGTTGATTTTGCAATTAGTGGTAGCTGTAATATGGATACTTGTTATCTCTTTTAGCCGGAATATTCCACCAGTGGCAAATTGGTTTATATACATAGGCTTTGCGTTTAATCTCATCAGCCTGTTCTACTACAATTTAAAATCAATAATAGTGGCAATAAATAAAGAGCCTCAGCTTGAATTTGATGAGGTTTGTATTTATGACCATGTTAAAAATGCAAAATATTATTGGACAGATATTGAGGAGATTGAGGAAGAGAATGGTTCACTCATAATTAAAATGTATCCGGTTGCAAAGCAAATTTCAACTGGCCAGATTTTAATACGCCATGCTCCTAAAACTATCAGGCTTGGAAATGTGGATGTTTATTTAACAGAACTATTAACCATGCTGAATATTTACAGTATAAAGGCGATAAAAATGGAAAAGTGAGGGGATGACAATTGAGTATTTCTACTACAATTTTCATCCCCTGATTTGCTTTCAAATTATATCATCGCCTTATTCAAGGCCTTTATAGCTTCGGCAAAATCTTCTCTTGCAACCAAAAACTGGATGTTTACCTTGCGCAGGGCAAAGCCACAGCTTTTAATATTGATGCCTTTTTGTGCCAGCGCTGTTGCCGATTTGGCTAATAAGCCTGGCTGATCCATATTAGAACCGATGAGGCATACCATGGCCATTTTTTCTACAGTTACTTTCTCATAGTCATCTTCAAGCTCCTGTATCAGCTTTTTATTAAAATCCTTATCCCATATTACAATCGAGATACTGTTGGCGCTTGTGGCCTTAAAAGTATAGCTTACGCCATATTTATAAAACAGCTGCATGATATGAAAATCGGTACCTACGTTGCCCACCATCGATGGGTCGTATATATCAATCATCATTACGTGCTCGGTTCCGGTAATTACTTCAACCCTTTTTTTATCACATATGTACTCGCGTGTAATTAATGTGCCGGGATGTTCGGGTTGGAAAGTGTTTTTTATTCTCAGGTCAATATCATTGATCTCTAATGGTTTGGATGCTTTTGGATGGATAGCTTCCATGCCCACATCAGCCAATTGGTCGGCCACATCGTAGTTGGTATTGCCTACCGGGAAACAATTTTCAACGCCTACCAATTGCGGGTCGGCGGTACATAAATGGTATTCTTTATGGATGATAGCTTCCTGTGGTTTTACTTCAACAGCTATTTTACTAAAAGTAACTTCAGAATAGCCGCGGTCAAACTCGCGCATAATACCTTCAGTGCCTTTGGCGTAACCGGTTACAATAGTAATGGTGCCGGCAAAATCAATGTGCTGCAGATCCTTCCGGATACGTTGATCGATAGTTAAGGACCGGTGATCATGGAAGCCGCTCAAATCAACAAAAGTGGCGTTGATGCCCATATTTTGCAATACATTGGCAAATACAAACGCCGAATGACTTTCGCCTATCGATGCCAGGATTTCGCGTGCAGCCAGCAAGACGTCAGCTTTATTTACATAGCCAGAGGCGAGTATATTGGCAATATTTTCCAGGTAAGTTTGTGCGTCTTTAAGACGTTGCTCAATAAAAGCATCAGCCTGGGTAAGGTTTAAGCCAAGGCCTTCGTAGTTTTTATTGAGTTGCTTTAGTTTAACAATAAGTTCTTTAAGTGGCTTATGAAAATCCTTATAAGTTGCCAAACGATGATAAACACCAGGGGCCTTGGTTTTCTTATTTTCAAGCAAAAGGTTGGTTACCCCCGAAAATGCCGATACTACAAAGATGCGGTTGTAAAGCTGGTCGCCGCTGCGCTCAAACAGGATAATGTTTTTGATCACATCACCCAATGCGGTCATGGATGTACCGCCGATTTTTTCTACTGTTAACATTATTTTAAAACACGAATAGACACGAATTTTGTCGAATTACACGAATAAAAAACAAATTTTTGTCTATTTAGATATGAAAACTTTATATGATATAACTGCCTTTACGCCAATCAAACTCGTAAAATTCGAAAAAACTGGCACTAATTAGTGTATTGCAGCATTGTCTTGAACCAATCTAATTCGTGTAATTAGAAAAAATCTGTGACAATTTGTGTGTCAATATTAATGCTCTTCCTTTTTATAAAGGTCGCCTGCCTTCTCTGCAGATAACTTGATGCCCTTTATCATGGCCGAACTAAAGCCATTGTGTTCCATCTCGTTAAGGCCGGCAATGGTACAGCCGCTTGGCGAGGTCACCTTATCAATTTCCTGTTCGGGGTGCGATGATAGCTGTAATAGTAAATCGGCAGCGCCTTTGGCCGTTTGCGCAGCCATTTTCAAGGCATCGCCGGCGTGGAAACCAATCTCGGTGCCACCTTGCGATGCAGCGCGGATAGAGCGTAAAAAGAAGGCGATTCCGCAAGCACAAAGTGCGGTAGCCGATGTCATTAATTCTTCATTAATCTGGATGCTTACACCAACGGTATCAAAAAGTGATTTTACCAGGTTGATGTTTTTGTTGGTACCGTTATCGGTGGCAATACAAGTCATGGAGTGGCCAATGGCTATAGCCGTATTAGGCATAGCACGCACCACCTGTACGTTTAATTCCAATTGCTGGCGAATGTCGCTGCAACTAACGCCGGATATTACTGATATCAGGAGTTGTTTTTCGGGCTTGATGGCAGGCCTTATCTCGTCAAGTAACTTATTCAATTGCTGCGGCAAAACTGCCAAAACTATGATATCCGACTTTTTAACGGCTTTTAAATTGTTATCGGTGGTATGATAGCCTAAAGCGGCGTAATCTGCCAGCGCACCTGCATTTCTGCGTGTAAGTGTTATTTGCTGAGGTTTGCAAATACCTGCTTTAACTAACCCTTTGGCTAATGAAAGCCCGATGTTTCCAGAGCCCAAAATGGCTATTTGCTGTGATGCGTTCATGTGGTTTTACTTAAACGAGTTCCAAATGGTTTGTTATTCTTTATATTTCCTAAATCGTCGCTTTTGCCAATTATTACTGCTTTTACGCCGCGGGCTATCGCCGTAAATGCATTATCGAGTTTAGGCAGCATACCGCTGTGTATAATTCTCTCTTTTTTTAATTCTTCGTAGTGCTCCGGGTTTATCTCGCGTATTAATGAATCCTCATCATCAATGTCTTGTAAAACCCCCTTTTTTTCAAAGCAATAAATCAGGGTTGTATCATACAACGATGCCAGATTTACCGCTAACGCCGATGCAATAGTATCGGCATTAGTATTTAGCAACTGCCCTTCTCCATCGTGCGTTATCGCGCAAAATACTGGAGTAAAACCCGCCTCCATTAACCTGCTTATATTGCCCGGGTTGATGGAGTTTTCGTCTATATCGCCCACAAAACCATAATCAATAGTTTTTACCGGGCGTTTTTTTGCTTTAATAAAATTACCGTCTGCGCCGGTAAGCCCTATGGCGTTATTGCCAAAGCGTTGTAACTGAGCTACTATGTTTTTATTAATGAGGCCACCGTATACCATGGTAACCACTTTTAGCGTTTCTATATCGGTTATGCGCCGGCCATCAACAAGCTTTGCTTCAATGCCCAAATCTCCCGCTATTTGTGTTGCTACCTTACCACCGCCATGTACCAATATTTTAAAGCCATCCAGCGTTTCAAAATCTTTCAGGAAATGATATAAGTTTTCGGAGTTATCTATTACATTTCCGCCGATTTTGATAACATGCAGACTTTTTTTGGCCGCTATTTCGGTCGATTTAATAGAAACTGTATCACTTTTGTTCATTCTTCACAGTAATTTAACACGGCACTTATCAATTTGACTCTGTTTTTAAGAAAAATCTGTTAAAAATAAGAAATTATAGTCTATTTCTTATAAAAATCATTCAAAAATGATTATCTGGTTACAGTATTGTAAGTTTACAATTTGATTATGAAATAATTAGTATACTTCAGTTTAAGGCATTAAACTTGCTGTAAATTTTTCCTATGGATAAAAAGAAAGGTACAAAGCCACGTGTAGTGATCATTGGCGGCGGTTTTGGCGGACTGGAATTAGCTAAAAACCTTAAAAATGCACCGGTAGACGTACTGCTGCTTGATAAACATAATTACCATACATTTCAACCGTTGCTTTACCAGGTAGCTGCCGGTTCCATCGCTGCCGATTCTATTGGTTTTCCAATCCGGAGGATTTTTACAAAGCAAGATAATTTCAGGTTTGCACTGGCAGAAGTTGAACAGATACATCCTGAAACCAATACACTTACCACTAATATAGGCACTGTATATTATGATTACCTGATTATTGCAACAGGATCAAACACCAACTTTTTTGGCAATAAAGAAATTGAACATTTTGCTATGCCGATGAAGAATATCCCTGAGGCATTAAACCTGCGTAGTTTGATATTGCAAAACCTCGAAATGTCGTTGGTTACCAAAGACCCGGAAGAGAAAGCAGCTTTGATGACTTTTGTTGTAGTAGGCGGAGGGCCAACCGGCGTGGAGCTATCCGGCGCACTTGCCGAAATGCGCCAGTTAATTCTGATGAAGGATTATCACGGCTTACGTAAACACAATATGAAAGTTTACCTGGTTGAGGGTAAGGATGTTGTACTTGGCGCCTTCTCGCAGGCAGCATCGGCAAAAGCAAAAAAGTTTTTGGAAGACATGGACGTCACCATTTACAATAGTGTGCACGTGCAAAGCTACGATGGCGTTTTGCTTAAAATAGATGACGGTACTACCATACTTACCCGCAATGTTTTATGGGCAGCTGGCGTAAAAGGCGAGGTGCCTGCCGGCTTACCCGAGACTAATATTACCAGGGGCAACCGCATACAGGTTGATGAAATTAATAAAGTAAACGGTTATAGTAATATTTTCGCTATTGGCGATGTATCGGCCATGATAACACCCGAAACACCAAATGGGCATCCGGGAGTGGCACCTGCGGCTATTCAGCAGGGAGAGTGGCTTGCCAAAAACCTGGTGAGGATATTGAATAACCAGGCTACAGTTCCGTTTAAATATAAAGACAAAGGATCGTTAGCTACAATAGGTCGTAACAAAGCCGTGGCCGATTTGGGCAGGCTGCATTTCCAGGGATTTTTTGCCTGGTTATTGTGGGGCTTTGTCCATTTAATGTCGTTAGCCGGTTTTACCAATAAGGGAATTATATTTTTTAGCTGGGCTATTAATTATTTTAATAAAAACAGCGACAACCGTCTGATTGTACGTTATTTTGATACGGAAACCCGGATGACGGATCCTGAGTCGAAATAAAATCAGTTGTTTAAAACATTGCGGCGTTTATTTTATTAGTTAAAAAGTAAACGCCTATGGATCTGTTTGTTGTTATTGCTTTATTGGTTATCGTAAGCGCATTTTTTTCCTACCTAAATGCGCGCTTTATAAAACTTCCGGGTACCATCGGTATTGTTTTGATAGCCACCATAGTTTCTATTGTTATATTAGTTGTTGATAAACTGGATCCCGCAACAGCCGGGTATTTAACAACCCTTGCCAAGAATATCGATTTCTCGAAGGTGGTGCTCAATATTATGCTGGGTTTCCTGCTGTTTTCCAGCGCGTTTAACCTCGATGGAAAAAAACTTAAAAAAGAAATGCGGCCTGTGCTGGTGCTAAGTACCTTAGGGGTAATCTTATCTACAGCCATTTTCGGTTTTCTATTGTATTACCTGGCTCCATTTTTCCATATCCACATGCCGCTTATTTATTGCCTGCTGTTCGGCGCTTTAGTATCACCTACCGACCCGGTGGCGGTTTCGGCAATTGTTAAAAATTCAAAATTGCCTGCGCACCTGGAAACCATTATTTCGGGCGAATCGCTGTTTAACGATGGCGTAGGTTTGGTGTTATTTGTGATTTTACTTGAAATAACCAATGTAGGCGAAAAAAACATAGAGGCTTCGAAAGTAGTTGTACTCATTTTAAAGGAAGTTTTGCTGGGGATTATAGCAGGAGCTGTTTTTGGGTACCTTGCGCAACGACTGATGAAATCGGTAAAGGATTTTCAAACCATTGTGCTTATCTCGTTGGCATTGGTGATGGGCTTATCGGTATTGGCCACCATTTTTGAATTTTCGATACCGTTAGCAGTGGTGACCGCAGGTCTATTTGCCGGGAGCCATTCCATCAACCAGGATAATAAAGAGCGGTCGCATGAATCGCTGGAAAAATTTTGGCAATTGGTTGATGAAATGCTGAATACTATTTTGTTTGTAATGATCGGGTTACAGCTTATCAATTTACCATTCGTCAACAACTATTGGGTTACCGGGAGCATATCTATTGTGTTTATCTTGATAGCGCGCTGGCTGAGTATTATGTTGCCGCTTACTTTTTTAAGGCGATCATTAAAGGTAAATTACAGCAATATTAACGTAATGACCTGGGCTGGATTAAGGGGAGGTATCTCCATAGCACTGGCGCTAACTCTGCCAAATACGCCTTACCGTCATCTTATTCTCTCTGGAAGTTATTTTATAGTGATATTCTCGGTAATAGTTCAGGGACTTACACTTAATGCTATGATAAACAGGGCATCTAAGTATATCGAATAAATGCTATTTTAATTTCGACATATATTTGGCGATCTCGCTTTCAACGGAATCCTCGCTTTTACTTAGCGTGTTGATGATGTTTTCACGCTCAAGTACTGATCTGTTCTGACTTAGCTTTTGTTTGCCTTGCAAATCGTCGACGACGATTTCAAATGCCACGATGCCCTTCATCATTTTTTGCTTGTAATCATCAGGTAGGCTGTTCCATTGCTTCAGATAACCGGCTTCATAATTGTTTATCATTTTGGCTAACAATTCGGCAGTTTCATTTCCTTCGGCTAATAAACTTGCTTTTCCGTAGGCGTGTACAGCTAAATAATTCCAGGTAGGCACGTTGGTTTCCTTTTCGTAATTGCCGGGGGATATGTAAGCATGCGGTTCGGTGAATATCACCAATACCGGTTTATTAATTATAGCCAATGCCTGTGGGTTTGCTTTGGCAAAATGAGATAACAGCGTCAGTTTATCATCATGCTGCTCAATCAAAAAGGGGAGGTGGGTAGCAACCGGCACATCATGATCAGCAGTAATTATAGTGGCAAAGCTGTACCGTTGCATAAAGCTAATAGCCTCTTGCTGGTTTGGGAACTTGTTGAAGGCTGGTATATACATAGTTCTCGAGAATCAAGAGTTAAGATTTTTGCTAAATATTTGCATCTATAAAAGCTGACTACAAGCTTTCCAGCATTTGCTTTAGCACAGCCTGGGCCGCCCAAACGCGGTTACCAGCTTCGTGTACCACAATACTGTTAGGCCCGTCCAAAATCTCGTCAGACAGCTCTAAGTTGCGGCGAACGGGTAAGCAATGCATCACCTTAGCATCATTGGTTAATTTCAATTTTTCATTGGTCAGCATCCATTCCTCATTTTTACCCAGTATATTACCGTAAGGCTCATAGGCCGACCAGTTTTTTACATAGATAAAATCGGCGTCGGCCAACGCCTCATCCTGGTTATAACTGATAGTTGCACCTTGAATGAAATCGGCACAAAGCTCATATCCTTTGGGCTGTACGATGGTAAAATCAACATCAGCCTTGCACATCCACTCGGAAAATGAATTCGGTACTGCTTGCGGCAGCGGCTTAATATGCGGCGCCCAGGTTAATACAACTTTAGGGCGCGCCGTGGTTTTTAATTCAGTTATGGTAACCAAATCTGCAAGGCTTTGCAAAGGGTGGCGGGTAGCCGATTCCAGGCTCACCACCGGTACTTTGCAAAACTCTACAAACTTGTTAAATATCATTTCGCTATAATCTTCCTCGCGGTTACGCAAGCCGGGGAATGAACGTACGCCAATAATATCGGCATACTGCCCCATAACGCCAGCCGCTTCACGGATATGCTCAACAGTTGTGCCGTCCATTACAACGCCATCGCGTAGCTCCAACGCCCATCCTTCTTTATCGATGTTAAGCACCATCACATTCATGCCCAGGTTAAGGGCCGCTTTTTGCGTGCTCATACGGGTACGCAGGCTTGGGTTTAAAAACACCAATGCAAGGGTTTTATTTTTGCCCAATTCCTGGTTGGCATAAGGGTTTTGCTTAAGCGCCAATGCCTCTTTTACAAGGGCATCAATATCGGTAACGTCGTTTACAGAAGAAAATAGTTTCATCAGTCGGGATTATTATATATTGCGATCTATTGATTTAAAACATCTACAAAGGCTTCCAGGAACCTATCCGCATGAGCCCTGGTTAAGTTCAAAGCAGGTAATAACCTTACTACGTTAGGTTTAGCCTCGCCTGTAAAAATATGGTGTTTAAATAAAAGTTCTTTACGGGCATGAGATAACTCTTCGGGCAATTCAATCCCGATCATCAAACCGCGGCCCCTTACTTCTTTTACCTGCTCCAGTTTTTTAAGTTCCTTTATCAGGTACTCGCCAACTGTGGCAGCATTTTGCATCAGGTTATCCTGTTCCATTACTTCCAGCACGGCTAATCCGGCGGCGCAGGCCAAATGGTTGCCACCGAAAGTAGTGCCCAGCATGCCATAAGCCGGCTGTATTTTTGGCGAAATAATGATACCACCAACCGGAAAACCATTGCCCATTCCTTTTGCCATGCTGTATATATCGGCATCAACTCCTGCAAAATCCTGGGAGAAGAATTTACCGGTACGCCCATAACCGCATTGAACAGAATCAGCTATAAAAACAGCGTTATACTCATCGCATAACAACCGGATTTTTTGCAGAAAACTTTCTGGTGCTACCTGGATACCGCCAACGCCCTGGATGCCCTCGATAATTACAGAGGATATTTCGTTATCGGCAAAAGCCTGTGCCAAAGCAGCCTCATCAGCCCAGGGTAAAAATATTACATTGTCGGTTTCGTTAATAGGGGCAACAATCTTTGGGTTATCGGTAACCGCAACTGCTAAAGATGTACGGCCATGAAATGCCTTGGTAAATGCGATAACCTTCTTTTTGCCATTATAAAACGATGCCAGCTTTAAAGCATTTTCGTTTGCTTCGGCACCGGAGTTGCAAAGGAATAGTTGATAATCTTCTTTGCCTGATACTTTGCCTAATTTGGTGGCCAGTTCTTTTTGGATAGGGATTTCGATGGAGTTGGAATAAAAACCCAGTTTATGCAATTGATCTTCTAAGCGCTTCACATAGTGGGGATGTGTGTGCCCGATAGATATTACAGCGTGACCGCCGTACATGTCAAGGTATTCGTTGTCCTGGGCATCATATACAAGGCTACCCTGGCCTCTTACTATATTTATTGGATTGATAGGATATACGTCGAATAATTTCATTTTGTTGAGCTTAAAGCAGAAGGCTGAAGGCCAAAAGCTTTTATTTTCTAATTGTTTTAATAAGGCTAATCAGCATTGCCTTAACTTAATTTATTAGCGCGTTTGTTTGCTGAAACAAATCTTGATTATCATCGGCAACTGTCTTTAAGCTTTCAGCTTAAAACGCAGTCGCCTTAAGTCGTAGCCCTGCGCGCTCGTCCAGCCCGAACATTAAGTTCATGTTTTGTACTGCCTGGCCCGAGGCACCCTTAAGTAAATTATCCATAATGCTGACAATGAATATTTTATTGCCATGTTTTTGTACCTGAATAAAGCATTTGTTGGTGTTTACAATTTGCTTTAAATCGATATTCCTGTTGGTAACGTGGGTAAATGGATGCCCCTCGTAATAGTTTTGATAGAGCGCTAAAGCTTCGTCTTCGCTTAAATCGTTTTCTGTGTATATTGATGCGATAATGCCACGTGTAAAGTCGCCGCGGTAAGGTACAAAATGGATGGCTTTATCGAAACCAGACTGTAGCTGCTTTAAAGATTGGCCTATCTCATTCAAATGCTGGTGATTAAATACCTTGTAAACAGATAAGTTATCATTTCGCCATGTAAAGTGCGAAGTAGCTGCCAGGCTTTGGCCTGCGCCTGTTGAACCAGTAGTTGCGGTAATGTGTACTTCGTTGTCTAACAATCCTTTTGATGCAAGGGGCAATAATCCCAATTGCAAACAAGTAGCAAAACAACCCGGGTTGGCTATATTTTCTGCTGTTTTAATGGTTTCCCTGTTTAACTCAGGCAAACCGTATGTGAAGTTTTTACTTTTTAATTTTGAATTTTGATTTAAACGAAAGTCCTGGCTAAGGTCAATAATCTTTACTTCGTCTGGAATCTCATTCGCATCCAAAAACTTCTTAGCATCGCCATGGCCAACACAAAGGAATAACACATCTATATCAGTATTAAACTCCGCTGCGAATTTCAGGTCGGTATCGCCAAACAAATCGGTATGTACCTCGTAGATATAATTGCCGGCATTGCTGTTGCTATGTACAAATGCAATATCAACGTTAGGGTGGTTAATGAGGATACGCAACATTTCGCCGCCGGTATATCCCGCACCGCCAATAATGCCTGCACGTATAGCCCCCCGACCCCCTGAAGGGGGAGTTGAACTATTTGTTATATCTTTTAAATTATCAGTCATAATATCAATTATTATTCCCCCTTCAGGGGGTTAGGGGGCAACATTGATCCTGTCATTATTTGTTGATGGATATGAATATAAAATAAACTCCAGGTCACTCCGGTCGTTATTACTGATGAAATGTTTTTGCCCCGGTAATATTTCGATGCCTTGCTCTGGCTTTAAAACGGTTGTTTCTCCATCAATGGAGAAAGTTGCCCGCCCTTTCAAAATAAAGAACAATTGAGTTGCCTTTTCATGGTAATGTAGTTGTTCGGCCGTGTCTGGCGGCATTAGCTCCTGTTTTACAGATAATGCCTCGGTATCAATAAAAGTCCAGCCGTGGCAGTCATCGCCCCAGTTATAATGCTTCAGGCATTCTCCTTTTGAAAAAGGAGCCCCCCTGCCCCCTAAAGGGGGAGTAGGAATAGCGTTGATATTTTCTTTATCTCCCATGATTAGTCTTGAGCAATTTTCGCTCCCCCTTCAGGGGGCTGGGGGGCATTTACTTTGTGATAGATCATTACCTGGTTGCCAAATATTTTCGAGAAACCTTTAACGTCTTCGCCACTCCAGGAGTTATTCATTTCACCGTAGCTACCAAATTTATTCGACATCAAATCATGATCCGATTCAATACCTACAACCTGGAAACGGTATGGATGTAATTGAACAAATACTTTACCGCTTACGTTTGCCTGGGTATCACTTAAAAAGGCCTCCATGTTGCGCATAATGGGGTCATGGAACTGGCCTTCATGCAGCCAGTTACCATAGAAAGCAGAAAGCTGATCTTTCCAGGATAGCTGCCATTTGGTTAGCACGTGTTTCTCTAAAGTATGGTGAGCCTTTATAATTACCATTGGTGCTGCAGCCTCAAAGCCTACCCGGCCTTTAATACCAATAATGGTATCACCTACGTGAATGTCCCTGCCAATACCATAAGGCTGAGCTATGGCCTGCAAAGCCTGGATTGCTTTGGTTGGATGATCATATTTTTCATCGTTAATACCAACTAATTCACCTTTGTCGAAGGTAAGAACAAGATCCTTTACCTCAGATTCGGTTACCTGGGTTGGCCAAGCTTCTTCTGGTAAACCTAAGTTAGATGTTAAAGTTTCTTTACCACCTACAGATGTTCCCCAAATGCCTTTGTTAATTGAATACTTAGCTTTCTCGAAGTTCATTTCCACACCATGATCTTTCAGGTATTGAATTTCCTCTTCGCGGCTTAATTTTAAATCGCGGATAGGAGTGATGATCTTAACTTCGGGAACCAGGATATTAAAGATCATATCAAAACGTACCTGGTCGTTACCTGCACCGGTGCTGCCGTGGGCAACAAACTCGGCGCCAATTTCTTTAGCGTAGTTGGCTATAGCTGTAGCCTGGCTCACACGCTCGGCACTTACCGAAAGGGGGTAAGTGTTGTTTTTTAAAACGTTACCATAAATCAAAAAACGAACACAGGTATCGTAAAAGTTTTTAGTTTCATCAACCACATGGTGCGATGTAACGCCCATTTTATAAGCGCGTTCTTCAACCCCTTTTAGTTCCTCGTCGCTAAAGCCACCGGTATTTACAATTACCGAATGAACTTCATAACCAAGGTCCTGTGTTAAATATATACAGCAAAATGAGGTGTCTAATCCGCCGCTGTATGCTAATACTACTTTCTTTTTCATTCTTTTTAGAGGTATAAGGTTAAAGGCGAAAGGTTAAAGGTTTTCGCCACGTAATTTTTGGGTAAAAGGTTTAAAGGCGAAAGGTCAAAGGTTTTCGCCACGTAAAAATTTTATGAAGCCAATTAACATGGCTTTTATCTCGTTTATTGCTGTGTTAGTATTTTCATAAATTTCTTTTGATATAAATCCCAGGTCATAAATCAGGTAACAAGTATATTCTACTTCATGCGCGGATCCTAAGGCATTGTCAAGATAATGGACAAAATCGCAATCCGTATTTTTTCCACAACCTTCTACAATATTCAAAGGAATGGAGTATGTTGATCTGCGCAATTGGTTGGTTAAAGCAAAACGTTCTTCAATGGGCATTATAGGTAAAATGTCAGCATACACCTGCTTCGTAAGCAAATGTGATTTTTTCCAAACATCTAACTTTTTATAATCCCTCATTAAATTCTTCTTTTCTACCTTTCGCCCTTGACCTTTTGCCAATAGTTCCACCTTTCGCCCTTAACCTTTCACCTTTCACCTTTTACCTATTCATGACCAATTCGTTTCTTAATCGCATTTTCTATCCTCTCCAATAATGTGGCCTTATGCGTAATGCGTTTCATTTTTTCTTCGTCCTGCTTCATTTTTTCGGCGGGATCGAACAGCATGGCGGTGCACATGCAGTTTTTGCGGCCTTTGCTCATCAGGATGTCGTAATTAACGCAGCTTTTGCAGCCTGCCCAAAAGTTTTCGTCCTGCGTAAGCTCAGAGTAGGTTACTGGTTCGTATCCAATTTCTGAGTTTATCTTCATTACCGCCAGGCCGGTGGTAAGTCCGAATATCTTGGCTTCCGGATACTTTTTACGCGAAAGCTGGAAAATGGCATGTTTAATTGCCTTTGCCAAACCCACTTTACGGAAGTTTGGGTTGACGATAAGGCCCGAGTTGGCAACAAAATCGCCATGGCTCCAGGTTTCAATGTAGCAGAAGCCGGCCCAGGTACCGTCTTTATGCAAGGCGATAACTGCTTTGCCTTCCAGCATTTTGTTGGCAACATATTCTGGCGACCGTTGCGCAATACCCGTTCCGCGTGCCTTGGCCGATTCGGCCATTTCATCGCAAATCATTGTGGCATAATCTACATGCTGAGCTGTAGCAACCTGAATATCAAAATCTTGTATGGTCATTTAAATAGATAATTACCGTTAAATTAATTGGCTTTTAATCGCCTTAATAATTAGATGGCTTTTTTACAAAGAAGTTTAACAACTCTTTTGCGGGGTTTAGTACGGGAAATTAATTCAAACCCTTGGCATATAGGGCCTTCGTCGGGAAGGGCAGGATAAAAAAACAGTTGAACCCAAAGCAGCGGCAATGGGAGCAAATCTTGCTCTTGTTGCGGGCTTATTTAAGCTTGGTTGATTCATTTTTTTTGAGGTATTACTGTGTTTTTAATTTGGGTGCAAATTAGGCCATAAATTTTTACTTATCCAAGAAAAAACTTACATTATAACATTTAAATGGAAATGAGATAACCCGCCCGTTATTATCCCGGTGAAAAGACGGTAAAATAAATTGCCGCCATTTAATTTTCGTGTGCCCCGAAATTGCCACGAAAACAGTACACAAATACTCAAAATGAAGTCAAAAAGACAGCAAAAAAATCCAATTAGTTTCAATTTTTGTGCAACTAATTAACACGTTTACGCAATTGTTGACAAATCGAAGATTTTGACGATAGCCTCCGGTGTCGTACGTCTTTATTTTGCCTGGGCGATAATCCCGATTGCGTCTTCGCGCGATTTATTTTCAATTGCCATCACAAATTCTATCGGGCCGCCGCCTTTGCCACAGCCGAAACATTGAAACATATTTTTTTCTTCGTAAACCATTAATGACGTAGCCTGATCTTTGTGGAAGGGGCACTTACCTTTAAGCGCTTTTCGGCTTACTTCGAGCAGGATGTATTTGGAGACGATTTCTACGAGGTTGGGTTGGACAGGGGTGGAGATAGATTCTGACATAGACATATAAGATGGGCGAAAATAAGAATTAATACGCGTGGTTAAAGCGGTGAACAAAAAAACGTTGCTTTGCCTTGCACTATCACAACAAATGGCCTTAACCTGAAAATACCACGATATAGGGTTTACCGCGGAGTGATGAGGTATGATTTAATTTTCCTATTGTTGTAAATCATTAACCTGGTATCAGCTAAACCTAATGGGAACAAAACAAATAAATAATTATAGGGTAAAGTCCCTGGTGCAACAAACGGCCAATTCCATTAAAAAAGATATAGATAAAGGCGTTTACCGAAAAAATGAACAACTGTTATCCATAAACATTTATAGCAAACAATATGGGGTATCAAGGGATACTATTGAAAAAGCCTATATCCTTCTAAAACAGGAGGGATATATCCATTCAGTTTCGGGAAAAGGGTATTTTGTAATTGGTAAGCCCGATGTAAGGATGAAGGTTTTATTGTTGTTCAACAAACTGAGCTCTTATAAAAAAAACGTGTATGATGCTATAGTGCAAACCCTGGGCGACAAAGGCAGGGTCGATCTTCATATTCACCACTACAATCCTGCTTTGCTTGAAGAGAGTATAGAAGCTAATTTGGGTAATTACCATTACTACCTGGTGATGCCGCACTTTTTTGACAATGCTAACGAGCTGGAATACTTAAATATTTTAAAAAGAATCCCGGCCGGCCAACTGATATTGGTAGATAGGTACCTCCCCCAATTAAACAATGTTTCTGCAGTATTCCAGGACTTCAGAAACGATATTTATGGTGCGTTAAATGAAGTTACCTATCATTTAGCAAAATATGAACGAGTAGCAGTTATTTTCCCGTTTGACCGCCACCATCCGCCTGAAATAAAAGATGGTATCGCCCAGTTTTGTGAAGAGAACCAAAAGAAATTTGAAGTTGTTTCGTCAGTTAAACTGGATGAGCTAAAAAAAGGCACTGTATATATTGTACTTGCCGAGGATGATTTAGCCGACCTGATTAAAGCTGTCAGGATCACCGGCAACAAATTAGGGAAAGATATAGGCATTATATCCTTCAACGAAACTGTATTTAAAGAACTGCTGGATATCACCGTAATATCTACCGACTTTGAAGAAATGGGCCGGAAAACTGCAGAGCTCATGCTCCAAAATAAAGCAGCTGTTATCAAAAATGAATTTAAGATCATTATCCGGAAATCATTATAATACTTGTCGTGGTACAGGCTTATAATGATGATCTTAAGGTTAAATAAAATGGCACCTCATACCTGCCTGTATACCCGTTTTTTATAATGTCGGCAGTCATTTCTCCCATTTTTTCAAAATCTGTTGATATGGTGGTTAAGCCGTTTAGTATAATTTTTTTTAGCGGGGTTTCGTTATACGATATCACACCAACATCTTTACCTATCTGCAATTTTGTCGATAGCATCCGTTCAATCAAAACAACCAGGTCATTTTCCATCAGGTTTATAAAAACCTCGCCTTCGTTTATAGGCTCTCCATGTATATCATGAACAACTTTATAGGTAAAGGCGTACTGGATACAGAAGGTAAAGAAACCTTTTAATATCTCACCCGGAAAATAGGTGTATTCGGGAAATATGATCTTTAACGTATGGTACTTGCTTAGCTGCGGCAGTGCCTGCTCCAGGGCATGAAAAATATCTTTTTCAAAATTTTCGTATACAGCGGCGAAGTCGCCTTTTACACCTGGCACAAGTTTGTCGAGTATTATCAGCTTGTCTTTTGGCAAGGTATTGATGATATCATGTACATTTTCGCCGCCATCCATAAAGTGCGGTAAAATTACGTAGTGCGTGTAATCATTACTATTGTTTTGGATTAGCTTTTTAAAAAACTCAAAATCGTTATTGTATATATAAAAGTCGATAGCTGCCTCATGACCAAGGCCATCAACAATGGCATCATATACCAGCTTTTTATGGGTGCTTAACTTATTGAATATTAAAAACACTTTAAATTGCTGGCCGGCCTCGGTGTTTTTTATATAATATCCCTTACCCGGTACGGAGCCAAGCAAGCCAATTGATTTTAAGTGTTTATAGGCTTTTTCGGCAGTATCCCGCGATATTTCAAAATTGAGGTTCAGCTCGTTAATGGAGGGTAGTGTTTCATTAATAACCAGTTTGCCCTCGCGTACACTTTTAATAATGCAATTGGCTAATTGTATGTATTTGGGTGTGGATGAATAATAGTCAATAAATATGTATTCCAGTAAACGCGAAGACTTCATATCTCATTATTAAATCCTGTACCTGGTTATAAATTTAAAAGCGGCTTTACCCGGGTCAAAGTTAAAATATTCTGTCAAGATAATCAGGATGCCACAGGATTGCTAACTGAGAAAAGAAATGTTATTTTGGCAAAACATACAGAGTCGTTTAAATATATATGCGATTTTTGGACGAATCAAATATCAGTACCCATTTGCCGTATTTAACCTTTTAATATTTACCTATGGATCGCGTAGCATTTAAGATGAAGCTTTTTCCGGGCTTTGAACAGGAGTACAAAAAACGGCATGATGAAATATGGCCCGAGTTATCGGCGCTGTTAAAAGATACGGGAATAAGCGATTATGTTATCTTCCTGGATGAGGAAACCAACAGCCTGATTGGCGTTTTAAAAGTAGCCGACAAGAAATTACTGGATAATTTACCAGCAGAAGCCGTTATGCAAAAATGGTGGGCTTATATGGGCGATATTATGGAAAGCAATCCCGATAATTCACCGGTAAGTACCCCCCTAAAAGAGGTTTTTTATTTGCCATAATTATTTTAATAAAGAACCATAGGGCTGGTGATTGTACCATTAAGGCTGTAAACTGCTCTGTGAAAGTAGGGTAGCTTTTTTAACCAGCCTGTTGCCCGGGCATTCTATAATTTTGATTTTAACCTGCTTAACCCTTCTTGTGTAATATTCAAATAGTTAGCCACCAGTCTGTTGGGTAACCGTTTTATTATTTCGGGGTTTTCTTTGAGCAATAATAAATAACGTTCGGTAGCATCGTTAGTAATAAAACTCATTAACCTGTTGGTGTTAATTACATAAGCGTATTCCAGCTGATGTCGATAAAATTTTTCCCATATAGGCAAAGTTTCTACCAGGTGGTAAAAATCCTTTCTATCCATATATAGCAATTCGGAGTCCATTACTGCTTCAATGTATTCCTTTGATCTATTTTGGGTGATAAAAGACACCATTGACGATGATGCATCATTTTCAAATATGATTCTTCGGGTAACTTCTGTACCAACGTCTTTAATAAAATAGATTCGCAGACAGCCTTTTACAACAAAATACATCCTGTTTGACAAATCTCCTTCATGCAATAAAATTTCTTTCTTTTTAACCGTACGGGGCTTAAAATGCGAAAGAATAAATTGCAAATCTTCATCACTAATTTTAACTTTTTTCTGGATGTACCTGGCTAAGGTTTCTTTCATAAACATTCAATCGAATTTATTACTTATTAAAATTATGCATTTTGTTTCAAGAACTTCGGATAGATCAATAATGCCGCAAACGATGCTATAAATGCGTTTATTAAAAACACTACATGAAAGCCATAGGTTATTGCCTGCGGCGAGCTGCCAATTTTTGAAGTGCCGGACACTCCCGACAACACCGCGAAGATAACGCCCATTACTGTTGTTCCGGTTATTTGCCCTAAAATCCGCGACAGCGATAAAAAGCCACTTAGTAGCCCGCGTTGGTCTGCTGGTGCTATTTCCATTACAACCGTGTTGTTAGGGGTTTTAAAAAAATTCAATCCCATCGCAATAATTCCTATCCGCCAAAGATAACCTACAATATTATCGGCCGGGGTAATTGTGCTCATGCAAAAGCATCCAATGGCTATGGTAATTACTGCGCAAAACATCACATTTTTTGCACCATACCTGTCGGCAATTTTGCCTGCGTAAATACTAAGTGCAACAGTTAATAAAGGGCCGAATGACATAATTAGCCCAACCTGTACCAGGCTGTAATTAGCTGCTTTTAAAAGATAAAACGGTGGCAATATTACTGTTGTAATAATTACGGTATAAACAAGCACTGTAGTAAACAGGTTTTTGCTAATAAGCCTGTTTTTAAAAATGGCGACGTTTATTAAAGGATGCGCTATTCTTTTCTCAAACCGAATAAATACAACTAAGCCAATAATAGTAACTGCCAATAACGTTAAAACAATAAGATTGCCAAAACCGCTTTTTTCAATCATGGTCATGCCAAAACAGTAGGATGATAAGGTTGCTGCCAATAAAATTATTCCAACCTTATCAATAGGAATACGTTTTTTAATAGTAGGGCTGTTTATGTATTTATAGCCCAATCCATAAGCCACAATTCCAAAAGGTATGTTTACCAAAAACATAGATTGCCACCCGAAAGTTGAAAGCAATATGCCGCCAATTGTTGGTCCGCCTGCAATACCCAGGGCTGTTATGGTTGATAAAACCCCCATTGTTTTGCCCAACATTTTTTTAGGTGTGAGTTCCGTTGCTATGGCCATACTCAAAGCCAATATTAAGGCGGCCCCCAAACCTTGTAACCCTCGGAATAAGATAAATAATGCTGCACTATTAGATATACCGCAGAGCAAAGATGCTCCGGTAAATATAACAATACCCGCCAGGTATAATTTCTTTTTACCTATAATGTCGCCAAGCCGTCCTGCGGCTGTAATTAGAGCGGTAAGTACAAGCAGGTAAGCCAGCACAAACCATTGTGCCGAAGCGAAAGTGGTTTTTAGGCTTTTAATCATTGTCGGTAATCCTACGCTCACAATACTTGTGTCGAGGTTCATCATAAACAGGCTTATAGAAATACTGGCAATAGCAATTTTTAGTTCGGAAAAATTGCCGGTATAATTTTCTGCAACGTCAGTTCCGGGTAAATACGCTAATGTTTCTGTTTTCATGCCCCAAAATTGGGCAACAGAAAATGAATAAGCATTGATGTGTGTTAAAAAATGAAAGGGTTATCCAATCGGTACATAAAGCATTTGAATCATTCTTAATGAGTTTGAACAGGCAATGAATTTGTTACACAAACAGTATCTTCATTCAGGACAGTGCAGGACGCTGTTTGTGTATCCATGGTATAACTTTATCTATTATAAACCATGACCCAATTTTGGGCAACCAGATAACCAGGTAAATTAATATTCATCATGATAAAGTCGACTCGCAAGATCTTATTGCCCTGCTTTTGTTTTTTGCTGTGGTTTACCTTACCTGCAACACTTTTGGCACAGGCAGCTAAAACCAGTTTTAAATTTGATTTTGGCAGCGGCAAGGCAGCCGATGGCTATCAAAAGATAGGCTCGGATGTTCAATTTGATGACAATAAAGGTTATGGGTTTGATTTTGACTCAAAAGTAACAGCAGTGGTCCGCAATCCCCGGAAATTGCTTACAGGTGATTACGTAACCAGCGATAAGCCCTTTTATTTTTCGGTAAATGTACCCGAAGGCAATTATAAAGTAACACTGCTATTGGGCGACATCAAGGGTAACAGCAATATAACCGTACGTGCAGAATCGCGCAGGCTGATGCTGGAGAAAGTTAAAACCAGTAAAGGCAACATAAAACGGGTAAGCTTCATAGTAAATATACGTAAACCGGATATCGGCACAGGCGGTAAGGTATCCCTTAAACCCCGCGAATTTGGAAAATATGACTGGGATGATAAGCTCAGCCTTGAATTTAATGATACCCTGCCATGTATTGATGCGCTTGAAATAGAAAAGGTGGATGACCAGGTAACTGTTTACCTGGCTGGAAACTCCACCGTGGTTGACCAGGATGATGAGCCCTGGTGCTCTTGGGGGCAAATGATCACCAGGTTTTTTAAACCTGGGGTAGCCATTGCCGATCATGCCGAATCGGGACTTACCCTGGGCAGCTTTTTAAACAGCCACCGTTTGGATAAAATATTGAGTATCATTAAGCCCGGGGATTATCTTTTTATCGAGTTTGGGCATAATGATCAGAAAGAAAAAGGTCCCGAAGATGGCGCCTATAAATCATATACAGACCGCCTTAAGCTGTTCATCAGTAAAATACGCGATAAAAATGCCATCCCGGTTATTGTAACTTCTACCAGTCGCCGCGCTTTTAATGATAGCAGTAAAGTTGTGAATACGCTGGGCGATTATCCGGATGCTGCAAGGAAAGTTGCCAAAGCGCAAAATGTACCGCTGATAGATCTTAATGTCATGACGGCTAAACTTTATGAGGCGTTGGGCAATGAAGGTTCTAAAAAGGCTTTTGTGTGGTATCCGGCCAACTCGTTCCTCAACCAGCCTAAAGACCTGGCAGATAATACCCACTTTAACAGCTATGGAGCTTATGAAATTGCCAAATGTGTTATCGAGGGGATCAAGGGCAATCACCTGGGTATTGAGAAGTATATTATTGACGCACCGCCTTATGATCCATCACATCCTGACCCTGCCGATACTTTCAACCTGCCAGCCAGCCCCAAAAACAGCACCATAAAACCCGACGGAAACTAATTAAAATCTTAATAATGATGATAAGCAAAAAACTGGCTTTGATGACTTTTGCCCTTTTACAGGTAAGCTTTTTTACCCTAAAAGCCCAGGATTTAATAGAAACAGGGGGCGTAAAACCCATGCCGGCCCAATGGATTGATAAAGAAACCGGGCATAAGGTTGTTCGGCTGGTAAACCGCGAAAATGATAACGGGAGTTTTTATTTTAACAATAATCCCTTTGTTCTCCAGGAAAAGAACGAAGGTGATTTGATGGTGTTTTACGGCAAAACGGATAAGGGTCAGCAACTGTTTACCGTCAACCTGAAAACGTTAAAGACCGACCAGTTAACCAGCCGCGAAAAGGTATCAGGAGAGATGGTTTGCGCTAAAACCCGGGAGGCATTTTATCAAAGCGGCGACAGTATATTTGCCGTAAATGTAAATACCCATAAAACCAGGTTTATTTATGCTTTTGCCCCCGACTTTAAAGGCCGGGTAGGTACCGTAAATGCCGATGGATCTTTTATGGCCTGTGTTAAAGCCACCGGTGAGCAGGAGCGTGAGATACTGGCCAAATATCCCGAAAAACACGATTTTTTTAACCGGATATATGATGCGCATATTCAACATACCCTATATGTGCTTGATGTTAGGCACAAATTATTAAAACAAATACACCAGGAGAACGAATGGACTAATCACCTGCTTTTCTCGCCCACAGATCCCGATAATTTGTCGTACTGTCATGAAGGGCCATGGGAGAAGGTAGACAGGATTTGGAACATCAATATAAAAACCGGCGAAAATAAACTATTGCATAAGCGTACCATGGTAAATGAAATTGCAGGGCATGAGTTTTTTTCGCCGCTTGGCAATACCGAGTGGTTTGATCTGCAAAAACCTAAAGGACAAACATTTTTCCTGGCAGGCATCAACATGAAAACGGGTAAGGAAGACCGCGTTTACCAGATGGACCGCAACGAATGGTCAATCCATTTCAACGTTACCAGGGATGAGCAAACATTTGCAGGTGATGGCGGTAATGCCGGGCAGGTAGCCAAAGCGCCCGATGGCATGTGGATATACCTTTTTAAACCCAATGGAGATCGTTTTAAATCGGAGAAACTGGTTAATATGAAAAATCACAACTATCACCTTGAACCTAATGTGCATTTTTCGCCCGATGAAAAATGGGTTATCTTCAGGGCCAATTTTGAAGGTCATGAGGGCGTTTATGCGGTTGAAATTGCCAAACACAAATAAAGAAATCTACATGTCGGTATTCAACAAAAACTTCAAAATAGCCGCTGTTTTAGTGCTTTTAATAAGTGCCGAGGAGGCAACAGCCCAGGTAACATGGCCTGTTATTACCAGGCAAACCAAACCCTGGGCCCGCTGGTGGTGGCAAGGCAGCGCTGTAAATAAAAAGGACCTGGCCTGGAATATGCAAAGCTACCATGACGCCGGTTTAGGCGGAATGGAAATAACACCCATTTACGGCGTTAAAGGACACGAGAGTGAGTTTATACCGTATTTGTCGCCCCAATGGGTTGATATGCTGAAATATACACTGCAGGAGGCTAAACGTTTGGATATGGGTATTGACCTGGCCAACGCCACAGGCTGGCCCTTTGGAGGCCCCTGGGTAACAGATCGGGATGCGAGTAAGGAACTCTTCTGGAAAAATTATGACCTGAAGGGTGGGGATAAATTAAATGAACCTGTGGTGTTTGTACAACAACCCCTGGTACGCGCAGACGGCCAGACGCCAAAGATCACCGACCTGGTTGAGCCCATCAGCAGTAATAAAAACCTGCAATTGATGGCGCTTGATCAGGTGCGGTTTGAAAAACGCATACCACTCACCGTTTTAATGGCCTATGATGGCAAAGGGCAGGCCCTTAACCTGACCGATAAAGTTGAGGCCGATGGCAAACTTAACTTGACCGCACCCGCCGGTAACTGGAAGCTATATGCGCTTTTTATGGGTTGGCACGGTAAAATGGTGGAGCGGGCCGCCCCGGGTGGCGAGGGCTATGTGATTGACCATTTTTCGAAACCGGCGCTTGATCATTACCTGGATAAGTTTAACCAGGCATTCAAAGGCCAGGATGTAAGTGCTATCCGCGCGTTTTTTAACGACTCGTACGAGGTTGACGACGCCCGCGGGCAATCAAATTTTACCCCACAGTTTTTTGACGAGTTTATTAAGCGCCGTGGCTACGATCTTCGGGATCATTTACCGGCCTTATTCGGCAGTGGCGACAAAGAGAACGATAACAGGATATTGTGCGATTACCGTGAAACCATATCCGATTTGTTGCTTGATAATTTTACCAAACCCTGGCACGAATGGGGTAAATCAAAAGACGCTTTAATCCGTAATCAATCGCACGGTTCGCCATCCAATATACTGGATCTTTACGCGGCTATTGATATTCCCGAAACCGAGGGGAATGATATCCTGCGATTCAAGTTTGCTACCTCGGCGGCACACGTTACCGGTAAACCGCTGGCTTCATCTGAGTCGGCAACCTGGCTTAATGATCATTTTTTGTCGTCATTAGGCGATGTTAAACAGGCTATTGATAAATATTTTGTAGGTGGTGTTAACCATATTTTTTATCATGGTATCAGCTATTCACCAAAGGATGCCCCCTGGCCAGGTTGGTTGTTTTATGCCGAAGTACATTTTAACCAGACCAATCCATTCTGGAACGACTTTTCGACCCTTAACCAATACATAACCAATTGCCAGTCGTTTTTGCAACAGGGCAAGCCTGATAATGATGTGCTGGTTTATTATCCTTTGTTCGATAGTTTTTCGGAACCAGGCGAAAAAGGTTTACTTAAGCATTATGATGCCATGAAACCCGATTTTAGCGGTACCGGTTTTGAAAACTCAACCCAGGAGATGTTGAAACAGGGCTACACTTTTGATTTTATATCAGATAAGCAGATAATGGAACTGCAAGCCACCGGCGCCCGCATCGCAACTGGTGGAATCAGTTACAAAACCATTTTACTGCCCGATTGCAGGTATATCCCGCTGGAAACATTCGGTAAAATAATGGATATGGCAAAGGCCGGGGCCACTGTGGTGGTGTATAAAAAACTGCCATCAGATGTGCCTGGATATGCCCGCTTAAATGAGCGCGAAAAAGCATTTAAGGATTTACTGGCCGGGTTAAACTTTACACCGGGGGCCAATGGTGTTAAAATAGCTACGATAGGCAAAGGCAGGTTTTTAATTGCCGATGATATAATGCCCCTGCTGGATGCCGCGGGAATAAACAGGGAGCGTATGACCGATGATGGACTTCAATTTGTACGCAGAACCTACAAAAACGGCAACAGCTATTTTATCGCCAATAATAGCGATAAAGCGATTGATGGCTGGGTAAGGTTATCAGTTAGTGCAGCGTCGGTAGTGGTATTTGATCCGATGACCAAAAGTTACGGCCTGGCCAGCAACCGGAAACAAGGCAAAGGCCAAACCGGTGTTTACCTGCAACTACAGCCCGGGCAAAGCTGCATTTTGCAAACGTTACCTTCAAAAGTTAATATCGCAAATTATAAATATTACCAGCTTGCAGGTAAACCGGTAAATGTAAATGGCATATGGGCGCTCACATTTACCCAGGGCGGCCCAACCTTGCCGCGACCAGTAAAAACCGGTGACCTTAAATCATGGACGGCTTTAGGGGGCGATGAATTTAAGGCGTTTTCGGGAACAGGGAGTTATTCAATCACATTCAAAAAACCTGCACAAAATGCGGTAGCCTGGCAGCTGGATTTAGGTAAGGTACATGAAAGTGCCGAAGTTTACCTTAACGGCAAAAAGTTGGCAACGCTGATAGGTGCGCCATATATAATTACCATTTCTTCAGGACAGTTAAGGTTGATCAATCAGTTACAGGTAAAAGTAGCCAACCTGATGGTGAACCGCATTATAGATATGGATAAAAAGAATATCCCCTACAGAATCTTCTATAATACTAATTTTCAGTCACATAGCTCCGGGTCCAAAGGCCAGGATGGGCTTTTTACCGCAATAAACTGGCAGCCAAAGCCATCTGGTTTGGTTGGGCCGGTTACCCTTAGGCCGGTTAAATATTTGCTAATTAAATAGTTATATCATGGTAAAAGCATTAAAATCCCTTTTTATCTTGTTAATTGTAGCTTTCGCAAGCCTGGCGTTTGTTAATCAGCAAAAACCAACATTGTACCTCATCGGAGACTCCACAACCCACAACAGCGATAAGGAAACCTGGGGTTGGGGCAGTATCATTCCAAACTATTTTAACCTGTCGGAGATCAATATCGAGAACCATGCGATGGCCGGCCGCAGCACGCGTACTTTTATAAAAGAGGGCAGGTGGAACAAGGTAGATTCCCTGTTAAAGCCCGGCGATTTTGTGATGATGGTATTCGGCCATAATGAAGGCGGCCAACCCGATACTACAAAAAAAGGATACCGCGGTGTACTAAAAGGTACGGGCGAGGAAACAGCAGAGCTTATCTGGCCCAATGGAGTAAAAGAAACCGTACACACCTACGGCTGGTATTTTCGCAAATTTATAAGGGAAACCAAAGCTAAAGGCGCTACGCCAATGGTTTTGTCGATGATTCCGCGTAATGAGTTTCGTGAGGGTAAAGTGATTCGTGCTGATAATGATTATGGCAAATGGGCGCGGGAAGTAGCGCAGCAGGAGGGGGCTATTTTCATTGATATGAACCGGCTTACCGCTGATAAATATGACCAATGGGGCGCCGATTCGGTAAAAAAATTCTTTCCCGGCGATCATACCCATACCAATAAAGCAGGTGCCACTGTAAATGCCGAATCTGTTGCCGAAGGCATCCGGGCCGATCCGAAGAATCCTTTAAATAAATATCTTAAAAACTAACTGGTAAGCTATTATGAAAAATTTAATGCGTAAAAATGCAGGTTTAAGCTTATTGCTGATAGGCATGATCTTGCTATCGTCTTTTATGCTGATAAAACCTGCTGATAAACCAACCTTTTACCTCATCGGCGATTCAACCGTGAAGAATGGTAAAGGAAAAGGTGATGGCGGTTTGTGGGGATGGGGCAACTATATAGCTCCTTATTTTGATACAACCCGGATATCGGTTGAAAACGATGCACTGGGCGGAAGCAGCAGCCGCACATTTCAAACGCTTGGGCTATGGGATAAGGTACTGGCAAAAGTAAAACCCGGCGACTTTGTAATTATGCAATTTGGCCATAACGACGCCGGTGCATTGGATGACACCGCCCGGGCACGCGGAACCATTA
The DNA here is from genome assembly GCF_028736215.1 of Mucilaginibacter sp. KACC 22773. Classification (NCBI taxonomy): domain Bacteria; kingdom Pseudomonadati; phylum Bacteroidota; class Sphingobacteriia; order Sphingobacteriales; family Sphingobacteriaceae; genus Mucilaginibacter; species Mucilaginibacter oryzagri. The sequence goes on from NZ_CP117883.1 coordinate 2,447,985, forward strand.
AGGGTATTGGCAACGAGCAGCAGGAAATTTACAACCCGAAAAGGAAAATACAGGAGGTGGTACACACTTACGGCTGGTATATGCGCAAATATATTACCGATATAAAGGCCAAAGGCGCAACGCCAATTATTTGTTCGCCAATACCGCGCAATGTTTGGAAGGATGGCAAATCGGCCGGTCGCAACGATGATAACAGTTACGGGCAATGGGCCAGGGAGTTAGGTGAGCAAACCGGTACTTATTTCGTCGATCTGAATAAAATGATAGCCGATGACTATGATGAAGAGGGTGAGGCAAAAGTAAAATCGGTCTATTTTGGTACCGATGCTACCCACACGCTTGAGCCCGGCGCGCAGCTAAATGCAAAATTTGTAATCCAGGGGATCAGGTCATTCAATAAACTGGTCCTTAATAAATATTTAAAGTAATGCCGCGGTTGTAACCATTGTAGAGACGCATAATTGCGTCTCTCGCAGGATATTCGGGATTTTCAGGGTCGATTTGCATACGGGAGCCGCAATTATGCGTCTCTACATTAAAAATAAAGGGTTTAACCCACAGCTTCTGAGGAAAACTTAAAGAATAAGAAGGAGAGATGAAGAAACTACTGCCTGTATATTTTGCAATTTTTGCCTGTGCCTGGCCGGTTATTATAAAGGCGCAAATCCCAATAAACCGCAAGGCATTGGTGCAAAGGCATAATGTGATCAATAAGGGTACAGATACCTTATCATCACTGTCGGTTGGTAATGGTCGTTTTGCTTTTACGGTTGATGCTACCGGTCTGCAAACTTTCCCCGAACATTATGATAAAGGCATTCCGCTGGGTACACAATCAGAGTGGGGCTGGCATAGCTTCAAAGATACCATGGGTTATAAGTTTGATGAAACATTGAAAACCTATACACTCAACGGTCGTAAAGTTACGTACGCGGTGCAATGGAACCAGCCCGGGCGCAGTAGGGACGCAGCTAACTGGTTCCGCGAAAATGTGCATCGCTTACAACTGGGCAATCTTGGTTTTATACTATTGCATGAGAATGGAACCGAAGCAAACATCAATGAAATTCAAAACATTCGCCAGGAACTCGATCTCTGGACGGGCGCCATCAACAGTACTTTTACTTTTGACGGCGAAGCAGTAAGCGTACAAACCTATGTCCACCAGGGGCAGGATTTGGTGGCAGTAAAAGTTCAATCTAAATTATTGAGCCAGGGCAGGCTAAAAGTAAGGCTGCGTTTTCCGTTTCCTACCAATCAATTTACTGACTATGGCGATAACCGGAAAAACCCTGAAAAACATTATTCAACTGTCATTTCATCAGGTCGGCAGCAGGCCTCCATTATTCATCGTTTAGATACTAACCAATATTTTGTGCGCCTGGATTGGCAGGGATCTGCAGCCGTTAAAAATACCGCCGTTCATCAGTTTGTGTTATCCCCGCAGGGCAAAACAAATCTGTTAATGTTTACCTGTTTGTTTACCCCACGCAAAACCGCAGCGGTTTTACCGGGCTTTACTCAAACGCAGGCAAACAACATACAGCAATGGAGGGCTTTTTGGCAAAGCGGCGGCGCGGTTGATTTTAGCGGCAGTACAGACCCACGGGCCAATGAACTGGAACGGCGGGTGGTGCTATCCCAATACCTTACCAAAATACAATGCTCGGGCCATCAACCGCCTCAGGAAACCGGGCTCACCTATAATAGCTGGTATGGTAAACCCCACCTTGAAATGCACTGGTGGCATGGTATTCACTTTGCGCTTTGGGGACGGGAGCAGCTGCTGGAAAACAGCATGGCCTGGTATCATCATGTTAAAGCTAACGCACGTGCTATAGCTAAGCGGCAGGGTTACGATGGCGTTCGCTGGCAAAAAATGACTGATCCTGATGGTAATGAAAGCCCGTCATCGGTAGGCGCGTTCCTGATCTGGCAGCAGCCGCATTTTATTTATTTTGCCGAGCTGGATTACTGCGCACATCCCAATAAACAAACCCTAAATAAATACAAAGACCTGGTATTAGCCGATGCCGATTTTATGGCCTCGTTCCCCACTTACGATAAAGAGCTTGACCGTTATAATTTAGGCAAGGGTATTATACTGGCACAGGAACGTTATAAACCCGAAGACACGTTTAACCCAACTTATGAGCTGCAATACTGGCGCTGGGCGCTTACAACCGCCCAGGAATGGCGCAAGCGTTTGGGCATGCAACCCGATAAAAAATATGCGCTCATCCTGAAGAAACTGGCGGAGCTACCCCAAAAGGATGGCGTTTACCTTGCTGCGGAAAGCTCGCCCGATGCTTATACTAATCCGAAATTGAAAACAGATCATCCGGCGGTATTGGCGGCCTATGGTATGCTGCCTTATAACAATAAGCTGGATACCCTGGTAATGAAGAAAACTTTTGACCTGGTATGGAATGTATGGGACTGGAACGATACCTGGGGCTGGGATTTCCCGATGACAGCCATGACTGCTGCCCGCTTAAATATGCCCGAAAAAGCCATTGAGGCCTTATTTATGCCCATAAAAACCAATACTTACCTGCCCAACGGTCATAATTACCAGGATGGGCGCTTACGCCTCTACCTGCCAGGCAACGGCGGATTGCTGGCTGCTGTAGCCATGATGTGTGCCGGCTGGGATGGTTCAACTATCGCTAATCCGGGTTTCCCAAAAGATGGGAAGTGGAAAGTAAGATGGGAAGGACTTAAAAAAATGCCTTAAAAAAAGCCGGAGATAATAACCTGTGAATTAAATGAATAGAAATACATCAAAACCTACAATATGAATAAACTATTTGCAAAACTGAAAATGATACTGTGCACAGGTGCAATCATGGTTACGGCGGGCGCTGTACACGCCCAGCTGCCATCAAAAAGTAAAGTATTGGCCGATATGACTTTGGCTAACAACTATTTTATGCAAAAATGGCCGGATGCAGGTGCTTCTGTTACCGTAAAAGGTGTTACCCGAACCAGTAACCTGTGGACAAGAGCGGTTTATTACGAGGGTTTGATGGGGATGTACAAAATTGATTCGCAAAAAAAATATTATGATTACGCGGTTGACTGGGGCGAAAAACACCAATGGGCGCCGCGTGGTGCCGTTGATACCCGGAACGCCGATAACCAATGCTGCGGCCAGACATATATAGACCTGTACCTGATAGATAAAAAGCCGGAACGTATAGAGAAAATAAAGCTGAGTATCGACCTGATGGTCAATAGCGAAAAGCAGGATGACTGGAGCTGGGTTGATGCGCTGCAAATGGCCATGCCGGTATATGCCAGGCTTGGCGTGGTTTACCAGGACGATAAGTATTATGAAAAAATGTTCGCCATTTATAACTATACCAAAACCGTGCATGGCGGCAAAGGCTTGTACAACACCGCCGATCATCTTTGGTGGAGGGATAAGGATTTTGTAACTCCTTACAAAGAGCCCAATGGCGCCGATTGTTACTGGTCGCGCGGTAATGGCTGGGTATTGGCGGCCATGTTGCGTGTTTTAGAGGTAATGCCCAAAAAAGCCCCGCATCGCGATGAATATTTAAATGTTTATAAAGAAATGATTGAAGCCCTGGTACCGCTGCAACGTGCGGATGGTTACTGGAACGTGAGCTTAAAAGATTCTACCAATTTTGGCGGCAAGGAATTAACAGGTACAGCGCTGTTTGCTTATGGTATGGCCTGGGGCATCAACCATGGCATCCTCAAAAAGAAAACCTATTTACCTATAGTAACCAAAGCCTGGAATGCCATGTCGGCAGAGAGTTTACATACAGATGGTATGCTGGGTTTTGTGCAGGGAACCGGCAAGCAACCTAAAGACGGGCAACCGGTAACTTATAACAGCGTGCCCGATTTTGAAGATTATGGTTTAGGCTGTTTTCTGCTGGCAGGCAGCGAAGTTTATAAATTGAGTAAATAATGAGGAAGGTTACGCTGTTTCTTGCGCTTGTTTTAATGTTTACTGTAAATACATTTGCGCAAACGGGTATTGGCAGCAATAAGTCGGGATATAAAAAGCAAGGCAATACGCTGTATTTTAAAAATGTTAATGGCGATGTCCAAATTGAGTTTTGTTCACCGTCCATGTTTAGGGTAAGGGCAAGCTGGAGCCGTAATTTTGGGGCTGATGAGCATTTAATGCAGGAAAACTATAACTGGCCCGCAGTAAGTTATAAGGTAACCGATGCAAAATCGGCTTACGTTATTCAAACATCTGCGTTAATTATTACAGTTATTAAATCGCCTTTTATCATCAATGTATCCGATACTAAAGGCGTAATGTTATCATCTGAATACGTACCAAAAAGTGGTGGCCTGCATCATATGGGCGATACGGTGATGTGTACCAAGCAGTTGATGCCAAATGAACATTTTTTTGGTTTTGGTGAGCGTATGGATTTTACAGATCAGCGTAACAAACTGGTAAAATTAAATGTGGGCAGGGGCAAAAACAAAGATAATTTGCTGGGCGCTTATAACGTCAACGAAGCAAACTATTGCCCGGTACCGTTTTTTATGAGCACCCGCGGCTATGGTATTTATCTGCATAATTCATCGGCCACAGCCTGGGACATGGGCAGCAAAAGCGATGATGAATACAGCTTTAAAGCCAATGATGGTGAGCTGGATTATTACTTTATTTATGGCCCGGCTTTCCCGGTCATATTAAACAGCTACCTGTCAATAACCGGCAAATCACCTTTATTGCCGCGCTTTGCCTTTGGATTGCATATGGGCACTTATAGCGGCGGCACCTGGGGGCATGAGGAACTTACATCTGATAAATATGTGATTGAGCTTGCACGTAAGATGCGCGAAATGGGGATCCCGGTTGATATTTTGTTCCTGGATTCTACCTGGCGGTTGTTTGGTAAAAACGGGGGCAAGGGTGCTACAACCTTTGAATGGCGCGAAACATTTAAAAACCCCAAAGCCATGTTCGATAGCCTGTACGCCATGAACTTTAAAATGGTAGGCTTGCACATTCGCCCACGGTTTGATAATGCCAAAAACCTCAATCTGCTCGACCAGGCGCAGGCCAAAGGTTTTACCTATCCCGAAAACGGCAAACCGGGTGAATTTGTGAACTTTTTTGATCAGCAGGCTACCAACTGGTGGTGGGATAACGGGGTAATGAAAGTAGCGTCTATAGGGGCCAAATTCCTGAAAACCGATGAAGGCAGTGCCTTTGGTTCATTGGCAAATGAAAGTGAAAAGGTGGGGCCTACCGGTAAAGAGGTTGCGCAATTGCATAATGTTTTCCCTATAGCTTATGCCCAAGCCCCATATTTAAAGTTCCAGGAATATAATGGTATTCGCGGTTTGAACCAGACCCGCGAGGGATACTCGGGCATACAGCGTTATCCATACATTTTTGCTGGCGACTGGCCGAGCGAATGGCAGTATTTTGCACCGGTTATTAAAGCCGGGTTAAATATTGGCTTGTCGGGCGTAGGGTACTGGGCGCATTGTATGGGCGGTTTTGAGCATGCTGCCGATCCGGAGTTATATATGCGTTGGGTGCAGTTTGGTATGTTTAGCCCGGTTGCTATGGTATTCGGCATGGATCACCCGGGTTATAAAGAGCCATGGAATTATGGGGCAGAAGCTTTGGCCAACTTTAAAAAATATGATGATTTGCGATACCGGCTGATCCCTTATATCTATAGCAATGCCTATAAACAATACCAAACAGGTATGCCGCTGATGCGTGCCCTTGTACTGGAGTACCAGGATGATCCGAATACGTATAATATAGCCGATCAATACTTATTTGGTGATAACATGATGGTTTGCCCGGTAACGGTAAAGGGAGCTCAAACCCGTACGGTGTATTTACCAGCCGGTGTTTGGTTTAACTATTGGGCGGGTAAAAAATATGACGGAAAGCAATATATCCATATATTAACACCCGCCGACCAGTTGCCGCTATTTGTAAAAGCAGGCAGTATTATCCCTATGCAACCGGCTATGAAATATATGGGTGAAAAACCCGTGGATGTGATTACTCTGGATATTTTTCCGGACCAGGCATCCGAATTTAAACTGTATGAAGATGATGGTATCAACCTGAAATATCAGCAAGGCGAAAAAGCGATCACTCAAATTACGGTAGCAAATGTTACCGGGGGCTGGGAGTTGAATATTAAAAAACCTGTGGGCAGTTACACCCCCGCGCCACATGGTTACCTGGCTAAAATACATTGGAGTAGCGATAAGGAGCCATCCATGGTAATTGAAAATAAGGAGATTTTAAAAGCAGTGAGCCGTCCCGATGAATTAAATAGTATCGCTGGCTGGTATTACGATAAAACGGACCATTTATTATGGATTAAGGCAGCTCATAGCAATAGAGGGGATGTTATGCTTAGCTTTAAATAAAGCTAAGCCTGTTTCATCATTTCAAGTGGTTTTACTATTGTGAAGCCGGGACCGCCACTTCAATTACCTGGACGGTACAAAAAGCACGGCATCGGCAACGGTTGTCCCGCTGGCGTTTTCGTTGGAGATTTGTATATAAGCCTGTTTGTTTTTTGATAGGTAGTAAGATCCTAAAGAAACCCACTCTCCCGATGTTTGCCCTTCAACCTGGATAGTTGCCTGGTCAATGATCTTTTCGGTTGTGTTTGTCCCGTTAAAAATGGTGATATGGGTTTTAGTTGATGCGTTTTTAGTTTTTGGAAAATAAACGTACACGTTATAGTTGCTGCTTTTAACAATCTCCGGCCTGAACTTAACCGAATTGAGTGCGCCGGTTTTAGACGTATCGATAAGATAGCTTGGGCCATAACCACCCGATTGTGCAACTTTCCAATCCCCGGTTATTTGAACGTGAGCGGTATCGTCGTTATCTACCAGAACCTCGGGTGTACTGCCATCTGCAAGCGGATTATTTTTCAATAGTTTCTGTACTGCTTTAATATCAACCAACTGTACAGGTATTTTTTTATCAATAGCCTGGCAGGCAGCAACCGCGGCCGACTGCCCCAATACCATAAATACCGGCTCCATGCGAATGGAACCGTAAGCGATATGCGAAGCCGACAGGCAAACCGGCACTAAAATATTTGCAACCTCCGCAGGTTTTGGAACAATGGCCCTGTATGAAACCGGGTAAGGGCCAAAACCGCCAACTTCAACATTGCCTTCATTTTTTACCATACCATTTACCACTTGCCTGTCGCAATTATGCGAGTCCATGGTATAGGCGGCCATTGCAACACCGTCATTGGCAATCTCTTTACCCTGGCAGTATTGTTGGGTCATTACCAGTTGTCCTATCATTCTGCGGGCTTCCCTGATATAAAGCTGGGGAGTCCAGTTTCCATTATCCGTATATTCATCTTTTGGGTAGCCCCATTGTTTCATTTCATTACGGATGTTAGCCGGTATCCGCGGATCGTTTCCAAGGAAATATAGAAAGCCTTTTGTATAGGTTTCGTGTTCCTCCCGGATTTTTAATCTTGTTTCATAATCAGCTTCGGGGTAATCCCAGTTCATGCCTATCATATCGGTAGAAAAACCGCCTTTGTTATTAATGTCGGTCTTCCCATTAGGCATTTTGCTTATAATAAGCACATCGTTAATTGATTTCCAGGGCGCTTTTTCCTTTAGGCGGAGCAGCAATTCATATTTCTGAGGATCGTAGTTTTCCGGCCTTGTAATGGCTATACGATTTTCAGGCACATTGGTTAAGGTAATACGAAAGTTATAAGCCTGTACTTTTTTATCTCCGGAGCCCATTGCCTGTAAGCTGATGTTAGCTATTCCCCATAATAAACCGCTCTTAGGATCACCTGGTACTTTATACGGGTCAACGCCGTCGGGAAACTGGTGGCCATCCATAACTTCAACGCCGTTTATGGTTTCATGATACTGGCCGTTTGCTTCCCGCCCAACCGTGTACGAAACACCCGAACGGGCCATCAAATCGCCTTCGTAGGTGCAGTCAATAAACTCCTTTGCCTTAATGATAATATTGGTATGGGCGGTGGGTTTCAAAGAATTTTCAACTACCATTTCGGTCAATAGGTTACCGTTCTTATTTACTTTGATAAGGCGGTTTCCCATCAACACGGTAAAACCTGCTGTTTTTGCGTATTCGTTAAAAATATCCTCGGCCACCTTTGGCTCAAATATCCATTGCTCAAATTTTCCGTAATGCTGTCCAATTTTCCGGTAAAAATCTCTGGCCAGGCCGGTAACCACATATTTGTTGCCGATATCCGTATAGCCTAAGCCGCCCGAGGTCATGCCGCCCAAATGATTCCCAGGCTCAACCAATACCACTGTTTTGCCCATTTTTTTTGCTGTATAAGCCGCAATTACACCGGCACAGGTGCCGCCATATATACAAACATCGGCTTCAAACGCTTTGATGTTTTGTGCATACAGGGGCCATGCCATACTAAAATGAGTTACTATGATTAACAGGATGATTACTTTAAAATTTTTCATAGTTGTTTTTTTAAAACGTTCAATAACCAGGTACGGCAAGGCCGGCTACGCTTATTTGGGTACCTGTACCGCACTGTCGTTAATTACAAACGGGTGGTTTTGCAGCATGCGGTAAATTTCGGCCCCTGCCAGCAAAACCGGGCCGTAACCATGTGCTGCGTAGTTATTTATCGGCCGGTAGTAATAAAAAGCAGGATCGAACCCCATGCCTGTACCCACGCAGGTACCTTCTACCTGGCCTTTGTCATTTACTTTTGTACCCACGGCGTTCCAGGCAAGTAATGCCGCTGGTCCGTAAGCTTTGGCATCCAGCCATCCCTTATTGATAGCTCTTGCAAAGCAATAGGCATAAATTGCCGTTGCCGAAGTTTCGAGGTACGAATCGTTCCGGTCAAGCAGCTGGTGCCAGAAACCCGTTGCATCCTGGCGCTGTGCAAGGCCGGCCGCATGTTTTTTTAGCATCTCTGTTAAAAACATTCGTCCCGGATGATCCTGCGGCAGGGCATCAAGTAATTCAATAGTTGTTAAAATAGCCCAGCCATTTGCCCTGGCCCAATGAAACTGTGGGTGCGGATCCATATCCTGAACCCAGCCATGCATAAATAATCCGCGTTCGGTGTTAAACATTCGTTTGCTGAATAATTGGTATTGCTTCACCGCCTCATCAAAATACTTTCTGTCGCCGGTAAGTGCGCCCATTTGTACCAGGGCCGGAAGGCTCATATACAGATCATCAAGCCATAATGTATTTGGGTGAGGGCGGTTACGTGCCAGTGTACCATCGGCCAGGCGAAATTGTTTTGTTAGGATATAGCCGATATAGTTATCAATTATTGGCCGCAGATCCGGCTTTACGGCCCCTGTTTTTACGGCTTTGATCATGGCTGCGGCCATTGACCCGGCATCGTCAAGCGCCTCGGGGGCGATTACCGACTTTACGGGTGTTACTGCCAGTGGCGAGGTTTTTAGGTAGGTTTTAAAGGCAGCAAAAGCGTTACCAATATAACTCAACCGGTTTACGGTGTAGTCTGTAAATTTATTATCCCCGGTTGCTGCGCCTGCCTCCAGCATCCCGGTGTAAGTTACGCCCCATTCATAGCTTATCAGCCTGAAATCGGCGGCTGCAAAAACACTGTTGGAGTTTACCTTGTCGAAATTGTTGATTGCCTGCCCGCTCGGCTTATCAATGAGCTGGTAGGGGGTAACACCATCCAGGTAATGATATACCCTGTCCAGAACAGCTTTAACATCAGCTTGTTTTGTTTCTCCGTATGGGGTTATATAAGCTGGTTTAAGCAAATGTAATGGGGTGGTTGCATCATTGTTTTTTGAAACGGTATTTTGACTAAATGATGCAAACGACATTGTTTGTAATAAAAGCGTGATAACAACGCAATTTAAAATACGCCGCAAATGTTGGTTGCTGCCTAATATATTATCAGATTGATTCATTAAATAATGCAGTTGATGTAATAATAAGTTAAAAATCAAAATTCAAAAAGGCATTTGTATAATGGCTTTTTGAACATGTTACGTGTAAAGCTATAGTTTAATAATGATTCAAAAAGGCTTTTTGGGTGTAATAGTAAGAAAACCACAACACCTCAAACGGGAACATACTGTTTGAGGTGTTGTCAGCCGGTTATTGTTTACCAACCCGGATTTTGGTAGGCGCTTTTTTGGCTGGGCGACATGGGCTGACCATTTATAGTAGTAGCGTCAATCTGTATCTGAGGAATTGGCCTTAACTTATCCCTGGCTATAATGCTTGTGGCATCCTTGTTAAACAGTTTCGTTCTGTCGTACAAGGTTTCTGTACGTACAAGGTCTTCCCATCGGTAAAACTCGCCGCATAGTTCACGGGTGCGCTCATTTAGCATAAAATGAATAAATCGGTCAGCCGTACCTACTACCGTAGGCGGATAATTTTCACTTGCCGCATTGGTCATAAATAAATCGGTGGTGGCCATTAATTGCGGGTACGTGTCAGATACATCGCCGGGTGTACCGCCATCAAACATGTAAGTTTGTGGGTTTCTGAATTCGCCGGCATGATATGCGGCCCTTTGCCGCAGTTTGTTAACGTAGTTCAGCGCGGTTATATAGTCGCCTTTGCGCCCGTACGCTTCGGCGGCAATCAGGTAAGTTTCGGCCAGCCGGGCAACTATACCGTTACGTATCCCGCGTTCTTCATTATAATCGTTCGTTACACGTACCGGATCAAGCATTTTTACCAGGGTGAGATACTTGTTGTTGTTAAAGCCTTGCTGTATGGGCCCCCCGGGTGTATTAGTATAATATCGGGCATAAACGGTATACCTGTATTTAGCTAATTGTTCTTTGGTTAACGGCGTGCTTTTGGTATTTACTATAAATAATGCGGCGGTGTCGCCGATACCAAACTTGTACGAGCCCACCAATGATGGATTAGGAGCGTCGGCCGAGGTAAATTTAGGTGTACCGGTGTTGGTGTTAGAGTAAAATACCGTACGGAAGCTTTTATAAAAGCGCGAGTCGTTTTTTCGGTCGAACAAATCTATGGTGTAATCAGAAGGTCCTAAGCGGCGAAAGGGCCTGCCGTTAAAGTTATCGGCATTTCGCGCCATTCCGGGTATGCCCACATCATACTGACAAATGTAGTATTCATGTGTACGGTTACCGGTGTTGCCATCCAATGTAAGATCTTTGATGAACTGGGCTGCAAAAATGATCTCTTTGCTGGCCTGTGCTGTTTGAAACCTGCTGATATCGCCGGAAGGGGCCGAGCCGTTTTGCCCTATAGCCGGGGTGGTCACCTTTGGGTAACCAGCAGGATAAACACCATTCCAGATATTCATATAATCGCTCTCAAGCATGTAGTACGGACTGTTAATTACCTGCGTAGCATAATAAGCCGCGCTATCAATATCTGTTGGCTTTTGACCTCTGGCATCGGTAACCGCGCTGCCGCGGGTTAAATATACCTTGGCCAAAAAATGCTGTGCTGCACCCTGGGTAGCCCTGCCCTGGTCTGTTATAGTTGGTGTAAGATTAGCCGCAGCGAAACGAAGATCATTAATAATTTGTTTATATACATCGGCAGCAGATGCACGCGCGAAATCAGTTTGCTTGCCGGTAATTGGCTGCAATACCAGTGGCACACCTGCAAACTGCTGTACCAGCTGAAAATAATAATACCCCCTCAGAAACCTCAGCTCGGCTATGCGCTGGGTAACCTGCGCCGGCGTGCCCAGACTTTTTGATGTTGTACTTTTAAAAAGCGGCAGCTGCTGTATACCCAGATTACAACGGCCAATACCCTGGTAGTTATTTACCCATAAGCCATTTAATAAACCTTCGGCAGGGTTAAGGCTTGCTGCATAACTGTTATAGTATTCATAGTTAAACTGATCGCCCTCAATAAATTCATCGGTACCAAAATTGTATAAGGCATATGCCTGCTCACCTTCAAATTTGTTGCGGAGCGGGGTATAGGCAGATCGTACTAAATCCTCTAAACCCTGGTCGGTGTTATAATACTCCTGCGTAAGGGTGCTTACCAGGTCTTCTTTAAGGTATTTTTTGCATGATGCGATATCTAAACCTATCATGAGTAAAATAACCGGAATGATATATTTTTTCATTTTATTATCTTATTAATTATAACCAATTGTTTACAAGCCCGCTTTTATCCCGAATACCAAACTTCTGTAGCTGTATGATGTAGGGCCAGGGTTATTGGTGCTGCTTGACGGATAGGAGCTTGAATAAGGCATTGTTTCAGGATCGTAGGTTTTGTATTTGCTAAACAAGAAGGGGTTAACCGCGTTAACAGAAAATGATAAGCTACGCATCTTTATTTTATTAAGTAACGAGGCCGGTAGCTGGTATGAAAGCAAAATACTCCGCACCCGTACAAATGATCCGTCCCTGAAACCGTTGGCCTGCCAGTAAAGCGGTATGTCGCTGGTAAGGTTGGGCTGCGGATAATCATTGGAAGGGTTGGTTGGTGTCCAATAGTTTAATTTTATCGACTGATAACGGCCAACAAGCGAAGGGCGTGGGTCGCGCACCAATCCGCCATGACTGATATACACAAAGGCCGACAATTCAAAACCTTTATAGCTAAGGGTACTATTGATGCTGCCGGTCCACTGTGGATTTGGCGAACCCAACAGTGTTTTATCAGCTTCGGTAATTGTAGTATCACCATTCAAATCCTGTACGCGGATGCGGCCCGGCTGTAAGGCGGTATTGGCCTTGTTACCGGCTTTTTTCCAGAAATAGTCATACAAAATTCCGCCAGGCAATGCATCGCTGTTCTGGAATATGCCTTGTCTTTTATAATCATAATATGACCTGATAGGTGCACCTATGAACCATTGGCTCGAAACATTGTTATTACCCGAGCCATCCAGCGATGTGATAGCCTCTTTATTTTTGGAGAATACAAAATCGGTTGTCCATTTAAACCCGCCCTGGTTAATATTGACAGTTGATAATGCCACTTCAATACCACGGTTCCGTACTTTGCCCAGGTTAACCGTAATATTACTATAACCGGATGCATCAGGTAATTTCTGAGGCTGAATTTCATTTGAGTTAGATTCATAAACGTCAATGGAGCCCGATATTCTGCCCTTAAATAAACCATAATCCAGGCCTATATTTTTGGTTACCGTTTTTTCCCAGGTTAAGTCAGGGAGTGGTAAACCATTAGGTGCATAACCCTGCGCCGGGCTTACACCAAAATTATAGTAGGATAGGTTTAAAGTACCGTTGGTTAAATATGGCCTGATACCTGAGTTACCCACAGAACCTATACCACCGCGTAACTTTAGCTGATCAACAAAGTTTACTGCTCTCATGAAGTTTTCCTGGTCAATACGCCATGCCACGGATCCTGACGGAAAGGCTTTACCCTTATGTTGTTCGGATAACACAGAAGAGCCGTCATATCTTTCTGCCAGGGTTAAAATGTACTTGCTGTTGTATGCGTAAATTACCCTCCCCAAAAATGATGCTAACTGATATTGTGAATAGCCTCCTTTATAGGTTACCACCCCTGTGGCATTATTTTGTAAGGAGTACCACCTTTGCGATTCATAATTAAGGCCGGCCGCCGAAGCGTTGGTGGAGTCTCTCCGGTCTTTCAACAACTCCTGTACTGCGGTTACACTGATGTCATGCTTTTTGGCAATGGTGGTACTGTATGACAATTGGTTTTGCAGTGTCCAGGTCAGGTTTGAACTTGTGTTGAATGAGGCGTTTGCCGCGCCGCCTGCCCGCGACGATGAAATTGAACCATTAAATGTGCCATTCCTGGCGCTGGATACGTCGGCGCCAAAAGTGCTTTTTAGTGTCAATCCCTTATAAATATTAGCTTGTACATACACGTTGGCCAGCAAATGGCTTACGCGGTTTTCATTAATGATATTGGTAACATCATTAAGTGGATTAATAATATTACTGTCGTTGCCCGGGAACAGTACAAAATTGCCGCTACTGTCATAGGGCTCGGCCAAAGGTAGTTGCCCCGATGCTGCGCTGTAGATATCAGACCCGGTGTTTTGTATGGCATTGGCGTAAGTGATATTACTACCTGCCGAAAAGTAGCTTACCGGCCTGAAAGTGGCGCTGTTTGATATGCTGTACCGCCTGTAGTCCTGCCCCGGTATTATGCCATTTTGTTTTAGATAACCTAAGGAAAAAGCATTGCTGAATTTTTCGGAGCCACCTGCTATAGAAAAATTGTGGTTTTGCGTTGATCCTGTTCTTAACGCCTTGCTTTGCCAGTCAAAAGTAGGAACTTTGGAGGCATCGTAAATAGCTACATTATCAAGTACCGGGTATCCCAGGCTTGAAAGTAAAGCTTTTTCGGCATCTGTAGTAGGCCGTGTGGCTACATCAAAAATTCCATTTGTGGGGTCGTATTTGGTAAAGGAGTATCCGGCCATAACTTTATTTAACACATTAGGGTCTGCACCAAAAAGTTTATAGTCTGATGCCGGATCGGGGAAATAGCGCTGGCTGCTGCTTGTGGTGCTTAATCCGGAATTGTATGATTTGCCCCCTACATAAGCATCCCTTTTAAACTGTGCATAATCAGGTCCGTCAAATACGTTTAATTTTCTCAATATATTATCAAACGATGTGCTGCCACTGTAATTAACGGTTACCTTACCCGCTTTCCCTTTTTTTGTGGTAATTTGTATAACCCCGTTAGCACCTCTTGAACCATAAATGGCTGTAGCCGAAGCATCCTTCAATATATCCACCGATTCGATGTCCAGGGGATTAATGTCATCAATACTATATGATACCGGAACACCATCAACAACAAACAAAGGGTCGTTGGTGGCATTTAATGAACGGTTGCCCCTGATACGTATAGCGGAGCCCGCTCCCGGGCGATAAGAGCTTGGCCGTACAACCAGGCCAGGTGCCTGTCCCTGTAAAGCGGTGCTCAGGTTAGCCGCGGGTACCTTGTCCATTTTCTCTACGTTAACCGATGCTATAGCGCTTGATACATCGCCCCGTTTTTGCGTACCGTAGCCAATTACCACAACTTCGCTTAATGACCGTGATTCGGGTATTAATTTAACATCTACCACAAGGCTGGTACCTAAGGTAACCTCCTGTGTTCTAAAACCAATAAAGCTAAATATTAACACCCCGTTTTGAACATTGTCATCAGGAACGTGCAGGTTATATGAACCATTTCCATCGCTAACAGCTACGGCATTTGTCCCTTTCAGTTTAACGCTTACACCTGGTAGGGGCTGGCCGGTTTCGTCGGTAATTTTACCCGTAATGGTTACAGGGGGCACCGGCGGGGCATTATCCATCAGGTCGGCCTTTGGTTTTAAGATAATGGTTTTGTCAAAAATCTGGTAGGTAAAAGGCTGGCCTGCAAAACATTCCTTCAATACGGTTTCTAAGGGCACATCTTTAACTTCGATAGAAATCTTTTTTGTTTTTTGAAGCAACTCGTCAGTATATAAAAAACTGTAATTAACCTGCTTGTTAATTTGCTGGAATATCTTCTGCAATGAAACATTTTTTTCTGACAGGGTAACAGTTTGCGAATACGAGATTGCGCTTACGTGCATACTGCATACCAGTAAAATAACAGTGGTTAGTTTCATAATCAGGAGTGTTTTAAATACCGGCTTGCGCAGCCGGTAAAAACATTCATAGTAAAAATTAAAATTCATACTTTTACATCATATAGGTTGAATAATCAATTGGTTAGTAATCGCATACGGCCAGCTATTGATCCTGTATCTGCCGGGGGCGCTCCAACGCTTCCGGTTTTTTTGATCAATGCCTTCTATTTGTTTTTTTTCTTAAATTTTGGAAGCCTTTACCTGCTTACGGTAATTTTGCGGCCATCAATCCCGAAATGAACCCCTCCTGTAAGTTCAAGCATATTTAATATTTGCGACAGGTTGTTATTGCGTGATATACTTCCCGAAATGTGGGTTTGAGGTATTCCGTCTTTGTATTCCACTTCAACATTGTACCACCTGGCAATTTGTTTCATTACACTTTCCATGTCTTCCCCGTCAAAAATGAAAAGATCATTTTTCCAGGCTACAGATTTACTAACATCAATAGGCTGTATTTTAATTTTCGGCGAGTTTAGTTTAATATAGGCCTGTTGCCCCGGCATTATTGTTTTGCTGCGCCCGCCTGTGTATATTTTAACCGATCCTTCAAGTAAAGTGGTTTTTACGGCTTTTTCATCGTTGTAAGCATGTATGTTAAAATGGGTACCCAGTACCTGTACCACCGTGTTGTTCGCAAACACTTTAAAAGGCTTCAATTTATTTTTGGCAACTTCAAAATAAGCCTCGCCGGTTAAATAAACCTTGCGCTCAAGCTGGTTAAACACCATTGGGAATTTTAAAGACGATGCAGAGTTTAGCCAAACCATACTACCATCTGGCAACAATATTTTGTATTTGCACCCGGTAGGGGTAGTAATAGCATTAAGTTGGTTTTTAACCAGATTGCCGATACTATCAGTTATATGGTAACTAACAAGGCCTTTGTTAACGCTGATTTTTATGCCAGCGTAATTTTTAACAATCCCGGCCATCCGACCGTTTATGGTTATTACGGAACCATCGGCCAAAGTAAGTTTAGCTTTATCCGTCCCCGGGGGGACGTCATTTTTGTAGGATGTATTTTGCGATGCTGCAGCTTGTTGTTTTACGGGCTGGGGGCTTTTATAAAATATAACGATCACAGAAAACAGGATAAGGATGGCTGCCGCATACTTCCACTTTAGCATGAAATAATAAACCTTATTGGTAAAGGATGTTTTTTGTGTACGAATAACAATGTTTTGCCAGGCGTCGCCTGTTTTTATAGAGGCGAGGAAATCCAGGTCGGCCTTTGTCAATTCCTCGTCCTGCAGGTTCTCCATGAGCAAAGCATTTTCGGGCTTCGCGTTTATCCAGGCATTCAGCTCAATTTCTTCAATTGCAGATAACTCTCCTTTCAGGCGCCTGGCAATAAGGGCAGCATACCGGTAGGCTTCGTAATTGTTGTCCATAAATAATATTTAGGTTGTGCCTGGGGCACATAACTGGTAATATTAATAAGGACACTTGAATGTAACAAGGGGGTGACAGAGGATGAAAAAAAATATTTTAGAGAAAAAGCCCGAAATTAAAAACAGGAAAATGCAATTAATACAACAAAAAGCTCGGGACTTAAATTTCCGCGTAATACTTTAAGGGCCCTTTGTTTTTGTGTTTTCACTGTATTAACCGATATGCCCAGTACATCGGCTATTTGATGGTTTTTCATATCATCCAGGTAGCTCATCCGGAATATTTGCTGGCAGCTGCCGGGCAGTAAAGCTATTGCCTGGTATATCTCGGCCAGTACTTCGGTCCTGATAATGGTATGAAATATGGTTTCGTCAGCAGGAATGCCATTCAGGCTGTTCATATGCTGTTCGGCCACCTTATTATGCCTGATAACATTTAGGCTGGCATTTTTTACCGTACTGTAAAGGAAATTTTTTATGGCCACCGGATTGCTGGAAACATGATTGCAGTTATCCCAGAATTTCACAAAAGCATCCTGGGCAATATCCTCGGCATGTGGTTTATTGTTAATGATCTGGTACGAAAAATAAACCAGTCGGTTGTAATAATCGTCGAATAAATTTTTTAAATCAGTTTCGCTGTAGGTTTTACTTTGAATATCTAAAACATTGTTTTCCATTACAGATAAAGTTATAACAGTCAGGTACAGGAAGATGTTATTTAATAAGCAGGTTTAAACTTGCGGCTTATGATAATAATTGGTTTAACTAATGTAGAAATAAATTTACCGCCATGTGTCCTGCTGTGTCCTGTACTAAATAGAGTACAGGTTTTATCAAGCCTAATCTCATGAAAAAGTGAAAAGGCTATCTACATCAGTATGGAACAGGATGGTATTGAATAATTTATTCTATAATATTGACTCCTGCAATCTAAATTATTCAAAGGATACAGTGTCCTTTTCATTATGATTAATAACCAATTGGAAAATTTGAGAAAAATCAGCTTGTGCTGCCGTTTGGCCTTTTATCCACTAAAAAAATACCTTTAAAATACCATACATATGAGTACCCAAATTAAATATAAAGGCCTGTTATTTACAGGTGTTTTAATGAGCGCTGCGTTGCTTATGTCGTTTATTATTACACCTGGCCGGGTCACCGTTTACCTGGCGGGTGATTCCACTATGGCCATAAAGCAGCCTAAAGCTTTTCCCGAGACAGGCTGGGGGATGCCTTTCAGTTTGTTATTTGATAGCACCGTAACAGTTGATAACCGCGCACAAAACGGCCGGAGTACCAAAACATTTATCAGCGAAGGTTTGTGGGATGGTATTGTAAGCAGCTTACATGAGGGCGATTATGTATTTATACAATTTGGCCACAATGACGAAGTGCCCACCAAAAAAAGCTACATCAACGAACAGGGATATAGGGATAATTTAGAAAGGTTCATCCGGGAAACAAGAGACAAAAAGGCAATTCCGGTATTGCTGACGCCCGTGGCACGAAGAAAGTTTGATACAACAGGTACCGTTGTTGGTACACATGAGGTATATTCGGCAATAGTGCGTAAACTGGCTGACGAACAAAAAGTGCCACTAATTGACCTGGATAGAGAGAGCCAGGCTCTATTGCAAAAGTTAGGGCCCGAAGAATCAAAAAAATTATTTAACTACCTGGCTCCGGGCGAGAGTATTAACTATCCTAACGGCCAGGCTGATAATACACATTTTAGTGAATTGGGGGCCCAAAAAATAGCCGGAATTGTTCTAAAGGGAATCCGGTTGTTAAAGCTTGAACTTGCGGGGCATATCGTGCTTTCAAACCTTAAACCTGTAGATGAAAAATAAGTGGTGATTATTATGTTGCTAACTGCGGCGCCCACAATGTAAACTGATTTTTTTGTGTAATTAACTCATTGTAAGTGTATTATTGCATTTAGATCGTGTGGTGCTCAACCGAAGATAGCCGGTTGCGTTGCGCCGATATTTATAGGTTTTCTCGTGGCGAAAAAATTGCGTCAAAAAAAATAAATTTTAAAACAATTTCTCGAATATTTGTTTTATTTGCTGTCTGATTGCCGATGCTTTATTATACCTGAAAAATATTTTCTTTGTAATATTTTAGCCTTAACTGTTTAGAAATTTACTGTCGCTTTTTTATCTTTACTATAACGGATTTAACCATGCGTTGCTTCTCGTTGTTTATGTAACAGCTATTTTAAATAAACTGATCACAATTTAACTCTTCTCATGAAGGACGACATTTTAGAAAACATCTTGAATGAAGCCGGCGTTACACAGGCTGACACCGAGACCCTTGACCTTAAAGAATTACTTAAAGTACTGTCACTTGTTAAAGGGGGCAGGCTTAATGTGCGCATGCCGGTAACCCAGGCCGGCATCAACGGCCGCATTTGCGAAGTACTCAACGATATTATCGATATGAACGAGCGCTTTGTGGCCGAGATATCTGCTGCCGAGAAAACCATTGGCAAAAGGGGCAACCTGGGCAAACGCATCGAACTATCGGATGCTAAAGGTGAGTGGGCCAGCGGTGTAAATTCATTAAACAACCTCATCGAAGATCTTACGTCGCCCACGCTGGAAATAGCGGGCATGATTAACTCGGTAGCTAACGGAGATCTATCGAAACATATACCCTTGGAAATAAAGGGCCATCCGCTAAAAGGGGAGTTTTTGCGCATAGCTAAGGAATCAAACCAGATGCTTTCCAAACTCCAGCTGTTCTCCATGGAAGTAACCCGTGTAGCCCGGCAGGTAGGCTCGGAAGGTAAGCTGGGCGAGCAGGCCAAAATTAAAGGCGTAGCGGGCGTGTGGGCCGAACTTACCGACTCGGTAAACCAGATGGCCGGTAACTTAACAGCCCAGGTTCGTAACGTAGCCGCAGTAACCACGGCTGTGGCCAAGGGCGACCTTTCCCGCAAGATCACGGTAGAGGCCAAAGGCGAAATCCTTGAGCTGAAAAATACCATCAATACGATGGTAGATCAGCTCAACTCTTTTTCATCTGAGGTAACACGTGTGGCGCTCGAGGTAGGTACCGAAGGTAAGCTGGGCGGCCAGGCCAAGGTACCGGGTGTTGCCGGTACCTGGAAAGACTTAACAGATTCTGTAAACCGTATGGCGGGTAACCTTACCTCGCAGGTACGTAATATAGCCGGCGTAACCACTGCGGTGGCCAACGGCGACCTTTCTAAAAAAATTACGGTAGACGTAAAAGGCGAAATGCTCGAGCTGAAAAAAACCATCAATACGATGGTGGATCAGCTTAACTCCTTCGCATCCGAAGTAACACGTGTTGCGCTCGAGGTAGGTACCGAAGGTAAATTGGGTGGCCAGGCCCGGGTAAAAGGCGTTGGTGGTGTTTGGAAAGATCTTACCGACTCGGTAAACCAGATGGGAAGTAACCTTACCGACCAGGTACGTAATATTGCGGGTGTAACAACCGCTGTGGCCAAGGGCGACCTTTCACGAAAAATTACGGTGGATGCCAAAGGCGAGTTGCTGGAATTGAAAAATACCATCAATACGATGGTGGATCAGCTTAACTCTTTTTCTTCGGAGGTAACCCGCGTGGCCCGTGAGGTAGGTTCCGAAGGGCAGTTAGGTGGCCAGGCCAACGTGCCGGGTGTAGGTGGTACCTGGAAGGATTTGACCGACTCGGTAAACCAGATGGCCGGTAACTTAACCGGGCAGGTACGTAACATTGCCGAAGTAACTACCGCGGTGGCCAAAGGCGACTTATCCAAAAAGATTACGGTTGACGTACAGGGAGAAATGCTGGAACTAAAGATCACCATCAATACCATGGTGGATCAGCTGAACTCCTTCGGTTCGGAAGTAACGCGTGTAGCCCGTGAGGTAGGTTCGGAGGGACAGTTGGGTGGCCAGGCCAATGTGCCGGGTGTAGGCGGTACCTGGAAGGATTTAACCGACTCGGTAAATAAAATGGCCGACAACCTTACCTCGCAGGTACGTAATATAGCCGAGGTAACCACGGCAGTGGCCAAGGGCGACCTTTCCCGGAAAATTACGGTAAATGCTAAGGGTGAGTTGTTAGAGCTTAAAGATACGATCAACACCATGGTTGACCAGTTGCGCGGTTTTGCATCTGAAGTAACCCGCGTGGCCCGCGAAGTAGGTTCGGAAGGGCAGCTGGGCGGCCAGGCCAACGTGCCGGGTGTGGATGGTACCTGGAAAGATTTGACCGACTCGGTAAATAAAATGGCCGGTAACCTTACCGCGCAGTTAAGAAATATAGCAGACGTATCGATTGCGATTGCAAACGGCGACTTATCTAAAAAAATCACGGTTGACGTTAGGGGCGAGATCCTGCAGCTTAAAGAAACCATTAACACAATGGTTGATCAGCTACGCGGTTTTGCATCCGAGGTAACGCGTGTGGCGCGTGAGGTAGGTACCGATGGTAACCTTGGCGGCCAGGCCTTTGTGCCGGGCGTTGCGGGTACCTGGAAAGATTTGACCGACTCGGTAAACCAGATGTCGAGTAACTTAACATCGCAGGTGCGTAACATTGCCGAGGTAACCAAGGCGGTGGCCAGCGGCGACCTTTCAAAAACGGTTATTATCGACGTAAAAGGCGAGATCATGGACCTTAAAAACACCATCAACACGATGGTGGATCAGCTCAACTCCTTCGCATCCGAAGTAACGCGTGTTGCCCGTGAAGTAGGCACCGAAGGTAAGCTTGGTGGCCAGGCGCACGTAAAAGGTGTAGCCGGTACCTGGAAAGATTTAACTGACTCGGTAAACCAGATGGCATCCAACCTTACCGGGCAAATCCGTGGTATTGCCAAGGTGGCTACCGGTATTGCCAAAGGTAACCTGAAACAGCGCCTCTCCATCAACGCCTTGGGAGAGGTGGCCCAGCTTACAGATACCATTAACGAAATGATTGATACCCTGGCGGTATTTGCCGATGAGGTAACCACCGTAGCCCGTGAAGTAGGTGTGCAGGGCCGTTTGGGCGGCCAGGCCAGTGTACCGGGCGCTTCCGGTACCTGGAAAGATTTGACCGAAAACGTAAATCAGCTGGCACAAAACCTTACCGTACAGGTGCGCTCGATATCCGAAGTAGCCTCGGCGGTAACCAAGGGTGACCTTACCCGTACCATACGCGTGGAGGCCAAGGGCGAGCTGGAAGCTTTGAAGGACACCATTAACCAGATGATTGCCAACCTGAAAGGCACTACCTTACGTAACCACGAGCAGGATTGGCTGAAATCAAACTTAGCTAAATTTGCACAAATGCTTCAGGGACAGCGCGACCGGAACGCGGTGGCCAACAAAGTACTATCGGAGCTTGCCGAACTGGTGAATGCCCGTTACGGCGCGTTTTATATATTGGAGCAGCCCGAAGCGGCCGACGAGCCCAAACTGAAACTTTTTGCAGGATATGCTCAAAAGAGCCGCAAGCTCATCAACCAGGAATTTTCGCTTAGCGAGGGGCTGGTAGGGCAGTGCGCTACAGATAAGGAAAGGATCAGGCTTGCCAATGTACCAAATGAATATTTACAAATTAGTTCGGGTATAGGCAATGCCGCACCTATCGACCTGGTGATATTGCCGGTACTTTTTGAAAATAATGTAAAGGCGGTTATCGAACTGGCCTCCTTTGAAAACTTCAGCGATACCCACATCGACTTCCTGGATCAGCTTACCGAAAGTATTGGTATCGTGTTAAACAATATTGAAACCAATACCCGTACCGAGGAATTGCTGAGCCAATCGCAGTCATTAGCCAGTGAGCTTTCGGCGCAACAGGAAGAGTTAAGAAGGGCGAACGACGAGCTGCATGATAAAGGCCGCTCACTGGAGGAAAAGGCAGAGCAGCTTACGCTTACGTCTAAATATAAGTCGGAATTCCTGGCCAACATGTCGCATGAGTTACGCACACCGCTTAACAGCTTGCTGATCCTGGCGCAGCAGCTGTTTGAAAACCCCGAAGGTAACCTTACCGAAAAGCAGCGAATGTTTGCCAAAACCATCCATTCTTGCGGGGATGACCTTATCCAGCTGATTAATGATATCCTCGATCTGTCGAAGATTGAATCGGGAGTAATAGCGGCCGATGTGATGCCGGTTAGCTTTAAAGAAATAGCCTCGTTTGCCGAGTCAACCTTTAAACCGATATCAGAAGCTAAAAACCTGAAATTTGAGATCGAAGTAGAGGAGACCCTGCCCGAAATGATGGAGACAGATATGCAGCGCCTTAACCAGATCCTCAAAAACCTGCTCTCCAACGCGTTTAAGTTCACCGAAAAAGGACGGGTTAAACTTCATATTTTCCGCCCGGCGGCGAATCATGAAAATCCAATTGGCGCCCCGGGCGAGGTAATCGCCTTTTCTATCGAGGATTCGGGTATCGGTATTTCTAAAAATACCCAGGGGATCATTTTTGAAGCCTTTCAACAGGCCGAAGGTTCAACAAGCCGTAAATACGGTGGTACCGGGCTTGGCTTATCTATCAGTAAAGGGTTTGCCGAGTTATTAGGCGGAACGATTACCGTGGGTAGTGAGCTGGGTAAAGGCAGTACATTTACCCTTTACCTGCCACTTAAATATAAAGAAGAGAAAACACCCGTGGTGAAAATCAAGGAAAACCTTTCTGTATCGCACCTGCGTACTAATCTGGCCGAAACCGCCGAAATGGTAATAGATGATGACCGCCACAATATTTTAGCCGAAGACAAGGTGTTACTTGTTGTTGAGGACGACCTTCGCTTTACCAAGATCCTGATAGATAAAGCCCATGATATGGGCATAAAAGTACTGGTAGCAATAAGTTACCTCGAGATTTTTGATAACATCCTCAAATACAACCCTATTGCCATCACCCTTGATGTAAATATGCCCGAATCAAACGGCTGGAAGATCCTTAAATTACTTAAGAGCGATATAAACTTAAGGCACATCCCGGTACATGTAATATCTGGCGAGGATAACAGGGTAATGGCGCATAAGCTTGGCGCTAAATCGTTTAGCCTGAAGCCGCTTTCAAATACGTCGTTACAGGATTTAATTACGGGGATAGTTAGCTTTCATGAGCACGCCAAAAAACGCGTACTGGTGATTGAAGATAATGAGAGTGAGCTTGGCAGGCTGTCTGAATTATTATCAAGCGACAGGGTAGAGGTTGTTGGCGCAGCTACAGCTAAAAAAGCATTGTCGGTACTTAAAAAGGAAATGTTTGATTGTATCATCATGGATTTTGTGCTGCCAGATGCCAACGGGCTCGATCTGATCAATAAAATAAACCTGTTAAAACAACAGCAAACTACCATTCTGCTGCATTCAGCGCGTGATTTTACACAGGACGAGCTTATTCAGCTTAAACGTCTCAACCATAAAATCATCGCTAAAACCTCCTCGTCGCACGTTTACCTGTTAGAAGAGATATTGGTACTGCTGCACGTTGATAAAAAGTTCATCAGCGAGAGTAAACTGAAAATGATTGACAGTGTGCGCAACCAGGCCGATATACTTGACGGTAAAAAAGTACTGGTTGTTGATGACGACGTACGTAACCTGTTTGCCTTAACCGCAGTATTTGAAAGATCGAAAATAGAGGCAATTACTGCCGAGAGCGGACGCGAAGCGCTGGAAATATTGAACAAGGACAAAACAATAGATATAGTGTTGATGGACATTATGATGCCCGAAATGGACGGGTACGAGACGATCCAGATCATCCGCAAAGAGGCCCGGAATAAAAACCTGCCAATAATAGCGGTTACCGCCAAAGCCATGATAGGCGACAGGCAAAAATGTATCGCCTCGGGTGCATCAGATTATATCACCAAACCGGTAAAAACCGATCAGCTGCTGTCCCTGATGCGGGTGTGGCTGATTAAATAACCATATCGATAACAAAGTACTTTATACGCGTAAAATGGACGATACCGGTATCATCAAGATCCTGTTGGTAGATGACAATGAAAATAATTTGCTATCGATGAGGGTAGTGCTGGAAAAAGATCAGTATGCTTTTTCCACCGCTACCTCAGGGCGCGAAGCGCTCCGTATCCTGCTGAAGGAGGATGACTTTTCACTTATCCTGCTGGATGTAAAGATGCCCATGATGGATGGATATGAAACTGCCGAGCTTATTTATCAGCGGGATAAGCTACGGCGCATTCCTATTATTTTTATAACGGCGCATGATTACGAAGAGGCTGCCGTGTTTAAGGGTTACAAAGCCGGCGCGGTGGATTTTGTAAGGAAGCCGTTCAACCCGGATATCCTGCGGTCAAAAGTGGCTGTTTTCACCGAGTTATACCAGAAGAACCATTTACTGAAACAGCAGGAAGAAAAATTGCAGCTGATTAATAACGACCTCATCCAGCTTAACCAGGAACTGGAACAGCGCGTACATGAACGTACCATTGCGCTGGAAAACCTGAACCATGAGTTGAAAGCGCTTAACCTGTCAAAAGATAAGTTCCTGTCGGTTATCTCGCATGATTTGCGCAACCCTTTAACATCATTGCTGGCTTCATCAGAAAACTTAAAAAGAGATGCCGATAAGCTAAAACCCGAACAAATCAAATTGTTATCGGGTATCATCAACCGGACGTCGAACAAAATTCTCAGTCAGTTGAATGAGTTGGTTGAATGGGCCAAAAATCAACGCGAGAAAACAAGTTTCCAACCCGTAAAGCTGCACCTGGCCCATGGAATTAATGAATCGCTTGACCTGTTGCGCGAAACGTCCAGTCAGAAAGAAATTAGTCTTGAAAACGGGGTTGACGATGATATTTATATCATGGCCGATACTTTGATGTTTCGTTCTGTTTTGCAAAACCTGGTAACCAATGCTATTAAATTCACGCCGCATGGCGGCGGTGCCGTAAAAGTTTCCGCCTGTGTTGAGGCAGGCATGGTAGAGATTTGCATTCGTGATAACGGCATAGGAATGTCTGAAGACACCAAAGCGATGCTTTTTGGCAATGGCGGCCGGACATCCATTTTAGGCACCAATATGGAAAAAGGCAGCGGACTGGGTCTGTTACTGGTAAAGGATTTTATAGCAGCCCATGGCGGCACCATCAGCGTGGATACCGAAGTTGACAAAGGCACCTGTTTCCGGTTTACTTTACCACATTTTACAGAACAGCCGGAGTTGTAAAGTGGGGGATAATTAGTTACGCTCCGCCGGAAAAGACCAATGAACTAATGAACCAGTAAACTAATGAACCAACACACAAACGTTTGTGTAAGGCAGATCAAAAATCATTTGTTATTTTAAATTTGTGGCACAGCGGGCTTGCTTTAAATTTATTTACATCACACATGAAAAAAACTCTCCTTGTATTTCTTTTTATCATATCTGCAGGTATTGCCGGCGCGCAGCAAAGGCATGTTTTCTCGTTAAGCAAAACCGATTTTTTGCTTGATGGTAAGCCATTCCAGATCATCAGTGGCGAAATGCACCCGGCACGGATTCCTAAAATGTACTGGCGCCAGCGCATCCAAATGGCAAAGGCCATGGGCTGTAATACCATAGCCGCCTACGTTTTCTGGAACTACCTGGAACATCAGCCCGGGGTATTCGATTTTACAACCGAAAACAGGAATATTGCCGAATTTATCAGCATATGTAAACAGGAGGGTATGTGGGTATTATTGCGCCCCGGTCCGTACGTTTGCGCTGAGTGGGATTTTGGCGGCCTGCCACCATACCTTTTAAAAATTCCAGATATTAAAATTCGGTGCATGGATTCGCGCTATATGGCGGCAGTAACAAAATATGTGACCGCGCTTTCGCAACAGGTAAAGGGCCTGCAATGTACAAGCGGCGGCCCAATACTGATGGTACAGGTCGAAAACGAATACGGCAGCTATGCCAATGACCGCGATTATATTAAAGCGCTTAAAAAGCTTTGGGTTACCAATGGCATCAACGTGCCATTTTATACCGCCGATGGCCCAACCGCCTTTATGCTGGAGGCTGGCGGTGTTGACGGCGCAGCTATTGGATTGGATAGCGGCAGCAGCGATGCCGATTTTGACCAGGCGGCCAAACAAAACCCCAATGTTCCGGCCTTTAGCAGCGAGTCGTATCCAGGCTGGTTAACGCACTGGACAGAAAAATGGCAAAAGCCAGGTACCGATGGTATTGTGAAAGAGGTAACTTATCTGCTTGAACATAAACGTTCTTTCAACTTATATGTAGTACATGGCGGCACCAACTTTGGGTATAATGCGGGCGCAAACGCGTTTAGCCCCACCCAGTTTCAGCCCGATGTCACCAGCTACGATTATGATGCGCCCATCAACGAGCAGGGAGCACCAACGCCAAAATACTTTGCGCTGCGCAATTTGATTTCAAAATATGTGAAGTACAAAATACCGGAAGTTCCAAAATCGATACCGACTGTCGAGATACCGGCTTTTGATATGGCACCTTTTACTACCGTTTGGAAAGAATTGCCGGTGGCTGTTAAATCGCCGCAACCGCTACCCATGGAAGCCCTTGGCCAGTATAGCGGCTTTATATTGTACCGTACAAAACTTGTTGGCCATAAAAGCGGTAGCCTTACCATTACCGAGCCCCATGATTACGCACTTGTTTTATTAAATGGCAAACTGGTTGATACCGTTTATCGCGATGGCGGCAAGTGGACAATCAAGCTGCCAAAAACGGATGTAAAGGACCCTGAGCTGGAAATCCTTGTAGAAAATATGGGTCATATAAACTTTGCCCAATACATGATTGACCGCAAAGGTATTACCGACCGCGTTACCCTGAATGGGATGACCCTCACCAACTGGCAGATCTTTAAGTTGCCGATGGACGAAAAATTCGTCACCTCGTTAAAAAATAAATATCCCGAAGGATTTCACGACGGGGTATTTTTCAAAGGCAGTTTTGAATTAAGTAAGGTAGCCGATACCTACCTTGATCTCAGTAACTTTAAAAAGGGAGTTATCTGGGTAAACGGCCACAACCTGGGCCGCTACTGGAATGTTGGGCCCCAGTTTCATTTATATTGCCCGGCAAACTGGTTGCTTAAAGGCAAAAACAGTGTAACGGTATTTGATATGCACCAGGAAACCAAAACCACCATTAAAGGGGTAAACACATTGGAGTAACAGTAACCTCATATTGGTATTTTGTGCAGCCTGCCCGCTAAGTTTTAATAGGGGCAGGCTGTTTTGTTTATGGGATAGCCTTATACAAATGAAGATTTATTGGGCGCATTTGAATGTCACCACAGGAGGGGTGCGGTGCGGAAAATATTTGTAAAATACCGTAAAAATACCTGTTGTATATATTAATCATTATCAGAACTTTACTATGGCAAACGATAGTTCCTAAACACTAAACATAAGCAATATGGCGGTCAAATTGGTTTACCGGTACTTAAGGGGATACACCCTTGATCCGGGCTTTTCAACTCAGCTGGATACCATGAAATTTAACCAGACGACCTACCGGGTACTATGGGAAAATTTGGATAAGCCCGAAAATGCAGGGCCAACCGGCGAATACTTTGAAGTGATAGATATCGATCCGCCAAGCAATTGTTATTATGAGCCGGTAAATCTGGATTCGGTAGAGGTTTTATCGCAAAACGGCTTAACCCCAAGCGAAGGCAACCCGCAGTTTCATCAGCAGTTTGTTTACACAATTTCCATGAAAACTTTGGAGTATTTTGAACAATCATTAGGCCGAAAATTAATCTGGAATTCTCGCATTGTTAAAGATGCCCAGGGCAACCCGGTAAAAGGTAAAAACGGCCGGCCTATCGAAAGTTATGTTCAGCGCATACGGTTGTACCCACACGCGTTCAGGGCTGCCAATGCCTATTATACCACTGATAAAAAAGCCATCCTGTTTGGCTATTTTAAAGCAGCGCAGCAAATACAGGGCGCCAATTTTCCAAATGGGGCAGTATTTGCATGCCTCTCGCCCGATATTGTATCGCATGAGGTTACCCACGCGCTTTTAGATAGTATCCACCCCCGGTTTATCGAAAACACAAATCCCGATGTGCCGGCTTTTCATGAGGCCTTTGCCGATATTATTGCGTTATTACAGCGATTTACCATTAATGAACTGGTAATTAACCAGTTTTCAAAATCTGATGGCAGTTTAGATAAGTTTACTTACCTGGGCGAACTGGCCACACAATTTGGCAACGCCATGGCGCATGGCAGGGGGGCTTTACGGAGTGCCATAGGCGGTAATGATAAAGATGGTAACTGGAAGCGCAGCAAACCAGATCCTACCCTTTACCAAACCCGCACCGAGGCACATGAATTAGGATCGGTTTTGGTATCTACCTTTTTTGATGCCCTCATCAAGATTTATAATTTTAAAACCCAGGATTTAATCAGGATAGCCACAAATGGTTCTGGCGTATTGCCTCAGGGCGTACTACAGCTTGATTTGGCTACCAGGCTTGCGCAGGAAGTATGTGAAATAGCCCAGCATTTAATGAAGGTAGCAATCCGCGCACTGGATTACTGCCCGCCGGTTGACATTACATTTGGCGAATATTTACGCGCCCTGGTTACTGCCGATATTGATTTTGCACCTGGCGATGACAATAATTACCGCATAGCGCTTATAGATGCTTTCAGGAGCTGGGGCATATTTCCCGATCATGTAAATACTTTTTCGGAAGAGAGCCTGAGATGGTGTACGCCAGATAATTTTGGGCCATTGGATCGGAATAGCCTCGGGAAAATGGCCTCCTTTTTAAGGGATAAGGTACGCACGTTAGCCAACCTGGCCGATCGTAAAGAAATTTATACGCAATCAAAAGTTATACAGGCCGCTTTCCACGATTTTTTGGTTGGTAAGCCTCAAAAAAATCAGAGCAACATGCCCTCGGCTATCTTATCCGGCCCCGAATTGGAAAGCCTGTTGCCTAAGCTGGGCTTAAGCACCACTGTAATTGGATATAAAGAACTGGATGGCATTAAACTAAAACAGGAGCGGGAAAGCGGCATGCTACCTATTGAAATCCATAAAATAAGGCCGGCTTACCGTTTAGGCCGCGACGGAATGATATTGGAGCAAGTAATAGTAACCATAACCCAATCAACAACTATATTAATTGAAACAGGCAAGGTAGATTTAAAAACAGGCACCCCTCTTGTTGACAAAATGAAATTCAGGGGCGGTTGTACTATTGTTTTTAATATGGCCGAAGATTTTAAGGTTAATTACCTGGTTACAAAAAATATAGCCAGCCAGGACAGGTTTACCAAGCAGCTGGCTTATCAGCAAGGTAAAGACGATGCAGCCCTTTCGTTTTCCGATTCGATGTACGATGACGATAACGGGTTTAGTACTATAAATTTTGCCAATTTACATTTTCATTAAAACCTTATCATGAGTAACCTTAGCGTAAATATAAAAATGTTCCAGGTTGGCGAACTTGGAGATTGCTTTCTGTTAAAATTTAAAAAAGACGGGAGCGAAAGTTCGGTATTAATTGATTGCGGTTCGTTTCGCAATTCAGATAAATCTGAGCAAAGGCTTCAAACTATAGCCGGGTTTATTCAGGATGATTTGGAGGGCA
This sequence comes from Mucilaginibacter sp. KACC 22773, assembly GCF_028736215.1. Taxonomy (NCBI): domain Bacteria; kingdom Pseudomonadati; phylum Bacteroidota; class Sphingobacteriia; order Sphingobacteriales; family Sphingobacteriaceae; genus Mucilaginibacter; species Mucilaginibacter oryzagri. Next base: position 2,478,590 of record NZ_CP117883.1, read on the forward strand.
TGCCCCTTGATGTTGTTGTAGGTACACATCAGCATAATGATCACCTGTCGGGATTTGTACATGCTTTCGGGGTTTTCCAGCAAACTGGTATCAATAATGTATGGCTATCATGGCTTGATGACCCAAAAGACGAACAAGCCGGTAAAATTGCTGCGGGGCAGCGTAAAGTGACCGACAACCTTCAAAAAATTGTGGACGGACTTGCAAAAAATAATAACGAAAGCCACTCACTTGCTTCCAGCCGCATCAGTGATGTTTTGGGATTTTATCTGGCAGCCGATGATGCTGAAGTACCAAAAGCTGAAAAGAAAGTAAAACGCCCGCCGGTAGTGCCGCAAATGGGTATTGATAATTTGCGCAAACTTGGTAAAACCATCTCATACCTGTCGCCGGGATCTGTATTGGATTTGCCCGCCCTGCCCCAAAACTCGGTTAAGGTTTATGTGCTTGGGCCGCCAAGAAACAGCAATTTGCTGTTTGATATTAATCCTAATAAGGATGAAACTTATGATACCAAGCTTGCAGCAATAAGTAATCTTGCCGAAGGCTATCTATCGGCAATGAAAAACTTTACAGGCGAGCCTGTAGATTCAGATGAGGGGAATTTTCCATTCGACAAAAAGCACGATAGAAAACTAACATCAAAATTGTTTTCGAAAGAATACCAGATGAAAAAAAATGCCTGGCGTACCATAGACGATGAATGGCTTGACCAGGCCGAGCGCTTATCCCTTTACCTGGATACCTACACCAACAACAGCAGCCTTGTATTGGCCTTTGAGCTGGTTGAATGTAGTAAGGTATTGTTATTTGTTGGCGATGCCCAAACCGGAAACTGGCTTTCATGGGAAGATATTAAATGGGATAAGGACAAAGTAAAAGCAGGTTTCTCTTTAGATTATCTGCTGAACAATACGGTGTTGTATAAAGTGGGCCACCACTGTAGCCACAACGCTACATTAAAAGAATACCTTGATGATAAAATCATCCATAAGGACCTTGTAGCCATGATTCCCGTTGATCGTACCGATCCAAATATCACCAAGAATAATGGCTGGAAAATGCCGGCGGTAAACCTTTATAAAAAACTAAAAGAAAACACGCAAAACCGCGTGCTGGTAATGGATGTTGGCTACGACGCTGATTGCGACCCGGACGGGCAGGCCAAAGAAGCATGGGCCAAAGTGCCTTTTAAGCCGGTGTACAACCAACAAAAGTTTTACATTGAATATGAGGTTCACAGTGATTCAAATTAATTATAGATAAGTTGTATTAGACGTTAAAAAACGATTTGTAATTATCTAATCAAACAATCTTTCAGTCCTACTGTAACAATATAGCCCTCTTAGGCATCTATATTGAAACTATATCCGAATTTAGCGGCTGCTTTGCCGTGCGCGGTAGTGTTGATGATTTAATTTATAATGATGTTTTTTATCCTGTCTTCCAAAAAAATCCAAACAAAACGTTTTTTTAATGCCCTGTATTTATTGCCGGCCATTGTTTTAGTAACTGCATCTTGTGGTAATAAAAATACACAGGCCGCCAGCCAGGGACAGCAGGTATTGGATTACAAAGTAGTTCAGGTACAACCACGCCAGGCCACGTTAAATGTTGATTATCCCGCAAGTATACAGGGGCAGCAAAATATAGAGATAAGGCCGAAGGTGGATGGTTATGTTGAAAAAATTTATGTTGATGAAGGCTCCATTGTAACCAAAGGGCAATTGCTGTTTAAGATAAACGCCCCGCAATATGAGCAGGAGGTGCGTACTGCCGAGGCAGGTATTAAAACCGCCGAAGCTGATCTGGCACTGGCTAAAATGCAATTGAACAAGGTAAAACCACTGGTGGAGAAAGATATTATCAGCCATTATGAACTGGAATCGGCCGAGTATACACAGCAATCAAAAGCGGCGGCGCTTGCCCAGGCCAAAGCCGCGTTGGTAAATGCCAAAGTGAATTTAGGGTACACCACCATCACCAGCCCCGTGAATGGCGTTATAGGCGCGTTGCCGTACAAATTGGGCAGCCTGGTAACCAGCAGCACAACAGACCCGCTCACCACGGTTTACAATACCTCAAATGTTTACGTATACTTTGCCCTGAACGAGAAGCAACTGCTTGGTTTTAGTCGCGACAGTACAGCTAAAACATCTTTTAAAACCAAATTGAACCAGTTGCCCCCGGTTTCGCTCATATTGCCCGATGGCAGTACTTATGAGCATGCCGGTAAAGTTGAAACCGTGAATGGTTTAATTAACACCGCAACCGGCGCAGCCAATGTACGTGCCGATTTTGCAAACCCGCGCGGCCTTATCCGCAGTGGCAGCAGTGCGGTAGTACGCATCCCTAATGTTGTAAAATCGGCTTTACTGGTGCCCGAAAGCGCTACTTATGAATTACAGGACAAACGCTTTGTTTACGTAGTTGATGATCAGCATAAAATAAAAAATGTAGCCATTAAAGTGATGGATAATACGGCCGGCCAGTTTTATGTAGTTACCGATGGCTTAAAGGCCGGCGATAAAATTGTGCTGGAAAGTTCGGGTAACCTGCAGGATGGTACCGAAATTAAGCCAAATGAAGTTAGCGCCGGGTCGGTTTACGGCGGCGTTAAATAATAGCGTTTCTTATCCCTCAATTCATTTACAACAGCTATACTATGCTTAAAAGATTTATAGAACGCCCGGTACTATCCACCGTAATTTCGGTTTTGCTGGTAATACTGGGTATTTTAGGGTTAATAAACTTACCAATTTCGCAATATCCGGATATTGCACCGCCTACCGTACAGGTAGAAGCCTTTTATAGCGGCGCCAACGCCGATGTAGTGCTCAAAAGTGTGATTATCCCGATGGAGGAGCAGATAAACGGGGTGGAGAACATGACCTACATGACTTCATCTGCCAGTAACGATGGTTCGGCGTCTATCACGGTATACTTTAAGGTTGGTACCAATCCTGATCTGGCCGCGGTAAACGTGCAAAACAGGGTATCGCGTGCTACAAGTTTGCTGCCGTTGGTGGTTACGCAATCGGGTGTTACGGTAGCAAAAAGTCAGAGCAGTAACCTGATTATCTTCTCATTATACAGCGAGAATAAAACTTACGACGAAACTTTTCTGCAAAATTATGCCAAAATAAACCTGGTACCGCAAATTCAGCGGGTTACCGGTGTTGGTAATGCCAACGTGTTTGGCTCAAAAGATTATTCGATGCGCATTTGGTTAAAACCCGATGTGATGTCGCGCTATAATCTTATACCTGATGATATTACCGAAGCGCTCAACGAACAGAACATAGAAGCCGCCCCGGGTAAATTTGGCGAAAACAGCAAGCAATCCTTCCAGTACGTTATCCGCTATAAAGGCCGGCTAAAAACCGCCGCCGAATTTGGCGATATCATCATCAAATCGGTAGGCAACGGGCAGCTGCTGCGCCTGAATGATGTGGCACGTGTTGAGTTGGGATCTTTGGATTATTCTTTCGAGATACAAACCAACAGGTTGCCTTCGGTAGGGGTGGCTATCAGCCAAACAGCAGGGTCAAACGCCCGCGATGTGATCAACGAATCGAAAAAAATCCTGGAGGCCGCTGCCGAAAAATTCCCTAAGGGGATGAAAATAACTTACTTGGTTGATGCCAACAGTTTCCTGGATGCCTCGATAGAAAAAGTGATCAGTACATTGATAGAAGCATTTATCCTGGTATTTATAGTAGTGTTTGTGTTTTTGCAGGATTTTAGGTCAACATTAATCCCGGCTATAGCGGTGCCTGTGGCTATTGTGGGTACCTTCTTTTTCCTCAACTTGTTTGGCTTCACCATTAACCTGCTTACCCTTTTTGCATTGGTACTGGCCATAGGTATTGTAGTAGATGACGCCATTGTGGTGGTAGAAGCTGTGCACGCCAAGCTTGATCAGGGTTATAAATCGGCCCGGAAAGCATCTGTAAATGCCATGAACGAAATTTCGGGCGCTATCGTTTCCATCACGCTGGTTATGTCGGCGGTATTTTTACCGGTTACGTTTATTTCGGGCTCAACAGGCGTATTTTATAAGCAGTTTGGTATTACGCTGGCTGTAGCCATTTTGCTATCGGCAGTAAACGCCCTAACCTTAAGCCCGGCATTGTGCGCGTTATTTTTAAAGCCACATGAAAAAGGGACAAAAAAACATGGTTTCATCAACCATTTTTATGTGGTGTTTAATACCTCGTTTGATGCGGTAACCAACAAATATAAAAAATCGGTAAGCTTTTTGGCAGGTCGTAAATGGATTGCCCTTGCAGCGGTGGTGGTGTTTTCGTCCATCCTGATTTACCTGGTAAAAACAACCCCATCCAGCTTTGTGCCCAATGAAGACCAGGGGACAGTGTTTGCCGCCATCAGCTTGCCGCCTGCCTCGTCAATGGAACGTACCGATGCTGTTGCCAATAAGATAGATAGTATTGGCCATACCATCCCATCGGTAGTTAATACGCTTAAATTGGTGGGCTTTAACTTTATTGCCGGCTCGGGCAGTGCATACGCCATGGTGATTATGAAGCTGAAGGGCTGGGATCAACGTAAAGATAAAAGTCAAAGCCTGCAAAGCATTATTGGCCAGCTTTCGGCCAAAACAAGCGGTATGCGGGAAGCCAACGTGTTTTACTTTTCACCGCCAACCTTACAGGGGTTTGGTAACAGCGATGGTTTTGAATTTCAGCTACAGGATAAAGGCGGGCATACTGTTGATGAATTGTATAAGGTAAGTAATACCTTTCAGGCAGCATTAAAAAAACGTAAGGAGATCCAAAACCTTAACTCATCATTTAATCCAAACTTCCCACAGTTCCAGGTAGATGTTAATGTGGCAAAATGTAAGGAAGCTGGAGTAACCGTAACAGGCGTATTAAATACCCTGCAAGGTTATTACGGCGGTTTATATGCATCAAACTTTAATGACTTTGGCAAGCAATACCGGGTTATGGTACAGGCAGATTATGATTACCGGGCCAACGAAATTGGCCTGAGTAAAATATTTGTACGCAATGCGGCTGGTGCCATGGCGCCAATAACATCGTTTATCACGCTGAAAAGGGTATTTGGTCCCGAGTCTATTTCGAGGTTTAACTTATTTACGGCCATATCGGTTTCCGGCTCCCCAAACCCGGGGTACAGTACAGGAGATGCTATAAAGGCCATTAATGAAGTTGCCAAACAAACGCTGCCTGCCGGTTACGATTTTGAATTTTCGGGCCTTACCCGCGAGGAATTGAGCACCGGCACGCAATCGGCTTACATATTTATGCTTTGCCTGGTGTTTGTGTACTTTTTACTTAGTGCGCAATATGAAAGCTATATCCTGCCGTTCGCGGTATTATTATCGCTGCCTGTTGGTTTAGCGGGTACGTACCTTTTTGCCTGGATTTTTGACATCGGCAGTAATATTTACCTGCAAATTTCGCTCATCATGCTCATCGGTTTGCTGGCAAAGAACGCTATCCTGATAGTAGAATTTGCTTTGGAGCGACGCCGGGCAGGTATGGATTTAATACCCGCTGCCATAGCAGGCGCCGAAGCCCGTTTGCGCCCGATTTTGATGACATCTTTTGCCTTTATATTTGGTATTATGCCCTTGATGTTTTCGACAGGGGCTGGTGCAAATGGAAATAAATCAATAGGTACAGGCGCTGTGGGGGGGATGTTTGTGGGGACGGTATTTGGGGTGTTTGTTATCCCTATTCTGTTTATCATTTTTCAATCCCTGCAAGAAAAAGTTGGCCGTAAACCAAAACCCGAAGATGAAGATGATGAGGCGGAAGTAGTACCTGCCCGTTAATTTAGTAAAAGATATAAAATGAACAGACGGAGTTTTAAATATATACTGCCCTTTACGCTGCTATTCGGCGTTGTGCTATCGTGCAAAGTAACGAAAACGTATAACCGGCCGGATATAGGCACAACCGGACTTTACCGCGATGGGCAAACTAACGATACTACCACGATAGCGGCTATGCCCTGGCAAAAACTTTTTGCCGATACTATACTTAAATCGCTGATACAGGAAGGGTTGAATAATAACCTGGACCTTAAAACCGCTGTTCAGCGGATACTGGAGGCGCAGGCAACATTGCAGCAAAGTAAGGCCGCGTTTTATCCATCGTTAAGCGGCAATGCCAGTGTAACCCGGTCAAAACAATCATCGGCAGGCTTAAATTATCCTGCCGGTACAATTGTTAATACCTTAACTACCACTTACCAGGCGGGTCTAACAACCTCATGGGAGGCCGATGTTTGGGGGAAGCTGAGCAGCACCAAACGTGCGGCGTTGGCTGGTTTTTTACAAACTGATGCGGCTAAGCGGGCCGTGCAAACCCAGTTGATTGCCGACATAGCCAATAACTATTTTACCCTGTTGGCATTGGACAAACAGCTGGAAATTACACTGCAAACCCTCAAAAACCGCATTAAAGATGTGGAGACCATGAAGGAGCTTAAGGCCGGCGCAGTGGTAACCGGGGCCGCTGTGGTGCAAAGCGAAGCCAATCGCTATGCCGCCGAAGTATCCATTCCTGATTTAAAGCGCAGTATCCGCGAAACCGAAAATGCTTTGGATATCCTGTTATCAAGGCCGCCGGGCGTGGTAAACCGCGGCAGTTTGGATACCCAGAACATGGCCACCGAATTACAGGTGGGCATCCCAACACAATTGCTCACTAACCGCCCGGACGTACAGCAAAGCGAATACGCTTTCCGTGCCGCGTTTGAGAATACCAACGTGGCTAAAACGTATTTTTATCCCTCGTTTACCATCACAGCCTCGGGAGGTTTATCAACCTTACAGCTTAAAGACTTTTTTGTCAATTCCATATTTTACAATATTGCCGCGGGCCTTACCCAGCCCATTTTTAACCAGGGCTTGAACAAAGCCCGTTTACACACTGCGCAGGCACAGCAGCAGGAAGCGCTTAACAGCTTCCAGAAAACATTGCTGGTAGCAGGGCAGGAGGTATCCAATGCATTATATGCACACCAAACCGCCCTTGAAAAACAGGATGCCCGCAGTAAGCAGATCATCGCTTTGCAAAAATCGGTTGAGTATACACAGGAGTTATTGCGGTACAGCTCGGCCACCAATTATACCGATGTATTAACATCCGAACAAAACCTGCTGGCAGCACAGCTAAGCGGTGTTAACGATAGGCTGCAGGAGCTGCAGTCTGTCGTTAATTTATACCGAGCATTGGGTGGAGGCTGGCGGTAGTAGCGGCGGGTGTATGTTATTTTGCTATACAGGTGCGTATAAAAAGATACAGGATATTGGATAGAAGCCAAAATCCCGCGGATGGCATGAGGCAGAAGACTTGCGAAGTTTTTAAAACTTCGCAAGTCTGGATTCGTAAAATCCCCCTAAAACAAAAAAAGCTTCTTAAAAAAGAAGCTCATTTTCATAGGTAGGTGATATATGCTGATCAGGCAATAAAGCCTGGAAATTGCGTGTTGTTAACCTGTTTATTGCCAATTAACTGTTTATGAATAGCCTTAAGGGTTACTACTTCCCTGGTAAACAGATCAACAATTGAATTTTTGATGTGTTTAACTGTTTTTTCGGTATTGATGTGTACTATCTGCATGATTCAGTTAATACCAATTTCGTGCCAAAAAAGTATTGGGTTTTCTTTGTGGTTTAAATTTTATCCTGCTGCGTTTTGTAAATCGTTTTAAACCTGGGCTATGGGCGCCATTTACGTTTATGACTGGTGTTTGTTATTTTTTATCCCAAAGCCTGTTGGTAACCACCTGGCCAATCACCTGTTCGCGGTAATTACGGCTTATAGGGATTTTGCTGGCCTGGATAAATATCTCATTGCCTTCAATACCATCAATTTTGTTGATAGCTACAATGTATGATTTGTGCACTCTGATAAAAGCCTTGCCGGCCAGGTTTTCCTCCAGGTTTTTAAGGGATAGCATGGTTACATATTTGCCTTTCAGCGTAAAAATGTTCACATAGTTTTGCATGCCTTCTACATAAAGGATCTCATTCAAGGGTACTTTTTCATATTTGCTGCCGCATTTAATAAAAAAGTAATCTTCCGGCTTTTCGGTTTTAATGACATCGGCTGACGCAGGTTTCGTTAGTAACCGGTGATAGTCCCGGGCTTTGCTGGCCGCCTTAAAAAAACGCTCAAAGGTGATGGGTTTAAGCAGGTAATCCAGCACATCCAGCTGAAAACTTTCCAGCGCGTAAGTAGGGTAGGCGGTAGTTATAACCACCATGGGCGGTTTTTGCATAATCTTCAAAAACTCTATCCCGTTCATTTTGGGCATCTGGATATCCAGGAAAATCAAGTCGGCGGGTTGCCTGTCAAGCAGTTTCAAAAGCTCAAGCGGGTTTTCGCAAGTGCCGGCCAGCTGTAGAAAATCTACCTCGCGTACGTAGTTCCCAAGCCCTTCGCGGGCCAATGGCTCATCATCGACAATTATACAATTGATATTCATATTAAGCCATTTGCATGGTTGGTGATATTTGGAGCACAGCAAGCGTTAGCCGTAGTTTTACCGTAAAAGTATCGGGTTGGCTGTCAATATCCAATTCATAAATGCCGGGGTACATTAAATCGAGCCTCCGTTTAACATTGGCCAGCCCTATACCGCCGTATTTTATCGCCTGGTTAGCCTCGCCGGGGGCTGTACTGTTGCTTACAAATAAGCTAAGCCGCTGCCCTTCCAGTTCAAGTTTTATGCTGATCCAATTGCTGCCATTTACATGGGCCGATACGTGCTTGAAAGCGTTTTCTACAAACGTCATCAAAATAAAGGGAGCGATGCCCAGGCTGCCGGCAAAAGGTGTTGTCAACGCTATATCAGCTTGCACTTCGGTATCATGTCGCAGCTTTTCCAGTTCGATAAAATTTTCAAGATAGGCTATTTCTTTTTGAAGGGGGATTTGCTGGTCGTTGCATTCATAAAGCTGATGCCGCAACAATTCAGAGAATTTGGCCAGCGAAGCCGAAGCCATATTGGGATTTTTGTGGATAAGGAAAAATATGGAATTGATGCTGTTAAACAAAAAATGAGGGTTAAACTGGTATTTTAAAAATTTAAGCTCGGTTTCAAGCTTCTCTTTTTCCAGCATTTGTTGCCTTTTTTGCGTTTGTGCCCAGGTTTTAGTAAGCTTAATACTCATGGCAAGAGTGCTGCTGGCCACTATTGATGGCAACGGATTGGCCAGGAAAAGGGTAAAAAAGTTATGAGGCCCGCTACCATATAAATCATCCATTGTTTTACCCGATAGAATGGCGCTTAAAAAATACCCCGGAACAATCAGCATGGCAGCCACGATGATGGTTAATAACTCGTAAGTTATGTATTGCGCAAATTTGCCCTTTTCCATATAACGTGGCATCAAAAAATACAGGTTAAAATACGCCGCTAAAGCCTGGAATACCAGGTAAAAGCTAAATTTTACCGTGTAGGGAGAGAAAAAGATGCTGCGCGCCACGCCAATAGGATCGCCCTGGGAAAATACCCACCACAGGTAATTGTATAAAAACCAAAAAGGCAGGTGGTATAACTTATACCTGATAAGCCAGTTTTGTTTAGATTGAATTTGAGGCATAGCTAAAGATACAGCTAAATGAATTATTTTTTTATGGCCGTAATCTCAACGGCCTTAATTAATTGACCAAATGCACCTATTGGTGTATAACCGGTAAATTATAATAAATACGGACCGTTTTAATCAACTTCGGCGCTTGTAATGTATTTCGTCAATCAAGGTAGTACACTGGTCAATCGGATTTTTCTGCGGTAGTTGGTTTGTATTCCTTTGGTCATACAACCATTTGAAATTGACCTATGAAATACTTAATCATCAGCTTACTAACTTTTTTTTGCCAGACATTGTTTGCCCAGGTATCGGGAAAATTTGTGGACGCTACCGGGCAACCTGTTTCATTTGCAACGGTGATATTATTGGATAGTACCGATAACGCGCTGATAAAATCGGCGCTTACCGACGATAAAGGTGCTTTCAGGTTTGAACCTGTTAGCCAGGGCCGGTACATTGTCAAAGTAAGTGATATGACTCATGAAACATGGTCGTCGCCCGTATTTGAGCTTGCCGGTATAAGGCCAGCCAAAAATCTGGGCATTATCGGGCTAAAAGGGGCATCCAGGCAATTAAGCGAGGTTACGATCAGGGCAGATAAGCCTTTGGTGCAGCAGGAGCCGGGCGGGATGGTAGTAAATGTACAAAGCAATATATTAACAAAAGGCAGTTCGGTTTTACAGGTATTACAGCGCTCGCCGGGTATAATCGTCAACCCGCAAAACACCAGCATTACCCTTAACGGGAAGGCGGGAGTAATGGTTATGCTGGATGGTAAGCTGATGCGGATGTCGATGCAGCAGGTACTTACTTTACTAAACGGCATAAGCGCTGATGATATTGAAAAAATAGAACTACTAAATACCCCGCCCGCCAAATACGATGCCGATGGCAATGCCGGGCTCATTAACATCGTCACCAAAAAAAATAAACAGCGAGGTACAAGCGGGTCTGTTACGGCCACGGCGGGATATGGCAGGGGCGAAAAGGGCTCGGCAAACGTCTCAATCAATCATAATACCGGTAAGGCGGGCCTGTGGGCTTCTTATTCGTATGCTCATGACCGCGGGCATAGTGAATTGTTTGCAGGTGGGACGGAAACTGTACCAGCCATAGGTGGCCAAACCGAGTTTCTGTACACAGGGCTTGCCAAACCAATAGCCAAATACCAGGATGCTGAAATTGGTGCCGACATCCGGCCTAATCAAAAGACAACCGTTGGCGCCAGTATCTATTTTGCGGCGGGAAGTAACCACAACAATAATTACAACCATGGCCATTATGCCCTTAAGCCCGATTCTGTTTTGCTGTTCAATTCCTACCTCGATGGTATTAATCATACTTACAATACCATTGGCTCCATTTACCTGGAACGGGAACTAAGTAAAGGCGAAAAAATCAATTTTGATGCGGATTATATTTATTACAAAAACAACGGGCAAACTAATGTTGAAAGCACCTTTGTTGATAACTATGGTAACCTGGCCGGTGCCGGCGACAGCCTTTACGCGCCCCGCCAGCGCGATTTGGCCAGTACCGCTATCAAAGTATCTGTGCTTAAAGCAGATTACACAAAACAAATAAACCCAAACCTGAAATTAGAAGCAGGGGTAAAGGGCACCTTTACCCGCAGCAATAGCGTATCCGGAATTGAAAATATGCAAAACGGCCAATGGGTACTAAGCAGTGTAGGGGTATCCAATAACCTGGTTACAAAGGAGGTGATTGGCGCGGGGTACGCAACTTTGAATGCGAAGCTGGATACCGCTACCAGCCTTACTATTGGCGCACGCTATGAATACTCGCACAACAGTACCGATAACGCCAGTAATGCCCAATATGATATCGACCGGAAATTGAAGAAGTTGTTTCCGAGTGTATTTCTGACGAGGAAACTTAATGACCATTCCGAATTGCAGTTATCCTATACCAAACGCGTCAGCCGCCCATCCTACAGCGACCTAGCTTCGTATGTAACCTATAATGACCCGGTATCTGTTTTTACAGGAAACCCTGCGTTAAAACCTACCATTACCGATAATATTAAACTGGCTTACAATTACCACGATTATGTGTTCTCGGTTTTATTCAGCCGCGATAAAGATGTGATATTACAAACGCAAATTTCTACCGGGCCATCTAAAGGGTTGGTTTACCTTGCCCCGCAAAACGCACCTTATCAAAATAACATTACCCTGCAAACCAGCGTCCCGGTAAAAATAACAAGCTGGTGGGAGGGGCGTTATGGTTTTGTTGGCGGCTGGCGGCAATACAAAGTGGACTATACGCCGCAAACTTTTATCAAATCATACTTTGCCGGATCGGTTGATTTCAGCGAAACGTTTAAACTTCCTAAAAGCATTTCGGTGGAGGTTTCCGGTTATGCCTATTCACCGGCGTATTACGCTACCTCAAGAAGCAACGGAAACGGGATGCTTAACCTGGGGATAAAAAAGGAATTGGATAATAATAAAGGCAGTTTTCAGCTATCAGTTACCGATTTGTTGTTGTCGGCAAGCTATTACGCTTATATCGGCCACCTTACCCGCGATGCTTTTAATTCGCAGGTATGGGTACGGTATAACGGCGAGTCAAGGGGTTTTCCCATTATCAAGCTTACCTATTATCGGTCATTTGGCTCAAAAAACAAGGTTCAACGAAAGGATGATAATGCCTCCAAAGATGAAAGAGGGCGGTTATAAATTATATAAAAAATAGTGTCCTATATTAGGGCATGAAAAACATTATAAAAATCTGCCTTTTATTGATGGTTGTGGCCCAATCGGGCTTTGCCCAGCAAAAAACTTTCATGAATCCATTGCTGCCTTCCGGTGCCGATCCCTGGGTTATTTCCAAAGATGGCTTTTACTATTATACCAATTCAACGGGTAGTCACCTGGCTATCTGGAAAACAAAAGATATTACGCAGCTAAAAACAGCTGTTAAAAAAACAATTTGGGTGCCACCGGCGGGTACCAACTATTCAAAGGAACTTTGGGCGCCCGAGCTTCATTTTATAAAAGGCAAATGGTATATGTATTTTGCTGCCGATGACGGCAATAACAACAACCATCGGATTTATGTGCTCGAAAATACCGCCACTGATCCTACACAAGGCGCCTGGACATTTAAAGGAAAAGTAGGCGACAGCACCAACAAATGGGCCATTGATGTATCGGTATTTGAAAATAAAGGACAGTTATACATGATTTGGGCCGGCTGGGAAGGCGATGTTGACGTGCAGCAAAACATCTACATAGCCAAAATGAAAGATGCCTGCACCATTGAAGGCCCGCGGGTAAAAATATCAAGCCCCGAGTTTGACTGGGAAAAATATGGCGACCTTGGGGCACAATCAAACCCGCCGCATGTTAACGTAAACGAAGGCCCCGAGATTTTAAAACACAACGATAAGCTATTCCTTATATACTCGGCCAGCGGTTGCTGGACAGATTATTATGCCCTTGGTATGCTCACGGCATCAAAAAACAGCAACTTATTGGATGCCGCATCATGGAGAAAGTCGGTCCAACCGGTATTTAAGCAATCGCCGGAAAATGGTGTTTATGCACCCGGCCACAATTCATTCTTTAAATCTCCTGATGGAACGGAGGATTGGATATTGTACCACGCCAACTCCAAACCTGGCCAGGGCTGTGGTAATGACCGGTCGCCCAGGGCGCAAAAATTTGGCTGGAAAAAAGATGGATCGCCCGATTTTGGCGTTCCTTTAAAAGAGGGCGTACCCCTTGATATACCATCGGGGAATTAATATTGTTGTTTGAATTGCAGTTGGTTTGTCGTAAATCCGCAGTCTTAAAAAGCGGTGATAACTGGTTTATTATACCGCGCGCGGGTTAATAAATTGGTGATAAACATGTCAGTCTACAAGGCAAATGCATCTAATAGTTAATGGATTGCGCGATTAGTTTAGTGTTAACCATGTAAAAATACAAAACATTGACTGTCAAATATTTATATAAAAATATATCTAAAATATGTTAAGTTATGTTAACCCAGTTAGATGCGTTTGCCCTGTGTCAGTCTAAAGGTTTCCTTGCATCTTTCAAATAAATATCTCTACCTTAGTATAACCAGTTACAAGCTATTTAATTCCTGTCTGCCATGATCAAAAAGCATTTTCAACAAGGCCTGCTGGCCTGTTTACCACTTATTATTTTATTTTCAATAGATGCCAAAGCGCAAAATAAAGATGGCTGGCGACAGCTTTTTAACGGTAAAGACCTTAACGGCTGGAAACAGGTTGGCAAGGGCAGCCGCTATGTAAAGGATGGCTTAACCGGCAGCCACGGCGGCATGGGCTTATTGTACTGGACGAAAGAAAAATTCAGCAACTGCACTATCCGGGTAGTTTATAAAATGCAAAAGTTTAACAGCAATGCCGGTGTATTCATCCGCATACCGCTGGAGCCCCGCGAGGAATGGATGCCCGTATTTTATGGTTATGAAGTGCAGATAGATAACCATCCCGAAACCTCCAAAGAGGACGACTACCATATTACCGGCACCCTGTATTCGCTTACCAAGCCATTGGCCAAACCCGGCAAGCCCGGTCCGCAATGGAATACCATGGAAATTACACTGGATGGCCCGCGAACTATAGTTGTTGTTAACGGTCAAAAAGTAACCGACTATAAGGAGGGCGACCCAACACCGGCCCGTAAATTTGATTTCGAACCGTTCCGCGGCACGCGTCCTAACGAGGGCTACATAGGCTTGCAAAACCATGGCGATGACGATGTGGTTTTTTTTAAGGAAGTAGCTGTTAAACCATTGCATAAATAATAACCATGGAGCAATTGGATGAAACAAAAAGTAACAAAAGTAACAATGGCATAAGCCGGGCCGATTTTATAAAAAAAACCGCTATAGCTACAGCCGGGTTTTACATTGTGCCGCGCTTTGTGCTGGGTGGTAAAGGTTACACAGCACCAAGCGATAAGCTATACATTGCCGCGATAGGCTGCGGCGGCGAGGCCGAGAACGATATTAAGCACTTTGCTACCGCCCCTAAAAAGAATGCTGTTATAGCCTTTTTATGCGATGTTGACGACAGGCAGGCCGCGCCACGCCGCAAAGAGTTCCCCAAAGCGCCTTATTATCATGACTGGCGCGAGCTGTTTGATAAACAGCATAAAAACTTTGATGCCGTAACCGTTGCCATACCCGATCATAACCACGCCTTGGTTGGGCTGAGCGCTATGCAGCTCAAAAAACATTTGTACCTGCAAAAGCCATTAACCCATGATATTTACGAAGCCCGCATACTAACCCAGGCATCCGAAAAATACCGGGTGGTAACTCAAATGGGCGACCAGGGTGCATCCTGCGATGGTATGCGCACCATGCGCGAATGGTTTGAAGCCGGCCTGATAGGCGACATTGAGAAAGTATATTGCTGGACCGACAGGCCGGTTTGGCCGCAAGGGATTTCCTGGCCGAAAACAAGCCCGCCAATTCCTAAAGAACTCAAATGGGATTTGTGGCTGGGTACTGCAAGGCAAACCAGCTATATTGATAACCTGGTGCCCTTTAACTGGCGCGGCTGGTGGGAGTTTGGCACCGGCGCGTTGGGCGATATGGGCTGCCACATTATGGGGCCGCCGTTTAAACTGCTTGGCCTGGGTTACCCAACCGAAGTTTCGGGCAGCGCCAGCACCGTTTACAGCGGCATTTTTAAAGAAGGCATTTACCCCGAAAGCGGGCCGGTATCCAGTGCTATCAAGTTTAAATTTAAACAGCAAAACGGTAAAAACCTCGATCTGCATTGGATGGATGGCGGCATAACGCCCGAACGCCTTAACGAGCTTGACCCTGCTTTAAACATGAATGAAGCGTTGGGAGATTTTCCCGGCGAAAATGATTTTGAAGGCTGTACATTATTTATAGGCACCAAAGGAAAAGTTTCCTGTGGTTGGGGAGGCAGTCACCCCCGACTGCTGCCGCTTACCTTAAACAAGGATATAAACGTACCCGAAAAGTACCCGCGCGTTGCTGGTGGGATGGATGGCCATTGGTGGCAATGGGTTGATGCCAGTATAGCCGGCTACGGCAAAATGGAAGTTGATTCGCCATTTGTGGGATATGCAGGGCCATTGACGGAAACAGTGCTGATGGGCAACCTGTTGCTGCGCACCTTTAACCTGCGCGAGAAAATAAAACGCAACGACCCGGTTTATGGCAATATGGAAGGCTACAAATTTAGCGGCAGGTACACCGGCTTAAATTGGGACGGCGAAAACATGCGCGTAACCAACTTTGAACCCGCCAACCAATACATCCGCCGTACTTACCGGCAGGGTTGGGGCGAACTGAAATTGTAATTAACCCAGGAAATATAAAACCGGGCGAGTGATAAATGTCACCCGCCCGGTTAATATGTTTTTTGAAGATTTATAAAGCTACGGTTGTACTGTTAGTCACCTTCCAGATAGCACTACCAGCTACCGGGAAGCTTACGCCGTTGGTATTGCCTCGGGTTGCGGCATCCTGTCCAAAATAGTATAGCGGATGCCCTTTATAAACAAGCTGCGTTTTTCCGAATACGTTAATAGTGGTAAACTGGGTTTTATCAAAAATTGACGGGATACTGGCCACCCCGGTAACCTCAAAAATAGGCCACGCGGCGTTATTGCTGAAATCGGCTTTTGTAAAGTTGTTTTTGCTTGATGCATCTTTACTAAACATGTATAATGTAAGCCCCCGGTCATCAGTAATAAATTGCGATGCTCCGGTGCCTGCAATGCCTTGGTCGTTGTACTGGGCTTTATCCAGCCCGATAAGCTGGGCGTTGCCAAACATAATGGTGTAGTCGGCCTTGGCTATGACCCAAAGGTTGGCAACCTTATCACCATTGGTATCACCGGCTTTAAGGTCTTTGCTGTAATAATATAATGGCCAGCCTTTATAGGTACTTTGTTTACTGCCGTCGGGCCTGTCAATCACACCAAAATCTGATGATGTTAAGCCGGCGCCAATAGTGAGTCCTGCTTTGTAAAATACCGGCCAGGTTGTAGCGCAGCCGTCTACACAAACCGAAGCGCCGCTTACATCTTTAGAGAAAAAATAAAGCGAGAATCCGTTGTTATCTGTAAGTACTTTCCCGAAGGTGGCGTTATCGGTTAGCACAACTCCGGTAAGCTGCGGCGTTGGTATAATGCGATTTGAACTTTTGCTGCATGAGGAGTCCAACAGCACAATGCTTACAAACACTGCAATCATTGCATGAAGTAACTTGTAATTTTTCATAAGTTTTAATTTAAGATGTAGTTGATTTTATTAGTCATTACTCTAAAAAAGGGTAAATGGTTGCTTTTTAAGAAATGTAAAATTTAAGGTGGAGCTAAATGCCCGGTGGAAATTCTGAATGGGGAATAACGTATATCGCATGGCGGCGAAGACTCACCCGGCGAGGCTGCGCCCGCCACCCTCTCTTCACCTGCGGTGAGTGTTGCACAACTAAGGTTGCAAAAAAAAGCGCATGTTTTATGGCGGTTTGACGCCCTGAGATTTGAATATCGACTAACTTGCTTTTGGCAATAGCTGAATATTAAAATCTCAGAAGGTTGATCGACAAGATTTGAAATTTTGCGACGTATGCGCTTAGTTGTGCAACAATCACCTGCGGTGGAAAGAGGGGCTTGAACGTTGAATATAAATACGTTATAAAAAATAAGTAATAAATTTCCAAGCCCCTCTTTCCGGCGAAGCCGAAGAGAGAGTGGCCAGCGCAGCGTAGCCGGGTGAGTCTTAACCAGCGTTGAAAGCCAATGTTTGTGTAAATATTGAATGTGTCATATGAGTAACGAATCGAAGGTGATTAAGTAATGCTGTGAATACACTATACTATCGAAATCACAACGTCTTTTTTATACGAGACTCATGTGTTCCCACCAGTCCCCCATGCCCATATTTTAGCTGGGTATATTAAAAAAACACATTCGCAGCGTTTAATATGGAACAGATAAAAATAAATATCTATCTTTTCAACTAATATGAGCACGCGTATTTTAACAGCAACAGATATCAACCTTACATATACTCCTGTAATCAATTTCGCACTTCAACAAAACCATGTGCCGGTAATCCGGTCGCTGGTAATTAACAACACCACCAGGGTTGAGTGGAATGCCCTGGAAGTTGAAATTACCGTTGAACCAGCTTTTGCCCCTTTATGGAAAAGGATTTACGGGTATGTAAAACAAGGGGATGCCTTTGAAACAGGTGCTATACAGCTTAATTTATCAGCCCAATACCTGGCTGAATTAACCGAGAAAGTATCAGGCACTATAAATATTATTATCCGTAATGGTGATGAACTGCTATTGTCGGAAAATCGCCCGATCGAACTGCTTGCTTACGATCAATGGAACGGACTGAGCTTGCTGCCCGAGATGCTGGCGGCTTTTGTAACACCCAATCACCCGGAAATTCCAAAGATCCTTCGCCGCGCATCCGCCATTTTACAAAGCTGGACGGATAACCCATCATTTGATGATTACCAAAGCCGCAGCCCCGATAGGGTTCGTAAGCAAATGGCCGCCATTTACGAGGCCATTGCCGAGCAGCAACTGATATATTGTACCGTACCAGCCAGCTTTGAAGAAAGCGGACAGCGCATCCGCTTGTGCGATGCCATATTTGTCAACAGGCTTGCCAATTGCCTCGACCTATCGTTGTTATACGCCGCCTGTATGGAGGCCGTGGGTATCCACCCGATTATTATTATAGTGAAAGGGCATGCCTTTGCCGGCGGCTGGCTGGTTGACGAATCATTTGCCGATGCCGTGAATGACGATCCATCGCTTATTACCAAACGTACGGCGGATGGTATAAGCGAGATAGCCATTGTAGAAGCTACCTGCATGAATGCAGGCAACAATACCTCATTTGATTCGGCTGCGGCATCGGCCGGGCAAAAAATGCTGAATGCCAGTGAATTTATATTGTTTATAGATATTAAGCGAGCCCGTTTTAGCGGTATACGGCCACTGCCCTTGCGGGTACAAACCGCAGCAGGCTGGGAGATTATTGAAGAAAGCCGGCAGGAGCGGGCCAATGCCCTGCCCGAAGAGATTTACGCCGGGCAAAAACTAAGAAACGTAGATCATATCGAGATTTCCAAGCAACGCCTTTGGGAACGTAAATTACTCGATCTTACGTTGCGTAACAGCCTCCTCAACATCCGGATAACCAAAAGCGTAGTACAGTTTATGACCGTGAACGTAGGTAAACTGGAGGATGCCCTGGCCGATGGGCAGGAATTCCAGGTGTTGCCAAGGCCGGCCGATTGGGATAACTCGCTGCGCGATGCCGGCATGTACCAGGCGTTGCATCAGTCTGACCCGATTGCCGAGCTGATACAGCACGAACTGGGTCAAAAACGTATCCGTAGCTTTTTGCCCGAGCCGGAACTAACCAATGGGCTTACCAGTTTGTTCCGTGCCTCGCGGTTATCCATCGAGGAGAATGGAGCTAACACCCTTTATATCGGCCTGGGCTTGTTAAGATGGTACGAAACTGATGCCAGCGAGCGCCCAAGGTATGCTCCTGTTTTGCTGATACCTGTCGAGATCATCCGTAAATCGGCTCAAAAAGGCTATGTAATTCGCAGCCGCGACGAAGAAACCATGGTGAACATTACCTTACTGGAAATGATACGGCAGGATTTTGGCGTCACTATAGGCGGCCTGGATACATTACCTAAGGATGAAAGTGGGGTAGATGTAAAGCTGATATTTAACATTGTACGGCAGGCCATTATGGCCAAATCAAGATGGGACGTAGAGGAACAGGCGGTGCTGGGAACCTTTTCGTTCAGTAAGTTTATCCTCTGGAACGATATTCATAACAATGCCGAACACCTTTATCGCAATAAGGTGGTAGCCAGCCTGGTATCGGGCAAGCTGGAGTGGCAGGCGCAGGAAAATGCCGATGTATCGCTGATACAGGATAGCCAGCTGCACCCGGCAAATATCGCACTCCCCATCAGTACCGATTCATCGCAATTGCAGGCTATTGTAAGTTCGGGGCAGGATAAAAGCTTTGTGCTGCACGGGCCTCCGGGTACCGGCAAATCGCAAACCATTACCAATATTATAGCCAATGCCTTATACGCCGGGAAACGGGTGCTTTTTGTGGCGGCCAAAAAAGCCGCGCTCGAGGT
The DNA here is from genome assembly GCF_028736215.1 of Mucilaginibacter sp. KACC 22773. Classification (NCBI taxonomy): domain Bacteria; kingdom Pseudomonadati; phylum Bacteroidota; class Sphingobacteriia; order Sphingobacteriales; family Sphingobacteriaceae; genus Mucilaginibacter; species Mucilaginibacter oryzagri. Next base: position 2,498,374 of record NZ_CP117883.1, read on the forward strand.
GGTGGAAGACAGGCTGGAATCAATAGGCATAGGCGATTTTTGCCTCGAACTACATTCCAACAAATCAAAAAAAACAGCGGTGTTGGAGCAACTGAAAGCAGCTACCGAGGTAGCCCGCAAAGCCGCCCCCGAAAGCCACCGCGACGAGGCCGACCGCCTGTTTGCCCTGCGAAATGAGTTGAATACTTATGTTGAAGTGCTGCACAAAAAATATCCGTTCGGTTATTCGTTGTTTGATTTGTTTAGCAGCTACAGCCGTTTTGAAAAGGGGGAGGACAAGGTATATTTTGCAGCAGGCGCAATAGCACAGCTAAGTCCTGCAAAGTTAATTACATGGCACGATGTGGCCGAAGAATTACAGGTAGCCGGTGCACTAATAGGCCAGCCTGCCAACCATGCCCTGCAATACATGCGTTTGCAGCAATATAATAACCAGGTAAAGCAAGACGCCGGTCAATTGATAGAGCACCTGCTTGACCTCCTGAGTCAATACCAAAGCCAGCTTATTGGTGTAAGCAGGTTGCTGAAAATAAACGGGTTGGTTAAAAGCAAGGAGCAACAACAGTCATTACATACCCTGGTAAGCTTACTGCTTGAATTGTCCGATATCCCGGCATCATTGCTGCAGGCCGATTTCCTGGAGCAAACTTTTGCCCAGGTGGTAGGGATTGCGGCCCACGGGCAACAGCGCGATAAACTACGTTCGGCCTTGCTTGGCCGATACCAAAAGGAGGTTTTAGCTATACCAGCCCAAAGAATTTTATCTGAATGGAATATTGCTAATGGTAAATGGTTTTTACCACGGTGGCTGGGCCAGCGGGCAATTGTAAAAAACATGCGTGCGCTTTCGGCCACAGGGCAAATTGATAAATCGGTTATAGCTCAGGACTTGCAGCAGGTGATAGCCTTCCGGGCAGAACAGGATGTGATTGACAAAGCTGCTTTTTTACCCGGCCTGCTCGGTTTTTTATGGAAAAATGGCGATCCCGACTGGGACGCGTTACTCCGTATAAGTGATGTCGTTATCAGTATTAACCGCGCCGCAGGAACGCTTGTAGGTGCCACCCAGTTGAGGGAGTGGCGTGCGGCATTATCGCGTGAGTTTACCGAAGGCAGCAGGGCGTTTATTATCCAAAACTCCGGCACGCTAGGCAGTTTACTGGCTACGGCACAGCAAGTGACTACTACCGAAGGGCAAATTCAACAACTGTTGGGCATAAACTTTGCCACGTTGCCTGTTGTTACCGGTGATTACACTGCCGACCTGATTGATGAGGCCGTTAAGTGGGTGCAACACCTTGACGAATTGAAAGATTGGTACAACTGGACATCGACACGGGACAAAGCCCTGGCCGCGGGATTAGACCCCTTGCTTACCGCTTACGAAAAAGGTAATATGACAAATGCCGACCTGGTGAGGCAGTTTCAGAAAGGGTTTTACCGCTCGGCCGCCGAATATATATTGAGTATGCACCCGGAACTGGCCAGTTTTAACAGTGGTTTGTTTGGCGAAAAAATAAGGAAGTTTCGTGAGGTGAGCAGCAAGTTTGAAATGCTCACCCGGCAGGAGTTATACGCAAGGCTGGCAGCAAACATCCCTTCATTTACGCAGGAGGCTTCGCAAAGCTCAGAAATTGGCATGTTGCAGCGGGTAATTAGGAATAACGGGCGGGCTATGTCTATCCGCAAAATATTTGATGGCATTCCTAATTTATTGCACCGGCTGGCTCCTTGTATGCTGATGAGCCCGATATCGGTAGCCCAGTATTTTGATGCCGGCAACCCTAAGTTTGACCTGGTGATATTTGATGAAGCATCACAGTTGCCCACCTGCGAAGCAGTTGGCGCCATTGCCCGTGGTACAAACGTAATAGTAGTAGGCGACCCTAAACAAATGCCGCCGACCAGCTTTTTTGCCACCAATAACTTTGATGAGGACAATGTGGAGAAGGAAGACCTGGAGAGCATCCTGGACGATTGCCTCGCGCTATCCATGCCATCACAACACCTGTTGTGGCACTACAGGAGCAAGCACGAAAGCTTAATTGCGTTTAGCAACGCCAAGTATTATGATAACAAGCTACTTACCTTTCCGTCGACAGATGATATTACCAGCAAAGTAAGTTTTGTGCCTGTTGAAGGGCACTACGATAAAGGTAAAAGCAGGCAAAATAAATACGAAGCCAAAGCAATTGTTGATGAGGTGATTAAGCGATTGTCTGATCCGTTGCTGGCCAAAAGGAGTATTGGCATTGTAACCTTTAGTTCGGTGCAGCAACTGCTGATTGATGATATGCTGACAGAAGTTTTTGTACTTAGGCCCGACCTGGAAAAAATTGCCCTGGAAACCGGCGAACCCCTGTTTATTAAAAACCTGGAGAACGTTCAGGGTGACGAACGCGATGTGATCCTGTTTTCTATTGGCTACGGGCCTGATGAAAAGGGTAGGGTAAGCCTTAATTTTGGCCCGGTAAACCGCGATGGTGGCTGGAGGAGGCTGAATGTAGCCGTATCAAGGGCAAGGTACGAGATGAAAGTATTTTCGACTTTAAGGTCAGATCACATAGACCTTAACCGTACACCATCTGAAGGAGTTGCAGGGCTAAAAGCATTTTTAGCCTACGCCGAAAAGGGAAAAAGCGCTTTGCCGCCCCGCGCATCGGTTAAACAAAAAGAAGATGGCGGGTTTGAGCTGAGCATAGCCGAATCGGTTCGTAAACATGGTTATGAAGTACACAGCCAGATAGGATGTTCTGATTTCAGGATTGACCTTGGGATTGTGGATAAGGAAAATCCATCGGCATATATTTTGGGCGTTTTAACCGATGGCAAAAACTATCATGCGGCAACCACCTCGCGCGACAGGGAGATAGTGCAGGTTGATGTGTTAAAGTCGCTGGGATGGAATGTGCACAAGATCTGGTCGACAGAATGGTGGGAGAAGCCAGACAAGGTTATCAGCGGCATAATGGATGCCGTTACTAAGGCAGAAGAAAGTAAAAAGAAAGCAGCGAAACCGGCTGTAACGGAAAAAGCTAAACCGGTACCAACCCGGCCCGAAGACTTAAATAACAAACCATCATTTAACCAGGCTGTTCCCGAAACACAAGCCCGGCCTGCGGCTCCGGCTGTTTCAAAAGTTGCCGAGGCATACCAGGTTAGCCACTTAGATGCTGTTCATACGCTAACGGCCGATGATTTTATTATGCAGCATAACCGCGGCAAGCTGAAAACGCAGGTTTTTAATGTGCTGCAAACCGAATCGCCGATAAGTAAGGATCTGCTCATCAGGCGGGTTCTGGCAGCGTGGGGAATTAGCCGGGTAACGGCGCGGTTTGTTAATCACCTTGATGGGGTATTTGACCAGATGAACCTTACGCAAACCAAAACCGCAGGGGGCAATGTTTATTTCTGGAAAGCAGACCAGAGTCCTGAAAAATATAGCATCTACCGCGTTGCCAAAACTGATGACGATAAACGGGATGCTGATGACCTGCCGCCTGAGGAGGTAGCAAACGCTATCCGCGAAATTCTCCATAACCAGGTGAGCCTGGCCCGGGCCGACCTGATAAGGGAAGGGGCGAAGCTGTTTGGTTTTGCCAGGATAGGCGCCAATGTAGAAAGCGCTATGCTAAGCGGTATTAATATTGTCGTGAATAAGGGTTTTGCAACGGTAAATGGCGAGCGGGTGGTTTTTAAAGGTTAATAGGTAAACAGGAAAATAAGCGATTTTCCGTAGCAAAAAAAGAATTTTGCTTAATCCCCCGATGACCAACGCTAACGAAATCAGATCAGCTAATAGCTTTTCAAATTGGTTTAAACAAAAAAACCGATCAATTTGACCGGGTTTTTAATTGCTGTGCACCTGACGGTACAAAATTCGAACCATTTCTTAAGAGATTTAGCTATCTTGTATGAATTATTTGCCATTTAAGAGCTTTTAATAGACACAAAGTATCCTAAGGAAAGTTTCTCGAGTTTATTTAGCTTTTGACAATTTACTTGGTGTAAAACCAAATTGTTTTTTAAACGCATATGAAAAGTGTGAGAGGTTTTCAAAACCCGATTCTAAATAAATTTCAGAAGGTTTGCGGTTCTTTTCAGCCAATTGGTATCGGGCAAGTTCAAGCCTTTTTTGTGTGAGCCATTTCTGAGGCGTTGTACCATACACTTTCTTAAAATCACGCTTAAAGGTTGTCAAACTTCGCCCTGTTAGATAACTAAATTTTTCGATTGGCATGTTAAACATATAGTTACGCTCCATAAACTCAACAAGGTTAATTTTATGCGGCTCAGAAAAATCGGATAAAATGTGATCCATATTGCTTTTTATGGCTCTCAATATGGCTATTGCCTCCTGTATTTTCAACTCCGAAAGTTCGCGCGGCAATTTATACTCTAAGTCGAAGTAGGGAAGCATAGACGCGAAAAAACTATCCAGTAAAGGTCCTTTGGATAAAGGAATTATGGCATCACTTTTAAACACTGTAACAGCATCAATTTTTTTATGCTCGTAAAATGCTTTCAGTACATCTTGGGTCAACTTTACAATAATCGCCCTGTAGGGCAAACCGTCTTTTCCCGTTTTAACGAGCCGGGCCAACCGGTTCTTAGGGAACAAGAATGTTTCTCCTGCTTCAAAGAAGTAAGCTTTATTAGATTCGATTACTTTCAATTGACCTGATAAAACCCGGACTACAGAATGCTCCTCAGCAACGAGTTCACTATTTTGATGAACCGCTTCGCTACAGGTAAATACAATCTCTGCGTAATTATTTATTCGCCGTACCGCCATACTACAAAAGTAAAAAATAAGGCCCAACAGTACAGGTCTTACTTTTTTGTCTATTAAAAATTGAATTTTGTATTCGTGAGTTCCTCACTCAAAACCCAAAGCTTTTGTGCCGCATCGGGTTCCAGGGCAAACGGTGCCACACCGAACGTCCCGCCAGGGGTGCTCTTGCCTGCACTATTGTCGTAGGCATCGGGATTGTAACCGACAACTTCGACATCTTGCAGATAAACACCGCCTATATTTTGCAATTGCGGACTTGTTGCGGCCCATACTGTTGTGGCAGCGCCCTGCTCTTTAGTCTTAGACATTTTTTGCATTGCTGCCTGGGCTTCTTCATTGGGTGTGCCGTCAGCATTTACGACACCCAAAGTAACAAAATCTTCAAAGGTCAGGTGCCTGCCCAAATTGGTATCCAATATTAGACCGGGATGCAGTGTGTAAGCGCGAACACCAAACTCACGAGCTTTTTTATCTAGTTCAACAGTAAATAGCACGTTAGCTGTTTTAGACTGGCCGTACGCCTCAAATTTGTTGTATTCTCTCGTCTGATAATTAACGTCGTCAAAAAGTACAGGAGAATAATGGTGTGCCGAGGAGGAAACTGTCACCACCCTTGCTCCTTCTGCCTTCTTAAGGGCTTCCCAAAGTTCTGCTGTCAGTTGAAAATGCCCTAAGTGGTTTGTAGAAAATTGTGCCTCATAACCACGGGCGTCACGTTGTAAAGGTGTCCACATGATGCCCGCATTATTTATTAACATATGCAATGGCCTACCTGATGCCAGGAATTTTTCAGCAAAAGAAGTAATAGAAGCAGATTCCGTTAGGTTCATTGGCTCCACTTCTACATTGGCAACTTCTTGAAGGTTTGATTTTGCTTTTTCAGTATTCTTGGCAGGTACAATTACTGTCGCACCTGCCTGAGAAAACGTTTTGGTGATTTCAAGGCCAAGACCTCCGTCGCCGCCTGTCACAATAGCAATTTTTCCATTAAGATCCACACCTTTTATAACATCAGATGTTGTGGATGCTGCGTTGAAGCCTGAACCTACCGGTTTTTGCAAAGCCCCATTATAATTATTTTGTTCCATAATAATTGAATTTTATGAAAGCAAAATTAATAAATGGAGCAATTGGCTACTTTGTTTTAAAGGCCGAAGAACTTTGTTCTAAAGACCATAAAATCCCAATGTATTTTTTAAGTCAGTGTGGCAGTGGAATTACGATTTATAAAAAAGACTTTTGAACTTTTATAATTGGGCTGCCTGAACTCGAACCCATAAGTCTTTAAAATACAATTATTTAAAACCGAAAGCACTTTAAATAACCAATCTATCGAACCAAAAAAAGCCTTCAAAATCAACGATTTTGAAGGCTTTTACTTTTAAGTGCGGAAGAAGGGACTCGAACCCCCACGCCTCGCGGCGCCAGATCCTAAGTCTGGTGCGGCTACCAATTACGCCACTTCCGCATTAGGATTTTTAACAGGTCGCAAAGATAGTGTTTTAAGGTAAATTATAAAACATAATTTTTGTTTTTTGTTTATCTGCCTCATTACTTTGACATTAAATTTAAATTAATGTCATCAATTGAAATGGCGGCAGGTATTTGATTTAGTTTCTTTTGATGTCTCATCCGTCCGAACAATTTTCGCGCTAACTTGTAATACAACTAATAAACAAAAACTAAACTATGCCACGTACAGTAAGCTATCAAATCAATAAAGACAACGGAAGCCCTATAAGTATCATCATTGAGCCGGTACAAACCCAGTCGTCAAACAACAGCCTTGATTTTACGGGCGTTTACGCATTATATAAAGGCGACAGCCATGGTGTAGCCCACTTATTGGAACTGCAGGAAATAGCGCCCGAAATAGGGGATAGCCTACCGCTGGTAGAAGATGTACTTAACCCGGCTTTTTTAGGACGCCTGACCTACGATAACAACAAATTAAAGTGGGACTATACCGGCGGGCCCCTTTCGGCAAATGAACAGGCGCAGGTGGTAGCGTTTATACAAAGCACAAAATAATCTATAAATTCGCCGCGTAATAAATATAACAACTATTGTACTCGCGCGATCAGGCATCACAAATTAAACAGGCATTCTGGACAGCTTTTGGCCAATATATTGCGCCGCAGCCATCGGCCGATGGCTTACGCATTAACTGGGTTAATTATAAAACGGGCATCAAACACCTGCATTTTAAAATGCAGGCTGATAAAAGGTCGGCATTTGTTGGTATCGAAATTTCGCATCCCGATTTGGGCATGCAAGAACTCGTTTTTGATCAGTTTAAAGAACTTAAATTAGTATTTGACGCCAGCATAGGCGAGGAATGGGACTGGCTGCTGCACACTATCGATGATAACGATAAAACAGTAAGCCGTATCATCAAAACCCTGCCCAACGTAAGCGTATTTAACCAAAACGACTGGCCCGCACTAATCTCCTTTTTCAAACCCAGGATCATCGCCTTAGACGATTTCTGGAGCACCGCAAGTTATAGTTTCGATTTGTTTAAGTAGGTGTTTCAGATGTGCAGATATGCAGATTTTAGATGTGCAGATTTTAAATTTCAGATGATGGGATGATATTAAATGAGATGACGGTTTGATTTCTGCCAATGCCGTAATTAAAAAAACTGAATTTATCGAATTAAAGATTGACAGAATTTTGTCTGAATTTCGAATAATGAAGTAAAGGAGCACTAAGACTTAGTTCATTTTCAAATCTTCAAATTTTCACATCCTCAAATAATTTTTCATCTGCACATCTAAAATCTGCATATCTGCACATCCGCTTTCTACAATTCGTATCAATTAATCGTCTATTTGACGCTTTCTGGTAAAAGCGTTTATTAATTGAAAAAGAAAACCAAATATTTACCGTTGGTACTTATCAATCTATATAATAACACTACTAAAACACATGAAGAGGTTTCCATTAACCGTTTGTATTTCAATTTTGGGGCTGTTTGCCCGGGCGCAGGATGTTAAGGCGCCGGCTTATCCGCTTATTACGCACAATCCTTATTTCAGTATCTGGTCGTCTACCGATGATTTAAATGAATCAACAACTCACCACTGGACAGGAAAGGATCAGTCACTTTTGGGCCTGATAAAGGTGGATGGCGAGGTTTACCGTTTTATGGGTAAGGAACCGGTACACTACAAAACCCTGGTACCCGGCGGCGATGAAAAACCTTACGAAGTAAAGTATACCGAAACAAAGCCATCAGATAACTGGGCCGACGGAAAATTTGACGATACAGCATGGAAAACGGGTACTGCGCCTTTTAGCGACGACCCCAAGCAAGGCAAAACAGTGTGGACAAGCCGCGACATTTGGGTGCGCCGCGTGTTTACCTTCCATAAAGCAGACATTAATAAACTGTTCCTGAAACTTCACCACGATGATGAAACCGAAGTATATCTTAATGGCGAGAAAATAAACGTAAGCAGCGGCGCCAACGGCGATCTGCAAATGATGCCGCTTAAGGATGATGTAGCCGGTAAACTGAAGGAAGGCGAAAACGTATTGGCTTTGCATTGTACCAATACCGGAGGCGGTGCTGCCCTTGATGCTGGCTTTGCCGATGAACTAAAAGCTACCCAACATGCCGATATCCAGGTAGCTAAACAAACCCACGTTGAGGTTACGGCTACCCAAACCATGTATGCATTTAAGTGCGGCAAAATTGATTTGCAGGTAACGTTTACATCACCTTTGTTAATGAATAACCTTGATTTGATGGCAAGGCCAATATCGTACATTACTTACAGGGTAAAGTCAAACAATGGGCAGGCACACAACGTACAGGTTTATTTGGGCGCATCTGCGGATATTGCCCGTAACAAACCATCACAGCCTGTTACAACCCAAAAGTATGAAACAAGCACTTTGTCGGTATTAAAAGCAGGAACTATTGAGCAGCCTATTTTACAAAAACGCGGTGACGATTTACGGATAGATTGGGGATATATGTATGTTGCGGTGCCAAAATCGGCCGCTGCCACCCAGTATATCAGCACAGGTGATGAAGCGGTGACTTCGTTTTTTAAAAACGACAGTAAATCAACTGTAAAAGAAGGTACAGATGTGGTACTGAATACGGTAGTGCCATTTGGTAAAGTAGGTAAAACAACGGTTGAACATTTTGTTGAATTAGGCTACGATGATATTACGCCCGTTCAGTATTTTCATGTAAACTTAAAACCATACTGGCAAAACGCGCAAATTAAAACTATTGACCAGCTGCTGGCTAAAGCAGCAGCCGATTACCCCGTGATTACTAAAAACTGCGCGGCTTTTAACGCACTGATGTATCACGATGCTCTAAAAGCAGGTGGTGATAAATATGCTAAACTTTGCGTGTTGGCTTATCGCCAGGCAATAAGCGCTCATATATTGGTAAAAAGTTCGCAGGGCGAACTCTTATTTTTATCGAAAGAGAATTTTAGTAATGGATCTATTAACACTGTTGACGTAACTTATCCTTCGGCGCCATTATTCCTTATTTACAATCCAAAACTGATGGAAGGTATGCTGAATGGTATTTTCTATTTCAGCGAAACCGGTAAATTTCCGCATGATTTTGCGGCGCATGATTTAGGTACCTACCCGCTGGCAAACGGCCAAACTTATGGCGAAGGTATGCCGGTTGAAGAGTCGGGCAATATGCTGGCGCTTACAGCGGCCATTGTTAAAGCAAATGGTAATAACCCTGCTTATGCCAAAAAGCATTGGAAAACTTTAACCGCATGGACTAACTACCTGGTTCGTGAAGGCGGCGACCCGGCCAACCAGTTGTGTACCGATGATTTTGCCGGTCACCTGGCGCGCAATGCAAACTTATCTGCCAAAGCAATAGTAGGAGTAGGCTGTTATGCTCACCTTGCCGATTTAATGGGCGATAAAGCTACAGGCACTAAGTACAGGGCTATAGCCAAAGAAATGGTTGCCAAATGGATGAAACTTGCCGATGCCGGTGATCATTACTCGCTTGTGTTTGAAAAGCCAGAAACCTGGAGCCAGAAATATAATATTGTATGGGATAAAATTCTTGGCTTAAACCTGTTCCCGCAATCGGTTTACGACCGCGAGGTTAAATTTTATCTCAGCAAACAAAACGAATTTGGCTTACCATTGGATAGTCGTAAAACTTATACCAAAAGCGACTGGATTATATGGACAGCCACCCTGGCCAAAAGCAACGATGATTTTAAGACCCTTGTTGCCCCGGTTTACAAATACGCCATGGAAACCCCAACCCGCGTACCCCTAAGCGATTGGCACGAAACCACCGATGGCAAACAGGTAGGTTTCCAGGCGCGCAGCGTTGTAGGCGGATACTTTATCAAGGAACTACAGGAAAAGTGGAAACCAACGGTGAAATAAGCCCCACCCAAACCCTCCCCAGAAGGAAGGGCTTAAAAAATAAAGCCTTTTGCTACTTTGGCAAAGGGCTTTGTTTTTTAGCCAGTTTTAATTCTAACAGGGCATACGCGTGGAAATTGGGTTAACATAACTTAACACATTTTACGTATTTTATTTATAAATATTTGATAATCAATAATTTAATTTTATTCATGGTTAACATTAAAATGGTGCTTTGCGCAAATTTAAGCGCATCTAATGGTTGCCGTGTCCGGGCAACAAACACTAGGCATTGTTTGATGCTTACGCCTTTTTGGCATCATAAGCTTATTCCATTAGCTATTATTAAATAACACGTCATTGCCGCTCAATATTTAGAAGCGTTTACGCTGTAAAGTCTGCTCTGCTGGGGCGCATTGTTATTTAAGGAGTTAAATGAAGGCGTCGCAGTTAGCGTGGGCTTGTATCTCAATTCTTTTTCGCTACTTTTATCTTATCAATGGAAACCAAAAATAACAAGAAAACCATCCGGGCCTGGGCATTTTTTGATTGGGCCAACTCGGCCTATAACCTGGTCATCACCTCAACAATTTTTCCGGCATATTATGTGGCCATCACAGCTAACGCTAAAAATGGCGATAGGGTAATGTTCTTCGGTAAAAGCTTTGTGAATACCGCATTGTCAGATTATGCCCTTGCTGCTGCCTATATGGTGATGGTTTTGCTGCTGCCCATATTATCCTCTATTGCCGATTACAAGGGCAACAAGAAAATATTTATGCAGTTTTTTACCTGTATCGGCGCGTTATCCTGCTGTAGTTTGTTTTTTTTTACAAAAGATACTTTGGAGATGGGCATTATCGCCTTTGCACTGGCGGCCATTGGTTACAGCGGTGGTTTTGTGTTCTACAATTCTTATTTGCCGGAGATAGCTACCATTGATATGCAGGATAACGTGAGTGCCAAAGGTTTTACCTATGGTTACATTGGCAGCGTGTTATTGCAGCTAATCTGTTTTCTTTTTGTATTAAAACCAGAATGGTTTGGAATATTAGATAAAAGCTTCCCGGCAAGGTTATCATTTCTGCTGGTAGGTTTGTGGTGGATAGGTTTCGCTCTGATTCCTTTTTCTGTATTGCCCAAAGGTAGCCCGAATGCGGTGAGCCATGAGCACAATATTATCAAAGGAGGTTTTATTGAATTAGGCAACGTGTGGAAAAAAGTGAAAGGCATGCCACTGCTAAAAAGATTTTTGCCCGCGTTTTTCTTTTACTCCATGGGGTTACAAACTGTTATGCTTGTGGCAACGGGTTTTGCTGCAAAAGTGCTGCATATGGGTACGGCAGCACTCATTTCAATCATCCTGATTATACAACTGGTGGCCATAGGCGGCGCTACTTTAATGTCGAGGCTGTCGGGCATTTTTGGTAACGTGCGGGTACTTATCGGTACAGTAATTATCTGGATAGGTGTATGTGTAGCCGCATATTTTACAACTACCGATACCCAGTTTTATTTGGTTGCCGTTGTTGTGGGGCTGGTAATGGGGGGCATACAATCTATGTCAAGGTCTACCTATTCAAAATACCTTCCGGAAAATATTCCCGATACGGCATCATTCTTCAGCTTTTATGATGTTACCGAAAAGCTGGCTATAGTTGCCGGGGTGTTTAGCTTCGGTTTTATTGAAGAATTAACCGGCAGTCCGCGCAATTCAGTATTGGTGTTAGGATTATTTTTTATCGTTGGATTGTTTTTATTGTTTTCTTTGCTGAAAGCCGAAAAAAACAATAAAAATAATACGGAATTTAGCGCCGAATAATTTGTGCCGATGAAGATAGAGCTGTTTGTACCATGTTTTGTAGATCAATTATTTCCTGATACTGCTTTTAATACCATAAAAGTGCTGGAAAAGGCAGGCTGTAAGGTTAGCTTTAATCCAAACCAAACCTGCTGCGGGCAACCGGCATTTAACGCCGGTTTTTGGGATGATGCCAAAGCAGTGGGCAGTAAATTCCTGAATGATTTTTCGGAAGATAGCGTCATCGTTACGCCATCGGCGTCGTGTACGGGCATGGTGAAAAATTACTATAACGATTTATTTACCAATACAGCCCTGCACAATAAATGCCGGGCCATACAGGGTAATATTTACGAGCTGTCGGATTTCCTGGTAAACATCCTCCAGTTTGATTACTTCGGTGCCGAGCTGGATGGCAAAGCCGTTTACCACGATAGCTGCGCCGCCCTGCGCGAGTGTAAGATCAGGACAGAACCAAGGCAACTCCTCTCCAAAGTATTAGGCCTGGAGCTGCTCGAACTAAAAGATAACGAAACCTGTTGCGGCTTCGGCGGTACATTTGCCGTTAAGTTTGAAGCTATCTCTACAGCTATGGCGCAGCAAAAAGTAGACAATGCTTTAGCCGCCGGTGCAGAATATATCATCTCCACCGATGCGTCTTGTTTAATGCAGCTGCAAACGTATATCGATAAAAACAGCTTGCCTATAAAGACTATTCACCTGGCCGATGTTTTGGCGTTGGGTTGGGGGAATGTTTGAATTTTGGATTGGTTTTGATGATTTTTAGCTAACTGATAATTTATTATGAGAATAATAAACCCTCCACAGGCAAACGAATATCCGCCATATGCTATCATGTATATGAAGCTGGTGCCGGCAGATGGCTTACTGTTAAAGCACCTGCAAGATTGCTTCGATAGCATAAAACAATTAATATATGCATTACCAAATGAAGTTTTGTACTACAGGTACGCGCCAGGAAAATGGAGTATAAAGCAGGTGCTGGTGCATATTATTGACGATGAGCGCATTTATGCCTACAGGGCACTTAGGTTTGCGCGTAACGAAAAAAATGGCCTTATTGGATTTGACCAGGATGCTTATGCTGAATACTCTGATGCGGACAACCGGGAACTCGATAATATTTTTGAAGAATACGATGCGGTAAGGCGATCAACCATAGCCCTGTTTAATGGGCTGCCCGAAGACGCATTTAACAGAATGGGACATGGCACAGGCACAGCAAATGATGCCACTGTGAGGGCCTTAGCGTATCATATTGCAGGTCATGAACTACATCACATCAACATTATTAAAGAAAAATATCTCTGCGAAAGGTTCTAATTTCTTTCAACATCCAATATCTGCTCTTTTTTATCCATTAGTTTCAAATCGGCGGTACTTATGCCATCTTCTTCGGTTTCAAACTCCTTGCTCTTTAAATTATCAATATCCGACTCCAGATTTGTTTGATACTTATTGGCAAGGCAATATATGCTGTCGCCAACAACTCTGTTAACCTTAATCAGGGTGTATGCGTTATCCTTTAATTTAATTTGAAGGATATCATCCTTTTTGAGCGAAGTAATCATACTGCTCACCTTTTTTGCCGTTTGCCTGCCGGAAATAGTTACGCCTACTGCTATCAGTGCGATAATAAAAACACCAGAAAATGTCCATACAGGTATCGCGGTATGCTTTTTAATATTGTAATAGCTCATTTTGAGCGAAGGTGTCATCTGGTTGAATTTTAACACCTGTTTGCAATTGGTACATTGCGAAACGCCGGTTTTACCGATTGGAAAAAACGGTATCCAGTAAACATGCGCGTACCGCTGAAATACGTTCATCTGCATTACATTACCTGCGCCGCAGGCCGGGCATGCATCTGCAATAAAATCGGTTTTTCGAAGGGTAGCTTTGATGCCGTAGATGATCATTGTTTGGTGTGATAAAGGTTATGGAAATGAAGTTGATTAAACGATTTGAAAATAATCAAAAATTCAATCTAAAAAAATAATAGTTGATATCTTGATGCTATGTGGCGCATATGTGTTTACTTACCACTTTGTTCAAATCCGAAATCGAAATTCCCAATTCCGAAATCCTAAAAATAATCCTATTTTTGCACCTCAAAATATACAATCACTTTGTAGGTGATTGTGCAAACGTAATTTTATAAACTTTAAATCATAGTTGTAGATGATTAGTATTACACTTCCCGATGGTTCCGTTCGTCAGTACGACAAGGGGATCACTTCCGCCCAGATCGCGTTGTCGATCTCTGAAGGATTAGCGCGTAACGTTTTAGCAGCCGAAGTTGATGGCGAGGTTTGGGATGCCAGCCGCCCTATCGAAAAAGATTCGCACGTTAAATTATTAACCTGGAACGATGCTTCAGGTAAATCAACTTTCTGGCATTCATCGGCCCACTTATTGGCCGAAGCTTTGGAGGCGCTTTATCCGGGTACCAAATTTGGTATCGGTCCGGCTATCGAAACCGGGTTTTATTATGATGTAGACTTTGGTGATCGTGAATTTTCGTCAGATGAGTTCAAAAAGATCGAAGATAAAATTATTGAGTTAGCTAAAACCAAAGAGGAGTACATTCGCAAACCGGTTAGTAAAGCCGATGCTATTGAGTATTTTACTGATAAAGGGGATGAGTATAAACTCGACCTCATCAAAGATCTGCCCGATGGCGCCATTACATTTTACACACAAGGTAACTTTACCGACTTGTGCCGCGGGCCGCATATCCCCAACACCGGTTTTATAAAAGCTGTTAAACTCATGAGCGTTGCCGGTGCTTACTGGCGCGGCGACGAAACACGCAAGCAATTAACCCGTATATATGCTGTAACTTTCCCTAAGGCCAGCGAACTTACCGAGTATCTGCATATGATTGAGGAAGCTAAAAAGCGCGATCATAGGAAATTAGGTAAAGAGCTGGAACTGTTTGCCTTCTCAGAAAAAGTAGGTATGGGCTTGCCCTTGTGGTTGCCTAAAGGAACAGCCCTGCGCGAACGCCTGCAAAACTTTTTGCAAAAAGCACAGGTTAAAGCCGGCTACGAGCAGGTAATTACACCACACATCGGGCATAAAAACCTGTATGTAACATCTGGTCACTATGAAAAATATGGTGCCGATTCGTTTCAGCCTATAAAAACCCCGCAGGAGGGAGAGGAGTTCTTTTTAAAACCAATGAACTGCCCGCACCACTGCGAAATTTATAAAACAAAACCACGATCATACAAAGATCTTCCGGTCCGTTTGGCTGAGTTTGGTACTGTATACCGATATGAGCAAAGCGGCGAGCTGCATGGCTTAACCCGTGTGCGTGGCTTTACACAGGATGATGCCCACTTATTTTGCCGTCCCGACCAGGTAAAGGATGAATTTAAAAAAGTAATTGACCTGGTATTGTACGTGTTCAAGGCGCTGGGCTTCGAAAATTATACCGCCCAGGTATCGTTACGTGATCCGGATAATAAAGCCAAATACATCGGTACCGACGAGAACTGGGCGCTGGCTGAGTCGGCTATTATTGAAGCGGCAAACGAGAAAGGCCTTAAAACTGTTGTAGAATATGGCGAAGCTGCGTTTTATGGCCCAAAGCTCGATTTTATGGTGAGAGATGCCCTGGGCCGTAAATGGCAATTGGGAACCATCCAGGTAGATTATAATCTACCTGAGCGTTTTGAACTGGAATACACCGGCAGCGACAACTTAAAACATCGCCCTGTAATGATCCACAGGGCGCCATTTGGATCAATGGAACGCTTTATTGCTGTGTTAATTGAGCATTGCGCAGGTAATTTCCCGCTGTGGTTGTCGCCTGAGCAATTTATTATCCTGCCGATATCAGAAAAATACGAGGAATATGCAAAAAAACTTTCTGATGTGTTAAAAGATTCCGATATTTGCGGGCTGATTGATTTCAGGGACGAGAAGATAGGGCGTAAGATACGCGATGCTGAAGTCAAAAAGATCCCTTATATGTTGATAGTGGGTGAAAAAGAAGCTGCCGAAGGCATGGTTTCTGTAAGGAAACATGGTTTGGGCGACTTGGGAAGTATGAGCATAGAAGATTTTAAAGAACAAATAATTAAAGAAATAAAAGTATAACTTGGCATTAAACAAACCTTTCAATAGAGGACCAAGGCTTCCTTTTAAGAAAAAAGAAGCTGAACACAACATCAATCAATTCATTAGGGCTCAGGAAGTTCGCCTTGTAGGTGATAACGTAGAGCAAGGTATTTTTTCATTAAGAGATGCCCTTGCTATAGCGCAGGAGCAGGAACTTGACCTGGTTGAAATATCTCCGAACGCCGTACCTCCGGTTTGTAAAGTAACGGACTATAACAAGTTCATTTACGAACAGAAGAAAAAGCTTAAAGAGATAAAGAGCAATGCCAAGCAAACTGTTATAAAGGAGATTCGTTTCGGGCCGAATACTGATGACCATGACTTTGAATTTAAATTAAAGCATGCCATTAAGTTTTTGGAAGCCGGCGAAAAGGTGAGGGCTTACGTACACTTTAAAGGCCGTGCCATTGTTTACAAAGAGCAAGGCGAGATATTACTACTTCGTTTTGCACAGGCATTGGAGGATGTAGGTAAAGTGGAGCAATTACCAAAGCTTGAAGGTAAAAGGATGTTTTTAACCCTTGCACCTAAAGCGGCAAAAAAATAATTTTAAATGTGCGAATTTCAGATGTGCAGATGTGCGGATGAAAAAAGCATTAAAGATCAAACCCGCGGGTGTAATGATTTGCACATTTGCATATCTGCACATCTGCACATATAATTAAATAGTTATGCCAAAAATGAAAACCAATTCCAGTGCTAAAAAGCGCTTTAAGCTTACTGGAACAGGTAAAATCACTCGGAAGAATGCATTCAAAAGCCACATCTTAACTAAGATGTCGACTAAACGTAAGCGTAACCTTGGCCACACCAGCTTAGTTTCTAAAGCTGATAGTGGAAATGTTAAACGCATGCTTTGCATCGGAAAGTAATTCACAATTTTTTTTAACCAGGTATTAGAGTTTTAAGTTCGGCTGTAAAGGCAGGCACTCACTACCAAAATCAAACAACATGCCACGTTCAGTTAACGCAGTAGCGTCGAGAAGACGCCGGAAAAGGATCATGAACCTCGCCAAAGGTTATTGGGGTTCACGCAGCAAGGTTTATACCGTTGCAAAAAACACAGTAGAAAAAGGTTTACAGTACGCTTATCGTGACCGTAAAACCAAGAAAAGAGAGTTCAGGGCTTTATGGATCCAGCGTATCAACGCCGGTGCCCGTCAGCACGGAATTTCTTACTCTCAATTAATAGGTAAATTAGCAGCAAAAGAAATCGGTTTAAACCGTAAAGTATTGGCTGATTTAGCAATGAATCATCCTGATGCTTTCAAAGCCGTTATTGATGCAGTAAAATAATAACATTCACCGGCAGTTTGCCCTTGAATTTAAAAGCCGCCTTGCGTTTTGCAAGGCGGCTTTTTTTATGCTTTTAAGATATAATAATAACCTCCGGCGTATCAAAAGATGCTTCGAATCCGTTATCAAGGTCCATATACTGTTTGAAGTTTTGTACGTCTTTGTCAACCATGTTTTTAAACAACGGGTTCAAAACCTGCGCTATGCCAGCGCCTATGCCGCCTGCGGGCGGTTGGTAACTAATCACAATATCAACTACGGTGCCTGTGCCGTCAACCGTATCCTGGAAACGTACCTTGCCTGCATTATTAATGGCCGAATCGGGTAGCGAACTCCAGCCTATCATTTCGTTTGGCTCATCCTTCACAATTTCGGCATGCCAGCTTACGGTTGCCATATCGGCAGGTAGTTTTAAAACCCAATAAGAATATTTAGAGTCGATAATTTCCACGCTTTCCAGGTGTTTCATAAACAAGGGCAGGTTATCCAGCTTTCGCCAAAAATTATAAACCTTATGCCTTGGTTGGTTTACCGTGAATGACGACCGGATATTAACGTTTATAGGACTGGTAGAAAGTTTGCCAATGCGCTTATAAAGCTCACAATGCCCTGTAAGGCCGCGGTTTAACAGGTAACCACCCGCGCCAATTTTTAAAACACTTGAAAATGGGCTCGAGAAAATGTTCTTAAAGCCCGACCAGCCGAGTTTTACACCACCAATGATAGATGTATAACGTTCCGGCCAGTTCAGGTTTACCCTGTCATCGCCATAAAGTATGGGAAAATTATCTTTGTATTCAATTATGGTAGTTGCCATGTGCTTGTTTTAATGGTACTAAAACTAAACGCAGGATGGCGAGGTAAGTTTTGTTGAATTGTATTTTATAACACGAATTGGACTAATTGAGGTAAATTGCACGAATTAAGAAACGCAAATATTAACACTAATTGCCGCGGATTGTATCTAATTACACAAACTAACAAACACAAATCGACTTTTTAATTAGTGTAATTCGATACAATCCGCGGCAATTCGTGTTTATTTTTTTTAGGCCGGTGCAATTCATGCTGATAGATTACCTGCCCAAGGTTTTTCAAAAAGGGGAGGCATACAGTGGCATACTCGTATTTGTTATCATTGTAAATACCATCCTCATTTGATTGAACAACTGCTGTAAGTAAAAACTCCACGTTATTTTTAAAATCAACTATATAAGCGTTGTCAATGTTGTAGCCATAGCTGTCGCCGTATTTATTAAAAATTCTGATGTTTGCATCGGGCGCCGCGGTACTATCAGCACCATAAAACAACAGTTTGCTCATTACAGGATAATTTTGTGGCCGGTTATAGGTGGGTTTAGTACTTTCTGTGGGGAACATGCTCATATACTTGTAGATAAGCCGATAATCTGCCGGTGTTAAATTGAAGCGTTGCGCTTTGTCGAACGTTTCGGGGAAAAGCAACCGTTTTAAAACCATCTGCTGATCTGCAATGGTATAAACGTTTTTCTGGCTAAAATCAAAGGGCTGCATTATCAGTTTATCATTCTTATCCAGGTAGCCTTTGCCTTGCAGCATGTTATCCAATTGCATGGGGTAATCGCTGCTGTCATACAAGGCTGGTTTTTGGTAAACCAGCTTATCGCCATTGTAAAAATCAATAGGGTTGGTGTGTTTGGTACCCTCGCCGGTATCATTTATCGCCAACCGGCCAATAATGCGGGTATTGTTAAGCTGGTATTTTTTTAGTTTTTGGTTAATCTCTTCGCGCCCAACAAACTCATACAGCCGGTTATAGGCATCGTTATCGCTTACCAGCAGTATCTTTTTTATGTAGTTTTCTATCGATGGCAAGCCATTGGTCGACGATGTATCTGTTTTAACTTTAGTTTGTCCTGCAAAAGCGCTGTCGGTTATCATTGCCGAACTTTTTGTAAAGGCTTTAATTTTAAGCTCGTTAATTTTTTCGAGCGCGAAAATGCAGGTTGGCAGCTTTACAGTACTTGCCGGATAAAAATATCGCTTTGGATTAAGCCGATAACTGAATGATTTAAAATGCGGTATATTGTTTTTATCGCGATCAATCTGGGTATACAGGATTTGTACCTCGTTATGTGTTGGATGATTGAGGATGCCTTGAAACAACTCCGGGTGAGATTGTAGCAGATTTTTAAGGAAGGTGGTATCGGGTTGTTGGGCTAAGGTTTTTAAACCGGTTACAATCATTATTAACAGGATGCAATATTGTTTCATTATGATAAATATACGCTATGTAAACAAGTTTACCGGCATAATAACACAAATGGCCCCGTAGGAGCCATTTGTTATAAAAAACAGATAATTTGCCGGTTTAGTAGCGGAGCCCGTTATTAAACGAATTATACCTTTTTAGGGGGCAAATCAAAAGCGATTGCATCATGCTCAAAATGACCTTTATGCGACCCATCGCAAAATGGTTTGTTGGCCGATAAGCCACAACGGCAGATAGAAACTATTGTTCTGCCTTGTAAGCCATAGTTATTGCCCTGCATATCTACAATTTCAAAATCGCCGTCGATTTTTACAGATCCGTTGTTATTAATAGTAAGTTTAGTTGTTGCCATAAGTTAAATTTTGGCGCAAAGTTAACCAATGCAATGGCCTTTAAAGGTGCTATTTGCTATTTAGAAGGGTTCCTGATTGGGGCTGCGGATATAATCAGGAGTCAAGAATCAAGACAAAGACAGCGCATAACCTGGCCTTTTATTTTTGCTGGCCACAAATGACAAAATGATGATGCGCAATATCCGCGCTACAGAGACAGATGTTTTAGTTTTGTTATATGCGATAAAGGCTTACGGCCTTTTGCTTTAAACTTTCTGCTTAAAATTACACTATGGAATACAGACAATTAGGAGCATCTGGATTGAGGGTGCCCGTATTAAGTTTCGGAACGGCCACGTTTGGCGGCGGCAACGAATTTTTTAAAGCCTGGGGCAATACACAGGTTGATGATGCCAAAGAACTAATTAATTTATGCCTTGATGCCGGCGTCAATTTTTTTGATACCGCGAATATATACTCAAAGGGTTTATCGGAAGAGATATTAGGCAAGGCATTGGAAGGGCTGCGTAACGAGGTACTCATCAGCACAAAGGCCACACTTCCTATGGGCGATGGTGTTAACGATTATGGTTCATCGCGCCTGCATTTAATAAAGCAGGCAGAAGATAGCCTTAAACGCCTGCAAACCGACCATATAGATATTTACCACATGCATAGCTTTGATGCCACAACCCCGGTGGAAGAAACCTTGCGCGCGCTTGATGACCTGGTAACCAGCGGCAAGGTACGTTATATTGCCTGTTCAAACTTTTCGGGCTGGCATTTAATGAAATCGCTGTCGGTATCTGAACGTTATGGCTGGAGCAGGTACATTGCCAACCAGGCTTATTATTCGTTGTTAGACCGGGAATTTGAATGGGAGCTGATGCCTTTAGCTATTGATCAAAATGTGAGTACCATAGTTTGGAGCCCGTTGGCATCGGGCAAAGTGAGCGGTAAATTCAGGAGGGGGCAACCCATACCGGCAGATTCCAGAACCGTACAAGGTGGCGCTCATGGCCCGGCAACCAACTTCGATCGCTTGTACAATATTGTTGATGTTTTGGATGAAGTGGCCGAAGAAACAGGTAAATCTGTAGCACAAGTTTCAATTAACTGGCTGTTGCAACGGCCAACCGTTGCCAATATCATCATAGGCGCACGTAACCAGGAACAGCTAAAACAGAACCTGGGTGCAGTAGGTTGGAATTTAACTACCGACCAGATAAAAAAATTAGATGCCGCCAGCGATTTGACTCCAATATATCCGTACTGGCACCAGCGCCAGAACCCCAAACTCATACCTCCGCCAATACAATACTAATATAATTATCTATTTAAGCATCTATAGCGACAGGTTTAAAACCTGCCGCTATAGATGTGAAAGTCACGCGTTTTTTTACGTAAAAACACGTGTAGGAATTACTCAAATACCGTGTTTCTACTAATCTGATAACAACAGGGGATGCCTATTTTTACAAAGTAGACAGTTAATAGTTAATAATTTAATGCTCCTAAACACTATCCTTTAAAAACAAGCCACTTTTCTGCCGGCTTGTTTTTTTGTTTTTCAGGCAAGCCGATTAGGTTAGCAACGTATTGACGTAACAGCTAAATTACAATGGTATTCAAAAAAAACAGCCTGTTTTCTTCGAAGCTTTACAAAACTTAGCTAATTTGCCTGCCTGCCCCCGCGGGCAATTACAGTAAACCAATTTAGCTGTTACCTATGCTTAACCGAAGACAGTTCATTCAGAATACGTCAGTTGCCGGGACAAGTTTTTTACTTGCGCCCCAACTTTCAAAGGCGGCCGGTTTTTTCAAAGGCTCGCCCAATGAAAAAGTAGTTTTAGGCTCTATGGGCACCAATAGCCGCGGCCTTTACCTGGCACAGAGCTATGCTAAAATTCCTAATGTAGAGATAGGATATATCTGCGATGTGGACTCCAAAGTAGTGGACAGAACCATTGAAGAGATTTATAAAATAACAGGCAAACGGCCAAAGGGAATTACCGATATCCGCAAAATGCTGGAAATAAAAGATATCGACGCCGTTGTTGTTGCCCCGCCCGATCATTGGCACGCCCCGGCAACCATTATGGCCTGCCAGGCCGGCAAACATGTTTATGTTGAAAAGCCCTGCAGCCATAACCCACACGAGGGCGAAATGGCTGTTGAGGCCGCAAAAAAATACAATCGGCTGGTGCAAATGGGTAGTCAGCGGCGCTCGTTCTCCAACGTGCAGGCCATGGTAAAGGAATTGCATGACGGTGTTATTGGCCGTACCTATTACGCCAAAGGCTGGTATACCAACCACAGGCTGAGCATTGGGCATGGCAAGCAAGTGCCCGTGCCGGCAAATTTAAATTACGACCTGTGGCAGGGCCCGGCCCCACGGAAGCCCTACCAGGATAACCTGATACACTATAACTGGCACTGGTTTTGGAACTGGGGAACCGGCGAGGCGTTGAACAACGGTACCCACGAACTGGATGTGATCCGCTGGGGTTTGGGGGTTGATTATCCTAACAAAGTAGTATCCACCGGCGGCCGCTTCCATTTTAATGACGATTGGCAAACGCCCGATACGCAGAATATCCTGTATAATTTCCCCAACAATACGGCTGCCGAGTGGGAAAGCCGGAGTAGTAATGGTTTTAATATCGAGCAGTTAAGCCGCGGGGTGGTATTTTATGGCGATAAAGGTACCCTGTTTTACGGCAGCGGCAATGGCTACCAGGTTTACGATGGCGATAACAAGCTGGTAAAAGAAGTAAAAGACGATACCAAAGTTGACGGCACTAACAAAGTTAGCCCTACCGAGGCGCTTGATGGTTTTCACCTGAAGAATTTTATCGATGGTGTAAGGGGAGTAGCGCCACTGAACTGCCCCATCGAAATTGGTTTTAAATCAACCTTGTTGCCGCAGTTAGGCAATATATCATACCGCGTTGACCGCGTGCTGCACATTAATCCAACTAACGGCCATATCCTAAACGACCCTGAAGCCCAAAAACTTTGGAGCCGGGAATATGAAAAAGGCTGGGAGGTGAAGGTGTAAAACGCCATTATTGCCTCATTCCTCACCAGTATGTCATTGCGAGGAACGAAGCAATCCCGTAGAAATGCATCTCCGCCAAGTAAGCGAAGAGGTTGCCGCGCTACGCTCGCAATGACATAGTTTAATAATTTGAATAACAATACCATAACATGAAAAAATACATCTATCCCTTAGCTCTTTTACTTGCAACAGCGTCATTAACCCAGGCGCAAACCAAAATATTTGATGGCAAAACGCTTAAAGGCTGGAAACGCCTTGCCGGTACCGCGGATTATAAGGTAGAAGACGGGGCTATTGTGGGCACCACCGTGTTAAACTCTGGCAACACCTTTTTGGTTACCGAAAAAGAATACGGCGATTTTATTTTAGAGTTGGATGCCAAAATAGAAAGCAAACTGAGCAACTCTGGTGTGCAAACACGTAGCCATTATAACCCTGCCGGTCACGATGGCAAGGGGCTGGTTTATGGCCGCCAGTTTGAGATTGATCCATCGGATCGTAAATGGACAGGTGGTATTTATGACGAAGGACGCCGCGACTGGTTGTACCCACTTGATTTGAATGCCGCTGCCAAAGATGCCTTTAAAGTGGGCGAGTACAATCACATCCGCATTGAGTGCATTGGTAACGAAATGAAAACCTGGGTAAACGGAATCCCAACTGCTGATGTGGTGGATACCATAGACACTAAAGGCTTCATTGCCTTACAGGTTCACGCGGTGAGCGACGAAAAACAAGCCGGTAAAAAAGTATATTTCAAAAACTTTAACCTGCAAACTACCAATCTAAAATCAAAGCCGTTTCCTAAAAATGTGTATGTTGTGAACCTGCAACCCAACAGTATCACCGCTGCCGAAAAAGCCGCCGGTTGGAAGCTGTTATATGATGGTAAAACCAGTGCCGGCTGGCGTGGTGCAACCCTCAAAACTTTCCCTAACCATGGCTGGGAGGTAGCCAACGGAACTATGCATGTGCTGCCATCTGCCGGTAAAGAAGAATCGGGCGGTGGTGATGTGGTTACTGATGACAATTATAGCGCCTTCGACCTTTCGTTTGAGTTTAAGCTGACTCCGGGGGCCAACAGCGGTGTTAAATACTTTGTTACCCTGAGTGAAGTCACTACAGGATCAGCAATAGGCCTGGAGTACCAGGTATTGGATGATAAACTGCATCCCGATGCCAAACTTGGCCGCGATGGCGACAGAACGCTGGCTTCATTATATGACCTTATTAAGGCAAATAAACCGGAGCGCTTTGTACACCCGATAGGAGCATGGAACATTGGCAGGGTAGTGGTTTATCCTAATAATCACGTTGAGCACTACCTGAACGGAGTTAAAGTATTAGAATACGAGCGTGGTTCAAAAGCATTTAAAGACCTGGTTGCCATTAGTAAATATACCATATGGAAAAACTTTGGCGAAGCCCCTCAAGGACACTTATTGTTACAGGATCATGGTAATGAGGTGTTTTTCAGGAGTATAAAAGTTAGGGCCCTATAGAAAAACCGTCTCAAGTCTCCCTCCAAAGGCGAGACTTGAGACGGGATTATGCTTAATACCCTACTGTAAACCTTCTTTTTACAAATTCGTTGTTTTCCAGTTCATTTAAAATAGCAACGGCCAGGTCTTCAACCGTGATTTCGTGTTGGCCTTTATCGTTAAATATTGGTTCATCGGTACCGGTACGGAATTTGCCTGTGCGCTCGCCGGGGTGCAGGTTAATGGCGGGGCTTAAAAATGTCCAATCCAATTCATCTTCTTTTTTTAGGATGTTCAGGTAATCGCGTGCCGCTGTAGCCCCTGCTTTCCACTCGGCAGGGAATTGAGGGCTATCAACCAATTGTACACCCGGTGCCACGTATAAACTACCCGCGCCGCCAACAACCAATAAGCGCTTAACGCCCGATTGTTTTACAGCCTGTTGTATCGCTTCGCTGCCTTTTAAGAAATCATCATAAAGGTTTGGATTTGTCCAGCCGGCGTTAAAAGCGCTAACTACTGCGTCATGGCCTTTAAGGGCCGCTGCCAAATTATCGGTATCCCAAATATCAGCTGTTACCGTCGTAAGCTTATCGTTATTAATACCAGCTGCCTGAGGGTTACGGGCGATAGCAGTTACCTCATATCCGCGTTGTAACGCTTCGTTTAATACAGCTTTGCCTACAAAGCCTGTAGCGCCTATTAGTGCTAATTTCATAATTGTTGTTATTTTTATTGTAATTTAATTTGTTACAGTTTTGTTTAAATTTTTTTACTCGAATTTGCTGCTGAAATCAGCCAGTGTCATCGTTTTTAGTTTGTCAAATATGGTTGTATCAACCTCGTCGGCCAAATCATCCAGGTGCTTACTTATTTGCTTACCTATGGAGCAGGCTGGGTTGGGTTTATTTTTTGCCTGACCCAAAGCCGGTGCAACTTTTACAGCCTTATACACATCACTGAAGCGAATTTTATCGGGCGGCAGGTTAAGGCTATATCCGCCGGCCTTACCTTCCTTACTGGCTATTAATCCGTATTTACGCAGGTTGCTAATCTCTTTACGTACCAATACAGGGTTGATATTGATGCTGCCGGCAATATAATCAGACGGCAATAGCTCACCCGGCTGCGCATTGAGTAGGGTGAGAATGTGTATCGCTATTTGAAATTGCCCGTTCATCTGTAATTAAAATTATTACAGTACAAAGATACGACTGTAATCGATAATTGCAATAGGTTTTAACTGTTATTTTTAAAATTACAGTTTTAGGCACAAAAAAAATAACAGGGTTATAGCTTTGGCCAACTCTACCGCTCAATATTAGAACGCTCCGTAATATTTGTTTATCGACGAATTGGGTTGCCACCTCGTTGCCTGCATGATACCAGGCATATAATTGTTTCGGATTTTATTTGTACAAAACCCGGTAGGGCACCACAAAAAAATGTAAAAGAATGTTTCGCTATAAAGAATCCCGATTATTTTACAACTTTGAACGGTTAATAGTTTGCGCTCGGCTATACTTAAAAAGGTGGATTGAAACTTGTTTAGTGCCCTGTAACGCAGATAATTGCGATTTGTTTTATCGGGTTGCGCTTTTAAATAAAATATTGTGCAAATTAGTTGATAATTAGCGTGATAATAAATATTATTGTAAGGTAATTAACTTTTGCGAAACCTTTATTATTATTCGAATTAAATGAAGACACTTGGAAAAAAAATCAGACTATTACGTCATCAAAAAGGGTGGAGCCAGGAGGATGTTGCAAAGCGGTTAGATATTTCCATTCCCGCATTCTCAAAAATTGAGACCGGGATAACGGATATTAACTTATCAAGGCTTGAGCAAATAGCAACTTTGTTCGAAATGTCGGTGGTTCAGCTACTTACATTCAATGATGCCGAACAGGATCAAAAATTTGTTAACGAATTGGAAACAGTTAACAAACGTTTAATGGATCGTGAAACCGAAGTTATCGATCTGCAAAAAAAGGTGATTGAGCTGTTTGAAGAGCTTAGGCACTCAAAAGCTACCGCATAAATTTAAGCCCGGGTGCAACCGGGCTTGTTTAAAATGTGCAACGCATTGTTAAGTGTTTTTTGCCAAATGTAGCTCCAACAGCCGCATGAATGGCAATCATTTTCTCATTAAAATCCCCAACCCACGACAATTCCAGTTCATCGTATTGCTTTAAAGGTAAAACATACTCTTTAAGTTTGATGAATATGGCCGATTCGAGCCCGTGTTTCTGGTATTTTTGTTTGGTGCCCATCACTATCGCCCGCATACGCGATACGCCTTTCCAACGATAATATAAAAATTTAAGCTTACCAATCAGGTCCAGTTTGCCGTTTAGTGGCTTAAGCATCTGGTTGGCATCGGGCAAAATTATAATAAATGCAGCCGGTTCATCATCAATGTACGCAAACCAGATCAATTTTTCGTCCATTAGGGGCTTCATTTTTTTAAAGCTTTCGGCAATGGTGGCCTGGGTAATTGGAACAAAGTTTTCAAAATCCTGCCAGGCATCGTTATAAATCTCGATAAAATCGGCAGCAAACTTTTCCATCTTTTTTATCTCGAAATGCCTGAAATCGTACCCGGGCTTTTTAATAACCCAATTGGCAATTTTTGTAAAGCGCTCAGAAAAAGGCTTGTTTACATCCAGGTGATTGGTAATTTGCTCATACAGTGTTTTAAAGCCGTAATCTTCAAAAAATGCCCGGTAGTACGGAAAATTATAGTTCATGCCGTAGGAGGGGTGGGTGAAGCCCTCAACCAGCAATCCCCAAAAATTATCATTCTCGCCAAAATTAATGGGCCCGTCCATGGCTTGCATGCCATTATCCTGCAACCATTTTTTTGCGGTATCAAATAGCAGGAAAGCTGCCTTTTTATCGTTGATGCATTCAAAAAAGCCCATGCCACCAGTTGGCTGCTCATAATGATAGGCCTTTTTATTATTGATGAAGGCAGCAACACGGCCTATCACCTTGCCGTTATCATCTTTAAGAATCCAGCGGGTACACTTGCCATCCTGGTGAAAATTGTTTTTAGCCGCATCAAATACGGCTTCAATATCATTATCCAGCGGGCAAACCCAGTTTTTGTCATTCTTGTATAACGTACGTGCAAGGTTTAAAAATGCTTTTTTTGATGCTTTATCTTTTACTTGGGTTATAATCATAGGAGGACTAAATATAAAAAAAGCATTCAGGGCATGTGCTGAATGCTTTACAAATGGAACTATGTATGGTTAACGATTAAAAATCGTCGTCATCGTCGTCATCAAATGAATCATAACCTCTGCCCAGATCGTCATCTAAAGGGCCGTCAAAATCATCATCATCGTCCTCAACTTTTTTCTTTTTTGAGTCGAGACTCAGATCGTCGTCGTCATCAAGGTCGTCATCAGAATTGTCGATCTTCTTAGTGGTTGGTTTTTTTGGCGCTCCCATTGTAATGGATTTTATTTGTAAAACTTTGTCAATAATACTTTAAATCGGGCAAAAAGCAGGAATTTTTTTAGAAGCTTTTATTTCCCATTTCAATAGTAAAAATAATCAAAATCATTTTTATTAAAAACATGAAATAAAAATTATTCTGTTTGTTCGCCAATGGCTACCGATGTGCTTGTAAAATCCTTAATCTGAGGTAATTCCTGTATGCTGTTAATTCCAAAATAGTCCATAAAAAGGCCGCTGGTGCCATATAATATAGGTTTTCCCAACGCTTCCGACTTCCCGGTTATAGCTATTAGCTCTTTTTCGAGCAATTTTTGGATCGAGTAATCGCAGTTTACACCGCGTATTTGCTCTACATCTGTTTTGGTTACCGGCTGTTTATAGGCAATAATGGCAAGGGTTTCCAAAGCAGCCTGGCTCAATCTTTTTTTAGATCGTTGCAATTGTAACAGGTTGATAACCGGGTGGTATTTTTTTTTGGTGAAAAACTGGTAGCCGTTGCCCACTTTTACCAGTTCGATAGCCAGGTTATCGTCACTATATTTTAGTTCGATGGCTTTTAGGCTCTCGTTAACTTCATCGGCCGTAAAATCGCGCTCAAAAGCAGCCTGAAGGCAATACATGATCTCTTCCAACCGTATACCTTGTTCAGATGCGAAGATGAGTGCCTCTATATGATGGGTCATTTGGTGAGTGGTGAGTGGTGAGTGGTGAGTAGTGAGTAGTTGATTAGGTTAATATTCTGCTGCCCATTCACTGCTCACCACTCACAATTCACCAATTAATAATCAATAACTTGTTCCTCAATTTCAACCGGTATATCGCGCCAGTCGTATTTTTGGGTACGTAGCTGTGGCTCAAAACCAGCTTCTTTGATTGAATCCTGGATGCCTTTTGCGGTAAACCTGTGCGGTGCGCCTGCAGCGGATACTACGTTTTCTTCAATCATGATTGATCCAAAATCATTAGCTCCTGCGTGTAAGCACAATTGGGCCACCTGTTTACCAACGGTAAGCCATGAGGCCTGTATGTTTTTAATATTAGGCAGCATAATGCGGCTTAACGCTATCATACGGATGTATTCATCGCCGGTTACATTATTGGTGATGCCACGTACTTTACGTAACAGCGTACCATCGTCCTGGAAAGGCCAGGGTATAAAGGCAACAAATCCATAATGACCTTCCGGTTTTTCGGATTGTACCTCGCGGATCCAAACAAGGTGCTCAAAACGTTCTTCGATGGTTTCTATGTGGCCAAACATCATAGTTGCGGATGTAGGCAAGTTAAGCTGATGGGCTGCACGCATTACATCCAGCCACTCCTTGCCGCCGCATTTACCTTTTGATATCAGGCGGCGTACACGATCGTTCAATATCTCGGCGCC
The DNA here is from genome assembly GCF_028736215.1 of Mucilaginibacter sp. KACC 22773. Lineage (NCBI taxonomy): Bacteria > Pseudomonadati > Bacteroidota > Sphingobacteriia > Sphingobacteriales > Sphingobacteriaceae > Mucilaginibacter > Mucilaginibacter oryzagri. The sequence goes on from NZ_CP117883.1 coordinate 2,527,772, forward strand.
TGCGCCGGGCAGTGAATCCAGTCCCGACTCTTTCATCGCCCTGAGTACATCTATATGACTCATATTCTCCAGCTTGGCTACGTGCGCTATCTCCGGCGGGCCTAAAGAGTGTAGTTTTAACTTGGGGTATAATTGTTTCAGTTCGCTGAACAGATCGGTGTAAAATTTCAACCCTAAGTCGGGGTGGTGGCCGCCCTGCAGCAGTAACTGATCGCCGCCGTAACGGAAAGTTTCTTCTATTTTCTTTTTGTAGGTTTCAATATCGGTAATGTAGCTATCCTCGTGGCCGGGCCTGCGAAAAAAGTTACAAAACTTGCAATTGGCTATACATACATTGGTAGTATTAACATTACGATCAATTTGCCAGGTAACCTTACCATGCGGAACCTGCTTTTTACGCAGTTCGTTGGCAGTGTACATTAAATCGGCAGTAGGCGCATTATTATATAGATAAACCCCTTCTTCCTGGGTCAAAAAATCAAACCGCAAAGCGCGTTGCAACAGATCGGCTGTGTTCATATAGCAAAGATAAAGTATTGTGATGTTATTCGTTTAATCCACACAGAAGATTGACAAATTAATGAGAAGCCCCCCAGCCCCCTGAAGTGGGAGCAATAATAAACGAGGTTAATTACAAATCAGAAACTCCCCCTTTAGGGGGTTGGGGGGCTCACCTTTACACTATTATTTCCCCTGTTCAAATCAGGTAGTGCATTATCCGGGTCGATGGTAACGCTTTCAACGTCTTTGTCGTCGGGGAGTATTACCGTTACTACTTTGCGCTGCATCCAGGTTTCAACAGGGAGGTAGTGGCGCTTTTTGCTGCCGTCTTTATATTTTAACTCCACAGTAAATGGCATTGGCAGCTGCTCTTTACTCACAATAGTTATTTTTACGCCCTTGGTTGCGTTACTACCTACGTTTTGGGCTGCTGTAATGGCTATGTCGCTCACCCAGTTGTTATAAAACCAGCCCTTCCAAAACCAGGACAGATCTTCGCCGGCGCCGCTTTCCATCGAGCGGAAAAAGTCGTCGGGCTGCGGGTGTTTAAATGCCCATTTGCTGATGTAGTTGCGGAAGGCATAGTCAAACCTATCCTTACCCAGTATCTGTTCGCGCAGCAAAACCAGGCCAAATGCAGGCTTAAAATAAACCAGTGGGTGGCGATATTTTTCGGGTGTTGCATCTGCAGCCGTCATGATAGATGGCGAAGCGGGGTCGTTCAAAATCGGGATGATCTCATCGACGGGGTTACCACCACCGGGCGCATATTCACCATCGCGCTTAGGGGCGTATTCGCCTTTGTTAAATTCTTCCGATGCGTAAATGTCTATAAAGGTGTTAAAGCCTTCATCCATCCAGCCAAAACGGCGCTCGTCCGATCCTACTATCATCGGGAACCAGTTGTGGCCTATCTCGTGCGCGGTTACCCAATATAACTCGTTGCCTTTATCGGTAATGCCGTCAAACACAATACCCGGATACTCCATACCGCCTGCAATACCGGCCTCGTTAATGGCAACAGGGTAGGGGTACACAAACCATTTTTCTGAAAAATATTCTATCGATTTTTTGAGGTACTCAGTCGCGCGGTCCCAGGCATTGGGGCCAACACTTTCGACCGGGTAAACCGACATGGCCAATGATTTTTTGCCACCGGGCAAATTAACCCTTGCCGCATCCCAAACATAGGCTTTTGATGCACCAAATGCTACATCGCGGGTGTTTATCATCTTGTAATGCCAGGTAAGCGTGCCTTTGTTAACAGGGCGGCTTGCCGGGTCGGTAACCTCGGCAAGGGTGCGTATCATTACCGTTTTATCGCTTGCGCGCGCGGCATCAAGGCGGGCTATTTGTTTGGCGGTTAAAACTTCTTTTGGGTTTAATAACTCGCCCGAACCGGCTACAATCATATCCCATGGTACAGTAACCTGGTAATCAAAATCGCCATAATCTAAATAAAACTCGCCCGCACCCAAAAATGGCAGGGTATCCCAGCCCCGGCTATCATCATACACGCACATACGAGGAAACCATTGGGCTATTTCGTAAATCGTTCCGTTTTTGGTGTTTACATAATCGGTGCGGTTACCAAAGTCGCCCGGAATAGTGTAGTGGTATTTGATGCGCAGTTTTAAAGCACCCTTGCCCAAAGCATGCGGTAAACGCACTTGCATACGCGTGTCTGTTATGATAAAAGGCACAGGCTTAACTACATCGCCATAATCTAAAGCGACTGATTCTATGGTATAACCTGTAGTATGCTGGTTTGGTGCCGGCACCCGGCCGGTAAAAAAGTTAGAGCGGGCTTCTTTTTTATAGGTGTTTTGATCCAGCTGAAGCCACAGGTATTGCAGGGCGTCGGGGCTATTGTTGACATAATTAATGGTTACTGTGCCGCTAATGGTTTTGGCAGCGGTATCCAGCGCTACGTTAATGGTATAGTCGGCGCGGTTTTGCCAATATTTGGCGCCGGGCTCGCCATTGGCCGAGTGGAACTCGTTGCCCTTATCGGTATAAAACTGCGGCGAAAATAATGCCGCCGGGTTGTAGTTGGATGTGGTATCGCCGGGGTTAATTTTTGTTTTTTGTGCCTGGGAATTGACAGCAAAAAGGACGAATAGGCCGAAGCCTAAAAATTTAATTTTCATGAGGATCAGTTAAAGGCAGCAATATACAAAGGATGGGCGGGAATTTTATTTGGCAATAAAAAAGATGCAGGAAATTTTAAAAAAAGTACAAGGCGTTTATGGAAAAGTTCAATTAACCGCATCCTGTAACAAAAGGATTGAAATGGCGCGAACCCAAAGTATTAATATCACCAAACCTTGTCACGAACTATGGCAACAGATGGTACCGGTTGACGGTGGCCGGCACTGCCAAAGTTGTTGTAAAACGGTTATTGATTTTTCGGCGATGACGGAAGCCCAGGTAATTGGTTACCTGGGCAGGCAGCAAAATGTGTGCGGGCGGTTTGAGGATAGGCAATTGATCCGGATAAATCAACAATTTCAAAAAAAAAAGCCGACGCCATTTATCTTTTTTAAAAGGATGGGCCTTGTGGCTGCTGTTTTGATGGCTATACCTTTTGCCAGGGCAAATGCGCAAAAAGAATATAAAATGGAGTATGCGCCGACTAAATCGAAACGGCATGGCGCGGGCCTTCCAAAAGCCCAAACGCATACCAATGTGAAGATTAATACCGACGCACCCATTCAAGCCGTTAGTGTGAAACAGATCGGTACCGAAGATTATGTGCGACACGAGGTTGTGGGTGGTGTTTCAGTTCAAGGTATTACCATTCGTCGTGTTTTATACCGTGCCTGGGATAAAACAAAATGGGTTTTCGGTGGCAATTAAAAAATTTACAACATTTATGGAATGGCGATAAAAATTGCATCCTGTTAAAAAACGCACCCGATATGTCGAACATCCAAAACATCAACATACCTAAACCTTGTCACCAATCATGGCAGCAAATGATGCCTGCCGAAAGCGGCAGGCATTGCGCCCAATGTTGTAAAACCGTTACCGATTTTACAACCATGACTAATAGCCAGATTATTGCTTACCTAAACAATACAGGCAACGTTTGTGGCAGGTTTAACGGGGAACAGTTAGCTAACCTCAATCATCAGTTTATTGCCGATGCTCCGGCAACAGCTGCAACAGGATGGAAAAGGCTGGCCTTGATAATGAGTATTTCAAGTTTTACTTTATCATTTAAAGCAGCAGCGCAAAATAAACCAACTACAACAGAACAAGTTCCCAGGCCAACCGGCGATGCAGGCAGTTTTATGCTGGGTAAGGTAATAGCAACAGACGTAGTTAAAACCAGGGCAATCACCGGATGCATATATGATGACCAGAACCTGCCTATACCGGGCGTCATTGTCAAAATACCATCGGGCGTAACCGGCACTAACACCGATGCAGCCGGCAAATTCAGGCTGACCATACCGGCAGATACAAAGCAAGTACAGGTTGCCTTTATAGGATACAAAACAATGCTGGTTGACATTTGTGCAGATGAAAATTACCAGGTAAAACTTACGACAGAACAGGTACTGGTTATGGGCGACATCATGGTGATAAGGCAGCCGCTTATCAAGCGGATTTATTACAAATGCATTAAAAAGCCGATAAAGAAGATATTTAATTGATGTATGGAAAGTGGAGACTACCTGTTTTAATGATTGCTCAAATGCGATATGAATTTAATTTGCTTTGATACGGCAGATTGGTACATTGCCACCCAATGCACTTCCCTGTAAATATCCCCATAGGCAAATCTTCCATTCCCGTACATTTTGTGTGCGAAACGCTGGCTTATTTTTTAGGCTATCGCTACTATGCCTGGCTGCGCCGGAATACCCACGACCAGATTCGCACTGAAAACCGGCTTATTATCTTTATAGGTGCGGCCTTCGGGGCTTTTGTAGGCTCGCATGTGGTTGGCGTTTTGGAGAACCCAGCGCTGCTGTCAAAGTTCAACCTCATTTACTTTATGGGCAATAAAACCATTGTGGGCGGAATGCTTGGCGGATTGATAGGCGTGGAGCTTACCAAGAAGAAAATAGGAGTAACCGTATCATCCGGCGATTTGATGGTTTACCCGCTGATACTGGCCATGATTATCGGCCGAACCGGTTGCTTCCTGGCGGGATTGGAAGATGGTACTTACGGTATAGCCTCAAACCTGCCCTGGGCTATCAATTTTGGCGATGGTATCCGCAGGCATCCCACAAACCTTTACGAGATTGTATTTTGGATTTTGCTTTGGCTCAGTTTGAAATTGATTGAACGGCGACATCAATTTACCGATGGTTCAAAGTTTAAGGTTTTTATGGCAAGTTACCTGGTATTCAGATTTCTGGACGAGTTTATTAAGCCCGATTACTTTTTTAGTTTTGGGCTTTCGGTAATTCAGTTAGTTTGTTTGGCAGGTATTTTGTATTATTATAAAGTATTTATACACCCATCTAAACTGATAAAAACCGATGCCTGAACGCCCTTATATTTATTATGATTTTACCCTGAGCATTTGCTCTACTTGTTTGCGCCGGGTTGATGCCAAAATTGTGTTTGAGGACGATAAGGTGTACATGCTTAAAAACTGCCGCCAGCATGGTTTCGAAAAAGTACTGATAGCCACCGACATTGAGTATTATAAAAACTGCCGCAACTATGCCAAACGTAGCGAAATGCCGCTCAAATTCAACGCCAAAACGCATTACGGCTGCCCTTATGATTGCGGCCTGTGCCAGGATCATGAACAACACTCCTGCCTTACCGTGGTTGAAGTTACCGACAGGTGCAATTTAAGCTGCCCAACCTGCTATGCCATGTCGTCGCCAAGCTATGGCCGTCATCGTACCTTGCAGGAGATTGAGCAGATGCTGGACGTAATTGTAGAGAACGAGGGCAAACCCGATGTGGTACAGATAAGCGGCGGAGAGCCAACAGTGCATCCCCAGTTTTTTGAGATATTGGACATAGCCAAAACAAAGCCCATTAAACACCTGATGCTGAACACCAACGGCATCCGCATAGCCAAGGACGAGAACTTTGTAAAGCGGCTGGCCACTTACACGCCCGATTTTGAGATATACCTGCAATTTGATTCCTTTAAAAAAGAAGCTTTGGAGCAATTGCGCGGCGATGATTTGCGCGAGGTACGCACCAAGGCTATAGAGCACCTGAATAAATATAACCTCTCGACCACGCTGGTAGTAACACTGCAAAAAGGTTTGAATACCGACGAGATAGGCCAAATTATCGAATACGCCCTGAAACAACCCTGCATCCGCGGGGTAACGTTCCAGCCAACACAGCAGGCTGGGCGGTTGGAGAATTTTAATGAGCAAACAGATCGGTACACGCTAACCGAGGTGCGTACCGCTATACTGGAGCAAACCAATATCTTCAATAAAAATGACCTGATCCCGGTACCCTGCAACCCCGACGCGCTGGTAATGGCCTACGCCTTAAAACTGGGCGACCAGGTATTCCCGCTCACCCGGATGATAAACCCGGACGATTTGCTGGATAACTCCAAAAATACCATTGTATATGAACAGGACGAACAGCTGAAAGGCCATTTGCTGAATATGTTCAGCACCGGCAACTCGGTTGATAAAGCTAAAGAGCATCTGCATTCGATATTATGCTGCCTGCCCGAAATTGACGCACCAAGCCTGAGTTACGATAACCTGTTCAGGGTAATTATTATGCAATTCATCGATGCCCATAATTTTGATGTACGCGCCATCAAAAAATCATGCGTGCACATTGTAAACAAGGATATGCAGATTATCCCCTTTGAAACCATGAATATTTTTTACCGGGATGATAAACGGGAATATTTAGAACAGTTACGAAATGAAATTACGGTATGATAGAAGATAACGACCTTAACGACACCACTCAACCAGGTGGTTTTAATACTAATGAAAGACCTGAGCTCAATAAACAAAGTGAGGGGATGAAAATAGTTGGATACAATATTTTAGCACTTGCTGTTTACTCCATACCATGCCTTACTGTATCTGGCGGAGCTTTAATTGAAGCTTTCCTGCTATTTATCCATGTGGTTGTATGCATTTGTGCCGCCCTTGGTAAGCGAAGCTGGTTTTGGCTGCTGGCCGGTTTATTAGTCTTAATTATTGGGTTTTCTACCTGTGTTACGGTTGGCTTTAAAGGACTTTAGTGTAATAAATAATTTTAAACTATTAATGGAAGAGCTAAACAAAAAGCAACAGCCTAAACAGGATCAAAAATTAATCATCATCGGTATTAACCTTGCAGTGCTGGCTGGTTATACTATATACTTCGGCGTTAACAAAGAAGAACTTATTATTATTGGTGAAGCGTTCTTTATAGCCGTCCAAATTATAATATGCTTAATAGCAGCCATTTTTGTTTATCGTAAAGAATTTTTATTAAGTGCATTAGTGGTTTTGCTGATTGGTTTTTCAACCTGTTTGGCCGTTTTTTCAAGCTAACTTACCTATATCTTATGCCAGATAGTGAAACATTTGTTCCAGGGATATATATTGATTGATTAGTTGATTTTGCATTTTAAAATATTTTGGAAAATGCCACAGATGTAACAATAACGGCTTAAACATTTGTCATTGATTCTTAGACTAACACCGGTGGTGTACCACCCCGTACCAGGGTGTACCAGGGTGTTTCAGGGTGTTTCAGGGTGTTTCAGGGTGTACCAGGGTGTACCAGGGTGTACCAGGGTGTTTCAGGGTGTCTCGTCCTGACCGGTACACACACTTTGTTGGTTATGCATAGTACCCAATTATTCCCCCAACATGTCCGCCAAAACCCCTTCCTTAAGCGAATTACTGCACATACTTACCTTACCAATACCAAGTTTAGTCATAATAAATCGGGTAATGAGCGATGCGGCAACTATCATATCAACCCTAACCGGGATAATACCTTTATCGGCGGCCCGCTCTTTATGGCTGGATGCTACAAATTTACTAATGAGCATTAATAATTCATCCTCGTCGAAACTGTAATTTTTGTTGGTTTTTAAGTCAAAATTATGCCCTTTTTCAACTTCTATAACCTCGGCAAAAGTTTCAAAAGCGCCGGAAGAGCCGATGAGGGTGTCGATTTTGCTGCTTTTTACGGCTGCGAACAAATCGACCAGTTTTTCGTCAAGATATTGATTTAAGGCTTCTATGGATGCCGGTGGGATAGGATCTGTTCGATGAAACAAATCCATCAGCCGGGCTGCGCCAATTTCAAAGCTTTGTTTCCATATGATACCATCGGCATTTCCTAAAATAAATTCTACACTGCCGCCGCCGATGTCCATAATGAGCGAATTTTGTGCCGATAAGCATCCGCTGATCTTTATGCCCTGGTAAATAAAACCCGCTTCCTGTTCGCCATCGATAATTTCGATGACTATGCCTGTTTGGGCTTTAACCTCGCTGATAAAATCTTTTCCGTTTGATGCGCTACGCAGGGCAGATGTTGCGATGGCGCGGGCACTGGTAGCGCCCTTTGCCTTTATTTCTGTAGCAAACTGTTGCATGGTATTAATACCTCGCTGGTAGGCTTCGGGTAAAATATAGCCCTTGTTAATACCTCCTTCGCCAAGCTTTACGGCTTCATGGTAGTGTACAATCTCCTTATAATTGTGTATCTCGCCATCGGCAATCAATAAGTGGAAGGTATTTGTACCCAAATCCATCACGGCAACGCGTTTACTCATGTTGCTAAAATAGATATTTTAGTTCATTGGTTCACTTGTTCATTAGTTCATTGGTCTTTTCTGGTGGCTGACTCTGTAAAGTGCAGTTGCTGGTGCAGTCGACTGCTTTTTGCCCGCTATGCCCGCTTTCCAATGAACCAATGAACCAATGAACCAATGAACCAATGAACCAATTACTCCTTATAAAAAAACCATTTGCTCAACTCTTTAAAGCTGGCTTTTTTACCATACATCAAAACTCCAACCCGGTAAATACGTGCTGCTACGTAGGTTGTAAACAAAAAGCCCACCACCATCATAAACATGGATAAGGCAACCTGCCATGGCGCTGGATCAAACGGCAGACGTACCATCATAGCAACCGGCGCGGTAAAAGGAATTATAGATAACCAAACGGCCAGGGTACTATCAGGTGCCCGAAATAATACCGTAACCGATAGCATGTAGGTAAACAACAGCGGTAGTGTTATCGGGAACATAAATTGCTGTGTTTCGGTTTCGCTGTCAACAGCAGAACCTACTGCGGCAAATAAGGCGGCATATAAAAGGTATCCCGACAGGAAATAAAACAGGAAACAAAATAAAATATATCCCACCTTAATAGTCGTCAGGGTCGCAATTATACCTGCCATGGGGCTTTGGGGTGAATTAAAGGCATGCCCAGCTATTTTCGACGATACAACAGATAAAATGATCCAGGCGGCAAATTGTGTCAGGCCAACCAGGCCTACACCTATAATTTTGCCCAGCATCAATTGAAAAGGTTTTACTGATGATATGATCACCTCTATGATGCGGCTTGTTTTCTCTTCAATTACGCCACGCATAACCTGGCCGCCGTAAATAAACAGCGAAATGTATATGAATATAGCGCAGGCAATTCCAACGGCTATGTTTGCACCAAGGTCGCTGCTCTTATCGCCAGTTTCGGTAATTTCTATCGTCTTTACGCTAAAGTTAGCCCTTTTTATTGAGTGGATAACCGCCGTATCAATATGGTGCTGAATCATGCTGTAATCGAAGGCTATGTTGCCCATTTGCTTTTCAATCTCATCGGTAAGCTGCATGGGCGATTTCTTTTTAGAGAAGATCTGCACGCTTCCTTTTTTTGCGTAATCCGCAGGGATATAAAGGGTAGAGATATTTTCGTCCTTTTTTGATTCTGCTTTATCTGCATTTAAATCTTTATGATTTACTACAAATTTGATGTTGGATACATCCCGGAATTTATCTACAAAAATTTTGCTGTCATCAACTACCGTAACTATCTGGAGTGTTGACAGGTTGTTGCTGTCTTTGGCTACTAAAGCGATAATAGCTCCCATCGCCAGGATTAATAAAGGCACCACAAAGATCATGATGATGAACGACTTTTTCCGCACCCTGGTAAGGTATTCGCGCTGGATAATCAGTAATACTTTATTCATGGCTTTTGTTGTTTGCGTTTACTTTTTCGATAAATATTTCATGCATGCCCGGTATTACTTCCTGCAACATATTGATGCGAACCTGGGGCATAAGGTATTGCAGTACATCATTTGAGGTATAACCTTCATTTAGTTTGATGCGGATGGTATGGTTATCATCATCCGTGATGGTATCGCCAATGATGTCGAACGGTTGGGCGCCGTTAAAGCTTAAACGCTGGCCTGCGTACTCAACCATATAGGTTTCGTTGCGGTAGGAGTTGCGGATGTTTTTAACGGTACCATCCAGTATTTTATGCGATTGATGGATAAGGGCGATAGCATCGCAAAGCTCCTCTACCGATTCCATGCGGTGGGTAGAGAACAGGATGGTAGCACCTTTTTTGTTCAGCTCCAGGATCTCGTCTTTAATGATTTCTGCATTTACCGGGTCGAAACCGCTGAAGGGTTCATCTAAAATAATCAGGTCGGGCTCATGTAACACGGTTGCCACAAACTGGGCTTTTTGCTGCATGCCTTTGGATAGTTCTTCAATCTTTTTTTTCCACCAGGTTTCCATGCCCAGCTTATCAAACCAAAACTTTAAACGTTTTTGGGCTTCATCGCGGCTGAGGCCTTTCAAGCGGGCCAGGTAAATCATCTGCTCGCCAATCTCCATTTTTTTGTACAGACCGCGCTCTTCGGGCAGATAGCCAATACGGTCTATATGCGATTGGTTGAGCTTTTGGCCGTTAAAAAAAACTTCGCCTGAATCCGGCGCGGTTATCTGGTTAATGATGCGGATAAGGGAAGTTTTGCCTGCGCCATTTGGTCCCAGCAGACCGAAAACCTGGCCGCTTTCTACCTCCAGGCTTACATCGTCTAACGCCCGGTGACCGGCGTATTGCTTAACAATATTGCGGATGCTTAACATGTTTTGATTAAGGTTTATTTTGTTAATTTATGGTTTAGATACGGGCAATTTTAAAATGTTACATGACACGCGAATTGTCACGAATTCATAAACACAAATTGATACGAATTTTATCGAATTACACGAATCAAGATTAAATGAATTCAATGCAATTCTTTCATCAGGTGCAATTTAGGCGTCTATTTATAAAAATCGTGTACGCCCCCCGCATTCGTGAAATTCGATAGAATTCGTGAAATTAGTGTGCTGGGATTAGTGCGCTTCTAACTGCTTAAAATCGAACCGGAGTACCTCAATAGCTTCTTTCTGCCGCGATATAATTACATACATATAGCCATTGTAGATGATAGTATGCGGATATCCGTATTGGCCGCCTTTCCATAACCCTTCTTTTTTAAGGTGGTAAAGTTGGTTTGCGATGATGTAGTTTTTATCGAACGATTGGCCATCTTTTGATAATGATAACACCAACGGGTTCCGGTCGTAATGATGTAGTGTATCGGGAATGCCTACGTAATAAAAACGCGTATCGGGCAAGCGGCCGAAGTGAAATTTGCTGTCGTTGTCAGAAAAAGGGACCTCTGCCGGGCGCGACCATGAACTGCCGTTATCCTTACTTTCGGTAAGCCATAATTTACCCTTCCAGCCTTTGCCGGTTACCCGTAGCAGCATGTGCAGCACGTTATCATCCGTCTGGAAAAACGAACCTTCGCAAAGCGGGGGCAAGCCAAGCCTGGCTGCGGGAGCATAAAAGGCAGCGGAGTTATCCTGGGTGTATAATGAATCGGGGTAAAAACTGCTGAGTTTCCAACCGGAGATACCGCGGCGATCATCGGTGTAAGGAAACAAAAAGTTACCGCTGATGATAAGCCGGCCGCTTGTGGTAGCCTCGGGGCCATGATTAGGGATTAGCGGCACATGCATGTCGATAGGATTGCTCCAGTGGAGACCATCTTTGCTGGTTTTGCCCCAAAGACGGGTGTTTTGGCGTTGTTTGGTGTACTCGCCGTAATAGGCAACCAGAGTGCCTTTGTATTGGTATAAGCCGGCGGCCGTTAACACGTTAAGTGTATCATTAACCTTGCCCGGAGATGCCAGGGCAACAGGTGCCGACCAATGTACAAAATCCTTCGATATAGCGTAAACCACACGCTGGCCCGGCGAATCCTCGTCGATGAGGCCATTGCTCCATATCGCGATGAATTTATCTTTAAAGTGGATGATGGAGGGGTGATGATTATACAGCCATTCCTTATCCGGCGAGTAGATCATCGACCGCTGGATGTTTAACTTGGGAACTCCGGCTTCGGTTTTATAGGTGTTGTGGATGGTTTGGGCCTGGACGTTGCCTGGCATGAAATTTATCAACCAAATAATTATGGCGGCAAAATATTTAACACGCACAGTGTTAAAATCTGATTTTGATGGGATATTCATTTATTGTGTTCGAAATTCGGAGATTGACCGGTTAAGTTCATCCTGGGTTTTTAAATATTTGGTTATCCCTATCAATGCATAACATAACGAAGCAGGTATAAATAACAGGCTAAACATGGCAATTTGTATAAATATTTGACCAATAAGCGCCATCATAACACCAGATGTAATATAAAACAAGAGGTAGGTCAAATAAGCAAGCGGGAACAAACCGTAAGGCAACCTAAGCTCGTCGTTACGCAATCCGAAAAATTGAATAATTAAGACGATGCTCATGATCATCATAAAAATGGATAGGAAGAATAATAACATGGCCCCATTGGTGTTGGGCGTTGCAAGGTCAGACAGCATGGTTATTATAAAATTAAATATGATGAAAATTATCAAACTACTGATGCACGCTTTTTTTTCATGAAAATGTTTTAACACATAAACCAGGTATATAAGCTGCGTATCAAAAAGTAACTCCCTAAACAGTGTGAAATAAAACGGTGGCCGCTGTTGGTTTAGCGCAAATAGGAGTGCGCCAATGATTGTAATAAAGTAAACGGCATTAACGGCAATAATAAACCTGGTTGTTTTAACGCTTGCTTTCATATAATTTGCTCGTTTATGCCCTTGTCGATAGCCAGGTACCTTGCTATCTTAAACAGGATATAGAATGTCATCCCCGGGATTAATATTTCGGTAAGGCTAACAAATTTAAAGATCATCGACGAGTAAAAAATGCTTGCCGCCAGTTGTAATAAACTAATAAAAAGGAATATAAGACCGTAAGTGAGCATGGGATAGGCAAGCCACTTGTTCTGTATCCTGGCTGATTGGATAATAAAAATAATTACAACGACAATAGACAGCAAAAAAAGAAGATAGTACAAGGATACATTATTTGCCCTGAGTTTAACAACAACAAAGTACAAGGAAATAAAAACATCAACTCCGATGAAGATTTTGCACGTTGTGATAATAGATGCATCTTCCTTCAAATATTTTAATACCATAACCAGGTATATCAATGGTATTATATATACTACTTCATTTAAAACCAGGTGCCATTTAGTTAGCGGTATGTCATTAAATTTCAATATAATAGATATAACTACCGATAACGTGTAAAGTAAATTTACAGCCATCACGTAGTAGGTGCTTTTGGTTGTTACCATTGTTCTGTTTTATCTGAATTGTCTGATAAATAAATTTCACTCAAGCCGGCTTTTATCTGTATGTTTTGTTGGCTTTTAAGCCCCTGCAACACCTTTACAAAAATAAAAACGATGATAAATGTTGGCAAAATTTCCAACACCGTGGAGATATAACTCAGGGCATTAAAATTGATGGATAAGTTATCGGCTAAATACTCAAAAACAAAAGGCAGCCCAAATTGCGCAGCAAGTTTAAACACAAGTGATATACCCCAAAGTTTAAAAGGAATGCCCAATGTAGTATCGGTTATCCTAAAAATTTGGACAACCATATTTAGCATTACCAGAACGTTTATAACCGATAGCGGTATCAGTAACGCCATATTCTGAAACGATAGCGTGAATATTGCCGAAAATACAACGGTTATGCAAAGAAAAAGAAGTAGAGAGATCATGATAATCTTTTTTTCGCCCTTAAATTTTACAATGCAGATCAAATAAAAAATTGAAGAGGCATAAATCACATTTATTAACACCGAAATAACGGTAGACCACGGAGCTGGTAGGTTGAGAGGCATCGCCATGAAACGCAGTATGCTGATAGAAATAACATACGCAACCCCGGCAAGCAGCAGAGCCATGAAAAAGATTGTTTTTTTAATAGTTACTTTCATCGTGTTAAGGCAGCTTTAAAATAATTAAAAAAACGATACAAACAAAATACATATGCTTTGCTCATGAGCAAAAGTTGGTGCAGAACGGTTATTGCATTTTATGGCTATAACCATTTATCACCTGCATCAGTTTATCATGCGGTATAGCATAAACGGTGTTACCATTAATGCCTTTCATGTCTTTGGCGGCTATCATGGCATTTATAATGGCTTCCTCCACGCTTTCAACGGTAGCCTGGAAAACTTTATCCATTTGTTCTTTGGGCAATACGGTCCAGGTTTGCAGGGTGCCTTTAGCGTTATCTTTGGGTGGTACTGTGCTAAATGCCAGGAAAATATCGCCCGAGCTATTGCGACCCACGCCGCCGCAGCGGGCAACACCTAATGATGCGCGTTTGGCTACAAGTTTTAACTGTGCCGGTAATAAAGGGGCATCGGTGCCAATGATGATGATGATAGAGCCATCTTTGGGTTTGGAATTGATAACAGGCAAGTCGCCTTTCCATTCCCTACCAACAGGTACTCCGGATATAATCAAGTCTGTCCGCCTGCCAAAATTGCCCTGTACAAAGGCCCCAACCGTATAAGTAGCCGTATCGATACTAATCACCCTTGACGATGTACCGCTGCCGCCCTTAAACTGGAATAACGACATACCCGTGCCACCGCCAACGTTACCTTCTTCTACTTTGCCTCCATGGGCAGTATTCAGCGCCTCGAACACATCTTCTTTTTTTACGTGAAATCCGTTAATGTCATTTAATACACCATCGAAAGTTTCGGCAGCTACCGGCAGGCCAAAGGAGAAATCAACCAACGAGCCTTTGCTGAAGTTTTTAACATTCCACTCGCCAATAGCATCTCTTACCACACCAACGCTATTGGTATTGGTAATACCGATGGGGCCGTAGTTAAGGCCATATTCGTCAATTACGGTAGTGCCGGTCATTTCACCGTCGCCATTAAGACTAAACCATCCAGCCGGCAGCGGATCGATAGATTTGCCGTTTGGCATAATAACGGTAACACCAGTACGCACCGGGCCTTTGCCGGTAACCAAGGGGCCTTCGCCGCTTATTAATGTCTTGTAGCCCACCAAAACGCCTTTAACATCGGTAATGGCATTGTACTGGCCGGTAGTGCCGTTAAATTTGATACCCAGATCGCGGGCGCGTTGCTGGGCGGCAGCGGCAGCAATGGTTGATATAAAAAATACGGTTAGAGCAAGGGATCTCATTTTGATGTTTGTTAAGCAGGAACCAAAATTCTAATATACCCATCAAAAAATGATAGCGGAAATCATCTGTAACAAAAAAGCCCGAAGTCATAAAACTCCGGGCTCTCAAAATCTTTCGGACTTTCCGTCTTTACTGACTTTCCGACTATCAACTACTCAAAATATTCCTTCATCCGCTCAAAAAAGCTTTTTTCATTTTTGCCCGGATTGGGTTTAAAGTTAGGAGATGATTGTAATTTTTCCAGTATTTCGCGCTCTTCGCGGCTTACAATTTTTGGTGTCCAGATGTTGATGTGCACCAGTTGGTCGCCACGATGGTATGAGTTTACTTCGGGTACGCCTTTGCCTTTCAGTCGCAATATTTTGCCGCCCTGGGTTCCGGGGTCAATTTTTATTTTGGCTTTACCGTCGATGGTAGGTACTTCAACAGTGGTGCCCAATGTTGCATCAACAAAGTTTACATGCAAATCGTAGATCACGTTGTTACCATCGCGTTTTAAAGTTTCGTGCGGAATCTCCTCGATCAAAATGATCAGATCGCCTGGTACACCACCGCGTGGGGCCGCGTTACCTTTGCCGCTCATGCTTAACTGCATGCCTTCGCTCACGCCAGCAGGTACGTTGATGGTAATCAACTCTTCGCCACGCACTACGCCATCACCATGACAAACATTACATTTTGACAGTATGGTTGAGCCTTCGCCGTTACAGGTAGGGCAGGTGCTGGTTGTTTGCATCTGGCCCAAAATAGTATTGGTTACCCTGCGCACCGCGCCCGAGCCGCCACATGTTTTACAGGTTTGAAACGATGCTTTATCTTTTGCGCCGCTGCCATCGCAGGTTTTGCAGACTATTTGTTTATTAACCTTTATTTTCTTTTCGGCGCCGTTGGCAATTTCTTCAAGTGTTAAACGTACTTTAATACGCAGGTTGCTGCCACGGGCTACACGCCTGCCACCGGCACCGCCACCCTGGCGGCCACCGCCACCAAAGAAACCTTCAAACGGACTGCCGCCACCAAATATATCGCCAAACTGGCTGAATATGTCGTTCATATCCATGCCTCCGCCGCCATAACCGCCGCCATTTGGCGATGAAGCATTGGCTGCATGACCAAACTGGTCATACCGCTGGCGTTTCTCGGGGCTGCTTAAAACTTCATAAGCTTCAGCGGCTTCCTTAAATTTTTCTTCCGCCTCTTTGTCACCCTGGTTTTTATCCGGGTGATATTTAATAGCCATTTTACGATATGCCTTCTTTATCTCATCAGCATCTGATCCTTTTGAAACGCCCAGTATATCGTAATAATCTCTTTTAGCCATGTATTTAATTATTGAATTATTGATTTATTGAATTATTGAGTTTTTATAAGTGAATTATTGATTTATTGAATTAGAGGTTGAAAGACTTTTTATCGCTTTCGATTTGTTGATTTAATTACCATGGTAGATAACCAAGTGATATTTCTAAACCTCTCTGATTTTTAAATTCAATAATTCACTAATTCAGTCCCTCAATAATTAACTACGCTCCTACAATTACTTTGGCAAAACGGATCACCCTGTCTTTTAGGGTGTAGCCTTTTTCCATTTCGTCGATAACCTTGCCTTTAAGGTCATCGGTAGGGGCGGGTATATTAGTAATTGCTTCCTGTAGGTCGGCATCAAACGGAGCACCTATTGATTCCATTTCTTTTAAACCTTTTTGGGCAAGTATGTTTTTTAATTTGTTTTGTATCAGGGTTACGCCTTCTTTAACCGGGGCCACGTCAACAGCTTTTTCCATAGAGCGTTGTGCACGCTCAAAATCGTCTAAAACGGGTAACAGGGCAATAATTAAATCCTTGCCTTCAGTTTCCCGGGCTTCGGCGCGTTCTTTTTGGGTGCGCCTGCGGAAGTTGTCAAATTCGGCATACAAACGTAAATATTTATCATTAGCCTGCGCCAGTTCGGTCTTTAATTTATCTTCTGCAGTAGGGCCGGGTATTTCCTCGGTTTCAACAGCCTCAACAGTTTCTGCCTGCTGTTCTTTTAGTTGTTGTTCTTCGGCTAAATTTTCCCGTGTAGGCTCATTAATATTTTCAGGGGTATCCATATTTTCTTTCTTCTTTTTCTTCAACATGTCGTTAAATTTCATAGCTGATAGTGCCAATCAAGTATCCTGCCATAGCCATAAAGCCGACAAGGTGTCAGTGGTGTGTTTTATAACAGGCAGGAGTGGCGCAATATGCGCAAGGCTGACAGGATTATTTGTCTGATTCTTTTTGTCTGAACGGGGAGATTGTCTTAACCGGAATTAAACGAATTTCTTGAATTTATAGAATTTTAAAATTCTGGTCATTGTTTAATTCGTTTAATTCCGGTTCAGATAACTATATCACCGCATCCTCCAAAACCTTACCATTCTCGCACTTAATAATGCGCGATGGGAAAGTGCGGATGATATGATAATCGTGGGTGGCAATTAACACTGCGGTACCCGATTGGCTGATCTGTTTTAGGAGCAATACAATCTCTTCAGAAGTTTCGGGGTCAAGGTTACCGGTTGGTTCGTCAGCCAATATAATTTCGGGGTTGTTAAGTAGGGCGCGGGCAATTACCACACGTTGCTGCTCGCCGCCGGATAACTCATGCGGCATTTTTTTAAGTTTAGAACGCAGGCCAACTTTTTCCAGTACGTCAAGGGTACGTTCGGCTATCAACTTTTTGTCTTTCCAGCCGGTGGCGCGCATAACAAAAAGCAGGTTTTGCTCTATGGAGCGATCTGTCAATAATTGAAAATCCTGGAAAACTATACCCAGCTTGCGGCGTAAATAGGGCACATCCCGGCCCGATAGCTTGCTTAACTCGTACCCGCAGGCATGCCCGGTACCAGCTTTTATGCCCAGGTCGCCGTAAATAACTTTAAGCAGGCTGCTTTTGCCCGATCCGGTAGAGCCTATAAGCCATACAAAATCACCTTTATCAACATGCAGGTTTACGTTTGACAGTACCAGGTGTGCCTGCTGAAAAATATCAACACCATTTAGCTTTATAATAGAGTTCCCAATCATCTTTTTTATAGCTCTAATTTCAGGATCTGCCCAAAAGGTAAATCCTTAATAATATTCATAATATACTCCGCCTTATCCGCCAGCCCCACCTTATCCAACGATTTATCGGGCCTATCTACCCTGAAATAAGCCAGCAACGTAAACTTATCATCCCGCAGCTGTACATAATCGGGTATTTTGGCAACGCCTTTAACTTTTATAATGTGGTAGTTCATGGTTCATTGTTCATGGTTCATAGTATTTTTGCCTTCAAGCTCCGGCTATGATCTATGAACTATCAACTATATGCTTTTCCCCAAAGGTATTGTTATTTTAAAGATTTGACAAAAATTCCATTGTATCAATCCCATCGGCATAATCCCATAATGCGGGGTGCTGGCTTTGGCCGAAGCTTACCACCTGGCTGGCTACATTAATGGTGGCATTGGTAACAATACACTGAATATTGTCGCTTTGTTTTTGTAATAGTTCCTGCGCCTGGGCAAGATCGTCGTAATAGCTAAAATACAGCACGGCCAGTGGCGATGCCAGTCTGTCATCCTCCTTTACCATCAAAAAACCGTTATCAAGATGTTTGTCGCTGTTTACCAGGTAGATGGATTTATTGTAATCGTAATTATTGTTGTACTTATGGTGATGGATGATAGCCTTATGATCTTCAATCGATTCAAAAAAGAAATTGAAATTATAATCCTTCGGCACCAGCAACTTACTCACATTGCGGCAACCCAAGCCATAATAATCAAAAATATCATGGCCAAGGTTAAACAGTTGTTCTGCCGTTTCATCGCCGGTTAGCAGGGCAATACTATTCCTGTTTTTACGGATGATGTTAGGCACTTTTCCAAAGTAGTAATCAAAGTAGCGCGAGCTATTATTGCTTCCGGTGGCTATAACGGCGTTAAAATCGGCTAAGCGCTCTACAAAACTAAACTGGCTGTCGAAGCTGACGTCAATAGCCACTAATCGTTCTAAAACAGTTTTTATCAGCCGGGCGTCTTGTGACGATGCTTTGATTAGTGCGTGATTGCCGGATGCCAGCACGCACAGCACATCATGAAAACCAACCAGCGGGATATTTCCTGCCAAAATAAGGCCCACTTTTTTGCCCGGGGCGTCATTTTCAAGATTGTATTTTGCGAGCCAGGTTTTCAAATCGTCCTCGTTAAGCATTTTACCTATGGCGGTTACGGCTTGCAAAACGCTTTCGGGCGTAAACCAGGCGTTATGGTAGCGTTCGTCTTCAATGATGGTCATTAATTGCGCATCGGGGGCAATTAACTGCTTTCCTAAGGTCGAAAATGAGTTTATGGAATTTTTTATGTTAAATTTTGACATATATATGGTGAGGATTTAAACCCCTAAAGCCTTTTTTTGTTATATTTGTGCGCTTGTAAATTACGGGCAAAGTTAATTGAGATTATTATATATTTAGAAATATGGCGATTAAAATCACCGATGAATGCATAAACTGCGGAGCCTGCGAGCCGGAGTGCCCCAATAATGCAATTTATGATGCTGGTGCGGCATGGCGCTTTAGCGACGGTACCGGCCTTAAAGGAATTATTGATTTTGGAGATGGCAATACTTTAAATGCCGAGGAAACTCAGGCTGCCCTGTCCGACGAGATATATTATATAGTGCCTGATAAGTGTACCGAGTGTGTTGGTTTTCATGACGAACCACAATGTGCTGCTGTATGCCCGGTTGATTGCTGCGTAGATGATGAAGATATCCGCGAAACACAGGAAGAATTGTTAGCCAAAAAAGATTGGCTGCATATGAATGAATAATTTTATAAAAAAAATATTTTGAAAAGGGATTAGCTTGCTGATCCCTTTTTTTTGCTTGTTTTTTAAATAAAATTATTTCGCGTTTAATAATTTAATAAATTAGCCTTGTAAATTTTAGCTTTAATCTCCTCCACAGCTAAAATATATCTTGAAAACCAATTAAAACGGTGTAATTATTGATCGCTTATTGCATCTTAGTTACATTAATTTTTGCATTTAATCTGATCTATGGAATATGGTATTTGTAACCTTGCTGTAATCCCGCTTCGCGCTTTGCCTGATGACAGGAGCGAACAGGTATCGCAGGTGTTATTTGGCGAAACTTTTGAAATTAAGGAGTGGGCCGAACGCTGGGTTAAAATTGTTACAACAACTGATAATTATACGGGCTGGATAGGCAGGCTGCAATTTGCCATGTTCGGGCATGTAGCCTATAAAAGCCAACAAAATATGCCTCCGCCTTTAACTTACCGGGCGGTTACCCAGGCCTGGAAAATTATTGATAACTCAATACTTTATTTGCCTGCAGGCAGCTCACTTGCCGGTTTAAAAGGAACAACCTGCAAAATAGGGAATGATAAATTCGAGATCATTGGCGAAATAGGCGAAAGGGAAGATATAGCAACAACGGCAAAATCATTTTTGAATGCACCCTATTTGTGGGGTGGCCGCACCCACTTTGGCATTGATTGCTCTGGTTTTACACAGGTAGTATTTAACCTTAATAAAATAAAAATAAAACGCGATGCAAGTCAACAAGCCCTGGAGGGCGAAAAAGTTGACAGTTTAAACAACGCCCGTCTGGGCGATCTGGCTTTTTTTAATAATACCGAAGGACGTGTAACCCATGTGGGTATTTTATTAAACGGCGGACAAATAATTCATGCTTCAGGAAAGGTGAAAATAGACCCTATTGATAACGACGGCATTTATTCGGAAGAGTTAAAGCGTCACACACACAATTTGCATAGCATCCGGAGGTTTTTTTAAGCAGGAGCGTACGTTAAAATTTTATATCCCAAATAAAAATATTTTTATCATCACTTACTGATAATAGCTGATCTCCATTCCATGCCAGTTTATTTATTGACAGCGGATGGCTTGAGTATCCTTTTTCGCGGCTGATGATCTTGTACAGTTTAAAATCATCGGCTCCCCAAATTTTAATGCTTTTATCCATGCTGGCCGTAGCGAAGTAAGGCTGGGAGGGGTGGAAGAGGATATGGTTAACAGCAAACAAATGCGCAGGGATGTTTTTTATCAGTTGGTAAGTTGCCGTATCCCAAATTTTCACCTGTGCATCACGGCCGCCGGACACCAGGTAACTGCCATCGGTGCTGTAAGCCAATGCAAAAACCGACATGGTATGCCCATGCAGTGCTTTCACCAAGGTGTAATCCTCCAAATCGTAAATTTTAATCGCATTATCCCTGCACCCAAAAGCAACCTGCTTTTCGTCAGGCGAAACGGCTATACAACGAACCGTATCGGCCGAAACTTTAATGCTATGCACCAAATCCAATGTATCAAGGCCCCACACCGACACTGTACCGTCCTCAGAGGCTATCAGTAGCTCTTTTTTACCACTGACAGACTTGATATCAAACACCGGCTTAAGGTGATGATTGAGCGACTTGATGATCTTTTGCTGGATGAAATCGAAAACCAGCACCTGGCCGCTGCGCAAGCCTGCAAACATTAATGGATAACCCGCCGGGCAATGAATGGCATAAATAGATGCGTTAACCGGGAACATTACTTTAATAAAGGCATTTGTTTTCAGGCTCCACTCCACCAATCCTTTATCATTGCCGCCGGTAAATAGTATTCCCGGTTTTTGTGATAGCTCCAAAGTGAAAATGGGGTTGCCATGCCCGGTAAGTTCGGCTATTTTTTCTGCAATCATTATGTTAGTATCAAGTAGCAAGTATCAAGTAGCAAGATTTTTGATTTGCAGTTGATATTGGGCTGTAAGCAAAAGTAAGATTTTTGACGGAGATGAGTTGTTTTGATATTAGCCTTGACGCAATCTATTTTATGGCTTCGTCATAGGCGGCCTTTGCTATGCGGGCAATAACCAATTCGCGGGCCTTCAAATCAACGGGCGAATTGGTAACCAAAATGGCAATAGCCAGGTGGTTGCCATTAGGCAGCGCTATTATGCCGGTATCGTTGGTAGCTGCCGAAATCCCCTTTTCGTTGGTGCCCGAGCGGCCGGTTTTATGGTATACTATTGTGCCAACAGGCAACAAGCCTTTAATCTGGTTGGGGCCGGTTGAGGTTTCCTGCATGATTTTCCATAAATAGGTGTGGCTGGCCGCCGAAAGGAAATTAGGCTTAAATGCTACGTTCAATAAATGCGTAAGCTCGGAGGCCATCACCCAATCGGTAAACTGTACGTCCCAGGCCTGCGCCATTTGATATTCGGAGGCTTTTATCGAGAAGTTTTTGATCCCGATATGGTGAATATAGGCCTCTACCGCATCCGTTCCGCCTAAAACTTTTAAAAGCTTGTCGCAGGCAACATTGTCACTTAACGATACCATATAGCTAAGCAACTCCCTTATCGAAACATCCACATTTGCCGCCGGATATTTATCCTGCAAGGGGCTGTATGTTTTAAATAAATCGCTTTTATCCAGGCGAACCAGCTGATCTAATGTGAATTTCCCTTCGTCAATCTCGTGCAAAACGGTAATGGCAATCGGGAACTTCATCACACTCTGCATTGGCTGGCGCAGGTAGCCGTTATATGTTAACGTATCACCCGTTTCAAGGTTTAATACCGAAACCCCAACAGTACCTTTTGCATCCTTCGCAATTTCGGCAATCTTCTCCCTAAGCCTATCTTGTTGCGCATTGGCATTACCAATAAAAAAGAAACAAAACAGCAAAATATAAAAAACAACAAACCTCACCATAAGTTTCCCTAATGACTAATGACTAATGACTAATGACTAATGACTAATGACTAATGACTAATGACTAATGACTAATGACTAATGACTAATGACTATTTATGCCTGTTTTCCAGGTTTTTAGCTATCGTTTCCAACGTCAGTCCCTTTTCGCGAAGCAAAACCAACAAGTGAAAAACCAGATCGGACGATTCATTAATCAAGTCAGTTTCCGTTTCGGCCAAAGCGGCTATAACGGTTTCAACGCCTTCTTCACCAACCTTTTGAGCTATTTTGTTGAGTCCCTTATTCCGCAGCTTGTTTACGTACGATCCTTCTACCGGATTTTCGTATCTATCGGCAATAATATTTTCCAACTCCAAAATAAAGTTTTGATTATAGCCGGTGTTAAAACAACTGCGCGAGCCGGTATGGCAGGTAGGGCCATCAGCTTTAACTTTAATCAGCAAAGTATCATTATCGCAATCAATGCTGATGTTTTTTACATGCAAAAAATTACTGCTGGTTTCGCCCTTGGTCCACAAGCGGTCTTTTGAGCGGGAGAAAAATGTAACTATATTTTCCTGTACGGTTTTATCATAAGCCTCCTGGTTCATGTAGCCCAGCATCAGCACCTCTAAGGTTTGCTCGTCCTGTATAATAACCGGTACTAAACCGTCTGTTTTGTTGAAATCTATATTCATTGTATCTGTTGTTCTGGTTCCTGCTCCAGGGTGCCAGGTTCGTGTTATATTCAATCAAATTCCCCTCTTGAGAGGGGGCGTGTGAGTCCTGAGCGCTGGCAGGGGTGTGCTTTACACCATGCATCTACGTCTCTCCCGCTGGCCTGTGTCCTCACAGGCAGCTACCTCACGTGTGAGTGTAAGGGCGTTACCTTTGGCCCGGGCTTTACGCTCATACCGCACAGGCCTTAATCACGGGCCGGTATCCGCTGCAATCCCTAACGCGGGTAGAAGAGTTATTGCCGGTTGCCAGGTTCGTGGTTCGGGTAAAACGCTTGTTTTAAAACTAACAACGCCCGAGCCTCGAACCTCGCCACCCTATATCCTCACCTCTATATTATTGCTCTTCAATACCGCTTTCAAATCCGGAATCAATATCTCGCCATAGTGAAATACCGACGCTGCTAAAGCTGCATCAATATTTGTTTTTTCAAATACGTCAACAAAGTGCTGTACCGAACCTGCCCCGCCCGAGGCTATTACAGGGATGTGTACCGCATCGTTCACAATTTTTAATAGCTTGTTATCAAAACCAGCTTTTGTACCATCATGATCCATTGATGTAAGCAAAATTTCGCCTGCACCACGGCTTTCGGCTTCCATGATCCACTCTAACGTTTCGCGTTCAGTAGGTAATCTGCCGCCATTCAGGTGTACAATATTTTTGCCGGCAATGCTGCGGGTATCTACCGCAATTACAACAAACTGAACGCCAAATGCTTTGGCCAACTCATCAATTAAAGCCGGATTACGTACCGCTGCCGAGTTGATCGAGATCTTATCTGCACCGGCGTTTAAAAGTGCATCGGCATCGGCAATTTCGTTAATACCGCCACCAATGGTGAATGGGATATTTATTTGCCTGGCCACAGCCTTTACCAGGTCCACCATGGTTTTGCGGCGCTCAACTGTTGCGGTAATATCCAGGAATACCAGTTCGTCAGCACCCTGCCTCGAGTAGTTCCAGGCCAGCTCAACCGGGTCGCCCGCGTCGCGCAGGTCAACAAAGTTTACGCCTTTTACGGTGCGACCGTCTTTAACGTCTAAACAAGGGATAATTCTTTTCGAAAGCATAAGCTTTTTAGATATGTCATTGCGAGGAACGAAGCAATCGCGAACTTTGCTTATTCGCTTTGCATGCCACGAGATTGCCACGCTATCGCTCGCAATGACAAATGTTTTATTTTATATTGAGGGGTGAACTATATTGATATAAGGGCCTCTAAATTCCAGTTTTTTACATCTTCGATAGTTACCCTGTTCTCATAGATCGCTTTACCTACAACTACCGATTCTACCTTCAAACGGCTCAGTTTCTCTACGTCATCCATCGAGCTTACACCTCCGGATGCTATCAGTTTAATGAAAGGCGAATGGTCGAGCAGTTTTTCATAAAGCTCAATACCCGCGCCGCCCAGTTTGCCATCTTTGTTGATATCGGTACATAAAAAACGGAAAAAGCCTAAAGCAAGGCATTTATCAACATAATCCATTAATTTAATTGGCGAGCTTTCCATCCAGCCTGAGTATTTGATCACTTCGTCCAACACATCTATTGCGATAACCACCTGGTCGGAACACTTGTCGCGGCCGCAAATCTCTTTACCTAATTGGGGCAAAAATTCGGGGTTGGTTAAGGCCTGTGTGCCTACAATAACACGGTGAACGCCCGAGTCAATCAACTCTTTTACTTTTTCGATGCTGCGGATACCGCCACCGTATTGCACCTTCATGTCGGTTTTACGGATCACATCAAACAGGTATTGCTGGTTGCTGAAATCGTTTTTAGCGCCGTTCAGGTCAATAATATGGATAAAGTTGGTGCCATTGCTTTGGTAGCGCTCAATCATTTCTTCGAGCGTTACATCATATTCTGTTACCTGTTGGTAATCACCCTCACGTAGCCTAACTACTTTTTTATTCAGAATATCGATAGCGGGAATTATGTACATGTCTTTTATATTTTTGAAAAGTTTGTTAAAAGTGTTTCGCCGTACACTCCCGATTTTTCGGGGTGAAATTGTACGCCATAAAAATTATCCCGCCAAATTGATGCCGAAAATTCATTGTTATAATTGGCCGATAGTAAAGTGTACGCTTTATCATACTCAATAAAGTATGAATGTACAAAGTAAAAATGTGATCCTGACGGTATATTTTCAAATAATGGGTTTTCCTTTTCGGGATAAACCTGGTTCCAGCCGGTATGCGGTACCTTGTATAAATTGCTGTCCTTAAACCTTAAAGTTTTAATAGGGAACAGGCCAAGCAGGGTAGAGTCACCTTCTTCGGAGTAGGAGGTGAGTAACTGCATCCCCACACAAATGCCCAAAGTGGGCTTTTTTAGGGCTTTAATCGTGGGAACTAATCCTGTCGACTCCAATTTGCTCATGGCTGCGCCCGCATGTCCAACACCAGGGATGATATATCGGTCGTACTTATCAAAATCTTCTTCGCTATTGATCATGCCGTAAGGTATGCTCAACCGCTCCAACGCCGCTGTAAGCGAAAAAATATTACCGGCGCCGTATCTTATTATACCAATCATTTAGTTTGCAGTTATTAGTTTGCATTGAGCTGCAGTTTTAATTGACAATGCTTTTTCACTGCCTACTGAAAACTGCCTGCTGCCAACTTAAAGTAATCCTTTGGTCGATGGTAAAACCATCTTATTTACATCACGTTTAACGGCCATTTTTATTGCCTTCGCAAAGGCTTTAAATATAGCTTCTATTTTATGATGTTCGTTCTGTCCTTCGGCTTTTATATTCAAATTGCATTTTGCCGCGTCGCTAAATGATTTGAAGAAATGGTAAAACATTTCGGTGGGCACATCTCCAACTTTTTCGCGTTTAAATTCGGCATCCCAAACTATCCAGTTACGGCCGCCAAAATCAATAGCTGCCTGCGCCAGGCAATCGTCCATAGGCAGGCAAAAACCATAGCGTTCAATACCCATTTTGTTGCCTAAAGCAGTGGCGAAAATCTCGCCTAAAGCGATGCCCGTATCTTCAACAGTGTGGTGTTCATCAATATGCAGATCGCCTTTGGCAATCACTTCCAGGTCGATGCTGCCATGGCGGGCAATCTGATCCAGCATGTGGTCAAAAAAATGCAGGCCGGTTGATACTTTGGCTTCGCCGGTACCATCCAGGTTTATTTTGATGTAGATATCAGTTTCTTTGGTGCTGCGGCGGTGCTCAACCACGCGTTCTCCCAGTTTCAGAAATTCGTAGATTTTTTGCCAGTCGGTAGTTTCCAATGCGATGGTATCGCCAATATGATCTGCTTCGGTAAATTCGCCACCACCTAAGTTAGATTGGTTATTTAACCAGATTGCTTTGGCACCCAGGTTTTTAGCAAGCAGCACATCGTTTTTCCTATCGCCGATGGTGAAAGAATTTTTAAGGTCGTATTTCTCTGTGTTAAGGTATTGCGTAAGCAAGGCAGTTCCCGGTTTACGGGTAGGGGCTTTGTCGGCCGCAAAGGTGCGGTCGATAATTTGGTTGGCAAACTTTACGCCCTCGCTTTCAAATGTTTTGAGGATAAAGTTATGCACCGGCCAAAAAGTATCTTCGGGATAAACGGCGGTACCTAAACCATCCTGGTTGGTAACCATTACCAGTTCAAAATCAAGTTCTTTGGCTATTTTGGGCAGGTAAGTTAACGCCCCGGGGTAAAAAGTAAGTTTTTCGAACGAATCGATTTGCTCGTCCGGCGTTTCGTTAATCATGGTACCATCACGATCAACAAAGAGTATTTTTTTTGATTTATCCATTTAAGATATCTTTTATGTTGAATTCCATACTTCGGAGTTTATTTTTTAAATAAACATCGGCCGTAATTGAATTGCTGGATTTAACTTTAATTTGGCTGCCACTTAGCGTGATCTTCTGCAGCCAAAGGTATATTTGGGAGTTTTCTGCTTTGCCTATTTGTACCTTTCCCGATTTGCCCGAGGTTTTATCTAATACCGTAAAATAAATAGGGCTCTCTTCTTCCATGCTACGGGAAAAATAGCTGACTATTAATTTGTATCGTTTATTTTCAATCACTTCATATACTAATTCCGTATCCAGGCCCTTTTGTTTTATCTCTTGTATAGTACTTTCAATGATCTCGCTGTCAAGTTTATCGATGTGAGCAATATCCCTTAAGCCATTTACAATAACATCGAATACAGTCAGTTCTTTTTCAGCGTCACTTTGCTGTAAGTACCTATCATAGTCTATCACTGAAAGGCCATTTATATACCAATGATCAAGAGTAAATGATCGCTCCAGGCATACATCCATCGTGTTGCAAACCTGGATATATAAATGGTGATACACAGGGCATAACAAATTTTTACTTCTTAAAATGTTCAAAAAGATCTCGCAATACTGATATGCATATGGGTAAAGAGCTTTTGCTCCCAAATCGAAATCATATACCCTGAAATCCCTAATCCTTTTGTCTTTAACCTTATTTGATCTCGATCTTTCCTCTCTTAAATCAATTGCGTGCTTTAAGGTATCCGCTTTGGATTTTGCTGCAAGTTTAATATTTTCTGATTCAAGAAAATCAGTGCTGATTTGACTTTTTAATAAGAGTAATACATTTTTAAATGTCTCAAAATCAAAAAGGTCGTCTTTTTTTAGCTTTGATTTAACAATTGATCCCGCTTCAAGATATTTGTCAATCAACACGTGTGCTAAATCAATTTCAGATAGGTTTTTATATTGGTTGTCAACCTCAAACTGATGTTCATATTTTTTTTGATCGGCCTTATCTAAATGCTCGGAAAACTCAAACGCTTTTAAACTAACATCGATCTTTTTATAACGTCTGTTTAAAAAGGAAGATGGAAGAGTTTCGAACACTTTTTTAAAATCATTCTCAATTCCAACAACACCAGGCAAAACATATAGTGGGGAATAAAAGAATGTTAACCAAAATTCATTGAACGAAGATGCGAACCCAGAACTATCCAATCTGTTTTGGATGATCGCAACAAGATATTCGAGGTTTCCTTTTAATCCTCCTCCATATCGTCCAGCTGTACTTGGCATTAAATAAATCTTCATTCAATTAAAGTAACGAGGGGCCAAAATTCTGTAGGGTGTCCAATAATATGGTGTTTTCTTCGGGGGTGCCCACGGTAATGCGTAAGCTGCCCTCGCACAAATCAATTTTTGAGCGGTTGCGTACGATGATGCCTTTACCCACTAAAAATTTATAAATACCGTTGGCATCAGTAGTTTTCACCAAAATGAAGTTGGCATCTGATGGATAAATATCTACCACAAAATCAAATTCCTTTAAAGCGAGTACCAGCCTGTCGCGTTGTAAAAGGGTTTCTTTTATCCAGCCATTTACCTGGTCAACGTTTGCCAGGGCTTCTAATGCCAGTTGCTGCGATGACTCGTTAACGTTGTAAGGTGGTTTAACTTTATTCATCACCTCGATAATCTCTTCGCTGGCAAAGGCCATCCCAACACGAAGGCCAGCCAGGCCCCATGCTTTGGATAAGGTTTGCATCACCACTAAATTGGCATATTCGGTAAGTTCCTGAATAAAAGTTTTTTGACGGCTGAAATTGATGTAGGCTTCATCAACCACTACAATACCATTAAAGTTTGCCAGCAATGTTTCAACATCCGCGCGGTTAATGGAATTGCCCGTTGGGTTATTTGGCGAACATATAAATATCAGTTTGGTATGCTCGTCGATAGCTTCGGCAATGCCTTCTAAGTTCAGCTGATAATCTTCGGTCAGCAAAACCTTGCGGGCCTCCACATCATTGATGTTGGCCGATACCTCGTACATACCATACGTAGGGGGCACCAGGATCACGTTATCAACACCTGGGTTGCAAAAGCTGCGGAAAAGGATATCGATAGCTTCATCGCTGCCGTTTCCTATAAATATGTTACGCGCAGGTACGCCCTTGATCTCGCTTAAACGCATTTTAATGGCGTATTGCATAGGATCAGGGTAGCGGTTAAATTGCTTTGCTAATGGTGAACCGTAGGCATTTTCATTGGCATCTAAAAAAACACTGGCTTCGCCCTGGTACTCATCACGTGCCGATGAATAGGGGACAAGCCGCTTAATATTTTCTCTTAGTATATTATTGATGTTGTACATTCTAATTATAAGACTTTAAATCTTTGTCGAACTTTTTTAATTTGTCATTTCCATCATCAAAGTAGATGGTGTCTTTTTGATCGTAGGGAGCCGCAAAATAACCAGCATCATCGGTTTCTATAAAGTCGTCCTTAATGTATTGACTTACAGTTTGTTTTGTTGCGGGGTCATATGCAGCTGCCGAAATTTGGTTGTTGCCGTCTTTGCCTATTTTTTTGATTTGCCAAAAATAGATTTTGCCATTAATTACTGATGGTGAAGAAAAATAATCATCTAAACCTGTTGTTAGGCCTGATAGATGTTGCTTGTTTCCGTTCCCTGTAATAACGTAATGGCCTAATGAACCGCTAAGTTGTTTCTTGAAGCCACTTTTACTTGAAGCATTTGCCTCAAGTGGCCCGGTACCGGTTACTGTTAAATATAAATAATGGTCGTCGTCAATTTTTTGAATACCATAGTCCTTGTCAATAGTATCAACAAGTTTGCCATTTTTGGTTATAACGGCATAGGTGGCTTCCATAACAGTCAAGTCTAAAAAGCCAGTATCTACTACCGTGTAATGCCCGTTGAGTTGGTAAGGCTTAAATACCGGATTTTCGGTTGCTTTTTTTTCAGCACTCATGTCTGTAACAGTTTCTTTTTTTACAAGAGTATCTGCTGATTCTGTTTTTGAATCAGAATGACATGCGGTAATCAAAATAATCAATGATAAGCAGGCTAAAGGCTTCATTTTAACTGTTACTTCTTATTGATACCGCATTCCTGTGCGCATGCAATCCTTCCATCTCGGCCAAAATTTCAACAGTGTGGCCAATATTTTGAATTCCCTCGCGGGTGATATGCTGAAACGTGATTTTTTTTACAAAAGAATCTACTGATACGCCCGAGTAAGCCCTTGCGTAACTGCTGGTTGGCAAAGTATGGTTGGTACCCGATGCATAATCTCCGGCGCTCTCTGGCGTTAAATTGCCCAGGAAAACCGAGCCCGCATTAATGATACTTCCGGTTATCTGCTCCCAGCTGTGTGTTGCCAATATTAAGTGTTCAGGCGCATACCGGTTACTGAAATCCATGGCTTCGGCCAGGCTGGATGTTACTACAATGTAGGAGTTATCCAACGCTAAACCGGCAATTTCGGCCCTTGGTAATACGGGTAATTGTTTTTCTATTTCTGCCAAAGTCGCTTCCGCAATGGTAGCCGATGTGCAAACCAACACCGATTGACTGTCAATACCATGTTCGGCCTGCGCCAATAAATCGGCAGCTATATAAGCCGGTACAGCCGTGTCATCTGCAATAACCAATACTTCTGATGGACCTGCCGGCATATCAATGGCCGTAGTAGTAGTTGACTGAATAAGCGTTTTAGCTTTGGTTACAAACTGGTTGCCGGGGCCAAATATCTTATCAACCTTAGCAATGCTTTCTGTACCGTAAGCCATTGCTGCTATGGCCTGTGAGCCTCCAACTAAATAAATTTTATCGATGCCTAACAATAACGCCACATAGGCTATAAATGCATTTACCTTGCCGCTTTTTTGCGGAGGCGAGCAAACAACAATTTCATGGCAGCCTGCAATGCGCGCCGGGATGCCCAGCATTAAAAATGTGCTTGGCAAAACAGCAGATCCGCCGGGGATATATAAACCAACTTTTTCAATCGGCCTTAACTCGCGCCAGCATGTAACGCCGGGCATGGTTTCTACCTTATCCTCGGTTTTTAGCTGTGTTTGGTGGAATTTGTAAATATTGCTGTAAGCGGTTTCCAGGGCATTTTTTTGCTCTGGCGTAATAGCTTCAGCCAGTTCCTCCAACTCGGCCTTATCCAAAAAAAGCTTAGTTAGCGCTACCTTATCAAACTTTTGGGCATAGTCAATCAGGGCGCTGTCGCCGTGCTGCTGCACGTTGGCAATCACTTCCTCCACAACAGCACGAATCTCATTTGCCGGGTCAACATTACGCTGAACCAGTTTCTGGATATCTTTTGCAGTAAGTTCTGAATACTTAAATAGTTTCATAGAGCCCCCTAACCCCCTAAAGGGGGAATTTAAAAGGTTAATATTTATGTTGCAGCCACTTTCGCTCCCCCTTTAGGGGGCTGGGGGGCTTAAAGAATTATCTTCTCAATCGGCATTACTACAATGCCTTGCGCGCCGGCTTGTTTTAGCTGGCTTATCCTGTCCCAAAAATCGCGCTCCGGGATAACGGTGTGTACTGCAACCCAATCAGCTTCGGCCAATGGCACTACCGACGGGCTTTTAACCCCCGGCAATAAAGCAATCACTGTATCAAGGTTATCTTTATGAACGTTAAGTACCACGTACTTAGTCTCTTTGGCGCGCAAAACCGATTGGATGCGTTGTATCAATTCCTGAACAAGGTCATTGCTTTCAGTGGCTTTACTGCTAATCAGGATGGCTTCTGATGACATTACATCGGCAAATGCTTTTAAACCATTGCTTTTTAGCGTACCGCCGGTTGATACCAAATCGCAAATAGCATCAGACAAGCCCAGGCCGGGAGAGATTTCAACCGAGCCCGAAATGGTACGGATATCTGATTCGATACCCTGGGCTTTCAGGAATTTGCCCAATATCACAGGGTAGGTAGTAGCTATAGCTTTACCATTTAAATCGGCAAGGGTAGCAATATCATTATTGTTTGGTACCGCTATTTTAAGCGAGCATTTGCCAAAGCCAAGACGCTGCAGATAGCTTACTTCAACTTCGGTTTCTTCTATCACATTTTCGCCTACTATACCCAGGTCGGCAATGCCATCCTGAACATATTCGGGGATATCATCATCGCGCAGAAAAAGGATCTCTAAAGGGAAATTGGAAACAGGCGAGATTAGTGAACTTTTGTAGTTTTCGAAGTTTAAGCCGCAATTTTTTAATAATTCGACAGATTTTTCGTTGAGACGACCAGATTTCTGGATCGCTATTTTAAGTGTTTTCAAAAGAATTGAATTTATGAACTATAATAAAAAAGAGTACAAACGGAGGTTGTTATTTCGCGTAGAAACATACATATTAGCTGATCACCACATGGTGGTGATGCAGATGAAGATGATGTAATGCGATACCGTTCATTTTTTTATAGTATACGGGTAAGTCTGGCGCAAATATAGACAGATGTTTTTTAAATCAAAATTAAAAGTGAATTTGTGTCAGAACCGGAATTAAACGAATTAATGGAATTTATTGAATTTGAAAAGTGGCTTTTCGAGGATAACTTATTAACTACAACTGGAAAACGACCGAATTGGTTTTGAAATTCTGTTAATTCGACAAATTCGTTTAATTCCGGTTCTGACTTTCATCATACTCATAAATTGCACCCTCGTCCCCAAAATCCTTAATCAGCCTCAGCTGTTTTACCTTTTGGATATCCTTTATGTTGATCAGTTCCGGGTTTTCAAGGCTTTTAAACCAGATAAGGTAATAGTGCTTAAAAGTATAAAATTTGGCTATATCCTTTTTAAAAAACCGATGAGGCACCAGGTAGGATGACATGCCCGAGAAAAAGTAAACCGCCTCATGCGCATCGGTATAAATGGTAACTTTCGGGTCGAACTGGCTTTTATCGATGGTTTTAAGATAAGCCGCAAATGGCGAATCCATCCAACTTTCGTCAGTATATCCCGGGTTGCCGTATTCGTCCCTTACCTGGTCGTCGTAGCGGTTTTTATCAATAAAAAACTCTTTGGTTACAAAACCCAGCATCAGGACGATCATAATAGCGCCCACTATTTTGCGGGTATTATCATTAACTATTTTTTTAAGCAGCAGCAGTCCCCAGCTGGTATAACCCCAAAGCGCGGGGATGTATATAGGTGCCAGCAGGCGATGGTTAATACGCTCGTACCGCGAAAAGGTTGAAGAGACCACTATAAATAAGCCATACACCAAAGCAAAAGTTATGGCAAGGTTTTCAAAACTATCCAGGTGCCTGCGGTAATAATTGTAAGCCAGGGCAGCTATAAAACCACCGAATATTAAAATAGCCAACGGCACAGATAACCAGTATTGGTTAGGCGTAAGCCCCATCCAGTCGCAAACCACGTTGCCAAAGTAATACAGGTTTTTGCCAAATGAGGTTATTGAAGGCTCCCGCGGCCCGGTAGTAGTGCCCGACATAAAAGCATTAAAAACCAAATTACTTACCAATAGCGAAATGCAAACACACCCGTATATAATAATATGTATGATCTTCTTTTTAAGCGGCAAAACCCTGTCCAGCAATAAAAGTAAGCCGCCGGTGCCAACAATGGTAACTGCGGCATAACGGGTAACGCAGCTTATTGCGGCAATTAATGCCGCTACTATCAAAGCTTTAACCGTATGCTTCAGCAAATACTGTCTGAAAGCAACCAGGAAAAACAAGGTTTCTACTATAAATAATGTTTCGGACCACAGGTAGGAGTATACCTGCAATAACGCCGGACTTAATATAATGGCTACCAGCATCAGCCACTTGTAAACGCGGTTTGCGGGCACAAAACGCTGCATGATCCAACCGGCGGTATAAATGAGCGTGGCAAACATCAAACCATTCAATACCGCGCCAAAAACAACAGGATCTATGCGGGTAATAAACATAATGCTCCCTAAAAATATGGGGTAAAATACCGGGAAATCAACAATAGGGATATGGTTAAATGTTTGCAACGTGCCATTAGTGTTCAAGCTCCGGGCAGCGCTGGTGTACATAATAGAGTCTGGCGATATACCAATACCGCTATAACTGCAAAACATTTGTATTGCAACAAAGCCAAGTACCGCGGCAATAAATGTGTCGTAGTTTTTTAAATAGCGGCTTAGCTGCATAGGACTTTTTTACTGTTAAATTTAGTTGTAAAAGTTGTAAGCGGGTAAAATGTTTTAAAAAATGATTTTTTGCAAGTCAAATATGTCATTGCGAGGCACGAAGCAATCGCGAACTATGCATTTTTGTTTTGCACGCGTGCGATTGCTTTGTGCCTCGCAATGGCATATTTATAATGTGCCCTACGCAATCAAATCCAACACGGTGCTAATCGGCTGATCGCTGTCAATCAAAATGCCTTTAACACCAGCCAGGGTGCCTGCTTCCACATCGCGCTCGCGGTCGCCTATAAAATAGGATAGGGCAGGGTCAATATTATATTTGGCAATGCCTTGTAGTAACAATCCTGGTTTTGGCTTGCGGCAATCGCAATCGCCGGTAAAATTAGGATGGTGCGGGCAGTAAAAAAAGTCGGTTATCACCACGCCATGCTCAGCGTATACTGTTTTTAAATGGCTGTGCATTTTTGCCAGCTCCTCTTCGGTATACCAGCCTTTAGCCAGGCCGCCCTGGTTGGTGGCTACCAGTAGCATGTAGCCCCTATCCTGCAAAGTTTTAAGGGCATCAAAATTATCAAGTACATGAAAATCCTCAAAACGGCGAACATAATCGCCCATTTCCTGGTTCAATACTCCATCGCGATCTAAAAAAACGGCTTTAACTTTTGCAGACATCTAATTTTAATTTTTGGCGAAGTTAGTAATTTTCGAAGAGTCCATAGATCATGGTCGATAGTCCATGGGTTAATACAGTTAAATTGATAGATTTGGGTTCCATGGTCCATGGACTATTGACCATGGTCTGCTAATCCAAATAGTCTACTCTTCACATAGATTTAACCAACAAAATTTTATTCTGTTATTGGTATATTTACCGATTGTATAAATGAATAGCGGTAAATTGGTGCAACTTTATACCGATTCTAAATAAGAAAACAACATATTTCATTTGCTTAATCATAATAATTTATTGTTTATGTTGTCATTTTGTTAAATAAATATGATATAGATAATCGAATTTTTAGAAATCTTTAAAAATTCCGATAAATTTTATAATTTATTTGCAAATTGGTAACTTCGTTGTTACACCCCTTTATAAACGGTTTACTCTAAAGATGAATCAAACTGATAGCAACCAGGGCCTTTACAGGCCAGAATTTGAACACGATTCGTGCGGAACTGGATTTATAACCAACATAAATGGTCATAAAAGTAACCAGATTATTGATGATGCGCTTACGATGCTCGAGAACATGGAACACCGCGGTGCCTGCGGATGTGATCCTGAAACCGGCGATGGTGCCGGTATATTAATACAACTGCCCCATGAGTTTTTAATGGAGGAATGCTCAAACCTCGAGATCAGCCTGCCCGAACCGGGCGAGTATGGTGTTGGGATGATCTTTTTCCCGAAAGACTCGGCACAAAAAAAGGCCTGCCGCATTGTGATTACCAATGCGATAGAAAAGCTTGGCCTTGTTAAATTAGGTTACCGCAAATTGACCGTTGATTCAATGGCAGTTGGCGAAACAGCCCGCCAGGCCGAGCCGGATGTAGAGCAGATATTTATTGCCCGCCCGCATCACATTACCAATGCGGATGATTTTGAGCGGAAGCTTTTCATATTACGCAGGTACATCAATAAAACTATTACGGATACCATCCCAGGCGCATCTGAATATTTTTATTTTACTTCGTTATCCTGCAAAACAATTGTTTACAAAGGCCAGGTAACTACTTACCAGCTGCGTAAATATTATGCTGATTTAACTGATCCGCGTATTGCATCTGGCTTTGCCATGATCCACTCGCGTTTCTCTACCAATACTTTCCCATCGTGGAAACTGGCTCAGCCTTTCCGCCTGATTGCCCATAATGGCGAGATCAATACTTTAACCGGCAACTTAAACTGGTTTTACGCCGGTTTAAAATCATATGCTTCGTCGTACTTCACGGCCGAAGAAATGGAAATGATTATGCCGGTGATTGATAACAACCAGTCAGACTCTGCCTGTCTGGATAATATCATCGAAATTCTGTTACACTCGGGCCGTTCGTTACCACACGTAATGATGATGCTGGTACCCGAGGCATGGGACGGCAACGTACACATGGATCCTATTAAAAAGGCGTTTTACGAATACCATGCTACTTTGATGGAGCCATGGGATGGCCCGGCCGCTATCACCTTTACCGATGGTAAACTGGTAGGTGCTTTATTGGATAGGAATGGCCTTCGCCCCTTGCGCTATGTAATTACCAACGATGGCCGCGTTATAGCAGCATCTGAAGCGGGTACCCTGGCTATCGACGAAAGTACCGTAGTACGTAAAGGTCGTTTGCAGCCTGGTAAAATGTTGCTGATTGATACCGAAAAAGGCAGGATCATTACAGATGATGAGATAAAAAAACAAATTTCTTCAAGGCAGCCTTATGGCCGCTGGCTGGAGAATTATAAAATAAACCTGAGCGAACTTACCGAACCCCGTTTGGCATTCGCTCAGCTATCAGAAGCTTCGGTATTCCGTTACCAGCAGGTATTTGGTTACAGCCGCGAGGATATAGATACCATTATTAAGCCAATGGCTGTTGATGGTAAAGAGCCCGTAGGCTCCATGGGTACCGATGTGCCTTTGGCTATATTATCTGATAAACCACAACATTTATCAAGCTACTTTAAGCAATTTTTCGCCCAGGTAACCAACCCGCCTATCGACCCGATCCGCGAGCGCCTGGTAATGAGTTTGGCAACCTTTATCGGTAACAATGGTAACTTGCTGGATGAAGATAAAATGCACTGTCATTGCGTGGTTTTAAAACACCCGATATTAAAAAATCACCAGTTAGAAAAACTACGGAGTATTGATACCGGCCTTTTCCATGCCAAAACGCTGCAAACTTACTTTGTAGCCGATGGTATGCCCGGCTCGTTAGAAAAAGGTATTGCAAGGCTTTGCCGCTATGCCGAGGATGCCGTTGATGATGGATTTGAAGTATTGATCCTGTCGGATCGTGCTGTAGATTCGGAGCACGCGCCCATCCCTACATTATTGGCGGTATCTGCGGTACATCATCACCTGATTAAAAAAGGCCGCCGCGGCGCTGTAGGCTTGGTTGTTGAAACCGGGGATGCGTGGGAAGTGCATCACTTTGCCTGCTTGCTGGCATTTGGCGCTACAGCTATCAACCCGTACCTGGCTTTGGCAACTATCGAAACCGTTAAAAACAACGGCAGTTTAGAAACCAGCCATGATATTAAAACATTACAAAAAAACTACGTAAAATCTATAAATGATGGTTTGTTGAAGATCTTCTCTAAAATGGGGATCTCGACCCTACAATCATACCATGGTTCGCAGGTTTTTGAAATATTAGGCTTAAATAAAACGGTTGTAGATAAATATTTCTGCGGAGCTGTTACCCGTATTGGCGGTTTGGGCCTTGACGAAATAGCCCGCGAAGCGCTATGCAAACACCGCATGGGCTTTAACACCAAGGGAGCCGACAATTTATTGCCCGAAGGTGGTATTTACCAATGGAAACGCAGGGGCGAAGCGCACTTATTTAACCCAACCACTGTACACTTATTACAACATGCTACCCGTAGCAATGATTACAACGTGTACAAAAATTACGCTAAAGCAATTAACGAGCAAACCGAAAAGCACTTTACCATTCGTGGATTGCTTGACTTTGCCCATCACCGTGAAGCTATAAGCATTGATGAGGTTGAACCGGCCGAAAATATCATGAAACGCTTTGCAACAGGCGCCATGTCATTCGGCTCTATATCTCACGAGGCGCATAGCACCATGGCTATTGCCATGAACCGCATAGGTGGTAAAAGCAACACCGGCGAAGGCGGCGAGGATGAAATGCGTTACGAAAAAATGGCCAACGGCGATTCCATGCGTTCGGCTATTAAGCAAATAGCATCCGCCCGTTTCGGTGTAACATCAAATTACCTGACCAATGCCGATGAATTGCAGATAAAAATGGCACAAGGTGCCAAGCCAGGCGAAGGCGGACAGCTTCCGGGTCATAAAGTTGACGACTGGATTGCTAAAACCCGTCACTCAACCCCTGGTGTAGGCTTAATCTCTCCACCGCCACACCACGATATTTACTCTATCGAGGATTTGGCGCAATTAATATTCGATTTAAAGAACGCCAACCGAGCTGCACGTATCAATGTAAAATTAGTATCAAAAGCAGGTGTGGGTACAATAGCAGCAGGCGTGGCCAAAGCACATGCTGATGTTATCCTGATTGCCGGATACGATGGCGGTACAGGTGCATCGCCAATAAGCTCGGTAAAACACGCCGGCTTGCCATGGGAACTTGGTTTAACCGAAGCTCACCAAACATTGGTACGTAACAAATTACGCAGCCGTGTGGTATTGCAAACAGATGGCCAGCTAAAAACCGGTCGTGATTTGGCCATTGCAGCTTTGATGGGAGCCGAAGAGTGGGGCGTTGCAACAGCGGCGCTTGTAGCCGGTGGCTGTATCATGATGCGTAAGTGTCACCTGAATACCTGCCCGGTAGGTGTTGCCACGCAAGATCCTGAATTAAGGAAACTGTTTAGCGGTAAGGCAGATCACGTAGTGAACCTGTTTAAATTTATGGCCGAAGAACTGCGCGAGATTATGGCCGAATTAGGTTTCCGTACCATTAATGAAATGGTTGGCCGTGTTCAGTTCCTGAAAGTGAAAGATCATCTGGAAAGCTGGAAGGCTAAAAAGATTGACCTGAGCGGTATTTTACACCCGGTTACCAATACCAAAGGCATGACGCTTTATAACAGCGAAAAGCAGGATCATGGCATGGATGAGATATTGGATTGGCAGTTGTTAGCGGCAGCTCAACCTGCTCTTGAAGATAAAACACCGGTATTTGCATCGTTCGATGTCATCAACGTTAACCGTACCATTGGTACCTTACTGTCAAACGAGATCTCGAAGATCTATGGTTCGGCTGGCTTACCCGATAATACCATTAACTACAAATTCAAAGGCTCGGCCGGGCAAAGTTTCGGTGCTTTTGCAACCAAGGGTATCTCTTTTGAGTTGGAAGGCGAAGCCAATGACTACGTAGGTAAAGGTTTATCAGGCGCACAACTGGCTATTTATCCTTCAGCGAAAGCTACTTTTACACCGGAAGATAATATCATCATTGGTAACGTTGCCCTATATGGTGCAACATCCGGCGAGCTATTTATAGGCGGTATGGCAGGCGAACGATTCGCGGTACGTAACTCAGGTGCTACTACTGTTGTAGAAGGTATTGGCGACCACGGTTGCGAGTATATGACCGGTGGCCGTGCACTTATCCTTGGTAAAACAGGCCGTAACTTTGCGGCTGGTATGAGCGGTGGTTTAGCCTGGATTTATAACCCGGATAACAGCTTTGCCGAGAACTGTAATACCGAGATGGTGGATCTTGATCCGCTATCGTTACAGGATGAAGAGCAGATACTTACCTTGTTGCGTAAGCATGTAAGCCTTACCGGCAGCAAACTGGCGCAGCAGATCCTGGCTAACTGGGCCGAGGCATCTACACAGTTTGTTAAGGTGTATCCAAAAGAGTATAAAAAAGTAGTAGAGAAGTTACAATATCAAACAATAGGCTAAATTTCAATGGGAAAACCAACAGGATTTCAGGAGTTTAACAGGGAATTACCAACTAAGGTTCCCGCTGCTGAACGCGTAAAAAACTATAAAGAGTTTGTTAATTTATATACCGACGAAAAGCTGAACCAGCAATCGGCCCGTTGTATGAATTGCGGTATCCCTTTTTGCCATTCGGGATGCCCGCTGGGTAATATTATCCCGGAGTTTAACGATGCCGTGTATCGTCAAAACTGGGAAGAAGCTTACCATATTTTATCATCAACTAATAATTTCCCCGAGTTTACAGGTCGTATCTGTCCTGCACCTTGCGAGTCTGCTTGTGTGTTAGGTATCAACAAGCCGGCTGTAGCTATCGAGGAAATTGAAAAGCATATCATTGAAATTGCTTACCAGAAAAACCTGGTAAAACCAACTGCGCCTTTAGTAAAATCGGGCAAAAAAGTAGCTGTAATAGGCTCTGGTCCGGCCGGTTTGGCTGCTGCAGCTCAATTGGTAAAGGCAGGCCACGCAGTAACAGTTTACGAGCGCGATGACAAACCGGGAGGTTTATTGCGCTACGGTATTCCTGATTTCAAATTAGAGAAAACTGTAGTAGAACGCCGTATAGAAGTAATGGAAAAAGATGGTGTGGTGTTTAAGCTGAACAGTGAAGTAGGTGTTAACGTTGCCGCTGATGAATTGGTGCGCAATAATGATGCTGTAGTACTGGCGGGCGGTTCAACAGTACCACGTAACCTGATGATCCCCGGCAGGGAATTAAAAGGCATCCATTTTGCAATGGACTTTTTGAAACAGCAAAACAAACGTGTAAGCGATATTGCAGTTGACGGGGATGATATTTTGGCCACAGGCAAAGATGTAGTAGTAATTGGCGGCGGCGATACCGGCAGCGATTGTGTTGGTACATCAAACCGCCAGGGAGCAAAATCAATTAAGCAGTTTGAGGTGATGTTTCAGCCACCTGCACAGCGTACACAGCACATGCCATGGCCAACATATCCAATGGTGCTTAAAACCACCAGTTCGCACGAGGAAGGCGCCGAACGTTTCTGGGGCGTAAACACCCTGGAGTTTTTAGGCGACGACGAAGGTAACCTGCGTGCGTTAAAAGTGGTAGATGTAGAGTGGGAGCAGGATTTTATGGGCCGCCCTGTAAAATTCCATGTGGTTGAAGGATCAGAACGTGAAATTCCTTGTCAGCGTGTGTTCCTGGCCATGGGTTTCCTGTATCCGCAGCCTGCAGGCCTGTTAGCTCAATTAGGCGTTGAACTGGATGACCGCAAAAACGTTAAAGCCAAAGAAGGCGTTTACCGCACCAACGTAAGTAAAGTATTTGCTGCCGGCGATATGCGCCGCGGACAATCACTTGTTGTTTGGGCAATATCCGAAGGTCGCGAAACGGCCCGCAAAGTAGATGAGTTTTTAATGGGCCACTCATTGCTGGAAAGTAAGGATGCCGTTAATCAGTTTGACCAGGTGTTTTAAGAAAACGCCTGATCTGCTGAAGATATATAACCACGCTGCGTACTCTTTTATGGGTATCGCAGCGTGGTTTTTTGTTTTATTTTGATGGGTTATTTTGTGCTGTTATGGTTAATCAATATTAATTATGCCACTCTGGTAAACCACTTGCCCCGTTTGTTGTTAAATCTAAACAAGGCATAATCAATTTATAAATGAAGTATTTCACCGGCTTATTATTGATTTTGGTTACCCTCATTTGGATACCATCATGCGAAAGCAACAAACGCGCAAACAATTACAATAATAAAGTGCTCGTTGACGACGCCGGAATACTTTTTTTTAAAAATGGCGCTGAGGCCAGCCTGACCACCGTAAAAGCTTCCGGTTTGGCTATCTCCAACTCAAAAAATCAAAAGGTTATTCAGTTTGCCAAAGCGATGATTGACGACCATACTTTGCTTGCCGATAATTTAAAAAAATTGGAGATTGATAACTTTGTAACCTCCAGCGATACCATAAATGCCGGCCATCAACAAGTAATTGCCGCTCTTGAACAAAAAAAGGCGGCCGATTTTGATAAAGCTTATATGGAACTAATTGTAAACCAGCACGAACAGGAGATAACCTTGTTTAAAACAGTCTCACTCAATAAAAATCCAAACCTATCTGATTTTGCCAACAAAAACATGCCATCGTTGCAGGCGCATCTTGATTCGGCTAAGGTGATTATGCTGGCGTTAAAATAGTTTATCTAATAGCAGGGTAATGTTTAAATTGCGGGCTATACCTATCTAAATCATGCTATTAAAAAAAAGTTCATTTATTACCTTTTTGTTGGCGTTAATTGCCTGCCAAATACAGGTTTCTGCACAAGTTTCTGCTATAAAGCCGGGTGAGGTTTGGCCCGATAACCGGGGGCAACATGTGCAGGCACATGGCGGCGGCATTATCAAAATTGGGAAATTATATTACTGGTTTGGCGAAGACAGAGCAAAGGACAATGATCCCGCAAAACGCTACGTGGCCTGCTATTCGTCGCCCGACCTTACTAACTGGACATTCAGGAACAAGGTGATTAAAACAAGTGATCCGGCAAACTTTGGTGAGGGATTTGTATTGGAACGGCCCAAAGTTTTTTATAACCAAAAGAACCGCCAATATGTAATGTACCTGATATGGATAGCGCCAACTACAAAGCAGCCCGCGTTGGCGTTGCGGTTTGTGATAAGATAGATGGCGACTACAAATACCTTAAAAGCTTCAGGCCCTTAGGCGAGCAAAGCCGCGATATTGGTCAGTTTGTTGACGACGACGGTTCGGCATACCTGATATTTGAGGATAGGGCCAAAGGCTTCCATATTGCACAACTATCGGACGATTACCTGAGCGTTGAAAAAGAGATATGCCTCATTAAAGCGCCTTTGGAAGGTGGCGCCCTGGTGCATTATAAAGGACTTTATTATGCCATTGGATCGGCGCTTACCGGCTGGGACGCTAATCCTAACAAATATGCTACGGCAACATCGCTAAGCGGGCCATGGTCGGAGTTTAAAGATATCGCCCCGCCCGAAACAAATACTTATGGATCGCAATCTACCATGATGGTGAAGGTTGTTGGTACAAAACGTACCACCGTGATTTTTATGGCCGATCAGTGGCATCCCAAAGCCCAATGGGATTCGCGCTATCTGTGGATGCCTTTGGAGATAGGCGACGGCAAGTTATGGCTGCCAAAGCCACAACCCTGGAAGATAGATGTAAAAACGGGGGAATGGAAATATGCCGAGGATAAATAACAACCTGTTAACCCTTTAACTCCCGCGAGGTTAGCGTCAGCGTAACTCGTGGGCATCCTGGTTTAAGCCTATGGCTTAACTATTTCAGCTGAAAGCTGAAACCATGTACCCCACGAGCTGGAAGCTCGCGGGAGCGATGCGCGATAGCGGAAGATGCTAAAATAATTTCAATTGCTGTTGTACCGGTGGCTTTGCTTTTCCAAATACGGTGCGGCCACCGTATTTCCATGAATCCTCACGCTCTTTGGCAATTACCTGGTCAAAATTGGCGTTGGGTGTAAAATCTTTTTCGGCATTCTCGGCTATTTTATGGAGGCGTTTGATGGCTTCGTTTTGTTCTGATAACCCCAGTTTCGATTTGTGTATTGCATTTTGGAGGACGCCTATAGTTTCATCATAAACTTTGGTAGGTACGGGGAAGGGGTGGCCATCCTTACCGCCGTGCGCGAATGAAAATCTTGCCG
This sequence comes from Mucilaginibacter sp. KACC 22773, assembly GCF_028736215.1. Taxonomy (NCBI): domain Bacteria; kingdom Pseudomonadati; phylum Bacteroidota; class Sphingobacteriia; order Sphingobacteriales; family Sphingobacteriaceae; genus Mucilaginibacter; species Mucilaginibacter oryzagri. The sequence goes on from NZ_CP117883.1 coordinate 2,571,641, forward strand.
GATCCTTAAACCGGGATGGAGTTCCGTGTATAACCTCGCTTACCAATGCCAGCGATTGCAGGGTACGTGGCCCCAGGCCTTGTAATAGTAATAAATCTTCAAAATCAGCAGGTTGCTTTTCATGCGCTAACCAAAGTACGGCACCCAGGCGTTTCAAATCCACGTCCCTGGCTTTTACATCATGATGGTTGGGCAGTACCAGGTGACTGATCTCTTTGATCATGGCTTCCGGATTTTCGGCGGCTATCTGCATTACCCCGTTTCGGGAGGTGTCGGCCAGCTTATCTGTCATGTTCAGGATCAGGCCTGTATTTTTGCCGTAGATGGATGTATGCGGATCATCAACAAATGATGTTAATTGCTCAGAATGCCAATGGTAGCGGCGTGCCGTGCTGCTGGCATCGCTCATGCCTTGCTGCACCACGGCCCATTTGCCGGTATCGCTCAGGATAAAATTGTGGGTATATAGCTGGAAACCGTCCTGAATGGCTGTGTTATCAACTTTAGCGCTTAGTTTGCTACATCGTACCAGGTGGTTGCCGTCAAGCCCGGTGGTTTCACCAATTTTTAACAACTCGGCAGGGGTTTGTTTGGAGTGTTTGCCTTTGCCGCCGCAAATATAAATGCCCAGCTGGCGGCTGTATGGGTTTACTGACTTTTTTAAAGCGCCCATTACTGAGGTAGTTATGCCCGATGAGTGCCAATCCATCCCCATAACCGCGCCAAGGCTCTGAAACCAGAAAGGATCGCTCAGGCGGCGTAAAACCTCGTCCTTGCCATAATCCATTACGATGTTTTCAATTACAGCCAGGCCTAACTTTGCCATGCGCTCGGCAAGCCATGTGGGTACATAGCCATAGTGTAAAGGTAAGTCAGCACTGCCAGATCGCTTCATGCTAATAAATTTAGTATTTGTTTTTGATTTAAGGGGCCTGCAGGATTAACAAATTTATTCTGAACTCGGATTAAGCAGATTTTTCGGATTATTTGGATTTGATTTGGAATCCAATCCTGTCAATCCCTTAATCTCAAAATAGTGGTTTAGACCAAAAGCATCTTCAAATTCTCAAATCTTCAAATTCTCAAATTAAATTAATCTTCTTCCGTTTCACCGGCGTACAGTTCATCTATTTCTGCGGCATACTTTTTCTCAATAACTTTGCGTTTGGCCTTCATGGTTGGGGTTATTTCGCCTTCTTCCATGCTGAAAGGGTTACGTTTTATCCTAAATGATTTGATACGTTCAAACTTGGCGAGCTCGTTGCTGAATTTGCGGATATCCTGGCTTATCCAGTCCACAATTTCCTGCTCATCGATAAATACTTCCGGGCGTTCAAAAAAATCGTTCTGGAGGCCGAATTGCTCCTGCAAGCCTTCTTTACCGGGCACTATGATAGCGGCTATGTATTCGCGTTTATCGCCCACTAAAAACACCTGTTCAATTTTGGGGCTCTTGAGGTACGTATTCTCAACCGGGGTAGGATATATGTTTTTGCCATACGCGTTTACCAGCATGTTTTTAAGCCTGTCGGTAATTTGCAGGTTACCGCGATAAAACCTGCCTATGTCGCCTGTGTGAAACCAGTTGTCGTCATCTATAACCATGGCTGTTTCTTCGGGCTTATGCCAGTAACCTTTCATTACGCAATGGCCGCGAACAATAATTTCGCCTTCCTCGGTTTCTGTATTTTCCTTAAAATTATCGTGGGTTTGTATGGAGTAAATTTCTTTGGTTTCTACATTTTGGATGGCTACCTCAATGCCCGGAATAATGCGGCCCACGGTACCGTAAATAACCCTGTGCCTTTCGGTTACAGCCATAACGGGCGATGTCTCTGTTAATCCGAAACCTTCCAGTATTACTATACCCAGGTCGCCAAAAAACTCACCTATGTTTTTGGGCAGTGCGCCTCCGCCCGATACCATAAACTGCAGCTTGCCGCCGGTTTTTTCTTTTATCTTACTGAAAACCAATTTTTCGGCAATGCCATGCTGGGCTTTAAGGATAAGGCCCGGCGATTTACCGGCTTCATGTATCAAACGTACCTTTTTGCCAATTTCAAATGCCCATAAAAATATTTTGGTTTTTATGCCACCTGCAGATGTACCACTTTTGATAGCCCTATCGTGAATACGCTCAAGCAGGCGCGGCACGCAACATAGTATGGTAGGCTGCGTTTCGCCCATATTTTTAGCTAACAGCTCCAAACTTTGGGCAAAAGCAATTTGCGACCCTTTTAAAATTGCGATATGATAAATTGTACGCTCAAATACATGCGATAATGGCAGGAACGATAAAAAGCGGTCATCCTTGCTTACAAAAGGAATTTGGATAACACTATTCAGCGCGTTTTGGGTAAGGTTATAATGCGTAAGCATTACACCCTTAGGGATACCTGTTGTACCTGATGTATAAATAAGGCAGGAAAGGTCGGTAGGTAAAATAGCTTCGCGGGCGGCAGCAATAGCATGGCGATATTGGCTCACCAAAGCCAGTCCTTCTTTAATCACATCATCAAAACCAATTACACCGGCGTTGAGCGTATGTTTACCGCTGTGTTTTTCAAAATCATCAAAAGCCGGTATAATACGAATGAGCTCGGGGCAGTTATTGGCTATTTTAAGCACCTTGCGAAGCAGGAACGGATTGCCTGTAATGATGGTTTTTGCGCCCGAATCGTTTAAGATATACTCAATTTCGGTTTCGGTGAGGGTAGGGTATATCGATGCATTTACCGCACCTATCTGCTGTAATGCCTGGTCGTAATAAACATAGTTTGGCCCATTTTCGATAATCAGCGACAACCGGTCGCCTTTTTTAATGCCCAGGTTTAATAACCATGCCGATATGGCATCTATCTTTTCCAGCGCCTCGCCATAAGTAATCTCCACCCAGGTATCTTTAACCTTATGGATTAAAAATGTATGACTTTCGGGATGGATATTGGCAACGGTATTGCGTATAAACGATGGGACAGTTGTAAGTTGATTAGCCTGGCTCATTAATTGATCAATTGGTTCTCTTCAAGCATCAAACTTATGTTTTTTCGGTATAAAACTCAAATCAAATATTAATGGCCGATAAATAAAGCCGGGACGGTTCCCCATGCAAACGTAAAGTATTTTTAAAAATTCCGGATGTGTAATTTATTCCTTAGGTTTTATTAAAAAAATGATTCAGTTGTAGCATTTGCAGGTAATAATGCGTAATCAGGTTAATAGCCAATTATACTTTTTATGAAACCACCTTACCCTATTTTTCTTGCAATGGCAATTGTTATGGCCGTCCTGTCGGGCTGCGATAAAGGCCAGCCGGCTGCAATTAAAAGCAGCGAAAGTAACGCCAAAGTAGTTTTGCTGCCTGCTCAGTTGCCCCAATCAATTACAGCGGTATTTTTTACTGATGTTAAAACCGGTTATGTTGCCGGCGGTGGCGGTGGTATTTATAAAACTTTTAACGGTGGCGACAGCTGGCAAGCCGAAAATTCAAATACCAATTTGCCTATTTATGGCCTCTATTTTATAGATAGCAATAAAGGGTTTGCGGTTGGTGGCGAAAGCTCATGTGGAGGAACGGGCTGTGTGCCGCCGGGTGGTTTTATACTGCGTACGCTTGACGGCGGCCAAAGCTGGGCAAGGGTTTATACACCGGTTGAAAAAACTGAGATAACGTCCGTCTATTTTGTAAATACCAATGTGGGCTTTTGCGTAGGTAATAACGTGATTTACAAAACTACCAACGGCGGTTTGGCGTGGACAGCGCAGGCCATCGAAAACCTGGGCGGGAAAATGATGCAAATAAAATTTACTGATGATAAAAATGGCTTCATAATATGCCTGTTTGATAAGATAGTACAGACAGATGATGGCGGCCTAACCTGGAAAGTAACCAGCCCGCAAACCAACACCGGTTACTACAGCATAGCATCTGCCGGAGGCGTTACCTATGTGGGTGGGCAGGGCAAGGTTATAAAATCAACAAATAATGGCAACTCGTGGAGCGTGCTGGCTAATTCGCCGGCAGATGTTTTCGCCATCTATTTCAAAAACTCTAAAAACGGCATCGCACTCGGCCGGGGCAATTATTCGGGGGGCGATTTTGGTCATTCTTATGCTTCAATTTATACCACGTCCGATGGCGGCGATAGCTGGACAGGATCGTCAGATATTACCGGGTATTCTGCCATTAACGCTGTAAGCTTCCCGAACCAAAGCGTAGGTTTTGGCATAACGGGAAATAAAATAATTAAGATAACTTATTAAAATTGGGCGCTGCCGTTATTCAGCCGTTAAAAACTCATCAAGCAATGCTACAAATAACTCCGGTACTTTACTATACGGGTTTGGTGCCATAACCTCGCCCATAAAAGCGCCGTGGCTGCCGGGCATTATGGTGAGCCGGCCATGTGGCAATAACCGCGACAACTCTATAGCGTGCTCGGGCGTTATCACATCCTGATCGCTTACGATGACCAGGGTAGGAGCCTGGATGGCTTTGATATCGTCGGTGTTCCAATCCTTAAAGGTCTGCATCCGTTTGGCATCTTTATCTTGCATGTTTTGCAGCCCTGCCTGGGTATTGCCGGGGATGGCCAGGTAAACATCTTTGTAAATCTGTGGCATCGAAGATAGATCTGCTTTGTTTATAAAATCCCAAAACCACGGGAACGTCCCGGCACGTTTATAAAGTGCCGAAATGGTAACCAGCTTACGTACTAATTCGGGATGCCTGATAGCCAATTGCAGGGTAGTGCTGCCGCCGTTGCTAAAACCCATAACATCGGCACCTTTAATGCTTAATTGTTTTAGCAGTTCGGCTACATCATCGGCATCCTGCTCAAAAGTTTCGGGAATATCCCTGGCAGATGTGCGTCCATGATTTTGCAAATCGACCGCAATAACCATATGGGTTTTGGCCAGTTGGGGCATAATTTTACCAAATGAAGTATGCATTGTTGAACCACCGCCATGAATTAATACCAGCGGATGGCCTGTGCCATAAATTTCATAATACATTTTTATGCCGTTTACCTGGGCATATTTACCGGCATCTTGTGCCTGGGTGGTGGTCGCTGTTGTCATAAGTATAATTATAAAAGTAGTGATCTTAATATAAAGCAGCATTAAGTTTTTCATAATTCAAATTTAACGCCAGGGGCTAATTGCGCAAATAGCAGTATGCGACAAAGTTTAGGGTGGTTTACGACAGGTTGTAAATCGTTTCAGCAATCCAAGGGTAACAATTCATTTACAATGCGCCGCGAGAGCGAAATAAGGGTGTATTTATTACACAGTGGTTTGCTAAATCGTTAATATTGTTGAACCAATTAGTTAGCCGGTACTTTTTTACCGTTACATAATACATATTTATCACCGGGCCTTATCAGCCCTTTCTTGCAGCGCTTTTAAGGGTTATTGCCGGCGGGCTTATTGGCAACAAAATGTGCATCAACTAAATCTCTCAACTCATGTCATTAAAATTAAAACTCACCTGTATTTTATTGATAGGGCTCAGTTTTGGGCTGTATTCGTTTAAAAAACCTGTTCCGCGGCAGCATGTGCTGGTTTTCTCAAAAACATTAGGCTGGCATCATTCGTGTATCCCGTTTGGCATCGCCGCTATCCAAAAGCTGGGTAAAGAAAACAACTTCGATGTTGATACCACAACCAATTCTGAAGCTTTTACCGACGAGAATCTTAAAAAATACGATGCCGTTATATTTCAATGTACCACGGGTAATGTACTTAACGCCGCGCAGCAGGCAGCGTTTGAGCGGTACATACAGGCCGGGGGCGGATATGCAGGCTTCCATTCGGCTGCCGATACCGAGTACGACTGGCCATGGTATGGTAAACTGGTGGGCGCCTATTTTTCAAGCCATCCCAATAATTCCAATATCCGTACGGCTACTATAGATGTTACCGACCGTACAAACCCGATAACGGCCGGTTTGCCTGCCCGATGGGAGCGTACCGACGAGTGGTACAACTACAAATCCATCTATAGCGGGATACATATTTTGGCCAGCCTTGACGAAAACACCTACGATGGCGGCACCAACGGGGCTAATCACCCCATAACCTGGTTCCACGAGTTTGATGGCGGCCGCTCGTTTTATACCGGATGCGGCCACACCGACGAAAGCTATAGCGATCCTTTGTTTTTAGGGCAGATGCTTGGTGGTATTAAATATGCTATGGGCAACGGCAAACCGCTGGATTACGGTAAAGCATACGCCAAAGTATCGCCCGATCAAACCCGCTTCATTAAAACGGTATTGGTTAGTAACGTGGCATCGCCTATGGAACTGGCTACGGCTAAAGATGGCCGCGTATTTTTTACCCAGTTGATGGGTAATTTTTCGGTTTATAATACCAAAACCAACCAGTTTAAAGTGATCCATAAATTCCCCATCACTTACCAGGGAGGCACCGGGGTTATTGGCCTAACGCTTGACCCAAATTTTGAAACTAACCAGTTTGTATATATTTATTACATGCCCGAAGGACAAACCGTTGAGCCGTTAAACTTCCAGCTCTCACGCTTTAAATTGAGCCCGACTAACGTGCTCGACTTGAAATCGGAAAAAGTTTTGTTAAAAGTGCCGGTACAAATAGTAAGCGGCGCACACCACGGCGGCTCATTGGCCTGGGATAAAAACGGTAACCTATACCTGTCTACAGGCGATAGCTCGAGCCCGTTCCCGGCCGATGGTTACGCACCGCTGGACGAACGCCCCGGAAAAGAGCATTTTAGCCTGGATGCCCAGCGTAGCGCAGGTAATACCAATGACTTTAAGGGTAAAATATTGCGGATTCATCCCGAAGCTGACGGAACCTATACCATTCCCGAAGGAAACCTTTTCCCCAAAGGCATGGCCAAAACTAAACCGGAGATTTATGTGATGGGTTGCCGTAACCCATACCGCATTGCGGTGAATCCCAATACCTCGGTTTTATACTGGGGCGAGATAGGGCCCGATGCCGGTAACGATTCGCCACGTGGTCCGCGTGGATATGACGAGTTTAACCAGGCACGCAAGGCAGGCAACTTTGGCTGGCCGTATTTTGTGGGCAACAACTTTGCCTACTCGCACTGGGATTTTGTTACGGGCACACCGGGGCCAATGTTTGATCCTAAACGCCCGGTAAATAACTCGCCCAATAATACCGGCTTAAGTGTATTGCCACCGGCTACGCCAGCCATGATCTGGTACCCTTACGCTGCATCGGATGAGTTTCCGGAATTGGGATTAGGCGGGCGCTGCGCTATAGGTGGCGATTTTTATAAGTATAATGCCAATGTTAAAAATCCCAATAAGTTCCCTGATTATTACGACGGTAAATTATTTGTTGCCGACTGGATGCGCAACTGGGTAATAAGCCTCACGTTTGATGAAAACGAAAACTACGTGCGCAATGAGGCTTTTATGCCCGCCAATGGCGATTTCCGGCGACCTATTGATATGCAGTTCGGCCCCGATGGTGCTTTATATATGCTGGAATACGGATCTGTGTACGGGGCGCAAAACGAAGATGCCCGCCTGGTAAAAATTGAATACAACACCGGCAACCGCGCGCCAATTGCCAAAGCCGGTATTACCGATACCGCTACGCAAGCCTACTACCAGCATACCAAATACCTTACTGCCGAGTTGAAGGAAATGCCCGTAAAAAAAGAGATATCAGGCCAGGCACCGCTAACCGTAGGTTTTAATAGCCAGAACAGTAAAGATTTGGATGATGACGATAAAATAACCTATCAGTGGTTGTTTGACGGTAAAACGGTAGGAGCAGCAACAGCCTCGGCAAGCTATACCTATACTAAGCCGGGTGTTTACAAGGCTATTTTAAAAGTTACCGATAAAGCCGGTGCTACAGGCCGCGATACTATTATAGTTAGGGTGGGCAATACCCGGCCGGTGGTTACTATTGCCAGTGCGGGCAACAAATCATTCATCCAAAAGGGGCAGCCCTTTAAATATCATGTGGTGGTGAAGGATAAAGAAGACGCTAAGATAGACCTTAAACGGGTGAATTTATTTTACATCTATAATCCCCAGCCATCAACCGATAGTAAAACAGTGCAAAGCCTGGCTGCTTTGTCGGCCAACGAGATAAGCTATCCCGGCAAGGCGTTAATGGCTAATAGCGATTGTAAATCGTGCCACCTGGCCAACAAGACCGCTGTAGGGCCAAGTTTTATAGCGATAGCCAATCGGTATAAAACACAAAAAGGATCGGTTGATAAGCTATCCAAAAAAATCATAGCCGGTGGCGCAGGCAGCTGGGGAACCGAACATGTCATGAGCGCGCACCCTCAGCTTTCGGCCGCCGATACCAGGGAGATAGTGAAATACATTTTTTCGCTTACCGACAAAAAGGGCAAGGCCACTGCCTTACCGCTTAACGGTAGCCTGAACCTGAAATTTAGCGACGCCGAGCCGCGCGGGCAGTACACCCTGTTTGCATCCTATACTGATAAAGGTAGTAAGGTGGTTGGTCCGCTTACAGGCACCGATGTGGTAACCTTACGAAATGCCGATGTAAAGGCTGTTTATGCTGATGAGTTAAAAGGATTCAATCGTTTCAAAGACGATCTGTCGCTGGGCAACCATAAATCGTTTGTGTTGTTCAGGGATGTTGATTTAACCGATATCAAAAAAATGAGCTTCCAATACGGATCGAAGGGAGTTGATGGCGAGATTGAAGTACGGATGGATTCACAGGCAGGCCCCGTTATTTGTTTGGCAACTTATGGCGATACCGGCAGTTGGGATAAACTGGCCTGGTTAAGCGGCGATGTGCAAAAGCAGGTTACCGGCAAACACAATGTATTTGTTTTTGCCATTAAACGTACCAAACCAAATGATGGCATCCTTAAATTAAGCGATATTCGCTTCGGTCAATAACATACAAAACACCACATATGAAAACATCATCAGTTATAATAAACGCCTGTGCAGGTTTAGGCTTATTAACCTCCAATGCTTTTGCTCAAAGCGGCAAACCGGTTTTTGTCGGTAAAATAGGCGTGCAAGCTTACACCTTCCGGAGCAGTATGCCTAAAGCTACAATATCCGTACTGGATACCATTAAAGCAATGGGCATAACCGAACTGGAAGGACAGGAACCCAAGGGCATGACGCCCGAAGCTTTCCGTAAGCTTTGTAACGAGAGAGGAATCAGCATTCCGTCGATAGGAGCAGGGTATGATGATATAGTGAAAAGCCCGGCCCAGGTGGTGAAACAGGCTAAAGCGTTAGGCGCCAAATATGTGATGGTAGCCTGGATTCCGCATGGTAAGGAGTTTAACCTGGAAGATGCCAAAAAAGCCGTTACTGATTTTAATACGGTTGGCAAATACCTTGCAGAAGCCGGGATTACATTTTGCTACCACAACCATGGGTATGAGTTTGGCCCTTACGAGGACGGAACCCTGTTTGATTATATCGCTAAAAATACCGACCCAAAGTATGTATCATTCGAGATCGACCTGTTGTGGTCGTTCCACGGCGGGCAGGACCCGGCTAAGCTGATAGAAAAATATCCAACCCGCATTAAACTGATGCACCTTAAGGATATTCGCAAAGGCGTAGCCAATGACCTTACCGGGGGCACCGATACTAAAAACGATGTAGCCCTTGGCACCGGTCAGATCGATATCCCGGCGGTGCTTAAAGCAGCAAGGAAAGCGGGCGTAAGGCATTATTTTATTGAGGATGAAAGCCCATCGTACGCAACGCAAATTCCTGTTACTATTGAATATATTAAAGGATTAAAATATTAGGTCGTGAAAGGTTTTAATAGGATAAAAATTTGATAGTGAAGTACTTATTGTTATATCCGGGGCATTAGCCGGCTTGTTCACCTTATACATTGTAATACGCTTCTTACAAAAAAGAATAATGCATTATGCGGTATTTCTTCGATATTTGATATCGCGGCACCACAAACCGCTATTTAAACCAATTTATATCTACACTGAAAAAACAGTAAACCTTACAGTATGGAAAACTCTCGTCGTACATTTATAAAACAGGCTGCTATAGCAGGAGCAGGCGTATTGATCACTAAAAACGCGTGGAGCGCCAAAAGCTACAAACGCATTATTGGTGCTAATGACCGTGTTCGGGTTGGTGTTGTCGGCTTTTCCGACAGGCATAAAAGTTCGCACATCCCCAGCTTCATGAATCATTATAAAGAATTGAATTTCGAAGTGGTTGGCGTATCCGACATCTGGAAAAACCGCCGAGAAGAAGGTGCCGCTGTATGGAAAGAAAAAATGCAGAACGATGTAAAGGCGTACCGCAATAACGAGGAGATGTACGATAGCAAAACCGTCGACGCGGTATTTATTAGTACGGCCGATTTTCAGCATGCACGCCATGCAATTGAAGCTGTTAAAGCAGGCTGTGATGCGTATGTGGAAAAGCCATTTGCCGAAACTATGGAGGATAACCGCGCGGCGCTTAAGGCCGTTAAGGAATCTGGAAAAATAGTGCAGATAGGATCGCAGCGCAGGAGCGGGGATAATTATCACGCTGCCAATGATTTTATCCGCTCGGGTAAGTTTGGGCCTATTACCATGGTCGAGCTTACCTGGAACGTTAACCAGCCGGGCCGCTGGCGCCGGCCCGAATTACTTAGTAAGTTAAAAGAAGAAGATACCGACTGGAAACGCTTCATCATGAACCGGCCATACGAGGCTTTCGATCCGCGCAAGTATTTGGAATATCGCTTGTTTTGGCCATACTCCTCCGGATTGCCCGGCCAGTGGATGAGCCACCAGATTGATACAGTACATTGGTTTACCGGTTTGAAGCACCCGCGCAGCGTTGTTGCCAACGGCGGTATTTATATGTGGAAAGATGGCCGCCGCAACTGGGATACCATTTTGGCTGCCTTTGATTATGGTCCGCTGGATGATCTGTCAACCGGTTTCCAGGTAACCTTTGGCTCGCGCATGCATAACGGAGATGAACATCCCGCCGAAATCTACTATTCCAACGGAGGCGAACTAAACCTGATCACCAATAAAGTGTCTCCAAATGGCGGGCTCACAGAAAAAATGGCTGCCGCTATGGGCATGAAAGCCAACCTGCTGCCCGAGATCAGCCTGGCAAATACACAACAGGTTGTAGCATCGGCCAACACCGGCGGCGATGTGCTTACTTCAAACCATGTGCGCAACTGGATGGAATGCGTACGCAGTCGTAAGCAACCCAATGCTCCGGTGGAAGCTGGGTACAGCCATTCTATTGCCAATATCATGACCAATGCGGCGGTACACACCGGTGTTAAGGCAACGTTTGATGAAAGCACCCAGGAAGTAATGGCAAACGGTAAAGTTTTTAAATATTGATAAGTAATGATGATAAATACTTTAAAAAAAACAGGTTTAATGATAGCCTCAATAGCTTTTGCCACAGGTGTAGCCGCTCAAAAAAGCGAGCCGGTAAAGGTTGTAGAGTCAAAAAAGGAACGTAAGGTAGATGTGTTTATCGGCGGTAAGCCGTTTACAAGTTTTCTGTACCCTGATAGTCTTGAGAAACCGGTTTTATATCCTTTACGCACAGCTAATGGAACTGTTGTTACCCGTGGCTTTCCGCTTGATCCAAAGCCCGGGGACCCAACCGACCATCCACATCACATAGGCCTTTGGTTTAATTTTGAAAACCTGAACGGACTGGATTTCTGGAATAACTCCTATGCCATTCATAAAGAGAAAAAGAATTTGTACGGCTGGATCCGTACCGACAAGGTGCTGGAAACCAAAAGCGGCACAACCGGCGTATTGGCATACCATGCAAACTGGACTAACCAGCAAAAAGATGTCATTTTAGAAGAAACCACCCGTTTTGAATTCAGCGGAACAGCCAATCAGCGCATTATAGATCGTATTACTACACTAAAAGCCAGTGTGGATGCAACTTTTACCGATGCTAAAGACGGCCTGCTTGGCCTGCGCCTGGCTCATGACCTGCAGATGCCTGCTACTGAAGACCAAAAATTTACCGACGATAAAGGCAATGTAACCATAGTTAAAGCCGGTACCGATAAAGTGGCCAACGGCAATTACTTAACCAGCGCTGGCAAAACAGGTAACGATGCCTGGAGCAGCCGCGGCGTATGGTGCAAGGTTTACGGTAAAATGGGTGCCGATTCGGTAGGTATCGCTATTATAGATCATCCTCAAAATCCTAATTATCCCACATTTTGGCATGCCAGGGGTTATGGCTTATTTGCGGCTAACCCTTTAGGTGAGAAGATTTTTACGAATGGTAAATCGGCAAAGAATTTGCATTTAAATAAAGGCGAGGCGGTGACTTTTCGTTTTCGTGTAGTTATCAGTAATGGCGGGCAAACCATCAGCAGCGGGCAGCTTAATGAGATGGCAGCGGAATATGGGAAGAAATAATTTTTTAATTTATTACGACAAACCGCGCGGACAAGCGTCTCGCTAAATGCGTATAGCGGCAAAAGCAAGCCTTAACTCAGGGCTTGCTTCAAATCCTCCACCAAATCATCAATATGTTCCAACCCAACTGAAACCCGCAATAAGTTAAATGGTGTTTTTGTATCTGGGCCTTCCATCGTTGCACGGTGCTCAATTAAACTTTCAACACCTCCCAGGCTGGTTGCCCTGGTAAATATTTTTAATTTATTGATGATATTGTGCGTATCATTTTCATCACCCTTAACAATAAATGATAGCATGCCGCCGAAGGCCAGCATCTGTTCCCTGGCAATATTATGTTGCGGATGTGATGGCAGGCCGGGATATAATACTTTTTCTACTTTAGGATGCTGCTCTAAAAACTCAGCTAATAATTGCGCATTGTGAACATGGCCCTTAACACGGTAGGGCAGGGTTTTAATACTCCGTACCAGCCAGAAACAGTCGGTTGGGGAGGGGATAGCGCCGCCCATTTCCTGTACCTGGCGTATTTTGGCCCACCAATCGTTTTTTCCGGCGGTAATTAATGCGCCGCCCATCAGGTCGCTGTGGCCTCCAAAGTACTTAGTGGCCGAGTGCATTACCATATCGGCGCCCAAAGCCAATGGTTGCTGGCAAATAGGAGTGGCAAAAGTATTGTCAACCACTACTTTAATGTTGTTCGCCCTGGCAAAGGCAACTACTTTTTTTATATCGGTGATCTTGAGCAGTGGGTTTGATGGCGTTTCAACCCAAATCACCCCGGTGTCGGGCCTGATGTGTTGGGTTAAAACTTCGATATCATTAACATCAACAAAATCAAACGTTAAAATACCCGCAAAGAGGTTTTTAAGCTGATTACGCAAACCGTGGTACATGTCATCAGGGCAAATAATGTGGGTACCCGGAGCCAGCGACTGAAATACCGACATGCCCGCCGCGTTACCCGATGAAAATGACGCTGCATCGGCGCCACCCTCTAATTTGGCTATAACATTTTCAAGCAAGGCCCGGTTAGGGTTCGATGCCCTGCTGTAAATATGCCCGCCTGGAAAACTACCATCTTCGTCACGTTCAAAAGTGGTCGACATAACAATAGGTTGTATCACGGCTTTTGATGATCCGTCTACATGGTTGCCTGCGTGTATAGCTATAGTTTCAGTTTTCATTATTGCTGATGTTGTTGCGCCTTCAAAGTAAATAAGATTATTTGTAATGTGTTGTAGCAGGCAATGTAAATTTTGCGTAATTGTTAAAAAACACAACATGAAAAACCTGCACCTGCTTACAATCGCCCTGTTATTATTAATCACTGCCTGTAAAAAAGAAAACATCGCCAAACAAAGCGAATACGATGCCAGCTATAAAGCCTGGATAAGTTTCAAAAACAGCAGCAAAAACTCATATTCCTATACAACAACCTTTGGCTCGTGGGTAGGTTTTGGTGTAACCATCAAAGTAGCTGTAAGCAATGGTAAAGTTGTTTCGCGTGATTACATTAAAGTACAATCCCGTAACGATGGCACCAATAAGGCTGATACCGTTAAAGCCTGGCATGAAGATGCTGCCACCATAAACTCGCACCCAAATGATGCAGCCAATGCACTTACGATAGATGACATTTACTTAAAGGCCCGTACCGAATGGCTTAAAGCTGATGCCGCAACCAATGATATCATATTTGAAGCAAAAAACCACGGCCTTATTTCCGACTGTGGTTATGTGCCGCGCAATTGCGCCGACGATTGCTTTAGAGGGATAAGCATTACAGCCATAACCGCTTTGTAAGCTAAAAGCCGAAAGCTAAAGGCCGAAAGCTATTCCAATTCTTGTTTTAAGCTTTTTGCTTTCAGCCTTTAGCTTTCGGCTTTCCCCAATTAGTTTTTTGCTTTCAGCCTTCGGCTTTCAGCTTCCACCCCCTCATAATCTTATTGTAAAGATGCCCCTTGCTTTAGGCCCTGGGCTTTAAGCTTTCCGCTTTTTTAGTACATTTGTTCAAAGTTTTTTGAATGGAAGCTGAGCATAATTTACAGTTATTATTACAAAACCCCGACCTGCCTGCTGATTTAAAGCATATTGCCGAAAAGGTACAGCGCAGCGAAAGGATCACCTTTGATGAAGGTGTTACGTTATATGAGCAGGGCGACCTGGGTTATCTTGGTGTTTTAGCCAACTACATCCGCGAGAAGCGCCATGGCGATAAAACTTATTTCAACCGTAATTTTCATATCGAGCCCACCAACCTTTGCGTTTACGATTGCAAATTTTGCTCGTACTCGCGCCTGCTTAAGCAAAAAGCCGAAGGCTGGGAATATACCATGGACGAAATGTTTAACATGGTAACCAAATATGATGACGAACCGGTAACCGAAGTACATATTGTAGGTGGCGTACTGCCGCAATATGATGTACCTTTTTACCAGGAGCTTTTCAGTCGTATACGTGCCCATCGCCCCGAATTACACATCAAGGCCTTAACGCCGGTTGAATACCACTATATTTTCAAAAAAGCCAAAATTGACTACGCCACCGGCATGCGCCTGATGATGGAGGCCGGTTTGGGCTCGATACCCGGCGGCGGGGCCGAGATTTTCCACCCCGAGGTTCGTGATCTGATTTCAAAAGATAAATGTACCGGCGACCAATGGCTGGCCATACACGAGGAATGGCATAAGTTGGGCGGCCGCTCAAACGCCACCATGCTTTACGGTCATATCGAAAAATTTCATCACCGGGTTGATCATATGGAACGCTTACGCCAGCTGCAGGATAAAACAGGCGGTTTCCAAACTTTTATCCCGCTGAAATTCCGCAACCAGGATAACCAGATGTCGCATGTGCCTGAATCAACTGTTGTTGAAGATTTGCGTAATTATGCTGTCGCGAGGATCTATTTGGATAATTTCGATCACATTAAAGCCTATTGGGCTATGATTAGCCGTACCACGGCGCAGCTTTCGCTTAATTTTGGGGTAGATGATATTGACGGTACGCTTGACGATACCACCAAAATTTACTCGATGGCAGGCGCCGAAGAGCAGCACCCCGGCATGAGCACCAAACAATTGGTGGAACTGATTAAACATGTAGGCAGGTACCCTATTGAGCGCGATACGCTTTATAATGTAGTTACCGATTACAATGATTTTGAATTTCCTGAAACCCAGCCCAAGCCGCAATATTACAAGCTGCCGGTAATAAACTAAGCTTAAAGCAGAAGGCTAAAAGCTGAAAGCAAAAAAGAAGGAGAAACATTGTGCTTTCAACATAATTAATACGACAACAATAACAAAGCTTTAAGCCTTATGCTTTCAGCTTTAAGCTAAAAAATGCAAAAAACCTTATACATAGTACGTCACGGCCAAACTGAGTACAACAAATTGGGAATTATCCAGGGCAGGGGCGTTGATACCGACCTGAACGACGAGGGCCGCAAGCAGGCTCAACAGTTTTTTGCGGCTTATAAAGACGTACCTTTTGATAAAGCATATATATCTGCGCTAAAACGTACAAAGCAAAGTATTCAGCCTTTTTTGGATGGGGGATTGCCATTTGAAAAGCTTCCGGGCCTTGATGAGCTGGCCTGGGGTATTCATGAAGGTCAGCTGCCCACGCCGGAAAATAAAGCAGCCTTTTTGCAAATTATGCGCGATTGGCTGGATGGAAAATTGGATAGTAAATTTGAAGGCGGCGAAAGCCCTAACGAAGTAGAGATCCGTCAGCGCGAGGCTTTGAAGGTGATCATGAGCCATCCCGAAGAAAAAACCGTACTGGTTTGCATGCATGGCCGCGCCATGCGTTTATTGCTTTGTATTTTAACCGGCAAGCCACTAAGCGAAATGGATAACTTTCCGCATCAAAATTTGGTTTTATACAAAGTTGTTTATGATGGCCAACAATTTGCTATTGTAGATTTTAACAATGCCGAACATTTAAAACAATCCTGAAAGAGAACGTTTCTTGTGAAAAAGATCAGAATATCAGCAGTAAGCTACACTAATACCAAACCCTTTATATACGGCCTTCAACATACTGGTTTTGTAGATAAAATAGAACTAAGCCTTGACACCCCGACTGATTGTGCCCAAAAACTCATTGATGACGTGGCGGATATAGGCCTTATCCCCGTGGCGGCCACGTTAAGCCTGCCCAACTGGGAAATAGTATCCGATTACTGCATTGGTGCCGTAGGCGCGGTAAACTCGGTTTTTATATTTAGTAATTGCCCGGTACACGATATTAAATACCTGCAGCTTGATCCCGAATCGCGCTCATCTAACAACCTGGGGCGTGTACTGCTTAAAAACTATTGGAAAATAAGTCCGGAGTTAATTGAGGGTGCTCCAAACTACAGCCTATCGACCGAACCAAACACGGCTTTTGTTCAAATTGGCGACCGCACCTTTGGCAAAAAAGACCAGTATAAATATGTATACGATTTGGCCGAAGAATGGCAAAAGTTTACCGGCCTGCCGTTCATGTTTGCAGGCTGGATAGCCAACAAACCAATCCCGCATGATTTTATGCAGGAATTTAACGCCGCCCTGAAATACGGCCTCGACCATAGGCAGGAGCTGTTCAAAGAGTTGCCTATGCGCGATGACTTTGATATTGTTGATTACCTGATGGTAAAAATTGATTTTGATTTAACCGAAGGGAAGAAGAAGGCGCTGTATATGTTTTTGGACTACATAAAGCGATTGAACGATTAGCGGTTTTGTCTGAATCAGAATTTACAGAATCAAAGAATTAACAGAATTAAAAAGCTAATTCGGAAATTCTAAAAATTCGCTTAGTAATTCGAGTTCAGACAAATTGAATGATATCAAAATCACGCTTAGAGATCAAAGATATAGTTCGCGATTTCAGTATCTTAACCGTTGTTTATTGATACTAACCAAAATCTGATAAAACCATGGAACTATCGCTTCATATCATCCTCGAAAAGCCTACCGCCGGGGTCGCTTTTGGTTTACAAAAGGGATCGGGCAATAAATATGAAACTGTACAAATCCAAAAAACTGATTCAGGCGACCTGGATTTTTATTTAACGATAACCACAAAAGGGGACAGGCTTAAAGATGTTTTGCCAAGGTTTGGCGGGCCATTTATACAAGGCCCATACATGGGCAACTTTATTTACCTCGATATCGGCACGCTGGCCGGGCAGATTAGCCCCTGGAACAGGAGGCTCAAAATTCCGATGGCGGGAATAACCTGGGAGATCATCGATCAGCTAAATGCAGATGCGGCTTTAATGCTTAAAACAAACGTAGCCGGAACAGCCAAAGACGGCAGCCCAAATTGTGCTACAGTAAAGCCATTTAATGGCTGGCAGGTAGTTTCAAAATAACCTATTGTTAAGTCAACAGTACTAAGTCGGAAATCATAAGGCTATCTCATTTCTGTATTTACAACTTGTGACATTGGGCTGAAGAATACGTGTCAATTTATCGGTGACACAACCTTATATTTATCAAAATAAATCCTAATATGGAAATTCAACAGAAAACAACCACAGCTTTATTCATTAAAATAGCCATATCAAACTGGGAGTTGCAAAACACCCGCCTTAACGCCTTACTTGATAAACTAACCGACGAGCAAATTGCCGGCTTCACAGCGCCCGACCGTAATAGCGGCACCTATCTTTTAGGGCATTTAACCGCGGTAAGCGACGGCCTTTTTACCTATTTAGAACTTGGCGAGCGGCTTTACCCGCAGCTGGATGAGATATTCCTGAAAAACTCCGATAACTCCGGGCTGGAAAAACCGCCGATAGCCGATATCAAAGCTGCCTGGCACAACGTAAACACCACCCTCAAACAAAAATTTGATGCCATGCAGCCCGAAGACTGGTTTACCAAACACAGCGCCATCCCTGCCGAAGATTTTGCAAAAGAACCACATCGCAACAAACTGAATATCCTCATCAACAGAACCGTTCACCAGGGCTACCACATGGGGCAACTGGCCTATTTGGTGAAAAAGTAGATAGCCCCTCCAAACCTCCCCTGAAGGGGAGGCTTTAAGAAAAGCCTCTTCGCAAATCAAAAAGTTCCCCCTTCAGGGGGTTAGGGGGCTTCCTCCTGACAATTCCATGATCTCAATTTGACAAATGGATGGTACTATGCCTAAATAAACAGCTGTATATTTGCTTAACGCTGTTAAATGATTTAAGGCGTAAATAAAATGGCCAGTAAAGAACGTATTCAACGCTTAAAAGACGAAACCAGGATCAATATCCTGGATGCCGCGCTCCAAATTGTTAAAGAGGAGGGATGGCAGGCTTTAAGTATGCGTAAAATTGCCGATGTAATTGAATACACCGCACCTATCATATATGAATATTACGCTAATAAAGAAGCTATTTTGCTGGAACTTGCCCGCAAAGGCTACTTATTATTAGCTAAAGACCTTAGGACAGCTCACGAACAACACTTGCTGCCAGAAAAACAACTGGAGGCTATGTGGCTTGCCTACTGGAATTTCGCCTTTGCCAACAAAGAGCTTTACCAGATTATGTTTGGCGTTACTACCAATTGCTGTTGCGACGAGATAAACAAGCTGGAAGAATCTGTGATGCCATGGGATTTGTTCACCGACGTAATTGGCAAGGTGATGCGTATTGACAATCCCGAATCGGATGTTATTTGCACTAAATATTACACTTTTTGGTCTGTTGTTCATGGGTTGGTGTCTATCAACTTATTGCGGCGCGGTTCATCAGACGATATCAATCGCCAGGTATTAATGGATGCCATTACCGGTATCATCAGGTCGATAAAACCTGAGTAATTTTTTGCTTCGAAAATAACATTGTTAAATAATTTAACAGTGTTAAATAAAAGTAAACTCAACAACAAATAAATAATAAAACAACTATGGATATCAACTTTTACATAGCGTTACTAAACAGTGTTAAGTCATCAAACACAAAACGCGGCAACCATTTAGCTACAAAACGTTAGCTCAGTTAGTAATCACCACCGATAGCCTTAAAAACAAAGGTTATCATTTGAATAAAAATCACACATATATCAATTCAGCAATGAAAACAATTAACTCAACATATATCTACCAGCCGCAAGGCAACAAAATGAATCACAATCTATCACCCTCAAAATTAAGTATCATGAAAATTATCCCATTAGCGCTTTTAGCACTCACATTATATGGTTGCTCGCCCAAGCCGCAAACGCAGCAGGCACCGCCACCGCCGGCACTACCTGTTGCCGCAATAGCATCGGGCACACAAACTACTTACCAGGAATATCCTGCATCTATTGAAGGTACCGTTAACGTAGAAGTTCGTCCGCAGGTAAACGGTACTTTAGACAAGGTATTTGTTGACGAAGGTGCTTTTGTAAGCGCCGGCCAGCCCATATTTAAAATAAATGAGCAGCCTTACCGCGCAGCCTTAAACAACGCCCTGGCCAGCTTACACGCGGCCGAAGCAGCAGCAGGTAACGCGCAACTTGAAGTTGACAAGCTTACACCGCTGGTTGAAAACAAGGTAGTATCTGATTACCAGTTAAAAACCGCAAAAGCAAGCCTGCAGGTTGCTAAAGCCAATATCGAATCGGCCAAGGCAAATGTGTCAACCGCGCAAATTAATTTAGGCTATACCTTAATAAAAGCACCGGTTAGCGGTTATATCGGTCGTTTACTCAAAAAACAGGGAAGTCTGGTTACTCCGCAGGACGTGGAAGCTTTAACCCAACTGTCTGATGTGCATGATGTGCATGTTTACTTCTCTTTGGGCGAAAAAGATTTCGTAGCCTTTAAAGAACAGTATCCCGGTACTACTTTAAAAGAGAAACTACAGCACTTGCCTACCGTATCATTACTATTAGCCGATGGCAGCCAATACGCCAAACAAGGTAAAATAGATGTAATAGACGGCCAGTTTGATAAAAATACAGGGGCTATTACCATCAGGGCAAACTTTGCCAACCCAGATGGTTTATTACGTGCCGGTAACACAGGTAAAGTACGTTTAAGCTTACAACATACAGATGCATTGATAGTGCCTGAGTCGGCCACTGTCGAAATGCAGGATAAAGTGTTTGTTTTCGCCCTTGCCGATAGCAATAAAGTGAAAAAAGTACCTATCAACATTGTAGGCAAAAGCGGCGAAAACTACCTGGTTAAAGATGGCCTTAAAGCCGGCGACCAGATTGTACTGAGCGGCATGGACCACTTAGCCGAAGGTATGGTAATAGCACCTCAAAAAGCTACTGATAAGGTTGCTGCTGTAGTTAATAAATAAGAATCAAGAGTTAGGATTTAGGTAAAAGGCTAAAGGCCAAAGGTGAAAGGTTTAATTGGTAGCCGTTTGTATCGTTCAATTGCGAAATGATAGGTGGCGTCTAATAAATCCGAAATCGCACTTCCGAAATCCGAATTAAAAAATTAAAATCATGTTTCAAAAATTCATAGAAAGACCGGTACTTTCAACCGTTATCTCCATATTATTGGTGATAGTAGGTGTACTTGGTTTAACAAAACTGCCCTTGGAGCGGTTTCCGAATATTGCCCCTCCGGCGGTATTGGTATCGGCTGTTTACCCGGGCGCTAATGCCGAGACTATTTTGCGTTCTGTTACGCCTTCGTTAGAAGAAGCGATTAACGGTGTGGAAAATATGACCTATATGACATCTACCGCCAGTAACGATGGTACATTGGGTATCACCGTTTACTTTAAACAGGGTACCAACCCCGATCAGGCAGCTGTAAACGTTCAAAACCGTGTTTCGCAGGCTACAAGCCAGTTACCGGCCGAGGTTGTTCAATATGGTATAACCACAACCAAACAGCAAAACAGCTTCATTGGTGCTATGGCCATCTATTCGGAAGATCCTAAAAAATACGATCAGACCTTTGTAGCCAACTACGCACAGATTAACATTGTGCCCGAAATTAAACGTATCACGGGTGTAGGTTCGGCCAGTATATTTGGTGGTATTAAGGATTACTCTATGCGTGTTTGGCTTAATCCTGCGCAAATGGCAACTTACAAAGTTACACCCGCCGAAGTAATGGCAGCTATACAGGACAAAAACCTTGAAGCCGCGCCTGGTAAATTTGGTGAGCGCAGTAACGAGGCATTTGAATATGTAATTAAATATAAAGGTAAGCTTACCAAACCAGAGGAATATCAAAATATTGCTATCCGTGCAAATGCAGATGGTTCTGTATTACATTTAAAAGATGTGGCCCGTGTTGAACTGGGCGCCTATTCTTATAATAGTGTAAGTAACCTGAACGGGCACGACGGTATTATCATTGGTATCATACAGTTGTCGGGCTCAAACGCCAACCAAATTCAGATTGAGATTGATAAGCTGATGGTTAAGTTATCTAAAGATTTCCCGGCAGGTATCAAATACAATCAGTTTTATCGTACCAAAACCGATCTTGATGAATCAATTGACCAGGTTGAGCATACATTGGTGGAGGCTTTTATATTGGTGTTTATTGTAGTGTTTATATTCCTGCAGGATTTCAGATCTACTCTGATCCCAGCCATAGCTGTTCCGGTGGCCATTATCGGTACGTTCTTCTTCATGAACCTGTTTGGTTTCTCGGTTAACCTTTTAACCCTGTTTGCCCTGGTGCTGGCCATAGGTATTGTGGTGGATGATGCTATTGTGGTAGTGGAGGCCGTGCATGCCAAAATGGAACACGACCCAAGCCTAACCCCTAAGGCGGCAACTACCGAGGCTATGCACGAAATTACAGGTGCCATTATATCTATTACGCTGGTTATGGCTGCGGTGTTTTTACCGGTTAGCTTCATGGTAGGCTCAACAGGTATATTTTACCGCCAGTTTGCGTTAACAATGGCAATTGCCATTATTATATCGGCTGTTAACGCTTTAACCTTAAGCCCTGCACTTGCCGCTTTGTTCTTAAAGAACAAACACAGCGCAGATGGCCATGACGCACCTAAAAAAGGCTTTGTAGATAAATTTTATGCAGGCTTTAATGGTGGTTTTAATTATATGACCAACAGGTACGTAGGAGGCTTAAAATTCCTTATCCGTAAAAAGTGGCTAAGCATAGGCGGGTTGGTGCTGGTAATAGCAGCCACAGTTTACCTGGTAAACCGAACAAAAACTGGCTTTATTCCAACTGAAGACCAGGGCTTTGTGGCCATTGCTGTTAGCACGCCGTCTGGTACATCATTAAGCGGTACCAACAAAATCTTTAAACAAGCCGAAGATCAGCTGAAAACTTTACCATCGGCAAGGTTTGTTACCGCGTTGTCAGGTTTTAACTTTTTAACCCAATCCAGCAGTCCATCTGCCGGTGTAATCTTCCTGTTATTAAAACCAAATGAACAGCGGGGAGCAGTTAAAAATATTGACGAGATACAGAACATTGTTAGAGGAAGATTAGGCGGCATACCTGGCGGTACTTTCTTTGTGTTCAGTTTTCCAACGGTGCCAGGTTTTAGTAACGTAGAAGCCTTGGATGTGGTATTGCAGGATAAAACCAACGGTAAGCTGGATAAATTTAGTGGTGTTGCCAATAATTTTATAGGAAAGCTGATGCAGAAACCAGCAATAGCTTATGCCTTTACATCTTATAAAGCAGATTATCCTCAGTTGCAATTAGAAATTGATGACGAAAAGGCCGGTCAGTTGGGCGTAAATGTTAAAGACATTTTACAAACTATGCAGGCGTATTTTGGTACTGCACAGGCGTCAGATTTTAACCGCTTTGGTAAATACTACCGCGTGGTAGTGCAGGCTGATACTGCGGACAGGACAGACCCTTCGGCAATTGACCGGGTATTTGTTAAAAATAAAGCCGGCGAAAATGTGCCTATCAATACACTGGTTAAATTAACCCGCGTATATGGTTCAGAAACGGCTTCACGTTATAACCTGTTCAACTCTATCGAGATCAACGCTATCCCAAAACCGGGTTATAGTTCTGGTGATGCCATTAAAGCTATACAGGAAACAGCACAGGAACAATTGCCTACCGGCTTTGCCTATGAGTTTGCTGGTCAAACCCGTGAGGAGATTGCTTCGGGCGGTCAGTCGGCTATTATCTTTATGCTTTGTTTGGTGTTTGTATACTTCTTATTATCAGCACAATATGAAAGTTATATATTGCCATTGGCAGTTATCCTTTCCATCCCAACAGGTATTTTAGGTGTGTTTGTGGTATTAGGTTTAACCGGTATCGAAAACAACATTTATGTACAGGTGGCTTTAATCATGCTCATTGGCTTGTTAGCTAAAAATGCCATCCTTATTGTGGAGTTTGCGGTACAGCGCCGAAAAGCGGGGCATGGTTTAATTGAATCGGCGATTGAAGCTGCAAGGCTGAGGATACGCCCTATCATCATGACGTCGCTGGCTTTCGTATTCGGTTTATTCCCGATGAGTATTGCCACAGGCCCATCAGCACAAGGTAACCACTCTATTAGTATAGGTGCAGCCGGAGGGATGGTTTCAGGAGTAATTTTAGGATTGTTCATCATCCCGGTATTGTTTGTGATATTCCAGGGATTACAGGAGCGAATCAGCGGTGTACCATTGGCCGTGCTGAACGGTGACGGGCCGGGACACAAAAAAGGGCATGCAATTGATCCTAAAAAATTGGAACTACAGAATAATTAATGTTTGAGAATCAAGAATCAAGAGCCAGGAATCAAGACTTTAAAAAGTTGTTGAAGCCGTCTTGATTCTTGACTCTAATCTCTTGATTCTATTAATATTAAAAAAATGAAACGTTATATAACTCCATTAGCTTTTGTATTACTTACGGCCTTTTTAAGCGCTTGTAAAGTATCAAAGGATGTGGAAACACCCAAACCAGAGCTGCCGGTTGCTTTCAGGAGCGCCACAGTCATAACCACTGCCGATACCAGCAGCGTAGCCGATATACAGTGGAAAAACTTTTTTACCGACGCGACCCTGCAAAAGCTGATTGACAGCGCCATAGCAAAAAATTATGACATGCAGATAGCGGTCAAAAATATTGATGCAGCACAGTTGCTGTTTAAACAGGTAAAATGGAATTATGTACCCGAGGTTGCACTAAATGTAACGGCAAGCAGCAGCCGCCCGAGCGATAACAGCCTCAACGGATTAAGCATTAAACAGTATGGCTTAGGTACCAAACACATTGAAGATTATTCAGCAAACCTTGCCCTTTCATGGGAGGCCGATATCTGGGGCAAAATCCGTAACCAAAGCCGCCAGGCTCTTGCAGAATACCTGCAAACAGCCGAAGCAAAGAAGGCTATTCAAACCAACATCGTAGCAAACGTATCGCAAGGTTACTATAACCTGCTGATGCTTGATGCACAATTGGATATAGCTAAAAAGAACGTTAAACTCAACGACAGTACCATCCGGATCATCCGTTTACAATATGATGCCGGCCAGGTAACTTTACTGGCAGTACAACAGGCCGAAGCACAACAACAGGCTGCTGCGCAGTTGGTTCCACAGTTTGAAAGGAACGTAGCTGTACAGGAAAACGCTCTTAGTATCTTGGCAGGCAAATTGCCGGATGCTATCGAACGCAACGGCACATTAAATGATGTTAAATTCCCTGAAACGCTCACTGCCGGGGTTCCATCGGCCATCATCAGCCGCAGGCCCGACATCAGGACACAGGAACTGGCTTTAACCATTGCCAATGCCAAAGTGGGCATTACCAAATCTGAAATGTACCCGGCTTTAAGGATCACTGCAAGCGGTGGCGTTAACTCTTTTAAGGCCAGCAACTGGTTTAACATCCCGGCTTCATTGTTTGGGATAGTGGCCGGTAGTATTGCAACACCTTTGCTTGATCATAAGCAACTAAGCACTACCTACAAAGTTGCGCAAATTGACCGCGAAAAAACGGTACTGCAATTCAGACAATCAGTGTTAAATGCGGTTGGCGAGGTATCTGACGCTCTGGTTAAAATTGAAAAGCTAAAACAGGAGCAAGCCATAGCTGCAAATCGTGTAAAAACCCTGCAACAAGCTACAACAAACGCCAGCATGTTATTTAAAAACGGCCTGGCTAATTACCTGGAAGTAATAACAGCCCAGGGCAATGTATTGCAAGGTGAATTAGCACTTGCTACTATTAAAAGAGATGAGCTAAGCGCTACTGCCGAACTTTACCGTTCATTAGGTGGCGGATGGAAGTGATTTGGTAAGTAGTTGATTAAGTTGATTAGGAGGGTAGTTTAGCTTTATCAGCTTATTGCCAAATATTCGGGGCCGGTCGTATTTAATACGACCGGCCTCTTTTCGTAGAGGCGTATAATTGCGTCCCTCGCGTTTATGTCTACGCCATGTGTTTAAATAAAGCAGCCAGGTGCCCAAATTCAGATATTACAAATAAATTACCTCGATTTAGCATAAAATCGCTATCATAGCGCAACCCCAATAATTTTGACTTGTTTTTTAATGAAATATAAATTCTTAATAGCGCTGCTTCTTATATCCGGATACCTGAAAGCACAAAATTTAAAAATCATTCCTCAGCCACGGTCGGTTGTAAGTGGTTCCGGGCAAATCAGCATCAATAATCACTCGACAATTAGCTTAAGCGATACTTCATTAACCACTTTGGCTATTTACTTTCAAAAGGAATTATTTAAAGTAAAAGGTTTATCACCTGCGATAAATAACGGTGATTTAAAAAGTACCGTTAAACTCGTTTTAACCAACACAAACCAAACTATAGGTGCATATGCACTAAAAATTACGCCGGGGCAGATAACCATATCATCTTCAAATAAAGAAGGTGTTTTTTATGGTTTGATATCGCTTTTACAACTTATTAAAGATCATCCTAAAGAAGGTGATAACCTTACTCTTGCGTCAACAGATGCAACTGACGCCCGTGAGTACCAAAATGTTGTACTTGCATCCACAGAAATAACCGACGCGCCCCGTTACCAATGGCGTGGTTTAATGCTCGACGAATCGCGGCATTTCTTTGGCAAGCAAAAGGTTAAGCAGATTTTGGATTGGATGGCTTATTACAAGCTCAATAAATTCCACTGGCATTTGACAGATGTGCAGGGCTGGCGCATTGAAATAAAAAAATACCCCAGGTTAACGTCCGTGGGCGGGGTGGGTGATTACAGCGATACATCGGCAGAGGCCCTTCCGATGTATTATACCCAAAATGATATCAAAGAAGTGGTTAATTACGCTGCTCAGCGCTTTATAACAGTGATACCGGAGATTGACATGCCCGGCCATGCAACCGCCGCTAATAAAGCTTATCCCGAATATTCGGGTGGGAGCGTAGCCGGTTATCCAAACTTCACATTTAACCCGGCAAAAGAAGAAACTTACCAGTATTTAGCCAATGTTATCAAGGAAACAACTGCCCTGTTTCCATCAAAAATGATACACCTGGGCGGCGATGAGGTTGTTTTGGGTATCAAAGCATGGTCGTTAGATACGGCCATTGCCCGGATGATGCAGAATAAGGGTTTTGCTGATGTTGGCACGCTGGAACGCTACTTTTTTAAGCGGATGACCGATACCGTAACCAATATGGGCAGTAAGATTCTGGCCTGGGACGAGGCCACCCAAACCGACTTGCCGGCTGGGGAAACCATCATTTTTTGGTGGCGGCAAAATTTGCCGGGCCAGCTAAGTCTTGCTTTGCAGAAAAATTACCAGGTGGTATTATGCCCTCGCTTGCCGCTATATCTCGATTTTTTACAGGATGGCACACACGTTTCGGGTCGTAACTGGAAGGGTGTATTTAACCGGTATACAGATATCTATAACTTTCCGGACAGGCAATTAAATGCAGATCAGCTTGCATCAAACCAAATCATCGGCGTGCAGGCAAATATCTGGACAGAGAAAATAGCATCAGAAAAACGCCTGGACTTTATGCTTTTCCCACGGATTGCCGGCCTGGCCGAAGCTGGGTGGACTGCGCCCGAGGTAAAAAACGAGGCGGCATTTAATGAACGGGTACAGGCAGGCTTAAAAAACTGGGATGCTGCCGATATTTATTACTTTAACCCTTTCGATCCGCAGGCCCACCCCGAGGCAGTTGATTTTGCACCTGTAATCAGAAAAACTCCCGTAGCCGAAAAACATGGCCGTCACCATAAAGCACATTCAAAAGCATCAAAGAGGGGAAATAGGATATCGGCAAAATCTCATAAATCGACATCCAAATCCAAGTCGACCAAAAATAAACCCCATAAAAAAAGGAAATAGCCTGCTGGTTACTTCCTTTATATTGTTTATTACCGATTAGCAGTAGCTTTGAGCTTTTCGCCTTACTCCGGTTCTACCTATAGGTTGACAGGTGGGTAGTTTTGATGCTTAGCACAAAAGATTTCCCAACGCTTATTTTAACGTTTTTGTCTAATAACATAGCCTTAACAGCATCATCGCCTTTGATGGCCTCAAAAAGATCGCGCGCCACGGCCGATCCGCTGATGTTGTTGGTAACCTTGCCGTTTTCCATATTTATATTGAACGTGTAGCCCGATTTTCCACGATCGCCGGCAGATTCAAAATCGGTAATGTTCAGTTTGAACTGCTGATCTTCAGTCAGGCTTTTCTTCAAATGCAAACGGATAACCGGCATGTACCTTTTCCAGGTAGTTAAATACTTTCTTTCTTCCATGATATGCTTATATATATAAATAAAGCCCCTGTAGGTATTCGTTTACAGGGGCTTTTAAGATTTTTAAGAACAGGAAAACCATATATCCTGATCTTATTTTATGTATGTAATTTGTTGTTTTGAAACAGGGATAATTAGGGACAGCTACTCCCGCGAATAATATTACCGCATAACAATTCAAAGCTACCTAAATTAAAGTATACACCCGCAATTTATATTTTTATAACCTATGTGGTGTAATGGGTTGTTAATCAGTAGTTATTGTGTCCTTATTTACGTAGCAAGGGAGTGTTGTCAATAAAATCCGAAACTAAAAAGTGATAAATGCTCTTTTTTCGAAGCAGGCAGGTAATCTGCCTGGTGGATTAAAAAGCATGACAATGACCGGTGAACCGTCTCAGCAGCCCGATACAGGCTTTTTATGATGCGGCAGTCTATATTAACACTTCGCGTGCAATTAAGCCGCGTTGCCCATTATTTGGGCATTACTCATCATAGTTAAGCAACAAAGCAGCGATGTCCGCTCACCTATAGTTCCATATCGTTCGCCGATTAATTCAGTGTTTTTTATGATTGCACGAATACGGTTAAAATAAGACATTTGCCAAATGACAACCCAAGACATTCTATCGGCAATAACTTACCAGGCAGCTTCCACAACCGAACATTTTGAACAAATTGTAGCGCTTCAAAATCAAAATCTATACAAATCATTAACGCCCGAAGAGCAGGATCAGCAAGGCTTTGTTTTTGCCGAGCATACAGTTGAACTATTACAACAAATGGCATCGCAAATACCACAGGTTATTGCGTTGTATAAAAATAAAGTAATTGGCTATAACCTGGCCATGACAGCTGCTATGGAAAAACAACTGCCCAGCCTTGAACCAATGTTCAGGGAGTTTTATAAAATCCGGTACCAGGGTAAAATTTTAACTGCCTATAAATTTTTTGTAGGAGGCCAGGTGTGTGTTGATAAAGATTTCAGAGGGCTGGGATTGTTAAGCAAACTTTATAACGCAACAGCCAACCTGGCAGGCGACGATTATGAACTTTGCATCACCGAAATTGCAGTAAGAAACGTCAACTCGTTAAAAGTGCATCAAAAAATGGGTTTCGAAATAGCCGGTACCCACCGTGATGAGTTTGGCGATTGGTATGTAGTTGTTTGGGACATCAGAAAGATTTAAACACATTTGGAATCAAGCATAGATGATTGCTCATTCTAAATTGAGTCTATATCACAGTTTTTCTATTTCCTCAACCGACAGCCCTGTGAATTTTTTGATCTGGGCAACAGGCAAACCCTCCTTTTTCATTTCGCGGGCAATAGCAACAGCTTCTTCTTTTCTACCTTCATTTCTGCCTTCATTTCTGCCTTTTTTTTCAGCTCTTTCTAATAAAAGTTCTTCGATACCCATGGTGTTGCTCCTTCCTGTTAAAATTTCTACCTGTTGATCAAATTTAGTGTTATAGTACAGGATGTTTTTGGATGTTTATAGAGTTTTGCTTATAATTTTTCTATTTCCTCAACAGAAAGTCGGGTGAATTTTTCGATTTGGGCAACAGGCAAGCCATCTTTTTTCATTTCACGGGCAATAACAACAGCTTCTTCTTTCCTGCCTTTTATTTCACCCTTTTTCTCGCCTTTTTTTTCACCTTTTTTTTCGCCTTTTTTCTCAGCCCTGTCTAATAAAAGTTCTTCGATACCCATGGTGTTGCTCCTTCCTGTTAAAATTTCTACCTGTTGCTCAAATTTAGTGTTTATATCCTGATTTTCAAAGCGTATGTAATACCTCAGAAAATTCATCAGTACCCTTATCTTTTCTTTTGCTATCTGTTTGGCCAGTAATAACCTGGTGAGGTTAAGTTTTAAATTCAGCAATAGTTCGTCACGTTCCCTGCTGCTTTTCAGGTCTTTGCCTGCAAGCGCCGCTTTTGCTGTAAGCACAACCAAGGCAAAAGGATTATCGCTCGCTTGTAGCACCTCATCGCTTTGGCTGGCTATTTTATACGTATTAAACGTATAACGCAAACTGGTGCCCATAAAATCTATGGCAAAATGGTTTGGTCTTTCCTTTGTATTGGCTTCGGTAAATATGGCGTAGGCAACTATTGGCTTTTGATACTTATCCAGTATGCGGTAAAAATAGGTGTACATGCGGCTTGCAAAATCTTTTTGATATTGGCCCTGCACTTCCACATGCACCAAAATCCATTCTTCTTTGCCGGCTTTGGTAAATACCTTAACCAGCTTATCGATCACCTTTGGCGAGTACTCGTTGTTTTCGGGCGGGAAAACCTGTTCCAGCTCTTTATCCAGGAATTCGAAACCTTTATTAAAGTCGAAAATCTTAGAAGCATCAGGATTAAGAAAACATAGGAAATCGTCAAAAACATCTTCGAGTATTCCTTTCCAAAGAATGTCGTCTTTTCTTCTCATTAAACAATAATAGAAAATTATAATTGATTAAAAAGCAGATTTATTAAAGCCCACGGGACGGATGTAAGGAAAGAGATGCAAAATTCCAACAGGAGATTTTTTTAAATCCTGTCAATCCTGTAAAATTCCGAAATAGTGTCTATTTTGCCGTTACCTCATGCAAGCCGCATTCTTTTTTGGATTGATCTTCCCACCACCAGCGGCCGGCGCGGAAATCTTCGCCTTCGGCAACGGCACGGGTACAAGGCATACAGCCTATGCTCGGGAAGCCTTTATCGTGAAGTGAGTTGTAAGGGATATTGTATTGTTTAATATAGGCTTTAACCTCATCCAAAGTCCAATGAAAAATAGGGTGGTATTTTACCAGTTGGTTTTGTTCGTCCCATTCTACATCATGCATATCATGGCGGTTGGCCGATTGATCAGCACGGATACCCGTAATCCAAACCTTATTGCCTTTTAAAGCGCGCTTAAGCGGTTCAATTTTACGGATGCCGCAGCATTCTTTACGGTTCTCTACCGACTCATAAAAGCTGTTAGGGCCTTTGGCGTTTACCATTTGCTCCAAAAGTTCATTATTTGGATAATAGGCGTGGATAGGTTGTTTATACCTGTCCATTGTGCTGGCCCAAACTGAATAGGTTTCGCGGAAAAGCCTTCCTGTTTCTAAAGTAAATACCTTAATGGGCAGCCTATTGGCGAATATCATATGACTGATCACCTGGTCTTCCCAGCCAAAACTGGTCGAAAATACAATCTCGCCGGGATAAAGCTCAGCCAGCTTAGTCAGCGCTTCAACAGGGCCCAGACCAGGTGTAATGTTGTTTATATGTTCAAAAGCCTCGTTCATATCAGATAAACTTTGTAATAAAGGCAACAATTGATTTAATACTTACCAAAATCACGATGATACCCACAGATACCATGATGGTTTTGGTTGAAATTTTATTTGAAATTTTTGCCGCAATAGGCGATGCTAAAGCGCTACCCAGTACCAGGCCGGCAACAGCTTGCCAATGATCGCTGCTTACCATGGCGATGAATGTGATTGACCCTGCTATCGCCACAAAAAAGCGGGATAATTTTACCGTTCCCAAGCAAAATATAGGGCTGCGGCCACCGGCTATTAGTGTTGATAACACGATTGAACCCCAACCGCCGCCGCCAACAGCATCAATAAAACCACCGCCTAAACCAAGCAACGATATGCGTTTTACCTTATCAGCCGATTTCTTTTTCTTAATATTGAACGCTTTGGAGAGTATTACAACGCCTAATATCAAAGTGTACACTGATACCACGGGCTTGGTATACATGCTGTAATGTTCAAGGGACGACAGGATAGATGCTCCAATAACTGCACCGGCAATGCCCGGTAATACCAATAACCAAAATAACTTCCAATTGATATTGCCCATACGGTAATGCATCCATCCGGCAATACCGCAGCTCATGATCTCGGACAGGTGGACACCCATACTTGCTGAAGCAGGAGGGATGCCCATTGAAAGGGAGAAAGTGGTTGATGTAACACCATATGACATGCCAATGGCGCCATCTATCATCGCGAATATAAACCCTGCACCTAAAAAGTAATAAAACTGCGGGCTTACACCTTCAACAAATGTTTTAAAAGCGGGTTCTTTGAAGTATAAAGCAGTTATAACAATGGCCAATGAAACAATAATGGTTGACCATATAAGCCAGATGAAATTTTTGATCACAACAGATTTCGGCTCAACCAATACTGATGTTACACTATTCAGTTGTTTAACTTTATCTGCAAAGTCGCCGCTTAAGGTGTTCCTTAACTCGCTCATTTGTTGCAGCGTGGTATCCAGCTCATCAGGCAGGCTTTCGTTTAGTACTTCTTTTAAGCGTTTGGCTACCGTAGGCGATTTACCATTGGTTGATATGGCCAGTTTCAGGTCGCCCTTTTTTACTATCGAACCTAAATAAAAATCGCAAAGTTCGGGCTTATCGGCCACGTTAATGAGCAGCTTACGGTCATGTGCCGATTGGCGCACGTATTTATTTAGTTCGCTATCATTAGTAGCTGCAATTACCACCTCGGCATTATCCAGGTCGTTATCTGTAAACGATTTCTGAACAATGGTTAAGCCCGGGTATTGCGCGGCAAGTTCATGAATTTCGGGTAAAAATGTTTTAGATATTACCGTTACGTTGGCTTTCTGGCTATTGTTTAAAATAGCCGTTAGTTTTTCAAGGCCAACATTACCGCCACCAACCAAAACGGTATGGAGGTTATTCAGCTTCAAAAAAACCGGGAACAGTTGATTACCGCCGATCTCTTCGTGCTCAATTTGCGTTAAACTATTATCCTTTGGCAACAACGTCATAAATTTCTTTAATCAACTGGTATTTAGGGTGCAATGAAACCACTTCGCCCAACACTATAATCGCCGGCGAACCGATATTATTTTCTTTCACTGCATCAACAATGGTATCAACTGTAGCAATAGCAACTTTTTCATCCGTTGTAGTGCCGCTTTGAATTACCGCTACGGGCAGCTTGCTTTTTCCTTCACTTTTAAATATTTCGGTAATCTCGGCCAGCTTATTGATCCCCATAAGC
The DNA here is from genome assembly GCF_028736215.1 of Mucilaginibacter sp. KACC 22773. NCBI lineage: Bacteria > Pseudomonadati > Bacteroidota > Sphingobacteriia > Sphingobacteriales > Sphingobacteriaceae > Mucilaginibacter > Mucilaginibacter oryzagri. Next base: position 2,604,752 of record NZ_CP117883.1, read on the forward strand.
ACAACAACCGTTGCCCTGCTTTTGGCAGCATCATACAAATCAGGTGATATTTTCCCGTTTGATATAGTACCTGTAATTACCCAGAAACTTTCGCTTAAACCGCGATGAGTTACCGGGATATTTTGTAATTCGGCTACGGCTATGGAACTGGAGATTCCAGGGATAACCGAAGCGGGGATATCATGTGATGCGGCAAAATCCAATTCTTCAAACCCACGGCCAAATACAAACGGATCGCCGCCTTTCAACCTTACCACGTGGCCGTAATTGATAGCGTAATCAACCATCAGCTGGTTCACGGCTTCCTGTGAGAAGGTATGATCGCCGGAACGTTTGCCTACATATACTTTTACCGAAGCCTCTGGCGCATAGCCAAGCAATTCTTCGTTCACTAAAGCATCGTATAAAACAACATCGGCTGTTTTTAATACTTTAATAGCCTTAACGGTAATCAGGTCGGCATCGCCGGGGCCTGCACCCACTAAAGTTATTTGTGGTTGTTTAGTGTTATCCGTCATTATTGCACCAATGCCTCTCTTTGCGCTTTGCTTTTTCCTAAAAATTCTTCGGCCTGCGCTAAATATGCCGCTGCAAATTCAGCTGAGGGCTCGTTTTGACTGATCTGCAGTACCAGGTCACTAAACGATCCTTGCAAATCAAACTCGCCGGTTGCTACAAACTGCGCATCAAACTCTTTAATAATGCCTGCCTGTGTGCTGCTGTTGGTACCTTTATCTAACAATAAAGCTTTTGCCGAACTGATGAAAACATTATACGAATGATAAATAGCATCAGACCAGTCGCCCCGGGTAAATGAACCGTTTGCCCAGCCCATTTTTTCCTCCGATTCAAAAAGAAGGGTAGCAACCAAATCAATTACTACGCCGGCACACTCGCCTACGCCAATAGCAGATACATAGGTTTCCTGGTGGCCCCAGTCAACAAATTCATCATCGGTAAGGGTTGTTAAATCTGCAAGCGGTTTCAGTAGGCGGTAAAAATAATCTTTACCCTGGCGGTCGTAATAGGCATGGAAAGTTTCACCCTCTGGCGAAAACTCTTTGTAATCGTCAAGGATTTTTCTTAAAACGTCGGTAGCACGTTTTGAAGGCACCTTAACCACTCTTTCGGCCGCACGGCCTACACCATCGCCAACAGTGCCACCGCCCAGCATTACCTGTACCGAAGGCAATACCTTTGTACCGGCCTTAAGCGAACTGCCATGAAAACCTATATGGGCCAAACCATGCTGACCGCAGGAGTTCATACACCCGCTTATTTTTATTTTGATGTCGCGGTTAAAAATGAACTCTTCGTATTCATTAAAAATCAAATCTTCCAGCACACGCGCCATGGTCATGCTGTTGCTGATGCCCAGGTTACAGGTATCGGTACCGGGGCAGGTAGTAACGTCGGCCAGGGTATCAAAACCGGGCGCGGCAAGCTCCAGTTTAGCTAAACCTTCATATAAAGCAGGCAATGCCTCTTTACGGACAAATTTTAACAATAAACCCTGGTTTTGCGTAATGCGGATTTCGTTAGCCACCAAGGGTTCTAAAACCTTTACCAGGGCACGTGCGGTATCAGATGGGATATCGCCCACCGGTACTTTAATATATACACCGTAAAAACCTTTTTGCTTTTGCTCAAAAACGTTGGTAACCAGCCACTGCTCATAGCGGAATGGGTTGCTGATTTCTACCGCAGGGTATTCGGCTGTTGCCGGCAGCGCTGGCAATGCAACGGTATCGCGATTAACAGGATAGCTTTTTACTTTAATGGCAGTCCTTTCAACTTTGGCTAAACGTAACACTTCCTCTAATCCAATTTTCTGGATCAGGTATTTCATCCTGGCCTTATTACGGTTGTTACGTTCACCATAACGGTCAAACACGCGAATAATGGCTTCGATATAAGGGATCAGCTGATCTTCGGGTAAAAACTCTTCAACAATGCTTGCCAATATGGGTTGTGCGCCTAAGCCGCCACCCAAAAGTATTTTGAAGCCACGTTCGCCGTTAGCATTTACTTTAGGGATGGCGCCAATATCATGAATATATGAAAAAGCAGTATCCGCATCGCTTGATGAAAACGAGATTTTAAATTTACGGCCCATTTCCTGGCAAACAGGGTTACGCAAAAAGTACTCGAAAGTAGCATGTGCATAAGGCGATACATCAAAAGGCTCCAACGGATCGATGCCGGCGGTAGGAGAGGCGGTAACATTCCGCACGGTATTACCACAGGCTTCACGCAGGGTGATATCATCCTGCTCCAGTTTGGCCCAAAGTTCGGGCGTACGATCCAGGCTTACATAATGAATCTGGATATCCTGGCGGGTGGTAAGGTGTAAGTTACGGCTTCCGTACTCGTCAGATATATCGGCAATTTTAAGTAGTTGCTTAAAAGTTACCTTACCAAATGGCAGCTTAATGCGTACCATTTGTACGCCTGGCTGGCGCTGGCCATAAACACCACGGGCCAAACGAAGGCTCCTGAATTTTTCGTCGTGTATTTTACCTTCACGAAAAGCTCTGATCTTTTTTTCCAGGTCGATAATATCCTGCTCTACTATTGGGTTCTCCAGTTCTGTTCTGAAGCTTTGCATAAGCTATTTTTTTAATCAATTATAAAAAAGCCCCTTTGGCTTTGGCTAAAGAGGCGTATGTGGATAATACAAATTATAGCCGTGTCCTGTCGCCGGTTAAACAGCAGTACATGTGGATATAAGTGTGTGTATTAATAGGGCTCATTATGTTTTATATCACAAATATATACATAGTATAGGGAAATGGTAGAATTTAATTGAAAAAACTGTTATTTGACAGTTTTATGATGACATTACACGTTGATGAGCGTCTGCTCGCGGGTTATAATGTCAGCTATGCTGGTCTCGCTCAGTATTTTAAGTGTAGCATCCCGCACATCAACAAACACATCGCGGATGCCGCAGGTAGTTTCTTGGTGGCACTCATCGCATTTGTGGTAAAAATTCAGGCTGGCACAAGGTACCATGGCTATGGGGCCATCGGTAATGCGCATGATACTTACCAGGAAAATCTCTTTCGGATCGCGGTTTAAGCTGTAACCGCCGCCTGCTCCTTTTTTACTATACAGGAAACCAGCATTGCGCAGATCGAGCAGGATTTGTTCCAGGAATTTTTTGGGAATTCGTTCTGCCTCGGCGATTCTCGAAATTTGCATAGGCGGCTGATCCATGTTTTTGCCCAGGATCACCAATGCCTTAATAGCGTACTTTGTTTTTTTGGAAAGCATTTTAAAAAATAAAAACTCAAAAAGTTAAACAATATTAAATAAAATAATCCACTAAAACTATAGAGTACAACGATACTATCTTATTTACCTTTTTTGTTATAATAAAATTACAGTTTGCCAAAAAATATGTAAAATCAATGGATGTTAAGACGGAAAAAGAGGGCGATATGATGGGCGTATTTCTTTTTATCAAAAAAAAGCGCTGTTAATTGAATATACAATTGCAGTAAAACCCGAGATTTTTTGATATATCTTTATTTTTTATCCGAATGCCCAAGGTTTTTTTCGGGATTAACCCTGTCGCGTATTAATTGTTTTAGCTCTTTAATTTCCGGGAACCGCCCCTCTTTTTTCCTGTCAAAAATCACATCGCCATCGATAAAAACAGAATACCTTCCGCTTATTTCGCTTGGATGTAGGGTTACCCCAAAAATATCATTAGTAAAAGTGGTAAGCAGTTCCTGGGCCATATAAGCTGCCCGCATCATCCAGCCGCATTTGGGGCAATATTCAATAGTGACGGTTGGTTTCATGATACTGATTTCTTTTTCTCAATTATAAATCTGTCGTCGGTGTGTGTGCTTAATACACTAAGGGTATCACCGACAGTAACAAATCCTTCGCCCTGGTGTACCAGGTTTTGTCCAAAAAGGATCTTGTTATTTTTTAAGCGATAAGTAGCCAGTGTTTTCAACGGTTCTTTAGCTTTTACGCCCGTTTGCTGATCGATAGTGGTCATTACACAGCGGGCGCAGAGTTTAGCTCCGTAAAAATTGATGCCCGAGATGTTTATATGGTCCATCAGGTCTTCGCTAAAGGCATCGCCGCCGGTAAAAACAATGTTGGGCCTAAACCTATCCATCGGTAAGGCAGCCGGCAGGCGTTTATTTAAATCATCCAGCGAAGCCTGGCCGATGAGTAAAAATGGATAAGCATCGGCAAAAGAAGTGATCATGCCCGGCTGTGCATAACGTTGGTCAACTTCACGTTCACTATCGTCGGGCATGTAAATCAGCCGGCAGGGAATGCCCAATATGGTGGTAAACCATTCGTCAAACTCATCGCCTACATAAACGCCTATACACGTATCATCCCAAATAACCACATCATGTTTACTAAGGGTATCGTATGTAAAAGGGATTTTTATAGATCCGTTTGCATGATGAGAAACCATCAAGCCATCGCTTTGTATGTTTACTTTGATCAGCGCCATCTGGGGGTGTTCCCTTTGGGTGAGAAACCTGTTTTGGCCATCAACCAGCATCCATCGCCTATCGTGTTTAAAACCGCGCGAGGTAACTTCGGCCGAAGTTACCGGAATACCGCCAAGAGATTTTATAGGATATATGTAAAGCTGGCTGATTTGAAGCATACGCGATATGTGATGGCCCGGTAAAAATAGAAAAATTTGACCTGAATGCGAAGCCGGCATGAAAGCTAAGGCGCTTCATCCAGGTTCGGATAAAAAATATTTCAATCGATTGCTTTAGTTAATATTAATTGATAATATTGTTTTATCCAATTGAGAAACCAATACTAAATATACTCATAACCAATTCGAGATTATGCCATTAAACAATGTAAGCGGCAGCGCCAAAGCCGGAAATACTTATGACGCTATTGTTGTAGGATCGGGCATCAGCGGCGGCTGGGCGGCTAAAGAACTAACAGGCAGGGGCTTAAAAACCATTATGCTTGAACGCGGCAGGAACTTTGAGCACATTAAAGATTATAAAACAGCAACCAAAGATCCCTGGGACTTTGAGCACCGCGGTTCGGTAACGCAGGAGCAGCGAAAAGCCCGCCCGGTAATTTCACGTAACTGGGGCGCCCAGGAACCTATTATGGATTACTGGGTGAATGAGCAGGAAGCACCTTATCACGAGGTTAAGCCGTTTAACTGGTGGCGATCATATCAACTGGGCGGTCGCTCTATTTTATGGGGACGCCAAAGCTACCGCTGGAGCGATTATGATTTTGAAGCCAATGCAAAAGATGGCTGGGCAATTGACTGGCCCATCCGTTATAAAGACCTTGCCCCATGGTATGATCATGTTGAGAAGTTTGCTGGTATAAGTGGATCGTTGGAAGGATTGCCTCACTTACCTGACGGACATTTTTTGCCACCGATGGATATGAACTGGGTAGAAAGAGATGTAGCTGCCCGAATTAAAAAGAATTATAACGATACAAGGCATATGATCATAGGTCGTGTTGCCAACCTTACGGCCGCTATACCTGGCCGTACGCAATGCCAGTTCAGGAACAGGTGTTGGGAGGGCTGCCCTTTCGGGGGATATTTTAGTACACAGTCATCTACCTTGCCGGCCGCTTTGGCTACCGGTAACTTAACCGTAAGGCCATACAGTATAGTTACCAGGATATTATATGATAAGGATACTCAAAAAGCAAAAGGAGTAGAGGTGCTGGATGCCGAAACCAACAAAACTTATGAATATTACGCCAAGGTTGTATTTGTTAATGCTTCTGCCTTAAACAGTGCGTGGGTATTGATGAATTCGGCTACTGACATCTGGCCTGATGGGTTGGGCAGCAGTAGTGGCGAATTGGGCCATAATATTATGGATCACCATTATAATTTGGGTGCATCGGGCACTGTTGAAGGATTTGAAGATAAATATTACTATGGCCGCAGGGCCAATGGCATTTACGTAGTGCGTTTTGCCAATTTATTTGGCGATAAACGCGATTACCTGCGTGGCTTTGGTTACCAGGGCGCCGCGAGCCGCACCGGCTGGAGCCGTGAAATTGCCGAAATGAATATTGGTGCGCAATACAAAGATGCCATAACCGAACCTGGCGACTGGCAAATAGGTATAGGCGGATTTGGCGAACTGCTGCCTTATCACGATAACAAAATTACGCTTGATAAAACCCGTAAAGACAAATGGGGGCTGCCCATATTATCTATGGATGCGGTTATCAGGGAAAATGAAATGAAGATGCGCGTAGATATTGTTAAAGAAGCTAAAGCAATGCTGGAAAGCGCCGGTGTTAAAGACGTAAAAACGCATGACCGTGGCCATAATATAGGCGATGGAATCCACGAAATGGGCACCGCCCGTATGGGCCGCGATCCTAAAACATCGGTGCTAAATGAACATAACCAGGTTTGGGATGCTAAAAACGTTTTTGTTACCGATGGCGCGGCCATGACATCGTCGGCATGCCAAAATCCATCCTTAACTTATATGGCATTAACCGCGCGGGCCGCAAATTTTGCTGCCGACGAGCTGAAGAAAGGAAATATTTAAATTGATTTGAAAATTTGAGGATTGGAAAAGCAATTTGAAGATTTGAGGATTTGAAAATTTGAAGATGGATTGTTTGGTAGGATTTGTATTGTCGGTCTTTTTTGCATTGTAAATAATATGCAAAAATTGACTTTTGCACTAAAATACTTGCTGCCAAATTATCCATCTTTGCGTTATGGCAGAGGATTTAAACATAACCACATCAACCGATAAAACCGAACAATATACCACATTGCTACCCCAGATAGCAGCTTTGCTTGATGGCGAAACCGATTTAGTGGCCAACCTGGCCAATATCAGCGCAGCTTTAAAAGAACAGTTTAAATGGTTTTGGGTTGGTTTTTATATGGTAAAAAACGACGAACTTGTTTTAGGCCCGTTTCAGGGCCCGGTTGCCTGTACCCGTATTAAATTGGGCAAAGGCGTTTGCGGTGCGGCATGGGAGCAGGCCAAAACATTGATAGTGCCGGATGTTGAAGAATTTCCCGGGCATATTGCATGCAGCTCGCTTTCCCGGTCGGAGATTGTGGTGCCGGTATTTAATAACGATTTAGCAGTAGGCGTGCTGGATGTTGACAGCGAATTGCTGGATCAGTTTGATGAAACCGATGCTTTGTTCCTGGAGCAAATAGTAAAGCTGATTAAATTTTAATGAGCCGGATTTATATCATTCCGGGCCTTGGTGCCGACACCCGGATTTATAAGAATATCGACTTGCACGACCATGAAGTTATCCCGATAAACTGGATAGAGCCCGGCAAAGCTGATACTTTAGCTATGTACGCCCAAAAGCTTATAGATCAATATAATATAAAACCTGATTCAATAGTGATTGGCAATTCGTTGGGAGGAATGCTCGCGGTAGAAATTGCCAAAATCGTGCCTATGAAAAAGGTGATCCTGATATCCAGTATCAAAACCAGTGACGAGGCTCCAGGCTATTTTAGCTTTTTCAGAAATGTGCCGATTCAAAAACTCATTTCGGGTAAACTGATGACCTCGATGGGGCCCATGATCAGGCCGGTGTTCGGGGGGATGGCTAAAGGTGATGCAAGGGTGTTCATGGAGATGTTGAAAGGTACTTCACCGGTGTTTATCGAGTGGGCAATGAGTGCTATTTTAGCATGGAAAAATGATATTATCCCACCAAATACCTACCACATTACCGGCGATAAAGATTTGTTTTTTGATTACAAAAAAATAAAGAATGCTACCATTGTAAAAGGCGGTACGCACATTATGATTTTTGATAAAGCAGCAGAAATAAACAAATTATTAAAACCAATCCTTTATCAACAATGAAACTAAATGAGGATTATTACCTCGGGAATGACGTAGTTGCCATCAGTAAAAACCTGCTTGGTAAGTACTTATTTACCTGTATAGACGGTGTAACCACCGGAGGTTATATTGTTGAAACAGAAGCTTATAACGGAGTTATTGATAGGGCTTCTCATTCCTATGGCAACCGTATAACCCCGCGTACCAAAACCATGTTTATGCAGGGCGGTATAGCATACGTTTATCTGTGCTATGGCATTCACGAAATGTTTAACATAGTTACTTCTGTTGAGGGCACACCTCATGCCATCCTTATTCGTGCAATAAATCCTACTGAAGGCATTGAGGCCATGCAGGTTAGGCGCAACATGCCAGTGCTCAAACCGACTATCACGGCCGGGCCGGGCTCGGTGGCTAAGGCTCTGGGTATCTCCCGAAATATCAATGCGATAAGCCTCCAAAGCGATACGCTTTGGATAGAGGACCGTGGACTCAATTTTCCAGGTGAGCAAATTACAATTGGCCCCCGGATTGGTGTAAGTTATGCCGGCGAGGATGCTTTTTTACCTTATCGTTTTTATGTAAAAGGCAATAAATACGTGAGTAAACCCAATAAATAACCCGGTTTAAAATGCCTTTTTTGTAATATTGGGCGATGAATTACCAAAACAGCTTAGCATTTGCAATTGAACAGGACGAACTTGATCCACTAAAGGAGTTCAGAGATCGCTTTTTGATCCCGAAACATAATGGAGAGGATGCCATCTATCTTTGTGGTAATTCCCTTGGCCTGCAGCCAAAATCTGCAGCTCAATATGTGGCCGATCAAATGGCAAACTGGCAAAACCTTGCGGTTGAAGGCTGGTTCCAGGGAAGTGACCCCTGGCTGGAATACCACAAGCCGCTTGCAAAGTCGGTGGCTGCTATAGTCGGTGCAAATGAAAATGAAGTAGCTGTTATGAATTCGCTTACAGTAAATCTTCACTTATTGATGGTAAGTTTCTATAAGCCAGATAATAAAAAATTTAAAATCATCATGGAAGGCGGCGCTTTTCCGTCAGATCAGTATGCCATGGAAAGCCAGGTGAAGTTTCATGGTCTTGATCCTAAAGATGCCATTGTAGAAATTTTTCCGCGTGAGGGCGAAGTAACTTTACGTACCGAAGATATCGTAAATTGCATAAATGAGCACGCTGATGAATTGGCTTTAGTAATGTTTAGTGGAATAAACTATTACACCGGCCAGTTTTTTGATTTACCGGCGATAACTAAGGCTGCACACAATGCCGGCGCCTATGCCGGGTTCGATTTGGCGCATGCTGCCGGAAACGTGCCGTTGAAGCTGCACGAGTGGGGAGCCGATTTTACCTGCTGGTGCTCGTATAAATATATGAATTCCGGCCCGGGAGGCATTAGCGGGATATTTGTACATCAAAAACATTTTAAAGATAAGGAAATGAACCGCTTTGCCGGTTGGTGGGGCTACCGAGCCGATAAACGCTTTTTGATGGCCCCCGGCTTCGATCCGGCATCCGGTGCCGATGGCTGGCAGGTGAGTACCAGCCCCATAATTCTTTTGGCTTTGTTTAAGGCCTCTATGGCGATTTTTGACGATGCGGGCTATATTGACAATCTCCGTAAGAAAAGCGTTGCGCTAACGGGCTATTTGGAGTTTCTGATCAAGGAGGTTAATAAAGATTTGGGGGATAATGTTTTTAATATTATTACACCGGCAGATGAAGCTAATCGGGGCTGCCAGCTATCGATAATTTGCAGCCGGAATGCCAAAGCTATTTTTAACTACCTGGCCGACAATGGTGTAATTGGCGACTGGCGTGAACCGGATGTGATTCGGTTAAGTCCCGTTCCATTATATAATTCTTTCCAGGACGTTTACAACACGGCAAAACACCTGGCAAATGCCATTGAAGCCGTAAAATAGATTATTGATACATGGTTTACTACAATCCCAAAGAGTGGTTTTCTTTTATTTTTAAGCTTAACAAGGCCGATACACTACGTGAGCTTCTGCCGCTGATTATCGCAGTTAGCGCCTATGCGGGTGCAGTAATTTATTTACTGATAGACTTCTGGCATTTACAAGACAGTAGCCTGCTCAAAAAAGTAAGTTTTGTACACCAAACCGTAGGGTTTGTGTTATCGTTATTACTGGCCTTCCGGATAAACTCGGCTTATGACCGTTGGTGGGAAGGCAGGAAAGTATGGGGTAGCCTAACCAATAGCAGCCGTAACCTGGCTATTAAATTAAAATTCCTGATTGGCGAAGAGGAATGGGCGTTTTTCAACTACCTGATTCCGTTATATGCAAGAGTGTTACGAAATCATCTCCGGGATATTTATATACCAGAAGAACAAGCTTTTGTTGTTATCGATGCCGAAAAACATGTGCCTAACCAGGTGGCATCTGCCATTATCGGGCGTATTTATGAACTTAACAAACAGGGTAATATCAACCCGGAGCAATTATTTAGCATAATTACCGAAATTACTTCATTTACAGATATTTGCGGTGCATGTGAAAGGATCAGAAAAACCCCGATACCGTTCTCATACAATGTATTTATCAAGAAGTTCATCTTTACTTATATCATGACGCTTCCATTTACATGGGCGTTTGAGATGAAATATCTTGCTATACCAATTATTGGTTTTGTATTATTTGTTTTTGCCAGCATTGAGTTATTGGCCGAAGAAATTGAAGACCCGTTTGGATATGATGCCAATGACCTTCCCTTAGATAATATTTGCGAAAATATCCAGAAACACGTAGGGGAGATCCTAGGTTGAATAATATGTTTAAAATAGCCTTCGACCCGATATATGCTCATCCGCTGCCCGAAGGGCATCGTTTCCCGATGTTGAAGTATGAATTGATTCCGGCACAGCTATTACATGAAGGGATTATTAAACCCGACGATATTTTCTCGCCGGGACTGTTATCAGATGATATTATAATCAAAACTCATGATAAAGGCTACTGGAAACAACTCCACGATTTAACACTCCCATCAAAAGAACAGCGGCGAATAGGCTTCCCATTATCGGCACAACTGGTTGAGCGTGAAGTAAGAATCGCTAAAGGAACTATTGATGGTTGTTTAGCCGCTTTAAATAACCGGATTGCTTTTAATGTAGCCGGTGGCACACATCATGCCGGTACAAACTGGGGCGAAGGATTTTGTATGTTGAACGACCAGGCTATTGCTGCTAACTATTTATTAAATAGTAACTTATCAAATTCTATTTTAATTATCGATTTAGATGTACACCAGGGAAATGGCACTGCGCAGATATTTGAAAAAGAAGCCAGGGTATTCACATTTTCGATGCATGGTGATAGAAATTTCCCTTTCAGAAAAGAACGGTCGGATCTTGATATTCCATTAGCAGATGGGGTTGGAGATGAAGAATACCTGGATATCTTACATAAAACACTGCCAAAGTTAATCAGTACACATAAACCGGACTTTGTTTTTTACCTGTCGGGTGTTGACATTTTGAGTACCGACAAACTGGGCAAGTTATCCCTTAGCAAAAATGGCTGTAAAAAACGCGACAGATTTGTTTTTGAACAATGTATCAACAATAATTTGCCGGTGCAGGTAAGCATGGGAGGAGGCTATTCGCCACAGATCAAAGATATCGTGGATGCACATTGCAATACCTTTAAGGCAGCAATCGATTTGTACTTTTAATCTTTTGCAGGTATCGGTATCGTTATATCCCTATGCCGTTTACTGATCAAATTGAACCTAAAAAAAAGCAGCACAGAGGCAATAGCCAGGCCCAGCACAAGTCCGTACCAAACCCCATAAACGCCCATTTTTAATTTTACGCCAAGTAAGTAACCAATTGGCAAACCGCCTACCCAATAAGCCAGAAAGGTGATAAACGTGGGAATATTTACATCGCCCATTCCACGTAATACGCCCAGGCCAACAACCTGCGTTCCATCAAAAAGCTGAAAAAAGGCAGCTATGATCAATAATTGCGAAGCTATAATAATAACGTCTTTGTCGGAGGTTATGATCCAGGGTAAATAATTTCGACCAAGAGAAAAAATAACTGCTGTTATACCCATCAATATCAATACGATATGATAATTAGATATAGCGGCAAGGCGCAGGTTTTTGTGATCGTTAACACCAAAATAGTTGCCCGATTTTATCGCAGCGGCAGCTGATACACCGGTGGCCATCATATATGTAGCCGAAGCCAGGTTAAGCGCAACCAAATGCGCAGCCTGTTGGTTTACACCAATGGTGCCTATTAAAATAGATGCACCGCCAAAGGCACTAACCTCAAAAATGTATTGCAGGGCAACCGGAGCACCAATTTTTAAGATTCGCAAGCCACGCAAACGATCGATATTTTTGACGGCAAAATTCTTTAAATAACCTTTAAATATGGGGGATTTGAATACATAGATGGCCATTACAATTGCCATAACACAACGATCAATCAGTGTGCTGTACCCAACTCCTTTTATACCCATAGGGTGAATACCGAACAAGCCTTTAACAAATATGACCCCAAGGCATATATTGATTACATTGCCCCAAATAGATATTTTCATGGCCTGTTTGGTAAAGCCCAAACCCTCGGCAAACTGCTTAAATGTGTTGAAAATAAGTAGCGGAATAATGGACAAGCTTAGCAGGAAAAGATAAGGTGTAGCCGTTTTTACAACTGATGGCGCCTGCCCAAGATGGCCAATTAACGGCAAAGTACCAAAGTATATAACCGAAAATAAGACAATGCCGGTCAGGAGGTTTAACATTAAACTATTTGATAGTAATAAACCACACTCCTTAAAATCCTTGCGCGCATTGTTTTGAGCGATGAGCGGGGTTAAGCCATATGATATCCCCATACCAACAACAAGTGGTATCATAAACAAGCTGTTTACCAACGAAACTGCAGCTAAGGATACTTTATTTGTAAAATGGCCAATAATAATTGAATCTGATATCTGAACCATAATATGGCCAAGTTGCGATATCATTACCGGAATGGCCAGCTTTAAACTCTCGCTATAAAATGGGCGGTATTTATGGTATATGGCTTTCATCACTTATTTGCAGGGGTGCAAAAGTAACGATTGGTGGCGACAAAAGAACAACCTAACAGGCCGTATAATATTCCTCTTTTTCGGTTGTGTTTATACGAATAAGCCCCGACAGAATAAGATCAACCAGGATGCGTTGTGTACGTCTGCGTCCCATCTTCAGCAATTCGCTACACTCTTTGATAGTTATCCGGTTTGACTTCTCCAGATGGCTGAGAAGCGTTTTTTCATTATCTGAATACTCTATCAAAACGCCTTGATCGCTTGCCGATCTTTTAAGCACCTCCAGCACAATTTTACTGGCTAATACACTTTTATCTTTTACCCTTACATAAGCCCACCATTTGCCATCATCTGCAAGGGCATAATGTGGCTTAAGATCACTGGCTGGGATATCTACTACCAAAACCATTTTATCATCAACATAAATTTCTTCAAAAGTAGGCTCCAGTGCAGGCCTGATGAACATGTGGGCGGCCCGCGTAATCATGTAACGCTCTTCATCTTCGGATTTTACGCCTTTTATGGTGCCGTCGTCAGCAACGCCAATTAATAATTTGCCGCCTTTATTATTGGCAAACGATACCATAGTACGGGCTATCTTTTCGCAGCTGGTAATAGTTTTTTTAAAGTCGAGCTTAACACCCTCGCCCTCAAAAATCAGTTTTTTTATATTCATTATAAGCTCCGGTTCCTTAAACTAATTATTGAGGTTTTATATAAGGCGTAAATATTTCCATCCAGTTTTGGGGCTTGCTTAATTGCGAAAATCCAAACTGTCCGTATAAGCCGTGAGCATCGGCTGTAGCTAACGACCAACGCCTTAATCCTTGTAAATCAGGATGTTTAACTATGGTTTGCATTAGCCATTTCGACAGGTCTTTTTTTCTGAATTCGGGTAAAATAAACACATCGCAAAGGTATGCAAAAGTGGCTTTGTCTGTAATAATCCGCGCAAACCCGGCAAATGTGGTGTGATTGTAAACTCCAAAACACATGGAGTTCTCAATTGCATTTTCAAGTTTTTGCCGTGGAATACCCTGAGCCCAGTAGGAATCGTCATTTAAATAGTTGAATATAACGTCAATAGGTAACAAATTCTTGTCTGTTGATATTATAAAGCCTTTTTCAATAAAAGGTGTATCGTCAATAAAAGTAGTCATCAGCTAAAATTATAAATTCTGATCGATAAAATCGAGGTTTCGCACATAAACCTCATTCATTAATGAAACACATATTTCACCATCTTTATTATAAATGTCAATAGGGTGGTGGCCCGTATATTTTCCGGTACTCTTTAATATGTCCTCAGCCTCAGCGATTTCAGCGTCACCTAAGATGATTTTAAAACGTAAATCAGTTGAACCAGGCTTTAAATACTGTATAGTAGATGATTTTGACCATACTCGTAAGCGATAGCCTTTTTTGATAAAAACCTGGTGAAATAACAGCGGATAAAACGGATCGGCGGCAGCGAAAATGGTACCGCCAAAAATTGAGTTATTATAGTTTTTGTTTAAAAAACTCTTTTTGATTTTTACTTCCACCCCTTTAAAATCTTTATCAAATTGCACAACCCAAATTCTTTGAAAAAGGAGGGGAGGGTAAATGCGCAATGCCCACTTTAATAGGTGCTCGGATACAACCATATTTTTAAATATCTGGATTTTATGGTAAAATAGTTCAATAATGGAGTAAAAACTGACAGTTTAATTTCAATTTATTTCAAAAAATTTCATTTTACACGCAAACTTGTTTAAACAATGTAGGATTTGTCGGGTTAATAAATATGTTCATCAAAACGACAAACGCTATTAAATCAATAACTATGAAAAAGCAAATTTTAAGTTTCGCATTAGTCGCGGCAATGGTAACCGCACTTGCAATAGGATGTAGTTCAACTAAAGACGCCAGTAAAGGAGCCGACAGTACAAAAATGGATTCAACATCTACAACAACTCCGGCACCGGCAGCAACTGACACCGCTAAAACCGACACCACCAAAAAAGATACTTCTAAAAAGATGTAATTATCCATTAAGTTTTACCATAAAAATTTCAAGATATTTCAACGAAAATTCAGGAATTTTTATGGTAAAATTTATTGCGTTTTTGGTAAATCAGGGGCGGTTAAAATGCAGTTTTTATGACCCCGCCGTCGGCCCTTAAAGTAGCGCCATTAGTGGCCGCCGAAAGCGGACTGGCCACATAAGTTACCAGGCTGGCAATTTCATCGGGAGTTATAAAACGTTTGATGAGGGATGTGCCGCGCATGCTGGTGAAAAACTCCTTTTCGATTTCAGCTTCCGTCAGTCCCTGGTCGTTGGCTAAGGCTGTGATAAAGTCGCCAACGCCTTCAGACAAGGTTGGGCCGGGTAATACCGAATTTACCGTAACGGCAGTACCTTTGGTCATTTCGGCCAATCCGCGGGCAATTGCTATTTGTGCCGTTTTGGTCATTCCGTAATGAATCATCTCTGCGGGAATTTGTAATGCCGACTCGCTCGAAATAAAAATGATACGCCCCCAGTTTTTGGCGATCATTTTATCAAAATAGGCTCGTGATAAGCGCACCCCGCTCAGCACATTTACCTCGTAAAATTTAAACCAGTCTTCATCTGTAATTGCCGAAAATTCTTTCGGTTCAAAAATGCCTACATTGTTTACCAGGATGTCAACCTCCGGTAATTGAGTCAACAGGTTTTGAATTTGTTGTTTATCCGAAAAGTCGGCAGCGATGCCTTTAATGTTTTTGTTGCCGGTTTCATTGATCATTTTGTCAACAACCGCATCAACTTTATGTTGATTGCGGCCGTTGATGTATACCTGGGCGCCTTCGCCGGCTAATGATTTGGCAATGGCATAGCCGATACCGGCAGTTGAGCCGGTTACCAAAGCAACCTTGCCCTTAAGTTGAAGATCCATATGCTTTGTATTTGTGGTTTTTTGAATTACCAATGCAAGATTAATACATGTTTATAGAACCGCAAGCTTTTAAACTCAAAGATTAAACCACCCTGACAAAAGAATATGTTTATGACTTAAGTATGGATTGTTTTAAACAAAGCTATATACAGTTGTCCGTTCACCACAAATTTGGGGTGTTTCACCACATAAATTATAAGGTATCTGTTTGGTTCATTTACCTTGAGGTAAAAGAAAAAATGCCCCCCGCATATTTAAAATTTCAACTGGCTGCTCACTTTGGCACGTTGTGGGGGGCATCAATCCTTGTTCCTTACATGTACTATAATAAACGCAACGGCAATTATCTCGTTCCTGACGATAAAACCCCGGTAAGCACCTGGGAGTACTTTTTCCAGGGAAATTTCAGGTACGATATCGTCGTTGTTGTGGCGTTGTTTACTATTTATGCTTTATTTATATCATTCAAGTACAGTAACGGTTACCGACGATTTATTTTGGGCATCGTGGTAAATGCGGTGGGTAGCTTTTTGAAAATCGATATCGGTGGCCTGGTAAATATCCACAAACTTTTGCGGATTACGGTCAACCAACGGGAACCAGGAGTTTTGTACCTGGATCATTATCCGGTGGCCTTTCCTGAAAGTGTGGCCTACATCCGGCAGCGCATATTTCACTTCCGTTACTTTGCCCGGTATAAAAGCTTCGGGTTTTTCGAACGAGTTACGGAAGCGGCCCCTAAAAACTTCGCCCCGGATCAGCATCTGGTAACCGGCAAGGGTAACATTTTTAGGGTTGGGGTTTGCATTGGGGTAATTATCAGGGAAAACATCAATCAGCTTTACCACATAGTCGGCATCGGTACCGGTTGTTGATGCAAACAAATCGGCCATTACAGGGCCTGTTAGGGTCATATCTTCGGTAAGGGTATCTGTTTGGTAAACCTTAACGTCAGGTCTGCGGCCAGCAAAACGTTGGTCGTCCAGCATGTATTCGCGTGTACGGCCTTTTTGTATACCGTCCTGGTAGGGCACCGGTGCATTCGGGTCGCTCACATACTCGTCAAAGCTATCGGTTGCCGATGGAGCAGTGAATGATAGCTTGCCATTAGGCTGAAAGTAAAGTGTTTTTTCGGTAGTGTTTTTTGGCGGCCATGTTTCAAACTTTTTCCACTGGTTGCTGCCGGTTATGAATATGCTGGCCTCGGGTAATTCCATTTTGCCTTCATCTTTCAAATAGTAGTTAAAAAATGGAAGCTCAATATTTTCACGGAACCATTCGGCTGTATTCGACCCAAAATTCTGATCAGCAAAAAGCGTTGCATCTTTGCTCTCCCATCCGCCGTGGAACCATGGACCCATAACCAGCATGTTTTTATGACTTTGCGGGTTTTGTTTTTCCAGTGCATCATACACATGCAAGGCACCAAAGCAATCTTCGGCGTCAAAAAAGCCTCCGACAGTCATGGTAGCCGGTTTAATGTTGACTAAGTGCGGACGGATGTTCATTGCTTTCCAAAACTCATCATAATTAGGGTGCGACATTAAATCGTTCCAGAATTTGATAGAATCGCCCATGTATTTCTTTTTGAAATTGGGCAAAGCGCCCATTTCCAGGTAAAATTTGTAGTTATCCTTAAATACTGGTTTAATATTGCTTTTAAATTCTTTTGGCGTAATAGGCTTGGGACGGGGGATGCCAAAACCAGTATAAAAGTTAAATGCATCCATCATCATAAACGCTCCGTTGTGGTGAAAATCGTCGCCTATAAACCAATCGGTAACCGGGGCCTGTGGCGATACAGCCTTTAGTGCAGGGTGTGCGTTTGGCAACGAGGCACTGGAATAAAAGCCCGGGTAGGAGATACCTTCAATACCAACACGGCCATTGTTGTTGGGCAGGTTTTTTACCAACCAATCAATGGTATCATAGGTATCGGTGCTTTCGTCAATATCGGTTTTGCTTTTTTTCTTATCTAATATAGGGCGTACGTCTACATAGTCGCCCTCACTCATCCACCGGCCACGCACATCCTGGTAAACAAAAATATACCCTGCCCTGGCAAACAACATATTTTGACCAAGCGTGCGCCTGTATTCGTTTTCCCCATAAGGGGCAACGGTATACGGTGTACGCGTCATCATGATGGGGTACTTTTTTGATTGATCTTTAGGCAGGTAAATGGAAGTGAAAAGTTTTTTACCGTCGCGCATGGTAATGTACTTTTCCATCTTGTTGTAGTTGTCCTTGATGTAGGTGGCATCGTCAGTTGGCGGGGCTGTTTGTGCTCCCGCGAGCGAACAGCATAAAGCAAGCCCTAAACAGAGTAGCAGTTGTTTCATAAGTCAGTCAGTTAATTTAAACTGCAATTTAATGAATAAAGCCAGGTTTAGGCTGTTTGCCAACTTAATTGTTACAATGAGCCCGAAAATTATGCACAGCAAAACCGGCTAATCTGTTCTCAAATTGGCTGTTTTTTCTTCTACTGGTTATTATTTACCATCGTACGCATCCTGCAAATCCTTAACTATAAGCTTATCCATTTTCATCATGGCTTGCATCGCTCTTGCCGAGCCTTCACGGTCGGCGCCATATAGTACTTTGGTTAGGGTATCGGGTACTATCTGCCACGATAGACCAAATTTATCTTTCAGCCATCCGCAACGTGATTTTTCGCCCCCTTCGGATAGCTTTTCCCAAAAGTAATCTACTTCTTCCTGGTCTTTGCAATCAACAAATAGCGATATAGCTTCATTAAATTTAAACATGGGGCCGCCGTTAAGCGCCATAAATTGCTGGCCCGCCAATGTGAAGGTGCCTGTCATTAGTCTGCCTGTTTTGCCGGGCGCTGCATCGCCATACCGGGCAAGGTCGCCAACGGCTGATCCTTCGAACACAGCGATATAAAAGTTGATGGCTTCTTCGGCATTATTGTCGAACCATAAAAACGGGGTGATTTTTTGTCTGATTTCCATAAATAGTCGGGTTGTTAAATTGATTTGAATGATCAAATGTAGCTGTAAACAGGCTTTATTGATGCGGGTTGATCATGACATTTTTAGGGGGTGATAATGAAAGTAAGCATAGCTAAGTTTAGGCAAATTTGGCCCCAAAACCGCCTTTGTTTAATTTTAGGTTGTTTTTGGGGCTTGTGAAATTTTGATTAGCTTTAAAGCACCAACATCTTAAACATCATATGATAACACGATTCATAAAATGGATAGCGCCGGTAGTTATCGCAGCGCTTTTTTTTGCCTGTAAGCAACCCCCAATTTCGCAGCCGGGCGATGTTACTTTAAGCAGCTATTTTAGCGATACCACCGGTGGTGTTAAAACAGGTGGCGTTCAAATAGTAACTATCAATACGCCCAAAGGCAAGTTCAACGTTTGGACAAAAAAACTGGGTAATAACCCTAAAATTAAGTTACTGCTGCTTAACGGCGGCCCTGGCGCCACACACGAATACTTTGAGTGTATGGAGAGCTTTTTGCCGGCCGAAGGCATTGAATTGATTTATTATGATCAGCTCGGTTGCGGCAATTCCGACAATCCTAAAGATACCTCCATGTGGAGCCTGCCCCGTTATGTTGAGGAGGTAGAACAGGTACGCCAGGCCTTAAAGCTGGATAGCAGCAATTTTTACCTGCTTGGCCATTCGTGGGGCGGTATCCTGGCTATGGAGTATGCGCAAAAGTACCAGCGTAATTTAAAAGGCCTTATCATTTCAAATATGATGATGAGCGTACCTGCTTATGGAAAGTATGCCGATGAAGTGTTGGCAAAGCAACTTGATCCTAAAATTTTGGCGCGCATAAGGGCTATTGAAGCTAAGGGTGACTTTGAAAACCCGGAATACATGGCTTTGTTGATGCCGAATTTTTATGTTAAACATATTTGCCGTATCCCGCTTGACCAATGGCCCGAGCCGGTTAACCGTTCATTTGCCAAAATGAACCAGTCCTTATATGTAACTATGCAAGGCCCAAGCGAATTTGGTGTTGCCGGTAAGCTGGTTAAATGGGATAGGATGGCCGATTTGCCCAAAATAGATGTACCAACGCTAAGCATAGGCGGTCAATATGATACTATGGACCCGAAGCACATGGAAAAAGTATCTCAGCTGGTGCAAAACGGCAGTTATTTATATTGCCCCAACGGCAGCCATATGAGCATGTATGATGACCAGCAAACTTACATGACCGGCCTTATTAAATTTATAAAAGGAGTGGATGCAGGCGAAAAGAAGATAAAACTATAATCACTTTCAGATTCAAAATGCAACGCCCTGAGCCTTTACCTGCCGGGGCGTTTTGCTTTGTAGCTAATTGAATGCAAACCGGCATCCGCTTTTTATGTTATTATATGGTTTTTAAACAGCCACCCGTTAAACGTTTTAGCAAAAAAACGCGGCTATCGCTATCGGGAATAGTTTTAAAATAAGACATTTGCTATACCACTATTTATAAACACATTTACATACCTATTGAAAAATGAGATTTTTATTTGACCATAAATTAAAAATAAGTGCCTGTTTATTTGCTCTGCTCACAAGTTTTAACGCCACAGTCCAGGCACAGCAAGCCAGCCAAAAAACTCAGAAAGACGAAGTAGACTTTGTTAATCCTTTAATAGGTACAGCCATTACCGGTTTTGCCAAGGGCCTTGATGGTGGTGGCACTATGCCATGCGTAAATGTGCCCTTCGCCATGACCAACTTTGTTGCGCAAACCGGCGAAAGCAAAATGGGCCGTATGTGTTACCAATACGAAGACAAAACCGTTATAGGTCTGCTGGCCACCCATCAGCCAACTGTTTGGATGGGCGACTATGGTTATGTATCTATTATGCCCCAGGTTGGTAACCTGCGTGTATTACCCAACGAACGCAAATTAACTTACAATCATAAAGACGAGATAGCAAAGCCGTACTACTATTCGGTTAAGCTAAAGGCTGATAATAAAACGTTTATCAAATCAGAAATAGCGGGGGCGAATACCTGCGGCATGTTCCGGTTTACTTTCCCGGCTGCCGAAAAGGCACACCTTATTATCCAGGGCATAAACCTTAACCCGCAGCTTAAGGATTGGGCAAATGATTATGAGCCCAGACTTAAAAAGTTAAAGGGCTACGTGCATGTTGATACTATCAATAATGAAATTACCGGCTACAATCCCGATAGGCAATCAGCCCAGATAGGCCCCGAGCTTAAAAACTTCAAGGGTTATTTTATCATCAGGTTTGATAAACAGATCCGTAAATACGGCACCTGGGATAAAAATGTCATCAAAAAGGGCAGTAAGGAACAATTCGGCACCCGTATGGGCGCATTTATTTCTTTTAAAACAATAGCCAATACCCAGATCAAAGTAGCCGTGGCTACCTCATTTATCAGTATCGACCAGGCCCGCCACAATCTGAAAAAAGAAATTCCGGATTGGGATTTTGAGAAAGTGGTAAAGGATACCCGCGATAACTGGCAGCAGCAACTAAAGGTACTCCAGGTAAATGGCATCACTAACGAGCAAAGAACTATATTTTATACAGCGCTATATCATACATTATTGTTTCCAAGGCAATTTTCGGAGTATGGCAGGTATTACAGCGCGTTTGACGATAAAGTACATAGTGGAATTTCTTATAACGATTATTCACTTTGGGATACTTTCCGGGCTTTACACCCTTTGTTAACGCTGACTCAGCCCGAGCGGGTAAACGGTATGGTGAAATCCTTATTACAAATGTACCAGGAGGGCGGCTGGATGCCCATGTGGCCAAACCCAACCTATACTAATATTATGATAAGCACCCATGCTGATGCTGTGGTAGCCGATGCTTATGTAAAAGGGTTCCGGGGATATAGCACCAAACTGGCTTATGAGGCCATGCATAAAGATGCTTTTACAGCGCCCGACGGCGATACACAAAAAAAATGGGGCGACCGCGATTTGTGGACGAGCTTTGAAGCCCGCGGCGGCCTTACCAACTACCATAAACTGGGCTACGTTCCCGTTGATAAAACCCGTGAATCGGTTTCACGGACTATTGAGTATGGCATCGACGATTACTGTGTGGCCCAGGTAGCCAAAGCATTGGGCAAGGATGATGATTATAAACAGCTGATGGCCTGGAGCCAGAACTATAAAAACGTATATAACAGTGCTACAGGATTCATGGCGCCGCGCAACGCCAACGGACAATGGTCGGCCAAGCCGGATAGCGGATTTACCGAAGGCACCAAGTGGACTTATACCTTTGGCGCCATGCATGATGTGCCGGGCATGATAGCCCTTATGGGCGGCGAAAAAGCTTTTGCCGATAAACTATCCCATAACTTTACCGATGGCCACTACCGGGCCGATAATGAGCCGGGACACCACTATATATACCTGTTTAACTATTGCGGTATGCCCTGGAAAACTCAGGAACTGGTAAGGCAAAACGTGGGCTGGCAAAATTACCGCAACGCCCCGGTAGGCATCAACGGCAATGATGATTGCGGCCAGACATCGGCCTGGTATATTTTTAGCACCATGGGTTTTTACCCCGTAACACCGGCATCGGGTATGTACAGTATTGGCGCGCCGCAATTCCCTTATATTGCCCTAAGCCTGCAAAATGGCAATAAGCTGGTTATTAAAGCAACCGACCTATCGGCACAAAATAAATATGTGAAGGCAGTTACTTTTGATGGCCAGCCCATAAAAAACCACATGATATCGCACGAGCAGATAAGCCACGGGGGTACATTGGAATTTAAGATGACAAGTGTGCCCCAAAAAGATTGATACGATGAGCGGATATGCAGATGTGCAGATTTCAGGTGTGCAGATTTTTTTTCTATAGCATGGTCTGTACAGAATATCAGAGAAGAATTTAGATAAGTCACGGTTGATGAAAGAATTTATAAAAGATCAATTGAAGGTTGAAGCGTCGGGCAGCCGGCACCTGATGGCCATAGCGGCTGCAAATGCTGTCGCTAAAAAAATAATCGAACTGCTAAAAGCAAAGCAATTCGTTAATGTCATTTTCGCGGCGGCCCCGTCACAAAATGAGTTTTTGGATGAATTGCTGAAACGGGATATAGATTGGACAAGGATCAGGGCTTTTCACATGGATGAATACCTTAACCTGGATGCGGACGCGCCGCAGGGTTTTGGCAATTTTTTAAAAGAACGACTGTTTTGCAAAGTGCCTTTTAAGGCGGTACATTATCTTAACGGCAACGCTGCCAATGCGGAGCAGGAGTGCCTGCGCTATGCAGACTTGCTAAACCAATTCCCTCCGGATGTTGTTTGCCTGGGCATCGGCGAAAATACGCACCTTGCTTTCAACGATCCGCATGTGGCCGATTTTAATGATCCCCTGTTGGTTAAAATTGTCGATCTGGACAATGTCTGCCGTGTGCAACAGGTAAATGATGGCTGTTTTGCCAGGATAGAAGATGTACCCACCCATGCCTTAACGCTCACTATCCCCGCATTGGTAAACACGCCTTTTGCTTTTGCCGTTGTGCCCGGCGAAAAAAAGGCAGATGCGGTTAAACATACTTTAAATGCAGCAATATCAGAAAAATACCCTTCAACAATATTGCGGACACACCCTGATGCTATATTATTTGTTGATGATAAAAGCGGAACGTATATTTAAGCATCCCGTTAAAAAAATAAATTGGGGAAACGAAAGCAGCACCCGCTAAGATTGCGATTCCATGAAAAAATTATTACCCGCTTTATTACTATTAATTAGTTTAAACGCCGTTATGGCGCAGGAGGCAAAATCGCCTTTTGCGGTGCGCGGTTTCCATCTCGATTTGCGCATCCAGGTAATGACCATGCCGGCGCTTAAAGCTTTTGCATTAAAACTAAGCCAAAATGGGATGAACACGCTGGTGATGGAGTGGGAGGGTACTTATCCATTCGAAAAACATCCCTTGATACCCAATCGCTATGCTTACAGCAAGCAGGAAATTAAAAACTTTATCCGCTACTGCGACAGCTTGGGTATTGATGTGATACCGCTGCAACAAAGTTTCGGCCATGTGGAATACATTTTACGGCACCAACGTTATAAAAACCTGCGCGAAGATCAAAAAGATGTATCGCAGGTGTGCCCCTTGGAAACGGATGGGGATAAAGCCCTGTTTACTGATTTGTATACCGAACTTGCCGCCACACATACCTCTAAATATATCCACATCGGCGGCGATGAAACCTACCTGCTGGGGCACGATGCAAAATGTAAGGCCAAAGCCGAAAAGGAAGGTAAATCCAAACTATATACCGACTACATTAAAACGCTATGCGAAATCGTGATTAAGCTGGGCAAGCGCCCCGTGCTTTGGGCCGATATCGCGCTGAAATATCCCGATGCCATTAAATCGCTGCCCAAAGAAACCGTTTTTGTAGATTGGAACTATGGCTGGGATATGAGCTATTTTGGCAACCATCAAAAGTTGATGGAAAGCGGTTTCGAAATCTGGGGATCGCCGGCAATCCGCTCGAGCCCGGATAATTATAACCTCACCCTTTGGGAAAAACACCTGAAAAATATCAGCAATTTTATACCGGCTGCAAGCAAGTTGGGCTATAAAGGGATGATCATGACGTCGTGGTCAACATCCGGCCAGTATTCGGCAGTGTATGAATCAGAAGCGGATATGGCCGAGCTGTATGCCATCAGGCACGTGTACCCACTGTCGGGGTTCAATATGTCTATAGCTGCCTATTTCGAAGCAGTTAAAAGTAACCAGCCTTTAAATATCACCAACTTTGTGTACGGCTACGGTCAAAACCAGTTCGGGTTTGATAGGGCCGGGGCCATTTCATTTTGGGAAGCACTTAAAACAGCACCTTATGAAATACAACAGGGCGAGGTGAAATCGCCCGCACCGCTATCGGTTCAGCAATTGCTGGATAGCTGCACCATTGCCCGGCAAAAGTTTTACGCGCTAAAGCCAACAAAAAACAAGGAGGAGTTTGAGCATTTTAAATTAATGGCCGATATCAGGGTATATTACCTCACTTACCAGGCTATCGAGAAGCAGGTTAATGAGGCGTCGTTTGATAATGCGCAAAAGACTGCAGTAATTGCTGCGTTAAAGCAACTGTTGGCTACATCAAAAAATCTGGATGACAGGTTTGAACAATTGAATAAAGATTTCCTGGCCCCGTCGGCTATCCAGGTGGAAAACGACTTGCGTAATATGAAAGTGACAGGGTTATTTGATAGGCTGGCAGGAGCTAAATAATTTAATATCACTTGCTACCGCGAGGTTTCACCTCGTGGTTAAACATGGTTTCAGCTTTCAGCTGAAATACACTTAACAGGCCTGATGAAACCGGCACGCAAACGTTTGACCGCTTTTTATTTATTCTTATTCTCGATCAGCTGCGATTCTATAATGATTTTATAATAGGCGCTTTGCTCATTACTGCCCTTATCCTGGTGATGGAGCAAGTCCATCAGGATATCAGCAGCTTTTTGCCCCTGCAGGTAGGGGAATTGCTCAACCGAGGCTGTCGGGATGTTTTCCATATAATTGATCAACGGTAAATTGGCGTAGCTTACAAATTCAATGTCTTTATTTATCCTGATGCCGAGCTTTCGTGCGTGTTTAATAGCAAATAAGGCTACATAGTCGTTAAACGTAACAATGGCAGTTGGTTTTCTTTTGTTGGCCAACAACTCGTCGAAAGCTTTTTTTGTGCCCTCCTCCGTTAAATCGCAGGATACAATAAGTGAGGGGTCAAATTTTAGCCGGTTTTTGGTCATGGCCTTAATGTAGCCTTCTTTTCGTTCGCCGGTAGCCACCATAGTTTGAGGGCCATTGATCATGCCTATGGCACGGTGACCTTTTTTTAACAGGAAACTAACTGCCGCTATAGTGCCAATTTCCATATTACAGGCCACGTAATGGATGTTGGCAATGTTGGGAATTCTATCAAAATAAACTATAGGGATATTATATTTTTTAAGGTTTTCAAAATGCTGAAAAGAAGAAGTGTTTTTGCCTACTGATACCAGCAGCCCATCTACACGGTGATTTTTCATTTTCTCTACCAGTTCTTTTTCTTTCTGCTCATCGTCATGTGATTGTGCAAGCAATACCGTATAATTCTTTTTATAGGCGGTATCTTCAATGGCGCTAATAGCCGATGAAAAAAAGGCTTCAGAAAGTTCGGGCAAAATAACACCAATGGTGCGGGTTTTCCCCTTCTGTAAAAAAATGGCAGTTTGATTTGGCTCGTAGTTTAGTTCGCCGGCCAGTTTCTTAACTTTTACCCTGGTACTAAGTCCGATGCTGGGATGATCATGCAAGGCCCTTGAAACTGTAGATACCGAGATACCAAGTTGTCGGGCTATCTCTTTTATAGTAGTCGGCTTTGATTGCATTATCCTTTTGGTGTACTTGAAATAAAATTAAAGTTAGCAGATTATTATCAAATTATTGCCGGTTTGCAAAGTACTGCAAACGTTTGCGTGCCGTTTTTGGGTTTGTGTAATTTATTTTCACATGCTTAATCACTAATTTCAGCAAAACAAAATGTTTATTAAGAAGCCGGCACATTTATAAAAGGATACCAGTTGGTGTTTGCCGATAACATAATATGAAAAAAACTACAGTAAGCTGCCTTGTCTTTTTAATTGGTTCTTTTATAGCCGCTGTTTCGCTGGCGCAGGTTGCAAACCCCGATGTGCTCAATATAAGGCAGGTAATTCCCTTAGGTGGCAATGCCTGGGTAAACGCGCCCGATACCATTACTGATGAAGGCCTGGTGAATTGGAAAGGCCCTAAATCAACCGCGAACATCTATTTCAGGGTTTCGGTTGCGCAGGATATTAAAATATCGTTGCGGCTACGGGTGCCAAACGGCGAAAGTAAGATCCGGATAAAAGAAGGCGAAAATTATATATTTAAAAAGGTAAGCAACCGGGCTTTTGATACCATTGAGATGGGAACGATTCATTTAAAGCATGCCGGTCATGTTAAAATTGAACTGAAGGGTATGAGTAAAACAGGCGCAGTGTATGCTGATGTAAGCGACCTCATCATCCAAACCAAACAGCCCGATGCCGATATAGCTTATGTAAAACCAGGCAGTTCGTTCCACTTCGGCAGGAGGGGGCCATCGGTGCACCTTAGGTTTACAGTTCCCGATGATAAAAAAACAAAAGTGCGATGGTTTTACAACCAGATAATTGTTCCCAGGGGGCAGGACGTCGTCGGATCATATTTTATGGCAGATGGATTTGGTCAGGGATATTTTGGCATGCAGGTAAATTCGGCTGCCGAACGCCGGGTGTTGTTTTCTGTATGGAGCCCGTTTAATACCGAAGACCCCAAAAGCATTCCCGATAGCATGCGCATTAAATTGGTAAAAGGCGGCGCGGGCGTACACATTGGCGAATTTGGCAACGAAGGATCGGGTGGGCAAAGTTATATGCACTATCCCTGGGAAGCCGGGAAAGCCTACGCCTTTTTGTTAAGCGCCGAACCTGATCCTGCTAAAAATTCAACAACGTTTACGGCTTATTTTGAAGACGTTGCCGCTGGTAAATGGTTCCTGGTGGCCAGCTTTAACCGACCGCAAAAAGCAACTTACCTAACCAGCCTCTATTCTTTTGTAGAGAATTTTGAGCCCGAAAACGGCGATAAAACCCGCAAAGCCCTGTTTACAAACCAATGGATAGGCGATAGTGAAAATAACTGGCAGCAACTTACCCATGCTGTATACACCGGTGACGCTACCGCAAAAGCCAACTACCGGAAAGATTATGCAGGCGGCGTCGAACGAGATAAATTTTACCTGCAAAACGGCGGTTTTTTTGACGGTTTCGTGAAACTGAACACGCCATTCATCAGGGCAGCGGCAGGTGTAAAACCTGTTATTGATATTAATAAATTACCTATTAAATAAAACTGATATATAACTTATAAAATGGAAAGAAGAGAATTTATAAAAACCGGCGCTATTGCCGCAGCCGGCTTCAGCATCTTGCCGTCTGGTAGTTTGTTTGCATCTGCACCGGCCAAAGTAAGGCTGGGTTACATTGGCGTTGGTGCCCGCGGCATGAGCCACATTGCCGAAGGTTTGCTGCGCGATGATGTAGAAGTAGTAGCCATTTGTGATACCCAGGAGCATTCACTGAAAATTTGCCGCGAATACATAGCCAAAAAGGGCCATGCCCCGGTAACGGAATACACAGGTGGCCTGGATGCCTACAAAAAACTTTTAGACCGTAAGGATATTGATGCAGTCATCATAGCCACACCTTGGCAGTTTCACCATCCGCAGGCTATTGATGCCATGAAGGCCGGCAAATATGTGGGTTGTGAAGTTATTGCAGGCTTGACGGTAGATGAACACTGGGATATTGTGCATACCTCCGAAAAAACAGGAATGCCCTATATGACATTGGAGAATGTTTGTTATCGGCGGGATGTAATGGCTGCGCTAAATATGGCACGCCAGGACCTTTTTGGCGAGATTATCCATCTGGAAGGCGGTTACCAGCACAATTTAAGGCCGGTATTGTTTAACGATGGTAAAGGGAGCTACGGTAACAGAGGCGTGGAATATGGTGCCAAAGCCTTAAGCGAAGCCCAATGGCGTACCCAGTTTAATATAGATGTGGATGGCGACATCTATCCAACCCATGGCGCAGGCCCTTGTATGCATTACGCCAATATCAACGCGGGTAACCGGTTTACCAACCTGGTATCTTTTAGCTCAAAAGCACGCGGTTTGGGGGCTTACATCGAAGAATTGTCGCCCGGCCATCCCAACGCTAAGATAAATTATAAAAATGGCGATGTAACTACCACCATGATCAATTGCGCCAACGGCGAAACGGTATTGCTGAGCCACGATACGCATTTGCCGCGCCCGTATTCATTGGGCTTCCGCGTACAGGGAACAAAGGGATTGTGGATGGATGTAAACAAAAGTGTTTATATCGACCATAAATCAAAAGAGGATGATTCCTGGGATCCCGCACAACAATGGTTTGATAAATACGATCACCCGTTGTGGAAAAAATACGAAAAAATGGCCGAAGGCGCCGGTCATGGCGGGATGGATTGGTTTGTATTTAACGCCTTTATCGAATCGGTAAAAAATAAACGCCAAACGCCTATTGATGTTTATGATTCAGTTACCATGAGTGTTATTACGCCATTATCAACCAAATCCCTTAAAGAAGGCAATGCAAGCGTGGTCTTTCCTGATTTTACAAAAGGTAAATGGAAAGATAGGAAAAACAGTTTTGCCCTGGACGATAGCGGATTTTAGATATGTGATGATGTCGCCGGTTTATTTAAGCACCCTAATTGTCAAGTGCACAGCCTGGCAATTAGAGTGCTTTGAGTTGCTAAAGTGGATTAAGGTGGATGTGGCGAACATGGTATCAATAATTTTACCTTTTTTAGGTTCCAAAAGTTATAACATCTTTATAATAGATTTTAATTTTTGATAGCTTGCTTTGCGTATTAGTGATTGCACGAAATCAAATTTACCCAAAGCCGGTATTCAGAAATTATAAGTTCTAACTAAAATGAAAAAACAATTTGCTGCCATTATTTTACTGTTAGGCAGTTTTGCTGCTTCGGCACAAAAAATACCTTATACCAATTGCGAAAAATGCTGGCTGCCCGATTCATTAGGAAATCACCGGGTGGTGTTAAGTTATACCGGCCCATCCTCGGGAATAGCCATTGCCGATATCCCTTGGAGACGACGCGACGCCAACCCGCAGGATAAACGCATAATTGTTGTTGATGCGAAGACAAATATAAAGATCACCAATGTAGAAATGAATGATATAACCCGGGAAAAAGGGAAGGTTTATTTTGAACCAACCTCTGGAGCTGGCACTTACTACGTTTATTATATGCCTTACAAAAACGAAGGCCGTTCCAACTATCCAAAGGGCGTATATTTAAAACCCGAAAAAACAGCATCTGAAGATTGGATGAAAAAACTATCTACGAGGGATGTTTTCATTGGCGCTAAGGTTAAAGAGTTTCAGTCCATAGATGCTTTCAATAGCTTTTACCCAATGGAGGTGATTGCCACCAAAGCAGAGACTGACGCTTTGATTGGAAAAAATAAAAAAGAGGACTTCCTGGTTTTCCCGGAAGACAGGTTAAACGCTATCCGCATGACCAAATATTTGCCGCAGCAATGGATAGAACGCGGGCCGCAAAACAAATATACAGGCGTAGCTGCCCGTGGCGAAAACTTCGCCTTTCAGTTGGGCGTTTACGCCTTGCAGAACATCGAAGACGTAGAAGTTACGTTCAGTAACCTCACCTCGCCGACCGGCAAAATCATCCCTGCTTCGGCGTTGTTTTGTATCAATACGGGCGGTACCACTTATGATGCTAAACCGCTAACCAAAACCGTAAATGTAGCGCAGGGCGAAATACAGGCTTTGTGGTGCGGCGTTAACGTGCCCGTTTCGGCGTTGCCCTCAATTTATACAGGAAAGGCAACTATCGTGGCGGATGGAAGAGCTGCTAAAGTTATTACGATATCCATAAAAGTAAACAACAAAATATTAAAAGACGGCGGCGTAAATGAGCCTTATAAAATGACCCGCCTGGGTTGGTTAAATTCAACTATGGCGCAGGAAAATACGGTAATAGCGCCGTACACCCCATTAACAGTTGATGGCAATACCATTAGCCTGCTGGGCAGAAAGGTGGAGGTAAATAAAGATGGGTTCCCTAAACAGGTACAAACTTACTTTACACCCGAAATGACGGAATATGCCACCACACCTAATAACTTACTCACCGAAGGCATTCACTTCCATTTTATAAACGCTGCCGGCAAAAAAATTAACCTGAAAAGCCAGGGTGTACAATTTGGTAAAAAAGAAGCCGGTACAGTACAGTGGACAGCGGCAAGTGCTAATGATAGCCTGCAAATGGATGTATCCGCATCGCTGGAGTTTGATGGCTTTATGGCCTATACGGTAAAGGTGACGGCCTTGCAGGATGTAAGTTTAAAGGAGATAAATATGCATATCCCCCTTAAAAAAGATTTTGCCAAATACATGATTGGCCTCGGCCAAAAGGGAGGAGATCGTCCTGAGAATTTTGAGTGGAAATGGGATGTGGCCCATAAAAACCAGGATGGCGCCTGGGTTGGCAATGTAAACGGCGGTTTGCAATATTCACTGCGCGATGAGAAATACGTTCGTCCGCTTAATACCAATTTCTACCTGCAAAAACCATTAATCCTGCCATCATCATGGGGCAATGATAATAAAGGCGGTATCAAAATTGCCTTTGATGGCAAAGCGGTGCTGGTAAACAACTACAGCGGCGAACGGAATTTGAAAAAAGGAGAGGAGTTGTACTACAACTTTACCTTGCTTATTACCCCTTTCCATACCATTAATACCGATTTTCAGTGGGCCACCAGGTTTTATCATGCTTACAAACCCATTGATACCATTAAGGCAGCAGGTGCAAGCTTAATAAACATTCACCATGCTACAGCTATCAATCCGACTATCAACTACCCTTTTATCGCCTGGCATAAAATGAAGGCCTATGATGATTCGGCTCATTCGGCAGGATTAAAAGTAAAAATTTACAACACCATACGCGAACTGTCAAACCACGCTTATGAAACTTTCGCGCTCCGCAGCCTTGGGCACGAAATTTATTCGCCAGGCAAAGGTGGGGGCTTCAGCTGGCTACAGGAACACGTTGGCGACGATTACATTGCCGCCTGGTTTGTTCCCGAAATTAAGGATGCCGCCATTATTAACAGCGGTATGAACCGCTGGCATAACTACTATGTAGAAGGCATGAACTGGCTTACCCAAAACGTAGGCATCGATGGTATTTATTTAGATGATGTGGCCTTTGACCGTGTAACTATGAAACGTGTTAAACGCGTGCTTACTAAAGACGGGCATCCTGGTATAATTGATCTTCACTCGGCCAATCAATACAACAAAAGTGATGGTTTTAATAACAGCGCCAACCTGTACATGGAGCATTTTCCATACCTGAACCGCCTGTGGTTTGGCGAATACTTTGATTACGAAAAGAACGCCCCTGATTTTTTCCTGACCGAAGTGAGCGGTATTCCGTTTGGCCTAATGGGCGAAATGCTACAAGGCGGCGGTAATAAATGGCGTGGTATGGTTTACGGCATGACCAACCGCATGCCCTGGAGCGATGGCGCCGATCCGAGGCCGATATGGAAAGCCTGGGATAACTTTGGTATGAAGGGCACCAAAATGATTGGTTACTGGGTTGATGATAACCCGGTAAAAACCGATAAAGCCAAAGTCCTGGCAACCGTTTACAAAAAAGCAGGTGCGGCAATGGTATCTATAGCCAGTTGGGAAGAAAGTGATACTGATTTTAAACTAATCATCGATTGGAAGAAACTGGGAATCGATCCTGCAAAAGCAACCATCACAGCGCCGGAGATTAAAAGTTTTCAGCCTGCTAAAACGTTTGGTTTGGATGATAGGATTCCGGTTGAAAAAGGAAAGGGCTGGTTGCTGATTATCAGGTAAAACAGGCCGATAAAAAACAACGATTGCCACTGGTAGCAAATGTATACCGGTGGCAATCGTTACTATTAAGGAAGTACGAGTGGATGTTTATTCTAACGTTGTAAGTAAGAATAGAGTAAATCTCATATATCTTAGTTATTACCGGCTACTTCCTATTTACCAGTTATCTTAAAGCTGGCACTTAGCTTTTCGTCGGCCGAGTTACTGCCCATAATCAGCTTATAATCCCCCGGATAAAGCTTCCAGCCGTGCTTTTGCAAATCCCATTTTTGTAACTCCTTAACCGGTATTTTTATGGTTACCAGTTGCCCGTTTCCTTTGCCAACGCTTACTCGTTTAAAGCCTTTCAGCTCTTTAATTGGCATCCTGTCTAAATTTGGATATTTAATATAAGCTTGTACAACTTCATCGGCGTCCATATTGCCCGTGTTTTTAACTTTAATAGTAATACTGATGGTATCTTTGGCCGCATATTGTTTGGCCGGTGCGGAAGCGGCCTCGTAACTAAACGAAGTATAGCTTAGGCCAAACCCGAATGGATATTGTACAGCGCCCCCAAAGTAACGGTAGGTACGGCCTTTCATACTATAGCTGGTATATTCCGGTAAATCCTTAACCGAATTATAAAACGTAAGCGGCAGGTGCCCCGACGGGCTTATCTTCCCAAAAACAATGTCTGCCAAAGCGTTTCCGCCTTGCTCACCGGGATACCAGGCATATATGATGGCGTCGGCATATGGTGCTATGGCGGCTACATCCACATCGCTGCCGGCAGTTATTACAGCAATGATAGGTTTCTTTACACCCTTACGCAATTCTCGCATAAAGGCTATTTCGCTTGCAGGCAAACTCAGGCTCTTTTTAT
Source organism: Mucilaginibacter sp. KACC 22773 (assembly GCF_028736215.1). NCBI lineage: Bacteria > Pseudomonadati > Bacteroidota > Sphingobacteriia > Sphingobacteriales > Sphingobacteriaceae > Mucilaginibacter > Mucilaginibacter oryzagri. The sequence goes on from NZ_CP117883.1 coordinate 2,638,007, forward strand.
CGCCTCCGGATTCGGCCAGGAAGGCATCCCCGGCTTCACCCTCCAATACAGGTGATAAACCTATTACGGCGATGGTTACATCGGCATTGCCTGCACCCCAGATACCGCCAAAATGGGTAGTGTCGCGATAATCGCAGCCCAGGTCATATTCTACACGGGTGCCCTTATCCACATTGCCGGTAATACCTTCTACAAAGTTTACTACTTTGCTGCTCACACCATGATAACTGCCAACCATCGCATCTAATGCGGCCGCATTGGGGCCTAACACCATAAAGCTGGTGTATTGGCCTTGTTTAAACGGGAGTATATTGTTATCGTTTTTTAGCAATACCATACTTTGTTGCGCAACCTTACGGGCAAGCGCAATATGAGCATCGTTGTGGATGCTATCGGCACCGTAATTTTTAAATGGAGCCGCACCGCCATCGTCAAAAAAGCCTAATTTGAACTGGGTTTTTAAGATACGGGATAGTGCTACATCAACTTCTTTTTCTGTTAACAGCTTTTGCTGTACAGCCTTCACCAGGTCGCCCTGGAAAACCGAGGAGCAGTCCAGGTCGATTCCGGCCTTTATACCCGCGGCCGCCGTTTCAACAGCTGTCGGGATGGTTTTGTGAGCTAAAAAAACATCGTCAAGTGCACCGCAATCTGTAACTACATGCCCTTTAAAGCCCCATTCGTTCCTTAAAATATCTGTTACCAGGTTTTTATTTACAGAGTTTGGTACGCCGTTGATACTGTTATAAGCTGTCATCACAGATTCTACACCAGAGTTTACCAATGCGTGGAATGCATACAGGTACGTTTCGCGCATGTCTTTTTCATCAACAATAGCATCAAAAGAATCGCGGGTAGCTTCGGGGCCGCTATGCGCTGCAAAATGTTTGGCGGTAGCTGCCGCCTTCAGGTAACGGCTGTCTTTGCCCTGCATCCCGTGTACAAATGCCGATCCTATGTGCGCGGTCAAAAACGGGTCTTCGCCGTAGGTTTCCTGCCCGCGTCCCCATCGTGGATCGCGAAAGATGTTGATGTTGGGTGTCCAAAAGGTGAGGCCCATATACTGCAAACGGCGCCCTAATGATGTGGATAAGTTGTATTTGGCCCTTGCCTCGGTCGAGATCGCATCGGCCACGGAATCAACCAGTTTTTCATTAAACGTTGCCGCCATACCAATGGCCTGCGGAAATATGGTGGCATCGCCGGCGCGTGCCACGCCGTGTAGGCCTTCGTTCCACCAGTTGTATGCAGGTATATCTAAACGTGGTACTGCCTTGCTCCTGTAGCCCAATAAGGATACCTTTTCTTCTAATGTTAATTTAGCTATCAAATCCTTTATTCTTGTATCAATCGATTGCGAAGCATCTTTATAAACAGGCGTATTTTGCGCCAAGGTAGGTAACGACGATAGTATTAACGCGCAGCCCGCTAAATAGGCAGCACTTTTTTTCATGATGGGATGTGTAATATATTTCATTAGAAGGCAGATATTTATGAAGATAGATGAGTCTTATTTAACAAGTGGCAATATACCAGCTTTTTTTATTTTGGTGATAATGGCGTTTCCAACTTTTTTCCCTTGTGCGTTGCCATTTTCTATGCTTTGCATATAATGGATGCCGCCATAAAAGCGCGACATAGATGCTTCTGCTGCTGCCTGGCGGAATGACTTGAAATCGCGCTGGCCGCTGCCAAAAGGAATCTCGGTATTATCGGTATAGGCAAAATTATCGCCCAGCAAGTAGGTTAGCATTTCGGCCGATGCGTTCGAGATAACGGCGTGTCCGCTGGTGTACTCCGGGAAAGGCGGGGTTTGTAAAACAGGCTGCCATTTCACATCCATGTACCGGTTAATAAAAGTTTCGGGGCGAATTCTGTTACTGGTAAATTTCTCCTCCCAGCAGCTGATGAAGGCATCCATCAGTGTAACGCCCACTAAGGTTGTTACCTCGATGGAATGGTCAAAATCAAGCCCTGCCTGGCGGGTTACCAAACCAGTTACGTGCATCCAATGCCCACCCGGACTGATCTTTTTATAGCCAATAGCCATATGGCCGGATGTGGTGATGGCAAATGGGTTGCAATCCCAAAACAGGGCAATGTTAATTTGCTCTGTCGAAAGATGTTTTGACACGTCGTAAACAGCCTTTACCTGTTTATAAAATGCCGATGAGGTATCTTTACTAAATGGGATTAGTGGAGCCGGCTTGTATTGATTGGCCGAATCGATAACCATTGTGCGGATGGTTTTCCAGTTGGGTTCCAGGGCTTCAAAATATCCCGGCGGGGTAGGGTACCATTTACTTTCGTCTTTTATAGGGGTATATCTTTTCAACGCACTCAACTGGCTGTAATGGTCGGTTTTTGAAAACGCGACAGAGGCCGCTGAAGCTAACTTTGCTACTTTAATTGAGTTTTGAATGACGGTTGAATCTACATTTGTTTTTCTAAGTAGCTGTACAAAAGCGTCCTGATCATCAGTCATCATAAATCCGGATGGCAGCAGTAGTTTGGCAGTTTCCAGAATACTGTAAAAAGCAGCAATTTTATAGTCGTATTTTAAGCGGATAGTATCCAGGCTACTGTTAGCCTTATAGTCTTTGATGAATTTTTGCAGTTCGGGGATGTTTTTATTGTTGGCGGCTACAATATTATAGGCCCCCAGCATTACATAAGCGTAATAGCGCGCGGCAACGGGAGGGCCAACCACATCATGCAACATTACCATGGTTACCGCGTTTACTGCATGATCTGGCTGCAAATAATCAGGGTAATTATTATTAGTATTTTGAGCGTAGCATTGCTGTGTTATCAACGCGCAAAATATCAGGAGCGATTTTTTTAAGTAATTCATTATTCTTTATAAAATTGAAGCGGCCCGTCGCTTACGCCTATCAGTAAATATAATGTATTGTTGATATTGATCTCTACTGCCGATTTTACATCGCCCGTTACCGACAGGCCCGATGTTGGCTGATTTACATATGTAAAACCGCCTTTGCCGTCGCCTTTTAGCAAGCAGCCATAATTTGCATCTATGCTGCCAATTTTCAGGCGATTATCCGAGTGATTACCTAATAAAAGAATATCGGTATGCCCATCGTGATCAAAATCGCCTGTCAGAATCTGGCTGGCAGGGGCAAACTGGGCTTCTGTTGGTAAGGATATTGCCGCGAATTTGCCATCAATATTGAGGTACAACGTTGTCTGTATATTATTGATACTCAATTTTCCGGCTTTGGTCATATTATCGGCACTAAAAATTTCATTAATAGTAGCATCCGCATACATTTTGTACGAGTTAAATTTGCGGCGCATAGGGTAAATCTGCTCATTTAACTCGTCGCGGCTTACAAAGGGGTAGCTTTTACCCTGGATATAAAAATTGAAAAACGGGTCGATAGAACCGTTGCCGTCCACATCGGTAAAATACATTTCGGCGGGCTCTTTGTCTGTGGCTTTAATCTGGGTATTTAGGCCAAGATTACCGGCTATCAGGTCTGGTTTGCCGTCGCCGTTTACATCGGCAAAGGCAATTTTGTTCCAGAATCCTTTTTGCGGGGTATTAAAATAATCTGCGGTTTTATTGGTAAAACCTTCTTTAGTATTGATGAAAATGGTTACCGGCATAAACTCGCCGCATAAAACCAGGTCTTTACGCCCATCATTATTAAGGTCAATCCATTGGGCATCTGTTACCATGCCAATTTTATTAAATGATGCAACGGCGGTGGTAAACTTACCTTTGCCATCGTTAACCAGCAAATAGCTTTGCGGTTCCAGTGGGTATTGGCCTGGTATTACCCGGCCACCTATAAACAAGTCAAAATCGCCATCACCATCAAAATCGCACGCTTTTACTACCGATTTGCTGTTGGCATTCATTACCGGCAGGGCAGTAGGCGATAGCACAAACCGGCCATTACCCTCGTTTATATAAAGTTCGTCCTGTAAATCGGCAGTGTTGGGTTCATACAACGAATAACCGCCTTTTGCAACGTACAAATCGGCTTTACCATCGCCGTTGGCATCAAAAAAAGCGGCTGCCGCTGTTGTGCCGATGTTATCTATGCCGCCCCGAATTATGTCTTTAGCCAGGTACTTGCCGCCGGCCTGTTGCAGGTATATTTTGCCAGGGCTGTCCTTTTCGCCGCTTATAAATAAATCTTCCAGCCCATCACCGTTTACATCGGCTTTGGTAATAACCGGCGCGGTTTTGGAGTACATGAACAGCATCAATAACTGGCGTTTAAAATCGTTCAGTGTAATTTCTTCAGGTTTAAATTCAATAACGGGCTCGGCGCGTTTAAATATGGTTTTCTTAATTTCGGTAGTTTGCCCGGAAAATTTTCCGCTTGGATCATATTTAACAGTAAGCAACTGATTGGCATTTACATCCTTTAGTAACTGGGTGGAGTTATCCGGCCAGGTAACCCGGATAGAATCAACTTTCTTCAGATCGCCTAAACCAAAATTCAGCGTTGTTGATACGCATGATAAATATCCCCGGTTTGGGTTTACCTCCTGGTATTGGATATTTTTGCCGTTATACACGCTTACTTTAGCGCCTATGGCATTAGTGTTTTTGCCTGTACCTTTTAATTTTACCGCAATGTACGAAGTGTTGTTAGCCTCGCGGCTGGTGTTTTGGTAGATGGATGCCGGCTGGTTGATATTGTTTACTACAAGATCCAGGTCGCCATCGTTATCCAGGTCGGCATATACTGCGCCGCTTGATATATTTTGCTGGTTGAGGCCCCATTCTACCTGTTTATTAGTAAACGTAAGGTCACGATTGTTTTTGAAAATATAGTCGGGCACGGCGGTTGAAGGCATGGCCATCACCAGGTCCATCAGGCGGAATGGCTCGCCAGCCATTGCTTTTTTTATCTTGTAATCGCCCCAGTAGCGTAAAAAATCTTTGTTGGTGTAGTCCCTTAAATATCCATTGGTGATAAAGATGTCTTTGTATCCATCGTTATCGAAATCGGCAATAAGGGGGCACCAGCTCCAGTCGGTGTTTGATACGCCGGCCAGCTGCGCTATTTCGCTAAATGTGCCGTCGCCATTGTTTAGCTGCAGCATATTACGCATATATTGTTTGTAAAGTCCCTGGTTTTGCATCAGTGCAAAGGACTCGTAGTTTTCTTCCAGTTGAAGTGATTTTTGCCTGTGGTTATCCTCGGGCAGCATATCAAGGGTCATAATGTCGGGCAGGCCGTCATTATTAAAATCAGCAATGTCAACACCCATCGAAAAGTGCGACATATGCCTCAGCATTTCTTTTGATTTTTCGGCAAAAGTTCCGTTGTGGTTATTAATGTAAATGTAATCAGGTTCGTTGTAGTCGTTGGTTACATAAATATCGGGCCATCCATCCTTATTAATATCGGCAATGGCCACGCCCAGCCCAAAGGTGAGCGGGTTTTGCACTATCCCGGCCGCTTTTGATACATCGATAAAATGCCCGTTATCATTGCGGAATAATTTATTGCTGGCCAGATCATCTGTTTGATCTTTATAACGGGCCAGTTCCATGTTATCAATCTTTTTAATGTTATGGTTCAGCAGGAACATGTCCAGGTCGCCATCATTATCATAATCAAAAAAAACGGCCTGGGTACTGTATCCCGGGTCGGCTAAACCGTATTCTTTCGCTTGTTCTTTAAATTTGTTATTACCCTGGTTTATAAATAACTGGTTACTACGTGTTGCATTATCGGTTTTGCCCGAGTAGCATACATAAATATCCAGTAATCCGTCGCCATTAACATCGGCCATGGTAACACCGGTTTTCCAGGAATCGGGCCGACCGCCAAGGTCGGGGCTGGCATCATTGGTTATGTCCTTAAACTTCATATGCCCCTGGTTCAGATAAAGCTTGTTCGGCTTCATATTCCCGGTAAACATTAGGTCGGGCAGGCCATCATTGTTAATATCGCCAACCGCTACACCGCCACCATTATAAAAATACTCATATGATAACACGTTGAGTGATTCGGTCTCGTTGATATCATTGCTGAATTTAATATTGGTTTCTTTGCTATTCAATAGCTTGAATAAAGGCTGCTGAGCGTAGGAGGGAAGTGCCGAAAAACTAAACGCAACAGTTGCTAAAGCGGGTAAACCTACAAACCGTTTTAAGAAATATGAATTAAACAGGGACATAAATACTTTAATTAAAACTCATGTTTTGGGTACACAGTTCTAAAAAGATTGTTAAACAATGTAGCGGTAGTAAAAACAAACAGGGAGGCAATATTGCCTCCCTGTTTGTTAGAAAATTTAATTTTATTTATCCCAATAAATTCTTGAGGTGAAGCTATCTCCACCGCTTAACTTAGCAACCGCGGCAGCGTAATTTGCACCGTTGGTTGAAGGTAAGGTAACCGGATAATCACACCTTCTTGGTATGTCCGTAGCAAACTGATTTGAGTAAGACACTTTGGTCAAAACAGGGAAGCCAGATCTCTTCCAGTTATTCCAGTTTTCGTTAAAGTTGAATACTGTTGCAGTTTCTACATAATATTCCATGTTGATTTGTTGTAACTCGGTACCTGCTACTAAAGGGTGAGCAGCAACATAAGTAGTTATAGCCGCAGCATCAACAGATGTAGTGCCAAACTGACTTAATGTTTCCATATCAGCCTTAAGGGCATTTGCATAATGAGTGGCAGCAACACCAGTTGCCCAGCCTCTAAAGGAAGCTTCTGCCAATAATAGTTCGGTTTCGCCGTAAGTTAACAGGAAGTTATAGCGGTTACGATCATCATATACTGCAAATTTAGGACGTGAGTATTTACCAACAGGTGCTGGTGCATCGCCCGAAACAGATGGATCAGCCGGCGAAGTGCCAGGATATCCCGGAGCTTTTGAAATATCAGTTGAGCCTCCTTTTAAGTCGTAACCGTTTGGCATACCAAATTGTAAAGCATAGGTACTTACACCCGCTGCCTTGGTTTCATTGGCCGCTTTACCTGTTCCGGCCGAAATTTCGGCAACAGCGCTAACGCGTGGATCTGCAGTGCTTTTCATATAATCGATAAGAGTTTTACCCCATCTAACTTCCCTGAAGTCATCTGTAACCAATAATGCAGCAGCATCTGAGTTGCCGTTACCATTGGTGTAGTCGGCTTTCACTTTAGCGTTATCCGCAATGCCAGCCATTGTACCGCCTGCATAAGCTTTTTCAGCATATGTTTTAGCTGTAGCAGCGTCAACCTTGGTTAAACGCATTGCGGCACGTAGCATTAATGAATAACCCAATTTTTTCCACTGGGCAACATTGCCACTATAGAATAAATCGCTTGTTGGGCCCGCTTTTGTAGCATCTAATGCAGCACATGCTTTATCCAGTTGACTAAGCATTGAAGCATAGATATCTTTTTGTGAATCAAAAACAGGTGTGAAAATACCTGTTTTTGCCTGGCCTTCCTGTGAAAATGGGATATCGCCGTAAGCATCAGTAACACGCTCTAACATCAATACACGTAATATTGTACCGCAATTGTCAAGGTTAGCATATTCTGCCTTACCTGCAACCAGGTTTTTCATTTCGTCTATCAGTGTAGTTGCACTATAACCATTGTTCCATGTGCGGGATTTATAATCCTGGAAACTGCCCGATGCAACATATTTATCACCATTACCATAATAATCATAGGTTGACGCAAGAGCCTGAGACCACATACTTTGAAATAACAATTGGTCATATCCTGTATTTGAAAACTGGATTTGTGCCTGTGCCATTAAAAAGTTTGGATTGAACAAGTCGGCACTTACCTTGGTGGGATTGACGTTAACCTGGTCAAAGTTTTTTGAACAGCCTGCAAAAAGCGTAGCCCCGGCAAGCAAAAAACTATATATATATCGTTTTTTCATCTTTTGTTATTTTTTTAATTTGAAGTTTAAGTTAAACCCATAAGTCCTAACAGCAGGAACGCTTGTGCCTTCAATACCGGCATAGTTAATACCGGGAGCAAAATTTGATTCAGGATCGATATTATCGGTATGCTTCATGATAGTCCACAAGTTTCTTGCTACTAACGAGAAGGTAATTGAACTAAGGGGAGTATTTGCCAGGTAGTTTTTACCAAATGTATAACCGAAGGTTACTTGACGAAGTTTGATAAAGCTGCCATCAAGTACGTTCAATGCCGAGACACCACGGGCCAAAGCCTGGTAGTACGTTTCGGCTGGTACATTTACAGTGTTTGTTGCACCTGTTGCAGTAACACCCTGACCAACAACTCCACTTTCACGACCTACAAGTGTCATTTGGTTTAAACCGCGGAAGATACTGTAATAATTAGTTGCAGACAGTACTTTGTTGCCAAAGCGATAATCAATCAGGAAGCCTAAATTGAAGTTCTTGTAGCTAAAGTCGTTATTTAAACCACCGTAGAATTTAGGAATAACACTACCCATTGGGATACGTGCGGTAGTAGTTGGGATACCGTTTGCATCAAAAATGATATTGCCGTTGGCGTCGCGGGCATAGTCATTTGCCAATATTTGCGGACCAGCCATACCTTTAACAAATGCTGTAGTAGCGTTTAATGGGCGGTATGTACCTAAGCCAATGTTAGCGCCGGTTTTATCCGTTTCCAACACTTTATTTTTTACATAAGTAAAGTTAAATGAAGGTGACCAGGTAAAATCTTTTCCTTTTATCGGTGTACCATGTAATTCAACTTCTATACCCTTATTCTGTACTGAGGCAGTAGCGGCGTAAGCATTTGTGTAGCCTGTTGACCAATCAATGCTGCCATTAACAATTTCATTCTTTGTTTTGCGATTGAAATATGCTACGTCTAATCCAAAGCGATCATTGAAAAATTTCAACTCTGTTCCTATCTCAACCTCAGTTAAGGTGTAAGGCTTTAATAATAAATTAGCCAATTGAGAGCTGAAACCACCTGCGTTTACGCCATTGATAGAATTGTTTACACTATAGTAAATCTGGTTGGCATAAGGATCAGCGCCTGCGCTTGTTTTTGCGTAAGCAACACGAAGTTTTCCAAAATCTAACCCATTAACGTGTACAAGATCAGAGAAAATAAAACTTGCCGATACAGATGGTGTAAAGATGCCCGGGCCTAAATCTTTTCCGATACTGCTATAATAGTCATAACGACCGGTTGTTCCTAATACTAAGAAATCTTTGATAGCGAAATCTGCTGTATAATAGGCTGAGTGCACTTCAAGTTTTTTGGGATCAAGGTTTCCGCTGTTCCTGCTTGGCAGGTTTGATAAATCGTAAAAATAAGGGATAATGAAGTTGCTACCGCCAATTTGTGTGCCTCTAAAATCACTTTTACGTACGTTACCACCCACAGATAAATCAAGATTTACCCAGTTTTTTACAAGGTCATGCTTAGCGCCAAATAATACATCAGCGTTAAACTCTGTAGTCTGAGAAGTTTGGGTATTCATGTTACCATTGCCGCCAACGTAAGCTGTACCGGTAGGCTCAATGTTTAACCTGTTATCATTGATTTTATCATAACCAATACGACCTTGAGCGTAAGCCCATGGTGTAATAGCATACCTTGCTGATATAGAAGATATTAAACGCTCTCTTTTTGTGTTGCTTACAAATTTGTAAGCAGCAAAATAAGGGTTAGTTACATAGATATCATTATTCCATTGTTGCTCAGCACCTGACGCTGTTGTACCTGGAGATAATATGCTTTGAGCCTCATTTGGCGCCAGGAATTGAACGTTATTTGGGTTACCCGGACCGTCACTTAAACCAGAGCGATTTTTAGCGTCATCAATTACGTAGTTTGCAACCAGGTTTATATCAAGGTTTTTGATAACAGTTTGCGAACCGTTAAAGTTGAAAGTTTTTCTGTTTAAGCCACTGTTAGGAGTAATTGCGTGGTTATTGTAATCAGATAATGACAAACGGAAAGCACCTGATTCGCCACCACCTGTTAATGATACAGTGTTTGTAAAAGTACCGCCGGTTTTGTAAAACTTAGTATAGTCGTCACTGGTTTTTGAGTAAGCATAGCTTTTGCCGTCAAACTGGATAACCGACGAACCATCAAGCTTTGCACCCCAGGCTAAGTTACCTGAACTTAAAGCGCCGGCAACGGTTGTTGGTTTAACACCATTTTCACCCTGTCCGTATTGAGTCTGAAAATCGGTATTGTCATATACCTTATCCATCTGGTAGTTAGTATTGTATTCAACACCAAAGCCAGAATTTTTTTTGCCCGATTTGGTTGTGATCAGGATTACACCGCCTGTAGCACGTGTACCGTACAGGGCTGATGCAGACTGACCTTTCAAAACAGTCATGGTTTCAATGTCATCAGGATTGATGTTAGCGATACCATCGCCATAGTCAGCACCGCCCCATTCGCCCGATTGGCCTCTTTGGGTATTGTCCATAGGTACGCCGTTAATAACAAATAACGGGCCCTGGGTAGATCCGGTACTTGTTACACCACGTAATAATATACGTGCTGATGAACCGGCGCCACCGTTTGCACCGCTGATGCTTAAACCGGCAACACGACCTTCTAACGACATAGCAACGTTTGATTCTTTTGCTTTGTCCATTACAGCGCCGTTAACCGTTGATACAGCATAACCTAATTTTTTAGAATCTTTTTTGATACCCAAAGCCGTTACTACAACTTCGTTCAGGCTTTTAGCAGATACTGTAAGCTTTACAGATAATTCGCTCTTACCGCCAACAGGTACTTCCTGGTTTTCATAACCTAAAAACGAAAAGATAAGTACAGCGTTGGCTGGGGCATTGATAGAGAAATTACCATTGGCATCTGTTATGGTGCCCGTAGTTGTTCCTTTAATCCTTACCGAAACGCCAGGTGCCGGTGTACCGTTTTCGTCAACTACTTTACCTTTTACAACCGCAGCATTTACAACTTCATTTTTTTGAGAGATAACGATCAGGTTGTTTTCAAGTTGGGTGTAGGTAAAGTCGGAGTTTGCCAAAAGCTTATTCAAAACCGACGTAACCTCTTCGTTTTGTACATTAAGCGTTATCTTTTTGGTTGATGGGATTTTACGCTCGCTGAAAACGAAGTGGTAGTTAGTCTGCTTTTGAATAGCAGAGATAACCTTACTAAAATCTGCCGATTTTATGTTAAACGTGACTTTTTGTTGCGAGTAGACATTTGCAATGGATTGCAGACTAAAGGCTACTACTAAAATAAATGTCAATTTCATTATTAATATGGACTTAAATAGCCAATAGTTATCTCTTACACCCTTTGGGTGTTTAAAATATTTCATACTTTTACTTAATTAAAGGTGACTTGATTAAATGGCAATGTTCTGTTCGAGAGAACATTGCATGATTAACTAACAGATCTTCATCTTCGCGGGAGTTACCTCTGGTAATTCCCGTTTTTTTTGTGGTATGTAAAGCTTTCTTTATGTCATAGGCTTATTTATTGTCTGTATTAGGTTAATAAATGTATACGGTTTCATTTTTGTACTTGTATGAAAATGGTTCGATCATTTGCAGTGCCTTTAAGGCTTGCAAAATGTTTTCTTTTTCAAAAACACCGGTAAAATGATAGTCTTTAGCATCTGTGTTTTTAAAGTTTATTTTGATGCCATACCAGCGCTCCATTTTGTTGGCAATTTCGGAAAAGTCCTCGTCCTTAAAAATCAGTCGGTTATTTACCCACGAGGTTTCAACCACAGTAGTGTCATTTGATTTTAAGTAAGTAAGGTTGGTAAGCGCGTAGCTTGTTTTTGCAGTATCGGGAGTTTGCGCCACCAAATTACGGTTAATGGTATGCCTTTTAAACGTAGTGCTTTTTAAAATAAGCTTTTCATTTGGTTTAAGGATAATCCTATCTGATGGTCTGTCGGCCAGGGTAACTTCAATGGAACCCCTGATAAGGGTGGTTTCGCTCGCAATATCGTTTTTATACGATTTCACGTTGAAGGCAGTACCAACAACCCTGATGCTCATTTTACCCGCGTGTACTATAAAAGGATGCTGATGATCTTTGGCTACATCAAAAAAAGCTTCACCATTAAGGTAAACCTCTCGCGTAGGCCCTGTAAATGATGATGGATATTTTAAAGTAGTTTCGGAATTTAATGTTACTACAGTTCCGTCGCTTAAGTAAATTTTTGATTTTACGCGGCTTGAGGTCTTTTTCTGCTGAAAATCAGCCAACGCAAAGCTTTTTTGATTGTAAGCCTTTAAATAATAAGTAGCAGATAAACCAATCCCGATTATTAACAACGCTGCCAGGCTCCGTAAAAATATAATCATGCGGCGGGTTTTAAAACGCTCGCCGGTCGCCTCACTATTCTGTTGTTGTATTTCTGTTGCAGGTACCTCAATTTTAGATACGATGCGCTGAAACATCAGGTTGGTATTTGAATACAGTTCCTCGTTTTTTATCCAGTAGGTTTTAAAAAAAGTGTTTTGCTGCCTGCAAGCCTCATCGTTTGCAAGCAAAAAATTGAATTCCTCCAATTCTGCAGCATTCATCTCATCCGAGAGCTTTTTTGTTAACAGTTCAATAAACCTTTCGTTCACCATTTTTTCGCCTAAAGCGGGCTTGTTTTTAGATAGGACAATAGTTTTTTTAAAATTGCCTACAAGCTTTGAAAAAAAATTTAAAAAGAATTCCTATAACAACGAAAGCCCCATGATGTCATGGTCAGAAGATGCCCTCTCTGATGATTTAGATGCAAGTTGATGCGCCGAAAGAATGATGCTTAATTTCTTCATCGCCCTAAAAAGCTGAGTTTGTACAGTACGGGGCGATATGTTTAAAATTTCGGCCACTTCCTTATATTTCATGCCATCCTCTTTAATTAATTTAAAAATGATGCATGCCTGTTGAGGGAGAGATGCGATAGCCTTATCTAATAAAAAATGAAGCTCTTTGCGTTCTAATTCCTTTTCGGGATCAAAAGTATTTACAAATTCAACTTCGTCTGAAGCTTCTATCTGTACAAGGTGGATATTGGAGAATTTTTTTAAATAATTGAACGATTGGTTTTTAACCGCTACAAACAAATAAGTTTCGGGATTGGCAACTTCGGTGAGGCTTTTACGTGATTCCCAACATTTGATAAATACATCAGATACGATGTCTTCAGCGGCTTCTTTCTGGCGTATGTAAAAAATACAAAACTTAATAAGCCGGGTGTTTAAATTATGAAACAATAATTCAAATGCTTTAATATCATCATTAAAACAAACCTGATTCCATAAACCCGAAGTATCTGTTTTAGAAATTTTCAATAGTTTAATAGTTAAGTGTTGCACAAAACAATTATCGCGATGCAATGTAACAATTTGATAACAAAAACAAGCATTTATTTTAATTTCGACAACTTTTTAATCGGAAATTCATCTAACTCAAAATTTATTTACTTAGTGTGTAGGCAAATTGGCTTATAAAGTTGTCAATAGGGTGTTTAAAGGTCATTTTTGAGGTATTTTAAAATGTTAAACTGACATTTTTACCCCGTATCTGACAAGAAATGAGGTAATGTGATAAGGTATTGATACTTTTTTAACATTTTTGCCGCAGAGATAAGTGTTGTATCTAATACACTAAGTAAGAATATTGTTAATTTATTACGCATAAAAATACACTTAAAATATCCGGATTTTACCCGGTTTTTATTGGATATTATCAGAATTGTTTTTTTTTGGCGTTTAAATCGGTTGTTTTATAAAGAAACAAAAAATACATATATAAATGAAAAAACTGTTGGTTTTTATCTCTTTCCTTTTGCCCATGGGCAATGTCGTGGCGCAGCAACATAATATGTCAAAAGATTATGTAGTGCCCGATGACTCGCTGGTGCAAAAAAATCTTCATAAATGGCAGGGGCTTAAGTTTGGACTTTTTATGCACTGGGGTACCTATAGTCAGTGGGGCGTGGTTGAAAGCTGGAGTATCTGTCCCGAAGATGAGGGGTGGACGCAGCGCCGCGGACCGTATGGCGCCGATTATAACGGATATAAAAAAGCCTATGAAAATTTACAAACAACCTTCAACCCAACTAAATTCAATCCCGAAAAATGGGTGACAGCGGCCAAGTATGCCGGGATGAAATATGTAGTATTTACTACTAAACACCATGATGGCTTTAGCATGTTTGATACAAAACAAACAGATTATAAAGTAACCAGTACAAAAACACCTTTTTCAACTAACCCACGCAGTAATGTGGTCAAAGAAGTTTTTAGTGCTTTTAGCAAAGAAAATTTTATGATCGGGGCTTATTTTTCAAAGCCCGATTGGAATACGGAGTATTACTGGTGGCCTTATTTTCCGCCTAAAGACAGGAATGTGAACTACGACCCGGCTAAATACCCGGATCGCTGGCAAAAGTTTAAGGATTTTACCTTTAACCAAATCCAGGAATTAATGACAGGTTATGGTAAAGTTGATATTTTATGGCTTGACGGTGGTTGGGTAAGACCTAAAAATACAATCGATCCTGCTGTTGACTGGCAACGTACCATTCCGTATGATCAGGATATTGATATGGCGAAAATTGCCAAAGCTGCCAGGATTAAACAGCCAGGCCTGATAGTTGTTGACCGTACCGTGGCGGGTCAATATGAAAATTATACCACGCCCGAGCAGCAGGTACCGGATGTACCCCTTGATCATCCCTGGGAAAGCTGTATCACCATGGGCAATTCCTGGAGCTATGTGCCGGGCGATCATTATAAATCGGCTAATGAGATTGTAACCCTATTGGTGAAAATTGTTTCACGTGGCGGCAACTTACTTATGAATATTGGCCCCGGCCCCGATGGCGACTGGGACCCAGCGGCTTACAGTCGCCTTAAACAAATTGGCGACTGGATGAAGATTAACGGTGAAGGTATTTATAGTTCGATGGCTATAGCGCCATACTCTGAGGGAAATACCTACTATACTAAAGCGGGTAATAGCGTTTACGCTTTTATACTGGCACCAAAAGACCAGGATGAAGTGGTACTGCCTGCAAAAATTGCTTTGCACCTGACAGGTAAAAGCAAAGTGAAAAAAATAAGCTTGTTGGGTGTTAACGCAAAAGTTAAATATACCCTGAATGAGGGTGTGGCAAATATAACTATACCTTCGTCTTTGCAAACGCAATCAGGATTAAAACAAGCAGCGGTATTTAAAATTCAATATTAACATTTACTACATCATATACTAAACTATAAAAAATGCCCTCAACTTTAATTTACAGGCCGGCAAAGCTAAAATTGTTTGTTACGCTGGCTCTGATCTTACCCTTTGTTAATATATACGCCCAAAGTAGCTACGAACTGAATTCCGGCTGGAAGTGCGCGCCTGTAAGCAGCGTAAAAGAAAGCGGAACAGTATTGTCTACTCCGGTATTTAGCACTACAGCCTGGATGCCGGCTACGGTACCGGGAACAGTGTTGACCACGTTATTAAACAATCAAAAAGTGCCTGATCCATTTTGGGGCATGAACAACGAACATATAGCCGATATTTATAAAACCGGTGCCGATTACTATACCTATTGGTTCACCAAAGATTTTAAAGAAACGCCGGCAACGGGCAGTAACCAGGTTTATCTTAATTTTAGGGGAATAAATTATAGCTGCGATATTTATTTGAACGGACATAAGCTGAACAGAACAATTCAGAAAGGGATGTTTTTGCGGTTTAACTACAATATAACGCCTTACCTCGCAAAAAACGGAGATAACCGCCTGGCGGTATTGGTGCATCCACCAGACGTTGTTGGCAACCCAAATGGCGGCCAGGGCGGCGACGGTACAATTGCACGCAACGTTGGTTTACAGTACACGGCCGGATGGGATTGGATACAGCCCATGCGCGACAGGAATACCGGTATATGGGACAAAGTAACCATCCAAAAAACAGGGGCGGTACGCATAGCGGATGAGCACATTGTTACATTAGTGCCCGGTGTAAGGCTTCCTGAAGGCGCGCAACAACCTGCGGTTATTAAAGTGGCGGCCGAATTAAGCAACCCAACTGCGGCAATGGTAAACGGCTCGTTAAGTTTTGAACTGGATGGTAAAACCATCTCCAAGCCAGTGAGCCTGAAACCAAACTCCACTACCAATGTCAGTTTTGCCGATTATAGCCTTCCCAATCCTAAACTTTGGTGGCCTAATGGTTACGGCGATCAGCATCTTTATAAATTCAAGTTAAAGTTTGCAGCTGCGGGTAAGGCTGTGTCAGATCAGCATCAGCTTAATATTGGGGTACGGCAACTGACGAGTGAATATAACGAACATACCGGCAGCCGCCAGATTATGGTTAACGGCCAGAAAATTTTTATCAAGGGTGGTAACTGGGTAATATCTGACGCCATGCTGCGCCTTTCGGATACGCGTTATGATGCCGAAGTGCGTTTTCATCGTGATATGAACCTGAACCTGATAAGGGTATGGGGTGGTGCCATGATTGAGCGCCCTGAATTTTTTGAGGCCTGTGATAAATATGGTATCCTGGTTTTCCAGGACCTCTGGGGATCTGGCGATTGCAACGGCCGCTGGCAGGATCCCCAAAAGCTGGACGACCAATGGACGCGCCGCAAATATCCTGATGATCATGGCTTGTTCCTTCGTTCGGCAATTGACCAGATAAAAATGGTACGTAATTATGCCTCGTTGGCCATTTGGTGCGGCGGCAATGAGATAACACCACCCGAAGATATCCTGACTGCTTTGCGCGATACCATTTTACCAAAATTGGATAATACCCGCTGGTTTGTTGATTACTCCAACTCTGATAGCATGTCGCACAATGTATTGGGTGGTAACGGCGATGGGCCATACGGTATTCAGCCGCTGTCGGTATTTTGGGAGTTTAAAACATTTCCATTCAATTCCGAAGTTGGCTCGGTTGGCGTTGGCGATTATGAATCATTAAAACGTTTTATACCCTCGGCCAATATGGTTCCGCCGGTATACGACGAGGAGACCCACAAAACAAAAACAGACAGCGTTTGGGATTATCATAAATATATTGGCTATGATACCGCCATTAATAAATATGGCAAAGCCAAAAATGCTGCCGATTTTGCCATGAAAGCCCAACTGGTAAACTACGATCAGTATCGCGGCCTGGCCGAGGGCTTTACATCGCATATGTGGGATTGGTATACAGGTTTCATCATATGGAAAACCCAGAACCCATGGACAGCCATGCGCGGCCAGATGTATGACTATTACCTTGACCCCAATGCCTGCTTATATGGCTTGCATAACGGCAGCGCCCCATTCCACATCATGTACAATCCAATTAACGGAATGGTAATGGTGGCCAACAATACATTTAAAGCACGCCGTAGCATGATGATGGTAGTAAAAACCTATGATATGGAGGGTAAAGAAAATTTGCTTACCCAGGTTTTTGCTGATATAAATGCCACTACTGTTAAAAACTATTTCTCTATAAAAGGCACGGTTGATAAGCTGGCCGCAAAGGAAGGCGTTTTTCTGTCGTTACAACTGCTGGATGAAAGCAAAAAAGTAATTACCGATAATACTTACTGGATTCCGGATAGCAAAGGAGGATTTTCAGGTCTGCAAAAAATGAAAGCTGAAGAATTGTCAGTTAAAGCAAAATATATAAAACCAGGCAGGGTAGAAGTTACGTTAGTTAACAAAGAAAATAGCGTGGTTGCCTTTTTTAACAGGATATCGTTAGTAGATGCTGATAGCAAAACAAGGATACTGCCGGCATTTTACAGTGATAATTATGTTACAGTGTTGCCTGGAGAGGAAAAAAAGTTAGTTATTGATTATAATGTACCTGCATCTAAGAAAAAGCTTGAGGTGAGCATTAACGGCTGGAATGCCTCAAATGTTCCGCAAACGATAATTATAGACGAATAGAGACAAATATAAAAATCAGGCCGGCCGTCGTAACAACACTTTTCCTGCTAACGGGGATGACCGGTCTGACTTGACTGTTTTGTCTTTGAAAAAAAGCCGGCATCAAACCCCAAAAAGCCGGCCTCTGTTTAAAGAGAGCCGGCCTTACTATATATTAATTTAATAGGGAAGTTTTTAATGAACAGCGAAGGCTTTTACAAAGGTGCCCGTAGCATCAAATACAACTACATACTTGGTACTGTTGGAGGTGATTTCTACATCATATCCTTTAATGACACCGCTTACACTATGTGAAAAAGCTTTATCAAAAACATAACCGGGATAAGTGGTTGTTAAATAGGTTGTGATGGCAGCTGGCAGGTTTGCTGCGGTAACTGCAACGTGAGCGCCAACGTGTTTATCAATTTGTATGCGTTTTATTAACGTTCCTGTTGCCTTAATAATTGTTATAAAGAGGCCATTGTTTTTGCTTACTAATGCGTATGCGCTATCTGGCGTAATAGATGCATGCAATAAAGTATCTGTTGGATAAGTGGCTTTAAAGTAGCTGGTTACTGCAGCTGGTAAGGCAGTTAGTGCTATGGTATCACGGTGTTTGCCATCCCGGTTATCAAACGGCCCGCCACGGTGCCATCCCTGGCCCTTTAAATCATTACCGTCGCGTTGCTCAAGTGTACTTACAAATACACCGGCGGCAGTAAATTTAAGGCCAACCAGCGCACTGTTATATTTAATTACAACAATGTAGTTGATAACAGTTTTGGCACTATCGGTAATAGCATACGCCTTTTTAAACGTGTAACCGCTGTAATTTGCTGTAAGGTAAGTGCCTATGGCTGTTGGTAATGTGCTAAATGCTATTGAGTCTTTTTTGTCATGATGGCCAAAGCAGCCAACCATATAAACCGAGTCGGTTGTACCCGATGCCAGGCTAATGGCAATAGCGCCTGTTGATGCAATGGTAGAAGAAGTTGTAGTCGTGGTAGTAGTTGTTTTAGTGCCGCTTTCTTTTTGGCAAGAAGCCAAACCGAAGATAACGGCCAGCACCAACACCCATGAATAAGTAATTTTCGTTTTCATCTGGATTGATTTTGATTAATAAATGGTACCCGATATAGTTATCGGGATTGTTATTTAAAATTACCAGTGATGGATTTGACAGGCAACGATGTGTCGATAAAACGCAGTTATTTATCGACGAATGAATTTTGCTGTTAATTATTCTTTAACCCAATAATACGACTTGCGTAATTTGTCAGATACTCGTTTTTTATAAAAAAGTCGAGGCTGAAAATGGTGCGGTAATCTTGTGTAGTATTAGGGTTTGCTACTTGCGTAAGATTACCCGTGCTTGATGTAACGTAGGTATAAGTAAAACCCTGGTTGGTTTTTAAAGTAACTGTTGTATTGGTTGGCAAAGAAACAGCGGCGACCGCAAGCTTGTCTTCGATAGTGCTCACCGACGGCGTACCTGTATCAAATAAAAATATAGCATCGATGGTTTTATTGTTATAAGTTAACGTTCCTTCGATGTATGGATTGTAACTATATTTTGGCAATAATGGGTGCATAATAAACCCGGCCGACGATAAGTCAGCACTGGTTAATCCAATAGTAAGCAAGTTGGAAACATACGTAGGCGTGCCCAGGAACGAGGTGCTGCTTAATGTTGCCAGTTTAAAGCCGCTGGTTAGGCCGGTACCGTAAGAATAGGATTTTAAAGGGCTCGATATATTGGTATTTGTGCTGCTTGTTCCGGTGCCCACCCCAAAAACGTCTGCCGAATGGGCGGGATATATGTTACCCTTGCTGTCTTTTATTTTGTAATATAAAAAAAATGGAACCCGTTTTAATTCCAGGCTTCCTAATGAATTTCCAACGGTAACGTTGGCATAAGCTAAATTTCCGTATTCTATTGTGGTACCTGTTGCATCCCCAAAGCTGATGGTCGATGTTTTTGAAGTTACGGTGATACCGCTTACCACAATTGAGTCGCCTGTTACTGTGATACCCGCAGATGTTATCATCGATGCCGGCAAAATACCGTTAGCATCCAAAGTCATTCCCGGTGACCCAGTATCAAATATGGTTCCGTAGTTTACAGTTTGCGTGCCTATTTTTGTAATGGGAACTAATAACCTCTTATCAACGCCGCTGGCATATTCGTATAACCCAATTGTTACCGGCGTCGCGTTTACAACGGCACTTGTTTTATCTTTTTTGCAGGAACTAAAAGTTATAATTATTAAAAGACAGCCAATAAGCTGCATTTTTAAAAGTAAATATTTTATTTTCATTTATAACTTATATACGGTAATAGTGCGTTAATGGTTGGCTAATGATTTATACAACGAGATTACAAAACGCTTCAAAATCAATCAAAAGTATAATGCCGGCCCGACAAAAATTATAGTAAATCGATAAACGACCATATTGTACCGATTAATTACAACGGTTTAAACCATCGGTGCTTGAAGCATCGGCAGGCTTAATAACCAGCGCGCGTTCAAAAAATGGCTTAGCCTCGGTTTTTTTTCCGGCCATCAACGTGCTCCAGCCCAGCATGTGGTTGCCATCATAGTCAAAAGGGTAAAGGGTTACAACTACCCGAAAACACCTTACAGCGGAATCATATTGTTTACGGTTATAATAAATTACCCCTGCCCAATAGTTAGCTTGCGTGTTTTGCGGGTCTATTTTTAAAATAGCCAGGTATTGTTCAAGTACCTTATCCCAGCTTTGTAAAAACGACAGGGGTTTTACAAAGCCAAACTTAGGTTCAATAGCAACAGGTTTTATGCTGATGGCTTTTTGATAGTAAGCTTGCGAAGCTGTATAGTTTTTGTTTAGATAATGCAGCCAGCCTAAGCGGATATTTACCTCGTAACTATTGTCGCTCAGATAAGGGTAAATATCGTTTATAGCAGCCGTATAATTCTTATTCTGTTCATCTACATAGCTATTACGAAATGCTTTTTGCAGCACGGCGTTGGTTTGGGCCTGTAGCTGTACTGCAAATAATATTAAAAATACTGCTATAAACGTTTTTTTTAAAATTTCCATATTATACCTAACGTAACAGAATTCTGGTTATAGTTTACAGAGCGGTAAATATCCGTCTTCTTTTCATAAATATAGTTTAAATTCAACAGGGCGTGGGTGTTTAACTGGTAAAAAACGGTTTCCCCACATTTAAATTTTGTTGGGTCGATAGAATTATATACGTAAAGGCCATCAGCATCCAAATAATCGTCCTGGTTGCCAAAAGTTACCGATGTTTCAAGCCAGGTTTTGTTAAATGCTTTAAAGCCCAATGCCTGGTTGTATATAAAACTGTTGGTTCCGCTTAAGTTTAATACCGATGCCCTACTTGTTGTATATAAATTAAGATTGCCCAACGGATAAAAATTTAGCCTGGTATTATATTGTTTTAATGTTTTGTTTATCAATCGGCCAAAATTAACATCTGCCTGTAAGTCAACAAAACGGCCGTTGTATTTTATTCCCAATAAACCTAAATTACTATTGTTTATGCTGCCCCGGTAAGTAGTGTAAATGTAATGATACGATCCAATAACCTTTACGTGCGGGCTAATACCAAATTGTGCCCTAACAAAATATTCTGTTTGCCTGTCTGTTTTGCCCGATAGATATTTGTCGGCATCCTTGTCGTCAAATAATGATCTGAATATGTTTTGACTGAAAAACATGAACGACTGGTCTAACTGCAAACGCCACGACAGGCGGTTACTTAACCCAACACGTTCAAAAAAGCCATTATCGCGCTGGCTATTGTTGGGCAGTTTTATGCCGCTTTCCAGTTCTGAATCTATCAATCCAAATGGAGAAAGTTTGAGCGCGCGCCTGGTTGCCGTATCCAGTTTACCGGCGTTATACGATGCCCCAAGGTCGTTGTTTAAATAAGTATTGCAGTAATAAGCATACAGGCGCGCGGTAAAAATGGCCGAATCATTACTTAATACCTGGTCAAAGTGTTCGATAGCTGCCTTATAGTTTCCGGTTATCATGTAAGCATATCCAAGTTTAAAACGCAGGCCTGGGAAATCAACGCTATCCGCAATAGTTTTGTTGCCAAATACGATCATTTGTTTCCAATCGCCGGCATTGTACAGTTGTTCAGCAGTACTATCTGCCACGGCAAATCTATTATCCTGCGCTTTAGCGGCCAACGCAACAAATAAAGTAAAAATCAGTATTAGTTTTTTGTACCCCATTTTGCTGTAATGTTTTTACCATTTGAATTGATGCTGAAAGAAATCAGATTGCCATGATCTACATAAACGCTTAACTCAGCTTCCTCGTTTTTTTTACCTGCTATTTCAGTATGAATTTTAGACGTGATGCTTACTCCATTTTTATTAACCAGATTGTAGTTATTGTAATTAATATTAATAAACCTGTAAAATGGTGCAATAACGTCTTGCAGCCGAAGTAAAAACTTATTGACTGTTTCGTTAAGCGGTAATTTGTCGGTTATTGGCATCCCTTCGTTATTGCTAAAAACAACTTTGTATGCCGCCAGGTAAAAGTTATAAAGCAGCGATTTCTTACTACCGTAAAAACTGGTAAAATAAAACATAACGCCGTTGTTAATAAAATAAGCAACGGCACCTGTTGTTTTGCTATAAATGTATGATTGGCCCAACGCATCCTTAAAAACCTCCCAATCTTCGGCAATACCATTTTCCGATACAAGGCTTGCAATATATCCTGGTTGAAAATCAAATGCCTTTTTAATTTGGGTGTCAATTTCAGGATTGCCAACAAGCTCGCCTTCTGCAGGTATCGTATGGCTTATTAATCTGTTTTTATTTTCAGCCCGACTAATATAGTGGGATATGGGATAACTCAACGTCCTTGACCCGATATATGGCGTAGCTTGCACTTGAAAGTGCAGATGTGGTTCGGGGGACCGCCCCGAATTGCCGCACAAACCAAGTAAATCGCCGGTTTTTACAACATCACCGGGCTTAACTTTTACTGAATTTTTTTTGAGGTGGGATACTTTGGAATAGAAGTCTGCTGCATGACGGATCACCACGGTGTTTCCCCAGTTTTCTTTAAGGTTTTCTTTGCCTATGGCGTTATCTTCTATATTGTTTACAACCTGTTCAACAACGCCGGGGCCGCAAGCCAAAACAGGTTTGTTAAAGCAATAAAAATGTTCGGGCAAGGTACCCGGATACTGAAATGTGTTATGCTCATCATCGCTGATCACAAAATCCAGCGCCTGGCCCCAGTCTCCTTTGTGTGTTATGTTGCCATTGTATCCCTGTGACACCGTCCAATACCCCATAAACGGCAGGTTCAGCTTGTAATATTTAAGATCGTTTAGCCGCTCCTCCTGGTTTAAAAACTGGTAAAGGTTCCTTTCCGGCGAATAGTGCTGGAAAACAACCAATTGTAATTTGCCGCTGGTATGTCGCAGCTTTAAAAAATATAAGAGGCTGATATTGACGATGCAAAATGGAAGCGAAAATACCGGCAAGGCGTGTACCGACATAAAACCTGTTAAGCCATTAATGATAAGAAAACCCATTGGAATACTCAAAATTGCCAGCAAATAGGAGCGGAGGGAGGGGATTGTAAAAAAACTTCCAGTGGCTACTGCCGCCATCATGAAATTGGCTCCTAAATGATAATAGCTAATTCCCTCGGGGTAAGTATGCGTGAGCCCGTTGATGCCAATTGCGCATACAAAGCTGATGATGAGTAAGCTAAAAGCAATACGCGAATGAACAAGCATCCCTACACTGATAAGCATCCCCGCGATGATATTATGCTGAAATAGCACGGCACTTAATGAGCGGAAGAAAAGACTTACAAATTGCGGCAATTCCGTAGCCAGGTAACCCTCGATGCCTGCCATATGGTTGCCCGGGCCGGCATAAATCTCCTCTAACAGGTAGCTGTCTTTTTGTTGCAGGCCCATAGCGAAAATACTATTAGACGCCAGCAGCACCAGCCAAAACACAAGCACAAATGGCAGCGATAACATGGGCAACCCCTGCGTACCTAACCGCGTGGAGATAATGATTGTGGCCACGATTACAGCACAGCACGCAACAAAAAGCCACAGCAAAAACATAACATTTACATTGTAAAATGCGCCGAAGGCAATGCCTAACAAAAGGCAATTAAAACTATAAATACCCAGTTGCAGGTTGTCTCCATCAAACTTTAGCAACCTGCATACTATTAACGAAAAAACAACACAGCCCAACCCCGCAAAGCCGGATACAGGATTGAAAAAAGAAACAAACAGCAAGATGATCCCTAATATCTGGTTCTGCGAAAAAAACAGTACCGAATAGGAACTAACTACCGATTTTATAAATGCTGTAATTTGCTTCACTTGCTGGCTTTTAAATGTTCGGGCATAAGCTCGGGCCCTTCTGTATATCCAAGTGTTTCGTTGCTGCGGATAAGGTGGGTACGCTGTTGTTCATCTATTAAAACCACAGCAGGCCTAAGCGTAATAAACTGCATCCACTGCGTCATGTTGTAGGCGCCAACCTTGTGTACTACCACGTTATCTCCCGGGTTAAGCAAGGGCAGGTTAATGCTTTCCCTTATTACATCAATATTCATGCACAGCGGCCCGTAAACCACCATATTTTCTGTATGCGGCGCAAAGTCCTGGGCCGGGCTTATCTGGTGTTCATACCAAAACGAGGTGAATAAAATATTTACGCCAAAATTCATAATGGCAGCCCTTTTACCATTACTTAAGCGTTTATTGGCTATTACCGTGCCCAGCAGGTAACCGGCGTCGTCTATCAATAACCTGCCGCTTTCCAGTATAAGTAAAGGTAAATCGTCATTTGCAAAGCCAAAATTGAGCATTATCGATGTAATAGCCTCGGCAAAATCGTCAACGGAAGGCACCGTATCATTTCCGGGTAAATAGGCGCCTTTTAAAGTATTGGTTGATGGGAAACCACCACCCATATCAATATATTCTATTTTATGACCCAGTTGCGTTTGGCAGCGCATAGCCAAATCACATAATTTAGTTGCCGCAATGCCGTAGGCTGCTGTTGTAAGCATATAGGTGCCTATGTGGCAATGTAACCCGGCCAGCTGTAGCTTGCCCGAATCAATTACCTTTGATAAGGCTGTCCACGCTTCGCCGTTTTCATAATTAAAACCAAAACGGTCCCAAAGCGGGTATACGCCGGTATCCATATTTACGCGGATGGCAACGCGTGGCTTGTTGGCCAGGTTGTTGCTTAATGCGAGTAACTGGTTAAGCTCTTCAAAATGATCTATATGGATAAGCGAGTCGTTTTCAATAGCCAGTTGTAATTCGTCATTTGATTTGCCAGGCCCGTTAAAAATAATCTTGCTGCCCGGCACGCCGTTACCTAATGCTTTTTGATATTCAAAACCGGATACAACTTCGGCCCAGCTGCCTTCCTGGTGAAATACCTGGCAAACGGCATTCAGGTAATTGGTTTTATAACTCCATGCAAATTGCACCTTGGGGTAACGGGTACTAAAAGCGCGATAGGCCGAACGATAATTTTTACGGATCTGTTTTTCTGATAATACAAAAACCGGCGAACCGTATTGCTCAACCAAACTTTTAACAGGAACACCCTCGATGCTTTTAACAGGCTGTATGCCGGTGCGCGTGCCAAATTTGTTCATCACGCCGGCGTGCAGTTTTTTAATATATGGCTTTTCGTATTTCAGCTTTTCCATTGTAATCAAATTATAATTCGCCAAATACCGAGATGTGCTGAAAATCGCTGATATCGGCAATATGGTCCCATGAATACCGCACAAACAACTTACCAGCCTGGTAATCGGTGTATGGTAAAACATCATCGCCCAAAGCCATTTTTACCATAGCTTCGGGCTGGTTTTGGCCGGCAGCGGCTGTTAAATAAATCCATGCCGGAAACCGCGGGTTAATTTCTAATATATATAAATGCCCCTCGGCATTGCTCATGATCTCCATTTCGTAACCACCTTTCCAGTTGGTTGCTTTAGCAAAATTGCCGGCCAGTTCAATCAGCTTATCTTCCTTGATGGTAACTCCGGCCCATGCTTTACCTTTATCGGTAATATATAGTTTCCGCATGGCCACTACGCTGGTATTGTTGCCTTTACCATCGCCCAGCGCAGCTATATTTATTTCGGTGCCGGTTATGTATTGCTGTGCTATTACCGGTACTCCCCACGTGGCATTAAGCTGATGAAAGGCTTTAAGGGCCTGGTCCATAGTATATACCACATAGGCATCATAAAATTTACCTTTTATTACCATCGGGAAGTTAAACTCATCAGCTGTTTTTTTCAGGTCGTCGGCATGATATATTTTATGATCGGCAGGAACGTAAAAACCGTTTTTTGTTCCAAAATCCTTTAAGTTCACCTTATCGCGCAGGGCCAGTTGTTGTTGCGATGGCAGTAAAGTAGCAATGCTCATTTGCTGTAACTGCGGCGCTACCTTTATAAAATTAAACAGCTCCGAATCAAAATTAGGAATAATCACATCCAGGTTTTCCTGCTGATGGATATACCCCAATCTTTCTAATAACGCACTGGTACCTTCTGTTGGGTAAGGTATTTGATAGGTTTTATTTACATGTTCCCGCAAATAAATCCCAGGCTCCAATGACTCATAGGATAGGCCGATAACTCTTAATCCTGCCCCAAAAGCTTCCCTTAATGAACGGATAACAGCCATCCCTGGCCCCGGGTTGTCATTAGCGTTAAGGCCGGTAACTGCAATGCATAAGTTACTGTACTTGTTTGGCATTATCGTTCAGTTTCAAGCAGGTTTGCTTCCTTTAGCTGTACCATCCAGTCTTCCCAGTCCAGATCCAGCTGGCGCTCACTTACGTTATACCTGTCCAGGATATCTTGCTTTATCTCACTTTCTGTTTTGCCACTTTTCATAGCCAATAACAGCAGTGCAGCGATGGTATTTCCCGAAAAAGAATCGCCGGTTGCAGGGTTAAAAATAAACCCGTTTTCGCTGGTAGCTATGTTACTTTTAATTTTCATTTATAATTGCAGGTACGGTAAATAATAAAGGCTAAACTTAACAGGTTTAAGTGGGTTTTACAATATGTGGTTTAGTTGATTAGGTTGATTTAGTTGATTAGGTTGGATTGATCCAACATAATCAACTTGCTCCAATTCAGTTAACTCAATCCAACTCAGTTAACTCAATCCAACTCAATCAACTCAATCAACTCAATCAACCAAACTACGACGCCATTAAATACTCCATTCTCGATGCCAGTAATTCCATATCCAATGGTTTTACAAATAAAGCATCGCATTTGTATGATTCCAGCTCGGCCTTTTTGCTTTTGAAAGCTGTAACCACAATTATGGGCACCTGCCTCAATTGCTCATCGTCCTTAAAATCCTGGCAAACTAACGCGCAATCCATATCCAGCAATAGATAATCTAAAATGATCAGATCTGGATGTATCACCTTCGCTTTATCATAAATGGCATTAGGATCATAAGTAAGGTGTACATCAAAATCGCCATAATACATAATATCATCAATTACAGATAACATTCTGCTGTTTTTATCTAAAATCAGGATCTTCTTTTTGCTGCCTGTAGTTTTCATCTGTTAGGGGATTAAATAAGTTTATAGTATAAAAATCGCCTTAATGCCGCTGTTTAAAAACAATGTGTCGGTTAATACCCCCAATGTGCCGATGAACCGGTTAAAAGGCAATCATTTAGACCAGTCTTTGATGAAATCGGCGTAATTGGTGCCTACCGGAAGTTCGATATTGCGCAATTTTACCTTGCGGTTGTATATCGACCTGATTTGAGCCTTTGCCACCACAAAACTTCGGTGGATGCGGATGAACTGGGTAGCCGGTATTTTTTCGATCATGCTTTTTAACGACATCAAGGTGAGTATAGGCTTTTCGGCACTGAGCAGGTGGATTTTAATATAATCCTGCATACTCTCTATGTATTCAATATCCCTTATGCCGATTTTTATCACCCGGTATTCCGAATGTACATAAATGTGTTCATCCTCGGCGGTATGGTCGGTATGCTTAAATTGGTAATAATCAATGGCTTTATGCACGGCTGCGCCAAAGCGGTTGCTGTTGATGGGTTTCAGCAGGTAATCCAACGCCTCCAATTCAAAACCTTCAAACGCAAATTTTTTATAGGCGGTGGTAAATATAATCATCGGCTTCTCGTCCAGTGAACGTACCAGGTCAACCCCGGTAATATCGGGCATATTAATATCCACAAACAGCACATCTACCGGGTTCCTTTTTAGGTACTCGGCACCCGAAATGGCGTCTTCAAAAGTATTTACCATCTTCAGGGATGGATAATTTGATACATATTTTTTGATGATCTCCAGCGCCAGCGGCTCATCATCAATGGCTACACATTTTAACTGCATAATGATATTTATTTAAAGCTAAAAGCTAAAAGCTGAATGCGCAAAGCAGAAAGCTTTTAGTGTCTTGTCAATGTAAAATGAGTGTTAGTCTTAAGCTCTAAGTTCTGAAAAGACAGATTTCGACTTGTGACTTCCGACTATGTACTTATGACTTAAGCGTCAATTTCCAGCTCAACCCTAAACATTGCGGCTTCCTGGCTAATGTTTAGCCTGTGCCTGCCCGGGTAAATATGTTGTAACCGCTGCCTTGTATTGGTAATGCCGATGCCCTTGCGGCTGCTCGCAGGGCGGTTATCAAATATGGTATTCTCGCAGGTGAACAATATTTTATCCTCGGTTACTTTTATATTTATGCTGATTACCGAAGCTTCGTGCTTGCTTACGCCGTATTTAAACACGTTTTCAATGAAGGTCATCAATACCAATGGCGGTACTTTTTTTTGTGCCATATCGCCGTAAAAGTTAAAATCCAACTTGGTTTTTTTTCCTAAGCGCAGCTTTTGCAAATCAATGTAATCGTTAATACAATCTATCTCGCTTTGCAGCAATACAAAATCTTCGGTCACCTCATCTGTTACATAGCGCATTATGTTGGATAGTTTCATGATGCTTTCTGAGGTATGTTCACTATCCGTTACCGATAAGGCATAGATATTATTGAGCGTATTGAACAAAAAATGGGGATTGATTTGCGCCTTGAGGAAAGATAGCTCGGCATGGGTTTTCTCGGCTTCGGCCCTGATCACCATCTGCTCTGTAAGCTGCCATTTTTGTACCGTACTCATAGCTATGCCCAAACCTATTACAATGATAAAAATGAACAGGCCTACCATATCTATATTGCCCGATTGATGGATTAAAATAATTTGGTTGGATGGTTTTTTCAGGCTTGGGTCTTGCATCCGTAAATCCTCATGAGGCAGTGGCCCGAACGGCAGATTTTTTGGGTTGACGGTGCCGCTGTCGGCGCCCGGTATCAGTTGTGGTCCGATAGGGGCCGCAGTGCTTTGTTTTTCTTTAACTAAGTTATGTAAAAGCAGGTTATCAAACGGTTGCAAAAAGTATACGCAGCCCGATAGTAGTAAAACGATAAGCCCGTAAACCACATATTTTTTATGGAAGACAAACCGTGGCACCAGGTACCAGGCATTAAAGTAAAACATGAAAATATAGGTAAGACAAAACAACCAATAATAAGGCGATAGAATAACGTTATATGTGCTGCTGCTGCTTTGCTGCGTACGGTTCATGAATAACAACGGGAAGCCAAAAAATACCAGCCAACCGGCTGCATGAATGAATATATTAGTGGCTTTTTTAGAAACGATCATCTGGTTAAAAAATTTATTAAATATAGCAGCCGTTGCAATGCCAATTACCGACCATGTTAAAATAGTTAAACTCAGTTGATCATTTGTTTTTCATCTGGGTGGTTCTGCGGGGTTAAATAAGCGCCCCGGAATTAACCGCGGGGCGCTTGCAACCTTATGAAAAAAAACAGAACACAATAGCCGGGAGATGTCCCGATATCCCGGTTACTGGTTCAAAGGTGATAAATGGCAGGGCAAGGGGCAACCGTTTATCGGTGAACCGTGGTTTTGTATAGATGAATGATTAAAAAAGGCGCTAACGAAATAGAAAAGGCTTATATAAACACAAGCGGGGGAGAAGCCCTTAAAGAAATATATTACTCTTTAAGCGCACTATCCCAGTGTTCGGCTATTTTGCCGTTTTCGATACGTAGCATATCAAACCAGGTGGTAATATATTTTTTGCCTTTCACCTTCGGATCGGGATGTTCATCTTTAAAGCTAAGTATAACCAAATTACCTTCGGCAACTATCGAGATCAGCGGCGCTTTAACAGTTGCATTTATAGTTGATGGTTTGGCAAATTTGGAAAAGAAATTAATAAAACCTTGCCGCCCAGTTGGTACATTGGGGTTATGCTGAATGTAGGTAGGTAGCAGGTATTTTGCGGCAAGGTCAAGATGCCCGCCCTCAAGCACCTCCCGCCAGAAATCATAAACCAGTTTCTTGTTTTTGGCAAGCTGAGGCTCTTTGCTGTATAACATAGCTTTTTGATCCTGGCCAAACGAGTGAGAACTAAGCAAAAGTGCCAAAACGAATAATAAGCCCGCTTTTTTCATGATTTATAATTGATGGTTAAATATATTGATTTTTAAATACTTTGCTGTTTAAAAGGAGCAGCAGGTAAGTTTTGAAGCTAACCAGGTTAATGTCCGGGTAGTTAAACGTCATGGACATGAGTGTTTTTACGCTTTATGCTGTCAAATCGTTGGCGGTAGTAAATAATTACATAACTTGCTGAAAATCTTATCACAATGAGAAAAATATTACCCCTGTTTATTGCTGCTCATATTTTTGCATTTTGCAAACCGGCAGAGGCCCAGGTACACAGTTTTGATGTAGGAATGCGCTTTCAAAAAAGCATAGGCCTTTACTATGAAAACGGGATAACCGGCCAATACAACCTCACCCGGCGCTGGGCATTGGGCGTAACCTATGTAACCAGCAGGTTGGGCACTGCCTGGGGCACAAATGCTATAAAGCAAGACAATCTATTTGCATCCGGCACTTATAAATTCCGACCCGCACACGCGCTTCAGCCGTTTTTTAGCGGAAACCTGGGCTATTTCACGGCCGATTATGGCTCGCCAATATTTGATGGTTTACCACACACCTCGGCCATCGCTTCGGTTGATGGTGGCATATCATATCAATTCAAACTTCCTGTTAAAGTAAACCTTTCGCTTGGTTACAACGCTATTACAGGCAACGGTACATCGGGCGCGGGTACATTGTACCCTGTGTTTTACCAGTTAAGTGTCACTTATAATATAGCAAAGCTGTAACGCCATGAAGAAAATTATACTCATTATATTATCTGCCGTATTATTATTTCCGGCCTGCAAAAAGGACCCTAAATTTATACCGGATATGCTGGGTGGCAGCAGTGAACTTTACGATCCATCGTTTTATACGCCCGCAAATTATCTTGTATCGGCTGCAAAGCCCAATCCAACGCCGGATGAAGCTAAAAAACCGGTTATCATCGTTGTACACGGCTATAGTGCCACTACTTTTGAATGGAATGAATTCAGGACCTGGGCTGGCGGTCGTACAGATTTTGCTATCTCACAAGTATTACTGGGGGGCCATGGTTTAGATTATGCCAACTTTAAAAGCGCTACCTGGCAAATATGGAAGCAGCCAATAATGGACGAATATAGTAAGCTGGAGCAGGAAGGCTATACAAATATCAGCCTTGCCGGCTCATCAACAGGGGCAACCCTGATATTGGAAATGCTGGCAGATGGTTATTTCAATAACCACATTAAGCCCAGGCACGTTTTCATGGTCGATCCCATTATTATCCCGGCCAATAAAACTTTATCGCTTGTAGACCCGCTGGGGCCGGTTATTGGGTACACTACCGTTGATAATTCTGCGGGCGAGGAAAAGTATTACTTTCATTACAGGCCATACGAATCGTTACAGCAGTTAAACAATGTAATTAACATAGTGCGTAAGCAATTACAGGACGGTGTTACACTGCCAGCCAATTGTACCTTAAAAGTATTTAAAGCCGATAAAGATGATACGGCCGACCGGGTAAGTGCGGTTTTGATATACCTCGGCACAAAAACAAGCACTGGGGCAAAAATAAATGTACAACTGGTAAATTCCAGCCTGCACGTTTTTACCCGCCTTGCGCTTCGCGATCCCGCGCCGACAACGCAGGATGTGAAAAACCAAACGGATGCCTTCACTGATATAGCCAATACGATAATACATTAAAATTCCGGTATTTACAGTTAGCCTTTTGTGTAACCTGTTTACATATGCATATAAATTGCAAACTTTTTAACTATCTTTGCACTCTTAACTGCAATACTGCACACCGGCAAATTGCGAACTCAAAAATGGGGTCGACCGGAATTGACAGGATGGAGATAAGTAGGTAAGCATGCAGCGCGTTGGGTGAATTAGCGCTTTAATCTGAACGCTCAAACTTACAAATGGCGAAAATAACTACGCCTTAGCTGCCTAATTTAGAATTAGCATAGCTTTTGTCCCGCCGGTTCTGCGTTTCATTGGATCGGCATCAGGGGCATCGACAAATGAAACTGGCCTGCTTAGGGTGTGATAAGCAAGCGAGATAAAGCATCTACGGAACACGGTACAGGTAAGCGACTGACCTTCCTGTTCCCGACAATTAAACAGAAGCTAAGCATGTAGAAAGCTTACCTTATACCATGTTTGGACGAGGGTTCGAATCCCTCCGGCTCCACGAAAATGGTATCAACACCGCTAAAACCCTTCAAACGCTACGTTTGAGGGGTTTTTTGTTGCATTTTGGTGTCATTTGCTCACTGTTGAACGATCATTTTGGTGACCACGTAATTTTAAAACAAGTGCTCACCAGTAAGATTGTAACTAATTGACAAACAATATATTAAGTGAGTTGTCATCTTGTGAGAATTATGCTGTAAAGGTAAATTTGTTTAACTTTTTAACAGCTTTTTATGATCAAAAATGTAGCTGTTTTCTTTTATCTGAAAAAGAGAACGAATTCAAAAGAAGAAAAAGTTCCGGTTTATGTACGAATCACCTGTAATGGCCGGCGTGCTGAATTGGCAACCGATCAAAATTCAGTCCAAGCTCTGGAATCCAAATGAAAAAAGAGCCAAAGGGAAAGCCTAGTCGGTCTACAAATTAAACCTGGTACTTAATGATGTCGAAGTGAGGATCAAAGATACGATCGCAATGGCATGTGATGGTAGTGGGCGGACTGGCTGATCTGTTAGAAAGTACGTTGATCACTGATGTTAGCGAATCTGCCGCTTTTAAGGACACGAAATGGATTGAGCAAGGTAGCGTGGCTTGGGTATATTGGGAAAACAACCACGGTTCAAAGGATTATCAGAAGGTGATTGAATACATTGCCATGGCTGCAAAAATGAATTGGCCGTATGTACTTATTGACTGGGAATGGGACATAATGTCAAACGCTGGGACTGTAAAGGATGCTTTGAGTTATGCAAAGAGCAAGGGCATCAAAACGCTTTTATGGTGTAACTCGGGTACCGATTGGCTTGACGCAAGTCCTTCAGATAGGCTGTTAACACCCGAGAAAAGAGCAAAGGAGTTTTCCTGGCTGAGAGAGGTTGGCGTATCGGGTATCAAGGCCGACTTTTTGCGGGAGACCAGCAGGATATGATGCAATATTATATCGACATTCTGGAAGATGTAGCAAAATACCATCTTTTGGTTAACTTTCATGTAACTACCTTACCCGGTGGCTGGGCGCGTACCTACCCTAATTTAATGAATACCGAAGCGGCGTACGGTGTAGAATGGTATAACAACAATGGTATTTTAACCGATAAGGCCGCTGCGCATAATGCAACTCTTCCGTTTACACGGAATATAGTAGGCTCGATGGATTATACACCGGTGACATTTTCCAACTCGCAGCATGAGTATAAAACTTCCTTTGCCCATGAGTTGGCTTGGGCAGTAGTATTTGAATCCGGATTGCAGCATTTTGCAGACAGGTCTTCTGCCTGTTATGATTTAGCTGAAGCCCGCTGTAAATTTCTAATGGAATTTCCAACAACCTGGGATGAAACGAAGCTTATTAACTGCTATCCCGACGAAATGGTTGTTATTGCCCGAAGAAAAGGCAAACTTTGGTATGTTGCCGGGCTTAACGGGAAAGACACTCCGCAAACACTTAATCTTAATTTTAACTTTTTAGGACTTCGAGCTATTCTTTCCAAATATTCAAAGACGGAATAGATACA
This sequence comes from Mucilaginibacter sp. KACC 22773, assembly GCF_028736215.1. Lineage (NCBI taxonomy): Bacteria > Pseudomonadati > Bacteroidota > Sphingobacteriia > Sphingobacteriales > Sphingobacteriaceae > Mucilaginibacter > Mucilaginibacter oryzagri. Next base: position 2,672,132 of record NZ_CP117883.1, read on the forward strand.
AAGTCAATTACAAGCGAAACCGGGAAAATAAAAAAGTCAAATACACTCCAGATCCAATGCCTGCCCAGAGGCGGCTTCGCAGGAGTAATCGGCCAGGAAAACTCAATCGCACTTAAGTAAAAAATAACATATAATGAAACGCAGGGCACTTTTAAAACATCCGGTAACCGCCTGTTTTAATCTTTATTTCAGACCATTTTTTAGTCCAACCAATTACAGCATCAGCATCTAACATTAAAAGAATCTCTAATACCTCATTTAAAACAGAGGCATTAGAGATTTTTGGCGATTGGTGAAATAACTTAATTGATCGCTTTGTATTTATCTTATATTTTCACAAATCCCCATTGTTGATTACGGCCTCCGGAATAGGTCCATTGGTCAAGTGCGCCGCCGTTATTGAGCGAAGATTCTGCAACATCCAATGCCTTTCCGCTATTTGCGTTGATGATTTTATAATATCCGTTGTCGGTTATCTGAATTGACCATTTTTGGTTTGCACCGGCGTTGTAGTCCCATAAATCCACCTGCCCACCATTACTGGTATTCCAGCCATACATTTCCAAGCATTTTCCGGTGGCATGCATCGGGGTTAACCGATAGTAACCTCCTCCGGCATCTTCTATTTTAAATTGCTGGTTTGCACCGGCTAAATAATCCCATTGGTCGGCCAGTGTTTGATTTGCAGTACCCCAGCCGGCAAACTCCAAAGCTTTAAAACTGTTCCTGTTATAAATCTGGTAAACCTGTCCAACCTGGATGGTTGAGGATGTACCGTTTTGCGCGCCTTGTACTGCAGCGGCTAAACCTTGCTGATCGGCAACTCCGTTAGTTTGCCTGTTAATAATTCTGAATGCATTATTCCCCGTCGAGCCATCATCAAAATAAAATGGGCGCAAGCCGTATTGCAAAGCCTGGTGTGTTATATAATTAATATAGTAAGCCCTGCCGGCCTCATGTAATGTTAATGCATCTCCCGAAAGCGTTTGCAGCCTGCGGATAGCTCCATATTCTCCCAATATAACCGGAATGCCCTTGTCAATGAACTTTGTTTTCATCTTCGGAAACTCTGCAGTGGCATCCGACTCTTCGCCCCAGGTGGCATTTCGTGAAGCATCGGTTGTAGAGTGGTATCCATTACCCCAATAATAAAACATATTACCCCAGTTTGCATCCGCGCTTAAACCGGCAAAATTAAAGGGAGTGTAATAGTGCACTTCAACCATCAGGCGATTGGAGGCCGGATCGGTGGGAAGGGTATTCATTAAAGTATTTGAGTAGTCGATACTTGTAGATGGCCCTTGGATAAGCAGCACCCGGTAGCTATTGTGCCCGCCTGTCGATCTTACTGCGTTTACAAACGTTTGATGATAAGAAAGCAGCACTCCCATCCCTGTAGCATCTGATACGGCGGGTTCGTTGGCGCTCGCAAAAATAACATGTTCGTCAAAACCACGCATTTGAGTAGCAATCTGCTCCCAAAAAGCCTTTTGTTTGGCGTTAACGGCGGCCTGTGCGCTGGTAGTGCAATTGTTCTCCAGCCATCCGCCGTCCCAGTGTATATTTAATATTACGTACAAACCGTCGTTAACGCAGTACTGAACAACCTGCTTCACCCTGTCGAGCCATGTTTGCTGAATTTGAGCCGTGGTTGCGTTAGCAAACTGGTCCCAACTGCAAGGGATACGCACCGCGGTGAAACCACTTCTTTTAACCTGATCAATAAGCGCCTGGGTTACTGTAGGATTGCCCCATGCGGTTTCGCCGCCTGTTGCCTCCAGTGTGTTGCCAATATTCCAACCTAACTGGAACTTTGCAGCAAGCTGAGTTGCCGTACTTGCAACACCGGTTTGATCGGGCTGAAGCGGCGAAATATTATAACTGGGATAGCTGGTGGCGGTCAGCTTTTTGGTGCTTGTTTTAACGAGCGGCATAACATCAGGAGAAACGTTTTTTTGCTTCGTGCACCTTGTAAATGCCGGAATTGCGAGAATGCATAAAAAATAACTTAAAGTGTTCTTCATAAAAAAATGGTTAAACTGGGCGGCATATAAATTTGCCGCTATTAATAAATTGGTTAATTGCATCTGAAAGTGTTAAACAGCCAGGTAAAGCAAGGATATATATCGTTTTGCCTTTACGGTTTATATGGATAGTGTTATAAATAGTTGTATTTATAAATACCTTCAGCCAGTAGGGTATTAAGAAAGCTAATAATAAAGCAGTTGACATTCCGCATAAGGCAGAGTTTAACAGTAGTTTCATTTTTCGATAGGATAAAACGGGGCCGAACCGGTTTATTTGTTTAATTGGTTAAATCTTGTTTTTCCGAAGCAGGTAGACAATTAATGAAAACAATACAATCAAAGTCAACAAAACGCAGCCGTTGGAATAACAGGTATATTTTATTTAGCAATATTTGAATTGTTAACAGGTTTATTAATTGAGTAGTAAAACTACAGAAGAAATAAATGAATGATGGGGGCACAAAAGTTAGAAAATAGGGCGCTCAATGTTAATTTGTCAAAAAAAATATGGAGTCTGTAAGGATTTTGGCTAAATAGCCGCCTTAGCTGAAAGAAAAATGATAAAACGGTATCGAAAATGAGTGTCTATCGTCTTTCGATAACCATATTAGGAAGCCTAATAATACTTAAAGTTAATATTCCTTGAGACTGAAGATCAGGGTAACTACAACATATTGTTCATTTTTAAAGTGATGGTTAGCAACTGAGGCTTTTATCTCCAGGGCAAATCTAAAGTGGGTTAACATAACTTAACATATTTTAGATAAAATATCTATAAACATTTGATAATTAATACTTTGTGTTTTAATATGGTTAACACTAAACTGATAGCACAATTTAGGCGCATCCTGATACTTATGTCTGTTTTTGGCCAATATAAGTTCCTTCGGCAGGTGGATCATTAACCACAATCAGCCGATAAAAAAAGGTGTCGTTTGATGTTTAATCGTACCGACGACATAAGCTCATTCCATTAGCTATTTTGATGCGTTTGACCTGCTTTTATCTCTTTAAATACGAATTTATCTTACTTTTATACTACCTTAGTATACCGGCTTGTTTAAGGGCCAGGTTCCCGATTTCGAAGATTTCAACTAATTTTTAATGCGCGTAAAACTTTATATTGTCGTTTCAGCATTGTTTTTTGCTTACACCAACAATTTTGCACAAAACAGCCAATACCAGTTTTCGCGGCTCAATATAAGTAACGGACTATCTCACAACCAGGTTAATTGCATATTTAAAGACCCCAAGGGCTTCATGTGGTTCGGTACGGCTTCGGGCCTTAACCGTTATGACGGTTATACTTTTAAAGTATTTAAGCACGATGTAAATAACAAATACTCCATTAATGATGATTATGTAACTAATATTTGTGAAGGGCCTGGCAAAAAATTATGGATAACAACCCGGGCCGGATATTCCTTTTATGACCCCGAAACGGAGCAGTTTAACAATGATGTATGGTCAGTAGTCTATCCTTTCAAACTTCCCGGGTATCCGATAGTTTCCAAAACACTTCACAATGGGAATGGCGACTTCTGGTTTTTATGCCCCGATTCGGGCCTTTACAGGTATAATGAGCTGAAAAAAACTGCCACGCGTTATTATCATCACCAAAATTCCAGCCCATCATTATATTCAAGTTTTGTTACAGACATTGCGCAGGATGCAAGCGGCAATATATGGCTTGCTTATGACGACGGCGTAGTAGAGCTATTTGACGTAAAACGTAATGCAATTACGTACCATACCGATATTTTTAAAAAAGCAGCTAATAATAAGGGTAGAAATTACTCAATAACTATCGACAGTGACGGCGATCTTTGGGTATTTAACCCAAATATAGACTCCCGCGCCTATTATTACAGCCCCCGGACGGGACGGTTCCGGCAGATTGCAAAAGAATCGTCAGAGACACCACTTACATCGAACATCATTACAAATATTATCCAGGCCGACGACGGACTCATGTGGATATCCACTGATCATGGCGGGATAAACATATTGGATAAAAAAAGTGGCAAAATCACTTATTTATTGAACAGGGAAGATGATGCAAAATCATTGGCACAAAACACAGCATCTGTTTACAAGGACAATACAGGCATTATGTGGGCCCGTACTCTTAGGGAAGGAGTAAGTTATTATCATAAAAATATTATCAGGTTCCCGTTATACAGACACTTTGCCTCAGATCCCCGGAGTGTTACTTTTGAAGATGTTAACAAATTTGTTGAGGATAAAAACGGTAACTTATGGATTGGTACCAATGGAGGCGGTTTAATTTATTTTGATCGCAAAACAGGCAGGTTTATCCAGTATAAACACGATCCGGCAAACCCGAACAGCCTCAGCAGCGATATTATTGTAAGCTTATGTATCGACCACGACCAGCAACTATGGATAGGTACGTATTTTGGCGGGCTGGACCATTTTGACGGAAAAAAATTTATTCACTACAAACATAATGACAAGGTTCCCACAAGCATTGCCGATGACCGGGTGTGGAATATCCTGGAAGATTCATCAAACCGGTTATGGATTGGCACTTTTGATAACGGTTTGGAAATTTTTGACCGCTCGAAAAATATATTTTATCATCCGTTCGGCCAAACCGAAATCAGGTGCCCGTATACAGCCGCTTTGTTTGAGGATAAGCGGGGAGACATTTGGGTGGCGGGATATTTTGGGATAGATAAAATATTAAAAAATGGACGTGGTGTTATACATTATAATAAAAAGAACAACGACCCTAACAGTTTGATTGGCGATAACATCAATAGTATCACTCAGGATAGCCACGGCCTGATGTGGATAGCAACAAGGGACGGACTGAGCATATTGAACCCTGAAACCAACCGTTTTATTTCGCTGACGAAAAAGGAAGGGTTGCCCGACAACCAGGTTTTGAATGTATTGGAGGATAACAGGGGGGCCATGTGGCTAAGTACATCAAAGGGGCTTGGCCGGATAACACTGCAACCTGGCAATGGAACCTATAAGTTTGAATTTGAAAACTTTGATGAAACAGATGGCCTGCAGGGCAGAGAGTTTAGCATAAATGCAGCCTTAAAAACCAATAAAGGGGAATTGGTATTTGGCGGCTCGCATGGCTTTAATATTTTCGACCCACTGAGTATACATCCGAATATAGATGAGCCTAAATTAATTTTCACCGGTTTTCAGCTATTCAACAAAAGTATAGCAGCCAATGAAATAGTTGATGGCCATATCATATTATCTAAAGCCATCTCGGCCACACAAGAGATAACACTGAATCACAGCGAAAATGTGTTTACGATTGAATTTGCCGCCTTAAATTTCTTTAACCCCAATAAAATAACGCACCAGTATATGATGGAAGGTTTTGATAAAGGGTGGCTTACCGCAGACAATGCTACCCGGAAAGCTACCTATACCAACCTTGATGCGGGCAATTATACTTTTAATGTAAGGGCTATTGGCCAGGAGGGAAAATGGGAACCCATACATATAAAATTAAAAATTAAGGTATTGCCCCCGTTCTGGAAATCTACTTTAGCTTACGTCATTTACCTGTTCCTGATAGCCGGAACGCTTCTTTTTATACGCCGGCGCGGAATACAAAAAATAAGAAGGGAATTTATAGCCGAAAAAGAAAAACAGGAAGCAAAGCTGTTAATTGAACAGGAACGGCAGGAGGTTAAGCGTATGCTGGAGCTTGATCAGTTGAAAACTAAATTTTTAACAAATGTAAGTCATGAGTTCAGGACTCCATTATCATTAATTATGGCACCTGTTGATAAAATGCTTATTGATGCCGATAAAGAGCGGGGCGAGCAATTGAATATGATAAGGCGAAACGCTAAAAGGTTGTTAAACCTTGTAAACCAACTGCTTGATTTTCGGAAGATGGAAGTTCAGGAACTCAGGTTACATGCCCGGAGCGGCGATATCGTTAGCTTTATTAAGGAAATGTCTTATTCCTTTTCAGATATTGCCGAAAAAAAACATATCGGGTTTGTGTTCGACTCGGAAATTGAAAACCTGGTGATCAATTTTGACCACGATAAAATAGAACGTATCATATTTAACCTCCTTTCCAACGCATTTAAATTCACACCCGAAGGCGGGCACGTGAGCGTATTATTATCAACCAAACAAACACCCGGGCAGCAAATGCTCGAAATAAAGGTTATTGATACAGGCATAGGTATTCCCACCGATAAAAAGGATAAAATTTTTGAACGTTTTTTTCAAAACGATATTCCCGGATCTATGGTTAACCAGGGTAGCGGTATTGGCCTGTCAATAACAAAGGAATTTGTAAAGCTGCATAATGGTGAAATATATGTAGAAAGCGAACCCGGGCAGGGAAGTTATTTTACCATTTTACTGCCTGTGCACCTAACGGCCGAGGCAGAAGGACAATGGCCCGATGACGGGTTTAACCTGGCAGAACTTTCAGGGACCGACGAACAAGCCTTGCAACAACCCGGGGGTGTTGCTGCTGCTAAAAAACTAACTGTTTTACTGGTTGAAGATAATGAGGACTTCCGGTTTTATTTAAAAGACAACTTAAACGATTTTTTTCATATTGTTGAGGCCGCAAACGGCAAGGAAGGCTGGCAAAAAACGCTGGCCCTGCACCCCAACCTGGTAGTTAGCGATATAAGTATGCCCGAAATGAATGGGATAGACCTTTGCCGCAAAATACGTAACGACAAACGGACATCGCACATACCGGTTGTTTTACTTACCGCTATAACCGGCGAAGAGCAACAGTTAAAGGGCCTCGAAACTGGCGCCAATGATTACCTCACCAAACCTTTCAACTTCGAGATACTGCTATCCAAACTGAAAAACATACTGGCCATACAGCAGGATATGCGCAAAACCTATCAAAAACAGCTTGATGCCAAGCCAACAGATGTGGTGCCCGAGTCGTTCGATGAGGCTTTTATTAAAAAAGCCTTATTGATTATCGAAAAAAATATTGATAATGCCGATTTCTCGGTAGAAGAACTCAGTAGCGAATTATGTGTGAGCCGTGTTACGCTATATAAAAGGGCGCTCACCTTAACCGGAAAGTCTCCGGTTGAATTGGTCAGGTCTATCCGTTTAAAGCGTGCCGCGCAGTTGCTTGAGAACTCGCAGTTAACCATATCCCAAATATCATACAAGGTAGGCTTTAAAAGCCAGAAGTATTTTGTACGCTCCTTTAAAGCTGAATTCAATTGTCTTCCGTCGGCGTATCAGCAAAAAAGTAGGCAACAGGCTGATAAAGCCTGATAATTGCGGCGCATAGCCCTCAATTTCTCCTCTCTTTTGGCCCATTTTGTTAATCTTCCTGCCGGTATTTTTCTGATTTTTTACCATTAAATCAATGTTTGCTATATTAACTATCTGAAAATAAGTTAGTTAATATGATTTAACATTTGTGCCCCTATTTTTAAACAATCGATTGCGCCACCCCTTGTAGTTTTAACCTATACAAAGCGGCATAAATTCAACATAGCTGCCGCAGGCCTGTCATTATGTAATGATGCAGGCACATAACCAATTTTAATAATAACCTGATTAAACTAAGCATTATGCCAAAACGTGTACTTATTAGCGCCTGTTATTTGCCTGCCGGGCAGTTACCAAAAATAGTTCGGGAGCCATCATTAATACCCCACATACATCGGGCAGCGTAGGCTGCTGCAACAATAACGGGCTTTTTACATGAATTATCTTATTTGATCTGAGTGTTAGCAGTGTGCCATTCGGCCATTGCACGCAGGTAATAAATTCAATTTAACAATAAATACGATGGGAGGAAAACAATGCAGGGAAGCTAACCAATAACCAAATAAACAAACCAATTATCAATTAATTATGAACCCCAATTAACATGGAAAAAAATTTACGAAAAAGATTAAGACATGGTGCATTGCTGCTAATGGCTATGCTGTTGCTAAGCCTCACGGGCTATGCGCAAACCATAAAAATTACAGGTAAAATTACCAGCGCCGATAATACCGGACCATTGCCCGGTGTAACCGTTAAAGTAAAGAATGCAGCAACCGGCACTTTATCTGGTGTTGATGGCAGCTATGCCATTAATGCAAAACCCGGCGATGTGCTGGTATTTAGTTTTTTAAGCTTTACTACCCAGCAAATATTTGTAGGCTCATCTTCGGTTATTAACGTAGTGCTTAAACCATCAACCAACGATTTGAACGAGGTTGTGGTAATTGGCTATGGCACCAAAAGGCGAAGCGACCTTACCGGATCTATATCGTCAATTACATCGGCCGATCTTCTTAAAACCCAGCCAACAACCTTTGATCAGGCCATGCAGGGCAAGGTTGCAGGTGTTGTAATACAGCAGGTATCTGGCCAGCCGGGTGGTGATGTAAATGTGCAGATTCGCGGTTTGGGCGGTTTCTTAGGCGCGCCGCCATTATACGTTATTGATGGTGTGCAAATACCGCCCAACGGCCAGTCGGCTATACCGGGCAACGGTACCAATCCGCTATCCAGCATAAACCCTTCGGATATCGCCTCTATCGATGTGTTAAAAGATGCTTCGGCCACAGCTATTTATGGTTCACAGGCATCCAATGGTGTTATTATTATTACCACAAAAAAGGGAGCCTCCGGGCCGCCGCTTATCAGCTATGATGGTTACCAGGGCTGGCAAAAATTACCCAAGTATTATGATGCAATGGATTTGCGGCAATACGCCACTTTCATGAATGAAAAGAGTGCCATCATCGGTTACGACAAACGGCCGCAATTTGCCAATCCGCAATACCTGGGTGTGGGCACCAACTGGCAAAAAGCCTTGTACCGTACCGCGCCAATGCTAAACCATAATATAGCTATCAGCGGCGGCGATGACAGGACAAAATACTATTTATCGGGCACCTATTTCTCACAGCAAGGGATTGCGCTGGGCTCTGATTTTAAAAGGACTTCGATAAAAGCAAACATCGATAACAAAACCACCAACTGGTTAAAGGTTGGTGTAAACCTGAATATGGCACACGTGGCCGAAAATGTGGCTACGTCCAATACCGGGGTAATTTTGCAGGCCCTTAACCAAACCCCGGATGTAAATGTAGTAAACCCCGATGGCACATGGGGCGGTAATGATCCTAACATTTATGGCGCAACTGGTACCAACCCGTTCGCTATAGCCACTATTGTAAAGGATTTTAAAAGCCGTTACCAATTAATGGGCAACGCCTATGCCGAAATACAATTTACACGCGAACTTACCCTGCGCAACGAAGTAGCCGGAAACTTTGACTTTGCCACCGAGGATTATTTCAATCCATCGTATGTTATGGGTGCTTATTCAAAAACCACCAACAGCGGTACGACAACCAACGCGCAAAATTTTTACAATTCAATCTCCAATTATTTAACCTACCAGCATACGTTTGCAAAAAAATACTATGTTAACGTAGTAGCCGGGCACGAAGCTCAATTGCTTAAAAGCAGCGGTTCTTCTGCTACCCGCACCAATTTTGCAAGTAATAACGTGCAAACCATAAGTAGCGGTGATGCAACAACTGCTACCAATACCGGTGTAAAAGGGCAGGGATCTTTAGAAGCCTATTTTGGCCGGGCCAACTTTACCTATGATGACCGGTATTTGTTAACCGCTACGGTACGTCATGACGGCTCATCAAAATTTGCCGAAGCACACCGGTGGAATACCACTTACTCAGGCGCGCTGGCGTGGAAGATAAACCACGAAAGCTTTCTTAAAGGCGTGAGGGCTATCAATGATCTTAAACTTAGAGTTGGTTATGGCCTGGTAAACAATCAAAATATAGCCGAATATGCCTACGGTTCAACATTAAGCACAATACCCACCGGCTTGTCGGGCAACTCGCAGATAACCAGCACAACGGGTAATCCCGATATCAAGTGGGAAACTACAAGATCATATAATGTTGGCTTGGATGCCTCTGTGTTAAGCGGGCGGATCGGATTTTCTGTCGATGCGTACTACCGTAAAACAAATAACCTGTTGCTAAGCCTTACCATGCCTTATTACTCAGGTACATTCGCTTCGGGCGGATATTCGCCGGGGGCGGTGCAGGCGCCTTATGTAAATATTGGTGCGGTGGGCAACCGGGGATTTGAGTTTACATTGTCGACCCAAAATGTGAAATCGAAAGACTTTAACTGGAACACCAATATTAACTTTTCCAGGAATGTGAACAAAGTACTCGCTTTGGTTGATGGCACCCCCGCAATAAACGGCTCAGTAACCAAAACTGTAGTTGGCCGGTCAATAGGTGAATTTTATGGTTACCAGGTACTGGGCATTTACAAAAATGCTGCCGACTTTACTAAATATCCTGCGTTATCCCAAAACGGAGGTGGCTCGATACCTATAACTCCCGGATCGGGCGGTGTTTGGGTAGGTGATGTTATTTTTAAGGATATTAATGGCGACGGGATAATTGATGCCCGTGACCAAACCTTTTTAGGATCACCTTTACCTAAATTCCAGTACGGGATCAATAACAGCATTAACTATAAAAATTTCGACCTGAATGTTTTCATGGTTGGTAATTACGGCAATAAAGTTTATAACCAGATAAAGGTAAACGGCGAGAATCCTAATCAAAACTTTGGCTATTTCCCTTCTGTGCTCAACTATGCCAAGATCGGGCTGATTGACCCGACCGGCTCTGCATCGGATATTAACAACGTATATATCACAAACCCATCTACCAATATTATGCGGATAAGCCAGAGCAGTGGTAACGACAATCAGCGTTTTTCTGACAAATACATCGAAAATGGGTCGTTTTTAAAATGTAAAAGTATCGCCTTGGGGTACAGCTTTTCAAACAACATTTTAAATAAGATCAAACTACGGTCATTACGGGTGTATGTTAACGTTACCAACGTTTTCACGGTTACCAAATATACCGGCTATGATCCTGAAATTGGTTCGTGGAACCCATTGGCAGCGGGTATTGATAACGGATATTATGCTCAGCCGCGTGTTTACACAGTTGGTCTTAACGTATCGCTAAATAACTAAAATTTAAGATGATGAAACTCATAAAAATAAATATGGTACTGCTGTTTGTCGTTATGATAAGCAGCTGCAAAAAGGATTACCTTAACCGGCCACCCTTAACCGGTATAACCAAAGATAACTTTTATAAAAGTGGTTCGGATTTAAGACTGGCTACCGCGGCACTTTATGCCCAGCCCTGGTCTAACTGGAACAATTTTCCGCTGCTTGGTGTTGGCGATATCATGAGCGGTAATATGCTGCAGCCTTATAACGCCGATCTGGTTCAGTTTACTACCTTTTCTATAACAAGCCAAAACTCCTATATTACCCAGTCGTGGCAGTCTTTTTACGACATAGTTGCCCATTGCAACATTAACATAAAAGCCATTAACACCAGCCTTCCGGATAGTGTGGCTGTAAGCAGTAAAAAAGGTGCGCTTGGCGAATTGAAGTTTATACGCGCCACATCTTATTTCTTTATCGCGCAACTGTGGGGCGCCGCGCCAATTATTGAAGATAATGACAAACTGATAGCAAATCCGCTGGTGCCCCGTCATAAGCTTACCGACGTCTATAAATTCATCATAAATGATTTAAGATATGCTGCAGCTAATTTGCCAAGAGCAGATCAGCCAGGACGTGTAACTACATGGTCGGCACAGGGCTTGTTGGCAAAGGTATATTTAACCAGGGCAGGTTTAGGCCAAAACGGCACCCGCAAACAATCTGACCTTGATAGTGCCGCGTATTACGCCGGCAATGTTTGCAACACCAGTGGTTTAACGTTGTTACCAAGCTATTACAACCTTTTCAGGACCCAGTATAATGATAACCCCGAATCATTATTTGCTTTTCAATGGGCGCCAGGTGTAGGCTATGGGCAAGGTAACGCTATACAGGCTCAATTTGCCCCCAGCGGCAGCCTGGTTACCGGCGGCGGTGGCTGGGGCGGCGCCATTGGCCCAACCCTTGATTTGGCTAACGAGTACAGCATGGATGACTCCGTGCGCCGCAAAGCCACATATATGCTTACCGGCGATAAATATCCTGAGCTTAACGCCGCAAATGGCGGGTATACCGCTACGGGTGTAAATGTTAAAAAACACATTGTTGGTACTGCTGCAGATAATAATTCGCCTACTATGGACCTATGGTCGTCGATCGAGCATAACACCGTTTTACGCCTGGCCGATGTATACCTGGTATATGCCGAAGCCTTGTTAGGCAACAACGCTTCTACTGCTAACCCGCAGGCGCTACAATATTTTAATGCTGTACGCAGCAGGGCCGGGGTAAGCACGGTTACGAGTATTACGCCAGATATGATCTGGAAAGAACGGCGGATTGAACTGGCATTTGAAGGCCAGTACTGGTTTGATTTGGTGCGCCTTTCTTACTATAAACCGCAGGCGGCCATTAATTCTCTTAACGGTCAAAAAAGGCAACAGTTTACCTACAATCAAGCTACAGGCGTAAAAACACCGTCGCCTAACGGATTGATCATCACCCCGGCCACAGTTGCAACATTTACGCTGCCTATACCGGCAAATGATCAAACCGCCGATCCCAAGCTGCTGGAGGAACCTGTAGCTTATTATTAACAGTATTCTTGATCATTGATATAATTTAAACATCATGAAAAAATTAATTTATCATATTAAAGGCTGCCTGGTGCTTGCCTTGCTTGCCGCGGTGGTTGTTATGCAGCCGGGCTGTAAAAAGGATGCTTCACCATCAAAAGGCACCCCGGTAATTACCGCTATACGCAATTATGTAGCCCATCCCGGTGATTCGCTTTTAAGCAGCGTAGGCACGGGCCAGTGGGTTGTAATTTCAGGTAAAAATTTAAAAGGTGCGCTCGCTATTAATTTTGACGGGGTAAAAGGCTCTTTTAACGATGCCTGGTTTTCAGATACCAGTGCAATCGTATTAATCCCGGCGGTTATCGCGTTCCCTTCGGTACCTTCAGATAAGCTGAATACTATTCAGTACGTTACCAACCATGGGCAAACTACGTTTTCGTTCCCTATTGTTGCACCAGCGCCTACAATTACCGGCGTTTCTAATGAAGATGCCAACCCTGGCGACTCGGTTAAAATCAACGGACTAAGCTTTTTCTTTATAAAAAGCGTTACCTATGCCGGGATTAATATTACCAGTTATAAATCATCAAATGATGGTACCAGCATCAGCCTGGCAGTACCTGCGGGTGTTACGCAAACCGGTGGCATTGTAAGTGTTACAACAAAATCAGGTTCGGCCACCTCTGTTTATAAGGTACATGACTTTGTAACAGGCGTGTTGAATAATTATGATAATGTAAATAACTTTTCATGGGGATCGGGCACATCTAACAGCTCTGCAGCCTATCCTGGTAATAATGGCTATTATGGGCTATTGCAATCAACTAACATTCCCGCGGGAGACGGATCCTGGTGGAATGGCGGGCGGTCCATCAATACAAATGGGGCGCAGTGGGTACCTAAAGCCAGCTTAAAGGATACAGTGGACCATTATGCTTTAAAGTTTGAAGTATCTGTAACTACGCCATGGTCGGCCGGTGCTATCCAGATTGTTAAAGATTACTCCTGGACATATTCGGCCATTTATCGCCCGTGGAAGAATGCCAACGGTTCAACAACGCAGTTTACTACAAAGGGCTGGCAAACGGTAACCATACCACTATCAGAGTTCAGAACAAATAATGGTACGGGAATCCCAGCCGCCAGCCTGACGGAGTTGCTTGGGGCCGAGGGGGCGGGTGCTATCAATGTTACATTTATTAACGATGGCACAACTACCATCAAAACTTCTGAGATAGCTGTTGACAATATCAGGGTAGTAAGAATAAAATAAGAAGAGAGTTTTAGTTGAATATAAGTGGATGCCAGGGGCCTTTACCGAGAGGTCCCGGCATTTTTTTAGGCCTCATCGGCTCAGCACTTTCTCAGACGGGTGTCGTCCTTATTTGTTTGGTCATAAATAGTCTGAAAAGTGCGCAAAATGTGTGGTTCTGCTAAAAGGGCTTAAATATTATAAAAATGAAAACATTGAATTTTTTAAGAGTATTATTTTTTGTTGCGATTGCTTCTTTTTTTTCCTGTAAAAAGGCGAATAATCCAGCCGCAGAATTAACAGTTAATCAGTCCGTAATTACATTTACGCCCGAAGGCGGAACGCAGGACTTTTCTGTTGCAAGCAATGCCACATGGAACATCAGCAATCCGGGTTCTTCGTGGCTGCAATTGAATACAACATCTGGTAACAGCGGCAGTACTGTCATTCATGTAACAACGCTGTCGCAAAATGCCACAGGGCTAACACGCTCCATCGTTTTAGAAGTTAGTTCGTCTAATGGTCAGTCAAGAAGGGTAACGGTGTCGCAGGCAACCACTATCTATCCAACTTATAATACCTCGCCAAAAGCAGCTGACGCAACGGGAATGAGCAGTAATGCTGTTCAGTTGGCCGCTAAAATAAAATTAGGATGGAATATCGGTAATACCCTGGAAGCTTCTGGTGGCGAAACAGGCTGGGGCAATCCGCTTATCACCGAAGATTATGTAAAATTTGTAAAACAGCAAGGCTTTAACGCTATACGCCTTCCATGTGCCTGGAACATGGGCCATCTAAGTAACCAGGCAACTGCACAAATAGACGCCAACTGGCTTAACAGGGTGAAAGAAGTGGTGGGGTATTGCGTAAAAAATGATATGTATGTCTTACTCAATATACATTGGGATGGCGGCTGGCTTGAAAATAACGTTACGAAGGTAAAGCAAGATTCTGTTAACGCTAAACAAAAGGCGCTATGGGAACAAATTGCAACGGCCATGCGCGATTTTGACGAACACCTGATGTTTGCCAGCGCCAATGAGCCGGCTGCAGATGATGCCGCGACAACAGCAATACTTTCCACCTATCATCAAACCTTTATTAACGCAGTCAGATCAACCGGTGGTAAAAACGCCTATCGGGTATTGGTGCTTCAGGGCCCTTCTACCAACATGGAAAAAACAAGTGATTATATGACATCCCTTCCGCAGGACCAGGCGGCAGCCCGGTTGATGGTTGAGGTGCATTATTACTCGCCGTTTCAATTCTGCTGCCTGCTGGACAATGATGCCAGCTGGGGTAAAATGTTTTATTATTGGGGCGCAGGGCACCATTCAACTATCGAACCTGAACGAAATGCCACCTGGGGCGAAGAAAGTGATGTTGATGCCTCTTTCAATAGAATGAAGACAAAATTTGTCGACAAGGGAATTCCTGTCCTTTTAGGGGAGTATGGCGCCTACAGGCGTGACAATAGTGCGCATGTTCCTTTAGATCTGCCAACGCACGAGGGCGCAGTAGATTATTGGAATACCTATGTTACGAAACAAGCGAAATCCAACGGCATGCTGCCATTTTTCTGGGATACCGGCGGTGCTTTGGACAGACGAAATTATACTGTAAAAGATCAGCGTACTATTGTTGCCATCAAGGCAGGTGCCAATTAAATGAATGCCTGTGGCTTTTACCAAAAGACACAGGCATTTTTACACTACACCAGTTTTATTTATCAGCATAACCAATACAGGCCGGTAGTTTATACAGGAAGTTTAAGAGAATTTGACATGAAAAAAGTTTACAGTAAAGGCATCGGCTGCAACGGGCAATATTTACAGTAAAACCATATCACCAGGGTTGAAGGCATCTGCTGTTGAAAATTACGGCCGCAAATAAATAGCACCGACAAGAAGAAAAGAAATAACATTTTATGAAATATACCATTGCCTGTTTTATGGCATTTTTCGTGGCCGGCGGCGTTTCGGCGCAAAATAAAAGTGAGGTTGCCCTTAAAGCGAAGATCAACAGCATCGTCAGTAAAATGACGCTGGAAGAAAAAATAGGCATGCTTCACGGCAACGCGCTGTTTTCTTCGGCAGGCGTAAGCCGTTTAGGTATCCCGGAGCTTACCTGCGATGATGGCCCCTTAGGCGTACGGGAAGAAATAAAACGCTTTGACTGGGCGTCGGCTAACTGGACAACTGATTCTGCCACGTTTCTGCCAAATGGCTCGGCAATAGCGGCCACATGGAATCCCGTAATGGCAAACCGCTATGGCGTAGTTATAGGCCAGGAAGCAAATGCCCGTAAAAAGATTGTAATGCTTGCACCGGCATTCAATGTTTGCAGGATGCCGCTATGCGGCCGTACCTATGAATATTATTCGGAAGATCCTTATCTGAACAGCCAATTGGCTGTTCAATCTGTAAAAGGAATTCAAAGCCAGCATGTAGCAGCCTGTATAAAACATTTTGCTGCCAATAACCAGGAACTTAACCGCGATAGCGTAAACACCTTAGTTGATGAAAGGGCTTTACGCGAAATTTATTTCCCGGCATTTAAAGCAGCCGTACAGCAGGGTAATGCCTACACCATTATGTCGGCCTACAATAAGCTGAACGGCTATTGGTGTTCCGAGAATGATTTTTTATTAAATAAAGTGCTAAAAAACGAATGGGGCTTTAAAGGATTGGTCATGTCAGATTGGTCGGGGACGCATCATACCGTTGCAGCGGCAAACAACGGGCTGGATATTGAAATGGGATCAAGCGGACCGTATGATCAATGGTATTTTGCCCAACCCTTACTAAAAGCTGTTAAGGAAGGCCAGGTTCCGGTAAAAACAATTGATGATAAAGTGCACAGGATTTTGTGGGTAATGTACCACACCTCCATGAGTACTAACCATCCTAAAGGGTCTATCGCTACACCGGCGCATGCCAAAGCCGCCTATGATATTGCCTCGGAATCCATCGTTTTGCTAAAAAACGACAACCATTTGTTGCCTTTAAAAGCAGATAAGATTAAAAGCATTGCTGTCATCGGCGATAATGCCATCCGTACATTTGCTTTGGGTGGATACGGCGCCGGTGTAAAAGCCAAATATGAGGTTACCGCGTTAGCAGGTATAAAATCAAGGTTCGGTAAAACAGCGAGCATCAGTTTCGCCCAGGGTTATAAAGCAAACTACCTGGCAAATAATAGCGACAAACAAAATAGTGGTTATGATCAACCCAATCAAAAACTGATTGATGAGGCGGTAGCGCTTGCAAAAACCAGCGATGTCGCCATTTTATGCATCGGTTCCAATCGTGAATATGAAAGTGAAGCCCATGACCGTAAAAACCTGGAACTGCCTTTTGGCGAGCAGGCCTTGGTTAACGCGGTTACCGCAGCCAACCCCAATACTATTATTGTAATCATGGCCGGCGCTCCGTATAATCTGAATGAAATCAAAAAATCCAACCATGCAGTTGTTTGGTCGTGGTTTAACGGTTCAGAGGCCGGTAATGCACTGGCCGATGTATTAAAAGGTGTTGTAAACCCGTCAGGCAAATTACCATTTACTTTTCCTGTATCGTTAAAAGATTCCCCTGCTTTCGCTTTAAATACTTATCCGGGTAAAGGCGCTACGGCAGAATATAAAGAAGGCATCCTGGTTGGATACCGCTGGTACGACACTAAGAAAATTCAGCCACAGTTTCCATTTGGTTATGGGCTTTCTTATACTGATTTTTCTGTCAGCCACTTTTCGGTAGACAAAAAAAGCTACGGAAAAAATGAAACCATCCGTGCAAAATTCACTATCAAAAATACAGGCAACCGTTATGGGGCCGAAGTTGTGCAGTTATATGTAAGCGATCCGGTTTGTTCGGTTCTGCGTCCTGAAAAGGAGCTTAAAGGTTTTAAAAAGATATTTTTAAAGCCCGGTGAAACAAAAACCGTCGAACTGGATGTAAAGGTTGGCGATCTGGCTTTTTATGACGAAACAAAAAAAGCATGGAATGCAGAATCCGGTGAATACATCCTTCAGTTAGGTAATTCATCACGTAACATTATTCAGAAAGTGAAAATATCGGTTAAATAAATATTGAATAGGTAAAATCGTTTCTGTTTATTTTGAATGTATTTAAATGAACTCCGAAGTATTTGTTAACGGAAAATCGCTTGGTGTTCGCCCGTGTGGTTATTCGTCATTCAGTTATGATCTTTCGCCTTTATGTATGCCCGTTTTGATAAGGGTTAGCCTATTTGCTACCGCCCGTAACATCGTTGTTGAATTTTGCTACATCGACTGGTTTGAACAATAGTTGCGAAAACATATACAAATCGTTCTTCCATACCCTAAAATCATGTACACCGGGCTCAATGTAGAAGATATGGGGGACATTGTTTTTAACAAAGTAGTCGTGGGTACGCTGGCTAAATGATATCAAATTGTCATGATCGCCGCAGGAAATCCAAAGTAGTCTCAATTTACGTTTGGCCAGTTCAGGGTTAGGAAGGAGTTCTTCGGGCTTACGGGTATTGGGAGCGGAAGAAAACCCGCCGACCCACGCAAAAGTGTCAGGATTTCCCAATCCAAAATTGAGCGACTGCCCGCCGCCCATAGACAAACCGGCCAATGCCCGATGCTCCCGGTCTTTATAAGCCGGATAAGTGACAACATCGCGGAGCAATCAATAAGAATAGGATTTTTAATTAACGATATGATCAATCATTTATACCGCCTGCAGCAATGCCTTGCATTGCTGTTATTTTGTACATCGGCCGCCCACTCACATTCAAAGTCGGTTGCCGACTCGTCCTCTTTTTATCAAACTGTAAGAACCTACGTTAATCCTGTCCTGCCCGGTGACCACCCAGACCCTACATTATTGAAGGTTGGAGATGACTTTTATCATTGCGGTTCTACGTTTCATTTCAATCCCTATTTACCCATCTACCATTCTAAGGATCTGGTGCATTGGCAGGTGACCAGCCGGGTTTTACCGCCAGCTAAAGCGGCTTGGGTAACAGATCGCCCCTCGGCGGGTATCTGTCAGGGTGCCATAACTTATTTTTATGGCTCTTACTGGATCTACTTTTCTGCAAACGGTCAATGGTTTAGTAAGGCGAGCTCGCCTGCAGGTCCCTGGACAGAGCCAGTACAAGTGAAATCAAATGCGGTGACCGGGAACCTGGGTTATGATAATTCTATTTTTGTTGATGACGACGGTAAGCCCTACATGGTGATCAAGAACGGGCAGAGGGTGAATCGTCTGCAGGAATTAGGCCGTGATGGCCAGTTAACCAGCACTGTGATCAATATGGATTGGGTTAACACTAATCTGCAATATAGTTGGGCAGAAGGGCCGGTAATGTGCAAGCGCAATGGATTTTACTACTATTTTCCCGCCGGGGATGTGTCCGGCGGCCAGTATGTGTTGAGGGGAACTGCTTTGACCGCCGATTCGACCAGGTGGGAACGGCTGGGCGGTTTCTTCAAGCCGGTTACGGATCCTAAAGTCGGGTTTCGCAGGCCAAATCATATTTCGGCTCCTTTCTAATTAGCCGATGGCACCTGGTGGACAATAGGGCAGAGTTACGAAAAATATGAAGGAGATGATTGGTCTGGGTTGGGCCGGCAAACAGCCTTGTACCCGGTAACCTGGGAAGGCGACCGGCCCTGGGGGATGGCGCCTACCACCAAACCTATTATTAAACCTAACCTTCGGCAAGCCGGCATTCCCTGGCGGAGTGTTAAAACCGATTATTTTAACCGCGGCACGCTCGATCTTAACTGGCATTTCTTAACCAGGAAAGCCAGCACCCGTTATTCGCTCAGTGAGCGCAAAGGCTGGATCCGGTTGAAGCCCGATACCGGGCGTACACGTAGTGCAAAAGGAAACAGACCATTATTATACAGCAGTGACTGAAGTGGATCTTAATGCCACAACAGCAACAAGCGAGGCCGGGATTTACCTGACCGACGGTAGCGAAAAAGTGGTTGCCAAATTATTTACGGGTTATGAGCAAGGTAAAAAGATCACTTTCGAGTTAGACACCGCCAGGCGCAGCATTCCGAACAGCTTTGGAAATAGGGTATGGCTTAAACTGGAAAGGAATCAGCATTTACTGCGTGCCTGGTGCAGCGGTGATGGTAAAGCCTGGACGCCTGTTGGTATGCCTGTTGATGCCGCCGGCCTGGATAAAACACAGCCCAATTACAATTCCTGGGTAGGGACAAGCGTAGGATTGTTTGCGGAAGGCCAGCCAGCCGATTTTAATTGTTTTATTTGTAAGGATGGCACATCGGCGATGCCAGCCGTTGGGTACAGCAACTATTACGGTATCATGACCGTGAACGACGCATCTGGTAAAAGTGTAGCCAATACTTCGGACTACGGCGGCTGGTTCATGCTTTCGGGTGTCGAACTCGGTAACAGGTCGCCGTCAGCTGTTAGTGTATTGGCTAATGCCAAGGTAAACGGGCAATTTGAAATTTGGGTGGACGATTTGCAGCGCGGAAAGTTGATTGCTAAAATACCTTTTAACCGCAAATTTGGGTGGAGGTACTACCGCTGCGGGCTAAAATGGCTTACCGGTCAGCACGATGTCTTTGTCAAATTTCCGGCTAAGGCGGCAAGGGGATTGGTAATCAAAAGCATACAATTCTTGAATTAATTAGGGAAGCTTCTCAATAGTGGAAAAGGGATCCGGTATACGCTGATACTTAAAACATTTTTTTGGCAAGAAAAGAACAATATTATCATTAATTATCCTGGCGTTGCCCGCGGGGGGAGGCTGGTCGGCTATAAACCGAATATATCATCTTTAAAAACTAAAACTGATGAAAGTAGCAATAAGCTTTTTTTTAATGGCTTTACTGGTATTGGTCGCCCAAAGCAGTTTTGCGCAGGAGGTAATTAAGAATACCCATAATCGGGCTGCTTGATTGCCGCAAACGAATGTCGTCATCCGAATTGAGTTATCGAATCGTGCTAATGCGATAGCTGCATGTATTTTCTTTGCAATCGCATGAAGGTCTTGGCGGCTTACAGCGCAAATACCTGGCCTCCGTAAGGCCAACTGGAAGTGATGCGGTGATAATACCGACTACAGACCAAACGAACCACCTATATTGGCTTCCATTACGGCAATAGATATTTATCACCACATAATTTTCCATATATCAATATATCGTACATTTGAAATAACCCTTGGGCAATTTGAATCCTGATATATTCCATATTAATCTGTACCATGTGGCTGCCATGGCAACCCTGTTTTCGGGGTTTACACTTGCGCTGCTTTTAGCTTTCGCAAAAAGGGAAGGCCAGGCAGCCAACCTGTTTTTAAGTGCCGCTTTGGCGGTAATTGTACTGAAGACGGGCGGGCTTTCACCAATTTTGTTACCGGCGCTGGGGCCGCTGTTATATTTTTATGTGCGGCGGATGACGGTACCAAACCTGCGATTTGGCTTAAAAGATATTTTACATTTTTCCCCTTTGCTGGTTACCTATTGGATGCCGGGCTGGCTGGTGCTCATTTCGGTTGTCATTTATTTATACCTGTCGCACCGGTTGATACAGCATTTTTATAACCGCCTGCAGCCGGTGCTCATGGATAGGCCGCGCTTTGCTTTCCGCCGGTTGGATAAGGCCTTGCACCTGCTCGCCTTGCTTTGCATATTATGGCTGTTTAATGATGTCTTGAGTTTTGCTGTTGCTTTTGTGCTTATTGGCGTGGCTGCAGAAGTGATGCTAAAATTGGATAGCAGCATACAATCGGCCACGCCGATAACAGATAGATACGATGTAAAGGAAAAAAGCCGCAGGGTAAAAGAGGCCGTAGCCGCAAACCGTTATTACGAGGATGCCGAACTGACATTGACCACCCTGGCAGCAAAGCTGAATATCCACCCGCACGATTTATCGCGGATTATTAATGTGGGGATGGAAAAGAACTTCAACGACTTTATTAATGAGTTCAGGGTTCGTGAAATTGCCCGGAAGATGCGGGAACCGGCTCATAATCGGCTCACATTGCTGGGGATCGCCTACGAGTCGGGGTTTAACTCCCAAAGAACTTTCAACCGCGTTTTTAAAGAGATGACCGGCAAAACCCCGGCAGAATACAAGAACGGCCTGAAAAAAGAGTTGCCAAATGATAAGTTGGCCATCTCATCACACTTACCACCGGTAATATTGCGTTCAGGAAGCCCAGCAGGTTGGGTTCCTGTAAAATTAAATCGCAATTATATGCTCAGAAATTATTTGAAAATTGCCTGGCGCAACCTTATTAACAATAAAGTATTATCGCTTATTAATATAGGCGGCCTTGCAGTGGGCATGGCGGTGGTAACGCTGATTAGTTTGTGGATTTTGGATGAAGTATCATTTAATAAGTATCACGATAATTACCGCCATATAGCCCAGGTAATGCAAAATGTGACCATTAATGGCGAAGTAAAAACCTCGTTCCATCAACCGTACCCCCTGGCGGCCGAGCTACGCAAAAATTACAGCAGCGATTTTAAGTCTGTAGCCATGTCGACACTCCCGAGAGATTATATCCTGGCTTTAAGCGATAAAAAGCTGAACGAGCAAGGCGTTTTTATGGAAGCCGGCGGACCAGACCTGTTTACATTAAATATGCTTAAGGGCAGGCGCGATGCTATAAAAGACCCATCATCTATATTAATATCCGCGTCGACAGCTAAGGCATTTTTTGGAAATGGGGACCCTATGGCTAAAGTATTAAAGCTGAATAACCTGGATAACCTGAAAGTAGCCGGCGTTTATGCAGATCTGCCCGAAAACACCACGCTTGCCGGTTTGGCTTTTATTGGTTGCTGGGACCGCTATGCCACAAATTATAGATTAAGCGGAATGAGAGAGCCGTGGGGGCCCGGCATTGTTAATTTATATGTTCAATTGGCCGATAATGCCGACGTCGGAAAAGTGTCTTTAAAAATAAGAGATGAAATGCTGCGGCATTTGAAACCGCTTTCGGCTAAAACAAAACCGGCGCTGTTTCTGCAGCCGATGAATAAATGGCATTTGTACCATGAGTTTAAGGACGGAAAAAACACCGGCGGCGAAATACAATATGTGTGGCTTTTTGGTATTGTAGGTGTGTTTGTACTACTGCTGGCCTGTATTAACTTTATGAACTTAAGTACAGCCAGGTCTGAGAAACGCGCGCGCGAGGTAGGTATCCGCAAGGCAATTGGTTCATCCCGCAGCCAGTTGATACAACAGTTTTACGGCGAATCGGTACTTTGCGTATTACTGGCATTTTTAGTGGCTTTACTAATAGCAAGATTAAATCTCCCGGCCTTCAATCAGCTGGCCGGTAAACAAATAGTTATTCCATGGAACAGCCCGGCGTTTTGGCTCGCCGGCATTGGCCTTAGTTTGGTTACTGCTATTATCACCGGCAGTTACCCGGCGCTCTACCTGTCGTCATTTAAGCCAGTAAAGGTATTGAAGGGTGCGTTCAGGGTTGGGCGGCTGGCTTCAGCCCCGCGTAAAGTACTGGTGGTGCTTCAGTTTACAGTTTCTATTGTGCTCATCATCGGTACCATTGTAGTTATCCGGCAGATACTTTTTGCCAAAGACCGCCCTATAGGTTACAGCCAGGACAGATTGATTACGATACCCGTCCGAACCATTGAACTCCATCAACATTTTGATGCGATAAAACAGGTCCTTATGAGTAACGGCACAATAACTGAAATGGCCGAAGCAGATGCCCCGCCTAACAAGGTTGCCGGTACTACCGATGGAGTGGGATGGCCTGGACAAGACCCTAATCTGGATATCAATTTCGGGCAGGAGGATATTTCATACGATTATGGCAAAACCATTGGTTGGGAATTTAGCGCAGGCCGCGATTTCTCGCGTTCATTCCTTTCCGATTCATCAGCGGTAATCATTAACCAGGCAGCAGCTGATTTTATGTCCATTAAAAAACCGACAGAAAACCACATAACTTTTTTTGGCCAACGGTTTAAAATCATAGGGGTAACTAAAGACATCATTAACCGGTCGCCTTATGAACAGGTGCAACCTATGGTTTATTTTCTATCGAAATGGGCGGGAGGCTGTTTACTGCTAAAGATAAGTCCGAAAATGAGCGCCGGCAAAGCCATTCGCAACATTGCTTCAGTGTTAAAAACCGAAAACCCGGAACAGCCATTTGAATACCATTTTGTTGACCAGGAATATGAAAAAGAATTCGGTGATGAAGAACGCATAGGGAAGCTGGCTACTGTCTTCGCCGGCCTGGCTATATTTATCAGTTGTCTCGGGCTGTTTGGTATGGCATCATTCATGGCCGAACAGCGCACTAAAGAAATAGGTGTACGCAAGGTGCTTGGCGCTTCAGTGTTCGCCCTGTGGCAATTGTTATCGAAAGATTTTGCCATACTGGTGTTTTTGTCAATAATCATAGCCTCGCCTGTGGCTTATTTATTTATGCATAACTGGCTGCGTAACTATCAGTATCATACCGAAGTTGCCTGGTGGATATTTATTGTTACAGCTATTGGCGCTATACTCATCACATTAATAACGGTAAGCTTCCAGTCCATAAAAGCCGCACTGGCAAACCCGATAAAAAGTTTGAAGACAGAATGAGGTTTCATTCAACTTTAAATTTCTCCGGCTCCTATAAATCAATTACCGTAAGTTGAACGTATGTTTGGCTTGTGGGTTTTTTTGTTATGAAGTTCTCAATCTATAAAGTTTCGTTCAACTATAACATCTTAAGCTAAATTGATTTTTAATCGCTACTTGCCTAATCAAAGGTTTCATTATATTTGCTATCCAGGGTATCAGATAAAACGCCGCTCCCTAAAAAACACAAGCTTATATTTATGTCACAATCATCTACTGCAAAGGGTAAGGTATCTTCTTTTTTCTCGGTCTTAAAACAAGCAATAAAGGGACAGGAGGTTGATTTGACCTCGATCAGCATAAAAAGGGCAATTGTTTTGTTAGCCATCCCCATGATGCTGGAAATGGCCATGGAATCTGTTTTTGCACTGGTCGACCTTTATTTTGTGGGTCATTTAAAAAACAGTAGCCATGCTATACAAACAGTGGGTTTAACCGAATCTGTTTTAACCGTAATATATTCGCTGGCCATAGGTTTAAGTATGGCCGCAACGGCGGTTGTTGCCCGTCGCATTGGCGAAAAAAATCCGGAGGCCGCGTCAAAAGCCGGTATGCAAACCATCGTCATAGCAGTACTTATTAATCTGGGTATAAGTATTTTTGGATTTTTACATGCCCGGGGGCTGCTTTTGATTATGGGTGCTTCGGCAGAAACTGCAGATCATGGAACTCCATTCGTTCGCATTATGATGGGCGGCAGCATCATTATTGTACTGTTGTTTTTGATTAACGGGATTTTCAGAGGTGCCGGTAATGCCGCCATAGCCATGCGTAGCTTGTGGATTGCCAATATGGCAAACATTATTTTATGTCCTATTTTTATCAGGGGGCTTGGGCCCATCCCGGCTTTTGGATTAACGGGTGCAGCCATAGCCACCAGCATTGGTCGTGGTTTGGGCGTTACTTACCAGGTTTACAATTTATTTAATGGTAAAAATGCCTTAAAAATCCGCATAAGCTATTTTATACCCGACTGGCAGCAAATTAAGGCGATTATTAAAATTGCTGCGCCGGGTATTTTACAATTTGTAATAGCCAGTTGCAGCTGGATATTTTTGGCGCAATTGGTTGCCACAACAGGGGGAGACCATGGCTCTGCCGGTTATCAAACATCGCTCCGGCTGATGATGTTTTTCCTGCTGCCCGCCTGGGGTTTAAGCAATGCTGCCGCAACGTTGGTTGGGCAAAATTTGGGCGCCGGGCACCTGGAGAGGGCAGAGCAATCGGTATTTCAAACTATAAAATATACGGTTGTGTTTTTAGGCATCGTGAGCATCCTGTTTTTAACCTGCGGGCATTTGTTTGCCTCATTTTTTACAGACGATGAAGAGGTTAAGAAGATAGCCACCCGCTCTTTGCAAATTTTAAGCGGGGGCTTTATTATTTATGGTGTTGGTATGGTTTTAACCAGCGCGTTTAATGGTGCCGGCGATACCTGGACACCAACAAAAATTAACGTTTTTACATTTTGGTTATTCCAAATTCCTTTCGCTTATTTAATGGCTAAGTATTTTGGAATGGGTCCAACGGGCGTTTTTGTAACCATCCCCATTTCCGAAATAGGATTGACCATAGCCGCTTACATATTATTTAAACGTGGGAAATGGAAGAAAACGATGGTTTAGCATTTAACCTTTTAAATTTGAATAAGCGGTTTTTCTAAAAGGCGTGCTGTGCTTCATTAACTTAGGCTAAACCCAGCCTCGATGGGCGGGATTTGGCGATAGTAAAGCCGTTGGTGGCTATTCTTTGGGCCGGCCAAAAAATAAAACATAGCCATCGGCATCTGTTACTTCAAAACCACGCAACCCGTCGCTATTGTTGTGGATGGGTTGCCGGAAGCTTATGCCGGCCCGGCTGAATTCTTCAAATAAAATATCAGGATCTTCGGTAGAAATGTATGCATCCCAGGCGGCCCATTCGTGTCGGGTAGGATTGGGGATGGGTTTTATGTCGGCTGTAATTGCCTTTAGCATTATGGAAACGGGGCCACGGCCCACCATGGCAAAAAACGGATCGCCTTCGGGGCCCATGTACCGCACTTCAAACCCAAGCTTAGTTACATAAAAGGCAACCGAATTGTCTATATTGGAAACAATAAAAAACGGCGAAATAAAATTAAGCTTTGACATAGTTTTACGTTTTTATAATATGAAAAGCTGCCTCCTCCTTAGGGTAGTTTATAAATTCATCTGCGTCACAAAATTACTTACAGCCCGTTATAATTACAACTTGCTTAAGGCCTCATTGATTAACGCTAACCCATTTTCCGAATAAGGCAATTTTAATGCGAACTGATGCCCGTGCCCGTCCATTTTCAATAATGATTTCCGAAGAATATTAATTATTTTCTCCGGTTCCTGCTCATACTTTTTCCTGAATTCTTCATATTGTAATTGCAGGAATACGAGGCAAAGCGCATTCTCCATGGTCTGCACATCAGCATCAACCTTAATTCGTTTCTTCAGGATGATTTGTTTAACACGATCTGATGTTTCGTCGTTATAACCCGCATCTTTCATTAAACGGCCTGCAATGGCAGCATGGTGCAAGGCCAGGTCTTTGCGCCATTTCAGGTATGGCTCACGTCCCTCCGGGTAATCTTCACGCGGAATTTCCCAACGGCCAATGTGCTGACTTCTGGATGCCAATAATAATTCTTCACCAGCGTCCGGATCTAATTTTAAAACCCATTCATATAATTTAACAGCAAAAAAGTATTCTTGCGGCTCAGTTACACCTTCCCATGTAAAACTGCGTGGATCTTGCTTATTATAAGCATCAAAAAGCTCAAATGCCTTACTTAGTTTACTCATAGGTTGAAAATAAGTTAAATATTTATAATGCCATCATAGTTTTTTTAATTGGCACAAATTCCGGCAGCTTACTAATCCAAATTTAACTACTGAACCTAAATAGTCTTGCTTGAAATCACAAATATCCAATAGATTTGTTTGTTATCCATCTAACCAATAATCTTATGAGTACATCTACAGCAAATTTATTTGAAGCCAGGGCCAATGAGTTTAAAATGCTGCATCAAAGGGCTGGTATTTTTGTAGTTCCTAATCCCTGGGATGCGGGGTCGGCAATGATTTTGGAATCGTTGGGGTTCAAGGCGCTTGCTACAACAAGCGCCGGGCTTGCCTTCTCTTTGGGTAAGCCTGACGGGCATGCTTCCATTACACGGGAGGAGACGTTGCAGAATGTGAAAAATATCATTGCGGCAACCAGTTTGCCGGTATCTGCCGACCTGGAAAATGGCTATGGTGACGACCCTATGGTTTGTGCTGAAACGATTAACCTTGCTGCAAATATCGGTTTAGCAGGAGGCTCTATTGAAGATGCCACCGGAAATCCGGCCGATCCCATTTACCCGTTTGAATTGGCGGTTGAACGGGTGAAAGCCGCCGTAAAAGCTGCCAGAAATCAGCCGCATCCATTCACGTTAACCGCAAGGGCCGAAAATTTGATATACGGCCGGCCCGATTTAAAAGATACCATTAAAAGGCTTGTGGCGTTTGCTGATGCCGGGGCCGATGTACTATTTGCACCCGGCCTTAAAACACGCCAGGAAGTTGAGGCGGTAGTTAAGGCTGTAGCGCCGCGCCCGGTTAATGTAGTTATGGGCCTGTCGGGTAGCAACTTTTCCTTGAATATGCTCGAAGATATTGGCGTGAAGCGCGTAAGTATTGGCTCATCGCTCATCCGGGCAGCTTACGGGGCGGTTTTTAGGGCGGCAGAAGAGATACTTCAAAACGGTACTTTTAGCTATGCTGACGATGCTCCACCGTATGGTAATTTGAATAAGTTATTCGGAGGGCATTAAAAAAAACTGTTAAGCAACAAAACCCGGCGTTAGCCAGGTTTTGTTGTAAAGTATGATAAAATAATGCGTGCTAAAAAACACTAATTTTTAGCGACAAGATGCTCCGTTGCCACTACTTTTCCGGGATACACCTTCAAAGCCTCCTCCAAACAAATCATGGCGCTTTTTAAGTCATCATTGTTAAGTACATAGGCCATGCGAACTTCATTTATCCCCGCGCCCGGCGTGCTGTAAAAGCCTGTTGCCGGTGCCATCATTACAGTTTGATTATTGTAGTCGAAACTTTCCAGCATCCATTGGCAAAACTTATCGGCATCGTCAATTGGGAGTTGGGCAACCACATAAAAAGCGCCTCCGGGATTTGGGCAGTAAACGCCATCTATGTTATTTAATGCGGTTACCAGGGTGTTTCGCCTGCTGGTATACTCTTTATTTACGGCTTCAAAATATTCATCGGGCGTATCAACGGCTGCCTCGCCGGCAATTTGTTCAACCATGCCTGCACTCAAACGGGCCTGGGCAAATTTTAACGCCGCTGTGCGTAATGCTGCATTTTTAGTAATCAGGCAGCCTAAACGGGCGCCGCATGCGCTGTAACGCTTGCTTACGGTATCCATAACCACCACGTTATCATCCAACCCGTCTAAATGCATGGGCGAAATAAATTTACGGCCATCGTAACAAAATTCGCGGTATGCCTCGTCCGAAAACAAGTACAGATCGTGTTTTAAACACAACTCCCTCAAGGCCTTCAGTTCTTCCTGTGAATACAGGTAGCCTGTAGGGTTATTGGGACTGCAAATGATGATAGCTTTGGTTTTATCGGTAATCAGCTTTTCAAATTCGCTGATAGGTGGGAGTGCAAATCCATTATCAATGTAGGATAATATAGGCTTTACAACAATATCACTCTGGCTGGCAAAACCATTGTAATTGGCATAAAAAGGTTCAGGAATTATTACTTCATCACCAGAATCTAAACAGGCCATCATAGCTATGGTAATGGCTTCAGACCCGCCGGTGGTTACTATGATGTTATCCGGCGTGATATTGTAACCTAACTTGTTATAGTACTGTGTAAGCTTTTTACGATAGCTCAAAGTACCCTCGGATGGGGTATAGGCCCAAACTTTAAAATCAATGTTTTTAATGGCATTTAACATGCCTTCAGGCGTTTGAATATCCGGTTGCCCAATATTTAAATGGTACACTTTTTTGCCGTCCAGCTTAGCCTGGTCAGCATAAGGTGTTAATTTACGAATAGGAGATGCGGGCATTCGCTGCCCTTTCTGAGATATTTTTGGCATGTGCAAAATTACAAAAAAATTATCCGGCTCTGAAAACAGTTGCCCTGGTTAAAATCCGGATTCATTATAATGATTGTCAAATGAATTTCAAAAAAAAACACCGCGTCGCGGTGTTCAATATTTTATTTAAGCCTCCCTTCCGGGGAGGGTTTGGCTGGAGCTTATTTACTTGAGGCCGGTTTGGCAATAACTTCACCTATAATATTTAAATATTTTTCGGGTGTAACCGCGTTTGATTTAACCACGATAGTTTTGTTAAAAGGGGCAGCAACTGCAGCGTTATAAGTGATTTTAATTAAACCTTTATCACCGCTTTTTACAGGGGTTTTGGTATAATCTGCAATAGTGCAACCGCAGGTTGGCCTTACTTCGGTAAGTATAAGTGGCTCTTTACCAATGTTTGTAAATTCAAAAACGGTGGTAACAGGTGTGCCCTGGGGTACTTTCCCAAAGTCGTGCTTCTCTTCGTTGAATTTAAACTCGGCTTTTTGGTTATCTTGTGCCGATGCAGTGAAGGCAAAACCCAAAACCACTGCGCAGATCATTAATATCTTTTTCATATACTATATTTGATTAATACAAATATAAAAGGTTTAACGTAATAACAAAACTATTAGCAATACTTCATGTTTTAAGTGTTACTATACCAAATACAAAATAGAATTTTATAATTTTACCGTCTAAACGAAATTTTATATGCCTGGAACTGCAATTCGTGCCACCAGTAAATTTGATACCGCAGAGCTTAGTTTTGATGATTTTAAAAAGATCGTTATTGAAGATTATCGTATTGGTTATGAGAGCAGACAAGCCAGTATTATAGGCCGTAAAGAGGTATTGACGGGCAAGGCCAAATTTGGTATTTTTGGCGATGGCAAAGAGGTTGCACAACTGGCTATGGCCAAAGCCTTCCGCGCCGGCGATTGGCGCGCAGGCTATTACCGCGACCAAACTTTTATGTTTGCCACAGGCATGAGCAACCTGAAGGAATTTTTTGCCCAGCTTTATGCCCATCCTGATGTAGAAAAAGATCCTGCCTCAGCCGGCCGGCAAATGAACTGCCACTATGCTACCCGTTTTGTTAATGCCGATGGCAGTTGGATAAACCAGGCCGAAACGATGAATTGCTCATCGGATATATCAACCACAGGCGGCCATATGCCACGATTGCTGGGTTTGGCATATGCCTCAAAACTATATCGCCAAAACCAGGAGCTGGAATATCTTAAACAATTTTCGGTTAATGGTAACGAGGTTGCCTTTGGGAGTATTGGTAATGGTGCCACATCCGAAGGTGTATTTTTTGAATGCTTCAACGCAGCGGGTGTACTACAGGTGCCGATGGCCATATCCATCTGGGACGATGCCTATGCTATTTCGGTGCCGGCTAAACTCCAAACTACCAAAGAAGATATTTCTGAAATATTAAAAGGTTTTCAGCGCGAAAATGGCTCAAATGGTTTCGAGATTTTTAAAGTAAAAGGTTGGGATTATATAGCACTTTGCGAAACCTACGCCCGTGCCATTACTTTATGCCGCGAAGAACATGTTCCGGTACTGATCCACGTTACCGAGATGACACAGCCACAAGGCCATTCAACGTCGGGTTCACACGAACGATATAAATCAAAAGATCGCCTGGCCTGGGAGGATGAGCACGATTGTTTGCTAAAAATGCGCCAATGGATGATTGCTTCGGCCATATCAACCGAACAAGAGCTGGATGAATTAGAAGCAGAGGCCAAAAAATATGTACGCGACTGCCAGCGTGAAGCGGCAGGGGAGTTAGTAACCCTAATAAATGCCGAATTGGAAGAAGCCGCCAAAATGATTGAACAATTTGCCGAAGGTGTTTCTGTTAAACAACAATTGACAGAAATAGTAGCGGAATTGCATAGAAGTTATGACGCCGGCCGCAAAGAAATTGTCTCTGCTGTAAGGAAAACTTTGAGGGCTACCGCTAAAGAGGACTCTGCAGAAAGACAAATACTCGTAAACTGGTTAAATACTGAAAAGGAAAAAAATAACGACAGATACAACACAAAACTATTTTCAAATACGCCACAATCACCTCTTTATGTGCCCGTTGTTCCTGCAACCTACAGTGATGATGCGCGCTCAATTGATGGCCGTGAAGTTTTAAACGCTTGTTTCGATGCCAATTTTGCAAGGGATAAAACCATTGTCGCATTCGGTGAAGACGTAGGTGCCATAGGAGATGTAAACCAGGGGTTTGCCGGCTTGCAAAGCAAGTATGGCGATTTGCGGATAACTGATACCGGTATCCGTGAAACCTCCATTATTGGGCAGGGTATGGGTTTGGCTATGCGTGGCTTAAAGCCGATTGCCGAAATTCAATATCTTGATTACCTGATATATGCTATGACGGTTATCTGCGATGATATTGGTAGCCTGAGTTACCGTACTTTCGGCGGGCAAAAAGCGCCGTTAATTATACGCACCCGCGGGCACCGCCTGGAAGGTATCTGGCATTCGGGCTCACCATTAGGGATGATATTAGGCTCCATGCGCGGGTTTCATATCTGCGTGCCACGTAACATGACCCAGGCCGCAGGTATGTACAACACTTTGCTGCGCGGTGATGAACCAGCATTGGTTATCGAAAGCCTTAACGGCTACCGCCTGAAAGAAAAACTCCCTGCAAACGTTGGCGAGTTTACCGTTCCGCTGGGTAAGGCCGAGATTATGCGGGAGGGCGCCGATGTTACCGTGGTGTCATACGGCTCAACGTTGCGTATCGTTTTAGAGGCTGCCGAAGAGTTGGAAAAAATGGGTATTAACATTGAAGTTATCGACCCGCAAACTTTATATCCTTTTGATAAAGAGAACCTTTGTGGTGTTTCGTTGAAGAAAACAAATAAGCTGCTGGTTGTTGACGAGGATGTTCCGGGCGCAGCATCGGCCTATATTATTCAACAAATCGTTGAAGCCCAAAAAGGTTATTACTCGTTGGATAGCCAGCCGCGTACATTAACTGCGAAAGAGCACCGCCCGCCGTATGGTTCAGATGGCGATTACTTTAGCAAGCCATCTCTTGATGATATTGTTGAGGCTGTTTATGCCATTGTAAGTGAAGCAAACCCAGGCAAATTTCCGCCGATCTTTTAAGTATCAAGTAGTTAGTATCAAGTATCAAGATTTTTTAAAAGACGCTATGATATTTACTTGATACTAACTACCTGATACTATGTACTAAATTTAAAACCATGGATTCTAATTCTTTTGCTGCCGTTGCCAGCGTTATAAAAACTCGTCGTTCGGTTAAACCAAATATGATGAACGGGCACAAGGCTCCAAATGGTCATGTTGCTGCCCTGCTTGAACTTGCTGATTGGGCGCCAACACACGGTTTTACCGAGCCGTGGCGCTTTATTGTATATGAAGATCCTACTAAGTTTTGCCAAATACATGCAGACGTTTATAAGCAAGGAGTAAACGCCGAAGAATATAACGAAACTGTTTACACCAACCTCCAACGCCAGGGCGATAAAGCTTCCCATGTTATTATCGCTATTATGGAGAGGGGTAACCTGCTAAAAATACCAGCTTTTGAGGAGGTGGCTGCAGTTTCCAGCGCTATTCAAAACATCCTGCTTGGCGCTACAGCCTTAAGTATGGCTTCATTCTGGAGTACGGGTGGTGCAATATTAAAACCGGGTTTTAAAGAATTTTTACAGTTGCGTGAAGAGGATCAGGTAATGGGCGTATTGTACCTAGGTTATGCCGATCAAAACCCCGAAGGAAAAAGAACCGTTCCTCTTGAAAATAAAGTTAAATGGGTTAAATAAATAATCCAAACCTTTCCATTATTTACATCGTATAATCCTGTATTTTAATTTCCTTTATTGAAATAAAATTTCATTATAACTAAAAAAATGTTAAAAATGATTTTTTAATTAGATTGGAATTTATATATTTGTAATTGTCCGGTTCCTAATGCCGGTCAATTATCAATTCTAAGCCTTCACTAATTTAACTTATTGATTAAAAATTAAACTCAACACAAGTATGAGGAAATGTTTTTGGGGCTTAATATTGGCGATTTTTTTATTTTCTGCAACAGTTATTAGCTGGAGATCGCCAAATGCTAACAAATCAAACGGAGGGGTAAATTCTGGTCTTGCTGCCAAGGAATTATTTAATCAGTACGTCAATAGCCTTTATGTGGCTACAGGGTTGCAAGGATCGGGGTTGGCTTTTGATGTATTTGAAAAAGCCTTTACCGGTTATACCAACCTGAAATTATCACATAAAATACCAGAAAACAGCGCGGTGTTAACCATAGTCGATTTCAGTAAATCAAGTCGCGAAAAACGCATGTGGATTGTCAATTTATTTAGTAAGCAACTGTTGTTAAATACCTGGGTGGCCCACGGATCTGGAAGCGGAATGGAAATGGCCGAGCACTTTTCTGATCGTAACGATTCGCACCAAAGCAGTTTAGGTTTTTATCTTACCGATAATGTTTACATAGGCAAACATGGCCGGTCGTTGCATTTGGATGGATTGGATTCTGGTTTTAATGCCAGTGCCCGTTTTCGTGATATTGTTGTTCATGCAGCAAAATACGTAGGCCAAAGTGCCATTGATCAGCAGGGACGTTTAGGCCGTAGTTTCGGCTGCCCGGCTGTAGCACCCAATGTCGTTAATTTTGTGATCGACAACATCCAGGGTAAATCGGTACTTTTTATCAATGGTAATGATGATACCTACACTTCAAAATATCTTGATGAAACGGCACTTTTAAACCAGGTAGCGGCCGATTCTACATCTTTTGATATAGCAAAGCTATAAAATATAGCCTATCCAATTATAAATCTGAATGCCCGGCCTAACCAAGCCGGGCATTTTTTTTATTTGCTCAGAAATTTTTTCAGGTGAGCATATAGCACAATGTCCAGTCCATATACATCTTGCCTAAATTGTAATGTGCCAGTTTCGTCAGCCCAACAGGTAACGTATGTGATATAAATAGGTGTTTTTTTAGGCAGCGCTATGCTGGTAGGGTCTGGATTGTCAGAAGCCATGTCTTTTGCAATGGTATCAAATTCTTCGCCCTCTCCAAAAAGGTTTTTTGCCAGCGCCTGTGGATCTCCAAGGCGCACACAACCATGGCTCACGGCCCGCATGGCTTTTCCGAATGCAGATTTTGCCGGGGTATCATGCAGGTAAACACTGCTTTTGTTTTTAAACAGGAATTTTATCTTGCCTAAAGAGTTATCCTCCCCGGGCCGCTGTTTAAAATCATAGTCCAGGTTGTCTTTGGTAACAGTACTCCAGTCAACATCTTCGGGATTATCAATCAGGTTTCCGTCTTTGTAAACATCAATATTTTTGTTGGATAGGTAATACCTGTCTTTGGCGGCCTCTATTATAATTTCTTTGGTGGCTATGCTTCGTGGTATGTTCCATACGGGGTTTACATCAACGCTATGAATTAAGCTACTCAACTGCGGCGTTTCACGCGCGAATGGTTTATCAATTGCACAGGTATCATCATATTTAATCAGGCTGTTTTGCGCATCCATATTTCGGCCCTGGCCAACACAAACTTTCATATTTAATACAGATTTGCCATTTTCAAAAACATCAAGCCTGTAATCCGGGATATTTACATATACATATTTGGGCTCATAAGGCTTGTTTCGCCAGCGCAAACGTTCCATATTAACCAACAGATACCGTTGGGCTTCTTCTTTTGATAAGCCATCAAACGTATCACCGTGCAGGTATGCATTTTGCAAGGCAATATACTGTGGGTCTTTAGGTTGGATGCTATCCAGGTACGCCCTTGTATCTGTGGCCATAAGCACAGCTTTCATCGATGTACTGTCTGGCCGTTTGGTGACGGTAAAATACCTCGAATAGATTTTTTTTGGATTAAGTAAGCCAAACTGCATGGCACTGGCATATTTTGTTAATGAACTGGTTGCCAGCAATTCCAATTTTGCCAGATCACCATAAGCTTCATCTGTAGTTTTGATGCTGTTTACATCATGAAACTTAGCAATCATAGCTTTTAGTTCCGTGGTGCTAAATAGTTTTGGATCGATGCCATGGTCAGTTGCTTTGTCGTAAAAATCAGGTATGGCATCCAGGTCGCCGTTGGCAAGGTGGTTCATTACAAATACCGGCAGGTAATTATTTGCTTTGTAAAAAGCTTCGACCACAGGTTCGTTGGATAGTTTTAATTTTTCATTCTCCAGTTCTTTTTTAAACGCAACGACATATGCATCGTCATCAAAATCTTTGAAGACTTTGTTTTTAGTTATTTTGAAAAGATTATTGGCTATTTTGTCATGCTTTTCTTTGCAGCTTTGAAAAGTTAATAATAAAGCAAATGACGAAATAAGGATAAGGGAAATTGAGAGTTTATTTTTCGTGACGGGAGGCATATCTATAAAAATCTGTTAAATATAGCTTATTAATAGCAATAGCCATACCACAAAGGCTGCAAGTTTTTAATTAAATTTGAAATCAGACAATTTATCAGGAATATTTGACTAATCGCCTCAATAGGCCGCTTAATGAAAAGACAGTTATTAATTATAGCAGCAACTCTTCTGCCATTTGTGGCCGCTGCCCAGGGTTTTAAGCCGGTGAACAAAAATGCATCGCCCGAAGTGGTTAAATTACTATCCTTTTTATATCAAATAAAGGGCAGGCATGTCCTGTCTGGTCAGCAGAATTACAATAGCGATTTGAATACGTTTTCGGATAGTGCTTACGCCATAACCGGGAAATATCCTGCATTATGGGGTTCTGATTTTATGTTGTGGGGCGATAAAGACCTCGGGCAGAAGCTTGTATACGAAGCTCAAAAGAAATGGCATGATGGTTACCTGGTTACCATTATGTGGCACCAGGGCCGGCCAACCGATGATGCGCCATACGATTGGAAAACAAGTATACAGGGCAAGCTAACCGATGCCGAATGGACAGAGCTAATTACACCAAATACGCCCTTGAATAAAAGATGGCTTGCCGATATAGATAAAAAAGCGGTTTATCTAAAACAGTTACGAGATTCGCATGTGCCGGTTTTGTGGCGACCTTACCACGAAATGAATGGCGTATGGTTTTGGTGGGGCGATAAAAAAGGTAAAAACGGGATCCAAAAACTTTGGAAAATGATGTACGACAGGTACACCAATTATCATAAGCTAAATAACCTGATTTGGGTATGGGGCGCAAACGGCTTGCGGGATATACCAAAAGATGAAGCGTACGATTATAAACTATATTACCCTGGTGCTGATTATGTTGATATCCTGGGTGCGGACGTTTATCACTTTGACTATGAGCAAAAGGATTACAACGAACTGCTAAGCCTGGCCAACGGTAAAATTATAGTGCTTGGCGAAACCGGCGAACTGCCCAGACCAGAGGTATTGGCAGCCCAACCCGAATGGGCCTGGTTTATGGTATGGACAAGCTGGCTATGGACGGATAATACCCATGAGCGGGTAAAGGAAATTTATAACCTGCCACAAACCCTTAACCACGATGAAGTAAAAGCCATGCTGCAAAAATAATGATTGATAAAGTTAAACTACCCGAAGTTTGGTTGCGCGGTCCATTAAATGATATCCCGGCGTTGCTGCAGCCCGTGGCACATGCTTTATTGCAGGCCAGGGAAGAGTTGAATGAGCTGATGGTCGATTTCCCGGACCCATTGTTGTGGGATAAAGTTGCTGGCCTGGCATCGCCTGGTTTTCATTTACAGCATTTGGCAGGTGTGCTCGACAGGCTTTTTACCTATGCAAAAGGCGAGGGGCTCTCCGCAGACCAATTGACCTATTTAGCCGCCGAGGGTAAGCCCGCTGAAACCATTGGTTCAACTGCATTAGTTAAGCGATTTAATTTGCAGGTTGATAGCGCTGTGAAACAATTGGCCAATACCAATCAATCTACTTTAACCGATAAAAGAGGTGTGGGGCGGGCGCAGGTGCCATCAACTGTTATTGGCCTGTATGTACATGCTGCGGAGCATACTATGCGCCATTTGGGCCAATTGCTTGTTACTGTTAAGGTTTTGAAACAAGAATTGTAGAACTTACTATTCTGTCAAATGTGAAACGACGGATAGTTTCTGGTCTCAGATCTAAGTAAAAGGTATAAGTGTGGTGTCTGCAATTATTAATAATCTTTTTACGGGTTTCTGGTTTGCCCGTTACCCTTAACAATCCATTTGTAACTGGTAAGCTCCTCGAGACCCATAGGCCCCCGTGCATGGAGTTTTTGGGTACTGATGCCAATCTCGGCGCCTAAGCCAAATTGTGCGCCGTCTGTGAAGGCTGTGGATGCATTGGCGTAAACCGCTGCCGCATCAACATCATTTAAAAAGGTGGCAATATTTTCGGCGTCCTCAGATATGATAGCCTCGCTGTGTTTAGAACTATTAATGGCGATATATTCAAGTGCCGCTTCAAAACTATCAACCGTTTTGATAGCCATCTTCATCGATAAAAATTCGGTGCCAAAATGCTCAGGCTGCGCTTTATGTAATAAAGCGTCAGGATAACTGGCTTTTAATGCTTCGTAAGCCCTTTCATCAGCAAATAACTCAACTCCTTTCTCACTGAGTACATGACTTAACCGGGGCAAGTCACTTAATCTTTCGGCATGAATAATCAGGCAATCAAGGGCGTTACATACACTCACCCTGCGGGTTTTGGCGTTGGCAATAATCTCCGCACCTTTTTCAAGGTTGCCTGTTAAATCAAAATAAGTATGTACAATACCTGCACCGGTTTCAATAACAGGTACTTTACTATTATCCCGCACAAAATCAATAAGCGACTGGCTGCCGCGTGGTATCAATACATCAACATATCCAATGGCATTTAGTAAAGCCGCCGTAGCCTCTCGTTCTGCAGGTAACAGGGTAACCATATTGGTATCTATGTGGTGCTTATTTAACACGTTATGAATTATGCCGATAATGGCACGGTTAGAGTAGTCGGCATCACTGCCGCCTTTTAAAATACTGATGTTGCCAGTTTTAAAGCAGAGGGCGAATACATCAAAAGTAACATTGGGCCTGGCTTCATAAATTACACCAACAACACCTAATGGTACGCGCACTTTGGAAATAGACAGGCCATTGGGCATCTGCGCTTCTGAAAGCTGCTTGCCTAATGGGCTATCCAATTTTGCAACACTGATCATATCGGCAGCAATAGCTTCAATACGGGCTGCCGTGAGTTTCAACCTGTCATATTTAGGATCTTTCGGATCCATCAAATCAAGATCTTTTTGGTTTTCGGCTAATATCAGGTTGGTTTGGGCAATTGCTTCGGCGGCCACGTCCAATAAAACCTGGTTAATAAGGGCAGGGGCGAGGGTAGGTTTGCGGCCTGCAACCCGTGCGTTCTCGAAATATATATTGTAACTCATTGTTAACCTTGTAAATAAAGATAATCATAATGCACCAAAGGCTTTTGGTTTTTTTGCCCGATGCGTTCTTTGGCTTTGTCCGATCCGTATTCGGCGATTCCAAGGCCTATCAGCTTTTGGTTTTCATCCATTAGCTTAATAATATCGCCCTTTTTAAAGTCGGTTATTACTGCTGCAATTCCAACGGGCAGCAAACTTGTGGCCTTGCTGGATATCAACGCGGCTTTGGCACCTGCATTAACCAACACTGCACCTGTGGCCGACTTTTCGGAATGGGCTATCCATTTCTTTTTGCCTGACGCTGTTTTATTAGGAATAAACCGGGTATGGATCACTTTATTCTCCAATACATCCGTTAATATATTGTCGCGTTTGCCATTGGCAATGTGCACTGCGATACCCAACTGTGCCGTTTTTTGCGACATGGTTGATTTGGTGATCATTCCCCCGCGGCCAAACTGCGATTTTCCTGAAGAAACAAAGGCTGCAAAATCAACTACCGAACCGGCCACCTCTTCAATGACGGCCGAGCCCGGCGCTTTAGGGTCACCGTTATATATGCCATCAACATTGGTTAGCACAATTAACGCCTGCGCGTTCAGCATAGATGCAATTAATCCGGCCAGTTCATCATTATCCGTAAACATCAGTTCGGTTACCGATACCACATCATTTTCGTTAACCACCGGTACAACCTGGTGCTGTAGCAGCAGGTCGAGGCAGTTTTTCATATTCAAATAATGCATCCTGTCCCTGAAATCCTCTTTGGTAACCAATACCTGCGAGCAAAGGATATCAAATTGTTCAAACAGCTGCGAATAAGTATTGATTAATTTTACCTGCCCTATAGAGGCTAAAAGCTGCCTTGCGGCAATAGCATCATATTTTTCGGATATGGTGATCAAACTCCGGCCGGAAGCGACAGCGCCTGATGATACCAGGATCACTTCTTTTCCTTGTTTTTTGATAGCGGCTATCTGGCCAACCAGATGTTCGATACGTTGCAGGTCGGGCAAGCCGTTTTCCTGGGTAAAAACATTGGAACCGATTTTGATGATGATACGCTGGTAATTGAAAGACATTATAAATTAGTACGGGTTGAGCCGCCAATATTACAAAATTGGGAGGGAAGAGGGCGAGATTATTTGAAAATATATCCACTAAAACAGTAGATATTATAGAAAAATATGAATTGAGCCTTGACACTGGGGAAAAAATTTTTATTTTTGTCGACTAATTCAATAGACTATGTATAATATATACTCTTTTACTACTATCTCCCCTTTAAAAATGCAGCTAAATGTCATGTATTGCTGTTGATAGCCTCAACCTTACGCTATTTCAACAGATAAAACAATAAACAGACATTAAATTATACTGATCCTTTTCATGAAAACACTTATAAATTCATTTAAACTTATAGCACTTTTTGTACTCCTCGTCCCGGCGATAAGCCATGCCCAGCTTAATGGTTCATACATCATCAGCGGAGTTGTAAAAGATGACCATGGCCAACCGTTAATAGGTACAACCGTTAGTATTAAAGGTACAACCAACAGCACTGCATCTGATAGTACCGGTAAATTCTCGTTAACCACCAGCGCTAAACTACCCTATACGTTAGTTTTTACAGCTGTGGGCTTTCAGCCGCAGGAATTTTTCGTTAAAAACGCCAACAGTGCGCTAAACATCCAGTTAAGCAGTCAATCGTTATTGATTAATGAGGTGGTAGTAACCGCATCCCGCAAAGAAGAAAAGCTTTTACGTTCGCCGGTTGCTATCGAAAAGCTGAGTATTAACGCGCTTAAACAGTCGCCCGGCCCAAGCTTTTACGATGCTTTGGAAAACGTTAAGGGCGTGCAGATGACAACCACCAGTATAACACTTAAAGTGCCTAACACACGCGGTTTTAACAGCCCGAACAACTTCAGGTTTATGCAGCTGGTTGATGGTGTTGATATGCAATCGGCTACCTTAGGTGTTCCGCTGGGTAATGCCATTGGCCCAACCGAACTGGATATTGCCAGTATAGAAATTACGCCTGGTGCAGCAGCAGCGCTATATGGCACAAACGCCATCAACGGTTTATCAAACTTAATAACTAAAGATCCTTTTAGATACCAGGGCTTAAGTGTTTATCACCGCGAGGGTTTAAACCATGTGGGCAATGACAGGTTAGGTGCAAGCGCCCTTAATGAAACCGCTGTACGTTATGCCAAAGCATTTAACAATAAGTTCGCTTTTAAAGTAAACTTTAGCTACATGCAGGGTAAAGACTGGCAGTCTGATACCCGTAACGATCAAAACCCGTACTATTTAAAAACCGCCAACCCCGGTTTCCCGGCCTTAACGGGCACCAGCAATGCTGCTTATGATGGCTGGAACAAATATGGAGATGATGCCCTTGCCGGTAGCAATACCGTGTCAATAAAAGGCCTTACAGTTGATGGTAAAGCAATGCCAAATCTTACAGTTGCCCGTACAGGATACAACGAGGTTGATTTGGTTGATCCGAAAGTTACCAACCTGAAACTGGATGGTACATTATCTTATAAATTAACGCCTAATACTATACTGTCTTACACTTACCGTTACGGCAGGCTCGACGGTGTATTTCAACGAGGCAATAAAATATCGCTGCAGGGCGCAACGGTGCAAAACCATAAAGTCGAGCTAAAAGGAAAAGAATTTCTGGTTCGCGCTTACGAATCGATAGAAAATACCGGTAACTCATTCAATGTAAAACCGCTGGCAGATAACCTGGATTTGAACCATGCCAGTAACTCGGCCTGGGGCACCACTTTTAAAAACGCGTTAAACGCCTACGGTTCTGCAAATGGAGGCTTAACATCTGCAAACCTGGCCGCTGCCGAGCAAGCCGCAAGAGCTGCCGCAGATAAAGGCAGGGTAGAACCGGGTACGCCGGAATTTGATGCTTTGAGAAAAACCATCATAGGCATCAACAACTGGGATATTAAATCGAGCCTGATACCAAACGCACCGGTAACCGGTGGCGCGGCACTGGTGCAAAAAAGCCATATGTACAATGCCGAAGCGCAATGGGATTTAACAAGCCGGGTTAAGGTAGTTGACCTGTTGGTTGGTGGTGATGTGCGGGTATATGCCATTACCCCGGATGGTAACAACTTTGTCGATTTTAGTCGCCCGATTGCCGATAGGAACACGCCTTTGGCTGATGGCAGCTTTGGTAAAGATGTGATCTACAAAAAGTATGGCGCGTTTACCCAGGTGACTAAAACGTTCTTCGACGAAAAATTGAAGCTATTTGGATCGGTTAGATGGGATTATAACCCTTATTTTGATCCTAAATTTACGCCTCGTTTAGCGGCTGTTTATACTTTGAATGAGAACCATAATTTCAGGTTCACGTTCCAGAATGGTTACCGCTTTCCTTCATTATTCGAGGCCCTGTCGTATGTAAACAACGGACGTGTTAAACGTGTAGGCAGTTTGCCGTTCATTAACGATGGTTTGGGTTATTTGGGCAATAGCTATACTCAAACTTCGGTAGCAAATTTTAACTCAGTTGTTAACGCGGCCGGCGGTACCGACCAGGTTGCGCTGGCCAACAGGAACCTGTTGAAAGTTGCCGATTTGCCACCCGCGCGTCCGGAACAGATCACTTCATATGAAGTAGGTTACAAAGGAATTGTATTAGATAATAAAGTGTTTATTGATATCGACGCCTACACTAACCGTTACAACGGCTTTTTAGGACAGGTACAGGTATTTGTACCAAATGGTACAACCGTAGGCACAGACGCTGCTGTATTAGCCATGCTTGATATTAACCGCGACCCAACAACAGGCACGTCCAGCAACGCTGCAAGCCAGGGGCAAAGCAGGTATCGCGTTTATACCAATGCTAAAAACATTTACCATAACTATGGTTCATCGGCAGGTATTAGTTATAACTTTTATAAAAGATATACCGTATCTGGTAACGTAAGTTTCAATAAACTAAAAGCCCAAACCACATCAGATATTTTTGTGACCGGTTTCAATACCCCTGAATGGTCGGGCAACCTATCGTTCGGTAACCGCGAAGTAGCCAAAAATGTAGGCTTTAACATCGTTTACAAATGGCAGGAGTCGTTCCTGTGGGAAAGCCCGTTGGTAACAGGCAAGGTGCCTGCAATTGGCACATTTGATGCCCAGGTTACTTATCGCGTTCCCGCTTACTACGCTACCTTTAAAGTTGGTGCAACCGATATTTTTAACAAACGTTATTATCAGTATGCCGGCGGCCCAACTATCGGTGGCTTATATTATGTATCGGTTACGCTTGATGGATTGCTTGCCGGTAAATAAGGAACGAATTTTAGTATAATAAGCAAAAAGCGGATGAGGGCAAGCCCATCCGCTTTTTACTTTAAAAATGCCTGCCAAATCAATCGGCTATCACCTTTACTTCAATATTACCTCTTGTTGCTTTTGAATACGGACAACCCTTATGTGCAGCATCAGCCAGTTTTTGGGCCACATCCCAATCAACGCCAGGGATATGTACATGAAGCTCGGCAGATAAAGCATATGATGAAGCACCTTCCTTATTAAAAGTAATGTGCACATCAACTGTAGCTTGGGTAACATTTACGCCATCCCTGATACCTACCGAACCAAGTGCGCCCAGGTAACAAGCGCCCCATGCACCTGCAAACAATAATTCGGGGTTAGGATAACCATCTTCGCCTCCCATAGCCGCAGGAGCTTTTAGCTCCATATCAATTACGCCGTCTTCAGATTTTATATGGCCGTCCCGGCCGCCTTTTGCTGTTACTACAGCTGTTTATACTTTTTCCATGATTCAAAACTCTTTTTAAAACCAACGAAGAACAGGTTGTTATGGTTGGAGAAATTGAGATTAGTCTGGACCGGGATTTAACAGATTTATTGATTTTTTCGGCTTTTTTAAAAAACTTGAAAGTAAAATCTAAATAATCAGCTTAATTCCGGTTCTTAAAATAAATTCCAAATCAACTTAATGTTTGCTAAAATTATTAGTATTTTTGAATTGATATGAATGCAGAAAGGATAACAGAGAAGTTGAATATTTTGGCTGATGCCGCTAAATATGATGTGTCATGCGCCTCGAGCGGTAGCAAGCGTAAAAATGATAATAAAGGCCTCGGCAATGCCAGCAACGGTATTTGCCATAGTTATACAGAGGATGGGCGATGTGTATCGTTACTTAAAATACTGCTTACCAATCACTGCATTTTTGACTGCGCGTATTGCGTGTCACGCAAAAACAACGATATCAAACGGGC
Source organism: Mucilaginibacter sp. KACC 22773 (assembly GCF_028736215.1). Taxonomy (NCBI): domain Bacteria; kingdom Pseudomonadati; phylum Bacteroidota; class Sphingobacteriia; order Sphingobacteriales; family Sphingobacteriaceae; genus Mucilaginibacter; species Mucilaginibacter oryzagri. The sequence continues at coordinate 2,716,521 of NZ_CP117883.1, forward strand.
AGCATTTACGGTTCAGGAAGTTGTTGACCTTACCATTAATTTTTATCGGCGAAATTATATCGAGGGCCTGTTTTTAAGTTCGGGTATTTTTAAAGATGCCGATTATACCATGGAGCGCTTGGTAAGGGTAGCTAAAAAGCTTCGCATCGAAAATAACTTTAACGGGTACATACATCTAAAATCCATCCCCGGCGCAAGTGACGAGTTGATGCGCGAGGCTGGTTTGTATGCCGATAGGTTGAGTGTAAACCTGGAAATGCCTACCGAAGCCGGATTGAAATTGTTGGCTCCGGAAAAGAACCGGCAGGATATGATAAACCCAATGAATTTCCTGAAAAACGAGATCATCCTGCGGACTGAAGAAAAGAAACTTTTTAAAAGAGCGCCGCTGTTTGCGCCTGCCGGTCAAAGTACCCAGGTAATTATCGGCGCTACTCCCGAAAGTGATCAGCAGGTGTTACAATCGGCCAGTTATTTTTATAAAAGTTTCAACCTAAAGCGTGTTTATTATTCGGGTTATGTGCCTGTGTTGGCCGATAAGCGTTTACCAGACCTGAATACATCGGTGCCACTGGTGCGTGAGAACCGGCTTTACCAGGCGGATTGGCTAATGCGTTTTTACGGTTTTCATGTTAATGAAATAGTAAACAATCAAAATCCCTTGCTCGATCTGGATATCGACCCTAAATTGAGTTGGGCTATCCGTAATATGCAGGCTTTTCCTGTCGACATCAATAAAGCCGATGTGCAAATGATTTTACGTGTGCCGGGCATCGGGTTGCTATCGGCGCAGAAAATAGTTAGCGCGCGCAAGTTTGCCAAGTTGAGCTGGGAACAATTGAAAAAGATAGGGGTGGCCCTTAACCGGGCCCGCTACTTTATTGTTTGTAAAAGCAATGAGTTTGAACGCCGTGATTTAACGGGTAACAACATCAAACAATTTATCCTGGCCGAATCGCAAAGCAAATACAATAAAAATACGCAAACCCAACTTAACCTGTTTTGACGATGTACACTCTTGTTTACGATGGAACATTTGAAGGTTTGCTTACCGCCGTATTTGAAATATACGACCGCAAATTGTTTCACGTAAAGCTTATAAAAGGAGAGTGGCGCACCAGTGCCATGTTTGAAGAAGTGTTACAGGTAATAACTGACGAGCATCGCGCCAACAGGGTGTTGAAGGGCTTAAGAAAAAAACTCTCGGCTGCGGGGATTCAACGCCTGTACATTGCTCATATGGCCGAAATGGAAAATGAAGAGAGCGCCATTGTTGGGTTTATCAGGTATGTTTTTGATACAGACGTAAATGTTGAAGAAGATTACGGCAATAAATACGTGATGCGCCTATCGGAGATTTTGAAGATGGTGAGGCGCGAAAAACATAGGATGGAAGCTTTTATCCGTTTCCAGAAACTAAAAGATGAAACTTACTATGCCGCCATTGAGCCTGATTTTAACGTACTTCCCTTAATTATCAGGCATTTTAAAAACCGGTATACCGACCAAAAATGGATCATTTACGATATTAAACGCCGGTACGGCATTCATTATGATTTACACGATACACAGTATATCACGCTGGATTTTTCGGAAGTTAACAAACCTGCAGATGTTATAAGTGCTTTTACCGAAGACGAAAAAATATATCAGCAACTTTGGAAAAGCTACTTTACCAGTGTAAATATTGTAGCCAGGAAGAATACCAGGCTACATTTAAGACATATTCCCAAAAGATATTGGCGGCATTTAACTGAAAAAATTTAGCGTTTTGGTGATTTTACGCTTTTTACAATTATGTTAAAGTGACTTTTTTTGATACTTTGTTAATAAGTTTTATGTTGGTAACCTAAATTATTGATTGCTTTTAATTAATTAAGGTATTATTAATCAGAACTTTATAAGTTATTTTTTATTAACAAGCGTTGTTAATAACGTGTCTATAACAAATTTATTTTTTACTTGACAAAGGTGCTTTTTAGTCCGTATATTGTAATCATCAAGAACGACGTACTTTGACAACCTTTCAGGAAAACAGAAGTTGAATCGGGTGAATCTTCGGAGGAACTAAAGATCAAAAGAAGTTCACTGAGTCATATGAAAGAATTGAACTTACGAAAGTTTGTTCGAAGAAAGATTGTGACTAAATAAGGTACCAGGAACGATGCGGAACTCTACGGAGATCCAAAACAGAACTGGTGATATCGCGGTAGTAGATGGTTTGCAAAAACTTTATATGAAGGCATATCGGTCATAGATACACAAAACTTGATGCCGCTGGGAAGCTACGGTTGAACAGGGGTTTGGAAACGGGAGTTCAAATCGAAAGAGGAGGCTCCCGTTTTCGCTTTTATAAGGTTTTTTTATTTTCAGAGTGCTTTTTCATTTTGAACAAACGTTAAAAAACCTAATTTAGTAGGATATGAATAAGGACGGCCAGCGTAACCAAAAGAAAATTTTCGTTTTAGATACCTCTGTGATCCTTTATGATCACAACGCCTTTCAAAACTTCCAGGAGCATGATGTAGCCATACCCATCCAGGTACTGGAAGAACTGGACAATAAAAAAAACGGCAACGATACCCGGAACTTCGAAGCCAGAAGTTTCATCCGGCTGATGGACGATCTGTCAAAAAACAACCTGGTAAATGAGTGGATTCCCTTGAACGGGAAAAGTAAAGGTAGTTTTAAAGTGGCTATGGATGTGAAAACCACAGCTACCGATGCCGAAGAAGTTTTTGGGTCGGACAAAATAGACCACCGCATATTAAACGTTGCCTTAGGCCTTCAGGAAGAATACCCGGCAAAAAAAGTGGTGCTGGTATCAAAAGATATCTGCCTGCGGCTTAAAGCCAAGTCGCTTAACTTGCATGCCGAGGACTACGAAACCGGTAAAATTAAAAACCTGGCCGAGCTATACACAGGTAAAACCGATGTAGATAAGGTTACCGAAAAAATTATTTCTCAGTTCAATAAGCAGGAAAATTTGTCTGCCGAAAGCTTGAGTGTACCACAATACACCAATAATCATTTTTACATACTAAAGAGCAAAAAGAGCGATGTATCGGGGTTCTATAACGCGCAAACCCACCAACTGGAAAAAGTTACAGAGCAACCTGTATTTAATATTTTCCCCCGCAACATTGAGCAGGCTTTCGCCATTCATGCCTTGCTGCATCCGGATATTAAGTTGGTAACTATACAAGGCAATGCAGGCACAGGTAAAACTTTGCTGGCACTGGCCAGCGCATTGGAGCAGCGTAAATATTACCGCCAGATTTTTGTTACCCGCCCTATAGTACCGCTCAGTAATAAGGATATTGGCTTTTTACCTGGCGACATCAAATCCAAGATTGATCCGTATATGGCCCCCATTTGGGATAACCTAAAATTTATAAAAGATCAGTTTGCCGATGATGATAAAATGCAGGCTAAAATTGATGAACTCGTGAGTAATGATAAAATATCTATAGCCCCGCTGGCCTTTATCCGTGGCCGAACGTTGAGTAAGATATTCTTTATCGTAGACGAAGCTCAAAACCTTACCCCGCACGAGGTGAAAACAATCATATCGCGCGCAGGCGAGAACAGTAAGTTTGTATTTACAGGCGATATTTACCAGATTGATACACCTTACCTTGATGCCGAGAGTAACGGCTTATCATACCTGATTGATAAGGCCAAAGGGCACCCGCTTTACGCGCACATCACGTTGCAAAAAGGCGAACGGAGCGAACTGGCAAACTTGGCTACAGAATTGTTGTAAAAAGCCGTATATCACGCCGAAGCAAGTCTCCAAACGCAAATGGGCCATATAAGTCGCCCGACAACATTCGGAGATATCGTACCGGCTTGTTTTTTAAATAACTGACTGTTGATGCTGATTTTTTAACATATAGCAAATCCGATAAAAATATATGGCGGTTTGCATAGTTTGTCGTGTTACCCTATGCTAACAATGCCATTTATACATATCTGAAAAGATAACAAAACACCCTAAAGTATGTAGGTTACGTCCTTCTCAGGTACAGTAACTATATATCCTTCATCTTCCAGGGAAGCAGCCAACAGCTTCATGCTTTCTCCTTCGCCATGAACCAGGAATACGTTCTTCAGTTTTGATTTATCCTGCTGTTTTACATTATCTAAAAGATCCTGGTGGTCGCCGTGGGCACTTAGTACATCGGTTTGTTTGATAGTGGCATAAACGGCTAATTCGCGGTCTTTAATGTGAACGATAGGATCACCCCGCAATAAACGGTGCCCCAGGGTTCCTTTGGCGCAATAGCCAATGAACAGGATGGTGCAGTAGTAATTTTGAATATTGTAAAATAAATGGTCCTGGATGCGGCCGCCCTCAAGCATTCCTGCTGAAGAAATGATGATACAGGGTTCCCAGTAATTAGAAATCTGGCGGCTATCTTTCAGGGTTTCTACATAAGTAAGGTTATCAAATTCAAACTCATCACCTTTATCTTTATAAAAATCCTGAGCTTCCTGGTTTACCAGGCTATGATATTTACGGAAAATACCGGTTGCCATGGTTGCCATCGGGCTATCTACAAATACTTTTACGGCTGGTAATAGTCCTTCGGTAAAAATCTTGTTTAACGAATATACCAATGACTGCGTACGTCCTATGCTGAAAGCCGGGATAATTAAACGGCCTTGTTCTTTAATACATGCCTTTTCAATAACTTCTACAAGGGTTTCCTCTACCGATTTTCCTTTGGTGTGATAACGGCCGCCATACGTTGATTCTGATACCAGGAAGTCAACAGCTGGCAATTGCTGAGGATCATTTAATACGGGGTAATTTTTCCGGCCGATATCGCCGGTAAAGGCAATAGATTTTTCTTCGCCGTTTTCGGTTACTTTTAAAACAGCAGATGCTGCACCCAACAGGTGGCCAACCGGAATAAAAGTAAGCTCGATATCGCCGTTAATCCTGAACGGGCGATTAAAGCCAATGGTAACAAAACGTTCCACCGTATCCATCACGTGCTTTTGCAGATAAAGTGGCTGTGGGCCACCGCCCGAATTGAATTTGCCTTTACCGCGTTTGCGGTTACCCTTGCCTGCCTTATTCATGAAGATGCTTACAGAATCAAGCAATAATAGTTCGGTCAAATCGGCGGTAGGGGGAGTACATAATATCTGGCCGTTAAAGCCAAGCCTTACCAATGTAGGTAAATTACCGGAGTGATCGATGTGCGCATGGGTAAGTATTACCACGTCGATCTCTTCCGGCCGGAAAGGAAAGTTTTCATTTGATTGTATGCTGCGGTCCTTCTCATAATCTAACCCGCAATCCACTAATATTTTGTATTGGCCTACCTGCAGCAAATGCATGCTGCCGGTTACCTGTCGGGCCGCCCCGTGTATGGTTAATTTCATTTTTATTGGTCGATGGACCATGGACGATAGACCATAGTCTCTGCAAATCTTTTGCAGTGGTAATATATTAAAATAATCGCTACGGTCAATGGTTTATGGACTATCGACGATGGATTAACTGGTTTGTGTTTCAAACTGTAGCTGGCTTAAATAACGATACAGCCCTTGTTCGTTGCCAATGAGTTCCTGGTGACTGCCACTTTCGATAATCTCGCCTTTTTCCAGAACGATGATCTTATCAGCTTCACGAATAGTTGATAAACGGTGGGCGATAATGATAGACGTACGATCTTTCATTAACTCTTCCAAAGCTTCCTGTACCAGGCGTTCCGATTCAGAATCTAAGGATGAGGTTGCCTCATCCAATATCAAAATGGATGGATTTTTAAGCAATGCCCTTGCTATGGCAATGCGCTGGCGCTGCCCGCCTGAAAGTTTTACCCCACGCTCGCCAACAATGGTTTCATACCCCTCGGGGAACGATAGTATAAACTGGTGCGCGTTTGCCCGTTTGGCTGCTTGTATAATATCTTCTTTTGATGCATTCAAGCGGCCATAAGCAATATTCTCTAATATCGATCCGCCGAAAAGCAACACATCCTGCGGTACTATGGCCACCTGGTTACGGATATCGGTTATTGAGTATTCGTCAGCCGAGCGGCCATCAAATAAAATAGTACCACTTTGAGGGTGATAAAATTGCAGTATTAACGATGCCATTGTAGATTTACCCGAGCCGCTTGGCCCAACAATGGCCACTTTTTGCCCGGCTGCAGCATCAAAGGAAATGCCTTTCAGGATAGTTAGCTCAGACCGGGATGGGTAGGCAAATACCACATTATCAAATGACAAGTCGCCTTTAATAGGTTGGTCTATTTTGTTATTGCTTTCTACCATCGAAATGTCTTCGCCTTTTTCGGCCAATATCTCTAACACACGCTCGCTTGCGCCAACTGCTTTTTGCAGGTTGGCATACAAGTCGGGGAAACTGCCCATGGCGGCGCCCACAAATATGGAATACATGATAAACGTAGTTAAATCGCCCACAAGGATCTCGCCATGGCTAACCAATACCGACCCATACCAAATTACTCCGACAAAAGTCCCGAATAAGCAAAACACGATGAATGACGCAAAAATGCCGCGAAATTTGGCCCCTTTAACGGCGATATCAACTACGTTACGTAAAATTTTATCATACCGGGTAGCTTCGTAAGCCTCATTTACAAATGCTTTAACATTAGCTATCCCCTGCAAAGTTTCTTCAACAATTGTATTTGACTCCGCTAACTTATCCTGCGCCTGGCGTGAAAGTTTGCGAATGAACTTGCCAAAAAAAACGGCAAAAGTCACAAGAAAAGGCAGTATTGCCAATAAGGCAAGTGTTAACTTGATAGATACTATAGCTAATAAAATAACGCTCCCCACCATAATTACCAATTGCCTGATAATCTCGGCGATAGTGGTTGTCAACGTATCCTGAATTTGCGAAAGATCGGCAGAAATGCGGCTATTTAATTCACCAACGCGCCGGTTGGCAAAAAAATTCATAGGCAGCGTTATCAGCTTAAAATAAGTATCCCTGCGTATATCGGCCAAGGAACGCTCTGCAACCTGCACAAACCACACCACCCTAAAAAATGATATGAACGCCTGGCCGAACAGTATAATGAATCCGGCTATCGCTATGGCGTTTAAACTATGTGGTAAGTAGGGGTATTTATATTTACCTTGCGCCGCATCTATTAAAGCTCCCAGTATTGCCGGGAAAGCAAGGCCTACCAGACTGGAGATGAATAGGAACAATATTCCCGCTATAAATTTCCCCCGGTATGGTTTAATATAAGTGAGCAGTTTACGAATATTTTGGATGCTCTGCCTGTTGATTTTTGCTTTGGGTAGTTCGGCTTCTGCTTTAGCGCCACTGTTCAGTCTTCCTCGTGCCATTTATAGTTTTAAGTAGTTACCGGCGCGAAATTACACCTTCCGTTTGTTTTTTTGGTAAAGCAAATACAAAATTGACGCAAGCATGAGCACAATTACCGTAATATAAATGGGCCTTGAACTGTTTGTTTGCTCTTTGTTTTTAGCAACCTCGGCTTTTAGCAGCGCGTTCTGTTGCCTTAACTTGCTTATAGTAAGCAGGAAATTATGGTTTATTGTCTCGGCCTCTTTGCTGTGACTTTGAATTTGCCTTTGTTGGAATGCGCTGTATTCAAATAGTATTTTCAGTTCTTTAAAAATGGCATCGTCAGTGCGGGCTATGTCCATCAGGATACTGTTTGATCTGCGGATATCATTTTTTGTTTGCAAACCAAAAATGCCGGTATGTTGGCTTAAACTTTGATCGTACTGGCCAAATTTGGCTTTACGCGCTGCCAGCATCGTGTTAATTTTTTTTCGCTGAAGCTGATAGGCTACAGAATCGGAGTTAGCCTGCGATTGGGCCAACACATCACCCAGGGCAAAAAAACAGAGCAATCCAAATAGTAACAGTTTTTTCATAGGTTAAATTTACTGAAATTCGATAATCACCTTATCGTTAAGGTTTAAACCTAATAAGCCACTGGCGTTACCTTTATTAATGGCAATCTCCAGGTGGTCGCTGATGCCAAACAGGCAAAGTTTTTCGCCAATGGGCACCTCGTTATAGTGCCAGCTTAAATGATTGATAGTTTCGTTGCGTTTAAAATTAAGTACAAATTTACGGCCCTGCTGCACGCTGTTAAAAAATTCCTTGGTAATGTTGGTTATCACATTTTGAAACGAATCGATATAAATCACCACACCTTTGATCAGGTTTTTTTCGATAACAGGCTGTAGGTTCATTTTGTTTTCAATGTCATGCACCGGCAGTCCAATTTCGCTCAGTTTGCCGCCTTTGGCCAGGTGGCAGGCAGCTTTAACAAAGATATCTGCCAGCGGAAAATGCAGGAACTTTAAATCCTGCATAATGTTTATTTCCACAATTTCTTCCGGGTCGGTATCAAACATCAATGAAAAAATTCCGTTATCGGCACCCACAAAATAATGTTTTTTGTACCTTACCGCCAGGTATTTGGTATGATCGCTGTAAACAGTATCAATGCCTATAAGGTGTACTGTATCTTCGGGGAAGTAATAAAAACTGTTCTTTAATATAAAAGCGGCCTGCTGCACATTAAAGGCGGCCACGCTGTTGGTAATATCAACTATATTAACTGTGGGCAACAATTTGTAGATGCTACCCTTAAGCGCAGCCTGGTAAATGTCCTTATCGCCCAAATCAGTAGTTAATGTTATTATTGCCATTAATTTTATAAATATTTATTGCTAATCTTGTAATAGCATTTGAAGCTACAAATATTCAATTTTTAATTCATAAAAATCCGTAACTAAAAAATCAATTAGTATTGAACGAACTTAAGCTATCAATTGAAAACGTAAATCCAGCCGTATTGTGGGGGCCAAATAATGATCATTTTGAGATCATTAAGAAACAATATCCCAAGCTTAAAATTGTTGCACGGGGCAGCGAAGTAAAAGTTTTGGGTGATGATCACGAACTCAATGTTTTCCAGGAAAAATTCTCGCACCTGCTTAGTCACGTCGAGAAATTCGAGAACCTGAACATTACCGATCTTGAACGTATTTTAGGATCAAAGGTATCTTCAAATTCTTCGTCGGAACCTGTAACTGATAAATTTGCCAGTGGCGAAGTTATCGTTTTCGGTCCGAATGGGGTAATGGTGAAAGCCCGCACCGCTAACCAGCGCAAAATGGTTGACAGCATAAACCAAAGCGACATTTTGTTTGCTATTGGCCCTGCAGGTACCGGGAAAACCTACACCGCGGTTGCATTGGCCGTACGTGCTTTAAAGAACAAAGAAATTAAACGCATTATTTTAACCCGCCCGGCTGTTGAAGCAGGAGAGAACCTTGGCTTTTTACCTGGCGATTTAAAAGAAAAAATCGACCCATACCTGAGGCCGTTGTATGATGCGCTTGATGACATGATCCCGGCAGAGAAATTGAAATTTTACCTGGAAAACCGTACCATCGAGATTGCACCATTGGCATTTATGCGTGGCCGTACGCTGGATAATTGCTTTGTGATATTGGACGAGGCGCAGAATGCTACCGATATGCAATTAAAGATGTTCCTGACGCGTATGGGGCCATCGGCCAAATTTATTGTTACCGGTGACGTAACGCAGATAGATTTGCCCAAAAAGCAGCAATCGGGCCTGCACACCGCCCTGCGCATATTAACAGATATAAAAGGAATAGAAATAGTATACTTAAGCGGCGAAGACGTTGTACGCCATAAACTGGTACGCAAAATTTTGGCAGCTTACGGGGATATACAGTAAGAAGGTAGTATCAAGTAGTTAGTATCAAGTATCAAGATGCATTGCATATTTGATACTTGTTCTGTCTTTTAAATCGGGCAAAATACTTGCTACTTGATACTTACTACTTGATACTAAAATTATGAATGCAATAAAAGAAACACATTTTAACTTTCCGGGCCAAACTGGCTTTTATAAGGGAAAGGTACGTGATGTATATACGATAGATAATAAGTACCTGGCCATGGTAGTATCCGACAGGATCTCGGCCTTTGATGTGGTATTACCCGAGGCTATCCCTTACAAGGGGCAGGTGCTTAACCAAATAGCGGCCCGTTTTTTGAAGGCTACCAGCGATATTGTACCCAATTGGGTGATATCTGTGCCCGACCCAAGTGTTACCATCGGCCGCATTTGTGAGCCTTTTAAAGTGGAGATGGTGATACGGGGATATTTGGCTGGCCATGCTGCCCGTGAATACGCGGCAGGCCGCAGGCAGGTTTGCGGTGAAGCGCTGCCTGAAGGGTTAAAGGAAAACGATATCCTGCCCGAGCCAATAATTACACCTACTACCAAAGCATCGGTAGGGCATGATGAAGATATTTCAAAAGCGGATATACTGGCCAAGGGTATTGTATCTGCCGAAGATTATGCCCAACTGGAGGCCTATACCAAAGCGTTGTTTAAACGCGGTACCGAAATTGCTGCCAAACAAGGCTTAATATTGGTTGATACCAAATATGAGTTTGGTAAGGTTGATGGCGTTATTTATTTAATAGATGAAATCCATACCCCCGACTCTTCAAGATATTTTTATAAGGAAGGTTATGAGGAACGCCAGCAAAAAGGCGAACCGCAAAAACAGCTCTCGAAAGAGTTTGTACGCAAATGGCTGATTGAAAACGGTTTTCAGGGTAAGGAAGGCCAGGTTGTTCCGGTAATGACCGAAGAGATTGTAGCGTCGATATCTGAACGTTATATCGAACTTTATGAAAAGATCATAGGTGAAACGTTTGTGAAATCGGATACAGAAAGTGTGTTAAACAGGGTTGAAACCGCTATAAAGAATGCGCTTAGTATTATGTAATTTTTAATTACACATAAATTAATCATATCTTAGCTTATTAATTTTTATAAGAATGAAATTTGCTGTCGATAAACACGAGAAATACATTTTAGTGAAGCTTAACGAATCAAAATTGAATTCGTTAGTAACGCCTCAATTAAAATCTGAACTGATATTGATCAATACGGAAGGACAAAGAAACATCATTCTTGACCTTTCACAAGTGAAATTTGCCGATTCATCCGGTTTAAGCAGCTTGTTGGTTGGTCACCGTTTGTGCAAAAACGCATCGGGGGTATTTATATTGTGCGGATTGAACGATGCTGTGGCGCGTTTAATTACTATTTCGCAACTGGATAACGTACTTACAGTTGTACCAACCGCCGAAGAAGGTGTCGATCTTATTTTTATGGAAGAGATCGAGAAAGAATTGAAAAAAGAATCAAGATAATCTGTACATTGTTATCCCATTATGAAATTTGAGGTAACAATACTTGGAAGCAGTTCGGCAACACCCATTTTTAACAGAAATCCTACAGCACAAGTGCTCAATATCAACGAGCACTTGTACTTAATTGACTGCGGCGAGGGTACCCAGCAGCAAATGCTGCGTTTTGACATCAAAGCCAGCAGGATAGATTATATTTTTATCAGTCACCTGCATGGTGATCATTACCTGGGCCTTGTTGGCCTGCTATCGTCAATGCACCTTAACGGGCGTAAAAAAACACTTTATCTTTTTGGGCCACCGCATTTAATGGAGATTATTGATCTGCAGCTAAAATATTCAGAAACTACCCTGCATTTCCCTTTAGAATTTAAACAAACCCATACCCAACACCCCGAAGTAATCGTAAGCAACAATGACATCATTGTAGAAACAATCCCCCTCAACCATAGGATTGATACTACAGGATTTATCTTTCGCGAAAAAAAGCGCCTGCGCAAACTTCGTAAGGAGGTAATTGAGTATTTGCAAATCCCGGTGCCTTACTTTACCGCATTAAAAAAAGGAGCCGATTATACCGCACCAAACGGACAGGTATACAAAAATGACGATCTGACCATCGATTCGGATCAACCCAAATCATACGCCTACTGCTCTGATACGCTTTACGGTGAACAGTATTTTGAACAAATAGCCAACGCTACGCTGCTTTATCACGAAGCCACATTTTTAAATGAGATGCTGGATAGGGCTAATGATACTTTCCATACAACAGCGCTGCAGGCCGCCGCCGTAGCGCTAAAAACAAACGCGAAAAGATTGCTGATCGGCCATTTTTCGGCGCGTTACAAAACCTTGACTGAGTTGCTGGATGAAGCTAAAAGCATATTCCCCGCAACTGAACTCGCCGTTGAAGGGCGCACTTTTTATATAGAATAAGTTGTAATAATGGACACGATTGGTGGCTTTTGTGTGATTACGCTGGAATATATTGATTTATACAGGTTGTTGCCGGGAACGAAGTACTTCGTTGATATAATTATTAAACATTTCACGATTTAGCATATTGGAGATTGCGTCGTTCCCCGACATCGTCGTGGTTGGGCCTTAAAGCCAACATGCCAGTTCCTTTTTTAGGATTATCCTATGGGTAGATGTCCGGTAATTCGATGGTATCATCGCTCAAAACTTTATATAACAGGTGTTGTTAAAATTTAAACACGATAGTCAAATCGTGCAGAACTATAATACTACTATGAAAATCACTAAATACCTACATTCCTGCCTTGTATTTGAGTTGGATGAGTATAAGCTATTATTTGACCCTGGTAAATTTTCGTTTGCAGAAGGCGAGGTTACTGCGCAAATGTTTGCTGATGTAAAAGCCATCGTTATAACGCACATTCACCCCGACCATTACGAACTTCAAATTTTAAAGAGCATCCTCGATTTAAGCGGGGCTATCGTGATAACCAATAGCCAGATAGGCAAAGAATTGGACAAGGCCGGGATTATATATACTTTATTTGAAGAGGGTACGGCAAATTTTGGGCCGTTTATTTTGAAAGCCATCCCGGTTATGCATGAACCAATTATGGATAATCCATTGCCACAGATGACGGGATTCATCATCAATGACCAGGTACTACACCCGGTTGATTCGATGGAAGATAAGTTACTTGAATATAAAGGAATTGAATTATTGTTAATGGTTACCATGGCGCCGTTTGCCAATGAAATACGGATTTCGGGCTTTGCAGATAAGTTACTACCGAAGCAAATCCTGCCGGTTCATGATGGTTATGCTAAAGAGTTTTTCATAAAACAACGCTACGCGGCTTATGTAAAACACTTTGATAAGCTCGGTATTAAGTTTCACGAGGTTTACAAAGTTGGAGATAGTATAACTATTTGATTGTCAAAAATTTAGTTGTAAAACAAAAAAGTCCCCGCTTGTTACGGCGGAGACCTCTATGGAACCAACCTCCTGCTAAGCTGGCCCACATTAACCTTATCACATTTCAAAAGTGTAGATTAATAATGAAGAAAGTATGAACTTCGTTTTTATACCTAAGCTTAATTTTACATCTTAGCAAAAAAGCCGGATAATTTGTATGCAGAAGCCCGATAGCCTTATTTTTGACATGGATGGAACCCTTTGGGACGCTGTTGACACGTACACCAATTCATGGAATCTAACTTTTGAAAAACTTGATATAAACAGGATAATAAACCGCACTGAGTTATTGGGCCTTATCGGAATGGAGGGTAAAAAACTAACCAGGGCTTTATTGCCCGAACTTGACGACGATATAGCCCAGGGAATTTACATGGATGTAAATGAAACCCGGAGGCAAATATTACCGCAAAGCGGTGGTAATATGTACGAAGGCGTTATCGAAGGGATAAAACTATTGGCAACAAAATATAAAATTTTTGTCCTGAGTAATTGTGCGGTCGGTATTATCCCGTTATTTATATCGTGGGCAAACATTGGCGATTATGTTACCGATTATATAGCATATGGGGAAAACAGTATGCCCAAGCATTACAACATGCATCTGTTGATAGATAAACATGGGCTTAAAGCCCCGGTATATGTGGGCGATACACAAGGTGACGCGGAGCAGACACGCATAGCAGGCATACCTTTTATATTTGTGAGTTACGGATTTGGAAAAACAGAGGATTATGAACACAAGTTTAATGACTTTCCATCGTTAACATCCTATTATATGGGTTTGTAAGCAAAGCCATATTCCATAAATATAATTAAATGGTAAAACACGGGTTTTTGTTATTTGCATTTATTATTGTTTTTGGCGAATTGCACGCCCAAAAAGTACAATTGGATTCTATCCGGTGGATTAATAAAGACCTCGGACACTTATATTTCGAGAACGGTCGTGTTAATTTCAATTTTATTGGAAATGATAAATTCAAAAGTCATTATTCCATTGTGAAGGATACTTTGATCATGATGGATATTTACACTTCAAGCGTCGATAATTTTAAGGTTAAACATAAAATTAACTTTAAATTTTTGATCAGGGACCTTACCAAAAACCGCCTTTACATTAAAGCTGTAGATTCAAATGCCATTAAACTTGCTGGCCCCGACACTTATGAATTTACAAATTTAAAAAATAGCTATGATAAGGATATTAAACTATCTGCTGTGCGTTTTTTATCTTCCAGCTGTCATGGAGATTGTCCGCAACTTGAAATATTAATTGGGGCCGACGGCGATTATCATTTAAGAGGAGGGGAGTACGCCGATCCTTTTAAAGGTGAGTTTACAGGGAAATTATCAAAACCACAACTTGATACACTAAACTATTGGCTTAAACATAGCGAACTTAAAAAAATGTACAACTGGCGACAGCAAGACCAGGTTATTGATATGCCTAATTATTATTTTGAGTTTGATTTTGAAAATAATAAAAAAAAGCTGAGTATAACTACAAATCAACCACCATTAAACATGACCGGCCTGGTGGAATTTATGTTATCATCCTATAAAAAAGTAAAATTAACACCGGTAAAATAACTGTGCAGGTGTTATGCTGGGATGCTAAAATAAAAGGTTGAGCCTACACCTTCTGTGCTTTCAACCCATACTTTGCCTTTATGACATTGTATAATCTCGGTGGATAGGTAAAGACCAATGCCAAAACCCGAAACGTTTTTGATTTTTTCATTGTCTACCCGGTAAAAACGATAAAACACCTTCTTATGATCTTTTAGCTTAATACCCACCCCTTCATCGGTAACGGATACAACAACATATCCGTCGTTGTTAATGCATTTGACAATGATTTTCGTCTCTTTGGCCGAATATTTTACAGCGTTGCTTAGAAAATTACCGATAACCTGCCCAAGTTTTTCCCTGTCGCCGGTAACGTTTAAGTTGCCTGGGTTGTTAAAAATAACGATATGGCTATAGGTGGATTGCAGTAATTCAGAAATGCAATCTTCTATAAGTTTATTGATATCGAACAATTCGGGCTTTAGTTGCAGCTTTCCTGATTCCAGTTTAGAGAGGTCAAGAAAGCCATGAATCAAGTCGGTCATTTTGTTAACCTGGTTATTGGCTTTGCTTAACACATTGTTAATAAAAGCATCATTATCTGAAGCCAGTTTTTTTGATAGTATCTGAATATATGATTTAATTGAAGTTAGCGGGGTTTTTAACTCATGGCTGGCCATGGCTATAAAATCGTTTTTCCTGATTTCATCCCGTTTAATTTCGGTTACGTCAATCACAGTACCCAGCATCCTGATTGGTTTTTGTCGCTCGTCAATAACAAGTTTACCTTTGATACTCAGCCAGTGGATGCTATTATCCGGCCAAACAACCCGTACATCGTATGCATAAATGCCACTTTTTTTTGCTTCTTGATATGCATCCGCAATTACCTGCTGATCTTCGGGTAATACCTGTTTTTGAAATACATCTACTGATGATAGCCTGCTGTCTGCAGGATGGCCAAACAACTCGGCTAATTGTGGCGAACATAACCGTACTTCGTCTTTAAAGTCCCAGTCAAATGTCGCAAAACCGGTAGCTTCGGCGGCAAGGCGTAACCTGTTTTCGCTTTCGATAGCGGCTTCTTTTGCATTTACCTCACCTGTTATTTCGGCAATTGTATTTAAAATATAAGCAACCTTACCATCAGGCCCATTAAACGGAACATTACTGCATGACCAATACCTGATCTTATAATCCCCGGTTTCGGGGTCGCGGGTATCGTAACGGTAGGTGGGTATATCAATTTTGAGGCCTGTTTGCACTACTTTAGTAAATGTTTTACGGGCGCCGCTTTCATCAGATGGGTCATCATCATCATCAGGAAAAACCTGGAAAAAACCTTTGCCGATAATTATTTCACGGGTAGCATTTGTTATGTTAAGGTACGCCTCGTTTGCAGCCATAATGGTAAAATGTGGTGCATCGGCCTTTACCAACAGTGAGCCCGGCGATTTTTCAAATATAATTTTGAAAATCTCATCTGGCAAAACAGGCGATAGTTCGGAGGGCATTTTTATTATTTTAGGTAAA
This sequence comes from Mucilaginibacter sp. KACC 22773, assembly GCF_028736215.1. Taxonomy (NCBI): domain Bacteria; kingdom Pseudomonadati; phylum Bacteroidota; class Sphingobacteriia; order Sphingobacteriales; family Sphingobacteriaceae; genus Mucilaginibacter; species Mucilaginibacter oryzagri. The sequence goes on from NZ_CP117883.1 coordinate 2,732,825, forward strand.
CTTAGATAAAGTTAGGGTTTAAACTTAATATGGGTAATTATTAATAATATTTTTTATTTAACCTTTAGGAAACTAATTGCAAATCATATGTTCTTTTTATTTGAATTATCGTTCTGCTTGGCACCAACTTTTTGTAGCTTTAGATAATTAAAAATACCATCTATGAAAACCAAAACCAGGCTAATTCTTTTATCAATTGTATTATTATTACTTGCGGGCTTTTTTTACTACCGGTTTTACTTTGTTTTTGGTGAGGGCGCTAAAGCAGGTACTATGAATTATTTTGTAAAAAAGGGTTATATTTTTAAAACTTATGAGGGCAGGCTGATACAGAATGGTATACGTACACAAACGCAAGGCAATATTGCTTCAAATGAGTTTATGTTTTCGGTAACAAATGAAAAAGTGGCTCAGCAGTTAAACAACAATGCCGGTTCGTACCTGGAATTACATTATAAAGAATACCTGCACACATTGCCTTGGAGAGGGGTTAGTGTATTTGTTGTTGATAGTATAATTTCGGCTAAACCAATAAACCCGGTTAATCCTTAAAAAAGACTATCGGCTTTACCGGAGTTAGGTTCTGTAATCTTACTTAAATTAAAGGCCAGTTGACCGCCAATATTGTTGGCTTTTATCAAGCCTTTATCAAACAGGTAGTTAAGTATATCGTCGGCATTTTTTTGGTGGGTGCCGGGGTTAGTGCCCGGTTCAAGCAGGCTTAGTTTTGCTGCAACTTCGCCCGCTGTTGCTTCACCTAACTGGGCAAGTGCAAATACAACATTATTTTGCACGCAAGCCGAGGGCGAATATTCATGCGGCACGTGTAATGGTTTGTAGTCATCAAAGAATGAATGATCGGCGCTATTCATGGTAATACAATTAAATATTTACAGCTTCGCGTAATGTCTTAACAGTTTCATGCGATGTTTTGAACCCCTCCAATTGCCATGCTAAAAGGTTTACAACCTTATCATCTTCCCAAATAAGCTCTTTATCGTCCTGTGCTTTCCTGTATGCTTTGATGATCACATCTTCTCCATACTCACAATCGGCCAGTATGCCCTGCCTGTCTTTATTGATAAGTACGGCTTTCAGGTTAACCCAGGTGTGATAAAATTTGCCCGATAATGTAGTGCCGTCGGTTGGGTGGCCACCTAAAAACAGGATATATTCTTTTAACTCGCTGACGTTATTTTTACTTTGATCAACATATTCATTAAATAGCAAAACCAGGTCACTTTCTGTTGAATCTTCAAGGGCCTTTTGATAACCTGCTATACGGTCGTTATTTATTTTGATCAGATCGTTAAGTGCCGAGATCTGGTGTTGGATATGCTGTAATACTCCCATGGCTTTATTTATATAATATAAACACAACATACTATGGGAGTTAATGTTTTGCGGATGTGTTAAGTAACTGAAATCAGGTATTCGGATTTTTGGATAGAGAGATATAATTAACGGAAAATTAAAACTTGTTACTCCTTCCCCTCTGCAGGTAAAGCAAAGCAAAAAGTAGATCCTTTTCCTTCCACACTGTTTACCCACATTCTGCCACCTTCACGTTTAATTATTTCCGACGATATGTATAACCCCAAACCCAAACCCGGGAAAGTATGTTGCTTGTCGCCACTAACCCTATAAAATTGTTCAAATACTCTATCTTTTTTATCATCAGGAATGCCAATGCCAAAGTCCTGCACACAAGCAATGGCTTCTTTATTTTTTAATCGGGTGCTCACAATTATCTGATCAGTATGTGGCGAGTATTTTATTGCATTAGTTATCAGGTTGGTAATTACCTGGCTTATGCGGTCTTTATCCGAATAAATCTGGCCGGTTTCGGTGAAATCAGCCACCAACTTATGTTTTTGCGTGGTATGCTGCAAATCATCTATGGTTTCTTTAATTACCTGGTTAAAATCAAACCACACTTTGTTAAATTGTAACCTGCCCGAGTTTATTTTCGTAACATCTAACAAATCGCCAATTAAATTAGTAAGCCGGTTTACCTGGGCGTCCATTCTGTTTACCATTTCGGCCTTTTTAGTTTCTCCTTCCCGGGTAAGCATGGCACCAAGTACCTGCGCATAGGCTTTTATACTGGTTACCGGCGTTTTCAACTCATGACTGGCGATGCCTAAAAAATCATCTTTTTGACGCTGCAACTGTTTTTGCTCGTCTATATCGGTATTGGTACCAAACCATTTAACAATCTTCCCGTCGTTAACAAAAGGAAATGCCTGGGCAAGGTGCCATTTATAAACCCGGTTTTTATCGAGCAGCCTAAACTCATATTGGTATATATCTCCGGTTTTTATCGATGATGTCCATGCTGCAACACATCCATCAGCATCTTCGGGATGTACCATGTTTAACCATGCTGTGCCAATTATCTGCTCCTGGCTTGTTCCAAAATAATCTGTTGCACGTTGGTTTACATAATCTATGTTACCATCTGTAGTCGCTGTCCATAATTGTACGGGCATAAAATCGGTAACAAACTCAAACTGCTTAATCTGGTCGTTTAGTTCCTGTCTGTCGGCAATTTCCCGGCGCATATCACGTGCTATTGTAGCGCGGCCTTGTGGTTTACCAGTAACCGAATCATACACCAGCATTGTTGTTCCATAAACAGGTATGGCGTCGCCGGTTTCAAAATGCTTGAAATTAATTTCACCCGACCATTTGCCATCTTTCATCAGCCCCTTGTTTACTTTATTAACCAGTTTAGCTAATTCGGACTTCGTTAAATACTCGCTGTTGTGTCGTTCCAGTTCGTGCTGGCTTTTTATGCCTAACATAACACGCCCGGCCGCATTAACATAACTTACATTGCCGTCCAGGTCAGACAGGCTAACAAAGTCAGAACTGTGATCAATAAGCGTTAATAACTTATATTGTTCATTATGTGCTTTTTTTTCAGGCCTCAGGTCGCGGGCAACAGTAGCCAGTCCAATGGCGTTATCCGAATAATCATCATTAATTCGGAACGAATTTACGTATACAGGTATCGGTTCGCCCGTTTTAAAATGCCTGTATCTTATTTCGCCACTCCATTTACCGTTTTCCTGTATAGCAGGTAATATTTTATCGGTTACAATTTGTCTGTCATCTTCATGGAAGTAATTAAATCCGGGTGTTAATGTATCGGCTGTGTCATTTATCCCCAATAAATTAAAACCAGACTTATTTAGGTAACTAACCTCGGCAGATGCGTTACCCAGTATAACGGTATCAGCAGTGTTTTCAACCAGGGCTATCAACTTTTGTTGCTCCTGCCTGTATAGTTGTTCGCGGGTAGCGTCCCTTATGATACCGGCAAAACGCCAAAGCTCGTTATTCAACCCGAAATATGCCTTGCCTTTACATTGAATCCAATGTTTCAGGCTCCCGTCCTTATTGATTGTTCTGAATGTAATATCATAATTGCCATCCGACGATGGATTGTACGCATTCTGGACAGCCTCCCTCACCCGAAATTCGTCTTCGGGATGGATGTACCTGAAAATATCGTTGTAAGTTATTTCATCGCCCGCCGAAAAACCGCATAGCTCTTTGCAGCGATCATCCCAAATCACAATTTTCTGGGGTGGGTAAAGATCCCATGTGCCTATTTCTGCTGCATGTAAAGTAAATTGTTTACGTTCCTCGCTTTCTTTTAATTTTTGGCGGGTTAATACCAATTCGGTAACATCTGCTGCTGTATTTAAAACTCCCCAAACCTGGCCATCGCTGTTCTTTATTGGCGTAAATACAAAGTTAAAGTAAAATGTTTCAAGACACTCATTTACAACTATATCAACACGCGCTTCTGTTGCCTCATAAGCTACCCCTGTATTATAAACATTGTTAAGGATATCAAAAACCGGTTGTGTTTTTAGTTCGGGCAATAATTCAAAATAAGGTTTACCAATAACATCATTGCCTTTTGCAAATATTTTGATGATGGCTTTATTGGCAATTTTTATCTGCATATCCCGCCCTACATAAAGACCAACCGGACTTGGCGATTCTTCGATTAACGTGCGAAAGATGTTTTCGTTATTGAGTAAACTTTGTTCTGTAGTGTTGGTCATTTACCTGGAAAAGTATGTAATAAAGCCTTTTAATTTATTGGTAATAAACTAAAAAAGCAGTAATGTGTTTTAATGAATTTTGATACGCTGTTATTGGAAATATCTGTAAGTTAGTTGTTTTTAGCCATATAAAGCTGGTTTTATAAACAATTAATTATCGGGCCATTGATGTAAATTATTTAAGTGATAACGGGCTAACGCTACATTTAGCAAACTAAAAAGCCGCTTCAATTTAATAAATAAATTCCCCCAGATAAAACAAATTATACCCGTATCGCATTATTAACCAATTAAATTGCAAATACATGTGCGTTTATAAAATGTACTAAGTAAAACGCTATTCACGATGAGTATAGTAAAAAAAGAAGAAAAGGGGAATTTTCCCACGTTACCTAAAAGCCAAACTGGTATAACAGGCTTAGATGAAATAACTGGCGGTGGGCTACCTAAAGGCCGCCCCACCTTAATATGTGGCGAAGCTGGCTGCGGTAAAACTTTAATGTCGCTCGAATTTATCATTCGCGGCGCAACGGAGTTTGGCGAGCCAGGTGTATTTATGGCGTTTGAGGAGAAGGCCGAGGAGTTGGCCATGAACGTAGCTTCATTAGGTTTTGACCTTATAAAGTTGCAAACCGATAACATGGTAAAGATTGATCATGTTCATATTGATCGTAGTGAGATTGAAGAAACAGGCGAATATGACCTGGAAGGCCTTTTTATAAGATTGGGCTATTCTATAGATGCAATTGGTGCTAAAAGGGTAGTGTTAGATACACTTGAAAATTTGTTTTCGGGCCTAACCGACCAAACTATTCTGCGGGCCGAACTACGCAGGTTATTTGGGTTTTTGAAGGGCAAAGGAGTTACTGCCATAATAACCGGCGAAAAAGGCGAAGGCCCATCTTTAACCCGGCAGGGCTTGGAAGAATATGTTTCTGATTGCGTTATCCTGCTTGACCATCGTGTTATCAACCAGATTTCTACCCGCAGGCTACGGGTTATCAAGTATCGCGGTTCACAACATGGCACTAACGAATATCCTTTTTTAATTGACGAAGACGGAATTTCTGTTTTACCGGTAACATCTTTAAAACTGGGAAAAGATGTGTCGTCGCAAAGAGTTTCTTCGGGTATTCCGGCTCTTGATAACATGCTGGGCGGGCGCGGTTTTTTCAAAGGTAGCAGCGTTTTAGTTTCAGGCACAGCCGGCACAGGAAAAACCAGTATAGCTGCATACTTTGCCAACGAAACCTGTAATAGCGGTAAAAGATGTTTGTACTTCGCGTTCGAGGAGTCGCCAAAACAAATTATCAGAAATATGAAATCTATCAATGTGGATATGCAAAAACACATTGATAATAACCTGCTGCAATTTTATGCATCCAGGCCTACTTTGTATGGCCTTGAAATGCACCTGGTGGCCATTTATAAACTTATTAAAAAATTTAAACCCGCCGCCGTTGTGCTTGACCCCATAACCAACCTCATCACTGTTGGCTCGGTAAGTGAAGTAAAATCAATGCTGATAAGGCTGATAGATTTTTTGCAGGAAGAACAAATTACGGTAATGTTTACGGCCCTCACCCTTAATACTATAATCAGCGACCAAACCGACGAAGGTGTTTCCTCGCTTGTTGATGCATGGCTATTGGTGCGTGATATTGAATATAACGGAGAGCGGAACAGAGGCATGTACATCATGAAATCGCGTGGTATGAAACATAGTAACCAGGTGCGTGAGTTTGTTATTACAGACAACGGGCTCGATCTGGTAGATGTATATCTTGGGCCTGATGGCGTACTTACCGGCTCGGCACGTGAAGCCGAAAAACTAAAAGAAAAAACCGGGCTTGCATTGAGAGATTTTGCTGTATCGCGTAAAGACAAGGAGATTATGCGCAAGCGAATGATGTTGGAATCAAAAATAACTAACCTAAAAGCAGAGTACGAATCAATTGAAGACGAGTTGAATAAAATTTATTTAGAGGAAGAACTAAAGCAACAGATAATAGAAAAGAACCGGGAAGAAATTACGAGGATGCGCAGAGGGACAACTGGTGCTGAAAAGAACAAGAGCTAAAATACAATGGAAGAAGAAATAGTAAAATATGAATTGAGGTTGTATGTTGCCGGCAAAACAGCCAAATCTGTCGCCGCGCTTGCCAACCTGAAAAAATATTGCGAAGAGTACTTAAAAGGCCAGTACGCAATTGAGGTAATAGATTTATTGGTGCAGCCCCAACTTGCCGAAGGCGACCAGATATTTGCAATACCTACCCTGGTAAGAAAGGTGCCTGAACCTATCAGGAAAATCATTGGCGATTTATCAAACGAAGAAAAAGTGCTGGTGGGTTTAAATATCAGGCCACGCTAAAGAAAATATAATGTCTGAACAAGATCAACTGCCACCTTTGGCCCGGAATTTAAACCTTGATGATGGGAGTGTTTTTCAGTTACGCTTGTTTGTAGCCGGAGCCTCGCCAAATTCAACGCGTGCTATATCCAATTTAAAGGGTATTTGCGAACAGTATTTAAAGGGCAATTATGAATTGGTAATTATAGACGTTTACCAACAGCCATTAATTGCCGAAAGTGAACAGATTATTGCCTTGCCGCTGCTAATTAAAAAAGCGCCAGGCGCCGAGCGCCGATTAATAGGCGACATGAGTAATATCGCCAAAGTACTTCGCGGGCTTGGTTTATATACTGATTATTAATATGAATCCTGCTAAATTGACATACGACGAGTTATTACAAGAGTTTCGGGAGCTTCAGCTTCAATTGGATGAAGCAAACGATACTATTGACGCCATACGAAATGGCCAGGTTGATGCACTTATTGTTAAAGATGATACCGGGCATCAATTATATACGCTTAAAACAGCCGACCAGACATACCGGGTTTTTATTGAAAAAATGAACGAGGGGGCTGTTACCCTGAACAGGGAAGGGGTAATCCTTTACAGTAATTCGCGTTTTGCAACGATGATGAACATGCCCTTAGAGCGGGTAATTGGATTAAGGTTTGAAACTTTTATACCCGAAATTTCTCAGGAAAGGTTTAATTATATGATTAATAATGGCTGGGAAGAAGATTGCAAAGGGGAGATTTTGTTAGCAGATAAAAGTGGCCATTTAACCCCTTGTTTGTTATCATGCACAACACTCAGTCTTGACGAAGGCCTGTCGCTTAGTTTGATACTTACCGATTTAACTACTCAAAAAGAAGCCGAATGGGAACTCAAAGTAAAAAATGATCAGCTTATTGCAGCACAGGAAGAAACTAAAAAATTGAATAATGAACTTGAGGATACAGTAAAGGAGCGTACGAAAGACTTACTGATAAGCAGGGAGCATTTTAAGCTGCTAAGCGACAATATTCCACAGATGAGCTGGACAAACCTGCCCAATGGCGAAATTGATTTTTTTAATCAGCAATGGTATAATTATACAGGCTTACGATTTAGTGAGACCGCAGGTTGGGGGTGGCAACGCGTAGTCCATCCGGATGACCTTGCGATAACCATGGATAAATATGTACATTCATTGAAAACCGGGGTTGTTTTTGAGGTAGAAAACCGCTATCTGCGTTGGGATGGAAAATACCGCTGGCATTTGAACAGGGCCATGCCCTTGAAAGGTGATAATGGAGAAATTGTTTTTTGGGTGGGCACAGCTACTGATATTGAAGATCAGAAACAGGAAATGGAACGTAAAGATGAATTTATAGGTGTAGCCAGCCATGAACTTAAAACACCGCTAACCAGCTTAAAAGGCTACATTCAACTCATCAGCGGCTATAATAAGGAACACGTGCCGCCGGTTGTTAAACAATATATTGAAAAAGCAGCGATTGCTGTAAATAAACTACAACGCCTGATAAATGACTTACTTGACGTGAGCAAAATACATGCGGGAAGGCTTGAATATGCGATCGAAGAAGTTAACTTGCGCGATTTGGTCGTAACATCGCTTGAGAACGCGCAGCACATGTATCCCCAGCATGAGTTTGATAACCTGGCCACATCCCCTTTTAAAATTATTGGAAATGCTGAAAGGTTAGAACAAGTAGTTATGAATTTTATAAATAACGCCGTAAAATACTCGCAGGTAAACAAAAAGATAATTATTAAAACCGAAATCAACGAAAGCGTGGTGCGCCTATCTGTTACCGATTTTGGAATTGGGTTATCTGCCGGGCAGATTGAGCGTATATTTGAACGTTTTTACCGCGTTGAAGATCAAAAATTCATGGCGAGTGGCCTGGGCATGGGGCTTTATATCAGCACCGAAATTATAAATAATCACAACGGCAAGATAGGAGTAGAGAGTGAATTGGGCAAAGGCGCAACCTTTTATTTTGAGTTGCCAATAATAGCTTAATATTTGCCCGTCAAATTATTTTAGGCTAAAATTGCGGTTACATTAATTACTTCTGATATTGGAGGTAAAATGGTTTGGTTAGCAAATCTATATATATCATAAACATGTCGGCCATCGATAACGGAAATGTATCAAGCGTAATAAGTACCAATGGTGCGGCTACTATTAGTTTCTATCACCCATCCCAAAATTCACTCCCATCTCATTTACTGCAAAAGCTGGCTAAAAGTATCCGGGAGGCAGGCGTCGATGACGCTGTAAAAGTGATTATATTAAAAAGTGAGGGCGATCGTACATTTTGTGCCGGCGCCAGCTTTGATGAACTGATGCAGATAAAGGATAAGGAACAAGGCTGCAAATTTTTTTCAGGCTTTGCTGATGTAATTAACGCGTGCCGCAAATCGCCCAAGCTAATTGTTGCCCGGGTGCAGGGGAAAGCCGTTGGCGGTGGGGTGGGCCTGGCAGCAGCAGCAGATTATTGTGTGGCTACCCAATTCGCCGCGATAAAGCTAAGCGAGCTTGCAATAGGGATAGGGCCATTTGTGATATCGCCGGCGGTGATACGTAAAGTTGGGTTACCGGCATTTTCGCAATTGACTTTTCAGGCAACTGAATTCCAAACTGCGCAATGGGCAAAAGAAAAGGGCTTGTATAACGAAGTATATGACGATATAACCTCTCTCGATTTTGCTGTTAATGAGTTAGTAAACAAACTTGTGTCGTATAATCCCGCGGCCTTAACTGCCCTTAAACAACTATTATGGGAAGGAACCAACGATTGGGATTCGTTATTAGCTGGTAGGGCGGCAATTAGTGGCGAACTTGTATTATCCGATTTTACCCAGCAGGCACTTCAGGTTTTTTTAACCTCAAAAAAATGAGTAGCTGTTAGTTTAATCAATAGGTTTTGATTTTTTTATGTACTAATCAAAATAGTTATTACCCACTGAATCCATCATCTATTAAAATTAGCTTTGGGCTGATTTTGTTATAACTTTATCAGGATAAATTTACAGCCCAAACTACATCCTGATTAAAGCGAAATATTTGGTAAATTATATAGCTTGCAGGAATATTTTATTTTAAATGTACTGTCCTCAAAAAAGCAAATTTATAACCTTTGTAAGCTTATTCACCATATTGGCAGGTGTATTAGTTATCTGTGGGTGGCTTTTGAACATAGACGCACTTAAAACACTCATACCCCAATATGTGACGGTGAAATTTAGCACTGCAATGTGCCTGTGTTTTTTGGGAGTAACTACTTTATTAACCCAACAATCTCCCAAAAAGAATATCAGGTTTGCATTAATTACACTATCAATCATCGTTGCGTTGTTTGGCTTATTTGGTTTATTGCAGGACCTGCTGCAGTTTCACGTCGTTACTGATCAATTTTTTAATGGCGGCAATGATACCTTAACCAATACCAGCTACTCTTATAATAGCTATGCAACCATAAACACTTCTATTTGTACCTTGTTGTTAGGTTTGGCCTTTTTGCTGCTTGGTTACAAGCAACAGAAAATACAACTGATGGGGCAGTATATGCTTCATGTTGTTACACTTATTTCAACTGTTGCCATCATCGGTTATTTATATGGCCTGTCGCTGTTTTATAAGTTCAGCTATGTGAGTTCGATGCCGGTGCATACCGCATCGTTGTTTTTGGGGATTTCAATAGCAGCCTCGCTTTTGCATCCCCAATATGGCTTTACCAATTTGTTTACAGGTAGCAGGGTGGGTAATCAAATGGCCCGTAAGTTATTTTTACCGTTGGAACTGATATTTGTTGTTTTGGGTTTTCTTAGGTTTAAAACACAATATAACCACCTGGTTACACTTGAGGTTAGTATATATATGCTACCCCTCATCATGCTTGTCATTTGCCTTACCATAGTTGCTTTAACCGCAATATGGCTTAACCGCATAGATGAAAAACGCTCTGCGGCGGAAAATGAAGTTATTTCAATTAACAGTTCGCTTGAGAAAAGGGTAGCAGAACGATCTGTTGAACTAACAGCACTGGTAAACAAACTTGGCGAAAGTGAACGCCGGTACCGTTTGCTTATTGAACATGCTTCAGATGCCATATATGTGCTTAATTTCGACAATAATTTTACCGAAGTAAACGCCAGCATGTGCAAAATGACCGGTTACTCGCGTGAAGAACTTTTACAACTTAATTTAGTAAACCTGATTGAGCCCGGGCATCTTAAAATTGACCCCATTGTCTTGAGCCCGGATGAATTGGCTGAGGCAGTTATTAAAGAACGTCGTTTTCTGAAGAAAGACGGCACCAGTTTTGACGTAGAAGTAAACGTAAAAAAATTTTCAGACGACCGCATCCTGGTTATAGCCCGCGATATTACAGCACGTAAGGCAATGGAAACCGAGCTAAGACTTGCGGAACTAAAATTCAGAACTTTGGCCGAAAAATCAATGGTGGGCATCTACATTGTTCAAAAGAGGAAATTTACCTATGTAAATCCACGTTTTGCACAGGTTTTTGGCTATAGCCAGGAAGAGCTTATTAATGCCCCATCTGCAGCAATGGTTGTTAGCGAGCAACACAGGGACATCGCGTTAGAGCACATCCGTGCCCGGTTAGCAGGAGAGATTGACAGTATCGATTACGAGGCAATTGGCCAACGGGCAGATGGATCATTAAACTGGGTAGAGTTTTATGGTAACATGGTAACCATTAATGGCGAACCCACCATTATAGGATCAATGATAGATATAACAGAAAGGAAAGAGGCTGAGGAATTGCTGCGCCAATCTGAACTGAAATATAAATTGCTGTTTGATAGCAACCCATTACCCATGTGGATGATCTCGAAAGACGATCTTTCGATAATTGCTGCAAATAAAGCTGCAACAAGACACTACGGGTATACCATTGATGAGTTTTTACAGATGAATGCCAGGGATCTTAGAATTGAAGAGGATTGGAGCGCCATGGTTGATAGCTTTAATAAAAACACTTCTGACTCAGGAGATCAGGGTATTTTTAAACATCAAAGGAAAAATGGATCGATAATTAATGTTCAGATCATTACACAGGATATTGTATTTAATGGGCGGCCGGTGAGGCTATCATTGGCTAACGATATTACTGAAAAAATTAAGTCGGAAGAGTTACTGCGCAAATCAGAAGCTAACCTTCAAACAATTTTAAATACCACAGATTCTGCTTATGCGCTGTTTGATAAAAACCTGCGTGTACTGGCATATAATACGATGGCTGCGAAGTTTATAAAAACGCAATATAAGCACGAACAGGATGGCGCTGATTTGCCTGCAGATTATTTTCCCATTGAACGGTTTCCTCAGCTTGAAAAGTTTGCCGGCCAGGTGTTAACCGGACATCATGTAAGTTATGAAATTGATTACCAGCAGCCCAATGGTGATACGATGTGGTATGACGTAAGGTTGTTGCCAATTATTGACAGCAATGATCTGATATTGGGGCTTATGATATCGCTTTATGACATTACCGAAAGAAAGAATGCCGAAAGCGATCTGAAAGCTGCTTATGAACGGATTCATGCTCAGATAAACAGCATAAAAACAATGGCCTGGAAGCAATCTCACTTTATGCGCAGCCCTGTTGCCAATTTAAAGGGACTTGCAGCAATGCTTAAAGATGATCCGGGGGATGCCACGGCTTTAGCTTATGTTATGTTGGAACTTGACCGTCTTGACGCTGTAATAATTGAAATGGCAAATGATGCAGCCATCCATGAGGATTAAATGGTTTGAATATTCAAAATGAAAGTCTATCCGGTATTGCAGGATGGGTTTCATTTTGAATATTTTTTATTTACGTATTACCAGCGGCGGTGGCCATGAAATGGCCTATAATATGCCCTGTGATAGTACGGTCTGCAATTGCTTACTGAAGTGTAATATCGTGGTCTGCCGTAATAAACACTTCTGTCATAGTAAACGGGTTCGGGGTAGTAAGGGCGATAATCATCGGCCATAATAACCCGGTGATGTGGGTAGCCATATCCAAATGACGCGGCAATCGAGATACTTTGAGCTTTGGCAAATTGAAATGAAAATAATATGGCCAGGGTTATTATCGAAATTTTAATCAGTTTCATGGCTTTAAAAATTTATTAGTTAATAACTTTGTCTACATTTATATTGACTGGAAAATAAACCACCGGTTTAATTTTTTTATTCTTTTTAAGCATGTATTACATCATTTTTACGGTACTACTTTTGTCTATTGTGCTAACAATTTCATACATAGTATCTTATTTTGGGAGATTGCGGGCTAAAGAAAAAAAACTGGAGAAAATCAAAAATAAATGGGCTAAACCGGTAAACTCTAAGCGCAATTTCGATTTGATAAAGATTTACCTGGATGAAGATATTACTAAAGGCAAAATAACAGCGGTAACCTCGGATGATCTTGACCTGAAAAATGTTTTTAACTATATAGACAGAACTAATTCAAAACCCGGAAAACAATTATTATATAAAAAACTACATTTTCCGGAAACATCACTTGATAATTTATTGAAACTTGATGCTAAGGTAACGGCCCTGAACGCGGATGCACCTAATCGCGAATTTTTGGAACTCGAACTTTCAAAGCTCAACCATAGTAATGCCTATCAAATTCCCAACTTATTTTTAAAAACGCATACGCCATTATTTGCACCTGTAATGGCTTTGTACGTTAAAATCGTGCCGTATTTAATTTTAACGGTAATTATTTCACTTATTGTTATACCTAACCCTGTTAGCCTGATTATATTGGGCGTTCTGTTGGGTTATAACACAATATTTCATTTTGCCAGCAAGAAAAAGACAGCTGGATATTCTGACTCACTGCCCCAACTGTTAATAATGCATAAAGTAGCCGTTTGGTTAGTTAAATATGCCAATATCGGCGATACAGGTGACATCAAAAGGTGCCTCGTAAATCTCGCCGGCCTGAGACGATCATTGACTATTGTGAATTTCGAAAGTGAGCTGGTGGTTGATTCGGACTCCCCTGGCTATGCGGTATTCCAGTTTTTTAAGGTGCTTTTTCTGCTCGAACCCCATATCTACACCAATTCAATAAACCACATTGGCAAATTCCGCGACGATATTGAAAAGGTGTACAACTTTGTAGCCGAGGTAGATATGCTGATAGCCATACAATCGGTAAGGGAAGGTTTGCCGTTTTATAGCAAGCCTGAATTTATCAGCGAGGATGCCAAAATGGAAATTACCGACCTGTTCCATCCTTTGATAGATAATTGTGTGCCTAATTCATTGTATACCCGGGCAGATAGGGGAGCTTTGATAACCGGCTCAAACATGTCGGGGAAAACTACATTCATTAAGGCAATAGCAATCAATACTTTGTTGGCCCAAACTATATTTACCAGCTGCGCCAAGGCTTACAAGGCACCATTCCTGAAAATACAAACCAGTATCAAAATAACAGATAGTATTGAAGAGCAACAAAGCTTTTTTCAGGCACAGGCGATGGCTATATTAAATATTGTTGATAGCAGCAGTGCTGCCGAAGAAATTAAAAGCCTGGTTATTATAGATGAAATTTTCAGGGGAACAAATACAATTGAACGTATTGCGGCCGCAAAATCGGTATTATCATATATCACAGCCAATGATAATTTTGTTTTTGTATCTACCCATGACCTTGAACTGGCCGAATTACTTGACGAAGACTTTGCCATTTACTCGTTTGAAGATTCCAAATCGGGCAAAACGCTGGTATTTGATTACAAATTAAAAGAGGGACTGCTTAAAAGCAAAAATGGTATTGCCATATTGGCCTCCATGGGCTATCCGGAATCTGTAATTGATGACGCCAATATTGTTAGCGAACGCATGATGTTGAAATATATGGAGTAGGGGACTACTCCCCCTCATACAGTTTCAGCTTATTCCTAAGCCCACGCATATTTTCCTGCATTTGCTCAATCCTGTCAAGCATATGGGTTATAGCCTCGATGCCTGCAATATTGATGTCCAACTCGTGCAAGCTAATTATTTTCTGAAGTTTTTTCAATTCCGACTCGGGAATGAATATGGTTTGGTCAACTTCTTTAACATCAACAAGCCCCGCCTGCCGCAATGAAGTAATAAAAGTGAACTCTACATTATGGTAAACACAAAATTCATCGACTGTAATTAGATTCTCCGTTTTCATAATATTCAGGATTTTGACAGTTCTTCAAACAGTTGCTTTTGTTTTTCGGTAAGGTTGGTTGGTATTTTTATATTATAGGTAAGATATAAGTCGCCAAACTCATTCTCTTTTTTATAAACTGGCATACCCTTGCCTTTCAGTTTTACCTTAGTGCCATTTTGAGTTTCGGGCTTTACTTTAACTTTTACTTTTCCGGTTGGCGTTTCGGCCATGATCTCTCCACCTAATACCGCTGTATATAAATCAAGATCAATGGTATTATAAAGGTTGGCGCCATCGCGTTTAAAACGGGCATCGGCAGGGATATTGAATTTAATAAACAGATCGCCGGCTGGGCCTCCATTTACACCCTGGCCCCCATGGCCTGCAATTTTAATAGTTTGGCCATTTTCAATTCCTGCCGGGATAGTAATTCGTATATTTTTTCCGTTAACGGTAAGCGTTTGCTTATGTGTTTGCAAAGTATCCTGCAGGTTCAATTGGAATTCGGCATTCAAATCCTGTCCGCGGTACCCTGTGCGGCGGCCGCCCCCTGCGCCTCCGGCTCCACCAAACATTGATTGGAAGAAATCCGAAAAATCTTCGCCTCCGCCAAAGCCGCCTCCAAATCCTTCAAAGCCACCCGTCCCACCATTGCTACGTTGCCGGTTTTGTTGCTGCCTGGTTTGTTGTTCATATGCTTCGCCATGTTGCCAGTTTTCGCCGTATTTATCGTATTTTTTCCGTTTTTCGGGGTCGCTTAGTACTTCATTGGCCTCGTTTATTTCCTGGAATTTTTTATTCGCTTCAGCGTCGTTGGGGTTTAAGTCGGGATGATATTTGCGGGCCAGCTTGCGGTAAGCATTTTTAACGTCTTTGTCCGAAGCTGCCTTGTCTACCCCTAATATTTTATAATAATCAATAAAAGCCATGATTGGTTGATGTGTAACTTATTCTAATAACTGTATAAAGATAAGATGGTTTTCAAATAATCCGGCATTATAAACGGTCAACATTTGGTTATATATTCTAATTATATCACGCGGTTGTTTTTACCAGATTTGTAATGCCGCCAAACATCAGGATCGTTTTACCTGGGAGTGAATAGCGATGAAAGAAAAAATATAAAGTTTAAAATAGTAGTGTAAATTTGATACATGCAAAACCAATTTTTTCACCTCTTTAGCGATATCAAAACCAAAGAGATTGCGCCGGGATATTTTTCAAAACTGATCCACACCAAATCCAACACCATCAATTTTATTGAAGTAAAGGCTGGCATATCTTTACCGATGCATAAACACGTACACGAACAATCTTCGTTTGTGCTGGAAGGCAAATTTGAGCTTACTGTTGATGGTATTCCGCAGGTGTTAGATCCCGGGATGTTTGCAATCATCCCATCAAATATTGTGCATGGTGGTACCGCTGTTACTGATTGCAAACTAATTGATATTTTTAGCCCTGCCCGCGAGGATTATAAATTATTGTAAGCGGTTAATTTTGTTAGGGATTTATTGCTGTAAATACTAAGTTTGCCCTCCCAAAAAACAACATACTATGCCAATAACCAAAGCAACGCTTACCGACGTGGCCGAACTAAATATATTAATTAATAGTGCCTACCGGGGCGAAGAATCAAAAAAAGGCTGGACTACAGAAACAGACCTGGTTGGCGGTATCAGGATTGATGAACCGATGTTGATTGATTACCTGAATAACGATGCCATCACTATTTTAAAATATACCAACACAGATGGCAAGATCATAGGTACGGTATATCTTGAAGTTAAAGGGGATAAGTTATACCTGGGTATGTTTAGCGTATCGCCGGCGCTGCAAAATGGGGGAGTGGGTCGCGCTTTAATTGAGGAGGCCGAAGTTATTGCAAAGCGACTTAACCTCCATACCATCAGCATGACGGTAATACGTAGCCGCAAAGAGTTGATTAGCTGGTATGAGCGGCGCGGTTACGCATTCACGGGCGAAATTCAGCCATTTCATGATCACGGCCGTTTTGGAGCACCAAAAGAATTGATAGAACTTATTGTAATGGAAAAAACGGTTTAAGCGCCGTTATTCATTAGTTGCTGAAAACTATCAATAAACTGGCCCACGTGTAAGCCATCTACCAGGGCGTGATGTACATGGATAGATACAGGCATTGATCTTTTGCCATCCTCTTGTATTGTC
The DNA here is from genome assembly GCF_028736215.1 of Mucilaginibacter sp. KACC 22773. Lineage (NCBI taxonomy): Bacteria > Pseudomonadati > Bacteroidota > Sphingobacteriia > Sphingobacteriales > Sphingobacteriaceae > Mucilaginibacter > Mucilaginibacter oryzagri. The sequence continues at coordinate 2,749,646 of NZ_CP117883.1, forward strand.
ATTTTGCCAAAGGAGATCTTGGGGCAGCTATCTTCAATACCAAACATCCGGGCATGCGATATACTGGTAAAGTCGATCCACGGTAATGACGAAAACCGGATGATATTGGTTGCCGAAGAGCGTACCAGCTCATTGGATTATTGCACCTGCTCAACCTCCTGATTGGCGGTAACTATAAATTCATCAAATGAAGGCGCGTATGGAAACGATCCGAAGCCGAATGTGCCATTTGCACGCCCAACGGTTGATCCTCCGTCTACCTGATCGTGGATGTATACTTCATCACCTTCGATGCGATAAGTAAATTCGGCTATTTTTTGCGAAGCAGCTAACGCAAGGTACATGGTGTATAAAAAGAATGATGCCTTTTTTTCTTTGGCAAATACGTACGCGGCTGTACAATCCATAATTACGGTTACACCGTAATAAGGCTCGTCAAATTGCTTAAAGAAAAGAAAATGTTCTTTGCGTACCCAGGTATCAAGATCTAATTTTTTCTTCATCCTTTTACCGATGATAAAATATCTGTAAGCTTATCGGCCTGCATAAATTTTTCATGACTTAAGCTTGTCTCCACATGTTCATGTGCCCAGGTGGTATGATAGGGTACATGTATAGCATATCCGCCAATATTCAACACCGGCATTACATCCGATTTAAGCGAATTGCCCACCATCATAAACTCTTCAGGGTTGATATCAAGGTGTTTTATCAGTTTAATATAATCATCTTCCTTTTTATCGCTCATAATCTCGATATGGTGAAAATAATGCGACAGGCCCGATTTTTTTAGTTTACGTTCCTGGTCAAGCAGATCGCCTTTTGTGGCTACAACCAGGCGATAATCGGTTTTTAGCGTTGATAAAACGTGCTCCACGCCATCCAGCAGTTCAATAGGCTCATTAAGCATCTCCCGCCCATATTGTAAAATAATGTTGATGGTATCAATACCAATCTTATTGTCTGATATTTTTAATGCGGCTTCAATCATGCTCAGGATATAGCCTTTTATGCCGTATCCGTAAAGGGGCAGGTTATCAACCTCTACCTTAAAAAGCTCCTTTGAAATATCATGTTCGGGCAAAAAATCTTCCAGCAGGCTGCAAAACTTTCTCTCTGTATTCTGAAAATAAGGTTCGTTAACCCAAAGGGTATCGTCGGCATCAAAAGCGATAACTTTTAATTTCATGGTAATTGGTAAACTGATTGCAATAATAACGATACCGCTTGAATTATTTGGCAAAATTGCATTAATGGCAGTGCAAACGCATCTAAGTTGGGTTAACATAACTTAACACATTTCAGGAATATATTTATAAATATCTAATAATCAGTACTTTGCAATTCAGATAAGGTTAACATTAAACTGATGTTTTGCCAAATTTAAACGCATAAATTTTTGAGCCTATTAGTGGCCAAAATAGGTACCAAACAGATTTAAATCTTTTAGTAAGAAGCACGTAATAAACACAAAGTAAGCAATATCTTTTTTAATAATCCGGTAACCTTTTTTTCAAAAACTGGTCTCCATGATGCAACCTTTGTTTTTAAAACAACGTCCTATAACCAACATGATCAAAACTATTCAATTAATGGAAGAGATACTGCCCCCTTTAAAAGAATTTATTGTTGATTATTGCAGCCGCTACAAAATTCGCAGTGTAGATCCCGGCAGCCTTTGCCTTGAAACCAGCCTTGATCTTGACCTCGATATTTTTGATATCGAAATAGACCTCTTTCTGGCCGATTTTACCGATCAGTTTAAAATAGACCAATCTAAATTTACCTGGTACAAATACGGGTACCCCAAAGGTTCAACCCGGGTAAGGATGATAAAAATGGTGTTTGGGTATAACAGCACCTGGGTAAAGCAACTTGCACACTACTGTTACAAACCCAAGTTTAAAGTGCGCAATTTGCAGGACGCCGTTATAACCGGCATGTTGGTGTAATCGCAAAGCCCGCCGATCTGACTGAAAATCTGCATTGCAGCCGCAAATAGGGTATCACCTAAAATATTTTTGCTTTGTGTTAAAGATCAGTAGCCCTTGTATGGGTACGCTTTACATAATTACGGATATCGAGCACAATACCGGCGAAGAAGTAGAATATAAGGGGGAAACCTACCGCTAAAAACGATGAATAAATAAAAAACAAACGGATTTTGGCTATCGAAATGTTGAATTTTTCGCCCAGGTATGTACATACACCGAAGGAGTAGCGTTCAAAAAAAGTTAATATTCTTTGTAGCATGTCAGCTGAGCTTTAATATTTTATTACCAACGCCACATTGCAGGCATTTCTTGTAATTACAATAGTTATTTTTTAGTTCGAGCAGTGCCTGCGATTCAAATGCGTTTGTAATTTTCACCCCTAAGTTAACAAAATCTGCGGTAATATTGTTCTTCTCGGCCGGTAAATTTTCTAAAAGTTTTAGTGCGCGGCTAATATAATATTGCTGCTGGTGGTGTTTGCCATAGCTAAACAAGAACAATGCGAGTGTATTGATAAGCAATATATCAACCGAAGCCGCTCCCATAACTTTAGGCAATGGTTTTGAAACTACATCAAAACGGTAATGATTGTCCCAATACTCGTTTGTTTTAATGGATGCAAACAGGTTGCGTAAGGCATCGATATCCTTTATCTCCAATATCTTCGAAAACAGGTGATTGGCACTAACAATCAGCGCGGCAAATTGGGCAAGCCTGATGGTTGGGAAATTGGGAGGCCTTAAGCGCATAAATTTCCACAAATGGTTTTCTATTGGTTTAAGGCCGTATTTCTTTCGCAGGTAATCATATTCCTTTTTTAACTTAACGGGATAGTCATCGCTTATTTCGCCCTCTAAAAAACCTGCCTGGCCAAATATGAGCGCTTCAATTTGCATCGGGTTATTTTTGTTTTTAGCCAGTGTAAGTTGCGGTAACGATTTTGCCAGCAGTTCAAAGGGCAGGGCATTTGTTTTAAACCCAAAATTGGCGGCTAAAAACTGGTAAAACGTTTCTTCCCAATCGCCGCGGTTAATGGCAAGGGCGGCTATTACGGCAGTCGATTTTTTTTCCAGCCGTTCCACCAAAACACGGGTAAGCCAGTTGTGCATAATTAGGCCGTCAACTGCACCAATACTTGCTTCACATGGTATGATAGTTTGGTTGCCGAATATCATCTGATGATAACGGCCATATAATTCAGCCGGAACCCTGTTATTTAACTGGAGCGTCGGTACTGTTCGGCCATTGTTTAGTTTTAATGGTAAATCGTTGTTATAAACAACATGCAAAATCACATTATTATAAGCTTCATCGGTGGTGTGTCCGTGCTTTTGCCAATCGGAAGCCGAAAGATGTACTTCCACATTTCCAGCCCAAAGCGTTTCTCCAATTTTAATCCGGGCGTTATGAAAATCGGGGCCGGAATCGCTGTTGTGAATACCCGTGGAAAATATTTCCAGTGCCTCGCCATCTTCCGTTCGCAAATCTGAACGGTCAAACAGACGGAATTTCCATACGTAATGCAAAAAATCTTCAGTGAAAAGCATGCTTTAAATATAGTGAGTAGTTGATTTAGTTAGATTAGGCTGATTAAATTTTTTGTACGATAATTTGATTATGGTACATTTATACGTTTACCTTTTTTAAGCAAAATATGACTAATACATCCCATGTTACCGTTAAAACAACAGGCGACCGTATCAAATCAATAATTGGCGGATCGTTAGGAAACCTGGTTGAATGGTACGATTGGTATGTGTACTCTGCATTTTCGCTTTATTTCTCCAGCTCGTTTTTTCCCAAAGGCGACCAGACAGCCCAACTATTAAATACCGCAGGTGTATTTGCCCTTGGTTTTCTGATGCGGCCGATAGGCGGGTGGCTGATGGGTACATATGCCGATAAACATGGCCGTAAAAAGGCGCTAACCATATCGGTGCTGCTCATGAGCCTTGGCTCGCTTATTATTACCATAACGCCTGGTTACAAAACTGTTGGTGTTGCTGCGCCGTTGCTGTTGGTGCTGGCCCGTGTTATACAGGGCCTGAGTGTTGGCGGCGAATATGGTACAAGCGCGACTTATTTAAGCGAAATGGCAGGCCGCAAACACCGGGGCTTTTATTCCAGCTTTCAATATGTAACCCTCATTATGGGCCAGCTGCTTGCCCTGGGATTATTAGTTTTATTGCAACGAATATTTTTAACTGAGCAACAGTTACATGACTGGGGTTGGCGCATCGCTTTCGGCATCGGAGCATGTCTGGCTGTGATTACGATGTACCTGCGCCGTAGTTTGCAGGAATCCGCGTCCTTTGCTAAAGAAAAAACCAGTACAATAAACGGTACTATTGCCGAACTGACCAAACACCCAAAGGCTGTACTTACAGTTATAGGCCTTACGGCAGGCGGTACATTGGCATTTTACACGTTTACAACATATATGCAAAAATTCCTGGTAGATACATCTGGGTTTAGCAAGGCAGAAGCTACCTTAATTTCAAGCCTTACTTTACTGGTTTTTATGCTGATACAGCCGCTATTTGGATTGTTATCTGATAACATCGGGCGCAAACCATTGCTGATAGGCTTTGGCGTTTTAGGGACAATAACCACTATCCCGATACTCACGTTGCTGGGAGGCACAAAAGACGGCTGGATTGCCTTCGGCCTTATTTTGGCAGCACTTATTATTGTAAGTGGGTATACCTCTATTAATGCTGTTGTAAAGGCAGAACTTTTCCCGGCAAATATCCGGGCGCTTGGTGTTGGTTTCCCGTATGCCATTGCAGTATCTATATTTGGCGGCTCGGCCGAATACATTGCTTTAGGTTTTAAAACGGTGCATCACGCCCAATGGTTTTACTGGTATGTAACCGTGTGCATAGCTTTATCATTAGCGCTGTATATTACCATGAGGGATACCCGGAAACACTCGAAGATGGAGGAGGATTAAGGTTGGATGTGTAGGTTTTTAGAATTCTAATATTAAAATGATCTTCTGAACCAAATTTACCGAATTAAGAGATTATTCATCCATTTATCCAGTATTATCCTGTTGTAAAGTTCTAATGCCTTAAATATTGCTTCTGCCGATGGGTATTGTTATTTTGCGGGGGAGAGGGGTTGGTGGCATTACCGCATTTTATTTATCTTCGGGGCCATGTATGAAACTTTTCAGCGCTACATTGATGACCGGGCTACATTGACTGATGCGGAAAAAGAAATGATACGTTCGGTTGCTGTGATTAAAAAGATCCGTAAACGCCAGTACCTGCTGCAAGCGGGTGACGTATGGAAGTATGATGCTTTTGTAAGCTCCGGCTGTTTACGCACCTATTCTGTAGATGAAAAAGGGAACGAGCATATCATCGGGTTCAGTATTGAAAACTGGTGGTGTGGCGACCGGGAAAGCCTTTTATCCCGGCAGCCCGCTCGTTTCAACATTGATGCGATAGAAGACAGCGAACTGGTGCTGTTTACACATAGTAATTTTGAAATACTTTGCAGGGATATCCCGGCACTTGATCAAATGGTTAATACCATCCTTAATAAAAGTTTCGTTACTCAGCAAAACCGCATTAATGTCGCCCTGAGTTATACGGCCGAAGAAAAATACCTCAACTTTGTTAAAAAGTACCCCGAGTTCGCCCTGCGTGTTCCGCAAAGTATGATCGCTTCTTATCTGGGTATGACTCCTGAAACACTAAGCCGTATCCGCACCCAGACGGCGCGCAACAAGTCCTGATTGATCTATATCAATTGCTTTCTTATTTTATATCAATGTGCAGGTTCGGCCGTTGCAGCACCTTTGTAGTGTTCAAACAAACATTTACAAAAATTAAAAATAAGAACCATGTCAAAAACAATTTTTATCACCGGAACAAGTACAGGCTTTGGAAAACTCACTGCCATTACTTTAGCAAACGCCGGGCATTCGGTTATAGCAGGTATGCGTAATGTGGCGGGCAAAAATGCCTCCGTCGCTCAGGAACTGAACGGCATTCCCAATGTCGAGGTTGTAGAGATCGATATCACGAGCGACGACTCTGTTCGGCAGGCCTTTGAGTACGTATTGTCAAAATATGGCAAGATCGACGTATTGGTTAACAATGCTGCTGTCAGCGGGTTTGGCCTTTTAGAGGGGTATTCACTGGATCAGGTCAGGAACATGTTCGAGGTGAACGTTTACGGAGTATTGCGCACCTACCAGGCAGTGCTACCTGCCATGCGGAAAGAAAAGAAGGGCCTGATTATTAACCTGACCTCCGGCGCCAGCGGCCATACTTTACCTTTTATGATTCCATACCTGGCCTCCAAATTTGTGGTGGAAAGTATTACCGAAGGTGCGCAAGGCGAACTATCCGACTTCGGCATCGAAAATGTGAGCATACAGCCAGGCGTTTATCCTACCGAAATGAATAACGGTTCCAAAGCTGGCGTGCATGCAGACAGGCCCGAGGTCTTAGCTGAATACGGGAATGCCGCCACCGAAAGATTCAACGCTTTGGGAACCGCCCTGTTCGGTAAAATGGAACAATTCAATATGGATCCGCAGACCATAGCCGACGGTATCCTGGAACTGGTCAATATGCCTAAAGGCTCCCGTCCGTTGCGCTTTCCGCTGGATGCCATAGCCCGTGGTACTGATAAAGAATTCATCGAGGCCCGCGCTGCAATCAAAGAGAAATGGTTAGCTGCTTACACCAATTAATTTATACGAACATGAAAACCGCAAAAGAACTATTACTGGATTACCTAAATCATATAGGTAATCCGGATTTCCAGATCGGGCTATTTGCTGATGACGCTGTTTTTGAATTGCCGTACCTGGCCAGTCTTGGCCTGCCAGCCCGCTGGGAAGGGAGAGAGGTATTATACAAGTTTCTGAGTAACCTGCCCAAGACCTTTCCGGGCTTTAAATTCAGAAATATCCAGATTCATATCGACACACCCCAGCAGGCCTTCGGCGAATATGAAGCCACCGCAGTCATCGCCGCCAATGGCAAGGAATACGCCCAGCACTATATGGGCAGGTTGGTCGCTAAAAATGGCAAAATCCAACTGATCCGTGAGGCGCTGAATATGGTGCCGGTGATTCGTGACATCAAAGGTATCGACATCTCCTGATCGATAACCAAGAGACCTCATATCAATAATTATGAGGTCTCTTGGTTTATTCACTACCCAAACGCTACAACAAAATAAATTGGACAACACAACAAAATAAACCATTGAAGTAAGCCTCATATTTGTGTTGTTAATGTTAATCGTTATCCTTGCCATCTCCATCTTTCACTGGGGAAGCCGTGTTCGTTCTAATTTCTGTATGCCTGATCTGTCCGCCCAAATAACCGGTCCTTGCGATTAGCCCAAAGCCGATCAATGATGCCCCAACCGCAAATAGTGCAAACGGCCTGGTTAGGGATGTGCTTTTTATTGTAATAAAAAGCCCGGTCACGGCCATCATGCCTATAACTATTAGGCCTGCCAACGAAGTTAAGGCAGACTCCGCATGTTCTTCGATCAAATTTTTAGATATACCCTGTAAATGTTCAACTGTTTCTTCTGCACCTTCACCGGTTGCATAAGCTATACCGGCACCTATAGCAGACAGGATCAAAACGTTATAGGCAGCGATAAGGGTAGAATTGCTTTTTCTCCATATCCCATGGATCAAAACAAGAGCACCCAGCGCAGCGCCGATGATCGGCAGGTGGGTAATCAGTAGGTGGATATGCGTCTGGTTCATGACTTTTTTTATCGAAGTTCAGTATTTGTCCGTAATGTTTAAGTGGTTGTAATCAAGTGTTTTAATGATCTTTGTCATTTATTTTTAGCAGGTAAAAAGCCAGTTTTATGATCTAAAAAAAACGCTGCTATGAAGACAATCATCATGCTCACCGACTTTTCGGAAAATGCGGATCATGCTGCAAAAACCGCCGCAAAAGTTGCTCCCCAATTGAAGGCGGATATTTTGCTTTACAACACCTACTATGACCATCCTATACTGCCGACGTATGCCGGCGGCCCCTGGGTGGTTGAAGAATTCGTCTTTCGTAAGGATGAAAGTACTGCAAAACTTAGCCAGTTAGCCATTCAATTGAGGCATGTCATGGCAGGCATATCGTAGGGCGACTTTAAACCTAAAACTGATTATCAATGCGGGGAAGGTTCGCTGGGTAAAAAATCGGTGCGGGAACACCGCCCGTGCTGTGCAAGCATGGCTGGCTGTTGGTTTATCACGGGGTACACCAAACACTGCCTGTCGGGGCCGAGCCGCATCATTTAATCTATTCGGCCGGGATTATGGTATTAGATATCAATAAGCCTGATAAGATTTTGTATCGCTCGCCCTTTCCCATATTAGAGCCAATGCTTACAGAGGAAAAGGTTGGAATAGTTCAAAGCGTGGTATTCCCGACTGGCATTGACCGGCGCGATGATCTGGGTACACCAAACAGATTTGACATTTATTACGGAATGGCCGATAATTATATCAGGGTGGCGCGATTGGACATTCCTGACGAATTGCTGCCGCTTTAAGGTTTAACAAAATGGGAAAGCTTTGTATCCACACAACGTTAAATGATGAAGAGTTGATAATCATGTGATTTGCATCAAAAAACGATTGCTTATTAATTGTTACCTTTGTGAAGTTTGAAAAAGTTCACGGCCATATTGCTTTTAACAGTTTTCCTGTTCTCGACAACTGAACTCCACCAGTTGCTAAAATTGCCCGTATTTTTTGAACACTTAGCCGAACATCGTAAGGAAAACAAGAGCATTTCATTCCTGCAATTTCTTGACATGCACTACATGCACGGTAGCCCAAGGGATAAAGACTATAGCGAAGACATGAAATTGCCCTTCAAAACGGCGGATAATTGCACGGCAACCGCATCACCGGTGCTGGTTCCTCAATTATTACAGGCCCTGGCCCTTCCTGTGATATTTTCAGCGGAAACGAAATTACAAGTCTTCGATTTCTGGTTTAATCACTCTGCGTATTTATCCAGCATTTGGCAGCCGCCAAAATCTTGCTAATTAATCCTCTTTTCAATTTTATGTACAATGCTTAGCATGGCTGTTCCTGCTATGCAGTACTTTTTGAATTATTAATTTTTCAAGATCTTATTTTATGTTAAATCATATCATCGCTTTTTCCGTGAGGAATAAACTGATCATAGGGCTTTTTGTGATTGCCCTGATTGGCTATGGCAGTTACCAGTTTACCAGGCTGCCCATTGATGCCGTACCTGATATTACCAACAACCAGGTACAGGTTATTACCGTAGCCCCATCATTCGGGGCCACCGATATCGAACGTTTAGTTACTTACCCGATAGAACAGGCCAATAGTAATATTTCCGGACTCAAGGAGATCCGCAGCTTTTCCAGGTTTGGCCTTTCGCTGGTTACCATTGTATTTGATGATGCCACAGACGTTTACTGGGCAAGGCAACAGGTTGCCGAGCGTTTGCAAAAAGTGCAAAGCCAGATACCGTCCGGTATCGGCACGCCGGAGCTGGGCCCGGTAAGCACCGGGCTTGGCGAAATCTATCAATACGTAGTGCGCCCCAAAAAGGGTTATGCTGCAAAATACAATGAAACCGACCTGCGCACCATCCAGGACTGGATTGTCCGCCGCCAGCTTTTGGGTGTTAAAGGCGTTGCCGAGGTGAGCAGCTTTGGCGGTAAGCTAAAGCAATACTCCATCGAGGTTGACCCTAATAAACTGCTCTCGCATAATATCACGATAACCGATGTTTTTAAGGCCCTGGAAAATAATAACCAAAATACCGGTGGAGCATATATTGAAAAAGGGCCCACTGTGCTCTACATCCGCAGCCAGGGACTGATCGGCAGTATCGAAGATATCAACAATACGATGATTAAAACCACTACCGGCGGATCGCCCCTTTTTATTAAAGACGTAGCTGATGTTAAAATAGGTTACGCCACCCGTTTTGGCGCTATGTGCTACAATGATGAAGGTGAAGTTGCCGGTGCTGTTGTCATGATGCTGAAAGGCGCCAACAGCAGCGAGGTGATCAAAAATGTCAAGGAGCGCATCGTACAGATCCAGAAAACCATGCCCGAAGGAGTAGTAATCGAGCCATTTCTGGACCGAACGAAAATGGTGAATAATGCCATCGGCACAGTGCAGCGTAACCTGCTTGAAGGGGCGCTCATTGTAGTATTTGTGCTGGTATTATTCCTTGGTAACTTCAGGGCAGGTTTGCTTGTCGCCTCTGTGATCCCGCTGGCCATGCTGTTTGCCATCATTATGATGAACCTTTTTGGCGTTAGCGGTAACCTGATGAGCCTGGGGGCACTGGATTTTGGTTTGATTGTAGACGGGGCCGTAATTATTGTGGAAGCGGTTATGCACACACTTAGCCATAGTAAACAATTTAAAGGTATTGGCACCCTGGGCCAGGAACACATGGACAAGCAGGTAAACAGCGCTGCCAGTAAGATGATGAACAGCGCCGTATTTGGCCAGATCATTATCCTGGTGGTGTACCTGCCTATCTTCACTTTGCAGGGCATTGAAGGTAAAATGTTTAAGCCCATGGCACAAACGGTGGCATTTGCTTTATTAGGTGCTTTTATTTTATCCCTTACCTATATCCCAATGATGAGTGCCATCTGCTTGAGTAAAAAGATTAAGCATAAACCGAACTTTTCAGACCGGCTGATGACTAAGGCAGAAATAGCGTATCAGTCAGGCCTTAGCTATATCATTGCTTTTCCGAAAATGGTATTGTTCACGGTTGTAGGCTTATTTATATTTTCAGCCTATATTTTAACTACGCTGGGCGGTGAGTTTATCCCCGCGCTGGAAGAAGGTGATTTTGCCGTTGATACCCGCGTATTGACAGGCAGCAGTCTGAATACAACCATCGCTAACACCCAAAAAGCAGCCCATATCTTAAAAACACAGTTCCCTGAAGTAGAAAAAGTGGTTACCAAGATTGGCAGTGGCGAGGTGCCCACAGACCCGATGCCGATGGATGCCAGCGATATGATGGTGATCCTGAAACCTAAGGATGAGTGGGTATCAGCCAAAACCTTTAATGAGCTTTCCGAAAAAATGGGCAAGGCCTTACAGGCTGTTCCGGGTGTTACCGCGGGCTTCCAGTTTCCGGTACAAATGCGTTTTAATGAGCTGATGACCGGCGCACGCCAGGATGTAGTTTGCAAGATATTTGGCGAAGACCTGGATACCCTTGCAGCTTACGCCAATAAACTGGGTAAGATAATCAGTACTGTTGACGGTGCTAAAAACCTGTATGTTGAGGCAGTTGCCGGCATGCCGCAGATCATCATTAATTATAATCGTAATGCCATAGCGCAATACAATCTCAATATCACTGATATTAATAAAGTGGTTAATACAGCGCTTGCCGGGCAAAGCACCGGAACCTTGTTTGAAGGTGAAAAGCGTTTTGAGGTAGTGGTGAGAATAAGTGGTGAGCAGAAAAAAGACCTGAAGGACATCCAGAATTTACTGATCCCGACACCGCAAGGCACGCATATCCCTTTGTATCAACTTGCCGATGTGCAAATCAAGGATGGTCCCAACCAGATACAGCGGGAGGATGCCAAACGCCGTATTGTAGTGGGGTTTAATGTTCGGGGCAGGGACGTACAAACCATTGTAAACGAGTTACAAGCCAAGGTAGATCAGCAACTCAAATTCCCGGCAGGGTACTATGTAACGTATGGCGGTGCCTTTGAAAACCTGAACGCTGCCAAACAGCGCCTGATGATTGCGGTGCCGGTTTCGCTGCTGCTTATTTTCTTACTGCTCTATTTTGCTTTTAACTCCATCAAGCACGGATTATTGATATACTCTGCAATTCCTTTATCAGCCATCGGGGGTATCCTGTTCCTTGCATTGCGGGGCATGCCATTCAGCATCAGTGCAGGGGTGGGTTTTATAGCTCTGTTTGGCGTGGCTGTGCTAAACGGCATTGTATTAATATCCGAGTTCAATCAACTAAAAAAGGAAGGTATGACCGATTTGAAACGTATCGTGTTAATGGGTACCAAAGTAAGGCTAAGGCCGGTACTCATGACTGCATTTGTAGCCTCATTGGGTTTTTTTCCCATGGCCATCAGTAACGGCGCCGGCGCCGAAGTGCAAAGGCCTTTGGCCACCGTAGTAATAGGTGGTCTGCTGATTGCAACTTTTCTTACTTTATTTGTATTACCCGTTTTGTACATCATGTTTGAAAAAGGGTTCAAAACCGTACTTAGCAAAAAAAGCACAATGTTGCTGACTATTATCCTGCTGACTGTGATAAGCCAGGCATCCAATGCACAAACACCAATTACACTTAAAGCTGCTATTGATACTGCTTTGAAAAATAATTTGCAGGTGAAACATGAGCAACTAAAGGTAAAATACCAGCAAATGCTGATTGGCACATCGGCCAACATATCGCAGGCCACCTTGTTTGGCGAGACTGGGCAGATCAACAGCAATTATACCGACACTAAGTTTGGCATATCACAGTCTTTTAACTTTCCCACTGTCTACAGCAGGCAAAAGGAACTTTTAAAAGCCGATTGGAAAAACAGTGTATTGAGTGTTGCTGTCAATGAAGCGCTGTTAAAAAAACAAGTGAGCCAGGTATACTACGCCCTGGTTTATATGGAACAGAAAAAGTGGTTACTACAGCATACCGACAGCCTGTACCTGGGATTTTATAAAAAGGCTGAGTTGCGGCTGGCTAAAGGAGAAACCAATATACTGGAGAAAACCAGCGCCGAAACCTTGCTGGGGCAGGTACAAATGCAATTGAACCAGTTGAAAGAAGATGAAGCCATATTGCAATTGCAATTGCAGCTGTTGCTGAATTCTACTACTGTATTTACAACAACCAGAGCCAGCCGTAAATTAAGTCTTTCTGCTGTCAATGACAGCCTCAATTTAAAGGAACATCCGGCAGTGAAATTAATAGCGCAGCAACAGCAAATTGCGGATGCGGCAATACGAGTGGAAAAAAGCAGGCTTTTACCGGATATTACCATCGGATATAACAACACCAGCATCAAAGGTATCGGTGCCGATAATAAGTTGTATAATGGTTCAAACCGGTTTAATTCGGTGCAGGTGGGAATTGGTATCCCCATTTTCGCCAATGCACAAAAAGCCCGGATCAACAGTGCGCGGGTGAATAAACAGATAGCCGAGAGTAATCTTGCATTAGAGGTACAAAACATAACATCAGGTTACCGGGCGGCAGATCTCCAATATAAAAAATACCTGCAAACTGTATCCTATTTTGAAAGCAAACCCTTAAAAAATGCTGAATTGATAGCCAATACGGCCAACCAGCAAATAGCGGCCGGTAATATCAATTACCTGGAATGGGCACAGCTGGTTAACCAGGCTACCACGATCAAAAATGATTACCTGGAGGCTGTACGCAACCTCAATGAAGCGGCCATACAACTTAACTATTTTTCTAACAACTAAAATTCAGCTCATGAAATCCATTATATATTTATCAGCAATCGTGTTAACCTTATCGGCCTGCGGCGGCAAAAAACCGACAGCGGAAACAACAGACAATACAGTTAATCCTAATATCGTGACACTTACAGCCGCACAGCTAAAAAACGCATCCATAGCCACCGGCAAGATCGGGCAAAAACAGATATCGTCCGTATTAAAACTCAATGGCAAAATTGATGTTCCCCCGCAAAACATGGTTTCCATTAGTGTGCCTTTAGGAGGGTATTTAAAATCCACCAAACTGTTACCGGGTATGCATGTGAACAAGGGCGAAGCGATCGCGGTTATCGAAGACCAGCAATACATTCAGTTGCAGCAGGATTATCTGACCGCGAAGGCAAGGATAGGCTATCTTGAAAATGAATATAACCGTCAAAAAGACCTTAACCAGAGTAAAGCCAGCAGCGACAAAGTTTTTCAGCAGGCCGAGGCCGAATACCGTAGCCAACAGGTGCTGATCAGCTCGCTTGCCGAAAAACTGCAACTTATTGGCATCAACGTTCGGAATATGAGCGCGTTGAAAATATCGAGGAGCGTAAATATCTATTCGCCTATCAATGGCTTTGTATCAAAAGTAAATGTCAACATCGGCAAGTACGTATCACCTACCGAGGTGCTGTTTGAGTTGGTTAACCCGACAGATATCCACCTGGCACTGAAAGTGTACGAAAAGGACCTGGATAAATTATACATTGGTCAAAAGCTGGTGGCCTATACCAACAATGAGCCGGGGAAAAAACACGAAGCCGAGATATTACTGATCGGCCGTGACCTTTCTGCCGACAGGAATGCGGATGTGCACTGTCATTTTGAAAACTATGATAAAACACTGGTGCCCGGCACCTATATGAATGCCGATATACAAGTGAAAAACACCCAGGCTTGTACCATAGCCAACGAAGCAATTGTGCAGTTTGAGGGCAAACAGTATATCTATAAGGCTATTGGGGACCGCCAGTTTGAGATGACTCTGGTTAATACGGGCGAAAGTGAAAATGGGTTTACAGAAATTCTTTCGCCGACAAAAGACATGACCTCGAATGCTGCTTTTGTAACCAAGGGTGCCTATTCGCTATTAATGATGATGAAGAATAAGGCTGAATAGTTTGCGTCGCGCCTGGCGCAAAGATATGCGACAACCTAAATAAGTCAAAGGCTGTATAAACGGGGCGGAAAGGTTGCTTTTATCAACTGCGCCCCGTTCACTGACTTTCAGCTTGTTCTCAGCTGCATTTAGTCATTGGCGAAAAAGAGATGCGAAAGGCTTGATGGAAGTCACCGGTGAGGATATTGCAGATTGCTCGGTGGGAGCATTAAAGAAAATATTGAAAATTTCCGAAGCGTGGACCCGTTTATCACAATCGGTTAGTTGCCGGCTTGCGTTTTGCTCTAAACGGCTGGGTCGGGTCGCTTTATTCCTTTACCGGTCGGGGATAGTCGGTTTTAATTTCATTTTTGCGCATAACCCGTGGAGTAACAGGTAACTACAGCGCCTACTGAGCCTGTTACACTCCCGTGGATATATTTAGTGTTTTTGTTGGTTGATTTATTATTAAAAATCCTGTTTATTTAACTAAATTTGAATTTACTGTATGTTTTATTATTAAATTGATATTTCTGACATTCTGTGAGATTAGGCCACATGTATGATGATCAGCAACTTCTGCAAAAAATGATTGCAGGAGATGAATTGGCATTCGCCCGCTTATTTGGAAAGTATAAGGCACTGATTTATCATTTTGTCATGAAATATGTTCATTCGGAATTACTGGCAGAAGATCTTACGCAGGAAGTATTTATAAAAATATGGGAAAACAGGACTAACCTTTTGGCCGTCACCTCTTTTAAAAGCTATTTGTATACAATAGCAAAAAACCATACCCTTAATTGTATGAAGGCGGCTTTTCGCTCCGAAGCTGCGCTGGGTCTGGTTGTAAATAGCTTTATCGCGGCAAGAAATAGTACCGAAGATGAATTGATACACCAGGAATACCTTACATTCTTAAAACGGGTGTTAGAAAGCCTGCCGCCAAGAACAAGGGAAATCTTCCATATGTGCCGCGAACAGGAAAAAACTTATGACGAAGTAGCACAGGAACTGGGAATTTCGCGGAATGCGGTAAAAAATCATATGGTAGCTTCTATGAAAGCACTGAGTTTTTCCTTAAAAAAAGAACTTGGTATCTCTTTGACTGTTTTTTTTGCAATAGTCTCCCGTTATTAGCCGTTGGCATAGACTGAATTTGTCAATTGTTTCCTTTTTTAGGCAGGCAACCCTTTCCATATATCCGATTTTTCTGTCGTCGCGCTGCAATTTGGCGGCCATTCTCGTCAATATTAACTTCTTTTTAACTTTTTATAAAATTCAGCTACCCTGCAGGCACGTTTTCGTTGTCTTAGGCATAGAAATCTGTTTTTATGGATAAAGATCATTACAAAGAGCTTGTAAAACGATACCTGGAGAAAAAGTCGACCGACGAAGAATTGGAGGTTTTTTTTCACCTGGCCGAAAAAGGGGAACTGGACCAATATCTTTCAGATTCAATGGACGAAGAACTGGGATCACTTGGAAAAGAGGAGGAAGGTAATCATGTTAAAAAATTACGTCCTGCGAAATTGTGGATGCCTATAGCCGCGTCTGTCTTGATTTTGTTATCGCTCGGCTTTTATCTGCTTTTAAAGAAGCCGGATGCCCAACAGAACGGCGTTCAGATTGCGAATGTTCTTCCTGGCGGTAATAAAGCTTTCCTGACGCTTGCAAATGGCGTCAAAATTGTTTTAAATAATGCCAAAAACGGAAATATAGCAACCCAGGGTAATGTAACGGTGCTTAAAGTGGCAGACGGCCAGTTAAGCTATGCTGCAAAGGGAAAAGGCCAGGCGGCAGAAGGCTTCAACACTATAACAACCCCTAAAGGAGGCCAATACCAGCTCATTCTGGCAGATGGTACCAAAGTTTGGCTAAACGCAATGTCGTCTCTTCGTTTTCCAGCTGTTTTTAAAGGCGTAGAACGAAAGGTGGAGTTGACGGGCGAGGCTTACTTTGAAGTGGCCAAAAATAAGGCCATGCCATTTATAGTTAAATCGGGTTTTCAGGCCGTGCGGGTACTGGGTACCCATTTTGATATAAACGCTTACGCTGATGAGAACAGCATTAAAACAACCCTGCTTGAGGGCTCCGTTGAAGTTAGTAATCAAGATGCTAAAACCGTAATTGCGCCGGGGCAGCAAAGCGTATCCCGTGATCAGGGTGATTTGCTGAAAAGAGAGGTTGATACTGAAAAAGAAGTTGCCTGGAAAAATGGCATTTTTTCTTTTGATGGCGATGATCTTAAAACAATTATGCGCCAGGTGTCTCGCTGGTACAATGTTGATGTAAGCTACTCTGGAACTATTTCCGACGAGAAATTTCATGGCGAAATTTCCAGGTTCAGCAATTTAAGTGATGTATTAAAAATCCTGGAGCTTTACCAGGTTCATTTTGAACAAAAAGATAACAACCTTATCGTATCCTATAATCCACATCCAACTAATGATTAAACTAAACTTTAAAACTCAGCTATGCCTATGATAAAATCATACTAAAAACCTCCGCAAAAAGAAAGAAAAGCCGAAAGACGCTAATCTCCCGGCTATCAAAAAGGCAAGCAGTAAACTTTGACCGGTGTCCTGCTTAATTATCACCTATTTCTAAATCAAAAGTATGAAATTAAAATTTCTTTACCCTCTTCTTTGCTTATTACGGGGGATAAAGCAAAAACGTGCTATCATCAAACTAACTACAGTATTTGTATTCATTTGTGCATTACACTTATCTGCAGCAACTTTTGCGCAAAACGTAACCATCAAAAGGCATAATGCGTCGCTCGAAACTATTTTTAAAGACATCAAAAAACAAACTGGGTATATGTTCTTTTACCCCGAAAAGATCAGCCTAAAACAAACACTGGACATTGATATCGATAACGCCCCGCTGGAAACAGCCTTAGCAACCTGTTTAAAGGGTCTTGATTTGAATTACACCATTATCAATAAAACTGTTGTGATTAGTCGTAAGGCTCCTGAAAAACGTGTACCGGGCGCCGCAACAGGCAGCTTTGCTGTCCCTGTAATTATCCAGGGAAAGGTGATCGACTCGGCGGCAAATATTCCGTTAATCGGAGTTAACATCAGTGTGAAAAATAAAGCCCAATACACGCAGACTAACGCCAGCGGCGAGTTTACGTTAAGTGTTTTGCAGGGCGACGTATTGTCATTCTCATATGTTGGTTACCAAACTAAAGAAGTAACCATTAAAAATGGGCAGTATCTAAAGATAAACATGTTATCTAAAAACAGCACCATTAGCGATGTGGTGATAACCGGTTACCAGGTTATTAAAAAAGACAACTATACAGGTAGTGCCATTGTGATTAAGGGTGACGACTTACAGCGGGTGAATCCTCAAAACCTGATTAAAAGTATAGCGACATTTGATCCTTCGCTAAGAATTGCGGATAACAACCTGCTGGGATCTGACCCTAATGCGCTACCAAAGATCACCGTTCGTGGTTCAACCACTTTGCCATCGGTAAATGGCGAAATCATTGATCGTAATAACCTGTCAAGTACCTACAATTTGCCTGTTTTTTTACTTGATGGGTTTGAGGTTTCTTTAGAAAAAGTGGTGGATTTGGATATGAACCGCATCTCGTCGGTAACCATTTTAAAAGATGCTGCTGCCACCGCCGTATACGGTTCAAGGGCAGCAAACGGCGTAATTGTAATTACAACCAAAGCGCCAATACCGGGTAAATTGCAGCTTTCATACAACTACCAGCTTACAGTACAAGCGCCAGACCTTACCGGGTATCACGTATTAAACGCTGCCGACAAACTACAGTACGAAAAGCTTGCAGGTTTATATAGTGCTGTAAATAACACGGCATCAAGCCAGGATCAGTTGGATAATGAATATTACAGCAAACTGCGCAATGTAGTGAGTGGTATAAATACCTACTGGTTATCACAACCGCTTATTAATTCATATGGCCACAAACATTCGCTATATGCCGAAGGCGGCGACTCTACTTTCAGGTACGGTATCAATTTACGGTATCAAACCAATCCTGGTGTAATGAAAGGATCGTCACGTAACCAGTATACCGGCGGAATGAGTTTCTTTTACAATCCCAGCCGTAACGTTTTGATAAAAAACGAGGTTACTGTAAGCCAGGTTAACTCTGTTGTATCAAAATACGGCGATTTTTCTACCTATGTAAGTATGAACCCGTACTATCCTATAAAGGATGCAAACGGCAATTACATCAGGGAGATAGCTAACTGGGTTGTTGATACTCATTATAATGATCCGGTATACGGCCAGTATAGGAACGAACCTGTTTACAACCCCTTATTTGAAGCCAGCCTGGGTAACTTCAACAAGTCGGCATACCTGGAGCTTTTGGACGATATTTCAATCGATTGGAAAATTTTTAAAGGCCTGCGTTTAATTGGTTTAATGAGCGTTACCGATACTAAAGGAACCTCAGATGCATTTGTATCGCCCTTAAGCAACAGTTTTTTTTACGGCCCTACTGCCGATATTCAAAACAGGGGCAGTTACGATTACGTGGTTAACAACTCTTTAAAGCTTGATGGTAATTTAAGGTTTGTTTACAATACGCAACTTGGCAATCATTCCGTAAATGCCACTTTAGGTTCAAATATTACCTCAGCTACTTCAAGTTATAAAGCGTTTGAAGCCCGCGGCTTTTCAAATGACAAATTTACCAACATTGGGTTTGCCCGTACTTATACGCCGAATGCGGCGCCTGCAGGAGATGAGGCTGCAAGCCGGTTGATTGGTTCCTTTTTTAGTGGTAGCTATTCCTTCAAAAACAAGTATTTACTTGATGCTACCTTCCGCCTTGACGGTTCTTCGGCTTTTGGTTCAAACCAGCGTTTCGCGCCTTTTTGGGCTACCGGTATCGGTTGGAATATGCATTATGAGGATTTTATTAAAAATAATTTTCCATCTATTTCAAGGTTAAAAATTACAGCGTCAACCGGTATTACTGGTTCGGTAGATTTCCCCCCATCGTTGTCAAATACCACTTATACTTACCAAACATCCAACTGGTATTCAACCGGTGTTGGCGCAACCGTTAACGGCTATGGAAACTCCGACCTGAAATGGCAAAAGACAAATAATTTCGACTTATCATTGGAATTGGGTTTGTTTAAAGACCGTATAGTACTTAACCCTCATTATTATTACAAGCTGACCAAAGGCTTACTATCTGACATTAACATAGCGCCATCTACAGGATATAGCACTTACAAAGCTAATTTAGGTGATATGGGTAATAGGGGCTATGAGCTTTATTTGACCGCGAATGCCTTTCGGTCTAAAGACTTGAATATCAACATTGTTGGCAATTTATCGCATAATACCAATAAAATAGTAAGCATATCCAATGCGTTAAAAGCTTATAACAAAAGTGTTGATGATTATCAGTCAAATGCCAGTAACGGTGTACAGGGCACCCCGTTATTGCGTTTTGCAGAGGGGCAATCCATCAATACAATCTGGGGCGTAAAATCATTAGGTATCGATCTTGAAAACGGTAAAGAGATCCTGGTTAAAAAGGATGGTTCTTTAACTTACAATTATGATATCGCCGATACGCAGCCCATTGGTGACTCTGAACCCAAGGTTGAAGGGTATATTGGCAGCAATATCACCTATAAGCAATTCTTGCTTAGTTTTACCTTTCACTACAAATTTGGTGGCCAACAGTTTAACCAAACCTTGATTGACCGGGTTGAAAACGCCGATCCCCGCTTTAATGTTGATAGCCGCGCCCTTGCACAAAGATGGCAGAAACCCGGGGATGTGGCCTTGTATAAAAACATTGCCGATTTGGGTACCTCTTATGCTACCTCGCGCTTTATACAAAAGGAAAATACTATTGATCTTCCTTCTTTCAACCTATCGTACGACGTCAAAAAAAGCATTGCTAAAAAGATAGGGATGCAAATGGTTAGGGCTACACTTACGGTTAATGATGTGTTCCATTCATCAAGCATCGAAACGGAGCGCGGCATTACTTACCCTTATGCCCGCAGTTTAACATGTTCAATACAAGCCACATTTTAATAATGACTAACATGAAAAAATATTTATACACCGTAGTGGTTATCATGTTGCTTACATCATGCAAAAAGTTTTTGGATGTTAAGCCGCAGTCGCAAATCAATAAAGACGATCTTTTTACTACAGAACAGGGATTTAAGGAGGCCTTAAACGGGGTTTATACCCTCTGTGCATCGTCATCGCTGTATGGTGGCGTCCTGACATTCAATAATGACATCTTATCGCAGAATTACCAGTTTAATGATGTGATACTGCAATCTACCGCTAATTTTAATTATAGCCTTAGTGGCGTTGTAGCAAAAAATGATAATACCTGGTCATCAGCCTATCGCGCAATAGCCAATTGTAATTATATCCTGGCAGCTATTGACGATAAAAAAGGACTGTTTGCCGATAAGGATTACCAATTGATTAAAGGCGAAACCCTGGCATTAAGGGCTTACCTGCACTTTGATATACTCCGCATGTTTGGTCCATCGTATAAAGTGGGGCCAAGTATCAAAGCGATACCATACGTTACTACCGTAGGTGTTACCAGTACGCCGTTTTCGACTACCGCCGACGCGATCACGAAAATAATTGCCGACCTGACCGCGGCAAAAACATTGCTGATGTCTGATCCTATCATTTCATCGGCCTATGTAATTGGCTATCCATCAACAGTTGGTAGTACCGAAACAGCAAGTAATGATCTGTTTTTGCAAAACAGGCGTCATCGCCTTAATTATTACGCTGTTTGCGGCGAGTTGGCCCGGGTTTATTTGTATAAGAGCGACCAGGTTAACAGTCTTGCCAATGCATTAGAAGTAATCAACGCTAAAAGATTCCCTTTTACAGATCAGGACGATTTTTTCAATAGCGACATTCAGAAAAAGGACAGGATCTTTTATAAAGAGCTGATTGCCGCCTGGTTTATTGACACTAAAGGCATTAACGGCCAGCTTCAAAGCCTGTTTACTGTAAGTAACCCGCTTTACAGTGCCACGGTTGACCAGGTTAATGACATTTACCAGGTAGGCCAGGATGGGGCCGAAGACTGGCGCTATAAGCAATGGTTTTTATCAACCGCGGCTACTACAGGCGGGCCAAACCGTGCTGTGTTGCAAAAATACATCACCAATCTTGATCCCGAACCTAATCTCCATCCACTGGTTGCACCGGCTATACGATTAAGTGAAATGTACTATATAGCTGCCGAAGCAAGCTACGACACGGACCCGGTTAAGGCGATAGGCTACTATAATACCATAAGGGCAAAACGCGGGATAGGCAACACACTTATAGATGTACCGGCCAAAAACGCCTTCATCGATTTACTGCTGGCCGAAGCCCGTAAAGAGTTTTATGCTGAAAACCAGATGTTTTATATGTATAAACGCTTGAACCATGCGGTAGTGGTGTCATCAACGCAAAATATACAGCCATCAAATGGGGTGTTTATGTTCCCGCTGCCGCAAGATGAACAGGCTTACAGAACCAACTAAAAAAACAGATATGAAAAGAAAATTATTATTTGCCTTTCTTATTTGCGCGGCCCTTGCCAGTTGTAAAAAAGAGACTTTAACTACATACAATGCACCCGGCGGCAAGGATAATATTTACCTTGGGTATGCCAATACCGACAGCGTAGTATATTCATTTGCCTATAAGCCAACCTTAAACCAGGATACCGTTTGGGTGCCCGTAAAAATATCAGGTAACAGGGTTAACCATCCCCGGAGCTTTATGTTGAGCGTTGATGCGGCCAATTCTTCGGCTGTGCGCACTTTGCATTATCAGCCATTAAAACCATCATATACTATGCCTGCCGACTCGGGTACGATACATGTGCCGGTTATTATTTTAAATACCGATACAGGTTTGGTCAATTACTCGGTAAAACTCGCTATCCAGGTTTCGGGCGGGACAGATTTTTCATCGAACCTGCCACTGGATATCCGCTCCAAGCAAATCGTTTTCTCCAACAGGTTAGAAGAACCCGCATGGTGGCCATATTGGGGACAATTGGGTGGTTACAGCAGGGTAAAGCACCAACTGTTTTTAATTTCATCGGGCACTACAGACCTGGTACAGCTTAATCCACAGGTTGATCCTAATTACTTCTTATATATCCCCCGCGATTTGTACTATATCAATAATATGCACGAGTTTTTGATTGATCCTTTTAACTGGATCAAGCAAAATCCAAGCAAGGGATTTGTACTTACCCCACGGAGCGATAACACCGGCGACTATGATTTTTATAATCAGGCCGCGCCCAATAAAAAGTTCTGGCTCAAATACTTCCCAACCGTTAAGCAGCTCATTTTTATGGATGAGAATAAAAATCAGATTCTGATATAACAATTAATTAAAAAGTAATGAAGTACAAAATATTATATATACCTATGCTGTTTGCCTTGTTCTTTAGCGCCTGCAAAAAGGATTTAGGTAACTATAAGTATAATCCGCCATCGCAGCCCATTGTGGTGAATTTTACTGATGGTACGTTTAATGCGCTGGTTGGCGATACCCTAAAGCTTGAACCCTATGTACAGTTTGATGGTGCCGATTACCTGAAAGATCTTTCCTATCAATGGGATATTTATGTAGATGAAGATGCGCGTACAGATACTTATACCGGCTATCCCCTTGCAATAGTGTATAACTTGCCGCCAAAGCTGCGTAACGCTAAATTAACTGTTACCGATAAACGTAACGGTATCAAATACTTTTTTCCGTTCAAAATACAGGGTAATACCCAGTTTTCAACAGGTACAACAGTATTGAGTGTTGATAATGGCGTTACTAAGCTATCTTTTATAAAACCCGACAGGTCTGTATTAAGCAACCTTTATTTTTCTCTTATGGGCGAAAATCTACCCAATAACCCTGTTCAGCTATTCGCCAAACCCCTGGCTTATCAGCCTGGCACAGCCGAAGATTATTGGGTTATTTGCCAGGACCCAACCAAAAACAGCGTGACCATTGATGGTAATACCATGCTTAGGAAAAGGTATTTTAACGAACAATTTTTTGTTGCACCGGCTACCATCACTCCGCAGGGGTTTGAAGCCTCAATGGGTGTACCAACAGGTGTTATCAATAATAAGCTTTATTTGTCCGTTACCTCAACTGCGCCGTTTGCACCGGATTTTGGAAAGTTTTCAAACCCGCAATCGGGTACTTACACACTATCTAAGTTTTTTACCCGTACGCCCGGTTACTTTTTTGGGTTCGATTTAGCAACCAAAGCATTTGTTTCTTTTGATGGCGGCGGCAATTATATGGGGGCCGACTACACGGTAAAAGGCAAAGCCTTTAATCCGCTTAACACGGGTATTACCGACCTGGTATTTATGCAGGCACAGCCAGGCCAATCCTACGCTTATTTCAGGGATACCGATGGCAAAATATATGAGCTTTCCTTTTACATCGATATGGATGACTATTCGCAACGCGCTATAGAAACTTATTACAAACGCGAGTTTAAAGCCGAGGCGTATATAAAAGCCGATACCAAATGGCAAAAATCGGCGGTTGATGTCTTCTACTTCACATCTGACGATAAAATATATCGCTACAATCCTTTAAATCAGGATTTACGCACTTTAGATGCCAATATGGGGGGCAAAAAAGTAAGCATGATAAAGCTAAGTGCCGATGGTAATACACTTACTGCCGGTGTCGCCGGAAGCCTGTATACCCTTGATGTTAGCGTAGGTAAAAACGGTGTAGTAACAAAACAGCTTGACGGTATCCCCGGTTCGCCGGTTGATATCGTAATTAAGTAAGTAAAAAATTAAGATCATGAAATTTTCAAAAAACATAATTCTTGTTTCGGTCATGCTTTTGGTTTTCCTGGCAGCAGCATGTAAGAAAAATAAACAAACAGCCACGATAGAAAATGATCCGCCGGGATCGCCACCCAAAACCTGGCAGGAGCATTGGGGCGGTCCGCATACATTTTTGCTAAACCGGGTTTATTTTGATAGCGTTGTAGCAGTGTATTACGATCCGTCAATGGATAAATCGGTAACCTGGCCTTACAAAACCATGTCAGATACCTGGAAATACGTTAAAAAAACGTATGGCGCTTTCGGCGATTCGGCCAGGCTATACGTGGTTTTGCACGGGATAACTACCCCATTTGAAGAAACTCTTGGCGGTGGCCATCCAGCATCTTATTTTGATGAAAGCCATGACTATCGCAACGCTATAGATTGCGGGCTGGGCGATTGGAAGTATCCTACGGGGCAGCAAATAGGCATCCCTATTCACGAAACCGGCCACATTGTTTGCGGAGCCAATAATGGAGTAAAAGGTTCCCCATCTGACGTATTATGGGGCGATAGTAAGTTTATGGAAATCTACAATTATGATGTGCTCATGAACATTGGCAGGCAGGATGAGGCATCAAGGGTATATGATCAGCTTAAGGCACAGGTAGATACCTTTCCGCGTGCCGGCTCGCAGTGGTTTAAAAATTGGTTTTATCCTATTTATTCAAAATACGGCCATGCTGCTGTGCTTAGCAAATACTTTAAGCTGTTGGCTGCCAATTATCCTAAAATGCCAAACCCGCACGGAGCAGAATATACCCAGAATTTAAACTGGGGCGAGTTTATCCATTTTTGGAGCGGTGCTACCGGCGATAACATGAAAGCCCAGGCAACATTCGCATTCGGCTGGACTGATGAGTGGGAGCAGCAATTCAGGCAGGCCCAAAAAGATTTTCCTAATGTGAAGTACGCCTATTAGATTTTTAATAACAAGAAATTACAACAATGAAGGCCACTAATAAATTAAGCATTTTAATATGCCTGGCATGCCTTGCTTTATTAAGCGCGTGCAAAAAGGATTTAGCAAAAAGTACCGGGACAATTTATGGCGGGCCGCCGCCTAAAACCTGGCAGGAGCATTGGGGAGGCCCACATGTTTATTTACTGAAAAGAGTGTATTACGATGCTGATGATGCCATTTACTACGACGCCAATATGGATACCTCGGTTACCTGGCCTTACAAAACAATGTCGAAGGTTTGGCAATATGCCAAGAAAACGTACGGCGCATTTGGCGACTCATCGCGCTTATACGTGGTATTGCATGGTATAGTAACCCCTTTTGATGACGCGTTAGGCGGCGGTCACCCGGCGTCGTATTTTGATGCCAGCCATGATTACCGCAACGCAATTGATTGTGGACTGGGCGACTGGGCGACGCCAACCGGGCAAATCATCGGTATCCCGGTACATGAAACCGGTCACATTATTTGCGGGGCCAACAACGGCGTACAGGGTTCACCCTCTGATGTGCTTTGGGGCGATAGTAAGTTTATGGAGATCTATAATTACGATGTACTGATGAATATTGGCATGGAAGATGAAGCCGGCCGTGTATTTACGCAAATGCAGTCACAGTATGATAATTTTCCCCGGGCAAACTCGCAGTGGTTTAAAAACTGGTTTTACCCTATTTATTCAAAATACGGGCACGCGGCAGTATTGAGCAAGTACTTTAAGTTGTTAGCTGCAAATTTCCCCAAAAAGCAAAATGCCATAGGCTATGAGTACACCCGCAACTTAAACTGGGGCGAATTTATTCACTTCTGGAGCGGCGCCGCAGGCGTAAACCTGAAGGCACAGGCCACCCTGGCATTTGGCTGGAGCATGGAATGGGAGCAGGAGTTTAAAAATGCGCAGGAGGATTTTCCTGCTGTAAAATATCCATATTAAAAACTAAAATCAGTAATAGTTAGCTTTTGGAAAGGCCGTCAAAAAAGCTCCTGGCAGCAGTTTCGGTGAGAACGAAACATCGTCGATGGAAAGCGTTGGCGGCCATCCATTAGTTTGTTCAAAAAAATATCAAAATGAAACATCTAAAACACATAAAAATGAAAAAAGGAATTTTAATGATCCTTACCGCTTTGGCACCATGCATCGCATCTGCACAAACAGCCAACAATTTTACAATTACCGGTCATATCGGTACGCTAAACGCGCCTGCCAAAGCTTATCTCGACTATATGGATAACATGGACAATGGGGCAAACCACACCGACTCGGCTGTGCTGGTTAACGGAAATTTCAAGTTTACCGGCCATAACTCGGGCTATGCTACCGCACGTATGGCGCTATCGCACGATGGCGGTGGTAAAGACCGGGCTATTTACATGCCTGCTTCCGACGTGATCTATATTTATTTTGGTAAAGAAAATGTTGAGATCACCTCCAAGGACTCCCTGGCTAACGCTATTTTCACCGGATCAAAAGTTTATAACGAATATCAGGCTTATGTAAAAACCACCGGCGGCACGGTAATGCAGTTTGCAAAAGAAGCTAACGCCGAGATCACCAGTTCACCGGAATTGCAAAACGACCAGGAATTTGTAAAGGAAGTAGGCGAGCGGTATCATAAAAAAATGGATGACCATTTTGCTAAGCAAATCCAGTTTGCCAAAGATCATCCTGATTCTTACTTCGGCCTGGTGGGGCTGTCTGAAGGTATAGGAAATAAATTTGATCCTAAAATAGTTAAGCCCATTTTCAATGCCCTTAAAAAAGAATACCAGTTAACAGATGTTGGTAAGGAGTTAAAGCAACGTATTGAGGCTATGGAGAACATCGTTATTGGTGCGCAGGCACCGGCATTTACTCAAAATGATGTAAACGGCAAGCCGGTTTCTTTAGCCAGCTACAAGGGTAAATATGTATTGGTAGATTTTTGGGCAAGCTGGTGCTCGCCATGTCGCGCCGAAAACCCTAACCTGGTTGATCAGTATAAAATATACAAGGCCAAAGGTTTTGAGATCCTTTCTGTATCACTTGATAGCGATCATAGCAAGTGGGTAAACGCTATTGCTGCCGATAATCTTACCTGGACTCACGTATCCGATTTAAAAGGTTGGAACAACGCTGTTGGTCACCTTTATGGCGTAAGGGCTGTACCGCAAAACTTTTTACTTGATAAAGATGGTAAAGTAATAGGCGTGAACCTGATAGGAGAAGAATTGAACAAAAAACTGGCCGAAACATTTAAAAACTAATTTTAAACCCAGGCTATACAATAACTCAAAGCGTATCAATTGGCTTTGATAATTGTATAACCTGGGTTTTCATCTGTACACATTGTACAATGTTATAAAACAACTGATGAAGAAATTTCATTTCGTTTTCCTGGTAGCTGTGTTGCTAATACAATATGCATATGCTCAGCAAAACAAAACAAACAAAACCGAAGAAGTGTTGAAAGCGGGTATTCAAAAAGCTTATCCCGCTTGTGTGCGTATGTGGAGCTACGATACATCGGCCAATAAACGTACCGGCGGGCAGTTTAGCGGGGTAGTGGTTGATAAGGAGCATCACATACTAACCGCTGCGCACGTTACCTGGCCAGGCCTTACCTATAAAGTAATGTTCCCGGATGGAAGAGAGGCTATTGCTGTTGCGTTGGGTAAGATAGAATTAGCAGCTGATAAAACCCTTCCTGATGTAGCCATAATGCAGATCATTACAAAAGGCGACTGGCCATATGCCGATATGGGGAGTTCGGCAAGGCTTATTTTATCGGAACCATTGATTAGTATTGCTTATCCAGAAAGCTTGAACCAGGATAAACCTACCGTAAGATTTGGTCATGTAACCGAGGTGAAAAACAGCCGTGGGTTTATCAAATCAACTTGTATGATGGAGCCCGGCGATTCAGGAGGTCCGCTGTTTAATCTTTCGGGGAATGTAGTCGGCTTGCACAGCGCAATTGAAGTTCCTGAAGATGCAAACTACGACGTGCCGGTTGACCTTTATAAAAAGTACTGGAAAAGCTTAATGCGCCCGGCAGTTTATCATACGTTGCCCGATAGTGTGCCGGTATCAGTTCCGCCGGTTAGCAAAAGAATGTTTAACGAGCTTTCCACTGCCCATTTATCCAAACATATCGGTACCTGTGTAGCTATCCGCAGCAATTTTAATGGTGTTAGCCAGCAGGCTTTGGGCGCGCTTTTTTCTGTTGATGGATTGCATTTTAAGACAATTAAAAGCCATACCATCATCGTAAGTAAAAGTTCGATAGTAGCCGATGCACCGATAGTGATGATCGGAAAAAAAATAGTTGAAGCGACTGTTATTTCCCGGGATAAAGAAAACGATCTTGTACTTTTAGTGCCTGCATCTGATATCAAGGGAGGAATAACTTATCAAGAAATTTGTAAGGATACTACTTTCAATTTAATACCGGGCACTTTTTTGCGATCGCCACAGCCCGATACATCAGATGTAACCGGGGTTTTAGGGAGTAAACTGTTTTTACTTCCCAAAGTGGTAAATGCAGGTTATCTTGGCGTGTTTGTGGGTGATAACAACGCGGCTGCATCTGCTTTATGGATAAAACCACTTTCGCCAGCGGCAAAAAATGGTCTGCTTGCAAAAGACGAGGTGAACTACATAAACGGTTTAGCAATACGCACCGCAGGTGATTTTAAAGCGGAGATGCAAAATCACTGGCCGGGAGATACCTTAACGTTAAAGGTAAAAAGAGGTGGCGCTTTAATCACCAAAACTTTGGTGCTTGGTACTGTCCCTGCGGTACATTTTGATCACCCGGCAGAATTGTTTACAGGTGGCAAAAGTGGTAGGAGGGATGGTTTTAAGGACGTATTTGCACATGATTCAATGCTAACTCCACAAAGGTGCGGCGGACCGGTATTTGATAACTATGGTCGTTTTTACGGTGTTAATATAGGGCGATACAGCAGGGCAGTTAGTATTACCGTGCCATCAAAAATAGTTTGTAAATTTATTGCTGATACACTGTAGATCGCGTTTTAATAAACGTCGTTTGCCCGGAAATCAAAATTGCCAGCGGCCTGAATACTGAAAAAAAATTATCTTACCCGTTGCCAAATTTCCCTACCATTGATTCGCTCATCTAAAAAATTAATTAAACGCTTGCCTGAACTGTACAGGCGAAAGCCTGGTCTTGGTTTTAAAAAGCCGGCTGAAGGACTGGGAATGCTCAAACCCTAATTGGTAAGCTATTTCACTGATGGTTAAAGTGGTAGTAGTGAGTAATTCTTTAGATCGCCCGATGAGCTTTTCATGAATATGCTGCTGTACGTTTAGTCCGGTGAGTGAGCGCAGCATATCACTTAAATAGTTCGGTGTATAGTTTAACTGTTCAGCCAGGTATTGTACAGTAGGCAATCCCTGATTGGCCGGCTTATCTTCCTTAAAATAAGACTCGAGTAATTCTTCCAGCCGAAGCAGCAGATCGCTGCTGGCTGCCTGCCGGGTCAGAAATTGTCTTTTGTAAAAGCGCCTGGCGTAACTCAATAGCAATTCGATCTGTGCGATAACTACTTCGTGGCTAAAATCATCTATCCGGCTGTTCAATTCTTCCTGAATAATGGTAAAAACGGCAGAAATGGTCGCCCTTTCCTGCTCAGAAAGGTGTAACGCCTCGTTTGAAGCGTAGGAAAAGAAACCGTATTGTTTTATTTTAACAGCAAGCGGATAACCATGGAGAAAATCCTGATGGAAAATCAAAGAATACCCCTCGTTTCCCTTATAAATCGCTGTACTGCCCACTACCTGGTTCGGTGCTGTAAAAACCATACTTCCCTCGTCAAAATCATAATACCCCTGCCCATATCTGAATTTACCACCTAACTTATTAATAAAAGATATTTTGTAAAGTGTGGTAACATAGCTTACCGGCAGGCGACTCAGGTTGATCCGTTCGTCCCTGGTATCCAATAAACTGATCAGCGGGTGAGCAGGCCCCGGGATACCGAGCAAACGATGTATTTCCGTTATCGATCCGAGTTTAATAACTTTTGGTATGTTGTTTTTCATACTGAAAGGTAATAATTACGACCGGATGCTGTTTCAGCTCCCGGTCATAATTGGTTTGTGAATAAGATTACGCTGGTACCCGTTAAGCGTAATTACCAGGGCAGAGGTCCCTCAGGGCCAGTAAAGCCGCCAGTGGGGCCGTCGGTCTCCAGGGCTACCCGAACCGGCTCGCGTGATCCAACTTCCAGGCTGTCAGTTCCCTGGAAATTGTTGAGCGCGGTAGCCGTATAGCCCGGACTGGTGGCGTTCACCTTGATGTTCTCCCTTTCAAGCTCCAGGGCAAAGGCAAGTGTAACCGCGTTAAGTGCAGTTTTAGAGGCGGCGTAAACAATACCGAAATGTTCTCTTGCCCAGCAAGCCGGGTCAGATATCCAGGTGAGTGATCCCAGTCCGCTTGATACATTGACTATGCGTGCAGCCGATGACTTACGCAGCAAAGGTAAAGCAACCTGCGTTACAGCAATAACGCCGAAAACATTGGTTTCCCACACAGCACGCACTTCGTCAAGTGATACATTGACGGCACGCCCGGTGCTCATGAGCTCTTCCGGACTTTTTGGAGATGTTCCGCCGTGTGATATACCTGCGTTATTCACCAGCAGGTCCAGGCGGCCGTGTTCGTTTTCAATGCGCGCTATTACCGCGTTAATGCTTTGTTGTTGCGTAACATCCAGCTGTATAGCCTTTGCATTTTGCCCTATTGCTGCGGCTGCTTTTTCGCCATTTTCCAATTTACGCGAACCCACATATACCACATAACCGTTAGCGGCGAGCGCTTTGGCAATTTCATTACCTACACCCTGGTTAGCGCCGGTCACTAAGGCAATCGGTTTGTTCGCAGATGTTATTTGATCTTCCATAAGATTTTGATTAACTGTTATGAAACAAAAATCTGCGTTTCATTTTATGCACCTGTAACCAAATCAAGGAGAGTTGTAACCGAAATGAATAATTTATTTACCTGGTTTAATAGACCGTAATAAGTATACAACTTACCGGAATTTGTGTTACCTGCTGCTATCAGTTTACGCTGACCTTTGTGTTATCAAAATAATTAAAACATGAAAAATACAATTTTAATTACCGGTGCAAGCAGCGGAATAGGTAAAGCAACAGCTATATTATTTCAGGAAAAAGGCTGGAATGTGATAGCTACAATGAGAAATCCCGAAGGCGAATCAGAACTTAAAGCTTTGGATAATGTAATCCTGGCCAGGCTGGATGTTCTTAACGTTGATAGTATACAACGGGCGATAACCGAAGGCATTAAACAGTTTGGAAAGATTGACGTTTTGGTTAATAACGCAGGTTATGGCGCATTCGGACCATTGGAAGCATTTTCAAGGGAAAATATTATCCGCCAGTTTGATACCAATGTTATTGGGCTTATTGATGTAACCCGTTCAATATTGCCTCACTTTCGCAGCAATAAAAGCGGCATCATCGTCAACATATCGTCTATAGGCGGCAAGATGGCTTTTCCCCTCGGCGCCTTATATCACGGTACCAAGTTTGCCGTGGAAGGAATATCAGAGGCCATGAGCTACGAACTGGAGCAATTCGGCGCGAAAATTAAAATCGTTGAACCTGGCGCCGTCGCTACGGACTTTGCCGGCCGTTCGCTTGACTTCAGTAACGATGAATCGATGACTGAATACAAAGGTATTGTGGAGAAAGTAAACGAAGGAATGCCTGCCTTCTTTGAGAATGCTTCTCCTGCCCGCGTAGTTGCCGAAGTTATTTACGAAGCAGCAACAGATAGCACCAATAAGCTTCGATACACCGCAGGAGAAGATGCGAAGAGAATTGTTGCCCAACGCAAGGAAGCTGACGATCAAACTTTTTTGCAGGGAATCAAAGGTCTGTTTAAGCTTGATTAGGATAAGCCACACAGGGCTGCTGCAATACTACGGCCCTGTGTATTGCCAAAAATCTGTAACTTTAAAGCTATTAGTCAATACGCTATGAGCATATCGCTTCATTTTTCCGAGATAGCCGATGTTTACAAGTTCTTCAACTTACATCAGTCACTTAAACATCCGCTTGTTGCCGTTATCGACTTTAGCAATGTTGATGAGCAGGTGGCAGAAAACACCAGGATATCCTGCGATTACTACTGCTTATTGTTTAAGCGGTATGATGGCAATAATGTAAAATACGGCCGTAAGGTTGTCGATTTCAATAACGGCAGCCTGATGTGTATTGCACCGAACCAGGTATTAGACCTGGAAACCGACATTGGCGCGTACACCGAAAAGGAGGGTTGGGGCGTATTCTTTCATCCCGACCTGATCAGAGGAACCAGTCTTCATGATAAAATGAAAGACTATAGTTTTTTCTCTTATGAAGTGTGGGAAGCGCTTCATATGTCCGAAAAAGAGAAAAGTATCTTTTATGATTGCGTGCAGAAACTGGACAATGAATTACATGAGAATATAGATACGCATAGCCAGTCCGTCATTGTATCCCATATCGAGCTGCTTTTAAATTATTGTGCACGTTTCTACGGGCGACAATTTATTACAAGAAAAAGTGCGAATAGTTCAGTTGTCATGCAAGTGGAAAAAATACTGCGCGATTATTTTAGCAAGGCCGGGATTAAAGAGCGGGGCTTACCAAGTGTAAAAAACCTGGCAGATAAGGTCAACTTATCGCCTGGTTATCTGAGCGATCTCCTAAAAAAAGAAACGGGGAAGAATGCGCAGGACCATATCCACTATTATTTAATCGAAGAAGCCAAAAATATCCTGATCAACACTGATAAGTCAGTCGGCGAAGTAGCTTACTTACTGGGCTTTGAATATCCCCAATATTTTAATAAGCTTTTTAAGCAAAAGACAGGTAAAACGCCTGTCGAGTTTCGCAACATGGACTAAGAAGTTTCGATCGCAATTTTGCCAAACGATTCACGAGCGAAGTGGTTCAGCCGGCAAGCTGTGGATTTATGCTTTCTGGTTTTGATACTTATTAATTCTCTTTCAATCTACCCGATGTTCACATTCAATACCTCAAGCATGCTTCTGGTATTTTGTACAGGAATAGCAACCCTTATAACTTTTTTTTGAATTGTATAGCCGGTAAGCGTTGTGCTAAAGATGGTTTAACATGCTGTGTTTGTAAGAAGTAGATTAGAAGAAACCAATAACCTTTAAAACAGCCTGGAGCTTTAGACATTTTGTCGCCTGTCGCTATAAAATGTAACAAAACCGAAAGGATTTGCAACATGCACGAAAGTGATTTTCTGAACGGATACGTTTATTTGCTAACGTTTATACCGTCGTTACCATCCCTGGTGGTAATGGGGGATGCATGTTTAAATCACAAATAATCTTTAACCTATCTACTTATGAAAATTCCTAAACCCGCCTGGATGATATTGCTTGCTCCAGTCATATCAGGCGTTTTAATACTTACCGCGTGTAACTTTAGTAAAGGCACTAAAAAAGATTTCCTTACCGGCCTGTCCTTCAGCTACAATGGCTTTAGGGTGCGGGATGTATTATTGATAGACCCGGCCAATAAGCGGATGACCGATAATAAGGTACAAATCAATACCCGCATCGCCATCGCAGCATTAGGGATAGACAATTATGGGCTTCAGGATGGAAAGGTCTTCCCGGGAATGATGCTTCTGGTGACTAATAAAAAGGGGACCCCGATACTTAAAGCCGACGACCTTTTTGCCGGCGACCAAGGCCATCTGCCGGCGGAGGCTTCCGAACTGCGCGGAGATATCACCATTGCCAAACCAATGGTTGCCGGCGAAACCTACCACGTTAAAGTTCACATTTGGGACAAGGTTAAAGCCGGCAATGAGTTGAACGCCGAAACAGACCTGGTTGTAAAATAAGTTAATATAGCCTTCAAATTTGGTAACCTTTTAAGTTATTTATCATGGCTGTTCTATTGCCGAGAAAACCAACCCTTATTTGCCTGGTCGTGCTGGGCCCCATTTGCGTGGTGGACGGAATTGTCAAAAAAGACGTTCTGGAGATACTGGCAATGTTGGCCGTATTTATATATGCCACAGTAAGCCTTGTGAACGACAGAAGGAAAAAACTGGCCGGTAAAAATTACCGGGAAGGTAGCAATTCAATAAGTCCACCCCGTAAACCTTAATAACTACCGCCATGCCCGATAAAAAATATTGGGGGATAAACGTACCCGGAATTATTACCGCCGTTGTTGCTGCTGTTTTACTGTCGCTAACGCGGCCCCACTGGACCGAATATTTTGGCGCAGCCGGCAGCGTGGCGGCTGTGCCTGCTATTCTTTTTATCCTCTGATTGCTGTAATTATTGCCCACTGGAATAAAAAATGTAACAAACTATAATGTATCTGCAACAACCGCGAAAGTTTTTGTTAACCGGCAAACGTTTTTTTGTAACGGAAATTTGCTTTATCGGTAACCTATCGGCAAATAACCTTAAATCACATCAAACCCAATACCTATGAAACCTGTAAACAATCAAAATTTCACCCTTATTCCAGGCCTGTCATTTGGCCATTAAGATAACTTATTTACAAAGTCAGCATAT
This sequence comes from Mucilaginibacter sp. KACC 22773, assembly GCF_028736215.1. NCBI lineage: Bacteria > Pseudomonadati > Bacteroidota > Sphingobacteriia > Sphingobacteriales > Sphingobacteriaceae > Mucilaginibacter > Mucilaginibacter oryzagri. Next base: position 2,784,673 of record NZ_CP117883.1, read on the forward strand.
CGATAAACTTATCGGCTGACCATGGACTAAACCCATCACCTCAATGGTGTTCATCAATCAACCTGCAATGAAAAAATGCCTATTACTCTTAGTTCTCGTTTATTGCGGGCATTACCGGCTTCATGCCCAGGACCTTGAAAATATCTCTCGTCAAAAGCCGGTAACGCTGTCGGGCAATATCCTGGCACAGGGTATTTTTTATAATGCAACAGGTATTCCGGATCGCCGCGCCCCTTTTACATACTATTTTTCGGGCAACCCAACAATTAGTTTGTATGGCCTGGATGTACCGCTGTCTTTCAGCTTCAGCCAATCCGACAAATCATTCAGACAGCCGTTTAACCAGTTCGGAATTAGTCCAACTTATAAATGGGTTACTGTACACGTTGGATATAGGGATATTTCTTTTTCACCTTATACGTTAGGCGGCCATACCATGCTTGGGGCAGGTTTTGAACTAAACCCTGGCAAGTTGCGGGTTGGTTTTATGTATGGTCGGCTTAACCGGGCAACTACCATTGATACCACAACACAGGCTTTAGTGCCGTTTTCCTTTTCAAGAAAAGGATACGCCGCTAAACTTGGTTACGGAACCGACCGTAACTTTTTTGAATTGAGTTACCTGAGTGCCAAAGATGATACCATTAAACCCAAAGGTATTACCCCACAGCAAAATTATATAAGCCCGGCCAGAAATGATGTGATGGGTTATACTTCGCGGTTCAGCTTCTTAAAGTACTTCATGTTTGAAAGCGATGGCGCTTTAAGCGTGTATACCAATGACGTTAATTCACCAATTTCGCTTGAAAATGGCGGCACTACCTTATTGAATAAGCTCCGCACCACTTTCGGGTTAAATGGTACATCCGAATATTATACCGCCTTTTCGGCCGGGTTGGGTTATAAAAGCCGGAACTACGGCCTCAAACTGAAATACAAACGCGTTGACCCCGATTTTCAAACCATGGGGGCCTACTATTTCAGTTCGGATTATGAAAACTGGACGGTGAGCCCATCGGCAAATCTTGCCAAAGGCAAAATAAGGTTTAACAGTAGCCTCGGCTTTCAGCACGACAATATAAAAGATCAGAAACGGGCAACCAACCACCGTATTATCGGAGCGTTTAACGCAGGTATTGATATTACCAAATCATTGTCAATAGATGCGGTTTATACCAATTTCTCCGATAATCAAAAAGCCCAAACCGTTTTATTTGCCGATTCGCTTAAGATTGTTCAAACCACCCAAACCATTACCGTCATGCCCCGGTACATGATCATCAGTACCGATTTGATACACATGATCTCCGGCTCGTTTACCCGTAACAGTTTAAATGATTATAACACTTTTTACAGCACCGATGCTGTATCGCGCAGCATAAAAACAAATCAATACATGCTGAGCTATAACATCAACTTCACCAAAAGAATGCTGAGTGCCTATGTCAATATCTCCGACACCAAATTAAGCGGGCAGGGCATGAGCAACAGTTTTAGGTCGGTAACTGCAGGGGCTAACAAGGTTTTTTTTCAGAAACTGCAAACTGGTTTAAGCGGCACTTTTACCAGCAGCAAAGCCCTTGGCGGCGAGGATACATTTATCATCAATGGTACCGGCAGCCTGGGATACCGGGTTACCAATAAGCAGCTTGTATCCTTTAATTTTTTCCTTACCAATAACAAGGCAAAAACTTCAGCGCCGCAGCTGCAACCAAATTTTACAGAAACACGCGGGGAATTAAGTTATCTACTAAGCTTTTAAAAACATGAAAAAACTACTCTTATTTTTACTTATTTGTGTTGCCTGGCAACCTTTAAAAGCACAGGTCAGCGTATCGATACAGATTTTGCCGCCATATCCGCGTAAGATCACCGATTATTCGTCGCAGCCGCAGTTAATGGTAATTGCAGTTACAAACGTATCATCTAAAAGGCAGCGCATCCAGCTCAGGGGCACCGTTACAGGGGATAATGGCGTGATACTTGCCGTAAAGCCCAACTATAAAAGCCCCGCCGCCATTGAGCTTGATCCGGGACAAACCCGCAGCTTTAACGGAAACGATATCAGCAAGTTTTTTGATTACACCCAGGTTAAATACTCCGGCATTACCAGAAGCGATTTCATCAACAAAAATGGACTACCCGAGGGGAGTTACCGTTTTTGCGTACAGGCTTTTGACTACGATACCAATGCCCCGATAAGTCCCGATGAGCCGGTAGGCTGCAGCAATACATTTATCATAAGCAGCCTGGAGCCGCCAACCATCATCACACCGATGGAAGATGCGCAGCTATCTGCTGCCGCAGGGCAAATCGTATTAATGCAATGGAGCACGCCGCCGGGTACATCCCCCCAAATCATGTCGTCGGTGCGGTATAAACTCAGGATGGTGGAAGTGATAGGTGATAGGAATCCGAGCAATGCGCTGATGTCGGCCACGCAGCCCTACTTTTTTGAAAAGGAAGTTACAGGCAATTCTTACATTTATAATGCTGCCGATCCGCAGCTTACGCCCGGCCGCCGTTACGCAATGCTGGTAGAAGCGTTTGACCCCTTCAATAATACCCCCTTTCGTAATAAAGGCCGCAGCGAGGTCAGGTCGTTCATTTACGGCGGGCCACCGATAGTAAAGATAGATACCTTAAAAGCAAAAGAGGAAGCCAAACAGAAAGCTCAATCGGTACAATACGCTACCAACACCATCAAAGGCAAGCTGTTATGGGCGTTTAAAAAAACAGAGCCTCAATATTTCGGGTCGGCACCCGTCAGTGGTGTGTCGGCTGCTATTCCGGTTCCAAGCAATACTAATGGAAAGGCCACGGCGCAGCCAATAGTATTAACCGGTGCACCTATACCAGGCCTCGCCTCTAGGCCAATATCGGGTTTGAGAATCCCTGTATTTAATGCGCCTAATGTTTTAAATGATTCCAGGATAGCCGCGGCCGCGCAGGTAGATCCGACCCTGATACCTTATGTGCCGGTACAAACCACAGCCGGATTGGGCGCGGGCGCTGTTATGACTACAACGGGAGGTACCAACCTTTCTTACAACGAAGACGCGATAGTTGTTGACAGCGCCACAGAACGTTACGCGCTGCCTAATACGGATATCGTCATTAAAGGCCTTGTTGATCCAAACTGGAAGACAACAAACGGTTTTTCGACCACGACAGCGGTCACACAATCCACTAATTACACAAGCGATTTTTCGTACCTGGGCATGTATTCGTTCCCGGCAAGTAGTTTTGTAAACTCCATGTTCGATTTTAGTTTCGGTTTTCACTACAACTTAGATCCGCCACCGGTAGAGGAGTTGATAGCCACCAGTAAAACTGATGGCGGGGGTAATTTCGCTATCGATTTTACCCATCCTTCCTACATGGGTTTAGCTAAATACACAAAACTGATCATTAGTATAACGTCTGAAAATTTTGAGCAGAAAACTGTCGAAATTCCCATAAGTAAGCTCGATTCTACGGGGATGCGTGATATAGGACAGGTCCTTTTACTGGCCCGCACGTTGCGCTACACGCCCAAACTCACTTTAGACGATGTTGCCGATGCCAGCCAGGAAGATAAGATAGCGGTTGTACATATTTACCGTAATAAGATTGATTTTGAAAATGAGCCTTACCTATACCAGGAAGGGAATATTCCTTTTGAATCTAAACATGCCGTAACTATAAACGGCCGTAGTGTGGTTGAGGTTTCGGTTGATAGTGTAAAAATGGGCACCGGTGGCGGAACACTAAAGTATGGCAAGCTATTTTATGGCGGGCGTTTTTTAGTGGTTATTGAAAGTCATAACCAGCGTTTTGACGGTAAAACCACCGATCTGGAAGCGCATAACCTTTACCTCGCATCTAACCAGGTACTTAATGTTAAAGCTGATTACCGGTTAACAGCTACGCCGGCTTATGTATTTGGCGAAGTAAGGATGTCGCTCCCCACAGGTTTTGTGCCTGTTACGGGTGCCATAGTTAAGGTTGAATATAATACGGACGATTTATTGAACCCTGGCCCACCACCACTTGCGGGTTCTGTAGTTGACTATTTAAAACGAGAAGGCTCTAAAATAGCACTCGTTACAGGTGGCAATAATAACCAGGTGCCTATTGCAAGCGGGCTTATTGCGCGGCCATTAATACTAAACTCGCTGTCAATTAGCGGCGGACGGCTTAACGGCCCTGCAACCATCCGTCCGGTGCCTGCTGTTGTAACAGCTCCGCTAGCACCTACACCCATTTCAAATACCGTTGCAAGCGATGTAAATAAGTTAAATTTGGTAGCGCAGAGCGTTTTAAGCCAGGTAGATGAACTAAACCTTGTGAAGGTTTTATCGGCTGATTATGGCCCATACAGCGCAAAAACCGATTCACTTGGCCGGTTTACCATTTCAAATTTACCCCAGCTAAAAGATGGCAGGAACTTTAAGGTAAAACTCATTAAAGTAAGCAGCGAATTTCAGGACCTGGAAGTTACGCCCGATACAGTGCAAACTTTCCAGGCGTTGGCCAAAGGGTCAAACAGGGAAGTAATATTCAGCATCAAACCAGATATTGTGAGTGTAGTGGGCAGGGCTGTTTCATCTACCAAACAAGCCATTCCAAATGCCCGCCTGCATTTTGTTAACTCAACGGTTTATTTCAATTCGGGCGAGGACGGCCTTTTCCAGACAAGCTATTACCAGGGTAACCATAAGTTGATGATAGAGAAGGAGGGATACATTTCACAAACCATAGATGTCGTGATTCCAGCACCTCCAAAAGCAAATACTAACCCCGCGCCGGGCAATAGCACTGGAATTGTTTTACAGAATCCCGGAGTTGTTTTTAATCCCGGACGAATTATCAACCCGATATTTAATCCCGGCGATAACATAGCAAAGCTTAACCAGCTTAATGCCAATATTTTTACCACCCGTAGTATCCAGGCGTCAATTAACCGGGGATTTGTTTATAAAACAAGCATGTTTGGTTTTGCAGGGCCAACAATAGCAAGCACCGCATCACCGGCAATAAGCGATGTAAAACAGGTAACAAATGCGCTGGTACTTAATAATACACCCGGTGCTGCCGGAAGTATATTCGCCAATAACCCGATAATTAACAGCCCTGTTACCGATAGGAACATTATCAACAATGTTCAAATGAGGGCCTCGGCTATCCAATTTGCCGACCTTTATTCAAAAAATCTTCACAATAACCCGCTGGTTCAATCGGCCGTGCGCACTATTGATATGGGTGATTGCGGTAACCTGGTACGTCGTACGGGCCGGGTGAGGTTTAAAATTTCAGACCCGAATGGCGTGCCGGTAAACAATGCTACCATTGCCCTGTTTGATACATCGCACGTAGCACAAAATGGCGAATGGTTTTACGAGGGTTTTGGTGGCCACGCCAAAGTAAGCGTAATGCCGCCAAGTGGATCGGACCTTGTGGCTGTTGAGCAGACGGTAAACGTGATTGAGGATGGTACCGAAGTTACCCAGGTTATTAAGCTTGTAAAAGGTACAATGGTTAGCGGGGTTGTTGCCGCGGCTGGGCACAACATAAGCGGTGCTGTTATTGAAGTTGAAGGCCAGCCATACCTTAACACCCTTACCGGGGCCGACGGCCGTTACCAGATCAGCCTGCCTCCCACAGATACCAATCTTCTCCCCGGAAGTATTAGTCTTAAAGCATCAAAATCTGGTTTTATATCATTAGCCAAAAATGTGATAGTTGGCGTTTCGCCATTGACCGTTGATTTTACGCTTGGCGACGGCGGCGGTAAAAACATCAGCAGTTTATTGGGTTTCCCGGTGGCACTTGATCAAATGATACCCGATGGAGCCAATGCCTACCGGGTGAGTGGTGCCTTCAATGATCTTACTCCGCTTTTTCCGGCATTGAGCAGCCATGATAAAATAGCGCTGAAGTTTACCAATGTACGGGTTACGTTTGATGCATCAAACAACCCGATACCAGAGGGAAATAAGGTACAAACCGATGAGACGCAACTCTCGCTCAAGGTATTTAACTTTTTACCGCTAATACTTAAGCCTGATGGAGAAACCCTGGTTGTTACCGGTACAACAGGTGGTAAAGGAGAGATAAAGGGCAAGCTGCAGTTAGATATGACCGATGTAACAAACAGCCGGGGTTACCTGCTGGCCAAAAGTTACATACCGCAGTTAATACCAGATAACACCTCATCGCCCGAGGTACCTGTTTTTAGCTCGGGCGGGGTGCCATCTGCATTAACCAAACTGAAGTTTACGGGACCAGATGCCGACATGACGGATTGGGAAGCCGAGGTATACGGCTTTAAAGCGAAAATAGCTTTTGCCGACAGTTATGTTGATCAGCAAGGCATTCACCTGCAAGGATCGGTAAGTACACCCGACCTGGGCGTTATAAAAACCATCAACTTAAAAATTGAAGATTTTGTGCTGAACCCGCAGTTACAGATCAGCAAATTAAAAATAGTAGCTACCGATCTGCCCAAACTATCTATCGGTAGCTGGGAAGCTTCGTTGGCCTCGCTGGTGTTTACTGAAGACGGCTTTAATTTTGGCGGCAGCATTACCGTGCAAATTCCAAAGTCCGTACCATCTACAGTGAGCTTTTCAGACCTGCGGGTTGGTAAGGATATTTTTTACGGCGGCAGCTTCAAAATCCCCGATGAGGGTTTAAACCTGCTGAATGTGGTAAAACTGATGCCGGGTAGTACGCCACTTAGCTTTGGTAAGGCTCCGGGCTCATCAGCCTATAAACTGGCCGGATCGGGCAAGATTAAGTTTGATACGTTTATCACTAAAGAGATCAACCTTCCGGTTTTTGAAATACAAACCGACGGACGGTTTATGATAGATGCGCCGACAGATTTCTCGGCCGATTTCGCCTTTGCCCAATTTAAAGTGCAAAGCATCCAGTTCAACACTACCGACCAAATTCCTTTTATCGGCGTGCAGGGTGAATTTACAGTAGATGTGCCAATGGTTAAATTCACGGCAGGTGATATCCGCTTTAAAGCTAAAGCAGGCGGTGGGGTAGAGGCTTCGGTAAGTAAGCTTGGTGCCACAATCGATATCCCGGTAATGAAATCAGAGATCCAGGTGGGTATCAAGGATAATGGTTTTGACGGCGCGGGATCATTATCAATACCGGGCACTCCTATAAATGCCTCGATTGATTTTCATTACTATAAAGTAACCGGGGGTATTGATGTAGGGGCAGCCTTTAGTATGGGCACCGTAATACCTGTTGGGGTTATTACTATTGAGCGTGTAGGCGGCGGTTTCAATTACAATAGCGCGGAGAAGAAATTTAAGATAGATATAAACGGAGATGTATCGTTTTCAGGAACCGGCACGCTGGTTAAACTCGCCCCTATCGGCGTATCTGTTGAGAGCGGGCCGGTTATTAAAGGGTACGCTACCCTGCAGGTTGCAGATTACCTGAACTTGGCCCATGCCGATCTGGTGCTGGATATACCTAACCAATATTTTACGGTAGCCGTCACCTCAGATATTGAGCCGATAAAAGGATTGCTGAAAGCTCATATCCAGGGCGATTTGGTGTTAAGCGGTAAAAGTACCGACAAGTATGTGTTCCTTGGATGCGGCATGGATCTTTCGCTGTTAGGCCTCATCAATGCCCGGGCAGATTATGCCATGGCGATAGGCCTCAAAAACCCGCGTACCCGTACCGACAGGCTCTCGTATTATTTTGCCAATGCAGCGCCGGAGTATATCAATACCGAGTTTTCGGGCATCTACCTCAACAGTACAGCTTCGCTCGGGATTCCCGAAAATAAGGCTATTGGTTTTGATGTTTATGTAGCCAGCGCCAGCGTTTGGTTTTATACAGAATCGAAATCAACCCTGTTGCTCAATTTTGCCGAAAATAGCTACCTGCTTGGCTTATCAGGCAAATATGGGGGCGGTGCCAAAGCATGTGCCATTGGTTTATGCGTAAGCGCCGGTTTCCAGGCTTGTTATGATATCCGCGGTGGCCGTAATGATACGGATGGCTGGTTTATTTCAGGATCTGCAGGTGGCAGGGCCGACTTTAGTATAGGTAATTGCAGCCCCAGCTGTAATTCGATAGATACCTGCTGGGACCTGCCACCCGCCGGTGCCAAAGTTTGCGCTACCGCTAATGTCGACCTCGGTTATTCGCAACGCAAAGGACTCAATTTTGGTATTCACGTAGGTGGCGACCGTTCGGTATGCCCTTAATTTTAAACTGATGAAAAGATTTAATTTAATAATAGCATTACTAATTGCGGCCATGGGCTTAAGTGCCCAGCAAATACAAACCGGGGTAGTGGGCGGCCACCTGCTACCATCAGATAAGCAAGTAACTGTAATGGTGAACGCGCCCGATGCTGGCTCCAAATCGCTTAATATTTTCAAAAAATATAAAAGCTATGAGGTCAGTAAAGATCAAAGCGGAACAGGGAACTTTAAAAAACAGGCTACGGTAACTTTTCCCGTTTCCTATTCCGAATTTAAAAAACGCGCGGGATCATCGTTGGCTGATGAGTTTAAGATGCAGGTAAAAGCGAAGGACGATGCCGAAGCCTGGGCTATCCTGCAAAGCGGTGATGTGCAAAAAATAGGCTATTTTTTTCTTTCCAGGGAGTTTTTGGAAAGCATTGGGATGATGTGGACAGATACCGACGTGAAGGGTAATTCGCCGGTTACGGTGTACCGGATTTCGGCTGTTGACGCCGGCGGGAAAGCAGAGGTGATTTATACCGAAGTTGTTTCGGCGGTAAAACGGGTGCCGTTCCCCAGGTTTAAATTGAACAGGGCTTTGGTTGCCGATAGCGTGGTTCAGCTTACATGGTCCATCCCCGTTCCGGCGTTAAACCCTGCCGTCTTTGCCTCGGTATATAAAAAATCGTCAACCTCAAAACGCTTCACCGTGGTTGCCGAACGTTTGATAGTTTATAACCGCGACGATAGTTTGCATGTTTATTTTACTGAAAAGGTAAACCCCGGCGAATTGCTTACCTATTATATGCAACCCTATGATATGGCCGGCAACAGGGGGGCGGGCTCTGATCCAACCAGTCATCTCACCAAATCATTTAAAAGTATTGCTGCTATTAGCGGTTTCAAGGTAAAAGATACCACCAACGCGCTTTATTTGAGTTGGAACGCGTTACCGAGGCAGGCTGTTTACTCTGGTATCCAGATTCTTAAATCCCGATCGGCTCAAAAGGATTTTGTGGTTGCAGATACGCTTTCACCTAACGCCGTTAACTACCTGGACCGGAAAGTGCTGCCCAACATGGTATATTATTACCAGGTACGGCCTTTACTGGTGCCGTATCCGGGTTTTAAGATGCTGCCTACCGCTACTGCAAATGGCTCGATGCAGGTAAAAAAGGAACGACCATCAAAACCGGGCGGACTGACCGCCAAGCAGGATAGCACCCGATTTATCGTGCTAAGCTGGGATAAAAACCCCGAACTCGATCTTTTTGCCTACTATGTACTTCGCGGCACCTCTGCAAAGGATATGCGGGTCATTTCGCCGCCTATCCGTGATACGGTTTATCGCGACTCGATGAAATATCTCAATGGTGCAACGCAGTATATATACGCTGTGCAAGTAATGAACCTGGCGCAAAATATGAGCGATCTATCCGCACCCGTAGGCATCCGTCCGCTTAAGGCCCAATATGTGGCATCGCCGGCCGGCGTACAAAGCCGCTGGGCCGATAGGGCTGTTAATCTTCAGTGGGAAAATACCGTCGCTGTTTATGATAACGTGATTGGATATATTGTTTTCAGGCGGGAGAAAGGAGAGCCTCTTTTTAAGGTGATATCAAAAGTAGAGCGCCTGCCATTCTTCAGGGATACGCTTGTTACACCGGGCAAAACTTACGAATATGGTATTAGCTCAGTTGATGCTTTTGCCAATCAAAGCCTCTTATCGCCGCTTACGGAATTGATGATACCGACCGATGATTTTATTGCCCCGCCATCAGATCTGTATCTGACCAATAAACCAGAAGGCGTAGGGCTCAGCTGGCCGGGGAACGACCGTGGTAACCATTATGTTATTTACCGCAGGCCGGCCTCATCCAAAACATTTAGCAAAGTAGCTATGGTTGAAAATGCCAGCACTTACCTTGATAAAACGGCAGTGCCCGGGGTATTATATGAGTACAAACTGACGGCCCTCCTGGATCAAACAGAAAGTAAAGCCGGGCAGGAAAAAGCGGTCAGGCGGCAAAAGTAAGATATGCCTGGAACCTTTGATGCATTGTAGTACAAGTTTTGAACCGATGTGTGTCGTACACGCTGTTTATGCTAATGGCGCGGGCGTGGTAAAAAAACAGTACTTTTAAGGGCAGCCTGTGCAATGTAGAAAAACGGGGGCAGTGATCAGGCCTTTTTAACGAATTCTGATTTTAGCGCCATCGCGCCGAAACCCTCGATCTTACAGTCGATATTGTGATCGCTGTCTACCAAACGAATGTTTTTGACCTTCGTGCCGGCTTTGATAGTTTGGGAGGTACCTTTTACAGGGAGGTTTTTAATTGTCACCACCGTATCGCCATCCTGCAGCGTATTACCGTTACTGTCTCTTACTACAAAGGATTCCTCAACCGCGGGCTCTCCCGAAGAACTCCACTCATGCCCGCATTCCGGACAAACGAGTAAGCTCTCTTGTTCATAAGTATAAGGGGATTGGCAGATCGGACAAGGTGCAAGTTCAGTCATAGCTATTCAATATATTGAATGTGCAAAGGTAACGATTAACAGCCAAATATTTACTATTGATGAACTGGCAAAGGACGAAACCATCCGGGAGGCGGATACGCTGCTCCCGACCATACCGAACGCTTTTGAGTGAAGTGTAAATGTGCATGCGCTGTCGGCTATTTTGAAATACGTTGCCCCGGGCGGATAGGTGATAGGCCGGTTAAAGGGAAATACCTGTCAACCGGGCACAATTGACCAGCAGTTCATCCTGCCTGCCGGCATCATCCGCCGAACGGTTATAAGGTGCCTGTTTTTGGTGGTGAAAGTATTGCCCGCTGACCAGTGCGCCTGGTTCATTGCTTGCAGCCAGCCAAACCTGCGTTTGATAGCCTTGTTCCAGGTCATCAGGTGCACCTGCACCGCCCATCCTGGTGGGTACCCAGCCCGGATCGACGGCATTGGCCTTCAACCCCGGCCACTTTCTGGCCAACGCTTTGGCTAACATGAGCACATGCAGTTTGGTATCGGCATAGGAAGGCTTAGCTGTCCATTCCGGGTGACCTGATAAATGCATTCCTGAACTTAAATAAATCAGCCGTTCAGGCTTGTGCATCAAAGCAGTTAATATATACGGTGCCAGCGTATTTACATGTAACAATTGTTGTGCACTGGTTTGGTAAACGCCTGCGTTATGAATGACTGTATCAAAAGTTCCCAATGCATTAGCGTTTTCGGCCAATGTCTTGATGGCCTCCATATCTGCTAAGTCTGCTATAAGTATATCAATAGCGCCGGGCAAGTTTTCCAGCGCCTCTTGCCCTCTTTTTTCATTACGGGCATGCAGCACCACCTCATGTCCCTGTTTTACTAATTCCCTGGCCGCCAGCTGGCCCAAACCATCCGCGGAACCTGTGATAAATATCTTTGCCATTGTATTTGACAACAAAGCTAAATTATCTTTGTTGCGATGAAAAGGCCAATGCCTTTTTTCTGGATTTATTAAACCTACTACAGCTATTTTGAGAGCGAGATGGTCCCCGTCTTCCGCAAGGTCAATAAAAACCGCAATATAATGTGGTCTGTATTGCCACCTGGCGGGAAGATCATGCCAGTTTAAAAACGGAAATTCCTGCGGTAGCTGATAGGTTTTTGAAGTCAACTAAATCCAACTCCAGGATACCCGTGAAGGGTTTGAAGAAGCGGCAGGGTGGTTGTGAATTAATCTCCAGCCGCGACAAACAACCCTGCCAAGCTGCCCGGCTTACCTGTATACGCGCGGAACGCTTTTTATCAATAGGGCGTTAGGCGAGTAACCAAACTGATTTTTAAAAGCATAAGAGAAATGCGACAGGTTTTCAAAGCCTGCTTCCATATATACATCGCTGGCTTTGCGCTGCTTTTCCGATAACTGGTAATGCGCCAGCTCCAGCCTTTTTTTGGTGAGCCAGTTTTGCGGTGTGGCATTGAATGACTTCTTAAAATCCCGACGGAAAGTGGCCAGGCTACGTCCGGTCAGGTAGGCAAATCTATCCAATGTCATATTGAACATATAATGCCGCTCCATAAAATCCGTCAGGTTTATTTTACCAGGCGGTTCGAAGTCAGCCAGTAAACCGTCGACATTTTTATCCACCGATCTTAATATTCGAATGGCTTCTTCAATTTTCAGCTCAGCTATATCCGGCGGCAGATTTTCACCCAAGTCAAAATAAGGGATCAGGGATGCCAGGCAGCTTTCCAACAAGGGATGTTTTGAAAAACTATAGATTTTTTTAAAAGGCTCCGCTCTGCCGACCGCCTGATGCCTGGCGTAAAAATCCTTTAAACGTTCCTGGGTCAGGTGCATCGCTACCGCCGCGTGTGATCGCCCATCCTTTGGATAATTAATAACAGTAGCCAACTGGTTACGGGGTATTAAAAAAATATCACCGGCATTAAACACCTGCGTTGCGTCAGCTTGTATGATCTTTGTTTCGCCGGATAAGAACCAAACCAGGATATGGTGCTCAAACATCACTTCGGTTTTAAAGAGTTTACCTTTAAATTCCGAAAGCTTAATGTCAGCCGTAATATATTTGGTTTCAAATGTCATACGTAAGCGTAAATCTACAAATTAAAAAAATGTCAGTTAACTGGAAATAGTACCGCGGTCATTTCTTCCGTCAATGCCCACAACTTTTGCGCGTTTTCCGCATCAACGGAATAGGGCTGCACCCCTCTCAGGGATGAAGGGTCATTATAATGATGTTCAATATTTCCTTTATCCAGCTCGGCCACATCTGAATTCTCACAATAAACGCCGCCAATGCCGTTCAATTGCGGGCTGGTAGCGCACCAAACCGATGTGGCGGCCCCTTGAGCAACATTTTTTAGTTTGGCCGCTACATCAGGAAATAGATTTCCATTTTGATCATGGGTACCCATTTGCTGAAATAAAGTGACCGGCGCAACACGCGCAAGGTCGGTACCGATCACAGCACCGGGGTGCACGGAAAAGGCCCTGACATTAAATTCTTTCCCGCGATAGTCAAGTTCTACGGCGAAAAGGTTATTGGCCGTTTTGGATTGCCCGTAACCCTGTAAAGTTTCGTACGGGCGATGAATAAAATTGGGGTCTTCGAAATTGAACGGCGCTATCTGATGCCCGAAGGAAGACACATTTATCACGCGCGCGCCATTGGCTTCCTTTAAAGCTGGCCAAAGTTCCGCGGTAAGCTGAAAATGGCCGAAATGATTGGTAGATAATTGTGATTCATTCCCATCCTTATCGCGCAGCAGCGGCACCCACATAATACCGGCATTATTGATAAGGATATGAAGGGCATCATTCGCTGCCATGAACCGCCCGGCAAAGGCCGTTATAGATTTAGCATCCATCAGGTCCATTTGTTCGATGGTTACATTATTCATACCTGCTAAATTGTTTGCGGCCTTATTACTATCGCGGGCCGGTATAATTACTTTAGCGCCGGCCGCCACAAGGGTTTTCACCGTTTCAAGCCCTATACCTGCGTAGCCACCGGTAACAATGGCCGTTTTACCATTCAAATCAATTCCTTTGATAACATCCCGGGCGGTGGAGGCAATGTCAAACCCGGAATGAAGGGGTTGCTGCAGGGCTCCGTTGTAATTGTCGTTTAATTTCATTTTCGCTGTTTTTATAAGACAAAAGTAGCTGTCTATGCGTCAGCACGTTTTGTTTAAAGCGTCAAATTACTTTGTTCAAAACGTCAATTATATCTTGACTTTTCGTCAATACATTTTTTTTGCATTGTGCTTAACTTTGTAAGTTAAAGATTTTTACATTCCCTTTCTACGCAGCATATATTAAAGAAAATATTTGGCGCAGATCAAAACATTGGGCAAATCTGATCGCTGGCGATGGAAGTTTTAAGGTTTCTGGCCGGACTCAATGGAATGACCGATACCCGAAAAGGCCAGCGATTTAAAGCCTATTCCTGGTATAAATTACATTTCACAAATAACTACCATCAACAAGTGTTTTATACTGTCGGTGTAGATGCAAATGACATGGCGTTGGTTATTAAATTAGATTGTCAAAGAATGGTACAGACAAGCTTTTTCTACCTTTTCAAGAGTATTTTGATAGCCTGAAAAGGCAAAGGGGAATTCATGAGTGGCGGATGTTTATAAAAATGAACTAAAAGATTCGGACTGGAATCTGCTGATCGACGAATCTCAAACATATATTTCCGAAACCATTGACACTTATAATGATACGATAGCGTATATCAATTCTCACAGAATTAGAAAATCTGCAAGAATATGCTGGAACGATTATCGTTGGACGAGACCTTCAGGGTTTTTAGGAAAATCGGTAACGGCTCAACGGTCACAGGCATTTATCCATGAGCGCGAAAATGGATTTGCCCCGGAAGAATGGCTATTTGATCTTGAAAAGACTATAGAAGGATACCATTATGCACGGATAGAACCTGTACACATTAAAACGGGTAAGCATATCAATGAAAAATATGATCTGATCTTCTATACCTTCAATAGCGGGATTTCGCAATGGTTTTGGGTAGGAGAAATTCGGGAGGTAGAGGTGATCTCAAAAAACGAATCAAATAGAATCTATAAGGAATATAAGGCAAAACGATGGTGGAATGAACAGCAGCTTCAGTTAGAGGAATTACGTAAAACGGACGAAAATTCCGAACATTTGAATGTAAAAAGCTTTGTGGATTGGGATGCGAACGATCTATTCAACATTCGATTTAGGCCGGAAGATGTCAAACTATTTCCTGAATTACAACCATTTTCAAAAAATGAAAAACCACCATCAAACCATTATAATTTACCCGATGCAGGAGATAAGCCTGCATTTTTAACCCCGCCTAAAGTTGGGGGGCTTAGGTTTGAAGAGGTGGACGACGATAATGATGACAATGACAATAATGAAAATACAACAATTATTAAGCGTAATTACTCAGTAGGTCTAAGGGAGCTGTTAAATGTTCATTACGACCTTCAGAAAGCATTTATAAAGTACCTGAAAATTACATATACTGAAGATAAAATTGGTAAAGAATGTATCAGAATTGGTTATAATACAAGAGTTGATGTGGTCAGGCAAACAGCATAAGGTTTTATATTTTACGAAATTAAAACCTATCCAGATGTTTTGACCAGTGTAAGGATGGCAGTAGGCCAGTTGCTTGAGTATCAATATTTCCCTGACCAAAATCTTGCAATAGAATTAATGATTGTTACCCATTTAAAGGCAGAACCAATTATTTATGATTATTTGACTCAACTTGAACTTAAAATTGGAGTGAAAATCGGTTTGATTTGTTTCGACTATAAAAATAAAATTGTCAAGGTATAGAATAGACATTTAATAAGACCGGGCTTCATCACTGTTAATCAGCAAGCCATAACAATAGCTTTTTGCACGTTTACCGCAGTTTTTCTTATAGCTTTTCTATTTCCTCCGCCGAAAGCCCGGTGAATTTCTCGATCTGGGCAATAGGGAAACCTTCTTTTTTCATTTCGCGAGCAACATCTTTCTTACCCTTTTTCTCACCTTTTTTTTCGCCTTTCTTTTCACCCTTTTTTTCAGCTCTGTCTAATAAAAGTTCTTCAATACCCATGGTGTTAGTCCTTTCTGTTAAAATTTCTACCTGTTGTTCAAATTTAGTGTTTATCTCCGGGTTTTCAAAGCGTATGTAATATCTCAAAAAATTCATCAGTACCCTTATTTTTTCTTTTGCTATCTGTTTGGCCAGTAATAACCTGGTTAGGTTAAGCTTTAAGTTCAATAGCAACTCATCCCGTTCTATGCTGTTTTTCAAATCCCTGCCCGCAAATGCAGCCTTTGCTGTAAGCACCACCAGGGCAAAAGGGTTATTGCTGGCCTTTAGCGCTTCATCGTTTTGGCTGGCTATTTTGTAGGTGTTAAATGTATAGCGCAGGCTGGTACCCATAAAATCTATAGCAAAATGATCTGGCCTTTCTCTGGTATTGGCTTCGGTAAATATGGCGTAGGCTACTATAGGCTTTTGATACTTATCCAATATCCGGTAAAAGTAGGTGTACATACGGCTGGCAAAATTCTTTTGATACTGGCCCTGCACTTCCACATGTACCAAAATCCATTCTTCTTTCCCCGCTTTGGTAAATACTTTCACCAGTTTATCGATCACCTTTGGCGAGTACTCATCATTATCCGGAGGGAAAACTTGTTCCAGCTCTTTATCCAGGAATTCAAAGCCTCTATTAAAGTCGAAGATGTCCGCAGCTTCAGGATTAAGAAAGCATAGGAAATCGTCAAAAATATCTTCGAGGATCCCTTTCCAAAGGATGTCATCTTTTCTTCTCATTTAGGTAAAAACAAAAATTAAGTATAGTTAAAATCGTCAACACAAGCCCTCTAAATAACCAAACCCGGCCTTTAATAGTGCCGGGTTTGGTCGGTGGTGGATAGTTGATTAAGCGGGTAGCTGATAGGCTTAAAGATGTTAGGTGTTCAAAAACTACTCACTTAATAAACCCAGTCAACCACTCACTACTATCTTATCTCTACACCGCGTCTGATAGCGAAGTAAAAGTAAAATCACGGATCCGCATAGGAGGGATCAGCGCGTTTTGGCCCGATTCGCCGCTTACCGTACGTTCGGATTTACCCAAAGCATCCAGGTTATTAAGCATAATAACCGGGCTTTCGTTAAACCTTAAGTTCTTGATCGGGAATTTGATTTGTCCATTCTCGATATAAAATGTACCGTCACGGGTAAGGCCGGTAAACAATAACGTTTGCGGATCAACCGGGCGAATATACCACAGGCGGGTAACCAAAATTCCTTTTTCAGTTCCTTTTATCAATTCTTCTAAAGTGGCGTTGCCTCCCTCCATAATTATGCCATCGGGATTTGGAATCGGTTTCACGCCTTGTTTTTGAGCCCAGTAACGCGAGTATGTGAAGTTTTTAACTACTCCTTTTTCAATCCAGCTTCTTTTCACCTGCGGTTGGCCATCGCCGGCCCAACTGCCGGTTGGCAAATCGGGATGCGATGGGTCGGAGTAAATGTTTACCCTTTCATCAACCATTTTTTCGCCAAGTTTGGTTTTGCCTCCTGGTTTGCTCAAAAAACTGCGGCCTTCATCCGCGCTGCGGGCATCCAATCCGCCGTACAATTGTTCAAGTAATACAATACCGGCGGCGGGCTCTAAAATTACCGTGTATTTTCCCGGTTCAATAGCTTTGGCGCCTTTGGAGCCGGTTGCTTTTTGAGCAGCTATTTTGGTAAATGCCAGTGTATCCAGTTTACTCACATCGTTATAACCCTTGGTTGAGTATCCCGAACCTGTACCGTCTTCGGAACGTAAGGTTACCGAGAAATTTACATCTGTAGAGGTATTGTAGGCGAACAAGCCATGCGAATTCATCATCGAGCTAAAGCCCGCGCTGTTTTGCAAAAAGCCTGCTGCTATTAATTTATTTTCTTTTGCTGTATCCAGGCTTTTGCCCACCATATCTGTACGCAGCGCTGGGGTAATAGTCGCTGTTTCGGGCACAAAGGTTTTTGAACGTGGTGCGTAAGTTTGCGGGCCTAAAAAGGATACAAACTCCGGGTTTTCGGGCGCCAGTTGTGCCAGTTCTTCAGATAAGCGAACGGCCTTTTCAACCGAGGCATCATCATATTCGTTGGTGGTTACCACCCCCAGTTTTTTACCAAATGCTGATGAAATAACCATACTGGTTTGGCTTAACGAACCACTGGTAGATACTGTATTACGGGCGTACCTAATATTGCCCGAGTCTGATCCGCCAAAGTTGATCTCGCATTCATCGGCTTTTGAATAGCCCAGCGCCTTTTTTAATATCGCGCGGCATTCATCTTCTGTTAAAATTGCCATATATTAAATTTTTCTTGCTGTATTAATTACGTTAACTCCTTTAAATAATGCTGTGGACGATCCATGAGATACGGCGCTGGCCTGCATAGGCTGGCCTTTACCATCAAAAAATGATCCGCCTAAGCGATAATCATTGGCATCGCAAACTGCGGCGCAGGAGTTCCAAAACTCCTGGGTGTTTGACTGGTAAGCTACATCATTCAGCATACCTACAATTTTGCCATTTTTGATCTCGTAATACAGCTGGCCGCTAAACTGGAAGTTATACCGTTGCTGATCTATCGAGAACGAACTATCGCCAATGATGTAAATGCCTTTTTCTACGTTTTTGATCATATCATTTACGCCCATAGGCACTTTGCCGGGTTGCAAGGATATGTTGGCCATGCGCTGGAATTGCACATCCTGCCAGCTTTGCGAATAACAGCAGCCCTGCGATTCTTTTAAACCGATGATATGTGCCTGATCGCGGATGGCCTGGTAGTTAACCAAAATACCATCTTTAATAATATCCCACTTTTTGGCCTCAACACCTTCGTCATCATAACCAACGGCGCCAAGCGAGCCAACCTGGGTTTTATCGGCCACAATGTTTACATTTTTGCTGCCGAAATTGAATTTTTTTGATTCCCATTTATCCAGGGTAAGGAAACTGGTACCTGCAAAGTTCGCTTCGTAACCTAATACGCGGTCAAGCTCGGTAGGGTGGCCAACAGATTCGTGTATGGTTAACCAAAGGTGACTTGGATCTAAAACCAAATCGTATTTGCCCGCTTCAACAGATTTTGCTTTCAGTTTTTGATCGGCCTGGGTAGCTGCCGCGCGGGCATCTTCCAGCATATCATACCTGTCTTTATAAAGGGTTGTTACACCTTTTATCTTATCGCTTTCGCGTGGGGTCATGTATTCATAGCCCATTCCGCGCGGGGCGCTTAACGACTGGCGCGTTTCAAATTTGCCTGTTTTAGAATCTATTTTAGTAACCGCGAATAAAGGCCAGATGCGGTGGATATCCTGGTCGATATATGAACCATCGGTAGATGCAAAGTATTTTTGCTCGTTTACTAAAAACAGGATGGAGTTTACATAATTGGCGCCACCTTTCATGGCCGCATCATTTACAGATAGCAGCAAATCTGTTTTTTCTTTCATCGGCACTTCAAACGCGTTGCGTTCAATCGGCGTTTTCCAGCTTACTTCGCCATGGCCCTTTTGAGGCACCAGTTGCACGGGGTCGGTTTGGATGCGGGCGTTTTCTTTGGCGATAGCTACGGCAAGCTCGGCGGCTTTGGCTATGCTATCATTATCCAGCTTATCTGTAGCGGCAAAACCCCAGCAACCGTTGGCAATAACGCGGATACCCATACCGTACGATTGGGTATCAACTATATTTTCAACCTTGTTTTCGCGGGTTACCACAAACTGGTTAAG
This sequence comes from Mucilaginibacter sp. KACC 22773, assembly GCF_028736215.1. NCBI lineage: Bacteria > Pseudomonadati > Bacteroidota > Sphingobacteriia > Sphingobacteriales > Sphingobacteriaceae > Mucilaginibacter > Mucilaginibacter oryzagri. Next base: position 2,804,196 of record NZ_CP117883.1, read on the forward strand.
GTAGCGGCCTATACGCACATCGGTATAGGTGGCGCCTTTTGACCGGGCAGCATTTAAAACCACGTCGGCCATTCGTTTTTTAAGGGCCACATCTACCGGGCTCATATCATGGCCGGGTAAAACGGGCGAACCGAAAACGGGGATCCTGCTAAGCATGGATGCACTAATGCCCATTCCGGTTAGGTAAAGGAAATCTTTTCTTTTCAAGGTCAGTCAGTTTTAAGTCCTAAATATAATGAGTGAAGTTTGAATATTTATGTGTTTGAAGTTAGATCGCGTGATTTGTTACGGATTATCTTAAGATTTCCTTATTACATAGGCTTTGGCGACCTGGTCATGCCATCCTTGCTTCATTGGGTTCCAAAAAACCGTTAAAAAACCTGCGCCGCAAAGGAAGCTGGATAACAATTTGCTAAAATTGCGTGATAGGGCTTTTCCAAAGCTTATCCTTTCACCGCTTTCATCAACAACAATTAGTTTGCAAATCAATTTGCCTATTCCGCCTTGCATGCTTGTTGCCTCAAAAATGGAATTATAGGCAACAAGGCCCAGGAAAAATATAACCCGGAATAAAAGATCGGAGTCCGGAGAATCTAAATTTATTGAATTGTGCGTAAATATCCCAGCAACATTTATCAGCGCGAAAAATATGATCAGTATCAATATTACGATAACATAATCAATAACAAAAGCCAACAGGCGCCACCAAAAACTGGCAACATTGTACCGGTTAGGTGGATTTATTCCCTTTGAAACGAAATATTCCTGAAATTCTGGTAAATCTGCCGCGTGTTGTAAGCCCTCGGCGAGGGGCGATAATAGGAAATCGTCGGCTTTAATATTCATATCCATTAACTGGGTATGTGTATACGGGCCTTCATTTTGTCCCTGCCTTAAAATGTAGTATTCATTAATCATTGATCAATCTGTTTAGGTTTTGGAAATTAATTAAAATCCAGGTAACAAACAAATTATCGGGGTTAATAATTTAGCGCGTACATAATAATATTTACCCCAAACTTGGTATTATCCTCGGCAAGGAAGCGCTTATTCCTATAATCATAGTCCCATTCACAACCATAATCCTTGCTGCTATATAATACGGCTATACGCCCGTTAATTTCGATGGCTTTTAGGTAATCGTGCACCAAATCATCTCCCCAGCCATTTAATTCAAAGCTGGTGGTAGGGGGGCCTTTATCGAAAGAAAAAAAAGAATGGTATATTTTATGATTGTTGGGGATCTTCTTTAACGCGGTTGGACCAAATAAAGCAGCCATTTGCGCTTCGAATGATTTGGCAAAAAGTCCGTCGATGTCATGGTTGCAGTCATCCACAAAAATAAAACCACCGTTTTCTGCATACTTTTTAAAATTCGCCCGTTCTTTGGTGTCAAACTGCACAAGCTTGTGGCCGCTCAGGTAGCAAAATGGATATAAGAAAATATCGTCGCTGCTCAGGGGGATCACTTTTTCCTGCTGATCGATGGGGATGGTGGTATACTCCAGCAGGGAATTAAGCAGGTTTGATGGCATGCGCTGATCGGTATCCCAATCGCCGGAGTGATAACTTAACCTGGTAAACGTAAATTTTCCGCTGAATGCCATCGTGTTTTAAAACCTTAAAAGTAGTACAATATTTTATGCTGATGCTACATTTGTTTGCATTGCTTGTAAAGTTTTGGATACTTTATTTAATTTTTAATAAAAAATACTGGTTATTAATCAAAAGGGTGATATATTGGGGGAGTACATTAAAAACGTATTAAGTTGGAACTGACCGAAAATAATATAAAAGCACTGCTTGCCAAATTGCCTGCTTTAAAAGGCGAAATTCAAAAGGTAATAGTAGGGCAGGATGCCATATTGGACGAATTGCTGGTAGCATTTTTAGCCGGAGGCCATTGCCTGTTGGAAGGCGTGCCCGGCCTGGCCAAAACACTCATCGTAAAAACTATGTCGCAGGCGCTACACCTGGCCTTCAGGCGCATCCAGTTTACTCCCGATTTGATGCCTACGGATATTATAGGCACCGAGATACTGGAGGAAGACCATGCTACAGGCAAACGTTTTTTTAAATTTAATAAAGGCCCGTTGTTTGCCAACATTATTTTGGCCGATGAAATTAACCGAACGCCACCCAAAACGCAATCGGCATTGCTGGAAGCGATGCAGGAGTTTGAGGTGACGTATGGTGGACAAACATACCCGTTAGATAAACCATTTTTTATCCTTGCTACCCAAAATCCTATTGAACAGGCCGGCACTTACCCATTGCCTGAAGCCCAGTTAGATCGCTTTTTATTGCTGATAAAAATTGGATACCCAACGGAGCAGGAAGAGTTTGAAGTACTGAACCGTACCACCGGTACCAAAAAAGCCGATGTTAAGGCAGTAATAACCGCCGAAGAGATCATTCAGGCCCAGGCCCTGGTAAGGCAGGTTACTATAAGCGAAGACCTGGTAAAATATGTGAGCAAGGTAATCCGCTCAACCCGCCCCGATACCACCACTGTAAGCTATGTAAAAGAATGGGTGCGCTGGGGTGCAGGCCCGCGGGCAGGGCAGGCTTTAATTTTAACTGCCAAAGCACGCGCTTTATTAAAAGGACGTTACTCCGTTTTAATGGAAGATATCCACGCTATGGCCCCGGCTGTGTTACGGCATAGGATATTGATGAATTTTAAGGCCGAGGCAGAGGGTATTACATCAGATAAAGTGACGGCGGAGTTAGTGAGGGTGGTAGAGAGAAGTAAAGCCATTGTCTGAACCGGGATTAAACAGATTTATCAGATTTTTTGGATTTTGATTTGCTTCAACACTTAAATTCTGTTATTCCTGTCAATCCATTAATCTGCTTAATCCGAGTTCAGAAAAAAATAAATCCGATATCGAACATCCCAAATCCGAAATTAAAATGCTTGATCCAAAAGTATTAATGACCATTAAGGATTTGCCATTGCTGGCGAAAACGGTTATTGATGGCTTTATGAATGGGTTTAACAAAAGCAAGGTGAAGGGACCCGGGCTTGAGTTTAGCCAGTACCGCAGCTATCAGCCCGGCGATGACCTGCGCTGGCTGGACTGGCATATGTTTGCCAGGAGCGACCGGTACTATATCCGCGAATCGGAGGTGGAAACCAGCATTTCGGTAAAGTTTTTGGTTGATGCCAGCGCTTCTATGGATCATGACGATAATGGAATTAAAAAGATAGACTATGCCCGCTTCCTGGTGGCATCGCTGGCCTGGCTATCCAATTTGCAGGGCGATTCCGTAGGGTTGTATGTTTTCCAGGATGGAGGTTTGTTTTCGTTAGCATCCAAACCCGATCCGCAGCATTTGCAGCGGTTGTTTTATCACCTGCAGCAAGTTAAACCCAACGGCAGGTTTACGCAGCCTGTGCATTACAGGGAGCTGTTTGCCGGCGACGGACGTAAGGAGCTGCTGGTATTTGTTACCGATATGTACCAGGCTGATGGCGAGATAAATAAACTACTCGATTCACTAACAGCTTTAAAGCATGAAGTGGTGGTATTCCACCTGATGGGTAAAAACGAGCTTGATTTTGACTTTGGCGGATATGCTTCATTAGAAGACCTGGAAACCGGGGAGACCATCGAAATAAATACCCAACAGGCAGTCGAGTACCAGCAAAAGCTAAAAAGCCATTTAGAGGCTATCAGGATGCAATTACTGGGCAAGCATATCTACTACAGGATGCTCAGCACTGCCCAGCCGCTGGATGAAGCCTTACGCGATTTTTTAACACAACGGAATAAAAGCAAATTTTAACAAACTGTTTACTTTATTCATTCTTAAATCAATAATTCAATAACTCATTAATTCAATAATTAACAAAAGGTGCAGTTTTTAAACCCCATATGGTTGTTTGCCATTGCCGCGATAAGTATCCCGGTAGTTATACACCTATGGAATATCAGGCCGGGCAAAACCCTAAAGGTTGGCAGCATCGCCCTGATAACCGCGGCAGCGCAAAAAAGCAGCCGGAGTTTTAAGCTGAACGACGTGTTGCTATTTATTTTACGGTGCCTGTTTTTATCGACGCTTGCTTTTTTATTGGCGGCTCCCTTTTGGCAGCGCAGCCAGGCCACAGCCAAAACAAAAGGGTGGGTGCTTATCCCTAAAGCCAACCTGAAAGAGACCTACAAAAATTTAAAATTTACTGTAGATTCTCTGTCTAAAGCTGGTTACGAGTTTCATTTTTTTGATGAAAATTTTAAGAAGTTTGAACTAAATAAAACACTGAATGATAGTTTATTAAAAGATAAACCTGATGTAAAAAATTACTGGAGCCTGGTGGCAAAATTAAACGAAAAGCTACCGCCAGCTCTCTCGGTTTATTTACTCACACCAAACCAGGCAAAGTACTTTAACGGCAGCAAACCATCTGTATCGCTCAACCTGCATTGGTTAACATATACCCCCGCTGACTCTGTAAGCACCTGGATTGAAAGTGCATGGTTTACCACTAATAATTCAATTAAAGTCATTGAAGGCAATTGCCGGCCATCGGGTACTTATTTTACCAGCTATATTATTCAATCCGAAGGCGATCCAAAATCGCCATTTGTGGTAGATGTTAACCATGGTAGCCCGGTTGTCAGTTTGAAAACGGCCCCCGAAAAACACACGCCGATTGATACGGGTGCTTTACGGGTGGCTATCTATAGCGATAAATACAGTGTTGATGAAAAGTATTTAGTTGCTGCCTTACAGACAATTATCGATTTTACCCAACGTAAGGTTGTAGTCAAAAAATATGCTGATGCGGCGCAAATACCAATAAAACAGGACTGGTTATTTTGGCTGTCCGACAAACCCGTTGATGCCAGTGCGCTGGTTAAATCTGCACATATATTTAACTACCAGCAGGGGAAGATCGAATTGGAATCATCGTCAATAAAAACCAGCAGCGCTTTTGCGTTGGCCGACGAGGAAGACCCGGCAGCAATTTATAAACTGGTTAAAAATAAAGTTTCGGGCGGTAAACCTATTTGGGTTGATGACTATGGCAACCCTGTTTTAACGCAGGAGCACGGCCCGCAAACTATACAGTACCACTTTTATTCCCGTTTCAATCCGGCCTGGAATGACCTGGTTTGGAGTAATAAATTCCCGAAGTTATTATTGAAACTGGTTTTATATCATCCTGATTATGAAGTATTAAACAGTCATGATTTAACTAAAATTGACCACCGGCAAATGATGCCAAATATAATTTGGTCGGCAAAAAAGATAGATAATAGTAAAATAATTGTGCAAACAGATCTGTCGCGCTATTTCTGGTTGATGCTGATTGCCGTGTTCATTGTCGAAAGATGGGTTGCCCATAAAAATAAGCCTGTATTAAAATGATTGAACCTACAGGGATAAAGAAAATAAACGCGATACGCAGGTGGTATATCAGTTACCAGCTGCTTGCCGATGTGCTTTTTGCCGCCGCTATATCGCTGCTTTCAATTGCTTTGTTAAGGTATTTATTTAAGGTGCCGGTGCTTTGGGCATTACCGTTATTTGTATTATGCCTGGTAATTTTTCTGGTCATTCATCAGGCCTGGAAAACCAGCGACGTTTTAATAGCTAATTTCCTTGATCAACAATATCCCGAACTGGAAGAAAGCAGCGGCTTGGTATTAAAACCTGCATCAGAATTAAACCTCCTGGAAACATTGCAGTTACAAAAGGTAGAAACTCAGTTGCAGGTTGTTCCGCAGTGGCACAGTTCGTTTTTAAAGCGGGCTAAACTTGCGCTATTGTTGCTGTTGTTTGCATTCGGATTCACATGGGTACTAAACAAGCCGTCGGCAACAAATCAATCTTTAACAGGAAAAGCCTTATCAACTGAAAATAATGCCCTTGCAGAAAAGGTATTGCCTCAAATATCCTCGATTGACGTTATAGTACATCCGCCGGCTTACACAGGTAAACAGCCTCGTAGCCAGGATAAGTTTACTTTAAATGTAGAGGATGGCGCGACTGTGAGCTGGAAAATCGCCACCAATATTGCTGTTAAACAGGTGGCATTGCTGTTTAACGATAAAGAAACTATCAACCTTAAAAATATAAACCCCGATAAAACCGCCTGGCAAATTCAAAAACTGATTAACAAGCCTGGTTTTTACCAGGTTAATGTAGACGGCAAACTTTCGGACTTATACCAGGTACAGGTAATTGTAGACCAGCCGCCGGTTATTCATATCAAATCGCCCAAGCAATACACCTATATTGATGCGGGCGAGGCGCAAAGGATAAATATTGACGCAACCGTTAATGATGATTATGGAGTAGCAAGCGCGCTTGTTTTCGCGACAGTAGCTAAGGGAAGCGGCGAGGCCGTAAAATTCAAAGAGTATAAAATCGATTTTTCTACTGCTTTCAGTTCGCACCTGCCACAGTATAGCCTGCAAAAATTAATTAGTCTGCCTGCTTTAAACATGGAGCCTGGCGATGAACTTTACTTTTACATACAGGCTACCGATACCCACCAGCAGCAAAGCCGCACGGATGTTTATACGGTATCTATACAGGATACCGCCCAATTGTTAAATATGGATGGTATGCTGAGCGGGGTTAACCAAAAGCCGGAATTTTTCCGTAGTGAAAGGCAGATTATCCTTGATACCGAAAAATTGCTGAAGGATAAAGACAGCATCACAACGGTTAAGTTTAACAACCGGAGCAACGACCTGGGTGTTGATCAAAAGCTGCTCCGGCTGCGCTATGGTAAGTTTTTGGGCGAGGAGTCAGAATCGGACATTAATCCTGCGGATGTGAAAGATGATCCTGTTGGGGATATCAAAAATTACGGCAATGCGGCGGTTGTATTGGATAAATACACTGATAAACATGATAATGCCGAGGATGCCCAGTTTTTTGACCCCGAACTAAAAAAGCAACTTAAAGCTACGCTTACAGAAATGTGGAAGGCCGAATTGCAATTAAGGCTTTACAAACCACAAGACGCATTGCCATTTGAGTATAAGGCACTGCGATTGTTAAAAGATTTGCAGCAAAAATCAAGGATGTATGTAGCTAAAACGTCGTATAATCCACCTGCGTTAAAGTTAGAGAAACGTTTAAGCGGCGATTTGTCGAAGATCAATCAACCCATCAATAAATCGGATGTTAAACCCGGTACCGATCAATATGAAAATTTAAAAAAGGCGGTGCAGGTTTTAGCGGAGCTTAAGGTTGCGCCAAAAATGAGCGATGCAGATGAACATGTGCTTGCTTTAGCCAACCAGCAGCTTAGCTCAAAGGCATCTGCTCAACCGGGTGCTTACTTGCCGGCTTTAAGTGCTATGCGCCGGATATTATCGAACCCAGATAAAATTAGGCCGGGCGATATCTCGTTGGTAGAACGGGCTATTCAAAAAACACTGATTCCAGCTGATAAAATGCCGGTTGCAGCGCAAAACCCCGCAGATTTAGGTTTATCGCAGCAGTATTATAAAAACCTTAACCGCTTAAACCGTTAAATACAAATGAATTGGAACACCCTTGTTATCGTCATTTGCATTTTAATTGCTGCTTTCGCGATTTGGAAAGAGTACGTTCGGGCCAATCAATCGCGTTTGGTTTTACGGCTGCTTACAACTATAACGGCCGTAATTGCCTTAGCATGTATTGCTTTGCCTTTAACTTACCAGGTTGATGTAAATAAGCAGGACAAAAGGGAAGCGCTATTATTAACCGAAGGATTTAGTGCTGAAAGTGTGAGCAAGTATAATACGGAAAAAATATTCACCCTGAATAACACAATCAGCAAAAAGATTCCAAAAGCGATCCTGATCTATGATTTAGCAGATCTGAAAGCAGATTCGACAATTACACAAATACGGATCCTGGGTGATGGTTTGGACAAGGAAGAACTACAGCGACTGGATCATGTACCGGTAATATTCCGTCCTGCGGCTTTTAAACAAGGAATAACTGCAGTTAGTTGGAATGAACATCTAAAAGCAGGAGACGAGATTAACGTTGCCGGAACTTATAAAAACAGCTTGCCCGGAAAAATAAAACTGGTACTGAAAGGTTTAAGTACAGGGTTGGATTCGGTAATCATTGCACCAAGCGAGGCGGTGCCGTTTAATTTAAGGAACACGCCAAAAAATCAAGGTAAAAACGTTTATAAGCTATTGTCCATAGCCGGGATGGATACCCTCGAAAACCAAAATATCCCCGTACAAATTGACCCGGCTAAACCTTTGAATGTTTTAATGCTAACTGCATCGCCCGATTTTGAGAGCCGGTTTTTAAAGAACTGGCTTTCCGAAAACGGATACGCGGTGGCTGTCCGCTCGGTAATCAGTAAAGATAAATTCAACAAAGAGTTCATCAACCTGGATCAATTTCCGCTTGATCATTTATCGGCGTCGGTTTTTGGCAAGTTTGATGTGTTAATTGCCGACCTCTCCGTTTTGAAAACACTAAACGGGGCCGAGGCTGCCGCCTTACAACAGGAAGTAACCCAAAAAGGCCTGGGGGTAGTTGTCCGGGCTGATAGTAGCTTAAGATCAAATTCGTGGCTACAACGTGATTTCCCTGCCGACCGGCTGGCGGTGAAAGATCCCGCACCGATATCGCTCAACATACAAGGCAAAACCGGTAATACAGCCAAATTGAATGCCGGAATGGTTTACCTGGCAAACCAGGCCAATACCCAATCATTGATTAGTGACGAGCATGGACATGTTTTAGCAGCCAATGCATTGGCCGGTGCCGGCAAATTGGTATTCACACCCCTGAATAATACTTTCAGTTGGATATTGGGCGGCGATAAAGCCGACTATTCATCTTTATGGTCGCTATTGATTACCAAGGCAGCACGAAAGGTTGCCACACTAGAATCATGGACAATAAAATCGGTTATACCAACATTATCAAATCCGGTTGAATTGCAGCTGGAGAGTGCGGTAGCGCCGCCTTTAATACAAATTGACAGCACGGTTATCTCCCCAATACAAAATAGCAAGCTCCCTTTTCAATGGACGGTTAACTATTGGCCAAAGACGGTTGGCTGGCAATCTGTAAAACAAAATAACGGGGCTTTAAACTGGTTTTATGTTTATAGTTACGATGACTGGAAAAATATAAGGGCGCTAAAAAAGCAGGCCGACACCAAAGCCTACATCGCCAACAACGCGATTAATAGCAATGTAACGAAACAGATACATGAAAAAGCCACGATTGCTGTAAGTAAAATATATTTTTATGTTTTGCTGCTGATGGCGTGTGCTTTTTTATGGTTAGAGGCCAGGTTTCGGTAGTTATATAAGTAATAAAAGGAGGAAATATACTTTGAGAAGACGTGACTTTATCTATTTAACGGGTATGGGTGCCGGCGCTTTGATGCTGCCCGGTATGAATGCCCTCGGTAAAACAATCGATCCGGTAAAGGCGCTGGAAGGCGTTGATGTAAAGATCAAAAAAGAGTTGGCTGACGTGGCTTTAAACGCAGCCAAATCAAACGGTGCTACTTATGCCGATGTTAGGATTGGCCGCTACCTTAACCAGTTTGTGGTTACCCGCGAAAACAAGGTACTTAATGTGGCTAATACCGAATCGTACGGTATCGGTATCAGGGTTATAGCTAATGGTTGCTGGGGATTTGCAGCAACCAACGATGTAACTAAAGAGGGCATGGCTAAAACGGCCCTGAAAGCAGTTGCAGTCGCCAAAGCCAATGCCAAAATTGGAGGTGCGCCCGTAGAGCTTGCTCCCCAAAAAGGTTATGGCGAAGTAAGCTGGAAAACACCGCTTACCAAAAATGCTTTTGAAGTGCCTATCAAAGAAAAGGTTGACCTGTTGCTTAACGCCAACGGCGTGGCCATGGCAGGCGGGGCCAACTTTGTAAACTCGATAATGTTTGCCGTAAACGAGCAAAAATACTTTGCATCAACCGATGGTTCGTATATCGATCAGGATGTACATCGCTTATTCCCAAGTTTTACGGTGACCAAAATTGATCCTGCAGCCGGTTCATTTGAAACCCGCAGGTCATTAAGCTCGCCGGTTGGTATGGGATACGAGTATCTTGATCCGCTGGATAGCGAGAAAGTGGCTGGTATAACTACCCGCTACAAAAAACGTTATGACATGATTGAAGATATGAAGTTTGCTACCCAGCAGGCTGCCGATAAAATAAAAGCAAAATCGGTTGAGCCGGGCAAATATGACCTGGTGCTTGATCCTTCGCATTTATGGTTAACCATTCACGAATCTGTTGGCCACCCTACCGAGCTTGACCGCGTATTGGGCTACGAGGCTAACTTTGCCGGTACCAGCTTCCTTACATTGGACAAATGGAAATCGGGCAAGTTTAACTTTGGCAGCAAAGCCGTAAATATTGTGGCCGATAAAACCCAGGTGGGTTCATTAGGCGCTGTAGGTTATGATGATGAGGGTGTTAAGTGTAAAAAATGGGATATCATAAAAGAGGGCACCTTAGTTAACTACCAGGCCATCCGCGACCAGGCACATATCATCGGGCTTACTGAGTCGCAAGGCTGCTGTTACTCGCAAAGCTGGCAGGACGTACAATTCCAGCGTATGCCAAATATATCTTTGCAACCGGGCAAAACCCCATTGAGTGTTGATGAGATGATTAAAAACGTCGAGAAAGGTGTTTACATTATTGGCGATGGCTCATTCTCTATCGATCAGCAGCGCTATAACTTCCAGTTTGGCGGGCAGCTGTTTTATGAGATTAAAAATGGCAAAATAGCCGGGATGCTTAACGATGTTGCCTACCAGGCCAATACACAGGAGTTCTGGAATTCCTGTAGCCAGGTTTGCGATGAGCGCGACTACCGTTTAGGCGGGGCCTTTAATGACGGTAAAGGCCAGCCGGGCCAGTCAAGCGCGGTATCGCACGGGTCATCAACCGCATTATTTAAGGGAGTGAATGTAATCAACACTAAAAGAAAAATCGGATAACTGAATTATGCCTATATTAAATAAAGAAGAAGCCCAGGCTTTACTAAAAAAGGTACTTGCCTATTCAAAAGCCGAGGAATGTGAGGTAAGTTTAAACGGCAGCGAAGGCGGTAATATCCGCACTGCTTTAAACGCGGTTTCAACAGCCGGCGATATCAGTACTATTGGATTGGCCGTAACATCGGTATTTGGCAAAAAAGCCGGTACCGCCACCATTGATGAATTTGACGATGCCGCCCTTGAAAGGGTGGTACGCCGGTCGGAGGAGCTGGCGCAGTTAGCACCGGCCAATCCCGAGTATATGCCGATGTTAGGTCCGCAAACTTTTGCAGAGGCCATCACCTTTAACGCCAACACTGCAGCCATAACGCCGGATACCCGCGCAGAAATGGTGGCCAAGAGCTTATCGGTTACTAAGGAAGCAAAATTGACAGCAGCCGGGTTCCTCGAGAATTCTACCAGTTTTAACGCCGTTATGAATTCTAAAGGCTTGTTTGCTTATAACAAAGGTAGCGATGTTACTTTCTCGGTTACTACACGTAACCAGGAAGGCACAGCATCTGGCTATGCGGCCAGGGGATTTACCGATGTAAGTAAGATGGATACTTTTTCGGCAACCAAATACGCCGCGGGTAAATGTTTAAGCTCGTCAGGTGCAAAAGCCATAGAGCCAGGTAAATATACTGTGATATTGGAACCCGTTGCGGCTACCTACCTATTGGAAAACATGTTCCGTTTTGATGCCCGGAGCGCGGAGGAAGGCCGTAGCTTTTTGAGCAAAAAGGGTGGGGGCACCCGCCTGGGTGAACAATTAATGGACCCAAAAGTAAATATCTACTCTGATCCCTTTAATCCCGACCTTCCATCAACCACATGGAGCGGCGAAGGCTTGCCGCGCGAAAAAACCAGCTGGATTGAAAAAGGCGTAGTTAAAAACTTAAGTTATAGCCGCTACTGGGCTGATAAAAAAGGTGTTAAGCCTTTGCCCGGGCCTGGCAATATCATTATGGATGGCGGCGATGCCAGCCTGGAAGACCTCATTAAAAGCACCGAACGAGGTATCCTGGTATCACGCCTGTGGTATATCCGCATGGTCGATCCGCAATCGCTGTTGTTAACAGGCCTAACCCGCGATGGTACGTTTTATATAGAGAATGGCAAAATCAAGTTCCCGGTTAAAAACTTCAGGTTTAACGAGAGCCCGGTTATTATGCTAAACAACCTGGAAGCATTGGGCAAGCAGGAGCGGAGCATCAGTGTAGAAAGCTACCGTAGTTACCTGATTCCTACGTTGAAGGTCAGGGACTTTACGTTTAGTTCACTATCAGATGCGGTTTAATACCCCGGATGATTACATCAACAAAGGAGCGGCTAAAAGTTGCTCCTTTGTCGATATTAATACTGCCACATATTGGCTATTCTTGCTCCCCCGAAACTGAATAGAAGGCATGCGGATGGAACCTGTCTGTAATTAACATTTGCTATTTACATTTATTCGTTGTTAAAGAGAGTCAAGCCGCACTCATATTAAAAATTTGAGCGCTCTAAATTTCAAAGTCTTTGGTTGAATTTCAGACAAAGCTTCAAATAAATTATTTTCTGTAGCGGTCAGCAATTCTTTAATTAAAAGGCACCGCCCCGTGGTTTGTCGGCGCTGTTAATCTGCCATTTAGCTACACGCTATTCAAAATTGAGTATATCGGATTTTATGAATAAGCAATTGCCAATCATTACATTTGCCTGGAGCAACGGCTGGTAACTAATAGTGATTAGCTTTATCGCCGGCAAAGCCAATATCACCTGTCAATTATGATTAAACATGAAATGTAAAAAGTGTAATTATGGCTTTATGGTTTTCTTTTGTTGTGCGCTTGCTGTATCTACCATTTGCTTGGGTCAGAAGAAAAAAGCAGCAGCAAAAACTGAAGAGACGGTCATTTTTTTTGATGACTTCGAGGGCAAAAAACTCAATCGCAATAAATGGAATGCCGAAGTAACCGGTATGCATGTGAACAATGAACTGCAGGCTTATGTTGATACGGGTTCGACTGTGTTTTTGGTTAGTGGTGCAGCGGCAGAGGGTGCAAAAAAGGGTGCCTTAGTAATAAGGCCACAGTGGATACCTGGTTTTAAAACAAAAGACGGGCAAACTTTTGATTTCATATCAGGCAGGATAAATACCCAAAATAAATTTGAATTTGCCTACGGAAAAGCCGAGGCCAGGATTAAACTAACTGAAGGTGCCGGCCTTTGGCCCGCCTGGTGGTTGTTAGGTAACGGCCTTTGGCCCGCCTGTGGCGAAATTGACATTATGGAATACGTAGGCGAAAAGGATTGGGCCAGTGCCGCCGTGCATGGCCCTGGCTACAGCGGCGAAACACCATTTGTAAACCGCCAGTATTTTAGTGCAGGCAATAATGTTACCCAATGGCACATTTACGCCGTAGAATGGACGCCGGATGCCCTTTATTTTAAATACGATGGTAAACTTATGTTCAGGTTAAATAAAAATATGACCGGGCATTACGGGAAGTGGGCGTTTGATAACAAAAAATACCTCATCCTGAATTACGCCCTTGGCGGTGCTTACCCGGTAAAAATAAACGGCGTAACTTTGCCTTACAATGGTATGCCGGCATCAACAGTAGATCTTATTAAGAAAAACAAAGCAAAAATGCTGGTTGATTGGGTTAAGGTAACTCAAAAAAAATAATTTTAAACAAAGTGTTTCTTGAATTTGGAACAGGCCTCGGTAGTCGCTTTTTTTGCTATTTTTAATTAAAAAGACAATTAGGCGATAAAAATGAAAATTTAAGCAGAAAATTTTACGAAGTACCAAACCATTTTGTTTGTTTTACGTATAAAGGTTGAGATTTAATTTCTATAAAAACAGTGTGGTAGGCTATGTTATTGGTTGTAAATAATTTACCGGTTTGAGGTTTTATTCAAACCGAACCTTATTATCATAAAGCTGAAACGAATAGATATTGAGGTTAATGAAGATCCGTCTACTTATTTTTATTTTTTTACTTATTTCGCTGCGTGGCTTTAGCCAGTCGTGCTCATTAACTGTTGCTATATCTTCTTCCGAACCGGGCATATGCGCGGGCAACACTATTGCTTTAACAGCTACTCCCTCTGGCGGCTCTGGCAATTATGATTACGCATGGAGCACGGGCGAAACCGTTAATCCAATTCACGTAAACAAAGCAGGCAACTATACGGTAACTGTTACCGACAAAACTTCGGGTTGCACGGCAAGCAAAACAATCACTGTAAACATTACGCCAACACCTGCTGCGCCGGTAGTAACGGGTGGCGGCACGGTTTGCCAGGGCACAAGCGCCCATCTCCAGATTACTTCGGCTGGCGATAGTTTTCAATGGTACACACAAGCAGCAGGCGGCACCCCGTTTCATAACGGCAATAGCTATGATACACCACCGGTTACCGGGTATACGGCCTACTATGTTGAAGCCACTACCGCTGGTTGCACAAGTTCACGAACCACGGTGTCTGTTAACGTTTTAAGCAAGCCCGTAGCCCATAGTGTTAAAGCATGCGCGGGCAGTCCGGTTACCCTATCGGTAAGCAATGGTGATAATTATAGCTGGTATACCTCAAGTACCTCAACAAACGTGGTTAATACCGGGCCAACGCTTACAATTGCGTCGTTGCAACAATCGGTAAGTTACTATGTTACCTCTACTGTTAACGGATGTACAAGCCAACGCACAGTTGTATCTGCAACGGTAACTTCGGCACCACAACCGCCCACGGTTACCAGTAATAACACTGTATGTTCGGGCTCTGTAATCACTTTACACGCTGATGCCCCATCCGGTGTTGCTGATTGGTTTGATACCCCTACCGGCGGAACCCCATTAATATCAAGTCCTGATTATACAACGCCGCCGCTTACGGCTAACACCACTTATTATGTACAAAATACCATAAACGATTGCCAAAGCCCGCGTGTACCGGTTAACGTTACCGTAAACCCAATACCTGCCGCGCCCGCGCAACAAACTGTAAATAGTTGCTATAATAGCAGTGCACACCTAACTGCCGGTACAGATGGCACATACCAATGGTATGCAGATGCCGATGGAAAGCACTTTTTAAAACAAGGGCTTACCTACGATACGCCGCCATTGACCCAGGATATTACTTACTATATTGTGGCTACTAATTCGGGTTGTAATAGTGCGCCCAGCCCCGTAAATGTAATTGTGGCGCCACCGGTTGCAGCGCCATCAGTTTTAAACCCGCCTATTACCTGCAGCGGGTCGACTGCTGTAATCACGGCTACAGCGCCAGGAGGAACTTACCAATGGTTTGCAACCGCCACGGATAATAATCCTTTACCGGTTACCGAGAACGGAAAGTTCACCACGCCTGCCTTAACAGCAACTACTACCTATTACGTGCAAACAACCGTAGGGCAGTGCACAAGCAGCCGTACTGCTGTTAAGGTTGTTGTTTCAAGTCCTGTGGCCTCACCTGTGGCGCGCGATGCCAACATCTGCTCCGGAAACCAGGCAACGTTATCCGCAACCGGGCCAGCCGGGGATTATGCCTGGTTTGATAGCGGTAACAACCTTGTACAGGTGGGACAAACATTTATTACCCCGGCATTAACAGCATCTACAACATACACGGTACAGGTTACTGTTAATGGTTGCACCAGCGCACCTGTAGCTGTAAAAGTGGTTGTTACACCGTTGCCGCAGTCACCGGTAGTGGGGCCGTCGCCTACAATCTGTCCTGGTAGCACTGCGAATCTTTCGGCCAGCGCAGCCGCGGGTGAGAGTATTGATTGGTATGACGTACCCTCGGGCGGTGTATCGCTGCACACTGGGAACACCTTTGCTACGCCGCCTTTATCGGCCGATAAAACCTACTATGTGCAAAGTACTTCTGGTACCTGTACCAGTACGCGTACCCCAGTTACGGTTACCGTTGACAATAGCGGCACCTCATTTAGGTATTCGTCGGCAACATATGCAACAACGGGCGCAAATCCAACCCCTGTAATTATCAATCCCTCTGGTAGCGGTATATTCAGTGCGCCTCCGGGCCTGGTGTTTATAAGTACGGCTACAGGACAAATTAATGTCGGCGCAAGTATTCCCGGAACTTATAACGTTGTGTTAACCAGCAGCGGCACTTGTTCGGGTACCTATTCAAGTATTATAACTATCAGCGCGAGTCCCCTTACGGGTTTTACGTATAATACCCCCATTTGTAAAACAGGGGCCAATCCTAAACCAGCATTTGCGCCGGGTGCCAGCGCCGGGGTTTTTACAGCTTCGCCCGCCGGACTAACTTTTGTTGATGATAAAACCGGCGAAATCAGTTTGGCAAATACTGCCAAGGGCACATATACCATCACCAATACCATACCGCCCAGCGGCTCGTTTTCGGGCAGTTCATCATCTTTTAATATTACCATTGATGATGCCGTGACGGTAAGTGCAGGTGCCAATCAGAGTGTACCGCTAAATACACCGGTAACTTTAAATGGCAGCGTAAGCGGTGCTTCGGGAGGTACATGGTCTGGCGGGGCCGGCAAATTTTCAGATGTAAATGATCTTCACGCTGTTTATACTCCTGCAAATAATGAAAGTAAGGCTGTGCTTACTTTACTTTCAAACAAGTCGGCCGGCGCATGTAATGCGGCATCTGCTACGGTAACCATTTTTTTTAATACGGTACCACCGGCACCTACTGCCCAGGATGCCCAAATTTGCAAAGGCAGCAGCGCCACGTTAACAGCGACAGCTCCGGGCGGCACCTATAATTGGTTTACGGCAGCAAGTGGCGGTTCATCAATAAAGCAGGGGGCAAGTTATACTACGCCAAGCCTCACCGCTACTACAACTTATTATGTTCAAACTACGGTAAATGGCCTTAACAGCCAGCGTAAAGCTGTAACAGTAACCGTTTACGATGCACCGCCAACTCCACAAACATCGGCCGATACAGTGGTTATTTGTGCAGGTAGTACGGCAAAATTTGTTGCAAGCGGCTCGGCAGGAACCTACCAGTGGTTAAACGAAAGCGGACAACTCG
The DNA here is from genome assembly GCF_028736215.1 of Mucilaginibacter sp. KACC 22773. NCBI lineage: Bacteria > Pseudomonadati > Bacteroidota > Sphingobacteriia > Sphingobacteriales > Sphingobacteriaceae > Mucilaginibacter > Mucilaginibacter oryzagri. Next base: position 2,821,230 of record NZ_CP117883.1, read on the forward strand.
TAAACATCGGCGATACTTTTACAACGTCGTCATTAAATACAAGTACGTTTTATAATGTACAGGCTGCGGTTGGGCAATGTGTAAGCGCCATGAAAAAGGTAGTTGTTATAGTTAACCCAACACCTTATATTACAAGTAGCTCAAGTGGTTTTACCTGCAGTGGCAATCCTTTAAATTATACTATAACCGCTAACCTGCCAACGGCTACTTTCAGTTGGGGGCGGGCGGCTGTTGCTGGTATTAGTAACCCGGCGGTGTCAAATCAGACCAATACTTTGATTTCAGAAACGTTAATAAATACTACGGCCAATCCTATCAATGTAACTTACACAATTACTCCAATAAATGGCACCTGCCCTGGTACGCCCATTAAGTATGTTGTTACAGTTTACCCTACGCCGGTGATAACCAAATCGCCAAAAATTTCAATATGTAATGGTACCTCTGCCAATTACAATATAAAGTTTAATACAGCCAACACCTCGTTTAGATGGAGCAGGGCAGCCGTGGCAGGTATTACCAATAACGCGGTAAGCGGCCAGGCCTCTAATGTGATCAGGGAGGTGTTATATAATACCAATACCACCCCGATTGATGTTGTTTACACCATTAATTACAAAACAAACGACTGTGATGGCGAACCTTTTAACTGGGTTGTAACCGTTAACCCTGCACTTAATATTACCAGTGATACAGTTTCATTGGCTTGTAATAAAACGCCGCAAAACTACGCCATTACATCCAATGTGCCTACTGCAACCTTTAGCTGGACCCGTGCAGCGGTACCGGGTATCAGTAACCCGGCAGCCACGGGTACCGGCCCCATTATTGATGAAGCTTTAACAAATACTACAACAGCTCCCGTCAGCGTTAACTATATTATTACGCCATCAGCATATGGTTGCGATGGGGTGCCGTTTACTCATACCGTAAATGTTAACACCAAGCCTAATGTACCGCAGGCAAACAGTAACTCGCCGGTGTGCCTTGGCAATACTATTAATTTGCGTACTCCTTCTTTAGCAGGTGCCACATATATGTGGACAGGGCCTAATAATTTTTCCTCAACATCACAAAACCCGGATATTCCGGCTACTGTTGAAAGTGCTGGTACCTATAACTTATTTGTCACCGTGGCCGGTTGTACAAGCGATGCCGGAGTTACCACGGTACAGGTAAATCAGCCACCTGTTGCTACGGCCACGGGTCCCCAACTGGTGTGTAGTAATGTAACGTCTATCGCTCTTAAAGGTTCGGTTACCGGGGGTACTACAACAGGTATCTGGTCGTCAAGTAATCCTAAAGGAAGGTTTTTACCATCGTCAACCTCTGTTGATAATGTGCAGTATATCCCCTCGGCCGACGAAAAGGCTGCAGGCAGTGTCACTATAACCCTGTCATCTACCAGTAAAGACGATTGCACTATCTCTACTTCGGTACTCAATATCAGGTACGGGCAGGAGCCGGGCGCCGATGCCGGTAAAAACCAAAATGTTTGCTCGCAAGATCAGTTTGTGCAATTGGCCGGCAAAGTACTTGTGCCCGGCGGTACAGGTTTTTGGAGCACTGCTACCGGCGACGGTCAGTTTCATTCGGGAAACCAGCCAAATGCCACATATTCGCCGGGGGTTAACGATCTGAAAAAAGGATCGGTTATGCTGACCTTTAATGTAGATAATTCCGGCCAGTGCTATACGCCGTCTGATTCGGTTAAAATAACATTCTTTGGTCCGCCGGAGCTTACCACCGAGAAGATAAGATATGTTTTAAGGGATAAAACGATCACGCTGCACCCATCTGTAAATGACGAATCTGTGAGCTACTTATGGTCGCCAAATTATAATATCAGTGATATTCATGCTAAAAATCCGGTTATAACAGGAAGCGTTGATACCACCTATACACTAACTATTACCGATAGTTTAGGTTGTATTACCACCGGCACCACACATATTGTTGTATCGCCGTCGTTATCGGTATCCAACGCATTTTCGCCCAACGGCGATGGTACGAATGATACCTGGGAAATAACCGGACTGGTAGCCTATGAAAACTCCACGGTTGATGTGTTTAACCGTTACGGTACCCTCATATTCCATTCCAAAGGATATGGTGTACCCTGGGATGGTAAATCAAACGGGCAACCCGTGCCGGTTGGGGTTTATTACTTTATTGTGGATACCAAACTTAACGGGCAACGGTTTACAGGATATGTGACTGTTTTGAGGTAGCCTTGCCGGAGAGTGGTGAATAGTGAGCGGTGAGTAGTTAATAACCCGAGTCCAACCACTCACCATTCACTGCTCGCCATTCACTTTAACCCAAAATTCCCAGCAAATCTGTTTTCGACATTGATTGTAAAAACGAGCTATCAGTATTAACCAAATTATCGGCCAGGCTTCGTTTAAAGTCCTGCATCTGCATAATTTTTTCTTCTACGGTATCGGGGCAAATCATCCTTACAGCTACTACATGTTTGCTTTGACCTATCCGGTGCGAGCGGTCGATAGCCTGGTTTTCAACAGCTGGGTTCCACCAGGGGTCTACAATATACACGTAATCAGCTTCGGTTAAATTAAGGCCGGTACCGCCGGCTTTCATGCTGATGAGAAATACGCTTATTTTGGGGTTGTTTTGAAATTCATTTACAACAGCCTCCCGGTTACGGGTGCTGCCAGTGAGCCAGCAAAATTCAATTTTACGACTCAATAACTCTTTCCTGATCAGTTCCAGCATCGATACAAACTGCGAAAATACCAGTATTTTATGCTGATGCTGTTTGCTTTCAATTTGCTCAATGAGCATCTCTATCTTGGCGGATTCTGAGCCGGGTGGCTTTTCTCCATCAATCAACAACGGCGAGTCGCAGATCTGCCTTAATTTGGTTAGCCCTTTAAGCACGTTCATCGGTGTCTTCCTTAGTTCGTCGCTGGTTGTGGCCGAGATGTATTCGCGGAATTCCTTTTCATAGGCATCATAAATTTTGCGTTGTTGTTCCTTCATTTCGCAATAAAGTACCATCTCAGTTTTTTCGGGTAATTCGGCGGCTACCTGTTGCTTTGTACGGCGCAAAACAAAGGGCTTTATTTTATGCTGCAATTCGGCCGCGCGCTTATGGCTCTTGAATTTATCAATGGGTACAGCATAAATATCTTTAAAATACTGTTTGGTACCCAACAAACCCGGGCAGGCAAATGAAAGCTGACCGTAAATATCAAAGGTGTTATTTTCGATGGGAGTGCCTGTAATGGCGATCCGGTTGCGCGATTTTAGCAGGCGCACCGCCTTGTACCTTTGCGAATCGGGATTTTTAATCTGTTGCGATTCGTCCAGAAAAACGTAGTTAAACTGATAGTGCTTTAAAAAGCCAATATCGGCAAGCAGCGTGCCGTACGATGTCAGGATAATTTCATAACCGTCAAACTCTGAAGTGTTTTTCATCCTGTCGGCCCCGTAAATGGTATGCATCCTGATAGATGGGGCAAACTTTTTCACTTCAGCCTGCCAGTTAAATATGATAGATGTGGGCACCACCAGCAAATTGGTATTCCGATCTCTTTTGTTGCGTTGCGATAATATGAAGGCAATAATCTGCATGGTTTTGCCCAAACCCATATCATCGGCAAGGCATCCGCCAAAATTAAAATCATCTAAAAAGTTAAGCCAGTTTAAACCCTGTTGCTGATAAGGGCGAAGTGTCGTTTTCAGGTCGGCTGATACTTCCACATGTGTTATCTTATCAAAATCAGCTAACTTTTCACGGTAGGTAAATAACTCGGCCTTAACCTCCTCATCCATCACCTGCTGATCAAACAATTCATCAATTGCAGCGTAATTGATTTTATGGATGCTTAAAATATCTTCATCAGTAACCTCGCCGGCATTAAAGTATTTAGTAAATCTTTCAATCCACTCCAACGGCAAAATACCCACCGTGCCATCATCCAGCTGCACGTATTTACTTTTGTTACGCACTGCTTTTTGCACGCGTTTTAATGAAGTTTTGGTTTTGCCAAAGCGGATACCAATTTCGGTATTAAACCAGTTGATGCCGCTAAGCACCCTTATTGTAATATTTACTTTGTTGGCATTAAGCTTGTTGCCTTCCAGCTCGTTAAAACCTAAAACAGTAATACCATGCTGCCGCCAATCCTCAAATACGTTTAAGAACCATTCTTCCTGCAAAAAATGTCTTTTATGCAGGTAAAAATAATGCAGGTCGTTATCCAGTTGTTCATCAAAGTAGGGGTGTTGCCTTACCAATAGGGCTGTCAGGGCTATCTCGGCCTCGTCATCGCGTTTTACAATAAATTCGTTGCCTTTATGATCAACCCCATGAATGGTACGTTTGGTACGTACAGGAATTTCAGCCTCGCCATAACGCATCACCGGGATTATCATCACATGACTGCCAAAGTCCGACAGGTAAATGATCTGCTCTGTTTCGGCGGTAAATCCCTGTTGCTTTAACTGGGCCTGTGTAGCTGGCTTTATATGCTGATAGGCAATTGTAATCCTGTCTTCCAGCTTGGTGAGTAGCTGCGTTTTAAACTCCTTGTATTTGGAGTGGTGGATAAGCAGGTTTTCGGGCCGTTTACGCATCAGGTCGATAATGCCCAGCAGTTGGATGTTATCGGCCAGGTAAAGCTTGTCCTTTACTAAAATAAAATAGCTGAACCGGATACCCAGGTCTTTAAGCTGATGCACCTCGCCATCAATTGTAAGCTGGCCCGAAAATTCATAAAACGGCCCCTGCGGTTTTATATTCAGGCTAATGTTTTGCGGTAATAGCCCAACCTTAACAGATACTATCGATGAAGCTGTGATATTGTCGGATACCTGGCTGTTGTGGTAATAAAAATTATACTTCAGCGGGTTTTTAATAATTGCCCTTAAGGCCAGAATATCGGCTGCCGACCGTTTGCTGTTGATGTGGTTCTGAAATTTATTAATGCCTGTAAAAAACTTTAGCTGCTCATGGTCGTCCGTACTCCAGATCTGGTCTAAAGGGTTCACCAGAGTCAGCGGGTTTTTAATTTTACCCTCTTTGGTAATTTGGGCGCTGTACAGCTCCACAAAAAGGTATTGATAATATTTGTGCTGTTTTAACACAATACATATGGATTGGCCTGTATCTCCGTCGGTCTTATCAGTAATTGCCGCATCAGCGGGCAGCAACATTTCGCCGTATTGGGCCAGGCTATCTTTAGTAACCGGTATAAGCGAGGGCAACCTTGGGACAATAACCGATTGCTTATCTATATACGTCACTTTAAAAAAAGCATCCAGGTCGGGTTCGTTTTCCAGGCCATAATCAATGGCCGCCTTTCTTATTTTTTCGTCCCTTAACCGGCTATCAAAGTATATGCGCAGATCATTTTTTTTAATAACGGCGGTAAGCACCAGCGTTTGGTGTTCGCAAAGCAGGCCATGGCTGGCGGTGCAGCCGCAGGTTAATAAAAGTTGCTGATTATTTTGAACTATGGTAACCTGCGGAAAGTTAACGGCATCAAATTCGTGGTAAAATACGCCGCTGTTAATTTCAATAACCTCGGGAACAATGTGTTTATAATAGGCTGGATGATTATCATATCCACCGCCCGACCGTTGGAGGATGGCGGTTTCGGTAATGGCCGCAAAGGGTAAATCTAAAATATAAGTATGGCCTCCAGGTTCATCTTCCTCATAAATAGCTGCTGTATCCACTTATATCCCTTTTGTTGTGTTTTGGGTAAATATCTTAAGAATTGGGCAGACTAACCAAGTTGGAGTAAAGAAAATATTTATAGGGCTTCAAATAGGCATTCTGTTAATTGTAGGTTAATTATCCTTTATAAAAGAGGTAAATTGCAATAAAAAATATAATTCCTATAGAATTAGTAGTTTAATGAAATTATTTTATATTTGCGATGTAAAAATACCACCATGATCGCTTTTGTTAATCCTGAAACAGGGTTCATTAAATTTTCTTCTGCTATTCTGCAACAGCCCATGTGCTGTTACTGCTGTTGTTGGTAACGCGGCACAATACCTTGTTTTTTTGATGCTTAATTTTTGCTTTTGGGAAGAGGTATGCGGCATTCAAAATTATACAAAACATTTATTTACAACATTCTTTAAGCCCCTTAAAAAGATGAAATAAGATTTACTAACTATCCTTAAATGACACCGGCAAGGGAGCCTTGCCGGTGGTTTGGATGGCAGATCAGCCCGTAACGCCAATCACTAACTGATCTTCATCCCCGGTTTTACTAACAAATAATCATTAACATAAAACATTTAAATATATGGAAATATATCTCCATGCCAAGTTTTTATATCTGTCCCGTACCTATAAAGTCTTCAAACAATCGGCCATTTTATTGCTGATACTTATTCCTTTCGGTTCTTTTTCGCAAACAAGCAGTCCATCGGTTATCAACTCCAAACTATACGGTAAAGTGGTGGATGCCACTAATAAACAGCCTATTCCGGGCGTGGTTATACGTATTAAAGGCACCACCCACGCTGTTGCTACCAACTCCGATGGCGAGTTTAATTTTGTTACAGGCCAAAAGTTTCCATATACCTTATTAGTAAGCTTTATTGGCTATGATAAAGTAGAACTTACAGTAAACGGCAGCCCGGTGCAGATAGAACTTAAGCCTGCAGTAAACCAACTTACCGATGTAGTAGTTGTAGGTTACGGCACGCAGAAGAAAAGTGATGTTACCGGGGCCATCTCGTCGGTACCTAAAGAAAACCTTAACCAGGTATCGGCATCAGTTGATAATTTGTTGCGTGGTTCGGCACCAGGGGTCAACGTAACCCAAAGCTCGGGCCAGCCCGGCGCTTCTGCCAGTATCCGTATCAGAGGGGGTAATTCTATCACCGGCGGTAACGAGCCATTATACGTTATTGATGGTTTCCCTGTATATAATGATAACGCAAGTGTGGCAACAGGCTCGGGTTCGGGCGCAGGTGTAAATGCACTGTCGACCATAAACCCTTCAGATATAGAATCTATCGAAATTCTTAAAGACGCCTCGGCAACTGCCATATATGGTTCAAGAGGCGCTAACGGCGTTATTCTTATCAGTACCAAAAAGGGCAGGAGGGGTACAAGCGATGTGTCTTACGGCGCTTATTATGGTCAGCAACGAATTACCAAAACACTGCCATTGCTTGATGCTACGCAGTGGGCCAACCTCCGGAATGACATATTAGCCAGTACCGGCCAGGCGCCATCCTTCACCGCCGATCAGATTGCCGCGTTGGGAGAGGGAAGTGATTGGCAGGATGCAGCCTTTCGCCATGCACCGGTACAAAATCACGAACTAAGCTTCACCGGTGGCGATGAACGATCCAGGTTTGCCTTATCCGGCAATTATTTTAGCCAGGATGGAATAGTGCTCAATACCAATTTTAAGCGGTATTCGCTTCGCGCCAATTATGAGCGTGATATCTCCTCTAAATTCAAGATAGGCCTAAACTCTACTACAAGCTATTCAACTACAACAGGCGCAGCTGCCAATACCGGATCGGCCAGTTTGAGCAGCCCTAATTTGATCACCAATATTATAACCACATCCCCGGTAGTACCCATAAAAGATCAAAATGGTAATTATAACCTGGTTAATCCATATACCAGCGTGCCGTCTAACCCGATCAATGACCTGTTGAACGTTATCAATAAAACAAACATCAACAGATCATTAGGTAATTTCTACGGAGAATATACTTTATTGCCGGGTTTAAAGGCAAAAATCAGCCTCGGCGCCGATCTGCTCAGCACCAAACAAAACTACTTTGCAGGACCAAATACAGCCAACGGTTATGCAGTTGTGGGCATTGCAAGTGTGGGTAATGCCACCGTAAATACATGGCTCAACGAAAATACGCTTACGTACGATAAAATTATCGATAACAAACATTTTATCAATATCCTTGCCGGTTATACTACCCAAAAATCCAACGGCGAGGCAGCAACCGCCGGCTCAAAAAACTTTGTAAGCAGTGCTACAACTTATAATAGCCTGCAAAGCGGCTCACAAACTTCAACACCTACATCAAGCGCGTATAGCTGGGCCCTTAACTCGTACCTGGCACGTATAAACTATTCGTACCTGCATAAATATAATTTCACGGTTTCGGGCAGGGCCGATGGTTCCTCGCGGTTTGGTGCTGGCAACAAGTGGGGTTACTTCCCGTCAGCCGGTTTTTCGTGGAACGCGGTTGAAGAGGATTTTATCAAAAATATCAAATCTATCAGCAGCCTTAAAGTGCGTTTAAGTGCCGGAGAGACCGGAAACCAGGAGATAGGGCAATACCAGTCGCTGGCAACTTTATCGCCGGTTAATTACGACTTTAACAGTGTGCTGATAACAGGCTTTGCAGCCAACAGGCTCTCAAATCCAAATTTGAAATGGGAAAAAACCAAGCAGTATGATGTTGGTATCGACCTTGGATTATTGGATAACCGCATCAACCTTACTTTAGATGCTTATTACAAAAAAACAAATGACTTGTTGCTGAGTATCCCAATCCCATTATCAACAGGTTATTCTACGTCGTTGCAAAACATAGGCAGCGTACAAAACAAAGGCCTGGAGGTTGGTATCAACACCGAAAACATAAGCGGTGGGGCTTTTACCTGGAAAACCTCTTTAGTATATGCGCTAAATCGCAATAAGGTTTTGAGCCTGGGGGCAACGCAAACATCGTTTTTCCCGGCTGTGCCAAATGGCACTTTGGGTATATTGCAGCCGGTTAATATAAAAGTAGGTTTGCCGTTGGGTACTTTTTGGGGATATAAAACAGCGGGCATATTCCAGTCAGCGGCAGAAATTGCCAGTTCGCCTACGTTGGATACCAAGGCTAATACCAAGCCCGGCGACCGCAAATATGTCGATACCAATAACGACGGCCTGATTACCGCCGCCGATAAAACCAACCTTGGCAGCTCGCAGCCAAAGTTCACCGGTAGTTTTACCAACAACTTCTCTTATCGCCATGTAGACCTGCTGGTGTTTTTCCAGGGATCATATGGCAACAAGATTTATAATGCCCTGCGCCAGCAACTGGAAATTACCAACCTATCTGCCAACGCCTACGCCAGCGTAGCCAACAGGTGGACGCCCACCAATCCAACCAACGATGTAACCCGGGCAACAAATTCGCCGGTAGCGCAAATGTCTGACAGGTATATCGAGAACGGATCGTACCTGCGCCTTAAAAACGTGGTGCTGGGTTATACCTTCAACGGTACGTTGCTCAATAAAATCCGCGCCAAGCAGCTGCGCGTTTACGTATCCGCTCAAAACCTGGCCACCATAACCAAATACAAAGGGTATGACCCGGAAGTGAATTCGTTTGAGCAAAACAATACCTCGCAAGGCATCGACTTTGGCGCTTATCCAAATTACAAAACCTTTTTAGTGGGCTTAAATGTCACTTTCTAACCTAATAATTAAACACAAATGAAAAAGATATATATACTGATGGGTGTGGCAAGCGTCCTTTTTTCCTGCAATAAACTGGATGAAAAGCCTGCATCTGTGATTGTAAAAGAACAATTTTTTAAAACACAGTCGGATGCCGTTGCCGGGGTAACCGCTGTTTATGGCGAGTTGGTGAGTGATGGGACAGAACAGCCGCTTTACGGCAGAGAGATCAACTTCCTTACGGATATGACTACCGATGACCTTTCTGCCGGCCCGTCTGCAATCAATCCAAATGTAAGGTCGCTTAGCTCCATTACTTATACGGCGACAAATGATAGGGTACAGGTTTTATGGCGACAATTATACACAGGTATCAGCCGGGCAAATGTGGCTATCGATCAAATCCCGGCTATGTCTTTTGATGAAACCATTCGCAAGAGGCTGGTGTTGGAAGCCAAATTTTTACGCGCCCTGTTTTATTTTGACCTGGTACGCCTATGGGGCGACGTGCCACTGGTATTGCATGACCCTACATCTACCGATTTAAATAGTTTAAAAACTAACAGAAGTCCGGCTGCCGATGTATATAAACAGGTTATAGCCGACTTAACCGATGCCCAAAATCTACCTGCCGGCTATACCGGAGCGGATATAGGCCGAGCTACTGGTGGGGCTGCCAAAACTTTGCTGTTAAAAGTTTACCTCACTCAAAAAGACTGGGCTAATGCGGTTGCTAAGGCAAAAGAAATTATTAACGGCCCCTATGGTTATGGTTTAGTTGCCAACTACGGCGATTTGTTTAACAAGGCTACCAAAAACGGCAAGGAACATATCTTTTCGGCGCAATTTGACTCTAACGGAGGCCTGGGGAATACCAGTACGTTAATGGGGGCTGCGTTCACCGGTTTTGGCGTAAGTGTGCCTGCCGATATTCCGGCCGACAGTTCGGTTTACAAGCAATTTAGCGCCAATGATACACGGAGGGCGGTTACGTTTTACACATCACTCACAAACCCATCAACCGGAGTTGTTAAAATTTACCCCTCTTTTTATTTTGGTAAATATGTAGATAGAACAGTGCTGCTTACTTCAAATCAAAGCAGTATAAATTTCCCCGTACTCAGGTATGCCGATGTGCTGTTGATGTACTCGGAGGCATTAAATGAAGTTGGAGGTGCAACCGCCGATGCTTACAGCGGTATTAACCAGGTAAGGAACCGCGCCAATACGGGCGATTTAACGCCCGGACTTTCACAGGCTGCGTTCAGGGATTCGCTTTACGCCGAGAGGCGGCGCGAGTTTGTACAGGAAGCCCAGCGCTGGTTTGACCTGGCCCGTACAGGCAAGTTGGTTGAAGCGGTTTCAAAAGTTGCGACAAAAACCAATGTGAGCGCAAAAAATTACCTGTTTCCTATTCCGCAAAGCGAGATTAGTATTAATGCGGGCTTAACGCAAAACCCAGGCTATACAAATTAACAAAGCCATTAGTGTCGGGTCAACGATAAATTGACGGATCGTCTTTAGCTCAGAGTCTTAAGTTCAAAGCCAAAAAAGGAAAATAACTTTAGACTTACGACTTAGTACTGTTGACTTAACACTGGTTGGTTTATCAAATTATCATCAACGGAGTTATATAAACAAAACACATGAAAACACACTTTAAATCCATCAGCCGGTTATCAAAGGGCACTTTGCTTTCCGGGGCATTGGTGATGTCGGCCATGACATCGGCTTTTGCGCAAAATAATCAAACGCCGGCTTACCAGGGAAAAGTTGGCAAAACACTTGCCGATTCAAAAGAATGGTGGCCCGCCCCGGTTACAGCCCCCAAAGGCGCGCCAAACGTAATCTGGATTTTGCTTGATGATGTTGGCTTTGGTGCTACAAGCGCGTTTGGCGGCATCATTAATACCCCAACTTATGATAGCCTGGCCAATAATGGCCTGCGCTATACCAACTTTCATACGGCAGCCATTTGCGCACCTACAAGGGCAGCATTACTAACCGGCCGCAACCATCACTATGTACACATGGGCGGTTTTGCGCATACCATATTATCGGCAGGCTTTCCGGGTTATGATGGGCGCATACCGGCAGATAAAGGTACCATTGCCGAAATATTGCGCGAGAACGGCTACAACACTTTTGCGGTTGGCAAATACGGCTTAACGCCCGACGAGGATGCTACCGATGCCGGTCCGTTTGATAGGTGGCCAAGCGGTAAAGGGTTTGATCATTTTTTTGGCTTTCTTGGTTCGCAAACAGACCAGTACAAGCCCGACCTGGTCGAAGATAACGCCCACGTAAAACCAGATGGAAGGCACCTGAGCGAACAGATAACCGATAAGGCGATTAGTTACATTGCCCGCCAGCAAAAAGCAGCACCAGACAAGCCGTTTTTTCTGTATTACGCGCCGGGCGCCACACATGCGCCACACCAGGTAGCCAGGGAGTGGAGCGACCAGTATAAGGGGAAGTTTAACGGGGGATGGGACGTTTTCAGGGAAAAGGTATTTGCCGAACAAAAGCGTAAAGGCATTATTCCCGCAAACGCAGTGCTGCCTCCGCGAAACCCCGGTATCAAAGCGTGGAATACCCTATCGGCAGATGAAAAAAAACTGTATGCCCGTTTTATGGAAGTTTATGCAGGTTATCTTACCTATACCGATCATGAAACGGAGCGCTTAATAAGTTATCTGAAACAAAGTAACCAACTGGATAACACCCTGATATTTGTAGTAATTGGCGATAATGGCGCCAGTAAAGAAGGCTCGCAGAATGGCGATATCGATCGTTCTATATTGGCTAACGGTGGTTCTGAAGAGGAAACTATTAAATACAATCTTAGTAAAATAGACGATATTGGTACGCCTAAAGGCACCGAAGTAAATTATCCGTTAGGCTGGGCACAGGCCGCCAACACACCATTTAAATACTGGAAACAAGATGCCAACTCTGAGGGGGGAACGCGTAACCCGCTAATTGTATTTTATCCTAAAGGCATTAAAGATAAAGGCGGCATACGCACCCAATATAGCCATGTTAACGATTTGTTGCCTACCACGCTCGAATACCTGGGCATTAAAGCGCCAGAATACATTAAAGGTGTAAAACAAGATACCTTACAGGGTACATCGCTTGTTTATTCGTTCGATAACGGCGCTGCACCAACCAGGCACAATTTGCAATACTACTATATTTTTGGGTCGCGCTCTATTTACAAAGATGGATGGAAGGCCGAAGCCTTGCATCATACCACTTTTTTTAATACATCGCGTAACCCGGCCGATACCGTCAGAGATTTTAATAAGGATAAGTGGGAACTTTATAACTTAGATAAAGATTTTAACGAACGTAATGATCTGGCTGCTAAATACCCCGAAAAGCTAAAGGAGTTACAGGCCTTATTTGATGAGCAGGCGCAAAAGAACAATATTTACCCTTTTATTGATTGGGACGACGTATTTAAGCAAAGGATCCATAAAAAAACAGGTGTGGCCCAGGCAGATCAAAAGTCGATGATAAACACAACTCCTAAAGGGAAATAGCAGATGAAAAAAACGAGCATTATATGCGCAACGCTTTTGTTAGCCGTTGCAGGCTTGCAACAGGTACAGGCCCAGCAAAAGAAACCGAATATCATCCTTATTGTAGTAGATGATATGGGTTACGCCGATTTGGGAAGTTATGGTTCCGAGATCCATACCCCCAACCTGGATAAGCTGGCTTCGCAAGGCCTGCGTTTAAAGGAGTTTTATAATAACGCCATCTGCGCGCCAACCCGGGCATCTATATTAACCGGGCAAGACCAGCACAAAGCGGGCATTGGTTATTTTGACCAAAACCTGGGGTTACCGGCTTACCAGGGCTACCTGAACAAAGAATCACTGACTTTGGCCGAAGTGCTAAAACAAAATGGATACAGCACATTAATGTCGGGAAAATGGCATGTAGGCAACGATAGCACCAGTTGGCCAAACCAACGGGGATTTGATCATTTCTTCGGTATTATAGGCGGCGCGGCCAATTACTTTAATAGCGGCTACATGCCACTTGGTGGCGCCAGGTACCCGGTTATTATTGAAGAGGATAACAAACGCTGGCATAAACCGGATGATAGTTATTATATGACCGACGAAATTGGCGATCATGCTGCTAAGTTTTTAGACGAGCAAAGCAAAACTAATAAACCCTTCTTTTTGTACCTCACTTTTAACGCACCGCACTGGCCTTTACAGGCCTTACCCGAGGATATTGCCAAATATAAAGGAAGGTACAACATAGGCTGGGACTCGCTGCGTAAGGAACGCCTGGCACGCCAGGTACAATTAGGCCTGCGCGATGCAAACCAGCCGCTTGCCGTACGCGATGCCGAAGTGCCCAACTGGGATAATCTTACCTACGATGAGCAGCAGCTTTGGAAGGCCAAAATGGAGGTTTACGCCGCGATGGTTGATAGGATGGATCAAAATGTAGGTAAAGTGCTGGATAAGTTAAAAGCGCTTAAAAAGGATGACAATACGCTCATCGTATTTATATCTGACAATGGTGCGCCTGCCGAAGATGTGGCGCATGGTAAAGTACACGCAGCCCGTAACATAGGCCCGGTAGGTACATCCGGATCGTTTGAATCGCAGGGAAAAAACTGGTCGTTTGTTTCCAATTCGCCTTTGCGGTCTTTTAAAGGTGCGCTGTATGAAGGAGGTATGAGCTCGCCGCTGATTGCCTGGTTCCCCGGTAAAATAAAGGCAAATACTATTGAAAGGGGTACCGCCCACCTGGTAGATCTTGCACCAACATTTTACGATGTGGCGGGCGCCAAATACCCGGCAGCTTACAACGGTACCAAAATCAACCCATTGATTGGTAAGAGCCTTACCGGATTGTTTTTTAAAGGAGAGGAACTTAACCGCGATAAACCACTATTTTGGGAGCTATGGGGCAATCGTGCCATTCGCGAAGGCAAATGGAAACTGGTATCGGTATTCCCGGTGAATCAATGGGAATTGTACGATATTGATAACGATAGGGGAGAAACCAATAATTTAGCTGCCAAGAACCCCGACGTAGTGCGTAAGCTTTCGTTAGAATACCTGCAATGGGTAAATGCAAATAATGTAGTTTTGGATTTTAATTTGATAAAACCGAAAGCGATACTGGATATTAAAGCAAATTAAACAGATAGCAGAATTAAGGTGGTAATGAAAGGATTAATAATAAAAAGCAAACGGCTATATCGCATAGTTTTAGTTCTGGTTATTGCAGGCATCGGCCTATCGGCACCATCATGTAAACCCAAACCGGTTGCAGCAGGCATTTTGGTTAAAACTAAATTACCGCCCAAAAAAGCCATCTGCTGCGAGTCAAATATCCCGGCGCGTTTTCCATCGCTTGCCGGTCAACAGGCCGCCTTGCTGGATAAACCCGGTGTAAGCGCGGGCCATGAAGGTATGGTTTTTATTAAGGCGGGTACATTTCAGATGGGGGGCGATAATAAACAGGCATTGCCAGATGAATATCCAAAACACCAGGTAAGCGTAAATGGTTTCTGGATGGATGCGACTGAAGTAACCAACGCGCAGTTTAGCAAATTTGTAAAAGCTACCCACTACGTTACTACCGCCGAGAAAAAACCGGATTGGAACGAATTGAAAAAGCAGCTGCCTCCTGGAACCCAAAAGCCGGCTGATAGCTTGCTGGTAGCCGCATCGCTGGTTTTTAGCGCATCAACTCATCCTGTTGATTTGAATGATTACAGCCAGTGGTGGGTTTGGAAAACGGGGGCAGACTGGAAACATCCGCATGGCCCTAAAAGTAATATCAAGGGGAAAGATAATTACCCGGTGGTGCACATCTCCTGGTATGATGCTGTAGCTTATTGCAAATGGGCTGGTAAACGTTTACCTACCGAGGCCGAGTGGGAGTGGGCCGCCCGTGGTGGTTTATCAAACAGTGTTTACCCCTGGGGCAACGAGCCTGTTGATGCCGGTAAAGCAAAAGCCAATACATGGCAAGGCCACTTCCCGGATAAAAATATCAATAAAGATAAATTTTACGGTGTAGCCCCGGTCTCCAGCTTCGCACCCAATGGTTATGGCTTATTTGATATGGCCGGCAATGTTTGGGAGTGGTGTGCCGACTATTATAACAACGATTACTACAAAACGATTAACCGGCCGGGGGGCATAAAAAATCCAGGCGGCGCGGCAAAAAGCTTTGATCCCGACGAGCCTTATGCTATCAAGCGAGTAATCAGGGGTGGATCGTTCCTGTGCAATGATAGCTATTGCTCGGGCTATCGCGTTGCCCGCCGCATGAAAAGTACCGAAGACAGCGGGATGGAGCACCTTGGATTCAGGTGCGTTGCTGATAAATAATAAGCTTAGGTAAATTTCAAACTAAACAGTGAAGCCCGCACAGAATTGAAATTTCCTGTGCGGGCTTTTCTTTTTTCAAGGCTGTTATCATTATCACAGTTTTATGGCTTATGTGAGGAAATGGCCTGGTACAATAAACAGGTGTACCACCCCGTTCCACGGTGTTCCAGGGTGTTTCAGGGTGTACCAGGGTGTTTCAGCCCGTTTCATGGTGTGTCAGCCCGTACCACCCCGTGTCAGGGTGTTTCATTTGTACTGGTACACACACTTTATTGGTTATGCATAGTACCCCAAACAAGTAAAAAATAACCCGTTTAATTAGTATCCATTTGGTGAGCCACCTGATCAGTTTCGTTATAAATCCTTAATTGACGGTTATTTAAATAATCTCAATTTAATTTAAACAGCTTCTTAATAAAGGCAGTTAGCCGGATAATTTTTTGGATAAAGAAAAATAAAAGCTACCTTTCAACCTGTAGTCCCAAATACTTTAACCAATAAATGCTTAAAATAAAACATGAAAAATTTATTAATAATGGGTAATAGTTCACTTTGCCGTCTCCTTCGGCTACAAGTAATGCTAATGTTATTTGCGTTCCCGGTCTTAAAAGTATCAGCCGGAGAAATCGGGCCATCGAAAGACCCTGATGTGATAGGCAGATGGGATATCACCATCACCAAAGGCGGTAAAAGCCTGCCATCATGGCTGGAGGTGCAAAAATCCGGTACCCATACTTTAATCGGTCGCTTTGTGTATGCCTTTGGAAGCGCGCGCCCGATTTCGGAAGTTAAACCGGATAATGGAAAATACAGCTTTTCTATTCCCCCGCAATGGGAAGAAGGAACCCGGAATATGGATTTTCAATTTGAAGTTAGCGGCGATAAACTGACAGGTACCATGGTTTACACCGACGGTGCTTCTTATGAGTTTACTGGTGTACGTGCCCCATTGCTTGTGAGAACTAAAAGCCCGGTTTGGGGTGCTCCTGTGAAATTGTTTAATGGAAAAAACGTTAAGGGCTGGCATACAGATGGCAAGAATCAATGGATAGCGGAGGGTGGAATTTTGAGAAGCCCGCATTCGGGAGCTAACCTGATAACTGATAAAACTTTTACCGATTTTAAACTCCATATTGAATTCAGGTATCCGCAGGGAAGCAACAGTGGCGTTTACCTGAGGGGCCGGTATGAATTGCAGGTGATTGATACCAAAAGCGGAGACCCTGAGCCTATTAACAACCAGTTCAGCTCGATCTATGGTTTCCTGCCGCCAAATAAAATGATGGCGAAAAACCCCGGTGACTGGCAATCGTATGACGTTACGCTGGTTGGCAGAATGGTAACTATCGTGGCCAATGGGAAAACAGTAATATGCGACCAGATAATCCCCGGGATAACCGGCGGAGCAATAAATAGCCAGGAAGGCGAACCTGGCCCGATATTGATCCAGGGGGATCACGGACCGATTGATTACAGGAATATTATTATAACTCCTGCCAAATAAAGGATACTAAGAAGCAAGAAAGCCTTCCTGAATAATCAGGAGGGCTTTCTTGCAATATGCCGGGAATGTTTTCAGCGTTGGGGCCCTTTTTATATCTATCTTATTTGTGTTTAATTATGGTAGTTCATCTGTTAAAAGCAACCAATGGTCGGTAGTCTTCAGCCGATCGTCGATTCATCTGCCGCCTTCGCCGGAAGCCCGGATTGAGTTCTGTATATTTGTTTCCAGGAAGATCATTTCTGATGATTGACTTTGATGCCAGCGTATAAACAAAATTTATCACAGTTTCTTTTAATTCATCGTTGTATATGAACAAGTTCATGTGTAACTCAATTTTTAAAGCCACAAAGTTTAATCTGGCCAAATTAGTTGTTATAAACGTTTTATGTACATTGTTGATTTTTGCGGCAACAGGATGCGCCGCGCAGCCTACGCCGGCGCGTTCCCTGCTTGCGCTTTCAAAAACCGATCATATTCTGGCGATCATTGACCCCGTTACACTAAAGATTATCGCCCGTGTACCTGTGGGCTCCGATCCTCATGAGGTTATTGCATCAACTGATGGAAAGGTTGCTTATGTTTCTATTTACGGCGGCGGTAGCTTGCACGAGCTTAGTGTGGTTGACCTGGTAGCACAGAAGCCTTTACCGGCAATTGATACCAGGCCGTTAATGGGGCCACACGGACTAACGTTCGCCAACGATAAGGTGTGGTTCACAGCGGAGGGATCAAAGGCAGTTGGTCGATATGATCCGGCGATAACCAAACTCGACTGGGTCATGGGAACAGGCCAGGACCGGACACATATGATTTATGTAACCAACAACGGAAAAAAGGTTTACACAACAAACGTGTCGGCAGGGACGGTAAGCATTTTGGTAGATAGTCTGCTCAAACCCGTCGCCTCCCCAACAGGATTTGCACCTCCGGCACGCCAGGATTGGGTGCAAACTGTTATTTCTGTTGCCGTAGGGTCTGAAGGTTTTGATGTCTCGCCCGATGGCCGTGAATTGTGGACAGCAGGTGCTCATGATGGTGCCATTTCCATTATCGACATCGCCGCCAAAAAGGTAACCGGCAACATCGACGCAAAGGTTGTTGGCGCCAATCGGCTCAAGTTTACGCCAGATGGTAAGCGGGTATTAATTACAAGCCTCAGGACCGGCGATCTGTTTATTTATGATGTGGCATCGCACAAAGAGTTGAAACGCATCAGTACCGGCCATGGAGCAGCCGGCATCCTGGTAGATGATTACGGATCACGGGCATTTATCGGTTGTACGGGCGACAATTACGTGGCGGTGGTCGATCTCACAGCGCTGAAAGTGACAGGGCATATTGATATTCCGGGGGCAGACGGCCTGGCCTGGGCAGTTAGGCCTTAGTATTACGATGGGAGAGGATCAGGGTGATAAAGTAAAAGAAATTCATTGCCAAAGATTTATGGAGATAATTGGTTGCCATTGATCAAGCTGAATTATATAGAATGATAAAAATATCCATAGCAGGCATTTTCACTGTGCATTTTTTTGTTGTAAATGCTTGCTATGGATGTTGTAAATTGGACTAATTAACTAAGCTTTTTCCTCATCATTTTCCAAATGTGGAGGTATTAATTTATACATTACCGGAGTCACTATCCGTGAGAGGATGGTAGAACTAATCAGTCCACCAATCAAAACAATCGCCAACGGGGCTATGAGCGGGTTAGGGTTCAAAGCGATTGGAAGTAAACCACAGATTGCTGTTATCGAAGTCAATACAACGGGCAGAAAGCGCGTTTCGCCGGCCATGTTGATGGCTTCATCTATGCTGTGTCCTTCCAGGCGCAAGTGGTTAGTAAAATCAACCAATAACAATGAGTTTTTAACCTGTATCCCTGATAAACCGATGAATCCGATGATAGACACAAGCGACATCGGGTTGCCTGTCATCAGTAACAGAACCACCCCGCCAAGTATGCCTAATGGTATGATCGAAAGCACGATAATAATTCCTTTAAAGGTTTTGAATTGAAGGAGTAGCACACCAATGAAAAGGAATGTGCTGAGTATGATCACAGATAGAAAGTTACCGCCCAGCGCATCACCTTCAGACTCCGCTTCCCCTGAAAGTTTGTAATAATAACCCGGCGGCATTTTTAGCTTGTTAAGCTGCGGAACGATATCCTTCAGGACGTCGTTCGCCAGCACGTGCTCTTTGGTCAGGGAAGTCACCTTCGCAAAGCGTGATTTATTAAAATGGTTGATGGCTGTGGGCGACATTTCAAACGAAATAGTGGCGATCTGATCAACCAGTACCGGCGTGCCCTGCACATTGTTGACATACAAGTTTTTTAAAGCATCGAGGTTAGAGAACTTGTCTCTTGGAAGCGTGATTACCACGTTGCGTGAATCACCCCGGTCATCGATATAGTCCCCGACAGTTAGTCCCGCTACCGCCATACGGATCACTTTGTCCACATCACTGGTTAGCACGCCTAAGGTACGGGCCTTCTCTTTATCGATCTTTATTTTGACATCTGATTTATAAACATTCAGCTCATTATTGACATAAAATGTACCGGGATGCTTTTTCAGAATTTCTTCGACTTTAAAAGAAAGGGATCGTATGGTATCCTGGTTTTCTCCAAATACCCTTACTACGATATTCGCTTCGATCGGCGTTCCCTGTTCAAAGTCTTTCACTTCGATCCTGGCATAGGGAAAGTCGTTGAACTTCTTTCTCAGTTGCTTGATCAGTTCGGTCTTTTTATCCGGGCTGGCCTCCTCATCCAGTTGAACAAATACCTGGGCAAAATCAGGCTTTACATCCTGCTGGTGCACGTTGTAGTAAATTTGCGGATTACCCTTGCCCACATTCGACGTATAAAAAACAATCTCTTTGTGTTTCTTCAGTTCACCTTCTACCAGTTTTGTCACCCGGTCGCTTTCCGGGATATCCGCCTGCAGGGGCAATTTGATATTGATCAGGAACATCGGTTTTTCCGAAGTTGGGAAAAGCTTGAACCCGGTAATAGTGAACAGAAAAAAAGCAAGTCCGCTCAGGGCTAACGATATCCCGATAGTAACTTTAGGCCATTTCAAGGCAAGCGGCATCACCCGGGCATAAGAGCGGGTCAAAAACCTTTGCAGATGCTTTAAAAAGAAATTACCCTCGCCATGTGTATGCGTCTTTAACATCCGGCTGCCCAAAAACGGTACAAGCGTTAAAGCTACGATCATAGACGACAGCACACTGGTCATAACAGCCACCGGCAGGCTGCGGATAAATTCACCGGCCGCATCAGGTAAAAAGGCAAGCGGCAAAAACGCGATAACCAGGGTAGCTGTACAACCTACAACTGCCACACCAATCTGTTTTGTCCCTTTCAGGACAGCATCCATGCGGGAGTGCCCTTCCCTGAGCCAGCGCTCAATATTCTCTACTACAACAATACTGTCGTCTACCAGCAGCCCTAATGCTACCACAAGCCCAACAATACTGAGTTGATTTAAAGAATACCCTAAGAAATTCAAGGCGATAAGCCCCAGGCCCAAAGAAAGCGGGATGGAGATCATCACGATCAGCGATGCCCTGAACCCCAGTGGCAGCAGGGTGATGACGACCAGAACGATGGCTAACCCAAAGTCAAAACCAAGGTGGCCCAAACGTCTGGATACCATATCGGCCTGATCGAAGTTTTTGACCATGCGAATGTTTTCAGGCAGGCTTTTGTTAAACTCATCCAGTACCGGTAAAAACTCTTTCTGAACGCTGGCAATATTTACATTGCCTTTCATTGCCGCCGTAACCAGTACACAACGGTGCCCGTTTAAACGGGTAATATGGTCTATCGTGCCGTCCTTATAACTTACGTCGGCCACATCTTTCAGGTAAATGATTTTGCCATTAGCATTATAGATAACCGTATTGGCAACATCATCGACACTCTTGAACTTGCCGCTGGTTTTAACATTAAATACCTTGCTGTCCAGGTTGATACTTCCCCCGGGGATATCCGCGGCTTCGCTTTGCAAACTGCCGATGACCACATTAAGCGGTATTTTCAATTGCGCCAGTTTATTGAGTTGCATATCGATCCGGATCTCCTGCTCGGGCATACCGAAATACTTTACCTCCTTTAAATTGGTGATCTTTTCTAATTGTGTTTTCAGGATATCTGCTTTATCCCGCAGTAATTTACCGGAAGCGTTATCTGACACGAGCGCAACCTGCAAAATTTTTACGTCTGATGAGGATACTTTTTCTGTTTTGATCAGATAGATATCTTTAGGAAGTTCACTGTTCTTTAGCGCATTGATCTCCGTGGAGATTTCCTGGTATTTGTTGTCCACATCTACGCCATATTTAAACTTGGGCTGGATAACCGCTACACCGTCCTCTACGGTTGTCAGGATCTTTTCAATGTTTTCAAGCCCATAGATCTTGTTTTCGATGGGTTTTACTACCTGCTCTTCCATATCTTTTGGACTGGTTCCAGGGTAAATCACCGTGATGATGTATTGCGGCGGATGGTTTGTCGGATCTTCCGAACGGGGCATGGTAAACAGCGTGAGTAAGCCTACAACTGCCACCAAAAGGAATATGATCAGGGTGAACTGATAGTTCTTAACGGCAAAATTTGTGATCTTCATGGCCTTACTTGATAATTTTAATAAAAGATTGTTCGTTGAGGTAAGCGCTGTTGGAGATCACGATCTGGTCTATACCTTCCAGTTTATCCTTCAGATAAACATTTTCGTTGTCAAACTTCAGAATGGTAACCGGTACTCTTTTTACCCTGGTTGCGCCTATGGTGGTAAATACGAAACCTTTATTGCCGTCAGCTTCTACCAGTGATCCGTATGGGATAATCATCACGCTTTTATCCTGGTGGGTGGCTATCTCCGCTTTACCAAACATGCCAACCGCGGGTTTTAGGCCGTTTAATTGCAGTTTCAGTTCTATCTGGAACGAACCCAACTCCCGATCGGCCGCCTGCGACTTGCGGAAAACGGTAGCATCAAAGGTTTGACCGGCATAGCCGTCGAGCGTTACTTTAGCGGTTTGTCCGGGCCTGATGATGGCCCATTCGCGGTCAGTCACGCCAATTTTAAGTGAATAACTGTTTTGCTGTTCGGTAGAGTTGGTCAGCAGTACCGGCATACCCCCGGCGATAACCTCGCCTTCATTGGCTATTTTCTTGCTTACAAAACCATCAGATGCGGCATATATTTTAGAGTAGCGCTCATTGAAGGCTGTTGCTTCCCTTGCTTTTTTGGCAACATCCAAAGCTGTTTTAGTATTCTGCAATTGTTCCAAAGTGTAAACACTATCTTTGTAAAGATTTAGTGCCCGGCTATAGTCACGCTGTGCTTTTTCAACACCTAAGCTGGACTGGGCTAAACCAGCTGAAATTTCGGTAGAATTGAGCGTGGCCAGCAATTGCCCCTGTTTAAAGAACTGGCCTTCCTGTACCAGGATACGGTTGATCACGCCGCCTATCTTAAAGGCATATTTGGCTTCATCCTCCGTACTGACCAGGCCTGTAGCGGTGATCTGGTCGGGTACGCCTAATGTGGACACCGATGCGGTTTTAACAGGTATGATATCCGGTTCTCCAATTGGATTACCTTCCCTGTGTTTTGCTTTGCAGGAAGCCATTGAGATTAACGCTGCTATGATAATGCTGAATAATTGTAAGTTTTTCATCGTTTTAATTTGTTTTTTAATGGAGATGAATCGATCATGAGCTTATTTATATTGTCTTTTAAGGATCGCTTATAATGGTTTCATGATCTTATTTTATTGAATGGTGAAACTGGCATTGGCGCGTTCTATAGCGGCGTCTGCAATCCAGGTGTCGTAAAGGGCAATATTGGCGTGAAGCTGGGCATCGATCCATTGGTTCTGGGCATCCAGCAGTTCGATGTAAATGGCTGTTCCCTGTTTGTATAACTTCAGCATATCCCCGTAATAGGTCTGGCTGGTTTTTAATTGGGATTGTGCGGCCTGGTATTGCGCAATGGCGCTTTGCATACCAGCCTGGCGAACTTTAAGTTCGGTAAGCAATTGCTGCTGCACGTAATCGGTCTGTGATGCCAGGGCCTCGCGGTCGGCAAGCGCCTGCTTGACCCGGTAATTGTTTTTGCCGGAAGAGAACAGGTTCCATTCCAGGGAAACCCCGAACAGATAGTAACGGCTATTACTGTTAAATTTCCAGTCAAAAGCCTGCGAACCCAGATCGATAAAGGTTCCTAACTTGGGGACGATATAGGATCTGGCCAGCCCAGTCAGGTTGCCGTTGATATCCTTTGCTATCCTTAGTTTGAATAATTCCTCCCTGCCATCAACATTGTTACCCGGGCTTTGTTCCCTTGCAGGCAGTGTTTTAATGTCGTCTGAAAGTATGCTGTCTGTCAGCGGCCGGTTAAGCAGGAAGTTAAAATAGTAGCCGGCTGATTCCGCTGTTTTCTGTGCCTCAATAAGCGAAGCATTGATTCTGGATACTTCATTCTGACTCCTGAGCACAACGGTACGGTTAACCTTACTGTTGTCATACAGCTTCGTATTGATCCTTTGACCTTCTTCAACCAACCGGAGTGAAGATTCATAGATGCCGGTAGCATAAACGGCTTTCTGGTAATTGTAATAGGCTGCTTTGATCTCTTTGACCAGTTCGCGTTTATAGAGCAATACCTCGGCCTTTTGCAGATCTACCTGCTGCCTTTTGATCCGCTTATTATAGATCAGTTCCGCATTCAGAATAGGGAGTGCGGTGCGAAACTTAGCATCATAAAAATTATCCGGATTAAGCTGTATCCGCTGATTTTGTAGCTGCGGAAAGGCATTGCTACCGGTCAATTTATTCAGCGTGGAATAAACTCCGTTAAACAAGTCGCCGGTAGGGAAATCTATCGTACGGCCGCCATCAGCCTTCGTGTAGGTAGTCGAAAAAGTAACATCGGGCAGAAACATGCTTTTCGCTTCCTTAAGCGCGTAAATATTTTTTTCGAGCACGAAGTTCTGCTGCCTGATGCTTTCATTTGAGGCAAGGCCCTGCCGGATATACTCATCCAGCTTGCCCTGCGCTTTTGCAAAGGGTGCAGCCAGTAAGGCTGACGACAAAAGCAAAAGTTGGTAAAATGTTTGACTTTTGAATTTCATTTTAAATCATCGATTTAATTTTAAACACTGTTCAATAACATATTAAAAAAAAGGCTAACTTTTTTCAAGCAACGCCACAAAAGACTCGTATCCGTTCTGCATGAGCTCTTCATTCGTCTTGCCAACAAAGCTTGTATTGCGGTGTTTGCAAAAAAGTGCGCAGATTCCGTGCACTACGGAGATGATCAGGAAAGTAAAATATTCTGTGTCCATATCTACGAACTTGCCTTTCTGCTGACATTCCTGTACCATTCCCTGCATATATTTGATGGCTTCTTCAGCTATCTGGAATCCCTCAGACAGGGAATCTTTAACAGGTTCGTCAACAATGAACATCAGGTTATAATAATCTTTATTATCTTGGGCAAATTGAATAAACACGCGCCCGGATGCTTTTAACCGCTCAAAAGGGTCGCCAACTTTGTCCAGTACTTTCAACTGGTTCAACAACAGGCGAAAGCCCTCCTTATGTAATTCGTGGAAGATCTCACTCTTGTCTTTGAAATAGAAATAAAGCGAGCCCTGGCTGTAATTGATCTCAGCGGCGATATTACGCATACTGGTTTTTTCATAGCCCTTCTCCAAAAATATCTTACGTGCACCGTTAAGGATGCGTTTGTGCATTTCCTGTTTCTCTTTTAATTTTCTTTCTGCTATGCCCATTTTTAGATAATGATAAGATACAAATATAAGATCGCCGTTCGTGTGGCCAAATTTCGGATGGGTGTTTCTGCTTAATTCTGCATGCCTGGGCTGATCTTACTCATAATGTTCACCGCAGCAACTCTAGGTAAAAACCTGAAACCGAATAGCATAAAACGATTTTTCCAACCTTGCATCACTCTTGGCTTCTGCCTTTTTTGTAGGGCTTTCACGAGTTCCCTGGCAACATCCTCAACAGAAGACATTACAAACTTTGGGAAATCACTGGTATGCCCGCCTGCGTTTGCATGGAAATCGGAGTTTGCGGCGCCGGGGTTAAAGCCTGTTACATAAATGCCTTTCGGCTTGAATTCGCACCACAATGATTCTGAGAAATTAGCGACAAAACTCTTGGTGCCTGCATACACCGCACCGCCCGGCAGAGAAGAATGGGCCAGCAGCGAACCGATATTGATGAGCGCATCTCCTTTGACAGCTTTCTGTAAAAAGCTATAAGACAAAGTTACCAAAGCTTGCATATTGAGCTGCATCGTGGCCAACTGGTCTTCCAGCGGGATATCAGTAAATTTTCCGTAAGTACCGTTACCCGCGTTGTTGATGAGCACGTCGTACTTTTCAGCGCTGAGATGTGCCGCCAGCTTTTGCAGGTCTTCCTTGTTGTTCAGATCAGCAACCAGGATGGTATGGCCGCTGCCGCTTAAACCGCTTAACGCCTTTTCGAGGCGGCCCCTGTTACGGGCTACCAGGGTAACCTGGTAATTCTGTTGAGCCAGCTGCCGGGCTGTTTCGAGCCCGATGCCTCCGCTGGCGCCTGTGATCAATGCTTTTTTCATGATTGCCTGGATTAATTTAAAACCGGTACAAATTTATTAAACACTGTTCAATAAAACAAAAAACAGTATACATCATTTTAAAAACTGACATTAAAAACAGAAAAGGTGGGCGTTGAAGTTCACACGTTGCTGATCGTCACCATAAGAAGGGATGATTTAATCAACTATTATTCCCGTTCCGTCACTTTCTTTCGGTGGTTTAATCCCCAGTATTTAAGGGAATAGATAACGGTCGTCAGGGTATTGGCATATTCAATCAATTGATAAGTGATCTTCACCGGGTAGCCATCGATCACGGTCCTGGTAATCAAACGGTGCTGCTTCAGGTCTTTCAGTTCTTTGGCTAAATGCCGCGAATGCTTTCTTGTATATCGGTGAACGGGTCGTTTCCAATAAGCGCATCTATCGCGTACTTTAAACGGGAAGCCGTTACTGTTGAATGTATATCAATCGTAAGATCTTTAAACGAGCGCTGCTTATAAATATTCAATAATTACTTTTCCACTATTGAAAAACGAAAAGATTCAACTCGGTGCAGGTTCGTCTCAGGTTTGCTAAAATAAAATTGACCCGTATAGCTAATCTTGTAATTAATACATCGGTCTTTAGGCGCTTCCGATTTGCCTGATTAAAATCTTGAACAAAACTCACCTATTGTTTCCAAAAAGGGACGGTAATAATGCAAGCCTAAAAACAACAAAGCTCCGATACCATGGTATCGGAGCTTTGTACCGATCAGCAGGAATACTTTCAACATTTAGAAAGCTTTTTACGGCTTATAGAGCCAATAATCCAGATTTAAAGGTTAAAGGGTTTATAAAATGAATATTTATAACAGAACGAATATTCTATAAAATCACGAGTAATTTGGACCAAGCGGGTTAGAATTGAACTACCAATTGTCCTGATTCTTCTAAAAATCAGCCTCGTATCCATGACCTCTTCCTCCCCACCATAATAACCATTTCGCGGCCGAGAACATAATGTGAGCCTTGCTTTCTGCCGAATCCTCATCAAAATCTGGTGGTAATCGTTGGTCCTTTAAATAGGTAACATTGTTTTTAATCGCGTAATCGTCTGCAATTCCCATAATTTGTTGTCCAAAGAGTATAGCACCTTGAGCAAGTTGCGAGGTGTATGCGGTTTCCAACATTCTTTCTCCGATAATTTGCTCACAATCTTTTAAAAATTGAGCCCTGAATATATGAGGTTCATAATGAGGTGCTATATACAAGGGAATACCGTCATGTTCAGGAACCAGTTCAACAACATAGTATCCATACATTTGTCGGAGAAATTCTTCTAAGGATAAGGCTTTGTCTTCTCTAAACTCATATTTTTCTTTTACCCACTCAGTAGCATTATTATCAAAGCCCACTCTTGGGGCATTAAGCGTCTCGTAAGCTGGAATTGAGATATCGAAAAAGGACTCTAACAACTTCTGTCTACCGTTTTGCTTCTTCCCCAATAATTTACTAAAAAACGAGGTTTCTTCCTTCTTTTGCAGTGCCGTAAAAATATCCTCGTATTCTTTTTCTCTACCAGGTTTAGGCCTGTTCATTGGCTTCCAATCAAGTCCCATTACTAATTCTTAAATTGTTTATAACATCGCAGCCGAAATTTGACTACAAACGAATGAACTATAGTTAAGCGCTAATATATCGAAATGCACAACAAAAAACCCTCTTTACAATTATGTAAAGAGGGTTTTTAATTTTTACAGTAAAGTTAAGTACTACCTAACTTTTCCTGTACCCCTGAGCGGGAATACTTTGAACACTTAGAAAGCTTTTTACGGCTTATGGAGCCCATAATCCAAGATTTGAAAGTTAAAGGGTTCATAAAATAAGCAAAGAGATTTTCTTTTTTTGATTTTTAACACACCTTGAGCGGGCTACTTTTGAACCGTTTTTCTTGGATATATTAAAAAAATTATGGATAAAGCTGGAATAGCATGTTTTTGGGAGAGCTATAGGGTCATGAACTTTGTGTCTTTACGCGCTGGAAACGCGGTTTTTGGCGGTTTTTCGGAGACTACTCTATGAATGACAAAGTCCTTTTTATTTTTCCCTCTAACTCCAAAATATGGTTTTTGAACCTTGTTTTTATGCTCTGATAATCAGTATATTATATTTTTTAAGTGTTTCTTACTCTACCTATCACGCAATAGAAAGTACTTAATTGTTAAGTTTAAGATAAAAACTTTTTTTTGATTTTAAAATCATTTTCAATTTCAAATGATCTAATGTAGGTGTCACCTAGATTTCTAACGCAGGTTTTGAAAACGTTGCCCATTTCGTCCATGTGTTCAAAAACGAATACAAAATTTCTCTGTCGAGGCTGGAAGCCGCAGAACCGATTAAGCAGCAATCGTAGGTCACATACGGCGATAGGCCTTTCCTGTTATAATATTGCTTAAGCGCTTCAGGTTTGAAACGCCCAATTGCTTTCCGATGGCCGCGACGTCGTGGCCATCACTTGCAAGTGCGCGAATTTTTGTCACTTGTTCTTTGGATAAAGCATTAGCTCTGTTACCAACAGATTTTGGGTAGAAATGAACATCCTTCCACAGCTTTTTGATGTATGGGTTGCTGATACCTTTCCGTGAAATATTGCCGAAATAAGAAACCTGAAAACCACGACAGGTCTTCATTCCTTCCCAGGCGCCTTCCGGCAGCTTAAATACCCCTCAATTAAACACAAAGGCCCTGTTTCTTTTCCTTTTTATTTTTACCGGACATCAGTGTATCAGTAATCATAATTCCTGAGCAGCTCCTTTAACGAAGGGTTTTTGATAGCCTGAACAACAGCCATTATACTTTGGGGCCTAAATTTATTCCAGCTATCATTGTAGTCTATTATTAAGAAAGAAAGAAAGTAGTCTCTGACAAAAGAATTGGGATAATTAATGATAAACGTCAACAGACCGTCGAAATTTTTCCGAGAATTCAATGGTGCGAACTCCGCATGAGCCAAGTGCCAAAAATAGGCGTAAAAAGTTTCTTCCATCCGATACGTATAATTTGTATCAGCCGCTATGAAGCTGGTGTTAAAAAAAGCCTCCCGTACTTTTTTAGCAAAAACTGGATGCTGTTTTTTATGTTGTTCACCAAGTTCTGTTTCCAGAGATAATGCATGGCTCAAAAATTCAATATTGTTTATTCGCTTAACATAGTCGGAAAAACTTTTATCATAACCGTATACTTTCAAAGGGGCATTATAGTACGTTAATCTAAAAGCATACGCATTAACCAGTGCAGTATACAGGGCCTCTGGATCATTTTGATATTTGACGTTTCTTAAATCAGGAAAGCTGTCCCCTTTTACTAACCTGGTATTTAAAAAATTTGAGTAAGTATAGTTTTTTGCATTTTTGCCCAAGGCCGATATCGTATCCTTAAAATTTTCATCGTCCCATATTATCAATTTGTAAGTCAATTTAACATTGTCGCCTGGCGTAATCAAAATTGGCCGTTTATTCACATAAAGCACACCCGGCTTAGAATCAAGGTAATCCAGCTTATAGTGTTCATTGTCTATTTTTTTTAATACGAAATTATCAGGCTTTTTAAACTTGAAAAAAGAATGCTTTTCTATTTTCGTGTATTTTGCATTTTGGAAAGTAATAGCAACGGTTGCAGTACTTTGGGCATTCACAAGAAAAGGTAGACATTGGATCAAGAATAAAATGCATCGTTTCATATTTAATAAAAATAATTACGCCATAGTTTCGGGTAAATAAAAATATCTTGAAATAGCTCTATTACAATTGAATAGGTTATCTCAAGATATTGGTCTTTTATGGCAGGTTCACAATTAACACCAGAAATCACCCGTGGCGTCGTTGGAGCACCAATTGTGCAAATAAGGGCTATACGGTTGCTGGTTACAATTGCCATCATAAACGTAATTGATACCATTTATGACCCCAGAACACATAATTTGGCCTCCCATAGGCTCGCAGTAGGTAGGACAAGGATTGCCATTATCGCCACCAGGGCCAGCCACATAACCACCTAAGACCATCCGCATTTGCATCCTGGTCAATTTTTCTTTGTTACCGTTGATTTGTAATTTGAAATTTTCCATCTTTTGAGTATAAGGTTAAGTTAAACGAATAATTTTTTTACCGTTAGTTAGTGAGGTATTTATTAATTCATTATCCGGGTTTAGTAAAATTATAAAAAACAATTATAAATCCAAAATATTGTAACTTATATTGATTTATAATGTTAACAACAAACAATAAGCGGCTTTTATTTGAAGGGTAACATTTCGCAATGTTTTGACTCCTATTCATTTTAGCTATATTTTAGGCCTTGTAGTAATTTTCGGCAATTCGTAATGAACTTCTTTCTTAGTATGTTTGGGTTCGAAGATTATTATTTTTATACCCCTCATTATATTAAATAACATTTGCTTAAAGGTAAACGTCTTCATATATTTGGTGATCCTAACCTTAATATATATATGCTGTTCCCTTTTACAACTCAAAATGCAGATAAAGTAGTATACAGGCTTTTAAAAAAGATAGCTGTAAATATATCTCCATCAACCATAAGTGCAGAATTGGAGAAACACCCCGATTATCCAAGCTTATTATCCATTAGTGATGTACTTAATAACTTCGGCGTAGAAAACGTGGCGTACCGCATGGATCCAACTTTATTGACAGAGGTTTCCTGTCCGTTCATAGCGCATACCAACCGCATTAATGCTTTTGTGGTAGTAAATGAAATTGATAAAGGAAGGGTTAACTTTTCGGATGAAAACAAGGCTAGTTATTCCATAAGCCTCGAAGACTTTAAGAAATTGTTTAACGGCGTCATATTAACAGTTACGACGACTGTAAACGCTGCAAATAGAGGTAAATACATCAAAGCCAGTGCAGCATTAGAACCTTTCCGTTTCCTATTCGCGATTGGAGGCCTGATGTTTATTTTTATTTTAGGGATAGTATTTCATACCCGCTTTTTTTTAAACATCGGCTGGCCGGCAGTAACACTAACCCTGTTTAAAACTGCTGGTTTAATCACAGCGCTATTGTTATTAATACAGAGCATAGACAGTAATAATCCCCTTGTTCAACGATTTTGCGGAAGTACTGGCGATAAGGTTAATTGCAACAGCATCCTGTCCTCAAAAGCGGCAAATGTATTTAAAGGGCTGTCCTGGAGTGAGTTGGGCTTTTTTTATTTTGCAGGAACATGGCTGCTTCTATTGTTTGGCAACGGCACACCCTTAATGTGGCGAACGTTAGCTATATTCAATTTCATTAGTCTGCCCTATACCTTTTATTCTATCTACTATCAGGCCAGGATAGCGAAACAATGGTGTGTGCTTTGTTGTATCGTGCAATCTGTTTTATGGCTGGAGTTTTCGGTGTTGGTAACAACTTTTGGTAAAACCATGTCACTTGCGCTAACGTGGAAGGAGCTGTCCGATATCTTGATTTACTCGTCCCTTCCAATAATTTTGTGGATGCTCATTAAACCTGTTGTCTTGAAGGCACAACAGGTCAAGCCCTTAAAAGGGCTGTTACGGCGATTCAAATACAATATCGAATTATTCGACAGTATTCTTGCCGCCCAGCCAAAATACGCGTTGCCGGGGGAAGAATGGAGTATTTTATTGGGAAATACAGATGCCAATAATATTATTACGATGGTGAGCAATCCTTATTGCCAACCGTGTGCAAGGGCACACCAGGCACTAGAGGAATTGTTGGCGCAAAGGGGCGATGTGCAGGCCCGGATCATATTTACCGCATCAAATCACGACAGGGATATCAGGACACCAATAGTCCGGCACCTCATGGCACTGAACCGGCTCGCCGACAGAAAACTGGTCAAACATGCATTAAACGATTGGTATGATCAGAAACAAAAAGACTATGCAACGTGGGCTAAAATCTACCCGGTACAAATAGATAAGGCCGATTACCATATACTGGACCGGCAAGCTGCATGGTGCGGCACCGCTGAGATTACGGAAACGCCAACCATGTTAGTGAATGGGCATAAAATGCCAGATCTTTACCAGCTTTCTGATTTGAAGTATATGCTTGAATAAAACGAACTGTTAGTGTCAACTATTTAGTAACGAACAATGGCCTTTCCCTTCTACAAACAAGCCGATCAGATGGATTGCGGCCCAACCTGCCTTCGGATGATTACCAAGCATTACGGCCGTAATTTTACGATACAGACATTAAGGCTGCTCTGCGAAATTAATAGGGAAGGCGTTTCCCTGTTGGGCATCAGTGATGCTGCTGAAAAAATTGGCTTCCGCTCCATGGGGGTAAAACTAAATGCTCAACAGCTTGGTGAAGTGGAATTACCTTGTATCTTGCATTGGCGGCAAAACCATTTTGTGGTACTGTACAAGATCAGTAAGCATCATTACTATATGGCTGATCCCGGCGCGGGGATGGTTAAGCTTAATGAAGCAGAGTTTAAACGCAACTGGCAGGTAGACAAGGATACCGGAAACGGAATTGCACTTTTGGTATCACCGACCCCGAATTTTTACGAGCAGGATGATGAAAAAAACAATGAGGTGCGTTGGTCATTCTTGTTAAGGTATTTGGTTACCTACCGGAAGCTGGTGATTCAGCTGCTGTTTGGTCTGGGCATCGGTAGTTTGCTTCAGTTGATCACCCCCTTTTTAACCCAATCAATTGTTGACATCGGGATCAATACCCGCAATCTTAATTTTATTTACGTTATCCTGTTCGCACAGGCCGCACTCATCATTGGCCGTGTAAGCGTCGAATTTATACGGTCATGGATCTTGCTACACATCAGTACAAGGGTTAATATTTCCATTCTTACCGATTTCCTGATAAAACTGATGAAGTTGCCCATAGGCTTTTTTGACACCAAAATGACCGGCGATATCATGCAGCGCATGAGCGATCAAAAAAAAATAGAAAGCTTTTTGACCGGCTCCACGCTAACCACCATATTCTCCATGTTTAACTTGCTTGTCTTTTCGGTGGTACTTGCCTATTACAACACCGGTATATTCTTTATTTTCGCGGTTAGCAGTATTTTATATACGGCATGGATCGTGCTTTTTTTAAAACGGCGGCGGCAATTGAATTACAAAAGCTTTGATGTAGCAGCTAAAAACCAAAGCAGTATCGTACAATTGATCGGCGGCATGCAGGAGATTAAGCTTAATAACAGCGAGCAGCAGAAACGTTGGGAATGGGAACATATACAGGCAAGATTATTCAAATACAATGTTAAGTCACTTTCGCTTAGTCAATACCAGCAGGGTGGTGCCACATTGATCAATGAGGGTAGAAACCTGCTGATTACTTTTATGAGCGCAACGGCAGTTATTAATGGCGATCTGACTTTAGGGGCTATGGTTGCCGTTCAATATATCGTTGGTCAGTTGAGCAGTCCCATTGATCAGCTTCTGGGATTTGTTCAGGCCTTTCAGGATGCGAAGATCAGTCTGGAAAGGCTAAACGAAATCCATCAGCTTGACGATGAAGAACATGGCCATAAAGAATGGAACCACACCTTTCCGGAAAACAAAAGTTTATCGATTAATAAGGTTACCTTCCGGTATCCGGGCGCTGGGAATGAACCTGTACTCGAAGAAATCGACCTGCTTCTACCCCAGGGAAAGACCACCGCAATAGTTGGTATGAGCGGCAGCGGCAAAACCACCCTCCTAAAATTGCTGCTTCGTTTTTACGAGCCGCAAAGGGGCGATATAAAGATTGGCGGACAACCCATTGACACCATGGGTTTTAAAATATGGCGCAGCGAATGCGGCGTTGTGATGCAGGATGGTTTTATCTTTTCAGATAGTATTGAACGAAACATAGCTGTAGGCGATGAATACCCGGATAAGGAAAAATTACGCCATGCGATTAAAGTTGCTAATATTCAGGATTTGATAGATAGGTTACCTATGGGAATACACACCAAAATAGGCGCTGAAGGTAACGGGATAAGCCAGGGACAGCGCCAGCGCTTGCTTATAGCAAGGGCCGTTTACAAGAACCCCCATTATATATTTTTTGACGAAGCCACAAATTCACTGGATGCCAATAACGAAAAAATAATCATGGATAATTTGGCTGAATTTTTTCAAGGCCGCACTGTTGTCATCGTAGCACACCGCCTGAGCACTGTAAAAAATGCAGATAATATTGTCGTGCTGGATAAGGGCCGTATTATTGAGCAGGGAACACACCATGAACTCTCATCCATGAAAGGGGAATACTATCGTTTAGTCAAGAATCAATTAGAATTAGGAAACTGACATGCCAATCTCGGATATAAATTCCACTCTGGAAGCCCGGCATACCGATGATATCCAGGATATCATTACGACGGTACCATCATGGTTGTTACGATGGGGTATAGCCATATTTTTTATCATCCTGGTTCTGATCGTTGGGCTTGCTGCGATTATACGTTACCCCGATATTGTGAAGACACAGTTGAAGATCGACTCCCCAAATTCGCCGAAAGCCGTCGTATCTAAAGTGCCGGGTAAACTAGTGAAGCTATTGGTATCCGAAGGCCAGGAAGTCACGACAGGCGAACCCTTGGCATACCTGGAAAGTACAGCACATCATAAAACAGTACTTCAATTGCTAACCGTCTTAAAACGGATGCAGCATCAATTACTCAACGACAGCATCGTTGACCGGCACGGGTTCAACCGCGATGAGCAATTTTCGCTGGGTGAATTACAATCAGGATACCAGGTTTTCATGCAGGAATACTTGAATTATCAGTCAGCGGTAAAAGATGGGTTCTTTTTGCAAAAGAGGGATTACTTAAAAAAAGACCTTACCAACCTGAACGAACAGCGTTCACAGCTTAACGCGCAAAAAGATCTTGAACAAAAGGATTATTTATTAGCCGGTCAGGAATATGAAATGCACAAAAAGCTGGAACATGAGAAAGTCGAAACTATTGCTGAGTTCAGGCAGGCTGAAAGTAAATATCTTGCTAAAAAATCTCCATTGATACAAACAGAGGCCTCGTTAATATCAGCAGCGGCCACCTATGCCTCTAAACAAAAAGAAATACTGGAACTTGATAACCAGATCAGGGAGGAAAAAACGAAGTTTTCACAAGCCTTGAATAGTCTGATCAGCCAGGCAGATGACTGGAAAAGTAAGTATATATTAAGTGCATCTCAAAGTGGCATCATCAACTATGCAGGCATTGTGCAGGAAAATGAGGTATTGAATGTCGCACAGGAAGTATTCTATATTGACTCCCAGAAATCAAACTTTTTTGGTATTATGAGTATACCCCAAACCAACATGGGTAAAGTGAAGGAAGGACAGGAAGTATTGGTCAAGCTAAAGGGATTCCCTTATGAGCAATATGGAATTATGCATGGACATATCAGTTTTATTGCTGCTGTTCCTTACAAAGACAGCGTGTTTATTTCCAGGGTCAATTTTCCCCTGCTGTATAATACGGACATGAAAAAGGTTGTTCATTTGAAGCAAGGTATGCTGGCAGATGCTGAAATCATTACAGAAGACGCTACGGTGTTGCAGCGCATCACACATAATCTGAGGAAGATGGCCGGTCCCAATTAATAATGTATTAACTAAAAAGCAATCAGATCCGCAAATATACCGCAAAGTATAAGTATAAACCAAACTTTCGTTTCATAGATGCATGTTTATTAATTTTTTGATATTGATTTGGGTTGAAAATATTAACCTACAGTATTATTATGCGTTAGTTTCAACTACTGATGAATTTATAAATCGGGCACCGGCTTACAAATTATCGTGTTTGGATGCGATCAGAATTGAAAGACAAATATTGTCGTACTCTACAGTTTATACGATCTTCTGTTATACGATCTTATGGTAATTGCCTGCCTTCGCATCCTGTAGCGGCATAACTTTTGAATAGGTGATGTCCTGTCATAAGTTTAAAACATCATCGGTACAGGTTATTTCTACCTATCACGCCGCAGTTATCGATCCGCGCCTTTGTATTGTTTGCAAACAGTTCTGGACATGGCCGGAATTGTTGGATTGAATGTCCGCAATAAGCTGTGTCAACTTTTTATCAATAATCTGAGTAATTAAAATAAGTTGAAATAAAGTAAAAACCAATGATGTAAGCTGGAAAGCAAAAAGCTTCATCTTAAATATTAGCGCAACAAACCATGCTAATGAATAGTATGTGTCTTATGCTTTTTCAAGGCTGATTTTGTAACTGTGGCGAACCTTTATCACTTGGAGTAAAGATGCTGTCCGATACTCTTGCAAAACATTTTTATATTATAATTCATTCAGCTCTATTTGCAAAAATAAAACACAATACTTTTTTTTATTTTATTTTTTTTAATACCTTTATAATACTTAAACAATCACAACTGAAATCAAAGAAATACTTACACTTTTTATCTTAATAACCTATCGTCAGCAAGGTTCAGAAATACCAAAAGTTTCGTTCCTAAAGATTGCGGCGTTTGGGTTTTGATGAATTCGGTAACAAATTTTATCATTTTCAGGAGGTTTAATTTCAAATTATTTTGCTTACTGCCACCAATTTAAGACTGGCAAAAGTGAGGTTTGCGCGTATTGACTTTGAAAAGTAAAAATCACCATAATGAGATTATCCGGTTCAAAAACAACTACCTTTTGTTTGCAGTTCGTGCTTTTTTTTCTCGCTAAAGCAGAAGCAGCAAATGCGCAGCTTTCATTTACAAACGTTGTCCCTCCGCCCCCCGCGGCTGCGGCTTTAGAAAAATTCATTGAACAGCCTGTAGATTTATATCGAGGTATCCCAACGGTGACTGTTCCGATATGGACTGTCAAACAAAAGGGGATTTCGTTACCAATTAGTTTGAGTTATCATGCCGGAGGTATTAAAGTGCAGGAAACTCCGTCGTGGACCGGCGCTGGCTGGGCTCTTTTTGCAGGGGGGCAGATTACCAGAACCATAAAGGGAGCTCCGGATGATGCCAATTCAGGTTTTGCAAGTACAAGCAATATTGTCCCCATTTGTCCTAATGATTGGTCTTATGATGTTTATTACAGTGCGGAATCGGGTAATCCGGATTGGGAGCCTGATGTTTTTAGCTACACTTGCCCTGCGGGTTCCGGAAAATTTGTGCTCGATCAAAGTGGTAATGTACACCAAATGCCGCAAACAAACTTAAAGATTGCTTTTACAAGAGTTGCTGGGAGATTTGAGTATTGGACAATTACAGATGCTAATGGTGTTGTCTATGAATTCAACCAACCTGAGAAGGCTTTCAGTACCATCCCTAGTCCTGGTATTAACTATAATGCAAGTTGGTATATGACCGCAATAAAGCCAACTACGGGTAATTCTGCAGACAATATTACTTTAGAATACCAGGCTTATTCAACAGAAAATCAGCAATTCAGCTCCGAGACAGTTGCCGATAACAGCACCATGGACTCTTATGCTAATATAACCATCAGTCAAACCCAGGCCATGCTGTTATCCAAAATTAATTATGCTGCGGGCAGCGTAAATTTCATTCCGGGTGCATTCAGGCATGACCTTAAAGGAGGTCAAACACTAAGCAGTATCACGGTAAAAGATATCAACGGTAATTTGATGAAAACCTTCAATTTTTCCTATAACTATTTTGGGGGTACGGGCTTTTTTGAATTCAGCGGTCTGACACCGGCAACGGCAACAACAACCGCCAATACAAGCTTCAGGTTGTCTTTAAAAAGCCTGCAGGAATTAGATGCAAATAATACCCCAAAACCAGCTTATCAATTTATATATGAAACCGGGGCATGGTTACCGGATAGGCTTAATTCAAAAGCGCTCGATCATTGGGGGTATTATAATGGAAAGGACGGTAACCTTACCCTAATCGCGTCTTATCAAAACGGTTTTATTAACGGGGCGCCTATCTATACAACAGGTTCGGGTGGAGGCAACAGGTACCCTGATGAGAGCTTCGCGAAGGCCGGTTCACTGAAGCAAATAATCTACCCGACAGGTGGCTCTACAACATTTGTATATGAAAATAACAGGGTTAATACGTCATATTATCAGCTGGATTATTCTCCCCAGCAGTTTAATTTTGCCATGGCCGTATCCGCTTGCAACGTCTCCCCTCCAGTCAATTTCACCGTTAATAATTATCCTGGAAATGCAGTCGCTTTTAAAATAAATTTTCAGTCATATGTACCATCTGCCACCCCAATCACATGTACTGGAAATACTACTCCGATAACGGTGGCTAATCCGGCAACTAATCTATTCTTTAAAATTTTTAAAGCTACTGATCTTAATAATCCTGTATACACGTCATCTGGTCAGATGATCGTTGACGGTACAACCAAATCAGGATCAGATCAAGTTGGTTTAGCCAATGGGGATTATGTGTTGAGGATCTGTAAATATGGTCAAAACACCCAGGCGCTTGCAAGTGATGCTACGACATCGGGTAGTTATAGTTTTACCATGTCAGGCGTACAATATAGCAATCCGGGTTATAAATTAGCCGGAGGGTTAAGGATTAAGGAAATATTGAATACTGATCCGATAACAAATAATGTAATTGATAAGACATTTGAATACATTGACGGTGCACAAAGTTCCGGGACACTTAGTTATATTCCAACCTACGTCTACAAGTTTGAATATGGACCTAATGGTTCTTACGTAATCAATGTCAGAACGTCGGTAGCTAACGTCACCAGTGATGATGATGGTGTTTCTTATAGTAAAGTTACCGTTTATGAAGGGAAAAATCCTCAGACCCAGGAAGTCGGAACCAATGGAAAAACAGAGTACATTTATACGGTGCCTGTAGATTATGTCACGACATACACCTATTCCGGTGTTGGCTCAGTCAGTACTTTAGGTTATAATAATTTCATGGCTATCAATTCAACGACTTCCAGTTGCTATACAGATGCCATGGTAAATAACGCGACGCCGATCAATTACTCCTATGGGGTTACTTACCCATTTGTTCCAAATGTTTCACAGGGCTGGAGGAGAGGGCTTTTGCTCAATCAGTTTACATATAGCAAAGTTGCCGGGAACTATATTATGATCAAAAGCCTGACCAATACTTATAAAGACGATTATTATGGGAGCAATACCCAGATAAATCATAGCACTGATGTCTTAGGGGCGAGGGTCGCAACGTACTTCCAGGAACACGGTGTGGCCCCAGATGGAACGCCTGCTGGCTCTGCAGTATATAAAGGGATTTCTTATTACTATTATCCGTCCCGCTTGAACAAGTTAATTGAGACGGATGAAATCCAGTTTGACGCGAACGGGCTGAAGCCGGTAACGACGACAACGAGTTATGTTTACGGTAACTTAGAGCATCAGTTGGTAACACAAAAAACGATGTTAACCAGTTCGGGTGATAATTTTATTTCGGTATACAAATATCCCTCGGACTTTTCGTCGCAACAACCATATACGGACATGTACACCAGGCATATCTGGGGGCCTGTTGTAGAGCAGTTGAATTATAAAAACTCGTTATCCAATTTCCTGAACTCTGTCAAGACAGATTACGCGGCCTGGGGAACTGTTATTGCGCCCAACGTTGTCAGCTCGAAAACAGGGATTAATGCATATGAACCAAGACTGCATTACTACACGTACGACAATCAGGGGAACGAGGTTGAAACCGGGAAGGACCTGGGGCCAAGAACCTGTTATATATGGAGTTATGCGGGCCGATATCCTATAGCGAAAGTTGAAAACGCTGTTTACAGCGACATCGTTTCCGCCCTGGGGGGAGTAACCGCTGTTGAAAACTTCAAGAATAACATTTTACCAACAGATGCGCAGGTTAAAAGCTTTTTAACACCTTTAATGGCCAGTAGTACTTACCAGGTAAGTACATTTACCTGCAATCCTATTTTGGGTATTACCAGCAGTACCGACGCCAAGGGACTGGTTACCTATTATGAGTATGACAGCTTTCAGCGATTGTTGAACATCAAAGACAAAGACGGTAATATTATTAAGCACATGGATTACCATTACGCCAATAACTAGAGTAAGTTCCTGAACAAAGTACCAAAACGACCTTTTTCTATTATCACGATATGCATGATCACACTACCAAACAGGCGAACCTGTTAAACAGCGAGTTTTTTATAAGCCTTGTACACCGGCTATCCAGGCGGCTACATCTAAAGGTTGAAGCGTTGCTTCGGCTGTTTTTAGTCATGGGAATTATATTTACCGTTAATCAGGCATACGGGCAAAAAGGTACGGTGAGCCCTAATGTGGTTCAGCCGACGGACCCACCCGGTGCCCCGGGCCCGATATCGGGCCCGATCCAGCTGCAGAGCGGTGCATCGTCGATTACGGCAACGTATACGACGACCTCAGCATCGGGGGCGACAGGCTATTCCTGGGTAGCGACGGACGATAACGTGATGATGTCGTCGTCAGGCTTAACGGGAACATTGACAGTACCGGCGAACTATGCCGGTAGTTTTACGATCAACTGTTACGCTTATAACTCTGTAGGGCAGACAGGTTCTACTTACCCGCTGGGTGTTATTGTTTACAGCCCGACGGTATCAGGCACAATTAGTCCTTCCAGCCAGGCAGCTAATTACAACAGCGCACCATCGACAGCGCTGACGGCAACAGCCGCAACAGGCAGCAACGGCAGTTTCACTTACCAGTGGCAAAGCTCCCCGGATAACAGTAACTGGTCAGTAGTGTCCGGCGCAACATCGTTGAGTTATTCGCCGCCGGCTTTGACGTCGACAACCTATTACAGGATCGTGTCGACCGGTTTCGGTTCATCGGCAACGAGCGGTTCGGTTATTGTCACTGTATACCCTCAGCTAACGGCCGGAACGATCAGCCCGGCGACGCAGGCGATTAACTACAATACACCAGCAAGCTTAACGGGGGGAGCAGCAACGGGCGGTAACGGTACTTATGCTTACCAGTGGCAAAGCTCACCGGACAATACGACGTTTACGAATATCAGCGGCGCAACAGGTACGGGTTATACGAGCGGTAACCTGACGGCAACGAAATATTACCGCAGGACGGTAACGAGTAATGGCCAACCGTTAAACAGCAACTCTGTGACGGTAACGGTGTACCCTCAGCTTGTAGCCGGAACGATCAGCCCGGCGACGCAGGCGATTAACTACAATACACCCGCAAGCTTAACAGGGGGAGCAGCAACGGGCGGCAACGGTACTTATGCTTACCAATGGCAAAGTTCACCGGACAATACGACATTTACGAATATCAGCGGCGCGACGGGTGTCAGCTATACGAGTGGTAGCCTGACGGCAACAACCTACTACCGCAGGACGGTAACGAGCAACGGCCAGCCGTTAAACAGCAACTCTGTGACGGTGACGGTATACCCTCAGCTTGTAGCCGGAACGATCAGCCCGGCGACGCAGGCGATTAACTACAATACACCAGCAAGCTTAACAGGGGGAGCAGCAACGGGTGGTAACGGTACTTATGCTTACCAGTGGCAAAGTTCACCGGACAATACGACGTTTACGAATATCAGCGGCGCAACAGGTGTCAGCTATACGAGCGGCAGCCTGACTACAACGACGTATTACCGCAGGACGGTAACGAGTAATGGCCAACCGTTAAACAGCAACTCTGTGACGGTAACGGTGTACCCTCAGCTTGTAGCCGGAACGATCAGCCCGGCGACGCAGGCGATTAACTACAATACACCCGCAAGCTTAACAGGGGGAGCAGCAACGGGCGGCAACGGTACTTATGCTTACCAATGGCAAAGTTCACCGGACAATACGACATTTACGAATATCAGCGGCGCGACGGGTGTCAGCTATACGAGTGGCAGCCTGACGGCAACAACCTACTACCGCAGAACTGTAACAAGCAACGGCCAGCCGTTAAACAGCAACTCTGTGACGGTAACGGTGTACCCGCAGCTAACGGCGGGAACGATCAGCCCGGCGACACAGTCGATCAGCTATAACGCAACAGCAACGCTAACTGGCATAGCAGCAACGGGCGGCAACGGTACTTATGCTTACCAGTGGCAGAGTTCCCCGGACAATACGACGTTTACGAATATCAGCGGCGCAACAGGTACGGGTTATACGAGCGGTACCCTGACGGCAACGAAATATTACCGCAGGGCGGTAACGAGCAACGGTGTGACGGTGAACAGTGCGTCAGCGACGGTGATGGTTAACCCGCAGTTAAGCGCAGTAATTTCGCCGGCCAGCCAGATGGTCATTCCGAATGCTGCAGCAGGCGTATTAACCTGTACGCCGTCTGGTGGAAATGGTACGTTCACGTACCAGTGGCAGATCTCGGCGGATAATATAACTTTTATCAATATCAATACGGCAACAGGCAGCAGCTACAATCCCGACGTACTTGTTTCGACCAAATACTTTCGGGTTTCGGTAACCAGCAATGGTGCAACAGTGAATAGTAATGTAGCTACGGTGACGATAACGGAATGTGTGGCGCTGGGATCAAGCCCGAGCGCAGATAAGAATTATATCACCATGTCTGTTCCCCGGACACAAATGCAGACATTCGGTACAGGTTACAGTACCTGCGATGTCAACCAAATTATCCAATACTTTGACGGGCTGGGCAGGCCGCTGCAAACGGTACAGGTCAAGGCAAGCCCCTCGAACAGGGATATCGTGGTGCCTAATGTCTACGATCCGTTTGGGCGGGAGGCGGCAAAATACCTTCCATATGTGGCAACAGCGGCAAATAGTAACGGCAGTTACAAGAGCACTGCAATTGCGGACCAGGCCTCGTTTTACAATACGCCGGGCGGTGGTACCTGGAATGCGCCTGGCGTAACCCAGATTCCGGTAAGCGGGAGTATCACGCCGTCCTTTGCACAAACTGCGTTCGAGGCTTCGCCACTGAACCGGGTAACAGAACAAGGGTCTGCTGGTGCAGCCTGGCAGCCGACAGATGGCATATCAGGCCACACGTCAAAGATAGTATACACGGCAAATGACCTGGTAGCTTTCCCTGCAACGACCAGCGGGGATGACGGCAGCCGTAAAGCTGCCTATTATACGGTCAGCAGTACCGGGGCACTTACACGGGGTACGCCTGCATTTTATGATGCCGGAACATTGTTTGTAACGATCAGCAAAGATGAGAACTGGCAGAGTACCAACGGTTGCTTCGGCACGGTAGAGGAATACAAGGATAAGACAGGCCATGTGGTATTGAAGCGTACCTATAACCTGAAAACGGTGAATGCGGTGACGTCAGCAGAAATGCTGTCGACGTATTATGTATACGATGACCTGGGTAACCTGGCCTTCGTGCTTCCGCCGCTGGCTGGCGGAGACATGTTAAGCGGCGTACCTGCGGCCGGTGTGCTGAACAACCTTTGTTACCAGTATAAGTACGATCAGCGGAACAGGATGATCCAGAAGAAGATACCGGGCAAAGGCTGGGAATACATGGTTTACAACAGGCTTGACCAGGTGGTGCTGAGCCAGGACGCGGTGCAGCGGACAAGCAACCAGTGGACGGTGATGAAGTATGACGGCCTTGGCCGGGTGATCATAACAGGTTTGTGGACGGATGTATCCGCATATCCGCAAGCTACGTTGCAGGCTAATATCTACGGTGCATCCCAATGGGATGTGAGGAACACCGCTGATGCAACGACCGGTTATACGATCAGCAGTTATCCATCCATCACCACTTACCTGGGCATCAATTATTACGATGATTACACCTTTAGTAATATTACAGGTTTGCCCCCGGCCTTTACCACGGCCCCGGCAGGGGCGATAGCGCTGCCCAAAGGTTCAGTAACCGCCATTAAGCAATACGTTTTAGGGGCCACTTACGGCCTTTGGTCGGTAACCTATTATGATAGCTTCGGTAGGGTACTGCAAACATACAAGCAGCACAACCTTGGCGGGGGTAGCCCGAATACGGGTAATTATGATGTGGTGACTAATCATTATGATTTTACGAACGCATTAACATCAAGTACACGGAAGCACTATACC
Source organism: Mucilaginibacter sp. KACC 22773 (assembly GCF_028736215.1). Lineage (NCBI taxonomy): Bacteria > Pseudomonadati > Bacteroidota > Sphingobacteriia > Sphingobacteriales > Sphingobacteriaceae > Mucilaginibacter > Mucilaginibacter oryzagri. Next base: position 2,865,185 of record NZ_CP117883.1, read on the forward strand.
ACGGCGGGGCTGGCGGTCACCATAACCAATACGTATGTATATGATCACCTGGGCCGTAAAAAGCAAACCTATGAGCAGATCAACAGTGAAGCTAATGTCCTGTTGTCGCAGCAGGCCTATAACGAACTTGGCCAGCTGTGGACGAAAAAGCAGGGCAGCGAAGACCTCGGCGGCTACTTTTTGCAAAAGACCGGTTACGCTTATAACGAGCGGGGCTGGCTGAGCAAGATCAACGACCCTGCGACCGCGCCGACAGCACAGTCGATGTTCGCGATGCAGCTGGGCTATAACAGCGGCTCATCGCCGCAGTACAACGGCAATATATCCAGCCAGCAATGGTACACTTATCAGCAACCCTCATCACAAACATTCAGTTATACCTACGATGCCATGAACCGGGTGATCTCGGGAGTATCAGGGCCGATGTCGGAAAGCGGTATCAGCTATGACCAGGGGGGGAATATCCAGGCATTAAAACGTGATGCCAATACAGCCTACGGTTATACCTATATTGCAGGGACTAACCAGCTGCAATCCGTAAGCGGGCTGACCAGCGTGAACTATGCCTATGATCCTAACAGCGGTAATGTGACAACAGATGGCCGCACCGGGGCGACGCTCACTTATAACCTGCTGAACCTGCCTTCTACCGTAGTTAAAACAGGTACCGGGGCTTTCAATATCGCCTATACCTATGATGCGGCAGGGGACAAGCTCCGAAAGGTAAGCGGAACAACGACGACGGATTACATATCGGGCATCCAGTATGATAACCTGAGCGGGACGCACGGACTCGATTTTATCCAGACGGAAGAGGGGCGGGCCTCGAAACGGACGGACGGCACCTACCGTTATGAATATGACCTGGCCGACCATTTGGGCAATACCCGCGTGACGTTCTACAAGGACCCAGTTACGCTGAAAGCAGTGTTATTGCAGGCGGATGATTACTATCCGTTCGGCATGCGTTCTGCTGCAGGAACTCCGGGAACGAATCATTATCTTTACAATAAAAAGGAATTGCAGGACGAGACAGGTCAGTACGATTATGGTGCAAGGTTCTATGATCCGGCTATTGCTAGATGGACAACGATGGATGCCTTAACTGAGAAATATTACCCATTATCGCCTTATAACTATGTCACAAATTCCCCCATTAAAATTACCGATCCTGATGGTAATGATTGGTTTAGGGGTAGTGATGGAGGGATAATTTGGAACAATTCCAAAGATAAAGCCTTTACTCAAGACAATATGATCTACTCCAACATCGGAAGTACGTTAACTATTACAACAACAAGCTATATTAATACTCCAAATGATTTACCATTACCTGAAGAGGTATCTGGAGCTGCGGCCGGCGATAAGTTAACAACGAGTATTTCAATAACAGGGAATTACAAAGAAGACGGCAGCTTCTCAAACTTCACGGTCGATTATAGGAGAACGGTCGGGGCGACTTTTAATGCGCCCGGCCTCGACGGTGTTAATACGCCCGGACAATTAAATACTCAACAAGGATCAGGATATTTGGCCGGGTCATCTAGCGGCGAATATTCCCTGATGATATTCGCTCACGTTACAACCCCTCCCATCGAAACAGCAGGATTAAAGGTAATTGGCAAAAATGTGGACGTGAATCAGGAATTTGTAATATCATTTGGCCAGAAAAGAAACTTAAATATCGATCTTATGCACGGGACTTATCCTTCGGTGAGTATGAATGTAGCAGGAGTAAATTGGTATCGCTATCAACAGGATTCTTTTATTCGAAGTCATGCGACAAGGTTTTGGTCTGTCACTTCATTGCAGTCTTCTAATCCGAGTCTTCAACCTTTTCTTATCAGGATGGCTCAAAGAGAAATGCGGGCAATTGATGATTATCAAAGGATAAATGAACGATATAAGGAAACCAATAAAATAGGTAATACACCAGGTTCTGTTATTTTAAATGATAAATGATAATGAAAAAAATGACAATTGTGATCTTTTTGGCATTAGCCTATTTTAGTAATTGTAATTCTGTTTCAAGTGTTAAAACTGTGAACATTTTTATAGACTCCCATAAAAGTGGGTGGTATTTTATCAGATTAACAAAAGACTCTACATCGAAGAGTGATGGGATAGGAACTATTAAATTTAGTGACTCATCAAGGATGGGTTATATTCGTATTAAAGATATAAATAATACAAAATTTATTCCATACGATTATCATGGGAACATATTGTCCGAGAGGCTAAAACTCACGGGAGTTATGACGGCTTCGCCCGATGGAGTTTTTTTTGAATTTTACAATCCTACAGAAGAAGAATTAAAAAATATAGATAAATGGGATGCTTCAAATGACCGAGCATTTAAAATTAGGACGAATGAAAAAATAGAATTTGATAAGCAGAGAAGAAAGTTTTGAAAGGGCTTTCCTCAGTTCCTCGCACTTGAATGGAGAGTTGGCCTATGACTGAAGCATTTGAATATCAAGAATTTTGGTAAATAGCTTTTTGGGGAGAGATTGCATCCGAATGAACTTTTTAAATCGAATCTAAATTAATTCAAAATAAACCGAGCTGTATCTGAAAATGAATTACATGAAGATGGTTGTCACTATACAGTTTCATTGGTTACCCTATCGATAGTCAGCCTCTGATCGATATGGGGAGTTAGTTGAACGACACGATGGAAAGGATTTAAAAATTAACAAAATCCATTTTCTGAATAATTAGGAAGTGACTTTTCAAATTTCGTTGGAGGTCGGTCATGTTTTGAAGATATAACAAGAGATGGCAAAATGCAACAAGGGGATGAAATATCAGTAGTTGGAGGAGTTGGTTATGGTTTCGATAAAGCAATAAATGAAGTAGAAAGGGTTGCGCCTCAATATGTTGCTACAGATGATAATCTGCATACAGGGACGGTCGAACCCGGTGTTACCGTTATTAATATATCAGGTATTAAAGACAACTGAAACATACGAGGTACGAGGTGCCGATATAGCGAATCTGTTCTTGAAAATTTACAAGCCGCGTTTACTTTGCGGGATACTAACTTGCTCAATGAAACATTGGTAAAAACGCTGCTCTGCTGCTGTTTTACGCTGTAAATTGTTTTGTGTCAGCGCGATGGGTCGGGTAACAAAAAAAAACAGGAACGGGCATTATATAAAACGCCGAGTGTATATAACCGAAAGTAATAAATGATAGTAGATTAATGTTTTGTTGCCGTGCAATAGTTTAATCAGCTAGGATGGCAACCTACCGGAAGCTAAATACAGGTGTATTGAAAAAAATATTATAAATGCATTTGATTTTTCATTTTGAAATGATACTTTTAAGGAACTTAAACAATCACAACAAAATGAAGAAAAATACCGCCCAAACACTGTCCTTTATAAAGTATCAAGCTTCTAATTTCAGAAAGTCAACGGTCGCCGACAACGTAATTATTCTTTTCCTTTAAGAGTTTTCAATTGTGCTGGTTTGATTTGTTGATTAAAAATTAGATTTCGAAAACGAACGATGTCTATTTTCAATCATTGCCACGCCCACAGCTTACCCACCTGTAATTAATTGCACAGGAATTGACTAATTAATAAGAACCAACAAAAGTAGCTCGAATTGAGATCCGGCTTCGGCGGAAGCATATTCACTTGGATCTGTCTAATTGAAATTAAATTTTAATAATAAAAAACCATATAACTCAAAAATGAATTCAAAAGCAAACTTCTGTCTTTTATTTCTATTTTTTTTTCTGTCTCGGTTTGAGGTAGCAAATGCTCAGCTTTCTTTTACAAATGTGATCCCCCCGCCCCCGGAAGCGGCGGCATTAGAAAAATTTATCGATCAGCCGGTAGACCTCTATAGGGGCATTCCTGAAATTAGTGTTCCCATATGGAATATTAAGCAACGGGATATTTCCTTGCCTATTTCATTAAACTATCATGCAGGCGGAATTAAGGTTGAAGAAACGCCTTCATGGGTTGGTGCAAGCTGGGCTCTAATGGCAGGAGGTCAAATAACACGAACAGTAAAAGGATCTCCGGACGATGCGACCTCAGGATTCGCAAGCACGAACAATATCATACCCATTTGTCCCAATGATTATACCTATGATACCTATTACAGTGCGGAAGGTGGCAGTCCCGATTGGGAACCTGATGTTTTTAGCTATTCATGTCCTGCCGGATCAGGAAAGTTTGTACTCGATCAAAGCGGGAACGTCCACCAGATGCCTCAAACCAATCTTAAAATTACAGTGAATAGGGTAAGTGGGCGATTCGACAATTGGACTATTACTGATCCACGTGGAGTTGTATACGAATATAAGATATTCGACCAGGCTTTCAGCTCATTGCCAAGTCCAGGGGGTAATTATTGTACCAGTTGGTATCTGACAGCTATCAAGTCCGCTACGGGCAATACTGCGGATAATATAACATTAAGTTATCAATCTTACACAACCGAAAATCAGCAATTTATTTCTGAAACAGTAAGCGATGTGGTCAGCTGGAACTCCTTTTCAAATATAACCATCACACAAAGCCAGGCAATGAGACTTTCGCAAATTAACTTTTCAGGCGGATCGATCAGCTTCGTGCCTGGGGCCTTTAGGCACGATCTCAAAGGAAGTCAAATACTTAGTAGCATCCAAATAAAGGACACCAATAATAACCTAATTAAAGGATTTAATTTAAGCTATAACTATTTTGGAGATGGCAGCATGGTCGAATTTAGTAGTCTGACACCAGCGACCGCAACAACTACTGCAAACACGACGCTTAGGCTGTCACTTAAAAGTATTCAGGAAGTTGACAATAGTAGCCAGGCTAAACCGCCATACCTGTTCACATATGAAAATGGTGTTTGGTTACCCGACAGACTGACTTCCAAAGCAATCGACCACTGGGGCTATTACAACGGGAAGAGTTCCAATACTACGCTTATTCCCCGGTATCAAAATGGATTTGTCAATGGAGTGCCGTCTTTTACGAATGGTGCTGACAGGAATCCTGATGAAAATTATGCGAAGGCGGGTGTGCTTATCAAGATAACTTATCCAACGGGTGGATATACAAATTTTATTTACGAGGGTAACAGAATAAACATATCTTACAACCAACTGGACTTTACTCCCCAATATCTCAATTATGCAGCGGCAGTATCGCCGTGCAATGTATCACCGGAGGTCAACTTTAGCGTAAATAACTATTCGGCCAATGGTGTAACCTTCAAAATAAATTTCCAGGGTTACGCTCCTCCTGGCACGCCTCCAACCTGTTCGGGCAATGCCGTGCCTATTTCGGCATCAAATCCTCAAACCAATTTATTCTTTAAAATATTTAAAACGACCGATCTTCAGAATCCTGTTTATTCTTCCTCAGGGCAGATAATTGTTGATGGTACAACCAAAAGCGGGTCTGATAATGTTGGGTTGCCTAATGGCAATTATATCCTTCGTATCTGCAAGTACACATCAACCAGTCAGGCACTGGCGAGTGATGCAACCACAACAGGAAGTTACAGTTTTACCATGTCTGGTATTCAATATATGAACCCGGGATACAAATCGGCAGGTGGTATCAGGGTAAAGGAAACGATTATAAACGACCCCGTTGCCGGTAATACCATTGATAAAAATTATGAATACCTGGATTCGTTTTCTAATTCTTCAGGTACGCTGAACACAATTCCAAAGTATGATTACCAGATGATTTATAATCATGGCGCACCGGACATCGTAACCACAAGAACTGCTGTTTCAAGGATAGCAGGGGACGACGATGGCGTAGCTTATAGTAAGGTCACCGTATACAATGGCCAGAACACTCAGACCCATGAATTAGGGACCGGAGGAAAAACTGAGTTTTTGTACTCGGTGCCGGTTGATTACATATCATCTTATGCGGCCGCTTCCGGTAGCCCCGTATATGGTTTGGGTTATCTTGATTTTTTAGGGGTCAATTCGAGTACGCCGAGTTGCTATAAGGATGACTACGTAAATAATACCATCCCGATCAATGAATCTTCCGGAGTCAGTTTTCCGTTTGTGCCGACAGTTTCTCAATCGTGGAGACGTGGCTCCTTATTGCAACAACTTACCTACAGCAAGGTCAGTGGGAGTTATATCTTGATAAGAAGCCTGACCAATGCTTACAAAGATGATTATTATGGAAGCAATTCGGCAATAAATCATAGTACTGACGTCCTAGGGGCCAGAGTCGCAACTTATAACAAAGACTCAAACTCCTCAACGGTCTGGAAGGGTATACAATATTACTATTATCCGTCCCGCTTGAACAAGTTAATTGAGACGGATGAAATCCAGTTTGACGCGAACGGGCTGAAGCCGGTAACGACGACAACGAGTTATGTTTACGGTAACTTAGAGCATCAGTTGGTAACACAAAAAACGATGTTAACCAGTTCGGGTGATAATTTTATTTCGGTATACAAATATCCCTCGGACTTTTCGTCGCAACAACCATATACGGACATGTACACCAGGCATATCTGGGGGCCTGTTGTAGAGCAGTTGAATTATAAAAACTCGTTATCCAATTTCCTGAACTCTGTCAAGACAGATTACGCGGCCTGGGGAACTGTTATTGCGCCCAACGTTGTCAGCTCGAAAACAGGGATTAATGCATATGAACCAAGACTGCATTACTACACGTACGACAATCAGGGGAACGAGGTTGAAACCGGGAAGGACCTGGGGCCAAGAACCTGTTATATATGGAGTTATGCGGGCCGATATCCTATAGCGAAAGTTGAAAACGCTGTTTACAGCGACATCGTTTCCGCCCTGGGGGGAGTAACCGCTGTTGAAAACTTCAAGAATAACATTTTACCAACAGATGCGCAGGTTAAAAGCTTTTTAACACCTTTAATGGCCAGTAGTACTTACCAGGTAAGTACATTTACCTGCAATCCTATTTTGGGTATTACCAGCAGTACCGACGCCAAGGGACTGGTTACCTATTATGAGTATGACAGCTTTCAGCGATTGTTGAACATCAAAGACAAAGACGGTAATATTATTAAGCACATGGATTACCATTACGCCAATAACTAGAGTAAGTTCCTGAACAAAGTACCAAAACGACCTTTTTCTATTATCACGATATGCATGATCACACTACCAAACAGGCGAACCTGTTAAACAGCGAGTTTTTTATAAGCCTTGTACACCGGCTATCCAGGCGGCTACATCTAAAGGTTGAAGCGTTGCTTCGGCTGTTTTTAGTCATGGGAATTATATTTACCGTTAATCAGGCATACGGGCAAAAAGGTACGGTGAGCCCTAATGTGGTTCAGCCGACGGACCCACCCGGTGCCCCGGGCCCGATATCGGGCCCGATCCAGCTGCAGAGCGGTGCATCGTCGATTACGGCAACGTATACGACGACCTCAGCATCGGGGGCGACAGGCTATTCCTGGGTAGCGACGGACGATAACGTGATGATGTCGTCGTCAGGCTTAACGGGAACATTGACAGTACCGGCGAACTATGCCGGTAGTTTTACGATCAACTGTTACGCTTATAACTCTGTAGGGCAGACAGGTTCTACTTACCCGCTGGGTGTTATTGTTTACAGCCCGACGGTATCAGGCACAATTAGTCCTTCCAGCCAGGCAGCTAATTACAACAGCGCACCATCGACAGCGCTGACGGCAACAGCCGCAACAGGCAGCAACGGCAGTTTCACTTACCAGTGGCAAAGCTCCCCGGATAACAGTAACTGGTCAGTAGTGTCCGGCGCAACATCGTTGAGTTATTCGCCGCCGGCTTTGACGTCGACAACCTATTACAGGATCGTGTCGACCGGTTTCGGTTCATCGGCAACGAGCGGTTCGGTTATTGTCACTGTATACCCTCAGCTAACGGCCGGAACGATCAGCCCGGCGACGCAGGCGATTAACTACAATACACCAGCAAGCTTAACGGGGGGAGCAGCAACGGGCGGTAACGGTACTTATGCTTACCAGTGGCAAAGCTCACCGGACAATACGACGTTTACGAATATCAGCGGCGCAACAGGTACGGGTTATACGAGCGGTAACCTGACGGCAACGAAATATTACCGCAGGACGGTAACGAGTAATGGCCAACCGTTAAACAGCAACTCTGTGACGGTAACGGTGTACCCTCAGCTTGTAGCCGGAACGATCAGCCCGGCGACGCAGGCGATTAACTACAATACACCCGCAAGCTTAACAGGGGGAGCAGCAACGGGCGGCAACGGTACTTATGCTTACCAATGGCAAAGTTCACCGGACAATACGACATTTACGAATATCAGCGGCGCGACGGGTGTCAGCTATACGAGTGGTAGCCTGACGGCAACAACCTACTACCGCAGGACGGTAACGAGCAACGGCCAGCCGTTAAACAGCAACTCTGTGACGGTGACGGTATACCCTCAGCTTGTAGCCGGAACGATCAGCCCGGCGACGCAGGCGATTAACTACAATACACCAGCAAGCTTAACAGGGGGAGCAGCAACGGGTGGTAACGGTACTTATGCTTACCAGTGGCAAAGTTCACCGGACAATACGACGTTTACGAATATCAGCGGCGCAACAGGTGTCAGCTATACGAGCGGCAGCCTGACTACAACGACGTATTACCGCAGGACGGTAACGAGTAATGGCCAACCGTTAAACAGCAACTCTGTGACGGTAACGGTGTACCCTCAGCTTGTAGCCGGAACGATCAGCCCGGCGACGCAGGCGATTAACTACAATACACCCGCAAGCTTAACAGGGGGAGCAGCAACGGGCGGCAACGGTACTTATGCTTACCAATGGCAAAGTTCACCGGACAATACGACATTTACGAATATCAGCGGCGCAACAGGTACGGGTTATACGAGCGGTACCCTGACGGCAACGAAATATTACCGCAGGGCGGTAACGAGCAACGGTGTGACGGTGAACAGTGCGTCAGCGACGGTGATGGTTAACCCGCAGTTAAGCGCAGTAATTTCGCCGGCCAGCCAGATGGTCATTCCGAATGCTGCAGCAGGCGTATTAACCTGTACGCCGTCTGGTGGAAATGGTACGTTCACGTACCAGTGGCAGATCTCGGCGGATAATATAACTTTTATCAATATCAATACGGCAACAGGCAGCAGCTACAATCCCGACGTACTTGTTTCGACCAAATACTTTCGGGTTTCGGTAACCAGCAATGGTGCAACAGTGAATAGTAATGTAGCTACGGTGACGATAACGGAATGTGTGGCGCTGGGATCAAGCCCGAGCGCAGATAAGAATTATATCACCATGTCTGTTCCCCGGACACAAATGCAGACATTCGGTACAGGTTACAGTACCTGCGATGTCAACCAAATTATCCAATACTTTGACGGGCTGGGCAGGCCGCTGCAAACGGTACAGGTCAAGGCAAGCCCCTCGAACAGGGATATCGTGGTGCCTAATGTCTACGATCCGTTTGGGCGGGAGGCGGCAAAATACCTTCCATATGTGGCAACAGCGGCAAATAGTAACGGCAGTTACAAGAGCACTGCAATTGCGGACCAGGCCTCGTTTTACAATACGCCGGGCGGTGGTACCTGGAATGCGCCTGGCGTAACCCAGATTCCGGTAAGCGGGAGTATCACGCCGTCCTTTGCACAAACTGCGTTCGAGGCTTCGCCACTGAACCGGGTAACAGAACAAGGGTCTGCTGGTGCAGCCTGGCAGCCGACAGATGGCATATCAGGCCACACGTCAAAGATAGTATACACGGCAAATGACCTGGTAGCTTTCCCTGCAACGACCAGCGGGGATGACGGCAGCCGTAAAGCTGCCTATTATACGGTCAGCAGTACCGGGGCACTTACACGGGGTACGCCTGCATTTTATGATGCCGGAACATTGTTTGTAACGATCAGCAAAGATGAGAACTGGCAGAGTACCAACGGTTGCTTCGGCACGGTAGAGGAATACAAGGATAAGACAGGCCATGTGGTATTGAAGCGTACCTATAACCTGAAAACGGTGAATGCGGTGACGTCAGCAGAAATGCTGTCGACGTATTATGTATACGATGACCTGGGTAACCTGGCCTTCGTGCTTCCGCCGCTGGCTGGCGGAGACATGTTAAGCGGCGTACCTGCGGCCGGTGTGCTGAACAACCTTTGTTACCAGTATAAGTACGATCAGCGGAACAGGATGATCCAGAAGAAGATACCGGGCAAAGGCTGGGAATACATGGTTTACAACAGGCTTGACCAGGTGGTGCTGAGCCAGGACGCGGTGCAGCGGACAAGCAACCAGTGGACGGTGATGAAGTATGACGGCCTTGGCCGGGTGATCATAACAGGTTTGTGGACGGATGTATCCGCATATCCGCAAGCTACGTTGCAGGCTAATATCTACGGTGCATCCCAATGGGATGTGAGGAACACCGCTGATGCAACGACCGGTTATACGATCAGCAGTTATCCATCCATCACCACTTACCTGGGCATCAATTATTACGATGATTACACCTTTAGTAATATTACAGGTTTGCCCCCGGCCTTTACCACGGCCCCGGCAGGGGCGATAGCGCTGCCCAAAGGTTCAGTAACCGCCATTAAGCAATACGTTTTAGGGGCCACTTACGGCCTTTGGTCGGTAACCTATTATGATAGCTTCGGTAGGGTACTGCAAACATACAAGCAGCACAACCTTGGCGGGGGTAGCCCGAATACGGGTAATTATGATGTGGTGACTAATCATTATGATTTTACGAACGCATTAACATCAAGTACACGGAAGCACTATACCACGGCGGGGCTGGCGGTCACCATAACCAATACGTATGTATATGATCACCTGGGCCGTAAAAAGCAAACCTATGAGCAGATCAACAGTGAAGCTAATGTCCTGTTGTCGCAGCAGGCCTATAACGAACTTGGCCAGCTGTGGACGAAAAAGCAGGGCAGCGAAGACCTCGGCGGCTACTTTTTGCAAAAGACCGGTTACGCTTATAACGAGCGGGGCTGGCTGAGCAAGATCAACGACCCTGCGACCGCGCCGACAGCACAGTCGATGTTCGCGATGCAGCTGGGCTATAACAGCGGCTCATCGCCGCAGTACAACGGCAATATATCCAGCCAGCAATGGTACACTTATCAGCAACCCTCATCACAAACATTCAGTTATACCTACGATGCCATGAACCGGGTGATCTCGGGAGTATCAGGGCCGATGTCGGAAAGCGGTATCAGCTATGACCAGGGGGGGAATATCCAGGCATTAAAACGTGATGCCAATACAGCCTACGGTTATACCTATATTGCAGGGACTAACCAGCTGCAATCCGTAAGCGGGCTGACCAGCGTGAACTATGCCTATGATCCTAACAGCGGTAATGTGACAACAGATGGCCGCACCGGGGCGACGCTCACTTATAACCTGCTGAACCTGCCTTCTACCGTAGTTAAAACAGGTACCGGGGCTTTCAATATCGCCTATACCTATGATGCGGCAGGGGACAAGCTCCGAAAGGTAAGCGGAACAACGACGACGGATTACATATCGGGCATCCAGTATGATAACCTGAGCGGGACGCACGGACTCGATTTTATCCAGACGGAAGAGGGGCGGGCCTCGAAACGGACGGACGGCACCTACCGTTATGAATATGACCTGGCCGACCATTTGGGCAATACCCGCGTGACGTTCTACAAGGACCCAGTTACGCTGAAAGCAGTGTTATTGCAGGCGGATGATTACTATCCGTTCGGCATGCGTTCTGCTGCAGGAACTCCGGGAACGAATCATTATCTTTACAATAAAAAGGAATTGCAGGACGAGACAGGTCAGTACGATTATGGTGCAAGGTTCTATGATCCGGCTATTGCTAGGTTTGGTACGATGGATGCCTATGCTGAAAAATATTCTTCAATGACTCCCTACCAATACGGGGCTCTTAATCCTATCTCACATATTGATATGAATGGTGATTCGGTATGGACCACAACTTCTACAAGAACTGATAAAAATGGAAATACATACACAATCAATACAACTCATATTACAGGAAAAGTTATTGATGTAACGGAACAGGGAGGTGCGGATGCAGTGGCATCCGGTTTAAATTCAATGTTAAATAATTCTTCCAGTTCAGAAGTTACCAACAATGCCGACGGAACAGTAAAAACCGTAATTTATACAATTGATGCCCAATTTAGTGTTGCTCATTCTGTAGATGATATAGGGAAAACTGATAACGTTGTTGCAATTGTCGATAAGGTTAACGGCTTATCGTCAGATGGCGTAACACCTGCTGCGGGTATTACAAATCGACCTTTTGAAAGACTTTCTTATATTGAAAATCAGGGAAGATCACAAACTAATATTGACGCAGCTTATCATGAGGTAGGTCACCAATTCGGATTTATAGATCATTTCGAAGGAAATAAAAGTGACCCGATGGACTATAATGGAGGAATGTATAAAGGGAATAAATTTACTAGCTTTGAAATGAAATCTATTTACTTAAACTATACCCTATACAATTTGAATCATGGCTTTAACAGGGCTATAATAACTAACCGACAAAATAACGGAGTAACAAATAGCACTACAACGAATAACCGTCCTTATAGAGGCGACAGGAAATACGGAATGCATATTTTAATGCCAATAATAAATAACCAATAGTTTAAGCTATGAAGAAGATATATATCATGGTTGGTTTAGTTTTATTTATAGGGTGTCATTCTGCTGGCAAAAAAAAAATGGTTTCACTTCTAATGGATGCATCGGGTACGTTAAATATAAAATTATGTCATTTAAATGTGTTGATAAATGATAAAAAAATATCTGATACTATTATTAATGTTAACGATTTGCATACTGATTTCCCTAAATTAATTACTCGTTTCTCGATTGATTCCAACGAAAGAAATCTTTTAACAATAAGAATTAATTCAAAAACGGCAAGTGTTGATTTAAACAAAATTCATTTAAAAAACATAAGAATTCATATAATTTATGACGATCTAACCATAATTCAAAATAAAGTTAGGATTGCAGATAGTATAGCAATGGCGCATAAGAGAACGTTGGACATAAGAAAGCTTGCAGATAGTTTAAGAAATGTAATTCCCATTCATAATTTGGATACTCTAATTCTGGATGTTGAGCATAATTAAATTCCCAGTTGTCCTATCGTGACGGTTTACCCGCAGCGGGCAACCGTCACGATCACGCCTGCGACACAGTCTATCAGCTATAACGCAATAGCAACTTTTACGGGAACAGCAGCGAAAGGCGGCAATGGAACTATGCTTACCATTGGCAGGGCTCCCCGAACGATATGACGTTTACGAATGGCAAATGACCTGGTAGCTTTTCCTGCAACGACCAGCGCGGGATGACGGCGGCCGTAAAGTTACCCATTATACGGTCAGCAGAACCGGGGTGCTTACACGGGGCACGCCTGCATTTTATGATGCCGGAACATAGTTTGCAACGATCAGCAAAGATGAGAACTGGCAGAGTACCAACGGTTGCTTCGCACGGTAGAGGAGAATACAAGGATAAGACAGGGCATGTGAAATTGAAGCGTACCTATAAGCTCAAAACAGTGGGCCGTGTCCAGCTCACTTTATTTTAACTGACCCTCGGGCGTTCAGTATCGGCTGGAAGAAATCTAATTCAAAAGTTTCTCTGAATTTAAAGTTAAGATTTCAGAAATTATCGTCTTGATTAACACTTACCCGCACTTGGGTAAATCGTGTGTTTTTAATGGCTTTTCCCATCATAATTTTTTATTTCCCCCTGTAACCTTTTTCTCATACTTGAACTTATGGCACAATAGTGAGGAATCGCTAAAAGATTATGTCCCAACCAATTTTCACCGCACTGAAAAAAAGACCAATACGCTGGTCTGCTAAAGTTATTTACACGTATTTGTATCGGATTCCTTGACGATGCCACTAAAAGCTATCCATTTATTTTGCCCGAAACATTCGGAGGTACCTTATTGCGCCAGCGTCAACCAATGGAACTAATAGAATGGTGACATAAAAGTGAATATAGAGTAGCGGAATTTAGCATTACAATTATCAAGGCTACCGGGGAACAGATTTTTATTGGCATAAGTTAAAAAATCTACATCTCAATATATTGCAAAAGCAGTGGGTGTTTTGGCGGGCTAGGCAAAATAAAGTCCCCTAAGCGCTCGCCGCCGGGGACTTAAACCTAAACCTTATCACAATGCAGGCGGGTGCCTGCTTGAGGTGTAATAATATTAAATTATCGTGAATTATTAATGAATGTTTTTTTTACAACTTAAAAATAGCTTGAAACCGGTGAGTTTTTAAATGTATAACTTTTATGAGGTGTAAAATATTCATACAATGACTGGTAGACCCAAAGCATTCCGACGACCGTAATTTATTTTTAATAAAGATGGCAAGCCTGGCGTAAACAGCATAAGAAAGACAAAACCAGCTATGTTTTCAGCAGAATACTGGCATTTTGGTAAAAATAGCACGTTTAAAATGATAAATCGAACGCAAGATTAGTAGCGGTAAACAAGGACGCAAAGCGGCGAAGTTTAATTAGTGTAGGAGAGAGATGTTATACCCTTAAAAGAGCGAAACATTTGTTCTGCCCCTTTCAAATTCCTCATCTGTTTCCTTTTTTATTTTCCCGTAAACAGGCCCAGGTTCGCTAAAATGAAGTGACCTGCTTTGTAAATCCATCAAATAGGTCTGCTGGTTAACAGTAGGCGTCCATGCGAGAGAAAACACGTTGATCTTTGCAGCTGGAAAAGCTTTTAGAATAGCGCTGATTATAGCGCAGGAAGTTACACCGGTGGTAACGACATCATCAAGGATGAGCACTTTACGACGGTTGAGATTAGTGACATTTTTTTTTACCTCATAAACATCGGCCAGCATCTTTTGGCGGTTAGTCAGATTCAGTGATTTAATAGGCTTGGTGGCCTTTCTTTTATGCAGGATTTGCGGCAAATAATAACAACCAAAAGTTGCTGCGAGGCTGTTACCCAAACGGTCCAGCGGCTTTTCAGCCGGATTATCAGCCTCCAATTCATTACTGCCAAGTGCGCGGATAATTACCAAATCCCGGCTCATCTGGTGCAACAGGAGATTATTGATGCTTTCTGAAATAAACGTCCGGATTGTGCGCTCCTTATTGTTTTTAAATTCCAAAACCTGTTTACGGTCATTATCCCAAAACGATGGGGCAGAGAAATAATAACATAAATGGTACAATTGAAAGTTGATCTTGTCCTGGTACCGTAATTTACGCTGCATCAGTTGCATAGCCAGGCTGTTTAATGCTCAAATGAAACAATAATCATAAAATGAATTATCGGGTTCATTGTTTTCCCTGAGCTAAATAATGGATTTCTGAACTTAATATTCGGTGTCATATTGGATAGAACTGACCTTTGTCTGCCGCGCTAACGGTACATATAAACCGTAAAATCTTCCGGGCTATAATCTGTTCTCAGTTGCACATTCGGACAAATTGTACCGCAGAAGTTTATGATCTGTTGGGGTTCATAGGATGCCAGGAGACCGTTTGGGATAATTTGTCTGAGTAGGTTAAAGCCGAGGCCACTTTTCGAGCTCTGGTACAATTTGTTGATCGCATGATAAATAAAATCAGGGTCGCTGTAATAATAGTTTAATGATCCGCTGACAAGCACATAATCCGATAACGGCAATTCATCATTGATAAAGTCAGCCTGCAGAAAATGGACATGAGATAATTCACCATACCGGGATTGCGCTTCTTTCATTAATTCAGGTATTTGTTTTACGCCGGTATAGGTAATCCCTTCGTAAAGTGGTACCAGGTAAGCAAGCAGGTCGCCATGTCCGCAGCCTGCGTCTAATATGGAGCAACCCCCGAAATCGGCCATTTCAGACAATATGCTGAAACGCAATAACTGGCTATCGAGGTCTGTCCAGCCAAGAGCCCCATGACTTTTATTGCCATGCCAGGCTATCACGCTGCGGTGATAATTGAAGATGGCGGAATTGTCATTATCGGACATAGATGCAAATTTATTTAAGCCAAATTGAACATTAATTTTGATGATGCCGATGATAAGTTCTTGTTGAAAGTCCTCATCAACGGTGACGAAAATTCCGGTAGTATCCGGATTGTATTGAAAAACCTGGCAATTGTAAGTATAAAAAAAATAGAATTATTTGATTTGAATCAAATTACTAATGGAAAATTGCTTCGTAATTTGTGGTAAAACCATCACCTATGAAAACAAAAATAACAATGACCGTAATTTTGATCATGCTGGTTTCAGCATGTCAAAAAGACCGGCATTTACCGGCTGTTAATTCCGGAAAAACAACCAGCACAGCTGCATTAACTTTAGAGGAGATCAAAACCTGGTATCATTCCGATACGACAAACACGTTGGAATGGAAAACGGCCAGGCAGGTAGTACGGAACAAAAATCTTTACTGGCTTGTTGACCTGGCCGGCCGTCCTGTTTACAACCAGTTGAAGTTGGGATACAGGCGTGTCGCATTTTTCAGGGATACTACCGGGGCTATTAACCAGCATATGCTCGAAATAATCCCGGATGCTTTTTACCTGCAGCAAAAGCAAAAAGTAACAGAAGCGGACTTTACCGGCAAAATTTTCACTTTTGACAGCAGCTATCGCTTACTTTCCGGATATATTTATTCGGGTGGAAAAGCGATTGGTTTAATCAAGCCGCAACCTTCAAATAGTTCCGGGAATACTTTACATACCAATTACGTCCAGGTGATCACTACCTGCCAGTGGGTAGATGATAACTACATAGACAGCGAAGGGAATGTGGTAGTTTATTCAGAAAAAATTCGTCAAAATGAAATTATAGATGACGGGTCATCAGGCATATTAACTGGCGGGGGCGGTGACGGATCGGGCCCGGGAACAGCAGCAGCAGGTTCAGGCGGTGGCAGCTCTTCCGGTGCGGGCGCGGCACCCGCTGCATCCAATCTGCCGGGTGAAAATAATCCCAAGGTAAACCCTAAAAACCTGATGATTTGTTTTGATAATATTCCGGATAACGGCGCTAAATTGACCATAACTGTTTATGTACAAGAACCTTGGCCTGGCACGACCTTTAACATTGGTCCAAACTCGGTAGGACATACAGCTATCGGACTTACAAAATCAAATGGAAACCAGTCAATTACTCAGGTTGTAGGATTTTATCCTGACGCAAGCGGAAAGGATAAATCACACGCGCCATCGAAAATTGTCAATAATGGGGGCGATTTGAACTATAATGCAAGCATAAGTTATAGTGTAACTGCCGATCAGTTTAAAAAAATTGCGACATATATTTCAAATCCACCGTCCACCTACGATATAATAACGATGAATTGCACGACTTTTGTAAATAATGCTGTTCAACAGGGCGGGATTGTTTTACCCAATGCATCAACGACTGCCGGATACGATTCGGATGGAAATGAATATAAGACAATGGCACCCTCTACATTAGGATATAACATAGAAAAGTTAGATGGTAAACCGAATGTAAACGCAAAAGGAGGTACTACCCCAAACAGTAAAGGATCATGTGACCCAACAATCTAATTATTATGAAGACGAAAATTATTATTGTAATACTCTGCATTGTGTTTATAGGCAACTTGCCATTTTTTACCTTTTTTTTACAGGAAGATTTCACATATTCAAATATCGATGGGTCATTTACCTATAACGAGGAAGGTGGAAAGGGAAAGTCGTTTTTAGGATGTCAACGACTTTATGGGTATTTTCTTTGTCAACACCCGGAGAAAGACCAGGGCGACAATAAACTGTATCGAACCTTTACCATCAAACCCTGGCGATTCTGGGAGTGGGGAGAAATGATCTTCCACAATGAAAGGTTTAAACTACCCTATAAAGAGCCTGAAAAATAATTTTTGGTAAATATTACTATCGCTCAAAAAATTTATGCAAAAAAGGGGAACCAACCAGTTCCCCTTTTTATTTGGCATCGTATTATCTGTTATGCCAAATTCCTATAAAGAACGAGGGTTGTACAGATGAATAAAGGGCCGGTTGATATGTTAAATTGGCACCTGATTTTTCCGGACTAACCTAACCTGCTTTATTTAGGTATGTGCTGGGTGGCAATAGTACGTCTATGGAGACATTGAGTGCTTTAGCAAGCTCAACCATGGTACTTAACCTCGGGTCTCCTCTGCCTTTCTCAATTTCTCTGATTTGCGAAGTGGTGATCCCTGAAATAGCCCACAAATTCTCCTGTGATATTCCCTTGGATTTACGCTCGTCGCGCAACCTGATACCTATTATCTTATTTGCCTCAACATTTCGGTTGGCCATTTCAACCCCGAAAATGAAATATTAAAGTTTGAATTATACGCCGATATATCGGCGATATTTAATATTTTAGCCTAAGAAAATAAAAAAATTACCCGCAAGGAACAATGGGACAAGATTTTATCTCGGTGCAAATGGATCTTCTGATACTGGAACTGGAATTGAGTGAAGAATTCAAATCGAAATGCGTCGCCATGGGGTTCGTAACGTTAAAGGACGTTACCAGTTTAAACCCGGAGGAGCTTGGTAACAGGACAGGGTTTAATTATGCATGGTTGGGAGAACTTGCTGCTTTTCTCAGCGAAAGAAAATTGTTACACCTATTGCAGCCACTACCGGGAAATAATCCTGGTTAATTCTGCTGATCATTTTTTGAAGAATCGCTTTCATTTCCGCTGCAGTAACCTGGTTTTTACTATAATACTCCTTGCTAAGCCCGTGTGCGGATATGAATTCCTGCCTTTTCGTGCTGAAGTTTTCCGCGAAAAAATCAAAAATTTCAGTAAGGGGCACAGCGTTAATAAGGTGTTCTTTAAAGAACAGCCTGATCAGGCAGGCAAGATGGGAGACTGAAAACTCAAGTTTCAGGCGCTTGTTATTGGCTGCCTGGTGTGACGGCGATGGGTGGTTTGCAGGTTCTAAACTTTCTTTTACTTCCTGCAACCAGTCTGACAGGATTTGGGATAAAGGTGGCCACCGGTCATCATATCGTGAAATTTCCCCTTTTGATAGGTAGCTGAAAAGCTCGGTATAGTGTTTAAGAAGTGATAATTGATTTGGTTTGGGCTTACCTGATATTTCCCTAAGGATTTCCTCCTGTTGTACAACCAGTACGTCAAACTGGTTTAACTCCAGTGCTATCAGCTTTTGATAAACGAGTTGAGGGAAATTACCGGAATTTGCATCAGGAATGATCGTGCTTAGTTCATCAATTACCTGCTTAAAATAAACCAATTGTGACAAACTACAGGAAACATTTTTATCATCCGTCATATCCTCTATATACCGTTTTAAAAATTCAGTGATTTTGGGTTTAACAGGTGAATCTTCCAGCGCGTTACAAATTTTTATACCGGTGTCTTTTAAGTTTTTGGTATAGTGTTGCCTGTAACTAATAGCAACGGGGATCGTTTTGTCGGGGTAATTACCGTAATAGGTCAACAAGTCGTCGGCCAATAAACAGACTTTTTCGGTGATGATGGAATGAGTTAACCGGTTTTCAACCAGTCTTTGGCTGCGATTATTAAAGTACTTTTCCGGCGCGCCCGAAATAAACAATAACTGGTGAGTAAAATATCGCCGCATTGCGGGTTCCGTTAAAGCAGAAAAAGCTGTAAAAGTCCAGGAGGCCCGGACTTTTACAATGACTTCATCTAACTTTTTTAAAATGTCGTCGGTGTAATTGCCGGTCAATAAATTTTCCAGTTCACTTAATAAATGGAGGTGATGGAAAGATTCCTTATCAGAAAAAACACTTTTTGCGCTCAGCATAATTGCTATTTAAGATGACCGGTTAAACGTAATGCGTTGTGGTAAATAAAGTAGTACACGTGTTTGTAGGATCGGTTTTGGAGCTGGAAGTTTGAACTGTGTTGGTTTGTGAATCGTTAACAAAGTTAAAACGACGTGTTACGGTTTGTTTGGGTAATTTAATGTTGTTGGTTTTCATAATATTATTTTTTTTACTATATTAATATTTTATAAGAAGAAGGATATTTTTATTACATCAATCCCCTGGAAAATTACACCAAAAATGAACTTCTTAATGAAAGTTGATTTTATGAAGTTTCATAAGTACAGGGTGGTTTTCTACCACCTGCTTTGGTGGTTTTTTTACATTTTTTATGAACTATCTTCTGTTTATTTTGCCATTTCAGAGTTGTATCTGGAGAGGTATTTTTCCTATTTTTTAGTAAACGTATTACTTTTCTATACGCACATGATCATATTAAACCGGACAAGGCATTTGATCAGGGCGAGGTTTTTTAAGGTTTTGTTGCTCATTATCCTGGAAACGCTAGTATTCCTGGCGATTAAGCTGCTGCTGGATTATTTATATAGCAATGGAAATGGGTTGATGTTTTCGGAAATCAGGCAATTCATTGCGCTCGACTTCAACAGGAACCTGTTTTTTGCTGCGCTGGCCACGCTATTTTGGGCAGCTTCTAATATTTCTGTCTTTGAACGAAAGGCTAAGGATGCCGAAATCAAACAATTAATGGCCGCGCGCGATAACCTCACCCTCGAAGCCAGCCTGGCCCGTTCACAAAACGCATTGTTGAAACAGCAAATCAACCCGCATCTGCTCTTCAACTCCCTGAATTTTATTCATAGCCTGGTTTATAATAATTCACCGGAAGCCGCCCAAAATGTCATTCTACTGGCTGATATGATGCGATATGGGATGGAAGAAACCGATAAGGATGGCAAAATATTATTGGCCGGTGAAGTGGAGCAGATCCATAATTTGATCCGGATCAGCCAGGCTCGTTTTGAGCATAAAAATAAGGTCGAATTTTCGGTTTACGGGGCAATAGCTGACCAGAGATTGATTCCAATGGTATTGATTACGCTCGTTGAAAACGTATTCAAACATGGGGATCTTCGGGATTATCCGGCAACGATTAAACTGGTATTAAATCAGCCCGGCAAATTGAAATTCTTGACCAGTAACCGATCAAAAGCAAAAATACCGTTCGCAAGGTTACGAAGTACAGGCTTGGAAAATATCCGGATCCGCCTCGACTTTACTTACGGACCGGATTATACGCTTTCAACCAGGGAAGATGACGGTTTTTTCGAAGCCGAACTAAATATACCATTATGACAATTACCACATTTATAATTGATGATGAAGCTCACGCGGTCAATATATTAAAGCAATACGTACAAATGACGCCCGAATTGGAGCTGGTGGGGGCGACAACTGATCCGGCAGGTGTTTTATCAAGCCTGTCCGGTGATACTGCCCCGATGCTGCTGCTGGTTGACGTCGATATGCCGGGCATTTCCGGGTTAGAATTGGCAGGGCTGGTTAATAGTGAAACCAGTATCATATTCATAACCTCCTACCGGGAATTTGGTGTCGAAGCGTTTGAGCTGAAAGCCATTGATTATTTGTTAAAACCGGTAGCGTATGCCCGTTTTTATAAGGCTATTCAAAAAGTAATGGCTGAACGGCAGGGTAAACATAACGTTGTCAAAGAACGGGCTTCCTTTTTTGTAAAAGGTGATGCCAAGGAAAAATACATCAAAGTCGTTATCGATGAAATTATTTACATCGTAGCGGCGCTCAACTATATCGAAATTCATCTGGTTGCCGGTAAGGTATTAACCTACCTTACCCTGGCAGAGATCCTTGCAGAATTACCTCCGGTCGGTTTCTGCCAGGTCCACCGCTCGTACATCGTTAATTTAAAACAGGTCAGCGCAATCGAAAAATCACAGGTCAGGCTGCATAATGACCGGGCAATTCCAATAGGAAAAGCTTATGAGGCCGCGTTTATGAAGCGCCTTGCACCTGAATTCCTCATTAGCAAACGCCTTTCAGATAATTAATACGCCACATCCCTCAAAACAAGGGATGTGGAATATTTATATAAACAAAAACAGATCAGTAGTTCATGCCTGCGTTGTTGATCAGAATATAGCCTGTTAACCTGCATATGGATCAGGTCCGCCAATAAATTCAGCCTTTTGCCATCCGCCCATGCTGCTGAGCCCTTCGCAAGATTTTCGACCGACTTCAGGAAAGCTGTCTCCGCTACGATGTCCTTTGTTTTTGGGTCTTCAGCCAGGTGTTCAAGTGCTGCCTCCAGTTCCCTCGCAACCATCCTGTATTTTCGGTCCAGGTCCAGTCGGAAGTTCCTGGTGTCTCCGAATTCTGAAATAAAGCTTTCTGCCCTTTGCCTGAAAAAATCGGAAATAACAGCGCTTCCCTCGGCGAACCTGGCGGCCATTTGATAGACTAATCTAAAAACGGCCATGTCAAATCCATTGGGGGCTTCGGGTTTTATCTTTTGGTTTAACCACTGCACCACGAGTTCACTGCCGGTATGGAAACAGTGCTCAACATTTTCCATTAATGCTGCACTATATCTTTCGACTTCACGCACGTAGGTGTCCTGCTTCACATCCCGTACAAAACCTTTAACGGACTTATGGCCAATTATTCGCGAGATTGTTTTGACCATTTCCCCATAATTTGAAATATCAGTGCGGATCCGCAGGCGGATGTGGCTTTCCGGATCATAGTACCGGATAAAGAACCACAGCTCTATTTTAGCTTTGGCTGCCTGGCTGAGTTTGCCAATAAGTTTTAACAATATCGTATCCGATGTTTCTTCGGCACAGTAGATTTTAAAGTATAGCCACTGGCTTCCGGGAGGAAATGACCTGTGCAATGCTTTCCGCTTAGGACTGTTCTGAATGGCAATTCCGTTATAAATGCGGTCAGTTCTGGTAAGCAGTGCAACAAATTGTCCGGCCAGTCTGTTTTTTCCGGCAGTCACCGAACGGTCTGGCTCCAGGTATTCAGTGATTAAAATGTTTTGTTGTTCTTTAAGGCAATCCATAAAAAACAAAGCTTCCGCATCACAGGATAGATCAAATACCAGCTTCTGGTCGCTCATCCCCATCGATACCAAAGCAGGTATGCCGCGTACCTGGCGCATGATGTGCAGTTTACCGATGGATGGTGCGGTGATTAAGCCCGCAATATCTTGATTTTGAAGCCGCCATTTAGCCAGGCTGATGACCATACCCCGGTATTCTACCCTTGGGTAAAAATCAAGCCCGGGGAAAATTTGTTCCAGGTTAAATGTCAGGTTGGCCTGCAATCCCTGGTATTGCAGGTCGCATAAAAACCGGAAAATAGCCAGTTCATTGTGATTGAAATTATACGCGGTTGGTAACCGGGGTATCACCCTTTTTTTAAGGCTGACCGATTCGAGCAGGATGTCATCGCCCTGGATCGAAACCTGGAGGTCGTCAAGCCTGATCTGTTGCTGGCCGGTAGGACATGGAAAGGTATTGATATGGATAATATGGTCGTAAACTGGTTTACGCCGGTTAATGTTATCTACATGGATGTCAGATAGCTGGTGGATTTCCGCGAATAGGACGTCGGGGTTTGCCATCGCCTCGGCCCGCGCGATTTCCTGGCAAAGCCTATTTGCTTCCTCGCTGAATACGTTAAAACGACCGGTTAATGCTGTTGCAGTAGCCCCGCCGTTATTTTCAAGGACAAGCTTGTCAGCAGATTTTGTAAATAACATAGAGATCGACGGCGGTAATTTCGAATTTCCCGCAAGATCACCTAACCCGGAAACCTCATCGTCATGAATGATCAGCGGGGCGAAAGGGGTAGAGGACGGCCGCCGCTGCCAGGTTTTTAGAAATAACTGATGTACCGGCGTCCAGTCAATGCGCTTGGTCGCCTCACCTCGCCCGGGAAATTCTCCAGCTTTCCGCATGTGTTGTCCTTTTTAAACCATTCCTATGAGGATATTTTCAACACGATTTTTACCGAACCGGAACTGGTTTCCCTGTTATCGCCTTTCCGGAGCGCCTTCGAAGCCAAAGCGTTTGACCAGCTGGAAGGCCAGGTAGGTACCCTGAAGATCTTTATCAGCCGGCTGGCTACTAAGGAAACTTACTGGGTGTTTTCCGGTGACGATTTCAACATGAAGATCTCCGGTAAGGAAGATCCCGGCATCGTGGTGCTGGCGAATGACCCCAATACCCAGAATATCAATTCGGCCTGTTATTCCATTGTACTGAATCGCTTAACCAGGCTGATCAACAGCAAAGGCAACCTGCCCTCCGCGCTGATCATCGATGAGGTACCGACACTCTACGTGCACAAAGTCGAAAACCTGATCGCAGTGGCCCGTTCCAACAAGCTATGCGTGCTCTTAGGCCTGCAGGAAATACCGCAATTTCAGCAGCAATATGGGAAAGATACGGCCAATACCATCACTTCGGTTACCGGTAATGTATTGGCTGGGTCAGTACGCAATAAGGAAACTTTGGAATGGCTGGAACGCATGTTCGGGAAGAATAAGCAAATAGGGGAGAGCCTGTCGATTGACCGCAATAGGACGTCAACCTCGTTGAATGAAAAACTGGAGTCCCTCATTCCTGCGGGCAAAATGGCTTCCCTCAATACAGGGGAAATGGTGGGCCTGATCGCGGCAGACGTCCGGGAAAAGTTTACGGGGAAGTTTGAAACATCGGCTGTAAACTGCAAAGTTAATCTTGATCCCAAAGAAATTGCCGAAGAAGAAGCAGGTTTCACCGATCTCCCGGTTTACTACGACTTCAAAGGCAGGAAGGACGAAATCCTGCGGCATAATTTCCTGCGCATCAACAGGGAAGTAGAAACCATGATCGCGAAATTTCGAAAACCGGCAGCGCCACCGGTGATGCCCAAAGCTACAATGAAGGCCCTGGGCAGCAACAAGTTTAATAACGATAAATTCTGAAATGATGAGTAAGACAGATGAAATGACAGGCACGTTTGTGCTGGTCAATCCCGACCTGGCCCATGATCCGGCAGGCCGCCAAAACCAGGTTGGCCTGGTCACAGAAGCTGACCTGGACAGTGATGATATCTACGTAAGTTTTGGCAAAAACGGGCAGTCCCGTTACAGCAGCGATGCCTTATTGGTATTAAAAAGCAATATTTCAGTATACAATGAAATGATGGATAACCGGATGAAGCTTTCCAGCGGGGATTTCAAGACCTTGTTTCGGGTCAATTTGCTGCAGCAAACCGACCGTCCGGCCCCCAATCGCGAAGCCCTGCTAATACTAAAAGATCACCCCAATCTACAGCAATTTGCGCTGATTCCGCTAAATGACAAACTGGGCATCAACCATGTGGCCACCGTGCATTTGAACCAGCTACGCCCACCGGCCCGGGCGAGGTAATCGTTTTCGTTTTTTATCCCAATATCCTTTTTTATGGACATTAATACGGAATTAACAGGTGGACTGGTATTGGTTCATCCTGCACTTGAACATGACCCGGCCGGTAAACAAAATACCATAGGTGTTATCCGTTTTGCCGACATGGCTGATGACGGTTTCTATGTGGCATTTTCCGATCATACGACAGCTTTATATGCGTCAGATGCTTTATTCGTCCTGAAATCGGTGGATGAAATTCATCACTTGCTCGTAGATCATGGTGATCGGCTGGCATTTCCCGAACTGAAGGCCTTAACCCAACTTGACTTGACTATCCGGTATGGTGATGGTGACAAGTTGCGCAATGCCCTTCAGTTGGCTGTAAACAACCCGGATATTCAGCCGCTTTGCCTCGATCTTCTCAAGGATGTCATACAACTTCAACAAACAAATGCCCGCAAACGATGAACAGGTTACTGATCGGCATGTTCCTGTGCCTGCCAATGAAACATTGGTCACTTTCCTCTGCCTATGGCTACCGGGTTCACCCCGTGAATGGCTTGTATAGTTTGCATAATGGGATCGACCTGCGGTCGAACAGCGATACGGTTTTCGCGGTCCTGTCAGGTACTGTCCAGGCTGTAGGTTATGGCCCCGTTTCCGGCGTCTATATCCGGATCGATCACGGCGATTTCCAAAGCGCCTATGGCCATCTTTCACGGGCTTTTGTCATGCCTCGTGATGCCGTTTCAAAAGGAAATCCTATTGGAATTACCGGGGCAACCGGGAGGGTAACCGGTGAACATCTGCACTTCAGTATGCAGTTCAGGCACAGGTTGATTGACCCCGCTGCCTTCATGCTGTCGCTAATAAAATTAAGTAATCAATAAATTTAATCAGATGAGTGAACAATTCAAACCGCTGTCAGCGCAGATCGCTGACAAGATGATTGCTGCCTTAAAAGCAGGCAATTCGATTTTTCAAAAACCAATGAAGCCTGATGGGAAGGCTGCTTTGGCCATGCCGTACAATCCCACCACGGGGATTAACTACACTGGCCCTGCCGCGCTTGTCCTGCTCATGAAGGGCAACGAGGATCCGCGATGGATGTCTTACAAACAGGCCTCGTTTAACAAAACACCCGTTGAAAAGGAAGAAAAAGGCACACTGATCCAGTTCTTCGCCACCAACGAATTAAGGCAAAAGGTCGGTAGCGATCACCAGCCGGAAGTGTCATCCGGGGGCAAGCCGGTGATGGAAAGGGTCGAACTCGAACAGCCCACCTTAAAAGATGCGTGGTTGTTCAATGCCGCGCAGCTGCGTAATATGCCGGAATTGAATTCAAAGAATGAGGCTTTACCGGAACCTTTGGAACGGGCTAAGGCGATCATTGACGCGACTGGAGCCTCGTTGGTGTATTCCCAAAGCGATACCTTTTATAACCCGGAATCAGGTAATATTTCGGTGAAGGATTACCATGATGAATTCGAGTATTTTTCTAAAGTGATGGAGCAAATGCCGCGATGGGCTGCCGCCAATAAAGACGTATATTTTGACCTGCCGCCGATTGGCGACGACGATGAATGGAGCAGGCGGGAATTAAGGGCAAATATTGCCGCAGTGTTCATCAGCTCGGAATTGAACTTAGGGATGGAACACGATGTGTCCAATGACCTCGCCGATGCCTGGGTACGCATACTCACCGAACATCCTTCCGAACTGTTTAACGCTGCCGACGACGCGCAGGTGGTGGTCGATTACCTGGTGGGTTTTGAGCAAAAGATCGAAATAAAAGAAGAGGTAAGCCAGGAATTGCCTTTACCCTCATTTGGCAAAGGTGATGTGATCGGGTATAACAATACCTTGTATGAAGTTGAAAAGGTGCTGGCTAACAAATCCTTAAAACTGATCGATCAATCCACTGGCGCAAAACTCAAAGTTGCCCCGACGGATGGTCTCTACGCTTCGCTGTTAAACGTTCGCCAAAATTCACAGGAAGCAGCGTACGATTATAACCAGGACGCCGCGGCTGGTATCGAAATGGCCGGAGATAATGGCCAATCGCAAACCTATTCAAGAAAACGATAACCATGTTTCAGAAAATATTTGAAGAAGAGGAATTGCCGCTGGCAGACCTGCAAAAGATTGGATTGGCCGGGAATGGTCACCTGAATTTAAATGAAAAGGATCTGACTGCGCTCCTGTCCGGCAACCGCACCGGCATGCTGCGCCTCGAAAACATCGAGACCGATGGCCTTCGCATTCCCGCCCTCGATGCTAAATTATCCCTGCGCCCCAATACCGCCGGAAATTTAGATTTATTGGTACACCCCATTTACCGCGAAGCGGACATCCCTGATTACCTCACAGATACCGAGGCCGAAGAGCTCGAACAGGGTGAAATAGCCAATGTCGGTAAGACTATAAACGACCACGGGGTTCAAAAAGAGGTATTGATCGAATTTGATCCCGACACCCGGGAGTTTATCATTACAGATACCGAGAAAATCCTCGTGCCGGATATGGTTAACGATGAGTTGTTGACCCTGGACCAGAAGGAGCGTTACCGCAAGGGTAAGGAAGTTCAGCTACAGGACGGAACCGCTTTCCGGTTCAGTGCTACCAGTGAGGATGCCGTCAGGGCAAATAAGATCGGTTTAATCGTATCCGTGGTACTGGATGGCGGGATATCTTACATCCTTTTTAAAGGATTGAATGCACTTTTTAACAAAAAACGCGATGAAAAGGATGCAGCCGACTTAAGCACCGGCTATCTCAAAGCCAAAATGGATCTGGATGAATTGCAAACTCATAAAGGCCATGACATCAACTCCCGCCCGCCCGGCCAGTATCATCGTGGCTATACTTATCCCAGCCCGCGACGCTGATGAGCCCCTTTCCTACCCGCTTCGGCGTTCCGCCAGAGGTGCAATTATTTTTCCGGCCATTTTATCACACTGACGCTATTGGCAACCTGGTCTTCAGCTATGGCAATGTAATCGAGCACTTCGGTTTTGCCTTTCATAAGGTCCCGGTAGCCGGTCAGCTATGGATGGCCGGAAATTTAAACCTGCACATGGTCAGCGATGTTTTCCTGGCCGGTTCAGCCATGGACGCTATTGCCTTTTTAACCCTCCGCCGAAACTGGCTGAAAAAAGCGGATAATATCCTGTTCGTCAGCGTAGGAACGCTGCCGCAGGGCAGTCAGTTGCAGTGGATCCGTAGTAACCTCGGACATAAAAAGCTGCACCTGCTGTTCGACAGGGAGTTGTTAGGGAAGATTATCGACCTTAAAATCGCTGCCGGCCTGCACGGGTGGCCCATGGAAGTGACCGTCACAGGTAACCGGGTAACGGTTAATTTCCGGAATGCACTTTATACCCTCGATACCGGCGGCTTTAGCCTGCATGCATTTGAAAAAGCAGCAGGCTACCGTTTTACTGTACGTACCCACAAATCAAATATGGCGGCGACATTTATAGACCACCTGATGACAATGACATTTAACCATTAAACTATTAACGATGGATTTTGACGAAATAAAACTACAGCCGGAGCTCATCCTGAAGCCTTCCGCACGCTATGCATTTTTACAGGTTATTCCCCTGATTGCGCTGTCGGGATTTTTTTTTGGATAGCATGGAACCTGGTTGCGGCTTTTGTATGGGTCAGCCTGGCATTAATCCTGATTGCCGCTTACCGCTTCCTGTATATCCGGAGGACCTGCTACCTGATTAGCCCGGAAGTAATCCGGGTGAGTACCGGCCTGTTTTTTACCCGGCTGAATAGCCTCGAAATGTACCGCGTCAAAGACTACGTGGTCGTACAACCCTTGATGCTCCGGGTATTCAGCTTGATGAACCTGACTTTAAAAACGAAGGACCCGGAAAATAGGCGCCTGACGTTAACCGGCATCCCGGTTTCGGATATTATCAATACGATTCGGGATCATGTGCAGAAAGCACGGCTGGCTAACCATATTGCGGAGTTAAATTAACCGGAAAATTATTGTCAGTAAATTTTGTTTTTGCTAACTTTTTTAGTAAATCTATGCGTTGAAATTATGAAAACTGCCATTTATCTCATCATTACGATTTTCATCTCTACCGGCGCTTTATTAGGCGGTTTGAACATGAAAAACCCTTTACCCGCTTTTTTAATCGGTTTTGGCATCTGGGCCGTTTTTATCCGGGGATACCTGAAACGCTCCAGGGAAGCTGCTGAAAGACGTGGTAATGAACGGCTTTTCCAGGCTCACATGCGTGCATTTTACCGTAACCGGCAACGTTATTAACTATGGGTGAATTGCTGTCTCTACCGGTAACTTTTCAGGATCAGGAAATGGAATTCCAGGCACGGTTTTATGCTTACGGTTATATCCATCGGATCGAAGTCCGAATCAACGGGTTGGGAGTTATCTTTGAACCTGATGAAGAACGGAACTACCGGGCTTTATTGACGGCACAACAATTGGAAGCTAACCTGAATACGCTGAATAAAGAGCTGTTGCAGGCCATCGCCCAGCAATTGCAAAGCCTGTCGGGAGGTCTCTTATAAAAGTAAACCGTTTTTGACTATTACATATGCCCGATCTTCTCCCAAAGCTCGGGTGTACAATCTCCAACGATTAATTCGTGCCCTAAGGCGTGCCCTGGCGTAAAACCCCCGTTTGGGCTTTTAGGCATTGCGGGGCTGCTGCTGAAATAGTCGTATAAAGCCCTGTCACCGGGTGCCAGGCTTTCCCGGTATTCCCTGTCTTTCTCAGAAAGGGAAGCTAGGTATTGCTGCTGCTGTCTTTTCATATCTTGTTTTTAATCTTCCTGGTATAGATAGGAATGTTAGGGTAGGCCTAGCTGGTAATTATTCACCCCCAAAGCATGTACGAAATAATAATCTATCGCGTCGAAATACATTTTCTTTGGTCGCATAAAACCGTCCAGTGGCTGCTCACAAATCAAGATGGTGAAAATGTAATAGGACTGAATCTCCCAGTCATCATAATGAAAACGCAGGACGTGAGCGTCCACGAATGGCTGAAACAGGATGGCTGTCAGCACAAGGCCGCTTTTCATTTTCGTAGGCTCTCTTTCCTCCACCTGCATCCGGAAACTCCCGTCAGCCAGGTAGATCACCTGTTTATCGTCTCCACCGAAATATTTAAAATCATAGTGGGTTTCGTCATCGTCTTCATCATCAGGATCATCGTCACTCTCCAGTCGTTCAATTTAACAAATGATCAGCTGCGCCTCGGTTACCTGTAGCCTGGTGGTGCAGTAAAAAGTAATGGCCTCCAGCAAGAGGCCGGTATCGGGCTTGCTAAAAGGCAGGTCATTTCGCATTACTTCAAAATCGTAGTTGACCGTTTCCGGGAATAGTGTTTCCGGTGACTGCAGATCTTTTATGGTCACACCAATCGTATTGAC
This sequence comes from Mucilaginibacter sp. KACC 22773, assembly GCF_028736215.1. Classification (NCBI taxonomy): domain Bacteria; kingdom Pseudomonadati; phylum Bacteroidota; class Sphingobacteriia; order Sphingobacteriales; family Sphingobacteriaceae; genus Mucilaginibacter; species Mucilaginibacter oryzagri. The sequence continues at coordinate 2,895,862 of NZ_CP117883.1, forward strand.
CTTGCATGCAAATACCGTATGTTCAAACAACTCGCGGGCCGCTTTTTTGCGGGAGTGATCACCCGGATGCTCAGCTGTTGCTCCGCTGAACCGGTCAGTTCATCGCCATCTTGTGTAATAATTGGGGCTTTTATTTTTTCTACTCGCCCTTTAATACCAAAAGCTTTTTGACTTTATCCCTATAATCACCAATCATGCCTGTCAAATAGCTTCCTTCCTGCTGAAAACATCGTTCCGTTAACTTATGTTCCCCGGTAATTTTCAGGTAATAAGCCGCAATATTTTATCAGTTTCATTCTAATTAATACCTGTTTAACTTATGGTTGATGAAAAACAAAAAGGTATCAAGCCGTCCTTAATCATTGATAAGCTGTCCGATAAATTTGGTTCCGCCGTAAAAAACCGTAAAAAAAGAGATTCCCAAATTGCTGAAGATGAAAAGATTTTGCTAACTTTAATAGCACAAATTATTGTTGATATTATTATAAAAGAAGAATTATGAACGCAATTGGCTACATGCGGTTAAGCGCTAAAGATCAATCAAAATCTCTGGAATATCAGGAATCTACCATAAGAGAATACTGTAGACGTAACAATTTGAAGGTTATTGGGGTATTTAAAGACAATGGAGAGTCAAGTTTCACGTTCGACAGACCAGATTATAAAGCGTTGGAAGCCTATTTGAAAAAATATAAAGGCGAGTGTCAATACCTCATCGTACTGGATCATGACAGGTTTAGCCGGAACTTACCCCAGGCATTAAATAAAATTGCCGAGCTGGAAAACAAACACGGAGTTAAAGTAATATCCACCAGCGAAAGGATAGATCTTGATACTTCAGATCCAGATGTTTTTATGAAAAGGGCGCTCGATTATATGATGGCCAACAAGGAACTTTTTAATATTAGGAAAAGAACTAAACAGGGTATCAGAAATGCTAAAGAAAATGGACGCTATTTGGGACGCGCACCTATGGTTATCAGAATATTGTAGATGGAACCAAACGAAATTTAATTGAAATTAATAGACCCCAGGCATTAATAATCGAACGAATATTCAGGGACTATATCTTGGGGGTGCCCCAATATCTTATTTATAAAAATGCCAAAGCTTTAGGATTTAAACACACCGGGAGCTCAGCCATACAGGATATACTTCAAAATTGTGTTTATGCTGGCCTGATTAAGGTTCCGGCATTTAAAGAATTACCTGAAAAATACGTGAAGGCTATTCACCAACCAATCATTTCAGATGCGGAATTTTGGCTCGTCCAAAGTATGTTAGCAAACAGTAAGCGAAAAACAAGGATACAACCAGCAGAAGATTTTCCGTTAAGAGGGGTTTTGAAATGTTGGTGTGGCCTAAGTATGACCGCTGGTTGGACAAAGGGACGGAAACAATATTATTTGTATTACCGTTGCACACAACATACCAATGTAAACATTGCCGGTGGGATGCTGCACGAGCGTTTTGAAAACGTGCTTAAAGGTTTAAGTTTTCAACCTCATCATGTAAACTTCTTAATTGAAACTTCGAAAGCTATGCTGGTTGAACCTTTGAAACTAAAAAAGGAGCGGCAATCTGAAAATCTAAAAGCATTGCATGATATCAATGAGAAAATATACAAACTTGAAGAAAGGTTAATGAACAATGAAATTGAAGCCAGTACTTATAAAACCTGGTTTCAAAAATTTAAGGAGGAAAAAGCAAAACTCGAATTAGCTTTAAACGGAAAAAACAAACCTCAGCTTGATTCAGGCGATGATTTAATTCAACGCTTACTTCCAGAATTATCCAACTTACATCAGATTTACGAGAAGGGGAACGTAATTCAGAAGCAAACCCTGATTAGGGGGGTGTTCAAAGATAATCTGCTATGGGGTGATGGTGCGTTTAGAACCGCTTTTATTCATCCAATCTTTTACGATAACATACTGAAAATCAATGAAAAAAGGGTTGCTTTTTTACAAGCAACCCCTTCAGTTTTCTAACCGGAATCCGGTTAGTACCCAGCGCCGGAGTCGAACCGGCACGGTTTCCCACAGGTGTTTGAGACCAGCGCGTCTACCAATTCCGCCAGCTGGGCATGCTCTGTTATATTGATCTGTGATCTTTTACATGCGGGCTGCAAATGTATCTAAACTCTCTTTAATTCGCAACAGATATTTTTGTCTATAGTAAATATTTGCAATTTTTATGCGGCGTTCTTCCTGCGCGGTATGGTCAAGTTGGGTATAATCGGCTGTTAGCTTATTTAGGCTTTCATTAATATCGGCCTCAAAAGCAAGCACTTCCGCTGTTATGGAAGCTAATTCTGTGGCATTGTCAACTTCCATCAGGCGTTCGTTAATATCCATCATTTCCATTAAAAAATCTGCAGGTAATTGTGGTTTTGCCCCCTCAGATACCAGGTCATGCAGCTTTAAAATGTACTCCATCCTGCGTGCCGGATCATTTAATACCTGGTAAGCTTTGTTATTTAGGGTAGATAATTCCAGTATTTCCTGCTGCTTTGCCTCGTCTTCGCCCGCATAAAAATCGGGGTGATATAGTTTGCTTAGTTCGTAAAACTTCTTTTTAAGCTTTGCCGGTTCAATGTTAAATGACTCGGGTATGCCATAAAATTCAAAATAATCCATATAAACACGAATTTCACCAATTATGTCGAATTTCACGAATGTTAATTGATACTAATTTCATAACAGGACACCGGACAGGATCAAGATTATAAACAAATGATATATTCCTGCCTGTATATTCGTGCCTATTAGTTTCATTCGTGAAGTTCGCGCTTATCATTATCTTTGCCACATAACCTACATAATATGTTATTTGAGCAGATGCGGCAGAAGCCGTTTTTTATATTAGGCCCATGTGTAATGGAAAACCAGGAACTGTTATACACTGTTGCCCAAAAGGTTGCCGAAGTTGGCCAAAAGTATAACGTCCCTGTTATTTTCAAATCATCTTTTGATAAAGCTAACCGGACATCCATTCACTCGTACCGCGGCCCGGGCATTGGGAAGGGGATGGAAATGCTTCAGAATGTTAAAGAAAAATTTGGTTTGCCTGTTATTACCGATATTCACGAACCCTTTCAGGCGGCTGTGGCTGCTGAGGTAGTTGACGTGTTGCAAATTCCGGCATTTTTGTGCCGTCAAACCGACCTTTTAGTAGCAGCAGCCGAGACCGGTAAAATAGTAAATGTAAAAAAAGCGCAGTTCCTGTCGGGAGCTGATATGTTTTATCCTGCACAAAAGGTGTTAGAGGCTGGTAATACCAAGGTGATACTAACTGAGCGTGGTAATATGTATGGTTACAATAACCTTGCTGTTGATTTCAGGAACATATATGACATGAAGGCTTTTGGGCACCCGGTTTGCATGGATTGTACCCATTCGGTACAACGACCAGGTGGAGCCGGTGGCAAAACCGGCGGCGACCGTACTTTTGTGCCTATGATGGCCTTAGCGGCAAAGGCTTTTGGCGCCGATGGCTATTTTATTGAAACCCATCCCGATCCGGATAACGCGCTTAGCGATGGCCCTAACATGCTGAAGTTACATGATTTGGATGCGTTGATAGGTTCACTTGTATAGTGTTGGTGTTTTACGTATTACGTTGTAAGTAGTACGTGAACTATCATTAAAAACGTAAAACTTAATACGTAAAACGTATAATATTAATGAAGGATATTGCCAAAAGAGTTTTTGACATCGAAATAGAATCGCTGAAGCACGTGGCGGGGTTAATTGATGACGAATTTACTAAAACCGTTGAGGCCGTATTAAATTGTACCGGTAAGGTAGTAGTTATTGGTATCGGTAAATCCGGCCTTATAGGAAAAAAAATTGCGGCCACACTTGCCAGCACTGGTACACCAAGCTTTTTTTTACATCCGGGCGAGGCTTTTCACGGCGATCTTGGGATGGTTGGCCCCAACGATACTGTTATGCTGATTTCCTATTCGGGTGAAACCGATGAAGTACTACGCATAATCCCTTTCTTAAAATGGAACAATAATCTGGTTATTGGAGTAACGGGTAATGTAAATTCTACTGTTGCTAAAAACAGCCATCATCATTTAAATATAAAAATCGCGCGCGAGGCTTGTCCGCTTGAATTGGCGCCAACATCATCAACTACGGCGGCCTTGGTAATGGGCGATGCGCTTGCCATTGCTTTGATGGAGTCGCGCGGATTTAAGCAGCATGATTTTGCCCGTTTCCACCCCGGCGGTAGCCTTGGCCGAAAATTGTTAGTTAAGGTAAAAGATATAATGCGTACCGATAAATTGCCTTTTATACATGAAGGTGCGTCGTTCACAGAGTTATTACTCAACATGTCGGCCGGGCGGCTGGGGATGGTGATAGTTGGCGAGGCGAATAATATTAAAGGTGTTATTACCGATGGTGATTTGCGGCGCGCTTTATTGAAACACCCGGACCCATCGACCCTAAGTGTTTTGGAAATAATGACGGCCAATCCGCTTATTATTGATGGTGAGGAGTTTGCAGGTTATGCCGAGCAATTGATGATCGACAAGAAAATTACCACCTTACTTGTGGGGTCGGCGGCTAACAGGTCTGTCGCGGGCGTATACCAGATCTACAGTCAATAATATGGTTTATCAACACAAAAAATAATATATATTTGCAAATATCTACCCTCGTTTAAACATGTTTGATCATCTGTCAAATCAAATCCAGCAACAATTTAACGCCCCGGAAACTACCCGCATTGCAATAATAGGACTGGGATATGTGGGATTGCCCCTGGCCGTTGAGTTTGCAAAAAAATTCCCGGTAAAAGGATTTGATATAAAAAAAAGCAGGGTTGATGAGTTAAATAATGCTTTTGACCGTACGCTGGAAACTGATGCCGATGTATTGGGATCGGTTTTATCAGGCGGCGCTGGCAACGGGCTCGTATTTACTTCGGATATTCAGGATATAGCAGATTGTAATGTTTATATAATTTCAGTACCTACACCCACAGATCAGCATAACCGGCCCGATCTTGACCTGATAAAAAAGGCAAGTGAATCAGTTGCCTCTGTACTTAAAGTGGGCGACGTAGTAATCTATGAATCGACAGTTTACCCTGGAGTTACTGAGGATATATGTGTACCCATACTTGAACGGATATCGGAGCTTAAGTTCAACGTTGATTTTTACGCAGGGTATTCGCCTGAGCGGATCAATCCAGGGGATAAAGTGCATACCCTTACTAATATTTTGAAGGTCACATCCGGCTCAACGCCCCAGGCCGCTAATTTTATTGATAACCTTTATCAGGCAATTGTTACGGCGGGGACTCACAAAGCCCCGAGTATTAAAGTTGCCGAAGCCTGTAAAGTAATTGAAAACTCGCAACGCGATATTAATATTGCATTTGTAAATGAACTGGCCAAAATATTTCAGATAATGGGTATTGATACCCATGCTGTTTTGGAAGCAGCCGGTACCAAATGGAATTTCCTGAATTTTAAACCCGGTCTTGTTGGTGGTCATTGTACCGGAGTTGATCCGTATTATCTTGCCCAAAAAGCACAGGAGGTAGGTTATCATCCCGAGATTATACTGGCCGGCCGCCGGCTTAACGATGGCATGGGCACATACGTAGCCCTCGAAGTTATCAAGCTGATGGTGAAAAAGGAAATCCCGGTTAAAAACTCAAATGTGCTGGTGCTTGGGTTCACTTTTAAAGAAAACTGCCCCGACGTACGCAACACCCGTGTAATTGATATTGTAAAGGTTTTAAGTGAGTTTGAAGCATGTTATGAGATTTACGATCCATGGGCAGATCCATCCGAGGTTGAATTAGAGTACCGGGTTAAAACTATTAAAACTTTTGACGAGCTGAAGGGTGGATACGATGCTATAATAGTAGCGGTATCACATAAGGAATTTTTCGGTCTGGATTATAACCGGTTGAAAAAAGAAGCCTCATCAGTTATTTATGATATAAAGGGAATACTGGATAAAGGTATAGTTGATGGCCGGTTATAGTTTAGCCAAAGTTGTTTTTGCTATGTGATAGTTGTAAAATGTTACGGTAAACACATATTTGATTTGATATAAATTTCTTAATTTTTAATTTTGCCACACATGCAATAACATATTTGTAACTGATTGTACTTCCAATTATCACATTGTTATTTATAAATAAATATGCTAATTTTAGCAGGTGTTAAATACTTCAACAAGCTCTAATACATGATTCACAGATACGCTACTTTTATTAAAGCAGTGAACCTTACCATTGATTATATTATACTTAATATGAGCATGGTAATCTCTTACTTTATCGAGGATAGGTCATACATTTTTTGGATAAATAACAGGAAATATTTACCCGTTGTTTTAGTGTTTAATTTAATATGGCTATTGTCGGCCAATATTACCGGGTTGTATGAACATGTTTTAAATAAAGATTCAATCAAAACTTATCGTGGTGTTATAAAAACATACATGCTGTTTGTAAGTTTTATTTGCTTTACCATAATTATACTGATAGGTACCAAGGCATATTTTATTACGCGTGAGTACCTGTTTTACTCACTTGCGTTATTTGGGTTTTTGCTTGGCTTGTGGAAGCTTATATTCCTTACAATACGCAAAAGCGACAGGGCATCATTGATAGATACCCGTGCGGTGATTATTATTGGCGGAGGTAGGATTGGTACTGATTTATATGGCTTTTTTAAACAGAATCCGGAGCGCGGGTATAATCTGATAGGTTTTTTTGATGATAATCCTGAAACGGTAAATGATAAACACCTTTATTTGGGTGGTACTGATGATTGTATCAGTTACGTGCTGAATAACAAGGTAGACGAAATTTTTTGTACGTTGCCTAACTCGGAGGCGGCAACAATTGAAAGATTAATGCTCGATGCCGACAAAAATCTCATCAGGTTTAAGTTCATCCCAGAGTATTATGATTACGCAAAAAAGCCAACTTTTATTCAAAGCTTTGGGCATATTCCGGTTATATCGGTAAGGCCCGAGCCGTTGGAGAATATGCTTAACCGGTTTATTAAGCGGTTGTTTGATGTTTTGTTTTCGCTATTTATCATCTTTTTTGTATTCAGCTGGCTTTTTCCTATCCTGGCTATTCTCATCAAACTTGAATCCAGGGGCCCTGTGTTTTTTGTGCAGGAGCGCTCAGGAAGGGATAATAAACCATTTAAGTGTTATAAGTTTCGCAGTATGCGGGTAAACAAGGATTCTGACAAGAAACAAGCAACCCGGGGCGATGCCCGTATTACCAAAACGGGTGCTTTCATCCGCAAAACAAGCCTTGACGAACTGCCTCAGTTTTTTAACGTGATATTGGGTAATATGTCTGTAGTAGGGCCGAGGCCGCACATGATTAGCCACACGCAACAATATTCGCAGCTTATAGACACCTTTATGGTAAGGCACTTTTTAAAGCCCGGAATTACCGGTTGGGCACAAATAAATGGCTTACGGGGCGAAACCCAAACAACCCAGGCAATGCTTGAACGTGTTGAAGCCGATGTTTGGTACCTTGAAAACTGGTCGTTCCTGTTAGATATGAAGATCGTTTTCCTGACGTTCTGGAATGCTTTAAGAGGAGAGAAGAACGCGTTTTAAGATGGCCGGGTTTTGCGACCAGTTAAACCGCATAATTAATCTGCCTGCCATACCAAAGCGCATAGTTTCGGTAGTGCCCTCGCAAACCGAGTTGCTTTTTTATTTAGGTTTAGACGCCGAACTTGTAGGCATTACTAAATTCTGTATCCATCCAAAGCAGAAAGTTAAGGCGGTTACAAAGGTAGGGGGTACTAAGCAACTGGATATCGGGCTTATTAAATCCCTGCAACCGGAACTGATCATAGCCAACAAAGAGGAGAACGAACGGAGCCAGATTGAGGCATTGATGCATATTTGCCCTGTTTGGATCAGTGATATTCATGACCTGGAAACGGCTTTCAGCATGATTCAAAGTGTTGGTCAACTTGTTGGCAAAAAGCAGGAGGCGGACGCTTTAAACAGCGAAATCCGGCATCGTTTTAATACACTTGTTTTTCACCCGTTAAATATCAAAATAGCTTATTTTATATGGAGGAAACCATACATGGTTGCAGGCAGGCAAACTTATATTGATAGCCTGATGCAAATGTGTGCCCTGAATAACGTTTTTGAAGCGGAGCGATACCCGGAAGTATCAGCCAATGATTTGGTTACCGCAAACCCCGACGTGGTGTTTTTATCATCCGAACCATATCCGTTCAGACAAAAGCATATTGATGAGTTTAAACAGTTGTTGCCAAAAGCCAAAGTTGTTTTAGTTGATGGCGAAATGTTTTCATGGTATGGCAGCCGGCTGCTGGAAGTTCCTGGCTATTTTAATAAATTGCTGAATGAACTTGGTTTGCTCTTTAAGTAATCACTTTTATTAAAGCGGCAAAAATATAATTATGGAAATAATCACCATTTTCCTATTTTAAATATATATCCTTCAACATATTACAATGGTGAACATTGTGCCCAACAACCATCCAGCCCACACTTCTTGCGGTATAAACCGGCAGTTTGTCAAATTTGAAATCCAGCATGGCATCGGTCATGTGTTTATAAAGGCTGATGGTAGCTTCCCTTATGGTTATCAGTTCTTCGGCTATATCTGTTAAGGTGCGGTTTTGCGCGTTAAAATCCTTATTATAATCATTGCCCTGCGGCACTTCTAATAATGCATCAACCTGCCGCGAGCAGCAAAAAGCTTTGTAGGCATAATAACGCTCGTCATCAGCGAGATGAATTAACACTTGTTTTATAGTCCATTTACCCCCGGCATAGCTGTAATTTTCCGCTGATGATGAGATCGACCGGATCAAGTCAATTGTTTGCTGTTTGTTAACCTCCAATGCTTCAATGAGGTCATCGCCTTTGGCTAAATCGAAAAAATAGGGGTACCAGGAGGGTGCATCCTCAATATATGGGCGGGCAATCTTTATCATCGCTTATCAATAGCTTTTTTCTTTATGGTAAAGTTACGGTATGTAATTTGATTCGATGACCTGTGTAACCGACCGATTAAGGGCGATATACGACAGGCTGCTAATCTGATACATACTCCCAGGCGCTTTGGTAGCCGCCCAGCTTTTCGGTATATTCCACAAAATCAGCATAAAACCGTAAACGGGTTAGGGTAGCGCTATCGCCTATAACTACCAGTTTTTTACGGGCGCGGGTCATGGCTACGTTCATGCGGCGGATATCCGAAAGGAAGCCTATCTCGCCATTGGCATTGCTGCGCACCAGGCTGATGTAAACCATATCGCGTTCCTGCCCCTGGAAACTATCAATGGTATTAATAGCAATACTATCGATATAAGGCAACAGTTCCGGGTTGGCCTGCAATTGTTCATTCAGCACCCTGATCTGTTCTTTATAAGGCGATACAATGGCTAACGATGGGAATTTGTCGGTCGGATCGATCTCCGTTACCAGGCGGTTTAGATGTTTGAAGAGCAGTGCTGCTTCATCCGGGTTATAGGTACTGGTGCCTGCTACTTGCTCTTCAAACCCGGCCCCGGCGGTATCGATAAAAGTAACCGGCGTATCGCCATTGAACAATAATCGTGTTGCTACGGAAGCATGAGCCTTTAACTGATTGCCATAAAACTCCCGGGATGAAAAGCCCATAATGGTATCGTTCATGCGGTATTGTTCATTTAATAAAACAACGGCTTCGGGATGAAGGGCAACGCATTTTTCGAGGAGGGTGGTGCTTAAACCTGCACGGGCAGCATCGTTTGATTTAATGGTAGGGGGCAGCTGCAAATGATCGCCGGCCAAAATTACTTTCTGCGCTTTCAGGATAGGAATCCAGCAGGCAGGTTCAAGGGCCTGGCCGGCTTCGTCAATAACCGCAGTTTCAAATTTTACTTCGCGGATGGTGTAATGGTTGGAACCAACAAGAGTGGCGGTTATTACCTGCGCTTTGCTCACCAGGTCGTCAATAATGTGTTGCTCCGTTAGGGCCACATCTTTCATGATCTTGTGTGCCTCGTTAAACAGGGCTTTGCGCTGGTCGCGTTCCGATTTACCAAAGCTGCGCTTATACTTGTGCGCCATATCTTTATAGGCACTGGCCTGTTTTTTTAGCGTGCGGATGAGTTTATTATCCGCGTGTTCGGCCATTTTGCTATCCAGCGTAAGCGAAACCAGTTTTTCGGATACCCGGTTGGGGTTGCCTATTCTTAAAACGTTTAAGCCTTCGTCGGCCAGTTTTTCGCTCAGCAGGTCAACGGCGGTATTGCTTGGGGCCACTACTAAAATTTGTTTGCCGGTTTGTTTAGCTAACAAACAAATGGCCTGTACCAGTGTGGTGGTTTTCCCGGTGCCCGGCGGGCCATGAATTATGGCCAGATCCTGCGCAGTTACTATTTTGTAAACTGCCGCCAGTTGGGATGCATTCAAACGGGAAATATTTAATGGCTGGGCAGCATCAGCAAAAACAGGGGAGGTTTTGCCACTGAGGATATTTACCAAACGGCCTTCCGGTTTTTCGCCCAAGGCCGATGCTTGTTTAATGGCCTTAAACATTTCGTCGTAACTGTTATTATCAAATAGCAGGTCGATGCCCAATTTGCCGTCGCGGGCCCAATCGGGCAGTTCGTCGGTATATAAGGTAATCTTGAGCCTGTTACCGCCCTGGTAGGTAATAGTACCCTCCACGCGATCTTTTTGAGGATCGTGATTGCTGAATAAGGCGGCGGGTACACCAAAGCGTAACTGGTGAGAAATATCCTGGTGGGTGGTACGTTCCACCTCTACATTGATGTAATCGCCCCGGCCGGGTTCGGTATTCCTGATGGCGATAGGGTACCAGGTAAGGCCCTGCCCACGACGATCTGCAGCAGATGTGTTTTCGGTAAGCTTGAGGTAGGCGCTGCGGTCTTCTTCTTTTTCTTTGTTCAGCAGATCGAGCAGCTTCTTAAAATAATCCATCGGCGCAAAGGTAGTAATAAAGCTAAATGCTTAAGGCGGAAGGCAGAAAGCTATTGGGGCAAACGCATCTAATTGGGTTAACATAACTTAACATATTTCGGATTGTAAGTTTATAAATATCTGATAATCAATATTTTATATTTTTTACATGGTTAACATTAAACTGATGTATTAGCGTAATTTAGCCTCCTCCAAATATTTGTGCTTGTGTTGCCCAATACAGGAGCCGAAGAAAAGCCATCGTCAAGGTAAGAAAAACAGAAGGGTAATTAATATCGAACACTGAATTTCGAATGCCCAACTCTGAAGTTTTTCCTTCATATTCAATATTGGACATTCGGTCTTCGATATTAAATCGACCTTAATTCCTTACCTTAATGGCATTCATTAAGCGCGACCCTTACAAAGCCGATAAAGCCACGCGCACAATATCTTCCAGTACATTGCTGCCGGCCCCACTACGGGCCGATACCCTTAAACCGCTTATAGTACTAAAAATAAACCTTGCCAGTGCCCGGGCGGGCAGGGCGGTTTTAAACTGTCCCTGGTGCTGGCCTTTCTTTATAACACTGGTTAGCGCATCTTCCACACTTTGGTTGTTTTGAGAAACCAGTTCTGCAATCTCTTTATCGTGGCTGGATAATTCGATGGCTGTATTTACCATAAAACAGCCTTTGGTAAATTTGTCTTCTTCGCTTTCGCGGATCACACCATACAGAACCTGTTTAATGGCTTCTGCCGGGTTTTCGGTATTGTTGAGTAATGTGAGTACCGCGTTGGTGTTTTTGCCCTGGTACTGCCGTAAGGCCTTTGAAAACAGCGTTTTTTTATCAGTATAGGTATTGTATAAACTTGAGCGGCTAATACCCAATTCATCTACCAAATCCTGGGCAGATGTTGCATGATACCCTTTATCCCAAAACAACTCAACGGCTTTGCCAAGCAGTTTATCTTCGTCAAAATCTTTATTCCTGGCCATAGTTTAAATTGTAATAATACAAAAACCTATTTGGAATATTCATTCCAAATAGGTGTAAATTTTTTGATGTTTTTTTTAATAAATAAGTGCATTAACAGTTAAGCCACCATCAACAACAAGCTCGGTGCCGGTTATAAATGAGGCATCGTCGGAAGCAAGGAACCTTACCGCATTTGCAATTTCTTCTGATTTGCCAAAACGGTTAAGCAAAACCCTTTGGCTTAAAACAGATCCAAAGCCGCTAACCTGTTCTTCAGTTAAGCCAAGTTTACCATAAAGCGGGGTTTCAACCGGGCCTGGTGATACGGAGTTAACACGGATTTTACGGGAGGCTAATTCGCGGGCAAATACTTTAGTGAATGATAGCAGGGCTGCCTTGCTTGCTGCATATACACTGCTATCGGGGGCGCCTAATGATGCGTTAACTGATGCGTTGAATATGATAGAACCGCCATCATTTAAAATAGGCAGAAATTTTTGAACGGTGAAATACACGCCTTTTACATTTAGATTCATCATGGTATCATAATGCTCTTCGGTTGCAACTTCCATCGGGCTGAACAAGGCTACACCGGCATTAAGAAATAGTATATCTATTTTGCCAAATTGTGCTTTCACCTGGGCAACCAGGGTGTCTATCTGGTTTAACTTAGCCTGATCGGAGACTATACCGGTTACACCCAGTTCTTCGGCTGCTTTGCTTACTGTGGCGGCATTACGCCCGGTAATAATTACCTGTGCACCTTTGGCTGCCAACTCTTTTGCGGTGGCGTATCCTATGCCGCTGTTACCACCTGTAACCACGGCTACTTTGTTTGTTAAATTGCTCATTGTTTTATTTTTTAATAACTGTTTTTTGTTTGATGACTCAAAGATAATAAAATTGGAATGATCGTTCCAAAATAAAAATGATGGTTTTACTGATGATTACAATTGGCTTACAAAACTGGGCCTGCAACTGATTTTTTGGAGCTGATTATGCTAAATGATACCGGGTGTTGTGTTATTGCTGCTTTGCCCGGGAGATATGTTTTAACTTCATTTGTCATTCCATAAAATAGCGTTCAAAGGAAATTTAGCTAAAAGTAATATATTATATAGAATACATAAATTATTTATTGCAAAGAACTTAAGATTATTTGACTTTGTTTAAAAGCTCATTGTGTTTTAATATTTCCGTCAAGCTTGCTTGTAAATCCAGAGTACAGATAAGGACGAAGCTGCTTAACTTTCTGTTGGTGAGGCTGGGCTGCGCCATATCATGCAAAATTTACTATCGCCTAAACGCAATACCAGATGATGGCTTAGTTGAGCGTGGCCCGAGGTTGGGATTTTACCCCCCTCCCCCTTATTTTATTTCAATGCAGCAAGGACGCATTTGGGCGGATTTGAGCGGATTTGAGAAACTATAATTTATAAGCTGCCGGAATTAATGTTTTTATAATGAAAGATAATTGCAGAAAATATTACATTTATCGCCGTAACGATATGGGGAATTTTAAACCAGCAGATTTTTTTGATCGTGATTTAAACACACATTTTATTACCATATTTGTTACAACCACTGGTTAACCCAATCATCTTTTAAATACTATACCAATGCAGGACTTAGACCCATCCATCCTAAAAAAAGTAAACACCTGGCTCGAAGGAAATTACGATGCCGATGTTAAACAGGAAATTCAAACTTTATTAGACAATAAAGCATATACCGAGTTAACAGACTCGTTTTACCGCGACCTGGAATTTGGTACCGGTGGTTTGCGTGGTACCATGGGCCCAGGCTCAAACCGTATTAATAAGTACACTATTGGTGCAGCTACCCAGGGTCTGGCAAACTACCTTAAAAAAACCTATCCTGGCGAAAAAGTTAAAGTTGCCATAGCACACGATAGCCGCAACAACGCCGACTTGTTTTCGAACATCACAGCCGAGGTATTTTCGGCCAACGATATTCATGTTTACTTTTTTAAGGCGCTGCGCCCAACACCTGAACTTTCGTTTGCCGTGCGCCACTTTGGTTGCAAAAGCGGGGTGATGCTTACTGCATCGCATAACCCTAAAGAGTACAATGGTTACAAAGCATATGGCGCCGATGGTGGCCAATTCGTATCACCGCATGATAAAGCGGTTATGGACGAAGTGGCAAAAATTGCCAGCATCGACGAAATTAAATTCAACCGTGTTGATGCAAACATTGAAGAGATAGGCGAGGAAGTTGATGAGCTTTATTTAGAAGGGATCACAAAATTATCTATCTCACCAGAAGCCATAAGTCGCCAAAAAGATTTAAAAATTGTTTATTCGCCAATTCATGGTACAGGTATTACCCTGGTGCCGCAAGCTTTAAAATGTTTTGGTTTTGAGAATGTGATACTGGTGGATGAACAAACTACACCCGATGGAAATTTCCCTACGGTAGTGTATCCAAACCCCGAAGAAAAAGAAGCGTTAACCCTGGCTTTAAAAAAAGCACAGGAAGTTGATGCCGATTTAGTGTTAGCAACCGACCCCGATGCCGACCGTGTAGGGATAGCAGTAAAAAACACCGATAACGAATTTATATTGCTTAACGGTAACCAAACCGGCTGTATGCTTATCAACTACCTGCTTAGCGCATGGGAAGATAAAGGTAAACTTACCGGCAACGAGTACATTGTTAAAACCATTGTAACATCAAACCTGATTGATGCCATAGCTAAAGCCAAAAACGTGACCTGCTATAATACACTAACCGGCTTTAAGTACATAGGCGAACTGATGACCCGTTTTGAAGGCAAACAAACCTTCATTGGCGGTGGCGAGGAAAGTTATGGTTACTTGATAGGCGAGCTGGTACGCGATAAAGATGCTGTTGTATCAAGCGCCTTTATTGCCGAAATGACGGCCTATTACAAAGACAAAGGCAGCAGCTTATTTGAGGCCTTGATTGATACATACGTTCAATATGGTTTCTATAAAGAGAAGCTGATATCGATAACCAAAAAAGGTAAAACCGGCGCCGAAGAAATTAAAGCCATGATGGAAACATTCAGGAAAAATCCGCCGGCTACTTTAGGCGGATCAAAAGTGGTTACTTTAAAGGATTACGAATTCCAGGTAGAAACCGACCTGAATACCAACACTACCAAAGCAATTGAGTTACCTACATCAGATGTGTTACAGTTTATTACCGAAGATGGCAGCATAATATCTGCCCGTCCATCAGGTACCGAGCCGAAGATTAAATTTTATTGCAGCGTTAACGGTAAACTGGCGAGTAAAGAAGCTTATGCCGATACCGACAAGCAATTGGATGCTAAAATTGACGCCATTATGCAGGACCTGGGCGTGTAAGCCATTCGTTTAAAATTACATATGCTGAAAATCCCGGCCCTTGCGCCGGGATTTTTGCGTTATCATGGGGCTGAAAAATCTCCATCTGTTCGCCTTTGCACGGATACCGTACGAAAGCGGACGGTTTTTTATATTTGATTTTTTATAAGTTGTTGTTAATTAAGTAATTATGTAATTGGTACGGGTTTTAGTATTTAAGTTGTATAAACGTTAAATATTTGCCTCATGCTCAAGAATTACATAAAAATAGCCTGGCGAAACCTAATAAAGCATAAGGTTTTCTCCATTATCAATGTAAGCGGCCTGGCTATTGGGGTGGCAGCGTTTTGGCTTATCAGTTTATACGTTGCCGATGAGTGGAGTTACGACCGCTATAATGAAAAATCGGACAGGATTTTCCAGGTAGCCCAGCATGGCAAATGGAACGGCGGCAGTTTTAACCTGGCGGTAACCTCGCCACCCTATTCACCGGCGCTAAAAGCAGACTACCCCGATGTTGAAGAGGCCGTACGTGTTGATTTGGAGGGCGGCGGCAAAATTGTTTACAACGAAAAGCAGGTTGAGGCCGGCGATATTTCTTTTACCGATAAAAACATCTTTAATGTATTTAGCTATCACTTTTTAGCCGGCGATCCCAACACGGCGCTTGTAAAGCCACAATGTATCGTTTTAACCAAAACACTGGCCGAAAAGATCTTTGGTAGTGATATTTCCTCCGCCATTGATAAGGTGATAACTTTTGAAGGCGACGTTCAAAATACCGTTACCGCGGTAATTGATGATGTGCCGCAAAATTCTACATTTAAGTTTAGCGCACTCCGTTCATTCAATGCCGATTATAATGGCAACTGGGGCAACGCAGGCATTTACACCTTTGTGCTGCTAAAAGATCATGATGACTATAAAAAAATAGAAGCAGGCTCCGGTGACTTTTATAACAAATACCTGAAACAAAACCTGGCAGGGGTAACCTATAAACTGGAACTATTGCCACTTACAGCCATTCACCTGCACTCCAGCCTTGATTACCAGATGGGCAATAATGGCAACGTAGCCTACCTGTATGTTTTTGGCATCGTTGGTCTGCTCATCCTGGCCATTGCGGTTATCAATTACGTTAACCTTACCACGGCTCGCTCATCTGTCAGGATCAAAGAGATTGGCACCCGGAAAGTAATCGGCTCGGGCCGGATGCAATTGCTGTACATGTTTTTTGCCGAATCAATCCTGCTGGCGGTGCTGGCTACCATTGCAGGTATGGTACTGATACAGGCTACCTTACCCTACGTAAATATCCTATCCGGTAAATCGTTACAGCTTTGGTATTTCGGGGTAACCAAATCGTTGGTGGTATTTGTATTATTCGCTGTAGTTACCGGCGTGGTAAGCGGTGTATACCCGGCTTTGTTCCTTTCTGGCTTTAAAACCATTAGCGCCATGAAGGGGCAGTTGGGTAACCAATCTTCAACTATTCTTTTCCGCAAGGGGCTGGTAGTATTCCAGTTTGTGATTACCATATTAATGATCGTTGGCTCCTGCGTAATTTACCAGCAACTCAATTTTGTGCTGACTAAAGACCTTGGCTTCAACAAATCGCAAATGCTTACGTTTCATATTGGTAACCGCGACGTGAGGGCGAAAACCGACGAAATTAAAACGCAATTACTGCAAAGCCCCCTGATCCAAAGCGTGGCGGTTGCCGGCAATCCCATCGGTAATAACGATATCGGATCTACCTATTTTAGCATAGGGGCCGACGGAAAAAAAGGTCCGGATAGCAAACTGGTAGAATCATTGATCATCGATGAGGACTTTTTACCTGCTATGCAGATAAAAATGGCTGCCGGGCGTAATTTCATGAAAGGCCCTGCCGATACCGCCAACCATTCCATATTGGTTAACGAAACACTGGTGAAAGAAATGGGCTGGAAAAACCCGGTCGGCGCGCGCGTTCGCAGCGGAGTAAATCATGGGGTGGTTACCTACGCAACCGTGATAGGCGTAGTAAAGGATTTTAATACCTACTCGCTGCAGCACAAAATATCGCCCATGGTATTAAGCCTTCCATCCGAAACAAAAGATAAAGATAATTTATACGTGCGGCTGGGCCAGGGTAATGTGCAGGCAGCTATCAGCTACCTGCAAAAGGTATATGCCCGCTTTGATCCTGAGAATAAAGCAGACTATAATTTTCTTGATCAAAACTTTGCAGCCCAATATCAAACCGAGCAAAAGCAAGGCAAGCTACTGTTTGTGTTCACCATACTGGCCATTGGTATTGCGTGCTTAGGTCTGTTCGGCCTGATCACTTTTACTGCCGAGCAAAGGGTTAAGGAAATAGGCATTCGCAAAGTATTGGGCGCCAGTGTAACCAGTATCGTAAACCTGTTGTCGAAAGACTTGATGAAACTCGTGTTATTTGCAGCACTGGTAGCATCGCCATTAGCCTGGTACAGTATGAGCAAATGGCTGCAAAGCTTTGCCTACCGTATTGAGATACAGTGGTGGGTATTCCTGCTGGCGGGTGCTATAGCGGCTGTAATCGCATTTTTGACCGTAAGTGCACGATCAGCAAGGGCGGCCACAGTTAATCCTGCCAGGAGCCTTAAAAGTGAATGATTGGTCACCGGTCATTAGTCATTGGTATTATCCGGTGATGAAAGTACCAATGACCAATGACAGCGTAGCGAAATGACTAATGACTAAACAAAATGATAAAAAATTATTTTAAAACAGCCTGGCGTAACATTGTAAACAATAAGTTTTACGCGGCCATTAATGTGGCTGGGTTAACCTTTGGGTTAGTGATTGGCCTGTTTATGCTGCTTTGGGTGCAGGATGAGTTGAGTTTTGATACGTTCAACAAAAAAGGGGCGGAGATATACCGCGTTGGCATTGTGGGCGGTACTGATGAAAGCAAACAGATATTTACCTCGATTATTGCCCCGCTTGCTACTTACGCCAAAGCCGAGATGCCGGAGGTTACCGATGCCGTGCGGATCAGGAATATTGGCGTAGCGCCGTTTAAATACAAGGAAAAGAATTTCAGGGAAGATAATTTTGCTTTTACCGATCCTTCATACTTTTCTGTATTTGATTTTAAGCTGGTTGCAGGCGATAAGAAAAAACCATTCCCGGATAATAATTCGGTAGTGATAACACAGGCTATAGCCAAAAAATACTTTGGCAACGAAGACCCTATAGGCAAGGTGGTTGTTTTAGGCTTAAACGAAAACCTGAAAGTAACCGGGGTAGTTGCCGATTATCCTGCAAACTCCACCCTAAAATATAACATCCTGCTGCCCATGAGCCGGTTTAACAAGCTGGCCTACATGGATAGGAAATTAAGCTACGACAATAAAACGTTCATCTCTTCGATGGATGGCGACTGGGCCAATTTTGCATTTGATACTTACCTGTTGCTTAAGCCCAATACCGATATTAACCAGGTTACCAAAAAGCTTCGTGCGATACATGAACGCGAACACCCGGTAGATGCGCCCGTGCCTTACCTTGCGCAGCCACTGTTCCAGATGCATTTGTACAAAGCCGATGGCAGTAACGGAGGTATTGAAACAGTACGCACATTTGCCATTGTGGCCATCTTGATACTGGTAATAGCCTGCATCAACTACGTAAACCTTTCGACAGCACGATCGATGTTAAGGGCCAAGGAAGTAAGCATGCGCAAAATAATAGGCGCCGGTAAACTGCAGCTATTTATGCAGTTTATGATTGAAACTACTTTACTGTTTGCCATATCAACCCTGTTTGCCCTTATTTTAATGTATGTGCTGATGCCTATGTACAATAACTTCTCGGGCAAGCAATTGCAACTATCTGTAACCAACTACCAGGTTTGGATGTATGTGGTAATTACACTGATAGGCACCTTAGCAGCATCAAGCATTTACCCGGCTTTGTTGCTTTCATCTTTTGAGCCATTAAAAGCGCTTAAGGGTAAAGTAACTACGGGTATAGGAAATACCGTTTTCCGGAAGGTACTGGTTGTGGTTCAGTTCAGCGTTTCTATCGTGCTGATCATCGGCACCCTGGTAATTGGCAGGCAGCTCAATTTTATCCAGAAAAAGGATCTTGGCTATGATAAAGAAAACGTGTTTGTGTTTAATATGCGCGATATGAAAACGCATTACGATGCCATTAAACAGGAGTTGCTGAAGCAGCCCGGTATTATATCGGTAACCCGGTCTGGCAATGATATTATTGAAAACGATAACTGGACAGGCGATAACGACTGGGACGGTAAACCAGCCAAAGCTAACCTGTTTTTTCATCCGATTGCTGCCGACAAGGATTTTATATCTTTCTTTAAAATAAAAATGAAGGAGGGTGTAGCCTTTACCGGGGCTATTGCTGATACTACCCGTTTTGTGCTAAACGAGGCCGCGGTATCTGCTATGGGCCTTAAGGATCCGATAGGTAAAAATATCCGCATCCAAAAAATGAAGGGTACCATAAGTGGGGTAGTAAAGGATTTTCACTTCGCATCTATGCGTAAAAAAATTGAGCCGGCGGTATTGTACTACCGCGCCGACGACTGCTACAAAATATACATTAAAACCACTGGTGCCAATGCACAAAAAGCCATTGCAGCCGCGCTTACTTCCTGGAAACAATACAATAACGATTCGCCGTTTTCCTATACTTTTTTAGATGACTCGTTTAACCAGCTATACAAAACAGAGCAACGTACAGGCTCGCTATTTAACGTGTTTTCGGCCATTGCTATTTTTATATCATGCCTTGGGCTTTTTGGCCTGGCAACCTATTCGGCACAGGTAAAGACCAGGGAGATCGGCATCCGTAAGGTATTAGGGTCAAGCGTTGCAGGCATTATCAGGTTGCTGACTACCGAGTTTATTGTACTTATAGCGATCTCTATTTTAATAGCGGTGCCTGTGGCCTATTACGCCATGGACAAATGGCTGCAGGATTATGCTTACCGGATTACCATAACTGCCTGGATCTTCCTGATGGCCGGCTTTGGTGCAACGGCAATAGCCCTGCTAACCATCAGCATACAATCGGTTAAAGCCGCTTTGGCCAACCCGGTTAAGAGCCTTCGTAGTGAGTAGTGAGTAGTGAGTAGTGAGTAGGCAGTTGTGAGTTTGCAGTAAGCAGCGGGGAGCTCACTACGAAGTTATGAAGCGATAAGTACCAATGAACTAATGAACCAATTGAAATGATAAAAAACTACATTAAAACGGCGTTTCGTACGCTCAAGAAAAACCTGGGTTTTACGGCTATTAATGTTTTGGGGCTGGCCCTTGGGCTGGCTACCTGTTTGCTTATTATTTTTTATGTGGTAGATGAGCTGAGTTACGACAAGTTTAATACAAAGGCCGACAGGATATATCGAATCAATAACGATATCAAATTTGGCGGCAACGATCAGTCGTACGCCAGTTCGCCCGCGCCGTTGGCGGCGTCTTTAGTGGCCGATTTGCCCGAAGTAGAGAAAACCGTGCGGCTAATAAACAGGGGAGGCTACAACGTAAAGAAAGGCAACCAAAACATTAAGGAAAACCAGATGCTGTTTGCCGACGCTACACTTTTTGACGTGTTTACATTCCCGATGATAGCCGGCGACCCGCATAAGGCTTTGGTCGACCCGCATACCGTGGTAATTAATGAAAGCGTTGCCAGGCGCTATTTTAATGATCCGTTACTGGCGGTTGGCAAAACGCTTACGTTTAACGATAGCATACTTTACAAAGTAACCGGGGTTATAAAAGATATCCCGAAGCAGTCGCATTTTAATTTCGGTTTCTTTTTATCAATGAGCACCCTTGCCGAAAGTAAGGATGACGCCTGGTTCAGCAACAATTTTAATACTTATGTTTTATTGCGTGATGGGGCCGATCCGCAGAAATTTAAAGCCAAATTACCATTGCTCATGCGTAAGTATGCCGGTCCGCAGCTGCAAAGTATACTTCACATCACTTTCGATCAGTTTGAAAAAGCAGGTAATAAGTACCAGCTTAATTTAATTGCGCTAAAAGACATTCACCTAAAATCAAACGCTGTATCAGAACTTGCGCCCAATGGCAATATTCAGTACGTATACATTTTTACAGCGGTGGCTATTTTTATATTGCTTATAGCCTGTGTAAACTTCATGAACCTATCTACCGCCCGCTCATCAAACCGGGCGCGCGAGGTTGGGGTACGTAAAGTGTTGGGCTCGCCACGTAAATACCTTATTTTTCAGTTTTTGGCTGAGTCGGTGATGGTTACGTTTATAGCGGCGGTGCTGGCTATAATTACGGCTTATTTATTTATGCCCGTGTTTAACAACATGGCCGATAAATCATTTAGTTTCAATATCGGCGCATTAAGCTGGCTGTTGCCGGGCATGTTGGCGGCAGTATTAATTATTGGCTGTTTGGCCGGTTTTTATCCGGCTATCTTCCTTTCGGCATTTCAACCTATCGAGGTATTAAAAGGTAAGCTGGCCAATGGTTTTAAAGGCGGCTGGTTAAGAAGTTTCCTGGTAGTGTTCCAGTTTTCGATATCTATTTTCCTGATTATTGGCACCCTGGTTATTTATAACCAGTTAAAATATATCCAAAGTAAAGATCTGGGTTATAGCCGTAACCAGGTATTGATTATTCATGGTATTTATGAAATGGGCGCACAGGCTGCCACATTTAAAAACGAAGTAAAGCAGTTGTCGGGCGTAATTAATGCCACCATGACAGGCTTTTTGCCAACTATGGACTACCGTAACAGCAGCAGCGTTTTCCCCGATCGTAACCTTGACCAAAAGAAGGCAGTGCTGGCGCAAACCTGGATGGTTGATGAAGATTACATAGGCACTCTTGGTTTGAAACTGGTAAAGGGCCGCAATTTTAATAAACAAATGGGCACAGATACCGCGTCGATGATCATTAATGAAACAGCGGCAAAACTGATGGATGTGGCCGATCCGGTTAACAAAATGCTGTACGTTCCGCAGGATAATATGGCCAGGGTTTGGAAGGGATACAGGATAGTTGGAGTGATAAAAGATTTTAATTTCAATTCATTAAAAACCAACATCAGCCCGGTAGTATTGATGTACGGCGAAGACAGGGGGGCCTTGAGCCTGAAAATAAATACGGCCAACATTACAACACTGATGGGCCTTGTCAAAAGCAAATGGAAATCTGTGGCGCCAAACCGGGAGTTTAACTACTCGTTTATGGACGATGATTTTGATGCCACCTATCGCGCCGAGCAGCGCATGGGCACCATAGCCATTGTATTTACCACGCTGGCCATTATTATTGCCTGCCTTGGTTTGTTTGGCCTTGCCGCTTACGCCGCCGAGCAGCGCAGCAAAGAAATAGGCATCCGCAAAGTGTTGGGCGCCGAAGTAAGTACCATAGTAGCTATGCTGAGCAAAGATTTTATTAAACTGGTACTGATAGCCATTTTGGTGGCAACGCCCTTAGCCTGGCTGGCTATGCACCAATGGCTACAAAGCTTTGCCTACCGCCAAAACATTCAATGGTGGGTAATTGCAGTATCGGCTTTCCTGGCTGTTTTTATAGCTTTCGCCACTATCAGTTTTCAATCCATCAAAGCGGCGTTGAGTAACCCGGTGAAGAGCCTTCGTAGTGAGTAGTGAGTGGGCAGTTGTGAGTTTGCAGTAAGCAGCGGGGAGCTCACTACAAAGTTATGAAGCGATAAGTACCAATGAACTAATGAACCAGTGAACTAATGAACAAATAAAATGATACGTAATTATTTAAAAATAGCCTGGCGAAACCTTTATAAGCAAAAGGTTTTTTCGCTGATCCATATCCTGGGGTTAACCATGGGCATTACGGTGTGCCTCATGATTTTCCTGTATATTATGAATGAGTTTAGTGTAGATAAATTTCATAAGCAGGGCAAAAATATTTACCGGGTAATGCGTGGCTTCGATCCGGCGAAACCGAGGGTTCCATACCTGTCGGGCCCGTATGCGCCGGCGTTGTTGAACGATTATCCGCAGGATATTAAGATGGCAGTGCGGGTATCGCCGCAAAATAACCTGGTATCTTTTGGCGAAAAAGCCTTTAATGAAAAGAAGGTGTATGCCGTAGATGCCGGCTTTTTTAAGCTGTTTACTTTCCCGCTTCTTAAGGGTGATGCCGCCACAGCGCTTGATAATCCCAATAGCGTGGTACTTACCGAGACTACTGCCAAAAAATACTTCGGCTCGGCCGATAATGCCATGGGTAAGGTAGTGCAGTTTGATAAGCAGCTGAACCTGAAAGTTACGGGCGTTGCCAAGGACGTGCCGTCAAACTCGCACCTTGATTTTGATTTGGTGATGCCGATAGCCAATTATACTAAAAATCAGGGTTTTAATGTGTGGATTAATAACGGACTGTTTGTATATGTGCTTTTGAACGAGCATACCAGCAAAACAGCGCTCGAGAGCCGGTTTAAGCAGTTCATGGATAAATATATGGGCAAGGATATGCAAAAATTCGGCGCCAAATTCGACCTGGGTTTAACCCCGCTCAATGACATTTACTTTGAGCAATATTCGGCCTTTGACAATGTTAAGCATGGCGATAAAACGGTAGTATTCATCTTTATATCTATAGCGGCACTTATTATGCTTATTGCCTGTATCAACTTCATGAACCTGGCCACCATAAGGGCGGTTGAGCGTTCAAAAGAGGTTGGTATGCGCAAGGTAATGGGGGCGTTGCGTAACCATTTAATCTGGTAGTTTATTGGCGAGTCGTTGATGCTGGCGCTCATTTCGTGCGCATTGTCAATCGGTTTATTGTTGCTGCTGATGCCTTTTTACAATCAATTGTTAGGCTATTCCTTAACCGTATCATGGAATAGCGCACCTATCTGGCTGTTCCTGTTTGGAGTTATCTTGATAGTGGGCGTTTTAGCGGGAAGTTATCCGGCCATATTTATGTCGGCGTTTTCGCCTATACAGGCATTAAAGGGTAAATTGAAGCTGGGCAAAGGCGGCAGTATTTTCAGGCAGGGATTGGTGGTATTGCAATTCAGCATTTCGGTGATGCTTATTATCGGCACAATTGTTATCGTAAACCAGATGCATTATATCAAAAGCAAATCGTTGGGGTATGATAAAGAACAAACGCTGGTGATCAAGATAGATAACAATGATATTTATGATCACCGCAAAGCCTTTAAGGATGAATTGCAAAATTCGGGTGCTGTATCATCAGTGTCCCTGATGTCGGGCGAGCCAGGTGGGTTTTATGATGTGCACGCCTTTGATGCTGAAGGGCAACAGTCCGTTTTTAAATCGCGCACCGAATTTGCCGATTTTGAATACGTAAAAACTTTAGGTTTAAAGGTAATTGCCGGCCGCGACTTTTCGCCGGAATTTGCTACAGATACTACTAACTCGGTGCTCATTAACCGCACCTGTGCCAAGGACTTGGGTTTCTCGCCACAGCAGGCTATAGGCAAGTGGATAAAAAACAGGGGCAGGGATGATAAAAAGCGTAATGTAGTGGGCGTGGTTGAGGATTTTAATTACCTTTCCCTTAAAGAAAACATGGATGCGCTCGTCATTGCGCCAAATGACGACAGGAGGGTAATTGTTATCAAACTAAAACCAGGCAATATACCCGCATCGGTGGCGGCTGTGAAAAATATTTATACCAAAGTGGCGCCGGTTTACCCTTTTGAATATACTTTTTTGGATCAGAAGTTTGATACCACGTATAAAACAGACATCAGGCAGCAAACCATGCTGACTATCTTTTCGGGCCTGGCTATTTTTATTGCCTGCCTTGGTTTATTTGGCCTGGCTTCGTTTACTGCCACAAAACGCACCAAAGAAATTGGTGTACGCAAAGTATTAGGATCATCGGTGCAAAACATCCTTATTCTAATCTCGAAAGACCTGCTTAAACCGGTATTACTGGCAACAGTTATTGCAATGCCAATTGGTTATTATTGCATGAATAAATGGCTGCAAACCTTTGCTTACAAAACCCCGCTCCACTGGTGGATATTTGTGCTGGCTGCATTTTTAACTTTTGTTATCGCCCTTGTTACCATTAGTTTTCAATCGCTTAAAGCAGCGTTAATGAACCCGGTGAAAAGCTTAAGATCTGAATAGATTGTTCATTGGTTCACTGGTTCATTAGTTCATTGGTGAAAAGTTTGATAACTTGAAATTTAAAGTTTAGAATTTTTCGTTTTTAGAGTTTAGAAATTAGAGTTTAGGAATTTTCCTTTTTAGAGTTTAGAATTTATCATTTAAATACATATGAATACCAAATTAGCGTGGCGTAATTTAAAAAAGAACAAGTTGTATGCGTTCATCAACATACTGGGTTTAACGGTGGGGATTGCCAGTTGCCTGCTTATAGGCATCTACATTAAACACGAAACAAGTTACGATAAGTTTCACGTTAACGCCGATAGGATAGTGCGGGCAACTATGGAATATAACACGGCTGATGGACCACAAAGCATAGCCGTAAGTGGTACTAAAGCTGGTCCGGAATTTAAGCGGGTGTTGCCCAGGGTAAAGGACTATGTACGAACGTTTAAATCAAACAGGGTAATTGGTTATAATAACCAGGTATTCGACGAAAAAAGCATTTTGTATGCTGATCCGAATTTCTTCAAAGTATTTTCATTTAATTTAGTTAAAGGCGATATCTCATCGGCTTTAAGTGCTCCGGATAAAATTGTGATCACTCAAAAATCGGCTGAGAAATATTTTGGCAACCAGGATGCATTGGGCAAAGTATTGAAAGTTGGCTCAAAAAACTTCACTGTGTCGGCAATAGCAGAAAATGTGCCAAGCAATTCGCAAATACAGTTTGATTTTGTACTGCCATTTAGTCTTTATATGGATATGAACGGGCCGGAGCAATGGTGGACAGCCAATAACATGACTTATTTGCTGCTTAACGATAAAGCTTCACCTGCTGAATTGCAAAAACAGGTATCGGCTTACATGGTGAATACGGTAAGCAAAAAAGAACTAAAAATGGATGGCAACCATTATCTTACTTACAATTTGCAGCCTTTAACAGATATACATTTAAAATCAAACCTGGCTGATGAATTTGAACCGGTTGGCAGCATAACATACATCTACGTTCTTTTAATTGTAGCCTTATTAATATTGATAATAGGTTGTGTAAATTATGTTAACCTTGCTATCGCCCAATCCGCAGGCCGGGGTGCCGAAATTGGTGTACGCAAAGTTATGGGTGCCGGCAATGGCGAATTATTTTGGCAATTCATTGTTGAATCCGTATTTACAGCGGTTATAGCTGCACTATTGGCCATTGTGCTGGCGGCGTTGATTTTGCCTTTGTTCAACCAAATATCGGGCAAACAACTTGAAGCTGCCACCTTAGTCAACCCCTTCATACTTTTGGGCCTTGTGGCATTAAGTTTATTGGTTGGTTTTGCGGCGGGGGCTTATCCTGCATTGTTATTATCAAATGCTAAGCTGGTAAAAATATTAAAATCGGGGTTCTCATTTACATCCGGTCAAAACGTACGTAAATCGTTAATAGTTTTCCAGTTTGCGATCTCGGTGTTTTTGGTCATATCTACCATCGTAATACTGCAGCAATTATCATACATCCGCAATAAGGATATTGGTTACAGCAAAAGCAACATGGTAGTACTGCCTATAGATGCGAAGATGTTACCGCAGCTGGATGCAATAAAAAAAGCGATGAGCGGTATTCCCGGCGTGCAATCAGTAGCTGCTGCTAATGACGAACCTATAAATGTTGGCTGGGGCGATGGTATAAACACCAATGACGGTAAAAATATTTCTGTAAATGCTATCCCCGTTGACGAGGATTTTATAAAAACAATGCAGCTCAAACTAATTTCGGGAAGTGATTATACCCATGCGGATTTGCTATTGCTGGATACTACAAATCAACGTAGAAATTATCATTACACCTTTATGTTAAATGAGTCGGCGGTAAAAGCATTAGGCTGGACTCCAGAGCAGGCTATTGGCAAAACCATATCAAAAGGAGTAACCGGAACAATAAAAGGCGTGATAAAAGACTTTAATTTTAAATCATTCCATGACCAGATAACGCCCCTGATCTTATTTCTGGACAACGAACAGTTACACCGGATGTTTGTGAAGATAGATGGGAATAGCACCGCCGCAACGTTGGCCCAAATTGGTAAGGTATGGAAAGATAGGGTTAGCCACCGCCCGTTTGATTATCGCTTTTTGGATGATGATTATGATGCCCTATACCGCACCGAACAACGTACAGCAGGGGTATTCACTACATTTTCTGCACTGGCCATCATACTGGCCTGCTTAGGCCTATTTGCCATAACAGCCTTTGCCGTAGTGCAGCGCACCAAAGAGATTGGTATTCGTAAAGTACTGGGTGCGGGTGTTGTAAATATTATCATGCTGATTGCTAAAGATTTTTTAACGCTGGTGATTATAGCTACCGTTATCGCATCGCCAATTGCCTGGTATATATCCAGCAAGTGGCTACAGGATTTCGCTTTCCGTATTGATATACAATGGTGGGTGTTTGTAGTAACAGGTATTGCAGCCTTATTGGTAGCCGCCGTTACGGTAAGCATACAATCAACAAAAGCCGCGTTGGCCAACCCGGTAAAAAGCCTGAAGAGTGAGTAGGCAGTTGTGAGTTGTGAGTTGTGAGTTGTGAGTTGTGAGTTGTGAGTTGTGGGTAAATTGGTGCTTAAATTAGGATTTAGAGTTTGAATTTTAGGGTTTAGAATTTAGAAATTAGGATTTATGTTGCGTAACCACATTAAGATTGCATTCAGGAGTTTAAGCAGGAATAAGGGGTTCACCTTTATCAATATAACAGGTTTGGCAGTTGGCCTGGCCGTTTGTATCATGATTATGCTGTATGTAACCCATGAAATGAGTTACGATAGTTTCCACAAAAACGGGAAGCGGATTTATAACCTGCGGGCATCTATAAAGATGGGGGGGAATGTCATGAATATGGCCTATATGAGTTACACTGCCGGGCCTATCGTAAAGCAAAACAATCCTGTAGTGGAGGATTACATGCGAACAATGGTTTATTTCAGGCCAATGGTGGTGAGCAATCCTGCATCACCCGAAAATAAGTTCGCAGAAAATAAACTGATCTTCGCGGATGCGGGTTTCTTTAATTTTTATTCTTTTAAGTTGTTGTCAGGAGAAGCATCGGAAGCACTTAAAGCGCCATTCTCTGTTGTAATTTCAAAGGATATCGCAAAAAAATACTTCGGTAACACGAATCCTGTGGGCGAAACACTTATTATAAAAACAGATAGTGCCTATACTTACCACATTACCGGGGTAGCCGAAAATGCCCCGTCAAATTCATCTATCGACTTCAACTTTGTAGCGTCTAACACAAGTTTGCTTTCAATGAAAGAAGCATCAATGTATACAGGTTCGCAAGAGATAAGTTTTGGCTCATTTGGGTTGAATTTGCTTTTAAAACATGCTTCGGACACTGCCGCGTTGAGGCGTAACCTGCAGGCAATGGCCAAAAAAGACAAAAGCCTGGGCGAGATGATTTATACTTTATCGCCAATAACTGATACCCACCTGCACATGAACTTTGGTGATTCATCTAACACCAGGTATTTAAAGATTTTTCCGTTGGTGGCTGTGTTGATATTACTGCTGGCATTGGTTAATTACATGAGCCTTTCTACTGCGAGGGCTACGTTAAGGGCCAAGGAAGTGGGGGTGCGCAAGGTGTCTGGGGCAAGCCGTATTAGTATTGCTATGCAGTTTTATGTAGAGTCTGCCTTGTTTGCGGGCATTTCATTCGTGCTGAGTTATTGCCTGTGTTATCTTTGCAAGCCCTGGTTTTTAAATGTGTTGCAGTTAAAGATAGATAGCTCGTTTTTATATAGCCCGGTAGTTTTAGGCTTGCTGTTAGCTTTGCTGGTGCTTACGGTGTTAATAGCAGGCAGCTACCCTTCGTTAGTTTTATCGGCTTTTAAACCTGTAGTTACCCTAAAGGGCAAAATGAGCACGCAGGCGGGCGGCGCAATGGTACGTAAAGTATTTACTACCCTGCAGTTTGCCATATCTGTGGGGCTGATTATATGCGGAATTGTTATCGACCGGCAGCTCTATTATTTCAGGCACGCAGATACAGGAGTTAACCGCGATAATATCGTAATGCTGCCTGTAGGTACCGGTCTGGTAAAAAACTACCAGGCATTTAAAAAAGACATTAGTGATTTGGCAGGTATCGGGGAGATAGCCACATCGCATTATGCCATGTACAAGGGTTATGATATGTTTTTTGCTGTCGGCAAAACCAAAGAAGAGAAAAGTATACCTATAGCCAATTTAGTTGCCGATAATAACTTTATCCCTGTTCTTGGCTTAAAATGGAAATATCCGCCTGCGCCAAATACCGAAATTACCGGCCGCAATAAAGTGGTTATTAACGAACTGGCTATAGGGAAGCTGCATTTACCCGCAAACCCGGTAGGCAGTTTCATTAGTGATGGCAATAACAATCTCCAGGTTATGGGTGTACTTAAAAATTTCAACTTTAGCTCAATGGCAGATGAGTTAAGGCCCTTTGCTTTAATTACACTTCCCGATACCTCATCCTTTTGGAAAAAGACCGGATGCAGCCTTTTCGTAAAAATAAATCCCCATACCAATTTGCCAACCTTGCTGGCCAAAATGCAGGGCATCTATAAAAAGTATGATCAGGATACCCCGTTTGAATACACTTTCATGGACGATGCCTTTAACCTGCAATACAAGGCCGAGGACAGATTAGCCGCGATTTTTAGTTTATTCACTTACATTACTGTGATATTGGCCACCATGGGCTTGTTTGGGCTTGCGGCGTTCACTATTGAACAGCGCACCAAAGAGATTGGCATCCGCAAAATATTAGGTGCCAGCTTGTCAAAAATAAGTACACTGCTTTCTTTGGATTTTTTAAAACTGGTGCTTTTGTCTGTTATTATAGCTTCGCCGGTAGCCTGGTGGGCAATGCACAACTGGCTGCAGAATTTTGCCAGCCGTATCACCATACCCTGGTGGGTATTTACTGCCGCAGGCGGCATTGCTGTATTAACGGCCATTATCACTGTCAGCTACCATGCAATTAAGGCTGCGCTGGCAAATCCGGTGGATAGTTTGAGGAGTGAATAGTGAATAGTTCATTGGTTCATTAGTTCATTGGTGAAAAGTCTGATATTAAGATTTGATAGTATAATGTTTGGTAATTCCTTTTAGTGTTTAGGATTTATTTTCCCCCACATGCAACGTATTTCTTCCTGCTGTTGTCTTATTAATAAACCAAACTAAAACATTATGAAAAAGCACTTACTGCTATTTTTTGTTGCCTGCCAAAGCTGTGTTGTTTTTGCGCAGGACTCCAAAACCCCATACATGACCAAACCCATTTCCGGAGCTGTTAAAGATGTATTTGTGAACACATCTGGCGGAAGTATTACCGTAAGCGGTGCCGCCGGCGAGTCGCCGCGCGTTGAAGTTTATATCCAGGGAAACAATAGCATCGGCAATATATCAAAAGAAGAAATAGAGAAACGCCTGCAAAACTACGAACTAAGCGTTACCGTTAGTGGCGGCGAAGTTCATGCCACAGCCAAAAACAAGCACAATTTCTCTAATTGGAGAAACTCGCTAAGTATCGGTTTTAAAGTATTTGTACCTAAAAATGTTAACACCAGCCTGAATACCAGCGGTGGCAGCATACACCTGGATAATTTGGATGGTACCGAAAAATTTGAAACAAGCGGCGGCAGTTTGCATGTTGATAAATTAACAGGGATGATTAAAGGCCAAACATCAGGCGGCAGCATTCATGTAAGCAATTCGGGATCAAGCATTGATTTGGAAACAAGCGGCGGTAGTATTGAGGCAAGTAACTGCAATGGAAAAATTCACCTCGAAACCTCGGGTGGCTCATTACATCTTACCGATTTAAAGGGAACTATTGATGCCAACACCAGCGGTGGCAGCATCAGCGCCAACAATATCGCAGGCGAGTTAAAAACAGGTACATCCGGTGGCAGCATCAACCTTAACGGGCTGGCTTGTGCGTTAGATGCCTCAACCAGTGGTGGCAGCTTTCATGCGCAATTTAGCAGTGTAGGCAAATACGTTAAAATCGATGTAAGTTCGGGTCACATCGATATTTCGGTGCCATCCAAGTCGGCCCTTGACCTTGATATGCGTGCTGATAAGGTAGAAGCCAACTTTACATCAAACTTTAGCGGTACTAAAGAAAAAGAAAGAATAGAAGGCAAATTGAATGGCGGCGGTTCATCGTTTGAGGTAAGGGGCAACAGCCGTATCAATCTTAATCTTAACTAAGATCTATATAAAGTAAACAAGTACGCATGGGGGCCTGTTGTTTAACGCGACAGGCTCTTCGTGTTTTAAGTCTTAAGTCCCAAGCCTTAAGTTCTAAGTCTAAAATGACGAATCAGACTTAAAACCCCAGACTTAGGGCTCCTGGTAGCGTTTCTTAAGTAATTGCATCATGCCAAGGTTAATGTCCCATTGGTTTGATACCGGCATTTTTGTATAAGGCAGTACAGGCATGTAAGGGGAAGGGCCAAACTCGGGTGTAATGGTTAATAACCCGGCGCCGTTTTGCAGGCGCGATTTTACTATGGCATCCCACCACTGCAAATGTGCTTCCAGCTCTGGTTGCCATTCGGGGGCATTTGGATCAGAAACCTGTGCAGATTGGGCATGGCCAACGCGTGCGTGAATATGAACAGTCCGGCTGATGGCTATTTTAACCGCTTCTGGTTGCTGTTCCAGTAAGCTTTCAGATACATTACACCAGTGCGAAAAATCTGCGGTTATTAAAACATCGGGGTTATCTGTAAGCAATTGCTTAGCAATATGAGCGGCGAACAGAGCTTTATTTCGGTGTGTTTCATGGGCAATGGTAATTCTGCTTTTCACAGCAATCTCGTTGGCTATGGCAAAAAGCGCTTTATTTTGCTCGTTTGTGAAATAATCCTTTCCTGTTTGCGAGTCAATTAAAACCGGCCGTGCCTTTACTAAATTTTCCAGATGCTTACGGAAGCTGATTTTATGCGCCTCAAAATCTTCTTCAAACGACTGGTAATATTGGCCAATCAATAACAGGTTATGCTTTTTAAGCGCATTTAAAATGATGTCTTTTTCGTGTTCATCAAAAGGTACAGATGCTTCAACGCCCTGGTAACCGGCTTCCTTTACTTTAAAACAAAATTCGTCCCAGGGCAATTGTTCAGAACCCCAGCGCGGGCAAAAAAACTTTATTTTCATTATAACATTTATAAGAACGGTGAAAAGATAATCTGTATGGCTAATTTTTACTATGCGATAAATATATGATTATTTGCCCCACTATATCTTATAACACCAGATCGCTTTCTTTTAAAATTAAATCGAACTTCCTCAATTGGTTTGCGCTTCGATTGTATTTTGGTCGACCCCCAAATTTAAGCTATAGAAACGCACGCGTACTGTAACGTTTCCGCAGGGCTAAAATAACTGCATGTTTTGCAAATTTCTGAATATCAAAATATTATATATTTGGCGCGTGTTTTTAAAGAATAGCAGGGAGGCACCCCAGCAGTATAGTAATCTTATTTTAGGTTTGACTACAGCAATGCCGATAAAAAACTTCCAAACTTGAGAAATTTGGATTTAGTTGATTAGTAATATGCGCTTCGGGATGAGATCCGGAGCGCATTTTTTGTGTTTAGGGTTGGCCTCTTTCAGGCACAATTACAATATCCAGATCAGCTATCTTTTTAACATACAGCTCATCAACCAAAATCATTACGATAGCTAACAAGGGTACTGCAAGTATAACACCCAAAACACCGGATAATGTGCCCATTAATACCTGCGCCAGTATGGTTAATGCTGGCGGCAGGTTTATCATTTTATTTTGAATTATAGGAGTTACTATGTTACTTACTATAGTTTGAGTAACCATATACATTAAAGCCACAACTATAGCGGTATTTGTGCTGATGGTTAAAGCCAGCAATACGCCGGGAATCATGGCTGCCAACGATCCAAAGTTGGGGATAAGCTTGAGCAGCCCGGTAAGCAGGGCAAGTACCAAAGCTACGGGTATGCTCATGACGCCTAACCCGATAGAAAGTAAAATAAATACCAGCACCATCGATAACATCATTCCTTTTAGCCATCCTTTTAGGGCGAAACTAATCCTGTCTATCACCTGGTGGGCGAGCGGTTTGCGGCTTTCGGGCACTAATTTTATCATGCCGTCTTTATACAGGTTAGGATTGCTGGTAAAAAATATAGCCAGGAACAGGATGATATAAATATCGCCCAGCACACCGAAGCTGGTATTAAAGAAGGATTTGGCAGTAGTCATTAAGGCATCTGAGTTATCATCAGCCAGGTATTCCAGGATTTTTCTTCCGATAGGGGTTTCGGCCAGTTTTAGTTTGGCATTACTGATTGTATGCGGAAGCGTATCGCTTAATATTGCTACCTGGTTTGATATTTTAGACCCCATAAACCAAAACAGTACCCCAAGCAACACAAACGTGCCACCGATAGAAATAATCATGCAGATGCGGCGGCGCCATAGGGTTTTCCGCTGGATCATGTCGCCAAGGCCGTGAAAGTATACGGAGATGAGTACACCCGCAAGTACCATTAATAATACATTAAAAGCAACCCGGGCAATCAGTATTACTACTACCAACAGGGCTACTACGGCAACGGTTTGCCATACTTTTTGAATATAGGTGAGTTCTTTTTGAGTTGTTTTACCGGTATATTTATCGCTATTGAGGGCCATTTTGTGCTAATTTGAAAAAGAATGTTCAAATAGGGGACAATGAACACCTCCAAAAGTTTTAACAATATCGCAATATTGATTTAATATCAAGGCCAAAAGCGCCGGTAGCACTCATTCATCCGTTTACGGGTGGTTAACGCTTCAATCAATCCAGTACAAATGTTGATATTGACCGTGCCGGGAGTAAAACGCTGTTAGTATACTTACTTTGAGAAGCCCGCATATTTACGTCCTTATCACCATTGGTTAAATAGGTGCTAAGCGTTTTGTATTTTTTGGTGATGTTTTTTAAATCGAGTTTTACCTTTGTATCGGCCGTGCCACGGTTAACAGCTACTATAACCAGTTTATTATTCACATCTTTCCATGCCGAAACCAGGATTTTACTTTGTGTGGCAGGCGCTGTACCGGTAAGTACACGTACCATGCCGGGACGCACAAATAAACTGTAATGGCCAAGGGCCCACAGGTTTTTGGTTACCGTAAATTCGCCATCTTTAAAATCGGGTTTGGGGTTTAAAGCGATGAGGTAATACCGGGTATTAAAATCGGCGCTGCCTGGTTCATAGGCATTCCAAAATTGCCAGGCGGTAGCATTACCGTCTGTTAAATCGGAGTGAATAACTTTTGCCAAAAACAATGCGCAATCTATCGCGCTCCGGTCACCATTTGAGCCTTCTTTAAAACCATCGGCCAGCATGCTGTATTCCGATTGCCAGAAGTTGACGCCATATTTTTTAGCGGTATCGGCCAGTTGGCTCCGGGTAGCTACCATTGCGCTGTCGGTAGTTTCGGTAAAGTAACTGTGGCCGGCAATTGTTGGCGGTACATGGTTTAATGCCTTAACAGATAATGAACTATTTGTGCCAAAAAAACGCTGAATTTGGTTTGTTGAATTACCACTACCCGAATACAGGTAATTGAGCATGCCCGCTTCGCTTATCAAAATTTTAGTGTTTAATTTCTCTTTATTTAAAACACCGTTAAGTTCATTAACCACATGGTATATTTCGTCGTTTTTCCATGCCGTGCCCTCCTGGTCGCCCTGCATATACGGGCGCGACCAATCCCACTGAGGCTCATTAACCGGGCTGATATAGCTGAAATGAACACCTTCACTATCAAAATGGCTAATCACTTTAGCCAAAAAATTAACATAGGCGCCATAGGCATCGGCCTTCAGGTTACTGGTAAAGTCTTTTTCTGTTTTATAACCAAGCCCGTTACGTGTAAATTGCACCGGCGGGCTGTTTGAAAAGGCTATGAGTGTTTCTACGCCATAATCATGTGCCTTTTTTAAAAAGAATTGATAGCCGGCCTGCTTGTTCCAGTCATAATCGCCATTTGGGCTTAAAAAGCATTCAGATCGCCTCCTGAAATCTTTAATTCCGCTGCTATCGCCTTGTTCTGCAGTTCCGGCGCCAATGTTAAAACGCCAGGCCGATAAGCCAATTCCCAATGGGTTTCCCAACTTGTCTTTTTGCTTACTGAATAATAAACGAGCGATGGCTTCCTTTTTTTCGGCGGGCCAGTATTTGCCTATCCCTTCAGAAAACCAGCAACCCGATGCGCCTATGTTTTCAATTACCTGGGCGGTATTATTCAAATTGATATGCAGGGTTATTGTTGTATCGGTAGTTTGGGCAATTGATGTACAATTAAAAAACGTTGTCAATAACAACGGGACGGCCATTAGTTTAATAAAGTTTTTTGTCGGTTTCATCGGTGCAAATATAAGCCGGGATAATTGTATTATTAGCTATTTAATTGCGGGGAAACGGGCCTGTTGATTATACATGTCATATTATTCCTTTAATTTGTAACCAATTAATTACCCCTTTAGGATGAACCGTATTTGCCTTATTGAAGACGAAGAAAAAGTAGCCGCCTTTATTTCAAAGGGATTGCAGGAACATGATTATGAGGTAACACACGCCATTGACGGCTTTAGCGCGATTGACCTGTTGGCCGGGCATACTTTTGATCTAATAATCCTTGATTTGATGCTACCTGATATTAATGGCATAGATCTTTGCCGTCGCATCCGCAGGGATAATAAGCAGCTGCCCATATTAATGCTTACCGCGCTGGATAGGGTAGACGATAAGGTAAACGGCCTGCAGGCGGGCGCTGATGATTACCTGGTAAAGCCCTTTCATTTTAACGAGCTTTTGGCGCGGATGAATGCTTTGCTAAGGCGTTCACGGCAGGAAATGCCCCAGGAAGAAGGTTTATTAACCTTTAGCGACCTGAAACTAAACACCTTTACCAAAACTGCCGAGCGCGCTGGTACCGAAATTACTCTGACCACAAAAGAATACTATTTACTGGAATTGTTTTTGCGCAACCCCAACAAAACATTATCAAGAGATTATATTGCCGAAAAGGTTTGGGATATCCAGTTTGACACTGGCACCAATTTTATTGACGTGTATGTAAACTACCTGCGTAAAAAAATAGAAAAGGGCGCGCAGTCAAAACTTATTCATACAGTTATAGGTATGGGGTATATTTTAAAGGAGAAATAAGGCTGTATGAAAATAAAAAACAGGCTTGCCTTAAATTTTACACTCCTTAGTTCTGCCATGCTGCTAATTATTATGGCGAGTATGTACCTGGCTTTTGCCAACTTTTTCAGAACGGATTTTTACGGGCATTTAAAAGATAGGGCAAAGGTGGCCGCACAGCTATACCTCGAAGCCGACGAAATATCATCCGATTCATTAAACCACGTTCGCGAACGTATGCTGGAACAATTGCCCAACGAGGTAATAAGGGTTTACAATGCCAACAACATAGCCTCGTTTATAAAAGATAAAGAGCAATACTGGAGCTTTAACACCATTGAAGAAGTCCGCGCAAAAAAGTACATCAGCTTTAGGGAAGGCGAACGCCAAACAATAGGTATTTACTATCATGATAACCAAGGGAATTTCGTGATCCTGGCTTCCGCGTATGATCAGCAGGCAAAGGTGCGCCTATCGGGAATTATCCGTATTATGATTATCATTTTGATAGTGGTGAACAGCGTTTTGTTTTTCATAGGCAGGTGGTTTGCAAAGCGATCGCTGATGCCCATTGATGGCCTTATCAAACAAATGAAGCAAATTAATGCCAGCAGTTTACATGTAAGGGTTGACGAAGGAAAAGGTAAGGACGAAATAAGTGCCCTGGCCCTTAATTTTAACCGCCTGCTTAGTCACCTTCAAAACTCGTTTGAGTTACAGCAAACTTTTGTAGCCAATGCATCGCACGAGTTGCGCACCCCGGTTACAAGTATTATTGGCGAAGTAGAGGTTGCCCTGAACAAGCAACGCAGTATCGTAGATTATGAACGACTGTTGAATTCGGTATTAAATGATGCCGGGCGACTTAGTGATACCATTAGCAGCTTAATGGAACTGGCGCAAACGGATATGGAATATACCCGCGCAAAGCTGGAACCTATCCAGATTGATGAACAAATATGGGAGTTGCAGCATCATTGGGCTATGTCGGCCGGGCACCCGCAACTACAGGTACAAATTGATCATTTGCCCGACGACCAACAGGCGCTATTTATTAACGCTAACCCCACTTTGCTTAAAATAGCCTTCAATAATATTATTGGTAATGCGTTTAAATTCTCGCATAATCAACCCGTTACCTGCCGTTTAAATGCCGATGATCAATCCATAGTAATTACAATTATTGATAAGGGCGTTGGTATTCCTGCCGAAGACCAGGAAAAAATATTTACCCCCTTTTACCGCAGCGCAAACGGGCGTGTATTTGACGGCAATGGGGTAGGGCTGTACGTAGCTTTTAAAATTATCCAGTTATTTAATGGCACCATCAATATACAATCGGTAGTTGGGCAAGGCACAACTTTTACCATTAGTTTTGTGCCAATTTTCTAATCTCTTTCTAATCCCGCTTTAATGCTGGTCTAATTTGGGTGGTATAGTTTTGCGCCAAACAAATAAACTATGCACCGAAAATTTGTTATCGTTCTTTTTTCAATTCAACTATTACTATGGTGTATAGCTGTCGGGGGCCCGGTTTACGGGCAACCCTCCGGCGGCGATACCCTCAGGATGTCATTGAAAGAGACAGAAGATCAATTCTTAAAAAACAATCTCGACCTCATTATTCAGCACTATAATGTTGACCAGGCGCAGGCGCAAGTAATTACTGCACGGTTGTTCAATAACCCCGATTTTAGTTTTGCCAACGTTTTATACAACCCGCAAACCAAACGCTTTTTTGATACCAGCCATGATGGCGGCGAATATTCGGCCCAGCTATCGCAGCTTATCCAAACCGCGGGCAAGCGCAATAAAAATATCCAGCTGGCGCAGATAAGTGCACAGCAGGCTCAGTACCAGCTTTTTGATCTGTTACGAACGCTAAGGTATACGCTCAGGAACGACTTTTATAAGATCTATTTCCAGGAGCAGTCGGCACAGGTTTACCAGGAAGAGATTAATTCGCTGGCGAAAACGCTTAAGGCTTTCCAGGAACAATATACTAAAGGCAATATCTCCCAAAAAGAAGTGCTGCGCATCCAGTCGCAGTTATACTCACTGCAATCAGAACTAAATGACTTGATGGATAGCATTGATGACACCCAAAGCGAGTTGAAATTGATGATCCGCGCCAAACCGTCGAGCTTCGTGTTGCCCCAGGTTGACATTAACCTGGAAGGAAAAAATATGGTGTCAGATGTACCTTATCAACGTCTTGTAGATTCTGCCAATGCCAACCGTTACGATCTTAAAGTTGCCCGCTCGGTTGTTGATTATAACAACATTAACCTGAAACTGCAAAAGGCCACGGCCATACCTGATGTTACTCTTTCATTGGCCTATGACAAGCAGGGTAGTTATATCCGGGATTATTCAAGCGCGGGCATAGCGTTTTCGCTGCCATTTTTTAACCGCAACCAGGGCGGCATAAAACAGGCCCGTATTGCGGTTGATGCCAGTAAGGTGCAGCTGCAAAGCCAGCAGGACCAGCTGGAAAGTGAACTGGCCAATAACTATAAGGGCGCGTTACGCCTTG
This sequence comes from Mucilaginibacter sp. KACC 22773, assembly GCF_028736215.1. Classification (NCBI taxonomy): domain Bacteria; kingdom Pseudomonadati; phylum Bacteroidota; class Sphingobacteriia; order Sphingobacteriales; family Sphingobacteriaceae; genus Mucilaginibacter; species Mucilaginibacter oryzagri. The sequence continues at coordinate 2,935,026 of NZ_CP117883.1, forward strand.
AAAACCTGTACAATAGCTTCGATCCCAAGTTTAAGCAGGATTTTAACCACCTGATACAGGAAGTGTTTAAAAACTACCAGAAACATAACATAGGCCTGTTGGAGTTTCTTGATTTTTATGATTCGTATAAAACCAATACGCTGCAGTTAAATAATCTGCAACTCAACCGCATCACTTCGTTAGAGCAATTGAATTTTGCAACCGGCACACCATTCTTTAATCAATAATAACACACAGATCATGTATCGCCCATATAAAATAGTTGTTTTTAGTATTCTTCCGGCATTGATTTTATCTATCTCGGCCTGTTCGCATCATCCGGACGAAGCTGCGAAAGATACCCGCTTTGAGGTAACTGATACGTTATTGCGTAGTCTGGTTATTGACACCGTAAAGGCGGAGAACGCGCTGTCGGAAATAACGCTTACCGGCAGCATTGCGCCGGATGAAAGCAAAATGGTAAAAATTTTTCCGATGGTGAGCGGTATAGCGCAATCGGTTCATGTGCAGCTGGGCGATGTGGTTAAAAAAGGCCAGGTGCTTACTACCATGAAAAGTGCCGAGATTGCCGGCTTCAGCCGCGACTTGATTTCGGCACAGGCCGACCTGCGAAATGCCAAACGCCAGCTGGAAACCACGCAGGATCTTTATAAAAGCGGCCTGTCGTCCGAGAAAGACCTGGAGCAGGCAAAATCAGATTATCAAAAGGCTACTGCCGAAAACAACCGTGCCGGTTCTATCATGTCTATCAATAAAAGCAACGGCAAAGGGTATGAAATCCAGGCGCCGCTAAACGGTTACATTATCGAGAAAAATGTAACGGATGATATGCAGGTACGTGCGGATAATAACCAGAACCTGTTTACCATAGCCGATTTGTCGTCGGTATTTGTGCTCATCAACATGTATGAATCAGACATTGCCAGTGTAAAAGTTGGCGATGCAGTACAAATAACTACGTTGGCCTATCCGGATAAAGTATTTACCGGCAAAATTGATAAGCTTTTTGACGTGCTCGATCCGGATAATAAAGTAATGCGTGCCAGGGTGATGATAAGCAATCCGGATAATATGCTTAAGCCGGGTATGTTTACTAATGTAAAAATCCAGGCCAAATCGGGCATGAACCTGCCGGCCATTAAAACAGATGCTATTGTGTTTGATAATAATAAAAACTACGTGGTTGTTGTAGATGGGCCGGCTAAAGTACATATCCAGCCGGTTGAAATAGCCAAGCGGGTAGAAGATGTGGCCTACATCAGCAAAGGGCTAAGGCCCGGACAGCGCGTGGTTGCTTCAAGGCAGGTTTACCTGTACGAGTCATTAAAGGACTAACAGTTCACGATCATTTTATAAAACGAACAGATGAACAAGTTCATAAAAGGAGTGCTGTCTTTTGCACTTAAAAATAAGATTTTTATATTTTTTGTTACCCTGCTTATGGCGGTGGCGGGCTATATCAGTTTTAAAACCATAGCTATAGATGCCTTTCCGGATGTAACCAACACATCGGTAACTATTATAACACAGTGGCCCGGCCGCAGCGCCGAGGAGGTTGAAAAATTTGTAACCCGCCCCATAGAACTGGCCATGAACCCGGCCGAGAAAAAGACCAGTGTGCGCTCGTCGTCCCTGTTTGGCCTGTCGGTAGTAAAAATTACATTTGATGATGATGTAGACTATGCGTTTGCTCGTTTACAGATCAACAACCACCTTGATGAGGCCAATTTGCCAGATGGTATTACCCCCGAAATTGAACCTCCCTACGGGCCGACAGGCGAAATTTACCGTTACACCTTAACCAGTAATAAGCGGTCGGTACGCGAATTGAAAACCATACAGGATTGGGTGGTAAGCCGCGAGATAAGGGCGGTGCCGGGCGTAGCCGATGTAAACAGTTTTGGCGGCGAGGTGAAAACCTACCAGATTACTATAAACCCCGAAAAGGCGGTTCAATACGATATTACCCCCTTGCAGTTATTTGATGCAGTATCCAAAAGTAACGTAAACGTAGGCGGCGATGTGATACAGCAAAGCGGGCAGGCTTACGTGGTACGCGGTATTGGCTTGCTCAACAACATCAGCGAGATAAAGAACATTGTTGTTAATAACGTAAAAGGTACGCCTATTTATGTAAAGACTATTGCCGAGGTAACCGAAGCATCATTACCGAGATTGGGTCAGGTAGGCCGCGATGTTGACCCGGATGTGGTAGAGGGTATAGTGGTTATGCGCAAAGGCGAAAACCCGAGTGTAGTTATTGCAGGCCTTAAAGATAAGATCAAAGAACTGAACGGTACTATACTGCCTGAGGACGTTAAGATCAATACCTTTTACGACCGCGAAAACCTGGTTGATTTTGCAACGCATACTGTGCTGCATAACATGGCCGAAGGAATCATATTTGTAACGGTGATTGTATTACTGTTTATGGCCGACTGGCGCACTACGATAATTGTAGCCATTATCATCCCGCTGGCGCTGTTGTTTGCCTTTATGTGCCTAAAGTTGAAAGGCATGTCCGCCAATCTACTCTCGATGGGCGCTATCGACTTTGGTATCATTATAGATGGGGCCGTTGTAATGGTGGAGGGGATTTTTGTACTGCTTGACCATAAGGCCAAAGAAATGGGGATGGAGAATTTTAACAAGCTCAGCAAGCTTGGCTTAATCCGCCAGGCCAGCTTGGTAAACGGTAAGGGCATCTTTTTTGCCAAAGCTATTATCATCACCGGTTTATTACCCATCTTCAGCTTTCAAAAGGTAGAAGGAAAAATGTTTTCGCCCCTGGCCTGGACATTGAGTTTTGCGCTTTTGGGTGCCTTGTTGTTAACTTTTACACTGGTGCCCGCGCTGAGCAGCATCCTGTTACGTAAAAATGTAAAGGAACGTCATAACGTATTTGTTGAGTTTATCACCAAAAATGCACTTCGCTTTTATAACCTGTGTTTTAAACGACGCAAAATAGTATTCCCGATAGCAGTTGCTGCTTTGGTTATTAGTTTAGGTTGTTTTACATTATTAGGTACCGAGTTTTTACCGGAATTAAACGAAGGATCGATATATGTGCGGGCAACCGGCCCGTTAAGTACCTCGCTGGAAGAATCAGTTAAGCTATCAAACGAGATGCGCCGGATTTTCCTGAGTTTTGACGAGGTTAAGCAGGTGATATCGCAAACCGGCAGGCCAAATGATGGTACCGATGCTACCGGCTTTTATAACATAGAATTCCATGTTGATATTTATCCGCAGGACGAATGGAAACGTAAAGAAACCAAAGAGGAATTAATTGCCAGAATGCAGGATAAACTAAAGTTTTATCCCGGTGTCGACCTCAACTTCTCACAACCTATATCAGATAACGTGGAAGAAGCAGTATCGGGGGTAAAGGGATCGATCGTGGTGAAAATGTTTGGAGATAACTACCCTTATATCGAAAGCAGGGAAGAACAGATTTACAAAATCCTGAAAGGTGTACGCGGTATTGAAGATTTGGGCATTTTACGCAACATGGGCCAGCCCGAGTTACAGATAAACCTTAACCAGGATAAAATGGCCCAATACGGTGTCACAGCTGCCGATGCCAACGCGGTTATTGAAACTGCAATAGGCGGCCGCGCTGCTACACAGATTTATGAAGGTGAAAAGAAGTTTGACCTAAGGATCCGTTACCCGGAAGATTTTAGGAACAATGCAACGGCCATAGGCGATTTGCGTGTGCCTACTTTGAATGGTGGTAAAGTTCCGCTAAGGGAGATAGCGGATATTGGCAAAATAACGGGCATCAGTATGATATACCGGGATAAAAACAGTCGGTACGGCGCTATCAAGTTCTCTATCCGCGGCAGGGATATGGGCAGCACCATTGCCGAAGCACAGGCCAAAGTTAACGCGCAAATAAAACTGCCTAAAGATTACCGCCTGGAATGGGCCGGCGACTTTGAAAACCAGCAGCGTGCTACGCAAAGGCTGTCGCAGGCGGTGCCGGTAAGCTTGCTTATTATCTTCTTTATCCTGTTTATCCTTTTCGGCAACTTCAGGGATTCGCTGCTGGTATTAAACAACGTGCCTTTTGCTATCATGGGTGGCATCCTGGCTTTGTTGATTACCGGGGTTAACTTTAATATATCTGCAGGGATAGGGTTTATAGCTTTATTTGGTATCTGCGTGCAGAATGGCGTTATCCTGATCTCGAAATTTAAATCGAACATTAAGGAGCTGCGGCATCATCAATTTACCGATTTTACCGAGGCTTTGAAAAACGGTGTAGCCGATAGGATGCGCCCGGTTATCATGACGGCTATGATGGCCGCTATTGGTTTGTTGCCGGCTGCATTGTCCGCAGGTATCGGTTCCGAGGCTTCAAAACCATTGGCCATTGTGGTAATTGGCGGCTTAATTACCAATACCATTTTTAACCTGTTTGTATTCCCCATTGTGTTTTACTGGACTTATCGCAAACGCGTGGAAAGCGGAGATACCGGCAGGTTGTAAAACAAGGAACTTTCCCTAATTTCTATATATAACCAAGCTCCCGTTGTAATGACGGGGGCTTTTTTAACAGGGGTCACACTGACTCGTCCTGAAATAACTATACACTAAAAGAAAGTGTATGAAAGAAGAATCGGAACAAAAAGCGAGTCAGATTCGCCTTACTAAGCGATGTCACTTTGAAAGCAGCCTACGGAATGAGATCATAAAATTGATAGAATCAGGGACTCCGCGGAGCGTGATAGCCTATCAGTATGGCATGTCGCGGGCATCTCTGAGTAAATGGATGCGCGACCGCGGCTCGAAAGAGTACCAGGAAAAACAGCGGGGATATCATTTAAGCGACATAGAAAAAAGATCCGTCGTCCGCCAGGTTGAGCAAGGCATTCTGAAACCTTATGCAGCGAGGAAGTCATACGGACTAAGTGGAGAAACGTTAAATAAATGGCTTAAGGCCTCGTTGAAAGAAAATGCCGAACTTGCGGTTCATGAAAAGTTTGAGATGAAGGATAAAGCTGAAGGGCAGTCTGGTGTGCCGGACCCGGAAACGGAAGCTTTAAAAAAGGCTTTGGAATATGCACAGCTAAAGATCAGTGCCTTAAATACCCTTATTGATGTAGCAGAGGATCAGTTTAAGATCAAGATCAGAAAAAAAGCTGGGGCCAGGCAGTCATGATAATGAAGCAGGATTACGCGCATTTAAGCTGGGCGTTTCTATGCGGACTGTTTGGCAAAACCCGCCATGCGCACTATGATCACTTATGGAGAAACCAGGATGACTCTATCAAAGAGGAAATTATCCTGCAGCTTGTTCATGAAATAAGGAAGCCTTTACCCCGGTTAGGGACAAGAAAGATGCTTTATCTGCTTAAGCCGCAACTGGCTTCTCATCATATAGAAATCGGCAGGGACTACCTGTTTGACTTGCTTGACGCTCATAAGCTGCTGATCAGGCAGCGTAAACGAAAAGCAATCACCACCGATTCCCGGCACTGGATGCATAAGTACGCCAACCTGGTAAAGGAAATGCATATTATACGGCCGGAGGAACTTTGGGTAAGCGATATAACTTACATTCGGGTGCAAAACCAATGGGGCTACCTGTCACTGATAACAGATGCATTTTCACGTAAGATCATGGGTTATTGTTTCCGCCTGGATATGCTGGCGCTGGGGCCTATAGCGGCCTTACAGATGGCCCTGGATGTCCGCAGTTACAGCGGGCAAACCCTTACCCATCACTCTGACAGAGGGTCCCAATACTGCTCTAAGGATTATGTGGAATTGCTTGGGAACGAAACTATTTCCATCAGTATGACTGAACGGGGTGACCCGTATGAGAATGCACTGGCCGAACGAATGAATGGCATCATCAAGGGGGAGTTCGACCTGTACATCAGCCCGGTTAACTTTGAGCAGACTTATAAAAAGATCGATAGCAGTATTAAGGCATACAACGAATTGAGGCCCCATGGAAGCTGTGACTACCTGACGCCTTGCCAGGCGCATGAACAAGGTGATGTACTGAAAAAACGCTGGAAGGAATACCCGGGCAAATGGGAGAAGGAAAAGCCGCTGGCCATACCCGCCTGACAGATGAGTTATCAACAAAAAGAGGAGGTTCAGCAAAAAGAAAAAAAGAAGCAAAAAAAGAAAAACGTGTTGAAATATGGAAAACTGAAGGAGTTTCCCACATTCCAACACAACAAACAAACAACAAGTTATTTAACTTTATCTTTAAAAAAAGAACCTGTATAGTGTTTACAGGATTAACTCACAAATCTGTATAGTTATTTCAGGACGGGTCACACATCTAAAGTGGGTTAACATAACTTAACATATTTTAGATATATTTTTTATAAGTATTTGATAATAAATTAATTGTATATAAACATAGTTAACACTAAATTGATTGCGTTAATGTTGTCTCATCCAATATTTGTGCCGGTTTTTGTCCAACTCAGGTACCTAAAGGGGGCTGGTTCTTCTAAATAGTTTGCCATGCTTTTTAACCACGAGGTTCCCGCAGCATTACCCAATAAGTGGCATTGGTTACCGGCTCTAAAAAGGATGCGCTTTCTTTATATCCCAGCCTGTTATAAAATGATATGTTCCTGGGCGTAAAAGTTTCCAGGTAGGTGGGCAAACCCAATTTGTCGGTTTCTGCCAATACATCAGTGATTAGGCCGACACCTAAACCTTTACCCTGGAATTCCGGTTTGATGCCGACGATGGAAAGGTACCATGATTCTGGTGCAATTAAACCCTCCAATTGCGCCGACATAAAATCTACCATCTGCACATAGGCATCCAGCACGACATCACCTAAATTGGCTTTCAAAAAGGCCTTCTTTTCCTGGCTTTTTTTCGATTCGGTCTCTGCACTTAAGGGCTTACTCCATATAGACGCGCCATACCTGTGTTGGCCGGGAATAAACAGCAGGCCGTATTTTTCGGCCTCGTACATCGAATAATCAAGGTAGCTTATTAAAGCTTCCCGTTTCTCTTTATCGCCGGTTATTGATTGTAATAACCTGATATAAAATGGATCAGGCTGTAATGCCTGGTATAAAGCCTCAGAAAACTCCTGGTATTTAAGTGTGTACATGGCTGGTAAATATCGGAAATTATGCCCTGTGCTAACAGATAAAAATCGATTTATAGTTGAACAGGCCCCGGTATCTACAAATCAAAAACGGCCTGAAGAATTCTGTCTCCGGGCCGTTGATTTAGCGCTTTTGCATTAAGCCTTCTGCTTTTAGCTTTCAGCCTATTTTTTCATTACCTTGTTTACAATATCGTTTCCAAAAACAAATACCATCAGGGTAACCAGTATCACAAAACCCACTATTTGCGCGCGCTCCAGGAACTTATCGCTCAGTGGTTTACCTTTTATCATTTCCACAATCAGGAACACAGCATGACCACCGTCAAGTGCCGGGATAGGCAATAGGTTCATCAGCGCTAATACCATTGATAAAAAGCCCACCAGGCTCCAAAAATGCACCCAGTCAATAGTGCCGCCAAACAGGTTTGCTATAGCAACAGGGCCGCTTACGGCTTTGTTAAACTTAACATCACCTTTAAATATTTTACCCAGGCCTTTGGCATTATCAGTAAATGTGCTGATAGCTCTCGCCGCACCGATAGGGAAAGATTGAAAGAAACCGTATTTTATGGTTTTTACTTCCGGGAAATCGCTTTTTGGCCGTGCGAAACCAATAGTTCCATCGGCGGTTACCTGCGCTTTTATTGGCAAAATGCTGCTGTTGCGTTTTACGCTCAGGTCAACCATCTTGCCTTTGTTTGCTGCAAGCTGGCTTTGGATCTCGTCAAAAAATACTACAGGCTGGCCGTTTACTGCCACTACGCTATCGCCTTTTTTTAGGCCTGCTTTTTTAGCATTGCCATAAACGGAATCGACAGAAAATTTGGTACGTGGTACGCGGCTTATAAATTCTTCGATACCATGATCGGCCAAATCATTTAATATGGTATGCGGTACAGTAATGCTTAACGTCTGGGCACCGCGCACTACGGTAAATACCGTATTTTCGAGCAATACTTTTGGGCTTGTTAAATCGTCAAAACGTACAATTTCTTTACCATTAACGGCGGTAATTTTATCGCCCGGCAATAAGCCTATTTTTTTGCCTACCACGCCTGGTACAATGCCATATTGCGCACTTGAGTTAGGAATATAGCTTTCGCCAAAGCGGATAGTCAGGACCCAAAATATAAGAATGCCCAGTATGATGTTAACTGTAACACCGCCCAGCATTACAATTAAACGCTGCCAGGCTGGTTTTGAACGGAACTCCCAGGGTTGCGGCGGACCGGCCATCTGGTCGGTATCCATCGATTCATCTATCATACCGGCAATTTTTACATAGCCACCTAAAGGCAACCAGCCAATGCCATATTCAACACCTTTATACGTAAATTTAAACAGGCTGATATTCCACGCGTCAAAAAACAGGTAAAATTTATCTACTTTAATCCCGAAAGCCCGGGCCGTTAAAAAGTGCCCCAGTTCGTGCAGGATGATTAAAATTGAAAGGCCCAGTACAAGCTGGCCTACCATGATCACTATACTCATTCGTTATATTTATCTATTAATAGTTTATTGCCTTTAACGGCAGTTTTTGTATAAAATTTTGCGCAAAGATGCGTGTTTCTTTGTCGGTATTCAAATAATCGGTTATGGTTGGTTGCGATACGAAGGCGATTTGCTGCATACACTCTTCAATCAAATCGCTCATGGCCAGGAAACCGATGCTGTTGGTTAAAAAACCGGCGACGGCAATCTCGTTGGCCGCATTAATAATACAAGGCATGTTACCACCTTGTTTTAACGCTGCATAAGCTAACCCAAGATTACGAAAAGTTTCCAGGTCTGGTTTTTCAAAAGTCAGGTTAGGATAGGCTGTAAAATCAAACCGCTTAAAATCGTTTTGGATGCGGCTGGGGTAGGTAAGCGCGTACTGGATAGGCAGTTTCATGTCCGGTAAACCCATTTGCGCTTTGATTGATCCGTCCCTGAATTGCACCATGGAGTGGATGATGGATTGCGGGTGAACCACCACATCAATCTGATCTGCATCTACATTAAAAAGCCATTTTGCTTCTATCACCTCCAGACCTTTATTCATGAGTGATGCCGAATCAATGGTGATTTTGGCGCCCATTACCCAGTTGGGATGTTTTAACGCGTCTTCGCGGCTTACACCGGTCAAAAAATCAACGCTGCGGCCACGGAAAGGGCCGCCGGATGCTGTAATGATCAGTTTTTCTACAGGGTTGTTTTCCTCGCCCGTGAGGCACTGGAATATAGCCGAGTGTTCAGAATCTACCGGCAGGATATTAACCCCATGCTGTTTGGCCAAAGTGGTTACAATTTCGCCGGCAACAACTAAAGTTTCTTTATTGGCCAGGGCGATATCTTTACCCGCCTTTATAGCGGCAATAGTAGGTTCCAAACCTGCAAAGCCAACCATCGCTGTAAGCACTACATCAATATCAGGATGAGTAACGGTATCAATAATAGCCTGGTGGCCTGCAAGTACCTCGATGGGCAGGTGGGCCAGGGCCTCCTTAACCTGCAGGTATTTGCCGGTATCGCATATAATGGCGTAGGCCGGCAAAAACTCAATAGCCTGGCTAATTAATAGCCCGGCGTTGGAATGCGCTGTAAGTAAAAAAGCCCTGAACAGGTTACCGTTGCCCTTTATCACCTCAAGTGTTTGGGTACCTATGCTGCCTGTTGAGCCTAAAATGGCAATTTTTTTTATCTGGTTACTCAATTATAATATCTTTATATAAGAAAAATACCGGTCATCCTAAGCTTGTCAAAACACGCGCAGACAGGCCTTTGCACGTTATGCTTCGGCGGACTACCCGTCACATATCCAATTTCCCTGTCATCCTAAGGAACGAAGGATCTATCAGCTATGCATGACCGATAGAAAAGTTCGTGAATAGATCCTTCGTTCCTCAGGATGACAGTCTTTATTTTTTAGTGCCATCTCCCTTTCATGGTTTCGTTAAATTTTACGATTAACCACGACACTCTTTTTTGATTTGCGAATATAATTATAATACGCTTCTGTTATGCCTGTTTGCCTTTTTCAAGTCTCCCCTTTAGGGGAGATTTAGAGGGGCTTAATATACGCTTTTAAGCCATCTGCTATCTTCCTGTCATTTGATAGCCTTGGCACCTTATTTTGCCCTCCCAGTTTTCCTTCCGATCGCATAAAATTTATGAACGCGTCTTTTTTCAGGCCTTGGATGATCAAAGGTTGCAAAATGTTACCTTCAATCAGGTCAAAATAGTAAATATTTTTCTTTTGCAGGGCTTTATCCACTTTTATGGCAAAGACCTGAAGATCGGCGGGCGGTGTTCCAAACTCAACAAACCACTCGTGGTAAGGGAGTTGCCCGGCCGGCGGGTTAACCTGTGGCGCTACGGTAAATTCAATTACATCAACACCCTCGGCCTTTGCTACGCTCATTAATGCATGTTCTACTTCTTCGCCAATAACATGTTCGCCAAAGGCCGATATATAGTGTTTAATACGGCCGGTTACAATGATTTTATAAGGGTTTTTAGATATGAATTTAATGGTATCCCCTAAGCTATAACCCCATAAGCCGGCGCTGGTATTCATAATGAGCGCATAATTTTTCTCCAGTTCCACATCTTTGATATTGATGCGGGTTGGATGCTCGTTAAAGTACTCTTCTGAAGGAATAAACTCGTAAAATATGCCCGAGTCAACTAATAAAAGCAGTCCGTTCTCCTTTTGTGAATCCTGGAAAGCGATAAAGCCCTCTGATGCCGGATAAGTTTCGATAGAATCAATTTTAAAACCAATACTTTCCTCCATCCGGGCGCGGTAAGGTTCGTAGTTTACGCCGCCATGCACGTACAATTTGAAGTTAGGGAAAATATCTTTCACCTTTTTGCCACCAGACTTTGCCGAAAGCCTGTCAAAATACATCTGGCACCATGGCGGTATGCCGCTGATGAGGCGCATATCTTCATTAAACGTTTCGTCAACTATGGCGTCAACCTTTTGCTCCCAATCTTCAATGCAATTGGTTTCATAGCTTGGCAGCCTGTTTTTTTGAAGGTAAGCGGGCACATGGTGTGCCACTATGCCAGAAAGCCTCCCGGTTGATACGCCATTCTTTTCGGCTAAAACCGGGCTTCCCTGCAGGAATATCATTTTACCATCAACAAAATCGGCGTTGCCGGTTTCATGAATATAGGCAAGCAAGGCATTGCGGGCAGCTTTAATATGCTGGGGCATGCTTTCTTTTGATATCGGGATATATTTTACACCCGATGTAGTGCCCGATGTTTTGGCCAGGTACTTTGGCTTGCCCGGCCATAACACATTCTCTTCGCCTTTTACAACCCTGTCTATATAGGGGCGCAGGTCTTCATAATCGTGGATAGGGACATTTCGTTTAAAATCTTCGTAGCTATTGATCTGTGAAAAATTATGCGCTTTACCAAAGGTGGTATCCTTAGCCTGGTGGATAAGACTGCTAAATGTATTTTGCTGCAAAATAAGGGCATTTTTACGCAGCTGATTAAGCTCCCTGTTTACCAGGACTGCAAAAACTTTGCTCAATACAGATTTAAGGCCCATTGGTTATTTGGTTTCGGACAGGTCATCGTCCACATCCAGGTGGCTGTAAACTAATTTACGGTAGGTAACCATAATAATTACCTGGATAAAAGGGAATGTTAGCAAAAACCAGCAATAAAAAGCTAACCTGAATATGAACCCTCCCTTTTCATCAAGTCCGGTTAAATTTATGATCAGGAAAACAGGTATCAATGCTATAAAGAGTATGCCTATTATAATAATAAAGATGCTAAGCGTTTTAAAGAAGTTATCCTTGGTTATTTCGAAACTTTGTTTGAGCGATTCTATAGGCGCCGAATCATCGTCAACAATAAAGCAGATACAAAATATACTGCGCAGGCTTATGTAGAGGATAATCAATAATTCTATTGTTTGAAATATGCTTTCCAAACCCAGATACCGTTGGGCCAATACATAGAAGAAGAATAATATTGCAACGAAGAACGCTGTTAAAAAGCCGATAATAACAAAGTTAAATGTCATTTTAGCCGATGGCAAAATATCTTTAAATTCAAACTCATAATATTCTTTGTCCATTAAGGTTAATATGAGTTTGTAAAAGCTTAAACCAATAAAGCACTGCGTTATCAACGCTATGAAGAAGAAAATAGTGGTGGTAAGGTAATCGCCAATTAAGAAAAAAGTCTTAAAAAAGTCAAGCACCTCATTTATAAACAGCGAAATAACCGAATACACAACAAGCGGCACAAAATTTTTCTTTAAAATATTCCATGCAGTTTTAATGGTTTCTGCAACAGAAAAGGTGTGGTACATAGGTTATTATGATCTGTTAAAAATTACCCGCTTCCAAAAATCCTGCATAAATCCTATCCCGTAGGCTGTTAGTTGAGTGAAGGCAGCTATAATGCTCAAAAATGCGATTTTTGCTGATTTATTTTTCCACCAAGCATGAAAAAATATTAACAAAATGATAAACAACACTATAAAGTTACCCAGTTTGGCAATCTGCCATCCCAATAGATTGAAAATGAGCGTGAATAGCAGGAACAGTGTGAACGCCGCGGGAAAAAAGTGCACCGCCTTTAACTCCCCCGGGAAAAACTTATAAATATTAATGCGCGCCCTGCCAAAAAAGTGCAGCTGCTTAAAAAACTGCACAAAGTTGGTGCGGCGTTTATGGTAAACGATGGCGTCGGGTATCAGCCCGATTTTAAAACCAAGGGAATGGATGCGGATGCTGTATTCAATATCCTCGCCCAGTCGGGTGATAATAAAGCCGCCTGCTTTTTCCCATACCTGCCTTGATACACCCATGTTAAAACTACGTGGATGAAACTGCCCAATCGCTTTTTTATTACCGCGGATACCGCCTGTTGTAAAAGGGGAGGTCATACTATAGCTGATGGCCTTTTGCGTAGGCGTAAATGAGGTATGTGCTCCATCTGGCCCGCCGTAGGCATCAAGGTAATTTGCGGTTAACGAATTATTTACAATCTGCAGGTAATCTGCAGGGATCAAACAATCCGAATCGAATATGATAAAGTAGTCGCCCCTGGCGCGTTCAAATCCAAAATTGCGTGTAAAACCCTGCCCTTCGTTTGCTTTTTTAAAATAGCGAACATCCAACTGTCCAACAAAGCCGTTTACAATAGCTTCGGCGTGATTAACGGATCCATCTTCAATCACCAAAACCTCAAAATTCCGGTACGTTTGCAGCACCAGGGTCTCCAGTAATTCTTTGATCTCCTGCGGGCGGTTGTATAAAGGAATGATGATGGAAAAAAACATGTTTTGAATTTGATGATTTGAAAATTTGAGGATTTGAAAATGGCTGGCTTTTCAACCATTTCAATTTGAAAGGGTAATTTTCAAATTTTCAAATCCTCAAATTTTCAAATCAGATAACTTCCTCTACCTGGTAATGGTTCCGTTCGCTTGAGCTACGGGAAACCAGTTCGGCAACAAAGCCGGTTAAAAATAGCTGCGAGCCTAAAATGATGGCTACAATGGCTATATAAAACCAGGGGTTGTCTGTTGGCTGCCTTTCTTTAATATGATGCGAGATGTTATAAAGCTTATCGGCCATTATCCATATCGCTATTACCAATCCTGTAAAAAAGCTGATTGTACCCATTGTGCCAAAAAAGTGCATGGGGCGTTTACCAAACTTGCCAACAAAAAATATCGATAGCAAATCAAGAAAGCCGTTTACAAAGCGGCTCATGCCAAATTTGGTTTTGCCGTATTTGCGGGCACGGTGCTCAACTACCTGCTCGCCAATTTTGGTAAAACCGGCCCATTTGGCTAATACTGGGATATAGCGGTGCATTTCGCCATAAACCTCTATATTTTTCACCACAGCGCCGCGGTATGCTTTAAGGCCGCAGTTAAAATCGTGCAGGTTATCTATGCCACTCATTTTACGGGTGGCATAGTTAAATAGCTTAGTGGGTATGGTTTTGCTGAGCGGATCATACCGTTTGGCTTTCCATCCCGATACCAGGTCGAATTTTTCTTCGGTTATACGGCGATAAAGTTCGGGAATTTCATCCGGGCTATCCTGTAAATCGGCATCCATGGTTATTACCACATCGCCCCTGGTAGCGGCAAAGCCGGTATTAAGCGCTGCCGATTTGCCATAGTTGCGCCTGAATTTGATGCCTTTAATGAAAGGATTATCGAAGCTTAGCTTCCTGATCATCTCCCATGACCCGTCCTTGCTACCATCATCAACCAATATGATTTCATAAGTAAAGCGATTTTCGGCCATTACGCGGCTTATCCATGAGGTAAGCTCGGGCAATGATTCTACTTCGTCATAAAGCGGTACTACAACTGATATATCCATTTATAAGGAATGTGATGCGTGGCTAAAATTATGTTTGCCCGCAATCATCCGCAAAAATATAAAAAATAGGGAATGGTTTGTATAATGATTTTTAAGCAGCCAAGCCCCCTCTAAATCTCCCCCGGTAGGGGAGACTTTAACTGCTTTTTTAAAGTCCTCCCTACCGGGGAGGATTATTCGCAGTTGGTGATTTGGTGCGCTCATGAAAGCTACGCTATTTAGGTGGGGCTGCCTACAATATGTAAAGCATCTATTACGTTAAAAGCACTTGGAAATATTTGCATAACTTGCCTGTCATTATAAATAAAGCCTTCATGAAATTTTGTAAAGCAATTCTTTTTGTTTTTCTGTGTGTGTTTTCCACAATAGCCTATGCTCAAACCGACGATCAACAGGGGGGGAAATACGATCAGCATAAAGTTTTTAATCCATTATTTTATCCCGAAAAAGGTAACGAATACAGGAATGCCGGTGGAGCGCCCGGCTCAAAATACTGGCAAAACCGTGCCGATTACAAGCTTGATATTATGTTGGATACCGCGAAACACCGGATTGACGGTACCGCGCTAATTACTTATACCAACAACAGCCCCGATGCTTTATCATTTTTATGGCTGCAGGACGATCAGAATATTTACCGCGAAGATTCGCGCTCCGAAGCTGCCAGCTCGGTTACCGGGGGGCGTTTTACCAATCGCAGCTATACCAAAGGCGATGAAATAAAAGCCATTTACATTATTAAAAACGGTAAAACTACCAAAGCCGATTACCTGGTTACTGATACACGCCTGCAAATAAAGCTCAAAGATTCGTTGAAGGCCGCGGGTGGTAAGCTGCAGATTAAAGTAGAATACGGTTTTGAGATACCTAAGTATGGTACCGACCGTATGGGCCGTCTGCAAACCAAAAATGGCTGGATTTATGAAATAGCCCAATGGTACCCCCGCATGGAGGTGTATGACGATGTAACCGGGTGGAATGTATTACCCTACCTTGGCGCCGGCGAGTTTTACCTGGAATATGGTAACTTTGATTACACCATTACAGCCCCCTCAAATTTAGTAGTAACCGGCTCTGGCGAGCTGCTTAACCCCGCCGAAGTTTACACACCAACTACCATGAGCCGCCTGGCCGCAGCCCGTGCAAGTGATAAAACGGTGATGATAAAGGATGAGGCTGAAGTTTTGAGCGGTAACGATCACCCTAAAAAACCGGTGCTTACCTGGCACTTTGCCTGTAAAAATGCTCGTGATGTGGCATGGTCGGCGTCAAAAGCATTTATGTGGGATGCAGCGCGGATTAATTTGCCCAGCGGTAAAAAAGCTTTGGCGCAATCGGTTTATCCTGCCGAGGTAAAAGGTAACGATGCCTGGGGCCGGTCTACAGAGTATGTGAAGGCTGCCATTGAACTTTATTCGGATAAATGGTTTGAGTATACCTACCCCGTAGCAACCAATGTGGCCGGTACGGTAGGAGGAATGGAGTATCCAGGGATTGTTTTTTGCGGATGGGAAAGTAAAGCAGGGGGGCTTTGGGAAGTTACCAACCACGAGTTTGGCCATAACTGGTTCCCGATGATCGTAGGCTCAAACGAGCGTAAGTACGCGTGGATGGATGAAGGTTTTAATACCTTTTTAAACAACGTTGATACACGCGTTTTTAATAAAGGCGAGTATTATGAGCCGGTAGACGAGCAAAAAGCGGCATCAGGTTTGTTTAGCGCCGATGCTGAGCCTATTATGACCATTCCGGATGTACTACAAGAAGGCTTTTTGGGCAACGCGGCTTATGATAAGCCCGCCCTGGGCCTTGCCATTTTACGCGAGCAGATTTTGGGCGAACAGCGTTTTGATTACGCGTTTCGCACCTATATCAAACGCTGGGCATTTAAACATCCAACGCCCTGGGATTTTTTCCACACCATTGACAACGCCGCCGGCGAGGATCTGAGTTGGTTTTGGAACGAATGGTTTTTTACCACCTGGAAGCTTGACCAAAGCATAAGCGGTATTGCCTACCAGGACGGCGACCCGGCGAAAGGCGCGCTGATTACCATAGAGAACCTGGAAGAGATGGCGCTACCTGTAACCATTAGCATTAAAGAAGAAAATGGCAAAACAGGCATTGTAAAACTACCTGCCGAAATATGGCAGCGCGGCGGTACCTGGACTTTTCCTTATAAATCCACATCGAAAATATCCCTGGCCGTTATCGACCCCGACCACAAACTGCCTGATGTAAATGCCGAAAATAACTCGTTTAGCGGGTTGCCGGTTCCAGCCGGTGTAACTGCCGGCAGTGTAATCAAAACCTATCTTGATGCCATTGGCGGTGTTGATAAGCTGAAAAATATTAAAGATCTACAGGTCTCGGCAGCAGCAAGTGTGCAGGGCTCAGAAGTACAGATGGTTTCGAGGTACCGCATACCCGGAATGTATTTTCAGCAAATTACTGTGCCATCATATAACAACCTGGTACTAAGTCATATTTTGGTTAATAATGATAATATAAGTGTGCAGCAGGTAAACCATGAAATGCCTTTGGACGATGTGGCCAAAAGAGTGCTTAAAGAAAAAAGCAAAGCTTTCCCCGAACTTGATTACGAAAAGCTGGGAAACGCGGTGTCGCTTGATTCAACAATGAAAGTGGTAAACGGCGACATGGCTTATGAAGTTGACATTCGCGTTGTAGACGGCGCTGTAATTAAAAACTATTACAGCCAAAAAACGGGCCTTAAAATAAAACAGGTTATTGATGGTACCGCAAGTTCGGTAACGGAGTTTGGAAATTACGAGGGAATAAACGGTGGCGTTAAAATTCCGTTTTTAATTAAAACCGTTATTCTTGGCCACCCGGCCGATTTTAAGGTTAAAGAAACAGCGGTAAACAGCAATATGCCGGCGGTGTCGTTTCAATAGTTTTCTCGGGAGACAAATCAGTACAAATCGGCAAAAGAAAATTTACGATCACCCCCTTGATTCGGTAAGTCGCTTTCTTTTAAAAGAGT
The DNA here is from genome assembly GCF_028736215.1 of Mucilaginibacter sp. KACC 22773. NCBI lineage: Bacteria > Pseudomonadati > Bacteroidota > Sphingobacteriia > Sphingobacteriales > Sphingobacteriaceae > Mucilaginibacter > Mucilaginibacter oryzagri. The sequence goes on from NZ_CP117883.1 coordinate 2,952,490, forward strand.
GCCCGGATTCGATAGCTAAAATTCTGGCCGAAAATGGCAACGGAGAGTCTTTAGTGTAATCTCATCTGTGTATGCCAGGGTGCGTTTGCGATATTTATTTATACGATGCCTGTTAGCTTTATGCTGGTAAACGGCAATTGATTGATATCCTCGATACAATTTAGTTTCTTTACCAACCTAAATTGAGTTCCGAATATATGCGTAAAATATTCTATTTATATGTGTTCACAACATTTTTTTCTGTAACCGGTGCCAACGCCCAGTTGGATACTGTAAAAACCTATATGAAGTTATCTAATGATGTATGGACGCGTGACAATCATGGCTATGTGGTAAAAAACAGAGATAGCGCGGACTTTGTAAGACTGATAATTTCGCCGACAAACAGCATCGGAAAAACATTATACTCCGTGAAAGACCTTTATCTTAACGGCCGGATAAAATTAATAAGTATGTCGGCAAGCCGTTTTGTGTATCCTGATTTTGATGGTACATGTATTGAATATTACTTAAACGGGAATATAAAAACGATCAGCAATTATAAAAACGGGCAAAAAGAAGGAGAGCAAATAGTGTATTATCCTAATGGCTTGGCTTATTATTCGGTATCACATCATCAAAACAAAGTAAAACTGATCAACTGTAATGATTCCATAGGTAAAGCTTTAGCTGTTAACGGTAACGGAAAATGGGTAAAGTATAGCGACGATTTTAAAACGGTTATGGAGAGTGGCCCGGTATTGGATAGCCTGGAGCAAGGTGAATGGAAAGGGCATTTTAATGATACATTGAATTATATCTGTAACTATACTAATGGGGTTATTACATCTGGCACCAGTTACGATAGCGGAGGGAATGTATTTACTTTTACCGAAAAAAAAATACTGCCCGAGTTTTATGGCGGTTTGAATGGATTTACGAGGTTTCTGAGGAGGAAAATAAAATACCCAAGATACGCTTGGCAAAATGGTATACAGGGCAGGGTTATCGTGACATTTATAGTTGAAAAAAACGGGACTTTAGCAGATATAAAAATATCAAGGGGAACTGAGCCAAGCCTCGACGCGGAAGCTATGCGTATTATGCAAGAAAGCCCCAAGTGGAAGCCGGCTTATCTATACGGTGTTCCTGTACGTGTGCAATTTTCGGTGCCAATTATTTTTCTCGCGAATATTAAAAACAATCAGGATTAAACCAGCCCCAAAACCTTACTTGTACGCTCACGGGTAGCAACGCTCAAAGCTTCATCATTTGATAATGATTGTCCGTATGATGGGATCATTTGTTTTAGCTTTTCCTGCCATTCGGTTGTTTTAATGTGGTTTTTAAAGCAGCGTTCAATCAGCTGTACCATAATAGGAACAGATGTGGAAGCGCCCGGCGATGCGCCTAACAGGGCCGAAATGCTGCCATCTGCCGATGTTACCACTTCGGTGCCAAATTCCAGTACACCGGTGTGTTTGGCGTCCTTCTTAATCACCTGAACGCGCTGGCCGGCAATGTCAAGCTCCCAATCTTCGGCTTTAGCAGTCGGTAAGTACTCTTGCAGGGCTTTAAGTCTATCTGTAGGCGATTGCATTACCTGGCTGATAAGATATTTGGTTAACGGCCAGTTATCGCGGCCTACGGCAAGCAGCGGTAATATGTTATTTGGTTTTATTGAACAAAATAGATCGAGTAAAGATCCTTTCTTTAAAAAACGTGTTGAGAAACCTGCGTAAGGGCCAAACAACAGTTCGCGTTTACCATCAATCATCCGGGTATCCAGGTGCGGTACCGACATTGGCGGCGAACCTACCGATGCTTTACCATAAACTTTAGCTTCGTGACGTTTAATTACATCGGGGTTAGTACAAACCAGCCATTGCCCGCTCACCGGGAAACCGCCAAAACCTTTACTCTCTTTAATGCCCGATTTTTGTAATAATGGCAAAGCGCCGCCTCCGGCGCCAACAAACACAAATTTGCTGGTCAGCTTTCTTTTTGTGCCGCTTGTTTTATCTTTTACTGTTACCAGCCAGCCGCCATTTGTGTTGCGTTTAAGGCCGGTAACATCGTGGTTAAGGCTTAAGTTAACGCCTGGTTTTTGTTTCAGGGTATCAAGCAAGCTGCTGGTTAAGCTACCAAAGTTTACATCTGTACCAATATCCATAAACGTGGCCGATATTGCCTCGTGTTCATCGCGGCCTTCCATTACCAGCGGAATCCATTTTTTAATCTGGGCTTTGTCTTCTGAGTATTCCATCCCTTTAAAAAAGTGGTGCTTAATAAGCGCTTGCTGACGTTTTTTCAGGTAGTTTACGTTATCAGTTCCCCAAACAAAGCTCATATGCGGCACTTTGCGGATAAAGCTTTCGGCCGATGGTATATATTTTTTATCGATAAGATAAGTCCAGAATTCTTTACTTATTTCAAATTGCTCGGCAATTTTGATGGCTTTTTTTATTTCTACAGTACCGTCGGGCAATTCGGGCGTGTAGTTTAGTTCGCAGAAAGCGGAGTGACCCGTACCCGCATTATTCATGGGGGCCGAGCTTTCTGAAGCGATGACATCCAGGCGCTCAAAAATTTCGATAGTTAAATCGGGTTGCAATTCTTTTAGCATTACCCCCAAAGTAGCGCTCATAATACCCGCGCCTATTAAAACCACATCAACCGTTGTTCCCGAAACTTTATCGCTGTTAGCCATCTTAGTATGATACCTGCAAAGGTATTTTGAAATTAATTACACCCGGTATAACCCGGTTTTTGCAAAATTGTTATGCTGATTTAACCCCCGAATAACTGATTGAAGCAGCTCGGAATTAAATCTGACAATTTTAAGGATTTTTTACAGAAAATCTGTCTTCGTCTGTCCATTAATTGCAATAAAAACAAGGTTTAAATTTAGTTAGCAACGTTTTTGAACAAATTACCGTTGTTGTATTTATAATAAATTAACACAAAATGTATTATGGGCTGTATATATTACACCACCATTATGAAGTAAATTATGATACTCAATAAGCTAAACGTCGTTTTTTTAACAGTGTTTACAGCAATATCCATAACAGCCTGTAATCAGCAAAAAGCTAAGCCACAGGCAGTATCGGCAGATAGTTCAAAAAGTACCGTCCAGGTAAATGGTAAAAAGGATAGTGTACTGAATAATCCGCAAAAGAAATACGGAATAGCCACCGCCAGCGACCCCTGTGTAAAATGCCTGCTGCAGGTAATACACGAAAGTAAAAGCTTTAAGGCCAATACAGCAAGCTTATCGCCACAGGACATAAATTACACGGTTAACTGGGTAAAAGCCGCCGACCCGGCCTTGCAGCCGGATACAAGCAACAAAACCAATGCTGTGCGTGTTGATGTTAAAAAAATAGAGGACGGGGAAGATAAAGTGTTATGTTCCTATGTGTACAATAATGTAAACGGCACCATGTACCTCATCAACAACCAAAACAAACTGGAACATGCCGTATCCAGCATTACACCTGACCTACTCAAAAAGATACGAAATAGTTGTTATTGGGGAGTAGCGTCGGGAAGATAAATGGTATCAAGTAGTTAGTATCAAGTATCGAGATTTTTTTTTGTAAGGGTGCCGGAAGGGAGGGTGCCCTTTTCAGCGAGATTTAACCTATGAGCGCAAATTGTCTTTAATAACTAAATCGATAACCAAATTTATTACTTCAATATCAGATTCCTTACTGGATGATCTGTATTGATCCTGGTCTCGACTTAAATGCGCTTCTGTCAGCTTATAATTTCCGTCAATCATATCCAACTTGATTTTGAAGATACAGTAACCAGTCCAGCTTCGGTGCAGGTAAAGCCAGGAATCTTTGCAATATACAAACCACCTGTCGTCCATACCATGTGGACGATGGCCTAATATTAACGCGTTGTACCCTTCATTGGTTAGTACCTTGTTCAGGATGATTTTTTCATGTTCAAACGGAAATGGAATTGCTTTCCAGTCATGTTCATTGGTTGGCTTCATAGCATTTTGTAACTACAAGGTAGTGATTTGGGGGCGAAAATAATATAGCCGGGTTTCAACGAAATTATTGGCAGCAAAATATCTCCGGATTTTTTGGAAGCCGCCTACATAAAATAACGTAGTGCAACTTGTAAGCCAGGCGAATAAATTAAAAAAAAGCGATGAGTAAAACCCATCGCTAAATATTTTTCTGCCAACTGCAAACTCAAAACTGCCAACTGCTTAAGTGGTATAGCCCAGTATCTTTAATACCTGTTTGCTGTTTTGCTCTTCGCCAAAAACTTCAAAGTTGAATGTTTCGTCGCGGTTGCGGCGGATGATGACGTGTTTTGGTGATGGTAATAAACAGTGGTGGATACCGCCGTAACCACTTAGCACTTCCTGGTAGGCGCCTGTGTTAAAGAAGCCAAGGTATTGTACTTTACGGGTTTTTGGCATAAACACACTGTTCATGTGCGCTTCCTGGTTGTAATAGTCCTGGCCGTCACAAGTAATGCCGCCAAGGTTTACGCGCTCGTATTCGCTATCCCAGTTGTTTACAGGTAACAGGATGTATTTTTGGTTAAGTGCCCAAACATCGGGCAGGTTGGTGATGAATGAACCATCCAGCATTAACCAGCGCTCACGGTCATTTTGTTGTTTACGGCCCAATACTTTATACAAGATGCCCGATGCTTCGGCAACGGTATATTTACCAAATTCGGTAATAATATCAGGCTCCATGGTATCGTGCTCGGCGCAAATTTCTTTAATACGGCTCACAATCTCATTAATCATGTACTCGTAATCAAAATCAAACACCAGCGAATCCTTAAACGGCATACCGCCGCCAATATCAAGGGTATCCAGGTGCGGGTTGATTTTTTTGAACTTGCAATAAAGCGTTACGTATTTCTCCAGCTCGTTCCAATAGTATGGGGTATCTGAAATACCGGAGTTGATGAAGAAGTGCAATAGTTTTACCTGGAAGTTAGGGTTATCTTCAATTTTGTTGTGGTAAAAATCGATGATATCCTCCATACGTACCCCTAAGCGCGAGGTATAGAATTGAGAATCTGGCTGCTCTTCGGCCGCTATACGGATACCAAGGTTACATGGGGTATCCATCTCAATTTCATCGTCGTAAAGGTTAAACTCTTCCTTGTTGTCCAACACGGGGATGATGTTTTTAAAACCATCATGCAGCATATCAATAATATACGTTTTGTACTGGAACGTTTTAAAACCATTGCATATTACGGTAATATCTTTATTAACAGCACCTTTTTTCTCCAGGGCATCAATCATTGGCATATCAAAAGCCGATGATGTTTCCAGGTGAATCTCGTTTTTAAGCGCCTCTTCAACAATGTGCTTAAAATGCGAGCTTTTGGTACAATAACAATATTTATAGCTACCGCGATAGTTATTTTTTATTATAGCCTGCTGAAACAACAGTTTGGCCTGCTGGATCTTTTTTGAGATCTGTGGCAGATAAGTAAAGCGTAGGGGGGTACCATACGTTTCAATCATCTCCATTAAATTAAGGTCCTGAAAGTATAGTTCGTCGTCGATGATCTCAAAACCATCTTGCGGGAAGCCAACACTTAAATCAAGAAATTCCTGGTAACTCTGCATCCTTAAAAAATTTGGGGCAAAAATGTGATTTTAAAACGGAATAATTGGCTATTTGTTGGGATAAAATTTATGGTTTGAATGTAATTTGTTTGTGCATTGTGGCTCATTGTTCATGGATAATAGTTCATGGTGAGGTTTGAGGCGGTCTGTAACCATCACCTATTACATATGAAAGAAATGTTATTACCGTTCATGATGAAATTTGAAGCTGCTATTAACCATGATCTATTGCCTATGAACTAACCGGCAAATGCACCTCGGCCATCATACACCTCGCACTTCCACCACCATTGGTTTCTATAGTGTTGATATCTGCATAAACCAAATTACCATATTTTTCTAAGGTCATTTTTTGTTCGCTTTTCAAAACATCAAATGCATTTTTTGACATCACAATGAGTGTTTCGCCTTTATCATTCTTTACCTCGAGCATATTGCCTGCAAAACGATTCATCTGCTCAAAGCTGATGGTGATAACCTCTTTTTGAGTTGATTTAAGAGATTCTAAAACAACTATACGCTCGTGAGGGTTAGGGATGCTATCCGCGCAAATAACCGCGAATTTGCTGCCCACGCACATCAATACATTGGTATGATAAATGGCTTTACCATGCTCGTCTGCCGCGTCAAAGCTGATGGCTTTGTAGCTGGCCTGTTCACAAAATAAATCCAATACCTGTTTATCAGTACGTGGCGAAAGGCAGGCGTAGGCGATTTTATTTTCCCTATCCAGCACCATGCTGCCCGTGCCCTCCAAAAAACGGTGATCGGCCTCGAAACGGCTGAGGTCGATAATATGGCCTACCTTGAACTTGTCCTCCAGGTTGGTTATGATATCCTCCCGCCGTTCCAGCCTGCGGTTTTCGGCCTGCATGGGGTAAAGGAAAATTGTACCGTCATCATGAAATGAAACCCAGTTATTCGGAAAAATAGAATCAGGGGTATGGGGCTGTGGCGTGTCGTTCACCACGATTACCTGAACACCTGCGTGCTCTAAAGTTTTTACAAAATGATCAAATTCGGCCAGGGCCTTATCCTGTACGGCCTGCTGGTCTGCATCTCGGTTTTGGAACGCGTTACTTTCGGCAGTTTGCTCATTAAAGCCGAAATTTACCGGGCGGATCATTAATATGTTTGATGTTGATTGGTTGTCAGTCATTGGTCAATGGTCATTAGTCAGAATCAGAATTTACAGAATTTTAGAATTAGCAGAATTTGCTGCCTCTTTCATTTTGTAAATTCTTCAATTCTGTAAATTCCGGTTCAGATTACTTTATCTCTTAACAAAGGCATACTCATACAATGAAAACCACCACGGGCTCTTGAAAGTTCTGCGGATGGCATTAAAATTAAGGTATCTGTTAAAGTTTTCGGATCAAGTTCGCCCGATTCAAATTTTTGCAGGAGGTCGTTCACCTTTATTACATCAAAGCCACTTTGTTTAAATGCTTCAACGGTTTTGTCGTTACGGTCATACCCTAAAACTACGCCTTCTTTTAAGGCCAGTAGGTTGCATGAATCTGTCCATTGCTCGCGCGAATCAAACGGGAATACGTTGTTGCCCGAGTAGATGAACCGGGTTTTGTCTTCGCTTTGCAGGTCTTTTTCGCTGATACTGGATAACAGGTCTTCAAGGCAATTGAATACTTTGGGTTTCTTGTCTTTCCGGAACTGTACAATCTCGGTTTTGTCTTTTGACTTTTTATCGGCAAACCACGACATTGGCTCCTGCTCTTCCGGCGGCGCCTCGGCTATGGCCAATGAGCGCAGCAGCACCCATGTATTACGTTTTACCTGGGTAAATACCGTATCAATGTGCATATAGTCGCGTTTGTGCGGTATTTTTACAATGGTTACCTTTTTTACAACATCGTTATCAAACAACAGTTTAATAGCTTCGTTGGCGCCGCTGATAGAGGTACGCTCGCTGCAACCAATCAACAGATGCTGCGGGCTCACCATCATTACGTCGCCACCTTCTAAAGTGGTTTTTTCCTGGTTATCCTCGCCGGGGCGCAAAAAATGCTGGGCTGTTTCGGGAATCTCTAATATATTATTTTGATAAGATGCAAACAGCGGGTGGTTAAAAAATATATACCGCATTAGCAAAGTCTCGCGGAAGCGGGCTTTTTTAGCCGGTTTGTTCAGCAGCATGTGGTTGTTTATGGCTATACCCAAATCGCGCGAAAAAATGAGATTTGGAATTGGGGCGAAGATCATTTCGTCGTCATTCAATGAACCCGAAATGAAAATTTTTGCCAATTCTATAGGATCTGTATCTATCAACTGTTGCTGTAACCGGTAATTGCAGCTCTCAATTGCACAAACAGAAGCCACCAGTTTTTTACGGATATCCGGCTGTTGTAAAATATCGGCCAGCAGGGTTTGTATCTCAATAACGTTGTTTGATGCGTGGAAATTGGTATGGTCGGGTTTAAAAAACTCACGTTGGTAATCGCTTTCTATCTGTTGCAGTTTGCCTTTTATTTTATCCGGATCTAAAAAATAAAGCAGCAGTTTCACATAATAATCATACTCGTTACGGCGCATGGTATCCAGGTGCACAATATCTTCAAATAGCCAATCCTGTGCTTTTGAAGGTACAACTTTGCCGAGGCCACTATCGGGGCTGTGAATGAGCAGGGTACGCAGGGTGCCAATTTCGGAGGTTACATCTATTTTAAAATCGGAGTTTTTAACTGTCATAAATCGGAATGATCAAACACAAATCTATCAGAAAAAAAATGAGAATTGGAATGTTGACATGAAATTGAAACAGGGCAACTTACTATTCGTTTAAATATTGATTATATTTGAATATGGAATTGAAAGTAGAAATAGGGTTTGATGAGTTATTGCATGTTGTGCAGCAATTGCCTGAAGACAAGCGGGCTATTTTGGAGCAGGAATTGAGTAAGATAAGAGAACAGCCTAAAAAAGATGAGTTTACTGATTTTCAGAAATTATTGTTGAGCGGACCTGTAATTGGCGACGAACAATATAAAGAGTATAAAGAAATAAGAAAACGCTTGAATAGATGGCGGACGAAATAATCCTGTTGGACACCTCCATTTTGATCGAGCACTTTAGAAAAAAGGACCAAACTAAAACTGCTTTTTTTCAACTAACTAAAACAGGTCAAAGATTTGCTGTTTCAACGATCACGCAATATGAAATATATGCTGGCGCATTTGATGATCAGATAGAATACTGGAATTTGTTTTTTTAGAAAATGGATGTTTTAAATTTCGATGCCAAAGTAGCAGTTACAGCTTCTGAAATTTATATTGATTTAAGAAAGATTAACAAAGGAATAGAGACCGCGGATTTATTTATTGCTGCTACAGCAATCTGCCACAATATTCCTTGTGCTACCCTAAACAAAAAGCACTTTGAACGGATTGAAAAGCTTCGATTAGTTATTTAGGCAGAGCATTTTCCGTTCCTCCAAATTTATTACAGCCGTTATCCCCAATTTAATTAATTTTGCCGCATGGATTTTATTATTGAAGCGGCCGTTAAAGCCATTAAACATTTGTACCAAACAGATGTAGCCCCGGCCGCTATAAGCTTACAGGAAACCCGTAAAGAATTTGAGGGGCAAGTTACTATAGTCACATTCCCGTTTACCAAATTTTCCAGAAAAGGCCCCGAACAAACAGGTTCCGAAATTGGCGAATATCTTAAAAATGAGTTAAGAGAAGTTGCCGCTTTCAACGTAGTTAAAGGTTTTTTAAATATCTCTTTAAGCGACGAATATTGGATTGGTCAGCTATATAACCAGGTATTGCCCGATGATTTTGCTGTGGCTAAGCCTAACGAGCAAAAGGTAATGGTGGAATATTCATCGCCAAATACCAATAAGCCATTGCACCTCGGTCATATCCGTAACAATCTATTAGGCTTTTCGGTAGCGCAAATTCTGGCAGCTGCCGGATACGATGTTGTGAAGGCGAACCTGGTGAACGATCGTGGTATCCACATTTGTAAATCTATGCTGGCGTGGCAAATATTTGGCAATGGCGAAACACCCGAGTCATCCGGCCTGAAAGGCGATCATTTGGTTGGTAAGTATTATGTGTTGTTTGATAAGGAACTAAGAAAACAATTAGTGCCTATTCTGGAGCGCGTGTACGAAGAAAACGACCTGACGCTATTTAATGATAACCAAAAAGAGAAAATACAGGCACTGCTGATTAATATTGATAAACTAAAAGCAAAAAAATACGCTACGCCCGAAAATGAGACCAAACTTATTGCTGAGTTAACCGATAAAATTGGTGCCGAGGAAGATAAGATTAAAGAGATAGCAAAAAATATTACCTCGCTGATGATAGAAACCCAGCAAATGCTCCAGAAATGGGAAGCCGGGGATGCTGAAGTTCTCGACCTATGGAAAACCATGAATGGTTGGGTTTACGCGGGCTTTGCCGAAACTTATAAGCAACTGGGTGTTGATTTTGATAAGTATTATTACGAATCGAACACCTATTTGTTAGGTAAAGATATTATTGATGAGGGACTGGAAAAAGGTGTTTTCTTTAAAAAACAGGATGGTTCGGTTTGGATAGACCTGACTGCCGATGGGCTGGATGAAAAACTGGTTTTACGTGGAGACGGAACATCGGTTTACATTACCCAGGATTTAGGTACGGCCCAATTAAAATATAACGACTTCCACATGGATAAATCCATTTATGTGGTAGGTAACGAACAGGATTATCACTTTAAAGTGCTTTTCCTGATCCTCAATAAATTGGGCAAGGCAGGTGCTGATGGGCTGTTCCACCTGTCGTATGGTATGGTCGATCTGCCATCTGGTAAAATGAAATCTCGCGAGGGTACGGTAGTTGATGCCGATGACCTTATGTCCGAAATGGATGCTACCGCTAAAGAACAAACCGATGCCATGGGCAAGGTTGATAGCTTTAGCGACGAATACAAACAACAATTATATCACACCATAGGTATGGGGGCCCTAAAATATTTCCTGCTTAAGGTTGATCCTAAAAAACGTTTGTTGTTCGATCCGAATGAATCGGTAGATTTTCAGGGCCATACAGGGCCTTTTATTCAGTACACACATGCCCGTATCAGGTCGGTATTAAGCCGCGCAGAATACCAGGTTAAAAGCACAATTGAAACAACAGCCTTAGATACGGTAGAACGCGACCTAATTGTACTATTAACCCAATTCCCAACGGTAATAACAGACGCCGCCAATAGCTATAGCCCTGCAATTATTGCAAACTATGTTTACGAATTGGCAAAGACTTACAACAAGTTTTACCACGAAAAATCGATACTCCAGGCAGAAAACGAAGTGCTGAAACAATTTAGATTGGAACTATCTGCTTCGTCGGCCAAAGTAATTAACAAAGGAATGGCTTTGTTAGGAATAGATGTACCGGAGAGAATGTAAAGCCCCTGGCTCCTGAATAGGGAGTTTAAAAGCAAAACGCATAGTCAGCCAAATGGCTATGCGTTTTGCTTTTAAGCTATTGTTCCCCCTTTAGGGGGTTAGGGGGCTTCGCTTACCTCCAATGGCCCCTATGCCATGCATAGCCATGGCGAACAGGGTGCCAGTAGCCTTGTACATAAACACGATTGGCACGCGGCCTTGCATAGTATCCGTTTACATAAACATAGCTGCCGCCACGCCAGGCCCATTCGCCAGGTACCCAATAGGCGCCCGGATAGGGTGCAGCCGGTCGTACATATACGGGTTCGGCCGGTCGTTCGGCTACGTAATAGTCGGCTGCGCAGGATGTAAATAGTGATGCTGATAAGGCTAATACTAATCCGGTTTTCGCAATTGTCTTCATCTGTAAAATGTTTAGTAGTTACTTACAGATGTTTGACAGTTTCCGGGATTATTGGTTTAATGAGGATTTGGTGAACTTGCTTGCTACTACCAAATCTTTGCTGCTTGCAGTATATTTATAAAATCCACTCCCGGTTTTTATGCCGCGGTGGCCAGCTGTAACCATGTTTACCAGCAAGGGGCAAGGTGCATATTTTTGATTGCCGAAGCCATCGTACAACACCTTTAATATAGCCAGGCAAACATCCAGACCAATGAAGTCGGCCAACTGTAGCGGGCCCATGGGGTGGACCATGCCCAATTTCATAACGGTATCAATTTCCTGCACTCCGGCCACACCTTCGTATAGTGTATAAATAGCTTCGTTAATCATTGGCATTAAAATGCGGTTGGCAACAAAACCGGGGTAATCGTTTACTTCAACAGGGTCTTTATCCAGCTTTTGGGCCAGCTGCATAATGGTTTGTGTAACCGAATCTGATGTGGAATAACCCCTGATTACCTCTACCAATTTCATTACCGGTACCGGGTTCATAAAGTGCATACCAATTACATTGCCCGGATTCTTGGTAGCAGCTGCAATTTCGGTTATTGATATAGATGATGTGTTAGAGGCGAGAATAACGTCGTCCGAACAGATTTCGCTTAGTTGTTTAAATAACTTGAGTTTAATCTCCCGGTTTTCGGTAGCAGCTTCAATAACCAGGTCGGCGGTTGCAGCGCCTTCTTTCAAATCGGTATACGTTTTGATCCGGCTTAGGGTATTTGTTTTACCAATCTCATCTATACTGCCTTTTTTTAGCTGCCTGTCAAGATTATTGATAATCGTTTGTACGGCTTTTGCCAGGGCATCGGCATTGATGTCAACCAGCGCTACCTCAAACCCATATTGGGCAAAGGTGTGGGCTATGCCATTACCCATAGTTCCGGATCCAATAACGGTTATGTTTTTCATCATTTATCAGTTTATACAATTACTAAATTGATTCAAATTATTGGTTTTGCAAAACTCGATCAGCCTATTATAAGCTAATAAGAGCGCCGGCATCTATAATTGCCTTCCTGGTTAGATTCTCAAAAGTGGGTATGGTGCCCAATTCTGGTAGATTGGAATAATTTAGAATGTAGCTTTTTGAATAAATATCCTTGGCGCCATTAAATATTATACCCATAACCTCGATGTTGTATTTTTTAAGCGCGTGTATGGATAACAGGGTATGGTTAATGCTCCCCAGGTAATGCTGTGATACCAGGATCACTTTTGAGTTAAGCTGTTTAATCAGGTCGATCATCAAAAAATTGTCATTCAACGGCACCATCAGGCCACCTGCGCCTTCAATCACCAGCTGGTTATCTGTTTTAGGTAACACAATATTTTCCATTTCGATAGTAACCTTATCAATTGCGGCTGATTTATGGGGAGAAAATGGCTGTGTTAAGCGATACGCTTCGGGATGAAATTTTGTGCCGGGATTGGAAACCAGGCCTTGTACTTTTTGAGTATCACTATTATCCAAATCGCCGGATTGGATAGGTTTCCAATAATCTGCCTTTAATTTTTCGGTCACAATTGCCGATACTATGGTTTTGCCAATACCGGTGCCAATGCCGGTAATAAAAATAGGTTGTTTAGCGGGCATTAATAAAACTGTTTACTGTATTACACAGCAAAGCTAATTCATTTAAGGTATTAAAACTATGCAAGCATATTCTTATACGTTCTGTCCCGGCGGCTACCGTTGGGCTTAAAATGGGTCGTACATCTAAACCTGCTGACTGTAAGGTATTTGCTATCAGGCGGGCTTTGTCATTGTTTTTTAAAATAATACATTGGATAGCGCTATCGCTTTGCAACAAAGGATAATCACTATTGATGTTGGTATGTTTTTTAAAATATGCAATGTTGTTTTTTAGGTCGATAATTTCCTTTTCAACATTATTTAATAGCTGATACGCCATTTTTATCGATGCTAAGTGATGAAAGGAGGGGGCCGTGCTATAAATAAATGGCCGGGCAAAGTTGATGAGGTATTCCTTAAGCACCTTGCTACCCAGCACAATCGCCCCGTGATTGCCAAGTGCCTTACCGAAAGTGACAACCGTGGCGAATATCCGATTTTGGAGGCCAAGTTGGTTTGTTAAGCCCTTTTTATACAAGCCAACTGCATGTGCTTCATCAACAATTAAATGCGCACCGTACTTTTCTGTTATATCAACGATATCTTTTATTGGGGCCGAATCGCCGTCCATGGAGTATATACTTTCTACAACCACATAGCAATTGCCTTTAGATGCCTTTAATTTGGCTTCCAGGCTATCAATGCTATTGTGTTTGAAGTTATACCGGTTGGCGTTACTTAGCCGCGCACCGTCGATGGCAGAGGCATGTATTAATTCATCAAGAATAATGGTGTCACCACGTTGCGCCAGGCACGAGAGCAGGCCCAGGTTGGCATCGTAACCGGAATTAAATAATAAGCCGGCTTCAAATCCATGAAACCCGGCAATTTCCAATTCGAGGTCTTCGGCATACTGTGAGTTTCCTGAAAGCAGCCTTGAGCCGGTTGATCCGTTTAAGCTTCGTGGATTGTTATCCAATTCTGCTTTAATATGCTCTTTTAACACAGGCGACCGGGCAAAACCCAGGTAATCGTTTGAACAAAAATCGACAATACTGTTCTCCGGCTTCAGGCTGCGGTAAATACCGGCTTCCTTTCGCTCATCAAGTTTGTTTCTCAGGAAATCGTTGGTTATTGTCAATTTATGGAATGTTTTAATAGGGTATATCTGACGCCGAGCTTGTGCTTTACCGTGCAAAAATAAAAAAAGCGGCTCATCGCCGCTTCTTTTATCGTACTATATTGAATTAGTTTTGGGAGCCGCCTCCTCCGCCGCCACCTTGTCTCATCCTATCCATCATGTCCTTTTGCAACTTGTCAAAAGCAGTGGCTTGATCCGGAGTTAAAATAGCTTTCACTTTATCGTTAGTTGCTTTTCTCATAGGCATCATGGCACTGCGCATGGCATCCCTGTCGCCATTGGCTGCAGTACGTACGCTATCCATTTTTACTGCCTGTTCTTTATAAATGGCCGTAACTTTGGCGGTTTGGTCGTCAGTTAATTTTAACTGTGTCTGTAGGTCTTTAGCCCTGTCTTCGGGGCTCTTTCTCATACCGCCACCTTGTGCATGGCTTACAGCTGCAATCCCCATCAAGAAACAGCACATCAACAGAAATTTTTTCATAGCTCTTTTAATTTATTTACGTTTTTAATCTTAAGATAAAGATATAACGTAAAGGTTTAAGAAAGCTGTTGTAACTTAATTGTTGCTTTGCTGTAAGTTGGATATCGAACGCTGCATCTGGGCCATCATATTGGTAAGGCTTTCCATGGTTGGCTCGGGTGTAGGCTGTGGTAACTGGGTTGATATATAGCCTTTTGCCTTCCAGATTTCCAGTACGTCCTCGCCGTTTATTTCATACGGCTCATATACCGGGTTATCAGATATCAGCTTTAGCTTTTTATTGTCTTTGAATTTGTTACCTATCCTTTTATATACAACGCCATCATCCTTTGATATTACCACGTAAGTTTCGCCAGGTTTTACATCTGCCCAATTTTCAAGGTACTCTGCAATAATTATATCGCCCGATACTATCGGCAGCATCGAATCTCCTTTTATTTCAAAAGCGCGATAAGTTCCCTGCTTAAACATAGGTAAGTAAAACTTAGGGAGCTTGGCTACATATTCCGGATCGGCGTACCCATTTAAATAACCGGCGCTGGCCTTAAGGGGCACCATTTCAATGTTTTCGTTATCCTCTTTATCAACAGAAATACTTAGCACGCGCAGGTTTGCAGGGTTACCTTTTGGTTTTGGCGCCCACTTTTCGTTAATGGTTTCATTAATAAAATCATCAATGCTAATGTCAAAGTAGATTGCTAATTGTTTTAGTAATTCATATTTCGGCTCTGCACGCTCTTCTTCATAAGCACCTACCAATGAGCGTTTTATACCTACTTCATCAGCGAACTGCTGTTGGGTAATTCCCTTCTTTTTGCGAAGGAACTTAATATTTTGTGAAATTATTGACATAAAATTTGCATTTGCTAAATTTATTAGTAATTTTATGCTCATAAAGTTAGTAATATTTATTCATTCACCAAAATTTTTATCAAAAAATGAAACGTTTTGTATATATCATCACCGACAGAAACAGGAAAAACCTTCATGTAGGCTTATGTTCAGACCTGGTAAAAACGCTGCAGTTTTACAGCGATATGCCAACCTTATTTTTTGATAGCGCACAGCAGCTTAACCGTTTAGTGTATTTTGAAGAGATTAATACCGAAGAGCAGGCGATGGAACGCTTTAAAACAGTAAGCACCTATACAAGGCCCCAAAAAGAAAAAATGATCAGACCGGTTAACCCTGATTGGGTAGATCTGACCATTGGCTTAAAATATGAAAGCGGGATACGTACCAGGCCGCAATTGCGCCCGTCGGTAAACGCCAACAGGCGTGCTATTACTTTTTAATAAATTTTAAAGCACCTGAATTCATGCAAAAACGTTTGCCGCCGCGGTCGGCAGGGCCGTCGTCAAAAACGTGACCAAGGTGTAGCCCAGTGCTTTTTTCGATAACTTCGTCGCGGCTCATGCCGTAGCTGTTATCATTAACAATAGCAACTTTTTTAGGGTCGACAGCTTTTACGAAGCTTGGCCACCCTGTACCGCTATCAAATTTATCCTCAGAACTGAATAATATTTCGCCTGTGGCAGCGCTTACATAAACACCCTTTTCGTGGTTGTTCCAGTATTCGTTTTTAAAAGGAGGTTCGGTTCCGCTTTCAACCATAATGTAGTATTGGTTGGGCGTAAGTGTTTTTTTCCACTCCGCCGCTGGTTTACTGAGCTTGCGTTTTGCCTGGCCGCTGCTGCTCTGGCAGCCAAAAGCTGTTATGATACTTATTATAGCTATAGCAAAAATTGATTTTCTCATTACTTTATTCATTTCGTTTTTTTTTGAACTATGATTTTGCCCTGTTAGTCGTAAAATCGGATTTATCCTTACAACTAATTAGTTAAAATACGAAATTGCAGTTTAGGTGGTTTGT
The DNA here is from genome assembly GCF_028736215.1 of Mucilaginibacter sp. KACC 22773. NCBI lineage: Bacteria > Pseudomonadati > Bacteroidota > Sphingobacteriia > Sphingobacteriales > Sphingobacteriaceae > Mucilaginibacter > Mucilaginibacter oryzagri. The sequence goes on from NZ_CP117883.1 coordinate 2,969,036, forward strand.
CATCTCATAGTACAATTTATATAACTTTTGCCTTAGGTAGCAGTACCTTGTTTACCACATGTAACATGCCGTTATTTTGCTCAATATCAAAACGGCTAATAATGCATTCTCCTCCATTTTCATCAATCAAAACAATATTACGGTTTGCATCAATCTTTGCTTTCAGTTTATAGCCCGCCAGGGTAGTAAATGTAGCTGCACCTTTACTCTTATTAATCTGTTTTTCAATATCTTTTGCTTTAAACCAACCGGCTATAGCGTGGTAACTTAAAATACTGGTAAGTTCCCAAATATGTGATGGTTTCATTAACGAATCGAGCCTTCCTGCAGGTAAATTCTGAAAGGCACCATTCACAGGAACAAATATGGTAATAGGTCCACGGCTTTGGAAAGTTAATGCAAGGTTTGCGGTTTTAATAAAATTGTAAAACACCGATAGGTCTTTGGATATAGCTAAGTTTTTAACAATGTCGTTAGCGGATCGCATGCTATCGCCCGCTGCAACTTTTAGAGGGCCAATTGCTTTTGGATTTACAGCCTTTGTTTGCGCAAATAACATAGTACCTAATAAAAGTAAGGCAGCAAGCATTATCAAATTTTTCATAGTGGTTGGTTACAGGTATAACAATCAAACAGTTAACTGTTTTTGCTAATTTAAGTTCTAAATAAAAAAAGCGGCGCACGGCCGCTTAAATATATTAAAAAAGGAGGCGGGTATTACCAACCAGGTGTAAAGCCCAATCCAAACACCGGTTTCTTTACATCTGTGCGGTTAAAAGGAATCGCCAGATACGGTTCCAGCACAAAAGCCCCAAAAACGTTTACCCTTAATGAAATGCCGGCGCTTAAAGCGGGTACACGGCCATATGTTGTATTAAATACGGGATTGCCGTTGCTATCAACTTGTGGTGCACCATTTTCATCAACGACAGCTGTCCGGCTTAAAACCGGAGGGTTTTTCTGGAAATAGATATGCTCGCCGGCATTCCAGGCCAGGCCTGCATCAAAAAACAGGTTCAAATCGGTAAACAGGAATTTAGATTTGATTTGGGCCAGTTTTTCGGGCCCGGTAAACGGCAGGCGGGTTTCAAAGTTAAATACCGCCATCCTGCTACCCGATAGCTGGTCGATATTGAAGCCGTTTGACGCCTTGCTGTTGTTATTGTAAAAGGTCTGTCCTTCATAGCCCCTGATATAAAATGGGTAGCCTATAAATAAAGGATAAATTCCGTTTGAATCGCCAAAGCGACCGTAGCCATAAAAACGGGCTGCAAAGGTAACCGGTTCAACACGTACGTATTTACGAAGATCGATAGTTGGTGAGAAGAATTTGTAGGTGCCAAAATTGTAACCGGCTTCTAATCGGTACCTGAAACCATTCAAAGGAGCGGTCACCCCAAAAAAGGAGTTGTCGCCAACCAGGGCTGTCGACAGTTGGAAAAGCGCATATGATTTTAAATTATAATTAAGCAGGGCGCTTTCTTCGGCATTGGCAATTTTCTTTTTATCCGAGTTGAGATAGGTGTAGTTTAACGTGGTATTGTTATTGGCGTCGGTTAATGTATCAATTTTATAGGTATCGCTATACCGGTCAACACGATAAGAGTTATAAGAGGCACCGGCGCTTACTTCAAAACGGTTTGTTTTATTGATAGGATAGGAGGTAAATACCCTGGCGGCATCTTCAAAATTGCGGATGATATCCGTATTCTGCGATAATACTTTTACATTTTTGCCGCCTACATTTTGTGTTGGGAAAGTTTCGGTTTGTAAACCAAAAAGGTAGGGAATATGTGATATTCCTGTACCCAAATTCCACCTGCCGGTTTGGTTTACGTATGTTACGGCAGCGCCGGAATCGTAAATTTGCCCGTTGACGGATGCTGCAGCGAATATTTGGTTACGACCCAATATATCGCTGAATACACCCTGGATACCACTTGACAGGCTGGTACCGTAAAAACTGCTTACACCAATACCAACACCGCTGCCTGCCAGGTAATCAAGCTTAAATTTAGGGCGATAGGGGATTTCTTTTACAGAATCTGCCGGGATTTTCCGGTAAGCCAGGAAGTTGTTCAGGTTCGAATTGATCAAGTCGACGCCAACTGCACGGGGAGGGGGCAACATAGCCGCGCTGAAATCTACTGCCTGCGGTTGTAATGCAATGGACTTAAACGCCGATGCTTTGGCGTTGTACAAGGCGTATTTTTGCGCCCGGTAATAGGAATATACCACATCATCATTAGCAGAGATACTTAACGCAGGCGAAAATTCGGTAATACCACAGATGCCGGTAAACAGATCGGTCATTTGTTCAACCTGGCCCGTGCTGATAGTGTAGCGGTACATGTTGCGGAAACCATCCCTGTTGGACAGGAAGTAGATTTGCGAACCATCGGCTGAGTATTGCGGATTTAAATTGTTGGCCCCGTTAAATATTTTTATATCGGTTACTTTGCCGGTGGCCAGGTCAAGTTCGGCCAGGTTAAAGGTGATAGCCTGCTCTAATGATTGATCGTAAGTGGAGCGGTCGCTTGAAAACAGAACCTTTTTACCATCCCTTGAATAGGTTGGCTGGTAATCGGTGTATTTATCGTTGGTAAGCTGAGTAACTTTTTTTGTGTCGAAATTATAGGAATACAAATCGCTTTGGCCCTCAACAAGCCCGGTAAAAACAATGTCCTTACCATCGGGCGACCAGGATAAGTTACTAAACTGCTCTGCCTGCTCCATCGATACATCATCAAGAACGCGTCCGTTGTTGATATCAACTACTTCCATGCGGTTACGACCCTTGCTGAACACACTGAATGCGAACCGCTTACTATCCGGCGACCATGCGCCGGCCGATTCGATGAAGTTAAACTCATCTATATGCGTGTTGGATACCTTGCTTGTGAGTTTCCGTAAAATTTTACCCGTTCGGGCATCGGCCAGGTAAAGGTCTATACTGAACAAACTTTTAGCAGATAAAAATGCCAGGTATTTACCATCGGGGCTTACCGCGGGGGCAACCACCAGGTCGCCGCCGTTGTCTTTGTCTACCAGTTTTAAACCAACTGGTTTTTGTACAGTGTCCTTTAAAAATGGCTTGTAGGTGCTTTCTATTGAGTTTTTCCAAAGGCGGGATAACGTTTTATCGTCATATCCAAATGTGCGCCTGATGCCATAAGCAAGGCCATAGCGGGCTGTGTTTTTGAAGAAGGGTACTATCACCGTATCTCCATAAGTCGATCCTAAAAACGACCAAAAGGCCTCTCCGTAACGGTAAGGGAAATATTTGTTACTCTCGGTCAGATCGCGAACCGTAGGGATATCGTGGTTCAGATAAGCATCGCGCATCCACATGGCGGTGTAGGCATCTTTTTTACCTAACGAAAGGTACTCGGCCATACCTTCTATCATCCACAGTGGAATGTTATTGATGTTCTCGAAATTCTCATTTTGATTGCCACCTAACAGTGCATGGTACTGAAATGCGTGCACCAATTCGTGCCCTATTACGTGGCGCGTCATTTGGTTTGTTTCCATCACCGGCATTACTACTCGGTTTTTTAAACCTTCGGTAATACCGCCGGTTCCTACACCAATTTCGCCATCAATTGCGGTGGTTTGCTGAAAATCGGGGTGATTGGCGTATAAAATGATTGGGTTGGCTGTTTTGAATGTATCCTTAAAAACCTGTTGATGCAGGGTGTACCACAATTCGCTTTCCTGGGCAAAGCGTTTGATCATGCTATCGTTTTTGATGTAATAGTAGATTTCGAAATGTGGGGTTTTATAAACTTTAAACTTGAGGTTTTTATACCGTACTTTATTTTGACCGAAATATTGCGCCCTGGCACTGTTGCTGATGAGCAGCGAGCAGATAAGGCATACTAATATAAAGCTGAACTTTTTAGCGTTGTTTAACAATGAGTAGGTTTTATTCATAATTCAAACTAAATAGAATACGGCTAATTTAATGAATAATCGGCAGGCTGTAGGGCCTGCCGATTGATATTTAAAACTTGTATATGAACTTTTAATCCCCTTAAAATGCCCTATTTTTGATTGGCGGGCGTTGTTTCGGGGTTCTCCGGCGTGCTGGCAGCCGGTGTTGGTATAACGTTGGTGGTATCAATAGGGTTGCTTGTACTATCTACCTCTGTAGTATCAGCGGCAATATGCGGCGACGGACAATTGTAGTTTTTGGTGATCTTGCTCCATGGTTTTGGAAAAGGCCCGTAAGTATAGCCCAGTTTTGGATCGGCATAAACCTTCTCCATAAAACGGCCAAAAATGGGCAGCGCCGTGTGTGATCCTTCGCCGGTTTCGGACGATGTAAAGTGTACGCTTCTGTCGTCAGCACCAACCCATACGCCGGTAACCAAGTCCTTTGTTATACCCATGTACCATCCGTCAACATAATCAGATGATGTGCCGGTTTTGCCGCCAATCTGGTTGTCTTTTTTCCAAAGGCCAGGGTATTCCCAAAGGGCTTGCGAGGTGCCTCCCGGTTCTTCCATACCACCACGGAACATATAAAGCATCAGCCACGCGGTTTCCTCGCTTAATACTTTTTCTTGTTTCAACTCAAATTCGTCAATTACATTATCCTGCTGGTCTGTTATTTTAGTTACCAGCAACGGATCTATCTTTTGACCTTTATTAAGGAATGTACTGTAAGCCCGTACCATTTCATAAACCGAAACATCATTGGAGCCTAACGATACCGAGGGTACCGATTTTAATGGGCTTTCGATACCGCATTTGTGCGCGTACTGTACAATTTTATCCCAGCCCACTTTTTCTGTAAGCTGCGCGGTAATGGAGTTAACCGATTTACCCATAGCCCATCGTAGCGACATTTCCTGATACGAAAAATGAAAATCGGCATTATTAGGCTGCCATACTTCGTCTTTACCGTTGTCCTTATATTTTATGGTTACTGGCTGATCTGTGAATTTATCGCAGGGCGTGTAGCCGTTATCAAGCGCCGTTAAATAGGCAAATGGCTTAAAGGTAGAACCTGCCTGCCTTCTTGATTGGTTTACGTGATCGTAATTGAAAAAACGATGGTCGATGCCGCCAATCCAAACCTTTATTTTACCGGTAGATGGTTCAAGCGTCATCATGCCGGTATTTAACAGTTTGGCGTAGTATTTAATAGAGTCGATAGTCGAAAATGTGGTATCCTGCTCACCGTGCCAGGTAAAAACGGTCATCCGTTTTTTAGTTTTAAAGTACTCGCTTATTTTTACGGTGTCACCGCCAAATTTTTTATCCAGCAATTTGTATATAGGAAGTTTTTGCTCGTTTTTTAAAATGAAATCTTTAATTTCTACACCCTTCGAATCGCGCCACGGATTTTTATTGCCCCATAGGTTGTAAAAACGTTTTTGCAGCATTTTCATTTTTTCGGCAACAGCCTCTTCGGCATATTGCTGCATCCGCGAGTCTATGGTTGTATAAATTTTCAATCCATCCTCATATAAATCATACCCATTATCCTTACACCATTTATCCAGCCATTTTTCAACTGCGCGGCGAAGGTAGGAGTCGCCATGTGAATCCTCTTCTACATAGCTTAAATCGAGTTTTATGGGCGATTGTGAACTGCTTGTGTATTGGTCTTTAGTAATGGAACCATTTTTTAGCATCTGGCCTAAAACCGTATTTCTGCGTTCGGTAGCACGTTCAGGATTGCGGATAGGATTATAGCTGGATGTGGCTTTCAGCATACCTATAAGCAAGGCAGCTTCACCGGGACTAACCTGGTCAGGTTGTTTGTTAAAATATTTTAATGTGGCTGTTTTTATGCCAAAAGTATTGTTGCCAAAAGGGACCGTATTAAAATATAATTCAAGAATTTTTTGCTTGCTATATACGTGTTCAATTTTAAACGCAGTAAGCCACTCTTTAAACTTATATACAACGGTATTTATAAGAGGCACTTTGCGGATAAAGCCCTGGGATTTGCGCTTACGTGTTTCAAAAAGGTTTTTGGCAAGTTGTTGTGTAATGGTACTGCCGCCCCGCCGCTCGCCTTTAGCCGTTGAAACCATACTGGTAAAAAACGAATAAAAATCGACACCGCCATGACTGTAAAAACGCACGTCTTCTGTTGAGATGAGTGCGTTTATCAGGTTGGGCGAAATATGCTTTAAATCAACAGGCGAGCGATTCTCTTTATAGTATTGGCCTATCAGTTTACCATCGGCAGTAAAAACCTCCGAGCCCACAGAAAGCACAGGGGTCTTAATATCCTGCATGTCAGGTGAATAACCAAAAAGCCAAAGGAAGTTGAGCTCGATGGAGCAAAAAAAGATGATAACGAAGTATATGAAGATAACAAGGAATCGCAGAAACCGGTTTCGTATTTCTCTGAACATTGGGTAAAGATGTAAAATTATGGCGCTAAATCATAGCCCGAAACAAATATTAATATGTGTAGTTTATATAAAGCTAAATATATACCAGCCGACTGCCATTTTATTTAATAAAGGCCTAAAATTTCCATAATATAATTTGATGTTGCCTTAAACGGTAACTTATATTTAGGTTTGAATAGTGGCGTAGTACATTAGCTAAAAATAAACTTTTATTATCAACGCAATTTTAATATCTAAATTTCATGTTAACAACGTGTAAAACAAAATTTTTATCATGAGTAATATCGTCAAAAAGTTTAAAGTCGAAAATGGTAAGGGATTTAAGCTGGGAGACTTCGATCCGGCATATTCTGACGGATTTAAAAAAATCGAGGCCCGAAAGACATTAAAAGACCTGATAGATGAAACATTTGACTTGCAGACAGAACTTTACGCGGCCAATAAATATGCCCTGCTCATCATTTTCCAGGCGATGGATGCCGCCGGGAAAGATAGCGCTATTGAACATACATTATCGGGCTTAAACCCGCAGGGCTGCCAGGTTTATAGTTTTAAACAACCCAGTCCCGAAGATTATGAACACGACTTTCTGTGGCGGCATTACCGGTCGTTACCCGAAAGGGGGCGCATAGGTATCCACAATAGGTCGCATTATGAAAATGTATTAGTAACCAAGGTACATCCCGATTTGTTGCTAAAAGAGCATTTGCCTGGGATTAACGATGTAAAAGATGTTGATGGGAAGTTTTGGGATAAACGTTACGAAAGTATCCGGGCATTTGAAAAGCACCTTACGAATAACGGTACAGTTATTATCAAATTTTACCTGAATGTATCTAAGCAGGAGCAAAAGCTGCGTTTTTTAAAGCGGATTGATAACCCCAAAAAGAATTGGAAATTTTCGGCTGCCGATATTCAAGAGCGGGAAAAATGGGGGGACTATATGGATGCTTATGAAAAGGCAATAAAGGAAACCGCTACCGGTGATTGCCCCTGGTATGTAATCCCCGCTGATAAAAAATGGTTTACACGGATTGCCATTTCTACTGTCATTCTTGATACTCTAAAAGGATTGAAGCTGAAATACCCTGTGCTTGAAAAAGAAGAGAAGGATAAATTGGATGAATCCAAAAAGCAATTGGAAAAGGAATAAATCACCCTCTCCAATTGCTTAATCAAACTTGGTTAAATGCCAGAAAATATATTTTGTGCAGGTTCGCCAATTAGCGGCATTGGTTTTCTTTCACCCTGGAGTGCGCCAAGCAGGCCAATCACCCAGATTACAAAAAGCGCAACCCGCACTACCCAAAGTATTGCTGCACCAAACGAAAAACCTACCGAAAAAAGTATAGCACCGGCGGCATACGATACGATCATAGACACGATGTGGAATAGCAGCGTTTGCCTCATTTGATAGCTTGCCTGATAGGTTTTGTTTTTTTGATACAGGGCAAAATAAGCAATAAGCCACCCTATAATGGTAAAATAACTGATGATGCCGGCTAATTTGCCATCATCGCTTGACGAATAGTTGCTCATAGTAAAGAAGGTAATTTTGAGTGATAATTAATTATTAAAGCTAACCATATTTTGATCAAAAGGATAGTTTAATCACAAATTATTCCACGGTTATTTCATCCGCAAAAATGTACGATTGGTTGCCTTTACTTTCATGCCAGTTAGGCAGTGCGCCATATTGTTTGGCTATTATTTTAATATAGCGGGTGTTTAAATTTAGCGGCGCAGTAAACTCCTGGGTTTGCGAATTTGTATCCTTAATATCTACCTTGGTATTCACGGTGGCTGCCAACTTATAATTCCTGCCATCGTCAGATACCCAATATTGAATATATTTAGGGAACACTATCCACGCATTGCTATCTTGTAATGTGCCAATACTGACTTGTTTTACAGGTTTTATGGCACCTATATCAATAATGGCTTCCAAATCTTTGCCCTGGTAGCCCTGCCAGTTGCCCACATGCCAGTTTGTTGTGCCATGGATGCCGTTGATAAGCGATTCGTCGCCTTTATCTGCATAGTTGGGCAGGTATTTATTGACGAGCGTTAGTTTGATGTCTGTTCGTAGTTTAATAAAGTTAGCTTCGTCAACAAAGCTGCTTTTACCGTTCATGATAGCTATCGCCTTAACGGTTGTATTCCCGGTAATGGCAATTGGCTTACTGTAAAGTGTTGAGTTTACGGTAGGGGTTGATCCATCTAACGTGTAATAAATCCCGGCATCCGGGTCGGAGCTTTTTATTTGTACGCTGATAGCTACTTTGAATGATTTGGCGGGGGCTATAATGTAAGGGTTAGCCACAATCAAGCTATCGGCGATTTTTGAAGTTGGGCGTTCCAAATCCTGTACAAAAAGTTTATTGGCCAGTTTGCCGGCAAATACTTCAAACTCGCCGCCATTGGCTATATCGTCAAAATTGAGGTATAATTTGTTATAGGTTTTCTTGGCGAGGCTCATGCCCTGTAAATAAATATTGCCTTTGCCTATGCTTGCCCCGGAGTTGAGGATGGTAAATTGCTTGCCGTTTTCTAAATTAATAACCGCTTTATCAAACTGTGGCACCCCAACCTGGAAAGCCTGCTGCCCGGGGGCAATATTGTAAATACCTAGCGAACTCATGACATACCAGGCCGACATTTGCCCGCAATCTTCATTTCCTGCAAGCCCATCGGGTTTATTGCTGTACTCTTCATGCAGAATCCTGTCTATATAAAATTGCGTTTTCTCGGGCGATGCGGTAAAGTTGTATAGGTAAGCCATGTGGTGACTTGGCTCGTTTCCGTGGGCGTATTGGCCAATAAGGCCGGCTACATCCGGGATATCGCTGCCCTTTAGCTTTGATTCTGTGGTAAACAATTCATCCAGTTTAGCTTCAAAAGCTTCCTTGCCACCCATTTTTGCCATTAGGTTTTCAACGTCCTGGGGTACCATGAACGAGTATTGCCAGGAATTGCCTTCAGTGTAATTACCATTTATCTCGGTAGGGTCGAAGGGGCTAAGCCAGCCGCCATTGCTGCGGGCCTGCATAAAGCCATTTTGGTTGTTGTAAACATTTTTCCAATACTGGGCACGTTGAATGTATTCGGCATAGTCGTGGGGTTTATCCAGCATTTTAGCCATTTGGGCTATACACCAATCGTCATAGGCATACTCCAGGGTTTTTGATACCGAAGCATCTTCCTGGTCGGATAATACCGCGCCGTTTTTACGATAAATATCCAGCCCAAACTGGTTACGATTCGCCGCGGCTTTCATAGCGGTAAATGCTTTTGCCGCATCAAAATCACGAATACCTTTTGCATAAGCATCTACAATAACAGGGATGGAGTGATTACCAATCATGCAATAGGTTTCGGTACTGGCCAGTGGCCATATAGGCAGTAACCCACCCTGGTCATACATCGCCAGGAATGATTTGATAAAATCGAGCGTCCGTTTTCTGTCGATCAGTGTAAGCAAAGGGTTTTCGGCCCGGTAGGTGTCCCACAACGAAAAAACAGTATAGTAGTTAAAGCCTTGCGCGGTATGCACTTGCTGATCCATACCACGGTATTGGCCGTCAACGTCGCTGTAAATGTTGGGTGCCAGCATGCTGTGGTATAAAGCGGTGTAAAATATGGTTTGTTTTATACCTGCATAGTTAATGGGTTTTGTCTTTTTTCCGGCAGGGGCGGGACCATAAGGGCTGTTAACATTACCTTCGTCGCTCAGTGCTGATTGTTGCGACGAGGATGGGCCGCCGCCTTCTACCTGAATTTTATTCAACTCGGTATTCCAGGTTGCTTTGGCTGCTTTCTGGACCTTTTTAAAATCGAAATCGGGTACTTCTGCATCCAGGTTTTTCAAGGCGCCTTCGGTACTTACTGCCGAAATACCGACTTTCGAAATCACCTCGCCGGGATTGTTAAACTGCAGGTACATTTTAATGTTTTTGCCCTGCGCTTTGTTTTTCCCATCCTGTAACTCGTTGTTACTGGTTATCCCGTAAGTTTTAAATGCTTTTGAGAATTTGGCATAAAAATAAACCTGTTGGTTATTGGCCCACGATTTTGATTTGCGGTACCCGCGAATTTCGTGATCGTTCACCACTTCAATCCACGAATCCAGCACCTCGTCGCGGTGTTGCAGATCTATGATGATGTTGGCCTTTTCGGCACTGGGGTAGCTATAGCGGTGTACGCCAACGCGGGTAGTAGCTGTTAATTCGACGCCGATATTGTATTTATCCAGCAAGGTTTTATAATAACCGGGCGTGGCAATCTCATTTTTCTTTTTAAAACCAGAGCGATATTCGGTGTTTTTAAACTGCGGCTCGCCGGTGGTAGGCATAAACAGCACATCGCAATAATCGGGAATGCCTGTGCCGCTTAAATGGGTGTGAGAAAAGCCATAGACAACCGTATCAGTATAATGATAGCCCGAGCAGCCATCCCAGCCTTCCAGTCGTGTATCAGGGCTTAGCTGCACCATGCCAAAAGGCATTACCGCGCCGGGGTAAGTGTGCCCATGCCCCCCGGTACCAATAAAGGGGTTAACCAGTTGGGCGTAATCTTTATCTTTCCTTTTTTGTGCCGATGAAATATGGGATAACAAAAGGATTGCAGCGATAGAAAAACTGCTTACAATGGCGCGCGACGATGGCATATTTTTAACGTGTGGTATAATAACGCAAATTAAAACTTAAAAGCATATAAACGAAAAAACGCCCGGTTTATTAGCCGGGCGTTAGTTTAGCAAGGGGTATTATGCGTTGCGTACAACGCCTATCTTTTTCAAAAGCTTACGGTTTTCGCGGCGGTGGATTAGCCGGTGAACAATAGCATATATGATAGGCAATATCAATAGTGTTAATATGGTTGAAGTTACCAGGCCACCAATAACAACTATAGCCAGGGGTTTCTGCGTTTCGGAACCTATACCCGTTGATACAGCCGCAGGCATTAACCCTATGGCTGCCATCAACGCCGTCATTACTACGGGCCTTACGCGGCTGATAACACCATCTAAAATGGCTTTATCAAGTGGCATATGTTCTTCCAGGTTCTTTTTAAATACAGATACCAGGATTACACCATTTTGGATACAAACACCAAATAAGGCGATAAATCCGATACCTGCAGAGATACTGAAGTTTGTGCCTGTTATATGCAAAGCCAGTATCCCGCCAATTAAGGCGAATGGCACGTTCATAATAACCAATGTGGCATCTTTGGCATTTCCAAATGTGATAAACAAGATGAGGAATATCACCAGCAAGCAAATAGGCACTACATGGGCCAATGTATTTGATGCACGTATCTGGTTTTCAAACTCACCTGCCCAAACATCAGTGTAGCCGTGTTCAAATGTTACTTTTGAGTGTACTTTGCCTTGTGCTTCGGCAATGGTACTACCCAAATCGCGGCCGCGTACCGAGAATTTTACGGCAATATACCGGGTGTTGTTATCCCGGTAAATAAAGGCAGGCCCGGTAATAGTTTTGATGGTGGCAATTTCTTTTATTGAAATTTTGGAGCCGTTAAGGGTAGGCACCATCAGGTTTTCTATTTTATCCTGGGTGTTGCGGTATTGTTGCTGATACCTGATCCTGATATCAAACCTGCGCTCGCCCTCATATAACTCAGTTGCTGCTTTACCTCCTATAGCCATTTCGATAACCGAGTTAGCATCTGCGGTAGATACGCCATAAAGTGCCATTTTGCGTTGGTCGAGTTCAATCCTGAACTCTGGTTGACCCAAATTGCGAAGCACGCCAAGGTCTTCAACGCCCTGTACTGTTTTTAAAATTCGCAGTACACTGTCGGCTTTTTTATCAAGTGTTTGAAAATCGGGGCCAAATATTTTTACAGCTAACGCGGCATTAACGCCAGCAACTGCTTCTTCTACGTTATCGCGAATAGGCTGCGAATAGTTGAACACGGCACCAGGGATTTTGCTCAGTTGTTTATCCATCTGGGCAATAAGTTCATCCTCGGTAATACCGCTGGGCCATTCTTTTTTGTTTTTAAGATCGACCTGGATTTGAACGTCAAAAAAGCCTTTTGGGTCGGTACCGTCATTGGTTCGGCCAACCTGCGCAAGCGTTTGCTTCACTTCGGGGAACTTATCTAATATCTGCATCATTTTTTGATTGATGCTTTCGGCTTCATTTAGCGAAACGCTCATTGGTAATTCAGCCTCAACCCATAATGCGCCCTCGTTCAGATCGGGCAAAAATTCCGATCCTAAGAACTTTGCCGAAAAGAAGGTGACAGCCATAAAGGCAACCGCAACTATCAAACTCAGTTTTTGATTTTTATAGGTAAAGTTGAACATTCGGCGTATGCCATTCTCGAAAAAGAGAACAACCGGATTATGTTTTTCCTTTACGTTTTTTTGTAACAGGATGCTGGACAGGGCAGGTACCAGGGTTAGTGTGAATATTAATGCTCCAAGTAATGCGAAACCCAAGGTATAGGCCAAAGGCGAGAACATTTTACCCTCAACCTTCTGGAATGCAAAAATCGGGATTAAACAGGTGATGATTATCAACTTGGAGAAGAAGATGGCTTTACCCATTTCGGCACCTACATTTTTAAACAAACCCAGCTTGGCAAGGCCGTTAAACTTTTGCATGCCTACTTCTTTAGCCTTATGATCAAGGGCAACAAAAATCCCCTCAACCATTACAACCGCCCCGTCTATAATTATACCAAAATCTACAGCACCCATTGATAGCAGGTTGGCGCTCATTCCTTTTATGCGCATACATACAAAGGCAAACAACAGGGATAGCGGGATGATAATAGCAACAGTAAGGGTTGTACGCCAGTCGGCCATAAACAGGAACACAATAACGGTTACCAGGATAATGCCCTCGCACAGGTTATGGATAACTGTTTCGGTACAAAAATCCATCAGGTTTGTGCGGTCGTAAAAGGTATCAATCTTTACGTCCTTGGGCAGGATGTTTTCATTCAGGTCTTTTACTTTGTCACGGATACGATTCAGAACCTCGGCGGGATTCTCGCCTTTGCGCATTACAATAATACCTTCAAGCACATCTTTTTGCTTATCTCGGCTCACCTGGCCTAAACGGGGTAGGCCGGCCTCTTTTACATCGGCAATATCTTTTGCCAATATAGGTACGTTGTTTACATTTTTAATGATGATATTCTGGATTTCATCAATATTATTGATAACCCCAATACCGCGCACTACATAAGCCTGGTCATTTTTTTCAATCACATCGCCACCCACATTGATGTTACTACGGTTTATGGCAGTATAAACATCCAGCGACGTAAGCCCGTACTTTTGCAACAGGGCAGGGTTAACAGCAACTTCGTAAGTTTTTTCCTCGCCGCCAAAGCTATTTACATCGGCAACGCCGGGCACAGATTTAAACTGGCGATCAAGTACCCAATCCTGTATAGCGGTAAGCTCGTGAATTGATTTGGTGCGGCTTTTAAGCGTATAACGATAAATTTCGCCGGTAGGGCCGTAGGGTGGTTCAACTTCTGGTTTTACACCATCTGGCAAATCGGCATTGCCCAGGCGACTTAGCACCTGCTGGCGGGCAAAAGCATCATCCACATCATCGTCAAAAATTATACGCACGTACGATAAGCCAAAGGCCGACGTTGTACGCAGGTTAGCCTTTTTTTGTACTGAGTTTAAAACGGTCTCCATCGGGATGGTGATCATTTTTTCAACTTCCTCGGCGCTACGGCCCGGCCATTGGGCAATAATGATGATTTGGGTATTAGTTACATCAGGAAACGTCTCGATGGGCGTATTCATGTAGCTCCACACACCGAGCACAACCAAAACCAGTGTCATAAAAAACACAAAGTAGCGGTGCCTGAGTGAGAAGTAAATTATATTTTTAATGAATTTATTCATCTTTTAAAGTATCAAGTAGTTAGTATCAAGTAGCAAGATTTTATGGTGGTATCAGGTGGTTGGTATTAGGTAACAATTAACTGGCTGGCTCCGGTCTTGATACTTGATACTAACTACTTGATACTTCTTAAAATCAATCCCCCGCTAATGCATCGTATAAAAGCAGGCCGTTTTTGGAGATCACTTTGTCGCCGGCGTTTAGGCCCGATGCGATGTAGGTGATATCGTCAACTGTTTTGATAACGCTTACCTCGCGTACCTTTAAATCGCATTTGCTGTTGTAAACCACCACAAAGTTTTTGCTGCTATCGAAAATCACTGCTTTGGCAGGGATTGATACCGATGTTGCAGCATCGTTATTGGTAATTACTACATTGGTAAACATTTCGGGTTTTAGCATCATGTCGGTGTTGGGTAATACTACCTTAATTTTCAATACTTTATTATCAGGGTCAAGTACCGAACTAATAGCATCAATTTTGCCTTCGAAAACTTTACCCGGATAGGCCAGCGTAGTTACTTTGGCGCTGTACCCGGTTTTAACCTTACTGATGTCAGATTCAAATACGTTGGCCCAAATCCATACATCTTTCATGTTCGATATGGTAAACATGCTGCCATTGTTATCCTGGCGGATAAAGCTGCCGGTAGTGACATTTTTTTCGACGATATAACCGCTTTCCGGCGCCTTGATAATCAACGTGCCGCCCGGGTTGGTATTACCACCACCATTAATAGCAATTTGCTGCTGAATTTTATGATTGGCTGCTTCGGCTTTGTTATAGTTTTCTTTGGCTTCGGTGTAATCACGCTCACTCGAGATACCATTTTTGTACAGGTACTCGGCCTGCTCTAACTGGCGTTTTGATATAGCCAGGTCTGATTTTGTGGCGGTTAAGTCGGTATAATTACCGGCAACATCGGCGCTACGCATAATGGCCAGGGTTTGACCTTTGGTTACTTTATCGCCAAGGGAAACTTTAACATCCAGTATTTGCCCGCTTGAAAAAGGAAAAACTTTTACAACGTTATTTTCATCATTTGAAACCTCGCCCGACAGGGTAAGTTCATTTTTTATTGCAGTAGTTTTAGCAGTATCAATGGTTATAATTTTTGCCATCGAATCGCTTACGCAAACCTGCTTATTTTCGGCTACGGGTTGCGGCTTGCCCTTGCAGGCGGCAAGCAATAGTAAAGCGGAGATGCCGGATAACAGCGTTTCTCTTTTCATCATTATATATGTTTTATAAGGTGTTTTACGATTTAATTATAGTAGTGCCGGTAGCAAAGTTCAGGTCGGCAATGGCTTTTTGCAGGTTGTATTGCTGTTGTAGTATTTTAAGCTTGGTATCTTTATAGGTATCAAAAAAATCGACAAATTCAATCAGGCTGATTTGCCGTTGCTGGAAGCTTTTGAGCATGCTGTTAAACAGTTTATCGTATTGCTCATTAAACTCCAGTTGTTGGGTCGAGAATAATTGCTGGTTTAATTTATACTGATTTACAGCCGCTACCACATCGTTTTTAAGCTGAAGTTCATTTTGTTTTACAGTTGCTTCCTGGCTTTGAATATTGTATTTGGCCGATTTAATGTTGCCCTGGTTACGGTTAAAAAAGGGCAGGGGCAAACCAATTTGCAGGCCATAGTAATTGCGGGCATAACTGCTGTTTTGGTCATAAGCAGCGCCGATAGTAACATCGGGCACGGCCAAAGCTTTTTGATACGCCAGGTTATGTGTGGCCGAGCTTAACTGGTATTGGTTTGATAGGTAATCGGGTCTGTTTGTTTTAGCCTGCTCAATCAGATTTGGGATATCCAGGGTTACGGTTTCAGCAGGTTTATCGCTTATTACCGGGTATACAAAGGCCGTTTCATTGGTTTGCAGCAAGGTTTTTAATTCAGTTTGCAGGTCATTTACCTGGCGGTGATTTTCTACCATATCATTCTGCAGACCAAAAAGCAATGCTTTAAGGCGGATCAGATCTTTCATGGAAGTATTACCGGCATCAAATGATTTCTGGATGGCCGCAACCAGGTTCTGGGCCGAACTGATCTCATTCTGATAAACTTTTTCCTGGGCATTCAGTGTAGCCAGCTGACTAAAATCCAGCTGAAGATTGTAGCGCAGGTTGCGCATCAAGTCGGCAAAGGCTGCTTCCTGAACTTTGGCATCATCTTCGGCTACTTTTACCTGTTTGCCGCGTTTGCCCGCAGTGGCAAATACCTGGTTTAGCTGCACAAATACCTGGCCGCTGTTATTGCCGTGGTAAAAGAATTTTTTGCTGCCGCCATCCCAGATATTTTGGTCGGTGCTTAGTACGGGGTTGTCCCAAAGTTTGGCTTGCTGTATCAGCGCTTTTGAAGCCTCAATATTATACTTCTGAGCCAGTAAGGCCAGGTTGTTTTCCAAAAACTGTTTTTCGGCATCCTGGAAGTTAATTTTGAGTGTGTCGGTTTGGGCGGCGGCCCGGTTTGTATTACAGCAAAAAAATACAATTAATAAAAATAGCAGGGTTTTTATCTTACACATAGTCCTCTTTCAATTCAACGGGGCAAAAATTCATAATGGTTATGAATTTTCTATGAAGAGGGTTGTCGGGTGAAAATTATATATGCGAACATCACCACAGGGTGTTCGCTTTTGCAGGGTTATCCGTTCGGATTGGAAGACGCGAACACTTAAGTTGTTATAAATCAGGTTTTTAAATGTTTGGATATTTTGACTATAGCTTTGAGTGTATTTTTATGTGCGCTGATTATCAGTTGGTTATTATTTTCGGGGCGTTCGGGTCACAGGGAAACCCGCCCCCCCATTTAAAAAACAGGACACAGCACAACTACCCCACAAAAAAGATGTCAAAAAACATGAAGTTTTTCACAAAAAAAGTGTAGCAATAGTCAACAAATACACAAAAATATTACAGAAAATGCAAATTTTTAAAACCAAACAATCTTAATTCAACTTTCACCAATGACCAATGACCAATGACCAATGACCAATGACCAATGACCAATGACCAATGACCAATGACCAATGACCAATGACCAATGACCAATGACCAATGACCAATCGCCTAAAGGTTTATTTCAAATTCATCCGCGTCTTTCAAAAACGGTAAGGCACGGCGGGCTTTCTTTATCTCATCGGCAATGATAGAAAAGGTGTATACATCGTCCTCATCGCGTTTGTAATAAACCACGTTGCCATTGGGATCAATACAGGTTGAATCGCCCGAGTGGTAAACCTCGTTGCCATCGTGGCCTACCCGGTTTACGCCAATTACATAAGCCTGGTTTTCAACAGCGCGGGCGGGTAATAAAGTGCGCCAGTGCAGGGCACGGCGTTCGGGCCAGTTGGCTACAACTATCAATAAATCGTAAGGGTTATCGGCAAGGTTGCGCAGCCATACCGGGAAACGCAGATCGTAGCAAATCATGGGGCATATTTTCCAGCCGTTCAGCTCCACCATGATTTTTTTGTTGCCGGCGGTGTAGGTGTTATGTTCTTTGCCCAAAGCAAACAGGTGGCGTTTATCATAATACTCATAAGTGCCATCGGTGCGCATCCAAATGAGGCGGTTGTAGTAATGGTCGTTTTCTTTGATAATAATACTGCCTGTAACCACGCAATCGTGTTGTTTGGCAGTTTGGTGCATCCATTGCATGGTTTTACCTTCCATTGGTTCGGCAAGTGCAGCGGCATTCATGGTAAAGCCGGTGCTAAACATTTCGGGCAGGATAATAAGGTCTGTTTTTTCCCTTATTCCGCCAGATAAGCGTAAAGTGATATTTTGTAAATTTTTATCAGTATTTTCCCAAAAAAGGTAGCCTTGAAAAACGGTAATTTTAAGATTATCCATAAGCGGTGTTTAGTCGATAGACCATAGTCGATGGCCTATAGTTTTTAAAGTTAATGGATGATAGCTAATTATTTAACCAGATTGTTCAATTCTGTGCTTCAACCATGGACTATCGACCATGGTCTATTAACTCAAAATTAAACTTTCAATAACCTATCAACGGCTTTATCCAAAGTTTCTTGCCTTTTGGCGAAACAAAACCTTAACACATGGTGGTCAATACCCTTGCTATAAAAGGCCGAAACCGGTATCGCCGCCACGCCAAATTCCTTAGTTAAACGCAGTACAAAATCGGCATCTTTTTCGTCGGTTATATTGCTGTAACGTACTGATTGAAAGTATGATCCATGGCAGGGCAGCAATTCAAACCGGGTTTGTTCCAGCCCCTGGCGAAAGTAGTCACGTTTCTGCTGAAAAAACTCCGGCAAACCCGTATAAGTTTCTTCATTTTTTAGATGCTCGGCAATAGCATATTGTATGGGGGTATTAACCGCGAAAACCAAAAACTGGTGAATTTTCCTGAATTCATGCATCAGGTAGGCCGGCGCCATACAGTAACCCACCTTCCAGCCGGTAGCATGAAAAGGCTTGCCAAATGATGCCACTATGAAGCTTCGCTGTTGTAAATCCGGGTAGCGCGCCATACTGTGATGCGTTTGGCCATCATATATCAGGTGCTCGTAAACCTCATCGCTTAGTATTAAAATATCCTGGTTTTTAACCAATGCGCTCAACTCGTCAATATCCTCCTTGTGCAAAATAGTAGCAGTAGGGTTATGCGGCGAATTAAGGATAATCATTTTGGTTTTGTGGTTGATAAGCCGTTTTACCATATCCCAGGCAATGCGGTAGTTTGGCGGCTCAAGCGGTAACGATTTTACCACACCGCCCATCAGCTTTATGGCAGGGGCATAGCAATCAAATGCGGGCTCAAAAATAATAACCTCGTCATTGGGGTGTATAACCGCGCTAATGGCTGTAAATATAGCCTGCGTGCCGCCCGCAGTAATGGTTATTTCGGTTTCGGGATTATAAACGGCACCGTAAAGCCTCTCGGTTTTTTCGGCAATACGCTCCCTTAAACTCATTACGCCGGCCATAGGGGCATATTGGTTATGGCCATCAGTCATCGCCTTGTTAACCAGTTCGATCAGGTCGGCCGAGCAGTTATAATCCGGAAATCCCTGCGACAAGTTTATAGCACTAACCTCATTGGCCAGGGCCGACATCACCGTAAATATGGTAGTACCCGTTTGGGGTAATTTTGAAACTACAGAAATCATCTAAGGGCTAAAGTAAGTAAAAAAGCACGAACCGGTAAACGTATTAATACGTATTTTTAGTTTTTTGAAAGTATTTACCGTTGTAAGAAAAATAATAGCGCTGCTGTAAAACAGTAAGTATGCGGTATCTTAAGCTATAATAATTCAGGTCCTTTGAAGCTGATTTGCTTCGGTTTGGCAATAATTGGGGATGCTTCTTTTGCGTAAATCGGAGGCGCCGCACCTACAAACATTAACACAACCCTTATCTCCCAATATCACGATCAAAATTTTCCGGTGGGCGCGGCTGTCACCCTTTTACGTATAACTGCAAATAAATTGCGTTTAGCTAAGGGGTGCCACATCGATAATGACGGCTCATCTTCCAGTTTGGTTTCATGATGCAACAAAATCAAATGGATTTGCAACAAACGCGAAAGAATTTTTCAGCCCGTTTCTGTCTCTTTGATTCCCTATAAGGCTTTGTTATTAAACAACTACCTATTACCTATGAAAAAAAATTATAAGTCCGCAACTTACCGCTTTGCTATTTACGCTTTAAAATTTACCAAATTAGTTGCAGTTGCCGGCATGCTGCTTTTTACCGGTTGCAGCAAAGATTCGCCCCCGGCTACTAAAACAGATACTGGAACAGGCACAGGAACAGGCACAGGTACAGGTACAGGTACAGGTACTGGTTCAGGAACGACGGTTGACACCCTTACTGCCAGCAAAATTGCGGTATCTGCTTTAGATGATGAAGTAAATGCTTTTATGACTACTTATAACGTGCCGGCAGTATCTGTAGCCATCACCAAAGGAGAAAAATTGGTTTACCTGAAAGCGTATGGTATAACCGATAAATCTAAGGGTACCAAAGCGGCAATAACCGATCGTTACCGGTTAGCCAGCCTTTCAAAGCAGTTTACTTCGGTTGCTATAATGAAATTGCTTGATCAGGGTAAAATAAAGCTGAACGACAAAGTATTTGGCGATGGGGCGCTTTTAGGTAAAACCTATGGCACTAAGGCCTACGGCGCACATATTACCGATATTACTGTTGATGAACTGCTGCACCATACATCCGGAGGCTGGGGTAACGAAGTGAACGACCCGATGTTCAGTAATCAGGCAATGACAGCGGCACAACTCATCACCTGGACTTTAGATAACCGCCCGCTTGACCATGTACCAGGCACAAACTACGATTACTCGAATTTTGGTTACTGTATATTAGGACGAGTTATAGAAAAAATAACCGGACAGACGTATGAACAAGCTGTGAAAACATTGGTATTAACACCTATCGGAATTACCGATATGACTATTGGCGGTAACACATTTGCCCAAAAACTTCCAAAAGAAGTTACTTACTATGGCCAGTATGGCGAAGATCCTTATGCAATGAATGTGAGCCGGATGGACTCGCACGGAGGGTGGATTGCTACAGCTGCCGATCTGGCCAGGCTCCTGGTTTACATCGATAAATTTCCGGTACGTCCGGATATCCTTACACCGTCAACCTTAAATATTATGTATACCGGCTCAGCAGCCAATGCAGCCTATGGTTGCGGCTGGGCTATTGCCGGCAATAACTACTTCCACCAGGGAAGTTTACCCGGCACAGCCACCGAACAGGGCCGGCTTGATAACGGGTTTAACTTTGTTATTTTGACCAATACGCGAAGTTTGAAAGTCAATTTTGACAATGACTTAGACCAGATATTCTGGAGGGCTTACGCCAAAAATCCAACCTGGGCTACTGACGACTTGTTCATTAAATAAACCAAACTTCCACCATCATGAAACGTAACACCTTCCTCCAAATGATATCCGTAACGGGCGCCATTTTAGCCAGCCCCATAGCCACCATCGCCAAAAGCTTTACGATGCTTAGAGAAAAAAACGGCTATAAAACAGATGCCGGGACCGACCGCTTCCAAAAGCCAATCAGCCTGTTTGATGGTGATACATTTTACACCAAAGTATCTACCAAAGATACCGATGGCGATTTTTATGTATATGAATCATCGCGAGTTAAAAAAGGAGGTCCCAACCTGCATCTCCATTATAACCAGGACGAGTGGTGGTATATTTTGGAAGGTGAGTTTGTAATAAAAGTGGGCGATAAAATGCACCATGTTAAGCCCGGCGATAGTGTGTTTGGCCCGCGTGGTGTACCGCACGCATTTTCAAAGGTAGGTGAAGGGGTTGGCCGAATGCTCACTACTTTTCAGCCGGCAGGTAAAATGGAAGAGTGTTTTATAGCGATAAGCGAAGGGCAAATGAAAGGCAAACCCGAAGCCGAGCAGGACGAGTTTAGGAAACAACACGGCTTTGAACGCGTTGGGCCGCCAATTGATATACTAAAAGCGTTTTAAACTCCAGTCACCAAGTTATGAAAGTTAGTAGTTTTAAGTTCATAGTGGTTGGTCTGTGCTGGTTGTATGGTTTTAAAGCCTACAGCCAGCAAACAGATACCACTAAGGAAAACCCGCAGATTAGGCAACTTATTAAAAATTACGAAGACGCCTGGAACCGCCACGATCCAAAAGGCCTTGCCGATAATTATACCGTTGATGCTACATGGGTAAACTGGTTTGGTGCCTATTATAAAGGGCGGGACGATATTCAATTTCATTACCAGCAAGTGCATACCACCTATTTTAAAGGAACGCATTACTATACCCGTGCCGTCGAAGATATTATCTACCCATATCCAAACTTTGCCATATCACATGTGCGCACAGCATTAGATGGCGACGAACGGTTTCCCGGCCAAACGTTTGAGTTCCGGAGAATGATTGTTATGGTAAAACGCGATGGCTCCTGGAAGATTCTCGCCGGGCAAAATGCCAAACTGGAAAAAGGAATAAAATAATTGAGATGTATAACAATTCTACTTCATTTAAACAAAAACTGAGCCTGGCATACCTATGGCTTGTTCCACCTGTAACCATGGCTATTGGTTTTGGCATAGGTTCGGTAAGTTATAAATTTTACTTACCCATTTGGGGTTTAAATGCCTGCCTGATGACCTTCTCCGCATATCATCTTGGTGTACACCGCCTTTGGAAACAAGATCGATCCGGTAAACAACAAGCTGTTACCGCGCTGTTACTATTTATACCATGGCTGTTATTTTCCATCTTTGCGGGCATGGGGCCGCCACCCTCAACACTGCAGGGCTGGGTTAACACCGCTGCTGAACAGCAAACCCGCTACACCATCCTTATAGCAGGCGGAATTTTACTTTTGTTGGGTGCCGCCCTGCTGAAAACCCGTTTACAGGAAGCGGGCGAAAATCTATATTCGGTATTAGCATTTGCAGCGCTAAGCATAGCAGTGCCCCTGTTTATCATCAATATGGCATTCTGGGGTTATTACCTTACCGATGCTTTCCGGCTGTTTGCTGCAAACCCTGCCGCGAAACGTCCGGATTTATACGTCGCGGTAAAAAGTCTATTTTATGTAATCAGCGTGGCCGAAGTTGTATTGATATACCTGGGCACCCTCCTTTTTGCCGTGGCGCTCAAAATAACGGGCTCACTCAGTAAACCTGCATCCCGTTGGTATGTGGGCTGCAGTTTAATTGCTATTTTGCTGGAACTAATACCTTCTTCCTGGCCAGACCCTTTTGGCACAGCAGGCTTCCTGGTGGCTATTCCCGCCATTACTTTTGTGATGTATTATCTTATTGGGGTGCGTTTACTTCTTCGACGGTAAAATGGCACACTTTTGTATCCGCAGTTCGCGTTAATAGCATTAAATTTGTAAAGAACGCGGGACTTAAATGGTGAATCATCACTGACGATATACTCATGCGAAAAATCATTGTTACAACATTTATAACATTAGACGGTGTGATGCAGGCACCCGGCAGCCCTGAGGAAGATCCATCAGGTGGTTTTAAATACGGTGGCTGGTCGGCACCTTATGGCGACGAAGTTTCTGGTAAGGCTATGCAAAAACAGATGGAGCCTGCCGATCTTTTACTGGGCCGGAAAACATTCGAAATTTTTGCATCTTATTGGCCCCAACACTCCGGCTATTGGCCAGGTATTAATGAGGTAACAAAATACGTCTTGTCGGCCACCATGCAAAAGTCGGATTGGCAAAACACAACTTTCCTTACCAGTGTGGCGGATATCGAAAAGCTCAAAAATACTGATGGTGCCGACATTAAAGTTTGGGGCAGCAGCGAGCTTGTTCATTTATTGCTCGCACATGATCTGGTAGACGAGCTTTGGCTCAAAATTTACCCCGTGCTGCTTGGCGAAGGAAAAAGGTTGTTTAACAACAGCACAATCCCGGCGGCATTTACATTAACAGAGAGTGTGGTTACACCGGGCGGAGTTATTTTTGCCAATTACAAACGCGCCGGCGAAGTTAAAACAGGTATTATCGGAGCTTAAATAGATGGCCGAAGTATTTCAGATGTTTTTTGGTGCGCATGATTTCGCAAAGATGAGGTCTTGATAAGAGACTTGTTTTTTTATTCGTTTTAAAATTACCGAGGGTATCGGGTAGTTAAACAGGCCGATTTGAATCAATTAATAGTTCAATGCAATTTTTAATCGTACTATAGGCGAGCCTTATGATGGGTTTGAATGCCGGCGGGATCGCAAACAAGTGCCAATGTTTATTAGTTTATCACTAATCTAATACCCTGAAAATTAATTAAATTAGAAATGATACCCGAATTAACCACTTATGAGGATTGGATTCAGCTGTTGGCGCTTGCTAATACCGGCGATAATGTCACTCAATATGAAGTTGCGTTGCGTTATGATACCGGGTTAGTTGTAAATGGTATTAATATTGTCAATGAAAGTCAACCAATGGCTTTTAAATGGTACTATAGCGCTTATGAAAATGGTAATGTTGAGGCAAGTATCCGTGTTGCCGATTTTTTAATTGAAGGGATTCATTGTAAACAAAACATTGAGTTAGCTATTGAACTTTATCGAAAAGGGATTGACTATGGCTACGGTATAGCGGCAAATAATTTGGCCACATTTTATAGGGATAAGCAAGATTATAAAGAAGCGTTCGAACTTTATAAAGTTGCACAGCATCTTTATAATTCAGATTCGCTGCCTTTGGCGTTGTGCTACTATTTTGGTATTGGAACAACAAAAGATGTGAAGCTGGCTTTTGAGATATTTAAGAATATTTCGAAAGATAAATCGAAAGCAGGAAATTATCAATATGATATTGATGAGGCAAACTATTTTTTAGGAAGAATATATTTAGATGGAGAAATAGTTGACAAGTCTATTACTAAGGCGCGCGCTTTTTTACAGCTTGCCGATGCAGATGATGATCATCGTTCGGCACGCGAACTTTTAATGATCATTGGCAAGAACGATTAAATTAAAAAACATAGCAAGAATTACTATTCTTGCTATGAATTGATAGTAGGTTAATTGGCAATCTGTCCCTTGTACACAACCTACCGATTAGGTCACCTGCCCGATAATTCAATTAAAATCCTACCATATTTTGGCCCTGGGCAGATCGCACAATAATTCAAAGACCACCTCAAAACGCGGCCGGGCAGGTAATCCAAATTCAGGCTGTTTGTATCCTTTTTTACAGTTTTGGCTAAATCAAGCGCAGATTTGGATAAATTCTGCCAGCTAAAGCAGCCCATCTTTGTATCAACAAAACAGAATTATTTATGCGTGTATTTGTAACAGGAGCCACAGGCTTCATTGGTACTGCTATTGTGCAGGAATTAATAGGTGCCGGCCACCAGGTGCTGGGGTTGGCCCGTTCAGATGCATCGGCCCAAAAGCTGGCCGATGCCGGTGCAGAAGTTCACAGGGGTTATCTGGAAGACCTTGACAGCCTGCGCAGCGGCGCCGCACAGGCTGACGGCGTTATCCATGCCGGTTTTATTCACGATTTTACCCGGTTTGCGGAAGTTTGCCAGGTAGATAAAAAAGCCATTGAAACCATTGGCGACGTATTAGCCGGTTCAAACCGTTCGTTTATTGTAACCTCCGGTACGGCGCTGGTAAGCCCCGGGAAGCTGGCTACCGAAGATATTATTCCACCGTTAAATCCCGCATGGCCGCGGGCCTCTGAGCAAGCAGCAGACGTTGTAGCTTCGCATGGTGTTCGTGCGGCAGTTATCCGCCTGTCACCATCGGTGCATGGCGACGGGGATAAACATGGTTTTATACCCATACTGGTTAATATAGCAAGGCAAACAGGCGTATCGGCATATATCGGGGAAGGGCTTAACCAATGGAACGCCGTACACCGGTTGGATGCGGCCCGTTTGTACAGGTTGGCTTTGGAGAACGCTGTACCTGGAGCCCGTTTTCATGGTTCTGCAGAAGAAGCCATCACGGTTAAGTCTATTGCCGAATCTATAGGAAAACAACTTAATCTCCCGGTAAAATCAATTGCTGCTGAGGCCGCTGCCGAACATTTTGGATGGTTTTCACACATGGCCGCTATCGACTGCCCGACATCGAGCAGCCGGACCCGGGAATATTTGAACTGGCACCCAATGCACAACACCTTGCTTGCCGATATTGAGAACGGTATTTATACCAAATAACAAGCAATGAAGATTATTGTAACCGGTTCATTGGGGAACATTAGTAAACCGCTGACAGAACTATTAATTGCCCGGGGGCACGCGGTAACCGTTGTAAGCAGCGACCCTAAAAAACAGGCAGCTATCGAAAACTTAGGCGCGGAACCAGCCATTGGCTCAATAGACGACGTACCGTTTTTGACCCATACTTTCAAAGGCGCAGACGCTGTTTATGCCATGATCCCCTTAAGCTTCACCGAGCCCGATCTGGGCGGTTATCTGTATAGGATAGCTCAAAATTATGTGCGGGCCCTTAAGGATACCCGCATCCAACGGGTAGTACTAATGAGCGGTTGGGTGGCAGACCTGGTTAAAACCGAAAACGTAGAACATGTATTTGACGACCTGGACGCCTCTATCACTATTATGCGGCCTGGCGCTTTTTATACCAACTTTTATCAGTCCATTAACCTCATCAAAGGCAAAGGCTTCATTGGTAAATTTTTAACGCTGCGTTATTCCGGCCTTGGGGCCCTGCTAACCGGTAAAACCGGCCTGCTGATGGGTAACTACGGCGGAGAAGACCGGATAGTTTTTGTTTCGCCAAAGGATATTGCGGATGCCGTTGCCGGGGAGTTGCTGTTATCGCCCAAAGAGAAAACCATCCGCTACGTAGGCAGCGATGAAATGACGTGTAACGAAGCGGCCAGGATCATTGGCAGCGCGGTAGGCAAGCCGTGGCTAAAATGGGTGCTGCTTACTGATAAGGAAATGCTGCGGGGATTAAAGATGGCCAAAGTACCGGAAAAGCTGGCACAAACCTTAGTTGAAATGCAGGCCGCCATGCACAGCGGTAAAGCGCTTGAAAACTTTCACAAGAGCCGGCCCAAAATGGGCAAGGTGAAACTGGCTGATTTTGCTGAAGAGTTTGCCGAAGCATATCATAAAAAATAACGAATTTAGCATAGCTATGAACAGTAACCGGCTTTTTCATTTTCATACCATCACCGAATATCACCGTATGGCAGGTTTGCCTAAACCGGCGCACCCGCTGATTAGCCTGGTGCATATGGGCAACCTAAACAAACCCCTGGCAGAGGGGGCGTTCAGTTTGATCTATGATTTTTATTCTATCTCGATGAAAAGAATGAAGAATGCCAAGTTTAAATACGGCCAGCAAACATGCGATTTTGATGAAGGTGTACTGTTCTTCATGTCGCCGGGGCAGGTCTTTGGAATGGAGATTGAAAAAGGCAGCGTAATGCACCGTCGCGAAGGATGGATGATCCTGATTCACCCGGATTTTTTATGGAACACCCCGCTGGCCAAAACAATCAGGCAATACGAATTTTTCAATTACTCGGTTTACGAGGCGCTTTACTTATCTGACAAGGAAGAAACCATGCTCACAACCATTGCACAAAATATAGAGCAGGAATATCACGCCAACATTGACAGGTTTAGCCAAAGCGTGATCATTGCCCAACTGGAACTATTGCTCACCTATTCGGAAAGGTTTTACCAGCGGCAGTTCATCACCCGCAAGATAACCAGCCATGAAATACTATCCAAACTGGAAGATTTACTCACCGCTTACTTTAGCAGCGGCGCACTCGCCCGGAAAGGGCTGCCCAGCGTTACTTATATTGCCGAAAACTTAAATATCTCACCCGGTTACCTGAGCGGCCTGCTCAAGTCGCTTACCGGCCAGAATACCCAGCAGCATTTGCACAACAAGCTGATAGAACTGGCCAAAGAGAAACTTTCGACCACTAATCTTTCCGTCAGCGAAATTGCATATGAACTGGGATTTGAACACCTGCAGTCTTTTAGCAAGCTGTTCAAAACCAAAACCAGTTTCTCGCCGCTGGAGTTCCGCAATTCTTTCAACTGATATTCACAAACAGCAATTTGGTTTTGGGTCGAACGTAGCCAGCGGGTCAATGCCCGCGCCTGAATCACATCAAATGTGTAAAGCGTTCGCCGCCATGCGATATACATCATTATAAGGCACGAAGTAATTCCCGACATGCTAAGCCCCCAATATTAATGCTGTGTTTTGATTTTCATAGGCTACTGTTTAGTTTAATTGCTGATAATGAGGTTGTAACGGTGGTTTTGCCGCGAAAATATGGCATGGTAAACTTTTTAATCAAACTGTTGTTGTAAATGCAATGCTGCTTATAAATAATTATAACCGGCTATTAAACATTTACAGATATGAAAATTTACCATCTATTACCGTTGGTGCTCATTGTAGCAACGGTAACCCAAAGTTGCGTTAGCAGCAAAAAATACAAGGAACTCGAGGGCAATTACACGCAATTGCAAAATAGCACACAAGACCTAAGCGTAAAATATCAGAGAAGCGAGCAGGCGCTGGCCGTATCAAACGGTCGTATTACCAGCCTTGAAGAACAGCTGGCTTCCGAAAGGTCAAATAATAACTCGTTAAAGGATGCATTAAATAAATGTTTGGCCGGCAATAACCAGGGTGGTGCAAACATCTCAAAACTGGTTGATGAGATAAATGCTTCCAACAAATACATTCAATACCTGGTAGCTACCAAAAATAAAAGCGACTCGCTTAATATGGTGTTAACCAATAACCTCACCCGCTCATTAAGCAGGGAAGAAGCACAGGGAGTTGATGTACAGGTACTTAAAGGTGTTGTGTATATCTCATTGTCTGATAATATGTTATATAAATCAGGTAGCTATGAAATTTCAGACAAAGCAGGAACCGCTTTGGCCAAAATTGCTAAGATCATTACCGATTATTCAACCTATGATGTGCTGATTGAAGGTAATACCGATAATGTACCAATCAAGCAAACCAACATCCGTAACAACTGGGATTTAAGTACGCTTCGGGCTTCATCGGTAGTACAGGCCTTGCAAAATACTTATAACGTCGACCCCAAACGCTTAACTGCAGGCGGCCGTGGCGAGTATAATCCAATTGCCGATAATGCCACACCGGCAGGTAAAAGCCAAAACAGGCGTACCCAAATTATCATCACACCAAAACTTGATCAGTTTATGGATTTGATAGGTAAAGCACCGGATACCACCCCGGTTAAACAATAAAAAAGAGTCAGAAGATAAGAATCAGGATTCAACAGGAAAAACGGGCTTAGCATTTTTGTTAAGCCCGTTTTTATTGTTGGTTAATTTCTGTAGTTGAAATGTTACCAACGACCCGGAAATCAAATTGCAGATTACAATTGAAATTAATAACTTTAATTTCTTAATTAACCAATTAGTAGACTGATGTTCCGGAAATTGTATTTAGTGTGGCTTGTAATAGCCACCTGTGTTTTGTTTATCATACATGCCTGCAACCGGGCCGGTAAAACAGATGCGGAGCAAATGCCCGATACCATCAGCTACAACTTTAACATCCGCCCCATATTATCTGATAAATGTTTTAAATGCCACGGACCCGACGCTGCACACCGCCAGGCCGATTTAAGGCTTGATATTCCAGAAAGTGCTTTTAAAGCGCTGAAAGATAACCCGACAGCCCATGCGCTTGTAGCAGGCGATCCGATGATGTCTGAAGTTTACCGGCGTATCTCAACCAAAGATACTTCCGAACAAATGCCCCCGCCGTCATCCAACCTCAAAAAATTAACGCCTTTTGAAGTCGACCTGATTAAACAATGGATAAAACAAGGCGCCCGTTATGAAAAACATTGGGCTTTTGTGCCGCCCCGTTCGTATGCTGTTCCGCAGGTTCAAAATACCGCATGGCCAAAAAATCCCATAGATAATTTTGTGCTGCAAAAAATGGTGCAAAAAGGTTTTGATCCTAATCCCGAAGCTGATAAGGAACGTTTGCTAAAACGCGTATCGCTTGATTTGACGGGCTTACCGCCAACATTGCAAATTATGGATAACTTTTTGGCCGATAACAGCGCCAACGCTTACCAAAAGGCAGTTGACCAGTTGATGGCAAGCCCGCAATACGGCGAAAAAATGACCTTGCATTGGCTGGACGTAGCCCGTTACGCCGATTCGCACGGTTACCAGGATGATAATTACCGCAGCCAGTGGCCCTGGCGAGATTGGGTGATTCATGCCTTCAACGAAAACCTGCCCTACGATAAATTTATTACCTGGCAAATAGCCGGCGACCAGCTGCCTAACGCCACTACCGAGCAATTGCTGGCAACAGGCTTTAACCGCAACCACAAAATTACCGAGGAGGGCGGCGTAATTGATGAAGAGTACCGGGTAAGCTACGTAACCGATCGTACCAATACCTTCGGCAAAGCGCTGCTTGGGGTTACCTTAGAGTGCGCCCATTGCCACGATCATAAATATGATCCGTTTTCGCAAAAAGATTATTACCAGATGTTTGCGTTTTTTAATAATGTAAAAGAAGTAGGTATCGAGTCGGTTGTGGGCGGGCCCGAAACTTATGCCAAACGACCGTTAATGCAGATTAGCAACGACGAAGTTAAAAAGGTGATGAAGTTTATCAATAAGCAGGATACGGATAAACTTATTGTATCTATCATGACTGATAGCGATAAAGTACGGCCAACCTATATCCTCAAACGCGGTAATTACGATGCCCATGGAGATGTTGTTGAGCCGGGTACGCCCAAATCTATTTTACCATTTGCAGCCAGCTATCCTAAAAATCGCCTCGGTTTGGTCGAATGGCTGTTTAATAAAAACAACCCGCTTGCTGCAAGGGTATTTGTAAACCAGGTTTGGCAGGAGTTTTTTGGCAAAGGAATTGTAAAAAGCTCGGGCGATTTTGGCATGCAGGGCGATTTGCCATCGCACCCCGAATTATTGGATTGGCTTGCTGTTGATTTCAGGGATCATGGCTGGGATATCAAACGGCTGGTAAAACAAATTGTGATGTCGGCCACCTACCGGCAATCAGCAGTAATTAGCCCCGAAAAGTTAAAGGACGATCCAGAAAATACATGGCTGGCGCGCGGCCCCCGTAGCCGCTTGCCTGCCGAGTTTGTGCGCGATTTGGTTTTGGCCAGCAGCGGGTTACTTAACCATACCATTGGCGGCCCAAGTGTTAATCCGTACCAGCCGCCCGGCTTGTGGGAAAACGCGACATCCGGCCGCGGGCAGTTGGCCAGCTATAAACAGGTACACGGCCCCAACCTTTATCGCAGGGGCATGTATACACTCATCAAACGCACCGTGCCGCCGGCCTCGCTGAGTATTTTTGATGCCAGTAACCGCGATCAGTGCGAGGTAAAACGCTTGCGCACCAATACGCCCTTACAGGCTTTGGTGATGCTTAATGACCCTACGGTGCTGGAGGCCGCCCGTGTTTTAGCAGCAAGGTTATTGCAGGATAACAGTCGTCCGCAGGATAAAATAACCAAAGCTTTCCGCTTGATCATGTGCCGCCATCCGCAGGAAAAAGAATTGGCCATACTTACAGCCTATTACAACGATGAATTGAAGGGGATGAACAAGGCCGACGCCCAAAAGCTGTTAAGCGTTGGCGAATACCCGATACCAGCCAACCTTGATAAAGTAACATTGGCAGCTATGATGAAAGTGGTTGATGCCATGTACAATGTAGAAGAAACGATAACAAAAACCTGATATGGAAAAAGATTTTTTAGAGAGCAGGCTCAATATAAACCGGCGCAAGTTCCTGTCCAGGTTAAGCCTGGGGATAGGGAGTGTTGCGTTAGGATCATTACTTATTCCCGATCTTTTTAGTGGCAGCGGTGCCGATGCCGAAGCTGATTTTGTGCCGGGCATACCCAACTTTGCACCTAAGGCAAAAAGAGTGATTTATCTTTTCCAGGATGGCGCCCCTTCGCAACTGGAATCATTTGATTACAAGCCCAAATTGCGCGAGATGATGGGGCAGGAGCTACCGGCTTCGGTGCGGGGCAACCAGATACTTACCGGGATGACGGCTAAGCAGGCCTCGTTCCCGCTGGTAGGGTCATTTTACGATTTTAAACAATATGGCGAATCGGGGGCATGGGTGAGCGACCTGTTCCCTCATATCGGCAAAATCGCAGATGATATCTGTATCATCCGCTCGATGAACACCGATGCCATCAACCACGATCCTGCGCTTACTTTTTTCCAGACCGGTGCACAGCAGGGTAACCGCCCAAGTATGGGATCGTGGGTAAGCTATGGCCTTGGCAGCGAGAATAAAAACCTGCCTGCCTTTACTGTATTGTTATCCAAGGGAAAAGGCAACGGACAAGGGGTTTACTCCAAATTGTGGAGTAATGGCTTCTTAGATTCTATTCACCAGGGGGTACAATTCAGCAGTGGAGAAAACCCGATATTATACCTGAATGATCCCGAAGGATTAAACCGGCACGAACGCCGCAAAATGTTGGATAACCTGGCCGCTTTAAATGATATCAACTATAAACAATTCGGCGATCCGGAGATAAACACCAAGATACAGCAGTACGAAATGGCTTACCGCATGCAAACTGCCGTGCCCGAAATTATGGATGTATCCAAAGAATCGGACGACATCGTAAAAATGTACGGCCCCGAATGTTTGATTCCCGGTACTTATGCTGCCAATTGTTTACTGGCCAGGAAGCTATCAGAAAACGGCGTTCGCTTTGTGCAGCTTTACCACCAGGGATGGGATCAGCATAGTAACCTGCCACAGGAAATGGCCGGGCAGGCTAAGGACGTAGACCAGGCTTCGGCCGCTTTGGTTACCGATTTAAAACAACGCGGCCTGCTGGATGAAACCCTGGTAATATGGGGCGGCGAATTTGGCCGTACCAATTACAGCCAGGGCAAGTTGGAGAAGGCAAACTATGGTCGCGATCATCACCCGCGCTGCTTTAGTGTGTGGATGGCCGGCGGTGGTATCAAGCCGGGCATGGTTTATGGCGAATCGGACGATTTTGGATATAATATTGTTAAAGATCCTGTGCATGTGCATGATTTTCATGCTACAATGCTCAACCAGTTAGGCATCGATCATAAAAAGCTTACGTTTAAAAGCTTAGGCCGGAGGTACAGGCTGACGGATGTGGCCGGAAATGTGGTAAAGGGGATTATCACTTAACACGATTTTAGGGTTTTACAGGATTGACAGGATTTTGATTTTTACGGCTGATACCTTTTTAGCGATATGCTTAAAACGTTTTAGCTTATCCGGTTTTGATAGATTTGACTGCCGATATTTTTTTATCGATGTGTTTAAAACGTTTTAGCTTATTTGGTTTTGATAAATAAAATATTGTTGCTGGTATGAAGGGCAACCACAAGGCTTTCGCAGGCGGGGCATTATTTGCGCTCAATGTTTTCATTTTAGTTTTACTGGTAGCCGGCGATGGCCTGGTTGTACCGCAATGGTTACAGCCGGTTGGGCGGTTGCACCCCTTAATTTTGCATTTCCCTATCGTAATATTGATGCTGGCCATGGTGCTGGAGTTTTTTCGGTTCAGGGCCGAATTTGTTAACGAGAAGTTTTACCAATACTTTACCAATTATTTGCTGGTACTTGGAGCGCTCTTATCGTCGTTAACGGTAATTATGGGCCTGCTGTTATCGCGCGAGCCGGGTTATGAAGGGGGCAATTTGTTATGGCATAAGTGGTTTGGTGTCAGTGTGGCGTTTGTGGGCTATGGCGTTTACCTTATTCGCAACACATCAAAATACACCGCTACGTTGGCCAAAACAGGGGCTTTGGTCACAGTTTTCTGTTTAATAGTGGCCGGGCATTTTGGTGCAAACCTTACCCATGGTGATGATTTTGTTTTAGGGCCGGTAATGGATAAAGAAAAAAATAAAGTCCCGATTGATAAGGCCTTTGTTTACCAGGATGTTATCAGGCCAATTTTTGAAGCCAAATGCCAAAGCTGCCATAATGCCGATAAAATGAAAGGCGGACTAATACTAGCCAGCCAGGCGGCAATATTAAAAGGCGGCAAAAATGGTAAACTTTTTGTCCCCGGCGATCCGGCTATGAGCCTGCTGCTGCAACGGGTACACATGCCCGAATCAGAGAAAAAGCACATGCCGCCCACCGGTAAACCCCAACTAACCGACGAAGAAAAAGTACTGCTTTACCTTTGGGTAAAAAACAAGCCCGACTTTAAGAAAAAGGTTATCGACCTGCCCGCAACCGATTCACTCCGGATGATTGCAGCAACATTATTAAAACCCGCCGAAAGCGCGGAGGAGATATACGATTTTTCGGCAGCTGATGATAAGGAGATTAAAAAACTCAACAATAATTACCGGGTAATTTATCCGCTGGCTAAGGAATCGCCCGCTTTGGCCGTTAATATTTACAACAAAAGCACCTACAACATCAAAGCGCTTGACGAACTTAGTCCCATTAAAAGACAGGTGGTATCACTCGACCTGAATAAAATGCCGGTGAAGGATGCTGACTTGAAAACGATAGCCCAATTTGAAAACCTGCGCAGGCTTAATCTCAATTTTAGCGATGTTACCGGCGCAGGGCTAAAAGAACTGGCTTCGCTTAAGTTGCTTAAAAGCCTCTCGCTGGCCGGCGTGAAATTAAATGCTGCCGATGTAAAGCAACTGGCAGCCATCAAAAGCCTCACCGAACTGGCCATCTGGGATACCGGCCTTAAAACCGCCGATCTTTTGCCATTGCAAAAAGCAAATAAGCACATTACCCTATTAACCGGTTTTAAAGATGATGGCAGGCCTTTAAAACTTACCAGTCCGCAGTTAAAAAACACCGCGGTAATATTTAAGCAAAGTTACCTTTTACAGCTTGGCAACCCGATAAAAGGGACCGACATCCGGTATACTACGGATGGGAGCGCGCCGGATAGTATTCGTGCTATATCCTATAAACCAGGCGCATTGTTTACGCAAAATACGGTAATACGCGCCAGAGCCTTTAAAGCCGGTTGGATAGGCAGCGACACCGTTCAGTTTAACATTTACAAATCTACCTATACTCCTGATAGCATCAGTTTTTTAACCTATCCCGATAGTAAATACAAAGGCTCGGGGGCCAAAACCATGATAGATAAGGAATTAGGCAGCGGTAACTTTGGCGATGGCAAATGGCTGGCATCCCAAAAAGAGCTGGAATTGCTGATGTGGTTTAATAAGCCTGTTGATTTGCATACTATTAACCTGAATGTGATGCGCAATACTGGCCCGCAGATATTTTTACCGACGAAGGTAGAGGTATGGGGCGGTACCGATCAGTCCCATCTTAAATTGTTAGGGAGTGTTACACCTGCCGCGCCACTTAAAAATGACTCTTATAGCATCATGAACCTGGAGTGTAAATTAAAAAACGGCCAGCCCATCTCCTGTATAAAACTGGTTACCAGGCCACTTAAAAGCGTCCCTGCCTGGCATCCGGCAAAAGGAAAACCAGCCTGGGTTTTTATGGATGAGGTATTTTTGAATTAGGACATCCGATAAATAAATAGCTTACCACGGCGAGTTAACTGCAGCCAACAGTGTTATTGATATTATGGATAGTGAGTTTTATAAATATTAAAAAATCAATAAAAAATTACTGGTTTTGTTGAATATTTTACTGTAAATAGGCTATGTTTATAACATAAAACATAGCCGATGTCAATAAAAGTAGCAATTCGCCATTTTACAAGTTACAAGTACGATAAACATGTCACGCTTTCGCCACAAGTTATCCGTTTACGGCCTGCGGCGCATTCGCGTACCATGATTAAAGGTTACTCGTTAAAAATATTGCCCGAAAAACATTTTATAAACTGGCAGCAGGATCCTTTTGGGAATTACCTGGCCCGGATTGTTTTTCCCGAAAAAGTAAACGAATTTGTGATTGATGTAGAGGTGATAGCCGATATGGTGGTTATAAACCCCTTTGACTTTTTTGTGGAGGAGTATGCGGTACATTACCCCTTTGAGTATGAAGAAACTCTCAAAAAAAATCTTGTCCCATACCTCGAAATTACAGAGCGTGGTCCTTTGCTGATGGATTTGACTGAGAAAGCGAGCGAACTGCTCAAAAAAAATACCATTACCCAGGATTTTTTGGTTACGCTTAACCGTTTGCTTTATAGTGAGATATCCTATAATATCCGGATGGAACCTGGTGTGCAAACCTGCGAAGAAACGTTAGAACTTAAATCCGGCTCGTGCCGGGATACTGCCTGGTTGTTTGTGCAGTTGCTGAGGCATTTTGGCCTGGCGGCGCGTTTTGCATCGGGTTACCTCGTGCAATTAAAACCCGACATTAAATCATTAGACGGCCCATCGGGCCCCGAACAGGATTTTACCGATTTGCATGCCTGGACGGAGGTTTATCTGCCTGGCGCGGGCTGGATAGGACTCGACCCGACATCTGGCTTGTTTGCCGGCGAGGGGCATATTCCATTGGCCTGTACGCCTGATCCGCAGAGCGCTGCGCCAATTAGTGGTGGCATCATCAGCGATACAAACGACCCCATCAAAACAGAGTTTCATTTTGAAAATACCATTACCCGTATTGAAGAAAAACCACGGGTAACCAAACCATTCTCTGACGAGCAATGGGAAGATATTATGGCCCTTGGCGATAAGGTTGACGAGGAATTTGCCGCCAACAACGTACGCCTTACCATGGGGGGCGAACCAACTTTTGTATCGGTAGATAATAATGAAGCACCCGAATGGAACTCGGCTGCCGATGGCGAGCATAAACGCCGCCTGTCCAATATCCTGTTCCACAAGCTTAAAAATGAGTATGGCGAAGGCGCGCTAATGCAGTACGGGCAGGGCAAATGGTACCCCGGAGAACCGCTGCCGCGCTGGAAACTGGCCTGCTATTGGCGCAAGGATAATGTTCCTTTATGGAACAACGATACGTTAATGGCCGACCTGTCGAAAGATTACGGACTTGGCCCCAAGGATGCAAAAAGCTTCATGAAGCTGCTTACTAAAGAATTGCACATCGACCCTAAAAATATTAACCCAACCTACGAAGATCCGTTTTACTTTTTGTGGGAAGAGAGTAAAACGCCGATAAATGTTGATCCGCTGAAGGTTGATCTGAAATCTCCGCTGGAGCGGCAAAAACTGGCTGAGTTGCTGAATACCGGCCTGAATGAGCCTGTTGGTTACGTAGTGCCCATTAAATGGGACCTGGAGCAAAGCAACTGGCAAAGCTGTAAATGGTCGTTCAGGCGACAAAATTTATTCCTGGTGCCAGGCAATTCGCCGGTGGGTTTGCGCCTGCCATTGGATTCGGTACAATATTTTGACCCGGCAGAGCAGGAAGAGTTACTGGAAAGAAGCCTTTTTGCCGATGTGGATGCTTTGCCTGATGGCGATCATTTGATTCCCGAAACGGGGGCCAAATTCAATAACAGTAAAACCATTTTTAAAACGGCGATGGTTGTTGAAGTGAGGCAGGGCAAGTTGTTTATATTTTTCCCACCTACCAGCTATTTTGAGCATTACTTGTACCTTGTTAATGCCGTTGAGCGTACAGCTGAAAAGCTAAAGATGCCGGTATTGATTGAGGGTTACGATCCTCCATCCGACAACCGGATCACCAAAATGATGATAACGCCCGATCCCGGTGT
Organism: Mucilaginibacter sp. KACC 22773; assembly: GCF_028736215.1. NCBI lineage: Bacteria > Pseudomonadati > Bacteroidota > Sphingobacteriia > Sphingobacteriales > Sphingobacteriaceae > Mucilaginibacter > Mucilaginibacter oryzagri. Next base: position 3,006,529 of record NZ_CP117883.1, read on the forward strand.
TATCGAGGTGAACATTCACCCGGCAGCAAGCTGGCGCGAACTTGCAAAAAATTACGATGTGCTGTATAAAAAAGCGGCAGAATCGCGCCTTGCGACGGAAAAGTTCAACATTGATGGCAGGCATACCGGGACGGGTGGAGGCAACCACGTAACTCTTGGCGGCGAAACACCGGCTGATAGCCCGCTATTGCGCCGGCCTGATATTTTGCGCAGTTTTATAACCTTTTGGCAGCATCACCCTTGCTTGTCATACCTGTTCTCTACCCAGTTTATCGGCCCAACCAGCCAGGCGCCGCGGGTTGACGAAGGCCGGATGGAAACATTGTATGAATTGGAAATAGCGTTTCAGCAAGTGCCGGATCGCGCCGAAAATGAAGTTCCTTTTTGGCTGGTTGACAGGATCTTCCGCCACTTTTTAACAGATATCACGGGTAATACCCACCGGTCGGAGTTTTGTATCGATAAGCTTTACTCGCCCGATTCTTCAAGCGGCCGTTTAGGGATCCTGGAGTTCCGGGGCTTTGATATGCCGCCACATTACCGCATGAGCATGGTGCAGTTCCTGCTCATCAGAACGTTGCTGGCCTGGTTCTGGAAAACCCCATACAACCATAAACTGGTGCGATGGGGAACCGAACTGCACGACCGGTTCCTGTTGCCACACTATTGCTATAAAGATATGACCGAGGTGGTAAATAGCCTGCGCGATGCCGGTTATGGGTTTGATATCTCGTGGTTTGAGCCTTTCTTTAGCTTCCGTTTCCCTTTCCTGGGCGAGTTGCAGGTAGATGATATCAATATCGAAATTAAGATGGCTATTGAGCCATGGCATGTATTAGGCGAAGAAATGTCGAGCACAGGCACTTCGCGCTTTGTGGATTCATCGCTGGAGCGTATCCAGGTTAAAATATCAGGGCTTACCGATTCGCGCTATACCTTTTTATGCAACGGCTTAAAAATACCGCTAAAAAGCACAGGTGTACAAGGCGAGTATATTGCCGGTGTACGCTACAGGGCATGGCAACCGCCATCGGCGCTACATCCAACCATCGGTACAGATACGCCGCTGGTGTTCGATTTATTTGATACCTGGACGCAAAAATCAGTGGCTGCATGCCAGTACCATGTGTCGCATCCGGGAGGCCGCAGCTACGATACCTTCCCTGTAAATAGTTATGAAGCCGAATCGCGCATCATTTCCCGCTTTTTTGATTTTGGCCATTCGGTTAACCTGGTTGAGCCGGCCGTTGCCCAGCAAACAGCAGGAGGGAGGTTTGTTACCAAAATGAATATACTGCCGCAATATACCATCACCAATGAAGTAGTTAGCCCGGAATACCCGTATACCATGGATTTGAGGCGATATAAAAATGCCAGGAATTTATAGCAGAAAAATCAGACATTTGGAAAATGATTGAAACTTACCTGGAGCGGAACGGTAAAACTGCCAAACCTTTTTTTGATGAGCTTGCCGCACCCGAAGGCGTGGTGCGCGAGCATTGGAAAAAGCTTGCCCATGCTTATGACGAGCTGGGCCTTGAAAAAATGGAGCAGCGGAGCCGGGAAATTAGCCAGGAGTTGCGCGACAATGGGGTTACTTATAACGTGTATAGCGACCCTGACGGTATTAACCGCCCCTGGAAGCTTGACCCGGTGCCTATGGTCTTCAGCCAACAGGAATGGGAAAATATTGAAAAAGGCCTGATACAACGTGCCGAATTGCTTAACCTGATCATATCTGATATTTATGGCGAACGAAGGCTGATTAAAGAGGGTTTTATTCCCTTTGATTTGGTATTTACCCATAAAGGGTTTTTAAGGCAGGCTGATAAAATTAAAATCCCCGGCAAATTCCAGCTTATCCAATACTCTGCCGACCTGGTACGAGGGCCGCTTGGCAAAATGTGGGTGCTGCATGACCGTGCCGACGCGCCGTCAGGTGCCGGATACACGCTTGAAAACAGGGCAGCCATGACCAGGGTTTTTCCTGATCTGATCCGCGAAAACCAGGTGCGTAAAATTTCGTCCTATTATCAAACGTTAAAAAATACGCTTACCAGGCTCGCTTTACAAAATAAAGAGAACCCACGGGTGGTGCTTTTATCGCCCGGTACGGCCAACGAAACTTATTTTGAGCACGCCTACCTGGCATCGTCATTAGGCTTTACCCTTGTTTTTGGGCAGGATTTAACCGTGAGCGACGGCTATGTATGGCTAAAAACCTTAAAAGGGTTAGAGAAAGTAGATGTTATTGTACGTCGTGTTGATGATATATTTTGCGATCCGCTGGAGTTTTTAGGCGATTCGCACTTAGGGGTGGTTGGGTTGATGGAAGCTGTAAGGCAAAAAAAGGTAACTATTATTAACCCATTAGGCGGCCGCATATTAGAGAACCCGGGGCTTATGGCTTTTTTGCCACGCCTGTGCAAGCACCTGTTAAACGAAGAACTGATATTACCATCGGTAGCCACCTGGTGGTGCGGGCACGAGAAAGAAAAAAAATATGTGCTGGATAACCTGCCCTTCCTCATTATCCGGTCTATTTACCGGAGTAACGAGAATCGCCCATACATCGGCAGCGAACTGAGCAAAAAACAGATAGAGGATTTGAGGACTGAAATAAACACCCGGCCTTATTTATATGTGGCACAGGAGGTAGTAAGCTTCAGTACCACACCATCATTAATTGGCAACAACCTGGAAGCCTGTAACGCAGTTTTCAGGAGTTATATTGTAGCCGATATGGATAAGGAGGTTTACCATGTAATGCCGGGCGGTTTATCAAGAAGCTTTCCTACAAAAGGCGAGTTTATTATTTCTAACCAATCTGGTGGTATCAGTAAGGATACCTGGGTACTGGGGCCATCGCCCCAAAGCCAGGCTAAGCCCGCGGTTAATCAACCTGTATTACGACAGGTAAAAAATATTTTGCCAAGTCGCACCGGTGAGAGCTTATTTTGGCTGGGTCGTTACCTTGACAGAGCAGTGACCAATGTGCGGCTAATGCGAATTGTGCTTAAGATTTACAACGAGCGCGATGACGAAATTCATCCTGAAACTAACCAAACGCTGGTAATACTGCTTAAAACATTAAGCGCGGTAACAGGGACATTACCGGGCTTTGCCTCGGTCGATCAGGCCAAATTAAGGCAACCCGAAAAAGAATTATTGTCGCTGGCTGTTGAAACAAGCAGGGCAGGTACTTTGGCGCAATCCCTGCAGTCATTTTTAACCAATGGCTATGCGGTACGAGATCGTTTAAGCCTGGATACCTGGAGGATTCTGGATAGCATATCCGAAGAGTTTGAGCTGATGAAGGAAAATGGCAACGATTTACGCAAGATTTACCATAACCTCGATCAGTTTATCATTAAGCTAATGGCTTTTATCGGCCTTAATAACGATAACATGACCAGGGCATCCAGCTGGCGGTTACTTAACATAGGCCGGTTTTTAGAGTCATCGTTAAATACATGCATCATTTTACAGGCTGCATTGGCCAACAACGTAACACCCGAGGTGGAGAAGCAACTGATGGAACTGGTGCTGATGTGTAACGAGAGCCTGGTTACCTACCGCTACTTATACCGATCGACGTTGCAATTGCCGGGTGTGCTTAATTTGCTGCTGGTTAACGAGGATAATCCAAAATCAGTCGCATTTTTGATTGCTAAAATTGATGAGCACCTGGCCCATTTGCCAGATAACCATAAAGAAGGCGGCCTTAGCCCGGCGCACAAAAAGCTGCTGGAGGCATTAACCATGATCAGGCTTTGCGATGTAAACAAGATGGTACCATCGGCCAATGCGAATGGCTTTGGTAAAAAGGAACTTAATGGCTTTTTACACCACCTGATTACCTTATTGAGCCAGGCATCAACCATTATATTTGAAAGTTATTTTAGCCCAACGCAAAGCCAGTACAGTTTTGTGAAAAATAACAACGCGCTACCCGAATTATGAGAACCGCTAATACAAAGCCATTTTTTAACAGGTGTTTTCACAACAGCCAAAGCTTATGAAATACCAGGTGACCCATATTACCAAATATGAATACCAGTTGCCGGCTTCGTTATGCCATAACCTGGTATACCAGGTGCCGGTTAACCATAGTTTTCAGGAGGTGGAAAAGGTGAACTACCAAATTCATCCCGTACCACATTTGGTAGTGACCAGGGAGGACTTTTTTAGTAATAAATTTATTTATTTTTCGATAGAAGAGTTTCATCAACGGTTAACTGTCGAGATAAAAAGCGAGGTTAAAATTTCGGAGCCGGTATGGATAAGCGCTGCGCCCCAAAATACAGCGCCCTGGGAAAACGTGGTGATCTGGCTGAAAAGTACCGATGCCGAAAGTGACATCAGGCAATTTTATCTCGAATCGGATCATGTGGTGTTTATACCAGGCATCCGGGAGTATGCATTAAAATCATTCACGCCCGGCAGGCCAATTATGGAAGCCATGCTTGACCTTAATTCCCGCATATTTAATGATTTTGATTTCACGCCGGGATTTACAGATGTCACCACCAAACTGGAAGAAGTTTTTTTACATAAAAAAGGCGTCTGCCAGGATTTTGCTCATTTCTCGCTGGCCTGCCTACGTTCGATAGGCTTATCGGCCAGGTACGTAAGCGGATACATCGAGACGCTGCCGCCGCCCGGAAAGCCAAAGCTGTTTGGCTCGGATGCCTCACACGCCTGGATAGCATTGTACATTCCCGACATAGGGTGGACGGAGTTTGACGCCACCAATAACCTGCTGGTTAACGACCGCCACATCCGCACCGCCATCGGCCGTGATTTTGCCGATGTAGTGCCATTAAAAGGAGTGGTTTACAGCGGAGCCGGGCAACGTATGTATGTAAATGTGGATGTTCGGAGAGTGGAATAGTACAGGTATGAGATCCTTCGTACTTACCTATGACAAATTCGATTTTCCTGTCATCCTGAGGCACGAAGGATCTATCAGCTATGCATGACCGATAGAAAAGTTCGCCAACACATTCTTTATACCTATCCATCTCATATCCACTTTTCCTGTCATCCTGAGGTACGAAGGATCTATCAGCTGTGCATAACCGATAGAAAAGTTCGCGAATAGATCCTTCGTACCTCAGGATGACAGTCGTTTATTATGATTGTCATTCCACCTTTAGAATTTCGCAAATTTTACCACTCAGGATGACAAACTTCTTATTTTGAAAGTCATTCGTCCTTCAGAGTTTCTAACTGTATTTCAAAGCCAATTCCTTCATTAACTTACCCTTGATGCATAACAAACCTTATGTATAAAGGCCAGTTTTTCAACCACCTTTGGCGGTATTACAAAAGGGTACAAATCCTTGTTGCCCATGCTGCGGTTCATGCTGTTCATGGCGAAGGTTAATGGTAACCATAAATTAAGCAGGGTTTCAAAACTTTCCTGTTGATAAGGGCTTACATTGATGATGGCCTTTAGGTTGCTTTTTTTATCGGCGAGGCGTGGAGATACCGTCATCCCGAAGGCATCGGCGGTTTCAAGCGTATCCATAATGTGCAGGTAATGGGCCCAGGTTTCGGCCCAATCTTCCCATGGGTGCGAGCTTGCGTAGGTGCTAATGAAATTTAAGTTCCAGTCGGCGGGGGGGCCCTGGCTATAATTCCGTTCAAGGGCCTGGGCATAATCCTGGCGTTCATCGCCAAATAATTGGCGGTACTCGTCAATAAATGCACTGTTATCAATTAGCCGGTCCCAGTAGTAATGTCCCACTTCGTGCCTGAAATGCCCCAATAGAGTACGATAAGGCTCGTTCATTTGCTTACGCGATAGTTCACGCTTATCGTCATCCGCTTCATCAACATTCAGGGTAATTAAGCCATCTTCATGCCCGGTTAAAACCTGTTGAGCGGCATCCGCCTCTGTAAGGAAATCAAAACTCAGGCCTTTAACTGCATCCTGAATTTTACTTACCAGGGGCAGCTTCATTTGCAACAGCGTATAAATAAGCCTGTGCTTGGCAAATTCTATCAACCGCCACTGCCTTAAATGATCAGGGTCGGCTAAATTAGGTACAACGTGGTTTAATTCACATGCGCGGCAAAATATATTGGGGCTATCAGCCGGTATAAGCCAGTTGCAAACATCAAACTCATGGTTTTTGCAATATTTAAACAATTGCTTTTTATTGTTCATCAGGCCGCCTAATAACGGCTTTTTATTGCTGTGCAAACGATAAACAGCGTTGTTGTCCTGGACAAGAGTGGCCAGGTTCAGATCACCGGGAATAAAACCCAAAGGGCTCTTGCAACATTCGCATATACTGTTTTCAAAATATAATAGCTGACCGCAGTTGGTACATTTAAACAATTTCATAATCTGTATTAAGGCTGTTCATTGTTGAATAGCTTGTGAGTTAACAGATTATAAGGCGGCGGGTTTTGAGATAGTGAAAATAAGAGGAGTGTATGCGTAAGCTGTTCCTATATGTTTTGAAAATGGTTATATCAAGTAATATTGAGCCTGCAATTTCTTTGGGGTAGGATATCTCAAGTGTTGAATATCCTCAATCGGAATTTGCAGAACACTATCAAAGCCGATATTTTCTCCTAATGAAAATACGATCAACCGCAGTCCATTTCGGATTAAAACATGGGTTAATTCCGGTCTGAAATAACATAACACCGAAATAACCCATGTAAAAAAACACCTGCTGACTTTGTTCTACTTCGTCACATCAACCCACTGCCCTTTAATTAAACTGTTTATCGAGCTGTTGTACATCGCCTCGCAATAAACCGCGGGCAGGTAGTAGTGGCCTGCATAGGCGGCATTCAGCATTACGTAGTAGGTAACCTCGCGGCCTTCCGGCAGGCTGAAATAAGTATTCACCCGATCGTCACGAATATCGCGGTAATCGGATGTTGATGATTTAAAGGCCTCATCGTTATTCATCATCCGGCTGTTCAATATCTCCCAGCCCGAAGGGAAGATCTGGGTTAGCGCCAAATTATCATACCGGCCGCGTTTGCCCGGGTTTTTGATGTTTACCTGGGCCACAAAATCGGTACCCTGCCTTAATGATGATGGGTCTATCTGCTTACCGGATAACGTAAAGTAACCTACGCGCATCTGCAATATCCTCGGGTCGATAAAGGTTTTTACATCAAGCCCCGATGATGGTTGTCCTTTTTGTATTAACCTTACATACAGCTTGTTGCCGCCATTGTTTTTAAGGCTTACTTTACCACCACCCGCAGCTAAAACGCTTTGCCAGATATACGATTGCGAGTTAACAGCGCCACCCTGGAAGCTGAATGTCATTTTACCTGACGATTTGTTTTGCCCGCAATATTGCGCAATAGCTATCAGCGAGTAGGCGGTTGTTTGCGTACTATACCAGTCATCCTGCGATAACTTTGCAGCTACTGTTCGTAACTGTGCCGCGGCGCGCGTCTGCTGGCCAAGCAAGGTTAATGTTTCCAGTATCATGGCCTCATCCCTTAAGTCAGACCCATAGGTGCCAAACATGGTGTAATAAGGCTTAATAACGGTTGGCAAGCCTGCAATCATCCGTGAACCTATCTCGGGCTGCCCCGCCAGCTTATAGGCTGCTGCAAGCCGCCATTTGGCTTCGATGCTGATGTACTTAAACTCGCGCAGGCGGTTCATGGCACCCAGCTCGGGCGAACGGGCAAGGGCCAGCAGGTACAGGCGGTAGGCCTGGTTCAGGTCGTCGCCATAAAAACTGTGGCTATCCGGCGACCAGCTTAACGCCTTCTGTTTCTGGAATTTTTTCCATTGTTCCATAAAGCCCAAAGGCATACTATAGCCTTTAGCTTGCGCGGCCAGCATAAAGTGCCCGGCATAATTGGTTCCCCATTCATCAGCACTACCGCCATCTGGCCAGTAGCTTAAGCCGCCACCAGGAACCTGGAAACCGTTTAGCCTTGCTATGGTAGCCTTAATATTCCTTTCGGATTCGGCCTTTTGCCTTGGCGAAAGATCGAGCAGCTGGCCTAAATATAATTGCGGAAATGCAGCCGAGGTGGTTTGCTCCACGCAGCCATGAGGATAATCAATCAGGTAATCCAAACGTTTGCCCAAATTAAGGGGTGGGATGGATGCTATCTCCAGCGTATTTTTATTGGTGCCACTGATGCCTACGGCCTGGTAAGCTATGTTCCAGGCTTCACTGGCAGCAAGCTCTTTCTCCAATATGCGGGTAACCGGTGGGTTAGGGTTACGCACATTTAGTTCAACGTCATAAGCCGCTGTTTCTGAACCGCTTTTGGCAATTACTTTCACTTTGCCTATCCCTACAAAATCCTTAACGTTCAAATCGAAAGTTACCATCTGGTCGCCGGTTTTGGCGAAGGTGAGGGTTTGGGTATTATTACCTTGCAGGTTACTGAAGGCGTTGCTTTGTACCGATACCGTAACCGTTTTAATGTTAGGCTCCATGGCAAAGACAGTAACCGGCAGCTGCACCTTTTCTGAAGGCCCCAGTACACGCGGCAGTGTAGCCAATATCATCAATGGCTTTTTAACAACAACGGCTTTTTCGGCTATACCATAAGCACCATCGTGCCCGGCAACAACCATGGCTTTAACCGAGCCTACGTATTGCGGCAATTTAAAGCCCGTGGTTTGCTTTTCTCCCGCTCCGATATGGAACGGCCCCATGAATTTTACAACGGGCTTAAAACGGTTTACAGATACGTTCCTGTTGCTGCCCAGGCTACCATCACCGCCTATGCTTAGTATCCGGTTAAGGCCGCCGCCGTAGGCTCCAATTACATAATCAAACAAATCCCAGGTTTTAACGCCCAGCGCTTCTTTGGCGTAAAATGTATTATGCGGATCGGGGAGTTTGTAACTGGTAATGTCCAGCAGGCCTTCATCAACAATAGCAATGGTGTAGGTCATCTCCTTGCCGGTGGCTTCTGATACTGTAATGGCCGATTGGGTTTCGGGCCTGATCTTATCGGGCATCGTAATCACGGGCTTTAATATGGTAGCCGGGTTGTTAACAGTAAGTGGTATCACCCCGTACATGCGGATAGGCAAATCATTTACGGTTTGCGAATGGTGCTGCAGCATGGTAACATTTACAAAAACATTGGGCGCCATATCCGGCTCAACTGTAAAGTTGTATTGGGTTTGGCCTTTTTTAGTATCAATCCAGGTGGTTTTTAAAATCTTGCTGCCATTTTCAAAGCTGATCAATGCCCGGCCATCTGCCGCGGTAGGGATGGTTAATGTGGCCTGTTCGCCAACATTATAGGCTTGCTTATCTGATGTAAACGAAAGCATGGCTGCTTCGGTAGGGTTGCTTTGCTGTAACCTTTCCGACCAGTTTGGCCAGTCTACATAAATAATTTTACCGGTGCTATGGCCTGTCTGTTCATCTTTTACCTTAATCAGGTACCGGCCCCAGTCGGCTTTGGGTACACGCAGCGTCCATTTGCCACGGCCATTTGTCAACTGAATACTTTGGGTTTTAATCAGCTTGTTGTATTTACCCTGGGTAAAGTTGGTCATTTCATTCCCGGTTTCGTCCCACCACCAGCGCCATTGTATTTTATACAATTCCAGCTGCACGCTGCGGGTACCGGCAAGGGCGTTGCCGTTTACATCTACATCGGCAATATCAATCTGCTGGTCTTTATCGGTAACCAGCATCCCTGATAGGGCACTGCCTTCGGGTGTTTTAATACCGACATAACCGGGGTAAACGTTGTATGGCAAACTAACCTGCTGAACGCTGAAGTTGCCTCCAGGTTCAAACACTTTTACCAAAAAGTTGGCCTTTAGCTGCCCGGGGGCTTGTTTTTCAATATTGATATTGGCATCCACATCGGCATTGCCTTCGGCGCTCAGCTTGCCATCAAAAACGGTTTGCGTTTGCATGTTAAAAGCCAGCGTAGGATCGTCAAAAACATAATCCTTATAATTTTTAAACGTGGTTGTTTGCGCCGATAAAAAGGCATCAACCTTGGCCTTTAAATTTTGCGCCGCCCCGCCAAACAGCCAACGGGCGGTTAACTTGCCGTTGGCATTATTGCCCTTGGTTAATTCTTCGGCACCGCCAAAGGTTAGGCCCAACTTTAAGCGGTTAGGCATAATGGTTTCAACCTTTATTTTCTTTTCAAAGGTAGCGCCGCCAACTTTTACGGTAGCTGTCCAGTTACCGGTAGGCGACGAGGTTTCGGTAGCGGTATGGAAACTGTAAAAGCCATCAACAGATTTTGTGTTTGTAATCCGTTTATACAATTTATCGTTGGGGTCTTTTAGCTCAAACTCTACTGGGTGGTCGGCTGGTAGGGTTTTTAGCTTATCTTCCAGTATAAAGGTCATGAATATGCTATCACCTGGCCGCCAAACACCACGCTCGCCATAAATAAAACCTTTCAATCCGCTTTGTACTTCGTCGCCGCCAACGTTAAAACGGGTAAGTGGGAGGGTATTACCATCATCAAGTTTTAAATAACCACGTTGGTTTCCTTTTTTGGCCACCAGCAAATAAGGCTTACGCTTTAAGTCGAAACTTGCCAGGCCGTCACTGCCCGAGGTGGTTTTTAGCAATACCTGCTTTTGGTAATCCAGCAGTTGCAGTTCAACGCCCTGCATCGGTTTGGCATTCATAATATCGGTAACCGCAATAAGCATATTGTTATTATTGCCCCGTTTCGCAATCAACCCTATGTTTGATGCAATGATGTTACGGGTTGCCCAGCGGGTTTTGGTGTAGTAGGATGGGGTGCAGGCATTATCCTTCTCCTGCCAGTCATAACCTTCGGGATAATAGCTGTCGTACCTCGACCAAAAGTCGTTATCCTCGTCGTCTACCTTGCCTGCATTATCGCTGTAGCTGTAATCACCGCCGCCATATTCGTCATCATCAGTGCCGCTTTTTTTACCTGCGCCTGCTATACTGCAATTGTATAAGGAATATTCCTGCCTGAAACCGATGATAACCCGGTAAATTGCTCCCGGTTCGGTGCGGATCATCTGATCAAGATCGAGCATAAAACGGTTCTTCTTGTTCAAGTTAAGCCCTTTATCGTTATCCAGCCTGATGGTTTTTTGTAAAATGGGCCTGCCTACCTGGCGCAATTCCTGGCTGCCGTTAAAATCATTGTTTTGAAAATATTGCGGAACATTACTTTCATATATTTTAATTACCGACACATCAACTGCTTTAAGGTTTACGGCCTCAAAAGGCATCATCAGCTTGCCCGAATCGGGGAGGATAACGCCCTTGCCCGGAATAGTTACGCCGGGCAGCCGGTTCTCAAAAAACACATTTGCTGTATAGGTTTTGGTGATCTTTTTATGCGATATGTTTTCTACCCCTTCATTTACAAATACACTGTAATCGCCTTCAAGCCTTTCGGGAGCGTAAATTTTTACGGTACTGCCTTCAATGGCATATGCCGGATCGGTTACATTGTTAATGCCGATTAGCCCTGCCAATTCCTGCCCAACCATAATGGCATCTGAAAATTGTACCAGTACATACTGGTCATTATCCTGTACGGCACGAACGTTCAGCACTTTAAAATCGCCAATTGCCGGTACATCAAAATGTTGCTCGCCTTTTTTATCAACGTTGATGCTGCTGCCGTCCCAATTAATGGTTAGTGCCGCAACTTCGCCTTTTTGACGTTTTAAACCGGTTATTTTGAAGGTGTGGGTTTTTGCGGCTATGTTATGCTCCCAGCTGATCTTCACAGGTAGCATATAGTTTACAGTAATTACTTTTTCGATAAGGGCAGGGTCCTCGGTATCGGCCGTTTGTACCGATCCTTCCATCTTCATCTCATCAGTAGATGTACTGGTAGCTGTTTGCAGCCCGTTAAAAGCAATGTTAAAATCGGGCTTAACTACCTGGAAGTTAAACTTAAATCTGTTAAATCTGGAAGGCACATCAATCAATTTGCCCAGTTTAAATTCGGCATTGTAGGTTTTATCAGGGTCGAGTTTTTTATCCGGCCGGAATTCAATGGTGCGCGAATCTGTCCAGTAAGCTTTGCCTTTTACCGATGGCGAAAAATCAAACAGGTTGTTATCAACCTCTTCGTTTTGTTGATGGGTAATTTGCACTGTGCTGGCAAGGCGAATGGTAATGGGGCTTGCTTTGGAAATTACCCCTGTTGTGTACGACTCGATGTACTTGCTAAAGGCAGGGTCGACCACATTTTTCTTTTGGCCATTAACAATAAGATAAGCGATGATTAATAGCACTGCAAGTGCCGAACCGAATGTAATTAGGCTTTTACGTTTGCGGAACCTGGTATATCCGTTCTCCATGGAATAGGTTTATTTATTCCATGAATGTATAAAATTTATAACAACAAATAATTAATTGAGAAATATTTATGTTGTGAGTTGTGAGTTGTGAGTTGTGAGTTGTGAGTTGTGAGTTGTGAGTTGTGAGTTGTGAGTTGTGAGTTGTGAGTTGTGAGTTGTGAGTTGTGAGTTGTGAGTTGTGAGTTGGATTATGTTAAGTAGTTAAAACAATCTTCATCAATGTCAACTTGCCCTAATGACTAATGACTAATGACTAATGACTAATGACTAATGACTAATGACTAATGACTAATGACAACTACAATATCATAACCCCGGGCTTATTCAACACCGGAAGTTTGATGAAATTCATTTCTACGATGCTCTCAGGCAGGAAAATGAACTTTTTATCGTAAATGTTACCGCCGATGTAATAGCTTAGCCAATACTCATTATTCAGGCCGAAAGTTTGCTCGTCAATAGGTTCGATAAGCTTGTATCCTTTACTGTCAACTACCGGGATCATGTGGCGTAAAACGGAAGTTTTTACCTGCTCGCCATTTTTTTCGCCGTACCCCTTCGAGGTGATCAGGACATTCTCGATAGGCTCATTTTTAAGGTTGATGAGGTACACGTACCAAATTTTGCTCTCCACACTTTCGCGCTCCAGCGCTACCGCTATGGCAATATCTTTAACGTTATTTTCGGGGAGGTCCTTGATCATTTTGTTGATAAGTTAAGCGGTTGATTAGGTTGATTGAGTTAAGTGGTTTGTGGCCGAGAAAAATCTATTTAACTTATTCAACTTAATCCAACTCAATCAACCAATTACTTACTTCTTCTTAGCCGGCGCTTTTTTCTTGGCGGGGGCTTTTTTGGCCGCAGGTTTTGCGGCTGCTACCGTTTTACCAAAGCGGCCTTTTTTGGTGTCCTTAGGCATGGCATCAGCCAGGGCCTTGCACTCTTCATAAGTTAAGGTCAAGGGATCTTTATCCTTGGGTATCTTAACGTTAAGTTTGCCAAATTCAATATAGGGCCCCCAGCGGCCGTTCAATACTTTTACTTCCGGGTCTTCTTCAAACGCTTTAATCAGTCTCTCGGCATCTTTTTTACGTTTTTCGTTAATCAGCTCAATCGCTTTTTCTTCGGTAACATCATGCGGATCGATATCCTTTGGCAACGATACGAACGCGCTGTTATGGCTAATGTACGGCCCGAAACGGCCGATAGCCACTTTCATTACCTTACCTTCATATTCTCCAACAACTTTAGGAAGCTTAAATAATTCCAGGGCTTCATCAATAGTGATAGTTTCAATGCTTTGGCCGGTCCTTAAACTGGCATATAACGGCTTTTCTTCATTCTCCTCGGTAGCACTTTCGCCAACCTGCACAAAGGGGCCGTAGCGGCCAATACGTACAGATATTTTCTTGCCATTTTCAGGATGCACACCCAATTCACGTTCACCGGTTGCTTTATCAGCCGTTTCAATAGTGCTTTGCACACCTTTATGGAACGGGTTATAAAAATCGTGCAGCATGGCGGTCCAGTCTTTTAACCCCTGGGCTATCTCGTCAAATTGCTTTTCAACGCTGGCTGTAAAGTTAAAATCTACAATTTCTTTAAAGTATTGTACCAAAAAGTCGTTTACAACCGCGCCAATATCAGTGGGGAATAACTTGCCGCGCTCGGCACCGGTATTCTCCGTTTTTTGTTCTTTAACAATCTGGCCATCTTTCAGCACCATTAGCCTGAAATTGCGCACTTTACCTTCGCGCTCTTCCTTAACCACATAACCACGGTTTTGGATGGTAGATATGGTAGGGGCGTAGGTAGATGGGCGGCCGATACCCAACTCCTCTAACTTTTTCACCAGGCTGGCCTCAGTATACCTTGCCGGCGGACGCGAGAAGCGTTCTGTTGCCGACATTTCCTGTAGCGCCAAACGCAGGCCACGGGTTAAAGGTGGCAGCATCGCGTTTTCGCCGTCCTGTTGCGGTTCATCCTCGTCGTCGCTTGATTCAAGGTAAACTTTCAGGAAACCATCAAACTTCATCACCTCGCCGTTGGCTGTTAAATCCTCTTTACGGGTTGATATACTGATTTTTGCGGTGGTTTTCTCAAATTGCGCTTCACTCATTTGTGAGGCTATGGCACGTTTCCAGATCAGTTCATAAAGGCGTTTCTCGTTCGATTCGCCATTGATAGTATGGTTGTTGAAATAGGTTGGCCTGATAGCTTCGTGAGCTTCCTGCGCGCTTGCATTTTTGGTTTTATATTTTCTTAGCTGATGGTATTTTTCGCCATAAGCCGATATAATTTCACTTTGTGCGGCATTTAACGCGGTATCCGATAAGTTTACCGAGTCGGTACGCATATAGGTAATATATCCAGCCTCGTACAAACGTTGGGCTACCTGCATGGTGCGGGCTACCGAGTAGCCCAGTTTCCTGCTGGCTTCCTGTTGTAGGGTAGATGTGGTAAACGGTGCAGCAGGTGAGCGTTTGGCCGGTTTGGTTTCCAGCGAGCGTACGTCAAAATCGGCACCGATACAATCCTGTAAAAACTTCTCGGCATCTTCTGGTTTGGCATAACGTTCGGCCAGTTCGGCTTTAAAAGCATCTTTGCCCTTACCAAATATGGCTACTATTTTAAAAGCAGCTTCGGCAGTAAATTTATTTACTTCGCGTTCCCTGTCAACAATTAATCGTACTGCTACTGATTGTACACGACCCGCAGATAAAGATGGCTTAACCTTTTTCCATAAAACAGGCGAGAGTTCAAAACCCACCAGCCTGTCTAATACACGGCGTGCCTGTTGTGCATTTACCAAATTGTAGTCAATTTTACGTGGCGTATCAATTGCCTTTAAAATGGCCGGTTTGGTTATTTCGTGAAAAACGATGCGTTTGGTGGTAGCATCTTTCAATCCTAAAGTATCAAATAAGTGCCATGATATGGCTTCTCCCTCGCGGTCCTCATCCGATGCCAGCCAAACCATCTCTGCTTCTTTAGCTAATTTCTTCAACTCGCTCACTACCTGTTTTTTATCGGCAGGAACCTCATATTTTTGAGCGAAGTTGTTACCTATATCTATCGCATCTTCAGACTTTACCAAATCGCGGATATGCCCGTAGCTCGACTTTACAATAAAGTCTTTCCCAAGGTAACCCTCGATGGTTTTGGCTTTCGCCGGAGATTCAACTATCAGTAAATTTTTGGCCATTTAAGCAGTTATTTTTTGCAAATAAAACATAAAGAAAGCGAAACGCCAATTAGTTTTGCTAAAAACGTTGGAATATTAGCTGTGAAGATTGTACGAATGCCTCAATTTTGAAAAGATGTAGTATTGTTTCAAGAGCGATTTTAAAGGCTGTTTTTTGATGTTTTGACGCCGCTATGTACCCGGTTAAATACCGTCAGTTTTACACTATTTGGCCCTCAAACTGAAACTACATTAAAAATCCGCCACCCAAAAGGTCGTTGCCTTCATAAAAAACGGCCGATTGCCCTGGGGCGATTCCGGATACATTATGATGAAAATCAACCTTCATGTGTTCGCCCATTTGCACAATGCTGCTGGTGGTACCGGCATCTTTATAACGAATTTTGGTAATAGCTTCAATAGGCTCCGGTATACTGGCGTATTTAACCAGGTTTAGGTTTTTAACCCAGGCCTGCTTGCGTTCCAATTCATCGGCAGTGCCTAATACTACGGTATTGGTGTTAGGGTCAATACTGGTTACAAACATAGGTTGCCCCAGCGCAATGCCTAATCCTTTACGCTGACCGATGGTATAAAAGGGATATCCCTGGTGTTTACCTACTACGGTGCCGTTTGCAAGCACAAAGTTGCCACCGGCAACACGTTCTTCCAAGTCTTCAACTTTATGCCTTAAAAACGATCTGTAGTCGTTATCGGGCACAAAGCAAATTTCGTAGCTTTCACTTTTACCGGCAAGCTCAATCTGCCCCATATCCATAGCCATTTGCCTGATCTCGGGCTTCGAAAAACTGCCTAAGGGGAATTTGGTACGTGCCAGGTTTTTTTGAGATACTCCCCAAAGCACGTACGACTGATCTTTATTTTCGTCTTTACCTTTTGAAATTACGTAACGGCCATTATCCTGTAAACGGATATTGGCATAATGTCCTGTAGCTATAAATTCGCAATCCAGTTTATCGGCGCGTTTTAATAAAGCTTCCCATTTAATGTGGGTATTACATAACACACAGGGGTTAGGGGTGCGGCCGGCCAGGTACTCGTCAACAAAGTTATCAATAACGAAATCGCCAAACTCATTGCGGATATCCAGGATATAATGAGGAAAACCATAGCCAACGGCCAAAGCACGCGCATCGTTAATACTATCAAGGCTGCAGCATCCCGTTTCTTTCGAGCTTCCGCCCGATGATGCATAGTCCCAGGTTTTCATGGTGAGCCCAATAACTTCATAGCCCTGCTCATGCAACATAACTGCTGCTACCGAACTATCAACGCCACCGCTCATTGCCACTAAGATCCTGCCATGCTTACTCATAATGGCGCAAAGATACGCTTTTGTGTTTTATATTGATATAGGGGTTAGGTCAGGGTAGGGCAATAATTTAGTATCAAGTAGTAAGTATCAAGTATCAAGACTTTTTTGGTTCACTTGTTCATTAGTTCATTGGTCTTTTCTGGTGGGATTGCCAGATAGATAGGAGGTATTCAGCCAAGAAGCTATTTGTCTGCCATGCCCGCGTTCCAATGAACCAATGAACCAATGAACCAATGAACCAATGAACCAATGAACCAATGAACCAATGAACCAATGAACCAATGAACCAATGAACCAATGAATCAATGAACCAATGAACCAATGAACTACCTGTAATGATAAAATATTCCCCTGTCAAAAGGCGTCCACATGCAGGCGGTTTGGCCGCAGGCTTTAAGGGCGTTATTGGCCCAGGTATTGCAGGTATAAAACATATTGTATTTGCGGTTGGCTTCGTAAAACGCGTCGCTGGTGCCGTAGTTGGCATTTGTTTTTATGTTGATGACATTTCCGGCACTGTCTCGTTTAAAACTGTCGTTAATAAAAGCTATCAGCCTTTTGTACTGATCATTGCTGATCATGATTTTTTTACAATTGTTATTCTCCGGCATTGCCCGGTAGTAAGTAGCATGAATGGCCGAAGTACTTAAAGCGAAGGCCGCCCTAAACGCCGTACTAAACTTTAATTGCGACCAGGTAGGAGTGTTGAG
This sequence comes from Mucilaginibacter sp. KACC 22773, assembly GCF_028736215.1. Classification (NCBI taxonomy): domain Bacteria; kingdom Pseudomonadati; phylum Bacteroidota; class Sphingobacteriia; order Sphingobacteriales; family Sphingobacteriaceae; genus Mucilaginibacter; species Mucilaginibacter oryzagri. The sequence goes on from NZ_CP117883.1 coordinate 3,024,054, forward strand.
GTAAAACCCCTTATCGCCCCAGCCAACTGCCAGGTATTTTGCCGTGGTATCGCGGCCCGTTGTATTTTGATACGGCATCTCTTTGCTCCAATCTGTAACCTGACTTTTTACGGGAACTACAATGTCGGTGTGGTCGCCATTGGTAAGGATATATATGGCCACGTCGGCCGAAGTGCCGGATTCTTTTTACAGTCCATATCGAAAGTAAAAAAGCCGCCGGCAGGAAAAGCGCTACAAATACTACAAGGCCCAATACAGTTCCTAAAAATATTTTCAGGATCTTTTTTATAATTATCATAATTGGCGATTGAGGTTGGGTTTGGTGTTACTATAATAACCCGAATAGTTATTGCAATACTCATAATTACCCTTTTATTCTTGTTAATTATTGGTTAATTTATATTGATAATAAGAATTTTATATATTTTATATATTTTATATATTTTATATAAAGTGTAAATTTATGTAGGCATAAGAGACGTATTTTTAACGTGACCAAATACCGCCAACATAAAAGCCCGTTGAATAAACAACAGGCTTTTACTTTTAGGTTAATGTAGGCGTATTAGCCGACACTCATCGGGCCAATTTAAGGGCTACCCCTTTTTATTAAGCCATTGCTTAATACGCGAATTGAGCAATATACCTGCAATGGTGCAGGCCACTAAAAGGTATACAATCATGATGTGCTTTGGCATTTTATTTTGGTTTATAATCTGCAATAAATGTAACGGGGATGATACATTTATTGCAAGTGTTTATGAAAATAAATATCTAACCGGTTGAGAAAAAAAGTCAAATACTTAAACAAAACTAACACTTTGATATGATGTAGTTTCACTGGCCCGATTCAGCGTTTTATAATATAAAATTTGCGTTTATTTAAAATGAACAAAAAAACGCGTAAAAAAACATTTTTACAGCAAAAAAATGACAGTTTAACGTAGTGTTACGCTAACACTATTTCAATGTTAAAACTAATTTATTGCTATTTTTTTAAAGAATAAATGTGCAGTTGACGATTCTAAAAGTTTTATAACTATTTATTAAAATAAACGTAAAAATGAAAATACCTATTGTAACATTCGGTTTACAATATAAATTTGCTTTACCCTAATTAATTTAAAATGATAAGCCAATTAACGTTAGAACAAAAACTTCAGGGCGTGATCTTAATGATCATTTGCTTTATTGCCGTAGCGAACTATTTAATTAAGTGAGTGCCGACAGAGAGAAGAGAAAATTAAGGTGCCTTTTTGGAGGCGCCTTTTTTTATGGAATAAACTTTGAGCCGATTTTCTGGGAGAGGTGCATAGTTACATTTTCAATAACAAATTCAGATTTAAGACACAACAAGTACTTATGGCTTAAAACGGCAGCCTCGGTTTACATAAATATAGCTAACGCATCCTTAAGGCTTTTTGACGAATGGGTTACAACAGCACCTGTGTGCCTGTCTTCCGGGTCAAACAGAAAGGTATCGATACCCAATGAACCCGCCGCCTTTATTTCAGACTCAGGATCATCGCCGATGACCAGCAGCTCTTCCGGCTGATAGTTATTGTTGTTCATAATCATCGTGAAGATATCCTTTTTAGTTTCGGGCGATACCTGCGGATCGACAATATGAATCGCTTTAAAATCTCCCTCGATGCCTAACAACCTTATTTTACTCCATTGCAGTTTGGTAAAGCCCGTTGTTACCAGGTACTTATCTATCGGGGTTGCGCTGATGTATTTATACTCCTCGTAGGGCTGCATCGGCAGCGCATACTCAAGGTCTTTAAGCAAATCAAGGCCCTTATTTTTCGCCGCCTCGCTAAAGTTGAATTTTTCGGCAACCTGCTGGTAAGGTCGGCGCTGCATTTCTGCCTTCACCTTCTCTATTTCTTGGGTACCAATTTCTTCGGCCAGGCTGTCTACAAATTCAAACACCACGCTAAAAAGATTTTCAGAAATTGAACTAACCGGGTAAATGGTGTTATCCAGGTCTAAAATGATGGCTTTTTTCATAATATATTGTCAACACGAGTTACCGCAATTGGTTCGCTTTTCTTAATGAGTTTTTTAAGGATATAATACCCGGTTGACACAAATAAACAGGTACCGGCAAATACCCACCACAAGCTATCAAAGCCACCTGCCGTAATAATCCGGGCACCAACTGCAGGAGCAATAATTTGTGCAGCCGACCACGACATGCCATAAATAGCGGCATAGGAGCCCCGGTTACTATTGTTGGTTCGGCTTACCCAAAACGAGTTCATGAATGGCATGGCGATGATTTCGCCAAAAGTTATCATTACTACTATCAAAACGGCTATCCAGGCGTTATGCGGGAGTATGTTCAAAAAAACAAATGTAATGCCCGTTAACAGCACCCCAGCGCTGATATAAGTTAAAGGGTGCCTTTTGCCATCAAGTTTATGAACAAGTACCATTTAGACAGCTACAATCAAAATTCCGTTTAAGGCCATTAAAAAACCGATAAAACGCGGGCCGAGGTGCCATTGTATAGTATAAAACACCGGTTGGGTTATAAAAAACTCAAAGAAGCAGCAAGAGAAAAGTGTGTTTAAAATGATGAATATTAAAAACACACCATCGGTATGGGCCGCTGCCGATTTTGCTTCTTTCAACACATCCTTCACTGATTTCCTGATTTGCGAGCGGGGCATCAGTTTCAGCAAAAGTATTGCAGCCAAAATATTGGTGCAGCCGTCAACCCAAAACAGCAAGTGGTAATTAATTGAAGCTAAAAATCCGCCTAAACCACCTCCAACCGCCCAACCAAGGTTAACAGCCAGTCGGTTTAACGAATAGGATCGTGTTCTGGTGGTCTCATCAGCATAATGCGCAATTGCCGCCGAGTTTGCCGGCCTGAAAGATTCATTACAAATGCTGAGTACAAACGTAAGAATGCTGATACTGATAAAGGAATGCTGATAGCCTAAAATGATAAACTGGATGCCACCTAAAAGCAAGGCCCCAACCTGCACATCATAAAAACCTATTTTATCGGTTAGCTTCCCGCCTAAAAACGCTCCCCCAAACGCACCAATGCCAAAAAATGCCATTACCCAACCCGACTGGATTACCGTAAAGTGCAGTTTTTGGATGGTATAAACGCTCATAAACGGAACCACCATAGTACCGCTCCGGTTAATAAGCATTACCAGGCTCAGGTACCAGCTGTTTTTAGATAGTCCGTAATAAGCGTTTTTGTAGGATTGGATAACAGGAGTTAGCATGGTTAAACAAAGATAGCTTTTAAGGCTAAAAGCAGAAAGCCCAAGGCCCAAAGGAATAAAAGCTTTCTGCCTTAGGCCTTCGGCTTTTAGCTTAACCTCGAATTGCGGTTACGCAACCAATGATCGGCCAAAACCAATGCGGCCATCGCCTCAACAATGGGTACCGCGCGTGGCACCACGCAAGGGTCATGGCGGCCTTTGCCCGATATTTCGGCAGCGTTACCTTCGCTATCAATAGTGGCCTGGTTTTTCATGATGGTGGCAACCGGTTTAAAGGCTACTTTAAATTCGATAGGCATTCCATTGCTGATGCCGCCCTGGATACCGCCCGAATAATTGGTAATAGTTGTTATATCGCCTAAATGCGACTTTACAAAAATATCGTTATGCTCAGATCCCCGCATTTCGCTGCCGGCAAAGCCCGATCCAAATTCAAAGCCGTGTACGGCGTTGATGCTTAGCATGGCTTTACCTAAATCGGCATGTAGTTTGTCAAATACAGGGTCGCCTAAACCTACAGGGCAATTTTTTATGTAACAGCTCACTTTGCCGCCAACAGTATCACCGTCTTTGCGTACGCTGTCAATAAATTCTATCATTTCTTCGGCTGTTGCCGGGTCGGCACATCGCACGATGTTTTTCTCGCGCTCATCAATAAATTCCTGAACGTTTTTAATTTCAACGTTTGGTGCATCTATTTTGCCAACACTGCTTACATGGGCTGCAATCTCGATGCCCTGGGTTTTGAGCAATAGCTTGGCCAGGGCACCCGCAGCAACACGCGCCGCTGTTTCACGGGCCGAGGAACGGCCACCGCCACGGTGGTCGCGAATGCCATATTTGGTTTGGTAAGTATAATCGGCGTGGGAGGGACGGAACACATCAACATTATGGGTATAATCCTTTGATCGCTGATCTTCATTCGGGATCAGCATAGCAATGGGCGTGCCCGTGGTTTTACCTTCAAATACGCCGGATAAAATCCGTACCGTATCTGCCTCTTTACGTTGTGTGGTAATCTTCGACTGACCTGGTTTGCGTTTATCCAGCTCGCCTTGTATATAATCGGTATCAACTACCAATTGTGCCGGGCAGCCATCTATTATTACCCCAATTGCCTCGCCATGTGATTCGCCAAAAGTGGTTATCCTGAATACTTGCCCGAATGAATTGCCTGCCATTGTTTTAGATGTTAGATATGAGATTTGAGAAAACTCAAATGTCAGAATTTAATTCTAATTAAACCGTCATTGCGAGGTACGAAGCAATCCCCTACATGCTAAGTTCCACATTGTTCGGGATTGCTTCGTACCTCGCAATGACGGGCGTTTTGTTGTTTTTTTAAGGTTGTAAATTTCACTATGTCATTGCGAGCGTAGCGCGGCAATCTCGTTACCTGCATGGTTGTCTTGCATAGTTCGCGATTGCTTCGTGCCTCGCAATGACATAGTTTGGCGCCGGATTCGCCTTTTTCCCTTTCGCCTTTAACCTTCTACCGTTTCCACTGCAAACCCTTGCTTCTCCAGATCATCCCAAAATGCAGGATATGATTTGTCGACTACCGGGCCGTTTTCAAATTCCAGTTGAGGAACAACAAGGGCCAATGGTGCAAAAGCCATAGCCATACGGTGATCATGGTAGGTGTTGATGAACATACGCTCCGGGATAAACTTTTCGCTGCAATCCAGTTTATAAACCTGGCCTTTTTCAATGAGTTTAACGCCCATTTTGGCAAGTTCGGTTTGTAAAGCTAAAACCCTGTCGGTTTCTTTGATCTTCAGCGTTTCTAACCCGGTGAAAGTTGCTTCGTGACCTAATGCCGCGCATACTACAATTACTGTTTGTGCCAAATCCGGGCATTCTTTCATGTCGAAGATTTTGCGGCTTAAAGGTTTGGCCTCTTTTAGTAAATGTACACCGCCATCTTTAAATTGAGATGTGATACCAAAGTTGGCCATTATCTCGGTTATCACGCTGTCGCCCTGCAGGCTGTAAGCGGTTAAACCGGTCAGGAATATTTCTGCTTCATCGGCCAGGGCGGCAATAGCATACCAGTACGATGCCGCGCTCCAGTCTGGTTCAATGTATAATGATGTTGTGGCAAAATCCTGGTTGACTATGGTAATCACATTATCAGTCCAAGCGTGCTGGATACCGGCTGTTTGCAACATAGCCAATGTCATTTCTACATACGGGCGCGACGTTAGTTCGCCTTCAATATGCAGTTCCAAACCAAGCGGCAACCGGGCTGCAATTAGCAAAAGTGCGGTAATGTACTGACTGCTGATGTTACCTTTGATACTGATTTGACGGCTTAGCTGCTCAAAACCACCTTTTAATTTAATAGGAGGGTAGCCATCTTGCTCTTCAAAACCTATATGGGCACCTAATTGCCTCAAGGCATCAACCAAAACACCTATCGGCCTTTCCTTCATGCGCTGGCTGCCGGTTAAAATCACCTCGTAATCCTGTATGGCATAATAAGCCGTTAAAAAACGCATCGCCGTACCGGCAGGGCCGATGTCTACGGTTTGTAGCCCATGGTCTATGGACGATGGACCATGGTCGCTACCATCTGCCAATACCTCTTGATTCTTCCTCAAGATGCCTGCTAACAACACAGAATCGGCTGAATCGGATACATTATCTACCTTAACCTTACCGTTGCTCAGCGCTTCGATAATGAGGGCGCGGTTACATTCACTTTTTGAACCGGTGAGGTTAACCGTGCCTTTTATATACTTATTACTTTTACTCAGGATGATGTTTTGCATCGTTTGGTTAGTCTTAAGTTCTAAGTCGATAGTCTGAAGTCAAAAGCCAATAGATTAAACCACTTTTGACTTTTGACTTTTAACTTTTGACTTAAAATTACGCGTGTGTTAGTTTTTCTGCTGCCTGGCCTGCTTCGCTGGCGTTCATGATGGCTGTTTGCCTGCTGATAGATTCGGCGTGTAAAAGCTCCAGTAATTTTTCGGTAAACTCGCTGCCTAATTTTAATGCTTTAGCGTAGTTAGTGCGTTTCTGCAGGATTTCGTCCCAACGGCCAACCTGTAAAATAGTAATGCCATTATCTTTTTTATGCTGACCGATTTTATCGGCAATCAGCATACGCTCGGCAATTTTCTGGATAACTAAATCGTCAATTTTATCAATCTGGTTGCGCAGTTCGTGTAGTTTATCGTTAACCTCGGCATTGCGTACTTCTGGTTTACGTAAAGCCAAATGATCGATGATATCAGCAAGTGCAGCAGGGGTAACCTGTTGTTTAGCATCTGTCCAGGCTACGCTTGGATCGATGTGCGATTCGATCATTAAACCTTGCATATCCAAATCCAAAGCTTTTTGTGAAATGTAACCAATAAGGTCGCGGTTACCTGATATGTGGCTTGGATCGTTAATGATAGGCAATTCAGGGGCTAAAGTTTTTAAAGCAATAGCGATATCCCACATTGGCTCGTTACGGAAAGCAGATTTTTCGTAAGATGAAAAACCGCGGTGGATAGCAGCAAGTTTAGTGATACCGGCGTTGTTGATACGCTCTAAAGCGCCAATCCATAAAGAAAGATCGGGGTTTACCGGGTTTTTAACCATTACCGGTACATCAACACCGCGCAAAGCATCAGCAATTTCCTGTACAGTAAAAGGGTTTACTGTTGAACGTGCACCAACCCAAAGGATATCAACACCTGCTTTTAAAGCTTCTTCAACGTGTTTACCGGTAGCTACTTCAATAGCGGTTGGCAGGCCGGTTTCGGCTTTGGCGCGTTTTAACCACTCCAAACCAATTGAGCCAATACCTTCAAACTCTCCCGGGCGGGTACGTGGTTTCCAGATACCTGCACGTAAGGCAGAAATTTTACCGGTTTGGGCTAATAAATGAGCGGTGGCTACCAGCTGATCTTCAGTTTCGGCGCTGCAAGGGCCAGCAATTACCAATGGTTCTTTACCGGTTTTAATCCAGGTATGAAGCGGCTGTATGTTTAAATTTAGTTTCATTGTGTTTGTTATTTGTTCCGGCTGTTTGTTTTTTAAACCGGGGTTGTTTTATACTTTAATTTTTTGATTTCCTGTTGGGTCCGATGATCCTGGGATCATTTTATTTGTTTAAACGTTGCGGCGGATGTTAATATATCGCCTGCCGCGATCAATTCTTTGGGGTTTGGGTGCTACTGATGGTTCGTCATCGTGTCTTTCATATTCGCCAAGTATGTTAAAATTTTGTGTGTATTTCAGTATCTGCCGGATAGCGCTATCGTAGTGTTTCTGCTCGTCCCACTCCACATCTACATAAAAATTATATTCGTTACGCTTACCAAGTATAGGCATTGATTGAATTTTGCTCATATTTAAACCTTCTTCGGCAAAAATGTTTAGCACTTTGGCCAAAGCCCCAACCTTATTGCTTACCTGGAAACAAAGCGACGCTTTATTGGCCGTTTTTTTATCCATGTTTTCATGATGGGTGAGGATTAAAAAGCGGGTAAAGTTCCTTTTATTTGATTCGATGCGGCGTTCTAAAACATCCAGTCCATACAGTGTTGCAGCCAATGAATTGGCGATAGCTACTGTATCCGTTAATTGTTCATCGCGGATGCGTTTGGCACAGGCTGCGGTATCGCTGCTCTCCACAATTTTAAGATGCGGGTACTCGTCAAAAAAATCGACACATTGGCGCAGGGCAATAGGGTGCGAGGTTACGTATTTTACATCCTCAAACTTTACACCTGGCAAAGCCATCAGGTGTAATTGAATGGGCAGGTAAATTTCGCCTACAACAGGGAAGCCATAATCTAACAGTAAGGTGTAGTTGGGCAATATGCTGCCGGCAATGCTGTTTTCAATAGCCATTACCACATAATCGGCCTCGCGTTTTTTTAAACTTTCAAAAGTTTGTTTAAAAGAGTTGCACTCAATCATCTGAGCGTTTTCGCCAAAATAACGCAGGCCGGCTTCTTCGTGGAAGGAGGCGCGGATCCCCTGGATGGCAACTCTTGGTTTTTCTATTTTCATGACCCCTGTTAATGCAAAAAGTCCCGGCATTTTGTGCCGGGACTTTTTAAATTTTTATGTGTGTTTAGTACATATTAGTCCCGGCTCTTACTGGTAAAGTAAAAGTAGTAACCATAAAAATATGCACTGTTAAATTTCATTTGTTTTTTATTACGTTGTAAATGTACGGTAAAAAATGATTCTGTCAATAGAAAATTTTATTTTTTGATAAAAAAAGTAGGTGAACCAAATTTTATATTGTCAAAATTGATTCAACTTGTTTTTAAAGACTCCGCGATGGGTGTAAATAACAGGAATGCCTAATTTTTCATCAAACTTATTAAAAAATACATCTCCAGACAGCAGCGCTCCCGACAGAGTAATTATCTCGCCGTTGTTAAATACTATTTCACATTTATCGAGTATGCCGCTACGGTTGCGGCTATTTTGGTTATATAAAATTACTCTTATATCAGTTTTATCGTAAACAATAATATGTTGTTCATCAACACCATACGAAAATTTATTGTTCCCCTTAGAGATCTGAATGTATTGATGACGCCCCTTTAAATTTGTGGCTACAAAATATGAAATTGCAGCTATTGATATTACCATCATTAGTATTGGAAAAACCTCGAGCCAACGCCCCTCCGTTATTTTTAAGAACAGCAAAGAGAAAACTGCAGTATATGCTAATAAGGATAGTGAAAGTGCCACTATTTTTCCGACTTTTACGTGATATTCAAACTTATTGGTGACAAAGTGAGGTTGGTTGCCAATATTAAAAAAGTACTTTTCAAAAACGCGGAGATCAAACGTTTGATTGAAAAAATCGGCAACAAGCTTTTCTACAGCCTCGATATCAGCAGCGTGGTAATCATACAAATGATTATTCTTGTCAAGGTAATAAACACAAAATTTACCACCGAAATAAAGTCCCAGTTTTAAATAGTTAATACCATCGTCTTGTATAGTAACCGATGGGCCGGTTAATTGAATGTCAGTTAAGGGGCGCTCCAAATCCCAGGGAAAGTCTTTTATTAGTTGAATGGTTTCATCTAAATTTCTTGGCTGCTCGTCAGAAAATTCGCCCTTTTCGTAAGTGTTATGTTGTAGTTTGGATATAAATTGAGGCATAGGTTATATAGGGTAATGCTTGTTTGCTTATACTTCAAATATAGCATCGATACCTATACGGTTTGCAATAAAATTAAGCGGTTTGTTTTTGCTCGATGAGGGGCGAAATATGCTGAATTTCATACTCCTGCTGCATTACCCTTGCAGTTTGCGTACTGCCGTCATGACTCCAGCCCGGCGGGTTAAATAAATACCCCATTTTATTTTTAAAACCCGGCGCGTGTTTAACATCGTGTATCAACGCCTTCCATTCGTGAAATATAACATTTACCGGACCCATATCATCAGGTTGTTTGGTAATGCCGTATTTAACAGGCTCGGGCAAATCCTCGTCGCGGAAGGTGCCAAACATCCTGTCCCATAAAATTAATACCATGCCCATGTTTTTATCCAGGTAGGGGATGTTTGATGCATGGTGCACACGATGATGTGCAGGCGTTACAAAAATCCACCCGTACCATTTTGGCAGCGGAATTTTATATTGTGTATGTACCAGGTTGCCGTAAAACTGCGTAACCAGGTAGGCATATAAAATATCTAAAGCACTAAAGCCAAATAACGCCAGCGGCAAATAAAAAAATACCCTATACAACGGCTCAAACACCGTTGAACGGAAACCGGTGGTGAAGTTGAAATGTTCTGACGAATGGTGGGTTACGTGTATGGCCCAAAAAACGCGGCAATAATGGCCAATGTAATGCAATAGCCAGTACAAAAAGTCCTGTGCTACAATCAGCACAAACCAATACAACCAAACATTATGGATTTGAAATAACCGATACCTGTAAGTAAAGCTCAGGATGATAAATGTGCTGCCTTTTACAATAAGGTTTGTTACAACAGCAAGCGAGGTAAGATAAATATTGGTAAAAGTATCGCGCGTTTCGTAATAATGCCTGTCCTCCCAATAACTTAAACCCATTTCTACAAGGGTTAAAATAACTAAAAGGCAAAGTATTACAATGGCGCTTATTTCCGCTTTATCTAAGTGGTGCATTTACAAATTAATATAATACAATAAACTCTCACAAAGTTCGGCTTCTGTGCAGATATTATCAATATTACATTGACCAATGTTGGTCAGCAGGGTGCAATTTATATTACCGCTCTGGTTCTTTTTATCCTTTTTCATATACTCGAACAACGTATTGAAGCTTGATTCATGGATGGTATAACGCGGATAAAGGTTATTAAGTGTATCAGTTATCTCTTGCAGTTCTTCGGCAGGCAGGCCTGTTTTTTTATGCGCCAGGTAGGCCTCGCAAATCATGCCTATTGCAATGGCCTCGCCATGCGATAAATGATCTTCATCATTGATCAGTGAATAAGTTTCAATTGCATGGCCGATTGTGTGCCCAAAGTTTAAAGCCTTGCGGATCCCTTTTTCGTGCGGGTCTTCAATGGTGATCTTGTTTTTTATGGCTACAGACCGGTGTACCAGTTCGGCTGATGGCTTGCTCAGGTCGCTGGTTTTTAACTGGTTCCAGTAAGCGGCGTCCTGGATAAGCCCGTGTTTCAGCATTTCGGCCAGGCCCGATAGGATTTGTTTTGGAGGCAGGGTATCTAAAAAGCCCAATTCAATAAATACAGCTTTGGGTTGTGTAAAGGTACCTATGATATTTTTAATGCTATCGATATCGATCCCGGTTTTACCGCCTACTGATGCATCTACCTGCGACAATAGGGTAGTAGGTACGTGTACAAAATCAATCCCGCGTTTAAATGTAGACGCGGCAAAGCCGCCCAGATCGCTGATAACGCCGCCGCCAAGGTTAATAAGCAGGCTTTTACGGTCGGCTCCAAAGTCTATCAGCATTTTCCAGATGCCAATGCAAAAGTCAATGTCCTTACTCTCTTCGCCTGCGTTTATCTCAATGATATCAAAGTTGTCCTGATCTTCTATTTTGCTTTTTACAAGGGGCAGGCAATGCTCGGCGGTATTTTCGTCGGTTAAAATAAAAAAACGCGAATAGTGGCCTTGTTTTACAAAATTGGCCAGTTCATCAATACTATTTTCAAAAAAAATGGGGTAATTATCGCTCTGAATGGTGTCCATAATTTAAATAACCATGATTTTATTTCCTCTGAATTCAACCAGGTCGCCTCGTTTTACTTTAAGGCGTTTGCGGTAATCAACCTGTCCGTTATAGCTTACTTCGCCCTCACTTACAACTATTTGCGCCTCGCCACCGGTTGGTACCAGCCCTGCTGCTTTTAGGAGTTGTATCATCGGGATAAAATCGCCGTTTAACTTAAATTCAATCATGGTGGGCAAAAATAAACTATTCATGGAATAATGAGTTATCATTTTTATAATTTTGCGGATGCTTTCTAACGAAACTAATAATACTTCCAAACACGGTAAGCCCTCTTTTGAAAATACAGAAATAGCTTTTCGTCATTCATCTAATGCTGATCTTAGTCGGGCTTACTGGCTATTCAGAATCATAAATGTTAATTTTTTGGTAAAGATAGGACCGCCGGTGACCAACTTTGCTATTAAAATAGGACTGCCGATCAAAGGCCTTATCAAGGCGACTATATTTAAACACTTTTGCGGCGGCGAAACTATTGCCGAGTGTGATAATACCATCAAAAACCTATATAGTGGGGGGGTAGGTACCATTTTAGATTATTCGATAGAAGGCGAGGACGATGAAGCCGTTTTTGATAGTACCAGGGACGAGATCATCCGCACCATAGTACGGGCCTCAAAAGATAAAGCAATCCCATTGACCGTATTTAAAATTACCGGGGTTGGCCGTTTTGCTTTGTTAGAGAAACTGGACGCCCGCCTGCCGCTTACACCCGATGAAGAAAGCGAATGGCAAAGGGTGCAAAGCCGGGTATTGGCTATTTGCGATAAAGCATATAAAAGTAACGTGCCCGTGATGATTGATGCCGAAGAAAGCTGGATACAGGAAACTATTGACCTGCTGGCTTTAACCATGATGACGCAGTTTAACACTAAACAGCCCATTGTTTATAACACCTACCAAATGTACCGTCATGATAAACTGGCATCGATTTTAAACGACCACGAGATTGGAAAAGGCGAAGGTTTTATATTAGGAGCAAAAATTGTGCGCGGCGCTTACATGGAAAAAGAGCGTAAGCGTGCCCTGGAAATGGGTTACAACTCGCCAATTCAGCCCGATAAAAAATCAACAGACCTGGATTATGATTCGGCATTGGATTATTGTACCAGCCATATCAACGAAATAGCTTTTATAGCCGGTACGCACAACGAGGAAAGTTGCCGCCTGCTGGCCGAGCTTTTGGACAACAAAGGTATCGATCATAAACACCCGCACGTTTATTTTTCGCAGTTGCTGGGCATGAGCGATAACCTAAGCTTTAACCTGGCCGATGCGCAATATAATGTGGCCAAATACGTGCCCTATGGGCCAATAAAAGCAGTGCTGCCATACCTGTTCCGTCGCGCACAGGAAAACACCGCCATTGCGGGCCAAATGAGCCGAGAATTGAGTTTGATAGTTAAAGAACGGGCGCGAAGAAACAAGAACTGAGAGTCAAGAATTAAGACAGAAAAATATGGGCCGCTAAAATTTAGCGGCTTTTTTTATGGCGTTATTTTTGGAGAGCGCTGTTCGATAGCGTTTGATTGTTGTAAGGGGAGGGGACTGACCTGTGATTCACAAATATGATGGTGAATTACCGCTAATAAAAAGACGTGATTTGCAGGAAAACGATAAAAAATTTTGCATTTTTATATCAGGCATTATCATATGCCACCCTAAATTATGAAAAATGCATTTGTAACAGGTTTAATCCTGGGTATCCTTAGTGGTACCTGGTTGTTCATCATGCGGTCATTTGGGTATAACAGTACCGGGAACCACGTAAGCCCGGTTGAGTATTTATCATTACTAATACCCTTTTGCGGTGTTTATTTTGGGGTGAAACGTTACCGTGAGGATGATAAGCAAGGCGAGATTGGTTTTTTTGACGCCTTATTTCAAAGCTTTAGGATTTTGCTTATAGGTGGACTGTTTGCCTGCCTGGCAGGCATTGTTTACATTAACTATTTTGATATGGCAAGCAATCTTTTCGCTTTTTCGGGCAGGTTATTCGGCGGGCTGGTTATTGGTATTTTAATTTGTTTAGGGGTGTCTGCAGCATTGATGAATAAATCGAGCAAACTGAACTGACAGGAGCGTGGTCGTATTGATGACTTATAGGTCATAAACCATCATCGATAGCTGCGAATGATACAAATTAAAAGAATATTTAACGTCAAATATGCGCTAATGAAGAAGTTAACATTTTGCCTGAAATTTAATTGAAAAAAAGTTTTGCAACTTGATTAAAAATCCTACTTTTGCCAACCCAATCGGGAACGGGATGTAGCGTAGCCCGGTATCGCGCCACATTTGGGATGTGGAGGCCGCAGGTTCGAATCCTGCCATCCCGACAAAAGCGATACCAAATCTGATTAAAACCCTCTGAATAAAATTCAGAGGGTTTTTTGTTTCAAAATCCCTCGCAAGGCAAAAAAACGCCTTTTTAATTAGGTATGGCTTGCGCCTTGGATTGTTTGCTATTAAGATATATTGAAAAGCGGGATTATTGTAATCAACAATCCCGCTTTTGTCACTCGCAAGTGATGGTACTTTTACTCGGTTTTTTTCACCGTAGTGGTAGTAGTAGTTTTTGTTGCCGCCACCGGTGTTTTTTTGTAAACGCGATGATATACATGTACAGGCTTTTTTGAAGCAGTTGCCTTATGTGCAACAACATGAGTAGTTGAACTGGCTGTAACAACCGGTTTTATTTCTGTTGTAGTTGTGGTAACTTCGGTTGTTTTTGGTGTTGGATCCGGAGCAACTACTGGAGCTGGCACCTCCGTTTTAACTGTATCATGCACTATAACCACGGATGGCGGCGGCGGAGCCGGCGTTTGTTTTGCCGGCTCAGGTAAATGACCCGTTACAGCGCCGGCGGCGGCGCCGCTTATTGCGCCGGATGTGCCGCTGCCCTCCATCTTTATTTTCGTTACAGTACGACCGTGGGCGCCTTTTTTAACTTTCTTTTTTATTTCCACTTTATTATTTGTGGTGTCCTGGGTTTGAGCCGCGGCAGTTTGAATGCACCATGCCATGCTGGTTACAAACAATATTAAACAAATCTTTTTCATAAAAAATGTATTGGTTAGATGATGTTATTGTAACATGCTTATTACAATTTTGTTTGTTAGCTTTTTAATTATTATAAACCGATATTGAATTGACGGCAAGCGGGCCCGGTATTAACTTGTATGTTCAATCTTTAGATTGGGCGATTGACAATTTTCATATCATTACAACTGATTTTTTCAGAAGTTTTGATTAATTGAATTATAATATTACCTTTGCAACCCCAACGGGAACGGGATGTAGCGTAGCCCGGTATCGCGCCACATTTGGGATGTGGAGGCCGCAGGTTCGAATCCTGCCATCCCGACAAATGCGATACCAATCAAGTCGAAAGCCCCTTAGATCATATGATTTAAGGGGCTTTTCTTTTATTTCAACACCAGCAGGCTTATCGGGTAGTTGATATTACCCGTCACCAAGCCCTCTTTAATCCTGAAATTACAAGCCGGCTAAGAAGATTATATCGGTTTACAAGCTTACAGCAACTGCGTATTTGTTAAGCGTGCTCAATAGCATGCTTCAAAGCCGCGTTGTGCCTGTACCGGAATACAAATGGGAAAATAATAGCTATCACTAAAGCATAACCTGCAAAGCTAAGCCAGATACCATGCCAGTCTTTACTTTGGTCGGCATGTGTGAAGAATTTATCAATCACGATGCCACTTATACGGCTGCCAAAAAAAGCGCCAAAACCGTTTACCATCATCATAAATAAGCCCTGCGCACTTCCGCGTATTTCTGGCGCTGCCTGGGTTTCGACAAATAGCGATCCCGATATATTAAAGAAATCAAATGCCATACCGTATACAATACATGATAAAACTATCATCCATAAGCCTCCGGCGGGATCGCCAAACGCAAATAAACCAAACCGTAAAACCCAGGCCAGCATGCTAAAAAGCATTACATACTTAATGCCGAATTTGCGCAGAAAGAAGGGGATAGCCAGAATAAACAATGTTTCGGAGATTTGCGATATCGACATAATAATAGCCGGATACTTAACAGCTATCGAATCTTTATAAACAGGTACTTTGGCGAAATCATGAATAAAGGTATCGCCATAAGCGTTGGTAAGCTGTAACGCAGCACCTAACAGCATGGAAAAGGTGAAAAAGATAACAAACTTGGGGTCTTTGAATAAAGCAAACGCATTTAATCCCAACGAGTTGGCAAATGATTTTTTTTCGGTTTTGGCCGATAGTGGCGGGCACTTGGGTAGGGTGAAAGAATATAAACCTAATACCAATGCTACCGCACCTGCTATGTAAAATTGATTCGCCGAAATTTCGCTATGCGTTAAACTTACTGTCCATAATGCTGCAATAAAACCTATAGTGCCCCATATTCTGATGGGAGGAAAATCTTTGACAACGTCAATGTTGTTACTTTTTAACGCAGAGTACGATACAGTAATGGATAATGACAACGTAGGCATATAAAACATCATATTCAGCAAGATAACCCAAAAAAAAGCTGAAGGGTTGGTAACGAGGGGTAAGCTGAATAACGTTAGCGCACCCAGGATATGCATTATGCCATATAGCTTTTCTGCGTTAATAAACCGGTCTGAAATAATACCTGTAATGGCGGGCATAAAGATAGATGAAATGCCCATTGTTGAAAAAATAGCTCCGAATTGTGCCCCTGACCAGTGTTTGTTTTGAAACCAATACGCGCCGATAGTAAGCAACCAAGCTCCCCACACAAAAAATTGCATAAAATTCATCAGTATTAAGCGGAACTTAATATTCATACGGTACTGGGTTTAAATAATTTTAGTCAGTATTAAATTAAAAATGGGAAAGTAGCGAAATAAACGTAAATCAAAAAGCTAAGAGAGGTAGAATTTAGCAAAAAGATCCTAAATGTTATGCTTTGTTAACGAGTTTACAAAAATGGCTTTATTTGATAGCCGTGAACAATAGAATTTGAGAATTTCGGTACAGGTTTATTTACTAAACCTGAAATCGAAATTCTCAAACCCATAATCAGGACGCTTTTCGTTTATTCAGTTCGTCGCGGATTTTGGCGGCCTTTTCATATGATTCTTCGGCAAGGGCTTCCTGCAATTTTGTTTTTAGCTCGTCAACGCTTAACGAAGCAAAGCCACTGCCTACTGTTGATGTGTTAACCGTTTTTTCTTCCTGCGTTTCGTTGATATTTTCAAGGTAAACAAAGTCGTTGCCTTCAATTACTATTCCGGCTGTCGACAAGATAAATTCGTAAGTAAAAATAGGGCAATCAAATCTGACTGCTATGGCGATGGCATCTGATGTACGGGCATCAATTTCAACCGGGCGTTTACCATCGCTGCAAATTAACTTGGAATAAAAAATACCATCAACCAGGTTGTATATGATAATCTCCTGCACCTCTATCTGGTATGCCTGCGCAAAACTTTTAAAAAGATCATGTGTAAGCGGGCGGCTCGGTGTCATCTTTTCTATTTCGATAGCTATAGCCTGTGCCTCAAAACTACCTATAATAATAGGCAGCCTGCGCCTCCCACTTACCTCGCCTAAAACTAAAGCATAAGCGCCGGATTGTGTTTGGCTGTATGACAAGCCTACAATATCCAGCTTAATTTTTTTCATGTTATTACCCATCGCACCTAATATTTACGCTGAAGCTTTATATTCTTTTACTGCCGCTATTAATTGTGGCACCACTTCAAAAGCATCGCCAACTATCCCGTAATCTGCCACTTTAAAAAACGGCGCTTCCGGGTCTTTATTGATAACCACTATTACCTTTGAAGAACTGATACCTGCCAGGTGCTGAATAGCACCTGAAATTCCTATCGCAATATACAAATTTGGACTGACAGCTATACCAGTTTGTCCAACATGTTCGCTATGTGGCCTCCATCCTGCGTCAGATACCGGTTTTGAACAGGCTGTAGCTGCGCCAAGCAAATTGGCCAGTTCCTCTATCATACCCCAGTTTTCGGGGCCTTTTAACCCACGTCCGGCAGATACAACTATTTCGGCATCAGGCAACGAAACTTTATCAGTAGCACGAACAATCTCTTTAATTATCGCCTTAAAATCCGATTCTTTGGTTGCTGCCGCAAAATCTTCCACTTGCGCGGTGCCGCCGGTTTCTACAACTTTATAGGAATTTGGAATAAGGGCGATAACCTTATTTGCCGAGTTTAACTCAACTATCGCGAAAGCCTTACCCGAAAAAGCTGTTTTTTTTACCCTGAATTTACCATCACTTTGCTCAGGAAGGGCCACAGCGCCATCGGCAACGCCGGCTTCCAGTTTAACGCCCAAACGCGGCGCCAAACCACGGCCCGAAAAGGTGTTTGATAGTACTACAACATCAGCGCCTTCTTTTTTTGCAGCTTCGGCTATGATAGAAGCGTAGGCCTGGTTTACAAAATTCTTCAATTTATCGCCAGATACGTTAAGCACTTTTTGGGCGCCGTATTTGCCCAACGAGGCTAACTCCGCAGCACTTACTTGGCCTATAGATATGGCTGTAAGGGTGGTGTTATTTTGATCGGCAATGGCTTTGGCATAGCTTACTGCTTCAAAAATTGATTTTTTGAATGTGCCGCCGGCATTTTCCGCATATATTAAAACTGACATATATAATGAGTTTCGTAAAAAACGATTTGAATTAAATTAAATAACGCGCGCTTCGGTATGTAAAAGATTAACCAATTTGGCCACGTCATCTGCGGCTACCAAGGTAACCTGTCCGCGCGGGGCCGGTGTTTCATAACTGATGATTTCCGAAAATGTTTTTATGTCAACAGGTTCAACCACAACTAAAGGTTTGGTACGTGCCGACATAATGCCGCGCATGTTCGGGATCCGGGGTTCGGCAACACCCTCGGCAGTACCCGCCACAAAAGGGTAGGGAATGGTCAAAATTTCTTTGCCGCCCTCTATCTCCCGCTCCACTGTCGCCTCATTATCTCCTGCATCCAGCTTTTTAATGATAGATACCGAGGGGATATCTAAAAGCTCGCCCAGCATCCCGGCAACTTTTGATCCGTTATAATCAATAGACTCGCGACCCGTCAGGATGAGGTCGAAAGCGTTAGTTTTTGCATATTGAGCAACCTGGTAAGCTACATACCACGCATCATGTGGCTTCGCGTTAATCCGTACCGCATCGGTGGCCCCAATAGCCAACGCTTTGCGAATTGTAGCCTCGGTGCTTACTTCGCCAACATTGATAACTGTTACTGTGCCTTTACCGCCGTCGGTTAATTCGATAGCCCGTGAAAGTGCTATCTCGTCGTAAGGATTTAATATAAATTGAACACCGTTGGTATTAAATTGGGTGTTGTTATCAGTAAAAGTTATTTTTGTGGTGGTATCGGGAACATTACTTATACATACCAAAATCTTCATAACAATAGGTTTTGGCAAATTTAACTAAAAAACATAGAGTTTAAAATGGAGTTGAGCAGATTAGATAAGCTATTGGAATTTATTAAAAATGAACCTAACGACGAGTTTTTAAAATATGCGCTCGCTACCGAATATCTACGTCTTAATCAGGTAGATAAGTCGCTTGAATATTATGAAGACCTGGTAAATAACCACCCCGGTTATACCGGCACCTATTACCATTTAGGTAAACTTTATGAGGCCCTGAACCGCAAAGATGACGCCGTTGCCACCTACGAAAACGGCATGAAAATCACCAAAGCCAAGCGCGATAACCACGCATTTTCGGAATTGCAGGCCGTTTACCGGCAGGCTAAAGGTATTGAGGAAGACGATGACGACTATTGATTTTGCTTATAGTTGATGGTTCATAGTTCATGGCAGCTTCATTGTATTTACAATAACTATTGTCAAATTAGCCCAGAACTTACCATGAACCATGATCTATTAACCATGAACTAAAATGACCAAACGCCATCTATTATTTCTTCGCGATGTTTTGATGTACACCTTTACGGCTTTTGGCGGGCCACAGGCTCATATAGCTGTTTTGCTGCGCGAATTTGTGCAAAAGCGCCACTATATCACCGAGGAGGAATTGATGGAACTGAACGCCTTATCGCAGGTATTGCCCGGCCCTTCATCAACTCAAACACTGGTAGGTATAGCCTGGAAAGTTGGCGGCTTACAATTAGCGCTGATAACTTTTTTTATCTGGATTTTGCCCTCGGCCGCTATAATGGGAATGGCCGCCATCAGCTATAAAATGTTTGCCAACCAGGCTAAGTTTAATCATGTGGTAAGTTATGTACAGCCGTTAGCTGTGGGCATTGTTGCTTACGCAACATTCAGTTTTGCCCACAAGTTTTTGAAAACTAAAGTGAGCACCATGCTGGCTATTGGATCATTAATAGCTACGCTGATATTACAAAATGCCTACGCTTTTCCGTTGTTGATTTTGTTAGGGGGCATCCTGTCATCAGCGATGGAAACACAGCCACAGGAAAACGAACTGAGGGTAAAACTCTACTCAAATGTAAACCCTAATAAGGTAGCTTACTTCATTGGTATCCTGTTGTTTTTTGCGGCCCTTGGCGCCGTTATCAACCAAACGTCGCCCTTCAGTTTGCCCATCCGCCTGTTCGAAAATTTTTACCGTAACGGCATCCTCACATTTGGTGGGGGGCAGGTAATGGTACCCTTGCTTTATACCGAATTTGTTGAGGTGAAGCATTACCTGAGCAGTTCGGAGTTTCTTTCGGGTTATGCCTTGCAACAGGCGTTACCGGGGCCTACGTTTTCATTTACTTCCTTTTTGGGAGGGATAACTTTAGGTAACAAAGGATATGGCGTTGGCGGGCAAATAGTTGGTAGCCTGGTTGCGGTAATAGGCGTAAACACCCCTGGGCTAATTCTGATACTCTTCATCGTCCCTTTTTGGGAAGACTTAAAAAAAATAACCCGTATCAAAAACTCGTTAAGCGGCATAAACGCAGTGGCAGTAGGCTTCATGGCAACAGCGTTTATCCTGTTGGTACGCCCTTTCGGCGGTAACTGGGTGGCTTATTTGTTAATGGCTTGTACTTTTGTGCTATTGAAATTTACCAAAATTAAAGCACCGTTGATTATTGTTTTTGGGGTGATTTTAGGATTGATAGTTTAATTGCAGCTGAAAGCTGCAACCAGTGTTCACCACGAGATGGAAGCTCGCGGCAACGATATTTGAACAACGCTAAAAAAATAAAGCCCAATTCGATAAGAACCGGGCTTTAGTTTTATGAATCAAAAAGCTCCCCCTTTAGGGGGCTGGGGGGCTAAAACGGCGGCTCATCATCAATATCATCCATCCTCGATGGGCGGATAATAAAGTTACTTTGCTTTTCAAAGTCCTGTGATGGTGCAAGGCCGCTAAATGCGTTACCGGCAATAGGGGGGAAACTGTCCATGCCTTCTTCAAGGTTAGCAAATTTTACATATTTGCCTACAAATTTAAGCCTTACGGTGCCGGTTTCGCCGTTACGGTGTTTAGCGATAATAACCTCGCCTACACCCTGGGTTGGGTTACCGTCTTCGTCTTCAGTTAAGCCATAATATTCGGGGCGATAAAGGAACAATACCATATCCGCATCCTGCTCGATAGAGCCCGACTCACGTAAATCTGATAGCATTGGCCTTTTAGCATTACCTGGCCTGGTTTCCACGGCACGGCTTAACTGCGATAACGCAATCACCGGTACGTTTAATTCTTTGGCTACTGATTTAAGGGCGCGCGAGATACTACCAATTTCCTGCTCACGGTTACCACCGCCTTTGCCGTCTGATGATTTACCATGCATCAGCTGCAGGTAATCGATGATGATTAACTGGATGTCGTGCTGCGATTTCAGACGGCGGCATTTGGCCCTGAACTCAAATATATTTAACGCGGGGGTATCATCAATAATAAAAGTAGCTTTTTCCAGGCGGCCGATTTTTGAGTGGATCTGTTGCCATTCCCATTCTTCTAACGTTCCTTTACGGATCTTTTCCTGCTCAATTTCGGCCTCTCCTGCAATCAAACGATTTACCAACTGGACTGACGACATCTCGAGCGAGAATACTACAACCGGTTTGTCAAAATCAACCGCGGCGTTACGGGCACAGCTTAACACAAAGGCTGTTTTACCCATAGCGGGGCGGGCAGCAATAATTACCAGATCGGATTTTTGCCAGCCCGAAGTCATACGGTCGAGCCCGGTAAACCCGGATGCCACACCGGTTAAGCCATCTTTCTTATCTTTTAGCGATTCGATATCACGCAGGGCCTCCTGTACCAGGTCGTCCATTTTACGGGCGTCACGGCGTAAATTGCTTTGGGCTATCTCAAAAAGATTCTTCTCTGCTTTGTCAAGTAAATCAAGCACATCGCTGGTATCTTCGTAAGCGCTGTTAATTGTTTCTGTAGAGATACGGATCAGCTCGCGCTGAATATATTTTTGAATAATAATACGCGAGTGGAACTCGATATTGGCGGCAGATGCCACACGGCTGGTTAATTCGGTAATATAATATGCCCCACCAATCATTTCCAGGTCGCCTTGTTTGCGTAACTGGGCGGTAACGGTAAGAATATCTATCGGTTGCGATTTTTCGAAAAGCTCCTTAATGGCAGCAAATATTTTCTGGTGGTTGTCGCGGTAAAAAACTTCGGATTTTAGTACGTCGATAACAGATGACAGCGCATCTTTTTCCAGCATCAGCGCACCTAAAACCGCCTCCTCCAGGTCTGTAGCTTGAGGGGGTAACTTGCCCATTCCGGTATACGGAGTTGGGTTGGTAATTCGGCTGCGGCGTTCGTTTGTATTAGGCTTGTACTGATTCTCGTTCTCAAAACTCATAAGGCAACAAAAATATACAAAAAATAGTTTACCGATGCTACTATTCCATCCACATAGTGTATTGAGGTTTTAAAGCAATCATTCTCAATTTAATAATTTATAGTGTTGAATGCTTTTGATATTAACACACAATTGTTAGTAAGATGTTAGTTTGGATATTAAATAGCTCATTGATAGTTACTTAAAACGGTGTTAATAAAGTTTGAAAATGTTAGTTGTAATGGTGTGAACCAAAATGTCAATTGAGTTCAATAACCGCTTAATCAATTAATATAGCTATTTTTGCCAAAATATACCATATCAAAAATGACATTTAATTCAAGACCTCAGCGCGAAAGTAACCAGATGGTGTTTGGCATCAGGGCTATCATGGAAGCCATCACTTCGGGCAAAGAGATTGAGGCATTATATATACAACGGGGTGCGGCCGGCGGCTTATCGCACGAACTAAAAGCCCTGCTTACCGAATACAATATTACAGCACAGCAAGTGCCTATTGAAAAGCTCAACAGGCTCACCGCCAAGAACCACCAGGGCGCTGTTGCTTTTATTTCGCCAATTGTTTATCAAAAAATAGAGAACATTATTCCTGATGTTTTTGAAAAAGGCGAGGTGCCGCTGATATTGGTTTTGGATTCTATTACCGATGTACGCAACATGGGTGCTATAGCACGTACTGCTGAATGCGCAGGTGTACATGCCATAGTTATCCCAGCGAAAGGATCGGCTCAGATTAACCCCGATGCTATAAAAACCTCGGCCGGTGCACTGTATAAGATACCGGTTTGTCGCCATGATAATTTTATGCAAACTGTTAGGTTTTTGCAGGAATCGGGCCTGCAGCTGGTTTGTTGTACCGAAAAAACCAAAGAAGATATTTACGTGCCAGATTATACCGCCCCGACAGCCATCATCATGGGATCGGAAGAAGATGGCATCCGCAACGAGATCATCCGCATAGCCGACCACCTGGCTAAAATCCCGATGTTTGGCGAGATTGAATCGTTAAATGTATCGGTATCAACCGGGGTTATTTTATATGAGGCGATAAGGCAGCGCGGGTTGATTAAGTGAGTAGTTGATTAGGTGAATGGTTGTTCGTGATTTTTAACCGATCAACCCGATCAGTCATGCCACAGGCTATAAAATATAGTTTGTGGCCAATTCGCCATGCTCCGGTAACAACCACAAACCGCCGGGCGAATAACTTATATTCCATATCGGGAAGCTTTGTTTTGCTAATTTGATGCACTGCCAGTTGACCTCAACATAAATATTTTTTTAGGAGAATATCGGCTAAAAACTATTTTCCGTCTCACAATAATGGCATAATCGTTTTTTTGCCCAGCCACTGTTTAAAGAATTTTAATTCGGTTTAGCAGGTATAAAAATGGATAATAATCTGTTATTTATCACTGAAATAAAACTAAATAGTTACCGGGTGAATTTGATAACCGTTTAAATAGTTTAAGCAGACAAATTGTTTTTCATTTAATAATCATATTTGATTAAAATTAAAAAGTAAATCCATCGTTTATTCATAAAATTTTGTTACTTTAAACTTTTAAATCGGACTTTAAGATTATTTAAGATAATGATAGAAACTAAGAAGTCGCTATTTGATAACCTTCAGAATTTTTTCGGATTCGACAACTTTAAGGGGGAGCAGGAAGCGATAATCACTAATATCCTGGCGGGTAACGATACTTTTGTTATTATGCCTACAGGTGGTGGTAAATCCATGTGTTATCAGTTACCGGCGCTAATGAGCGATGGTACTGCAATTGTAATTTCGCCATTGATAGCCCTGATGAAAAACCAGGTAGATCAGTTAAGGGCCTTCGGAGGCTCGGATAGTATAGCTCATTTTTTAAATTCGTCGCTTACCAAAGCAGATATTGGCCGGGTTAAAGAGGATGTATTAGCTGGTAAAACCAAGCTATTGTATGTAGCTCCTGAGTCATTAACCAAACAAGAAAATATTGATTTTTTACGCCTTAACCAGGTATCATTTGTAGCCGTTGACGAAGCGCACTGTATCTCGGAGTGGGGACACGATTTTCGCCCCGAATACCGTAAGATACGGCAGGTGATCAGTAATATTGGGGATAATATTCCAATTATTGCGTTAACAGCTACGGCAACGCCAAAAGTTCAGCAGGATATTCAAAAAAACCTGCAAATGAACAATGCTACCATTTACAAATCATCATTTAACCGGTCGAACCTTTTTTACGAAGTACGTGCCAAGCGTAACGTGATTAAGGAGATTGTAAAGTTTGTAAAACAAAACCAGGGTAAATCGGGCATTATTTATTGCCTCAGTCGTAAAAAAGTTGAAGAGGTTGCCGAAGCCCTTAACCTGAACGGTGTTAAAGCCCTGCCATACCATGCCGGGTTAGATCCTAAGGTGCGCGCCGATACACAAGACAAATTCCTGATGGAAGATGTTGACGTTATTGTGGCTACCATTGCCTTTGGGATGGGTATTGACAAACCGGATGTGAGATATGTAATTCACCATGATGTGCCTAAGAGCATGGAAGGCTATTACCAGGAAACGGGTAGGGCAGGCCGCGATGGCGGCGAGGGCGTTTGCGTTGCTTTTTATTCTGAAAAGGATATCGACAAGCTGCAAAAGTTCATGAAGGATAAACCTGTTGCCGAACGCGAGATTGGTACACAGATATTGAAGGAAGTTATTGACTATTGCGAATCGTCGGTTTGCCGCCGTAAGCAGTTGCTGCATTACTTTGGCGAGAACTTTAACGAGGCCGGCTGTAATAACATGTGCGATAACTGCTGCGGCCATAAAGAACACTTTGACGGTGAAGAGCATTTACATAAAGCCCTGAGTTTGATTAAACACATTGGCGAGAAGTTTGACGATCATCACATCATCAGCATCCTGATGGGGGAGGAAAACGCGCAAATTAAAAACTACGAGCACGACACCCTTGAGTACTATGGATCGGGCAAGGAGCAGGGTAAAAACCTGTGGAATTCATTGCTGCGCCAGGCGTTGCTAAGCAATTATTTATCGAAAGATATCGACCAGTATGGTTTGCTTAGGTTAACCAAGCTTGGGAATTCGTTTATTGAGAACCCGCACAGCATCCGTTTTGTGATGAACCATGTGATAGAGGGGACAGATGACGATGATGAAGCAGACGGCCCTAAACAAGGCGGTGGCGCCCTGGATACCCAGTTGCTGCAAATGCTGAAAGACCTGCGTAAAAAGCTTGCCAAACAAAAAGGATTGCCTCCTTTTGTTATTTTCCAGGATCCATCACTGGAAGAAATGTGTACGCATTACCCTGTAAATACCGAAGAACTGAAACAAATTTCGGGGGTGGGTGCCGGTAAGGCTTTAAAGTTTGGTAAACCTTTTACCGATCTGATTCAGAAGTATGTAGACGATAATGATATTGACCGCCCTGTTGATATGGTTATTAAAAGTGCCGCCAACAAATCGGCCCTTAAGGTTTTCATTATTCAGAACATCGATCGTCATTTAAACCTGGATGATATTGCCGCTTCAAAAGGGCTTACCTACGAAGAGATATTGAAAGAAGTTGAAACCATAGTTAACTCGGGTACCAAACTTAACCTTAACTATTACATTGATGAGGTGATTGATGAGGATAAGCAGGAAGAGGTATTTGATTACTTCCGCACCGCCGAGGCCGACTCGATAGATGATGCCCTTGCCGAATTAGGTAACGACGATTACACCCGTGAAGAGGTACAGTTGATGAGGATTAAGTTTCTATCCGAAATGGGGAACTAATATAAAACGATATAGTAAAAAAAGGGAAGCAATCATTGTTTCCCTTTTTTATTGGCCAAAAATCTTAATTTTAATATTCAACTTTAAATCAATTGGCAAAGGCTTTAAAACTGATCGCAATAATTTTGATTTTTGGAATATTGACGATATTGACTCAAATAGGCGGGGTTGTGTACCTGTTGTCGTTTTTAACGCATGCTATTATTAAAAAGAAATTTGTCAATCGATACGCCATATTTGTTATAAAAACTACTACATTCCTTGTGCTTTATATTACATGCACATTTTTAATTATACCTCCGTTGGCCAAATTATTTGGGCGGGTGCCTTTGCCGATGACAAACACCAATAGCCTGCAACCGCTCAATATCCTGACATGTATTTTTAATCGTAACTATGTGCGGCCACAACTAAAAGATGTCGCTTTTAATGCCGCCAGGCAAATGAATGAAAGATATCCCGGTACGGTTATAAATTATTTGGATGCCAGTTTTCCGTTTATTAATAGGTTTCCGTTATTTCCTCACCTAAGCCACAATGATGGTAAAAAGCTTGACTTTGCCTTTTGTTATATCGACAGCAAAACGTCACAATCAACAAATTCAACGCCATCTCCTATAGGCTATGGAGTCAGCGAAATGCCACGACCAGATGAAATAAATACAGCGGCACTTTGCAGCCAGCAGGGGTATTGGCAGTATAGTATGGTCATGAAAATTGTATCCCAAAAACAAAGCGAATTTTTTGTTTGACAGCATGCGGACCAAAAAACTTGTGGAAATACTTGCCTCAGAAAAATCAGTAGGTAAAATATTCATTGAACCTCATTTAAAGGCAAGATTGAACCTCACTACAAGTAAAATACGATTTCATGGTTGCAGGGCCGTTCGGCATGACGATCATATCCACGTTCAACTTATTTAAAGTCTAAATAATCCAGGTTCATATTCCCGTTTGCAACAATGTGAAGTTTTAGCACATGTACACCTTTGGTTAAAGATATTGAGCCGATAGAGTCTGCAGCGCTCCAATGATGCCATTGCCGCCATGCAATAGTATCCTGGTTATCGTGGGTTGATGCTATTTTCATGGGGCCGGTGGCATCTTTACCGTCAACATCTATAGAGATAGCACCATCGCCATTTGATGTATATAAAACGCCTATAGCATAAGTTCCTGATTTGGTTATCTTAACGGTGTAGTTGATCCATTCGCCGGGTTGTGTCCAGCCAACATAAAATTTGTTCATGTCACGCGGCACCTTGTTGTACGGGTTATCGTCAATATGGTCATGAGCCTTGGTGTACGATATATCAACACCTTCTTTCATTCTGAACTCATTTAAAAAAGTTCCGTTGGCGGGGTTAAGCTTGCCGCTGCCGTTATTGGTGCTGTCGCTGTCATGATAGGCTACACCCTCGCCACCGGTATTATAAAATTCGCACTCCAGCCTACCGGGCAGTTCCTGTATTTTATTTTGCCAGGGTTTGCCGGCACCAGTTTGCTTAAATGTAAAGGCATAGCAAAAAAACGCCATACCGAACAAGGACAACAGAATCGTTTTCATTTTTGAGGCTATAGTTGGTTGGCCTAAGGTACCAAAATCAACATAGATTTAACCACAACCGTTTTATTTCGCAATAATCATAAACTCTGTACGCCTGTTTTTGGCCTTGTTTTCATCGGTAGTATTTGGTGCAATGGGCTGGGTTTCGCCATAGCCTTTATAAACAAGGCGGGCAGCGGGTATTCCGTTGGTAACAAGATACTGGTAAACCGATTTCGCCCGGTTTTCTGATAGTGTTTGATTAAATTGAACCGCGCCAACGTTATCTGTATGGCCTGATATTTCGATATGAACAGTTGGGTTTACGTTTAAGAATTCAACCAGTTTTAACAGTTCTGCTTTTGAGTCGCTCTGCAGGTCGAATTTGTTTGTATCAAAGAAAATATTTTTCAGGATCACTTTATTGCCAACCTCTATTGGAGATAATAACGCTTTAATATGGAAAGGTTTCTGCTCTTTGTAACCAACCAGCGAGAAATTATCTGAGTAAAACAAATAACCACTTTTCGAAATATTCAACCCGTAATTTTTGCCCGATGTTATAGTAGCTAAAAAGTCGCCCTCGTTGGCACTACTGTAGTCCTGGTAAACTGGCGTGTTATTTTGCAGGTCAATAATCTCAACGGCGGCTTCCAGCGGCTCATGGGTTTTTATATCGTTTACATTGCCTTTTACATAAGTTACAATATGGGGTCTTAAGCTTGCGGGTAGTTCAAATGTATAAATATCGTACCCCCCGAAGCCATTAAGGTTATCTGAGGCAAAAAAGGCGTAGTTTCCGTAAGCTGTAAGTGTAAGGCCGTTTTCATCGCCATTGGTATTAATTGGATAGCCCAGGTTTTGAGGCTTTTGCCATTTGCCGTCTTTGCCAAGCCTGCTTACAAATAAATCTTTGTTGCCTAAGCCCGGCCAGCCATTTGAACAAAAATAAAAAGTACTGTCATCGGCATGAATAAACGGCGATTGCTCGTCATAGGAGGTATTGATATTGGGCCCCATATTTTCGGGCTCGCCCCAGCCTTTGTCTGTCAGCGACGATTTCCATATATCGTAGCCGCCGTACCCTCCTTTTTTATTGCTTACAAAATACAGCGTACGCCCGTCTGCGCTTATTGATGGCTGCGATTCCCAGCCCGAGGTATTTATGGGCGGACTCAGGTCGAATGGTTTGCCCCAATCATCTCCTCGTTTTTGTGCAATATAAATATCACAACGGCCGCGGCCGTCGGGGCGATTACAGCCCGTAAAAAAAAGGTATTTACCATCCTGCGATATGGATTGCGCCCCCTCGTTGTATTGATCGGTGTTAATGCGGTTGCTCAGGTAAGTGGCGGTATCCCATTTGCCGTTCACTTTCAGGCTTTTATAAAAGTCTTCGTTTTTGTTTATTTTACGGGTAAAAATGAGCATGCTTTCATCTGCCGTAGCCACCGGCAGGTATTCATCATCGGCGGTATTTATATTGGCACCCATATTAATGGGTTTAAACGGTACAGGATGTTGTAGAGCCTGTACGCTAAACTTTGTATCGGCTATTAGCTTTTGGGCTAATGCATTATTCTGGGGCGTTAAATCAGGATAGGTGAGGTATTTTTCCAGGTGCTGTTGTGCCTGTGTGTACTTAGCTTCAAAAATTTCCGTTTCGCCAATTCGCAGGTAAATGGAGCGATTAAATTCGGGATTTAACTGGATAACTTTAAGGTATTCATCAATTGCCTGCTTATAAAGGTGCCGCATTTTTAATACATCCGCCAGCTGTGCATGGGCCTCAACAAACTTCGAATCTTCGGCGATAGCTTTTTGCAGGTTCTCAATGGCATCATCGTAGTAATGCTCATCAAGGTTTTGACCGGCCTGGGCAAAATACTTTATTGCCTCACTGTTTTTGGTGGAATATTGCCTTTGCTGAGACCATCCAGCAACAGAAAAGAACAAAAACAGGGCGAAGACGATTACAACTCTCATCTGTAACAATACGATATATTTATATCGTAAGTTACAAATATTACGGGATATTCAGGTATTTATGCGTTTGTAACGAAATTTCCCATTGAGGATTATTCATCACATAGTCAACAATAAGCGGGGTCATTTCTTTTGATTTTGACCATTCGGGTTGTAAATACAGTTTACAATCGGGTGATACCATTTTGGCGTGATACTCGGCCCATTCAAAATCCGATTTGTTAAATACAATCACTTTTAATTCGTGGGCGTGCTCGGCAACCTGTTGCGTTGGCGCTTTGAACTTTTTTGGCGACAGGCAAATCCAATCCCAATCGCCTGATAGCGGGTATGCACCGGATGTTTCAATAAAAGTTTTTATACCCCGGTCATGCAATTGTGTGGTCAGATAATCAAGATTGTAAATAAGCGGCTCGCCACCGGTTACCACAACAGCCTTTGAAGGATGTATGGATGCATTGGCAACAATCTGATCGGCAGCGGTAAGCGGATGCAGTTCGGCGTCCCAACTTTCCTTTACGTCGCACCAATGGCAGCCAACATCACAGCCGCCAAGACGGATAAAATAAGCGGCTTTGCCGGTGTTGTATCCTTCGCCCTGTATTGTATAAAACTCTTCCATTAAAGGAAGCAGCGTGCCATCGTCTGGAATTTGGTGTGCCATAATATTTTGCAAAAGTACCTAAATAAGCCGAAAGCATGAAGCTGAATGGTAAACGCAGGGTAAAACGTTTATCCGTTTTGTACATCCGGCATGTCCGGCATATCGTTGTGAGCGGTTATTATTAAATAAACAATATTTAAGTACCTGTATCACTGCAATAATTGGTTTTGAATTGTAAATTAGCGTCATGAAATCATAATTAATCTATAAAACAATTGTTACCATGAAAAAACTATACGTTCCAATTATTTTTTTGGCTTTGTTATGTTTTAGCTCGTGTGTTGACATTGAAGAGCATTATGACTTTAAAAGCGACGGCAGCTGCAACGTTGCGTATGGTTTTGACATGAGCAAAGCTGTTTCGGTGTTGGTAAACCTCGTATCCGATTCGTTGAAACAAACACCTCAGTTTAGTTTGATTAAGGATACTACGCTCAATTTTTACAGTGCTATGCCCGATAGTACCCAGCAAAAAATGAATGCCTCCGAAATTGAACTGGCAAAAAGCAGCGACCTTACCGTACATATGAACCTGAAGAAAAGCATTATGAAAGTTGCTATTAATCATAAAGCCAAAGATGCTGCCGATCTTAAATATTACCTTCAAAACGTATCAAAAATAGCGCTAAACAGTCAAATCAGTGCTTTATCAACCGGGGAGAACAATAGTAAAACCCTTGATGCTAAACAAATGGTTGCCGGGCAGGACTATTACTCGTACGAGATAACGCCGCACCGGTTTTACCGGATAGTTGATAAGATAAAGTTTAACGCGTTTTTAAAGAAAACAAAGTCAACTTTTATGATGGCAAAAGCTATGCTGATAGATATGCCCTACAAAGTAGTGTTGAATTTTGCTAAACCGATAAAAAAACTCAATAACCCTAAAGCTGTACTCTCGGCCGACAGGCGAAGCATTACGCTGGTAACTAATATGGACGAGGTAATTAAAAACCCCTCGGTAATGAATTTGAAGATCGATTTTTAGTAAATGACCTGGTATAAAATCGCCGAAATAAAAAATACTCCTGAGCCATTCATCAAAAAAGTAAAAGCCGGAAATAGAAGCATTTGCCTGATAGGCTTTGAGGGCAAGATTTACGCAACTGCAATTAACTGTCCGCATGCGGGATTCGACCTAAGCCAGGGTTTGTGCGTTAAAGGAAAAATTGTTTGCCCTTATCATCGCTACACCTATAACCTAACTACCGGCAAGGGCGGGGAGGGGCAGAATGATTATTTGGAGACTTACCCTGTCGACATCAGGGGCGATGATATTTACGTTGGTATTAATTCTTTTTGGGATAAGGTGAAGCAAGCGTTTAAGTGATAGGTTGATTAAGTTGGATTGTGTTGCTTATAATTAATGGAGTCGGTTTGCGCGATACTATGTATTACCAACAAACTGTGTGTACCACCTGATAATGAAACACCCAGATACACCCTGGTACGGGCTGAAACACCCTGGTACAGGCTGAAACACCCTGGTACGGGGTGGTACAGTATGTCTATCTGATATTATTGCTGCTAACTTAATCTAACTTACTCACCCCAGTCAACTTACTCAACCTAATTATACACTTCTTTATTGGCCGAAGCTAAAGTGTTTTTCAGTAGTCCAATAATGGTCATTAAGCCAACGCCACCAGGTACGGGAGTAATCCACGATGCTTTGGGCGCCACATTATCAAAATCAACATCGCCATAAAGTTTAAAGCCCGATTTTGTTAGTGCCGATGTTTCGCGGTTCATGCCTACATCAATAACTACAACGCCATCTTTTACCATATCGGCAGTGATGAAATTCTTTTTGCCAATGGCCACAATCAAAATATCGGCATCTAAGGTAAATTTTTTGATATCCGGTGTACGGCTATGGCAAATAGTTACTGTACAATTGCCGGGAGTAGTATTCCGCGCCATTAATATACTCATAGGGGAGCCAACAATGTTACTGCGGCCAACTACTACGCAATGCTTACCAGCGGTTTCAATGCCATATTCTTTCAGCATTAATGTAATGCCATAAGGCGTAGCAGGGATAAACGATGGCAGGTTGCGCTGCATCCGGCCCAGGTTTACCGGGTGAAATCCATCCACATCTTTCCTGTGATCAATACGTTCTGTTACTTTCTCCGGATCGATGTGTTTTGGTAACGGGAGCTGCACAATAATGCCGTCTATATCGGCATCAGCATTTAGTTCTTCTACTTTCAATAGCAGTTCATCTTCGGTAACATCGTCTTCAAAACGCACCAGGGTTGATTTAAAACCAACCTTTTCGCAATTTTTGATCTTACTGGCTACGTAAGTTTCGCTTCCGCCATCATGGCCAACTAATACTGCAACCAAATGTGGCTGCCTGCCGGTTTCATTTAATATTTTAGCTGCCGCTTCGGCAATTTCAACCTTAAGTTTTTCTGATACGTATTTTCCGTCGAGTAATTGCATAAAGCCCCCTATCCCCCTAAAGGGGGAACGATAGTGTATAATTTTATTATTATCAGCCAACCTTGCTTACCAGGAAGCTCCCCCTTCAGGGGGATAGGGGGCTTAATCTAATTTCAAAACCGCCATAAATGCCGATTGAGGTATCTCTACGTTACCAACCTGGCGCATGCGTTTTTTACCTTTTTTCTGTTTTTCCAATAGTTTACGTTTACGCGAAATATCACCGCCGTAACATTTGGCGGTAACATCTTTACGTAACGCTTTCACCGTTTCGCGCGCGATGATCTTGGCGCCAATAGAAGCCTGGATTATGATTTCAAATTGCTGGCGGGGTAAAAGTTCCTTCAGTTTTTCGCATATTTTTTTACCAAAATCATATGAATTACCCCTGAATATCAACGATGATAAGGCATCAACAGGCTCGGCATTTAAACGAATATCCAAACGTACAAGATCCGACTGGCGATAGCCTATCTGGTGATAGTCAAAAGATGCATAACCCTTTGATATCGTTTTTAGCTTATCATAAAAGTCAAATACAATCTCGCCCATTGGCATCTCAAAAACAAGCTCCACGCGGTCAGATGTTAAATATGACTGATTGGTAATACTGCCTCGTTTTTGGATACATAGAGACATTACCGGTCCAACAAATTCAGATTTGGTGATGATTGTGGCCTTAATATACGGCTCTTCAACAAAATCAATTTTACTTGGATCGGGCAAATCAGATGGGTTGTTTACTATAATGGGTTCCCCTTTGGTGGTATGGGCAATATACGATACGTTAGGTACGGTAGTAATTACCGTCATGTTAAACTCGCGCTCTAATCGCTCCTGGATAATCTCCATGTGCAGCATACCCAGGAAACCGCAACGGAAACCAAAGCCCAAAGCAGCCGACGATTCCGGTTCAAAAACCAGGGATGCATCGTTAAGCTGTAATTTAGCCATTGATTCACGTAGTTCTTCATAATCCTCGGTATCAACCGGGTAAATGCCGGCAAACACCATTGGTTTCACCTCTTCAAAACCCTGGATACCAACTTCGCAAGGCCTATCAACATGTGTAATTGTATCACCAACTTTTACCTCTCGCGCCTCTTTAATACCCGATATAATGTAGCCTACGTCGCCGGTTTTTATGACATCTTTAGCAAGCGGGCGAAGTTTTAACGTACCTACCTCATCAGCCAGGTATTGTTTTTCTGTAGCAACAAATTTTACTTTTTCGCCTTTTCTAATCTCGCCGTTAACCACCTTAAAATAGGCTATAATGCCGCGAAACGAGTTGAACACCGAATCGAAGATTAACGCCTGTAGTGGTGCTTTAGGGTCGCCAACCGGAGCGGGGACACGCTCTACTATAGCCCGCAGAATATCATGAACGCCCATGCCGGTTTTACCCGAAGCAGCAAGAATTTCTTCGCGCTTACATCCAATCAGGTCAACAATCTGGTCTTTAACCTCCTCGGGCATAGCGCCGGGAAGATCCATTTTATTAAGTACCGGGATAATTTCCAGGTCGTTTTCCAAAGCCAGGTATAGGTTGGATATGGTTTGCGCCTGGATGCCCTGCGCCGCATCAACAATAAGCAAAGCTCCTTCGCAGGCAGCAATGGAACGTGATACCTCGTATGAAAAATCTACGTGGCCGGGGGTATCTATCAGGTTGAGCGTGTATTTTTGACCATCAAGTACATAATCCATCTGGATTGCATGACTTTTTATGGTAATACCCCGCTCGCGTTCCAAATCCATATCGTCAAGCAATTGTGCCTGCGATTCGCGTTGGGTTATAGTGTTAGTGTATTCTAATAACCTATCGGCAAGTGTGCTTTTGCCGTGGTCGATGTGCGCGATGATACAAAAATTACGAATATGCTCCATTGAACCGCAAAAATAACTTTTTAAACCGATAATTGCATAAGGCTAATAAATTAACTGATTCAACGTTAAATTAAGTATCCTAAAATAATGCCGATTGCAGAAAGACTTATACAAGACATTGAAATTAAGCTGGGTAAATCCATTGTTAATATTACTCCTTTAAGCGGCGGAAGCATTAATCGAGTTTACCGCCTGCAAACCGCTATGGAGCGTTTTGTACTTAAGGTTAACAATCGTTTTAATTTTCCCGGCATGTTTAACCTTGAAGCGCAAGGCCTGGAAGCTATCTGTAGTACCCAAACCATAGCCGTACCAGAAGTTCTGCTACAAAGCGAGACGGATACGGAGAGCTATTTATTGATGGAATGGATAACACCCGGGCATACCACGCAAAAGGCATCAGAGGCGTTGGGTGCGCAACTTGCCCAAATGCACAGGCATACATCTCATAGTTTTGGCTTTTATACCGACAATTATATGGGCTCACTTCGGCAAAGCAATCAGTGGCATGAGCATTGGAGCGCTTTTTTTATAGATGAGCGTTTAAAACCTATGGTAAGGATAGCTCAAACAAAACAGCTGCTTACAAATAATGATTTGCGTTTATTTGAATTATTGTATCAAAAACTGCCCGGTTTGTTTACCGAAGAACCTCCGGCGCTTGTTCACGGCGATTTATGGAGCGGTAATTACATGATAGACGCTCATGAAAAGCCTTACCTGATTGATCCGGCAGTAAGTTATAGTAACCGGGAATTTGATATCGCTATGACCACGTTGTTTGGCGGTTTCGACAAAACTTTTTATGATGCTTACCACGCGGGCTATCCATTGCAAACAGGCTGGCAGCGGCGACTTAAACTATGGAACCTTTATCCCTTACTTGTTCATGTTAACCTTTTCGGAAGTGCTTATACCAGCCAGGTACGTGAGTGTTTAGCCAGCTTTGTTTAATTTACCTGGTTAGTACCCTCAACAAATACGGGGGTTTCGGTTACATTAACAGTTAATTTACCGGCCACAGTTGCCACCTGGGTTTTTACCGCCGAAGCTAAGCCTGGTTTTAAATTGTAAATATTTGCTTTTGAGGTCCCCAAATTAAGGATGTAAGTACCTGAGCGCCCTTTCGAGTCGGGAATAGTCAATACATACATTGCTTTTTTACCATTTACATATTTGTCAACCAAGGGGTCGCTATTAATAGTCGATTTATAGGTGTAATTGCCCATTAATGTATTGGTTTGTAATATAAAATCGGCGGCAGGGCGGCGTTTACCGTTTTCTGACAGGCCGGCGGTGGCATATTGAACACTGCTAAATGGTTTATCATCCTGCAACTGGTAATAAAATACCCTTTTGATCCCGTGTCTCATGTACAATAGCGATGTTCTTAATATCCAATCGCCTTGTGTATCCAGGGCTGATTTATTGCCGATGTAGGCGGCTTTCTGATAACTGTATAGATTAATATCATACCCCGACTCGGTAACCCACACTTCCGGTGGTTTGCTTAATGAATTAGATAGTTTTACAAACGAATCGGCAATTTGCCCCGCCATTGAAAGTTCGGGTGCAACGCCGGTTGTTGCGCGTTCATGCTTAAGTATGTTGCCATTATTGTTATAAAAATGGTAATTGATTACATCAAAACACAAGTTGATGCTGCCATCGGCACGGTAGCCCCGGTTAACTTTGCACCAGTTTATCATTCGTTGTACAAAGTTAACATCGCAGCTTGCAAGGCCGCCCATTACTACCTGCATAGCCGGATCGGCTGTTTTTACACCTGCATTGGGGCCGAGTTTTCCTTTATTGCCATCATAAAAGGCCGACATGTTGGCTGCATACTCTTCTGGGCTTTGCTGCGTGGCAGGGCCTTTCCACCATTTATCGCGTTCGTTATCACATTCCATAAATTTGATAAGGCCCATCCCGATTTTAACAACATTCACCTCGTCATTATTCCAGCGCGGACGGCTATCAACTTTTACCAAAGCCTTATCTATAGCGGTGTTATATCCATATCTGGCGGCAAATTGGAATGCAGTTCGTGCCTGGTCGGCGTATGACGCCGGATCGCTTTTATCCAAACCGTATGGCGCGGGTACGTTTTCGTTGTCGCGCATCCCGGTAGGGTAGGTGGCTTCCATCCAGTTGGGGCAGTTTTTAAGATCGGCAAGTACTAAAATCCCATCTTGTTTACAACGTGTATACATCAAATCGTAATCCCAGCTACCGTTGTTTGTAGGGTTATAGGTGTAGTTTCCCCTGGTATTTTCCAGCTTATTCCAGTTCATATAATGCCGTACCGAACTGAACGATTTAATGACAGCCATGTTGGCTTCGTAAATTGTATGGTGCAAGTTAATGTTTGCCGGGTCCTGTAAAAAATTCCATTCGTAGGCGTTAATGCCAAACATGTTTTTTAAGGCTATAGCATTTGGCTTTGCAGAGTTATCGCTAAGTATAAGTTTACTTATCTTCACGCTGTCCCTTGTATCCGCTTTTTTATCTTTTTCGGCATGGCAGTTGCCAAAAAACGATGTAACAGTAACAATGAGCATCAGGTACTTGTAATGAAATAATATATTCATCGTTTTTGCCGATTTTTTTTTGCCGATAAGCTACAAATTTAAGTTTAAATTAATCAGAGGGCAGGGGAATTGAAGTGTTTACGACCTGTGTATCTTCAAAGTTGCATAGTTCAGCATTATACCTGTATTTAAAAATACAAATTATTGTTTATCAGAATATTAAAAACGCCTGTAATGATATTTTATCAATAGCGGAATAAATAAGGCCGAAATATCTTTCGGCCTTATATTTAAACAATTAAAATTAAGTGTTATTTAACTTTAACATAAGTTTCAATGATAACATGGTCTATTTTCAGGCTATCTATTTTTTCAATGCCGGTTTGTATAAGCGTATCACCTTTAAATTGAACGGTAAATTTAAAATCCCTGTTTTCCCACTCCCGGGCATCGCAATAGGCCAGGTGTTCGGCATAATCGTTCCCGGCAAGGGTATAAGTACCGCTACCCGAACTATAAACAGGCTTGGCGGTTTTGCCGTGCGCCAAATCATGAGTAAAGAAGGCGAAATTAGTTGCATTAAAAATTTTGACCATTTCTTCATCTTTTGATGGGGTAGTTGTCACGGTATCGCCTTTTGTAATGGCTTTGCTGTTGATCAAATGCCAGGTGCCAATTAAAGGCTGATCTGGTTTTGGATCTGCTTTGGTCTCTTTTTGCTTACATGATGATAGTACAACTGCGCAGATTAATACGGTATAATAAAGCTTCATAATAATGGTTGGTTTGCACAATATTACTATTAAATGCCGAACAAAAAAAGCAGCTTACATTACTGTTCGCTGCTCAAAAAACATTGTTTATTTTGTTACTCTCCCCGCTTTAAACCAAACTTCTCAATCTTACTGTACAGGTGACTGCGCTGAATATCAATATCATCGGCAGTTTTTGATACGTTCCAATTGTTTTTTTCCAACTTGAATTTAATGTATTCCCGCTCGGCAAAGTCCTTATACTCCTGGAAATTATTGAACTGGTCGAAATCAGTTTGGGGTGCTGCGTGGCTATCTGCTACTGCTGCTGCCGGCGCCGTTGGATTGGCAAATGCCCTTACGTCATTGTCGGTAATGGTTTTATCGCTCAAAATAATCAAACGCTCAACCATGTTTCGCAATTCACGAATGTTTCCTGTCCATGGTAATGCTTTAAGGGCATCAATTGCAGCGTCCGAGATCTTTTTAACCGGCATACCGTATTCATTGCAAATCTCGTCAAGGAAACTTTGAGTAAGCAAGCCAATATCGTCTTTCCGGTCGGCCAACGGTGGTACGTGAATTAATATAACACTTAAGCGATGGTAAAGGTCCATCCGGAAGTTGCCGGCTTCAATTTCTTTCAATAAATCTTTGTTGGTTGCAGCTACAACGCGCACATCAACATCAATTTCTTTTTCGCCGCCTACACGCGTAATCTTACTTTCCTGCAGGGCGCGCAATACCTTGGCCTGTGCCGATTGGCTCATGTCGCCTATTTCATCAAGGAAAAGTGTACCTCCGTTTGCCGATTCAAATTTGCCAATACGTTGTTTTATAGCCGACGTAAATGAGCCTTTCTCGTGCCCAAACAATTCGCTCTCAATTAATTCAGATGGGATGGCGGCGCAGTTAACTTCGATGATGGGTGCATTTGAGCGGTGCGATTTTTCATGCAGCCAGCGGGCCACTAATTCTTTACCGCTGCCGTTTGCGCCGGTAACCAGTACGCGGGCGTCTGTTGGGGCAACACGATCAATAGTTTCTTTTATTTTAAGTATGGCCTGGGAATTACCTAATATAGGGCGAACCTTGGATACTTTCCGTTTTAATACTTTGGCTTCTACAACCAAACTTCCACGGTCGAGCGCGTTACGTACAGTTATAAGCAGGCGGTTTAAATCAGGTGGTTTCGATATAAAATCAAAGGCGCCTTTTTTGCTGGCTTCAACGGCAGTTTCAACGGTGCCGTGACCGCTTATCATGATGAACGGTAAATCGGGTTTCAGCGCCAAACCTTCGGTAAGCACTTCCATGCCATCCATCCGGTTCATTTTTATATCGCAAAGTACCAGGTCAAAATCTTTCTTTTCAATTAATTGCAGGCCGTCAATACCGTTATCTACGTCCTCAACCTCGTAATCTTCATACTCCAGAATTTCCCGCAAAGTACTGCGTATTGCCCGTTCATCATCAATAATTAAAATTTTTGCCATGTTTTATATATGTAATAGGTTGTAATTGTTCTGTCGCTAATATATCGTTTTGTATAGAAAAACAAACACTTTTGCTTGTAAACAAAAATAACCCCTTCCTGTTTGCAGGAAAGGGTTATATAATTCAGCAGCAAACCTGTAAGCCGGGTTCTGTATTGCCCCTAAAGGCAACTTCTATCATTAATCTGGCCCTGCCATTGCTGACAGGTTTAAACAACCTACCCATCTTAACGTCGCCAACAAGTTGGCGAGCGGGAGCGAGCAGCCCCACTTTCAAGACCTATTTGGTTTTTCAACTCCTGAGGTTTACCGTCATCTCCGGTCGCCCGGAAAAGCCGTGAGCTCTTACCTCACGTTTTCACCCTTACCCCGGTTTTCACCGTGGCGGTATTTTCTCTGTGGCACTTTGCTGTCGCCGGCTGCCGGCGCCTTCCCGTTAGGAAGCAGGATGCTCTGTGTTGCCCGGACTTTCCTCCACTAATAAATTAGCAGCGATAGAACGTTTTGCAGGTACAAAGGTAGCAGTTTTAGTTCATAGTTGATGGTTCATAGTTCATAGTCTGACCAGGAATCTATTGTTTAGCTAACGTGCAGCGCCAATTACCTATTTACATTTCTCCAAATCGCCCTGAACCTGCTGCAAGCTTATCGTGCCTAATTTATTGCCGAATGAGTTGGTAACATAAGTAAGTACCTTGGCAATTTCGATGGGGGCAAGGCTATCAGCAGGCATTTCTCCATCAAAAGTTTTGTTATTGATATTAATTTGTCCCTTAAGCCCTTTTTTAAGAAAGCAGGCCAAGGCGTTTTTATTCTTTTTAAGATAGCCTGAATCCGTAAGCGGTGGTATCAGCGCCTGCAAACCCTCGCCTTTGGTGCCGTGGCAGTTTGCGCAGCGGGTAAGGTAAATGACGCTGCCACCAGAGTAATAGCGGTTAAATTCAAGCTGCCCATCGTTCTGGCATGAAAAAAAAATGACTATCAACAGTAATAAAATCCCCCCTGTTACTTTGAATTTCATTTGGCTGCGGCTTGGTCTGGTTCGGCCTTTAGTATTTTGATGTCGGCTATCATTTTATCCACTTCTTTGGGGTCGGTACCTTCGTACGTTCCGCGGATGCGTTTTTGTTTGTCTATCAATATAAAAAAGCCATCATGTATATATTGCCCGGCGGGATTTTTTTCCTGTACTGTTTGCAGGTAGCTTTTGGCTATGGTATAAGTGCTGCCTTTATCGCCATGCAAAAGCCACCAGTTGTTACCACTAAGCCCCATTTTATCGGCATAGCGCTTAAGTACCTGAACGGTATCATATTTAGGGTCGATGGTGTGTGATATGATCCGGAAATTATCGTCGGCCTTAAACTCCTTATAAACATTGAGCATGTTGCGGTGCATTACCGGGCAGATAGAAGGGCAGGTGGTAAAAAAGAAATCGGCCACATATATTTTACCATCGAGGCTTTTTTGTGTTATAGTATCGCCATACTGGTTCACAAATTTAAAATCGGGAATAGTGGCGTAGGCTGTATCCACAACCGATTTTCCATCCACCGTTTTAGTAACAGGCTCTCGGTTGCCTAAAATAGGCAGTTTGCTTTGTTTATTGTTACAGGCATTTAACACCGATAATACGATAACGCCCAAAATTAATTTGCGCATTTATTTTTTATTTGGAGTAAGATATTTGTCAGATTCGGTTATCGCATTGCTGATTTGAACGTCGATAGCCGCGATTTTCTTTTTTTGATCGCGCAGGTAGTCGATGATTTCCTGGTGCGATTTGCCTTTGTTTTCCACGTCAAACTTGTGCATCCAATCGCTCATGGCGCCATCTGCGTCATCAACCAGCTTAAGGCAAACTTTTGCCGAATCGTTAATGTCAGCTACGTTTTTAACCAGGCTATCCAGCAACATTTTGTTTTTCATCAGGTGCTCGTCATTAGCCATTACCTTGTCGTGCACGGCAATAACGCTATCCAGTAGCAATTTTTCCTGTTTTTTATTGTCGGCACATCCCGATAAAATGGCAAGGCTTAATACAATCCCGATATACTTTTTCATGGTTGCGTTTTGTATTGGCAAATATTGTAAATAAAGCTATTAATGTTAACTATTTAGTTGCCTTAAATAATAAACATAGTCGGTAATGGGTAAAGCTTCGGTGCTGGTAAGTTTCAACTGCTGGCCGGCCTGGGCCCGTGTATGTGTGCCATGATTTATTACATGTGTAAGAATATCGCTTACAGAAGTTTGATTACTGCCCAATGCGTTTTGGTATATGATAACTCTGTTCAAATCGTCTTCGGTAATTCGTTCCAGGAAGCCAAGCCACTCTTCATTATATTCGTTTACCAGGTGGGTACAATGCTCAATGGTATACTCTTTGGGCCATAATTCGGCATTGGGATAAGGTTCCACATCATTTACCCTATCCAGCCAACGCCGTTCGGCAGCAAGCAAATGCGACATCAACTTTATAGGGCCCCTGGGATTGCCTGCTTCTGCAATTGCTTTTAATAAAGCATGGTTAGCGAAGTGGCCGTATTTGAACATTTTTATAAAATAGCTTTTCATATAACACGAATTTATAAACACGAATGTCTCGAATTGAATCGAATTTCACGAATTGAATGGACACGAATGTCTCCAATTGAGTTGAATTTCACTGATTAGGGTGGTTAACGCAGATAAAAAGTTGGTTAAATAATAAACTATGCCTTTATAGTTCGTGGAATTGGCCTTAATTCGGGATATTCGTGTTAGTGAAATTCGTGTTTAACAATTTGATAATACAGTTGTTACAATTATGTTATATCCCCATGGTACCTTTAGATAATTAAACAACAAGGTTATGAAATTTATCAATGTGTTTTCAAGGCTCATTAGTGGTATAAGGGAGTGGATGATGTTAAAAAGCATGAAATCATCCTTCATCCATTAATAATAAAACTTTATACCCCGGTTTCGTAAATAATATTGCAATTTTGGACCCTCGTAGTCCATTTAATGAAATTCACTCCACAGCATACTGCTCTAAACAG
Source organism: Mucilaginibacter sp. KACC 22773 (assembly GCF_028736215.1). NCBI lineage: Bacteria > Pseudomonadati > Bacteroidota > Sphingobacteriia > Sphingobacteriales > Sphingobacteriaceae > Mucilaginibacter > Mucilaginibacter oryzagri. The sequence goes on from NZ_CP117883.1 coordinate 3,066,532, forward strand.
AGAACTTTTTGGCCCCGATTTTAATTGGGGCGTATCTACTGCTGCATTCCAGATTGAGGGTGCTCATGATGCCGATGGCAAGGGCGAATCTGTTTGGGACAATTTTACAACGAAAAAAGGTAAAATATTAAATGACGATCATGCCCGTACCGCCTGCGATTTTTACAACAGGTACCAGGAGGACATCGATCTTATTAAAAAATTGAATATTCCTAATTTCCGGTTCTCGATATCATGGACACGTTTGTTACCCAATGGTACGGGTGTAGTTAACCAGGCAGGCATTGATTATTACAACCGCGTTATTGATTATTGCCTTGAGCAGGGGGTAGAACCCTGGGTAACTATTTACCACTGGGATTTGCCATTAGTGCTTGAGCAAAAAGGAGGATGGGCCAATCGTGATGTTATTACCTGGTTTAGTGAATTTACCACCTTATGTGCGCAAAACTTTGGCGACAGGGTAAAACATTGGATGGTAATGAACGAACCGGTGGTTTTTACAGGCGCCGGTTATTTTTTTGGTATCCATGCTCCGGGACGTAGTGGTATCAGGAGTTTTACATCGGTAATTCACCATGTTGTTTTAAGCATAGTTGCAGGGGCAAAAATATTGCGTAAACTGGTGCCCAATTCGCAAATTGGCAACACGTTTTCTTGTTCGCAGGTTGAGCCTTTAACCAGTAAGCCGCGCGACGTAGCAGCAGCTGTTCGGGTTGATGCCCTGATAAACCGCCTTTTTATCGAACCGCTTTTAGGAATGGGCTACCCGATTAAAGATTTACCCGCTTTAAAAGGAATACAAAAATATATTTTACCGGGCGATGAGGACAACATGAAGTTTGATTTCGATTTTATCGGAGTGCAAAATTATACGCGCGAGATTGTCCAATATTCCTTTTTTACGCCTTACGTAAACGCACGCATTGTTAAAGCCGAAAACCGCAAGGTTGAATTAACAGCAATGCGCTGGGAAATTCATCCCCCGGCTATTTATCATATGATAAAAAAGTTTGCCGCTTATCCGCAAATAAAGAACATCATTATTACTGAAAACGGCTCGGCCTTTCCGGATGAGGTTACCGACGGCGAAGTAAACGACCCCAAACGCCTCCAATACCTGCAGGATTATTTGAGCCAGGTTTTAAAAGCAAAAAATGAAGGTTGTAATGTTAACGGCTATTTTGTTTGGACGCTTACCGATAATTTTGAATGGGCCGAAGGATATCACCCGCGGTTTGGTTTAGTCCACGTAGACCATACTACGCAAAAACGGATTATAAAGGCATCGGGTAAATGGTTTGCCGGTTTTTTAAAAAAGCCCGTTAAACACGAAGAGTTTACTTTGGAAGCGAGAAGTAGAATGTAGTACCGTGTTCGGTATCGCTTTGAAACCAAATACGCCCATTATGCTTTTCGATGATTTGCCGGCATATTGAAAGGCCCAGTCCAAATGATTTTTCACCCTCGGTACCAGGGCGCTTTGCATCTGTAAACATATTAAAAACCTGGCTTTTAAGTTTGTCTGGGATGCCAATGCCACTATCTTTTACCGAAATTTGCACTTCCCGTTCAAAAACTTCAACCTTAACAAATATTGGCGCACCGGCCGGGCTGAATTTTATAGCATTGCTAATTAAATTACTTACTACACGCCATATTTTTTCGCGGCTTATCATAAGCTCAAGGGGGCTGGGTAATAATTCAAGGCTGATGGTTTGGCTTTTCTCTGCAGCTTTAAAGCGTAGCAGTTCAACACTGTTGGTAAGCAGGCCGTTAATTTCAACTTGCTCAAGATTTAATCCGGTATTGGCCGAATTTGTTGCTTCCAATATCTCATTTATCAGTTCTAATGAGTTAAAGGAGGTTTCTTTGATCAGGTTAAGCATTTCTTTTTGCTCATCAGTATAATCATCTTCGCCCATTACGGAAGTTAGCGATGCTATACCGCCAATAGGGTTACGCAGGTCATGAGCTACAGTACGTAAAATTCTATCTTTCTCCTGGCTGTTTAATTTAAGTTCGTTCAAAGCGTGTTCAAGATGGGTGTTTTGTTCGTTTATCTGTTGGTTTAGCCTTCCAAGTGTTTGAATGTTCTTTTTTGATTTCTGCCAATTCAGGAACACCAGCGAAATGATCATAACCAGCATCACCACAAAAACTATGGTTACATTAAGATAAATATTTTGTTGCTGATTGTTCTTTTTAAGTTTGTCAAACTCATTATCCTTTTCAAGGCGCTTTATTTGTTCGGCTATGTCCGCTTCCTTAAGCGCCTTGTTTTTTTGATTGATGGAGTCTTTTAAGGCATCATACTGTATAAAATATTTAATCGCTTCGTCTGGCTTACTTTTTTTTACCAAATATTCCGACATTAAGTAATTCCAATCCGCCCTGGCATCCTGCTGGTGTAAATATTCAAACTGTTTTTTTATTACATTTAATATGTTTAGCAGCGAATCTGCCTGGTTTAGATTGTTGTACACGGCGGCCAGCTTTAACTCTGCATATTGCGCATCCTGGTTGTCGTTACCTTTCCGCAAATTAATACGGATGCTTTTTTTTAGCAAAGTTTTAGCCTGGCTATACTTTTTAAGGCCAATATACACATTGGCAAGGTTGCCGTAAATAACACCGCGGGCCACATCAAGCATTTCTCTTCGGTCGCGATATTGTATTTGGTGCTGGTCAATGTAGTCAAGTGCTTTGTTATAAAAAAAAAGAGCGCTATCGGTTAAGTTTACGGCACTATAGCTTAAGCCTATGTTATCCGTCAATTCCTGCGTACGATAAAATGCACCGAAATTGCCAGCACACGCGGCGCTTTCTTTTGCACTGTTTTTAAAGTATGCTGCCGCCAGCCGGTAGTGTTCTTGTTTATACATGATCATACCCATCCGGTAGCTGTAGTCGCTCAAAACGCACTCATCTAAATTATTGTTACCAATTATTTTGCCGTGATAAAAGTTTTCATATGCCTCGTTATACCTGTTTTGGTCAAATAAAACATCGCCTTTATAAAAATATGATTGCCCATACTCGGTGGTATATCCCGACTTTTTATCAGGTGTGTTAAACAGATTGAGCATACTATCTGCATATAACAGGGAGGTATTTTTATCACCCTTTACAGAATAAAAGTAGTTGTAATTAAACCGGTAATAGCTATAAGTTTGAAGCAGGTTAAGGTTTTTTGAATGGCGGTACGCCGAATCCAGGTAGTGGATGGCTTCTTCTTTTTTGCCGCCATCGTTCATATTGCTTACCGAATCAAGTACCTTGTTAAACGCCGCCGACGACAAAAACGAATTTGCAGCCCGGTTGCAGGAAAAAATTATGATAACGAAGCAAATGAAAAGCAACCTCGTCAGCATGTTGATGTGAAGCCCGTTTCGGAATATGCTTTTATAGTTGAACATTAATTTTAATAACCAGGGAATTGGGGCTATGCGTTTTAAATACTTCCTAAACTTAAATAAAATATCTCAGCAGCACATTTTTAACGAGAATTTTGTCGTTCGCAGCGGCTGGTGTCTGCATATTGTGTTATAAAACTAAACCACCGGGGCCTCAAAGGGCAGAAAAACGTAAAAAGTTGTGCCATCGGTTGGATTACTTTGCAACCAAATTTTGCCATTGTGCTTTTCTATAATTTGCTGGCATATGGACAGGCCCAGACCGAATGATTTCTCGCCGGCTGTGCCAATCCGCTTGGCATCGGTAAACATATTAAAAACCTGTTGTTTTAGCTTGTCGGGGATGCCTATCCCATTGTCGTTTACTGTTATCTCGATACCGCTTTCGTGATTTTTTATGCCTACTGTTATACTGTCGCCGTCGTAGCTGAATTTAATAGCATTGGTGACCAGGTTGCTGATAACACGCCAAATTTTTTCCCGGCTTATAAATACCTGCGCCGGATTTTCGGGCAGGTGAAGTTTTATAGACTGGTGTTTTTCGGCAGCTTTAAAGCGCAATAATTCTACACTATTGGTTGTCAGCGCGTTAATATCAACCCATTCCTTCTTAATAGGCGCGGTGGCTGAATTAGTAGCTTCTAATATCTCGTTTATAAGGTCGAGCGAATTGTAAGAGGTATCTTTTATCAGACTGAGCATTTCCAGCTGATCAGGCGTATAATCTTCGGTTACCATGACCGCCGAAAGCGACGCTATTCCACCAAGCGGGTTCCTGAGGTCATGTGCAACAGTTCTTAATATGCGGTCTTTTTCCCGGCTTCCGCGGTGTAGTTCATTAAGGGTATGCACCAGGTTTTCTTTTTGATAGTTTATTTGCTCATTTAACGTCTTGATAGCCAGCATATCCCTTTTTGACTGTTTCATATTTCTGAAAATCAGGAATATAATTATTACCGCCATAACAGATAATAAAACAGCAATGTAAATGAATATTAGCTGCCGTTTATTGTTGTTTTTCAGGCTGTCTATCTCGCTTTGCTTGTCGTAATTGGCTTGCTGCGTTGTTACATCGGTGCGCTTAAGTGAATTGGCCAGCTTTACTAATGAATCCTTTTGTGCCGAGTACTTTTTTAAATAAGTTAGTGCCGCAGTGTTATCATTATTTTGCTGGCTGTATTTACTCATTAAATAATTCCAACCGGCTTCTGCATCGTCATTAGGAAGGCTGTCTAATTGAGTGCGCAGATTTTTAAGTAGCAGGTAAAGATCCTTTTGCCGGTTTAATTTAAGGTACAGGCGTGCAAGCTTTATTTCAGTTAATTGAGCGTCTTTGTTATCATTACCCTTTTTAAAATTGATGGCGATGCTGCTTTTAAGCATCTGTTCGGCCAGTGTATAGTTGCCTGTTATCAAAGCCATATCACCCTGGTTGCCATAAACTACCCCACGGGCAGTCTCCAGCATTCCGGCCAGGTTGCTAAATCTTGCATTATTGCTATCGATATATTCAAGTGTTTTTTTGAAGTAGACAGATGCGCTATCTGCTTTTCCCGCGTTTTTATAACTTTCGCCAATATTATCCAGCAGCTCCTGTCGTTGATAAAATGCCCTGAAATCATCTTTATAAGCCCGGCTTTGGCTATAACTAAGCTTAAAAAAATTGGCCGCATCCAGGTAGTGCGCCTGTTTAAACATCACCATGCCCATCCGGTAGGTATATTCGGCCAGTATTTGATTGCTAATCAGCCTTTTGCCAATATAATATCCCTGATAAAAGCATTTATAAGCGTTGCTGAACTGCGAAAGGTCAAAATAAGCATCGCCGAGGGCGAAATTGGCCTCGGCATAATTAACCTGATATTGGCGTCGCGTTACGCTTTGTTTGGCCATAGCCAGCATACTGTCAGCATAAGCAAGAGCCTTTTTTGAGTTATGGGCAACTTTTCTTTCGTAAACAAAATGAAAACTATAAAAGCGGAACCTATCATTTACAAAAGGATTTTTAAGCCTTTTAAAAGCGGAATCGAGATATCGCGTGCCGACAAGCTGCCGTTTTGTTAGCTGATGGTAGTTATTAATAGTGTCGTAAATGGCGTTAAACTGCTTTGAATAGTTACCGTCATCTTTATTGTTATAGTTACAAGCTCCAAAAAGTAAGGCACAAAAAAAAGCTATGCATAACATTAAATTATGCGAATAACTTTTACCGCAGAAAACAATAGGTTTAATCGAACACATTAACTGTATAGCAGCAACAAATATAGTGTTTGGAAAACGCCAATACTATATTTCGGAACTTAAATAATTGCTGCCTGTACTATTTAAATGCATCAAGGCCAGTAATATCCATTCCTGTTATCAACAAGTGAATGTCATGTGTGCCTTCATAAGTAATTACCGATTCAAGGTTCATCATATGCCGCATAATAGGGTACTCGCCGGTGATGCCCATGCCACCCAGTATTTGCCGGGCTTCGCGGGCTATATTGATGGCGGTTTCTACACTGTTACGCTTGGCCATCGAAATTTGGGCAGCAGTAGCCCTGTTCTCATTTTTGAGCACACCTAAACGCCAAACCAATAACTGGGCTTTGGTTATCTCGGTTATCATCTCGGCCAATTTTTTTTGCTGCAGCTGAAATGCCGCTATTGGTTTCCCAAACTGAACACGCTCTTTCGAATATCTTAAAGCGGTATCATAACAATCCATAGCGGCACCAAGTGCACCCCAGGCAATACCGTAGCGTGCCTGGTTAAGGCAACCGAGCGGGCCTTTTAAACCGATGGCATTGGGCAATAAGTTTTCCTTAGGTACTTTAACATTATCAAAAACTAATTCGCCGGTAGCCGATGCTCTTAACGACCATTTGCTGTGCGTTGTAGGTGTAGTAAAGCCCTCCATACCGCGCTCCACTATTAATCCTCGTACCTTCTTATTCTCGTCGCGGGCCCAAACAACAGCAATATCGGCAAATGGAGCGTTGGAGATCCACATTTTGGCGCCATTCAGGATATAATGATCGCCGGCATCTTTTATATTGGTTGTCATTCCGCCAGGGTTTGATCCGTGATCGGGCTCGGTGAGCCCAAAACAGCCCATGATTTCGCCGGATGCTAAGCGGGGCAGGTATTTTTTACGTTGTTCTTCAGAGCCGTAGGCATAAATAGGGTACATTACCAATGAGCCTTGCACAGATGATGCCGACCGAATGCCAGAATCGCCACGCTCAATTTCCTGCATAATGATACCGTAAGCCATATAATCCAGGCCTGCACCGCCATACTCAACCGGAATTGTCGGGCCAAATGCGCCAATTTCGGCAAGGCCTTTTACAAGCTGCATCGGGAACTCTGCTTTTTGGGCATAATCTTCAATTATCGGGCTTAATTCCTTTTTTACCCAATCGCGTACCGACGAGCGGATAAGCTTATGTTCTTCGGTAAGCAATTCATCTAATTGATAATAATCGGGCGATTCGTACAGATCTGTTTTAGCCATAATGTTATACTTGGTGGGCAAATATATAGCATTTAAAGTGGACTTATTTAATCCAAAAATGCTGTTTTTAGATACTACAAGCCACTTTATATCAAAAACTATGTTTAGATAGTTTAAACATGGTTTTTGACGAAATTATTTTTTGAAAAAAAATCGGGCATAAAAAAATATGCGTTCTATATACCGGTTTTGCCACAAAATGTTTTAAAATCAATTGGTAAATAAAGCACAAAAAAGAGCTAAAAAACTGCACTTTTTAGTTAGTAATTTTCAATTTATATCAAGTTTTGTGCAAGTTTTTGACAAATAAATCAATTTTTAAACCAACAAAATCTGCTACTTTTGAACCATGACTACTATTGCCCTGCAGGGTGCAGAATTTTTTGCATACCATGGATTTTATCCCGAAGAACAAAAAATAGGCTGCCGTTTCCTGGTAGATATAACAGTTGATTTTATACCCCAGACTGAACCAGCCGACGACGAGCTTAAACACACTGTTGATTACGAAAAGGTTTATTATATGGCCTGCGAGGAAATGAAACATTCGCGCAAACTGATAGAAACCGTAGCACAAGCTATCTTAGACAGAATAAAAAGAAAATACCCATACGTAGACAGCATTAGTGTGGAAATAAAAAAGTTAAACCCACCGTTGTTGGGTAAGGTAACTCACTCGGCTGTTACTGTTAACTATAACAAGCAGTAAAATGGAATATAATAAAATAACACCATCGATATTAGATGCCATTATAGCTATTGTTGGCGCCGGCAACGTTATCAGCCGGCATGACGAGCTTGAAAAATATAGTCACGACGAAACGGAAGACCTGGTTTATTACCCGGAAGTAGTTGCTCGCCCGCAAATGCCCGGGGAGGTTTCGGCATTAATGAAACTTTGTTATGACAACCTGATCCCTGTTACCCCTCGTGGTGCCGGTACTGGCTTAAGCGGCGGCGCCCTGGCTATTAAAGGCGGTTTGCTGATAGCGATGGAACGCTTTAATAAGGTTCTGGAGATTGATGAGGCTAATTTACAGGCCACGGTTGAGCCAGGGGTTATTACCGAAGAGTTTATGAACCAGGCTGCTGCTAAAGGCCTGCTTTACCCTGTTGACCCCGCAAGCAAAGGAAGTTGCTTTATAGGGGGCAATGTGTCCCATGGCTCGGGTGGACCAAGGGTGGTTAAGTATGGTACCATTCGCGAATATATATTGAACCTGCAGGTGGTTTTACCATCAGGTGAAATTATCTGGACAGGGGCAAATACGCTTAAGTATGCGTCGGGTTATAATTTAACCCAATTATTCATCGGTTCGGAAGGTACGCTGGGTATTATTACCAAAATTGTTGTGAAGCTGATTCCATTGCCAACATTGGACGCCTTGATGCTGGCCTCATTTGCGACTAATGAAGCTGCCTGCGCAGCTGTTTCTGCCATATTTCGTGCAGGTATTGTGCCATCAGCATTGGAGTTTATGGAGCGGAGAGGAGTGGAGTGGGTGAAAGAGCATGATGATATCGCGTTTGATTTACAAGATGATATCCAGGCCTTTTTGCTGATTGAAGTAGATGGAAATAACCAGGACGTGATTTTTGCCGACTGCGAAAAAATTAACGCCGTGTTAGAAGCGTATGATTGCAAAGATGTGCTCTTTGCCGATTCATCGGCCCAAAAAGAGGAGTTATGGCGGTTGCGCCGGACTATGGCCGTGTCGGTAAAATCAAACTCGGTTTATAAAGAAGAAGATACCGTAGTGCCCCGCGCCGAATTGCCACAACTGATTAAAGGAATAAAAGAGATTGGCGGCAAATATGGCTTTGAATCAGTATGTTATGGCCACGCAGGTGATGGGAATCTGCATGTAAATATCATTAAGGCCAACATGAGCGACGAGGATTGGAACAGCAAACTCAAATTCGGCATCAAAGAGATTTTCGAACTTACAGTTGGGCTGGGCGGCACCTTGTCCGGTGAACATGGCATCGGTTTGGTGCAAAAGGATTTTATGCCGATAAAGTACTCGGAGGTGCATTTTGCCCTTTGGCGCGGTATCAAGAGCATATTTGACCCGAAGGGGATTTTAAATCCGGGGAAGATTTTTTAATTTGAGAATTTGAAGATTTGAAAATGGTAAAACCGAAGAAAAACTAATTTTCAAATTCTCAAATCTTCAAATTCTCAAATTATTTTTAAATTACTATCCCTGTGTTTAAATCAACTGTGTAAGCCGTGCCATTGTAAGTTATTTTAACTTTCCAGTTTCCTAAAAACTCAACAGTTCCTGTATATTTATCGGTATTGTAAGATGGCGAACCGCCATCGTAAACATGCTCGCCGCTAAAATCGGCTGTGCCCTCATATATATTGGGGCTTATTACCTTGGGATCTGTTCCGGTGTTGAATTTTACCCCCTTAAGAATGTAATTGGTTGAAAAGGAATTGTATTTAACCGTCTTGCTGCCGTTCAGCGGATAATCTGACGTTTTAAAGCTTGATTTACCATTTAACGAAAATTGGGTATAAGCTAAATCTATACCATATACAGCAAAATGCTGGGTAGCCACCCTGGTAAAGCCAAAAGTTGGTGTTTTGCCAATAATTGTAGTGCTGTCGTCAAAGGTATAACCGCGTAGTAAGCTGGCGGTTTTACATAACGAAGTGAATTTAATTTTATCAGTAAGCGTAGTTATGCTGTCTCCTCTGCTCCAATCGAAAGAAACAGTAGTATCCATCATTAGCCCGCATTCGCCAACATAAAAGGAGTTAACAGCAAGCTTACTATTCTTTTTATTTATATTACTATAGGCGTTCAGTCCGTTTTGTATGTTCGCTCCACCGTTACTGCCACTTAGCGATTTATATAGGTTTATGGCAATCTGTGCGGCTATTTTGGAGTCAGTTTTTTTGTCAGCAGATGTGTTTTCTTTTTTACAAGCCTGGTAAACAATGCTCACAAATACGGATAAGATCAATAGGTTTTTAACGGTATATTTCATTTTTTATGTACTGATAAGGTTGTAAAGCGCCTTAAAAGTACGTATTTTATCAAAAATAAATTAAATGAAAGTAAATTTATTTTCATAAATGTGAATTGGCTGTATTCCGGAACAATTGTTCCGGAATTACATCGTGCATCGTGTGAAAATATGATCGATGTTATTTGATTTAGAACGATGGTTCTGAAATATAGCAGATAGCTGGAAACCTAAATTACTCTACTGCCTTCATGCTATCAATGATAACCTGAATCTGGTGATTGTAATAATTCATATCCGCATTATACTTGTCTGTGTTTTCGTCGACTGCCTTGTACATTATCTCAAAACTTTTAATCCGCAGATCAAGGTATTGCTTTAGTTTTTTATCGCGCATTTTTATTGGTTCAGGAACACTCAGTTTATCTACTCTTTCTAATATTTTAATATCTTCATTCCAATAACCGATACCCTTTTTTATTGCTGTAAGTACCTTTGGGCGTGGTGCACCTTTCATATTGTAAACCTCTAAAGCCCTGGTCTCATTGCTGGTAAACATCTCCATCCCTTTATCATAATCTCCAATATCATTAGGCATAGCTTTATATATCCAGCCACATGTTATAAGCGTAATTATAGTTAATATGGCTATTAACGAATGTTTTAACCGGATGTCGGCGGGCTTTTTGAGGCTCAGGGTAAAACAATAGCCAATTATTAAACCGCCTACCAGGCCACCTATATGGGCGGCGTTGTCGACTCCGCTTTTTAGGCCATTAAGTAAATTATAGCCAACAAACACAGCTATGCTGGTAAGTAAGGCACGGCGGGTAGATTTTTCGATCAAATCTGTTGTAAGCATGGCTAAAAATACCCCATACATGCCAAAAATAGCACCCGAAGCACCTGCGCTCACCGTATTTTCGTGCCACCAGAGGCTGGTAATGCTGGCAAGCAACCCGGTTAACAAGTAAGCGGTAATAAACCTTAGCTTACCCAAGTGCGGTTCTAAAAGTAGACCTATGTAAACAAGTGCGTACATGTTGAGCAGTAAATGCAAAATGCCTATGTGTAAAAACACATTGGTTAGCAACCGCCACCATTGGCCATCTAATGTTAAAGGCTTGAAATTGGCCCCCCATTGTAATAGATCTGCAACGGTGGGCGATAGCATATCTACACCCTTTATGGCCATAAGTATAAACACCAGGATATTTAAATTAAATAGTACAGGCGTTACAAAATAGCCCGATTGCGGTTTAAATATAGTGAGGAACCCATTTATTTGTTCAGCAGTACCCTGTGGCGGCAGTTTTAAATAATCGTCGCCGGCCGGCGGAAAGTTTGCAGATAACTGCAGGTGTTTTTCTTCAATGTCTTCGGCAGAAAGTTTGCTTTTAAATTCATCTATAGCTTCAACCAGGCTCTTTACCGCTTTTTTATTACGGCCAAAGTCAAACATCTCACTCCCGGCCGAGGAACTTTTTACAGTTGCCGTGTCGTTTTCAATAGTGATGCGGATGATGGCGTTCCAGCCAAAAACACCATTAGCTGTGTAAGCTATAATGCCGGTTGGACTTACATAACTGGTTTCCCAGCCCAGGTCGTTAACCGATTCGTGGACAATTACCAGGAATTGAGCTGTCGACAAATTGTCAAGAGGATATTCCTCTACAAACTTTGGTGTAAATCCTACAGCCATATGATAAATAAGGTTTGGTTTAACGATTTATAATGTAGTCTTATTAATTAAGCAAGGCAATTCCGTATAATCTGCATATCAATTTGTATTCAATATCAATCTCGGCTCATCATATGCAATCATACTCCTGCGTTCATCCGGCGGGATTGAAACTGATTTATTGGCGGCGTAATCATAGCTGATGCAAACTGTTTTGCCGGTTGTTACAATTTCTTCGCCCTGCGGGGTTATTTTTACCAATACATGCATCACGTCAAAGCTGCTGTTGCCTATGCGTATGGTGCGCACGTAGCAGGCTATTTTATCCTGAACAGTAATTTGTTTTAGATAATTGATCTCTGAGCGGCCTATAATAATGCCGGCATTATTCCAATCCCAACCTATGGCGTCTTTCCAATAGTTGGTCCTTGCTATTTCAAAGTAAGTTAAATATATGGCGTTGTTAACGTGTCCTAATGAATCAATATCCGAAAAACGGATAGGTATGTCAGTTTTAAATTTGTAATCGCTGAGTTTTTCGGCCATTTGTGTCATTTTGTCGGTAAAAAATCTTTATCAATGACAAATAGTCATATAAAATATTGATTTTCCCTGTTGGTATAACAGTTGATTAATACTTCACGAAGTTAACAAAAACAAAAACTTATAAATATACATATCATGACTTTAGTAAAATTTAACAACGGATTAAAAAACAACGCGAGAGGCCCATTCTTTAACGATGTATTCGATTCAATTTTAAACGATTCGTTCCTTGGCGATAAACTGGTAGCCCGCATACCTGCCGTAAACATCAGCGAAACTGAAAATGAATTCCAGGTTGAATTGGCTGTACCAGGCTTAAAGAAAGAAGATTTGAAGATCAGTTTGGATAAAAACGTATTAACCGTAGCAGCTGAAAAGAAAACTGAAAACGTTGAAGAAGGTAAAAAATTCAGCAAACGCGAATACAGCTACAACTCATTCAGCAGGTCGTTTACCTTGCCCGAAAGTGCTGATCATTCAAAAATCGAAGCAGACTATACCGATGGTATCCTGACTTTGACCATTACCAAAAAAGAAGAAGCTAAATTTCAATCGAGAGAAATAGCTGTAAAATAATTAAAGACTGTTTTCATAAAGTAGTTAGTTTGGTTTGAAGGCCGTTTCCGCAAGGGGCGGCCTTTTTTTTTGGCTTGAAAAGCTGCTTAAATTGGTGTTAGTTTTAATATTTTATTGTATTTTACGCTGTGTGACAGTCGCTGCGTACCAGCAAACGCATACATCAAAAAAAGGCACGTCACCGCGTTATGCAATAAATATATTTTCAACATGATTAAAAAGCTACTTACCATTCTTTTAATTTCAATTACCGGTTTATCCTATGCCCAAAACAAAATTGTAGTTTTCCAATCCGATTTTGGCGTAAAAGATGGCGCTGTATCGGCCATGAAGGGCGTTGCCACCGGTGTTTCTGCCGATTTAAAACTTTATGATCTCACACACGAGATTCCTGCTTATAACATCTGGGAAGCATCATACCGCCTCTATCAAACTGTAAATTACTGGCCTGCAGGTACGGTATTTGTTTCGGTAGTGGATCCTGGGGTAGGTACCGCCCGTAAATCTGTTGTGCTCAAGACCAAAACGGGCCAATATATTGTTACGCCGGATAATGGCACATTAACGTTGATAGCTGAATCGCTGGGAATAGCCGAAATCAGGCAGATTGATGAGGCGCGCAATCGCCGTAAGGGGTCCGAAAAATCATACACCTTTCATGGCCGCGACGTATATGCCTACACAGCCGCACGCCTGGCGGCCGGTGTTATTACTTATGAGCAGGTAGGGCCCGAACTGCCTAAGCAAGTGGTGAAAATTCCGTATCAAAAAGCCCTGTTAGAAAACGGAACGCTGAAAGGCACTATCGACATCCTTGATATTCAATATGGCAACCTGTGGACAAACATAGGCGATGACCTGGTGAAGCAAATGGGCGTTAAAGTAGGGGATACCCTTCATATGGTAATTTACCAAAATGGCGAAAAGAAATTTGAAGGCGATGCTCCATACAGCGATACTTTTGGCGAGGTAGCAAAAGGTAAGCCTTTGGCGTACATGAATAGCTTAATGCAACTGTCTTTTGCCTTAAACCAGGGCAGTTTTGCCGACATTTATAAAATAGGCAGCGGAAGCGACTGGAGCGTGGTAGTGAGCAAGAAGTAGTAGTGAGTGGTCAGTTGTGAGTGGTTTGTTGGGCTCTCGAGTAGTTTTTTTAAATAAACACAAATGGCGTATCGAAAGATGCGCCATTTGTGTTTATTTCCACTGACCACTGACCACTGACCACTGACCACTGACCACTGACCACTGACCACTGACCACTGACCACTGACCACTGACCACTGACCACTGACCACTGACCACTACGCCATCTCCCGGCTTCGCTTCATTTCTTCGGCCATTTTTATTCCTTGCTTTCTCACTTGTTCTGTTCGTACGTAACGTTTATCGGCGCCCAAATTGGGCTTGGTAATAAAATCATAAAACATGCGCGTCCAGGAGTGGGTCGAATCCAGGTGTTGGTAAAACTCTTTGGTAATTTTATAATACTTAGGCAAAAACCTGCCTGGTATGTTCATGATATCATGGTGTTCATTATGGTAGCCTACATTAAAACAAACCCAGTTGAGCCATCCATAGTACGAATTGGTTTCCTGTCCTTCTTCAAATATAAAATGCTCATGAATAAAATGCCCGGCTGCGGGATGCAGGCTGAATCCCCACAAGGTGGATAGAAAGAGGTAGATAATGGCAATTTTCCCTAAAAACACAAATATCAATACATCGGTAATAATCAGCGTAACGATGTTGGCCCATTCCCATTTGGTTGGTTTGGTAGCAAATCCCCTCACCAAAAACAGGAAGAATATGTAAAAAAACAGCCAGATGAATTTCCGGATCCCCGATTTGCCTACCATTTTCACTTCCCAATGGCTCGGGAAATCATTATCAACATGCTCGATGCCCAGGTGGGAGTGATGCTTCATATGGTGTGTACGAAAGGCGATAGCGCCCGGCACCAAAACCGGGATATTGGCAAATATGGCCAGTGCCTTATTTTGTGCAGGCGTTTTCAGCATCAGGTTGTGTGCCATTTCGTGCACGGCCATGGCCGACCAATGGTTCATGGTGCCGCCCACCACGTATGATAGCAGGATAATTTGCCACCAATATGTTCCAAAGAAAGGAAACCATATACTAACACCCCATGCAAAGCTAATTTGCCCTACCACGATGAAAAATGTAAGCACTGCGGCCCACGGATCATAGCCCATTAATTGTTTTACTTCGGGGTGTTTCTTTAATACTTCTATCCGGCGCAAAAAATGTATATCCGGCGTTTCAATTGGTTCAAAAGGAGTATCAGTTTTCATGTTGATGTGTTTTAGGATTATTGCTAAATAACATAATCAGCTTTAAATTACTCCCGGTAGTTGTACGTATTTAGCTGCGTAGAATTACTTAAATATTAATAAAAACACTGCGATTAATCCGAAATAAACATTGGGGTAATATATAAGGCGTCTTAACTTAATAATACTTATCCAGGCAATTTCCCGTTCTAACTGGCAGTTAATGATCATGCGCATGCCAAACAAATTGTCATTTAAATCCTTTTTTTAATAATGCCGTATGGGCATTAAAGCCATGTGGCAAATATTTTTTTATGTTTACCGAAAAATCAAAACCAACTATGAAGTTTTTAAAAGCCCCTTTATTTTTATCGCTTATTGCTTTAGTAGCCGTCACTTTTCCTGCTTGTAAAGCCAAGAAATTAGCCGAAAAACCTGCTCCTGTTGAAACCGAGAAAATGTACGCGCCGGCACCGAAGCCAACCCCGCCGCCTGCTGCTGCACCTGCGCCAACCCCGCCGCCTGCACCTGCTAAGCCAAATTATAATTTTACCAATATCCAGTTTGAATTTAATTCGGCAGTGTTAAAAACCGCGTCATACCAGGCGCTTGACCAGGCTGTTATAGAAATGAAGAAAGATCCATCGGCAAAATTCGTTTTAAATGGAAATTCATCTGCCGAAGGTACCGACGAACGTAATATGGAATTATCTGTTCAGCGTGCCAACTCGGTTAAAACCTACCTGGCAAATAGCGGCATCAGTGCAGATAACTTAACAGTTAAGGGCTATGGCGAAAGCAAACCCATTGCCGATAACACAACCGAAGAAGGCCGTGTTTTGAACCGCAGGGTGGAGATTAAGCTTGTGCAATAGTTCGAAGTCTTGAGTCCTAACTCTGAAGTCTTAAGTTAAAAATGACATTTCAGACTTCAGACTTAGAACTCAAGACTTAACACACGGGCAACCATTACGCGCCTGGTGCCGTAATGATGAAGTACTAAAATACTTTATCATTACGGCATTTTGAAACACGTTTTTAAGGGAATTCTTTCGCTGCTTAGCGTAACCGAAAAAAACAGGTTGTTCAGGCTTATCCTGCTCGATCTGCTTATCAGCGTGCTGGATATTGCCTTTTTAGGGGCATTGCTTATCATCATAGGGCTTTATACCTCGGGCACGCCTGTTCAACATCGTTTATTACAGCTTAACTGGCTTAAACAACAATCTATACTGCCAATTGGTTTATTTATGCTGCTGTATTGCGGCAAAAACTGGCTTGGCTACCTGATTACCAGGTTTCAGCATCATTTTTTTTACGGGGTAGCATCGCGATTATCAAAAAGGAACATCCTGCATTACCTTAAAGACGAGTATATCAAATTTGTCAATGTCGATTCATCTGTACACATCCGCCGTGTAAGCCAGCAGCCTATCGAGTTTAGCCATTATATCCTCAACAATGTACAGCAAATTATATCGCAAAGCCTGCTCATTTCATTTACCATCGGTGCCATATTGATCTATCAACCATTGCTGTTTTTTTTATTGCTGCTGGTGTTGTTACCGCCTATAATTATCCTGGCCTATTTTATCAAACGAAAATCGAAACAGGTGCGCGAACAAACAAAAACCGCGAGCGAGAAGAGCATCCAGTATTTACAGGAGTCGTTAGCCGGCTTTATAGAAAGCAACATTTATGATAAGCGTAGTTTCCTGGCCGATAGGTACGCCGGTTACCAGCAGCAGCTTAATAACAATATAGCAACGCAACAAACGCTGCAAGGGCTGCCAGCAAGATTGGTAGAGATTTTTGCCATTTTTGGTTTTTTTATCCTGGTGCTGGTTAACAAATGGGCAGTACACGGCGCAGTGGTTGATGTGCTTACCATTGGCGTATTTATTACAGCTGCTTACAAAATCATTCCCGGTATTATTAAAATCCTGAACAGTATGGGGCAAATAAAAACCTACGAATTTACCCTGAATGATTTACTTGCGGTAAAAGAACCCGACGCGTTGCAAAAAGCCGGTACGCTTAATATTGTTGAACCCATCAGTTCTATCCGTTTTCACAATGTTTATTTTAGTTACGCAGACCAAGCAGTAGTATCGGGCATTAGCTTCGATGTTTGCGCTGGTGATTTTGTTGGCTTATCGGCAGCCTCTGGCAGTGGCAAAACAACCATCATTAATTTATTGCTTGGTTTTTTGACGCCTCAGTCGGGTTATATTTATATAGATGGGAAACAAACTGATACCCATAAAAGACAGCAGTACTGGAAAAAAATAGCTTATGTAAAACAACAGAACTATTTTATTCACGATACCATCCTTAAAAACATTACGCTTACTGATGATCAGGAATATGATACCGCGAAACTGGAGGAGGCCATATCCTTTTGCGGACTTGTCCCCTTGCTGGCCGGCTATCCCGAAGGCATAAATAAAATAGTGCGCGAAAATGGCAAAAACCTGAGCGGCGGACAAAGGCAACGCATAGCCCTGGCAAGGGCCTTGTACCACGATTTTGATGTGCTGATCATGGACGAACCATTTGGCGAAATGGACCAACAGGCAGAGGAGGCTATACTTACCCAACTAAAGCAGTTAACAGCCCAGGGCAAGATCATATTTTTTATAACACACAACATTGCAAGCCTGAGCCATTGCAACAAAATAATCCCTTTAATAAATGAGTAAGCCTGAAGCATTGGTCATATTAACGCCGGGTTTCCCTGCCACCGTTAACGATACCACCTGGGTACCGCCTATGCAGGGTTTTGTCAGGACTTTAAAACAGCATAATCCAAACATGCATATCGTTGTTATCAGTTTTCAGTACTCTAATACAGCTTCAACATATAACTGGTGCGGAGTCGAAGTTATAGCCATTGCGGGCAGGGGCAGGGGGCAGGTATTCAGGTTAATAACCTGGCAACGGGTATGGCAAAACTTAAAAAAGCTTCATGCCAGTTACAAACTTATTGGTTTATTAAGTTTTTGGATGGGGGAGTGCTCCTTTATGGGCAATCGCTTTGCAAGAAAATACGGTTTGCCGCATTATGCATGGCTGCTCGGGCAGGATGCGAAAGCCGGTAATGACTATGTTAACAGGATAAAACCCGACGGCAGTTCGGTAATCGCGATATCAGATTTTGTGGCAAAGGAGTTCAGGTTAAATTATGGCATTCAACCGGCGCATATTATCCCTACAGGTATCGATGTAACGCTTTTTGGCGCCGGTGCAGCCCATCGCGACATCGATATTATGGGTGCAGGTTCGCTTATTCCGCTTAAGCAATATGATCTTTTTGTAAAAGTGATCAAAAGCCTGGTTACCGAATTTCCGGGATTAAAAACGGTGATATGTGGCAACGGCCCCGAAATGGATAATTTGAAAAAACAAATAAGCAGGCTTGGGCTGGAGAATAACATCGAACTAAAAGGCGAGTTGCCACACCCGGAAGTATTGGCCATGATGCAACGTTCAAAAATATTTTTGCATACATCGCGCTATGAAGGTTACAGCACGGTTTTAAGCGAGGCTTTATACGCGGGCTGCCAGGTGTTGAGCCTGGTTAATGGAATGAATACAAGGCCATCTCAGCACCTCGTACCCGATAATGTCGAAGACTTACCGCTTATTATTAAAAAACTGTTAAACGATAAAGAATTAAAGCACGAACCTGTGCTAATTTACACCACCGAAACAATAGCGGCCCGCATTACCAGCTTATTTATCCATTAATTGATGACAAATATCAACCAGGTCGTCGGCTATGGTTTTAAAGCTTAGCCTTTGGGTAAAATGGCTTAAAACAGATGTCGAGAGCTCTTGCAAATCTACCCCCTCAAGCCCCTTAAGGGTTTCGCCTAATGCCCCGGCATTCCCCGGTGGATATAAAAATCCATATTGGCCATTTAAGGTGATTTTTTTATACGATGGGATGGTGGTAACAACAGGGATGCAGCCGCAGGCCATAGCTTCTAATAAGGCATAGCCGCTGCCTTCTTTATGACTGCCCGATATATAATAATCTGCTGCGCTAAACCAGTAAGGCAAGTCGGTATTAGTTACCTGACCCACTAAAGTGACCGAATTTGATAGCAGGGCAGAAGATGTTATTAATTGCTTTATATCATTTAACAGTGCATCGGTTTGGTAAATCATGTACAACTTTGCAGCGGCATTAACGTGCAGGTAATCATGAAAACCGTTTAAAACGGTTAAAGGATCTTTATTTTTATTCAGGTGACCCACCCAAATGAAGTTTGCTTTACCGGCAATGCCGGTATGTTGTTTTGCCAGGGCTTTATCAATAGGTTTAAAAACGGTAGAAGCTTCTAATAATTCAAATATCCGGGCATCATGTTTAATAATGTTTTTTTTCTTCCAGGCATCCGCATTCCCGGCCGAAGTGAAAAGGAAGGCATCTGTCATATTGCAGGCTATCTTTTGCAACCGGCCTTTTAAGCCATCCGAGGGTAATTCGCCATGATGCTGTATAACCAGTTTGAACTTGTTGCTACAAAACAATTTTAAAAACATCACCTGTAAAGGGAATACCAGGCCCTGTACCAGCACAATATCAGGCTTTAATTTCCGGATAAGAACATGGGTTTTTATAGTGAGAGACCAGAACCTGTTGTGGCCTTTAAAAAAATAATAGGGTACGCCGTTCATTACAATATCCTGTTCAAATGTTGTATGCTTTACGAAAGCAAAATCAAGCCTATCCTTAAGGTATGTAGCAAAAGTGAGTGCAGGGGCATGGTTTTCTGTTACCTGCTGCGGGCGGGTATAATTTAGATGGGAATAATAAACAAGATCGATCAGCTTTATCAATTTCAGATAATTTGATGTTGTATAAAGGTAACCGGGAAAACAACACCTGGCAAGTACGATTGAATGGAGGCCATCAACTCCCCGATATTTCCTTCGACATATTTATAGGACTCACCCACCTTTATCAAACTGAACGATTTTCCTTTTAATGCACCGGCCAGCACAGGCAACAGTTCCTGGTCAAAGAACCTGATGTTCCCTTTCTGGATCACTATTTGGATGTTTGTTGGCCGTGTAGCAAAAAAGGCGTCATAACGGCCAGCGCCATGGTTTGCTTTCGCGATAACCAGGTCGGCCTGCCTGCCGGCAGCAATTTCGCCGGTATTAATTGCCCATGTTTTTGCTGCAGTTTTATTGAGCGATTGGTATAGTTCCTCGTCGGTAAGCATCCCGATGCTACGGGCCATACTAACGTGGTCCCACATATTCCAGTTACCTGTAAGGGTGGAATCTGACCCGAAAAGAATATCAGCAAACGCTTTTAGTTTATGTATATCTGCCGTTTTGTTCAACAGGTAAAAGTTCGATTCGGGGCACCAAACAATGGCCTTAAAATAAGGGGCCTGTTCTTTGCTCATAGCTACAGCGTGAACGCCAACCAAAGCACGTCCTAATTTATTCCAGCTAATCAGTTCATCTATTTCGCGGGTGGCCAGTTCATCTGTCCCTTCACCCGTATGGATAACTACCGGTAGTTTGCGTTTTAATGGATTGTTGAGCCTAAACTTCCAAAATTTTTCGAGCGCTGCGGAGTGCAGGTCATGCGTTTCCTCAAATATGTTAATCAGGGCATTATCAACATGTACTTGTTGCCCGTGATTTACAACGGTAGTAACGCCGCACAGTAAATTTTTATAGATTCCCCAAAGTATACGCTGTTGTCGGGGGATATTGAGCACCGCTGCAATTTCGGCTTTAAACTCCTTGTGAATATGTGCTCCCCATTCAATATAGTTATTATAAATGTGATTGCCCAGTTGGGGGAAAAGGTCAAAATCAAGATGATCGTGCGAGTTAATCAGGCCGGGTAAAATGATGGAGTTTTCAAAATACAGCGATAGCTGATCATCGGCGTTTATCATCGATAAACTAACCTGATCAATCTTTTCGCCTTCAATTTTGATATCAACTGCCCGCCCGCCATCAGCCGGTTTTACATTCCTCAGTATCATTTACGCTCTTTTTAAATAAATGCCATAAATAACCGGGAAGCCAACGTATTTTTCGTAAACATGCAGGGCGTTGGCATCGGCGTAAAATTGTTTCATGGTTTCATCAATTTTTATTTCCTGCTGTGTTATCAGGTTAAAACCATCGTTTGATAGCGCTTGCTTTATGGTAAATATAGGATGTAAATAGTTACGCACAGCTATTAATGCATTACCATGTTTAAAGGTACGCTTACCGCCAAGTGCCAGCATATGCGGGTGAAAATCGGTGATGATGATTTCGCCACCCGGTTTAAGCAAACGGCACCAGGCATGCAGGGCTTCGTCTATATCTTCAATATGGGCAACGGTGAGTGTTGACACTATCATATCAAAAGAAGCATCCGGGATATCAGAAAATAAATTATCGGCAATTTTAAGGGTACTTGCCTTCGGATATTTTTCTTTTAATTTTTTTAACATTCCGGCCGATACATCAAAGCCTGTTAGCGTCGCCGGCTGTTTATTAAATATAGCGGGCCATTGCCTGCCGGTACCACAGCCTACATCAGCTATAAATTTGCCTTTCAGCTCCAATCCTTCCAACAGACCTTTAAAAAGTTTTTCGTCAAGGTGCAGCATTAAGTTGCCCGGCTGCATATCGTGGTCAGACGCCCACAGGTCGTAAGCCTCTACAACGCCTTTTTCGGTTACAGGGGGGGCTATTTTGCTTTTTATATAGTTTTTGGCGGTTGCCAGCATCGCACGCGTTTTTATAACAATAACGGGTACCGGGGCTTTAGGGTTGCCCCGCCCTTTTTATTTTGCCACAGGCAACCCCGGCGGTTTGGCTGTCGTAATATATGATGAATGGGTTAATTATCGATCTGGGTTGGCAGTGGTGGGAGTGAAGCCCATCGCTGCTGTTTAACTGCGAATGCTACATGAATAAGATATTACTTTATAGCCCTAAAAGCACCAATGCCAGGCGCCGCGTACCAAACTATATTTTAAACTTAGCCCAATAACAATTGAACGCTGAAAGAAACGATATTGCTATAAACCAGAGTCCGATAGCCAACGATGCATTTGAGGCCATGTATGTTGCTGTGCGCGATAAAGAAGGCAGGCTGTATAGCGATAAACAAGTAATGCGCCTGCCGGATGTTGATTCCGGCCACCGGTATTATAAAGAATGGAAAATGAGAAAGCATTCTGCCGGACAGCTAATCGCTTTCCTTAAAAAACAACGGGGCCCATTGGATATCCTGGAGGTTGGTTGCGGCAATGGCTGGCTTTCGGCTAAACTTGCTAACATCCCCAAAGCTAAAGTAACCGGGATAGACCCTAACAGGATAGAGATTGAGCAGGCCAATAGGGTTTTTAAAAAAAGGAACCTTAAATTTATCCATGCCCCGTTCAGCGGCACTGCGTTTAACGAAGGAATTAAATTTGACGTGATTATTTTTGCCGCATCCATCCAATACTTTCCATCGCTTAAGGAAGTTATGAATAATGCATTTGGTTTGCTGACCTCCACCGGGCGGGTACATGTACTCGATACCCATTTTTATCATTCGGGTGAAGTTGAAACCGCAGCCGAAAGGAGTATGGATTATTTTACATCAATAGGTTTTCCGGAAATGGCGCAGTATTATTTTCATCATCCTTTGAAACAGGTAATGCATCTTAAGCACAAGGTAATGTTTAATCCTACTGCGTTTTTTAATAAGATATTCAAAAAAAGTGTTTTTTACTGGATAAAAATAAAATCCTGACTAATGAACAGCCAAAGTGTATTACAAACTTTTAAGGGTAATGAAAATCAAAAGCAGCTTACCAAAGTAAAACTTGTTTGCTCGCTTAACCTGTCGCCATTAACCCGTCTATCTTAATTTTATGGACCAGCTAAATAATATATTGTTCACTCATTCCTACTTTTTACGGTTCGATCCCAAGCAATGGGCAATAGGGCAGCCGTACGCACCGCTGGGTACACTATATGCCGCATCCAATATGCGGATGCATGGTTATAACGTATCTTTTTTTGATAACATGTTTTCGTATACGGCGCATGATGTTGTGCCCGCCATAACGCAAAATAAACCCGGTTTTTTTGTGATTTATGACGATGGGTTCAACTATCTCACCAAAATGTGCCTCACCAATATGCGCGAGGCCGCGTTTAAAATGTGCAAGCTGGCCAAAAAGTATGGTTGCATCGTAATTGTCTCCAGTTCCGACTCGACAGACCGGTACAAAGAATATTTGAACGAAGGCGCCGATTTTGTAATCATAGGCGAGGCTGAACAAACACTGTTGGAACTTACCAACGCCATCAAAAGTGGTATTGAAGATATTGCACAAATACAGGGACTTGCTTATGTCAAAAATAACATCCCCTTTAAAACCATTGCAAGGCCGGTATTGAAAGATCTGGATACCTTGCCACTGCCCGCCTGGGATTTGGTTGATATTACCCCTTACCGCGAAAGCTGGCTTAAACATGCGGGATATTTCTCGATGAACGTTGGTACTACCCGTGGCTGCCCTTTCAAATGCAACTGGTGCGCTAAACCGATTTATGGAAACCGCTACAACTCCCGCAGTGCCGAAAATGTGATTGCCGAGCTTAAGCTTTTGAAAACCATGTTCAACATGGACCATATTTGGTTTTGCGACGACATTTTTGGATTGAAACCCGGTTGGGTAAAACAGTTTGCCCAACTGGTAAAAAAGGAGGGGCTGAAGTTCAGGTACAAACTCCAGTCGCGGGCAGATTTGTTGCTGGACGATGAAGATGTGGCCGCGCTGGCCGCATCCGGCTGCGAAAATGTATGGATAGGCGCCGAGAGCGGTTCGCAAAAGATACTGGACGCGATGGATAAAGGCACCAGTATTGAACAGATAGCGACAGCCACAAAACTGATGAAAAAGCATGGCATCAGGCCATCCTTCTTTATTCAGTTTGGCTACCCCGGCGAAACAAAAGATGATATCGCCCTTACTATCAATATGATCAATAACCTGTTGCCCCATGAAATCGGGATATCTGTATCGTACCCATTGCCAGGGACTTTATTTTATGAAAAAGTAAAAGCCGACCTGCGCCAAAAAACAAACTGGACAGACTCCGACGAGATGGCGCTGATGTTTAGCAACACGTTTAGCGCTGCGTATTATAAGCAGCTGCATCGCTACGTGCATCAAAATTACCATGCCCACCTGGCCAAAAACAGCCTGGTAAAACTCCTGAAAAATCCATTTAAACCCAGTTTAAAACGTATCAGGAAGGCCGCGTCGTTTATTTACCATGCCCCGGCAACTTTGATAGAAGGGTTTAAACTTCAAAAACTGGAAAACACCGTATGAGCCAAATCAGCTTTGTAAATAATGAAGCAAGCGCATCAGATGCCTTTAGCAGGCAATCTGCGGTATTTGACGAAATTTATTCGGGCAATACCATTATCAATTACAAAAGGGCAAGGGTAAGGGACCATGTACTTCAATATTTAAAACCGGAGGGCAGTATACTCGAATTGAACAGCGGGACAGGGGAGGATGCCATTTTTTTTGCCCAACAAGGGCATTATGTTCATGCTACAGATATATCAACAGGGATGCAACACGAGCTTCGGCAAAAAGCAATGCCCTATAAAAACCGTATAAGCACCGAAATTTGCTCATTTACCCAACTGGATCAATTAAAACAAAGAGGCCCGTATGATCATATATTTTCCAACTTTGGCGGCCTGAACTGTACCGGTGAGCTGGAAAAAGTTTTGTTATCATTCGATAGTCTTTTAAAACCCGGCGGTAAGGTAACGTTAGTTATCATATCGCCATTTTGCCTGTGGGAAACATTGCTTGTTTTTAAAGGACGGTTCAAAACCGCGTTCCGGCGATTTTTTAGCAGCAAAGGAAGATCTGCCCATATTGAAGGTGCTTACTTTAAGTGTTTTTATTATAATCCATCATTCATTATCAATACTTTACAAAAGTCATTTAAAGTATTAGGTATTGAAGGCCTGTGTACAATAGTGCCACCATCATACATAGAGGGTTTTGCCGAAAAGCACCCTAAAGCATATAAATTCCTGAGCAGCAAAGAAGACCGGCTAAAAAGCGCCTGGCCCTGGAAGTATATCGGCGATTACTTTATTATTTCGCTGGAGAAAAACAGCACACACGAATTTCACGAATTTACATCGGTTTAATGTTAACCTTGTTAAAATATAAGGCATTGGTTATTAAATAGTTATATCCTATCGTATTTAAAATGTGTTAAGTTATGTTAACCTACTTTAAATGCGTTGCCCCTGCCTGCACAATTAGGCCCTAAACCAGAGAATTAACTATTTACTTTAGAGTTCTTGTCTATAATATCCATTCGGATAGCCGGAGAACCTGCCATGTTATTCGTGAAATTCGAAAAAATACGTGTGAATTCGTGTCTCTAAATTGGTGTTTATCCTACCTTTGCGGCCATATAATACGCCCATGGTAAAAAAAATCCTTCCTGGTTTATTGTTTAGTATTCTTTGGGCAACCGGGTCTGTCGCTGTAAAATTCGGAATCCGCTCGGCAGATGCACTAATATTGGCCAGCATCCGGTTTATTGCCACCGGCTTCATATTCGGTCCTTTTTTTGGCCTGGTCAGGAATGAACGTTTCTGGCCGCTAAAAAGCGAATGGAAAAGCATCGTCATTTACGGCTTTTTATGCACCACTTTAACTTTAGGTTCGTTTTTTGCCGCCCAGCGATACGCATCGGCCGGTATCAGTATGTTGTTTATAGCGGTTGCGCCTTTACTAATCGCCCTTTTTTCGTCAATAATTGTTAAACGGAAACTTACCAGGTTCGAAATTATTGGGATGCTGATTGCATTTACCGGCCTGGTGCTGGCTTCTGCAGCGGCGCTGCCTAATGCCAGTATAAAACCACTGGGCATTATATTGCTGCTTATTTACATTTTTGCCTATGCATCAAGCAGCGTTTACTTCTCTACATTAACTATTAGCTTGCCTAATGTATCGTTCAATATCTGGCAGGTATTTGTCGGTGGCATAATTTTGCTGCCGTTTTGCCCATTGTTTGGGCAGCAGCATGTACACCACATTGACATCAATCTGTTTTTATCCCTTTTTTGGCTAATTGTGGTACTCTCATTTATCGCCAACCAATTGTGGCTATACCTTGTTGGCCAGGATGCCGTAACGGCCGGTACGTGGCTTTATCTTACGCCTGTATTTGGGTACGGGTTTGGTTACCTTTTACTTGGCGAACAAATCTCGGTTTACGCTATAGCGGGAACTATCTTGGTGGTAACCGGGCTTGTGGTATCTAAAATTAAAGCTGTACAGCAGGTTTCAGAATAAACTATCTTTTCAATGGGCTACACTATGCTGGTTTTCGGCAAGCAATTGTATTATTTTATTTTGAAAGCGCCTAATCAGGTTCGACTGAAAATTTCCCGGATCGGGTTTGGCACAATGTTTACCGGTAACTATGGCCAGTAATACGCCATGATCATTAAGCTTCTTTTGCCTGGTTTTCTCACTCCACCTGCGCGATGTTATATTCATAAAGCCATCATCCAGTAAATCGCCCAGCTTATTGTTAAGTAAAAATTCAGCCAGGCCTTTTAACCAATTATTTTTTAGCGACTTAGCGGTTGATACCCGCATAATATGATTAGGCAGGTATTTGCGCGTCCAAACGTTGGCTGCAAAAAAATCAGCAAAAGTAGTGTCGCCCTGGATGGGTATCAAGGTAACTACTTCTGTAGCGGTATATATATTTTTTTCGGCTATTTCAAGCGCTTGTTCATCTACATAATAGTTCATGCAAAAGCAATGTTGCTTATTTACCAGGAAGGTTAGCTTCTTAAAAAAATGCATCAGGGTACGCGCTACCCAAAGGCGGTTTGCCGCAGTAATTATAAACAGGTCGATATCCGATCGGTCGTCGGCATAATTTTTAGATAGCGAGCCCGAAATAGCGATACCCCGCACGTAAGGGAAATTAATAAGTAAGCTGCCAACCTTGCGTGCTGTATTAATCATTTCAATAGCCTTTTGGTTTCCTTTGTTACGGCGCTGCGCCAGGTATTGATCGTTTTTTAAACAGTAAAACTTATCAAAACGGTATACCATCCGGGTTTCTATCAGGCAGGTCATAACGTCGTCAAAAGTCTTGCGTTCATATTTTACCTGCAAAAACAAACATATCTCTTCGCGCGTAAGCGGGTAATTAAACACATCAAAGTAGGCCAGCGTAGTTAATATGTTCTTTTTAATTTCTGACACAGTATTGATGCTTGGTTGATTAAAAACGGACCTGATCTGCATATGTATAGTATTAAGTCGTAAGTTCTGCGTCTTGAGTTCTGAATCTTATCCCGCAGGTGCCGGGTTTGTAACTCAGGACTTTCGATTAAAAACTATCCGCCATTTCACAGGCGGTACAACATTAGTATGACGTAAGCGCTAAACTGTTGGTTGCCACTTCATCTAAATATTCCGGGCTTTTATTTTTGACGATTTCTTCAGGCTTCACTTCGCCGCCGGAAAACAACAGCAAGGCAAAAAACAAGCTGTAAAACATAACACCCTTATCGGCATCCAGCACATTTTCTGAAAGCGAAACAATGGTAATCAGCAGCATAAAGCTGATAAATACCACGTCCTTTTTTAGGATAGCGGTTTTAAAACCGTATGCCAGCGTTACCAAATAAACAAGCAGCCCCCAAATGCCCGATTTTACCACGAAGCTGAGGTATTGGTTGTGCGAATTCAAGTTGGCTAAAAATGAGTCGTACATTTTAGCCTTAAAAAATTCATCGTGTAACAGTTTCTGCTCAGAACCGGAGCCATGACCAATTAAAGGCTTCTGCTTAATAAGTTGGGCTACCACGTGCCAGCGGGCCAGGCGCGAGTCGGTACTCTCGCCGGGTTTAAATGCCGAAAAATCATCTGTCAAACTGGTTAAGTAGCGTTCTTTGAATGAGGACACATTTAAAATTGTTGCAAAAGCCAACGCCGATATTGCTGCGCCGGCCGTTATAAACTTCAGCCTGCTTTTACCCTTAAGCAGGCAATACGGGAGTACCAGGTTAATAATTATAAATAAAATCGCCAGAATTGATTTTGAACTTAGCTGGATAAGCCCGCATAACAATATGAAGCTGCAAATACTGCAAATTAATTTTACAGGCAATGTTAGCGGTTTAAACAATAGCGCTAACAGGTATACCAATGCTACCACCAACTGTAATGAAAAAAAAGTGGCATGTATATCAAGCGGCTCCGAGAAATTATGATTGGTAAATGCCGGCGAAAAAATGGTTTTAAGCGGCAGATGATAATATTTAATGGTGATAAGGGCATCAATATATAGGTAAATGATGGTTGCCGTACACACAATGGCAAAAGCAAATAAAAAATTAGCCCGATATTTTTTTAAGTCGAGGCCGTTTAATAAAAATACTGGCGGCAAAATCAGAATGGGTAAGCGCAATACCCATTCGTTAAACGCTTCGGAACGGTAAAGGGAGTAAACCGTGGCAATAAGCGTAACAAAAAAAACAGATTGCAGTACTACAGTTTTTAATGTGAGCATAATCCTTAGCTTTTCCTTTTGCAAATGGATAAACGTATGCACAATAAAACTAATGAGTATAATATGGCTGTAAAACCTGTCAAACGGCAGGCTTGCCATAAGTAACATGATGTGGTAATAACTTACCTTATTAGCGTTATTATCATTTATCAGCAATAATTGCTTCATAGTTTTTGTGTTTATAGCTTTCGATAATAAACTGCTCGTATTGGTCAATTACCCGCTCCCAATTAAACTGGTACTGAATTTTATGCAGGTTATTCATTACCATATTTTTTTCGGGCGCTTTACGCTGCACATTCTCTACCAGGTGGGTTACTTCGGTCGCATTTGAAAAATAAAAAGCATCCGTATTTAATACCGACTTATTAAAGGGGTTATTATGCGCCGCTATCAGAGCCTCGCTGGCCATCGCTTCTAACAAGGATGGATTGGTGCCTCCAACGCTATGCCCATGAAAATACAGGTAAGAGTTATTTTGCAACGAACGTACCTTGGGCGTATCAAAAATGGCGCCTTTAAATTGAATGCGTTGGTCGTTGGCAAATTTATTGGTGATGAACTTGCCAAAACGATTGCTGGTATCGCCCAAAACTTTAAACTTTTTGCCCGAATTACTCCTGTTAAAACCTTCCAGGATGGCTTCTATGTTATTTTCGGGTTCCATGCGTGCCATCAGCAAAAAATAATCCTCCTTTAGCGCTTCGCTTACATCATATTGCTCGCGCTCAAAATCGGTAAAAATATCTGCACCATAGGGGATGTATTTACTGTTGATGTTATACTTATCCTTCAGATACGACTTTATCACTCTTGAATCGGCAACATAATAGTCGCTGTGTTTAACTGCCAGCTTTTCGGCATATTTTAAAAACTGCTGTACTGGTTTGGAGTATTTAGTCCGTTTCCACTCCATGCCGTCCATGTTGGTAATAATGGTGCTGCTTTTAGGATAAAGCTGCCCCCAAACCGAACTGCTGGTATAGCCCATAAGCATTACCACATCAAAATTTCGTTTGCGTGCATCTAACAGGCAGTTCATATCATAAACAAATTGCCCTGCGGTACCAACCATGTACTCAGGATCATAACAATGCCTTATTTCGACACCGTTCCAGCTATCCTGCTGATATGGATGATTGTGTGAGTTATAAACCGTTACCGAGTGGCCGCGCTTTACAAGGCCGGCCGATACATATTCCGAAATATGTTCAAACCCACCGTAGTAATTTGGTACACCCCTAATCCCTAATATGGCTATGCGTAGTTTCATGTTATAATACAGATTGATATGCTTTTAAAGTTTCAGTAGCAGCCTGTTTCCAGGTATATTTTTGTAAAATCTTATCGCGTAAATTTTCGTTAACGGGGGCCCGGCTGGCTTTTTCAATGGCAGCCAAAATGCTTTTAGGCATTGCCGGATCGCAATAAAATGCATCGTCGGCAAAATATTCCCTTACATCGCCTTTGTCGCTGATAACCAGGCTACAGCCCATTAAGGCGGCTTCTATCGAACTAAGGCCGGTGGTTTCAAACCAACTTGGTAATACATGTACTTTGGCCTGTGCATAGTACTTTACCAGTTCATATTGCGGTATCTGCTCAATGAAGGTGATGTTATCTGCCGCTGTTTTGCGGCATTCCTGGTAATAAGCTGCCTGGTTGGGAGAATGGGTTCCGATAAGCAGCAAACGGTAAGGCGTGTTATTTAATGCTTTTATCAGGTTCAGCTGGTTTTTAATGCCTTCTATCCTGGCAACACAAAGCACCAGTTTATCATCTTTTGTTACCGAGGCATCGTATTTAAACAAATGCTGATCGGTGCCGTTCGGTACCACCATGTGCCTTACTTCGCCCGGGTAATTGTTTAATACCCGGTGATACTCCGAGCGGGAGTTGGGCAATATCATAGCCGCCCGGCTTAAAATATCCAATATACTTTTGCGCTGTCCCTTCCAGGTATAAGCCAAACTGGCCAGTTTATCGCGGCCGAGCAGGTAACGGGCTATGGTTTTAACATATTCCACACCATCTGCCGGCAAATACTTGAAAATTCTGCCCAAACCTTTACGATGCTGCTGATCATACTCGCTGTAATTACACAGTATGGTTGATATGACGAATGGCTTTTCGGCCTTATGGCTATGGTATAAAATATCGGCAGGACGGCTAAGGTTAAAAAAATGCAGCAGATCGTAATTGTTGTAATTAATGTGCTCGTTTGCCAGTTTTATATCGGTGGTAATGCCCATAAAAGTAAGATGGCGCGCGGTTTGCACCACCTGCACGGTATCGCCGCCGGGCACGGTATACAAGGTTGACCGGGTGATGAATGCTACTTTCATATCGCAGCACCTCCTGATACTAATTTATGCAGCCAAATAATTACTCGTTCCGGAAGGTAGCTAACAGTATACAGCAGGTAGTTATCTAACCTTAAGGGCGAGATGCTGATAGCCCTGGCCACATGAACGCGGGCCTTTTGTGGCTGAAAGTTATTAAGCAGTAGTTTTTTACCGCAAAGCGCATAATAAGAGCCTTGTTTTATTTTGGCCGAATATTGTTTTTCGCCTATTTCTGCCAGTAAACTGCCTTCCCGTTTACTTATAGCGCGGTTTTTAAGCGTAGCATATTTGATGTCCCTGAACTTGCGGGGCCTCCATTTTTCATCAATGGTGATTGATTCGGGGTTTAGCCTTACTTTAATTAAGGGTAGGGCAAGGTTGCAGGCCTTTTGATCTTTTAAAATATTAACCCATAAAAAATGATCTTCAAAGCTATAGGCATGCTCATTATAGCCACCCTTGCTAATTACCATATCTTTTTTGTAAAAAACACAGGAGTGAATGAAAGGGCAAACCGAATATTTTAACTGCTGAATCTCGTCGTTATCAAAAGCCGGGGGCTTATGGGTAAACAAAAAGTGCCCCTCCATGTCAATATAGTCAGCAGCCGATCCAATTACGCTGTACTCTGGATTAGCTACCATAAAATCATACTGCAGTTGCAGACGTTCGGGGTAGCAAATATCATCGGCATCAAAGCGCGCTATATATGGCGCACGGGCATACTTCAGTCCGTTGTTAAGCGCACCGGCAATACCTTTGTTATCCTGGTAAATTACTACAATGCGCGGGTCGTCAAATGAACGGACAACGTCGATCGTATTGTCTGTCGATCCGTCATTTATTATAAGTAATTCAAAATCCGCAAAAGTTTGTTCCAGTACCGATGTTATGGCATCGCCAATATATTTACCGGCGTTGTAGGCAGGCATCAATACCGTTATTTGTGGGATGCTAAAGTTCATGTGCCAACAGTTTAGGGGATTTGGTTTCTTTGATGTTTAGCAACAGCAACAGTTCGAAAAATACGATAACCGAAAGCTGTTCAAACCAGTACTCGATAAAAAATGCTGCCAGCATTAACAGCAAAAGGGGCAGGCCATAAGTTAAAGCTTTATAATGCCTGGCAAAAAAGCCAAGGTAGTAAACGGCAAATACGAGTAAGCCAATAATGCCATATTCGGCTAATAACTGGTCATAAACCGAAAACGGACTATTGGTTAACGAATGAAAGCCCGCCCTTTTGCTGAAATAATTGAGATACAAGTCGAGATGATTTACCATAAAATCATGCCCGATGTAGGTGAATTTATGCGGATAGCCTCCGGCAAATCCCAGGCCGGTAGCCCTAAAAGCCAGCTTCGACGAAAAATTGCCCATACCAGCGCCGGTTATTATTTTATTAATATGGTGACGCAAAAAATTGGTTGTTTGTAAAAAGCCAATCAGCTTGCCGGGCCTATCCAGCCTGGGCACTACAATTTCCTGCCCGGCAACTGGCAACGCCGTCTTGTGTGCATCAATAAACTGCACCAGTTGTTTTTGCTCGGGAGGGGTTTGGGTACTGCTTTGATAAGGCGCCGAATTAATATCGGGCCCCTTAATGGCTATCCGGCCGCCTTCGGTTTCGTAGGGCTTGTCCTGTGGCTTTATAATCTCTGTTCTTTTGGGATGGGCTGCCTTATAAACGCTATCCCTGAAAATGATGGCCTGTTTTTGCCTGTGTTCATCAAAGCTTAATACACTATCCGGTCTCGCTTCCACAGGTACATTTGCCCACACCGGGGGGGTGGGCGGGCTTGGATCTTTATGCAGCAGGATCGAAATTGCGTTAGTTGTATATTGATTATTTTGAGGCGAGATTTTCGCCATAAAAACGCCTAAAAAAACCAGGCAAACTACAATCAGGCTTTTTTGATAACGATCTGTTTTGAAAATAAATAACATTAAAAAAACGAGAACTATAACAATATTGATAAAATTGCTGCCCGTAAACAATAAGGTAGCCATACACACAAAAAGCATGGGGGCGTTTTTGCGCGTTAAAAAGTAGATTACGCCAAAAGCATTTAGCATGGCGTTGGTTGTGGAGGTATCAAAAGTTACACCCCTTATATAATCGCCGGTGTTTAAAAAATACTTTTGCAGCTGACCCTGGTAGGTATAAGGGTTAATGGCATGGGTCTCTAAAAATATGGCAGCCAGGTTGCCGGCCGAGAATAATGCATTGATAATAAAAAAAACCAGAATGGTTTGATGTATTACCGCGGGTTGGTTTTGCTCAACAGCCAGCTTTACCTGGTGAATGGCAAGGATGCATAATATCCAAAACCCTATACCAGCCGATAACATAATGTTATAATTAAGTTGCGTATAATTTTTGCCTATAAACCAGTTAATAACCGCTATAGCTATTACTAATGGATAAAACAGGGGCAACCGGGAGTTTTTGAAACTAAAACCGAATTTGAAATTAAATTGAAGGAGTGTGAACAGGATGATAACCGGGATCTTGATGCCGATTTTTACGTTCAAAAATAAAAGCAAAAAGGCCAGTAGCTTCCAATCCACCTTTTGCTTTAATTTATCAATGTAAAAAACTGCTTTGTTAACCAACATTATCCTTGGGCATTTAAAGTCATTACGACCTGAAAACCGTATTGGTTGCCTGCGTAAAGCAGGAAGATGCCTTATTTTACCAGTTTAACAGCCCGATTAGGCCAGCTCTGTCATCCCGCTTTAATTGCATCGTGATCAATAACGAAACACCGTAAAATACAACCGCCATTATCGCGGCCAGCCATAGGTTTGGGAATAGGGCTTTGGCTGCCAATCCGCTAAAAAAGGCGCATGCGGTACAAATGGCGAGTGTATAAAAAGAGCCCTTAAGCCCCGATTTGTCATTGGCGAGGTAGAAAACACCCTGTACCAGGCAGGCCAATAAAAACGCGAGGGCAGCCCCTTCGTTTTTGTAAAAAGGGATTAATACAAGGTCGCCAACTACATTTACGGCAAAAGTGAGCAAAAACGAATTGAAGATCATTTTTAACCTGTTTTGCGCAAAAAAAATCGTCCACAAAAAATTATTAAAATACAGCAGGGGTAAACAAAGCGAGAGGATAAATATGGTTGTTGTATTAACCGCGCCATACCTGCCACGGGTTATGTTGTCAACCACAGGGTTCCAACACATATTTAAAATTAAAGCAGTAAATGCTGCTATTATAAGTTCTATCCGGATGAGCAATTTAAGATCGGCCCGGCGATGGTTATCAGTTTTAAATAATTTGGTAAAACGGGGAAGAATTAAGGGGGCGATAGCTAATAAGGGGAGGGTAGAGATCTCAAATATCTTGTATGCGAAACTATACTCTGCCAAACTAACTGCCGATACCATAAACCCGATGAACAACCAATCGAACCGGGCCAGGGCCGAAGTAATTAAGACCACTCCAACCTGTGGCAATGATTGGCGCAGTAAGGCAAAGTAAGGTGATTTTCTCCAGGCGGGAAGTACGGGCACCCGTACATAGCGCCTGAAAAGATAAAAGGACGCCGTTAATTCAAGTACATCGCCACCAATAAATACCCATATTATGGTGCCTATGCTTACCTGGTGCAAAACGGCCAAAATGAGCAGGCTGATGCCCCTTACCATATTGGATATGACCAGCATGCATGCCAGTAATTTAAAACGCTCCATGCCGCTAGAAACCTGCTTTAATGGTGTGGAAAAGAAGATCATAAGCTTGCCCAGGCCCAACAGCAGCATCAGGCGGTATACTTCATTGTCATGTATGAAAAACGTGCGGCCCAATAACAGGATGCCATAAAATAGCCCTCCGGCAAACAACACATGGAAAGCATAAAGCGACAAAACTGTTTGAACATCATCGCCATGCGCTACTTTTTTAATAATTACCTGGTCGATACCAAAAGAAAGGATATTGAATGCAGATAGCAGTACCGCTAAGGCCAGATTAACCTGGCCAAAGCTGTTTTTATCAAGATTTACAGATAATACATAAAAAATAATCACCCCAAACAGCTGGTTGATGACAAGCTGCAATGTATTTGCCGAAAGATCAATTACCAGCTTTTTTTTCATGAACAATGCTGTGGTTTATTCAACACGCGCATGGGTATTAAGTTTATATGCCACGGTAGGTACGTCATGCTGGTAAATCGGCTTATTCTTTAGGCTTTGTGTAGCTTTACTAAGGTAATGATATTTTAGCCATGTATTTTTAAATGCCATCCGTGAAATGATGAAGCCTTCTCTGCCATCTAAAAACCCCAATAAAAACAAGTAGGTCTTCACAAAATGAAATACCGGCGCCAAATACTGCTTTACAAGGCCCGCCTTTTTTCCGGCTTTCAGGTACTTTATGGCGCTTAATTGCGAATAGTGAATTGTTTTCTTCTCGTACTCGGCCCGGTTTTCCACAGAATAATGGTGCAGGTTACCGTCCAGTTTTTTTACAACAACGTTTTGCGGCAG
Source organism: Mucilaginibacter sp. KACC 22773 (assembly GCF_028736215.1). Taxonomy (NCBI): domain Bacteria; kingdom Pseudomonadati; phylum Bacteroidota; class Sphingobacteriia; order Sphingobacteriales; family Sphingobacteriaceae; genus Mucilaginibacter; species Mucilaginibacter oryzagri. Next base: position 3,101,989 of record NZ_CP117883.1, read on the forward strand.
TTGCAATGTTTCGTGTACCGGCGTTTCGTTCCATTTAACATGCTGCCTGTTGAACAGGCGGATATGGTGATCGCGACCCCAGTTACCAAAGCGGATGAGCTTTTTGCCAAAATAAGTTTTAAAGGCTATATCGTAAACGGTTTTATCATCGCCCGGAGCCGTTGCCTTTATAGAGTTGATCAGGGCCTGGTCGGGTATCTCATCACCATCAACGCTTAGTATCCAGTTATATCGCGCCAGTTGAATGCCTTTATTTTTGTTGGCACCATAGCCAATCCATGCCTTTTGATATACTTTGCAGCCATATGCCGTGGCTATAGTTACGGTTTGATCGGTACTGTTATTGTCAATCACAATAATGTCGTCGCTGATCTGTTTCAGCAGCGGGATACTTTTAACAAGGGTACCGGCCTCGTTTTTGGTAATGATCACAACAGAAATTGGATTCATGTTATATTAATGTTAATCGGTGTCTGTTGCTTTAAGTAATACAAGAAGCAAAGGGCATCTATTAACTATATCGTTATTTTAGGCGGGAGGGTTGCCCGCGCACCAAAAACTTATTTCAAAAAGCGCGTGCGGCCTCATTTTAAAGCATTAATTTTATGCAAATACATTTTACCATATGAAAACAGGAATAAAAGCCATTGTTACCGGCGCAACCGGAATGGTAGGCGAGGGGCTTATGCACCAATGTTTACAAAACCCGGATGTTGAGCAGGTATTAGTGATTAACCGGAAGCCGTCGGGGGTATCGCATCCCCAATTAAAAGAGATCATTCATGCCGATTTTTTTGATCTCTCGTCAATCAGTGATCAGCTTACCGGTTATAATGCGTGTTTTTTTTGCCTGGGTGTTACTTCGGTGGGCAAAAAGGCCGATGAATATTATAAGCTTACTTATACACTCACCATGCACATGGCTCAAATATTGGCAAAACAAGATCCTGAAATGACTTTTTGCTATGTATCGGGCGCTGGCACCGATAGTAATGAAAAAGGCAACGGGTGGGCCGCGGTAAAAGGCAAAACAGAAAACGACCTGATGAAACTGCCCTTTAAACAAGTTTACGCCTTTAGGCCAGGCTTTATAAAACCGATACAGGGCTTGAAAAATGCCCATAACTTTTACAAGTATATCAACTGGCTGTTCCCGGTTGGCCGTGCGCTTTACCCGGCTGGTTTTTGCACTTTGGAGGAATTGGCTGTCGCCATGATAAAGGTAGTAAACCACCCATACCCCAAAAAAGTTGTAGAAGGGAAGGATATCATAGCATTGGCCGGGTAATACTGCTGCCGGGCCGATAAAAAGGGTATCTTTAACAACATGCCTGCATTTGCCGGATAACATGCTAATCCACCTTTATTGGAAGATTCATTCAATTGCCTTATCGATAGTTACCTTGCCGACAAGGTTGGCATAGCCAATCATTTTTTAAGTGACACGCTTGCTGCCGATCTTAAACTAAACCTACTGGCACTTGTTCAATCGAGCTTGCTGTTATCTGCCGGAACCGGTAACGATACAGCCGTGAACCATGACACTAAAGTTAGGGGCGACCACATCTACTGGCTCGACCGCAAGCATGACACCCCTTGCGAAAATGATTTTCTCGACCTGATGGATAGCTTTGTTGCCTATCTTAATAAAACCTGTTATACCGGTATCACCGGCTATGAATTTCATTATACGTTGTATGAAAAGGGCGCTTTCTACAAAAAACATCTTGATCAGTTCAGGAATAACGATAGTCGTAAATATTCAATGATCATGTATTTAAATACCGGGTGGTTAGCTGCCGATGGTGGCGAATTGCGTATACACCATTTAACTCGTGAACAAAACATCAGCCCTGAAAACGGGCGCACGGTATTCTTTAAAAGTAATGAGCTTGTTCACGAGGTTTTATGTACTCAAAAACCAAGAATGAGTATTACTGGCTGGTTAAAGGTAGATCATTAAATAAGTCTGAAGTCGAAAGTACTAAGCCCTAAGTCAAAAAATCGAAATCCATTTTACGACTTAAAGTGCTCTACTTAGTACTTCAAACTTCGGCCTATCATGGCTTAAACCCTGAACCAATGTTCCAGTTTATACCAAGGGCAACGCCGGTTGATTTGAGGTCGACCTTGCCATTGCCAATACCGGTAATCGGTAGTTTCATGTAGGGTTGTAAAACGGCGCTAAACTTTGAATTTATTCTTCGCTGGTAATTAACATTAACGTTCAACACGCCAAACAGGTGTGTATTTTTATTTCGTATTTCCAGGTTATAGGGTTTCCAGCCGCTTTCGGCCGAGTAATCAAACCTGTAATTTTCTTTAAGCATAAAGTACGATGATAACCCCGTACCAACACCAATAGCGTTGCTCCCTTTTGAATACAATTGGTAACTGAGGTTCAAAGGAACATCAAGCACCTTACAATTTGCCTGGATATTGGTAGGCGTTATTGATGGATTGTAAGACGCAGACGAATAACTGGTAGGTGTTGATGAATAAGGCTTAATAGCGTATGCTGCACCCGTGCTTATAGTTAACTTTTTTGTAATCCGTAATGAAAGCTGCAATCCATAATTAGTACCTGTTTGGCTATGCCCAAATGAATTTACCGCATTAGCGTCAGATGCGGCCAACACGCTGATAGAAAACTGTGGCCTGTTTTTTATTGCTGATGCCTTAACAATAGCCATTTGTTTTTTTGCCTCCCGCTCTGCTTTCTTATTCGCTGTCGTATCTGCATTTTGATTTGCAGCTATGTTGTTTTTAACCTGGTTGCCTGCCTGGGCTATTTTACCGCCATTATCAGGTGTGTCAATACCGGTTGTTTGGCCATCAGGTGCTTTGTTTGCACTTGGTGTTTTATTATCGGCCAGTTGGGTTGCATTGTTGCCTGGTATGGCTTTACTAATTGTTTCCGTTTTTTGCACATTGTTTTTAGGCAGCACTTTGCTGGCAGCCATGTTAGTAGCTTTATCGTTAAGAATACTTCCCGTGCTTACTTTAACTTTTGATGCCCGGTTGTTATTGGCTGAATTGTTTACGGCCATGTTTTCTGCTTTATTGTTAATCGTATTTTTTTTTGCAGATTTAACGCTATTGGATTGCCCGCCAGGGGCGGTTACCGCAATGTCATCAGTTTTATTGTTGAGGCTGTCGTTGCCAGTATCCCTACCAGGTGAACCTGAATGTTTTTGGCTATTGCCTGTTTTATTAACCACCTTTACGCGTGATTTAGCTGGATCTGTAGTATCGTTTTTGCTGTAAAAATATAAACCTAAAGCCAGCAGCAATAAAGCTGCAATGCCGGATGCATAATACATAATACGGAAGAAGCCTGCTTTTTTATTGGATTTTTTATCCAGCAGCTGCTCCATAGACTCCCAATCCTCCTCCCGAAAAGCAAAGTGGTCTCCAGGGCCGGATAACCCGTCCCTGAATAATTGATCCAACTTATTTTCGTTTTTCTCTTTCATTTCATTATTAATTCTATCAATACCGACATACTGATGCTTATAGTGCCAATAGCCACAATGGTATGTTGCCCGCTGCCGGAATTACTATCCGGCAGCCTGCCGGAGTTGATTACCATATTTTTCAATTTTTCACGCGCTTTAAACAAATTTGATTTTGATGTACCTGTACTTATATTTAGTTTCGACGCTATCTCCTCGTGCGAAAATCCCTCAATAGCAAAAAGGTTAAACACCGTCCGGTAGGCGTTTGGCAGTTGTTGTACCATGCCGATAAGATCATCGTAATTTAACTTTTGGTCGGGGAGTTCGTTATGCCCTATATCCTCGGCAGCATCAAGGTCATCGGTTAGCGAGAGTTTTAGGTTACTTCTGTAATAATCAACCGAGGTGTTCATCATAATCCTGCCAACCCATGCAATAAAGGGGCGGGTGGTATCATATTTTTGTAAGTTGGTAAACACTTTTAAAAAGCCCTGGTTCATGATCTCAGCAGCTTCGTACCTATTGCCGGCGTATCGCAGGCATATGCTCATAGCAAAGCCATAAAATGCTTTGTAAAGCATCTTCTGGTCTTTTCGGCTATGCTGTAAACAGCCTGCAATCAATTGTTGTAGTTCTGCTTCTCCCATATATACGGGCTACCTGTTTAATTAATTCCTGTTTGCAACTAACACGTATTTATAGTTGAAAGGGTTGCCTTTGGTTTTACTTTTTTTTCAGAAAGCTTATTTATGATAAATCCAGTTCGCTTTTAAAAGTAAAAGAACCGTAAAACAGGTATTATTAATGTGTTTTGCAGATCGCAAATTACCTTGAATAATGAAGCATTACTCTGCTACCTCATTCACATCAATCATTGTCCAGTTATCCTGTACTGCCTTGGGGCCTCCGTTGTATTTTAATGTGATCTTAAAATTGGTTTTTACTTTTTCTCCTTTTTTATCAATTGAAGTTACGTATGATTTAATGACAAACACCGAATCTGATTTTTTTGCAAACTGATAGTGATCTTCGGCAAAAGTTAAATTGCCCGATTTGATGGTAGGTGCAATGTACTGCTTGGCTGCCTGGTATGCATCATCGCTGTTTGGGAACATGGTAAACGTAAGCATATCAGATGATCCTCCCGATGTGGCAAACTTTACAACTATCATCATAAAAATAATTCCAAAAATCGCCAGCATCCATGCACCTATCATGGCTGTTTTCTTTTTATGTCGTTTGTCTTTAAGATAAGACTGGTCGGGTCTTGCTTTGTGATAGATTCTCTCCATCGTAATTCAGGATATATAACTTGATAAAGGTATATAAAATTCTTAATAAAAATCATAACAGCGCCTTGCCCCTTCAAATTTATGATAGGTATCCACACGGGAGGGCAAGGTGGTTTCATAACCAATACTTCCTTCGGTTGTGCCGCTGGTATTGCTATAATTAAGACCCGAAATTGGCGCATCATGGCTTACCCCCAACCTGAATTTTTCTCCGCTCTCTTTGTTTAAAAACAGATCAAATATTAACGAAAAAGTGATTGCAGATGGCCCGCCCGATCCGGCAGTACGCACCCATAAACCGGCATTAAGGTTATGTCTTTTATACTGTAGCCCCATATTTATTGATTGTGCCGTTGATTGTTTATAAAAAACAACTGATGGAATAAAAAAAGATTTTTCGTCCTCATCAAGATTTTCATCCTTGTTAAGATCCCATCTATAGCTTATATGTGCCGTACCGCGCATAGGTAATTTTGCGGGCGTACCCGTAAATGATTCATTGGGCCGGTTAATATGCTGCAATGCACCGCCAATATTAAAATCGCTTAAAGCAAGGTTTATACCCGCGCCTGAATCAAAGTAGAACCGGCTGTCGAATCTTGGCGACTCGGCATTTGTTGGCGATCCGGGGATGTACCCTAAACGTGGGTCAATCTGGTCGCTGAATACCAGTTTGCCATAATCAACCGAGCGGTTAGTTACCCCTGCCTGCACGCCAAACGATAATACAAAATCATCGGAACCAACACTATAGGAGTAAATACCGGCTATATTGTTTTTTGTAAGCCCGGCAGTACCCTCATTACCCCGGGTAAATATCAAACCAACCCCGCCGCCAAATTGCGGAATATTATAATCTACCGATGCTGTAAGATAGTTAAACCCGCCAGGCACCGATGTAAATTGATTGCGATAAATAAGGTTCATCCGCAAATCGCCCTGGAATTGCCCGTTTAATGCAGGGTTAAGATACACGGGCGAATTAAAAAACTGAGAGTACATATGATCCTGGGCAACGGCCACGCTAACAAACAACAGCATTAACAACCCTAAAACATATCCTTTAAGCAAAACGCGCATTATTTATCTTATTAAATGAACAACACCCGTTCGTTTGGGTAATGAATTATTGTACGACATTCCTTTCCACTCGCTGCCGTTTATAAATGTTGCCGAAGCCTGCCACACGTAAACGCCCTGCTCTACGGGTACTCCTTTAAAAGTACCGTCCCAGCCATCGCCATCAACCGGGGTGCCTTTAGGGGCCGATAGTTTCGTGGTTTCCCAAATTAACTGGCCAAAGCCATTAAATATTTGCAGGTGCCATTGCCTAATACCCGATCCTTTGGCCGCAAACTTTCTTAGTTCGGTGGTACCGCTGGTAGGCATAAAGGCGTTAGGCAAATACAGTTCGCCGGGAATACCAGTTATGCGTACATAGTGTGTTACTGCGCTATCGCAAAAATCTTTAGTGCTGGTTACCAGCGTTACCTTATATTTTCCCGTATCTGCATAAGTATGGATTGGGTTACCAAGGGCGCTTACAGTTCCGTCTCCAAAATCCCACATCCAATTGGCCGGCGTTCCGGTAGTTTGGTCAACAAACTGAAACTGGTAATTTGGTATGCTGGTGACAGTATCGGGATTGGCGGTAAAAGCAGTGCCCGGTGGCGACGTAACTTTTATATAATCTTTTTTTACCAAACTGTCTGTACAGCCTGTTAATGGGTTAAGGGCCACAAGTTTAACGGTGTAAGGCGAATTTTTATAATTGTAGGTATGTGGTGGTGGCGTAAATCCGGTGGCTGTAGCCCCATCTCCGTAATACCAGGTATAGGATAGGGCTATCGGCTGTGTGTTAGGATCGGCGTAGGTAGAATTTGTAAACGACGCGGTAACATTTCGGCAGCCCGTGGTATCTGATGCTGCAAAGCCGGCTTTGGGTATATCATATACCATAACCCGGTTTGTTGATTTGGATGATTCATTGCCCGACGAACATGCACTTGAAGCGGTTATGGTTACATAATACAGGCCTGGTTTTGTAAATACATAAGGCAGGTTATCGGTACCGGCTGCTACATTGGTTACTACGGCGTATTTATCATCATAAATGGTGTAATAAAATGTATCGCCGCCTGATGAATTATTTACAAACGTTAAATTTAAAGGTGCACACCCGCTGTTTTTATTATTCAGAAAAAACATATCCGGCGTAATAGTTGGGGCCGATACCGTTATGGTACGTTTGAGCGTGGTATCGGTATTGCCACAGTAATTTTGGGCAACCATAAATATGGTGTACTGCTTTGTACGGGTGGTATTTAATGGCGTATCAAACTTAAAATCGCTTTTATCGGTATATACTTTTGATTCCAGCATCAGCGGCCCGTCATACAGGTAGTAGGTGTACTGTAAGTTTTTACCGGGCGATGAGTTTTTGCCTGTTACAATAAAAGGCGAGCAACCTTCAACTCTATCAGGAATTAGCCTTGCAATTGGTTTTTGTGGGCTTATTCTTACCGAATCGAGGTAAGGAGGGGCTATATTGCAATTGCTTACAATGCTTAAACTGATGTGATAAACAGTATCCCGACCGTCTGTTTTTGCCAAAAATATGTGTTGGGGATTGGTCCCTGTATCTGTTGAGCCGTCGCCAAAATCCCATAAAAAAACACTGTTTATTGGTTTGGATGTATTGGTGAACTTAACCAGCATATTACCGCACGCTGTGCTGTTATCCTTGGTAAACGATGGGGTAGCAATAGCCGGGGGGATAGTTACTGTAAGTACAAATACACCGCTAACACAGCCCTGGCTGGTTGATATAATATTATACGTTACAGTCGCATTTCCGTTTAAATCGCTGTTGGTTAAAACATCGTTTATAAAGCTGCCGCTGCCACTTACCGTGTAACCACCAGCAGTTGCGCTGGTTTTTGATGCATCAACTGCCCACGTAAACGTTGTTGCAGGTTTCGTTGCTGTAATAGTATAACCAAGCGATTTTCCTGCACAGGACGTAACTGTATTTTTACTTGTAATTGAATCGGCTTTATTGATGACGATGGTTGTTGGATCGGTTATGGTATCGCAGGGTGCGGCCAGGGTTGTTATCCCCTGAAAAAGGAGAGTAACCTTGCCCGCCTTTATTTCGGCGGATGAAGGTGTATAAACTGTCTGCGCCAAATTTCGGTCGGTAAAGGTGCCGGTACCGCCGGCCCAGCGCATTTTTATTGAAGGATTATTTGACGCACCATTCAAACTTATGGGTGTCCCGGCGCAAACGGCAGGGTAGGTGCCGGCGGTAACTGTTGGCGCTGCTATAAATTGTAAATGCTGGCTGCTGGTGGCCGGTGCCCCGCAAACGTTGGTATTTGTTACGGTAACGGTATACTTGGCAAAATCGTTAAATTTTATGACCGGATATTGTGAAACGTCGGTAGTATTATTAATAAAAGAAAATGCCCCGCCGGTTACCGTCCATTTGTAGGTTGCACCGGTGTTTTGTGCCGATCCGGAAAATGTTACTTTGGTAGCACTGTTAATGTTATTATCAAATTTAAGAGTACTATTTGTTCCGCAAAACACAGTATCTTTTGATAATGTGGCTGTGGGCACATCATCAACCACAACCGTTTGTGTGTTAGCATCGGTTATCAGCCCGCAACTTACCGTCGAGATTGCCAGTTTAATATTGTAAACACCTGTTTTATTAAACAAAAACTGTGGCGTTTGGCTGTTTGCATTTGTGCCGTTTGCATAAGCTACGGGTGCTGGACCGGTAACCGTCCACACATATTTATTGGTATTATTACAGTTTGAGTCAATTTTTGATGTGTTTACAGGAGTAACCGTAAGGGGGATGCAACCCGAATTAACAGGCAGCGAAAAGGTCGGCACAGGAGCCTCCTGGATACAAATATCCTGCGTAACATCGGCAACGGCGCATGAGCCTGTGTTGTTTTGCAGTTGCAAGGTTACTGTATGCGTACCGGTGGTTGTAAAAGTATAAATGAAAGCATCAGATAGTTTGTAATTAACTTGTTTGGTTACGCCGTCAACAAGCCACGTATACCGGGCTTTGCTGTTTGTACAACTTGCCGACGTACTGTTGGGGTCGTCGCCCGGAAAAGAATTGTTTACAAATTTAACCGCAGTATTTACACAGGCGGCCACCGGCACAACCGGCAGGTTAATTGGCGGCGCTATAACTTTTGCGTAACTGGCAACGGGGGTGCCTACATTGCCGCAAAACGGGCTTGCTAATTGCAGTTTTACTTCAAATGAATTGTTTTGGCCTTTAACTATGTTTCCGCATGATGCCTTAACATATTGGTGAGAAACTTTGCCGCCGGCAGCAAGTATCTGGCAATAGGTATAAGATACCGATGGCGTACCATCGCCCCAGGAAACATTATAAAGCAACCCGGGATAGTTGCTTTTTATAACATTCGGGTCGATGTTGTACGTTAAATTGGTAGCCCCGCTGCCAAGGCAGGCCGTTGTGCTACCCTCAACCCCGAAGCTGTTGTTAACCAGGTTATTGACCAGGGTATAAGTATAGGTACCTGTAATGCCTCCTAAAACAGCTTTTACGCTAATTGTGTAATTAGCAGCTTTGGCTGTAAAATTACCATTATTGGTAAAATTAACATTGGATGCTTCAGTCACCTGCGAAAGCTCGTTGTAAAAGCTTGCGGTAACTGTGGCGCCTGTAGTTGATGTATTTATAAAATTATAAGAAGAATTGCCCGACCCCGAACAAGTGCCAAACACTTCGGGATAATTGGCATCTATCGATTGCGAATTTAACGCTGCAACAGTGCCTGCGCCGGCAACAATTGATATGGCAGCTGATGACGTGCTTGTAACCGATGGTTTGGTAGCGGCTACTCTAACCAAATAACCGGTGCCGGGAATGGTGCCGGCTGGTATTATGCCATTTACAAAAGTAGCATAGTTGCCCGTGAACTTGCCAATTAGTTTTTGCGACGTGAAACTACCGCTGGCATTTGAAAGGTAAAGATTGTAGGTATTAGCAGGATCGATGCATGAACCCGTTACCTGGATGGGAACGCTTATTGTCGACCCTGGCGCATAGGGGCCGGTATCTACATTGCCAATAGTTATAGTTTGCGCTAAGGCCGAAAAAGCAACTAAATTAAATAAAGCAAAAAAAAATAAATTTGTAGTAAATATTTTATTCATTCACTTGCTTTTACTGTAGATAATTGCTTAAAATTCAATAGATTGGTCGAAAATAATAATTATTTTCAAATAATAATTGAATTTATTGCAAAAAGTAAAATTTTTGAACCAGAGGTTTTTCGCCAAAAACGAACAAAGTAATTGCCTGTAACAGAAATAAAATAGGTTGCTTAATAATGAATGATAACGGTGCTAAGCTTACTTTAAATTTCCAAAAAATAAATAAGAGATGAATATTGCAGCTATGATACCGGCTGCATCGGCAAATAAGCCGGCGGGTATGGCGTACCGTGATTTTTTTATCCCCACGGTACCAAAATATAAGGCAACTATATAGAACGTAGTATCGGCCGAACCGTTGAATACACTACCCAGGCGGCCTGCAAAACTATCGGGGCCAAAGGTTTTCATTACATCTATCATCATTGCTTTTGAACCAGATCCGCTGAGCGGTTTCATGTAGGCTACGGGCATTGCATCTACAAACCGGGTGTCAAGGTTGGCCTTTATACAAACCCAACGCAAACCCTCGTTCATATAATCCAGCGCACCGCAACTACGAAACACGCTAATACCTACTAACATTGCCACCAGGTAAGGGATTATCTTTACCGATGTTTCAAATCCGCTTTTTGCTCCTTCTACAAAAACATCAAATACATTTATTTTTTTTATCAATCCGCCTACGATAAATACTACCGGGATAAAAAACAATAAAAAGTTACTAACTACTTTAGATACTATACTTATTTCTTCGTTAGTTAAGTACTTTGTAAAATACCATACCACTATCGTAATAAAAGCGGTTACCCCGCCCAGCCAGGCAATGATAACCTTATCCCAAAGGTTTATCTTTTGTTTTATAGCTACAATTAATAAACCAACAACCGTTGCTACGTAGGTTGCTATAACGCATGGTAAAAATATATCTGCAGGATCTTTGGCATTTAAAATGGCACGTTGCGCTATGATAGTAACCGGCAACATTTGCAGGCCCGAAGTATGCAGCACCAGGAACATGATCTGTGCGTTTGAAGCCGATTCCTTATCTTTATTTAACTCCTGCAGGCTCCCCATAGCTTTTAAACCCAGCGGGGTGGCCGCATTATCAAGCCCAAGTAAATTGGCCGAGAAATTCATGAGCATTTGACCAACAGCCGGATGCTTTTTAGGTACATCAGGAAACAGGCGGCTAAAAAACGGCCCTACCAGCCGCGATAGAAAATTTATGGCGCCTGCCTTTTCGCCCACATTTAATATACCCAGCCAAAAGGCCATAGCGCCAATCAATGGTAAGGCAATATCCATTACCGATGATTTTGACGAATTGAAAATACCGTCGACAAGCAATTTAAAAGCCTCTACGTCGCCAAAAAAAATAAGCTTAATGAGTGCTACAACAAAAGCGATCAAAAAAAATGCTATCCAGATATAATTAAGGGCCATACGTGTCTTTAAGGCTTTGAAGTTAATGGTTTTGTATTTCAATATGAAATAATACTTAACTTGGACAGTGGGAAGATAGAATCAAGAGTCAAGAATTAAGATAGCGCGAATTTGCTAAGAATAGGATCGAAGCTGTTTCTTCATTAAAATTAATCCTAAATTAGCCTTTATAGTTTTTGTCTTGATTCTTGACTCTTGATTTTCTCCCCACGTATTAAAAAAAACAACACCATGATCACTACTTCGGCCATTTTAAACACCGCTATAACCGATTTTTTGCAAACCAGATCACCCGATGATAATTGGGATTTAAAACCCGCACCCGGTAAATGGTCAAAAAAAGAGGTCATTGGCCACCTGATTGACAGCGCCCAAATAAACCTGCAGCGCTTTGTACGCTGCACTTACGAGGAGAACTTTAAACTGGTTTATGAGCAGGATATTTATGTTGCTGTACAACATTACCAGGATGCTGATATTAAAGAAGTGCTTGACCTTTGGATTTTGCTTAACAGGCAAATAATAAGGGTTTGGGAAAATTACCCGGCCGACAGGCTGACCGCCCGTTGCGATAACAGCAAAGGCGAACCCAACCTTCAAACTGTTGAATGGCTGGCTAATGATTATGTTGAACATTTAATGCATCATTTAAAAACTATTTAATTATATGGCAGGATACTCCGGTACACCGTTGGCAAAAAAGCTGGGCATAAAGGCTTCGGCAACAGTAATGCTGATTAACGCCCCCGATTATTATTTGCAGTTATTTACCGACATGCCGGCCGAAGTTTACTTTGTGGATGATGCCGGTGTTAAAAAAGATCTTATCCATTTTTTCACAAAAAGCCAGGACGAGTTTTTAATTAATTTGCCGCAATTGATGAAGCAAATAAAACCCGATGGCATGATCTGGGTGTCGTGGCCCAAAAAAGCATCAAAAGTGGTTACCGATATTACTGAAGACGTAATCCGCAATTTCGCACTTAAAATAGGGCTGGTTGATATAAAGGTTTGTGCCGTGGACGAGATTTGGTCGGGTTTAAAATTGGTTATTCCGGTAAAGGACAGGAAATCATTGGCTTAAAACTTTTTTGGTAATAACAGCGTAAACAATCATCAGCTATTATTTGCAAACGCCAACAATTACCTAACTTAGCATCATCATAAATTTAATACTATGGCCACAATAGAACTTAAACGTGTGCATGGCGATTTCGGCTTTGAGGCCGTGGATTCCATTGGTCACACAGTAAAAATGGATAGCAGCCCCGAAAGTGGTGGCGAAGATTTTGGGATACGCCCGATGCAAATGCTGTTAATGGGCCTTGCAGGTTGCTCGGCAATTGATGTTATCAGCATTTTAAAAAAACAACGCCAGGAAGTAAAGGACTATAAAATGGTGGTTAACGGCGAACGCGAAGCCGGCAAAGAACCTTCGTTATGGCAGGATATCGAAGTTGAATTTCACTTGTATGGCGATATTGATGAAGATAAAGCAGCCCGCGCGGTTGAATTATCATTAAACAAATATTGTTCTGTAGCTGCTACGCTTGGTAAAGCCGGCGCCGATATTAAATCGAAGGTGTTTGTTCACCCGGCAGTAGAGATATAACGACAATAAAATCTATTAAAGTTCTGGTAAAGTTCCGGGGAAATTAAAGGGACTTATTTAAAACGTAAAAAGCGATGGCTATAAACCATCGCTTTTTACGTTTTAACCTCAGGCTCTTACTCGCCTTCAAAAAAATCTATTAATCCGCCAAAGTAGCTATGGGTCCAGCCATCGGTTATATCGTCAAAATCCTCATCGGGAATGTTGGTGTGCTCAATTTCGGCAAATGTGCCTTGTTTATCGGGGTGTAGTTTTATGGTAACTACAAAATCATCTGATTTACCTTCAGAATACCATTGCGGTACAATTTTCTCGGGATGATAAATGGTTGGCAGCCGATGAGGTTTAAAACAGTGTTTGCTGCCGGCATTTTTCAATGGTGTACCAGCCCGTACCAGGGTGTTTCACCCCGTACCACCCCGTACCAGGTTGTTTCAGGGTGTGTCATCCCGTACCGGTACACACACTTTTGGGCTTGTAATGCTTGCTTGATTAACCAACACGCGGTTGGTAAAGGCTAAGCTTTTTGTAATACAGCCCTGTAAGTACTTTATTAAACATAAAAAGCGACGGATTATAACCATCGCTTTTTATGTTTTAACCTCCGGCCGTCACTCGCCTTCAAAAAAGTCTATCAATCCGCCAAAGTAGCTATGGGTCCAGCCATCGGCAATGTCATCAAAATCCTCATCGGGTATGTTGGTGTGCCTAACTTCGGCAGATGTGCCTTGTTTATCGGGGTGTAGTTTTATGGTAACTATTGAATCGTCTGATTTACCTTCAAAATACCATTGCTGTACAATTTTTTTGCCGGGCTCAAATTCTATGTTTTTACCAACAATGCTGCCATCCCACATAGAGAATTCCGACCCTGGTTCGGTACTCATTTGAGCTGTTTCACCTGTCCATAACTCAATAGTGACGGGATTGGTAAGGGCCATATAAATTTCGTCGGGCGTTGCCGGTATGCTGTAGTATTTTTTAAAATCTTTCACCTGCGCAATTTAGCAAGATTATTTTAAACGTTTACAGGTCCTATTGGTAATACCACACGACCGTAAACCTCATTTAACACATTGGCAATACCAGTGTATATAGCCGATGCGCCGCAAATAATACCCTCGTAACCCGCCAGGTGTTTAATAGCAGGATTACCTGTTGCATCGCCCGCCACTAATAAAAAGAATAATATGGTTAGCGATCCAAAAACAAACTGCAATGCGCGGTTCAATTTTAACGTGCCAAAAAACAAAAGCAAGGTGAATACTCCCCAAACTGATAAATAAGCACACATAGCGCCTTCAGATGCTGCTGTAGCCCAGCCCAGTTTTGGCATTACAATAAGGCCAACTAACGATAGCCAGAAAAATCCGTACGATGTAAATGCAGTTAGCCCGAATGTGTTATTCTTTTTTGCCTCAATAACGCCTGCAATAACCTGTGCCAGGCCGCCGTAAAAAATGCCCATAGCCAGTATCATGCCGTTCATTTCAAAAAAACCGGCGTTATGGATGTTTAACAAAACGGTGGTCATACCGAAGGCGCAAAGCCCAAGCGGCGCCGGATTAGCAATGCCGTCCTTTACAGGGGCAGGTGTAGTAGGGATCATGTTGGTTTAGTATTAGTTGGTTTATAACGCAAGCTAATTGATTTATGATTATTTTACAATTTTATTTACAACTCTGCACTTACTTTTGCGTTAAGTAAATACCTATGCAAAAAATAGTATTGATACGCCACGGTGAAAGTATTTTTAATCTCGAAAACCGTTTTACCGGTTGGGAAGATGTCGATTTGTCTGAAAATGGCTATCAGCAAGCCCACAAAGCAGGGCAGATCCTTAAAAAAAATGGTTATAACTTTGATGTCGGTTTTACCTCGTATTTAAAGCGATCAATTAAAACCATGCATTTTATATTGGAGGAGTTGGATCATTTATGGATTCCGGTTGAAAAATCATGGCGGCTTAATGAACGTTTTTATGGCGCGTTACAGGGAATGAACAAAGATGAAGCCATAGCCAAATACGGTGCCGAACAGGTTCAAAAATGGCGGCGCGACCCCAATGAACACCCGCCTGCTGTTACCCGCGATGATCCAAGGTTTCCCGGTCACGATTTGCGCTATAAAAATTTAACAGATCGCGAGCTACCACTCACCGAAAACCTTAGCGAGACAATGGATAGGGTATTGCCCTTTTGGAACGAAACCATTGTAAGTGCTATGCGCCGCAACCAAAAGGTAATTGTAGTTGCCCATGGCAACAGCCTGCGTTCATTAATTAAGTATATAGATTGCCTTACCGATGAGCAGGTGACTCAACTTGAAATCCCCACAGCTACACCATGGGTTTATGAACTGGACCACGGGTTAAACCAGATAAGGCATTATTATTTGGATTGAGATTTGATTTTCATGGAGATATGCAGCGTATTTGTTTATCTTAGTCGTCCCGATTAACTATAAACCATACGCTAAAACAAAAAATGAAGAAGTCTGATATTTATGAAATAACCATAAAGATACTTGGTGTTTACCTGTTGGTTTCCAACCTATCCAAAGTCCCCGGTTTTTTCACCTTTTTAAAAACGTTTAATGCTCTTTCAGGCTCCGACCATGCTTCTGAGCAAATGAACCTGTTTTGGTTAAATATCATAAACTTTATTTTTATACTGGCCTTGTCTATTTTTTTAATAGCCGGTACGAAGTTGATTACCAGGGCAGTTACTACCGCAACAGATAAGCAAGAAAATGTAAAACTGTTTGCTGATAGAAAAGTGATATACGAGATAGCACTTATTATCATCGGTGGCCTGCTTATTGTTAATAACGTTCCTGATTTGCTGTACCGCATATACAACATGTCCAGCGAAAACGATAAAAACGCGGTAATATCATCGATAACAAAAGTATTTGTAGGTATTTTAGCAGTGGCCTTTGGTAAGCGCATAGCTATCTTTTTTGCGAAATAATAAACAGATACTAAATCCCTACAAATAAGAGAGGCCCGTCCGGGCCTCTCTTATTTGTAAACTCAATAAAGTAGATTTAATATACATTGACGCGCTGAGGCCCGCTTATACTGACGCCAGGCCAACCCCGGTAAGCTGACCAGCAAATGCAACAAATGCCTTTCCTTCAGCTATTTGCGATTGGTTATCAATCAGGTTTTGTAAATTAACTTTTCCAATCACAAATTTATAATCACCTGAGTAATAGCGCTCTTTTATGGATATAAATTTCAAATCTTCTACCAAACGTTCGTCATCATACCTTAAATAGATGTCAAACTCTACATTATTGGTAAATTGAAGTCCGGTTTTTTCCTTGGCTTTTTTGTATTCATACTGATAGCTATAGCGCAATGCAGCTATATCTGATAGCACGGCCGATCCGGTAGGATGGCCGCCAGCGCCTTTTCCAAAAAAGAATTGTTGGTCGGCAAAAGCGGCCTGCACTGTTACACCATTGTACTCGTACTCCACGTTATATAAAAATTCGGTACTGTTAACAAATTTAGGCAATACAAACATGGCCACATTGCTATCGTCCAATTCTTTAGCTACCGGAACCAGTTTAATTTTCAGATTCTTTTCGCGGGCATATTGTAAATCCTGGGCAGCAAGGTTCTGGATGCCTAAATTAAAAACTTCATCTGGCTGTACTATAACGCCATAGGCATGTGCCGCAGCAATTACCAGCTTATATTTGGCATCGTAACCACCTACATCGCTGGTTGGGTCGGTCTCAGCAAAACCAAGGTCTTGCGCCTGTTTTAAGGCGCTATCATAATCAAGCCCCTCAATAAAGCCCTTGGATAGAATATAATTAGATGATCCGTTAAAAATTCCACTTATAGAGTGCAGTAATTCATTATCATAATACTCTTCCAGATTACGGATAATAGGGATGCTACCGCAAACCGCGCCCTCGTATAATAATGACGTGCCATGCGTATGCTGTAGCTCAATCAACTCTTCCAAATGAAGCGCTATCATTTTTTTACTGGCCGATACCACGTTTTTGCCGCTGCTTAATGCTCTTGATACTATTTCAAAAGCCGCTTCAGTATCGTTAATCAATTCTACAATGGTATTAATCTCCGGGTTGTTTAACAACTCGTCTCTATCTGTGGTGAATAAATCTGCCGGCAGGGACCTTTCTTTGTGCGGATCCTTGATAGCAAATTTTACAATTTCGATGTTTAAATTTTTTGTCTTGATGATATCATATAACCCCTGTCCAACTACGCCAAATCCAAATAATCCTATACTTAACTTTTTACTCATTACGCTGTACGTTGCAATTCTATAATTTTTCCTTTTACATCAGTTTTAAAAAACGATGTGATAATATTTGTTAATGCTTCTGTTTCAATTAAAAAACCATCGTGGCCATAAAACGAATCCAGTTCGGCAAAGGCCGATTTGGGAATGTGCCTGAACAGGTATTCCTGCTCCTCGATGGTAAATAACACGTCCGACTTGATGCCAATAACCAGGGTACGGGCTTTGATAAGGCTTAGTGCTTTCTCAACACCATTTCGGTTACGGCCTACATTGTGCGAGTCCATCACCTTGGTTAAATACCAATAGCTATAGGCATTAAACCGGTTCACCAGCTTTTGGCCCTGGTAATCCTGGTAGGTTGATGCCTTAAAATTATCGGTTTTGCTATCAACCTCCTCCTGTTGTGTTATACCGTAAGTTTTATAAGTACGGTAAGAGAGCAGGGCTATGCTCCTGGCAGCCTTCAAGCCGTTTTGCCCACCTTCGATAGTGTTATTGTTGAAGGTCGTGTCAGCACTTAAAGCCAAACGCTGCGACTCATTAAACGCGATGCCCCATGGCGAATGACGCGCGTTGGTGGCTATCAAAATAAGGTTTTTGATACGGTTTGGTTCAATAATACCCCACTCAATGGCCTGCTGGCCGCCCAATGAGCCACCAATGAGGATATGAATATTGCCGATGCCCAAATGGCTGGCTAATAACTGGTGTGCTTTTACTATATCTCTGATAGTAAACTGCGGGAATGTTAAAAAATACGGCAAACCAGTTGCCGGATTCGTGCTTAAAGGGTTGGTTGTACCGTATGGCGAACCCAAAATATTGGCACAAACTATAAAATGTTCTTCCGGGTTGAATTTATTTCCAGTGCCCACAAAACCTTTCCACCAATCAAAAACATCGGCATTAGCTGTCAGGGCGTGGCATACCCATACCACATTGTCCCGCTCCTTGTTTAAGCGGCCATACGTATGAAAGCCTATCTCCAGTTGCTGTAGTTGTTCGCCCGATTCCAGCTCAAAAGTTTGTGTGTACTTAAATATTTCTGTATTCATTCTTCTATCATGTTGATAGTGGTGAATGGGCAGTAGTGAGTGGTGAGGTTTTTATTCACTCACCATTCACCACTCACTACTCACCACTACGCTAATTCGGCCTGCGCCTCTTTTATTTTGGCAAATGCCTGTTCAAAATCTGCTTTTATATCGTCAATATGCTCAATACCAACCGCTACCCTTAACGATGTTGGGGTAACGCCTGCCGAAAGCTGTTCTTCATCTGATAGCTGCTGATGTGTTGTTGCAGATGGCTGAATGATCAATGTTTTAGCATCGCCCACATTGGCCAGGTGGCTTACCAGTTTCAGGTTATCAATTAATTTACCCGCTGCTTCTTTATCGCCATCAATCTCGAAAGACAACACCGCTCCGAAACCATTTTTCAGGTATTTTTTTGCTAATTCGTGGTACGGGGATGATGCTAATCCCGGATAGTTTACTGATGCTACCTGCGGATGCTGATCAAGCCATTTGGCCAGTTCCAATGTATTATCCACATGGCGTTGCACCCGCAATGATAGTGTTTCCAATCCCTGGATGTTGAGCCATGAATTAAACGGCGATTGCGAAGGGCCAAAATCGCGCAATCCTTCTACACGTGCACGAATAATAAACTGAATGTTGCCAAACGGACCGCCAATGCCAAATACATCTGCAAAAACCAACCCGTGGTAACCTTCGGATGGCTCGGTAAACTGCGGAAACTTGCCGTTGCCCCAGTTATAAGTGCCACCGTCAACAATAACACCGCCAATGCTGGTGCCATGGCCGCCAATCCATTTGGTGGTTGATTGTACTACTACGCTTGCGCCATGCTCCAACGGACGGAATAAATAGCCGCCTGCTCCAAAAGTATTATCTACAATAAGCGGCAAGTCGTATTTTTTTGCCAGCGCGCCAACTTTATCAAAATCGGCAATTGTAAAACCAGGGTTACCTATAGTTTCCAGGTAAATGGCTTTGGTTTTATCATCTATTAAAGCTTCAAGGCTTTCGGCGGTATCGTCTTTGGCAAAACGCACATCAATGCCCAAACGTTTAAAGGCTACTTTAAACTGGTTGTAAGTGCCGCCATATAAGAATGGCGAGCTCACAAAATTATCGCCAACCTGTAATATGTTATTTAAAGCGATAAACTGGGAGGCCTGGCCCGATGCAGTGGCCAAAGCCGCAGCACCACCTTCTAAAGCGGCAATGCGTTTTTCAAACACATCGGTAGTGGGGTTCATTAAGCGGGTATAAATATTGCCAAACTCTTTTAGTGCAAACAGGTTGGCACCATGCTCGGCACTTTTAAATACGTACGAAGTAGTTTGGTAAAGCGGTACCGCGCGTGAGCCTGTAGTAGGATCAACTTCCTGGCCGGCGTGTAATTGTAAGGTTTCGAATTTTAAGGCTGACATAGTTGTAGATTTTGAAAGGTTATAATTAAATTTTGTTGTTTAGATGGATTTTAGCAAGCTGATAAAATGTTTACCAGTTTTACAACACGTATGTTTTCAGGGATTGAAAAAAGGGACGTATTAAACATCAACAGCAGCAACACATACAAATATTGCCGATAGAAGGGCTAATATGTTGCATGTTACCGTTTTGGGTATTAAAAATGTTGCTTTTAGTAATTGTATTAAAACTTTTCATGGCTATAAATTTATATCCCCCGGTGTTATTTGCCGGGACAGGAATTGGCACCTTCTCCAAAATTGAAGGGTTGCCAGCGGGTCAGTGAGCCTGATCTCTCGCCGCTTCTTTATAAATCAATACCCGAACTATGCGGAGAATTGATTGACTATGGTATTGCTACCAAATAATGCTTCAAAGATAAGCGGATATTTATTTAAATACCAAATTTTATTTTTATTAAAAGGCGAAAGGGTAGATGTTACTTACCCTTTCGCCTGCTTAAACAACCTGTATATGCAAATGTTTTTTTAAACGGGAGTTTGTCGAATTAAGGAATTATTTGAATTTTCAAAATTCTGGAAATTCAAATAATTCGACAAATTCCGGTTTAGACAGAGGTTCATTCTGTTAATTCTGATTTCAGACAGTTGGGTTTGCTGAATAATCTTTCCAAAGTTCATCCAGCGTTTTGCCGGTTTGCTGTTTCCAGGTATCGTCGGTAAAAGTATGGTCGCGCATTTTGCCATCGAAAGTTTTCACAATTCCAGGCTTGCTTTTTTCCAGCCACGCCAGGAAACGCGCGGTAACGCGGTAACTGTTATCATAATTTTGAGTGGTCTTGTATGCCGGTAACGACCAGTTTGCTGCCGGATTATTAACGCCAAATTTAAACCGGGCATAATCGGCAATACCTTCTGTTAACCAGCCCGGGCCGGTGCTTTGGCCATAATCCTGTACAATGTGCATTACTTCGTGAGTTACTACATCAATGTCTTCCGGGCGTTGGTGCATCCAGCGCGAACTTATGGTAACAATGCCGTTTGCAGTTTCGGCAACGCCTTTGTAGCTGGTATCTATAATCATGGTAACTGCTTTCAGTGTTTTTTTGTTGTAGGCATTTGCCAGCTCAGGATATACTCTATAAAACGTGTTTATCAGTTTGGTTTTCAATGCGGTATCAAGCGTATTATCATAGTTGATAAAGGTAAGCTTGTAACCGTTTTTGTTGTAGTTACTGGTTTGCTGGGCGTAGGAAGTGCCTGCCATCAGCATTAAAAACAGGATAGATAAGATTGATGTTTTTTTCATTGTTTTGGATAAATAGATTGAATTTCAAAACTACAATTTTAATTTAAACCCGAATATTAATACCATTCGTTTATCAGTATCGTTACATAAAAAGTTATTAATTTTGCCCGCATAACATTCATGGGAATTATCCCGACATCTATGACCGATAGCAACAATTTATACCAGTTGGCAGTTACATTATTGCAGCAGCTGATATCTATACCATCATTCAGTAAAGAAGAAGACCGCACCGCAGATCTGATTAACGAGTTTTTACAACAACACGGTGTAACCACCCATCGCAAGCTTAACAATATCTGGGCCTGGAACAGGCATTTTGATCCGGCAAAGCCAACAATACTGCTCAACTCACATCACGATACCGTGAAACCTAACTCTGGTTACACACGCGACCCATATGATGCCAGGATTGAAGATGGTAAGCTATTTGGCCTGGGCAGCAATGATGCCGGCGGGTGCCTGGTATCGTTGATAGTGGTATTTCTTTATTTTCATGACAGGGAAAACCTGAAATATAATTTTTGCCTGGCGACCACTGCCGAAGAGGAGATCTCTGGCGTAAACGGACTTGAATTGATTATCCCCGAACTGGGTAAGCTTGATTTCGGAATAGTAGGCGAGCCTACACTAATGCAGCTGGCCATTGCCGAACGTGGTTTAATGGTGCTGGATTGTACCGCTCATGGCCGAGCCGGCCATGCAGCCCGCGAAGAAGGTGATAACGCTATCTATAAAGCGCTAACAGATATTGAGTGGTTCCGCAGCTTTAAGTTCCCTAAAGAATCGGAAGTTTTTGGGCCGATCAAAATGTCGGTTACTATTATCAACGCAGGTTCGCAGCATAATGTGGTGCCGGCAAGTTGTGTGTTTACTGTTGATGTTCGGGTTACCGATGCCTACCGAAATGAGGAGGTTCTGGAAATCATCCGCCAGCATGTAAGCTGCGATGTAAAGCCAAGATCTATCCGCTTAAAACCATCATCAATTCCCAAAGAGCATGCTATTGTGCAGGCAGGTTTAGCTTTGGGCCGTACAACTTATGGCTCTCCAACTACTTCAGATCAGTCGTTGCTGGATATCCCATCCGTCAAAGTTGGCCCTGGCGATTCGGCAAGGTCACACACCGCTGATGAGTTTGTATATATAGATGAGATAAAGGAGGGGATTGAATTGTATATCAAAATGTTAAAGAGCATTAATTAACCCCTAAGCCCCTTAACCCCCTGAAGGGGGAACTTTTTGAATTACTAATTTGAATTTTCAACTATGGTTCCCCCTTTAGGGGGTTAGGGGGCTTAATCGGTTAGGGAGCTTCCGGCCAACGCAATAGCGACACCCAAAAGCACAGCCCCCATTTTTCGTAAATTGAATTTATGATCGGCACTTGATTCAAATAAAATTGTGGTGGATATGTGCAGGAATATACCAATAACCATACCCATTATCCGGTTAAAGTAATGCTGCAGGTTACCAATGTTGCCGGTGCTTAATGTATTGCTAAAAAAGTATCCGGCCGGCGCCATTACGGCAAATAACAAAATGAAAAACACGGTTTTATTACGGCCTTGCTTGTTGGTAAGCAGCACGGTGCCTAAAGCAAATGCGGCCGGTATATGGTGCAATGCTATGCCATAAACCAACTGATCCTGGTTACCTTGCGCCAATGGCATGCCCTCTAAAAAAGCGTGCAGGCAAAGGCTTACCATAATACCTACCGGAAAAACCACCAGGTCGTGCTGGTGTTTGTGCATGTGGCCATGCTCAATGCCGTCAGAAAATAGCTCTAAAACAATCTGGAAAAGAAACCCGATCAGGATAAATACGCCCACATAATTATCATTGCCGTGGTAAGCATCAGGTATTAAATGCAAAACGGTTATGCCAAACAGGTATGCCCCGCTGAAAGACAACACAAGCTTGAGCATTTTATGATTATCGCCCCTGAATAAAAAAACAGATAAACCACCAAATGAGGCGCTTAAAAACAATAGTAAAACTTTCCAGATCTCCATTAAAAGGCAGGTTGTATTCTTTTAAAAATAAAGGCAAACAGCATCCCTACAAGCGAGCCATAAATAGCCCCGCAAATTACATCAACAGGAAAATGCACTCCCACATACACCTGGGCAAATGACACCAGCGCGGCCCAAAAAATTGCAGCAAACCATACCCAGCGCCATTTTTTGCCAAAAACAAGGCATAAAAATATAGCCATGGCAAAATGATCTGTTGCATGGGTTGACGGGAAGCTGTAACCCGTACCGCATGGAATGCGGTTAATATCGGTTAAACCAACTACCGGATCGCGGCAGGGGCGAAGCCTTTGTACCTGGTGCTTGATGAGCGTAGCGCTCGTAAAATCGGCAAAGCCAGCAGTTGTTGCTAACAGGACGATGATTATAGCGCCCACTTTTTTATATCGCCATAAAGAAAAAACAATAATGAAAATATACAGCGGAATCCAGAATTTAGGATTACGAAACCAGGGCATAACCAGATCAAAGAACGGATTAGTCAGGTCGTGGTTGATGAAATAAAATAAATGCCGGTCGAGTTGTAAGATGTAATCAGGCATTGATGAATTTTATAGTAAAGCCCCAAAGTTATCAAATACTTTAAACAAGTTTTATAGCAGGCGGCTAATTACAGATAAAAGACTCATGTTTTACCAGCTATATACAGATAAAAGCTAAACGGCGTTATCTGTGGTAAAAGAAGCAAATAGTTATAAAATAGTTTTTTGAAGTTGTTTGAGGCCTTTTTTACTGAGCAAACGTTTGCAGAAAAATATAAATTGTACAAGCCTGTCGTTTAAATATTTTACTTTTGTCCAACAAAAACAAATACAATTTTGACACTTATAAAATCAATTTCGGGGATACGCGGTACCATTGGTGGTGCCGCCGGCGATGGTTTAACACCGCTGGATATTGTAAAATTTACGTCGGCTTATGGCTCCTGGGCAGTAAAAAAATCGGGAATCAAAAAAATTGTGATAGGCCGCGATGCCCGCATATCGGGCGCCATGGTTAATAACCTGGTAATAGGTACCTTACAAGGCCTTGGCATAGATGTAATTGACCTTGGCCTTTCAACCACGCCAACTGTTGAAGTTGCAGTTACAGGCGAGCAGGCAGCAGGCGGCATTATTTTAACCGCAAGCCACAACCCTAAACAATGGAACGCGCTTAAACTGCTTAATGCCGATGGTGAATTTATAAGCGATGCGGATGGTAAAGAAGTGCTGGAAATTGCCGAAAACAGCGATTTTACGTACGCTGATGTGAACGATCTTGGTAAAGTTACGATGGACGATAGCTGGCTTCAAAAACATATAGACCTTGTACTGGCTTTGCCACTGGTTGATGTGGAAGCTATAAAGAAGGCCGATTTTAATATTGTAATTGATTGTGTAAATTCTACCGGAGGTATTTTTGTACCTGCCTTGCTAAAAGCATTGGGTGTAAATACCGTTCACGAATTGTATTGCGAGCCCGACGGCAATTTTCCGCATAACCCGGAACCGTTGCCGGAAAACCTGACAGCTTTGTCAAAAGAAGTATTAAATAAACGCGCCCATTTGGGGATAGCTGTCGACCCTGATGTTGACCGCCTTTGCTTTGTTTGCGAGGATGGCAACATGTTTGGCGAGGAATATACGCTGGTTGCAGTGGCCGATTATGTGCTGCAGAATAATTTGGGCAATACGGTATCCAACCTGTCATCAACCCGCGCGTTGCGCGATGTTACCGAAACTGCCGGCGGCGAATACCACGCATCGGCAGTAGGAGAGGTGAACGTGGTTAACAAAATGAAATCGGTTAATGCTGTTATTGGCGGTGAAGGTAATGGCGGCATTATTTATCCCGAAATACATTATGGCCGCGATGCTTTAGTGGGTATTGCCTTGTTTTTAACCCACCTGGCTAAATACGGCCAATCGGTTTCAAACCTGCGCCGGTCATATCCCGGTTATTTTATTTCGAAAAATAAGATCACTTTAACCCCCGAAATGGACATTGATGCCCTTTTGAGTAAGGTTGAAGAAAAATATATGAAGCAACCGCACTCAACAATTGACGGTTTGAAAATAGAATTTGATAAAGAATGGGTACATTTGCGTCGTTCAAATACTGAACCGATTATCCGTATTTACTCCGAGGGCAATTCAGAAACGGTTGCAAACGGGCTGGCAAATAAGATAATCGCTGATATTAAAGAGATTTTGAATTAATTTTTGGATTATTGATTTAATGAATTATTGAGTTAGGCATTAACCGAATCATTAAGTTTGAATTAATAATTGAGTTATTGAATTACTGAATTATTGATTGAAGAATCAGTTTAATTCATTGATTACGATAACGATGTGTGTTAATTCCAATCATTAAGTCTTAATTTAATAAAGAGTTTTTACAAGTTAACTGACCCATTTGTTGCATTATCGGATTAATGAATTGTTGATCGAAGGATCTGTTTAATTCAATAATTCAGTAATTCAATAAATCAATAATTACTATAACGATGCGTGTTTATTTTGATAATGCTGCTACTACGCCGCTTGACCCTGAAGTTTTAAAAGAAATGTATAAAGTGATGGAAAACCATTATGGGAACCCATCGTCAATCCATTCACACGGCAGGGAGGCACGCACGTTAATCGAAAAATCGCGCAAAACCATAGCCGGGTTGCTGCATACTTCGCCTGCCGAGATATTTTTTACATCAAGCGGTACCGAAGCCGATAATACCGCTATCCGCTGCGGCATAATTGATCATGGTATTACCCATGCCATAACCAGCCACATTGAGCACCATGCCGTATTACATACGCTGGAGGCTATGGAAAAATCGGGTACCATCAAATTAAGTTTTGTTAATATTGATAGTAAAGGCAATGTAGATTACGATCACCTGGAAACTTTACTAAAAGACAATGCCAGGAGTTTTGTATCTATTATGCACGCTAACAACGAGATTGGCACCTTATCGGATATGAACCGCATTGGCGACCTTTGCGAGGCTTATAACGCCATTTATCATTGCGATACGGTACAAACCATGGGACACTACCAGCATGACCTGAGCAAGCTTAAAACTCATTTTTTGGTTTGCGCCGGTCATAAACTGCATGGGCCTAAAGGTGTTGGATTTTTACACATTAACCACCGCATTAAAATAAAGCCTTTAATATATGGCGGCTCGCAGGAGCGCAACATGCGTGGCGGTACCGAAAATATTTACGGAATTGTTGGCCTGGCAAAAGCTTTGGAGTTGGCTTATGCCGAAATGGAGCAACACGAGGCTCATATACAGGGCCTAAAATCATACATGCTGGGTAAATTAACCAGCGAAATTCCCGGCGTAAATTTCAACGGCGAAACCGATCCTGAAAAAAGTTTATACACTGTACTCAACGTTGCTTTCCCGGAAATGGAAATGGCCGATATGCTGTTATTTAATTTAGATATCAGTGGCATATCAGCATCAGGTGGCAGCGCCTGCAGCTCGGGCACCGATATTGGCTCGCATGTACTTACCTCGATAGGTGCAAGCTCATCCAGACCATCGGTAAGATTCTCTTTCTCCAAATACAACACCAAAGACGAAGTTGATTTCACGGTAGCCAAGGTAAAGGAACTTTGTTTGGTGAGCGCGTAAATTGCTGATTAGTGTGTTATTGCGGGGGACGAAGCAATCGCCAACTACGTATATCCGCTTTGAACAGTCCGCGATTGCCGCGCTACGCTTACAATAAAGTGTTTGTAAGTTATTGACCATCAATATCAAACTACCGTCATTGCGAGGTACGAAGCAATCCTCTATATGCTAACTCCCACATAGTTGGGGATTGCTTCGTACGTTATAATGACGTGTTTATAAGTCACTGATTGTCAATATCAAATATCCGTCATTGCGAGGCACGAAGCAATCCCCGACATGTAAGTCCCATATAGTTTGGGATTGCTTCTTGCCTCGCAATGACGGTAGTTTTGGACATTGATTTAACTATATTTCGTTACACGTCATCCCCATTTTTTTCAGGATCATCCTGATGGATACTCGCAATGACGATAGGTTGGAACATTCGTTTAACTATATCCGTCGCATGTCATAACGATTTTTTTCAGGTTTTACCTGATGGATACTCAATAACGTAATGCTCTTTCAGTATTTTTTTAATGCTACAAATCCTTCATCTGCACATCTGACACGGCGAAGCCCTCAACGAAGTTAATCTGCACATCGATGCCGAAAGTTATTTTCTTAATTAGAAAACAATATAGTATTTTAATGGGTTTACTAATTAGTAACTAAAATTAAAACCTATGAGTATGCATAATGAAACCTGGGAAAACCAGGATAGCAATTATCAAAATGCCCGTTCGGTTTCTGCGAACAACGGCGATGCCTATAACGCGAACCGTGATTTGGAAGATGATGGCGATGATTTGGACGAAGAGTTTGATGTAAGCGGCGAGTATCCAAACGAAACGCCCGAAGAACGTAAAACAAGAACAGAAGGCGTTGGCAGCCATTCCCAGGCCGAAGTTGACCAGCCTGATAGAAGCGCCGATACATCTTATAGCGAACAAACCGACGTAACCCCGCCAAATAAAAAGGAGTTTCCATCAGTGGGACCTGCTAAAACAGATTTTGCAAGTCGCCCTCAGGGCCGGACAACAGGCCGCATGGTAGGGCATGAGCCGGGTACCGAAGGTATATAAGCTTGATAATTAAATCATTATAGAACTCACTGCTTGAAAATAAGAAGGGGCTATCCGTACCGGCCTGCCTCTTCTTTGTTATCATTTCTTCCAATAACCGGATAACCCCTTTGCCATCCTAACTTGAAAATTTCGTGACCCTATAAAAAGAAATAACATTGTTAAAAGAACGGTCATAAGCAGTCTGCACAACCATGACAGCAATTACCTCTCCGCATGCTTTTCGGAATACTAAAAAGAATAATAATGAGTTGATATAATATACAAGGTTTATGACAACGACCTAAAATCCCACACATAATCAGGATGCCCGGGCTTACCATCAATTGAATGCACAGCTATAAACCAAGTATCTATTGATGTTTTGTAGAATTAATATTTTAACCTAAAATATAGAGGAGGATAAAATCATGAGAAAGTATGGAGAACTAAACCAAAACCAGGGGAACGACGTGTGGATAAGGGGCACTAACGTTAATGCGGATATGACGACGGGTAATCATACGCTTGAAAGGAATGGCCCAAACAGAAAAAATCTGAAAGTTTTGCATGAAGACGGCAGCTTTGCCGATCTTCCCGATCGTGATATACCGGGGGCCGGTGCACTATCGGGCTGTATAACAAAATGATTTTCGATATAAAAACAAAGGCCACCCAAAACGGGCAGCCTTTGTTTTTATATCGAATTAAAGAAACTCAGTTTTTCATCATCTTTAAAAACGACGCCAGTTTCTCTTTCATCTCTCTGCGGTCAACTATAAAATCAAGGAAACCGTGTTCCTGAACAAACTCTGCGGTCTGGAATCCTTTTGGCAAGTCTTTTTTGATAGTTTCTTTAATAACCCTTGGGCCGGCAAAGCCAATCAATGAACCAGGCTCGGCAATGTTTATATCGCCCAGCATAGCATATGACGCCGTAACGCCGCCTGTTGTAGGGTCGGTTAATAAAGATATATAAGGTATTTTAGCCTGCGATAATAAAGCCAGCTTAGCCGATGTTTTGGCCATTTGCATTAATGAAAATGCGGCTTCCATCATCCTTGCACCACCAGATTTGGATATCATCAGGAAAGGGATTTTGTTGGCTATGCTGTGATCTATCGAGCGGGCAATTTTTTCGCCTACTACCGAACCCATAGAACCGCCGATAAAATTAAAATCCATACAGGCAATCACAATGTCTTGTCCGTCAATTTTGCCAACAGCTGCACGGATAGCATCCTTCAAGCCGGTTTTTGCCTGGGTTTCTGTTAACCTGTCGGTATATTTTTTGGTGTCTTCAAAATGCAACGGATCGCCTGATGTTAAATCGGCAAATAATTCTGTAAACTCGTTATTATCAAACAAAACAGAAAAATACTCTTTTGAACCTATACGCAGGTGAAAGCCACAGTAATGGCAAACATATTGATTTTCAACCTGCTCAGAATAGTGTAAAGGTTTCTTACAATTAGGGCACTTATTCCAGATACCATCAGGGGTTTCCTTCTTTTCCTCAGTAGTCGTAATTATCCCTTTCAACTCTCGTTTAAACCACGCCATATCTATGTCTAACTCTTTCAATTGACTACAAAGAAACGAAAAAAATTATAAACTGTTTAAATATGGATTGGTAATAAGTTTATAAAAATTGCCACACGTTAACTTTCCTCTTGTAACCAGGTATATAACACGGTTTAATGAT
This sequence comes from Mucilaginibacter sp. KACC 22773, assembly GCF_028736215.1. NCBI lineage: Bacteria > Pseudomonadati > Bacteroidota > Sphingobacteriia > Sphingobacteriales > Sphingobacteriaceae > Mucilaginibacter > Mucilaginibacter oryzagri. The sequence continues at coordinate 3,131,482 of NZ_CP117883.1, forward strand.
AAAGAGCTGACGGAGGGCGCTGTCGGGCTTTGAACCACTAAAATGTATTTTTGCCGCGGCTTGAAATTGTATTTAGTTAAAAATAAGGCGTTTAAATTAAACATTATCGTTTTTAATTTGTAACATTATATTTTTAATTACCTAAATTTTAACCCTATGAAATCCGATAACCTTGTACTTGTGTTTGTTCACGGCTGGAGTGTTACCAACCTTAACACCTACGGCGAATTACCCCTGCGTTTAATGAATGAAGCTTCAAGCATTGCCCCGACAGTAACAGTTAAGGATATTTACCTTGGGCAATACGTCAGCTTTCATGATGAAGTACAGTTGCATGATATTTCCAGGGCTTTTGAACATGCAGTTCGGGAGCAGTTATCGGCCGAGATACTTGCAAATAACCGTTTTGTTTGTATAACCCATTCTACCGGCGGCCCTGTGGTAAGGGAATGGTTTGATTTTTATTATAATAAACCAGGTGCGCCTGTTTGCCCTATGAGCCATTTGATTATGCTGGCGCCAGCCAACTTTGGCTCGGCTTTAGCACAATTAGGAAAAAGTAAAATAAGCCGGTTAAAATCGTGGTTTGAGAAAGTGGAGCCGGGACAAGGCGTGCTTAACTGGCTTGAACTTGGCAGCGATAAATCATGGGACTTGAATGAAAAATGGATAAAAGGAAAAGGAGGGGAGATTGGCGAAAATGGTATTTTTCCGTTTAGTATAATAGGACAGTCTATCGACCGCGCATTTTATGATAACCTTAATTCGTACACCGGCGAACTGGGTTCCGATGGGGTGGTAAGATCGGCCGCGGCTAATTTAAATGCTACTTATGTGAGTGTAAAGCAAGGGCCGGTTGTTAATACCGATGGTAAAGATACACCAGAGGCGATGACAGTGGAGTTTGATACTGCCCCTAAAACAGCCTTCAGGGTGGTTAAATGGAAAGCTCACTCGGGCACCACCATGGGAATTATGGCCAGCCCCAAAGAAGACGGGAAAGATGATTCCGCAGAAAGTGCTGCATTGATTGAAGCGATATTGGATTGTATTAAGGTTAATAACATAAATGATTATGATACGCTTATTGATGCATTTGCTGCCCAAACAGATGAAGTTCAGGCAGTGGAGCAGGTGGAGAAAGTATCTGAGGGCTTTTTCCTGCATGACAGGTATTTTATTCACGATAGGTTTTCGATGGTAATTTTCAGGATTCATGACTCGGAGGATTATCCGGTAACAGATTATGACCTTATTTTTACCGCCGGCGACAATGCAGATCCCAATCATCTGCCCGAGGGCTTTTTTGCCGACAGACAGCGAAATAGTATATCGCCGCAAACAGTAACGTATTTTGTTAATCATGATGTGATGAATGGTTGTGCAGGTATTAAATATGATGGGAAAGAATTACGGCCGGCATTACCGGGAGCAAAAAAGTTGGGCCTCATTGTAAATCCGCGGCCGGATAATGGATTTATTAAATATGTGCCATTTGAAATAAATGCCGCGGATGAATTTTTGAAAAAAGTTATACAGCCCAATTCAACTACTCTTATAGACATTTGCCTGCAGCGCGTGGTTAGCCAGCAGGTGTTCGGGCTCATCCAATATGATGGGCCAATGCCTTATAATCATGATTTTAGCGACCTGGATGCGGGTACTGACTATGTAAATTGATTAGCCGCCTGCCTTTAAGATTAACCAAATATTATGAAAATGATAAAAAAAGCATAAGATTTAATTGAATTTTGCCCTTTTGTTACTTTTTATCCCCTTAAAACTATCGTTTTAATATACTTTGCTTATTTAACTGAACAAAATGTTAATATTCAACTATTAATAGTAACATTTCTTATCAAAAACAAAGAAATTTTATAACTTCGAGGCCCAAATAAAAGCTCATGGATTTAAAAAATTATAAAGGTGTTCTGCACGGCGATCAGGTGCAGGAACTGTTTGAAGCAGCTAAAAAGCATCAGTTTGCTTTGCCGGCGGTAAACGTTATAGGTACCAATACTATTAACGCAGTTATGGAAACAGCTAAGCTGGTAAATTCCCCGGTTATTATTCAGCTTTCAAATGGCGGTGCGCAATTTTACGCCGGCAAATCATTAGATAATTCAAAACTGCAAGCCTGTATTTTAGGTGGTGTATCAGCTGCAAAGCATGTTCACTTGCTGGCCGAACATTACGGTGTTGCCGTAATTTTGCATACCGACCATGCCGCAAAAAAATTATTACCATGGATTGACGGCCTGTTAGATTATGGCGAGAAGTTTTTTGCCGAAACAGGCAAGCCACTTTTTTCATCGCACATGCTTGATCTTTCTGAAGAACCTATCGAAGAAAATATCGAGATATCTGCTAAATACCTGGAGCGTATGGCCAAAATGGGCATGACACTTGAAATTGAATTAGGTGTTACCGGTGGCGAAGAAGACGGCGTTGACAACTCTGATGTTGACAGTTCGCGTTTATATACCCAGCCAGAAGAGGTTTCTTACTCATATGAGCATTTATTAAAAGTGAGCCCACGTTTTACAGTGGCAGCTGCTTTTGGTAACGTACATGGTGTGTACAAACCAGGCAACGTTAAATTGCAGCCGGTTATTTTGCATAACTCACAAGAGTATGTAAAACAAAAATTCAACTTAACCGAAGAAAAACCTATCAACTTTGTATTCCACGGCGGTTCTGGTTCAAGCCAGGAAGAAATCCGCGAGGCTATTTCATATGGTGCTGTTAAAATGAATATTGATACCGATATGCAATGGGCATACTGGGAAGGTATTAAAGATTACTATAAATCAAAAGAAGGATATCTGCAATCGCAAATTGGCAGCCCTGATGGCGAAGATTCTCCAAACAAAAAATATTATGATCCGCGCGTATGGTTACGTAAAGGCGAAGAAAATTTTGTTAAAAGACTTGCGGCGGCTTTCGAAGATCTTAATTGTATCGATGCCACCAACAAATTATAATAATCATTTTAAAACTACTAAAGCGCCGGTGCAACAAATGTACCGGCGCTTTGTTGTTTAGTCAAAATGGTTACTAAACAACATCTGCAAAATGGTTAAGATTAAAAAAAAGAAAAAAAATCTGTTTGAAAGGTTTGCCAATTGGGCAACTAATGCTACCGGTAGTTCGGCCGCCTTTATAGGCGCGGTATCTATCATCATCATATGGGGAGTAACTGGGCCCATTTTTCAGTACTCCAATACCTGGCAGCTTATTATTAATACCGGTACAACAATAGTTACTTTTTTAATGGTTTTTTTGATCCAGAAATCACAAAATAAAGATTCAAAAGCCATACATTTAAAATTGAACGAACTGCTGGCCTCGCACCAGGGAGCAAGTAACCGGATGGTTGATATCGAAGACTTAAATGAGATGGAGCTTGATCAGTTGCATAAGTTTTATGTACAGCTATCTGACCTTGCCGAATTGGAAGATGACATCACCTGCACCCATTCGATTGACGCGGCCGCTGAAAACCATAATAGCAAATTAGAGCACCTTAAAGCAAGCCCACATTACATCAATGCCATCAAAAATCGAAGTAAAAAAAGTAATTGAACAAACAGAACTGGATAAGGCATCGGCCATTAGATATGAAGTATTTGTTATTGGCCAGGATTGCCCCCCCGAGCTTGAGGCTGAATTTGATGAGGAATCCACACATTTTTTGGCAACAGTGAATGGAGAACCGGCCGGTGCCTGCCGCTTTAGGAAAACCGAAAAAGGCTATAAATTGGAACGATTTGCTGTACTACAAAAATTCCGGGGGCTGGGTATTGGCCAGACCCTTGTAAAAGCGGCGCTGGAGGCCTTGCCGGCCGACGCAGATTACATTTACCTGCACGCGCAGGTACAGGCAGTATCACTATATACCAGGTTTGGTTTTGTGCAGTCGGGGTCAGAGTTTGAAGAAGCTGGGATGAGGCATTATAAAATGGTTAAAAAATAATGCAATTTGTTCATAAGCAATATTGAACTATACAAGTAGACAACATAGGCCGCGATTCTGTATACAGCCCGCAAGCTACTCAAATAACTCCTGCTCATCTGTATAATAAGTTTTCCTTGAGCCTTCTTTTACTTTGATTTCTGCGCCTTTTGGACTGTGGGTTTTCTTTGAGTTATGGATCAGCATAAAATCGCGAACCTCACCGTTAATGATGTCCGGATTTGATTTAAGGATCGCCTTTTCAGCATCTTTTAAAACACGATGAATTGAATCAGTAAGATCATTAAGCCTGGCTTCGGGTATTTTGTTGCTTACCGAAAAAGGGGAGATGCCCGCATGCCACAATATTTCGTCGGCGTAGGCATTGCCTATACCCCGGATGATCTTTTGATCTAATAGAACAGTTTTTATGTTGGTTTTGGTTTTAACTAACCGTGTTTTCAAAAAATCGGCATTAATTGCCATGGCATCCGGCGATTCTTTTTCTTCAGGGTTTAAGGTTGGATTGGCGATTCCCTGGAAGTCAGTTAGCACCAGGCCGGTACCATCGGTAAAATGTAATTCGATGATGGGATATTTATTTTCGTTTTTTCCATCAAACAAAAACAACTTGCCGTGCAGCATCAGGTGCAGGGCAAGTATATCACCTTTGCCGAATTTTAAATAAAGCTCTTTGCCCTCGCGGTACACCTTATCCAGCTTTTGGCCTTCAAGGGTTTCTTTTAACTGTTGATGGGTTACATTAAGCTTTTTGGCATTAACTATAACAACATTCTTAACGGTTTTACCACTAAGTTTTTTATCAAGGTTGTGGCTGAAAGCCTGCAGATCGGGTAGTTCGGGCATGGTAGTTGATGTTTTAAAAATCAAACCAAATATAAATGGATTAGTTTTTAATTTACCAGCTGATTGTCACTTGCCCTGCCAAATCCTACTGTATCCCGGTACATTTGTGGCGATACATCGGCATTGGTTTTAAAAAACCGGCTGAAATAATATTCGTCTTCATATCCCAGTTCCCATGCTATTTCTTTTACGGGCTTATTGGTTAAATACAACTCGCGTTTGGCCTCGATGATAATGCGTTCGGCAATCAGGTTACTGATGGTTTTATTAAAATGGCTTTTGGTGATGCGGGCCAGCGCTTTTGCCGAAATGTTGAGCATATCGGCATAATCGCTCGCGCTGTGCTTGGTTTTGTAATGCATTTCGATGGCATCCTGAAGGCTTTGCAAAACAAGCGGTTCTTTATTTATTTTGTCGGGATCCCTGTCCAACACCTGCTGTTCGGATTTTAGACGGGAGGCCGTGATCAAGAAAATTTTCAGATACGATACCAGGATATCGAATTGGGCCATCCCCTTATTTTGCATTTCGGCTTTTACCTGGTTTATCACCATATCAAAAGTAGCCGCACTGGTGGCGTCGATTTTTATATATGGCGGATGGTAAATATTGTCAAACAAAATACCACTGCACGATACCTCTTTATGATGCTTATGGATACAAAAAAAATCGGGGTGAAACTGAATAGCTACGCCGTTAATAGCTTGCGCTGTAGAAAGCATAAAGGGCTGATAGGGCGTAAACGCAAGCAGGTTGTCCTTTTCAAAGCTATATTCCGAAAAATCAGATTTTAACCTGCCCGATCCTTCTTTTACCCAGATAACCGAAAAATAATTATTGCGCTGTAAATGGTCGAAATAGCTGTTATCCTCAAATAAAAAAAGTTTAAAGGCAAGGTTCCCGGTTAACGGATCAACCAGGGTAAAAGTATTTTGGTTGTCGGTCATTTATTTTGATGCTAACTGTGCTTTAAGAGCGTGGTTTTCGGCTCTCAATTTATTGATGTATTCGTGTTGGGCCGCAAACTCATGTTGAATCTCCTCAAGGGTATACCTTGGGGTAATATGTTGCGGGCAGTTCCAATCGTAGGCTGTCACCTTTAACAGGATAATTCTTTCGGGCTTAAATTTATAATCCGGCAGGTTTAGCTTATCATACAATTCGGCGTTATTATCGATATCTAAAATACTTGCTTCTGCAAAAATCTTAAGCCGGGCTTTTGCGGCCTGATCTAACAGGAATAAAGCTACCTTATTGTGGGTAGCCAAATTACCTGCGGATATGTATTGCTTATTGCCTCCAAAATCAATAAAGCCCAGGGTTTCATGATCCAACACCTTCAAAAAACCTTTAGGACCACCGCGAAACTGTATATAAGGGTAACCACTTTCGCTAATAGTGGATAGGTAAAAATTATCCTGCTGGCTTATAAAATCCTCTTCGGCTTCGGTAAAACCATCAGTGTATTTAAATTCCTGCTGCCGTGCATAACCGGCACGGCTACCATAACGTTCCTGGAATTCCTTTACGGCATCGGTAAAAGCAATTTGCGCGTAATTCATAATGTGTTCTTAATATAGTTTCCTATCGGTTTCGGCAATAGGCATATCGTTAATGCTGGCAAAACGCTTTTGCATGTAGCCATTCTCGTCAAACTCCCAAAGCTCGTTTCCGTAGCTACGATACCACTGGCCGGTGTGGTCGTGCCATTCGTACTCAAACCTTACAGCCATACGGTTTTCGCGGAAACCCCAAAGTTCTTTCTTTAATTTATAATCCAGTTCTTTCTCCCATTTCTGCGTTAAAAACTGTTTAACTTCTTCGCGGCCATTTATAAAATCGGTGCGGTTGCGCCATTCAGTATCAATGGTATAGGCAAGGCTCACCTTTTCAGGGTCGCGGGTATTCCAGGCATCCTCGGCAGCCTGCACTTTCTGCTGTGCTGTTTCCATGTTAAAAGGAGGGAGGGGATAGCGTTTGTTTTCCATGATGACGTTGTTTTAAACTTGATAAAAGTAGTGAAAGAGAGGCGAGAATCAAGAATCAAGAATCAAGATGAAAAAACTGCACCTGTCCTAATTATTGATCGCCGGCATTTAATTCTTTTTAATTATGCTGAAAAAATACCTGTCTTAATTCTTGATTCTTGACTCTTGACTCTTGATTCTTTTTACAAGGCTTCAACAGAATTATAAGCGTTTACCACGGGGAAATCAATGTCGGTTTTGGCAGTATTATTAAAATAGTTGGTCAGAACATTTAGTGCCACATGGCCAACAATTTCGCCTATCTCGCCGTCGGTAAAGCCAGCCGCTTTTACCGCTTCAACATCGGCATCATTTACCAGTCCTTGTTTTGCTGTTAAGATGGTTGCAAATTGCAAAGCTGCAGCTGTTTTGGCATCATGGCTATTCGCGTTACGGGCATCTGTTAAAGTTGCAGCGTCAATATGTGCCAGCTTTTCGCCTATATAGGTATGTGCAGATAAACAGTAATCACAATTGTTTTTTTCGGATACGGCCATAGCCAGCAGCTCACCGGTTTTTGCTCCAAGCTTGCCATGTGCCAGTGCCCCGCTAAAGTTCAGGTAACCTTCTAACAAGGCCGATGAATTGCCCATGGTGCGCATCATGTTGGGTACAACACCCAATTTACTTTGTATTGCAGAAAATAATTCTTTTGTTTTGCCTGTAGCTTCGTCAGGATTTAATGCTTTTAAACGTGCCATTGTAGTATGTTTTTGTTTGTCGTTATTGACAATACAAAAGTGCACACAGCAGCAAAGCTGTAACATGGATGAATTTCGTTAGTACATGGACAATTTTCCCAACCGCGTTCTCAAAGAACTCAAAAACACCCAGGTCTAAAGTCTTTTGCCAGGTTTAGCCGATGAGTTATAAAATAAACTTTTTGTATATGTTGGCAGCAGTAGCCAATCTTGTTGTTTGAACTTTATTAAGTTTGCCAAACAGGTTATAATTAATATCAACAGTGTTTGTTTTAATTGCCCGCTTCCAGTTGCCAACAACCTGGTTATCTATCACAATCACCGGATCGAAAATTACATACCTGGCCTGCTCCCTGTATTTGGGCGCAACCAACGCGTCGCGATCTTTATAGGCTATGGCAAATTCATCATAAGCAGGCAACAAGTAAGCTTTGTTTTTAGTTGGAGCAGTTGTTGTATGATGGGGCATCCAATATGTCTTTCCGTCAATTACTTCGCTTATTAGGTGCCCTTTTATATGTTCAAGACCGGTACCGGCGTCTGCAATAGTAAGCCCCGACCAGTTGGCAAAATCGTGTACGGTAGCTGGCCCCCGCGTATTAAAAAAGCCCGTTGCCAGTTTAGTTAGCGCTTCGTCGTGGGTTAGCAATGGGGTTGCCGGCACCCGGTCATCAAGCAGCGCGTATGTAAATTGTTTACCAATGCGGCCACCACTGCAAATAACGCCGTCAAGTTCGGCATGCATCAGTAAAAGGGTAAAGCGTAAGTCGTCGGTTGGAATATGATTTCTGGTTAGCACGTCGGTTAATTCTGCCCGGGTGAGTTGTTTATTGCCTTGCATGGCTTGTATAAATACCTCGTTGGCTTTATTAAATACAATACTATCCAGTTCGAATTTTTTATACATCCCTGCGTTAATGGCATGTATACGGGGTGCGGTAAGCGCCAGCATCCAACGGATATCGGCGGGCGCAACAAAGTGCCAGGTAGGCCTTAGCAGGTGGGTGCGCAATATGCGGCCATCGGTGATAGCTTGTTCAACAATACTTTCTTTTGCCGAGGTCATACGTATCCCAATGGCCCATTTGGCCCCTGCGTAATCCTGGGCCTGCATGGCCACCATGTTTTTGACAACATCCTCCGGCTTGCTAAAAACGGGGCTGCTAATGTACTGGTTATACATTCGCAACCGGGCTAAAGGATTATCTTTCATTGATAGTATTTTAGTTATATTACAAATTTATCAGGCCTTAATGACAAAGGCATGTCAGCATGAAATTTTATAATAGTTAGAAATTGTAGCGGTAATATGCATCTTTAAAATCAGTACGCATCTCTATAAACCGGGCGCCAACTTTGGTTAAAAACTCCTCATCAAGCAATTCAAAAACACTGTTAACGCCATCGGTTAAATCCATTTCGGCAACTTTAAAACTTTGCTCCAGGGTACCCTGTTCTATCTTTACAATAAACTTTTGGTTCATATTCATGATAGTAACTTTAAAATCGGGGTGCGGTAGTTCTGCAATAATTCTCATATTTTAATTTTTCAATAAATCATTTAAAGGGTCTTTACCGTCCAGCGAACCAAAGCTGGCAACCAGCCGGAAGCGAGCAAATAACTCTTCGCTGTACCAGTTCTCGCTGCGGGTAAGTTTTATTACCTCGGCGTGCTCCCGGCTTTTGTAGGCAAAGTTTTTTACATCATCAATGCTTTTCCAAACAGAAAATGTTGCCTGCCGATAAACGGGCGCTTCGCCAACACCAAACGAGGTAACATAACCAGGGGCCGATGTCATTAGACCAGCCACCTCATCCACATGACTCCAGAAATTCTTAAGCCTGCTTATGCGGATGGTGGCCCGTGTTAGCACAGCCACGGGGCCGGTATAATTTGTGGCTTCGGGATTGCCAAAGGGTTCTTTGCCACTCCACTTACCATGGCTTTGCAGGGGCTGGCATAGTACGGTATAACCTTCATGGCCAAATATTTTCCACCAGCCCGATACAAACGACCGGTTATAAAACCTGTCAAAATCTTCACGGCTTTCCCAGCAGGCTAATAAGCCCCACTGCTGCCAGTCGGGTTGTAAATCAAAAGTTCCGTTTTTGCCCGAGCCCAGCAGCTTGTAAAATGTGCAGCCTTTTTGCAGCAGCAAGGGCAGCCGGTGGATAGCCATGGCGAGTAATGCGAATGGTATAAACAGCTTGCGGTAACGTATTATGGTTAAGCTAACATACATGTACCCGCTAAATAAAAGATTTAATGTGATATAGTTGGAATTTACATTCAGGAAGCAAAATTTTTACATAAAAGTGTCAGGGCAACCGCATCTGAATAATTAGCGGCGATAAGCTGTTATTTAATATTAACTAAAACGATACCTTATGTTTATTGCCTCATCCTGGCCAAAAAATCCAGGTTGCTTCGGTAACTTGTTTTGGCCAACAACAGGTACAAATATTTGGATGCACTTAAATTGCCTGATATATCAGATTAGTGTTAATCATGATAAATTACAAACAATTAACTATCAAATGCTTATAAATAAAATAGCTAAAATGTGTTAAGTTATGTTAACCCAACTCAGATGCGTTTTGCCCGATAAAGTTGCCGCGAGAATTGTGGTCGATGATTTGCAGCTTTCAAAACTAAACCTTGCGACGTGAAACATTAATACTAAATTGCATAACGGAATTACATTTCCAAACTAACCTTTTGAAATATCAATTATGAAAAAATTAATCATCATTTGCCTGCTAACGGGCTTGGCTATCATCAATGCAGCCGCCAAAACCAAAGTGCTGGTATTTTGCAAAACAGCCGGGTTTCATCACAATTCTATAGCGGTTGGCGTACCGGCTATTATGAAGCTGGGGGCCGAAAATGGCTTTACTGTAGATAGCACAACCAATGCCGAAAAGTTTACTGCCGCCAACTTAAAGCAATATGCGGCTGTAATATTTTTAAGTACTACGGGTGATGTTTTGAACGATGCGCAGCAAACAGCCTTTGAACAGTATATTAAAGCCGGTGGCGGCTTTGTTGGGGTACATGCGGCCACCGATACCGAATATGATTGGGCCTGGTATGGCAAGCTGGTTGGCGCTTATTTTAAAAGTCACCCTAAACAGCAGGAAGCGGTTTTACATATTGTCGACCATGATTTTATTGCCACCAAACACCTGCCCGAAGACTGGAAACGCTGGGACGAATGGTATAATTACAAATGGATTGCCGATGACCTGCATGTATTGATCAAGATAGATGAAAAAAGCTACACAGGCGGCGAAAACGGCGTTAACCATCCTATGGCCTGGTATCACAGCTTTGATGGCGGCAGGGCCTTTTATACTGAGCTTGGGCACACCGACGAGTCATATGCCGATCCGTTATACCTGAAGCATTTGCTGGGCGGGATTCAATATGCAATAGGGAAGAAGTAGTTGGCATCTGAAGGATGCTCTCTATGGGAGGAATCCAGGAAAAGCCTATGAACAAATCTCCGGCCTGATAAACAGGATGCAGATAGGGCCGGAGATGTTCATCAGTTGAATTTTATGCTATTGATCTATTGCCTTTTTGCAACTATATCATTCATAATCATATCGGCATGCACCCGCGAGTTTTCAATAAACCAAAGGTGGGTATCCAATCCTCCGCAAACTACGCCCGCAAGGTATAAACCGGGCAGGTTGGTTTCCATCGTTTCCGGATTGTATTGGGGAATAAATTTATCTTCGGACAGGATAATGCCCAGTTTTTTCAGAAAATCGAAATTGGGTTTATAGCCTGTCATCGCCATTACAAAATCGTTAGGAATGGTAATCAATCCATCAGGTGTTTTGATATCAACCTGATGCTCGCGGATGGCTTCAAGATTGGAGTTGAAATAAGCCTTTATACTGCCTTCTTTTATCCGGTTAATGATATCCGGCCGTACCCAGTATTTAACCCTGCTGCTAATCTCAGGCCCACGCACCACAAGGGTGACATCGGCGCCCTTACGATAGGTTTCCAGAGCAACATCAATGGCCGAATTGCTGGAACCAACCACCACCACTTTTTGCGAGGTATAATAATGCGGATCCTGGTAATAGTGTTTTACTTTGGGCAGATCTTCGCCGGGGATATTTAAATTAACCGCTATGTCATAAAAGCCGGTAGATAGTATCACCTTTTTTGCCCGGTAAGTTGTTTTATTGGTTGTTATAGTATAGCCATCATCATCGGCCTTTACGTTGGTTACCTCCTCAAATAAATGGAGCGGAAGGTTGTTTGACAGGGCAACCCTGCGGTAATATTCCAGTGCATCGTTACGGGTGGGTTTGTTATGAACGGTTACAAAAGGTACGCCGCCAATCTCCAATTTCTCTGAAGTTGAGAAGAAGGTCATAGTAGAGGGATAATTATATAACGAGTTTACCAGGCAGCCTTTTTCCACAATTACAAAACTTAAACCTGCTTTTTGGGCTGCCAGTCCGCAAGCCAAACCTATGGGGCCGCCACCTATAATGAGTATATCGAGCATGCTGCTAAGATAGGCAGTTTTTGAGAGACAATTGTGAATCGATCTGCACAAGTGCCAATTTTGATTAAATAAGTAAAATGTTCAGGAGGAACCGCTGCACTTATATGTTAACCAGAAATAGCCATTAAATAGTCCAGGTTTGGTTGGGTGCGATTGCTGTATGGCCTTCCTGCCAGCCGGACCTGTTGCCCCTGGCTGATCCCTTGTAGCTGTACAGTTTGATAATGGGCGATAGCCCCGTCATCTGCCAACAATTGATATGCATGCTCTGAAATGATCATATCGTTATCCAACTCTTTAGTTTTGGCTTGTAGCCTGGATGCAATGTTGACAGGGAGGCCCATTACTGATAGTTGCGGAGCGTTATCCAATCCAAACTGGCCAACGAAAACATTACCAGCGTGCAAACCGACACCAATCTCGAGCGGGCCTCCATAATAAGGTTCGTCATAAGCTTCGTTATACAGGCCAACCGTTTGGAACATCACTTTAGCAGCCTGGTAGGCATTGTTCACGGATTCTTTTAACCCGGTTTGTAAACCAAACACAGCATACATACTGTCTCCGGCGATCTCTACCACCTTGCCTTCGAATTTCTTAATGATTTGATTAAACGCGGTGAACAAACGGCGTACAATTTGAATGACGGTTTTACCAGACTGGGCTTCCAATAAGCCGGTGAAATTCCGGATATCGAGAAACAGGATGGCAAGTTCCTGTTCTTTGTCTGGGGGAGCAGGCACCGGGCTCAGCATGAAATAATTATTTTCCATATTAGTATAGACGATTAACACCTAAAACCATTTTAAACAAATGTAGAGGGATGACTAAATGGTAGCAAAGGAAAAAAGGTAAACCCGGGGCGCTTACCGGTAAAAGTAGGGATATGGGCGGTGAGCCGTGTCTTTTTTTGTACTGCCGCCTGATATTAGGACGATTCAAAATACCAACAAAAAATTAACGTTCTTGCCGCGCGCCCAAAAAAACAAGAATCCAATGGGTACCTTTAGCCGTTGACTATTTTTTAGAATGACCGGAAATTTGGCCGGCTGATGAGCGGTGAAAACGACCATGGCACCGAACTTAGTATTACCAGCAGGGCTACGGTTAACCAAATCGCCATTGTTTTAAATTTTTTCAGGTCATTGGTTTGTCGTTTGCTTTTGACAGAGCCCAGAGTAATAAGGGTTATCCCTATCAGCATCATGGTAACGTGTTCCATGCCAAAAAAACGGATTGCACGTTCATGTACTGCGGTGGCGAAGTGATGTAAGAAATAAGCGACAATAGGGCTGATGAAGTATAGCCAGACGCCCAGTATTAATTGAAGATGTGCTATGGTGGCTGTAGTATGCCTTACAATGTTATCGAATTTCAAATAAGGACTTCCTGATAACCAGCCATGGTACGAACGAAAGATAGCGAACAGGAGGGTTATCAATACCAGCCAGCGGGTGAGGGAGTGTAATGCCAATAAGGTTCCGTACATGTTTATGCAGACAATTATCTTGCAATAATATTTAATTTTTTTATGCTACGAAGCCTTGTGCGCATTTTTTGGGGTATTTGTTACCTGGCTTCTCTCCGTTATGATTTTTAATTATAAGGGGGGCAAACGGCTGTAGTCTGGGAGGAAACTTGATTACCGTCGCTTGGTTCACAATAAAAAAAGAACCCGCTTTTGGCAGGAAAAATATAGGCATAAAAAAGGGTAAGCTACTTTTATCGCGCCGCTCAACTCTCTACCCTTGCTGCGTTCCCACCCTGGGGGAGTTCAAGAGGAGCTGGCCGTAAAAGACTTACCCCGGGGCAAATATAGAAAAAGGATGCTTATCAGGTTAATAAATTGTTAAAAAAGGCTTACCCGCTGATAGTTAAAGGAATAGATTATTGTTTGTTGCCCGTTCCTGGTTACATCGGCCATAAACGCCAGCGCTTTGTTGGCCTTGAATGTTCGTGAACCGCGTGTTTTTAAAATTTACAGTGTTTTTTGATGGGTAGAAATAGCAAAGGCGGTTAAAATCACCGCCTCTTTATTTTTTACTTTGTTAATATCAATTCAAGATCTTTCTTAATCAGATCAGCGTTTTTGGGTTTAATCTCGTAATCGAAGTTAGCGGCACCATCAGTCGCGATCCGGATAATTGAAACTGATTTTGTTTTCAACGTTTCGATATCATCTTTCTCCAGTTTATAATATACCAGGTTAATAATCCGGTCGGCCTGCGAGCCGTAAGTTACATGGGCGTCGCCGCCTACATCAGGTTTTAAATCCAGTACGCTGTTATCAGTAAACTTGATATTGGTAATGTTGGCCGGACCGATAGACCAAACCCGAGGACCGTTCATATTATCTATCCTGAAGCACAGCACGTAACTGGTTCCTATTTTTTCCGCGTAAACGTATAATAGTCTGCCCGTAGCAAAGCCCAATTGTGTGTAAATTCGTTCATCGGATGTTTTCCATGTGGTGTCGCCTTTGATCTTATCGATCTCTGGTTTTTCTAATTTTTGGGCACTTGCAGAAAGCGCAATGCCGGTAGCTAAAATAGCCGACAAGTAAATTTTTTTCATTGTGAAATTTTTAGAGTTAAGTAATAATTTTTGAAAAGGTAATAGGTTTAAAGCCAACGAATTTTATTTTAAGGTTTAGGTTTTTTATTCAATATCAAGTTTTTATGCCACAGCCAGCTTTCTGTCGAAAGGGATTTTTTTATAAATCTTATAGCTGTCAAATTTGGTGTCGGCCTCTTTTTCCAGCACGGTTATACCATCGGCTAAAAACTCGTCTCTGTAATTAATTTTCACAAAATGCGGCCATAAGGTATTAAATGCCTCTATCGGTATTTTACGCGCAATGGTAATGTGTGGATGGAGCTTTTTTATCATCAGCAAATCCTTAATGACGGTAAACCAGTCGGATGTTTCTTTATCCAGTTCTATTTCCGCATAAATAGTACGGAAAGCCGGACCGTGCGAAAAAAAGTTAAATCCTGTTACCCTGATGTTGTGTACAGCTATCGTTCGCCTTATTATAAAATCGACCATATCATAAAAAGGACCGATAACTTTGGGCTTTTGCGCCCCGGGTTCAACCTCATCCCTAATGACATCTAAAGTAATATGTGCACGCGAATTCATCCCCTGGAAATTACCAATGCGGTTAAAACACGCTTTTTTAAAAGCATTTATCTTTTGATCAATACGATCTGGCGGAGACAATACTGTCAGATAATATTTAAGGGCCATATTCAAGTTAAAAAAGACTGGTTTGTTTATTAACAGCAGCTGTGTTTTTTACATGCCGCATTAAATATTCCTGGTAAACACTGTTTAATGAATCGGCCGAACCTTTAAACTCAAATTCGCGATAAACAGACGTGCCGGAGTTAACCAGATTTTTTAAAATGGTGAATTTTGATACCACAAACCTCTTTTTCAACTCTTTCCTTTGAAAATAGGGCCAAAGTAAATTAAACTGTTCGGGGGTAAGTCCGCGTGCTATGGTAATGTGCGGTGTTCCACTGCCTTTGCCTACTATATCCCACAATAATTTAAGCCAGTAGGTATTATGGTCGCTTATCTTCAGCTTTGCGTAAATGGTTTTGTTATAGCCGTTATTTTCGTTAAAGCAATCAAAGCCATCTATTTCAAAAACAGCTGCCGGTAAAGCCGTCAACCTGCGCTCAAACATCGAAAAGCCATGGTCATGCACATGGATGGGGTGCTTTGGATAATTGTTGGTAGTGATATGAGGCTTCGACCCCATGCCGGGGTAATCGCCGATTACCCGCCGGGCTTCGTTTTTCAATTTAACAATCTCGGTATTAACATGATCTGGCAAGGACAATACGAAGTGAAAAAATGGCGAATTCATATAATTGCTGATTAAATTGTTTCAAATAAACTGGTTTGATCCTGGCCGACCATCTCAATCCGGCCGCCTTCAATGTTTTCTGTACCAATAAAGCCTTGCTGATTTTTAAATTCAAAGGCTTTAAAAAACTCCCATTTGGCATATGGATCAAACGTATCGCGCTTAACTACGGTAAGCGCATTTATCCAGAAAGGCTCTACCAGCTTTTTATGCCTTAAATGAGGCCATAACTTGTTGAAATCCTTTTCTGGTATATTCCTGGTGATAGTTATATGCGGCGTAAGCGCCTTTTTTATTTTTAGTTTTTTCTTTAACTGGTTAAACCAATCGTCAACCGCAGGTGTCGACCGTATATTGGCATATATGGTGAATTTACCGTGCAGGTATGGGAAGTTTCCAAAACCATCAATATGCAGCAATACCGGCGGCAAGCTTGTCAATTCTGTTTCTAAAAATTCAATGCTTCTATCGGTCGTGAACGGTTTCTGGCGTTCCTTATGCTGGATAGAAATATGAGCAGGCGAGTTCATGCTTTGATAATCTCCAATAAGCTTTGCAGATGCCTTTTTATAGCGGGCAATTTCGGTTCTGATTATTTCCGGCGGCGAAAGCAGCATTAAGTGATCTTCGTACATCCTCATATTTTAAATTTCTCTCAATCAAAAATACTAATATAATTAGCAAGATACCAAATTAATTAGCAAATTTGTTTCATGGATCAAAAACGATATATCGTACACATCGATCTCGATTCCTTTTTTGTTTCGGTTGAGCGTAAGTTTAACCCGGCGCTTATTGGTATTCCGGTACTTATTGGTGGCTCGGCAGATAGGGGGGTAGTGGCCTCCTGTAGTTATGAGGCCCGTAAATTTGGAATCCACTCGGCCATGCCGATGAAACAGGCCATGAAGCTTTGCCCTCATGCTACAATAGTTCGGGGTTCCCATGGCCGCTATTCTGAAGCATCCAGGGAGGTTACGGATATCATCCAGGACTCGGTACCGCTATTCCAGAAATCGTCGGTTGATGAGTTTTATATCGATCTTACCGGTATGGATAGATTTTATGATTGCTACCAGGTTGCATCAAACCTTAGGCAACGGGTTATTAAAGAAACGGGCTTACCTATTTCATTTGGGATGGCATCGGGCAAAACGGTGGCTAAAATGGCTACCAATGCGGCTAAGCCTAACGGCCAGCTGTTTATTAAACACGGCGAAGAACTCCAATTCCTGGCACCTTTATCAATCAGCAGAATTCCCGGCCTTGGCGAAAGTACTGCCCAAAAGCTTTATCAATATGGAATAGAGAAAATTGGCGACCTGCAACGTACCAATCTTAGGTTTCTGGAAACCGTTTTCGGCAAGGCTGGGATTTTTCTTTGGGAGAGGGCGCATGGAATAGATCGTTGCGAAATCATCCCGCATTCCGACCGTAAATCTATATCGACGGAGCACACTTTCGATATCAATGTAAACGATCATCGCACCATTGAAACCATCCTTATTTCGATGACTGAAGAACTATCGTCAAAACTGCGGCGGGAAAATAAACTGGCATCATGCCTGGCTATCAAAATCAGGTACGCCAACTTTGAAACCCACACGCAGCAGCAAAAGATAGCCCTTACGGCTGCCGAACACATTTTGCTGCCAGGAGTTAAAAACCTGCTAAAAAAAGCATGGAACCAGCACCGCCCCATCAGGTTGATAGGAGTAAGGTTGAGTAACCTGGCCAGCGGCCGCTACCAGATTAACCTGTTTGAGGATAACGAGGAACGTATTCGCTTATACCAGGCTATGGATAATATCAACTTTAAATTTGGCGATAAAACCGTTTGCCGCGCTGCAGGAATGGATATTGGCACGAGGAATTTTAATCCGTTTTTGAAAGGGTAGGTTACTAAAGAAAGAGAAGATACAGTTAAGGACAGTTTGTAAAAAAATCCGGTTAATTTAGCGCCTGTACTTCCGGTAAACCTGTAATTATTTCCACCATGATGAAACAAATAAGACTACTGCTATTGTTGGTACCCATATTCGTGGCCCTGAGCGCTTACAAATCTAAGGAATTGACCTGGGTGGCCATAGGTGATTCAATCACTTACCTAAACGATCACCTTGACGAAACGGGTAACCGGGTTACTATGGGATATCTAACCCGTGTAACGAAGCAGTGCAATGGTTTGCATTATATTAATAAGGGGTTTAATGGCTGGACATCGGGCGGTATCGCAAAAAACATAGATAGCCTCGGAATCCCGGTCGCGGATATTTACACTGTTTTTTTGGGAACTAACGACTGGTGGCAGGGGAGGTCTGTTGGCAGCATGGGCGATTATAAAGCCGGTAATGGCAATACTACCGTTTATGGCTCGTTCCGCATTATTATCAATAAGCTGCGCAGCTTAAATCCTGTTGCCAAAATTCTGCTGATAACTCCGATGCAAAGAGTCGACTTTGTGTATATTAATAATCAGCGAAATAATGCCTTTGGCAGCTATCGCACTAAGAACGGTCAGTCGTTGGAAATGGTTGTGAATGCTATAGATTCCATTGGCCGTTGGGAACAAATCCCTGTGGTTGACCTTTACCATGACCGCCGGCTGGCAATAGAGGACCTGGTTAAATTTAAACGCCTTAAAAACCCAGCATCTGGTGCTTACGAAAATTACGTTTACCCGGAATTTACGAAAATATCTTTTGATGCTGTTACCGACGAATATCCTTATCCTAAGGAGGCCATCGGGTTAACTTACGATGGCTTACATCCTTCGGATTGGGGAAACGCCGTTATTGCAGGGGCGGTGACAAAAGTATTTAAACAATGGTTTGGTGCAGATAATACAGCCAATAAGTAATACAAACAATATTTGACGGCCAGGTATGCCAAGAATTGCACCGACGAAATTTTCGATATTTACACCTGTAGATTTTTAATATGAAAGTTTTTTTTAGAGTAGTATTATGCGTTTTTTCCTTCGCCATAGCTATACCTGTATCGGCATTACCAGTGATGTCCGTGCCTGGCGATACCGTTTTAATGGCCGATCCGACCATCTTTATGGAAAAAGGCGTTTATTATTTATACGGTACAGGTAGCAAAGATGGATTTTTGGTATACCGCTCAACTGATTTACATCATTGGATAGGGCCGATAGGGAATAGAGGTGGGCATGCATTACTGAAAGGAGATAGTTTTGGAACACAGGGATTTTGGGCGCCGCAGATTTTTAAATATCGGGGTAAATATTATATGGCTTACACAGCTGATGAGCAGATAGCCATTGCCACGAGTGATAGTCCGCTTGGTCCATTTGTGCAAAAGAACAAAAAAAAGGTTTCTGGTAGTGGTAAACAAATAGACCCCTTTGTTTTCGAGGATACCGATGGAAACCTGTACCTGTACTACGTGCGTTTGCAAGATGGTAACCGTATTTTTGTTGCCCGTTTAAAACCCGATCTTTCTGACCTTGATTTAGCAACTGTAAAAGAATGCCTGCATGCAGAGCTGCCATGGGAGAACACCGACTTATCCAAATGGCCTGTGTCAGAAGGGCCTACCGTATTAAAACATGCCGGTCTGTACTACCTGTTTTATACCGCTAATGATTTTCGTAGTAAAGATTATGCGGTGGGCTACGCAGCATCAACGTCGCCTTATGGGCCGTGGACAAAAATGCAGGATAGCCCGCTCATCAGCCGGAAAAATACGGGCGCCAACGGTACCGGCCATGGTGATTTTCTGCAGGATGCAAACGGCAATTTATACTATGTATTTCATACACACAACAGCAATACCCGTGTTGGTCCTCGTAAAACCGCGATTATAAGGGCCGAGTTTAGCAAGGGAGTACCAATAAAAATGTTAGTCGACTCGGGCAGTTTTCGTTTTTTGGTGTTGCAGTAACGTTCGAAACAACATAAGCAAGGCGTCTGATATCTGATATCGTACATCTCAAACTTGCTCTCAGTTGCCGTTGGTCAAAGGTTTTTAACCGTTGGTCAAAGTATTTATATTGATTATGCCGGTTTTGTTTCTTTTGATAAAAAAACAAAACGATTATGGAAACCACACAACGCCAAACATACCTCGATTGGTTAAGGATCATCTCAATTCTTGGTGTACTATTTTTTCATTCGGCCATGCCTTACGTGGCCGAGGATAGCTGGCATATCAAAAACGCCCAAACCAGCAACCTGATGATGGAATCAAATCACTTTTTGCATCTTTTTCGCATGCCGCTGCTCTTTTTTATTTCTGGTACCGTGAGTTACTACATGATGCAGCGGCGATCTGCTTTAAACTTCATCGGCTTACGTTTCCGCAGGCTGTTTGTTCCGTTGCTGGTTGGCATGTTTATTATAGTGCCGCCGCAAATTTATATGGAACGGCTTGCAAATGGCTATCGTGGCAGTTTTGGCCAGTTTTATACAAGTGTATTTAATTTTGTACCTTATCCCAAAGGCAGCTTCAGCTGGCACCACTTGTGGTTTATTGCTTACCTGCTTATCTATGATTTAATATTTGCGCCATTATTCGCCTGGATGGCATCGTCCAAAAGCGATGGCTTCAAACAGAAACTTACACTGCTGGCTAAAGGGAAATGGGTATATATGTTAATGCTGCCAGGCGTTATTTGGTTTACCCTGTTAAGCTGGCAATTGCCCGAAACCAATGACCTTGTACATGATGGCTGTTACTTTGTTTACTGGCTGTTTTTTGTACTGGCCGGCTTTATATGCATCGTACAACCCAAACTGATGGATAGCCTGAAGCGCAACCGCCGCTTTGCCTTAACCATCGGTTTTTTAAGCCTAATGTTATGGGAATGCATGCGTTGGAACGGTATTGAACCCGGTGAAGCACGGTGGCCTTTTCAAAATATACTATTTAGCTACGCTTTTACGGCCTTAAGGCCCATTATTGCCTGGGGATGGGTATTGGCGTTGGTTGGTTATGGCAAGCAGTATCTTAATGGTACACACAAGGCGCTAAATTATCTTAACCAGGCTGTTTACCCGTTTTATATCCTGCATCAAACTGTAATAGTTTTAGTTGTTTATTATATTGTACAAACACGTAATGAAAGTATCCTGTCTAAATATATTTATACGGTTGGTATTACCTTTTTTGTAACAGTGCTTATTTATCATTTACTGGTACGCCCTTATGCTTTAACACGGTTTTTATTTGGAATGAAACCCTTGGAGAAGAAGAGTCAAAAACCAGGAATTAAGATTCAAGACGAAAAGCAAGAATTACCGATTATTCAGGATCGGATTATTGAATCGACTTTATAATAATATGATGTTGGATGTTTATCGGCCAATGTGTATTGCATAATTAAAACAATTATACATAACTTAACGAACGTCGAAATAGGGCATTTGTATTAACTCCTGACTTTCCAAATGAATTTTTTTAAGAAATATATTTTTCCCGCGTTGTATGGGTTGATGGTATATTTTACCGTCAGGCTACTGCATGACACTGAGCATAACGAAATGTTTTGGAAGAGAGACTGGGGTTTAAATATCCTTGAGATGAGCTGTAGTGTGTTGGTGGGTTATTTAGGTATATATCTTTTTGAGCGGCTCTTCCGGTTTTATGACATGCGCTGGCCCCGGCAATTTAACTACCAGGGGGTAGTACGGGAACTAGTTGTACTGGTACTTGCTAACCTGGCTTTGGTAAACCTGATATTTACTCCTATGGCGGCATTAACCGATGATGGCCTTTCCTGGGGCGATCTTGCAGACCTCACCATGATACCAACCTTATATGCCATTATTTATTATGGGATAGCACGCAGCAGTACATGGTTAAAGGCCTACATTGCCAACAAGGTACAGTTGGAAAAGTTGACTAACGATCAGTTAGAAACCGAACTTAAGTTTTTGAAAGCCCAATATCATCCGCACTTTTTGTTTAATGCTTTAAACACCATTTATTTTCAGATGGATGAGGATGTGCCGGCGGCTAAGCAAAGTACAGAATTGCTTTCCAGTTTGTTAAGATATCAACTTTACGATCAGCAGCAACAGGTACCTATAAGCCACGAATTGGAATACCTGCAAAACTACATCCGCTTTCAGCAAATAAGGGCCAGCAGTAAATTGAAACTGAACGTTTGTTTTGATGAAAGGTTAACAGACCAACCAATTTACCCATTACTACTACTACCATTGGTCGAAAATGCTTTCAAATATGCGGGTGGCAATTTTGAAATCAGCATTAGTGCAAATATTAACGACGGCGACTTTATTTTTGCTACAGTTAACGATGTACCGGCACAAATACAGATTAACGAAAACTATACAGGTATTGGGTTAGAGAATTTACGCCGCCGTTTACAGTTGTTGTATCCGGATAAACACAGGTTAGCTGTTGGCCGTGAAGGAAATCGTTTTTCGGCAGAGTTGATGATAGAATTTTAACTTATGAGCTTGATAACTTGTATAATAACCGATGATGAACCTTTTGCCCGCAAAGGCTTGCAAGGTTATGTGGAAAAGACCAGTTTTTTTGATTTAAAAGCCCAGTGCGAGGATGCTATGGAACTGAACGAAGTATTGAAACAACAGCCCGTAGATCTGTTGTTTCTAGACATCCGGATGCCGCATTTAACAGGGGTTGAATTTATTAAGTCGTTGCAAAACCCGCCAAAAGTAATATTTACCACGGCCTTTAAGGAATATGCCACAGATGGTTTTGACCTTGATGTGCTGGATTATCTATTAAAACCTATCTCGTTTGAGCGATTTATGAAAGCTGCCTTTAAGGCCAAAGATTATTTTGATCAAAAGGGGAGTAGTGGTACTGAAATGGGATATATGTTTGTAAAGAGCGAAGGCAAGTTGGAAAAAGTTGTTTTTGATGAGGTGTTGTTTGTGCAGGGCATGGAGAACTATGTGGTGATACAAACGGTCAACAAAAAGATCATAACCCACAGCACATTAAAAGCTTTTGGCGAAAGGCTACCGCAACGTAAGTTTTTACAAACTCATAAATCGTACTTTGTGGCATACGATAAGGTAACCTCAATTGATGGTAATATGCTGGAAGTAGGAACACACCATGTACCTATCAGCAGGCAGTTGCGGGAACAGGTGATGCAATTGTTGATTAATAGGGGGAATAAATAATGATCGGTGGTAACGCAAAACTTATGAAGTTTTAAAAACTTCGTAAGTTTTGCGTCAGGCCGGGATTATGACCAGTTTTTTGAAAAATACACGTTACGAAGCCTGGTTCAATGATCTTTAATTAAACTGTTCTTTTAACCGAACCAGTCTATCTATCATCAGGTTAAGTTTTTCTTCCTCGTTTTTAAACATCCTCGGCTTTAAATAAAAAGTGGTAAACAGAAACCAGATGGTGATAGAGCTGTAAGTGCCAATTTTAAATGCCAGGGAAGAGTTTTCCAGCACCTCAATAAAGTACAGTGCCAGCCCGGCGCTGATTAACAGTATGTAGATGTAATAAAACCAACCTGTAATTTTCGATCGTGTTTTTTGATACTCTTTTAGGCTATCCAAATATTCGGCCGGGTTAATGGTTGCGTCGCGCTTGCTTAAAATGTGATAGTGCCTTACGGTAAGCGCCAAATACATCAGCATGGTAAGCAATACTATTAAAATACCCGCCGTTGTAACCCCTGACTTGAACGCCAGGAAAAATGCAACAATGGCCGCGAATACAGTAACGGCTACCATGGCCACAATTGTCCAATACAACTTGTTGGTTATGCCGCGAATTCCCTTCTTTACCTGCTTCAGCACATCATCCACTGAAAGCTGATCTTGCTTTGGCTGTCCCTGCCAAACCGACATCAAATGATCAAAGTCTTTCATACTGGTTATATAATTCTGTTAGCTTCTGTTTAATACGATAAATTTTCACCCTCAAATTCCCCTCTGATATGCCCGAAACATCTGCTATTTCGGGGTACGGCACTTCATCAAGCACCAGTGTTATAATAATTCTTTCCGATTCTTCCAGTTTTGATATGCATTTATACAGTAAAGCAACCTGCTCATTCTTTTCAGAAAATTCCTCTCGTTTTGTTTCGGCTATTTGTTCGGTAAGTTCGTCTTTTGCCTGTCGCTTCTCTGATCGCAGGTAGGTTAAGCAGGTGTTTACTGCAATACGATAGATCCAGGTAGAGATCATGGCCTGGTTACGAAATTTATCCAGGTTTTGCCATACTTTTAAAAAAGTTTCCTGTAGCAAGTCGTTCGCGGCGTCATCGTCGCCGGTATAACCATAGCACAAATGGAAAATCTTTTTAGAATTAGCTGCATAAATTTCCTTGAATGCTGCTTCTTTGTTGGCCACTGTTAATAGAATTTATATACGTTAGATTATCTTAGTGTACATATGTTACAACAGGTAATCACTCTTTTTAAACCAGTTTAATTTTTTTTCAGCATCGGCAATTAATGCATTGTAGTTATCGGCAAAATCGTATTGAAGGTCTTCATGTAGTTTAGTTATTAGCGTTTTTACCTTTTCAACCTGCCGGGTTAATATCAGGCGGATTGGTTTGTAGGAGGTCCGCCTGTCGGCATACTCCAGGTAATTGCTGCAGAAATTTAGCAAAAACTCTATTTCTGCTGTTTTTGATCCTGTAAACTTAGTGTACTTGTTTAGGAGCCGCAGTATTTTGCGCATGCCTTTGGCGGCATTATAACTTAATGCCGGCAATTGGCTAAACATAAACCCCGCCTCGGCTTTGACTTTTTCTATAAACGCAGCCTCGTCATAGGCTTCAAACAATAAATAAGCCAATAATTCTTTATTCTCTTTTTTATAACGCGACAGGCGAAGCAATAATTCAGATAACTGCTCATGTGGCAAATGCTGAATCTCTTTCTTAATATGCTGTAGTCCGTAGGTGGTAACTGTCATGCGCTGTAAAGTTGAACAAAATAGTAAAGAGAATCAAGTGCTGCGATTCAACGTATAAAATGGAACTTTATTTATCGGTCATCAAGGCGATATTACATAATTAACATTATGTTAAATAAATATACTAAGGAGAAAGGCTTTGCAATGAAAGCCTCTCCTTTTCAATATATTTTATTGCTTTGGTAATGCCTCTATCTGTGCCTTTAGTTTGGCTGCATTTGCTTCGTCTTTTACTCCCAGGTAATAAGTACGCAAGTTTGTTAATGCATCAATAGATTTTGGATTTAAATCTGCAGCTTTTAATAAGTATGGTTTTGCCGCTTCAAACTGAGCTTTTGCTTTCGCTATAGCTACATCGTATTCTTTTTGTTTGTTGGCCGGCAATTTATTGGCAGCATTATAATCATCGATAGCAGGATTAATGATAACGTAACCTAAATTCAGATTGGCTTCAAAATAGTTAGGATCTATCTCTAATGCCTTTTTGTACATTTCTGCCGCTTTATTATAGTTTTCAACTTTGCTTGCCTGTAATTTGGCTTTTGTAGCAGCGTCTTTTGCTTTGGCTTGTTCTTTTGTAGTTGCTTCTGCGGTCTGTGAATATGTTAAACCAGCATAATAATATAAAGTTTTGTTTTTAGGATCGGCTGTTAACGCGCTTTGTATTTTATCCAAAACTTCTTTCTCTTTGCCAGTTTGCAGGCTTATCTCAATTTCTCTTTTGCGTAGTTCGGCATTATTAGGATATTTAGCTACGCCTTCGCTAACCGTTTTTAGTGCATTAGCTGTATCCGCATTTAACAGGTAAACAGACGACAGATCAAGATATACACCTTGTACTTTTGAAAACTTGGTAGTTACAAGTTTAGTGTAGTTTGATATGGCTGCAGGATAATTTTTTGAATTTGCCGCCGATAAACCAGTGTAATAAATAGCATTGGTATCTTCGGGCAATATAGTACGATAATAATCAAATGATTTATAAGCAAGATCATATTTGCCGCTTCCATATTCGGCAACGCCTTTTGTAAGCTGGTATTGGGCCAGATTTAAGTTACCAGCGTCAATAAGTTGTTTATTTTCGCCTTTAGTATCCAACTCTTTAGCTTTTTTTAACGCTTCTTCGGCAGTTGTAAACAACGGTAACGAAGTAGTTGCTACTGAATCCAAGTTAGCATAGGTAGAGTAAATTACACCTTTTAATGCGTAAGTAAGTGGCAATGTCGCTGTTTTTTCATTAGCGGCTGCCTTGTCGATAGAAGTGCGTGCAGTAGTTAAACTTGCTTTAGCCAAGGGTGTGCCCCTTAAACCTTCATACTTTTCATATTCTGATTTGGCAGTGTTCAATTCGCCTTTTTGCGCAAACGTTGTTGCGGAAACTAAGCCCAGCAGGCCCGCCATCAAAAGTTTGATTTTCATGTTTTATTAGTTAGTTAGCTGTTTTAATTTATTGTTTATTTTGTCAAGTTGATCTTTGTTATTGGTTTTAGCATATACAATTTGCAAAGCCTGTAAACCTTTCACATTGCCCGGCGATATTTCGTTGGCTTTTTCGAGCCATTGAATAGCCATACCAATATTCCTGTCACTCTCCCCCTCCTGCTTTGCCAAAGCGCTTTCCTTTAAGTACAATAACCCCAGGTTAAGTGCCGGGTCATAAGCCGAACCATTTAACTCAATAGTATGTAAATAAAGCGATTCAGCCTGGTCGTATTTGTTCAGATGATCGTAGCAGTTAGCGGCTACAAATGCAATATCGGCGTTATTTGAATTAATATCAAGTAGTTGCGCAATTAATGGCTCTAATGATTTATAATCCTTTAAATTGTTGTAGATATTGGCTTCATCCAGCAATAAAAACCTGTCATTAGGTACAAGTTTTCGCCCTTTTTTGAGTATTTGAAGCGCTTTTGCTGTATCGCCCAATGATTTATAAATACTTGATGCCGTTTCAATATACTCGGTACGGGTGCTATCTACCGCTAATAAATTACTGTAATACTTAGCAGCATCTACCAAATTCCCCATCTTGTTATTTGCATATGCGATGTAATCATTGATTTGCTTAAAATTGGGCGCATATTTTTTGGCATTTTCAAATGATTGCCGCCCATTAGCGAAGTCAGAATTATTTACAAATTCAAAACCTTTCCTGATATATGTATTAGCCAGGCACCGCTTTACATAATCCATTTCGGGCTGATAGTTGTATATCTTGCTTTTGGCCGAAAGCTTGTCTGTAAGATCTGATGTCTGTACCAATAACGTGGCAGGCTGCCCAAGTGTATTTGCAGAATCGATAAATAAAATACTTGCGTTAATCAATGCCCGGTAGGTGTTTTTGGCTAAATCTGCTGAATCTGATTTGGTAACCACCAGGCTGTCGGCCGATTTTTTGGCCGCCCGCAGGTATTTCAGGTCTTTGTTTTGCTTGTAAAAAGCCAGATTATTAACTACAACTTTCAGCGCTTCGGACTGAGCAAAGGCAAAATTTGTAGTCATGAATGGTATTAAAACCGATAAAACAATTTTACGGCACTGCATATTTGTTATTCAGTTGGTGGTTCGTCAGTTTTTGATTCTTCGCTGTTTTCGGTTGCCTCGTTTTCATCGGCTGCACCTGCTTCTGCATTTTCATCAATTTCTTTCTCTTCATCCTCGTCGTGCTCAATTTTAGCAACCGAAGCAATCTCGTCGTTACCTTTCAGGGTTATCAAACGTACACCTTGTGTAGCCCTGCCCATTGTGCGCAGTTCACTTACGGCTATACGGATAATAATTCCCGATTTGTTGATGATCATCAAATCTTCTTTATCTGTAACACCTTTTATGGCAACAAGGTTTCCGGTTTTTTCGGTAATATTTAAAGTTTTTACACCCTTACCACCGCGGTTAGTTACCCTGTAGTCGTCAATATCGGTCCGTTTACCGTAACCCTTTTCTGACACTACCAACACAGTTGTTTCACTGTCGTTGATACTGATCATACCAACAACCTCATCTGTTTCGTCATCCAAAGTAATACCACGAACACCTGTTGCGGTACGACCCATTGGTCTAACTGTCGACTCGTTGAAGCGGATAGCCCTACCCGATTTAAGCGCCATAACAATTTCGCTGCTGCCGGTTGTCAAGGTTGCTTCTAATAGTGAGTCGCCTTCGTTAATGTTAATAGCGTTGATACCATTAGCACGCGGACGTGAGTATGCTTCTAAAGAAGTTTTCTTAATGGTACCTTTTTTGGTACACATGATAATAAAGTTGTTCTCCAGGTATTCTTTATCCTTAAGGCTAATCAGCTTGATGTATGCTTTAATGTTTTCCTCCTTAGGGATATTGATGATATTTTGTATAGCACGTCCTTTTGAAGTACGCGTTCCTTCGGGGATTTCAAATACACGTAACCAGTAACACTGACCCGATTCGGTAAAGAACAGCATGTAGTTGTGATTGGATGCAACAAGCAGATGCTCGATAAAATCAGCATCGCGGCTGTTACTGCCGATAGAACCTTTACCACCCCTGCCCTGGCGGCGATACTCGGTTAAAGGCGTACGTTTAATGTAACCTTCGCGCGATATGGTAATAACCACATCTTCATCCTCAATAAAGTCTTCAGTCTGCATCTCGGCAGATGAGTGCACCATTTCGGTACGGCGCTCATCGCCATATTTATCTTTGATCTCTAAGAGTTCATCTTTAATGATCTGCATCCTTAAACCTTCATCGGCCAGGATAGATTTCAAGTGCTCAATCAGTTTCATTAAGGCTGCATATTCATCTTTGATCTTATCACGCTCAAGTCCCGTTAACCGGCGAAGCGTCATATCCAATATGGCACGCGCCTGGATATCACTTAATCCAAACTGGGCCATTAAGCCTTCTCTTGCTTCATCAGGCGTTTGCGATGCACGGATCAGTCGGATAACTTCATCTAAATGATCTAAGGCGATCAATAAACCCTCTAAAATATGGGCGCGTTTTTCGGCTTCTGCAAGTTCAAATTTGGTACGGCGGATAACAACCTCGTGCCTGTGCTCCACAAAGTGGTGAATCAGGTCCTTCAGGTTCAGCATCATCGGGCGGCCATTAACCAGTGCGATGTTGTTTACACTAAATGATGTTTGTAACGCGGTGTATTTGAAT
The DNA here is from genome assembly GCF_028736215.1 of Mucilaginibacter sp. KACC 22773. Classification (NCBI taxonomy): domain Bacteria; kingdom Pseudomonadati; phylum Bacteroidota; class Sphingobacteriia; order Sphingobacteriales; family Sphingobacteriaceae; genus Mucilaginibacter; species Mucilaginibacter oryzagri. The sequence goes on from NZ_CP117883.1 coordinate 3,160,500, forward strand.
AGGTTATTTAGTACGATAGCTGCATTAGCTTCGCGTTTTATCTCATAAACTATGCGGATACCCTCCCTGCTCGATTCATCGCGGATGGCAGAAATGCCTTCCAGTTTTTTATCGTTCACCAGTTCGGCGGTGCGCTCAATCATCAACGCTTTGTTTACCTGGTAAGGTACTTCGGTAACAATAATGCGTTCCCTGTCGTTTCCGTGGGTCTCAATCTCGGCACGCGAGCGGATAACAATCCTGCCCCGGCCTGTCTCTAATGCCTCACGCGGACCTTCAAAACCATAAATGATACCGCCTGTAGGGAAATCGGGGCCTTTTACGTATTTCATTAGCTCGGTAACCTCTATCTGGCGGTTATCAATTAATGCCATGGTGGCATCAATAACCTCCGATAAATTATGGGGTGCCATATTGGTGGCCATACCCACCGCTATACCCGAAGCTCCGTTAACCAAAAGGTTAGGGAATTTAGCAGGTAAAACGGTTGGTTCCTGTAACGAGTCGTCGAAGTTTAATTGAAAATCTATGGTATCCTTGTTAATGTCGGCCAGCATCTCTTCAGCAAGCTTTTGTAAGCGGGCCTCGGTATAACGCATTGCTGCAGGTTCGTCGCCATCTATCGAGCCGTAGTTACCTTGTCCTTCTACCAGTAAGTAACGCAGGCTCCACTCCTGGGCCATACGTACCATGGTATCGTAAACAGATTTATCACCATGTGGGTGATATTTACCCATCACCTCGCCCACTATACGGGCCGATTTTTTGTAGGGCTTGTTATTATTTAAGCCCAAATCAAGCATGCCAAATAACACACGCCTGTGTACGGGTTTCAGTCCGTCGCGAACATCGGGCAGCGCCCTGGAAACAATCACCGACATTGAATAATCAATGTACGCAGATCGCATTTCCTCATCAATATTTATCGAAATTATTCTGTCTTCTTTGCTTGAATTATCGTCAGCCATTTTTATTTATTTGTAGAACCTTCTCTCTGTTTTTCGTGTTAAAAATTGATTTTTAAACGACCTGCGAAGTTAAGAAAATAGTTGACTAATGTGCCAATTTTGGCAACAATATGCATGCATAATTTATGCACACCAGCTAATTTATTAACGTTGCAGGTTTGGTTTATTTGATTTTCACCCAGTGATCTTCAATCTTATTACCGTTGGGTAAAACGGTGAATAATTTAAGTGTATCATTACTAATTGTATAAGTATATTTCACTACTTTATTGAGCAATTCTGAGGATTGCAGGCTGTAGGTTTGTGTTTCAAAACAAGTATCGGCCTGCAATTGATAATCTCCTTTTTCGTAAACCACATCCTTCTCCCCCTTTTCCTTTAAAACGGCTTTATAATGCAATTTATCATATGTGCGCAGTAAAGTATAAGCGGTTGAAGCGCTATCCGTTTTGCCGTTAACAACACCTCCCCTATATTCCCATACGCCTTTAAGTGGGTAATCCATTGCGGCAAAGGAGCACAAAAAGCAAATTGTTAAAATTGGCAGTACAAGCTTTTTCATAGGTAATGATATTAAGCCCAGTTAATTCCTTTTTTTAATAAAGATAGTGTTTTTTCTTCCTCGCTGCCCGGCGTTGCCTGGTAGTTATACACCCACTTGGCTGTTGGCGGCAGGCTCATTAATATTGATTCGATACGGCCATTGGTTTCCAGGCCAAATTTGGTGCCGGCGTCATAAACCAGGTTAAACTCGGCATAGCGGCTGCGGCGCTGGTATTGCCACAACTGCTCTTGTTCGGTAAAAGATTTACTACGGTTACGGTTTACCAATTCGGTATAAGTTGGGATAAAAGAACGACCTAACGCTTTCGAAAAATCGAAAATATTCTCCCACGATAATTCGTCATTGGCAGTCAGCCTGTCATAAAAAACACCACCTATACCCCTGGTTTCGTTTCGGTGTTTGATGTAAAAATAATCATCGGCCCAAAGTTTAAACCGGTGATAAAAATCATGATAGTAATTATCGCAGACAGCTTTTAAGCTGGTATGAAAAAATTTAGCGTCATCATCAATCACATAATGTGGTGTAAGATCGATGCCGCCACCAAACCACCGGATAGGTTGGTTATTACCATTCATAGATGAAGGCATTTCAAAGTAACGGATGTTCATGTGGATGATAGGCACCATCGGATGATTTGGATGAATTACGATGGAAACACCTGTCGCAAAAAAATCATCAGATTCTACCTGTAAAGCTCTTTTCATGCTATCGGGTAGCTGGCCATGCACGGCCGAAAAGTTTACGCCCCCCTTTTCAAAAATATTGCCATTTTGGATAACACACGTACGGCCGCCGCCGCCGCCTTCCCGCTCCCATTTTTCTTCTTCAAACGTGGCAAGGCCATCTGTAAGTTCAAGCGCCGCACATATCTCGTCCTGTATCTGTTGGTAGTCTGCAGCTATTTGTTCTTTGCTAATCATTAATGCAAATGTAATTTTTTTGGTTGATTAAGTGATTGGTTGATTGGTTAGCATCGGATATAAAAAACAGAAGTTACCCGGGTTGCGATAGTTAAGGTTTCTAACCTAATCAACCAATCGAACTTAATAAACTATTCACCAACCCTAACTTATCTCTACATAATCCAAATCCTTACCAAAAGTTTCCTTTAGCTGACTTAACGAAAGTAACGAAATAATAGTAAGTAGCCCCATCATGATATAGCCAGCTGTGATATCTCCGTAATGTACTTTAAAAAGGTTAAACACCATTATGATCGGAATTAGCAGTCCCCGAACGAAATTTGGTACGGTAGTAGTAACTGTCGAGCGGATATTTGTCCCGAATTGCTCTGAGGCTATCGTAACAAAAGTGGCCCAATATCCTACTGTGCATCCCATAAAAAAGCTTAGCACCGCAAATTTCTCTGGAGTAATTCCCTTACTGCTCAGGTAAAAGTGAACACTCACTAACGACAGCAGTAAAAAAGTTGCCATGGTAAGTTTTCTTGATTTTGTAAACTGCGCAAGCAGGCCCGCTACAACATCGCCCACTGCAATGCCTATATAGCTATAAAAAATACCATCGCCGGGTTTAATAAGTGTTTTAGCACCTAAAGCAATGCCAAATTTATCCGAAAAACTAATAAGCACCCCTACAACATACCACAACGGCGCGCCTATAAGTATACAAAACAGATACTTTTTAAACCGCGTCCAGTTTGTCAATAAAATCAGGATGTTGCCTTTAGCTGCACCGCTGTTTTTTTCGTTTTTAAACATGCCCGATTCAAAGGTGCCTATCCGCAATAGCAAAAGTAAAATACCCAGGCCGCCTCCAACAAAATAAGCATTACGCCATCCAAACTTTGCTACAGCGTAAGCAGCAGTTGCGCCAAAAAGACCTATTACAGCTACCATCATGGTGCCATATCCCCTGTTTTCCTTACTTAAAGTTTCGCTTACCAGTGTAATACCTGCTCCTAATTCACCGGCAAGGCCAATTCCCGCTATAAAACGGACAATAGCATACGTATTTACATCATGAACAAGGCCATTGGCAAAATTGGCGATTGAATAAAGTAATATAGAACCAAAAAGTACCTTTATTCGCCCGAGTTTATCACCTACAATGCCCCACATGATTCCACCAAGTAACAAGCCAAACATTTGCACGCTGATAATAAATTGACCTTTATCGGTGATTTGCTGTTCATTCAATCCCAGATCTTTAAGGCTTGAAATACGTACTATCGAAAAAACCAGCAGATCATAGATATCAACAAAATAACCCAGGGAAGCAACAAGTACAAGGAATATCATGTTCCTGGTGGCCTTAGCGGCGGTAACATCAGTCATAATTATAATAATTGGATGGCTAAAGTAGCAGAATTATACATATAATTTCAAAAAAACAGCACAAAAAAAACCCCTGTGTGTGCAGAGGTCTTTTATCAAGAACTTTGGTTATTTATGCTTTTTTAACATTTACTGCCTGTAATCCTTTTCTGCCTTCTTCCACCTCATAAGTAACGCTATCGTTATCTTTAATGGCATTTACGCCACCTTGCACATCCTTAAAGTGTACAAAAAGATCTTTACCATCTTCGGTAACAATAAAGCCGTAACCCTTTTGTGTGTTAAACCATTTTACTTTTCCAGTTTTCATAATTATAATTATCGTATTAAAAAATTGTTGTGAGATTAAAAACTAAAGCCAAACTGAAAATAAAATGGTTTTAATGTTCAGACGGAATAGATAACCCTATCTTTTTCAAATATATAAAATAATTAATAAACCAAATAAAATTATTTATTTGGTTGCGGAGTAGTGCGTAAGTAGGGTTTTATGAGTGTAAAACCCTTTGGAAATTTGGCCGGAATGTCTTCTGTCTTGGTAGCAGGTACCACAACAACGTCTTCTCCGTCTTTCCAATCGGCTGGTGTAGCAACACCGTAATTGGCCGTTAACTGCAACGAATCAATAACCCTTAAAATTTCCTGGAAATTACGCCCGGTTGATGCAGGATAAGTAATAATTAACTTTACGGCTTTATCGGGCCCGATAATAAACAACGAGCGCACCGTTGCGTTTACAGACGCGTTGGGGTGGATCATATCGTAAGCTTCAGAAATTTTACGGTCTTCATCGGCAATAATCGGGAAGTTTACCTCTACTCCTTGCGTCTCATTAATATCGTTTATCCACCCGGTATGTGATTCAACCGAATCAACACTTAGTGCTAAAACTTTAACATTGCGTTTAGCAAATTCATCTTTTAATGCCGCTGTTTTACCAAGTTCGGTAGTACAAACCGGTGTATAATCGCCTGGGTGCGAGAATAATACTCCCCAGCTATCGCCAAGGTATTCGTAAAAGTCTATTTCTCCTGCCGAGGTTTTTGCTTGAAAATTTGGGGCTTTATCGCCTAATCGTAAACTCATGACTAAATTATAATTTAAGTAGATTAAAGTCTACTAAGTTAATATACATTAATTAACAAATCCAAATTAATCAGAAATTATACCACTTTTTACGCCAACATTACACAAGGTATGTTGTTGAACAATTGAACCAGGCTAAAAACTAACATTAATGGCACGACATACTTACGATACCGGGATAATTGGAAACTGCGCTTTTTTGGCGCACATACACAAAAACACCAATATAGAATGGCTTTGCTGGCCGCGATTTGACAGTACTTTTATTTTTGGTGGTTTACTGGACAAGAAAAAAGGCGGCGAGTTTTCCATTTTACCTGAAGGAGAATTTACGTCCCATCAGTATTACCTCGAGAATACCAATGTGCTAATAACCGAAATCAGTCCGGCTTCAGGCGGCATGTATCGGGTAACCGATTTTGCTCCCCGTTTTTACCAGCACCAGCGCTATTATAAACCTTTGATGCTATTCAGGAAAATTGAAGCTATTGAAGGATCGCCGAGGGTTAAAGTAAAATGTGAGCCGGTGTCTGAATACGGCGCTGTGAAACTTAGGGTAAACCGCGGTAGTAATCACATTCAATACCTGGGCGGCGAAGAAAACATCCGGCTAACCACCAATATTCCCATCAGCTATGTTTTTGACGGGCAGCCCTTTGTGCTTAACGAAATCAAATACCTGGCCCTCACCTATGGCGAACCATTGGAAGCGCCACTGACTACGACTGCCGAGCGTTTTTTATCCGAAACTATCCAATACTGGCGCACGTGGATCAAACACTCCTCTATCGCCACTTATTTTCAACCATATGTAATCCGGTCCGGGCTGGCTTTGAAAATACACCAGTTTGAGGACACAGGAGCCATTATTGCAGCCAGCACTACCAGTTTACCGGAATCGCCGGGAAGTGGCCGTAATTGGGATTATAGGTACTGCTGGCTGCGCGATACCTACTATGTGATAACCGCACTTAACCACATTGGCCATTTTGAAGAAATGGAGCGATATTTTAGTTACGTCACCGACATATCTTTTTCAACAAATGAGCGCTACCAGCCACTGTATAGCATTACCGGTAAAAAAGATCTGGTAGAAATTGTTTTAACCGATTTGGAAGGCTACCTGGGCAACCAGCCGGTACGCGTTGGCAACCAGGCATCAGAACATATACAGAACGACATTTACGGGCAGGTAATGATTTCTATGTTACCGCTTTATACCGATCATCGCTTTGTTTTCTCCGAAAGGAAAGACTCGGTACGATGGATTGAGTTTTTGCTGAATAAGATTGAATTTACAATTGACGAGAAAGATGCCGGCATCTGGGAGTTCCGTAACATGGCCAACATTCACTGTTACAGTAATTTGTTTCAATGGGCAGGAGCATCAGCTGCCGAAAAAATGGCACGTACGATAGATAATAAAGAACTGATTGATAAGGCTATAGCTTTAAAAGAACGCGCGGCCGCGCATATTGAAAGCTGTTATGATCCCATTAGGAAAGTATACACCAACTCGGCAGGCAGTTCAAACCTGGATGCCAGTACCTTGCAGCTTATTATGATGAATTACCTCGATCCAACATCGCAGCGTGCAAAGGATCATTTAATTGCACTTGAAAATGAGCTAAAGGCAACTAATGGATTATTTTACAGGTACTTATACAAGGATGATTTTGGCAAACCTAAAACCACTTTCCTTATCTGCGCATTCTGGTACGTTGAAGCGCTGGCCAGTGTTGGCCGCATTGATGATGCCCAGCGCGAGTTTGGCAACCTGCTCAAATACTCTAATCATCTGTTGCTTTTCAGCGAGGATGTGGATGAAAATGACGGCAGCCAATGGGGAAACTTTCCGCAGGCATACAGCCATGTGGGATTAATGAACGCGGCTTACAGGATAGCTATTAAGTTGGATAGGCCCATCTTCCTTTAAGAAGCTGTCTAAAAACGAGATTTATTTATTGCCGTTGACTTTAGTCAACGGTAAAAGAAGGTATCGTTGCTGGCTTTAGCCAAAATATTCAGTGGAATTTGGCTAAAGCCATTCGCCTTTTAGTCATTATTCCGTTGACTAAAGTCAACGGCAATGATTTTTATATGATACATAAATAATCTAAATCAAATTTAGACAGGTTCTCACCCTTAACACGATTTAAGGATTTTGCAGGATTGACAGTTTTTTTTTGATTAATGCCTGGTAAAAGTTCGTCATTAACGAAGTTTTACCAGGCTTTGAAATCTGAAATCTGCACATTTGAAATCTGCACATCTGCATTAATCTTGCAAAATCCCTGAATTTTGTCCTACGTATTGTTTGGTAAAACTGGTGAGCAGTTTTCGTACCTCCTGCGGATTGCGCAGGTAAAATTTAGCCGCCGACAGATTACTGCCCACCTTAATGGTAATGGCACTTTCTGGCAGGGCTTTAAAAATATCCTCGTCGGTATAGTCGTCGCCAAAGGCTATCACAAAATCATAATCTTTACCCTCTGTCAGGGTTAAAGCTGCTTTGCCTTTGTTGATATCCATATTCTTCACTTCCAGTACCTTATCCCCTGCTAATAGCTGTAACCCTTTATCGCTGGCCAGGTACTTGAGGTTATTCATCAACTCCCCTGCCCTTAGCTCGCCCAGACCTGCCTGGGCTTTGCGATAATGCCATACCAATGAGTATGTTTTCTCTTCGATAAATGATCCGGGAGTGCGATCTACATAAGTTTCCAATAATGGGTATATATCGTGCTTCCATTGGTCAGATAGGCCGGCTATTTTATGCCAGGTAGTACCCGGCTGTTTAAACCAGGAACCGTGCTCGGCTATCAGATACATATCTGTGTGCTGAAACCACTCGTCGAGGTTTTCATGTTTCCGGCCACTGATGAGCACTACCTGGTTGGCAGGATCTTCAGTCAGTTTTTGAATGATGTGATAAAGCTCCTTATCGGGGCTGGCCTGCTCAATGTCCGATCTGAATCCAACCAGTGTCCCATCATAATCTAAAAAAATTATGCGCTTTTTGGTTTTACTGTAGCGGTTAATGATGGATTGCTCAGTAGTGTTACTCACGTGCCTGGTTTGCAATGAACGCTGCATGAGTTTTACCTCCTTAAGCCTGTCCATAAAAATTTTAACCCAATGCCTGATGTTAAATTTAGCCACTAACTGGCGCATTGGAATCATGCGCTTTTTTTGTTCATCAAGTGGCATGTTAATTGCCTGTAATATGGCCCTGCATACCTCGCCGGTATTATTGGGGTTTACAATTATTGCATCTATTAATTCTTTAGATGCGCCAGCCATCTCGCTCATAATCAATACTCCATCATTATTTACGCGACTGGCTACATATTCTTTACTTACCAAATTCATCCCATCGCGCATTGGCGTAACCAGGCAAACATCGGCAGTGGCATATAAGGCTGCGAGCGTTTCGAGGGGGAACGACCTGTAATAATAGTGAATAGGACTCCAATCCATAGTACGGTAAATGGAATTGATGTTGCCCACTTTTTTATCAATCTCATCGCGCAGGTGTGCATACTGCGGCACTGTATCGCGCGACGGTACTACGATCATGTAAAGGGCTATATTTTCAATGCACTCGGGGCACAATTGCAGCAATAATTCAAATGCCGCAAGCCGTTGTAATATGCCTTTGCTGTAATCAAGCCTGTCAACAGACAGTATCAGTTTACCATCCTTAAAGTTATTCTTGATCAGTTCTACCTGGTGTTTTACATCGTCCTGCAATGGTAACGATGCATATTTTTGCTCGTCAATCCCCATGGGAAACGATTCGACTACTATTGATCTTTCGCCGGTCGCGATGATATTTGCCGAGGATGTTACGGGCAAAATACGGGTTGTAGCACCCAAAAAATGTCTTACATCATCAAAGGTATGCAGGCCGATCAGATCGGCCCCAAGCATTCCTTCCAATAATTCCGATCGCCAGGGAATCAATCTAAACATCTCATGTGACGGGAATGGAATATGAAGAAAAAATCCGATAGAAACATCAGGTATTTCCTGCCTCACCAGGGCAGGCAGTAACAGCAACTGGTAGTCATGTATCCATATAACATCGCCGGGTTCGGCGATAGTTAGTATTACATCTCTGAATTTTTTGTTAACTGCCTGATAATAATCCCAGTTTGATTGTTTGTATGTGGCATAGGTAGATGCGTAGTAATGAAAAACGGGCCATAAAACCTCGTTCGAGAAACCCTCATAATATTGATTGATCTCTTCCTGGTCAAGAAAAACGGGTACCAGGCTTAACTCTTTTAACTGTTGGGTTACGGTATCTTTATCCTCTTGTTCTGTAATTTCAACGCCGGGCCAGCCTATCCATACGTTATCACCTTGTTTGTAAATTGAACCTAAGCCGGTAGCTAAGCCTCCCTCGCTTGACGATAAATTATAGTCGCTATCGGTTTTAGAGATTTTTACAGGCAGCCGGTTAGATACGATAATGGTCTTTGGCATAATAATTATAAAATATATTAACTAATACTTTATAAAGTCATAAACAGCCAAGTTGTTTGATAAAATATAATTATTGCAATTATCATAAAATAAAAAAGCCATCCCGATAATTGGAATGGCTTGTATGAAAATATTTTTTGAAGAATTATTTCACTTGTTGAAAAAACTCAAGGTTTGCTTGTTGAGTTATCCTTACAAGTACTTCGTGTTTGTCGTTCTTAAGATCAACAAAATATGAAGTAGCATCAATGTTTGAATTGATATCGGTGTTAGCCTGGTAAACAATTACTTCATTAACGTCGTAACCAGCGTAATCTTTGCTGATTTGTTTCATTGTTTTAGCGGGGATGGCTTTAGCGTCAACGCGTTGAGTTACACCAAGGTACTCACCGTTAAGGTTATAAAAAGCAGTTTTCCTTACGCCATCAACAGTGAATGTTGCTTTCTGGGTATTTTTAGTTACAGTCCAGTTCACATCTTTTGCATCAGCAAAGTCAACGGTGAAACCATGTAAGGCTATGTATGATACGTTAGTACCTCCATCATTCTTTTTACCGCCATCGGCAGCAAATACATTAACACTTAATAAAGCGGCAATTGCGGTTGTTAAAAATATCTTTTTCATGTTGTTTTAAATTTTAAATCCATAACAAAAATAGGATAATATTATAAATTTGGCAATTATAATTTAATTTTTATGAATATTTTATAATTTTAGATGATTTATAGTGTAAAATTTAATTTTTAGCAATACACTTAGTGTATATTTTACAATATCTTAAAGAATTGAAAGGCCAATAAATCGGTTTAGCTAAATCTAAATGCATTAAACAGGTAACTTTTGGCTTCAAATCTGTAATCCTCCAATAAATTTCCAGGGACAAAATGCTGCCTTTAGCCCGAATGGAAAATTCTGCGAAATATTGAAGGGAAAAATGAGATTGTAAAAAGGTTTTGGCTGAAAAAAACAGAAATGACATTGCTGCAAATGAGGCTTTTGTAGAGACGCATAATTGCGTCTCCCGCAGGACATTCAGGACTTGCAAGGTGCGATTGCAAGGCCGATTTGCATGTGTGATTTGCATGCGGGAGACGCAATTATGCGTTTCTACAAAAAAAACAATATTGATAATCAATAATTTACAATGATGTCATTATAAGTGGTAAAATTTCGTGAAATTCTGAAGGAGGAATGACGGATATCGCATATCGGCGTCGACTCACCCCGACGAGGCTGCGCCCGTCTGCCTCTCTCCGCTTCGCGCATAGAGGGGCAAAAAAATAAAAAAAGAGCTTCACCCTCTTTGCGGCGCAGCCGGAGAGAGGGTGGTCGGGCGTAGCCTCGACCGGGTGAGTCGTAGCCAGCGTTCAAAAGCCGAATGATTATTTGAACTGAAACACATCAAGTGCATGCTTTTATTTATTTGATTCCCCCTTGCTAAATCGATTCAAGCAAAAAAGCCACCCTGGATACCAGGATGGCTTGCAATAGTTGTGATTTTTTTAAAGAATTACTTTACTTGTTGAAAAAACTCAAGGTTTGCTTGTTGGGTTATTCTTACAAGCACTTCGTGTTTGTCGTTTTTAAGATCAACAAAGTATGAAGTAGCATCAATGTTTGAATTTACTTCGGTGTTAGCCTGGTAAACAATTACTTCGCCAACTTCGTAACCAGCGTACTCTTTGCTGATTTGTTTCATTGTTTTAGCAGGGATGGCTTTAACGTCAACTCGTTGAGTTACACCAAGGTACTCGCCGCTAAGGTTGTAAAAAGCAGTTTTCCTTACGCCATCAACAGTGAATGATGCTTTTTGGCAATTTTTAGTTACTGTCCAGTTTACGTCTGTTGCATCAGCAAAGTCAACAGTAAAACCATGTAGTGCTACGTATGATACGTTTGCACCTCCGTCAGCTTTTTTACCGCCATCGGCAGCGAATACATTAACGCTTAATAAAGCGGCTATTGCGGTAGTAATAAATATCTTTTTCATGTTATGTTAAATTTTAAATCCACAACAAAAATAGGCTAATGTTATAAATTTGGCAAATAAAATTTAATTTTTATGAATATTTGATAATAACAGTCAAATTGACGTATAAAATTTAATTTTTCGCAATTTACTTAGTGTACATATTACAATATCTTCAGCACAAAAACAGGTTAATATCGATTTAGCAAGGTGTAAACCAATATATTTATATTTAATTTACATTGGGTTAACCATTATCAGCAAATCCGGGGTATAAAGTCATGCCCCCATCCATAAATATGGTGGTACCGGTTATATAGTCGGCCTGGTCTGATGCCAGCCAGGCTGCCAGCTGCCCAATATCGCCAGGTTTGCCTATCCGGTTATAAGGTATCAGGGTTAGTAATTTGTTCAGCGCTTCGGTTGTATCCCAGGCCGATTTGTTAATGGGAGTTTGAATAGCGCCCGGCCCGATGCCAACAACCCTGATTTTATGAGGCGCAAGCTCCTGGGCTATACTCTTCATAAACATACTGATGCCACCTTTACTGGCGGCATAGTTAACATGCCCGGCCCAGGGAATTACTTCATGTACGCTGCTCATACAAATGATTTTGCCGGCAGCCACGCTTCTTTCTTCAACTACTCCCCTGCGGATAAATTCTTTGGCGGCTTCGCGCGAACATAAAAACTGGCCGGTAAGGTTAACGCTGATCACCGTATTCCAATCCGCCAAAGTCATATCTACAAATTTGGAGTCTTTTTGCAGGCCGGCATTGTTAACCAATATGTCAATGGTGCCATAGCGGGCAAACATTTGAGCAAACATGGCTTTTACCTCGTCTTCGTGGCTTACGTCGGCCTGCACTGCGAAGGCCTCGCCGCCAGAGGCTGTTATTTGTGCAACAACCTCCTCGGCAGCTGCCTGGTTATGCGCATAATTGATTACTACTTTGGCACCCGCGGCCGCCAGTGCCAGGGCAACGCCTTTACCTATACCGCTATCGGCGCCTGTTACCAGGGCCGATTGATCTTTTAACGATGGAGTTTGGTTCATGCTAACAGTTTTGATTGTTCAATATAACCAATAAAATTGCGCCAATAATGTTTTGACACGATTTAAGGATTTTGCAGGATTAAAATGAATTATGCCAAAACTTCGTCGGCTTCCGATTCTTCTTTAATGCGGGCGACCATCATGATAATGAGTGCGCCAAAGCCCGATACTATGCCAAATGCCCAGCGTAAACCAGCAGCCTGGGCTACAAAGCCAACAAACGGCGGGATAATTAAAAAGCCAAGATAGCTTACGGTAGATATAGCCGCCAGGGCCTGCCCGCTTTTTAAGGTTTTTGACCGGCCGGCCATACTGAATACCAATGGCACTACACAGGAAATACCCATGCCAACCATGGCATAGCCAATAAAGGCGGTATATATGTAAGGTAAAAGCACAGCCATTAAAAAACCGAGTAAAATAAATACGCCGCTAAAGTTTAATACTTTTTTAATACTGGTGGCAGCTACTATCCTATCACCGGTAAAGCGCCCAAGGGTCATAAAAAACATATAAACTACAAAAGCTGCCGTTGAGGTAGCTTTAGACGCTTGTAGCGCTTTTTGAAAATAAATGCTGCTCCAGTCATACATCGTGTTTTCGCAGGCCATACAGGCAAATGCGATGAGCGCGAATTTGAGCAGATCTTTATCGGGGAATGAAAAAACGGTAGTGTTGCTTTGGCCGTAAGGAGCTTGCTCAAGGGAGCTGGGATAAAACCAGAGTGTTAGTATAAACAGTACAACACTTACACCAATAAGGTGATAGGTTGGCGCAACATTAAAATAAACCATAATATAGCCTACTGCCGCCCCGGCAAAACCCGCCAGGCTCCAGATGCCATGAAAAGTAACCATGATAGGTTTATCATACATAGCTTGCACCCCCACTGCCTGCGCGTTTACCGTTATGGCAATTACGTTACGCGTTGAGCCTATAAAAAACAACACCAGAATAAGCTCCCACATATAGGCAGTAAAGCCAGGCAGGCAAAGCAACAAGGTAAACGCTGTTACCCCGCCAAACATAATGCTGCGGCTACTGAAATGCCTGAGCATTTTGGAGGTGATAGGCATGGTAAGCATCAGGCCGATTGGCAGGGCAAATAAAACCGCACCTAATTCTGCTTCGTTTAAATGTAACTGCTGTTGCAATGATGGAATGCGCGATGCCCATGATGAGTATCCAAACCCCGAAATAAAGAAAAAAATACTGATGCCGGTACGTAGTTTAGCCCTGTTAGCAACACTGGTGTCGTCCATGCGGCAAAAGTAAAAATAAATTATTTGCCTGCCAGCTGTTTACGGATGCGGCTTAAAGTTTCTGGCGGGAGGGCCAGGTTTGAGACTATCCTATCTTGCGGGAAGCGCTGCAAAAAAAGTAAGGGCGGTATCCAGGGCAAACGCGTCCAAATAATTAACGGCGATAAGCTGTTATTTAATAACTGACGGAATAAGCCTATGGCGTTGGGAAGATATAAGCATCAAATGACACACTGTTTTTATTGCCTGATCCTGGTTAAATGATCGAGGTACCGAAGGGACTTCTATTGGTCAACAACAGGCACAAATATTTGGATGCACCTAAATTGCGCTATCAGTTTAGTGTTAACCATGATAAAAAATAAAATATTGATTATGAGGTATTTACAAATATTTTATCTGAAATATGTTAAGTTATGTTAACCCTATTAGAAACGCTTGCCCTTGGGCGGTATCTGTAAGGCGTATTTATCTCAATTATCGCTTAATTGCAATTTTGAGGCATTTGTTTGTGTTGGCAGCTTTTATGGCTTATTTTTGGTAGACAATCTTTTTAACCGGCCATACCGGCAGGCATCATCTTAAAAACAGCATGGAATCAAGGACAATTACCTCTGAACCAACATATAAAGCAGCCCGAAAAATTGCCCCGGCAATTGAACGGCATTTTAAACATTTTCATTCATTGGCGGCAGATAACCCTGCCGAGCTTGGCCTTACGCCTGATATACAAACCATTGAAACCCTTATAGATTTAGCTTTTTGGGCAAGTTTACGCCGCGAAGAAGGTTATTCGCCCAAGTTTACGCTTGCTTTTTTACCGCCCGAAAGCGCCGGGCAGCCTTTATTGTTTGGCCACAAAATTAAGCTGGCCCCCAATATACTTACCAAATTTGCTTCGGCCGTACAGCAGCCGGGTATCCACCTTGGCGTTTGTTTAGAGGATGGTGAACTGTATGTTTGGGGAACCACTCTTGCCATACCTGCTTATTGTTTTGTTTTGGAAGTAATTGAGCCAGGCCTATTGGTAATAAAACATCGCCGGGTTGACGGCTTTGGCAAGTTTGTGAATATTGCTATTTTAAAGGGTGACGAAATAAAGGTGGTTGACGAAAATGGATCGACCCTGTCCGACTGCCCCAACATACTAACCTCGATGCTTGATTTTACGCTGCCATCATCATGGAACGATCCGGTGAATGTGCTGGTGCAGTTAGCTGCATCAATGCAGGCCCACAAACGGGGCGGTATTTTGCTGGTTGTTCCATCCGGCAGCGACGACTGGCTGGAATCTATCATCCAGCCTATCTCCTACCCCGTTTCCCCTGCATTCTCCGGCCTTACCGATTTGATGATACACGAGGGGATTGAAAAATACCATACGCCATGGCAGGAAAAATTGCGCCGCGCCGTTGACACTATCGGAGG
Source organism: Mucilaginibacter sp. KACC 22773 (assembly GCF_028736215.1). Classification (NCBI taxonomy): domain Bacteria; kingdom Pseudomonadati; phylum Bacteroidota; class Sphingobacteriia; order Sphingobacteriales; family Sphingobacteriaceae; genus Mucilaginibacter; species Mucilaginibacter oryzagri. The sequence continues at coordinate 3,175,627 of NZ_CP117883.1, forward strand.
CTTAACATCAATAGACGGCGCAACTGTTATTAACGATAAACATGAATTGCTGGCCTTTGGGGCCAAAATAGGCCGTTCGTCAAAAAGCACCCGTGTAGAAGAAATTGTGGTAACCGAGCCTGTTGTTGGTTGCTCCACCAGGGTGATCCACCCGGCTCAAAACGGCGGCACCAGGCATTTATCGGCAGCCCAGTTTGTGTTCGATCAAAAGGATGCCATAGCGTTGGTGGCTTCGCAGGATGGCAGGTTTACAGTTTTTGCATGGTCGCCGGTGGTAAATATGGTTCATGCCCACCAGATTGATATATTGTTGCTGTAAGGCCTCACGCCGCCCCCTCCAAAGAAGAAGGTTCTTGATTTGCGAACCAGAGTTCTGTTTTTTATCTGATACTATCCTTTTAAAGTCCTCTCCTTTGGAGAGGATTTAGGTGAGGCCTCTAAAACCTTAACCCAATAGTAATATAAGGCAACGATCCCTCTTTGGAAAATCCCATCACGGCCTCAATTAATACCAACTGGGCGGGGATAACGTAAAACCCGCCGCCATAGCCATCATGCCATTGGTTTGATTTTTCGCCGGGTACCCAAACGCGGCCTACATCGTTAAAGCCGATAATACCTATGGAACCTGGCAGCAGGTATGATGTAAAATCCAATACTTTGAGGCGTAATTCGAGATTGTTATAGGCGATAGACTTGCCCGTAAACCGGTTTGTGTGGAAACCACGGAAATTTTGCGCACCGCCAAGTTTCATCAACTGAAAATATGTAGCGTCGCCAACCGTAGTACCAAGGCCCGTTCTGTTGGCTATCACCAATACCGAATCCTGGTCGGGATTGAGGTAAAAGCTAAACTCCGACAGGATTTGCCCGTAGGTGTTGTGGCTGTTTTTGCTTAAGCCGGTGTAGCCGCCAATGATAGTATTCCATAAAATACCTTTGGTGGGGATGGTTGCTTTATTGCGGGTATCCAATAGGGCGCTTGCCAAAACGCCCGTGTAGAATTTTGTGCCAAAAACATTTTGATCGGGATTAGCCTGATTATAGCCGTTTAAAAAGCGATTGGCATTGTTTGAAGCACTACTGTTATAATATTGCCCGGCGATGCCCTCGCTAAACTGCCAGTTATTGCTGGTTTGACTAAGAGATACGTTAGCGGTAACAAAATCGTAACGGTTGCGATAATAGCTGATCTCCTTATCGCCTTCGTTTTCAAAAACGGTATTGTTGCCTATGCCAAAAAAATTACTGAGGTTATGTGGCCCTAATGACCTGATGTTAATACCCAGGTCATTATTACCTATGGCCTTTTTCCAATCGGCGTTATACGTCAGCATGAATGATTGTCTGCCCAGGTTATAATTAACAAGGAATTCATCACGGAAGGCATAAGGCTCTTTCCTGAATCCATGCTTTTCCCAGGATAACCCGGCTATCAATGAGATCCCTAAGTCCGGGCTATAATTGGCCAGTACAATTGGCTCAAACCTGTCAAATTTAAAGCTCTTTTTATCATACTGATTTACCGCCGTATCTGTTGACGTGCGAATCTTCGCATCCGAAGATGATGGTAATTTATTCTGCTGATCCGACCTGTCGTACACGTACAGGCTGCTTTTATTGTGCAGGTTTTTATCTACGTAAAAACTATCTACCCCATCACCACCAACCATCCGCACTTTTATAGGCGATGGATTGCTGCCTGTAACTACAAACTGATCGTCTCCGGCAAAGCCATATAACCTTACCTCTTCGGTTACGTCTGCTTTAAAGGTGCGTTTGTAGGTTATTTTATCAACGGTTCCATCTTTCTTGATTTTATTAACGGTAACAGTAAGGTTGCCTCCCGCTTCAGTGTTAATGGCAAACTTATCTGTTTTATCGCTTGCAGGTATCTCTACCTGTTTGGCTATAAAACGGTAATATTCCATGGCCTGCTTATCCAGTATGTTCCTGCGGGCAATCATTTTGCCGATGATTTCGGCACCCGAAAGTTTAAAAATGGTATCGGGCATTCGTTTAACTGCACTTTTTATTAGGTTATCGGTTAGTTTATTTTGCACAAAGGCTATCTGTTCTTTCCAATCCTCTTCGCTTAATTGATTCAGGAAATAGCGATCAAAATAGCGTGCGTTAAAATTCCAGCCGTTGATGTCCCTTATTTCGTCACTATAGCCCTGAAACTTTGATTTGAGCCACTGGTGCGCTACTATCCACGGAAATAGCCCAGAAGTTTTGTAATAAACCTGGTCGCGATCACGTGGCACAGGTTCATAGGTGGCTCCCTTTTCGCCTTCCAGTTTTTCCCAGCGCCATTGGTCTTCGTGCCTGTCCCAATCGCCCAGCAGCATATCCAGCAGGCGGGCGCGCAGCACGGTTTTTTCATCAACCCGGTTATCATTATCGTCCTGTAGTTTACGCTGCACCTTATCGGTGTTGTCGGTTTTTTCGGCATCCAGCGGTTCACGCTCTTCAAACAAGAAAACCTGGTTGGCAAAATCATTGCGATAATCGCCTAATGCAGCATCATCGGGCACGTAAACAATTTCGGGATTGGAGTGAGGTATGCCCAACGCCGCAGCCAATGGCGGCACGGTTAAAGCCGAAAATGGATGTGCGGCAGAAACCTGGTCTTGCAGGATATCCTTAGCTACTGTTGGCCGTAAACTTGGCGGTAAACCTTTTTCGGGATATTTTTGGATAGTTCTTAATACCCATTGCTGCCCGGTTGGGTCTTGCAGGCGTAATGATTTTGTTTGCTGGCCGCCGCCTTTTTGCAGAATTTTTAAACCACCTTTTTCTGTTTGGATATGGAAAATGCGCAGCTTTACCGGTGCAGCCCATAACTTACGGTAATTTTCACCAAGAAAAAAACGATGGGTGCCGCTCATATTATTGTATCCGGGCTCAATAGCCAGCTTAATGCTATCGGCAGTAGCTTGCGCATAAGCGCGCATTGTACCTATTGCGGCTAATATCAGCAGCAATAAATTTTTAACCATCTTTTTTTTTAGGTACGTATTTTTCAAGGTGATAAGCTAATAACGCATAGTACACAATATTTTAATACACCGTTTTGTTTTATGATTTAAAATCATAATTTACCCCAACCCTCAAGGCTTTTAGCCCGGTAACACCCTGCAATTCCTCCAGGTCAAGGTATTCAAGATCATTATTCAATATTTGCGAATCCTGCAGGTATTTAATATATTCCTGGTATTCGGTTGCCTCGTTGGCGTTAAAATATACCATAGCAATTTTGCCCGGCTGGGTAAGGCGCTCAACAGTGCCAGCTATCAATACTTTATCAATACGTTTTTTAACTACTTCGTACCTGATGTTATAGGCGCCTTCCACGTCAAAACGACGTTCGTCATTCCTGAAACTGATTTGTATTGGGTTTGAGTGGATAAAAATCAGCTGTGTTGTTTGCAGCGGATGCGAAATCTGGTCGATTAAAGAGTTGGTGATCCTTGCTATCTCAGCCATCGACCTTAATTGCCACAAACGGATATTTTTTAAATAGAGCAAATCAAAAACCCGGCTTGGTGCAATGGACTGCCCTATGTAAATATCATATTCGACACCATCTGTCCTGAATTTTTCAAAATAACATGGATATGACTCCTGCACTTCGTCCTGTGCTACCTCCAGGTAATGATTGATGCTGTTATTAATAAGCTGCATGGAATTTTCCAGGTTACGCCTATTGGCAAAAGAAAGACCTGTATCTTCAGACAGTGCTGCAAAGTATTTATCAATCACCGGTTTTTCATCGGGATAGTTTTGCCTGAAATGTTCCAGGAATGGGTTTAGTTCATCCCTAACAAAGCCATCCAGCGTAAGCTCGTCGTTTGTGGTAATAAAACCACTTACCCTTTGCAGCCACTCATCGCATTTAAATACCAGGTTATCAATAAGACGCAGGTGAATGTGTTTTTTTAGCGAGGTAAGGGTATCCATAACCAGCGTAAGGAATGCCTTTAAATCATCCTGCAGGGCAGTGTTACGCTCAATGGTGGAATTGCGGATATCTATTGCGCCAAACAGCGGATACACATTATCGAATACCACCGTTTCTATTTCCTGACTTTTACGCCTTCTATTACCACTTTTAAGGTACTCCCAGGCCACCTCGTTAAATTTCCACTGAACAGATGGCTGCAGCGAGGTAAATTTGTCTTTAATTACCCGTTCAATGCGGTCGTTAAACTGATCGATGCTGTTTTGGAGTAACTGTGCTATCAGGGGCATGGCGGTTTGCAGCTTTGATAGTAGCTTTTCGTAAAATGCTATTTCCTTGTAAGCATATACCTCAAGGATACCCACATTTTTTTTATTGTAGTAAACAGGAAAAATACCGTATGATTTAACACCCGATTGTTTTAATACCTTTAAAAAGGGATACTTTATGGTCTTTTCGTCGTTAATAACGTTAAAGAATATAGGCTTGGGATTTTTGTTATAATCATCGGCAATAGCCACAAAGGTTTCTTCGGCCATACTATATTTTTTTGCAGATGACATAAGTACACTTTGCGAGCACTCATCAGTATCGAATATCGGTCGGTTATTTACTGTTAAAAAAGGCATAAGGCCAAATTCAATGGCCGGGTCTTCGGATAGGGTTTTTAACGAATTGATGATATGCTCATATTGCTCGGTTTCGTTACTGGAGTGGTTAACCAATTCGTTCCGGATGCTTTCCATCGCATGGGGTAAGGTAACATCAGTTAATGTTATTACCGAGAAACCTTCAAACTTGAAATTTGATAGTGGTAAAATACGTTCAAGCACATCTATGCCTTCAAAATCATTAAGGTAAGGCTCAATGGCCTCAAAGCTTAATACAGGCAATTCTCCTTTTGATATTACATTAACAAACTGTGGGTTGGTAAAAATGTTATAGTAACGTGTAAGTTTGGTATCGGGATCTACATAGCTGTACAACAACTCGTTCCTTAGAATTGTACTGAAGCCATACATGCGCTCCAGTATCAGGTTGTAAATAAAACGTTTCTGGCGCTGGGCAAATAAATCCTGATCGGCCATGTTGACCGCATACAGGCCGGAATGGTGACTGGAATGAAATTCAAAAAAAGCCTCGGTGCTGAAAAATATCTTTTCGGGTACCGGGGTGCTCAGCGCCCAAAAAAACTCTTTTTCATTTAAAATAGGTGGAGTAAGTATACTGTAAATCAACTCCAATGTACCCCTGTACATTTCTGCATAATCGGGGTTCACCTCCAGATCAATACATAAGTCTGTTTCAAACTTATGGAGTACATATTTATAAAACTCGGATTTAAGGGTCTTTTCTGTTTTTACACGCTCCTGTAAATGCGCTACAAAAGGATCAAACGTAAGGCAGGTTTCTACCTGGCAAACATTGCAATCATTTTTACTTATGTTGAGTACTTCGGTGTGCATTTTTTATAAATTACCTTAGTTAAAATCTGAAGGCCGTTGATAAGTAAGGATACCAGCCTTCTTCGGAATGCCCCGCCACAATTTTTATTACCGCTAATTTGGCAGGGGCAATATATAAGCCGGCGCCGGTACCATTGTGCCATTTATCAGAATGCTCGCCATTTTCCCAAACGCGGCCAATGTCATAAAAACCTACCAAACCAGCCTGCCCGGGTACAATATAACTTGCAAAATCAAACAATTTTAAGCGCAGTTCCAAATTGTTATAAAAACTATATTGCCCCGCAAAGCGATAAAGCCTGTAACCTAACAGGTTATCCTGTCCGCCTAAAAACAACGATTGATAAAAAGCGGTTTTACCAATGGTGATACCACCGCCTACCCGCTCGGCCAGCACTATGGTGCTGTTGGCGTTTAAGCTTTTATATAAAGCCGCCTGCGGTGTCAGTTGTATAAACGAGTTTGAATAACTATTTAAGCCCGTATACCCCTGCAATTTAACGTTTACATAGCTTCCCCATGCGGGTAGTACCTTATTGTTACGCAAATCGCTGGTGAAGTTAAAAATTGCACCCGCAAAAAGTTTTCGCTGATCAAAGGTATAACTATCTGTACTATTGGTGAGTAAGGGATTTGTAATTAAACGGCCTGTATTGTCAGCTACATTTAAATTATAGTACTGTAATGACGGCCCAACGGTTATCGTAGTACCGCCCGCACTATGCAAGGTTAAAGCCGGATCGAACTGAACGGTTGTGAACCGGGTACGATAAAACTTTTTGTAATTACCGGTTTTATCGAATACAGTTTCGTTACCGCGGCCAAAAAAGTTGATATTCTCCGGCGAATTGGCCTGGAATTGTAATAACAGGTTAGCGTTGCCAATGGCTTTAATCCACTCGCCGCTGTAACTGGCCCTGAAAGCTTTTGTTGAAAACGAGTGGCTCAAAAATACCTGCTGCACATCGTTATACGGAAATTTACGAAAACTATCCTGGTGCGTATACTTAAACCCAAGCCCCAATAAAAAACCTTCATCGGGGTTTATCTCGATATTGGCCATGGGCATGGTAACGTTTGACAGGTTTACAGCCATATACGAGATATTGGCGCTATCGGCCGATAAATACTTGCGCACCCTGCTACTATCGCCTGTTAATTTCAGTGTACCAGGGTCATAAATCTGCACTTTGTTTTTTGAACGGACAATGTTATAGTCTTTTACATCAACACTATCAACAAACCTGAGTTTTATGGGCGACGTGGCATTATTTAAAACAACTTTATCGGCACCGGCACCCAGGTAAATCCTGATCTCTTTGGTAATATCGGGCATAAAATTGATGTTCATCAAGGTATCCCGCACTTTACCGCCGCTGCTGATTTTGTTGATGATGATATTTAATCCATTACCGGGGATATCTTTAATGTTAAAGAATTCATTTTTCTTTGAAGTGTGGATCTCGACAATTTTATTACTGATCTTATAAAACTCTTCCATGGCGGCCGGTATGTTCGCACGGCGCTCTTTTAGTTGTTTCAATAACACGTCATGCCTTAATTTATAAGCCGATGCGGGCAACCGGCGTAAGCCGGCTTCTAAAACCTCGTCGGTTTCGGCAGCCACAAATTCATTAACAATCCTCGTCCAATCTTCGTGATTATATTTCATCCCCGGAAACAAATCGGCAAACATGCTGCTCCACAATGAGTAATATATATTCTTAATTTTTCCGCCAAAGCCCTGCAGGTCGGGCTCTGCCCATTCCCTTGAGGCGATGTATGGAATGATGCCTTGGTTGGTGTAAAGTGCCTGGTCGCGGTCGCGTGGGACACCGGTATAATAAATACCCTTGTCGGTTTTGGTACCCTGCCAGCGCCACTGATCGCCCCGGCGGTCCCAATCGCCAATCAGCAAATCAAGCAGGCGGCCGCGTAAAAATGTTTCGGCATCTATCCTGTTATCGTTATCCTTTAACATGGTGGCGTTCATTTTTTCCGAATTATCTGATTTGCCGGTAGGCTCCCGCTCTTCAATAAGCACTGCCTTGTTATCAAATACTTTGTTAAACTTTCCCAGCTTTTCATCGGGCGACATTACGCCGATTTGCGGGTTGGTATGCGGCACATGTACCGCGTCGGCCAATGGAGGCACAATCAATGCCGAAAATGGATGCTGGGCGCTCATGGCATCGTTTACCCAATCTCTGGCGAAAGTTTCCTGGAACTCCGGGGGTAACAATTTTTCCGGGCTTTTTTCAACGCTGCGGATAACCCACTCTTTACCGGTTTTGTCAATTAAACGCAGCGAATGTGTTTGAAAACCACCACCCAGTTTCTCGGGTGTCAGCCCTCCCTGAAAGGTAGCTATATTGATAACCGGCAATTTGGTATCGGCAGCCCATTCTTTACGATAGTTTTCGCCAAATAACAAACGGTGAAATTTACTTACACTATCATATGATGGATGTACTTTAATTACCAAACTATCGGCTGTAATTACTTTAAACGGGGTTGCCGGTAATGGTTTAACCGGTATATAAGGCTGGGTATAAACAAACGCTTGTTTTATCCCGCTTTCATCATCAATATAGTAAGTAAAACGCATGCTGTTATCAGCGAGAATATCGGCTATCACATATCCCTGGGTAGCATCGGCAAACAGGGAGTTTTTGCCTTTTATAGCATAAGTATGCTTGGCGCCCGCGCCACTTACAACCTGCAGCTGATCGTCTTTTATAAACTGCAGGCCATGCTCATGCCCCGCCACGTGGACGACGTTGGGAAAACCTTTAAACACTCCATCTATTCGTTTCACCATGTCCTTGTATAAAGGATGGTTTAAATCCTCGGGGTTTGGAAATGATGATCGCAAAAATGGATACAACGACCCTAACACAGGCAACGGAATAAGCAGGTTACTGTTTACCGCCGTCAGCGGGAAAACGTGATCTTTTAACGAAAAATAGCCGCCATGGGTGCCATAGCTTTGAAACGGATGATGTGATGCCAGCAGGATAACTTTATTGCGGTTCCGGCTCAGGATCTGTTCAAATTTATCTATAATATCTTCTTTGGTTTTACAATCACATTCGGCGGCATCATTTGCTTTGCTGAATTGATACAGCCACCATTCGCTGTCAAAGGCTATAACTGTCAGGTTATCCCCCAGGTTTATTTCCACAGGGTCCGGGCAGCCATTGCGGGGCACCATTTTTAACAGGCTATCCTGCTGCTCTTCTAAAAACGCCCATTCCCTTTTTATTTTGGCCAGGCCCTGCGGCCCCATTTTATCCCAATCGTGGTTGCCGGGTAAAAAGTAAACCGGTGCGCCATTGGCCCGCATAGGCTGGTATTGCGATTGAAGGATCTTCTGGGTTTGCTTCTCTTCGGGGCTGCCGGGCAGGCCCATTCCCCTGGGGTAAATATTATCGCCAAGGTACATCACAATTGTTTTATTTTTGATGATGTTGGCCGCCGCGTGTTTTAAAACCGCCTTTTGCTGCATGTCCATTTCGCCGGCGTCGCCTATAAGTATCACCCGGTATTTTACCGGGTCCTGTGCCAGCAGATTAAGGCCGCCAGTTAAACATATATATAGCAGAAGTAATTTTTTAATCATGGCCCTCATGAATTACAGTATGCTTTTTAAATAGTTTTTGATTAAGCCAGTGCCCCGCGTATGCTGTGCCAATGCCCACGGCCGCGCCGGCAAGTACATCTGATGGATAATGCTTGCCCAGGTACATACGGGAGTATCCAACAGACGAAGCCCATAAATAAGCCGGTACGGTTACATACCACTTATGGTATTGTATGGATATGGTAGCGGCGGTAGCAAAAGCAAGGCTGCTGTGTCCCGACGGAAATGACTGACCGTGTGTTGGCGAATTAACAAATACATCGTTTGGATACCTATCTGCCGGGCGGGTACGGTTTACCGAAGTTTTAATAGCGTAAGTAAAAAGCTCGGTTGCACCTAAATTAATAACGGCTTCTAATCCATTTTGTTTAGCTGCTTTATCGCCGCTTGCCAATCCGTATATTAAAGTACCGAACGAAGCGGCCCCTGCTACGTAATAAGCTGATGTACTTGTATTATGCCAGTAAGAAGACGTTGGACTTTGCGGGTTGATGCTTTTTAAGATATCAACATCAAGGTTTTGAGCAAAACAGGTTTGATAACAGGTAATGCTAAAAATGGTTAATAGTATAGCTACCAGCTTGATCTTTTTTGGCATGTGTTTATTTACTATAATTAAATTTTAAGATATTACCCGCAGCCGTTTTGCTGCCCTCGTTTGAGATATAAAGGTTGTATTTATTATCAAATGTAATTCCTTCAGGCTGGTTGAAAATAACAGGATCTAAACTGTAAACTGCTTTTACATTCCAGTTGTTATCGGCAACCACCAATAATTTATTAAACGATGATAAAATATACCATTCGTTGGTTTTGCTGTTTTTAGTTAAGGCTGACGGATGGAAACTAATCTTCTTTTTCCCGGTTATCTTTTCTATTGTTTTTACATCTACGCTAAAACTTCCGCTCTGTTTAAGTGTGCCGTCTGCCTGTAAAGCCAAAATATAGCCGCTGCTGCTTTTGGTAGTTTTGTCGTCGGTGCAATGTTTACATAACAGGTATACCAGGCCATTCTTTTCATCAGCATACATACCTTCATATTCACCCTCGGGCAATAGCCCCTCTAATTTTTGAACACCAGGAATTTCTTTATTCCGTACCTGGCCAAAAGGAAATGTGAACAGCACCCCATCGCTACGCAGCATAATTACCTGGTTATGGCAAATAGCTATATCTTCATAATCGCCTCTTTTTCCAAATTTGCTATAGTTAACCTGCTTATCACCCAGTTTCAGGTAATAAATGTTCCCGTCTTCGTCCTGTTCGGCATAAACCGAATCACTTTTGCCATTGTTAAAGGCTATGCCCGAAATTTCGAGCAAGCCATCGGGCATGTAATATTTTACGGGATTGTTTAGGTTGTATCCCTTAGGGCTTTCGTAGCCCTGCGTGCCGCTTTTGTTGGCACAGGAAATGCTTAGTAACATAGCAGCCGCAATAATACTCATCATCTTGTTGCGCATATCCTTAATCGTTTAGCTTCAATTTTAAAAATTCATAAATTGCCTTTTGCGATTGCACCATAGGCGGCGCCGGCTTTATTTTTATATTCCGTAGTTTATCATCGAGTGCAACAGCCTGTGTATTATCCTTAAGCTGAAAATCAATCAACTGCAAAACCTCGGCCTTTATGTTATCATCATAAACCGGGAAACAAACTTCTATCCGCCGGTAAATATTACGGTTCATCCAATCGGCCGAACCAAGAAAAACTTTTTCATCTCCGTTGTTGTGAAAAATAAAAATGCGGCCATGCTCCAGGTAACGGTCTACAATACGCCTTATGGTGATATTTTCACTCATTCCTTTTACCCCAGGGATAAGGCAGCAAATACTGCGTACTATCAGCGAAATTTTAACGCCCGCCTGCGAGGCTTCATACAGTTTGGATATCAGCGTACGCTCCTCCAGGTTGTTTAACTTTATAGTGATAAATGCCGGCAGGCCTTGTTTTGCGTTGGCAATTTCCTGCTCAATCAACTCAAAAAAACGGCCCTGCAAATTAAACTGGGCTACCAGCAAGTGCTTAAAATCAATTGGATACCCATCTGCCGATTTTTTACCCTTCGCTAAAAACATGAACAGCAACTCCATTTCGCGCAGTAATGATGAATTTGCCGTCATCATGATATGATCGGTATAAAAGGCCGCGGTGCTTTCGTTAAAATTCCCCGTTGCCAATAATCCGGAGTATTTATCGCGGCCATCGACATGTCTTTTTACCAACGCAATTTTAGCATGAACCTTTAAGGCAGTGTTGCTGTAAATAATATCTACACCGGCGGCTTTCATTTTTTTTGCCCATTTAATGTTGTTGGCTTCATCAAACCTGGCTTTCAGTTCGACCATAACCCGCACCTTTTTTCCATTTTTAGCGGCACTTATAAGGGCATTTACAATGCGCGACTCGCTGGCCACCCGGTACAGGGTAACAGACACTTCTTTAACCGAACCATCGGTAGCGGCTTCGTTAAAAAAACGAAGGATGGTATCGTAAGATTGGTATGGGGCATGAAAAATGTAATCCTGTTTTTCGATATGATCAAACAACGATCCCATATCATTTACATGATAGCCTGTTATTGGAGTCCATTGCGTGTTACGCAACGAAGAATTATTCACAGGTAAACCCGACAAATCTTTTAGGTTGTGGTACATCCCTCCTTCCACTACACTCGAGCTTTGCAGATTAAATTTATCTGTTATAAAATGCAGGGTGCGTAAAGGCATCCCCGGTTGGTGCAAAAAGCGGGTGGCAATACCCAGATCGCGTTTTAGTAATTGTTTTTCAACCTGTTCAGATAGGTCGCCCTGGTACTCGTCGTCCAGGTCAAGTTCGGCGTCACGGGTTATTTTTATGCTGTAGCAGCCTGTAAGCACCTCGTTTTTAAATAACTTATCCAGGTTATTCCGGATAATGTCATCCAAAAAAACAATGTATTGCCCGTCATCTATATTCACGCGGTAAAACCTGGGCAACTGGTTTGATGGAATGTTAAGGATTACGTTGCGTTCGGTTTTGTTTTCAGCTTGCAGGGTCACTAAAAAGTACAATCGGTTATTTTCCGGGAAGAAATTCTTTTTGGTATCAGCCAGGTCTATAGGTTGCAAAAACGCCATAACCTGGCTATAAAAGTAGTCGCTTACCTTATCCGCAATTTCATTGGGTATCGGTTCGTTGAAAAGCAGGGTGATTTTTTGCGCTTTTAATAAAGCGATAATCTCGCCGGTAAAAACTTGTCCGAATTTTTGTTGTTGATGGCCTATCAATTCCTGGGCTTCCAGCAATACATCCTCTTTTTCGCTGTTGCCGTGTTTGGCCAGGTTATGTAAGGCCAATAATACAGGCATCCGTACCCGGTAAAACTCGTCTAAATTGGACGAAAATATGGAGAGAAAATTTACCCTTTCCATCAATGGCAAAGTATCTTTTCCGGCCTCCATCAAAATCCGTTCATTGAAAAGCAGCCAGCTTAAATCCCTGTCAAAAAATGAGTAATGATCCATAAGTAGATATATTTGTAACGGTATAGTACTTACCGTTTTAGATCAGTGTCGAAATAATGAACGCAACTACCGAAATGATAAGGCCAAACATGAATACATTGTACGAGGCACGCAACAAGCGGTATTTTTTTCCCAACACCACACCTTGCGAATAATTATCGCGGATAAGGCTTCCGTATAAGAAATCGCTGTCGTCCATCATTTTAACCATGCCCTCGCTGTATTTTTCGAGCGACATGCGGTAAAAATTACCAAAAAACAATAGGTTAACGGTTTTATTCTCAATATCCTCATGTGTGAATACGCCGTCAGGTATCGACGGCCGGGTTGCCAGTATCGAAAAGGTGATAGTGAGTAAACTTACCCCAAGCAGCATAAAGGTTGGCACCAGGAGGTTGGAGTGTTCATCAATTTTGCGCAGCACCAAACTAATAATGGCCGATAAAATGATAGAGTTTACCGTGATCATGATATGGGCCTTATTGTCGGCCATGTCGCTCAACCGCTGGTGATTGCTTGAGCTAATGCGAAACATCGTCTCGATACCGCGTTCAGGCTTATCCGTTTTATGTTTTTTACCATGCTTTTCGGTATCAGCCTTATCATCGTCTGTGTCAGTCACAACGCCTTCTTCGGCCAAAGCAATTGCAGGCGCTTTGTCTTTTACCAGCGCCTGTTTGCCTATCAGTTTATCCAGATTTTTTTGCTGCTGATCGCCAAGCAGCAGACGGCAATAATCGGTAAAATACCGGTGCGATTGCAGTAGTTCGATACTCTTTTGACGCCACACGTCTTTATCAAGTACAATGTTTTTTACCTTTTCTATTTCTTTACGCACCAGTTTGCTGCGTTCGTTAAAATCATCGGTTCCTAAATGAAAAAGATCGGCATCACATATAATTTCCTGAAGTAAGCCAACTGGCTTCTGTGGCATTTCGGTAGCCATAATACAGCCTTTTACTTTTTCAATTACCGCATCGGTAACTTTTAGCTGCTTAAGCTCATGCTCGGCTATGCTGATACTCTTTGCCTCGTGTTCGGCTTTATCAGTAAAATATCCGGTATCGTGAAACCATGAGGCCGCTACAACAACAAAAAAGTCCTCATCGCTAAGCTGGTAGTGGTTGGCAATTTTTGTAGCGGCAGCTACAACATCTTTGGTATGCTGAAGATCGTGATAAATTAAGTTGGGGTCCTGGTAGGCATCAAAATAAGATATCACGTATTTTTTGACGTCTTCTAATAACTGTTGAAATTTCATTGGCCTGAATGTAATTATTAATCAAATTTATTCTAAAAATCCCTATTTGCTGTCGATTTAATGTTATAAGCTAATTTATTGCTGATAATTAATTGATGACGACTAAATTGATTTACAACCTAAATTACTTTGCTAAACCTATACCATTGATTAAATATCTAATTTTCAAATACTTAATTAAAGTTTTCTTTCCTGAAGTCTTGATATATCGCTAAATCACGAAATTACGTTACTAAGTTGTAATATAATTTAGTCTTTAGCTGCTGGATATTTTGAATCGGGACCTTCGTAGCTGTAATTGTAAGGCGGATAAGGCACAATAAAAGTATCCTCCACCCGGGTAGACCTTTTGAAATAGGGGATCCAGATAGCAGAAACAACACATGCCCTTATTAAAAAGTACAAAGACTGCGAAACAACTTTTTCATCATGCACGGTTAATGATATGATGTAAAAAACAGCGCCAAACCCCAAGACATATAAAAAATAACCGGTAATAACTTTAGGGAATATATCGCGTTTATTTAATAAAAGGATAAGGCAAAAAACAGCCAGCATCATGAGTATAATATTGCCACCGGCCCCAACAACCAACAAAAGTTTGTGGTTAAAGCCATATTTACTGGTAGCAAAGGAATTCCAGGTAGCCATATCAAAAAAATTGCCGGTGTAAAGATTCCGGGCAACGCTAAGGACTGTTGCCCCGAGGCCAATGGCTATCAATATGAGCCAGCCACCAATAGGCATAAACGTTGATCCATAGCTAAAAACAATAGCCGGTGTTTCGCGCTGGTAAAACCATACGCCTAAAAAAATCAGGCCAACCACCAAAAAGCCTGCAAAAATAACCATCGGGTTGTTAATGTTCGATCCGGGTTCGCTGATGGCTCCGTAACTAAAACTATAGCTAAGTCCGTCGCTGTTAAGCTTTTTAATATCTTCTTTAAATTCGTCCAGTTTATCTACAGGAACATTGTCCTTTAAGTAAGCAAGCTTGTAATTAAGCTGTAGCGTATCGCCCGAAGATGTGTAATCAGACGAAAATTTATAATAGTCCCTTGTAATTGCATTGGTTTTGTCAGTTATGTCCCAGCCTCCTTTTAATATAACGCTTATGGTATAATCATAATCAAGTGGGTAACTCAATGACACAGGCGTTTTTATTCTTCCGTTTAACGATGGCAGTTGCTGCGAAATGTAGTTGGCATATAAGTCAGCCGATTTTTTATTGGTCTCGGTATCTACCCGGAAAAAGTCTTTTATGGTATAGGTTTCGGTAGTTGTAAGTACATTTTTATCCAGATCGTCATCCACTGTAATCGAGTCTTTTTGTTCGATTTTTGTATATGTTTTTGCATAATAATCCAGGTAATTTTTCTCCGTTTCGGCCATGCCTGTCGAGGCAAGCCGGCTGCGGATATCATCAGCCTCGTTTAAAGTGTAAGTGGTTTTTACAGTGAACATCACCGGCGCGTGGTCGTTTTTCACTTTATAGATATCATTAAAAATCACTTTACCTGTTTTGGATTGTGGTATGGTAGTAAGCGAAGTATCACCCGCTCTTAATACCAAACCTTTACCATAATTAGGGAAATAAATATCGGTACCCGAGCCGCCCTGGTAGTCAATAGTTGCATCAACCCAAACCTGTTTGCCCTGTACGTTGGCAGTAACCACAGCATGGTCAAATGCATAGTAAGTTGGCAGGTAATCTTCAATATGCGCCCTAACGCTCGAATTTACCAGCACCATCGCTGCATCTATACCATCGGCTTTCAGCATTGATACCAGTAATAACGATTTATCTTTACAATCACCGTAGCGTTGTTTAAATACCTTTTCGGGATTATTTGCCTTATGCGAGTATTGGCCCATTTCGATGCCCATATACCGTACCTCGTTTTGTACGGTTTTAACCGCCTCGCGAAAATATTTCACCTGGTCGTTACCTGTTTTTGCCTTAATTTCGGCAATGCGCTGTGCCAGTTCGCCTTTAATATTGATTGCTGCCGGGTTAATACTCAGTGCCCAATTTACTACGCCAGCCCAGCCATTAAATTCACTGATCTGCACGCGGGGCCTGCTTTCGTACCAGGCAGGCTGGTTTTCGTCGTCACGCGCTGGTGGTACCTGGAAACCCTCATATTCGTACCGCTTTAAGCCAGCCGTTTGGCTGATAGTTACTTTAGGTATGGTATTAATAGCCTTAAAGTTTAATTTCCGCTGTGCTGAAGCAACGAGCACCGTATACTGATGCGCTATAGGCTGGTACCATTGAAAAGCGATATCATCGCAAAACCTGCCGTTAAAAATAGGGTTGCGGCCGGTTAGTGTATATGAATATTCAATCCTATCGCCTTTACGAATGTCGTCAAGAATCAGCAAAGCCGAGTAACTACCCTGGTAAATAAAGTTGGATAAATCCTGTTCGTCGGCAATTACCTTAAAGGCAGATACATTTAAGCGATTAATAGGCTTGTTGTTGCGCCAAACAATGATGTTATGAAAATCAAGACGCTGGAAACTGGGATCGAAACTCACATTAACCTGTGATGCATTTTGAATGCCGGTTTCAGATACTATCTCTTTAATTACATGGTGGTAATTGGCCTGCAATTCAACATGCACCTGCTGTTCTAAAAGCGCAAAAAAATAACCTTTTTCGATGGTACGTGCCGACGGTCTTTGGCTATAAGGCTTACAAACGCTTAACCAGTCGGGTTTGGGTGTCACGTGCACCACGGGTGTACCCGCCGCCATAACACACTGTTTATTAATTAACAACAGTAAAGCACCAGTAATAAGGTTCAAGTATAGTTTAAAACAATTTTGCATACCGGCTATTAAAATAAAAAAAAGAACCGGATTTATAATTATTTATTTAATTATTGGCCCCGCCCAACTCCTTTAATATCTGCCAGTGGAGCGCCTTGAGTTTAGATCACGGATAGGTAGTTAAGAAAACAGTTCTATAAAACCATAAAAGGAAGTTTTTTTTGAAAAACTTTCTTTTATCAGGCAAATCAAAAACCCCTCCCCTTTAGAGAGGATTGGGCGAACCTATTGTTGTTGATTGCCCAACAATGGGGCAAACTTTTTAACGTAATCCTTTAATTGGCCATCGAATTTCTTAAATAATGCCGGCTGATTATTTTCTTTAACAAAATCGGTCATGCCATTTAATATTTGTAACCCTATTTGAACATCGCGGGTGCTCAAAGTATTATCGTTTGATGTTAGCAAATGGTAATTATAATCAAGCTGATCGGTTACGTACTCATCAAGATGGTTTGCCATTTTGGTACCTAACACTACATCATTTAATTGAAATGCCATTTGTATCAAAAATATTTTACGGCCGGCAATGTCAATGTAAGGGTTAATGTCGGGCATTTCCTGATCATATTTATGCAGTACTTTTAAAGCAAGGTCGTTATGCCCCTCCTTCATCAGATTCTGGATCAAATCGGTAAAAGTGGTAGTCATTACCGGGTAAAACATCGACGTTGACTCGTGATCAAGATATTTAGCGGTTTTAAAGTTCCCGAATTTAAACTTGTTCATCACATTATTGTACATCACCATTGTGTTTGTTTTACTTAACTGGTCATGCACGGTGGTGTCTTTCTGGAAAGGTATTAAATGGTAAGTAAAACCTTCTTTATACAGGTATGGCTGTAAACCAATCAGGTTTTCGTTGCCAATGGTTGTAGTAAAACAAATAGGCCTTTTCCAGTTATTATGCGCAAGTATATCCAATATCGCCAGGTTCTCTTTGGTTACATAATTTGGCGGAAATTTCCAATCCATTACGCTTGCAAGCCTGCTTTTTTGATCGGGCGTTACCACTCCCATTTTTACTACCTGGTCCGGGTTTATGGTTAGTTTTAAATTTTTGGTAGGCAGGTAATTGCCAAAATCGCCGCTTTGGTATTCAACCTGGGCGGCTTTATCATCAGATGTTATAAAGTCAAAAACCTCTTTTACTTCCTGCGGACCGTCTAATTTTTTGTCGTTAAAATAAATGGCGTCACGTACACCTTCCTTATATTTATCATAAGGCATGGTAATAGGCAAAGGATCCGATTCATTCATTTTTTTCTGCATCTGGCGGATGTACCAATCACCGGTAAATAAACTCAGGTTCACGATGCGTACGTCGGGCCTGATGCCTTCAACTTCCTGATCGTACCATAACGAGTAGGTATCATTATCGCCATAGGTAAATAAGATAGCATCTTTAGGGCACGATATCAGGTAGTTATAAGCCATATCGTGCGGTGTCATTTTTGTAGAACGGTCGTGATCGCCCCACTCCTTGCTTGCCAGCAACACAGGCGCAGCCAATAAACATATAGCTGTTGATGCTAAAGCGGCAGTTCTGCCATCAATAAATTTACGGGCGCTTTCGGCAATGGCTATAACGCCTAAACCTATCCAAATAGCAAAGGCATAAAAGGAGCCAACATAGGAGTAATCACGCTCGCGCGGCTGCACATTGGCTTGATTAACATATAATACAATAGCAAGGCCGGTAAAGAAGAAAAGTAACAATACTACCAGCGCATCTTTCTTTTTACGGTTAAAATGGTAAGCAGCCCCTATTAAACCGATAATGAGCGGTAATGCATATAATGGCGTATAGGTTACTGCTCCTGTAACTGATTTTGGCAAATGCCTGCCGCCATCAAATATTCCGGTTGTCCAATTACCATCAATGGCTACCATGCTTTGCTGGCCATCGGCGTCATTGTATCGGCCCACAAAGTTCCATAAAAAATAACGCCAGTACATCTGGTACATTTGCCAGGTAAACATCCAGCTTAAGTTGTTGGCAAAATTTGGCGCCTGCCCCTCAGGAATGCGCAGCCACTCTTTATAAAACTGAACATCCTGCGGATCGGTACTGTACATACGCGGCAAAATTGTGGTATGATCATATACCGTTTCAATTTTTTTGCCAGCATTTTCATATTTGGTATTTCCTTTACGATAAATGATGCTTCCCTCCTTTTGTTCGGTAACCTGCGCATCATAATACTGCCCAAAAAGCAAAGGGTTTTCGCCGTACTGGATACGGTTTAAGTAACCATAAAGGGTAAATGCATTATCGGGGTGCGAGTTATTTAAATCGGGATTTGCAGTAGCCCTGATAGGGATGTAAGCAAATGAGCCGTATCCAAAATAAATAAAAGCAATACACAACAAAGCAAGGTTAAGCGTTGGTTTTTTTGCACGGATACTATATGTAATACCCAACACAAGGGCGGCCACGATGATAAGCATAAAAAAGAATGCACCGCTGCCAAAGCCCAGCCCCAAGGTATTTACAAAGAAAAGGTCAAAGTAGGCGGCAAATTTAATGGTGTATCCCCTAACACCGTACTGTACCAGGCCAAGGATAACTATACCGGCCAAAAACGCCAATATTCCGTTACCTACATTTACATTTTTACTCCTGCGGAAGAAATAAACAATGGCCAAAGCCGGTATGGTTAATAAATTAAGCAGGTGAATACCTATTGATAAACCAATTACATAGGCTATAAAAACCAGCCATTTATCGGCGCCTTTTTCATCGGCGTGGGCGTCCCATTTTAAAATGGCCCAAAATACAATAGCGGTACATAATGATGATAAAGCAAATACAATGGTTTCAACGGCCGAAAACCAGAAAGTATCTGTATAAGTGAATGCCAACGCGCCAACCAGGCCTGCGCCCATAATCATGATCAGGTTTGTTTGGCTAACCTCGTCATCACGTTTATTTAGTAATAATTTTTTGGCTAACGCAGTAATTGTCCAAAATAAAAACATAATGGTAGCCCCGCTGGCAATAGCCGACCCCATATTGGTATAATAAGGCACCTTAGCATTGTTGCCAAATGAAAGTAATGAAAACAACTTGCCCAACATGGCAAAAACAGGGTACCCCGGTTGGTGAGCAACCTGTAGCCTATAGGCGCATGAAATAAATTCACCGCAGTCCCAAAAACTAACTGACGGTTCTAATGTTAAGATGTAGGTAATTGAAGCTATAACAAAGCAAAGCCAGCCTAAAAGATTATTGATTTTTTTGTACTGCATTTATATTAAATAGTAAGGGTTTTATCGCGCGGGCAAATATCACTATTTTTAAATGGTAATTAAAAAAAACAGTTTGCCTGTGCCAAATTTAACATTTATTAACTTTTTTAGAACAAGATATTCGGACTCAAAAATGTCCTGCAAAATCTATTACCAATGAAAATTTTTATCTTACCATAAATAATACTTATTTTGTTGCGATGCAAAAAATCTACCCATTTCTGTCCATAAAATCATTTTTGTTAGCCGGCATCCTCCTGGTTTCGGTTCAAGGGGTTAAGGCACAATCAACCTATCTGCCAAACTCCTACCAGCTGTACCAAAAGTTCAATGCCGATATTTATTCAACAAAAACAGCGTTTCATAGTTCCATGCGCCCATTTTTGATAGATAGCATTATCCAGCACAGCTATGATTCGGTTATGAATGTTGGAGTGAGGCCCAACAGTAAAAGCTGGGTCACGCGCAAATTATTGAATGAACATCTTTTTGAAGTTAACAGGCCCAATTACACTTTTTACGGTGATATTATCCTGGATTTAGACGTAAGTAAAGATTTTAGCGCAAAAACAGGCGGCCCGGCTCAAAGATATTCGGCGCAAGGGCAGCTGGCTACTTTAACTGTAAATTCAAGTAATTATTTAAATACCCGCGGTTACCAGTTTGGTGGCACAGTTGGCAAAAACTTTTCATTTTATACCAGTGGTTATGAAAATGGGGCAAAATTCCCTACTTATTACAATACGGTAGTTAATGCCAACGGCTTTATACCCGGTCAATCCTATTTGCGTAATTACCAGGGAATCGCAAAAAATTCGGCTGATTGGTCGTACGTTACAGCAATCTTGTCCTATAACGTAACAAAAAACCTTAACGTTACCCTGGGCGAGGATAAAATGTTTATCGGCGATGGGTACCGCTCATTATTGTTATCAGATTATGCTGCCAATATGCCCCTTTTAAGGGTTACCGCCAACTTAGGCAGGCATGTGCAGTACATGGCCACCTGGGCTTACATAGAAGATATTAAAGAAACAAAATTTGATGCTTTTGGCAGCAACCGCCGTAAGTGGGCATTTTTTCATTACATAGACTGGAATGTGAGCAACCGGGTATCATTCGGCTTCTTTAACGCGCTTATTTCCCCGGAGGCCGATGCAAACGGCAACAGGCGCGGTTTTGATGCCAATATGATAAATCCTATTTTCTTCTCCAGCTCATTGGGGCCATCCCAACAACCTAAAGACAATACTTTAGTTGGCTTTACAGGCAAATACAAAATCCTGGATAAAACTGCGTTGTATGCCCAGCTATTGTTAGATAGGTTTAAAGCAGGCAGTTTTTTCTCGGGTAATAATGCAGATAACACCAACGGTGTGCAGGTTGGTATCCGCGGCGCCGATCTTTTTGCTGTAAAGCGCTTTAACTATCTTTTTGAGTTTAATACCGTTAAACCGTATACTTACCAAAATGCAAACACCATAAGCAGCTACAATTTTTACGGCGATCCGTTGGCGCATCCTTATGGCGCAAATTTCAGAGAAGTGCTGGGCATCCTTAACTACTCTTTCGGCCGGATTGATCTGCAAGGACAAATAAACTATGCCAAATATGGTACAGATACACTAAAAAGCATAAACAATGGCAAAATAGTGAATAAGCCATTTGTACCAACGGCAACTACTACTACCAATGTTGGCCAGGGATTGAGCACCCAGCTTTACTATGCCGAAGGCACAATTTCATTTTTAATTAACCCTAAATATAATCTCCGTTTTGAATTAAGCGGCTTGTACCGGCAGGAAAAAAGCGCGAAAGCAGATAATAAAACAACGATGCTTACTTTTGGGTTAAGAAGCTCGTTCAGGAATTTGTATCATGATTTTTAAACACGATTAATGAATTAGGCAGGATTTACTATATTTTTTTGATAACATTTTACAACGTGATGTATTAAGTATCACGTTTTTTGTTTGTACTTGCTAAATTTAATGCTCCGTCATAAGACCAATGGCTGTATGGTAAATTGCTGGATTAGTTTTTTTATATAACTATTTTGACATAAGCAATCGATTAATAATCACATACATTAAAACGGATTGAAATGCAGAATTTTATTCTGCAAAACTACCAAGAAACACCGTTCCGACAGAATAAATATTCCTTTATAGTAAATAAAAAGTTAAATTAAATTTATATAATTTATTAATATACAATTAGTTATTGTTTATATAATAATTTTATTTGGCAACCAAACAGACCAAATAAATGGGAGGTTAAGCTAAAATAAGGTCACAATACCAAAATCCGGCTGGTTTGTGATCGGGGTTTGTAACGCAGGAATCGTCTGTGTTTTTAGGGGCCCGATATTCCTTAAAAATTTTAATCCCGGTTTTATAGTTAACGGGCTTTGAAAAAATAGGCCCCTTAAAAGTGAACGTGTGAAACTCGCCGTTCTCTCCGCAAACATCTACATCATCGGGCAGGGCATCAATCAGTTCGGCGCTGAGCTCCCTCCCTACTATTCGCTCAAGGCGTGCCTGGGTACAGGCTATCACCGTTCCAAATCCAAGGCTTAAAAATTCATTGATTAGTTCGCGGGTATCTCGTTTCCATAATGGGTAGATGCCGGTGAGGCCAACTTCGCTCAACCTTGCATCACGATAGTCTTTCAAATCCTGCAAAAAGATATCGCCGAAAATAGAATGCGTTATCCCCTCGCTTTTGAAATGAGCCAGGTGATAATGCATAACCTCGTCATACTCCTTCATGCCTGGCATCTCGGGCAACCGGATCTGGTATAATGGTATACCAATACTTTCGGCCTGTTTTATCAATAGTTCCGTGCGTACGCCATGCATCGAGATCCTGTCGGCAGCATCGTTAACAGTTGTTACCAGGTACCTGATGTCAAGGTCAGCATTTTGCAGGCAATGGTACAAAGCCAGTGCGCTGTCTTTACCGCCGCTCCAGTTAAAAATACACTTCATTTTAATTATTGAATTATTGATTTAGTGAATTAGTGATTTGGCAGATTGGTGAAGTAGCATTGACAGGATGTATATATGTTATTGCTCATTTAACAATTCATTTACCAGGGCCACCACCCCTACTGTCGCTTTTTCCTGGATCTTGATGACCGGGCCGCGCACATTGATATCGGGTATTTTAGGGTCGATAACATACCGGGGTACATCGCGGTTTATATAGCCAATCAATCCGGCGGCCGGGTATACGGCTAACGAGGAACCGATCAGCATAAAAATCTCCGCACGGCCACAAATTCTTGCGGCCGTTTCAATCATGGGCACAGCTTCGCCAAACCAAACAACGTGGGCGCGTAACGGCGATCCTAATTCGCATACCTCGTTCATGCCAATCTCCCACCCCTCAATGGGGTAAGTAAGTTCAGGGTTAACACTTGATTGCGAACGCGTGATAACGCCGTGCAGGTGTACAACATTGGTGGAGCCTGCCCTTTCATGCAGGTCGTCTATATTTTGGGTAATGATGGTTACATCGTATTTCGCTTCCAGTTTGACCAGGGCGTAGTGTGCGGCATTGGGTTGTGCATCCATCACATTTTTGCGCCGCTCGTTATAAAACTGCTGTACAAGGGCCGGGTTACGCTGCCACGCTTCGGGTGTTGCCACATCTTCTATATTGTAACCCTCCCAAAGGCCGTCGCTGTCTCTGAAGGTCTTTAAACCACTCTCTGCGCTTATACCTGCTCCTGTTAATACTACCAGCTTTTTCATAAAGTAAATATTAGTTCATAAAAAAAGCGACCTGCATAATGGCAGATCGCTTTTCAATTTTATCAATTCAAATTAAAGTGCCAATTGTTTTTGTGTGCGTAAAAAAGTGTACCTGGTTTTAGCAAGTTCAAAACCGCCAAATAGCAGTAAACCAAACACCATGTCTCCTAACACCATATTTTTTTCAAAAGGAATAGCCTTAACTAACGATTGACCATAACCTGCTAAAGTATGCGGATACAGTGTGCCGTATAAAAATGGCAGATCGATAATGAGCCAGTGAATCAATACCGATGCAACAGCTGCCAGCAACACGTTAAGCACATTTACCTTTTTGATAAAGCTACCTACTAAAACCATCAACGCAAAGCAAAGATAAACCCACGCCGCACCACTATACCACAAAGTAACTTTTGAGGTATACAGGTAATTGATGATGATATCGGTAGTAAAAAGGGTAAGTAATACAGTTACATATCCCTTCCATTTTTCGGTAAAGTAAACACCGCCAAATACAGCTATCGCGCCCACAGGTGTAAAGTTACTCAGTTCCTTATACTTAAAGGTTATTAGCCTGAAAGCTGCAGCAACAACTATCATTAAAATCAGGATAATGTTCCTGTTGATGGTATCTTTTTTATTCATGGTTTTATTTATGACGTAAAATTACTCATAATCATGTTAAATAAAAACTACTAATTAAACCGGTATTTTGCACCAAGCGTAAAGTTTATACCCCGTGTGTTATAACCCAGCCAATCGGTATATTTTTGATCGAGTACGTTGTTCAGGTCCCCAAATACATCCAGGTTTTTGGTGGCTTTTAGTTGCAGGTGAAGATCAACCAGGTTATAGCTTTTTAAAGTAGTTATTGTAGATGGATAAGTGGCGAAATTTTGATCGGCCCTGTTACCGGTATACTTATAATTCACACCTATCAGGAAATTTGCACAGGCCTGGTATGAAACATTAGCACCAAAAGTATTTTTGGGCCTGCGGTATAAGTTAGCCGTTTGTTTGCCAGCTTCATCCGTTTGCTTGCCGGTTACATAGGCAAAGTAAGCTGATGCTGTTAGCTTGTTTGAATTGTATTTCAGTTCAGTTTCAAAGCCCTTATCTTTTTGAAAAGATCCATTTTTATAGAATGAACTATAAGGAGGCACAGATTCAGAGAAGAAATAAATTACATCTTTTGTATTGCGTTTATAAAATACGGTGTTAAATGACAATGCATTTTTTACGACCTCCCAATCAAATCCGGCCTCGTACGATGTAGTTGTTTCAGGCTTTAATTTACTATTTCCGTATTGAGAAGACAGCTGGTATAAAGATGGTGATTTAAAGGCCGAAGCAATAGTTCCGAACACTTTAAACTGATCTGCTAAATAAAGCGAAGGATTAATGGTATAGGTGAAGTTATCACCATATTTGCTGTGGTGATTGTACCTGCCGCCCAACTCCATGTGGAAGATATTTGATTTAAAAAATAACGACGTGTAAACACTGATAATGCTATTGTGGGCGGTATCATCGCTTATAACACTTGGACCAGGGTGGTAACCGGTTTGCTCAAACAAGCTGTATTGACTGGTATTGCTGTATTTATAACCGGCACCACTTGTAATATCAAAATAACTGCCCAAATTATAATTCAAAACAGCTTCCAAATTGCTTATGCGGCCGGTGTTTTTTGTTACCTGGTTGGTTTCATAATTATCGGGCGGCAGATTTTTAAAGTGGTTACGAACCGTGTTTTGGCTGGCATTAAACACCAATGTTCCTTTGGGTAACTTCACTTTAGCTCCTAAACCACCAAATATAAACGTATTGTTGTAGGTGTAGTTGTTATCGTTAGTAAAAGCGCCATACGGCAAATCGCCGGTGTTATAGCTGCCCTGGAAGTTACCATTCAGGCTGAATTTTTCCGAGATATATTGATTGATGTTTACGCTTGCCGAACGTTGGTGGAAACCATCTTTTTTAAATCCGGCTTTATTTGTAGTATCGGTAGCGGCCGCAAAACCCCTTGAATCTGTATTAGATAGGTTAACGGCAATACCGGTGTGATTTATTAAACCACTTAGCCCGGCCGATTCCTGGAAGGTATTATAACTTCCGCCCGTTAATTGCACATTACCTTTTAAGCCCTGTCCCTGCGGGTGTTTGGTGATGATGTTGATCACACCCGCCACAGCGTCTGATCCGTAAAGTGTCGATCCGCTTCCTTTTAATATTTCAATTCTTTCTACCTGGTTTAACGGGAAGGCGTTAAGATCATAACTACCATCAATTGAGCCAGCATTGTTAACGGGGAAACCATCTATCAATATCAAAGTATTACCCGATGAGGCGCCGCGTAAAAAAACTGATGTACTAATGCCGGGCGCGTTCTGGGCACCAGAGAAAGTTATCCCGGGGACGGTATTCAATAACTGGGGTAACGTTTTGCCTTGCGAACGGTTAATCTGCTCTGCCGATATTACGGTAACTACCCTACCTATATCGGTTAGTTTTTTTGGTGAGCGGGTGGCGGTGACAACCACATTATTTAATAACCGGGTGGTATCCTGCGCAAACACAGCAGTGCTGCATAAACCCACCTGTAATAATCCGAAAACAATTTTAAAGTACTTTTTTTTCATGTATTTGCTATAGCGTTAAATAATAATGCAGTTTAAATAGCACAACACAGACTGATAAAATGAAAACACACCACCCAAAGAAGAGCATTCACATTCAGGCTTCAATCCACGAAAGCTATGAATAATTTATAATGCTCTGGCAGGTCTTCTGACTTACTCCCCTTTCGTTCTGTCTTCCCTGAGCTAAGCGCAAGTGACTTTAATAGAATGAACTATGGTTATGGAGCTTACAGCTGCGGGACAGTTCCGGATTTACACCGTATTCCCTTTTAATCCTTTATGATATGCTATAAAGGAACCTAAAGCTCTGTAAAGGTAGGTTATGTACGGCAGATACGCAAGTTGTTTGAAAAGCCCGAGCTGGTTTAAAGCCATCCGTTTAGCCATCCCCATTTGTTTTTGGTATGGCTTTACCATAATTTTTGCGGATTTTTGGATCCAAGATTATGCGCTATTTTTTTCATATTGGTTATCATGGCACACAGTACAGCGGCTGGCAAAAACATGCCGGCGTTGCAAGTGTACAATCCGTTTTTGAAATAGCTTTAAGCCAAATATTAAAAACGCCCATAACTGTTAACGGCTGTGGCCGTACCGACGCGCAGGTGCATGCCAGCCAATTTTTTTTTCATATCGATTTAGCAAAGGAATGGGATTTCGATCTCTTTTTCCGCCTCAATAAAATACTGCCGGATGATATCGCGGTATTTGATATCATCCCGATGCAGGGCCTGCCCCACGCCCGGTTTGATGCTGTGCAGCGCTCATATGATTATTTTATTCATACTTATAAAGACCCTTTTTTAAGTGCTTTTAGCGCCTTATATCCCGAAACCAACCTCAACATTGATGAAATGAAAAAGGCTATAGCGCTGCTCCCGCGTTATAACGATTACCGCGCCTTTTGTAAAATGCCCGACAGGGTTGACCATACCATTTGCAACGTGAGCTCGGCAAGCCTTTTTGTTAGCAGTAACGGCGACAGGCTCCGGTTCAACATATCTGCTAACCGTTTTTTGAGCAAAATGATCAGGATCATTATCGGCCGCCTGCTGGAAATTGGCCGTGGCGAAATAAGTGTTGATGAATTTGAAAGTCACCTCATCAGCAAACAAACGCCAAAAATCATCATCCCAGCCTATCCCCAGGGACTATACCTGTCAAAAGTAACGTATCCTTACCTTGATATCCCCGCCAAACCAACGTTTACAGGCCTGCTCCAAAAGGATGAAAACCCTGTTTGGCAATCAATATAATACCTAAAGTATTCCCTGTCTTGGCTCTTGATTCTTGAATCTTGACTCTTTTCAAGGAAATTTAGGTAAATTCGCCCTCTTAAATACTTAATAAAGTTCTCAGATGGTGTGGTTTGAAAAATTGAAGCTGAAAAAACAGCTGGTTCGGTCGGTAAATGAAGCTGGTTTTACAAACCCTAAAGAACTGCAATTAAAAACCCTTTCAAGAATTGTAGGTGGCCAGGATATCATCGCCATTGGTTACGAAGGTAGCGGCAAAACTACCACCTATGTGCTTGGTGTATTAAACCGCTTTAATTATGCGCCCGAAGGCGTTCCGCGTGTATTGATCCTTGTACCCGATAAAGAGGACGTATTTGGGGTGATAGAACAATTTGACCGCCTGAACAAAAACAAATCAATAAAAATTGTTGGCTTGTACGTTGCTCCGGGTATTGAAGCCCAGATGGACGCCTTGGCCGACGGTGCCGATATAGTAGTAGCTACTCCCGACAGGGCACGCGCCATTTACCTGAAGCTCGCCCTTAACCTTAACAAGGTTGATATGTTTGTGGTTGATGATGCCGATGAAATGATAAAAAGAGGCATGCAGCTTCCTGTTGTAGAGCTGGCAAATAGCATTGGCAAAAGCCAGAAACTGGTATTTACCGAGGTAATGCACAGCAAACTGCAAAAGATGCTGGATCCTTTTATGAAAGATCCTGCTATTGTGGAGGTAGAAGCATTGGCAGAACAACCGTTAGAGACACATCCGCAATTTTTATATAACGTACCCAACTTCGGCACTAAATTAAACCTGCTCAATTTGTTTATGTACGATGAAGAGCTATTTACCAAAACCGTAGTTTTTGTAAATACACGTGCAACTGCCGATAAAGTTTATAAAAGCCTGCAAGCACGTTTACGCACTGCCGTGGCTTATTTAAATCCCCAGTTTTTTGATAGCCCGGGTTTTAAATCGATAGAAACATTTAAGGCTGATGAAGGCGCCAGGGTACTGTTGGTAGCTAATGAGCAGGAAGAAGCTTTTAGCCTGGCCGATATTCCTTTTATTATTCATTTTGACGTACCGGCAGAAAAAGAACTGTTTATTGATCGTGTAACCAACCATTACCCGGAAAGCCAGAACGAGACAATGGCCCTCACTTTTGCTACCGACCTGGAGCTTAGCCAGGTTAAGAAGATAGAGCAGGCCACCGGCAAAAAAATAGCCCTTGCCGAGTTACCCGAAGAGCTTATCATTGAAAAAGAAGTAAAAGCAAAAAAAGAACCTAAACCAAACCCCGATGCCCCTATAGTTGGCGCGGCTTTTCATGAAAAAAAGGCTGCCAATTCAAAAACTTATAACTTTAGCTCGGGCCAAAAAGCTAAAATGAACAATAAGCGCAAGCACTAATTTTTTTTGGTAAAATAGTGGATATACATATCCTCTACCTTTTTACGTGCCCATGGCGTTTTGCGCAAAAACTTCAGGCTGGATGATATGCTCGGATTATCCAAAAAACAATTAATTCTTATCTGGTAACCCAGTTCGGCCCAACCAAAACGGGCCACCAGTTCGTTCAGGATCGTTTCTAAAGTTTTTCCATGAAGCGGGTTATTTACTTGTTGCGGCATATGCAAAGGTAAATAAATTATGTTTTACATCTTTTCAGCTTAAATTGCCAAAGTGTTAAAAGAGCATGGGGTTTTAAGTTCGTTTAGCGGAAACATAGTGTAAAATTATAGGGTATTTTATTAAAATAACCTAAGCTAAAGCATAACTATATTTATCTATCCCCGTTTAAATATATTTGACATACAATACCAAATAATTACTTAATTTCCAGCATCTAAATTGTATGCACCATATACCCCAATTTAATAACATCCTGATATCAAATGAGTGGCTATAAGTTTTACCTGGTTTTATTTTTTCAAGCTATATCATTATCAGCAATTGCCCAGGATCAGCCTATTCACTTCCAGCACATCGGCAGCAAGGAGAACCTTTCCGAACTTAATGTAAACTCCATGATCCAGGGTAGCCGCGGCTTTATATGGGTAGGTACGCGTGATGGCTTAAACCGCTATGACGGCAGTAAGTTTAAGGTTTTCAGAAATAATATCAACGATAATACCAGCATCAGCAATAATTCCGTAAACCATATTGTTGAGGATAAAAATAGCGATCTGTGGATAGCCACCAGCGGTGGTATTAATAGATACGATCGCCAAAAGAACCGCTTTTACCGTTATCTGCACAACGATAAACTACCAAACAGCCTTACAAACAATTACACTGTAAACGTTGCCCTGGATAAGGATGGTAATTTATGGATAGCTACTTTAAAGGATGGCGTTGATGAGTACATCATCAGTCAAAACAAATTTGTTCACTACAAGTACAATAAGGATGATCCACACAGCCTGAGCGATGATCACGCAAGGGTTATTTATGTTGATGGTAAAAAAAATATATGGATAGGTACCGCATCTGGCCTAAATCTTTTTAATCCTAAAACCAAAAGTTTTACCAGTTTTAAACATGATGAAAACGACGACAGAACCATATCTTCGGACAGAATAACCAGTATTTTTGAGGATAGCAACCACCGGCTATGGGTTGGCACCGGGAACGGATTAAACTTATTTGATGCCAATACGCTAACGTTTAGACATTTTAAAAACATTGCCAATAACTCCAATTCGTTACCGTATAACGGGATACAATGCATTAACGAAGACAGCAACCATAACTTATGGATAGGTACTGAAAACGGCGGACTCAGCATTTTTAATTTTACCGAAGGCAAATTCAGTAATCACTTCCAGGACGATATAGATAATAGCAGTATCCCCAGCAATTCCGTTGATGTGATATTGAAAGATAAGTTTGGCAATATGTGGCTAAGCACCTTTGCATCAGGCATTAGCTTTTATAAAAAGACGAATGAAAATTTCACCCAATTTAAACACAACTCACGGGCCAACAGCTTATCTAATAATTTTGTACTAAGTATTACCGAAGATAAAAACCATAATATTTGGGTTGGCACTGATGGCGGCGGACTAAACCTGTTTGATATTAAAACAGGGACTTTTAAAGTTTATCGTTTTAATGCCCGGGATAAAACGAGTATTGGGGGCAATAATAACCTGGCCTTAAAAGAAGATGACAAAAATAACCTATGGATAGGCACCTGGGGCGATGGCGTAAGTGTGATGAATTTGCAAACCCGCAAATTCAAAACATACAAACACAATGAAAACGATTCTACCAGCTTAGGCGGCGACAACGTATATGCTATAACAACCACCCTTGATCATAAAATATGGATTGGCACGCTTGGGCAGGGGCTTGATTTATTTGATCCTAAAACAAACAGTTTTATTCATTACAGGCATAAGGCAAGCGACCCGCAAAGCATTAGCAGCGATAATATTAATTCGCTTTTAGGCGACTCGAAAGGTAACCTTTGGGTTGGTACCAATGATGCCGGCTTAAACCTTTTTAATACAACAAGCAATACGTTTAAAACTTTTAAATATGATGCGTCAAAAAACAGCTTGAGCAATAATTCCGCTCTTGATTTGTTCGAGGATCATTTGGGGAACATATGGATCTGCACTTATAATGGTTTAAATCGTTTTGATCCTAAAACAAACAAATTTACCGTTTATAAAGCCAGGGATGGCTTACCTAATGATTACGCTTATGCTATAAGAGAGGATAATAACTACAATCTTTGGATAAGCGGCAATAATGGCCTGTCGAGATTCAACCCGCGAACAAAAACGTTCAGGAATTTTACTACTGACGATGGTTTACAGGCCGATGAGTTTAAACCACACGCAGCTGTAAAAAGCCATGATGGCACTTTATATTTCGGCGGGGTTAACGGATTCAACATATTTAATCCTGACAGGATAACCCAAGCCGTTTATGATCCACCACTACGGTTAACCGATTTCCAAATCTTTAATAAAACTGTTCCTGTAGCCCAAACCAATGATGATCCCTCACCATTAAAAAGGGATATTACGGAAACAAAATCTATTACTTTAACCCATGAGCAATCGGTTATTTCTTTTGAATTTGTATCACTGGATTTTGCCCAGGCTAATAAAAAAGAATATGCATACCAGTTAGAAAACTTCGATAAAAACTGGAACTATGTAGGCACCAAAAATACTGCTACATATACCAATTTACCGGCTGGCGACTACACTTTCAAGGTAAAAAGCCGTAACAGCGATGGCCAGTGGTCAAAGCACGAGCTAAGTTTAAATCTTACCATTTTGCCCCCTTTCTGGCTTACCTGGTGGTTTATTTCGGCTATACTTTTGCTTGTGCTTACTTTAATTTATAGCCTTTACCGGTGGAAGGTAAACAGCATAGAAAATCAAAAACGTTTGCTGGAAGAGCAGGTATCTGAGCGTACCACCGAAGTTTTACAACAATCGCAGGAATTAAAAAAGCAATCGGAAGATTTGCAGTTACTAAACGAAGAATTGCAGGCACAGTCGGAAGAGTTGCAAGCCTTAAATGAGGAGCTATTATCCCAATCGGAAGAGCTGGAATTGCATATGGCGCATGAAAAAGAGGCCCGTGAAGAGGCCGACAAAGCCAACCAGGCTAAAAGTATTTTCCTTGCCACCATGAGTCACGAAATTCGTACGCCGATGAACGGCGTTATAGGCATGGCTTCCCTTTTGGGCGAAACCGAGCTGAACACCGAACAGCGGGAATATACGGATACCATCATATCATGCGGCGATAGCCTGGTGAACGTGATAAATGACATTCTTGATTTCTCTAAGATAGAGTCGGGCAAGATGAATATGGAGCAGGAGGATTTTGACCTACGCCATTGCATTGAGGAAGTGATGGACATTTTCTCGCCCATAGCTTCGCAACAGGGACTGGAACTGGTGTACCAGATAGACCCTGCCCTGCCCCAGCAGGTTATTGGTGATAGTTTGCGCCTTAAACAGGTTATTACCAATTTAACCGGCAATGCACTTAAATTCACGCAAAAGGGAGAAGTATTTATAAAGGTATTTTCGTCGAAAACACATCCCGATGGACAGATTGAAATAGGTTTCAGTATCATGGATACCGGTATAGGTATTTCTGAAGAAAAAGTATCCAGCTTGTTCAACGCCTTTTGGCAGGCCGATTCATCAACCACGCGCAAATACGGCGGCACTGGCCTTGGCCTTGTAATTAGCCAACGCCTGGTTAAATTGATGGGCGGCGATATTTGGGTAGAGAGTGTGTATGGCGAAGGATCGGTATTTGTGTTTACTATCAAAGTTGCGGTGAGCCAAAAACAATCAAAATATGTTCCCCTTGTATTTGATACTGCTGATCTGGAAGGCAAAAAGGTATTGGTTGTTGATGATAATAAAACCAATCGTTTTATCCTTAAAACCCAACTGGAGCAATGGGGCCTTATTACACATACAGCATCATCTGCGACAGAGGGACTTGATTTGCTGGCCAATGATAACGACTATAACCTGATTATAACCGATATGGAAATGCCGGAAATGGATGGTGTTGGCTTTGCCGAGGCTGCCAAAATAAAATATCCGCAGCTGCCCATTATCATGCTCAGTTCCATTGGCGATAGCTCGAAGGTAAAATATCCGGGCTTGTTTGCAGCTATTTTAACAAAACCGGTTAAGCTAAATCAGTTAGGCAAAAGCGTACAAGCCGAATTAAGGAGTGTTGGAAAAGCGTCGGCGCCCGAACCCAAAGCAGTTAAGTTGCTTGACAGTAACTTCGCGGTGGAATATCCGCTAAATATACTTGTGGCCGAAGATAACCAGGTTAACCAAAAACTAATAAGCCGGATGTTGAGCAAACTGGGCTATGAATTTGCAATGGTAGAGAATGGACTTGAAGTATTAAAAAAACTGGACGAGCAGGAATTTAACGTCATATTGATGGATGTGCAGATGCCCGAAATGGACGGTTTTGAGGCCACCCGGTCAATCCGCGAAAGTGACCGTAAGCTACAGCCCTTTATCATCGCCATGACCGCCAACGCCGGCCCTGATGACCGTGACATGTGTATAGCCGAAGGTATGGATGATTACATTGCGAAACCCATGAAATCAGAAGGGCTAATTGCAGTGTTGAAAGCTGCACATAAAATGATGGATTGGGTGAGTAAAAAAGTTAAATAGATCAATAATACGGAAGTGTTTCACTCTTAAAACGCTCCAAATCTATAGCTTCCGTAAAATAACTTCCAAATTTCCCGGAAAGGTACGGATCCCTGAATTTCACAATTGTATATCCACTGTCGTAACAAACAATCTCTATCTCTGCATTAGGGTGTTGTATATTTCCATTTTTCCAGATCAGGGGATTACCTTCAGCAAATGGCAAATTATTTTCATCTATCGCCGGCTCAAAAGAACCAGGTATCCCCAAAATGACGCCCCAATATATTTGCAAATCGGCAGCGAGCAATCGCTGAAATTCGTTTTCGGACAATAAAAAATAATCCTCATCATGATTTACCGGCAACGCAAGTGCTTCAACCGAACCTGATGTATTATATTCTAAATCCGATATCAACCAGTTAAACTGTTCCAAGTCTTCTAAAATGGGCAACAAAACCTCATTCAAATAGGTATGGCCCGAAAGCCTGACACAACGCCTTATAATCCAATTCATGTTTATTGTTTAGTACCTCCCTACCCCATCAACTCCTTCATCAACTTATCAAAAGCCTCCTTCATTTCGGCAAGTTCAAGCTCCAGTTTGGCTACACGCGCTTCAAGACCACTTGATGAGCGACCACCGGTCTCTTCTATTTCCTCGTCGTCATTAATATCAGGAGTACCGGCCAGTAAATGCGCGTAACGCTGTTCCTTTTGACCGGGGCGTTTGGGGAGTTGTACGATATAAGGCATAGCCGGATCGGCCAGTTTTTCCAGCATTTCCTGGACTTCTTCTATCGATTCAAATTCGTACAACCTGCCCGAGTTGGTGTTTAACTCACCTGGCGTTTGCGGCCCCCGTAGTATCAGCAGGCAAATTAAAGCCACCTCGGCCGGTATTACCGGGAAAACGATGGCAAAGTTATGCTTGTACTTGATATTACGGATAGATCCGCCGGTTGCTGTCGAAATTAGTCCGCGCCTTTTAAGGGTATTCAGTGCTTCGGTCACAATGGCTTCATCGTAATTCACTACCGGCTTGCGGGAGGTTTTCTGGTTACAGGCAGCGGTTAACCCGTTAAGGGTCATGGGGTAATAATCTGGTGTGGTTTTGCTTTTTTCCATCAGCGAGCCAAGCACACGCAGTTCGGCGGCATCAAGTACGGGTAAAGTTTGCGGTGAATCCATGGCTAAATATAAGCAGGTTTTTATAAGTGCAAAAAAACTTCAGTTTATTTAAAAGATTAGGCAAGTCAGCAACAAAAACATTCAGTAAATCCGTTACTTTGTATCATACATTTGAAGTGATGGCTTTTAGCTTTCGGCCTTCAGTTTTTGGCTCAAAAACATGTCTTTATTTATTACATCACTAAATTCGGGAAGTAATGGCAATTGCTATTATGTGGGGAACGATCAGGAGGCTATTTTGGTTGATGCAGGTATATCATGCCGCGAAACCGAAAAACGCATGGCCCGCCTGGGCCTGCCCATGAGCAAGGTAAAAGCCATTTTTGTATCCCATGAACATTCCGACCATATCCGGGGCATACCGGTACTGGCCAAAAAATTTAATTTGCCTGTATATATCACGCCCGGCACCCTGCTTCATTTAGGAAACACTGTAGATGCCAAACTAATCCACCACCTGCACGAGTTTGAAACGGTTACCATTGGCCAGCTGGAAGTAACATCCTTCCCCAAAGAGCATGATGCATCGGAGCCTCATAGTTTTATAGTTAGTTGCCGCGACATTAAAGTTGGCGTATTTACCGACCTTGGCATTGTTTGCGACAGGCTTATCCGCTATTTCAGCCAATGCCACGCCGCTTTTTTAGAGGCTAATTACGATGAGGTTATGCTGGATACAGGCGGATACCCCTATCACCTTAAAAGGCGTATCCGCGGTGGTAAGGGTCACCTGAGTAACAAGCAGGCGCTGGCACTATTTACGACACATCGCCCGGCACATATGACGCATTTGCTGCTGTCGCACCTGTCCAAAAACAACAACGATCCAAAACTGGTGGAGGAGCTTTTTAACGCCTGCGCCGATGGTGTTCACATTGTTGTAGCTTCAAGGCATGAGGAGACCCCTGTCTATCTTATTGATGGCAACCCGGGTAAAACACTGGAAGTTTTAGGGCAGCTTGATTTAGGCTTTAATTAATCACCGGCCCTATCCTGCATAAATATGGTACTTAGTATTTCGTAGAGTTCGGGATGTTTGTGCTTAAGTTCGGTTGGCTTTTGAAAAAAATATTCGGCTACTACCGCAAAAAATTCAGCTTCGTTGGTAATTGCATAGGGATTGATATCTGATTTACCTGCTTCAATTTTATGAATTTCCTGGTGTATCATCTTTAGCCAGGGCAATACATATTCGTGAGCCAGCAGGTTTTCGGGTACACCGTCGGTAGCGCCATCGCTTTTATCCAGCAGGTGCACAAATTCATGGATAGCGGTATTCTCCTTCCCTGCCGATTTGGAAAAGCCCTTGATAAGCGCCGCCCGCGATAATATCATCTGCCCGTTCATATAACCGCTGCCTACCATACCTAATATATTCCTGCTCCCGCCTTCAAACTGAAACTCACCATCAAAGGTATCCGGGTATAATATTACATTGGTTAAGTTGCGGTATTCCCAATCTTTAAAACCAAATATGGGAATCACGGCACTTGAAGCTATCATCACTCTGTCGATGTCATCAACCACAGTTCCCACACCTTCTATGGTGATGCCCGATAAAAAGCTATTTACTTTTTGCTCAAACAATAGCTTGCCCGTATCGTCTAATTCCCGGTAAAACGATATGTTTTGCAACAAAACAGGTTTGTAATCGGTATTGGCAACAATGCCGGCCGATTTTGATTTGTTGTTTTTTAAAATGAAATAGCCGATCAGTGCTAAAACGATAAAGCCAATTATTATAAAAGCCATGTGGTAAATGTGAGGATTAAATAAAGTAAAACAACAGCGCGACCAATGCGGCTATAAATGTATTTAAAAAGTTAACAGCATTATTGCCGATGATGTTCTTGCGCTCCAGCAATGCCCCCAATACCGAATCACTTAAATTCCCTGCGGTACCTGCTATAATTATCGAAATCAGGTTCAAATCCCGGCCAAAACCAATGCCATAAATTAAGGCTATTACGCAGCTTCCTGCAATACCAATCAATGATCCTTCCACGCTTATTACGCCGTCCAATCCCCGTTGATCGGGTTTTAGCGTGATAACATTGAAAAACCTTGTACCATAAACTGTCCCCAGTTCAGATGATAAGGTATCGGCCGTGGCCGAGGCAAAACCTGCAGCCATCATCAGTGTAAATAAATGACTATGCCGGGGATAAAATAACACCAGGATGCCAATAATAGCCGGTACGCCTGCATTGGCCAATACCTGCCCGGTTGTTCGCCCGCTTTTGTGTTCTTCAGCTATGGCAAACGCCTGCTTTTTATTTTGTTGCCAGGATGTAGCGGCCGATCCTAAAATAAAAAAGCTGGTCATCATTGCTATACCTGTAAACCCTGCACCTGTAAAAACCAGGTAAGCCACTACCCCACCGGTTAAAGCAGCGGCAACGGTTAGCTTTTTGGCTATAACGCTATAGCTTACGCCGGCGATAATAATGGCGGCCAATAAAGCATTACTATTAAACATAATTGCCAAAGGTTTTTATTGTATAAGTAAAGCAGTTTTTTTATGGCGATAAAAATTCTTATTTCACTGCCGGCTGTTAACTGCTTCTTCAAAATCTTCTTTAATGAACGCCCATTCCTTCCCTTTGAGGCAAATAGGATCAAAATCTTCATCCGCTTGCCCGAAGTCAGTAAAGTTTTTGGTGATGAGTTCTTCATCATGTGTCCATTCATATCCCGTAGCGTGTAACGCTATCATTTGGTTAATCGAATATTGTTCGAGCAACTCATGAAGGTCCCAAAAGTCCTTCTTCCTGCCGCCCCGTCGCACTACGTCGACCTTCATTGCGATGATTTCTTCAACAGAGGCTAAACGAATGCCGTCGCTTTCGATTAACTCCCCGAAAAACGGCTCACTGGCATAGTAAATATCCACTTTGACGATATTATCTTTATTCTCGCCGATGAGATACGACTTGCCGAATACAGGATCACTTCCAAAATCGCCGCTTACATAAGGAAAGCTGTTTCTCAAATATTCCTCTATTTTGTTGTAATTTATTTTGCCGTAGTTACCGGCATCAGTAAATAAATCAATGTCTACCGACATTCGGTGGCCTAAATATAAGCTAAGGGCCGTGCCGCCAACCAACCGATGGTCTTTTAATACATCAGCTTGCATTAAGGTAGCCAGGGTTTGTTTAAGCTGTACGGATACCGTATTCCAATGGAGCATTAGCTGGATTTTTTTCTTAAAAATGAAGGATCTGGACGATTGGGCTTAATCTCATTTATAACAGCATATGTACTATCAATGCCGTAAAACCGTTGTATCTCCTTTTTCTCGTCTTCATTACCACGTTCCCACACACGCCGGATAACGGCGTTTTTCTGCCGTTGCCAGTCAATTTTGTCAAAATCAGTGTCCCAAAACAATATCCTGCGGAGCCTGGATATATCAGGACGATTAATAATCCCGATCTTATATTTAACCAATGTAGTATCGTACATAGCTTGTAAAATAGCCATCGTGCTCTCTTCCAAACCAAGTGCGTTGTCTATTTTAAAGGCTACTTCGGGCGTCATTTTCCTTTTACCTTTTATAATCGCATTTAATGTTTGAGCAGGTAGCTTAATATCCCTGGCAAAAGCTGTTTGCTTTAGCTTTTTCTTTTTCAGCTCCCGGTCCAGAATTACGCCAGGATTAATTCCACGATATTTTTCGATCCATTTCTCCATCTTCAAAAATAAACAGATTTGTTTATAATTCCAATTTTTATATAATACGTACCTTATGATCAGGGTGACAAATCTGTAGCGTTTCATATTAATCTACCTTAACTGCAAATACAAGTATTCGTAATTGAGTATGTTGCATGTGCCGAAGATACGAGAGGACGTATGGAGGGTGTTTTTTATGGTTTTGAAATTTCTTTTAATTTAGCATGAGTTTTCCATCATTTCCCAAAATGGTAAAATGTCTTAAAAAAGGTCGAAAATTTGTTACTCATTTGTTGCTCAGAACTCATAACTTTCCGATATTCCATAGTGTAAATCGTTTCTGTACCGGTAATTAGGCGGTCAATTGCTATTTTTGCCACAGCATGAAAGATATTTTAGGCCAGGCCATACATCATCATTACCATAAAAAAGCATCCCATAAATTGTGGATTAATAACCAATATGGCCCAAAAGAGGAAATGCCTATTGAAACCTATTTTAGGGATGAGGATGATATGCCCGATATTGAATGGCTTGCCCTGAATGAATGCCGCGGCGAAGTATTGGATATTGGAGCAGGCGCCGGCAGCCACGCCCTTGTGCTACAAGAACGCGGCTTTGATGTAACCGCATTGGAAATTTCTGCCTTAGCTGTAGATGTGATGCAGGCTCGCGGTGTTAAAAAAGTTGTAACCGCCGATATTTTTGAATACAACGATCATAAATACGACACCTTGTTACTGCTTATGAATGGTATTGGCCTAACAGGTACTTTATCCAACTTAAAAACTTTCCTGCAGCATACAAAATTGCTGCTTAATAAAGGAGGGCAATTACTTTTTGATTCATCGGATATTGCTTACCTATACGAAGGAACCTTGCCCGATACCGGCAAATACTACGGTGAACTTAGCTATCAGTATCAATACAATCGCCAAACATCCGAATGGTTTCCATGGCTTTATATAGACGAGAAAACGTTAACGACAATTGCCAATGAAGCCGGTTATGATATGGAAGTTTTACTGGAAGATGAATATCAGCAATACCTGGTGAGGCTAACGGTAGCATAGGTGTGCTCAAATCAGATCCTTGACCTTGCCGTTATAATTATCCATATACTCCCTTGGCGATTTACCGGTCACCGAACGGAATACCCGGTTAAAATTGGTAATGCTTTTAAAGCCACATTGATAAGCCGCCGCCGAAATGCTTTCAACTTTATTAGCATTTAATATCTTACAGGCTTCGTTGATACGCACTTCGTTTAAAAAAGTGACAAATGTGTTACCCGTATGCTTTTTAAAATACCTGCAAAACGATTCTGACGTCATAAAGGCGGCTTTAGATACATCCTCTAGGGTTATAGGCTCCGTGTAGTTTTGCATAATGTAATTGTAAATATTACCTATCCGAATCCCTTCGTTTTCGGTAATCCCCGGTAAATTACCATAGGATGATAGCGGCTGCAGCTGTTCGTTTATCTCGCTTAAACCTTTCATCAGGTTTATAAATTGGATAAGTTGCTCCGCGCCTGTGGCATCTCTTAAGGCAGTCATATTAATTATAGCCTTTTCCGTATCAGGCAAGGGTACCTTAAATCCTTGCTGATGGTGCTGTATAAATAGCTTAAACGCCCTCATTTCCGGCAGCTCAAACAGCGGCGTTAATATTCCTTCGGGGTTAAAAAAAATACTTAGCGCGCTTATTGCATCTTCAGTTTCATTTTCAAAATATTCGGGATTGCTTTTAAACAGGTGCGGCAGGTTAGCGCCTATCAAAAAAACGTCGCCGGGCGTAAAATGATGCATGTTATTACCGGCTATAAGCGTACCCTCTCCTTTTTGTATCCAGGTGATTTGTGCTTCTTTATGCCGGTGCAGGTAAGGGTAAAAATAAGGCAGGCTAAACTGGTCGGCAATTACGCTTTTATCGTGAGGTACAGGAATGGTAAACTGTAAAACTTTCATTTGCAATTGCCTATTAACAAGCAAATATTATCATAAAAAAGCTTATTTTTCAAATCGACAGGCTAATATTTGTCAAATACTACCAAAATAAGACAAAAAAATCCCCCGACTGATTATAAAGCCGGGGGATTGTTAAGCTATACCCTATTGTTAAAAGTGTAATGCAAGTTTGGTAAACATCCTCATGCCGTTAAAACCCATTTGTACAGCATCAAAAGGACCGCCCGATTCACTATCACCCCATGATGATTGATGAGCGCCTTCTGTAACAGCCAGATCAGGGTGTACATTAAATATGTTATCTACACCAACTGTCCATGAAATTTGTTTTGATATTTTATAAGATACGTATATATCGGTAGTAGCTTTTCCGTGAAAAACAAAGTTTTCGGGAACAACGCCTTTGCCGTTATCCAAATCAACATAGGGGTCCCAACCATTACCCGATGCAGAAGTATTAGCGCCACCTGGGCCATCAGGGTTGGCGCCTGGTAGGCTGCTATAGCCAAAGCCTTGGGTGGTCAGTTTACCATAATAGGTAATATGGCTACCGGCGGCAAATTTACCATATCCGTATTCAAGCCCTAAGGAGAATTTTTCGGCGGGGGCTGAAGCCTTTAAAAAGGCCGCTTCCCTTGTGCTAAAGTATGCTTGCTGGTGTGCATAAGTATCATTCAGCGCGGCCGGGATATTAACCTTATTAATAGTTATCCCTTGAATGTTACCTGCAAATAAAGCGGTAAATTTATTTTTACCCCACGATTTGCGATAATCTAATACAATGTCGATACCCCTGTTGGTTGTATTGACAGCATTGGTAAAAAAGTTGGCATTTGATACATTATTAGCTATAAGGTAGTCTTTTAGTGCAGCTACCGAGGTATCAAAAGCACCTGTAATTACTATCCTGTTTTTAATTTTAATAAGATAACCGTCAACTGTAACATTAAAATCATGGGTTGGTTTCCACGTAAAGCCTAAGCTGGTATTGGTTGACGTTTCCTGGGTAAGCTTTGGAATCCCTACCTGGCGGGCGGCATCTGCATAATTTGGAATCAATTTAGCGTAAACCAATTCACCTGCAATAATATTGGTATTGGTATTGCTAAAGTTCATTTGCTGCAGTGAAGGCGCCCTAAAACCTGTGCTAAATGATCCCCTTATATTGAAGTTGTCGCTTACTTTATAGCGGGATGCCAATTTAAATGTGCTTACCCCGCCAAAATCCGAGTAATGTTCAAACCGGGCTGCACCATCAACCAGCCAATCTTTGGTTACATCTAAAGTGCCTTCAATATAAGCAGCTTCATTTGTTCTGTTGGCTGTGGTTGCATCAGTTGGCTGATAACCGGGATACCCTTCGGAACCGGAAGCTTTAGGAACACCGTTTAACAAAGCTCCGCCATTTCTGTAGGAGTCGGGCTCACCGGCGTATAGTTTATAGCGCTCATACCTGTACTCTCCGCCAAATGACAACGTAAAGCCTTGAGCCACACGCTCAAAATGTTTGGTTACATCTAAATTGGCTGTGTTTTGTAAAAAGTTGAATCCGCCATCATTAAACCTGGTTTTGGTGTATTGTTCTGGTAAGGGCAATGACGCATTAAAGGTTTTGTTACCCCAATAATGAAAGTCATTGTAACCTGTATTATTACTCAAATCCCAATCCCAGCCATCTCCTATTGTGCCTTTGAAGCCCAACGCAGCCGACATATCCTTTATATAAACATCCTCCTGGGGGTTATAATATACGTTGGCAGTATCCAAAGCCCCCGGCGTAGGGTCAAAAACACGCATAATGCCGGGTACAAATATCAGCTTCCCGTTTTCGTCGGTAGGGAATTTAATGTGATTACTTGAACTGCTCCACCGGCGTGTCCAGGCATAAACATTGGAGTGTTTATAGTTATAGCCGCCAAAAGAGTAGAAAGTAGTTTTGGTGCCGGCAAGCGGGATTTCCATATTGTACATTCCACCGCCAGACTTTA
The DNA here is from genome assembly GCF_028736215.1 of Mucilaginibacter sp. KACC 22773. NCBI lineage: Bacteria > Pseudomonadati > Bacteroidota > Sphingobacteriia > Sphingobacteriales > Sphingobacteriaceae > Mucilaginibacter > Mucilaginibacter oryzagri. The sequence goes on from NZ_CP117883.1 coordinate 3,218,194, forward strand.
CCGAGCCATCGCCAAAGGCCCTTCGCCAGGCATCAACACCCAGGGCCTTGGGGTTGGTTGACCAGTTGGTATCAGGCGCAGCCCTAAAAGTTTTGCCCTGATCCATAAAGTTACCTCCAAAATTGATAAAACCACCGTTTTTGCCAATAGCCAATCCATAGTCCATTCCTAAAGTGAACGTTTTACCGTCAACTTGCGACCCTGTATAATATTGGGTTGGGTCAACATTGTTCAGCGTATTGTATTTATGGTCATAATAACCACTACCACCTATGTTGACATTCAGCGTACCGATATCTTTTCTCAAAACAATGTTAACAACACCCGCTATGGCATCTGAGCCGTATTGTGCCGAAGCACCATCACGCAAAATCTCTACCCTGTCAATAGCCGCTTCGGGTATGGCATTTAAATCGGTACCGCTATTACCGCGGCCTCGGGTACCTACCTGGTTTACGAAAGCCGACAAGTGACGGCGCTTGCCATTGATGAGTACCAACGTTTGATCGAAGCCAAGGCCCCGCAAACTGGCAAAGTCAATAGCATCGGATCCGTCGCCGCCGCTTTGTTTGTTGTAGTTAAATGAAGGTACGGCCTGGTTTAGCTGGCTCATCAAATCGGGCTTAGCGGTAGTTTCGCCTATCTGGTTCATCCTAAGCACATCAACAGGTACGGGCGAATCCAGCTTAGTACGGCCACCGCCGCGGCTTCCTACCACTACTACCTCTTTCAACCCTTCGGCCGAAGCGGCAAGATCCATATTCAATATCTTTGCTTCGCCTGCCGCAAGCTGAACAGACACTGTTTTCTTTTCAAGCCCTATAGCCGAAAAACTAACCTGGTAACTACCTGCTTTTAAAGTTAAACTATACTTACCATCTGCATCTGTGATGGTACCAGTGCCTGTAGGTACTACTTTAACGGTGCCGGCCATTACCGGCTGGCCCCCACTTGTAACAGTTCCCGTTAGCTTTTGGGCAAAAACCGGCAGACAGGCCAGTAAAAATGCTCCGAAAAGGAAAAAATGTAATTTTAAATTCATGATTTGTTTGATTGGATTTGATTTTCAAGTTAATTATCCAACAAATTAGCATTAAATTATCAAACAATCAATAAAATAGCCAAATTAACGATCAAACAATCAATAAAATTTATAATTAATTGAAAATTTACCAAATAAAATTGCAATCACGTGTTTTTGTGTAATTTTTTTGATAAATAATTAAAAAATTATTCAATATTCACCAATTTTATTTGTTTTAAAAGGAATTTATAATCGTAAAATGTCAAAAAAAACATTATTGCTCTAATTTAATTGATTTAAATCAAAAAAAAATAATTAAAAATTCATGATTAAATTTATTTGGTGTATTTATTACACTAATTTTACTAACCACTTAAATTCTCCAGATTGCCACGATGTTGGGATGTTATTAAAATGATTAATTTTCATAACTTTATATCAATCCATACAAACCTAAAAGTGTAAGTTCTGTAATAATGTAGATGCCAGTAGTTTGGCGGTGAATATTTCTGCCGGCTTATATAAGTTATGTTGCCTAAATCAATCGCAATCAAATGAAAAAAAGCATTGTTTTTTTACTGATAATATTACCCTTCACTTGCCTGGCGCAGGTAAACATATCGGGCAGGATTATTAACCAGGCCAACGGCGAGCCTGTAGGTAGCGCCAGTATTTTCTTAAGCGACGCCACCATCGGTACAAAAACTTCAAACGACGGGAGCTTTACTTTAAATAAAGTTAAAACCGGTAAGTATAACCTGGTAGTGTCTATCATCGGTTTTGAAAGCTACCACCAGGTTATTATAGTCAACAATATAGGGATCACACTGCCTGATATCCACATTATTCCTAAAACCATCAGTTTGATGGAGGTAAAAATAAAGCCGCAAAACGATGCCAGCCGGCAACGCAACCTCCAGTTATTTATAAATGAGTTTATAGGCACATCTGCATTGGCCAGGGAGTGTAAACTCATTAACCCGGATATGCTGGATGTTGACTTTGATGAAACCACCAATACATTAACGGCATCGTCTGTTGATTTCCTGGTTATTGAAAACCGTGCCCTGGGCTATAGACTAAAATACCTGCTCGCAGACTTTTATAATAACCGCAATTATTACGGCAGCTTTAAAACACATTTTGAAGGTTCCGTGCTTTTCGAGGAAATAAAAGGTACACCGGCCGAGGAAAAACGATGGAAAAAAAACAGGGAGGAGGTTTATGAAAACTCGCCGATGCATTTTTTACGTTCGGTTATTACCAACCAGGTTGAAGAGGAAGGTTTCAGGGTATTCCAATATGCTAATGAACCAAATCCGGAACGCCCTGCTGATGATTTGATAGCGGCTAAAATAAACCAGTTTACAAAGCTGAAGACAGGAGGCAACAAACGCTATACCGATTCGCTCTCCTATTGGATTAAAAAATCCAAACTGGATAAAACCTATCTTAACCTCAGAAACTTTTTCCTTAATCAATCGGATATTTTAAAGCCGACTGATGTAACCAAAATGTACGCGCTTAATTGCGAAATGGATGGCTTACACATAACCTATAATAAAGACCGCCATTTTAGTAAAAGCGGGGCATTAAATCACCTGAACGAGTTTTATAATACAGAAACCTCCCTGATTACTTTTAACACACCCTATGCATTGGTTGATAATAACGGCGGCCTGGTTGATCCTAATAGTTTATCGTATAGCGGCGCGTGGACCCATTACCGTGTTGCCGAACTGTTACCTGTTGATTATGAACCGCTACAGCGCGCACCAGCTGCGCCAACAGCTGTTTTAGCCGAAGAAGCTATGGCCAAATTAAAAAACTACGCCGAAATTCATATCAATGAAAAAGCATACCTGCATTTTGACAAACCATATTATGCGGCCGGCGACACGGTTTACTTTAAGGCCTATATAACCCAAGGCGACAATAATGAACCAACCAGGACAAGCGGTGTATTACACGTCGACTTTATCAATACAACTGATAAGATTGACCGGTCAATCAAATTAAAAATTGCCGATGGTGTAGCCTGGGGCGATATCGCACTTCCTGATTCATTGCCAAAAGGAAACTATAGGATAAGAGCCTACACTAACTGGATGCGTAACGATGTCGACGACAATTATTTTGAGCAGACGATACCAATTGGATCAACCAATGAAACCAGGGTATTTGAAAATAGTACTGCTAAAAAATTAAATGATATTAATGTGCAGGCCGATATTCAGTTTTTCCCCGAAGGAGGCCGGCTAATTAACGGCGTAAAAAGTAAAATAGCCTTTAAGGCAATATTGCCATCTGGCCTGGGCGGGAATATTACCGGCGAAGTGCTCGATAATGATGACAAAAAGGTTACAGAGTTTACATCAGTACATTTAGGGATGGGATATTTTTACCTTACACCACAACAAGGCAAAACCTATAAGGCAAAGGTAGCCCATGACAACGGGGCAGCAAGCACAATAAACCTGCCCATTGCCGAAAAAAAAGGGATTGTATTATCAATTGATAATGATTCGATACCTAAAGCTACTGCCCGGATAGAAGCAAGCAAAGCTTATTTCGAGGAACATAAAAACCAGTATTACACATTGCTTATTTGGTCGGGCGGTGTAATTACGCCGATAGCCTGCAGGTTGGATAAACCCGTTGTGGAGTTAGATATTTTAAAACGAAAATTGCACACCGGGATAGCCAAAGTCACCCTTTTTTCCATTGAAAATGAACCATTGGCCGAACGGCTGATTTTTGTACAAAACTATAACCGATTAAGCCTAACTGTAAACACAGACAAGACCAACTATCTTAAACGAGAGCAGGTGAACATCAGCGTAAACGTACAAAACAGGACTGGTGATGCTGCAGAAGGACATTTTTCTGTTGCTGTAACTGATGCAGAAAAAGTAAAGATTGATGAAAATGATCAAAACTCGATATTTGCAGGCTTGTTGTTAACCAGCGATCTTAAGGGTTATATAGAACAGCCCAACTACTATTTTAACCAAATTAACGCCGAAACCACAGCCAACCTGGATTTGGTAATGCTAACCCACGGATACCGTCGTTTTGAATGGAAACCGATATTGACAAATACCTATCCGCAGATGGCTTATCAGCCCGAAAGCGGGTTGAGTATAAGCGGAATAGTAAAAAACATATGGGGAAATCCCGTTAATAAGGGCCTTGTATCGCTTTTACCACGCGGCGGCGGGCAAACAGTTGACCAGCAAACTGGAAGTGATGGCAGTTTTAGTTTTAATAATTTAATGTTTAATGATAGTACCCGCTTCATTTTACAGGCGGTAACCGCAAAAAAAGGCGACAACACAGTACTTACCTTTAAAAATGACCTGCCCGGGCCAATTGTGATGGCGAATAATCCCGGCAACAAAAATGGGACTGGCGACCTGATGACCGCTTATATTGATAACAGCAAAAGACAACGGGAAGGCGCCTCGAAATTCAATAACAAAACAATCAACCTCAAAGAGGTAAAAATAAAAACTATAAAAAGAAATGATAATTATCGGTCATCGGCTTTAGGCGGGCCGGGCGGTGCAGATATCGTAATACGTCGCGAAGAACTGGAACGATTAAACCTGGATATCGGGAATGTGATGCTACAAAAGTTTCATGGCCATACAGCCGGGTACGTTCTTGTTGATGGTGTACCGGGAATGAACCCTACCGACCTGAATATACGAGATATTGAAACTATCGAATTATTTTACGGGCCTTCGGCCGCCATTTATGGGGTACAAGGCGGCCATGGTGTATTGGTAATAACAACCAGGCAAGGAGGGGGATTACAGGCCAAGGACATTCCATCAAAAGGGATTCTTCCCATAACTGTTGCCGGTTTTTACAAAGCGCGCGCGTTTTATAACCCGAAGTATGATGGACCCGCAACTAACCAACCCGATTTACGCAGTACCATTTATTGGAACCCCGAAGTTATTACCGGCAAAGATGGCAAAGCAAATTTTAGTTTTTTTAATGCGGACGGAACCGGCAAATACCGTGTAATTATTGAAGGTATTGATAACGATGGCAATATAGGCAGGCAGGTGTATACGTATTTGGTAAATTGATACCCTAACCAAAATGTAGCAACCGATAATCGCCGGCAACTCAACAAGCAAAACTGCTCCCCTACCTGTCTGGCTATCAATTCCATCAGCATAACTTTGCCTGCGGTTAATTATGCATGTACACTCCTTAGTGTCCATCCTAAACTTTACGTTATGGGTCAACATTTAACCAAAACCATAAATATAGACAGACGTAAAATTCAAAATCAAAAGTTTTATAAAAATTTTAAAAAGAACTAAAATGTTTTTAATATTCTATGATAATTCCATGAAAACAAGTATTTTAATGGCCGGTAATTAAATCGCAAAATCACAATGAACCAGCTCCCTAAACGCCTTTTATCTATTGATGTCCTACGTGCCGTCACTATGTTATTGATGATATTTGTTAATGACGCCAGCGGTGTAAAGCACATTCCCGAATGGATAGACCACGCAAGCGGTAAAGCCGACGCGATGGGTTTTGCAGATACCATTTTCCCGGCGTTTTTGTTCATTGTAGGGCTTTCGTTGCCTTTTGCTATTAAAAACAGGTTGAATAAGGGCGATTCTTTTTCATCAATATTAACCTATATACTTACCCGCAGCGCTGCACTGATTATTATGGGCTTTTTTCATGTAAATCTGGAAAACTATGCCCTTACAGCAGGCATTATACCCCAGGCGCTATGGGCTATATTAATAACCATCGGTTTCTTCCTCATTTGGCTGGATTATCCCGAAACAATGGCTCCAAAAAAACGGTACACATTTATAGGCGCCGGGATTTTGCTGCTCATCGTTATGGCTGTTATCTATAAAGGAGGCGAAGACGGTGTAATACAGAGCATGCGCCCTTATTGGTGGGGTATTTTGGGCATTATAGGCTGGGCTTACCTGGTATGCGCGCTGGTATATCTTTTGGCCAAAGGAAAAATGAATATCCTGGTGATTGTATTACTCACTTTTGTAGCTATAAATATTGCCAGGCACGCCGGTGTTTTCAAATTTAAAATTCCGGTACTGGGCGATGCATCGGCAGTGTGTTTGGTAATGGGCGGCGTTATGATCTCTGAAATTTATGCGCTGCTTATATCAAAAAACAAAACGCAATTATTGTGGGTAATATTTGGCACAACCGGATTGCTACTAATTGTATTAGGCTTAGTAATCCGACCATATGCCGATGGAATCTCAAAAATACGTTCAACCCCAGCCTGGATCTTTATATGCAGCGGCATTACCATATTGGTTTTTGAATTGATGATTTTCCTGGTAGATGTTAAAGGTAAAAAGAATTGGTTTAAACTGATATGGCCTGCAGGTACCAGCACGCTTACCTGTTACCTGATGCCCTACTTCCAGGTGTATATATTAAAGCTTTTTCACCTAAAATATCCCGATATATTTAACAACGGGGCCTTAGGGCTGGCGCGTTCAATGGCTACCGGGTTTATACTGATTGCCCTGGTTGGTTTAATGGAAAAGAAGCGTTTACGCCTTAAAATTTGAAGTCCTGAGCCTAAAGTTCTAAGTCCTAAGTCGGAATTCTTGAATTGAAAATGATAATTTAAAATTCGCCTTTTACTTAAGGCTATTGACTTCAGAATTAGGACTTAAGACTTACTACTTAACACCCGCAGCCCAGAAAATAGCGTTTGCAACCAACTTCACCCAGGCCGGGTTATCCAGTAAGTTTGGTGAATGGCCCATGAAAATATAAACGTTGCGCGCCTTAACATGCTCATTAGTCCACACCACGGGGTGATCGCCCATTTTAACATCACCTTGTGGATCGTAGGTTGATTCATCAACACTTGCCAGTACGTGTACATTGGGCCGGGGGCTTTTATCATAGGTATACCACTCCTCCTGTTCAATCCGGAAGGATGCAGGGATGTCCTTCATAACCGGGTGCTGCTTATCCTCCATATTTACAGTGCCTTTGGCAAATGTTCCTATATAGTTTTTCCAGCTGATACCACCCATAAAATCCGAAAACCATTGCCATTCGTGAAATCCGTCAAACTCGCCCAGCAAGGTGGCATGATGAAAACCAACCCATCCGCCCCTGCCTTCGGTAATATATTTTTTAAAAGCGGCAGCGGCACTATCCGGCCAGCCATAGGGTACATAATCCAGTTGCAAAAACAACTGGTAATGGCTTAAAAATTCATCATTAATTTTATCAGGCTTTTGAATATAATCTATACTGAACCCCTTTTCGGCAGCCAGTTTATCCAGCCAAACCATAGCGCGTTTTGAAAACGCTATGTGGTGGCCGCCATTCTCATACAGCGCCAGTACCTTAAAATGTTTTGGCTGGGCTTTTAAATTAACCGGGGCTAAAAGCACCGATACAATGAGGAATAGTATTTTTTTCATGAAGGTTGTTATATGCTAATCCGGAAACTTGTAGAAAAAAGGCATTTTATTATCATCTCTTTTTCACCATTCAGGGCTTTTTAAATTCATCGTACAGAACAAACTATGTGTTTAATTTGCAAACGCATCCAATGCCGCTGTAGGTTTGCCCGCGGTATCAAAGGCGCCTAAACCATAGCCCTGCCAGTTGTTATAGGCTTCGGGCTCCCAGTAAAAAACACCTTTACCGCTGCTTCCATTTACAGATTTTACCTTGCTGATAATATCCGACAGAAAAGCTTTTGCTTCGGCCGGTGCGCCGGCTTCCATCCCAACTTCAACCACCATAACCGGGGTTGAATAACGGGAAACCATATCGTTCATATTGGTTAAACACTGCGAATCCAAAGTAGCCCAATTTGTTTTGGATGGATATAAAGACATACCGATGATATCCCATTTGGCACCGTTAGCCTTCAACCCGTCAAACATCCAACGGAAGAGGCCATTATCATAACCGTTTGAAATATGTACAATTACCTGGGTGGTTGGGCTCACTTCTTTAACAGCGGCATAACCGCTTTTAACCAAAGTGGCAAAATTGGCCATGTTTTTTGAGGCGCGGCCATCTTCCCAAAGCATGCCGTCGTTGGTTTCGTTACCAACCTGTACCCATACCGGGGTGATACCGTTATCTTTAAGCGTATTCATAACGCTTTTGGTATAATCATGCAGGGTCGAAGTCAGCGTGGTAAAATCGAGCGCGGCCCAGGCAGCTGGTTTAGTTTGTTTACCCGGATCGGCCCACCAATCGCTATAATGAAAATCAATCATGATATTAAAGCCCTGGGCTTTGGCACGCAACGCCTTAGCTACAACATCGGCAGTGTTACAATAACCGTTTGTTGGATTAACCCAGGCACGCAACCTTATGGCATTAAATCCGAGGCTTTTTAACAGGGCGAACAAATCTTGCTGAGTGCCCGATTTATCATAAAACTTAATGCCTTTAGCTTCCATTTCGGTAGCCCAGCTGATGTCGGCCCCTTTGGCAATCACAACTGGCGGATCAACCACCACCGGCTCAGGCGTTGATTTTGTTTTGGAGCAGGAAAAATTTAAAAAGGATATCAGCAACAAGCATGAGCACAGCACCTTCTTCATCTGGAATAATTTATAATGGGTAAACAAATATAATGCTAAAAGCTGAAAGCCTAAGGCATAAAGCTTTTAACAGGCTTCAAAAACAGGAAGCAGGTATTGAAAAGCCGGCATACGCCAAATTCTCAATACCTGCTTCGGTAACTTTTATTCCCAGGCTTTGTGCTTTAAGTCTTCTGCTTTTGGCTCAAATTATAGTTTACCGGTTCTTGACGGAACGGTGCTTGCCGATACATAATTAAAGCTCTGCGTTTGATCGCCAACCATAATCTTGAACTCACCCGCTTCGGTAACGGTTTTACTTATATCGTTCACAAAGGCGAGGTCTTTCGGGGTTATTTTAAACGATACCGTTTTTGTTTCGCCGGGTTTTAACAAGATCTTATCATACGCCCTTAAACGTTTGGTATCTGGCGCAATGCTGGCATACTGCTGACTGGTATACAACAATACCGATTCCCTACCCTCTACCTGGCCTGTATTTTTAACATCAACAGTAATTGTCAAGGTTTCGTTATCCTTTAACTCGGGTTTGCTGACGTGCAGGTTATTGTAACTAAACGTGGTATAGCTTAAGCCGGTACCAAACTCGTATAAAGGATTGTAACCGTGTTTATCATCAGGGTTACCGTTCTCCAGGTTTTTACGGTAGTAGTTATTTAAAGCGTTAGGGAAACGCGGATACGTTATCGGCAATTTACCCGAGGGGTTTACATCGCCAAACAATACGCTTGCTATAGCATCGCCGCCCTCGTTGCCGGGTAAATAAGCCATCAGCGTAGCTGCCGAAAGTTTCTCGGCATCGGTAACTATCCTTGGGCGACCTTCGGCCAGCACCAGTATCACGGGCTTGCCTGTTTTTGCCAATGCCTGTGCCAATTGAATTTGGGCAGGCGGAAGATTCAGGTCTTCAATATTACCAACGTTTTCGGTATAAGATAGTTCGCCAAGGCAAAGCACAATTACATCTGCTTTTTTAGCGGCATTAACAGCCTCGTCGATGTTTTGCAGGCTGTCAAAACCAGCGCCAGGCTCATAGCTTACATTGTTTTTTCCGATTTTTTGCTGGATAGCCTCCAATATGGTGTTCTTATTAGCGGCAAATTTGTCCGATTCATCTCCTTGCCACGTATAGCTCCATCCCCCATCTAATGAGCGCATGGTATTGGCCGTAGGGCCTGTTACCAGCACTTTCATGTCTTTTTTAAGCGGCAACACGTTGTTATTGTTTTTAAGCAGCGTGATGGCCTCATTTGCGGCCTGTACGCTTGCCATGCGGTATTCTTCCGATCCGAATTTTGGATAATCAGTGGGGTTGCCAACCGGGCGTTCAAATAAGCCCAGTTCGTACTTAACTTTCAGTATACGGTGTACAGCTTCATTGATGCGGGCCATAGGTACTTTGCCTTCTTTCACCAACTCAACCAGGTAAGTGAAAAAAGTATAGTCGTAAGGCACCATACTCATATCCACACCGGCGTTAACCGCAATCATCACTGCATCCTTTTGGGTGGCGGCTACATGATGCCGATCATGCAGGTATTGAATATCGCGCCAGTCGGTAACTGCTATGCCATCGAAGTGCAGTTCGCCGCGCAGTACATCGGTAAGCAGGTATTTGCTGGCATGTACCGGTACACCATTAATCTCGCCCGAATTGATCATCAGGGTTTTAGCACCTGCCTTCACCGCTTCGGCAAACGAAGGTAAAAAGTATTCGCGCATATAGCGGTCGGGAATCCAGGCCGGGGTACGGTCTTTACCACTTAAAGGGAAGCTATAACCCAGGTAATGCTTCATACAGGCAGCTACGTGGTATTTATCACCAACATCATTACCCTGGTAGCCTTTTATAATGGCTGCACCCATTGTTTTAACTAAATAAGGATCTTCGCCAAAAGTTTCATAAATACGCGGCCAAAGGGCCGATTTTCCCAAATCGAGCACGGGCGAATAATTCCATGGAATATAGCTGGCGCGGGTTTCATAGGCTGTGATCTCGCCGGCCTTATGAGCAATATCACGGTTAAAAGTAGCTGCCACAGCAATTTCCTGCGGAAAAAGCGTACTGCCTACGGTATAAGTTACACCGTGTATGGCGTCGATACCATAAATAACCGGGATTTTTAAACGGTCCTGGTCGGCAGCTTTTTGGATGGTCGATATTACATCATACCAATGCTCGCGGCTGTAAGCATGGCCGGTTACATTCAAAATTGAACCAACATGGTATTTCATGATGGCCTCTTTTAGTTTATCGGCATCCAGCTCATGATCGGGCGCGTTTGTTTTTGATACTACATCAGAGGTTACCTCGGTCATCTGGCCTACCTTTTCTTCCAACGTCATTTTGGCTATCAGGGCATCTACTTTTTTATCGGTAGCGCTCTCTGCCGGCTTTTTTTGGGCCTGTACCGCCGGGGATATTACATTGAGCAAAATTAAACTTGCTGCTGTTATGTAAATTTTTCGCATTTGTTTGTTGATTTGAATTGAGAGATATCTATTTAGTTGATTTTGTTTTTAGGCTTAACTGATTTTGCAAGGCTTCTATCGCGTTGGCCAGGTAAGCAATCGGTGCATTCCAGTTTATGGTAACCTCGTTGGCGGCATAAGCCTGGGTATCGTCGATGTAAGCTTCGTCAGGTACCTTAGATGGCACTTTGATACCATCCTGCATCCCCGGGTTTGGCCCACCTACCAATAAGCCGGGTATCGGCTCTGTTATCCCATCGCTTGCCGAAGGGCGGTGATGCGGGTGCATAGGCGTTTTAGTACCATACCCGGTTACGTATGAGTACCCGGTAGCATTTCTGCCCAGCAGGTAATCCAAATCGGCCAGCGCGTTATCCAGGTACTTTTTATCGGGTATTAGCCGATAAGCCTGTAATAATAAAACGCCCTGATTTGCCGCATCCGAATTGCTTCCCCAGCCAAAATGCCGGGCCGATAATGTCATGGATGTTTGATAAGCATTATCATCAACGCCCTTAATTAATCCATCTGCGGCATTTATTAATCTTTTTTTGATCTCTGGCAACTCAGCAATACCCGCGTTGTTTTTAAGCAGCGTATAATAGCCTAAGAGCTTTACCTGCCCCCAGGCCGGTACCGGCATTTTATCGTCGGGTAACAGGTTGATATTTTTCAGATAGTCAGAATCACTTGTGGTAACAAACATTTCGGATGCTGCCCAAATAAATTCATCGGTAAAGTTGTTGTCGCCGTACCCTCCGGTGGTTATGGCGGGGTTAAATTTTTTATTATTCTCATCCTGCCGGTAAGCAACATTTGGGTTTTTGACAGCCCATTGCCAGGCGCTTTTCGCGGCCACGATACATGAATCGGCCAGGCCAGGTGTTTGTTGCGGAAATTGCTTAAAAATTCTTGAGGCCTGTGCCATAACCGCAGCAAAATCAAGGGCGGCAGCGGTACCTTTTTGTACCACATACCGGGGCGTGATATCTTTATCCGGCATCTCAAACTTATCAAAAACGGCGTTGGTTAACTTATGGTACACGCCGCCGTCATTTGGATCCTGCATGGTAAGCATCCACCTTAGGTTCCAAAGCACCTCGTTTAGCAGATCGGGTACGCCATTGCCGCTTTCTGGGATATTAAGCTTAACGGTTTTCATGTAAGCCGGAAAATCCTCGTATAATGAAAGCAGGGTACTTGTGCTGATGCCGCTGTTTACCACATATTTATTATAGTCCCCGGCATCGTACCAGCCACGGGGCGACGATATAATAGCATCTGCAGGCCGTTTTTCGCTTGCTGCCGAAGGATGTACTATTACTTTATCATCCGGGTGCCCCCCTGCCCTGCTCCATTTACCGGCATACTTTACCGGCAACGGCGTTGATGCCCGCATAAAGTAATAGGCTTTGATAACTCCTTTTGCTATTTTCTGATGAACGTTACCAGCTATTTTAAATGGATAAGAGCTGCCTGCGCCGGCAACAATCAGCTGGTATTCGCCCGGTTTAGTAAAATCACTAAAATCGGCTATGTAAGTAGTTCTGCCTGCGAAAGACAGATTTACAGAAGGTTTTAAGCTCCCACTGAACACAGTGCGTTTATTGGGCGACTGGATTGTAAACAAACCGCCAGCGCCACTTAAAACGATTGCCTTTTTTATGGCGTTTGGATAAAACCCTATTTGGTTTAACCTTATTGGATTTGACGAGGTATCTTTAGTTTGGGCTGTGCCCGGCTTAACCATAAACAGTAATAAAAATATCCCTGTTAACCTGCCTGCCGAAATTTTGACGCTATTGAAAATTATACTCATTGTATTGCAACCTTTTGCGCGGTTTTGTTGGATAACAAACCGGAATTTAAATATAGGTGTACAATTTACAATAAGTATAATACTATTATTGCCAATTAGCCTGAAAATATAATACTAAAAAGACATGTTTATGATGTATAATGGGACGGGGCCGGTAAATAAAAAAGGCCCGCCGTTGTATGGCAAGCCTTGTGATAATATTGAACAGGGTTTACGCCTTTACAGCGAAAATATTTTATAAGCCAATGAAAGGCTAAAAATGCTAACGCGGGTGTGCGTATAACCCGGGCCATAGCTAATTTTATTCAAACCGCCTTCGTACCTTAAATCAACCGAAAAATCCTTAATATCCACACCAGCGCCAAGTTGAATACCGTAGTTAGCGTCTTTATAGTTTAATTTAGCAACTTCGGCAGCAGCACTACTATAACTTTGATCCCTGTTTACGGTAAAGGAAAAAACGGGGCCGCCATAAAAACGACCGCCTAAGCCCAGCGCGCCAATTTTTGTACCTACAAGCAAGGGCACATCCAAACTTGTGAACTTGGCCTTGTTTTCATTTCCGGCATCGTCCTTAACAGTCAGGTTTTTTGCTGTGGCATACATCTCTGGCTGAAAATTAAAGCCAAGTGCACCAAACCTTGCCCAAACACCTCCTAAATAACCTGCTTGCGAACTGTTATCATACTTTCCATTTGCCGGAAATGCCGAGAAGTTTAAACCAGCTTTAGCGCCAAACGAAAAGCTTGGCACTATTTGGGCAGATGCGATGCCCATGGATAACAGGCAGATACTAAGTGTTAGTAAGATTGTTTTTTTCATTTTCGTAGGGTTAGTTTTAGCCGATAAAATTATTAAAATTACCCAGAAGCAACAAAAGGTAATTTAAGGAGGCCACAAAATAGAAATCCGGTTTATATTACACAGCTATTGCAGTGGCATATAAACCGGACATTGGGATTTAAATTCTGCGATAAAAGTAAAACTTTTTTACAAATCCCAAAACTTTTCAGCTTTTTTTATAACGTTAACTTGCCCTGGTAATAATCTAATATTTTATTATAGATAAAACAATCGTAGCGGGCATTTATCATATTGATTTTTGACCTGTCCAGGTTGTTTTTAGCTAATACAAAATCGTACGAAGTTAGGACTCCATTATTAAAACGAATCTCGGCTATCCTGAATGATTCTGTATAAGCTTTAACCTGATCGGATAGCACGGTATACCTTTCATATGCCGACGTCATGTTCAGGTAAGCCTGTTCTACGTTTTGCTTTAAAACTATCTTGGAGTTACTTTCTACAAACTTCGCTTCTTCCAGGTTTATTTTAGCCAGTTTTACTTTGTTACGGTTTTGAAAATAATTGAGGATGGGGATTTGCAGGTTTAAACTAACCTGGGTGCTATAATTGTTTTTAAACTGATCGTAATAACCAATGCTATGATTGTTGTAGTTGGCCTGGGTAGAGTAAACAGCCTGTTTGGTACCGCCGGCACCATTTACAAAAGCCCCCGTATTTACAGTTGTAGAATCGATAAACGTTGAGCTTTGTGCTGCGCTGGAATAATTAGTAAAAATTCCGGCCCCTAAAGATAGCGTAGGCAGTAATGCGCCTTGCGCTACCTTAACACCTTTTTCGGCACTTTTACTTCTTAGTTCGGCAGCTTTAATGTAAGCCAGTTGCTGTAGTGCAGCATCATATACCTGGTCTGAACTGGCATCTGTTTTCGCAGAAACATCCTGTACAGTTAAGGGTTCCAGTTTAAGGTTCCTATTGTAAGGGATATTTAGCATTTGCATCAGGTTAAGCTTTGAAACTTCTAATGCGTTTTTGGCCGATACCACATTTAATTGATTATCGCCAAGGGTACCCTTTAAGTCGTACAAATCTGATGGTAGTTTATTGGCGCCCTCTTTTTCCAATATATCCAATCGCTCAACCTGCTTTTTTGATACCTCGAGCTGATTAGTTACCTGGCCAAGCAACTCTGCATTATCTAATACCAGAAGGTACGCGGTAATTACATTGATGGTTACCTGATCTTTAGCCTGCTGAAAATCCATTTTGCCTGCCTGATAAGAAAGCGAGGTTTGCTTGATGTTGTTTAAGTTTTGCATCCCGCTAAAAAGCGTAAGAGAACCGTTCAAACTATAATTACCATAAGTAAGTGATTGCGTAACATAGCTGTTTGTAAAAGGGTTAATGTTACGGCCATTATTTATACCATGGTTAACCGAACCATTGATAGCAGGCAGTAAATATTCCTTTGCCTGGTTATAACCAACCTGCAGGCGTTCCATTTGCAGTTCGCTTTTCTTTACGTCGAGATTGTTTTTTATGGCAATATCTACACACTGCCTGATTGAAAGAACAGAATCAGTTTGTGCCTGTACCTGTGTTGCCGACAGTGCTATCAAACCCAGAAATATAAATTTAAAATATCGCATTACTATATGATGATCAGAGTTGTTTTGATGATGCTATTTTACCGTCGAGCAGGTTGATGATGCGCGTACCGTATTCGGCATTTTTTTCGGAGTGGGTTACTTGTATAATGGTTACTTTATCTTCTTTGTTCAGCTTGCGGAAAAGCTCCATGATCTCTTCGCCTTGTTTGGAGTTAAGGTTACCTGTTGGCTCATCGGCTAACAACAATTTTGGTTTGGCAATCAACGCGCGGGCTATGCCAACCAATTGCTGTTGTCCACCTGATAACTGAGCAGGAAAAAGGTCTTTTTTTCCAACTATATTAAATTTATCCAGTATATCAGCAACCATGGCTTTACGTTCGGCGCTTTTGAAATCCTGGTAAATTAGCGGTGTTTCGATATTTTCATAAACAGTAAGCTCATCTATCAGGTGATAAGCCTGGAAAACAAAACCAATATATTGTTTATACAAAGCCGAGCGTTGCTTTTCTTTGAGCTGGTGTACAGCATGGCCTGCAAAATAGTGATAGCCGTCGGTTGGCTCATCCAGCATACCTATAACGTTAAGCAAAGTTGATTTTCCTGATCCTGATGGGCCCATAATAGAAATAAATTCGCCCTCGTCAACCTCAAGGCTCAAATCGTTGAGCACATAATTTTTTAGTCCACTTACCTGGTAGTATTTTGAAATATGCTGTAGTGATAACATTTTTTGTTGTGAATTAATAAGTTGGTGAATTAGTGATTTAAATTTTACTTAACAGCAATAATAATAATCATTTTATCATTCAGGTATCAATAATATACCAAACTTTCAAACAGTTAATTATCAGCAACTTAATCAAAAACAAATAAATAATAACTGTACGCTTATGTAACATGGGGCGTACGGTAATGATACAAAGGTGAAAGGTGAAAGGTGAAAGGTGAAAGGTGAAAGGTGAAAGGTGAAAGGTGAAAGGTGAAAGGTGAATCAACCTTGCTTCGCCGGTTGATTCACTGGTTGGGACATACCGCAAACGCAGCTACCTTTTATCTTTTGCCTTTTGCCTTTCACCTATATACTACTCGCTTCTTAAACTTTTAACTGGGTTGCTAAGCGCCGCGCGGATGGCCTGGAAACTGATGGTACCAAGGGCTATAACAGAGGCCAGGATGCCCGCTATAGCAAAGATCCACCAGCTGATATCAATGCGGTAGGCAAAATCTTTGAGCCAGCTGTGCATAAACCAATAAGCCAATGGCGATGCTATAAAGAAAGAGATGATGACCAGTATAATAAAATCCCGGGATAGCATATTAACAATGCCAGGCACAGTGGCACCCAATACTTTCCGGATACCAATTTCGCGCGTACGTTGTAGCGTACTGTACGATGCCAGGCCCAACAAACCAAGGCATGATATAAATATGGCCAGCACGGCAAAGTTGAGGAACAGTTTGCCAAAGCGCTGCTCGGCCCGGTACTGGCGGTCAAAAAACTCATCTAAAAAGTAATAGCTAAATGGCCTATTCGGAATTAACATCTTCCATTTATTTTCAATGGCGGCCAGCGTTGCTGCGGTATTTTGGGTTGACATCTTTACCGAAATTAAAGAGATGTTCTTCATTTCGATACGCATGCTTAACGGTTTAATAACTTCCTGTAGTGACCGGAAATGGAAGTCCTTCATCACCCCTACTATTTTACCCTCGCGACCCCATTGTTTAAAGCGCCTGCCAATGGCCTGTTGAGGCGAACTATAACCAAATAATTTAACCGCGGCCTCGTTCAATAACATGGCCTGGGCTGTATCTGTGCCAAACTCACGGGAGAATGGCCTGCCTGCAACCATCTTGATTTTAAATTGATTTACGTAATCCCAGTCGACAAAATACAAGTCGAGATTAGCTATCTGCAAATCGCCCTTTTTATTCTCAATCTCGGAATAGGCACCGGGATTCCCCCCGCCCGGAACGCTTGATGACATCGCTGCTGATTTTACACCAGGAATTGATGTAAGCGCTTCTTTAAGCGCGTTTCCGGCAGGGTCGCCGTTGGTATCCAAAATAAGCATCTGGTCTTTACTAAAACCAAGATCACGGTTTTGCATAAAGTTCATTTGGGTATAAACAATGATGGTACCTATGATAAGGAATATCGAAATGGTAAACTGCGCTATTACCAGCGTTTTACGCAGCACATTCCCCTTGCTGCTGCTGGCAAACCGGCCTTTTAATACCGAAACCGGCATAAATGACGACAAAACCAACGCCGGATAAATGCCTGCAATAAGACCGATGGCTACCGATGTACCCAATAAAATCAGCACGTAATACCAATTGGAAAAGATTCCCTGGCTAATAGTTTTCCCTGCAAGCTGGTTAAACAAGGGCAGAAATAATACCGACAAAACGATAGTTAATACAAATGCGATAAGACAAAGCACCACCGACTCGCCTATGAATTGGCTGGCTAATTGTCCTTTTTCGGCACCAACAACTTTGCGGATACCTACCTCTTTAGCCCGCTCAACAGACCGCGCTGTGGTTAAATTCACAAAATTGATACAGGCTATCAACAGTATAAAAACGGCCACAATAGTAAATATGTAAACATTATTGATGCTGCCCGATTCCTGGCCGTTGCGTTTAGAGTACAAGTAAACCGTTTTCATTGGCTCCAGGAACAATTTGTAGCTCATGTGCATTTTTCGTTCTTCGTCGCCATTTCGGCGTTCTAAAAATGCCGGAAATTTGGATTCTAACCTTTTAGGGTCGGTGCTAGGTTTTAATAACAAGTAACTCGACGCCCCAAAATTTGCCCATTGGTTATCCAGCCCTTTGTTAAACTTTTGGGTAAGCGACACCATCGATATCAGCATATCCGCTTTGATTTGTGAGTTTTCAGGAATATCCTTCATTACCCCTGTTACCTTGGCGGGTATGGCATCGCCGGTTACCAGCACGGTTTGCCCTACAGGGTCGGTATTACCAAAATATTTTTTTGCAGCCGACTCTGAAAACACGATTGTAGCCACCTCTGACAATGCCGTTTTAGGATCACCTTTCAGCAGTTTAAAATCAAAAACTTTGAAAAATGTTGAATCGGCGAAAATCGATTTCTCTTCCTGGAATTTAACATTGCCTTTTTTTACCAAAAAACTGCCGCCGCTCACCCGCACAAATGATTCCACTTCAGGAAAATCGGCTTTAATATTCGGCGCGAATGGCCATGCCGTAACTCCGGTATTAATGGTTTCGGTCGGCGTTTTAATATCCGTAACCAGCCGGTAAATCCTATCAGCCTTGGTATGCATTCTATCGTAGCTTAACTCAAAGCCTACATACATAAAAATGAAAAAACAGGCCGTTATCCCTATGGATAGGCCTGTTATATTGATAATAGAAAATGCTTTATGCTTCCACAAGTTGCGCAAAGCGATCTTAAAATAGTTTTTTATCATTTTATTAGTTCATTGGTTCACTGGTTCATTGGTTTTGTCTGGTGATATAGTGGTGACTTGCCGGCACTATGCAAGCTCTAAAACATTCAACCAGTGAACCAATGAACTAAATCATTCGCTTCTCAAACTCTTTACCGGGTTGGCCAGCGCGGCCAGCACCGACCGGTAGCTTACCGTTATTGCCGCTATCACAAACGTGAACAATATGGATTCGACGAAAATTTCGGGCCCGATGGATATCCTGTATTGGAAATCTTTTAAATAATTATGCATGGCCCAATACGCCAACGGCGAGGCAATAACAAATGCAATCACCAATAAGATGGAAAACTCTTTGCCAAAAACCCATAGCACAGATGAAATGCTTGCACCTAAAACTTTGCGTACGCCAATTTCTTTTGTTTTACGTACAGCCATAAATGAAACTAAGCCATACAAGCCAAGACAGCCTATCGCTATAGCGATGCCCGCGAAAGCTTCTATGAGTGTTAGCAGGATATTATCCAATTCATAAAATTTCCTGATACTATCATCCAGAAACTGATACGAATAAAACTCTTCGGGAAAACCCTGATTCCATACCTTTTCAAAGGATGCTAACGATGCCTTGGCATTACGCATATTCATTTTGATGGCAATGGTAGAATAACCTTTATAATTTGGCATAATGCACACAGGCGAAATTTCACTGTGGAACGAATAGTTGTAAAAATCCTTCACCACACCAACTATGGGTGCAGTTGTACCTTTACCATTAATCGATAACATTTTACCTATCAAATCCTGCGGCTTCATGTTTAGTTTTTTGGCTACCATCTCATTCACTACAAACTCGCGTGTGGTATCTGAAGGAAAGAAATTGCGGCCGGCAACCAGTTTCAACCCAAAGGTTGAAAGATAGTTTTCATCTGCCGATTTAACGTTGATACTCCAATGCTCCTCTTCGGCCCGATGGTCAAAATTAACGCCTGTACTGTTATTGGATTGCGACGCGGGAGGCCTATAGCAATAAGTCACCTTTTCGACACCTTGAATTTGGTTTAACTGATTTTTCATGGTGCTTAAAATGGCCTTATTGTCGTTTTTGGGGATGGGTAATAAAACAATAGCATCCTTGTTAAAGCCCAAATCGGCAGTTTGCGAATAATGCAGCTGCGACACTATAATGATAGTGCCGATAATCAGCACCTGCGAAATGGTAAATTGGGTAACCACCAACACCCTGCGCAATGAAAATCCACCGATATCCTTTTGCGAAAGTTTACTTTTAAGCGCCTGAATGGGCTGGAACCTGGCCAATACCAAACCCGGGTATGACCCCGATAAAAACACTACCGCAACGCCAATTAATACAATAAAAACAGCTAATTCGCTTTTATTGAATTCCATTTCTGACTGAAACAGGTGATTGATAGCAGGTAAAGCGATATACGATAAGCCTATAGCAACCAGTATCGCAAATATCGTTATTAAAGCTGTTTCGGCTATAAATTGCCAAAACAACTGGCCGGGCATACTGCCCAAAACTTTGCGTACGCCAACCTCTTTTGCCCGGTTAAGTGCCTGCGCTGTTGCCAGGTTAACAAAATTTACACTTGCGGTAATAATCAGGAACAGGCCAATAAAGAATAGTGCCCAAAGGTACTTTTTATCGGCATAGCCATTCAGTTCGGGGTTAAAGTGCATATCGTTAAGGGGTTGCAGCTTAAAAAACCAAACTTTTAAATCGCGGCCTGTATAATGCTTTTTAACAATTTGTGCGGTGGTTGCATCTACCTGTGCCTGTGTTACCCCTTTTTTTAATTTGGTGAATACCTCGCTCCCGCTATATACACCACCCCAATTCTCTTCGCGCCGCTTATTGCCGGTGTACTCGTCCATGTTACCGTACGATACATAAATCTGTTGCCGGCGATCTGTATTGTTGGGTAAATCCTTCAAGATACCGGTAATCGTAAAATTCACCTTATTATCCAGGCGAAACACTTTGCCAATGGCGTTATCGTTGCCAAAATATTTTTGTGCAATTTTTTGTGTCACCAACGCCTCACCCGGCGCAACCAGCATTTTCTTTTTATCGCCTTTAATTAAGGGGAAGTTTAAAATATCAAAATATTCCGGCTCGGTAAAAGCCACGCCGTCATCTTCCTGGAATTTTTTAACCTCCGTGCCGTTTGTTATGGTGATAAGGGTACCTGTGAAGTTAATTACCCTCGCGGTTTTTTCGCCGATAGTAAAGTCATTCCTGAAGGTTTTTCCTAATGGTTGCGGCACGCCGTTTGATTTTCCAATGCCATCGTCATGCCATTCGGTATACAAACGGTATATCCTGTCTGAATCTTTATGAAAAGTATCGAAGCTTAGGTGATAGGTAACCAGTGTAAATATCAGGATACCACAGGCAATACCCAACGCCAAGCCAATAACACTTATAGTGGCATAAGCCTTGTTGCGTTTTAAATTCCGCCAGGCAATTTTAATATAGTTTTTTATCATTTCGTTTAGTCAATTAGTTATTTCCCTTTGCTGTTATTGATCATTTATATCGTACGGTGGTTAAATCATTTGCCGCTGCGTTCAATGAACTGACGACGTTGGGCTAATGACCTCATGACTTAAATCACTCATTCCTCAAACTTTTAACCGGGTTACTTAACGCTGCTTTTATAGCCTGGAAACTTACGGTTGCCAGCGCAATAAGCGTGGTTATTATGCCCGCGGCAGCAAATACCCACCAGTGAATGCTTACCCGGTATTGGTAATTTTGCAGCCAGTTGTTGATGGCCCACCAGGCTACCGGGAATGCTATCAGGCATGAAATACCAACCAGTTGTAAAAAACCTTTTGATAATAGCCCCGTTAAACCTGCTACGCTGGCGCCCAAAACTTTGCGGATGCCTATTTCCTTTATCCTCCGTTCGGCAGTGTACGCGGCCAGGCCAAATAAGCCCAGGCAGGATATAAATATAGCCAGCGATGCAAAAACGCCTGCCAGTGTTCCGGTAAGTGTTTCGGTTTTAAATATCAGGTCAAATTCGTCGTCAACAAATTTATAATCGAAGGGATAGCCGGGATTATTTGATTTAATTATACTGCCAACTTTGTTCAACACATCCGGCAAATTTGCTCCGTGTTTAAACCTTATGGTTAAAAAGCGGGCTCCGTCGGTATGATTATATAATAACATGGGGGCACTGGCGGCGTACATATCATTGTAGAGGAAATTTTTAACTATGCCGGTTACAGTTAATCGTTTTGAGCCACCTTCTGTTATAATAGCTCCAACATGTCCTTGTTTACCCATTTGTTTGGCAAAGGCTTCGTTGATGATCACGTTATTATTATCAGTAGTTTCATTTGAATGGAAATTCCTGCCGGAAGCCAGCTTCATACCCATGGTTGATAAAAAATGGTCGTTAACATTCTCCAGGCTTATCAATGGATTTTTTGATGCATCCTTGCCTTCCCACGAGTAATTATCGGTATTGCTCCAAATCTCTAAAGCGGGATAGTCACTCAACGCGGCGTCCTCAACTAAACCTGTTTCTTTTAATTCGTTGTAAACTGCAGGGAAGTGGTCAACCAGTTTACCTTGCGTGCCGATGCTGATCAGGTCATTTTTATTAAATCCCAGTTTGCGGTTTTTTACGTGCTGTATCTGTTGATAGATTACCACGGTACCGATAATCAAAATAATCGAAATTGAAAATTGAATAACCACCAGGCTTTGCCTGATAAGGCCCGAGCTTGTACTTGACTTTATTTTGATACTTTTTAACACCGTTATAGGGTTAAAAGATGACAAGTAAAAAGCCGGATAGCTACCTGCAAGTAAGCCTGTAATTGTACCTATCGCTATCAAGTAAATAACATGACCGGCAGCAAACAGGTTAAGGGCCAGCTCTTTTTGAACCAGGTTATTAAAAGCCGGCAGTGTTAAAGCAACCAATAATACAGCCACGGCGACTGCTATAAATGACATAATCAATGCTTCGCCAATAAACTGACTGATGAGTTTACCTTTACCAGCCCCCATCACCTTACGCACTCCAACTTCTTTGGCCCGCCTTTCTGACCGCGCTGTTGCCAGGTTCATGAAATTGATACAGGCTATGAATAATATGATGAAACCAATAATGGCAAACAAACGAACATACACAATGCGGCCGCCATCCATTTTACCATCGGTGAAATTATTGTGCAAATTCCAGTCGTTCATAGCAAAAAGAAATGATTGCGTATTGTTGCCCGTTTTTTTGGTTCCGATGTAGTTAGCCAGTTTTTTATTAATTGCATTAACATCGGCGTTGGGCTCCAACTCTAAGTAAGTATGCGCCCAGTTAGCACCCCAATCTTTCATCCAGGGCTTTTTAGGGTCAATATCGTTTAATGGCGCCAGCCAATGAAACTGCATTGTCGAATTTTTAGGCAGATCATTTATTACACCGGTAACAGTAAAATCCTGCTCATTATTCATCTTAAGCGTTTTGCCTACCGGGTTGGCATCGCCAAAAAACTTTTTGGCCATGGTTGTATTAATCACCACCGAATGCACATCACGGAAAGCATTATTGGCATCGCCATAAACAAAAGGTAGTTTCAGGATCGAAAATATCCCGGCATCAGCATAATCTCCTTGTTCGTTAATTGCTTTATCTCCAAGAGAAAACAAAACATCACCGGTACCGCCCGATCGGGCAGCTGTTTTTATACCTGGGATATCCGCGACTAATGATTTGGCCATAGGGCCTGGCGTAGCGTGAAAAGTAGAAACCTTACCTTCATAGGTTTGGTTTTCATAGATAACGTAAATGTTATCCCTTTTTTGAAAGTTATGGTTAAAAGTAAGCTCGTCCTGAACCCACAGAAATATAATAGATGCACAGGAAATGCCTATTGCAAGCCCCGCGATATTCAAAAAACTGTAAGCCTTGTTTTTTAACAAGCTACGAAATGTTGTTTTCAGGAAGTTCATTATCATGATAATTAAATTCTAAATCCCAAACCCTAAAAATTACCGGTCCTACACAAATCCCAAATTCTAACTTGCTTGCCCAATTCTACTCACCACTCACCACTACTCGCTACGCAAGCTTTTCACCGGGTTGGCCAACGCCGCGCGCACGGCCTTGTACCCTACCGTTACCCAGGCAATAACTACTGATGAAGCTATGGCCAACAGGAATATCCAGGCGCTTAACGATATGCGATAGGCAAAGTTTTGTAGCCAGCCGGTCATCACGTACCAGGCTAATGGCATGGCAATTACAAATGAGATAACAATAAGCACCACAAATTCTTTAGAAAACAGGTAAACAATACTGCTTACCGATGCGCCTAATACTTTGCGGATACCAACCTCTTTCGTGCGTTGCACCGCCATAAACGATACCAGGCCGTATAAACCAAGGCACGAAATAAAAATAGCTATGCCGGCAAATATTTTGTAAACCATGGCCATCTGGTTTTCTGCCTGGTAAAATTTGGCAATATTATCATCCAGAAAATAGCCGTTGTAAGCATATTCGGGGTAAGTGTTCTCCCACATTTTTTGTAATTCGGCAACGGTTTTACTTAAGTTCTTGGTTTGGATTTTAATGGCAACATTGCCTTCAAATTTTTTTGCCGGGGCGATAACAATTGGCTTTACGGTTTCGCGCAGCGAGTTGGTTTTAAAATCCTTCACTACACCTGTTATAGGCATCCACCTGCCATTGCCGCCAAACCGTACGGTTTTACCAATAGCACTCTCAGCATTCTGTATCCCTAATTTATGAATGAAGGTTTCATTTACCACCACCTGCCTGGCAGTGTCGCTTACATCATATCCTTTGCCGGCGGTAAATTGGAGCCCAAAGGTTTTAAAATAGTCGGCATCGCCAAATTTTAAATAGGTATTAAAGCCCGGGTCTTTGGTGTTGTTATTAAAATTAAAATTGGTACCCCAGTTGTTTTCTGAAGATGGCGCATCCGAACTAAAACTAACCGATTTTACAGCAGAATTTTGCATAAGCTGTTGACGATAGGCTACCATTTTACCCAGACTGATGCTATCGGTGTAGCCGGGAATAACGAGTACCGCTTCTTTATTAAAGCCAAGATCGGCCTTGTTTACAAAATCCATTTGGTTCATTGCCACTATAGTGCCAATCATTAACAATTGAGATATCGCAAACTGAGTAATAACCAGCGCCCTGCGTAACGGAATGCCGCCAATTGAAGCAGCGGTGATCTTATTTTTTAAAGCTAAGACCGGTTTAAAACCAGATACCACCATCGCTGGGTAAATGCCCGACAACACAATGACAACTATCATTACGACAAGTAAAAACAGCAGGTTTTCGGCGGTGAATAAACCAATGCTTTCGGGTACATTGGCAATGCTTTTAAGTTGTGGCATAGCCAACTTTGCAATACCTAAAGCCAGCACTACCGAAAAGAAAACCACCAGCGTAGTTTCGCCAATAACCTGGGCTATCAATTGCTTACGCGTGCTGCCTAATACTTTGCGGATGCCCACTTCTTTTGAGCGGCCAACGGATTGCGCCGTAGATAGGTTTATAAAATTGATGGATGCCATTACGATGATCAATAAGGCGATGAGCGATATGGTACGCAATGTGGCGTAACTCATGGTATGATCTGCCAGCGGGTTACCAAAACGGGTGTCAAAATGAAACAGTGATAATGGTTGTGCCAGGATGTGGGTTTCAGAAATTCCTTTTTTAAAGTGCTTGCGCGAAAAAGCTTCCAGCTGCTTACCAACATTATCGGCGGTAATATTGGGGGGCATTAGCATAAACACCTGGTGATTGCTACTTGTTGATCCCCATTCGCCGCTGTAGTTGTAATCTTTGCCGTGCGCTTTCCAGCTCACAAACGATACCATTATTTTAAACGGGAAGTCGGTATTAACAGGCGCGTCTTCAATAACCCCGGCAACTTTAAGCGTTATAACGTTGTCCATTTTAAGGGTTTTGCCGACAGCGTTTTTCCAGTCGCCAAAGTATTTATTGGCCATGCTTTTGTCAATCACTGCCATATCCGGATCTTTTAAAACCGTGGCGGTGCCGGCCAACCATTTTGAACTAAAAATGTCAAAGAATTGAGGTTCAATGAATAAAACGCCCAGATTTTCGGTAAATTTTTTATCGCCTGTACCTGTGCCTGCAACTTCGGGAACGGTTATCTGGCTGCCGTAGCTGCTGTTTAAAGCTGCTACGGCAGCCTGCGGAAAATCTAACCGAAGGGCCTCAGTAGCAGGCACTGCAATACCCGGATTATAAGTAAGGTCCGATTCGTGTTTTTCCTGGGTTACAACGTGGTATATGTTTTTGTAGTTGGGCTGAAATTTATCAAAACTCAGCTCAAAATTAATGATAACGAAAATGAGCAAACAAGCGGCAATGCCAACCGTAAGCCCGGCTATATTTATACTTGAATACGCCTTGTGCCTTACTATATTACGCCACGCTATTTTGATATAATTTTTGATCATGTGATATGCAGATTTGTACACTTGGTTTAAAACACATACCAAAACATTAAATAACTGATAATAAATAAGTTAAATTATATCAGAATTACGAACATGTTCGTAAGCGTAACAGTAAGTGTACGGTAATGATACAGTGTGTGAAAGGTAAAAGGCGAAAGGTAAAAGGCCACATTAACCTTAAACAACCTTTTACCTTTCCACCTCAACACTATTCGTTTCGCAAACTTTCAACCGGGTTGGCCATTGCCGCTTTAAGCGATTGATAACATACTGTTGCAAATGCTATCAGGACAGATAAGGCCGCTGCTAATACAAATACCCACCATTGAATATCTATCCGGTAAGCAAAATCCTGGAGGTATTTACTCATGGTTAGCCAGGCTATGGGCGATGCTACTACAATTGCAATAACAACCAGTTTAATAAAATCGGCCGAGAGTAATGCGGTAATGTTGGTTACAGATGCCCCAAGCACTTTACGGATGCCTATTTCTTTGGTGCGCTGCATGGTGAGCAGCGATATCAACCCTAAAAGACCAAGGCAACTGATAAAAATGGCGATAACCGCACTGGAGGTAATGAGTTTGTTCAGCAAGTCTTCCTTCTTATAAAAATCGTTAATCTGTTCGTCCAGGAAGCGGTATTCAAATACATTTTCCGGGAATACCGATTGAAATACTTTTTGGATTTGCGATAAAGCAGCAGAACGGTTTTTCAGATCGATCCTTACGCCTGCGTACTGATACTGGGTGCGAAAAGTGCTGATATACGACGGTTCTATTACTTTGTAAAGCGATTTGGCGTGAAAATCTTTCACAACCCCAACAATGGTACCTGGTTTATCAGTCAGGTCTCCGGCGGTAAATTGGTGGCCAATTATCTTTCGGGGATCTTTGATACCTAATTGTTTAACCAATTGCTCATTCACCAGGTACTCTTTGGCCGAATCCGCTTCGGCAATATTTCTGCCTGCTATAATCCGCAACCCGAATGTTTTAGCATAACCTGCATCGCCCATCAAAGTGCGGCCTACAAACTTTTCCCAATCCCTGCCCTCGTACTTTATTGATCCGCCTTTATCGGCTGTTGAGGAAGGTGCCCGGTAGCAAAAAGAAACAGCGCTTATAGCGGGGTTAGCCAGTAGCTGGTTACGGAAAAAATCAGTCTTAATCTTGTCAAAATCGGGCAAAGGAAGCATTACTACGCCCGTTTTATTAAAGCCAAGATCGGCAGTCTTCAGGTAGCGCACCTGCATAGTAATAATAATGGTACCGATAATAAGCACCTGTGCAATTACATTTTGAATAACGATGAGGCTTTTACGGCTAAGCCCGGCAGCTTGCGAATGCCCGCCAACCTGGTTTTTCAGCGCATTTACAGGCTTAAACCTGCTTAATACCAAAGCGGGGTAAAACCCTGCAGCAATGGTAATTATCAGCATGGATAGGGCAATAAAAACAAACAGGGTTTTATCGTGCGTAAAATTAAATGTAAGCGTTGTTTGCAGCCAGGAATTTAAAACCGGTAAAAACATCCAAACTGATAAGACCGCCAGTAGTACGGCGGCAAAAACTATTAATGCCGTCTCTGTAATAAACTGGATGAATATAGCAACCGGGGTACTGCCTAAAACTTTACGGGTGCCTATTTCTTTGGCACGTTTAAAGCTTTGGGCGGTTGCCATATTAACAAAATTTACACAGGCTATCACAATAAGCAATAAACCAACAATGCCCAGCGTGCTTAACAACGATTTTTGTATTACGCCACTATACCGGCCATCAAAATGCACCTCATTTATGGGTTGCAAAAAGTATTTGAAGGTCTTTGCCGCTTCCTTATCCATCAGTTTGGGTATGGTAGCCTCAACCTTTTGGGGCGACAAATTTGGCGGTAATTGCAGAAATATAACATTCCGCGAGTCTTCCCAATACCAGCTTTCCTGGAAATCTTTTTGAACATCAGGATAAAGAGTTTTAAGTGCCATTAACGATAAAAACATATCGCACTTCAAATCGGTATTATCCACATTATTGGCCAATATCCCGGTTACCTTAAAATTGTGCTTGCTATCCAGGCGGATAACCCGGCCAACAGCATCGTCGGTACCAAAATATTTTAGCGCCAATTTTTGGGTGATAACTGCATTATCCGGATCATTAAAGGCAGTTTCGGCACTGCCAGAGAGCCACGTATAGTCAAGCATGTTAAACCAGTGCTTATCGGCAAGGCCAACATTCTCTTTTTCATAAAACAACTTCTTCTCCGCCCCGTTGCCTTGCGGAACCGAGATGGTGAACGAACGCTTTTGAACCAAAACGGCCGCGTCTTTTATCTGCGGCAATGCTGTTTTAACAGCGCGGGCCAACACCATTGGCGCGCCTTTCTCATATAGTGTAGTGCCATCCTCAAGATGCAGCTGTTCAACTATTTTATATAACGATTTTTTGTTGTGATGATAAGCATCGAAACTTAGGTGATAGCTTATAAACTGGAACAGAATAATGCTGCACGCTATCCCCATGGATAAGCCGAATACATTAATAAGTGTATAAAATTTGTGCTTCCACAAATTACGCCAGGCTATTTTTAAGTAGCTTTTAATCATCGCTTTAGTTCATTAGTTCATTAGTTCGATGGTTCATTAGTGGTATTGTTCATTAGCTTTGGCATCGTCCTTAACACATCAACGCCAGTCAGGCAAAACCAATGAACCAGTGAACCAATGAACAACCTATTCGCTCTTTAAACTTTTAACCGGGTTGGCTGTGGCAGCTTTTATGGTGTGATAACCAACCGCCATCAGTGCCATAACTATAGCAATTGTTCCCGAGATAAATACCAGGCCAATATCGGGTTTTATTCGGTAAGCATAAGTTTGCAGCCATTTACCAATGCTCAACCAGGCTATCGGCGCGGCTATTACAATTGCTACCAGCACAAGCTTCACAAAATCAATTGATAGCAAAGTGGTGATTGATGTTACCGAGGCGCCCAAAACCTTACGAATGCCAATTTCTTTAATGCGCTGCTCGGCAGTAAACGTTGCCAGGCCAAATAGCCCCATACATGCCATAAATGCAATCAGGAAACTGAATAATGTAAAAAGCTGCTGCAATTTATTATCGGCCTTATATTGCTCCTGCAACAAATCGTTTACCCATCGGTATTCAAATATTTTACCTGGGAAAAATTGCTTCCATAGTTTATCAACGTTGGTTAATACCTGCTTCTGGCTACCAGGCTGCACTCTCATCAGCATACTGCCATAGGTAATTTTATTATCGGCTACAATTAGTGTTGGCGACATCGCAATTTTAAGCGATTCGTTATTGAAATCTTTAATAATACCCACCGGTATCCCGCGCATGTTTAATATAGGCTTGTTTAATTCTTTGATATTGAACGCCTGCGCTGTATAAGCTGTAATTAAAACAGGTTGCGTTTTTTGCGCTTCCTCAAACTTCTCCATACTTTTTTGCATTAATGAATCTGAGTTTAAAGCATCATTTCCAAATTTATTGCTAAACAACCGTCCCTTCTGCAATTGGAGTTTTAAAGTACTGACCAAATCCACATCAGCTTTGATATAAGTGGCCTGAATTTTATTGCCCTTTTGATTAGGATCATCAACCATTGTTGTCATAAAGCCGCCGCCGCCGGATGGGTACCAAGTACTGATACTGGCATTTTCGACGCCGGCAATTTTTAACACCTCTTGTTTAAAGGCATCGCCACTTGTACCCAAATCTGTTTCGTTAATACGCAGCAGGTTATTTTTATCGTACCCTAAATCTTTATTATTGATAAACTTAAGTTGTTTTTGAACAACAATGGTACAAATCAATACTGCTACAGATATAGTGAATTGCACGACAACCAAGGCTTTACGCAATACACCGCTACCCTGTTGGACGCCAGTATTACCCTTTAAAGCCGTTGCCGGTAAGCGCCCCGATAAAAGTAAAGCCGGGTATAACCCGGTTAATAAACTCACCAGTAAAACCACCCCGCATATTGCCGAAAACATGCCGATGTTACGGGATAGTGTCAACATTAGCTTATATCCTAAATAGTTTTCGACCGGGTTAAGTAATATGCTGTAAACAAATATGCCTATGGCAAAAGAGATAACAAAAAACAAAATCGACTCGAACAAAAATTGGGCAATTAAATCGGACCTGGCAGCGCCAAGTACTTTACGGATCCCTACTTCGGCTATCCGTTTTAACGCGCGTGCGGTGGTTAAATTGATAAAGTTGATGCAGGCAATAATAAATAGCAACACGGCGATGCCACTAAAGATGTATACATTGCTTATTTTACCCTGTACACGCTGATACCCCCCAAAATCAGACTTTAAATAGACATCTGTTATCGGTTGAAACTCATAGCTAACATTCCTGCTGTTTCCCTTTGTAAATTGCGCGTACCATTTATTAACCTTGGCACTAAACAGTTTTACCGAACTACCCGGTTTTAACAGAATGTATTGCGAAGTAAATGTACCGAAGCCACCTTTATTAAGTTGATTGTAATCGGCATCATGTTCATTTAAAACCAGCATATCTGCCCTTAAATGCGTGTTTGAAGGAATATCCTTTATAATACCGGTAATAATGTACGTTTTCGCTTTACCAAAATCAGGAATATCCGTTATGGTTTTCCCTATAGGGTTTCCGTCAGCAAAATATTGCTTCCTTATTTTTTCGGTGATGACAAGGTTGGGATACCCGGGAACAAACTTCTTAGGGTTGCCAAGCACAACCGAAAAATCCAGCATATTCCAAACGCTTGGTTCGGCTGACAGTGCAACAATGCTTACCCCATCCCTGTTATCGCCCAGTTTATACCGGAATTCTCTGTCTACCATCCTGCAATAATCCTTTACCTCCGGAAAATTGGTTTTCAGGGTTGGCCCTAAACCGGTAAAGCTTCGGGGCGATCTATCCACTAAGTTTTTATCGCTGTTATCTACCGTTATTACCCGGTAAATATTATCCGCGTTTTTCCATTGCCTATCGTACGACAGGTCATCTATCACCACCGTGGCAACCAACAGGCACGCCGCCATACCAATAGTAAGCCCGGCTATGTTTATCAGGGAATAAACCCTGTTACGTTGTAAATTACGGAAGGCTATCTTGATATAATTCTTTATCATATGTCAGTTCATTGGTTCACTTGTTCATTAATTCATTGGTTGTATTGTTCATTAGCTTTGCTGATTCGATTCATTAGTTCATTGGAACGCGGGTATAGCAGATAAATCGCTATTAGTTGCAACCTGTATAACCACACAAGACCAATGAACTAATGAACCAGTGAACCAATGAACCAATGAACGAAGCTATTCGCTACGCAAGCTCTTCACCGGGTTTGCTCTGGCCGCCTTTAAGGTATGGTAACTCACAGCCAACAAAGCGGTAGCTATGGCTATAAAACCAGCGATAGTAAAAAGGAACCAATCGGGTGTTATGCGATATGCAAAGTTTTGCAGCCATTGGTTTACCAGGTACCAGGACAGCGGAACGGCAATTACAAATGCGCCCAGCGCAAGGTATATTGTGCCCCTGTTAAGCAACACAAACAAATTTACCAACGATGCCCCAAGTACCTTGCGGATACCAATCTCTTTTGTGCGGTTAATGGTTGTAAGGCCGGATAGGCCAAACAATCCTAAGCAAGCAAGTATGATAGCGATGATACATGATACGGTAATGGTAGTCATCCAGCGCAAATAAGCATCGTAGCTTTTGGCAACATCCTGGTCCATGAAAGTATAAGTAAGCGGAAGGTTATTGGTTAATTTGTTCCATTCGCTTTTTAATTTAGCCATAGTTCCCGGAATGCTTTGGTGTGCCTTTATCCGCAGCCAGTAATAAAATATAGGATCGCGGTTGATGGTATGATAGGCCGGTGGGATCACCTGGGTGAGATCGCGGTTGTGGTAATCTTTACAAACGCCAATAATAATACCACCAATGGTGGTATTATATACATCAAGTGCCGGCTTACCAAGCATATTATACAATGTTTGATTTACAACTACATTGTGCCTGATCTTGGTTCCGGCGGGCGCCTTTTGCTCTTCAGACAGCACCATTCTGGCGCTATCACTTGCTATATCACGCGAAAAATCGCGCCCTTTAACAATTGGTATTTTGTTGAATTTAAAATAATCATAATCAACATTTAAAAAATCAACCGGAACACTTTTGCCGTTAATGGTATGCCCGTTGGTGCTTGCCACATCAAAATAAAATGAAGCGCCTGTTGCGCCATCCAGGGATGGTTCAGTATCGGCATAATGATATATGGCCTCTTTTAATCGGTTGCCGTTTTGTTTATCCGCATAATCATAAGGATTGTGCAGTACCACAACCTGGTCTTTATCAAACCCCATCTCGGTTTGATTAATAAAACGCATTTGTTTATTAATCACCAACGATGATATCACTAAAATAACACAAACCGAAAACTGAACGATGATAAGGCTTTTTGACAATACAGGATTAATGCGATAAGCCGAAAACCCTCTCATGATATTTAAAGGTTTTAGCCCAGACATGGCATAAGCAGGGTAAATGCCTGCTGCAAAGCCAAGCAAAATAGCCAGCACGGGCAGCAACACTAAAAGATTAACAGATGAAAAATTATTTAAGCTAATGCCGGCACCTGTAAGCGTGCTAAAAAATGGCATTACAGACACCGCCAGTACAATGCCTGCTGATACCGATATAAAAGCGAGCAATTGGGTTTCTGTATAATATTGCATAATGATTTGTATTCGCCCTGCCCCTATGGTTTTGCGAACGCCAACATCCTGGGATCGCGAAATAGCATTAGTAAGCGTAAGCAGCACATAATTAAAGCAGGCTATCACCAAAATAATTACTGCAAGGGTTATCAGTTGATAAATGTTTTTGAGGTTGGTGTAATGTCCCCATGCCCCGCCCTGGTTATAATGGGCATCGGCAAAACTTCTTAAATAAATATGGGTATCAGAAGCTTTGGTTGTTGGATCCTGCTTTTGCATGAATTCGGTAAGCGATTTAAAATAAGTTTTCGCAAAAACATCGAGTTTCTGCCGAAAACGGAACACGTCTGTTCCTTCTTTTATTTTAACAATCAGCACTTCGCTAAATGAGTTAACTCCATTACTAATCTTTTCCTTATAATCTTCTCTCGACTCCAGCGGAAAGATCAAATCAAACTGCATACTTGAATTTGCCGGAAAATCTTTCATCACACCATTAACAGTTACCAATATAGGTTTGGCATCTCCCGGCAATTGAATGGTTTTGCCTATGGGGTCGGCAGCACCAAAATATTTATTAGCCAGCCGCTGGCTGATCACCACCTGGTTACGACCGTTTAAAACCGTTTTGGGATCTCCTTTAATTAGCGGATAGTTAAATACTTTAAAAAAATCGGCATCGGCGCAAACGATATTGTCATCTTCCTGAAAATTTTGGTTGCTCACTTTTATAACCGGTTTATAAAAACCTTCAAACCGCACAGCACTTTCAATCTCCGGGAAATTTCGCTTCATATCCGGTGCTAACGCAGGCGGCGTAGTGGTTATATTTTTTTTATCTTCTATATTAGTCAAAAACGAAAAGAAACCATTTTCGCTCTTATCATCAGTTGGTTTTGAAAATATGTCCGACTCTTCCACTCTGTACAACCTATTTACGTCGTTATGGAATTTATCAAACGATTGCTCGTTTTTTAGATATAAATAGACAAGAATACAAAAGGCACTTGCGATACTCAATCCAACTATATTGATAGCGGTGTATAACTTGTTGCGCAAAATGTTCCTGAAGGCCAATACTAAATTGTTTTTTATCATATTATTGGTTCATTAATTCAATAATTCATTAGTTCATTGGTCTTGTATGTTGGTTCACTGTTTATTGGCCATGGATGGTTTGTTAGTTTTTTGGACGCGCGGTCAGCAGATCAAACTAAGGTTTGCCGCCCGCCACCAGTGAACCAATGAACTAACCTATTCGCTACGCAAACTATTCACAGGGTTAGCAACCGCAGCCTTTACCGTTTGGAAGCTTAGTGTAAATAGTGCAGCCAATAACATACCTGCACCGCTTGCCACAAATATCCACCAACTGACAGTGGTACGGTCGGCAAAACTTTCCATCCATTTGTTCATGGCGTACCAGGCCAATGGGGTAACCAGCACAAATGCAAGTAAAATAAGTAATATCAGCTCGGTTGATAGCAGGGTGACAATCTGCGCAACCGACGCGCCGAGTACCTTCCGTACGCCAATTTCTTTGGTGCGTAAATTGGTGGTGTACATAGCCAGGCCTAACAAACCTAAACAACTGATAAATATAGATAGGCCTGTTGCCCAGGTAAGCAAGGTAGACGTATGTTGCTCTGATTCGTAAAATTTTTCGATGTTTTTATCATAAAAACTATAATCAAAGTCATCATCGGGGTATAGTTCCTTCCAGGTTTTTTCCATGCTGCCAAGGGCCTTCTTCCAATCGTCGCCCCCGGCTGATTGTGGTTTTAAAGCGATATGGAAAGTACGGTTTTGATATTTACGGTATGGTATAAGTATGGCAAGCGGCTTAATGGCATCATGTAATGATTTTTGATAAAAATCGGCAACCACACCTACTATCTCCATTTTTTTATCATCGTTATAATCAAGCATTTTACCTATCGCATCTGATGGCTTTTTAAAACCGAGCGTCCGGGCATAAGTATTGTTAATTATCAAAGCCTTTGTTGAATCGGCTTGCGTGATATTGCGGCCGGCCAGTAGTTTAATATTATAAACCTTCAGGTAGTTTTCATCCCCGAATTTTTGCTGAACATCTGTTTTAACCTCCTTTTTACCGTCTTTGTAAGTGGCCTCGGTGCTGTTGGTATTGCCCGAAGATGGCGGATTACTACCAACAGCCATTATTTCAATTTGCGGGATGGCGGCAACCCTGTTTTTAAAAACCTGCTTTGTTCCTTCATTTGAATTTTTATACGGGATGGTTATATTGATAATAGCATCTTTTTTAAAACCCAGATCCTTATGTAGGGCATAATAAATTTGTTTGCTTACCAATATGGTAGCCATGATAAAAAATTGCGCTATTACAAACTGAACCGTAGTTAACGATTTACGCAGAAACGCGTTACGGGTTTTACTTGTGCCCGAGTGCGCCTGGTTTTTAAACACATCAACCGGCTTATAGCCCGATAATACCAGCGCTGGGTAAAAACCAGATAATATACTTACAACCACCACTAATGCAAGCATAAACAGCAGGATATTGCCATGATGCAGGTAATCAACCGTGATACCTTTGGGGGTAAAATCGGCAAATAGTTTAAGGATGGATGGTGCGACCAGCAGCGCTATAATTACTGCAAAAATGGTTATCAGGAAGGTTTCGCTCAAAAATTGGGTTATCAGTTGGCGGCGGGTGCTTCCCATTGTTTTACGGATGCCTATTTCTTTGGCGCGTTGCGAAGCCTGGGCTGTTGTAAGGTTTACAAAGTTGATGCAACCTAATAGTAACAAAAATGCAGCTATAACCAGTAAGCCATATAAGGTTGTCTTGCTTGCTGTGTGGCCACCATCAAAATTATTGTAATCTTTGTTAAAGTGCAGATCGCTTAACGGCTGCAAATGAAAAACCTGGGTATTGCCGGCATCTTCCTTTTTAGGCGGATGATGCTTTTTTAGCAATACATTCAGCTGCTTTTCAACATTAGCTGCCGATGCATTATCTGCAAGTTTAAGGAACAATACGGATGCAGATGTGGTACTCCCCCATTCTGTTAACTGAAGATTATCTTTGAGGGCCGGATTGTTAAGGCCAGTACTATAGGATATAAAATCATGAAAATTAAAGTCGGTGTTTTCTTTAGGAGTTTGTATAATACCGGTAACAGTAGTTTTAATGGTATCATAAGTTACCGTTTTGCCCAGCATCTGGCCGTAAGAAAGCTTGGGGAAATATATCTTAGCCTGATCTGACGTTAGCACCACCTGGTAAGGCTCGTTCAGCGCCGTTTTAGCCGATCCTGCAAGCCAGGTATAATCAAATAGTGTAAAATATCTGCCATCGGCCAGTACAATATTTTCATGGTCTTTAAACCTTGTGGGTACATTGGTGTTATTGGCAATAAATACATTCATGCCGCCATTGGTAAAAAACGGCACCACGTCTTTTACGCCCGTTACTTCGGCTTTTACAGCCCCCGCCAATGGGCCGGTAACGCCACCGTTATACCCCACATTGCCCGAAAACGAATACTCGGTAACCACGCGGTAAATCTTATCGCTGTCCCTATGGTTTTTATCAAACGTAAAATCATAATTTACAATAACGTAAATTACCAAAGCGGCACTAATGCCGATAGACAACCCTACAATGTTTATCATTGTAAACAACTTGTGCCGTCCGAAATTACGGAACGCAATCTTGAAGTAATTTTTTATCATTTTATTGGTTCATTAGTTCACTTGTCCATTGGTTCATTGGTGCCGCTTGTATATCCATCAGCCTTGCTAACTGCCCACTGCCAACTGCCTACTCACTTCTAAGGCTCCTGGTCGGGTTAGCCATCGCGGCTTTTATGGTCTGGAAGCTTGATATTATCAGGGCGGTTAACAGCATCCCGCCACCGCTTAGTACAAAAATCCACCAGCTGATGCTGGTACGGTCGGCAAAGCTTTGCATCCATTTGTTCATGGCGTACCAGGCTAATGGCGTAACCAGCGCAAATGCCAGCAGGATAACTAATATTAACTCGGTTGATAGCAGCGCAACTATCTGCGATACTGTGGCGCCAAGAACTTTACGTACCCCTATCTCTTTAGTACGCTGGTTGGTGTTATAAATAGCCAGCCCTAATAAACCCAGGCAGCTGATGAATATAGATAGCCCCGTTGCCCATGTTAACAAAGTTGATGTATGCTGCTCGGCATCGTAGAACCTGGCAATATTTTCATCAAAAAAGTGGTATTCAAAATCATCTTCGGGATAAATTTCCTTCCAGGATACTTCCATCGCGGCAATCGCTTTTTTCCAGTCATCACCGCCGGCCGATTGTGGCTTTAGTGCGATGTGGAAGGTGCCGTTATTGTAGTGGTTAAGCTCGGTTAAAATACATATCGGACTAATTGGCGCATGTAATGATTCGGCATGGAAATCATGTACTACACCGATGATCTGCATTTTTACATCTCCGTTAAAATTGTCGATGTATTTGCCAACCGCATCGGCTGGGTTTTTAAAGCCAATGGCGTGGGCGTAGGTTTCATTTATTAAAAATGCTTTTGAGGTATCACCCGGTAGTAAATTGCGCCCGGCTATTAATTTAATGTGGTATACTTTAATGTAGTTTTCGTCGCCGAATTTTTCAGCCAGCTCCATTTTAATTTCCTTTTTGCCA
This sequence comes from Mucilaginibacter sp. KACC 22773, assembly GCF_028736215.1. Lineage (NCBI taxonomy): Bacteria > Pseudomonadati > Bacteroidota > Sphingobacteriia > Sphingobacteriales > Sphingobacteriaceae > Mucilaginibacter > Mucilaginibacter oryzagri. The sequence continues at coordinate 3,255,928 of NZ_CP117883.1, forward strand.
TCGCGGAAAGTAGCCTCGGTTGAGTTACCATTATCAGACGACGGCGCATCTTTGCCCAGGCTTACCAATTGCACCTGTGGCAGGGCGATAATCTTATTTAAAAATACCTGGTTACGGCTTTCTGTGCGATTTTTCCATGGGGAATTGATAATCAAAATAGCATCCTTCTTCAACCCCAGGTCTTTATGCAGCGCGTAATATATTTGCTTGCTAACCAATACGGTAGCCATAATAAAAAATTGGGCTATTACAAATTGCGTTACCGTGAGCGATTTACGCAACCAGGCATTCCGTGTTTTACTGCTGTTTGACGATGCCTGGTTTTTAAGTACCAAAACCGGTTTATAGCCCGATAGTAAAACCGCGGGATAAAAACCGGATAACAAACTCACTACGAATGTAAGCGCCACCAGAAACACAATAAGATTGGGCTCACTTAAAAGATCTAACGTAATCCCTTGAGGAATAAAATCTTTAAACAAGTTGAGGATCACCGGCGCAATCAAAACTGAGATAACGACTGCGATCAGGGTAATAAAAAAGGTCTCGGTCAAAAACTGAATGATAAGTTGAAGCCTGCTGCTGCCCATTGTTTTGCGAATGCCAATTTCTTTGGCGCGTTGGGCAGCCTGCGCTGTTGTTAAATTAACAAAATTGATGCAGCCCAGCAATAATAAAAACATGGCAATGGCAAGCAAGCCGGACAATGTTGTTTTGCTTGCTGTGCGGCCGCCATAAAAAGTACCGTAAAGCGCATTAAAATGAACATCGCTTAGTGGTTGTAAAGCAAAGCTGCGCGTATTGCCTTTATTGGATGGCGTTGGCGGGTTATGTTTTTTTAAAATTTCGTTTAGCTGTTTGATAACTTGCCCGGGCTGGGTTGTGGGCGATAGCTTCACGAACAATTGTGTAGCGGGGCTTGTGCCGCCCCAATGCAAAGGACGCATCTGGTTGCGCAGGGCGCCGTTGTTAACCGCGGTGGCCAGCGAAATAAAGTCATGCGCTTCAAAATCCGAGTTGCCTTTAAGCGGTTCAACAATTCCCGTAACGGTAGTACTTAATGTATCATAAGTAACCACCCTGCCAATCATTTCACTGTATGTTAGTTTAGGGAAATATTTTTTGGCCTGATCTGCCCTCAATACCACTTGGTTTGGTCCGTTAAAGGCAACTCTGGCATTGCCGGAAAGCCAGCTATAGCCAAACAGTTTAAAGTAACGGCCGTCGGTAAGTACTACATTGTCCTGTAACTTAAACCTGACCACCGAGCCCAATTTTTCTGTTATCGATACATTAGGTTGATAGATATTGAAAAACAAAGCCGAAGTTTCAATTCCGCTTACACCGCTGCGCACAGCTTCGGGCATTGGCCCGCAAACGCCGCGGTTGTAGGCAGGCTGACCGCCAAAAGTAAAATTAGTAACCACCCGGTAAATCCGGTCGGCATCCTTGTACTCATTGAAAGTAAAATCAAAATGTACTATCAAATAAATAACCAACGCCGAACTGATCCCGATAGACAAGCCGATTACATTAATAAACGTAAAAAACTTGTGCCGCCAAAAGTTGCGCAGGGCTATTTTAAAATAGTTTTTAATCATTCTTTTTGTTCATTAGTTCACTGGTTCATTAGTTCATTGATCTTATCGCTTCAAAACTTTGTAATAAGCTGCTTACTGCAAACTCACAACTGTCAACTCACTACTCACTGCGAAGGCTTTTTACCGGGTTTGCCGATGCTGCTTTGATGGATTGAAAGCTGATAGTTAAAAAAGCGATGACAACGGCTATTACGCCTGCCATTACAAACACCCACCATTGGATGCTGATGCGGAAGGCAAAATCAAGCAGCCACTTGCTCATGGAGTACCATGCTATGGGTAATGCAATTACCGATGCAATAAGTACCAGTTTTAAAAAGTCTTTAGATAGTTCGGTTACTATTTGAGGGATGCTGGCGCCCAAAACTTTGCGCACGCCTATCTCTTTAACCCGCTGTGTAATGGTGAATGCCGACAAACCAAACAAACCCAAACAAGCTATAAATATGGCAATGAACGAGAATATAGTAAACAAGCTCCCTTGCTGTTGCTCACTGTTGTATAACTTTTGAAATTTATCATCCAGGAAAACATATTCAAACGGGGTCTCGGGCTGATATTTTTTCCAGGCCTGCTCCAGGGTATTAATGGCCTCCTGCACGTGATCACCATCAATTTCAACAGATAACCGGCGATAACTGTTGTTGGCGAATGACGGCATCCGCATCAGTAACGGGATGATATTTTGATGCAGTGATTCAAAATGAAAATCATTAACTACACCTATTATCTTCCCTTTTACGCCACCATAACTAATTTCTTTACCAACGGCGCTCTCGGGGGTTTGCCAGCCCAACACTTTTGCGGCCGAAACATTGATTACATAGTTGTTGGTGTCGGTTCCAAAATCCTTCGAAAAATTACGGCCTGCAGCCATTTTCATGCCGTACGTTGGTATAAAACCGTAATCGGTATTGATGTATTTTACATCTGCGTTTATCATTTTTGACGATCCGTTCTGCATCACCGAAATCCCCTGGTCGTCCAATAATCTGCCCGATGGGATCCGCGACGAACGGGATACATCTTTCACAATACCTTCTTTGGTAACCTCATTTTTAAAAACCTCAAATTGACCGGGGTTAAAAGGATTGGCTGCGGTTAGGATATGATCTTTATTAAAACCCAGCGCCTTTTGCTGCATGTACTTCAATTGCTGAAAAACAATAGTAGTGGCAACAATTAAGATGATAGATATGGAGAACTGAATAACCACCAATACCTTCCTGAACGAAATACTGCCCGACCCTACTTTAACCAGTCCCTTTAATACTTTTACTGGTTTAAATGACGACATAAAGATAGCCGGATAAATGCCGCTGATAATACCAATTACAAAAGGCATTGCAACAACGGCTGTAACTATTTGAGGTTGAAACAACAGATTAAAAGATAATGACAATCCCGAAAAAGTGTTCACCAGCGGGATTACCGCGTAGGTAATGCCAAGCGCCAGTATCAACGAAAATGCGGTTATCAATACCGATTCGCTTAAAAACTGGATAATGATTTCCTTTTGCTGTGCACCAATAACCTTACGGATGCCTATTTCCCTTGCCCTTAAGGCCGAACGGGCGGTTGACAAATTCATGTAATTGATGCAGGCAATAAGCAGGATAAACAACGCAATGGCCGAAAATATCCATACCCTTTTGATATCGCCATTTTGGTCAAGTTCATCATCAAGATGAGAATGCAGGTGGATACTCAGGAATTTTTGAAACGACAGTTTACTGTTCTTTGATTCGCGTGTACCAACGTACTTATCCAAAAAAGCAGGGAACTGCGCAGCCACTTTATCTACGTTATATCCTTTGGGGAACAACAGGTAGGTAAAAAAAGAATTATTGCCCCAGTTGGTTTGCAAACTTTTTCGACCATAAACCGCTGTGTCGTTAAGAGTATTAAATGAAAGCAGCATTTTTGCGTGAAGCTGCGAATTGGTCGGCAGCGGTTCAAAAATTCCGGTTACCTTAAAATTAAACTGGTTGCCCAGCCGCACCACCTTGTTTATCGGGTCTTCATTGCCAAAATATTTATGCGCCATCTCCTCGGTCATCATCATCGTAAACGGATCTGACAATGCCGACTTCGGATCCCCCTGGGTTGTTTTGATATTAAAAAAATCGAAAAAATTCTCATCGGCGAAGTAGCCTTCATTCTCGGTAAGCAATTTGTCTTTATACCTGATCACTAAGCTGCCGCTTGCCGGGTATATACGGGTAACTTTTTTGATATCCGAAAACTCATTTTTGAGCAAGGGCCCAAACGGCGGCGCTACCGCCCCTAAATGAAGCGTTTCTACCCCATCAGGTGTATTAAAGCTGCGGGTAACACGATAAATATCGTCGGCATTGGCATTAAACTTATCATAGCTCGTCTCGTTGATTACGTAAACCACAATCAGCAAACAGCAGCTTAACCCAACTGTTAATCCAAAAATATTGATGAACGATATAAATTTGTGCCTGGTAATGTTCCGTAAAGCACTGCGTAAATAATTCTTTATCATAACGGTGTAGTTAAATTCTAAACTCTAAATACTAATTTAAAAACTCTAAGTCCTAAACTCTAAATCGCAACCTTAAACTATAATTCCTAAATTAACAGGCAATTTTCACCACTCACCACTCACCACTCACCACTCACCACTCACCACTCACCACTCACCACTCACCACTCACCACTCACCACTCACCACTCACCACTCACCACTCACCACTCACCTACTCGTTCCTCAAACTTTTCACAGGGTTGGCCAGGGCCGCTTTTACCGATTGAAAGCTGATGGTTATTGCGGCCACCAGCAATGCAATACAGCCTGCTAATAAAAACACCCACCACTGGATGCTTATACGGTAGGCAAAATCCTGCAGCCATTTGCTCATGGCGTACCAGGTTATAGGGAATGATATGAGCGATGCTATTACAATAAGTTTTAAAAACTCTTTTGATAATAATGTGGTAATACTGCCTGTTGATGCCCCCAAAACCTTACGGATACCTATTTCTTTAACCCTTAGCCTGATCATGAATGCTGCCAGGCCAAACAGGCCCAGGCTGGCTATTATCAGGGCGACAACCGCAAATACGGTAAATATCTTCCCGGTTTGTTGTTCGGATGAGTAAAGCGATGCAAACTTTTCGTCGAGGAAGGAATAGCTGAAAGGTAAATCAGTTTTAAAGCTATCCCATTGTGTGCGCATATCGGCAATAAGGTTTTTAATATCTTTTGTTTTTACCTTAACCATAATTGAACTGATGCTGTGGCCGGGCAATAACATCAGCGGCGCAATCTTTTGCTTTGTGGATACATAATGAAAATCTTTAACTACCCCTACAACAGTATACTGTGCCCTTGCCGAGCGGACAATGGTTTTGCCTATCGGATCGCTTTTGCCCCATCCCAGATCGCGCACCAGTGCCTCGTTAACAACCACGGCCATTGAATCGCCGGGGTACGATGGATAAAAATTACGGCCTTTTACTATCTGAATCCCTAAAGTGGGTATGTAGTGTTCATCCACATGAAAAATATCGGTATGAATTTCGGCATGGCCGCCTTTGTCATTAAATTCCTTGGCATCTATCTGCGTGCCGTCAATACCGCCTCCTGAACCGGGAACACTGCTGGATATGGTAGCATTTATAACCTGTGGATTGCGCAGCAACTCCTGCTTAAATGCGTCAATGTTGTTGCGTAACGAATAAGTTTCATTTATTACCAGTACCTGACCTTTATCATAGCCCAGTTTTTTGTTTTGCATGTAATGCAATTGCTGGTAAACTACAAATGTGGCTATAATAAGTGCGGTAGATACTGCAAACTGGAAAACGATAAGCCCGCTGCGTAAATAGTTTTTGCTGGCCTGTTTGGTAGTCCCCGAGCCGCCCTTTAATACCGCGATGATCTGGAAGCCCGACAATACAAATGCCGGATAAATACCTGCTATAACCCCAACTACAAAAACAAGTAATACCTCGGTAACTATGGCCTGGAAACTCACAAAGAAACTAATATCGATATGCTTGCGCGACAGGTCATTAAAAACCGGCAGCAGCAGGTACACTAATACGATGGCCAGTACCATAGCCCCTAATGTGAGCAATACCGATTCGGTAAGGAACTGTGAAATAAGCCCGCTTTTTTCTGAACCTAATACTTTACGGATGCCAACTTCCTTGCTCCGTTTTGCCGAACTGGCGGTTGATAAATTGGTAAAGTTAATGCAGGCCAGCATCAAAATAAATATAGCCAAAACACCAAATATGTAAACGTAATGAATATCGCCATTAGCTTCCAGCTCGTATTTGGTTGCCGAGTGCAGGTGAATATCCGTTAAGGGCTGCAAATAAAACAGGAAGGTATTTACAGATTTGCTTGCCTCGGCCACGCTTACATTCATGTCGTGGGCAATTTCGGGCACTACAAACTTTTTGACCAGGTCATTCGGAAACGCCGACTCCAGCTTTTTCGGGTCGGCGTTCTTGTTTAGTTTTATATAGGTAAAATAACCAATGTTGCTCCAGGTTTGCTGCGCCGTTCTTACATAATTATTCATGCTAAAAAACGCATCGCCATGAAAGTGGGAATTGTCGGGTACTTTCTCAATAACCCCGGTAACCTTATAAGGCTCCCCGTCTACCAGTAATGATTGGCCTACAGCCGGCGCATTACCAAAGTATTTTTTTGCAAATGCCGCGGTGATTACGGTACTGTTGGGATCTTTGAGGCAGGTTTTGCTTTCGCCATCAATTAAGGAGATAGAAAACAGCTGCAAAAAGTTGACGTCCACCATAAACAGGTGTTCTTCTTTAAACTTTTTGCCATTATATTCAATAAATGATGGTTTGCGGCCGGTAAGCCTGGTTACATCGCTTACCTGCGGATATTGATCTTTAATGCCTTTTGCTACAGCAACATCTACGTTGGGGTACTCGCTTGTTCCCGCGTTTTCAATAGTTTTAATACCAACGCGATAAATCTGCCCGGAATCCTGCGGGTATCTGTCGTAACTTAATTCACTATAAACGTATGCCGTTATCAGCATACAGCAGGCCAGGCCAACCGATAGGCCAAATACATTTATAAACGAAAATATTTTATTGCGTTTTAAACTACGCCACGCGGTTTTAATATAGTTCTTAAGCATTGTGATGTATTTACCCGCTAAGCAGTTTAAAATACATACCAATTATAAAAGTATCTGAAAATCAAACATTTAATTTAAAATTCAAATTACAACTGTACGCAGGCGTAACAGTAGGTGTACGATTATGATACAGGGCGAAAGGTGAAAGGGAAAAGGTTAAAGGCGAAAGGTCAAAGTGTCTTGTAACCTTGAACAACCTTTTCCCTTTCGCCTTTTCCCTTTCACCTCGATATTATTCGTTCCGCAAACTGTTAATAGGGTTGGCCAGTGCGGCTTTGATCGATTGGAAGCTTACGGTTAGCAGCGCTACTATGGCGGTGCCGGCGCCTGCCATTATAAATACCCATACCTGTATAGTTATGCGGTAGGTATAGCCCTCCAGCCATTTGTGCATGCCCCACCAGGCAATTGGCGATGCAATGGCAAAGGCGATGAATACCAGCAGTAAAAACTCTTTGGATAGCATGCCCGTAAGGTTTGATACCGATGCGCCAAGCACCTTGCGTACGCTAATCTCTTTTTGCCTGTTTTGAGCCATATAGGCCGACAAGCCAAATAAACCGAGACACGATATAAAGATGGTTAAGCCGGCAAACAAACTGGCCAGGGTGCCAACTTTTTGCTCGTCGCTGAATTTTTTAGCATACTCGTCATCCACAAAATGATACTCGAAGGGATATTCAGGATTATATTTCTTAAAAACGCCTTCGGCAAGTTTCAGGTTTTGGGCTGTGGTGTTATTGGGGTTAAGCTTGAAGTGTACCACGTTGAACCATGATTTTGGCCCCTGGATAATCATGGCTTTAACAGGCTGATATGGCGATTCGATAATAAAATCCTTAATCACGCCTACTATAACCAAATTGTGGTTGTCGCGCTTGATCACCTGCCCTATCGGGTCTTTAAAACCAACAACTTTTACAGCAGCTTCGTTGAGTAATATCGCTGTTGAGTCTGTTGGGTAAGTATTTACATCGATATCCCTGCCTGCGGCTATTTTTAAACCCATTGTTTTTACAAAGTCGCCATCGGTGTTGTACATAATAAAATCTATCTTCTGGCTTTGATCTTTTCCCTTCCAGTCAAAACCCCAGCTGTCGCTCCAGCGTTGGGTAACCGGCGAATTGGTTTTGGTAACTGATACAGCGGCCCCGCTGCTTACCAGCTCATTGCGGATCATTTTAAAATTTTTATCGATACTGCCCGACATCATGGTGTACACCAGGTTGTCCTTTTTGTAGCCAAGGTCCCTGTTTTGAGCGTACTGCATCTGATCGCGGATAAGAATGGTACAAATGATAAGAAAAATAGCGAATACAAACTGTACCACCACCAATATTTTGCGGGGACTGATTACGGCGTCTACATTTTTAAACGTCCCTTTTAACACGCTAACCGGCTTAAATGACGACAGGAAGAAGGCCGGGTAACTACCCGCAATTGCGCCGGTAAACAAAACAAATCCTAAGCCCGCCAGCCAGAAATAAACACTGGCATAAGGCACAAACAATTGCTTATCGGTTAACTGGTTAAAGCCCGACATGCTGATTTGCACAATAACAATGGCTATTATACCAGCGATAAAAGCTATCAGGATACTTTCGCCTAAAAACTGTATTATAATCGAGCCTTTTTTTGCACCTATCGCTTTCATGATGCCAACTTCGCGGGCGCGCTTTTCGCTCCGGGCTGTGCTTAGGTTCATGAAATTGATACAGGCTATTAATAAGATGAACGCGGCTATAACAGCAAACAACCTTACCGATTCAATTTTACCGCCGGTTATTTTACCGTTTTCAAATTTGGAATATAAATGCCATTTGGCGGCAGGGTGCATAAACACTTCCTGGTCTTTTTGATCGGAGTGCGATTTGGTGATGTTGAGGACTTGCTTGTTAAGCTGATCTTCGGTTACATTGGGTTTAGTAAGTACCCAGGTTTGAACTGAATTATTACCCCAGTACTCATCGTCGCCACCTGTTTTTTTCAGGTAACTCCAGGGCATCAGGTATTCAAAATCAAAACGTGTATTGTTGGGCAAATCTTTCATTACCCCTGTCACCGTAAAATGGTCAACGCTGTCAATACGTACCACTTTCCCCATAGCGTCTTGTTCGCCAAATAGCTTTTTTGCCAGTTTTTGCGTAATTACTATGGAATTAATGGTATTAAGCGCTGTTTTAGGATTGCCCGCCACCAGCGGAAAGCTGAACATGGTCAAAAAATCAGGATCGGTAAAATCACCATTAAGGTTCAGGTGTTTATCGCCAAGGGTGAACAAGAAATTGGCCGATGTTGTGCGGCAGCTTTGTTCAACAGCGGAATAATCCTGCTTTAAAGTTTTCGACATGATTTTAGGTGTGGTTCCCCAGCACCACAGTTTGCCATCAAATACAGCACGGTTATAGGCCTGGTACAACCTGTCGCGGTTTTGATGAAACTGGTCGTAACTCAGCTCATTCTGGATCCAGAACAGGATAAGCGCCGCGCTGGCCATACCTATAGCCAGGCCCGATATATTGATTAATGAAAATGATTTGTTACGCAGCAAATTGCGCCAGGCTATTTTTATAAAATTTTTAAACATACAACCGGGATAAGTTTGAATATCATAAAGACGAAACTTTTATTAACAACGTTGCATCAAAAAGTATAAAGTTATTCACTCCTTAAGCTGTTCACCGGGTTAACCAGCGCGGCCTTTATGGCCTGATAGGCAATGGTTACCGCGGCTATGATAAATGATGATGCTATAGCGATGAAAAATATGTCCGGACCGATGCTAATGTGATATGCAAAATTTTGAAGCCAGTTATGCATCACATAGTAACCCAGCGGCGCGGCTACTAAAAAGGCTATTGCTATCAGGTAAATAAATTCTTTACCAAACAGGGCTACAATACTGTGTATGGGCGCACCCAAAACTTTGCGGATACCAACTTCTTTTGTACGTTGCGATGCGGCAAAAGCTATCAGCCCATATAAGCCCAAGCAACCAATAAGTATAGCGATGTACGAGAATAGCTGAAAAGCTGTGTAAACTTTTTGCTCCTGCCTGTAAAAATTGGCTATATGCTCGTCCATAAACTCGTATTGGAAAACATTATCAGGGAAAAGCCCAAGCCATTGTTTGCCGATAAAAGCAATGGTTTTATTCATTGCGGCGGGCTGAATCCGTATGCTGGCCATGAAAAAGCCCCGCGAATTGTACTCCAACACGCAGGCCCTCCGTTTTTTATGTTTTGATTCGCTTTGGAAATCCTGTACTACGCCCACGATAGTTGATTGTTGATCGCCATTAAGCTTTACGTGTTTGTTCAAAGCAAGTTGCGGATCCTGGATGCCCAGCTTATGCATCATAGTTTCGTTGATTACGATGCTATTCAGTGTATCTTTATCATCTTTTTTCCAGATTTTTTGACCGGCCAGCATGTGCAGCTGAAACATGTCGATATATTTTTCATCAACAAATTTCATCTCGGTAACATCATCTTTGGTAAGTCCAAGCTCGGGCGACTGAAAACTGGTGAAAGAATTATTATATACAGGTCCCCCGTTAGAGAAGCTGAGATCCTTGATACCGGGATTTGTCATCAGTTGCTGTTTAAATACGTCCCGTTTCTCTTTTGTCGGGATACTAACCGTAATAACAGCTTCCTTATTAAATCCAAGGTCCTGGTTTTTAAAAAAGTCCATTTGATGGGCAACTATCAAGGTGCCAACAATTAATATCTGCGAGATGGCAAACTGCGCTATAACCAGGCCTTTACGTAAGGTTAAGCCTTTTGCCGGTATGCCCGCCTGGCTTTTTAATGATTCAACCGGCTGAAATGCCGATTGCACAAATGATGGGTATAAACCAGCCAGGAGGATTACCAGGAAGGTTATTCCCGCTATCCAGGTCATAACTTCGGGTTGTAACAGCTGTTTGGGATCAATAGTTATCGACATCCATTCGCCCGCCCGGGCAAGGAAAAAAGCTGATACCAATACGCCTAAAATTACCGATAGTAAAACCAGGACAGTAGTTTCGCCCATAAATTGCCTTATTAGCTGCGATTTGGTAGCGCCTAACACTTTACGTACCCCAACCTCTTTAGCCCGCCTGATAGCCTGAGCCGTGGCAAGGTTAACGAAATTGATACAGGCGGTAATGATAATAAGCAAAGCAACCCCTATCAGCGCGTAATACGTATCTTTTGAGGTTGGTGTGATAATGTTATTAATATAACGCTGATCGAAATGAACATCTTTTAATGGCTGCAGCGGCAAATGAGCTGCTTTGGCAATATCGGCACCCCAGTTCTTTTTAATAAAAGCGGGTATTTTGCTTTCCAATTGATGGATGGAATACTTTTTAGGGATCACGATATAGGCATAGCTACCGCCCGGGATAGACCAGAAATTACCCATGGCGCCTTTTAACTTCTGTTCGATGGTTTTGAGCGAGATCAGCAACGATGTTGGCGTGCTTGAATTGGGTGGCAAATCTTTAATAATGCCTGCTACTTTAATATCAAACTGATTTTCGAAGTTGATATTTTTCCCCATAGCTTCGCTGTTGCCGAAATATTTTTTGGCGGCGGTCTCGGTAAGTACTACACTATTGGGTTGCGAAAGCGCGGTTTTAGGGTCGCCGGCCAGCCATTGGTAGTCAAAAACCATCGGCGTTTGCCCATCGCCAAAAACTATGTTCTTTTCTTTAAACCGGTTTTCGCCTATCTTAATCATCGCGTCGGGCAGGTAAAAAAGCTGCGTGGTTTGCTCCAGCTCTGGAAAATCAATGCGCATGGCCGGTATTATCGCCAAAGACACGTTCGAGTTAAAATCAAGCGCGTTTAAGGTTACCCGGTAAGTACGGCCGGCCTTGCTGTTGTAGCCGTCAAAGCCCAGCTCATTCCTCACAATAAGGAAGATCACCAAACACGCAGCCACACCCAAAGTAAGCCCAAAAACGTTCAGGAAAGCATAACTAAGGTTGCGCCGGATGTTCCTGAAGGCAATAGTTACATAGCTTTTAATCATGATTTCTGGTATTAAATTTTAAACGCTAAACTCCAAATCGCAATTTCCAAATCCTAAAATTCAAATGCTAACCTAAATTGATACTCCATTTAAATGACCCAAGGTCACTCATTCTTTAAACTATCTACCGGGTTGGCAATCGCCGCCTTAATGGATTGAAAACTTACCGTTATTATAGCAATGATCAATGCACCCGCAGCAGCTACAACCAATACCCACCACTGAATACTTATACGGTAGGCAAAATCGCGCAGCCAAAGATTCATGAGGTACCAGGCTATAGGCGAGGCTATTAAAATGGATATACCCACAAGTTTTATAAAGTCGACCGAGAGCATCCCCGTTATAGCGGCAACACTCGCCCCTAACACTTTACGGATGCCTATTTCCTTGGTGCGTTGCTCGGCAGCGTAGGCTGCTAAACCAAACAGCCCTAAACAAGCTATCGCGATGGCCAGGGTGGTAAATACCATAAAGATTTGCCCGGTGCGCTGCTCCGTACGGTACGAGGCATCAAAATCCTGATCCATAAAAGAGTAGTTGATCTGGATATTGGGGTTCAGCTCTTTCCAGGCGGCATTGATTTGCGCCATCAGCGTTGGCAAGTTATTAGTTTGAACTCGTACGCTAAGGCCTCCGTTATTATCGGCAAGGGTCAATATCACAGGGCTTACATTCTCGTGCAGGGAATTGAAATTAAAGTCTTTTACTACGCCTAAAATACGGTATTGCTTCATGTGTTCCAGGTCGTGCTGGCTGGCCATCGACCTGTAGATAACACTATTTACCGGCTCTTTAAAACCCAGGAACTTAGCCGCAGCCTCATTGATAACAACCCCGTCCGAATCTGTAGGCATATTCCTTGAAAAATTACGCCCGGCAGCTATTTTCATATCCAGGGTAGGCAAATAATCTTCATCAACCTGCCAGTTTTGCGGAAACATGGAGGTTTTTTCGTTTAAGCTGGCGTCTCTGTAATAAATGGCAGTACTTTTCCAACCCGATGTTGGTATAAAGCCGGTCATGGTAGCATTAATAACACCGGGTAGTTCCTTAACCTTTTGCTTAAATATTTTAGCCTGGTTATTAAGTTCGTAAACATTTTTTATGATAAGTACCTGGTTACGGTTATAGCCCAGGTTTTTGGTTTGAATATAATTAAGCTGATTATAAATAACCAGCGTACCGATAATTAAAAATATGGATATGGAAAACTGGAATACAACAAAAAAACTGCGAAGCCTGCCTCCCTTAAAGCCGGTTGCCAGCTTGCCCATCAACACATCAACAGGCTGAAATGCCGACAGATAAAACGCCGGATACGAGCCGGAAAGTATACCTACAACCAACGCAACCAATAGCAGCAGTGGTAGTATCCAGTTTAATGAAGCCGCATTGATGGCAAGGGCTTTACCCGATAATTGATTAAACACCGGCAATAAAAACAACGCAATAATAAAAGCAAGCACAGTAGCTATTACAGTTACCAACACCGACTCGGTTAAAAACTGAGCTATCAAGTGCTTACGCGCCGATCCTAAAACCTTGCGTACCCCTACCTCGCGGGCGCGGTTTGATGAACGGGCTGTTGACAGGTTCATGAAGTTTACACAAGCTATCAGCAGTATAAATACCGCTATCAGCAAAAATATATAAACATACTGCGTAGTACCGTTTGAACCTAATTCGCCGGAGATATTTGATTTGAGGTGAATATCTGTGAGTGGAATTAAATTCAACCTGAAAAAGCTGCCCCGTTTTTCAAACTCGGCATAAGACATGTTTAACTCAGATTTCATTTGCGCACCGCTGAATTTCTCTAATAACGCCGGGAAAGCGGCCTCTAATTGTTTGGCGTATGATTTGTCTTTTAATAATACATAGGTATTATAATCGCTGCGCAGCCACTCTGTCGATTTACTGTCGAGGAAGGACGACATCGAGATAAAAAAGTCGAAATTGAAATGCGACTGTTGGGGTACATCTTTAATTACCCCGGTTACTTTACAAAGGGTATTATCATTAAACAGCAGTGTTTTACCAACTACATTGCTGCTGTTAAAATATTTTTGGGCGGTGGTTTCGGTAATTACCACGCTGTTAGGCTCAACAAGTGCCGAAGCCGCGTTGCCATTGATCATAGGCAGTGTAAACACGCTAAACAAAGAAGGATCAGCAAATGCCACCCTGTTTTCAACCATGTTCAGCGTGCCTTTTTTAACATGCGAGGAGCCGGCGTTTTTTATGCGCGTGGCATTCTCAACATAAGGATATTCGGCAATCAAGGTTTTAGCCAGCGGCGCCATGCAAACCGCATACTTTACGCTGTTATCGCCCAGTTTTAGGTCCTCATTAACCCGGTAAATACGGCCGGCTTTTTCGTTGTACCTGTCGTAACTCAGCTCGTCGGCTACGTACAACACAATAAGTAAGCAAGTGGCCAAACCCAAAGCCAGGCCCAATATATTTATAGCCGTGAAACCCTTGTTCTTACGCAGGCCACGAATGGCGGTTTTTATGTAGTTTCTTATCATAATTAATTCTTGAGTACACCGTGTTAGTTCACTTTTTCATTAATTCATTGGTTTTGTATGGCGGTTCATTGGGTTGGTTATGTGAAATAATGGCCCAAGGTGGTGCAATTTTACTCCCCCCCATCAATGAACCAAGATCATTCACTTCTCAAACTATCTACCGGGTTGGCAATCGCGGCTTTAACCGCCTGAAAGCTAACCGTAGCAAACGCAATTACAAGCGCTATTACTCCTGCCAATGCAAAAAACCACCAACCTATAGCTATGCGGTATGCAAAGTCTTGCAACCATTTGTTCATTGCAAACCATGCCAGCGGAAATGCTATTAGCGATGAGATGATTACCAGCTGTAAAAACTCAATAGACAACATATTTACTATGCCGGTTACAGAAGCACCAAATACTTTGCGAATACCAATTTCGCGGGTACGCTGTATGGTGCTGTATGATGCCAAACCAAATAAGCCCATGCATGAAATACATATGGCCAGCACAGCAAAATACATAAACAGGTTGCCGAAATTAACCTGTGCTGTATACTGTTCATTAAATGTTTCGTCGACAAAAGCATAATTAAAAGGCCGTTCGGGCACCAACGTTTTCCATTTACTTTCAATTGCAGCTATAGTTGCAGAAATATTACTTGGTTGGATTTTAAGGGTAAACATGCTGGTGAGCTTCGGGTTAATACGCATGCATAAAGGTTGTATAGTTTCCTGTAGCGATTGAAAATGGAAGTTTTTTAGCACCCCGATTATTTTACCTGTTCGTTCATCCTGCGAAAAATTTCGGCCAATAGCTTCGGCCGGAGTTCGGTAGCCAAGAATTTTTGCAGCAGCTTCATTTATCACTATGGCTTGCGCGGTATCGGTACCAAACGATTTTGAAAATGTTCGCCCGGCGGCCAGTTTAATTTCAAATTGCGGAATGAAATCATAATCCACCTCATATAAATTAATAAGCATTTGCTGCATAGTGCCGGCCTTATTCTCTAACTTGCAATCGCGATTACCATTGCCAAAACCCGGAATGCCTCTGGAAGCAGTGGCTGATACTACATTTGGAATTTTTTTTAACTCGTTCTTAATTAATTCCGCGCGGTGTCTTACCTCATTATCGTTATGAAAATTAACAACAAGCATCTGTTTTTTTTGAAAACCAAGTTTTTGGCTGCGCATATAGCTTAGTTGATTATAAACTATAACAGTACCTATAATAAGCACTATAGATATGGTAAATTGTGTTATAACCAATCCCTTACGCAGTAAAATACCCCGTTTTGATTTGCTGAACCTCCCGTTTAGGGTAGCTATTGGCTTAAAACCCGAAAGTATCAATGCAGGGTATAAACCTGCTGTAATGCCTATTCCAAACGCTACCATAAAAAGCCGGAATACGTAGCCATGCGAAAAGATACCGGGACTGATCACTTTGCCCGATAATTGGTTGTATATGGGTAACAACGACTGGCTGAACAAAATCGACAGTAAAAAGGCGATCAAACAAATAATAACCGACTCAAATAAAAACTGAATAATCAATTGCGTCCTTGCGGCTCCAACTACTTTGCGGATGCCTACCTCTTTAGCCCTTTCAGTGGCCCTCGCCGTGGTTAAATTGATAAAGTTGATACATGCAATAAGCAAGATAAATAAGGCGATAAGTGAAAAGATACGAACATTATGTAAATCACCAGCGCCTCCTCTGTCTGCATCCATATAAACTTCCTTCAAAGGCTGCAGCACAAAACGATAGTCCGCACCTTCTTTTTTATCAGCCGGGGTATAGTGTTTGTTGGCAAACGCAGATAACTGGCTTTGCAATTTGATATAGTCGTATCCTTTTGGCAGTTCGATATAAGTAGTGCAACCCATATCCGCCCAAACGGCTGCGCTGCCGGGATATAATTTTTGGCGTGTGGCAAATGAAAATGCCATATCAAAACTAAAATGTGAGTTTTGGGGTACATCTTTTACCACTGCGATAACAGACGCCGGGTACTTATCATTAAGCAGCAACGATTTACCAATTGGATTGGTGTTGCCAAAATATCTTTTGGCTGTAGTTTCTGTCATCACTAAAGTAAAGGGTGCCTTGAAACTTTCTTTTACCTCTCCCTTTACAACGGGCAAGGTGAATATTGTAAAAAGTGACGGATCAGCGAAAATGGCTTCGTCTTCCTGGAATTTCAATTCGCCATACTGCACCAAAAATTTTCCGCCGCCAACCCGGGCAATTGATTTTACTTCCGGGTAATCTTGCTGAAGTGAGGGCCCCATTTGTAAAAATGAAGATGAGGTTTTAATTGTTAAATCGGGATGTGTTATATCTGTTGAGACACGATAAATCTGGTCAAATTTTTCATTAAAGCTATCATAACTTAGCTCAAATTTTACATTTATGTAAATCAGGAAACAGGCTGTCATACCTATTGCCAGCCCCAGAACATTTATTATCGAGAAGCCTTTGTGTCTCCAAAGGCTTCTGCATGCAATTTTAATGTAGTTCCTGATCATATTAATAGGTTCACTTTTGGTTCATTAATTCATTGGTAGTATCTGGTGGTTTATGGGTTCGCTTGTTCATTAGTTTTGATTGGGTGGTTTACTTATGGGCTCATGAGTAGCCGCCATAGCTGGCGTTAAGTCATAGCTACAAAATCTAAAATTATCCCACGAATGAACTAATGAACCAGTGAACGATTAGGGGCAAAACAAGCTTACCCCTCCATCGCGGAGAGGTTAGCTTTTAACAACATTAACTTATATAAACTATCTTTTTATTGGGGCAGACGACACTTTGGTTTTATACCATAATGTTTTCTACAACGGCCTGGCCGTCAAGTAACCTTATAATCCGGTGGCTGTAACGGGCATCATGCTCAGAGTGTGTAACCATGATGATGGTTGTACCCTGCTCGTTCAGGTCGGTTAACAGTTCCATTACATCATTACCATTGGTACTATCCAGGTTACCGGTAGGCTCATCCGCAAGGATCAGTTTTGGTTTGTTTACAACCGCGCGGGCAATGGCCACACGTTGTTGTTGACCGCCTGATAACTGTTGCGGATAGTGGTTACGGCGGTGCATAATCTGCATTTTATCCAGCACCTCTTCTACTCTTTTTACACGCTCGGCCGATGGTACGCCGGTGTAAATCAACGGTAATTCAACGTTTTCAAACACGGTTAACTCGTCAATAAGATTAAAACTCTGGAAAACAAAGCCGATGTTGTGCTTGCGCAGGTCGGCGCGTTTACGCTCGGTAAAATGGGCTACTTCAATATCGTTAAAAACGTAGCTGCCTTCATCCGGGTCGTCCAACATTCCCAGGATATTTAACAATGTTGATTTACCACAACCAGACGGGCCCATTATGGCCACAAACTCGCCCGTTGCAATTTCAATTGATAGCTTGTTTAAGGCTATAGTCTCTACCTCTTCTGTGCGGTAAAATTTTTCGAGATTAGTAATTTTTATCATTTGCCCCTCCTGAATCATCTGCCTTTCGGCAGACGATGTTTGTTTGATTTGGTTTATATTATTATTTATTAAATTAATTATCTGTTTATATGACGTTTAGCATCAGCATTTCGTTGCAATAGCACGAGCAAAATATCTATTTTTTGAGCACAAGTTCCTGTATGTCGCCATAAGTTTCATAGCTCGATGTAATTACCTTATCGCCAGGGTTTAAACCATCGGTTACCACAAAATAGTCAGGGCTTTGGCGGCCAAGCTGAATGTTTACTTTATAAGCTCGCTTACCGTCTTCTGCTACTTTAAATATCCAATTGCCACCGGTTTGCTGGAAAAAGCCACCTTTAGGCACAAGTACAGCTGTGGTTTCATCGCTTAATGCAAGTCTTACTTGTAAAGTCTGATTTTTGCGGATTCCCTTGGGTACTTCGCCTACAAATTGCATATCAACCTGAAACCTACCTGTGCCCGCAATTACAGTTGTAAACACTTTTTTAATTACCAGATTGTAGTTTTTTTCAGCAAACTGGAAGTCACCTTTCAGGCCAACAAACACCCGGGATAAATAATGTTCATCTATATCAACCCTAACTTTATAACCCGATTGTACGTCAATCTGGCCTAAACGTACGCCTTTGGCTTTGCTTTGGCCTACTTCAGCATCAAGACTTGTCAACTGACCATCTATAGGTGCCCTTAGTGTAAGGCTTGCGACCTTTTTACGCATTAGGGCCAATGCTGTCTTCATCTGGGCATAATGTTCCTGCGATTGCACCTCCTGCTGTTTAACCAATGTGGTATCCTGTTTTAATATCTGGATGGCAAGTTTCCTGCGGTTTACCTGGTATTCATAATTGTTTTTTGCCGATTGGTATTCCTGCAAACCCAACGCTTTTTGATCATAAAGCCTTTTATCTAAATCGTATATCCTTTTAGCTTCTTTATAAGCATTATCTACATCGGCCATTGTGTTTAATTTGTTAATGGTGGCCTGGTTGGCGTTGTTATGTGAAATTTGCATTTGGGTCTGCTCTGCAAATACCTGCGATTCCTGAGCAGCCAGACTTAGCTCTTCATCAACGTTACTTAGTTTCAATATCGGATCGCCTTTTTTAAGCATGTCACCATCTTCAACATAACGCTCTTCAACCTCGCCGCCTTCTGTTGCGTCAAGAAAAATGGTGGTCAATGGCATCACGGTACCGTTAACAGGTATAAACTCCTGGAACGGGCCTTTTGTTATAGTACTGATAGTTATGCGCTCTGTATCAACATCCAATTTGCTTTTGCCCGATGTAAAATAAATACTGCCCCCTATTAATAAAATTATGCCTGCAATACCAGCAATAGTTAATATTCGTTTGCTGTTCCAGGTCTTTTTCTCAATTTTTCTGTCCACTGTAGTTTATGATATTTTGAATAATGGTTACAAAAACACATGCCACAAATTAAAACACTGTTTTTCAATACATTAAATACATATTACGTATTTAGGGCGTACGCTTCTGTTACATCAAGTGTACGGTAATGATACAGTGTGCGCGAGTAGCGAATTGTGAGTGGTGAGTGGTTGGTTAATTTTCAATTAAATAGAATTTATACATTCTTTCAATGCGCCGTTTCTGTTTATTTTAAATTGCCTTTCCCTGGAGGTACCCGCCGAAATGAGCACAAAACCAGTAGGTATTTCTTCAAGCCAGCTGCAAATGCATTGTTTTTCGCCCATTCTCCGTTATACCTTACCTTCCCGACAGAACAAATCTCAACACTACAAGCCATTGTCAATCATAACAAATATACCTCACAACTCACCATTCACAACTTACCGCTCATCATTTTTTGCCGGCCGTATAAAACTTAAGTATGCAATTATTAATTTGCAGAAAGTTTTGTTTGCTTCATGGTTCATTATTGATGGTTAATGGCAGGAGGTTTGTTGCAGCTGGTTCATGGATCATAGTTAATGGTTCATGGCTAAGATTAGCAACTGCCGGTACTGTAACATTTACTGTTTAACAGGCGTCTGTCATATAACAATCAACAAAATAGGGCCATGAACCATGAACTATCAACTATGAACCTAAAAACATGATACTAAAAAAAGCTACTATTCTTATTGTTGATGACGACCCGGATGTACTAACTGCCGTAAAGCTGCTGTTAAAAACCCAGGCCGGCGAGGTAATAACCGAGAAAAACCCCGAAAACCTGAACTGGCTGCTGCAACGCAACGAGGTTGACCTGGTTTTGCTTGATATGAACTTTAACAGTGCCATTAACACCGGCAACGAAGGTTTGTACTGGCTGCGCAAAGTTAAAGACTGGAAGCCCAACGTTTGCGTAATTATGATAACCGCCTATGGCGATATCGACCTGGCCGTACGCTCATTAAAAGAAGGCGCCGACGACTTTGTGGTAAAACCATGGCATAACGAAAAGCTGATAGGCACTATAAAAGAGCTATTGGATAAAAAAGAAGGTGGCGCCAAAGCCACCAAAGCACCTGCGAAAAATACGGCCGGGGATACATCGATATTGGGCGAATCGGAAGTGATGCAGGATATTTTCCATAAAGTAAATAAAATAGCCCCTACCGACGCCAATATTTTGCTGTTGGGCGAAAACGGCACAGGTAAAGATTTGATGGCCAAAGCCATTCACGAGCGCTCATTACGCGCCGATAAGCCTTTTATTAAAGTTGATGTAGGCGCCCTTACCGATACCTTGTTTGAAAGCGAATTATTTGGCCACAAAAAAGGCGCTTTTACCGACGCGCGGGAAGACCGCGCCGGTCGTTTTGAAGATGCCGATGGCGGTACACTGTTTTTAGACGAGATTGGCAACATTAGCTTACAGCAACAGGCTAAATTACTAACCATACTGCAAAACCGGCAAGTAACCCGGTTAGGGACCAATAAGGCGGTTGATGTAGATATCAGGCTGATATGTGCCACCAATGTACCGATGAGCGAACTGGCGAATGAAAACCGTTTCAGGAAGGATTTAATTTACCGGATAAACACCGTAGAAATTAATATGCCACCCTTACGCCGCCGCAGCGAAGATATTGTGATTTTGGCCAGGCATTTTGCCAAATTGTATGCCGGCAAGTACCTTAAGGCTGCCGTTGATTTTGATGGCCCGGCTTTAACAAAATTAAAATCATACAATTACCCCGGTAATGTACGCGAGCTGCAATATACTATTGAACGCGCAGTTATTATGGCCGACGACAGTACGCTGAGGCCCGATGACCTTATCTTTTCAATACTGGAAACGCAAACGGATAACAACATCAATGATGATAACATTCAGTTGAGCACACTGGAGAAGAATGCTATTTTAAAAGTTATTGAAAAGCATAATGGCAACATTACCCGTGCCGCCAAAGAATTGGGATTAACCCGTACTGCCCTGTACCGCAGATTAAGCAAATATGATATTTAACCGTTACGAATGGCGGCTATTGCTGCGTGTGTTTTTGTTATTCCTGGCACTTACTGCCGCCGCTTATGTAACGGTTAAAGGCCAGCCGCTATACCTGGTGATATTCGTCCCCCTGGTAATTTACGCTGTGATAGAGATGATACGCTTTCAGAAAAAGGCGCAGGACGAGGTAAACCAGTTTGTCGAATCTATACACTACCGCGATTTCTCGCGCCATTTTGATGTGCGCAAGGCCCCAAACGAATTAAAGCCGTTACGCAAGGGCTTTAACGATATCAATACCACCTTTAAATTAATAAGCCGCGAACGCGAAACACAATACCATTACCTGCAAAAGATACTGGAGCTGGTAGATACGGGCATCCTATCGTATGAGGAAGATACCGGCACCATCAGCTGGATAAATGAGGCTTTTAAAAAACTACTCAGCATTCCCTACCTTAAAACTATCCAATCGCTCGAAAAACGGGAGCCGGCGCTTTACCATGAGTTACTTAAGCTAAAACCCGGGGAAAGCAATATCATCAGCATTATCCGTAACCAGCAGATGGTAAAAATTTTAATAACATCCAGCATGATGCGCAGCGACGATAAGTTGTATAAACTACTGGCTTTTCAAAACGTGAGCGAAGCGCTGGACGAAACGGAATCAAAAGCATGGTCGAAATTACTGAACGTGATGACGCATGAGATTATGAACTCGGTTGCCCCAATTTCGTCATTGGCAGATACCTTGAAAAACCGGCTGCAAAGCCCCGAAATTACTGAAACGATGGAGGCTACCGAACTGGAGGACTTGGAGCTGGGTATAGATACCATTAAACGCCGCAGCGACGGCTTGCTGAAGTTTACCGAAAGCTACCGCAGCCTGAACAAGATAACCAAGCTGGAGCGTGACAGGATACTGGTACGCAACCTGTTCGAGAACCTGAACAGCCTGATGAAGCCAACGCTATCTAAAAAGAATATCGAGTTGGAAATTATACTGCGCGACCCTGCCCTGGCCATTGAGGCTGATATAAACCTGATAGAGCAGGTAATGATTAACCTGCTGGTGAATGCCATTGAAGCCGTTAAAGACCGCGATGAGCCCCGCATTACACTATCTGCCGAGGCGCAAAACAACAGCAAAACCCTGGTTAAAATAACTGATAACGGTATGGGTATGCCGCACGAGTTGCTGGATAAAATTTTTATCCCCTTCTTCAGCACCAAAAAAACCGGCAGCGGTATCGGGCTGAGTTTGTGTAAACAGATCATGCTGCTGCACAAAGGCAATATCCAGGTATTATCTACCGAGGGCAAGGGATCATCGTTTATATTGCAGTTTGTGCCGTAAGGCGAGCCCCCTCCGCCCCCTGAAGGGGGAACTTTTTGATTGGCAGGATTGATTATCAAAAAACAAAAGAGCAGTCATTCTGAGTGTTAAAATTTCGCGAAATTCTGAAGGGAGAATGACATTCAAAAATAAAAGACTGTCATCCTTCGTACCTCAGCATGACAGAAAAAAACGCCTTTTCCCGATGCCTGTGTCCTCACAGGCATCTTCCCGACGTGTCGCCGGTTATCGGTTTAGCAGTTAGGGATTGTTAACGAATATAAGGATTTATTGACATTAGAACGCGGAAGCTATCTTGCTAAAACGTTTAACCTGATGTTTTACTTTATTACCGGCCTTGAAAACTTTACGCGTTGCATCACAATCGAAACCTACAAAGTTTTAAAACTTTGTAAGTTTGATCGCGCTACTAAATAATTTACCATGAAACGCATTTTAGCCATTCCCGGCAGCCTAAGGGCCGGTTCAACAAATCATAATATCCTGAAACACTTAGGTCCCCTTGTACCTGCGGATGTTGATTACAGCATCTACAACGATTTGGCCCTCATCCCTCCTTTTGACCCTGGCAATGACGATGATTACCCACCGGAACCGCTTTTTGAATTAAGGGAGTTATTAAAGCAGGCCGATGGCGTAATCATTTGCACACCCGAATATGCCTTTGGCGTACCCGGCCAACTAAAAAACATGCTGGACTGGACGGTTTCCAGCGGTTCATTCTCCGAAAAGCCGGTCGCCCTCATCACCGCATCTTTAGGTGGCGAAGCAGCCCACGCCGCCATGCTATTGATCCTGGGCGCACTAAACGCGCAGGTTGCCGATGGGGCAAAGCTGAATATATCATTTATCAGGTCAAAAATGGATACCGAGGGAAATGTTACAGACGCCGCAACTATAGGATTATTAAAAAATGTTTTGGACGCTTTCTTATCCGTTATTCAACAGTGATATTTTTTCCTTGAGTAACAAAGTGCTGTTTAACCGTTTGTTTGGTATTAAGGCTACCATCAGTTTGAATCACTGTTTTAAATACATTTGAGTCTATCGCTACATTTGTTCTGGTAGAATCCAGGTGCTTGGTTTCCTCCATTCTTACAGTAGTTATTTCCCTATTTTTTAACTTCGAGTAGCTTTTAAGATCAAATTTAATTAAAGAGTCGCCAATTTCTTCAGGACCCGGCTGCATGCCTCCATCCAAATTATAACCATCTATGGGCTGATTCTGTTTATTTAAAATGATCATGGTTAATGAGCCATAGTCATCGCCCGTTATCCAAACAATGATAGGCTGTAAGTCCCCTATCTTCTTTTGCTTCGATACAAAGTAAGCCGACATGAGATCCCTCGCAAACTTCGGTTTAACATCAAGCGTTTTGCCGATGAACAGACCTATCAGCCGAAACTTTTGAGCAGCCGTAAGTTCTACGTATTTGCGGGAGTAAGATGAATCAGTATAGATGTCATTATCTACACTGGTATCTTTAGTTCTCCGGTTAATCATCTTAACATGCCTGGTGTCGGCTATATTTTGATAAGCATAATTTTTATCGTCCAGAAATGCGGTGTCAATGGCAAGCGTGGTGTCCTTAACCCTTTTGGTAAAATTAGTATTGTCCTTCACTTTATTTTTGCAACCAATTATCGACAATACAAAAAAGGATAAAACGAGACTTGCCGAAAATATTTTGTTCATGTTAAGGCTACCTTAGGTGCGGTAAAAATAATAAAATATTAATTTGTCCACCTATTTTTAGCCTGCAAAAACCATGTTTCCAAAAATTGATAAAAAATTGCAGAAAAGTTTAAAAAAGTAGCTGAAAAATGTCAAAAAACACTTGAAAAGTATCGTAAATATACCATTTGAAAAGCCAGGTCAAAATTATTAGTCTGCCAATTTGACAACTTCGCCCTCTTTGGAACATGCATTGATGGTTGCAGGTAGAAATTAATATTAATCCATTTATATATCAATATTATGCAAGAAAAAGGCAGCATTTCAATCCACACCGAAAACATTTTTCCGATAATTAAGAAATTTCTTTATTCTGATAATGAGATATTTTTGCGCGAGCTGGTATCTAACGCTGTAGATGCTACCCAAAAAATAAAACGCCTGGCTTCTTTAGGCCAATATAGCGGCGAACTTGGCGATCTGCGCGTTGAAGTTGCATTTGACGAGGTTAAGAAAACCATCACCATTAGTGATAATGGCTTGGGTATGACCGCCGAAGAAATAAAAAAATACATCAACCAGATAGCATTTTCGGGCGCTACTGAGTTTATGGAAAAGTTCAAGGAAGCTAAGGATGCCAACGAAATCATCGGTCGCTTTGGTTTAGGCTTTTACTCGGCCTTTATGGTTGCTGACAAGGTTGAAATACAAACACTTAGCTACCAGGAAGGCGCCGAACCAGCGTATTGGGTTTGCGATGGCAGCACCGAATTTGAAATTGGCGAAGGCATTTTAGCCGAGCGCGGTACCGAGATTACCTTATACATCAATAGCGAATCGGAAGAATTCCTGAGCAAATACAAATTGCAGGAAATCCTTGACAAATACTGTAAATTTTTACCTGTGCCTATTAAATTTGGCACCAAAACCGAATCTGTTGAGGATGGTGTTGACGAAGAAGGCAAACCTAAATATATTGATGTTCAGGAAGATAATATCATTAATGATACCAACCCTATCTGGACAAAAGCACCATCTGAATTAAAAGACCAGGATTATCTTGACTTTTACAAACAACTTTACCCTTTCAGCGAAGACCCATTATTCTGGATCCACCTGAATGTTGATTATCCGTTCAACCTTACCGGTGTATTGTACTTCCCTAAGCTGAAAAACGATTTTGAGATCTCGAAAAATAAGATCAAGTTATTTAGCCGCCAGGTATTTATTACCGATGAAGTGAAGGATATAGTGCCTGAGTTTTTGATGTTGTTACATGGTGTAATTGACTCGCCGGATATTCCTTTGAACGTTTCGCGCAGCTTTTTACAGGCCGATAGTAACGTTAAAAAGATAAACAGCTATATCACCAAAAAAGTAGCTGATAAATTGTCAGAATTGTTTAAAACCGACCGTAAAGCTTACGAAGAAAAATGGACAGACATTGGCCTGTTTGTAAAATACGGCATGGTGAGCGAAGATAAGTTTTATGATAAAGCCAAAGACTTTGTTTTGGTAAGCAACACCAAAAAAGAAAACTTTACTTTATCGGAATACAAAGAAAAAGTTGAAGCCATCCAAACCGATAAAGACGGACAGCTGGTTTATATTTATACCAACGATCCGGCTAAACAGGATTCATTTATCCAATCGGCCAACAAAAAAGGTTATGATGTATTGGTGATGAACTCGCCTATTGATAATCACTTCATTAGCCAGCTGG
Organism: Mucilaginibacter sp. KACC 22773; assembly: GCF_028736215.1. Classification (NCBI taxonomy): domain Bacteria; kingdom Pseudomonadati; phylum Bacteroidota; class Sphingobacteriia; order Sphingobacteriales; family Sphingobacteriaceae; genus Mucilaginibacter; species Mucilaginibacter oryzagri. The sequence continues at coordinate 3,281,905 of NZ_CP117883.1, forward strand.
AGCAAAAACTGGAAAAGACTTCGTTGAAACGCGTTGATGCTGATGTAGCTGATAAGCTGATTAAAAAAGACGAAGCGCCTGAATCAGTTTTAACCGACGAGCAATCAACAAAGGTTAAAGACATCTTCAACAAAGCCATTAGCAAACCGGCGTATAGCGTTCAATTAGAGAGCCTTAACCCGGATGAATTGCCAGTAACTGTAACCATGGATGAGTTTATGCGCCGTATGAAAGATATGGCAGCTATGGGTGGCGGCATGGGTTTTTATGGTAATATGCCGGATAATTACAAAGTAATTGTTAACGGAAACCACAAGTTGATAACCCGCATTTTACAGGAAGAAAATGAAGACGTACAAGCCCAGTTATCAAAACAGGCATTTGACCTGGCCCTGCTTTCGCAAGGATTATTAACCGGCGCCGAACTTACCGAGTTTGTAAACCGCAGCGTTAATTTGATTTAACAATTATTTGCTTATATAATAAAAGCCACCTGCAAAAACGGGTGGCTTTTTTATTTAAATATATGTTAAATTTGTTATGGAATAAACCCTTACCCCGCATCCTTGTCTAAACTTTAAATCATTTATTATGAAATTATTGAATAGAATATCTGTAGTTGCTGCCTTTATTTTTATCGGCATAAACATGGCAGATGCGCAAACCCGCCAGGAGAAAAAAGCAGCCCATGTTGCTGAAATAAAACAACTTATCGAAAGTCAAAACTTTGTTTTTGAGGCCAATTACGTAAATCCCGCGAGGGGTGCCGGCAGGGCACTAACGTCATCTGATTACGATTTAACAATCACTAAAGATACGATTATTGCCTACCTTCCCTATTTTGGCCGTGCTTATGTAGCACCTCCCTATGGCTCAACCGAGGGCGGTATCAAATTTACAAATACTCACTTCACTTATGCATTAAAGGCCCGCAAAAAAGATGGCTGGAACATCACCATCAAGCCCACCAACAAAAACATAAGTGATTCCCGCGATGTGCAATCTATGTATCTAACTGTTAGTTCGGATGGTTATGCGTCACTCCAGGTAATCAGCACCAACCGCGATGCCATATCATTTAACGGAATGATTCAGAAAAGACCAGCTAAGAAATGAGGTAAAAGATGAAAGGGTAATGCGAAAGGTAGAAATTTTCCTGATAACCTAATGACTATCTAATAATCCTGCGTTGTCCTTCAGTTCTACACCGGATAGTTTCCGTTTAAAGGCCTCGCTGATCAGGTATAAGATCTTTTTGGCCGCTTTTTTATAGGTAAGTCCCTTGGGGCGGATGTTTGAAACGCAATTTCGGGATTCGTCTGTTAGCCCTGGTTTAGGGGCGTAAGTGAGATACGCTCCTACGCTATCTGCCGAGCTTAATCCAGGCCGTTCGCCAATAAGTACAAGAGATAGTTGCGCTTTAAGATTATAGCCAATATCATCGCCGATGGCTACCCTGCCCTGCTCAACCAGGCTTATTGGCGCAAACTTAAAACCCGCCGCCAATAATAACGGAATAAGTTCTTTTAGCAGTCCAAATGTATTTTCATTTACGGCTGTTGCCGAAAGTCCGTCGGCTACAATGATGGCGATATCGGTTTGGATAAAATAATCTTCTAACAGGCTTAATGACGCTTCATTAAGTTTACGGCCAAAATCCGGGCGCTGCAGGTATTGGCGGCGGTGGGTTACCCGGCTGTGCAGCTGCAGAATGGGTAAATCAAACCGTTTAAATACATCTGTTAAGTGATTGATATCCAACTCCGAATAAACCGCATCGCGGGCGTGGGCATGTGCCAGTTTAAAATCAAGAGATTGTTTCAGCGGGATACTTGTACCCACACGCCCAATAGCTATGCGGGCAGTAGTAAACTCCTGCAAGGCCTTTAAGGGTTCTATCTCGTGGGGGATGTTTCTTTTCATGTTTTTATATCAAAGAAAACGGCAGGTTTTTGGATTATCCTTGACCCTGCCCTTTTACCTTTCAGCTTTATCCTTTCACCTTATATTAAACCATAGCTCCTAACAACCCGTGCGTCGGATCGATAGGTATCATATTACCTTTACTATCGGTAATTCCTTGCCTTATTAACCATTGTTCAAATTCAGGTGATGGTTTTAAATTAAGTACTTTGCGCAAATATAGGGCGTCATGAAATGATGTAGATTGGTAATTAAGCATAATATCATCGGCACCCGGTATGCCCATAACAAAGTTACAACCCGCCACGCCCAACAGGGTTAGCAGGTTATCCATATCATCCTGGTCGGCTTCGGCATGGTTGGTATAGCAAACATCGCAACCCATGGGCAAACCGAGCAGCTTACCACAAAAATGGTCTTCCAATGCAGCCCGGATGATCTGCTTGCCATCATATAAATATTCAGGCCCGATAAAGCCAACAACGGTATTCACCAACAGGGGTTTAAACTTTCGTGCCACAGCATATGCCCTTACCTCGCAGGTTTGCTGGTCGACGCCAAAATTGGAATTGGCAGATAGGGCGCTCCCCTGTCCTGTTTCAAAATACATGACATTATTGCCCACCGTGCCACGGTTAAGAGATAACGTTGCCTGGTAAGCTTCTTCAATTAAGTTAAGGCTGATACCAAAACTTGTATTCGCTTTTTCGGTACCGGCTATTGATTGAAAGCAAAGATCGACTGGTGCGCCTTCATTAATCAGTTGTAAAGTGGTAGTAATATGGCTTAATACACAGGTTTGCGTGGGGATATTAAACTGTTGCCTAACATTGTCCATAAGCCTTAGTAAACTACTTACCGCAGCGGGGCTATCAGTAGCAGGATTTATCCCGATGGTGGCATCGCCACTGCCGTGCAGCAGGCCATCGATAATACTGGCAGCTACCCCTCTGGGATCGTCGGTTGGATGATTTGGCTGTAAACGGGTACTAAAATGTCCGCTTAACCCAATAGTATTACGAAACCGGGTGACTACCCTACATTTTTTTGCTACCGCGATCAAATCCTGATTACGCATTAGTTTAGATACCGCTGCAACCATTTCGGGCGTCAGCCCATCGGCAATATCAGTTAGGGTTTGGGTATCTGTTTCATCACTTAACAACCAATCGCGTAATTCGCCAACAGTTAAATGGCTTATTTGACTAAATGATTTAACATCCTGACTATCAACAATTAAACGGGTTACTTCATCATCTTCGTAAGGGACAACAACCTCATTTAAAAATGTTTTGAGTGGCACATCGGCCAGGGTTATTTGCGCAGCAACCCGTTCTTCATAACTACCGGCGCATACGCCGGCCAGCTCATCGCCCGACCGGTAGGGCGATGCCTTGCCCAGCAAAGTTTTCAAATCCTGAAACTTGTAAACCTTATGTCGAATGGTGTGGCGGTATGGCATTTTTGTTCATTAGTTCACTGGTTCATTAGTTAATTGGTGCCTTGCGGAGTACAGTCTTTTATTTACAGATCAGGCGTTGCCATCATTTCATCTGTAAGGGCTACTTTGTGTTTACCCATAAGGATAAATATAATACTGATCAGAAGCAGGCCTGCAAAAAATATAATGCTCACGGTAAAGTTAAACCACATAATGGCAAATAAACTTATTATTGTTATAAGCAGCGCTATACCCGGAAACCACGGATACACAGGTGCTTTAAATGGTCGTGGAAGCTTTGGCTCCTTTTTCCGCAGGATGAACAAGCTCACCATGCACATAATGTACATAACAACGGCCCCTAAAACCGACAGAACCAAAATTTGTGAGGTGCCATTTTTTGTATGGGTACCAATATAAATGGCTATAAAACTAACAGCCCCGGCCACCACCAACGCCCAATGCGGGGTTTTAAAGCGGTGGTTTAGGTTATCTAATCCTTTTGGCAGATAACCGCTCCTGGCCATTGCAAATACCTGCCTTGACGATGCCAGAATAGTGCCATGAAGCGAAGCTATCAGCCCAAATAAGCCGATGCTGGCAAATATTTTGGTTAAGCCGCTTGCCTTGCCCAGCACTATACCTATTGCTTCGGGCAAGGGGTAATCTAAGGTACTTAGTTTACGCCAATCGGTTATCCCGCCAGTAACAACCATTACGCCTAATGCCAATGCTACCAATGTTGCCAGAGCGCTAATGTAACCTTTGGGGATATCTTTTCGTGGGTCTTTAACTTCTTCGGCAACCATGGCCACGCCTTCTATGGCAAGGTAAAACCATATGGCGAACGGAAGAGCGGCAAACACACCTCCCCAGCCAAAGGGCATTGGGTTACTCATGTAGTTACTCATTTTAAAATGAGGCGAAACTATACCTAAATACAAAACCAATTCGGCAACCGCCAAAATGGTAATGAATACCGAAAATGCGGCAGATTCTTTTACCCCCAAACCATTAAGCAACAAAAATGCGGCATTAAATACCAGGGCCGAGTGCATAACCGGGATTTCCGGGTATAAAAAATGGAGGTAACTCCCTAACGAAATTGCTATTGCCGGCGATGCAAAAAGAAAATCGATAAGCGTGGCATAACCAGCTATTAAGCCACCAAATGGGCCCATGGCCCTGTAGCCATAAGCAAAGGCCCCGCCTGCATGCGGAATTGCCGTGGTAAGTTCTGTGTAACTGAAAATGAACGTGATATACATCACCGTTATAACCACAGTGGCTATAAGCATCCCGATTGTACCGGCAACATCCCACCCAAAATTCCAGCCGAAGTATTCACCAGAGATGACAAGCCCTACAGCTATCGCCCATAAATGGACTGGTTTTAAAACTCTCTTTAATTGCTCTGCCGGGGGGGTTGCCATACGTTTTGATTTGCCGCCATAAGATACTTATTGCGGGGCGAATATCAAAATTGACGTATGTTATAGAATTGTTAACCCGTTAGTTCATTGGTTCATTGGTTCATTGGTTCATTGGTTCATTGGTTCATTGGTTCATTGGTTCATTGGTTCATTGGTTCATTGGAACGCGGGCATAGCGGGCAAAAGTTGTCGACGGCATCAGACTTCCGAAGTTTTAGAAACTTCGGAAGTCTTTCGGCAACCGGACTGATGACTAACCTTCAGACCAGACCAATGAACTAATGAACCAATGAACCAATGAACCAATTAAACCTTCAGCGTATTTTTCAAATACCCTATACTGCTGGTAATGCTTGCCAGCGGATCTTTCGGGCCATCGTGTTCAACGAAGAAATGTTTCATGCCGGCTGATTTTGCGGCTGCGAAGATTGGTTTAAAGTCGATTGTGCCGCTGCCTACGGGTAATATGGTTTTACGCTCGGTATCCAGATCTTTTACGTGCCAAAGCGGGAAACGGCCGGGATGTTGTTTAAACATTTCAACCGGGTCTTTTCCGCCTTTAACAGCCCAGGCCAGGTCCAGCTCCATTTTCACATTCCGGGGGTCGGTTTCGCTCAATAAAAGATCATAAGGAACCTTGCCGTCAACGGCATGAAACTCCATATCATGATTATGATAGGCAAATTGGATACCTACCTTTTTGGCGGCCTCCCCTGTTTTGTTCAATACTTCTATGGTCGATTTGATTTCTTCGAGCGTAGCAGTTGGCGAATTGGCGCAAACCAGGTATTTAACACCACCTGCGGCTGCATCATCAACCAACTCCTGCATATTATCGCGCAGGTTTTTCATTGGAGGTATAACCATCGGTTTGCCATCGGCGCCGTTTGGCAATTTTGTTCCGGGAGGAAGTTTAAATGGTGCGCCTAACACGTGGTGCGACGTCCAGTTCATGCCCAGGTCATTTACCATGGCTTTAAACTCTTTGGGTGTCATACCATAGTAGCCCCCTTTTTTGCTAAAGGCCGATTCCATGTCTTTAAAGCCAAGGGCTGCTATTTTGGTCAGCGTGCCTTTTACATCCTCGTCAATAACACCAAAAAAAGTGAATAGCTGTAAACCAATGGCATGCGGAGCAGCCATATTACTTAATAAGGAAGCAGCTTTGCCGGATAAGGCCATACCGCCAAGCATCAAAGCCCCGGTACTTTGGATAAATTTTCTCCTGTTGTAATTCATGCTGATAATTTAGTTTTAAGTGGTACAGTAAATCTAAATAATAATTATCAGCAAATTAAAACTTATTGTGTCTTTTTTACACATTAGCTCATATAATCATCTCCCGGCAGGCACAAGCTTATGATGTCGGAGAGATAAAAGCATCAAGTGACATCTTGTTTTTACTGCCTGATCCTGGTTAAAAACACAAACCACCAGCAACCGCTTTGGCCAACAGGCACATAAATGGGCGGCCTTTAATTTGCCCAAAACGTGAGTTTTATGTTAACCATGATAAAATACAAATAATTGGCTACCAAATGCTTATATAATATTTTATTCAAAATATGTTAAGTTATGTTAACCCAATTAAATGCTTTTATGCGGCATTTACATTTGATTTTGGCGCTCGTAAAGCGCTGTCATCAGCAGGTGCCTATTTATACAAACAATTAGCTATCAACCCTGTCCAGCCGGTTTGATGGGAAGCCCCCAAACCCCTACCTGTATCACCGTCAAAATATTCGTAAAACAGTACATGGTCCTTAAAATGCGGATCAGTTTGCATTTTGTGATTTGCGCCAAATAATGGCCTGTACCCTTTATCATCGGGCAAAAACAGTTTAGAAACCCTGCTGTATAGTTCATTGGCTACTTCGGACAGGTTCATGAAATTACCCGATCCGGTGGGGCATTCCACTTTAAAATCATCGCCGTAATATTTATAAAAACGCTGAAGGCTATCAATAATAAGGTAATTAATCGGCATCCAGATCGGGCCACGCCAGTTACTGTTACCACCAAAAAGGCCGCTGTCGCTTTCGCCAGGTGTGTAGGCGATGCCAAAATCCACTCCGTTAACTGCTATTTTATAAGGATGATCCAGGTGATATTTTGACAATGAGCGGATGCCATAATCGCTTAAAAATTCATTTTCATCCAGCATATATTTCAGCAGTGATTTCATTCTGTACCCACGCAACAAACTGATAAGATGCTTGCCATTATTACTTGCCTCGTTCCAGCGCGAAACTAAGGAAGCCAAATCCGGCCGTTTTTCGGCAAACCATTTCATCCGTTCTTTAAATATAGGGCTGTCGGCTATATCTGCTTCATCCAAAACTTCGGTTGCAAATAACGGTATCAGGCCTACGATGCTTCTTACCCTCATTTTTACAGAGCCATCATCCGGGAAACGGATCTGGTCATAAAAAAAACCATCCTCATCATCCCAAAGTCCTTCATTGCTTTCGCCAAAGTTTGACATGGCCCCCACGATATAAATAAAGTGCTCAAAAAACTTCGAAGCTATATCCTGGTATGCTTTATCGGTTTCCGCAAGCTCGGTTGCGATCCGCAACAAGTTAAGCGAGTACATCGCCATCCAACTGGTACCATCGGCCTGTTCCAGGTGTTGCCCGGATGGCAGACGGGTATTTCTGTCGAAAACACCGATATTATCCATACCAAGGAAGCCCCCCTCAAAGATATTGTTACCGGCTTCATCCTTACGGTTTACCCACCAGGTAAAATTGAGCATGAGTTTATGGAAAATCCTTTCTAAAAAGTACGTGTCGCCCTTTCCATTATTGGCTGCCTTATCGGTTTTATAAATATTCCAAACGGCCATAGCGTGCACCGGCGGGTTTACATCACTAAAATCCCATTCATAGGCCGGTAATTGCCCATTGGGATGCATATACCAATCGCGGGTGAGTAGTATCAACTGATTTTTTGCGAATGCCATATCTATCGTCGCCAACGGCAGGCAATGGAAGGCCAGGTCCCAGGCGGCAAACCAGGGATACTCCCATTTATCGGGCATCGATATGACATCCTTGGTATTTAAATGTTTCCATTTGCTGTTGCGGGCATTTTCACGCTGGGCAGGTGGCTCCGGCTGAGAAGGATCGCCGTTGAGCCACTGCCGAATGTCGGAATAATAAAATTGCTTATTCCAAAGCATCCCGGCAAAAGCCTGCCGTTGAATAAGGCATTTGTCAACATCATATTTATTACTATAAATATCTCCGTAAAACTGGTCGGCCTCGGTTAAACGTACATCAAATATATTGTCAAAGTCTTCAAAACTGTAATTAGCATCCGGCGAAAGCCTGAGCCTGATGGTAACACTTTGCCCGGCAGCAATATTTATATCATAATTAACAGCAGCCTTTGTACCTGTTTTCTTTGGATTGATGGTGTCGGCCCCATGAACTATGTAATCATTAATACCATCTTTATGGTACTTGTGGCCACTATCAAAATTGTATAGTCGCTGCATATTGGTTTCATTATCGCAAAACAATACAGCCGGATCACCCTCGGTATGCAACCAAAGCTGTCCAAGATCTTCATGAAATATGCCGGTTACGCCGTTACCATGGGCCGAAATTTGCGGTTTGTAATCATCAATACCCCAGCTCCAGGTATTACGGAACCATAGTGTAGGCATTACATTTAATGCAGCATCTTTATCGGATCGGTTATAGACGGTAATTTTTACGAGGATATCATTTGGGTCATTCTTGGCGTATTCAGTAAAAACATCAAAATATTCGTTGTTATCAAAAATGCCGGTATCCATCAGCTCAAACTCAGGATCGTTGCGTGTACGGCGCTTATTTTCGTTAACCAGCCAGGCGTAGGGAAACTCATTTTGCGGGTACTTGTACAAGGTTTTCATGTACGAGTGCGTTGGCGTACTATCCAGGTAATAGTATAATTCTTTTACATCCTCGCCGTGGTTTCCCTCGGGATTACTCAGCCCGAAGTAGCGTTCTTTGATGATGGGGTCTTTTTTATTCCAGAGAGAAATCGCGAAACAAAGGTTTTGCTGACGGTCGCAGATGCCTGCTATACCCTCCTCGCCCCAGCGATAGGCTTTGCTACGGGCCATATCATGAGTTATAAAGTTCCAGGCATCACCATTGGCACTGTAATCTTCCCTAACAGTACCCCATTGGCGGTCGCTCACATAGGGGCCCCACTTTTTCCAGGTTGCATCCTTTAATCTTGCTTGTTCTGCATTCATGAATGCAAAGTAGGCTTATTTGAAATAATTAACAGAATTGTAGGAGATGTTTTACACGATGGTGAAAAAGACATCTAAATAAACCTGCTATTCGACATTTTACCCCCAGGCCTTCCTCAAAAACCTTAACCAGTTACCGTGCATCATGTTTTCAATATCTACATCGGTATAACCTCGTTTTCTTAGCATATCCGGCACTTTTTGCAAATCGGCTATGGTCTCCAGGTCATATGGGCATTGCTCCCGGCCAAAGGCGCCGTCAAGATCGGTGCCCATACCTACATGCAGGGCATTGCCGGCTATCTGGCAAATATGATCGATATGATCTACCATCACCTCCATATTGCAATTCATCCCTTTGGGGGTTGATAGACCCCTCACCCATCCCGGTACCATCATCCAGGCATCCAATGCAGCGCCAATTACTGCACCGCGATCAACCAAAGCTTTAATCATCTCATCACTGTACTGCCTGTTGTGGTTTACCAGTGCGCGACAGTTGTTATGGCTGGCCCAAACGTGGCCGTTAAAGTGATCCAATGCCTCCCAAAAACTATCATCGCACAAATGAGTTGCATCCAAAATAATATTCAGACGCTCCATTTCTTTAAGCAGTTCATGCCCTTTTGGCCCCATGTAGCCGGTGGCATCTGTACCCTGGGCATACCTGCCAGGGCCATAATGCGCGGGTCCTACAGCCCGCAGCCCGTAATTGTAGGCGCGCTCCAAATGTTGTACCGTTATAATCGAATCTGCGCCTTCCAAACTTAGGATATACCCTACGGCCTTAGTTTCTGTTGACTGGCCATCGTTCCAATATGTAAGGTGTTTCTCTAACGATGCCAGGTTATTCACCTGCACCATTTGGCCGGCATCTTCCATGGCCTTATACCAGGCTACCTGCCCCTGTGTTTGCGCCCAGGCCTGTTCGGGCGAGTGCCACCCGGGTAATGGATTACCGGGCGCTACATAACGGCCAATTTGTGTGGCTACCACCAAACCAATATTGCCTTTGCGCAATTCGGGCAAGGTAACAACTGCTTTGGCGCGGTCGGGTTTATCGGTAAGGCCTTCTTCGCGCTGGTTTAATTCGGCCAGCGGACGGGTCAGGTCGCGGTTCCACTCCAGCGCGTTCATGCTCAGGTCTAAATGGGCATCAATTACAAACATATTCTTTTATTGTCAGATGGTGATTTTACGGTCGCGGGCCAGGTTAAGCCATTCGCCGGTAAGTATATTATTTTCGATGGTACAAACGCGTTCGTATAAAGCCACTGTTGGGCATACATGATGCGGGATACCGTAAAGCACATCGCCTATTTGGTAGCCATGGCCCTTACCCGCATCAACAACCAGGTGCTCTTCGCTTTGGCCAACAGGCACCAGTTGCGGTGCATTTAAAAAGTAAATTCGCTTTGCCAGTTCATTTTCGGCCGAAATAGATTTATGCCCAACATCCAGGCAAAGTTTAGTAGCATCGGGCAGCGATACAACCCGTGTAACTACCAATACAGCGGGTAAAAAGGGTTGCTCAGGTATCTCCAGTTCATAGCCCCTGTCCCAATAAACAAAAGTACCCGGGCTACATTCTACAACAGACCTTTTGGAATGAATGGTAAACGTTGGCGAGCCACCGGCAATAATCACCGGTTCGGGATAATCTTTTGCTTTCAGATCTTGTTGCAGCTTTAACACAGGCGCAAAACCGGCATCACAGCGCTCCTTCCGTTTTGCCACATCAACATCGTGAATATGGCCGTCGTAAGCATGCAAGCCAACGGGCGTAATCCCGGGCAATACCGCACAATCCATATACAACTGCAGTGCATCAAAACCGGGCGCAATGCCTGTACGGTTCATACCAACATTTAAATCGATATAAACATCAATGGTAATTTTACCAACTACTACAGCATCCGAAATTTCTTTGGCTGCTAAATCGTTATCAACTAAACACGAAAAGCGGGTTTGCGGGTAAGTATCTATTAATTTGATAAACCTATCCAGCTTAGGCCCTACAGGCTGATAAGCCAGCAAAACATCGGGTGCTTTACACATGCCCAGCAATTCTGCTTCAGCAATGGTAGCGCATTTAAATTTGTTAATTCCCGTATCCAGCAACAGCTGTGTAACCTCCTTGTTTTTGTAGGTTTTAATATGCGGGCGCAACCGCGCTACATCATCAATCATGGTTTTAAGCAGATTGATGTTGGCCTGTACCCTATCGGGATAAACAACCAAAGCCGGTGTATCCAGTTTATCTACGTTATCTATCGTGAACCAGTGGTGAGTGGTGAGTGGTGAGTGGTGAGTCATGACCAGTTAAATGAATAGCAAACGAGTTTTTCTAAAGTCTGTATTTTGCCATTTGTTTTATAATAAATCCCATTGATTTGCGCCATCAAAAACGGTCCAAGTCGTCTTAAGATAGTTTTTATTTCCTCACCGCGTACCCATCTCCCCTCTAAAAAATTCTTGATACTTGATACTAACTACTTGATACTAAAATCAAACCAATTCAAATAAAGCTTCGATTTCAACCGGGATATTATCGGGTAGCGATCCCATGCCTACTGCGCTGCGCACGCCGATGCCATTTTCTTCGCCCCATATTTTGGCAAAAAGTTCGCTTGCCCCGTTAATGATGAAAGGATGTTTTTCAAAATCGGGTGTGCAGTTAACCATGCCTAATACTTTTATTACACGTTTTACCTTATCTAAACTGCCTATGTTGGCTTTTACGGTAGCCAGCATGGCTAAACCAACCTGGCGGGCAGCAAGCTTCCCATCTTCCATATTTATGGTATCGCCAATACGGCCTATAATCAGGGTACCATCATCCTGTACCGTTCCGTGACCGGATAGGTAAAGGTATTTTCCATCAATTAAACATGGTTTATAAACGCCAAGCGGCTTTGGTGCTGGCGGCAGGTTTAAACCAAGCGCTGCAAAATTTTCTTCGGGAGTGTTCATATTGTAAAACTATAGTATTTTCAAATCTATAAATACTATTCATAAAGTTGAGAAAACATATTTAAAAATTTTAAAAACTTACGATATGGTAGTAAGACCATCGAAAACAACCCCCAAAAGCAACAAAGTAGGTTTCTGTTTGCCATAAAAACAAAAAAGCCGGGGATCTCAAACCCGGCTTTTGCTTAAACCATGAATCAACTTTATTTAAATCTGTACGTAATTCCAATGTTAACGGCGTAATCGGCAAAAGCCGCGTCGCCTTGTGTGTATGTTCCGGTAAGGTTGGTTGAAATTTTGTCAGCAACACTTTGCGTACGTTCGCGACGTAAAGCAACCGGCACAAATGCATAAATAGAAAGTGATTTTAAACGGAATGTAACCCCGGGCTCGGCCGAAAGGATATTACCCGGCCTTCTGAAACCGTTACTGCCGCCAACAAGGTCGTGAACCGGTAAGCACTCATAACGTGCACCTGCCGAAAAGTCAAATTTACCTGTGCCATAGCTTGCACCCGCCCTAAGCATTACCTGGTCTGGCACACTCATAATATCGCTGCCATTTGCAATAGCTTTGGCACTTGGAGTACCACCGCGGGCTGTTGAAACGCCATTTTGTTCTCTTGGGCTAACGAGATAATAAAAACCACCATATACACCAAATTTGTGCGTAAAATTGTAATAAGCGTTTATTTCGGTGGTTATGCCGGTACCGCCGTCGCCCAACTGTATAGACTGATCAACCGGGCCAAGTACTTTGGCATCGGTTGTGCCCTGGTGGTAAAAATAGTCCTGGTAGTTATAAGCACCGGTAGCGAGTTTTAAGCCCAAGCCAACCTGGATATTTCCCTTACGTGCTTTAGCCGGATTTAATAACCAGGCATATGCAGTTAAACGAACATCGCCCAAACCAAATGAATGTGTCTCTAAACGTTCTTTACCGCCATGCTCGTATAACGATGAACGGCTGTTATCCACAATAGGTACATCCACCGCAAACGACCAGCGATTGTTAAAAATACGGGTAAGTGTTATATCATTGGTATAGGAGTGGTTAATAACATTTGTACCCAGCGCTATACGTTGTTTTTGCTCAGTTGTGCCAACAAAATGTTTGTATGACCTGAAGTATCGGCTATTGCTATTTAACAACCAGCTTCCTTCAGCAGCATTGGCACTATCCGGATGTTCGTCCATGGTGCACAAACCGCCTGTACTCCTGATGGCTACGCAGCCTTGTGCGTTTACTTTTGCGTTTGTAAAAAGTACAAATAATGCTGCCACGCAGCTTAATTTTAAAATTAGTTTCATAGTTTTTTTTAGTGGTTATTATTATTTAGATAATTGGGTATTAAGGCCGGGTGATAAAACCCAGCTAAAGCCTGCTTTTTACAGGATATCAGGTTAATTAATTAGTTTGTAAATGGGCTGATTTTTTAAAAGGCCATGATAAAAATCCGGTAGGCGATCGCTTAACAGCAAACCATAAGGATAATAATACCCCATAGCTGCCGCCCCGCTCAACCCATTCAAATATTTCATATTTAGGGTAAAAGAGTTCGCTTGTTATTTTCCAGATGATAAACAAAAACAGAATATTTGCGAATGGGCGAATAAGTACAGAAAGTGCTGCCAAAACTTCAAAAGTGCCAACTACCAGCGCGGTTTTATCAGGATCGTTAAAACCCAAAGCATGGTACTGATTAATTAAACTTTGTTTTTGTATCAGGTTTAACCAACCATGGCCCAACAGCAGCAGGAATGCAAACAACCTTAAACAATTTAAAACATTTTTTAAGGTACCTGCATCCATGTTTATATTGTCATCCATCCGGGCGAACCATTTTTTTAGCGGTATTTTAACCCCACCCTGCATTAGCAGCAGTACAAATGGAGCACCAAAATTACCTGCGCGTTCAATAAACTCGGCAAATGGCTCGCCCGATAAAGGACGCATGGCGGCTGTAATTATCCCCCACACCACCAGCCAGCCGGCTACCGCACGTGTTGGATATACCAATAGCGATAAGCCAAACAAAATATCCATCACTCCTACGTAGGGCATCAGCGTGTATGACATATCATGCCCGATGCCAACTACGGCAAAATAATTACACCAAATTTGCTTGGTGATGATACCAAAGGCACCATGACCTATAAAACACATTGCTGACGCAAACCTGAGCGTGTAGTATATATTTTTATCTGAAATTAAACGCGACATGTTATTGTATCTTAAACTCTCCCTACCCGTTATAATCCTGCACCGTCTGCTTTACCCCTGTTAACCGCGTATTGTCCTACCGCTTTGCCGGTTACTAAACCAACTTCGCAATCGCTGCGGAAGTGGATACCACCGTACAGCCTCGACATGGCGGCCGCTTGTGCCAGATCAGTAAACTTAGTTCCTCTGTCAGGTAATAAATAACTTAATACGGTTGCTGCTGCGCCGCTAAAGTTAGAGTGTCCTGATGTATAAGCCGGGAAATTTGGCACCCCCGTAAGCGTTTTAATCAACGGATCAACCTGCGACGGGCGTTGGTTAAAGTAAAAATATTTTGTATCCCAGCAAACAATAGCGGCATCCATTTCGGCCATATTTAGCAACGCAAAGTTACGGGCCCAGCGCACTTCGCTATAATTTTGTTTCACAAACTCATCGGCAGCAATAGCATTCCAGTGGCCAGCCGGTGTGTAGGTACCAATGCCATCAGCCCAAAAAGCAACCTGCTCTTCATGTGCCCGACTATGATCTTTACTCATTGATAGTACTTCATCAACTTCTTTTTTATATTCGGCCGAAGTAGATAAATACGGTGGCGCCGGGCGCAGTGAAACAACAGTTAATGTATCAAACAAAAACGGAAGCACTTTTGAAAACAAAGGCAACATCGGTGGTCTTTTAGGTGTTTCTAAACTCACCCAAAACTTTCCTGATTCAAATGCCGTTGTTTGTAGCGTGGCCCAAACAGCCGGCGTACCTATTGCTTTACCTGCACGATCTCCACGGGCACGGGCTGCAAATAAAGCTGCAACCTGTTTTCCTAATGATTCACCTGCTGCTATCTCGCCGCGGGTATTTGCACCTGCCATTATACGGTATTCTTTTTCTTCCTGGGCTTTTTGGTTGATGTAAGCCAGTTCGGTAGGGAATAACAGCTTCATTAGCTCAACGGTGGTACCGGCAACAACTGCATCTTCACTTGGATATGATGGCAGTTCAGAAACCGGCACCAAGGCCTGTACAGCTGCATCATTTTTGTAAGGGGCCGTACGTTTATAAGTGTTTTTAAAGTGCCACGCAGCCAACAAAGCATCATATTGCGCTGCGCTCACATAAGCATAAGCGCGGGCGGCATATGGCGGGTTCGAGAATGGAAACTCCGGGTAATTAAATGGGTTGGCCGAACTTGGCGCGGGATAGGTACCATCAGCATTTTGATATGGCGCAACGTTATGCTTGGCCACCAGTTGGCGCATAATCTCGTTCCACCGTAACACAGCACCTGCGCTCCAGTATTTAATAGATGCCTTTTGGTCGTCAGTTAAATTTCTCTGTGCTGCTTTAATTTCGTTAATATCCGCAAGGTAAGCCGGCGAAGTAACCGCATCGGGGGCGGCAACGGTAAGCACACTAAAATCATTAACCAGCACTGGTTTCCAGGTATCGGCATTAAGGTCGATATTAGCGGGGGCCAGCGCGGGGTATTGTTGAGTACGATCTACAATGTCTTTTTTACAGGATAAGCTAAATATAGCCACGCCTATAAACATTGATGGTATTATATAAAGTAATGATCTTTTCATCAGATTCTCTTTTAATTATTATAAATTATTTCTCTTTCCTGGTATTAAAAACATAGTCAATACCACCGTAGAAGGTGCGCGACTGGCCAACATTTCGGCCTTTCAACACATAATTGCCGCCCGCTGTCACTTCTAATCCTGGTATTTTGGTAAACATATATTTAAGGATGAGCCCCGCGACCCGCGAATTCATTTTATTACTTGGGAAAGGATTATCGTTTTTCCTGATATCAAAGCCTCCATGCGTATCAACCTGCGTAAACGTAGCCTCGGCATTAAATTGCAGGCTCCTGAAACCGGCACTGATTAAATAATTAGAAACATCGGGCATCTGCACTTCGTTGGTATAATGCATTTCGGTAGTGTAATAGGAGTTTCTGTCGATAGTAATATTACTCCGGCGCACATACTGATAAGCACCGGCCACAAAAAACCTGCTAATCTGGTAATTGAGTAAACCACGTAAAGCGACATTTTTACTGTGTAAGCCGATAGATAATGGTAAAAAATCAGCTTCATAGTTACTTGCAGGTATCGAGCCCGAAAGAATAGCATGTAAACTCAAAGATCCTTTACCTATTTCATGTTTAACAGCCAGCCATTTTACATAGGCGCTTACATCCTGAAAATTGTGCTCGCCCCGCAAAGTTCCGGCGCTGGCATTGGTTGTAATATAAGGAAGCGCAACAGATATATTGATTTTGTTTGACAAGCCATAAACAACACCAAGCATGTAAGCATTTGAACTTACCGTACCCATATTTGGCGCATCGCGTTTGAAGGTACCTTCCCAGTAATGGTCCCACTGGCTGTGTGTGTAAGCGCCAGCCACACAAACATAGTTTTTGGGTATCATCAGCGCGTCGGCATCAGTTTGGGCTTGTACATGTTTAGTTAAAGTAAGGCATACAGCCATAACAATAAAGCATCTGTAAAAATACAGCAATGAATATTTCATTCTATTTAAGTAAGGAAATTCAATAAAAATTTAATAATAAACCAACTGACAGAAAATGATTTAAAGCATTAAATAACACGTTAAACATTAATTCAGCGTAAAAGCCGGAAGCCTACGATTATGTGTCATCAAAATATCTGATTGAAGCCCACTATGCAGACTAAAAAGAGTTATTTAAATGATAAGCAAATTAAACAGCCTTTATCTTTTTCCGATAAAAGAACAATTCAACATCATAATTTATAAGCTATAATTAGCAGGTAAAATTTGGCGGTTTGCCTGGAGATTCAATGTAAGGGTCGTTCACATGGTAGGCTATAGGGCTTGCAATAGCTTTAAGCAGCGTTGAAAAGGCTACAAACTGGTAGTTTGTTACCTGGAAGCTATAATCGTTTCCTGTGCCGGATTTTTTAAGCTGATCATGCCCCTTTTTACTAAGTGGTACATCATTAATTTCTTTGGCAATGACCAGGTTGGCAGATACCAGGCGGGTTTTAACACTATTTGCAATACAAATGAACGACATGGTATCCGGCGACATTTTGTATCTTAAATAGTTGTAATAAACTCCTTTTAACTGTAGTTGGCCGTTATCCCTTACGTAGTGGTCCCATTTTTTTATACCGGGAAGGTGAACCGGGATTTTGATTTCGACAAGTTTGGTTGCGTCAATCTTGTTTTCGTAAATCTCTTTAACTATCTGTATTTCTGATTGGTGAATGAAATACTGAAATACAAACTGGTACCCGCCCAAATTGAACAGGTGCACATTAAGTAATAGCATTGCAATAAACCTTTTCACTTTTCCAGATTAACTATTAGGGTAATAATTAGCGGTAAATATATTGTTACAATACTATTAAAACAAATAAAAGTAAAAATTGTACTGCGAAAAGCAGATATGAGATGTTAGATATGAGAGGGACTTAAAATTTCAGGTGTTTTGAGCCGGACAAACAAAACACGACACGTCCTATAAGGCGCTCAGAACTCAACCCTTTCGCCCGAAGGGCTATCCTTCATTATATTATATATGATTAACATAATATAACTTTGTTTGCATATTTGTACCAAACTTATCATATGATACTACGAAAATACTTTTCGGCATCAAACATCATGTTTGCATTGCTCATGGTACTGGCTGTGATTACCTGGGTGAACCCCACAGCCAAAATTGAGCTAATTCGTGGGCTGATGGCCGTTGGGGCTTTTAAACCAGATCCGGATGATTATGCCCGTAACCATAAAGCCCCTGCAAACCTGCCCGATTATAGTTACCGGGATACATCAGGAAATACAATTTCAATATCCGGCCTCAAAAATAAGGTTGTGTTTGTAAATTATTGGGCTACCTGGTGCCCGCCCTGCCTTGCCGAAATGCCATCGGTAAAAGGGCTTTACATGAAGTTTAAAAATAACCCCAATGTTGTCTTTATAATGGTTGATACAGATAACGACCAGCTAAAGTCAGGAACGTTCCTCAAAAATAACCATTACAGCCTGCCATTATATACGTCTGTCGGCAAATTTCCGGATACTTTACTGGATGGCACTATACCAACAACCCTGATATTTGGCAAAGATGGCAAGCTAAAGTACAAACATACCGGCGCTGCCGATTACAACAGCGATAAGTTTAATGAGTTTTTGGAGAGGGAAGCGAAATAGACTCAAGAATCAAGACAAAAGACTATTAAGTAAAATTCAAACAAAAGCTTATCTCAATATGCGGTCTCGCCGCAGTATTTTATCGAAGGCATAACAATTCACTACTCTCTACTCACCGTTCACCAATAATTTTTATTGTTAAAACAACACTTATTAATTATTTTTTCTTTTCTTTACGGCATAAACCTGTTATTCCATGAAAAGAAATTTCCTCTCATCACTTGGCGCTGCCGCCTTGTGTTTAATTTCGGCATCCGGTTACAGCCAAACCGGAACGCTTAGTATCAGTACCGATTCAAAAACAACCATCAGCAAGCACATTTACGGGCAATTTGCCGAGCATTTGGGCCGTGGAATTTACGGTGGCTTTTGGGTTGATAAAAACCTCCCTGTTAAAAAGCAGGACAGGATTCGCCTGGATGTTGTAGAGGCGTTGAAAAAGATCAAGATCCCTAACCTGCGCTGGCCGGGCGGATGCTTTGCTGATGAATATCACTGGCGTGATGGTATTGGCCCAACAGCCTTGCGCCCAAGGATGGTAAACACCAACTGGGGTGGCGTTACAGAAGATAACAGCTTTGGCACGCATGAGTTTTTGGAACTTTGCGAATTACTGAAATGCGAGCCTTATGTTGCCGGTAATGTGGGCAGCGGTACGGTAGAAGAAATGTCGAAATGGATTGAATACCTTAACTCGAACAGTACCAGCACTGTGGTTAAAGAACGTGTTAAAAACGGTCACCCGGCACCTTATAAAGTAACTATTTGGGGCGTGGGCAATGAAAGCTGGGGCTGCGGCGGCAACATGACGCCAGAGTACTATGCCGACCTTTTTAAACGCTATGCTTCGTTCGCCAAAGATTATCCGGGTGCGCAGCTGCAAAAAATAGCCAGCGGTCCTAATGCCGACGATTATAACTGGACGGAAGTTTGTATGAAGAAGATCCCGTCGGGGATGATGTCGGGCCTATCTTTACATTATTACACCATCCCTACCGGTAACTGGGGCAAAAAAGGTTCGGCTACCGCGTTTAGCGAAAAAGAATACTTTAACACCATGGTTAACTGCCTTAAAATGGAAGAGCTTGTTACCAAACACTCGGCTATTATGGATAAATACGATCCCGGAAAAAAAGTGGCCCTGGTGGTTGACGAATGGGGTGTTTGGACAGACCCTGAACCAGGCCCCAACGCCGGCGTTTTGTTTCAGCAAAACAGCCTGCGCGATGCCTTAATTGCAGGTACTACACTTAATATTTTCAATAACCATAGCGACCGTATACGTATGGCAGCTTTGGCGCAAACCGTCAACGTGTTACAAGCGCTTATTTTAACCGACAAAGAAAAAATGGTGCTTACCCCTACCTATCATGTTTTTGATATGTACAAGGTGCACCAGGATGCCAAATACCTGCCTATTAAGCTGGATGTGCCAAACTACGAGGTTGATGGCAAAAAAATAGAGGCGGTAAATGCGTCTGCATCGCAGGATAACACAGGCAAGGTACATATTTCATTAGTTAACCTTGATATGCATAATGCCATCACCATTACTACCGAATTGAAGGATGTTAAATGGAGTGCTGTTAAAGGCCAGGTGTTAACCTCAGCAAATATTACGGATATTAACACTTTTGCGGTGCCAAACAAACTGCACCTGGCAACCTTTACCAATGCCAAAAAAGATGGAGATAAACTGGTGGTTACACTACCCGCAAAATCGGTAGTGACACTGGAGTTGAATTAATATTTTATTATGTCATTGCGAGCGATAGCGTGGCAATCGCGAACTGTGCAAATCCACCCTGCATAGTTCGCGATTGCTTCGTTCCTCGCAATGACATTTTAATATATTGTATTACAAGGGCTTTACCTTTATCCCCCATATATCTTTCAACGCTTTTTTAGCCGCATGATACCCGCACATGCCATGCACCCCCCCACCCGGAGGCGTGGATGATGAACAAATATACAACCCCTTGGCTGATGTTTTATAAGGCGAAACCCTTAGCACAGGCCGCGTAAATAACTGGCCGATATCTATTGCGCCGCCGCTAATGTCACCGCCTATATAGTTGGGATTGTATTCTTCAAGCTGGGCGGTGTTAAAGGTATGCTTAGCCAAAATTGTGTCCCGGAAACCGGGTGCAAAACGTTCCACCTGTCGTTCTATAATATCAGTTATGTCTTTATTTGAACCATTCGGGACATGACAATACGCCCATGCCGTATGTTTGCCTGCCGGTGCCCGTGATGTGTCGAAGATGCTTTGCTGAGCCAAAAGTACATAGGGTTTGTCCGGGTGTTTACCTTTCCAAATCAGTTGCTCGCCTTCGGCAATTTCGGCAAATGTGTTGCCAATATGTACCGTGCCTGCCTGTTTAACTGCTTCGGCCTTAAACGGGATTGGCGCATCCAAAGCCCAATCTACTTTAAATACACCCGCACCGTAACGATAGCGTTCTAATTGCCATTTGTATAGCGGCGAAAATTTATGGCCGGCAATTTTTAACAGTTGTTTTGGTGTAACGTCGAACAAAACAGCATGTGATGAGGGTAATTGATTTAATGACTCGACATAAAACCCGGTCTCAATCTTACCGCCAAT
This sequence comes from Mucilaginibacter sp. KACC 22773, assembly GCF_028736215.1. Classification (NCBI taxonomy): domain Bacteria; kingdom Pseudomonadati; phylum Bacteroidota; class Sphingobacteriia; order Sphingobacteriales; family Sphingobacteriaceae; genus Mucilaginibacter; species Mucilaginibacter oryzagri. The sequence goes on from NZ_CP117883.1 coordinate 3,302,970, forward strand.
CGATATAAAATACGAAGCCAAGGCCTTTGCTATTTGCTCAGATCCGCCTTTGGGTAATGGCCATCCTTTTAAATGCCCCTGTGCCATTAGTACCAGTGCAATAGCGGATGTGGCGATATTGCTCAAAGGCTGTATGGAATGTGCCGCCATCCCTGCTAATAAGCCTTTTGCCTCTTTGGTTTTAAACTTTTTGGCTAACCATGTGATGGGCGTTATGGCGGGAAGGCCGAATTGTGCCATCAGCAAGGGATGTTTCGGATAATGCGGCGGGCCTAAAACATCTGCGGCAATTAGCGGCCAGTTTTTTACTACAGGCTGCATTAAATCAAGATATGCCTGCTCATCCTTGCCAAGTAACCTGGCGGTTTCCATTACTGATTTAAGCAAAACAGCAGCCGTTCCATCATCAAAAGGATGGGCAGCTGCTGTTTCTGGAAATACATACTCGAGGCCATGTTGTGCAAGCGGCAATGTTTCAAAAAAAGGCGATGAGGTTGCGAGTGGATGGATGGCCGAGCAAATATCGTGTTTAAAGCCAGACAGGGTAAGTTCGGCTGTACGCAGCCCGCCCCCTATTTCATTTTTACCTTCAAGCAATAAAACAGAAAGCCCATGTTGCTGCAATAAAATTGCAGCCGCCAACCCGTTTGGCCCCGATCCTACTATTATCGCATCGTAATCGCGCTTTTCAAGCTTCATGTATGGTGCAAAGAGGTGTTGATACCCCTAAGATACCCAAATTAACTATTTTAAGCCGACATTGTTTAGTTTAAAACCTCGCCTGCATGCGTGGCCTGGGGCACCTCAATTAACTTGCCCGACCGTACATCATATATATAACCGTAAATGGGAATGTTGCCAGCCACTAACGGATGATGCCTGATGCGCTCCACATCTTCCACAACGCTGGCTTCCAGGTTTTTGAAGGTGAGGAATGCGATATGATTGGCTTCGTCAGATCCGCCGCTTTCGTCGGCATTGCGCCAGCCGTTTTCGTCGATAGTGGCCGTATTCAGGCTTTTGGATAGTAAGTTACGAATGATATCATCGGTAAACAAGCCCATACCGCAATCGGTATGGTGTATTACAAACCATTCTTTGGTACCCAATAGTTTATGTGATATCACCAATGAACGGATAGCGTCATCGCTTGCCCGGCCGCCTGCGTTGCGGATCACGTGTGCATCGCCCTCGGCAAGGCCTGCGTATTTGGCAGGATCAAGGCGGGCATCCATACAGGTTAAAATGGCAAACTGGCGTGCCGGCGGTATAGTAAGATTACCCTTATCGCCAAAATGTTTTACATATTCATCGTTAGCTTTAAGTACCTGCCGGTGTACTTTACTTTTTACTTGCTGAAGCTCATCAATTGCGTTTGACATAGTTTTATATTTTTGTGAATAAACCTCGTTTTTAAATTATCAGGCTGATTTCCTGCTGTTAGCTATCAATGACGATTCGTAAACCGACGAAACAATAGCTTCACCATCGAAAGTTCCCAAAAAGTCAAGATCAATATGGCTGTAAATCACCTGCTTGCTGGCATCGATAATATAGGTGGCCAGCAAGGGCACATTAACATCAATACCCGAAAAGCGGTTCCAAACCGGGTCGTTGTCAGAATAAATCCTGAATGTGTGAGCTATATTTTTCTCCTCGTCGTGATAAAAGTTAAGGGTAAAACTGCTTTCCCAAGCCTGTTTTGCCAGTTCGTCGGTACGCTCATCGCTGATAATCAACAAGCTACCGCCGTTTGCTCTTATTTCCTGCTGGATATTGTTCAATTGATTTAACAATTCAAAGCCTTGCTCTTTCCAGTGGTGCGAGTAAAATGCAATCACCAATGGTTTTTTGAGCAGTTGCCTTAAAGCAATTGGCCCATGTGTTTGTGCACCGTTGAAAAACGATTGCCAACGGGTATAATCATTGGAAAACTTTAAATCGGGAATATAATTACCTGCTTTTACGGGTTGCAAAGCGCGGTAAGGTTTAAAAGCAATATCGTTATCAGGAACAATTTCTGAAAGATCGAAAAACGGGTATTTATTAGCAGTAGTTGACATTTTGTAGTGTGGTTAATAGTAGTAAATTATGTTTATTGGCGCAGATGAGAGAGGTATCACCTTCAACAACGGCATAAGCCATAAATCACGTGCTGGTAATGCAGCACCCTATCAAAAAATGATTTCTTTAAAGGATTTATCGGGTAAGCGTTCATAAAATATATTATTAATAACCAGGTCAGTAAACTTTTAGCGGGATCTGTGGTTTTAAGGGAGAGAAACTCAACAGCAGCAACACATACACATCATCCCTCTTAAATCGTGGCGATTTAAAAAGTTATTTGATTTGTATTTTATTGTGTTGTTTAACATTCCTTTGAATTAACGAAACAAATATACTATAATGTCTATATAATTAGTATACATTTTTATAATTTTTTTTATTCTTCTTTTAGTTACTTAACTTACCAATAAAAACATCCATGTTAAAAGGCGTTTGCAAATTCATTTCCATACCACTTATTTCGCTCTTATACATACCATTAGGCTGCAATCATAGTTCTAAATCCGGCCGGCAATCAAAAGCCGACTCGCTTAAACGAAAAGCTGTTAAAGAATGGAATAAAACCATCCCAGGCAATTTCAGCGATCAAACCGACGCAATTTTTGATAGCACGCTGCTTGCCACTTTTGTTAAAACCCACCCTGCATTTGAGCCCTATGTTAAGGATATCAGCCTGTTTTATAGCAAGCGCAAGTTTGCTTACGCCTGGTACAACAAAGGAAAGTTGATTGAACAGGCCGGTAACCTGGCAGACAGAGTAGGAAATTTACAAAATGAGGGTATTTACAAGGCCACTCCCTACCCCAAAGTTTTAGACTCATTGATATTTGCGCCTAATAGCAAGTCATCAAAACCCAATATCGAAACAGAGTTAATGCTGACGGCCCAGTATTTTGTATTTTCAAAACTGGCTTTCCAGGGAATGAGCGATTCTACCAGTAAAGCGGTTAACTGGTTTTTGCCGCGCAAAAAAATCTCCTATAATGATTACCTGGATACTTTATTAAGGCAAAGCGGCAAAGCCGGCAGCACCTTATCAGAGCCTGTTTACAGGCAGTACGATTTATTAAAAAACTACCTCGCCAAATACCGGGCGTTAGACGCGAAAGAAAAATGGACAACGATACCATCAGCCAAAGGCGTAAAACCAGGCGACTCGTCGGCGGTTATCCCGCAGATAAGAACACGGCTTTTCAAATTGGGAGATTTTAAGGGCGACACCTTAGGCAATGTTTTTGACAATGAATTGCAACAGGCCATAAACCAGTTTCAACTAAGGCATGGCTTAACAGCCGATGGCCTGCCGGGGCCGGGGACACTTGCAGAGATGAACGTACCCTTAAAAAAACGCATCAGGCAGATTATTGTTAATATGGAGCGGTGCCGCTGGCTTCCGGTTAGTTTAAGTACCGATTACCTGGCTGTAAATATCCCCGAATTTAAATTGCACGTTTATCATGCCGATAGTTTGTTGTGGAGTTGTAATGTGGTTGTAGGCCAAAAGGTGCATCAAACAGTTATATTCTATGGCCAGATGCAATACGTGGTGTTTAGCCCGTACTGGAATGTACCCGAGAGTATTGTCCGAAACGAAGTTTTACCCGAAATGCGAAAGAACTCCAGTTATATCAGCAAGCACAACATGATCATTACGGGCCGCGAGAATGGTTTGCCGGTAATTAAACAAAAACCCGGCCCCGAAAACTCATTAGGGCTTGTGAAATTTTTGTTCCCGAATAGCTATAGTATTTATTTGCATGATACGCCCTCACGATCGTTATTTGGCGAATCGTCCAGGGCCTTTAGTCACGGTTGCATCCGCGTTGGCGAACCTGCAAAGCTTACCGCTTTTCTGTTGAAATATGATACTACCTGGACTGCTGACAGAATTTACAAAGCGATGCATCTTGGCAAAGAACAAACTATAACACTTAAACAAAAAGTACCTGTGTTCATCGCCTATTTCACAGCTTTTACCGATAGAGATAACAAACTCAACTTTCGCCAGGATATCTACGACAGAGATGAGCAGCTGGCTTCGATGATATTATCGGGAAGCGGGAAGTATTAGAGAGAATATTAATTTACAAAACAAAAAAAACGTCATTGCGAGGTACGAAGCAATCCCCGATATGCAAAGCTAATTAGCATGTAGGGGATTGCTTCGTACCTCGCAATGACGCGATTAATTGATAATAACTACTACTACTTCAACACCGATACCGCTTTATTGGCATCCCCTACTCCCCAAACGGTACCTGGCTTATCGCCCATGGTTATTTCCAACTCACCGCCGGCCATCAGGGTTTTGTGCGAAAAGTAAGTTTTGGTATAATTTACACCGTTTAGCTTCATGGCGTTGATGTACATATTTTTAGGCCCGTTGTTTTTTACAACGATGTGAAATGTTTTATTGCCTTGCAGTTTCAGCCTTGCCTCGGTGATTACCGGGCTGCCAAAAACATACAGGCCATTTGCCGGATTAACCGGGTAAAAACCAAGAGCCGAGAGTACGTACCATGCCGACATCTGGCCAACATCTTCGTTGCCAATAATACCGTCGGTTTTAGTGGTATAAAAATCATCCAGGATATAGCGCACTTTGGCGGCTGTTTTCCATGGCTGGCCCGAGTAATCATAGTAGTAGGCCATTGGGTGGCCAGGCTCGTTGCCATGGGCATACTGGCCTATTAATCCCGAAACGTCGGGCGATTTAAATTTACCCATATCGCCCTCGGCAATAAATAACGAATCGAGCTTGATATTAAATTTATCTTTGCCGCCCAGCAAATTAATTAATCCCTCAACATCCTGGGGCACCAGAAAAGTATATTCCCAGCCATTGCCTTCGGTAAAGTCGCCGGTTTCATGAATCGAGATGAATGGGCTGTACGGCGTGCGCCATGAATTGTCGGCTAAGCGGCCACGCATAAACCCGGCTTTAGGGTCGTAGTAATTTTTGTAGTATTTACCGCGCTTGCTAAAGTATTCATAATCGGCAGTTTTGCCCAGTTTTTTGGCAACCTGTGCAAGGCACCAATCGTCAATAGCATATTCCAAACCCATCGAAACAGATTCCGCTGTACTATCTGCAGGAATAAAACCCAGTTTTTTAACAAATTTAACGCCGCGTGCATCCTGCATGGCGGTAGTTTTCATAGCCTCATATGCAAGGTTAGCATCAAAACCTTTGTAGCCTTTAAGCAATGCATCGGCAACAACGGGCACCGCGCTATAACCAACCATACAGTTAGTTTCATTAGCCATTAAATGCCAGGTTGGCAAAGTACCCTGCTGCTGGTAAATAGCCAGCATCGAGTTTATCATATCGTTAGTATGCTCGGGGTGGATGATGGTTGATAATGGGTTATTAGATCTGTAAGTATCCCATAACGAAAATGTGGTTACATTATTAAAACCAACGTTTTTATGCACCTTTTTATCGGTGCCCCAGTACTCCCCATTTACATCATTAAATATAGATGGCGCTACCATAGAGTGATAGAAAGCGGTATAGAACTTTTTCAATATCGATAATGAATCAGCTTTGATATTGATTTTCCCTAACTGTCCATTCCAGGCCTGGTCGGCCTCGGTAACAACTTTTGCAAAATCCCAACCAGGTATTTCGGCTTTAATGTTTAGCATGGCATTTGCCGAACTTACCGGCGAAATACCAACTTTAGCGTAGACAACCTCACCCTTTGAGGTAGCAAAACTGATAACGCCTTTAACTTTTGCACCTTTTAACTTGGTAGCACCTGCTTTGGCTGTGCTGTCATAAACGGCAAATTTTTCCATCGGTTTGGAGAAAACGGCGGTGAAGTAAATGCGCTGATCAGCTGCCCATCCTTTTGAAAAGCGGTAACCGCTGATGGTATACTTATCTTCCTGTTTAATGTAGGTTTCGTACGATCTGTCCCAGCCAATACCTTCCTGTAAGTCAATCACAATATGCGCATCTTTTGAAGCGGGGAAAGTGTATTTGTGCATCCCTACCCTGGTACTGGCTGTAAGCTCGACACCGATATCGTAGCGTTTTAGCTTAACCTTATAGTATCCGGGCTTCACAACTTCGTCCTTGTGGCTAAAAAGTGAAACATAGCCATCTTGCATATCTTTCAAACTGCCCTTGTAAGTTTTGATGGCACCGGTGGTTGGCATAAAGGAGATATCGCCCAGGTCGCCAATACCTGTACCGCTTAAATGTGTATGCTGAAACCCAATAATGGTTGAATCGGAAATATGGTAGCCCGAGCACCAATCCCAGCCTTCGGATAAGTTGGTTGGCCCTAATTGCACAGCACCAAAAGGAACGTTTGCGCCAACAAACACATGGCCATGAAAGCCGGTGCCGATATAAGGATCGACATATTTGGTAAAAGAGACAGGCACCGCTTTCCCGTTTTTTCGGGACTTATGGGCCTGGCCAAATGAGCTTGATGTTAAGACAGCCAGTATTCCGGCTAAAAAGATCTGTTTTTTCATTCGTTACTTATAGATTGTGCGACGGGTTTGCACAAACATAAACCCGGCTATATAATAGATTATTAATAAACGCTTAATTCGGCAACGGTAATACCATTGCCAGATATAACATGTTCAGCCTCAAATTTAAAATACCTGGCGCTTACAGGGGTGCTTAAAACAACCGGCTGCTCAATCGGGTTCGATTTAATATTCGAGAACTCTCCCGAAGCCACCTTTACCCATTCTTTGCCGTCCAGGCTTGTATAAAATGTATACCGGTCAACAATACCATCAGCCTGCTTATCCTGCCTTGGTAAATATCCAAATGCTTTAATTTGCCGGGCTACACCCATATCAATGGATATTTGCTGCGGAAATTTAGCATTGTCCTTGCTTAATGTGCTGTATAATGTACCAGTGTGTTCATCAATCGCATTTTCGGCCCGGTTACCAACGTCATTTTCGGCAGTCGCATCAATGATTTTCCAATCTATTTTGGCATAGCCAAATGAGGCAAAAGCAACATCACTTTTCTGCCCTCTGCCTTCAAAGCTACGTGCTTTAACAATCCCTCCGTTGGCCAATAAAACCGGTTCCTGGTAAACCGGCGAAGTAAGGGTTGGCTCCTGTCCGTTTAAGGTATACCTGATGGCACTCACCGGCGCTTCGGTTGTTATGCTAACCTCGCCTTTTTTGTTTCGGACAATTTTAGGTGCCGTTAAATGTACAGGTTCCTTAAATAATCCAAAATCGCTAAGCGCAATGGCTACAGGCGATTTGGTTATTCTTAACCTTAACTTACTTGCCGTAATGTTTTGAGTTAAACGGATCAGCCTGTTACCGCCTATGCTGGTGGCTGCGCCAATCTGCTGCCATTTGCCGTTCATAAAAGCATCCACCTCAAAAGCTTCTATCCGCTGGCCTAACTTAATATTTTCGCGTAGGCGGATAACGTTGAATGTTTTTGGCGTGTGCAGGTCGATAGTTAAACTGGGGGTGGTTACTTTATCATCCGTAGCCCAATAACTGTACCTGTCGTTATCTAACAAAAGCTGCGGGCCAAAGCTTAATTTATTACCGCCACGGATATTACTTGCGGAAACGGTAGCCCCCTTTGCCAGGTTAACCGCAAAGGTTTGTTTTAACAGGTTACCAAATTGGGTAAGGGATTTAACGTCTATCTCATTTACAATCCCCCGCGGATCTGGCGATAAACCTAAATCCAGCGCCGCGCCGCGGCCAACACTTTTGTAATACAGATCAAGCAATGTATAGGGCGATTTCACCCCGTCGTCCTGTGTTTTGTGGTAAAACCATCCGGGCCTTAATGACACATCGCATTCGGCCGGCATCCAATAATCGCCGTTGCGGGTACCTTCAGTGCCTTCGTAGTCTTTTACAAAACCATTGCCCGGCTTTTTACCTTCTACCGGGGCATGGGGCGTATAGGTTGCCCAGCAGGTTTCGCCGGCATGGCCTTCTTCATTACCAACCCAGCGTACATCGGGGCCAACATCACCAAAAATAACGGCGTTTGGTTGCAATTTACGGGTAATGGCCCAGGTAGTGTCCCAGCCATAATAGGTCGATCTGTCGATATGTCTTACCTCGCGCTTACCGCCATAGTAGCCATCGCCGCCGTTGGCGCCATCATGCCATGATATAAACAGCGGGCCATAGTTTGTATATAATTCGCGTAATTGTTCGCGGTATATTTTGATATATTCATCGGTTCCATAATTAGGGTTATTCCTGTCCCAGGGCGAGCAATATACACCCAACTGCATTCCTAATTTATCGCAAGCCTCGCGGTATTCTTTTAAAATATCGCCTTTGCCATTCTTGTATGGGCTTTTGGATATGTTATGTTCGGTTGTTTTGGTGGGCCAAAGGCAAAAACCATCGTGGTGCTTGGCAACCACTACAACGCCTTTGAAACCGCCGGCTTTGGCAGCACCTACAATTTGCATAGCGCTAAACTGCGATGGATTAATCAGTTTAGGGTCTTCATCGCCATATCCCCACTCCTTATCGGTATAAACATCAACGCCATAATGAATAATGCAATACATACCCATTTCCTGCCAGTTTAGCTGCCCTTTGGTTGGCAGCGGGCCGTAGGGCTTTGGCGCGCCTTGGCTAAATCCTTTTAGGCCGATGGCCAATAACAATAATATGATACCTGTAACCTTTTTCATGAATACATTTTAATTTTTAAACCAACCAGCCGGCACCTCCTGCGGTACCGAGCCATTAACACTATACTTTAGGCGCAGCTTAAAGCCGCCGCCACCCTCAATAAAATCAAGCTGAAAAGGGTGTGCCCCCATTTTTAAGACCACCTGCCCGCTGCGTTCCTGGGCCGAATGGTTGCCATCGTTGTCTACAACCGTGTTGGGGCCTATTTTTAAAACTCCGCCATCGTCGCAGGTAAGGTAAAAGCTGTAAATACCATCAGCGGGTACATCAATATAGCCTTTATAAGTAATACCAAATGATGGCGCTTTTACAGTTGCCGGTACTTCAATTTTATCTGTGGTAAATGTACTATCAACTTTAGCATCCTTCATAAAAGTTGTTGCTTTAAAGTAAGCTTTGTAATAAGTACAGGCCAGGCCGGGTTTCGGCGGCGCTATTTTAACCGGGCCAAGCATTTGTTGTTGGGTATAATTCAGGTTGTAAACATCACCGCGGGTGCCATTTTGGGTAAAAGCTGCTACCCTTATCAACTCTGATTTTTTGATAACCAATGGTGTGGGCAATATCGGGGAGTTTACGCCTGGCAGGGTTCCATCGGTAGTATAACGGATGGTTAAAGTTGGCAAAGGCGATGCAATGCTTAATTTGCCCTCATTGGTAAATACATATTCGTTTAACAGGCCCGGCAAATCCGGCAGGCGATAATTTATCCCTAAGGCATCCATCCTGCTATACTGGCGTACCAGGCGTTGCAGGTATGAATTATATTTATCGGGCTGATTTGTCCAAAGCATTTCGGCAAGGGCGGTCATCCGGGGCATGGCCATATAATCGGCACGTCGCTCGGATGGGATCCGTTCCGACCAGATGTTAGCCTGGGCGCCGATGATCGATTTAGCTTCCTGTTTATTTAGTACTTTAGGGATTGGGTTAAAATGATACACCCGGTCAACCGAATATTGATCGGGCTGGTTATCAAAATATAAAGGCTCGCCGGGCGTCATGATCACTGTATTACCGTTTTTTACCGCTTCAACAGGCGCATTAGGTACCCATCCGCGCCAGTACATTACAATAGCGGTAGGGCTGATGCCACCTTCAATAATCTCATCCCAACCTATTAATTTACGGCCTTTGGAGTTAAAAAACTTTTCCATCCGGTTAATAAAATAGCTTTGCAAAGCTGCCAGGTCTTTTATCCCTTCCTTTTCCATCAAAGCCTTGCAGGCATCTGATTTACCCCAATCGGTACGGTCAACTTCATCGCCTCCAATGTGGATATATTGGGATGGGAAGATGTCCATAATTTCGGTAAATACGTTTTGGGCAAACTCAAAGGTTGTTTCGTTACAAGGGCAAATGGGTTTGGTGAACAGCGTTCCCCATTTATTCTCGCCATTACAGGTTAAAAACGGGTACGAATTGATGGCCGCCATCATGTGACCCGGCATATCTATCTCGGGAATAATATCAATGTGCTTTGCCGCGGCATAGGCTACCACACCCTTCATTTCCTGCTGGGTGTAAAATCCGCCGTAAAGTGTTTTACCACCGCGCTGAATGATATGCTCCTTATCGATCACAAAATCGGGGTTATCTTTTGAAAGTTTCATGCACAACGAATCCTGGTCGTTGAATGTACGCCATGCACCCTCTTCGGTTAGTTTGGGATATTTTTTTATTTCGATGCGCCAGCCCTGGTCGTCGGTCAGGTGCAGGTGCAGCTTGTTCATTTTGTAAAGCGCCATCCTGTCGATAAACTTTTTAAGATAGCTGATAGAAAAAAAGTGCCGCGAAACATCCAGGTGCATACCGCGCCACCCATAAGCGGGCTCGTCCTGAATAGTCAATACGGGCAAAACTAACTTTTTGCTTGTTGTGCCTTTTTCTATGGAAACAGGTAACAATTGCCTGATGGTTTCGATAGCATGAAAAACGCCGGCCCCGGAGTTAGCTAAAATTTCGACATGCTTTGGTGTGATGGTAAGCCGGTAGCCTTCTGATACTGTTATATCGGCACTTTTAATGATGCTTATTGCTGATGCCGATTGATTTTTAGTTAGGATTAGCTTTTGTCCAAGTCCTTTTTCTAACAGTGCGGCAAGTTCTTTGGCCTCGCTCTTAAACGCCGATCCGCTCACAGTGGTTCGCGGTGTTATGACAAATATTCCTTTACCCGGTATTAATTTTGTGGGATAAGGTATCAGCGGAAATTTAGCTGTGCCTTGTGCATTTGCACTAAACCATACAAACAAGAGTGGGGTTACCAGCCTGATGCCAGCATTTTTGCGTAAAAAAGCTATCATTGATAGTTTGTGTTTTGAGTAATATTTTCCTGAAATTATCTAACGCCAATTATCCCGCTCGCCTAACAAAGTTATGATAAACCTTGCTTTTTATGTGTCACAATAGCTAATCCCAATAATTTTATAAACATATTAAAACTTTTTAATTTTCTTAAAGAAGATTAACACGAATTGCACGAATTGAAGCAAATTAGCGCAAACAAGGGGTTCAAAGTTGGTTTACTAATTGCAACTAATACTGAGCTTAAAATTTGGCGAACTATGCAAATTCGTGAAATTCGCCTCAATTCGTACAATTCGTGTTAGTCAATTCGTGAAATTCGATTTAATCTGCTCAATTCGTGTGTACTCAAACATTTATCCAACCGGCTTGTTTCTAACTTATGATAACCAGCGGCGTAACATTCGGTATTAATAAAGAAGACGGAACCCATATTATTATTGCCGTTGATCCGGCAGATACTAATAAGATTGACGAAAACAACAATGGGACCTACAAGTTATACAGGGATATAGACAGCCCAAAAACCTTTGATAAAGGATATCTGGGTGCTATTTTTTTGGATGATACGGAGCCTGGGTATCATTATTCCGGTGGCACCGAACTTACCGATTTTGAATTAAAACAATTGGCCAAGCTGATAAGGGATTATCATGCCACCGGTAAAGAGTTTGACGATCATAAACGCGATATTACCACAAAATGAGAGTCAAGAATTAAGACAGCTTAAGGTCTGGTTTCTGACCTCAGGTTTTCCCTTGATCCTATTTTTTTTGGGATAATTACTGAATTAAAGGCCTTTAAGTATTTGGCTATATAATCCTGTTTAGTTTTTGATTTGTATTGCATAATAAACCGTGGGTGTTCCAGGGCTACTATTTGCTTAAAAAACTTTTTTTCATCGTTTAGCTTACGCAAAAAGGCTTCGTTTTTGCCTGTGCCAAAGCAAAAGCAAACATCTGTTTCAAAACCCAGGCTGATCTGTTTTTGAATATTTTCTGTGATAAAAGGATATACCGCTTTGGTTAATTCCGGGGTATCATAATAGTTGTAATTTACCTCCGTACCCTTTGGGCCGGTTATGGTAAAGCCGAGCGGGCAAACCGAATGGATGTAAAACTGCTCATAAAACGCGGTTATACCGCCAAAGGCATCAATCATATCATACACATATTCTGACGAGGGCTCATGTGTAATTGGCCCGGTATAGGGTATCTGGCATTTGCTGATCATCCGTTTGGGATCGGTAAATGACACTCCTGTCATGCCCGAGCCAAACCGGCCCGGGTTAATACCCAATATCAAATGGCGGGGATGGTTATCGCTATAATATTTGCCGTAAAACCGCGTGGATACATCCAGCGCAAAATCATTATCCCTGAACGGGTTCATGATGCTTATGCCTGTTGGCAGCGTTCCTGTATATTCCAGTTGTTGGTTAAAGGCTATTATTCTATCGGCAAAGGTGTTCATACCGGGTAAAATTAGTAAAAAGCAAAAAGCTTAACGCATAAAGTTATTTTGGTTCAGCAATTGCTTTTAAAAAAGGAGGCGCCTACGGAGCCCTGCTTTTGAGTTTTATTATGCTATAAACACGCGACTCCTACGGAGTCAATGACACGCATTATTTCTAACTCCAGCGGAGTTACGTGTTTATAGCATGATAAATACCTATTGTTTGGCTCCGCAGGTGCCTCCTTTTTTAAAGCCTATATTTTGCTTAGATCTGTTTACTTTTATGTTATGGGCATTGTCAACTTTACTACTTTTCTGGTCACATCTTTCCTTTTTATCATTTCACCGGGTATCGATACCATTTTCGTGCTTAACAAATCAATAGGCCAAGGCAAAAAAGCGGGAATTTACGCAACTTTGGGTATTGCTACAGGGGTGCTTGTACATACTACGCTGGCTGCTTTTGGTTTGTCGTTAATATTATCACAATCGGCAATGGCTTTCAGCTTTGTAAAATACGCCGGCGCTGCCTACCTGGTGTATCTTGGCATCAGTAAGTTTCTTTCCAAAGAAGAAATTTTAAAACAGGATATGGCCATACTATCTGAGCCTGTGCGTAAAACTTATTTATCTGCGGTATTAACCAATACCCTTAACCCAAAAGTTGCCATATTTTTCCTTGCATTTTTCCCGCAATTCATCCATCCGGCACAAATTCACAATGCCCTACCCTTTGTTTTGCTTGGTATAACTTATGCTTTAATGAGTTTAGCCTGGTTTGCTGTGCTCACTTTTTTTGCCGGCTCATTATCCGGGCGACTAAAAAAGCAGCCCTTATTTAGTATTTGGCTTAATAAATTTTCGGCAGTTGTTTTTGTGCTGATGGGTATTAAAATAGCTTTCACCAAAAGGTAAAGCAAAAAAAATCCCGGTTACTTTACAGCAGCCAGGACAATTAAAACACCCCATAAAAAAATCTTACTTCATATATTCCTTGTCCAGGAACAAATACCTGTCCCGGTCGTTTTCTGTTTTTTGCCCGCTTTTTACGTCGATGTCCATAAACTTAACCGGGCTTTTACCTGTTGTGTTGGCGTCCCACTTTGGTAAACCTGCACCGTTTGGATTATAATTTTTAATAAAATTGGCAAAATAACTCTCCATGGTTTCTGATACTTTATAGTCGTCAGGTGTCCAGGCGTACACTTTATTGCCGCCAAGATTGCCCATGGCGTACTCAATTTCGGATGCGTGCGATGCGCCAACTGCCGCTGGCATTTTTGGCATAGCCATGCCTCCGTTATTTTTCACAACACCTCCTGCAAGCCCCGGGGCTGCGTTGCCCATTTGTGCCGTCATTGCCGGGCGGATGCGCGAAAAACAATAACGATACACAGGTTTGCCACCTGTTTTTATTTGCAAATCGGCCCATTTCCAGGTACTGTACACGATAAAACGATCGCTTGATAAGGCGGTTGCTGATTTAATAACTTCTTCGTCTGTCGAGGCAGGATAAAGTTTCATTACTTCGCCGGCTTTATCGCCATACAAAGTATTTAATGCTTTTTTGTAATTATCCAGCGTTGGTGCGTCGGCACGCATTACAAACTGGTAAGGCACCTCGGCCGAGTTCCATCCAACTAAAATCGGGATTTTTGCCTGTTCGCCTGCTTCAAAAATTTCGGGCAGCGATTTTGGCAACAAATATCCATCAATAGTTGGCGTATTGGGGGTTGCGTTTGCACTGTAAGCCGCGTTGAGTAAATCGGCAGCGGGTATAGCCCTTAAATCAGCTATAGATCCGGCTTTCATGTTGATCGCAAATTTCGCCCCGTTTTTTTCGGCATCAGCCAATGGGATAGAATTTAAAGTTGGTTTTATCCCGGCACCGCTCTCTCCTATCGCCGCGTTGATTAAGTTTTTTGATAACGGCGACGCCATTTGTATTGATACCGATATCGAACCTGCCGATTCGCCTGCGATGGTAACATGGTCAGGATCGCCGCCAAATTTGGCTATGTTCTTTTTCACCCAATCCAGCGCAGCATGCTGGTCGAGGTAACCATAATTACCAGACGAATGATTTGGCGATTCTGCAGTTAATTCCGGATGAGAAAAGAACCCGAATATGCCCAAACGGTAATTTACAGTTAATGCAACAATCCCACGTTTAGCCATGCTTTCGCCGTCATAGCGCGATTCGGACCCATCACCGGCAACTAAGCCGCCGCCATAAAAATAAACCAGTACCGGTAGCTTTTCTTTCATGGTTTTAGCAGGTGTCCAAACGTTAAGATAAAGGCAATCCTCGCTCATCCCCGATGCCCTAAAATTCATATCACCAAAAACTGGCCGCTGCATAGGGTTACTTCCAAAATGATCGGCTTTTAAAACGCCCGTCCAGTTTTTAGCGGGTTGCGGCTCTTTCCAGCGCAAATCGCCAACGGGCGGCTGCGCAAACGGGATACCTTTAAAAATAGTTACGGGCGAACCGGCCTCTTTTACACCCTCCAGCGTACCGTTCCCGATAGTTACCTGGTTTGTTTGTGCAATTACCTTCACGGTAGTTAGCTGCACCAGCAGCAATACTGCTAAAAATGGTTTCCTCATGTGGTTTATAATTGGTTATTGGAAATTAATACAAGCATCAGAATAACTATTGTATCATTATGTTACAATAATAATTTAAATTTACGCCGCTAACAAATTTTTTTGTTAATTGCCACGATTTATATGTCCGAAGACAACAACGAGTTCAAAAAACAGGAAGCTGATGCAAAAGGTGAAGGCTATTTGCCCGGCCTGGCTATTGATGCGGTAATTTTTGGCTTTCATGACAAACAACTTAAAGTTTTACTGCTTGCCTATAAAAACACCGGTTTGTATGCCTTGCCAGGCGGCTTTATTCATGATTACGAAGATGTTAATGAAGCTGCACGACGGGTGTTATTTGATCGCACGGGCCTAAAAAACATCTTCCTTGACCAGTTTTATGTTTTTGGCGACAGAAGCAGGCACGATCCGGAGCCCCTGAAAAAGATTATGTCTGTAAGTGGCAAGATCCCCCCGGCCGACCACTGGTTGCTGAAGCGTTTTGTATCTATAGGATATTATGCGCTGGTAGATTTTACAAAAGCCATCCCCACTCCCGATAGTATCTCGGATAGTTGCGATTGGTATGGCCTTGATGACTTACCTGTACTGATGCAGGATCACCAGTTGATCATTAAAAAAGCTTTGGAAACCCTGCGCGTAAACTTAGATCAGAAACTGATAGGCTTTAACCTGCTCACCGATGATTTTACCATGGGCGATTTACAAAGCCTGTATGAAACTATCCTGAACAAAAAACTCATCAGGGCGGCCTTTCAGCGTAAGATGCTAAGCCTGGGCATATTGGAACGGATAGCAAAAAAATTTACCGGCGGCGCCCATAAAGCGCCTTACCTGTACAGGTTTATTTCCGGAAGATAATTTAGTGTCTTAATTATACCCTTTAATTGTCGTATTACACCCTTTTGGTTTATATTTAATGACTGTAGATTTACATTATCAATCAACAGAAATTTAACTACTTAAAACCTCAACTGCCATGGCAACAATTAATCCTTATTTGAATCTCCCCGGTACAACCGAAGAAGCTTTTAACTTTTACAAATCAGTATTTGGCGGTGAATTTTTAGCCGTGATACGTTTTAAAGATTCGCCGGGAGGGTCTGAGAATGTAGCCGAAGCAGACAAAGACAAACTGATGCACATTGCCTTGCCCATAGGCAAAAACATCCTGATGGCTACCGACAGCATTGGCGAAATGGGCATGGGTTACAAACAGGGTAATAACTATCATGTCTCTATCAATGCTGACAGCAAGGAAGAAGCAGAAACCATATTTGCGGCGCTATCTGCAGGCGGCCAGGTTATGGTGCCGCTTGCCATGGCCGAGTGGGGCGACCTGTTTGGATGGTTTACCGATAAATTTGGCATATCATGGATGGTAAGTTATTCACCCAACCGCCCACAATAACGTTGACGGTTATGAGCGCGAAAACAATTAACATCACCTACCGGGTGTTAACAGTTTTGCTGGCCTTAGCTATGGCCGGCGATGGCCTTGGCGGAGTTACAAGGCAACAAGCAGGTATTGATGTGCTGCACCACCTGGGTTATCCTATTTATTTTATGGTGATAGTGGGCACTGCCAAACTGCTTGGGGTAATAGCCATACTGCAAAACAAATACAAGACAGTTAAAGAATGGGCTTACGCCGGCTTTTCATTCACTCTTTTTGGTGCCATTGCGTCAAGGGCTTTTGCGGGCGATGCCATTAGTGAGTTCATTCCGCCAATAATCATGCTTGTATTTTTGTTTGCGGTCTACTATTTCTGGAAAAAGTTTAATCAATTAAAATCAACTGAATTATAACCAATCACACTAAAAACAAAATTTTATGAAAATCGCTGTAATTATTGTACGCACACTGGTAGCACTAATGTTTTTGTTTGCGTCGGTAACCTATTTTGCCATGGTTTACTTCCATGCATTTACCATGCCTCCTGTAACAGGCAATATGAAAGTTTTTAACGATGGATTGGAAGCCTCGGGTTATTTAATGCTGCTTATAAAGATAACCGAGCTGGTTTGCGCGCTGCTGTTATTATTCGGCAGGTACGTGGCGTTGGCTTTGGTAGTTTTATTCCCGGTAATGGTAAACATTGTTTTAGTGAATGCGTTTTTGTCGCCATCGGGCCTTACTATGGTTATACCATTGCTGGCTGGTGTATTATTCCTGGCTTATACCCAACGCGATAAATATGCGCCTTTGTTTACAGCAAAATAAACAATACGAGCGGATTAAAAAATCAAGCTGTTATGACGGTAGAAGTTTTTAAAACCAATGTAAACAGGCGCAAATATGCCAAAGCATTGTTGGCCGAAATCCACGAGACCTTTGCCGACTATCGCGCAAATTTCGATCTGGACGATTGCGATAATATATTGCGGGTGCAATGCAGCAGCGGAACCATATGCGCTAATACGATGATACTTTTTTTAAAACGCTTTGGCTATCGGGCCGAAGTATTAACGGATTAACTTCAATACGCAAACAAAATCCGTTATGGTTAATTGTTATAATATAAAGAGAACATCATGTTAAAAGAAAGCAAAGCATTCAGCGGCTTTTCGGTAAATGATATCGGGAAAGCAAAGGAGTTTTACGGCAAAACATTGGGACTGGAAGTAAAGGATGATACCACAATGCCGGGGATATTGCACCTGGAAATTTCAGGCGGCAACGCAATTGTAATATATCCAAAACCCAATCATGAGCCAGCCACTTTTACTATACTTAACTTCCCTGTACCCGATGTAGAAAAAGCTGTAGATGAATTAACAGCGCGCGGCGTTAAATTTATAGTTTACAATCAAGAGAACTTCAAAACCAATG
This sequence comes from Mucilaginibacter sp. KACC 22773, assembly GCF_028736215.1. NCBI lineage: Bacteria > Pseudomonadati > Bacteroidota > Sphingobacteriia > Sphingobacteriales > Sphingobacteriaceae > Mucilaginibacter > Mucilaginibacter oryzagri. Next base: position 3,320,914 of record NZ_CP117883.1, read on the forward strand.
AAAAAGGCATATTTACAGCTGGCGGCCCAACGATAGCGTGGTTTAATGACCCGGCAGGCAATATCCTGTCGGTTATTGAAGAAACTAAAGGCTAAAGCTGCAAATCATAGAATTTGGTTAAAATAGCCTGAAGTCGTAAACCCGGAGTCGTAAGTAAAAAGAGTTAAAACTGACTTAGTACTTATGGCTCCAGGCTTATGACTTAACGGGCAGTCAAAATATTGTTTGTGGGCTTCTTTTTTAATATTAATGCAGCAACAACGGCTATAACTAACCCTACGGGCAATATTTCCACATAAGTAAATAACATTATAAAAACGGGATTCTTATACATTTGCTTGTATGAATCCATTTTAGCAGTCTCATCGCTCAGTTCTTTTGCGCTTGCTCCGGCGGCCTTAGCTTCGGCAAGCACCTGGGTTGCATACCTTTCCATAAAATCGGGCATAAAGTTGTAGTAAATTATCAGCCAGCTAACTACATAACAGGTAGATGCGATAAGCGCGATGTAAAGCCCTATCATAAACCCTTTCCCAAAAGTTATCTCGCCGCCGTTATATTTATCCCGGTAGTTTTTAACAGCTACAAATATCATGGAAAAAGCAATAAGCATGGTAGCATATCCTAAGTACATGCTGCCATTGGTGTGCCCATTGGCATAACACATTGCCATGGTAACAGCCATCAAACCGGATACTATTGCACCAGCAATTAATCCAAAAACGATTACATTTTTTTTCATTGTTTTAAGTTTAAATTTCTGGTACAAATTTGGCGCTTTGGGTTTGCAACGCGGTCATACTTTAGGGTGATTTTGCTTAAATCATACCAAAGTACCAATATTATCAGGCAATGATACCCAGTTTCTTAGCTTTATCAACGGCCTGGGTACGGCGCTCAACTTCCAGCTTTTCAAACAAACGCGACGAATGTGTTTTAACCGTATTTAAAGATAAAAATAAGCGGGCGGCAATCTCCTGGTTACTTAAGCCATCGGCCATTAACTGCAACACCTCCATCTCGCGCTTACTTAAATTAAGTTGGGTTAACGCGGTTTCGTTTAAAACAAAATTATCATTGGCATAAATATAAACCTCTTTTTCAACTTGTATGGTTTTAACTTTCGGCGAACTTAATTTTAATGCCAGCCAGATGCCAAGGGAAGTAAAAACAACGGCGATGGCGCCAATATAAATCTCGAATGCATGATCTATTAAAATAAACCGGTATTCCAGCCATTTCATTAAAAACAGCAGTACAGCCAGCGAACCACCATACATGATGATATGCTTATTTTTTGAAAACTTATTCACGGCCTTTAAATGTTGCTTATTGCCAAAAATATAAAATATGCCGATAAAATATCCCCCTGCCCATTAAACTCCTACTTAATTGAACAGGTCGCGTCAGGAAATTTTTTTCCCATTTTAAAAGCGGTCTCCCAAAGTGGGAAAAAATTCCTCAACAGCAGGACATATTTGGCCATAATAATTCAAATACAACCATAGCAATCCTTTAATTAAAACGAACAATATAAATAATGGGCTTGTTAACAAATAAAAACATTATTGGTGCTTATGGTAAATTTTTTATCCGTATTTTCGGTACAGTAATTGCCAAAGTGCACATAAACTGGTTAACCAGCATTGGTTTTTTGGGGAATATCAGTAAAAAACAGAACATTAAACCTCTTTTTAACGTATACCTGATCATTTTGCAAACCAATAAAAAATATAGGAATTTGTATATAATTAAAGCCATACAGGCCCCTGAAATTATTAGTTTACGTGTTTTAACCGCTTTAGAGCTGATTCCCAAATTAATCATATGAAGAAAACGTTACTAATTGTCGATGACGATTTAAGCATATTAAAGTTACTTAGTTTTATACTCTCAAAAGATTACAACTGTGTTGTTAAGAACAACGGCATTGAGGCTTTTAGCTGGCTGGAAGAAGGGCATCTGCCCGACCTGATCCTTTCTGATCTTCAAATGCCTTATTTTGATGGCCAGTCATTTGCTAAAAATGTAAAAATAAGTGGTTTTTACCGCGATATCCCGGTATTGCTGTTGTCTGCAGCACATGACCTGGATGAGCAGGTGAGCAATATGCCATTCAAAATTGACGCTTACATGCACAAACCTTTTAAGCCGAACGAACTCAAATCAGCAATTAACCAACTTCTACAAGTTTATGAATCGACAAACGTCTGATTGGAACGAAAATTCCGGCTCGCACATCAGGATCGCTTACGCGGGGTTGGAATTAAAAGACCTCATATTAAGCGGCCTTAATAATTTTAACATTATTTGTAATGATACTATCACACAGCTTGATGTTTATCTTGGTGAGCAATCTATATTAACCGTACCAGACATTATCCTGATAGAGATCGATACCGAAGGCAAATGCTTTGCGCTGGTTGAATCGATAAAAAGAAGCTTTTTACTTAACGGGTCTATTATTGTTCTGCTGTCAACCAAAAACGATAAAAACCTTAAGCAAAAGGCGCTTCAATTAAGAGTGCACGATTATTACAGCGTCCCGTTTTCTGTTGATGACTTGCGCGAAAGGCTTAATTTTCTGGTAACTTTTAAGCTGATAAAACCAAAGCTTCTTGAGCTATCAAAAGAGGTTGATACCACGTACAAGATGCCTTTGGGAAAACGTATTATCGACCTGATTATATCGTGCTCAATGCTTTTCTTCCTGTCGCCCATTTACCTGCTTGTAGCCATAGCGATTAAATTGGATTCAAAAGGCCCGGTATTTTACAAGAGTAAGCGCGTTGGTACGGGATACAAGGTGTTTGATTTTTATAAATTCAGATCGATGCGTACCGATGCCGATCAGTTATTGGCCAAGCTATCTACCGAAAGCAACCAATATGCCAATGAAGGCGGCGCCGGCAAAGCAGCTTTTGTAAAAATAAAAAACGACCCGCGCATTACCAGGCTCGGTAATTTTTTGCGCAACTCCAGCCTGGACGAACTTCCGCAGCTTTTTAACATCCTCAGGGGCGATATGTCGGTAGTAGGTAACCGTCCTTTACCTGTTTACGAAGCGGAAATGCTTACATCTAATGAGTGGTCGATGAGGTTTTTGGGCCCGGCTGGCCTTACCGGCTTATGGCAGATAAGCAAACGGGGAAAAGAAGACATGTCTGAAAGAGAAAGAAAAAAACTGGATAATTTTTATGCCCAAAAGTATTCTATTTGGTTAGATTTACGGATAATTGCCGGTACTATACCGGCCCTCTTTCAAAAAGAAAAAGTATAAATTAATGAACAGAAATATAGTAATAGTTTGCTTTTTGATATCCATTACACTGTTTTCCAGGCAGGTACGCGCCCAGGAAACTTTCATAAATACTGTAAACATGACATACCTGGATAAGCTGATAGCAACAGCAAAAAAGAATTATCCGGAAGTAAAATCAAGGCAAAGCCAGGTTAAAATAGCCCACAGCACGTACAATCAAACAAAATTTGCCTGGCTGGACGGATTAACAGCATCGTACATTTATAGCCCGCAAAATTTAGTTAACCAGGCCAAACCAAGCATATTCAAAGGGTATCAGTTAGCAATAACGCTTAATATAGGCCAATTACTTAGAAATCCGGCCAGTACCAATATTGCAAGTGAATCCTTTAAAATAGCACAGTACCAGCAGGCCGAGTATATGCTCAGTCTTGAAGCACAGGTAAAAAGAAGTTATTTTACTTATTTGGCTGCTATGGCCGAATTAAGGCTTCGCTCGGGTGCGGTAACAGATGCCGGCACGGCCGTTAAACAGCTTAAATATGCCTTTCAAAAGGGGGAGACTACATTCCAGATTTACAATGAACAACTAACCACGTATTACAATCAAAATGCGTTTATGTTGCAGGCAGAATTGGCCACCTGGACAGCAAAAACAAACCTGGAAGAACTATTGGGGATTAAACTGGAAGATATAAAGTAAAGATGGAGTTAAGCTTTTTTTTTAAATTATTAAAAAAATACCGGTTAGTACTCATTTTTATACCGCTTATCGCAGGTATAGGTACATTTTTTTTGGTTAAAAAACTGCCCGATACCTATATTTCACATGCGCAAATTGCTACAGGTATAATTGATGCATCGCGGCACCTGCTGGATAAGGATGCAAACGCAAGTATACAGGCCCAACAGGCATTCAGCGAGTTTAGTAACCTGATGGCCATCATGAAGCTTAAGAAAATAGTTAGCCAGGTTTCCTATTCGCTAATTATACATGACTTAAAATACCCCGCCTATCCGTATAGCAAACCAAGCCAGATGCTTTCCGAAATGGCTGAATATGAGCGTGATGCCGCATTAAAGCTTTTTGAGTACAAATTCAACCATTTTGAACCACTGTTGCTTTACAACAAACAGGAGCGCATTTTGAACGATTTGTTGCACTCCATGAAATATGACGACGCGTCATTACGCAAGGACCTGATTATTTACCGGGACGAAGACAGCGATTTTATAACTGTAACTTATGATTCGGCTAACCCGCAATTATCCGCAGATGTTGTTAATATACTATGTACCCAATTTATTAGCTACTATACCCAAACCGTAAAGAAAAACCAATCAAATGCCGTTTCATTTTTATCCGAGCTCTTGGTTCAAAAAAGAAATGCTCTTCGGGATAAGACAGCACAATTACAAAAATACAAGATAGACAACGGTATAATTAACCTTGAAGAACAATCAAGAGCTGTTTTTAGCCAGATAATTAGTTATAACGATAAAAAACAGGATGCCGAAAAAGAAATAGCGTCATACGAAGGGGCCTTAAAGAAAATTGATGGCAGGTTTGAGCCAGGCGACAGGAGATATTTCGAGTCGGTATCAAGCAAAATTAATCAGACTATTACTGCAACACAGGACGAACTTCATGCTGTTCAGAACAAATATATCCGCAGCAATTACGATCCTAAGTACAAACCCTCGCTTGATTCGCTTCAAAAATCATTGTCGGCTCAAATTAACCTTTCATCAGATCAATATATAACGAATCCGCTTACGCATAAGGACGAATTGGTTAAGCAGAAACTGGCGCTTGAAATAACACGCGATCTGGCCAAATACAGCATTCAAACAATTAACGCAGAGCTGGCCGATTTGAACGCCAAATTTGCACGCCTTGTTCCGTTTGATGCCAAAGTAAAAACTTTCGATTTTGACATCAATATTGCCAGCCAGGAATACCTTGATGTTTTAAATAAATATAACGCAACCAATCTTAAATCCAATTTCAGCATTGAACTGATACAGGTTGAAAAAGCCGAGCCCGAAGCCCCGCAACCGTCAAAAAAAATGCTGCTAATAGTTATAAGCGTTGTGGTAACGCTATTTGGGTGCGTGTTTGTGTTGTTCCTTATGTTTTATTTTGATAATACCATAAAGGAGCCTGCCGAACTTGTTAATAAAACCCAGTTGCCATTACTTGGCTACCTAAACAGGATACCTGGCACCGACCTTGACCTCAGGAAACTTTGGGATATTGAAAACCGCGATAAAATGCAACAATACAAGGATTTGCTGCGATCTGTGAGGTTTGAAATTGACCAGGAATTACGTGGAGAAAAAGTTATTGCAATTACCAGCATAAGCCCGCACGAAGGAAAAACACTTTTTGCAACGAGCCTTGCCTACTCCTATGCCATGATCAATAAAAAGGTTTTATTAATTGATGGAAACTTTGAGCGGCCGGATTTAACAAATGCACTGCACCCGTTGTTGTTTTTAGAGGATTATTTTAAAGACAATCCGCACAGCAGTATCGAAATAAACAGCAGCGTAGCTACTACGCTGGGCAACCATGGCAATGATGTTACGTTGCTGGAAATTGCCGACGAAGCCTTTATTAAAAACCGCTTTGACGATTTAAAGTCAAAATACGATATTATTATTATTGATACAGCCCCGCTAACAGCGTTAAATAAATCAAAAGAATGGCTCCTGTTTGCTAATAAAACTATTGCCATTTTTGAGGCAAATAAAGAACTGACCAATGCACAAAAACCTCACCTGGTATTTTTAAAGACGCTGGGCAGCAAATTTGGCGGGTGGGTGCTTAATAAAACAACTGCAAATAAAAAGAGAACATAACCCTGTGTAAGGCATTTGCCGGTTTATTTTCCAACCAGGGAAATTTTAGCTTTAGTATTATGAGAATAGATCCCATTGAAGCAAAGCGAAACCCATTTGAAGATTTAACACCGCTTCAAAACAAGTCGCGCAAAGCGGCAATCACAATAGCCTTTATCGGCGTATTTGTATGGGCAATTAAAATTTTGTTTTTGTAAACCTTTGGCCATAGCAGATGCAGCGCGAAACAACCAACAATACTAACGTGAACGAAGCATTTGGAAAAAGGCTGCTGCACCAAAAGTTTTCAAACCCGTTTGTGCTTATATTTTTAGTACTCGCCGCGTTGTTTGTAAGCGTTGTTGTTTATAAGCTTGGCATTATTGGTGCAGGCGCCATTATGGCCCTTATTGCAGGCGTACCTATTTTGGTTGGTATTGTTGCCTATCCAAAATTTGGGATAACGGTACTGATAGTAGCGTCGTTTTTTATCAACTACATTTCGGAATTTTTGCCCGCACAGGTACCTATAGGCACTTTACTTGATGCTATAACCTATTTGCTTATCCTGGGCTTTTTTATCAAACAAAAAAGCGAAAACGATTGGAGTTATTTTAAAAACCCAATCAGTATTGTAATTATATTGTGGCTGATATACAACCTGCTTGAGGTAGCCAACCCATCTGCTGCATCGGTGCTGGCCTGGATTTATACTGTACGTACAGTTGGCTTTATTATGCTCATGTATTTTGTGTTTGTTTATCACATTCGTACGGTTGGTTTTATAAAATATTTGTTTAAGCTGTGGCTTGTGCTCGATGTTATTGCCGCCATTTCGGCATTTCAACAGGAGAAATTTGGCTTTCTATCGTTTGAAAAAAAATGGCTTTACTCCGATCCGCAGCGCGTAAGTTTGTTGTTTATAAACGGCCACATGCGCAAATCGGGTATTTTTTCTGATCCGGTTACATTCTCCTATAACATGGTTATTGGCGCCTTGCTTTGTATCGCGCTCATCATGAGTAATATAGATATCCGCAAAAAAATAATCCTGGGCTGCATGGCCATGTTTTTTCTCACCGTGATGCTTTATTCGGGCACCAGGGCCGCTTACGTTTTGTTGCCGGCCTCATTGCTTATTTTGGCTGTGCTGAATTTTAACCGCAAGGTACTTATCGGCACCCTTGTTGCCGGCTTAATGCTTGCTTTTTTGATTGTAATGCCCACTTCAAACCCGGCGATAAAAAGGTTCCAATCGGCTTTTAGCCCATCTAAAGATGCATCGTATAACGTGCGGGCCGAAAATCAAAGAAAAATAAAGCCATATATATTATCGCATCCAATAGGTGGCGGTCTGGGGTCGGTAGGTGTTTGGGGCCGGCGCTTCGCCCCCAATTCTATGCTGGCCAAATTTCCGCCCGACAGCGGATACGTACGCGTAGCTGTCGAGATGGGCTGGATAGGCCTTCTGTTGTTTTGTACCCTGTTTTTTGTGGTATTAAAAAACGGTATTAATTTCTTTTTCCTGATAAAAAACCCCAGGCTTAAAAACTACTGCATGGCCATGGTACTGGTTATATTTGCTTTTAACATAGGCAATTTTCCGCAACAGGCCATTGTGCAATATCCATCCAATATTATTTTTTACTTATCTATTGCCATTATTGTTGCCTGCATGCGGTTAGACCTGGAACAACAAAAAGCCATAGTAACCGGTAGTAATCCAAATACAATAGCATTAACCGAATTGAATTGAGCCGATGTCGATAATAACCACCATAAAAACAAACCCAAGGTTAAAAAAATTAGTTCACTGGATGCTGATACCAACCGGCGAATCGAGGCCAAGGCGTTGGGTACGCTGGTTTATTACGCCATTTTATTATCCGCGCGGCAAAGGGGCAGTGGTAAGGTACTATGCGCGGCTGGATGTTTTTCCATTTAACAAATTCTCGTTAGGCAGTAAAAGCATTATCGAAGATTTTGCAACCATCAATAATGGTGTTGGTGATGTTATCATAGGCAACAATTGTGGCATCGGTATCAGTAATGTAATCATTGGCCCGGTTACCATGGGCAATTATGTAATGCTGGCCCAAAACATTGTTATTTCGGGCTTAAACCACGGGTACGAAGATGTAACACTTCCTCCGCGGGCGCAAAAAGTAGTTACCAAACCAATAATCATTCAGGATAATGTTTGGATTGGGGCCAATTGCGTGGTCACCGCGGGCGTAACTATTGGCAAGCACGCTATAATTGGCGCGGGCAGCATTGTCACCAAAAATATACCCGATTATTCGGTAGTGGTAGGCAACCCGGCAAAAGTTATAAAAAGATACAATTTCACAACAAATTGTTGGGAAAAGGCGTAACAAAACAAAGCATGCGGTTTATACAAAAGCTTATTAATAAGCATACACTTTCGTTAGCAAGCAACGCTATTATGCCTGTTTTGGGTATGGCCATACTGGGTTTAATGGCACGCCATCTTTCGAAAGCCGACTTTGGCGATTACATATTTTTCCTGGTGGTATTTAACCTTGCCGATACGTTCAGGACCGGCTTTTTACAGACATCACTTATAAAATACTATGCCGGCGCCAGCCCGCAAAGGGCAGCCAACATAGCAGGATCTGCATGGTATATCGGTTTAACAATAGTAGTCACTTTTGGGTTAGGTAATTTATTATTGTTTTTTATTCTTTCGTACACAGGCGCAAGCCCTAATATGTTCCTGATAACAAAATGGCTTGGCATCGTTTATCTATGCTCGCTTCCAACTACAATAACCACCTGGATATTACAAGCCGAACAACGTTTTGACAGGCTGTTTTTGGTGCAGTTAATTAACCAGGGCGGCTTTTTTCTTTTTATATTATTGCTTATTTTATCTGGTTATATCAGTTTACAAAATTCAATTTATTGCTATTGCTTAAATAGTATTATCAGCAGCTTACTTGCAATTTTTACCGGCTGGTCAAAAATAAAAGCAATGGGTAGTAAAAGCTGGGCATCAATAAAAGAGATGGCACACTTTGGCAAATATAGTGTTGGCACATCAATCAGTTCCTATTTGTTGCGCAGTTCAGATACCATTATCATTAAAATGATGTTCCCGCCTCAATTACTGGCCGTATATTATATCCCGCAAAGGCTGATGGAAATATTTGAGATCCCCTTAAGGGCCTTTATCGCTACGGCATTGCCTGTTATGTCGGCCTCGGTACATCGCGACGACAAAAAGCATGTAGCCTATATTATGAAAAAATACGCAGGAATGCTTACAATCGCCCTAATACCTGTAGCTATACTCTCCTTTTTACTGGCCGACCTTATTATCGGCCTATTATTTGGCAGCAGTTACCAGCACTCTGATGCCGGCAACATTTTCAGGATATTCATGTGTTTTGTTATGCTGCTTCCTATTGATAGATTTTTTGGGATAACATTGGATATTATCGGGAAACCGCAATTAAACATGATAAAAGTCTTTATCATGTTAACCATCAATGTATTTGCCGATTTTGCCGGGATATTCATTTTTCATAATTTATATGGCGTGGCCATAGCATCAATTTTTACTTTCTTTTCGGGGGCTATTTTTGGTTACTGGGCCCTTAAAAAGCATTTACAGTTTTCTGTTAAGGACATGTTTTATTTAGGATATCTTGAACTGAACGAACTTATCAGTACATCGTATAAAAAAATCAGGAACAGGTAAACAGGCAATTTAGTATGGAGCTTAGGAACCGTAATATCATCATATTTTCACAGATGCAGTTTGATGGCCGCCTGGAATCAACAAACTACACTTTGGCAAAGTACCTGGCTAAAAACAATAACGTATACTATGTAGACAGGCCCTTTACCTGGAGGGATTATGTGAAGTATAAAGATACACCGGCTTTTAAAATCAGGAAGCCGCATTTCTTCTCCCCTTCCGATAGCATTATCCAAACAGAGATACCCAACCTTAAAATAGTGATTTGCCCGCCGGTGCCATCTATTAATAGGCTGCCCGAAGGGAAAATATATCGCCTGGCCGTAAGAATGAATGAATTGATTGTTGCCTCACGATTAAAAAAGGTAATAAAACAATTTAGCATCAACGATTACATTTACATCAACTCCTACAACTACACCTACCCCAACTTTCATGATTTAATAAAGCCATTACTTACGGTTTACCACTGCGTCGATCCGCTGATTGAGGTTTACCAAACCAGGCATGGTTTAATATCCGAAGACATTATTGTTAAAAACGTAGACCTGGTAATTTGCACCAGCAAAGAATTAACAAACAAAAAGCTTAAGTTAAATCATAACTCACATCTTATTCCAAACGCGGCAAACATTAACCATAGCCAAAAAGCGCTCGACCCGGAGTTGCCTGTCGCAGCGGTTTTATCGGGTATTGGCAAACCAATAATAGGATACTTTGGCAATATTGAGCGCCGGGTTGATTATAATTTGCTTAAAGAATTATTAGACCAAAACCCGGACAAGAATTTCGCTTTTGTAGGTCCCGTGGATAGTAATTATGCCGATATGTCGGTATTTGAACGGCCCAACGCTTTTTTAACGGGAGCAGTGCCTTATGAGCAAATGCCCGCGGTTTTAAAAGGTTTTGATGTAGCTATTATTCCTTTCAAAAAAGATGAGGTAAGCAGTTCTATATTCCCCTTAAAACTTTTTGAATACCTTGGCTCGGGCAAACCAACGGTATCATCTAACTTTAATACCGATTTAAAAGAATTTACAAAGGATACTGTTGCTTATTGCAAAACTGCCGGAGAATTTACCATCGCCATAAACGAGGCTTTAAATGATACGCCTGAATTGCAGAAAAAAAGACTTGCAGTGGCCGCCGAAAACACATGGGAACACAGGGTTGTTGAAATAGAGAAACTTTTGGCACTAAATTTAGAGCTTAAGCTTAAAGCGATAAATCAATAATAACGCAACTTTTTTATTAAAATACAGTAAAAGTTATAAAACATAATAAACAATGGAGATCATTAAGTTTGTTGCTTCGGTAATCATGTGGGCGGCTTTTATATACCTGGGGGTATATTGCCTGTACCTTTTTATCTTCTCGGTTTTAGGGAAACTGGTACCTATAAAATATCCTCCCGTTGCTACTTCATTAAGCAAATTTGTTATCTACATCTGCGCTTACAAAGAAGATGAAATTTTATTAAATTCTGCAGCGAACGCCTTAACGCTTGATTACCCTACCGATAAATTCCATGTATGTGTCATAGCCGATTCGCTGAAGCCCGAAACTTTGGTAAAGCTAAGGCAGATGCCATTGCAGGTTGTTGAAGTGTTTTTTGAAAACAGCACCAAATCAAAAGCGCTGAACAAAGCCATTGAAAATACGGTGCCCGGATTTGACGCGGCCATAGTTTACGATATCGACAACGTTGCAGCGCCCGACTTTTTGTACCAGATAAACAACTACCTGCAGGCAGGCGAAAAGGTGGTACAAGGCCACAGAATAGCCAAAAACAGCAATACCAAGGTAGCCGTGCTTGATGGTATAAGTGAAGAGATTAACAACCACATTTTCAGGAAGGCGCAACGGGTGTTTAACCTTTCGGCGGCTATTATTGGTTCGGGAATGGCGCTGGAATATAGCTTATTCAAGACAACCATGGGCCAGATTGACGCTGTTGGCGGCTTTGATAAAGAAATGGGCCTGATACTTACCCGCCAGAAAATTGGCGTTGCCTATGCCGAAAAAGCATATGTATATGATGAGAAGGTAAGCAACCCCGAAGTATTTAAAAAACAGCGTAAAAGATGGCTTTCGGCCCAGTTTAACCTGTTACGTAAATACGGCATGAGCGGCTTTAGTGAATTATTTTTGCGGGGCAACTTTGATTATTTTAACGAAATATACCAAATGTCGATACTACCGAGGGTGCTGATGCTGGGATTGATGCCTTTTATGTTATTCATTTCCTTATTCCTGTGGTGGTTAACGCCGGGTATAGGGCCGTCGTGGCAATTGTGGGCGCTTGCAACCCTATGCTGCTATGCCGGCATTCTGGCTGCCATACCAGGCCCCTACTTTAACATCCAATTACTGAAAGCCGCGCTTAAGCTGCCGCTGATATTTTTCACTATGTTGTTGTTGTTATTTAAGTTAAAGGGCGCCAACAAAAAATTTATACATACCACACATGACCATACTGCCGCTTAGTAGTAGGTACATTAACAGCATAGATGAAAAAAGTATCTGTTGTAACCGTAAACTTTAACCAGCCGGCAGTTACCGAAGAGTTACTGTCATCCATAAAAAAAACGAATACCTACGCCAGTCTGGAGATAATTGTGGTTGACAATGCCAGCAAAATAAACCCGGTGCCCGGGTGGCTCGTAACGTACCCCGATATCAAATCTATCCGGTCGGATGCCAACCTTGGCTTTGCTGGTGGTAATAACCTGGGCATTAAAAATGCCACGGGCGATTACATCTTTCTGGTAAACAACGATACCGAATTTACCCCCGGCCTGCTAAATGCCCTGGTAGATACTTTGGAAACACATGATGAGGTAGGTATCGTTTCGCCCATGATAAAGTATTATAGCGATAGTGGGGTAATTCAATATGCCGGCTATACTCCCATGGATTATTACACATGCCGCAATAGTTGTATAGGGTTAAGGGAAAAAGACCAGGGCCAGTTTAATCATATTATAGGGCCAACTGCCTACTGCCATGGTGCGGCCATGATGATTAAAAAAGAGGCTATTGACAAAGCCGGACTTATGGCCGAAAACTTTTTCCTGTATTACGAAGAAGTAGACTGGTGCGAGATGATAAAAAGAGCCGGCTACGAAGCCTGGGTAAACACGGATGCGTTGATTTATCATAAAGAATCGATATCCGTGGGCAAAAAAAGTAAGCTCAAGGAATATTTCATGAACCGCAATCGCATTTTGTTTACGCGGCGTAATGCTCCTGCTCACAAAAAAATATTTTTTTTTATTTATTTCCTGTTGCTGGTGGTGCCGCGCAACGTATTAGCTTATATAAAAAACAAAAATTACGCTTTTATACCCATGCTTTTTAAAGCAGTGTGGTGGAACCTTACCCATTCAAAAAACAGCAGCAACTTAGGTTATCCTATAAATACTATAGCATGAAAATAATTTTACTGTTAAGCCTCATTATTGTATTTTACACATTTGCAGGATACGGCATCCTTTTATACTTTATCATTAAACTGAAAAGAATAGTGAGAGGGCCTAAAAAGCCGGTAGCCGAAAACCTGGACGCACTCCCTACCTGTACCCTGGTTGTGGCGGCGTATAATGAGGAGTTTTTTATAAAAGAAAAAATTGCTAATAGCTTGCTGCTTAACTACCCGGCAGGCAAACTAAAAATTATTTTTATAACCGATGGCTCATCTGATAGCACGCCCGACATTATTGGCGGGTATCCCCAGATCCGGCTTTTGCATCAGCCGCAGCGCGCCGGCAAAATAGCTGCCGTTCACCGCGCAATGGAGTTTGTAGATACCGAGGCTGTAGTTTTTACCGATGCCAATACCTTTTTGAACAAAGATGCGCTGATAAAGATTTGCAGGCATTACACCGACCCAACCGTTGGCGCGGTGGCCGGCGAAAAACGTGTACATATTGATGAAAATGCCGATGCAAGCGCCGCCGGTGAAGGGTTTTACTGGAAATATGAGTCGGCACTTAAAAAGTGGGATTCTGAATTATATTCGGTTGTTGGCGCGGCAGGCGAACTGTTCAGCGTAAGGCGGTCACTTTATTTACCGGTACCGGCCGATACGGTATTGGATGATTTTATGATTTCAATGCTAATTGCCGAAAAAGGCTACCGCATTGTTTATGAGCCCGAAGCCTATGCCACCGAAACTGCATCCGCAAATGTATCTGAAGAATTAAAACGGAAAATCCGCATAGCTGCCGGAGGTATCCAATCCATATTGCGGTTAAAAAGCTTATTTAATCCTTTCCCTTACCCAATACTGTCGTTCCAGTACATCAGTCACCGGGTATTGCGGTGGACGGTTACCCCCTTATTGCTCATCCTGTCTTTTATTTTAAATGTGGTACTTGCTTGTGAACCCGGCGCAACCGGATGGCAGTTACTGCTGTTTGCCCAGGTGCTATTTTACATGTTGGCATTTTTAGGTTATATTATGGAGAAAAAGCAGCTGCGCATAAAGGTATTGTTTATCCCCTATTATTTTTGTGTGATGAACTACGCTGTATTAGCCGGCATCATCAGGTATTTTACAACCACACAAAGTGCTGTTTGGGAAAAAGCCCAACGTCGCCAATAACAATTATTGATGATGTTTTAATAAGCCCGCAGCACCGAAATTGATTAAAAAAAAACGGAGAAGCCTTGTTTGCAAAAAACTGCATAAAAATTGTATTTTTCTGAAATAAACTTGTCAAAAAATGTATGATTTGTGCATTTACTATTACTTTTTTAAAGCTATTTACTTTTAAACAGCCCGTATTTTAGTATACAGTATATAGCTCTCACGCCATCCTTCCACCCTATTTTCTTTCCTTCTTCATAGGTGCGTCCATAGTAAGAAATCCCCACTTCATAAATCCGGATTTTAGGCACCCTGGATATTTTGATGGTAACCTCGGGCTCAAACCCAAAGCGTTTTTCGGTAAGGGGGATGGCCTGTATCAGCCTGGTATCAAACAGTTTATAACAGGTTTCCATATCCGTAAGGTTAAGGTTACTAAACATGTTTGATGCAAAGGTTAGCCACCTGTTGCCTATGGTATGCCAAAAAAACAAAATACGGTGCGGATTGCTCCCCATAAACCTGGATCCGTAAACAACATCTGCAAAACCGTTGATTACTGGTTTCAGTAAATCGTTATATTCAGCCGGATCGTACTCTAAATCAGCATCTTGTATTATAAGATATTCACCCGTTGCTTTTGAGATACCGGTGTGCAGGGCGGCCCCCTTGCCCTTATTTACATCGTGTTTAAAGTACTGGATATTTACATCCGTGTTGGATTGTTGGTAGGAACTAATGGCAAGTTCCGTGTGGTCTGTTGAACAGTCGTTTACAATAATAATTTCTTTTTGGATATCATTAGTCAGGTTAACCGCTTTAATTTTATTCAAAATTAAATGTATGGTGTTACCTTCGTTATAAGCCGGGATAATAATTGAAAGTTTTTGTATGCCCATTATCGTTGTTTATCAAAAAATCCGGTTTCGGATATGGTAGTGATATAAAGCTTAGTTATATCTTTATTGAAAATATTATTTAATGCAACCTGTATTAAAACGGATAAAAATCTACTTAAAAAAACCAAAAGTAATATTTCTGCTTGTATTCCTGTTCGTTTTAACCGTGTTGTTTTGGTTTTGTTTGCCAAAACCTCTATTTAAAAACCCTACTTCGTACGTAATTGACGATAATCAAGGTCAATTACTCGGTGCATCTATAGCAAAAGACGGCCAATGGCGTTTTCCCTATAATGATAGCGTACCAGAAAAATTCAAACAATGTATCATTGCTTTTGAGGATAAACGTTTTGAAAACCACCCTGGCTTTGATATTCTTGCTTTTGGGCGCGCTATCAAACAAAATCTGAGCTCAAAAAAAATAACCAGCGGCGGCAGTACCCTTACTATGCAGGTAATAAGGCTGGCTACCAAACACAAGCGCAACATCTGGAATAAGTTACTGGAAATTTTTATGGCGCTCCGGCTCGAACTCACCTACAGCAAAAAGGAAATATTAGCCCTTTATACCAGCAATGCGCCATTTGGCACCAATGTTATTGGCCTGGATGCTGCCTCCTGGCGCTATTTCGGTCGCAGCCCTGATAAACTTTCCTGGGGCGAAATGGCAGCAATGGCGGTATTACCCAATGCGCCGTCATTAGTACATCCCGGCAGGAACAGACAAACATTGCTGAACAAACGAAATAGGTTGCTTAACAGATTATATAAGCAGGGTGTTATTGACAGTATAACGGCCGAATTGGCAAAACTGGAACCCGTTCCTGAAAGGCCCATGCCGCTGCCATCCCTTGCCCCTCATTTATTACAACGTTTTAAAAACGATTATGATGCCAAGCCGGTGGGCGATACCCGTATTCGTACAAGTATTCGTTCGGGGCTACAGCAACAAGTCAACGATATTTTGGAGCAACATCACCAGGTTTTAAAAGCAAACGACATTAACAATATAGCCGCTATTGTGCTGGATGTTGAAACCGGCGAAACACTGGCTTATGCCGGTAATATTACCCATCATGAAGACCCACAAATGGAAAGCGATGTAGATGTGATTGATGCCCTGCGCAGCCCCGGAAGTACGCTAAAACCACTATTGTATGCTTCCGCAATACATAATGGGTTGATATTGCCTAACAGTTTACTGCCAGACGTACCAACATTAATAGCCGGCTACCAACCGGAAAATTTCGACATGGGGTATGATGGCGCTGTACCTGCCTCCAAGGCTTTGGCAAGATCACTGAACATACCAGCCGTAAAACTACTGCAGCAGTATAAATTCGAGAAATTCTATGACTTTTTGCACAAAATTGGCATCACCACCCTATCCAAACCGGCAAATCATTATGGATTATCGCTGATATTGGGCGGCGGCGAAAATACGCTTTGGGAACTTACAGGCGCTTATGCGGATATGGCCAGGGTGCTTAATCACTATGATAAATACAATGGTAGTTACGATCCTGAGGATTTTCATAACCCGGTTTATAATAAACAGGATATTAAGAAATCTGATCTGGAAAAATCGGGCCTGCTTGATGCGGCTTCTATCTATAGTACTTTCCAAGCCATGGAAGAAGTGATGAGGCCGGGCGAAGAGATGCTATGGCAGCAATTCAGTTCCAGCCAGCGTGTAGCCTGGAAAACGGGAACAAGCTTTGGCTTTCGGGATGGTTGGGCCATTGGTGTTACACCAAGGTACGTGGTAGGTGTTTGGGTTGGTAATACCGATGGCGAAGGCAGGCCGGGTTTAACCGGTATTAACGCCGCTGCCCCTGCCCTGTTCGAGATTTTTAGATTACTGCCTGCATCAAAAGACTGGTTTGCAATGCCAACCGGCGAAATGGTAAAAATTGACGTTTGCAGGCAAAGCGGCTATCGTGCCGGGCAATACTGCCAGGATATTGACCAGGTGCTGGTTCCTAAAACCGGCTTAAGGGCACCTGTTTGCCCTTATCACCAGCTTATTCATCTGTCTGCCGATGGGCAATACCAGGTAAATGGTAATTGCGAACCACCAGATCAAATGCTTAACAAAAAATGGTTTGTGCTGCCACCGTCTATGGAGTATTATTATAAATCCCGCAATTATCAATACCATGTACTTCCACCCTTCCGGGCAGACTGCGCCCAGACAGAGAATGGAAATACGATGGAGATAATTTACCCCAAGGATGGCGCAAAAATATACATCCCCCTTGAAGCCGATGGTACACGCGGACGGATGATTTGTAACGCAGCACATCGCCTGCCGGGCATGAAAATATTTTGGCACCTGGATGATCAGTATATGGGTACTACCAAAGATTTCCACCAGATGGCTTTAAATCCGCCGCCAGGCAAGCACATCCTTACTCTGGTTGATGGCAATGGTAATACCGTTAATATTAGATTTGAAATATTGAGTAAGTGAGTGGTGAGTGGTGAGTGGTGAGTGGTGAGTGGTGAGTGGTGAGTGGTGAGTGGTGAGTGGTGAGTGGTGAGTGGTGAGTGGTGAGTGGTGAGTGGTGAAAATTATTTCTGCGAAATAATTTTTAAAGAATTATCCCAGCTATCGAGCGATTTGTTACGCATTAATAAAATTACAAACGTATAACCTAAAACGTACCACGTAAAACCTATCAAACTAAAACATTCATTATATTGCTCCATAAAACTAACCCACGATGCTTGAGCAGTATGACCTGCATAATTTATTGGTAATTGATATTGAAACTGTGCCGCAATATGGTACACATGATGAAGTGCCTGAGCATTTTAAAAAGCTTTGGGAGGTAAAAACGCAATATCAGCGTAAAGACGAAACACCCGAAGAATATTACCAACGCGCGGGTATCTGGGCCGAATTTGGTAAGATAGTATGTATATCCGTTGGAGTTTTCACTAAGGGAAAAGAAAATATAGGTTTGCGGGTTAAATCGTTCGCGGGGCATAATGAAAAAGAATTGCTCATCAACTTTTCGGCTTTGTTGTTTAGCCAGCCTGCTAACCTGGTTTTGGTGGCCCATAACGGCAAGGAGTTTGATTATCCATATATCTGTAGGCGTTTGTTAATTAACGGGCTTCCTTTTCCGCCCCAGCTACAACTTGCAGGTAAAAAGCCCTGGGAAATTATCCACCTGGATACCATGGAGCTATGGAAATTTGGCGATTATAAAAATTTCACATCATTAAGCTTGCTAACGGCCATTTTTGATATTCCTACTCCAAAAGACGACATTGACGGCAGCATGGTGGGGCACGTTTACTGGAACGAAAACCAGCTTGACCGGATTTGCATCTATTGCCAAAAAGATGTAGTTGCTACCGCCCAGCTGATAAGGCGTTATCGCGGCGAAGATTTAATAAAAGACGAGATGATAACTATAGTTGGCCAATAATGCTGAAAGTAAAAAACCTGGGGGTTAGTTTTAAAACCGGAGATGGCTTATTTAAAGCTGTAAAAAATATTTCCTTTAACTTACAAAAAGGCGAAACTATTGGGATTGTAGGTGAATCCGGTTCGGGTAAATCAGTTACCTCACTTGCTTTGATGCGGTTGTTGGATGCGGATAAAACCGTTATTACCGGGGAGGTACTTTTAAATGAAAGTAGTTTGTGCAAACTATCCGAGGCTGATATGCGCGACATTCGGGGCAACCGTATGGCCATGATCTTTCAGGAGCCCATGACATCGCTTAATCCAGTGCTTACCTGTGGCTTCCAGTTAACCGAGGCTATCCGGCTACATTTGGGATTGGGCAAAGCCGAAGCCAAAAAGAAAACTATCGAGCTTTTTAACGAGGTACAACTCCCCCGCCCTGAAGCTATTTTTGATAGCTACCCGCACCAAATTTCTGGTGGCCAAAAGCAACGGGTGATGATAGCTATGGCCCTATCCTGTAATCCGGAGATATTAATAGCCGATGAGCCTACCACCGCGTTGGATGTAACCGTACAGAAAACTATCATAGAATTACTGCTCTGCCTTAAAAAAGCGCGCCAAATGAGCCTGATCTTCATTTCGCATGACCTGGGGGTTATTAAAGAAATTGCCGACCGGGTAATGGTGATGTATAAAGGCGAAATTGTTGAGGAAGCCAATACGCCCGACTTATTCGATCATCCCAGTCACCCATACACCAAAGGCTTATTAGCGTGCAGGCCATCACCAAATCAACATTTAAAGAAACTGCCGATAGTTGCCGATTTTTTTGATGCAGAAAATATCCAAAATAAATCATCGGTCACTATAGAAAACATCAGGACAATGTATCATTATCCTGATGCTGAAATAGAAGCAAGAAGGATACAGCTTTATAAACAAGAACCCTTATTAAAGATTAATCACCTTTCAACCTGGTTCCCGGTTAGTACGGGCTTGTTGGGCCTGTCAAAAAAAGTGGTTAAAGCAGTAAATAATGTAAGTTTTGAAGTTTATCCCGGCGAAACACTTGGCCTGGTCGGCGAATCGGGTTGCGGAAAAACAACGTTAGGCCGTACCATTTTAAGACTGATTGAGCCCACAGCCGGTAATATCAGTTTTGAAAATACAGATCTGCGCAGCTTAAAAAAGAACGACCTGCGCGAGATTCGGCGCAATATCCAAATCATTTTTCAGGATCCTTATTCATCTTTAAATCCTAAATTAACCGTCGGTCAATCCATCATGGAGCCTTTGCAGGTACACCAGTTTTATGCCAATAATATCAAACGCAAAAAACACGTATTGGAATTACTGGAACGGGTAAATCTGCTGCCCGAACATTTTAACCGTTACCCGCATGAGTTTTCAGGAGGTCAGCGGCAACGTATAGTGATAGCACGGGCACTGGCACTGCAACCTAAATTTATAATCTGCGACGAATCAGTGTCGGCGCTTGATGTGTCTGTACAGGCACAGGTGCTTAACCTGATACGCGAACTACAGCAGGAGTTTAAACTCACTTACATATTCATTTCGCATGATCTTGCCGTTATTAAACACATATCCGACAGGATGATGGTAATGAATAAAGGCGAAATTATTGAAACAGGTTACCCGGACGATATTTATTATAGACCAAAGGAGGAGTACACCAGGAATTTAATAGCCTCTATACCGCAGGGGTAATGGCAGAGGGCAAACGCATCTAAGATGGGTTAACATAACTTAACATATTTCAGATATTTAATTTATAAATATCTGAAAATAAACATTTTATAATTTTACATGGTTAACATTAAATTGAGATTTCCCGTAATTTAGCGTATCGACATTTTGTGCTTGTTGTTGATCAAAACAGCGCCAAATTCTTAATATCTTAAGTTATGCAGTCTATCAATCCAAAAATTCGTGAAATTCGATAAATTTAGCCGGATTGTCAGGAATTCGTGTCTAACTCAAAAAATGGGCTCCCACTGATCGAGCAAATTCACTACCTCAAATTTAAAATCGATTTCCCTAACCCTGTCTTTTTCGCCTTCACCCCCAAACACCAAAAATCTGTATCTTAGCGCAAATACTTTTGTATGTCTAAAAAAAAGAAAAATAATTCTTCTATCGTTCAGGTACTCACCCAAATGGTACTTGATGTATTTGAACAAAACGGCAATACGCCACTTAATTATAAACAGGTTTCTGCAAAATTAAACGTCCGCGATCCCGAATCGCGCGAGATTATATTTGATATTCTAAAAGACGAGGCTTTTAAATCTGTACTGAAAGAGGTTTCGCCCGGCAAATTCCAACTACTTGAACTAAAAACATTTATGGAAGGCCGTGTCGATCTGACGAACGACGGCTCGGCATTTATAGTTACCGATGATGAGTTGGAAAGCGACATTTTTGTTGCCCCGCGCAAGCTTCGCAATGCTTTGCATGGCGACCGCGTTAAAGTTTACGTATATGCCATTAGCAAAGGCAAACGTAAAGAAGGCGAGATCATCGAAATACTGCAGCGCGCCAAAATGGAGTTTACAGGAATTGTAAAACTATCCGAGCGTTTTGCATTTTTTATCCCCGATGACCGTAAAATGATGCATGACATTTTTATCCCGATGAGCGAGCTCAACGGTGCTAAAAATGGGATAAAAGCAGTTGCCGAAATTACCGACTGGCCGGCTGAGGCCAAAAACCCCATTGGAAGGATAAAACACATTTTAGGTGCACAGGGCGAGAATGACACCGAGATGAATGCCATCCTTGCCGAATATGGTTTTCCGTTATCCTTTCCGGCCGAGGTTGAACATGAGTCGGAGGAGATATCGGATGTGATCACCCCAGAAGAAATTGCCCGCAGAAGGGACTTCAGAGATATCACCACGTTTACTATCGATCCATTTGATGCCAAGGATTTTGACGATGCATTATCGTTTAAAATACTCGAGAATGGCAATTACGAAGTTGGTGTGCATATCGCCGATGTATCGCATTATATCATTCCTGATTCTGCCCTCGATAAAGAAGCATTTGATCGTGCTACTTCTGTTTACCTGGTTGATCGGGTTATCCCTATGCTGCCCGAGCGCCTTTCAAATGGCCTGTGCTCGTTGCGCCCTAAAGAAGAAAAGCTATGTTTTTCGGCAGTTTTTGAACTGGACGCGAATGCATTTATCCAAACCGAATGGTACGGCAAAACCATCATTTACTCAGACAGGCGTTTTACGTATGAAGAAGTTCAGGAAGTAATAGAAAACAAAGAAGGCGATTTTAAAGACGAGATCCTTAAACTAAATGCCTTAGCTTATAAACTACGCGACCGTAAATTTAAAAACGGCGCCATCAGCTTTGAAACTACCGAGGTTAAATTTAAGCTTGATACAGCAGGAAAACCAACCGGTGTTTATGTAAAAGAACGTAAAGATGCCCATAAACTGATAGAAGATTTTATGCTATTGGCTAACCGTAAGGTTGCCGAGCATGTAAGTAAAATGGGCAAAGGAAAACACAAATATACCTTTGTTTATCGCGCACATGATTCACCTAAACCAGATGCATTAGCCAATTTTGCGCAATTTGCTGCCAGGTTTGGCTATAAGATAAACACTAAATCGGATAAAGAAACTGCTAAATCGTTAAACTTCCTGATGGAAGATGTGGAAGGCAAAAAAGAACAAAATGTACTTACCCAACTGGCCATCAGGTCGATGGCTAAAGCTATATACACCACAAAAACCAGCAGCCACTACGGTCTGGCATTTGACCATTATACGCACTTCACCTCTCCTATTCGCAGGTATCCGGATGTAATGGTACACCGCCTGCTATTCCATTATTTAAACGGCGGACAATCGGTAAATGCAGAACATTACGAAAAGCTATGTTCCCACAGTTCGCAAATGGAAAAGAAAGCAGCTGACGCCGAACGTTCATCTGTTAAATACAAACAGGCAGAATATCTACGAGATCAGGTTGGCAACATCTTTACCGGCATTATCTCGGGAGTTACCGAATGGGGTATGTATGTAGAGATTATCGAAAATAAATGTGAGGGCATGATTCGTCTGCGCGATATATCCGACGATTTTTATACTTTGGACGAAAAAAACTATTGTATCATCGGTCAGCGGAAAAAGAAAATTTACCAGTTGGGCGATGAAGTGAAGATCAGGGTTAAAAATGTTGATTTGACCAAGAAGCAAATTGATTTTTCGTTAGTACAGGATTGATATTGAGTTGATTGGTTGATTGAGTTGGATTAAGTTGATTGGGTTTTGGTAACTCAATCAACTTAATCCAACTCAATCAACTTAATCAACTGTTAACTACAAAAATGAAACAACTTACAGAACTACATGCCATGGTGAGCAAGGCTGTAGACGAACTTACTTTTCCGGCATATCCTACCGATCTTTACGAACCTATAAGCTACATACTTTCGCTTGGCGGTAAGCGCCTGCGCCCTGCCCTGCTGCTAATGGCATGCGACCTGTTTGGAGGCGATGTTGAAAAAGCGATAGAGCCAGCGCTGGCAATTGAAGTGTTCCACAATTTTACGCTGATGCACGATGACATTATGGATAAAGCTCCCTTGCGCCGCGGTAAAATTACAGTACACGAAAAATGGAACGCCAATGTAGCCATACTATCCGGCGATGCCATGATGGTAGAAGCTAACAAATTCATGATGAAGGTTGACGATGCTATTTTGCGCCGGGTAATGGATGTTTTTAACGAGACAGCCACAGGTGTATGCGAAGGCCAACAAATTGACATGAGCTTTGAGCAGCGCAACAATGTACAGATAAACGAATACGTGGATATGATTCGGCTTAAAACCGCTGTGTTATTGGGCGGCACTTTAAAAATAGGCTCTATCATAGGCGGCGCTACAGTAGGAGATGCGCAATTATTATACGATTTTGGCGTAAACCTGGGTATTGCTTTCCAGTTACAGGATGATATACTGGATGTTTACGGCGACCCGGAAAAATTTGGTAAGCAGGTTGGCGGTGATATACTATCCAATAAAAAAACATATCTGCTGATAAAGGCGCTTGAACTGGCAAAAGACAGCCAGGCAACCGAACTTGAAAAGTGGCTAAATCTTGAAGAATTTACTGCCTCCGATAAGGTTGCAGCGGTAACAGCTATTTACGACAGTTTGAACATCAGAAATTATGCAGAAGATGCGATGCAAACCTATGCAGAAATGGCTTTTAATGCCCTGGATCAGATCAATCTGTCGGAAGATCGCCGCCAGTATTTAAGGCAGTTTGCCGATAATTTGTTGGTGAGGGAGTATTGATTATATTTAGGGAATGAAGAAGGTGAATATGACGGTTGCATCCTAACATAAAATACAATTTTGCCAAAATTATTTATTTAAGTGGCTTAGGCAAAAGAAGACAAACTATGAAAAAAATCGATCTTGTATCTGACTTTCAGAAAATATCGATCGTACAGATCCGAGAGGCTTACTTCAGGGAGCGTACAGAATCTGGAGAGTTAGTATTTGAAGTTGTGCTTTGGTCAGGATATTTCGGAATGATCTTAGATCTCTATCCTGACTATCAAGAATTACCGCGCGAAAGTATCATATACAAATATCGCTGGTCTGCTGACTATGAGTTTGACACTTGGGGTGATGAATTTAACGGGGAGGTGCAGGTGGATCGACTTGAATAATTCTACGATCATATGAAATCTCTCGTTATTACAGAAGAATTAAATGCGCAAAAAGAATATAATGCTATTCTTGAAATATGTGAATCGGCGATAAAGAATAAGAACAAACTATTCTTTATTGCCGATTATTAATGTTGTCGAAACCCAATTTTCTACAATATTTGTATATACCCTGTTGGCGTATCTTGAATAGTGAACTCTTATGGTTGACTTGAACGTTACAAAAAATTGTAAAAATGGAGGCAATATCAAACTTGTTTCGAGGCCATGGACATAGAGCTACAATTTATTTCAGATTAAGTGAATACGCCAAATAATGAAGAAAACATTACTCACAACATTGGCACTGCTCGCTGTAGTAGTATCCAGCGCCCAAACCCTAACATCCGGCGGCAAGCTTAAACCAGAGCAAGCCATTATGGATATACGCCATTACACCATCGCCTTGAATGTTGATCCGGTTCAGAAAACGATAGATGGTTATACAACCATTGATGTAATCATGGCGCAGCCCGCCAAAGTATTACTTTTTGACCTGTTGGACTCTTTAAAGATCAGCAACGTTTTGGTAAACGGAAAAAAGGAACCATTCACTTATCAAAACAACCTAATCACTATAAACACAACAAAAGAATTACCTGCCGGCAAGGCAAGCGTTAAAGTAGTATATGGAGGCAAACCCCATGTTGCCCGTCGCCCGCCATGGGATGATGGGTTTACCTGGACGAAAGATTCTACCGGGCATGCCTGGGTTGCCATTACAGCCGAGGGCACCGGTGGTAAACTCTATTTCCCCTGCAAGGATCACCCTTCGGATGAGCCAAATGAGGGTGTTGATATGATGATAACCGTACCTAAAGACCTGGTAGTTGCCGGGCCGGGCCTGTTGCAAAAAGTAACCAAAAGCGGTGATAAAGCTACTTACCATTGGAAAACCAATTATAGCATCAACAACTATAGCATCCTGTTTAATGTCGGCGATTATACCGTGGTAAGCAGGCCATATAAAACCGTTAATGGAACAACTGTGCCCATCCAGTTTTATGTATTAAAAGAGGATGCCGCTAAGGCCAACCGCCACCTGGATATTTTTGAGCAAACCATCAGCATACAGGAAAAATATTTCGGCGAGTACCCATGGGCCAAAGAGAAAATAGGCATAGCCGAAACGCCACACCTGGGTATGGAGCACCAAACCATGAATGCCTATGGCAACAAATTCAGGTACAGTAAACTCGGCGGAAAGGATTTTGACTGGCTGATGCATCACGAATTTGGCCACGAATGGTGGGGCAACAAAGTAACAGCCAAAGACTGGGCCGATTACTGGATCCACGAAGGTATTTGCACCTTTGGAGATGCCATGCCCATACGGGAATTGGAAGGCGAACAAGCCTATATTAAACACTTCCAGCAAGCTGCACTTTCATTTGGCAACAAAATTCCTTTGGTAATAGGAAAAGATATCGACGAAGAGGCTGCTTATAATGGTGATATTTATGGTAAAGGTGCCTTTTTCATGCATACTTTAAGATATGTCATGGGCGATAGCCTTTTCTTCCCAACTATTAAAAGTTTCGTTACAAGCCCTAAATACACCTACAATAACATGGTTACTACGGCCGACGTGCAGGAATATTTTAGCAAAGCCGCAGGTATCAATTTAAAACCCTTATTTGATCTCTATATTTATTCTGTCAATAAGCTCGAAGTTCATGTAACTGCAAAACGCGGTGATAAGTATTTAATTCAGCTTCAAAACATTGATATGCTATTACCAACTGACATTACTATCGATGGCGTCACTAAAAGGTATACGTTGGATAAAAAAGGAATAACGCTAACAAGTAAAACTATGCCGGTGATTGATCCGGATACTTATTATTTAAAGAAACTAATTATTGAATAAATGAAAAAGATACTGGTTACTGCTTTTTGCATAACAAGTACGTTAGCCGTCAAAGCGCAATCCACAGACTCGGTTAAATTAGAAGAGAAGACACAGCCTGACCAAGCACATTTCATTTCTGTTGAGCAACAACCAGAGTTTCCCGGCGGGAATGATAGGTTTCTTCAATTTATAGCCAGAACCGTGAGATACCCAATGAACAGTCTTAAGGCGGGTGTCGAAGGGAAAGTCTACGTACAGATCATGATCGAGGCAGATGGTACAGTAACCCACCCAAAGATCATCAGGAGTGTATCAAAAGAATTGGATGATGAAGCGATAAGGGTTGTAAGCAGTTCTCCACGTTGGAAACCTGGCATACAAAATAGCCAGCCAGTTAAATGCCTTTTTACTGTGCCAATAAGTTTTAGCATTGGCAAGATTAACGCGACACACTAAAACAAGAAATCCCCGATCAAACTGACCGAGGATCTCTTATGTCTATATAAAGCGTTTGCTAATTACTCAGCTGCTGCTTCTTCAGTATCAGCTTTTTTTGCTTTTGGGGCCGCTGCTTTTTTTGCTTTTGGTGCTTCTTCTTCAGTTGCTACCGGTGCTACTGCTACAGGCGCTGCTGCAACTTCAGTAACTGCTTCTGTAGCCGGAACTACTGAAACGTATGAACGGTTATCGGCCTTCTTGCGGAAAACTACGATACCTTCGGCTAAAGCGAATAAGGTATGATCTCTGCCGATACCTACGTTAACGCCTGGATTGTGTTTAGTACCACGCTGACGAACGATGATGTTACCTGCAATTGCTGGCTGACCACCGAAAATTTTGATACCTAAACGTTTGCTATGCGACTCGCGGCCGTTTCTGGAACTACCGGCCCCTTTTTTGTGTGCCATTGTTTATATCTTTTATGAGCTGATAAATCGGCTCGGTTTAAAACTTTAAATTATAATGTGATACCAGTGATCTCGATCTTGGTAAATTGTTGACGGTGACCGTTTTTCTTTTTGTAACCTTTTCTACGTTTCTTTTTGAAAACGATTACTTTATCACCTTTTAAATGAGACAAGATCTTAGCCGATACTTTAGCGCCTTTCAAATCAGAACCTAATTTGAATGAACCTTCGTTTTCTGCTAACAATACACTGTCAAATTCAATACTAGCGCCCTCGTCACCTTGTAACCTGTGTACAAAGATCTGCTGGTCTTTTGCAACCTTAAATTGCTGTCCTGCTATACTTACTATTGCGTACATGTTTGTTAATTATTGTTTTAAAATTCGAGGTGCAAATATAGGGATTGGTTATTTAATAAACAACAACGCCGCCTTTTATTTTTTCAGCCTTCTTTCTGCGGTTGTTAAACTTTGATCAATTTCTTTGATCAGCTGTTTATTGGCATCTATCAATTTAGGGTCGCCCGCAAAGTTCGAATCAAAAACAACCCGTTTGGTTTTGGTTTTATATTTAAACTCGATGATATAACGCACCGGTTTCTCTTTAACAGTATCTCCCCTCTCGTTCGATGGAAAATCCCAGAAACCCAGGCCGGCTGCCTTGTGGTGCAAATAGAGCAGGTCATTCTCAGTAAGCTTAACGTTTACCTTAACCAGCGAATCGCGCTTGTTAAGGTATTGGTAGTCGCCGGTGCTTGAGTTAAATTTATTAACCAATGAATCCTTCTCGCCATACTGGATCGATATGGACTGAAAATCAGCAAACCGGTAAGGCGCGTTTTTAATCATCATACCGTAGTAGTAAAAACAGTATAAAAGGAATGGAATAACGATTGTGGAGATGAGAAATATTTTTTTTGTTTTTGAAGACATATATTAATTAGTGAGTTAGCGAGTTAGTGAATTAGTGATTATTGAATTTAAAATTGGTTGTCATTTTTTATTGGTAGACACTGTTTTTCTTGACGCAGATACTATTTTAAGGATTTGATTGGCTTCGTCTAATAATAATATCAGATCCGACTTATTAACTATTTGAGCTTCAATTAGTACTTCCATCCAAAATGCCGATTCATCAGCTTCTTCAACAACTATCGACAGCTTGGCATAAAATTCGGCTTGCGACCTTGCCCGACAGGCAGCTCTATAATTCGCTCCTACAGATGAAGACGATCTGAGTAACTGCCTTCCAATTATCTTAGCTTCCTCTGTTTTTGGTAAAGTTTTGTAAAATCTAATATTATCTACAACAAACTTTTTTGTGCGAATTCTAAATGCCTCTGCAAAATCAATTTTTTCACTATTTATCATCAATTATAAAATATAGGATATCGGCCATAAGAGTAATTATTTGAATCAGCGATTAAAAAATCACGAATTCACTAGATCGCTAATTCACTAATTATCCAGTTCCCCTTCCCACTTGCTTACAACTGCAGTAGCCATGGCATTGCCCAAAACATTGGTTGCCGATCTACCCATATCCAGCAACGGATCAATTCCTATCAACAGGAACAATCCCGCCTCCGGAATATTAAACATTGATAATGTTCCTGCAATAACAACTAATGAAGCCCTTGGTACGCCCGCTACGCCCTTGCTTGTAAGCATCAGCACCAGCAGCATCGACAACTGGTGCCCGAACGATAAGTGAATATCGTACGACTGCGCCAAAAACAACGATGCAAAGGTCATATACATCATGCTGCCGTCCAAATTAAATGAGTACCCCAATGGTAATACGAAACTCACAATTTTGTTACTGCAGCCAAAACGCTCCAATTCCAGCAATACTTTAGGGTAAGCCGCCTCGCTGGTTGATGTACTGAATGCAATAAGCATAGCATCTTTTATGTTGCTTATTAATCTGAAAACAGGTTTGCGCAATACAATAAAGCCGGCCAGTATAATAATGAGCCAAAGCAACACTAACGAAAAGTAAAATTCGCCGATAAATATACCATAGGTTGATAGTACCCCTAAACCCTGCCGGGCAATTACCGCTGTTATAGCGCCAAACACGGCAACAGGGGCCAGTTTCATTACATAGCCGGTTATTTTTAATATCACATGGGCAATGGCATCCATAGCTTTGATAACTATTTTACCCTGCTCACCTACCGCCGCCGTGGCTATACCAAAAAACAAGGAGAACACCACAATCTGCAATATCTCGTTATCGGCCATCGATTTGATAAAGCTTGAGGGGAACACATGCCCGATAAATTCGGTTAGCGACAGTGCCGATTTCTTGATACCGGTACTTAAATGGCTGTCTGGCAACGGCAGGTGCATGGTTTTACCTGGTTCAAATAAGTTAACCAGCAGCATTCCTAATAATAAAGAAACTAATGTAGCGCTAACAAACCACAGCATCGTTTTGCCGCCTATCCGGCCTACTGCCTTAATATCGCCTACTTTTGCCACGCCAACCACCAGCGTTGTAAACACCAGCGGCGCCACAATCATCTTTATCAAATTCAGGAAAATCTTGCTTAAAATATTAAAGCCTTCCAGTTTATCCTCCCTTAAGGTGCTGTTTTCCTGCTGGGCTTTTACTTCCGTCTGCCTCAGTTTTTTTATGGATTTAAAAGCTTCTGTAGTAGTATCTGCCGATGCTAACAAGTTTTTATCGATGGCTTTAATATGCGCATCGGCTGTACTTATATTGGCATTAATTTTATTGATTACATTGGTGTTATAAATATAACCTACTATTACACCGGCGATAAGGGCTATAAAAATATACAGCGTAAGCTTACTTTTCTTTTGCATTGATTTTGATCAGTCGACAAAAATACGAATTACTTCCGCTAAAATTTGAAATTGCAAACATTCCGCATTACCATTTCAGTGTATTGCAGGCAAACAACCAACAATAGTTATAGTGCAGCTTAATATCTATTTACATCGGCAGAAAAAAGCAATCCTTTTAAAATAAAAAAGATGGGTAGCTCAATGCTATCCATCTTTTATTTACAACTTAATGTAAACCTCTAATTATTTCGCAACTTTTTTAGCTGGGATCAAAGGCACAATGATAACTGCTAAAAATAGGGCAACTTCTAATACGATTAACATGATCTTAATTTTTTAAATGATGATTGAATTGTTGATAGGGCTTGGTACCTTATTATTTCGCAACTTTTTTAGCTGGAATTAATGGTAACACGATAACTGCTAAAAATGCTGCAACTTCTAATACGATTAACATAGTTTTAATTTTTTAAGTGATTTATATAATTTATATATTATTATATAGCTTCAGGAAGTATATTGTTAATCGCGTAAATCCTTTATTTATATGAACTTAAGTGATAAACTTTTTCGGTCTCCCGAGCATTCATCGACTAAAAATATGCCATAAATCTACCCTCGTTTTTTAGGGTGTGAGAGGCCAAAAATAAAATTTGCCGTATTTTATATTTTATAAAAATTGAGATGTTATTTCGAAAAATAAAAAGATGCTTTGAGCATTCGGAAAAAAATAAGGCTTGTTTTTTGATTGTAAAATTCCGGATTAGAAAAAAACTAAAAGATCATGGTTTAAAAACATGACATAGCATAAAAACGGCTATATTGAACGATGAAAATTTAAAAATAAGCCCTAAAAGCATATTAACGATGAAAAAAATGATCAAATTTTGAATATTAAAGGAAAAATAGTGCTTATTGAATCCCATTTTTACCTCTTTAGCATTTTAATATTTTTTTTGTCAATTTGTCAGCGCACATGACAATCACCAATCTTACTGACAAAAAATCTTAAAAAAACCTGCCAATACGCTGTCAGGCAAGAGTTTTCTGTATCAAATAACGACTTACAATCTAAATTATGGCCATGCCAAACTATTTTTTGATCCGGAGCAAAACCGTCGGTATTTTAAACAAACTTGATGGGGAACTAATAAGCACCAGTTTATATGTGATCGGTATCAATAATAGGCAAAACAACCCCGGCCGTCGTTTTGGCATTAAACCAGGCACGGCAAAACAACAGAGCACAATATACAGGCGGGCAATAATAGCATAAGTATAAATACTGCGCGAAGCATTTATCAATTGTATTTAAACAATTAACTAACAAGCATATTCAATAAATATCCCGGCAGCAAATAACCTGCATTAAATCTTGCTTGCGTTATTGCTTTATTATATTTTTGAAATATGAAGCATATATCTATCTTAATACCAAAGGGGGCAATTTTAGGTAGCCTGGAAGGCTCGCGCCAGTTATTTACCCAGGTAAACCAATTTTTTTTATCGATGGGAAAAGAGCCAATTTTTAAAGTTGAGTTGGTTGGCCTGCAAGCTGAAACGCCCATCAGCGGCGGTTGCTTTACTGTAAATGCCCATCTTTTAATGACGGGGGTAAAAAAAACCGACCTGATCGTTATCCCTGCACTTGATGGCGAAATAACGAGTGCTATTGAAAATAATAAGGAATTTATTCCATGGATCATAGATCAATATAAAAACGGCGCCGAAATTGCCAGTTTGTGTATGGGGGCTTTTTTGTTGGCTTCTACAGGGTTGTTAAAAGGTAAAAGCTGTGCTACCCATTGGATGGCTGCCAACCAGTTCCGTACCATGTTTCCGGACGTAAACCTGGTGACTGAAAAAATCATTACCGATGAACAAGGCATTTACTCCAGCGGTGGGGCATTCTCGTACCTTAACCTGATACTATATCTCATCGAGAAATTTGCCGGCCGGGATATGGCTATTTTAAGTTCGAAAGTATTTGCTATCGAAATGGAACGTACCAACCAATCGCCATTCATTATTTTCCAGGGACAAAAGGATCATTCAGACGATCCGATAAAGAAAGCCCAGGAATTTATTGAGAAAAACTATTCAGAAAAGATAAGCGTTGAACAGTTGGCATCTATGTTTGCCTTAGGCAGGCGAAACCTGGAGCGTCGCTTCAAAAAAGCAACATCCAATACAGTAGCCGAATACATTCAGCGGGTTAAAATTGAAGCGGCCAAAGTAAGTCTGGAAACATCGCGCGATAACGTAAATGAGGTTATGTATAACGTTGGATACACAGATAATAAAGCTTTCCGCACTACATTTAAGCGCATTACGGGCCTGTCGCCTATTGATTACAGGAATAAATACCAGCGGCAGCATTCTAACTAACTGATGGCCTCTGCATTTAATGCCATTTAGCTATTCGCATTGAACTGATTGTTGAACTTATTCTGCAACCCCTTGTGGATGTTAGAAAAGTTCTGTTTACAAGCCCGATCTTTTAAAAAACTGTTGAATAGTATCCGGCCTGGTCATTAAAAGTGTTTGAATGCCCAGTTTTTCGGCGCCAGCCAGATGCTGCGGACTATCATCAATAAACAAAGTTTCGGCCGGATTAAGATTATTTTCATCCAGCACAAGTTGGAAGATCCTGGCTTCGGGCTTGCGCTTGCCCATGAGATGCGAGTAATATGCCTTTTCAAAAAGATGGCCGTTTCCATCAAAACCAAAATCTTTTTTAAGATATGCCATGATGTGATCATAGTGAATTTCATTAATATTACTCAATAAAAATGTGCGGTATTTTGCTTTCAAATCCAGCAGCAATTCATGGTTGCCCGGCTCAATTCCGAGCAACATGCTATTCCACGCGCCGTTTATTTGGTCGTCGGTAAGGCTGCGATTGCCCGATTTTTGCCTGATATAGTCCCTAAACTCCTCCGCAGACACCTCTCCCCTGTCAAATTTATCAAAAATTTCGTCCTGCTGCTTATGGCCAAAAAACTCGGCAGCATTACTGATACCCAACTGGTTCCAGCCTTGCTGGGCCATTCTGAAATCGATATTAAAGATAACGTTACCGTAATCGAAGATGATATTTTTGATATTTTGCATAAAGGGTTTTGTTATTTGCCTGCAAATATGTAAAATTGCACCCGTTAAATAAACACAAATAACCGCGCCTATAGCTCAGTCGGTTAGAGTAGAAGACTCATAATCTTTTGGTCCCTGGTTCGAGCCCAGGTGGGCGCACAAAACGGCATTTTTGCCCAATGATGATCCCTGTAAATTGCTGATTTACAGGGATTTTGCTTTTTTAGCAATCCTTCTCAATCCTTCTGAATACACCACTTAAACGAGTAAAACGACCAACGGATTTCGCTTTTTATTTTTGTTCGCTTTTATGAGCTAATTATTTGTTTTACAGATACTTAACCCAGTGAAATGTGCACTCAAAAGGACTCAGAAATACTGAAAGTGGCGCACGATCCGGTGAGTAAAAATTAGCGAATTCAAGCTGTAATTAATCATTTATTCATCTAAAAACTGTTAAAAATGAGAACAGCACAGTCATTTGGTGTACACTTCACCGTCAAAAAGGAAAGGGCAAAGGAAGGAATTGCCAGCATTTATGTGGTTATTACGGTCAATAAAGACAAAACCCTCTTTGCACTCAAGCGGCAAGTCCAGGTAGAACATTGGAACAAGGGTCATGGCGGCCTTAAACCAAAGACTCCTGACGCCCAGGAAACCAACGCTTACCTGGATGAGGTCAAATTTACTATCACGACCTATTATCAGCAATTGCGCCTGGAGGGAAAGGAAATCACGCCATTATTACTTAAAGCCTGCTTCCTGGGAGAAGATACCGAAGAAACCTACAACCTCAGCGCGCTGATGGACTACCATAATGAAACCGCTTCGGCGGCACTAACCTGGAGCACCCTTAAACATTATGCGGTAACGCGGCGCTATCTGGAAAAATTCCTGGTCGCCAAATACAAGACCACTGACATCCGCGTCAAAGACATCGATTATAAGTTTATTATAGACTTTGAAACTTTTTTGCGGAACTATAAACCTGCTGATCATCACCAGCCGCTCAATAACAATGGTGTGATGAAACACCTCATCCGCTTACGCAAGATGACCACGCTTGCTTTTAAACTGCAATGGATCAACCGTGATCCGTTTAAGAATTATAAGTTCCGTTATAAAAAGGTGGAAACCGCTTTCTTGTCCAGCGCGGAATTGAAGGCGATTGAAAAACATGAGTTCGCCTCGGAATCATTGATCACTATACGCGATTACTTTCTGTTCGCCTGTTATACCGGCTTGTCCTTTGTCGACCTCATGAATTTGCAGGAGCGTAATGTGGTCAATGGCGAGGATGGCGAAAAATGGTTAAAGCTCTTCCGTCAAAAAAGTAACGAGCCAACCAATATCCCCTTATTGCCGCCGGCTATGGCCATCCTGAATAAATACAAGGACAACCCAAGGTCAGTCATAATGGGAACGATATTTCCTACTATTACCAATCAGAAAGTAAACATGCACCTGAAAGAAGTAGCCAAAATCATCGGTATCCGGAAAACGCTCACTTTCGGCGTTGCCCGCCACACGTTTGCGACGACCATCACCTTAGCCAATAACGTCCCCATCGAAACCGTCAGCAAAATGATGGGCCATACCAAGATCGCTACGACGCAGATCTATGCCCGTGTGCTGCTCAAAAAGATCAGCGACGATATGAGCGTGCTGAAAGAAAAATTGAAGCCGGAGCCCAAACGTCCGGCGGAACGAAAATCAAATGTTAAACCGGGGACTAAACGTATAAGCTAATGGAACAGTTAACCAATGATAAACTTTTCCGGTCAGTCCGGGAACTGATCGAAAAATCACGGAGTGAGATCGTCCGGAACGTGAATACGGTGATGGTCTTCACTTACTATCATATAGGGGAAATGATCGTCAAAGAAGAGCAGGCCGGTAATCAGCGGGCCGCTTATGCGGAAACCATCGTCAAAGACCTCAGCGAAGCGCTGACGCGTGAATACGGCAAAGGTTATTCGCATCGTAATCTGGACTATTTCAAAAAGTTCTACTTGTTATACCAGGAACGAATTGCGCAATCACTGATTGCGCAATCTGATACCGCTGTGAATATTCCGCAATCACTGATTTCGTTTTCTGGCTTGTTCAAAATAAGCTGGACACATTACATCCAGTTAATGAAGATTTCCGATCCCGGTGAGCGGGAATTTTATGAACAGCAATCGGTAACGAATAACTGGTCCGTCCGGGAATTGCAGCGCCAGTACAATTCCTCCCTGTTCGAGCGGCTGGCCTTAAGCCGCGATAAAAAAAGCGTACTGGATGGTGCGGAGGCAGGGCAAACAAGCCAGGAGCCGGTTCAGGCGTTGAAAAGCCCGTTCGTACTGGAGTTTTTGGGCTTAAAGGAGGACAGTGGTTATTCGGAGAATGACCTGGAAACTGCCATTATTAATAAACTGGAGCACTTTATGCTGGAATTGGGTAAAGGCTTTTTGTTCGAAGGACGTCAGCGGCGCATCACACTCGACGGCGACCATTTCTGGGTAGACCTGGTTTTCTACAACAGGTTATTAAAATGCTTTGTCCTCTTTGACCTGAAGATCGGTAAACTCACGCACCAGGACATCGGTCAAATGCAAATGTATGTCAATTACTATGACCGTAAGATCAAACAGCCGGAAGAAAAGCCGACTTTAGGAATCATACTTTGTAAGGAGGATAACCGCGCCGTAGTCGAATTCACACTGCCGCTGGACAACGAGCAGATATTCAGCCGGGAATATAAACTCTACCTGCCAAGCAAAGAGGAACTCAAAAAACAAATCGAATAAAATGGAAACATCAAAGAAAGACACCGTCCTCATTGACTTAAATAATATCGGTGCTATTATTCACCGGGCGAGGCCGGATAAAGCAACAACGCAGGAACAACTGGCTGGGGCATAATCAATAAAATTGAAACGGAGGCAGATAATGTGAAGATCTCTGTAATCAGAAAATTGATTGAGGCCGTGCTGGGTGGCCGAATGCAATTAACCGTTCAGGAGTGATCGTAATTAACCCATATGAGGTGTCGCATTTTGCGACACCTCAATTTGAAGCAAAAATCAAAATCGAAGAAAATTCAAGATATCACAATTCGTAATCTCTTATAAATACCTGAAATTGGCCCAAAAACGATAATATTTCTTCTGTTACAAGTTGTACGCCGTCTTCAGGAACATTTTTACGGATTGTGGCTCTCTGCACAGTAAAAGTTTCAGATCTAATGATGGAAAGTCGAACTCACCGCGTTTCAAGGCGTTACAAAATAACATTACACCCTTCAGAAATCTGTCCGGAACCCCCTGAGCCTGAACTTGGCGCAGGTAATCCTCTGAGGAGACGTCCTTATACGTCATATTTTTACCGGATAATTCGCTCATGATCGCCGCAACGTCCTGAAATGAAATGGAAACGGGGCTGCTCAAATCGTATGTTTTATTCTCATGACCGGCGGAGGTTAACACGATAGCGCCTGCAGCGGCTAAATCCGGTCGGGTGGCGTAAGACGAGCGGCCGTTCCCAGCCGGAAGGACGATCGAGCCGGTTTTTAACACCTCGCTTCCCATAAAAAGAGGAAGCAATTCTGTATATAAGCTATGCTTCAGGATAGTAAAGGTAATGCCGGTACTTTTGATCAGGGCATCAGTTTGCCAATGTGCGTCGCCAGTCAATAAAGAATCCATGTTATCTGATTTACGATGAGCGCTGGTATAAATTAAGTGTCCCACGCGGGCCTCGACTGCTGCATTGACCACATTCGTATGTTGTCCAAAGCGATCTTCCTTATCGTTGGAAGAAATGAAATACAATTTCTCGGTATTTTGAAAAGCAGATAATAAGGACCTATAGTCGTTATAATCACCCTGCAGAACCCGTATTCCCTTATCTTTCCAATCATCGGCCTTTTCAAATTGGCGCACCAGGATGGAGATATCATTTCCACTTACTTTCTTCAGCAATTCATCAACAACTAATTTGCCTAATTGCCCGGTTGCACCGGTTATCAATATTTTATTCATATATACTATGTTCTATTACAGGGCACAAAATTACTTACCTTTAGTCTTTAATAATCCCTGGTTACCTCAACGTAAGCACTAACGTCGGGGTTAGCAGGCGCCCGCAAATGAAATGGAAACACAAATAACAGAACGAGTAACTATACCTTCGCCGCAACAATGCACCGCCAGTTTGGCCGCCGTTACCGATGCTCTGTATGTAATTGGGGGAAAATGGCGGCTACCGATTATCATCAGCCTTTCTGAGGGAAATAAAAGGTTTAACGAACTGCAAAGAACGGTTACTAATATATCGGCCAAAGTGCTGTCTAATGAGTTAAAGGGACTGGAAATCAATGGCTTTATCAAAAAAACAAATATTCCGGGGAACCCGGTGGTTGTAGAATACGGGCTGACAGGTTACAGCGATACGCTGTATGATGTATTGAAAGCGCTGAGCGAATGGGGAACGATGCACAGGAATAACATCCGAAAGACTTTCTAATGGATACGCTTTTCAGCAATCAATTGAGCAACCGGTAATCGTGCGGTGATTGTCCAACCTTCTGTTTAAAGAATCGTGTAAAGTGCTGCGGATATTTAAATCCAAGATCGTAGGCGATCTCGCTAATAGATTTGCCAGTGCCGGCCATCTGCTCTTTCGCTTTGTTAATCAGCTTCATTTGAATATATTCCTGGGCAGATTGCCCTGTTTCTTTCTTGATCAGGTCACCGAAATACTTGGCTGACAAATGAAGTTCTTGGGCACAATAAGCAACTGTTGGTAAACCAATATGACCAGGTTTTTCTGAAGTAAAGTAATCATCCAGCAGGGCTTCGAACCGTGTAAGGACATCTTTGTTCAGATGCTCGCGTGTAATAAATTGCCGGTCGTAAAACCTGTTGCAGTAATTGAGCAATAATTCAATGCTGCTCACAATTAATTTCCGGCTGTGTTTGTCAATTGGATGTGCCAACTCATAACTTATCTTGCCAAAGCATTCCAGCAATAACTCTTTTTCGCGGCCCGAGACGTGAAGCGATTCCCTGACATCATAGGAAAAATAATGATAATCATTAATTGTTCTGCCAAGCGAAGTTCCTCTGATGAGGTCAGGGTGAAAAGCTAGTGCCCAGCCGTTGGGTTGTATAGTCATGCCCTGGTCTTCATCAAAGCCGGCGAGTTGCCCGGGCGCTATAAATACGAGCGATTCCCCCTGGTAGTCATAGTGGCTTCGCCCATAACGCAGGTCAGCGCATTTTTCTTCTTTTAAAAAAACAATGTAGAGCTCTGAGATGAATTTCGAGATAGTAATCGGCTTCGATTTGGACTGATCCAGCACCGTGACGAGCGGATGCAGAGTTTGGTGTCCCCGCTCCGTATTAAATTGTGTCACACTTTGAAGCTTTTCGGCTAATTCCACAGCTTTGTGTTTTTTTATTTATTCAAAACTACAACAAGATTTTCAACACCTGTGTAACCGCCCTCAAAATCAGGAATAATGGTATTTATTTCAGGAATATGTATAAGTACCGCGTTAAAAAATAGCCTCACCTTTGAATCATTAATTAAAATTCCATGCAAATAAAACGTTTTGTACTGTCTGTATTAATACTCTTTGCCGTCACAAACTACGTCTTTGCACAGACGGTGACAGACACTGTACAGAAAAAAAAGAAGAAGTACCAGGCAAAAGCGCCGGAAACCATACCCTTTGGTAAGGAGGCTTTTGCTGCCTCAAAGAACACAACGGTACGTTGGTTAGGCATGGCTGGTTTTCTGGTAAACAGCCGTGGTACAACCTTTATGATAGATCCCTTGCTGGAAGGGTATGACATGCCATTATTAATGAAGTTTCCGATCTTGCCCAAAGACGTTCCGCATTTGGACGCAATTATGGCAACACATAGTGATAACGACCACTATAGTGTTGCAACTTTCAAAGATTTGTCGGCCGTTACAGGCGAATACCATTCTACCATCTACGTTGATTCCCTAATGAGAAATGAGGGGCTTCATTCTTTTGGACATAAAATTGGAGGAACCTTTAAGTTTGGGAACACGGTATGTAAATTGATACCGGCAGACCATGCCTGGCAAAATTCGTATAAGGGAGCAAGCAACAGGCATTTCGAGCCTGGAGATGCCTGCGGTTTCTGGTTTGCTACTCCTGATGGTACCATCTACGCGACGGGAGATTCGCGCCCAATGGAAGAACAGCTGCACATGCCCGCCCCCGATGTTATTCTGTTAGATTATTCAGAAGACGCACAATGGCATCTTGGATTGGAGGGCTCGGCTAAATTGCTGAATGCGTATCCAAACGCAATTGTGTTATTGGGTCACTGGGGCTTCGTCGATGCGCCGGATTTTGCACCGTTCAACGGAGATCCCGCAAAGCTGATGAAACTCGTGGTCAATCCCGGGAGAATTAAAGTGCTAGCACCGGGTGAGCCATTTAAGCTCAAGTCCTTAAAAAAGAATTAGAGAATCTCGAATATACCCCAATTTTTAATTGTAAACCATTTATCCGCTATGCGATGCTTAATATTTGAAACAATTGCCACTGTAAGCCTGCTCACGTGCAGCATGATGGCTTTCGGCCAGGACAATAAAAGCCAACCAATTGCCATACGCGATGCCCCCAAGCTACCGGACTACATTGAAAAGCCTGCCGATGCTTCGGGCATATTTGCCATTTATGGCTCAAACGGGGTTCCGCCGGGTTCCGAAAAATGGGCTTTACATGAACAGACAAGTCATACTCCCGGTGACAAGATGGTAAGGAACGTCGTAATCCCGACGGTCACTGTATTTAGACCTGAGGAAGGAACTGCCAATGGAACAGCACTGGTTATTGCGCCAGGGGGCGCTTTTCACGTATTGATGATGGACAATGAAGGTTATACGATGGCAAGATGGGCTACAAAATTAGGAATGACCGCTTTCGTACTTAAATACCGGGTACAGCATACCCCTGCAGATGATGCCGAATGGCAAAAATTCGCGGCGAAAACCTTCAGCGAATTGCCGAAGGTCAGCATGGGGGAAATTTATCCGCCAATGAGCCATCCCGGCGCTGAAGAGGCACGGTTATGGGGTGAGGAAGATGCCAGGCAGGCAATAAGATTTATACGTCAGCACGCTAAGGATTTTTCAATAGACCCTCATAAGATCGGCACTATGGGTTTTTCTGCCGGCGGGGGAATTTCGGTTAACGCTGGTTTACGGTCTGACAGCCTCAGCCGACCTGATTTTATTGGGGCTATTTATGCAGGTTACAGAATTGTAAGCCCTGTTCCCCAAAACGTGCCGCCATTGTTTATAGCGATTGCGAACGATGATAAAAGCGTAGCACCAATATCGTCGGCAAGGCTTTTCGAGGATTGGCATAAGTTGGGGCAATCGGTCGAATTGCATATTTTCTCAAGCGGAAGCCATGGCTTTGGAACGAAACATCAAAATAAATTATCAGATCAATGGATGGATTTATTCAAGAATTGGCTTTCCTATCAGGGTTTTCTGTCCGGAGCTATCAACAAATAAATAATGCTTTTAAAACAGCAAGTCAACGACAATGAAAAAACTGCTTTATTTGACCATTGTCCTCCTTATAACATTCGCCTGCGCGGATGCATTGAAAGCGAATGCGCAGACCATTACGAGCTCGACAAGCGATAATAAGGACCGGGAAAGACAAAAAAATATCGAAGCTGATAACATTTTAATAAACGTTTTTGAAACCGGGGATGTAAGTAAGCTCGATGCTGTGATCTCACCTGATTTTTATAATCACACTGGAAATCAAAGGGGTATCGATGCCTTGAAAATAAGTATCGGTCAGTTTCATGGCCGGATGAAAACCGTAAAAACAGAATTGATCAGGCAATTTGCCGATGACGAATATGTCTCCGACTGGATACGTTATACCGGTTCCGATCCGGTAAATGTCATCGAGGGCATGGAGGTAACCAAGTATCTGAATGGAAAAGCAATTGAACATTGGTTCTTTCCGTACAACCTGAAGCTTGCAAATTAAATCAACTACCAGCAATCATTTACGGCTGTTGGAAAATACTGATGCTCAGGCAGCGCCAAATAACGATAAATAGAAAAGTGGCATCAACTGGTAATGCTAACGGTGAAAAACCCAAACGCTAAAATATAGCTTATGAAAGAGTTATTGAAAGCTAACCAGCAAAGACTGACTGATTCCGCCTTATTGATCGCCCGCGTGGTGATCGCCGGCATGATGTTAAATCACGGCCTTCCGAAGGTACCTATGCTGCTGAACGGACCTGTAAAATTTTTTACCGTGTTCGGCATGTCTCCATCGGTTTCACTGACGCTCACCCTGTTTGCCCAGGTGGTGTGCTCTGCGCTGGTTTTATTCGGCATCGTGACGAGGTTGGCGCTGGTACCCCTGATCGCTACCATGCTGGTGGCACTTGTCGTCATCCATCGCGGAGAACCGTTTGCCAGAATGGAGCCGGCATTGCATTTTTTGCTGGTGTATATCGTCCTTTTTTTGACAGGCCCCGGGAAATATGCTGTGGACCGGTTAATTCAAAGAGCAAATCATCCCGATCGGTCCTAAACGCAATTTTAAAAATGTTTGCTTATTCATAAGTGCATTTATTTACCGCAAATCTGATAAAGATCATGAAAGACTCCAATAAATTGAACATTACACGGCGGGAGATGATCGTCGGGACGGCTGCGGTTCTGACCGTTACGCTGACATCCGGCACAATAGAAAAGGTTGCAGATGTTGCAGGAAAGCCAGAACCAACGTTGGTGCAGCATGATGTCACATTCAGTGTAAACGGGAAGAGGGTTGAATTGATGCTGGATACCCGGGCAACGCTGCTGGACACATTACGGGAACATTTGAACCTGACGGGTACAAAAAAAGGCTG
Organism: Mucilaginibacter sp. KACC 22773; assembly: GCF_028736215.1. Classification (NCBI taxonomy): domain Bacteria; kingdom Pseudomonadati; phylum Bacteroidota; class Sphingobacteriia; order Sphingobacteriales; family Sphingobacteriaceae; genus Mucilaginibacter; species Mucilaginibacter oryzagri. The sequence continues at coordinate 3,363,014 of NZ_CP117883.1, forward strand.
TGACCATGGTCAATGTGGTGCATGTACTGTGCTGGTAAATGGTCTGCGCATTAATTCTTGCCTGTCCCTGGCGCTGCAGCACGAGGGAGATGACATTACTACTATAGAGGGGCTCGGGACGCCGGATAGATTACATCCTATGCAGGCCGCCTTTATCAAATATGACGGATATCAATGCGGTTATTGTACACCGGGGCAAATTTGTTCGGCTGTGAGTGTATTGAAGGAGATTAAGGCGGGCATTCCAAGCCATGTCACCCTGGATTTGAATACTCAGCCGGTGATCAGTAACATGGAGTTTCGTGAAAGGATGAGCGGAAACATCTGCCGTTGCGGAGCCTACTCCAATATTGCCGAAGCGTTTGCAGAAGTTGCCGGCAACTCCTGAACAGTTTATCAAAAATAAGCTTTAATCAAAAGGAAACTATGAAAGCGTTCACCTATGAAAGAGTTCACACGCCTGCTGAAGCAGCGGCCGCAGCGGCCCGTGTGCCCGGTGCCAAGTTCATTGCCGGCGGAACCAATTTGCTTGATCTGATGAAATTACAGATCGAAACACCCATGCATCTCGTCGATATCGGAAAGCTGCCATTAGATCATATTGAACCCACTCCTGATGGCGGCATACGCATCGGCGCTATGGTTAGTAACACGAACCTTGCTGCCGATACAAATATCAGGCGTGATTATGGGCTGTTATCCCGCGCACTGTTGGCTGGCGCGTCCGGACAACTGCGCAATAAAGCCACTACTGGCGGAAATTTGCTTCAGCGCACACGTTGCCCTTATTTTTATGATACCAACCAGGCCTGCAATAAACGCACTCCCGGAAGTGGCTGTGCCGCGATCGGAGGTTTCAGCCGCTCGCTTGCCGTTATCGGTTCGAGTAACGCCTGCATTGCCACACATCCCAGCGATATGGCAGTAGCGATGATGGCGCTCGACGCCGTGGTCGAAACAATAAACGCCAAAGGAAAGGTCAGAAAAATCCCACTCGCTGGGTTTTACCGTTTGCCAGGAAATACACCACATATTGAAACTACACTCTCCAAAAACGAATTGATCACTTCCGTAGTCCTTCCTGCACCAATTGGAGGTAAACATGTTTATTATAAGGTTCGCGACCGTGCGTCTTATGCCTTTGCATTGGTTTCAGTAGGCATGATCCTGCAAAAAGACGGCACCGGGCGTGTAGCGCTGGGCGGAGTGGCGGCAAGACCCTGGCGAGACCAGGAGGCAGAAAAAGTGCTGCCGGACGGCGCAAAAGCGGTGACGGCCAAACTTTTGGCCGGCGCCAACCCGACAAAAGAAAATGAGTTTAAGCTGGCACTGGTAGAACGGACGCTGGCGGGTGTTTTAAAAGAAGGGAGGAACTAATATGAAATTTGACAAACCTGCAGGGCCAAATCCCACTGACCGGCAAAGAGTTATCGGTAGGGCCACGGATCGTATTGAGGGGCCGCTTAAAACCACAGGCACGGCTAAATATGCCTATGAATATAATGAAGAGGTATCGGGGCCTGCTTACGGTTTTATCGTTGGCGCTGCTATAGGTAAAGGACGAATCGGGGCGATCCATCAATTGAAGGCTAAAATGGCTCCGGGTGTTTTGGCAATTGTTACCGCTGCTAACGCCGGGCCCTTGCAGCCGGGTAAGTTTTATGTGGACAAGATGCTGGCGGGACCGGAGATCGATCATTATCACCAGGCGGTTGCTATCGTAGTAGCGGAGACTTTTGAGCAGGCAAGAGCGGCCGCATCACTGTTAAAAATTGACTATATCGCGACCAAAGGATCTTTTGACCTGGAAGCGGCGAAAGATTCGGCAGTATCTCCTGAACCCAGAGAATTCCGCCCCCCTGCTCAAACATCCACCGGTGATTTTGAGGGTGCTTTCGCGATTGCAGCGGTGAAACTGGATGAAACCTATAAAACGCCAGACCAGTCACACGCCATGATGGAACCGCATGCTGCTATCGCCAAGTGGGAAGGCGATAAACTGACTTGCTGGTGTTCTGTTCAGCAGATCAATTGGGGAGTCCGCGACCTGGCCAATATCCTGGGAATACCAGCTGGAAACATCCGGCTCATCTCAAGCTACATTGGAGGCGGATTCGGCGGTAAAGGCACGGTGTTGTCTGATCTTGTGGCCGCTTCCCTCGGCGCACGGGCTACCGGCCGTCCGGTGAAAGTGACGCTGCAAAGACCGCTGGTTTTTAATAATACCACCCATCGCCCGGCAACGATCCAGCGAATACGTATCGGCGCAAACCCGGACGGTAAGATCACCGCCATGGGCCATGAAAGCTGGTCGGGAAATTTACGTGGCGGCCGGATTGAAGCCGCCACCGCATCAACAAAGCTGCTATACGCGGGTGCCAACAGGATGACCCACCTGCGTTTAGCTGTACTTGACCTTGCAGAGGGTAATGCAATGCGCGCCCCGGGAGAAGCATCAGGGATGATGGCGTTGGAGATAGCTATGGATGAGATGGCGGAGAAACTGCAAATGAATCCCATCGAATTCCGGATAAAAAATGATACCCGGGTCGATCCGGAAAAGCCTAGCCGCCCTTTTTCGACCCGCCTGCTGGTCGAATGCCTGCGAACCGGGGCCGAGCGTTTCGGATGGAAACAAAGGAACACTACGCCCGGAGCGGTGCGCGATGGCCATTGGCTGATCGGGATCGGCGTAGCTTCGGCTATCCGGGGTGCCCCAATCACTAAATCAGCTGCAAGAGTGCGGCTTGATCAAAATGGTACGGTTACAGTAGAAACCGATATGACTGACATAGGCACCGGCACGTATACCATCATTGCACAGACTGCAGCGGAGATGCTCGGTGTAGGTTTGGATAAAGTTGTCGTAAAACTGGGCGATTCCCATTTTCCTGAGTCGTCGGGTTCTGGTGGTCAATGGGGCGCAGCCTCGTCGACATCCGGCGTGTATGCAGCATGTGTAAAGCTGCGTGAGGAAGTCGCCAAAACATTTGAATTTAAAATTGAAGATACCCAGTTTGAGGGCGGCCGTGTGAGTTCGGGCGGCCGTAGTTTTCCGCTCGGTGATGCCGCACGTACAGCCGAATTGGTTGGTGAGGATCAAATGACCTATGGGGACCTGTCCAAACAATATGCACAGGACACTTTTGGTGCGCATTTCGCTGAGGTAGCGGTTAATGTTTATACCTGCGAAATCCGGGTAAGGAGAATGCTCGCAGTCGCGCACGCCGGCCGGATCTTAAATCCTAAAGCGGCCCGCAGCCAGATGATCGGCGCGATGACCATGGGCGTTGGCGCTGCACTGATGGAAGAACTGGTAGTGGATAAAAAAGCAGGCTTTTTTGTCAATCATGATCTCGCGGCTTATGAAGTGCCTGTTCATGCAGATATTCCGCACCTGGATGTGATCCTTATGGAAGATACTGACCCGACCATGTCGCCTATGAAAGCGAAAGGTATTGGTGAGTTGGGATTAGTTGGTGTGGCTGCGGCTGTTGCTAATGCAGTCTACAATGCGACCGGCGTGCGGGTACGCGACTATCCGATCACACTCGACAAGCTTTTGAAGAAAATTTCACTAAGTGGCTAAATGGGCTGTATGGTTATATCCCAATCTTCATTAAAGCAAGCTAGTTGTCCGGGCGCAATAAATATGAGCGATTCCCCCAGGTAATCATCCTGGCCTCGCCCAAAATCCAGGTCAACACATTTTTCTTCTTAAAAAACGATACAGTACTGAACTGGATTTCCAGCTAGTGACCGGCTTTGATTTGGACTGATCCAGTGCTGTGACGAGCGGATACAGTGTTTGTTGTCCCCGCTCCGTATTAATCGTGTCAGGTACTGAAGCCTTTGCGTAATCCACCGCTTTATTTCTAAATATTCAAAACTACAATGATATTTTCAAGGCTGTGTACTGCCCTCAAATCAGGAATAATGGTAACTATTTCAGGAATATGTATAAGTACCGCGTTAAAAAATAGCCAGACCTTTGAACAATTAAATAAAATGCCATGCCAATAAAACTTTTTGTGCTGCCTTTATTAAATGCGCTTACTCTCACAAATTGGGTCTTTACACAGGCGGTGAAAGACACTGTATAGAAAAGAAGAAGACGTATCAGGCAATTGAATTGCATATTTTCTCTACTGGAAACCATGGTCACGCCGCCACTTATGAATAATATAACAGCTATTACAATACCTTTTTGAATGATATTATGAATACAGTACAGCTTACCGAATTGAATGTCAAAGAACAATATATCGTATTAGTAGCTTCTTATACGGCAAGCGGCAATCTGGCACCACTGAAAAACGCGCTGTATGCGGGGCTTGATGCAGGATTAACCATTAACCAGATCAGGGAAGAACTGGTTCAGTTATACGCCTACTGCGGTTTTCCGCGTAGTCTGAACGGCATAACCACGTTAATGTCAGTGCTGGAAGAACGAAAATCAAAGGGTCTAAAGGATGAGGAAGGAGAGCCGCCGACACCCGTTATCGGCACAAATGACAGCAGATATAACACCGGCAAGAAAACGCTGGAAGTCCTGACAGGACGGGCTCAGAACGGCCCTTTGACCGGAGCTAACGCTTTTGCACCAGGCATCGACGCTTTCCTTAAAGAGCACCTGTTTGCAGACATTTTCGGCAGGGGCGTGCTTACATATGTTGAGCGCGAACTGGTTACGATTGCTGCATTGTCAACCCTCCCCGGACTGGAAGCGCAATTGCAGGCGCACCTTGGCATGGGCATGAACGCCGGTCTTACAGAAGCCAAATTGGAACAGGTATTTAAATGCCTCGAAGCGGCTATTGGTAAACAGCAGGCTGACATAGCCCGATCTGTACTGGTAAGGTTAAAGACAACGAATTGACGCATAAATTACATCATCTATGGCAACCACCTACCATTTTAACAAACCAATCTTCAGGGCATTATTAAGCAGACTATTTTGTATTGCAATGTTACTTTTTTTTACTCACGATGCTTACGCGCAAAGAGATAAACGTATGATTCGTATGGCCAAAATTGAAGTAGATACGAATCAACTTGAGGCGTATCATGCGGCGCTCCTGGAGCAGATGCATACCGCCATCAGGAAAGAGCCGGGAGTATTGAGCTATTATGCGGTAGCAGACAAAAAAGATCCGTCGAAGATAACGATTATGGAGATTTATGCCGACAGTGCGGCTTATAAAAGACACATCGCAACAACTCATTTCAAAAAGTATAAGACTACCGTGGAGCACATGGTAAAGAAGCTCGAACTGGTGGACCTGAATTTCATCGGGAGCGCAAAGCAACCAGGATTATAGATTATTTAAACGAAATTATGGAAACGAGAAAATTGGGAAAAAGCAGGCTCGAAGTTTCCGCTTTGGGCCTGGGATGTATGGGCATGACCTTCGGGTACGCGCCATTTCCTGAGAGAAAGGACATGATTACTTTGATCCGTAAGGCGGTGGACATGGGCGTTACTTTTTTTGATACAGCAGAAGTATATGGCCCTTATAATAATGAGGAATTGGTTGGAGAAGCGTTGGAACCACTTCGCAACCGGGTAGTTATCGCTACGAAATTTGGTTTTGCACCTGCTGGTGAAAGTGAATCCAATAGCAAGTGGAACGCTTTAGACAGCAGACCTCAGCATATAAAAAAAGCCGTTGAAGGTTCCCTAAAGCGATTGCGCACGGATGTGATTGATTTGCTGTACCAGCATCGTGTTGATCCGCAGGTGCCAATAGAAGATGTCGCGGGCACCGTAAAAGAATTGATTGTGGAAGGTAAGGTCAAACATTTCGGTCTGTCGGAAGCAGGCGTTAATACCATCCGCCGTGCACATGCCGTGCAACCGGTTACTGCTCTGCAAAGTGAATATTCTCTGTGGACCAGAACGCCGGAAACCGAAATCATTCCTGCTCTGGAAGAATTGGGTATCGGTTTTGTGCCTTTCAGTCCGCTTGGAAAAGGTTACCTGACGGGCAAGATTGACGAGCACACCAGCTTTGAAAGCGGTGATATACGCAGTATAACACCGCGTTTTGCGGCTGAAGCCCGCATTGCTAACAGGGCGCTGGTTGCCTTATTGGAAACCATTGGTCTGGAAAAAAATGCAACTCCGGCGCAAATTGCCCTAGCATGGTTGCTGGCGCAAAAAGACTGGATAGCGCCTATCCCGGGTACAACTAAATTGCCACGTTTGGAAGAGAATATAGGAGCAGCAGCAATAGAACTCACAGCAACAGATCTTCAAAAGATACAAGAAGCCGCAGCCAGGATTACGATACAAGGTGCACGCTACCCTGAAGCTGCTGAAAAAATGACCGGGTTATAAATCTATAGACGAAAATTTAAAAAATGAATAACATGAAAAATATGCCATCGATAGCATTAGGTACCTGGTCGTGGGGAGCAGGTGTGGCCGGAGGAGATCAGGTTTTTGGAAATAACAGTAATGCTGAAAATCTAAAACCTGTCTTTGACGCCGCGATGAACGCAGGCCTTAACTTATGGGACACTGCTGCAGTTTATGGGATGGGATCCTCCGAAACCATATTGGGTAAATTCATCAAGCAATATCGACGCGAGGAAATCCTGTTGTCAACCAAATTTACACCACAGGTAGCCGGTCCTTCTGATAACGCTGTTGAGGAAATGTTAGATAGTAGTTTGGAACGTCTTGGCACCAACTATATCGATATTTACTGGATTCACAATCCGACTGATGTAAGAAAATGGACACCGCTATTAATTCCGCTCATAAAAGGCGGAAAAGTAAAAAGTGTAGGCGTATCCAACCATAACCTCGAAGAAATTAAGCTGGCAAACAGTATCCTGGCTGAGGCAGATTGTAAAATTTCAGCCGTTCAAAATCACTATAGCCTACTTTACCGGTCGTCAGAAGAAGCTGGTATCCTTGATTATTGCAAGGAAAATGATATCAATTTTTTTGCATACATGGTTTTAGAACAAGGTGCTTTATCCGGAAAATACAATAGCCGGAATCCGCTTCCGGAAGGCAGTGGCAGGGGGCAGACCTATAATAAAGTGCTTGCCCAGCTGGAAGACCTGACTAATGCCATGAGGGATATCGGCAACAGTAAAAACGCATCCGTAGCGCAAATAGCCATGGCCTGGGCAATCGCAAAAAACACATTACCCATTATAGGCGTGACCAAGGTCCCGCAAGTTGAGGAGGCGCTGATCGCTTCAAAAATCTCGTTAAGCAAGGATGAGATTGATGAAATTGAGACATTGGCATCAAAGGCCGGAGTCGATACACGCGGGTCATGGGAGAAATTAATGGTTTAACCCAATACTTGGGCAAAGTTTTCTGCAGAAGATTTAGAAAGCAGTAAGTTGACGAATCGATGATAACCGTTGTAAAGTCATGAAAACAGAAGAATTAAATAAAATAGATCAGGCAGACGACCTTCATATATCTCCCTTTCGTGAGAACGGTCAGACATACGGAACTCCAACCTGGATTTGGGCAGTTGTTGTTGACGGCGAGTTGTATGTAAGAGCCTATCATGGCGTCCGTTCCACATGGTATACGGCCGCCCTGGAACAAAAAGCGGGCCGCATACATGCAGCCGGAATGATCAAAGAAGTGGCTTTTGAACCGGTGACAGGTGACATCAATGCAAAAATCAGCGATGCCTATAAAAAAAAATATTACGGCAGCCCTTATTTGGCAACTATGGTAAGCACCCGGGCTGCTGAAGCAACGGTGAAAATCATTGCACAATAGGTTCGAAAAGGCAATTATATGATGAACATCCTGTAATAGACTATTTTGCAAATTAATACTAAGCCGAAAATTAATGAGAACAGGTGAATTTAGGGCGTTTAAAATAGAAAGTCTTGATAATTACAAACCTTCCTTTTCCAGGAAGGACGTGTATAGAATCTGTTTTGTTAAAGGTCAAAGCAGATTCTATTTTTCTGATAAAATTATCGATATAGATGGGGTATGTTTGTTTTTTGGCAATATTAACACGCCCTATTCGTGGGAGGTCGTTTCGAAAGAGCAAAGCGGGTACGGGTGTTTGTTTACAGAAAGTTTTTTGAGGGGCACAGAATATTCCGAAAGCATTCAATCTCAATCCATTTTTAACGCATGGAATGTTCCGGTTTATACGTTGACGGACGAGAAGAAAATAGGCGAAATTGAATTCTTCTTTAGCCGGATCATCGAAGAGAGCATTGGCGAATATATTAACAGAAATGACATGATCAGGAGTTTTATTAGTATTCTGTTACATGAAGCACTAAAATTGAATGCTGCTACCAACGGTACCAAACTATCGGGTGGCAAAATTGCATCCGAAAGAATCTACTCCCAATTTCTGACATTGCTTGACAGGCAGTTCCCAATTCATGATAAGACTACCCCGATTCGATTGACGACAACGGCAGACTTCGCCTACCGCTTAGGTGTACACCCCAACTATCTGAACCGGGCAGTTAAGAAGGAAACCGGAAAAACAATACAAAAGATAATAACCGAGCGAATCATCACAGAAGCGAAGATCTTATTATATCATGCGGACTGGAGCATATCCGAAATTTCCTACGCCCTTGGTTTTGAATATGTTTCATACTTCGATAAGGTATTTAAAAAAATTACAGGTGTAAACCCGAATGGCTACAGGAAACCGGAATTAATAGAAAGCATTTCATCGATAGGTGAACTCCGGGCCTTAATTTAGAAATTGGTACATCTGCTTACAGACAATCTGCAACATCAACGCTATGATAAAGAAAATAATCACTATCTGGGAACATTTCACTTCGAAAGAATCCTTAAAACGGGTCCTTGATTTTAATACTAAACAAATTGGCGGAAGTTCATCCCGAGACAGGCGTTGCGTTAATCTGTTCATTGCAATAGTTTGCTTTTGTATTCCTTTTTACACGCGGGCGCAATCTTCACTGCATTCATTTAAGCTGCAACAGGTTACGCTGCTTTCCGGAGTGTTTAAAGATGCACAGCTAACAGACAAGGCATACATACTGGCTTTAGATCCTGATCGTTTACTGGCCCCTTATCTCACCGAAGCGGGAATTAAGCCCAAAAAGAAAAATTACGCAAACTGGGAAAATACAGGATTAGATGGCCACATCGGCGGGCATTATTTATCGGCCTTGTCATTTATGTACGCCTCCACCCATGATGCGGAGTTAAACAGGCGACTGGATTATATGCTGGCCGAGTTAAAACGCGCCCAGGATAAAACAGGCAGCGGTTACCTGGGAGGCACTCCCGGTGGTACCGCTATGTGGAAGGATATAGCCGCAGGTAAGATTGAAGCTGATACCTTCGCCCTTAATAAAAAATGGGTGCCGCTTTATAATATCCACAAGCTTTTTGCCGGCTTGCGCGATGCTTACGTGATTGCCGGCAAAAATCAGGCAAAAGAGATCCTGGTACGGCTAACAGATTATATCTATGGTGTTTCGCTCAAACTGACTGATGAGCAGATCCAAACCATGCTCATATCAGAACAGGGCGGCTTAAATGAAGTATTTGCCGATGTATCAGTTATAACCGGACAGGATAAATATCTCACATTAGCCAAAAGGTTTTCGCACAAAGATATCCTAAACCCATTGATCCAGGGGCATGACGAGCTCAATGGACTGCACGCCAATATGCAGATCCCGAAAGCCGTAGGTTTCCAGCGCATCTCCGAAGTTGGCGGCGATGCCGATTATGGCAAGGCTGCTCAGTTTTTCTGGGAAACGGTAGTAAATAACCGTTCGGTAGTAATAGGCGGCAACAGTGTAAATGAGCATTTTAACCCAACGGGCAATTTCACTAAAATGATCACGGATATTGCTGGCCCGGAAACTTGTAACTCCTATAATATGCTTAAACTAACCCGCCACCTTTTTGAAAAAGGGGCCGACGTTAAGTACATGGATTTTTATGAGCGGGTATTGTATAACCACATCCTTTCCAGCCAGCATCCGGGGCATGGCGGCTTTGTTTATTATACCTCCATGCGCCCGCGGCACTACCGCGTTTATTCTCAGCCACAGGTTGATATGTGGTGTTGTGTTGGTTCGGGCATGGAAAACCATGGCAAATATGGCGAGCTCATCTATAACTATCAGCAAAAAAACCTGTATGTAAACCTGTTTATTGCTTCCCGCCTAAACTGGGCGGCGCAAGGACTTGTCCTTTCGCAGCAAACCAAATTCCCGGATACAGAAACTACCAAACTTACAGTCGAGGCAGTAAAACCCGGCAAATTTGATATTAACATCCGTTATCCTCATTGGGTAAAAACCGGCAAACTGCAAATCAAAATCAATGGAACAAATGTACCTGTTGATGCTCAGCCTGGCTCCTACGTAAAGCTTAACCGTGCATGGAAAAAAGGCGACGCAATAGAAGTGCGTTTGCCAATGGAATTAAGTACAGAGGCTTTGCCGGATAGTTCGCACTATGTAGCATTTTTGAATGGGCCTATCGTATTGGCAGCCAAAACTGATACTACGGATCTTGATAACTTAATTGCAGATGGAGACCAGTTTGGCGGCTATCGTGCACGCGGCAAAATGTACCCGCTAAATGAGGCACCTATATTGGCAAGCAACGAGGCTAATCTTCAAAACTATCTGAAACCTGTTACCGGAAAACCTCAAACCTTTATTGCGCCTGAACTGATCAGTCCTGACAAATTTAAAAACCTGGAACTGATACCCTTTTACAAACTGCATGATGCGCGCTATATGATCTATTGGCACCAGGGCGCACTGAATAACAAGGGGGGTAAATAAGGGCATTAAATTTTTGATATCCAAAGCCAGACCAATGAGCCACCACAAGGGTAAGCGCATGTCTGCAACATCGACGCTATGATAAAAAAAATAATCACTATCGAGGAACATTTTACTTTGAGAGAAATCTCAAAACGGGTCATTGATTTTAACACTAAACAAATTGGCGGAAATTCTTCCGCCAACGGCATTCAAAAAGAGTTAATGGCCCTGGTGTTGCCCACACCAGATGATATTGAAGATGTTGGTGAGCGCCGGATAAAATTTATGGACGAAAGCGGTATAGATATGCAGCTGCTATCGTATGGTGGCAGCAGTCCTCAGAATGTTGCTGACATAGCATTGGCTATAGAATTATGCAAAGAAGCTAATAATGAGTTAGCTGATTTTATAAAACAGCGCCCTGCAAGGTTTGGCGGCTTTGCTGTTTTACCAGTGATGGACGTAAATGCTGCATGCGAAGAGTTAGAAAGAGCTGTAAACGAATTGGGGCTAAGAGGGGCCATGATATCCGGAACTTGTAATGGCCGTTTCTTTGACGAGCCTGCTTTCTTTCCTATATTCTCAAAAGCCGAGGTCCTCGGTGTGCCCATATATATGCATCCGGCGATTATTCCTAAAGCCATCGCCGAACATTATTATCAAAGCGAAAACTGGCCGGCTGTTGCAGGTGCTATGTTTGCTTCAGCTGGATATGGATGGCATTTAGACTCCGGGATCGGTATTCTGAGATTAATAGCCTCGGCAATATTTGATAAATTACCCGATCTTAAAATAATTTCAGGTCATTGGGGGGAACTGGTGCCTTTTTTCTTAAACCGGTTAGACGATCAGTTAGGAAAAACCTTACAATTGGATCGTAAAATCTCTGATTATTATCGAAGCAATATTTACATAACCCCAAGCGGGCTCTTCTCTGAATCACAATTGCAATTTGCTATTTCTGAAGTTGGAGCAGATCAGATCATCTATTCAGGCGACTATCCATTTCTGATTGATAAAAGGACGAAGAGCTTTCTCGAAAATGCATCGATTTCAAATGAAGCGAAAGAAAAAATCGCATATAAAAATGCAGAGAAATTATTACGTTTGTAACATATGATTAATACCTAAAGCCTAAGGTGTCTAATAAAATTCTAAACAAACAACCATAAATCCCTTACCTTGCTGCTAAACCCTTAAAAAGTCCTGTGGGCAGGAAAATTGGCCGCATTCTTGAAATGTGTGGTATTAAACAAGAAGCACTGTCGGCCGGATCAGGCGTAAGCCAACAAACAGAGTCACGCATCAAACAGAGCGAAAATATTAAGGATCAGGTCTTAAAAACGGCCGCTCAAATTTTAGGAGTGACGGCAGATGCCATTGACCTTTTAAAATGGTATAGAGAAAACTACCTTACCCAAAGCGCCGTGTTTAATTATACTGTTGTATGCTTCCTTAAAGTCTGACATGGGATAAGTCTTGCTAATGTAGATATCAGCACCTTTTAATATATTATTGGCCAATTCATTTAAGCTATTTGTGTCTGATTGCATTAAGAGAATTTTATATTTCTTTTTAGAAATAATATTATTTGAAAATGAATGTACGAAATTCCATAAAGATGGGGTTACGGAAATATAGTTTGATTCAGGCTTCATTATTTTTTTAGCTTGCCTGAACGATAATTTTGCAGAGAGTTCAATAATAACATCAAATTGCTTGTTTATTTTCGCCACATCTTCTTTGTTGTAATCAATTATAAAATCACTGCCCCATTTTTTTAAAAGATGATGCCCTTTGACGCTTGAAACAGCTGTAACAATAGCTCCCTGACTTTTAGCAATCTGTATAGCAAGCATGCCCACCCCGCCAGACGCACCATTTATCAAAATTTCTTTCCCTTTAATGCTTTTACCGCTTGTATTGAGTGCCTGTAAAGCTGTAAGTCCAACTGTTGGTAATGCGGCGGCCTGGGCAAATGAAAGATAATCAGGCTTCTTAGCAAGTTGCTTTTCGTTTACTATTACATATTCAGCAAGAGCCCCCTCTTTGAAAGGATTTATTACGCCAAATACATCATCTCCAACTGTAAAATTTTGTATATTTTGCCCTATACTTTCTATTGTTCCGGAAAAATCACAACCAATGGATTTCGGGAACTTTCTGCCCGACATCAGTTTAACCTCACCCATTACAATTTTCCAGTCAATGGGGTTAATAGAAACCGCCTTCACCTTAACCAAAATTTGGTTAGTGTTTGGGATGGGCTTATTCATATAAACGGAATGTAAAACATCTACACTGCCGTATTGTTCATAAATTATTTTCTTCATTTAATTAACTTAAGTTGTTAGCTGGGTAGTTGGACTTCAGGTATTCCCCGTGACTACTGATTTGATAACATCTGATCTACCGGTTTACTAAGCATCTTCAGAGCAAATTGAGGTGCAACTCTGCTAATTATTTTCAAAAGATTTGCTAGTCCCGGCCGTATCTCCTTTTTGTCATTTTGTAGCCCTTTCAGTATGACGTCTACCAATTTGTCAACTTTCATCATCGGTCCGGTTTCGGCCGAACCTACAAAGTTGTCCTGCAGCGGGGTGTCTGTGCCGGGTGGTGCTATTTCAAACACCTTAATACGGGTATTCTTTAATTGAACACGTAATGCTTGCGTATATGCGTGCAAGCCGGCTTTTGTCGCGCTGTATACAGGCGATATTGGAAAATGGACAAACGCCAGTCCGGAGGATACGTTGATTATAGCCGCTGATGGTTGGGTCTTTAAAAGTGGAAGAAATTGTTGCACCATTCGCACAGGGCCAGAAAGGTTAGTTACTATCTCACGATTGATATCTTGCAGATTAATACTCTCGTCATGCAGGTTAAGGTTTCGCATAATTCCCGCATTATTTATTATAATATTAAGCCCGGGAAAATCCTTTACAATAGTTTCATAAAGTTTCAATATATCATCAGGATTACTTACATCACTCTGAATAATGTGTAGTTTATTAAATTGTAGTTTAACCTGTTCAAGTTTTGCCAAATTGCGGCCGGTGATAATTACCGTATTACCAAGTTTTGACAGCCTTGAAGCCAACTCAAACCCTATTCCGCTGGAGCCACCGGTTATAAGAATTATATTTTCACTCAGTACCATAATTTCTTTTAGCATTTATAGTACAAAGGTGATACGTCATATACCTTAGCTGTTTATAAGTTTGAATCCATTTTTTATAAAATTCAAACTAAGATCGAAATTGAAGTGGTGTTAACAGGGCTTGTTTTTTAAAAAAGCCGGAAAAATAGGATATTTCTTCAAAACCCAGGCAATGGGCAATTTCAGACACACTCCAATCGGTTTGCTTCAATAGCATCTTAGCCTCCTGGACTACTCTGTTGCCTATGACCTCAGTTGTTGTTTTGCCTGTATTTTCTTTTAAAGCCTTATTTAAATAGTTTACATGTACGGATAATCTCTCTGCATAATCTTTTGCGGATCGCAACTGCAGCTGCTGATTGCGTGAATTTATAGGAAATTGGCGTTCCAGTAATTCAATAAAAAGAGATGATACCCGTTCCAGAGATTTATTCGGTATATACGAGGTAGTTGACGGTTGTAGCTTTTGTCCGAAATGAATTAATTCTAACATGTAATTCCGAATCAGATCATATTTGTAAGGATAATAGGACCCAATTTCCGCTTGCATTTTTTTGAATATTAATTCAACACCGTCAGCTTCATCATCAGATAAGAAAAAAACGGGATAACCGCCGGGCTTAAAAATGGGTAAGCTATCTAAACCTACGTTATTCCTGTTTGAGTTTAAAAAATCGCTTGTAAAAACGCAGAAATAACCTTCCTGATTCAAATCCTTCGGGCACCAACTGTAAGGGATTTTGGGACTCGCAAATAATAGCGCCTTATGCTCAATGTCAATAACCTTATCTGCGTATTCGGTCCTTACGCGTCCATTAATAAGATTAATCTTATAGTAAGTCCGCTTGTCGTAAGGTCTGATTGGTTTTTTCTTGGTTCTTTGCATTAATTCCTTTACAGAAAAGACGTTGAAATGACCAATGTCTTTATTAATATCAGCGGGCAAGATTTCGTGCATGCCAAGACTCGTATCTTTTTCAATTGTTTTATATAAATCCTCAAGATTTTCCATCGGCTAAAATTTCCATATTTAAAGATAGTAGTTATGGTTTGTATTCCCGAAAGCAGTTCGGTAACCAGGTGTTTTTTACATTCAAATAGACATTGGTATTGAATTATTACCCACCTGATAGTATCATCAGTACCACCCCAAATTCGCAGGAACCACAGCGGGAAGAATCATTGTTTTAAATTTCAAGCAAAATGGTTTGAAATTTATAAATTTTGGTGTGAATCCTCTTAACACTCCAATGTCCGGCTGGTGTAGTTTTGCTTCAAGAAATAGCATAAAATAATGAACACGATATTAGTTAATTCCACTTTAGGTAAAGTGGAGCACATTGAGGAGATTTTACCAAGAGAGTTTGCCGTAGTGACCAAATGGAAAGAAGAAGGCATTTTAGCACATCTTTTTATTAAGGAAGCCGCGGGTGGAGCGGTATTGGTTTTTAACGAAACTGATCTGGCCAAAGTACAAGCGCTGGTCTCTCAATTGCCACTGTTCCCTCATTTTGAAAAAACCGAATACACACTTTTAGAAAAACAATTCTAAATCATGAAAAAAGTATTATTCGTTGTTACGAGTTGTAACGAAAAAGGGGATACAAAAATTCCGACAGGATATAATTTGGCCGAGGTTACCCACCCATTGGCTGTGTTGGAAGAAGATGGTGTCCATGTAGATATAGCGTCTATTAAAGGTGGGAATGCGCCATTGGATGGACTGGAAGATTTTAATGATCCGATCATAGCCAAGTATTGGGCAGACCCGGCTTTTCACAACAGGATAGAAAACACACTTAAACTTGAGGCTGTGGAGACCAAAGCTTATGATGCCATATTCTTTGCCGGTGGGCACGGCACGATGTGGGACTTCCCGGAAACGCCGGCAGTACAGAACGCGATTCGGGAGATTTACGAAGCAGGTAAGATCGTTTCTGCTGTTTGTCATGGCCCCGCTGCACTGGTTAATGCGAAATTGAGCGATGGCAGCTACCTGATCGATGGTAAAAAGCTGGCCGCATTTACCAATGACGAAGAGGAGGAAGTGCAATCTACCAACATCGTTCCTTTTCTGTTGGCTGACGCCCTGGAATCCCACGGTGCATTATACCAGTATGCACCAAATTGGAATAATAATACCGTTGTTGATGGCCGCCTGATCACGGGGCAAAATCCGCAATCGGCCTCGGGTGTAGGAAAGGCGCTATTAGCTGCTTTGAACCAATAGACATAGCAATGAAACGCATATCCATTATTTATTTCACGGGTTCGGGCAGCACGGCCAAATTCGCGGAAGCGGTCGCCAGGGGTGCGGCATCGGTTTCGGGTGCAGATGTAAAATTAGTTGCTATCGATAGTGCCGACATTGTGAATGGCCGCTACACCAACAACCAGGTAATTGATGATCTGGACGAAAGCAGTGCCATCATTTTTGGAACGCCTACTTATATGGGCGGATGCGCAGCTCAATTCAAAGCTTTTGCCGATGCGACCGTCGCAAGCTGGTATCAGCAGAAATGGCGAAATAAAATTGCAGCTGGTTTCACCGTATCGGGCACGCCCAGCGGTGACAAATTGAGCACCCTGCAATACCTGCAGACGCTGGCTATGCAGCACGGTATGATCTGGATCGGTTCGGGCGAACTGCCTATGCAGCCTAACGGCATAAATCGTCTCGGAACCTGGCTCGGTGGTATGGCTCAATCTGTCCACGATGATACGAACCTGATCCATGCCGAAGATTTACGTTCAGGAGAGTTATTTGGAGAACGGGTAGCCGCATTTACAATCGGAAATAATTAGATCATACGCTAAAAATACAGAACCTGACATTATGAAAAAGCCCACTTCATTTAAAAACAAAGACCTGAAACTTGCAGCTGAACTGCATCTTCCGGATAATTTCACTGAGAGCCAAAAATACCCGGCCATCGTCTGCATTCACCCGGCTGGCGGAGTTAAGGAACAAACTATCGGGCTATATGCCTCGCGGTTGGCCGATTGTGGATTTGTAGTATTGACCTTTGACGCTTCGTACCAGGGCGCCAGCGAAGGTGAACCGCGGTATTTAGAGGAGCCGACAGCAAGAGTGGAGGACGCCCGCGCCGGCGCTGATTATTTATCGACCCTTTCTTATATTGATATGAATCGCGTGGGGGTATTCGGGATTTGTGCCGGTGGCGGCTACGCCATTAGTGTTGCACAAACTGAACATCGTTTTAAAGCAGTAGCAACAGTCAGCGCTGCCCCCATGGGCGAAGGGTTCCGGAATTTTCTTGGGATTGAAACACCGATACCCACGTTGTTGGATATGCTGAAAAAAACGGGTGAGCAACGGAGTGCCGAGGCTAACGGCGCAGAACCCCTTTACATGCATTGGGTACCGGAGACAAAAGAAGTGATTAATGAAAACACGCCCGACCTATGGCGGGAAGGACACGATTACTATAAAACCCCTCGCGGACAGCATGCAAATTCAGTGAATAAATATCTGTTCAGCAGCACAGACCGGATGATTGCCTTTTCCGCCTTCGATCAAATAAGCACACTTCTTACGCAACCCATGCTTTTAATAGCCGGAAGTAAGGCCGATACCAAGCTTTTCAGTGACCAGGCCTATAAACTTGCCAAGGGACAGAAGGAATTATTCGTAGTTGATGGGGCAACACATATTTCAATGTACGATACACCGGAGTACGTGGATCAGGCGATTGGAAAGCTGAATGAATTTTATGACCAGTACTTGTAAATACACGCCTCGGTAAAATCTAAAAATACGAAGCCCTGAAGAAAATTTTATTATAGAGTACATACCGTGTAAGTAATTGTGCTTTTAATAAAGGATTTAATACAAATCCTTTATTAAAAGCACTTGTATTTAACATCTTTTTTAATAGGAACTGTCGTTAATGCGCACAATGACTGTCAATGATAATATAAAAAATAAAGAACTTACCAAGCGCAAACTAGTAATTGCCGTCGGGGAAATACTTAAATCTGAGGGCTATAAAGGATTGGGAGTCAATCGCATCGCCAAACAAGCCGGCGTTAACAAGAAATTAATTTACAGATATTTTGGTAATGTTAATTATCTTATTGAAACCTATGTTATTGAAAACGATTACTGGTTAACCTTTTCCAAAAAACTCCTTGAACAGGTAAAGAAGGAAGCGCCGCCCACTACGCAGACTTTTATCGCGAATCTGCTAAAGAACCAGTTCAATTATTTCCTTAATGAAAAAGAGATGCAGAGGTTAATTTTATGGGAAATATCTACCAGCAGTGCATTAATGAAAAGCATCCACAATGCCCGCGAGGCGGCCGGGCAAGGTCTGTTGGAAATGACAGATGAACATTTTAAAGACAAACGGGTAAATTTCCGGGCTATAGCAGCGCTACTGGTGGGTGGAATTTATTATATAGTATTGCATATTCAATCCAACGGCGGTCAATTCTGTGACCTCGATATCAGTTCTCAAAGTGCGCAGACGGAGGTTATGCGTGCGATCGACCAGATTGTTGGCTGGGCATTTGAAAAAGCCTGATGAAAAGCCATGTCCTCAAGATCTATTCTTAACGGTTTTTTGAATCCCTCTGCACACCTCTTTTATGCGGCACCCCACCCTTATTAGTCTGCTTCACGCAGTTTAGTTACACTCAAACTACGAGTTACAGACGCCTGCCTGGTGAAAAATAATTTTGTTATAATTAAATAATACAACGTCCGCTCAGGTTGTCATTTTATCATTTCGGTTAATCGCAATTTTGAAGCCCGATAAATCAGAATGTTATGGATACAACAACACAAGAACGGGCAAAGATGTCCGCTATGGTTCCCAACCGGAACCAAATACTCACACTCGGTGACCTCGTAGAATTTAAGGAAGATATGCTGCAGGAGGTTAAGCGTATCATGAAAGAATGCGTTAGCGGTGCGCCCGGCAAAAAGTGGCTCAAGTCCGCTGAGGTGAAAAAGCTCCTAGGGATTTCTCACGGCTTCCTGCAATCATTAAGGGATAGCGGTGTGCTGCCTTTCACTAAGATCGGCGGCTCCATTTATTACGATTATGAGGATATCACCTTTATGATGTCGGCCAACAAAAGCGCCTGAGTGACCACCAGCCGGTTCTGCAAATAGCAGACCGGCTTTTAAATTCAATACGATGTTATTTAAACGTAAAGCAAAAAGGATACCTGCTGAACGCAGAACCGTTCCACAGCCGGAAGGGATCACTCAAAAAGGTTTCGGCACAGAGATGCCGCCGCAAAAATGCCTGGTCGATATCTATTTCGATCAGAAAGGTTTTCCGGGACAGGCCGGCGCATTCTATGATTTCTATGAAATGGCCCAATGGTGTAGTCCGAAGGGTACGCCCTACCGCAACTGGAAGTTGCTGGCCGGAGATTGGATCTTTAGCTATGAACAGGAACAAAAACTAAGGAAGCGTCTGCGGGAGAACATGTTAGCCGGCACCGTCCGACCTTCTATTTAACTGTCATTCTATAATTACAAAAATCAACAATTATATAAATCTATCAGCATGGCAAAGATCATCACCATAGCCCACCAAAAAGGTGGCGTAGGCAAAAGCACATTAGCGATTAACCTGGCTTTATGTTTTCAGGATCAGTTATCGGTGGCGCTTGTGGATACCGACCTTCAGGGAAGTTTATACCAGATGCGCGCAGACTTCCCGGACCTGGCGATCATCGGCGCAGATCAGTTTACCGATATTCAGAAACTGGCCTATGACCTGGTTATTGTCGATACACCGCCTTACCTGTCCAATCGTTTACCTGAGCTATTTCGTCATTCTGATTTTATCCTGGTGCCTACCAAAGCAGGATTTTTTGATGTGATGGCGATCCGCTCGACCATTGCCCTGATCAGCGAGGCTATAGCCGCCACGCCGGGCGTCAGGGCCGGTATTGTGCTCAATATGATCAAACCACGTTCAGGTATTACCCAGGACGTATGCGGCTTACTCGAAAGCATGGACGTGCAATTATTGAAAACGGTTATCCATGACCGGGTGAGTATCGCGCGCTCAACCATGACCTCCGGGATTTTGCAGAGCAGTGACCGGAAAGCGAAAGCTGAGATCACCGCGCTGGCGGAAGAAGTTGTGGAATTGATCAGCGCTTAACGCCACCTTTTTATTTAGCTGTCATGCTATAATTATAAAGACCTGCATTTATAACATTTTAGCTTTCTATCTATATAGCAATCTAAAAAGGTAGAAACCTATACTTCTACAACTCTATAGGTGATAGATATCCTATAGAATCCTATAAGTAGAGAACCCGACGCGATGGAAAACTATAAAAATAAATTAGGCGGCCTGGCGGTCAAATTGAAACAGGAAAAGCCGAGAACGCCTATCCAGGAAGTCCAGCCTGTAAAGACGATAGCGAATGTTAAGGTGGCCGAGGTACAGTTTAATAACTGGATACCCAAGAGCCTGTTAAAGCGGATCAAAACATATGGTGTGGAGCATGACCTCTCATTAAAAGATATCAATATCCGTGCACTTGAGCTTTATCTCAGCCATAAGGCGAAGCCGGAAGAAACAACAAAAGATGCCCTATAAAGACTGACAGCAGGATAAAACTGCCCGCTTCGCAGCAGTTAGCAAGATGTACAATTGTGTCACAATTGAATCTTGCCCCGGCCTCCGCAGTCGGCCACGGTCCAGGCAAAAAGCCTCCGGAGTCGGCTTTTTAAAACAGGAAACAATGGATAAACAGGAAGATAAACGCATCCGCTGGAAGAACCTGCGGTTTAAACCGGAAGAGTACCAATTGCTCGAAACACGGTTCAAAAAGACGCGCTTCCGCAAGTTAAGCGAATATATGCGCAGCGTGCTTTTGGAAAAACCCGTCACCGTCAATTACCGGGACAAAGCGATGGATGAGGTGCTGGAAGAACTCGTCCTGCTGCGGCGCGAACTGAATGCGATCGGTAATAACCTGAACCAGGCTGTTTACCAGATCAATGCGGCGCACGGCAATGCGGACGGACGGCTATGGGCCGGCCTGCTCCATACCATTCATAGCCAGGTCGAGCCGGCCATCAATCAGATCAAAGAAAGAATGAACCAATACGCGGATCTATGGTCGCAAAAATTAAAAGCGGTAAAAGCCTGATGGGTGCGCTGAACTATAACGAGAACAAAGTAAAACAGCATAAAGCCGAACTGATCGATGCGGCGGGCTATATCAAAGACCCGGCCGACCTCAGCTTCTATGATAAACTCCTGCGGCTGACCGATCTCGCTGAAAGAAATGAACGTACTAAAACCAACACCGTACATATCTCGCTGAACTTCGCTAATGGTGAAGCGCTGCCCGCGGGAAAGCTGCAGGCGATTGCCAGAGATTATATGCAGGGGATCGGCTTTGAAAACCAGCCCTATTTGGTTTACCGGCACATGGATGCCGGGCACCCGCATTGTCATATCGTGACCACCAATATCAAAAGCGACGGCCACCGCATCAGCCTGCATTACCTGGGACAGAACGAATCGGAAAAAACGCGCAGGGCCATCGAGGTCAAATATGAGCTGATCCGGGCCGAAGAGCAGGCCAAACCAAAGCCTGATCTGAAAGCTGATGTTTCAGCTGCCGAATATGGCAAAACTGAAACCAAACGTACGATCACCAATATCCTGGCTTACGTCTTAAGGGCTTATAAGTTCACCAGTGTTCCCGAACTCAATGCCGTTCTCGGGCAATATAACATCCAGGCAGGTCGGGGCAGCAAAGATTCCCGCATGTATGCGCATGCAGGATTAGTTTATTGGATACTGGATAAACAGGGCAACAAAATCGGTGTGCCGGTCAAAGCCAGCACGATCTATGGTAAACCGACGCTGAAAACACTGGAGGAAAAATTCAGGCTCAACGCGCAACTGCGCAAGCCCTTTAAAGACGACCTCATCAAGATACTGGCAACGACATTAACTAAACCGCTGATTCAGCGTGATTTTCAAAAAGCGTTGCGGGAACAAGGTGTTCAGTGTATACTTCGTAAAAATGAGGAAGGGCGTATCTACGGCGTAACTTTTATCGACCAGAAAAACAAGGCGGTATTCAACGGCAGCGATTTAGGTAAGGCGTATAGTGCCAATCAACTCAGCGCACTATTATTACCCGATTCCGTTAAACCTAAATTCCCATATCAACATGAAGCTCAGCAGAGCAATGAGTCCAGCCAGACATCCGCAGGCGACGAACTGATCGATGTGTTGTTTGCCGCTGAGCGCGAAGACCTGGCGGCGCTAAATAAATTCAAACGCAAAAAACGTAAAGGACTTAATCTCTAAAACTATGCAAACCGGAGAAAACGAACAGGCATTGCGCAAGATCATTGATTTTACCAGGCTACTAAGCATCGCCATACTGATCATTCATTTTTACCTATCCTGTTATTCAGCATTTCAGGAACTGAAATTAACGCATAAGGTCGTCGACCATATCCTGGTGCCGCTATCCAAAATGGCCGTATTCAAAACAGCATTTATTGCCAAAGCTAGCGCGTTGTTATTGCTCATAGTATCGCTGGTCGGCAGCAAAGGCAAGCGTGATGAAAAAATCAGGCCCAAAACTATTGTTACCTATTGCCTGACCGGCTTGCTTATTTATTTTTTCAGCAGCTATCTACTCCGCTGGCCATGGCTTTATATCGGAGCCACCGCATTTGGTTACCTCTTATTTATGACGGGCGGCGGGTTATTGTTCCGGATGCTAAAAGTCAAATTGGGCGGGGATATTTTCAATAAGGAGAACGAAACGTTCCCACAGGAAGAAAGGCTGCTCGAAAACGAGTACTCCATCAATCTGCCGGCCAAATACAAATTGAAAAGCAAAGAGCGGGACAGTTGGATCAATATCATTAACCCGTTCAGGGGTACATTGGTCGGCGGCAGCCCTGGTGCCGGTAAATCCTATTTCGTGATCCGGCACCTCATCACCCAGCATATCAAAAAGGGCTTTAGTATGCTGATCTATGACTTTAAGTATGATGATTTGTCCCGCATCGCTTATAACGCGTTACGCCAACACGGTGGCCGCTCATTTTATGTGATTAACTTTGAAAATATCATGCACCGCAGCAATCCCCTGGAACCGGATACCATGCTGGATATTACGGATGCCATAGAGTCCAGCCGGACGGTCATGCTGGGTTTGAACCGGGAATGGATCAAGAAGCAGGGTGACTTTTTTGTCGAATCACCGATCAATTTCGTTACGGCGCTGATGTGGTTCCTTAAAAAATACCAGGGCGGTAAATATTGCACTTTACCGCACGTCATTGAGTTATCCTTAGTAGAATACAAACACTTGTTCGGAGTGCTACAGAGCCAACCCGAAATAGAAGTATTGATCAATCCCTTTATCTCGGCCTGGAAGAATGAAGCTTACGAGCAGTTGGAGGGACAGATCGCCAGCGCCAAGATCAGTTTGGCCCGGCTATCATCACCGCAATTGTATTATGTGCTTAGCGGTAATGATTTTTCGTTGGACATTAATAATCCGGACGACCCGAAGATCGTTTGTCTGGCGAACAACCCGCAGAAATCGCAGGTCTATGGCGCGGTATTGTCGCTGTACATTAACCGAATCAATAAACTCGTGAATAGAAAAAATCAGCAGAAATGCAGCCTGATCTTCGATGAGTTCCCGACCATCTATTTCAACGGTATCGATAACCTGATCGCGACTGCAAGGTCAAATAAAGTGGCGGTGACTTTGGCGGTACAAGATTATAGCCAGCTCAAAAAAGACTACGGCCGCGAACAAGCAGAGGTCATCATGAATATTGTCGGCAATATTGTTTGCGGCCAAGTCACCGGTGATACCGCCAAACAACTTTCGGAAAGATTTGGCAAGATCAACCAGGTTAAAGAAAGTATCTCCATTAATGCCACAGACACTTCGGTGAGCCGGTCGACGCAATTAGATTATGCCATCCCCGCTTCCAAAATAGCAGGTTTATCGTCGGGTGAATTTGTCGGCATGGTCGCTGATGACCCCACCAACAAGATCGACCTCAAAGCCTTTCATTGTCAGATCCAAAATGACCACGAAGCCATTTCGCTGGAGGAACGCACCTACCGGGCCATCCCTGACGCCAGAAAGATTTCCAATACCGAGATCCAAATGAATTATCAACGGATCAAAGGAGATATTAAAGAACTGGTCGAGCAACTCGCCAATATGCATAGCTAAGGCTGCTCAGTTACCAGGTCACCAATGCTGATGTGGAACAGCCCGCAGATCTCGGTCAATGTTTCCAGGGTCAGGTCGCGGGTATCGGACAACCAGGCCAGCAGTTCGTTCATTTCCACCCGTATACGGTCGCCGAATTGCAAACGGTTCAAGCCGGTTTCAGCAAACAAATGATCTATACGGGCACCTAAAACCAACCGATGTTCACGGTGAAGCAGATCAGCAGCGCATACTTTGTCTAAAAGACGACCTAATAAGGTCAAACCATTTGCTGTTTTCATAGCATCGTATTAAGATGAATTACCCTTCAATTGTGAATCCTGTTTACAGCCCGACGGTGTCAGTCACGGAGTTTGGCCAACTTTTCAGCTACAACCTGTAACAGGCCTGTATTGACCGTAGCTGCCGGTCCTTCGGCCAGCGCCCGATAACCGCCTTCTTCATCCGGCTCAAAAGTAAAGGTCGTCTCATCAATCAATACGGCAATCCGGTGGGTATAGCCCCAACGCTCAAAGCGCGCTTTAAACTCGTGCTCCGTGCCTTGAAAAGCAACCCGTATGACAAAAGTCTCGTTCATGCCGCTAAAATAACAGTTCCGTATATTCTGGCAGCCTCCTGTGGAAATAAAGCTGGATCCTGTGGCACCTGTTTCACATACAATTCCGTTTCCAGTAAAGTGGTAAAAAAGAAATCTACCGCATTTTTTAAAGTTACGAGATCAACCTCAACTGCCTGGAAAACGTAAACTTTATCGGAGATAAATCCGCCCTTGATACGATAAAGCGTTGCCAAACAATAAGCGGTTCCTTCCGCTATTTTTACTTCTTTCCGGTCATTCACTGATATCCGAAGATCGGAATCGGTGTCCGCAATTACCGTCCTGTTATCCGCTGTTAAAACCTGATCAGCCATAGTCCCTCAATTATGCTTACAAATTTATGCTAAAAATATTAGTATTTTAAAATGTATTCATCATTTTGTGGAATGTATTATGCCGGGAAATTTCACGAACAATTACAAAGAGCCCTCTCCGATTGGGTCTGGAATAATGAAAAATTGCGGCGTAAGGTCCCCCCTCACAATTTGAAGTACTTGTTTGAATTTCCCCCCAACCGGGGATTACACATCGGGCTACTAAAAACAATATCGAAAGATTCTAAAAACCTAAAAATCAAAAAATTGCATTTTTTTTATCAAAATAGCATTTTATGCACCAATTCGCAACAAAAAAGGGGCGAATTCGGTGAGTGCCTAAATGGTAAAGGAAGTACGTCTAAAACGAAGTTTTTGTGACCGGTAAACATGTTGAAGCAATTTACCCTGTTTTTCAATGTCGTTGGTACTATTACCATCTCTGGCCTATTTCCTAATACTCTTTTCCCAAACCGCCCAAGTTTAGTTTCCTAAAATGCGGTTAAATAACAGAACCTGCATTGCTAATAAATTGTATTTTAAACAATTAAATTTCTTTTTAGGGATTTATTAATGATATCTTTAAGATTATTTACCAGCAATCATAAACCAATATTTACGCCGAATACCACCATGAAGCTCAGGGCTTTATTTTCACTCCTGTTAATGAAGTTTACATTAAATTATGTAAACGCGCAAAATAACCAGTTTCGGTTTTCCCATCTCGATATTAATGCAGGCCTCTCCCACAACCAGGTAAACTGTATTTATAAGGATAACAAGGGTTTTATGTGGTTTGGTACCCTATCGGGCTTAAATAAGTATGATGGTTACAGTTTTAAAACTTTTAAGCATGTTGCCGGCGATACTACTACGTTAGATGATGATTACATTGTAAGCATAAACCCAGGGCCCGAAAATAAGCTGTGGATAGAAACCCGTACGGGCTTTAATATTTATGACCCCGCTACCGAAAAGTTCAGCAAAAACCTGAAGGATTTCATGTACAAAATTAAGGTATACGACACCTACATTTTAGCCATAAAAAAAGACAGATTAGGCAATTTCTGGTTTTTGGAGCATCACAAAACACAGGGGCTCTTTAAGTATGACCCTGTAACAAAAGAAACTATTAACCTGCTTCATAAACAAGGTGATAACACATCTATTTATTCAAACCTGGTTACCGATCTGTCGGTTGATTCAAAAGGAAATATATGGCTCATATCAAGCGCCGGCGTATTGGAGCGGCTGGATCCTAAGAGTTATAAGGTTAATTACCGATTGAAACTTGAGCAACTGCCGGCGGCATTAAGTACCACTTATAAAATTTTTATTGATAAGCAGGATGATATCTGGGCCTTTGTGCCCAGTTATTCAAAGGGTGTATTTTTCATTAGCCCCAAAACCAAAGTAATTAAACATATTTTAAAAGCGACGGGCAGTATAAATACCGATGTCATATCTGATGTTATCCAGGACGATAAAAACAGGATTTGGATTGCCACAGATCATGGGGGGATTAACATACTTAACAAACAGGATTTTACAACGCAATACCTGCTTAATCGGGAAGATGATGATAAAACGGTAGGTCAAAACAGCATCACCTGTGTTTATGTGGATGATATAGGCATTATCTGGTGCGGCAGTTATAAGCGGGGGATAAGTTATTATCACCAAAACATTATAAAATTTGCCAGCTACACGCATCACCTGTCGGATAAAAGCAGCCTGCCATTTAGCGACGTAAATAGTTTTGCTGAAGATAAACTGGGCAATATATGGATAGGCACCAACGGCGGAGGGCTGATTTACTGGGACAGGAAGACAGGTAGCTTTAAACAATACCTGCACAACGCTGCCGATAAAAACAGCCTTACCAATAATGTTGTAGTAAAGCTATTTATTGATCACGAACAAAAGCTGTGGATAGGCACGTACTATGGCGGCCTTGATTGCTTTGATGGCAAGGTATTTAAGCATTACAGGCATAGCGATGCCAACGCAAACAGCATATCTGAAGACAGGGTTTGCGCCATAACTGAGGATAGCGACCATAACTTGTTGGTGGGTACCTTATCGGCTGGTTTAAATGTGCTTGATAAAAACAGGAATGTGGTTGCCGCATACCGGTTTGACGGAGACATGAACAAAAGTTCCATCCACTCCAATTACATCAGTTCGGTTATTGAAGACAGGCGTAAAAATTTATGGATTGTTACGGCCTACGGCTTAGATCTTTTAGTAAAAAAAGATCACCAGTTTTTGCATTACTTACATGACGAAAAGGACCCCAACAGCCTCATTAACAACAACACCAATAATATACTGGAAGACAAAGATGGCCTGATTTGGATAAGCACCCGCGAAGGCATCAGCATATTTGATTATAAAACCGGAAAATTCACCAATATTAATAAGCTTGATGGCTTGCCCGATAATACAGTGATTGATATGCAGGAGTTTAGCCGTAATAATATATGGGTAAGTACTCCTAATGGTTTATCAAGCATTTTTATCGATCGTTCGGCAGGCAAGCTCAAGTTTCGTTTTGTTAACTATAACGAAACAGAAGGGCTACAAGGGCGGGAGTTTACCGAAAACTCATCGTACAAAACCAAGACAAGGGAGCTGCTGTTTGGAGGCGGCAATGGGTTTAATATTTTCA
The DNA here is from genome assembly GCF_028736215.1 of Mucilaginibacter sp. KACC 22773. NCBI lineage: Bacteria > Pseudomonadati > Bacteroidota > Sphingobacteriia > Sphingobacteriales > Sphingobacteriaceae > Mucilaginibacter > Mucilaginibacter oryzagri. The sequence continues at coordinate 3,390,769 of NZ_CP117883.1, forward strand.
AAACTTCAAATATCCTAAATAACACCAATCCGCCAAATTTGGTCTTTACCGATTTGCAAATCTTTAACCAGTCGGTAAAGGTTGGTGATAAGGTGAACGGTTCGGTAATATTAACGCAGTCTATCGTGGATTTAAAAGACCTTAAGCTAAAATATAATGACAACGTTTTTGCTATAGAATTTGCGGCTCTTAATTATTTTAACCCCAATAAAATAAATTACCAATACCGAATGGATGGATTTGATAAGCGGTGGATAAACGCCGATAACAAGGTTCGCAAAGCCACTTATACCAACCTGGACCCGGGCGACTATGTGTTCAGAGTTCGCGCTGGCAACAACGAAAGCTGGAACGGGAAGGAACTTACGTTAAATATCAATATATCGCCGCCATTTTGGAAAACCACCTGGGCTTACATCTTATATACATTATTGGCGGTAGGCTCATTGTTATATCTAAGAAGAAGAGGCATCCAAAAAATACGTACGCAATTTTCTATCGAGAAGGAGCGGGAAGAGGCGCAGCGGATGCACGAGCTGGATTTAATGAAGATTAAATTTTTCACCAACGTAAGCCATGAGTTCCGCACGCCCCTATCGCTTATTATGGCCCCGGTGGACAAGATCCTGAAACAAATTGCCGAACCTGAAGTGCAACGGCAGCTGATGCTGGTAAACCGTAATGCCAAACGCCTGCTAAACCTGGTAAATCAATTGCTTGATTTCAGGAAGATGGAGTACCAGGAATTAAAACTGCATAAGATGAACGGCGACATTATTGGCTTTATAAAAGACCTTTCGCTTGCATTTACCGATGTGGCCGATCAAAAAAGTATCCGTTTTATTTTCGATTCAGAAATAGATACCTACTACACAAGCTTTGACCATGATAAAATAGAGCGGATCATGTTCAATTTGCTCTCAAATGCCTATAAGTTTACCCATGAGGGAGGGCAGGTAAGCGTTTTAATTAACCTGATTGATAAAAAGGATACTGGTGAGCATTTGTTAGAAATAAGGGTTATTGACACAGGTATCGGCATTGCTGCCGATAAGCTGAACCGGATCTTCGATCCCTTTTTTCAGAACGACCTACCCGGATCAATGCTTAACCAGGGCAGCGGCATAGGCCTATCTATAACCAAAGAATTTGTTAAGCTGCACGAGGGGGAGATATATGTTGAGAGCGAATTTAACCAAGGCAGTTGCTTTACGGTATTATTGCCGCTGGTGCAATTGGATATCAGTGTTTTAACAGATACGATGATGCCGTTTGAACATTCCACTGAACTTTCTCCGTTATATAGTTTGCCCAAAATCGACTCCCTAAAAGACAACAGGGATAGCAAAAGGCCAACAGTGTTATTGGTTGAAGACAATGACGATTTCAGGTTTTACATTAAAGACAATTTAAAGTCGGCATTCAACGTGATTGAGGCCGAAAACGGAAAAAAGGGCTGGCAAAAGGCCCTGGCGCAACACCCTAACCTGATTGTAAGCGATATCAGCATGCCCGAGATGAACGGTATCGACCTTTGTTTAAAAATAAAAAATGATAAACGAACCTCGCACATCCCGGTAATACTATTAACGGCCTTAACAGGCGAAGACCAGCAATTAAAGGGATTAGAAACCGGTGCAACAGATTACCTTACCAAGCCTTTTAACTTCGAGATACTACAATCAAAAATCAGGAATATACTGAGCCAGCAGGAAAGCATGCGTAAAACCTATACCAAACAGGTAGAGGTAAGCCCTACTGAAATGCATATCGATTCGCCGGACGAGCAGTTTATGAAAAAGGTACTAATTTTGATTGATAGTAATATCTCCAACCCCAATTTCTCGGTCGAGGAATTGAGCAACGAAGTTTTTGTAAGCAGATATACCCTATACAAGAAAATCCTGGCCATGACGGGCAAAACCCCCAACGAGTTGGTTCGGTCGATGAGGTTGAAACGCGCCGCCCAGCTATTGGAAACCGGCCATTTAACCATCTCGCAGATTTGCCATAAAGTAGGCTTCAAAAGCCAGAAATATTTTGTAAAGATGTTTAAAGCCGAGTACAATACCATCCCTTCAAAGTACGCTGAGGCTGCTGAAGAGATAGAATCTTAGCGTGGTGTAAGCCTTATAATGACATGTTTTTAATATGTCGAGGATCCATCAGGATGATCCTGAAAAAAATGGGGATGACGAGCAACGAAATATAGTTAAACCAATGTCCAAAACTACCGTCATTGCGAGGCACGAAGCAATCCCAAACTATGTGGGACTTAGCATGTCGGGGATTGCTCCGTGCAATGCCATGGTTGTTGTGAGGCTCTAAAATTAACATCTCATCCCAATTTCTTCCGGTTTAACTGATCGTGCCTCGTAATAACCCTCTTTTTTAATTATCGCCCCTAAGTGAGTTCAAACAATCAAATCATAAACCTTTTCAAAGGCGATACCGCGTGTCAAAATGTAACACTTTTTTTACGCATCAGCAACAAAGCGTCATCCCGAAAGCCCCGTAAAATAGCCTGTTGACCTCGTTAAAGTGATACTATTTTTTCAGTTCAAAATGTAATGCTAAATCGTTTATGGGGATACATTTGTAACTTCTGCACGTCAATTTTCAATAAATATCTTTAGTTTAATCAATTAAATAATTGATAATCAATATCATATACAAGGTTGACATTTGTACCCCTATTTATCCACAACCGGGTTTGGTTTCGCATATAATTTTACCCTCATTATAAACATGTATTAATGCCCGGCAATAATATTGCCCAGTTTAGTATAAACCTGATAAGCGTATATAACCAATTTTATTAAAGCAATTGTTTGTCATTTATTGATGGGAACAACAGGCGCATAAACATTGATGATTTTCATTAATAACTCTGCACGTGTTAAAAAAAGATGATGGCAATCATAGTAACAGAACCAATAAATCAAATAAAAACCAAATAAACTAAGTAAATCAATTATGCGAAAAATTCTACGAATGGCATTGCTGTTTTTGTCTCTTTTTGTATGCTTCCGGGCAGGGGCGCAAAACCTGGCGACAGTAATCAAAGGAACAGTAACAGACGACAAAGGCATAACCTTGCCCGGGGCTTCTGTCAGGGTAAAAAATAGCCAGGCTTCGGCTATAACAGATAAGGATGGTAATTACAGCATCAGCGTACCCAGTGGCGGTACCGAACTTACTTTCTCGTTTATCGGGATGAAACCGCAAGACGTTGTGATAGGCAAAAAAATTATTATTAATGTTGTATTAGTCAACATGTCTACCGCATTAACCGATGTGGTAGTAATTGGTTACGGCCAGCAAAAGCGCCAGGACGTAAATGGCGCCATATCATCGGTAACCGCCAAGGATATTCAGAATATCCCACAAACAAGCGTCGACCAATTGCTACAGGGTAAAGCCGCAGGTGTTACCGTTACCAACGGTACAGGCGCGCCGGGTAGTTCGGCCTCTGTGCACATCAGGGGGATAACATCTCTTTCGGGTTCAAATGAGCCTTTATATGTAGTTGACGGTGTATACATTGATGGTTCTGCCTATACCACCCAAAATCAAAATAATGGCGAAAATACAGTTAGCCCTCTAAGCTATATTAACCCAAATGATATTGCATCTATTGATATTTTGAAAGATGCATCCGCTACAGCTATATACGGTAGCCGTGGCTCAAATGGTGTTATCATTATTACCACAAAAAAGGGTAAAAACAGTTCGGCTCATTTAAATTACGATGGTTATTACGGCATTCAGCAGCAAGGACATTTCCTTAAAATGATGAACCTACCTCAATACGCCGCTATACAAAACGCGATAGCCGATATTACCGGCATAGGCCGCAGGGGCGAGTTTGCAGATCCCACCGTACTTGGTCCGGGTACCGATTGGCAAAAAGAGGTGTTCAGAACCGCGCCAATGCAAAGCCATAACCTTTCGATGAACGGTGGTAACGAAAACGTAAATTACTATATTTCAGGCGGCTTCCTTAAACAAAACGGTACCATCATAGCGTCAAACTTCAAACGCTACTCTTTCCGTACAAACGTTGAGGGAAAATTGAAGGATTGGTTTAAACTTGGTTCAAATATGACATTAAACCGTACCGACCAAAATATAGGTGCGAGTGATAACGGTGGTATCGTTTACCAGGCATTGTTGAATGCTCCCGATCAGGCGGCCAGCAATCCGGATGGCAGTTATACTGTTGCCCCCGCATCATACGGTAGCAGTGTTTTTATAAGCCCAGTTGCATTGGCATCCTTAAATACCAATAACCTGGTGCGGAGCCAAATAAATGCGAATTTTTACGCCGACATCCGTTTTTTGAAAAATCTGACGTTAAGATCGGAAATTGGCGGCTATGATAATTTTTCAAAAAGTGTATTGTTCTTCCCATCATACACCGTAACATCTCCTACTAATCCTTCGCTTATATATGGCAACCCTATAGCAAGTTTGAGTGAATATACTGATCAGGCTTTAGGATGGAACTGGAAGGAGTACATTACCTACAATCATACGTTTGCCCAAAAACATAATATAACTGCAACAGCAGGTTATGAATTGAATGAAAGCAACTACAACAGCATGAGCGCCGGAACTAATACTTTTTTAAGTAACGACTTACCGACACTTAACCTCGGGGGTGCTAAAATACCTACAATTGGCGAAAACAAGTCGTCTAACACCTTGCAGTCCTTTTATGCCCGTGCAATTTATGACTACGATAACAGGTATAGCCTAACTGCAACTATCCGGTCGGATAGGTCATCAAACTTTGCACAAGGTCACCAAACAGGTTATTTCCCATCTGCTGCCCTTGGCTGGACGATCTCAAACGAATCATTTATGGCCGGCATTAAAAGCGTTGCTGATAATGTGAAATTCAGAATTGGTTACGGTGAGGTAGGTAATCAGAACATACCGGGCTACCAATACGGCTCTGCGCTTAATCCAACAATCACAGGCTTAGGTACAGGTTTTAATGTGTCAAATTATAACAATCCTAACCTTACCTGGCAAACATCTATACAAACTGATATAGGTTTGGATTTCACTTTATTCGGCAGGGTTAACGCAACTGTCGACTGGTATAATAAAACCTCGAAGAAATTCCTTTTCCAGGCACCCTTACCCGAGTTTTTAACCGGCGGCCCCAATTATCTTGGCGGGATCAGCCCGCTTTATGTAAATGGAGGAGAGGTTAGCAATAAGGGTATTGAGTTCAGTATTAATTCAAAAAACATTGTTTCAAAGAATTTCAACTGGAATACTACGGTAACATTTAGCCATTACGTTAACAAAGTTGTTTCTACCTACAACAATAGTATAATTAATGCCAGCGTTACCTCGGGCTTTTTGCAGATCCCGGTTACACGTACGCAAGTTGGCGGCCCTATAGGCGAGTTTTACGGATACACCGTTAAAGGAATATTTAAAACTGAAGACCAGTTGCAAAATGCGCCAATACAATTTGGCCAGCCAACAAGCACTACGCTGGGTGCCCCTGGTGCAACAACTTTAGGTGATATACAATATGTTGATACCAATCATGATGGCAAGATTGATGCAAGCGATATGAGTGCTATCGGTAATCCTAACCCAACCTTTACTTATGGTTTTACCAATAATTTCAGTTATAAAGGTATTGATCTGTCTATATTCCTTTATGGATCTTATGGTGGCAAAGTGCTGAATTACCTGGATTACACTATAGAAGGCCTGAATGGGTTATACACCAATCAACTTGCCGAAGCTGCAAATTACTGGAGCCCATCTAACCCTAATTCCACTATTCCTGCTCCAAAGGGCGGCGTTAACCCAAACCTCAACATGTCAACCAGGTTTTTGCAAAGCGCATCTTTTTTAAGGTTTCAAAATGTACGTTTAGGATATAATGTACCGGCAGCTTGGGCTAAACGTATTGCACTTAGCGGTTTAAAAGTGTATTGCAGTGCACAAAACCTGTTCGTAATAACAGGTTATAAAGGCCTTGACCCCGAAGTTGGCCAGCAAAACCAAAACGTGTTTTTAACCAATGTGGATTTGGGAAGATATCCTTCGCCAAGGGTTATTTCTTTTGGAATAAACGCGGAATTTTAATTTGACCATAAAAGATTTAAAATGAAAGCAAATATTAAATATATAATCAGCGCAACGGTTATTGGTTTTGTTACCATGACAGGCTGTAAAAAAGATTTCTTCAACAGGCCGCCTGAAAATGCGATAGCTATTGACAATTTTTATAAAACCGATGCCCAGGTAGCATCAAGCACACTTAATCTTTATAATTCTCCCTGGTTTAATTATTGCGCCAAACCGGGCTGGGCAGTATGCGAGATGACCGGCGGTAACGGCCGCAGCTATTCATCAGATGTTACCGATTTTGGTAACCTGAACGGCGCCGTTACCAACCTCAATTCGCAAAATGATGCCGCGTGGTCATCATTATGGACAGTTGTGGCGCAAGCTAATGCCCTGATCAATTTAATGCCCCCAAGAGCAGGCGCGGGCGTAACCCCAGCTGTCTTAAACAATGCTTTGGGCGAAGCACATTTTATGCGTGCCATGGCTTATTTTCATATTGTGAGGTTATGGGGAGCCGTGCCTATTATTGAGGATGCCAGTAACTTTTTGACCAATTTCCAGGTAAATAGCAACAGGATAGAAGACATATACACCTTGATGGTTAAGGATATGAAATTTGCTGAAGCAAATTGTACCAAGATGATCAGGACAGGAGCTATCACTCAAGGCCATGTGTCAAGTGGTTCAGCTTCGGCTATGCTGGCCAAATTATACCTGTATATGCAGGATTATCCTAATGCGCTTGCAGAGGCACAAAAAGTAATCAACAGCGGAGAGTTTAAATTATATGGGATAGATCTGCCTAATAAAACTTACAACGATCTGTTTAAAACAGCCAATAATAACAACGAAGAAAGCATTTGCCAGATACAATGGGCTGGCGGTGCATCTTATGGTCACGGAAACCCGGCTCAGGCTTTTTTTGCGGCAAGTGGTATTATTACAGGCACGGGTGATGGCTATAGCGTATTAGGCCCCACTATCGACTTACAAAACTCTTACGAAGGGGGCGATTTACGCCTGCATGCTACTATTATGCAAGCCAAGGATTTTTACCCCGAAATTACGGCAGCGGCCGGAGGTTACACCGTGCCTGATAATATTAATTCCCAGGGTACTGATGCTGCTATTAAAAAATATGTGGTTGGTACACCTGCAGACAATGGCGGTGTTGGCGCGTCGCAATCTGCGGCAAATAACACTTATTTAATGCGTTATGCCGAAGTTTATTTAATTGCAGCAGAAGCAATTGTTGGCAAAAACTCTACCTCGACAGATGCGCAGGCGCTGGCTTATATTAATACAATCAGGAAAAGGGCAAATCTAGCGCCATTAACGGTAATAAAACGTAATCACGTAGTTCCTAATCCTAATTATGATGCCACGTTTAACAATGCTGTTACTAAAACTATTATCCAGGATGATATTTTAACTGAAAGAAGGCATGAATTTGCTATCGAAAACGACTACTGGTTTGACCTTTGCCGCATTGATGGATGGAATGGTATATTGAATAACTCGCACCCGCTTGCTACTCAATTTATAAGCCAGCAGGAACGAGGCACTTATGCCAATGACCGCAAAACTGTTTACCACAGCGCGGTTACACCAAAAAGCACCGACTTTTTATTGCCTATACCAATAAATGAAACAACCGCCGATCCTAAATTATTAGAACCAGCAGTACCATACACTTTTAAATAAATACAGCTATGAAAAATTTAAAATCGATATTTTCTTACTGCATACTTTCGCTCGTGGTGGTATTCAGTATCAGTTCCTGTAAAAAACATGATAGCGGTGGAGATGGCCCTCCGGTTATAACCAGGATACGCACGGTTTATAAAAGCACCCAAACTTCGCAAACCGTTACTGCTTTTGACTCAACTACAACCGACGGGAGTATAGGAACCTTATATGCAGTGATAGGTGATAATTTAAGCACAACTAAAGCTATTTATATTAATGGTGTTTCTATATACTTTAACATAGCTTATTCATCAAACACCACGCTTCAGTTTTCAGTACCTGCCACGGTGCCGTTTAGCAACGACACCACAAGTAATGTACTTACTGTTGTTACTGCCCACGGAAAAGTTAGTACCCCTTTTATAATTGAACAGCCTGTCCCTGACATAACTTCGGTTAGCCAGCTTGCAGGCAACGCCGGCGATGTTATCACCATCACAGGTACAACATTCAATGGCCTTACCAGTGTGGCATTTGGTACGGTACCGGCTACGGTACTTACCAAATCGCCTACTGTAATAACCATAAAAGTGCCATCAGGCGTAACTGCTGCACATCTATTGGTCACCACATCAGCTACTAAAGGCGGTGGTGTAGGTACAGGACCGGTTGTAACTTCGGGCACAAGCTTATTATCCAACAACGTTTCGTCGGCCAAACAAACCAATTCAATATTTGGTTTCAACACAGCAATTTTTGAAGACGGGTACGAAAACGGCTGGAGCGATTATGGCTGGGGTGGCGGACCGAAAGATGATAATACCAATTTCAGGAGAGGGACAAAATCCAGGACGTACAGCTATACCGGCGGGTACGATGGTTATGTAATACAGCCTGGCAGCGGAAACAGTGTTGGTGCCAATACTGCTCTTAAGTTTTCAATATTTGGCGGCAAGGGCACTACAGGTAAAAATATACACCTGGTACTCAATTACAATTTTAACACCGCTGTGCAGATAACGCTGACAGAAGGCAAATGGACTGATTATCAAATTCCAATTGCTAACTGGGCCGACGCTGGTAATCCGGTACCTTCAAGTATCACCGCCCTGGTTTTCCAGGAATTCAGCGGCAACTCATCTACTTTCAGTATGGATGATGTTGGCCTTGTAGATGTAAAATAACAGGCTTAATCAATATCGTCGCCAGGATAAACCTGGCGACGATATTTTAAATTCATTTGACTGATGAAAGCGATTAAAATAATATTCAGCATGGGTTTGATATTGCTGATGTTAAAAGCCAACGCGCAAAAAAATCTGTTAACCAACGGCGGCTTTGAAGATGATTTTTACGGCTGGAATAATGGTGGCGGGCAGGTTACCCCATGGAATATTAAAAGCGGCAAAAACAGCTGCGCCATTGTAACCACCAATACCGATAAGTGGGTGGGTATTGACCAAACCGTCCGGATTCCTAAAAAAGCTACAGCCATTGAATTTAGCGCCTGGCTAAAAACCTTAAATGTTGTTAAAGGCAAAAATGATTGGGAAGGAGCCCTGTTTAGCGTTGCTTTTTTGGATAGCAATGATAAAGAAATAAATGGCGGCGACAATATTGCCCGCCTAACCGGCGACCAGCAATGGACGCTTTACACCAAAGTGATTAAAATACCCCAAAGGGCCGTAAGTTTTAAAGTTTTGATTGCGATGGGTAACGCCTCGGGTACCATGATAGCAGATGATGTTGCAGCTAAAGAGCTAATTGAACAGCCTGCCATAAAGTAACCATCTTATATAGCTACTTAGCCTAACTAACTTGTTTTTGAATTTTGTGATACAGATTATTTTATGACGACAAGCAATGTAATGCGCGAAAATACCCCGCTGACAGCAGGCGATTGCTTTACTGTTTTTGCGAAGGTTGATAATAATTTTGAAGGCCAGCTTCATTACCATGACGATTATGAGCTTCATTTGGTTTTAAACGCTAAAGGGGCCAAACGCGTTGTTGGCGGACATATAGATGTAATTGACGATTTGGAACTGGTAATGGTAGGCCCCGGCCTTTATCATGGCTGGTTTACCAACGAGTGCAAAAGCCAGCAGATAACCGAGATTGTTATCCAGTTTCATAAAGACCTTTTTGACGAGAAGTTTTTACAGCGTAACCAGCTTAGTTTTTTAAAGGGAATGCTGCAGCGTGCGCCGCTGGGGGTTCTTTTCTCGCCCAAAACAATTCTGGCGGTTAAAAACCGGCTCCTGGCGCTGAATAAGCAAAGCGGCTTTACATCGGTTTTAGAATTGCTATCCATATTGCACGAACTCTCAACTTCGGCAGATATGAAAACCCTGTCGGATCCGAGCTTTATTAACCAGAAATTTTACCATAACAGCCGTCGTATCGAAAAAGTATTTGAGCATATGAATAGCAACTACAACCGCAAGGTTTCCCTTGCCGAGGTTGCCCGCGTTGTTCACATGCCCGAAGCATCGTTCAGTAGGTTTATAAAAAAGCGTACCGGCAAAACTTTTACCGATAGCTTAAACGAAATAAGGTTAGGACATGCCACGCGGATGCTCATTGACTCCACCACTACGGTAGCCGAGATAGCCTATGAGTGTGGGTTCAACAACATATCCAATTTTAACAGGATTTTTAAACGCAAAAAACAATTTACACCCAACGAGTTCAGATCAACCTATATGGTTGCAAGCTTTACGCATGGTCCGCACGTTAGCTTAAAAGCATCAGTAGCTTAATTTATACAAAACTAAAGGCAAACAAAAAAGGCCCAATAAATACCGCGATGGTAAAAAACAGGAAAATGAGAGTAATAATAAATAGTGTATTTACAATATTATTGGCCCTTATAACTTTAACGGCATGCAAAAAGGATAAAAAAACTGACACAACAGCTGTTGATACAGGAAACGGTGGGGCAACAGGCCCAATTATATCACCAACCGACCCTGGCATCGCGGTTTCGCAAGGTTTTTTTTTAGATAGCTGGCAAGCTAAAACATTTACAAAGCCGGCTACGCAAAATGTGGCTAAGCCAACCGCATCTTCAATAACTGTAACCGCGGATTTTGCACAAGTGGTGTCAAAAGTTTCAAAAAACTTGTTTGGCAATAATATGAATCCATTTACCGGTCAATATACTGATGCCGGCCTGGTAAAAAACATTACTAATCTATCGCCTAATATTATCAGGGCGCCGGGGGGCAGTTTATCTGATGTTTATTTTTATGATCTGCCTGCGGGCGGTAAACCTGCAGATGTGCCTGCCCAACTATTAAAGGCCGATGGCAGTGCCGATCCTACCAGTGGGTATTGGAGTGGTATGGTAGCCGATAGCTGGTCGATAAGTCTTAGCAATTACTATTCGCTGTTACAAAAAACCAATAGCACCGATATAATCACCGTAAATTATGGGTACGCCCGTTATGGGTTAAGCGATAACCCGGTTGAAACTGCCGCGCATTACGCCGCCCAATGGGTTAGGAATGATAAAGGGCGAACCCAATTATGGGAGGTTGGCAACGAAAATTTTGGCAACTGGGAAGCCGGGTATCGCATTGATGTATCAAAGAATAAGGATGGCCAGCCCGAAATTTTGACAGGACAGCTATACGGAACCCATTTTAAGATTTTTGCCGATTCGATGCGTAAAGCTGCCAGCGATATAGGCACCACCATTAAAATAGGTATTGTACTTACCGACGGAGATGACCAAAACAATTCGGTAGGGGTGCAAAACTGGAATTCGGGCGTATTATCTGCTGCCGGCTCATCGCCCGATTTTTTTGTGGTGCATAATTATTATACGCCTTTTAATCAAAATTCAACGCCCGACGTTATCCTGGCAACACCATCGGCAGTTACAGCTTCGATGTTAAGTTGGGTTAATAATTCCGTTCAAAAGGCTGGTGTCACTCAAAAGCCCATTGCGATGGACGAGTGGAATATATTTGCTTCGGGTTCAAGACAGCAGGTGTCTTACGTGAATGGAGTACATGCTGTTTTGGTACTGGGCGAGTTAATTAAAAACCAGGTAAGCATGGCCTGCCGCTGGGATTTGGCTAATGGAGGCAGCGATGGTAACGATCATGGTTTATTTACTTTCAAACAGGATGGCACTGCAAACTTTACCCCGCGGCCTGCATTCTACTACCTGTATTATTTTCAAAAATACTTTGGCGACAGGATGATCAGTTCAACAGTTACGGGCAGTACCGATATTGTTAGTTATGCATCTTCATTCACATCGGGCGAAGCCGGTGTTACACTGGTGAATAAAAGTGGCACCGACCAGATAGTTAGTATCAATTTCAAAAATTACTATACCGGTTCAAGTTACTACTACTATAGCTTAAAAGGTGGTACAGATAATGGATCATACTCCGGCAAAGTTACTGTTAACAACAACGGCCCGGCCGGCGATGTTGGTGGTCCGGCTGGTTATGCTACGCTTGCTGCAAACTCATCAGGAACCAGCGGCGGAATAACGGTTAATGTACCCGCAAGAGGTGTGGTGTTCTTAGTTTGCGATAAAAAATAATATGGTAAGAGGTTGTAACCGTTCAACCGGCGACAGGGCGGTTTTCAGCGGAAACAATGACGTGTATATTCCGCTGATATTGACCACCTGATTCAGGCGGAATGTTGAGGAGCTAAGTAACGACGTTTTTGTAAGCAGGTATACCCCATACAAAAAAAACTGTCGATGACAGGCAAAAGCCCTAATGAATTGGTTAGATCAACGAGATTGTAGTGCGCTGTTCAACTTCTTGAAACTGGGAATTTAACGATCTCGCAAATCTGCTATAAAGTAGGCTTTCAAAAGCCAGAAGTATTTTGTAAAGATGTTTGAAGCAGAATGCAACACTATACCTTCCAGGTATTTAGAAGCCCCGGAAGAGATTCAATAATAGCTTAAAACGCTTTTCTTTAAATTATTCGGGATACGATTAAAGCAATACCCTTACATTTTAAAACGTACTGCAGGACTGACTTTACGAGAATGACCACCTAAGCATATATCTGATTTTTCTTAAACGACATCGCTTTGCCCGCACATTAATTATTACGCAACAGGGTATAATTGAAGGTATAAACTTGAGAGCAGTTATTTTGACCTGCCTCCCTCCTTTTTTACATTCAAATTTGAATGTGATAGAAATGGAAAGACTACTAGTGGAAAATTTTCACCAAAGCATAGTTTAAGCTGTATCAGGTTTCTCATAAAAGTCCCCGAAGCGCTCGCCGAGGGCACTGAAAAAGTCCTTTAAAATCAAAAGGGTACTTTTACAGATAAAATGGAGGCGCTGAGAATCGTCTGTACGAAATCACTCTCTACCAACCTACCCGAATACGCCAACGAAAAAGAGGTTGTTTTCAATTTTGAAAACAACCTCTTTTGATAAATAGCCACTTTTTCAGTGCCCTCGCGCTCGCCGCCGGCGACCTTCAACCTAAACCTTATCACAATTGACCGGCGATCGCCAGTCATTAGTATTGCAAATCTACAATTTATACACTCATTTTTGGGCCCCGTTTACTGGACTGCTGTTTTGCACGCTCATTCTCCTGGTTCTGCGCTTGTTTTTGGTCTTTTTTATGATCTGCCTTCAATTCCGGCTTTTTATAATGCTCTAGCTGCTGCGCTTCGCCTTTCCAGTTTGTCAGGTTAATGCGATGTTCGGCGGGATTGGCCTCTATAAATAATTTGACTTCCTTGCCATCCTTCATCGCGGTAACCTGGTGACGATTGCCTTTCTCCAATGACTTCATCAGCTTTTCACGGGCTCCGTCCTCATTAATGCCGACGATGTCCAATTTGTCAACGGCCCGTTCAGGCTTGTAGTTCCAGCCATCAGTAAATGGCCGTAGTTTGTAATTACCGTTTTCGGTTTTGTTTTCCTTGTCAATGATGATCCAGGCATTGTATTTTTCCCCTTCAAGGTTCTCTAACTGCTTGTGAACCGCCCGTCCTTCTATTAAGTTATAAGCTTCTTTAGCGGTAATGCCGCTGCCTTTATTGATATAAAAGGTTTGCTGCATTTCTTTATCCCTGAGTGAAGCATCGTATCTATTGAAGAAATACATATCATTCTGGTCGCCGGCTTTGTAGTGGAGGGTGTAGTCCACGCTTTGCTTGTTATACTCCTGTGTCTTATCGAGGGTAAATTCCTTCTTGCCGGATTTGATATTTTTCTCCAGTTCGTCATTGAGCTTCTCACCAAACCCCAGGTTCAGCAATTGCTTTTGCAGGTAGCTTAAATTTTCTGTGTTCATAGTACTTGATTTAATTAACGATTGATTTTTAAAAGGACAGGGTATTCGTCTGTTAGCCTGACTTTGATCTTTTTTATCTTTTTGCTGAATAAGCCTTTGGCCGCGTTGATGCCTCCGGCAGCCGCTTGCGCGCCGAGGCTTTGGTCCATGGTCAGGAACTGCATGCTTTGGATCGCGTTATCAGCGCCATTGCCTGCCGCGCCGCCAAGTTCAGCTTCCGGTGCCGGTATACCGGGCATACCGTCCAGGCTGAATACCGTAAGGTTGACCGGGATGATCTGCTTATCCAGCCGGATGTTTTGAATGGTCAGCAGTAAACGCTGGTTAGTGACCTCGCAAACGCCGAAGATTTCCTGTCCTTTGGATAAGAACTGGTTTTTCAGGGTTACGGTGTCCGTCAGTTTCAGTTTGACAGCGCCGCCATCCATTACCTTTTGTTTGCCATCGATAACAGCAGGTATCGCCCGGAAGGGTTTGGCCGGTTCTGTTATTGCTGCTTTTTGTTTTACCGTGGCGGGGTTTTGTATGGCCTGTATCTTGTCCAGCATTTTATTCAATTGCTGCATTTCGGGATCGGGCGCGTTGCTGCCGCCATTCATGTTCCGCATCATTTTTTTAAGCTGCTTTACTTGCTGCGGCTCCGGTTCTTCGTAGCTGGCCGTTTGCTGGTGTTCTTGCTGCGGCTGGCTTAATTGTTTATTCAATTGTGCCAGTTTCGCCTGTATCTTTTTCGCCTGATCGTCCGGCGTGGCTGCGGAATCGGTCTTTTGTGGGGTTGCTTTATCCAGGCCCATCGACTTTAAAAAGGCCGGGCTTACGCCGTCTTGCGTCGAATCATGCTGGGCAGCCTGGTAAACCGCCATTTTATCGGTTTTATCCTGCGCTTTAAATTGCGCTTCGGGCAGGTCGGTGTCGAGGCCTTTGTTGTTGACCAGGGGCCGGCTGCCGGCTTTGCCGCCGCCCAAAGCCCAGAAGGCCATGGTCAGGAAAGGGATCACCAATAGCGGCAATACCAGAAGGAATTTTCGTTGCTTTTCCATATCAGTGTTTTTTAAGGGTTAATGAATCTTTTAACTGCGGCCCGGATGGCTGGCCGATATGTTGCGGTACCGGAATCGGTTTAATTTGCGCATCGAAATGGCTGTAGCGGATGCTCAGCGCCAGCAGGCACAGGAATACCAGGCAAAAACCGAAGTACAGCGTAACTTGTGTCCAGTCTCCACGGGTGTTGAACCAGTCATTGAGCCGGTAGATGTAGCGGCGTATCATGGGTTATTGATGGTGGTGTCACGGTTAGCGATGGTTTCCCAATGTTCGATCAGGAATCCGTGTGGATTATTATCCGAACGGCTGACATTACGCAGGTAACCCTGCGTAACCAGTAGTTTATTGATGGTGGATGTGGCGCGGATCAGCTTTTCAGTTGCGAAGCATTTGAAAGCATACGGATAACTGTTCATGTTCAACTGGATACTGTCGACCGCTATGGACTGGCTGATGTTTCCGGAAATGAGGTTATTGTAATAGCTTTTCTCCTTCAGTCCATTATACTGGTTACGTGCGCTTTCATCAGCGAGGTATAAGGCCTTGCTGATATTGCTTTCGATAACTTTTTCATCGGGATCAAGTGTGAAAAAATAATGATGGAACATCCTGATGTGGTCGCGGGCTTCGACGGGTATATTGTCTTTCCGGTCTGCGGCGATGGCTTCCAGCGCCTTACCGTTGGCCAGTACATAGATATGCGCTGACGCTTTCTGGTAAGCGGCAAAGGCGAAATAGATGGCGTTGACGGATATCAGGGCGCTGGTTAATATCACCAGGGCGACGATGCGTTTATTCTGCTGGAAAGCGGTTTCGATATTTCTGAGGTGTGTGAACATGATGATTATTTTTTAGGGTTGCCATTTAATTTTTCTGCCTGCACATCGTTGGAGCCGGCCGAGCGGTAGCCGTCGGCGATGTACCCTGGTGTATTGATGATGTTTTTAGCGCCTTCGGCCATTCTTTCACCGGTGGCAGAGGTAGCAGATTTCACCGAACTCAGGCTGATCGATGTCAGGTTGGTGACTTTATTTAGTAAACCGTTACCGCCACCGGGATTGATAATATAGCCCGCAACGGCAGGTACCGTAAAATAGCCGACTATGCCGATCAAAAGAAAAATGAGGTAGGCCGTATCGGTCGAACTAAAAAAAGTATCACCCGCGCTTTGTACTTGCTGAATATCCAGTTTCAGCATATTTTCCTGTACTTTCCCGATGATACTGCCGAAAATATTGGCGACGGGTAGCCATAAAAACACATTCAGATATTTCGCAAGCCAGGTCGTCAGCGTATGCTGGAAGCCGTCAAAGACGGAAAGACCGAATACCAATGGGCCGAGAATGGCCAATACGACCAGATAAAAGGTCCGGATGGTGTTGATACAAAGCGCGGCTGCTTCATAGATCACCTGCAATAGCTCAGACATCCATTGCTTGACGCTGTTGCGGAAGTTATAGCTGGCTTTATCCATGGCGAATTTGACATCATTGCCAAGGCTCTTTAAGAGTTTATCATTATTGCCTTCTTTATCATTTGGATGGGTGTATTTATACCATTTATCTCTGTCGCCTTCACCGCTTTCACCGACGTATACCTGCCAGGCATCTGTTTTTTCAATAGCAGCTTCTTTCTGCGCCAGCAATTGGGCGATAGCCGCATCTGAATTCTTGACCATACCGCCTGTGGCGGTTACCACCGGGTTCATGACACCGTTGATCACTGCGATCACGGTCGGGAATAGCAGGATGGCCATACCTAAAGCAAAGGGGCGCATTAAGGGGTAAAAGTCAACCGGTTCGGCACTGGCCAAATGCCGCCACACACGTGCGGCGATATACCAGAGTGCACCGAACCCGGCAATACCACGGGCCACGCCGATCAACTGGCTGCACATCGGGAGCATTTCGGTATAGACGTTATCCAGCACGCTTTGCAATCCGTGAATATCATCTGCCAGCCCGTCCGCCCTGGAAAATAGAGGAATGAAGATCCCCGTCAGCGCCAGTACGGCGCTTAATAAAAGCTTCTTTTTCATAAAATTCGTTTTAGTTTATCTTGTAAAGCCGCTTAAGCGTTCGCGTATCATTCAGGTCCTTGCTCCGCTGCAAACTCAGCATCACTGCCTGCCGGTTAAAGAAACGCAGGAACTGTAACTGGTCGGAACTGCTGTTATAAATGCGGTCAATCGCCCGCAGGCGGTCATCATCAGACATGCGCAGTTTTCCAGCGGTTGTGACACTGGACAAGTCATCGATATTGGCATCGCTTTGCCTCACCAACTGGCTGAACACATTATTGATATAAGTAAGTTCACTGTTGCTGAATGTTCCGCTTAGCCGGAACAAACTGGCATAACGCTGATACTCGCTGAGCAGATCGTTTTGCTGGCTCATGATCTGGCCGACCCTGGGGTTATTGCGCACTGCGGGATTGACCGCCATTAGACCCGTCAGGTAAATGTTATGCAGGTCAAAATTGCCTTTCGATAAATTGGAAATGGTACCGTAGCCTTGCTGGTAGATCTGGTAGCCTTTTTTCATATCCGACAGGATCGCTTTGAATTGGGTCAGTTTTTCGATATTCAGTAGTAATTGCTGTAATTCATCGCTTTGGGCGTTGGCCTTGATGCAAAAAATCAGCATCAAAATCAATACGGCGCCACAGCGCCTGAGTGTGTTAATCCTTTTCATACAAACGATTTAAAGTGATTACTTCATTTTTACCCTGCTGCTTTTGCAGCACATAGACTTTAATCTGGCTGCTACAGGCAGCTGCAAAACGGTAATTATCCTCCATGGCAGCGTGCAGGCGTGCGATCTGCCGGATGCGTTCCTCATCGCTCATTTCAGTTTTTTGATCCGCCAGCACCGTTTGCAGGTCGTTTAAACGGGTATCACAGTCATTTAATAAAGCGGCACAAACGCTGCCGAGGTAGCTCCTTTCGTTAACGGTAAGGCCCTGCTGACTTTTGATGGCCGATGTTTGCGCTAAAATATCCTGTTGCCAGCGAAGGATATCCTTTACCTGTGGGTTATCGCTGACCGGAACGCTGACAGTTTTCAGGTGAGCATAATAGCTGCTGTGTAAGCCATATTCATTGCCGATATAGTTACCGATGGAACCCAGACCGCCTTTAGCGATATGGTAGCCTTTTTGCAGGTAGCCGCTATACATTTGCAAGGCAGCGATCTGCTGCAGCAAATATTTTTTTTGCGTTTTCTTCTGGCTGAACCACTCTGCGAAAGTTTGGGCCCGGGCGCAATGGCTCATTGCCGCCAATACCAAAATAAAAGCGATCAGTGTCTTCGCTTTTGGGGGGAGGCGGGTTGCCTGTTTCAAAATCTGTTCAACGGATGCCATAATAGTTTTTGATGGTTTGTACTTCGTTTAAATCCTTACTCCGGTGCAGGCTGAGGATCATATTCTGGTTATTATATTGTTTCAGGTCGCTGTAATTTTCGTCCAGCCGGTCACCGGCCTGGTTGATGGCTTCCAGCCGCTGCTGGTCGGTCATCTGGGTTTTACCGGGGTTGACGACCAGCATGATCTGGTCGAGGTTCTTGGCGGAGGCATCCAAAAGGCCCAGGTAAACCCGCTGCATTTCATTGATCTCTTCGATACGGAAATGTTTATCCGATTGAAAAAGCTTCCAGGCCCGCTGATATTCTCCAACCAGGGCCACTTGTTGTAGTGTAAGGTCCTTAATGCGCTGGTAATAAGCAATGGTGGATTTGATTTGCCATAGTTCCCGGTAGTATTCATCATAGAGTGAACGCTGCTTTTCGGACCAATCGGAGATCTCGTTCAACCTGAACCTGGACAGTTCGTTCTCCAATGCTTTTTGCGCATTCTGTAGCCAGATGGTATTATTTTGCATGCGTTGTACCTTCAGGTCGATGGCTTTGATTACTTTTTTTACCACAAGCTTGACAGCTTCAGCAATCGGTATCTGAGCATCTGACCTGCTACTATAGCAGGTCAGCATCACTATGATGATGATAATTAATTTTTTCATTTGTTAATCTGCTTATAGATAGTTGATCCGATGGCGATCTGGCGATCTCCCAATTCGATAATTGGGCTATTAGGGTCGTTGAAAATCCATCGTTCTACACTCCACTCTTTCGGTTTCAATTGACCATTTCTGATCTTACGATAACCAGTGCGCTTTGTAACGATATCTTTTTTGATAATGATGGTATCATCCGCCAAGGAGAATTCATTCTTCCAACTGGCAACATAAGTCCCGTCGTGGCTTTCACGTTCGCAGCCCGCAAATAATGCGGCTGACAGCAATCCAATGCATCCGATCAATAACTTTTTCATGCGGCGTTATTTTTAGTTTGTTGTTCTTCCTGAACGATAACCGCAATGGCTTTGCGGATATCGCCGTATTTCTTTTTGTAAGCTTTGACTTTGGCTTTTTCAGCTGATTCCGTGGTATAGGTCCAGTATTCTTCCCGGCTTACTTCCGTACGATAAACCCTCGAAAGCTGGCCGTTCAAACTGATAAATACTTCCTTGTATTTATAGCGTTCATCATTGGCCCGGTTCATACTCATAATGAGCGCGGTTTCTTTATCGGTGATACCCAGTAGTTGCTGGATTTTTGGAAAGTCATTTTGGTACTTGCACTGATCCAGTAATATCTTGCAATCGCTGTTATTGATAATGGCCTGTTTGACGACAGGCGAACTGATGATATCTTCAATGTCCTGGGTAACCACCAGCGCTTCGCCGAAATACTTCCTTACCGTTTTGAACAAATACTTAATGTATTCGGCCATGCCTTCGCGTGCGATGGCTTTCCAGGCTTCCTCGATCAGGATCATTTTACGCGTTTCCTTGGATAGTTTGCGCATTTTACTCACGAAGGTTTCCATGATGATGAGTGTCACCACCGGGAACAGGATCGGGTGGTCTTTGATATTGTCCAGTTCAAATACGATAAAGCGGCGGTGCAGCAGATCGAGGTTTTCTGTCGCATTGAGCAGGTAATCATATTCACCGCCTTTATAATAGGGCCGCAATACGAACAATAAATTGTCGATGTCGAAATGTTCATCTTTCACTTTACTTGCCTTCATGGTCTGGTAAAAAGGCCCTTGCAAAAACTCGTAGAAAGAATTGAAGCAGGCGAACTCGGGGTCAGACTGGTAGTAATGGAACAGCGCATCGGAGATCGCGATATATTCGGAACGCTGCACGCCTTCGTCTTCTTTTTTCCAGAGCGCCAGGATCATGGCTTTGATGCTTTCCCGTTTTTCGGTATCCAGCAGGTCGCCTTCACCCACGTAAAAAGGATTGAAACTGATGGGGCTGTCTTCACTATAGGTGAAATAATAGCCGTCCACAAATTCACAAAGGCCTTCATAGCTATGGCCGACATCGACCAACACGATATGCGCGTCCTGCTCATAATAGCTGCGCAGCAAATGGTTGGTAAAAAAAGATTTTCCGCTGCCGGACGGCCCTAAAATGAACTTGTTACGATTAGTTGTGATACCGTTTTTCATCGGCTCATCACTCAGGTCGACATGCAGCGGGTTGCCGCTCAACCGGTCGCCGAGCCGGATACCGCAGGGTGAAAGGCTGCTTCGGTAGTTGGTTTCCAGGTTGAAAAAGCAGGCGGCCTGCTCGGCGAACGTATCGAAAGTGTCGTTCATCGGGAAGTTGCCCGCGTTGCCGGGCAGGCCCGCCCACCAGATCTGCGGGGCGCCATCCGTTTCCTGTTTGGGCTGCGCGTCCAGTTGGGCCAGCGCCGAGCTGACTTTGTTTTTGACGTCTTTCAACTGTGCTTTATCGGCCGTCCAGGCCAGGATGTTGAAATGTGCCTTAACCGGAAGCCGTTGCTGGCTGATCGCTTCGTTCAAGAACTCCTGGGTGGCATCACGGCCGATTGCGTTTTCGCGGGAGTAGGCCGAGAGCGATTGCAGGCGCAGCTTTTTGGCTTCCAGTTTTTTAAGGGTTTTGGCACTGTCTTCAATAAATAGATACTGGTTGTAAATATGGTTGCAGTTCAGCAGGGCACCGACCGGGGTGGCAAAGCCGGTACTGAACTTGGTTTTATCGGTACTGTATTGGTCGTAAGTAATGCGCGGCCCGCATAAGGCAGGCAGGTTTTCGGCTTCGGCCAATGTATAAAGCTGGCAGCGGTTATCGCCGATCCGTAATTCGTCTTTCAGATGAATGTCTTTCAACTCCGGTTCGTCATCGGGACTGAGCAGGAAACAATATTGTTCTAAAATGCCGGGCGTGACCAGTGTACCGGCCAGATCGTTATCGCCCAAACGGCGCATGGTCACCAGGCCGCTGTCTTCCATCACCCGTTTGAACTGGCCCGCGCTATCCAGGAAATCGCGGAATAATTCCGCGTCGGTACTTTGGGCCGGGGTCAGGCGTTTGCGCAGCAAACTGCTGGCGGCACTGCTGACGGGTTTGTAGTTCTCGGGCCTTTTAGTGAGGATGATATGGCAATGGTGTGCGAGGTAGGGGCGTTCGTTAAAAAAGCGTTCGCTGGCATGGCTCAGAAAGGTTTTGTCGTCGAATGTGGCCTGGTAAGCGGTTTCCACGAACCAATCCTGCTTATGAAAAACGCTGTTCCTGGGCAGGAGTTTGATCGCTTTTACCCAGGTCTGGTGAAAAGCCATATATTCATCATTCGACAGCGTAAACAATTCGGGCAGGCGCATTTCGTAAGCGACACTTAACTCACCCTGCATGGATAACAAGGTATCGTGTTCGACCTTGTAGATCGGGAATACTTGTTCAGCGTTTTTCATAAAACAGCCTCCTGGTTTTGAATCTTAAATAATCGGGCACGTACCGGCGGGCATTTCTCTTCATCAGCCCGTGTTCACCGAATTGATGGCTCAGATCGAATACTTTGTAAAATAGAATGCTGCCTAAGCCTGCTATGATGAGGATACACAGGTAAATGGCCATACCGGTCAGATAAAGAATAGCGAACAAAACGAGCAGCGCCACCAGGCCTCCGCCTAAATAGCCGATGTATTGCGCCTTGAGCCCCTTGAACTCGATCGGACGGTTAATGCCCTTGTTGATCTGGTAATTCATACGCCAAAAAATGATTTGAGAACGGTAGCGACTACGACCAAAAAAATACAGCTCCCAAACCAACTGGAGGCGACCTTGCCGGTATCGTGTTCCCCGTCATTCCACTTTTTGTAAACCTTTATCGCGCCGACCAAGCCGACAATGGCTCCAATAGCGTACATCAGGTTAGTGCCGGTGGAGAAATAACTTTTAACCTGGCTGGTGGCCTCGTTAATACCGGCGTTGCCATCCTGGGCCATAGCTGCTGTCGCTATCAATAGCAGCGCGATGATTGCTGTTGTCTTTTTCATGATGCAAATGTTAAGGGCCATTCATTGGCCTGGATTTTAAAGGGAAGTTTACTGCCCGCGAAAGCCTGGAGCGAATTGATGACAGCAGGCAGGCTGATCTCGTCGGCAAAGACTTCGTATTTATCAAGTAATAGTTTAAAGAGGGAAAGGAACTCTGTTTTGTTGTCGTTTTCACTGTAGGCGTCCACGAGCACTTTGGCTTCTTCAAGCAGGTCATCGGCGGGGCCTTTGGGCAACGTTTGGTCACTGATATCGTCGGGCTCCGGAGCCGCAAAGACCAGTTCCTCTGCGGGGTAAAGGCCGGTATCGGCGTCAGGCTTAGCCGCGCCCATGACAACATTCAGTTTATTGGCCACCGGCGGCACGGCGGTTTGAATGGCTGGCCTGATCTTTAACCAGGCGGCAAGTTCTTTGCGGTAATAGCGCAGGGCGACATAGGCGTACCAGGCCATGCTCAGGAGTAAGATGGCAGTGAGATATTGCTGCCAGGATATCGCGTTCAACATAAACTTTCATTTTAACCCGGCGGCACCATGCCGGCTGGCAATACAAAAGTGGGTCGTTCGCTGTTGCTTATCTGACAACGCCTGCACAGGTGGTGTTTTATTCCCGGAAATAGGAATCAGTATGGACCGGAATAGACTGAAATTCCGGAAAAGGAAAAATATTACCTAAACAATACCTCAAATAAAACATCGATACCATATTGATTATAAAAACATTATATCATTTAATTCAAGCACAGAACGCGGGTATAACAAATAGTAATAATGATCAGCTCTTATACGCGATGCCGATAAAAAATCCCGCTACCAGTGCCAGCAGGATCAGCGCCAGCCAGAGGTATTGCCGGTACTGTAAGCCATGTACCATGTCCCGGAGCCGGTCGCTCTCGGCCAGGTTGGCCAGTTTTTCGTTTTGCAGCCGCATGTTCTCCTGTTGTAGTTTGGCCAGCATCCCTCCCACTTCCAGCGTTTTTTGCTGTTCCTGTTGGTAGCGTTTGGTAAAGCCGCCTTCCTTCAGGAACTTTTCGCCTTTGGGTTTAAGGATGAGCTTTTCCGGCAGTTCGTAATCCCCGTGTTTACCGGATTGCGCGACCAGGCCTTCCCGCTGCAGTGCCTGCACCATCGCGTAGGCGGCCGCTTCGTCCTGGCCGAACAGCTCGAGCAGCTGCAGCCGCGTCAGGCTGTCGGGAATACCGAAGGCCTCGAGCAGTGTGTCGAGCATCGCGCATTCATATTCGTTCAGGTCGGTCATGCTGCAAATTTAATAAAATCAGGCGATGCCTGCAGCAGCCGGTGTACCGGCTGATCAGCTTAAAATATTTTGGTCAACCCGGGCTGCGTTCGTAAATTGCGGCATGACTGACCATTCCGCCATATTTGATTACCACCGCAGCATGATCGCATACCATGGCAATACAGGCCCGGCCGCACTTGGCTGGACGAACAGGGAAAACCAGCTCATCCGGTTCAGGGTACTGTCCGAAATGGCCGGCCTGGATCATTGCAGCATACTGGACGCGGGCTGCGGTCATGGCGACCTGCTCGGCTACCTGTTAAACCGGTATCCGGCTATCACTTATACCGGGATCGAACAGATACCCGAGTTTCTTGCCGAAGCCGGCAAAAGGTACGGTTTGCTACCCGCGGCTACGTTCCTGGAGGGGGATTTCACCAGGGACGCACTCCCGCCTGCGGATTATGTACTGCTCAGCGGTGCGCTCAATTACTACCAGGAAGACCCCGATTTTATATATGGCGCCATTTCCCGTTTATATGCCGTCTCCCGTAAAGGCTTCGGTTTTAACCTGCTTCGCCGCGTTATCCCAAACGGGCTCCTCGCGGCCTATAACCCCGACGATATCTGTGCCTATTGCCGGACGCTTGGTGCTGAGGTCCGGCTGCGGCTGGATTACAGCGACGAGGATTTTACCGTATACCTGTACCGGTAAAATCCTTCAGGCCAGTTTATCGTTTAAAAAATTTGCAAAGCTGTTCTTCAGGCGTGTCAGGAATACAAACATATCCTTTTTCCTGCGGCTGATATCCAGCAGCTTATGATAGGTTTCATGGACCTCGGCCTGGAAGACGAATGCAAAGACCGCGATCAGCTCATTGATCTCGATTTGCCCGTGGTTGACGGCGCCGGAAGATTTCAGGGCGTAGACCAGTTCGACGAGATCGGTCTGGCTGGCCGTCCAGGCCGGGTGCGCAAAAGGGAACAGCTTTTGCCCTGCCTGAAAAGCAACGCCCGTGTCCAGCCGCAGCAGTTCGTTTTCCAGGAAATCCTGGAACATTTCATTGGCGATGATCTTGGACAGCTTATAATCATGACTCGTCGAGAACTGGTCGCTGATGGCAAAATCCTGCAGGTCGACCGGTGACGCCGCCCCGGCCCGGGTATAGTAACGTTCGTCCAGGTAATCGGACCCGGCCCGGAAGTACTGGTAGAAATACAGGTTATCTTCAAAAAAACGGTGGATACCCCGGAGCTTTTCACCGATGTAGCTGCGCCGGGCGGCCTCCCCTCCCGGCGGCATTTTGATGCGGTAGTTGTACAATTGCACGTAATAAATGAATTTGCTGTACAACAGCGGTTTTACTTCCTTAAAGAAGGCGATTTCTGCCGCTGTATCGCTGAATACCAGATCCGACATGGCCTTTCTTAATTTGTCCAGCGCCTTCCGGCAGGCGCACACCGCCCGTATACCGGTATCCGGCCCCGCCTGTCTTTCATTAACAGGCAGTTCCCTGTTCAGCGCGGCCAGCAGCCGCCGGGTGTAGCGTCCTGCCGGCAATTGGTCCAGTTTAACGTGTCCGTTGGTTGTTTCCATAAGTATTGCAACTAGGGTAAGAAGATATTATTTAGCTTATGTAGGTATTATCGAAAACTTTTTAAAGTACAACGCAATATTTTTTCGATCAAGTAGTTTAATCTTTAATTATTATCTGTTAACCCAAAGCTAATTTCTATAAAGTTCTGGCGGTTTGATTTCAATCAAAATCGTATGGAACCTTTAAACGAGCTTTCGGACCTGGAAATGCTTTTCCGGATCCTGACCTTTATTTCCCCGCTCTCAGGCGCCCTGCGCCGGCGATTCGAGGATTTTATAGTCTCCGGGACCTATCCTAAAAAGCACCGGCTGCTGAGCGAGGGCGAGATTGCGCGCCATATTTTTTTCATCTGTAAAGGTTCCGCCAGGGCCTTCTACCTGGATGCCGACGGCCGTGAGCATACCACCTGGTTTATGGGTCCCGGGGACCTGATGATCTCGGTTTACAGTTTCTATACCCAGCAGCCGGCAGCGGAAAATATCGAATTACTTGAATCTTCGGTGTTGTTGTCCATGACCTGGAATGAGCTGCAAACGATCTACGCCGAGTTCCCGGAATACAATTACCACGGCCGGCTGTTCACCGAAAAGTATTACATCCTGTCCGAAGAAAGAGGCATCCTGCTCCGCACCAGGAAGCCCGCGGACCGGTACCAATTGCTGTTGAAACAACATCCCCAAATTACCCAGCAGGCCTCGCTCGGCCAGATCGCGTCTTTCCTCGGTATCACGCCCGAGACACTCAGCCGCATCCGGGCAGGCCGGGGAAATTGATCAGGATCAAAAAAACACGATAAAAACGACGCTTATGAATAGCAAAACAATCCTGGCCTTTGTCCTAATACTGGTCGTTTTCTCCTGCAAGAAGGAAAGCAGGGTCAGCAAAACCGCCGGCGGGCAGAACGACCTGTTCCCGCTGGAAGCAGTGAAAAACTGGTACCGGCCCGAACCGGGCATCACCGTGGACTGGGACCAGGCCAGTCATCACCAGGCTAAAACAGGGGAATACTGGCTCGTCGGCGCCAATGGCCGGCCAACCTTCGGGAAGCTCCAGCTCGGCTACCGCAGGCTCCTGTTTTTTAAAAACAGCAAAGGCGTAATCACGGAGCAGGTCCTGGAGATCATTCCCGACGCCTTTTATTTGCAGCGGGCGCAGCAGGTGACCGGCAAAGATTTTACCGGCCGCATCTTTATCTTCGACCGGAGCCGCGCCCTGCTGGGCGGCCTCACCTACCAAAACGGGAAACAGATCGGGTCCATTAAGGCTGCAGGCAAAGATACTACCCGGCTGCAAACAAACAGCGCACCGGTTAACTGTGTCTGGTACGATGATAATTACATCAACGCTGACGGCGAACTGGTCGTTTACGCCGAACAGATCTGCGACCCAATTTATAATGCCGGCGGCGGTGATGGTTTCGTCGGCGGCAGCTCCGGCTATAGCCCTGCCGGGTCGGGTGATGGCGCTATCGTGGAACACGGCGGCGGTGGCGGCGGAGCCGGCAATGCACCTGCAGCACCTGCCGTATCGAACCTGCCCGGGGAAACCAAGCCGGGAATCAAACCTAAAGATTTCATGAAATGTTTCCAGGATATCCCAGACCAGGGCGCCACGATGAAAATAACGCTTTACGTACAGGAGCCCTGGCCGGGCACCACCTTTAACATCGGTCCGAACAGCGTCGGGCATGTAGCCATCGGACTCACCAAAAACAACGGCAGCCAAACCATCACACAAGTGGTCGGCTTTTATCCCGATGCGACAGGCCTTGACAAAATGCACGCGCCATCCAAGGTCGTTAACAACGGGGGTGACCTCCAGTATAATGTCAGCATCAGCTATAATGTCAGCGCCGCCGATTTTCAAAAGATCAGCAACTACATCGCCAACCCGCCGCCTACCTATGACCTCACCACTTTCAATTGTACTAATTTTGTTTACACCGCCTGCAAAACCGGGAACATCACCCTCCCCGACCCCTACAGCACCGTCGGTCCCGCCACGCCGCCCGGAGCGGCTGCTGTTATGGCACCCGCCGGCCTGGGTGACAGCATTGAAAAACTAAAGGGCCAGTCAAACGTCAATACAAACAAAGGCATAACACCTAACAGTAAAGGCGCCTGCCAATAAAACACTAACCATGAAAAAATACATTTTAATCATCGTCATACTGATCGTTATCAGCAACCTGCCCCTATTCAGTTTCTTTTTACAGGAGAGCTACACCTACAGCAATGAAGATAATACGTTTACCTATAGTGAAGAACCTGGGAAAGGAAATTCCTTCTGGGGATGCCAGCGCCAATTTGGCCGGTTTCTTTGCCAGCATCCAGAAAAAGAACAAGGAAGTAACCTGATCTATAGAACTTTCACCATCAAACCCTGGCGGTTCTGGGAATGGCGGGAAATGATCTTTCACAGTGAAAGATTCGGGCTACCCTATAAAAGCCCGGATAAAATTAAACCGGATTAAATCAAAGAATTAGAAAGGGCATCAAACTCGTTGACATAGACGCCTGGTGAAGCGTAGTACATGTTAATGTAAACGGGGAAAAAGACCAGGCGATGGTAGCGAAACAAACTGCCTTTACCACACAGCTGGCCATGTTGCAAAGCCCGGGTATTTCTTACCAGGAACTCAGGGGAAAAGACGTGGTGAGCAGTTTGAACCGGATCAGCAAACAAGCGGGCGCCGACATGCTGGCCATGACCCATCACCAGTGTTCTTTTATTAAAAGTCTTTTTACCGACAGTACAACAAAAAAAGAACTTACCCATCAGCAAATACCATTGCTGGTATTCCCTTTAAATTACAACCGATAATGGATATTTAGGTTATCGCAGCAGCCAAAAGCTTTGGCAGGCAAACCCTTAGGCTTACCCGTGTTGTTGACATTTTTAAAGTTTCGGCTCAAGATGAGTTTAGGACTTGCGCACATGCCGGGCGCACAATCAAAGGTGCCGCAATAAACCTGCGGCACCTTTTTACTGCGCGGACGAAAACTTGTCGCATCCCGCACTTCAGTTTTAATTATTGACACACTCTTCGATGATAAACCCGCATACCGATGCTTTGGAACTGGTGAGCAGTTTACAGGTAAATTTGATCTTCGTCGCGTCATAACCATCCGCAATGGTACCCGAACTGGCAGGCAAAACATACAAACCCGGTTCCAGGTTGGTAATCCTGGCATATTGTGAAATATTTTTCGAGGGTTGAAAAGTTGCCGCTTGTCCCTGTTCAGAACTGATCTGCAGGATTTCCCCGGCAGCGCTCTGGTATTCCCAGCCCGTCGTGGTGACATTAAAGATCCTCGTCGGATCAACTTTCAGTAAAGCAAAGATCAGCGATTTGGCGCCGTTACTGCCGAGTTCAGCATTCACTGCCCGCACGCTGACCGGGAACAGGGAGTTAATCGGATCGCTGGCACTTAGGTTACCCGTGAGGTTGCCGCTGATATTAACAATATTCTGTAAATGGCTTTCCGGATAATGCTCGATAAATGTAAAATTATAACCGGTATCGACATTATTGATATCCCGGACAGCAACGACGGTATTGCTGGTGTTCCCAAGCCTGGGCGTCATATCGACATCAGTCCACGCGCTGATCCCGCTTGGTGCAGTGGTCACGGACAGGTTGATCTGCATTTTGCGGATCAGCAGGGAAGCATCCTGCAACCGGTTGGTAACCGGCTTGTCGGTGAAACCTGCGGCCTTGACATTGTATACCGAACGAATTGTACCGTTTACGCCGTCGTAACTCATTTTAACGACATTGGCCGGATTGCTGACCGCAGCGCTCAGCAGCATCCGGATAATGGTATTATCCTGCGCGTCAAGTGTCATTTTACTGCCGTTGATCAGGTGGTTAACGCCGCCGGCAACTTCGACAATCGTAAACTCCGTCTCCTGCCCCGCCGGATCGGCCATGGGCAGGTTGAAGCGCAATGTCAGGCGGTCGCCTGCATAATTGGTCTCCACGCTGGTTAGTACAGGAGGCGCCGCAGTTACCGGGTCGGTTGTGGCACTGGTCACCAGGGTGAACCCGCCCAGGTCAAGTCCTTTATAGGCCCTTAACTTATAGTAGTAGGTCGTGTTGGCAGAAAGGCCGATGTCCTGGTAATTCGTATCCGCAGCACCCAGGGTGGCGATCTTACTGTAAATTCCGGCAGCCGACAGGCTGCGCCATAATTCGAAGCCCTGGATATAGGCCGTATCCGCAACGCTGTAAGACCAGCCCAGCGAAACCGTGGTTGGTGTTTTGGCGTTGACCGCGAAATCAGCCGGAACAGCGATGACCTTCAGGGTTTGTTCCCCATAGGCGGCGGATAGGTTGGACGTAATACCGTTAAGCTCAAACTGGATCCGGTAATAGTAGGTCGTATACTCCTGCAGGTTGGCATCCGTGTATTTCCCGGTATCGATATAGTCATTCCAGACCAGCACAAAGTTGCTGTCCTGCTGCTGGCTGCGGAAGATCTTCGTTTTATTCAGGCCGATATTGGCGTCCTTCCAGGACAGGATCAGCTGTGTGCTGGAAGCGGCCTGGATCACGATACCTGAGGGATCGATCAGCGTAGGCGTTCCTAACCGGTTGGTGTAAACCAGTACCGGCGTCGTGCTGATGGCCACGTTGATCTTCCGGATATCCCCGGAGATCGCGCTGGCTACCGTGGACGGGATCCCGCTTTCCGAATGGCTCAGGTGAATTCCCTGGAATCCCAGCAGGTTAACATTGACATCCCCGAACTCCACGAACACATCGGCATTCATGCTGCGTTCATACTGGCTGCCCAGCCAGGCCACCAGGATGGACTTTTGGGTATTGTCCACCGGCTTATAGGCAAAACAATAAAGATCAGGATCATTGTTATTGATAACAATGTCCGTCGTCTGTGCCACGCCCTGCAGGATACAGGCATGGGAAAACTTATAACCAGCCATAGCTGACCGGAACGCGACAGCGTACCAATACGCAGTAAGCGGAGGATCGTTATAGGTACCGCCGTTACCGTCCAGGTAACCTGCTGTGGCGAAGTTACTGTAGATCTCCTGCGTATTAGTCGGAAAGGCGCTGAGTTTGGCATAACCAAAGTAAGCGTACTGGATAAACCTGTCAATTTGTAACCAGTCTGAAATCAGGAAGGCCCTGATGATATACAGCCCCTTCAAAAGCCCGCGGGTCGCCAGGTCGTTACTTTTCGGTGAGAAAGCGCTGCCATAATGTTCATCGTAGCCATATTCGCCGATCCAGAATTCGATCCCGTTAAGGTTCGGTGTGCTGTTGCGCCACTGAATATAGTCCTTCACGTAGCCCATGAAATAACCCATTTCCGGCGGATAAGAGAACTGGTCGTATAAGCCATAAACACCCTGTCCCCCGGCGGACGTATTGTATACGTGCTGCTGGATCGCCTTAATCGGGTAGTCGCCCGGCCCCCTGTTCACATCCCACCAGCGGAACATGGCTTTGATATAACCGATCTGGTTACCGGTCAGGCCGGCCATGGAGATCTGCGCAGTCGGATCGGCTTCTTTAATTCCGAAGCCAGCACCAAGCAAACCTTTATGACCATCCCAGCAGGCCGACAGGATACAGGCCAGTTCTTCCGGGTTGGTGTACTTGCTGTCGCTCGTGCTCGCACTGTCGCACTCGTTGATCCCGATTTCATAATACCGCACCAATCCAAGCGACTTTTTGATCACCTGCCCTGGCCCTACCTTATAATAACTGTCTGGTTTAACCGGGCCGTTGCCCCATCTGGCGGCGATCTGGCCATAGAACTGAGCGAGGAATTTATAGTTCAGCGGGTTGGTGGTCTCTGCCAGCAGCACATTGCTTTTACCCGGGTCGAGCGGTTTCCTGACTTTTGCCGCATCAACCGGGGTTCCCGCGGGGGCCAGGAATATCGGCCCGCTGACCAGTGCGACCAGGGGTTCAACCCCGGCGCTCTTAAAATTCTGCAATAACAGGTCGAAATCGGCCGCCGACCCGTCAGGATTGATATGGGTAATTCCGGAATAATAATAACCGATATTATCCGTGGTCAGCCCGGTGATTCCGGACGACGGCACGCCATGGGCGGCATCGTTTGGCAGGAAAAAGACATGATTCAGGTAAATCCGGGTAAGCGTGGAGAGTTTCGCTGTCCGGGCAGGGTCCTGTATACTCAGCACATTGGTACCGATCCGCTCCCGGAGCGTAAGGTCGGCGGTGGCCCGTTTATATTTAGCGCCCGCCGGTGATGTCGCGGTTTCGGATTTGCCGGTTGCCAGGACTACTGAAGCGCCGAAATTGGCGCTGGAGCCGCCACCGGAGTCCATATACAATCGAAAGAACCGGATATGTTCCGGGTGGGCGATGGTAAAGGCCACGAACACGTTTTTTGGCGCCGAAGTTAAACGGGCGCCGGCAAGCCAGTTCGTCCCGTCCTGGCTGACCTCCACGATCATATCGTTACCGCCTTCGGTCAGAATCGCCCAGACCTTGTTGACCGTGAACACGCCGCCGAGATCAAAATAAACAGCCTGCAGCTGGTTATAATATCCTTTAAAGGCATCTGTATGCTTCATGCTCATCCCGAGGCCCCCAGCCCCTGACGGGATGCCATTGGTGAAGGTGATATTGCGGTAATCAACGAGCAGGGTGTGGTCCAGCGTGGTACCCGTTTGCTCATCTGTATTATAGGCGGTCGTATAAGCCGTAACCTGCTCTTTGGTCATGGGAATGAGCACGTCGGTTTCATTGGCGCCAATCAGCGGGAGGGTGATAAAACTGATGACGGGTGACGCCGCGCCGGTATAGGTCTTACCGTAAGTGGTCTTGTTCGCCACGACCACGACGTAATAATTCGCTTTTGGACTCAGGTTGGTCAGGTTGAGTGTTTCGATACTACCGGGCCTTTTGGGCACCAGCGTATTCTGGTAAACGGGCAGGTATTTCAGGTTAACAATATCCGTTACCGGCGCATTGCTGATGTACACGGTGTAGTTGTCTGCCAGTACATTTTTGCCATGGATACCTGTCGGTGCCGTCCAGCGGATCTGGACGATGGTGCTGTCCACGAAGTTTACTTCCAGGTCAGTGATCGCGTCCGGGGGAAAAATTTCATCCGGCGCCACGACGATCTCCGCCGTCCAGGACGTAAAGCTGAGCAGGTTCTCCCAGACCAGGCGGGTAACCGTCCCCGGTGGTGTGGCCACCGGCGTGACCAGCCCTTTATTATTGGGCGCCAGGGTGACATTGTGTAAACCCGTACTGTCCTGGATGATAAACAGGATACCGGATTTTCCGGCGGTACGTTCCTGGACATCCAGGATCAGGTCTCTTCCCGCGGTAACCTGTTCGATTCCCCCGTTGACGCGCACGATACCGGCAATGTCCGGCTGCAGCGTATTAAAGCCGTCACCAACCGGGCCGTTTTCCAGCCGGTCCCGCATCAGTTTGATCAGCGTGCGCAAACCCTTACCCTGGGTTTTATCGGGATTGGCATTGGCCATATCATTGGCTTTGATGAAACTTTCAATAAGGGCATCCGATATATAATCTGTATTGGCCATGGTCTTTGGATTTTATTGGTTAATTTTTTTACTGTCTATATGTTTAATTCTTTATCGGTCAGGTTCAGTAACCCCGAAGCGTTTTCCACTTTAACCTTAAAGCGGTAGTAAATACGGTTGCCGTCTTCATCGGTTAGCTGTAACGGTTCCGGGAGCGGGTAGACCACGGTATGGGTACCGGGATCTGGTTTGCTGGTATATATTTTCTCCCAGTTACCCCTGGTATTCTGCCGGTAGAGGTAATAAGTGCCTTTATTGGTCACGGCCGGCCAGGTCAGGCCGTTCGCGCCGGCAACATAGGTGATATCCGGCGCTATCGGGTTAGTTACATCGATCAGGTTCACGGTGAGCACAGCCGAGGGGAGTGAAAAAACATCCTCGGCCTGTTCCTTTTCGTTGATGATCGTCCGTACCGCGGCGAGACGATAATACAGGGTTTCTCCTAAAGGGACTTTCGCAACTCCTGCAAACGTGTCGCCGGCTTCCGGGGCAGCAGGCATATCCCCGGTAAGGGGGACATCCATGTAGGCATCCATAAAGGCCGTGGAGACGGTTTTGCCTTTGTCCAGCGTCCGGAATATCCGGATTTTGCTGATCTCATCAGCCGGGGAGAACCGCGACAGGCGGAAGAGCACGCTGACCGGGCTGCCTGATTCAGCAGGAACGGTACTGATCGCCACCGAGCGGATCACAGGCGGCGGCGCCGGCATCGTATGCAGCACGGTAACCGGGCCGGCTTTATAGCTGAGCCTTCCCGGGATCAGCTGGTTGGTTACTTCTGCCGTCGTATAAAAATGCATTTTCCGGGATGATTCGCTCAGCGTGTAATCGGTAAAGCGGATAAAATAGGTATTGCCATCGCCGGCATATTTCCTGACCATCGGGAAGGCATCGAACGCAGGATCGGCCGGGTCAAGCAATTTGCCATCGATGGTGCGGGTCACCGGCAGTTTGTTTTCCGTTTGGTAGCCTGTTTTAATATAGGCATTGATCACCGGGTTTTCGGTTAAAGGTAATAGTGTGGACCGAACGGCGTCCAGGTATTTGGCGTAGCGCTCACCCAAAGTGTCCCCGGGGGCAGTTAGGCCTGGTTTATCCGGGTCGGGAAAACCGTAAGGATCCGGAACCGCATCGTAAACATAAAAATGGCCGTCATTGTCCAGGACCACATTGACCAGTTCTGAAAAACGCTGGTTATGGTAGTTATCGGTCGTAAAGGCGGCAATGACCGTCATGATTTGCTGTACGGTTTCCGGCTTATAAAGCGCGTACAACACTTCTTCTTCGTTGGTCCGGTAGAACATGAAACCAAAAGGTTTGCGTAATGATCCGTCATTATCCGGCTCAATTTTATTGTCGAAAGTCAGCGCTGCCCTGCCGGTGAGGTCAGGCCTGACCTTGTAGCTCTGGATGAGTGGGGCGTTCAATTGTTCCGGCGCGACGAGCTTTTGGGTCAGCAATACCGTCGGTACCGATACCGCTGACTGAAAGTTATGGCCTGGCCTGGAATTGATGGTCTGGAGCCCGAAGGTGATTTTCCTGCTGTCCTCATCCGGCCCCGGCATCAGGGCGTCCCGGTTATACGAATACGCCGGTGATGGTTCCGGGAACAGGTAAGCCTTGTAGCCCGGGTGAAAGTTCACGCCGCTGACCAGGTCCGTCGCCGAGGCAGATATTTTGACGGGATAATCCTGGTAAGCGGAATCATAAGCGTAGATCACTAAAGGATTGAACTGGCTGATGTTGAAGACCTGCAGCATTTTCTTTTCACCTGGATTAGCTGCGAGTGGTACCCTGACCAGGCCTTTGTTCCACTCCACGTGCGGCGGCTGTAAGGTTGCGGGATTATTCGCATCCGGGTGGTCCGGATCATAAGGCAGGTTAACCTGTGGATGAGGGTTCAGCACGGTGCCGTTACTGAAGCTGATCAGGTAGTACCCGGGTAAAGCAGGCGCACCTGCTTCACCGGCAACCGGGGTGATGATGGCACCGGCAGTAATGCCACCGACCATATAAGTGGTCACGTTACCCTCATCATCTGTGGATCTTTCAATAACCGATAATGCCGGGCTGCCGGGATTTACCAGGGAGATCGTCTCGCTGACAGGACTCCAGTTGGCTGTTGCCGTCATGTTCTCAATGATCGAGAATCGGCTGTTGATCACGGGCCCCTGATACATTTTCTTGGCGGCATAAAGCGTTGGTTCCGCCGCATCTTCGACTGTTTCCAGGTTTCCCGACATCTCGATGGTGATGACCGGCCCATTGGAACCGATGGTCATCGCCACGATCGCGAACTGTCCTTCTTTTGTACTCAGCAGGCTGCCCGTAAACCTGGGGATGTCTGCCACCGCGATATCGGGCGCAACAACCTTCCCGTCGATCATCTCGTAAGACCGCGTAAAAAGCTTCAGCTGGCTTTCACTGCCGCTCACCGGGATAATATTATAAATGGTCCCGGTCACCTCCATTGGCAAGGTAGTCCGGAAGAAAGCGCCGATCTTATCCGGCCGCGTCTGCATGGCGGCTGCCAGGTCGGCCGTATCCTGCAGGTAGGAAATATTGGTCAAATCGAGCCAGTTAAACGTTACCCGGGTAAAGTTGATGTCTCCGCCCGGGAAACGGTCCGAACGCCAGTCCAGCCAGCGCTGTTCCAGCGCGGTAGTAAATAGCAGCGTGTCTTCCCGCTGGATATACTGGACATTAAAGTCGCCCGGCGGGGCCAGGCGGTTCCTGGCGGGGAAAACGGTGGCGTCCGTCGCGGCCTCGGCGCTGGTTTCTGAACCGCGGGCCAGTAAGTCGATGCCATAGATCGCATAATGGTGGATCCCCTCCTGCTTTTCAAAATGAATATAAAGACTGAGCTGGTTATCCGGGACCGGTACGGTTTCCAGCACGCCGTTCGGGTAATTCGCATTGTAAGCGTTATAGGCCTGCCCGCTGGCTTTCTGGTTCGTAATCTCTGGTTTGACATAATCGGGGCGGTTGTCCGGGCGGTATTCTACCCCGTAAAGCACCGGCCGGGGGCTGGTAAAAGGGTTGACGTTAACCACGCTTTCCATATCCGCGAAAAAGTCATAACCTTCGGTTTCATCAGGATAAGGCTGCCTCCCGATATTGACGACCCTGGCATCATCATATCTGGCATAGCCCTGCGCGTCGACCATCGGGTTTTGCTGCTCGTTTGCCGGGAAGGCATAGTTCAGTTCACGCATAGCCGGCCGCTCCGGTTTACGCTGATCCGCTTTGGAGGTCGGCAGGCTGATGCAATGCAGCATGGTTGACGCAGCAACATAACTGATCCGGTAAACGTATTGGGTCTGGTTATTCCCACCCGGCGTATCGATAAACCCCAGGCCGAGCATCCGGGCGATATGGTAATCCAGCGACAGGAGATGTAAGATATCGAGGTAGCTGATCTCCAGCCCGGGACTACCGGGATCCGCCCCCTCCTGCCGGAGCGTATCCACGGCACGCGGATCGGTTTCGCTCAATTCGAGGTACCGGGTAACCGCTGCTTTGATAGATGGATCGTCGGTGCGGGAGGTCAGCCATTTATCATGGTAGTTCGCTACCCGTACTTTAGAGCCTCCTGTATATTGGGGCCAAAGGTTATCAATGGGATAAGCGACGGTTTCCAGCCGGTCGAAAACCACCTGATCGGTGAGATCAAGAGCGAAGTTTCCGCCGACCGGGGTCCAGTCCGCAGGTGTTTTGCTGTTCAGGAAGTCGGCATAGGTTTCAAAAGAAAGACTTTGCAAATAGCCGCTCCCGGTTTTCCGGATCTCCAGCGCGTAAATGTTTTCCCCGTAGATATTATCCGTAACCAGCTGTCCTGCCGGGGCAGTCACCGTAGCCCTTATGACGACAGGTGCGTTTTCGGTATTCGTGGTATCGGTTACACAATGGCCCTGGATCTTTAGTACCGCTTCCGCGGTGCCGCTGTTCCTGAAATCATAACCGACTGAAAAGACATTTTTATGTACAACCTCTACCCGGAGCAGGCCTTCATACCGCTTCAGGAATTCAAAGGTGCTGATCAGCGGATTAAGCGCTATGGCGATCTCCTCATATTGCCGGCCATCGGCAAAAGTCATCCTGATCCGGTCGCTGACTAAAGTGCCGTTAACCGTATGATTGACGACGTATGTCCACTGGCGGAGAAAAAAATTGACCACCGGGCGCGCGTTCTCCAGATCGAGCACGATTGGGTTCGGCGCATCATAGCCCGTACGTTCAACGGTCACATAATCGTCCGGTTTATTATAACCGGTACCGCCCGCAGCACTGTAGTTGCCCCGCGGGAAATGGTTTTCACCCAGCTCTCCCGCCAGGCTCCAGCGCAAATGTATGCCCGCAGCGATACCGCCGGTGCCGTCCGCGCCGGAAGTCTGTAAAAACAATGACGGGGAATTGTTATGGTAAATATCCGTCCCGCCGGCTGCCGTGCAGGGGTTAAGTCCGGCCTGATCAAGACGGGCCTGCAGGCCGTCGAACGCGTCGAGGACAGGGATCAGCGCTGCGTCGAGTCCTTCCTTGTCTGCCGTACTGATCAGTTGCAGGTGGCCGTTGAAATAGCTGAACCATAACAGGATCAGCCGGAAGCGGGCGCTGAAATCACCGGTACCCGACTGCGCGGTACCGGTGGAAAAGTCGGCGCTGCTGAAATCCAGCGGGTCAAAATCTCCGTTTTGATAAACCGGTCCTTCTGCCGGCGTACCATCAATGATTCCAAGTACCCTTAGCGCACGGTGGTAAAGTTTGACTACAAGGTCTTTATCAAAGACATTGATCAGCCCCGGTAAAACAGGGTCTCCTGCGAACGCGCCAGCGTTTTGCTGTTGACTGATGGCAGCAAGGCAGGTGGCCATCGCACTGTAATCTGCGGAGAATGCGTAAGAATTGGTTGCTTCTGGCATCGTATCGTTATTTCGTTTCTGTTTTTAATTTATGTTAACCCCTACCCGGCCTGTCAGGCGATAAAAGGCGCCAGGCTGACCGACGGTCCCTCGTAGTCCTCGTGCAGTGTCGAGTAGTCCGAACCGTTGAATATTTTTTGCCGGAAGGATAGTTTCATTTCACCGGCAGCGATGTCCATACCGGCGTTGGTGATGAACACGGCGGAGGTATCACCGGCATGCACGTAGATAAATCCGGAAGCGGCGGTAACCGTCCCTCCTGTTGTCAGTTCCAGCCCGATACTGTCCTGCAAGAGCTCCGGCGGCAGGCGCGGATCGTTAAAAGGTTCGGGATTCCTGACCAGGATACCAAGGATACGGCGTACGCCATTCGCCGGGTTGGTATTGACAAACACGGTGATCACCGAGTGTTCCACCGGCTCCCAGGTTTTGATATCCAAACCGCCGAAGATCAGCCGGTCAAATTTCGTGGCATAGCGCAACACGTCATCAGGATCGTCCGTGGCGTCATCGTTGATCAGTTTTTTCAGGCGTTGTTCGATCTCGGCATCCGAGAAGATCAGCCCCAACGAATAGCAGGCATAAGCCGGGGGAGTCGCCGCCGCGTCCAGAATAAAACTTCCTGCCTGTTCCTGGAAAGTATGGAACCGCGAGGTGATGAAAGCAAATTTGTGTACTTCGGATTCTACGGCATTAAGAGACGCTTTGAACAGGGCGTTATACAACTGGCCCGGCTGAAGATCATCAAACTTGTACTGCTCCTGTTGCAACCTCCGGGTGACGGGTGACGGCATCCGGTGACAGGATTCCAGCTCTGCGATCGCATTGAGCAGGTATAATACCTGCTGATCTTCGGGCAGGATCTTATAATTCTCCAGGGTAATCGGCGTTTCCTGCACCGGCGCAGAGACCAGGTTCGGGCTCAAAGCATGGCCTGCCGGGTCGATCAGGTAAAGTTTCAGCTCGAT
Source organism: Mucilaginibacter sp. KACC 22773 (assembly GCF_028736215.1). Lineage (NCBI taxonomy): Bacteria > Pseudomonadati > Bacteroidota > Sphingobacteriia > Sphingobacteriales > Sphingobacteriaceae > Mucilaginibacter > Mucilaginibacter oryzagri. The sequence continues at coordinate 3,429,564 of NZ_CP117883.1, forward strand.
CTCCACTTTAGGCATGCCCTGGTAAACCTCCCAGTTGGCGAACATCGCATTGATATAGGGCTGGGTAAAGAATAACTTGACCTGCGGGTCATGACAAAACACCGGCTTGCTGAGGTTATAACGACTTTGGGCATCCGGAAAAGAACGCTCATAATCGATATAAGCTTTCAGGTTTGCCAGCTTGAATTCCTCCTGCCTGTCGGCGTCTTTAAGCAATTTGTACTGCGGGCTGGTCTTATGGAAAAAGCCGACAGGCCCGACCGTTTTAAAACCGAAGATATGCGTCTTTTCACTACCGGCGGGGATATTCCCGTTCACCCGGTCTCTGGTCTTAATCCTGACAGCAAAAGTGGTATTCGGCCGCCATACCGGCTGTACCAGCCTGTTAAGACCATCGCTCAGTATCTGTACTTCCCTGATCACATGTTCCCCGGTGATCGGGTTATCTACGTATCTTCTGTGAAGGCTATGGGTTTTATAGGTGATCTGGTTCAGATCTGTGGAAGTATCCAGGTCAGAGAATACGGCCAGCTCAGCCGGGATATCCACGCTTGCCGCCGCTATTTTGTCGAGGTAAACATCCAGTTTAGCGGTCTCCCGGTTAACCGAGACGAAGATATTTTTGTACTGCACCGCCTCCAGGCCCGAACTCAGGCAATTTACGGTGTATTGACCTTTCACCTCGATACCCCAGGCTTCCAGTTCATGGTAGCAGGTCAGCCAGACTGAATATTGCGGAACAGCGGCGAGGTCCGTATAGACTGCGGCGGGTGTACCAGGTGTGTTCTGCACGAGGTGCAGCGCGAAACCTTTTTTGAAACCGGTTTCCGCATCTTCCTGCACCTTATACAGTAAAGTACTTATACCTACAGTGAAAGGGCCGAACACCGCCGTTACTTCAAAAGCGAAGCTGCCATTCTCTACTTGGAGTACCGGTGCGAACGGAATGATCAGCGCATCGAACTTATCCTGAAAAGCATAAATGTTTTTCAGGGCTTCGATACCGCTCTCAGCGGTCCCGTAGAAACCTGGAACGGTTTCCAGGATACCGTTGACAATGCCGTCCCGGTTGCCGGTTTTATCCGCCGGTGAGTCCATCGGCCACTGTCCGGCCATTCCGGTTTGGGGAGCATAATCTTTGGCAAGTACCTCCCCCGCGGTAAAACTCCGGTTATAAAGCGTCAGGAACATCAGCGATTTCCCGGCTTCGGTATCGTGGCTATTCCCGGGATCCGTCCCGGTAAGGAACTGGTCGGGCAGCCTGAAATACCCGCCGGCCACGAGGTCCCCCGTATAATCCATCGGGGCAGCCTGGTTCAGGCTGATGCGGATGCTGTCAATGGGTTTGTCAACATCGTCGTACGATACACTTGCCCCCTGCTGGTCCCGTGACACCCGGAAGTTTTGTTGCGTGACGTCATTCGGCAATACCAGTCCGAAGATCCAGCGGGTGTAAGTTCGTTTGTTGAAATCGATACTCAAGGCGTTCTGGTTGGCGCCCAGATCCAGTTTAACCTGCGAAACCGGCTGCGGGAACCTGATCTGCAGCGTCCCCCATTTACCCTTTGACCGCAGGCCCCTGCCGGGCAAATAACTATTGTCGGCTACGCTTCCGTTCAGGTTAAAAAGGGTAAAGGTAAGCCCCTGCTGGTAAAAGGGCTCACCGGGTCCGAAGACGGTACCGGTAATTTCATCCTTCCAGCTGACCACCTGGTCACCGATGATGTCGTCGTAGCAAAAGATCGCCTTCCTGGGAAAGCTATGCCCGTCCAGGTCGGAAGTGGCCGTGTCCGTGCCTGAAAGGTAACTGAACATATTCTGCGATAACAGGCGGATCTTGTTGTATTTATTCGGCTCCTGGTATTGCCAGTAGCCCGGTTTTAAAGCCGCAAGATCTACGGGATCAGGTCCGGTGTTGGATTCGACGATAGCGGTAACCGCCTCATAAATATTATATGGCATCCACTGCCCGCTGGTCAGGTCGGCACCCGACCACGCAAAGATCTCGACATTGCTCAGCTCAAACTGGTGTTTCACCTGGTCATCGACTCCTTTCTGCGGCGGCAACCATTCTATATAGCCGTCCGGCAGCTGGTTCAGTGCGCCCCCCAATGGCAATAAAGCAGCACGGTCGGGAATTTTCGGAACGTTCGACAGGTCCAGCAGGTTGTCCTGCGGGATCACGGGTTTTAACAGGTTAATATCGATAAAGCTATCCATGGGAACGGTCACGATATTCGCCTGGTCAGCAATCTTATAGTCATAAAACCAGCTGCTGTCGCCGGGGGCCGGGATAACCGGAGAATTTTCTATCGTCACATAATTGACCGTAAATGTCTCGTTGGACAATATACTGGTCGCTACCGCAGGCAGGTAGCCCTTCGCTGTGTCGGGCAGCTGCAGCACCGGTATCGGCGCGAGCAGCGGGTTCTTGTCTTTGTTGAAGTGCCAGCTGATATCCACCTTCACTTTGATCGTTTTGAAGATGATATGGACTTTCACCTCCAGGCCGCCCGTAATATTAAACGGATGCGGCGCCTCCACGGCCAGGTAAACGCTGACCGACAGGCCCAGTTTTACGCAGAATACCTTCAGGTAAGCGTAGCCGCCAAAGTCGATCCTGCCGCCAACCTGGATGGGTTTGAAACTTAAGAAACCGCTCAGGTCAAGGTAAGCCCCGATACCAAACGACGCCGGACCAAATTTCCGGCTGAAATCGAACTTGGCCCCCGCTCCCGCTTTGATACCGCTGGAGGACAGCATCAGGTAAGCATAGCCCTGGAACAGCGATAAGATCTTAGCCTGGATCCGCTGGCTTTCCGGCAGGTCGCGCCCGGCGTTGATATACCACCTGGAGGAATCATTAAAATAGAAGGCCATTTCCAGGTAGCCGTGGATGCCCAGGATGTCGCCGTTATAGCTGCCGCCGGAGGGCACGTCATAATCCACGGAGAACTTCGCCTGGAAGGATTTTCCGTCGATGGCGATAAAGGCGCTGAAAGGCGGATCATTGGGATCGTTCAGCCCGATCCGGGAGCTCAGGATGGCCGCCTGTCCCTGGATAAGGAAACAGTCGGATAAACCCAGGACGACAAAAAGCTTGCTGGAAAAGATCAGCCCGGAGTCGAAAGCGGTCGCGAAAGAAACCCCTGCCCCGATCGAATACCCGGAACGGGAAGCGAATTTATCGACCTCAATCCCTTCATGCCCGGTGATGATGCTTGGCGCTTTATAGTATTCCCACCAGTCGCTGTCTTCCGTTAAGGGAGGATGCGTATTCGCGGCCTCTTTTGCCGGCAGGTAGTGTTTACCGAACAGGCCCCGGAACCCGTAGATTCCAAGCCCCGTAGATGCAAGCGGGATCGGGATGGACAGTTCCAGTCCCAGGTCGACCAGGAAGGCCGGGACACTGGGCTGAAGTTTCATGCCGGCGCTGCCGCCGATCTTAAATTTCGGCATGGTTACGGTCACGGCACCGGTGTATTCGGTAGAGGCGTCGGAACCCGGTATGTTCGGGTTGTGCATTCCCAGGAATCCCTTAAGGATAAACGCCGCGCTGTCCTTGGTCGCGGTGCCGGGGATCGTCAGGTCGATCGCGATGCCGTCGATGCTCAGGTATTGGTGGAATTCCAGTCCGGGTCCGTCATCTGTCGTATAATAATATTTGATCCCGTTCCCGCTAGCCTTGAAACCCGCGCTCCCGGCATTGATCATGCCATCAAAACCGAAAAACTGGTAGTTCCTGTCGTGTTCCTTATAGGGTGCATTATGGGCGCCCAGCGTGAGGTTACTGACTTCCAGTTTAACCGGTCCTACGCTTAAGCGGAAGGATTTCGGGATAACGAGGCCGCCGCCTTCAAATTCAATTCCTCCATCGCTCCAGATCAAGAGTTTCTTGATATCAATCCCCGTCGGCAGCACCTCCCCCAGTAATGGTACGTTGGCTGTAAAATCCAATTGCCCGGCAACGTCAAGGTAATACCCCCTGGCTTTTTTGCCGATGGCCAGGCTGTGCACATGAAAGTCAAATACCTCCGGAATGGACAAGGTAATCAGGTCGGGTGACGGCAAAGCGGTGATACTGAAATCACCATTATCAGCAATGCTTACCTGGATACCGATCTCGGCCGGGTTCCCGGCTTTCCCGAACTTATTAAGTTTCAGCTTGCCGCTGATCTCGGTATCCACAATGGCCCCCTGCCGGAAGGTCATGGAAAACTTATCCAGTTCGACAGAAAAGTTGTCAAACTTACGATAAAGCACACCGTTCGATTCAAGCGTAATCTTCCCGGATACTCCCCCGGTCCCGATCAGCAGATTGTCAGCGCGAAGTGAGGCACTGGTCTTCGAGGTATCATCATTCCCAAATTTGGTGAATTCAATAAAGGCCTCCTGAACATACAATCCTACAAAATCAACCGGGTACCCGGCGGCATCTGCTTCCGGGATATTCGTTGTACGGCTCAGGTCAAGTTTGGCATTGGTGAAACCAATGATCAGGCCCGTATTCCCAATCTGGGAATATTCAGGAATAAGTGAACCGGCCAGTTCTAACTGTGAGCCGATCCCGGCCTCTGTATCAAAGTAGAACGAAGCTTCGGCAAATTTGAAGATCGTTTTTTTGTTGGGAATAACCGTCCCGTCGAGATTAACAGGTTGTAATACATTTAAAGGAAACTCAATGCCGGCAGAAAGGGTAAGGCTTGCCTTAACTTTAGGAGTAATTAATTTCTTAATATAATCCTCTATCCCATTAGGCACAATCAACTTATAAAACTGCTGCAATTTTCTTTTTGTCTCATCCAGGTTCCCATCAAAAATATAAACAGCAAACATTACTTCAGAGATGCTTTGCGGTAGATTTGGATTCTGACTGATCGAAGTTGCTACGGATTGAACGGTGGGTTCCTGACCAGCCGGAAGGCTTAATCCCGCAGAAGGATAGATGGTATTAATATCGTTTACAAGTTGTTGAAAATTAGAAACCGATGTATTTGATTTTTTTATGAATAAATTCAAAACATTTGCAATCACCTGTTCCGGCGATACCCGAAAAATCTGCAATCCCAACTCATAAAGCCCCTCTGGACTGAAAGAAAAATTTTGCAGGTTAAAAGATTTTAGAAAAGCCAGAATTTGCCATTCATATTGAATGGATACGGGGAATGAGGAAATTAAACTATCCCCTTCGTCTTCGGGATTAAGCACCAGCCTTAACCCGAAAGGAAGATTGAGTCCCAAGTTTTTCGTAATAACATCCAGGCTGTAAAACGCTGTATCCCCACGGTGGCTTTTAGAATATTGCAAATTTTTATAGTGAATACTATCCAACAGCCCGTCTAGTCCACTTTCCGCAAAATGTAAAAATTCAGGAAGGTCATCGACTGACATTATTTCAGAGAGTCTTGGATAATATCTATTGTTGACAATGGGTTTCAGATCCGGCATAATTCATTTTATTTTAAGGACAGGTCGCGAATTCGTGTGAATTTGATCTGCGCAATGCAGTCTGATTCGACACGCAATTAACCACCTGGATAATGATACATTTTATTATAAGATACAGCGCAAGGCATTAGTCTGCCAGAAATCCATTTGGAATAAGATTTTAATCAGAATGGATTTATTCCACTTAATATCTTTTTTATTCCCGACTCGATATACTTAGATAAATTAATGTCTAATTCACGGATCCAGAAACCTTCGCTCGCCGGCTGTTTATACAACACCGCTTGATAGGTCATGGGATCTTGTCCCTGATCGAGATACACGAACACGAACTGGTCGGACCCACCGTACACGTCAATAACATAAAAAGGACGTTCTATACTAAATGTACGACCGAACGCAGTAAGGTTTCTCCTGGCATACTGTTGCAACTCTTCCTGGGTATCACTTAAACCGTAATCCAATACATAACAATAGTTGCCTGCAAGAAAGAGTAGTTCCCGGAGAGCAGCCGGAAAGGTATGCCCGTTGTTATATTTAGCTTCTAAACTGAGAATTTCCGCTTCAGTTATTGGCCCTAATGTTTTAACAAAACCAGATCCTTGATTTGTAACGGAACGATTGTTATTTAATAGTGTTAAATATTTGATATCCATAATAGATTTTTTGTCGATTTATAATCTTGTTATATCCTTGATGCTATTAACATCCGGATGAGCAATAAATTTAATATTCAAAATTTTTCCGTCTAATTTAGCCTGTAGCACTAAGGCTTGCAGATAGCGCTGACAACTTGTGCAGGGTGCAATCACAGATGTAAATGTGATATCGAATCTGTTGCCCCTGTTATAATGTTTTTTTAAAAAATTAAGAGCAAACTTCAATTCTGTGTCGTTTATTCTTGGCCGTGGAGTACTGGAGTTATCTATCGCTTTTCTTCCGAATATTTCAAAATCTTCAAAGTCGGTTTCAATGAAGTCGTTTTTAATCGAAATGCTTGAATTAAAAATCAGATTTTCGCGTTCTGCATCACCTGAAAAAAAATTTTCTTTAATATTTAATTGAATCGACAGGCCATCCTGATAAATATCCTGGGTAACGAACAGCCTGTTAGATAATTTAAATTCTATTTGAGCATCTCCGGCCAAAGGCAAACTGTCCACATACAATTCACTTAACTCGATCACTTCATCTTTCGCAAGACCTTCGATTTTAACCAATTTGATAAAATTCTTGGTTACATAATCCCAGATACCTAACTTATTTCTTTGTACTAGAGTACCGACGGCAGCATCTTCCAGCGAGGATCGTAATATTTCGAGCGCATTGGCACTTGTATAAATATCTTTTCCGGTTCTTGCCGGTTTCAAAACATCGAAAAGCAACTGGATCCCGTTTGGATATTCGGCGATCCGTTCAAAAACTACATCGTCCAATTGAATGACGCTCCCATATTCCTTCAGAAATTGTACTCTCGTATCATATGATACAACCTGTAAAATATCTTTGAGGTTATCTGAATCGTAAAAACGCAATATCGCATCAACCAATGCCTGGTTTGTTATAAAATCAATAATTTTAGCTTCATCGATCCCATTATTAAATAACGACAGCCAATTTTGAATAGCAAATCCCTCACCTTGGTTAAGCACTCTCCAGGCTTCTTCACTCGTGCTTTTGAAAGCTTCCCAAAAGGCCAGTTGTTGCTTGTCTGATAAGGGGATATACTTAGCTAAAATATAATTTGTAGCACCTTGCAAATCCAAATGGTTTAGGTCGTTGCCAAACTGGGCAGTGGTCACGGGCCCATCACCTTTAATTCGCCTTAACAAGGCTTCCATCTCGTCAGTTAGGGTGTTGGCGGGTACGGAAGGAAGCAAATCCAAAGCTTCAGTGGCACTCTTAACCGCTTGCGCACCTGTAACTCCGGCTACTGTTGCTGATAAAAAGAGGATGCTCAAAAAAACCTTTTGTATTTTCTCCAACATCGCGCGTTTCTTTACATCATGTTCGTCGTAAAGCAAATAAGTCTGAAAATGGGTTAGCGTTGCAGCTGATAAACTTACAACCTGGCTTCCAGCCTCTAAACCACGCCATACTTCAACAGCTTCTTCTGCTGGTAATGCCCCTTCCAAAGCCTGACCTACTTTTGTAAAATACCTCAAATAACTTAGGTCCTCCAATAATCCAAATCCACCTGAAACAAAGAACAGCGCCAATTCCACAGCTATATTTATTCCAAGGGCTACCTTTGCATCGAATGCAGCAAGCTCATCATACTCCTGGACATAATGAAACAAAAAAGCAGGGATAGTTGATTTCTGAGGAATAGAGAACTCCAGGTTTGCCTGAAAACCAGTAAGGCTAATTACCTGGTAAAGATGAAAACGTCCAAAAAACACGGGAGTCGACGTAGTGTAAGACGATGCCACACCTTCACTCTCAAAATATTCGGTTGTTTCTGTTATCTTATTAATTTTCAAACCTGCGCCATCAAAAGTGGAAGAGAATTTTATGTCAGTATGAACAGGGGTAGTCCCGTCTGTGGAATCCTTACTTGTAAAAGTGAGAACATTATTTCTATTAAACTGACTGATATTCTGAATAAAATATGCCATAGGGTTCAGACTCCGCAGAATTGGAACCGCTCCAGTTGGCAGGTAGGTCAAATTATATTTAGATGTCAGCCAGGATCTATAAACCGCATAAACAAAACATTTCCTGTAGGTTTGTTCTTCTATAAGCCAGCTGGGGATCAACATCCTACTCAGTATATTATCTTCCAGTAATTTATATAAAGTTTCGAAGCGAGTCGTGATTCCGTCCTGTTTTTCCAATAAAAAATCCAAAAAAGCATCGGAATCAGCGACGGTTATGCCCGCTGCCAGCTTGATGATAAAATCTTCGTCTTTATACCCCAGTGCTTTATAATTGCACATTACTTCCAGTAAGTATTTTAAAACAACAAACGGAAAGACTGATATGCTTATAGCCGGGAGAAATCTTATCAAATAATTCAACTTCTCACTTTCATCCTGGTCCATCAAATCATCCTGCAACGCGTAACATACGTCGTAAAAATTAGCCAGACCCGTATAATAAGTCCAATACTCCGTATAATTAGCGGGGGAAGAAAAAACAGCGTCAAAGCTATTTTGCTGAATCAATGAGCTTTCCGGGTGGTAGTAATGGCCCCAACTTCTCTTTAATATAAATACGGCCTTCTGAACGTCCGTAAGGTCATTTAAGTTATAAGAAGGATCATTTGCCATCGAATCAATAACGCTCATGGAATTTGCATCGACAATTAAAGGAAGGATCTCCCTTATGATATAATTAATCTTCAGGGCTATTGCAGTGGTGATCTTTTTAAATCTTCTTTTCTCAGTGTCGTTGATTGTCCACCCGTTGACGATGCTACCAAAATTTTTCCAAAAAAAGTATCCACCGTAAAACGAATGGTTCTGGTCATTCTCGTAAGTTTCTCCGGCTAAACCAGCCGGTACATCGATTTCATAGTCGACAACCTTTACATCTTCGTAGACAGCCTTCTTATAATTTTTTACCCGTTTGTTGTCTGGTCCAGCGGCGAGGCTAAATGTATACTTTTTTTCACGATAATAATATTCGTATGGTGCCCCATAGTCAATACGGCTTATCGTAATCGTGTCCCCTATATTTGCTCTGATTTTAGAAAAATCGTATTTATATTTAGTTAAAATAAGTTCGATGCTTACGTTGTCTATCGGCGAATATTGAATATATTTCAGGAATGCTTGTTCAAGATAATAGCCCTCCAACCCTCCGCGAGCCTTATGTTCATCTCTGAAGTCGGCGGTTTGATGATATCGATATGTAGCGGCGTCAAAAAAACGAACCAAAAAACCATCGGTATCAAAAACGATCGGCTCAGAAAATCCATCGATATTAACGGCCGTACCATCAGTTTTTAAAATTGCGTTTTTCATTACAATGCAGGATTAACAATAAAGTATTCGGTTGTATAATTGGGGCTTGGCATATATTGGCTGTAGCCTATTGAAAAATGATAATTTCGGTCTAATGAATAAATAAAAATATCCTCCGAAGGCATGTATATCCTCAAGTGACCGGACTGCTCTGCAACAAGTGCCAGTTGGTATTTTTGAAAAATAATATTTTCGGGAGAGGTTAAATTTGTTTGAAAAAGATCTAATAAAAACAGCCTGGAATTAGACATTTCATCAGTGATGAGGCCTTTTATCAAGGTATTTTCATTTTGGGTAATTCCCAGAATAATTTTATTAGGGATTGTATCGTCCTTGGTCTTTAGTGCTACACCATTTACAACTTGTCCACTGTCTGTAAAATAAGTAAGTGTATAGTAATATGGTTCCGGCAGATGATATGATTTATCCTCCGACGCAGCCTCGGACGCCGATGCGCTGGAGTTGGTATTATTGGTCAATGCATTCGTCACCGAAATTGCAGAATTCAAAATATCAACAGCTTCTGTCACATAAGTAACCCGCTGCAAAGAAGGAGATAAATCCAGACCTGTGTCCAATGTGTCGCTTACTATTGTTGTCTGGACTGCGCTAATACCTAGCTGACTTTTATCGACATAATGATTGATAAGGTTTATCCTTGCCGATGACATCGCTGAATAATCATTGAGTCCTCCGTTTTTAAACAAAGAATCAGCTTTAATTAAACCGAACACATCATCAAAAAAGTCTGGGGACTCCAGTTTATTCTGGGTGGTGCCTGTTTGACTTGCATCAGGGCTAGCAACATAAGTATAGACTACACCTTGATATAAAAAGATGTTAAAAGTTGAAATATTTAATTTAGCGTCAGCCACCGCGACCGATGAATTTATAATTGAAATACCATTTGTATAAGTATTGGTCAGCGTCCCCCCGCTAATTTCCACCCGCAAGCTGTCCGGCCCACAAAAATTATTACTCTGGGCATTTGATATCTCCGCCACCTGACCATACAACATGGTATTTACGTTATTATCGGTGACAAACTGTAAATAAAGTGTATTGTCAGTTTCACTATGAGTTTGCGAAGATTCATCAATGATCAAAGGCCAGCCATTCGTCCCATAAGTTCTTTCTGCAAGGCTATCTACAGTTATTCCTATTTTAAGCGAGTTGCTGTTGGTGTCGCTAATGGCGTAATTTCCGTAGAAATTATAAGACCTTGTCCGGTCACTCTGGATGTATATATATAATCTGTTTTTGGTAAAGAACTTACTCACCATCAGGTCATAAATATCGGTCCCTTTTTTGTTCACTTTGGCACCGCTGACGTTCATAATAACAGTACCGGTATCAATAGCGTGAAAGCCAAAGTAGGCGGCGACATCAAGGAACTGGAAGATCTGCTCTTTAATAACCTTGTTCTGAACGTCACTGTTCGTAACCGAGGTCATTATCGAGGCTTTCGGCGCACGGGCATAGGCCATGTCAAAAACAAATTCGTCGTTGGGAACAGGCAATTTATAGTCGCCATAATTTAAAACAACGTCGATGCCGCATTCTCCGGCCGCAAATGTTCCCAGTGAGGAGCCCATGGCTACATTGGGCAACTCAAAAGCTGTAAGACCGGATTCCTCACTCGTACCGCCGTTGTCTACGTATTCCGATTGTTTGAAAAACAAATCGCTTAACAGCATTTCCGGGGTTTGATGCGCCGGGTCGAAACCGATGTAAGACGCCAGGAAATCGGGCACGGCACCTCCGGGATCCGTACCGGAATGAAAAGCCAGGAAGCTGGCGTTGATGTTGTTGATGAAATCAGAGGTCGTACCATCGGCCGCTTTGACCAGGTTACCGGTAAAAAAATCGATAAGGCTGAGTCCCCGGTATATAAAATACTTGATATTGAAACCCTGGATGGGTTGCGTGTAGGGGCGCATGATCACATTCACCTTATCGGTGCTTCCTGCCTGGGGTTGCACGAGGACAACACCGCGGCAGATCGCGTAAACCTTATTATCGCCCAGGGAGATATTAAAGCTGCTGGTGATGCGGAATTCCGATTCAGAAGCCGGGCCGAATGCCTGCTCCGCCGTCTGGCTGATCGTCGCCGGGTCTGTAAAAAAATGCGATTTCGGCACAAATTTGGAAATAAAATTATTTTGCTGATCGGCCATATTTTGTTGTAATTACTTTGGTTAATGGTTAGGAAGCCTATAAAAACTGGATCGTCGCCGCCTGTAGGCTCTTATTGTATTTCAATAAGCCCAACTTATAGGATGTGGCCACGTTGGAGTTGTGATTCGAGATCTTGGTATTCAGATTTTTTGAATCTGAAGATACCCCGGAGCCGTTCATATTGACAATATTGGTCCCGTTTTTCACCATGGTACCACCTTTATAGGTAGCCAGTTCCAGCTTAAAGTCCCCCGAAGTGGCATAGCCATACCATACAGCATATAAGCCTACCTGGATAATATTAGGAGCGTTCGGGTAAGTATTTATAAAGCTCTTGATCCCGATTAACACCCCCTCGACTCCATCAGTGCTGGTATTGTCAAAGGCCCACCATAATTTGGCATCCTGTTCCGGAACCGTACCTATGGGGATTGTCCGGTTATTATTGGCATTATTATTAGCCCAGCCGATATACTGGCCATCGATATTCGTACTATTACCTTCGAAACCGACCATGATATCCAGGTCATCACCGCCCGCCAGTACCCAACTATATCTCACCACCATAAAATCGAATTCCGGGAGGATGATCGTACTGTTGTCGACAATGCTGATCTGCCTGACCAATGGATCTGAGCCGGCTTTAGTCGCAGTAATTGTGGCATTACGGTCATCTCCCGGTGTATTATTACCTGCGATCGTCAAAGTCGCCCCGGCGAATACGCCCTCTGTACTCGTGAAGGTATAACTGCTTGTAATGTCATCGTGTGCGCCGTTGGAGTAGCTGCCGATCACTGTATAGGTATTGCTGCTACCTTCCTTCACAATCGCCGGCCCGGATATCACTATAGATACATAGGTCGATTTATCAACGATATTGATCTGTTTGGAAAGAGAGTCCGACCCGTTTTTCGCAGCGGTAATCGTTGCTGTGCGCGAATTCCCGGCTGTATCGTCAGACGGAATGGAAAGCGTCGCACCGGAAAACGTTCCATCCGAGCTCGTAAAGCCATATTGCGCCGTCAGGTTGAGTTTAAGCCCGTTATCGTACGATGCCATTACACTGTAAGCCGCGCTGCCCCCTTCGTTAACCGTATCCGGTCCGGTAACGACCGTTGATTGCAATACCGGTGTCGCCGCGGTAATCATATTGGTGGCCACATGGTACGTTAACTTAAGGATAGATAGCAGGTCATCCTGTAGATGACTGCCCGTCGCGCCCGGCCCGGCTATGCTGTTATAGGACACAATCCCGAGAGAGCTGCCCCCGGTAACCGTGGGAATATAGCTGCCGCTCTGCCCCTGCATGGCCATTACCGTGTCCGGACTCTTTAAGGCGTAAGCGCCCGAGATCTGGCCGGCGGCCGATGCCCTGCCCATGAGCTCAAATTCAAAGTCCGGCTGACTGGGGTATTCGGCCAGCAATTTGGGTATATTGTATTCGAAGCGCCAGCTCAACCGGTTCCCGGCCTGGGTGATCAGGTCAGATGCCAGGATGTAAGCGTTTTGCGGGGCGGCCTCCGCTAAAACAAAATTTTTTCCCGTGTAGGCATTGAGCGAACCCTGCGCAACCGCCGGGCTGGAGATCCGGCCGATCACATCCATATTGCCGATATCGAAGATATCAACGACAAGTACGCCGGGCACCGGGGAGACATCGGTGATGGTGATCTGCTTCGTCAGCTGGCTGACCCCGTTTTTGAAAGCGGTGATCGTTGATTGCCGGGTATCACCGGCAATGCTGTTTTTCGCGGCGATAAAGCTGTTACCCAAAAAGCTGCCGTCGGGACATTCGAACACGTAATCTCCGGTGAAATCCACTGTTGTCCCATCTGAATAGGAAGCGATTACGATATACACCGCGCTGCCCCCCTCACTTACACTATCTGGCCCGCTGATCATCAATGATTCCAGGATACCAGGTGTGGTATCAACCACATTGACAAGTTTGCTCAGCGTTGGCGTGCCGGCCTGAGCGGCACTTATCGTTGCATTCCTGGAATCGTGCGTCATGCTGTTTAAAGGAACCGTGAATTTATTGCCGTCAAATGCACCATAGTCCGCCGTAAAAACATATCCATCGGTTTTATCCAGTACAGAGCCATCAGAGAAGTTAAGTAATACCAGGTAAGTGGCAGATTGCCCTTCTTTAATGGAAGCCGGCCCCGCGATAATGCTGTCCAGCGGAACTTTACAGGTACTGAATTCCAGGGTTTTGATTCCCGACCAGCCGGTCGTCCCCAATACCCTTGCCCCGATGGAGTAGCCGCCACAATTCAGTGAGCCCGCGAACTGCGCTGTCCGCTGGTCGGCAACCAGCGCTCCGTCCAGGTACCATTCATAGGCCAGGACAGCAGCCTGATCCGCCGGCGTATCAAAAAGGAGCGAAAAAATTACGGCAACGGACGGAAAATAGGAATCCCCGGTCAACGAGAATCCAGGCCCGTTTAGGCAAACAATATTAGACATTATGCAGGTATTAGTGGTAGACTTCTTTTGTTATAAGAACCGTTTCAAAGCTTATTTATTATAATAAAGTTAGGTTTTATTTTTATTGCTTATTATTATTTTACTATTTCTTTTATGTTAAATCAGCATTCACCCCCGGGAACTATTCGCCTATGTTCGCGAATCTGACTTTTTTTCCTTATGTACGCAGTTAGCTTAAAAAAATAAATTTTCTTTCTAATTAATCTCCGGGGCCGTCAATTCCGGCTTTAAACCGCTTCAATTACAGGCTCCCGGATTTTACTTTATAGTTAAATATTCCATTTCTCAAAAATAATTTTCTAAAGCTATAGCATATTATTTTAAATAACAATAGGTGTTTTCACCGTATTTTAATTTTTATGTGCTGATTCGGCAGCACCGCTTGCTTCGCCTTGCAATTTCTTTTTCAGACAAAACAAAAATACTAATATTATTAGCAAAGTCAAATTAAAACGTTCAAAAAACTTATCCACATTAAATGGGGTGCCTAAAATATCACCAAGTAAACGTAACTTAGGGTAAGAAAACGACAAACGACCGATGCGGTATGCAGAATTTCGTCCTCAAGGCATTTTGAAGCATTACATACAGTGTTATTTTGTGTGCGGATCTGATATTGCTGGGTTCACACAGGACAAGGTGTTTGCAAGCGGGCATGTGGAAATCATGTTCAATTTGGGGACATTTGGCTTTCAGCAGATCAGGGACGGCGGGCTGGTCAAACAACCCGGCATCCAGTTATGGGGACAAACCATTCTGCCTTTTACTTTTGCTGCCGGCGGCAGGCACGAGATGTTAGGCATCCGGTTTTTCCCCCATACGGCTGCGTTCTTTTTTGAGGAGCGCATAGCAGCATTTAATAATCAGCTCATCGATTTTGCGGAAATCGGCGGCAAGGCCGCGCTGCTGCTGCATGCAAAACTGATGGAAACCGGCCGCCTGGACCGGCGTATAGCATTGGTGGAAGAGTTTTTACTGTCCAGGCTTTCGCTTTCGGAAAGGAAACTCGGCAAAGCAGCGCTGGTCAATAGTATCATGCGCGAATTAACCGAGGATGATTTTTTTGAAAATATCAACGCTATTGCCTCGCGGTATGGCGTTTCATCACGTTATCTTCAAAAGGTGTTTTTGAAGTATTCCGGCCTAAGTCCTCATCTTTTCAGCAAGATAGCCCGGTTTCAAAAAAGCCTGCATATGGTCGTTGAAAAAGAGATCCCGCTGACTACCATTGCACACGAATGCGGGTATTTCGATCAATCCCATTTTATCAAAGACTTTAAGTTTTTTACCGGCTCGGCACCTTCGAGGTTTTCTCCTGAAAGTTCTACCGATCTGTCCGCCGCGCTTCCGAATTAAAGTGTTCCGATTTTTACAATTTACCCTCCTTGTATCCGGATAACTTTGGGTCATTATTCCATTAATCAACCAAGGTCCATGAAAACAAAACACATGTTAGCAGCAGTAATCGGGTTAACTTATACTATTGCCTGTAATTATTGCGCCGCCCAGGCATCCGGCAATCCCGCCAGGAAATCTATTGAAAAAAACAACAAGCTTTATGTTGCGCTATTTACAAGAGCCGACAAATCTATTGTCAATTTATATACGGAAGATGCGGCTTTGTTCGCCCCGAACATGTCTCCGATAGCCGGTAAAAAAGCACTGGTAAAAGATTTTGATGATACCTTCAAAGCAGGAAAAGTAAAAGGTGTTCATTTCCAAACCATAAATGTATATGGAAACGGCGCCGAGTTCCTGACAGAAGAAGGAAATTGGCGGGTATTTGGCAGGGACGGCAAAACTATTGATGAGGGCAAGTATTTAAAATTGTGGAAACTGACCAAAAGCGGATGGAAAATTTTCAGGGATGCTTTCAATAGTAATCATAAATAACTGTAGCCTGGGTCACTGCATAAAAATGGGTAACACGCTACAGGGCACTTTGCGCGGTGCAAGCGGCGCGTCAGGCAATAATTAATTTAGTGATGATGTAATTATAATAATTCGTTTTCGGCTAACTCTTCCCAATATCAGTGCGGCGGACGGGACTCGAACCATTATCCTCTATACTTAATTGTCTACGATTTGATGTTTTATAAATCAAATCCAAGAGGTAACCGAATAATTTATTAAAAAAGGGGCTGACACAGTTTATTTTACAGCCCCTTTTCAACATAACATTTTTATTCATCCATTTTAAACAGGCTCTTGTTTATTATAATTCCTTTTTTAGTTTTTCAAATAATTCGATATCTCGTTTTCTTCTAAGGATAATTTGCAAATATAATGATGCCCCCATAATTAAGGTAAATGGTAAAAATTTTGAATAATATATAATATTCATCACGATAGCGGCTATAAATAACCCGGTTAGAATGATTAACGCTGTAATTCCTCCTTTAGACGCATAAAAGGGCGGATTTAACAAAATCTGTTTATTGAAGGAATATATTTCCTTAAAAACAGCAAGGCTTACATTGCTGTCCATTTCCGATGTATCTTCTTTTATTTTTTCTTCATTAACAAAAGTGCATTGAAACTTCGTTGAATCCTGAAAAAACAATTTTAATGTCGAAGTTTTTTTAGATGTGGAGCTTAAAACGCAGGATTGTATATCTTCGTATTTAAAATGATGCTGTTTTTCAAGCATTTCTGTTTTGTAGTTGAAGATTTCCAATAAAACAAATTCATCATCGAACGTAAATTTAATTTGCTTTAAAAACTTTAATCTCAAAGGCTTATTGAAAACAAGCGGGGCAACGATAAAAACAAAGAATCCAAGTACTGCTAACAGTGGAGACTGAAATTTAGATGCCAGTGAAATAGAGAGATAGCCTCCGAACAACATATATATAAACAGTAACAATGCGAAAATTTTAACATACGAGATTGTTGAAGTGATATTTCTTTTATCTAATTTCATGAGCTAATATAAAAAATTATTTCTCTTTACTATGGGCTTCTTCATAAGCATTCCAGGCATCCCATCCTAAGGTTATCGCAGCCACTCCCAATTCCAGTCCAATTGCCGCTTCTCCGATTCCAGGAATTGCTATCAGCACCAAATTGGCTACTCCAAGTGTACCTGAGACCCCATCTTTCCAGGTTGCCTGGTGATTATACAAATGAACGCCAACGGTAGCTAAACTAGCAACGGCTCCAACTCCACCAACAATTCTATTGTATTTAACAAAACTTTCGCCGGCATCTTTTATAAAGGTTGTAATTGGCGTTGTTGTGATCCCATGGAAATCCGTAGCCAAGGCGGTCGCATCAAAAGCGTGTGAGTATCCCTCAGGTATTTCACCTCCCTGTTCAGCTTGATCAAGCATGTTATTTAAATACAATAGTGTAAGCAGGCTAACTTCGCCTATGGCATTTCCGTTTTGAGTTGCTGAAATGGCTCCCTGATTACCCTCAACATAGGTAGCATTGATGAAGCTTCCGTTTGCTGCAAAATTTATATCATATCCGTGATAGGACCCAAGCTGGCTGTAGATACTTACGCTATTGCCTGCCTGATAAATTGTTGTACCAAACCGCTTTCCATAAGCTTCCAAAGCTGCCGGATCCCCTGCCTGAGCTGCCGCCAACAGGTCATCATCGCTTAACGAACTTGGATCATTGGATGGTCCGTCTGGATCTGGAAGAGGCGGTTGAGGTACTATAAACGGGCCGTTGGGATTTTGATTTATCGTATTGCCCATAGGGTCATTATTCATCACAGGGTTATTTCCCGCATACTGGTAGCTTGTAAGGCTTTCGGCTGTTTCAGCGTTAGGATCAACAGCTACAAATCGGGATAGTGCAGCATCGTAATTGCGGTAGCCCGTTTGGTAGTAGTCCGGCAAATTCGCATAGTCATTTTGCCATTCGCTCCCCCCGTTGTACAGGCGCCGATTAGGAACAGTTGGAATTGTAACTGTACTGACAGCCATATTTAACCCAAATGCATAATAACTATTTTCTTGTACTATTTGAATGGCATCACTCCCATTATCCTGAAAGCCGAACCTGGCATTGCCTTGCTGGTCACTAATAATGTATTCAGGTTTTAGCTGTGTAGCGCTCACGTAAACTACCCGCCCTTCAGGCATGGAAAAATAAGAAAGTGTATTGTTTACATAAACATAGCCATCTATGTAATCTGTCGTAGTCCCTAACGTTCCATTATCATATTGCTGTTTCCGGAGTAACTTTCCAACCGCGTCATATGTATAATAAATGTAGCGGTTAGCAGATGTAGTAACTGTAATCTTATCAGTCCGGTTTAAAACGTTATAAGCAATCGACAACCCTTTATAATAATCATTCGTTAAATTGCCATTTCCGCTAATATCATATCCGTAGCCTGTTGTACTCCCGGTTAAGTTCCTAAAACCATAACCTGTGTAATTGGCCCCCGATCCGTCAGTAACACTTTGCAACTGGTTGGGGTTGGCAGCGCTATAGGTATAGGTTAGGTTGTCTACCTGATTATTGGAACTCCCGCCGATAGTGGATGAATTCCGTTTTAACGTGATTAGATTACCGTTTTCATCATAGGTAATTCCCGATTCGTCAAAACCATCTGCATTTAAGCTGAAAGTACCTGTATTTCCTGACAACCGTTCCGCATATACGGATTGGGTTAACCTATTTAGCGGATCATAAGTATATTTATAGCTTCGCTCATTTGTATTTACGTTACTATTGTTTTTTGCCATCCATTTAATTCCGGTGATACGGCCAGAATAAGACGCCGTATTACCAACATTAGCATCTACCTTATCATACAGCAAATTCATGCCGAACAGATCATTAGTTTCGCCGTTGGAATTGATTGTTCCGCTGTCATTGGTAAGTGTGCTGTTATTAATACTTAACAATTGGCCCCTGATATTATACCTGTAGTCCACCGATTGTAGCGGATTGGGATTCGGGCCCAGGCTCTTCTTTACCAGTTGGCCTAGCTCATTATACGCATAAGTAGCTATATGAATTACAGCCTGAGCATTATATTTTTGATCTATAGCAGCGACACGGGTATTATCGGGATCATAAGTAAAGGTCGTCAATATCGTATTGGTGCCTGCTGTTCCGGCCGCTGTTACTTTTATAACTTTCGACTGTATTGTTTTACCTGTAAAATCCGGCACATAAGTTTTAGAATCGGTTAAAGCCGTGATACTGGTATAATTAAGCTGGTTGTTGCTTTGCACCTGTATTACATTGCCATGTTTATCATAAAAAATCACGCTTGTGAGCCAAATATTGCTCAAACCACTCCCAACAGACCTTTTGCAGATAATCGTAGGCAGTCCTTTTGTGTATGTTGTCTGCGCGGCCTCACCGGTCAGGCCCTGAATTGCGTAATTGAAATCAGCAACATAAGAAGCATCTTGATTTAAGTCATAATCATCAAAATAAGCATACGCCAGCGGGCTGATATTAGCAGTAGGAAATACATTGTTAGTATAATAACCGCTATTGATTGCAGTACCGCTGCGGCTTTCAAACCACGTTGTACCATAGCCAGTTAAACCAGATACATATTGTTGCATTAATACCCGCGAAGTATTGGTTGCATCAGTATAAATCCCCTGGCTGGCTGCCCTGCCGTCCGCATCATATTTGATGTAATTCCACTGATTTGTTTTACGCAAGTTTCCGTCTTGCATTAGAACAGGCCGATTGAGCGGATCATAAACCATGTATAATACTGCTGACCCAGGGACAGTTTTTTCAACCAATCGCCCCATTCCATCATAAACAAAAGTAAAAATGAGTTTATTAACACCTGCTTGTGAAAGCAAATAGCTATGCGTTGTATAAAGCATAATTGCTACAGCTTTAGGGGGCACGATATAACTGATTAGTCCTGCATTATTGTAAATGTAGTAGGTATCAAAATAGGTTTCAGTTATCCCGTTTACGGTTTGATTGGCTAGCTGCCGTTTCAACACGGTGTGCCCGTTGATATCCTTAAAAAGAAGCGTTTCGGCTCCGTCAGCATCTGTAAGATCACTCACTGATAGCGTATTTGCCGAATAGTTGTTATTATAACTACCGTCAACTCCCCAAAGTATTACATTATCGGCAGAAGTATTTGGCCGGTAATTAGCGGAGGTATAATGCTGGGTCGGTTGGAACCCGTCCCCAACAGCTCCTTCTTTTAACAATCGGTGTAGGGGACTGGATTCAAATACGCGCTGACTAAAAGGGGAACCATCAGATGCGGTCTTTGTACCTGTTCCGTTGGAATAAAACGTCAGCAAATCCGCATTTGACGCGGCCCTAAAGCTTCCTGTGCCATCGGTACCGGGATAGGGAAGATATTCATAAGGTTGATTTCCCGTCGCGTCATAAGCCGCTGGCTGTATCAGGTCCTTTCCAACGGGGCTGGCTTGAATGTTAACGGCTTGAATAGTACGGCCAAGGCCATCCAAATACGTGCGCGTTGTTGACTTTTGCCCGTTAGTAAGTGCTAAAACCTGATCACCAGTGGTGACATTTCCGACCCGCACGGTAGTATTTTCCTCGTATGCTTTATAATCGGTAACGGCCTGAGCGTAACCTGTTGTTACAATAGAAAAAGATATGGCAAACAAAAAAATAACCCTTGTGAGAATCAGCCGAATTTTTAAAACAATCATGGACTTTGGATTAGGTTGGTTGATGGTTTAATAATTTTAATTAAGAAGTCTTCTACAAATCGCCTTACAAGCCGCAGGTCGCAAAGTCTATTACAAAAGCAACTGTTGATGCCGTTGTGTTTCGCATATCACCTGTAAACGTAAAAATGGGATTTGTTGCAGAATTTGGATAGCATGTAAAAGCAGAGCCAAGCTGATAAGTAAAACTTTTAAGGGTGCTGGATGTGCCAGATGTTGAAACTTTTATTGTGTATAAGTCCGGAACAACCTTTGCTGTTCCTGCCGATAATGTGGCAGTGCTGAATGAATAAATAAGATATGAACCTTTGTAAAAGCTGATGTTTGTTATTGATCCGCCGTTGGAATTATTGGAATACACTATTTTAACAGGCGTGGATCCCGTTGCAACCGAGACGTTGTAAGTCGAGGTAAACTGACCATACCTTACGGATGAAGCTGTCAGGGTAACGGTATAAGTGCCGGCTGCCGAAAAAGTATGGATGGCATTGGTGCCTGTTGCCGTTGTTCCATCACCAAAATCCCATGAATAAATCAAATCGTCAACCACGAAACAACCATTAATTGTTGTGTTATTGGTAAATATGAATGGATCAGGTTGATACAGGCCGCCGGTAACTGAAAATGAAGGCTGGACTATTACTGTCGATAAGTCGCTTTTCCGTATATAAGACTTGCTTTGAACAATTTGTTTGTCCTGATCATATTTAAAAAGTAGCCGTCCATATTGGTCGTATTTATAATAGTTAGAAACGCCATCAGTATTCGTTTCTGCGGTCTTGAAATGCGTGACATTATCGTAGGCATACGTAGTTACCTGTGCGATTTCCGGATAAAATAAAACATCATCAATGCTTATAGCCGCATTGCTTGAAAAGCTAACAGAAAAACTTGCGGCTAAGCTTCCTGTCGGTATCCTCATCTCACGATAGACCCATGCCCCGGATGAGTTAATAAAAGTCATCGGGTAATTGACCGTCGTTCCACCACTTGTTATCGCTAAGGTTATAGTTCCTGTACTCGCGGAGTTTAACCAACAAGAAAACACATAGTTTTTTGTCTGTTGATTACGGATGATGGTACTACTTAATGAGCCGCTAGATTGTAAGCCCAGGGCATATAGGCCGGTTCGGCTCGATGTGATGGTGGCCGCTCCGGTAACACTGAAAATATTTCCATTTGTCGAATTTTCAAAGTCATTATAAGCCATCTCATTATAATTAACATGGTCGGCCATTAATGTTGGCTGGTTCGAAAAACGGTTGGTTATTACGGTTTTGAAATGCTTATTATTATCGTTAACACTGGTTAAATTCCCTGCGGCGTCATACCAAACGTAATTTTGAGTGGGTGTATACCGCGAATCGTATACAGTGGTACCGGAACTCACGGCCAATGATGCAAAATTTGTAACGCCATCTACTGCAACAAATGAAAGCTTTTGGTTTGGCAGATATAACGTAGCTGTAGACGGAATAAAACTATTAAACTTTATCAGTTCTGCACCAATGGTTTTTACTACGCCATTGCGTTGTACATTAAATATCTTTTCGACAGGGACATTTATATTAAGTGCCTGAAGGTTTTTTATGGCTAAAAGATTCGCATCTGTTGTGCCGGGAATTGTATAGTCTTTAATATAGCTGATGTTTTGCGTATTTATACTTCCGTCGCTATTGGTCGAACTTATTTGAGTAACTAATTTATGTTGCGTGCTTGAATATGCATAAGTGGTGGTTGAAGCCTGACTTTGTGCCTGTGTGTTTGAATCAAAAACTTTTTTTGTCGTTGAGGCGATTAGTTCGTCACATGATGTATAAATATTATACTTCGCATAAGCTACACTTGAGAGATTATTATCGAATCTCAATGCTGTAATAATTGTCGGCGATGCCGTTCGAATATAGCTGTATGCTGTTTCGGCAACTTCCTGTCCGCCGTCATTAAATTCTGTTACTTTACTTAGACGGCCCCGCTCAAAATCGTAATTCGTATTGGGAGCAAATGGGTATGAATAAATATCATTTTTGGTAAAATCAGCATTGGCGCAATTTGTTCGTGCTATATCATTTATTGTTGATGTCCAGTCAGGGCTTGCGCTTATCGTCCAATAATTGACAGGTGACAAGTATTCGTACAGCGTGCTGCCTAATCCTGTTTGACTCATCTTGACTTTGTTATAAACAATCGATTCGTCTTCTGCGGATAAATCGGTCTCAGACCTCGCTGTTGAATAATTCCACAAAACGGCATTTGTGCCTGTGCCTGTATAGGGTATTGCAAACGAATATAAGGGCAAAGTCAAAGGCCTGCCTGTCGATATATTCGTCGCCGGATCTGTATAGCTGTAATTTTTAACAATGTTATTTGCAGTACTAAGCCCATCATAATCAGTAATTTGTTTAATCCTTATACCTCCGCCTTTTACAACCGTGTTTGATGGTGCATCCAGATAATCATTCGACTCATAAACTATCGAAGTAGTACCACCGCCAGAATATGTAATCGAATTTAAAGTTCCGGCCATAACGTTTGCCGGGTCTGCAGCCCGGGCTGCTCCCGTAAGGGATATGGAATAATCGCTTCCAACTGTTCCCGAGGCGGAGTTCTGATATCTTGGATAAGAGCTATTTGAGGGGTTAATATTCACAGATGGCAACAGCGTGGTATTCGCCTGACTATTGCTATAATAGCCCCAATAATCTACCTGTTTGGTGCTGGTGTCGGGCAAAATTGTAGTTTGATTTCCATAATACCCAAACTTGTATCCCATAGGATAGTCGCAAGAAGATTCAGAAACTGAGGCCAGGAAATTCCTTATCACTATATTACCGCTGCCGACAAAATATGTATAACGAAAATTTATATTTCGGCCAAATCCTTGAATATTTGAAATGTTATAATTGTTGCCATTCGTATTATTGGCATAAGTAAATGAAAGTGTATTATAACCGGCATCAAGAATTTCTGAAACCAACCCGGTGTTGGTATGTGACTCCGTAATAGAATATTGAAAGGCCCTTGTAGTTGTGCTGTTCGCTGCTCCTAAATTCAAGCTCACTGGGGTTGATGTTACCGAAGATTGACTCGGTGCAGTGTAATTTAACGTAACCTGATTACCGTTTACGTCCGACATACTGGTTAATGACCACTTCAGATTGTAATTTATGCCATTCTTATACTGATTATAAGCTGTTTTGAAAAAATTAACCGTATAGGTGCTATTAGTTTGCCTGGTAACTGTTTCAGTGACAGAAAAAAGATAGGTTATGCCCTTGTTATCTAGCACACTAATAGTATTAATCAAACCATTAGCATCGGTTGTGTATGTTATTTTTACATCCTTGTAAGGGATTGTCTTGATATTGTGATTGCTATCAAAAACAAACTGGCAAGACAAACCTGGGGCACTGACATTAAAAAGATCCGGTTCAGTATCTGATAAATCACCAAAATTAGTATTGATATAAGTTATATCCTGCGTTTCGAGTGAACACGTTTTGGTATTGTCGTTAGCAATCGAAAAGCTATTTATTTTTGTGCCGTCAGTATTGTATAGCCAACCTAAGCGCGCATTGCCCGCCAGGTCTTTCTTGCAATCGTCGGGTAAGCCGCGTAAGGTTCTTGTAATTTGTCCCCCCGCAACCAATTGCCAACTCATACCTGCATTATTTTCTCCATCTTTAATTTTTACACCAACCGTATTATAAGTAAGATAGACTGGTATGCTTACATCACCACTGGCCACAGTATAAATTGGTATGTTAGCAGTTGCTGTCCCGGTATAAGGGTTAACGTTTAAAATGTTTTTACTCTGTGAGAAGGCGGCACCATTAAAGGTAAATAAGCATGTTATTATCAAACAAGAAGTTCTTAACATAAGGATTTAAAGGTATTAGGTCGTGTATATATTTGTGTGTACAATAAAATCATTCCGTGGTTTTGGGCACTCGGAATAAAACAATTTTTTGAATACTAATTATCGCGTAGCTTCTTCATTTTTATGCTTCAATGTTTATTTATTATCATTGTTATAAATCTATTAAAAAATAATATCGGCATAATAAAATTATTTATCCTCTTCATGAAAACTTCATACTGGCGGCGGTTGATGAGGTTCCCTTCCAAATCATATTGTGCAATCGGTTTACAAAACGACATATTTTCTTTCAGTTCGAGCGGCCTGGCGTTTTCAGTTGTGGGAACAAATGGCCTCGTTTCGAAGCCCACTGTTGTTTTTCGCTTTTTTCACCGCCTGACATTTTGGGACTGCAGTTATATCCGTGTTACCATCTGTAGACTTAGCGTCAATTTTTCCTGTATCGCAACATCCGTGCGGCGGAATACAGAAACCTGCCGATATGGTTGATAATAGTGAAAGTACATACTATGCAACAGGCGATAACGCGGTTACAGATGCCATAACTTTTAACCTTGGCAAAAGAAAAAATTTTTCGTGTTAATGCTCGGGAAGCTATCGGATTGGGCCATTGCACGACCGCCGTTCTGTAGACCATTCATCTAATGGAAAAGATTGGGCTCCTATTCCAGAGGCAGCCGGCAAACATATTCTTATGGTTCCCGGTGCCGGGCTGGCAGAGCCGTTTGCTTTGCCCGGCAATATCCTTTTCAGACCATACAAAAATCAAATTTTGAAACGCTGGAAAACCTATCCTCATCAGATGAGAGCCTGGCATAAAGGCATCCAGCTGCTTCCGGCTCATGAATCAATTTTCCGGCATTGCCATTGTCCAGGGACAGGTTCAAAACCAAAAATTATGACAACTATTATTCAAAAACAATAGGATTAAAATTTAAAAGGTTAAAAGATGATGTCATCTGTTAATTTGGTACATTTTATTTGTAACTTTTTTTGTACAGGAGGAAGTAAAATAAACGGTGTCAAGGGTTGCCTTGAGCCAATGCTTTCGGATCAATCCGAAAAGTTGGGGGATAAAAAAGTCAGGCATATATTTTAGCAAGTCTGAATAAGAAGAAAGAAGTATCTCTTACACCTCTTAAAGATGCTCTAAAAGCTTTGAGCTTAGCATTGAAAGATTCTGCCGAGGCGTTGGTACTTCTGTTATCGAAGAAGTTTAGGATAGATTCATAATGCGATTTGACAGATCTTGCAACGGTTTTAAAAGATTCAATTCCTGCATCTTCTACATCATTATACCAGATTGCCAGTCTTTTAAACGCCTGCTGCTTGTCTTTACAGATAGTGAAAATCTGCCCCAGCCGGACTGACAGGTTGTAGGCTTTGAGCAGCAAGGGATACCTTGGAAACAACAGATCAGCTCTTTCTTTCTGTGATACAGTCCACTTAGATGGGTGTTTAAATAGCAGATACCTGCTTCTGGCCAGTAATTGTTTTAAAGTATCCCCGTTGCTAAATACTTCAGGCTGATAGCTTTGCTTGTTTTTTTTAGCGTCCTCTATTGCTTTGTTCTCTTGCTCTAATGCTTCCCAGCGATATTTGATCCTTGCTTCCTGTGCAGCATCATAGGCCAGCTTTTGTACATGGAACCGGTCAACAACACGCACAGCATTAGAAAAGCACCTGCGGATAGCCTTGATCATGTTAGCAGCCATATCCATCGTCACTTCCTTAACTTTATTCCTTTTACGGACAGGTACTCGCTCCAGTACAGCCATAATCTGTTCGGCCTGTGTGCCTTTTATCATCGCTACGATAGCCTTTTTACCACCTTTGGCTTCTTTATTGGTAACAATGGTATACAGTTCTCCGTTGCTTAAGGCGGTTTCATCTATACTCAGGTAAGGGCCTATATTATCTGCAAACAGCATCCACTCCTCTGCATGCCATTTCTGACCCCAGCTGTGAAAATCACTCAGGTGATCTTTATATTGCTGACCGAGCTGCTTGCCGTCCACCTCATATAACTTGCCTAACAAATGGCTGCTAATAGGATGATTATCCAAATATACCTTTTAAAAAAGTGCCGAATTCTGTAGTCATCCGCGCTCCCTTCCTTACTAAATCCCAGTCTCTTGTAATGATCTCACCACTTGCTTTTACTTCCCATCTGCGTCTTTTGATACAAAGCGCTACTTTATGGCCACGAATAGGAAAATCCTGTATGGCCGTTTCCGGTAAGAAGCCCCTGGATTCCAGTTGTGGCTTCTCATAACCTGATGGAGCAAGGTTCTTTTCTTCCAGGTAAATGTTCAATTGCCCGCTCTCAGATGAGCGAACATCCATAAGTTCAAAATATTCTAAAAGACCTTCAGGTAAGATTAAACGGACAAGGGTTTCGTATGCTGCTGTCAAGGGTATTCGTATTTGTTATTCCTATCCCCAAAACAAATACTTTTTTTACTCCCCCACAATTATTTTGCTTGATCCATTTTAATGAGTTGATCTTATCATTGGGCCGCTTATACGCTTTCAGCCAGGACTTCAACAGCTGATGCGTGATAGGTTGCTTCGCGTTATTCGCTATGGTTTGCTTGATACCCATAAAAAATTACATAGTTACAATATTTGGCAGATCAAGCGATGCTGCCCGCCCTTAATCAACGATGCGGGTTTTAACGCCCCGGATACAGACGCTTAGCCAGTTGCGCAAAACGCAGCCGGGTACCGGCTATTTATAATTTCATCTTAGGCCCTTTTCGTTGCTTTTTTTCCGGCGCATCCTCTTGGTCTGCGCTTGCTTTTGATCTTTTTTATTCTCATTCTTTAACTCAGGTTTCTTATAATGTTCCAGTTGCTGTACTTCGCCTTTCCAGTTCGTCAAGTTCACCCGATGCTCAGCCGGGTTTGCCTATAAAAATCTGTCATGTTGGATTTTTCACACACCAATTCATAAATATCTCATCATAACATACAGTCTTTCGCGCCCCTCTTATATACCTATTAACTACCAGAACCGCACGTAAATAGCCGACAGAAACAACAATATTACCGCAATAAGCGCTATCGATGACGACTTCAATTTAAACATACCTTTATCAACTTCGATAGATTTTGCACTAACCGCGGGTCCAAATAAGCTTACTAAAACCATCACCCCAAAAGTTGTCAGGAACGACCAGCCAAGGCATATGAAAAAGGGAATTTCGTAAACACCGGCTGGGTTTATAAACGCCGAGTACAACCAGGTTTCGGACCCGAATACCTTAACCGCAAACTGGTTGAAAAATACCGAAGCCGCAAAGCCAGTTAGGATGCCTATGATGGCAGCCTCGCCGGTGGTGCGTTTCCAAAACATACCCAATAGGAATGTTGCTAACACGCCCGGGCTCACGAAGCTACTGTATTTTTGAACAAAGGTATAACCGCCTTCGCCACTGATACCCAACATATCATTCCAGGTAAAGGCTACGGCAATTACAAGGCTGCACACAATCGCTATCCTGCCTACCCAAACCATATTACGCTCGGTAGCTTTGATGCTCATATAGTTTTTATAAACATCCAGCGTAAAAATGGTAGATATACTGTTTACTTTACCTGCAATAGAGGCCACAATTGCCGCCGTTAATACAGCCAGTGATAAGCCCTTTAAACCCGAAGGCAAAAAGGATAATATAGCCGAGTAAGCGCCGTCCTTTTTGCCGCCAACAAGCATTGGCAAATCGCCGTGTTTGTACAATACAAAAGCTACAATGCCCGGCAGCATTACAATAACCGGCATCAGGATTTTAAGCAAACTGGCAAACAGGATACCCGTACGGGCTGTATGCAAATTGGCTCCCAGTGCACGTTGCGTTATATATTGGTTACAGCCCCAATAGTTTAGGTTGCTTATCCATTGCCCACCCGCGTACATGGCAAAGCCTGGCAGAATTAAGTATTTACTTATCGTTTCAACAGACGCGCCATGAGCAGGCTTTTTAAAGATGAGGTGGAAATGATCGGGCGAATCTTTCAGGATGAGTTTTAAACCGGTAAGCGCGTTTTGACCGAAACCAAATTTGTCGCTTACAATAGTTAGCGATAAATACGTAATGGCAAGCCCGCCAATAATGAGCACCGCAACCTGTACCACATCGGTATAACCAACCACCTGCATGCCACCAAGGGCGATGATTACTCCAAATATAGCCAAGCCAATCATAATCTCGTGCAAATACCCGCCGCCAAGCAGGCCGTTAATAGCCAGTGCACCAAGGTATAGAATGGCTGTAAGGTTGATAAATATGTACAACGCCAGCCAAAATATAGACATCACCAGCGCCACTCCGCTGTTATACCTGTCTTTCAGGAACTGCGGCATGGTGTAAATTTTATTTTTGATATATACCGGCATAAAAAATACCGCTACAATAATCAGCGTGGCTGCGCCCAGCCATTCGTAAACGGCTACGGCAATGCCTGCAAAAAAACCATCGCCGCTCATGCCTATAAATTGCTCGGCCGAGATATTGGACGCGATAATGGATGCCCCTATAGCCCACCAGGTAAGTGACCCTTCGGCCAGGAAAAAGCTGTGCGAACTGGAATTAGTTTCTGCTTTTTTACGGCGATAAACCAGGTAACCATAAACGGAAACCAAAACGAAATAAGTAAAAAATACGATCAGATCGCCTATGGAAATATACTTCAGCATGTTTGTTTTTGCAATGGGAATTAGGTTATACCCGGTTCAATTCTCAAATCTATAAAATAAAATGGACTGACAATGGTTTACGTTTATCAAATGTCAATGATACAGCTGTAGTAAACTATTTAATACCACAATAGCTACTAATACATCCCGACAAGGTGTTTCTTTTAACTTGCTCATAAGTTTATAATTTTATTAAAGGAAATGTAATTGGTAAACAGTTCCTTATGGCTATAAAATCCAAACATGCTTAATTACTACTATACATTTAGCAAAATCATATTATTTATTTGCTTAAACGTTTAACTAAATTAGCACCCTTATTATATCAGATAATTTGCATTTAACCATTATGGCCGATACCCCCAAAAGCGACAAAGTAGATATGAAGACACTGGCCAAAGTGCTCAATGTATCTATCGCCACCGTATCAAAAGCCCTTAGGGATAGTCATGACATCGGCCCCGAAACAAAGCTGAAAGTAATTGAAGCTGCCCGTAAGCTCAATTACGTGCCCAACCCCTATGCCAGTAGTCTCCGTAAAAAAGCCAGCAACACTATTGCCATTATTATCCCCGAAATTGCCGACAGCTTTTTTAGCCAGGCCATCAACGGTATTGAAAGCATAGTAGCCATAAAAAAATACCATACACTGATTTACCTTACCCATGACAGTTACGAGCGCGAAGCCTACATGTTTGGCGAACTTGCCAGCGGCCGGGTTGATGGGGTAATTATGTCAGTAGCCAGTAATACCGAAGATACCGACCACATTAAAACCCTGCAGCAGGCAGGCGTGCCCATTGTGTTTTTCGACCGGGTTTTTGATGACCTAAATTCGGTAAAAATTACTACCGACGACCTGAACAGTGCATACACAGCCACTAATCATTTGCTGGATGCAGGTTGTAAAAACATCTCGCTCGTTACCATCAAAGGTTACCCCTCCATCCTATCGGCCAGGGAACAAGGCTATAAAAAGGCGCTGGCCGAACGGGGCATCCAGCCAAAGGAATCGGGCATGGTTACCTGTTCAAATAAATATAACAACGAAAATGTTGAAGTAATAAAAGAACACCTTACACTTCAAAAGCCGGATGGCATTATCGCAACGGTAGAACACCTGGCTACATCAACCTACCTGGCCTGCAATGAATTAAAGCTAAATATCCCACGGGATGTTAAAGTGGTTTGCTTTACCAACCAGATAACCGCCCCCATCCTAAACCCGCCACTCACAACCATTTTGCAGCCCGCATTTGATATGGGCAAAAAGGCCGCACAATTATTATTTGATCATTTGGCCGGCAAAGCTGTTGAAAACAATAAAGAGATAGTTTTACCCTCAACGCTGGTGATCAGGGAATCTTCAATTATTGAGTTGTTGAATTAGTGAATTATTGAATTTTTCAGATTGGGAAGATCGAATCAAAATTAAGCTATACGACTTGAATTGAATAAACTTATCTTCCGAATTGGGCGATGCCTGCGGCCCGGGCTGTCTGTTCATACGCCTTCAAGGCGTTACACACGGGCCGGTATCCACGCCCATCCCTATCGCGGCAGATCATCACTTAATTTTTCTGATTATAACTTAAATCAAAGTACGGCTTGGATATCATCGTTTGCCAGCGCAGCAATCATTTTATTTTCTTTGATATTTTTCAGTCAGACAGGTAAGCTTTGCTTTAATGGAAGTTGAATTCTGAAGGTTGTTCCTTCATTCTGTTTGCAGACAAATTCGATGTTTCCATCCAATAGCTCAACATATCTTTTTACAATATTGAGTCCCAAACCTGTACCCTGGATGTTTCCTGTGTTACCAGCCCTGAAAAATCTTGCAAATATGTTAGCTTGTTCGGCTTCCGGTATGCCAATGCCCTGGTCTTCCACGGTTATCGTAATATCATAATCCGTTACAGTGGTCAGCAGCTTTATTTCCTTTTCCTCCGCTGAATATTTGCAGGCATTCGAGAGCAGGTTTAGCAATATATGTTGTATAATTTTTCGGTCTTCTTTAATTTCGTTGTTTCCGGTATGGCTGTGGTGAATTTGCTGGCCTTTTTTCTTTGTTGCAGACACTTCCTCCATCATATCCTCGCAAAGCCCGGGAAGATCGAAATTTGCCCTTTGAATTTCCACATTCTCGCTTTCCAGTTTTTCAATAGACAGAAATTCATCAAGTATAACTACCAGGTTTTTAATGGACGACTTGATACGTGTCAAATACCTTTCCATCTTCCCCGTCTCTCCCAATTTCGCATATTGTCCAATCAGCGTCGTACTCGACAACATTGAAGTCAAAGGCGTCCGAAATTCATGTGAAGCCATGCCAATAAAACGGGATTTCATAATGCTAAGTTCCTCAGTTTTGGCCAACTGTATTTCAATCTGGTGTTCATGTTCTTTTAGTTTAGTTATGTCGGTTACCATAGAGAGTAAATGTTTGAACCGGAGTTTTTCGTCCT
The DNA here is from genome assembly GCF_028736215.1 of Mucilaginibacter sp. KACC 22773. NCBI lineage: Bacteria > Pseudomonadati > Bacteroidota > Sphingobacteriia > Sphingobacteriales > Sphingobacteriaceae > Mucilaginibacter > Mucilaginibacter oryzagri. The sequence goes on from NZ_CP117883.1 coordinate 3,461,345, forward strand.
TTATTACCTTTGACTTTATAAACGCAAAAAAAACAGCGCCATCCTTTTTTTTAATTTCACATTCCATACGTCCCAATGTCCCTTCTTCAACGGCAATGTTCATGTGCCGGTAGAAATTGTCCTGATCGCGTTCTGTATGGAGAAACGTAGAAAATGGTTTGTTAATAAGCTGCTCTTTATCAATTCCCAATTGAATAGATGCCCGCACATTTACTTTTTCGATAATGCCATTCTTATCCAAAATAAAATAGCCAACCGGCGAAAGTTCAAACAGTTCCGAATATTCTAAAAGAGCAGTGTTGAGTTTTTCCTGTATTTCAAGTAATTCCGCATTTTGCATTTGCAGCTCTATCTCATGCACGCTTAGTTCATGCTCCAATTCGTTAGAGTTTGATTTTCCTGTCCGCTGTATTAAATTCACTTCTGCCTTTTTGCGTAGTAAAGGAAACTCTTCATTTTTTTTGCCCTGGATTTGCTCATATTGCTCAACGGCCTTAAAATAACAAACTTAATTTATCTTTAATTTATCTTCAATTTCTCCCCGCCTGGCTCAATACCTCATTAAATTTTTCGGGCAGGGTAATATACTTATCCATCCAATAATAAGTGGCATCGCGCGGTTGCCCCTTACCCAGCAGGCGTTCAAAACCGTTATCTGCATTTAAAGAATTGGTCCGCCTGGCAAATGCATCAGGAAAATCGTTTGAAAAATCGTGATCTATCACAAAACCTATCTGGCAAGTAATATCTAAGCTAAATCTTTTCGTTTCAAACCAATCGTACAGTGTACGCCGGCTAACATTTAGCTTGCGGGCAATTTCACTAATACCCATATGGTCTTTCCTTTCAAAACGTTCAACAGCATGTCCGTAATGCGAATCTTCGCCAATTGTACTCCCATTATTAAAATAGTCATTTACGAAGTAGTCTTTAGCCCTGATCATTTTATAGTACTTAGGTTAAAGTTTACAGTGTGAGAATTTTGTATATCAAAGTAAATTTGTTTAGCCTGAAAACGATTGCATCGGGGGCAAATACAATTTTAAGTTTTTTGGTTAGTAATAATTTAGGTGTCCTCAGTTTGTTAATATCCCGGCAGCCCTTAACCGGGCGATTTAAAAATAAAAGAATTAGAACAACAAAACGACCTTTTAAAGCCCAAGTAACAACCATAAAAAGCCACAAAATGAACTAATTAAACTTAAAGTTAAAAACAAAACATCGGTTTCTCGGCAAGCAAGCTTCGTTGATGTACTAGGCGATATGCCTTGATATTTAATTAACATTAAGATATCTTAACGCGGGGTTTATCATTAAGGAAGTGTTGGCCGCAGCATTGCATGTGAGTTATTTATGCCCCGATTGGAAAAGCTTATGAACATCCCTATTCACGCCTAAGCAACAAAAATGCTATTTCACCAAATAAACATCAAGCCATATGTGGGTTAGCCAGTTATGAATAGCTTTATATTATTGAGATATCAAAATAGCGCTGGTTAGTTTGAATATTCTGCCATAGTACTCCTAATAGTAATGAGGATCATGAGATGTGGTGCCGACCGTCATTTGGATCTTTCCGGTGCGCATTTAGGTTTGTATTTAAATAAGTTATCTTTTTTATTTAACTCACCACACCATGAGAACTCGAACAACTTTCATTTTAACATTTGCTCTACTGTTGGGCAACGCATCCTGTGTTAAAGAACTTAATGCTCCTACCAGTGTATCGCTAAGCCCCCTTGCCGACAGCAGAATACAGGCTCCGTTCAATATTAAACCGACCACAGTAACAGTAAGCACATTTGTGGGCAGTTTACAACAGGGCTCGGCTGATGGCACAGGCACGACAGCTTCATTTAATAAGCCAAGAAGTTTGGCGTTAGATGCTTCCGGTAACTTTTATATGATAGATCAGATAAATTGTACAATACGTAAGATAACCCCATTGGCCGTCGTGACGACGCTCGCGGGCAGTGGTTTTCCGGGGTTTGCCGATGGGCAGGGCGCTAAGGCTGAATTTTCTTATCCATCTGGCCTGGCGGTGGACGTTTCCGGTTATTTATACGTAGCAGATGGTACCAGGATACGTAAGGTCAGCCCGTCAGGCCTGGTGACAACCTTTGCCGGCAGCGGAGCGGCCGGTTCCGCCGATGGAAAGGGTGCTGCAGCCTCATTTTGGGGAGCAACAGATGTAGCCTTAGATGTTTCAGGTAATGTTTATGTGGCAGATTTCCTTAATTTCAAAATCCGAAAAATAAGCCCGGATGGCATGGTAAGTACCTTTGCAGGGAGTGGAGTTCAGGGAACAGCAAATGGCAAGGGTGCTAAAGCTTCATTTGACAGCCCGAATGGCTTGACAGTGGATACAAAAGGTAATGTATATGTAGCAGAGGAAATTACTAATCAGATTCGCAAAATAACCCCACACGGGGTAGTTACAACTCTTGCAGGCTCTACTGAACGAGGTTCAAACGATGGCAAGGGTGCTAAAGCTTCGTTTTATTACCCCGGGGGCATGTGCTTAGATGCTTCAGGAAATTTGTACGTAGCTGATAATGGTAGCAATAAAATACGAAAGGTGACCGCACAGGGTGACGTGACAACTGTTGCGGGTAACGGCGTTGAGGGCTTCGCAAATGGGCCAGCTGCCTCTGCATCATTCAATCGGCCAACAGACGTGGCGGTAGATATTTTCGGATATATTTATGTAGCGGATTGGCAAAACAACATGATACGAAAAATAGTGATCAGGTGATCATGAGACGCTGATTTCATAAACCAGAAAAGTAAACTTACTGATGATTGAAAGAAAGAGGCGTTCAACGTGCATCCCAGAGCCTTTGCGATGTATGCAGCCCCCTGGTTTGTCAACACTATTTGAGTCCGCACCAAAAGCCCGGTTTTGCTGCTTTATTTTTTCAAGAGTATAGTCTTTACCGTTTAAAGCCCGGTACAGCAAAATAGTCAGGAGCCGTGGCTGTCGCCGCCGTTTATTTATAATATTCTTAACCCTTTTCCTATGTCGCTACCTTTGTGACTGCTGTGTTTTGGTTACTTCACGGGCGGCTGGAAAACAAGCGAATATGAGGAACGAATACTTACCTGTGTACGGAAGTAAGGCTGGTTGCAAAATTAAACCCGGCGCTTAGCGTGTGATGTAATGCGGAAGCCTGCCGTAGCGCCGTGCCCTGCCTGTTGCAAAAAAATTCTGCCACTCACAACTCAAACCTACCCACCATACACCAGCTTTCCGTTCACGATTGTTGCCTGAATATTTACCTGCTCATCAAATATGGCAATGTCGGCATCAAGGCCTTCAACTAAAGCGCCTTTGCGGTCATCTACCCCCATAATCATTGCCGGGTTTTTGGTCATCATTTTTACGGCTTCGGGCAGTGGCACGTCGGCCATTGTCATCATCGTACGTACCAGCCTGTCGCAGGTGGCCACACTGCCGGCAAATGAGCTGCGGTCGGGTAGTTTGGCAACGCCGTCTTCTACAATAACTTTTAAACCGGTATCCTTATTACCCAGTACGCTATCACCTTCGGGCATACCCGCCGCCCGCATGGCATCGGTGATGAGCGCTATCCTGTCCGGCCCTTTAATTTTGTAAACCAGTTTTAACAAGGGCGCAGGCAAATGAATACCATCGGCAATAACCTCCACATCCATAGCATCAATCAAAAAAGCGGCTTCAATAACTCCGGCGTAACGGTAGGCATTGCGCCTGGTTACACCCGACATGCCAGAATATAAATGCGTTGCCAACTTGTAACCGTTTTCAAAAGCTAAGGCAACTTCCTCGTAAATAGCATCCGTATGCGCCAAAGCGGGCATAATGCCGTTGGCCTGCAGGTATTTGGCAAACTGAATTGCGCCGGGCAGTTCCGGTGCGGCGCTCCAGCGTTTGATTGCCTTGGAGTAAGCAATAATCTCTTTATACTCCTCCTCGTCGGGATTGCGGATATAGCGTGGGTCCTGCGCACCGCGCTGGTTCATGGCAAAGTATGGGCCTTCCAGGTGCATACCTAAAAATTGCGCACCCATTGTATTTTTAGCATCGGCTGTGGCATACAAATCAAGCGTTTTGAGCAGATCGGCCTTTTCGGCGGTGAGGGTTGTGGGTACCATGGCTGTGGTGCCATAGCGGGCATGCGTACGGGCTATTTCCAGGAAAGCTTCCTCGTTACCGTCCATAAAATCGTGGCCCCCACCGCCATGCACATGGATATCAATAAAGCCCGGCGAAACATAATTACCATGGGCGTCGATTACCAGGGCATCAGGAGCGTCGATATCTCGCTCAGATATAGCCGCTATCTTTGTTTGGTTGATGAGTATAGTGCCATTAATGATGCCCTTGGGGGTGATGATACGGCCGTTTGTGATCTTTACTTGCTTGTTCATTTGCTGATAGGCCTACAAGTTAAGCTGATTTGGTGAAACTTTAAGTCTCAGCATAAAAAAAGTAACGAGGCACTTTATTTAAGCCAGATGGTTTGCGTAAAAGCACCGTCAACAGCAGCGTCCCATATCTCTAAACGTGCCCATTTGCGGCCTTTAAGGTTTTCTGTTAAGGTAAATAACCTGCTGTCAAATGCTTCGGTTGCATCAAGGTTAACACGTTTGCGATAAACCTGCTTACCATCGCCAGATATGATTTCGGCAAAATTAAGCGGGAATGTCCAGCTGGTTTTAAACGAGATATGGCATTGCCCATTGGCAGGCAAGGCAACAGTTTCGCCGGACGACCGGCCATTTATTTTAAAATCTTCAATCAATACTTCGCCGGTGGTTGAAAAGAATTTCCCCTGCTGCAACACATCCAAAACAGTTTGCCAGCCTTGTTTATATTCCGGTTGTTTATCCAGTTTCAGGTAATTGATATTCATGTGGGCATACATTTCATTTTCCGGTTCGATGCTGAACAAGTCTGCTTCCGAGAGCACTTTTTTATGCAGGCCCCAGTTATTCATATCGTCCATCAAATCCAGCACCCGTTTCCCCAACCTGGGTTGCGACAAATCGGCTGGCATCGCCTTCCAGGCACCACCTAAAAACCTATCCGACAGAAAAAAATCCTCCTTTTTATATGCATCCGGAAACCCTGTTGATCCTTTGGTACGGGCATGTGCAGTCCAGGCCAGGCCATTTTCGGCTTGCAGCAGCCTCTGCATATCGTTTTTATCACCAATATGGTAAACCTTGCCATGTTCGGCATCGGTAGTTTCGAACGGCGTACCCTGTTTCCTGTCCATAATCCAGTAAACCGGTTTTGGGAAAAACTCCAGCCAGTGGCCTCCAAAAAACTCATTCGGCTCTTCGCCTGGCAACAACAAAAAATTTGATGAGGATAAGCGGGCGCATTGCTCAAACAAAGTTTTCAATTCCTGTAAGCGTTGTTCGCCGGGACCCTTAGGGTGGGCAGTATAGTGAAATTCGGCCAGGTGCACCATATTTACGCCAAGCCGTTTAAACACTTTTACAAAGCCGGGGCTGTCGGGTACAGGCTTACCTTTAAGCACCACACTCATAATAAACTCATTATGAAAATGGCTGGCCATGGTTTTGTAGCCCGGCAAGGGTTTATAGCTGTCATTATGTGTAAATTGCCTCACATGAGCTATCAACGCCGGTGCGCCATTACTACCTAACAGGCAAAAAAAGTTAAGCCGCTGTTTTGTCCCCGGCGGTGCGTTAAACCAGGGTACATAACGTTTATCACCATTTAATTCCTGCCGTATACCAATGCCAAAGCCGTCGAGCATTTGGCGGTAATTGTTGCCGTACCACACAAATTTGAGGTTAAAAGCTTCATCTAATGGGTAAAAGTATTGGTGCGGCGCCGGGAAAACCGCAATGCTCCCTTTATCATTTGTGCCGATGATTGCACGATACTTTACGGCTATGTTTTTAGCGGTATCAGGCTGATTAATAACTGCTGTTTGCAGTTTTTCGTAAACATCGCTGTAGCTGACGTTTTTTACAGGCCGCTCCTTCCCTACTAAACCGGCATCATACAGTATAGCCGTCGAATCTTTTTGTGTTGATACAACCGCTGCTATGTTGAACAGGGGCTGCCCGTTATAGAGTGTTATCTGCAGGTCGCCCTTAAAATTGGGGGCTTCTGCCCCAGTTATTGTAATTACAGTTCGTGAACCCGAGCTATTTACGTTGATATCCCTTTTATGAAAGTCAACTTTATAGGATTGATGCGGTTTTAGGGGAACCTTATCAAAAAATATATTCCATCCGTTTTGGGACACCAGGTCGCGCTTGCCTTCGGAGATAATGAACTGCGGATCGACGTTTTGGATAATGGTTTGGTATACGCCGTCTTTACTTAATCCGATGCTGTTGAATAATGGTTCGTCATTTTTCAGATTCAATACCAGCCGGCCGTTGTTGCCCTGGCCCGTGGGCCAGGTTATGGTAAATCGGGTGCCGGTTGGGCTTACGAATACTCCCGGGCTGGTTTTAAACTTTTTTTGCCTGATGATCTGCGCTGATGCGACATCATCAACAAGCAACAAGCCCATTAAAGCAAGGCACGCGGCAATTAAGTAACTGGTCTTTTTAACCCTCATCGCTATTTATTTAACAAATGCAGGGGCTATTGGCGAAAAAATGGCAAATCGACAAAAACTTACGAAGTTTTTAAAACTTCGTAAGTTTGGGATTTTCAAACATGTCATGGGTACCTCCTAATCTGCACATCTAAAATCTGACATCTGCACATCTGAAATCTATTTTCCCCGTCCTGTCAGGCTTTTAATCAGTTCTGTTTCTTCAGTTTTATATGGCGTGCCATCTTTGTGAAAAATATCATGGAACCACAGTTTTGGTTCGGCGCCATCGGGCATCGGGGTATCCCAGGCATAAATGGTATTGGTTTTGCCGGTTACAAAGCCCCAGTTTATGGCGCCTACGTTTTCTTTTTTCAGCATAGGCAATACGGTTGCAAATGTGCTGTTACGCGGGCGGGCCATATATTCGGTGCAGATTAGAGGGCGGCCAATCATTTTCAGGAATTGAACAGTTTTTAGGTGATCATCAACCGGCGAATAATCGTGATAAGTAGTTACATCCGAGTTAGCTACCTGGAACTTGTTTAAATCCTCTAATCCCCATGACCACACGCCTGCGCTTACCGGCTGGCTTGGGTTTACCTGGCGGGCCCATTTAAATACGTTTTTAAGCAGTGGTAAACTTTTATTCCCTTTACCTGAGTTACCCGGCTCGTTATATAAATCCCAAAGCAATATGCGCTTGTCTGCCTTAAAAGTGTTTAATACGTCCTTCACATATTTTTCCAACACCGGCGAATTGGCCATCTCTTCAGACGCCGGCTGGCCGGGGTCCTGCGCCCAGCCTGAATTGTGGATGCCAGGTTTTGGCTCGGGTTGTTTACCTGTTTTTGGCACCTTGTTCCAGCAATCGTCAAAAAATACAAACATGGTTTTAATGCCGTGTTTGCTGGATATGGCCAGGTATTCGTCCACCCGTTTTTTAAAGCCGGCCGGATCTTGCTGCCAGGCCAGGTGATGCAAAAACACCCGCATTACATTCATGCCAATACCTTGCGCATAGCCCAGTTCTTTATCAATAGTCTTCGGGTCGAAGGTATCGGCCTGCCACATTTCCAATTGGTTAATGGCGTTGCTGGTTATAAAATCGCTGCCTACAAGCCATTGGTTTTTGGCGTACCAGGCGCTGGCTTTTTGCGGGCTCCAAACGGCTGCTGTTGCTTTTTGCTGGGCCGATAGCTTCATGCTCAATGGCATTATTAAAGCGATGGCCAAGACTTTTAGTTTAGTTTGCATGTATAAGTGTTTAATAGTTTAATTCAATTTTTTATTGGTCAAATGTCCTTTTATCATCCAGATAGCGTTGCTGCCATAAGCATCAGTTGATGTTAAGGCGATAATGGTATCATCATTAAGCACACACAGCGAATTCCACAAGCCATGCTTGTTTAAAGGTACGGTAAATGGCGTGCTTACATTTTTAAAGTTTTTAGCATTATCATCACCAACAGCCACCTGCATACAGGCCAAATCGCCGTTATTATCCCGGTTTTGCGTGCTTTGGTACGATAGAATAGTTTGCCCGCTGTGCAACTGCCGCAGATAAGGTGCGCCGGCATAAACCGCCTGGGGCAACCCGGGTGTAAGTGCGTAAGTACGTTCCGCATCGCCAGGGCCGACGGTTTTTTGCCAGTTTTGCGCAATGCTGTTGCGAATGATGGAGGGTTTAAACTGGCCGCCGCTATTATCTTCAATGGAAAACACTATCTCACCTGTCCCCTTTAACAAAACAGGTACAGGCATCCCGTCGCGGTGGCAGGGTGTGAATGTTACAATCTCGGGTTTCTTTGTCCAGCTGAGGCCACCATCGTACGATCTGAAAAGCGAAATATTTTGCTCATTCGATTGCGTAAAGATGCCCTCGTCTGAATAAAACAACTGAATTTCGCCGGATGGCAACTGCAATTGCGACGGCTCCCAGCAACCATCCTCAAACCGGTAGCCGGCCTGGTATATCAAACGCTCATCTGTCCAGGTTTTACCTTCATCATAGCTTTTTTTGGTGATGATGGCGAAGTGTTTAGTAGTATCTGCCACGCCATTTACTTTGTGCGGCCGGGGATTATAGGATACCAGCAGCGAGTGGTCTTTCAGTTCCAAAATATCAGGAACGGCCATATTAACACCCGGAACCGATGAAGCCACTTTTACCGGGGCAAGCCAGGTTTCGCCAAGGTTGGTACTTACGGTACTTTGTATCCCGCCGTCGCCTTCATAAACACAAAGCAGATGACCATTACTGAGTTGTATGGCACGGGCATAGTTGCCACCACGTGCAGATACCTGTTTTAGCGTCGACTGATCCCACGCGATATCTACCTGATCACTTACTTTCACAGGCGTTTTTTCCTGCCCGCATGACAATTGCGGGATGAAAAAAAAGATTAGCCAACAGTATTTTCGCCTCATTATTATTTATAGTCAGGTATATTAAAACCTATTTTTTTATTGGACTAAAAAACTGTTGCGTTCGCAACAGGTGAAACAGATAAAAATATCAATTGCCTAATAATCAACAAATTAATAATTGTCATATTTTAAAAATCGCAACAGTAAGTACTACATCGCTTTAATAAACGCCTATTCTGCTACCGGAAACGATGAGATCCTTAGCCTTGCCCCGCCCATGGGCACCAATGTTAAATTAACTGTTGGCTGGCTGGTTTTAACCGGGCTTTGAGGCAGCACACCACAAAGGCCATACTGATCAATTGCCCAGCCGGGAATTTGTTTACCTTTGGTTTTTAACTCAATGGGGGCGTTAGCATTTGTAAATGGATTATTATCTTTTGGCCATGCACGGTGAATAATTTCAATTGATTTCTCGGGATGTTCCTGGTCAATTACCAAACCATAATTCCAATCAGATGCGGCGTGAATTTCAAACGATGGCCATTTTTGCGGATCGGCCGTAGGCTGCCAGTGCGAATCGCCCTGGGTTGTGGTACGGCTATCCTCCTTGGTGTATTGTTCATCAATTTTGAGCGAATAAGTTAGCGGACCGTATTTTACGCTCACGCTATTCTTATTTTGCTCCCACTGGCGTACTTTTAGTTGCATAGGTAGATGCAGGGTTATTTTATCGCCGTTTTTCCAGGTTTTAGCTAATTTGATATAGTCGCCGGTGGTTGAGCTCAATTTTACCGGGATGCCGTTTACCTTTACCGATGCAGCTTTACACCACTCAGGGATGCGCAGGTAAAGCGGAAAAGCAATAGTTTTTGACGCATTTACCGTAAAGCTCACCTCGTCTTCAAAAGGATATTTAGTGGTTTCCACAATATTTACATTTACGCCTTTGCCAACTTTTGCCGATACCTGCCCTTGGGTATACAGCTGTGCTGCTATGCCATTATCGGGGGTAGCCATCCAGCTGTTTTCGGCATAGTATACCCAACCTGCCGCGTGGTTGTGCTGGCAGCAGCGGCTGCTAAAAGGATTCATCATTAAAAACGGACCTTCATTGGCAATGCCGGGGCTGTGGTTTTTGCCATCGCTAAGCACCATGTTTGGTGCAGTTAAATACCTTAAAGATCGGTAATCGGGCATAAAGGCTGCCGAAAATGTGTTGAACGCCACATCTTCGCAGTTGGATGCCCAAAAGGTATCGCCGGTTGATCCTAACAGCATTTGATCTGATGTCATTTGCTCAACCATGCCACAGGTTTCTACGGCCTGGCGCGGGTCGTCATAACCTTTGCGGGCATTTTCATCGGCGCCAAACATGCCGCCGGGTACCTGGCCATATATTTTACGGATAAGGCTGAAATCGTTATAAGTAGCGGCCAGATCCTTTGGATCATGGCTCTGCAGGTAAAAAGTTGCCGGTTCGCGAAAGCATTGGGCTACGTTTACATTATGCCAGTTGGGCAGGTTATTGGCCTGGCGCCAATTGGCGGTATTTTTATCCAGTTTTGCAGCCAAATCCAACAGGAATTTATCGCCCGTACGATTGTAAAGCCAGTAAACGCTCAACATGTTATCCCCGCCGCGGCTGTTTTCCCAATAGTCCTCTAAAAACTCGTTGTCGGGTACGGATAGTTCATACTTAAAGTATTTAGTCATGAACGGTATTACCCTTGGGTCTTTCGAGTATTCGTAATAAGATTGCAGGCACCAAAGCATAGGCATGTTTGTCCACAGGTCGCGGTTACCTTTATTGGTACGGGCCGGGCCAAAATCGCCGTTATCGCGCTGGTTATTTAATACCGCGTCAATCCAGAATTTGGCTTCTTTAATAATCTTTTGATCGCCCAGCATATAGCCAATATTGGCGTAGCCTTTTAGCCAGTAAGGTAATTCTTCCCAACCATATTCGCCTTTACCTTCTTTATTTAGCCAGGCATTATTGGTTTTTGATAGCCAAACGCTTATTTCGCCCAGGTTACCGGTAAGGCCATCGCGCTGCAATTCCAACGCTTTTTTTAGCCAGCCACCTGCGTTTATGCTGCCTACCGGCAGTTTGGTAAAATATTCGTGCTGCAACGGCGCCCGGTTATTAATGTAATTGGCGTTCACCTGCTGGTTATTAACCTTTGTTATTACCGATGCCTTTACTGCTTGCGCCGCTGCTGTGTAAATACTGCCGCATATTGCTAAAACAGTCAAGCAGATCACTTTGCCTACTCTATTCATATTATTCATTGTGAAATATATTATTTGCAACTATTTGGCCTTCTTCAGTTCTCTCAAAAGGCTGCTACTCTATGTAAATATCGCTTGAACAATAATAAACGATGTCATTTCGAACGAGGTACGAGGAGAAATCCTATGCGACTTGCTCTGCACATGCTTCGCGGAATGCAGGGCGTATAAGATTTCTCTTTCGCTCCCTACACATTACTACGCTCGCTCTATCGAAATGACAACTTCTTTTTATATTAACTCTAAAAAGAGACTTTGCGACTAAAGTCCTCTCTGTTGAGCGGACTTTAGTCGCCGCTAAATCGTTCCTATCATTTATTTCGCCAACGCCGGATCGTAAAGTTTCACGTTTTCTTTGTGTAACAATTCTACAGGCATTTTAATCACTTTACGATCATAAGTCATAAAACCGTTAACCTCTCCTTCTACGTCGGTTGTTTGCGTATATACTGCAGCCGAAAGGCCAAGTTTTATAAGTTCCTGCAATCTATCGGTAAAGGTGATATAACGTTTTAGCAGGTCGTCGCCATTTTTAAAGTTCTGATAGCCCCAATTTTTGTTGGCTTGCCAGGTATGCCCGTCAACAGGCCAGCCAAGGCCGCCAAACTCACCCAGTACCACTGCTTTGGTTTTACCAAAAATCTCAGGGCGCGGCATTGCGGGGTGCGGGTAGTTATGTAAATCAACAATATTTCCGGTATCGTAAAAGTTACCACCGCTTGCACTGTTCACCAGCCGCGACGGGTCTTTTTTCATTGTCCATTCTGTAATTTCAACCGTTTTAAATTGTCCCCAGGCCTCGTTAAAAGGTGTCCATACCACAATGCAGGGGTAGTTGTATAATGAGTTGATGATGGCGTTCCACTCCTTGCGGTAGTAACCTTCAGATTCGGGCGTACGCTGCTGATCGGTTTGGCCGTCTAACACGCCGGGGCGGTTTTCCCAGTGGTTACCCAAATCGCCGCTTGGCATATCCTGCCAAAGCAGCATGCCTGTTTTATCGCAATAGTTATAATAGCGGGCGGGCTCAACCTTAATGTGCTTACGGATCATGTTAAAACCCATTGCTTTTAATTGGTCAATATCGTAGCTCATGGCCTCGTAAGTTGGCGGGGTGTACAAGCCATCGGGCCACCAGCCCTGGTCAAGCGGGCCGTATTCAAATACAAACTTGTTGTTTAGCAACATACGTTGCACGCCATTAGCATCGGCACCAAGAGAAATTTTGCGCATGGCAAAGTAGCTTTTCACTTCATCAACCGGCTTGCCTTTGCGGATAACAGCCACCTGCAAATCGTACAGGAAAGGATCTGTTGTCGACCATAATTTTTCGTCCTTTATATTCAATACAGCGTCAGCGCCTGCATCAACTGTTTTTTCGTCTACTTTGGTTTTACCATCCCAGGCAGTTATTTTCAATAGGTCGCCGGGCTGGCCATCGGTTACTTCGGCCGAAACCGTTAGCGTGTGATTATCAATATCGGGGGTTTGTTTGGTGGCTTCGATATGCGTTTTGGCAACGCCTTCCAGCCAAACTGTTTGCCATATACCGGTTACAGGCGTATACCAGATCCCTTCGGGACTTTTAACCTGTTTACCACGTGGTTGCGGGCCGTCATTTGTTGGGTCCCACACGCTCACTTTAATTTCTTGTTTTGCACCGCCTTTTAAATAAGGGGTGATATTGAATGTAAAGGGGTCGAAACCGCCTTCGTGCTTACCGGCGCTAACGCCGTTTACAAAAACTTCGGTACGCCAGTCAACAGCGCCAAAGTGTAGCAATACATCTTTGCCTTTTAATGTTTTATTGAGGGTGATGGTAGTTTTATACCATAACATGCTGTCCTTCCCCACCGTTTTGCCAACGCCTGACAGGGCAGACTCGACGGCGAAAGGCACCAATATCTTACCTTCATACCTGGCAGGGCCTGCGATACCTTTTTGCACTATGGCGTAATCCCACAATCCATTCAGATTTTGCCAATTACCCCTTACCAGCTGCGGGCGGGGATACCCGGGCAACGGCGCATTTGGGTCAACCTTGTCGGCCCAGGGTGTTGTTATTTTTGTTTTGATAAGGTGCCAGCTACTTTGCTGCGCATTAGCCGATAAACAGGCCGCAGTAAAAACCGCAAGGCATAAATTTAGTTTTTTCATTAGTTATATTAAGAGATAAAAAGCATCAAGTAGTTAGTAGTAAGTATCAGGGCTTTGGCAAATGTATGGCATCACACAATTACTGCTGGTATCAATACTGTTGCATAAGCATAATATTAAAAGTTTCGATACGTCACATTAGGTACCTGATACTAAAAGTTAACACATTGAAAAAAGGGGCCGCACCGCACAGTACGACCCCGAACCAATTATTAACTTAGAAGGACACTTTCACTAAAGGCGAGAATATCATATCCTCAACTCCGCTTATTTTAATACCAACCCTGGCAAATACATAATTTTGTGTTGGTGACAGCGAAGGGATACCAACACTCATGCTGATGTTACTCAAGCTGGTAATATCCGATCCGTTAAGCTGTGTTGAAGCTACCTGGTCGCCGCCCGATACAAACTGGGTTTTGTTGATATACAGGTTCACCCTGTCAATGCCTTTTGCATTGGCGTCGGTTATTACTTTTTCGATATTAAAAGTAGCCGTAACTGTTTTACTTGCGGCGGTTATTTTGGCATTGCGCACCATATAATATGGCATTACCTCAATATCCATGGTTTTATTGCCACTTATAGTAACCGCTATGGTATCGCGCTTGCCGGCAGATAACTCTTTCCACATGAACGGGCCCTGATTTGCAGGAATTGTGAATTTATAGTTACCGTTGAAAAGCAAAGTTGAATAATTGCCTTCCTGGTCAAACGTGCCTACTATTGGCGCTAATTTTCCAAAACCGGACTGATACAAGTTGAAAGGCACCTGGTTATACTCCACATTCACAGGGTCGCCTTTATAGGTTAACCTCCCGTTAAATGTTGCGGATGGCGCAGCATAATTATCTTTTTTACAACCCGTAGCTGTAAGCAAGAGTGCTATGATGATATGATGAAATTTTATTTTCATGATCGTAGTTTAATAAATACTATTGATTTGGTTGTTTAACAATTTTAGGATTAGCCGATAATACGTTATCACCAATTTGTGAATAATAATTACCTAACTGGAACCTGTTTGCACCTGTTACAGAACTTGGTTTAACTTCTTTAAACAGCCATTTACCATTATTGGCATTGCCGGGGTTGTAATATTTATATGGCCATAACCCAAATGGTTGTGTGTTGCGTTTAGCCGCCTGGCCAATATTGGTAACCAGGTCGGTAACGGTCATTTGATTACCATCCCATACTACGGTTGCCAATCTCCAGCGTTTCATATCAAACAAGGTATGTCCTTCAAAGGCCAGCTCTACCCTACGCTCGTGTACAATGCGATCAAAATAGTTAGCGGCTGTTAACACCAGTGGTGTATTAAGGCCAGCCCTTGCGCGTACCTGGTTAATATAGGTTGATGCTGTTGTATAGTCGCCTAACTCGGCAGCAGCTTCGGCACCGTTAAGCAACACCTCAGCATAACGGTAACGAATAAAGTTAACATCGCTACCACGACCACGACGACCGGAACCAATTGTTGGATCAAGATATTTACGAACATAGAAACCGGTTTGCGTTCTGAATTCCAAACCGTTAACAGGCCCATCCTTACCTACTACCTGTACCGGCGTAGTTGTACCCGGAAGCGGCTTAAGTTGTACAGCATCGCCGCTGGTAAGTATGCTGCCATCAGCCAGCTGGTAACCAGCCCAAACATCAGTACGTTTACCTTTAAATAAACCGTTTGGCAATAATACTGTGCCTGCTAACCTTGCATCCCTGCCAGCAAAAGCATCCAGCTGATTATCGTAGTAAATAGGGTTACCAGAGCCGTCTTTGGTTGCGATTGGCGCATAGGTATTATCCAGTTTTTCGTACGCTTCAACCAGGTTTAACGACGGATCTAACCGGCCTGCATCCAAACCTTCGTCAGATATTGAATAAGGCTGATCATTTGTGGTAAAACCATGGGTTTTACCACCGTTGGCCTTAAAGTCCTCAACCCAGATTGATTCTGTACTTGTTTTGTCAAGAAAAATATTAGCGAAGTTATCGCTCAGGTCTGGCAATTGCTTGTATAAGCTGTAATTACCTGCACTGCCGCTGATGATAGCCTTAGCAGCCGCAAGAGCTTTAGTGTAATAACCGGTAGCCATGCTTGCAGGTATACCGACTTCGCCGCCTGGCAATGAAACCTGTGGAGTAGTAGCGCCATATTTGGCAATAGAAGCTGCATATAGTGCAGCCCTTGCTTCCATGGCTAAAATAGCACCAGGGGTTGCCCTTGATTTCTCTTCTACTTTTGCAGGCAATAAACCTTTTATAGCTTCGGCCTCGCTGATGATGAAATCATAAACTTCTGATTCTTTGGCGCGGGCTACCTGTAAAGGTATTACATTGCCAGAGAAATCGTAATCGAGCGGTTTGGTAATTAATGGCACGCCACCCATGCGTTTTACCAGTTCAAAATAGTACTGGGCACGTAAAAATCTGCCTTCGGCGATGAATTGATTTTTTTGATCGGCGGTTAGTTTAGTTGCCGCTGTTGCACGGTCAATAAACAGGTTTAAATCGCGAACGTATGTATAGTCCCAGGTTCCCCACTCACCGTAACCCCAGCCGGTACGTTGTACAAAGTACGAACTGCCGTTTTCTGATGGGAACGATTCGCTAAAGTCAGCAAACGAAGCCCATCCGTTATCAAGGCCCGAGAAATCAACCACACGATTATATAAATCGCCCAGGATAGATAGCACCAGGTTGGGATCTGAAAATGCCACATCTGCCGTTACTATCTGCTTGGGCGGCACATTCAAAAATTCGCTATCTTTTTTGCATGATCCCGTAATTAACAGGGCCGCAAACGTAGTTATTATAGTTATTTTTTTCATTGAATTTAAACTTAAGGGATTAATTAAAAGGTTAAATTAACACCGAAGTTAAGGACCTTACTTTGAGGGAACTGAAGCCCGTTATCATCCGTTACCTCCGGATCAACCGCATATTGCTTCAGGTTATCAAACGAAAACATGTTGTATGCATTAACATAAAATCTTGCCTTCCTGATCTTTACCTTTGTTAACAAATTGGTTGGTAACGAGTAACCCAATTCAAGTGTCCTTGCCCTTAGGTACCTTACGCTATGCAACCAAAACGATGAATTATTTTGCCCGTTAAGTGAGTAGCTGCTATAGCCAAAACCCGGATTAATCCTGTTGGCGGGGTATTTTCCGGGAATCCACTGGCTGTTAATATCAAATGGATCGGCACGGTGGTACCTGTCTTCAAAAATGGTATTTAAGTTACCGTTGTTTTGGAACGCCCACCTCGTTTCCCAGTTCTGGAACCAGGTATAGCCTGCACCGCCCGAAAAATCGGCGTGGAAATCAAAACCTTTGTAAGCTGCACCAAGAGTGAAACCAAAGTTTATATTAGGCTGTGTGCCATACCCATAACCAATAGGCCTTTCGTCGTACTGGTCAATTTTACCGTCACCGTTTTGATCCTTATACATTAAATCGCCCGGTAACAGGCTACGGTTGCCCTTTCCATCGTTGTTGATTTTGTAGTTGTTAATCTGGTCAATTGATGTAAACTGGCCGATAACCTGGTAGCCCCAGTCGATGTGTGAATACCTGTTTTCGGTTGAGTTACGGTATTGATCCCATGAGTTATAAAACAACGGGTTGTACGAGGTAAGATTTTTTTGACGGCTGTATGAAAAATTACCGCCAACATTAAATGTCGCTTTACCAATGGTTCCGTTATAGTTAAGGGAAATTTCCGCTCCCTGTTGCGAATCGCTGCTGGTGTTTTCCTGCGGTAACCCGTAACCAACTTCAATTGGCAAAATCACATCATTTTTGGTACCCAGTAAACCGGTACGTTTTCTGTAAAAATAATCTACAGTACCGGTAAGGGAGCTGTTCAGGAAGCTAAAGTCGGCACCAACGTCGGTTATCTTACTTTTTAACCATGAAATATTGGTTGTTACTATACCCTTATCCCTTGATGTAACCACCGCATTGCCATCTATAATAGCAGTACCCGAATTGTAGTTGTAACCAGGTAAATATGAGTAAGGCGAAATCAGGTTCCTATCGTCTCCTAACACACCGTATGATCCCCTGATTTTCAAATCATTCAGCACACTGTGATCGCCAAGCAAGCTTTTCATAAAGCCTTCCTGAGTAATCCTCCATCCAACAGATACACCCGGGAAATACCCCACACGTTTATCAGGCGCAAAAAGGTACGATGCATCACGTCTTGCAGATGCTTCTAAATAATATTTATTGTCGTAGTTATAGTTGATACGACCGATATAACCGATACGAGCTTCTTTATCATCACTATCCTGGTAAGTATCGGCAGTTGGGAAATAAATAAGCGGCAGGTTATTTGAAACCGGCGATGCGTGGATCCAGTTGCGCAAGTGCTGAAGTTCGATACGCTCAGATACAAACGTAGCGCCCACGGTATGCTTGCCGAAGGTATTGTTATAGTTTATTTGCCATTGGTAGGTTTTTGCAAACTCCTTACGTTGCTCACGCTCTCTCCATGGGTTGGTACTGCCGCCTGTTACATCGTAAGTGTCGGTAGCTGGCCTGTAGGTGTAAGCATTATAGGTATACTCCTGGTTGTTCAGCAAATAATCGGCTATGTAGTATGAATACAAACCTTTAACTGTTAAACCCTTAATGCCGGGAATTTGATATTCGGCACCAAAGTTGGTTTGCAATACGCGCCAGTCGCTGTGGTATAAACCCGAAAGTTTGTCGTTCAGGAACGCGTAATTTGATTCGGTATGGCCAATATCATTCAAATAAGCAGGGTTATCGTTAGCGTAAGGGCGCTCCAAAGGTGTATTCCTTAATACCGCAAACCTTGCCAGGAAGTAATCATCGCCACCAGGTACACCCGGATTTTCGCGGGTTTCTATACGGCCATTGATATTCAGGCTAACTTTTAAACCAGCCGCAACTTTAACCGAAACATTTGATTGGATATTTGAGCGGTTAAACTTATACTCTTTGCCTAATTGTGAATTTTGGAATAAGTTGGTTGCTGAAACGTAGTAATTAACCCTATCGGTGCCACCGGTAAAGTTGGCGTTAACAGAGTTTTGAGGGGCGTTGTTATTCGCTTTCAACACATAATCGCGCCAGTTAAAGCTTTGGTAGCCTTTTTCGGTACCTGCCTTGTATTTGTCAAGTTCGGCTTGTGTAATGCTGGTTGAGCCGTTGGTGTTCACCTCAGCATCTGCACGATAACGCATGTAATCGTACGAGTTGGTTAATACATTCGGGAACCTGTACCAGTTTTGGTAACCGGTATAGGCATCAATATTAATGCGCGCATCGCCGCTACCTTTTTTAGTGGTTACCACCACAACACCGTTTGCCGCGCGTACACCGTAAATAGCTGCCGAGCCGTCTTTCAATACAGTAATGCTTTCCACATCGTTTGGCGCAAGGTTGTTAAACTGGCCTTCATCTTGTTGGATACCGTCAATTACATACAAAGGCGAACCCATGTTACGGATTTGTATGCTGGCGCTTGCTCCCGGCCTGCCTTCAGACATTCTGAAAGTTACACCTGGAATTTTACCTGCCAAACCCGTGCTCACCGTTGAACCGGCATGCACGCGATCAAGATCTTTACTGGTTACGCTGGAGATAGCGCCCGTAATGGATTCCTTTTTTTGTGAACCGTAACCTGTTACTACAACTTCTTGCAGTGATGAGTTAGTTGCTTTTAGCCGCACTCTGATACTTGTTTGCCCGTTTAACGGAAATTCCATTGTGGCGAAGCCAATATAGCTTAATACCAACACGCTGTTGGCAGTAGGTACAGTTAAGCTAAACTGTCCCTTTACATCAGTTGTTGATCCACCCTGGGCGCCTTTAATACGTACGGCAACGCCTGTTAGTGCTTCGCCCGTGGTATCAGTTACCGTTCCCGTCACCTTCACCTGTGCAGATGCACCAAGCGAAAAAAGCAGGCAGCTCATGATAGAGAATACAACTAATGTTACTTTTTGGCCCCATTTACTGGGCGGCCATTGCACGCGGGAGGGCCCCCCATGCCTGAGTAGTAAAAATTTTCTCATAAATTGATTTGTTATTGGTTAATTGTCGATTTTAAAAATGTAATGTTGACATATCTAAAATCACGATGTAAAGAAAAAGATTTAGGGGGGCTCCTTATTAACCAAATCATCTCAATAATTAGTCAAAAAGTATCAATTTTTATTCAGACGAAAACCCTTGTTCAGAATGGCTATATTTGTTCAAGAGATCGATTTTGAAACCTGCATATTTATTATATTTACTGTTCATATTCCCGCTTACTATATGTAATGCACAGCCTTATTATTTCAGGCATTACCAGGTTGAGCAGGGCTTGTCAAACAATACCGTTTACTGCAGCCTGCAGGATAAACAGGGATTTTTATGGTTTGGCACGCGCGATGGTTTAAACCGTTTTGACGGTTACACATTCCGGGTTTTCGGGCATAATCCTAAAAATCCACGCAGCATTTGCAGCAACATGGTACATGCCCTCAGGCTTGACAACAACGGCAATTTATGGGTGGGCACCGATGAGGGGATTGATAAATTTGATAGCAAAACAGAAAGTTTTATCCGCGTAAATCCATCAAATACCAATGGTGTCAGAGCTATCGAATTTGACCATTATAATAATTGCTGGTACATCGCAGGATCGTCCCTGATCAGGTATAATACGCAAACCGGCAAAACAACCGACTTTGGTAAACTGCAAAATTTTGAAGCCTCGGGTATAGTGCAAAATAACGGCTATATGTGGGTATCATCCAATAGCGGCACTATTGAACGGCTGGACACCGTTCGCAATACCTTTAAAAGCTACAGCATAGTTAACCACTCCAATTGGGCTCCCTCTTACTTCACTGAAAAAATTTTTAATGCAGGCAACAATAAAATATTTATAGGTACAACCAGTCAGGGTTTTAAAATATTTGACTGCGTTACCGGAACTTATTCCGATGTACTGACAAATAATAAAAACAAAACCGGCATTTATGTAAGGGATTTTGCAAAATATGCCGATAACCAGTTTTGGCTGGCTACCGAATCGGGAATATTTATTTACGATGTGCTTAACAACTCTTTTACCAATTTAAGGAAAAAGTATAACGACCCGTACAGTATATCGGATAATGCCGTGTACACCCTATGCCGGGATGTGGAGGGCGGTATTTGGGCAGGCACCTATTTTGGCGGGATAAATTATTATCCAAAACAATATTCAACTTTCAACAAATATTACCCCGGCGATGAAAAAAACTCGCTTAAAGGGAACGTGGTACGCGAAATTTGCAAAGACGATTACGGCAACCTATGGATGGGAACCGAAGATAACGGCCTGAATAAATTAAGCGCCGATAAACGCACCTGGACGCACTACCTGCCGGGCGGCAAAACCGACATAACCAATACCAATATCCACGGCCTGGTAGCCGATGGCAAAAATTTGCTTATAGGCACCTTTGAGCGCGGGGTTGATGTTATGGATATTCCCAGCGGTAAGGTGGTAAAAGTTTACCTGGTTGGTAAACACAGCAACCTCAAAAGCAACTTCATAATTTGTTTTCGTAAAACAAGGAAGGGTACCATATACGTGGGGGCTACCAGGGGTCTTTATATTTATAACCGTAAAAAGGCCGATTTTACATTAATTGATAAAATACCGGGAGGTGATTTTATTTATGATATTATTGAAGACCATTCGGGCAAACTTTGGATAGGTACTGTTAGGGATGGTATTTATACTTATGACCCCGGCACCAATACCAGTACGCACATCCGCGATGCATACCCTGTGAAAAAAGCTATTAACGGATCAACAGTTAACGGTGTATTTGAGGATAGTAACCATATTTTATGGTTTGCCACCGATGGGCTTGGTTTATGGAGATATGATCCGGATAAAAAAACCTTTAAGTTTTATGATCTTGATAATGGTTTACCAAGCAACTATGTATTCAGGATGCTGGAAGACAATCATAAAAACCTATGGATCAGCACCTCCCGCGGCCTGGTAAGCTTTAACATTATTACCAACAGCATTAAGGTTTATACCAGGGCTAACGGTTTATTAAGCGATCAGTTTAACTACAATTCGGCATTTAAAGATACTGATGGCACCATGTATTTTGGCTGCGTTAAAGGGATGATAAGCTTTAATCCGTCGGCTTTTGCCTTAAACAACTATGTTGCCCCGGTATTTATAACCGGTTTCCAGGTACACAACCAGGAGATAGTGGTAAATGGGGCCGATTCGTTACTCCGGCAATCCATCATCTACACAAAAAAAATTAATTTAAATTATAACCAATCGTCATTTAGCATTGATTTTGCCGCCTTAAGCTACCCGTCGCCCGAGATGACCCAGTATAAATACACCATGAAAGGGCTGGACAAAGGTTGGACAGATTTAAAACGAAACCGCAAAGTATACTTTACACAGTTGCGGCCCGGCCATTATACCTTTATAATAAAAGCTGCAAACAATAACGGCGTTTGGAGCACTAAAGAAACAGCCCTTGAAATAAACATTGCGCCGCCTTTTTGGGCAAGTTCCTGGGCCTATGCACTGTATACAATGCTGGTTATTTTAACTGGCTATTATCTGTTAAGGCAGTACCACAACCGCAACAAACAGCGCAATAAACGATTGATAGAGATACTGGAGAGCGACAAGGAAAAACAGATATATAATGCCAAAATTGAGTTTTTTACCAATGTAGCACATGAAATACGTACTCCGCTAACCCTTATAAAAGGGCCAATGGAAAAGGTGATCAAAAGATCTGAGCACGTACCCGAGATTCAGAATAACCTGAAGATCATGGAGAAAAACACCAACAGGCTACTCGATCTGACAAACCAGTTGCTTGATTTCAGGAAAACAGAAACCAATGGTTTTAGCCTGAGTTTTGTAAAAACAAACATAGCCGATTTGCTGGCCGATATATTTTTAAGGTTTAAGCCCCTAACCGAGCAAAAAGGGCAACGTTACACCCTAATATGTGTAGATAAAACCTTGTATGCCTATGTTGATATTGAAGCATTTACCAAAATAATAAGTAACCTGATCAATAACGCTATTAAATATGGCGAAAACGCTATAGAGGTGGAACTGCTGAAGCCCGAACCCGGCGATAATACATTTACCATTGAAATAAGAAACAACGGTTACATTGTGCCTTACGAAATGCGTGAAAAGATTTTTGAGCCCTTCTTCAGGATGAAGGAATCAGAAAAACAAATTGGCACAGGGATAGGCCTCTCCCTGTCGCGTTCCCTTGCCGAATTGCACAAAGGATTATTGGTGCTGAATAAATCTATTAACGATTTCAATATTTTTAACTTAACCTTGCCTATTCACCAGGAGAAGGAATTTGACCTGCACAACACTCCCGACGATTATGAACTAACCGATTCTATTAAAGAAGAAAACTTTGATTTTATGAAACCGATTATACTTTTGGTGGATGACAATCCCGAGATACTTGATTTTATTTCGGACGACCTGAGCGATAAATATGCTGTAATAAAAGCATTAAACGGCCAGGAAGCGCTGGATATGATAGAAATTGAAAACATCCAGCTTATTATCAGCGATGTAATGATGCCGGGAATTGATGGCTTTGAGTTATGCAAGCGCATTAAAACCACATTTGATTACAGCCATATCCCTATTATATTACTCACGGCTAAAAACACCCTGCAAAGCAAAATAGAAGGCCTGGAAGTAGGTGCAGATGCCTATATCGAAAAACCGTTTTCGCCCGAGCATTTACAGGTGCAAATAGCCAATCTGCTTATCAACCGCAATAAAATCAAAGACCATTTTGCAAGTTCGCCGCTGGCAAATATTAAAACTATGGCCTACTCCAAACCGGACGAAAGCTTTTTGGATAAGCTTAACGCGGTAATTAACCACAACATTCAAAATCCCGACCTTGATGTGGAGCATATTGCCAGCCTGATGAATATGAGTAAGCCTACGTTGTACCGTAAAATTAAAGCAATATCAAACTTAACCATTAACGAACTGATTAATATAACCCGCCTTAAGGCAGCTGCAAAACTGCTTGAAGATGGCGATTATAAGGTTTATGAAGTTGCCAATATGGTAGGTTACAGCTCACAATCGCACCTGGGCCGTAACTTTTTGAAACAATTTGGTACCACCCCTACCGAGTATCAACAAAATAAAAAGAATCAGAAGGTTAAGACAGTATCAAGTAGTTAGTATCAAGTATCAAGATTTTTGACTTGCAGCTTTACCACTGTATTTGCGGCTACGTTGATACTTGCCATTTGTACTAAAAAAGGCAGCTGTCTTGATACTTGATACTAAGTACTTGATACTACTCATGTGTCTTTAGCTTGTTGATCGCGAAGTTTCCGATACGTCTCCCTTCGTCAATGCCATTTACAATGGATGGCATATAATGAATACCGCCGTAAAACCGGCTGATAGCTGCCTCATCGGCGGCCGCTTTAAATGATTCGAACTTCCGCGCCGGGATGCTAAACTCCACCTCGGTGGAGTCGGTAAAAGCAAAATTATCGCCAAACAACTTGCCAAGCATAACTGCCGATGCATTTGAAACTACGCTATGCCCGCTGGTATACTCGGGGAATGGTGGGGTTTGCAGCAAAGGCATCCAGTTTTGATCAATGTATTGGTTAATATAGGTTTCGGGGCGAATAACTTTGCTTTTGTATTTTTCGTCCCAGCAATTAATAAAGCTATCGGCAATTACAACAGCCAGGCAGGAATAGGTTTCAGCCGAACGGACGTAGTCGACTTTTGCCTGGCGGCAAACCAACCCGGCAATGTTGATCCAATGGCCTCCTGGCGATATTTTTTTGGTAGCAAACATGGTATGACCATTGGTATTAACTTTAAACGGGTTATCGTCCCAATATGTGGCTATGGTGCTTTGCTCGGGTGTTAAATGCTGGCCGGCCTCCCTTACAGCAACAGCCAGTTTATAGAAATAACTGGTGGGTTCCTTCGAAAAATCCACCGCTTTTGCAGGCTTAAACTGTTGTGCCGAATCCAGTAAAAATGGACGTATTTCGTTCCAGTGCGGCTCCACCCCTTTCATATAGGCCGGTGGTGTCGGCTTCCAGGTGGCATCGTCTGTTTGCACATCGTATTTTGATAACGAACGGGTATGCTTATAATTATCCTTGCCCGCCCATTTAATAATCCGGTCGGCAATCAACTTTCCATAAGCTATCGAGTTTTGGTATACTTCATCGGGCATGCCGGTATTTTTAAATTCATCCATCAACCCGCTGTGGAAAGCCTCTATCCGGCCTTCAGACATGACCAGTATTTTCCCAACCGTTAAAATGGCATGCGCGGCAGCTAAATTGTAGCAATATGTTTTGCCGGCTTCCGGTTCGGGGATTGAATCCAAACCTTTTACCTGGCCAGCAAGCGACAGATATTTTGTATCGCCGTTACGCGCGGCCTCGTACCCTGCAATGGTAATATAAGCGTAAATACGGCTTGCCACCGGCGGCGAATAAATATCATGCAGCATTACCTCGCTAACCTCGCGTACAGATCGATGGATGTAATTGGGGTTTTCGGCTGATTTTTTCCACCCGCTATTTTTACTACAGCCAAATAACAAGGTAACGGCAAAAACAGTAAAGTAAAGTTTATTCATACATGGGTTCCGATAAAATTAATAAAGGTTAATTGGCCCCGATAGGCTATCCATCAAAGCTAACAGGAAATCCATAAACATATATTGAGCGATACAATTTGACGAAATATTGAGATGATTTGCAGAATCTGTTATATCAAAATCCATTTTCTTTACGTGCGCTTACTGTATAGCGTTCAATAAGTTAAAGCTTAACCAAAGCATAAACCATTATTAAATTTTTACTGTAATTACATGATAAAACCTTTACTCATTAAGTTTAAACCCGCGCTTATACTATTGTTTTTTTTTGCAGCCGGCTGCTCGCGCAAACAGGGCGGTCCTACCCTTTTTAAACTATTAGACGCATCACAAACCGGCATCGATTTTAAAAACACACTGAGCCCAAGCGATAGTATAAACATTCTTAACCATCCTTACTTGTACAACGGTGCCGGCGTGGGCATAGGCGATTTTAATAACGATGGCCTGCCCGACGTATACTTCGCAGGCAACATGGTGGCCAATAAGCTATTCCTTAACAAAGGCGACTTGAAATTTACCGATATAACCAATGCTGCCGGCGTTGATGGCGAAGGCAAATGGAGCGCGGGGGTATCCGTTGTTGATATTAATAACGATGGCAAAATGGATATTTACGTTTGTGCGTCGTTTAAATCAAATCCCGAACAGCGCCGTAACATGCTGTACATTAACCAGGGCAATAATAAAGATGGTATACCCACTTTTAAAGACGAAGCAAAGGCCTACCGACTGGACGATGATGGCTACAGCACGCAAGCGATATTTTTTGATTACGACCATGATGGCGACCTGGATATGTACCTGCTGACAAACTTTTTAGGCAAAACCACCCCTGTAGCTTATCGTCCTAAACTGACCGATGGCAGCGCTGAAAATAACGACCGCCTTTACCACAACAACGGTAACGGCACATTTAGCAATGTTACTAAAGAGGCAGGCATTTTAATTGAGGGCTTTGGCAACTCGGTATCGGTAACAGATATTAACAACGACGGCTGGCCTGATATTTATGTAGGCAATGACTTTATATCAAACGATGTGCTATACATCAACAATAAAAACGGGACGTTTACCAATCGCGCGGGCGACTATTTTAAACATACCGGCTGGTCGGTAATGGGCTCGGATATGGTAGACATCAACAACGACGGCCTGCCCGACCTGGTGTCGTTAGAGATGCTGCCCGAAGAAAATGTGCGCAAAAAAACCATGCTGATGGGCGATAACTACATTACCTACATCAATAACAAAAAATTCAATTACGAGCATCAGTATATCCGTAACGTATTGCAATTAAACCAGGGACAAACGCCGCTGGGGCACACCCAGTTTAGCGATATAGCCTACATGGCCGGCATTTATCAAACCGATTGGAGCTGGACACCGTTAGTGGCCGATTTTGATAATGACGGTTACCGCGATATGGTGATTACCAACGGCTACCCCCGAGACGTAACCGACCTGGACCATGCCTTGTACAGTAACGACCAGGGTCGCACGGTAAAGGAAAACCGCACGTTGGCCGCAGCCGACTCGTTCCCGGTTGTTAAAACGGCCAGCTATGCTTTTAAAAACCAGGGCGGCTATATGTTTGCCGACCAGTCGAAAAACTGGGGTATTGTTAAACCAACTTTTTCAACCGGCGGCGTTTATGCCGACCTTGATAACGATGGCGACCTTGACCTGGTAATCAACAATATTGATGACGATGCCTTCATTTACGAAAACACACTAAACAGCAAAACACAGGTAGATAAAACGCACCATTACCTCACCGTTAAGCTAACGGGAGATAGTAAAAACCTTGGCGGCATTGGTGCAACCATGCGTATTTACTACCAGGGCAAACAGCAATTTTACGACCAGCAACCCTGCCGCGGCTATATGAGCACCGATGATGCCAAAGCACATTTCGGTATCGGCACTGCTAATGAAATTGATTCGTTGCGCATCCGCTGGGCAGATGGCAAAACCGAATTGGTAAAAAACATCAAGGCAAATCAAACTATCACCCTGCAATACAAAAACGGTTCAGGCAGTTACAGCCCCCAGCTTCATTTGGAGAGTGCACCGGTATTCCAATCAGCAGCAAACCAATTGGGTATCAAATATGTGCACCAGGAAAAAGATGCCATTGATTATAACATCCAACCAACCCTACCGCATAAACTAAGCCAGTATGGGCCATCTATAGCTGTAGGTGATGTAGATAACAACGGCTACGACGATTTTTATGTTGGCGGGGCTGCAGGCAATAAAGGCGTGTTTTTTATGCAGGGTGCCGACGGTAAGTTTACCATGGACAATAATCGTTTTTTAAACGATAGTTTCAAGGAGGAAGAAGATATGGGCGCGCTGTTGTTTGATGCCAATGGCGACGGTTTCCTTGATTTATATGTGGTTAGCGGCAGCTACGAGTTCCCGAAAGACCATACTACCGCGCAGGACCGGCTATATATCAACAATGGCAAGGGCCAGTTTACCAAAAGCTTTGGCGCAGTGCCGGTTGAGTACGATAATGGCTCGTGCGTACGGGCCGCCGATTTTGACCACGATGGCGACCTTGACTTGTTTGTGGGTGGACGATCTGTTTCGGGCGCTTACCCATCATCGCCGGTGAGCCATATTTTCAGAAACGATGGCGGCAAATTTACCGACGTAACCGCACAGCTTTGTCCTGAACTGGCACGCGGCGGGATGATTACCGATGCGCTATGGTCTGATTTTGATAACGACGGGCTTGTTGACCTGGTTGTTGTGGGCGAATGGATGCCGGTAACCTTTTACAAAAATACCGGTAATGGTTTTACCAAAATAAAAACGGGAATTGACAACCACGTTGGCTGGTGGAACAGCATTGTTGCCGGTGATTTTAATAACGATGGTCAGGTGGATTATGTAGCCGGCAACCTGGGGCAAAACTCAAATTACAAAGCAACTTTTGAACAACCAATGACCATTATGGGTAAAGACCTTGATGGCAACGGATCATTTGATGCTATGATATTTTGCTACATGAAGGCCGAGGACGGTTTGCAAAAGCCCTTCCCGATGCACACCCGCGACGATTTGATAAGCCAGCTGATATCTATCCGTAAAAAATACCCAAGCTACAAGGGCTTCGGCAAAGCTACTATGGACGATTTATGGAGCGACAAAGACAAAGAAAACGCAGTGATCATGAAAGCCAGTGATATGAACACCAGTTTTATTGCCAATAAAGGAAACGGCAAGTTTGCAATAAGCCCTATGCCATTAGCCGCACAAATGGCACCCGTATACGGTATGGTTGCTAAAGACATTGACCAGGACGGCAACCTGGATCTGGTAATGGCGGGTAATGATTTTGGCATGGAGCCGTTTACCGGGCGGCATGATGCCTTTATGGGCTTGTACTTGAAAGGTAATGGCAAAGGCGGCTTCGCTCCCCTATCTGTAGCTAAAAGCGGCCTGTTTATTAACGGCGATGCCAAGGGATTGGCCACCGTACAATCTGCTAAAGGAGGTGATGTTTTAGTTGCCACACAAAACCAGGATAGCCTAAAGGTTTACAGGCAAACCGGCATAGGCATTCAACCTAAAAAGTACATCAAACTAAAAGCCGATGATTTTTATGCAGATATCATCTATAAAAACGGCGGCAAGAAAAGGGTGGAGTTTTACTATGGCTCAACCTACCTGTCACAGTCATCGCGTAATTTGCAGGTCGGCGCCGATGTGGCGAGGATTACGATAACCAGTTATAGCGGCAAAAAAAGGATGATGAATGACTAAAGGTAATTTAAAACAGCAAACCTATTAATATCCGGCAAGCAATAGCCTAATCAAAACGGCGTGCGAACCCGATTATACAAAACGTTTGAAGTAATCAGGTCACCCAAGGGGGTTAAAGGGAGCAGAATTTGCCAGCGGTAAACAAATAAGGCCGAAAAACTCTCGCAGTTTTATCGGCCTTTACATCTACCTATGAAAAACAATCCTTTGAGAAGGATATTAAGTTATATTCAATTGCAATGCCAATTATTAAATGTGGGTTAAAACGTTTAAAACAGCACTTAATTTAAAGTTGCGTGTGAGTTTGTGGAAATTACTCTACTACTATTGTGTAATAATGACACGGTGGGCAGTTTGCAGTCCCCAGTTGGCGGTTTTCAGTAGGCAGTTTTAGTCGCGGCTTGAGGGTTTGCATTGGGTGGGACAGATTGCAGTTGCGGTTGGTTCCAGGTTGCAATTTGTATTAGGTAGCACCAATATATAACAATGCAAACCGAGATTGCCCAACGAATACCACCGACCTCGAACTGCCAACCAAAACTGCTAACCGAGTACTACCGCCCAGAGCCTACTCAGAACTCTCAACCGAGAATTGCTAACTGCCTACTGAAAACTGCAAACCGCCCACTGCAAACTGAGAACTGCCCACTGCTAACTGCTCCCTGCCAACTAAAGCCCCTTTCGTCGGCACATTTAAGCCGCTCGTCTATTGTATTTACAACGATGAGGAAATGCGTTTACCTTAGCCCGCATGTTTAACCGCATAAAGCCGGCGCTTATTATCGAGGTGTGTATTCACCTGCTGTTTTGGGCGCTTATTATTTATACCCCTATTATCTCGCGGCCAGACATGCGGGGCATGCCTCAACACTTTTTCTCGCCCGGGCGCATTATTGTTTTCAATCTGGTGCTTGCCTCCGAATTTTACCTGAACGCTTTTTTACTCATCCCCAGGGTGTTAAAAAAGAATATCTGGTTTTATTTTTTGGCTTTGCTGGCTTCCGTGGCAGTATTTAATGTGGTGTTGTTGTACGCCAGGCCGTATTTCCCATTACCTAATATCAAAGATATGGAAGGCCATGCACCACATGGGCCTTCATTTGTGCTATTTCCGTTACTATCTATAACTGCCGGAAGTTTTGCCTACCATTACCTTGCAGATCAGTTTAGGGCGATGAATAAAAAGAAGGATATCACCAATGCCTCGCTCCTGTCCGAACTGGCTTTTCTGCGTTCGCAGATCAGTCCGCACTTTATATTTAATGTCATCAATAGTGCTGTGGCGTTATCCAGGATAAATCCTGCGGCAGTTGAACCTACGCTGATACAGTTATCCCAATTATTGCGTTACATGCTGTATGTTACCGATGCCGAAATGGTAACGGTGCAAAAAAAAGAAGATTACCTGCGCAGCTATATCAACCTCCAACAGCTACGCTTTGGCGACCAGGTAAAAATTTACTTTAAATCGGATATAAAAGCGCCTGATAAAACCATCGAGCCCATGCTGCTGATCCCTTTTGTGGAGAATGCCTTTAAACATGGTACCGGCGATATTGCCA
Organism: Mucilaginibacter sp. KACC 22773; assembly: GCF_028736215.1. Lineage (NCBI taxonomy): Bacteria > Pseudomonadati > Bacteroidota > Sphingobacteriia > Sphingobacteriales > Sphingobacteriaceae > Mucilaginibacter > Mucilaginibacter oryzagri. The sequence goes on from NZ_CP117883.1 coordinate 3,491,782, forward strand.
GGCCCGATATTGCGGTTACGCTTTTTGCCGATGAAGAAACACTGCGGTTTACGGTACAAAACGTGTATAACGCGGCCGAAAAGCAAAAGGATAATGATAGCGGAATCGGTTTAGCCAACGTAAAACGACGACTGGAACTGCTTTACCCCGGTAAACACAACTTATACATCAATAAAAACGAGCAAACCTACATTGTGATGCTGCAAATTGAACTTAAATGATGAGATGCCTGATTATTGACGACGAACCGCTGGCCCTTGACCTGCTGGAAGATAACCTGAAACACGTACATAGTATACAAATAGCCGCACGCTGCCGCAATGCCGGCGAGGCTATCCTGGCCATGCAGAAGGAGCAGATCGACCTGATATTTTGCGATATCTATATGCCCGGCATCAATGGTTTACAGCTTATTAAAAGCCTTACCCAGCGCCCCATGGTAATATTTGTAACGGCTTATGAAAAATTTGCACTGGAAGGTTTTGAACTGGATGTAATTGATTACCTGGTAAAACCGGTACCGCTGGATAGGTTTTTAAAAGCCTGCCACAAAGCTATCGACCTGTTTGAACTTCGCCGGAGTTATGTACCCCAGCCTGTGGTAAAAAATTATTTCTTTTTGCATGCCGATTATAACCTCATCAAAATAAGTTTCGACCAGGTGGAATATATTGAGGGGCTAAAAGACTATGTAAAAGTACATTTCACCAATCAGCAAAAACCGGTTTTGTCCCGCATCAGCCTTAAAGCTGTGGAACTGCAATTGCCGGCCGAACAGTTTTTCCGTGTGCATAAATCATTCGTAGTAAACCTGCAGCACGTATCCCAGCTTCGCAGAGCCCGCATCAAACTCATCAACACCGAAGTGCCCCTAAGCGACAGCTACAGGGAGGTGATTAATAAAATGATTGGGAAGGTGTGATTGGTTCATAGTTCATGGATCATTGTTCGTGGTGCAAAAAAACATCTTCATTTCATAGATCAAGGTATGTAGCATGTTATAGCTGCTGCCATGAACAATGATCCATTACCCATGAACTAAAACCCACTACACATTCCCCCCATTTATCTACACAAGCTCTCCTGATGTCGCATTTATTTTAAGTGGATGAAAATAGGGTGCAATTTCGTTGCAAAGAAAATGTACCCCTGATGAAGAGATTTTCCTTATTGTTATTTACCATCGTAGCTTTAGGCCATTCGGCCACACAGGCACAGCAAACACAAAAAAAGCTGAAAGACATTATCGTCAACCACTTTTTTTTGTGCACGCTTGATCAAATGCTTGATACCATATCAACCACCTACCGAATCCGTATTGTGTATGATAAAAACCAACTTGAAGGTATGGATGTGGTTGAGCATTTTTTTGAAGAGCCTTTAAAAAACATTATCAAACAGGTTTGCCAGGAACACGATTTGAAGTACTGGATTGAATCTACCGGCACTATTTACATCCTCAAAAACACCGACGACCTGGCCCGGTTGAAAAAACTAAACCAACTTTCGTTGCAGGCTGCAAATGCCAAAATAAAACGTAAAAAGACCGATGATGACGACCCGGACATAGCGCCAAAGATAGCCCCCAAGCATTTTATGTTCAGCATAAACGGGCGGGTGATCGATCAGCTAACCGGCGAATCACTTCCATCTGCTTCGGTGAAGATCCGGAACTCCGACCTCACGGCAATGAGTAATTCTGATGGTTACTTTACTTTTTTACGGGTACCCTCAGATACCTGTGTTGTCGAGGTATCCTATTCGGGCTACCAAACAGACTATTTCAGGCTTAGCAGCGATAAAATCAACAATACGCTTATTTGCGGGCTGTACACATCGCTAAACACCTTAAATGAAGTTAATATTACCGGCAAAAAAAGCGGAGTTATGAACACTGATAGCAGGCAGGTGGGCGTGCTCCAGCTTTCGCCGGCAAATTTAGATAAGCTGCCAACCATGGGCGACAAGGATATTCTGCGTGCCTTCCAGCTGATGCCGGGCGTGAGCGGCACAAACGAATCATCATCCGGGGCCTATGTGCGCGGCGGTACGCCCGATCAAAACCTGGTTTTGCTGGATGGCTTTACAGTTTACCAGGTTGATCACTTATACGGCTTTTTTAGCGCCTTCAACGCCAGTGCAGTTAAGGATGTGCAGCTTTATAAAGGCGGCTTTACATCCAAATACGGCGGCAGGCTATCAAGCGTTACCGAAATTAACGGCAAAGAAGGCAATAAAAACGAAACCAATATGGGTGTCGACCTGAGCTTATTGAGCGCGAGCGGCTTCCTGGAGACACCGCTTTCCAAAAATGAAACACTGTTGCTTTCCATCAGGCGGTCATACCAGGGGCCTTTTTATAACAAGATATTTAACCAGTTTAACCAGACAACAACATCGCAGGGCGGTGGTTTTGGCGGCGGCGGTTTTGGCGGCCGTGGTGGTGGCGGCTTTGCCAACCAGGTAACCCCAGCCTCGTATTTTTACGATGCCAACGCCAAATACACATATACCATCAGCGATAAGGATAAACTTTCGGTAAGCTATTACTCTGGAACCGATAAAACCGATAACAGCCGTACCCTTGGCTTGCCTCCGGGCCTTTCAGGATCGGGCAGCGGAATTGGTATTACCGATTACACCAAATACGGCAACTTGGGCAGCAGTGTAAAATGGTTCAGGCAGTGGGGTAAAAAACTGTACTCCAACAATTACATTACCTACTCCTCGTATTTCAACAACCGGGAACGCGCCAGTTCGGGCGGCTCATTGCTGGATAGCAATGGTATTGCCCACACCTTTAGCAATAACACCGTAGAAACCAATCACCTTAAAGATGTTGGCTATAAATCTGAATGGGAATGGCAAGCCGGCGAAACCTACAAGCTGCTTTTTGGAGGCTTTGTTAACTATAAAAAAATTGATTACGAATACACCCAAAACGATACCGGCAAACTGATTAACCAACATAACAACGCCATGCTGGAAGGTGTTTATGCCGAGCTTTCTATCGATCCAAATAATAATTTTCATATCCAGCCGGGCTTACGGGCCAGCTATTACGGCCCAACTGGTAAACCATATTTTGAACCTCGCCTATCGGCCAGTTATAATTTAAATGATCATTTCACAGTAAAGGGTGCTACCGGGCAGTTTTACCAATTTGAAAATCAAGTTATCCGCCAGGATATATTGGCCGGTGATCGTAACTTTTGGGTGTTATCCAACGGTAGCAATATCCCGGTTGGTATGGCCAGGCATTATATAGGCGGCCTTAGCTATGAAAATGATGAGTTTTTGATTAGTGTAGAAAGCTATTACAAAACTTTAACCGGGCTTACGCAATACACGGTGAAACAAACCCAAACAGGCGGCGGTGGCTTCCGGATGGCCGCGCCGCAAACACAAACTGTTACTGAAGATTTTTATACAGGTACCGGTCGTGATGCCGGTGTTGAACTGCTGATACAAAAAAAACTGGGCAACTACACCGGCTGGGTAAGTTATACACTTGCCAAAGCCCAGAATAAATTTGCCGCCTTCGGCGATTATTATTACGACGCCAACCAGGATGTAAGGCATGAGTTTAAATCCATCAATATGTACCATTACAACAGGTTTAACTTTGCAGCAACATTCCTGTTCAGTACCGGCAGGCCGTATACTGCCCCCCTATCAACTTACACCATTCAAACAGCCGATGGCAACAGTAAAACTTACCTGAACATCAGCGACAAAAACGGCGAACGCCTGCCTGCATACCACCGTTTGGATATGTCGGTATCATATGATCTGCTGAAGATTGATGGTCACAAAGTAGGTTCGATAGGCCTGTCGTTCTTCAACGTTTACAACCATACCAATACCTGGTATAAAGAGTACCAGGTGCAAAACAACCAGGTGATAACCACCAATGTAAATTACCTGGGCTTTACCCCCAACCTAACACTCAGCTTAAGATGGAAATAAAAACATATACACGCTATATCGCATTGAGCTTAATAGGCAGTTTAATACTGCTGGCATCGTGTAAAAAAAATCAGTCGGATATACTGGCTACCAATAAACCGGTGGTAGAATCATACCTTATCCCCGGCCGGGTATTAAGTATCAAAGTTTACCAGCAAAAGGCCCTTACCGATACTACAACTTACGGCGCGGCACTTACAGGTTTAAGCATCAGCGTATCTGATGGCAGCAAAAGCGTCAAGCTAACCGAAAGCGCAAGCGGCACGTATACCTATGCCGATCAATCGTTTATCACCACGGGTAAAACGTATACCATGCAGTTTACCTATGCCGGTGTAGCAGTCAGCGCTACTACTATTATGCCGGGCAAACCTGCAGATTTTACCCTGTCGGATAGTATATTTCATGTTCCGAGCACTATCAACCCCTTATATGCCGATGTGGCAAGAGCCACTATTAAGTGGAGCAACCCCGATTCGCTGTACCACCTGTTGGTGTTCAAAAACCTTGATAACGACCCCTATTATATATCTTACATCCGCAGTGATAATAAGCCCAGCTTCCAGATTAACGCGGAGCGCGCATCTTATTACAACCTGGTACAATCGTCATTTAACTATTACGGCCATTATAAAGTGATATTAATGCGGGTAAACCAGGAATACATCAATATACTGACAACCAATATCACCCGCGATTCACAGGCTTTGCTCAACGAGCCCACCAACGTTACCAACGGCCTGGGCATTTTTACGGCGATGCAAACAGATACCTTGAGTTTAAGGGTGACAACGCAATAGCTACAACAACGGCGATAAAAGCCTGATGAGCTTTTCGGGCAGTTGTTTAAACAGGGTACGTTTGGCCCAGGTTTTAGGGTTGATTTTAACGGCATCTTTAATATCTGTGTAAAAAACGTCTCTTAACTGGCCTGCTATTTTATCATCATATATTATGCTGTTAACCTCAAAATTCAGTTCAAAACTTCGTTGATCCATATTGGCAGTGCCAACAATGGCCAGTTGCCCATCGGCTACCAGGGTTTTGGCGTGTACAAATCCTTTTTTGTATAAATATACCTCAACGCCTGCGTCGAGCATTTCGCGGTAATATGACCTCGACGCGGCGTTAACCAACGCTGAATCTGACTTGCCAGGTACGAGCAGCTTAATTTTAACCCCACTACGGGCAGACACATTAATTGCATCCAAAACACTTTCGCCGGGGATAAAATATGGCGACGTTATCAGCAACTCTTCTTCGGCCATGCCAATGGCCTGGATTAAGGAGAACATGATGGTAGGAATATCCGAGTCGGGCCCGCTGGCAGCAATTTGTACAATGGCTTCGCCTTTAGCGCTTTCTGTTGAACAGAAAAAATCCTTCTCCAGCTTCAGCTTTTTACCCGCGCTAAAATTCCAGTCGCATATAAAAAGGTATTGCAGGTAATATACCCCGGGGCCATTGATACGGACGTGCGTATCGCGCCAATATACTTGCTTTTTGCCGTTGTTATTGATGTACCTGTCGCTTACGTTAATGCCACCTACAAAGCCAGTGCAGCCGTCAATCACTATAATCTTCCGATGATTGCGGTAATTTGTCCGGTTGGAGAGTGCGATAAACAGGATCTTATAAAAAGGGTAAGCCTCCACACCGCCGGCTATTAATTCGGGCACCAGGGTGTGGCGTATAGAGCGGCTTCCGAAATCGTCATAAATAAAACGGACCCTTACCCCTTCGGCTGCTTTTTTAATTAGGATATCTTTTATCTGGTTACCAATGTCGCCATCCTCATAAATATAATATTCCATGTGGATATGGTGTTTGGCATTTTTTAAGGCGGTTATTACATCGGGGAATTTTTCTTCGCCGTTGATATACAGTTTTACATCGTTATTGCTGGTTAAGGGGCTATTATCATTTAGCAGCATATGGGCAAGCTTTTTACGGCCTTTTAAATCGTCGTCACCAGTATTCCATGTCTTCTCCGATTCCTGTACAATCTTTTCGCGAATCTCGGCACGTAATTTACTATCGCTCACAATTTTTTTGGAGTACAATTTATTTTTCCGGTAATTGGCGCCCACAGCAAAATAAATAGCCATACCAACTACCGGCACAAGAATGGTAATAAGCAAATACGCGAAAGTTTTAGTTGCCGACCGGATGTCATACAAAATACGAAAGCAAACGAAAATAACCAGAATAAGATAAATGCCAATTGCGGGTAAATACCAGTTCATTTTTAAATTTTGTGATTAGGTTTATTCTCAATAACTGGTTTGCCCAGTATCCGCTTTATATAAATTTTAAGCGAATGACCGTCCCAGCCACTCAGGCGGCCTTTCTGCAGCAACATGGCCTGGTTTTTACCGGCAACCAGCGGGTAACTAAACGCGAAAGGTGCATCGGCCACTGCCCAGCCTTGTATCTGCCCAAACCGCAACACATTGATATTGGTGTTGTTTCCGGCCTTTGTTATAGTATAGTACCCGTTTGAAAATGAGATGAGGCTATTTATTAATTCTTTATTTTGAATGTTGCTTAATAACCCTTCATCTTTAGCATGGAACTGGTAATTCAATGCGTTATCGTTACCATCAAATACCGAACTGTAGGCCGTGTTATAGCCATTGTTTATGGGCGCTACAATATACCAAAGCATGCTGGTAAAGGGTGCTGGTGTAATTAAATAGCCTGGTTGAACCTGATCTTTTTCCAATGTTGCCTGTACCCTGCCGCTTATGTACAATTTACTAAAACCGGCTAAGCATAAATATAAACCGGAGAGCATCATCGCAGCAAAAGCCCATTTCGTACGGCCTTGATAATTGATGTTTTTTAATACCAAAACTACGAAGGCTACAAGCAAACCTATGGTAAATAAAGGGTCGGCCACATAAAGCAGGTTAACCGAAAACCGCTGATGGCTAAACGGTTCCAGCAGGCCGGTACCGTAGGCATTACAGGTATCCAACAAATCGTGCAGCATTAATTGCAGACAAAAAAACAGCGCAAGCATAATAAACGGGAGGTAAACCTTATGATGTATCCGCTGGGCCAAAAAAGCTAAGGCCAGGCCAACAACTACCGCGAAGACTAAGGAATGGGTTATACCACGATGAGCCAAAAGCGCCTGTTCAGGCGGAAGAAACAAAGCCCCGGCACTATCAATATCGGGCAGGCTTTGAGCTACAGCCCCCCATAACAGTGCCTGTTTGCCCAATTTTTTACCCAATACAAGTTCGCCAATGCAGGCTCCTAAAGTAATATGGGTAACTGAATCCATTGGCCGGTTTTATGTTTTGTTTTGATAATGGTTTTACGCAGATATTGTTTGCGTTTTGTTAATTATTGTAATTGATTAACGCTATCCAACCAAATGTTTAATTACAGGCACCTTACTCATGCCATATACCAACAGCCACGACAGTAAAAAGCAAACAAAAGCTATTAACGGAATGCTCAACACAGGGTTAAAAATGGTAAAATTAATATCGTTTAAATCAAAGATACTTAATACCAGGGCATGGCTCAGGTAAATACCAAGGGTATATTTACCCGCATTATCGCAAACGCGTTTCACGGTTTTATTAAGTTTCAATTTGGTGTATTTGGCTATCAAAAAAGCACACGTGGCCAACATAACAACAAAAGGCCCAACCGGCTCATAAAAAAAGGTTTTAAGCTCATGATCTTTTACCTGCAAGTAGTAGGTACCCCAGCTTATTACAGCCACCAGGGCGACGAACACAAGGGCGGCAATATACGGCAATGCCCGCAAGTTGAATCGCTTGTAAGTAAGGTAATGCCCTAATACAAGGTAGCCAATATAGCCTGTAAAATTATGAATATCTACAGCGCTATTAAAAATGCTTAAATATGGCGTGGCCAACAACATCGCTAAAAACCAAATCACCAGAAAATACAATATTTCCTTTTCGGTAGCATGCTGTACAAACTTGCCTAAGACAGGAATAAACAGGTACAGCCCTATTAACAGGTACACATACCATAAATGATAATACGCTCCTGATTTGAGTTGATTTAAAACAAATTTTACATCGGGCCACAAATGACCGGTAAACGTAAACTCCTCGTTATACAGCCGGTAGGCAACATAAACCAGGCTCCAGAACAAGAAAGGAAGAATAAGCCTGCCGATACGCTTTTTCAAAAAATCTCTCAACCCATATTCGCGATGTAACAACAATGCCCCGGTTATCATCACAAAAACCGGCACAGCAAAGCGCACAAGCGCGTTGTAAACATCGCCGGTGAGCCAATCATTTAAAGGCACACTTTTATAGCCAAAAAGCAAGGGCGAGGCGGTATGTAACACAATAACGGCAAACATGCTGATCAGCCGCAAATTATTTATCCATTCAATGTTGTGATCTTTATTGTTTACAACCGCTTCGCTAAATTTCATTGGCTAAACTTATACAATATTTTGATTTTGCAGGAAGCGTTTCGTTAATAGATGACCAAATTTAGATTTTTATAGTTTTGATTGGTTACCATTATCACATATGTGTTTCGTCCTGGGGACAAGTCACTTTTAAAAACTTGATGTAGAAAGAAGGTAACCCCTACGGGGCAAAAAACACATTGGACATTTATCCTACAAACAGGTAGCCTCTACGAGGCACAATTACTAACAACCTGTATGTAAATAAATAGCAGGATTATTAAAAAACTGTAACCTTTTTGAGGACGAGACAAGGCGCTTGCCTCGTAAAGGCTACCCGTTTGTAGCAATATGTCTAAAATTCTCTTATGCCCCATAGGGGCTACCTATCTCAACATTGAAAGCTGTTGTATGAAGTAATAAGTTTAACCGCGATTTCCTACTTCATCTTTCTTAAAACATTATCTTTGCCCTATGCTGTCCAGGTTGATGAAATCGTTATTGGTAGTTACTTTGTTCTTCGCTTTACACATAAGCGGATCCGGACAGGTACGCGCTTATACCGGCAAACATGACAGCAATAAAGCGAGTGTTAAACAAAACACCCACCATGACCAATTAATTGCCGAGACGAATACCGAAATTAATGCGCCTGCATTACAGGTTACGGTGCATCCGGCAGCTTTCTTTACCGCTGTTGATCTGAGTGCAGCTTACACACTTGCAAGGTTCAACATTAGCAAGGCTTCAAATGTGCCACCATCCCGGTTTTACCGGCTCATCCTTTTCCCGTTTCATGGTTTCTGGTAAACCCATGCTGATCTAAGTTTTTTAATTCTTCGCGTTTATTACAGCGCGTATTTATTCAATTTTAATTATCAAGCATGAACCATATAACGGAAAATGCCCTGGTTGCGGGCACCCTATTAGCTGTATTTATTATCCCGGTAGTGATCATAACCCGCCGGTCAAAACAAAAAAGATTCGCGGCGCTAAACCAGCGCCTGCAGGCAATTGCAAATGAACATCACCTCAGTTTAAGCCGGTCGGAGTTTATCGGTAATAAGATCATAGGCTGGGCACAATCGGGCAAAGCGTTGCTTTTTGGATCGCAGGAAACCGTGACCGTAAACGACCTGAACAACGCTACCCGCTGCTATGTTTTAAAAAGCATGAATGGCACCGCAGTAAAATCAATCGTTTTGCAAATTGCCGACCAGGCGAACCGGCAGCTTTGCAGCATACCATTTTACCAGCAATTTATTGACAATGAATTAAAGCTGAAGCAACTGGAAACCCAGGCAAAAGACTGGGAGGCTTTACTGAACAGCCAGTTTCAAAAGTAACTTATCGATTAAAGAATTAAGCCCCGGCGAATTAGCCGGGGTTTAATTCTTTAATCAGTTTTTCACCCTGTTTTGCTCACTTTCGGCACCGTTTGCATCATGCTTACGCAAACCGGCAATGGTTTTACCAAAACGATAACTTAACGATAGTGCCAAGTTGCGACTGTCGGAAAGGTTTGTCCAGTTGGCGCGGGTATTTGCCAGGTTATTGATAACGCCGCCGCCATTGAATGTATAAAAAATATCATTGGCCACCAGGCTGACGGTAAAGGACGGCGAAAACTTTTTAGATACCGACGCATTAACACGCCCCCTGCTCACAGTTACAAACTGGGCGTTGGTTATTTTGCTTTGATAACCACCATCCAATTGGGTTGTCCAATCATGCGGTAGTTTAAACTTGAATACCGGCCTTACAAAAAAGTATGTTCCCTGTGTGTTTAACGTACCGGTATAAAACTCGCTTACGGAGTGAATATTGGAAACCCTTGAATATATGTGAAAATTAAGCCATTTGGCAAGGTCGAAACCTGCGTCGGCTGCGATACCCTTTACCGTTATACTGCCTAAGTTGCCTGGCCGACTATAATAAATACCATTTACAATCTCGATAGTTTCGTTCACATCGTCCTGCGTATTGCTATAGTTTAGGGTTACTGTAACGTTTTTCCAGTTATAGGCCAACTCAATGTTGTTGGTATATGACGGCTTAAGAAACGGATTACCGGTATAATAAGTAAACTTATCCAGGGGCGACAAAAATGGGTTTAAATCCTCGTAATATGGTCTGTCAATCCGTCGTCCATAATTCAGGCTGATGCTTTGGCTGCCTGCTGTATCCAGTTTATATTGCAGGTAAACAGTTGGAAACAGTCCATTATAATTTCGCTTAAACGTTGAATCGGATTTTTGCACATTGCCCAACTGGTGCCCGTTTGATGCGGTATTTTCAAACCTTAACCCGGCCTGCGCCGAAAATCGCTTCCAATCTTTACTTGTATTAATATAGGCGGCGTTTATTTGTTCCTTGTAAATAAAGTGATTGGTTTTACCATAATCGGGGTTGGTTACATTGTTAACGGTATAAAAGTAGTCGGCAATATTATCAGTTTGGGTATTACTGATTTTAAGCCCGGCCTCCAGTTTAACGCCATTATTTAAAGGATGTGTATAATCTGTTTTGGCCGAGTAGATGTGGATATTTTCGGGTAGGTTACCTGTGAGCAGGTCGTTGCTTATCACTGTTCCATCCGGTAAATAGCCGGTATTTAAAAACGATTGCTTTGTGCTGTTATCGTAGTTCAAATAATCAAGGTCGACCGTAAGCTCATGCCCTTTTTTGTTATACTGATGGCGGTAATTAAGGTTTACATTGCCGTTCTTAAAGTTAATATGCTCCTTATTATCGGCTACAATAGTCGAATCCAACACGTTGGCGGCATCAAGTAATTTACTGGTATTACGGGTATTGATATCGCCGGGATTTAATAAGCCAAATATATTTATGCCGATTGTAGTTTTATCAGATACGTAATAATCGGCCCCAAGCCTCAGGTTCAGGTTTTTTGTTTGCCTGCGGATAAATGAGTGTTGCAAAAAATTGGAAGCAGGGTTGCCATCATCGTTTAAAAAGTACCTGTTAATAACCAGGTCGTTAAACGAATTAGAGGTGCTATAAGCCAGGTTGCCGAATACATTAATTTTGTTGTCCCTGAAATTAAAATTAAAACTGTTGATGGTTTTGCCATATTTACCTTGGGTATAATTCATGTTAAGGCCACCGTTAAAGCCTTTCGCTTTATTCCTTTTTATGCGGATGTTGATTACTCCGCCATTCCCGGCGGCATCGTATTTAGCCGGCGGGTTGGTCATTAGTTCAACCTGGTCGATAGTTGATGCAGGTAATGAGCGCAGGTAGTTTTGCAGATCTGTCCCCGATAAGTAGGTAGGCTTATCGTCGATATAAATTTTAACGCTGCCGCTGCCGTTAAGGCTGATCCCCCCATTCTGATCGACGATTACGCCCGGCGATTTATCAAGCACATCCATAGCCGTGTTGCCGCCATTACCAATCATGGCATCTACGTTTACTACCGTCCTGTCAATTTTGTGCTCAACCAATTGCTTTGGGGCTACAACGGCTACCTCTTTCAATTCTTTACCGGCAAGCTGCAAAATAATATCCGGCAGCACCATATCTTTTTCAAACGTAAAAGGTGCGCTTTTATAGTTTTGATACCCTATCATGCTAACGGCCATCTTATACTGTCCGGCTTTTACATTTTTCAAGATATAAATCCCCATAGCGTCTGCCACACCTGTTTTTACCAGTGCTGAATCCGTAAACTTATATAGGTAAACTGTAGCACCATCCAGCGATTTGGCGTCGGTGCTTTTAATTTTACCTGTTATCGTTATCAAATTTTGGGCACTTACCAAAGTTGAGGCAATAGAAAGCCAGGCGGCTAAAATAGCTGCAATTTTTAATTTCATATTGATGGGTATTAGGAGGTTTCTTTTAGGTTGATCTGTTATTTAATCTTAAATATTTTTCAAATTTTGGGCATGGCAATTCCCGTTCACCTGTTGAGGGCGGGTTAAAATTCATTCAGTCAGAATAATTTAGGGCTTATCGGTGGTGGTTGCTTTGGTATCGGTATCGTAATTATTATACAAGGTCCATTGGTTTTTGCCGGTAACGGGCACATACTTTTTCTTGTATTTCTGAAAAACATCATCTGGCTGTTTTACACCGTTGATGATCATTTCACTTTGGCTAAGTTTAAAGGAAACCTTAGGAGCATCAGCATCAATAAGCCCGTCCTTTTTCAATTCGGCAGTCACCACCTCGCCTATACTTGGTTCGGTTGGCGCATGGTAAGGTTTATAGTCGGCTTTGTACACTGACTTATAGTCTTGTTTATTATAGGGCTTGCTGCCATAACTATAAGCGTTTTGTGCAGGCGCGGTTGGTTTTGTATTTTGCGTTCTGCTTTGGTTAACGGAATCGGCTTTTGCCAATTCCTTTTGTTCATCAAGTTTGCTTAGCGTTCCAAGACCACCATGCAATCTGCCTAATTTACTTTTTAGGGTATCCAATGGTTTTGCTTTAGCAGGCGTATCTGCCGAAATCGGGGCAGTTGCCTTTAAAGATGCTGCATGAGTTATTTTTGCTTCTTTGTTTACGTCACCTGGTTTTAAATCAGCATGATGAGATGATGTATCATCAGCATGAAACAACTCTTTTTTAACAGAAACAACCGCATGCGATACTGTTTTACCTGTATTAAGCAGCATTTTATCAATCCTTTTGACATTGCTGAAAGCCATGGTGAGCAAACCGGCGCTTAATAATAACACGGCCAAAACAGAGCGTTCGCGAATATTAAGGCTGTGGTTATTACCCGACGCCATACGTTTAACCCGGTTAATCAACTGATCGCGCTTGCCGGAGAAAGCCATGGCGTAGGCCGGTGCCGACAGCTGGAACTCCTGGCAGCTTACCAGGGCCCTGATGTAGTTTACCTTGCTGCTTGTTTCCAGTACAGCTATGTCATCGCAGCAGTTTTCCCGCTCGGTACGGATCAGGGCCGACAGCCATAGCACGGCCGGGTTAAAAAAGAAAATGATCTCGATGAAGCTTTGTAACAGGTTTATCAAATAATCCCGCCGGCGGATATGGGCCAGCTCATGTACCAGGATAGCTTCTACTTCGGCAGGCGACAAGGCAGTTAACAAACCAACGGGAATGAGGATCAATGGTTTCAAGTGGCCTATCACCATAGGCACTTTAGCTATGCCGGATTCGGCAATACCTATCATCTGCTTTATCCCCAGTTTTTGCGACAACAAGGCAACGCATTGTTGCCAATATTCATCAACAGTAAAAACAGACCTACGCCGCAAGTGATGCAGGCTCTGTAGCCCTGCCAATAACTGAAGACCGCGCGCAAAAACCACCAAAAACCATATTAATGCTATCAGTTGGGCATGGGTATTCACATAGTTTATCCCTTTATCAATTGCTGAACCTGGCGTAAACCCGGCTACACCTAAAACAGCCGTCTGCGGCGTTTGATTATGCGAGATGTAGTTGGTGGCTGGTGATATTGTACCTGCCGTTGTTTGGTTAATTTCCCAAATGAATGTACCTATGGCCGTTAAAGCAAACAACACCAGCGCGCCTACCATTAACGTGTAGCGTTTTGCTGCTGTTTGCCCGCGGGTAAACACCAATATAAGGCTGGTGATTACAGCAAGTATAACGCCCTGCCACAACGAGTGCAGCAGTGTGTAGCTTAAAGCTGTGGTGAAGCCCTGGGGCAGTAATTCATTCAGGTAAGTCATGGTTTATTCCTCCAGTTTTCTTAAAATTTCTTTGATCTCCTGTAATTCCTGGTCGCTTGTTTTTTTGTTGCCCAGCAACTGCATCACCAGTTTACTTGCCGATCCTTTGTACATCGAATCAACAAACTTATCCAGCAAATGCGACTTGGTTTTTTGCTCCTCTTCGGCCACGCTGTAAATGTGCTTCATCTGGCTTTCGTCCCGGTTAAGGATACCTTTATCGGCCATAATCTGCATCAGCTTTAGCGTGGTTGTATAATTTACCTCTTTTTGCTTCAGCAACTCATCATTAACCGCACGAACTGTCGATGGGCCTTTTTCCCATAAAACCTGCAATATTTCCAGTTCAGATTTTGTAGGTTCCAGTTGCTTGTTTTGTTGTGTTTCACTCATAACAATTCAAAGGTAGGAACATTTTCGTACGAAACAAATTTTAGGTAATAATTTTTTCGTACCTTTTGAAAAAGATGTGTAAATATGAGGCCTTTGCCCGCTATCCTTTGACAGGCTCCCCGTGACCTATCCAATTTTCCTGTCATCCTGAATGATAAAATTTTGCAAAATTCTGAACGGGAAATAACACACAATAAGAGGATTGTCATCCCGTAGTGAAGGATCTATTCGCGAACTTGTCCGTCGGCGATGCATGTCGATTAACAGATTTTTCACTCCGTTACCCATGACAAGTTTCATTTTCTGTCATCCTGAGCGATAGCGAAGGATCTATTGTACGCCATGCATAACCGCCAATAAGTTTGCGAATAGATGCTTCGTGCCTACCCATGACATATCGAATTATATAGGTACTAAGTCCACATTAAATTCGATAGCGAGCTTTTGTAAATTCCTTTGCTTCTGCTCTTTAAGCATGTTATCATATGCCTCTATGCCTTTTTCTACAAAATCGCTCCCTTTAACCATTAAACGCCAATATTGAATAGCCAATTTTCTGGCAGTTGCTTTGATGGCTATCGCCGGACCTTTTCTTCCTCTTAACCGTCTGGCGAATGCTCCCCATCCAATGTATTTGCTGTTTAGCAAGCCGCACGCCATTTCCTTGAATATCTGGCCGGCGGTAGGTTTTCCTTTGCTTTTACTTTTGTTTTTCTTGCCCGAACGGTTCTGACCGGGAGATACCCCAAGCCAATTGGCAAACCGTTTTTCCGTCGACCACTGGCTTAAATCGGCTCCAATTTCTGTATATAACTGTAACCAGTTATAATCTGTAAAGCCGGGAAGCCTGGTGGCATCCCGGCCACCAAATATTTTCAGCAAATGCCCGCCAAGGTCTTTAACCTGGGGCTTATTGTGCCTGATCGGTTTTCTATTTCCGGTATTTGTACCGGGCGGTAGTTGTTTGTCTTTATTAATCTGTTGCAAGGTGCTATCTATTTTCCGGTCACACTCCAAGATCTGGCCTTGATAAAAAAGATATGCCTTATAAGCCTGCTCCAGGGCAAAAAGCCCATGTGGCGTGTAATGGCCCTCCAAAGCCTTTAATACTTCTTCGCTCTTTTTATCTTTGATTTTTTTGTGGCAGAGAGCAAGCAGCTTATAACGGTCTCTTTCACCGGAAAGGATTGCTGTTATAAGGGCTTTTCCACTGGCCCCATGTATCTGACTTAATACTTCCGGTAAACGGATATTCATTTCGATCAGGGCCTTTTGCATATGCTGAATATGCATCGAGGCACTCCGGAGGTGGTCTTCACGTAATCGCTGGTAACTACGTAGCTCCTTGAGCAGCCCCTCAGAAACGTAGCAACGGTTCAGTAAACCATAACTATGTAACTGCTGGATCCACTGGCAGTCTTTCACATCTGTCTTTCTTCCAGGCAACTGTTTGGTTTGGCGGCCGTCGACCAGCCACACATCTAACCCTGCATCTGACAGGATATCATGAAGTACATACCAGTAAACACCTGTAGCTTCCATCGCCACTGTAGTTACCCGGTTCTCCAGTAAATATTTACTAAGTGCTACCAGATCGCCGGTAAAGGTTTCAAAGCTACGGACAGGGCCGCTTTCCAGGCCAACGAAAACATGACGGGAGCCAATATCTATACCGGCTGCATGTGTACGCATTTTTTCCATATCAAGCTTGTTTTAAATAAGCTGTGCCCGAAGGAGTATAAGGAAAAACAGGCTACCCATCGGACAAATCACTGTAAACAGGATCGTACCATACCTTCAGACTCTATCTTCGGAACCATACTCAGACACAGGCACGAAGCACTATAACTCGACCGGCCACACTGCACAGCGTTAACAAAAGTATGTCATTTCACCTTCAGAATTTCGCGAAATTTTAACACTCAGAATGACAAAGGGGTTATTTATAACATGCCATGGGTAGGTACGAGGGATCTATTTACCAATCCCAGTTAAAAAATCCAGGTCATTTCCGAACTTGTTTTGGCTGGCAACAGGTACAAACATTTGGGTACGCTTAAGTTGTGTAAAACATCAGTTTAGTGTTAACCATGAAAAAAGTATAAGCTAATGACTGTCAAATGCTTATACTATAAAGTACTTAAAATGTGTTAAGTTATGTTAACCCACTTTATATGGGTAGCCCTGCTCCTAAACTACTTCTTATTTAAGGTAACACCCGGCCATTCATCCGTGCGGAACGGCGACGCAGGCAGACCTGCAGCGTTGTACAAATTACATACCGGGTTAATTCCCCAGGCATATCTAACGGCTACCGGGTTACTTACCTGTGTACTGCTCACTACAACTTTATCGCCAACAATTACAGCATCGGCCCAATAAAATTTTTGGTCAGCGCCGGCAATGGCAAACCCTTTTAGTGGTTGGCCGTCGGCTGTTTTAAGGCCATTGTTATATTTAAATGAAATGGTTATTTTATTATTGTCGACGGCATATTTCTGAAATATAGGACCCGAATAATCAATCTTTTCGCCATAATTTTTGCCAAGGGCATTTAAGGCCAGCCTGCGCCCAACTTCCTGTTTATTTTTGGGGTGGATATCATAACCGCCCAAATCAATGGCAACCGCCATGCCGGTGTTGGGCAGCGAGAGTGCTTTAAGTTGTGCTTCCCTTAATTCGGCCCAACCAGATGCTGAAGGCTGCGGATCGGTAATGTAGTAATTGGCCAGCTGCACAAAATAAAAAGGGAAATTACCCTCGCCCCACCTGGCACGCCAATCGTTGATCATGGTGGGAAATAACTGGCGGTATTGATATGCCCTGCCCGTATTTGCTTCTCCCTGATACCAGATAACCCCTTTAATAGCATATTGAATAAATGGGTTAATCATTGCGTTAAACAATACCGAAGGCCTGTTTGGCCTTTTAGGATCCATTGGAAAAGGCGGCATGGTCTTAAGGTTGAGCCCTATATGGTATTGCCATGCACTATTCAGGGGGATTTGCTGTCCGTTATCGTTGGCAAGGTAAAGTAATTTGGCATCACTGTAAAGGCCTCCATTGCCTGTAGCATCATACACCCTGATAGTTATAATATTTTCGCCGGCCTTAACCAGGTTACCGGGTATGGTATACATCCTTGGCGTATTATAAACGGCGGTTTCGCCTGCTTTTTCGCCATTGAACCAGGTAACATCGGCATCATCCACCGCACCTAAGCTTAATTTAACAGGCTTGCCGGCCCAATCATCAGGAATAATAATTTTTTTATGTAACCAGATAACGCCATCAAAATTGGGCAATGTTTTCTCCAGCGTAGCCGGTAAAACCATATCATGCCATTTTGAAACGTCCAGGTCAGGCGCAAGCCAAACCGGCTTGCCATCGCTGTATCCCGAATCTTTTTGGGCAATAAGGTTTTGCCATTGCTGCGTTTTATCCAGGTAGGTTTTTTGGGCTTCTTCTTTATTTTCTGTTTCAACCGTAGTTACCGGCTCAACAAACTCAGGCATTGCTCTTAATGCTGTTCCACTTGTCCAGGCCTCGGCAATGGTACCGCCCCAGGAGGTATGAATGAGGCCGATGGGCATACCGGTTTTTTGATAAATCTCCCTTGCAAAAAAATAGGCTGCCGACGAGAATTCGGCTACGTTTTCGGGTGTGCAGGGTACCCAGCCGCCTTTGGTTACCTTAGCATCGGCCAGCGGGATGTTGCTGGTTACACGCTCAACCTGTAACAGGCGGATATTGGGATAGCTGGCTGCCGCCATTTCCTTTTCATAATCGTTTATCTTTCCCCAGCCCGCTACCGGCATCTCCATGTTCGACTGGCCCGAACATAGCCAAACTTCGCCTATCATTACGTTCTTCAGTTCCAGCACCTCCCCATCTGATATAGAAATGGTAAATGGCCCGCCATAGGATGGGGTTGCAACCTTTATTTTCCAGTTGCCATCGGCATCCGCGCCGGTGGCATATTTTTTACCGGACCATGATGTTGAAATAACGACTTTTTTTCCCGGTTCAGTCTTTCCCCATATAGCAGCTTTGGTTTTTTGCTGCAAAACCATATTGTCGCTAAAAACAGATGGTAATGTTATCTTGGCGTGGCTTAGCTGCACAGCCAACACGAATGAAATGGCGGTTAATAATAACGATTTAAACATAACTTGCTTTTGCAGGACGATTAATTTTCCCTGCCGATAAAAGTAGCACCTTAATTCAAATTATTTACAAATCGTTAGCGTTTATTTGTAAAACATCAAACCGGGTGCTTTTTATCTCAGTAGCTTGTTCTCGCCTTCCACTTCTACATTTTCCTGTTGTGCTACGGCCTTATATTCATAACTGCCTTTTAAAGGCAAGGTAAGTTCAAAGCTACCATCGGGTTTAACAGGTACCCAGACGCTGGCTGTCCATTTGCCGGCGTAAAGTGTTTCTACCTGGCCACTATAAGGCCTGTAATCAAAACGGGCCAGTTTTACTGTTGTAGTTTTGTAGTTTGTTATTCGTCCTTTTAATATCACTCCTCCCTTTGATAAAGCTGAAGCACCGGTTTCAACAATAACGGCTTCTTTAAACGCGGGGTTTACATTATCTAACTTAATAACAACGGGGTTTGGCCAGCGATGATCGTCATAAATACGCTGCGCTTTCACTACAGAGACTTCTAAGCCTTTGGTAGTTTGGGTATATTTGCAGCTTACGTCATCTTTTTTATATTCAATTACCTGGCTATTTTGCCCCAAAACGCTTATTTTGGTGTCGGGCATACTAATTGCCGAACGGATCAGGAACGTTTTACGCGCACCTTCCTTCCAGTCGGCGGCATCGGTTACTATGGCATAAAGTGTATGCCCGCCTTTTTGGGTAAACCAAATATTTCTCTCTTTGCTTACAACCCAACTCCGTACATCGTCAATACATTCGCGGTTGATAAAATACCATGCCGACATTTCGCGCAACCGTTCTTCCTGTTCTATAGGTAGTTCGCCGTTAGGTTTAGGGCCAACGTTCAGTAACAGCGAACCGCCTTTCGCTCTGGCTTCTATCAATAAACCAATCAGCTGGCTGCCCGATTTATAACGCTCATTGGTTGGCTGATAGCCCCACGCGGTACCCATGGTAATGCATGATAACCATGGTTCGTTGATCATTGCCCCCGGCATAATCTGCTCGGGTGTTTTAATAGCCCCGCGGGTGATCAGCAAATCGGGTTGTAATTTCCAGCAGGTCTGCTTTACAATTTCTTTGGGGTCGCCATCAATAAAAAGCACATCTATTTTGCCGTATTTGGTCATTAGCTCCTCGCACTGTTGCCGTGTATAATCGTCGTAGGCTTTGCGGGTAGCAACATCCATTTTAACATCCGTACGGCTTATCGCGATATGGTGATCACGCAAAAAATTAAAATCCTCAGGCGAAAAATAAAAACCCACCTGCAGGCCTACTTCACGTGTGGCATCAACAAATTCTTTTAACAGGTCTTTTTTATAGGGTGTGTTGGTAATATTAAAACCGGTAGTTTTAGTATCCCACATACAAAAGCCAGAGTGGTGCTTGGTGGTAATAACAATATACTTCATGCCGGCAAGTTTGGCCAAAACAGCTATTTGGTGCGGGTCGAATTTTGATGGATCAAAAGTTTTCGGCAATTCGGTAAAATAGCGGTTCACGTAATCATCGCTTGCGCCTACCAGTGAGTGGCTGATAACTACACCCAACTGCCCATCCATACTAAAATGGATAAACAGGCCCAAACCCGTATTTTTTAGCCAAAGTTCCCGTTCGGGCTTGTTCAGGTTATAGTTACTCGCGTTGTCATCTTTCACCAGGTCGTTTTGTGCAATGGCTCCATTGCAACATATCACCAGCACTAACAAACAAAAATATCTTCTCATCATTATTAAAAATAAAAAAAGGAAGGGCAGCCAAACCCTTCCTTAAACCAAATCTATCAATTTATTAACACGAATGCATTATTTATCCCACCACATCCTTGTCAGAAACTCATCGGCACCCTGCCGCGCTATTGCAGCAGCATAGGATGCGGCATTAAGATTTTGCTCGGATATAGGGTACAACATCCTCCGGAATATTTTGCCGCCTGTGGCATTACCTACATAATTATTAGGCACCAAAGCCGGATATCCCGTACGCCTGTAGGTAGCAAATACCTCCTGCGCATCCGGGAAAATACCGATCCAAAACTGGGTATAAATCTGCGCCATTTTTTGGTCAAGCGTACCTGCCGAATTAAACTTATGGTAATTGATATAGGTATTAATCTGGGCATCGCTTATTGCGCCCGCACTGCCGCCAATAATAGCCCACTGGCGCATAGATGCCGCGATGCCGCTCTCGTACAATGACGATGCAGTAGTCGCGCTATACCATCCTCTTGAGGCAGCCTCTGCAAGCAGAAAATAGCTTTCGGCAGCAGTAAATACCAAACGGGGAGAGTTTAAAAGCAGGATAGTTTTAGGGTTAGGTTCAGAGTAAGTTACAAAATCGGCCGGCTTGGCATTTAATGAAGCCGACATGCCTTTTTGTATTGATGAAGTTGTATCGGCAACGCCTGCGTTATAAACTATAGACACAACACCTAAACGCGGGTCTTTATTGGCTTTCAGGTAAGTGATAAATGGTTCCTGATATTTGCCGCCTTCGGTATTGGTTGTTCCGTTTTGAGCAATGTAATCATTGTTCCAAAGATCATTTGCCAACGGATTTTTATTGATATCCTGGCCCGACCCAACATACGACACTTTGGCAATGTCGGCATCGTTTAATATCACACCGCCGGCTATAGCTTTTGTTGCCCATGACTGCGCCGAAGTTAAATCAACCTTGGTCATGCGCATAGCGCATCTTAACATTAATGAGTAGGCGAATTTTTTCCATTTATCAGTGCTTCCCCCGTAAATCAGATCGGCAGCGCCAAAAGTTGCTTTACTGGCGTCAAGCGATGTAGCAGCCTGGTCAAGTTCTTTCAGCATATCTGCATATATATCTTTCTGCGCATCATATGCGGGTTTATAAATAGAGCTGTTATAACCCTGGCCGGCCTGTGAGTATGGAATATCTCCATACAAATCGGTAAGCCTGCTAAAACAATATACCCGCCAGATGCGTGCCTCGGCAACCAGGTTAACCTGCGATGCATCGGTGCCTGCTGCCTTTATAACCTCCACCAATTCGTTGATCTCGTTAGGATAAGCATTGGCGAACGCCGCAAACGACTGCTGGCTTTGAGCTAAAACGTATTTACTGCCAAAACCTGCAACATCATTAAAGCTGGTAGTATATTGCATGGTTCCCAGTAATAAATCAAGCATGCGGGCCGTACCATCATACTCAGCTTTGGTAAATATATATTGAGGAACAGCTTTTGAAGACGCGTTGGGGTTTACGTTTAGCGTATCGAAGTTTTTAGTACATGATTGTGTTGCCATAATGCCAAGCATTAACAGCAAACACGAAGTATATTTTGATATGTGTCTTTTCATCTTAATCAACTTTAGATATTAGAATTTAATGGCCAGGTTTACACCAAGTGAGCGGGTACGCGGCAAACCAATGGATTCAAAACCCTGCGTGTTACTGTTGGTGAAGCTCTCTTCGGGATCAAAATTCTTTGTCTTTTTGTAAAGCGTCCACAGGTTACGCGACACCAATGAAATACTTGCCGACTGAATATGAATCTTTTTAAGATCGAGACCGGGTAAATTATATGACAAAATAACCTGGCGAAGTTTTACAAAGCTTCCGTCATGGGTAAACAGGTCTGAATAAATTTTATAGTTGTCATAATATGTACGTAAGCCACTTACCGGTACGGTGCGCGTATAAGCAGCCCCGGTTTGATCTACACCATTTAGCACTAAACCATTTTCACGGCCAGGCAGCGTTGATTTCATTAAACCTAAACGGGTAGCGTACACCTCCATTAATGAGAACACCTTATTACCAAACTTACCATCAAGCAGGAAGTTTAATGAAAAACGTTTGTACCTGAATTCGTTAGTTAAACCCATGGTAAGCGGAGCAACGCTTTTGCCGAGTGGTTCATATGCTGATTGAACAGGCAAACCTGTAGTTGCATTGAATACCACTTGTCCGCTGCTGTTTTTAACCATATGTGTTCCATATAAAGTACCAAATGACATTCCCTCTGTATTATTTAACAACGCATAACCATTTACAGATGTCGCCATTTGAATTGTCGACAGGCCAGGGGCAAGTTTTACTACGTTATTGTCGTTATATGCAACATTATAGTTAACGTTCCAGCTAAATTCTTTTGATTTTACAGGCGAACCGTTTAAAGCAACCTCGATACCCTTGTTACGCACTTCGCCAACATTCAGGATTACATTATTATAACCCGAAGTTGATGAGATAGCCGTATTTACAATATCATTTGTGGTTTTACGATCATATAAGGTAACATCAATGCCTAAGCGATTCTGCAGCATCTGCAATTCAAGACCCGCTTCGGTAGTCGTAGAGGTGTAAGGTTTAAGCGCACTATTGGTAATGTTATTACTGGTAACATTTTGTAATGGCTGCCCGGCACTTGGAACATTGCTATAAGTAAGATTAATTACATAAGGATCAGGAGCACCACCGCCTACCTGCGCCCATGAGGCCCTCAGCTTGGCCAGGGTAAAAAACTGAGGTAGTTTAACAGCATCTGACAATATAAAGCTACCACCCACACTTGGATAAAAAATGCTGTTATTTTTAGAGCTTAATGTAGAAAACCAATCCTTTCGGCCGGTGAATGATAAGAATACAAGGCTTTTGTAATCAAAATCGGCCGAACCAAACACCGAGTTAGTAACTATTTTGGCATTATAAGGAGTAGTTGACGTTGTGGCAAGGTTGGTTGAGCTGTAAAAATAAGGAATAACAAACTGCGAACCATTTACGGTTTGTTGATTTGTTATGTTTTTACGACTGTTTACACCGCCTAATACCGAGCCATTAAAATCGCTTACAATTTTTGTTTTGTATGATACGGTCACCAGTTCGTTGGTTTCAGACACATCTGACTTTATCGACTGATATTGCCCATTGGGAACGTACAATGTACCTGTTGGTAGTATGTTTGAATAATTGTAATTAAAAAAGTCGCGACTTAAGGTGGCTTTGAAAATCAGGTTCGTTATCGGTGTGTACGATACTGACCCCTGACCTATAAAACGATCTTTAACGTCATCTTCTTTAAATTTATTAATCACGAAGTAACCATTTGAAGCGATGGCGGCATCATTCCACACCTGCTCATTACCGTTGGCATCGTAGCCTGGTTTAAGCCAGCGTATATCAACGGTATTTGCAACCTCAAGCGGAGTCCAGTTAGGGTTTCCCAATGCATCACCGGCCCCGGTGCGATTATGACCAGTTTCGATATTATACTGCGCCAATGCTTCTATGGATATTTTATTGGTTAACTTACTGGTTAAAGCCAGGTTAAAGGTTTTACGATCATAAGTTGTACCCGGCAAAATACCTTTGCTATTCAGGTCGGCAGCCGAGAAACGATATGTGATGGCCTCATTGCCGCCCAGGAATGCAAGGCTATTGGTGTAAGTACTCCCGGTTTGATAATAATTTTTAAGGTTATCTTTTTGAGCAGTATAAGGATGTGTTTTACCATCAACAGCAACATAATCTGTCGAACCGTCAATTTTTGCACCCCACGAACGCCTGCCGGTGCCCTGGGCAGTGGCCAACGTTGTTGGTTTTACGCCGCCATCACCCTGGCCATATTCATATTGATAATCTGGAAAAACTGCAACGTTATCATAAGTGGCCGTTGAATTATATTCAACTCCTACTCCTTTTTGAACCCTTCCTTTTTTGGTGGTAATTAATATAACACCGTTTGCTGCCCGTGAACCATACAAAGCCGCCGCAGTACCTCCCTTTAATACGCTGATGGACTCGATGTCGTCAGGGTTTAAAGCGGCTATACCATCGCCGCGGTCAACGTTATTGGTAATACCGTTTACGGTTGGTGCACCGCCGGGTACGCTATTATCAATAGGCATACCGTTTACTACGTAAAGGGGTTGGTTATCGCCGGCAAGGCCACCATTACCACGTATAACTATACGGCTTGAACCGCCCGGTCCTGTTGATAAACCTGCAGCATTTACACCCGCTACTTTACCAGTAAGCGCATTGGCAACGTTATTTTCGCGGGCCTGGGTAAACTCGGCTCCTTTAACTTCGGTAACAGAGTAACCCAATGATTTTCTTTGCTTACTGATACCAAGTGCGGTTACCACAACCTCGTTAAGCGTGCTGTTATTCTGTTTCAATTTTATTTGAACAGGCGATGTTAAATCCGTTACGGTAACTTCCTCTTTATTATAACCAATATAAGCAATCAATAAGGTTAATGGTTTCCCGGTGAATTTATCGGGAACCACCAGTTTAAAATTACCCATTACATCAGTTGAAGTCCCGATTTTAGGATCGGCCTTTAAATATACCGATGCACCAATAACAGGCAGGCCGTCTTTTTCGTCAACCACTTTACCTATTAACACAGCGGCAACTACCGGCGCGGTATTAACGGTAGTTTCTCTTATCGAGTAGATAGAGATCTGGCTATCATTGATTTTTCGGTATTCCAGCTGAAAAGCTGCCAGTAACTGTTTCAGGTTTTCATCAAGGTTAAACTGCTTGGCGTTGTTAAATAAGCTTACCGGTATAAATTTATTATCCAGCAACCCTTCCTGGTAAGCAATTTGTACATTGAATTGCTTTTTGATATTTTCAAGCGCGTCCTTTAACAGCACTTTGTTTTCGGCAACCTGCTGCATGGCATAGCCAGGGGCTTTTGTATGAAACCTGTTATTGCTGGTAAGCGCCAGCTGAGCGTAGCCGTAAACCGACTGGCCGAGCAACACCAACAAGAAACAGCAACATTTTAAAAAAGTTGAAAAGTCAAATTTTCGCATAAATGAGTTGTTTAGGGGTTAATTTTTTGTGATTGTGATGTTTTTGTCTGTTTGGGTGACCTTTACCGATAATGTAGTGGAGATAGTTTCCAAAAGTTCGTCAACGTTTGATACACTTATCTCTCCTTCAATTTTCAGATTGGCAATAGCCGGGTCGGTATAATCAATGTGATATCCATAATCGTCGGTCATGACCTCGCCGATTTGTGATAACGTAGCATTGTTAAAAAGTAATTGGTGGTTTGTCCACTGTGTTAATTTCTCGGGCACAGCAAGCTTCTTTTGGGTTACCACCTTCCGGTGTGCGTATTCCACATAATCGCCCGGTTTCATCACCAGCAACCGGTTGTTATGCGATGCCTGGTCGAGATATTCGAGCATAATTTTACCACTTACCAGGCCTACATTGGTTTTATTATGTCTGTTACGTACGTTAAAGGAGGTGCCTAACACTTCGATATTAACATCGTTGCAATGCACAATAAATCTTTCGGTAGCTTTTATATGGCGGGGATCTTTATTAATATGTTTTACACTGAAAAAACCTTCACCGCTGATCCAAACTTCCCTCGCCTTTTTGTCCCAGTTATTGGCATATGATAATTTGGAGTTACCGTTAAGTATCACTATCGAATTATCGGGCAGGGTAACGGTACGCAATTCGCCAAAAGCGGTAACTACTTCATTCTTTGAATTGTATTTCAGCATCCAGAACGCTATTCCAACTGATGATACCAATAAGATCATCGCGGCTACACGCAAGAAGGTGTTTAAGCGGAATACTTTTTGTTTTACTGTCCTTTTACCGTGTAATGTACCTTCAATACGGTTCCAAACTTTTTGTTGGTTTGCTTCGTTTGTGAAAACATCCTGCTTACGGTAAGCCAATATAATTTGGGTAGCTTCGTCAATAATTTCTTTTTGAGCAGGGTACATAGCTGTAACCGATTGCCAAAAGTTGATATCATTTTTAGTGGGGTTGATAACGAACTGAAGAAAAGCGTCATCATCTAAAAAATCCTGTAGGGTATAAGTGCCGTATTTTGCAATCTCCATGCTATATAAGTTTCTGATTTTAACCTTATATACATGAGCATATGGGAATTATCCCTCCTAAATAAAAATAAATTTAATTTGAGTGAATATGGGTACCTAAACAGCCATAAAGGCCAATTACAATGACCAGTTTTGAAGTTTTTAGCGCGCCCTGCAAGTTGTTGAACGCTTTGTAAAGCAGCTTATAAGTAGAGTTGATGTTGATTTCCATAATATCGGATATCTCCTCATAGCCCAGGCCTTCGTAAAAACGCAGGTAGATGATTTCCTGCTGCCTGGCCGGCAAAGTTTTTACTACCGTTTTTATTTTATGCTGAAGCTCGCGTTCCTCTTCATTGGCAATAATCTGGTGATCAAATGAGATCTCGAAAGAAAAATTGTAATCGGTTTCTGATTCCAAATCCACAAAACGCGATTGCCCCTGCATTTTGCGAAAAATAATACCGCGAAGCGATTTATATAAATAGTTTTTTACCGACACCGGATTGCCGAGGCCTGCCCGGTTTGTCCAAAGTTTAATAAACAAGTCATGAATAGCATCCTCAATAATGTTTACATCGCGGGTAAATTTGTACCCATAATTATTGAGTACTTTAAAATAATCATTGTAAAGCTGGGTATAGGCGTCCCAACTGCCCTCTTTAAAGGCAAGCCACGTTGCAACATTGTCGCCATAAACACCTACAATACTTTCAGACATAATAAAGTTAAAACCGCCTACTTTTTAAAAAATGAATTTAAGTACAATGTAATAAATTATAACAATCATTTTACATAAACTTTAAATTATGTTTAGCAAAAAATTTAGCTGCAAAAACACAGACTGTTAGATAAATCGATTACATTAACTTAGATGCAGGTAGCTGACTATGAAAGACGAGGAAAAACTAATTTTTAACAATCTTAAAGAGCAATACATCCATTTTGGATTGCCTGCGGATGGTATTGATGAAAAAACCGATTTTGCTATTCATAACCTGAAGGATGTGCATACTATCCTCCCCTATCAATCGCTCATTTTCAGGCCTAACTTTTTCTCGTTTGTATTTGTAAAAAACGGATATGGCAGGTATACAACCGATGAACTGGTGTTTGATACTGTACCCGGAACTATATATTTTACAAATCCGGGGCATTATAAATCATATAACTGGCATAAGATAGAAGAAATATACCTGATTACGCTTAGCGAATCATTCCTGAAAGAGAATGTTCACAAGGATATTTTTGAAGAGTTTCCGTTCCTGCTTGCCGAAACGGTTCAGCCCCGCGTTCTGTCATCAGATGCATTTTCGGAGTTTGAGCAGCTGTACCTGCTGATAAATAAGGAATATCAAAATCACAGTGCTTATCGTAACCGTATCATCGGGAACCTGTTTGTGGTATTGTTGTTAAAGATAAAGGAATACTTTTGGAAGGACTATAACCCCATTTATGAAGGCAACCGCAGTTCGCAAATTGTAAAAGAGTTTAAACGAATGCTGGAAAAACATTACCGCGACCTGGGTAATGGCTTAATTGAAAAAGCATACCGGGTACAGGATTATGCCGATGCCCAAAGCCTGCACCCTAATTACCTGAGCAACGTTATCAAAATAAAAACCGGTAAGCCCATTGGCACCTGGATAACGGAAAAAACCATATCGGAAGCCAGGGCATTGCTGCAAAACTCAACTATAGCTATTAAGGAGATTGCCTACAGGTTGGGCTTTTCCGAGTCGACCCATTTTAGCAATTACTTTAAAAAACATACGGGTCTGTCGCCAGTCTTATTCAGGAAACAGCACATAGCCGCTACATCTTAGATATTTATATGTAATGCTTTAATATGTGTATCATTTGAGGTACCCTCAAACCTCACCTTTGTTATGTCGAAACAAACAAGACATCAACATAAAACAACAAAGGAAACCATGAACACATTAGCAGGAAAAGTAATTTTAGTAACCGGGGCCTCAAGAGGCATTGGTGCAGCAGTAGCCCACAAACTGGCACAAGCCGGTGCAAAAGTAATTATTAATTACGCCGGCGGATTTGAAGCAGCCGCACAAACCGTAAACTCCATTAAAGCAGCCGGTGGCGATGCTATAGCCCTGCAAGCCGATGTAAGCAAAGCCGATGAAGTAGCCGCCATGTTTGATGCCGCCATTGCACACTATGGCAAAATTGACGTATTGGTAAACAACGCCGGCATCATGATAACCAAACTCCTGAAAGATACTACCGACGAGGATTTTACCCGCCAGTTTGACATCAATGTACGCGGCACGTTTAATACTATGCGCCAGGCAGCAACCAAGCTGGCCGATAACGGCAGCATTATAAATTTCTCGTCAACTACTACCCGGGTAATGATGCCAACTTATGGTACTTATGTTGCCACCAAAGCAGCAGTTGAGCAACTAACCCGTGTATTTAGCAAAGAGGTTGGCGCAAGGGGCATCAATGTAAACTCCGTATCTCCGGGCCCTACCAATACCGAATTGTTTACCAAGGGCAAACCACAGGAAGTAATTGACCGGCTGGCATCACTCTCGGCCTTTAACCGTATCGGCGAGCCTGAAGATATTGCCAAAATAGTAGTATTCCTGGCCAGCGACGACGCCAAATGGATAAGTGCGCAAAACATTGGCGCAAATGGCGCGATGGCTTAAAGCAGAGTTAAGAGGTTAGAATCGAGAATTAAAGACAAAAATATCAAATAGCAAAACATAGAAATCATGAACTCATTAAATAATAAGGTAGCATTAATAACAGGATCGGCACGTGGATTAGGTAAGGCGATAGCTGAGCGCTACGCGGCGTTAGGGGCCGATATTGTAATCAATTATTCGCGGGATAAGGCATCGGCAGAAGAAGTGGTTAGTAATATAGCCGCCATGGGCGCAAAGGTTATAGCTGTACAAGCCGATGTAAGCAAAGTGGCTGATATTGAAAGATTGTTTGCCGAAGCTAAAAAGGCATTCGGTAAAATAGATATTGTAGTGGCCAACGCAGGTATCGAGCTTGTAGAAACTCCGGTAGTTGATTTTACCGAAGAACAGTTTGACAGGGTATTTTCCATTAACACTAAAGGAACTTACTTTACAATGCAACAGGCAGCCAAAAATGTAGAGGATAACGGCCGTATCATTTACATAGCATCCAGCACAACATCATTTCCGGTGCCAGGGATGGCTGTTTATGGCGGCAGCAAAACAACGCCACGTTACCTGGTTGATATATTATCAAAAGAGATAGGTCATAAAGGAATTACTGTAAACTCTATTATCCCTTTTGCGGTTGATCATTCAGGGATATTTGCCGAAGCCGGTAGTTATCCTGAATTAAGGAAACAATTGCTTGATAGCTGCCCGATGGGCCGCCTGGCCGAAGTTGAAGATGTGGCCAACGCTGCCGAATTTTTTGCAAGCGATCTGTCGTCATTTGTTAATGGACAGCACCTGCTGGTAAATGGCGGCGCAACAAATTAATAAAGCCGCCGCCCATATCGTAAAAAAACTCCGCCTGGTAATCAGGAGGGCACTGAAAAAGGTCTTAAGACTTAAAAGAGGATTTAGATAAGTAAAATGGACGCCTTGAGAATCGTCCATACGAAAACACCCTCCACCACCGCCAAAGAAAAAGGGGCTGTTTTCAATATCGAAAACAGCCCCTTTTAATAAATAGCCACTTTTTCAGTGCCCTCGTAATCAGAGGGCGGAGTTTTTTATTGAATGATATTTTGTTTTAATTATTTAAGAAGCGTTCGCCAGCTTATAGCCAGGCTCGGCAGTTAATGTACGCTTTACAATTGGAATAGCAGGTTCCTGGTATTTACCCTTAAGTTTTTTAAATATCTGGAAGCTGAAAGCATCCTGCATTGGTAAATTCCATTTGGCAATGGACGCAGGGCGTAGTTGCAAACTATCAGTTGGCACCCTCAAGTTCATATGATTGATGTGTGTAAGACCGGTAGTTTTGTCGGTATCATATATCACAAATGTATCAATCTTATTGCCGTCAGGATCGGTATAGATCACAGATTCATGTTCGTTAAAAGTTTTCATATAGTTAATAGATATAAAATGATAACAAGAAAAAAACATAAAGGTTTCATAACTATAAATTAATCTAAATAAATTAATAAGAAAAATAACTGGGAAGAATTTGACGATATTTAACTAATCCGCCCTAAATACCGCCTGCAAAATTGTAGGGCGGAGAATTCTGCTATTTTTGTTTGAACCAAAAAAACCAATTATGAAACGCACTTTTTTCCTGGCTTTATCCTTGTGTTTTGCTGTAAATCTGTATGGCCAGCAAAGCATACCCGATACGGCAAAAGAAGATTTTAAAGATGATTGGGCTGCCCTATCGCACTATAAAAAAGAAAACCAGCAGATAGGCGAACCTAAGCCCGGCGAAAAGCGCGTGGTGTTTTTAGGCAGTTCGATATTTGAGTTCTGGAAAGCCAGGGTACCCGAATTCTTTGCCGGCCGTCCATATCTCGACCGCGGTATTTCCGGACAGATTTCGCCGCAGTTGTTAATCCGTTTCAGGCAGGATGTAATTGATTTGAAAGCCAAAGCGGTTATTATACTGGCCGGCAGCAACGATATTGCCGCCAATACCGGGCATGTGAGTAACCAAACTATCATGGATAATGTACGTTCGATGGCCGAATTAGCTAAGCTGCATGGTATCAAAGTAATCCTTTGTCAATACCTCCCGGTATTTGATTATCCATGGCGTAAAGGCCTTAAGCCGGCCGATAAGATCATCAGCTTAAATAACGAAATTAAGGCGTATGCCGAAGCTAATAACTTTACCTTGCTCGACTACTTTTCGCCACTGGCTGATGAGCGCAATGGGCAAAAAGCCGAATTAACAACCGATGGTGTACATCCCAATGCAGCAGGTTATAAAATTATGGCAAAGGTTACCGAAGAAGCTATAGCCAAAGCATTAAAATAAACACTTGTTTTATAGCGGCTTGCAAATATAAACGGTTTTATGTAGCTTAGAACAACCGGTAGTACAACCGGTTGTTTTAAATACATTGCAGCTTACCCTTAAAACATCACATCATGCCTAATCACCTATCTCCACTCGGAATTTTCCACACTGCTATCAGTATTCTCGCCGTACTTGTTGCCCTTTATGCCTTGTTTCGCCAGGGAAAAATCGATCCTAAAAGCGGTCCGGGTAAATTGTATATCATTTTCACAATCATCGGTTGCCTTACAGCTTTGCCCATCATGAAAACCGGGCACTTTACTGCGGGCCATGCCCTGGCTGTTATCGTTTTAGCAGTTTTACCTTTAGGCATTTACGCCAAATCAATTAGCTTTTTGGGGAAATCGGCCGAATACGTACAGGTTTTCATCATGTCGCTCACCCTATTTTTTTCCATGATACCGGCAACTATCGAAACCTTAACCAGGTTACCCATCAGTCATCCGCTGGCCGCAGATCCTAATGATCCTGTAGCTAAAATGGGCTTGATGGCGCTTGTTGCCGCATTTGTAATCGGCGTTTTGTATCAGCTATTGAAGATCCGATCGAAACGAAAAGCAGCCGGAACGCCCGATGTTAACTTAAGCTGATAGCGCAATTTACGCTTGCCTAAACGCAATATTCCTTTCGGCCATTAATGCTTTAAGTATTTGAAGGCCTTTTTTGCCTGTACCATGTAGTTTCATAAAATCAGCTTCGTGCCACGCAGATAACTGGTTTATATCCGTTATTCCGGCGTTGGCTAAGGCGCGCCGTGCCGGGTTCGAAAGTTTATGCAATGGATTGTCGTTGTTATTGTCTTTCATCTTCACCAGGTTTATGATTCAAATTTAACACCTATATCCCTTTATCATGCGGTACCGGCGCGACAAATTATCGGGCAGGTTGCGACTATCCGAAATTAATACTCATATTGTAACATGAAAAAATACTACCTGTTAGTGTTCCTGTTTTTTGCCGGCTTAATAGGCTCGGGCATATACGCGCATGACTATTTCACCTGGATATTAGAAGTTTTTCCGGCAATTTTAGGTTTCATTGCCCTGGTTTTAACATTCAACAAATTCAGGTTCAGTTATTTTACTTACATTATGATACTGGCACATTGTTATGTATTATTTATAGGAGGCCATTATACATATGCGCTGGTGCCGTTGTTTGATTGGGTAAAAGAGTTTTTTCACCAGGCACGTAATAACTACGATAAAGTTGGCCATTTTACCCAGGGCTTTGTACCTGCCCTGATAACCCGCGAATTATTCATCAGGAAAAATATTATCCAAAAACGCTGCTGGCTGGCCGTACTGACGGTTTGCGTTTGTACCACTATCAGTGTGTTATATGAGTTTTTAGAGTGGTTTGTATCCGTGGCTTCAGGCTCATCCGGCGATTCATTTTTAGGCACCCAGGGCGATATCTGGGATACGCAATCAGATATGTTGTTCGCCATGATAGGCGCAACCTGCATGGTTATATTTTTTGCAAAGTTACAGGATAGGCAAATAAGGGATTTAGGGCCGGCGAAATAACGTCAGATACAGTTTATTTAATATTTACAATTTGCCGATAACTGCCATCAACGGGGCCACCAGATACAGGCCGCTTAACATTTTCCGGTTTACAAAACAAAAAAAATAATTAACTATTAGCTAAGCTGCGCGTTTCAAATAATGGTCAACCAGGCGGGTAAGATCGGCCAGTTCAAATGGTTTACTCAACCAGGCGTCGGCACCGCATGCCTTAGCAATATCGGCCAAATCAGGATAACCGGAAATCAATATTACAGGTATATGATAGGTTAACGGATGTTTTTTGATAGCAACGCAAAGTTCGCTCCCAAAGCCATCTTTAAGCTTATAATCAACCAACACCATATCTGGCATGTGTAATATAACCCCTTTTATTGAGTTTTTATCCAACGAAGCAACGGTACGGTAGCCCTCATCATGCAGGATCATCTGTATCGCGTCAGACAGATCTGCATCGTCTTCAACAACAAATATTTTTTTACTCATAGGTTTATTATAATAGATATACAAAGCTACATAAGTTAATTTACAACCATCAATTATAAATTAACAATTTTAAACCCAAAGCAACCAATGTGTTCATTTTTTTACAATGTGGTTATCAGTTACCAAGTAATAAAAAAAAATAACGATCAAACAAATCCAACGCTTTTTCCTTAAATAGCTGATAATTTAAGTTTTTGATAAGTACCTCATCCCCTATGAAAATAACAACATACCCTGGTAAATCATTCCCACTTGGCGCAACATGGGATGGTAAGGGCGTAAACTTTACACTATACTCCGAGAACGCTACCGGCGTTGACCTTTGTTTGTTTCACAGCCCCGAAGATGAAGTAGAAACAGAAAGGATCCCGGTTACCGAATATTCCGAACTCATCTGGCATATCTATATTCCCGGTTTAAAACCCGGTCAGCTTTACGGTTACCGTGTAAGCGGCCCCTATGATCCCGAGAACGGCCATCGGTTTAACCCCAACAAGCTTTTGCTTGATCCTTACGCTAAAGCCATATCGGGTACCATTAACTGGGACGATTCCCTTTTTGGCTACCAAATAGGCAGCGATGAAAAAGATTTGAGTTTTAGTGAAACCGATAACGCGGCCTTTGTACCCAAATCGGTGGTTGTTGATCATAATTTTGATTGGGAGGGCGATGCTGCTCCTTGTATCGAGTACTTTAACTCGGTGATATATGAAGCCCACGTTAAAGGTTTCACCAATATGCATCCCGATATTCCGAAAGAGATAAGGGGCACTTATGCCGCCATCGGTCATCCGGTAACTATCAAATATTTAAAAGCGCTTGGCATAACCGCTATCGAACTGATGCCTATCCATCATTTTTTAAATGACAGGCACCTGGTTGAAAAAGGCTTAACCAACTATTGGGGCTATAATACCATCGGCTTTTTTGCGCCCGATGCCCGTTACTCATCAAGCGGTGTGCTCGGCGAGCAGGTAACCGAATTTAAAACCATGGTAAAAGAGCTGCATAAGGCAGGCATTGAAGTGATACTTGACGTAGTGTATAACCATACCGGCGAAGGCAGCGAGATGGGGCCTACCCTATCGTTCCGCGGCATTGATAATTGTTGTTACTATCGCCTGACCGAGGATAACCGGTATTATATGGATTATACAGGCACAGGGAACACGCTAAACGCCAATTTGCCCAACGTATTACGCCTGATGATGGATAGCCTGCGTTACTGGATATTGGAAATGCACGTTGACGGTTTCAGGTTTGACCTCGCCGCTACGCTGGCGCGCGAACTGCACGAGGTAAACCGGCTAAGCGCTTTTTTTGATATTATTCACCAGGACCCCTGTATATCGCAGGTAAAATTGATTGCCGAACCGTGGGATATTGGCGAAGGCGGCTACCAGGTAGGCAAGTTTCCGCCGGGATGGGCCGAATGGAACGGCAAATATCGCGACAGCATCCGTGATTTCTGGAGCGGTACCGAAAGCTCATTGGCCGAGTTTGGCGACAGGATTACCGGCAGTTCCGATCTTTACAAATCATACCGCAGGCCAACAGCCAGCATCAACTTTGTAACCGCCCATGATGGCTTTACCCTGAACGACCTGGTAACCTACAACGAAAAACATAACGAAGCCAACGGAGAAGATAACAACGATGGCGAAAGCCACAACCGCTCCTGGAACTGCGGTGTTGAAGGCCCAACTAACGATGAAGCCATTAATGAATTGCGCGAAAAACAAAAACGAAATTTCCTGACAACCCTGTTCCTATCGCAAGGAGTACCGATGCTTGTTGCCGGCGATGAGATGAGCCGCACCCAAAATGGCAACAACAATACTTATTGCCAGGACAACGAATTATCCTGGATCAACTGGGACACAATGGATAAAGATCTGATGGGCTTTACGAGCAGGCTGATTAAATTGCGAAAAGAACATGCGGCATTTTCACGCAAGAACTGGTTTAAGGGCGAAGTAGAAAAAAAAAGCGGTGTAGCCGATATCGCCTGGTTTTTACCGGGTGGATCGGAAATGAGCGAAGATAACTGGAACCATGATTTTGCAAAATCAGTTGCTGTTTTTTTGAACGGATTAGGGTTACATAGCGTTAACGCTGAAGGTAATAAGATAATAGACGATAGCTTTTACATTATCTTTAACGCCCATAGTGAACCATTAAACTACAAACTGCCAACTGCCGAATATGCGGCCAGCTGGGAGCTTTTGATTGACACAGATAAAAAAGCAAACGAGAAAGTAAAGGGAGTATTTAAAGCAGAAGAAACGATACAGGTTGAAGGGCGGTCGGTTGTACTGCTTCAGCATCAATTGATCCATAATGGCGAAACAAAACATAACTGACAGAATATGATGCATTAATTTAACAACAAAGGGTTTTAAAACAAAAAGGGGTGAATGTGAAATGCTAACTAAGTTTTACTAAAAAACACAATATTGATGTTAGTCATTTTTAGCCCTTTAATGCAAATCATTTAACAGTGTACAGAACGCCGGAGGGTAAGAGGCAAAAAGCCGGATGAAAAATAAATCTTCATCCGGCTAAATCACTCTAAAACAATCACCTCTTATTAAATAGGAAGTTATAAACAATTAATAGATAGATGCTTTTACAAAGCCTATTAATTGAATGTTTAAACAAAGGTATCTATAATATACAGATTGTGTGGAGCAACGGATTCATTTTTACGGGATACTGACATATATACTAACCGGTATTATACCAATCGGTACTTAACCTATAGTGTTAGCAATACATCAAACCCTTAATAAATATATCGGTAAGCAAAAGCTTCTTGGTCCTGATTTCTTCAAGGTGCTCCTTGCGGGGGAAACTGGTTTTCTTTTGAGATACGGCCCCTACCCTGATGCCATGCATGGCATCCAATAAAAGGTCTACCAATTCCTCTGGTTTTTCTATCGGGCTTATGCAGCCCTTTTCTATTTCGCTTTTAACGGCGTTGCCCAATAGTGCAAGCTCGGCTTTGTGCACCTGTTCAACAATTTCCCAGATGGTATCGGGCAAATTTTGCTCGTTAAGCCTAAAAAAATCAAAAAAGTTATAATTACTTACTATAAAATCGTGATGGGTGTTTATCTGAAACACAAAAGCTTCTTTAAGGCTGCCGAATGTATCAGCCTTTTCTTCCAGTTTTTTCAGGTAGTCTACAGCCAGTTTTCGCATTACGGCCATATATAGCTGGCTTTTATCCGGAAAGTAATAATATAGCAGTGCTTTTGACATTGAAAGATCGCCGGCTATTTCATTCATCGTGGTTTTTGAATAACCATAATGTAAAAAACGCTCGTACGATGCCTCTAATATCTTTTCCCTTTTTATATCCTGATGGTCGTGGGTTGTAGCCATTGCCGTATCAATTATTAAATCCCAGTCAGCATAAAAACTAAATTCCTGACTTTTTAAACAAATCTATCAAAAAATCTATACATAACTGTACCAAGTCCCCTTTCATTACGTGTTGTTAAAACAATTTTACATTCGTAGTATTTATGATAGTAATTAACTAACATTATTAAGCATGAATATTGTTAACAGACTGCCCCCTGATCTGCTTGAATTTTCTAAACAAATCCCCGCCATCCTATGGAACCTTATTATAATGGTAACAGCTATCCTGATAGGTTTGCTCATAAAGGTTGCAGTTACACGATTATTTAAAGTTTATGCAAAAAAAGAAGCTACGGATTATTCTTTCTTCAGATCTGTCATCGTAAACCTGGGTAAGGCCATAACCTACTTTATTCCTTTGTTCCTGTTCAACCTGTTTATCCCGCTAATGCGGATGGATAAAGCCTACCTTAGTCCGCTTGATAAAACAATTGAGATTTGCCTTACCATATCATTCGCGGGCATCCTGGTACGCTCCATAAGCGTACTTGAAGATTATATTTACCACACTTACGACCTTAATAAAGCCGATAACCTGGTTGAACGTAAGGTGCGTACGCAAATTCAGTTTATCCGTAAATTTTTGGTGGTACTTATTGTGTTTGTAACCATCGCCATCATCCTGCTTAGTTTTGACAGCATGCGCAAAATTGGTACAGGTTTACTAACTGGTGTTGGTATAGGCGGTATTATTGTGGGCTTTGCGGCGCAAACCTCATTGGGTAACCTGCTGGCCGGTTTCCAGATAGCGTTTACCCAGCCTATCCGTATTGATGATGTGCTGGTTGTTGAAGGCGAATGGGGGCGCGTGGAAGAGATTACCTTAACCTATGTAGTACTAAACATCTGGGACAAACGAAGATTGATACTCCCCATCAATTACTTTATCACCAAGCCCTTTCAAAACTGGACACGGACATCATCCGAAATTTTGGGTACCGTGTTTTTGTATGTGGATTATACCATTCCGCTGGATGCTATCCGTGCGGAGTTTGAGCGGCTGATTAATTTAAGCCCGCTGTGGGATAAAAAAGTGCAGGTGGTACAGGTAACGGATACCAAAGAAAACAACATCGAGGTACGGGTACTCATGAGTGCCCGCAACTCATCAGAAGCGTTTGACCTGCGCTGCTACGTCCGCGAAAACCTGGTAGGCTTTATACAGCAAAACTACCCTGGCAGCTTACCAAGAATCAGGAACGAGGTTAGTAACCTTGAAAAATATTTGCAGCCCAAAGCCGAAGCTTAAGCTGCATTTGAAAATTCAATACCACTGCCAATTACCAGGGCATCTTCAATAGCGCCAACAAACGGGTCGGTTACATTGCTGGCTTTTACAGCATCTTTACGTAACCAAAAACTGCCAAATGTTGATGCAAAAGCCGCCGCGCCGCCAATTAAAGCGCCGGCAGCCGGGTTGCCCCCTGTTGCTTTATATATACTTGCGCCGGCAAGCGCTCCAGACATCATCCTGAACACAACCGAAACCGGTTTAATCCGGTCTTTTGCCGAGGGCAGTTTATCGCCGATGATCTCGCCTACGGCTAATATTTTCAGTGCCAACGCGACATTCCTGGATTGCATAAATTTTAACGGGGAATGATCAAGTCGTTTGGTTTGATGATGGCTTAATATATGACTGGCAATAACCGGTGCCGATGTTGACCGCATACCGGCCAAAGCGCCCAACCCCATAACCTGCCAAAAAGGATGTGTTATTTTGAGTTCCATATTAGTGCTTATTATACCATTTAAACCAAGCAGTGCTTATTATGTTCTGTATAAAACATATAAATCAATAATTAAATACCGGAATTATAAAAGGCAACCAGCACAGTCAAAATTATTCCACAACAAAAAAGCCGCCCCGATAAATTCAGGGCGGCCATTATTCTTTGTAGTTTAAAAAGTTAAACTTCTTCTGCTTCTAAAACCGGTACATGTTTTTCTTCCTTTTTACCAAAAAGCCGTGCTTTCAGGTTGTAACGTATAAGGTACATACATGGCACCAGGATCAGGGTGATGATGGTAGCAAAACCAAGGCCGAAGATCATTGTCCAGGCTAATGGCCCCCAGAAGGCTACGTTATCGCCACCAAAGTGAATGTGTGGTGCAAAGTGGCTAAACATCTCAACAAAGTCGATATTGAAGCCTACAGCCAATGGTATTAAACCTAATATGGCAGCGGTGGCGGTTAACAATACCGGTGTCATACGGGTATGCCCCGCTTCAACTACGGCATCGTGTACGCTTGCGCCCTGATCAATCAACATATCCGTAAACTCTACCAGCAAGATTCCGTTTCGGACAACAACACCGGCAAGCGCTATAATGCCCACACCAGTCATAACGATAGCCATAGTCATGCCAAAAATACTTACCCCCAATAATACCCCTATGATACTGAAGAAGATTTCGCTGATGATGATTAGTGTTTTACCTATTGAGTTAAACTGAATCATCAGGATAATAAATATCAAACAAAATGATGTGGCTAAAGCTCCACCAAGGAAAACAACCGCCTCCATCTGATCTTCCTGACCACCACCCTGGCGAATGGTAACCGTTTCCGGTTTTTTAAAGTTAGCGATTGCTTTTAAGATCTGGGCATTCACATCATTAGGGTTATAAGGCTTAATGACGTTGGAACCTAAGGTTAACACCCTGCGTTGTTGTTTACGTTTGATGTTACTATAGGTGTTTGAATACCTTACATCGGTAAAAGCCGAGATAGGAACCTGCCTGATGGCACCACCTGTAGCCAAATCGCGGTAGGTAATTTTTAGGTTTTTCAATTCATCAATATTACCGCGCTGGTTTTCAAGCGCTCTTACCTTAATCTGGTAGTCATCTTCCTTAGTATTCCTAAAGTCGCCCGCTTTCCAGCCTAATACGGCCGTTACCAATGATTTAGTAATTTGAGAACTGTTGATACCCTCACGGTTGGCACGCTCACGGTCAATATCGAAAACGATTTCCGGTTTATCGCTTTGCACGTCGGCAACAAGGTTTTCAATACCCGCAATATTTTGCTTGGTTAGGTAACTTTTTAGCCTGTTACCGGTAGCAACAAGTGTATCGATATTGTCACCAACAATTTCAATGGCTATGTCCTTTTGAACCGGAGGACCGCTATTTTCCTGCGCAACAGAAATTTTTGCTCCAGGTACACTACCTACTGCTCCACGAATCCGTTTAAGGATAGCCTTAGTGTCTTTTCCTTCACGTTTACCAAATTCCACAAAAGCTACCGTCACTTTACCTTTATTCTGATAATCGCCCTGATCTTCATCTGTAGGATCACTTACCCCTTTGGTAACATTTGATATTACAGATGATACAATATCTTTATCCGGTTCAACAGCGGCAGCCACACGCTTTTCAATTGTTTTTGTTACTTCGTTGGTAGTTGCCTGGTCAGTACCGATAGGCATGGTTACATATACATAAGCGAAATTTGGATCGCCGGATGGGAAAAACTCGGGTGTTTTACCTAAAAAGTGGTTAATGACCAATGCCAAAATAAACAAAACAAAAGTACCACCCAACACAGTGCCCGGGCGTTTTACGGCGCGCTCCAGCCATTTAGCATACCATTTCTGGAATTTTGGCCATGCATTGTTTTGAAATCTGTCAATAACCCTCAACAATACAAAGTGGTTAAGCAAATATAAAATGATACATAGGGCCAGTAAGTTCCCCATACCCATAGTCCATTTGCCCATAAAGAACATCAGGTAGCTTAACGCAGCCAATACGCCCATCACCAATACGGCACGTGTTGTTTTTTTATCAAACTTAGGGTTATCGTGTTCGCCGCTTACATGTGGCTTCATAAAATCAACCGCGAAAACTGGGTTCATGATATAAGCCACTACCAACGATGCCAACAAGGTAATGATAAGCGTAATTGGTAAAAAGAACATGAAGTGACCGATTAAGCTATTCCAGAAAGCCAATGGAACAAATGGTGCCAGTGTGGTCATAGTACCAGAAAATACCGGCAGAAACACTTCACCCGCAGCCATCTTAGCGGCTTGTTTAATAGGTACTTTACCATTATCAAAAATACGGTGTGTATTTTCAATAACCACAATAGCATCATCCACTACTATACCCAATGCCAACAGGAACGAGAACAATACGATCATGTTTAGTGTAAAGCCAATAGCCGGCATGATCAGGAATGCTATAAAACATGATAGCGGAACTGATAACGCTACAAATATGGCGTTGGTTGTACCCATAAAAAACATCAGGATAACGGTTACCAACATAAAACCGATAACAATGGTGTTGATCAAATCGCTAAGCGTAGTACGGGTTTTGTCTGACTGATCGCCTGTTACTGTGATATTCAATCCTTTAGGGAAAACAGTTTTTTGTTTATCCTTAATCAATTGATTTATTTTATCCGATGCCTGGATCAGGTTTTCGCCAGCTCTTTTGCTTACGTTAAGGGTAATTACGTTTTTAAACTTTGTGCTCTCAGGTGTTTTTAAGCGGGCATAACTTTCCTGCTCTAAAAATGAGTCTTTAACCTCAGCTATATCACGCAGGTAAACCGCCTGTCCCTTAGGGTTACGGATAACCATGGCGGCAACCTGGTCGGCATTTTTAAAATCCTGTTTAATATCAATGCTGCGTCTAACACCATCTGTTTTAATGGTACCAGCAGATGCCAGCACGTTTTCCTGGCCAACCCCGTTGATGATATCATCAAAGCTGATCTGCGCGGCAGTCATCTTATTCAAATCTACGTTGATCTGAATTTCGGGCGTAAGCGCACCTACTTCGTCAACCTTCGAGATCTCTTTGTAACTCTCTATTTCATCTTTCAACAGGTCGGCATATTCCTTCAACTTCTTCAGGTCATAATCGCCTGATATATTGATATATAAAATCGGCAAATCGGCTACGTTGATATCTGATATAACGGGCTCTTTGTAGTTCGCGTCGTTTTGAGGCAAATCCTGTTTGGCCTTGTCAACTGCGTCCTTTACGTCGATCTTGGCATCTTTAATGTCAATATTGGCATTAAACTCCGCAGTAATAACCGATACGTTTTGCAGGGAATTTGACGTTACTTTTTTTAATCCTTTTAACGACTTTAATTTTTTCTCTATCTGCCTGGTTACCAGATTCTCGATATTTTGCGGTGATTGGCCAATAAATGTTGTGGTAACAAACACTTTGGACTGCGCGATATCAGGAAAGTTTTCTTTTGGCAGATTATTATAACTAACAAGACCTAATATCGTGATCAAAAATATGAGCACGTATATAGCCGTTTTATTATCGATGGCCCAACTGGAGGGCGCGAATTCTTTGTTCAGATCTTTCATAATAAACAGATCAATTGTTAATAAAATTAATTAGCACTCTGTAAAACTTTGACTTTGTCGCCGTCTTCCACTTCAGTTGCACCTTCAGTAATCAACTGATCACCTGCCTTTAATCCCGATAATATTTCAGTTTGGCCGCCATATGTGCCGCCCGATTTTACATTTACACGTTTTGCAATACCATTCTGGTTCAACAACACGTAATCGCCTTCTTCCG
This sequence comes from Mucilaginibacter sp. KACC 22773, assembly GCF_028736215.1. NCBI lineage: Bacteria > Pseudomonadati > Bacteroidota > Sphingobacteriia > Sphingobacteriales > Sphingobacteriaceae > Mucilaginibacter > Mucilaginibacter oryzagri. Next base: position 3,534,290 of record NZ_CP117883.1, read on the forward strand.
ATTTCTGGATGGCTTTTACAGGTACAGTTATAGTATTTTCCTTAACATAATTAGCAATTTGTATGATGGCGGTCATGTTAGGGCGTAAGGTTTTACGCACAGGTAACTTAATTTCAACACCAAAGCTTCTTGATGTAGGATCTATAACTTTAGCAGCAAATGTCACCTTAGTTACTAAGGAATCGTTAGCATCCGGCACTAATATTTTAACTGCGTTGCCTGTATTTACACTACCCGAATATGATTCAGGTACATCAGCTTTAACCTTCAATACATCGGCGTTTACAACGCGGATACCTGTTTGGCCTGCTGTTAAGCCCTGTCCTATCTTAAGGTCCATTTGGTCGACAGTACCACTAATTGGCGAAACAATACGTGATAAACCAGCTTGTTGTTTTAAACTTGCTAAAGCTCTTTTGCTGGCTTGCAATGTTGTTTGCGCCTGTAGATACTGTACTTCGGTACCAATTTTTTGATCCCATAAGTTTTTCTGTCTTTCATATAAGGTTTGATTTAGGCTTACCTGGGCCTCAGATTGCGCTATATTTTGTTGTGCTACGCTATTATCCAACTGCGCAAGTACCTGACCTTTATTTACATGATCGCCCACTTTAACATACAAAGCCGTAATGATACCGTTTGCCTGCGGAAACGCGGTAACGTTATCCTGCGCGTCAATTTTACCTTGTATTTGTACATAGTTGGTAAATGTACCGGCCTTTAGCACTACCGCTGCTACATCAGTTGTTTTGCCGCTATCTGTTGTACCAACTTCTGCTTGCAGTTTGGTTATTTTGGCATTAATATCCTGTTGCTGTTTTTGCAAGTCGGCCAATTCGGCTTTCTTGTCTTTTGGTTTTTCGGTGCAGGCAGCAGCCAAAAGAAGTAACGCCGCCGGTATGTAGAATATCTTTTTCATATCGTTATTTTATATTGAGTTTAGTTTGTGTTTATTGAATTCGTCCGTATGCTTTATCAAGATCAACCTTACTTACCAGGGCGTCGTACAATCCCTGGATATACTTGTTATCGGCATCCTCAAGACTGGTTTGCGCTTGTGTTACCTCAATGCTTGAGCCAACGCCCTGCTGATATTTGATTTTTGATACCCTTAATACTTCGCGTGCAAGCTCCTGGTTGGCTTTTTGGTTATTGAGGGATTGTAAACCATTCAGGTAACTCACACCTGCAACCTTAGCATCAAGATTTATGGTATTTTTAAGATTTACCAGGTTATTTTGCGATTGCATCAATGAAATTTTGGCTTGTTTTACCTGGTTGCTGCGCTGACCGCTGCTAAAAATGGGGACGTTTAACGATAAACCGATGTAGCTTGATGGGAAAGAGTTTTTATACAAGTTACCAAAACTATTATCCTGGTATGATGCCGCGTAATTGCCGTTAAAATTTAAAGTTGGCAAATAGGCCGCTTTTTTGTTGGCTAACAATAACTCGTTTACCTTTTTATCAGTTTCCTGTAAAGCATATTCAATGCGATTGTGGTAAAAAGCGGTATCCTGGCCTAATTCTGCAACGCTGTTATCCATTTTAATATCAACCAGCTTATCCTTTAATGTCAGGTTATAATCTATGGGCATTCCCATCTGAAATTTTAACATCTGGTAGTTTAAAGCAAGCGATCTGATCACATTTTCGCGCGTAGTAACCAAATTATTGTATTGAACAGTAATACGGTCAACATCAATCTTTTCAACAAAGCCCTGCTTATTTTGGGCTACGGTTTGATCTAACTGTTGTTTTAACTGCGCAATGTTTGCATCATAAAGTTTTATCTGCTCATCGCTCACCAAAACCTGATAGTAAGCTTTTGTTACACTAACGTTTGTTTCAATTTTGGTGCGGGTAAGGCTCCTTTCAGATAATTCCTTATAAGTTTTTGATGCTTTTAAACCTACAAAATAACTGCCGTCGAATATTTTTTGTGTTAAACTCAACCCCAGGTTTGAATTGTACTTTACACCGAATTTCACCGGGATAAATGTACCTGGCGCTCCAAAAAACTCGCCTGGCAATAAACTTGTTGGAACCTTAAGGTAATCAGTAAACGATGCGCTACCATTTATCTGTGGCAAGCCTGTGCCTGTTGTTTCCTTAATTTTATATTCGGCACTTTTAACATCAAGACCGGCATTAACTACGGTATTCTGGTGCTCATAAGCATAATTAACACAGTCCTGCACGCTGAAATTAAAAGTTTGATTATTAGGTGGCGTTTCCTGGGCATAGCTTTTAAGGGCTATGGCTCCCAAAAATGTGGCCGTAAAAAGTAAATATTTCATTGTATATATAGTTGTTTGGTGATTTTTTTTCTATTGTGCCCCAAATATCCGGGCCGATTTTGACAGCCTTATGTCAGCAGTATTAAATTAATCTTCTTGTATGTTCCTGTACTGATTTAAAAGCTTGTACCCTTTAAGGGTGCAAATGCCATAGTTAAAATGTTCTAAAAACTGGACCTGTACCTTCCATGTATTAAACTCCGCTATCGGGAATATCGTGGTGTTAAATCCAAGTTCCACCGTGTTTACCCTCATGCGCGCAACTATCCTTACGTCAATTTCGGGCCTTATGTAACCTTGTTTAATACCTTTTGTTAATAATTCTTCCAGGGTGCTAATCAAAACCTCATTTTTGAACTGCTGAAAAACCTTCCATGCATCAGGGTGGTACTTTTGCATATCATGAATTACTATCGGGTTGATACGCGAAAACATATCCTCTGAGCATTTGGTCATGTTCATCATTTCCTCTATCACATTAGCAGATTTACTAATGAACTCGATCATTTGCTCCTCATCCTCTTTCAGCTTCTTTTTAACCATTGCTGTTACCAATTCGTTTTTGTCCTTAAAAAACTGGTATATGGTTTTTTTCGACATACCCAGGTGCCTGGCTATATCGTCCATGGTTACGCTCTTGATGCCTGCCTTTAAAAACAGCTCTTCGCCACCTTCAATTATTCTTTCTATTTGACTCATTGACTTTCCGGGTCAAAACTAAGGAAACATTTTTTGATTTCAAAGTTTCCAACTGAAATGACTTTTTAACGACAAACATTGCAGATGTGCCAATTTCAGATGTGCAGATATGCAGATGAAAGCGCAACAATTTGCTTTTTTTATTATAACGATCGGCAATAGCGAAATTGGACATGTCACGATAAATTGCATATCAATCTCCTTCAATATTAAGTTAGCGTAACCGCATAGTTATTATCATTTGCACATCTGAAATTTGCACATCTGCACATCTAACATCATCTGCACATCTAAATGCTTATCTTTGCAAAAAATTATATTTCAATGAACTTGTCTCCGCTTTCTGCAATTTCGCCAATTGATGGCCGTTACCGAAACACCACCGCCGAACTTGCTGATTATTTTTCTGAATACGCCCTGATCAAATACCGTGTATTTGTCGAGATTGAATATTTTATAGCATTGGTTGAATATCCGTTGCCTCAGTTACAAGGTTTTGATGTCAATCTGATAGAAAAGTTACGCGATATCTATAAAAACTTTACTGAAGCCGATGCCCAAAGCATCAAAGAGATTGAGAAAACAACCAATCACGATGTAAAAGCTGTAGAGTATTTTATTAAAAATGAGTTTGATAAATTAGGCGGATTGGATGCGTTTAAGGAGTTTATTCACTTTGGTTTGACATCGCAGGATATCAACAATACAGCTATCCCTTACACGTTTAAACTTGCTATAAACAACGCCTACTACCCTGCTATCAGCCAGCTAATTGATACATTAAAAGGATATGCCGCCGATTGGAAAGATATTCCATTATTGGCGCACACACACGGGCAACCGGCCTCGCCAACAAGGCTTGGTAAAGAGGTTGAGGTTTTTGTAGAACGGCTTGAAGGCCAGCTGGAGATTTTGAAATCGGTAAAATACTCGGCCAAATTTGGGGGTGCTACAGGCAATTTCAATGCACATCATATTGCTTACCCTGCTAAGGATTGGAAAGCTTTTGGAAATCATTTTGTGAATGATGTATTAGGGCTGAGCCGCTCGCAGTTTACTACCCAGATTGAGCATTACGATAATTTTGCTGCTCAATGCGATGCTTTAAAACGCATCAATAATATCCTGATTGATCTTGATCGCGATATGTGGACTTACATATCCATGAATTACTTTAAGCAAAAAATAAAAGCGGGCGAAGTAGGCTCATCGGCCATGCCACATAAAGTTAATCCTATTGATTTTGAGAACTCGGAGGGTAACTTAGGCATCGCCAATGCTTTGTTTGAGCACCTGGCCGCCAAACTGCCTGTTTCGAGATTACAGCGCGATTTAACAGACTCGACCGTATTACGCAATATAGGCGTACCGGTAGCTCATACTTTAATTGCCATAAAATCTACCATCAAAGGTTTAAACAAACTATTACTTAACCAGGACGCCATCATCGCCGACCTGGAAGCCAACTGGCCTGTAGTTGCTGAGGCTATCCAAACTATTTTAAGGCGCGAGAGCTACCCTAACCCATACGAGGCATTAAAAGACCTTACCCGCACCAATCAGCAAATAAACGCTCAAACTATTGCAGAGTTTGTTGATACCTTGCAAGTAAGTGATAGTGTAAAAAATGAATTGAAACAAATTACGCCATTAAATTATACGGGAATTTGATGTGCAGATTTCAAATTACAGATGTGCAGATGAGTGATTTTTATAATGCTACCCATTCAAATCATCTGCACATCTGAAATCTGCATATCTGCACATCTATCATCTGCCCGTCATAACAATTTTAGTATTGTATTTAAATCAAAAAGGTGATTAAATTTGTTTAATTAATCTAAATAGAATTTCGATGAATATCAACGTATATACCGAATCAACGCCAAACCCGGCAACAATGAAGTTCATTGTGAACAAGTTGCTGATTAATGGCAGTGTCGATTTCGCTACTAAAGAAAGCGCCGATAAATCACCTTTCGCTAAGGAACTATATAAATTTTCGTTTGTAAATGGTGTTTTCTTCGCCAGCAACTTCGTTACCATCACTAAAACCGATGAAAGCGACTGGGCCGACGTTGAACCTATCATGAAAGAGTTTGTAAAGGGTGCGGTTGAATCGGAATTGAAGGTCCAATTAGAAGAGCAGTCTGAAGAAACAAACTTCGAAGGATCTGAAACTGAAGTTAAAATTCAGCAGATATTGCATGACTATGTTCGCCCGGCTGTCGAGCAGGATGGCGGCGCTATCTCCTACCGTTCATTTAACGAAGGTGTGGTAACTGTCGAGCTTCGCGGCTCATGCAGCGGTTGCCCGTCATCAACCATAACGCTTAAAGCAGGCATCGAAAACCTGCTTAAACGCATGGTTCCTGAAGTTACCGAAGTGGTATCTGAAGCACTATAATTACACACGAACCTCACTAATTGAATCGAATTTCGCGAATTGAATTAGGACAGAAATGGCATCAATTTATTCGAATTACACAAATCAGTGTTCGAATAAATTGGTGCCATTGCATTTGTAGCAATTTGATCTGATTTTTTTAAATTATCCTTTAAATCCGTGAAATTCGATTCAATTAGGAAAATTCGTGTGTATGAAATTCAATTCGCGATATTCGTCTGTATTACCTGAAATATTTCTGTATCGCCGTTAGCATCTCCCCTGTTATTATACCATTGCTGGCCAACAATTCCCTTGTATCCAGTACTTCACTTCCCCCTTTAAAGTTTACAATATCGCCACCTGCCTGTTTTACAATTACTATTCCGGCGGCTACATCCCAGGCGTTCAGGTTGTATTCGTAAAAGGCGTCAAAACGGCCGCAGGCGGTGTAAACCAGGTCGACAGCTGCCGAACCAATGCGACGCAGGCCGTGGCTGCTTTTCATCAATTCGGTAAATAGTTCTATGTATTGGGCCTGCTTGGTAAAATCATAATAAGGGAAACCTGTAGCGATAAGACTTGTACTTACCGTAGTATTTTTGCTTACATGGATTTCTCGGCCATTCAGATAAGCCGGAGCATCTTTCCATGCGTAAAAACATTCGTCCTGATTTATTTCGTACACAACGCCCGCTACCAGTTCATCATATTCTTTTAATGCTATACTTACGGAATAAGCCGGCAGGCCGTGAATAAAATTAGTAGTACCATCCAAAGGGTCGATAATCCAGTTATACCGGTCGCCCACAATAGTAGTGGTTTTTTCTTCGGTGATGAAACCAGACTCGGGTAGTACTTTTTTTAAGCCTTCAACAATAATCCGTTCGGCTGTTTGGTCAACGTATGAAACCATATCATTGAGCCCTTTGTATTCAATTTTGTCAGGGCTGAATGATTTGCGTTCCTGCCTGATAAAATCGCCTGCCTGTTTGGCTATTTCAATTACCTGTTGCGTTATGTTTTGGAGTTGCATGTTTACGTAATGATAAGCTGAATGAAAATACCTTATGAATAAAAAAGCTTGCAAAAAACAAGCTTAAAGCAGCGCCTATGCGTGCCACAGGAGGATAAATACCAAAAGCCTGGATCAATATCTTTATTAGCCCAAGGTTGGCGAAAAAACCAACACAGGCAACAGATATAAAGCGAAAAAACTGCTTATAAGCTGATAATTTTGATTCGTTGAAAACAAGAGCGCGGGTAATAGCAAAATTGACTATCACCCCAAGCAAAAACGAAATGGCTAACGATAAAGTGGAATTACGGAAAGTGTATGAACCTATGAGGTAAGTGCGCCTGGCTAACAGGTTGTGATAAAAAAGATAAAAGGCAGAGATATCAACTAAAAAACCGGCACCGGCCGAAAGTACAAACCTGAATACCTGGTTATTTAACAGCTTGTGAGCCTGTTTTTCATTAGCCATGCTGTAAAGTAGCTGTGTTTTTATTTTTTAAACCGTTTACTATTAACAACGCGCCGCCGATAACCATGATCAGCGAAATCATTTCGGCCTGGGTAAAGCTGATACCAGCCACATGGTATTTTGTATTTACGCGTATCAGTTCGATAAAAAACCGTTCAACACCGGCCAATATCATATAAATACCAAAAAGCACACCTGAATTTTTTATCTGTTTGCGGATACTCCACAGGAACGCAAATAGTATCAGGCAGATGATACATTCATATAACGATGTTGGGTATACGGGGTATTGCAGTTCATGACAAAATTTACCTATGCAATTTGCCAGGGGAACGCCCTCGTCATTAACATTGTGAGGGAATTTAAAAGACCATACCCAATCAGGCGCCCAACTCAGCCAGCCCGGTTTCGGCGCAAGGTTTACCACCCCCCAATCGCCATCGCCCGACATTTGGCAGCCAACACGGCCTAATGCATAAGCCAGCATCATACCCGGGCCACCAATATCCAGCATATCTAAAGGCTTAACTCCGTTTTTATTGGCTATATATAACACTGCTGCACCGCCGCAGATGAGGCCACCATAAAAAGTAAGGCCGCTAAAACCTATTAGCATGCCAACCGGGTCTTTCATAAAATCGCCCCAGTTTTCAAGGGCATTAAATAATTTAGCGCCGGCAAAACCGAATATAGCAGCCCACAACAAAATGCTGCCCATCATTTCATACGGGTGTAAGGTTACTTCCCTGTTTTCGGGCTTGGCTAATTTTTGCTTTTCGCTTTCGTAATAAGCCCAGTAAGCAAAAGCTGCTGCACCTATAATGCCACCTATCCAATTCCCTCTTAAGGATAGCAGGAAACCCTGTGTATCATCTAAAAGTGCGTGATAATTTAATGCCGAATCGATTAATTTATAACCTAAAATAAAACCAAATACAGCGTTACCAGCCAATTCGGCTGCCGAAGCAGGTCGCCCAACCAGTACTGTTCTTTTTGATGAATGAAGAATCCCCAGTTTCTCCTTCCGTTTAAATTCCTGAACAAAGGCCCAGTATGCTGCCATAAAAGCTATAGCCACAAAAAAACCAAATGTTTGTATAGGTAACGGAAAGTTAAAACCGAAAATATATTGCAGAAGCGATGTTATGGTTGGAAACATAGGTTGTATTTTGAAGCGAAGATAGCGTTTTAATGAACTAATATTTCTTCGCCTTCTGTTATTTCGACATCACCATCCGGTGAAATATTTGTTAAGTAAACCTTTTTCAATTCGTTTACCAATATAGGGTCGTATTTGGCCTTTACATTTACATAATTGCGGGTAAAGCCGTGCATAAAGCCATCTTTTATGTCACCTTCAAATAAAACCTCATCGGTTTTACCCAACTGGGTTTCGTAAAAAGCCCGGCGTTTCTTATCGGACAATATGTGCAGCATTTTACTTCTATCCGCCCGGGTTGAACCAGGTACTGCGCCTTTCATTTCGGCCGCCAGCGTATTTTCCCTTTCGGAGTAAGTAAATACGTGCAGGTATGAAACGTTCAGATCGTTTAAAAAATTATAGGTATCAATAAAATCTTCACGTGTTTCGCTGGGGAACCCTACAATAACATCAACCCCAATGCAGCAATCGGGCATCAGTTCTTTTATTTTGGCCACACGATTTACATACAGGTCGCGTTTGTAGCGACGACGCATGAGGCCGAGTATCTTGTCGGAGCCAGATTGAAGCGGGATGTGAAAATGAGGAACAAACCGTTTTGAAGTAGCCACAAAAGCAATGATCTCGTCAGTAAGCAGGTTGGGTTCGATAGAGGAAATACGGATTCGGTCTATCCCCTCCACCTCGTCGAGGGCTTTAACCAGGTCAAAAAACTTATCCTCCCGTTGCCCGTTGCGGATTCCGAAATCACCCAAATTAACACCGGTGAGTACTATTTCTTTTACCCCCGAAGCACTTATCTGTTTGGCCTGTTCAATTACGTTGGCAATGGTGTCGCTCCTGCTGGCACCGCGGGCCAGTGGGATGGTACAAAAGGTACAGGAGTAATCGCAACCGTCCTGAACTTTCAGGAAAGTACGGGTACGGTCGCCAAATGAATAGGCCGGTACAAACTGGTTGGCCTCCCTTACCGGTTGGTTGTATACAACTGCTTTGGGCTTTTTGGTAAGGTCGGTAATATGATCAATAATCTGGAATTTTTCGGCAGCACCAAGCACCATGTCAACACCGGGTATTTCGGCAATTTCATGTGGCTTTAGCTGGGCATAGCAGCCAACTATGGTTACGTAAGCATCCGGAGAAATTTTGAGTGCTTCCTTCACTATCTTTTTACACTTTTTATCGGCGTTTTCGGTTACCGAGCAGGTATTGATCACAAAAACATCGGGCGTGTTTGAAAACTCAACCGTATCGTAACCGGCCTGGGTAAACATCCGGCCTATCGACGAGGTTTCGGAGTAATTAAGCTTACAGCCAAGTGTATAAAAAGCGACTTTCTTATTCATTGTAAAGCTGCAAAGATAAGCAATTAGTGAATTACTGAACTACTGAATTAGTGATTTTACTTTGGAGTTAATTATTTGTAGCCAATCCTTCCGATAGCATGCACTAATAAAAATGTGATTAAAAACAACTTATGCCAATACTTTGCTCTTTAGCCGGGCGTATTCTTCTTCGCTCAGTATACCTTTTTCTTTAAGCATATGAAGTTCGTGTAATTGTTCGGACAGACTCCGTTGCGTTGCAGCACTACTATAGCCGGACGTATTTACTACTTTCTTTGCACCCCGGTTCCGTTTAACCAATGCATTACAGGCATCAACCTGGCTGCCCAGGGTAAAAAGATCAAGAATCCACCCGATGCCAGCCAGGCCAAGTGTGCAAAAATAAAGCATACCAACGCCTGTTTTATTGAGATAAAACTTGTGCGCACCCAACACACCTAAAAAAAAACATAAAATGTACGCAGTCGACTTAGATTTCATTATTCGGGTGAACCTGAGTTTAATTTTGGCTTAACCAAGGTAATAATTTTCTTAATGTGTACAAAACATCCGGCATAATTTGGTTGGGCATACACACTGCCCGGGCTATGGAATCAATATTAAATCATTAATAATGAGGCTATTTAACAACAACCGATAAACCTTAAGCAATAATTATATCCCCTTCCACTCATAGCTTTCGTTCTGCAAGCCTATGAGGTCAATAACCCGGTTCACTACCGTCATCGCCAGTTCCTCGATAGTTTGTGGTTTGCTGTAGTATGATGGTATGGCGGGGCAAATAATTCCCCCGGCCTCGGTAACGGTAGCCATATTACGAATATGGATAAGGTTAAAAGGTGTATCACGTGCAACAAGGATAAGTTTGCGGCGTTCCTTCAATATTACATCAGCAGCGCGGCTTATCAAATCGTCAGATATTCCTCCTGCTATGCGCCCCAGGGTACCCATAGAACACGGCACAATTACCATGGTATCAAACTTTGCCGAACCCGAGGCAAAGGGCGCCATAAAATCATTTTTGGCATAAAACTTATAGTTTTGCTTGCTGTAATCGTCGTTTCCCAACTCAAAGCGCCAAACATCTTTCGCGTTATCCGACATCACAACGGCAACTTCGGCAATTTGATCTTTTAGCTGGTTTAACTTTTTTAATAACAGGTGGGCATAAATAGCGCCGCTGGCGCCGGTGATGGCAACTACAATCTTCTTCTTCATTATATCTCTCCAACAATCCAAAAATACGGGCACAAAAAAGGGTCGAATACAAGTACCCGACCCTACATCTACCTATGAAAAACATGCCCTTGAGAGGGCACTACAAATGTACTAACAGTTTTTATATTATAAAGCAAATTTGTAAAAATATTTTTACGTTATCTTTTTGTTAAGATAAATTCGTATCTATTAAGGTTTGAATTATACCGTCAACCATGCCTACACGGGGTACGTATATTTGTTTTATCCCCGCATTTTTCATAACCGTCAAATAAATTTCGCAGGCCGGAATAATAACATCAGCCCTATCCTGGTTTAAACCAAGCACATTAATGCGATCTTTAAGCGAAAACGAATTAAGGTAAGTATACAGTGATTTTAGCTTGGCAAAAGCCATCGGGGTCTCGTCTCCTTCTTCGGCTAAACGGTGCAGTTTATTAATGTTGCCACCTGTACCAATGCCCAGCAGCTGTTTATATCCACGTGTATGTTCGCGGATAAACTCCTTCATTTCATCCCAGGTTTCTTCGGTATCCTGGTTGTCCAGAATACGGATAGTGCCAATATTGAACGATTTGGAAGCCATTAACTCACCTGCCGAAAACAAAGAAAGCTCGGTACTACCGCCGCCAACATCAATGTATAAATAACTTTTGCTTTTATCAATGGTTTGCTCGGCATGGCTGGCGTAAATCACCTTGGCTTCTTTGGAACCATGGATAATCTCCAGGTCGATATTTGCTTGTTCCTTAATCAGTTTAACAACATCCTCGCCGTTTGTAGCTTCACGCATGGCCGATGTGGCATAGGCCAGGTAATCTGTTACCTTATAAACATCCATTAAATTGCGAAAAGCGCTCATTGATTTTACCAGATCGGCAGCTTTTTTATCCGAAATACTGTGTTGGATAAAAGCGTCATCGCCCAGGCGTAAAGGCACCCGGATCAACGTATTTTTTTTGAACGAAAAGGAACCGTGATTTTCAATAATATCGGCAATCAGCAGTCTTACTGCATTTGAACCAATATCTATAGCTGCGTATCTCAACTTTATTTGTTTTTAGTTTTCAGGTAATTGTATATCTCAATTTGCGCCCGGTGCGATTCGGCCGCGTTGGTTTTGTGGTATTTATTGCTGTTGGCACTATTTATTTCGCGCGCCTTGGTATTATCCTGCAATTGAATATTAATAATGTCTTTAACTTCCTTTTTTAAACGCTCGTCTAAAATCGGGAAACCAACTTCAACCCGGGTATCAATATTGCGGCTCATAAAATCTGCCGAAGTAAGGTAAATCAATTCGTCTCCCCCGTTACAATAAATGTGTACGCGGGCATGCTCCAGGTACTTATCCACGATACTTATCACTTCAATATTCTCACTGAATCCCTTAACTCCCGGCACAAGGCAACACATACCCCTAATGATCATTTTTATTTTAACACCCGCGTTACTTGCCTGGTAAAGTTTATTGATAAGCCCTTCATCGGCAAGGCTGTTCATTTTTAGTATCATGTAGGTCTTTTTGCCCGCCTTCGCATTTTTTATCTCGGTATCTATCAGTTTGTAAATAGCCGGCCTGGAATCAATGGGCGATACAATCAAAGTCTTCAGTCCCTTTGGCAAGGTGTTCCTCTTGAGCGCTTTAAATACAACATCCAAATCGTCGGTTATTTTTTTGTTTACCGTAAACAGTGTATGATCAGCATATATCCTGGCCGTCTTTTCGTTAAAGTTCCCGGTTGATAAACAGGCATAATGCACAATCTTTTGTTTTTCCAGGCGGCTAACCAGGCATATCTTCGAGTGTACTTTATAGCCTGCTATACCGTAAAGTACATTTACGCCCTCCTCTTCAAGCCTGTTGCTCCAAAATATGTTATTCTGCTCATCAAACCTTGCCCGCAATTCAACCAAACAGTTTACCTTTTTACCGTTTTTGGCCGCATTTACCAGAGCGTGTACAATTCTTGAATTTTCGGCCAACCGGTAAACTGCAATGCTTATCTCTTTAACTTTTGGATCGATAGCCGCCTCACGCAAAAAATGGATAATGTAGTCATAAGATTGATATGGGGTACTCACCATATAGTCCTTTTTTGCGATAAGGCCCAGCAAGCTTTTACCAAACGAAAGATCTTCTACGGGCAAAGCCGGATATTTAACAAATTCCAGGTCGGGGCTGCCTACATTTGGGAATGAAATAAAATTCTTGAAGTTATGATACCTGTTGCCAGGGATAAGGCTTTCGCCGTGCAGCCCCATTTTAGTTACCAGGTATTTTAGCATATCCATGGGCATCTCGGTATCGTAAAGCAAACGCATTGGTGTACCCTTTTTGCGTTTTTGAAGGCTTTTTGATAATGCATCTATGAATTTGCCGCTCACTTCCTTATCCAGGTCAAGTTCGGCATCGCGGGTAAGCTGTAGGGAATATGCTTCGATGCTGTCGTGCTCAAAAATGAAAAATATATCTTCCAGGCTGTACCTTATAATATCATCCAGCAGTATAATAAATTTCAGATTGTTGGTTTCGGGCAACACAACAAATCTTGACAAACTGTCCGGAAACTCAATCAGCGCATAACGCGTTTTTTTATTTTTGGTAAGCTTTACAAAAAAGTAAATAGCCCGGTCGCGTAGTTCAGGTAGCGGCAGGCTATCATCAAGCATAATGGGCACCAAAGTGGCCAGCAGTTTTTCCCTGAAATAATTTTTAACGAACGCCCCGCGGCTTACGTTAAGCTGTTTGTCATTCAGGATAAATATCTTTTCTTCAGCAAGCTGTTTAACAATAATGTTTTCATACAGGTTATTAAACTTACGCTCCTGCCTTACAACTATATTCTTGATTTGGTTAAGGAGCTTTTTAGGATTATAGCCTAATATTTCTTTCGATTTTTCGTTTAAAGCGGCAAGCCGTGTCATCGTAGCCACCCTCACCCTATAAAACTCATCAAGGTTTGATGAAAATATAGCCAAAAAGCGCACCCGCTCAATTAAGGGCACAGTTGGATCGGCAGCTTCCTGCAAAACCCTGTCGTTAAAATATAACCAGCTTATTTCCCTGTTAATTAATGGTGGTTGTTTATCCATAAAATTTGTGCCCCTTAGGCCACGTGTACAAAACTGCTTATTTATTTGTTAATTTAATATTAACTCATCTACATAAAACCTGTTTTTAATGATTATTATTTAGTGTGCCGTGTAAACAAATTGATAATGGAGCTGTGTAAATGTTTACAATACATTAGTTTTGTAAACATTATAAACTCTTTTACTTATGCCAACATTTGATAATTTCACTTCATATCTGTACAAAATATTGACAATCAGATTATTATAAAATAAATTTTAAATAGCTGTAAAACATTTGTAAAACAAAACCTTCCAAATTTAATACTTAGTGTATTGTAATAAAGAGTTATTGGTAGTTAAACTAAGCTATCTTTTACAGCTATTTTCTTACAAGATTTCCCTCCGACCTCAATAATTAATTTCAGTTTTCGGTTACCAGAGCGTAAATTAGGAACTAAACAACGATACATTATGGAACGTCATATAATTAGGCTGTCGAGCTCTGGAATACAATCATTTTTTGATGATTACCTCACGGAGTTCGAAGCCTATTACTCATATCACTATTTATTGCTTGATAAGACTTTTTTAGTTTATGTAGATAATAAAGTTGATGAGGATGATCAAGTAGTAGATGTTACTGTTATAACAGATTACGATTACTTTTTAAAGATTTTTAAAAAAGATTATCCCTGGAATGAGGACTGGCAGTACCTACCGCAGATTTTTTATGAAGAAGACGGATCTGTTCTATCTGCCACATCTTGGGGAAATCCTGTTTTTGGGGGATCGAAAGGTCAAAAGGTGAAGGCAACGTAAAATGTCAACCAAAGTCGATTGTGTTTTAGCGTCAAACTGCTCATCCCCGTACCTAATTAAAAACAGAAATGTTTTTATCTATAGAATCTTAGAGGCATGGTAATAATTTTTCTATGGATTGTCTGTCTGACCCAAAACCTTACCTTTGTTGAATATTACCGGGTAATTTCATCTCTGTTTGATTTGAATTATTTATAAAGGTTTGCAGTGTATAATCTACTTACTTATTTTGATTACAGTAATTAACTGATATCAAGATAATAAAATTGTACTACCTAATATTGCTGCTCGGATCTCGACCTCACGTAACAACGCAGCATACCCATGTAGTACGCTGCCATTGCGAAGCTTTATATTTATGCATTGAGGCGGTAATAACCCTGAGCAGCTAAAAGAAACAGCAGTTATGCCATACTTTTATAATTATGACAGTGAAAAAAAACTTAGCCGCCCTGTTATTCCTATTGTCAAGCGCTCATTATTGCAACGCACAAAACAATCGCTGGCTTTTTATATCAAAAACTTACAATCACACCTACTTATTCATTGATACCATAAGAGATGACATCAAACAAGATGTTGACACCCGTTATGGCGAATCACATACCGTTAGCTTTTGGATAATGTATTATACTAAAACAACTAAAAACAAAAAATCAATTATTGAAAAAAACGTCCAGAAAATTAAAGTTGATACAGTGAGTGGGCAGTATCAAACATCTAATATGGTTTTATATAGAAATTTTAAAGTTGTAAATTCTGATCCTGCAATTTGGGATTGGACTGAACCGGTTCCAGGAACAATGGCTGAGTTTTATATAAAGTTCGCCAAGTCTGTTAATAATAAGAAGATAAGAGATCAATTCTTGGTAACATCATTTTTAAGTGAAGGCACATATCCTAAATTATATTCAAACGAATGAAATCTTTACTCGTAATCTTATATCTATTCCATGATAACAAAAAGATAGTATAATCTTTGTTGGTAATTATTTAGCAAAAAGCAAACGCATCATTTAAAATCCTTAGAACAAAATGCCGAGATTGATAGATCTAATTTTAATACCTTTAGATGATGAATCAAAACTACTCGATCTATAGGATGAAACTTTAGAGAAATATTTTCATTTTAAAACAAAGTGATAGGAGCTACGTTTTATTTCCTTCGAAATATGATGAGTTCTACAAAAAATAACTTCTACATATTGTGAAACAATTGTAAAACATTATACGATAAAACAACAAATATGTCTGTATTTTGAACATAAAGCTCTACATAGAGCAAATAAGAAAACTTCATTAACCTTTCAAAACCAGATTTTTACGATTTTTAAGCCACTTTTAAAATTACAACATGCCAACATTTGATATAGTAAGCAAAATAGATGGACAAACGCTTGATAACGCCATCAATACCGCTAAAAAAGAAATACTTAACCGGTACGATTTTAACGATTCAAAAAGCACTATCGACCTGGATAAAAAAACCAATGAAATAACCATTATTACCGAAAACGAGATGCGTCTTAAAGCCATCCAGGATTCCATCATCGGCCGCATGGTGAAACAACACCTGGATTCAAGCGCGCTTGATTTTGGTAAAGAGCAATATGCGTCGGGCAACATGATCCGCAAGGAGATAAAGGTTAAAGAAGGTATCGACAAAGAAACATCCAAAAAACTGGTTAAAAAGATAAAAGACAGCGGCCTTAAGGTGCAAGCCTCTATCATGGACGACCAGGTGCGCGTACAAGGCAAAAAAATTGACGACCTGCAAGCGGTGATCAGCCTATGTCGTACCGAAAACTTTGGCCAGCCGTTACAATTTATTAATATGAGGGATTAAGGGAAATAAAATCATATCCATGTCGACAAAAGGTAAGAAGTCAACCATTAACGTTCAGGGAACAGAAATAACTGTTGTTTCTTTGAAAGAGGACGACTACATATCACTCACTGATATGGCTAATAAGTTCGGTGGCGATGATTTGATATATAATTGGATGCGCAACCGTAACACTGTGGAATTTCTTGGGATATGGGAACAAATTCACAATCCCCATTTTAAAGGTGTCGAATTCGACACCTTTAAAAAAGAAGCAGGCCTTAATAGCTTCAGGCTGACGCCCAAAAAATGGATAGACGCAACCTCAGCAATAGGCATCCAATCAAAGGCAGGCAGGTATGGAGGCGGAACATATGCACATCGTGATCTTGCATTTGAATTTGGTTCATGGCTTAGCCCGGAATTTAAACTTTACCTGATCAAAGAATTTCAGCGTCTAAAAAATGATGAAAATAATAGGCTATCATTAAACTGGAACTTAAATCGCACGCTTGCCAAAGTAAACTACCGTATCCATACAGATGCTATAAAGGAAAATATAATCCCTCCCGATATAACAAAAGAGCAAATACAACATATTTACGCCAATGAGGCGGATATATTAAATGTAGCATTATTTGGATTAACGGCTAAACAATGGCGGGATAAAAATAAAAATTCAGAAGGCAATATTAGAGATCACAGTTCTATCGAGCAGCTATTGATATTGGCCAATATGGAAAGCATGAACTCTGAATTTATAACGATGAATTTAACGCAAGGCGAAAGACTAAAAAAATTAAATCAAATTGCAATTCAACAATTGAGATCATTAACAGGTAATTCGAATTTAAAAAAACTGGATGACGAAAAATAAATACTCTTTCAGATAGTAAACTTCTTATTTCTCTAAAAACAAGAAAGGCGCATTAATTGCGCCTTTCTTGTTTAAAACGGCAAGCAACTACCCCGCTGCTTCCATTTCTTTAACTTCATTTGGGCGGCCGTTTTTGAAGGCTTTGCGCGGTGTAAGGCCAAGCAGTTCAAACATGGCCATATCGGTATCAAATGATGGGTTTGGTGTGGTTAAAAGCTTTTCACCTGCAAAAATAGAACTGGCGCCTGCCATAAAGCAAAAAGCCTGCTCAACAGTACTCATTTCGGTACGGCCGGCAGATAACCGCACTACCGAACGTGGCATAATTATACGAGCGGTAGCAATCATCCTTACCATATCCCAGATAGGTACGCGGGGCTGATCGGCCAGTGGTGTACCAGCTATGGGCACCAAAGCATTGATAGGTACCGATTCGGGGTGCTTGGGCAGGTTTGACAATGTTTTCAGCATCGAGATCCTGTCTTCAACGGTTTCGCCTAAACCAACTATGCCACCGCTGCAAACTGTAATTTTCGCTTTACGTACGTTTTTAAGGGTATTTAACCTGTCGTCATAAGTGCGGGTGGTGATAATACGCTTATAATCTTCTTCAGATGTATCTAAATTATGGTTATAAGCATACAAGCCGGCATCTGCCAATCGTTGCGCCTGGCTCTCGGTAAGCATACCCAGTGTACAGCATACCTCCATATCAAGGCTATTAACAGCCTTTACCATGTCAATCACTTTATCAAAATCGCGGTTATCGCGCACTTCGCGCCAGGCGGCACCCATGCATAAACGCGATGCGCCACCGGCTTTTGCTTTTTCGGCAGCAGCAATAACCTCATCTTTAGGCATCATGGCATGTACATCTACACCGGTATTATAACGGGCAGCCTGTGGGCAGTAAGCGCAATCCTCAGAACAGCCGCCGGTTTTAATAGAAATCAGCGAGCTGATCTGTACTTCGGCGTAATCTTTATTTTCGCGGTGTACGGTTGCCGCGCGGTAAACCAGGTCGAGTAATGGGGTATGGTATATTTCGGCTATTTCTTCTTTTGTCCAGTCGTATCTTACTTCAGTCATATCTCAAATTTTGATGGTTCAAATTTATAATAATATCGTATAAAACGCCAGTAACGCTTAATGCTTCAACAAAAGCCTGGTAGCCAGGTACAAGGGCAATAAAAACCCGGCGCAATCGGTAAAGGTGGTAATAATAATAGACGAAGCCACCGCCGGATCTATCCCCACCCTTTTTAATACCAACGGTATAGATGCCCCGGTAATACCCGCGATGATGAGATTTCCTGTCATGGCTAAAAACAAAACGAGACCAAGCATGGGGTTGGCATCATAAAACAGGGCGATGCAAAAAACAACCAGTCCGTTGGCGGCCCCGTTAAGCATGCCTACTAAAAATTCTTTTAATACTGTATTATATGCCTGGCTATCGGTAAGGTTACTTAACGATATACGCCTGACTGTTACCGCAAGGGCCTGCGTGGCTGCATTACCGCCCATACCTGCTATAATGGTCATGTAAGCGGCTATGCCTTTCACCTGGGAAACGGTATCGTCAAAATGCCTGATCACCGATGCGGCCAGGTAAGCAGTGGCCAGGTTAATAACCAGCCATGGCAAACGACTTTTTACGGCATCTTTCCAGTTACCGCTCAATTCCTCGTCTTCAGATACACCCGAAATCTTTAATATATCTTCGGTATTTTCCTGCTCCATTACGTCGATGATATCATCAACGGTAACCCGGCCAAGCAGCTTCATATGGTCATCAACAACCGGGATGGTTGTTAAATTGTATTGCGATATTAGGCGGGCAACCTCTTCCTGGTCAAGCTCGGCCCTTACATATACAGGGTCGCGTTTTACCAGGTCGCTCACTTTGGCATCCGCATGGGCTTTTATAACATCTTTTATCGAGAGGATGCCTTGCAAGGTGTCGGCATCGTCAACCACGTAAATGGTATAAAACTCCTCCATCTCTTCCGATTGGCGAATGATCTCGTCCAGTGCCTCTTTTTTATCCAGCCTGATGTTTACTTTGATGAGTTCGGAGTTCATCAAACCGCCGGCAGTATCTTCGGCATAGTTCAAAAGCGCGCGGATGCTGCTGGCATCATCGGCATCAATATCTTCTAATATTTCCTGCTGCTCATCTTCATCAAGCTGGGATATGATGTCGGTTGCATCGTCATAATCCAGCTCTTCAACTATCTCGCTTCTTTTTTCAGGGTGGAGGTTCAGGAGCAGCTCGCCGGGGCTGTGCTCCTCATCCATTTCGGATAAAACTTCAGATGCAACGTCAGTCGGCAGGATATTGATGATCCTTTCCTTATCCTCCTGCTCAAGCTGTTCAAACAATAAAGCAATCTCCGAGGCGTGATATTCCTTCAGAACTTTCTCTAATTCAGCATCATCGGCCTCAAGAGCCGTTTTGATGCGGAGGAGATCGGTTTTATCTAAGTCAAAAGATTGCATATCCGACGAAAATAAACATTTATGCCGCAATTACGACATTAAAATGAGGTTAAATCGGGGCTATTTTCGAGGTGTGTTGGTCTGTCACCCCTTGACGTTTAAAAAACTACAAACTATAATCATACTTCGCCTTTAACCCGGCCACCTTTCCTAATTTTCCCAAAACCTGCTCCACTTGCATTTTGCGAATAGATAGCTGCATACTACAATCGTTATCAAACTGCTGTTCAAGCACCGGAAGATTCTCTTCTTTGATAATCCGCATCACGTCATTCATCTGCAGGTAATCAAACTTAATGGTGTAAATATCATTCACCGTTTTTTGGATGATGATGGCCAGCTTCAGGGCTTCTTCTGTAGCTACCTTGTAGGCGTTTATTAACCCTGGTACCCCAAGCAGCGTACCGCCAAAATAACGCACTACAACCACCAGGATATTGGTAACATCTTTTGACAGCAGGATATTTAATATTGGCCGGCCGGCGGTGCCCGATGGTTCGCCGTCGTCATTCACCCGGTAAACAGACCTATCGGTCCCCAGGCGCATGGCCCAGCAATGGTGGTTGGCTTTGGGGTGTTCGGCTTTTAATTTGGCTACAATGACTTTAATATCATTATCGGAGCTGATGGGATAAGCAAACCCCAGGAACTTGCTGCCCCTATCACGGAATATACTTTCGGTCGGTTTTTCGATGGTTTGATAGGTATCGTCAAAAAGCATTATTTAGGAGCTAAAAGCTGAAGGCTTAAAGCGGAAAGCATTGAAAAGCCATTCATGAGTACAACATTAAATTACAAATGCAAAAAGCCTAATGTTTGCGGGAAATAAATAATAACAATAGCCAATATAGCTACCAATAGTCCTATTTTGTTAAGTGTGCTTAATTTCTCTCTAAATACAAGCATACCTACCAGGGCTCCTACAACAATAACCCCAATATTCATTGACGAAAACACCGATGACGGGTTATTTGCCAGGGCTTTGTGCGCCTTCAGATAAAAAAGAATATTACCAAAATTAAACAAACCCAATACCCAGCCAATGAGTATATGCGGCCATGAGAAACGCATTTTTTTTGTGAACACCTGGTATAACAAGCCGATAAACGACAACGTAAACGCAAGAATAAAGACAATAAAAATGGCTGTAGTAAAAGGCACGCTGTTAACTTTAGTGATCTGCTTCAGCAATACATCTATAATTCCGAACCCCAGGAAAACAATAAGCAGATATATCCAAGAACCCTTTTCTGTATTTTTATGATTAGGCCTGCCCGTTGTTTTTTGCCATGGAATTGTACAAAATATGGCAATAAACGCCAGGGCGATACCAATGATCTTTATTGTATTTGAAGCCTCGCCAAATATCAAAAAGGCCGATATAATGGGAATAAACAGCGATAAACGCTGCGCAACATCTGTACGTACAATACCAGCCCTGCGCACCGATGCAGCCATAGCCAAAAACACAGCGGGAAATAAAACTCCAAGCGCCAGGTAATTAAATACAGGTGTATTTTGCAGGCCTGCAAGCGATGGCCTGTAAAAAAGCCAGGTAAGCATGATGGCCATCGAATAATTCCAGGTTACCGCCTGGTAAACGTCAATGTGGTACCTTTTGGCCAGCTTAAGCATAACCGACACAATAACACTACAACAAATACTTAAAAAAACAAATAGCATAATTGGTGGTGTAGAAGAGTCAAGAATAAAGAGTCAAGAATTAAGAAAAAAACCATTTTGATTTTCCATCATCTGATAAGGCTTGACGCTTATCATCGGGAGTATTTGCCAACCCCTATTTTCTTCTGTCTTGATTCTTGACTCTTATTTTTAATTCTTATTGGTTGTATAACGTTTGTAAACGGTCTTCTTCAATGAATGATTCGGCGGCAAGTATACCTGTTATTTGTGGTGATTTTATGCCTTTTGATAAAACAGTTTTGCCGGTAAAAATGCGGGCCTCATCCCAAAGCCCGGCATCAATAAACACCTGCAGGGTATGCGCACCTCCTTCAATGATCACCGATTGAATGTCTTGTAAATATAATTGGTACAAAATGTATTGAGGCACATAGCGGTCAAAATCCTCTAATGCAATATACTTGTTTTTTCCGTCGGAATTAAATTCTATTTCATTAAAAATCAGTGTTTCAATAGATTGATCAAATACATTGGCCTCTTTACTAAGTTCCAGCCTCCTATCTATCACCACCCGTTTTGGCGATTTTCCTTCCCAGTACCTTACGTTTAATTGCGGGTTATCAATGGCAACGGTATTTTTCCCAACCAAAATAGCATCCTCCTCGCTGCGCCATTTATGTACCAGCTTGCGCGCCTGGGTGCCCGTTATCCAAAACTGGCTCCCATCACCAGGCGCAAAAAAACCATCGTTGGTTTGCGCCCATTTCAATATAATGTATGGCCGGTGCTTTTGTACTTTGGTAAAAAACCGGCGGTTAAGCCACTGGCATTCTTGTTCCAGCACGCCTGTTATCACTTCAATACCGGCAGCTTTAAGTTTTTCAATTCCTTTACCATCAACCTGGGCAAAAGGGTCGCGGGTGCCAACAATTACCAGGGGAATTTGATGTTCAATAATCAAATCGGCACAGGGTGGTGTTTTACCATAATGTGCACAGGGCTCTAATGAAACATATATGGTTGATTGCTTTAACAGTTGGGCCGCGTTATCAAATTTAGCCGTTACCTGCGCAATTGCGTTCACTTCGGCATGGGCCTGGCCATATCTCTGGTGATAGCCCTCGCCTATTATTTTGCCTTCATGAACAACTACCGCGCCTACCATCGGGTTCGGGCTCACCTGCCCGGCACCAAGCTGGGCAAGTTCAAGACAACGCTGCATAAAAATTTCATGTTGAACCATGCTGCAAAAGTAGCTTTTATGTTACTTTGTTGCATGATTACCATAAAGGATGTTTTTGAAGATTACAAACAGCTGAACAAAGTATATGACGCTAACGAGGTAGAGTCGCTTACTTTATTAACTATCAGCCAGGTAACCAACCTGACAAAAGCATCTGTTAAAGCATTTCCGGAACGGGAGCTAAATGAGGAACAAGCCCAAAAGCTAAAGAATATTGCTGCCGAACTGATAACCGGCAAGCCCATTCAATATATTTTAGGCGTTACCGAGTTTTATGGACTACCGTTTAAAGTAAATCCCAGCGTACTTATCCCCCGCCCCGAAACAGAAGAACTGGTAGAGTGGGTATTGGCAGTTTGCAGCGGGCGGTTGGCAGTGGGCAGTTCTCAGTGGGCAGTTGGCAGTGGGCAGTCGGCGATTGACAATAGGCAGTTTGCAGGGAGTATATTGGACATTGGCACGGGGAGCGGGTGTATCGCTATCAGTTTAAAAAAGAATTTACCACAGGCACAGGTCTCGGCAATTGATATATCCGAAGGTGCGTTGCAGACCGCAAAAGAAAATGCTGACTTAAATGATGTTCAAGTGCAATTTATCCAGGCTGATATTTTAGACGCAGCAACCACTCACCACTCACCACTACTCACCGCCCACCAAATCATCGTCAGTAACCCGCCTTATGTAACGCTGGACGACAAAAAACAAATGCACACCAACGTAACCGATTTTGAGCCCCATACTGCGTTGTTTGTACCCCAGGATGATCCGCTGTTGTTTTACAGGGCTATTGCAGATTTTGCTTCGGGTAACTTAACCGCCGGGGGATATTTATTTTTTGAGATTAATGAGAGTTTAGGTAATGAAACCGTTGCATTATTACGCGATAAGCACTTTACCGATATTGAGTTGCGACAAGACATGAGTGGCCGCGACAGGATGATTGGTTGCAGGAGCCCCCTCTAAACGGCGAAGCCCTCATTGGCTCCTTCAAAAATCAAATTAGATGCTAATAATCTCCTCCGGATGGGGAGACTTTAATTACAGCATTAAACGTTGAAGGTATTTTGAGAACCTGTTTAAATTTGATTTAGATTATTTATGTATCAAATAAAAATCATTGCCGTTGACTTTAGTCAACGGGATAATGACTAAAAGGCGAATGGCTTTAGCCAAACTCCACTGAATAATTTGGCTAAAGCCAGCAATGATACCTTCTTTTACCGTTGACTAAAGTCAACGGCAATAAATGAATCTCGTTTTTAGCCAGCTTTTAAGATAAATATCTATTTTTTTGATCCTTGGTTGAATGATATAGTGTTTCTTCCAAACCTTACTTATTCTTAACTACCATCCCTTGGTAGTTATAGTAATTAAAATAAAAAAACAGGTAAGCCACACCCAGGTTAAGCGGTATCAACACCCAAAGCAGGTGAAACATAATTACCCAAAACAGTACAATAAATAAGGCCAGTATCCATTGAATATATTTATCCATATTTAAGCCAAACCAGTAAAGCAGGCAGTGGAAAAGCATGGCTATACTTAACCCTGCCAGTAATAATTCCACAGCCATTAAAGGGCTAAAACGGCTAAACAGCCAAACACTTTCGGGTATTAGGATAAAAAAGTAAACACCCGCAAAATTCAGGAACAGCCTGAACCTGCTATAGGGCAGGTTACGCGAAAACCTTAAACGCGTTTCTTCAAACCTATGCGCCTCAAATATCAAAACCACATGGGCAGTTATTACAGCCAGGATGGCTATCCCGGCCAACCGTAAATCATTCTTCACATCGGCAAATAAATAAAAAACACCGGTTATAATTAACCACGACAATGCTTTGGTAACAAAGTATTGCACTTTAAGCTTATCAAAAACATGATAGATGTACAGGCTAAAGTATGGCTTGCGCCATTTGTTGCTCAGCTTTAACAAAAAGGATTGGCTGCTGCCGTCAACCAGCCGGTTTAATATCCGTGTATATATTAGTGCGCTCCACCAAACCATGGCCACTAAAAACAAAACCATCGCGGCAGGCAGCAGATAGTAATGATGCACTACACCTACGCAAACAGCCATTACAGCGTAAATGATAACCGGGCTTAAAATAATGGCTTGTGTATAGCCCCAGCTTTTTAATTGATGCTTGCGGCTTAGCGCATTGCTGCTGTAAAATAAAAACTGCTTTTCGGGCGCCAGTAATTGCACCGATACATAGTGCCAGCTTTTAAAAACGTATAACAGCCAGCCGCCGATAACTACCGCCAACATTACAGGGCTGCTGCACATGGCCACCATTAACGATTCATGGTAGCTGATGAGCATATTGCCTGGCACACAACCAACCAATATAAAAAATACAAAAAGCAAAACAGGCGCGTGCACCTGGTAAAAACCAAATGCAAATACTTTTACCAGTACATTGGTTAGCGGCCGTTTCACAGTGTTATCGACTTTAAGGTTTGCCCTTCAACCAGTAGTTCGCCCGCTGCAGGCAACTCCTCAAGCTCAAGCGTTTGGTGCGATGAAAGCAGGAAGCTGGTACCTTGCTGAAGATGCCGCTCGGCAATCCAACTGTTTAAGATTTTTAAAGATGCGGTATCAATGGTAATAAGCGGCTCATCTAACAGGATCAATTTAGGATTGCCCAGGAACGCCAACACCAGCGACAATTTTTTAAGCATCCCGCTGGAGTAAGTCCCCAAAGGCCGACCAACGTAGCTTTGCATCTGCATGGTATTTATATAATGTTGCTCCTGCCCTTCCGGGGCGTCCTTTGCCTGCGCAAAAAGGGCAATCATCTCCTTACCAGTCAAAAATTCGGGGAACACGGGTTCAGCTTCGGCAAAGTTTACCAGTTTGCGGTAAGCCACAGGTTGTTTTTTTATGCTGATAGCGTTATCCAACAAAATATCACCATCAAAAGATAAAATACCGGCGATGGACTTTAGCAGCGTACTTTTACCCGAACCGTTAACTCCCTTTATCCAGTAAACTCCCGGACTGATGGTAAGTTCGTCTATTTTAAGGGCCGGGAAACCACCGTAGAGTTTTTTAAATTTTATGAATTGCAGCATTGTTGGTTTGATAGTAAAAGAAATGCAATGTTACACGGAGATACTTCAATTTTGTAATCAGTCAAAGTGTACCACCCTGTACCAGGGTGTTTCAGGGTGTTTCACCCCGTACCAGGGTGTTTCAGGATGTTTCAGCCCGTGCCAGGGTGTGTCATCCCGTACCGGTACACACAGTTTGCTGGTTATATATGGTACCGAAAACAAGGGGTTAATTCTGACAGATCTTAAATTCCTATATCGCTCCTTCTATCAATGTACCGTAAAATTCGCCCAGATCCATACCCGCAGCCCTAACCTGTTGCGGTATAAGGCTATTAGCAGATTGGCCTGGCGTTGTATTAATCTCAATAAAATAAAAATCGTTACTGCCTTCCAGCAAAATAAAATCAACCCGTACCATGCCTTTGCAATTGAGGCGGATATAAACTTCGGTTACAATATCGGCTATCAGTTCAACCTGTGCGGCCGGCAAATCAGCCGGGGTTACCTCTTTGGTTACACCAGATGTGTATTTGGCTTCGTAATCAAAAAAATCTTTGGTGGTTAATATCTCTGTTGCAGGCAGCACGGTGATTTTACCATTCAGCCGGGCTATACCAATGCTAAACTCCCGGCCTTTTATAAATTCCTCTACCAGGATCTGTTCATCTTCATGGAAGGCCTTTCTTAAAGCATCGGGCAAGCCGGCAACATTATAAACCTTGCTCATGCCCACGCTGCTGCCACCATTATTGGGTTTGATGAACAACGGAAATTTAAGCGTAGCCGCTATAATAGCCACATCATGCATATCCTTTTCAAACAGGCGCATAGAATGGGCGGTATGCAGGCCATGTATCCCATTTACTATAGTTTTAGTATACGCCTTGTTCATGGTAATAGCCGACGTAGTGGCATCACAGGTGTTATAAGGTATGCCCAGCATATCCAGGTACCCTTGTATTTTGCCGTCTTCGCCGGGAGTGCCGTGTATGGTGATAAAAGCAAAATCGAATTTGATTTTTTCGCCATCCAGCGCAATGCTGAAATCGTTTTTATCAACATCAACAACACCATGGGCGGCTTCATGAATCCACCTATCGCGGTTTACATAAATGGTATAAACTTTATATTTTGAGGCATCAAGGCTGGCGGCAATATTTTTGGCGCTGTTTACAGATACTTCATACTCACCGGTAAAACCACCGGCCAAAAGGGCTATATTCTTCATATTTGAGTCAGAAAGTCCGGAAGTCGGTAAAGTCCGGAAGTAAGGCTCAAATTTAATAATTATATGATGCGTCTGTAATTTAATTAGTCTTTGTCAACGACTAAAATGCGCATCGTTGCAACAAACTCCGGCTTCCCGACTTTCGGACTTTTCTGACTTTCCGACTATCAAATCCGAAATTATCACTATGTTTGATACTTATTTGACTGTAATTATCCCTACGCATACCAATGAGCAAATTTGGTCTTTATTTAAAAACAAAATCTTTCCGTTATAACCTTTTAGGTGCAATTGTTACAGTAGTTGTAGTTGTTTTAATTGCCTTTTACAGCCTGGGATATTATACTAATCATGGATCCGGGATACCTGTACCAAAGCTGAAAGGCGAGAAAATTGATCGCGCTATGGCATTATTAAAAGAGCAGGGCTTTGGCTATAAAATAGATTCGGTTTATGTTGAGGATGTTGAGCCCGGCACCATTGTTGAACAGGATCCCGATGCCGGAACTAATGTGAAAGAAGGCCGCGTAATTTATTTAACCATGGTTACATTACAGGCGCCCCCCGTGGCCCTGCCCGATCTGGAACAGGCCAGCTACCGCGAAGCTACCGCTACCCTATCTAACTATGGCTTAAAAATTGGCGATACCACATACCGTTCGGATATTGCCCGCGACCGCATACTCGAAGTACGTTTTGGAGGGGTTGTTATTAAAACGGGGGCCAAACTGCCTAAAGGATCAAAAGTGGACCTTGTTTTAGGTGATGGCGCAGGAGCAAGCGAGGTAGCTATACCAGAACTGATTAATCTTGACCTTGACGCGGCACGTTTTGCCATTAAAGGCGCCGGATTAACAATGGGTACAATAACATACCAGGGTTCCATAACCGACTCCACCAATGTAGTTGTAACCGCGCAATACCCCATGAGAACCGACTCGCTGAGTAAAACCAGCATAGGTACACGCATGAATATTACTGTTTCACAAGGTGCAAAAACAAATGCAGCCCCAACAAATTAATGCAGCCGAACTGCTTGCCAGGATAACCCGGGGCGAACAACTCCATTTGATAGATGTACGCGAGGCTATTGAATATCAAACCTTTAATATAGGCGGGGTTAATGTCCCGCTAAGTACCCTTGCTGACAAGCTAAATAACCTGGGTTACAACAAAACCGATGAATTAATCGTTATCTGCAAGGTTGGCTTACGCAGCGAAACCGCTCAAACACTATTACTGCAAAACGGTTATCACAATGTTAAAAACTTAACAGGCGGATTGATTGCCATTCAAAAAATCAGACACTAATTGGAACTAATTAAAGCGAATTGCACGAATTAAATTAATGAAAAAACACAGAGCTAACGGGTTGTCATCTGCCTCATAAAAATCAAATTAATTATCACCTTAATTTTCTAATTCATTTAATTAGACAACATTAGTGCAATTAGTGCGATAAAAACTAAATAATTACCATTTATAGCTAATTTATCATGACTGAGAAAAAGTCAAAATCAGGACCATTAAAAAAATTCATTATCGCATTTGTAATTGTGATTGTCATCATACTGGCAGGTGTTGGTGTAAACTATTACTATAAGTATTTTGGCCCCAATGTAACTGCCAAACAGGAGTATTTATACATACATACCGGCGCAACCTATGCCGACGTAATAAAAACAGTACAAAATGAAGGTATGGTTAAAGATACCGTTACCTTTAACTGGGCGGCTGTAAATATGAACTATACACACCGGGTTAAGCCGGGCAGGTATCACCTGCACGAAGGTATGAGCAACCGCAAGCTCATTAATATGCTGGCATCCGGCACACAGGAGCCTGTACAACTGGAGTTTCATGGTTTACGGCAGAAGGAGCAATTTGCCGGTTTTGTTTCCAAAAAAATCGAGCCAGATTCGGCATCCATCATCAACTTGCTTGATTCATCGGCATATGTGGCCAAATATGGTTTTACTACCGATAATGTGTACATCATGTTTATGCCCAACTCCTACCAAATGTACTGGAACACATCGCCCGATAAATTCTTTAAAAAGATGTATGCCAACTACGAAAAATTCTGGACACCGGAGCGTAAGCAGAAGGCTGCTGCACTTAACCTTTCCCAACAGGAGGTATCTGTGTTAGCGTCGATAGTTGATGCCGAGGCTTTACATGACGACGAGATGCCTGTTATTGCCGGTTTATATCTTAACCGCCTTAAAAAGGGCATGAAATTGGAGGCCGACCCTACCGTAATTTTCGCCTTGAACGATTTTACCATCAAACGGGTTTTAAACAGGTACCTGTCCTACAACTCGCCATACAATACTTACCTGCATACAGGCCTGCCCCCCGGCCCTATCATGATGCCATCTGTAAATGCTGTAAACGCCGTGCTTGATCATCAAAACAACGATTACATATACATGTGCGCCAAAGCCGATTTTTCGGGATATCACGCCTTTGCAAACAACGTTGCCGACCATTTAGTGAATGCCCATGCTTTTCAAAAAGCGCTTAACGAACGCAACATTAAAAGGTAATGTTTGAGCATACCACCAAAATACGGGTGCGGTACGGCGAAACCGACCAGATGGGCTATATGTACTACGGTAATTATGCCGAGTTTTATGAAGTTGGCCGCGTAGAAATGCTGCGCAGCCTTGGATTAACCTATAGCGGCATGGAACAGTCGGGCATTATGATGCCGGTGCTGGAGCTTAAATGCAAGTACCTGAAGCCCGCTTTGTACGATGAAGAAATAAGTGTAAAAGTGATTATGGATAAAATGCCCGGCATCCGTATTCATTTTCGTTATGAACTAACCAACGAAAAAGGCGAGTTGATTAATACCGGCGAAACCTTACTGGTTTTCATCAATATGAAAACAAACCGTCCCTGCTTGCCTCCTCAGGATTTTATAGATAAATTATTCCCTTTTTTTGAGTAAATTTGGTTAGATGAGATGGCTTCACCACTTTTTGCTGCGTTTTAGTTTTTACCGGTATATTATAGAGTGGACAAAATATATCATTTTGCCAGGTTTTCGTCCGCTGCCGTTGTATACTGTGATTGATTTTTTTATCAAGGAGATCACTAAAACCTCATTAACTAACCGCGCATACGCGCTGGCCTATAGTTTTATGCTGGCCGTATTCCCTGCCACAATCTTTTTGTTTACGCTGATCCCTTATATACCCATAAAACACTTCCAGGGGACATTATTAACCGTTTTGGCATCAGTTATGCCCACAAACGCTTATTTAGCCTTCAGGGAGACACTTATTGACATTATCAAGAACCAAAATATCAAGTTGCTTTCGTTTGGTTTTTTATCAACCATGTACTTTGCCACCAATGGCGTAATTAACCTGATGAAGGCCTTCAACAAAGCATCGCTAATTACCGACCGGCGAAGCTGGCTCAAACGGCGGCTGGTTGCTACGGGCATTACCATAGCTATTAGTATGGCACTTTTTATTTCGATAGCCATTATGATTGCCGGCCAGGCCGTTATTCACTGGATTCAGCTGCACGTTAATAAAGAAAGTCATTTCTGGATCTACCCTATCATGTTGTTCCGGTGGATCATGATTATTATTATTATTTTTATCAGCATAGCCTGGTTGTACAGATACGGCCCTGCCCATACAAAACGTTGGAACTTTGTAAATCCGGGCTCGGTACTGGCTACCGCGCTGGCAGTGCTTACTTCTCTTGGTTTTTCCTATTATATCAACAATTTCTCATCATATAACAAAGTATACGGATCAATCGGAACTCTGATTGTAGTGATGCTTTGGATGTACATAAACTCGCTGATTTTGCTTATCGGGTTTGAATTAAACGCGTCGGTTGAGCTTTCAAAACGCAGTTTAAGGGTGGTAAAACCACGTTTCAACAGCTTCAGGCAGAAAAAATCCGACCATTTTAAAAATTAATTATCTGTCTATCAAAAACTTAGCCACAAAAGTTAAGAAATTGAAAAAAAATCATTTCGATACTTGTCAATCCGCTCCGGATTTGTACTTTTGTCCCCGGAGAGCTGGCAGAGTGGTCGATTGCGGCAGTCTTGAAAACTGTTGAACTGTGAAAGGTTCCTGGGGTTCGAATCCCTAGCTCTCCGCTGATTTTGATATCAAATTATTTAAAAGCCTGCAAATCATATGATTGCGGGCTTTTGTTTTTATATCAAACGCTCAATTCGCATATAATTAGTGCGTGATATGGTGAGTGAATTTTGAGAAACCCAAACTCACCGAATTAGTCATATCTATTTGACTATCAAGATGTTCAATATTTAAACATCTTGATTATGATCAGCTGCAAGCTTAGTTTTGTTTCACTTTTAATGTTATTTAACATGAAAACTAATTTCAGCTTACTCTTCTATTTGAAGAAACCAAAAAACTACACAGACGGCCCTGTGCCGATCTATCTTCGTATTACCGTTGCCGGTAAACGGTCTGAAACTACCACGGCACGAAGCTGCGATCCTTTGTAATGGAATAGCAAGGCAGGACGGTTAAAAGGAACCAAGGAAGCTTCCAGAACCTTTAATGCTTATCTTGACCAGTTACAAGCTATGGTGTATGACGCCCATCAAAGCCTTACGGAGCAAAAAGCAGTCATTACAGCCGAACGGCTAAAAAGTAAACTCACCGGTAAAGCGGAATCCGTTAGGATGATCCTTGATGTATTTAAGGATCACAATGCACAGGTGGCTTCTTTGGTCGGTGCCGATTTCGCAAAAGGGACATTAGAGCGTTATCAAACCTCTTTAAAACATACTTCCGAATTTATCAAATGGAAGTATAATACCGCCGATATTGACATCCGGGATATTGATCATGATTTTATAGTAAGTTATGATTTCTACCTTCGCTCTATAAGAAGATGTGCAAATAATTCAGCTGTTAAATACCTTAAAAACTTTAAAAAGATCGTGCGTATCTGTATTGCAAACGGTTGGTTAAACAGTGATCCTTTTGTGAATTACAAAGCGAAAGTAAAAGTAGTAGATAGAGTGTTTTTGAATAATCAAGAGTTGCAGCGGATGGCACTCAAGGTAATGATTTAACTGGTAATTGTAAAACGTAGCGTACTCTTCTTTTTTGATCTTATAAATCTTATTGACAAAAAAATTTAAACCGAAAACTCTGTCTGTAAATATCGGCCAGCCGATATCATACGGGTGAGGATTTAACTCAAAGCGGCCGCGAAACTTGAAATAGGTACCCGATATCATAAGGTTATTATACGTTTTTAATAAACAATATATTATAATTTGGTCTATCAGATTTCATAGGAAATATTAATTATCGAAAGGATTCGATTCTCCTTTGGGCTACTACAATAAGTTTAAACCCCTAACAATTTAACTGTTAGGGGTTTACTTGGTTTTTGACTAAGATATTTCTCAATCACGTCTCTTTCTCAGATTAAATAACTACCTATTATTCAGAAAATTATGACATTTATATAATGTTCTAATCCCTTTTGGAGGTTTGTTTTGATATACGAGATCTTTCAACAAGTTTTAAATAAAAAGCCTTTTTACACAATTATCCCATTTGATACCCGGATAATTGATATATTAAAATATACAAAGTAGCAGGTCAGTCACAAAATACGGCATCACTTCGGGCTCATGGCCGGTGCCCTCCAAAGATTGGATCCTGATGCAAAGGCTTATAGCCCCAGGTACGCAAAGAGTACAATAATGGCTGCACACATCCAGCATCAGGTCCAAACTTGGTATTTGCAGCTATTAGCAGCGGCTTGTCTTTATTGCTCAAAAAAGACACTTAATTTAACTGATCTCATTTAACGATATGAGGAAACGATAAAGAACGACGAGCGGATTATTTTGATGCTTATTGAATCTTGCTGCTTTCGGGCAGCAGGATGAACTTGATAAAATTCTCACCATTTAAGTACTTAACGGCAAGATCTTTAACATCCGTTGGTTTTACGGCGTTTATTAATCCTGTGTAAATGCGGGCATCCTCCAGGTGCTCTTCATTTTGTATCTGGCCGGATATATAGCCAAGCCACCATTCATTGGTTTTCACTTCAGTTTCCTGCGATCGCAGGACTTCGGCACGCCATTTATTGACGTTCACTGGTTCCGGCCCGGATTTTATCAGTTTCGCTACCTCATCAAGTGTAGAGGCAATTAATTTGTCCACATTTGACGGTGCACAGCCGAAATTCACAATCAGGGAGAAGCGTTCCTGTGGTAATTTGGTAACATTTACAGATGCGCTCGGTGTATATACGCCGCTTTCTTCTTCCCGTAATCGTTCCAGCAAACGTATGGTAAGCACTTCCTTAAGGGCGTCCATGGTATACCGGTTCGACTGGCTGTATTTGAATTTGCCGGACCAGACCAATAACACGGTTGCTTTATCTTCCGTGCCTTTGAAAACCTTCTTTTCGTAGTTTCCTTCCGGAATATTGATGTCTAAATCCTTAGCAGGAATTACAGAGTCCAATGCAGGTAAACCGCCGATATATTTTAACAGCAAAGGTTGTATGGCCTTTACATCAAAATTGCCGACAAAAGTAAATGTACTGCCGGAGGCATTTCCAAAGCGCTCCTTATATATATCGAAAGCCCTATCCAGGCTTATCTGATCTATTTTTGAGATACTTGGGCCGCTTCTGCGGATATTGTGGTTGCCTAATACTGCATAAACCGTATCCTGAAAAACATTCATCGGTGAATTAGCCCGGTTTTCGAGGCTTGCTTTCGACTTGGTAATCAATCCGACAAATAGGTCTTTATCCTTTCTTGGTTGTGTATAGTAGGCATACAATAGCTCCAGTGCGTTTTCTAATTCAGCGGGAACTGCAGATCCGTTAACGCCCGTCGTGCGTTCTGACATTTGCATATGTACCCCAAATTGTTTGCCCGACAAATAGTTATTCAATTGGATGGGATTATAATTACCTGCGCCGAAAGATGAAATTATACCGGCCGCGTTAGAAGCTGATTCATAATCGTTGTCGCTATACAAGGAGGATCCCCCGGGAGTAGAACCACTGAACAGAATCTGATTGTCTTTGAAATCGGTTGGTTTAAGAATGACTTTGACATGATTTGCAAAATGAATAGTGGTAACGTTTAATAAACTATCGGTAGACACGCTGACGATACGGCCGCTCTTTGGTTTACTTGTAAGTAAAGGTTGTTCATTCACAATATTTTTGTACTGCAATTGCTTTTCCTGCTCAACCTGGCCCATCCAGGTCAGCACCGTTTTTTCATCAGGCAGAATGGCTTTATCCTTATCCGGAGCCATTATTAATATATCCCTATCGTATGTTTTAATTTGCGCCCGGGTCAGATTATTTAGGTCGCTTAAATTTATTCCCGGTAAAGATTTTTTGAGCAGCGTATATTCAAATTGTATACCCGGGGATGCAGTTCCTTTTAAGAAATATTGAAGGTATTCATTAACGTAACTATCTGAGTTTGTCTTTTTACTTTCCTTGACGCCGGCTTCCATTTTACTCAGGTAATTTTGCTTAGCCCGGTCCAGCTCTGTTTGCGTAAAACCTAATTTTTTTACCCGGTCGGTTTCCCTCCAAATAGCTTTAAGCCCTTTTTCCAATTGACCCGGGTTCGCATTTACAAAAACCGAAAACTGGTCGATCCCTCCTAAAAGCTCACCTATCCCCATGCCACCGCTTATAAATGGCGGATTAGCCTGGCGCTGTAACTCAGTAATACGCTCATTCATCATAAAGTTAAAGAGTTCCCTGATTACGGATTGGCGAAAGTCACCCGCCGTTTTCAGCGCAAGGCCCGGATGTTTAATGATGATCTGCAACACTGTCGATGTCATTTCTTTATCAGTTACCGTTAAAAACTGATTTTTACCGGTAAGTGGAATGCTATATCGGACTCTTGTTCTTTCGATTTTTGGGTTTTTCAGGTCGTTGAACTTTTTCAGGATGCTCTTTTCCATCTCGTTCACGTCAATATCGCCTACTACAATCAGCGCCTGTAGATCGGGCCGATACCAGTCCCTGTAAAACGACCTGATGGTTTCGGGCTTAAACCCTGTAAGTACCGAGTCTGTCCCGATCGGCATGCGGGTTGCGTACCGGGAATGATTAAGCATAACCGGCCAATATTGACGCTGCATCCTGTCCTGGGCTCCTTTACCCAAACGTTTCTCTTCCAAAACCACTCCCCTTTCTTTATTGATCTCGTCCGGATCAAGCGTGGCCTCCTGTGCCCAATCCCGCATAATCTGTATACCTTGAGTCAGGATCTCCGGGTCATCAGATGGCAGGGGCAGCTGGTACACTGTTTCGTCAAATGATGTATAAGCATTCAGATCGGCACCAAAACGTACACCTGTTTTTTGAAGATAGTTAACAAGATCACTTTTTGGAAAATGCTTGGTGCCATTAAAGTTCATATGTTCGAGAAAATGCGCCAGGCCTTGCTGTTCGTTGCGCTCAAGAACAGACCCGGCTTTGTTGGCCAAATAGAATACTACCCTATTCTTGGGTTCTTCGTTATGACGGATGTAATAAGTAAAGCCATTGGCCAGTTTCCCCATACGAACTGCAGGATCTAAGGGAAGTTCGGCAACCATATTGGTTTTTCGAAACTTTCGTATTGTTTGGGCCATCGTATTTTGGCTTACGATACAAGCTAACAAAACCATGGTGGCCGCTCCGGTCAAAAATATTTTTTTCATTAAATTTTTCTTTTCGTTTGATTTAACATTTATCGATTTGCAGGCTGATGACTCGCCACGACTCGGCGATCCGTTCATCGTTGTAAATGGACTCAGGCATTTTTCACAGTCACTTGATCTCCCGTTAAAACCAGTTTCACGGAAAAGATCATTTGACCATCTTGATATTCTTGAATCGTCCGCTTGATGGTCTTTAAATTTCGCCTGACCTTGCCCCGGAATAGGGTACGCCCATTTTGTAAAACAGTAATCTTTTGATCAAGATCCATCATTTTATCATTAAGATTAATATTCAATACTTTAAAGGTGTTCTTTGTTACTTTTATCTGATTTCCTTTTATGCTTAGTTCGGCTGCCGCGCCTTCGCGAAGTGTTTCGACAGGCGCAGACAACCAGTAAAAGCGATGCTGAAGCCGGTTATCTTGTACCCAGGATACTTTTTGGGGAAGCGGGTTTCTGGTAAAAGAGGCCATCCAGGGGATCGCAATTGTATCCCGCCGGTCCATCCAGTGCGCCTTATCTGGATATAAATGAAAATCGTGGATAAATCCCTTAGGGTCGAGCCGCTGCAGGCTGTCTAATCTTTGGTTAAAAGCGATGGCCAGGGTATTGCGGCTATAAGCGGTGTCTTTGCCTCCCATGTATATCGCAAAGGGCAGGTTTCGAAGATTAAGGGCATTGGCGTCTCCGGGGTGGCCGGCCATCATGGAAGCAGCAGCAAAACGGTCGGCCATACGCGGGGCCAGTTGAAATACCCCGTCACCGCCCGCAGAGTAGCCCAGGATGTAGACTTTATTTGGATTGACATCTTCCAGGATGACAGCGTAGCGGATTAATGAATCCAGCAAATTGTCGATATGGTCTTCGTGCCATAAATTCCAGGTATTAGTAGGTGCTCTTGGCACAATACAAAATCCTTCTTTTATCGGATAAAGCGTCCGCTGGTTTTCCCACTGTTGATCGTTGACCTTCGGAGGAGCATTTCCGCCCCCATGAAGCGAGATATAAAGGCTACGCCCGTCGGCAGGTTTGTCGCCGAATGCCCGATATGCAATAGCCATGTTATATTTCCCAAAATGGATAACTCCTTCAGACCAGACCTTCTCCGCTGCCGGACGCAACTTATTTTTTTCTATCGTCCATTCTTTTCTTGCAAGCTTTTCTGCTTCCACACGGCTTAACCCTTTTTGGGCAAAGGAAGGGGTAGCTAAAATGAACAGGATACAAACCAGCGGAACCAGCTTTACCCAATGAGAAAAGAAAAGCCTTTTTCCTGGAGGAAAAGTTTCAGTTATATAGTTTTTCATGTTATTTTTCAGTTAATAAGGCCAGTATTCCTTCATTTTCAATAATGAGCATACCCTGACGGTCAGTGGTTATGCCCGTTTCCAGCTTATAAGTATATTTTGGTACGTTACCGTGCATAACCGTTGGTAAAAAAGCGAACTGTACATTTTCGGAGGTTTTCTGCAAGGCTTCGCCTACCTCGATAATATGTGTAGATATGATAAAAAAGGACTGGTGATATTGCGCAAAAGCGGCTGTAACGGCCAGCGTAGCGTCATACGCATCCTTTACATTGGTGCCTTTAAACAATTCGTCAAATAAGACGACGAAGCTATTTCCGGTAGCTACCTCCTCCGCCGCCTTTTTTACGCGCAATACTTCTGCATAAAAATGACTATACCCCATATTCAGGTTGTCGGAGACATTGATGGAGGAATAAATACCATCGCGAACTGAAAACTGCATGTATTTCGCAGCAACGGGAAAACCCATATGGGCCAGGTAAACTGCAATGCCGAACGCTTTCATGATTGTAGATTTACCAGCCATATTGGCTCCGGTCAGAAATAGCATATTACTGCCTTCGTCAAAGTTTATAGGATTGGCAACCCCATTAACTAACGCCGGATGCCATACTTCGCTGATTTTGACCAGATGCTTTGCTTTAGGCACCGCTTCCGCATAAGTAAATCCACGATCTCTGCCAACTGCGCTTACGGCGATGTAAACATCCAACTTGTAAATATTTTCCAGCAGGGTTTCCATATCTGCCTGCAGCGTTTTTTTGATCAGATAATCATAAGCCGCCAGTTGCACGATGGAAAACTTTGCCGATTTTATTTGTTCCAATAAATTCCTGAGGCGGGGATGGGCAAGGATATCTAAGAGTACGCTTTTTTCATGGTCAAAGGGCGTCGTTTCACTATCATTTAACAAGTCCAGAAACCTGCACAAATCATTCAACATTTTAATCGTTACCGAAAGGCCGTTTTGTAATTTCTCATAGCGTTCATCCTTTAGGAGATAGTTTTGAA
The DNA here is from genome assembly GCF_028736215.1 of Mucilaginibacter sp. KACC 22773. NCBI lineage: Bacteria > Pseudomonadati > Bacteroidota > Sphingobacteriia > Sphingobacteriales > Sphingobacteriaceae > Mucilaginibacter > Mucilaginibacter oryzagri. Next base: position 3,572,211 of record NZ_CP117883.1, read on the forward strand.
CCCTCGTGGAAACGACATGCAATAGGGCGCCCGGATAATTGCTGCTTGTACCTATGCGGAAATAATTTTCTACTTCCTGGAAATCCTGCTTGCTAAACGGGAATAACAATTTTTTCTGTCCGAAGTAGCTAAATAAACCGCATCGTTTATTGATCGCTTGCGGATCAGTAAGTGGTTGTTGAAACATTTGCTGCAGCAGCCGCTCTCCGCCACTGGTTTGCACTTTATTGAATAGATTAAAAACAGAACCTGGTGTGTATTTACCCAGTAAGTTCAAATCTTCTTGAGTTTGTTTGTCGATTTTAAAGCTCATAATCCTCGATTAGACATCCGCTCCAGGCCGGATTTTAAGATTTCCAGGATACCTTCATTGTTAACAATCACCATACCATGGCGATCTGCGGTTAACCCCTGTTTTAACGAATAGGTATATACCGGTTGGTTCCCATCCATAAGTGTCGGCAAATACACAAAGTTGATATTGCCGCATTTCTTTTTAAGCACTTCTCCTGCCTCGATGATATGTGTGGAAATCACAAATTGACTGTTCCGCTTACCTGCAAAGGCTTCTGTAAAAGCAATGGTTGCTTCGCAGGCATCCTTAACATTCGTGCCCCTGAACATTTCATCAAATAGTACAAACAAGTTCTTCCCCTGCTTAAGCTCTAATGCTATTTTTTTAATTCTTAAGACTTCAACATAAAAGTGACTGGCACCCATGCCCAGGTTATCCGGCAAATTGATGGTCGTAAACATTCCGTCCAGAACGGAAAATTGCATCTGTTTTGCTGCAACCGGGAAACCCATATGCGCCATATAAAGGGCAATACTCAGCGACTTCATAAAGGTTGATTTGCCCGCCATGTTTGCACCGGTCAGAAAAATAACGTTACTGTCTGCCGTAATACTTATGGAATTGGGCACGGCCTTTTCCAGTTGGGGATGGTAAACGCCTTCAAGCCTTACTTCATTCCGATCTTCGGGCATAGCTTTGGGGAAAACAAATCCCTGATCTGCAGCGACTTTTGCAACAGTGATATACACGTCCAATTTATAGATATAGGTCAGTAATTTGATGACCATGTCTCGGAAGCGAAACCTGAAAAACTCATCTAATTCTGCGAATTCCGCAGCTGAAAGTTTTTTTCCTGACTTTGTTGCTAACCCATGTGAAAATGCAGGATTATTCAGGAGACTCAAGATCTCAGTCCCCTCCGAGCTGTAAGAATTCAACGCGTGCGGTTCTAAGCCGGTCAGAAACTGAGTTAGATCCTTCATGAGCACTAATAAGACCGTAACCCCATTATGCATGGAAGAGGTATCGCCGTCCGGCATAACCATGTTGCTAAGCTTTCTGACAACCGAATCGTCCTGTGCTGAAAGCTTGGTCCGATGATCAACATTCCGCAAATAGGATTCCACCGTATCAAACTGATGGGCAGGAAAAGGGAACTTTAATCCTGCTTTAGCGAAATATTGAATAGTTTCACTTCTCTCAGTAATTTGGGCATAATTGGAAAGCGGGGAGCGGAACATCTCTTCCAGGATCGCCGCTCCGCCACGCGTAGTGGTTCTATTGAAAATCTGATAAATGGAATCGGCCCCCTGTTTGCCGAAAATATTCAGGTCGTTAATGGTCTGCTGATCGATAAGGAATGACATCGTTATTTTCTTTTTCTCCTGATTAATATTATACTCCCAATGGCCAGTAAGATGCCCGGAAGCACCCAGATCAGCACAACTCTTAAATTTTTAACCTGGTCTTTTGTAACCAGTACCAAGGTATCCTTTGCCATGGGCCGGAAACTGCTGATCGGAAACTGCCCATAACTCAGCCAGCTAAAAACGCCCGTATTAAAGGCAAAATTTGCGGTCCTCATATTAAAGCGATTCAATTCAGTATTCGACATAAAATCGGCATCTCCGGAAACGATGATGCGCTGTTCTTTACCGTTTAAATTTCTTGTAATACTTGCGGCGAGCGGAAATGGCTTTTTCAGGTCGCCTTTCTCCGGCTCAAACTTGACGGTTGCAGAGTCACTTAAAAATTTGTCTTTTTTTAACCAGCTTTTTCTGGCATCGGTTATCAGCAGTGGTTTAATATCGTATGTTGTTGAGCCTTCGATAGAAAGTGCCGCCGCTGTCGGCATGGAGACAACTATGCTATCATGATGTATTTGCTTTAGCGGCGGGAAAAGGTTTCCTGCTATGCTGGTCAGGAAGGGTGCGGCCAGGTCGGGCTGCAGATCCTTACTTTGTTGTACGATAGCACCATTCATCAGTTGCACACCAAATTGTTTCAGCAAAGGATTCAAAACAGTTTGCTTTCCGGGTTCGCCGGAGATTAACAGGTTACCACCGGCATCTATATATTTTTGTAGCTTAGTTGTTGCCGAGGGACCAAGTAAGATCTTTGGATCTGCCAATACGAGAGCGGAAATACCGGAAGGAATAACACCGGTCTCTAATGAAACGGTGTCCACGTCAAAGCCCTGATTTAACAGCGAATTTCTGAAACTCTTCAAGTTTGTCAACGCACGATAATCACGGTCGCCGATCTTATTAATATTACGTTCCAGGTTTCCTGTTGCAAAAAGAATTTTGGGTATTTTAGCTTGCAGAAGCCTTTTTAATGCAGCCGATACCTCCGTTTCAGAAGGCCAGTGCTCGTTATCAGGAAACACGCGCAAAAAGGTTTTTCGTCCCTTATATTTGAGTTGCATGATGTAATAATTGGGCTCCTGTGAAAGGTCTATAATTTTTCTGATCTCTTCAGGCCGCTTAAACTGATCAAGGCTCATGTCACCGTTTTTGGCTGCCTTTTCGGCAATCTGCGCTAAGGATTTTCCGGGATTTCTTCTCCTAATTTCGCCACCCAGACCCAGCGTATCGTAATACATGACACTTTTTAGGATAATGTTGTGTTTAAAACGAACGTAAGGCGCCCACGAGTTGATGTTTTTCTGGTAGGATTCGGGATTTCCGTCCTCCATAAAACCGCCAAACAAATTAGCATAACCGGTCACTTCCAGCGGCTCGTCACCAAGTTCCCTGATGATCTTTTGGGTCTCCGGGCTAATGGTGTTGGTTTTATTTCCCGTGACATCGAAATACACAATGAGTTGGGGTATCGCACTGACGCAGCCTATAGCCAGCGTACAAATGAAAATAAAGCCATAACGGGTAACTTTTACCAGCGGAGATGTTGATTCCATGCCAGACTTCAACTTATAGATCGTTAGTCCCAGAAAAAGAAACACAATAGCCAGGAAGTACACGATACCATTACTGGTGATCAGCCCGGCAAGCATCCAGTCAGTACGACCAGCCACGGAAAGGAAGTAAGTTACATCTCTTAAAAATGGTACCCCACGCCACAAACCTGATATATTATACAGGATACCGAAGGTTACAAATGTGCAGACAGCTGCTACAATCTGATAAGTAGTCAGGGACGACATAAACAACCCGATAGCAGAATAAGCGCAAAGTAGCAGGAACAAGCCGAGCAGGCTGCTTAAAAGTAAACCGGTATCAGGTGATTGTACGGTAAAATAGCTTAACGTGATGAAAAAAGCTACAATGGTAACCAGTAAAACGCTCAGTGCTACCATCGCTCCAAACTTTCCCAATACAATTTCGCGTACACGAATGGGTGATGAATAGAGCAGCTTGATTGTACCACTGCTGGTTTCGCGGCTGATAAGGCCCATGGTAAGTAAAGGAAGATAGAGATACAAGTTTCCCATTACAGTCGAAAACACTCCGTTTGATCCAGAAAATATCCCTGCAATTATGCTGAAAGTATTCTTAAAGCCGCCTTCCTGGATTTCGGCAGAGGATTCCAGCATTTTTGAATACACGATTCCACATTGAACCAAAAAGATGATAATGAGAAACCAGGCTATCGGAGAATAAAAAAGTAATTTTAACTCTGTCTTTGCAATTCTGAAAATAGTTTTCATTAAGATGTTTTATTGGACTGGTGTTGTGATAGTTGTTTAAATATTTCCTCGACTGAGTTCTTCTCGAGCGTGATCTCCTGAAGCCGCCAGCCTTTATTAACGCTTTCGTTTACTATGGTCTCGGCGATTCCTGAGTCGCCGCTAAAGAACAGCCGAACGAGCTTCCCGGTAAGCAGATCTGCCTTCATGACGCCTTGAATGGCTTCAAGTTCCATGATCGCTGGCATATTGTTCAGGTGAACGAGCATGCTATGCGGTGCTATGTAATTATTAAATGCATCCATGCTATCTTCAAAAACAATTCTACCGTTCTCGATCATCATGATATCCCTGCATAGCAGTTGTACTTCAGAAAGGATATGAGAAGAAAATATAACAACCCTGTCCCTGGCTATCTCTTTGATCAACGCCCTTACTTCGATGATCTGGTTTGGATCCAGCCCATTCGTTGGTTCATCCAGAACAAGTACTTTGGGCCGGTGTACAATTGCTTGTGCTATCCCCACGCGTTGCCTGTATCCACCGGAGAGGTTTTTTATTAGCCGGTTGCTAAAGTGCGTAATCCCGCAACGCTCCTTGGCTGCTTTTACTGCGTCTTTTCGCTCGTTACCCGACATATGTCTTAATCCTGCGCAATACAAAAGGTACTCGTCGACAGTAAGGTCCATATATAACGGTGGGTTTTGGGGTAAGAACCCTATATCTTTTTTTGCCCGCATAGGATCATCCCTAAAATTTACACCATCGATGTAAACGTTGCCTTCGGTCTGGTTCAGGGATCCGCAAAGGATGTTCATGGTTGTCGACTTTCCCGCGCCGTTCGAACCTAAAAGCCCAACAATCCCGTAGCTGTTGATCTCCATGTTAATGTCACGTATAGCCCAATTGGCGCTATATTTATGTGACAGATTTTCTATTTTAACGATACTTTTCTGCATTACAGACTTTTTTTAGGCAATTCAATTCCGTATTGATGAACCCGGCGAGGGTATATCAATACGGAAAATGAGTAGATGGATTTATTTTGGATTCTGTATTAGTTCCGGATTCTGGTTTACAATGATTGAAGAAAAAGGGAAAACATACCCGTTACTGTTAGGTGCCAGCGTGTAAGTAACATTCTTAAAGGTACGTGTGACTGTTTTGGCCAGTGAAGGCTCTTTATTTAAGCGTTTCTGGTCAAACCAGCGCAGGCCTGTTCCGAAAAACTCCCTCCGGCGCTCATCAATGACCATTTGCAAAGCCTGTTGGTCACTCGTGGCGGTTAGCGCTACATAATCGTCTGGAGTAAACCTAAATTTACGCAGGTCATTCAACATTTTTATCGCTTCATTACGTTGTCCTGCCCTTGCCAGGCATTCCGCCCGGATCAGCCACGTTTCATTTACCGTTAAACCAACACATGCCGGATCGGAACCGCCTCCGGCCCAAAAACCTCTGCCGTTAAAACTTGGATAAAACTGGTCACCAAACCTGGTAAACAGCACATACCTCAGATCTTTGGTCCCTAATAAATTCAGCAAGTCATCACTTAACTGTAATGCCGAATAGGTAGTTCTGGGTATTTTACGCAAAAGGATTTGCTTATTTTCCAAAAGAGTAGGAAATGGAGCGTTCAAAGGACCGGCTGATAGGTTGTAATCATAAAGCTGTCCTGAAAGCGCCAGCGATTGTTCTGCGGCCTGGCGTGCTGCCTCAAAATTCCGCATGTTTAAATGTGCTTTGGCCAGTAAGGCATAAGCTGCCGCCCTGCTCGGCCTTACAGCATTTTCTTTGGTAACCGATATCAGGGGGATAGCAATTTCCAGGTCTTTAAGCACCTGAGCATAAACCTGGGCAACTGTTGCTCTCGGTAGAGGGACGAATAACTTTGCTTCAAGTAAGAGCGGCACGCCAAGGTCAGATCCAGCCGTCCCTGCATCATACTGCTTAGCATAGGAGTTTACAAGGGTAAAATAAGTAAAGGCCCGCTGTACAAGTGCCTCAGCATAAATTTCATTCCGTTCCGCCAGCGAACCACCTTTACTATTCAAAACGCCCGATATTACAGTGTTGTAGGTGTACATCGCTTTATACATGCCATTCCAGTCAAAATCGTCAACTTTTTCAAGATAAAAGGGCTTGTCCCAGGTATACATCGCGAGGTTCGAATTGTCTGTTGAGATTTGATCCTGAATATTAGGATCTTTTAGATCAATGTCATCACAACCCAAAATGGCCGAATTCCCTGAGCCAATTTCAGCACTTGTTTGGCCATTGATCAGTAGGCGGTAATCTTGTGTATAGACCAAAACTCTTTGCCCCTGAACCGGAACATTTTCTACGTACTTACGGCAAGATACCAAGGCAAACGTTAGTATGGCTATTAAAAATATTTTTACAATATTCATGATTTTGTCTTTGTGAGGTTATAAACTCAGGTTAACTTGGAAAGAATAAGTCCGGACAGGAGCCAATTGATAAGTACTACTTTCACTATAAAGGTAGTCGGGATCTATTTTCTCTTTATTCGCAGCCCAGATCATACCCAGGTTGCGGCAAACCGCCGATAAGCTTAAAGCTTTAATTCCGAATTTGGCCACTACCTGCTGAGGTACCGAATACGCCAGGCGTACTTGTTGCAACTTAACATTGCTCCGGCTTCTTACGAGCAAATCTGAATTGGTATACCTATCCACACTGGCGCCATAATAATAACCCAGGTTATAATCAGCATTAATTCCGGGAACTGTTGTGGTCAACTCATCACCGGGGTTTCTCCAGCGTTTTGCCAGATCCCCTGCACTGCTTACAAAATCAGTAAGTGTGTTGATGGATGGTTTCCGAAAAACCCCACCAAGCTGATACTGGAACTGTAAACCCAGATCAAAGCGCTTATAAGTGACATTTGTAAAATAGGCGCCAAACCAGGGAGAAGCTGTTCTGCCGGAATACGCTTTAATGTCATAATATGGATAGTCAGCAGTCGTGTAAATTTTACCGGGGTCTTTGGGATCTTCAATAAGTGTTTCACCCTTGGCATCCAAACCCTTAAACTTGTAGGAGAACAGGAAATCAGTTGGATAACCATCGTGGATGATTTGTCCTTGTGTGACATCTTCGTTGCCGATAGGCAATTTAAAGCGTTCGTCATGAACAACGTTGGTATTGTATGACAAGTTGATGGTATTGTTCCAGGTTACTGTTTTAGACCTTACCAGGGCGAAAGAAAGCCCCAGATCTATACCGTTTCCTTCTAATCTTGCTGCGTTGAATAAAGTTTCGCTAAATCCGTAGGTTGCATTGATCGGTAAGGTGTAGAATATGTCTGTGGTGTGTTTCTTGTAGTAATCTAATGTGCCGGAAATGCGGCCATTGAATAATGAAAATTCAAGGCCATAATTCAACATTCTTGTTTTCTCCCACGCCAGGTTATCCCTTGCCGGACGGCTTATGGTTGCATAGGGAAGTCCCGAATAAAAGTCAGTGCCCGACAAATCTATAACGGTTACCGGCGCGTAGCCTTGTGGCGCGTTCCCGGTAAAACCATAGGTAAAGCGGCCGGATAAGGTACTTAACCATTCGACATCTTTCAAAAAGCTTTCTTGTTTTAGATTCCAACTGAGGCCGCCAGACCAAAGCGGAATGGCTCTTTTTCTGCGCTCAACGCCTAAAAGGTTAAGATCGTCAAAACGTGCGCTCCCTGAAATGGTGTACTTTTTATCGTAAGTGTAGGCGGCGTTTGCGTAGTAGGAAAGCGCCCTTGTGGTTTTCTCCACTACCGGCCCGGTTGTACTGCCTATATTGGGGCGCTGGCCATAGATATCCGTGTACCGAACTGTTGGGTTTACACTACTAAATGAATTAATCTCTTTATTGTAGCCATAACGGTTCTCACCACTGGTTTTACTAAAAACCTCACGGATTTCATTGCCCAGAACCGCATTCAGTTCATGCTTATCGTTCCAGTTTTTATTCACGTTCAGCTGCCCCCTGACATTGTAACTTCTGACCAATGAATTATTAAGAGCCAATTTCCCACCCATCGGAATGCCATAAACCAATTTCCCGGCGGTGTTAACACTCGTTGCCCTATTGATCATGATTCTGGATGCATAGCTGTCGGGTTCCTGATAATTTTCCCGCTCATTGAAATTCCTGCCCAGGTTGCCTGAAACCGATAAACTCAACCACGGTGTAATCTTACCATTTACGTCTATAATAATACCGAGATTATTTCCGGTATTCACGGTGTTGTTGTACTTCAACTCGTCAATTGGAGAATATCGAAATGGAAGGTATCCCTGTTTCTCAAATTCCCTGGCCCGTTCGGGAACCATAAAAACATCATAATATTTGGTACTGCCATCAGGATTTGTTAGCATGTCATACGGACGCAGGCCTCCGGTTGACATGCTCATGGCCTGTGCCGACGTAGGATTAGTTTTATCTGTAGTGTTGGCATAATTCAAGGATGTATTGATGGTTATGCGATTTTTAAAGAGCCCCGAGCTTGTACCAATATTGAAGGAATACCCTTTGTTCCGGTTACTTTTGTATACCCGGTCGTCCGTATAGTAGTAACCGGACATGTAATAAGAGCTATTGACCCCCCCGCCTGACAGCGACAGGTTATATTGTTGCGTGACAGGCTTTTGCAATAAATACTCGGAAATCTGACCCCTGTTATCATTTTGCCCGAGTGCCGCGAGCTCCGTATTCATTTGGGCTTCGTTGATTTCTCCCCGCTTGTTCTTGAATATGATGGCTTGAGCCTGACTGTTATTGGCCGGAAGATAACTTGATGGCACGGGGTCAGTTAACAGATTAGCATTAATCATATCTTTTTCCAGGTTTATATAATCGGGAACCGAAAGTCTCGGCCCATACTCCGTGCCTGGTTTTGCACTTGTACTGTAAGTTGTCGAGAAGTTAATGGTGGGGGCAGCATTTTGCTTTCCCTTTTTTGTGGTGACTACAATGACCCCGTTGGCAGCCTGGATACCCCATATGGATGCGGCAGCCGCATCTTTAAGAAAGGTGATCTGTTGAATGTCATCCGGATTGAGAAAGTCTAATGCACCTCGCGCAATGGAAATCTGTGATGGAAATCCGTCAATAACGAGCAAAGGCTCCACGCTCACCTGCGTGTACTGGCCAACTATCGTCGAAATACCGCGAATGTTAATGGTTCCGTTGCGGCTTTGGCCGGCTGTTGTTTTCGTGGAGACATTAACACCCGGTACCATTCCCTGGATACGTTCAAGTACACTGATAGTTGGGAACTGCGCGAGTTCTTTGGCTGTAATCACGCCAAAAGATCCGGTCGCACGTTCTTTGTTTAAGTTTTGGTACCCTGTATTTACAATGGTAACCGTTGATAACTGTGCCGCTAAGGGCTTTAAAGCAATAACAATGCTCGTTTTCGATTTGAGTACCGTGGTATCCGGTTTATAGCCGATATATCTGGTAATGATCGTCTCTTTCCCGGAAACATCAAGCAATTTGAATGTACCATTGGCATCGGTAATATATAACTTTCCTGCACCTTGAACTGATACACTTGCTCCTGGCATGGGCTCTCCGCGTTCATTAACGACTAAGCCATTTACGTCTATGTTAGTAAAAACTGCGCTGATTCTGTCTAATAATGACGGCTCTTTCCGGGACACTATCACTATTTTATCCTGAATTTCGTAGGCTAACGGCTGATCTTTGAATAATATTTCCAGAACATCTTTTAGCTCCATATCAACCACCCGGATGTTCACGGGCCTTGCTGCCTTAAGGATATCTCCGTCTGCCACAAAATCTACCCCGGTTTGCACTTTGATATTAGCAAACAGCTTGACCAAAGGTGTGTTTTTTTCTGACAAGGAAATTTTCTGTGCAAATCCGGCAGCGGCGACTTGCATCAGCGATGCAAACAAAAACAAGCAGGTTAATCGCATGATGAGGAAAATTTTATGGCATACAAGATTTTGTATACCGTGTTTTGTGGTATATTTTATATACATTTATCTGAGTTTAGTTTAATGCGGCAGACCTCAACTTTCCAGGGCGAAGGTTCGCTGCACATAGTTTTTAATTAATTTAGAGCTAAACGAAACTTAAACCAGGTTCCGGTTTCCGGAATCTGGTTTTTTTGATAGGTAATTATTTACTGACGTATACTTTCCTCCCTTCGATTTTAAAGTGAACTAATTTTGTTGATTCTAAAGCTTTTAGTATTTGGCTTATATTCTTAGACCGGGAGATATTGCCGGAAAATGCACCCGTTGGAGATGGTCCTTTGTAAAACACTTCTATGTTATACCAGCGGGCGATGTCCTGCATTATTTTTTCAATCTTCGCGTCGTTAAAAACAAAGTTGCCGTCTTTCCAGGCAAGCGACTCTTCCATGTCTGCTTTTGAAACGCTTATCGTTTCCCCCTTCAAAAGCGACTGTTGCCCGGGACTTAGAATGACTTCATCCTTATAAACAATTTTTCCGTGATCACTCCAGGCGGAGGCCTGATAGCCAACTCTCACACTGCCCTCGGCAAGTGTTGTAACAATATTTTTGTCTTGCGTGTAAGCTTTAACGTTAAAGTGTGTCCCTAAAACGGTTACTTCCTGTCCGTCTGTCTCCACTAAAAATGGATGTAGCTTATCCTTTGCTACCTCAAAATATGCTTCACCGTGAAGTTCAACCCGCCTATCTTTTAACGATGAAAAAGAAACAGGGTATTTTAGGGATGAGGCTGCATTTAACCACACGCTGGAACCATCGGGTAATTTCACCTGATAGGTCTCTCCCATTGCGGTGGATAGCAAATTATGCTGTCCCGGCCCGGCTGTACTATTTTCTTTAACTTCATAAACGATCTTTCCATCCGAGGTTTTAGATATTGTCGCTCCAGATTCGCTGGCCAGTTCACCGGAGGGTATAGCAGAGAGCAGAATTTTCCTCCCATTAGCCAGCGTTAACGTGGCAGCGCTTCTGCCTGGAGCAATATCCTGATTTGACGAAACAACTTGTGATTGGTTGTCTGCGGATAAGATCTGGTCTTTGAATAAAATTGCAATAGCCAGCAACCCCGCAATTGCAGCCACTCCGGCAATGCGGGACCATAGTTTCCTAATCTTACGATAAGTCTGAGGCTGGCTCGTTATCTGCTGAAATATTTGCCCGGCACGAAATTCGGAGAGCTCGGATTGCTTAATTTCGGATGACCGATATTCTTTTTCAATGAGTTCAAACAGGCGCTGTTCGGCACCCTCACTGGCTAAGAAGTTGTTGAATTCCGTTAACTCTTCAACGGATGCCGTTTTAGACTGAAATTTCTGATATAATAAAAGGAGCCTGTTGTCTTCTGTATTCGGCATGATTAATATACAGGGAATAATTGTCCCTTTTCTATATTAATCCATGAAAAGTTGATAAGGGGGTAGTGAAGAAGAAAAAAAATTAAATAATTTTTAGAATAATTAAAATCGCGGCAAGATCGGTATGCGATTTCATGTGAGATCTAAGCGAACGAAGCGCCAGTTTCATATAGCTTTTAACCGTTTCAACACTTAAATTCATGCTCTGAGCCGCTTGCTCATATTTAAGCCCATCAATGCGGCAAAGTTCATAAACCATTTTTTGTTGCGGGGGTAACAGCGCAATGCCGTCGGCGAGTATTTTTTGAGTATCCGCCAGCAAGATTCCTTCCTCTGTTTCGTTATGGCTTTCTGTCCAATCTTTTCGCAGTTCAATTTCTGTCTTAGCTTCCAGGACTCTTCGCCGCAGTATTTGAAAGCTTCGGTTACGTGTTAATGTGGTTAAATAAGCGCCCAGATTAGTTTCATCTGTAAGTTTCCCGGCACTCTGCCAAAGTTTCAGCATTACTTCCTGAAGCACTTCTTCAGCTAACACTTCCGATTTTAGAAAAAAAATCGCTCTTGCATAAACCGCTCGCCGATGGTAATCATAAATTATTTTGAAGGCATGCTGATCGCCTTCCGCGATTTTGCGAAGTAGTTGGCTCTCATTGTTTAGCGACCGTACAAACATTTAAAGGGGCGTAATAATCTTTCCTATGTTATTTTTCAACCAACTGGAGTTATTTAATGCGGTAACAGATAAAATTCCCCTGTTAAATTTTAAGAAACGCAAAACATCAACTAACATCTTTATTATTTATGTACTTTAAAGATAACCGATACCTTTTTCGGGTGCAATTGATAGTAAACTTCCATTAATATCGAAAATTGACATTTTTAAAAGCTCTTACAGCGGAAATCCATTACACATTTATGACGTTAAGTGTAAATTTAGCAATAAGTTAAGATAAAATTAATATTTTCAGATTTTTTGTAAAAAAAAAATCGCCTAACTGCAATTTCACAAGAATAATCTCAAACGCGTTGAATAAATTTTGACAGGTCCATAATAAGCAATTATGACGTATAGGATATTATAAAAGAGTTTAGATAAAATCTCTTAAGCCCCTGGACAGCGACACTTGTTGATCCTGTCAAAACCTGGCTTTCAAGCAAATTTCAGCTAAGCGAAAGTAATCTTCATCCCGGAAACAATTCTGCCCCGCTCCTATCAGACCATAGCAGACAAGGGCGTTATCAGTTATACGGAGATTTGTATAAATCGTAATTGTTTGATTCGCTTAAATACGTAAAATCGTTCTATGATTACCAACTTTTGTATCATTAAAGCCGCTCGTAATTAGCCGAGATTTGTCATTGAATTTATATGATATTAAACAAATAACAATGGCAAAAACAATTTTTATAACCGGGGCGTCCCGCGGCCTGGGCCGTATTTGGGCAGAAGCATTTTTAAAACGTGGCGATCAGGTGGTGGTTGCGGTAAGAAACCCGGATACTTTAACTGAACTTTCAAAAAAATACGCTTCAACATTGCTGGCTTTGAAGCTGGATGTTACCGACAAGGCAGCATGCTTTGAGGCTGTAGCAAAAGCCAAAGACCATTTTGGCAACATCGACGTATTGATTAATAACGCTGGTTATGGTCATTCGGGTACGATAGAAGAGTTGGAAGAACAAGAGATCCGTACACAATTTGAAACCAATGTTTATGGTTTGCTTTGGGTAACGCAAGCCGTTATCCCGATTATGCGCGAGCAAAAAGCAGGTCATATCATTCAGGTGTCAAGTGCATTAGGCCTGCTCGCTTTCCCTACTTTGGGGCTATACAGTGCTTCCAAGTTCGCTGTTGAAGGTATTAGTGAAGCCCTGGCTGCCGAAGTTAGCGGCTTCGGTATCAAGGTCAGTATACTGGAACCTAACGGTTTCATGACCGATTTTGCCACAACCTCCGGGATGCAAAGCAAACCGTTAGCTTTTTATGATGAAGTTAGGGCCGGACTTGCTGCCGGCAACCGGGCAGAAGACTGGGGCGTACCCGAAGCAACGGCTGAGGCCGTACTGAAATTGGTTGATGCGGAAAACCCTCCGTTAAGACTGATCCTGGGCAGGGTGGGTATCCATTGGATAAAACACGTTTATGATCAACGGATGAAAACCTGGGAAGAGTGGCAGGACGTTTCCGTTGCTGCCCAGGGAAATTAAGATTGTATATTAGCAGTATCTGTTTTACGGATACTGCTTTTCCTATTAAAATAAATCATGAACCATTTCGATAAAATAAGCTGTTTCAGCAATGCCATCGGCATTAAAGCGCCGGAGCATCCACTATTTAGCATTTCCTTCGGAAATAAAGACGAGTGTGCGGGTGACGACATAGAATTCTCTGCAAATTTTTACATTATTTCTTTCCAGCAGCTGGAATCGGGTAACATTACCCATGGCAGAACAAAATTTGACCATGACCGGGGCAAATTGTTATTCATTAAACCACGCCAGCCGGTCACATTTAAAAATATCAAGTTAAGGGATGAATGCTTTCTGATATTAATACATGAAGATTTCCTGGCAGGAACTCCGCTGCATCATCAAATTAAAAAGTATGGCTATTTTGACTATGAGACCAATGAGGCCCTGTACTTGTCGCCCAGCGAGGAAGAGATGATCTGGAACCTGGTGAATATTATGGATAAAGAATATCGGAATAATACCGATGACTTTACCAAAACTATCCTGCTTAGCCATTTGGATACCCTGCTTAAGTACGCGCACCGCTTTTACAAGCGGCAATTTACAAATCGGGCCGATATAACGGGTACCGTTGCGACAAAGTTTCATGCGCTGCTCCATTCATATTTTGAAACAAAAAAGACCCAGGAATCCGGCCTTCCTACAGTGACTTTCATGGCAGAAAGATTAAATTTTTCATCCCGCTATCTAAGCGACATGCTTAAACAAGAAACCGGAAAAACCGCCCTGGAACTTATACACCTCTATCTGATCACAGAGGCAAAGAATTTACTTAAAGAAGGAGTGATGAATATTGCCGAGATATCCTTTTTGCTTGGATTTGAAAATCCTACCTACTTTTCCAGGTTATTTAAAAAAGAGGTTGGCGTACCACCTAACGTTTTCAGAGATCGGCATCTGAATTAGCGACCCTACCAGGGCTTATTATGTTGATGAACTTATATAAGCCATCTGTTGGAAAATCGATTGCCAATAGCCTCGAAATATTTGACAGTAAATAAATTTGCAGATACTTTAAATAATTATCTGACTTAACCAGGCATTGTTATGAGATCGCCATAAATCACCATTAATGTTAATTTATTGGTTGATAAACGAAATTTTTGAATTTAACTGTGCCCTCACCTACAGCACACAATCCTATTCGTAAACTGAGGAAACCACCCAGTACGTTATGATTGTAACCGGATACCTCGACAGAATTTTCTATTTTAATCCAGTTTCGTCCGTCTATACTGTAATACATATCAACTGTACTTTTTATGTTCCTGATCTTTAGAAACACATGTTTATTTATCGCATTTTTTTCGGTTGGGAACTGCCATCCCCTCAGGTTCGCCAAAATATTTTGCTTATCAGCCAATATTCCCGAATAATACCTGTTGTCGTAAAAAAGTGTCAGTCCACCCGTAGCACTTCCCTCTATAAATAACTCCACCTGTGCCGTATAAGAGTGGGTTGCAGGAATACAAGTTAAAGGAGCGCAATCAGCTACAGATTTACCCTTGCCTTTTATTGTTAAACTGTTATCATTCAGGTGAAATCTTGTGGTGTCGTATTCTCCAAAAAATTGCCACTGGGGTTTTAAGCTATGGCCGCTGAAGTCATCGCTTAGGGTAAATGAACTTGTTAACTTGCTTTGTTTTGGTTTTAGTATTGGCGCATCAGTTTTAATGGTGCCGGGTACTTTAAACCACCCGTCCTTTGTCCATTCTACAGGCTCAAGCAAAGTTTGGCGCCCCATACCATAATAACCTTTCTCATAGGCATGAAAAACCATCCACCATTTACCATTCGGGCCTTCCACTAAACTGCCGTGACCTTTGGACCACCATTTTTCTGAATTGTCTTTTGTACGGATGATCGGATCATAAGGTGAATTTTCCCATGGGCCGAACGGTGTTTTAGAGCGTGCGGAGATTATCATGTGGCTTGTTGCAGGACCAGCTGTCCCTCCTTGCGCTACGGTCAAATAATAATAATCACCCCGTTTAGCTATTGTTGGTCCTTCCAGACAAAAGCACTCTATCGACCATTCACGCGGGATCTTCCAGCCGCTGTAAGCCGGTTTTAATTCACCGGTTATAGATAACCCATCATCTGACAACGGCAAATAGCCGCCATTGTTGAAATAAAGATAGCGTTTACCTGCCTTATCGGTAAAATGCCCGGGATCAATAAAATTTACCTTCAGTTCAACCGGCTCACTCCATGGACCATTTATAGAATCGGCGGTAACCACAAAATTGCTATTACTTGCGGGGAAGTAGATGTAATACTTGTTTTTATACTTAACTAAGTTTGGCGCCCATACCGAACCCACATATTTATTCAGCGCGTGTGTAACCGGAGCCCAGTTAACCAGATCTTTTGAATGCCAGATTAACAGGCCAGGATAATATTCAAAGGATGAATGTACAATGTAATAATCGTCACCCTCCCGCATGATGGCTGGGTCAGGGTAATCACCCGCGAAAATAGGATTGACAAAATAAGCATCGCTCTTTGTTTTGCTTTGAGTTGGCTTTTGCGCCTGCGCTAAAAAAGCCGACAAAAAAAATACTGCGGTTAAAGTGATACTTTTGATATTATTCATATTTGCTTAACTATTTCTTTATTTGCCTGTGCCAGGCTACAAACCATCATCCTCCGGGATGGGTGAAAATAAAAACACTGAACGAGCTTTCTGTCAAATCAAGAGAAATTTTTTACTTTCATAAGTATCTGTTTGATTTCTGTTATTCCCCGGTGTGCATGCTGCTCCAACTTTGCATTATAAAGTTCAAATCAACATGATTAAAGCAAGACGAATACGCCAATTTATAATAAGTAAAACTACTTCACTACTACCCTAACCCGATCCAAATTTTGAATCCGGGTAAACGAAGTGTTCGCATTCCCTTGCCGTTGTGATGCCACTCTCAATGTCGGAAAATATGTGCCCGGTTTAGAAAATCTATAAGTAGTTGTCAATTTAACACGCGACCCCGTTTTATTGACGGCAACCCATTTCGTAGAAACTGGAAAGACTCCGGAAGTAACAAAATTCCATCCATGCAAATCACTGATCTTTTTTTTAAAGTCTGGCGATAAGCCATCAAAGTTCCAAACGGCAGTTACTAACTTTCCCATACGTTCCGGCACATCGACAAATGCGGTAAAGGTAACTGTTTCGCCGATTTTAACTACAGCACGTTTGCTGCCATTCGCTTTCGCCAATACTACGGGCTGTATACCTTTTCGTTCATTTGCGGTTGGAGGAATTACTACCTGCCCATCAACAACTTTGTAATTAGTACTGGCCGCGGGAGCAATACCTTTTTCTACCCAATCGCTCAGATCAAGGAGCGCTTGTTGTAAAACCCCGAGATAGCTAATGGTTTCTGTTGGATCATCTTCAATTGATACATCTCCGTGTAAAGCACGATCTGTGAACCATACCCTGAAATGATTGTCAAAACTATCTCCGAGGTTCGCTTTGACCTTTGTGCGATACCAATCTGCCTGCCACGGAAAAGCCTCGCGATCCCAAAGCGATTCGAGCAGGATCATTTTACCTTTAAATTTGCCGGTGGGAATGACACCGGCCGCTCCTTTTGTAAACAGCGGCCCCAGTAATAACTGACGTTGCGGATATTTAGGTGTACCATCGGCATTGCGAAACTGATCCCATACATAATATTCCTTTCCCGGTACCTGGTGGCGGTGATAGGTTTGTATGGCGAGGAAGTTAGAGTTATCAACCTGTACCGAATCCCCTGTTTTTAGTTTGGCAACCACTGTTGAATCGACAGGCCCCAACACTACTTTGTCATCTTCTATTTTGTTTATCATTAGAACTTTTCCGGCGGCCGCTCCACTTTTTATGATCAGATCGCCGCCGAGGAAATAAACATCCTTAAGTTTATCCTGCAACTGAAATGCAACCGGCATTCCATCTTGAACGCCACCTATATTCTTAGACGCGGCTCCAGCCGTTCCGCGATCCTCCGCAGACACCGGTTTTTTAAGCCCTAAAGTAGCCGCCTGGTCGCTGTTGATGAGCGCCTTGATAACACTGCGCTGCTGAATTCGCCCTTTTAGAAATAACCCTGGTGAGTCGTGTCCGAGGTAACCGGGCAGGGTCCAAAAGTCATGTTCAAAATATTTGCTATCAATACGAACAATATACTGGTATAAAACTGAAAAACCCTGCGTACCCATTGTTTTGTAACCAAACCAGCTTTTTACGGGAAATCCCATTTTGGTAGCTTCCCGGAGCGCGGTTCTTTCTTCCTGATTTAACCCGGCGTACATGTCGCCGCTTCCGCCTGGTTCCAGTGCATCAACAATTTGCGGAAACTTATCCTTTAAAACACTCATGGCAAACATCCGCGCGGTAAATACATTGGGGATAGCCTGGTCAGACCCCAACACGTAAGGAACTACTCCGTCCCAAACACCACTTGTGCTTTCAAAACCTCCAACTGTGCGATATGCGCCCCCGCTGCCGCCAAAAGCGTATCCGTAAGGGCGTTTACCACCATAGATCTGCCTGGCAATGACCCGTGAGAATTCGGCCGAAGCCGCATTTACCCGATACGCCGCCAGTGATGGGTCAGATTTGGACGGATTGCTGAAGCTGAAATTGCCGCCTTCATTGGTCTCAACAAAATAAGCTCCATGGGTAAGGCTAAACCCTATTTTGTCTTCTTCGCCGGATCTTCCCTGCGATCCATTCTCGCTATCCGGGAATGGTGTAA
The DNA here is from genome assembly GCF_028736215.1 of Mucilaginibacter sp. KACC 22773. Lineage (NCBI taxonomy): Bacteria > Pseudomonadati > Bacteroidota > Sphingobacteriia > Sphingobacteriales > Sphingobacteriaceae > Mucilaginibacter > Mucilaginibacter oryzagri. The sequence continues at coordinate 3,590,518 of NZ_CP117883.1, forward strand.
TGTATTGAAAAAAGTGGCCCAGATATTTTTCCTTCTGAGGAAAATAGAAGGAAAATTTTGAACTGGTGCCCTTGAATCCACCATGAATGTACCGATGTTTTACCGGCTTATCCCGCCATTCATCAACATCCACATAAGGTTGCTTAAACAACGTATCGGTTGTTTTAAATTTTTGAGCCAGGCCGTCGTTTCCCTGGGTTAAATTGTTTTGGGCATGAGAAGCGACAAAACTCAAAACAAGCGGCATAAACAGCCCTATCTTTAGTTTACTATACTGCCCGGTATTTTGGATGGACTTCATACTTTTCATATTTATACTTATTTATGATCCTTTATAATTTAGGTTATATGCAGTAATCAAATTGCGTTGACGGCGCATTTCCTCATGATTTCATCATTGGAAAATATTGAGCGTTTACGTTTAACGCCAGGAATAATCCCGCGACTATGATAAAAATCATGTTTAGCTTTTCATTTTAATTGGTTTTGAAGATACAGAACCTTATTCTGTTTATTTGACAGAATAAAGATATAATTGTTCCATGGTATGTCAAAATTTATTCTGTCTATTTAACAGAATAGTTTGTAACTTTGTATTTTCAAATGATATTTTGATTCATTATGGAATTTTCTGAAATAGAAATCATCACGCATCCGGACAGGTACCTGCACCATATACAAGTCGACAATGTTATTTTTGGATATCATGATAAAGAGCTGAAAGTACTATTGCAGCAGACCATTGCGACCAGTAAATGGACAATTACAGGTGGCTATGTCGGCCGGGATGAGTCCATCGAAGAGGCCGCCGCCCGCATTTCGGCATCAAGGACCGGATTAAAAAATCTTTTCCTGCAACAGTTTCACTGTTTTGGTAACCCGGATCGTGCAACAGACGCTGAAAAGAATCCGGAAAATCTTCGCAAACTGTCTGGAATTGAAGTTCCTAAAGACCTTTGGATTTTTGACAGATTTGTATCTGTTGGTTTCTATACGTTGACAGAATTCTCGACGGTTGAAATAAAGAAATGGTCTCTTGATGCAGCATGCCAGTGGTGGCCGGTGAGTGACCTTCCCCCGTTAATGTTTGATCATAAGCTTGTTATTTCTGAAGCTTTACGGACCCTTCGAATGCATATTGCGTTTTATCCTATTGGTTATGAGTTGCTCCCTGAAAAATTTACATTACCCGAAATTCATGCTTTATATCAAACGATACTTGGGAGATCTCTTGATGAAAGAAATTTTCAAAGAAAGTTACTTGCATCAGGCATTGTTTTGAAACTGAAAGAAACAAGGCCAATCGGCCCGCACCGGGCTCCATACCTTTATAAGTTCGACCAGGAAAAATACAATGAAGGCTTACAAAGGGGCATTGTTTTAGCTTTTTAGCTGATTAATAGCAAAGCGCTGTAGGATTCCTCAATCACAAAAGATTGGAAAGATTAAAAAATAAAGTGGCAATTATTACAGGTCGACAAAATATTACTTTACCCTTTCCCAAACACTTGTCCTGCCAAATAGGGATACCCCAATATATCCCCTGATATATAGCTTTTCTTCCTTCAGTTTTAAGGTACAACTGTATGTTTTGCCGCTATAGGGATCATAAATCTGCCCACCGTCCCAGGCATTATCATGATATGTAAAATCGTAAAGCATCATCAGGTCCCTGAGGTTACGTGACCTTAATTTTTCATCTTTGTTTTTAACGTCTTTCCGGGAAGTTGTTCCATCCGGTTCGTACATCGTTTTGCCCCAGATCAGTTTGCCGAAATACTTGCCGTTTGCTTTATAAATATCAATTTTACCAGTTTTATCTTCACTCAACCATAAGCCTAAAATCTTATCGGCTTCCGGAGTTTGTGCAAAAGTCTTTGTTGCTGCAACAAAGCACAGCAACAATATTCCTATCTTTTTCATTATTAAGTGGGTTTAAGACATTGTATAAGAGAAACAACAACTTTATTTAATTTTAACAACGACTTTCCCTTTGGCCCGACCACTTTCAACATAGTTTATCGCTTCCTTGATCGATTCGAACGGGAAAACTTTGTCTATAACCGGTATGATAGTACCGGAATTTATAAGGGAGGTGATCTTTGTTAACTGATCTCCGTTTGCCTTCATAAATAGGAATGAAAAGCCCACATTAAGCCTTTTTGCTTTTTTCCTTACTCCAAAGCTTAAAAGGCGTATGATTAATTTCACGAACCATGGAGCTCCGGTTTCTTTTGCAAAATCCGGATCAGGCGGGCCGGAGATCGAGATGAGTTTTCCACCCGGTTTTAACACGCGCAGCGATTTTTCGAGTGTCTTCCCATCCTGACTATTCAAAACCAGATCGTAACCATGTAGTACTTTCTCAAAGTCATCTTTCTTATAGTCAATAACAACATCTGCGCCGAGGCTTTTTACTAACTCCATGTTGGCTGCACTGGTAGTGGTAGCTACGGCAGCGCCCAAGTATTTCGCCAGTTGAATGGCAAATGTGCCTACACCACCTGAGCCGGCTTGGATGAATACTTTTTGCCCTTTCTTCAATTTCCCTTTTTCGATCAGTGCCTGCCAGGCCGTCAGGCCCACCAGAGGGATAGATGCGGCTTCTTCCATGCTCAGTTTTTTCGGCTTAAGCGCCACATCGGCTTCCTTAACAGCAATGAAATCTGCAAACGTTCCAATCCGATGATCTGCCGGTCGTGCATAAACCTCGTCTCCAACTTTAAATTGTTGCACACGGGCTCCAACTTTGGTTACAACACCAGCCACGTCATGGCCTAAAACAAACGGTGTTTTATACGGCAAAATGAGTTTGAACTCGCCACTTCTGATTTTGGAATCCAGGAGGTTGATAGCGGTGGCGTGTACTTCTATTAATACCTCATCCGCCTTCGGTTCAGGAACAGGTATTTGCCCGATGCGTCCGCCGTCCTTGCTTTTATATTTATCTATAATGAAAGCTTTCATTTTTTTATGGTTATAATGGTTTTACGAGGCTATTACTTTGTAACTTTTCTTAGGATTAGCCAAATTAAAAGTCAGTTTCGGAAAAAGCCGGTTCAATATATACACTGTTTTGGTATCGCCTATACGGATAGTAAGCTGATCGTTTTGAAGGCCTGCAATAAAGCCTTTCACCATATCTGCCGTGGTCATTTTTTTGCCGTTCATATCAGTCGTCATTTCTGTGGCAACAAGCGGAGGTAAAAGTTCAAAAACCTTTACGCTGCTATCCAAAATTTGCAGGTGCTTTCTGAGCGCTTTGGTGTAAAACTGCAAGGCTACTTTGGATGCGGCGTAGGTGGCTTCAAGTAATGACGGAACATAACTGAGTAATGAAGTGGTGTTGATGATCGCGCCTTCCGCCCTTGATTTCAGCATATCGATAAACAAATTGTTAAGCCGAATCACTGCCAGGTAATTGACGTTTATTTCGTACGCCGCATCTTCAAAATGCTGACCGTTTGCTGTACCGAGGTTAATCGGGTTAGTCAGCACCCCCGCGTTATTGTATAAAATATCTATACCGCCCAGTTGCTGTACCTGTTTGAAAAGCTTTTGCGCGTCACCTGCGTCTGATACATCACTTTTAATGGCCGTAATTGCCGGATACAGCTTCCTGGCTTCATCTAATTTTTCCTGGTTTCTGCCGGTGATGATCACGCTGGCTCCATTGGCTAAAAATTGTTTTGCTGCTTCCAGCCCGATACCTGATGCACCACCTGTGATCAATACCTTTTTTCCTTTTAATTCCATGATTTTAATTTTTGATGTTAATTCTATTTTGAAGCGTTAATCGATTTCAGAATGGATTTCTCGAAAAACTTATAGGCGAAATGCTGAAGCAGGAGTACCATCGATGATCCTTTTCCGACAGGGTAACCAAATGTTGGATTTTTTTCCTTCACTGCCCGCAATAAAGTAGCGATAACGGGCGTGGGTTCGGGTGCCTTATCAAATGCAGTTTTGGTATACGCTAGAACCCGTTGCCGGAACTGATCATAGTCTGCAATTGTGCCTTTCGCTACAGTTGCACTTTCGCCGATATTGGTTTTAAAACTGATCGGCTCAACCATAACCACCTTGATGTTAAACTGGTTCAACTCAAACCGAAGTGCCTTAAAATAACCTTCAAGGGCATGTTTTGAAGCCGAATAGTAGGCAGTATTTGGAAGGCTCACTAAACCCAGCAGGGAGCCAAGTGTAATTATTTTTCCATGTTTTTGCCTTCTGAAGTACGGCAGCAACTCGTTTGTTAATTTGATGGTTCCCCAAAAGTTGGTCTCAAACTGCTGCTTGCCTAATTCAATAGGAGTTTCTTCTGCAAGGCCGTTTACCAAGTAACCCGCGTTGTTGATCAGCACATCTAAAGTTTTGATTTGGCTGAACAGCTGCCTGCCAAAAGATGCTATGGAATGGTCGTCATTCAGATCCAACGGCAGTAACTTAAATGGCAATCTTGCCTGGTGTTTTTGGGGATCCCGGCTTGTGCCGATTACCTGATAGCCATTTTCGTGTAGCTTGCTGGCAACAAGCAGCCCAATGCCCGATGAGGCTCCTGTAACTAAAATTGCTGGTTTCATTTTTCTGCTTTTTTATTGTTTCATAAACTATTTATTGTTCGGCCATGACCGGATAATCAGTATAGCCTTTTTCTCCGGGTGTATAGAAGGTGGATGGATCTGGCTGATTGAGCGGCGCGTCTGCTTTAAATCGCTCAACAAGATCAGGGTTGGCAATAAAAGGAACACCGAACGATACCAGGTCGGCATTACCATCATTCAATACCTGGCTTGCAGTGGCCTTATTAAATCCGCGGTTAATAATTATTGTGCCGTCATAAAGCGGGCGGTAATGTTTGGCAACTTCCTCAATAGCCCAGAGATTGCCCGATACATCGGTAAAGGGCTCGGTCAGGTGGAGGTAAGCCAGGTCGTATTCATTCAATTTGGCAACGATGTAATCGTGCACAGCCATGGTTTCCTCGTCGAGCATCATACCCTGGATACCGTGAAGAGAAGGGTTTAATCTTACGCCTACTTTCCTGATGTCGATTACCGTATACAGTTCATCCAGGATGTCGAATAATATGCGCGCGCGGTTCTTGATGGCACCGCCGTACTGATCCCGGCGTTTATTGGAATAAAGATTGAAAAACTGGTGCAGCAGATAACCATTGGCTGCATGCAGTTCAACACCGTCGAAACCCGCTTCCACCGCGTTTGCTGCAGCCTGTTTAAAATCATTAATGGTCTTTTTGATTTGCCCGAGTGTCATCTCCCTGGCATCTACGGTATCTTTAAAACCTTCGGGCGTGAATGCCTGGGCCAGAGGATTTAACGCTGAAGGCGCCAGCGGAAGTTCGCCGTCAAGCAGGTCGGGGTGCGATAATCGTCCCACATGCCATAATTGGGCGAAAATCTTCCCACCCTGCCGATGTACTGCATCTGTAACCAGTTTCCAGCCTTCAACCTGTTGTTCTGTATAGATTCCGGGAACATTAAGGTACCCGACAGCGTCACGGCTGACGTAGGTTCCTTCGGTAATGATCAGACCGGCCGAAGCGCGCTGCTGATAATAGAGTGCCGTCAGTTCTGTAGCCACATTACCCGGATTAGCTGAACGGCTGCGGGTCATCGGTGCCATCACCATGCGATTGCTTAGTAAAAGGCCATTTAAATTATATGGCTCGAAAATTATTTGGTCATTCATTGTTTTAATTTTAAATAGTACAAGGAAACAGGTTTGCAACCCCGACACATCGTTGTTTAATCGCTATTTTATACTTTTTAGTATATTTTATTTCGTTTTGATTATTTGTATTCTTCCTACGTGATGTCTGCGAAGCCGGATTGAATGCCTAATTGCGAAGGCAACCTGAGACTTTACAAAAAAGACTTTTTAGTATATTCTATATTAAAAAAAATTATATCGCATAACTTTCTAACTCCGCCTTCAGGCTCCTGAGCAAACCGGCCATCGGTTTTGCTGTATTCATCGCCCTGCACATCACAACGGCACCTTCAACCGCAGACACCGCTTTGAACGCATAGACAGCAGGATCAAGTTTATCAGAAAATTCACCTCCGGCAATGCCCTGATTTAAAATACTAACAAACAATTCCTGGCCATGGCGAATAACACCGGCTATCTTTTCTTTAATGGCCGGAAAGTTATCATCAGATTCCACGGCAATGTTAAATACAGGACATCCGCCTTTAAGGTAAGTATTCAAAGGATCTTTATAAAAATCGAGAAAGGCAAATACTTTAGCCTTCGCTGTTTTACCCCTGCTGATGGTCAGCAACATTTTTTCGCCGTTAGTATCCAACATGTGGTCAACAACCTGCAGGGCCAGGTCTTCCTTGCCTTCAAAATGGCCGTAAAGACATCCTTTAGTCAGTTTCGTGGCAGCAAGCACGTCGTCTATATTAGCACCGGATATCCCTTTCTGATTAAAGATAGGAGCTGCTGTTTCCAGGATAAATTGCTTTGTTCTTTCGGCTTTAGTAATCATGTTATAGATTTTACTATACAAAAATATACTAAAAAGTTTAATAAAAAAGACTTTTTAGTATATTACATTCCTTATGATATGAAGATGACAATCATGGTGATCCGGAAAGCTAACTTACATAAAGCAACCTGATAGCCTGTTTATCAACAGATTATAAAACAGAGCCGTTTGCTTTTACTTTATTATGGTCCGAGAGAAGACGACGTCCGTCATTGGTAATTATTCCGTTTATAAATAGCTGGAGCGCTTCAAATATGTCAGCCGGGGTCCTTACGGTGTTATTAAATAGATAAAAGTCTGCTACCGATATATAGATACCTGCCGTGCCAGGTACATCCAAACCCTGCCGGTACAATCCCATTGCAATGCCATCAGATAAATTTGATTCAATAACCATCTTGAGGTGATTGATTTTGAATTCATGGAACGCTTTCATAGCCCTCGGGTACCTTTTTAACATCATGTCGTTAAAAAGGTACCTTAAGGCGATCAAATGTTTAAAAAGCCCTTGTTGAAGAACCAACTCCTGTACCGGGTCATCTGACGCGTTGGTATTTAAGCTGATGATATTTTTAGATTGTCCTATCAGCTCGTCAACAACGGCTTCCACAAGGATTCCTTTATTGGCAAAACATTGGTAGACGGTTTTCTTCGACATACCGGCAGTCTTCGCCAGTTCATCCATCGTTACGCTGATGATACCATGGTTGATAAAAAGCTCAATAGCAGTATCAATGAGACGTTTTCTCTTTTTTTCCATTTCGGCTGCTGATTTGTTAACTTTTAAAGCCGCCGGTCAGGGTTGATTTTCGGTTTTCGCAGTAACGTAATTATATACCGCTGACCTTACATAAAAATCAGCAAATGCCGTAGCAACGGTGCTTGAGGCCTGCTGGTAAGCAGCCTGGGCATCCAGCACCTCAGAAATGGTAGCTAACCCTGCCTTGTAATTATCCTGGTTAACTTTCAGATTTTCGGTAGCCTGTTCCAGGTTGTCTTTTGCATAGCTGATTTGTGTAAGCTGGTCCTGTATATCGTACCAATAGCGTATAATGCCTACTCTCAGCTGGTTTTGTCCGTCGCGGAAATCGTTTTGAGCTATTTGCTCGTTGATCCTTTGCTTCTGCATCTTTTGCTTACCCCGGCCCCATAAACCGCCGGAGATGGGAATACTCAGGGTAACAAAACTGGCCGGTGCAAAGTTGCTCCCGATCCCACTGTTGATCGATCCGGTCTGCGATGCGCTCAAACCGACTGCCAGGCTTGGCAAATTGTCGGCCCCTGCTAACCGGGTCTGTAGTTTTTCACCTGCTACACGCTTGGTTAACAACTGGTAATTGGCATTACGGTCCAGGTTGGTGTCGGGCTGCAAGGCGGGTAATACCGGGGTACTGTTTTTATTAAGTGTGTCCTGCATCACCATGAGCGAATCAAAGGCAATACCGGTATACATAGAAAAATCCAGCAGGGCCACCCGGCGGCCGTTCTGCAGCTTGCTTTTGTTAACCAGCAACTGGCTAAGCTGAACTTTTACTTTGAGCAGATCATTCCGGGCAATCAGACCTGAAGCCAGCATGTCTTTTTGCGTCTTCAGTACGGCGTTAAGCAATGCTTCATTTACCAGTATGGTCTTCTGCTGTTCCTGTATGTTTACCAGGTTCCAGTATTTTTGCTCGGTAAGCAGTATCACAGAATCAACTGATTGTTTTTTCCTGATCTGGCTGACCTGTAGCTGCAATGCCGCTAACTGGTTACCCGTTTTAATTTTACCGCCGGCATAAAGGGATTCTGTGCCGGTTACGCCGAACAGATAAAAGTTATTGATGCCTTTTTCTAATAATGGCGGCGCCGCGGATACGAAATCTTTGAACCCGAATAAACCCAGCCCTGTTGCGCTAACCGAAGGGAGATAATCAGACTTAGCTGCGGCTACATCTGTTTTTGCTGAATTTATCCTCAGCTCACCATTTTTTAAAGCGTAACTGTAGGCAATGGCGGCCCGCTTGCTTTCCTGTAAGGATAGGATATGCTGCTGGCCACCAGCCTGCAGACATGTAAAAGTGAATATTGATAATAGGAATGTTTTCATGATCATGGACTTATGCGGTTACAGGTTCCGGTGTTGTGCTTACCGGCTTATTTTGATCCTCCTTACGAAAGAACAGCCAGTACAGCGTTGGTAATACGAACAGGGTCAGTAGCATGGAAACCAGCAAACCGAAGCAGATCACGGTACCAAGCGGGCCCCAAAGCGAAGACCTGCTGACCACCATCGGTATTACACCGACGGCTGCGGCAGAGGAGGTTAAAAAAATCGGCCGCATCCGGCGTTCTGCGGATAGCATTGCGGCTTCGAATACAGATTTACCCTCGTGTTTCCGCAATTCCTCGGCAAAGTCTATCAGGATGATGCCGTTACGAACCACAATACCGCAAAGGGCAAGCAAGCCAAGAAATGAAGTAAATCCAAACGGATATCCCGCAACCAGCAGGCCGAATGAGGCGCCGAGTATACTTAACGGCATCGTGGTTATGCTTAAAAGTGCATGTTTAAGATGCTTAAAGTGCCAAAGCAGGATCAGGAAGATCAATATGATACTTACACCTAAAGCAATGCCCATGGGCCCCTGATTTTCGCCCTGTAACTCAAATTCTCCTCCGTAACGGATCTCCACGCCCTGCGGCAGCTTAATTTTTTCAATGGCAGGTTGCAGGTCTAATAAAACACTGTTAGCTACGGCATCCTGGCTTACGTCCATCCGGACGGTCAGTGTACGTACGCTATTCCTGCGTGTAATTTGGCCATCTTCCCACGCTGAGTTGACATCGGCCACCTGCCTTAGCGGTATAACCGATTTTGTTTGGGGCGAAACGATATTGAGGTCCCGCAAATCTGACAAACTGCTCCTGGCAGCTTTTGGAGATTTGATCTTGACATCCACCGGATACGTGTTTTCCCAAACCTGGGTAGCGGTAATACCTTCCGAGTGCATTGATACCGCATTGGCAATATCGCCTTTGCTCAGCCCGAGCCGCGCCGCTTCTGCGGTTTTTACATCAACCTGCAGGGTTGGCTGCATTTCATTGTAATCTGTTCTGGCCCAGGTCACCTGTTTATGGGTTTTGCCAATGGCTAAAACCTGCCCTGCAACTTGTTTCAGGGCCGAGATGTCGTTTCCGCTGATCCTGACCTCAATCGGCGCAAGCGCATTGATCATATTCAATTGTTTCATACGGACATAGGCAGACGGAAACAGGTTACTGTACTTGTGCTGATAATCCACAATAACCTCGGCGGTAGCCTCCTCAGATTCTGTTTTAATCAATATTTGTGCATAATTCTTTGCCGGAAGATTAGGGGCATATACGGAGTGAAAACGCGGCGAACTGCTGCCAATGAAGCTGGTATACGTAACGATGCGTTTGTCCTGCTTTAATATCCGCTCCATGCCTTTGACAACGCTGTCGGTTTGTGACAGGTTATACCCTGAAGGAAGATAGATTTCCATCGCGAACTGGTTACGTTCCACTTTAGGAAACAACTGCTGGGGCAACACCCCCATAATAGCAATCCCGACGACCACCGCCATGATGCCAAAAAACACGGTCAGCTTGTAGTGTTTCATGGAGTTACCGATATGGCTGTTGAAGAAATCCTGCAGCCGGTCCAGAAATGACCTTTTTTTATCATCCTTGCCATGCAATAAACCTTTTTTGATAAAGATGGTATTGAAAAACGGCACCAGCAACATGGAGATGATCAGTGATAAGGTGAGCGCGATCATGATAGTTACCGGGAAAAGCCTGATAAAATCTTTGGATACGCCGGTCATGAAAAAAGCCAGCGGAACGAAAGTGGCTGATATGGCCAGCGTAGCTGTGAATACGGAAGGGAACAATTCCTGCGCGCTGCTTTTTGCAGCTTCCCAAACCGACATGCCATGATCCAGCTTTTCCACATGGTTATCAATCACCACAATCGGGTCATCTACCACAATCCCCAGTACCACAATTAAGGCCGCGAGTGTTACCGTGTCGAGTTCTATACCAACCATATACATAATGGCCAGCGTTGCTGCTATGGTAATAGGTATGGTGGCTGCTGCAACAGCTGCAACCCGAAAGGGCAGCAAAAGCAAGGCAACGCATACCACGCCGATAAGCGCGAAAGCAAACTCCTTCATAAAGTGGCTGATCGAATCATCCACAACCTGTGGTTGATCTGCCAGTTTAACCAGCTGGATATCCGATGGCAGATGCTTGCTCACCTTGTCGATACGTTCCTCCAGTTCTTTACCAAACTGCACAATGTTTTTACCGGTGATCATCTCCAGCGATATCACGATTGATTTGGTGCCGTTTGAGGTGACATAACTGTCGGGCTCGTCGTATTCCCGTTTCAGCGTAGCCACATCGCGCAGGCGTACCGAATTGCCGCTGGCATCCTGCCTGATGATCTGTTCTGCCAGTTCTGCTTCCGTTTTATAGAACGTACTGAGGTGGATAGGCTGATCAACCACTTCACCTTCTTCCTTACCGGTGGAATTTATTGCGCCTTCATTTTGCAGTATCTGCATAATATTGTTCACAGATACGCCTTTTTGCAGCAGCTTATTGTTGTCCACATAAACTGTAATCTGCTCATTCAGGTTCCCGGTGTGCGAGATCTTGGCGACATCCTGCACTTGCCTGAGTTCGGCCTCGATATCTTCGACGTTACGGAGTAGCTCCTTATACGGCCTGGTTTTCGATTCAACAGCCATCAGCATGGCTGATGTGTTGCCAAACTCACTGTCGATATAAAAACCCTTAACCTCTTTGGGTAACTGGCTCTGCAAAATGAGCATGCCGTTTTTGATTTTATTCCAGAATGCTTTGGTCTGGATAGCATTTAAATTGTCAGCGACCTCAACAAACACATACATTACGCCATCACGTGAATAGGAGTAGGTTTTTTTCTTGTTGACCTCGTTGTTGCTGAATAAGTATTCTTCTACTTTTTTAGTCAGTTGCTCTTCTACCTGTTTTGATGAAGCCCCAGGGTATTGCCCAATGATCAACCCCTGCCTAATGGTAAAATCAGGAAATTCGTTTCGCGGCATGTTGAAAAGGGCTGTGATACCGAGTATAAAAAATATAGCAGACAGGGCAAGCGGAAATACATGGTATTCCATTGCCCATTCAATTAAATTACCTTTCTTTTTCATGATCTGCTGTTATTTATTGACGATGACAGGGGTTTGATCAGCAAGCTTCTGATACCCGGAGGTGATCACCTGCTCATTTCCGGCGAGACCTGAACGGATGGCGATGCCATTACTGTAAAGCTGGCCGGTGGTTATTGCTTTCCGCACTGCCTTATGTGCTGCGCTCATTACATAGAGAAAGCTGGCCCCTTTTTCATCCACCTGGACGGATTGCACCGGAACAATAACTTCTTTAACATCATTGGATGAGGCGACATTACCGGTGGTTTTGTTAAACACCACTTTACAAAGCATGCCGGGCCTTAACTTTAAATCATTATTGGCCAGCGATATTTTAAGGTTATAATTGGCACTGCCGCTAAGCGCTAAAACGCCAACTTCGGATACCTTGCCCTGCAAAGACTGATTCCCCAACGCATCGATTTTTACCATAGCCGGCGTTCCGGCTTTATAGTGATTGATTTCACTCTCGGGCACTGCAACCAGCACTTTCACCGAATGGGTATCCAGCAGCTGCAAAACAGGCTGCCCGGGGTTAGCAACAGCTCCTGCTTCGGCTTTTTTTTCACCAATATACCCGCTTGCCGGTGCATAAAGATGGGTGTGGGCTATATTCTGGTAAGTTGCCCGGGCAGCAGAGGTTGCCTGTTCATAATTTGATTTGGCCTCCAGCATTTTTATTTCGGCAACACTGCCTTTTTTAAATACATCGTTGATGCGGGTATAATTTTCTTCGGCAAGTTTAGCCTGCGCCAGCTGTGCGTTATATTGGTTACGGTATACTGTTTCATCTATTACACCTACCAGTTGTCCTTTTTTTACATAATCGCCGGTTAGTACCGGGAAAGACAGGATGGTTCCTGAAACCTGGAAGCTTAAATCAATTGTCTTTTCGGCTTCAAGCGTGCCATCGTAAACGATCCGGTCACTGGTTGAGAGGGAATCTGCACTTAGATTAAATACGTTTACCGCTAAGGTATCCGGGCCGTTCTTTTGCTCTTTTTTGCCTGAGCAGCCGGAAATCCAGATAGCGGCTATCATTGCTCCCGCAAGTGTAAGTTTGGTTTTCATATAATTAAATTGAACATTATTTGTATTTTTGTCGATTGTTATTTCACTGTTTATTAATCTAAAAGAGAGCTTACACAGGCTTTAAAAGTTAAAATTTAGCCCGATATGCCGCATTGACCCCCGATTAAATATTTTCGACAATTATACATTATTTGTTTTTGTGATTTTTTAATAATTGTGTCATATTATTAATCTTGCATGATCCTGCAACTTATTAATGACAAAAAAGCCACCAACAAAATTTGTATTTTTGTCGAATCATGAAAGCAGATCAAAACGACAGCATAAGGGAAGAGATCATCGCGGCGGCCGATACGGTATTTCAGCGTTACGGCTTTGTAAGGGTATCTATGCAGGATATATCAAATGAATGCAAGAAAGGCCGAAGCACGCTTTATCATTATTTTAAGAATAAAACGGAATTGCTCGCCGCCCTATGTCACAAAATGTTTTCCCAATGCCTGGAGGAAAGTAAAGCCACGATAAGCAAACGGCGTTCTTTTTCAGCTAATTTAGAATCATTTAACGAGGTAAAAATCAAACGCCTGCGCGAACTGGTTTTAAAATACAAGTTGGTTATAGAAGACATGAGGCAGGAGCCCTCTCTGCTGATCATGCAGTCCCGCATTATGTCTGAAGAAGAGATTTTAGCCGTGAAACTCATGATCAAATGGGCTATGGAAAATAAGGAAATAGCTGAACTAAACGAGGAAGACAGCCAGTTTCTGGCAGAGACCCTACAAACGGTTTTCAAGAGCTTTGATCAGGAAATCATTCTTTTCGGCAGGTTTCCGCAATTTGAAAGCAAAATAACCTGGCTGGCTCAAATAATACATAAAGGCCTAATGTAATTTGGTTACTGCCAGCAGCGCGATTTTTACCCAAAAACCTGTCGACGATTATGCAATTAAACATCCTGAAGTTAAAATTAAATCATTGGTGAATGTGAGATAACATTAAATTCTCGAGAAATTTACATCAAATCCAGAATATGGGGTGGGTTTAACATTTATTATTGCGTTCCTCCGGTTTTAGGTACTTTAATGGTTTCTAAAAAACAGTTTACTGATTTAAGGACGGAAGTTAATATATTATTGATTGCCTCCGGCTAGAGGAGCTTAAATCATAAGAAATCGAACGGACGTTTCCATGAATAAAAAAGAATTGTTTTTTCCCTTTTTCGTATATTTGAAAATAACATTTACAGCTATTTACTTATAAATAAAAAAGTGGTGAGTGATTCGGTGAGTACGAAATTGAAAACCATTCAAGACATCAAATAAGAGCACAAAATTAGGGTTAAAAACAAATCCCTAGCTCTCCGCTGAATAAAAACAGTCCCGCTAAAGCGGGATTTTTGCTTTTATAACCTACTGAGAGCTGTCAAAGTGATCGAATACGCCTGATTTAAAATTAGGTGTACAGTTAAGAGTTCCGGAGGCTGAGTCCCTCCCTCTCCGCAATAACACATTGCAAAATCCAGCCTTACTTTCCAATATTAAAAAAACATAATCTATTCAAAATATTGTAGTGCCTTTCTTATAAAACAGGTATTATCGCATTCTGTTTTATGACACAATTTCCCCATCCTCCATCTGAATGATTCTATCAGCCCGGTTAGCAAAGTCAGGGTCATGGGTTACCACCAGGATGGTTTGTTTATTTGTCATGCAAATTTCTTTAAAAATATCAAAAACGATATCTGTGTTTTTTTTATCCAGGTTTCCTGTGGGTTCATCAGCCATAACAATTAACGGATCGTTGATAAGAGCCCTTGCAATGGCCACACGTTGCTTCTGTCCGCCACTGAGTTGATTGGCCTTTTTTAGCGCCTGATCTGCTATTCCTAATGTTTTTAAATGCTGCATAGCCTTTTGTTCTATCTCTTCATAAGCATACTTACCCAGTTTCATAGCAGGCAACATCACATTTTTTAATACATTAAACTCTTCAATCAGGTAATGAAATTGAAATACAAATCCGATCTTTTGGTTACGGACATTCGCCAATTCAGTAGCATTTTTTTGGTGCAGCGGCTCATTATCCAACAACACCTCGCCCTCGTAATCGGTATCCATTGTGGAAAGAATATAAAGTAAAGTTGATTTTCCACAGCCAGATTTACCCGTAACCGATACAAAGCTTCCCTTTTCGATACTAAAGCTGACGTCATTTAAAACGCGAAAACGAACAGGGTCTGTAAAATATTTATTTACAGCAATCGCCTGCAGAACCGGTGTTTCTATCATTTTCCTCTTATTATGCCAACAGGATCAATTTTTGCCGCTTTGCGGGCCGGTAACAAGCCGGCAAAGTAAGTGGTAATAAGGGCAAAGCCTACGCCAATAACGTAATATATAAGCTCAAAATTTACAGGATACGTTTTGATGGTAGGCAAAGCCGTGGTTTTGAACGGAATATGACTGATAATAAGCGACATGCAATAACCTAATAATACACCAAAAACACCGCCCACAACACCAAGTGTCATTGATAATTGGATAAAAATTGCTTTAACATCCTTTCCCGAAAACCCGGTGGCTTTTAAAATGGCGATGGTATCCATTTTTTCATAGATCAGCATGTTCAAAATATTATATATTCCAAAACCGGCAACAATTAACAAAGCGACGCTTACGCTATAAGCGATGGTGTTCCGTACACTGGTACCTGTTTCAAACTGGGCATTTGCTGTTTGTATATCAATAGCATTTACGCCAAATAACCTGGCGTATTCTTTTGAAACGGCTGGAGCAAATGCTATATTTTTTAATTTGACTTGTATATCGGTAATGTAGCCGGCTGCTTTACCCTGCAGTTTTTGAGCGGTTTGTACCGAGGTGAAACTTTGCACATCATCTACTTCGGCTATTCCGAACTGAACTACTCCTATTATTTTCAGCATCGACATTTCACCGTCGGCAGTTGTAACCCTTACCATGTCGCCTATGTTCAAGATCAATTTGTCTGCAAGCCCTTTTCCAATGATTATACTGTTGCTGACAACGCTAAGATCACTGATATTACCTTCGATAACGTTGTCGTTTAAATTAAATAGCTTCTGCTCCAGGTCAGCATCTATCCCGTCAACAATACCCGATATCTGAATAGTCCCGCTGTTAAAAAAAACAGAAGTACTTATTTTAGGTGCAACATCAATAACACGCTCATCCGCACGGATGGCTTTAATTATGCGCATCGCGTTATAAATTTGTTTTCCGTCGTCTTTCGGCTTTACCGATTGAATAAAGTTCCTGAACGCCCCAAATTCGGCAGCCATATTAACCGGTTGTATTTTTGACGGTGCAATTGCATTGTATAGCCTGATGTGCGGAGTGCGGTTAATAACCAAACTGTCTAACATTTTATTTAATCCGGTCATAAAACTAATAAGGGCTATAAACATAGCAATGCCGAAGGTAACGCCGGCAGCAGCCACAACCGATTGTTTTAACCGTGCTTTTAACAATGCCAATGCAATAGTCAGAAGTAAACCTGTTTTCATTTATTTGGGTTTATAAATTGTTTGCAAGGTATCCAGGCCCCGTAGTATCTCGATGTTTTTTTCATCTTGCACCCCGGTAACCACTTTCTTCTTAGTATGCCCCGACAACCATACGTTATTATTCTTATCTAAATAATTCCTGGGAATTAGAATTGCGTTTTTTGCTACCCTTACAATAATATTCACCTCTGCGGTTAAATTGGGGTACAGCTTCCCGGGAGGATTTGAAAACAAAGCTTCCACCTTAAAAGTTCGTGAACGCTGGTCCATAATAGGATAAATTTTACTAACCCGTCCCTGAAATAAACGACCTTTATAACTATTCATAGTAATTTCTACCTGCTGACCTAATTTTACCCCCGTGATGTCATGCTCATCAACATTCATTTCTAAGTAAAACAAATCTGGTTTTCCCAAAACAGCCAATGGTGTCTGTGATGTGATCAGCTCACCTTTATTTTGAATTACGTCAAATATTTTTCCGTCAATTTCACTTTTAATTAAATAGTCTGTTTGGCGCTTTCGGCTGATGTTATAATTTATTTTGGATAGGTACAAATCATTTTTTAGCTGCTTTTTCAATTGCTCCAAACTTTTAACCGTTGAAGCATAATTTATTTTTGAGGTACGAAATGCCAAATCGCGCTGATCCAATTCTGCCCTGGTGCCAATATTTTGCTTCCACAAATTCTCCTGCCGATAATAAAAAGTGGAATCGAGCTGATATTTTTCTTTAGCGGCTTGTACAGCATACAAAGCCTCCTGCAACTGCCCGGAATTTTTTTGATCATTTGATGATGCGAAGTTTAAGTGCTGGAGTGCATTTTCGGCATTTAATGTAGCCTCTTTATTTTCTAATATAAACAAGACATCGCCCTGTTTAACCAGGTCGCCAGGTTGTACGTTAACTTTGGCGATAATGCCCGGTACAGTTGATACCACGGTGTACTGATCTTTTGCTTTTACGTTTGCTGAAGCATATAAAGACACGGTAATATCACTGATCGCCGCTTTAGTATGATCTTGCGGATCCGAGCATGAACTGATTAGGAAAAACAGAAGTATATAGTAAATAGTCTGCTTCATTGATGGTAAATTTGCGTCCAAAGAGCTATTAAAAATCCACTGTAAGTAACAATAAATACCCAAACGGATTACTGATATCGCTCATATTTGAATGTGACCGGCGTCAAACCGAGATACGACAGCAATCGGTGCGATACATCAAAGGATTTCGCAAACCAATAAATTGAATGAGCAGGGTTATATCACATCCGACGTATTCAATGCCATGGTCACTACGGCCACCCAATTTCCAAAAGTTTCGTAATGAGCGAATATCCATTTGCCCATCATGAAACTTCGGTAAATTTTGCCTAAATATTTTTCACATCCATTTTGCCGCCAGGCGGTTAAATTCATGACGCAGATCGTTGAACATTCTTTCCTCGTTGAGATAACGCTCATGGATCCGGGTATGTTCGGTGGCAACGCTTTCGGAAACCGTAGTACCCGTACGCAGCAACTCGGCCTCGATGTCCTGGTCATTGCCATGGATGTCATGCTTTAATTCATCCAGGTAATTTCCATGAATCAGAAACCGGTTTTGAAAATGTTCTACGTTTTCCTGTACTTCGCGCGCCGTATTGTCGGCAGCAATCTCTTGCAGTCTTTCCTGCATGATACCCAGCTCCTGTTTATAAAAGGAGATACCTCTCAAACCGTCGTTATTCAGGTTCTTGATATGTTTGATATTAACATGATTTTTCATACACAAGAATACGGCGGACTTCCCGAACCCGGAATGACCGGCAGCAGCCCGGAAAGTGATGCTGGTCATATCCTGGTTTGATCGAAAATCCAGTGGTTTGTATCCGGCGAAAATATATCAGACAAAAACCGACCAGGAATGACCGTTTTCATAATTTGTGGAATAAGTTACGCACAAAAATCAATTAAAACCGTCGCCATGAAAAAGGGAAGAATTGAGGATGAGCTTGAAAAGTACTGTCCGGATTTTGATATTCACCTTGTCAACGTTTATGGGCCATACTACGTTTCCTGTCACCTGCTGCATATGATGAGTTAATGCTTGTGAACCGTCAGTATCACCGGCCATGCTTTTTGCACGCGGCTGCGAACCTCTGTGTGCCCGCCATTTCCAGGAGAGAGCACTGCCGCCAATTGCAATTCGCCGCCATCTCTTTCTATAACAACTAACGCTTGTTCACCAGGCGTTCGCTGTGCCAGCAGTTCTCTTAGCTGGGCAGTATTATTAAGCCGCTGCTTGTCAATCCCGAGCAGGATATCATCTCTTCGCAATCCGGCACGCTCCCCAGCTCCTCCCCTTTGCACGCTGTCTATTAAAACACCGCTTATATTTTTGGTGCGCAGACGTCTGGCGTTTTCCGCATCCATATCACTACAAGCGATATCCAGGTAAGCGTGACGTACCTTGCCGTAACTAACCAGATCTCTCCAGGCTTTTTTTACAATCCCGGACGGAATGGCAAATGCATAACCCGCAAAAGCACCGGTCGGAGAAATGATAGCAGCATTGATGCCGATCAGCTTAGCACTACGGTCTACCAAAGCGCTTCCGCTCATGCCTTCATTACTGGCCGCATCCGATTGCAGGTAAGAATTCACCAAAGATGCGTCGGGTTGACTGTCCAGGCTTCTAAAACGGGCGCTCAGGATCCCTGCGGTAACCGTAGAACTCAGTTCAAGCGGATTTCCCACCGCCAGCACTGGGTCGCCAATCCGAACCAGCCCCGGGTCACCTAACTCCAGGAACGGCAAATCGTTTGCCGCAATCTTTAATAGCGCAAGGTCAGCAAGATCGTCTGTACCAATCAACGCTGCATGGTAAGCCCTGCGGTCAGGCAAAACAACGGTTATACTGTCCACTCCTGCAACCACATGCGCGTTGGTCATAATATAACCGTCAGTACTAACCAGCACGCCCGAGGCAGCATTTGCCAGTATACCGCTGCCAGACCGGGGAGTCTTGATCCCCATTTTGTTTATAAGGTCTGGATGGATACTTAATAAACTATCAGACAAGAAAGCCTGCACACGTACAACTGCAGGCAGCGCTTTGGCGGCCGCATAACTCAAATCAACAATCGGCGCGGGTGTCTGCGCATACAAACCGGCGGGAAATATCCCCATCAGAAGCAGGAAAAACTTTTTCATGAACGTGCTTTTGTCAAAACTAAATGATTGGATACTGTCAGCCAATGTCGGTCGTCAGCGTAGAAACTGATTCAGATCACCCTTGTTGGCGACGTCACAAAGAGAAGAACAGCAAGGATGTATTCTATCGGATGAGTTCTCTTAAGTATTTGACAAAACGTACGCGCTTTGCAATTCTGTTATCTGGATTGAAATATCGTTTCTGGGACCATGATCTGGGTCTTTCCGCCCCCGGCGTTATGATGGGCGATACCTGTCCTAAAACCCAATAGGTGGTACTTACCTTCGCCAGATGATAACCTTCAACTCTCCTTTTCGAAATCGATAGCGAATACTATTTTATGCAAGGAGTGCGAAACAACTCCCGGCGGAACAATCGGACAGAGAGCAGTTTTGATTAGGTGATGCGTATATTTCCATAATTTTAACTTTTGATGAGTAACAAATAAAAGATGTAGATATTCGCTCAAATAACCTATAGATTAATAAAAACTAACATGATACCAGTTAGTATAGGGGATAATAGTAATCACAATTATGTCCGCCGTTATATTATGTTAAAGCGTTTTTTTCAAAAGACGAAATGTCCCCCTATAAAACCAGTATTTAGCGAGTTCGGCGCTAAACATATAGCAGAAGATAATCAACAACATCCAGCCATAAAATGTGAAGGACAACTGAACAAAGCCAAACCAGGCAGCTATTGGCGTTAAAGGCAAGGTTAATATCACCACAAGGATAACTATTGTTGCTGTTGCCAGATACTTCCCGGGCAGGCTTTTAAAGAACGGCAGGCGTGTGCGGACAATCAGTACAATTAAAATCGCCGAAATCACGGATTCGGTGAACCAACCGGTTTGAAACGTTTTTTCATTGGCATGGATGATGAGTAATAAGACACCAAAGGTCAGGTAATCATAAACCGAGCTTAACAGGCCAAAAGTGATCATGAAACGCCGTATAAACTGCATATCCCATCGCTGCGGCGTTTGGATATTGATGTCGTCTACGCGATCAGTCGCAATCGCCATCTCGGGAAAATCTGTTAACAGGTTCGTGAGCAGTACCTGTTTTGGCAATAGCGGCAAAAAAGGCAAAAACAAAGATGCGCCTGCCATACTGAACATATTGCCAAAATTGGCGCTGGTGGCCATAAAAATGTATTTCATTGTATTGGCAAACGTTTTGCGCCCCTCCAGTACCCCTTCCAGCAACACGTTCAGGTCCCGGCTAAGCAATACAATATCAGCGGCTTCTTTAGCCACATCTACGGCCGTATTAACAGAAATACCTACATCCGCAGCATGCAGCGCCGGGGCGTCATTGATGCCATCTCCCATAAAGCCCACTACATGACCGGCTCTCTTCAAAACCATAATAATCCTTTCTTTCTGGTTGGGCTCCACTTCCGCAAATATATCTGTTAGCGGTGCATGGTGGCCAAGCGCCAAATTGCTCATTCTTTGAATAGAAGCCCCCGTGAGCACTTTAGGTTGCCCGATCCCAATCCGCAGCGCCAGGCTTTTCGCTATCAGCTCGTTATCGCCGGTAATCATTTTCAGCCTGACTCCAAGTGTATCGAGCTTTCTAATTGTTTCATAAATCCCCTCTTTGGGCGGATCAAACAGCGTAATAAAACCTAAAAAGATCATGCCCCGCTCATCGTCTTTTGTAATAATATGTGTACCGTCAACGGGTTTGTAGGCAACACCCAGCGTCCTGAAACCGGCTTCGCTTAACCGGCCATATTGCTCATTAAGTATCGTTTCCATCTCCCGGATGTCCGCCAGTTTTCCGTCGTCCGTCTCCACCTGGTCACATAAGGCCAAAATACCTTGTACAGCACCTTTCGTTACTGCCATATTACAGGTGTCATTTTCAACCTGAACCGTCAGTCTTTTTCTGATAAAATCATACGGAATTTCCGTCAGCAAGCTATAGTTGTTTACCGTTCCGGCATTTGCAGTGCAGATTGCCTCGTCAATGGGATTGTGAAAACCCTGCTGCATAACCGCATTAAGCCAGGCATACTGCAATACCTTGTCGCTATGCCTGCCATTGTAATCGAGGCTGTCTCCAAGGGTTACCTTTCCTTCTGTAATAGTCCCGGTCTTATCGGTGCATAAGATGTTCATGCTTCCGAAATTCTCGATTGAAGACAGGCGTTTGACTATTACCTGCTGTCGGGCCATTCTTCTTGCCCCGGCAGCTAAATTCACACTGATAATGGCTGGCAACAATTGCGGCGTAAGCCCTACAGCCAATGCCAATGAAAATAAAAAAGAATCGAGTACAGGCTTATGAAGCAGTACGTTGGCGGCGAATATGATAATAACAAGTAGCAGGGTTAATTCCATTAACATGTAGCCGAATTTTCTTATCCCTTTTTCAAAATCGGTTTCAGGCGTTCTGCTCATTAGTTCTGCGGATATTTTTCCGAATTCTGTTGTTACGCCTGTTTGGATGACCAATGCTTTAGCCTTACCGCTAATCACGTGAGATCCCATAAACAAGGCGTTACTTCTTTTAGCCATAGGGGCGGTGGCAGCAACAGCGCCGCAACGCTTTTCAACCGGAAAGGTTTCTCCTGTAAATGCAGCTTCATCCACAAACAGGTCCTGCGATTCTATCAGCAAACTGTCCCCTGGAATAAAATCTCCGGCGTTTAAGGTGACTATATCACCAGGGACAACTTCTTCCACAGGAATGGTTTTAAGTTGACCGTCCCGCAGCACATCACAGCTCAACTGCACTAATTTTAATAACTCCTTAACAGCGTCCGCCGCCCCTTTCTCCTGCCAAAAACCTAAAAAACCACTAATAAGAACAATGGCCAAAATAATTAAGGTATCGGTCACATCACCTAAACCCGCAGAAAGTAAAGCGGCTGCAATCAATAACAGTGTGACCGGGCTTTTAAACTGTGTCAGAAATAATAGGAAAAGGGATGTTTTTGAATTATTCCTGATTGTGTTGGGGCCATATTGCCGCATCCTGATAGCAGCTTCCCGAGCCGATAAGCCCTTGGGATTGGCAGATAACTGTTGATAAGCCATTTTCGTATCAAACTGCCAGAATTTCATTTTGGTGTCGGCTTTATTTTCCATGGATCGATTAGTATGAAGAAATGAGCAATGGCGTAGAAATATGAACGGGGAGAGAATACTCTATATAGTTGCGGATAATTTCCTTAAAATAAAAACGGTGATTACCCATAACCATCAGGTCATTATACTTACCGTTCATGATTACATCTGCGCATAGGGCTCCGCCAGGTTTGCCAGTGAATTGTTATTGAGGGCGCTAATAGTTTGCATAATGGTTGCTGTTGAATATCCTGTACTGTAAATTTTGCACTAATGCCCCGTCAATTAAAATGATCGTGGTACAAAAGAATTGTTTCACATCAGCCCTCAACCGGGCTAACAGGAGGTTGTTTTGCCATTTCAGAAAGGGGCAGCACTTTTAACTCACTACGATTTATCCGAAACAACAGTTTTGGTCTGCCTTCTTTCATGATAGTTACAGGAACGCGAAGTTCATCCTTTAGCTTAACCCGAAATGCCTCTTGCGCGCAGGGCTCACCATGTACCAGAAAAACCTCGGTTGGAGCTTGTTCAAATCCTTTTATCCAGGTTAGTAATTCGGTCTGATCGGCATGTGCCGATAAACCGCCAATCCCCAAAATCCGCGCTTTTACCGGGTAATATTGTCCATGTATCTTAATTTCCGGCACCTGGTTAAGCAGGGCTCTTCCCCTTGTACCTTCAGCCTGGTATCCGATCATCAGGACGGTGTTCCTTGCATCCACGAGGTAGTGTTTAAGGTACTCCAAAACCCTGCCACCGGTGAGCATCCCACTTGCAGCAAGCACAATCTTACTCCCTTTTTGGCGGATGGTTTTTTCCGTGAGTCTGTAATCCTGGTTAATGGTCACCCCGCTAAACATGCGGACGGCTTCGCCCGGGGGAAGCGTTAGCCAATCCGCATATTTCAACAAAGACCGACCGGCTGAAGCTGCCATAGGGCTGTCAAGAAAAACCGGGATACTTTGAGGTATTATTTGGGCATTTTTTAGCCGCCATAAAATATGCATCACATCCTGTGCGCGCCCCACAGCAAAACAGGGGATCAGCAGGTTACCACGCTGAAAAATTGTATCCTTGATAGCCAAAGCAAATGCTTCCGCCGGATCATCTGCACCGTGCAGGCGATCTCCGTAAGTGGATTCCATTATCACAAAATCAGCCTTAACCGGATGAACGGGCGGGGGGAGTAATTCTGAATGATAACGCCCAAGGTCACCGGAAAACACAATAGTTTTCCCATAACAATTGATTTCAAGAGAGCAAGCACCCAAAATATGACCCGCCGGGAAAAATCTAAAGCATATATGGTCATTCAGGCCGAAAGTTTGTCCAGGTTCCAGTGTTACAAAATGCTGCAAGGCTGTTTCTACGTCTTTTGTGTTGTACAATGGCTCGGCCGGCCGATGTTTACTATATCCACGTCTATTGGCTTTATCGGCATCCTCTTCCTGTAATTTTGCGCTGTCCCTCAGTATCAGCTCGGTCAGGTCACGGGTGGGTGGGCTCATATAAATTTTACCCCGATAGCCGTTTTTAACAAAGAGGGGAATATAACCACAATGGTCAAGATGTGCATGGGTAAGGATCATCACATCGACAGCAGAAAGTTCGGCCGGCGGCATTTCCCAGTTTCGCTCCCGAAGGGACTTCATACCCTGAAATAAGCCACAATCTACCAGAATGTTCAAATCTGGTGTTTGCAACAGGTGTTTTGATCCTGTAACGGTTTCTGCGGCCCCAAAAGACTGTAAAGAAACAACCTCATTATTTAGAGCATCATTTTCGTTGTTCATGATTAACTGGTTTTAATAGTTGATATGTATTATCAGGTAAAATTAGCGCACCGATGAAAGCAAATTATTGACGAGCATCACGTTGCGAACTGATATGGGTCATCGTTATTTGCATAGATAAGGGGAAATTTGGACGGTAAACATTAAATAAATTATTATGTCAACTTTAGTAAAAACTAACGGCTTTCCCTCATTAAGGTCAATGATGGA
The DNA here is from genome assembly GCF_028736215.1 of Mucilaginibacter sp. KACC 22773. NCBI lineage: Bacteria > Pseudomonadati > Bacteroidota > Sphingobacteriia > Sphingobacteriales > Sphingobacteriaceae > Mucilaginibacter > Mucilaginibacter oryzagri. The sequence goes on from NZ_CP117883.1 coordinate 3,615,108, forward strand.
AGATTTTTGGAACACCGACAGGTTCTTCGACAAATCCCTTTTTTCTGGCGAGCAATTACCAGCAGTTAACATCCGGGAAACAAAAGATAATTTTGAACTGGAAGTAGCAGCACCCGGCTTTAAAAAGGACGATTTTAAGATCTCAACCGAAAATGGCTTGATAACCATCAGCGCGGAAACCAGTAATGAGCAAAAAGAAGAAAAAGGAAACTACACCCGTAAGGAGTTTTCAAAAACGGCTTTCACCCGTATGTTCAGTCTGCCTGAAAACGTAACGGAAGAAAAGATTAAAGCATCGTACAAAGATGGCTTATTGGTCATTGATCTTAAAAAATCAGGCAAGGACCTGACGGCTAAAAAAGAGGTAAAAATTGACTGATCCGCAATTTTCGGATGTTTAGCAAAACAAGTTTCAATCTTAATAACATCATGGTTCCTAACCTCACAAACAATATCTTGACATTAAATACAGGTTGGCCGACCAGGAGTTTCATAAAATTGAAATAGATTTTCTGCTGGGTTTGCCGGATGATCATTTCATCCGGCTACCGGCATCGCCGTACCCGACCACTATTCCATTACTGGTTTATATCCACCCGGTTGCTGAGCGGCAATTTAAAACATCCCTACGGCAAATGTTGTTTGTTAAGATAAACTCTAATTGCGTTAAAATGGAAACTCCCGGGTTCATGCAGGCCATGGTATTCGAAAAAGCAGGCCAGCCACTTACGCTTCAACGGGTGCCGGTACCCAAACCGGCTGATGGCCAGGTTCTGCTGAAGATCCTGGCCTGTGGTATCTGCAGAACAGACCTGCATATCATCGACGGCGAACTTGCCCAGCCTAAACTTCCGCTGATACCTGGCCATGAAATTATTGCAGAGGTAGCCGGATTTGGAAATGGGCTGAATGCTTTGCCATTGAAAACCATCGTCGGGGTCCCTTGGTTAGGTTATACCTGCGGGCATTGCAGGTACTGCAAACAAGGTAAGGAAAACCTTTGCGATCATGCCTTATTTACCGGTTATACTATTGATGGTGGTTTTGCCGAATATGCCATAGCCGATGCACGCTACTGTTTTCCACTCGCCAACAAAAATTACAATGCCCCTTCATCTGCACCCCTACTCTGTGCCGGGCTAATAGGCTATCGCTCGTACCGGATGATTGACCCGTCCGCAATCAATATTGGCATTTACGGTTTCGGCGCCGCGGCGCATATTATCATCCAGATTGCCCGGGCGCAGGGAAAAAGAATTTTTGCTTTTACCCGCACCGGCGATGAAGCTGCGCAGCAATTTGCCAGGCAATTAGGAGCCGCGTGGGCCGGTAACAGCACTGAAGCGTCCCCGGAATTACTTGACGCGGCTATGATATTTGCGCCCGCTGGGGAGTTGATTCCTATGGCTTTAGGACAGGTTGCAAAGGCCGGGCAGGTCATTTGCGGCGGCATTCACATGAGCGAGATTCCAGCTTTTTCGTATGACCTCATCTGGGGTGAAAGAACGATAAAGTCAGTAGCTAACCTGACGCGACAGGATGGTCTGGACTTTTTCGAGGCATTGAAAGCAATCCCTGTACATACACAAACAACCTTATTTCGCCTTTCGCAAGCCAATGAAGCCATTGAACAATTAAGAAAGGGCCAAATTAACGGAGCGGCTGTTTTGACAATGGATTAATTGGGCTTTTTCTATCGAAAAAAATTTCCGCTTTCAAAACTGGTCTTTCTTCTTGTTTTTTTCGAGGTTTTTGAAATAGCCCCTCAGCAAAAAGTTGTGTTTCAAGGCTTCCATATTCTGATTAAATCCGGCAGTACCATCCTGAATATTTTTCATCGTTTGTTTTAGTTGTCCGGCCAGCACAGAATCACGGAGCAAGACGGACAGGGAACCATCTTTCGACGATAGATCCTGTTTAACTCCTTCAATCAATGTATTCAACCGGATGGTAGCCTGGTTTGCATTGTCACTAACCAACCCGATCTTTTGCATTGTGTTATTTAAGTTTCCCGCAAACGCTGTATCGGTCAGTAACAGTCCGGCAGCGCCCCTTCCCTTCTTGATTCCTTTTACTATAATATCAAGGTTTGTAGCCATGTCCCTTGCATACGCTGTGGCCTGATGAACATTGCTTAAAGAAGACCGAAGTTCTGAGCCCAAATCTTTGTCATTCAGCACTTCAAAAATTTTGCTTTCGTTAATGCGCCCCACCGTGCTTTTTAATTCTTCTGAAATAAGAGCGATATTATTATTGGTCTTATCCAGGGTTTGTAGCATAGCATCAGTATTTACGGCTTTCCGGGTTTGCAGGTAATCGCCTTTGTTTATCGCTAAGTCCCCGCCCGTTCCGGGTTGAATATTAATAACTTTATTCCCCATTAGGCCTTCCGTTCCAATGCTGGCAATGGCATTTTTATGTATAAATGCGCCTACTTTGGGGTCTATCAACAAGATAACTTCAATCAAGGTATCGTTAAGCAACTGCATGTCTTTAACAGTTCCGGCCTGAATTCCGGCATACAACACATTGTTCCCGGCTATTAATCCGTTCAAATTGGAAAAACGTGCTTTTATTTCAATACCACCACCAAACAGGTTGTGGTTTTTCCCAATCATATAAAAGGAAAATATCAGCGCCAGTAATCCGGCCAATGTAAATACACCTAATTTGGTATTGTTTTCTCCCTCGTTTACCATAATGTGTTATTCAAAAAATTGTTTAATATTTTCATCCGCAGAAGCTTCAAGTTCATGGTAGCCGCCTTCCATATAACACTTTCCATCCAGCAGCAAAACCACCCGGTCGGCTGTATTTTTAACGCAATTCATATCATGAGATATAATGATGGATGCGGTATGATATTTTTTCTGCAGGGATAAAATGAGATTGTCGATCTCCCTGGCGGTTACAGGGTCCAGGCCAGTGGTTGGTTCATCGTACAGTATAATTTCTGGTTTAAGGATCAGTGTACGGGCCAGCGCCACTCTTTTTAGCATACCTCCGGAAAGCTCTGCCGGCATCATATCCACAGTATGCGGCAACCCCACATTTTCCAGCGCTTCCTTTACCATATCGTCCACCTCAGTTTGTGGCAGCCTGAACCATTGCCTTCGAAGAGAAAATTCAAGATTTTCTCTCACAGTCATCGAATCATAAAGAGCGTTCCCCTGAAAAAGAAAACCAATTTTTGTCCTGATCTTATCCAGGTTTTCGTGATCTAATTCTGGTATGTTTTTTCCCAGCACGATGATCTTGCCGCTATCGGGCTTTAAAAGTCCGATGACGCATTTGATCAAAACAGATTTTCCTGATCCCGACTTACCGAGCACCACCAGGTTTTCAGTCTTGTACACTTTTAGGTTAAAATCATTAAGCACCACATTTTTCCCGAATCTTTTGCAGAGATGTTCAATTTCAATTACAGTTTCAGGTACTCCTGTTGCCTTGCCGGTTATTGATGATCTGATTGGCGCTTCCATCACATTTAATTTAGTCCAAGAACGTCGGTGAGTTGAACGGCCAGCAGGTCAATGATGAATATCAATACAGAAGCCAGCACAACGGCTGTATTAGCCGAACTGCCAACGCCACGCGTACCTTTACTGGAATTATAGCCTTTATAACAACCTACAATACCTACCGCAAAGCCAAAAAAGAATGTTTTGATTACTGCCGGAGTAAGATCACCAAAGTTTAAACTGTCAAACACCTGGGTGTAAAACAGGCGAATACTGGTGACTGAACGGATATTGACACCAATATAAGCTCCAAATAAAGAAATTGCATCACTAAGGATGGTAAGTATAGGCAACATTAAGGTTGATGCTACTACCCGCGTGGCTACTAAATATTTAAAGGGATTAGTACCACTTACTTCCATGGCATCAATCTGCTCGGTTACTTTCATCGAGCCTAATTCGGCGCCAATACTGCTGCCAATTTTACCTGCAAATATCAGGGCGGTGATCACCGGGCCAATCTCGCGGACAATAGCTATGCCCACCATCACAGGCAACTCAGATTCGACCCCGTAACTGACCAGAGAAGGTCTTAATTGCATAGTTAATACGAGGCCCATAATAAATCCGGTCAAGCCAATCAGCGGCAGCGACTTGTAACCAATTAAATAACACTGTGCCAAAAGTTCTTTTACCTCAAAACGAGGTTTCAGGCCCATAGAAAAAAAATGGCCGGCAAATCTTGCTACATGACCGGTTTCTTTAAAGAATTCCAGTAATCGGTCAGTAAAAGCCCAATGAACTTTATCTAAGCTATCCATGCTATACGGGTCTGAATTTTAATTAAAAGTACCGTATTAACTATCGAAGGAGAATGATGAACATCATATAGGTTAATGATCAATGTCATGAAAGCGGATAGCAAATATCTGTACCAACAAACAAGTTGCCCAACCCACCGGTGGTCCGTCATATTACAAACCCTTCTATAAGGATAGACTTTCCGTTCCTCAAGTATAATTAGTTTTATAGTGATCGCCGGCGTACGATACTATATCTAAGTCATTCCGGTTAAGCTGTACCCTTTACATGTTTTGATGCTTTTTTAACATCAACCGGCGGATAGCCTGTTTTTGTAGACTTGATTGGAGACGAAAGCGTTTCATTAATATTATTAATACCATTGATGAGCGCATCCGGGTTAAACGAAATGCTGTCGATACCTGCGGTAACAATTAGCCTGGTAAACTCTTTGGAGTCACTTGGTGCCTGTCCGCAAAGTCCTACTTTTCGCTTCAATTTATTTGCCTTTTCAATCATCAAAACAATCAACTTCTTGCTGGCGGCATTCTGCTCGTCAAATAAATCGGAAATCAGGGCAGAGTCTCTGTCAATACCGAGTGTTAATTGGGTCAGATCGTTGGAACCGATTGAAAAACCATCAAAAACAGCGGCAAATTCTTCAGCGAGCAAAACGTTACTTGGAATTTCGGCCATAACAAAAATCTCCAGTTCGTTATCCCCCTTTATTAATCCGTGCTTTTGCATTTCAGCTATAACCTTTTTACCCTCCTCAACTGTTCGGCAGAACGGAACCATAAGTTTAACATTTGTGAGGCCCATATCGTCCCTTACCCTTTTCATGGCCTCACACTCCAAACGAAATCCTTCCCGGTAACGTTCGTGCGTATAACGGGAAGCCCCCCTGAACCCTATCATAGGATTTTCTTCTTCCGGTTCAAAGTACCTGCCGCCAATAAGGCCGGCATATTCATTACTCTTAAAATCGCTCATCCTAACGATGACCTCTTTTGGGTAAAAAGCTGCCGCAATGGTGGCTACACCCTGCGCCAACTGATCAATAAAATAATCGGTTTTATGCAAATACCTATGAGTGAGGTTCTCGATTTTCAGCCGGTCTGTTTCGTTAATAACCTGATCAAAATTGACCAGCGCCATAGGGTGCACCTTAACAGAATGGGTAATGATAAACTCCAGCCTCATAAGCCCAACGCCATGGTTAGGATAAAAAGCCAGTTGAAATGCCTGATCAGGATCCCCCACAATTAACTGTGCCTTCGGGTGTTCAGGCAAATGGATTGCTTTAACATCAGTAAGGGTTTCTTTCCAATTCATTTTACCACGGTAAACGGTTCCGGTTTTACCCTCTGTACAGCACAGGGTAATCTCTTCTCCGTCTTTGATTTTAACCGTGCCATTTTCAGTACCTACAATAGCAACTGCACCTAATTCCCTGGCAATGATGGCCGCATGACTGGTTCTGCCACCTTTGTTGGTGACAATACCGGCTACTTTTTTGAGTATAGGATCCCAATCCGGGCTGGTAGTGTCGGTAACGAGAATGTCGCCCTCATTAAGTTTGCCGGCTTCGTCAGGAGAGCTTAGCAAGCGTGCAAAACCACTGGTGATATGGTGTCCCACTGCAGCCCCTGTTGTTATCGTTTCGCCCTTTTCTGAAATACGACAAGTTTTGATCTGCAGCTTCTTTTGTTGGCTGTGTACGGTTTCTGGTCTTGCCTGGATGATGTAAAGCTGATGGTTCTGTCCGTCTTTCGCCCATTCAAAGTCCATCGGTTTTTGGTAGTGTTCTTCGATGATCATGGCCCAGCGGGCCAGTTTTTCAATTTCCATATCATTCAGTACAAACTCGCCCCTCAATTCCCAGGCCGTATCCTTATTGATAGTTGTATGCTTATCATTCCCGCCCTGGGTATATACCAGCATTTTGCTTTTACTGCCCAATTTTTTCTGTATAATCGCTTGCTTATTTTTTTTCAAGGTGGGCTTAAATACTACAAACTCATCCGGGATAACCGTACCCTGCACCATATTTTCGCCTAACCCCCAAACCCCGGCAAGGTGCACCACATCGCGAAACCCTGATTCCGGTTCGAGGGTGAAGCCTACGCCCGAGCAGCCAAGGTCAGAGCGTACCATTTGCTGAATACCCACAGAAAGAAAAACTTTAGCGTAATCAAACCCCTTATCTTCCCGGTATTTAATAGCACGATCAGTGTACAACGATACAAAGCATTGTTGTACAGCGTGAATTACAGCCCCGTGTCCCTGAATATTTAAATAAGATTCATGCTGCCCAGCAAAACTGGCATCCGGAAGATCCTCCGCAGTAGCACTGCTACGAACAGCTACAGCCGGTTCGGAAAAACTAAACAAATAATCATATGCGTCAATAATGGCCATTTGGAGATCCTGGGGAACTTGTGCATCCGTCATCAGTTTTCTGGCTTTGGCACCTACCTGGGAAAGATTGGTAAAATTATCCCTGTCGAGACTCTGAAGTATTTTTTGCAAAGGTTGTTCCAGTTCATTCTTTTTTAAAAAATATTGATAGGCTGCAGCGGTAACAGCAAAACCATCCGGAACTTGTATGCCCATGGGCACCAAATGGGTAAACATTTCTCCGATGGAAGCATTTTTACCACCAACCTCGGCGATATCCAGCAGCCCGATTTCACTGAATTTTTTGATGAAAGGTTCCATATTGATTTTCCATTATTGATTTTAAAGTATCTTATCTACCTGCTTAGCAGCTACTTCCTTTTGTTTAATATGGAGCTAATTTCAGCTTAATACTCTCCCGGAATAATGACCGGCATCATAACCAAAACTGATCTTGCACAAAGCAGAAGATTTACACCAGGAATTTCAAAGACATTTATTCATTATTCCAGAGATGGCTCTGTTTGATTTTTTCAACACATCCAAAAAAGTTAAACGTCATTTTTCCGATAAGAAAAAATGCTCATTCTTGATTTCATGGATTCAACAGGTTTACTGCAGAATGGATAAAGCGTAACCCCTTGTTTGTAATAAGCCCCGCTTCCAGGCTGGGATTTTTTATAAAACAATCCGGTTTTTTCACCAAATTTCTTTTCAAAAAATGCAACTCCTGACCCGTTAAAAATCTACAGGGAGTTAAGTCTGTTTGCGGCTTTCCTGGATGTAGCAACGGTTTATCAGCTTTACATACCTGAGGGGATTACCATTACCGGTATCTGCTGGTTTGTTAATTGTGCATTGGCATTACTTCCTTTAAATATCCTGCTTAAAAAACTATGATGGTCATGCACCAGGACAAGTAAATCAGATTGGTTCTCCTCACAATAACGATTCAGGCGAGCAGGCAATTCCTTGCCGAAAATGTTGTGGTATGATATCTTAGGGTAGCGGTATCTTTTTACCCGGTTAGAAAATTTAGTTTTCATTTCTATTTCACGGGAATCGCTATCGCCCCAAAGCGACACATGTAAAATTTCCAGTTGAAAATCAAAAAGACGGCCGAGTTTGGTGAGGTAATGTACCGCATTCAGATCGCCTTCATCAAAGTCGCAGGCAACTGTAACTTTTTTTATCTTTTTAAGGTTAGCGCTTTCGGGAATAATCAAAACCGGCCGGTTTGTTTGATTGATCACTGTACTGGTGTCACTGCCAATCAACAAATGTTCTATGGTTGTGCCCGAGCGGGCTCCCATAATAATGAGTTCGATATCCTTTCTTTCAAGCAGAAACTTTAGCTGATACTGCAGGCTCCCCTCTTCCCGCAGACAATCGACACTGGGCCGGTGCTCCCGATTTGGTACCTTCGCAACAAGTTTCTCCAGGCGCTTTTTAAGATCGGTGATTTTCCCCTTGCTTTCGTCTACCCAGATCACCTGCTCCGCATCATAAGGCATTCCGCCAAGCTCGGATAAAACGGGATGGCTAAGGAAAGTGTTAAACAATAAAATATTCGCGTGTAACTTAGCACCAAGTGGAATAGCCGCCGCCGCTGCATGGTTTGCATTATATGTATAATCGGTTAACACCAGTATCTTTTTCATGATCAAGTCATTAAATGTTAAATCCTTTTTTGTCCTCGTTGAACGAAGCGATATAACAAATATGACCAATCGTACACCGGCATTCCATGATCCAAATCAGCTCGAAATTTGATTTACCGCACATTCTGGAAATGGGCAGAATGTAGATTTCAGAATATTTTAGATAGTCAGAAACAAATCTTTATCATCATACGGTTTAACCACGTAATCACAATAGCGATGGAGAATATTATTTCAATGTAAGCTTTTTCAGAAATCGCAAACAGCTTTCAAAAAGGCCGCCCCTTAATCGCAGCTAATACCGCTATATCTCTATCATTGCTTTAATTACGCCATTGACCGGATCAAGCCAGCTTTCAAACTCATCCGGTACCTTATCAAATTGTACACGATGGGTAATGTAATTAGACGGTTGCACCAGGCCTTTTTTCATACATGAAATAACATGTTCAAAATCTTCCCGCGTAGCGTTACGACTGCTCATTAAAGTAGCCTCGCGTTTGTGAAACTCCGGGTGATTCAAACTAATATCGCCTTTTTGCAAACCAACCAGAACATACCTGGCTCCATGTGCCATATATTGAAACCCGTTATTAATTGCCTTTAAGCTGCCCGTGGCATCTATCACCACTGTAGGCATGTCTCCGTTTGTTATTGTAGCCAGTCGCTCCGGTACATCTTCGGTCGATACGTTAACAATATGATCTACATGCAGTCTGTCCCTGCAAAATTCAAGTCTTTTTGTATTGAGGTCCATGGCGATTACCTTTGCTCCCGCAATGCGGGCAAACTCCATTATTCCAAGGCCTATTGGCCCGGCTCCCATCACCAGTACATATTCGCCAGATTTTACACCAGCCCGCCTGATCCCGTGAGCCCCTATGGCCAATGGTTCTACCAATGCCAGTTCATCATAACTTAGCCCCTCGCCATGTACCAGCGAATATATTGGTACATTAAGGTATTCGGCCATTCCTCCGTCTACATGAACGCCACAGACATTAATTTTAGCACAACAGTTAGGTTTTCCTGATCTGCAGGCAATACAAACACCACAGTTAAAGTATGGGATGAATGTAACAATCTCGCCTTTTTTAAAACCGGGTGCCCCGTTCGGCTCAACTAACTCGCCCGAAAGCTCATGCCCCAGAACGCGGGGGTAATTGAAATATGGCTGTGTCCCCTCAAAAGCATGTAAATCGGTACCGCAAACACCTATCCGTCTGATCCTGATTTGGGCATAGCCTTCTTTTATAGCAGTTTTTTCCCGTTGCCCGAGTGCCATTTTTCCAGGCTCTGCACAAACTATTATTTGCATATTATTTATTTTAAAGCTGAAAAATTTGATCCATCATTACCCACTTCTCCCCTTCTTTTGCCCAGGGCAAGGGCTGCTGAAATTTCCACATCAGTTGCTCCCATTCCTGCACCTTAGGGTTAAGTGCGTCCATGGCTGCTTTTTTTGCAGCAAAATAGTTCTCGCTGGTCTCCATGATCATAAATAAACGATTTCCTGTTCGATAAATCTGCATATCCATAATCTCAGCATCAAGTATACTTCTCCGCACCTCGGGCCAGCCATTTTCTGCTTTGTGCCAATATTCGTATTCGGCTATCAAATGCGGATCATCCTTTAGGTCAAGGGCTAAACAATGTCTCTTCATAGTTTATCTCGTCTTTATAAATAAGCGGAAGCAAATGCTTTGTTAATCAATCCCCGCTCCCCCATCTCATTCCAGAATCCCCCTGGAATTTTTAGGGAAGCTATCGCAACATTTAGTGCAACTCTATCTGCATTAGTGGTATTCAATGCAATGCTTTTAACCCCCGGTGCTTTTAATCCAAAAACAATACATGCATCAACAGGGTTAATGTTAAAATCCTTGCACAACCGGTAAAACAGCGCCCGCCAGTGATACAAGCTTTTGTCTTTTACCGGGTCTTTCAACTGATAGTTATAGTAAGCCGACCCGGTTAAGAAACCTCCGTTAAAAACCGCAGAGTTTATAATCGCTATTTCCTGATTTTCAAGCTCCTGCATAAACTCAACTAACTCAACCGGATGGCTGTGAATTGTCATGCTATTGGCTATCATGACCCAATCCAGCCCTACATCACGGGTTATTCTTTTAATTATCCTCCAGTCTTTTGATCCTACACCTATAGCTTTTACTTTGCCTTGTTGTTTTAATTCATGTAAAGCCCGGTAAGCTTCCAGTATATCCTGGTAACGTTGCATTTGATCAGCCTCATTCTTCGCCGCGGCGAGGTATTCATCCGGATCATGTACGGATACCAGTTCGGCACGGTAATCGCCAAGAAGTTCATTGCCCTGTTCATAACATTCCAGGATGCCTTCATAGCTTATTTTTTGCACTGCATCATGTTTCAGGTCACGCCAAACCCCGGGCTCGAATGTAGGTTCGGCTGTTTTCAGTTCAGTACGTAACCAGCCCAGCTTATTGCTTATAAACACCTCTGACGGGCTGACATTCAATTGCTTTAAAGATCTGCCCAGTGATTCAAGTGCCAACCCGGCACCATATTTACCTGCAGAATCAAATACAACCGGTTTCCGCGAACATTTTATGCTCTGTGCAACGATTGCCAATTTAGCTTCATCCGAAAGCGGCACATATAAATTTCCTAATCCGCTGGTTCCGAAAATCACTTTAGGGAATATAATCTTTTCCATATAAAAATTAGTTACTTTAAAGAACCGCCGAAACCGGTAAACTTTCCGGCTTTACTTTTACGCAATGGCCTTTAAATCCAAAAAGTGCAACAACCATAAAACAAATCAATGGTACTGTGTAGCCATATTGGATATTGCCTGTCGCATCGCTGATGTAACCAAATACCCTTGGCAAAACGGCGCCACCTACGATTGACATAATGATAAGGCTGCTGCCGAATTCTGTATCAGCTTTTAAATCTTTTATGCCCAATGCAAAAATGGTTGGGAACATAATGGACATAAAAAAGCAGATACCAATGACAGTATAAACCGTTAAGATGCCATGACCTAAAATGGCGACAATGCAAAGTAAGATATTGACGCCCGCATAAGCAGCGAGCAAAACTGCTGAACTGTAATATCGCATTAGAAACGTACCAATAAACCTGCCTATCAAGAACGCAAAGCCGCATAAACCCAAATAATAAGTCGCCCTTACTTCTGTAATGCCGGCCGCTTTTGGAGCGTATAGAATAAATAAACTGAATACACAAACCTGTGCACCCACATAAAAAAACTGTGCGGCAACACCCCAGGCTAAATGGCGGTGTTTTAGGGCATGAAAAATGTTTTTACTGGCTGTATGGCCCTCATGATGCTGAATTTTGGGCAGGTGCGTAAATGCAAAAAGGATAGCGATGATAACCAGCACGCTACCCAGTATAAAGTAGGGCATCTTCACGGAAGAGGCTTCGGCGGCAAGCGCCAGTTTGCGACCCTGCTCGGTCATTACGCTTAATTGTGCCGGTGTATAACCTTTGGTAAGTATAACACGCCCCCCAATTATAGGCGCCAGGGTTGTAGCAAGCCCATTAAACGATTGTGCGAAGTTAAGCCTTTGCGTGGAGGTTGCCGGATCGCCCAATGAGGAAGCATACGGGTTGGCCGCTGTTTCTAAAATAGTTAATCCGCAGGCAATGATAAACAAGGCTACAAGGAAAAATACGTACTGTTGCGTATTGGCGGCCGGTATAAACAAATAGGAACCAAACGCAAAAATGAGCAGCCCCGTTATTATGCCTGTTTTGTAACCATATTTTTTCATAATAAAGCCTGCCGGCAAAGCCATCAAAAAATAGGCTATGAACACAGCCGAGTCTACCAGAGTGGCCTGAACAGTTGTCAGGGTAAATGACTTTTTTAAGTGCGGAATCAATATAGGATCAAGGTTATGCGCAAAACCCCATAAGAAAAACAAACTGGTAATCAATATAAAGGGGAAAAGACTTTTGTTCTTTGTCATGATCGGATATTATACTTTATTTTCTTTTATGATAAAAATCATGCTTAGTCGTTGGCAATAATCTTCGCTACCCATCCGCCCGCGGTGTCCAAATGAATATTGATAACTGAACTTGCTGAAACGCCTCTATTAGACTTGGTTAAGCTTTGAGGAGAAGATAATACATCAACCCAGGACGACAATGTATATTTACCCGATGGTAAAAAATCCAGTTTCAACTGTAAAGTCCTTTCAGCATCGTTGGTCATTGCGCCGACGTACCAGTTCTTTCCGCTTCTTTTGGCAATGATGACGTATTCGCCCGGATATCCGCTCAGCACCTTGGTATCATCCCAAACGGTAGGTATATTGCTCAAAAAATCGGCGCCTGGTTTGCCCAAAATATGCTCCGGCGCATCGCAGTAAACCGTAAACGGACTTTCGTAAATCACAAATTTTGCCAGTTCGGCACAGCGGCTGTTCATTACCTGGGTGGGGCTGCCTTGTCTAAACTCTTCCTTCTTTACATTTAAAAATCCGCCGGGCGTGTAGTCCATTTGTCCGGCCAGCATACGGGTAAAGGGTAAGGTGGTATTATGCCCGGCCGTTATCCGGGTTGAAAACTTAGAATATTCTTCGCCTAAAACCCCTTCCCGTGTAATCATGTTAGGATAGGTACGTATGATGCCATCCGGTTTAAAAGCGCCATGGAAATCAACCATTAAATGATATTTAGCAGCTGTTTTAATAATACGACGGTACCAGTTTACCATTTGCTGGTCGTCCCGGTCCATAAAATCAATTTTAACGCCGGCAATGCCCCATCGCTCGTAAATTGGAAATGCCTTTTCAAAATTGTCGTTCCGGTTTACATCCGAACTGTATAACCAAAGCCAGCACTTAACCTTCTTTGCTTTAGCATAGGCTAAAATCTCAGGCATATTCAATTGCGATGCAGGCTTGGTAATATCAGCCTCGGGCTTGTTAAACGCACCATACCATTGCCAGTCGATAAGCATATATGGCCAGTGTTGTGCCGATGCCAGATCAATATATTTTTTGATGGTTGGCATATCTACCTTTACATCACCGCTCCACCAGTTATCCCAGGCGCTCATGCCCGGTTTAATCCAGCTTACATCTTTTAGCGCGCAGGGAGGATTCAGGTTTTGTATCAGCTCCGACTCGATTAGCTTTCCCGGTGCATCGCCCAGCATAACCACCCGCCACGGTGTAAATTGGTTATTTGTAAAACGGGCCTTTACCCCATCCTCCGCTTCGCCCGACAAAGGCGATAATTTGCTAACCAACTCAACTTTATCAGTGGCGTTGGTGTCTGTTTTTAACGTTCCTATGTAAAATCCCGGATAGTTATCGATATTAGCTTCGGTAATGGCAGCGTAATGGCTTCCATCTAATTCAACCAAAAAGGGCAAACCGGCAATCGTTTTTGTAGTGATGTGATTAAGGGTTCGCGGCCGAAACTCGGTTTCCTGCGAGGAGGTGTAGCTGCCATAATCTGCCACCCAGGCTTTTGCCTTTGCAGGCAAGTTAAAGCCGGTAAGTTCCCTCACTATCTGCCGGTCGCCAATTTTATCCGTACCAAATAACTGGTAACGGAAAGCAACACCATTATCATAAACCCTAAAATAAATATTCATCCTCCGCATCTGCCCGGATTTCTCTACCAGCGACAACTCCAATTCATTATAATGATCGACTACTGTCCCGTGTTTGGCTTTCACTACCGGTATCCAGGTTTGGTTAACAGAATGCTCCACATGATTGGTTACCTTCATATCGGCGCCCATAGCCGGTTCATCTTTCAACTCGAAACCAAGTGATGAAGGATAGATAATGGTTAGGCCGTTACTGGTAACAGTGTATTGTAGTCCGGTTTTGTTGTTTACCTCCACAACAGTTTTTTTATCCGGCGATAACAACTTGTAGCTTTGCGCGAAAGAAGGAGCTGCCAGTGAAATGACAGCACCCAGAAGATAATAGAATTTCAGATTCATCATATGGATTAAACAACCCCTTCAATTTTTAAAACAAACGCGTCTTTACCGGTAGCTTGCCCGGGTAATTTTACTTTAAGGCCGGCTGACGTTTGCTCAAAACTCAAAGTACCGTTTCCAAGCAGGCTTACCCTGCTTACCTTACCCGCCTCAATACCTGTTGCTAACTTTTTAATCAGGGCTTCATTCCCTGTTGGCCAGCCAAACATCGTGGCGTAAAGGCTTTTACCTTTTACAGTAAACCTGATATCTTCGGCCACAAACGGCTTCCCTTTGCCTTCGTTAAAACCCTGTGCGTTGATTGGCGCTGCCGATTCTATTGCCGGGCCTTCCCCAAATACTTTCCAGGGGCGTGTGCCGTAAATCGCTTCACCGTTAACTTGCATCCAGGCCCCTATATTTTCAACTACGGCGCGTTCTTCGCTGTCAATGGTGCCATCGCCACGTACAGGGATATTTAACAGCAGGTTGCCATTTTTGCTTACTATATCAACAAGAGTATGCACTATGGTTTTTGCACTTTTATAGCCCTTATAATCAAATATGCGGCGGTCATAGTGCCAGCCACCTATGCAGGTATCCGTTTGCCAGGGCAACGGTTCTATCTGATTGCTTTGTCCGCGTTCAATATCCCATATCATGCATTTACGCTGTTGTTCATTCAGTACTTTGCCAAACAGTGCTGCCAGCAGTTTACCGTGTTTTTTTATGCTGGTATTGTACATATGTGCCGCAATTTTTAAGCCGGCATCACTTACCGGCCAAAGAGGTAAAGCAGTATCATCAAAATAAATCAGCTCAGGATCGTATTTATCTATCAGTTCAATAGTGCGGTTTAAAAATTTATCACAATAAGCTTTGTTGGGCACACTGGCACCATTGCCCCAGTCCCAGTGGCTACCCATGCTATTATCATCAAGGCTATCCTTGCTTAATGCGTGATTTTGTGCATATAGTTCCTGCGGATCATAGCCATTCCACCATTTGTCTACGCCATCCGCCTTGGTTAGCTTACCATCATAAGGTATGCCTGCGTATGGGCCGGTTTTATCTGCACGCTGGGCAACCTCGTACCAGGTCCAGGGGTGTGATGCATGTACACTGACGCCAAAAGGCAGGCCCTGTTCTTTAGCAGCCCTGGCCCAGCCGCCAATCAGATCTTTTTTGGGGCCAATTTTGGTAGAGTTCCAACTTTGGTATTTGCTGTCGTAAAGGTCAAAATTGTCATGATGATTGGCCAATGCCATAAAGTATTTGGCACCTGCACTTTTGTATAAACCCACCAATTCGCTGGGGTCCCATTTCTCAGCTTTCCATTCGTTAATCACATCCTTAAAACCAAATTTTGAAGGATGTCCATATTTTTGAACATGGTATTTATACTGATCACTGCCCTCCTGGTACATACCACGGGCATACCAGTCACCGTGTTCTGGTTGGCATTGTGGTCCCCAATGCGCCCACATACCAAATTTGGCGTCGCGGAACCAATCAGGTACCTGGTATTGGGCCAGTGATTCCCATGTTGGCTGAAATGGGCCGGCAGCGATGCCCGGATTTGAATGGGCTGGCAATAGATTGTTAGCATAAAGTTTAGACAGGTATAACGAGGACAACCCTGTAGCCAGACCTTTTATTAGTGTTCTTCTTTTCATGAATTAAATTTTGATGTTTTTATACATTAGTCAGGTACAACCGTTTGTACAGGTTAGTTGCCCCCGGGGTCACAAGTCAAAAATTCTTTTAGGTCACAATCATAATTGGTTATCGGCAATTATTACAATTGCCGTTTGTAATTGATAAACCAAATCTACCTGCAAATAATTGTTAAATAGTTGGCCTAATAGGACTTTTTTTTATACAAAACAGACTTTTTGTTTATTATTGCTTTAGCGGAAGTGAGAGACATTACATGGATTCCAGGAGAAAAAAGACCAGCAAGGCCCTTTTTAAAGCAACCATTTCACTTAAAAGTATCTTATTTACTGATAATTATGATTAGGAGAGTACTAAAGCACACATTTACATTATTAAATGTAGATCATGTAACCCTTGGCCCGAAATGGAATTATAAAAACGTGATTAGCCCCTATTTCAGACTATACTATATTGATGCAGGTACTGGAGAAATCTCGGATCCCTCAACTTCACTTAAACTTGAGCCTGGTTTTCTATATATTATACCCAGTTTTACTTTATGCAACCTTCGTTGCCAAAATCATCTCAGCCAGTTTTTTATCCAGTTTTTTGAGGAATCATCTGATGGTATATCCCTGTTCGCAAATAATCGTTCAATCTTTAAAGTACAGGCAACAGCAATTGATATTATGAATTTCACCCGTTTACTGGAGATAAATCCGGGCAGGGGCATCAACCGCTCCGATAATCCGAAGGTATATGAAAAAAACATTTTTTATAAAGAGTACCAAGAGCTTAATAACCGCCAAAACATGGCGACATTTATTGAAACACATGGTATTTTGTTGCAATTGGTGTCACGATTTTTGACACCGGAGATATTTAAACACAAGGAAATTAGTCATATACCAGTTAAAATATTGAACGCAATCAGCTATATCCAACTAAATTTACACCAGGATCTATCGGTAACCTACCTGGCAGAAAAGGCCAATCAGCATACAGATTACTTTTCGCGTTTGTTTCAACAATACACTGGCGAAAGGCCTCTAAGATACATCCACGAGAAAAGGATTGAACGGGCCCAATACCTAATGGTAACAACCGGGATGACCTACGCAGAAATTGCGACGCAAACCGGCTTTGAGAATATATTCTACTTTTCTAAGATATTTAAAAAGATTACAGGGATGTCACCAGGGCATTACAAAAAGCAAATTGATTTGGTCAATTTTTAAGGTTTAACGCCTTGTTTACTAAAAGTTACAATAACTTGGCATAATATAATTTTCTCATAATTTGCTCAAAAATTGAAACCCGGGTTGCTTTTAAAACTTTTGAATCAGAACTGATTCTATAATATACTTCATATTACAGCCTTTATTGGCTTCAAGCAAAAAAAAAACAAATTCAGGTTTCAGCTTTAGCAACGACAAACTATTGTGCACATACTTTACACAGCATTATAAGGTTAAACCCAATATAAGTAGTTGCAAATGCTAACAAAAAAATTAAATACTGAAACCCGAACTATGTGCTATTAATTATTTGCCTTAAAAACATACGTTTTACCCGCAACGGATTCAAACTGGTATTTAAATTCGTTATCAACCACCGTTCCCGGAATTTTCATCCCTTCAACCATCAATTTATTTGGCGATCTTAAATTACACACTCCGCCTGCCAATGACTTAATTGCAATACTGATTACTTTACCATCTTTCCACTCCATATCCTTAATCTCAAAATCGCCACGGGCTTTAAGCCCTTGAACACTTCCGCTTAACCAGGCTTTTGGCAAAGCGGGCAATAGTTGAATTTCGTCGGTCTGGCTCTGCAGCAGCATTTCTGTAACACCTGCTGTATAACCAAAATTACCATCTATCTGGAATGGCGGATGCGCACATAGCAGGTTGGCGTATACACCACCACCGTTGTTATAGTCAACACCCGAACCACCTGCAAGGGTTATGAAGTTGCTCAGGATTTTGTAAGCATGATCGCCATCCTGCAGGCGTGCCCAAAAATTCATTTTCCAGGCCATTGACCATCCTGTTGATACATCGCCACGCGCCAATAGGCTTACTTTGGCCGCCTGCGCCAATTCGGGCGTTTTTATAGTGCTTATGCGTTTACCTGGGTGCAAGCCAAACAAATTTGATGAGTGACGGTGTGTATCTTTCGGATCATCACGATCAGTTTCCCACTCCTGTAACTGGCCCCATTTGCCAATTTTAGGTTTTAGCAAATGCTCCCGCATATCGGCAACGTGATCGCGATAGTTTTTATCAGCACCTAAAACATCTGCCGCCGATATATAATTGGTAAACAGATCATAAACTATCTCCTGGTCATAGGTCACCCCATCTTCGGTTGGCCCATGCTCAGGCGACCAGCCCAGCGGAGACACCAGGGTGCCATCCGGGCGGCGTTTTAAATGGTCGTCCCAAAACTCTACAATCTCTTTCAGTATGGGGTAGGCAAAAGTTTGCAAATAATTTTTGTCTTTGGTGAACGCATAATGCTCCCAAATACCCTGGGCGTACCATGCGCTGCCGGGCGTGTTCCACAAAAAGCTTCCACCGCCGTACACACCATTTTCGGTTTTAACTGTCCACCCGCGTACGCCGGGGTACTCCTTTTGCGTACTTACCTTTTTTACCTCGCGCATACTGTTGATATAATCAAGGTAAGGTATGTGGCATTCCGAAAGATTAGTTGGTTCGGCCAGCCAGTAATTCATCTGGATGTTGATGTTGGAATGATAATCACTTCGCCACGGCGGATTATTACTTTCGTTCCAAAGCCCCTGCAAATTTGCAGGCAAACCACCTTTACGCGATGAATTGATTAATAAATATCGTCCATATTGATAAAGCAAAGCCTCCAATTGAGGATCAGCCTGTTTTTTATAAGCAATCAACCGCTTATATGTTGGTTCGGCAGCGGCTGGTGGCGATGTTGTGCCCAGGTTTATGGCAACCCGGCCGAAAAGCGCGGAATAATCAGCTATATGATCACCCAATAGTTGCTGGTAGATTTTGGCAGATGCCCCATCCAGGTTTTGCTTCACCTTTACACCTGGTGCTTCCCCACGCCAATGTTGTTCGCGCTTGTTGCTGTAATCTGTAGCGGCCGAAAGCAATATGATAAAACCATCTGCATTACTGATCTTAAGCTGCGAACCGCCCTTGCCATCACTTTCAATAGCTGCAGAACCGCCTGTTGTTTTTATGACGATACCTGCTTTATAGGCCAAACCGTTATCCAGTTTGCCCTCAAACTCCAATGATTTTCCAATGCCGGTAACTTTTGAGCCATGTGCGTCTTTTAAACTGATGACCGCCGAATAAGCGCCCTTTTTGTTTGCAGTGAAGTGCAAAACCATCGCCTTATCCGGAAAACTACAAAAGTATTCCCGTTTAAAAGCTATACCATTATCAGTATAAGTTACCTGCTGAACCGCTTTACTGATATCCAATTGCCTGCGATAATCAGCAGGTAAAGCCTGTGTAGTGTCCTTATTTTTGAAACCGATAAACAAATCGCCAAAGGCCTGGTAGGCACCGGTTTCGTTTTCATCACCTGTCCAGAGGCTTATCTCGTTAAATTGAATATGCTCTTGCGCCAGGCCTCCAAAAACCATTCCGCCGAAGCGGCCGTTCCCCATTGGATAGGCTTCTGTCATCCAGGTTTTAGCAGGTTTGTCATCCCATATTACCAGCGGGGCGATGCGATGAGTGGTTTTCTTTTGCGCGTTTGCAAATAAACTGCAGCTGGTTATAAGGGCAATGCAAATTATCTTTTTGGTCATGTTTGGTTTAAAGTAGGATGAGCTAAATATCTACATAAAATAATCATTTATAAACATCGATATTAGCAAATGATTGCGTTTTTAGAACATTAACTGTATTGTTCCCAGCTGCAAAAATCTACAAAAAGAAACCTCCCTGACACAGGCGGCCGGGAGGTTCTTTATTTTTATCAAGAGGAATATTATTCCTTATTCCAGAAGGTTATTTCGCTCATGTTGCTATAGCCTGATCCTGTTACGGTATGTAATACTCTTATACGTATATACCTAACGGGTGGAGGATTACTTAATAAATCAACCTTCAGAGCGGCTTGTCCGTCGTCTGTCCTGGTAACCGATTTCAGTAATATCCATCCTTTGGCAATGGCTTCTGTTTTCCAGCCACTGTTATCGGCCCTTAAAGTTGTGGTAGCGCCGGTTAAACTATTTATCCCCCAAACTTCAAACTGATCCGGGTTGTTACAGCAGTTTCTTCCAACTTCTTCCATCTGCCCCAAATTACTATATGACTGCCCCATATCAAATGTAAGCACATGTGGAATATATGAGCCATCGCTGTGAAAAATATTGGGATAGCCTTGCGGACCATCGCTGTTATCCCACAATTTACTGATAGTGGTTTCGCCAGAGTAGGTACCAACATCCTGTGGTAGGTGAACTTCCGAAAATTTAGATTTATCGCATTTTACATAAATATAGATTGTAGGAAATGTATCAAATTGTGCTACGGCAAAAGTATCGATTGAAGTGCGTTCGGGTATGTAGTACGATTTATACGTAATAGGAGTACCTGTTTTATACGTGGGCAGTGTTATTGAATTTACATTTGGGGCAAGCGTAAGCTGCGATGCTGCGCCGGCCGCGTTGGTATAATTGATAACAGTTTTTATGTTGATAGTATCTGGTGTAATAAAATTCAACTGTACTGAGCCATCGCCATTAACAACGTAAGGCGTAGTTGCGTTATAGGCCCGGTTTAATAAGTTGGACGCATAAACCGGTCCGTAAGCCTTAGCGTTATTTAATTCATAAGGAATAGATTTATTCCCTTTTGCATCATAGGAATAGATGGTAAATGAGTAAGTATACTCCTGCAAATTTTTAATTACGGTTCTTATTGTATCCACTTTAGCTGTAACATTAACAACTTGCGAATCGGCACCATTGTTATAGTATACAACATATTTTACGATACTCGGATCGGAACTTGCCTTCCACTTCAGGCCTATTTCTAAATTACCAGGTTGTACAATAGCCTGTGCTACCGCGCCTGTGTAAGTTAATTCGTGACCATCGTAGAATTTTTTATAGTCTGTTGCAAGACCATCTTTCTTACAACCATACCACGCTGCTGCTACAAAACAGGCAAGCAGTATATATATCAGTTTTTTCATGTTTATTTTTTTTATAAAAATTAACTACTCAGGTTTACCGTATAGTGATATTTCCATTGCGTGTGCAAAGTTACCGCCCGACCATGTTTGGGCCACAGCAAGCCTGATAAAGTGAACCGGCGGCGCCGCTAACGATATATTAAAGTTTACACCAGCCATTACAAAAGCATTATCGGCCGAGTTAACAGCTGTTGGCGGCAAGCCCGATGGTGGATCAGGATAATGATAGTTGCCAATATTTGTCCAATCGCCTATAACAGTGCCCACAGCGGCTGATACCGGCAACTGCGAATCTTTAGGCGAGGAAACATTGGAGCCCCATAAAGAGAAAATTCTCGGGTTCCCGTGGCCATAAGCATATTGATCTGGCCGCTCCCATAAAATAAAGCGACTTAATTTATAACTCAAACCAACATTAAATGTACAAACAAACGGTGGGGTATGTCCGGGATTGGTATGCCATCCAGCACTGTTTCCGTCCGTTTTACCGTCCCATAAGTTGGGCAGCACCCAGCCATACCCTATTTCGGTATCTGAAGCTAAATTATAAGGGCTGAATTTGCTTTTATCCAGCAATTGCTCAAACAACGGAGAAATGGCTTGTTTAATGGTATCTGATATATTGCCGAATTTATCGGTTATATAAACCCCAAAGTTCCGGTTATCAGTATTAAAACCACGTACCGAGTAATCGATGGTATCTGATTTTGTGTAATGCTGATCCTGGATTTCCATGGCGTTGGTTGACTTATCAAAGGCAGTTACAATAACTCCAATTTCTTTTTTCAAGGGATTTAGCGCCTTAACGTTAACACCGCCAAAATCGGCGCCAATACTTGTAGTTGCTTTAATGGAGATGTAGGGTGGCGTTTGCGGGTGTACAGTAACCTTAACCGGATCTGATTGTACGTTTGCCCTGCTTACGGCATATAATGTAACATCGTAATCAGCTTCCTTTGCAAAACCCTCAACATTTACAGTATCGGTGTAGTAGCTTGATTTTGTTTCTCTTGATACGCCATCCCTTATTTGATATTTGGCCTGTACATAGAGTATATTATCTGAGTTTGGCAGTGTATAGGTAATATAGGCTCCACCCGGGTAATTATCAACCTTTACATTTGTAATTATGCCGGGCTTTGTTTTATCTGTTGATATTGGTTCCCTATCCCCGTCGTTCCTTTTACACGATGTTATGCCGGCAACCATTAGGCCTACAAAAAGCAGGACTAAATAATTTTTAAAATTCTTCATTTTTTTCATATTTAATGATATGATTATTAAACACTTAACTTACCAGTTTAAATTCTGAACCAGGTTATTATTAACAACCAGGTCGTCATTCAATATAGGCCACAAATAATTCCTGACATTAAATATTGGAATAACCATAGTGGCGGGGCGGTAATAATTTGTTGCCGATGATTCGTAAATATTCCAGCCTTGCAGTGGCTTGCTTAGAGCCAATGGCAATTCTTTCCAGCGGCGAAGGTCCCAACCTGGCGTGCATTCAAACGCAAGTTCGATTCGCGATTCCTGGTGAATGATCTGGCGAAGACCGGCCTGGTTGGTGTACTTTGAAGGTTCTTTTGAGTAGGTGGTCCATGATTCGGCAACACCTTTTAATCCGGCCCTTGCCCTAACTTTATCAATCCATGGCAGCACTTCTGCGGTAGCTTTTCCCTGCTCGTTCAATGCCTCGGCATAAAGCAGATACATTCCCGCTAATCTTATTACAGGAAGGCGATAATCGGCAATGGTATAACCATCGTCGTATACGGTTAAATAGTTTACCAGTTTTTTTGGCCAGTAACCGGTAATGTTTAACCTTACCCTATCTGTTGGTCCGGCCAGTGCGCCGCTTCCCCGTGCCTGAACGTAGTATTGCGAATTTTGATCTAGTTTTCCGTTACCAAACCATGTACCGCCATCAAAAGCTATGTCGGCATAAAACCTTGGTTCGCGGTCAAAGTGTGCCTTAACCGTTGTGTAGCCGTTCCCTATATAAAACCTGTTGGCATCATCGCCTGTGCGGGTGTCATAACGGTTCAGGTAATCCCAGGTTTTATCCTCATTTATAGGCACGCCATTGTGAGTGTAAAACAACTCCTGTTCCTGTATCGGAACTGCAAAAGTTCCCTGGAACGAGGGGTTGGCAGCAGCTTTTGACGTAAGCCTTGGCATACAATAACTCTGATCCGGGAATACAGGGTTTAATGCCCATATTGTCTCGGTATTAAGTTCCCATTTTTCGGTAATTGTTGTTTGCAGGTCTAATACTGTTTTTAATGAATCGTTAAGGCCATTAACACTGGCTGTGGCAATAAACTTGTGCAATGCAGCGCCATTTGCTTCGGCATTGGTAATTGCAGCCAAACAAGCGGCGGCAGCCTTGTCCCACTTTGTAGCGTCATAAGCTGCAGGAAAAAGCGCTTTACCATCTTTATTTTTCACACTGATATAATCAGGATTTCCGTTAAAAAGCGGACTTGCGGCTGTGGCCAATATTTGAGCTTTAACCGCCAGCGCAATAGGCTGGGTAATACGACCAAGCTCTTTTGTAGGGTTAAGTATAACAGGGGGCAAATCTACAGCAGCCTGATCAAGCAGCCTTACCATATAATTTACAACCGAATCAACCGGTGCTCTTTTTACCCTCACTTCGTCGGTCGAACTATTAATTGGCAGGTTTACATCAACAATCGGAATGGGGCCATATAACCTAAAGAGTACAAAATGATAATAGGCTTTCAAAAACTTCACCTCGGCTATCCATCTTTTCTTTTCATCTGCACCCAGGTCAATAGGTTTGTTTATATTCTCCAGCATGGTATTGCACCGCCTGATAGCTTTCCAGGTTGCCTGCCCTCCATTGTAACCATCCCAATAGTTAAGACCGGGATTGCCCGCGTTTTGCGTACCCCTTATCAGGTTAAATCCGGTTGGATCAATTCCCTGGAAATCTGTTAGGTTGTTTGGGAATATGATCTCGCCCGAAGTGGTAAAACCAGGGTTATTTTGCACGTACGTTAACTGCTGTATGGTAGCGTAACAGGTAAACAGGTAATTTTCTGCTTCATTCCGGTTCCTGAAGGCATAATCTATGGTACCAACATTATCAGGTGTAACATCCAGGTACTTTTTACATGACACGCAAGAGATTGCGAAGATTGCCATGAACAAATATTTATAATATGATTTCATATTTATTTAATGTTATAAATTGACATTTAAACCTATGTTAAACACCTTTTGAATAGGGTATGCAAATCCGTTACCCCCCAATTCCGGATCCCATAATCTGAATGGGCTCCAGGTAAACATGTTTAAGCCGTTAAAATAGATTCGTGCATTTTTTACCAGTAAGGCTTTTGATATCCTTTGCGGCAAAGTATAGCCAACCTCGATAGATTTAAGCCTCAGGAAACTGCCATCGCGCAGCCACCAGGTACTGTTTTGCCTGTTATTTTCGATAGACGCACCATCCGGGCCAAGCCTCGGATATAATGCGTACAGGTTTTGGTTGTCTTCGCTCCAATGATCGTTGGCATATGCCTGCAACACTTGCGTATTACCAGTGTAGTATGACTCGGGGCTTTTTATGAATGGCGCTGTTGTAGCCGGGTTAATAAAAAACGACACCTTCGCCTGCCCCTGGAAAAACCCGGAAAGATCAAAGTTTTTATAACTGGCAGATAAACCAAAACCATAAACTATTTGCGGTATAGTTGGATTGCCGATAAAGGTTTGATCGGCGCCGTCAATTTTACCGTCGCCATTTAAATCGCGGTATTTAATATCGCCGCCCTTTGGCGGAAAGCCGCCTGTACTAAATATCTGTGAAGGTGAGTTGGCCGCTTCGTTATCGTCAACAAACAACCTTTCGGCAACGTAACCAAATTGGCGGTTAATTGGCTGGCCCACCTGGTGCCTGTAAGACTCGGCATAATCGGGAGCTTCAAACTGGGTATATTTATTGGTTGAATAAGTAAAGTTTCCTCTCATCTGTAAAGAAAAATCCCTACCAATGTTTTCTTTACCATCTACCGATATATCGATACCCTTTGATTCGGCTTTGCCAATGTTGGCAGAGATGCCCGATTCAAGACCCATAGTTGATGGGATAGAAGAACGATCCTGAAGGATATTGTATTTGTTGTTCTTATAAACCTCAGCAATTACGTTAATCTTTTTAAGCAAGGTAAATTCAATCCCTAAATTGGTTTGCTTAGATGTTTCCCAGGTTACATCATCATTTTCGTAGTTATTGATGCTTACACCATTGCGGTAGTAACCATTATTTTGACCAAAACTGGCATAATTACCACCGTTTAAGTTTACATCAGATAAATAGAAAAACCTCCTGTCGCTAATGGCATCGTTACCTACCAGGCCATAACTGCCGCGCAGTTTAAACCTGTCAAACACATTATACAAATCGCCCCAGAATTTTTCGTCTGATATAATCCAGGATGCGCCGATTGTCGGGAAAAATCCATAACGATGAGCAGCCGAGAAACGCTCTGATCCGTTTAAACCAAAGTTAAATTCAAGATAATATCTCCCTTTATATGAGTAGGTTGCCCTACCTGCCAGTGTTTGATTACGAAAAGGCAATGAATTAAATAGTGAACTTGCAGGTCCGTTAAGTGTTTGTTGCTCGGTTCCAATCAAAGCGGCGCTCACATTATGGTCTACCGCAAAAGCATGGGCGTAATCCAGTACGCCTTGCAAATACAGGAACGAGCTTGCATTGTTACCGAATGAGTTATATTGTAAATATTCCCTTGCTACGTTATTGCCCGTAGGCAGGTTATTTATCCAGTTTAGCTGGTAGGTATTGGTAGTTTTATCGTAGTTGATGGCATTGTAATAGAAAGGGCTGTAACTTAAATACGATTGGAAAAATGAGTGCCTGTTGGTGCTCATAATTGCATGAAAATTTAAACCCGATGTCAAAAAATCCAGGTTCTGGTTTAACTCCAGCTGCGCAAGCATTCTCGATTCCGACGAATTCTGGTGCCCTTTTAATAACTCGGCATATGGATTTATGTACCGGCTGCCGCCATCGGTATTGGATGTTGCCGGCGAATTACCAAATAAGATGTGCTGTGTACGCAGGTTGGCAGAATCGGCCGGGTAATAAGCCGGAAAATCAACCGGGCTGGTATGTGAGGCCAGGTTATAAAGCTGGGTTTGCTGGGTACCATCATAAGTAAGCGGGCCATTATATTCGCCAAAAGTTCCTGATAATCGAATGATCAACTCAGTTTTACTGGTTACGTTAATGTTTACGTTCGATCGTAACTGATATGTTTTATAATTAACGTTGTTATTGTTATTGTTCCTGATATCGGTGCGTAAAATACCGTTATCATTGGTGAATGCACCAGCAACATAGTAGCGGGCAACGCCACCTCCTCCTTGTAAACTTAAATTGGCGCGCTGCGTATTGGCGCGTTTTTTAAACAACATGCCCAACCAATCAGTAGCGGGGTAAACGTACTGGTTACTGCCGGGAGCATGATTAATAGTTGCCTGTGTGTTAATGATCTTGTTTTCGTCATACGGCAGCGGATCTAAGGGGTAACGTGTGCGGGTGGCCTCGTTAAAAAGTCGCATATAGGTAATGGGGTCGGCAAGTGCAATGGTTTTTGCTGATTGTGATTGGGAGTTTTCAACCCTTACGTTAATCTGGGCTTTGCCTGCTTTACCTTCTTTGGTTTTCACCAAAATTACGCCATTCCCCCCCCTGGCACCATAAAGCGCGGTTGCGCTTGCATCCTTCAGTACCGAAAAACTTTCGATATCATCCACATTTAAACGCGCAAGGTCATTAGTAGTTAATTCAACGTTATCTATCAAAATCAGCGGATCCTGCTTATAACCAAAAGTAGTTACTCCCCTAATAAAGAATTTCGCATTATCCTGACCGGGTTGGCCGCTTGGGGTAAATGCAATTACACCAGCAACCTGCCCTGCCAACGCGTTGGTTAAGTTACTTGCAGGTATTTTTAAATTGCCGGGCTTTACCGTTGTAACCGAACCTACAATGGCTTCCTTTAGCTGTTTCCGGCCGTAAGCCGTTACAACTACCGTTTCGGCTGCCGTAACGTCTTCAACCATGATCACATTGTAAACTTTTTTGCCAGCCGCAACTGTAATTGTTTGGGTTTTGTAACCGATATAAGAAATTTTAACTTCTGTACCATCTTTTACATCCAAAACAAACTTTCCGTTGTTATCAGTTAGCGTACCAGATTTTTTGTCGCCGGTAGCTGCGATGGTAACCCCGGCCAGGGCCTCGCCCTTTTCATTTTTCACTGTACCCGTTATCGTTATATCAACTATAACTTCAACCGGGATGGCAGAGGTATTCACACTCGGCGCATCTTTAATGATTACCGATTTACCTTCAATTAAATAAGTTAGCCTAAAGTCTTTTAAACAAGAAGCAAGCACCTGGTCAATAGACGCATCTTTAAAAGCAGCATCTATTTTATGATTGCTGTTAATGGTTTTAGGCGACCAGAAAATATTGTACCCGGTTTGTTTATTAATTTGTTTAAATACTTGCTTTAGCGTAGCATCCTTATTTACATAAGTGATTTTTTGTGAAAAAACCGCTGCGCTCACCTGCATAAAAGCAAGCATGAGCATAAAGCTTGTCATCTTCATTATGAGCAGAAATTTCTTGATGTAGCCCGAAGGCATACAAATGTTTGTAGTAAAATTTTTATACATTTGTTAAGGCTGTTAAAGTTAAAAGGTGGAGTCACATTAGCATTTTAGCTTATAAGCTATTAGATCGGGAACATCGCGAGTGTTCCTGATCTTACTTATATCATAAGCTATCTTTTACTCTTTAGGTAGTGTTTTTCTTCATAATGCTGGTTTTAATTTAGGGTTGATAATTGGTTATTATTGGTTTTGACAGTTTACTTTTTTACTTTTTTGCTTATAATAATCTTTGATCCTTCAATACTGAAACTTGCGTCGCCGGTTTGCTCCATTATTTTAAGCAAGGTTGATATATTAGCAAAGCGGGTAGTTACCGCGGCAAACAGATCGTCCTTAACATCGTTATCCCGGTAAACAACATCTACATTGTACCAGCGGGATACTTTGCGCATAACTGTTTCTAAGCGCTCATCGTCAAACCTGAAATAGCCATTCTTCCAGGCTACGGCTTCTTCAGTATCCACATCAGATACTTTAAAATGGTCTGTAAGGCTTACTTCCTGGCCAGGCTTTAACATGGCACTTTTATCGCCGCCGGTAACTTTCACTGATCCTTCAAGCAATGTGGTTTTTGTATTCGGTTCATCATTATAAGCGCTAACATTGAAGTGGGTGCCCAAAACTTCAACTACCTGCCTATTGGTAATTACCCGGAACGGCCTGTCTTTATTATGGGCTACCTCAAAATAGGCCTCACCACTCAATTCTACTCTGCGCTCGCCGGCCGATCCAAGATCTACCGGGTATTTTAACGAAGAAGCCGCGTTAAGCCATACCCTGGTGCCATCGGGCAAAAACAATTGAAATTGGCCACCCCTGGGTGTTTCCATCGTGTTATATTGTGCTACAGCAATCGCACCGGAACTTTCTTTACTGTCGGTTGCTGCTGTGTAAACCACCTGACCATCGGCAGTTTTCGATATCTGAACACCTTTTTGCTGAATTATTTGTCCTTTTTGTGCGTCTGTGAGCGATATTTTTTGCCCATTGGCCAACGTTAGGATGGCTTTGTTTCCGCCTGGTGCTATTATCATATTATGCGCTAATTCCGGCTTCTGGATACTCCCATTTTTTTTTATGAAAAAAATGGCTCCTGCAGAAAGCAAAAAAAGTATAGATGCTGCAACTGACCAGCGCTTCAAAAAAAAGCGATGCGGTTTTTGAGGTTTAGTTTGCTGATTCAGGCGCAAAAGCATTTCTTCCTCAACACTTTCTTCGTCGTCGGGAAATTCGGCATCCTGGTTAGCTACACTACGGTACCATTCGGTTAAAGTTTCCTTTTCCGATTCGGTCGCAGTATTATCTTTATACTTACGTATTAACTTGTAAATGGTTTCGCGGTTCAATTGGTATTGCGCTTTAGTATATAGATGTACCGCGAAAAGAACGATACCCTACATGGTTATTAAAAAAAAGTTTATTTAATTAAAAAAGGCAGAAGTGCTCTTCTCTTTTATTTGAAAAGCCGGTGGATATGGATAGCTACGATGAGTATCCAGCCGTGATTTTTAAGTTCACCCCTGATAATACGGAGTGCGCGGGTAAGGTTTGCCTCTACCCCTTTCTCGGTAATTTGTATTTTGGTTGCTATCTCCGAATTTTTCATTCCCAAATTGCGGCTGTAGCCAAACACCAGGCGGCATTTCTCGGGCATTTTTTCAACAATTCCGTTTACGTATTCCTGCAAAAAAATCGCGTCGAGCTTATCTTCATCATTTACGGTAGTTTCATATTCGTAGTTTTGTAAAGCCAGGTCGTTCCTGCGTTGCTCTTTTTGGTAATACTTGTAAACGGTAAATTTTACTGAGGTTGCCAGGAAGGCGGATAGGTTATTGATCTCGACATCGGTATACCTTTCCCACAACGATATAAATACATCATGTACAATATCCTTTGCAGCAAGTTGATCTTTACTGTGGTTCCAGGCTATTAACAGCAATTTTTTCCAGTACCGCCTGTAAATTTCGGTATAGGCAGCGTGGTCCCCCTCTTTTAAAAGGGCGGTAA
This sequence comes from Mucilaginibacter sp. KACC 22773, assembly GCF_028736215.1. NCBI lineage: Bacteria > Pseudomonadati > Bacteroidota > Sphingobacteriia > Sphingobacteriales > Sphingobacteriaceae > Mucilaginibacter > Mucilaginibacter oryzagri. The sequence goes on from NZ_CP117883.1 coordinate 3,645,002, forward strand.
GCTGCTCATCTGTGTATACGCCGTAATTAAACATAACCGCCCACCTTTTTCATTTAGCGGGTCTGGTTTACGTGATTAACAGGGCATATCGCGTTTTTCACCAACGGGTTAAACGGATGCAGTTCAAAAAGAATGATGTTTTTGTTAAAAAGTAAAGTTTTCCTCATATTTTTAGTTATCAGGTTAAATATCAATTTATTCAGTTTTATATCAAATACTGTTCGGGCTCATAATCTATTTATAGATCCTATCAGGATCTTTCCCAAAGGCTAAAATATCTATAAGTAAGGTGCAATTAAAGCTTAAAAAACAACGTTAGGTTTATAACGAAAAAGCGGCTCATAGCGCCGACAGTTTAAAATCAAAACTAAATAAAATCCCTTAAAGTTAAACATTAGGTTTTTCACTAACAATGGAATATTCGCTGTTAAAACAACTCTTCATTTTCAATACACTTCTTAAATTTTAATCAGTTTATAAAACAGGTAAGTTTTTTTGCAATTTGGCTTGTGCAAAGGTTTTAATTCATATGAAACACCTCATCCATGGCTTGCCATTGCTGTTTGTGCGCAGCAGCTTCAGGTAGAGGTATTTGCGTTGGATCGGTTTCTTTCCACCAGCGTCGGGTGGTGGTATCGGCGGCCATTTTGGCCATATCGCCCTTAAAATCAACACCCACATATTCAAAGTAACTAAACAAAAAATACTTGCCATCTATTTTTTGAATATAGATGGAGTAATTGCGAATATTGCACTCTGTTATCTTTTTCAAAACTCCTGGCCAGGCATGCGAATGCAATTGTTTATAATAGGCCATCTTTTCGGGTTTTAAGCCGGTTACCATACCAAAACGCTGCACATTTTTGTGCTGCACTGCTTTTGCTGATGCAGTATCCTGCTGTAGGGTGGCCTTCTTATTGCCACTTTTACAGGCAGAAAAGCCGATGATGCAACTGATGAGTATAATTGCAAACCGTTGGATTTGAAGGAGAACTTTGTTCATGATGCCATTACCTAAAAATGTAAAACAATACGGCCATTATGCCAATTAACAAAACCGAAAGTACTTTATAACTACCTAACCCACTCCGGGCTACACCGCGCAGAGGTTCCCAGGGCGATTTCCAATACAGGGTAGCGCTTTCTTTAGTATGCTGAACGGGGTACATATATGATAATACAACCTGTAAACACAGGCACACTACAAAAAGATAAAAAGCCATCATCATAAAAGGAATTGACCCAATTGCGCTTGCAGGGTAAACCTTTCCGATGATGAACACCACTACCCCTATTGCCGAGCCTACCCATAAAGTATATTTGGCCGAAACGGCCGATGCCTTTTCCCAGAAAACACCTAATAAAAACACACAGGTTATTGGCGGCGCTATGTGGGCAATAATGTCATTTAAACCATTAAATATGCTTTCGTAATTATTGAGTAGCGGCAACAGCATTAATGATAAAACGAGTGCAACACCGGCTGCTATTTTACCAATGCTCACCAGTTTTTTGTCTGTTGCTTCGGGTTTATATCTTTTATAAATATCGTAGCTTACAATGGTTGATATTGAATTTAACGCCCCCGATATCTGGCTCATTAAACCGGATAATAACGCGGCAACAAGCACGCCTATCAGCCCCGGAGGAATTAGCTGGGTAATCATCAACGTATAAATTCCTTTGCTGTTTACCACTTCTTTCCCATCAATCACACTTTTTAAAGCCGAAATATCCAGGTGCCCGCTTTGCGCCAGTGTATAGGCAAACAACCCTGGCATTACAAAAATAAAAACCGGTAATATTTTGATAAAACCGCAAAACAGCGGACCAACCCTGGCATGGTTTTCATCTTTGGCACCTAAAACGCGCTGTACAATGGTTTGGTCGGCACACCAATACCAGATGCCCAATACCGGGTATCCCAAAAAAACAGCATACCATGGCATACCGCTGGCATCGCCATGAGGGCGAAGCATGGATAGTTTATTAAGCTGCCCGGTATGTTTTAATACCTCAACCATTGGCTCCCAACCACCCATTTTGGTATAAGCCGCAATGCTCATGATAATAGCGCCACCTAAAAGCACCACGGTTTGGATAGATTCGGTAACTACCACGGCCGTTAAACCGCCAACTACAGTATATATAGTAGTAATAATAGAGATGATGATGACACTGGTATACATATCAACCCCAAACAGCGTATGCAATACTATGCCACCCGCCAACAACGAAAAAGCAATATGAATCAACACCGCCGATACTACCGATATAACGGCCAGCCAATCGCGGCTGGCCCTGTCATAACGTTTTTCTAAAAAATCGGGCAGTGTTGATACGCCTGATTTGATATAAAAAGGCGCAAAAAACAAAGCCAATAGGATTAGCGTAAATGCCGCCATCCATTCAAAATCGCCGTTAAGCAAGCCTGTATCAAACCCGCTTTGAGCAAGGCTCACCAGGTGCACACATGAAATATTTGTAGCAAATAGGGCCAGGCCAATCACTGGCCAGCGCAGCTTTTTACCTGCCAAAAAATATTCGCCGGCCTCGTTATTGTTATTTTTTGTTTTTTGCTGATGACGAATACCCGACCACAGGCCGATAATAAATATCGCCGCTATGTACAAGCCACTAATGATCAAATCTGGTGTGTGTATCATCTGGAAAAATCCTAATTTTAAAACTCTAAACTCTAATTGGTAAATGCTAAATCGTTAATTTGACAAGCCCATTTTCACTCACTACTCACTACTCACTACTCACTACTCACTACTCACTACTCACTACTCACTACTCACTACTCACTACTCACTACTCACTACTCACTACTCACTACTCACTACTCATTACTCACTAACCCAATATTTTCAAATCGCAACTGCTCCCGGGTTCCTGTGGCGTTTGGTACACGCCACCTGTTATGTTCACAGGGTTTACAAAATGCTTTTGCAGGTGTGGAATATGCTCTAAAAATAAAGCCTCGTGACCGATTGCTATATGATTAAACAAAACCAGGTGCTGATGCAGTTGGCCCATATCGCCCACATGTGGCACTACAGGTACCCCGTATTTTTTGCATAGCAGGCTTACAGTTATAAATTCGCTTACACCTCCTACCCTTACAGCATCTACCTGGATAAATGAAGCCGAGCGGGTTTGCAGATAATTTTTAAAAATGATTTTATTGGGCACATGCTCGCCTAAAGCCAGTTTTAACGGCGAAATAGTATCTGCCAGAGTTTTATGGGCTAAAACATCATCCGGGTGAGTTGGCTCCTCTATCCAGTACGGGTTCATGCTTTTAAGTTTATGGCATATCGATACCGCCTGCGGCAGGTTCCATTGCTGGTTGGCATCCAGCATTACTTTTACATTATCGCCGGCAACTTCCCTCACAATATGCGCACGGCGGATATCCCTTTCAGGGTCGGCCGAGCCAACTTTAAGTTTCATTGCGGTAAAACCTTCGGCCAGTGCAATTTTACAGTTTTCGCGCACTTTTTCATCCGAATAATTGAACCAGCCTATGGATGTATCATACCCCGGATAACCTTTTTGCAAAATGCTTTCACGAATTGCTTTGGTGGATTGTTGCTCTTTGAGCATGTTGATAGCCTGTTCATGAGTCAACTCATCTTCAAGGTACGACATATCTAACGTAGCTACAATTTGTTCGGGGCTTAAGTCAGTTAACAGTTTCCAAAGTGGCAGGCCCCTCTTTTTGGCCCACAAATCGTAACAGGCATTGGTAACCGAAGCAAGCGCCAAATGCACTACCCCCTTATGCGGCCCCAGCCAACGAAATTGCTGATCGTTGGACAAACTTTTGAACAAATCGCCAAAATTGGCCATGGTATCTTCAATATCCCTGCCTTTAATTTTATCGGCATAATATTGCGCAGCTTTGCAAACCAAATCATTACCCTCGCCCAATGTAAAGGCAAAGCCGACCCCTGTATGGCCGCTATCGTCAAATAAACGGGTTACCGCGTATGAGTAAACAGGATCGGTATGTATAGCATCGCTGCCGGCCGCGCCATCAAGCTTATAACGGATATCATCAACCTGTATATTTTTAATCATATTATATAAAGTTTTTGGGAGATTGATTAAATGGTTTGGTTTAACACGCGGCGATAACCTAACTCGGCACCGCCAGTAACGGGTAAAATACAGCCGGTTACAAACCGGGCATGGTCGGATACAAGGAACAAACAGGCATCGGCCACCACGTCGCCTTCAGGGCAATAGCCCAGGGCGTGAATGTTATCCAGGTAATTTTCAATCGAATTGGTGTCGGGCTGTTGCTGGCTCCAGGCCCGCAGCATGGGTGTCCAAACACCTGCCGGGGCCACCGCGTTAACGCGGATACCGTAAGGGGCATAGTCAAGCGCCATCGATTTGGTTAAAGCGTTTACAGCGCCTTTTGTTGCGCTGTATGCGGCATGAATCTCCTGCCCCATATCGCCAACCAAACTACTGGTGTTTAGAATATTGCCACGCGTTTTTTTAAGTTCATCAATTCCATACCGGGTGGTGTTAAATATACCCTTCACATTTACATCAAAAAGAGCATCCCACTCATCATCAGTGGTTTCATGAACAGCTTTTGAAGGGTTACTGATGCCCGCGTTATTATGAATCACATCTATTTTACCAAAATAATCTACAGCTTTGGCAATAGCCTGCCTTATAGCAGCAGCTATTGAAACATCGGCCTTAAGATACAGGATATCCAGTGACTGCAGCTTTGACCGGGCCTCATCAACGCTCCGCTCCGAATTGGAAACAATGGCCAGCTTGGCGCCGGCTGCATGGTATATTTTAGCGCACTCAAAGCCTATGCCTTCGGTACCGCCAGTTAAAAAAATTACTTTATTTTTTAATAGCATATAAATGTTGTAGTGAAGCCGGAGCAAACCCGGCGTACACAGGTTTAAAATTAAACTGTAATGTTTTTACCATATAAAAGGCTTGAAGCAGGCCACTTATAGTTTACCGCCGTCAACCGCCAATGGGGCAAAACTTTAAAAGCAAGATCAACAGAGCTGGTTATATTGGTTGTTATGAACAAACCAAAAGTAAACCGATGTTTGTGAGTTTATAATAGCCAAAACATTTTTTTTAATGGATTATTCCATTAAACCATCAGCAAAATTGTGGCTTATTGGCATAATGTTGTGGCAGGTTTACAATACGGGGTAAATGTTTGTAATTTATAGAATGTTTTATCTATAATAGCACTCAAATGCCGGATGCTATGTTTCTGCTGATGTAATATCCCACTGTAACACCAATTATTCCTTAATACTATATTTGATGAATAACAGCTTTAAAAGGCGGCAAGGTTTTGAGGGTGAAAAATTCATCAGCATTCCTCAAAAAGTACTGCGCGATGCCAAACAGCGACATCCCGAACTTTTCCATATCTATATTACACATATAGGCTATTTCCCGAAGGCGGCATTTCATTATCGCGAACGCCGCAAAGGCTGTGAAGACAACATACTCATTTACTGCTTACAGGGAAAAGGTCATTATATTGTAGATAACAAGCGCTTTGAAGTACGCAGCAACCAGTTTATACTGATACCGGCTACTGATAAATACATGAGGTATTGGGCCGATAATGCCGACCCGTGGACCATTTACTGGGTACATTTCACGGGCGATAATATAGAAAGCTTCAACAAATCGCTCAACTTAAGTATCGGCCGCGGCCCGGTAAACATCCCTTTTAACGAAAATGCGATTACTATATGGCAAAACATTTACCAAACCCTGGAGATGGGCTACAGCCTTGAAAACATTAACAGCGCGTGCTTTTGCCTGTACCATATTATAGCTACTTTTTTGATGCCGGAGCGGCACATCCGCCATAATACCGATGATGAAGGTGATATCATCACCAAAACTGTCCACTTCATGCGCAGTAACCTAAACAAAAAACTAAGCGTGGAAGACATATCCGGCAAGCATAGTTTATCGGTATCACATTTTTCCAACCTGTTTCGTAAAGCCACCGGTATGCCCCCTATTGATTATTTTATTCACTTAAAAATGCAAAAGGCCTGTCAGCTATTATATGCCAATAGCGATAAAATAAAGGCTGTAGCAGCCGGGCTTGGCTATGAAGACCCTTATTACTTTTCGCGCATTTTTAAAAAATATATTGGCTCATCGCCCGAGCAATACCGCGTTACAGCGAAGAATACGGGATGATACAGACACCCCATTTGTGTTATGATCCTGCAATAATGAACTTCATAGCTTAGTTATAAGCGCAACCTGCTTCAGTTAACTCATTTTTAACAACAAAGGCGCATTAATGCGCCTTTGTTAAAACTATAAGAATTAGACAATAGCTTAATCGCTATGATGTCTTTTGTGCTTCTTCTTTTTGCTTGATTTAGAAGAACTTTTCTTCTCAGATTTCTTGGTTGCTGGCTTATCATCCTGCTTCTTTGGCGCGGCATTCGCCGTAGTCCCTTTTGGAGCAACATCAACCGAATCTTTGCTTAGTTGCTTTACGGTAAATTCGTTGCGGCTTAATCCATACTCAAGCTGCCGCTTCGCACCGGTTGACGTTGCATCTTTACCACTGCCTTTATAAATCAGAAATTCACGAATGAGTTTGCCATCCCGAATGTAAAAATTATCATCGCCCCGGTAGCCTTTGCGCTGTGAGCTGTTTAGTTTAGGAAAATCGAGTTTATTGGCTTTACTTTCGTTATTAAACTCATAGGCGTAAATACCCGTACGGTTAATGGTATCTTTTGATTTAACAGCTATCAATATTTCAGGGTTGCCATCAACGTCCATATCCGAGTTATAAACGTCGGTGATCTGGCCATCAAGGTCGCCGGTTGTGGTGGTATATTTAATGGCCGACGAATCTGAATGCAAGATCATAAACGCACCTGCCTCCTGCGATCCCCTGCCCCAGCTAAACACATCATAAGTTTGCCCCGGCGAAACCTCAATCATTTTATGGTACCTGAATGGCTTCATCAGTTCTGGCGCTTTAGGCGTTGCTGGTGGGCCGGCTGTTTTAGGTTGATTACCGCCACAGCCGGCTATAGTTACCGCGGCCATTAAAAAAGCTATATAATAAAATCTCCTGACCATTATAAGTTTTATCCTTCTGTTAATTTTTCAGCACATCGGCTGTCAACTCGGCCTTGGTTTTGCCTGGTGCCGATATAAAAACCTTCAACGTGTTGTTGCCACCGGCGTCTACATATTTAAGTGTAAACTTGTGGTAACCTTTCAATAAAGGGGCAGCGCCAAATTGCTCGTTGGTTGTATGCTTGCCATCATTATCAACCACAACCTGGTCATCTATCAACAAAACCGAACCATTGGCCGATAATGTTGAGAAGCCATAGTTGCCATCAGCCTCAATATTAATAAATCCGTTGTAAATTACACCAAACTTACCCTTACTTTTCCTGAAATCTGTTGTACTAAAGTTTTTTACTGCTCCGCTATCAGTTGGCAAGCCTATTAATTGACTGGTGCTGCCAAAAGTGCCGGTAAATAATTGGTATTTAAGGCCACTTGCGTTGCCTGTATAGTTAACGGCTGCAAAAGGTGCTTTATTGTAAACCAATGTGCGGGTAATGTTGCTACGCTTGCCCGATGGGGTAATTACAATGGTTTGTAACTCGCGGTACTGGTCGGCTGGTACATCGTAGTTCATGGGGATATGATACTCCAAATCGGTTTCGCGCGGTGTGTAGCCGTCAATAGTATAGTAAATTTTTGCGCCATCAACCGGCGATTTCAAGTTCACGCTTACCTGCGAACCAATCATTACGGTATCTTTTGCCCCAATTGCAACCGGCACATGGTAATCCAGGTTGTTTTTATCCAGCCAGGCTAAGTGCGATGGCAAGCGGGTTTCGCTAAAATCTTTAAAGTTTTTGTTAGTCAGGGGGCTCCAGGCAATTTCAGACAGGGCCATTAAGCGCGGCAGCAGCATAAACTCCACCTTAGCGTCGGTTGCTACATATTCGGTCCAAAGGTTGGCCTGTACCCCCATAATATATGTTTTTTGCTCGGGGGTTAATGCTTCGGGGGTTGGATCATAGCTGTAAATTTTCGACAGCGGCTCGTTACCGCCAATGCTCAGCGGCTCCTGGCTTGGTTTGCCCTGGCCATGATCTATATAAAGGCCGTGGCTGCCAGGTGTCATAATCACGTTATGTTTTTGCTGGGCGGCTGCTATACCACCTTCTTCGCCGCGCCAGCTCATTACAGCTGCATTAGGCGCAAGTCCACCCTCTAAAATTTCGTCCCAGCCAATGATGTTGCGGCCTTTGGAATTTACAAATTTCTCAACCCGTTGTATAAAATAGCTTTGCAGCTCATTTTCATCCTTTAGTTTAAGTTTTTTAATCAGCTGCTGGCAAAATGCCGATTGTTTCCAGGCATCCTTAGGGGCTTCGTCGCCACCAATGTGGATGTATTTGCTGGGGAACAGCGCCATCACCTCGGTTAAAACATCCTGAATAAAGGCAAATGTTTTATCGGATGGGCAGTAGATATCATTGAATACCCCCCAGGTTTCGGCAGGCTTGTAAGTTTTTGTTGGATCGCAGCTTAGTTCAGGATAAGCGGCCAATGCAGCCTGCGAGTGGCCTGGCATTTCAATTTCGGGTACGATGTTGATGTACCTGGCGGCGGCATATTTTACCACATCGCGAATTTGATCCTGGGTGTAAAATCCTCCGTAAGGGGTGCCGTCAAATTGCTGCGGTGTTTTATCGCGGTAGCCACCAATAAGCGTTTGCGCACGCATACTGCTGATTTGTGTAAGCTTTGGATATTTTTTTATCTCGATGCGCCAGCCCTGGTCTTCAGTAAGGTGCCAGTGAAAGTTGTTTAGCTTGTAGGCTGCCAGCAGGTCGATATATTTTTTAACCATCTCTACGCCAAAAAAATGCCTGCCTACATCAAGCATAGCGCCACGGTAGCCAAAACGGGGATAATCCTCAATATTCACACAAGGCAACTTAGCCGTGGCAGCCCTATCGGCCGGAAATAGCTGGATGAGCGTTTGAATGCCATAAAACAAACCGGCGCCTTTACCGGCAACGGTAATTTGCTGCGGGGTAATGGTTAGGCGGTAACCTTCGGCCGGCAGGTTATCGGTACCGGCAGATGTTAACGTGATGACATTGGAGGCTGCCCCGGCGTTTTTCACAACGATGGCCGCATTGTACGCCTGGCTACCGGCCAGGTAATCTTTAAAAAATAGCACTGCTTTGTTTGAGGGCGAATCGGCCTGCACTTTTGTTTCCTGGCTGAACAGGAAAGTGCCGGGGGCTTTTGTGAGCGACACCGGCGCCGGGATAATCCCCGCATACGGATCGGTATCCTGGGCTTTAACAATAGTAAACACGGTTAACAATGCGCTTAGCATCACGACAGTTTTTTTGAGCATAGTAGTATGAGATTGGTACTGAGCCGTGAATATATAACTTTTTAAAAAATTATAAGAAGTTTTCCTTTGTAACAAAAGCATGAATGTTGCCTTTTCCCGATACCCGTGCCTTTCGAACCCTCGTTCTTCTTTTAACAAAAGGATTTCTAAAAATAGAAAAGGCCATCTGTTTACCAAATGACCTTTTCTATTTTTAGAAATCCTCTCCGTTCAGGGGAGGATTGGGTGGGGCCTATGCCGTTACCACATGCTCTTTACCGGCAAGGTAACGCTCGGCATCAATGGCGGCCATACAGCCCGTACCTGCGGCTGTTACAGCCTGGCGGTAAATATGGTCCTGGGCATCACCACAGCAAAATACGCCCTCTACGTTGGTTTCAGTTGATCCGGGGCGGGTTATGATATAACCTGTCTCGTCCATATGTAACCAGCCTTTAAAAATGTCGGTATTAGGATGATGGCCTATCGCCACAAAAAAACCGGTAACGTCAAGGTCGGTTTCGATATTGGTAACGTTGTTAATTACCTTAACCGCCGTTACACTTTGGCCATCGCCAAGAATTTCTTTGGTTTCGGTATTGTAAAGGATTTCGATATTGGGTGTATTTTTCACGCGGTGCACCATTGCTTTTGAAGCACGGAATTCATCGCGGCGAACGATCATGTATACCTTGCGGCATAATTTGGCAAGGTAAGTGGCTTCTTCGGCAGCAGTATCGCCGGCACCTACTATAGCTACATCCTGGCCTTTAAAAAAGAAACCATCGCATACAGCACAGGCCGAAACGCCAAAGCCGCTGTATTTTTGTTCAGATGGCAGGCCCAGCCATTTGGCCGATGCACCTGTTGAAACAATAACGGTATCGGCAAGAATGGTTTTTACTTCATCAACCACTACTTTATGCGGCAGGCTGGTAAAGTCAACCGAGCTTACATAGCCAAAACGGATATCGGTACCCAGGCGTTCGGCCTGTTTCCTGAAATCTTCCATCATTTCGGGGCCCATGATGCCTTCCGGATAACCAGGAAAGTTCTCTACGTCGGTTGTTTGTGTAAGTTGCCCGCCAGCTAATAAACCAGTGTACATTACCGGTTTAAGATCGGCCCTTGAGGCGTATATGGCAGCAGTATATCCTGCCGGGCCCGATCCGATGATCAGGCATTTTACGTGTTCTAATTCTTCAGACATTTGTTATAAATGAGGCACAAATTTATAAAAAAAGTCAATCCATTGGGTCAGTAACAGGTAAACTATTATCAAACCATTAATTTTAACTATTCAACAGATCCTAATAAATGGTCTCCGGCCGCATCACGTCGACGATGTTGAGCGTAAGCCGATAACTCGAATCTACCTTTTCGCCTTTATATGTTGCCGGTTTCCATTTTGGCGAATTCATAAAAGCCTTAACCATCAATTCATCAAAATTGGTGTCGGCAACGTGCGTTACTTTAGCTTCTGTAACAACACCCTCCTTGCTAATTTTCAATTCAAGCACCAAAGTACCGCTATGGTCTGGAGTTCGAAAGCCCGTGGTGCGGTTTCGTAAGTATGTATGTAAATCAAATGGCATTACCGGCGGCCTGTAGTTATTTTCAAGATAATTGGTATGCTTTATGTTAATGCCTTTTTTATTGTAAGCATCAGTAAAATTCACAAAGCCTTCGGCATCCAATCCGCACCATTCACCTTCTTTATGGTCGTTTACATAATATCCTTCTAAAGATACGTTGCCATCATTGCCATAAAGTTGGCACAAACCATTTAACCTGCCTTTGTTATACGTGTGCAATTCTGTTTTGCGGCCAAAACTATAATCCGTCCAAACGCCGCTTTTCTCGCCGTCAACAAAATAGCCGGTAGTTTGAATGTGGTTTAATGTATCTGCTATCCCATTTGCACGGTAATTAATATCCGGGCTAAAATCGACTTTATGGTAATAAATAAACTTACCGGTAGGTACAGACAGTGTTTCGTCTTTAAAGAATCCGGATGTAAGGATGATATCCCTCATGTTAAACTGCTTTACCGACCACACAGAATCGCCGGGAAGTTTTTCAACAACGGCATAAGACGCAGCCAATGCTTTGTTGTCGGTGTGATCGCCCGACTCTGTTATGTAAAACATGAAAGGCGACTGGGCGTAAAGCTTATGACCGATAGAAATTATTAATAATGCAACGAAGAGTAATTTTTTAATCATATAGTGATAACTTAAGGTTACCACAAATATAATTATTTACCCGTATTAGCCTTCAAAACCCGCATCAAATTTCCACCTAAAATTTTATCGATATCCTTTTCGGTATAGTTTAGTTTCAGTAGTTCTTCGGTGATTTTTGGATAATCGCTCACGCTATCAAGGCCCAGCGGATAGGATTCGGCCCCGTCAAAATCCGAGCCGATGCCTACATGGTCAACCCCTATTAGTTTTACTATGTAATCAATATGATGGATGAGCAAACTCAGGGGCGGGCGAATTTTGTCCGATTCGGCTTTATACATCGAGTTCAGCCTGATGTTGGCCAGGTCGCCATCGTGGTAAATTTTGACGAGGGAGTCCAGCTCGGCTTTATGCTGATGTAAAAACATTGCCACCTTTGGTGAATAGGTACTATCTACAAAGCCGCTGTAAAAATTAAGGCAGATCACTCCCCCGTTTTTGGCCAGGGCTTTCAGCTGATCGTCTTTCATGTTGCGCCTGCTGGGGTCAATACTCCAGGCGCAGCTATGCGATGCGATAACGGGTTTGGTAGCGGTAGCCAGCACATCGTAAAAAGTGCGTTCGCCTACGTGCGATACATCAACCATAACGCCCAACTGGTTCAGGTGCTTAACAATTTGCTTGCCATAATCGGTAAGGCCTAAAAATTTCAGGCTATCTTTTTTGGTCACCTCATCGCGGGCCGAAGTTGCCCATGAGGTACTGTTGTTCCAGGTAAGGGTTAAATAATTCATGCCCCGTTTGGCCAGGCTGTCAATATAATCCATGCGGTCTTCAATCATATGGCCACCTTCAACCCCTATCAGTGCGGCCAGTTTTTTCTGGTCTACCGTTTTTTTAAGTTCGGCGCTGTTGTGTACCAGCGTAATTTTATCGGGATAACGTTTAATAAGCGCGTACAAAGAATCAATTTCGCGATTGGCAAAAGCAAAGGCGGTACCTTTACCATAATTTTCGCCACACCAGATAGAGAAAATCTGCGCATCCAGTCCTCCCTCTTTGGCGCGTACCAAATCAAAATTGCCCTCGGTTTGCTGTTTACCCAAATCAAACTTCGTGATCAATTCGTTAGATAATACATCGTTATGGGTATCTATTAAAATTGCCTTCTGGTGGATTTTAGCGACATCCTGCGCACACAGCTTTAAAGAAATAAACAATAAAGGAAACAACAGTTTTTTCATGCCTCAAGATAAAAATTTCAGGGATATTATATGCTTTTTTTATGTAAATGCGGGCATCATCATTATAAGCGTACTGGTTGCCCATGCCCTTTTCATCTTCCGCAAATTACCAATAATGAAATTATAACGATCCATTTAAAACATAAAAATCAGCATAATAATGAAAGATATATTTATTTTTTCCTGGTATGGGCAATGCCTTTTATTTTTAAGCCGTAACTTCGCGGTTTTTAAATTAATAAATTATGAAGTCACTTATCATCGTCGCCTCTGTTATATTGACCTCGCTTGCCGCAAGCGCGCAAACTGCGCCCGCCGCTGCCAGCGCTGCCAATACTATCGTTTTTGTTAACTCAGATTCGCTTATTAATAATTACGACTATTATAAAGCTGTAAGATTTAATTTGCAGGACCTTTCGCAAAAAGCCCAGGCCGAAATTACAGCAAAAGGCACTGCGTTTCAAAAGGAAGTAGCCGCTTACCAGAAAAGCGCGTCGTCACTTAACCTGGCACAGCGTACCACTACAGAAAAACGCCTGGCAACAAAACAGCAGACATTGCAGGCCCTTTCTCAAAACACAGCCAAGCAATTACAGGATGAAGAAGCAGAGCAAAATTCAAAGCTGTATGACCATATAGCGGCATACTTAAAAACTTATACTAAAACAAAAGGCTATAAAATTGTGCTTACCTACTCAAAAGCAAACCCATCCATGCTTTATGGTGACGAAAGCCTTGACGTGACCAAAGAAGTACTTGCCGGGCTAAACGAGGAATATAAAAAGGAAACAGCTCCTGCCCCGGTGAAGTAAGTCAGTAAATCTTCCGTATATGGGTTGTGAAGACTATATTTTCACAACCCTGCCTTGAACATTTTGAGCCTATAACTTTAATGAAAGCAGGGCCGGGGGAACCGGCGTTTTTTTTATGTTTAAAGGCAGGGATTTAGGTTGTTTTTTAGCGTCTTAAATAGAGAAGGCAGCAAGGATGACAATAATGCCAGCTGCAGCTATCAAATAACCAACGATATTCCCCCTAAAGTTATCTACTATGTAATTATCCTTTTCGGTTGGATCGTAAATAATTTTCACCTTCTCGCCTACTGAAAACGATGTCGGATTGGAGCCAATAGCCCTTCGATTGGTTATTGTTTCACCTTTTACGGTTTGATAAGTAAACACAGGGTGATACATCGGCTTACCATCTTCAAAGCTTTCATCAATCCGCACCACCGTCCCAGGTACACGAATACCATTTTTAAAAAGTTGCCGGCGCAAAATTATTCTTACAACACCAATCCCAACAATAAAGAATCCCAGCATACCAATAATCAGGCTGCCTTTCGTATTGTCATTGACTGCTTTTATTTCAGAAATCATTTTTTTTCGTAATTATTACTGATACAATATATAGTATACAACTACACCAATTATTAAAGCTATCCCGATAGCAATAAATACCGGAGCCAAAAGCTTGCTGTGCCAGTTGTCTATTATAAATTGCTGATTATTATCCGGACTGTATATCACCCTAACGGTTTCGCCCTCTTTAAATGCAGGCGGGCTGCTGCCAATATCGTATTTTTTAGTTACCCAGTCCTTTTCAAGCGTTACATACCTTATTACCGGATAATAACTACTCCCATTACCACTATAGTCATTTTCCATAACCGTACCTTCAACACGGACCCCGTTTTTTAATAATTTACGCCGTTCGGTTATTTTGGCAAAACCCCAAACAGCTAAAAAAGCACCACCCGCAAAAAGTATAATTTCGTCAATTGTTGCATTCATAACACATTTTTTTCTGAACCGCGATTATGCAGATTGGTCAGATTTTTTGGATTTTGATTTCGTTCGATTTAACATAATGCCCACTCACAACTCACAACTCACAACTCACAACTCACAACTCACAACTCACAACTCACAACTCACAACTCACAACTCACAACTCACAACTAAGTCTGTATCACCCCCACATTAAACGCTTTTTCAATAGGTGAATGGTTGGCAGCTTCTATCCCCATAGATATTACTTTACGGGTTTCCAGCGGGTCGATAATACCATCAACCCAAAGCCTTGCCGCTGCGTAGTATGGTGTGGTTTGGCTGTTATACCTATCGGTGGTTTGTTTTAACAGTTCCTGCTCCTTTACCTCATCTACCAGCTCCCCTTTGGCCTTTAACCCTGCCGACTGCATTTGCACCAGCACCTTGGCTGCCTGCGCGCCGCCCATAACGGCTATTTTTGCCGATGGCCAGGCATATATCAGCCGTGGATCGTAGGCCTTGCCGCACATGGCATAGTTACCTGCGCCGTAGGAGTTACCTATAACTATGGTAAACTTGGGCACTACCGAATTGGCTACCGCGTTTACCATTTTGGCACCATCTTTTATAATGCCCCCCTGTTCGCTGCGGCTGCCTACCATAAAACCGGTAACGTCCTGCAAAAACACCAGCGGAATTTTCTTTTGGTTGCAGTTCATAATAAAACGGGTTGCCTTATCGGCCGAGTCGGAATAGATGACGCCGCCAAACTGCATTTCTCCTTTCTTTGATTTAATCACCTTGCGCTGGTTAGCCACAATGCCTACCGCCCAGCCATCAACCCGGCCCAGGCCGCAAATGATAGATTGGCCATAACCTTCCTTATATTCTTCAAAAGCCGAATCGTCCAGTAACCGTAATATAATCTCGCGCATATCGTAAGCCTTCTCGCGGTTATCGGGCAAAATGCCGTAAATATCTTTGGGGTCTAACTTTGGTGCAACCGGCTTAATCCTGTCGAACCCGGCCTTGTTATAGTCGCCCACCATGCCCATGATATTACGGATAGAATCGAGGCAAGCCTGGTCGTTAGGTTGTTTATAATCGGTAACGCCCGAAATTTCGCAATGCGTGGTAGCGCCGCCCAGGGTTTCGTTATCCACATCCTCGCCTATGGCCGATTTTACCAGGTACGATCCTGCCAGGAAAACCGATCCGGTGCCCTCTACAATCATAGCCTCATCGCTCATGATAGGTAAATACGCGCCACCGGCCACGCATGAGCCCATAATGGCCGAAATCTGGACGATACCCATACTGCTCATCATGGCATTATTCCTAAAAATACGGCCGAAATGTTCTTTATCCGGGAATATCTCATCCTGCAAAGGCAAATACACTCCTGCCGAATCTACCAGGTAAATGATAGGCAGCCGGTTTTCCATAGCTATTTCCTGCGCGCGTAAATTTTTCTTTGCGGTTATCGGGAACCAGGCGCCGGCCTTTACCGTGGCATCATTGGCCACAATTACACATTGCCTGCCCGATACATAGCCAATACCGCAAATAACACCACCAGACGGGCAGCCGCCATGCTCGGCATACATGCCATCGGCAGTAAACGCGCCAACCTCCAGCCAGGGTTTATCTTTATCTATCAAATAGGCCACCCGCTCGCGCGCCAGCATTTTGCCTTTTTCTTTTTGTTTCAAAGCAGCCTTTTCGCCACCACCCAGGTAAACTTTTTTAAGCCGGGTTTTAAGCTCATAAACAAGCTGCTTGTTTATATCTTCATTTATATTGAATGACAGATCCATAATTGGTATATAATAGAAAACGTAATTTAGGGATAATTACCGTTGTAAAGATAATTTTTAGTTTTCATTTGGTCATTGGTCATTGGTCATTGGTCATTGGTCATTGGTCATTGGTCATTGGTCATTGGTCATTGGTCATTGGTCATTGGTCATTGGTCATTGGTCATTTAAGGGCAAGTTTGATTGGCAACGATTGTTTTAATTTTTTTAATAAATACACCAATGACAAGCGCAGCGTCAATGACTAATGACAAATGACAAACCAGTAGCACTACGCTTAAAATAGCGTAAAAACACGTATATATATTTACCTGAATCCATATAGCTTTACTTCACAATTACTTAGCCCCGTCTGTCATGATACAAAAAACTCAACACTACGGCTGGACACCCGACCTGCCCGATCACCGCGATTTAAGATATGCCATAGTTAGACCCGAAGCTTTAGCCAAGCCGCTACCACCAATGGTTGACATGCGGCTGCAATGCCCGCCCGTTTATGATCAGGGCCAATTAGGTTCATGTACGGCCAATGCCATAGGCGGCGCTTTTCAGTTTGAACTCATGAGGCAAAAATTGCCGGTTTTTAATCCATCGCGCCTGTTTATTTATTATAACGAACGGGTGCTGGAAGGCACTGTAAGCCAGGACAGCGGGGCCCAGCTGCGCGATGGCATAAAATCGGTAGCCACATTGGGTGTTTGCGACGAAAAACTTTGGCCGTACAACATCAAGAAGTTTGCCAAAAAGCCAACAAAAACATCATTTACAAAGGCAAAAAAAAGTCAGGCCCTGCAATATACCCGTCTAAATAATATGAATATCAGCGAGCTCAAATCGTGCCTCGCTACCGGCAATCCTTTTGTTTTTGGGTTTACGGTGTACCAAAGCTTTGAAAGTGCTACAGTTGCACAAACCGGCGTACTACCCATGCCTTCAAAAACCGAAAGTGTTTTGGGTGGCCACGCGGTTATGGCTGCCGGGTACGACGATAGTAAAAAAGCATTCATTATCCGCAACAGCTGGGGCGATGCCTGGGGACAAAAAGGCTATTTTTTAATGCCCTATGATTACATTACCAGTACTGACCTTGCAGATGACTTTTGGACAATAACGCAGGTAGAAGGGTAATTTGGGACGTATTTAATATGACATGGTAACCACGACAGTACTTTTCATTTACTGAGCTCTTGGTGCCGACAATCAACTTCACCTTAGGTAGTTACCGGCCTGAAAGCGTTTTATTATTGATTTTATTATTGATCTTATTTAGTTCGGGCCGGCACTACCTCATGCTTTTCTTAAGGTGATGATGCGCATCCAGTGCATTAGCTTCATAACCGGGTAAACCGGGTCTATCTCAAACCATTTTTTCCCAAAATTGGCACTATTTGGGTGCTTATGGTGGTTGTTCTGGAACAACTCGCCCAGCATCAAAAAATCAAATGGCGTTGTATTTTTTGATTTATCATCATTTTCAAAATTTCTGTACCCATACTTATGGCCACACCAGTTAACAATAGCGCCATGGATAGGCCCCATCATAAAATGTACGGGCAATAATAAAAACATCCACCAATGGGCAGCAAAAAAAATGTAAAAGCAGGCATACGCCGCGCCAAAAAGCAGTCTTGATAATATCGAAGAGCCCATGCGGTCAACTATCGGCCATTCAGGGTAATACCCCGGGAATTGTATCTCGGGATTTTTGCTCCGTTTTACGTAATCACCAAAAGTTTTAATAGTATGCTTCATCATTTGATAAACATCTGCAAAGAAATGCGGCGAATGCGGATCTTTTTCTGTATCGCTGAAAGCATGGTGCTGGCGGTGCATCATGGCATAAGCCCGCGGGTTTAAAAACGAAGTGCCCTCGAAAAGATAGGCCATCAGATAAAATATGCGTTCCCAGAATTTATTTGTGGTAAACATTCGGTGCGAAGCATACCTGTGTTGGAAGAAAGTTTGAAAAAATAGCGATAGAAACCAGTGCGCGATAAAAAAAATAAGTATGGCCATAAAAATAGCGTTAATAGTAATAGATAACAGGCACGGATTTCCTATGGCTGTTGATGGGCTTAGAAAACAGAGAGGGAATGGTTCACTGTTGGCCTGAATTTGCCTGATGGAGACATCATGCATAATGATTAAGCTGCATTTGTCATCGAACCGGTAAACGTTTGTGGATGTTGCGCCAGAAACAGCAGGTACTTAGTAAATCTCTAAGGATTACGTTATAGATTAAACTGTTAACCGGATTATTTATTGTGGCATAAGCGGTATGGCAACATAATAAAAAAGCACCCTCCGTTAAAGGAAGATGCTTTATGAATAAGTTTATGCGATTAATCGGATGGCTTTCCTTAAGTGCAGGTTATAATATAGCGTCCTAAACAACCAATTTATGCTAAACCAAGGCAACAGCACTTTTAGGTGAAAAAGAATTCATAAACTCCTGCGCTCTTTTTACCATTAACTTCGATCCTATAAATATAGCCGAACGCTGATGGAGCTGCTCTACTTCAATATCCAAAATTCTGTCGTATCCGTTAGTAGCCAAACCACCTGCCTGCTCCACAATAAACGCCATCGGGTTGCACTCGTAAACCAGGCGAAGTTTTCCATTTTTATACTGTGCTGTGGTTGGGTAAATAAATATGCCCCCCTTTATTAAATTACGGTGAATATCTGCAATCATCGATCCGGTGTACCTTGAAGTATACGGCCTATTGGTGATATCATCTTCTACCTGGCAATATTTAATATATTTTTTAACGCCTTCGGGCAAATGGGTGTAGTATCCTTCGTTTATAGAATAAGTATTACCTTCGGCAGGAATACTCATTTCGGGGTGCGACAAGCAAAACTCTCCAATTGAGGGATCAAGTGTAAAACCGTTTACCCCCTTGCCTGTGGTATATACCAACATAGTGGATGAGCCATAAATTACATATCCCGCTGCTACTTGTTCGGTACCATTCTGCAAAACATCCTGAAGCGTTGCTTTACCTTCGTTCGATTTTCTGCGGTAAATAGAAAATATAGTGCCAACACTTACATTTACATCAATATTAGATGAACCATCCAGGGGGTCAATAGCCACAATATATTTGGCGTTTTTTGATATCTCAGAGTCGATATAAATATGTTCTTCATTCTCTTCAGAAACAACAATACAACATTCACCGCCGCTTTGCAATGCCGAAATGAACTGTTCGTTTGCATATATATCCATTTTTTTCTGGTGCTCCCCGTGTGAATTGGTTTCGCCTGTTTCGCCAATGATATCAATCAGCCCGGCTTTATTAATTTCGCGGTTTACAATTTTTGCTGCGATACCTAAATCGCGTAAAAGCCGCGAAAGTTCGCCTTTGGCATACGGAAAATCGGCCTGCTTCTCTATAATAAATTGCCCTAACGTTTTTACTGTCTTCATATAGATTGTTTTTAGTTTCAAAAATAAAGACACTCTTTGTGCACAAAGCAGTGTCGCAGGTAAAAGTTAAAATTGGTGGCGCCGACTACCTTAATGCGCCAGCCTGCAATTAGCTATTTATTGCTATAACTATCTAAAAACCTTTTTACTAAGGTAATTGGAGACCAAAGCACAACTGTCATGCACTGTCTTAGAACTCAAATTCTTCTACGCCGATGCGTTCCAGGCTGTCCAGTAACTTTTATACTTAAAGTTCAAATATCCCGACCCTATTTCTCAACCAGGCGTTATTATCTTTAGATAAGATCGTACAATAATTTGATAACAGATAGATAAAAACCATATGCGCCTTTACACATCTTTGTTTCATACCAAGTATACAATCAGTCCGGTACTTTCAAGAGTGTGGTTATCAATTTTCAACAGCGTATATCTATATATAATGATACAAACAGATAGTGCCCTCAGGAACATAAAGGTAAGATTTCCGGGGCAAATTATCATCGGAAAAAATTCAATAATTGAACTGGCCGACGAAATTATTGGTGCAGGGCACGTTCATGTATTAATTGTTACAATTGATGTACTTTTAACAACCATTGGCCCGGTTATTAAGCAGTTACAACAAAAAGACATCAAGGTACAGGTAAATACATCGATAACCCGCGAACCCTCTTATGCCGATATCTACAGTTTATTAATAACCGCATCAGGCCAGCCCGTTGATGCAGTTATTGGCATTGGCGGCGGTAGTGTGTTGGATGCAGCCAAGGTAATAGCTGCACAAATAAAAAATGATCAAACCATAAATGAAATAACAGGTAATGGCCTGCTCAAAAAACGGGGCGTTAAATTGATATGCATACCTACTACTGCCGGTACCGGCAGCGAAGTATCGCCGAATGCCATATTAATTGACGACACTGATAATCAAAAAAAAGGGATAATCAGCCCATACCTTGTTCCGGATACCGTGATAATTGACCCGGCATTAACTTATAATTTACCGCCGGATATTACGGCAGCTACAGGCCTTGATGCCCTTACCCATTGCCTTGAAGCTTACACTAACCTATTTGCACATCCTTTTATTGATATGTACGCTTTTGAAGGCATTAGGCTTATTGCTGCCAACCTTCCAAAAGCAGTTAGTGACGGCGCAGATGAAAACGCACGCGCCCAGTTGGCCATTGGCAGTATGCTTGGCGGCTTTTGCCTGGGGCCGGTAAATACCGCCGGGGTACATGCCCTGGCCTATCCTTTAGGCAGCATGTTTCATATAGCCCACGGGTTGTCAAATGCATTGTTGTTGCCTTATGTTATGCGCTATAATGCTATATCTGCACCTGCGCGTTATGCAGATGTTGCAAGAGCATTGGGCTGCAATAGCCTGGGTACCGACTTAGAAACAGCATATGCCGGTGTTGACAAAGTACGCGGGCTTATTAAACAATGCCATCTCCCCGAAAAGTTGAGTGACGTGGGTGTACCCCGGTCTGCCATCCCCGCCATGGCAGCCGATGCAATGAAGATTACCCGGTTACTTAAAAACAATCCCCGAGCCATAACCATTAGCGACGCGATAAATATTTATGAGGAAGCTTATTGAAATAAAATGAAACAAAAAAAGAAATACAATGGCTTGGTAGTGCCAACCATAACACCGTTAACCGAAAACTACAAGCTCGATCATGAAGCAGTCGAAAAGATTTTTGACAATATTTTCAACTATGGCGGTGTGCCATTTATATTGGGTACCACCGGCGAAGCACCGTCGCTGCCTGACGATGTAAAAATTGATTTCATAAAACTTGCTGCCAGGCTTAAACAGCCTAACAAACTTATTTACGCCGGCATTTCATCAAACTGCCTTGCCGAATCCATTGAAATGGCAAAAAAATGCGCCGATGAGGGAATTGATGTTGCGGTAGCTCACGTACCTGCATATTTTACATTAACGGAGTACGAAATAAAAAAATATTTTGAAACCCTGGCTAATAGCATTCCTTTGCCGCTTATTATATACAACATACCGGCAACAACCGATGTATCTATCCAGCTAAACCTGCTTAACGATTTAAGCTATCACGAAAATATAGTTGGGACTAAGGACTCTGAACGGAATTATGACCGGCTGCAGCAATCAATTAAGTTATGGGCAAATCGCGCTGATTTTAGCCACTTTTTGGGATGGGGAGCGCAATCAGCCCATGCTTTGTTCACCGGCGGCGACGGCCTGGTGCCAAGCACAGGAAACCTGTTTCCTGATATCTATTATAAAATGATTGTTGCTGCCGATAACAACGACGAGCCATCGGCATTAAGGCTGCAAAAACATTCCAATCTTGTGGGCGATTTATACCAGGGAAAGCGTTTGTTAGGTGAATCGTTGGCTGCTTTAAAATCATTAATGGAAAGCGCTGGTTTGTGCCGGTCTGTTTTAATGCCGCCGTTACAAAAGGTAAGTGCCGAAAATGCAGCTCAGCTACGGGAAGGGCTCCAAAAAATTGCTACCCGCGAAAACCTTAATTTACCAATTTACCAATGATCAATAAAAAACCAATTATAGGCATTACTATGGGCGACCCTGCGAGTATAGGGCCCGAAATAGCTATAAAGGCCCTGCTTACCAAACGATTGTTTGATATATGCAACCCTGTAATTATTGGCGATGCTGCTGTTTTTAATGATATTATTAAAAGGCTTGATATGCAGGCCATCATCAACCCTATAAAAAACATAAAGGACGCCGCCTTTATTTACGGCGAGCCTGATGTATATGACCTTCAAAATGTTGATATGAGCCAGCTCCGTTTTGGCGAAATATCGGCTATGGCGGGTAATGCATCTTTTGAGGCCGTAAAAAAAGTGATTGATCTTGCCCTTGCGGGGGAGGTTGATGCTACAGTTACCGGGCCCATCAATAAAAAATCGGTAAACGAAGCAGGGCATCATTTTGCCGGTCATACAGAAATATACGCGCATTTTACTGGTACAAAAAAATACGCCATGCTGCTGGTTGAGGATAATATGAAAGTGATCCACGTTTCAACCCATGTATCGTTAAGGCAGGCTTGCGACCTGGTAAAAAAAGACCGCATTGTACAGGTAATTGAACTGCTGCACAATGGTTTGATGCAATTAGGCGAAACCAACCTCAAAATAGGCATTGCCGGTCTTAACCCCCACGCGGGTGATTCCGGTTTATTTGGAACCGAGGACAACGAGGAAATACTGCCAGCCGTACTGGAAGCCCTTAAAGCCGGTTACGATGTAGAAGGCCCTATACCTGCAGATACCCTGTTTTCAAAAGCTTCAACAGGATATTACGGCGGCGTAGTGGCCATGTATCACGATCAGGGGCATATCCCCTTTAAGCTTACCGGCTTTAAATGGAACGCGCAAAAACAACAGATGGACAGTGTAAAAGGAGTGAATATTACCATGGGACTGCCTATTATACGCACTTCGGTTGATCATGGTACGGCTTTCGAAATAGCAGGAAAGGGAGTGGCCAGCAGTGATGCAATGATACTGGCTATTGAATCGGCCGTACAGCTTAGCAAAAACAGGATAACGCAAAACGCATGATAGCCGTAATAGCAGATGATTTAACAGGAGCAGCAGAACTTGCCGGTATTGGCCTTGGTTATCAACTAAAAACAGAGGTTAGTACCGTTGTTGATCCAAACTGTAAAGCCGACCTGCTTATCATTGCAACCAATACACGTTCATTGCCCGAAGCTGAAGCCAGCCACATCATGGCCGACCTTACTATTCAATTGATGTTGCTTAAACCAAAGCTCATCTTTAAAAAGATAGATTCTGTTTTACGCGGCCATATTTTAAATGAAATTGAAAGCCAGTTAGCGGTTTCCGGATTAAAAAGGACATTAATTATTCCGGGCAATCCATTACATGAAAAAAAGATTGTTGACGGCATTTATTATTATAGAGATGAGCCGATACACCTTAGTGATTATGCCAATGATCCGGTATTTCCGGCAATAACATCAAATGTTAAAGAAATGCTAAGGGCCGCCAACTCCATAAACTTATTAAAAACCGGGGAAGAATTACCGGAAACCGGCATTATGGTTGGTGAGGTATGTGATGAAATTGATTTAAACTATTGGGTTGAACAAGCTGACGGTGATACGCTTTTAGCAGGTGCATCGGGTTTAT
Source organism: Mucilaginibacter sp. KACC 22773 (assembly GCF_028736215.1). NCBI lineage: Bacteria > Pseudomonadati > Bacteroidota > Sphingobacteriia > Sphingobacteriales > Sphingobacteriaceae > Mucilaginibacter > Mucilaginibacter oryzagri. Next base: position 3,669,075 of record NZ_CP117883.1, read on the forward strand.
TTAACAACCTGCTTCAGCATCTTTTCCCTGCACAACCGGCTGGTTATTCATATCCTGGCTTGCCAGGCCGGCGTTTGTTTGTATTTGGCAGCACATTTTACCAGGGCAAACTTGCGGTTAATAATGGCTTTATGAACAATATAGCTGTACATTATGTGCCAGCTGCCATCATTGGCAGCGATGATGACAAGCAAATAATTTTTCTGTTTGCCAGTCACGTTGCCACAAGTATTATCAAGCAAAACAATGCTATAATCGCCATAAATCCTGAATCTCTCAGCGGCGTAAAAATCGATCCCGTTTTATTAAGCCATAAAATAGCGGCCATTGTAAAACAGGTAATTCAGTATACTACCCTAAATGAATTGTTAATTGAAGGTGGTGCAACTGCATGGTCGGTTTTAAATCGGTTAAATGTTAAAAAATTATTGCCTGTTACCCAGTTAGCTCCGGGTGTCATCCGCATGAGCATACCCGGCGATACCCGATTATATGTAACTTTAAAGCCCGGCAGCTATGAGTGGCCCGCCCCGGTTTGGGTAACCAATTAATTATACCTGATTATGAAACATGAAACCCTGCACCTGGCAGATTATATTATTATAGCATTAGCGCTGGCCATTTCACTAACCATAGGCATAAGGTTTTCAAAAGGACAAAATTCAACCAAAAAATACTTTGTATCGCGTGGGTCAATACCTGCCTGGGCAATTGGTATGTCGCTTATGGCTACGCTCATCAGTAGCGTAACATTCCTTGCCTACCCGGGCGAAGGTTTTTCATCAAACTGGATCCTGCTTGTACAGGGTTTAATGGTACCCATAGTATTGCTTTTAATAGTATGGTTTATTGTGCCACTTTACCGCGAAGTTATTGGGGTAAGCACCTATGAATATTTCGAAAAACGTTTCGGCACTTTTGCCCGTTTTTATAGTTCAATAAGCTTTGTGCTAACTCATTTTTCAAAAATGGGCACTGTATTTTTTTTGCTGGCCCTTGCCCTCGCCAATATGACAGATACCAATACCTACGCCATTATCTGGATTATTGGATTTGTAATTATTGTTATTACCCTCATTGGCGGTATTGAGGCCGTGATCTGGGCCGATGTGGTACAGGGTTTCCTGCTGATAGGTGGCGGCATTGTATCATTTATTATACTCATCTGCTCTATAAAAGGCGGCCTGCCCGAGCTTTGGCATATTGCCGGTATCAATCATAAAAACAATTTTGGCCCCTACACCTGGGATTTCAAAAAGCTCACTTTTATAGTAATGGCCATTAACGGGGTATTTTATGCCATACAAAAATATGGCACCGATCAAACCATGGTGCAGCGTTACCTGACGGCCAAAACAGATAAGGCGGCCATCCGGGCCTCCATAATGGGTGTTGCCCTTACGGTTCCGTTATGGGCGCTTTTTATGTTTATAGGTACGGCCTTGTTTGCTTTCTACCAGCAAAACCCCTTACCGCCAGGCATTAAAGCCGATGCAGTTTTCCCGTATTTTATCATGAGCAAGCTGCCTACCGGTGTCATTGGCCTTATATTAGCGGCGTTAATATCAGCTGCCATATCAAGTCTTGGCGCCGATCTGAACTGCCTTTCGGCCATCGGGGTTGAAGATTATTACAAAAAGTTCAGGCCAAATAAAACTGATAAAGAATACCTTAAAGCAGGCAGGTGGATAGTAGTAATTGCAGGCATCGGCGCCATAATGATTGCCTCGCTTTACCTGCTTGCAGGTGATGAGGGGGCTTTAGGCATCGTATTCACCTTGTATGCCATATTTTCGGGAGGGATTGCGGGTATATTTTTGTTAGGCCTGTTCAGTAGCCGTGCCAACCGGCAGGGGCTTAATATCGGGATAGCAGCCTGTATCGTATTTACGGCTTATGCCTTTTTAACATCTACCAAAATTGGCTTAGGTGATCAAAAGCACATCCTGCTCGATCTGGAAGAATACAACTTTAATCAGCATAAATACATGCTGGGCGTTTACAGTCACCTGGTTGTAATCATTGTCGGATCGATAGCCAGCCTGTTTTGGCCTAAGCCTAATATCAACAAAAACCTGCTTTTCAGCGGCTGGCTTGAGGCTAAACGCGCCGGTAAGATTGGTAAGCAACATGAGGTTACAGCTTAATACTGTTGATCGGCGCGCTATAAATAAAACGAATGAAGAAATTAATCATCCTGTTTGCCCCTATCTTATTTTTATATGCACCTGCAAACGCGCAGGTAAAATTGGCTTCCTTGTTTACCAGCAATATGGTATTACAGCAGCAAAGTAATGTACCCATCTGGGGATGGGACAAAGCCGGTTCCAGTGTAACAGTGAGCACCTCCTGGAATAAAAAAAGCTATAAAACCAGGGCAAACGCCGGCGGTAAATGGATGGTAAAAATTTCAACCCCGATGTATGGAGGTCCGTATACCGTAACCATCAGCGATGGTAATTCCATAAAACTTGATAATGTACTTATTGGCGAAGTTTGGCTCTGTACAGGGCAATCAAATATGGAGATTCCGATGAAAGGGTATAAAAGCCAGCCTATCAGCGGTTCGGCTGATGCCATATTAAGATCGGCAAACAGTAATATCCATATCTACACAGTTCCCCGTTCATCTGTAACCGAAGCGCAGGAAAACAGTAAACCGTCCGAATGGCATGTAGCCTCGCCGGAGTTTGTGGCTAATTTTAGCGCCACAGGTTATTATTTTGGCCGCCTGCTTAATGATATATTGCATATCCCCATAGGCCTCATCAGCGATTGCTATGGAGGCTCAAGCGCCGAAGCCTGGATGGATGCTGAGGGATTAAAAGACTTTCCCGAAATAAAGATCCCAGCCAAAACAGACTCCATTAAAGCGGTATCACGCACGCCAACAACGCTATTCAATGGCATGCTTAACCCGGTTATTGGTTACGGCATTAAAGGCTGTATCTGGTACCAGGGCGAATCAAACTACGAACGCCCCGATCAGTATGAAAAGCTCTTCCCGGCTATGGTGAAACGCTGGCGCGGGTTATGGCAGCAAGGTGACTTCCCTTTTTATTACGTGCAGATAGCACCCTATGATTATGCCCAGCTTCCGCCGTACAATTCGGGCGGCAAATACAATTCGGCTTACCTGCGCGATGCCCAGCGAAAATCATTAAATATAATCCCCAATAGCGGTATGGCCGTACTGCTTGATGTGGGCGAACAGGCAACTATTCACCCTCCACGGAAAGAACCGGCAGGTACGCGCCTGGCTTATCTTGCCCTTGCCCAAACATATGGCATAACCGGCTTCGACTATGCAAGTCCGCTGTATAAGGCCGTGACCATTGAAGGTAACAGAGCCACTATCAGGTTTGAGCATGCCGAAAATGGCCTGACAGCATACAACAAACCGCTCCAATACTTTGAAATTGCAGGGAAAGATAAAAGATTTTACCCGGCGCAGGCAGCTATTTCGGGTAGTACAATTGTAGTATCTTCACCATTGGTGAAAGAACCTGTTGCTGTACGCTATGCTTTCAACGATTTTGTAACCGGCGATCTGTTTGGTACCAATGGACTGCCCGTATCTTCATTCAGGACCGACGATTGGTAATATGAAAAAGCTATGGTTGCTTATATTTATATTATGGGGCGATGTTGCCTCTGCACAAACCAATAAGGGGATTGAACAATATAATGTTACCTGGGCAAGCCAAAGTCAAAATTCAGGCCAATCCATGCCTTGTGGCGGTGGTGATATAGGCTTAAACGTATGGGTTGAAAAAGGCCAACTGTTTTTCTACATAGCCCGTAGCGGCACGTTCGATGAAAATAATGCTATGCTCAAACCTGGCCGTGTAAGGGTAAAACTCTCCCCAAATCCTTTTGATGGCACCGAATTTAAGCAACAGCTAATACTGCAAAACGGAGCGGTGCTTATCAGAGGGAAAAATGGCGGTATCAACGCCGAGGTAAAGCTTTGGGTTGATGTATACCGGCCGGTGATCCACCTGGAGATCAACAGCAACAAAGCCATAAAAACAGAGGCAGCCTTTGAAAGCTGGCGATATAAAGACAGACTTGTAAAAGGTGTTGAAAACAACCAGGGTTCATGGAAATTTGGTGCGCATGGTAATGTTAAAACGCTAAAGGATTCAATCGCTTTCCGGGATGGCGGTATTGTGTTTTACCACCATAATCTTGATTCTACCATATTTGATGTAACTGTGAAGCAGCAGGGTATGGATGCGGTGAAAGACCAGCTGTTTAACCCGCTTAAAAATCTCACTTTTGGCGGTTTAATACTGGGCAAAAACCTTAAAGCCGCCGGCACTTATAGCGGTAAGTACATGGATACTGATTTTGAAGGCTGGAAACTGCAAAGCATTAGTCCTACCCGTACCCAAAACATAGCTATCTATCTTAATACCACACAAACAGCAGCTGTTTCCGAATGGCAAAATAACCTGCAAAAAAGCATACTTGATGCCGATGCCCATAACAAAACCGCCTGGCGGCAAACAGCCAATTGGTGGCAGCAATATTGGGATAGAAGCTTTATCTACATCAACCCTAAAAACAACCAGGACACCGCTGCATGGCAAACCGGCAAAAATTACCAGTTGTTCAGGTATATGCTGGGCTGCAATGCTTACGGGGAGTACCCCACAAAATTTAATGGCGGACTTTTCACCTACGACCCGGTTTTTGTAAGTGAGAAAACCAGTTACACACCCGATTTTCGCAACTGGGGCGGCGGTTTGATGACAGCCCAAAACCAGCGACTGGTTTATTTCCCGATGCTTAAGAACGGGGATATTGATATGATGAAACCGCAGTTCGATTTCTATCTGCGCTCCTTACATAACGCCGAACTGCGCAGCCAGGTTTACTGGGGGCATAAAGGGGCGGCTTTTACCGAGCAACTGGAGAATTTCGGACTGCCAAACAGCGCCGAATATAACTGGAAACGCCCCCTTGGTTTTGATAAGGGCTTGGAATACAACCAATGGCTGGAATATACCTGGGATACCGTTTTTGAGTTTTGCCTCATGATGTTAGAAACTGAACGGTATGCCGGTAAAGATATCCACCAGTATATTCCCTTTATCGCGAGTTGTTTAACATTTTTTGATGAGCATTACCAATACCTTGCCCGTAAACGCGGCAGCAAACCATTGGATGGCGATGGCCATTTGGTATTATACCCCGGATCAGGAGCCGAGACGTTTAAGATGGCCTATAACTCCAATTCTACCATTGCAGCTTTACAAACCATTACCCGGCGTCTGCTGGCTTTGCCCGATAATTATTTAGACAAAGATGAACGGTTAAAATTAGCCGGATTTTCAAAACGCATCCCTCCTGTTACTTATCATGAAATTGACGGGCATAAGGTACTAACTCCTGCAAAGTCATGGGAACGTGTGAGTAACGTAGAGAGCACCCAATTTTATACAGTTTTTCCCTGGGGTATACACGGCATTGGCAAACCAGGGTTAGACGTAGCCCTTAACAGCTGGAAATATGACACCCTTGCAATCAAATTCAGGAGTGGTGTGGGTTGGAAACAGGATAACATATTTGCAGCGCGGTTAGGGCTGACCAAAGAAGCCGCCGAACTAACCACCTTTAAACTCAAAGATTCCGGCAGGCGTTTCCCGGCTTTTTGGGGACCAGGTTTCGATTGGACACCCGACCATAATTGGGGAGGTTCGGGCATGATTGGTTTGCAGGAAATGCTGATGCAGGTTGACGATAAAAAAATCTACCTCTTCCCGGCATGGCCAAAGGATTGGGATGTACATTTTAAGCTGCACGCACCTTACAATACAACAGTCGAGGGTATTTTGAAGAACGGAAAAGTGGCAAATTTAAAGATCGTCCCGGAGGAAAGAAAGAAGGATATTATACTGATGCTTGAAGATCAAAAAGCAAAATAGTAAAGTCCGGAAAGAAGAAAAAAAGCTTCGCGATGGAACCGATATTCCATCCCCTTTGATGTTCCGTTGACGCACCTTTGAGATACCTTTTGATACACCTTCCATGCACCTTTGATACACCATTGAATACCTTTCTATCGCCGATGAATTTTAGTTAAATATCTAAAAATAAATAGTTTAAGCAGATTTTTAATCTTCGGAAGCTTACTTTTCTTTTTAAAAGTAACGTATAGGCCGGGCGGTATACAAATTTACAAAAATTTGGGCTATTTTTAAAATTACCAGGCCTTAAAAATGAACTTAAAAGCACACCAACCAAACTTGCGAAGTTTTTGAAACTTCGCAAGTTTTAAATCGCCCTTGCCGAAACTGCATAAAACCTTTTACCTAAAAACTACCTGTCCAGCGGGATCCATGTTTCCATATCTACATGGCCACGGTTGCCCCAGGCATAGTAAGGGATCAGCCTTACATCCACAGCGTTTTGTTTTGGGGTTGATACTTCCTTGTAAAGCTGGTTTTTCCAATTGGCCTCGTTACGCACATCGGCTTTGCCGGTGAGGCTCATGATACTGCTGTTATCTATCATGATCATTTCCGGTTTCAGTTCGTTTTGGGCCGATAAAGCAATATTGAATAGTTTTTGCCCTTTGGCCAGATCGGCCGACTCCAGGCAATACACCACGGGTCCACGTTTCACGGCTACCTGGTTGCGGGTTTCCTCAACCAGTGGGTTAGCTTCCATCATGGTTACCGGCATGGGCAGGTTAAGTTCTATTACCATGCCTTTTCGCCATACTGCATTTAATTGCGTGTATGCACCTGGCGATGTGTCCAGCTGCGGTACCGGCTGCCCTGCCATTTTAATGCCGGCCCCTTTACACCAACCCGGTATCCGCAGAAAAATGGAAAACGCTTTATCGCCCGGCACCTCATCCAACCGGATAGTAATTTTGCCATCCCAGGGATAATTGGTAGTTTGTGTAAGCTTAATTGGGGTACCATCTTTTAACCTGGCTGATAATGTGTTGCCTCCATACAAGTTAAACCACAGGCCCTTGTCGGATACACTATAGGCATAATCGCTCACCTCGGCTATAGTACGCACCACATTCGGCGGACAGCAATTGGAAAGCTTGATATACCCCACCCTATCCTTCGACCACCGTTGGCTAAAGGGCAAATCATCCGAATAGCTCAGCGGATTAGTGTACAGGAAATTCCGCCCGCTTAAACTGATACCCGATAGTACGCTGTTGTACAGCGCCAGCTCCATCACATCGGCATATTGGGCTTTGCCGGTAATTTGCAGCATCCGCCAGTTCCATAACACGTTGCCTATATTGGCACAGGTTTCGTTATGCGCGGTAAAGTTTGGCAGCTGGTAATCGCGCCCGTAGGCCTGGTGCACTTTCTGCACATCATTGGGGTTATAGGCTGTACCATCGGGCGATACGCCGTCGTACAGCGAGCCGCAGCCACCTGTTATATACATTTTACGGTTTACCACGTCGTTCCACATCAGGTTTAAAGTATGCATAAGGGTTGTATCGCCTGTTTCTGTGTACACATCGGCGGCGCCAGCAAAAAGGTAATTGGCCCGCACCGCATGGCCCATAGCCTGGGTTTGCTGCCTGAAAGGGATCCTGTCCTGGTTATCATCGGTACCGTTCTCCATCAGGCCCCTGATGTTGATCAGGCTTTTAGCCAGCTCAAGGTATTTGGGATCGCGCGTAGTGCGGAACATCTCGATCACCCCCATATAATGCGACGGACAAATAGCATTCCGCGCCAGTTCCGGCGATGCCGTTTTGTAGAATTTGTAAAGGTAATCCGTTGCCTTTATGGCTACTTTTAATAAGGTGGTTTTACCTGTTGCCCGGTAATGCACGCAGGCAGCAGTCATTAAATGGCCCAGGTTATAGGTTTCAAAGTTGAGCCTGTTGTTAAATGCTTTTTCCTTGCCGGTATGCTTGCGCTCTTCAATAATTGTAGGTGTATGAATGTAGCCGTCCGCACGTTGTGCTTTGGCAATCACGGTGATGGTTTTATCCATCAGCTCATCTAATTTAGCATCGAGCGTTGAGGCATACATACTGGCAACCGCCTCAAACAGTTTGTAAAAATCCCCATCATGAAAGGGCGGCCCTTCATGCGAGCCGGTATCCAGGCCGGCGGCTATCTCGAAATTTCGATAAGCGTGACTGATCTTCGGATCGGTATAAACGCGCCACAGGTTGGGGATCATGGTATCGCGGCAAACTTTAAACCTATCGGCCCAGAAGCCGTTCGTCCAGGTTACATTACCCATATCCACACTACTCAATTGAGCAAAGGGACTTTTGGTGGTGTTAACAAGCGATTTATTTTGAGCATAGGATATTTTAACCGCTGACGCCAGGCACAACAAAATCCCTGCACATTTCCATATATTTTTCATATTCGATATTTTATTCCTTTTTAATATACTGCCGAGTCGACTCACCCCGACGAGGCTACGCCCGTCTGCCCCTCTCTCCGGCTTCGCCGCATAGAGGGGCTATAAAACAAAATTGAGCTTCACCCTCTTTGCGGCGCAGCCGGAGAGAGGGTGGCCCAGCGAAGCGTCGGCCGGGTGAGTCTTCGTCGGCGTTCCACCTACATGCTATCCCCTTGAATCTGGGATGCCGAAATATTCGGCATGACCACACATTTAGCAATAAGTGCGTCATCCTGAACTTGTTTCAGGATCTCATAGGACGGTAGCATACATACTTACCAATTTCCTTCCCTATCGTACCCATACCAACCTTACAGGTCCCAATAAACCGGCGGGCAACAAAGCTTTCCCTTCTAAACGGTATGGTGCGTTTGTCCATGTAATTCTATCTTTTTCGGGTTTGGCATGGTCACCTACCAGACGGTTGGCCCAGGTATTGGTTACTTCGATGCTCAGTTTGTTAGTGCCGGGTTTTATTGCCCTTGTTATATTTACCCGGTAAGGGTAAGTCCAGGCCACGCCGCAATCAATACCATTTACATAAACCTGTGCCATGTTGGCGACCTTCCCCAGGTCGAGCCATGTTTCGGCCGCGACACCTCTATTAACAAAAGTTTGCTTATAGATTGCCGTACCCGAATAATATTTAATACCATCCTCCGGCCGTTCGGTCCAGCTATCCAGCTTATCAAACATAACAGGCATTGCCGGACCGCCAAGCTTAGGGTCAAAACTAAGTTCCCATTGTGCTTTAAGCGTTTGCAATAGCGTTTCCTTTTTGCTTTTAACATGATGAGCCACTTTAAGTGGGCCAGCACCTTTTTTGAGCACAACAAACACAGATCCGTTTGCTGCCAGTTGCAAAGGCAAAACGGTGCGGCCCTTTATTAGCTGCCAATTGGCAGCTAAAACATTTTTGCCGGTTAAAGCATCCCATAGTTCGGGGCTGCCTTTTGTTGATCTTAGGGATAATTCAATCTCCCGCGGCGGCTCCTGCTGGTTGGATATAAAGTAAACATCAAAACCGGGCGCACCGCGATGTGTCCAGGCGATACCATCAGCGTAGTTCCCTGCAGGGTCTTTAACGATCACATCACGCGTTATGCCTATTTTATCAAAAGTTTCCTCTTTATATGGTCCAATTAAAACTTTGCCCTGGGTGGTTTGGTCTTTAGCCGATGCCCATAATGCTTCGCCGGCTTGTTTCACCTGCGCGTCATCGGTCATGCCATTAGCCTTTAAAGGTTTGTTATTCATCAGCACAGTTGCGCCATCGTTAACCAATTGCTGCAACTTTTTTACAACCTCCGGTGACATTAAACCCGGATCGGGCGACATGGGATGCGCGCCCGGAATTACCAGCATGGCATAGCTTGCACCGCCGGGGAGCTCGATCCTGCCATTCTTTACGGTGGCCAAACGCAGCAATGCATCCCGGTTAAAAGAATCATAGGCATAACCATGTAAAGGATCATTCCAGTTTTCGGGCAAAGCCATATTGGCCGAGTGGCTGGCATCTGAGGTGCTGCTTACTATCGGTACGCCTTTGTTGGCCAGCCTCTCGGCTTCCTGTTTTACTCTTTCGGCGCCAAAGATGCCCGGCAAGGTGCCAACTAACCTATCGGGCAAAATTGCCCGGCGTGGTGTTTCTTCACCGGTAAATACGGCTATATCGGTAACAGGGTGTCCCATTTGTAATAATGCCTGGCAACGCTGAAGGTAGTTGAACCATGCCTTACCGGGTTTCCACCAGGTTTGATCGCGCTGAAAAAACACCCCGATGCCATCCAGGGTCATCCCCGGTTTACGGTCGGGCCAGGGATTATGCACATTTACGTGAAATACCAGGCGGTTAATACCAAGGGCAAAATTGCGGTCGGCCATAGTTTTCAGCATAGCCGGGTGCTCATCCCATAGTAACCTCAACTCGGTAAATGCCTCGGCCTGGATAATATTTTTACCATAAATATGCCCCCCGGATATCGCATCCAGCATATCATTAGGCTTATCATGCGTAGGGCTGCGGAACCAAAACTCGCCCATCGGGATATCAGCCTTGCTGTAGTGCAGCATGCCATCGCTTACCATAGTTGGGGCTACGCTTTCGGCAGTAAATTCGCAGCCTTTTTCATGGGCCAGTTTGGCCATGGTGCCGTAAAAATTATCAACCAGTAATTCGGCAATGGTTTGGCGTACATCATTTAATACCTTTTCAGATACATCAGCGCTTTGCACTGGCACACCCGCCATTACCGGCAGGTAAGGCAACAGATCATATCCCCGGCGCTTTTTAAACTCCCCGGCAAAAACCGGCGACCAGTTTTGGCTGCCGCATTCCCAGCTATCAATGTGAAAAATCTTTAAAACCTTTTTTGCAAGATCGGGCCCGCCCTGCCTGATGGCCTCGCCAAACCAATGGTCAAATTGTACTTTGGCTGCTTCGGGACTAAACTTATCGCATTCCAAACCGCTGCCTGCACCACCGGTAGCGTTGGTATGGCCTGTTGAGGTGTGGCCTATGCGCAGTATTGTCCAGGTGCCTGCCGGCACGTCCCAGTTGAGCTTACCGTCGGGGCTTAATTTATCCGTAAGATTAATGATCCTGCTTTTATCAACACAAAGCTCACCGGGTAATTGTGCTGCTGTGGTTCTTTTACTTACGCGCCATACTTCGCCGGTTTTGCTTTCATACTGATGAATCCGCGCTTCGGATGATAATTCGATACCCGATAATTTTAAGGTAGGTTTCCATTTGGCAAAGTCAAGGTCCTCGGCACCGGGCTCTGATCCCGCTTTATCATAAATAAACCTGAAGTATTTGGCTGTAGTAACAGGAATTCCGTTGGTGATCTCCGAATCCCCATCCTGCCAGCCATGCCGCGGAGGATTAAGCCTGCCTAAGGACTTGAAGTTTTTACCATCATCACTAACCTCGATAAGCAAACGTTCTGCCTGGTAATTGCTGGCCGCGGTATGGATAACAAGTGAGCGGCAGGTAAAAGGTTTTTGAAACTCCAGCTGGATCCAACAGGGCTCATTGCTTGTAAAACTCTTTTTATTGCCTTTCTCCGCAAGATATTGAACATCGGTATTGGCAATACTGGTGCTTACTTTAGGTTCAGCATCATAACTGCTGATACCCTCACCCTGCGGATACGGATAGGCCAGTACTTCGATATCCTTATAGTAATTTTTGTAATGTGACGGAGTTGGTAAAGTATCCCCATAAACTTTACCACCCGCTACTTTAACTTTCGACCAAACCACTTTTTGCATCGATAGTTCGGGTGTGATCCATGGCCCGCCTGCAAGCGCGAAACCATCACAATCATGCATAGCCAGTTTAACACCTATCCTGTCGGCCTCCAGCATGGTAAATTTCACCATGGCCCACCATTCCGGTGTCAACTGTTCAACCGGTGGAGTTAAGTATGGCGGATTTGCGGCTCCTTTTATTGGCATAAGATAAGCGCCGCCAATGCCTGCCTGCTTCATAGCCTGCAGATCGGCAGTGATACCCTCACGGGTTACCGCGGCCTGCATCCAGTACCAGAACACCCAGGGTCTCGCCGCCTCGCCGGGATGCAGAAAGGCCTGTTTTAATTCATCTTTTGTATAGGAAACACTCCGCACCTGGGCGCTGCCCTGCAATGCGATGCAGCAAATACATGTATAAAATACCAGGATGAACCTTTTCATAAACATCAGTTAAATTTTGTTTTATTAGCCACTACTATTGCTTTATCAACACCTCCGATATACGGCATGGCGCGATATAAAACGTATAATGATATTCCTTTGCAGGTATGCGGTATTGTTCCAACGGCACCGCCACTTCCGACCAGCTATCATTTCCACCTACGCCCATTTGTACCAGGTCGATATTAAGGGTTATAAAGCCCGCGTCTTTTAGTTTGTTGGTATGCTTAGCCTGCAGAATATTATCTTCGGTATAAGGCCAGGCGCTCATACTGAGCAGGCTATCGGCTGTTACCAGCAGGCCATTTGTTTTATTATGCAGCAGCATCCAGCGTACATCAGTCCGGTTGCCGTTTTCCTGTGGTACCACATAAGGCTCCATAAACTGGTGGATAGCCTGGTTGTAAATACCGGCTTCGGAACCTGTGCGCCTGTCTGTATAGTTTTCGTAAGGCCCACGGCCATAATAAGCGATATTGCTATCGGCCCGCAAAATTCCCATTTGCATACCTACTTTGGGAAGGTCGGGCAGGTTTTTATCAGCGGCCAGGCTGTAATCAACCTTGATAGCACCTTTTCCGTTTATGGTATACGTAACCTTTACAGAAGCACTGTCATTAATAAGCGCGTAAGTACTGTTAATTTTCACCAGACCTTTTGCCGAGCGGTCAATACTGATATTTTTTAATTGAGGCTGATTGCTAAACCATGGCTTTAGTTTTTTTTCGGCTTTCCATCCCCGGTGATCATTATCTGTAACAGGTCGACTGAAGTGAGGTAGTAAAGGAGCAAATACCTGTTGCTTACCGTTCAGCATATAGGAATTCAGCGCCCCATCTTTTTTATTAAAAGTGACATCAAACCCGTTCCCGCTAATACCCAAAGCAGAAAAATGATCTATATCTGTAACCTTTAACGACGGATAATATTGGTTTACTGGCTTTGTTGCCGGCAAACTGGTCAGCACAAACTGATCTTCCGCAATTTCATATCCTTTTGCAGCCCAGGGTTTATCTTCGGCAAGTGTAAAATGGATATCGGCTAAGTACTCGTGGTCCGTTTTAAACCGGGACAGGTATTGTTTTATGCTGATAATGGTATCCTTACCCGCAGCCAAATCAATATGCGGTAATTGTTTTTTGGCAATAATATTACCATCTTCCCGCACCTGGATGTACACATCGTATTGACTCAATGAAGCCGTACTATTCCAGTTTTTAATTTTGATCAATCCTTTACCTGCATCCGCCAGCGTACATTCTGCAGGCTGAAAAACATGCTTGCATTCGTAAATAGCCGGTTTGGGTCGCCCGTCTGATGCAACAATACCTTTGATGGTAAAGTTATCAAAGTAACGTTCGCCATAGTCGCCGCCGTAGGCGTAGTATGATACCCCGGCAGAATCTTTTTTTAACAGTCCCTGGTCTTTAAATTCCCATATGGCCCCGCCTATGATGCGTTTGGTTGATCGCCATTGGTCCCAAAATTCTTTCAGGTTGCCGTTGGAGTTACCCATAGCGTGCGAGTATTCCACAAAAAATATCGGCCGGTTATCGCCATTTTGCTGATTGGCCAATAATGGCGCCGTGTATAAACCTGGGTACATGCGGCTCACAATATCTACATAAGGCTGATCAATTGGATTTTGCAGCCGGTGTGAGTGATCGTTTGTTTTGGGATAGCGCGAATCTGTAGGATCTATATAACCGTCGGCCTGCGGGGTTCCCTGGGCGGGTTCATAATGCACCGGGCGGGTAATATCAAAATCATGGATCCAAGCGGCCATAGCCGCATGGTTTGGCCCACGGCCTGCCTCGTTCCCTAAACTCCAGGTGATAATGCTGGGGTGGTTTTTATCGCGCATCACCATGCGGGTGGCACGATCAAGATAAGCGCCCGTCCACATAGGGTCGTTGCTTAATTTAGAGCCGAGGCCATGGGTTTCCAGGTTGGCTTCGTCAATTACCAAAATGCCATATTCATCGCACAGGTCATACAGGTAGGGGTCCATTGGGTAGTGGCTTGTGCGGATACAGTTAAAATTAAAGCGCTTAATGGTGCGCACATCATTTAAAATATCATCTCGGGATAATGCCTTGCCTTTTACCGGGTCATGATCGGGCCGGTTTACGCCGTACAGGTAGGTAACTTTTCCGTTGATGAGTAATTTACCATCATCCTTGCCAAACTCAATACTCCTGATGCCAACCTTGCAGCTTTTAACTTCCAGGGTTTGCCCGGCGCTATCCAACAGCGAGAGGGTAAGTGTATAAAGGTTGGGCCGGTCATCGCTCCATTTATCAGGATTTTTCAGCGTTGTTTCCAGTAAACCAAACTTTACATTATCCAGCCGGGGATAGATTTCGTTTATCATGCTCTCAACGCTACGTTCCAGCGGTTTTTGAAATACTTCCCTGTTGTTTTTGTCGAAAAGCCGGGCCTCAATTTTATAACCGGGAACAGCTTTACCTGTAAGGTTCTCCATACGTGGACGGATGCTAAACACGGCATCTTTATATTGCTTATCCATTTTAGCCTGCCACTGAAAATCGGCAATCCTCAGTTTAGGTTCGGCCAGCAGCAATACTTCGCGATGGATGCCGCTCATGCGCCACTGGTCCTGGTCTTCTAAAAAACAGCCATCGCTCCAGCGGATCACCTGTACAGATACTACGTTTTCACCGGCCTGTAAATAAGGGGTGATATTAAATTCAGACGGCAGAAAGCTATCCTCGCCATAACCTAAAAATTTACCGTTGAGCCATACCTTAAAACCGGAGCTCACACCGCCAAAATGCAGGGTGATATTCAGATCCTTCCAGTTTTGAGGCAGGGTAAAGGTACGCTGATAGCTACCAACGCCGTTATAATCCTGTGGTACATGCGGCGGGTTTACCGGCCGGAACGGGTAAACCGCGCTTTTATAAATAGGCTTATCATAGCCCTGCATCTCGATACTCGAGGGCACGATGATCTTTTTCCAGCCGCTTACCCGGCCTTTGTAAAAATCTTTTGGCGCATCGCCCGGTTTAACGGCATAGCTAAAATCCCAGTAGCCGTTTAAAGACATCATCCTGCCCGATTTTTCACGGTCGCCCGCAAGCGCGTCTTTGATACTGCTGTATGAATAAGCTGTAGCCCTGGCCGGGTCGCGGTTTATGCCATCAACCAATGGATTTTCCCAGGGTTCGGCATCAAAAACCACCGGCACATTGGGTATGGGTGCAGGGGTTTTATCAACCAGCTGGGCGTGAAGCGTAAAAGGCGCTAATCCAAAAACAAATAAAATATAGATCAATCTTTTCATCATCCCTTACTATGTGCTATATAGCCAGATTTTGGCTCAATAAGATTTTCCCGGTGTGCAAGCCTGGTAGTAGTGTTTTTCATTTAGTGTCCGTTAAAAATGAGGTATAAAACAATCATTACTATGGTGAGCAGTGTCCAGGCTAATTTTACCCGTTTGGTTGGCTTGGCTATCCGGCTGATTTCCGAAGCATCCGGTTTATAAATTTCGGGCGAGGCATCCAGTAAGGAAATGGCAACAGCCAGTGCAGCAAGAAAAACAAAAATGTAAAAAGACAGCAGCAGGTAATGCGGCCAGAAATGGTACCTGGCAGATGGCAGCACCCAGAGGTAAACTACTCCTGTACCCAAACTAAAAGCCGAACCTACGGAAAGGACAGTATTTACTGCTTTACGTGTAGTGCGTTTCCAATAAACGGTAAGCAGGAACACAACGGCCAGCGGCGGGGCAATAAAGCCCAGCACCGACTGAAATACATCGAAAAGGTTAAGCCCTTTAATGCTATCAATAGCCAGTGCCATGCCTATCGCAAACAGGCAGCCTGCAACAACTACCCACCGGCCAATCCTGATCAGGTCCTGGTTGCTGGCGTCCCGGTTAATTTTTTCGGCATAGATATCCATGGTAAAAACTGTGCTTAACGAGTTTAATGACGAGCCGATAGTACCTACCAAAACGGCTATCAGCACTACTATTACCAACCCGTTCATGCCGGGAGGAAACAGGTTGGTTACCATGGTCATGTAGGCCAATGCGGGATCATCCAAATGCGGGTAGAGAATAAAGCACAAAATACCCGTAAGGATAAATAGCGGCAGCGACAGGATCTTGAGCCAGCCTATAAAGTTAACACCAAGCTGGCCCTGCTCCAGGTTTTTAGCGCCCAGCACAGATTGTACCATAGCCTGATCGGTACAAAAAAACGCGATGGCCGATACCGGGTAACCCAGCAATATAGCATACCAGGGGTATTTAATGTCGCTGGCCGGGTGAATAAGGTTCCAGTAATTGCCGGGCACTTTATGAAATACTGCCGAAAGACCGCCCGCCTTGTTTATACCTAAAACCGTTAAGGTTAATGATACACCGATGAGCAACAACATCTGGAATACATTCACTTTGGCAATGGCTTTTAAGCCCCCCGCAAATGCAAACAGCCCCGCAAATGAAACCAGCACAATAACCGATTGCCACATGGGGATCCCCAATATCTGCCTTACCAAAAAGCCACCGGCAAACAAACCTAATGACAACCAGGAAATGAGCATTTTAATGAGTGCATACCAGGCCAGGATGTTCCGGGTCGAGTCGCCGTAACGGTTGCCCATAAACTCGGGCATGGTAGATACTTTAGCAGCAATATATTTGGGCGCGAAAACCAAGGCCAGCAGCATCAGGAATACAAAGGCATACCAATCAAAATTTACGGCTACTATGCCTGTGCTATAACCAATACTGGCAAAAGCCAGCAGCATGGATGGCCCCACGTTGGTACCCCACATATTGAAACCTATACTTGGCCATCCTAATGATTTATTGGCCAGGAAAAGTGTTTCGTCCGTTTTGTTTTTGTTGCTAAAACTGGCACGGTAGCCAATCACTAACAACACGACGAGGTAAACAGCCACCACCCCGTAATCCAGGGCTGTTAAGCGCGATACAATATTGCTCATTGCGATGATCATGCGCTGAGCTGATTAGCGGTTAAATGATATTCGGCTAAAATGTCGTCGACTTTAACCGGCCTGCCTGTTTGCAGGGAACGATCCATAGCCTGCAGCAGCGCAATGGTGCCTACACCTTCTTTAATATCGGGATAAGCCGTAAAACCTTCGGTAATGCTGTCGGCAAAATATTCAAGATAGTTCTGGTATTCGCCGGCGTGATGGCTTTTGCCTTCAAAGCGGAAATAATGTTTCAGCTTATGTTCCCAGGTAATGATCCTTTCTTCACCGGTTTTATCGGTTATGGCATAGCGCAGGTCCATATAATCGCCCTGGCTGCAGCCTTCGGTACCTCTTAAAATGCAGCTCATCTCGCTGTCACGGGTAGCGGGTTGTACCGGGCCTGTATAGCAGCCGCTTACCCTGGCAATGCGCCCATCGGTTGCTTTAAATATAAAATGCATCGTATCTGGGTTTTTCAATCCGCCCTTTGCCCCGTTTGAGCTTAACATGCCGTATCCCATTACTTCCTCAATATTGGGCAGGTACCAGCGAATAAAATCTGTGGGGTGGCTTAATCCCCCATAAAGCCATTTAAAAGCATTTTGTAATGACCATGGCTTATCTAAAAACCAGCGATGATCTGCGTGATAATAAGCCTCAATGGTGATCAGGTCGCCAATCAGGCCTGCTTCATAATCCTGGCGCTGCTTTTTCATCGGCTCAAAAAAACGGGAGCTTTGGCCAACAAACACCCTTCTGCCGCTTTTTTCAACCAGGTCCAGTAATTCGGCGGCTTTGCTAAGGTCATCAATAAAGGGTTTGGTACATACTACATGCTTGCCATAATGCAGGGCTTGTTTCACATGTTCGGCATGCAGGTGGTCGGGCGTATAAATGGCAATAATATCAATGTCTGCATCATCCAGCATGTGCTGGTAATTGGTGGTGTAGTTATGAAAGTTAAACTCCGCTGCACGGCGCTTGCAAATTTCAATACTCGTATCGCATACCATTTTCAATTCCAGCTTGTTGCTCTGTAATACTGCCGACATGGTACTGCGGCCTTCGCCTAATCCTAATATTCCTACCTTCATTTTTAATTATTGAGTTATTGAATTTTTAATGGCTTAAAAAACACCCAAACTTCACCGGGCTTTGTACCGGGAATGCCTTCCTGGTATTTTTTCATCAGCTTACTCCATTCGTTTACCCTTGGGTTGTTTTCTGTTGTTTTGGGATTCAGCTTATCCAGGCTTTCGCCTTTTGGAATACTGATGACTAACATCAACTGCCGTCCATTTTTAAAAACCAGCAGTTGCTGAAAATTGGCGTTGCAAAAACCTTTGGAAACCTCAGGCCATTTCTGGAACTGGGTAGCATGGTAGTTTAAATATTCCTGCTGCAGTTTGGGATCTTTCACCAAATTGGCCGTTAGTATAATGTTGTCCCATTCGGGCGCTATGACAGAGTTAACGCAACATTGTTGCTTATTGAAAGCATAAAAGGGATGCCTATATGTCCTAATCGTCAATCCGGGGTACAATCCTTTAGTTAAATTATATAATTTGTTTACATTCAGATTTTTACCGTAAATAACTAAATGGTTACTCCACTCATAAATTGACGAAAATGGCAAGTTTTGCTTTTTAATCAGGCTCAATAAGGGCCGGTGATCTATAGTTTTCCCAACTGGTGCGGTAATTTCAACAGCAGCATAAGGGTTGCCAATTACCCTTGCATCAGCTGTTTTAAGCAGCAATACCAGGACCATCATTAATCCTAAACTTTTCCGGTTGATGTGTATAATTAAGGCTCTCATTCCGACTTATAATTAATGGGCTGGCCCTCCCGGTTAACTGTTTTGTATTTAAGCAGGTATTGATAAGCCGGCTCCACCCCTGCCGCTTTTTTAATTTCGTTTGCCACCTGCCGGCCATTATTTTCCCATACATTACCAGGGCCGTTTGCATTTTTCAGAGATTTTTCTGCAGGGCACCAATTGTTTTTAATGGTGATGTATGATGAACCCTCGTCAGTATATAAGTAAAACCAGTGTTGCGGATCATGTGCGTAGGGCGCTTTATAAATACTATCCACGTAGTTATTACTGATCACTGAACCTGGTTGTGCCGATAAGGTATAAATACCTGCCACATCGTACATATTACGCGCATAGTGGTGAATCTTATTGGCTGTAATATGGTTGTCACTCATGGCGTTGATACTTTTTGTCCATCCCCAGCCCATACTGATGCCGGTATAGTTTACATCGCAAACCTCGTTATGGGCTATGGTAATGCCTTTTACATATCCTGCGCCAATACCCACGCATCCCCAGTCTTCATTGGTGGCATCGGTTACCAGGTTGTTTTCAATGCGGTCGTTGGTACATATTTCGCGTTTATCGGTTGGGTTATAGGGTAAATGAACTTCCTGCGCCTCATCCGAATAAACCCCAGCGAGGATGGCTGTTCCGCCGATGTCTTTAAACAGGTTACCTTTTATTTCATCCTCATGCGTCCCGCGCTGGTAATCTAAGCCTGTTGAGGCCAGGTGCTCAAAACGGCAGCCTTCAAAAGTGGTATGGGCGGCGTAAGCCACCTCAACAGCAGCGGCAGGACGGCCAACCCATGCCTGGTTTTCCAGCCCTTTTTTATCCGGCGTACCGGGTATTTTTAGCTTGTAGGCATCCAGCATATACATACCATCCTGGTGCGGCACCAAACCAGCTTTTGAAGACCGGAGCCAGCTGCTATGCTGAAAACCAATATTTTTAAAACTGAAATAACTTACGGGGTGATCTATCGTCCCCTCAATTTTTACAATATTCTCAAGGACAGGAACAGTTGCAGTGGCTGTGGACAGATCTTCACCGGGGCGCGGTATGTAGTATATTTTACGATGCTCCATATCCAGGTACCACTCACCGGGCTGGTTTAAAAACTGCACCGATCTGCTGAGATAAAAGGCAGAGTTACCCGTTTTTTTGGAGATCCAGGGCGCTGGCCAGGGATGTTCCGATTGGATGCGGCTTTCGGGCTGGTAAAAGGATAACCTTACGCTATCACCCGCCACTTTTGCCGATTTAACCCTTAGTATTGCTATAGCCCACCACTGGTGTATAAACATTTCCATACCCTTGATGTGCAGGGTATCAAAGGCCGCGGGTTTAGGAATCCAACAGGTTTGGCTTTGATGATCCCATGATAAAATACGACTCATTAATGGTGCATCTGTTTCCCTTGCCGGGGTGGCTTTAGTGTTATCAACCCATAATTGCCTGAAATTCACTACTTCATCACCAATTAAGGGCGCGTTGGCAACCCATAATTTTCCGGCAACATTCAAGGGTAAACCAGGGATATTTCCTTCCTGCTTTTTCCAGCCGTTTATATGGATGCCGCCACTTAAAATGGTTTCGCCTTTTTCGGCGCCTTCTATGATAGTGGGGCTATCGGCTGTACCCGAATCTTCGGGGCGGATAAACAAAGGTTCGGATAATTGATAAAGTCCCTTCTCCACCACAATACGAATGCCTCCTTTTATGGATATATCTTTCAGGCGGCGCAGTTCGCGCGCCTTTCTCAGCGCCATGGCTACCGTAGCCAATGGTTGCTGTTGCGTACCCGTATTTTTGTCTGATCCTTTTGGCGATACCCATATTTCTGCCGCTAAAACGCTGCCTGTTAAAGCAACAATTAGCAGCAAAGCGACAATAAATATGCGGCAGATGTTCATTAACAATTATTGGTTTGATGTTTGAAAAATTGATTTTATGTAAGTGGCATTGGCGCTAAAGTTCCATTTAACATTATGCACATCTTTAGTATCTCTCGACCGCTCAATCACCAGCCAGCCGCTCCAGCCCATTTTATCTAAAGTTGCCTTTACCCGTTCCATGTTTATTTCAGGGTCGTTCTGCAGCCATTGGCCATCAGTATTGGTACAGTGTATCATTACAATATTCATCTTGCCCAGTATCTGCAATTCCTTTTCCAGGTCGCGGCCATTATCAAGTGCGTTTTGAAAGTTGAAATAGCTTTTTATGGCTGGCGAGCCTATATCTTTTAATAGCTGCAACTCATTCCTGGCATCCAGTGAAGTTTCAATACCAATAACTACACCCGCTTTTTCGGCTATTTTACCTACTTCCTTTAAGCGGGCAACTATTGCGGGGCGCAGGTTTGGGTATTTAACCAGGTCGCCTTTAATACCCAATGGCAAAAAGCCAACTTTTACATTCATTTGCTTCATGGTATTAATGCAATCTTCAACAGCCTTAACAGCGGTGGGCCGTTCGGCAAATGATTGTGCAAAAAAACCGGTCATTCCCAATGACGGTATTTCCAGGCCCAGCTCTTTAGCTTTATTTAAAAACAGTTCCCGTACCGAATCTTTTGCCAGTTGATTATCAAATGTCTCGCGATCGCCAAGACCGCCCATATCTACCTCAACCCCATCGGCGCCAACATCTTTTGCAAGTTGGAACGCACCAATTTTTTGCCTTTTGATTATCATGAGGTCAACTACCGCTACCTTGTACCGCTGCTTAGCCGATGGCGTTTGCGCTATAACCTGTTGTGCCACCCCTATTGTAAATAGTACAACACCCAAAACCAATATCAACCTGCTTTTCATATCCTCTATTTGTTTATAGCTGCCGCGAAAACTTTTTGCAGTTGATTAAACCCTTTTATGGCGCCGACAGGCAGTTTTTCGCCTTTATCGCCAAACACATACATGGCCGGTTTTTTTTCAATAGTTACTTTTGATTCATCAATATTGCCGCTCTTATCTTCAATCGTCTTAATATTGAGGTGGAAGTTTTTGGCAATGAACCTGTACAACGGAAACCTTTTGGATGGCCCAAAATCGTGACCTTCATTGGGGAGATGTACATTCTCCACCATATTTTCGGCACCATAATAACCATACATTTTTTTGAGATAAGGAAAATCATGTTCGGGCATATTGGCTGTCCAGTCCTGCCCGTCAGATACCAGCAATTGCGGTTTTGGGGCGGCCATAGCGGCAAGCTCTACATTATCGGTTCCGCCTCCGCACTGATGTACGGGCATCCCGCTTTCGCATGGGCAGCCCCCATAAAAATAGGATGAGACGGAAACTACCGGTGCGCTTAACTTAATCCTGTCGTCCAGCGCGGTCATTAAAACGGTATGGCTGCCACCGCCGGACCCGCCGCTGATTCCTATTCTTGCAGTGTCCGTTTCTTTTAATGATGATACATAATCCAATATCCTGATAGCTCCTAAAATTTGAATGCTTTGCGCAAGGCTGCGGCGATGATCTTCATCCTTAAACTGCAACAGCGATTCGCCCCAGGCAAAAAGGTCGTAGCTGTAGGCCATAACACCCATGCGGGCCAGTGTGGCACAACGCAACTGGCAATCGGCACGGTAGCGCTGGTGCTCCCAATGCCCGTCTGGACTTAATATTACCGGGATCCTCCCTTTTATTTTAGATGGTTTATATAACGATCCGTTGATGTATAAACCCGGTAAAATTTCAATAGCTATGTTCTCTACCGTATAACCATCAAATATTCTTTTTGGGGTGACGATAGGTTTTGAGGCAGGTTTTGCAGGTAAAGGCCATAACCCCAAAGCCTTATATAGTTGTGGCTTAAGCAAAGCTTTGCGTTGCTCCCAGCTTGCTTTATCATGATACTGCGATGCAATACGATCCAACTCTTTCCAGCCATCAGTAACCGCCCAGCGGTAATATTCGTACTCCTTTAGCTTATACCTGCCGGGGCCTTCTTTATTTACCTTCAGATCGAGCGGGGTAAGCACATTAGCCAGCGTGGTATCCACATCTGTCCGGAAACGCCATTCCGCATAGTTTACCCATTTATCCTGAACCTGGGCATCGGTGTATTTAATCTTTACATGATACCTATCCTGGATCTCATCAAGTACTTGCTTTAATGATTTTTTGTACAGACCATCCGTGGTTTGCTGGGCGCCGGCTGTATAAAACAGCAGTGTAAAGCAGGCTATAAGTATACCGGTTAATTTTTTCATCACGTTTCTCCTTTAAAGATCTTTAGTCTCTCCTGTTGTTGCCACAGGCGCTGTGTACCCATCAACCTTGGGCCACACACCGTCTTTTATTTCTTTTAGATCTAGCTTTTGGGGATCGATCACCACATGCTTTATTTTTTGCCTGCGCCACGTATAAACCACATGCACCAGTCCATCTGCCGACTGGATCACCGATGGATAAGAATATTGACTGATAGGTGAATCTTCAAGTATCGCAGCAGCATACCAGTTAACGCCATCTTTTGATACAGCCACGTTTAAAGGCGTACGGGCGCCTTTTGCCAGTGTTCCCGGCGGTAACACATGATTATAAACCAAAAGCTGCCTGCCGTCCTTTAATGTCACCGCATCGGTGCCTGAGTTGTTGTTGGGCAAAGTTGTTTTTTCGAGCGGCGACCAGGTTTGCCCCTTATCTTTTGACCAGGCTGTGAGTACCGCCCTGTTCTGGCTGCGGCAAAGTACCTGCAGCCTGCCATCTTTATAGATCAGGATACTGGGCTGGATAGCTTTCAGCTCTTTACCGTCACTTACAGGGCCTATCATTGTCCAGGTTTTACCAAAATCATGGCTGGCTTCAAAATGCACCTGCCAGGCTTTGCCTTCGGTACTTACCGGGCTTAGTAATGTGCCATCCTTCAGCAAAACCGGCTTGTTTTTAATCGGGCCTAAAAAGCCATCCGGCAAAGCAGTTTGCGCCGACCAACTGATTCCACCGTCGTCCGAGGTTTTCATATACCCTTTCCACTTGGCGGGGCTGGGGCCTATTTTATAAAATAAAAGCAGCTTACTACCCGGCACCTGGTAAAGTACAGGGTTCCAGCAGGCATAGCGTAAAGTATCGTTCTGTATGCCGTTGGCCACATTAATGCCTTCAGTCCATTTGCCCTTAACAAACCTGCTCACCCAGATGCATACATCGGGGTTACGCTCTTTTGTTCCGCCAAACCATGATGCCACCAAACCTTTGGGTGTTTCGGCAATGGTGGCTGCATGGCATTCGGGATAAGGCGCTTTATCGTAAATAAATTCATCTTTTACAATGCCTTTGCGCCAGGGGTTAGTTTGGGCAAATGTTTCGCTGGCTATTGTGCAGGCACTTAATATGATCAGCAAGATTTTCTTATACATGGCTATTATATTTATTGAGCTGTTTTCTTTGCAGCATCAGCAGCTTTTTTAGCTTTAACAGCATCTACATAAGCTTTAAATAACTGGTGCCAGTTACGGCCATTATTGTTGAGGTATTGCTCGTTTTTGGTTTTGTAGATCTCAAAAATGGCCGAGATCTGTTTAATATTTTTAAAATCAACCGCCTGCTCGCGGGCCTGCTTTAAATTGGCAAGTATGGTTGCTTCCTCAACCGGTGTCAGATCGGTAACTATGGCTTTATAACCTGCCAGCGTAAAAGCCACCTTGCCAATGGTATATTTATCCAATATCGCTTCAACCTGTTCTTCATTAAGATCTTTGCGCAGACCGGTCATCAGGTTTTCGTGAACAGATTTTGGCAGGGATGAATTGATGATGATCTGCCTGTCCATAGTGCTCAATGGTTTGCCGGTAGCCGGATCAATCCCGGCAGGTACAGATTCGTACGAGTGGCTATTGTTCCAATCCCGGATAGCTTTCAGGTGCGTAGCCACAACGGTTTTTACCCGTGAAGCTTTCGCAGTATCATTCAAGGTAAGAGAGCTTACCCATTCATTTGCTTTTTTATCAATCTCTGCATCAGCTTTAGCCTGTGCTTCTGGTGATGGGACTTGCTTTACCGCTGTTTGATCCTGCGCTTTACTTAGGGTTGATGTGATGAGCAATGCAGCGAATGCAATACCCGCGATGTTTAATATTTTCATGTTTATACTCATTTGATAGGTAGATTTAACTTTTAACTTCAAAATTGTAACTGCCGGATCCTACCCGGAAAATAGCCCGGCCGCCTTCCATTTTTACCAGTTTAATATCTTTTATGGTATCCACTGCCTGCCCCGATTCGGTTACAGCCTTGCCGTTACCTGCCGGTATGTATACTAAAGCTTTGCTGTTTGGCGGTACGGTTATATGCCAGGTAAAACGACCATTATTGCTTATCCAGCTACTTTTAACTACACCATATGGCGTTTCATATGAAGCATTTACAGTATTCAACTGACTTATTACCGGAGGTATCATCACCATTTCTTTAAAGCCCGCGTTAACAGTTTTAATACCGGCCAGGTCCTGGTAAAACCATGCCACCAGGTCGCCAAGCAGCATAATGTGGTTATGCGAATTCATGGCGGGGTTGGCGGTATCGCCGTTCCATAGCTCCCACATGGTGGTGGCGCCATGTTTAACCATGTAGCCCCAGCTCGGGTAATCATCGTTAGATGCTATACGATAAGCGAGGTCGGGCCGTCCGTATTCGGTAAGGCCACGCATAAGCCATTGTGTACCTATAACCCCGGTGCTGATGTGGCCGTTTGCATCATTCTCAATCTTATCAACTATGTTTTTAAAAACCGCTTTGCTGCTTGCTGCGGGGGTAATGCCAAAATATAATGGCAGCAAATTGGCGGTGACGGTATTGTTAGCATATCGAAAGCTTTTTTTATCAAGATATTTTTGGTTGAAAGCATTGCCTACCTTTAGTTTCAAGACAGCAAAGGCCTGTGCATCGGCAGGTTTATGGAGCAGTTTGGCAAACTTTTGCATCAATCCCGACAGGTGATAATAATATGCTGTCGCGATGAGCTGCCCGTTGGTATTGCGGGAAGAGTCTTTAGAGTGGATCAATTCCGGCGATTCGGGTGACACGCACCAGTCGCCATATTTATCTTTGGTCACTATGTAATCCTTCATGTATTTTACACGCATATAATCCATCCATTTTTTCATGGAGGCATAATGCTTTTCAATGGGCGCCTTATCGGCAAACTGGCGGTAAAGCATATCGGCCACCAGGATGTATGTACCGGGCCAGGTCATGTTATCGCTGTAATAATTCCAATAGGCCGGGGCAACATCGGGGATAGCGCCATCCGGCTTTTGCGATTGGGCAATATCATCCAGCCATTTGGCATACAGGTTACCATTGGCAAATACAAAGCTTTCGCCAAGGGAGCCAACCGCGCGGTCGCCAAGCCAGGGCATCCGCTCGTTACGCTGCGGGCAATCAACCGGCATGCCTTTGTAATTGCTTAATATACCCCAGTAAGCGTTGTGATAAACCTGGTTAATGAGCGGGTTGGATGTTTCAAAATGCCCGGTTGTAGCCATGGCATCATAAACTACCTCTCCTTCAAAATCGGCCAATTCGGGCCTGCCGGGATAACCGCTGATCTCTACATACCTGAAACCATGGTATACAAATGCCGGGCGCCAGCTTTCATCTTCGCCGCCTTTCAGGGTGTAAACATCCGTTACTTTGGCATCGCGCAGGTTGGCTACGTACAGTTCACCATTGGGCTGTAGGGTTTCGGCATAGCGCAGGGTTATTTTATCGCCGCGTTTGCCTTTTACATGCATTTTTACCCAGCCGGCAAAATTCTGCCCCATATCCATAATCCAGGTGCCGGATTTGAGTTGGTTTATGCTGATTGGCTTCACCCTATCCATAACCTTAATGAGTTCATTCACCTGGGCCTCTACCCTGCCTCCGGGCGCTTCCACCAGCCCGGCCTTTAGCCATTTGCTGTCGTCAAAGCCGGTGTTGTTCCATCCGGACATCTCTTTAGTGGCATCGTATTCTTCGCCATCGTATTCGTTATTGGTGCGGATGGGGCCATCTGCAGTAAACTTCCAGCTGTTATCGCTCACTATTAATTGCCGGCTACCATCGGTATACTCCACCTCTAACTGCAGCAGCATTTTGGGGAAACCAAATTCCTTAATTTTTTTTGGTTTGTATTTGGGGCGCATGGTGAAAAACCTGCCATTGCCCAATACCGTTGCCACAGCATTTGCACCTTTTTTTATTGCATTGGTAACGTCAAAAGTGTTGTACTTAACAGATTGGGTATAATCCGTAGGCGGCCCGGCAAGCACCTGGTCGCCTATGATGCTACCATTTATATAAAGTTCATAATGACCTAACCCAATGATATATATGATTGCTTTTTTTACTTCTTGCTTTACATCAAACTGTTTATGGTAGTAACGTGCCGACAGGCGGGAGAATTTAGAAACACTATCCCAGGGGAAGCCGCCATCATGGCCTATCCAGCGGGCTTTCCAGTCGGTAGTATTTAGCAAACCTTCGCTCCACATGGCGGGTTGGCTCCATTGGCTTTCGCCTTTATTGGTCCACACTTTAACTTTCCAGTAACAGGCTGTACGACTAATTAATACCTTACCAGCATAATTAATCATGATAGATTCGCCCGAATTTACTCGATGCGAATCCCAAAGATCACCCACATTGGCGGCCAGTTTAGCGGGGGTTGATGCAACCAATACCCGGTAAGCAGTTTGATTAATATTACGTCCCTCTCCTGTTATCTGCCAGCTTAACCTTGGATGAATAGTTTCAATACCCAGCGGATTGTACAGCATTTCGCAGCGCAGGTTTTGCGTGGCAATACCAGCCAGGCACTTATACGATGAGAGTATAAATATCAGCAGGGCGATATGTGTGCGTTTACTCATTTGCCCGAAAAATCAAAGTATAACGTTAACGGCAAAGCCATATCTATATCCTTGTAATAGTCAAAGTATTTGTTGGGGAATCCCTGTGCACCCAATTTATCGGGCTTTTGAGATTTTGTACCAATCGGACTGATGCCATGCATAAAAGATATATCACCTGATGGGAACGCAGGCGCCGTGTTGTACACTTTTTTAGGATCACCGGGGGTAAACAGGCGCATAAATACATCGCGGTTATCACAAACAATAGTAATTGGGCCGGTATTGGCGTTTAGCCGCATCCAATACAGGTTGGCATAATATCCCTTAAATTCGGGGTACTCAATTTTTGGCTCACCGGTTATGGTATTGTTATACTGTTTTTCCCAAACACCCAATGAAGTACCTTTCAGCCGGTTCTTCCAAACACGGTAAGGGCCGCTACCCATGTATTGCACACCTTTAACATCCTTTTCGGGATAGGAAAAGCTTACGCCAAGCAGGTTACCTTCTTCGCCAATGGGCCAGTATTTTACATCCAGCTTTACCCAACCGGATGGGTACATGGTCCACTTTAGTTTTGCCATATTGGCTTTGGGTTCAAAAGCTGCTTCAACTATTACGGTATCGCCATCATAATGGTAGCTTAGCTTTTTAAAGCCTGTTTTTTCTCCACCTTCGGCCAATACGGGTCCATTGTTAAATGGAATTTCGCCGCGGCTGTTACTTACCTTTTTCAACACACCCGAGTTACGGTTAAACTCCAGTTGAATGCCATTGCCATTGGCCACTTTGTAAGCCGAATCAGTTTCGGTAACGGTTATTTTATGACTCCCGGGTTTATGTATAATACGCCCAACAAAATCATGGGGCATTTTTATGGGAAAACTCCAGGTAAACAATTCTTTTTTGTGCGGATCTACAGCAGTAATATACAACACTTCGTAGTCCTGCCAGTTTTTTGGTAAATCAAATTGTAAATTGCCGTATTGACCCGGTGATACATTGGGTGAAGTTATCGGTCCGGTTTGCGAGGTGGCCTGCGGCTGAGGGTGCCGCCATGGATCGTTAAACTTAACCAGCTTATAGCTAAAAGTACACTGCATTAAATTGGTATACAAATACCGGTTCTCCAGTCTCAGGTTACCGTTAAATGCAGGGGTAATCTCCCGCGGCTCCAGGCGCACGGGGCACCAGATTTCCTTGATGGTGTAATAGCTTCCCTCCTTTTCGTGATACGGCCCCACAATGCCATCCGCAGCATGATCACCGTCCGAATCAAGTTCATTATTTTTATCGGTGCGCACCACATCTTCATCGGCAAAATCCCAGATAAACCCACCGGCCGAGAGCGGCGTATGGTACATCAGTTCCCAAAAATCGTCCAGGCCCGCACCGGCGCCGCCATCGTAAAGGCCATGCAAAAACTCGGTCGGGAAAGCCACATCGTGCCCGTGTAAATTGGTTCCGGTACCATAATCATAGTTGATATAATGCTGCGTATTTGTCCCCCTGAACACAGCCCAGGGATGGATGAGCGGTCGCTTCTGGATATCCAGGTCGTCAAAAAAATGGTCGAGATCGAAGTTAAAGCCACCCTCATTCCCATTATCCCAGACAACTATCGACGGATGGTTTACATCCTTCGCTATCATTTCCTTCGCCAGCTTAGAACCTACTTCCGTATCATAATGACCATGCCAGCCGGTAAGCTCATCCAAAACAAAAAGACCAAGCGAATCGCAGGCATCCAAAAAATGATCATCGGGCGGGTAATGCGACATGCGCACGGCATTCATGTTCATATCCTTCATGAGCATGATATCATCAATGCTTTGCTTCTTGCTCATGGCCCTGCCGGTTGTGGGCCAGAAAGAGTGGCGGTTAACGCCCTTAAATTTAATCTTTACGTTATTTACATAAATACCGTCGTGCTGGCGCAACTCCACAGTTCTGAAACCAAACCGCTGCTTTACCGAGTGAACAATCTTACCACCCTGATTAAGCGTGAATACCACATTATACAGGTTAGGAAACTCCGGCGACCACGACAGCGGTGATGCGACCCTGGCGGTGAGATTCACCAGGGTATCGCCGGTATTTACATTCGTTTTGAAAATCGCACCAACTTTTTGACCCTTAAGGTTGTATACCTGCCCGGTTATTGTTCCTGTTTTAACTGATGATAACTTTATCGCGGCAGTTAGCTTGCCATCGACTTTGGCGTCAATGGCATAATGTTCAATGTGAGCTTTGGGGAAAGCCTCCAGAAACACCGGCCTGAAAATACCACCGAATACCCAAAAATCGCCTTTTCTTTCAGCCGCATTTACGGATGCATTGGCCGATTGCTTGGAAACGGTTACCTCCAGCAGGTTGGGTTTGCTATAATTAAGTAGGCTGCTGATATCATATTTAAAACGGTAGAACGATCCCTGGTGAATTGCCCCTGCAGATCTGCCATTCAATTTTACTTCAGTATCGGTCATGGAGCCATCAAAAACTATATTGATGCTTTTACCCTGCCAAGCAGCCGGAACGTTAAACTCGAATTTATATAAACCTTTTTCCTTCCCTTTCAGACTATCCTTTGCAAGCCCGTAATTATATTTTCCAAAGCCCTGTAATTCCCAGTTAGAGGGAACGGGAATGGTTGTCCATTTGCCCGAATTGCGGCCTTCGGTACAAAAAAACTGCCAGTTAACGGTGTGGTCGCTGCCCGTGCCCGATAAGTATACCTTTTGCGTTTCCTGCGCGCGGGCAATTATTCCGCTTAACAGTAACAGGGTATAGGTACATATTTTAAAACAGGCAAATCTCATGGTAATCAGTTTGTAGTAGGTGTAAATTTTAGCGGGTTATCCGTTCGGAATGGCGTGGCAGGTAATCCGTTCTTATTATAAAAATTGGGCTGGGCCGATTCCGACCAGGCAAAACGCGCAGCTACAGGAGCATCTACGCCATCCGCCGAAACCTCAATCGTAATACCTTTTATCACAGCCTTCGCCGGCACAAACTTTCCATCCTGACCGCATATCGTAAAATCGGCAAGTGGTTTGCCATCATGGCTAACCAATCCATTGCCGGTATAATTGAAGCTTAGGATGATCTTGCTGCCGCTGATCTTCATTCCCTTATACACAGGCCCGCAGAAAACAAGCTTCTTCTGCCCGTAGGTATTGGCTAAAGCCTGCAGTTCCAGCCTGCGGCCAACTTCCCACTTAAATGGGGGGTGAATATTTTTAAGGTCGTCGTTTAAATCGGTAGTGATGATCATACCTGTATGCGGGATCTGTAAAGCCATGGTTTGGGCTTCTCTTAATTCGGGCTCGGTAAACTCAGTATGCAGCACCTGGTCTTTTGCTTGCGAATAATAAAAGGGAGCTATCTGCACATAGTAAAATGGCAGGCTTTTGCTGTTCCAGCTTTTACGCCAGTTATTGATGAGCGCCTCCATTTTATAGGTGTAACTAATGGTTTCGCCCAGGTAACAGTTGCTTTCGCCCTGGTACCATAAAAAACCTTTAAGCGCGAAAGGCGCCAGCGGCTGAATCATTTTGGCGTAGAATTTACCCGGATCGCCCTCAATTTTAATGTTATTGGCCTTAAAATACGGAATAGCATCAAAAGCTTCCTGCGGCGCCCATGGCTCAATGCGGCTGCCGCTTACTGCCGCTGAAATGATGCCGACAGGTACTTTCAGATCGTGATTCAGGTTTTTGGCGAAGAAATACCCCACCGCCGAAAAAGCACGCAAAGCTGAATCCTCTGCGATGCTCCAGCCGGAATGGGTAGAATCGGGCTTTTGCAGGTTTTTTTGGGTGACCAAAAAGATCCTGATCTGTGGATTGTGGGCTCTATCCAGTTCATCAACCGGTGAATTTGCTGTACTGGTATCGGGCTTTTTTACCTTGCTGTTCTTGCGCATTTCATACTGCATGTTCGACTGGCCCGAACACAGCCACACCTCACCTACCAGGATATCTGTAAGCTTTATAGTATTGGTGCCCGTGATGATTAACGTGGATGGATTTGCCGAAGCAGGCATCGGTTTAAGCGTTACCATCCATTTACCGGCATCATCAACAATAGTTGTTTTGGTTTGGCCGTTAAACTTAACTGTTACCTTTTCGCCAGCTTCGGCGGTACCCCAAATTGGAACAGGCTGATTGCGCTGCAATACCATGCCGTTGCCTAATATTTTAGGCAAAACAACCTGGGCTATGCTGCCTGTAAAACAGAAAAAACTCATAATCAAACAGCAAAATATCGCTCTGCTACCCATTTTTAATAATTGCCTGTTTTAAATGATTTAATGTAATAAACCGCGGACCTGGTAGATTCCCCCGCTTTTGGCAGGTCGTAGTTTTGATCCGTTGGTGTGTCCGTGTCGGGGAAACGCCGTACCTCGCCTGTGCGGAAAACAACACGGTTAACGCTTAATACCGGGGCAAAAAATAATGCCGTCAGTACATCTTTTCCGTTTACATTCATGGTATAAAAACGGGTATTGGTGTTTAGTTTCAGGATGACATGATAAGGCTTGCCTGCCTCATACTTCATAATGTTTTTATCGCGGTATCCCGCCTTGGTCCTAAACTGCCCCGCCGAATCGAGCGTAAGCCTGATAGCAGCACTGCCCTTTTCATCCTGGAACTCTATATCCAACATTCCGGTATTATTTTGCCCGGGGATGATGGTAAAATCGGCCATTAACTTTTTAGATACAGGC
The DNA here is from genome assembly GCF_028736215.1 of Mucilaginibacter sp. KACC 22773. Classification (NCBI taxonomy): domain Bacteria; kingdom Pseudomonadati; phylum Bacteroidota; class Sphingobacteriia; order Sphingobacteriales; family Sphingobacteriaceae; genus Mucilaginibacter; species Mucilaginibacter oryzagri. Next base: position 3,701,559 of record NZ_CP117883.1, read on the forward strand.
ACCACCCGTTCTGCTTTGGCATAATCAAAAGGGTCGCTATCCTTCAGGGTAAGGCTTTTTTCGCCGTCCGGGGCTTTTTCAATAGCCACAGGAGCCCATTGTGGGCTGTAAGTGTTCCACCGTTCCAGCTCTTTACCAGCGGGCATCTCATTAAATACTTCATTGGCATGTGCACCGGCTATTTCGGTTAGGGGTACAGGTGTTGATGATACCCAGATGTCTTCCTTATTCATGCTATAGGTTACCCACAGCTTATCATCTGGCGGTGTACCGTTGCCTTCTTCTATCCCGCGCACATATTGCGGCCCGTATGATTTATAAGCGCCGCCATACCGCATGGCCGAAATTTCGCCGTTAACCAGTAACAGATTTTTATAATTGAGCCCATCATCACTAACCGAAACAGCCAGCGGCCACCTGAATTCGGAAGGATTATAAACTGTTGCATATTTACCATCGGATGTGCGCTGCCCCCATATTTTGGCATTGCTGTTTACAAAGCGTGGCGCACGTGCAGCATTTGCAGGCCAGGTTTTACCATTATCGGTACTGATGGCTGTCAGCGCGTATTTCCATAAGCCTACTACCCGGCCATCGGGCAGGTGGTAAAAATTGAAAGCCTTATAATCTTTATGCAACGGTATTAAAGGATCTTTTTTATCGGTTTCTTCTACCCACTGCATCATCATTAATGGGTTAGCCATCAGCTCGTCGCAGGCCTGCACAAAACCTTTATCTTTACTGGTTTTATAAAAGGGATAGCTTGTATTTTTTTCGTTCCATTTGGGGTTGTAATGGATAAAGTAGATGGGGCCATATTTTCCGTTTGGTAAAACCTCGCGCACCACACGCCCTATGCCCTGCCCATCATTGGGATCGTCGTGCCCATCCAGGCAAATTCCATAAAAGCCAAGTACCAGCAATCGTTTTGATTTGGCGGTATAAAAACCCATACGCTGGTGCATTACCGAATACAGGTTATTTGCCACACCGGGATGCCCTTCTTTTGTAGTGCCATCGGGTATTTTGTAAGGTGGAAAAACCAATGTTGGTTTCGACCAGTTTTGCCCGTCGGCAGATGTGACTACCAGTGTTTGACCGGGAGGCACGCTCTCGCCCACCTTATCGCTCAGGTACTCTACATAAAAAGTATTGTTCCAGTACGCCAGCATAGGCGCATGGTTATAAGTAAACCCAAAGCCATCGGCCAATTCCGGATGCTCCCGGTTGGCCCTGAATATCTGAATGCTGTGAACACCTATAGCCGGGCTTAACTGCCCGTGGTGATAATCGACATTTACTACCGTATTGCCGCTGTAGTGCACGGTATCCTGTGCCCTGGCGCAAAAAGCAATAATGGTAAAAAGTAATATATAGATAGTCCTATTCATTGCTGATGAGCTTTAACAGCTACCGAATCTTTTAACAGTAAGTTCAGTTGCTTTTGGGTTACTTTAAATATAGTTCCGTGTTTATGCCCTGTAGGCACATTTATGCTGTCGGCTATATCGGTAAAGGTTTTAAAATCGGTTGTGCGCATAGCGCCATATCTTTTTAACCGGTACGAATCGTAATAAATAAACCAGTTTTTACCGGTTTTGGTCATAGACGGACCTTCGCTGTACGTTTCGGTAAAGCGTTTGGTATAGTTGCTGTAAGGCCCCAGGGGATTATTACTAAAAGCTACCAGGATATTACGGTTAGGCCGGGTATTATCCTTCATTACCAGGATATAATCGTTTTTGCCCCGCTTTACAATTTCGGCGTCAATTACACTAAAGCCAGGATCCAGGAATAATTTGGTTGGTGCAAAAGTTTTAAAATCGGCAGTAGTGGTATAGTAAAGCCGGTGGTTATTGTTCTCGTCCTCCTGCCCTTTTGCAAAGCGATTTGGCACTGTTGATGCCCATACGATAATAAACCTGCCGGCCTCGTCGTCATAAAACAACTCCGGTGCCCAGGCATTTACTGCCGTCGGCTCGTACTCCATCACGTTAAGATGCTGCTGGGCCGACCAATGAATCAAATCTTTCGAACTGGCGTAGCCTATTCCCTTATCATCTTTCCAGCCGGTTGTCCATACCAGGTGGTAAACGCCATCGGGGCCCTGGGCGATGGATGGGTCGCGCATAATTTTTGGTTCACCGGCTTCGGGTTTTATAAATGTTCGGTTTAGGTCTGTCCAATGTATGGCATCATAACTGTACAACAAACGGAGCCCTTCATTTGCCGGTTCATGAAACGACGTAAACATATACACGCTTTTACTCGCCTTGCATGATATTATAGCAGAAGCAAACAATAGTAATATATATGTAAATAGCCGTTTCACGTGTGGTTTTAATAGGTTTTATATGGAGTCGAGAATGAGCACCCAATCGTTGCCGTTTGCCTTCCTGCCGGGAGGATTAAATTTAAGTGTTTTTGCTTTTGCCATGGTCCCAATAGCTGTAACTTGTCCGTTACGGGGATTAAACCACGAAGCTTTTATTTTTGATCCAGCTAATTTTTCGGGATTGATGCTCATCTCTCTGCCCGTATAAGTATAAACAAATGCATAGTTTTTGCCCCGGGTAGCTATCAGCCTATTATATTTTTCGCCTTGCAGGCCTGCAATCAAATGCTGATCTGGTATACGGTCAAAGTAGGGTCGCGAAAGCATCAGCTTTTTCAGGTAGATCATTTGCCTGGCACCGGGATCGTTAATAGAGTTGTACCAATATCCTTTTGATCCATATGCGCTGCCTTTGTCTGTTGGTTTATGCATCTGCATCACATCGTTATCGCCGTAGGTGTACCCGCAACCACCGGCAAAAACCGACCAGTAACCGTAGCGCCTTACATCGGCGGCTGTCCACACAGGCAGTTTGATATCATGCAGCCCATGAGGGATTTTTTCGTAGGATGGCTCGGCATCCAGTGTAGGCTTTATGGGGAGCTTGGCATAATCTGCCTGCGCGTATTTCCAGTTGTCTTCACCATATTTGAGGTCCTTCTTTGAAGTATCCTGCGCATAGGTGCGATGACCGGATTGAAAGCAATTGAAACTTAACCAGGACTGCTCATGAAACCAGGTAGATGATTGTGTACGACCGCGCGGGTGGTATGTAATCAGATGCGTTGTATCGAGGCTGCGCAGCGTGTTGCCAATAGCGTTCCATGTTTTCATCGAATCGGTGCCGGCTATATCGCCTCCGTTCATCCATATTATATTGGCGTGGCCGCTATACCTTTTGGCTAAAAACTCTGCATATGCTTTGGCCGCGGCCGGGCCTGTATGGTTCTCTTTTACTACCGATCCCCAAACAGGTACCAATGCAATGTACAGCCCCTTTTCGGCGGCCTTGCCTATTACCCAGTCGATATGGTCCCAGTAATCGTATTCATGAGCGTTACCAAAAGTACTGCCCGCTGTAATTTTGGGCATGGCCAAATTTTTGTTGACCAAAGCCGAGTCGCCATAGGCGTTTGTTTCTTTAATGCTATGCACTACCATAACCTGTATCACGTTAAACCCCTGCTTGCTCCGGGTATCCAGGTATTGTTCAGTCTCCTCACGGTTCATTTTCGAGAAGAGCAGCCAGCCGGTATCGCCCAACCAGAAAAAAGGTTTGCCCGCTGCTGTAAAGTACCGTTGATTTGCCGCTATTTTTAAAACAGGCATAGCTGTTTCATTACTTTTGAACGAGAAAAGCAAACAAGAGATAACGCCAATTAAAACAGCCTTTTTTAACATAATTATTTAGTTACGTGTTAGCCATAAAATGGCTGCACCAACGTTAGGGTTTTTTATTTCGGTTCCGTTACCTCCGTTTACCTCCTGGTCGCCCGGCAAGACCTGGCCGGTTTGGGGATCTATCCATTGCGCTTTATAAATGGTATTGGCAGGCAGATCCAAACGAACGGCCTTATCAGCATTGGTGTAAACAATGTATCCTTTGGCCGAACTTAATGCCCATTGGTCTTTTGGCGCACCGGGCAGTTCAGCAGACTTCATGCCGCTTGCCGCATTTAAAAACTGTTTATCTGTACCGGCCGGTAATACAGGCAATGAGCCGCCGGCTATAAATACAGCCCAGCCAAAATGATCGTATCCATCGGCAGAAAACAGCACAGCTTTATCGGGATATTTAGTGCGGTACTCATGTACGGCACGATAAACCTGCTCAAAAGATGTTGCTTTGGGTTTTAAAATGCGGGCCTGTTGGCGCGGGGCAAGGCTTTGGCCGCCAATGGGTTCATATGCCGCGCCGTTGGCCTGGTAATACCAGTAACGAATGTCGATCACATTGATAACCGATGCTTTTGAAGGATCGGCAAGGATGGCATCCTGCACATCCTTGGTGGCGCTAAGGCCAATAATTTCTTTGTGTTTACGGGTAGTTTCCCATTGCTTAACGGTTTCTACCCAAAACTGCATAAAATGGAGCGGGCCGGTGAACTCAGCTCCAATCAACTGAATTACACCGTTATTGCCCGCAAAATTATCCATGCATTTGTTAATATAAGCCTGGTGAAACTTACGCCGCACAGGGTTAGTTTCATCATAAAACTGCTCGGCCATAAACTGGCGTTTATCACCCGCGTAAGGAACCGGTTCGGGGAAACCGCTACCGTTGATGTTGTTGGCAGTGCGCCATGGAAAATCGGTATAGTGTGCACCGGCTTCAATAATATTATGCTGAAAATAATTTTGATGTACCAGTACCAAACCTTTCTGATCGGCCAGGTCGGCAAATTGTTTTAAACGGCTCCAGTACCAGGTGTTGTATTTAGTGAGGTCGTATTTGCTTAAGCCATCGTAGGCTAACTCTTTACCGCTGCGGGCAAAAGGCAGTTCATAAAATGGCGCCCAAACGTCGCCGTCCATCCTGCGGATGCGTTCATGATCATCGCGGCGGCGATCATACCATAAGCCATAATTATGCTCAAATGTTATAATGTTGTCATGAAGCATCCAGCCAGCTACATCGTTTAAATCGTCGGTAAGTCCTGTCCCGGTCTGGCCGGGCACCCAACGGGCAATGGCCGGTTTGGCTTCCTTATCGGTATAATCGGGATGGACAGTGCCGTTCCACCAGGGTGTTTCAAAATGTTTACCTGCCAATACCGTGTTCCCACGTACCAGCCAGCCGTTAAGCACCGTCATTTTTGGGGCCGGCGTGGCGCCAACTGACGGCTTATACCCTACCTGATCAATGTTTTTTATTCCTGTTGATGAAATATTGATGGGATTTCTTTTAGAGGCCTCATCAATCCATTCGTTAATGGTAACAGCTGGTTTCCTGGCGGCGGCCATTAATTCGGCCGCTTGCTCAACAGTAGGGCTGCTTGATGGTTCTGTAGCGGGATATAAAATATTGGACTGATTGCTTACATCTTTGTTTAGCCTATTGGCCAATTGGGCATAATAAAAGCTGCGTGGGTTAATAGAACTGTTTGATTCTTCCCAATAGCCATCGCCGGCGAATTGAGCCCAGGTGCCAAAAGCCCAGTTTTGCGCTGTTGGCGGCTGATAGCAATCAACCCGGGCAGCAGTACAATTCCAAAACAGGCTGTTTGCCGCATTCCATCCTGCTCCCTGCCCATCCTGGCCGCGGTTAAGGTAGCTTAAAGGTTGCCCATCTATATTGGCAATATCAAATAAAACACCTGAAGCCCAGCTATCTATACTGCCGCTAAAACTATTTGATTGAACCGCCATACATTGCACAAATGCATTAGGACCAGGCGCGCAATAACCTGTGGCAAAATCGTGAAAGCCATTTTCGGTGTACAGGCGCTGAAACAGCGTTTGGCCGCCCATGGTTAAAAATGTATTTCGTCGCTGCCCGCCAATTTCTGATACCGGCGCCAATGATTTACAATCCTCAACAGTAATACGGTTACCGGTAGGCAAAACAAATACTGCCGAACCGGCAAAATGCCTGAATGTAACCTGCCTTACCCAGGCATCAGTAACATTTTCCATAGTTACAGCCATCCAGCGGTGCGCTTCATCTTTAGGGTTTGAGGGATCATAGGCCGACTGCAGTTCGAGGTTTTCGATACCAACCTGTGCGATGCGGCCTGGCCATGTGTAAGCTGATATAAGGCCCCCGCCAAACGCGCTATCTAAGGCAGTAGTAAGCGGAGCATCGATGGTAATTGTATTACCATTAACTGCTGTTACCTTACGGTCCCAATAAATATCACGCTCGCCGGGTTTCCAGGCAAGCGTTGTTAAATCGCCACCAAAATGGTCGGTTTTTATCGTGTTTATCCAGGCTTGCGTGCTGGGGCGGTGTACCAGGATCATATCGCCCGCTTTAATTGCACCACCATCGGCAATATGGAAAACGGATGCATTTACAGGCACGTAAGCGTCTGTAATTTTAATTTCTTTTGATGTTTGCCTGTCCTTAGTGCCGGCAACCCGGATGAATGTTTCCCTATCCGTACCGGCGGCAAACAATGTGGTACCGTTTGCGCCCATGCCGCTTCCGCGTAAAACCACACCCGAAGCTTTGATATTTAAACTACCCTTAACCTGATATACACCTTTGTTTAGCAATACCGCGCCACGGATTCCCTGTTTATCAGGCTGTAAAGCAGCTACGTAATCAATTGCCGACTGAATTCTGAGCGTTGCATCGCCGGGCTTTAGTGGCACTACAATGCGTACAGGCACATTAGGTATGGCCTGTTCAGAAGCCATATAGCCGCAGTATGAATAATCTGGAATACGGTCGCCATTAGGGGCTACTGCATAAACAAGCTTGCCCTTTTTTTCGGCAACAACAGGTGACTGTGGTTTGTTTTGTTTCTTTTTTTGAGCAAATAAGGAGGCATGCAAAAGCATACCTCCAACCAACATAAATATAAACCTACTTACCCAAAATCTTAACATTACTATATTATAATTATTTTAACGCAGCCAGTTTCTTTTCTCCTTTAAGCGCCACGGTATTTAAATATACCTCTATATTGGTATAACCACCGCCATTTTTTGCCGGCAAAGCCGAATCGCCGCCATCTTTAGGGTTAAGGCCATGTGCAATTTCCCAGGCATCAGGTAAACCGTCGTTATCCGAATCTTTGTATGGCGTACCTTTATAGTCGGGATATCCGCCAACCTGCCATGGAGCAGTGATGATGCCTAATTTATAAGAATCCTTAGGTAACTTGCGCACTTTAAACTGGAAAGCGGTATCGGTTTCCACCTCTTTATATACAATTTTTCCGGTACGCGCCTGTTCTGTAATGCGTACATCAACCGGGTCGCGCTTGGGAAGTGTGGCGCCCGCATTAGCAATCACAAATTTATAGGCATCCGTAGCCGACATGATAGTTAAAGACGGCATTGGGAACGGAACATCCGATTTCATGTAATCTTTATACTCACCTGCATCAGGTAACTCCTTACCTCCCGGCCCTTCAACCTGGATACCACCGTTCCATGGATCTTTAGTTACCTCAGGATAGCCTTCCATGATGTTACCCACAGCGTATACCCTGCCAAAAAATTTCTCCTTCAGTTTGCTCCTGCCCGATTCGGGTTTCAGTATCCTGTGCCCGACAGGTTCGTTTTTGGGTGTCACCGGGCCGGGTTTAAAGTAGTTATTGATAACGTTATAGTTTGTAGTATAATCGCCGCCATCCATCGAGCGGTGGTGCCAGTTAAATACCACATTGTTTACAAAATTATAAACCCCATTCCAACCCACCGATGGGTTGCGGCCGGTGTTATCGGCCCAAAGGTTACGCATCAAGGAGCTATTTTCGCCGCCTGTAGTGCTGCCAAAAGCATGGTTCCAATAATCCAACGATTCAGAATAGATACAGTTTTGGATGGTGATATTCACCGTACCCAACTTTTCTTCTTTTGAACCATCGCCCGGATCAAACATGTGCCTGTACATCGAAAAGTTTTCATCAAGCCCCCAGCTCGCAGATACGTGATCGGCAATAATATTACCTACAGGATTACCGCCCAATGCATCATCCCTGCGCCCAACGTTTGTTTCGCCACGGCGGAAACGCATGTAACGGATAATTACATCGTGGGTATTTACCCAAAATGATTCGCCGGCAATACAAACACCGTCACCGGGCGCAGTTTGCCCTTCAATAGTGATGTATGGCGCCCTCACTATAATGGGCGTTTTTATACGGATAATACCTGCAACATTAAATACTACTATACGCGCACCACCTTTTTCGCAGGCTTCCCGCAAGGTGCCGGGGCCGCTATCTTCAAGGCTGGTAACCACATACACCTTACCGCCACGACCGCCATAGGTAAATTTGCCGCCGCCTTCGGCCCCGGGGAACGCCGGGATTTTTGCCTGTGGCAAATCAGTCGGCCTTCCTGCCCAGGGCACATAAACCTTACCCCGCCTTTGATCGGCTTTTATTATGGGCAACGCAATTTGCCAGGCCGAGTCTGAACGGCGGGTAGCCTCTTTCATTAATGCTTCACTCTCGTCTTTTACCTTCTGAGGAACCTCCGGGTATTGGGCAAACGCGGGCTTTGCAAACCCCAACGCTGCCACAACTATAAATAAGGCTGTGTGTTTTTTCATATTTAATTGATATTATCTTAAAAATAGGGCTCTTTAAATGAGCGTCCATTTATGTATCTTATTTCAAAGGGTCAAATGCGCCGCCCCAGGTATTGGTTTGCAATAAATTTGAATTGTTTTGCAGCGCTGCCGTAGGTATGCCAAAATAATAATCTTCAGATTGTACTGCAAGGTTATAAGTATCCAGCGTTTTTGATTTAACGGTAAACGATGTGGTATAAAGATCATCTAAAGATGTATTTGCCAAAGCATCGCGGGTTAATAGCAGGTAGTCCTTACCTGTGCCTGTATTATTTAGTGTGATAGTAACGCCCGTTCTCTTTTTGCCATTTAAAGTACTTTCCAGTAATTTCCTGCGGCGCAAATCCCAGTATCTTTTACCCTCAAAGGCCAATTCAATTTGTCGCTCGGTCATGATAGCGCTTATCATTTGATCGGCGCCCATACCTGCCTGCAGGCCGTACAAATTATCGGCGCCCGCTTCAACACCAGCCCTTTTCCTTAAGGCAACCAAATTGGTATAAGCTGTGGTAACATCGCCTAAAGCAGCCGCGCATTCGGCCTGGTTAAGCAATACCTCGGCATAGCGTATCTCAATCCAGTCGGTACCAATATATTGCGTGTTACTTAATGAAATTGAAGGATCAATAGCTTTGCGCAAGTAAAAACCGCTTCCGGTTGGCGACGTAGGCTCGGTAGATTTGGTACTTGTACCGGCGGCATTGCTGTAGTAAAAGTATGTCCACAGCCTGTAATTGGTGTTGCCCAAAAGTGGCCATTTGCAGCCATTGTAAGCTATTGTAAGGTTAAACCGCGGGTCGCGGTTATCAAAAAACGTATTATCAGAATAGGTATACTTTGATGAAGCACCCGGGGCAGCTCCATCAAGCATTGGATAACTTTTCACCATATCCCATGTTGGCTGATTTGAACCGCCTTTTGTGCCCAAGTATGCCGGCCTGGTAGCATTATCGTATCCATTGGGGTTTGTGCCATTATCATCTGTTTGGTTATTATATTCGGTAACCATTACGGCTTCGGTGTTGGCTACTCCCTTTACAAACCATAAACCATCATACGAGGGATAAAGCCCGTATCCGTTTGTAGTAAGCGTTTGGATGGCTGCATCATTGGCTACTTTTGCTGCCTGCCAGCGGGTTGGATCATTTGAAGGGTTAAACTGCGGGCTGGCGTAGGTTAACAACACCCTGCCTTTAAAAGCCGCAACCGCACCCGAAGTAATACGACCGTAATCAGAACCTGTCCATTTGCCCGGCAAATATTTTATGCAGGTATCCAAATCGCTCACTATTTGCTTAAAACATTCTGACGTGCTGTTGCGTGGCAGCAAAGCCGCATTCTTGGCCTCGGCGCCTATGGCTTGCAGGGGCGTTAGCACTAATGGCACCCCACCATATAACCTGACAAGGTCAAAATATCTGAAAGCTCTCCAAAATAAAACCTGGGCACGGTACCTGTTTTTTGTCCCTTGCGGTAATGTACTTGTTGCAAGGCTGGCCAGCGTGGTATTGATAACCCTTATTTTGCCGTAATTATTACTTACCGATACAGCAGTACCAATATCGCCAACGGTTTCAATATTCACGGTACCCTTAACAAAGGCGTTATCGCCGTAAAATTCATCGCACATGGCGCCACCGCCGCCCAAAGCGCCACCTGTACTGCCAAACCATGCCGGCTGATTTGCCGAGTATATATAATTGATATTTAATATAGCCAGCGTCGAATCGTTAAAAACTTCGGTGGGTGTGGTATACTGCAGATCCTCTTTCATAAGAACCTTCTTGCAATTTGTTAGCAGCACGGATAACGTTACTAAAACAATTGCCGATATTATATTTAGTGATTTTAATGTTTTCATTTTTTTAAGATTTAAAAACCTAAGTTTAAACCAAAAGATATTGTACGAAGGTTGGGATATGAAGTAAATGGCGTCGACTGGCTTCGGTAACTGTTTGGATACGGATTTAAAAACGAAACCGGATTAGTTGCTACTACATATGCCCTTACACTGGCCATACCAAGTTTTTTTGAAATATTATCGGGCAAAGCATAGCTTAAATTAGCGCTCGAAATATTCCAGGTAACCGGGCTCACAAACCAAAAATCGGTTGTTACGGCATAAGTTTGATAATAATACGGCGCCGGATATTTTGCTTCAGTGTTGGTTGGTGTCCAGTGATCAGCCCAGAAAACCGGGCGATTTTCTGAAGCGGTAGCCTGTTTGGTTGCCGCTCCTTCAATTGATGCTGTACCGCCCCATGATAAGCCCATGATCACATTTAAACTTAGTGATTTATAGGAGCCGCCGAAGTTAAAGCCCATGGAATAATGATTATTGGATTTATGACCAAGGAACTGTAAATCTTTCGAATCAATTATACCATCGCCATTCAAATCCTGGAAGTTTAACATACCAGGCTTAACCGCCTGCGACATGATAGTTACGTTACCAGCTCCGCCTGCCGCGGTTGCACGTTCTGCAATAATCGCGTCGGCATCGGCCTGTGTCCTGATAATGCCTAATGATTTATAACCCAATGTACCCTGATCTCCTGATTTATTAGTTAAATCCTGGAAGGTACCTGCCAATCCCGAAGACAGGTCATATTTCAGGTACTTATTATCGCTCCAGGTAAAAAACGGGCTAACATTGTAGGTCCAGTTTTTACCTATATGGTCTTTCCATGATACACTCACCTCGTAACCGAATGTGTTGATGCTGCCGTAGTTTTCTGTTGAAGGCGTGGCCCCAACTGTAACCGGAACCGATGAGTTTAAACTGGCCAGCATATTATAGTGATGGTCCCAAAAGTAATCGGCAGTGGCCGATAAACGATTGTTGAGGAAACGAAGGTCGATCCCGTAGTTCGTTTTGGTGTCGTGGTCCCAGGTATAATCAGGATTGGCAATAGCAATGTTGGTTGTTAAGCCTATACCTTTATCGGCGTTGTTGCCGCCAAATACGGCGCCACCGCCGCTTCCGGTACCAATTTTGTAATTTACAGCGTATTGGTATGCTTTTGTGTTATAACTCCCCAACGAACCCACGGAAGCCCTTAGCTTGAAGAAATCGACAAAAGAAACATTTTTAAAGAAATCTTCTTTGGATACCACCCATCCAACAGAACCCGACGGAAAATATCCCCATTGGTTTCTCGGAGGAAAATTGGTATTGGCATCGGCCCTTAACGATAATTCAACCAGGTATTTATCCGCATAACCATAATTTAAACGGGCTGCGTAAGCCTGTTTACCACCTTCACTAATAGAAGATGCCTGGTTTGATGATTGTGCGCCGGTTGTAAAGTTCTGGTTGTCTTTACCGTTAAGTATTACGCCGTCAGCCTCGGCGTTTACGCCTTCAAAACTGGTTTCATATTGCTCATAAAGGGCAATAAATGATATTTCGTGCTTACCAAAAATACGGTTATAGTTAAGGCTGGCGTTAAACTGGTAATTATCCGTAATGCTTGGCGTTAGCCTTACCCTATCCCCGTTTTTTATTGTGGGTGTACCCACAATTGTGCCCCCCGGTATATGGTTATTTGAGCCGGTACCCGAGTATTGGTAATAAACAAAGCTTGTACCGTATTGCTTACTGAAGTTATTATTGATATTCCTGTTATAACTCACATTTGCAGATAAGCCTTTTACACCCGGAATATCGTAGCTTAGGTTAGCCAGCGCATTCATAATGTAATTATTGCTACTGGTATAATTATTTGAGTTTTGTACTGCAAAAAAGTTAATATTATCGGTAGCTGTTCTTGAGCTTAGGTATACCGGATGGCCATCTATAAAATATTGCTGCCATGGCGGTGCCTGGTTTAGTGATAAAAAGTCGTTGTCAAGACTTTCGGATGTGCCAGACAGTTTGTACCAATAGCTTTTGCTTTTGGATACATCTTCGCTTAGCGATAAGCTAAGCTTTAAGCCTTGCGCCAGTTTTGCATCAACACTACCGCGAAAACCAAAACGGTTGGTATTAACACCCGAGAAGTTGGAGTTTTGATTAACGTAATTTGCGCCGGCAAAATAAGTAACCTTATCGTTACCGCCACTAACGTTAACTGCTCCACGCTCAACTAAGGCCGGGTGAAACGCCTGTTTTAAAAAGTTATTGTTGTTATCGGCAAAATAGGCCAGTTCATCAGGAGTATAATAGTTGAGGTCTTTTTTTGTTAAATCTCCGCCTATATAGCCATCAGGGGTTATGTTAAACCCGTTCAAGCCTTGTTCATAATCATTTAACCAAGTTGCCAGTTGTAGGCCCGACATCATTTTAGGCAATTGAACCGCATCTGCCGAACCTGCCGACGCGCTAAAGCTTATTTTTGGCTGACCAGAGTGACCCCGTTTTGTTTTTACAATGATTACGCCATTGGCTCCCTCGATACCGTAAATGGCGGCCGCGGCGTCTTTCAAAATCGAGATATTTTCAACCTCACTCTGATCCAGCAGGTTAAAGTCTGAAAGTGTGCGCTTGGCTCCGTCAATAATGTATAAAGGATCGGTGCTGCCACCATCTTTTGCCAGGAAAATGGGGTTGCGAATAGTGATAGACGCATTTTGCCCGGGCCTTGCTGTACCGCCGGATACGCCAACCGCGGCGTTGGTACCCTTTAGCGCGGCAGCAAGATTGGTTGTTGGGATATCTTGTATCTTCGTCATATCTACGGTTTCAACAGCGCCGGTAAGGTGACTTCTTTTTTGGGCTCCGTAACCAACTATCACCACCTCGTCAAGATTGCTTGATGTGGGTACCATTTTAAAATCGGCATTCATTTCGCCAACATTTAATGTTTTTTCCTGGAACGAGTAGCCAATGTATTGTACTCTGATTACCACGCTTTGCAAGTTGGTAACTTTAATAGAATACCTGCCACTGGTATCGGTTGTGGTACCGGCTGTGCTCCCTTTTACCTGAACAGAAACGCCTATCAGGGGCTCGTTTTTGTCGCTGCTCACCACCTTGCCGGTTACGGTTCGGGTTTGGGCCTTCAACATACTACTGATAATCAGCAATATCGAAAATAAGAGGAAAAATTTTCTCATAAACTCATGGATTTGAATTTCATAATTCTGGTTAATTAATTGGTTATAATTGATGTTCAGGCAATACTTCTCACTTTATCAACCCTACTTTTTTAGTTATTTTTTTGTAGCAGCCCTTTCTTTAATCCGTTTTTGCCACTCCTCGCCTTCCTTCTTCATGTCGTATCCCTGCGCCGACAGGTAATTATTGATACGGCCCTTAAATTTGCCAAACCAGGCGTGCTTTTTCTCTGACGATTCCGCATCTATAGCATTTTCACGCGCTTCCAGCAACCAGCCTTTTATTTTATCTTTTTGCAGGCTGGAAAGGTTAGGTATCTCATCTAAATAAGCGGTGTACGTTATGGGGTAAATGCGATAAGTCATGCCATCCTTTACTTTATCCACCTGGTCGGCATTTAGTTCGGCAGTTAATTTTGAAAGGTATTGGCCGTGCAGCACGCTCAGCTGTTTAACCATCCCACTATCCACATCTGCGGTTTTGGTTACCGCTGCCGCTTTATCATCGGCAAACTGTTGTTTAATTGCTTTGTTTTTAGCGTTCCTGTCGTTGTATATATCATTAAGATTCCGGTACTGGTCAACTATAATATCGCGCACCTTTTTGTACTTCACCGAGTCGCTAATATTTAACACATCAACAATTTTTGCGGCGCGTTGCATAATTACCGCGGTGTACTTATCGCCGGTATTACTATCCGGCGCCGATTGTGCAAGCGACGCTGTGCATCCTGCAAAAATCAACGCCAGTATAACAGTATATTTTTTCATCATCATTTTTACCTAATTAAAAATTAAAATTTGAACTTCATATAAAATATTGACAATCAATTTATTAATAAATATCACTATATATTTTTCAGTTTATTTGATCGTATTTACAACAATAAAACAAATTGATATTTATTACTAATACCTTATTTAAAAACTATATGTTGACTACCTTTATTGGTTTATATATTTGGCTGCAGCAAACTGTTTTACAGGATGCTTAAACAAATATCAAATATTAGGGGGTGCAATTTCTACCTGTATTTATCAATTTATTGTACGATCCTATCATAACCTTAATTTCACAGCTGATGTAACAAACGTCAAAGAATTGTTACCATTTTATAAACATCTTTTGCATTAATTTTTATAATTTTAAATATTGTAAGCCATATAGAAAGCAGTGTTCAAACTGTTTATTTTATAACCAGTATATTGATTTTTTAAAATGAAGCCTCATTTCCTTAAGGTTGCTGTAAAACCACAGAACTCTTTTAGCATCAGGCATGATATTTTGCCAACCTTCCGGGGTATCTGGCATTATCATCCCGAACTGGAGCTGCATTACGTAATTAAAGGCGAAGGTGTGCGTTTTATTGGTGATAATATCAGCAATTTTTCGCCCGGCGAGATCACCTTACTTGGCGAGGCCTTACCCCACTGCTGGCGCTGCAAGGACGAATACTTTTTACCCGATTCTGGCTTGAACGTAGAGGTTATTGTAATTCACTTTTTACCGGATTGTTTGGGCAAATATTTATTGAATTTGCCCGAAACTTACCTACTGCCAAAACTATTTGAAAAGGCTAAAAGCGGCATGGTGATAAAAGGCGAAGCCAGGGAAAAGCTGGCTGGGTTAATGCGCCAGGCGGTTGAGGCAACCAACCTCGAACGCATCATTGTGTTGCTATCTATTTTGAAAATACTGGCCGAAACTGAAGAGTTTGCCCCGATCATTCTCTCACACAGCGAATTTCACCAGTCAAACGAATCGGATACCATCCGGCTGAATAAAGTGTGCTCATACACACTTGCCAACTATAAACAGGAAATCAGCCTCGAAAAAATAGCAGCTATAGGTAATTTAAGCGTTACCTCGTTTTGCAGGTATTTTAAGCTGATGACCAAGAAAACGTATTTTGATTTTTTAACGGAGATAAGGATCAGTCACGCCTGCCGGTTTTTAATTGAGGATAAGCTGCCTACCGAAGTACTATGTTTTGAGTGCGGCTACAATAATATATCAAATTTTTACCGTCATTTTAAACGGGTTACCAACATGACCCCGCTGGAGTACAAGAGGCGATATATTAAAGGACAAAAGGCTGCTGTGGCATAGCTAATTGATTTATATATTATAATTAACAAGTCGGCTTTTAGCTATTCTGCTTTTAGCTCTTACAAAATACCGATATTATTTTGCAGTAAAGTATAACTGCTATACAAATCTTCCATCTGGTTACGCACCGAAGCCGAAAATTGCCCCACGTTGCGCCTTGTAACTGTCGAAATTTTTAATCCGCGCCTGGTTAGATAATATTTAGCTATAACCGGGTATACATTATGCATCACAACCATATTATCTGTTAAAAACTCTTGTACCATGTTTACCTCGTGCTGCAAAGCCTCATTGGCATAATTATTACACAACCATACAATTAGCTCCGGAAAAAAATTCCCCTGGATACATGATAGGCCGGCCGAACCTGCTTTTAAAGTTTCAACGGCGTGCCCCATATATGCATCGTATAAACCAAAGGCCGGGTTTACGGCCTGGGCAGCCAATTTTTGATTTACCTGGCCGATATCAAGACAGGTATCTTTATGGTAAATTACCCTGCCGGTAGCAACAAAATCAGTAAGCTGCTGTGGTGATAACAGCCTTTTGTAAGGCACCGGGCATTCGTAAAAACCCAGCGGGATGCCTGTAGTTTGGTCAAACAAGTCAAATACCCGGTCGTTCAAAACTTCATCTGCCTCGTTAACATCAGCCAGTAAACTTGTAATGGCAATTACCGCTGTTGTACCTGTATCATGTACTTTTTTTATAAAATCGGCTTGATGCGTAACGGTGCCGCCAAAGGTACCTGTGGCTACTACGGGCACAGCGCCATTCACCACTTTTATAACGTGCTTAATAAGTTGCAGCCGCTCATCCTCCTTAAGTTCAAACATCTCGCTGGATAGGCAATTGGCAAATACCCCTGTGGCACCCGCCTGCAAATACATCTCTGTAAGTTGCGTAAGTGCATCATAATCTATACCTCCGTCGCTTTTAAAAGGCGTTAACATTACCGGTATAAACCCTTTTTTTGCCTGTTCCATTTGTTTTCTGATTTAAATTTAAGTGAGGAATTAAACCGTTTGCCGCCTTGCTTTTGTTAAAAGTATGCCCGTAAGGAAAATAGCGAGCGTACCCACCACAATAATCATATTTGTATTGAAGGTACTACGAAGCGATGCGTACTGATCTGGAATAATGGCCGGGAATGTAAGCCAAATGATAACTATAACACCTATAATGGTAGCTATAATTGCCTCGTGATTGCTGGTTTGCCTGCTGATGATGCCCAATAAAAACAACCCCAGCATGCCCGCAGCAAATATGCCCGAAAGTTGCCACCATAAATCCAGAATACTTTTTGCCCCTATCATAGCTATGCCCACGCCCATACCGGCAAACCCGAATACTACGGTGCCAATATGTAATAAAAAAAGTGTCTGCTTGCTGTTAAGCTTCGGTTTAAAATACCGTTTATAAATATCAACTGCAAAAACAGTAGCCGATGCATTCATACCCGAACTAATGGTGCTCATTGCGGCCGATAAGATTGCGGCAACAATAACACCCACCAACCCTGTTGGAATACGGGTTACCATAAAATGAGGCATAATTTTATCGCCATAATCGGCAGGCGTTAATGTGGCCATCAGGGCGTTTACCTGGCCGGGGGTAGCCGTTAACGGAAGCCGTTCCGCAGCTACCTGGTGCTTTATACTCAAAAGTAAACCGGGATGCAGGCTATAATAAGCGTACAGGCAGGACCCTATCGCAAAAAAAAGAAACGATGCCGGGATATATATCAGCACGCAAAGCCACACCGATTTTGCTGCCTGCCTGGTTGATTTTGCCGCATGATACCGTTGTATATAATTTTGGTCCATCCCAAAATTGTTAAGGTTTATAAAAAAACCGTAAAACAATATTACCCAAAACGTGGGCTGTGTAAAATTTAACGAGAAACTGCCCAGGCTAAACTTATCGGCTGTTTTACCTATGGACAGTATTTGGGCAAAACCGCCTGACACATTGGTTACCACCAGGTAAATAATAAGCACTGCTCCCAGTGTTTTTACAATGGCTTGTACTACCTCTGTCCAGATAACCGCTTTTATACCACCCGATACTGTGTAGATGATAATAGCAATACCCATAACAAGCATTATCAGTTTCATAGACACCCCGGTAAGCGCCTGCAGGCTTAATGCAATACCAAAAAACACCGAGCCCATGCGCGCCAGCTGTGTAAGTAAAAAACAAATAACCGCATAAGTGCGCGCCCATGCCCCAAAACGTTTTTCGAAATGGGTATAGGCTGATACTTCGCCGCTGTTACGGTAAAATGGTATAAAATATTTAACCGCTATCCACGCCGCCAGGGGCATAGACAGGCTGAATACAAAAGCGCTCCAGTTACCGCCATAGGCTTTACCAGGCACGCCCAAAAAAGTGTTGCTGCTTAAAAATGTGGCATATAGGGATAGCCCTATAGCCCAGCCCGGTATCAAACCCGAGCCGGTGGTAAATTGCTCGACATTCTTATTCTTCCGCGAAAAATAAAAGCCGATTAATACCATGGCAATAAGGTAAATACCTATAACGGCAAAATCGACCACGGGTAACATTTTCATGTTTGGAACGGGTTGAACGGTAAAAGTTTATATTATGGTTTAAAATTATATTAACAAATGTAGCATTGTGGCTGTATCATTTACTGTAACATTTTTTCAGACTATTGTATGATATTAGCATTGGGTTGCAGAAAAATCACCGGTCAATTTTTAAGTTTTTTGGCTGCCAAATTTGCTGATGTATTCATTTGATCTACAAAGAAACCGACGATATAATTGAAAGAGGTTTATATTATTCAATAAAACTTCCGTCCCCTCTCCTTTTCATCCGTTGTCCGTGACGCATGGGCGAGCCCGTCCATTTTTGCAGGTTTAGCTTGGCGCTGAACATGAAGTAGCGGCTTTGGGCGTTACTGAGGGTGTTGGTTACCGAGTTTTCGGTTGTTACCTGGTTAACAAAGTTGTTTTGCTTTAATATATCAAATACCTGGAATGTGAGCGTAAGGTTGCGGCGCTTAAAAAACTGCTGTTCAATGTATGCGTTAATGACCAAAGGATTACGGGTAAGGTTTTGCGATATCCCTTTTACGAAGTTTTTATTAGCATTGTAGCCAAAGGTAGCAGTACGCCCGGTAAGGAAATAAAACTTACCATCAATGGCTAAAGCCGTTGTGCTGATATTGGTATTTACCGAATGCGGCAGCGTGAAATATGATTTTGCCACGTCATAGGAAACGTACGGGTTAATTTCTACCGATTCGCTTGGGTTTATTTGTGGGCCTAAACGTTCGTTAAAATGCCAGGTAGTGGTAAAGTTTTGAACGTTGTTACTCATTGACACGCCATGGCCGTAATTGATGGTGCCGTTAAGCGACAGGTTATATTTCCTATTGTCCAGTTGTTTCGAAATATTGTAGTTACCGCCAATGGTGTAACTGCCGTTTAAGTTTATGTAATGTGTCTCGTTTTTTAAAGCACCAAGGGTATCGGCTATCTGCACCGTATTGGTAACAATCTGGTTTTTAATAAAGCTGACGTTGGCGTTTGCCGATACGTTGAACTTTGAATCGACTATGTAGTTATTGTATTGCAAATTGATGGAATTCCTGAATGATGGTTTCAAATCGGGGTTACCCACAACCGGGTTTTGCGGATTAGACTCATCGCGCACAGGCTGAATCTGGTTAAATGAAGGCTCTTGCGGGCTGCCAGAATAGTTAACCGAGAAACGCTCCTGCTTTGACCATACGTACTGAAAACGCACTATCGGGATCAGATTAAAATTAGTGCGGTGCGTACTTACCACCCCACCGGTTACTTTTGTTCCGTCCAAAACGGTTGGCACACCGGTTACACCTATTGATACATTATATTTTTTTTGATTAATGCGATAATTAAGTGCAAGGCGGGTTTCGGTAAATGAGTATTTAAAAACATTACTCAATGAATCGACAAGACTGCGCCTGCCCAGCGAATCGATATTATAGGTATAGGCCTGGTTATCATAACTTCGCGAATTTACCTGGGCGTTAAACTCAAGTTGCGACACATCGGTAAGGGGCTCAACGTAGGTAAAACTCGTCCTGAAGTTTTTACTCAGGTTACTGCGGCTGATGTGGCGGTTCACCAGTGAATCTTTTAAAACATGATTAGTAGAATCCTGGTAGTAGATGATGTTATTATCCTGCTCGTTAACTGTTTCATTATCCGCCCGGTTGTAGCTTACCTGCAGCGATAGGTTGCGCTTTGGTTTTTTAAACAAATGCTGATAAAATACAATAGCTCCCCAGGTGGGCACGGTATTATTGCTACCGGTTAATCCTAAAATATCCTGGTGAATGAGACCGGTTTTGAAACTTTGAGATGTGTTTGTTGAATTTACACCCGAGTAGCTAAAACTGGGAGTCACTTTTAGGTAATTAGCGCTATCAATATTATACTCCAGTTCCAGGTTTACATTATGAGTTTTGTTATTATTTTGTGAATTGGAGTTCCTGATAAAATTAGTGGTACCCAATGTGCTAAACTGTTGACCATCGCTATGGTTAATAGAATTAACATCCCTGAAATTATAATTATAGCTGGTATTTATCTGGATTTTTTTGGTGAGATAACTCCGGTAACTGATATTAGGCCCACCTGTTTTGGTAGTACCGCCACTGCCGCCACCGGTTCCGCCCGAAACACCATTTACGGTGTTTACAAAACTGCCTATCACCCCTATCTGCTCGTTGCCGTTTATCCGTTGAAAAAACAGGCGGTTATCATAACGGTCGTCACTGCCTGCACCCGCGCTTAATCGACCAACATTACCCACCGATCTATCGGCCCTTGTGGTAATATTCAACACTTTTTGCGGGTCGCCATCTTTGATGCCGGTCCGGGCCGCCTGGTCGCCATAGTCGTCAATTATCTGTACTTTATCAACTATATCGGCAGGCAAATTTTTAATGGCCTGGGCAACATCTCCCCCAATATAATCTTTACCATTCAGCCGGGCCTTTACTACGGCCTGGCCCTGGTGGGTAACCGTTCCGTCTTTGGCAACTTCCACACCCTCCATTTTTTTAATCAGTTCGTCAACAGTTGCGTTCGGGCGTACTTTATAATCGCTGGCACGATACTCAACCGTATCGGTTTTGTAAGTAACACTTGGCTCGCCATTTATCACTACTTCGCCCAGCATGTGTTGCTGCGGCTTCAAAACAAAAGCATCAAGTTCTAAACTGCGCGATTCGTCATTGTTCAGCATCTTGCGGACAACCGTTTGGAACCCCACGCTGGTAACAGTGATAACAAAAGTAGCCGATTTAACCTTCCCAAACCTGAACTTACCTGTCGGGCCGGTACTGGTAACCATGCTGTCTGTAGCCGATATCAGTTTAATGGTTGCCCCTTCCAGTTTTTTATTTGCAGTATCCTTCACTACCCCATAAACTTCCCTGAAAGGTAAAGGACCTTTTTGATCTTTGGTACCCCGTTGCTTCCCAAAGTTGCCGGCGCCACTGTTTCCATTACCGTTACCACCTCCCCGGCGGTTTTGGGCATAGCCTATGGCGGCAAACGTCAATATAAATAAACAGAGTAAAGTTTTTTTCATGGTAAGGCGGATGTAGCTGGGTTAAGTCCTGAGTTAAAAGTCCTGAGCCAGAAGTTATAAGTAGCAAGCTGACTTATAACTTGAGGCTATCAATTTAAAACTTGTAAAGTTGACAGGAATTAATCCGGCTAAAAATACAAGGCCACAACGGTTTATTTTAAACTGTTGCAGCCTTGTTACATAACATCCTTGTTACTTGCTTTCTTCAAGCTGCAAAACAACACTTGCTCTGCCGCTGTTAACATCGGGGTTGATGCCTACAGTCATTAAGAAATCGCCTGTTAAAACCAGGTTATTTTCGATAGATGAGTTGGAGCCTGCATAAAGGTTAATCTCTTTAACCAGGTATTTTTTTTGCGGATTGAGGCCTTTCAGGCGGATAGGCACCTTTGTTCCGGCATTGTAACGATTATTAACCAAATAGTTAAATACCACTGCTTTTGATTTGCTTTCATTAACATACATAATAGATGCGGCATCGTTATCCCACGGCGATTGCAAACGATATTGGTCGCCGTGCCAGATGGCATCTTTCAGGTATTCATAGTTTTTAAGCGCGTCATGCACATAGGTAAGGTCTTGCTCACTTAGTTTGCTTACTACAATGTCAAACCCAAGCTTACCCATCATAGCCACGTCCGTGCGGAATTTTATAGGTTGTTTACCCCAGTCGGTAACATGGTTTGAACTGGTCATAGCCGGGTAAAAGTAGGAGTACTCCCATTGGATAAACACCCTTTCCAGCGGTTCGGTGTTATCACTCGGCCAAAATTCAGTAAAGTACTTAAGCGCGCCGTAGTCAACACGGCCACCGCCGCCAGAGCACAGCATCAAAGGTACTTTGGGATATTTTGCCCTTACACGTTCCAATACTTTGTACAAACCGAAAACATAATCGGTATATAAATGCGATTGGTCTTTTTTCAAATAAGCCGAATATGCATTATAAATCACCGCGTTACAATCCCATTTAATATAGGCCAGGGTTGGGTTTTTGGTAAACAGGTCATCCACTATGCCGAATACAAAATCCTGAACTTTAGAATTAGCAAGATCCAGCACCAACTGGTTGCGGAAATACTTTTCGGGCCGGTTTGGTTGCTTTATCACCCAATCGGGATGTTTGCTGTAAAGTTCACTTTTGGGGTTAACCATTTCGGGCTCAATCCAAATGCCGAATTTCACGCCATCGGCAGTTGCTTCCCTTACCAACGAACCAATGCCATTAGGTAATTTCAGTTTATTTTCCTGCCAATCGCCCAAACCGGCATGATCATCATTACGCGGAAATTTGTTAGCAAACCAGCCATCATCTAACAAAAACAAATCGACACCTAATTTTTTGGTATCTTTTAATAAACCAAACAGTTTGCTTTCATTAAAATCAAAATAGGTCGATTCCCAGTTGTTCAGCAAAGTAAGCCTATCACCCTGGCCATCAACAATTTTATATTGGCGTGCCCAACGTTGCAGCTTACGGCTGGCATCTCCCTTACCATGATCTGAATAAGTATAGACAAACGCCGGCGTAGTAAACTCCTGTGCAGGTTTAAGATGATATTCGGCCGCAGCATTGTTAATACCGGCAATAACCCTTAAGTTATTGGATACATCCAACTCCAGATCGATTTTAAAATTGCCCGACCATTCCAGCGCGCCAAGCATTACTTTACCTTCATCCTCGGTAGCAGGTTTATCCATAGATACCATGAACATAGATGGCTCATACAAATTAGCGCGGGTACCCAGTTTGCTGTCAATAGTTTTAATGCCGTGGGTTAGCCTTGCCTCCTCGGGCTGCATCTCTAATGCCCAGTTACCGTGGTATTGTTTTAGCCAAAAGCCATTACCTTTTAAATTAAGATTGGCCGATGCATATTTGTTCAGGGTTACTTCACCCTTTTCGTTATGCTTTATAACCGACCATTGCTCGGTAACGTCCTCTTTAAAATAGGTTTTATAATATAATGTTACTTCAAACGGGTAGGCAGGATCTTTCAGGTTAACAGTAAGCAGGCTTATATCCTCGTCAACTTTGGTCACGGTGTGGCTTACATAAACCAGGTTGAGGGATTTATTACCATCGGTATGCGTCACGGTTATTGCCGGTTCGGCCAGGCTTTGCGAACCTGATGCCATATAGGCTTCAGTTAACACACCCGAGTCATCGGCCTGCCGATACATTTTGCCAATATGTTCGTATTCTTTGGCGTTACCCAGCTTACTGCCGAAGTAAACCATTTTAAGGGTTTTATCGCCTCCGGTTTGCAGCACCAGGGCATTATTTTGTGTTTCTACCGGGATGGTAACAGTTTGGGCGTAGCTTCCCATAGCCATCACCATCGAACTTACAAGCACCACACCAAATGGCAATGCTTTGTTTGTAAACGTCTTTCTCAATTTTTTATAGGTTATTAATCAGGTACAAATAAGGTTAAATTTATTGATTATTAGTTCTTGAACTCAAATTTATATAATACAGCATCAGCGGCAGGCAATTTTACATTCAAATCTGTATTCGTGCCTTTCAGTATTTCGGTAACTTTATATTTTTGCAGGGGCAGGCCTAATCTTTTAAAATCCAATGCAAACGCTTTAGGCTTATCCGAGTAATTAAATACGGCCACATAATACGCATTCCCGATTTTTTGAGTGAACAGTTCAGACGCGTTTTCGCCGGTATTACCCTCAACCGGTTTAAAGGATTTACCATTTTTAATAACCGTTAAAATCTCCGGATTTTGATACCACGCTATAGCCCTTGAGCTCCACTGTCCGTGTACGGAAAAATCGTCGCCGGTAATAAACGTACCGGTAACTATGGCCGAAAGCATCCGGGCGCGGTTGGCCCCTTCAGTTTCGTTGTTTAATACCACATGGTCGGCATCAACAAAATTGTACAAATAGGTTTGCCACCAGCCATAGCTTACACTGTTTAAGGTGTACTGCGTATTATCGATACTTTTAAAAGCATCGCAGGCAATGCGGCGGGTATGCACATAGCGGCCCGATGCCAGACTTGGCGATATAGCGGCGTAAATGAGCATCTGATCGCCCAATTTGCTGACCAGGTATTCCATCCCTTTACGGTAGGCCTGCATTCCTGTAGTTATGGCAGGATCATAAAAATGGGTAGACTCGGCGGTAGCATGCCCCAGGAAATCTATTTTAATCATCTTAAAGCCGCATTCTTTCAGCTTACCAATCACCAAATCAATATGTTGAAGCGTTGCGGGGTGTGTAGGATCAACAGCCCTTGCGCCATCAATATCGTGGTAGCCTTTACCAACTTTTGTCCAGGTTTCGCCGTAGGTATAATTAGTGCCGGCTACTTTTCTGTCGGGACCATCTTTCCAGCCCCAATCAGTAAATGGCGCCCAATAAACTCCGGGTTGCAATCCCTTGCTTTTGCAATAGTCGGCAAACTCCTTCAGCCTGCTGTAATCTCCTTCTAAGCCGCCCTTCAGCATAAAATCCCAATAGGAATCCAAATCGATAAAAGCAGTGTTACCGGTGCGGAAGGTTGACAGGCTATCGGCAAAAAAATCGGCCACTTTTGTGGCTTTCTCGTAGGTTAGTTTTTCCTGCATCACGCCCCAGCTATTCCATCCAACAGGCGTAGGTTTTGTCCAGTTAAAAACAAACGGAGGTTCGGCAATGCGGTTGGCTTTAGCATATTCTTCCATACCGGTTCGCCAGTCATTGTAGTAACCAATAAATATCTTGGGCGACTGCACTATATCACCTTTAACTTCTCCGTGCTCGATATTATCGCGGGTTACGCTTTCTTCGGTATATCCGCTCCAAACAACTATCCGGTTGCCTTCGCCGGTGGCCGTACTGCGTACCCCGGTTTTCCAAACCTCATGCTCAACAGAACCAGCTATGTAACCGTTGCGACTGGCGTTGTCATATACCGTACCAACTTCGGCACTGGTATTGCTGAACGGGGCCTTGAACTCTTTGGCGTTATACCGGATAAACGTATCGTTATCAAAGGGCACAAAAACGCTGCGGGCATCGCCCGTAACAGCCGGAATATTCCCGGAAAACGGAATAATGGAATTACTGGATATTTTTTTTCCTGTCAATACAACCTGGGTCAGGAAAAATTCCCTGCCAGGGTAAACGTAAAATACCTGTTCAATTTTTGGCAGGTTATTACGGGTAAGTGTTACTACGTATTTTTCGCCTTTGCCAAAACCATCATTAATAGCCGTAGTAGCATATTTACGATATAAATTATCAGTTGTGGCTACGGCTACATCTTTTATTTTGAAAGTGGCTGTTATATTAGAAAAAAATATTTTTTTGCCATGATAAACATTATAGGTGCCGGTTTTAAGGTCGTAAACAATGCTGTTGCCTTTACCGTATGGGATTGTTACGGTACTCGTTTGTTTGGCTGATGCAATACTAAACAGTGATTGCATGGCTAACGACAGGGTAAAAATTATTTTATAGTATATTTTCATTGATTGGCATTTTTAATAATAGAGCGTCATTGCGAGGCACGAAGCAATCCCCGATATGCTAAGTCCCACATAGTTTGGGATTGCTTCGTGCCTCGCAATGACGGTAGTTTAGTACGTTGATTTAACTACACCTTTTGCGCCATCACCTCTTTCATCACCCCGTTAACCTTTATTTTCACTTTACGCGGCGTGGTTGAAGTGACGCGGTAGCTAATAACCTTACCATCTTTCCATTTAAAATCGACAGTAAAATTGCCACGGGCACGTAACCCTTTCACATCGCCGGATGCTTTCCAGCTATCGGGAATTGCCGGTATCAGGTTGATATAGCCTTCATGGCTTTGGATCAGCATTTCGGCAATACCGGCAGTTGTGCCAAAGTTTCCATCTATCTGGAACGGCGGACCTGCTGATAACAGGTTTGGATAAATACCGCCACCCGCACCATAATTGATACCTGTGCTTGTAGTCGGCTTCATGATCTCGGTAAATAGTTTGTAGGCCCGGTTGCCATCGTGCAGTCTGGCCCAGAATAAGAGCTTGTAGGCGATAGACCAGCTTGGCCCATCATCGCCACGTACATCCAGGGTCTTCTTAGCTGCGGCTGCCAGGTCGGGCGTGCCGTCTGCTGTAATTTCGGATGCCGGATAGATCCCATACAGGTGAGAGATGTGCCTGTGCTGTGACTCGGTTTCCTTGTAATCTTCCAGCCATTCCTGTATGCGGCCATCCTTGCTGATGATACCGGCGGGTGGAATTTCTGTTAACCGCTTTTTTAATTGGGAACGAAAAGCGACATCAATACCTAAAGTTTCCGAAGCGGTAATTACGTTGGCAAACAACTCGCGCATAATCTGATTATCGATAGTGGCACCGATGCAGATACTGGCGTGATTGCCGCTGCCATCGGGCATCATAAAGCTATTTTCGGGCGATGATGACGGTGCAGTAACCATATAACGGCTTTTAGGGTCTTTTACCAATATGCTGTTGTAAAACTGTGCCGAGCCCTTTAAAATGGGGTAAATGCTTTTTAGGTAATTTTTGTCATTTGTAAAAGCATAATGATCCCAGATATTGCTGCACAACCAACCCGAACCAGCCTTGGTTACTCCCCATGAAGCGCTTTCGCCAGGCTCTGTCCATCCCCAAACGTTGGTGATAACGTGGGCAACCCAGCCATCGGCGTTGTAATAAGCTTTAGCTGTACGCTCACCGTTTTTTACCATGCCGCGCACCAGTTCAACCAATGGCAGGTTTAGCTCAGACAAGTTGGAAACCTCAACCGGGAAATGGTTCATTTGTACATTTACATCCAGGTGGTAGTCACCGTTCCATGGGGTGTGTACTTCGTTGGCCCATAGCCCTTGCAGGTTGGGCGGCAACAAGCCTACCCTTGTACTGCAAATGCTTAAATAGCGCCCAAACTGGTAAAACAATACCGGCAAGCCTTTATCATCGGCAGGCGCTTTATGGAAGCTAATGAGCCGCTGATCGGTAGTTTCTGTCGGGTTATCGTTACCTAAATTGATGCTTACACGGTTAAACAGCTTTTGAAACTTCCTGGTATGTTCCTGCTTTTCTAAGGCATAGGGCTTTAACATAGCAGTGGCCAAATTCCGCTCCATCTTCGCCTTAAAACCGGGGCTTTTAAAGTCGGTAGTTGCCGAAATATAGATAATAACCTCGGTAGCATTTTTTATAACCAGGCTATTATCTATGGCGGTTAATGTACCGCCGGTGAGTTTGGCTTTCACATTGGCAATGTATTGCATACCGTTCCCATCGGTGCCATTATCCAACCGGCCTTCCATTTGCAGCGTATTACCAATTGTGGTGGTTTTTGACCGCTCGGGGCGGCTAATGCCAATAGCAAAATTCAGCTGACCAGGTTTATCGGCAGTAAGTTTGATAACATCTATATCACTTCCAAAACTGGTAAAATACTCGCGCTTATAAGTAACACCGTTAACAGTATAAGTACTTTTTGCTAAAGCATTATCAAGCGATAATTCCCGCTGATAGTTGGTATATTTAGTAGCATCGGCACCATTATAGTCAAACTTCAGGGTTAGATCGCCCAGGGTTTGAAAACAGCCCCATTGTTTGCCTCCCGATCCGGGGCCCTTGCACACAAAATCTTTATCAATCAGGGCCTGTGCCTCCACGTTTTTTCCGGCCAATAATAATGCCTTTATTTCGGGCAGTTTTTTATAGGCATCATAATTATTGGCATCCTGTACTGATCCCGACCAAAGTGTAATGTCATTAAGTACAATTTTTTCGTCGCTCACTCCCCCATCCGGCATCATGCCTAAACGGCCATTGCCCAATGCGAGGGTCTCTTCCCAGCGCGATGCGGGCTTATCGTAATGCAAAGTAAGCGCCCTTTTTTGGGCGATTGAGACCGTCGACAGCAATAAAAGAACGGCCGCAACGGATATGTTTTTTGTAAAATTCATTTAGTGCAGGTTATGATTTTATTACTGGTATATCCATAGCGTTCACATCAAGCTCCAACACAATTACCGAGCAATTTTCATCAGGTAAAGTGGCCGGCAACTCTATCTTATAGCCTTTACTGTCCGACCGGATTGCAACCGCATTGCCGTTCAAAAAGTATGATTTCAGGATTTTGGCATTGGGCAGCAATGGAATATTTAGTGTGCTATCCTTACGTTGAAAAACATTGATATAAATTTTATTGCCTAAGCGCGTTGCACCATATTCGGTGGTTGGTGCGTATGGGCCACCTTTTGTGCCATAAATCGCTTCACCGTTTTGCCTTAACCAGGCCCCCATTTCTTTTAAACGGGCTACCTGCCGGGCTTCCATGTGGCCATCCATCGCCGGGCCAACGTTAAATAACAGGTTACCATTACCCGATGCCGATGTTACCAAAGTTTGGATACATTGTTTTAGTGATTTCATCCCATCATTTGGTTTCCAGGCCCATTGGTTGCAAATGGTAATGCAACTTTCCCATGGTTCATCCATATTAAGTTTGCCTATCGTTTGTTCCGGGGTTAAAAAGTCACCTACTGCATCGCCGCCAAGCTTATCGCTTATTTTTCCAAGCCTGTTGTTTACAACTACGTTAGCATCAACGCTTTTAATGTAACTGTAAATTTCTTTGCCATCTTCTGTTGTCCATGGTTTTTCCCAATAGCCATCAAACCAAAGCATAAACGGATGGTATTTGGTAATCACTTCTTTCAACTCGCTTTTCATGCGGGTTTTAAAAGCAGCCATGTCTCCTTTCCTGGCATTTATTTCGGGGTGATGAGGGTTGTCTATCGGGTAATCCTGGTCATGCCAATCGAGCACAGTCATATAGATACAAAAGGTAATGCCTTGTTTTTTACAGGCTTTGGCCAACTCCCCAACCAGATCTCTTTTAAACGGCGATTTGGAAATATTATAATCCGAATAAGCACTTGGCCACAACAGGAAGCCATCATGATGTTTGGCTGTTATGGTGAGATATTTCATACCGGCATCCTTAGCAGCCTTTACCCAGGCATCGGCATTAAATAATACCGGGTTAAATTCGTGGTACAAGTTATCGTAATCCTCCTCAGACACCTGGTCGTTGCGGCTCCAGCCAATTTCGGTACCACGCTGGGTTACCGGGCCAAAATGAATAAACATACCGAAACGTTTATCCATAAACTGATCCATGACCGCTTTGGGAGTTTTAACCGGAATTGAACTTGTTGCCTGCTGAGCGATAGCTAAACAGGTACTTAATAAAAGGACTCCCAATAGTCCTGCTTTTCTTTTCATAGTATAGTTTAATTATTTTTTGGTTAGACTGAGTTGGATTGGGTTTAATTAGGTTGATTGAGTTGGATTAGGTTGGTTTGGTTTTAAAAACCACTCACTTATTAAGCCTAATCAACCAATCATTTATTTATTGTTTACAAAAAAGTTAACAATGCGGCACGCATGACCCTTACTCAAATTGTTCTTTTTATCGCTTATTTTAATTTTTAAAGTATGGTTGCCATTGTTCAGCTTATCGCCCAATATATGGTAAACCCCAAGATGAATCCAGCTATAATACGGGGTTAACAGGTCGAGCTCTTTATAGGCACCGCCATCAATAGAGTAAGATATAATGCCCGCATCGGGCCCGGCCACCACCGCAATACCAACAGCTGTGCCTTTAAATGGCAGGGTGAGTTCACTACCTGGTTCTGTAGCCTGCAGCATGGGCACATCAACAAAACCCGGGCGGGTTGACAAGCCATCCCTGGGATTCCATTTGGTATCGATAGCCCAGCCTTTATCCAACCGGGCATTAGTAATGTTATAATAGCTACCATTATTATAACTGGCGTTATCAATTGATTTAGGTAAAACAGCTTTAACCTGTTGTTTATAATTTGCAGCAACGCCGGCCTGCAGCAAGGCTTTAATGGTTTCAAAGTAAAGCTCCTGCCCATGATACCAGGGGTGGATATCTTTAAAATCATCGGCCCAGGTTAGCTCTTTGTTTTTTATTTTATCGTTAACCTCAAACGCGAGGTTTACATAAGGTAAATTGTAATGAGTAGCTACCAACTGGTGGTTCAGCAACTCGGGCGATACTTTGCCTTTGCCGTAGTTTTCTATTTTTTGAGGATCAGCAAAGGCCATCATTATAACATCCATCATCGGGTTGTTCGTTTTTGCATGCCTTATAATACCCTCTAAAGCCCGAACCTGCGTAGTACTATCTGTGCCCCTATCGTTTACAGCAGCCTCTACAAACAGCAGGTCGGTTTTACCCGAGTCAAGGATATCCCTTTGCAACCTGAATGCGTGCGGTAAACTACCTAACGATGGTATCCCGGCAGCTATAAAATGAAAATCTGTTTCGGGGTAAGTTTCCCTGAGATATTTGCAGACCTTATCGCGCCAACCGGGGTTAAAAGTGATCGATCCGCCTAAAAAAGAAACGGTAGCTTTTTTATTTACTGTAGCAGCGTAGTAAAAATTATTTAAGCCGCCGGCCGTTTTGACATAATCTGTGTAAGGCAGTATTTTTTGTACCGGGTATGAGTTATTGTAGATAAATTCGGCGTAATAAGTCGGGCGATCTACCGTAAAATGATGCCCCTGTAACTCCATTGGCCCCTGTGTTACGGGATGGATGCTAATGGGACCGCCCAAAGCAATATAGCGTTTGGCCAGCACATCGCTATTCTCGGCAGGCGGGGCAAGTTTATCGTCGAGTCCTATGGTATGTAAAATGGGCACCCGGAACGAAGCAAGGCCTTCCAGGTTATCAATTGGGTTATCGTTGTAGGCAATAGCCTGTTCTTCGGTAAAATGATAAACCTGTTTTAGTTCGTTCCAGGCACCTGCATCTCCGGCCCCCTTCAACTTTCCTCCGGGCCAGCTTTTAATATCACAAACCGGCGTTTCCGCATAAATACAGGTTACCTTATCGGGATTGCGTTTGGCCCAGGCATAAGCATACAGGCCTCCCCTGCTCACAGCTTCGAGTGCTACCTTTGGTGCAAAGGCAAGCTGTGTAGTTAAATAAGTGTAAAATACATCATAAAACTTTATTGCCGATGGCGCACCATACTGGTTATCAACATTGATAAAGGCTATATAAAACCCTTTCGCAAGCAAAATACTGTCTATATCGGTATGCCAGTCGGGAAAAGATGTGCGCCAAACCCAGGGATTACCAGGCAACGGATGTGCGGGCTTAACATAGTAAGCATCCCGGTCGGCAAATTTCAGTTGTATTCTTTCAAAGCCTTTCCATAAGTTGGTCTTGCTTTGTGCATCTGCATTAATAAAAAGGGTTGTTAACAGTAATAAAAAAACAGCGTGTTTTAATTTTGACATAGGTTTTAACATTACAATTCGGGCAAAGGTGTTTATGCGCTTCGCGGCTTTTGTGAACAAAGTATTTTTAAACAGGCCATAACATGGCCATGTGCACGTGTTAAAAGATGCTGCATTTACCCTATTTGTTATTATTGGTTGGGGTAAATATATAAGCTAATTGCACTTCAAAAAATGGATAAACCTTTTAAAACGATGGATTATACACCGATAAATAGTGTTATAAAATGCGCTTAAAACAATTATGCCATTGTACTAAATTACCGATCTTCGTATTAGTAAAATCAGTTTCGATCTAATTAACCGCAAATCATGATTGTATAGAATAACCCGTTTGGCTGTAGTGTGATGCTTGCCGTGCTTTTGCCGGATACTACACCCGACGGTACCAGAGTAACGGCGTTATGTAATCAAAATATATATAAACTGCAAACACCAAACTATGTCAGATCTCTGTCCCTAAACCAAACTTCATCGGGCTTGGCGTTAAAGCTGTCCATCAGGTTTACCAATTCAATTGGGTCGCCGGAGGTAATCACCAGTTCGCGGTTGGTGGGTTTCAGGAATTTTTTCTCAACCATTACATCCAGTTGCTTTAACAACGAATCGTAATACCCGCCGGTATTAAGCAGCCCTATCGGGTGGTTGTGCAACCCTAACTGCAGCCAGGTAAGCACTTCAAAAAACTCTTCGAGGGTACCAAGTCCGCCGGGCAGGGTAATGATGCCATCGCACAAATCATTCATCATTTGTTTGCGCTGGTGCATGTTATCTACAATATGTAGTTCAGTTAATCCCGTGTGCCCTACTTCCTTATCCATCAAAAATTGCGGTATTACGCCTATCGCTTTACCGCCACGGCTTAAAATGGCATCGGCTATCAACCCCATAACGCCAACTTTACCGCCGCCAAATACCAGGGTAATATCGCGGTTTACCATAACTTCGGCTAACTGTTCTATAGCTTGTTTTAATAAAGGATCGCCGTTAAAGTTGGCGCCGCAGAATACGGAAATGGATTTCATGGCGCAAATATAAAATTTACAGTAACCACTTTACAGGTTACGATAGTATTATCCATTAACTTTAGCCGTTTATCCATTTAATACGTATTATTACACCCTTACATTTACCCAACCTTATAAACCAAACACCGCATGAAAAAAACCTTAATCCTTGCAGCCGTATTATTTACAATCGGCCTTAAGAGTTCTTTTGCCCAAACTGTTACCAATCCCGATGTTGAAACTTCTGACAGCCCGACAAGCACCATCACTAAAATTGAGACAGATCAACAGTATACCGTAGTAAGTTTTAGACATTATGCCGGCAGCGACAACGCCTGGGCCGTGCTTAACAGGGAAATTTATATTCAAACAGATGTTGATAATAAACACTACGGGTACGTAAAATCGGAAGGGATTGCCGTAGTTCCTGAGACCAGGAACACCTTAAAAAAAACAAATGATAAGCTGGAGTTTAAAGTGTATTTTAAAAAGATTCCAGCCAATACCAAAAGTATCGATATTATTGAACGCGCCGGAAAACGGAACGACGGAATAACTTATTTTAATTTTTACAATGTTGATCTTATACACTCATCGCCCGGGGATAAGGGCGTAAAAATAACCAACGTGGAATTATTGCCACCGCCACCGGTAAATGGGACAGGGCAACCTTTAGACGGGGCTAACATGTTGGTAAATGCCATGGGTGGAATGGGTCCCATGTATACATCCATGGTAAAAAGCTTGCTTGACGCACAATTTACTTACTACCAACAGCCAGGCAAAATAGCCGAGATAGCAAAACTAAATAAAGAGTATTTTGATGCGCTTACCAAAGAGGGCTTTACCAACGACCAGGCATTAAAAATAATAACATCAAACAGCATTATCCCAAAGTCGGCCTCTATTAACGGCCAGTAAATAGCTGCCAAAAGAGAAGCCAGTAAGGTTATAAGTTTTACTTACAACCATACTGGCTTTTTTATTATCTGGAGAAAATCCAACCGCTCACCTAATCAACCAAAAACTACCTGCTTGTATAATTAAGCGCTTCTTTAGTTTTTTAATTACTGAATTATAGATTTACCGAATTATTGAATTACTGTATTTAAATCAATAATTCAGTCATTCAATAATTCAATAATTGCTTACCTGCTTGTATAATTAGGAGCTTCTTTAGTAATGGTAATATCGTGCGGGTGGCTTTCGCGCATACCGGCTGCTGTTATGCGTACAAACTTGGCGCGTTGCAGATCTTCAATGTTGGCAGCACCACAGTAGTGCATACCGGCGCGTAAACCGCCGATGTACTGGAAAATCACTTCGCCCATATTGCCCTTAAATGGCACACGGCCTACAATACCTTCAGGAACCAATTTAGTTACCACATCTGTTTCATCCTGGAAATAACGATCTTTTGATCCTTTTGCCATTGCTTCAACAGAACCCATACCGCGGTACGATTTAAACTTACGGCCTTCGTATATGATGGTTTCACCCGGTGATTCTTCTACACCTGCAAACAGTGAGCCTGCCATGATAGAGCTTGCACCGGCTGCAATAGCCTTTACAATGTCGCCTGTTTGTTTGATACCACCATCGGCAATAACCGGGATGCCACGGCCTTCTAATGCTTTAGCGCACTCGTAAACGGCGTATAGTTGTGGTACACCCACACCCGCAATAATACGGGTAGTACAAATTGAACCCGGACCAATACCCACTTTAACAGCATCGGCGCCGGCATCTGCAAGGGCAATGGCTGCATCGCCTGTAGCAATGTTACCGGCAATAACCTGCAGGTTTGGATGTAAAGCTTTAATGGCTTTCACCATATCAATAACCCCTTTGCTGTGGCCATGGGCCGTATCAACCGTAACCACATCAACACCAGCATTTACCAGGGCGGTTACGCGGTCGATATTGTCGGCAGCAACGCCAACGGCAGCTCCTACACGCAGGCGACCAAACTCGTCTTTACAGGCGTTGGGGAAGTTTTTAACCTTCTGAATGTCTTTGTATGTAATTAAACCTACCAGCCTGCCATTTGGATTTACAACCGGCAGTTTTTCAATTTTATTGCTTTGCAATATCGAGGCAGCTTCTGTAAGTGTAGTGCCTTCGGGTGCTGTGATCAGGTTTGTTTTAGTCATTACGGTACTAACCGGAACGCTCATGTCTTTTTGGAAACGCAGATCGCGGTTGGTGATAATACCTTTAAGGCGATGATCGGCATCAATTACCGGGATACCACCGATGCTAAACTCCTTCATGATCTGGAATGCATCTGCAAGCAGGGCATCTTCCAGCAAGGTAACCGGGTCCTGGATCATGCCGCTTTCAGATCGTTTAACTTTACGAACTTCATCGGCCTGGGCCTGTATGGTCATGTTTTTATGCAGCATACCTATACCACCCGCCTGGGCAATGGCAATAGCCAGGCCAGATTCGGTAACGGTATCCATAGCTGCCGAAATGATGGGAATGTTTAAACGGATGTTTTTGGTTAACCAGCTGCTGGTGTTAACATCGCGCGGTAATACTTCTGAATAAGCGGGGAGTAGTAAAACGTCGTCGTAAGTTAATCCTTCGGCAACAAATTTAGATGGGTCTAACTGCATAGCAAATAATTATTTTGGAGTTATTATTTGCCGGGCAAAGCTAACTTTTTATTTCGGATTTCGGATGTTCGATTTCGTAATTATTTAAAAATTGCCTTTCTGTGATATTTGGGGAGATTTGGGATTTCGGATGTTCAATTTCGGAATTAAAGACCAAATCCGAAATCGAACATCCGAAATCCCAAATCAAAAATTAATACTTTCCTACTATCACTTTATAAAAACGCTCAAAGTGGAAATATTTATTGGCTAATTCCAATAACCTTGCAGAGTCGACACTTTTTACTGTAGCTGCATACCTGTCGTAATAATCATAATCCAAACCGGCAAAATAGATACTCTTGAATTTATCGGCATGCGAAAAAACATTCTCCAGGCTGCCTAACAACGAGCCTAACATGTAGTTGCGTACCAATGAAAGCTCTTCGTCGGGGATTAGTTCGGTTTTAAGGATATTGATTTCCTTTTCAATTTCGGCAAGGGCCGGTTTGCACACATCTGCCCCAACCTCGGTAGCTACAAAGAAGGACCCGGCCTGTTTAAACGAGCCCAGCCCCGAGCCGATGCCATACGTATAACCTTTATCCTCGCGAATGTTGGCCATTAGCCTCGACCCGAAATAGCCGCCCAAAACCGTATTCAACACCTGTAATTGCTGAAAATCCGGGTGGCTACGGTTAATCATCGGTGTACCTATCCTGATGGCCGATTGCAGGGCTTCTGGCTTCTCGGTAAAGTAAAATAATTCTGAAGCCGGTACAATTTCCGGCTGGGTGGTATCGGCGGGTTTATCGCCATTTACCCATCCTTTATCAAACGTATCGGTAATAAGGGTCAAAGTTTCCGGTTCAATTTTCCCTGAAATGATAATGGTGCAGTTTGATGGCTGGTATTGCTCTTTATAGTGTGCAACCAATTCATCGCGCTGCAGGGCTTTATAATTATCAAAGCTTGCACCCACCCCGTATATGGTATCGCCATAAACCGCCTTGTTAAAATTGCGGCGGCCAACAACATCATTTTTTTGCAGGCTAACCTGTAGCTTTTGTTGCTGGTTACGTTTAAAAGTTTCCAATTCCTTCTCGGGGAAGGTTGAATTGGTTAAAATATCAACAATAACCGGCAAGGTATGGTGCAGGTGCTTATTAAGGCTGTACAATACAACCTGCGAGTTTTCGTACCCGTATTCCACCTGCAAAAAGGCGCCGTAAAAATCAACCTTATCGGCAATCTGGGCCGCGGTTAATGTACTGGTACCTTCGGTGAGCATGGTATTTACGGCCATGTTCAACAGCGGCAGCGCCGGGTTAAAACGCAGGTTGCCAAAAATCCATTCTATGCGAACCAATTCCTGGTCGCCGGAGTTAAAGCAAAATATATTACAGCCGTTACCGAGCTTTTTATGCGCGGGGCGTATCAGGTTTATATTATCGATAGCCTTAAAATCAGGGGCTAATGTTCTATCTAAGTTGGTCATTCGTCAGTAATTCTTTTTTCTGAACCCGGATTAAGCAGATTAATCAGATTTTTTGGATTTGATTATACTAATCCTGTAAATCCGTTAATCTGAAAAATCGTGGTTCAGATCAATTCCAATTCTGTTAATTCTCTAATTCTGAAAACTCTGATTCAGAAACTTCGGCTTTCTCGGCCAAATAAATCAGCGTTGAAGAATTGTCTTTCCTGAATATCTTATTAGCAGCTTCTTTGATCTGCGCGGGAGTTACCGCCAGGTATTTGGCGGTTTCCTGGTTCAGCAGGTCAGCATCGCCCAGCAACTCAAACGAGGCCAGGTTCATGGCTTTATCCAACAACGACATTTCAGAAAACACCATGGTCGATTCGGTCTTGTTTTGCACCTTGGTCAACTCATCAGCCGGAATCTCCGTGGCTTTTACTTTTTCCAGCTCGTCCCAAAACGCGGCTTCGGCCTGCTCAATACTAACGTTTTCCAGGGGTTTGCCCTCTAACACAAACATACCTTTATCCAGGCTGCCTGTAATGTAGGCATGCACCTCGCTAAAAATTTGCTTATCCTGCACCAAACTACGGTACAAACGTGACGAGTGACCACGCGACAAGATATCACTCAGTAATTCCACCGGGTAATAATCATCATCCAGCCTTGCCCCCATCTGGAACGCGATGTACACATCGTTCAGCGGCACTTTGGCAGTAACCGTTTCGCGGCGTTCGTCATGCTGTTCGGGCTCCTGCGGCAGGTTGCGTGTGTATTTCTCACCAGCGGGGATTGGGCCAAACCATTTTTCGGAGAGCTTTTTAACCTCTTCGGTTGTGATATTGCCCCCAACTACCATAATGGCATTTTGCGGGTTATAATGTTTTTTAAAGAATGCTTTCACATCCTCAATTTTGGCATCCTCGATGTGCTTGATGGTTTTACCAATGGTAGCCCAACGGTAAGCGTGCTGTTTATAAACCAGCGGGCGTAGCTTTAGCCAAACATCGCCGTAAGGCTGGTTAAGGTAACGCTGCTTAAACTCCTCAATTACTACGTTACGCTGCACCTCAAGACTTTTTTCGCTAAAGGCGAGGTTTAACATGCGATCGCTCTCGAGCCAAAATGCTGTTTCGATATTGGCCGATGGCAGGGTGATGTAATAGTTGGTGATATCGTTACTGGTAAAAGCATTGTTTTCGCCTCCTACCCTTTGCAGTGGCTCATCGTAGCTTGGAATATTTACAGATCCGCCGAACATCAGGTGCTCAAACAAATGAGCAAAGCCCGTTTGCTCGGGATCTTCGTCGCGTGCACCAACATCATACAGAATGTTGAGCACTGCCATAGGCGTGGTATTATCTTCATGAACAATAACCCGGAGGCCATTATCCAGTGTAAACCGGTTGAATTTAACCATGGATAGTTCTTATTTTAACAAAGCAAATGTAAAACTTTTGACGACAATCGGAGCGGAGAGTCAAGAATTAAGAGTCAAGAATCAAGATGGAAGAAAACTGGCACTCAGCAACGGTCTCAAAAAGCGCCATTAATTAATAAAAAAACGACCGCGAATTTCCTTTAAATAAGGCACTTCGCGGTCGTTGTAAAAGGTAACGTTAGTTTTCTTGTATATTATTTAAACCAGGCCATCACCTCGTCTTTGGTAGGCATGGTAATATCCAGCTTCAATTTTTTGCGCATGCCGCCAAGATCATTAAATACTTTGTTGGGGTTGGCGGCTTTTAGTTCATCTACCGCATTAAACCCCATTGCATTAAGCACGGGTACCCACTCGGCCTTAACACCTATATTTATAAAGTCGTCAGCAGTAACAACTTTAGCTTTTTTCTCGGGGCGCATCTGCGGGAAGAATAATACTTCCTGGATAGTGCTCTGATTGGTCATCAGCATCACCAACCTGTCGATACCGATACCCAGGCCCGATGTTGGCGGCATACCGTATTCCAGGGCGCGTAAAAAGTCGTCGTCCATGGCCATGGCTTCGTCGTCGCCCCTGCCTGCAAGTACCAACTGCTCCTCTAAACGTTCGCGCTGGTCAATCGGGTCATTTAACTCCGAGTAAGCGTTGGCTATCTCTTTACCATTTACAAACAACTCAAAACGCTCTACCAGGCCATCTTTGGTACGATGTTTTTTGGCAAGCGGGGTCATTTCGATTGGGTAATCGGTAATATAAGTTGGTTGGATTAGGTTATGCTCAACCTTGGCGCTGAAGATCTCGTCAATCAGTTTGCCTTTACCCATGGTTGGGTTAACTTCTATTTTCAGCTCGGCACAGGTTTCGCGCAAAGCGGCTTCATCCATAGCCGATACATCTATCCCTGTATATTTCAGGATAGAATCGTACATCGATAATTTTTCGTACGGACCGGCAAAGTTAATTTCGTTGCTGCCTACCTGAACAACGGGAATACCGTGGACAGCTTTGGCAACAGTTTCCAAACATTCTTCAACCATGGCCATCATCCATATGTAGTCTTTATAGGCTACATAAATTTCCATGGCTGTAAATTCCGGGTTGTGTGTACGGTCCATACCCTCGTTACGGAACATTTTGCCAAATTCATATACACCATCAAAACCTGCAACAATAAGGCGTTTCAGGTAAAGTTCATTGGCTATGCGCAAAAACAAAGGCATATCCAGCGTATTGTGGTGCGTGGCAAACGGACGCGCCGCTGCGCCGCCATGTACCGGCTGCAGTATAGGGGTTTCTACCTCCATCCAGCCCTGCGCGTTAAAATAGTTGCGCATACTGCTAATCACTTTGGACCGGTTGATAAATATTTGTTTATAAGCCGGGTTAACAGTTAAATCAACATAACGCTGACGATAGCGAAGTTCAGGATCGGTAAATGCATCATATATATTCCCTTCGTCATCGCGTCGAACTACCGGTAGTGGTTTCAACGATTTTGAAAGAACGATTAATTCTCTTACGTGAACAGAAATTTCGCCGGTTTGCGTTAAAAACACATAACCTTTAATTCCAACATAATCGCCAAGGTCAAGAAGTTTTTTAAATACAGTATTGTATAAAGTTTTATCCTCATCAGGGCAAATATCATCGCGTTTCAGGTATATCTGGATACGGCCGGTTGAATCCTGGATCTCGGCAAACGATGCGTTGCCCATGATACGGCGGGTCATGATACGGCCTGCGATAACTACATTTTGGTAGGCCTCGGGTTTTATTGCAAAATTATCGGTAATATCCTGTGCCCAGGCGTTAATATCAAATGCTTCGGCGGGGTACGGGTTTATGCCCAGTTCCCTTAATTTTTGTAAAGATTCGCGGCGGATAATTTCCTGCTCGGATAGTGCAATACTCATGTTTTGAACGGTATTTTTAATAAAGGTGCAAAAATAGCGTTTTTAATGGAAAAGCCCCACCTAAATCCTCCCCGGGAGGGAGGACTTTAAAAAAACGCAACAAAAAGTCTCCCCTTCAGGGGGAGATTTAGAGGGGGCCTGGGAGCTCTTCTTCCTTTTTCTACAAAAACAACCTACATTAGCAAACCAATTACCCAAAATATGAAAAAACTGTCCCTGATATTATTTGGCCTGGTAGCCGCCACTTGCAAAGTATTTAGCCAGGATACTACTGCTTTATACAACGCCGGCACCAAAGCTGTGTTAATCGCCAAACAATTCTCTTTCACCGAGGGGCCGGCTGTTGATAAAAAGGGCAATGTATTTTTTACCGATCAGCCCAATAATAAGATCTGGAAGTATAGCACGGATGGCAAACTTTCTGTTTTTATGGATAGCGCCGGCCGCAGCAACGGAATGGATTTTGACAGTAAGGGCAACCTCATAAGCTGTGCCGATGGTAAAAACGAACTTTGGTCTATCAGCCCGAAAGGAAAAATAGAAGTATTACTTACCGGCTATAAAGGGCAAATATTTAACGGACCTAATGATGTTTGGGTAAGGCCGGATGGTGGGCTATATATAACCGACCCCTATTACCAACGCGACTATTGGACGCACAAAAAGCCCGAGCTTGATGGCCAAAAGCTTTACTACCTGCCAAAAGGTAAACATGAAGCCGTTATGGTTGATGATAAATTTGTAAGGCCTAATGGCATAGTTGGCACTGCCGATGGCAAACATCTTTTTGTTGCCGATATAGGGGATAACAAAACCTATCGCTACGATATTAATAAAGACGGTTCATTAACCAACAAAATGCTTTTTGTGGCGATGGGATCAGACGGGATGACGATTGACGAACTGGGCAACATATACCTTACCGGTAAGGGCGTAACTATTTTTAACCCGAAAGGCGAAAAAATTGGCCACATTGATATTGATGAACCCTGGACAGCCAACATTTGTTTTAGCGGTAAAAACCGGGATGTATTATTTATAACGGCGTCAAAAGCGGTGTATACTTTTCAAATGAAAGTAAAAGGGACTAATTAAGTCGCAAGTCTTAAGTCGGATTTAGTTCTTTTGACTTTAAGTTTAAAGCTTTCGACTATAGACTACAGCACTATGCTTTCTGTTGTAATATAGATATAATTTGCTGCTGCTCGCCGTTGCTGAGCAGTTCGCCTTCGTAGTGCCAGGGTCCCGACTGGGGGAAATATATGGTGCCCAAATAATCGGGATTATCTTCATCGGCTAAAGAGGGGCCGTCGCCATCAATCTCCATTTCTTCCGTAAACAGCATTGACTCATTGTCTACCGAAGTTTTGTAAATTTTATATACACCGGTATCCGCAAGGTTATGTTCCAATACCGGTTCAATGATAATATTTCGTAAACTGCCGTCGGCATGCTTTAAATCTGCGTAGACCGGATTTTTCATAAGCGAGTGGTTTTGTTAGATTAATACAGTAGTATTAAGTATTTTGTTTTATGGCTCTATGATGGTTATTGTGGATGGTTAAAATTGACAGGTACAATTTATAGCGGATGTGCAAATCAAATTAAGTTAAACCGAAAAAACATATTTACCCCATAAAACATAGAACCCATTTTTCGGTGTTTAATTCATCAATTGGACTC
Organism: Mucilaginibacter sp. KACC 22773; assembly: GCF_028736215.1. NCBI lineage: Bacteria > Pseudomonadati > Bacteroidota > Sphingobacteriia > Sphingobacteriales > Sphingobacteriaceae > Mucilaginibacter > Mucilaginibacter oryzagri. The sequence continues at coordinate 3,743,374 of NZ_CP117883.1, forward strand.
AATCCGTAACCGAACTTATTTCATTTATGCGGATAGCTACAGATAAATATAAATATTTTTTGACAACAAGGAAAAAATACACATAACTCTTTCCCATTCTTCTTTATTCCCGAACCGGCGATTTTTAACCTTCATTTAAAGCAGGCAAAAACTATTTTTTTGTATTAAAAAATGTAAATTGGTAAGTCATTTATTATATTACATTAATGAATTTTATTGGTAAAATATCGCTTTTTTTAACGTTGTTTAATGTCGTGCAATTGCATTTACATTTCAACTTGAAGCCGGTTTTAACACCGTCAACCTCAAAAAAAGATTCAGTCCGACAAAGTAAAACCGAAATTATAAACGGCATTAGTTATACTGCGATAAATACTTTTGGTGATGGCGTTAGCCCTGGCAGGTTTTATATAAAAGATAAAAGCGGCAAAATAGTTTATAAAGCAACCGCCGATGACGAAGTGGTTTATTTTAAATTCATTGATTTTAATGGAGACGGTTATAAAGATATCACCGTAGAGTTAAGGGGAGTAGATTCGGGTGCACAGGACCTGATTATTTACGACGTAAAATCAAACACATTCAAATTAGCCGGCGATTGTTCAAATGCGGAAAGGATTCCAACAACAAAATTTTACTATACTTACGAGGATTGTTGTATGGGAAGAGTTTGGAGCAGCAACCTGTTTTACATTACCGATTCAAAGATCATCAACGTGGGCAATATTAAGTATGACGATAACGGTGACTATGGCATTTCGTTTTACAAACTCAACGGTCAAAAGCGTGTTTTTATAAAAAAATGGAAAGTGCGAATTAACGGTGAGACGCCTGTTTCAACAGGTAAACATATCGATTTTATTTTGAAGCATTATTGGAAGAATCATTGGCGTAGTTTTATTGAATAACGCAGGTTAAGCAAATAAAGATAACTCAAATCATTTCAGCGCTTTTTTTACCGAATTTCATAAACTGCGCAGTAATCAACGGGTAATCATCCAAATTCATCAAACAACCTTTAGATAGGTTGGATGCTTTCTGATTCGGTTTTGAAAGTTTTAAAAACCTATAGAAACAAGAAGCGCCCTCTGATGGGCAGGGGCGCGTTCTAACCAATTATAAACCTAAATTATGAGAAGAGCTGTAAGGGAGGTCTCGAACCTTCTGGTGCTGCCGTTCAGCGCCTTACAAATACTACACTGCAAATATACTACACATCTTTTATTTTGCAAATATTTTAAGTAAAAAAGTTAACTATTAACAATTTAATAATACAGCAAGCATTTAAGTGCGATATTGATAAATAAATAATTGTCATTTAAACACATTATCTGCCTGTATATCAATATGTTTATTTAACGCAATAATAATACCAATAGTGCCCTACGATTAAAATATTTTGATTATTTATTGGTTATGTTGACGACTTTTGCAGATTTTGATGCGATTTATTAAAAAACGCGCCTTCATTAGATAAAAAACTGTAACCCTCCTGCTTCAAGGCAGAATGCTTTTGTATTTTAAGCAGCACAAATAATTCTTAATGAAGTACGAAGGGCATCAAATTGGGAAAATTTTCGCCGTGGCGCACAAAACAAAGCCGCCCTGGCATATCAAAGCGGCTTATTATGGTGCGGGGGTTAAATCCTTTCCTAAAAATACAATTAGTTAGTTCTGCGGCACCGGCGATGTCTTCGCCTCTTTCCTGGCGGCCTTTTTTTGTTTTTGGGCTTCTACAAAAGCGAGGTATTTCGTTTTTTGTTCGGCAGTAAAAATGGCTTCCAGTTTGGCCTGCGCATTGTCACGGATCTGTTTATGTGAATACCGTTGTTCTTTTTTATCATTTGTACCTTTAAGGGCCTTCAAACTATCAAGTCCTCTACCCTGCTCCAGCAGCACCGCATTCACCTGGGTTATCTGGCTGTTGCTCAGGTTAAGCTGTTTAGTTAATACTTTAGTTTGTTTTGCAGCCCGTAATGCGGGGGTTGCCTTTACTTTTTCCTGGGCGTGTGCAAATAAGCCCAGCCCTGCAACAAAAGCTATCATCATGAATATCTTTTTCATAGTTTATATTTTTTTATGGTATGACTGATTTTTGCCGTATTGGTTTAAATAATAATGAACAATGTCCCGGTTAAAAAAACAAGCCTTTTTCGGTACTATGCATAACCAACAAAGTGTGTGTACCACCCGTAAATGAAACACTCAGAAACACCCTGGTACGGGGTGAAACACCCTGAAACACCCTGGTACGGGGTGAAACACCCTGAGACACCCTGGTACGGGTGACACACCTGTTCCGCTCCTGTGTTGGCACCAACCGAAATGCCAATGAACTAATGAACCAATGAACTAACCTAAAACCTTCTTCTCACTCATGATGTTATCCTAATAATCAAACATCAGCACCATGAGCCTGGAAACATATGCCAAAAAGCGCGACTTTACCAAAACAGCCGAACCAAAAGCCGGTAAAAGCAAGGATAAAAACAGCCTGACTTTTGTGATACAAAAGCACGATGCTTCACGGCTGCATTACGATTTCAGGCTGGAGATGGGTGGCGTGCTCAAAAGCTGGGCGGTGCCCAAAGGGCCGTCAACCGATCCAAAAACCAAAAGGCTGGCTATGATGGTGGAGGATCATCCTTATGATTACCGCAACTTTGAGGGCATCATCCCCGAAGGCGAATATGGTGGAGGTACTGTGATTGTTTGGGACGAAGGCACATATGAACCCATCGAAAAAATTAAAGGCAAAAAAGAGCAGGAAAAGCAGCTGTTAAAAGAACTTAAATCCGGATCATTAAAAATAAAGCTCCATGGCAAAAAACTACAGGGCGAGTTTGCCCTGGTAAAAACCCATGGCATGGGCGATAATGCCTGGCTGCTGATAAAGCACGATGACGATTTTGCAACAAAAAAAGATATTACTAAAGAGGACAAGTCGGTAATATCGGGCAAAACCATCGAGGCCATGGAAAAAACCGGTGAAAAGGTTTGGCAGAACGGGCATGAAGAAAATATTGAAAAGCCGAAGAAGGGCGCATCAATAAAAAAAGTGATTGAAGCAACCGAGCCCAAAGAAAGCGTGGCTGAACAGGAAGATATTGACATTACCGCGATATTAAAAAAAGCCCCCAAAGCTAAAATGCCAACCGGGATAAAACCTATGCTGGCCACTTTGGTTGATGAACCTTTTGACGACCCTGATTGGGTTTACGAGGTAAAATGGGATGGTTACCGCGCACTTGCTTTCGTGAACCAGGGAGAGGTGGAGCTATTATCCCGCAACAATAAAACGTTTAACCAAAAGTTTTACCCTATCTACAAACTGCTACAGGGTTGGAAGATTAACGCCGTGTTGGATGGCGAGATCCTGGTTTTGAATGATAAAGGCATCTCCAACTTCGGCAACCTGCAAAACTGGCGCAGCGAAGCCGATGGCGAACTGGTTTATTATGTTTTTGATATTTTATGGTACGATGGCAAAAACCTGGTGAATTTGCCTTTATCGCAACGGCAAGCCATACTCAAACAGGTTTTACCAACCAACGATGACCGCGTGCGCACCAGTAAAGTGTTTGACGCCAGCGGCATTGATTTTTTTAAGGCGGCCGAGCGGATGGGCTTAGAAGGCATTATCGCAAAAAAAGCCAATAGCACCTACGCTTCAGATACGCGCTCAAAGGAATGGCTGAAGATTAAAGTACACAAACGGCAGGAAGTAGTAATAGCCGGCTTTACCAAAAACGAGGATACGTCTAAACAGTTCAGTTCATTGCTGCTGGGTGTTTATGAAGATAAAAACCTGCAATATGTAGGTAAAGTGGGAACAGGTTTTTCGGATAAAGTACAAAAGGAAATGATGGTACAATTTAAGCCTTTAATAACTGACAAAAGTCCTTTTGATACTATTCCCGACGTAAACAAGCCATCGCGTTTCAGGCCAAATCCACCCAAAGCCAAGGCAACCTGGCTAAAGCCCCAACTGGTTTGCGAAGTAGCTTTTAGCGAAGTTACCAGCGACGGCGTGTTCCGTCACCCGTCATTCCAGGGTATGCGCGTTGATAAAAAGGCAACAGATGTAGTGCGTGAGGTTGCAGAACATACTGAGACAGCGATTGAACAAGCGAAAAAAAAACATGAAGATAGCCATGCATCGGCCATACAACCTCCAAAAGAGAAAGGAAGAAAAACCTTGCTAAACCCAACCGACGAAACCCAGGTGCGCAAAATTTGCGGCCATGATTTGAAGTTTACCCACCTGAGTAAAATTTACTGGCCCGAGGATAAGGTAACCAAGCGAGATATGTTTAACTACTATTACCAGGTAGCCGAGTACATTTTGCCTTACCTGAAAGATCGCCCCATGTCGCTTAACCGGTTTCCCGGCGGTATTCACGGCCCAAGTTTTTACCAAAAAGATGTAAAAGGCAAAGCGCCCGATTGGGTAAAAACATTTCCGTATACCAACGGTGAAGGCGAACACAAAGAATATTTGGTGGGCACCGATGAGGCAAGTCTATTATGGATGGCATCATTAGGCTGCATCGAGATGAACCCCTGGTTCAGTCGTATCCAATCGCCGGATAACCCGGACTATTGCGTGATAGACCTTGACCCCGACAAAAACACGTTCGACCAGGTAATCGCCGCAGCGCTGGAGGTAAAAAAAACATTGGATGCCATTGATGTTCCCTCCTACTGCAAAACTTCCGGCTCAACCGGCATGCATATATATATCCCAACCGATGCCAGGTATAGTTATGATCAAACCCAGCTGTTTGCACGTATTATAGTAAACATTGTTCACAAACAAATTCCCGATTACACTACCGTGGAACGGATGGTGGCAAAGCGTGATGGAAAAATGTACCTTGACTTTTTACAAAACCGCCCCGGCGCTACCATAGCCGGGCCCTACTCGCTCCGCCCCAAAATTGGCGCCACCGTATCTATGCCCCTTCACTGGGATGAAGTAAAACCTGGCCTTACTATGAAACATTTTACCATATTCAATTCAATAGACAGGCTGAAGGTTGAAGGCGATTTATTTAAGGGAGTATTGGGCAAGGCGATTGACTTGGAGAAGACAATGGAAAAAGCGAAATCAGTTTTCGGTTAGCAGTCATTGGTCATTGGTCATTGGTCATTGGTCATTGGTCATTGGTCATTGGTCATTGGTCATTGGTCATTTAAGGGCAAGTTTGATTGGGCTAACGATTGTTTTAATTTTTCTAATAAATCTACCCCTGATATCTTTTCTTTTCGAGGTGCGTAGGCCTGTCACCCTGAGCCTGTCGAAGGGTCGCGCGGAGAGGCCTTTACCCGCTATGGTTCGACAAGCTCACCATGACAGCCCTTTTTTACGATGTCATTCCCCCTTCAGAGTTTCGCGAAATTTTACGACTACCAATGACTAATGACAGCGCAGCGAAATGACCAAGGACAAGCGCAGCGACAATGCCCAATGACAGCGAAGCGAAATGAACTAACTAACCGGCAATTTCACTACAAAAACAGAGCCTTTGCCTTCTGTACTTTCCACGTGGATAGTACCCTTATGGCTTTCAACTATCTGGCGTACAATACTGAGCCCCAAACCTGTTGATTTTTCGCCACGCACGCCGGTGCGGCCGGCCTTGGTAAAGCGGTTGAATATTTCGGGCAGCATAGCCTCAGGAATCCCCATGCCATAATCCTGAACCTCAATAATCACATCCTTATTAACCTGGCTTAACCGCACGTCAACACGGCTGTTATCCTTTGAAAATTTCACGGCATTACTCACCAGGTTGTCAATCACGCGGGAAAACCTTTCTTTATTAATCAGTGCATAAGCGGGGTTTACACTGCTGATAAAAATAACATCAACGTTCAGTCTGCCCTGGGTCCGCCAGGAATCTACGGCGGTTTTAAGCAACTGATTTAATTCTGTTCTTTCGGTTTCAATAGGTCTCCCGTTTTCATTGCGGGCGGCATCCAGCAGGTCGTCAATGATCGACCGGGCTTTGGCGCACGACTCCTTAATCATATTTAAATTATCCTGCGTATCCTCGGTCACCTCATCAAGTTCCATCATCATCGCTATCGATTCAACCGAGGCAATAGGGTTGCGCAAATCATGAGCTACCATACCCAGCACCTGGTTTTTAAATACATTGGCCCCTTCTATCAGTTCATTTTTTTCACTTATTTGTAAAACCTGCTGGTAACTATTGGCTTTGTAAGTAAAAAAGTACCGGGAGGTTAAATAAAAAGCAGACAACAACACCACTGAAATTAACTGATTATAAACCATTTGCGTGGGCGATGTTTGGCTATAAAGCAACAAAGCAGTAAAAAACAACTCTACGCCTATAATAAGGATAATCGATTCGTAATACTCAAATACTACGGTCGCGCTTATGAGGCATAAAGCTATCAGGTAAAGTGTAAGCGAATTGCTTGGATCGGACGTGGCTATAAAGCTGGAATACATGCCACAGGTAATAATGTACAACGAAAATAAAAATACCGTAAACGCCATAAGCTGGGTGCTTTTTTTTTGCCTTTTATATTCCAGTATCAGCAGGTTGGCAGCTATCAGGAAAAACGGGGTTATTATCAGGAACACCCAGTTGCTTGTGTTAAATTCGGGAAAGTTTTGCGCTTTGGTAAGGCTTGCCGGGAAAACAACATACAGCACCCTTATAATGATATTCAACAATAAAAATATGATACTGGCTGCCCGTACAGCAATCAAATTCTGGTACGTGTAAAAATCTTTGTACAATGATCTGTACTTAACAGGCAGGCTATTGAAAAAAAAGCGCGTATTCAACATGAGTTGATATTTACCAAACGGATAAAAGTATTAAAAATGTTACAATTATTATAGGCCGCGACAAAATGACGCTTAATCTTTTTTTTACGTGACTTTTTATCATGTTTGGCCAACTGGCAAGGGATTTGACTAATACAACTCATAACACTAAATCACTATGAATTTTAACAACTTTACAATAAAAGCACAGGAGGCTGTACAAAAAGCCTCTGAAATTGCTACCGGTAATCAGCAGCAGGCAATTGAGCCGGCGCACCTGTTAAAAGGTTTACTGCTGGTTGATGAAAATGTTATTTCCTATTTACTAAAAAAGCTTAATGTTAACCTTAACCGCCTGAACGAGGTACTGGATACCCAGATAACATCGTTCCCGAAGGTTAGCGGCAGCAACGTTTACTTATCATCAGATAGTAACTCGGCCCTGCAAAAAGCGCAAGGATACTTAAAAGAATTTAAAGATGAGTTTGTATCGGTTGAGCATATCCTGTTGGGTTTGCTGGCAGCCGGTGGCAAAGTAAGCGGCGCGCTTAAAGATTTTGGTGTAAACGAAAAAGACCTTAAAAAAGCCATTATAGCTTTACGCGGCGACAGCAAGGTAACCGACCAAAATGCCGAAGCAACCTACAATGCCCTAAATAAATATGCCCGTAACTTGAACGAGTATGCCGAAAGCGGCAAGCTTGACCCTGTTATTGGCCGCGACGACGAGATTAGGCGTGTTATCCAAATCCTATCCCGCCGTACCAAAAACAACCCGATATTGGTTGGCGAGCCGGGTGTTGGTAAAACTGCCATTGCCGAAGGTATTGCTTTCAGGATAATCAAAGGCGATGTACCCGAAAGCCTGAAAACAAAAACAGTTTACTCGTTAGATATGGGCGCATTAATTGCAGGCGCCAAATATAAGGGTGAGTTTGAAGAACGCTTAAAAGCCGTTATAAAAGAAGTTACGCAAAGCGATGGCGAGATCATTTTATTTATAGATGAGATACATACGCTGGTTGGCGCAGGTGGTGGCGAAGGCGCTATGGATGCTGCCAATATTTTAAAACCGGCCCTGGCCCGTGGCGAACTGAGATCAATAGGTGCAACAACACTTAACGAGTACCAAAAATATTTAGAAAAAGATAAAGCGCTTGAACGCCGTTTTCAGAAGGTAATGGTTGAAGAACCGGATGCCGCAGATGCCATATCGATATTACGTGGTTTAAAAGAACGTTACGAAACTCATCATAAGGTGCGGATTAAAGACGAAGCCATTATTGCCGCGGTAGAAATGTCGCAGCGGTACATAGCCGATAGGTTTTTACCTGATAAAGCTATCGATTTGATGGATGAAGCCGCGTCAAAACTGCGCCTGGAAATGGATTCGGTACCCGAAGTGGTTGACGAGCTGGAACGCCGCATTATGCAGCTGGAAATTGAGCGAGAGGCTATTAAACGCGAACGTGACGACCGTAAGGTAACCGACCTGAGCGAGGAAATTGCCAACCTGTCGGCCGAGCGCGATTCGCTCCGCGCCAAATGGCAGGGAGAAAAAGATTTGGTCGACGGCATAAATACCAAGGTTGAACTGATTGAAAATTATAAACTGGAAGCCGAACAGGCCGAACGTGCCGGCGATTACGGTAAAGTAGCCGAATTACGCTACGGTACCATTGTACAGGCCCAGGCCGAGGTTGAAAAACTGAAAGCCGCCCTTTTGGAAAACCAAAGCGATAGCCGCATGCTTAAAGAGGAAGTTACCGCCGATGATATTGCCGGCGTGGTAGCCCGCTGGACAGGCATCCCGGTGAGTAAAATGATACAAAGCGAAAGAGAAAAACTGTTAAACCTGGAAGGCGAGCTGCACAAGCGTGTTGCCGGGCAGGAGGAAGCAATAGAGGCGATAAGTGATGCTATACGCCGCAGCCGCGCCGGTTTACAGGATAAGCGCAAACCAATAGGGTCATTCATATTTTTAGGCACAACAGGTGTGGGTAAAACCGAACTGGCCAAAGCCCTGGCCGAATACCTGTTTAATGACGAAGGCGCCCTGGTGCGCATAGATATGAGCGAATACCAGGAACGCCATGCTGTTTCAAGGCTTATAGGAGCGCCTCCGGGCTATGTAGGTTATGATGAAGGCGGCCAGTTAACCGAAGCCGTGCGCCGCAAACCATATAGCGTGGTACTATTAGATGAGATTGAAAAAGCGCACCCGGATGTATTTAACATTTTGCTGCAGGTATTGGACGATGGCCGCTTAACAGATAATAAAGGCCGGGTGGTAAACTTTAAAAATACCATCATCATCATGACCAGCAATATTGGCTCAAACATCATCCAGGAAAACTTCCAGGCTTTGGAAGATAGTAACCGCGATGAGCTGATAGCCAAAACCAAAAATGAGCTGTTTAACCTGTTAAGGGCAACCATCCGCCCCGAGTTTTTGAACAGGATAGATGAGATCATTATGTTTACACCGCTAAGCCGCAACGAGATACAGGACATTGTAAAACTACAGTTTGCCCAGGTACAACACACCCTGGCCGAAATGGGCATCACGATGGAAGCAAGCGAAGAAGCATTGGACTGGCTGGCCCAGTTAGGTTACGATCCGCAATTTGGTGCCCGTCCGTTAAAACGTGTCATCCAGAAAAAGATCCTGAACGAACTATCCAAACAGATCCTGGCCGGCAAAGTAGATAAAGACAGCACCATTAAGGTGGATATGTTTGACAACAACTTTGTATTTTTAAATACGCCTAAAGTTGGTGAAGTAGTTGATTGAGTGAGTGGTTGATTGAGTTGATCCAATCCATTATATTAAAAATAGCCCTCCGGTTTTCGGGTGGCTATTTTTTTAGTTGGTATTCGCTAACTGATACCGACTAAAAAATCTTGATACTTGATACTCACCACTTGATACTAATCCTGCCGTTGCTTGCGGCCCGGGCTTTTTGTTCATACGCCTACAGGCATTACGCTCGTTGGCCGGTATCCACGCCAATCTCTAACGCAATTTTGTCAGAATCAGAATTTACAGAATTCAAGAATTTTCAGAATTGCCTGCCTTGTTCGCCAATTTATCTGAATCAGAATTGCTAAACAGACTCATCAAATTTCAGGATTTTGATTAACTTGATGACTATTTTACTCACAACTCACAACTCACAACTCACAACTCACAACTCACAACTTCTCCTCATCCTCCTTTTTCTCGTCAACCATTTCAATCAGGGTTTTGTTATCATTAAAACGTTCTTCGTTTTTGGCAAGTACGGGGGCTGCACCGGCAATTGAAATACCGGTTACAGCCAATAATAAAAACAGGCCCAGGCAAACAAGCCTGAGTAGCTTTTTTAGCTTTTTCATGCATATAGCAATGTGCTCAACAAACGCCGAGGCATGTTAGGCGGGTAAGAAATTTTTACTTATTCCATTAAATGGATAAACGGGAAGGCACTAAGCGATAGCGGGATATTCCTGATCGACGGGATATAAAAACGGGATAAATTGAAAATTGCTAATGCTTTTATGCTTTAAAAAAAGATGCATTAAATGCACATATCTACCGGCAATGAGTTTATTATGAACAGAAATCCGGGCGGCCGGGTTGTCTTTTACAGCTAAATGAACCGCTGTTCTGCTACAAAAAGCCAGGGAAGCCCTTTTGTAGCTTATGCCCCGCCGACCTGCAACATCTCTAACAGCCGGAGTCTCGCTATTTACCTGCCCTGTTGTCGGTCGGTTATTGTTTATATAACCCGAAATTGCAAAAAAACTCAACAACAAAGTAAATGCCAGCAAACCATGCCTGGCCTTATTTTTTATGCTGATTGAGATTTCGTGGTTAAACATGGATAAATATAGTAAATGATAACTTAAATGCGTGTCGGGCCAACTAAAAACAGGCAGGTTGTAATATCTGGCGAAATTCAAGATAAACAACCTGGTGTTAAGTCAACAGTACTAAGTCGTAAGTCTAAAGTTGAATTTTTTCTTTTTTTGCTTAGAACTTAAGACTTTGGGCTAAAGACTATCCGTCAATTTATCGTTGACACGACACTCGTCCAACTTAATCAACCACTCACCCAATCAACCTAACCCAACTTAAGCAACCACTCACATAATTAACCACATTTAACAATAAGTTAATATATTAGCAATAGTTAATTACATAATAATCACCAAGTTTGACACACAGTTAATAAACATATACTTATACATTAATCACCTAAAAAACACACTATGCTAAAATTTACAAATCCGAGGCTGCTTTTTGCTGCCTTAGCTTTGGCCGGAGCATTGGCTTCAGGCTGTCAAAAAAACGCAAACCAGCTGGTTCAAAATGCTGCTGACAACCAAACAGCATCGGTAACAAAGCTTAAAATCCAGGCGGTATCACTTACCCAGGGCTTCGAAGTAGGAGCAACCAGTCCTAAAACGGCTTATGATGTATCGCCTACAGGCTCAAGCAGCGGCGACAACGTTACACTATCGGGCAACTCATGGAATTTGTATGATGCCTTAATTGGCAACTTATCGGGTGATTTAAAGGCGGGCTCATGGGCAGCACGCATCCGCAATACAGGTAAAATTACCATGTTGTTTGATGTTACCACAGGCATCAGCACGGTTACCATTAAAAGCGGCACTTACGGCAGTGATGGCGCCAGCACCTGGGGCTTATTTTACTCAGTAAACGGCGGCAGCAGCTATACACAGGCCGGATCAACCATTACCAGTACTTCAACCTTAACCTTATCAACTTTTACCATCACCGGTGTAACCGGCACGGCGCGTATAGAAATCCGCAAACTAAGCGGTGGTACAAACCGTATAGATATTGATGACATTACCATAAACGATAATGGAGGCACCGGTGGTGGCGGCACTGTACTTACAGGCAAAAAATTCCTGTTTGATGCAAGTCATTTGGAAAATGCAGGCAGCGCCGATTGGCAGATTGACGCCGATGGCACTGAAAGTGTACCAATTTACACCGGTGGTACCACTGTAGAAACAAAAGCCCAAAGTATCCCTACCCCATCTTATACAGGCATAACATCAAGTACTGCGGAAACCTATTGGAAAGGCGCTATTTCGTCATGGGCTGTTGAACTGGTGAAACGCGGCGAGTTGGTAGAATCATTGCCAAGCGGATCGACCATTACCTATGGTACAGCAAACGCGCAGGATTTGAGCAATTATGATGTATTTGTGGTTGTTGAGCCTAACCGTTTATTCACTGCTGCAGAAAAAACCGCTTTAATGAACTTTGTTGCCAACGGTGGCGGCTTATTTATGATAGCCGACCACACCGCGGCTACAACTGCCGGTACCGATGCCAATGGCTACAACCCGTCTGACAGGGATGGCGATGGTTACGATTCGCCTCGTGTCTGGAACGATTTGATGACCAACAACGGCATCAATAACAACAATCCTTTTGGTTTCAATATCAATTATGTTGATATCAGCGAAGGGCCTTCAACCAACGTTTATACAGGCACCAATACCAATGCGCAGATAGTATTAAACGGCGCGGCCGGTACGGCTTCAAAACTGGCTTTCTATAACGGTTCAACCGCTACCTTGTACCCTGCAAATAATTCAAGCGTACAGGGCTTATTCTGGCGCAACAGTGCTACTAATGGCGGTACTGCCAATGCAATGGCGCTTTTAGCAACGTACGGCAGCGGCAGGATTGTATTTATTGGTGATAGCTCACCTGCCGATGACGGCACAGGCGATACTAACGACAGCTTATTTAACGGCTGGTCGGGCGATGCGCCATCGGGGTATACTTCGCACCCTGCTTTGCATTTAAACGCTTCGCTGTGGCTGGCTAAGGCGCAGTAATTAGCCTCACCTAAACCTCTTCAAAAAGGGAGTACCTTAAATAAACAAAATGTCTTGTTACTTAAATGTAATGAGACATTTTGTTTTGTATAGTGCTCAAAGGACTCTTATTATTCATTAAATCAAAACAACATCAATAGTTCATTGGTTACACAAATACGCGCATTATCAAACGCTGTTACTTAAACAAAACATCACCACCATGAAAAATTACGAAAGCTTACTTGATGCCACCAATGATCTTTTCAAACGCGGATATACAGCTAACCTTAGCCTCGAAGGCGACACAATAGATGATAAATCCCAGGCGATTCACATGGGTGCCGACGATTTTATAATTGACGAGTTTTACCGTTTTGAAGGCGCCAGCAATCCCGATGATATGTCAATAGTATATGCGGTGTCATCACCAAAATATAACCTTAAAGGCGTATTAGTGAATGCCTATGGTACCTATGCCGATGATAGTTCATCTGCCATACACGCTAAACTACGCCACGGCCAGGTGAGCCATAATTTGCACGGAGAGGACAGGCCGCATGCGTAATTAGATATGCGGATGTGCAGATTTCAGATGTGCAGATTTCAAATGTGCAAATGAAGCCTTTTGATAATCATCTGCATATTTGTACATCCTAAAGCTCATCATCTGGAATCTGTGGCATACCTGCACATCCGCAGCTCAATCATCTGAAATTTGCACATCTGAAATCTGCACATCTACAAGCTCTTCAATATTTTTTTCCCGCCTGCCTGTATGGCTGCGCTGCCGTTACGCATTAAAAATTCCATTTGGGCGGTAAGTTCTTCTTTAACCCAGGGGAATAAATCCTTTAAATTGAATAAGGCGTAAGCTGCAAATATTTTTACAGCAACTTTTGTCCTGGGGTTTATCATCCAGTCAAACAGTTGCTCAACCACCGGTTCAAAGTTGATTTCCTGTAGCTTTAATTGTAGCGACTCCGGTGCCTTTGCGTCAGTTATGTGCATAATTATTTTGGCGTAATGCCGCATGCAGCCTGGGTGTTTTACTTCCTTAATGCGCGATATCATGTATTCCAGATCGGGCAGATAACTTTCCGGGTCGGTTAAAAAAACGTTTTCCAGGATCCACACGGCCCTGAAGGCGACAGATTTATCGGAGTGAAAGGTAATATCAATCAAATCATGCAATGCAAATTGCTGAGCCTTCAATATACGGCTTAGTTCAAGCACCTTGGGTTTGCCTATAATGCCGGTTATTCGCTCAATAAGTTCCGATTTGGTCATTTATATTTAAAGATAAAAAGTCTTTATAAATATATCACCCCCCTAAACTCAGCCATATAAAATTTCGCTGGCCAGTTACCATAACAATTTGTTAATGAAAGCTTAAAGCAAATACAATCTGAAACTTAATAATAATGGCTATAATTGTAATAAACATAATATACAAACATCATGACCAATTCAATTCTGGAGATCACCGAAAACGAATACCTGATAAAGCTAAACAGGAGCAATTTCAACCTGTCGTTCATCAGGAGTTTATTAAAGATGGTTGAAGTGGCCAACCCAAGCGACGAAAGCGAGTTTTCTTATAGCGACCGCATAATCCACCCTTATCAAAACCACTCCGCCACAGCCGACTATTTTAGCGCTATTGACGAAAAATAAAAGGGACCCAGTTTTGGGTCCCTTTTATTTTTTATCTTTTTTCCTTTGATTTTATTGCATCTATTTATAATCCGGATTAAAACTGGCGATATCCGCCTCTTACTACCTGTTTATCCATTTGGGCCAACTGGCCTTTCATCATTTTTATCTGTTCGGTAAGTAATTTATTCTTATCGTCTTTTGATGCTTCAGATAAATACATCTGCGCTTCGCGTTTGTTGCGTTTTGCCATCGAGATACCTGCCAGGCTCAATTTAGCCAATGCAATATTGTGCGACATTTTCATGCCCAGTTGCAATGATTTCTTAAAATACTTTTCAGATTTCATCGGCGCCTTGCGCGATTCGATCAAACCGATCAGCAAGTTATAATAACCATGCTGATTTTTATGCAATTGCTTTTCATAGTCGGTAATTTTCAATAACCAGGTCTCAGCTTTTTCAGAATTCTCTTTGCGCAAAAAATATTGCGCCAGGATCATGTTTTCATTAAAAAAGAAACTTAACAACACAATACCACCAAATAACAATACTAAAATCCCCCAGCCCCAAAAGCCAAAAGCACAAAGCGCAACGGCTGCGCCAAAGAATACACACGCTACTACTAACCGAACAATATTTGACATAATTTGCTTTACTATATATTAAGCGCAAATATCTGTTTATTTGTACGCTAAATCAACATCTATAAAAATATTTATGGCTAATTCATTAGACCCATCATGGCAGGCAGTTTTACAACCCGAATTTGACAAACCTTACATGGTAAAACTGAAACAATTTCTGCTAAAGGAAAAAGAATCGGGACAAATAGTTTACCCCAAAAACGCCGACATTTTTAACGCTTTTAATACCACTCATTTTGATGATGTTAAAGTGGTTATCCTGGGCCAGGATCCTTACCACGGCGCACACCAGGCACACGGGCTATCATTTTCGGTACAAAAAGGGATTGCTATCCCGCGGTCGTTATCCAATATTTACAAGGAATTAAAAACCGATATCCCGGGCTTTACCATCCCAACACACGGCAACCTGGAAGAATGGGCCAAGCAAGGCGTATTGCTATTGAACGCCACGTTAACCGTTAGGGCAAGCACACCAGGCTCGCACCAAAAACAGGGCTGGGAAGAATTTACCGACGAGGTTATCAAAACCATATCCGATAAAAAACAAGGTATCGTATTTATACTCTGGGGAGCCTTCGCCCAATCAAAGGCAGCACTTATTGATGACAAAAAGCACTTCATCATCAAAAGCGCCCACCCATCCCCCTTCTCGGCCGACAGGGGCTTTTTTGGCAGCAAGCCATTCTCAAAAACAAATGAGATATTGAGGAAAGAAGGTAAGAAAGAGATTGATTGGCAGGTTCATTAGAAAAGAGTCAAGAATCAAGAGCCAAGAATCAAGACAGCTGCAAAAAAAATATTGATGGATTGCTGGCGATAAACCACTAAGACAACGGGAAAAAAAAAGCGTAAAAGAAAAATCTTTTACGCTTTAAAAAATTCAGCATGCAAGATGAGCTTATCTTGATTCTTGACTCTCAATTCTTGATTCTATTCCCTAATATTCCAGCGGTACTATCGGCTCCTTTTTACTGGTCGACATGATCATCATGGTTTGGAAAGTTTTTACAACCGTAATGCGGCTTATTTTTTCCATGATTAATTGCTCGTATGATTTAATGTCGCGCACGTAGCACTTCAGTAAAAAATCGCACTGGCCGGTTACGTGATGGCACTCGGTTACTTCTTTGATGTTTTTTATCTCATCTAAAAAAGTTTGGATGGTGTTTTTTTGATGAAAATCCAACGAAATCTGGATAAAAGTTTTAATACCCAGGCCCAGTTTTTCTTCATCAACCAACGCATGATAACTTTTAATGTATTCGGCATTTTCCAGCTTACGCACACGCTCAAGCGTTGGTGCCGGCGAAAGGCCAATTTCGTTGGACAATTGAAGGTTGGTTATCCTTCCATTTTCCTGTAATATCTTTAGTATCTGTAAGTCTATTTTATCTAATTCAGCGCCCATAGTGTTGCAAATATAATATATTCCGCATTTCACGAAATTAAATTTTAATTAAAACGAGTAAAACAAAAATATATTTCTCTACTCTTCATATTTTAGATTAGTCTAAATTTTTTATTAGATTTGTATAAATGAACACGTTAGCCGAGGAAAACTATTTAAAATGCATTTACCACCTGGCAACAGGCGCCGGAATGGCCAGCACCAATCAAATTGCAGCATCATTAAATACCAAGGCTTCATCGGTAACAGATATGCTGAAAAAGCTGGCAGATAAAGCCCTGATTAACTATACCCGTTACCAGGGCGTAAGTCTTACGGCTGCAGGCGAGAGGATAGCCATTGGCATTATTCGTAAGCATAGGCTGTGGGAGTATTTTTTGGTTGAGAAGTTGAACTTTAAATGGGACCAGGTACATGATATGGCCGAAGAAATGGAACACATCTCTTCGGAAGAATTAATTGACCGGCTCGACGAATTTATGGGCCATCCAAAGCACGACCCGCATGGCGACCCGATACCAGATTGTAACGGCAAATTTAAATCGGCCGAGCTTAAGCCGGTTTCGGCATTAACAATTAACGATTGCGGGGTTATTTCGGGAGTACGTGATCATACATCGCCATTCTTACAATACCTGGAAAAGCAGCAGCTTACCATTGGCAAAAAAATAACCATTACCGATATCATCGAATATGATCATTCGGTGGCATTAAAGCTCGATACAGATAAAGAAGTACACATCAGCCGCGAGGTTGCCAATAATTTACTGATAGCCCTATGAGCAAAAACAATACAAATGATAATCATTCTTTAGGTAACGTACACAGTTCGGTTAACCCCGAGAGTTTAACCGGGTGGCGTAAAATTATGGCCTTTTTAGGCCCGGCCTACCTGGTTAGCGTGGGCTACATGGATCCCGGCAACTGGGCAACCGATATTGCCGGAGGCAGCGCCTTTGGTTATAAACTCATCTGGGTTTTGTTTGCTTCAAATCTCATTGCATTATTGCTACAATCGCTGGCCGCCCGGCTGGGCATAGTGCGTGGGCTGGACCTGGCACAGGCCTCTAAGAATGCCTACCCTCGTTTTGTAAATTTTTGCCTGTATATATTGGCCCAGGTTGCCATTATAGCCTGCGATTTGGCCGAGATCATCGGTATGGCTATCGGCTTAAAGCTCTTATTTCATTTACCACTCATCTGGGGTGTATCGCTTACTATAACTGATACTGTGCTGATGCTTTATTTGATGAACAAAGGCATGCGTAAGCTGGAAGGTTTTATTATATCAATGATCTTCATCATCGGCGTTTCGTTCCTGGTAGAGATGTTTATTGTTGGGCCGCAGGTACTGGATGTTGCAAAGGGGTTTATCCCCAGCAACCTGTTTAAAAATGATGCAGTGAGCCAACAGATGTTATACATCGCTATTGGCATTATAGGTGCTACGGTAATGCCGCATAACCTTTACCTGCACTCGTCGCTGGTACAAACCCGAAAAATTACCCGTACCGAAGAGGGCTTTAAATCGGCCATAAAATTCAACCTGTTTGATACCGTTATCGCGCTAAACCTTGCTTTTTTTGTAAACGCAGCCATATTGATCCTGGCGGCTACCGCTTTTTTTAAAAACGGTTATTTTCAAGTTGCCGAAATACAGGATGCCTACAAACTGCTGGAACACATATTTGGCCGTATAGCACCCGTATTGTTTGCTATCGCCCTTATTGCATCGGGGCAAAGTTCAACCATTACTGGTACCCTTGCCGGCCAAATCATTATGGAGGGCCATATTAACCTGCGTATTGAACCATGGCTTCGGCGATTGCTTACGCGGGTATTAGCTATAGTACCGGCAGTATTCACCATCATATACTTCGGAGAAGATGCTTTGGGCAGCCTGATTATTTTAAGCCAGGTGGTATTAAGCCTTCAGCTTGGTTTCGCGGTTATTCCGTTAATCCATTTTACATCCGATAAAAAGCGGATGGGAAATTTCGCCATCAGCCTTAAAGTAAAAATATTAGCCTGGGCAAGCGCAATACTTATAGTTGGCCTTAATGCCAAACTGGTTTATGACCAAATTGGCGATTGGCTGAAAGGCAACCCACAAGCTGATTTATACATTTATATTTTTGTTATACCAATAGTTATCGGGATAGCATTGTTACTGGTTTATGTATTTTTAAGACCGATGCTTTATAAACATACCGATAAACCTATCTACGTGCCGCATGGTATTGCAAATTCCATTAACGAGCTGGACGCTGTTATATATAAACACCTGGCCATCACCATCGATTTTTCGAAAAACGACAATGATTGTATGCGCCATGCCATTATGCAGGGTGGCAAACACGCTACCTATACCCTTATACACGTGGTAGAAACCGCCGGGGCCCGTTATTACGGCGGCCAGGTAATGGACAGCGAAACCCAAAGCGATTTTGACAACCTGGATAAATACGTGCAGGCCATGAAAAAATTAGGCTACAAGGCCGAAGGCGAAATTGGCTTTGGTAACCCCGCGGATGCAATTGCCGGGATAGTAAACAAAAACGGGATAGATTTTATTGTGATGGGTTCGCACGGGCACAAAGCTTTAAAAGACCTCATATTTGGAACGACCGTAAACTCGGTACGGCATAAGGTTAATGTGCCGGTATTGATTGTGAAGCCACAAAAGGCGTAGCCCCACCTAAATAGCAGAGCTTTCATGAGCGCCTATAAAAAATAAAATTGCGAATAATCATCTCCTTCAGGATAGGATTTAATAAAATACAGCAAAAGCTTTCGCTATTTAAGCAAGGTAGAGAGCGGGTTATTTTTTTGTAAGTTTGCAAGCTTTACATCTGAATACAATGGCCGAGGATAAAATATACATCAAAAACAAAAAAGCTTACTTTGAATACCACGTACTGGATAAATACACGGCCGGCATAAAATTGCTGGGTACCGAAATTAAATCCATCCGCGAAGGCAAGGCCAATATTAATGATGCATTTTGTACCTTCATTAACGGGCAGCTATATGTGCGTAATCTGCACATATCCGAATACTCGTATGGCTCATTCTACAACCACGAAGCAAAACGCGACCGTGTGCTGCTGCTCAACAAAAAAGAGCTTAAAAAACTGCTTACCCGCGGCGAAGAAAAAGGATTAACCATTATCCCTCTTGCGCTGTTCATCAGCGAACGCGGTTTTGCCAAACTGGAAATCGGTTTAGCTCAAGGTAAAAAGACATTTGATAAGCGGGATACCATGAAAGAGCGTGATACCAAAATTGAAATGGACAGGGCGATGAAAAGGTAACTTGATTTGGGATTTCGGATGTTCGATTTCGGATTTAGAGAATGTATTATTCTAAATTTAAATCAAATCTCAATTTAAAAATCCGAAATCGAACATCCCAATTCCGAAATCTTTATTACCAGGCCTTATCCCCTACCAGCGGTACAAACCTAAAAGTATCCAGCACAATTTTTTCATAATCGTGCTCAGCCACTTTCAGGATGGTTACCATTTTTTGGGTATCTTCATCGCCAACAGGGATTACCAAAATGCCGCCTATTTTTAATTGTTTAAGTAAAATTTCGGGGACGGTTGGCGCGCCGGCAGTTACAATAATTTTATCATATGGAGCGTGCTGGGATATACCAATAGAGCCATCGCCGCAAAAAAAATGCGCTTTATAACCCATCTTTTCGGGTAATACATATTTTGTTTTTTCGAAGAGTTTTTCCTGCCGTTCGATGGTGTAAACGGTAGCGCCCATCTCTAACAAAACACAGGTTTGATAACCCGATCCTGTTCCAATTTCCAGTACCTTATCGCCCTTACGGATGTGGAGCAGCTCTGTTTGATAGGCTACTGTGTACGGCTGCGAAATGGTTTGCCCCTCGCCTATCGGGAAGGCGATATCTTTGTAGGCCTGGTTCCAGAAAGTTTCAGCAAAAAAGTAGTGGCGGGGTACGGTGCCAATTGCTTTTAACACTTCCTGATCCTGGATGCCCTTTTTCTCCAACAAATCAACCAGCCGTTTACGGGCACCTTTTTCGCGATAATTATCGATGTACTTTTGAGCCATTACACAGTAAAGTTAGCAGGATTTTGGTGATTTTGGGAGGGGAATTGAACAGCAAATCGTAAACACTTATGTGTTAACCAGTAAATTTCCCGTTTGTCATCCTGAGGTACGAGGGATCTATCAGTCGTGCATGACTGATAGAAAAGTTCGTGAATAGATCCTTCGTACCTCAGGATGACAGTCTTTTATTTTTGAGTGTTATCTTCTCTTCAGAATCCGCGGATTTTACCGCTCAGAATGACAAAAGGGAAATATTATTTAGTACGGATCCACATCCGGCTGTACAATACTCCCTTTACTCAGCTTAGTGGTCTGAAACTGTACAATCACATCCTTTAGTATCGCCTTTGCCTTTACAATCGAAATCCCATCCTTCTCAAACTTTAACATGATGGATTTGATATAAAAATTACGAATGCGGCTAATCAACGGCGACTCGGGGCCAATTACTCTTTCACCAAAGTGCTTACGCAACTCATTGGC
The DNA here is from genome assembly GCF_028736215.1 of Mucilaginibacter sp. KACC 22773. Taxonomy (NCBI): domain Bacteria; kingdom Pseudomonadati; phylum Bacteroidota; class Sphingobacteriia; order Sphingobacteriales; family Sphingobacteriaceae; genus Mucilaginibacter; species Mucilaginibacter oryzagri. Next base: position 3,764,311 of record NZ_CP117883.1, read on the forward strand.
CAGGTAAACCGACTGGTTATACAGTATTTCGGGATTTTTATGCTTGATGTCTAAATTAATAATACGGTAGAACGGCGGGTATTTGAAGCTTTTACGCTCGGCCATTTCTGTGTAGTACAAATCGCTGTAATCATTAGCAATTACCTGTTTAATAACGCGATGGAACGGATCATAAGTTTGTATCACCACCTTTCCCTGCTTGCCCCTGCGGCCTGCCCTGCCGCTTACCTGGGCAAGCATCTGGAAACTGCGCTCATTGGCGCGGTAGTCCGGAAACTTGAGCAAACTATCGGCATTAATGATCCCGATTAAGGTAACGTCGCTAAAATCGAGCCCCTTGGCTACCATTTGGGTACCTACCAGTATATCTATCTTTTTTTCCTCCAGGTCGTTCAATATGGTTTGCAGCGAGTTACGCGCACGTGTGGTATCCAGGTCCATACGGGCAATACGTGCATCGGGCAACAGCAGGCTTAACTCGTCCTCAATTTTCTCGGTACCAAAACCCTTGTATTCCAGGTGTGTGGATCCGCAGGCCGGGCAAATAGATGGCGAATCTTCCTTATAACCGCAGTAATGGCAATGCAGCTTGCCGCTGCTTTTATGATAAGTAAGGCTTACATCGCAATTGATACATTTGGGCGTAAAGGCGCAAATTTTGCACATGAGCACCGGGGCATAGCCACGCCGGTTCTGAAACAGGATAACCTGCTCTTTATTAGCCAATGCTTCGGTTATACCGGCCATCAACACGCTGGTAAAATGCGATTGAATTGTCTTTTGCTTCGTTTCCGTAGCGATACTCACAACTTCCACATCGGGCAACTCTACCCCTCCAAAACGCTCGGTAAGTTCTGCAAAACCATATTTTCCGGTTTTAGCATTATGATAACTTTCAAATGATGGCGTAGCCGAACCTAACAAAACTTTGCCATGATGCATGTTGGCTAAAAATATGGCAGCATCACGGGCGTTGTAACGGGGAGCAGGATCAAACTGTTTGTACGATGTTTCGTGCTCTTCGTCAACAATAATCAACCCAAGGTCATTAAATGGTAAAAACAGGGATGACCGGGCACCCAATATCACCTTATAATCGTTGTTGAGTACTTTTTGCCAAACCTCTACCCGCTCATTATCATTAAAACGGGAGTGGTACACACCAATGTCGGCGCCAAAATAGATGCGCAACCGTTCTATGATGTGGGTGGTAAGCGCAATCTCGGGCAACAGGTAAAGCACCTGCCTGTCGTTGCGCATCATCTCCTCTATCAGCCTGATATAAAGCTGCGTTTTACCAGACGAAGTTACTCCGTGAAGCAACGTAACATCTTTTTCAAGGAATTGCCGCCCAATGCTTTCCAGCACTTCCGTTTGCTGGTCGCTCAAGTCAAAATTGGTAATAGCATCCAAATCTTCCTCAAAATGAAGCCGGCTTACGTTCTTCTCTACAGCGAATAATATTTCTTTTTCTATAAGTGATTTTATACTCGATTCTCCCGCCCCACTCTCCTCAATCAGTTCATTTTTGGTGACAGCCTTTTGGGTACGCGATAGTTTGATGTATGCCAGCAAGGCATCAGCTTGTTTAGGCGCGCGTTTTTCCAGTATCGGAAATAGCTCGCGCAGGTTATCGGGATTGTTATAAACCGGGTTTAGGGCGATAAAAGTACGTTTACGGGGCTTGTAACGCTCACTTACTTCTTCGCTGATGTGGATGAGGTTTTTCTCAAACATCAGCTTCAAAATAGGCATAACCGTTTTTTGACCTAACAGTTTAGCAATATCGCTTATAGTTAACTCGGGCTGAATATCCAGCGCCTCCACAATCAAAAACTCCTTGTCGTGCAGCGCGCTCCGGTCTATATCAAATTCCTTACTAAGTTCTATTTTGGTTTCGCTGGCCAGTTTCAAGGCCGCGGGCAGTGCAGCATTCATTACCTCGCCTACGTTGCACATATAATAATCGGCCACCCATTGCCAAAAATGCAATTGGTGGGGCGTAACCACCGGCAGGTTATCCAATATGTCAATAATATACTTGGCCTCGTATTTTTCAGGCGCCAGTTCGCTGATGTCTTTAACAACCGCAGTATAAAGCTTGCTTTTACCAAACTGCACTACTACCCTTTTGCCAATGGCAATAGCATCGTTCATTTCAAAAGGTACGCGGTAAGTGTAATTTTTTGAGATAGACAGCGGCAAAATCACTTCTACAAAAAGCGTCTTACGATCGGTGTGCTCAAATTCGGTAAACTCTAACATTTGTTTTTAGCAGAGTCAAGAATTAAGAGTCAAGAATTAAGACAACGCTGGTCTATTTCCCGTCTAAATCCCTGATGGTGAACTTTTAAATTTTGCATGTTAAAATTGATCGAGAGTTAGAATTCAAAAATGGTTACCAATTTTCCGTCTTGACTCTTGATTCTTAACTCTTGATTCTTATTTAATTTCCCTATCGCCCAAGGCAGCTATCGCCATCATCAGCCAGCCTAAAATAAACAGCAAGCCGCCCAATGGTGTTACCGGGCCCATGTATATCAGCCAGTTCCAACCTATAATGCCGCGGCAGCTTAACAGGTATAATGACCCTGAAAAAAATATTATCCCGAAGGTAAACAGGTAATAAGCGGCTTTAATCAGCTTCCCTTTTGGTTCTTTAAAGGTAGATAGAAAAAGCAGGGCAAATACGTGGTAAAAATTATATTGTACGGCGGTGTGCCAAACCTCTAACTGGCTGGGTTGCAAAACTGCTTTAAGCCCATGCGCCCCAAAAGCACCGGTTATTACAGCGAGCATTCCTAAAAGCGAAGCGGTGACGATTATTTTTTTGTTCATGCAGATATAAAAAGCTAAGTTAACCAATTGAAAGTATTACTTTAATGCCGCAGGGTAAAATTCTATCTTTGTAAAGCAAACTGCTATGAGACGACTGATAGTAACCACCATAATTTTACTGGCTGCCACTGTATTTATAACGGTTGTATATTTTAAAAATTTAAACCCGCCAGGGGTGCGCAATAACCAGGTAATGCAAAGCATTCCAGATAACGCGGTTGCTGTGTTTGAATTTAACAACGAAAAAGGCTTTTATGATATTTTTAATGGCAACCACCTGTTAGCCGCAACTGTTGGCAAACAAAAATTAAGCGATTTGGATACCATGCGCAGGTTGCTTATGTTGTCCCCGCTGTCTGATCAGTTTTTTTCGGGCCAAAATGTATTTATCTCTGTTCATCCGTCAGATACCGGTGATATAGGATTATTGGTAACCACAACGGCATCTGTTGGTTTTGATCCAAACTCATTTAACCAGATAACGGGGCAATCAAAAGGTGCGCTTTCAATTACTATTAACCACAATGCTATCGGGCCCGAATACGATATTTTGATAAAAAGTATCAACAAGCATTTTTATATCATTAAAAAAGAAGATAATATTTTTGTAGGCAGTTTTTCAAAAGCGTTGATAGATTTAAGCGCATTATACAAAAGCGACAAAAGCAAAACCATATTTGTCCCTCTGCCCGATCAGCAAAACGCCAACTCGCTGGCCAACTTATACATCAATTACGGCCAGTTGTCGCCCCTGTTTGATGAGGTTTTTAAAAACAATAATACCGATATTTTCAAAAGCTTCCGTTTATTGCCGGCCGTTGCCGCCCTGAGCATAAATTATAAAAACGATGCTTTAATGTTTAACGGGATAACCAGTTTAAACAATCACACCTATAGCTATCTAAACCTGTTTACCAAGCAGCAGCCTGTTGACAATCGCTTGAAAGATATGTTCCCCGCAACTACGGCCTATAGCATTTGCTTTGCCGTATCCGACCCGCAAAAATTTGAAGCCGATTTGTCCCAATGGCACTTTAAGGCAGGTGTAAACGCCGAAAAGGATAAGCTTTTCGGTAAAATTAAACAGGAAACCGGCCTGTTGTTAAAAAACGAATTTGAGCCCTTATTAAGTAATGAATTTGCGGTGGTGACAACCCGGTACCAGGAAAAGTTTGCCATTATTTCGGTTAAAGATGGATCAAAGCTATTGCCTTTGATGACCAATATCAGCACCATGGTAAGCGATGGTATAGGGCAGTTTAATTACGAAAAAATACCTTTTTTTTTACTGGGCGATGCTTTTAGCATTTTCAGAAAACCTTATTTCATGGTCATAGATAACTACCTGGTGCTGGCTGCGTCGTCATCAGAACTAAGCAGCTATACCGATACCTATATCAACCGTAAATTCATCAGCAAAACCGGGCAGTATAACGAGTTTGACAATTTGCTGGCCGAGCGAAGCAATGTTGCTTTTTTTATCAACTTTAAAAACGCACAGCCGATATTAAAGCGCGACCTTAAAAACCCATTTTATGACGCCTTTGAAAACAACCACCCCGGCTGGAAAGATTTTTACGGGGCCGCTTATCAATTTACAGCGTCTGACAGGAACTTTTACACCAATTTTTGCATGAAAATAAACAAAATTGACACCGCAGCGTTTACTAAAAAAAATTAATTTGGCGGGTTCACAACCAATTTATGCCAAAATGCGTTAAAAAGCTTGATTATTTTACCCTTTTTTACAGATAACCAGTTTTGAATTTTATCTTTAAAAAATCAAAACGGACTAAGGCTCGCGAGATATAATATGAATAAAATTTACATCGTTTTTTTCTTTTTGCTCATTTCTTTCTCGGCCTCGGCCCAGCAATTTTCTCAGTATAACACTGGTACGCTTTATGATTCGTTCGAAAACCCATCGGTAAGATCATTTATACCCGACTCAAGCAGGCAATATGCATTTAATTTTTTCATACCCAACTTTAATGCCAATGCTTATGTTACCGGCGACATACAACAGTCGCTAAAAAGACGCCTATTTGCATCGCCAAACACTTATCAATCAGCACAATTAGAAATTGGCAAAAGCAAATACAACCATGTTAATGCCAACGTTAATGCTTATGCGATTATGCTTAAATCTTTCACAAGTCTTAATGGCGATGTAGAAATGGGCCTTTCGTATCAATTAAAAGCAGAAAGCCGTGGCCTTATATCTGATGAAACAATTGCTTTGTTTGACGATGTACGTAATTTTAAAGGCAATCCTTACGATGATATCTTTAACAATCATTTTCAATATCAAACCTATAACCAGATCAGTTATTCGTACCGCGAACGGATTAATAAGCAGTTTGCCTTTGGTTTTAAGTTGAGTGCTTTGCTGGGCATAAAATATTCAAAGCTCGATGTTACAGGTTCACATGCTGTGTTTGATACGGTTAATAACCAGGCTACCGTCAGCATGCGCGGCCGTTATTATTCGAGCTACATACCGGGCCAGCCTTCGGCACACGATTACCTGCCTACGTTCCGAAGCCCGGGCGCTTCTATAACCATTGGAACATCTTACATAACTGACGATAAAATAACCATACAGGCAAATATTAAAGATTTAGGCTTTATACACTGGAGCAGCCGTTCGCTTGCTTCTGATTTTGATAATACTACAACCATAACCGGGTTAAGGTCAGGTGGCCGGGAAGATAGCATCTACAATGCCGTAATTAAGCTGTTCAGAAGCACTGAGGCTATGTCTAAAATCGGTTCGTTCACTACAAAAACAAATGCAAGGGGCGAATTGAGCGCATCAAAAACATATTGGATAGATTACGATAATAATTTTAAATACACGCCAACCCTTATAGGCTCCAAAGAGTTTTGGTTTACTGGGTTTACCGCTGCATTGGTTAACCACGTGCAGTATCAAAACTATACCGCCACAATTACTGCCAGTTACGATGATATGAAGTTATTTAACGTAGGCGCCCAACTGATGTATAAAACCCCCAATTTTGAAGTTTACGGAGGCTCCGAGAGGCTTATTAACACGGGCAGGCTTGCTTTTGCCGCGCTGGGCAACCAAACACAAATAGATCATATTGGCACCTACTCGGGTATGGATATATTTCTGGGTTTTTCGTTGAAATTTGGTGCCGTAATTGAGCACCCCATGAATTCAAGCTACATCCCTATGGGCGAAAAAGGTTTCTTTGGCAGGCTTTGGGGACGATTGTTTAAAACAGGCAATTAAAAAAAGAGCCAGGAAGCTATAATCAAGATACTTCACTTATCTGTTGTTACATTAATTTTCATCGTTAACCGAGCTCGATACAGCTTTGTTAAATTGACATTCCGTCGTTAATCCTCGGACTGTTAATTATTTGCCAGTTTTTTTTTGATTTTTTGATTTTAATTCTGATATCTTTGTGATATCATTTTAAAATCAAAATAAATCACCATGGACTCCGAAAAAACCATCAACCCACCATCTGGCTTTGCGGCTTTTGTCTTACTGCTTGTTGTATTGGCCGTAGCTGCCGTTTGCTTATTTATTGGCGAAGAGCCAATAGGTTCCATATTAGGTATACTGGGTTTTATTTTTATACTGCCCGGGCTGGTTATTGTAAACCCCAACGAATCAAAAGTGCTTACCCTTTTTGGTAAATATGTGGGTACCGTAAAAAAAGACGGCTTTTTTTGGGTAAACCCTTTTACCGTAAAAAGAAAAGTTTCGTTAAGGGCATTTAACCTTAACGGGCAGCAATTAAAAGTAAACGACAGCATTGGCAACCCTATTGAAATTGCTGCTGTTATTGTGTGGCAGATAAAGGACACTGCCAGCGCCGTATTCGCGGTCGAAAATTATATCCAGTATGTAAACATACAAAGCGAAGCTGCCGTAAGGCACCTGGCCAATTCGTTCCCTTATGATAACCTGGAGGACGAAACCGCCACCATTACCTTACGCGGAGGTGCCGAGCAGGTAAGCCTTTTGCTGGAAAAAGAATTAAATGAAAGGCTCGATCGCGCCGGCATTGAAGTTTTGGAAGCAAGAATATCACACCTGGCCTACGCGCCGGAGATTGCACACTCTATGTTACAGGTACAACAGGCTTCGGCCATTATTGCCGCCCGCAGGCTAATTGTTGAAGGTGCTGTAGGGATGGTGGAGATGGCGCTGAATAAACTATCAGAAAAAAACATAGTGGAACTTGACGAAGAAAAGAAGGCGGCCATGGTTAGCAACCTGCTGGTTGTGCTATGCGGCGACAGGAGCGTTAACCCCGTTGTAAACACAGGCACGTTATATCATTAATAACATGGAGCAGTTCAGAAGTTTTGACCAGCTGCGCACCAACCAGCTTATCATTATAAGAAACGGCTTTTTCAGGCCGTCCTTTGAGCTTAGCGACGGGCAGTTCAGCTATGGCAAACTAAGCTACGGCAACATCTGGAAAACCACGATGATATTGGAATCGGCACAAAAAACGTGGATCATAAAACGCAAGGCAATTTTTAGCCGCACTTTATTGATAAAGGATGTTAACGAAATAGAATTGGGAGCTATAACCCCCGAGATATTATCCCGTAAGGTAAAACTGAGCATGAACAATGGTTTTGAAGCTGTGTATGCCTACAAGAAGATTTTTACCCGCACGTTTAGCTTAACAAACGATCAATATGGCGACATTTTAAGTGTAAAAACAGCTGTGTGGGGCTTTAAAAAGCCATTTGAAGTATCGATAGACCTGGATAAGCTGAAAAGCATTCCCGATATGCCATTGCTGGTACTTTTGGGGGTAAATTTAATTTTGATAAAACAAGCGCAGGCCGCTGCCGCGGCGGGGAGTTGATATGGCTGAGAAAAAGGCATTTGTATTACGCATTAATCCCGATGTATTAAAGGAACTGGAAGCCTGGGCTGCCGAAGAATTCAGAAGCACCAACGGGCAAATAGAATACCTGATGCAACAGGCACTGCTTACACGTAAAAAAGGGGCGAAGAAGAAAAAGGAGTAATGGAATTTCAAAAAATAAAAGATCGCAAGACTTTATATTTAATCAGACAAGATTTGTTTAATGGCGAATATGTTTTAACAGATCACCAGAATAATTTTGGTAAATTAACTTACGACGGCCTGGCGCGGGAAACAGCAGAAATAGGTTCATATTATGGCGACTGGAGATTAGGTTATGATTTTGAACCATTCGGAAACGCTCAGATCATGATTTACGATAACACCGATTTGTTTTTGGGGGAAATAATTGTTGGTTATAACTACCTGCATCAACCACCATCGTTAGCTATGACAGATGGATTTACAGCTATTTTTTCGAAAGCTGATATATCGTCGAATACTTATCAATGGAAATCAAATATTTCAGGCGTTTTGATTCATATAAAAAATGCCCTATTTTCCATGACAAACACTATTACTGTTATTGATGATGATATTACCGAAGAGAAAATCACGTTACTTAGTTTTCTTGCGCAGCATCTTTTGATTCTTAAAGGCAGAAGAAAGCAGAGTTCTTACTAAACTATTATTATGCATGCATAGCTTTCAACTCTCCTCAAAATAACTAAATTTGCCCAACCAATTTTAATGAGGGACACATGAAAGAAGTAGTAATAATAGCCGCCACCCGTACGCCTATAGGTAGTTTCGGTGGTAGCTTAGCCACTATAGGCGCCACGCAACTTGGGGCGCTGGTTATCAAATCGGCAGTTGAAAAGGCCGGGTTAAAGCCAGATCAGATACAAGAAGTTTATATGGGTAATGTAATGTCGGCCAATTTAGGCCAGGCGCCGGCTACCCAGGCAGCTATATTTGCCGGCCTACCCTATTTACCTGCCACTACGGTCAATAAAGTTTGCGCCTCGGGCATGAAAGCTATTATGCTTGCTGCACAAAGCATAGACCTTGGCCAAAACGACATTGTGGTTGCCGGGGGAATGGAGAGCATGAGCAACGTACCCTATTACCTGGATAAAGCCCGCAACGGCTATCGCTTAGGCAACGGGCAAATTATTGATGGCCTGGTAAAAGATGGCCTTTGGGATGTATATAATGATTACCACATGGGCTCAGCAGCCGAGCTTTGCGCCGTTGATTGTAACATCAGCCGCGAAGATCAGGATGCATTTGCCATTGAGTCATACAAGCGCGCACAATCAGCCCAGGCCGAGGGTAAATTCAAGGATGAAATAACTCCTGTTGAACTAAAAGATAAAAAAGGCGATGTTACCCTGTTTACAGATGACGAGGAACCTAAAGCCGTTAAGTTTGACAAAATCCCTTCATTAAAGCCCGTATTTAAAAAAGATGGCACTGTAACGGCTGCCAATGCATCAACACTAAATGATGGCGCGGCGGCTTTAGTATTAATGAGCCGCGAAAAAGCTAATGAACTGGGCATTAAACCGCTTGCCCGTATTATATCTTATGCCGATGCACAGCAGGCGCCGGAATGGTTTACCACCGCCCCATCAAAGGCCATCCCATTAGCATTACACAAAGCTGGTTTGTCATCAGATCAAATCGATTTTTTCGAGATAAACGAGGCCTTCTCTGTTGTAGCCATCGCTAACAATCAATTGTTGAAGCTCGACCCCGCAAAAGTTAACGTAAATGGCGGTGCGGTTTCATTAGGCCACCCGCTGGGTGCATCGGGTGCGCGAATCATTGTTACCTTAATTAACGTATTACAACAAAACCAGGGCAAATTTGGTGCGGCCGGAATTTGTAACGGCGGCGGCGGCGCCAGCGCAATGGTTATCGAAAATTTACGTTAGTAGATTTAAATACCAGTGTAATAGCAGGTGATGAAATTTTGCGAAATATTGAAGGGGAGATGACATTCAAAAATAAAAGGCTGTCATGTTGAGGAACGAAGCTATTCGCCAACTTTTTAGCGGTCATGCATAGCTGATAGATCCTTCGTACCTCAGGATGACAGGAAATTGGATGTCACAGGTAGGCACGGCGGATTCGCGAACTTTCTATCGGTCATGCTTAGCTGATAGATACTTCCTGCTTAAGGATGATGGGCAATTTGCATACGAACATCGTTCAGCAAGCTCCGGATTAACAGCCCCCGCATTATGAACATGTTATACCCGCGACAACGAATTTTAGAATTATATAGCTATATTTAAATCAAAATCATAATTAATACCGTGATTAAAAAGCTTCTTACATCCCTCGCATCCATCCTGCTTTGTATTCATACCTATGCCCAGCACTCTGACGAGAACGCGCATATTAAACAGTTAAAACTTTACGAAGACACCCTAAAAAACTTAGGTAAAACCTTCATTAACGACGAAAACGACCTGGCACGCAAAAACGCCAACTATAAATTTATTAAAACGATGGTGAGCGCCTTAAAAACACCCAACTCGTTCCTGTATCATTTTGATTCTGTTAAAACCATCAGCATCATCAACTCGCCCGATAACCGGTTCCGTATTTTTACATGGCCTATTATGAACGAGGATGGCAGCTACCGTTTTTACGGCACCATACAAATGAATACCGGCGGTTTTTTAAAAATGTACCCTTTAGAAGATTACTCTCCCTTTTTAAAAAACCCCGAGGATTCCGTGGTAAATAACCGCAAATGGCTGGGCGCGCAGTATTATAAAATTGTACCTGTTTACGCCGCCAAAACCTACTACATTTTGTTAGGCTGGAAGGGCAACACGGTAAAATCGACCAAGAAAGTAATTGACGTGCTTTCATTTAATGATGCCGGGCCGGTATTTGGCATGCCGGTATTTGATGGCAACGGCAAAACCCGCAAACGTGTAGTATTTGAGTATGCCCGCCAGGCCTCTATGCTGCTAAGGTATGTACCCGAACAAAACCTTATTGTGTTTGACCACCTCGCCCCGCCTGATGCCAAAGAAAAAAACAAACCCGAAACCTTTGGACCCGACCTAACTTACGATGGGTATAAATTAAAGAATGGCCGTTGGGTGTATGTTGAACAGCTGGATATGCGCAACGTGCCTGATAATACCAGCAATACCGTCGACCCTCAGTATATCGACCCCAAAAAACAAGCGCTACGCGATAAAAAACTTGTTCCAACATCACATTAATTTTAGAATTATAGCCACCTTACCGGCTAATAATCAAAACAATCCACAGATAGCTTGTAACACTTTCGGTATAAAATTTTGATTTAAAAGATTTATACTACTTTAGCAAAACTTTAAGTTGACAAATAAATGCAGGAAAAAACAGCAGCACAATCACGATCGATAGGTAAAATTCCAAGGGCAGTACCATTTATTATAGGCAATGAATTTGCAGAGCGTTTCAGTTTTTACGGAATGCGGAGTATCCTGGCTGTTTTTTTAGTTCACCAGTTTTTCAGCCATGAAAATTCGGTTGAAGCCAATGCCCACTCCAACAGTATCAACCACATGTTTTCTACCCTGGTTTATGCTACCCCTCTGCTTGGTGCTATCCTTGCCGACTGGTTTTTTGGTAAGTACCGCGTTATCCTTATCGGTTCGCTTATTTATACCATCGGGCACTTCCTTTTATCAATGTTTGATACCAACCTGGCCGGCTTCCAAACCGGCTTAATTATTATAGCATTTTCTGCAGGCGCCATCAAATCGTGTGTATCTGCCAATGTTGGCGACCAGTTTGACCATAGCAACCAGCACTTGATGAGTACCATTTACAGTTGGTTTTACTTCAGCATCAATGCAGGATCCATGGTTAGTTTGTTCCTGATCCCTTTAATTTATGATAAATTTGGCGCTGCCTGGGCGTTTGGCGTACCGGGGATATTAATGGCTCTGGCTACCCTGATATTCTTCTCGGGTAGTAAAAGTTATGTAAAGCTACCCGCAAAAGGCATTAATAAAGATAATTTTGTATCGGTAAGCTTTTATACACTTTTGTGTAAATTGAGCCCAAAAGCACCCGGAACTGCCTGGGAACAAGCAGAAGCCAAATACGGATATGATAAAGTTGATGGCATTAAAGCCGTTTGGCGTATCATGGCTGTATTTGCTTTTATACCGGTTTTTTGGTCGTTATGGGATATGAACAGTGCCGAATGGGTGTTACAATCTGTTCACCTCGATTTAAACTTAGGGGTTTTCGGATGGAAAATTCTTCCATCTCAAATACAAACAGTAAACGCAGTTTTCCTGTTGGCGATGATTCCCCTTTTTAATTTCTTTTTGTATCCGCTGGCCACAAAACTGGGCTTAAAGCTAACCCCGCTTCGTAAAATAGGCTTTGGTTTGTTGGTTACCGCAGGTAGCTTTTTAATCATCGCCTTACTACAGGAAAAGGTTGATAAAGGCTTACATCCTTCCGTTTGGTGGCAGATTTTTGCTTACGCGATATTATCAGCAGGCGAAGTATTGGTTTCATTAGTTGGGCTGGAGTACGCGTACACCCAATCGCCTGTATCTATGAAGAGCACCATGACCGCTATCTGGTATTTTACTTATTCGGTAGGTTCATTCTTCAATACCATTGTTAATAACAGCATTGCCAACCATGGTTATTTTGCCCGTTTTACCGGTGCATCTTTCTTTTGGCTTTTCACAGGCATCTGCCTTGGCTTTTTTGTGATATTCCTTTTTGTAAGCCCACGATTAAAGGAAAAAGCTTATTTGGTAGATGAGGTACTGGCAAAAGGACTGGATATTCACGACGATAAAGTAACTCCAATTCATCCTGATAACCCGATTGTATAATAAAATTCGTTGTTTTGTGTTTTATTCATTCAACATCAGAATTAGTTTGTGCCAGACAGTATAGTTATTATACCCACCTATAACGAGAAGGAAAATATTGAGCGGATGATCCGCAAAATATTTTCCCTTCCGCATGATTTTCATTTGCTTATCATCGATGACGGATCGCCGGATGGTACCTCCACCATTGTAAAAAATTTAATGAACGTATATCCCGAGCAGCTTTTTATAGTAGAGCGGGCGGGAAAACAGGGCTTAGGCACCGCCTATATCCACGGTTTTAAATGGGCTATTGAGCGCCATTACGACTATATTTTTGAAATGGATGCTGATTTTTCGCACAATCCCGACGATTTGCTGAAGCTGCGACAAGCCTGTATTGACGGTGCCGATGCTGCTATCGGCTCGCGCTACAGCACAGGGGTAAACGTGGTAAACTGGCCCATGAGCCGTGTACTCATGAGTTATTTTGCATCTGTATACGTGCGTTTTATTACCGGAATAGATGTTGCCGATTCAACAGCCGGATTCATGTGTTATAAACGCAAAGTACTGGAAACTATCGAGCTTGATAAAATAAAGTTTGTGGGCTACGCTTTCCAGATCGAGATGAAATACACCACGGTTAAACATGGCTTTAAACTGGTAGAAGTACCCATTATATTCATCAACCGAACCCTCGGCACATCCAAAATGTCGTCGGGCATATTTGGCGAAGCTATTTTTGGCGTAATAAAAATGAAACTCAACAGCATTTTCAGGAAATACCCGGAGGGATGATCTTGATTTCGGATTTGGGATGTTCGATTTCGGATTTATTTTAATTTTAGATTTCTATTCCACCTGCCGTTCCAAATCCGAAATCCCAATTCCGAAATCCGATATTTCTTGGGGATGTTTGATTTCGGATTTATTTATTTGAAGATTTTTGGATTTCAACTCCGCAATTTTAAATTCCCCGAATGACAAATCCGAAATCCCAATTCCGAAATCCGAAATAAAAAAACTAATTTCGTTGGTAATGAACGAGCACCTTGATCCGGCACCGGAACGCCTCAGCAATACCGAGCGTGATATCGAAAAAGTTTTACGCCCGCAACAGTTTGAGGATTTTACCGGTCAGCATAAAATATTAGCTAACTTAAAAATATTTGTACAGGCAGCCCGCCAGCGTGGCGAGGCGCTTGATCACGTGTTGCTGCACGGCCCTCCGGGACTGGGCAAAACCACGCTATCGCACATCATCGCCAATGAAATGAGTGTAGGCATCAAGATAACATCGGGCCCCGTATTGGATAAACCCGGCGATCTGGCGGGCCTGCTTACCAACCTGGAAACAGGCGATATTCTTTTTATTGACGAGATACACCGTTTAAGCCCCCTAGTTGAAGAGTATTTATACTCGGCAATGGAGGACTTTAAAATAGATATTATGCTGGAGAGCGGCCCTAACGCGCGCTCGGTACAAATCTCGCTCAACCCATTCACCCTGGTTGGTGCCACCACCCGCTCGGGCCTGCTTACCGCGCCTTTACGGGCCCGGTTTGGTATTAATGCCCGGCTGGAGTATTATGATGCCAAACTGCTTACCACTATTGTACTGCGGTCATCATCCATACTTAAAACGCCTATTACCGATGAGGGGGCTTATGAAATTGCCCGCCGCAGTCGCGGTACGCCCCGTATAGCCAATGCGCTGTTGCGCCGCACGCGCGATTTTGCGCAGATAAAAGGCGACGGTAATATTGATACCTCCATAGCCAAATATGCCCTTAACGCCCTTAATGTTGATGAGCATGGCCTGGATGAAATGGACAACAAAATATTGAGCACCATTATTGATAAATTTAAAGGCGGCCCCGTTGGGTTAAAAACCATAGCGACTGCCGTTGGTGAAGATGAGGGTACCATTGAAGAAGTTTACGAACCATTTTTAATACAGGAAGGCTTTTTAATGCGCACAGCCCGCGGCCGCGAGTGCACCGAGAGCGCTTATAAACACTTGGGCAAAATAAAACTTGGGGGCAACCCATCGTTATTTTAATTTCAGATCTTCACCTTCGGAGTTTGATTGGAGGTGAAGCTAAAGTCTCCCCTTCCGGGGGAGATTTAGAGGGGGCTTTAATAAGTTTGTGAACAATTTTCTATCTACTACTATGAAAACATATTTTAAACACGGGGCTAAATTATTTTTAACCCTGCTTTTTGTTAATTGCGCAGGTATTACCCTGGCGCAAACAACCATTCCCACTCCTACTACACCTATGGTGCCCAATAAGCCCGAAGCCTTGCCTCCAGATACAGCAAAAAAGCTTGGAAAGGATACCACATTAATAAAAAAGGACACCGTCCCGGTGAAAAAAATAGCCACCGGGCCAAAAGTGGGCATAGCCGGCCTAAACCACGACCATATACACCTGATCCTAAACGAATACCGCAACGGCAACGTTAATATTGTTGGCATTGCCGAACCCGATAAAAAACTGTGGGCCAAATATGGCAAAATGTATGGCGTACCCGATTCGTTGTTTTTTGAAGATTTAAAAACCATGTGCCTCGCCCGCAAACCAGTAATAGTTTTAGGTTACAATGCGGTTGGCAAACATATAGATGTGGTAGAAACCTGCGCACCGCTGCACATTTCGGTAATGGTTGAGAAACCTTTGGCCGCCACGCTTGAACAAGCCCGGCGTATGGAGTTCCTGGCTCTTAAATACTACATCAACCTGCTTACCAATTATGAAACTACCTGGTACCCATCGGTACAAGATGCCTATAATACTGTACGGGCAGATAGTGTGGGAATGATCCGTAAAATGGTGTTTCATGATGGCCACCAGGGTCCGCGCGAGATTGGTTGCAGCGAAGATTTTTTGGCCTGGCTAACAGATCCCATACTTAACGGCGCCGGTGCGCTAAACGATTTTGGCTGCTACGGCGCCAATATGATGACCTGGCTGATGCAGGGGCAAAGGCCAATAGCAGTTACTGCGGTGGCCAGGCATTACAAACCATCGGTATACCCTAAGGTTGAAGACGATGCCACCATTATTGTTGAATACCCTAACGCCACCGGCATGATAGAAGCATCATGGAACTGGCCATACGGCATCAAAGACATGGAGATATTTGGCGCCAAAGGCTATATCCACACCTTTGATAAAGATAGCGTTGAAGTAAGAGTTAACAACAGTGTGCGCAGCTTTAAGGCGCCGGCTTTGCCCGCACCCGCCGATGCGCCTGTGCCCTATTTTACGGCCGCCCTTAAAAACCCCATTAAATCGCATAACGACCGGTCGTCATTAAGATATAATATGATAGTGATGCAGATATTGGATGCAGCCAAAAGATCGATAAAAGAAGGCAGGCGGATAGTACTTTAAAAGGTATAGATAGGAATCAAGAGTCAGAAAAAAACCCTTGATTCCTATCTATTTAAATCATAAATAAAACACTTCATTATCCGCCTCTAAAAACCCCAGATCGGGTGTGTGGTCAAATATTCCGAATACAGAGGCCCCGCTGCCACTCATGCTGGCATAAATTGCACCGGCCTCATAAAGGGCAGCTTTAACGCCGCGAATCTCGATATGATTTTTAAAAATGGAGGTTTCAAAATCGTTTTTGATATTTTTTTTCCATTCGGTTATGGGTTCGCTAATCAGTTCCAGCAGGGAATCTTTAACAGGCGTTGGTTTAATACCGCTGAAGGCCTCTGAAGTAGAAATATGAATATCGGGCATTACCAGTACAATTTTGTAAGCCGATAAGTCGAGTTTTATTGTTTCAAATTCGTCTCCCCGCTCAAACGCAAACACGGGTTTATTTTCGATAAAAAAGGCGCAATCGGCCCCCAGGCGCCGGGCATAGTCAGTCATTTCATCTACCGAAAGGCAAAGGTTAAACTGCTCATTCATCAGCCTGATAAAAAAAGCCGCGTCAGCCGATCCTCCGCCCAACCCGGCCCCTATCGGAATGTTTTTATGCAGATGAATGCTAACCGGCGGTAAATCAAAGTCTTTTTTAAGCATGTGATAGCCTTTTAAGCAAAGATTATCCTCGACCCTGCCCGGAATATCAAGCCCCGATGAGGAAAAAGTAAGCTCATCACTTACAACCACTTCCAGCGCATCTTTTATGGCAATAGGATAAAAAATAGTTTCCAGGTTATGATAACCATCCGGGCGGCGTTCGGTAATATTAAGGCCTATGTTTATTTTTGCGTTGGGAAAAAGGATCATATTTTTAGTGAGTGGTTGATTGGGTTGACTATGTGAGTTGTTATAAACTTTTGATAAATCCCCAGCCTACCCCGCCTCGTCGTAAAATTAAAAAGGACATAATTGTCACGCAGCAAAGTTATTATCTTCCTATTGATTTGGAATGATTAACAAACGTGTATTTTTACACATATTTAGGATAGTTAACACAGATTATTTTTCTTTGTGGTTGGTTCATTGGTTTACTGGTTCATTAGTTCATTGGTAGCACAGCGTTTAATTTGCATGGTTGATTTTTAAATAGCCATTTTTTTAACCCGATTATACCAAACGAACGCCACAGCAAACCACCAGACAAAACCAATGAACTAATGAACCACTGAACTAATGAACTAAAAAATGAAACAGTATCTCGATTTGATGAAGCATGTATTGGAAACCGGCGCGCAAAAGCACGACAGGACTGGTACCGGTACAGTAAGTGTGTTTGGCTACCAGATGCGTTTCAACCTTAAAGATGGTTTCCCGATGGTGACCACTAAAAAGCTGCACCTTAAATCAATCATCCATGAGTTGATATGGTTTTTAAGCGGCGACAGCAATATCCGTTACCTCAAAGAAAACGGCGTACGCATTTGGGACGAATGGGCCGATGCCGACGGCAACCTTGGCCCTGTATACGGTGTGCAATGGCGAAGCTGGCCAACACCTGATGGCGGCCATATTGACCAAATAGCCCAGGTAGTTAACCAAATTAAAAACAATCCGGATTCGCGCCGCATGATTGTTTCTGCATGGAACGTAGCAGAAGTAAACCAGATGGCTTTGCCACCTTGCCATAGCCTGTTCCAGTTTTATGTGGAGCCCGCTGATAAAGCGAAAGGCGAAACTAAAGGAAAATTATCCTGCCAGTTATACCAGCGCAGTGCCGATATATTTTTAGGTGTGCCTTTCAACATCGCATCATACGCCCTGCTCACCATGATGGTAGCACAGGTATGCGACCTGGATTATGGCGATTTTATCCACACTCTTGGCGATGCCCACCTGTACAACAATCACCTGGAACAGGTTAACCTGCAATTGAGCCGCGAACCCCGCCCGCTGCCAACTATGAAAATTAACCCGGACGTGAAGGATATTTTCAGCTTTAAATTTGAAGACTTCACGTTGGAAAATTATGACCCGCATCCGCATATTAAGGGTGTGGTGGCGGTATAGTCATTGGTCATTGGTCATTGGTCATTGGTCATTGGTGAGAATTTTTGAGGCGTGGGATTGTTTGGATGGATTGAGAAATTAAAAATTTGTAGATTTGACTATGACTGCGGTTCAGATAAAAGAAGAAATACAAAAAGCATTGAATGATATGCCAGAAACGGCATTAGCCGATGTTTTAAATTTTGTGAAGCAATTTCAAACACATCCGTTTGATCAATCAACCCTCAATAATAATTTAAAAAAGATCATGAGCGAGGATAAAGGTTTATTGGAGCGCTTAGCCAAATGATAATGTCTGAATCAGGATTTTCAAAATTTAAATAATTCTCAGAATTTGCTGACCTTATGACGCGTGCAACGAAATATAAATAAATTTCCTAAACTACCGTCATTGCGAGGTACGAAGCAATCCCGAACTATGTGGGACTTAACGTATCGAGGATTGCTTCGTACCTCGCAATGACGATCTTATAATTATCTGGTTCATCTGATGAACCGGTGAACAAATGAACTAATGATTACATCTATCATAGTGGCTATCGCCAAAAACCGTGCAATAGGCAAAGACAATAAATTACTTTGGTATTTACCAAACGACCTGAAGCATTTTAAAGAGGTTACCACCGGGCATACCGTTATCATGGGCCGCAAAACATTTGATTCGGTAGGTAAACCATTGCCCAGGCGGCGCAACATTGTAATTACCCGCCAGGATATCAGCATTGAAGGGTGCGAAGTTGTAAAATCAATTGAAGCGGCATTAGCGCTTTGTGCCGGGGAGGATGAAGTATTTATTGTAGGTGGTGCCGAAATTTACAGGCAGGCCATCCCGCTAACAGGCCGCATATATCTCACCATAATTGACCAGGAATTTGAAGGAGATACCTTTTTCCCTGAGTTAAACACCGAGGACTGGCAGGAAACGCAACGTGAAAATTTTGAGCCTGATGACAAAAACAAGTATAGCTATTCGTTTATCACACTGGAACGTCGCTAACATTTTTTGTCATCAATTTGTTTTAATTTAAAATTTTCTGCTTGCGAAATTTTATTAGATTTGCCGTCTTATTAAAAATAGCTTATAAACTAATTAATTACATATTACAAATTCGATGCAAGGTAAAGGGGTTATTAAATTTTTCGCCATTCTGCTGGCAGTTGTGTGTATCTACCAGCTGTCTTTTACATGGGTGGCCCAAAAAGTTGAGAGTGATGCCAAGGCATACGCAAAGGGGAATGCTGAAAAAGAGAAGGCTTACCTGGACTCAATGTCTACACAACCGGTATATCCGATATTCAAACACACTTACGCTTTTGTACTGCAAAGGGAACTTGCATTAGGTTTGGACCTTAAAGGTGGTATGAACGTTACGATGCAGATACAGCTTGATGAGCTGGTACGCAAAATTTCGAACGACAACCCCGATGCAACATTCAACCAGGCTTTGGCAAACGCCGATAAACTGCAGGCTGACGCTAAAACCAGCCAGAAAGATTATATCGCGCTGTTTGTAAGCGAGTATGAGAAATTGAATCCGGATGGTAAACTGGCCGCTATCTTTTCAACAAAAGATAACCAGGACCACTTAAAGTTCAACGCCACCAACAGCGAAGTTGAAGCTTATCTGAGGGATTTGGCCAGCACCGCCGTAAAACAATCGTTCACGGTTTTAAATACCCGTATCAACCAGTTTGGCGTAACCCAGCCTAACATTCAGTTAGAGGCAAGTTCAAACCGCATCCTGATTGAGCTGCCTGGTGTTAAAGAACCCGATCGCGTTCGTAAACTGTTATCAGGAACTGCAAAGCTGGAATTTTATCAAACATTTGATAACAGCGAAGCTTACCAAACCATTATAGCCGTTGATAACCTGCTTGGTGCCAAAAACAAAACTGCCGCTAAAGCCGATTCCACAAAAACACCAGCTACAGCAACCGCCGCCGCTAAAACCGATACTGCTAAAAAAGCAGGATCGTTGTTAAGCAAGGTTCAAAAAAGTGCTGAAAAAGATACTTCGGCAAATGCTTTGGCCGGCAAATCGCAATTAGCTGCGCAACATCCGTTATTGTCTGTAATGTCGTTAAACCTATATCCGGGTCAAAACGGTCAGCAGCAATTAGGTATCGGTCCTGTTGTTGGTTATGCTTTGTTAAAAGATACCGCCAAGGTTAATAGCTATCTGCATAGCAAACTTGCCCAATCAGCTATCCCACGCAATATGAAATTCCTTTGGGATGTAAAGCCGATGAAGGATGCTAAACAAAAAGCTTTTGCATTATACGCCATTAAATTAAGCGGCGCCGAAAACGGTCCGGTACTTTCTGGTGCTGTAATTACCGATGCAAGGGCCGATGTTAACCAAAAAGGCAGCCCTGAGGTTGTAATGATCATGAACTCGGAAGGTGCCCAAAAATGGCGTGCCGTTACTGCCGAGGCGGCAGCTGCAACTAACAAGCGAGCTATTGCCATTGTACTGGATGATAACGTATACTCGGCCCCTAACGTTCAAAACGAAATTTCGGGTGGTGTATCATCCATTGAAGGTAGCTTTACACAGGAAGATACGAGGGATTTGGCCAACGTGTTAAAGGCCGGTCGTTTACCTGCTCCTGCACACATCGTATCCGAAGATGTTGTAGGTCCATCGTTAGGTAAACAAGCTATCGCCGCCAGTTTGCTATCATGCGTACTGGGTTTGGTAGTAGTACTTGTTTTCATGATTGCTTACTATAACCGTGCAGGTACCGTTGCGGTGGTTGCGGTTATCATCAACATATTTTTCCTGATGGGTGTTTTAACCAGCTTGGGTGCGGTGTTAACCGTACCTGGTGTAGCGGGTATCGTACTTACCTTAGGTATAGCGGTAGATGCCAACGTGTTGGTGTACGAGCGTGTACGTGAAGAGCTTGCTTTGGGTAAATCATTAAAAATAGCTATAGCCGATGGTTTCAAACACGCGCTGCCGTCTATTCTTGATTCACAGATCAGTACGTTCCTTACTGGTTTAATCCTGTTCATCTTCGGTTCGGGCCCTATCCAGGGTTTTGCAACTACCTTGATGATTGGTATTATCACTTCATTGTTCTGTTCGCTGTTAATCTCAAGGGTTATATTTGAGTGGATGCTTGAAAAAGGCTGGGATATTAAATTCAGCAACCCATGGAGTTCACATACCTTCAAAAATGCTAACTACGCGTTTGTTAAAAATCGCTTCAAGTTTTACATTTTCTCAGGTACGTTTATAATTGCCGGTATTATTTCGATATTTGTGCGTGGCTTTAGCTACGGTGTTGATTTTGAGGGCGGCCGTAACTTTATAATTACATTCCCTAATAAAAACATAACAACCGAACAAATTCACAGCGTTGTTGATCCATCTTTATTAGGTCGCGGTACCGAGGTTAAAACTGTAAATGCCGATAAAATCAGCATCACTACAAATTACCTTATCCAGCAAAATACCCCTGCGGTTGATGTACAGGTAAGAAAAACGTTGATTGAAGCACTGGCAACCAAACCAGAAACTAAAATAAGCGATAGCGATATCCAGGGGCAATCAAAAGTGAGTGCTACCATTGCCGAGGAATTAAAAACATCGGCTGTTTACACAGTATTGATAGCCATCCTCGTGATCTCGGCATACATCTTTATCCGTTTCCGTAAATGGCAGTTTAGCTTGGGCGCGATGGTTGCAACAGCGCATGATGCATTGCTGGTATTATCCTTCTTCTCGTTATTCAATGGCATATTACCATTCTCGCTGGATATCGACCAGGCGTTCATCGCCGCTATCTTAACGGTAATCGGTTACTCTATTAACGATACCGTAGTGGTGTTTGACAGGATCCGCGAGTTCCTTGACCATAAAACAAAAGATGAACAAACGGAAGATGTTATTAACCGCGCTATCAACAGTACATTAAGCCGTACCATTATTACCGCATTAACGGTAATCTTCGTACTGATTGTGTTGTTTATATTTGGTGGCGATGTTATCAAAGGCTTCTCGTTCGCATTATTAATCGGGGTTATTTTCGGTACATACTCGTCTATCTGCGTGGCAACACCGGTGATAGTTGACTTTGGAAAAAAAGACCTGAAATAAAATAATCTGACATTATTTAAAAGGCTCCAAAGAACATTTGGGGCCTTTTTTTTAGCCCTACCCCAACCAAAAAAGGCCGACGGATGGGGTTGCAGATTGGTTACAATGAAGTATAATTGCATCATAAAACAATAACAAACATTGCCATCGGCATGGGTATTGTGCTGTTGGCTATAAAATAGACAGACGCCCCTTCGCGTCTGCCAAAACAGACAGAAGTGCAAAGCTTGCACTTTAAAACAGGAACACAAATAACCCCTCACATGAACACATCAGATAGTTCAAAATTCCCTTTAGTAGTAATAGTTGGTGGTGGCTTTGGCGGCTTGCAGGTAGCCAAAAAACTGGCAGATAAGCCTGTTGACGTGCTGATGCTTGATAAGCATAATTACCACACTTTTCAACCATTGTTATACCAGGTAGCCATGGGAGGCCTGGAATCCGAATCGATCGCCTTCTCCCTGCGTAAAAACTTTTCGGGCCAAAAAAATTTCCGTTTCAGAATAGCCGAGGTATTAAAGGTAAATGCCGAAAACAATACCATTGATACCACCATTGGCCCGATAGCTTATGATTACCTCGTGATTGCCACCGGATCAACCACCAACTTTTTTGGCAATCACGATATCGAAAAGTTTTCGATGCCGATGAAGTCAATCCCGGAGGCATTAAACTTACGATACTCTGTACTCCAGAACATTGAAGAAGCCCTGCTTAAAACATCTAAAGATGAGCGCGAAGCACTGCTCACGTTTGTGTTGGTAGGTGCCGGCCCTACCGGCGTTGAGCTTTCGGGCTCATTAGCCGAACTGCGAAACCATGTGCTGACCAAAGATTATCCCGAACTTAAAAAAGAGGATATGAAGGTTTACCTGGTAGATTTTTTGCCAAAGGTGCTGGGGCCATTCTCGGATCAAGCGTCAAATGCGGCCAAAGATTTCCTTACCAAAATGGGCGTAGAAGTATTGTTAGGTGTAAAGGTAGAAAGCTATGACGGTAAGGAGATAAAATTTGAGGGTGGCAAAACCATCCGCACCAAAAACGTGATCTGGAGCGCCGGGGTTATGGGCGTGGTACCCGAAGGCATCGAAAAAGGCAATATTGAACGTGGTAACAGGATAAAGGTTGACAACATTTGCCGCATGGTGGGTACCGAAAACATCTTCGCCATTGGCGATGTGGCAGCCATGATAACCGACGAAACCCCTAAAGGACATCCCGGTGTGGCACAGGTAGCTATACAAATGGGGGCGCATGTGGGCAAAACCATTATGCAGCTCATTAACCATGAGCCTACCACTCCGTTTAAATATTTCGACAAAGGATCGTTAGCTACCATTGGCCGCAACAAGGCCGTCGCCGATTTAGGTAAGATCAGGTTCCAGGGATTTTTTGCATGGCTGGTTTGGATGTTTGTGCACCTGATATCGCTTTTGGGTGGCCGTAACAAGGTAATTGTTTTCATCAACTGGGTATCCAGCTATATTAACTACAACGGCGGCACCAGGCTCATTATCCGCAAGTTTGAACGTGAAGGACTAACCAACGAACAGCATTTGCCGGAGACGGTAGATTAGTGAGTGGTGAATTGTGAGTGGTGAATGGGCGAGTTGATAATTATTAATAAAAGTTTTAAGCTTGCATATAAAAGGGCAAATTTAACAATCAATTAACTACTCACTGCTCACCATTCACAACTCACCAATCAATGACTATAAAAATAACTGAGTGCCCCCGCGATGCTATGCAGGGGATAGTGCATTTTATCCCTACCGATGTAAAGGCAGCTTATATCAACCTGCTCTTGCAGGTGGGCTTTGATACTATTGATTTCGGAAGTTTTGTGTCGGCAAAAGCCATTCCGCAATTACAGGACACTGCCGAGGTGTTAAGTAAATTAGATTTAAGCAATACACAGTCAAAACTATTGGCCATTATTGCCAATTACCGTGGTGCCGAGGAAGCTACAAAGCACCCGGAAATAACTTACCTGGGCTATCCGTTTTCAATTTCAGAAACATTTCAGCTACGCAATACCAATACTACCCTATCCCAGGCTTTCGACAATGTAAAACGGATGCAGGAATTATCCGTAGCCAGTAATAAAAAACTGCTTGTTTACCTATCTATGGGGTTTGGTAACCCCTACGGCGACGAATGGAACACCGGCATTATTCATGAATGGACAAAAAAACTGGTAAAAGAAGGAATTAATAACATAGCCCTGGCCGATACTATCGGCATTTCGGAAGCTGACCAGATCAGGAGCATTTATCCCGAACTCTGCCTGGCATTTCCAAATGCCGAATTCGGCATCCACCTGCACAGCACACCTGATACCTGGCAACCCAAAATAGAAGCTGCTTACCAAAGCGGCTGCAAAAGGTTTGACACTGCCATTAAAGGCTACGGCGGCTGCCCCATGGCCGCAGATGACCTTACAGGCAACATTGCTACCGAAAACCTAATAGGATACCTTGAAAGCAAAAAAGAGCCCACAGGGCTTAATATGGACAAATTCCGGGAAGCAATGGAATATTCGGGGAGGGTGTTCTTGTAGATGTGCAGATTTCAGATGTGCAGATGAAAAAGCGATGATTTTAGATGTTGGGCGTTGCCTGCGGCCCGGGTCATCCGCTCATACGTGCACATGGCCTTAGGCGCAGGCCTGTATCCGCTGCTACCCCTAACGCTTAATTTCCGAATCGCAAGAACATTTAGTATTTTCCGATATACAAATCTAACATCTGCACATTTGAAATCTGAAATCTGCACATCAGGCAACAGCCTTCGCCACTTTTGCCTTCACGGATTTATCAAAATTTTCCATCACCAATACTGCGGCGCCAATCAGTTCGGCATCAAAGCCGAGTTCGGATACCAGTAATTCGGTACCGGCAGATAAACGGGGGATACAGTATTTGTGCAGGGCCTGTTGTATGGGCGCCATCAATATTTTGGCAACTTTTGCTCCGCGGCCGCTTAGTACGATAATAGCCGGGTTCATGATATGGATAAGGATAGCCAGGGCCTTCCCTATTTTGTAACCGGCATCTGATAGCAATTCTATAGCAAACTGGTCGCCATTATTGGCAGCATCCAGCAGGGCATCGCCCATAAGTTTGGAGTGATCGTTGGTATTGTGTTTTAAACTGGTTATGCGGCCTTGCTGAATACCCTCGATGGCTTTACGGGCCACCACCAGCATTGATGCTTCGGCCTCCAGGCAACCGCGTTTACCGCACTCGCATAATGAGCCATCTTCCGATAGCGGGATATGGCTTAACTCCCCCGCAAAACCAGTGTGGCCGCGGAACAATTTCCCGTTCACGATCATCCCTAAACCAATACCCCAGCCCAGGTTAATTACCATTACTTCGGTTTGCGCCTTTGCTATACCAAACTTTTGCTCGGCAAGCGCTATCAGGCTCGAATCGTTATCAATATAGGTGGTAATACCGGTATGTTCGGTAAGGTAAGCGGTAAGGCTGCCGTTGGCGTCAAGGTAAGTATAATTAATGCCTTGGGTTACATTGATAAAGCCAGGCATACCGATACCGATGCCCGCAATTTTGCCCTTGGCTACACCCGATGTTTTGATATAGCTATTAATCTGGTTGGTAAGTATAGTTAGCGCATTGGGGTTGTTGAGCAGTTTGAGCTCAAAAGTAAGCATATCGGCCACGGGGCTATTTTGCAAATCGAACAACTGGATGCGTGCAGTAAGCTGATCGAGTGCCACGGCCAGTATATACATGGCATTGGCCTTAACAGAATACATGAGCGGGCGGCGGCCACCGCTTGAAGGGGCGTACCCATGCTCAACCACGAAGCCTTCATGCATCAGTTCATTGATGGCCTTGGCTATTGACGGAATGCTTTTATCAAACAAGTCGCTCAGTCCCGCACATGACATCGCTTTATTAAAATAAAGCCTTTTGATGATCATATTTTTAAGCTGACTGCCCTTCACACCTTTATTTTCGAGTTCCATTCAACAATATAAGAGTTAAAGTTTTTAAAAGGCTATGCCTAAGTAATTAAAGTTTATAAAATTATAAATAAAGTACAATATAACAACTGTATTTATTACGGTTTTTAACGGCTTGATTAATTGGGTAAAAGTAATGAATTGATAATAAATAAATTAATCCATGTGATTTGTAGGAATCACCGGTTTAAATGTCCGGTAAACAATGGTGTCATCATTAAAACGTTTAACCTGTATAAAAGTTCGCAGGTTTACGTCGTATTCGATGTTGAGCTGTCTGTCAGATGTCCAAATCAACCTGATAGCATTGGGGTTAAGCCAGGCCTTACCATGATCATTATCAACAGTAAAAATATTGCCCATTTCTTCTTTATCCAAATCATCGCCGGCATCTTTAACAGATACCTGTAATGAATTACCTGATGTGGCATTGCCGCCTTTCCAAAACAAGATGGCCTGTGTAGTTTTCGAGGGATTAATTGATTTTTTGACAAATGTGGCCGGGCCGGGCCCAAAAATCTGGAAACAACCTGAGATGGTAGCAAGCACAACAGCCCAAAAAATCAATCGTGTTTTTTTAAAATGTTGTTTAAAACGCATTACGAATTTATTGACTAATTGATTGATTAAATCGTGACCCTTATACCTGGCTTAAGGTAATAACCAAAAACGCCATCCGCTCCAGTACTCGTTGTATTGTTGCTCAAATCCGAGCATTTGGCCGGTTGGCGGTAAATCATGGTTTTCTGCATATGCATTGTATTGCTCATCGCTGTTAAAATCTTTTAGCTGTTTGGTGTTAAGGTTGTACACCATTACGCCATAATAGGTGGTGGCGCACAATTTGTCACCCCTCACCAAGTAATTTTTCACAGCCACCTGATTTTTTCCCTTCGGGCAAAAATAGGGCAGCAAATCGCCCGCCTGCATGGTCTCGCCGTATCCAAGCGGAATATTATCCGCATCGCCAAGGCCGTGATTGCCATAATAGGTAAATGAAAACACAAACAGCGATGCATAAACAATGTTAAACAGCCGGTTAAATGTTTGTTTACCAAACACGGGGTTAATTCCTTTTGCAGTCAAAAAAATCAAGTGCAATATCCCCAGCAAAACGCTGTAAATAAAACTCAGGATAGCTATTTTAAATAACTCGAAAATAAAGTGCCCCGCTGCTGCCATAACAATTGAATATTTATGCAATAATATTAAAAGTACTTTTAATTACAAAGTAAATTACATAATAGAGCTTAATTGGACTAATTGACCGATATACTCTATTTATATAGCAAATTGTTTTTGGTATTCAGCTTCCACATCCAGCATATCTACATTGTGGGGTTGCTAATTTACTTTAAGGATAAACTAAATTGATTTTAACTGTCGCAAAACGTACCGAGTTTGAAACGACCCTATCTAATTGCCAATATTCCAGGTTATAAATTTCGTTCATTTTAAAATTTACTTCTGCATAAACATCCAGCGCTGCCCTTCCAGATCGGCAGCGCGGTAACGGGTGCCGGGGTAACCTTCTTCCGGTACAGATAATATGGTAGCGCCGTTGCTTTTAGCGTGTTCATAATGCAGGGTTATGTCATCCACATAAACCAAAACTCCGTTAATAACGTAGGGCACCTCGTAAGCTTTGGCAGCTATAGCACAATTTTGCGCATGATGCTTTGGGCTTTGGTAATCTGGCGTGGGCTCGGCCATCATTACCAGGCTTTCGCCCATGGCTATTTCGCCATGACTCAGCCGGCCTTGCTCATCAGTCATGCGGGTTACCTCGGTAAAACCAAAAACCTTGCAAAGCCATTCCATTGCCGCTATGCCATCCTCGTAGGCCAGCATAGGTATAATTTGTTGGTTTGATGTGCTCATGATGCGCTGTTTAATGTTTAACAAATAATCTTGCAACGGCAAAATACCCAATATTGCAAACTACAATGATGAGGTAAGCCCAAAGCAGTTCGCGTTTATACAATTTTAACTGTTTGTGGTAAAAAACCAGCAATACAGCTGTTAGTACCAATAAATGGAACACAAAAAGGTAGTAGCTTTCTATAAACATTGCCCAGTAAGCAATTCCGGTTACATCTGCCTGCACCTTGTTTTTTGTCGCGAAATGGGAATCAGAGTGGTTACGCAAATAGGCCCTTAAAAAAAACAGCACTACCCTATCTAAAATATAGGTGCCGCTTACCAGCAATGATATAATAATAACCAGCGCATCAAATTTTATCTTACGGAAAATGATTACAGGCATGGTCAGTTATTTACAACCGCCTTATCGGGCTTTGAATACCAATCGTGCTGTATATTAGTCATCAACAGCGCATTATCAAACACAATAGTCCCTTTTGGAAAAATAGCTTCATCCTCAAAAAAGCTTGATGATACTTTGCTTACCTCAAGGGCTTCTACCTTCCACTTTTCTGTATGCAGCAACAAGCCTTCATATTTATCGCCATTTGGCGAATAGCCCATAGCCCCGGCCTTAAAAAAGTCGGATGCGGCATCTAAATCCTTAAAAACAGAATCTTTGTTAAAAGTATCAGCAATTTTAGCATCTACGCTAATAGTGGTACCATCCGAACTTTCAAAAGCTACATGATAGTTACTATTATGCTCATCAACATCAAATTTAGCGTGATAATGCCTGCCCGGAAATATCCTGCCACCAACAATAGTGTTGAAACGGGATGAAGTATCCCTCCGGGGAATGTAAACACCTTCTTTAATTTCACCATCTTCCTGCCATTCAACAGCAATGCGGTGCGCGCCGTTTTCGGAACCCACCCCAACAAAAGCGGGCATTCCTTTAGGCCTTACATCTTTTAACCGGATAAGGCAAATACCCACAATGGCTTTACCATTAACAATTTTAGGACTAAACGGGGCCGGAACTATTAATTTGGCAATATCAGGATCGACTGCAAAGTTAATCAATATGCGCCTGTCTATAATACCGGTAATAGTAGGTATTTTCATGTGAGGTTATTAAAAGCTATTCGGCAAAATCTTCCAGCACACCGTTATACTCGTCCCAGTCCGGGTCGGTATTGGCGGTAATACTGATTGGTAATTCATCAAAGCCTGCCAATGCCACGTTCAGGCGTTCGCCTGCTATATCAACATCAGTAGTATACCATGCCCACCATCGTTCATTTTCGCCGGTAAATGAAAACGCCAGGATAGTTTGATTATCCTCTTCCAAAATATCTGCAAGCGCTTCCTCAACCTGCTCCATCAGGTCAAGATCTATTTCGTGCGGCAGCAAAGTTTCATTGGGCGAATTATATGACCAAATCACATCCATCCGGTGGTTATAAAAACCGGTATCAATAAAATTTTGCAGGTAAGGCCTAAATTTTACAAAAACAGGCAAACCTCCGTCCGTCGAAAACTCGAGTGAGATCCATGAGTCGCCCAGGTATAAATCTTCAATCATATATCAATATTACAAAAAAGGTTTGCGATTATTAAACTTCGCAAACCTTTCATTTTATTTTTAAGCGCGGATTACCGGTCGAGCATAAGACTGTTTTTTCGGTTAAAAACCCCGTTTAGGTTAAAAATATTAACCACCGGTTGTGTACACCCCGTACCAGGGTGTTTCACCCCGTACCGGTACACACACTTTAATGCTAAAAACTGCCTCATCCCATCCCTTCTCATCAGTCAGCCGCCCGCATTTAAACGCGCCACACCTTGCACTAAAATGAGATTTTAGTAAGACCCGGGAGTCGGAAAGAACTAATGTCAAATCAGCGAAATCGAAATTTATTGTTCGCAAGTCTTTCACTAATTGGTTATTTAAAGTCGTTTACTTTACCTCAAATTCTTTTTTCAGCTTAATATCTTCCGATGAACTGCCTATCATCACCATAAATTTGCCTGGTTCAACTGTCCAGTTCATATTTTTATCCAGCAGGGCCAGGTCATCGGGGTGCAGGGTAAACTGTACCGTTCTTTTTTCGCCGGGTTTAAGATTTACACGTTCAAAACCGCGCAAATCATACTCGTAGGTGGTTACACTGCTTACTTCGTCTTTCAGGTATAGTTGTACCACATCGTCGCCGGCGCGGGCGCCTGTGTTGGTTACATCCACGCTTACCTGTACATCGCCCTGGGAATTCTCCTGCTCAGGCGATACTACCAGGTTGCTGTATTCAAATGTGGTATAACTTAAGCCATAACCAAATGGATACAAAGCGCCGTTTACACTGGTTTTACCCCAGCTGTTGGGACCGCCCTGCCCTGCCTGGGCATTGGGCTTAAACGGAAAGTTGAATTCAATTTGCCCTGTGGTTTTTGGGAAAGTGATGGGCAGCTTACCACCCGGGTTATTATCACCAAACAACGTTTCGGTTATTACCTGCCCGCTTTGCACACTCGGGAACCAGGCCTCTAAAATAGCCGGCACATATTTATTTTCCCAGTTGATGGTAAGCGGCTGCCCATTTATCATTACCATAACCACGGGCTTGCCGGTAGCCTGTAAGGCCTGTATCAGCTTCAATTGCCTGCCGGGAAGGTTTAAGCCGGTGCGCGATAGGCTTTCGCCTACCCTATCTACATCTTCGCCTACAACGGCTATAACTACATCCACATTTTTGGCCTGGTTTACGGCGTTATCAATTTCTATTTGTTCCTGATGAGTAAGCGGCGTTTCAATAATCTCGCTCTCGGGCCAGGTGGCATCTATCATGTCGCAACCTTTGGCATATACAATTACACCATCGTTGCCCATATAATTGACCAGCCCATCGTAAACACTGGTAACCGGGTTATGCGAGGGGCCGTAACGGCTGATGGCATAATTGGTTTCTTTAGCCAATGGGCCGGTAACTAATATCCGGGGATATCTCTTTTTATCCAAAGGCAGCAAGCCGCCTTCATTTTTCAACAACACCATCGATTCGCGGTTCATTTTGAGCGACATGGCGGCGTCATCGGTGGTATGTACAACTTTATCGGCAGCCTTCGGGTCTTTAACATACGGGCTATCAAACAAACCAAGGCGGAATTTTACACGCAACACATCCCCCACCCGCGAGTCTATTACCTTCATCGAAATCTTGTTTTCTTTAATCAGCTCGCGCAGCGGCAAAATAAAGGTTTGCGGCATGGTAAAATTGGTGCGCACATTAAGGCCCGCCTCAACCGCCTGCCTCACAGCTTCTTTATAATCGGCCGCTACATGGTGCTTAGAATAAAGGTATTCAACCGCTTCGCTATCGCTCACTACATAACCATTAAAGCCAAATTGCTGGCGCAGTAATTGTGTTAAAAAGTAGTAACTACCGGTTACAGGCACGCCATCCCAATCATTGTAACTACTCATTACCCCCATAGGGTGCGCTTCCTGGATAACCCGGCGAAAAGGGTATAAATAAACCTGGTGCATTTCCCTTGGTGCCACATGCGGATCGGTACGCGCTGCACCATCGCGGCCACCTTTGGGTACACTGTATACCGCGAAGTGTTTAAGGGTTGAGGCAACACCTTCCTCCTGTATACCCACAACCATTTGTTTGCCCATTTCGGCAATATGAAAGGGGTCTTCACCATAACACTCAACCACGCGGCCCCAGCGCTGGTCGCGGGCGGGGTCAAGTATGGGGGCATATACGTTGGTATAGCCCAAAGCTTTGGCTTCGCGGCCTACGGTTTGGCCTGCCTGGCGTACCAGTTGTTTATCAAAAGTACTGCCAATGCTGATAGGCGCCGGTAAAGGCGTGGCGCGGTCATGATTCAGGCCATGGATCCCTTCGTTGGTAAAATCAACCGGGATACCCATTCGGGTTTCTTCAACAAACCATTTTTGCACGGTATTAATTGCCGAAGCATGTTTGCTAAAGGGGAACGAATATTGCGTAGGCGCATCATCTGTATGCGATGTAAGGTTATTTAGTTCTTCATCTATATTGGCTATGCCATCCTTCCAGATCTCGTTTTTCCAGTTGGCGACAGGCATTTCCTCTTTGAGTACCCGTTTATAACCATATAGCGTGGCCATCTGGCATGTTTTTTCGTCAACGGTCATCTGGCTTAGTAAATCGGCAACGCGCTTATCAATGGTTTGAGATGGGTCTTCAAACACATCCATTTTACCATTTTTATTAAAGTCTATCCAGCCTTTATGATAAATATTTTTTTGTTGTGCTGATGCTGATAAGGTAAGCCCGGCAGCCATTGCCGTTACCACGCAAATGCGCGGCAGGTAATACTTTTTTCTCATGTAGATGAATTGCGGTTTGTATTTCAAATATAGGAGAATATAGTAATGCCGGGAATATATCACCAAGCTGTTACAATGCCCCCCGGCCCCCTGAAGGGGGAGTGTTCAATAGCATTAGTTAAGCAAACCAGAAGTACCGATAATATCGAATAATGAATTTTGAATCTCCAACACCGAAGTTTTCTTTCATTATTCGTTATTGGACATTCGGGGTTCGATATTTAAATGGTTCATAATTCTTCCATTTAATAACAATTGAGGGAGTGTATATAAGCTCCACAAATCACCTATAAGTTTTACTCCGCCTTCAGGGGGCCGGGGGGCTTAATGTCTTCCTAAAAAACGCTATAGCCAAACTATCCATCTTCAGGTGCACGGCATGCCTGTTAACAGTGTGATCATCGGCGAATAGCACAGGTGCTTCCTTTTTTACAGGTTCGATGGCTTCTGACAACATTACATAATGCCCGGTTTTGCCGGGGTTAATGTACAGCTGCGATCCTTTTATCAATTGGTGGTAATGGATGGCGTTAGTTTTTACGGGCGCTATAGTGTCGCTTTGCGAACCCACGATATAAACAGGACTGCTGATGTTTTTCACCTGCTGCCTTTTTACAAAACCAGGGCCCAGGGCCGGCGAAATAGAGAAAAATGCTTTGATACGCTTATCTTTCAGCGGAGGATAATGTTTTGATTCGGTTAACAGCGTGCTATCATCCAGCGATTTTACAAGGCCGGGATATTCGGGAATTTCGATTTCTTTACGGCCTGCGGTTTTATAGTAATTGCGCAGCACATCAAAATCAAATTCGCCGCCTGCGAGGGCTATTACCGTAAACCCTCCAAATGAAAAGCCGGCCGCCCCTATCCTGTCGGGATCTATTATTGCCTTAAAATCCCGGTCGTTCAATAGCGAGGTTAATGCAAAACTAATGTCCTGCGGGCGCTCCCAGGCCTTTAAAAACTCCAGCTTTATCTTGTTATCATAAGTATTGCCCCAATGATCTACAGCGGCCACAATAAAGCCGTTTTGCGCCAACGCGGCTGCCAGCCATTCTAGTGTTAACCTGCCGCCACCGGTGCCGTGCGACAGCATAATAACCGGCAACTTAACCGCAGGCAGTTTTCCGTTGCGCACGGTTTGCACACGGGTAAATGGCGAAAAGTATTTATCAGCCTGTTTTACCGAATCAGTAGTGGGGTACCAAACCTCGGTTGTTACCGGGCGGTTACGCTTTTGATCTTTAAACTGAAAAGTGCGCTGGCCAATATTGGTTTGCGCTAAAACGATATTACCTGATAGTAAAAATATAAAGGAGATTACAATTTGCCTGTACATAATTTTGATGGTTTAATAGTACAAATCAAGTGCTTATCGTTGTCAAAAAGATTGACAATTGTCAATAAATCAAATTGGTCAGTGGTCATTAGTCATTGGTTTGGTTAAGTGTGCCAAACTCATGTGAGGGTAGCGTTAGTGGAACTCGTGGGGTAATCTGGTTTAAGCCTTTGGCTTAAGTTCAGCTGAAAGCTGAAACTATGCGACCCACGAGCTGGAAGCTCG
Organism: Mucilaginibacter sp. KACC 22773; assembly: GCF_028736215.1. Taxonomy (NCBI): domain Bacteria; kingdom Pseudomonadati; phylum Bacteroidota; class Sphingobacteriia; order Sphingobacteriales; family Sphingobacteriaceae; genus Mucilaginibacter; species Mucilaginibacter oryzagri. The sequence goes on from NZ_CP117883.1 coordinate 3,798,237, forward strand.
CGGGAGCTTAGGCTTTAGTGGGCCGGTGGGCCTTCAGCCGGCTAAGCGTTTCCTGCGAGATGCCCAGGTAATCGGCCACTATTTTGTTGGGCAAACGCCTGATGATATCCGGACGGGTATCCATCAGCACCTGGTATCGGGCTTTTGAATCCATGGTGATCAGGCTCTCTATCCGTTGGATAGACGCGATATAATCCTGCTCAAGCCCTATGCGGTACATGGTTTCCCAGCCGGGAACCTCTTTTAGCAGGAGATCCCTGTCGTGCCGGCTTAGCACCAGCAATTCTGATGCCTCCAGGCTTTGAATTGCAGCCAGGGACGGCGTGCCGTTGATAAAACTTGGGAAAGCGGTGCCCATATTGTTTTCAAATATCAAAAACCTGGTAGACTCATTCCCGCTGTCGTCAACCAGGAAAACCCGGAGACAGCCTTTGATCACAAAGTAAATATTTTTAGCTACACTGCCTTTTGGTACCAATATTTCGTTCCGCTTAGCATGTTTCAGCTTAAAGCAACGGTCAATCAATGCCTCGTGCCCGGCAGAAAGATCAATCTTACCAGAAAAGTATTGTTTTAAAACCGGGTGCATGTAGCTAACATAATAAATATTTAAGCGTAATCCCTTATCACCTTAAAACAATATTCCACATTGCTACAACAAACCTTTGTAAATACCACAGTTTTCGTCATCAAAGCAAACAAAAACTACCTCTTTAATACCGTCGTTCTCTGCCAGAAAATCCTGTACTGTTTTTATGGCGATGGTTGCCGCTTTCTTTTTAGGGAAATGGTAAATACCCGTACTGATATTAGGGAAAGCAATGGTTTCCACGTGGTTTTCAGCAGCCAGTTTAAGGCTGTTTAAATAGGCGGAAGCCAGTAATCCATCCTCGCCTTTGCCGCCATTATTATAAACCGGTCCAACCGTGTGGATCACGTATTTAGCCGGAAGATTACCACCTGTAGTAATTACCGCCTCGCCGGTTTTGCAGCCGCCCTGTCGGTTACGAATCTGGATGCACTCTTCCAGTATGGCTTTGCCGCCCGCCCTGTGGATGGCGCCGTCAACTCCCCCGCCGCCCAGTAACGATGTGTTGGCAGCATTTACAATGGCATCGGCCTTAATTTTGGTAATATCGCCCTGTACCAGTTTTATTCGTTGGTTACTCATGGTAAAATAGTTTAGTCCTCAGCCGCCTCCTCGCCTTTGCTACCCAATTCAACAATATCACCTTGTTGAAACAGGATGGCCTTTAAAGTGGTGCGCCAAACGGGCTTTTTACGCAGCAAAAATTCCAAATCCATACCAAAATGTTTAAACTCCTCATGCTGGGCATTTTGCATAATGGCTTTGGCGTCGTTATCTGTTTCTACAGCTATCCGTTGCTCGTACCAGTTTATGGCCTCGGCCTCCTCGGTAAGCGAAACAATCATCCTTGCAAATGTGCGAGTTTCGGCCGACAATTCATTTACTGGTTCGTGGTATTGATCAAATGACATAATACTTTTTATTAATTAAAACACCGGAGTCGTTTTTTGTTTGAATGGATGTTTATTTAGGTGGTGTGAAAGGGGAAAGGTTAAAGGCGAAAGGTAGAAAGTGGTGAGTGGTGAAAAACTTTATTATTCGACGATGTATTTTATTTATTATTCAACCAGACAGTCCATTTTGAATTTTGACTTTTGAATTTATTTTGTAACCTCCACATAACCTTGCCCGTACTATTGTTTATAAACCAATTTTATGCAGCCTAAAGCTTTACTCATACTGGCGTTAAGTTTATTACCTTTTTTAGGGTTTGCCCAGCCGCGTACCGCAACTTACACGGCAAATTTACACGGCCGGCAAATTAAACTTAAACTGGCTATTGGCTTCAGCGGCTCAAGCCAGATACAAATGGGCAGCGTAACCTATTATGCAAACAGCGGTCACGCCGATGCAAGCAACCACCTGATGTTCCAATCAAGATATATCCAAAAAATCGAATATTTTGTACTCGCCAACATCCAGGATTCACATGATAAATTACCGGAGGTTATTACCGGGAAATATTACCGTGGCCGAAATAGTGTTATCATAAAGTTTAAGCTGGATAAATAGCTCAATGCATTGTTTTAACGGGATACCGAACTGTTTGGGCCTTTGCCCCCCCGCCTCTCACTCATCGAAAACTATCATCTATTTAACCTGTAATACTTAATTTTGAAACAGGCTTGCATTCAGTAACGTCATGTTAAAAATCGCATCCTTTTGAGGCAACGATGCCTTCTTTATCTTTGTTTAAAACAGCAACTCCATTATCAAAGGTTACTATCCAAATGCTGTCGTAATCGTCATCCGGCCATTTTAAACCACTTTCTTTTACACCAAGCGCCCTTGCTATTGGTGCAATACCTCCGTGTTCCCAGGCAACAAGTACAACACCGTTACGACTTTTAAGATCTGCCGCCATGCCTAACGAATCGTTCTCGGTACGGCTGCTGTTGATGGTTAAATTGTATTTGGCCGCAAGCGGTACAATAGTTTGGAACATGCGGGCATGTTTGGTAGCCTCGCCCAAACCAAGTGAGGGCACAAACACAAACGCCGGGATACCAAACTTTGCAGTTATTACAGCCGGTAGTTTTAACGACCGGTTTAAACCCTCGCAGGTAAGGTTATCGCCTTTAAGCGGTTTCTCGGCATGGCGGATGAAGACTATTTTCAAATCGTTAGAAATGCTTTTTTGACCAAAGGCATTTAAGCAACAAGCGTTTATAGCAATAGTTGCCATAAATAAAATTTTAAAAAACTTCATTTTTTCAGTTTTAATCAATGATGAAGATGAGCTTGTAATTGGGGATTATTTTCTTTTATAAAAAGAAATAGTAGCTAAAGAACCGGGATAGTCCCTTACTTCGGTGTTGGTATAATACCCGGAGCCGTCTGCAGCAAAACATACACCTTCGCCTTGTGGCTCGTTATTGAAGTAAGGGGCATATTGCGGTTTAGTGAGCAGCCCGGCAGTTATGGAAAGGCCCGCGGGCAACTTCCAGTACCATATAGACTCCTTGCTCCTCAGTAAAATTTCGGTACCATCGGCAGATATATCTCCGCCGGTTGCTTTGTTAAACAGCAACTTAACAACAGGAGTTAACGTTATTATCGCGACGGTACTTTGGGGGTACCTGGCCACATAAATTTTTGAAAGATTATTCTCTTTACTGGCAATATAAATATCTTTTGTTTTAGGGTCAATCATCAGTGTCTCTGCGTTACGGGAGCCGTCCGGATAACGCAGTTCAATTTTATCTACATCATTTATATCCAAAGTAACCGGTAAAGTTTTTCCGGTTAAATCGGGTTCAGGGAAACGGTAGATCATTATTGTTTTATATTTCGCATCGTTATCGCCTATATCGGCAACATATACATAACTTTTACCTGCAACCGGGCCGGGGCCTACGGCTATATCTTCCCAATCGCGGTTGCTTTCCCGGGTTAAGGTGAGCGTTCCTTTATCGGCACCGGTTCCGTCGGTAAGGTAAACCTGGTTTGGGTTGCCGCTATCGTTATGAATATAAAGCAATCCAGGGGTTAACCTGCTTGCGGCAACGCCCGATATCTCTACAAGATCTGTCCGGAAAAGATGATTGGTTACCGGCACCGCGTTAAATAGCCTGGTAGTATCTAACGATGCGGGATCGTATGTTGGAGACGGGAATACAACCGGAGTGACCGGTGGCGTTGTTGCCACCGTATCTTTTACCGGCACAACACTACTACCTGTTTTTTTACAGGCCGTTGCAATAATTATCAAAAAACAAAACAACCCACATTTAATGTATTTAGTTGTTTTATTTACATTAAATGGGGTTGTCATGCTGTTGATGATTATTGAAGTTAAGAATTAAGAATCAAGAGTCAAGGATTAAGATAAGCGCAAAAGCAGCTAAACTTAAAAGTTAGCGACTTTGCGATATGTTATCTCTCTGACGCCGAAGTCTTACTACTTACTACTTACTACTATTATTAATGCTGGTTGCCGGTACCATCAGTTTGGTAGCAGCCGATATCTTTACCCGGAGGGGTTATGCCGCTTGAACCAAAGTTAGGGTCAACCGGAACATTAGCAATAGCACTAAAGCCGGTGTAGCCCTTGCCAACAGCAGGTGAACCTGCCTGAAGGCGGAAGTTAAATGCATCAACAGATGCCTGGTTTACAAAATTCAGGTTTGGAAGCGGATAGTTTACAAACATTGGGTTGTTTTGGCCTACCAATGTTGTACCGTCATATTTAAAACCAAAGGTGTAAGCGGCACCTAAAAATGCTTTCATATTAGGTATATCGGTAGCTTGTGGATGTGTTACAACAGCTTGCGCAATATTTGTTGGTACAAACTGATTGGCAATAGCAACGTTATCGGCATAATAGAAATTATAACCATAAGCAGTTTTAGTGATAGGGCCATCTGCATGGCTTAAAGTATCGGCTAAATAAACTTTAGCAGTAACATTGTTACCACCGGCAATACGCACACCAAAATTACAATCAACAATCAGGTTATTGTAAGCTAACGCTCTTGAGTTATTTTCAACTTCAACAGATCCGGAGCGTGCGCCGTATACACCGTGGTTTCTGAAACCGCCATTAACATAGGTATTATTGTACATGGCTATCTGGCATTGGATAGATCCTTTTGCCCCATCATTTGCCGATTTTGTTCCATTGGTAGCACCACCAATAATCAGGTTATACGCCATGTTGCCCTGCGTACCGCCTTTGGCATTAAAACCATCGCCGCCAAGCCCGCCACATTTCTCCAAAGTATTCCTCATCATATTGACATGGCCACCATAAAAACGGACAGCATCATCAGGCGTACCATAAATCCATGAATCTTCTAAAATAAAATTTCCGTCTGGATTTTGCCAGTATATAGCATACTGATCGCCGGTTGACGGGCCGGTGAACGGAGGTGATTTTAAGCCTGCGCCTGCAAAATCAAGATGTGTCCATTTAATAACTAACAATTTGCAGGTAACATCGGCGTAAATACCGCCCCATCCGCCTGCATAGGCAGAATCTGTTGCGGCCGTTGAGTTACCTGTAGTTTTGGTTCTGCGCGGATCAGTTATAGTAACCGGAGCGTCTTTGGTGCCTAAACTAACCAATGTGCCTTTTACAATAAAAGTAGCCGAGTTAGTTACTTTTACAGTAACCCCTTTTTGAATTAAAAGGGTATCTGTTGCATTAATGGTAACATCGCCAGATATGGTGTACGTTTTACCGGCAAGCATTGTGCCTTTGATTGAGCCGGATAGCGGCGCGGTATTGCTAACCGCTTGCCCTACTTGCAACAGCGGAACCGATATAACGGCGTTATCTTTACTTTTACTGCACGCTGCCAGTACCAATGCTGATAGGCAAACCAATGCATTTCTTAAATTTTTCATGATTAAATGGGTTATAGTAATTTATTGTTAAAATTTAAACCGGAAACCAACCAGGAACCTGGCGTAAAACTTGTCGTTTTCTACAGTAGCATAATTAGGGCTATCTTGTATTGGCAGCTTATTATTGCCGCTATAAGCTTTGTTTGATTGTTTTATTATTAATTTATAAGGCGTGTTTAACAGGTTGTTAACTTTTACATATACAATGTAATGCTCACTAAACTCCTTCTGGGCAGAAAAATCGAGGTTGATAGTTGGCCTTTCCCAGTTGTCAAGATCTTTATATAATGACAGGGTATTTATTCTTTCGCCCGTGTAAACCGCGGCAAGCTGCGCATCTAATTTGTGCTTACCATCTTTATACAGTAATGAAAAATTACCTACATGTGCCGACTGTCCCTGTAACGGACGCGATTGGTTTACCTCTATATTATGGAAACTGTTATCAGCTGGATCTACGTAAGTAAATTTCTTGGTAGAATTGATAACCGAATGGGTATAAGTATAGTTACCTGACACGCCAACATTGCCGAAGAATTTACGAAAAACAGCCTCCAGGCCATAATTATGGGCTGTTCCAAAATTATATGGGCTTAACGTAAGGTTGGCCGAAAAGTCTGTTTGCACCAGGGCGTATTCAATAGGATTGGTAATTGTTTTATAAAATGCGCCCACCATAAACTGGTCTAAACCGTTCGGGAAAACCTCGTACCTGAAATCGAAATTATCGATAACCGAGTGTTGCAAATGCGGGTTACCTTGTATCGGGAAATTATCTGTAGCAAAGCCGGTATTATCCTGGTATGGGACCAGGTCTGAATATGCGGGGCGTAAAACCGATTTAAAATAAGATAACCTTAAAGCCTGGTTATTACTTAACGCATACTTAGCGTTCACGCTTGGTAAATAATCGGTATAAGTTATAGATGCCGATTTACCTGCTATAGTTGCCGGTAATGATGAATCATATGATTGTGATGTATGCTCGGCCCGTAACCCAAATAGAACATCAAAACGGTCATTTATAAAATACTTTGCCTGTACATATCCGGCCTGAATATTTTCCTGAAAAGTATAAACGCCGGGGTTACTAAACGCTGTACCTAAAGCATCGGTATTGGGTATAAATTTAAATTGCGAAGCGGGGATAGAAACATATTTCTGGTAAGTTGAATCGGCATCCGGAACCGGGCTCAGCTTATATTGATTATCGTAGTTATCCCTGTTTTTGTGCCTTGCCATACCACCAAATCCAATTTGTGTAGTATGATTGTTTATTTTGGTGCTATAATGCAAATTCAAATAACCCGATATATCCCTGTCTGTATTGCGGGTCCATTCACGTGTTTCTTTTTCTACCGAGACAGGCCCGTATGAGAGTGAGGTGGCTGTACCTGAAGCATTAGGGCTAATTTGCTGCGAGGTATTGAACGCTGCATAATCTGGCAATTGTTGTTTAGCCTGCGAATAAACTAAAGACCAATCTGTAGTAAAATACGAAGCGAGTTTATTATTACCGTACAATATCAGGCTGTAAATGCTCTGCAAATCCTGCCTGGTTTGGGTTTGGTTGTTGTTTTGAAAACCGCCTATATAACCGTTATAAGAATAGTTGCCCAAAAGAATATCGTTGGTTAACCGTACCCGGTCTTCATTTAGTTGCAGGTAAGTACCAAAAAGGCTTACCGTATTATCTGCATTAAATTTATAGTCGATTGTCGAGATCAAGCCAAGCCTATTGGTTAACGAGGAGTATTTACGGGTTTGGTAATCGGGGAAAACCTGTGTCATCGTGGCATTGGGGCCCGCCGCCGGCCCTAATGTTGCATTTTGAACCAATACCGATGTATTGTTGCCCGCATAGGTATTTTGATAAGTACCTGAAAATATTACACCGAGTTTTTTATTTAAAAACCTATCGCCTATCGTTAGGCTAAAATTGCTGTTGATAGGGGTCTTTTTTGTACTTGTTACCAGGTTATTGTAAGGAAAAGAAGAAATCGGCGCATAAACACCATTTCCCAAAATTTCGGCTGGCGACTGTTTATTTATTGACGATGTGTTGAAACTGTCAAATGGTCGTTTTGAAAATAACTGGCTATAACCCGCGCCAACATTTCCCTCTAACCTGAATTCATCCGGCGCTGTTTTCATCACCATGTTGATAACACCTCCGGAGGCATCGCCTTCCATATCGGGAGTTAATGATTTTGAAATCTCAATCCGTTCAACCAAATCTGCGGGGAATATATCTAATGGTACATACCGGTTCTTGTTATCCGGGCTCGGAATTTTCACCCCGTTTATCAACGTTGTATTATAACGCTTATCCATCCCCCTGATAATGGCATACTGCCCGTCACCTGTATTTCCCCGCTCGATAGAAACACCGGAAACACGTGCCAGCACGTTGGCAACAGTAATATCGGGTGATATGGCAATAGAATTGGCCGAAACTATGTTAACCAGGTTATCGGCCCGTTGCTCAGCCCTTTTGGCATACCTGTCCGATTCTTTATTGCCCTTTGCGGATATGGTTACGCCATTTAAGCTGGAAGTATTTGAAACAAGGGCGAAGTTTAGTTTTAAATTTTGATTGTCGGCAAGTGTTATAGTAGTATCAATTGATACATAACCAATGTATGAAACCTTTAATCTGTAAGTACCCGCTTTTAAATTGCTGAATGCATATTTTCCATTAAGCATTGAAACTGCTTTAACCGGGCCGGGCAGTAGTACTAATGTTGCGCCAACAAGTTGTTCGTTAACATTTTTATCAAAAACAGAGCCCGATATGGTAGAAGCATAAGAACCTGAGACGAAAAACATGAAGATCAATGCTGAATAAATCTGTTTCATTAACACGATATTTTCAGCAAAGAAACCCCATCAAATCTGTAGCAATTTTGAATTTTAAGTCTATTATCTATTAATTAACTCAATGGTTTCCATAAGTTAACAATGACCTAACTTCTTCATTAAAAACACACTTTTACCTAACAATAAGTAAACACCAAAATGAAGAAATTTAACATCCCCTGAATATATTTTTTCGGGTAATTGATGATAAAATTCCGGGGAATATCAAAATGGCTTATAGCAAAATCCATCAAAATAAAAGCAATTGTATACCCATAATCAATTAATTCAACATCTTTGAATAATTATATGGGGCATACTTACATCTGGATAATTTCTTTTTTTGCCGTAGCGGGCGTCATTATAAGGCCGTTTAAAATACCTGAGGTAGTTTGGGCCGTAGCAGGGGCTGTTTTGCTGGTTATTTTTAAACTGATATTACCTGACGATGGCTTAACGGGCATTGGCAAAGGCACTGATGTATACCTGTTTTTAACCGGCATGATGCTGCTTGCCGAAACCGCCCGCGAAGAAAAACTGTTTGACTGGCTGGCGGCTCACGCCGCGCGGATGGCTCAAGGGTCGGCAAGCAGGCTTTTCCTGCTCATATACCTTGTTGGCGTGGTGGTTACCATATTTTTATCAAACGATGCCACTGCTGTTGTACTTACCCCCGCTGTGGCAGCCGCTGTAAGGGCTGCTAAGGTTGATAAGCCCCTACCCTACCTGTTTATTTGCGCGTTTATAGCCAATGCCGCCTCATTTGTATTGCCCATATCAAACCCGGCCAACCTGGTAATTTATGGAAGCCATATGCCACCGCTATTACATTGGCTGGCGCAATATATTTTGCCTTCTTTTTTTGCTATAACGGTTACTTATATCATGTTGCGCTTAACACAGCGCGAGGCTTTAAAAGCAAAAATTGAAACAGATATCACTATCCCGGTTTTGGCTCAGGGCGGCAAAACAGCCATTATTGGTATAGGTGCTACAGCCGTTATTTTGCTGATTGCATCAGCACTTGATATTCAATTAGGCCTGCCAACTGCCATAACAGGAATTTTAACATCGGCCATTGTAATTACCAGGGCTAAAAAAAATCCGTGGATGGTGATAAAAGGAGTTTCCTGGGCCGTGCTGCCCCTGGTTGCCGGGTTATTTGTTATTGTAGAGGCGCTGGGCAAAACCGGTATTATAGAGCGTTTAACAACCCTGCTTCATGAAAATGCCGCACATTCAGTAAATGCGACGGCCTGGGGTAGCGGCATCATTACCGCCTTTGCCTGTAACCTGATGAACAACCTGCCAACCGGGTTAATAGCCGGCAACGTTGTACAGGGCAATGTACCCGAAATTATCAAAAGTTCGGTACTTATCGGCATCGACCTTGGGCCAAATCTATCGGTAACGGGCTCATTGGCAACTATCCTGTGGCTGGTTGCGCTACGCCGCGAAGGACTGGATGTAAGCTTTTGGACGTTTTTAAAGCTGGGGGCGTTGGTTATGACGGTTTCGTTGCTGTTTGCATTAGGGACTTTGTGGATATAGTTACAACGGCTGTAAAATTATTACTGTGGAATATCACTTCACCTCATGTTTTTTTACACTGATAAAAACCAGTTTTGAGGTTGGCGTATTGCTTTTTTCGGCCACGCTATCAATCGGGATCAGCACATTGGCTTCGGGGTAATAGGTTGCGGTGTTGCCTTCGGGGATGTTGTAGGGAACCACCACAAACAAGCGGGCCACACGCTCAACCCCGCCAAAGTTATTGTACAGGTCTACGTGCTCCCCTTCTTTGAAACCGGCTTTGGCTATGTCCTTCTCGTTCATGAATATCACCCGGCGCTCGTTGTGGATTCCGCGGTAACGGTCGTTCAGCCCGTAGATAGTGGTGTTAAACTGATCGTGGCTGCGGATAGTTGTCATCCGGAATTCCCCTGTTTTTGGTTCATGTATGGGCAGACCGGCAATGTTAAAATCAACCTTATTGCCAAACTTAATATTTTCAAACTTGCCTTCCCGCGGACCATTGGGCAAATAAAAGCCTGCCGGTACACGTACCTTTTGATTATAATCTTCAAACCCAGGAATTACTTTGGCAATGTCATCGCGTACGGCATCATAACTTTTGGCGTACTTATCCCAATCAATAACAGAACGCTTGCCCAAGGTGGCTTTAGCCAGCCTGCAAACAATCTGGTTCTCGTTCAAGAGATCCTTAGAGATGGGCTCCAGCATTCCCTTCGACATTTGCACAACCCCCATCGAGTTTTCGCAGCTGATGAACTGCGCTTCGCCATTAACCATATCTTTATCACTGCGCGAAAGTGTTGGTAATATCAAAGCTTCATCACCATGTACCAAATGACTGCGGTTGAGTTTGGTAGATACGTGAACAGACAGCTCGAGCTTACGCATTGCATCGGCCGTATAAGTGGTATCCGGCGTAGCCGAAAGAAAATTACCTCCCATGGCAAAAAACACCTTCAGCTTACCCTCGTGCATGGCCTGTATTGACTCTACTACGTCGTAACCATGTTGGCGCGGTGGTTCAAAACCAAAAACCTCTTTCAGTTTGTCCAGTTGTTTGGGTTTAGGCTTATCAAATATCATCATGGTACGGTTGCCCTGCACATTGCTGTGACCGCGCACCGGGCAAAGGCCAGCGCCCGGTTTACCTATTGCACCTTTCAGCATAGCCAGGTTAACAATTTCTTTAACGGTGGCGACGCCGTTTTTATGCTGGGTAACGCCCATAGCCCAACAAATGATAATGCGGGTTTTATCCTTGAGCATATCGGCGGCCTGCTCTATTTGTGTTAAAGGTACGCCGGCTTCGTTGGCCAGGTGGTTTAAATCGTATTCATTAAGATGGTTTAAAAATGCTACGTAGCCTTCGGTATTGTTTTTTATAAATTCATGGTCGAACACCGTACCGGGAGATTCCAATTCGGCCTTATATAGCAATTTTTCAATAGCCTTCAATAATGCCATGTCGCCGTTGATCTTTACCTGGAGGTACAAATCGGCTAACTGGCTGGTTATTCCCAATACGCCTTTCACCGTTTGAGGATTTTTAAAGCCCATCAAGCCCGCCTCATGCAGCGGATTTACAGCAATGATCTTAGACCCATGTTGCTTTGCTTTTTCGAGGGCGCTCAGCATCCTGGGATGATTGGTACCAGGGTTTTGCCCAATGATAATGATTACATCGGTATCATAAAAATCATTTAAAGTAACCGTTCCCTTGCCTATGCCAATGGCCTCGGCCAGCCCCAGGCTGGTTGATTCGTGGCACATATTTGAACAATCGGGCATATTGTTGGTACCATACTCACGAATAAATAGTTGGTAGGTAAACGAAGCCTCGTTACTGGTGCGCCCCGAGGTATAAAATGCAGCCTCATTTGGCGATGCCAGGCTATTTAATTTATCGGCTATCTTTTTAAAAGCCTCGTCCCAACTGATGGGTTGGTAGTGCGAAGCGCCTTTGGGCAGGTATACAGGCTGGGCTATCCGGCCCTTTTTACCTATCTCGTAATCATTTAGTTTGGCCAAATCAAAAACAGAGTTTTGGGCAAAAAATTCAGCTGTGAGCTTTTTTGTGGTGGCTTCCTCTGCAAGGGCTTTTGCCCCGTTCTCGCAATACTCGGCAATTGGCGACCGGTCATCATCCGGATCGGGCCAGGCACAGCCCGAGCAGTCAAAGCCATCCTTTTTGTTCATTTTAAACAGGCCTTCCATGCCGCGCACAAAGCCCGATTCCTGCAAAATATCAACCAAAGCAACAGTTACCGCGGGAACGCCGGCTGCCCATACTTTTGGCTTACTGATTTTCAGGTTGAGCAGTTCTTCAGGATTTTCTGCTGATGGCTGTTCTTTAACATCTTTACTCATCACTTTTTATCGGCTAAAGGATTGGGGTAGTTGTCGCTCTGATCTTCGGCGACATTATCCAGGCAGGTAAAATCTTTTTCTACCAATAAGTGCAGGCTGCCATGTTTACCTTCAAAACCAATCTTATCAGTTTCCGCAAGTTCTTTAATCACATCATTGGGTACAAACAGGATAATGGTATTTTCCCTGAATATCGACGACAGGTGATCATCCTCAACCGCTTTAATGGCATAGTATAGCTGCTGGCTGCCAAAGTCGATTTCTTCCTGCAGATGGCCTTCCTCCGCCAGTTGCGCTACATCGCTTTTTGTAAGCCTGAATCTTAATGAATTGCCTTTAATACGTATTTTCATAATTTGGTATCAATACGCGGTGTGCCGCGGTGTAAATATTAAAACGCTCATCGCGCAGGAAACCTATCAGGGTAATATTAAATTCTTCGGCTAATTGTACGGCCAGGCTTGAGGGAGCGCCTACAGCCGCAATAATATTAATGCCGGCCATAACCGCCTTTTGTACCAGCTCAAAACTTGCCCTGCCGCTCAAAAGCAATATGGTTTGCTGCAGGGGGAACCAGCCATAACCAAGGGCCGCCCCTATCAATTTATCCACCGCGTTGTGCCTGCCTACGTCCTCGCGCAGCAATAATAATTCGCCTTGCGTGGTGAATAAAGCCGATGCATGCAAACCGCCGGTATCAGCAAATACCCGCTGATTCCTTTGTAAAATAATGGGTAGCCGGTATAAAATCTCCGCAGCCACGGCATCATGATCTGCCACCAGGCCGGTAAAATTACTCACCGTGCGAATGGCGTCTATAGAGCCTTTGCCGCATACCCCGCAGCTTGATGTGGTATAAAAATTACGCCCGCTATTTTGCAGGAGTGGTACAACACCGGGATTTAAGGTAACCTGGATCACATTCTCCTTATTTTCGGCACAGGCAATAAAGCAATGAGCGGTTGATGTAATATCATCCGCATCCTTTATAATACCTTCTGTAAATAAAAAACCGTTTGCAAGTTCGGCATCGTGCCCCGGCGTACGCATAGTAACCGAAATATTCTGTACCTGCCGCTGCCCTTCTTTTCCGTACTCCAGCCTTATCTCTAAAGGTTCTTCAACAGCAAGCGCATCGGTTGCCCGGATGTTGGTTGCAGCTGTAACTTTAACAACAGGTATTTGATGTGTGGATTTGACGGCCATATGTAAATATACAATTTAGCACACAAGTTGTTTAGTCAGCCGCTTGGCTAAAGGGTGAGTTTTTGAATATCAATTATTTAAAATTCTATGGTATATTATATCTCATTTTGCCCTAATTTTGAGGGATGAAGATCAATGTGCTGGCATTTGGTGTAACAAAGGAGATATTCGGAAGTTCGCTGGTAAGTTTGGAATTAACAAATGACGCTACTATTTACAATTTGAAGTATGTACTTGAGCAGCAATATCCACGCTTAAAGCAATTGGCATCGTATATGGTTGCCGTAAATAACGAGTATGCCTTACCCGGCGATACCATCCACGAACGCGACGAAATAGCTATTATTCCACCGGTAAGCGGAGGATAGTTTTTGGGGACTTTCGGACAAAGGACTATCGGACAAAGGAGCAAGGACTTATTTCCTGTTCGCTTGTTCTTTCAATCTTTATATCGTAAAAAAAATGAGTATCAGAAGAGCCACTTTGGCCGATCAGTCTGCTATATCAAACTTACTGGATCAATTGGGTTATCCGGGGACGGAAGCCTTTTTAGCAGAAAACCTGGAACAGATGCTTAGTCAGCCACAATCGGAAGTTTTGGTTTATGAATTGGATGGGCAGGTTGCAGGCTTTATTGCTTTTGATTTTTTAACACAATTGGTAGTTAAAGGCAGTTTTGCAAGGATAAGTTGTTTTGCCGTGGACGAGAATGCCCGCAGCAAAGGAGTTGGAAAATCATTGGAGGAACATTTTAAAAATTTGGCTATCGAAAAAAAATGCGACCGGATAGAGGTGCATTGCCATTCGCGCCGGGTTGACGCGCACCGTTTTTATGAGCGCCAGGGTTACCATGAGTCGCCAAAGTATTTGATGAAATCGTTAATTGATTAAGCAATCCATGAACAATATACAAGTATTACTTTCCGCGGAAAGTCTGAATGCACAGTCCTGTATTGACTGGGTGATGTCGCCGAAATCTGGCGGGATAGACGTATTTATTGGTACCGTACGCAATGCCACTAAAGGCAAAGCAGTTTTAAAACTCGATTTTGAAGCATATGAGCCTATGGCAATAAGCGAGATGGAAAAGATAGCCAACCGGGCCTTTGAAAAATGGCCGGTACAGAAAGTATTGATCCACCACCGTACAGGCGAGTTACAAATTGGCGAAATACCAGTGATCATAGCTGTATCTGCCGCCCACCGGGAGGCTGCATTTGATGCCTGCCGCTATATTATAGATACCCTTAAACAAACAGTACCCATCTGGAAAAAGGAGGCTTTTGAAGATGGAGAGGTCTGGGTGGCAGCACATCCTTGATTGATTTCGGATTTGGGTTTTACGATTTCGGATTTTATAAGTAAACGGACAGTATTTTACCCACAGGAAACATATCATCAGCCTATTCTGTATATAAACTCAACCCTCCTTCCAGCGATAACACATCAGCCTCGGGAATTCTTTTCAGGATCAGCTTTACCGCTTCGGCGCTTCTTTTGCCGGTTGAGCAGTACAACACTTTAGTATTGGTACTGGTGAAGTATGGCATATCCTCTTCCAGCTCGTCTAAAGGAATATGCGTACCGCCAATATCATAGGCATCACGCTCCTGAATTGTACGTACGTCAATCAGTTCGATAGTATCATCTTCCTGCATGCGCCTTTTAAGTTCTTCTGCAGATATGGTTGAAAAAGTAATTGTAGCAGCCAAATGCCTGATATGTGTTTTGGTGATCAAGCCAATTTTAATGATGCGGCTCTGCATGCTTTGAGCATCAAAGATCAATACTTTACCGGCAAGCAGTTCGCCGGTTTTGGTGATGTATTTAATTACCTCGTTGGCCTGCATACTGCCAATAATACCTGCCAACGTAGGGATCACACCACCTTCTGTACAATTAGGGATCTGGGTGGCATCCACCTCGGGGAAAAGATCGCGGTAATTAGGCGACCTTTGCCCATCCTTATTAAGTACGTTCCATACAGCTACCTGGCCTTCAAACTGGTAAATGGCACCGTAAACCAAAGGTTTCCCACTTAAAACACAGGCATCATTTAATAAATAACGGGTTTCAAAGTTGTCGGTGCTATCAACTACAATATCGTAAGGGCCTACAATATCTAACACATTGGCCGAAGTGATCTTCTCCCTATGAGGCACCAGCTTTATACCCGGATTTTGTTTTTGTAAACGCCCGCAGGCAAGCGTGGTTTTTTCCTTTCCAATGTCCTCAGGCGTATACAAAACCTGGCGGTGCAGGTTACTTACAGATACCACATCAAAATCGGCGATGCCTATAGTACCAACTCCCGTTGATGTAAGGTACTGTGCTGCGGGACAACCCAGCCCTCCGGCTCCTACTATCAGTACTTTTGCCTGCTGCAATAGCTGCTGTATGGCTTCGCTGAAACCAGGCAGGGCAATTTGGCAGCTATATCTCAGATCATCGGTATCCATTAGCTTGTGGCTGTTTTTTGGTGTATAACCCGTTTTATTTTTTCCAGTTCATCCGGTGTATTCACATTGGTTAATGCCTCCGGTTCCGGCGGGTTTAATAGTGTAATATCGGTATTGATGAGCACCTTACGCGGGCAAGAATACCCCTGCGCCAAATAAGACAATAATACAGGATAACTTTTCGGCTCCCAAATGGCAATAAGCGGTTCAGGAAAATCTGTTACCGGACTATGGTAGGCTGTAGCGACAGAAGAACTGTTACGCCAGGCTACCAAATTACGCAAGGTACCCTCATCCATCAAAGGCAGATCGCAGGCGATAACCAGCCAGGCGCTATCCGGTTTTTCCCGAAATGCCGATAATATCGCCCCAAAAGGACCAAGCCCCGTAAAGGTGTCTTCCAGCGATGGGTACTGCTTATCTATTTCACCTTGCTGACCGGACCTGCAGGATATAAAAACTTCGTTGCAGAAAGGTTTTAGCATATCGGCCATGTGGTAGCGCTGGGCCTTGCCATGCCAGTTTACGTTCCCTTTATCAAAACCCATACGCAGGCTTTGTCCGCCGGCCAACACCAATCCGTTTAGTACAGGCCTTACCTGTTGCAAATTGGTTTCAAAAAAAGTGATGATCCTTTCCCTGTCTGCTAATCTATAAACGGTAATCTGTTGCCAGTTTGGGATAGCTTCCTTTATAAAATCAAAAGGTTCGTCGCTGTAATCGGCTAATAAAAACAGTTGTACGTTGGTTAACTGTTCAACCCGTTTTTGCAGTGATGCCTTTTTATTAATATCGATAATAACAACCTGCGCATTTGCCTGCTGGTGGTTACCGTTCACCAGTACCAGGTCGGCATTGGCAAATTGCTGTTTAAGCTGGTAAGGCATCAGCGGGTTTTGAAAATTAAATTGCTGGTAGTTTACCTGGTCGGTATAATCCACTATAGCACCACTCGCCAATCTACCTGGTACCTGTGTAATATCATGATTGTGTGCTGTATCGGCATATGCACATTTATAGCTTGAGGATAAAGCAGCTATTATATCGTCGGCCAGTAATTTTATTACTGTACATGGCCCGCCAACAATTGCCCATTCGTTTCTTCCAAAATTCCCGGTGGAAGGCCTTGCCAGTTTGGCGTGTTTTTTATGCTTCCCCTCGGGATTATGCTCTTTTAAAATCACGTTTACCTCCTGTTTTTGCTATCAGTTTGGTTTCTTTTATCACAATATCATGGCTCATGGCCTTGCACATATCATAAACGGTAAGCGCCGCTACAGACGCGCCAACAAGTGCTTCCATCTCGATACCCGTTTTGGCAGTAATGCTCGCCGTACATTCAATCACAATTTCCTGCTGCTCATTCACTTCAACAGTAACCTGGCAATTGTCCATACCCAAAGGGTGACAAAGCGGGATCAGTTCGCCGGTTTTTTTGGCGGCCATAATACCTGCAATTATCGCTGTTTGAAAAACAGGCCCTTTTTTGCTGATCAGATCACCATCTATCAAATGCTGCAACACCTCGTCGGGCAAAACAACAATGCTACGTGCCGTTGCGGTACGTTGTGTTACCTGCTTTGCAGATACATCAACCATTGATGGGTTGCCTTGTTTATCTATATGGGTTAACATTATAATTTTATCTGAACTCGAATTAAACGAATTTTTAGAATTTAAGAATTGCTTTTCAAACGGTAATTTATAATTGCGGAAATAATTCAGTAAATTCTATAAATTCCTGAAATTCCGGTTCAGACAAACTTCCATATCCTGAACACCTCCCCCTGCTTAAAATCATCCCTTTCCATGGGTAATTCTAAAAAAGCTTCGGTATCTGCTAAGTTAGCAAAATCGCCTGAACCATTTCCTTCTACAGGCGATGCTATTAATTGTCCTTGTAAGTTACTGTTCAGTTTCACCTGCAAATAGTATTGCAAAGGGGGCTGAAACTTAAAATCTTTAGCTAAAACAGCATAAACCGGCGATTGTTCTGCCAAACCCAGGGTTGTATTTAGCCAGGTTAAAAAATACCGGTGCAGGCACATAAATGTGGCTACCGGGTTGCCTGGGAAGGCAAAAACCAGGGCTTTATCCTGGTACCTGCCAAACCAAAACGGCTTACCCGGGCGCTGTGCTACTTTATGAAAAATTTTCTCGGCCTGCAAATCTTCCAATGCCTGGGGGATATAATCAAACTTGCCCATAGAAATACCTCCGCTTAGCAGCAGCACATCGTAATTTAGCAGGCATTGTTGAATTTGGGCCTTTGTAATTTCAGGATCATCCGGAATGTGCAGGATATCCGGCTGCAGGCCGTGTTGCTGCAAAACCGCTTTAACCGTGTAGCTATTTGATTTACGAATCTGGTATGGCGAAGGTGTTTCGTGCACATCTACCAGTTCATCGCCCGATGATATAATGACCACTTTGGGCATTTTTTTCACCAGCAAATGAGTTTTACCAACCGATGCAGCCAGGCTAATGATGGCCGGTGTAACCAATTGGCCCGAAGCTGCCAATACCTCGTGCTGTTTTTTGTCGGCGCCTTGTACATGAATATTTTGCCCTTGCTTAATCCCCTCCACTTTAATACTGGCTAACCCTGCCCTCATCTCCAGGTCCTCATAACGGATAACCGTATTGACCGACGATGGCAAAACCGCCCCGGTCATAATCTCGATACACTCGTTACTGTCGGTAATTTCAACAGGCACATCGCCCGCCGCCTGGGTGGCCTTTATATGGAACGTGCAGATGCCATTTTCAACAGCCTGGTATTTAATGGCTATGCCATCCATAGTTACCCGGTTAAAGGGCGGCAGGTCGCGGTCAGCCTTTATCGGTTCGGCCAAAACTTTACCCAGCGCCTGTTCAAAAGGTACGGTTTCATCACCATAATCTTTTACCTGGGCAAGTATTAGTTTTTCAGCTTGTTCAACAGTTGTCATAGTTTTAGCTAAAAGCTAAAGGCAGAAAGCCTAAAGCGTTTTCGTTGATCTTAGAAGTGTATAAATATAAGAACCCTCATTGCATCAGCTTTCTGCTTACAGCCTTAAGCTCATCACCCCCCGATAGAGGCCATTGATTCGTGAAGCCCGGGGTGTACCACGCGCGATTTTTCGGCCTCCCAGCCATCTGCAGCGCGGTTGCCAAAAGCATCCAGCAAAACCGACCGTAATTCATCATCGCTGGCACCGTTGCGTATCAAATCCTTAATATTAAGCCCGCCATCGTCATATAAACAGGTTTTCAATTCGCCCTGCGGGGTAATCCTGATCCGGTTACAGGTACCACAAAACGTGCGCGAATAGGCTGCAATGATACCAATTGTACCTTTATGCCCCGGTATCTGGTAATTATATGATGTGGAATAAGCCGCATCGGTTAGTTTCTGGATCTGTGGATATTTATTTTTAATCTCATCCAGGATGCGTACATAATCCCATTGCAAACCGGTATAAATATGTCCGTCGCCATTAAAAGGCATTTCCTCTATAAACCTTACACTTACGGGCAAATCTTTGGTCATTTCAACCAGTGGAATAATATCCTGGGTGTTTTTGCCGTCCATTACCACGGCATTTATTTTCACCTCGATATCATGCTGCAGCAAAGCCTCTAAAGCGGCCATAACATTAGCAAATTCATCGCGGCGGGTAATGGTAAAAAAACGATTAGCGTCCAGCGTATCTAAACTAAGGTTTACAGATCGTATACCTATCTTTTTAAGTTCGGGCACATAAGGCGCGGTTAAAACCCCATTTGTGGTAATACTCAAATCCTGTAATCCATCCAGTTGCGAAATAGAGGTAAGCAGGGTCATAATATCCTTGCGTACAAATGGCTCACCGCCTGTAATGCGGATTTTTTGGATGCCCATTTTTACCAGCAGGGAACAGGTGTGCAGCATTTCCTCGTAGCTCATCAGTTCCTTACGGGATAGCCAGTTGAGGCCATCCTCGGGCATACAATAAAAACAGCGCAAGTTGCACCTGTCGGTCACCGCAAGGCGAAGGTAATTGATGTTTCGGCCGTGATTATCTATTAACAATTTATAAAATTTACAGTGTATACAATTTAATCAACAAATCTGTGGTTTTTAAGTTTAATGATCGTTAATGTAAAAATAAAAATTACAAATTTGAACATTGTGGTTTAAATGTACTTTTTTATAGCCAATTATTGTTGCTAATCACATATACACCGATATTCACATTTACAATTCATTGAATTTGCCCAGGTGAAAGAACTTAAAGATATAATAACGGCATTTGATGCCGCACATAATGCCGGCAGGCAAACCGCGCTGGCTACGGTTGTACACGTAGAGGGTTCATCTTATCGACGCGCCGGCGCCCGCATGCTCATTACCGAAGATGGGCAACTTACAGGTGCCATTAGCGGCGGCTGCCTGGAGGGCGACGCCCTGCGCAAGGCCCGCCTGGTGATGGCCCAAAACAAACCCATGCTGGTTACTTATGATACTACCGACGATGATGATGCCAAGTTTGGCGTTGGCCTGGGCTGCAATGGCATTATCCACATTATGATTGAACCTATTTTTGCTGATAGGCAGGATAACCCGATACAGCTATTTAAACAATTTTTGAGCAAACGCGAACCTGTGGTGCTTATCACCCTGTTTACCATAAACGATAAGCAGGCACCGCAGCCCGGCACTTGTTTGTTACTAAATAAGGATGAAGAAATAACCGGACAATTCCCCGATGACGCTATTAAGGATGCCCTGTTGCAAGATGCCAAACACGTTTTGGCCAATGGCAATTCGGTAACCAAAACTTATTTATATGGCGATAAATTTACCTGCTTTATTGAGCTGATGCAACCCGCAGTATCGCTTGTAATATTTGGTGCCGGCAATGATACCATACCGCTGGTACAGATAGCCGCTGCGCTGGGTTGGATAATTCACCTGGTAGATGGACGCGCCAACTACGCTGTTCCGGAGCGGTTCCCGCTGGTGGGCAAAATCACCATATCCAAACCGGAATACGCTTTACAACATGTAAAAATAGATGAGCGTACTGTAATTATTTTGATGACACACAACTATAATTACGATGCCTGCGTATTAAAGCAGCTACTGCCACTCAGCCCCTCCTACATCGGGGTGCTGGGACCAAAAAAACGGTTACAAAGAATGCTGGATGAGTTTGCCGGTGAAGGTATAACGGCTACCCCGCAACAATTGGAAAGCGTATTTGGGCCGGCGGGTTTGGATATAGGATCTGAAAATGCCGATGAAATTGCCCTCTCTATCATTGCCGAAATGCAGGCGGTGCTAAAGGGTAGGTCAGGAACATCATTACGTTATAAAACAAGTATCCATAACCATGTACCGCAGCAAATTGTACATCAATCTATGCCTTAAAAAAACTGAAGAAAACGAATGACGGGGATAATTATACTTGCTGCCGGCTCTTCAAGCCGCTTCGGATCGCCAAAACAGAACCTGGTTTACCAGGGCAAAACATTATTGCAACGCGCCATACAAACCGCTTTAACTTCGGCCTGCTGCGATTGCGCTGTAGTAGTATTGGGAGCCAACGAAGGCGAAATACGCCCCAACATATCCGATCAGCAAGTTAATATTGTTTATAACCCCGACTGGCAGGAAGGCATGGCTTCATCAATCCGCCTGGGAATAGCCCAGCTAATGTACTTAGAGCCACTGATTACGTCGGCAATCCTGATGCTTTGCGATCAGCCCTTTGTTGACCCGCTGCTACTTTATCAATTAACCGAACGCAAAACCGAGAATGATACAGGGATAATAGCCTGCGAATATAAAAACACACTGGGTGTGCCCGCTTTGTTTGATAAAAAGTATTTCGTCAAATTAATGAAGCTAACAGGCAGTGAAGGGGCAAAAACCATCATCAATGCCTACCCGGACGATGTTATGTCGGTACCGTTTGGCCTGGGTGCCATTGATATTGATACAATCGATGATTTTGAACGATTGAACCGGGAATGAGATGGTGAGTGGTGAGCGGTTAATTGTGAGTTTTTTTTAACGTTCACTCACCACTCCCTACTCACTACTAAAAACTACGCAGTAGCTACCAACCTGCTCACGCTGCGGTAAACATATTCGTTGTAAATATGCCTGCGGGCAAATCTTCCCGGCGAATCAGCATTAATCAGTTTTACATAAACCGCTTTAGGTACATCAAAGTACTCATATTCGTTACCATCCAAAAAGGCAATTTTTAATACCTGCGATTTGTATTCAAAGTCGGCAATGTTTGATAGCGTGGTAGTGGCGGTATATTCGGTTAATGATTGCGCACGGGTTTCGGGCGCTATACTTACCAAAAAGTGGTAAGCTTCAATAATGGTCTTGCTTTTTTCTTCCGCTTCAACCCTGCTTTCGTCCTGGAACTTATCCGGGTGCCAGGTTTTCATCATATTGCGGTAGTTTGATTTTAATTCCTGTAGTTCTGCAGCTTCGGTAACATTTAAAAGCTTCCTGTAGTCGACAATTTTTTTCATTCTATTATTTTTATTTTATCGTCGTTGAAGCTAAAAGCATGATAATTAAACGCTTTGTTTTCAAGAAAATAATGGCGCGAAGGTACACTTTTTACAGCACAATTTATAGTCATGGCCGCGAAATGATTTAAGTTTGATTTGGGCTTAACAATTAAATCACATACGCCCTGCCCGCCAGGTTTGAAGAAAAGCTATGGAGCGCAGGTTTTCTGTTGGCAAAACTGGTCACCTGCGCGCCATAGCATCGATGTAAACTTTTGCACACAGGCCACAAAGGCATACAATTGCCAGACCATTGAGGGGAAAATTGTGCAGATAACTGGTCAATAATCGCCGAAACTTTACGCTGTAACATATTTTGACCTTATTCTGCAACTAACACCCCTATTCATCGATACATATTGCCATTTCGTCGGCACATTGCCCTACAAGGCACCAGTTTTGAACGTTGGTTTATACACTAAATAATACATTATGAAAAAGTTACTTTTATTTGCCGCTGCACTCAGCCTTTCGTTGTTCTCTTGTAAAAAGGACAGCAACAACAGTGCAGGCGGCACATCGCACGTAACTGTGAAGATGACCGATGCCCCTGGCGCTTTTGATGCCGTTATCCTGAATGTTAAAAGCGTAGTTGTAGTTACCGATAAAGGGGAAAATACACTTGATGTAAACGGCGGCCCGATAGACATCCTAAGGTTTAGGGCGGGTAAAGATACCGTGCTGGCTGCACAGGACATCCCGGCCGGCACTATCCAGCAAATAAGGCTGGTTTTAAACGACTCCGGCAACCGGGTAGTTGTAGCCGGCGTATCTCACGACCTGACCACGCCCAGCGGACAAACATCAGGCGTAAAGCTCAACGTACACGACAATTTAACTGCAGGCGTGGCCTACACCCTCCGTTTAGATTTTGACGCGGCACAGTCGATCGTATTAACCGGAAACGGCAAATACATACTGAAACCAGTGATAAGGGCAATACCACAGGCTGTTTCGGGTGCATTAAGCGGTGTAGTATCGCCTGCCGCGTCGTCTCCTAAAGTGTTTGCAATTACCGGCGCCGATACCGTTGGTACTGTGGCCGATGCTACGGGCAAATTCTACTTTTCGGGCCTGGCAGCAGGCACTTACAATGTACAGTTTGTACCGGTAAGCCCCTATGTTGCTAAAACCGTTACCGGGGTAACCGTGGTAAACGGTTCGGTGAAGGATATGGGTACAGTAACCATTACCCAGTAAGCGTAATTACTGTTCAACAAAAAAGCGGCTGTTCCTGTTGGGATAGCCGCTTTTTGCTGAATATGGTTTTAAGCATTAAGCTATTGCTTGTTAGTTTCCACTTTCTTGAAATAAATAACCTCTGGCAGTTTGCCAAACACAAATTCGGTAACACCACAAAGCCACATTTTTTGGTTAAGCTCTTCGCCGTTGTATCGGCCAAGCAGGTAAATACCGCCACCCACATGATCGCGATAATCTTCAATAAGTTGAAGCGGAGTTGCGTTTTCAAAAGGTTCTTCGGCCAGCTGCAGTTCTACTTCGCGGGCACCCTGGCCAACATAGTCAAGCATGATGTCGGCACCTTCAACCATTTCCAGGTCGGCATGCATACCTTACCTTGCCAGTCGGGCAGGTTAATATACCAGCGGTTGGTGGGTTCTTTAATGAATTTGTAGGACGTAAGCATGAGGTAAAGTTAGTAATTACAGCTTAAATCTCATCGACATCTTTCTACTCCCCAATCTCATCAGGAATATTACGAAATCAGAAGGTTGGGTGATTACCTTGTATTCGGCTTACAATTGCGCAACGGCTGGTACATCCAACACTCCACCAAAGTCTTGATACTTGATACTATACTTCAATACACCAGCACCACATACCCCGATCGTACTGCGCTGCCATCCTTCAAATCAATAATGTAATAATAGGTGCCCGCAGGAAGGCGCCTGTTTTTATAGGTTCCATCCCACGGATGGGCGTAGCCGGTGGATGTGAAAAGCTTTTGGCCGTAGCGGTTAAATATATTTACCGTACAGGTAGCAAACTGATCTAAGTGCTGAATATCCCATACGTCATTTACACCATCGTGGTTGGGGCTGATGGCGTTGGGGATCACCACATCAAGCGGCAGCACTTTTATAATCAGGCTGTCGGTAGCCGTACATGTATTTTGGTTTTGCACCAGCAAGGTGTATTTGGTTGTTTGATTTGGGGTTGCTATGGGGTTGAGTATGCCTGGGTTATCAAGCCCGGTGGCAGGGCTCCATTTCGTGGTCATTATATCGCCGGTTGCAGTGGCTTTTAACTGGATGGCATCGCCCTGGTGAATGGTTACGTTGGGGCCTGCATCAACTACAGGTTGCGGTAACAGCGTTGCTGTAAGTGCATTGCTTGTTGCTGTGGGTATAGTAAGGCACAGGTTGTGTGGGGTTACCTGGCAGGTTATTATATCGCCGGTTATAAGGCTGTTGGTAGTAAATATAAAGCTGTTGGTACCGGCGTCGGCGCCATTTACCTGCCATTTAAGCGTAGGCTCCCTGCCACCGTTAAGCACTCCTGCCTCAAAAGTGATAGAGTTGCCCTGGCAAACGTTGCCGGTTAACTGACTGATACTTATTGACGGCACTACCGGCGTAGTAAAGCTTACATTGATGCTGCCACCGCTACAACTGGCTACCCCATTTGTAGCCATTACGGTATAAGTTGTTGGCTGCATTGGGGCTACAGTGATGGATGGGGTGGTTTCGCCGGTTGACCATTTAAGGGCAACGGGTGTTTTCTCAACGGTGGCGCCAATGATGAACAGGCGCTGGCCGTTGCCGCCATGATCATTTACCACAATGCTGTCTATACGCGTTGGTGCAGGCATCTGGATGCGCACATTATCTAACCGGTTTTGCCGGTTGGGCGATGACCACACGTTTGTAGTGCTGGTGTTATTGATTTGGTTGGTAAACTGGGCAGCGTTAAAGTCGCGGATGTCCTGGTCGCCTATAAGGTCTTTTTTGTACACCTCGGCACCATTGGCCCAAAAGCTTACGCTTACATACGACGCCGGGCCGGGTACGCCAAAATAGGTATTGGCCAGCAGGTTGATGGCCACAGCACCATCCTCGTTAACGGGAATAAAAAGTTTACGCGGATCGGGTCCGGTAGCGTTGCTTGCATTCCAGCCGGTAAAGGTATCACTCCATGGGTAAAGGATATAAGGGATACCATTGAATGTGACATTCCCCGTAGGGCAGTTAACAAACTGGTGCCCAAAAGTATTGGTAGAGATGTTGAAATTGAACTGGTTTGAAAAATCGACCGGTTTGTATTTGGCATAGGCGGCGCCGGAAACATCGGCCTGGAGTACCATAGTGCTGCCAGGGCAAATAGCGGTATCATGCTGCACAATAACAGGCGGCGAAAGGATGGTCATGGTAAGGGCGTTGCTGTTGGCGGTATTAAATGTACCGTTAGGCCCAGGGATACTTACCCTGCATTGCACCACATCGGCATTAACAAGTGTACTACTGGTAAATTTATTTTGATTGAATCCAACGTTAATTCCGTTTACCTGCCATTGGTAAACCGGTAATACGCCCACACCTGAGGCCACTGCTGTAAATGTAATAGGCTGCCCAACACAGCCGCTGGTTGGTTGCGAACCGATGGTAACCAACTGTGCATTACCTTTTGTATTAAATACCAATTGAAAGGTGCACAACAAAACCAACCAAAGACACTGCTTTGTAGGTAACCGCTGCTTAAATAATTGGGTTGACAATAAAGAGTTCATTGTTGGCTGGTGGAAATATACAGTTTAGATGTGAGATTTGAGATATGTGATTTGATATGAAAGGCCAGTTGGTGCTTCCTGAAATTAAGAACAATAGGCAGGTCGTCTTTTGGGCCTCCCAGTCGGGCAAAAAAAAGATCCGGCCAAATGACCGGATCTTTTCAAAATATCTAAAAATCGCAAGCTTATTTTATCACCGAAAACTTATACAGCGATTGAGTTTTATAAGTCTCGCCCGGCTTAAGTTCGGTTGATGGAAATTGCGGCTGGTTTGGCGAATCGGGGTAGTGCTGGGTTTCCATTGCAAACGAGGTACGAAATTCGTCCTTAATACCGCGTTTCATGGCGTTTTTGGCCTGCATAAAGTTACCACTATAAAACTGCATACCGGGCTCTTCGGTATAAACTTCCATTTTAATACCACTTTTATCACCGGTTACGGTAGCAATCGGGATTGTGATATCGTGTTTGTTAAGCACAAAATTATGATCGTAACCTTTGCCGTTTTTCAGCTGCTGATTATCGTCATTAATGCGTTTACCAATAGTTTCTGGTTTGGTAAAATCAAACGGCGTACCTTTTACCAGCTCAATTTTACCTGTGGGGATTAAACCGGCATCAACCGGGGTATAATTATCCGCATCAATTTGTACCAAATGATTAAGGATAGTGCCACTCCCTTCGCCGTTCAGGTTAAAAAACGCGTGGTTGGTTAGGTTTACCACGGTTGTTTTATCGGTTTGGGCTTCGTAAACGCATTTAAATTCGTTGTTGTCGGTAAGGCTATAAACCACCTTTATGGTAAGATTGCCTGGGAAACCTTCTTCCATATCTTTTGACAGGTAGGTAAGCTCCAGGGTGGTCGAATCAATTTGTTTGGCATCCCAAACAACACTCTGATATCCGTTTTTACCGCCATGCA
Source organism: Mucilaginibacter sp. KACC 22773 (assembly GCF_028736215.1). Classification (NCBI taxonomy): domain Bacteria; kingdom Pseudomonadati; phylum Bacteroidota; class Sphingobacteriia; order Sphingobacteriales; family Sphingobacteriaceae; genus Mucilaginibacter; species Mucilaginibacter oryzagri. The sequence continues at coordinate 3,825,332 of NZ_CP117883.1, forward strand.
ACGTATTTGGCGGATTATTGATAGATGACTGATAATCTTTACCATCAATTTTAAAATGACCTTTGGCAATCCGGTTACCAAAACGGCCTATGGTAGCGCCATAATAAGGTTCAGTTGATTTTTCAAAACCTTCTACACTTTCATAACCTAAAACTACATCAGTAAGTTTACCATTCTTATCGGGTACCAGCAGGCTTACTATACGCCCACCATAATTGGTAAAGGTAGCGGTAACGCCATTTTTGTTTTTAAGGGTGTAAAGATGAGTTTGTTTACCATTGATGGTTGATTCAAATGCAGCAGCGAATGATTTGGTGCTATCCGTTTTGGTGCTATCTGTCATACTGGTTTTCTGTTGGGTTGATGGTTGATTACAAGCTGCCAAAGATAGGCAGGCCGGTACCATAATTAATGATAGATTTTTAAATAAGTGATTCATAAATAGGTGTTGTATTGGTTGGTTTAAAAGTAATGTTTTTTACGCTCCTTTCGCTTTGTAATGAATTTCGCTTAGTGCACGCAGCTTTTCGGCAGCGTATTCTGCAGTAATATCGCGTTGCGGGTTGGCCAGCATCTCGTACCCAACCATAAACTTTTTTACCGTTGCCGACCGTAGTAACGGCGGATAAAAATGCATGTGCCAGTGCCAGTAAGGATGTTCGCCCATGTTAACCGGCGATTGGTGCATACCTGCCGAGTAAGGGAACGAGGTTTCGAACATGTTATCGTACCTCACGGTGAGTCTTTTAATGGCATCAGCAAGGGCGTCCTTTTCTTCATCTGTAAAATAAAGGATGCTGGTAACGTGCCTTTTGCTGATGATCATGGTTTCGTAGGGCCAAACTGCCCAAAACGGTACCAGTACTACAAAATGATCATTCTGAAAAATAACGCGTTCCTGGCGTTTAAGTTCAAGCGCCAGGTAATCGCCAAGCAGACTGCTGCCTTTTTGCTCAAAATGAGATTTTTGCTGCTGGGTTTCTTTAGCTACCTCAACCGGGATGCTGTTTTGCGCCCAGATTTGCCCGTGAGGATGGGGGTTGCTACAACCCATAATGTCGCCTTTGTTCTCAAATATTTGGATATGTTTTATCCAGGGGTATGATGCCAGGTTTTCAAATTCAGATTGCCAAACATCAACCACTTTACGAATCTCCGTAGTTTCCATTTGCGGCAACGTAAGGTCATGCCGGGGCGAAAAGCTGATAACACGGCAAATACCTTTTTGGCTGTTGGCTACCAATAGTTCATCATCGTTAAGGCCGCCATCGGGCGTATTTAGCAGTAACGATGAGTAGTCATTAGTAAAAACAAAGCTGCCTTTATAATCAGGATTTTCGCTGCCATCTGCACGCTTGTTGGTTGGGCAAAGATAACATTGCGGGTCATAAGCGGGGCGGTCGTTAGCCTGTGTGGCTTCTACCTTACCTTGCCACGGGCGTTTGGTACGGTGCGGTGATACCAGGATCCAATCGCCGGTTAAAATATTTAAACGACTGTGCGGATGCTCTTTAAGATCGAAATTATTAGTTTCCATTGTGTTATTTGTACAGGTTTTATTGGCTTATGGCAATTGGTAATTGCGTTTGATTTTTCAAAAGTAGAAAAATAAATGTAAATGCTACATTTAAAATAAAAAAGATTAAACGATCTATTACCAGCTAACAGAAGCATAGGCTTAAACCCGTCGATAAAACGTGTTACACAAAAAAAGCGATGACCTGTAAGGTGCATCGCTTCCAAACTAATATTAAAAAATTATTTAGCTGCTAAAGCTTTTTTCTTAACTGTTGTAGCTGCCTTCGCCGTTTTAGTCGCGGCTGTTTTTTTAACCGCGGCAACGGCACTTTTGGTTTTGGCCGAGATCTTTTTTGCTTTTGTTTCGGCCATGGCTTTTACATCGGCAGCTTCTTTTCTTGCCACGATGGTTTCATTTTTTGCTTTGGTAGTAATCTTTTTTGCTTTTTCACTCGCCTCGGCTTTTACTTTGGCGACCGCAGTTTTTGCCTTATCGGCGACTTCAGTTGCTTTTTTTGTTACATCAGCTTTTGCAACAGTCACAGCCTTTTTGGCGGTTGTTGCTTTTTTTGTGGTTACCTTTTCTTTAATATCTTCCAGTTTATCCGCTGCGGCTTCTCTTACGTCTTCGGCTGTATCTTTGGTACCTTCCCACAAATGTTCAATTGTTTCTTTAACCTTCTCAAAAAATCCCTTTTCTTCAGGTTCGGTTTTGTTAATGCTCATGTTGTTTTTACAGTTAGATTGTTGCTTAACATAAAACAAATACTATTCCATGGTTATGCTATCTAAGCAAATGGCCTTAATTTAAGTTTATTGTACTTTTTTAAGGCCATATTACAAGGTCATTTGACTCCGTGTTTAACACCGTGCACTCGTTGTTGTTATTTAAAAAATTGACGGCAGGCGTGTTATCATTATTATAAACCGTATTTTTGCCGGCTATATATAAAATATGAAGTTTCCGAAATTTGCCGACCTGATACTATTTGAGAACGATGATGTTATTGTAGTTAATAAACCCCCTTTTTTGAGTTCGCTCGACGAGCGTGAAGGTGGCGAGGTGAATTTATTGCGACTGGCTAAAGGATATTGGGAAGATGCACAAATTTGTCATCGCCTGGATAAAGAAACTTCGGGGGCGCTTATTATTGCCAAAAACCCGGAAGCTTACCGAATGGTATCGATGCAATTTGAAAAACGGCAGGTAAAAAAGGTGTACCATGCGATTATTGACGGCACCCATACCTTTGATAACTTACTGATTGACCTGCCGATATTAAACGTGGGCAAGGGCAACGTAACGATTAGCAGGCAGGAAGGCAAACGTGCCGAAACCTGGTTTCAATCACTAAAATACTTTAAGCATTATACATTGGTGGAGTGTCGTCCGGTAACAGGCCGTATGCACCAGATAAGGATTCACCTGGCTACCCAAAGGGCTTCAATAGCCGGCGATGAAATGTACAAGGGTGAACCTGTATTTCTATCTAAAATAAAACGGAAATATCATTTAGGGAAAGACCAGGAAGAATTACCTATCATGAAACGCTTTGCGCTGCATGCATACGAAGTTACATTCAAAATACCCCCCGGGACAGAAATCACCATACATGCCCCCTATCCCAAGGATTTTGAAACGCTGCTGAAACTGTTAGAAAAATTTGATAGTTAACTTTCCAGGTGCCTATGATCGCTCCCGGATAAACAGCCAGCTTTCTCTTCGATAAAGGACACATATGTATTAAGTTAATAAATCCGATATTAAGGCGCGTCCGTTACTTTCATGGCAAAACTTTCCGGACTGATCCAGCTAACACGATGGCACAGGCTGCAAATAAAAAAAGACAACCTTTTTTATGGTTGTCTTTTTTACACGGGAGCCAAAACTACTATTTGTATATAGTGTCTTTCAACAGCGTAGTTCTTATATATATAGTGTCTTTTTTACCAGTAGCTACTCCATTAGTAATAGTTTTCTTAGGCGCTATAGTTTCCTTTTTACAAGAAAAGTAACATGTGGCAACAATAATTGCCACAATTAAAAGTGCGGTTTTTTTCATAATAAACTGGGGTTAGTTTTTTTCAAAATTAACATAAATATGCGTTAATATCAAATAAATAGAAAAATAATTTCTGTAATACGAATGTGGCATCTAATTCATTCCCCTCCTTTTTTTAACACAAAAAAAACAATAAGTCATTCCCGGTAATTCTAATGTATACGGATAATTTAATTTATATGTTTGGTTTTGTCTTTAGCAAGTGTATTTTTATCCTAAATTGCCGGCACGTTGAAAATACTGCGCTATATCCCTATACTATTATTATTTATTTGTCTCTCTAAAGTGACATGTGCCCAATCTCATGCTAAAAAAGACAGCCTGATAGATTATATTTTGATAAAAGACCAAACAGAAAGGGAAACAAAAGTTACCCGGTATGTAAAGTCGTTTTTTCAAAATGCTCCTTTAAACCAGCTCATCGATAAAAAGAAAGATGTTACAAATACGTTTGCCACGTTTAACTTTGATAATAAATCGTCGATGCTGTATTTCATGGAAAGCATCTATCAGAGAAGACTCAACAATTTAAAGGAATCTCAAAAATCATTGATAAAAGCTATTGATGAAGCGCACAAAAGCAGCGATCATTTTTTACTTCAACAATATTTTATCCACCTCGCATTTTTGCAAACAGATGAAGGTAATTTTATTGAAGCTTTAAACAGTTACGATTTGGCTAAACAGGAAATCAAAAAACTAAATAATCCCAGTTTAGAGCTTATACTTAACGTTAATATATCAGATGTAGATTATAAAAGCGGCTTATACAGCCAATCGTTATCCTATCTTAACCAGGCTCAAAAGATATTGGAAGAAAATAAAATTAACCGTCCGGCTATTTCAACCATCATCACTTATAACAAAGCTGAAAACTATTTTAGGACTAACAATTACGATTCGCTAAAAACCTATCACGAAAAACTATTTGATCCAACATACAAGAGTTATAAATTATACACCTATCAAAAACGTACCGGTTATTACCTAAGCCTGCTGAAGCATGATTATAAAGGTGCGATAAAACTAATCAACTCGCTATTAAAAGATAGCTTGTATGTTAAAAGCGACCTGGAGGAACAGCTTTTGGCCGATGCTTATTTAAGCAACGGCCAAATTGATTCTGCAAAATACATGGTAGATAAACAACTGGCCCAACCATCTCAAATAAACCATCCCGAAATAAAATATCATTTATATGAAGTGCTTGGGGAAATAGCTGAACGTAAAAATGACAGCAAGTTGGCAGCAAGCAGTTTTAAACTGGCATTGAGCCAATTAAAGCAAAACCTCAATAATCTTTCGCAGGCAGGCAATAAGTCGTCGCAATTAAAAGTAAATGAAGTACAAAGCTTGTATTATGTAAACCTACTAAGGTATGAACGCGAACGTTTATGGATGATATTTGCCATTGCCATTGCTGTTTTAGCGGTTGTTGTTGTGGCTATTTTTTACCGCAGCAGCAGGCAAAAACGCCATTACGAGCAGTTATTATTCGCAGCTAAAAAACAAGAGCTGGCCACAATCAACTCTCATGAAGTACGTAAGCACCTATCAAACATATTGGGCCTGCTTGACCTGGTTAAGGACATTGAAACCAAAGAAGAGCTACTTAAAATACGCAAACATTTATTATACTCGGCCGAGGAACTGGACAAAAATGTTAAAAACGTTTCTGAAAAGTTAAGCGAAAAAGATTGATCTCGTAAACGGCCAACATAGGGCGAAATTTTTAGTTATTCCCGTTTACAATTCCCCGCTATTTTGCATTCTTTTTAAAATTCAGCACTCCCATAGGCGTAAAAATGCTAAATCACTAAAAATACCTCCAATTAGATTAATTATTATGCATTTACAGCTAAAACGTGGTATTTGTTGAAAAAAATTATAAAAAAATCACAAATTCATGGTGATTTTTGTAAAAATAATTTAAATTCGCCTTGTTAATTGGCGAGATTAATACAAAAACTATCAATAGAACCCCAACTTTACAAATTAATTAAAAAATGGCAACTAAACTCGAGTACATTTGGCTTGATGGGTACAAACCAACACAAAGCCTGCGTAGCAAAACAAAAATCGTTAAGGATTTCAGCGGTAAAGTAGAAGATCTGGATAACTGGAGCTTTGACGGCTCATCAACTGAACAAGCACCAGGTGGTTCATCAGATTGTATCTTAAAACCAGTTTTTGTATGCCCGGATCCACAAAGAAAAAGCGCTTACCTTGTTATGTGCGAAGTTTTAGATTCAACAGGAAAACCTCACGAGTCAAACGGTCGTGCCCTTATACAGGATGATGATAATGATTTCTGGTTTGGTTTTGAGCAGGAATACTTTTTATGGGATCCTAAAACCAACAAACCGCTTGGTTTCCCGGCTGGTGGTTACCCAGGCCCGCAAGGACCATACTATTGCTCGGTAGGCGCAAACAATGCTTACGGCCGCGAAATTGTTGAAGAGCACTTAGACGTGTGTTTGGAAGCCGGCTTAAATGTTGAAGGTATCAACGCCGAAGTAGCAGCAGGTCAGTGGGAATTCCAGATCTTCGCTAAAGGCGCTAAAGAAGCTGGTGACCAAATCTGGGTTGCACGTTATTTATTAGAAAGAATTGGTGAAAGCTATGGCGTATCTATCAACTGGCATTGCAAACCGCTTGGTCAGTTAGACTGGAACGGTTCTGGCATGCACGCTAACTTCTCAAACACTACCTTACGTACTGCAAACAGCAAAGCTACTTTCGAAGCTATCTGCGAGTCATTCCGCCCGGCTGTTTCTGAGTGTATCGCTGTATATGGTGCCGATAATGATCAGCGCTTAACCGGTAAACACGAAACTGCTTCTATTACCGACTTTAGCTATGGCGTATCAGATCGTGGTGCTTCTATCCGTATCCCACTTTATGCAGTTGAACACAACTGGAGTGGTTACCTGGAAGATCGTCGTCCTAACTCGGCTGCCGATCCATACAAAGTGGCTGCGGTGATTATTAAAACTGTAAAAACAGCTAAAGTTTAATCCCCCTTATATCATTAATTTCCCCTGGTTTTAAAAAGATCAGGGGATTTTTTTTGCCCCTATTGTTTTTGTTTGAGATACTGCAGATAATCGCCTTTGGTTATTTGAAACTTCCCTTCGAGCGGCCATTTATAAATATATACCCAACAGGCAACAATTCCATTTTCTGTCTCAATATTAGTCAGGCTCCTGGTATACTCATGAGGCTCAGGCTCACTTGGGCCTATTCCTTCATATTCATCAATAACAGATAAAATTTCAACAGCGTCATCCATCAAATAAATGCTGCCGTATACAAACAAATTACTATTTACATCATTAATTGCTGCCGGATATTCGCCTATATCATAAAGTCGCCCTCTGAATTTACCTTCGCCAACCAACCTACAATGTTGCTGTAAATAAGCGGCATAAGGGTTACCCTGGGTCAATAAAGTTCCATAAACAAATAAATACCGGTTAATTGCCGTCATTATAAAATTGCATAAAACAAAGGTAACAGCAAAATCGTATCAATACTTGTAAACACCAATAGCATTTTTTTATGTTTACATCGTAATGGCTATGTTATCCAACTAAAACCAGCCTTATAACTAATACCATGAATACCAAACAGATTAAAACCTATATAGAAGAAAATAACATCCAGAAAATAAAATTCGCCTTTGCTGATATTGATGGCGTTTTACGCGGTAAAGTTATACATCCCAAAAAATTCATTGAGGGCCTGCAAAGCGGTTATGGTTTTTGCGATGTAGTTTTTGGATGGGACAGCAATGATGCCTGCTATGATAATGTGCAACTTACAGGCTGGCATACTGGATACCCCGATAAGTTATGCCGCATTGATCTGAACACTTTAAGAAACGTTCCGTGGCAGGATAATATCCCCTTCTTTCTGGCCGACTACAGCAACCCTAATGGTAACGCCCTGCCGGCCTGCCCGCGTAGCCTGTTAAAAAAGATAGTTAACGAATGCGAAGGCCTTGGCTATCATGCCGAGTTTGCGCAGGAGTTTGAGTGGTTCAACTTCAGGGAGACACCGCAATCCATCAATGACAAAGGCTTTACCAATATTAATACCCTTACACCGGGAATGTTTGGTTATTCCATACTCCGTACATCACAAAACAGCGATTTTTATTACGACCTGTTTAACCTGCTTACACAATTTAATATACCCATAGAAGGCCTACATACCGAAACCGGCCCCGGCGTTTACGAGGCTGCCATTGCCCATGACGAGGTTTTGGCCGCGGCCGATAAGGCTGTGCTATTTAAAACAGCAGTTAAAGAGATTGCCAGTAAACATGGCATCATGGCTTCATTTATGGCCAAATGGAACGAAAACCTGCCAGGCTGCAGTGGTCACATACACCAAAGCCTATGGAGTAAGGATAAGGCCCACAACTTGTTTTATGACAATAACGATATACATAAAATGAGCGATATACATAAGCATTACCTTGCGGGGCAACTGCATTGCATGCAACACTTATTGCCCATGTACGCCCCTACAATTAACAGTTACAAACGGCTTGTTGAGGGCGCCTGGGCGCCAACCACCATTACATGGGGGGTAGATAACCGCACCACAGCCCTGCGTGTTATTAATACCACGTCAGGTTATACCCGCCTGGAAACCCGCATACCGGGCTCAGATACAAATCCTTATTTGGCCATAGCGGCAGCATTGGCTTCTGGTTTGTACGGTATAAAAAACAAGTTGCCACTAAACATCGAACCTACCACAGGCAATGGCTATGAAGATAAACGCAACGGCGTATTAGCCAAAAACCTGTTTGATGCCGCCACAAATATGCAAAATTCGTCATTAGCCAAAGAGTTGTTTGGCGAGGGCTTTGTTGAGCATTTTACCCAAACACGACTATGGGAGAATCGCCAATACGCAAAACATGTTACTGATTGGGAATTGAAGAGGTATTTTGAAGTGATATAGAGGTTTCTGAACTCGGATTAGGCGGATTTATAGAATTAACAGAATGTCAGGTTGCTTTTCAGAATTCTGTTAATTCTTGAATTCCACAAATTCCGGTTCAGACAAAGAACCTATTTATTCCATCACCGACAAAACATTATGCAAATCACATTCCTTATTCCATTTTATTATCTAATCTTTGTAGCCTAAATTATGTAAATGGACTTTTCTTTAATTGTTAAAAAAGCATGGGAAGGGTATGACGCGTCCAAAACTATCAAGCTTATTGAGGACATCAGCGCCATGGTATCTACCAACCATGTATACCGTATTACCTTTGATGACGACGATATCATTATTGCCAAGCTATCCTATTTCGGTAAGTTTGAGCATTTTAAAGAGGATCACCGCATCATCCAAACCTTAGCCAATAACCTGCTTTACCCTTTTGAAAATTTGCTTGCCCGGTCGTTACTTAAAAATAACAGGGTGTATATTTATCATTATAAACATGGCAAAACTGATGCATGGGTAGTATTTTATAACCCAACGCGCATACTAAACCGCCTGCCCCGCCGCCTGGATGAAAATCATATTAAAAAGCTTGGGCAACAGGTAGGTAAGTTTCATAAAGCCTGTTCAAGGGTTAAAAACGTGCTCCCAAAATCCTCAAAAACTTTACGTACCGATATTTCGTCGTTGATGCACCAGTTGGAAACCAACGAGAAACAATTTGGCACTGCCATGCAGGCCGATTTTTTGAAGTATCATTGCGAAACTTTCATGAAAAACCGGTCGAAATACAACATGAGCTCTTTCGAGATTATCCCGGTTTTTATCGACTGGAACATCGGCAACTTTTCGGTAACCCCAAGCCTTGAATTGTATTCCCGCTGGGACTATGATTGGTTCAGGATGAGCTATCGAGTGCTTGATTTTTACTTTTTCAGCCGGGTGGTATCAGACATTGGCGACCGTACGGTATTTAGTTATGTGATTAACACTATGATGGAAGATAGATTTATCTTATTCCTGAAAGAATATCATAAAGTAAACCCGCTTACCGCCGACGAAATAAGATTTATGAAAGAAGCGTACCGCTTTTTTATCCTCAATTATGTAATTAAGGACGGCAAGCACTTTTTTAGCGAACAATACGCTCAAAAATTGCAAACCGAGGCATTTAATGTTTATTTACCATCGGTAGACAGGGATTTTGATGCGGAAAAAATCATCGAAGCGCTTAAATTAAAATAGGCTTTAAGTTAATATTTAAGCATATTGCAGCTTAATTAAAGCAAACGCAGGCATGAACAGGATAGACAACTTTAAATCTATAATAGACAGGTACAAAGTTGTTTTTTTTGACGCTTTTGGGGTACTAAAAAACTATAAAGGGCTGCTGCCAGGCATCGAAAACACGTTTGCCTACCTGGATCAGCAAAAGAAGGATTACTATATTGTTACCAACGATGCATCGCGCAGCCCGGCACAACTGGCAGAATCATATAATAACAAAGGCCTGCTTGCCATAACTCCGGATAAGATCATCTCATCTGGCATGCTTACTAAAGAGTATCTTGACCTGAAAGTGAATGACGGTATTGTGGCTTACCTGGGCACGCCAGATTCTGCACATTATATAGATAGCTCGGGGCTGCACACCCTGCCCGTAAGCCAGATTGATGCTTCGAATATTGATAAGGTAAATGCGCTGGTGTTTTTAGATGATGAGGGTTTTGATTGGTTTGAAGATTTAAATAAAACGGTAAACATATTACGCAAACGCACCATCCCGGCCATAGTTGCCAATACAGACCATGCGTATCCGCTCAGCAAACACGATGTATCGATAGCCATCGGCGGAATTGCCCACATGATTGAAAAAATTGTAGGCAAGGAGTTTATCCGCTTTGGTAAACCCGACTCGCAGATGTTTATGTTTGCCTATGATTTGCTGCGCGATCAGGGACCAATCAGCAAAAAAGACATTGTGATGGTTGGTGATACGCTGCAAACCGATATTTTGGGCGGCAATAAGTTTGGCCTTGATACTGTACTGGTGCTATCCGGCAACACTCAGGCAGTTGATGCCGAAAACCGTATAAATGCCACCGGTATTGTTCCTACCTTCGTTTGTGATTCGGCTGTTATTGAGCATGGAGAATTAGCATTTTAAGCTTTACTATCCTTCGCCAAGCACGTGAAGCAAAAAAATGCGAGGCCTTTCAATCAGCAGGCCGCCCCTTTGGAGATACCCGGATGCGGCCCTTCGCATCTGTAATTAATAAAATGAGCTACCGCTATCAATAACCCCCCGGCCGGCACAATAATACCCTCCATTCGTCCACTCAAAAAAACATGTCCAAGCATAATAATTGCAAAGCCGGTTACTAATAAAATTACCGGCAATGGCCGCCTGTGGATGCGCAGGTAAGATAAGCCTATCGAGTATAAACCTATCATCAGCGCAAAAATGATCATCCCCCACTCCACCAGCGGCAACGCCAAAAAACTCAGGCCAATAAGTGGCAGGCCGGTAAAAACAAGCGGCACAACCGCACAATGAATAGCGCATAACGTAGATGCTGTTATACCAATCCTATCTATCCTTGCCGTAGTCTTATGGTAATTCATGCCACAAATATAATATTAACGCAACAAAATTGCATTTAAATTTGTTTTATATTTGCCAATAACTTTAACATTGGTGTAACATATTATTAATAATCGCGTCAATAATTACCTTTGCAAATCATTTTCCTGATATAATTTTGACCCAGATTACGTTACATAGAATAAAAATTAACTGGCAAACCGCGTTTAATACGAGCTTAAAACGGGTAAGGCTTATTATTGGCACCATGCTTATTGTGGCGATAATTAATACGATGCCTTCTTTTTTTAAAGCTATTGAACAACGCCATGGCGTAGTGCTGCATGATTTGGTACTGGCAAATTTGCCGGCGCTCGACGTATCGATACCAATTTTTGCGCTAATATGGGGAATGGGTATCCTCATGACAATCAGGACACTTTACAAACCGGATATAGGCATAAGCTACCTTTGGACTATAATTTTCGTATGTATAGCCCGCTTTATAACATTAACCCTCGTCAACCTGGATCCGCCGGTGGGGCTTGTCCCCTTGATTGACCCGCTTACCGGATACTTTTACGGGCATGCCGCAATAACCAAAGACCTTTTCTTCTCGGGCCACACATCAACCCTCTTTTTAATTTATTTAAACCTCGAACGTAAAAACGATAAACGCATTGCACTTGCCGCCACTATCATTTTAATGTTCCTGCTGCTCATCCAGCATATTCACTATACCATGGATGTGCTGGCGGCCCCGGTTATTGTTTACTGCTGCCATCGTTTTACCAAAGCGCTGGGTTTTAAATAAGCGGACAATCATTTCAACTTCATTTTTTCAGAAAACACTAATGCAACTTTAATGCTTTACGTTTACCTTTTCAGATGCCCAGGTTATTAACCAGGTGCATGGTATCCTTTAAATCGAGGTAAAGCTTTTTAAAAATAACGAAGGTTTTGTTATACAATTCATGATTTTGCTGTTTAGGTCTTATAATGGTTTCACTATTCACATGAGTTAGCGCATCATAACTTTCGGGATGCATTATTTGCATGGCGAGATAAACAGCCCCTACAGCAGATGCGTCTTCAGGTTGCAACACCACCAGTTTTTTGCCGGTAATATCAGCCAGTACCTGTGTCCAGGTGCCCGAACCTACAAAACCACCGCTTATATTAACCTGGGTAATAGCAACAGAGGCATCCTCAACCGTTTTAAGCACATCATATAAAGCGAAACAAACCCCTTCAAGCGCAGCCCTTAAAAAATGGGCCTGGGTATGGGCTGGTTTAATATTGAAGTATGCGCCGCTGGTTTTGGTGTCCCAAAGGGGAGCACGCTCGCCGTATAGATAAGGTAAAAATAAAAGGCCGTCGCTGCCGGCTGGTACTGTTTCAATGGTATTGAATAAAGCATCATAATCGGCACCTGTTAGATTATTTTTTTGTAAAAAGTTTTTCAGCAGCCAGTTTATCGCAATCCCACCGTTATTTACAGCTCCGCCGCACACATAGGTGTTTTGGTTAAGCAGGTAGTTAAAGGTCATGCCCTGGTAATTATAAACCGGCAACGGGCTGGTAATACGCACCGCCCCGCTTGTACCAATAGTGAGGGCAGCTACCCCTGGCCCTGTAGTATGGCTGCCCAGGTTTGCGCAGCAGCCATCGCTTGCACCTATAATAAATTTGGTATCAGCTGGTATGCCCAGCAAGTTTGCCGTAGCAGCGTCAAGATTGTCCTTGTAATAAGTGGTATTCACTGGCTCTGATAATCTATCGGCAGTTATACCGGCAAGCTGGCAGGCTTCATTGCTCCATTGCAATTTTAAAATATCGAAAAGTCCTGTGGCCGAGGCGATAGAATAATCAATTTGGAAAGCATTAAACAGTTTAAACCAGATAAACTCTTTTATCGATATAAACATACCCGCCTGTGCAAACAGGCCGGAGTTATTTGCTTTCAGCCAAATGAGCTTGCAATAGGGCGACATGGCATGAATTGGCGTTCCTGTAATGCGGTATATCTCCTCCCCTTTTGGCGAGTTCCTTAAATCCTGGGCTATATTTTCGGCACGGGCATCGGCCCAGGTAATCATGGGTGCCAACGGCGTACCAGTTTTATCAACGGGGATAATACTATGCATCGCGCTGCTAAAGCTAAACGCCTGCGGCGCATACCCTATTTTAACCACTATCTCCTGCACGCATTTTACAAAAGCATCCCAGATAATTAAGGGGTTCTGTTCGCTATAACCGGGTTCGGAAATATCAATTCCGTAATGCTGTTGGGTTACACCCAATGCCTGGCCCGTTAATGCCACAGCTACAGCCTTTGTGCTGCCGGTACCAATGTCAATACCTAATATATATTCCTGCATCATGTACCAGCCAAAATAGGATTTATCTTTGGGATGGCGGAAATAAAACATAGCATTGCTTAATTATCCTAAATTTGTCCTGATTTTTCAATTTATGGCATATAATTCTTCTGTTGTGAACAATTGGACCGGAATTTTAAAGACATTCGGCTTCTTTATCATACTCGGATTGATATATATAATTACGAAGGTTATTCAAAGCAATCATTATAATTATGTAATGAGAAATTCGATTGTTGTTGATGGAAAATAACAGATTTACACCACACCAAGGGTGGCGAGGTATTGAAAGTTGAATTGCCGTTTAATGGAAAAACAATATCATCCACTTGCGAATCTTCGATAGATGACAGTTTAAAAGTTGGCGATAGCATAAGACTTCGCGTTTCGGTATATAACCCTATCGACTATACTGAGTACGTCAGTCGGATAAAAACAGATAGCGCAGAAAATTAATGAATTACAATCCACCCCAACTCCGCACCATTAAGGTGATCCGTTATGTTACACCACTGCGCGAAGGCGGGTCACTGCCGGCTATCGCCGAAGGCGACGACGAGTTTTTATATGTACTTAAATTTCGTGGGGCCGGCCAGGGCGTAAAGGCACTTATCGCGGAGCTTATTGGCGGGGAATTGGCCCGCCTGTTGGGCCTGAAAGTACCCGAACTGGTGTTTGCAAATCTTGATGAAGCCTTCGGCCGTTCCGAGGCCGACGAGGAGATCCAGGACCTGCTCAAATTCAGCGTAGGGCTTAATCTTGCTTTGCATTATTTGTCGGGCGCCATAACATACGACCCGGTTGTTAATACTTTGGATGCTAAACTGGCCTCCAAAATAGTTTGGCTTGATTGCCTGCTCACTAACGTTGACCGTACCCCGCGCAACACCAACATGCTGATGTGGCACAAGGAACTTTGGCTTATTGACCATGGGGCGGCCCTCTATTTTCACCACTCGTGGAATAACTGGCAGGAATCGGCAAAAAAACCATTTGTGCAGGTAAAAGATCATGTACTGCTTCCGCAGGCATCTGAATTGGATGAGGTGGATGCCGAATTTAAGTCCATTGTAACATCTGAACGCATCTACAACATTGTGAATTTAATCCCCGACGACTGGCTTACCGATGAATCAGGAAACGGAACACCGGCCGAGCGCAGGGAAGTTTACGCGCAATTTTTATTAACCCGTATTGCATCATCGGCAATATTTGTAACCGAAGCTAAAAATGCCCGATCAGCTATTTGAGTATGCCGTAATACGCGTTGTACCCAGGGTAGAGCGCGAGGAATTTGTAAATATTGGCGTAATACTTTATTGCCCAAAACAGCAATTTTTAAAAGCAATTGTATCAATAGATGAAGCACGGATAGCGACTTTTGCACCCGGCCTGGATATAGACTGCCTTAAAGATAACGTTAAATCGTTTGAAAAAATAGCCCATGGCGCTCCGGATGCCGGCCCCATTGCCAAACTGGATATAGCTTCGCGCTTTAGATGGCTTACTGCCACACGTAGTACTGTGGTGCAATCGTCAAAGGTGCATCCGGGTTTGTGTACTGATGCGGAATTGACCTTGAGGCGGTTGTTTATTCAGTTGGTTGGGTAATAATAATGATAACGCAGAGAGCAAAACTTTGCCCTCTGCGCAAGTTAAATTTATTTAGCGTATTTAGCGGCAACCTTATCTTTTACCACAACCCACGGATAGTTAAAAGTGTAATCGCCTGATCCTAACTGTACTGTTGTGCCGTTTGCATCGCCACTGGCACCTGTTAGCGGTTTACCATCCTGTTTTACATCTTCGGCATGTGCCTGCGGCAGTGTTAGCCCTGCTGTAGTATTAGCAGGAATTTTAACGTGTATGCGCATGATGCCATCTTTAACTTCCCACTCAGAAAGCAGCTGGCCGTACATGGTTTCAAAAGTTGCTTTGGCAAAGGTAAACTGGCGGCCGGGTTCGGGTTTCAATACTATATTTTTATAGCCCGGTTTACCAATTTGCAGGCCTGTAACATGCTGGTACATCCAATCGCCCACGGCACCGTACGAATAGTGATTAAAGGAATTCATCCCTTTATCCTGGAAAGTACTGTCGGTTTTAATACCATCCCAACGCTCCCAAATGGTGGTTGCGCCCATTTTTACAGGGTATAGCCACGATGGATACGTTTTTTGTAGCAACAGGTCATAAGCCACATTGGTATAACCATTTTGTGATAATACCTGGCATAGGTAGGGCGTACCTAAAAACCCGGTTGAAAGGTGGTTGTTCCGGCTGCGTACATCCTCAACCAGGTAAGCTGCGGCCCTGCTTTTTAAACTATCGGGCACCAGGTTAAATTTTAATGCCAGTACGTAACCTGTTTGCGAGTCGGCGAAAATGCGGCCGGTGGGGGTCATATAATTGTGGATGAAAGCCTTTTTCACACCTTCAAACACATCATTGTATTTCTTCTCGTCGGCAGTGTTACCAATAGCGCCCGCGGCCTGGCTAAGCAGTTTTGCCGAATACGCATAAAAAGCGGTAGCAATCATATCGGGGTTGGTATAACCATTTGGCTCCGAAAAATCATAGATACCCGGACGGTAAAACAACCAATCGCCAAAAACACTACCCCCGCGCCAAATGTAGCTATCCCCTGCCTTTTTGATAATCTTATCAACATAGGCTTTCATGCTGGGATATTGGGTTTGCAAAATGCGCTTATCGGCATAAACCTGGTACATTGTCCACGGAACAATAACAGCCACATCGCCCCAACCCGCCGATGTGGCGCGATTGGTTTGTAAAACATCGGGCACCACAAAAGGCACCCCGCCATCCGGAAACTGGTCGGCTGCTACATCCTTCATCCATTTTGCAAAAAACGAACCTACGTTCATGTTAAAGGCCGCCGTGCGCGAAAAAACCTGCGCGTCGCCTGTCCAGCCCAATCGTTCATCGCGCTGCGGACAGTCTGTAGGAATATCTAAAAAATTACCTTTTTGCCCCCATTGAATATTGTGTTGCAACTTGTTAATCATGGTATCTGAACAGGTAAACTGCCCGGTAACCGGCATATCCGAATGGATTACAACAGCCGTAAAATTCTCAGGCTTAATCTCGCCCGGAAAACCTTCTACAGCGATATATCTAAAACCCATAAAAGTGAAGTGCGGCTCAAATATTTCCACGCCATCGCCCTTCAGGGTATAATTAATGGTTGCGGTGGCATTGCGCAGGTTGGCTGTATAAAACTCACCAAACTTATCCAACACTTCGGCATGCCTTATGGTAACGGTTTTTCCGGCCGGGCCACTCACTTTTAGTCTTATCCAGCCCGTCATATCCTGGCCAAAATCAATAATTTGGGTTCCTTTAGGGCTTTTAAAAATCGCTATGGGCTTCAGTTCGGCAATTTGGTGCACCGGCACACTTTGTACCCCAACCAATGTGGTTTTTGTGATATTGTTGGCAACATCAACCGGCAACCATGCTGCAGCATCAAACCCTTTTTTATTCCAGCCGGTTGTTTCTTTACGGGCATCGTAATTTTCGCCATCGTAAATGCCGTTAAGCGTTACCGGCCCGTTTTGGGTACCTTTCCATGAGCCATCTGAGTTTACGTTTTCGATAGTGCCATCGGCATAAGTTATTTGTAACTGGCATAACAAGGCAAGGTTTTTACCCCAGAAACCCCAGTTGTTCATGTAAGCTATCGTGCCTTTAAACCAGCCGTCGCCAATCATGGCGCCGATTACGTTATCGCCGGGCTGCAGCATAGCGGTAACATCATAAACCTGGTATTGCAGGCGTTTTTTATACTCCGTCCAGCCGGGCGTAAGCACCTGGTTACCTATTTTGCTGCCGTTGAGGTATAACTCATACACGCCATGGGCGGTAGCATAAACCCGGGCCGATACCACTTTTTTAGATGCCGAAAATTGTTTGCGTAACATTACCGCAGGCATTTTGCGCGAGCTGTCCTGTTTGGGTTGCACCCAGCTGGCCGTCCAGTCGGTGGTGTTAAACAAACCTGTTTCAAAATAAGCTGGTTTGCTCCAGGCAGATGTATTGCCATGGTTATCCCATACTTTTACCCGCCAATAGTAGCGTGTTGCCGATTTTAGCGAAACGCCATTATAAGTAACAAACACTGATGAATCGGACGCTACCTTTCCCGTATTCCAAACGGTTTTGGAAGGCGAAAAGGAAGCATCAGTGGCAACAACAATAGTATATGCCTGCTGTAAAGTATTTCGTTGGGTGGTATTAATTTTCCAGCTCAGGCGGGGGTGAGTAATATCGATACCGATAGGATCTGTTAAATATTCGGCGGTCAGGCTTTCAACAACAGGTTTTTGCGCCATGCAAATCGCCGGCAAAACAGCAAATAAAAAAAGTAAAATACGTTTCATGATTTATGATTGGTTACCAATGATATCATTCGCGTGCGGCAATGGCAACCCCGTCTGTCTTTTGTCTCTCCCTTAATTAATCGTTTTAGCATAATCGAGGGCGTCCTGAAATGTACGCACTTCTATTTCGTCCTGGTGTTGCTTAAGGTAAAGCAATAATTGTTTGTGTGCAGCAGCAGGCGTAATGATATAGTCGCCGCCAACACCATGAAACATAAATATGGCCAGCCCGCCTGTTTGCTGTGCCTTTTTAGCAAAAGCAATCAATTCATCGCCGGTAACACCGCCATGTATGCCCCAGGACGGAACCTGCATAGGATCTATTTTTTTAAAATCGGTAATAACTGCATCCGGGCCGCCTCCAATGCGCGCATACCTAACAATACTGGCAGCACTCAGTGAATCGGCATACTTTACACCGCCAACCGCTATTTCGGTGCATGGATAAGCATAAGTACGGGCACCGGCTTTTCCGTCCACCGCGTAAAGAAGATTATTCATTTCAGCTATTTCCCGTTTGATCATGTATACCGTGTAGTTGGCCGAGTTATCTGCCGGATTACCTTTTCCAGGATTAACGAAACACGGGTGGTAAAGACTGTGGTTAGCCAGTTCATGCCCGTGTTGGGCTACCTGCCGCCAACTGGGGATGGTTGCCTGGGTTAGATACCCTGTAAGAAAAAATGTTCCCTTAAATCCCATCGAATCCAATTGTGGCAGCGCAATATCCAATTGCGATGGCAAGGCATCATCATAAGTAAGTACAATAATGGCCTTTTTATGGGTTTGTGCAAAAGTGGCAAAATTTAGGAGTAGTAATAGCAGGGTTATTCTTTTCATAAAAACAGGTTTAAAAACCCGCACTAATATAAACTAAGCTGCGGATTTTAGCTACGGCAACAATAAAAAAAAATAAATTAAACGCCACAAAACCCTACTGACATAGGGTTGTCACAGGCGGGTTGTTACTTTGAATTATAATCAAAAACAAAAACGCTATGAATATTATTCCAATGTTTTTAAAGGAGTTGGAGCAGGAAGCCCAAACCACCCGTAAAATGCTCGAGATTGTGCCAACCGACAAATTTCAATGGCAGCCGCACCCAAAAAGCATGACCATTGCAGACCTTACCGTGCACATTGTTGATTTGCCAAACTGGCTTGCACTGGCCGTGTACACCGATGGATTAAATTTTGCCACCGAACCTTATAATCCCCCAACAGCCGAAAATGCCGAGGGCTTATTAGATTTGCTGGAACAATCTGTAGCCAAAGGCAAAGAAGCCCTGCAAAACATCAACGAAGAAGAGCTGCTGAAACCCTGGACATTAAGCAATGGCGATGTGATATTACAGAACTATAACAAGGCCGAAGTAATCAGGGTTGCCTTTTGCCAGCTTGTACATCATCGCGCCCAGTTAGGCGTGTACCTGCGCCTGCTAAACATCCCGATACCAGGCAGCTACGGCCCCAGCGCCGACGAACTGAGCGGAGAATATCAACGAGAGGTAGCAAGTACCATTTAGTATCAAGTAGTAAGTAGTAAGTAGTAAGTAGTAAGTAGTAAGTAGTAAGTAGTAAGACAGCTGCGAAAATTGGTTAATCCGAAAGTCAAAAAATCTTGATACTTACTACTTACTACTAAACAAAAACGATTGTCCTTTATTTAGAACAATCGTCTTTTACATGTCTTGCTGTGTGGATACTAATTTCTATACTTTGATAATTTCCCTTCGTTTATTTCTTCAAGGAAACCATTCTCGTTGATTGCGTACCGGGCATAGGTTGTATCGGTATCAATTTTGTATTTGGTAACAGATTTTGATTTTTTGCGGGCTTTAGCGCGCAAAATGAACATAACAGCTGTGAAACAGATTACGGCAAGCAGTGCAGTGATTTGGAAAAATATAAAAGGCATAACGTTGAAAATAAATTGTTTAATACGCACATCTAAAACTGTGTAAAACTTAAGCAGGATTTAATTTTAGCTGTAATCGTTGCATGTATATAGCTAAATATGTGCCAATAATTTATGAACGCTTTTACCTGAGGGAATGTTACAATATGAGGACAAAAAAGCGGGAATATTTAGCCTTTAAATATTAAACTTACGAAGATTAAAAAACTTCCTAAACAGAAAACTTGCGAAGTTTTAAAAACTTCGCAAGTTCGATAAAATCAAGACGGGAAATCCAAATCAAAAAAGGACAATCACAAGTTATAAAACGAAATAGCGTTGCCTCCCCAAAATTGTTCCTGCTCGGTGGCAGATAGCTTTGCGATATAGTTTTGTGTTACCTGCATGGTACCCTCGTAGCCGCCTGCCAGCAGGCAAACCGGCCAATCGGAACCGAACATTACGCGGCCAGGGCCAAATGCATTGAATATTACATCAAGATACGGGGTAAAATCTTCAACCTTCCAGTTAGCCCAATCGGCCTCGGTTAGCATTCCCGAAATTTTGCAGGATACATTTTCATGTTTGGCCAGCGCTTCGATATCCTTTTGCCAGTCGCTTATCTTTCTGTTTTTGATATGTGGTTTGGCCAAATGATCAACCACAAACTTTTGATTGGGAAAATTGCCCGTTAATTGATTAGCAAAGGGCAGATGCCGCGGAAATATCAGGATATCATAGGTATAGCCGTACTTTTCAAGCATGCCTATGCCTTTTTGAAAAGCAGGTTGCAGCATGTATTGGTCATCACCCTCTGATTGCAAAACATGCCGGAATCCTTTGAGCTTATCATAGTTTTTAT
This sequence comes from Mucilaginibacter sp. KACC 22773, assembly GCF_028736215.1. Lineage (NCBI taxonomy): Bacteria > Pseudomonadati > Bacteroidota > Sphingobacteriia > Sphingobacteriales > Sphingobacteriaceae > Mucilaginibacter > Mucilaginibacter oryzagri. The sequence goes on from NZ_CP117883.1 coordinate 3,846,008, forward strand.
ATTGCTGCAGCTGTTTTTCAAGGTCGTCGGCTTTTAGGTTTACCCAGCCTACAATACCCTTAACAAAAGGGTTTGCAGCAGCATAATCCAGCAAAAACATGGTTTCATCGTTGGTTTGGCTTGCCTGTATAGATACACAACCATCTATACCATGCTGTTGTAAAACGGGCAACAGGTCAACCGGCGAAAAATCACGTTTTATAGCCAGCATCTGGTCATCAATCCAACTATCCCTCACGGGGTCAAAAATCCAGAAATGCTGATGCGAATCTATCTTAAGCATATGCTACTACATTTTGTTTTTGTTCGCCAAGGCCGTCAATACCCAATTCAATAACGTCGCCAGGTTTAAGGTAAACCGGCGGTTTCATACCCAGGCCAACACCTGCGGGCGTACCTGTAGATATGATATCGCCGGGTAACAGGGTCATAAACTGACTGGTATAAGATATAACCTGCGGCAGGTTAAATATAAAGTTTGATGTGGTACCGTACTGCATAATTTCGCCATTTACCTTTAACCAAAGGTGCAGGTTGTGCGGATCTTCAATCTCATCAGCAGTTGCCAAAAACGGACCCAGCGGTGCAAAGGTATCGCAGCCTTTGCCTTTATCCCAGGTGCCGTTACGCTCCAGTTGAAACTCGCGTTCGGATACATCGTTGTGCAATACATAGCCTGCAACATAGCTCATGGCATCTGCTTCATCAACATAAGAGGCTTTTTTACCGATAACTACGGCGAGTTCAACCTCCCAATCGGTTTTTACCGAATTTTTAGGAACTACTACATTATCATTAGGACCAACAATGGCCGAGGTAGCTTTCATAAAAATTACCGGCTCGGGCGGCAGCGGTGCGTTGGTTTCATGCGCATGGTCGGCATAATTTAAACCGATGCATATGATTTTTGACGGGCGCGCGAAGGGGCTGCCCAAACGTGCATCATCGGCAACCTGGGGCAGTTCAGCATCTTTTATAAATGCGGCTAAACGTGCAAGGCCATCGGTTTCAAAAAACTGTTCGGTATAATCTTCACCAAAAGCCGATGTGTCGTATTTTTTATTATTAAGGATAACACCTGTTTTTTCTTTACCGGGTTCGCCAAATCTAATAAGCTTCATTGTATCTTGTTGTTATGGTTTTGTTTAATTATTAAGGGTGATAAAACCGCCATCGATAGGATAATCGGTACCGGTGATAAACCCGGCCTCATCTGAGCACAAATAAAGAGCCAATGCTGCCACCTCTTCTGATTTTCCCATGCGGCCAATCGGCTGGCTTTTGGAGAGTTTTTCAAAAATTTCGGCTTCGTGCCCTGCATAATTTTTGGCGATAAAGCCATCAACAAAAGGCGTATGGATACGTGCCGGAGAAATGCAGTTACAGCGGATATTATCGTGCAAAAAATCACGGGCCACAGACAGCGTCATGGCGTGTATAGCCCCTTTACTCATAGAGTAAGCAAACCTATCGGTAATACCAACGCTGGCCGCTATTGAAGCTGTATTAAGGATAACCCCGCCCCCGTTTGCCTTTAGCATAGGAATAACGGCGTACAGGCAATTATAAGCACCTTTTACATTTACATTAAATACTTTTTCAAAATCGGCAGTGCTGGTAGTATCGGCCCGGCCAATGTGGGCAATGCCTGCGTTATTTATTAAAATATCAATAACGCCAATGCTTGTAAAAGTATCCACTACTTGTTGTTGGTTGCTTACATCGCAGGCATAGCTTTTGGCTTTGCCACCGGCCGCTTCTATTTCGGCAACGGTATCGGCCGCCGCTTTATCATTTAATTCGATGATGTGCACAGTAGCGCCCTGCTGCGCAAAAAGTATCGACATTGCCCTGCCTATCCCGCTGCCACCGCCGGTAATTACTGCTGATTTATTGGTTAGTTTGAACATAATAATTTTCTATTTTGTCATCCTGAGGACCGAAGCATCTATTAGTAAACTTTGCATATTGAATATGCATATTGCAGAATAGATGCTTCGTTCCTCAACATGACAGGTTGTTAAATATCCTTTTCAAAGCCCTCTCCTTTGGAGAGGGTTGGGTAAGGCTCTTTATAACGACACTCCCCTCTTCCACGGTATAAAATCGTCCTGGCCAAGCTTTACCGATTTGGGTTCTATTTCGCCATTGGCAACTTGTATTACATAATTCAGAATCCGCTCGCCGGCCTGTTGTATGGTTTCTTCACCCTCGATGATAGTACCGCAGTTAATATCGATAATATCGGGCATTCGCTCAAACATTACCGTATTGGTTGATAGTTTAATAACAGGTGTAATGGGGTTACCTGTAGGCGTACCCAAACCAGTGGTGAATAACACAATGTTTGCGCCCGATCCAACTTCGGCCGTAGTACTTTCCACATCGCTGCCGGGCGTACATAATAGGTTTAACCCCGGCCTTGTTACTTTTTCAGGATAATCCAACACAGCGGTTACCGGAGATGTGCCGCCTTTTTTGGCAGCCCCGGCCGATTTAATAGCATCGGTGATCAAACCGTCGCGGATATTACCTGGCGATGGGTTGGCATAAAAGCCCGATCCATCTGCCTCGGCGCGGGCGTTGTATGTAGTCATTAACTGCATAAAACGGTTGGCGGTTTCCACATCGGCACAGCGGTCGCTCAATTCCTGTTCTACCCCGCAAAGCTCTGGAAATTCGGCCAGGATTACCGAGCCACCCATAGTAACCAGCAAATCTGATACATAACCCAAAGCCGGGTTTGCCGAAATGCCCGAAAAACCATCAGAACCACCACACTCCATACCGATGCATAGCTTTGATAACGGCGCAGGCCGGCGTTGAGTTTGGTTAGCCTGTACCAGGCCGGCAAAAGTTTGTTTAAGGGCTTGTTTAAGCAATTCGCTTTCGGTGCCTACCTTTTGCTGCTCCAATACTACCATTGGTTTATTAAAAGCAGGATCGCGTTTGGTAATCTCGGCCTGCAAAATGCTTACCTGCGCATGCTGACAACCAAGGCTCAGCACCGTTGCCCCGGCAACGTTTGGATGAGTGATGTAACCGGCAATCAATCCACATAAAGCATCCGAATCATCCTTGGTGCCACCACAACCCATACTGTGGTTCAGAAATTTGATACCATCTATATTTTTAAACAGGCGTTTTGAGTTTGGTTTATCAGCGCTTAGTTGAATATCGGCATTCAAAATCTCTTCAACAGATTTACCTGCCTGGTAAAGCTCCATGAGCTGCTCCACATCGCCTTCATAGCTTTTAGCTTTTTTATAGCCAAGCTTATCAACTAACGCCTCTTTTAAAACCTGGATGTTCCGGTTTTCGCAAAATACCAGCGGTACAACTATCCAGTAATTTGCAGTTCCTACAGATCCATCGGTACGGTGATAACCGTTAAATGTTTTGCCCGCAAAATTTGCGGTATCGGGCTGGTGCCAGTTAAGCTTACGCTCGCCTAAGTGAAAGCCTTCCGATGCATGGTGTACATTGGCCGTAGTAAGCAAACTGCCCTTAGGTATAGTTACTGTGGCCTTACCTACTAATACGCCGTACATATAAATTTCGGCATCTTGTGCCAATTCATTAATAGCAAATTTGTGTTTGGCCGCCACACGATCAACCAATGGAAAGCTTTCGCCCTCAAAATTAATTATTGTGCCGGCTTCGAGGTTTTGAAGCGCTACCAGCACATTATCATGTGGATGAATTCTTAAAAATGTTTCTTTTTGCGACATATTTTTTATTCATGGATCATGGATCATAGTTCATAGTTCCCGGCAGCTTTTTTTTTCACCATGAACCATTAACTATCAACCATGAACTTTTAATTAAGCGACAACTCAATAACCGGTATCTCATAAGGTGGCTTAGCCGGCATGGTAACCTCCAGATCATCAGACCCAGACGGTTTGCATAACAACTCTGAATGATCATTTAAAAACTGCGCGTACTTAATTTTACCGGCGTAACCAGGCAGTATCAGCTTGCCCCCGGGATAATCAAACAATTGTACATATAGTTTCTTTGTTGTCTTATTGTAAGTAAGTTTTGTTCCCTCGGGTATTTTATAAGTATCCGGGGCGTAAGTACAGTTGTAAATTGATTTATCGTTGGCATGCATCCAGTGTGCCAAACTATCCAGCGCATTTGTGGCGCGGTAATCAAACTCGCCGCGGGCTGTTGGGCCTACGTTAAGGATAAGGTTACCGCCATTACTTACCGATGTTATCAGCAAATCCAATAACTGGCGGTGGGTTTTCCATGTATTTTCATCGCGATAGTATCCCCATGAGCCCGAAAATGTTTGGCAGGTTTCCCATGTTTTGCCACGGTATTTGGCCAGTTCGGCTGTACTTACCTGTTCCGGTGTTTCAAAATCGGCGCCATCTTTATATTCTTCCAGGTTAAGGCGGTTATCTACTATAATGCCGGGTTGCAATTTCCTGATCAGTTTTAGCAGTTCAACAGATCCCCACTCGTCTTTACCCTTGCCATGCCCATCACCACGTGGGAAAGAAAAATCGAGCCAAAGGATATCAATTTTACCATAGTTGGTTAGCAACTCTGTTATCTGGTTGCGCATATATTGGCGGTATTTGGCCATATCGCGGTTTTTATTCAGTTTGGCATAACTGGCGTCGCTTTTATCTTTTGGCGATTGCGGGTGAATTTCATCAATAGTATAATCGGGGTGGTGCCAATCTAACAACGAATAATAGAAGCCAACTTTAAGCCCCTGTGCGCGGAAAGCGTTTACATACTCGCGTACCAAATCGCGTTTGGCCTGGGTATTAGGCGCTTTATAATCGGTATATTTTGAATCGAAAAGACAAAACCCTTCATGATGTTTAGTGGTGAGTACCGCGTACTTCATACCGGCAGCTTTGGCCTGTTTAGCCCATTTCTGAGGGTCAAAATAATCGGGGTTAAACTGGTCGAAATATTTCTGATAGCCGGCGTTGTCAATCTTCTCGTTATGCTTTACCCATTCGTGCCTTGCCGCGCCCGAGTATAATCCCCAGTGAATAAACATGCCAAAGCGACTGTCTTTCCACCATTCCATCCGTTTTTCTTTTTGGGCATCCGTTTCGGTGCCAATTGTTTTTTGTTGTGCCGAAGCCGATAAAACGGCTACCAACATCACCAGCATAGATAATTGAAGTTTTTTGAACATGAGGTTTATAATTTAGTTGACAGGTTATTTATAGCTGAAATATTTTATCCATTAAAACCCATTTTTCGCCTTTTTGGGCACCTTTAACAGCCTGCTGATATTTCCACATCAGGTTTTCCCATTCCAGCACTTTTGGATTAGCAGCATCGGCAGCCGACTTTTTTTCGAAACTGAAAGTATCGTCGGTTTCCATGATCATAAACAGGCGCACATCAAAACGGTAAATTTCCATGTTGGTGATGCCGTAATCGGTAATACTTTGATGAATCTCGGGCCAGATAGCCTGGTGGTATTTTTCGTATTCGGCAATCAGCTTGGCATCGTCAACCAAATCAAGCGTTAAACAATAGCGGTGGGCCATAAATAGATTTAAAAAGTAGTATATCGGTTATACAAAGAAATAAAGTTTACAGGTAAATAGTTGGTATAAAATGGTTAAAACATTCAGCTTTTTTGGCATATACAGAGCAGCCCCCTCTCTAAATCCGGTACGGGAGATTTTACCTGACTATTTGTTAAAATCCTATCTAATGGGAAGGATTTAGCCGGAGTTTAATCATTACGCTGTTCTTACCATGCATTCAGTCCTTTGTGGCAAGGGGAGAGATAGCTAAAAAAAGACGAAGATCAAAAGTCTCCCTACCGGGGAGATATAGAGGGGGCTTACGAATTCTTAATAAACTCCTTCTGGTACATCAGCGGGCTTTTGCCGGTTACCAGCTTAAAATGTTTGTGAAAGGTTGAAAAGTTATTAAACCCGCTATCGTAACATAGCTGTTTAATGTTCAGCTTATCTTCTATCAGTAATTTACAGGCGTGGCCAACTTTTATTTCGATGATAAACTGCGAGAAGGTTTTGCGGGTTTTTGATTTAAAGTACCGGCAAAACGAGTTGGAACTTACACCCGCTATCTCGGCAATCTCATCCAGGTAAATCTTTTTCCTGAAATTCCGCATCGAATATTCATAAATATTGTTTAGCCGGTCGTTCTCTGAATCATTATGATCGTATTTAAAACCAATGGAAGCCATGTAACTCGATGCCGCGCTGGTGGCAATAGCATTTAGTGCCTTTAGCAGCATGATAATCCTCTCGGCGCCATCGGTACCTGGCATGGCTGCCATCTGGGCGGCTACTTTTTCTTTTGCTGCCCCGGTAATCTGCAACCCGCGTTTTGATTTTTCGAACAATACTTTGATCAATTTATTCTCTGGCAATTGCAAAAATTGCTCGCCCCAAAAGTTTTCGCAAAAGTGTACTACAAAAACCTCTACCCCTTTATTTTCAGCGGAGTTAAAATACAAATCGTCAAAACGCCAGTAGTGCGGCAGGTTGGGGCCAACCAACACCATGTCGCCCGATTTGAATTGTTTAATACTATCGCCAATAAACTGTGTACCGCTGCCTTTTTTCAGGTAAATTAGTTCCAGTTCGGGGTGGCAATGCCAGCGGTTGTTAATATCGGGCAATACATCGTGCCGCACACTAAACGAGTGTGCAGGGCCCGAAGAAACTTTTAGTAACTGCGGTTTCATTCAGCTTATTTTACAATTGATGCGATAAATATAGCCAATAATTGTAAAAATAGCTGATTGTCGCACTTTTTTTACGCCACTAAAAAAACGACACGTCACATTTTCTTTTAAGTGATATATTTTTATATCTTGCTGCCAGATTAAATCCAATTATTTCCTAATGAAACCTTATTACAAACTGCTGCTTCCGGCATTAATATTGCCTTTATTTTCTGTTGCGCAAAGCAATTACAAACCAGGTTATGTTGTTACGCTTAAAGGCGATACTTTACGCGGCTTCATCAACATTAAAGAATGGGCTGTTAACCCACGAAAGGTTAGTTTTAAAACATCGACAAATGATACTCCCCCCCGCGACCTTGGTGTTAGTGATATCACTTCGTTTGCAGCTACAAATTCAGAAGCATATCAAAGATATATTGGCTTACTAAACGTCGATCCAACCAAAATATCCAGCCTTTCAAACGGCCGAAACACGGATACCAAAACTGATTCGGTGTTTTTAAAGATCATCCAAAAAGGAGCCAATATTACTTTATTTGAATATGCCGACGATTTAAAGAATCATTACTTTGTTAGCGGAAGTGGCGATGCTCAGCCAACGGAACTGGTTTACAGGGTTTATAAGAATGATGGAAAAACCATAAACGAAGATGCATATAAACAACAACTATTCCTGTTATCGGAAAAGTACAACGGCTCCAACAACACCAAAACCATTATTGAAAAGGCCGACTATAATGCGGATGACCTAATCGAAATAGCACGATTTATCAATAAAACTAATACGAAACAAGACGCAACATTAACCGATGGCAGTAAAAGCACCCAATTTTTTGCTTCGGCGGGTGTAAACTTTGGCAACATTACATCAGGCATCGACGCATTTAAAGAATTTGACAGCAAATCAGCCTCATCAATATTCCCGCGCATTGCTGTCGGAATAAATGTATTGGCTAACCCCAGTACCGGAAAACTGATATTCAGGGCGCAGCTTGCTTATACCAGTAATAAATTTAAAGGAAATCAAACCGGCGGCTCTACTTATTCGCTAACTCAAAATAATATATCGCTGATACCACAAATCCTGTATAATTTTTACAATACAAATGGCTTTAAATTTTACGCCGCTGCCGGTGCCGCATTTAATATATCAGCTTACGGCGGTAACAAGTATACCTATTCCGGTGCAGGTAAAACAACCGTTACAGATGGCTATCTGTTACAATCAAATTGGATATCATACCCCATAAATATCGGCGCGGTGATTGGTAAAAAATTCGACATCACAGCAGGATACATACCGAATGCGATCTTTACCAAGGATAACACAAATTACATGCAGGTAAGTGCTGTTCAAATAGCCTTAAACTACTATTTTAATTAAAAACTAAACCTCTATCGCAATGAAAACTTTATTTTCAATAGCAGCAGCATTAACGTTGCTACCTGCTTTAACGTTTGCGCAAAGCAACTACAAGCCAGCCTACATCGTTACCCTTAAAGGCGACACCTTACACGGCGAAATAAACCAGAAAGAATGGTTTGGCAACCCCAAAAGCATCGAATTTAAAAGCACTGCAGGCGTTAAAAACTATACGGTAAATGATATAAGCTATTTTGAATTGCTTAATTCATCTATTTATCAGCGGTACTCCGGCGAGATCAGTATGGATGAAACCAATACTTCAAAATTGCAAACAGGAGTTGATTCAACTAAAAAGCAGGATGTGGTATTTTTAAGGGTGGAGCAAAATGGCCCAAATGTAACCTTGTATTCATACATTGATGCCAAAAAGACGAGGTTTTTTATTGGCGATAACAAAACCGGCCAGGTTAAGGAACTTGTTTACCGGATTTATTATTTGCCAGATCACGGCGTACAAACCCGGAGCGAAAATATTTACATACCGCAATTGTATGACCTGGCTATTAAATATAACCCGACATCGGAGAAATTAAAAAGCGAAATAGAAAATGCTACTTATAGTTTACCCGACCTAAAAAGCATTTCCCAAAAACTCAACAATATTACTGTTGATAAAAAAACGTATGGTGGTAAATCGGCGTGGAAATTTTTTGCCGGCGTGGGTGTTAATGCTACCCTGTTTACAACCAGTCCGGGTACCAGCCAGGGCACCAAATTTTACAACGCAAAAAATACAACATCTGTGTACCCCGCAGTGTCAGCAGGTGTAAATTTATATCCAAATCCAAGTGTTGGCAAACTCATTGTACGTGGCGAAATAATGGTTACCGGGGCAGCGTATAAGAACTCTGTAGATCTCTATTTTAACCAGCCGGATATACCAAAATCTGATTTTAATGTAAAGGAATTTTTAGTTATTGTTAATCCGCAGGTGATATACAACATTTATAACACCAACAATTTTAAATTCTTTATCGACGCCGGTATATCCTATACTTTCGTAAAAACCACGGGCAATTCTATCTACAACAGCCATCTTCAAACAACTACGTACAACTACCTTTCTCTAAGTTCGGGACTAATCAGTTTCCCTATCAAGCTGGGTGTAACTTTAGGTAAAAAAGTGGACATATATGTTTCTTATTCCACTCCCGCGGCTATTACCAATAGCAAAAATTATACTATAAATGCAAACAGCATTAAAGCGGGCATTAATTACGAGTTTTAAATCAAAAAAGCGTCCCGGTATCTCACCCCCGGGACGCTGTGTTATGGCTTAAACCAATAACATCAACTAAATCCAGATCAACCTCGCGTATGATCATTGCTTGCCATCTTTCTCAGGGATGGCCAGATTTTAAATATCGTTTCAGACTTTCTCCCTCATTAAAACGGGCCACCGCCACCCGGAGGGGGGCCACCAGGGCCAGGGCCGCCCATACCACCGGGCCCCATTGTTGGTTTCTTACCTGCAAATTTCTGTAGCTTAAGTGTAAAACTTAACAAATAATACCTACCCAGCCTGTTGCTGCTGGTTTGGGTTACATAGCTACCACTTTGCGTACTGGTGTAACCCGTATTTTGATTAAACACATCCATTGCCGAAAGGCGGATAGTACCTGCATTTCCTTTTAAAAACCTGCGCTCAACATAGGTATTTAATATGTTGGGGTTGGTTGCTCCTTTATAGCCGTAATAAAACATCTTGGAGTAATCGTAACTTACAGTCCAATCCTTCCATAAATAATTTTTGCCGTTGATGCCCAGGTTAAGCGAGCTGAAATTATTGTTGATGTTGGCCGTAGTAATCGAATTATTCGACTTATTTACCGCGTAGGTTGTGCTGGCCTCGGCATCTACAACATCAGTAATACTCAACCGGAATCTGACGCCTTGCGAGAGCACCAGGTTTTTAGCTATATTTTTCTCGGTTGTCATGGCATAACTTGTCGAATCGACATTACTTACATAAGAGATGTTATTATTGTAGGCAACGTTGCCTATAAAGAATAAATTATATTTTCTTTTTTCCCAGGGTTTGGCAAATACGTAAAAACCCTGTGCCGAGTAAAATCCATCGGCATTCAAATACTGGGTTAAAATACTTCCGGCCAGTTTGCTGTTTGGCGTGTATGTTTTAGGGTAATTGATAGTGTTGGCTACTATCTTATTATCGGTAGTGGTGAAAGATAAATTACTGAAAAACACATTCCCACTCTCGAAATTAAACTTGTTGTACCTGATGGATAGGTTGTTATTAAACTCTGGCTTTAAATCGGGGTTACCTTGAACCGGGTACGATGCATTGCTGAAATCGGTAACAGGCTGCAACTCGGTATAGGTTGGCTGGTTGCTCACCCCGTTATAGTTTAAGCTTAACGACTGATTACGCGAGAAGTTGTAAATGAACCTGGCATTAGGTGCTAAGTTAAATGTGTGGCTATCTGTTGGCGAAGCACCGTTGGTTAATGATTGCCCGCGCAGTATGGTTGGTTGTGCTACCAAACCTAAGGTGTAGTTATACTTTTTATCGATAAAACGATAGTTTAAGCCAAAACGATTGGTAATAAACGTGGAGTTATAATTATTGCTCAGCAAGCCATAATAATCTTTGGTTACGCCATCAAGGCTGAGGGTATCTGTCCGTTTATCAGCCGTAGTATAGGCGTAATGATAAGCATATGTTAATTCAAGATACCCTTTTTTACTCACCGGCTCCAAAAACGATACGCTTGTACCCAAACTATCGGTACGGCTGTTGGTATTAATAAACTGATTGAGCGGCGCGTTTGCAGCACCATCTAAATAGGTATAAACCGGGTTTTGGTATTTATTGATCTTGTATGATCCGGCACCAACATTTACGCTAAAATTGCGGCCTTTACGGGCAAAACGGTGGTTAAATAACACATTGGCCCCATAATTTGGTTCGGTTTGGTTACTGTAGGTATCAAAATTATAATTGGATATGGTTTGGGAGTTATTAACCAATAAACTACTGCCTAACTGTGTGGTAGTTACTCTTGCATAAGCAAACGATGGTGTAATTTTAATATAATTAACGGTATCGGGCTTAATTTCGATATTGAAGTTGAAACGATGGTTCAGCTTCTCGTCGTTTTGGGTGTTGTTATTGGTATTGGTGCTTGGGTTTGATGTAGATATATTGTTTTGAATGGTTTTGTTGATGGTATATACCGAATTATCGGCAAAGCTATAGCTGCCATAAGCTGTAACTTTTTTGCCCCAGCTATCGCGGTAGTTAAGGCCAAATGACCGTGCTGTAGTGATACCGTTAGTATTGCTGCTATTACCACCCGGAGGACCACCCGGGCCGCCGCCTCTGGGGCCGCCGCCGTTAAAGGTAAACAGGTTGGTATTGGTATTATTTAGATTGCCCAAAAAGGCCAGTTGCTGATCGCCGTTAAATTTGAACATATTTGCCGATGCCACATACCTGTTCCCTTCCTGGCTGTTGGAGATACCGGGAATAGCATCCCTGCCCCCGCCCACGCTGGCCTGGCCAAAATACCCGTAATTTTTACTCTGTTTTATGGTGATGTTAAGGATCTTGTCAGGCTCGCCGCTTTTTACACCGGTAAGATTGGCCTGATCGCCGTAGTCATCAATAATCTGTATGTTTTGTACAATATCAGCGGGCAGGTTTTTGGTGGCCGATTTTACGTCGCCACCAAAAAAATCTTTACCATTTACTCTTACTTTGGTTACACTTTTACCTTGGGCGGTAATATTGCCATCTTTATCAACATCAACACCAGGCAATTTTTTAATTACATCCTCCACAGGGGCATTATCACGAACCGGGTAAGCAGCGGCATTAAATTCAACCGTATCCTCCTTAAGCTTTACCGGGTTAACATCAGATATGGTAACCGTGTTAAGCATATAGGTATCATTTTTAAGAATAATGGGCTTTAACAACACAGGAGTACCGGCATTATCCAACACAAAACGACGGCGCAGCCCCTGGTAACCTATCGAGTTTAAAACCAGGCTAAACGTGTTTGTTTTTACATCGTCAAAGGTAAATGCGCCCTTACTATCGGTAATTACTTTGGTGCTATCGGTACCGGTTAGTAATTTAACGGTGGTTCCAGGTAAGGCTACCCCGGTTGAGTCGGTGACAGTTCCCCTGACCCGCCTGCCCGTTTGGGCAAAGGTTGTGAGGCTAAACAGCAATGCTGCGATTATCAGATATGTAGATTTGAGTTTCATCCTGTTGCGGCTTATTTACAACACAAAGGAATAACATCGGCATCACCCCCAAAAACGCAATAGACAGGGGTACTACAAACGTAGATGAAGGCATGCTTTTTACCTATAAACCCATGCATTTGCCCCCTTAAACTACAATAACACTATTTAACGGTTAATTTTGGCCATTTGTCGGCGAGTTATGCCTCTTAGGCGATTATGCTTGATTGATAGCCAATTGGTTTAGTAATATTGAAGAGTTATTAAACCGCCATCGAGAATCTTCAGGTCAAGATTTTCTGTCGAAAAATAAAAAACATAAATAGTCCTGATTCTCGTATCTTGACTTCTGATTATAACCAGCAATGAGCCTCAAATCAAAAAGCACTACGATTACTATCCTAATTCATGTATTAATATGGGCCGTACTGGTTTTTGCCCTGCTTTTATACCAGCCGCTTACCTGGAACATCGTATTACCTTATCAATTCTGGGTAAAACAGGCTTTGGTTATTATTGTGCTGGTGGTTGCTTTCTATATCAATTCTATTGTACTTGTGCCGGTATACCTATTAAAAAACCGTACCGGAATGTACTTCCTGATTATCATTGGGTTAATAATTGCCATATATTTTTTAAACAATCTTTTCGACAGTGCTTTAAATATGCATCAATTAATGGATGCAGCTACGCACAAACACAGCAGGCCGCCAAAACAGGGCGGCGGCAGAAATCATATTTTTGATTTTGTAATCGTGTTTATCATGGCATTGGTATTAGGCATCAGCACCAGCATTACGGCTATTCAAAAGTGGCAGGCCGATATCAGGCTCCGCGAAACTTTAGAACAAGATAAAATCAGTTCGGAATTATCGTTCCTGAAAGCGCAGATCAATCCGCATTTCTTTTTCAATACGCTGAATAACATTTACGCGCTTACGCATATCAATGCCGAAACATCGCGCAAAGCTATTCACCAGCTTTCGCGGATGATGCGGTACGTGTTATATGATACCCAACACGGCACTGCATTGTTAAGTCAGGAAATAGCCTTTATAAAAGACTACATCAGCCTGATGGAACTACGGCTTACCGATAAGGTGAAAGTTACATTTAATTCGCCCCCAGCTGTTAATGATATGACCGTTGCCCCTATGATATTTTTACCTTTTGTGGAGAATGCCTTTAAACATGGCATCAGCGCCACGCTGCCCAGTGAAATCCTTATCAGCGTTGAACAAAATGCAGAGATGCTGGAACTAAGGGTAGAAAACTCCATTTACAAAGACGCCAACCCCAACCTGGAAGAAAACAAAGGCATTGGCCTTACCAATACCCTGCGCCGTTTAGATTTGTTGTATGCCGGAAAATACACATTGGATATAAAGGAAGATGTCGCCGCAAATACCTATAAAGTTCACTTAATACTCAACCTGTCATGATATTAAACTGCATAGCCGTTGATGATGAGCCCCTGGCCCTTGGGCTGGTTTGCGCCTTTATTGAACAAACGCCCTTTTTAAAACTTACAGGCCGCTACAGCAGCGCTGTTGAAGCACTGGTTGGTTTACAAGACCAAAAGGTGGACCTTATTTTCCTGGATATACAAATGCCCAATTTAAACGGCATCGAGCTGGCCCGTGTGCTGGATAGCCGGGGCGCCAGCAAACCCCGTATCATTTTTACCACGGCTTACAACCAGTTTGCGTTGGAAGGCTACAAGGTTGACGCGCTGGATTACCTGTTGAAACCTTTTAATTACGAAGAGTTTTTGCATGCCGCCAACAAAGCATTAAGCTATGCCGAGCTGCTACAACGCTCAGCCAACCCGGCCCCCGCCGCGATGACTGCTCCCGAAGAACATCGTATTGAGGACGACTACCTGTTTTTAAAGATAGAGTACCAGCTGGTGCGCATAGCACTTAAAGATATCCTGTACATAGAGGGCCTGAAAGATTACGTTAAAATATACCTGCAAGGCACCGAGAAAGCCCTGCTATCGCTCACCAGTTTAAAGTCGCTGGAAGAAAAATTGCCGTCAAAACGCTTTATGCGGGTGCACCGCTCGTTCATCGTATCGTTAGATAAAATAAACTCCATTACCCGCAACGCCCTGCAAATTGGCAAAGTAAACATCACCGTTGGCGATCAGTATAAGGATGCTTTCGGGGTATTTTTGAGTAAGTGGGTGTAAGGGGAGTCTTTGTCTGAACCGGAATTAAACGAATTTATTGAATTATTGAATTATTGAATTATTGAAATTCGATAAATTCTTTAATTCGTTTAATTCCGGTTCAGACAACATCGCTTTGCAATTTTTTCTCTCCCATTCTCCCGCATTAAATAATAATCCCTAATTTTATTTTATGCAAGAGGTAACCGTATCCTGGCTTAAATCGCTCGAAGCTTTAGAGCATGTCCCGGATGATCAGCTGCAATGGCTGATAGATAATAGTGAATACAAAATATTTGAAGATGGCACGTTGCTTAATGAGCCTGGCTCACCCGCTACGGGGCCACATATAATTATTGAAGGCAGTATGCGGTTTTACATGCTGCAAAACCGCGGCCGTCGCGATTTTGTTGCCGTAGGGCCCGGAAGTATAACAGGCTATCTTCCGTTTTCGCGCGGACTCATTTCAAAAGGCTATGCCGAAGCTATCGGCGAACTGCATGTTTTGAGTTTCCCTACCGAGCGGATAACCGAAATGATAAAAAATCATTTTGAACTTACCCAGGCGTTAGTACACATCATGACCAACCGCGTGCGCGATTTTACAGCCCTGCAGCAGCAAAACGAAAAAATGATGGCCTTAGGTAAACTATCCGCCGGGCTGGCCCACGAGTTGAATAACCCGGCATCGGCCATTGTGCGTGATTCTACTTCCCTAAGCAAGCACTTACAGTTAGCGCCTGATGCCGTAAAGGGAATGTTTGCCATAAAAATGACCCCCGAACAGGTTGACGGTGTAACCGGCGAGATGTTTAAAGTGCTTGGGGCAAAAGAAGGAACACGCCTGAGTTTGAAGCAACGTACCCAACGCGAAGATGAAATTGGCGAATGGCTTGATGAAAACGAGATAGAAAACAGCTACGACATAGCCGAAAGCTTTGTTGATTTTAATTTCACGTTAGAAAATCTCGACACTTTAAAAAGCTATATCCCAAAACAGTTTTTGTCGACCATCCTTAACTGGATGAGCAACAAGCTGGTGGCCGAAAAAATGATCCTGGATATCCAGGAATCATCCAAACGGATAGCCGAACTGGTAAGTTCGGTTAAAACTTTTACGCATATGGACCGCGGGCAGGATAAGCAGTATGCCGATATTCATATTGGTATCACCAACACGCTTACCATGCTGGGTTACAAAATTCGTAAAGGAAATATTACCGTTGTTGAAGATTTTGACCGAACTTTGCCCGAAGTTAAAGCGCTGATTGGCGAGCTTAACCAGGTTTGGACAAACCTTATTGATAATGCCCTTGATGCTATGGCACCCGCGGGCAAAGGCATCCTGACCATTAAGACCCGGCGCGACCGGGAGTTTGTAGAAGTTTTTATTATCGACGATGGCCCCGGCATTCCCGAAGATATCCAAAGCCAGATTTTCGATCCATTTTTTACCACCAAAGAGATGGGCAAGGGTACCGGCATGGGGCTTGAAGTGGTGCAACGGATTGTAAAACAACACCGTGGATCGATCAAAGTAAAATCGAAGCCCGGGTGTACCGTGTTTAATGTTTGCTTTCTTATTGACGGGTAGCCAACATTTTTTTAATAATATATTTATCATTTACCTGTAGCAAAACCTATGAATCGACCTATTATATTTTCAATTGATGATGATCAGCAGGTACTACGGTCTATAAGCCGTGATTTGCGGTCACAGTACGGTAAAGAGTACAAAATACTAAGTACGACATCGGCACAGGAAGCACTGGAAACACTTACCGAACTCAAAAATGGTTCGGATGTGGTAGCCTTGTTTCTTTGCGACCAGCGCATGCCCGAAATGGAAGGCGTTAAATTTTTAGAAAAAGCAAAAAAAGTATTTCCTGACGCCAAAAGGGTATTACTTACGGCATACAGCGATACCGAGGCGGCTATTAAAGCCATCAATGATGTGCAGCTGGATTATTACCTCATGAAACCCTGGGATCCGCCGGAAGAAAAATTGTACCCGGTAATAAATGATTTGCTTGCAGACTGGCATAACAGTTACATTCCCGAATTTGTAGGTATTAAATTGGTAGGGTACCAGTTTTCGCCGCAATCGCATGTGATAAAAGATTACCTGGCCGGTAACCTTATCCCCTATCGCTGGCTTGATATCGAAAAGAATGTGGATGCAGGAACGCTACTGGCTTTAAACAACCTATCTACCGATTGCCTGCCCATGGTGTTTTTTGAGGACGGCAGCTATCTGCAAAAACCATCGATACAAGGCATAGCCGCCAAGCTTGAAAAAAACACCCAAACATTAACCGATGTTTATGATGTGGTGATTATAGGCGCTGGCCCCGCCGGCCTTGCCGCCGCGGTTTATGGCGCATCCGAAGGTTTAAAAACCCTGCTGATTGAGCGTAAAGCTCCGGGCGGACAGGCAGGCACCAGTTCGCGGATTGAAAACTACCTGGGTTTCCCGGCTGGCTTAAGCGGTGCCGATCTTACCCGCCGGGCCATTACACAGGCCATGCGTTTGGGCGCCGAATTTTTATCGCCCCAATCTGTTAGTGATATCAAACAAAAAGATGGTTACAAAACCATTATTTTGGATGACGGCCCCGAAATTATAAGCCGCACTGTAGTGATAACTACCGGCGTTGATTACCGTAAACTGGAAGTTAAAGGCGTTGAAAACTTTACAGGTGCAGGCATTTATTACGGAGCCGCCACTACCGAAGCTTCGGCTTGTACGGGTAAAGATGTTTACGTAATTGGTGGTGGTAACTCGGCCGGGCAGGCTGCCATGCACCTTTCTAAATATGCAACAAAGGTACATATCGTGATCAGGCGCGAGGACTTGGTGGCAACCATGTCGGCCTACCTGATTACACAAATCAGCGAAACACCCAACATTGAGGTGCTGGGCAATACCGAGATTGTAGAAGCTCACGGCGGTAACTGCCTGGAAAAATTAACCTTAAAAAACTGTATAACGCAGGAAACTTTTACAAATAAGGCTGCTGCCTTGTACATTTTTATAGGCGCCAAACCATATACCGACTGGATTAAGCTCGACATTATAAAAAACAACAAGGATTTTATAGAAACCGGCCGCGAGCTGCGCAGCTACGAAAGCTTTAACAAAGTATGGAAACTTAAGCGCGATCCGTTTTTACTGGAAACCAGCTGCTCGGGTATTTTTGCCGCCGGCGATGTACGCGCCGGGGCCATGAACAGGGTGGCATCTGCCGTGGGCGAAGGCTCAATGGCCATTAGTTTTGTTCACAAATATTTAGCTGAAGTTTAATAACACATATGCAAGACGACGACCAAATATGCCAGCACCTGGCGGCAATTACCGATATTAAACAACCAAAGGAGTACCTGTGCGAAGAGTGCGTTAAAACACATTCATCATGGATGCACCTGCGCACCTGCCAAACCTGTGGCGTTACATTATGCTGCGATAGCTCGCCCAATACACACATGACCAAACATTTTGAAGCCACCGGCCACCCGGTAGTAATATCCGCCGAGCCCGGCGAAAGATGGCTATGGTGCTATATGGATAAAGCGGTAGTGGGGTATTGAGGTAGATGTGCAGATTTCAGATGTGCAGATGAAGGAATTAATGTGCAGATATGCAGATTTCAGATGTGCAGATGAAAAAATTAATGGGCAGATATGCAGTTTTAAGATATGCAGATTTAAGATATGCAGATTTCAACTGCGCAACTCAAATCATCTGAAATCTGCACATCTGAAATCTGCACATCAACAAGCTTATCCTTCCAGGTACCTATCCAAGGAGATTGGGCCTGAACCTAAGATGGTGAACAGTGATAGTAGGATCAATGCAATTACCGATGGCCATTCCAGGGCATTTATTGGTTCCCGGAAAATACCGGTTACAAATACGGCTCCTAACACGATGGGGATCTGGATAAGAGAAGCCAGCCGGGTAAATATACCGAGCGTTATCAGTATGCCTCCAATCATGTGGGCAAAAGTTACATAATAAACCAAAACCATTAGTACCCCTGGCGAAAGATCAACGATATCCTGGCTGTCGATAAGATCGCGCAGGTAGGCCGTGTTTTCCATAAAGGCTATTCCTTTCAGCAATAAAAATACCCCAAGGGCAACACGTATAAGATCAAGGATTTTAGGGTGATGTGTATCGCCCCAATGTTCAATTTTATGAACCACATTCATAACAGCCTCCTTATTTTTAAAGGTATAATTGGTTTTGGTAACCAGGTTGCTTGCAGGTAGAATAATGCGGCTTGGTTACGCTATATAAATATAGTAACAAACTTGTTATAATTACAAATTGTTTTTATTCGAGATACAATCATAGGTCATTTAAAATCAACTTATTAAATTGACTGACTGTTGTATTCTTACAAAAAAATATGCGATGGATATAAATTTCGATCATAATAAACTACTCAAAAAAATAACAAAACAACGATTGAGTACTTACGGTATTGTTCAAAAAGGAACGTCAAGAACTTTTCTGAAAGATCATGGCTGGTATACAATCGTAATTGAATTTCAGCCTTCGGGTTTCGGCAAGGGCACTTATTTGAATGTTGGGGTAGATCTTAACTTTTACCCGCAACAGCATTTATCATTCTCTTACGATTATAGGCAAAAGGAATTTCGCGAAGCCAAAAATGAAGATCAGTACACTGAGATAGTTATTGACTTTTGCAATTTCGCCATAAAAAAAACCCAAAAGCTGGAAACCGATTTCAGCGATATTGGAACCGCCATCGAAACAGTAAAGAAGTCGGATAGCAAAGAGCTGTGGAATAAATACAATTTAGCAATATTATATGGCTTAATGGGCAATTTACCCAAATCAAGAAGACTTTTAAATGAAATCCGAGAAAAAAAATATCAATATGATTATGAATTCGAACGACAAAAAGTAGTGATAAGTATATTGACCTGCATGGATGAATTTGAGCCATTTATTAACAAAATCCAGGACATCATTACGCAAACCAGAGCACTTAAAAAGCTGCCTGTTTATACATTAGAAAATCTTACCGAAGTAAAAACCAAACGAACTATTAGTGAACGTATATTGTCATTTTTCGACAGATGAGTATACTATTTATTCTATCCCAACTCTCTCGTTTAAAATAGGATCGCTTGCTTTAAATTTAGTTTCAAAAGGCACCCGCAAATCATCAACACCGAGGTTATCGAGCACCTGCTTTTGTTGCTTTACAAAATCTGTTAGGTCTTCAATTTTCTTGATTTGATGTTTGCCAAAATCCTCCAGCATTTTCCCTTTTAAACCCAATTGAATTGCGCGGCGTTGCAGCTTATTGCCATACGGGTCATGGTCAGGATCCCATTGCAGGCGCACTTCCTTTTGCTCCAGGCCGGCCCTCCATTGTGCGTGGCTTTGGTAATATTGAGGATTAAATGAAGATATGGCTGCTTCACCCATGATTTTCTCAAAATCCATCTTTTGAATCCACAGCGCAAGTACCCTTTCCTGGTTTTCCTTTTCGGCCCAGCCGCAGCGGTACATCATCCATAAAAAATTGGGCTTTATCCACGACATCCGGCTATAACTATAATGGTTACCGCCAAGGAATTGATGCTCTACCGCAAAATCGGCAATGCGATGATTATAGGCCTGGTAAACAACGATAAGATCTTCGGTTTGGTGGCCTAACAAATGCTGGCCGGTTTTGGGTAATCTTTGGATGCTATTCCGGTATAATTCGGTAGTGATGTGTAGTAGATTGTTTTTTGTTAAATTGGTATTCATTAATGTATTATATATTCATAGTTGATCTTTTACAGATCATATTCCTTTAACCATCCTCTTAAGGTGGCCAGGTCTTTTTTCACAGCAGTTGTAAATGCGTCCTTGCTGATAGTTAATTGTTTGGCGCCATCCTGCGCGCCGCCAAGTTCATATTCGCAGTGCAGGCTCATGGGTCCGTTTATTTTTTGTTCTTTTAATATACGAAAATATTTTGGAAAATCCACCATACCCTCGCCCAAAGGCACACTTTTAACCTGCCATTTACCATTTTTTTTGTCCCAGTAAAAATCTTTTACATTCGTGGTTTTAATCCGTGGGATAAGTGTTTGGATAGATGTTGACCAGGTGTCGGCACCTTCGGTAGTGGCATGCCTTACGTCGTACTGGCATCCAATAAAATCAGGACTGGTTGCATCCATCCCCAGCCAAAGATCCCAAACCGAGGCGCCAAATAACTCGCCCGAATGGTTTTGATAAGCACCATGCATGTTATATTGGCCGTTAAGGGCCTCAAGCGCCTTAAACTGTTTGTTTATAGCTTTCAGGTTTTCGGGGATGCCGATGCTTTTATCATAATTTAACCAGGCCATCCGGTAGTATTTAATTCCTAATGCCGATGCTGCCTTCAAAATATCGTGAGTGTATTTTTCGTCGGGCGATTTAATGTTGGTTACAATGGTATAAACTTTTAAACCGGCTTGCTCAACTGCGGCGACTGCTTTTGGCAGGTCGGCAGCCACATGCTCCGGCAATACGTGCCCGTCGGGCCTTACGGTAAGGTCTACCCCATCAAAGCCCATATCAGCCGCTAATGAGGCCATATCAGTGTAATTGAGCCAATGCAGATGCTTGGAGAAAATGCTTACTTTAATTTTTCCGGGGGATGATTGACCGGCATCGCTCCTATTTGAGCCTTTGGGTAAAGTAAATCCTTTGGCGTTTAAACCTAATGCCATGCCGGCCGTTGCCATTGTAGCTGCTGCAATAAACTTTTTGCGGCTGATATTTTCCATAAGCTTATAAATTGGTATTGCAATATACCAAAAGCCGGATGGAATTTCAGATAGCCTAAGTGTAAATGCCTTTATCAATCAAAGCCAACATATTCCTTTTGCTTAACCTCTACATAGCCCGAGGTATTATCCCGATTGATATACATTACGATATGAAAAAAGTCGTTATCAAACTGGTAAATGTTGTTTATTGTATCGGCCCCCTGGAACTTCATGGGCAGGCCCTGTTTTTTTGCCTGTGAAATTAAGTGGAAAATTTGTTCAGTACGGGCTGTTTTATAGGTTACGGTACGCAATATGGCCCCGCTGCTTAATTTCAAAGCTACCCCAATATCTACCGATTCTTGTTTCTTTTGGGCATCTATTTTACTCAAATGCTCAATAGTATTGCCATCAACATCCTGGGTATAGGCCTTTTTAAAGCCTTTTGCCAAAACCAGGTATTTATGCGCATCGGCGTTTGTTAGGTTGGTTAAATTGATAAGGTCATTAACTGTTATGCTTTGTCCAAACAGGTTGGCGCCGCAAAAACATAATAAAGCCACAAACAGGAACTTTTTCATTTTTGTTATCGTATCCAAATATACTTTTTTCTTTAACTAAATTAACTGCCCGGATGATAGCTTTTACTTACGTGTTTCAGTACATCTTCGCGGTAAAACAGCACATCTTTAAACTTACCTTCAATAATACCCTGTGCCTGGTCGGTAAAGTTTTTCGATGCGGCATCAAATGATTGCCCGCCGGTCATGATACTTTTGGCCTTTATCCTCGGCCCAAATTCAACCGCAGCTACAAAACTATTGCCCGAGTAACCATACCTTTTCAAAGTATTTACCGTACGGCTCTGGAACGATGGCAATTGCCCAAACCCCGAACCCGTTAACCCCACCGGGATGCTCGGCAGCTTATCATCAAAGGTTATGCCATCGGCAGGTCGCTGGTAGCGGTTCATATCGCCCCATTGTACCTGCCAGGTACCAAAACGGCTTTGCAGATTTATCATAACCGCGTTTAAAAGCTCCAGCTGCTGCTTGCCTGGGGTTTTATCGGCAAGAGTTTTAATTCGCCGGGTAATAAAAGTACTTTCCTGGTCGGTTTTGGGCGGAGGGAGTAATTTCAGCATGGCCGTACCCCATTCAATGGCCAGTGAACTTGCTACCGAATTGGCGGCCGTACGCCTATCCCACTGCTTTAATATTGTTACAACACCTGATATTGAGTACCTTAACGAGTCAGGAGCCTCATCATAGGCTTTAAATAGCGCGGGCAGTAAATCGTCAAAGGCAGCCAGGTAGTGGTCATATCCTTTTGCTATAAGGCCATCCAGTGTAAGGTTATTAGCATTCTTTAATATGTTAATGGCCGTAACCGCCCGATAATTTTCGCCATCAGGCGCCATATAAGCCGGATATTTACTTTTATCCGGACTGCTTGCACCGGCATCAGTATAAGGTGTGGAATTGCAATTTTGGATCCAGCCGGTAGCGGGGTTTATCGTGGTAACAATTTCGTTTAAATGGTGTACCCCCTGCCATTCGGTAGCGGATGTGCTGCCGTCAACGGGTAAACTCCAGTCATATTTGGGGTCGCGTTTGGGGATATAATTGCCATACCAAAAAATGGTGTTGCCCTTATCGTCGGCATAAACAGTGGCGTTAGTGGCGTTGGATACCAGGTCCATGGCTTTTTTATATTCGGCCAGGTTATTGGCCTTAGTTATTTGCCATGATTCTAACAGCGCGTTATATGAGCGATTATTGGCCTTTAGCGCCAGCCATTTGCCGTCGCGGCTGCCTACTACCGGACCATGATGGGTATAGTAGCCGGTTATTGTTTTTTGCTCAAGCTTATCGCCTTTTTTGATATTGATAACCAATTTACGTTCGGTAACGGGTTTAAGGGCGCCATTGTATTCGTAAAACCACCTGCCGTCTTTTTTTACCATTTTTTCGGCATACAGGTCGGCAACATCGGCATAGCTGCTGGTATGCATCCATCCACAGTGCTTGTTAAAACCCTGGTATATAAAAAACTGTCCCCAGGTTACTGCCCCGTAGGCATGCGAACCTTCTTCGCTCACCAGCTCCACTTCGCTGCGAAAATAAAAGGGCACATGCGGATTAATATACAACAAAGCGTGCCCCGAAGCCGACCGCGATGGAGAGATAGCAAACCCATTAGACCCGGTTTCGCGTTCGTTTACAAATTCATAAGCTTTGGCCGGGCGATCTGGAACGTAACCCAGTTTGTCGCCGCCATTTATATAAAATTCTTTTGTTTCATCCAGCTTAATGCCCCCTGTTTCGGTGGCGGCTACGCTTCCATCGGTAAACATCAGTGCGTACCAGGGCTCAAAATGTTTAAATACCTTTGGCTTTACTTCGGGATGTTTGTACAGGTAGTAATTTATGCCACCGGCAAAAGCATCTAATAGTTTCCTGAAAGCCGGGGCGCTCGTTTTATAATCCCTAATGGCATCTGCACTATCGGCAATTAATTGTAACTGAATATCGGTAGCCAGGCTATTTTCTCCATCCACTTCGGTTTGTTTACCAAACTGGTAAAGGTAATTGCGTTCTATTCCTTTAAAGTTATCTTCGCACTGCGAGTACATCAATCCAAAAACTACGCTGGCATCGGTTTTTCCGTAAATATGCGGCACACCATAATTATCGCGGATGATAGTTACCGATTTGGCCAGATCTATCGCTCGTTTTATTTCCTGCCGGTTAATTTTTTGAGAAAATACAAATACAGGGGAAAACAATAAAATAAAGGTTAAATTCAATTTCATGGTAACAAATATTTTACCCGGACATCTAAGTAAATAAAGTAACGTTAGATAGACACTTATTAATAATATGAGGTAAATTTGAGCGTTTAAACGCAATATTTATATTGTATCTTCGTTTGCCTTAAATTATTCACAATTTATAGAAGCAAGGTTAAATATAACATTGTTTAAAAGCTGCTGACACAATGTAATAAAAAAATTGTTTATCGGTTATTACATCGGTAAATATAAGAGCTTGGATTAATCATCTTACATGAGATCTGAGGTTTAGTTGATACAGTATCATCTGAGAAATGATATTGCAGTGCGTTCCGGGGTGAGATACGGAACGCATTTTTTATTTAGTTCATTAGTTCATTGGTCTTTGCAAGTGGTGCCATAACTGGCAACTATGAGGGCAAACTAAATCAACCAATAACTAATAAGCTAAAACAGTCATTGGTTTTTACAGGTGGCCGACCGAAATTGACCATACAGGCTAACCCTATATCCACCAATGAACTAATGAACCAATGAACATTTTTCCCAGGCCATTACCAATAAAACCATGCGGTTGTATGTTGCCAGGCCGCGGGGTTGGTTATTGGCTTTCAGGAAATTATCGTAAAAAATACTGCTTATCCAGCTAAGCTGGGTTTCGTAGGCCATCCAGTAGGCGCGTTCTGTTACAAAATCCTGGTGTACCTGTTTGGATATCATTGCTTTTAATTCCTTATGGGCCACGGTATCACGCCGGCGAAGGGTATGCATAAACTCATCAACCGCCAGGTGATAGCCAGAGTAACGCAGCAGGCGATCTTTTGATTTTATGGCGATGATAAAGCCGGCAAAATCAGCTTCATCCTCGGCCCCGTAACCTACCTGGTGCGACATTTCATGGCAAGCTACAAACGGCCTGTTAAATACGGGCATGGCATAATTAATCTGCGCTTCGGACGTAAATGGATTGTAATAGCCCGAAGTTCCTATATAATTCAGCAGAAAAGTGATCATGGATGGTTTTATGCCAGGTTGAAAAGCGCGAAAATTGACAGAATCGGCCGAGAGCGCTTTGACAGCATTTACCGCGGTTTGATAAATGACGCTATTGCTTTGAGCCAGATCGGCCGTGGTAACCCTGGCCCGGCAGGCATTCGCGCTATCTATCAGTAATTTGGTTACTGCTTTCAAATCGGCAGTGGTGAATGTAGTATCCCTTAAATTAAGGCGGTCTGCAGCTGATGGCCTGAAATAATTAAGCCCCCAAAACAGGTAAAAACACCCAATAGCTACCTGGATGCTTATTACCCAGCCCAGCAACTGTAACCCAACTTTTTTGAACTGCTTTTTAACCAACAGCTTTACCATCCTAACGATAGCTACAATTAAAATGACAATAACAGCGATGTAAAGTAAATCGCCGACGCTAAACGGGAATAAATTAAAAACAGGGTGAAAAATCCAGCAAACTATTTTATAAAATCCCTGCGAATAATAACGCTCGACCAAGGCGGGATGGCCAGCCAACAGCATAAGCAAAAAAAGAACCATGGCTAACAATAATATGGTTATTATCCTTTTAATGAATGGATTTTTGCTGATGTAGTTACGCATTGTATACTATAGATATTAACCGAAGCAATATAACAAAGCTTCACCTGTAAGAAGTTTTTTTTCTGCTTTCCTAATACAAAAAAAGCTCCTTTACAGGAGCTCTTCTTTATTCGGGTTAAATTAAATGCTTATTTAATAGATACCGGAACCACAAAGGTATCCCATTTAAGATTAAAACCCTTGGGTGTTATAGTATAGGTAAGGCTTTCGGCCTTGGGTCCGGTTTTACCTTTAACGGTTACACGCAGCTGGTCGTTTTCTGGTTTATACGTGTAAGCGCCCCATTGCTTGGGGTTTTTATCAAATATAATAGTCCATGTACCGCTTGCAGATGGAATTACAAAAAAAGCATACCTGCCGGCCGGAAGCGCTTTTCCTTCAACCTTAATAGCTTTACTGGTTGTAAAGCTGGTTGCCGAATCGGCACCTGCACGCCATACTTTATCAAAAGGCACCAATTCGCCTAATATTTTACGGCCTTTTACATACGGACTACCGTATTTGATTTTAATTAAGGAGCCTGCAACTGTAGCGCTTGTACTATCATGCGGGCTCGCAGGTTTGTTCTGGGCAAAGGCCAGGCTGCTTAAAAATAAAGCAAATGCAAAAACCAATGCTGCTTTAAATTGAAAAGGTTTGTTCATAATATTTCTCATGATTTATTTGGTATAAATATAGGATGAAATTTTGTCGGGTAGCAATTGATAATATAAATAAACATGTACTACAGTTGTAAAAATGTCATGATAATTAAAAACCATTAATAATCAGCATTGTTGTATCATCAGAATTACCACATTGCAGTTAGGAATTGACCTTAAGGTTTACATAGCCAGAAGGTTAAACAATTGTTGTGGTTTTTTTGGCCCTTGCCTTGCGGCAAGGGTTTTTTGTTTATTCAACTTTGTAAGTATAAACGCTGCGACCTATAGCGCCGTTTTCATCAATACCTTCAATAATCACACGATAATTTCCTTTGCCATCGGCATTGTAAAAATCCAACGTGGCGTTGCCATCTTTATCTGTGGCCACATCCGGGTTCCAATAAATGGTGATCCTGTCATCTGGTTTATTTGCCTGCTTAACCGCCCCTCCGTAAACAGGCGAATAAAACGTGCGGGCTTTGTAAAAACCTTTGGGAGCATAAGTAATAAGCCCGGGTGATAGCTTTTTATTCACAGTCAAATTCTTATTTTTTTTTGTTGTGATTAATAAAACTCCATTTGATCCCTGTAGGCCGTAAATTGCTGCATCTAAATTTTTCAACATCTTTACACTCTCCACGTCTGATACGTTTAAGTCCGGAACGGACCCACCTTGCATTCCATCTACAATCACCAGCATTGGCCCGGCTTCGGATATTCCTATCCTATCGCGCAAATAAGGCACGCCATTGGTTAGTGAAACTCCGGGCAAGTGTCCTTCCAGGCTTCGGCCCAATCCCGATTGATCGGTAAAATCGGTAATAGTATTACTGTGCGAGTCTAAAAATTTATCTTTCACAATAACCTCCTTTAATAGTTTTCCGCTTGCATCGGCCATATAAACAGATGCGGGGCCGGGCTTGCCATCACCGTTTCCAGCTTCGGCGCTACCTGTTAACCGGTTATTATTAGTAAACAATGTAGCCTCTTTTGGCATATCCATAATTATCTGCGTATTGTTTTTTCCCTCGGCGGTTTTTGCCTGGATTACAAAAGGAGTATTATCTGTATAGGCCAGATTGGGGAAGATAAACCTGCCATTAGCATCGGTAACCTGGTTTAGCATACTGCCACCGTTTTTTGTAAGTAAAGTAACATTTCCGTTAGCAACAGGTGCCCCGTTATTGGTTTTAACAGTGCCCGATATATCCAGGCCTCTTTCAACAGGATATGTTAATGTGGTAGTTTCATCGTTGGCAAGAATTTGCTTCCACTCAAACCGGCGATAACCCTGGGTAAGCATCAGCATATCCAAATCGGCGCGGGTATCGTTGGTAACGTGGTTAAAATAATAATTGGGCTGCTCAACAAAGCCTTTTAAATCAGATGTGAGCAGCAGGTGGGTTAAAATGGTAGTTTCGGCAGTTTCATCCACCGGTATTTTTGTGGCATCAACTACCGATGCAGAAAAATAACCCATAACCGGTTTATTGTCTTTTTTGGCATTCAGTGTAAGATGCACCTTTTCCCTGGGTGTGTACGATTGTTTATTTACTGCCGTTTGCAAATTAATAAGATCATCATTCTGAATAAATGAAAGCCGCTCGTTCATTGGCTCGCCGGTTGCCGAAAACAGGGTAACCCGTACTATGCCCGTCTGAAAGTCTTTTTTACCCAGGTTAAGATCAAGCACCTGACCATCTAAAGCTGTTTTTACTGATCGTACAGCCCCGCCACCCGAATAAATGGTGATACCAATTTCTTTGTTTTTATTGGCCAGGTAATAGGCCCGGTTGGCGTTAATTTCAATTAAAAGCTTATCGGGGCTGGTATTGTTTACAAGCAGTGTCATGCCCTTTTCTTCGGCCTTTGGCAAATCGACCGTGGCGCTGGTACCATCGGCATAGGTGAGTTTGGCTTTATATGTTCTGCCTTCAACAGGGGTTATGTTAATAATACCCATCCCCAGGTGCCTGGCTTCAAATTTGGTTACTTCGGTATTCAGGTTATCAACAACCACGCCCTTAACATTAGCTCCAATGCCGTTGTGGTCAATAGCCTTAAAGGCAAGTTTAGCGGGAATGTCATTTACAAAGGCCCCGCCCTCCGGAAAAAACTGAATATCGTACTTATTGGCAATTTTAGTTTGTTGAGCTGATAATGTACGCGTTGGCGATACGGAGCTATTAATTATAATAGGCTGGTCAAAAACATTAGGGTCGGTGCTGTTCAGCATCCATTTGGTATAAGCCTTTATATGATATAGGCCCTTTGGCAGGCTGTTTGGCAAAGCAAAATCGCCCCAGGCCAGCCCGTTGTTAACCTGCAGTGTTATATATTTCACCAAAGAATCGTTGGGGTTCACCAGGTCGGCGTGCAATACGCCGCTTAACTTTGACAGTTGGTGTTGCTCGCCAAGTGTAAGATAGGCCTTAAAAAAAGCGGTATCGCCGGCATTGTATGTCGTTCTGTCAAAGTGCAGGTAAACTTTTTCGGTAGCTTTTGTAGTTGATAAGGCTTGCAGACGTGAGACTATTCCGTCTAACGAAAGCGGTGTTTTGGCATCCTGCGAAAACGCGGGTACACAAAAATATAAGGCGCAAAAAAGTGCAGGTACTATCTTTTTCATGCGGGAAGGTGTTTAAAAAGAGGTGATTTAAATTGGTGATTTAAATTGGTGATTAAATATACCTCAATTAACCGCACAAAACAAATAAAATAAGAGTCAAGAGCCAAGAATCAAGATAAGCGCAAAATGCTCAAATCTAAATATTTTCTTCGTGGGCCAATGTTTTATTGAAATCGGATAATCTACGTTCCAATTTTTTTCTTGATTCTTGATTCTTGATTCTTGCTTCTTGACTCTACTACTGTATTTCGGCATTTTCCTTTATCTCTTCCCAGTATACAGTTTCCAGGTAAATACCATTTTGTATGGCCACACGGGCTTTAATGTCCTGCAGTTGATTTTTGATCTCTGTGGCGTTGAGGTCGCTGCTTAGGGAGTGATAATAAATTGCATAACCAGTTTTACTGTTTATGAATTTATAATGTTTATCAGCGGGTTTCATAACGGGTTGCTTAATATTAAGGTAATATATATTACGGTGTTATTGTTTTAAAAAACAGTAAATGTTACATAGCATTTTTTAACGGTGAAATTTATTTAACGGCCAGATACAGCATCAATAATTTGATAACATTTAATTAACATTGGATTAACAATTCCGTGACCTATTGCTGCAAATTAATGGTTACATTTAGCCACGAAAATAAAAACAGCCTGCATATGCTAAATAGTTAGTATATAAACTGTTAAATTGATTTTTACTTAAAAAGTATCATAAAAAATTTCAATAGATGTCGATATTCCCCAACTCAAACCAGGTTTTTTATGATTTATTTAACCGGGCGGTTGACAATGCCACTCAAATGGCAACCCTGCTTAATACCGCGGTGAACTCCACTGATACCTACGAGCAAAAATTTCAGTTTACACACATTGATAAGCTAAAAACAAAAAGTTACGAAATTACGCACCAGGTATTTACCGAATCGGGCCGTACACTTATATCTCCTTTTCAGCGTAAAGATATGTGCGAACTTGCGGCGGCTATTGATGATGTGGCAGATAGCATAGCTATGGCATCGCGCAGGATAAACCTGTACGATGTGCCTAAAATAACCCCTCCTATTATCAACCTTGCTGATCTTATCCTGCAAACTACCCAGGCGCTTGAAAGTGCTGTTAAGGCTATGAATAACCTGGGTAATTCGGCACATATTTTCGAAATTTGTAACAGTATCAAACAACTGGAATACCAGGCCGATACTGTTTACAACGAAGCATTTGCCGATTTACTGGCCAACGAAACCGATGCCATACAACTTATAAAATACACAGATGTTTTTATGGCGATGGAAACTGCAACTGATAGCTGCGAAGATGCCACACTGATTATTGAAAGTATTTTGATAAAGAACGGCTAAAGGCTAAAGGCTAAAGGTTAAAGGCTAAAGGCTAAAGGCTAAAGGCTAAAGGCTAAAGGCTAAAGGCTAAAGGCTAAAGGCTAAAGGCTAAAGGCTAAAGGCTAAAGGCTAAAGGCTAAAGGCTAAAGGCTAAAGGCTAAAGGCTAAAGGCTAAAGGCTAATGGCTAAAGGCTAAAGGCTAAAGGCTAAAAAAACGGCCCTTGATTTTTTTAAAATCAAGGGCCGTTTTTTTGAAGAAGCTTTTGGCTTTGAGCCTTAGGCTTTCAGCTTACTTCCCTTTATCAGCAGGCATATCATCTTGCTTGCCGCCGTTATCGTCTTTCTCTCTCTCTTTCTTAAATTCAAGCTTGCCAAATTTATAGCTCAGGCTTATGCCAAACGACTGTACGGGCACATACCGGATATTGGTTTGGTTAAAGCCGGTACCATAAGTGGTTGAGCTTTGGCTTACATATTTGGCAAACGGGTTTGATGCAGTAAGACCAATGCTGGCCTTTTTGTTCATGAACATTTTACGCATGGCAAAGTTGTAAAACACAAATTTAGGTTGTGTGCCCTGAATGTTTTTCTGGGAAGAGTTATAGTTTCCAAAAAATTCTGCACTTAAATCATGACCGAAGTTGTACTGGGCGTTAAGATTTAAACGGTAGGCAAAACCCGATACGCTTGGGCTGCCGGGGTTGTTATTTGTCCGCTCAGAAAATATCATATTCGTCCGCAGGTTAAAATCTTTGGTAACCGGCAAGGAAGCGTATATATTGATCCCCTTACGTTCTTCCGAACCTATGTTATAGCGTTTTGTAAGGGCTACGTTGGTATAAGTACTACCGTCAATGCGTAAAGTATCATAAAAAGTGGTGAAGCGTTGCAGGTCATCTGTATTTTTACGGTAAAACGCGGCTATATTAATGTTTGCACCGCCATTAAACGATTTATTGTAGCCCAATTCAAAGTTATCGCCACGCTCCGGTTTCAGGGTTGGGTCGCCGGTGCTGATGTTGTGGGTGTCGCTGATGTTAAGGAATGGGTTCAGGTCGCCGTAATCGGGGCGCTCAATCCTGCGAGTATAGCTTAACTTAACTGATTGCGATTCGCTTATTTTGTGTGAGAACACCAATGAAGGTACTAATATATTGTAGTTGGGGATATTGGTACCTTTAAAGTCGGCCGTGGTAACAGTGTACTCATCTCTTAACCCAGCCTTGATATCTAAAAAGTTATTAAACAATGAAGTAGTTAACGATAAATAATAGGCATAAATTTTACGGTCGTAGGTAAAGCCATAGGTTTGATTATAATTGGGTACGTTGGCTCCGTTTAGCAAGGTATCGGTAACTACATTGTTGTTAATGTGGTTAAAATCAAGTTTACCGCCTGTTTCAATGGTGAAATTTTTGCTTACCGGGTGCGCGTAATCAACAGAGATGTTGGTTTCCCTATCCTTACCGGGATTATTATTGGTGATACCGGTAGGTATGGTTCCGGCCTGCAAGTTCTGTAACAGTTGCGATGAACTAAAACTATTATTACCAAAGCTTGATGAATACAATATATCAAGTTCCTGCCCTTCTTTCTCAAACGTTTTTTTGTAGGCCAGGCTTACATCTGTAGATGTGCCACTAAACTTACTGCTTGATGTACGCAGGGTTTTGATGTCAGAAAGTTCGATGCCGTTCGGGTCCACCTTATTTTCGTCCTGGTTGGTAATGCCGTTGCCATGGTTACCAAAATGGTTAAAGCCAACCGATGCGGTAAGATCGTCGTGTTTGCTGATGTTCCAGGTAAAGTTTAATCCCGATTGGTAACCATTACGTTTAAAATTGTTACTGCCCTGTTGAAAAAGCGTAGTGGTGTTTCCAAGGCCGTCTGTAGATGTACGGTTATTTGTATTTGGGGAGTTACTGTTTATCTGTGCATTGCCGCTAAAAAACGTGTTAACGCCAAAATTACCCTTACGCATATTGAGGTTAAATGAACCGTTTTCGCGGCGGGTACCGGCCGATAGGTTAATGCTCCCATTTACTCCCTCAACCCGGCTATCTTTCAAAATAATATTAATAATACCACCTGTACCTGCAGCATCGTACTTAGCGCCGGGGCTGGTAACTACCTCAATACTTTTGATCTGGCTGGCCGGTATGCTGGCCAAAGCATCGGCAAGGCTGGCGCCAAATATGCTGGATGGTTTGCCATTTATTAAAAACCGGATATTGGCATTACCCTGCAGTTCCACGTTTCCATCAATATCAACTGTAATTTGCGGTACCTTTTTCAGGATATCTATAGCAACCCCACCCTGTGCGCTCAGGTCGTTTTGGGGATTGTATACCATTTTATCAATCTTGTTTTGAACCGTAGGGGTTGTAGCAGTAACCGTTACATCTTTTAACTGCCGTGTATTTGGCGATAACAACACCTCGCCCAGGTTTGTAGTAGCGCCGGATTTAACTATTACATGATCAACGGTAGTACGCTGATAGCCCAAAAAGTCGGCGGTGACCCGGTATTCGCCCGGCGGAATCTGGTCGACAGTAAAATTACCTTTCGGGTCGGTACTGATGCCATTAAACGGAGCCGTGACGCCTTCTTTATAAACCGATATGGTAGCATAGTCAACCGCCTGTTTTGTAGCGGCATCCGTAACTTTGCCGCTTATTTTGCCCTTAGGGGCAGGTGCCTGTGCCTTGGTGTTTATCCCCAAAAATACAAATAAAAACAGTAAGATATATCGGGTCCTCATTATCTTGAAATCGCTCATTTGGGTGCGAATTTGAAGACAAACATTGGATAAATTCTGATTTGTTGTGTTATTGTTACAATAAGGTTAATTCTTTCAAATTTGTTACAATGAAATCCCGGAATCATGTGCAAGCGATAACGAAAGAAGATAAAAACAATACAAAACTATACCTTATAGGGTATAGTTTTGATTATATATTTAAATTAGCACCGATAGGGTATAATAAATAAAAAAAGATTATATTTACACCCTAAAGGGTATAATATGTTATCTGATTTTTTAAAATCGAAACGAAAAATATTTAATCTCACCCAGGACGACCTTGCTAAAAAGGCGGGAGTTGGTTTAAGGGTAATCAGGGAAATGGAGCAAGGAAAAGCTACCTTACGAATGGACAAGGTTAACCAGGTACTGGCCTTATTTGGTTCGGAATTAGATGTGGTAACAAAACATAAAGGCGATGAATAAACGGGGATTGGTATATTATGCGGACAAGCTTGCCGGTTTCATAGCTGAAACTGACGAGGGCTATGAATTTGCTTATGATACCCATTATTTAAACGGCGTAGCCGCTAAACCTATCAGCCTAACCTTACCATTATCACAGGATAAGTATACCAACAAAGTATTATTCGCTTTTTTTGACGGCCTGATACCCGAAGGCTGGCTACTTAACCTGGCAATCGACCATTGGAAAGTTAAAAGAAATGATCGTTTTGAATTATTATTACTTACATGCAGGGATACCATTGGCGCGGTAACCATTATCCCCGAAAACGAATAAATTATGGCAAATTGCTGGTTTTGTTATCAAGATGCTGGAGATACAGGATACCATGAAAAATGTTCAAAAAAGTTCTTCGGAACGCTTAAACCACCTGTGCTGGAATTAAACAACCAGTTAATAAAAGAATTGGCCGAACAAACCATTAATAAGAGAATCGCTGTAACCGGAGTACAACCAAAACTTTCTGTTTCGCTGCAAAAAAGTGATGGAAGCACGAGGCTTACCATAGTTGGTCTTTGGGGAGAATACATCCTGAAACCACAGCAAGAGCAATATCCGTTTATGCCAGAAACGGAAGACCTGACGATGCACCTTGCATCATTATTTAAAATACCGGTTTGTGGCCATACACTATTGAGGGCAACCGACGGGAACATGGTTTACCTTGCGAAAAGATTTGACCGGGTTAAAGGAAAAAAAATTCACGTGGAAGATTTTTGCCAGTTATCTGAATTCCTCACTGAAAACAAATATAAAGGCTCGTATGAAAAAGCCGGAAAGTTGGTTTTAAAGTATTGCGCCAATACCGGTTTAGATGCGCTTAACTATTTTGAATTGGTCTTATTCTGCTACCTGACGGGCAATAACGACATGCATCTTAAAAACTTTTCGCTGCTGCATACAAATACCGGTATCTGTTTAAGCCCTGCTTACGATTTGCTAAACGTTAACCTTTTAAACCTTGCGGATGATGAGGAACTTGCCCTAACATTGAATGCAAAAAAAAGAAAGATTACTATTAAGGATTTTGAAATATTAGGCAAAAGTCTCCTGATTCCTGAAAAGGCCTTGCAAAATAGTATGGCCAAATTTTCCTTAATGAACGAAAAGGTTGCTAACGTGATTGACGCATCATTTTTAGGAGATGCGGAAAAGGATCGATACAAAAGGATTTGGGCGGATAAACAAAAAATACTAACATAACCCACCGCTCAAAATATCAGCACCAAAGTCCCCGCTATAATCAATAAGGCACCTATCCCGTTCTTCAACGTCAACGGCTCGCCTAAAAACACCACTGCCAATACAATGGCCAGTGCAACACTTAGTTTATCAACTGGAGCTACTTGCGATACCTTACCCAATTGTAAAGCCCTGAAATAGCAAATCCACGACAGGCCGGTAGCACAGCCAGACAGAATGAGGAACGTCCAGTTGGTTTTGGATAAGCTATTTATACCCTGGTTGCTGCCTTTAAACAACACAATGGCCCAGGCCAGTACCAAAATAACCACTGTACGGATAGCGGTTGCCAGGTCGGTATCTACCCCTTTAATGCCTATTTTGGCAAATATTGCAGTTAGTGCGGCAAATAATGCCGATAGTAGAGCGTAAATCCACCACATAGTTTTTTAGGTTTTACGTTAGACATTTTAAGTTGTACGTATTTGTATTTCCAAACAATTAATAAGCTAATTTACTTGATAAAGCTGTAGTAAATCTGGTCAAATCCAAAATGTATACAAATTGAGGTGCTACCTTTACCTGATTAATAATAACTAACAACCAAACGTACAACTTAAAACGTCTAACGTAAAACCTAATGAAGCTACTAATCATTGAAGACGAAGAAGGCCTGCGCGAGAGTATTGAAGAGTACTTTACCGAAGCCGGTAATATATGCGAAACCGCCGCTACCTATCCCGCAGCCATTTCCAAAATAGAAATGTATACCTATGACTGCATTTTGCTTGATATTACCCTGCCCGGCGGCAATGGCATCAATATACTTAAACGGTTAAAAGACCATAACCATACCGACGGCGTTCTGATCATATCGGCCAAAAACTCTCTTGACGACCGCTTGCAAGGCCTGGATTTGGGCGCAGATGATTACCTGGTAAAGCCCTTTCACCTGTCGGAGCTTAAGGCGAGAGTATCGGCCATTATCAGGCGTAAAATGTACAACGGCAGCAACCTGCTTGTTTTTAACGAAATCAGTATCGATTTGCAGGCAAAAACGGTGAGCGTGCATGATAAGCCCCTTAAATTTACCCGTAAAGAGTTTGCCTTGCTTATTTATTTTATTGCAAACAAAGGCAAGGTAGTATCAAAAAATGCCATAGCCGAGCACCTTTGGGGCGATGGCATCGATTTAGCAGACAATTTCGATTTCATTTACTCGCACATTAAAAACATCCGCAAAAAGCTGGTAGAAGCCGGCGCCAACGATTATATCCAGGCGGCTTATGGTATGGGCTATAAATTTGCCGGGCAATGAAATTGCTTACCTTATATAACCGGGTAAACATTATTACCACCATAGTAGTAATGTTGATAACCGGCATTATTTACTACAAGGCCATCAGTTGGATATTAATCGATCAAAATGATAAGGCGCTTAAAGTTGAGGAAGATGAGGTTTTTGATTACGTAAAACTCAACAAACAACTCCCCCAGGTTTTCGACTCCAAAGATCAGCAAATAAGCTTTATCCAGGCAGCACCCAATTCCGTTACACGCGAATTTATTGATACCCTGTATAAAAAAGACAAGGACGAAGTTGAGGCGGGCCGTGGGCTTATCAGTTCTGTTACTGTTAATGGCAAATACTATAAAATCCTCATCGTTGAATCGAAGGTAGAAACTGAGGACCTGATCCGGATTATTTTCACCATAACTTTTGGTTTGATTTTATTTTTATTACTGGTATTACTTGTTGCCAACAGGCTGATATTAAACCGCCTTTGGCAGCCCTTTCATGCTATTTTAAAGGAGATGAAGCTTTTTAACATCACTGATAATAAAGAAATTACCCAAACCGAAACCCGTATTGATGAATTTGCCGATTTAAACCAGGCAGCCACCGCCATGACCATCAGGGCAAAGCATGATTATAAGGAGCTTAAAACATTTACCGAAAATGCATCGCACGAGTTGCTTACCCCAATTGCAGTCATCAACTCCAAATTAGATACCTTAATACAATCCGAAAACTTTAACGATAGGCAAAGTAAATTGCTTAACGACCTCTACAGCGCAGTAGCCCGGTTGAGCCGGCTTAATCAATCGTTATTACTGCTGGTAAAAATAGAAAACCGCTTGCTGACAGATCAGCAAAACATCAACCTGAAACAATTAATTGATGAAATGCTGATACAGCTGGAAGATATTTTTGCGGATAAACAAATCACGGTAACCGCCCTGTTGCAGGACAAAGAAATTTCGGGAAGCAGGTATCTTATTGAAATTTTGCTAAGTAACCTGATCATTAATGCCGTGCGGCACAATCATACAGGTGGTGAAATTATAATTAATCTGACTGCAGAAGTTTTAACCATTAAAAATACCGGCACCGATGATCCGCTGGACGAGGATAAAATATTTACCCGTTTTCATAAGTCATCCCATTCTGACGGCAGCGGACTTGGGCTTACCATCAGCAAGCAAATTTGCCAAAGTCTTGACTTTGAACTTGGCTATCAATACCAAAACCCTCACCATATCTTCATCATCGTTTTTTAAATTTGATATTTTGCCATCCTAAATTTTTACAGATTTATGCTATACTTTAGCTATGTTTAAATTGAACTTATCCATCAGTTAATGAAGTGGTTTTTCGGCCTTCTATTATTTACAATTACCTACACTGCTGCAAGCGCTCAAACGTACACGCTTGATCATTATTTAGAACTTGCCCAAAATAACAGTCCGCTGTTAAAAGATTTACGCAACCAGGTTGCCAACAACCAGTTAGATAGCTTGCGCATCCGGGCGCAGTACAAGCCGCAGGTAAATGCCACCAGTGCCGGTAATTACTCGCCGGTGGTTGGGGGTTTTGGCTACGCGGGTGCCATTACCAACGAGCATACCTTAAATGCCTTAATGGGCGTAAACCAATCCTTAGATAGCAAAAAAAATATAGCAGCCCAGCTTGCGGCTATCACCTTGCTTTCGCAATCGGTAAGTAACAGTGCCAAAATATCTGAGCAGGACTTAAAAAAGGCCATTACAGCCCAATACATTACCGCCTACGGCGATCTGCAGCAGGTAAAATTTAACCAGGAAGTTATTGATCTGCTTAACCAGGAAGAAACGCTGCTAAAAAAACTCACCCGTACCAACGTGTACCACCAAAGCGATTACCTTACTTTTTTGGTCACCTTAAAACAGCAGCAACTGGCTTTACAGCAATCGCGCATGTTGTACAAAAACGATTTTGCTACACTTAACTATTTAACTGGTGTGGCCGATACCAGTTATGCCGAACTGCAGGAACCCGGCCTGCATAAAATGATAAAGGCCGATATTAGCAACAGTATATTTTTTAGCCAGTATAAATTAGATAGCCTGAAACTGGTAAACAGCAAAACTTTGGTCGATTTTACTTACAAGCCCAAAATCAATTTACTGGCCGATGGTGGCTACAACTCCGATTTTGCATCGCAGCCCTATAAAAACTGGGGGGTAAGTGTTGGCTTTAGTTTTAGCCTGCCAATATATGATGGTGGCCAGCGTAAGCTGCAATACCGTAAATTATCCCTTGAAGAGGATACCCGCCGTACTTATAAGGCCTTTTTTGATGTACAATACCGCCAGCAAATTGCGCAGCTAAATCAACAAATTGATGGTAACCAAAAATTACTGGCCGATATTGATGAGCAAATGAAATTCTCTGAAAGCCTGATAAAGGTTGATACCAAGCTCATGCAAACCGGCGATTTACGCATTGCCGATCTGATATTGGCCATCAACAATTACCTGAGCATCAAAAATTTAAAAACACAAACCAACATTACCAATCTGCAGCTTATTAACCAGCTAAACTACTGGAACCGATAATATGAAATTTAAACATATATACCTATTTGCCTGCCTGCCGTTCCTGCTGTTTTCATGCAAGGGCGCCGATAAGCCTGCCGACGGCGAAGATGCGGCCGTGGCATCGCAAACCCCTGTTACGGTAACCACCGTTACCGATAGCTCGATGGTTGACTATTTTGATGTGAGCGCTACATCTATATTCCTGCAAAAAAATGTGGTAAAGGCAAATGCCAACGGGTATATTGAAGGTGTTAATACCCAACTGGGCCATTACGTTGCTAAAGGATCAACCGTTTTTACCATTAAAACCAAAGAAGCGCAAAGCATTGGCAACAGCATCAATATATTAGATACTACTTTTAAATTTTCGGGCGTTAATCGCATCAAAGCCCCGGGCAGCGGATACCTTACCCAATTGGCCCACCAAAAGGGCGATTACGTGCAAGATGGCGAACAGCTGGCCATTATTAGCGACCGCTCGAGCTTTGCTTTTGTGATGCAGTTACCTTATGAAATGCGCCGGTATGTTAAAATTGGCCAGGGTATACAACTCATTTTGCCCGGCGGCGATAAGCTGGATGGGCAGGTAGCGTCTGAAATGCCATCTGTTGATACCCTGTCGCAAACACAGGGCATGGTTATCAAAGTAAACAGCGCAAACACCATACCCGAAAATTTAGTGGCCAAGGCAAGGATCATTCGGTCGTTACGATCAAACACCTCGTCGCTGCCTAAATCGGCCATATTAACCAACGAAACGCAGACTGATTTCTGGGTGATGAAACTTATTAACCCAACAACTGCTGTTAAAACCCCGATAACCAAAGGGATTGAGACCGGCGACAGGGTTGAAATATTAACGCCCAAATTTTCGGCAAAGGACCAAATTGTGGTAACGGGCAACTACGGGTTAACCGATACGGCCAAAGTTAAAATTGTGCAATAATGAAGACGACTCACCCCGACATCGCTACGCTCGTCACCCCTCTCTCCGCTTCGCGCATAGAGGGGTTTAAATCTGTAATTTTCTCTTACCCTCTTTGCGGCGCAGCCGGAGAGAGGGTCGGCCAGCGTAGCGTAGTCGGGGTGAGTCTAACCGCCATGTCTAATCTAACCAAACACTCATGAGCGCCGGTAAAAACTTTTTCATATCGCACCGCAAGCCTTTGGGGCTGGTACTATTCATATTTATTATGGGGGGCTTGTTTGCCTATTCCAGGTTGCAAACCTCGCTGTTCCCGGAAATTACTTTCCCCAAAATCAAGATCATTGCCGATCAAGGCCTGCAGCCGGTAAACAAAATGATGGTTACGGTTACCAAGCCGCTGGAAAATGCCATTAAACAAGTGCCCGATCTGCAATTGGTGCGCAGTACAACCAGCCGCGGCAGCTGCGAAATATCGGCCCTGTTTAACTGGAGCGCGGATATCGACCTGAGCCAGCAGCGCATCCAATCAAGCATCGATCAGATCAAGAACGATTTACCACCCGACGTTAATATTTCGGTTGAGAAGATGAACCCTTCTATCCTACCGGTAAGCGGGTATACGCTGGAGAGCCATACCAAATCGCCCATCGAGCTCAGGCAGATAGCCACCTATACCGTAAAACCATTTTTATCGCAGGTTGATGGCGTATCCGAGATCAGGGTTATCGGCGGTAAATTAAAGGAATACTGGCTTACGCTCGATCAAAGAAAAATGAGCTCGCTTGGCATTACGCCCGATATCATCAGCAGTACGCTGGCTACCACCAATTTTGTTAAATCGGGCGGCTACCTGTCCGATTATAAAATGCTGTACCTAACCGTTACCGATGCCACCATCAACACCAAAGATCAGCTGGAAAACCTGGTGATCAGCAATAACCGTAAAAGGGTACTCAGGCTAAAGGATTTTTCAACCATTAACATAAACGAAGGCATTGAATACACCCGCATTAATGCCAATGGCCATGATGGTGTATTGATAGCCGTTATTAAACAACCAAATGCCAACCTGATATCGGTATCAAACGATATGGCCGATAAAATACAGGCATTACAAAAAATACTACCCGGCGGCGTAACCATAAAACCCTACTATGTACAGGCCGATTTTGTAAACGATTCGGTAAAAAGCGTGAGCGACAGCTTATGGATAGGTTTACTGCTTGCTATTATTGTGGCTGTTATTTTTCTACGATCGTTAAAGGCAAGTGCTACCATATTAATTACCATTCCGGTAACCTTGGGATTAACCTTGCTGGTGCTTTATGGCCTGGGTTATACCTTTAATATCATGACCCTGGGCGCTATTGCAGCCTCGTTGGGCTTAATTATTGATGATGCCATTGTAGTGGTTGAACAAATTCACCGCACGCATGAAGAGTACCCGGATGAGCTGAGCCGGCACCTGGTACAAAAGGCGATTGATTATTTGTTCCCGGCTATGCTGGGGTCATCTATCAGCACCATTGTTATTTTTATTCCGTTTGTGCTGATGAGTGGTGTGGCGGGTGCTTATTTTAAAGTACTTACCGATACCATGATCATTACGCTGGTATGTTCGTTTTTTGTAACCTGGATAGGCTTGCCGGTAATATATCTGCTGCTTACGCCTAAACCTAAATTTAAGAACATCGCGAAAGCAAAACAGGAACAGCCCCACCCTGTAAAGCAGCAACGCTGGGTTAGTTTTCTTATTCTTCGCCCGTATGTAGCCCTCATTATTATGATTGCCTTAGCCGGTATTATTGTGTTGGTGCCTTCACAGTTGGCAACCGGTTTTTTACCAGATATGGACGAGGGCAGCATTGTACTTGACTATAACTCGCCGCCCGGTACCTCACTGGAAGAAACCGACCGGATACTGCGCGAAATAGAAAAGATCATTATTAAACAACCCGAAGTTGCCACCTATTCGCGCAGAACAGGCACCCAAATGGGCTTTTTTATTACCGAGCCAAACCGCGGCGATTACCTCATTCAGCTAAAGAAAACGCGCGATAAAACAACCGAAGAGGTGATTGGCGAGTTGCGTAATAAAATTGCCCAAACACAGCCTGCCCTGGTAGTTGAATTTGGCCAGGTAATAACCGATATGCTGGGCGACCTGACCACCAGTGCCGAGCCTATTGAAATTAAACTTTTTGGAGATGACCCCAAAAGGCTGAACATCCTGTCGAAACAAATAGCCGCCCAGGTTGAAAAAGTAAAAGGTACTGCCGATGTATTGCCGGGCATAGTTATAGCCGGCCCCTCGGTAAGTATCGACCCGCACTATGGAACACTGGCGCAGTATAATATAACCGCAGCAAGTTTGCAGCTGCAAACCCAAACAGCGTTGGAAGGCAATGTAATAGGTACCCTGCTTGAGCGGGAACAGCTATCCCCTATCCGCATGGTTTATCCCGGCAACCGGGCTTTAACCGTTACAGGGATAAACAACCTGAACATATTTTTACCAAACGGCAGGCTGGTGCCCATCAGCGAACTGGCCCAGGTAAACCTAAAACCCGGCGATGCCGAAATAAACCGCGAAAACCTGCAAAATTTAAATATTGTAACCGCCCGCCTGGATAGCACCGACTTAGGTACGGCTATACCGGCCATAAAAAAAGCCATCGCACAAAACGTAAGCCTGCCGCAAGGCTACCATGTTGAATATGGCGGCGCTTATGCCGAGCAACAGCAATCGTTTAAAGAATTGCTTATCATATTAATAGTGGCCAGCTTATTGGTTTTCGCGGTAATCCTGTTCCTGTTTAAACAGTTCAGGATAGCATTGCTTATTTTGGTTTTGGGTGTTTTAGGCATAGGCGGCAGCTTTTTAGCCTTATACGTAACAGGTACCCCGCTAAATGTAGGCAGCTACACAGGCTTAATCATGATTGTAGGCATCATTGGCGAAAACGCCATTTTCACCTTTCTTCAGTTTAAACAATGCGCGCTTGATAACCCAATTGATTATGCTGTAACCTACGCCATAAGTACCAGGTTACGCCCCAAACTGATGACTGCTTTAGGCGCAATTATCGCCTTAATGCCTTTAGCTTTGGGCATTGGTGCCGGGGCACAACTGCACCAGCCTTTGGCTATTGCTGTAATAGGCGGCTTTTTGGCTGCGTTGCCGTTATTATTAATTGTACTGCCTGCCATGCTGCGTATTTTGTACCGTAATGGATTTGTACCGCCGGCGGGGGAGCATGATGCACATTCAATTAATCCACAACCTGGTAAATAATGCTAAATAAACAAATCTGATATAAGCTTTTGGCTTTGGGCCTTCTGCTTTTAGCTTACATAAACCAATATTTCTACAGATTCGCAAAGTAATTTCATTGCAAATTCAGATCTATCAAAATGAAAAAACAAATTTTAACTTTTATCGTAGCAATAATCGGTTTAGCACCGTTTAGCCTAAAAGCCCAAACCTACGCGGCTGATAAAACCATCGCACTGACCGGCGATGGCGGGTACGATTACCTGGCCATTGAT
The DNA here is from genome assembly GCF_028736215.1 of Mucilaginibacter sp. KACC 22773. Lineage (NCBI taxonomy): Bacteria > Pseudomonadati > Bacteroidota > Sphingobacteriia > Sphingobacteriales > Sphingobacteriaceae > Mucilaginibacter > Mucilaginibacter oryzagri. The sequence goes on from NZ_CP117883.1 coordinate 3,889,127, forward strand.
AAAGTAAACAACCGTTTATATGTATCGCATGGCACCCAGGTAAACGTTATTGACATGGCAACCGATAAAGAAGTGGGCTCCATTGATAACATGAAAGGCATACACGGTATTGCCATAGTAAATAAACTAAACCGCGGCTTTATTACCGATGGCAAGGCCAACGCGGTGGTTGCTTTCGATATTAAAACCCTGAAAACAATCACTACTATCCCACTTACCGATGCTAAAGGGCCGGATGCTATTATGTATGATTCTTATTCAGATCGTATTTTCAGCTTCAACGGCGAAAGCAATAACTCTTCGGTTATCGACCCAAAAACTTTAAAACAGGTTGGCACAGTGGCCCTGGGCGGAGGCCCCGAATTTGCGGTACCAGATGGCAAAGGCAAAATATATAATAACCTGGAAGATAAAAACAGCCTGAACGTTATTGACAGCAAAGCCCTAAAGGTAATTAAAAACTACCCCTTGACGCCATGTGGCGGCCCTACCGGCCTTGCTTTAGATGCTGCCAACCAGCGGGTATTTACTGTTTGCCGCGAAAATAAGGGGATGAGTGTTGTTGATATCAACACGGGTAAAGTAACTGCCACCATACCAATTGGCGCAGGCGTTGATGCTGTGGCTTATGATGCTGAAACCAAGCTTATATTTTGCTCCAATGGTGATGGCACAACCACCATTATCAAACAAAAATCGGCAGACGATTATAGCGTTATTCAAACGTTAAAAACTGCGGTGCGTGCTAAAACTTTGGCGCTGGACACCAAAACTCACAAAATTTATTTAAGCGTGGCCGAGTTTGAGCCAGGCACACGCAAAGCACTGCCCGGCACCTTTAAAGCACTGGTTTACAAGCTACAGTAAGCTTATTTTTATATAAAAAAATCATGAAATGTTTGTGAATTTCAAGTATCTAACTTTTATTTTGACTGCAAAATGATATTTTCAAAACGTTATTCCTATATTTAACGTTTACATATTATATGATTAAAAGAACTGATTTTGTTTATTCTTCCGAGTCTGAACCACATCGTATCCGTACAAAAAAAATTTTAAAGCAGTTTCCGCAATTGCGTAAGCTGATAGGTAAAAATCCCAATACCATATTTGCCATTATTGGTTTGGTAGCGTTCCAGGTAGTTTTAGCCTGGTTTCTGCGCGATCAATCATGGTGGTGGGTATTTGGTGCAGCCTACCTGTTGGGCGCCTTTGCCGATCATGCATTGTTTGTGATGATTCACGAATGTACCCACCAATTGCTGTTTAAAAACCGTAACGCCAATCGTTGGGCTTCTATGTTTGCCAATTTGCCGCAAATATTGCCAAGCGCAATCTCGTTCGAAAAATACCATATCAAGCACCACTCCTTTCAGGGTGTGCATGAACTGGATGCCGATTTGCCAAACAAATGGGAAGCAAAACTCATCAGCAATTCGTTTTTTGGCAAAGCGCTTTGGTTATTGTTTTTCCCGGTATTCCAGCTTTTCCGTCTATCACGCTTAAGAGAGATACATCCTATTGATGGCTGGATAATTACCAACTTTTTGTTGCAGGTTATTTTTACCACCGCTATTGCTTACTTTATGGGCTGGCATTCGGTAGCGTTTTTACTGCTTAGCTTTTCCTTCTCGGTAGGCCTGCACCCGCTTGGCGCACGCTGGATACAGGAGCATTACCTTACCCACAGCGTGGAGCAGGAAACTTACAGTTACTATGGTAATTTCAACGCGGTGGCTTTCAATGTAGGCTTCCATAACGAGCACCACGATTTTCCGTCTATCCCCTGGAATAAATTACCCGAGATCAAGAAAACCGCTCCTGAATTTTATGATACGCTATATTATCATACCTCATGGACCAAACTATTTTTCCGGTTTCTTTTTGACAGAGAAATTTCCCTTTTTAACCGCATCCTGCGTAAGGACCGCGGCCGGGTTGCACTCACCGATGTATCCAAGCCCGATGTGGAAATGGAAATGGTAAAAGAACACTAAAACAAGAAAGGGCATTTCATCAATGCCCTTTCTTGTTTTATCACACTCTACTGGCTGCTAATTGCTTACAAGCTAAAACCAATCGAAATTATGCTCATTTTTTTTGACAGAAAAATGAATATTTAATGAAGAATTAACATAGGATTAAGGTAATTGTAACAAAGTTATTATCTTTAAATCTCTATTTTAATTTGACTATGCACAAACTGAGCTTATTTTTTTCTCAGCACGAAGACCTTACGCAAGTACTTTTATACGCCTGTGTAATTACGGGTCTGTGGTTTGCCGAAATGCTGGCCTCTTTTGACGGAATAAAGATCAAATGGAAACACACCTCGGTCAACACCTTATTCATATTTACTGCCCTGCCTATCCAACTGGTATTAACCACGTTTGTAGTTTTAATATCCGGCTGGGCTACTGCCCACCATTGGGGGCTTATCAATTTTATCCCTTTTCATACCAATCCATGGGTATATTACATCGTGATGTTTATGATGATGGATTTTTGCGAATATGTTTACCATGTTACCATGCATAAGATAGAGCCGTTGTGGAAATTTCACCTGGTGCACCACAGCGATCTGAAGGTGGATGTATCTACCACCATCAGGGAACATCCTTGTGAAACGTGCATCCGCACCTGTTTTTTAATGCTTTGGGTATTTATTTGTGGACCAGCCATCAGCGTTTTGATATTAAGGCAAACCTTCCAGTCGTTTTCAAATATTGTCGCCCATACCGAGTTCCAGCTACCTTCAAGGCTCAACAAAATTATCGGCCTGGTATTTATTACCCCCAACCTGCATCACGTACACCACCACTACCAGCTGCCTTACACCGACTGTAACTATGGTGATGTGTTAAGCATTTGGGACAGACTGTTTGGCACCTATACCAATGTGGATAGGAAAGATATCATTTTTGGCATTGACACCCACATGGACGAAAATCTGAATGGTAGATTTTTAAATGTATTAAAACTTCCGTTTCAAAAATTCGATCATCCCCAAAGGCGTAAAAAAGTGTAAATTGTAGGATACTTCCCATTTGGGAGCAAATGGTACATCAAGGCAGCATCCTTTTTTCGGCCTTATTTTTGCATAGTTTGTTAAAAATTGCATTTAACTAATGCGAACTTCATACTAATATGATTTATTTGCGTTATTATTTGCAACATTAACATGAGCCGAAGAAAGAAATTACAGATCCTGATACCCTTTGTAATGCTGCTATTTTTAGGCGCATATGCCAAGCACCGTTTATTGGATAAAAAACCAATAAGCGGCACGTTGAGCAACAAGCTAATGGACGAAACATCGGGAATAGCGGCTTCATCTATCAACCCCGATGTATATTATGTACATAATGACAGCGGTGATACCAGCCGTTTTTTTTCGATAAATCCTGAAGGCAAATTAAAGGCCACCATTTATTTTAAGGGAGACAAGAATATACAATCAGGTGTTCAGGACTGCGAGGATATTGCCGTTGGCCCTGGTCCGCAAAAAGGCAAAAGCTATGTTTATCTCGGCGATATTGGCGATAACGCTCAAAATCGGAAGGTAATTACTGTTTACCGTTTTTTGGAAAACACCTTATGGGCACAGGATACTACAACACATGCCGTACCCGTAGCTGTTAATTTAAAGTATCCGGATGGTCCGAAAGATGCTGAAACGTTAATGATTGACCCGCTTGAAAAGCTTTTATATATTGTAACCAAGCGTGGCGACACCGTGGCTGTGTATACGGCGCCATTAAGTTATAAAGCCAATGATACGCTTACCTTAACCAGGCATACCAAATTATTTTTCCCCGGTTTTAAACCTTTTAAATGGATCACCGCGGGTGATATCTCCAAAGACGGCAAGCAGATTCTGCTAAAAAGCTACGAAAAGGTTTACTATTGGCAACGCCAGCCCCATGAGCATGTATGGGATGCCATGGCCAGGAAACCAAGGGAGCTGCCTTACACTATTGAAAAACAAGGTGAAGCCATAGGTTTTACACCCGATGGCAAAGGATACTATACTACAAGCGAGGGCGTATTTTCGCCCATTTACTATTACGATAGCCCGGAAAAATAAATCGATAGCGAGTTAAAGCACCAAATAAAAAATGCCCGTGAAATATAAAACTTCACAGGCATTTTCTATTAAGTTGCCGGCAGCAAACGTTGCTCCCGGGCTATTTTTCTACCCTCAACAACAACACACCATGTGGTGCAACTTTAGCGGTTAAGGCATTGCCGGTAACCACAATATACTTTTGCTGCCAGGCATCCCTGAATTTGGTATAACCTGCTATAGCAGGATCGGCTTTATCAAGGCTTATGGTCTGGTATTTATCGGATGTATTGAACAGGCCGATTGCCTTGCCGCCATCTTTCAACTCTTTTACCCAAACCTGGTAATCATCTTTTTTGATATATTGGCTTGCGCCTTTACCTAATGCGTCCTGGTCAATTGCCAGTACTTCATCGTTGGTAAGCAGGCTTAACGTAAAGGCATCCAGGTGCCCCATATCGCAACCAATTAACAGAGGCGATGCCAACAGGCTCCACAAGCTGATATGTGTATACTGCTCATCAAACGTAAGCCTGGTGTTATGCAGGCTTGGGCCCCATCCTACTTTGCCAACAACCAGCATATCCGGATCGTTAAAATGGCCGGGCTGGGCATGTGGCGCTGCCTGTCCCTGGTTAAAGCCGATGGTTGACATACTTTGCCAGGTATCCTGGATATCGCCTGTTGTGCGCCAGCTATTGCCGTTTACATCGGCACCCCACTCCCATACATTGCCCCAGCCGTACTGGCAAAGGCTATACATGATATCGCGGTTTACTTTACCTAATGCGGCCTGCATTACCTGGTAAGGCTTTTTCAGTCCATCAAGGTCGGGTTTGGGTGCAATATCCGAGTATGAGCACCAATCGTATTTTAAATAGTCGATACCCCAGTCGGCGTAGGTTTGGGCATCCTGGTCTTCATGCTGCCAGCTGCCTAAAAACCCACCGCAGGTACGCGGGCCCGGCGACGAATAAATACCCATGCGCAAGCCTAAACCATGTACAAAATCGGTAAGACCTTTCATATCGGGGAATTTGCTATTGGCTACAATTTTGCCATCAGCAGCGCGGTTTTCCGCTTCCCATCCATCATCAATATTAATATAAGCCCAACCGTGCGCGCTCAGTTTATCAATCATGGCTTTGGCAGATATGCGTACCTTTTCGTCGTTAACACTCAGGCCCCAGGCGTTCCAGCTGTTCCAGCCTAAAGCAGGGGTTAAGCCAATATTATCGCCAATGCTAATGGCAAATTGTTTTGTTTTAGCACCAAGGCTATTGCTTACCGTAAAAGTTACCGGGTAGTTACCCTTTTGCGCTACCGAACCGCTGATTACCCCGGTTGCGGCATCTACCTTTAAACCTTCTGGAAGCCCTGCAACCTTGTACAATAATGGCCTTTTACCTGTAGCAGGTATCAGGTAAAGAAATGGGTGGCCCGGCCGGGCGCCAAATACATCGGCACCATTAATTTTCACCTTAGCCGTTGGGTAAGGCGTTAAAATATAGGGCGTAGTTTCTGTCTGTACTATCGATTTTCCTGATTTGGTATCGGTAAAAGTGTAGCTGATAGTATATGATCTTTTTGCCAGGCGCGCTATCGAAAACGAGTAGGTAAACGGCTTGCCACTGGTAAAATTGGCCGGATTTGTTTTTTCGTAAAGCACGGTACCGTTTTCCGGGTCGGTTACTTTAAATGCAAGGGTGCCGCTGTATTGGTAAGCATTTGTGGTGTGTAGTTTAACACTTTTGCTAAGGCTGTTGTTGTCGCCGTAAACAAAATCGGCCTCGGTATTTACAGCCACATGGTCCATTACATCGGCCATGGTGATGTTAAATGTGCTGCCGTAGCCGCTGGTTACCAAACCGCCATCGCCGCCGGTATCAAATATCCGTACTGCCAGCACGTTTTCTTTATCCCACAAAATAGCGGGATTGTTTGCTGCTATGGTATATGAGCGGCCGCCATAATGGCCATCTTTTATAGTACCGCCGTAACCGCCATATTTGGCTACCAGTTTACCGTTAAGGTAAACCTCATCATTATCATCAACAGTACCTAAATTTAAGCGGAGGCTATCTTTCAGATACGATTTATCTTTTAATGACGAAGGAATAACCACTTTGGTACGGTACCAACCGAAGCCATCATAATTGGGATGGCCCTGGCGTTCCCAGTTGTCGTTAAGGTTGGCAACCTGCCAGTGCTGGTCGTTATAAGTTGGCGACGCCCACTGGGCCGAATCGCCGACTGTAAATTTCCAGCCTTTGCTAATGGAAACCTCCTGCGCCGAAGCTGTCAGGAAACCCGTCGCAAGGAATAACATGGTAAAAATTTTTCTTATCATAATTAATGTTTTAATGATACCATTAAAAGTCGCCATAAATTAAGGCGGCCTGCAATTGGTTCAGAATGGTTTACTGGTTTTTTATACTTTTTAAAGGTATAAAGATTTCCAGAAAATAGAAATGTATGTGTAACATTTATTAAAAATGGGAATAGTCTAAAATCGTCATTGCGAGGTACGAAGCAATCCCCTACGTGCTAAGTCTCACATAGTTCGGGATTGCTTCGTACCTTATAATGACATGATTATAATGCGTTGATTATCAAGCGTATTTTTTATTCCCCTCTCGAGAGGGGGCGCGGTAGGAGGTGCGTTGGCAGGGGTGTGTTTTTCCGCGTTTCATTGCGCGTGCATAACACACCCCTCCGCCCCTCTCAAGAGGGGAATCGCACTTTTCCACCGCTTTTTAAAAGGAAGCGCAAATCTGATGGTACCCAGAATAACCCCATTTGCAACCATGTCATTACTGTTTTTTCCAGCCGAAGCTGATGGATACTCGCTATGACGGTAGTTTAGGACATCAATTTAACGACAACGACCAGGCCGGCTTTTACTTACTCAACAAATCCACATACTTCACCTGCTCGGGGAACCAAACGGTCATCTCGCCTTTGCCGCGGTTTGCCCATGAGTAATATGGAATAGCGGTTAGCGTGCTGGTAACAGTGCTCACATTCTGATTAGCTTCATCAACATTAACACTTTTTACATCGGCCTTTAATGTCATTACGCCGTTTAGCAAATCGGCATTATAGGTTGGGGTAAAAACAACATTTTTAGGGATAATAAAACTGCTTGGCTTGCCGGCATTATCTTTCCACTCGGCGCAATACATGATAGGGCCGCGCTGGAGGGCGATTTTGCCATTATCGTCGGCCAGTTTTTCGTTGGCTATTACACGTTGCACATCCATAGGCAGGGTAAGCTCTATCTTATCGTTCTTTTTCCATTTTTTGCTGATCACCGCATAGCCATGGTCCATCTGGTAATCAACGGCTTTACCGTTTACCTTTATTTCTATTTTTTGTGCCGATGATTTCTCGTAGCTGTACAAATCGGATGGGATAGCTTTATTCTGTGCCCAGCCCGGAATACGGATCCTGAGGTTCATATCCATAGCCGATGCAGGATCGATGTTGAATACCAAACCGCCCTCCCAGGGGTAATTATTCTGCTGGGTAATTTTAAGCGCCTTTTCGCCAACCTTCAAATTTGCCGATCCGCTGATGAACAGGTTTACATACACATCCTTGCCATTTTGGGCATACATATAACCGGGGATAGACGGAATTAACCGTACGATATTGGTTGGGCAGCAGGAGCAGGTAAACCAGCCCGAGCGCTCACGCTCAATATCCGGATGGGTAAAGCTATCGCGGATTTGCATAGCATTGGTGTAAAAGAAAGATTTACCATCGAGCCCAACACCCGAGATTAAGCCGTTATACAGGGTTTTCTCTAACAGATCGATATATTTTGAATCGCCGTGCAATAAAAACATCCTTTGGTTCCAGAAAACATTGCCTATAGCCGCGCAGGTTTCGTTGTAAGCGGTTGTGTTTGGCAGTTCGTAATTGCCGCCAAAGCGTTCACCATCGCCCACGGCGCCTATACTGCCCTGTACGTATATCTTTTTGCTCACCATGTTATCCCAGATCTTGTCAATAGCGGCGATATACTCTTTATCGCCGGTGAGGGCTGCAACATCTGTCATGCCCGAATACAGGTACATTGCCCGTACAGCATGGCCTTCGGCCTCCTCCTGGTTGGTAACGGGGGTATCATCCTGCCAGTAAACACCGTTTTCGAATGGATTTTTGCTTTTTTTGTTGTATTCCTTGTGGCCGCGGGCATCAATAAAAAATTTGGCCAGGTCAAGGTACTCCTTTTTGCCGCTGATACGGTACAGGCGAACCAGGCCCATCTCAACAATTTCATGGCCGGGCGCAACCGTGCGTTTACCGGGGCCAAAAGTACGTACCAGCAAATCGGCGTTTTTAAGGGCGATATTTAAGAAATTACGTTTGCCGGTAGCCATAAAATGGGCGGCGGCGGCTTCGTACATATGGCCGGCATTGTAAAGCTCGTGGCTCATATTCTGCTCATTCACCCAGCGCTCGGGGCCGGCCCAGGCTTGCGGATGTATCGGATCGATAGTGCGGGCGGTGTATAGGTAGCCATCGGGTTCCTGCGCCTTGCCTACTATGGTGATCATCGAATCGAGGTAATGATCCAGCTGCTTATCAGGATGTACGGCTAACGAATATGATGCGCCTTCGATAGTTTTATAAATATCGGTATCATCAAAGGGGTAAGTGGTACAAAATTTACCCGAACGGGCCGCGGCCATCTGGAAATTTTTTACCCTGCCGGTACTTTCGCAACGGGTAAACGATGCCGGAATAGTGGCCGTGCGGTTGGTTTCAATCCGCGAATTCCAGAAATGATCGGCCAGTTTTACATTGGTAAACGGAACCGGCTGAATAGGATAATCCTGCTGTTTTTGTGCAAAGGCCGAAAAGCCGCAGCATACAGCTAATAATAAACAGATGTTTTTACGCATAACGGGTTAATATAATTGGCAATAACAATATAAAGATACTACATTTCAAATGTACATTAATTGTTGTTTTCACACTAATTAATTTTAACTGTTATTAGCAGAAAATTACCCGCTGCTATATTGATACTATAAGCAACAACTCACGTCCGTAAAATCGACTTCAAGCGATAAATCAATGAAATAATAATTTATATCATTTATAATCAGTTATTTATATTCTATACAGTACTTTGTATTGCATAATACTATATAAAACACTTACCTTTATTTTAAACTTAATCATCAGTATATGAAAACAGCATTCGATTTAAAAAAAGCGGTTATTATCATCTTTTTGCTGGTAGCCGGCAGCACAACAGTTTTTGCGCAGTGCGACCAAACCGTAACCTTAACATCATCAAAAACAAGTAAGGTTGATGACCAGGGCAACACTGACAGCAGGGATGAAAACACGGTTATTACCATTACTAAAACAGATGTAACCATTGTTCCCGGTGGCGACGATCACAAGATGTCGGGCCCAATCAGTTCAAAAACCTGCGACTGGAAAACGCCTTTTAAAGACGGCAAAACGGTTATAAAAGCGAAACTCAGTGATGACAATGGTCATGACAGAACAGCAACCATAACTATCACCGGCGTAGCGGGCAAAGTTACGCTTACGTTTGAAGCCGAGGAAAAGCCGGGAATGAAAATCTTTGTTATAGCAGATAAATTTGAGTAGGCTTATTTATTTTTTTGCGTGAGGCGGATGGAATCTGCCTTACGTTTATTTTCCAGCGATAAATATTACCTCTATTACAGGGCATTCAGGATTTGCAATACCGATTTGCATGTGGGAGACGCAATTATGCGTCTCTACATTTGAATGTTAACCTTGCGCCCCCCCCTCTCCATATACATTAAAACTTAACCTATTGTTTATGATAAATTTTAATAGCAACAGTATTTTTAGCTACAGAAAAACAACACGTTATGAAAAGAAAATTCTTAACAACTGTATTCCTGTGCTGCTGCTTTTTAGCCTGTTTAGCTGCCATTGCCGATTTTAGCGGAAGCTGGGGCGGAATTTTAACCATGGAGAATGGCGACCAATATCCCTTAACCTATCATTTTAAAATTGATGGTGATAAACTAACCGGCACCGTACAAACCCCTAAAGGCGAACTACCCGTTGACGACGGTAAAATTAACGGAGATAAATTCACATTCACGGTTACCCTTGGCGATATCGAAATACCACACAGCGGCAAATTTTATGGCGATTCTATCGGCGTGGACATTGCGGCTAATGGGGTTAAAGTGCATACTACACTGAAAAGGAAGTAGCGTTAAATTATGTTGCGGGCGACGTTATAAGTTATACAATTCGGCTAAATTCGGGAGGAGACTGACGAATATCGCATGGCGGCTACGACTCACCCCGACGAGGCTACGCCCGTCTGCCCCTCTCTCCGCTTCGCGTGACTGTTGCACAACTAAACAAGCCAACAGTGGCTTTAGAATTAAGTTCTTTGAAATATTGATTAAAATATTGATTATTAGTATATTAGCACATGCAAGGAAAGAAAATACACCAAGAAAGCTTGTTCATACAGTTTCAGCTTTCCGACTACGTACCAGCTGATAATTTTTACCGTCGGTTAAAAAGTTTGCTTGATTTAGACTTCTTGTATCCGACAACTTTGAAGTATTATGGCAAGGAAGGTCAAAAAAGCATCGACCCGGTTGTATTTATGAAATTGATGCTCGTTGGTTATCTCGAAAATATTAATAGCGACCGCCGGATTGTTATTTCATCGGGAATGCGGATGGACATTCTTTATTTTCTCGGTTATGACCTTGGCCAGGAATTACCGTGGCATTCTACGTTAAGCCGCACCCGCAAGCTTTTTGGAGAGGAAACATTCCTTGAATTGTTTAAGCAAGTACTGAAGCTTTGCATTAATAACGGGATGATTAGCGGCAAACGGCAAGCTGTGGACAGTGCTTTAATACCTGCCAATGCGGCTAAACAAAGTATGGTTGAGCGGATAGTGATGGAAGATGCATCTGTGTTCAGCCGGGAATTGAATGATAATATCGAGGATGATCCTGCAAAGCCGAAGGAGCCAAAAAGCGACAATGATGAAGGGCCGAAGAATAAAGACGTTGCGCCGACCAATCAAACACACTTCAGCCCTTCAGACCCGGATGCCCGTTTAACCACCAAGCCAGGTAAACCGATGAGATTGTATTACCGGTCGCAAATGAGTGTGGATACAGCCAGTCATTGCATAACCTATATACAGGCATTTAAGGGAAACGAGGCTGACAACAGTTCTTTGCCGGTAATACTACCGCAGATTGCCGGTAACATGGCTGACCATGGCATTCAGGTTGAAGAAATTCTGGCAGATACAGGCTACAGTAGCGGTAAAGCTATACGGGCATTAACTGCCAATGGTATGAAAGGATATATTCCTGCTCCCGGAACTTATAAGTCTTCAAGGGAAGGCGAAGGGTTCATATACGATGATAACTATGACCGGTATACTTGTATAATGGGTGTCCATCTGCCCTTCAAACGCATCGAATCTGCTTATAATGAACCGACTGTTTTCAAGAAGATTTATGAGTCCAGCATTAGTGATTGCAAAAACTGTCCATTTAAGGACATTTGCGCCAATAAAAAAGGCTTCAAGAAGCTGGTTGACTCTGCGGACAAACCGCTTTATGAATATATGCAACGGCGGGTAGAGAGCCCCAGAGGTAAACAGATGATGTCGCTGCGCTCCAGTACAGTCGAACCGGTATTCGGCTCCTTAATTAATTACACGAGCTTAGACCGAATAAACACTAAAGGACTTAAACAAGCAAATAAATGTATGCTTATGGCTGCCGCCGCTTATAATATCAAAAAACTGCTCAAATGTAAGTTCGGGCCACTGATAGCAGCGCCAATCCCGGCCATAGGTGGCCTGAAAGGTCTGTTTAATCAGTTGTTCATGCAATTTATAGGATACAAACAGCAACATGCTGTGAACTTCCTAACTTCGTTTTAATCAATAGTTCAAAGAACGGACGAACAGGCTCACGTCTGTATAACAGTCTCAATAGTTGCGCAACGGCCACTTCGCGCATAGAGGAGCGAAGAAAACTATTTTTTTATTCCTCACCCTCCTTGCGGCGAAGCCTGAGAGAGGGTGGCCCAGCGGAGCGTCGGCCGGGTGAGTCGTAGCCAGCGTTCAAGCTAATGTTTATGTAAACCCAAACACATCAAAGATAGCCTACGAAGCGTTGCGGGCGAAGGCCTTTTCCGCACGACCTTTCGACAGGCTCAGCGTGACAGGCCCGCTCACAGTTGAAAAATAAACACGTCATTAAATGCTTCCTGGCTATTGCCAACATTACCAATTAAATGCGCTTAATTTTTGATAATTTTGCCGCCCTAACTATACTTTGTGTAGTTGTGCCAAACGCAATTTTATGCCAACAACGTATACCAAAACTTTAGCCCGAAAAATTCTTTTTGCGTTCCTTGCCTTCGCCATCATTTTTTCAGTTACAGCGCTTATTGTCCGCACGTCGATTACTAAAAAGTTAGCGAATATTTCTAAACTGGCCAATAATATGGACCAGGGGAATCATCATCCCGAGCATATTTTGTTATTACTGCACCAGGCCGAAGACGATTTCCAGGCGTCTTTACTCAATACTAACAGTAAAAATAGCGACGATTATAAAACAAAGCTAATCTCGGCATTTAACGAACTGGATACTTTGCTTAAAGCACATGCCGATACAAGCAGCCTTAACATCGTACAAAGCAAAAAAATAAAGTCGTGGTACCAAAAAAAGTTAGCCCTATCTAACCAGCTCTTTGGGCTCAAGCACAATTTTGATTCATTGCTTACTGTTTATGCTGCATTTAACATCGAAGCCGTCAAGTATGCGCAGGAACTTTCCGGCAACGCCAATAAATCATTAAAAATTCAAACAGATACTGTTAAAAAAATAACGCCTTCAGCCAAAAGGAGTCTTTTTAAACGAATTAAAGATGCCATTAACAATAAGGACGACAAGACGATATCTGCAATAGAGATTAACCATCGCAACAATTTAAAGGAGGTTAATGCATCTACACAAAAGCTATTAACTAAGGATCAGAAAGCTTACGCCAGCAGCCTGAGGCAATTGCAGCAACAAAACCTAAAGCTGATAACGATGCAGCGCGAACTGATTGTCCTGAATTCGCATATCAGCAATGAGCTGGAGCGCATTATTAATGACATAAAAGAATTAAATTACAACGCGACCAGCGAGTTCAGGGATATATTGTTTAAAAACTACCAGGAAACCACGGGATTGTTGAATACCTTCTCGCTTATAGCTTTATTCCTGGTGCTTGTGTTTGCTACGCTACTCATTCTATTTATCATTCAGCTTAACCGGGCCGAACTGCTGCTACACAAAGAAATTGAACAATCGGTTACCATTGCTCAACAAAAGATGGACCTGCTTTTGCATATGAGCCACGAGGTACGTAACCCGCTTACCGCCATCAGGGGCTTCCTTTACATTTTTGGTAAAACCAACCTGGCTAAAAAACAAGCTGACATGCTCGATTCTATCAAGCACTCATCGGATATGCTGCTGCGCACCCTGAACGACACCCTGGATGCAGCAAAAATGGAAAACAGCGAGTTTAAAATTAGCACGGAACCTTTTAATCCTGATGATGCACTAAAAACAGTTGTTGAAAGCATGGAGTTTGGCGCAACTAAAAAGGGGTTAACATTAGATTACCATTTTAAAGGCGACAAAGACGCTATTTTACTGGGCGATAGCCTTAGGCTGAAACAGATTATGGTTAACCTGCTAAGCAACGCTATTAAATTTACCAAGGAAGGCGGCATCAGGGTAATAGCCGAATTGGTTGGCCCGGAAAATAAGCTGATTGTTGATGTCAGGGACACCGGGGATGGTATTAGTCCGGAGCAGCAGTCCAATTTGTTTTCAAAATACTATCAAACCAGTTCATCAAACGGAAAGGCAGGTACCGGGCTGGGACTATTTATTTGCAAACAACTGATAAAGCTGCAAGACGGGCATATTACCGTAGATAGCAAACCCGGGGCAGGCACTACGTTTAGTTTTACCATTCAGTATCAAAAAAGCAATAACGAGGCTGTTGTTAAACCCGACACGCTTGACCCTGCATTGTTATTGAATGGCATTACCATTTTGGCAGTTGACGACAATGAGCTTGATTTGATGTCGTTAAAAATGATACTGGCCCGTTGGAATGTTAATTTTTTACAGGCAGGTAACGCAAAACAAGCATTAGAGATAATTGCCAAAAATGATGTAAACGTTGTGCTTACAGCCGTGCCTGCCCAAGAAACAGATGTAGCCGAATTGTTGACGGCCTTGCAAAAATCAACCACCTCCATTAATAAGTTACCTGTAATTGCTATAAGTGGCGTACCGGCAGATGCGGAAAACTATTTAAAGATGGGTTTTGCTGATATTATTGAAAAATCTGTTGTAGATACCCAATTGGTGGGTAAACTTGTTAAGGTATTGAAGCCGCAAGCGGGGAACTTGCATTGATGGTAGAATTTGAGTACCCGCAAATCCCCATTAGCGCCTTGAGTGGCTGCCTGCAGGGTGGCAGATTTATGGTTTTAACAAACAATCCTTTTTGATCATAAGTCGCCCTTTGCGTCACTAACTACGCAATACTTGGGCTAAATCCGAAATTTACCCCGGGTTAAAAACATTAACCATTGGTAGTGTACCACCCCGTACCGCCCCGTGTCAGGGTGTTTCAGGGTGTTTCAGGGTGTTTCAGGGCGTTTCAGGGCGTTTCATCCCGTACCGGTACACACACTTGCAATTAAATCACACTGTTCGATTTATATGACTTCGGACGGTAACACATTTACGTTCGTTGTTTATATAACCATACATTTTTTAAACTACTTCAGCGTATATTTGTCTATTAAATATGCTCATTAAAATATATCCCGAAAACCCGAACCCTAAAGCGATAGAGCAGGTTGTTGAAGTGCTGCGCAAAGGCGGATTGATTATTTATCCTACAGATACCATTTACGGGCTTGGTTGCGATATCACCAACCACAAAGCTATCGAAGCAATTTGCAAAATCAGGAATATTAAACCCGAGAAGGCTAATTTTTCATTTATCTGCTATGATTTAAGCCACATATCTGATTATATTAAACCGATAGATAACACAACATTCCGTGTGCTTAAAAAAGCATTGCCCGGCCCGTTTACCTTTATATTTAACGCCAGCCATAAGGTGCCCAAGCTATTAAGCAGCAACAAAAAGACGGTTGGTATCCGTGTTCCTGACAACGATATTGCCCGAGAAATTGTACGTGTATTAGGTAACCCCATCCTATCAACCTCTATCCGCGACGACGACGATATCATCGAATACTCAACCGACCCGGAACTGATCCACGAAAAATATGAAGACCTGGTTGATATAGTGATTGATGGCGGCTACGGCGATAACGTAGCCTCGACTGTTGTTGACTGTACCAACGGCGAGTTTGAGGTAATTCGTGAGGGTAAAGGAGATCTGGAGATGTATTTGTAGGTGCTCTGGGGTTACCAGTTGTATTGATATTTTACGTCATTGTGAGGAACCATCGGGTAAGCCTGAAAAAAAAATGGTAATGGCTTTAGATGTTTACAACAACCATGTCATTGCGAGTAATCACCAGCTTGGCTGGAAAAAACAGAAATGACATTGCTGCAAATGGGGCTTTTGTAGAGACGCATAATTGCGTCTCCCGCAGGACATTCAGGATTTGCAAGGTGTGATTGCAAAGCCGATTTGCATGTGTGATTTGCATGCGGGAGAAGCAATTATGCGTCTCTACAAAAAAACAATATTGATAATCAATAATTTACAATGATGTCATTATAAGCGATAGCGTGGCGATCGCGAACTGTTCGGGTCCGCCATACAGAGTTCGCGATTGCTTCGTTCCTCGCAATGACATAAATTACCAAAAGCACATCGTTGAAAATAAGCCATTTACAAACCCATCATTATAAGACAGGAAAAAATCCCCGACATGCTAAGTCCCAGATAGTTCGGGATTGCTTCGTACCTCGCAATGACGACTGAAAAGTGTGCTATTTCTTACGGCCTTATCCCCTTAATAAACCCTGGTATCTTCCCCATATAATCCTCCTCAGCCAGCAACTTTACAAACTTACTGCCTACAATAGCGCCGTTTGCGTAGGCACATGCTTGTTTAAAAGTATTGTTGTCCGATATACCGAAACCAATGATAGTTGGGTTTTTAAGTTCCATGGCTTTAATGCGCTTGTAATAATCTTCAATGCTGTTGGTTAGCTGCAGGCTGCCGCCAGTGATGGAAGATGATGACAGCAGGTAAATAAAGCTGTTGCTCAGTTCATCAATTTTACGGATACGGTCTTCGGATGTTTGCGGAGTAACCAGGAAAATATTGCTCAGGTTGTTATCTGTAAAATAATTGGCGTATTTAGCTTCATACTCATACATCGGTAGATCGGGCACTATTACACCGTCTACACCTAATTCAACTGCCTTTTTGCAAAAACGTTCGATACCGTATTGTACTATCGGGTTAAAATAGCCCATCAATAAAATTGGGATAGCAACGCGTTTACGTAGTTCGGTCAGTTCTTCAAACAGCACGTTGAGGGTCATACCATTTTCCAAAGCCTGTTCAGAACTGTGCTGAATTGTGGGCCCATCGGCCACAGGATCCGAGTACGGGAAACCAATTTCCAGGAAATCAGCCCCGGCTTTTTCCAAAGCCTCGGCAATATCAACGGTAGTATTTAGTGCGGGATAACCCGCGGTAAAGTATATAGATAACAAATTATCCTTTTTGGTAGCGAAAAGCTTGTTTAGGCGGTTCATTGTGTTTTGTTTGTCCATAGTCGATAGTCCATAGACCATGGTTTTGTTTATTTTATTTCCTTCCATGGACTATCGACCATGGACCATCAACTAATTAATACCCGAAATATTTAATATAAGTATCCAAATCCTTATCTCCCCGGCCGGATATACAGATAACAACGTTATCATCGGTTTCGAATGTCATTTTCTCAAGTTGTGCCAGTGCGTGGGCTGTTTCAATAGCCGGAATGATGCCTTCCATTTGGGAACATAATAAGCCTGCCTGTAACGCCTCGTCATCGGTAATACTGGTGTATTGGGCGCGGTTTATTTTGTACAGGTGTGCATGCTGCGGACCAATGCCGGGGTAATCCAGCCCGGCCGATATGGAGTATGGCTCCACCACCTGGCCATCCTCTGTTTGCATCAGTATGGTACGGCTGCCATGCAGAACGCCTTCCTGGCCCAAAAATGTGGTAGCTGCAGAGTGGCCGCTGTTAACACCTTTGCCTGCTGCTTCAACTGCAACCAGCTTCACGTCTTCGTCGTCCAAAAAATGGTAAAACATGCCCATGGCATTACTGCCGCCACCTACACAAGCCATTACGTATTGAGGTAACTCGTTGCCTGTTTGCTCCAATAACTGTTTTTTAGTCTCTTCTGATATCACGGATTGAAAACGGGCCACCATATCCGGAAAAGGATACGGCCCAACCACCGATCCGATGATGTAATGGGTATCAACGGGGTTGCCTATCCAATCGCGCAGGGCCTCGTTGGTGGCATCCTTCAGGGTTTTACTGCCCGATGTAGCCGGCCTTACCGTAGCACCCAGCATCTTCATACGCGATACATTGGGAGCCTGGCGTTCCATATCAACTGCGCCCATGTAAACCACGCATTCAATACCCATCAGGGCACAAACAGTAGCTGTGGCAACACCATGCTGCCCGGCGCCGGTTTCGGCAATAATACGTTTTTTCCCTAAGCGCTTAGCCAGCAGAATTTGCCCGATAGCATTGTTGATCTTGTGCGATCCGGTGTGGTTCAGGTCCTCGCGTTTAAAAAATATGTTGGCCCCATACTTTTCCGAATATCTTTTAGCGTGATATAGCGGCGAAGGCCTGCCTACATAGTTTTTCAGCAGGTCGTCAAATTCGGCTTTAAAACCTGGATCATTAATAATGTTGATATATTGAAGCCTTAACTCCTCAACATTTGGATAAAGCATTTCAGGGATATAGGCGCCGCCAAAATCGCCATAATAACCTTGCTCGTTAACTCCGTATTTCATTTGTAATAGTTTGCTTGTTGATGATATCAAATGCTTGTTTTAGTTTACCGGTATCTTTAAAACCCGGCGCCGTTTCAAAACGGCTATTTAAATCAACCCCGTAAAATTGCGGGTGATTAATCTTTTTAATTTCTTCCAGGTTATCCAGGCTTATACCACCCGATAAAAAGAAGGGGACTTCCAGTTTATAATTATCCAGCATCCCCCAGTCAAAAGTTTTACCCGAGCCACCATAGGCAGCAGTTTTTGTATCGAACAGGAAATAGTCTACTTTGTTTATGTAATTATCGAGCTGGCCGAAATCGAAATTTCCGTCCAACCCAAAAGCTTTAAACACGGTAACCCTGTCCCGAAAACTGTGACTAAATTCCGGCGATTCGTCGCCGTGCAGTTGTATTGCATCAAAACCGTACGCATCTATCAAAGAATCGATTATTTCTGCACTTTCATTCACAAAAACTGCTGTTTTTTTGATGTTTTTTTGTATTTTTTTTAAACTTTCTGCAGATAATTGACCGATATATCGGGGCGAAAGCCCGTAGCAAATAAAGCCCAGGTAGTCGGGTTTTAATGCGGCTACCGCTTCAATATTTTCGGGATCTTTTAAACCGCAAACTTTTATCTTCATGTTTAGTTTTGCAATAGCAGGTTAAAACTGTTCAGTGCTTTTTTGCTCAGCAGGGCTTCTTCTGCCTCGTAAAAACAATCGGCAAAAGTCTTTTCGGGGTTGATAGTCCTGATAGCCAGGGCAGCGTTTGATAGCACTACGTTGTTTTGCGCATTGGTACCATCACCATTAAGTACGCTACTAAATATTGATGCAGAGGCACTTACCGTATCACCTCCGGCAATTTCCGATGGGTTAAGCTTTTCGAAGCCCAGGGCTTCAACGCTATTTATCTTTTCTCCCTCGGCCGAGAAGGTTTTGAAATCGCAGGTAAGGGAAACCTCGTCGTAACCCTCCAAAGCATTCACTATGGTATATTTAGTAGTTGATTTTTGGTAAAGATAGGCATATACCCTTGCCAGCTCCAGGTTAAAAACACCAACCAGCTGATTTTCAGGCTTCGCCGGATTAACCAACGGACCAAGCATGTTAAAAAATGTTTTCACCCCCAGTTCCCTGCGGATGGGCGCCACCGTTTTCATGGCTGGGTGAAACAGCGGTGCATGTAAAAAGCAAATGTTGGCTTTGTCAATTCCGCGTTTTAGTTTATCAGCATCGTTGGTAAACTGGTAGCCCAAATGCTCCATTACGTTTGACGAGCCACAACCCGATGATACACCGTAGTTACCGTGTTTGGCTACCTTATACCCCGCTCCGGCTACCACAAACGATGCAAGGGTAGATATATTAAAGGTATCCTTACCATCGCCGCCGGTACCGCACAAATCTATCAGTTCGCCGGTTTGCAAATCAATAGGCAGGCAAAGTTCCAGCATGGCATCGCGAAAGCCTTCCAGCTCATCAACGGTAATACTGCGCATACAATAGGCCGTCATAAACGCGGCCATTTGTGAGTTGTTGTACTTACCCTGAGCTATATTTATCAAAATCCCTTTTGATTGCTCCCGGCTAAAGGTTTTGTGTTCGAATAGATGATTAAGTATCTGTTTCATGCCCCCTGGCCCCCTAAAGGGGTACTTTTTAATTGTTAATTACCTAGCCCCCGACTTTTTCCCTCCCCCTTCAGGGGGCCGGGGGGCTAATAAAAAAAGGGTTACCGTATGGCAACCCTTCCTTTGAATATATTTTTTAAACAAACACGGAATTGCCTTACGATATCTCGTTAAGCCACCACCAGTTATTGTTTAATGCGTTCGTTTTCATTTATGCCACAAATATGGAAATAGTTTTTATAAAAACAAACAGATAAATTTAATTAGTGAATTATTGAATTAGTGAATTAGGAAAATTTAATGAAACTTTGCAATAAGCACTCAACTGCTTAATAATTGATTTAATGGATTATCAACATATTAACCTGCGTTCCAAATCAATAATTCACTAAATCAATAATTCACTAATTAAAAAAATGGCTATACATCAAGAAAAAATAAACCCCGAGGATGACCTTGGTTTCGGCACCCAGCCTGTAGTAAAAAGCCAGCCTGTTATCAATAAAGATGGATCTATTAACGTAAAGCGTACCGGCCTGCCGCGTTTTTCTACTGCAAACAATTACCACTCGCTTATTACCATGAGTTGGCGAAAGTTTTGGCTCATTGTTTTTAGCGGGTACTTTACAGCCAACATCATATTTGCATGCATATATGTTTCATTAGGTACCGACGTGCTTGACGGCGGGAGTGGCGATACCGGGTTTGACAGGTTTATGGATGCCTTCTTTTTTTCGGCGCAAACCATTTCGACTGTTGGTTATGGCCACATCAGTCCGAAGGGAATGGCCGCAAACAGTGTGGCCGCTTTAGAATCGATGATGGGTTTATTGGCCTTTGCATTAGCTACAGGTTTATTATACGGGCGCTTCTCCAGGCCGTCGGCTAAAATATTGTATAGCGATAATGTGTTGGTCGCTCCTTATCGCGATAAGGGTTGGGGACTAATGTTCAGACTGGCCAATTTAAGGCGCAATATATTGATAGACCTCGAGATAGAGGTTGTATTTGGCTATAACGAAGAAGTGAACGGCAAGGTGATCCGCAAGTTTTTTCAACTGGAACTGGAACGAAAATTTGTGAGCATTCTGACAGTAAACTGGACCGTGGTGCACCCCCTTGATGAAAACAGCCCGTTAAAAGACATGACCCAGGAGGAATTGGAAGCCAAACAGGCCAGTTTATCCGTCATCCTTAAAACCTTTGATGATACTTTTTCACAAACTGTACATTCCCGAACATCCTACATTTATTCGGACGTAGTTTGGGGCGCCAAATTTGTACCTGTATTTCATCGTGATGAAGACGGACAGGCAATTTTGGATATGAGTAAGATAAGTACTTATGAATTGGTGAATGGTTAATAGTGAGTGGTGAATGGATAATTTGATCAGCTTTGGCTATTCACCACTCACTACTCACTACTTCAAAAGCGGGTTCTTTTCCCTGGCAAAAACATTATAAACCATCTTATCTAAAAAGGCTGGCAGTAGCTTACTAAGCAATACTGTAAGTTTGCCCTGCAGGGTTAAAACCAGGGTGCGTGAGCGATTTTCAATGCCATCTACAATTATCCTGGCTACCTGATCGGCTGTCATCATTTTATCTTCTTCCAGGGTGCTTTCGCGCTGTTCTATCCCTTCATTATTAAGCGCGGTATTGCGGATGTTTGATGCCGTGAAGCCAGGGCAGGCGGTTAATACGTGTACGCCGGTTTTTAGGTTTTCTACCCTTAAAGCATCCAAAAAGCCATTCATGGCAAACTTTGAAGCAGAATATCCTGCGCGACCAGGCAAACCTTTATAGCCCGCTATGGATGATACTCCTACTATGCTGCCTTTGGTTTTGGTAATTTCTGGCAAAGCGTATTTGGTACAATATACCGTACCCCAAAAGTTTACATCCATTAATGACTTGAGTACTTTTAAATCAACATCCTTAAACAACGCCCGCATAGATATCCCCGCATTATTTATCAACACGTCAATTTTACCAAAAGTGATGAGGGTTTGTTTAATTAACTGGGCACAATCGTCCTCGATCGTTACATCGCACTGTACAGCCAGGGCTTTGGTTTGGTAGCGTCTTTCAATATCCTGGGTTATTACGCAAAGGGTTACATATTGGCGGGCTGCCAAAACCACAGTTGCGCCGCGTTTGGCGCATTCAATAGCCAATGATTTTCCGATGCCGGATGATGCCCCGGTTATTACTATAACTTTATCATTTAACTTCATAAGTTGAAGGGAATAGCTGCGGCAAACCCTCCACTTTAATTTCGGGCACCTTAAATAAATATTTGGCGGCGAAGATAATCATCGCACCATAAAATTCCTTAAGATAATCCCAGCTAAATTTCACATTATTACGGCTGTTGAAGTTGATGATATATGTTTTGGGAAAGTAATAATTTTTAAACCCGGCCAGCCTGATACGGTAACTCAAGTCGATATCATATCCATAGGTATGAAAACGCTCGTCAAACAGTCCCGTTTTATCGATAGCTTCTTTACGCATCAGCATAAAAGCGCCATTCACTACATCTGTTTCTGAAGTTTGAAACTCCTCCACCCAATCTTTACGCTGTACATCGGTAAGGCGCGATTTGGAAAAATATTTGGCCAGGCCTGTCATCTTAAAAAGTATTCCCCATGGTTTCGTAAAACCATGCTTTGATTCGGCAAGGAAACGGCCGTCCGGGGTTATCATCCGTACTCCCATGCCCCCGGCGTCCAAATGCATGTCCATAAATTCCAATGCCTTCTCAAAAGTTTTTTTGCCTGTAATTGTATCCGCACTGACTACTAAAATATACTCTCCGGTAGTTTCCTTAATACCCTGGTTATATGCTTTTGCTAACCCCTGGTTGCTGGTGTTGGCAATTAACTTAACTTCAGGAAACTCATTGTTTAGCATCTCTACAGATCTGTCTGTCGAGGCGTTATCCACCACAAAAACCTCGTAATTGATGCCTGCAGCGGCCCTAACAACCGAATCAATTGCAATCCGGAGCATATTACAAGTATTGTAGTTTACAAAAATGACAGATAGTTTCATACCTTACTTTGACAATGAATTTTCATACGGAACACGTGTAGCTATAGACCGCCCCAGGGTGATCTCATCTACGTACTCCAATTCACCTCCAAAGGCTATGCCACGGGCTATGGTTGATATGGTAATGTGGAAAGATTTTATACGTTTGTTTAAATAAAATAAAGTGGTATCGCCCTCCATGGTGGCGCTAAGGGCAAAAATAATCTCTTTGGCTTCGTTTTCCTTTAATCGCTCAACCAAAGTATCTACCTGCAAATCCGATGGCCCTACCCCATCCATTGGCGATATTAAGCCACCTAACACGTGATATACGCCATTGTACTGGTTGGTATTTTCAATAGCCATTACATCGCGGGTATCCTCTACAACGCAAATAAGGCTGCGGTCGCGCTTGTGCGACGAGCAAATTTCGCACACGGCATGGTCGGATATGTTATGGCAAACCGAGCAAAACATAATCTCGTTACGCAGCTTGCTCACGGTGGTGCTAAATCGTTCTACATCCTGTTTATCCTTGTTTAGCAAATGCAACACCAGCCTGAGAGCGGTTTTTTGACCAACCCCCGGTAATTTGGCAAACTCGGCTACAGCATTTTCCAGTAATTTGGACGAAAAATTCATTGTGCGAAGTTAAGGAATAAGTCTGAATCAGGATTTTCAGAATTTAAGAATTAACAGAATAAAAATAATAACACTGCAAACGCCTGTTCGATGTTTTTAAGTTTGCGTATTTTGCAAATTATCATCAGTTTTATAAAAAACACTTCCGGGCTTTCGGACTTTCCGACTTCCGGACTAATAAAACATCTATGTCGCCAGGAGTACTGTTATCATTTATTATCGGTTATTTTTTAGTGTTGCTGGTTATTTCATGGCTTACATCCCGCAAAGCATCAGATAATGATACTTTTTTTGTGGCCAACCGCAACTCTAAATGGTATTTGGTAGCCTTCGGGATGATTGGCACCGCCCTTAGCGGGGTTACCTTTATTTCGGTACCGGGCAAGGTTGGCGCGCCATCCGGCGATCAGTTTTCTTACTTTCAATTTGTATTGGGTAATGCTGCCGGCTTTCTCATTATCGCAATCGTATTGTTACCGCTTTATTACCGGTTAAAACTCACATCAATATACAGTTATATTGAGGGGGCTTTGGGCACCTGGAGCTATAAAACCGCTGCCGGGATATTCCTCATCAGCAGGGTTATCGGCTCGTCCTTCCGGCTGTACCTGGTGGTTATTGTATTACAGAAATTTATTTTTGATAGTTACCATATTCCTTTTGCAGTTACAGTGCTCATTTGTTTAGTCCTTATCTGGTCGTACACGTTTAAAGGGGGATTAAAAACCATTATTATTACCGATAGCTTACAGACTTTCTTCCTCGTGTTATCGGTATTTCTGTCGATATACTTTATTTGCAGCAGCCTGCATATGAATGTTTTTGAGGCTGCCGATGCCATTAAAAACAGCAGTTACGCCAAAATATTCTTCTTTAATGATTTCCTGAGCAGTAAATTCCATTTTACCAAAGCGTTTTTCGGTGGTATATTTATTACCATTGGCATGGTGGGGCTTGACCAGGACCTGATGCAAAAAAACCTGAGCCTTAAAAACATCAAGGAAGCCCAAAAAAACATGTTCAGTTTTACGGGGGTATTCGTGGTCATCAATATTTTCTTTTTAAGTGTAGGGGCCTTATTATGGCTGTATGCCGGCAAATATGGTATTCATGTGGATAAAACCGACTACCTGTACCCTACCATAGCCCTGCAATATTTAGGCATTGTACCGGCCATGGTTTTCATGCTGGGGCTTACAGCGGCAACTTTTGCTACCACCGATTCGGCGCTTACCGCGCTTACTACCTCTTTTTGCGTAGATTTTTTAGGCTTTAATAAAAGCACCGATCTTAACAGCAAAAAAAAGGTAGGCACACGCCATACCGTGCATATTGCGTTTTCTGGATTGATGTTTTTAACCATTGTGATATTTAACGCAATTAACAACGATGCGGTGGTAAGCGCCATATTTACTGTTGCATCTTACACATACGGGCCATTACTGGGGCTTTACTCCTTTGGTTTGTTTATAAGTAACAGGCAGGTAAGGGATAAGTTGGTACCATTTATTTGTGTGGCATCCCCTGCTATATGCTATTTTTTAAATGCCGAATCAAAATCGCTTTTGGGCGGATATGTTTTTAGCAACGAGCTCATCATTGTTAACGGATTAATTACCTTTGTCGGCTTGTGGCTGAGCTCGAGTCCGAAAGAAAGTCCGAAAGACGGAAAGTCCGGAAGTCCGAAAGTTGTAACCGGGTAAAAGCAACAACAAAACATAATAATAAATTCGATGTACTAAATAATACTTCCGGACTTTCGGACTTTCCGACTTTCGGACTAAAAAAACACTTCCGGACTACTAAAAAAAGGATATGACTGGCGACGATAAAATAAGACAAGCATTTGAAAACAAAAACTGGCAAGAAATAAAGGTTACAGACTCCTGGCAGATATTTAAAATAATGGCCGAATTTGTTGACGGCTTTGAAAAACTGGCCAAAATTGGCCCATGCGTATCCATCTTCGGATCGGCGCGTACCCACAACGATAACAACTATTACAAACTGGCCGAAGAAACCGCGCGTTTGCTTACAGAACATGGCTATGGCGTAATATCTGGCGGTGGCCCCGGTATTATGGAAGCCGCCAACAAAGGAGCTTATGAGGCAGGGGGCAAATCGGTAGGTTTAAATATTGAGTTGCCTTTTGAGCAATTCCACAATAAATATATCGATAGAGATAAGATCATGGAGTTTGATTACTTTTTTATCCGCAAAGTGATGTTCATGAAATACTCGCAAGGCTTTATCATTCTGCCTGGTGGTTTTGGCACAATGGACGAGTCATTCGAGGCCATGACATTAATTCAAACAGGTAAAATTGCACGCTTCCCTATTATTTTTGTGGGTATTGATTACTGGAAAGGTTTATTTAACTGGATAGAAGAAAAAATGCTGGCCGATCAGCATAATATTAACCCTGATGATTTGAACCTGTATCGCCTGGTAGATACAGCCGAAGAAGCAGTTGACCATATTACCCGTTTTTACAACAAGTACGTGTTGAAACCGAATTTTTAAGGATATATTATTCACAAAAAATGCAGCCTTGGTCCAGGGCGGCATTTTTTTTGTTCAACTACCCTCCCCGTCATTGCGAGGAACGAAGCAATCCCCTACATGCTAAGTCCCACATTGTTCGGGATTGCTTCGTTCCTCGCAATGACGGTAGTTTAGAACATTTGTTTAACTATTTCCGTTGAACGTCATAACGTTTTTTTCTAGGTTTTTACCGATGGATACTCTATAGAAAGGAATTACTTCATGCCTTCCTTAGGCACCACACTTGCCGAAGCGGTGGGCTCTTTAGCCATATCAATCATGGCGGCAACTTCATCAACCAATCCATCGGCCGAGCCATCAAACCCTACAACTTTAAAGCGGACGTTGCCATTTTTGTCGATAATAAACTTGGTAGGGATACCATCAACCCCAAATTGCGTTACCACCTTTGATTGGCGGCCATCGGCACCTTTTTCGTCCAACAATACATAAAAGCTGTATTTTTTATCGGCAATAAATTTCTTTACACCATCGGTATAGTCGCTGCCTTTTTCCCAGGTATCAATAAACAGGAATTTAACATCTGCATCGTCCTTAAAATTATTTACAGCAGTTTGCATACCAGGGAACGATGCTTTGCAGGGGCCACACCAGGTTGCCCAAAAATCAACAACAACCACTTTACCCTTCAGGCTGGCCAGCGATACGGTGTTGCCTTCAAAATCCTTCAAAGCAAAGGGCAATGCGGGCTGGTTAATCATTTGCTTGGTTAATTCCCCGCGCTTTTTGTTTTTGGCAAAGTTTATAAGTGAAGTAAGGTACTCATCATAACCTCTTTCGCTGCCTTTCAGGCCAACATAAGCCTTTTTCAGTTCGGCTTTTAAAATTTCGCTACCCTTGCCATCTTTTAAGGCGCTTTCTATTACCACTTTCGATTCGGTGTATTTACCCAGCGCGTTTAATATCAACACATAATGCTCATTAATTTCCGGATCGTTATATGTATTGGTGGCGTATACTTCCTTTTCATATTTTAACGCTTCATCATACTTTTTTTCTTTTAGCAGGATGAATGCGTATGTATCCGCGTAGTTATTGTATGATTCTTTAGCGTTATTAGCAGCTGCTTTAGGCGATGTGTACAAACCAGGCTGAGGGTTTTTCATCTGGTCGGCCATAATGTCTAAAGATTGTTTCGACATTTTTTCCGCTACATCAAGTTTTTCGCCTGTTTTAGCCCATTCATAGGCTGCATTATTGTAGCCGCCCGCCAGATTGGTTTTGTTTTGAACTTTGCCTGCGTACGCGTTAAATTTGTCCATATCGCCTTTTTGCATAAAGCCGGTAGCAATTGCAGCGCGGGCATAATCAAGCATGCCATTTTTCTCTTTTAACTTTGAAGGGAAATTTTGCTCAAAGGCCTTGTACAGCGAATCCTTTTTATTCAGGTCATTTTGCTGGTAAATAGCCATCACAGCTTCGTTATAAACCGATTCGCCCTGCGGGAATTTTGCTTTAATAACCTTACCTAATGAATCGGCAGACTCGGGATGCCTGGTCCAGTTTAAGATGTAGGCTGCCAGCACCATATCTTTTTCCTTATCGCTTTTTTCAAGTGATTTTACTTTGGCCGCAAGCAAGGCCTGAGTTTCAGCATCGGTTTTTTTGGCCAATGCAGCGTAATATTGTACGCCGAACAGCTTTTCGGTTTTAGGGTTTACCTCCTCTTCTTTTTTAAATAAATCAATACCCCTATAGTTATCGGCTTTTATTTTACCATACCTGATGCCAAGGCCGCTGGTTAATATAAAAGCTTCCGATTCGTAAGCGCCGGTTACAGGCTTTTTATCTTTGTAAACAGGATACAGGTACCCTCTATCCATGTTGTTATCTATATCTTCGCCACTGCCAAGCTTAATAAAAAAGGCCTTTGCGCCGGCAGGCACTGTAAAATCGCCGGTAAGTAACTCGCCGTTGGCTTTCAGGTCGACATCTGCAACCGGATTATCCTTGCCATCAATAAAATAAACAGATGCGCTGATATCCTTTTTACCATCAAGCACTGTCCCCGCGGGGCTATAGGTAAGTTTTAGCTTTTCGGCAACTGATGGATAGCTATCGGAGAGGGTAAGCTTACTTTGTGCGTAAGTATATTGCATGGCCAGCACGGCAGGCACAAACAGTATCAGTTTGTGATATTTCATAGGTAATTATTTTACCCCTAAAATAATACTATTATTTACTAAAAAGAAAGCGATTAACATTTATTAACTATAAATAACATTCATTATAGCACCAAATTGAGCTTATGGTATTCACTATAAATAACTCAGCCACCATTTTTCTTTATGCGCCTGTTTGTATGCATCATAACGTTTACACAACGGATACAGGCCTACAACAATAACTATCCAAACCAGGTAAGCCACCGCCAGCGAAAACCCGTAGCCTTTAAGCGATGTAGTAAACCAAATGGGTTGATCAAGTATCCAGATTTTCCAGTTTTGGCCAGGTGTAACGGCGGACGAAACAAGGGCGATTAAATGGATAATATAAATATGGATAATATAGTAAAACATAGGTACCCTGCCATATACCGATACTACCCTAACAACAGCATTCTGCATCTTTTCTGTAAAGGCCAGGAATAGCAAGGCCGAACCCACGGTTAATAAAACATACAGTAACGAAGACGGGTATTTATTTACTTTGATAAACGAAAGGAAGGTAAAAAACGCATCCTTCTGCACTGTCCATTTAACAGGATCACCGTATACGTTAAGATACCTGATTATCACAAATAATACCAGTGAAGTAGCGCCAATGACAAATAAAGTCGTCCTGCGTTTTTCCACGCCGTACTCAGGGGTAAACAGTTGCCCCAGGCAATAGCCTAATGGCATAATTGCCACCAATGGTACAATAGGATAACCTACCAAAAGTATTTCATGTCCCCAAAAAAACGGACGCTGATCATGAAGAAAGGCCCAGCCAAAACCAGCTAAGTTATTGCCGGCCACATGCACGCCATCCAATAAATTATGGCCGAATATAACTACAAGGCTAAGAACAAGAATAGCGGTTTTAGGCAAATGGATTAACGCCGCAAGTACAATCATACTTATCCCCAAAGCCCATATGGTTATAAACAGCAACATCGGGAAGGCGATATTAAAGTTCCAACCGAAATTAACTACCACCAACTCCAGGAACACCAGCCAAAGGCCACGTTTTACCAGGAAAACAGAAAGCTCATTTTTTGTTTTCTTGCGGCTCATTAAAAATGCCGACGTGCCTGCCAGCAGCATGAAAATGGGTGCGCAAAAATGGGTTATCCAACGGGTAAAAAACAATATGCCGGTTGTTTTATCCAAATCGAGCGGGTCAAATAAAAACGAACCCGAATACAGGTAATCGCGCACATGGTCAAGCGCCATAATGATCATGATGGTGCCGCGAAGAAAATCAATGGATGTTATCCTGTTTTTAATTGTTGTTGTCATTTCAATCGTTAATTGTTCAGGCCGATCTTTTGGGCTATCGGGCTTTAGGTTCCCTGTGTTGGATATTAAGCTGCAATTTGTCTATTTTTTTTTGTTTTAGAAATAAAAAGAGGTGAAGGCGGAATTTTAGACATTCGGATGATTTTTAAAGTTAATATCAAGCAATAATATTTTATCATTATTTTGCGGCTATGGATCAACCTGCCAAACTTAAACCACAGGCCGCGCTGGGCTTTATTTTTGTTACTATGCTGATAGATGTTATCGGCTTTGGTATCATTATACCCGTAATGCCTAAACTGATAGAGAAATTAATACATGGTACCGTTAGCCAGGCCTCGTTATATTCCGGGCTCATGCTGCTGGCTTATTCAATAATGCAGTTCCTGTTTTCGCCCATGATTGGCAACCTGAGCGATAAATATGGCCGCAGACCAGTCTTATTATCATCCCTGTTAGGGTTTGGTGTCGATTATCTTTTCCTTGCATTTGCACCATCAATTGGCTGGCTGTTTGTTGGCCGTACTATTGCGGGTATAACGGGGGCGAGTTTTACAACAGCATCTGCCTATATAGCAGATGTGAGCACTCCCGAAAAACGCGCGCAAAATTTTGGAATGATAGGTGTAGCTTTTGGCATCGGCTTTATAATTGGCCCCGTGCTGGGTGGTATTTTAGGAAAATGGAATGTTCACTATCCGTTTTTTGCGGCGGCTGGCTTAGCTTTATTAAACGCAGCTTATGGCTTCTTTATCCTGCCCGAGTCGCTTTCGTTAGAACATCGCCGTCCATTTAACTGGAAACGCGCCAATCCTTTAGGCTCATTATTACAGCTTAAAAAATATCCATCGGTAATAGGTTTAGCCGCCTCATTGTTCCTGGTATATTTTGCGGCACAATCTGTACAAAGCGTGTGGACATTTTATACTATCCTGAAATTTAACTGGAGCGAAGATATAGTGGGTTATTCGTTAGGTTTTATTGGTTTAATGATAGCTATGGTTCAGGGTGGATTGATCAGGGTAACTTTGCCCAAACTGGGTCTGGAACGCAGTATATGGATGGGGCTTTTATTGTATAGCACCGGGTTGATATTGTTTGCTTTTGCCACCCATACCTGGATGATGTTTGCCTTTATGATACCTTACGCACTTGGCGGTATTGCCGGCCCGGCGCTACAAGGTTTGATGAGCAACCAGGTACCTCCTAATGAACAGGGCGAACTGCAGGGCGGCCTCACCAGCCTCATGAGCCTAAGCTCGATATTTGGCCCATGGATAATGACTACCTTGTTTTACTATTTTACCAATTTTAAAAACCACCTTTATTTACCCGGGGCTCCATTTATTTTGGGCGCTATACTGATGTTGTTAGCCGCATTACTGGCTATCAGAAGTTTTAAAAAGAAGCAAACATAAAGTCGCGATGGGCTTACCTGCTCCGGCGAAGTTTTACAACACTATTGTAAATGCCAATTATTATTGCTATGTTAAGTAATAACACGCCTTAAAAGGCAAAAAATAACTTTAATAAAGAAAATAATGGCTTATATTATGGTAGATATAGAAAGTGACGGCCCAATTCCGGGCGACTTTTCTATGATCTCTTTCGGCGCCGTACTTGTACAGGATGGCCTCGACAAAACTTTTTACGGACAGTTAAAACCAATATCTGAAAATTATATCCCCGAAGCGCTGGCTGTTTCGGGCCATACGCGCGACGAAGTTTTATTGTTTGATGACCCGGCCACGGTCATGGCCAATTTTGCAACCTGGATAAAAACGGTTTGCAAAGATCAACCCATTTTTATCAGCGACAATAACGGGTTCGACTGGATGTTCATCTGTTGGTACTTCCATCACTTTACGGGCAAAAATCCATTTGGCTTCAGTTCGCAAAACCTGGGCAGTTTGTACAAAGGCATGGTAAAAGATATGTTTAAAAACTTTAAACACCTACGCAAAACAGCACATACACACCACCCCGTTGATGATGCCAAAGGAAACGCCGAGGCATTAATTACCTTAAAACGCGAGCACGAGTTAAAGATTAAATTATAGATAAAATAATATGATAGGTTATATATTGGCCAAAATTAATATCTTCAAAACTTTTAAGGCGTATAAACCTTTATCAAATTAATGACTAAAAAACCTAAAAAGAAGCATTCGGCAGCGCTGGGCTTTATATTTGTTACGCTGTTTATTGATGTGCTTGGTTTAGCGGTTACTATCCCCGTAATGCCCAAACTGCTCGAAAACCTGGGCAATGTTGATGTAAGTACCGCCGCCCAATACAGCGGTTATTTAACCTTTACCTATGCATCAATGCAATTCCTTTTCTCATCAGTTGTAGGTAACCTGAGCGATAGGTACGGCCGGCGGCCTGTCCTGCTGAGTTCATTGCTCGGCTTTGG
This sequence comes from Mucilaginibacter sp. KACC 22773, assembly GCF_028736215.1. Taxonomy (NCBI): domain Bacteria; kingdom Pseudomonadati; phylum Bacteroidota; class Sphingobacteriia; order Sphingobacteriales; family Sphingobacteriaceae; genus Mucilaginibacter; species Mucilaginibacter oryzagri. Next base: position 3,921,040 of record NZ_CP117883.1, read on the forward strand.
AATAGATTATATTTTTATGGCCTTCGCCCCTACTATAGCCTGGCTTTTTGTTGGCCGGGTAATAGCCGGCATCACCGGTGCAAGTACCAGTACGGCAACGGCCTACATTGCCGATGTGAGCACCGGCAAAAACCGCGCAGCAAATTTTGGATTGGTAGGCGCGGCATCAGGTGTAGGGTTCATTGTAGGGCTGGCTATGGGTAGTTTCCTGGGCGAGATTAGCGTTAGGTTGCCATTTATGGCTGCCGCCGCCTTTGCGCTGGTTAATGCAGCATACGGCTATTTTGTACTTCCCGAATCATTAGCGCCCGAAAACCGCCGTAAATTTGAATGGAAAAAATCGAACCCCATAAGTTCATTACGCAGCCTTAACCGTTATCCCGCACTTGGTGGCCTGGTTGGTGCATTCGCGCTGGTTTATGTAGCCCAAAAAGCAGTAGAATACGTTTTAGCCTTCTTTTTAATTGAAAAATTTCAATGGAGCCAGATCAGTATTGGTTACCTGGGGGTGTTTATTGGTGTAGTACTGGTAGCTATACAGGGCGGGCTTATCAGGTATACTATCCCTAAATTTGGACAGGAAAAAAATATTGTAGCCGGGTTGCTATTTTACGCCCTTGGGTTGGTGCTTATTGCCTTTGCCAGCCATGGCTGGATGGTTTATGTTTACATGGTACCCTACTGCCTTGGAGGCATCTCGGGGCCTGCACTGCAGGGATTAATTACCGGTACAGTATCGGCAAAAGAACAGGGAGAGTTACAGGGCTCATTAACCAGCCTTACCAGTGTGGCTGTTATTATAGGGCCACTGTTGATGAGTTCGGTTTTTCACTTATTTACCCATAAAGATACCACAGCATATTTTCCTGGAGCCCCATACATACTGGGCGCCTTATTAATGCTGACGAGTGTGTTATTGGCCGTAAAAAGTTTTAAAAAAGTACCTGCCCCGAAGAAAGCAGTGAAAACAGTTTAATGATGATCTAAACCGCTTACACCTCCCGAGATTACAAACTTCATAATGTCGGCTGCGCTTTTATCAATGGGTTTTACTTTGCTGGCATCAATAATGATAACCTGCCCGGCAAATGAGTAAGAGTAAGGGAAATACACGGCAACTTCGCCGGGCAGCCCTAAAACAGCGAGGTCCTTTTGAACAAGAAAGCCAATTTTTTTCAGCCCGAACTCATTTATTTCTACCAAAACAGGCTCGTTAAATTTTTTCTCTTCGCCTACGAAGGCCTCGGTAAGGTCTTTTATAGATGAATACAGGAATGCGAAGATGGGTAAACGGTTAAACCAGCGCTTAAACCAGTGTTTTATCGGATCGGTAATTACGTTGGTAACCAAAATGCCCGCTATCATGATCACTACAATCACGTTCAGTATCCCCAGGCCCGGTATATACAGATGCTTCCCTGTTTTATCAACCAGCAGATCACTCAAATTCAACGCCTTATCAATTGTTGATACGCCCCAGTACATCAAAAAAATTGCCGCGCCTATAGGTACAACTACCAACAGGCCTTTGGCAAAATACCTGATTAAAACCCGTACAAAATTGTTCATAAGCCCCTAAAATTTCTCCCTGTAAAAATACACCCTTTTAAATTGGCAAAAAAATAAAATAAAAGGGGCCCCCAAACGCTGGCAGGACTACTGGTTACATTTTTATAGTTTACATTTTTCACAGCTATTTCACACTTTATTTTACACTATAAGTGCAGTTTTCAATTTTATAATATGGTTGTAAATTCAATATGTAGATTCAGCATTCTAAATCAACGCTTATGTCACATATTACTTGCAAAAAATGTAAATCACAAATGGTTAGGCGGGGCCACAGACCTCCCTTTGTAAAAAAATTTTTAGGCTTTTTACCACTGAAGTGGTATAGTTGTGATTATTGTTTAAACTCTTTTTATAAATTGTCTTAACACGATTATCTTTTCGGTGCATATGCTGATCCGTCAAGGTTAACGTTCAGGCAGATATGGCGACAAAGTTCACACTGCACAGGTGGGCAAATTATTATTTTTGTCCGCTTTTGACAAAAAAGTGTTAAAAATATTTTAAAAGCCTACTCGTAAAAATATACCCTTTTTACCCGCTGCGAAACATTAGTTAATATCTCGTACGGAATGGTGCCTATCTGTGTGGCCAACTCCTCAATACGCTGGTGCTGTTCGTCAAATATAACTACCTCATCTCCCTCGTTTACATCAAGGCCGCTTACATCCAGCATACACATATCCATGGTGATGTTACCTACGGTTGGCACCAGGGTCCCTTTTACCAGCATTTTACCTACGCCGTTGCCAAATGCCCGCAAATAGCCGTCGGCATAACCAATACGCACAGTGGCAATTTTGCCGTCTTTAGCCAGCTTACCACTGCGGCTGTAGCTGATTGTATCTCCCGCTTTTATTTTTTTTACCTGTGCAATGCTTGTTTTTAAACTGGCTATAGGCTGCAACGCCCTGTTTGATGCAGGCACCGCCGAATCAATACCATATAAGCCAATGCCCAACCGTACCATATCATACTGTGCCGAAGGCCAACGGATGATGCCAGCCGTATTACACAAATGCTTAATAACGGTATAACCAAGCGAGCGTTCAATCTCTTTAAATGCCTTTTCAAAACGTTTTATTTGTGTTTTGGTAAACTCGTCGTGTTTAACAGCCTCGCTTGCTGCCAGGTGCGAAAAAACAGATTGTACACGCACGTACCTGTTGGCTTCCAGCATATCGCATAGGGTATCTATTTCATGATTCTCAAAGCCCAGCCTATGCATCCCGGTGTCTATTTTGATATTTACAGGATAGTTTGATATGTTGCGCCCTTTAGCATAACTCACAAAATCATCCAGCAAACCGAAACTATAAATTACCGGCTCCAACTTGTATTCGGTCAGCTTATCAAATGCCGAAGCTTCTGGGTTCAATACCATGATAGGCAGGTTTATGCCGGCCTGCCTTAATGCGGCTCCCTCGTCAATATAGGCAACTGCCAGGTAATCAACCTTATTGTATTGCAGCATATTGGCTACCTCAAAAGTGCCGCTGCCATAGCTAAAGGCTTTTACCATCGCCATCACTTTTACACCCGATTTCAGTTTAGATTTATAAAAATCAAGATTACTCAATAAAGTATTCAGGTTAATCTCTAAAATTGTTTCATGGGCTTTTTGGGCCAGCGCGCGGCTTATTCGTTCAAATTCAAAACTACGTGAACCTTTGATCAGGATGGTTTCATCTTTAAAATCAAGCTGCTTCAGGTGCTGTAGCATTGCAGCTGTATCGTTAAAAAAATGATGCTCAGCTACGTTAAAGTACTCCCTATGGTTTACCAAAGCATCGCCAACACCAATGAATTTATCTACCTTTTTACCAGCCACCAGATCAGCAACTTGCTGATAAAGTACATCCTGTGGCAACCCCGACTGGTAGATATCTGACAGGATGAGTGTTTTTTTATGATGTTGATTTTGCTGGCCTAAAAAATTAAGCGCAATTTCCAATGATTGCAGATCGGAGTTGTAAGAGTCATCAATCACCGAGCAATTGTTTATGCCGTTTTTTAATTCAAGGCGCATGCTTACCGGCACCAGGCGTTCAATACGTTTATCAGCCTCAACAGCACTATACCCAAGGGCCAGCATAGTTGCCCAGCAAACAATAGCATTCTCTATCGACGCTTCGTCGGTAAAGGGCACCAGGCATTCAATCTCCTGTTTTTGGTAATAAGCGCGCAGGTAATAGTTTTTGGAGATCACCGTCCCGCTAAAAACGTACAAGTCGGCCTGGTTAAATTTACGGCTCCAGGTAAATGTTTCTTTGGCCTGTATATCTCTCCTAAAATCGATCAGCAGGTCGTAATTGCAAATCAGTTTTTGGCTGTTTTTAAATAATTCAAGCTTCTCCAAAACCTTCTCCCGCCTGCTGGTAAAACCCTCGTCATGCGCTGTACCAATATGCGTAAGCACACCTACCTGGGGCTTAATAATAGCCTCCAGCTTTTCCATTTCATTAATGGTTGATATTCCGGCTTCAAAAATCCCCAAATCATTGCGGCTGTTTATCTGCCATACCGAAAGCGGCACCCCTATTTGCGAGTTATAGCTTTTTGGGTTACGCACAATATTTTTATCGGCGTTAAGCAGCTGGTATAGCCACTCCTTTACAATAGTTTTACCGTTACTGCCGGTTATGCCTATTACCTGTAGGTTAAACCTGCCCCGGTGGTGGGCAGCCAAAGCCTGCAAGGCAGCCAGGGGATCGGCTACTATTAAAAAATTGGCTTCGGGTAAGTTAAATTCGGGACCATGCTCCACCACAAAATTACGTACGCCAGCCGCGTAAGCGCCGGCAACAAACTCGTGGCCGTTACGCCTGCCGCTTAGGGCAAAAAATAAGCCTTCGGTTGCGTTATTTAAACGGCGGCTATCGGTAAACAGTGCGCTGATGATATATTCTTTTACAATGTTGCCGCCTGCATTAATGATCTGTTTAACTTCGGTTATCTGGTACTGGTTGTTAAGCATGGTACGAATTTGGGCATATTAATTTAACTATAGCGTATTTTTTGACGAATTTTGACTACCAATGGATGGCCCTAAAAAAATCAAGATAACAGACCCTAAAATAGCCCTAACCAAGGCCGAAAATTACTGCGCCTACCAGGAACGATCACAGCAAGAGGTGCGCGACAAGCTTTACGAATGGGGCCTGCGGCCCGATGCCATTGAACAAGTAATAAGCGAACTGATACAAGGCAACTTTTTAAACGAAGAGCGCTTTGCCAAAGCCTACGCCAAAGGCAAGTTTAGCCAGAAAGCCTGGGGCCGAATAAAAATAAAACAAGGCCTTAAACAGAAACGCGTACCTGATGTATTGATAAAAAAAGCCCTGTCAGCCATTGATGTCGACGATTATTTTGCAGCGTTAACCAGGCTATTGGATAAAAAAGCGGGCACCATGAGCGAGAAAAATGAACTTAAGCGCCGTTATAAGCTCCAACAGTACGCTATGGGCCGCGGGTACGAAGCAGACTTGGTTGCAGAAGTTTTGAAAGTCAACCAGTTATAAACTATTTTAAAAAAAGTGAAATTTTCCCTTGCAGAACATCCAATTCTGTCTATATTTGCACTCCCGCAAACGAGATAGGCACACAGCTTACTCAAAGCAGGAGAATGCGAAAGTAGCTCAGTTGGTAGAGCACGACCTTGCCAAGGTCGGGGTCGCGAGTTCGAATCTCGTCTTTCGCTCAAAGCCCTTCCATCAAAAGAAGGGTTTTATTTTTAAAGGTTAATCACCTGCTCAGATGGTGGAACTGGTAGACACGCAGGACTTAAAATCCTGTTCCCGTAAACGGAGTGCGGGTTCGATTCCCGCTCTGAGTACTGAACGGGAAAGATGCAACGGCTTGTATTCTTTCCCGTTTTTTTTATGCCTTAACTCCTTGTTAATTTGAAAGATAAGTTTAGCAGGTTCACTGATTCGCCCGGTTCGATAAGCCATACCGTCAAAACCTAGTTTTTCCCTGAATATCGAACCAAGTACCTCTCTTTTCGTCAATATATCCCCATCCAAAAACAACTCATCGAGCTTAGAAAGTGCCTCTATTGCCTTTAAAAGCATATTATCAATGCTTAACTGGTTCGAATTTTGGACCTTTGCCTCCGTCAAGGCCAATTCAAGCCTTTTTAACTTTTCCTCACATTCCCGTTTCATGATTTTATAATCATCATGATCCAGTTTTTCATCGAAAAGCATATCCCTGGCATTAGCCAGTTTTGCGTTCAATTTTGAGATTTCCTCGCTTATTTCCCTTCTTCCGACATGGGATGAACCCTTATATATTCTATAAATATCCGAAACAACCATCTTATATAACTAACTCATTCCAGGTGCCGGTATATATTTTTTCAGCATTTTTGCCGCCTCCTTATTCATCTCGTCCGCTTTATAACGACAACCACAACCATAGGCTCCCTGAGCATGGTAATAATAATAAAAGCCACTTCTGCCTTTTGAAGCACTACCAGTAAGCGGACGATCACATTTATCACACTGTAAAAAGCCCTTTAAGGGTAATGCTGCACATACCTTTACCGCCTGTACCCTAAGCACCTTTTTTCGGCCACTCAGGACATCCTGAACTTCATAAAATAAAGCTTCACTAATGATAGGCTCATGCAGGCCGTCCACCCATTGTTCATCTTCTTCTTTATACTGCCTGACCACGATCTTGCCGCAATAAACTGGGTTCCTGACTTCCCGATGGAAATTAGACTTGCTGATCATAATCCCTTTATCATTGGCCATTTTCCTGATCTGATCAGGTGCAAATACGCCCTCCGCAATAGCTTCAAATATCCAGCGCATCATCGGGGCTTCTTTAGAATTAGGTACAATATATTTGCTGCCATCTTCACGGCTCCTGTTATCGTAGCCATACGGTGCCCGTCCCATATACCGCCCCTCTTTCCTAGCCCTTCTCATGCCATGCTTGACGTTCAGGGCACGGCGGTCATTCTCTACCTCCGGCGTAGCAAGGTAAAACGCAAGCATGATTTTATTTTCGGGGATTTCGAGATTCAAGGGTTGTTCGACCGCCTGTGGCTCAATACCCCATTTGGACAGTCTACCAATCATTTGATAAGCATCACTTGTATTGCGGCTGAACCTGTCCCATTTGGTAAAAAGTATCAGGTTAATATGTTTACCCTTGCTTTTACTTAATTCCACTAACAGGCTGTTCCATTGTGGTCGGTTAAAAGTTTTAGCGGAATGATCTTCAAAAATCACCTTTCTGATTTCAATGGAGTTTATAGCACAATATTTCCTTAAACGTTCTTCCTGATCACGTTGGGAATAACCCTTATCTGCTTGTTCGTCCGTGCTTACCCTGATATACAAATCTGCTGATCTCATAAATGATACTATATTTTAACGTATTGACCTACAGACAATTTACCTATTTTATACATAAAATCCAAAATTATTTTCGCTTCTTCTATAGTAACTTTTGTGCCGTGTTCCTTCAATATTTGCACAGACATTTCAGGTGTTACCCGCCTGAGTTTGGGATCAATAAAATTCATTGCATTTAACATTAAAGCACAATGATCCTGACTTTAAAACGGAAGAATTGGGGACCTTATTGGGGTCACCCTTTGAATAATTAGCGCTGTAATTCAATGATTCAAATAATAGTAAAAATTATAGTTTTGATATTATTGGTGATGCGTTAAGTTTTTATAAACGCAAACTTTCTTTATCGGATGTGGATACCGCCACCCCTTTACATCTTCATATTTTCCGTCTCCGGCATTTGTCGGGAACGGGGGGATTCCGGGTATTAATTGCACGTGATAAACACTTGCTGGCGTCAGCTGATTTTTATCAGCAGGGCAGCAAGCTGCGTTTTTTTCACTCGGTCTCGGGCCCGGCGCTGGACCAGCAAGTGATAGCAGTAAATGCCGCCGAAGAGCAATTCCGGAATGTCAAAGGTACGCATGAACTCCGCTTTATTGATTTTTTCCTGTCTTCTAAACCGCACCTGGAAGTCAGTACAGCTGATCAGAATATGGCAATCTATGCATTCGAAGATCAAGGCCTGAAAAGACTCACCGGTCGTCAGCTAACTAACCATTTTTCAAAATTAATAAAAAGTAAAAAACCTATTTCTTCACCCTTATAAATCCGAAACATGAAACCTGTAACCTTACGCTTAAATTTAATACTTTTTGCTTTACTGGCAGCACTTACGGCAAGTGCCCAACAGGAACAATCTGCAATCTACGATGCCATCGGTTTGTTAAATGCCAAGCATGGTGTCAATTTAATCATGATGCCGGATGTGCCAGGGTACCAGATGATTGACCCGGTAAAGGGGGTTGTAGTCAAAACAGCTCAAATGACTCCCTTAACTGGTGCTGACGTGGACCCAAAAGCGTCCCAACAGGTGATCATGAAAATCCTCGCCAGGAATGCCGGCTTAAAAGATGATGCAACGCTTGACGCTATCAAGGAAAAGTTCAAGGATAATCCGTTCCTAAGGGAAATTTTCTCCGCCGGTTTCAAAAGGCTCGATGCCGACAAAGCCTTAATCCCAGACCAAATTAACGGCAATATGATTTCAACAAGTTCAGGAAGTCCCGGGGTTAATTTGGTATCAAACCTGACTAACGGATCAGCTGATTATCTTATTAAACGGGCCAACGAAGAACTGACTATTTCCGTTATCGCCAAATTGCAGGCATTTATTGCCCGGTACCCGGAATTTAAAATTCTGTTTGACCATACGGTCACGCTGATCCAGCCTGTCGAACCTTACGATTATCAAAAAAAACTCGGCGCCCTAAAATGTGCTTTAAAGGAAGATCTGGACGTTTTGCCTGCCCAGCTGCCTTTGCTTTATCAGCTCCCGCGTTATAAAACGTTAAACGCCCGGGTACCCGTGATGACGCTGATTTTTACCGCCAGCGCAGTGGTTAATGAGATGAACGGCAAATTCGGTTTGGGTAAATCTTTGCATGATCTGGATAGCTGCGGCTTTCTACAGGCGGAAAATAATTATGCCGGTGTGATCAGGGTAGTTTCTGCAGTCTCTGACGGACTTCGAAAAAAAACCTTATCGGGTGATGAAAGCCTCGAGTATGATTATATAAGTCCAAGTGAGATCGCACAGGTGACTAATAACAATGCTGCTAATAAGTTGGAACTGTCAAGATACTTCCTGGGCTTAATATATCAACATGTCAGTGCAATACCCTTTTGGGTCGGTCAGGGTAAACAATCCGCGGCTGAGCTTTTAGCCTCTTGGGATAAAAATGAGAAACTCACTTCACTGATTGACAATATCATTGCGTCTGGCTCTAAATTGCAATCGCTACAAACCCAACTGTCAGATCTTAAAAAGAATGACATGACCATCGGCCAACTTACTGGAAAAAGTTTTTTTTCAGTTGAACGCTTTACGCTTTATAACCAGTTGATCGTTACCTCTATGCAGCTTTGCGAGCCGTTTGTTTCGGGCTCAGACGCATCCTCTGCCCTTAAACAAGAGTTCAGCCGGGTTACCAACTACTGGCCGCCTTTTTCGCAGAGCGGAATAAGCATGGTTAAAGCTTTTTCACAAAAAGACTACCCGCTTGCCGTGCAGAACCTTAGTTCGATGCTCCAAACAGTCAGTCAGTATATGGAAAGCCGAGAGGGTGATGATGCTTTTGTAAAGTCAGCCAAAGCCGATGCGGAAGCGGATGCAGGCAAGGATATCGATGCGATCAATGATAAATTAAAAACTGTTAACGTTCAGCTAAAAACGTTATCCGGTACTGACGGCCCAACAGTTCAGGATAAAATAGCGATATCCGGCCAAACCCAGGCGCTGGAACAGCAACTTATAGTATTGAATGCACAAATGGATGCGGCTGTTTGGCAAAAGAAAAATGCCGACAAGGTGCTTTTTACGTTATCTAAAGTCATAGAATATTACCAGCTTTTTGCAGCCTTGACGCAAGCGGAGAATAGCGCCGCCGTGGAATCATTACTGGAAACTTATGCTTTACCCGCAGGCAGTTCCCGTGTCAAAAAGGAGACAGCCGCAAATATCGCAATCAACGCCTATGTCGGCATGTTTTTCGCCCGTTCCAAAAGTAATGGAACTGGATTCACTAACCAATATGGTTTAACGGCTCCCATTGGCGCTACTTTTAGTCTCGGTGCTGGTCAAGTCGGAAGTTTCAGCGCTTTTGTGGGGCTTGTTGATATCGGCAGTATTATTCGTTATAAACTCAATAGCCAGGGTGCATACGAACAAAACATCAATTTCGCAGGCCTCGTTTCTCCCAGCCTGCATTTCGTATACGGTTTTCCCGGTTACCTGCCGCTCTCATTGGGAGCTGGTGTCCAATGGACTACACCGACTACAACGGCAGATACACATATACAGCTAATGCCGCATTTTAACGCTTTTTTTGCAATTGATATCCCATTATTCAACCTGGCTGTCAGCCGCAAAAAAGGAAAGGATATGTAGCCGGAATTTTCTTTAGTAGAGCGCGCATATCTTTTCTCAAACGGATTATTTTAATAAATTCATTTGAGCAATTTTATCTGCCGGAGTACCGAACCTTTGCAGACGAGCAATTGATCCTCTTACTTCGCCGGGGGGATGGAAATGCTTTTGCTGCGGTTTACGACTGAAATTTTAAAACAGTATATAATTTGGCTCCATTACTTTCTCAGCCGGTGCAACTCGTCGATAATAAATTAAAGGCCGCCCAAGATTTGATCTACGAACTGGAAAATTGTCCGGAAGGCATGTCCGGCTGGAAAGCCTACGAAGATATTTGTATAAAAATATTTAGTCACCTCTTTGTCCCTCCTTTAAATCCGCCCAAGATACAATTTAAACGCAAATCCGGGATAGATGTTAGGGACGCAATCTACCCAGACCGCGGTTTAGACGATAATTGGCGGTTTGTCAGAGAAGATTATGATGCCAAATATATTGTTGTTGAATTTAAAAACTATTCCAAGGATGGCAGCGCAATCGATAAATACACGGTTCTTCAAGTTGACGATTATCTTAAAAAAAAACATCGGAAGGTTTGGAATAATTTGTAGTAAAAAGCTTCCTGATTATAGCGCCTTAGAAAAGAGAAAAGATGTTTTTTCTGAAAGTGGCAAACTCATTCTTTTCTTAAATAATGATCATTTAAAAGACATGATACTGCGAAAATACAATGAACTTGACCCATTTGATATCATTAATGACCTTATCGATGATTTCAACTTAAAATTTTGAAAATTAATGTATCGAACAATCGACAATGCAAAGAAAGTTCCTGAGTAGGAAAAAATCATATCTCACTTAGGATAATCGGAGAACTTCGCGAAAAATCAGCTGGCTTGTCACATTTGGCCAATAGCCGCATTCCCTCCACAAAATCAGTTGAAAATCTATCACTTTCGGCTCACATACCGAACATTTTCAGAACTATTTATTAAATGATTTAAGAAAGGAGGACTTTAAAGCAGTGCAATCAAACCTTCTAAAAGCTTCTTCGAAATGAGGGAAACTAAGTCTACTTATAATTTATTAGCTCCAAAAAAATGTCTTAAAAAGCTTCCCGCTACCATTCCCTTAGTATGCTTCAGTGTCTAATTAAATTCACTAAAAGTTGCAAATCACTTTCAAAATGGTTTGTAAGTTGAACCGCTTGGAGTACTTGAAAATGAGGCGATTAGATAAAAGACACTAATCGCCTCATTTCGTTTCAAGACAACAATAGGACAACATTTTATGGGATCAATGAATTATTGTTAAACATCTAACAATTTGATTGTCAGATATTTACTTTCTTTTTTTAACTAAGATATTTTTTCTATCAGGCTTTTCTTGTATTCAGGCAATATCCTGTTAATTAGTTATTTGAATTGTTTTTCAGGTGTTCTAATCCCTTTTGGGGATCTGTTTCAAATACTCTTTAAATTTCCGGGACTAAATCTTTATCATTTATATCCCGATCACCTGTTTTCCCACCCTGATGGATTTGAATGCGATAATGCTTTTTGAACTCAATATTTCAATACAGAAAATCACGAAGTATATGAGATTATAGTAAAGTTCCGGGAAAAGCTTTGATTTATTCAATAACAATTGTTTGAATGCTATGCGCCGCTACAGCATGCCCCATCCAGACCCCATTTGACCAAATATGGTAACGGAGATTATTGTCGCTTCTATTGAGTACAATTACTGCAATTTTGCCATCACTGTTTATAAAAGCTGTGGTTTGCAGCGCATTGCGGTTACTGGAAGCGGCTACACGTTTAGCTCCCGGGCGTATGAATTTTGAAAACTGGCCAATGTACCAATATTCGTCCCTGATAGTTATATTCCCTGTCTGCGTATTTCCCATGATCGGGGCATAGCTAACATTCCCTACATGGCTTGGTCCGCCATTTTGGTCAAGTAGCGCGTTCCAGTCACACCAGGCCCGTATTCCGCTGTTTAAATCATGCAGAATATTGTCAGCATATAGTTCGCCAAGGGCCCACCTATTGCTTTCATAATAACCGGTTTTACCCATGCTACCTTCGGTAAAAAGCAGGTTTAAGTTCGGAAAAGCCGCATTCACTTGTGATACATTGTCAAACATCGGAGGATCGTTTGTCCAGGTCTCATACCAATGCAAACCGGCGCCCCAAACGTATTTTGCTGCTTGCGGATCATTTAAAATGGTGCTTGCATATTGAAATAAAAGGTCCCGATTCTGGTCCCACACAATTATCTTCTTATCGGCAAGATTGTTTTTTGTAAGATCAGGCCCTAAATGATTTTTTACAAAGTCTCTCTCATCCTCGGCACTGAAATAGCAGGACTCCCAGGGAGCCTTATTCATTGGTTCATTCTGAACGGTAACTCCCCACACAGGAACGCCGGCAGCATAATATTGCTGTATAAATTTCACAAAGTAATTTGCCCATATTGGATAAAATTCCTTCTTTAAGATACCGCCATGCAGCATATCATTATTGTCTTTCATCCAAGCCGGCGGGCTCCAGGGGCTTGCAAGTAACGTAAGACCACCGTTCAGTTTATCGTTTACTTTTTTTATTAGCGGGATCTTATATTGCAGATCGTGACCTATGGAAAATGATTGAAGTGAAACATCATTATCATTCACATAAGTATAGGATCCGCTTGAAAAATCACAACTATTTATGTTTGTCCGTGCAAAAGTATAACCGATTCCATTTTGCGAATCATAATAAGCATTAAGAATGGAATCCTGCGCGGTTTTAGGCAATTTGAAAAATGTCTCTGCAGCGGCATCGGTAAGGGCACCGCCAAAACCAATAATGCTTTGAAATTGGCGGGAAGGATCTATAAAAATACATTCTTCCACTTCGAGTGGCTGCGGATGCGATTCAAAACCAAGTATTGCCGTTTGCGTTATCCTTTCATCAGTTTCTTTTGTAGTTGAATAAACAACTGCTTTTGAATTCCGGTTGATCTTTGCATCAATATTTCTTTCTTTGACGCTTTCTTGTGCCTGCGATTTCGTCAATAGCACTGTGAAAAATAATAACAAAATTTTAGAACGCATTTTAATTTGTATTTATCAGGTCGATATATTATTTATAAAATAAAAGGCTATCAGGGACTATTATACCCTGACTATGTGTGTTTTTTGCCGAAGGCCCCGTATGAGAGAAAACGCTTTTATATTTCGGGTCTCAATATTTCAGGACAGAAAATTTAGAATTATAAAACCGGCTGGCATTAAATTCCAGCCGGTTCTTCAGTTCAGGTAATAATAAATTTTGATAGGATGGGTTATACTACTATTTGATAGCTCGTATTTGAACATTATCAACCGAGATACCTGTAGTTCCCAGGTTCCCGCCGCCGCTTTTTATCAGTAAGTATACAGTTCCTGTTGTGGCGAATTGAACTACACCTTTTCCTACGCCGGTACAAGAAATGTCAGTCAGGAGCCCATTGAAAGGCGAATTTCCGCAACCATCCCAGGTGTTTAAAGATAAACGTATGCCACCATCATTGTAGTCCACGCCTTGTTGGGGCTCTGCTTTACCTAAGTATACTTCAAACCAAACGTCAGTAGCCCCGCTACCTGCAACATTCATATCGATCTGGTATTTTTGGTTAGCTTGTACCTGTATAGCCTGGAATATTGCCGCCTGGCCCCAACTGCCGCCGGAGAATAGCGCTGTACCATTTACAAAACTAAGCGTAACACCAGCTGTTATGTTCGATACCGTCCACTTGCTTTCGTCCCCTGAGTTAAAGCGCCCCCCTTGCACCAGATTAGGCGGCAGGCTGTTCTTTGAAGGGGTGACTTTTATTGTGACGATGTTCGATTGCGCCGTTTTCCCATTTGAAGGTATAATACCCTTTACCTGTGCGCTTAAATCGGCAGTTACCCCTATTGCCAGGCCAAGACTATCAATCAGTATTGAGTTTAATTCGCTCTCGGTGAAATCTTTCATAACCGTATTCTGCGTTATAGCTACTGAATCTGTTTTGTTGCCCGCAGTAAGGATAAGCGTATACTTGATCAATGAATTGGGATCTGTGGCCAATGAAAAGGTTACAGCTTCGTTGCTGCCGCTATCTGCATCAAACACTACCGCGCTTTTTGAGGCGGAAAGAACACCGGTTTCAAACGGAAAAGGTTTAGGTGCCGACAGGTTTTTACTGCATGAAGCTAAAAAAAACAAAGAGGCCGGTATGGAAATAGAAATCATATAAAAGAGCATTACCATAGCCTTTCTGGCACTCGTGGTCAATGTGCTTAATTTTTTCATTATATTATAGTTTAATAATTGTTAATAAAATTAATTGTACCCTTGATTTACTCAGAGTAGTCAGGCTACTATTGTATAGCTCGCAATTCAACGTTAGCAAGAGAGATACCCGTAGTTCCGAGGTCTCCGCCGCCGCTTTTGATCAGTAAGTATACGGTTCCCGATGTGGAAAATTGAATTACACCTCTTGCTGCTCCCTCACAGGATAGTTGAGTTAAAGGTGCATTGAAAGGCGTCTTTCCGCAGCCGTTCCATGTATTTAAAGCTAAACGTTTACCTCCATCATTGTAATCCTGTCCTATCTGAGGCTCGGCTTTACCTACATATACTTCAAACCACATGTCAGTACCGCCGTGACCGGATACCCGCATATTTATCTGGTACTTTTGGTGGGCTTCTACCTGTATAGCCTGGTATATTGCCGCCTGGCCCCCATTGCCCCCCCTATACAAGGCTCTGCCACCACCAAACCTAACCGTAACACCGGGTGTTATATTTGATATAGTCCACTTGTTGTAATCACCCCGTTCGAAGTTCCCTCCCTGCACCAAATTAGGCTTTTGCGAAGAGCTAACTTGCGTATTTGTATTTGATCCGGCCTTTTTTCCATTTGAAGGAGCAAGGGCTTTACAGGAGGTTAAAAAAAGTAAAGTAGCTGGTATAGAAAAAGTAACTATATAAAGGAGCATCACAGACATGGGTTTTCTGAAGCTCATGGTTAATGTGCTTAATTTTTTCATTGTATTTAATGATTGGATATTGTTAAATAAAATTAATAGCCTGGATTCTGCTTCATCTGCGGAGATACACTCATTACTACCTGGCCGATTGGATAAATCCTGGTGTGATCATCACCGTCGGGCCTTTTATCCCACCAGGTTCCGGTATTAAACACACCCCAGCGTATCATATCAGTACGACGCCTGCCTTCTACCAAAAATTCCCGTCCCCATTCATCCAGCATTTCCTGATCGGTGAGCTGGCTGCCATTTGTATTATATAAACTTGGTGAGCCGACAGGATAATTACGCTTACGAACAGCGTTTAACAGGGTCCCGGCGCCAGCTTTATCCCCAGCCCGATATTTACATTCCGCTAAAGAATAGTATATTTCGGCCAACCGTATTTCAACAAAAGATGATGCAATAGTATTTGGATCGCCTGTCGGGTAAATGGGATATTTCGCCGGCCAGATTCCTGAGTTATCATCAGCGTGATTCATGCCTGATTCCTTATCGGCCAATACTTGTCCCGGTGGCAAATCTCTGAACCAGCCCACCTGATCACGGGCAAAAATGGTATATCCCCTGTTGCTTTTCACCAACTTAGCAGAGTCGCTGTAATAAGGCAAATAGCCATACAAAAACATTCCCTGGCGTTTACTGTTGCCCAGGTTTTTATATTTTTTTAAGCGAAAATCATCAGGATATTTTTGAAATTTCACAAAAGGCTTACCCAGGTTAAATGAGTATTCCACACTGTCAATATCCCTTCCTGGTTGTAATGCAAACCTGGTATTCATATTTCCCCAATTGGTAAATCCAAAAAGATTATATGCCTGGTGCGGGGCCATAAACCAGTACATCTCGGTAGAATAGTGATAGTGGGTATTTGCAAATGTAGAAGGAAAGCCAAAAATAACTTCGGGACTCTGCGCATTGTTATAATCAAACGGCGCATCCCATCTGCTCTCTAAGGAATAATTACCGTACTTTCCGGCAATAATATCCTGACAAAGCGTGGCGCATTCTGTAAATTTATCCTGGCCTATGTAAACTTTGGCATTTAAATACAGCCGTACCAATAATGAAGCTGCTGCACCTTTTGTTAAACGACCGATTCCGTTAGTGCCTAAAGATTGGCTGGTTGGCAGATCCGGCATGGATTCCAAAAGTTCCTTTTCAATAAAATTGAATGTTTCCTGAGGTGTAGACTGCGCAGGCATAGTGGTTTCGCCTTTTACTGCCGTGACAATAGGAATATTACGGTATAAATCAAGTGCCCGTAAATTAAACCAAGCCCTCAACGTCCTTAATTCTGCAATGAAGTCGGCTTTCTCAGCTTGTGTCATGTTGAACTTTATGGGATCTATCGCTTCAATATCCTGCAATGAGTTGGTTGCCATACTCACTCCGGCAAACAAGCCGTTCCACATATCGGTTGTGAAAGAATCCTGCGTATTCCAGGTATGATAGTGTATGCGTTGGTATATCCCTCCATCAAACCAGTCACCATCCCTGTTAGGTGTCATCAACTCATCGGTAGATAATTCCTGCCCGTAAAACAATCCTCCCCCCTGCACCGACCAATAACCATGATCGAAGGCCCGCAAAAAGTCTCTGATAACATCATCTTTTGTTTGCAAAAAATTTGATGATGTAATGCGGTCATACAAGTTTTCATTAAGCTTGGTACAACCAAAGGAAAATAGAATAAAACAGCTAATTGCTATTTTTACCCTGTATTTATGAATTAGTGTCATTTTTTCAGATTTGGTTTTTAGAATTTAAGTTGGACCCCGGCAATAAGTTGTAGTGTAGACGGGTAATACGATAAGGAGGAGTTGATACCTGGTGTAAGTCCGTTTACATCGATTGATTCTGGGTCGCCTCCGGTATATTTAGTAAATGTATACAGGTTTCTGCCTGTGAAATAGATTCTCAGGCCATCAATGTGTTTGATATGGGGCTTGAGATTATACCCCAAAGTAACATTGTCAATCTTGACAAAATCTCCTTTTTCCAAAAAGTAATCCGATAAGGTTGAATAAGTCTCGGGATTAGTAAGGGCAGCATATTTGCCACCATCATATGCTGAGGCCAATACATTGGAACCGTTCTGCGTAACCGGAGTGCCGGCATAAAAAGCCTTTGTGTTAAACAGCTTATAGCCAAAAGACCCTCTTAAAAACACGCTTAAATCGAGATTTTTATAGGTAAAGGTATTCCCCATACTTGCAGTTATTTTAGGCAAGCCGGTGCCAACAAATTGCTTGTCTGCAATTGTTGCCGTATTTCCTGGAATGATTTTTCCGTCTTTATTATAAACCATTAATCTTCCGGTAGCATCAATACCTGCAGAACGCAGCATGTAGAAACTGCCTATACTTTTTCCTTCCTGCAAACGCTGGGCAGAACCGGGCGAGCCGGGAGATGGCATGTAAACCATATCTATATAACTTTGCCCGTGGTAGATATTATTTGAAAAGGAATCGAATTTGTTTTTATTACTTGCGCCTGCAAAAGAAACATTCCATACGAAATTTTTATCTCTGACAGGCGTACCTTTCAGCTGAATTTCCAATCCAGAATTTGACATACTCCCCACATTGGCAAAGGTGGTTCCCTGTATATTCGGCGGAGTTTGGACAAAATAATAACCTAACAAATCATTAGTTTTTCGGATATAATAGTTCAAACTACCCGATATTTTACTGTTGAATAACTCAAAATCTAACCCGACATTAAAATTGTGTGCTGTTTCCCATTTTAACTTATAATTTGTATTCTGACTTGGGCCCCATACCTGGTATTGAATACCGTTATATGAAGCGTGCCCATAACCCGAGTAAGTATCTAATGAAAGGTAACTGGCAAAGTCCTGGTTACCGGTCACGCCATAATCAGCACGAACTTTTAATTCATTAAGCCATGATAGAACAGGGAAAAATTGCTCATTTGAGATTATCCAGCCAACCGAGCCTGCAGGGAAATTGCCCCATTTATTATCGAATCCAAACTTTGATGATCCCTCATGGCGAAGGCTTGCCGAAAGGTAGATCCTCTTGTCGAAATCATAATTTAATCGTCCAAAAAAAGCAATTAACGTTGCGTCATTTTTATAAGAGCCAAGACTCGTTGAACCGCTTGCATTAACCGGGTAATTGGAAACACCTGATCCAAGGTTGTTATAGGTTAATACATCCGATGGAAAATTTTGGTTAGAGGCGCTTAGCCCGGAGTTAACGGAATAAAAGTAAGAATATCCGCCAAGCAGCTTGAATGAATGCTTTTTAACATTTAATGAGTAATTGGCAATCCATTCAAGGCTTCTCTGATCGCTTTCATTGTAGGCCCTGCTTCCGACATTTTGGCCTGAATTTCCGTAAACAGCGGCCGTATTATAAGATGGCAGAAAGTAAAAGTTAAAGAAATCATATGTTTGCTGGCCCACAGTAACCTGCGTATACAGATTTTTTGATGCATTCAGTTTAAACGATGTGCTCCAATCCAAATATTTGCCTTCCCCGCCGCTTAATACCGTTTTCAATTCTTCTACTGAATTGTATGATCCGGGAAACCCTGTATTGATATAATAATATCTGGAAGAATTGGCCGTATCCTTAATAGGAATTGTTGGGTTCAATGTCAGTCCCTGACTAAAAGCACTATAGCTTGCATTGTTATAGTTAAGACGCCTTGGTGCAACATTTGCAGATATTGAATACAATCCATCGGCTGAAGTATGGTTTAAGTTAATTCTGGCGCCGTATTCTTTTTTTGTCGAACGCAGGTCAAGCCCATCGGCATTCCGGTAATCAAAAGATACATTGTAGTTATTTCTTCCGCTGGTTCCTGAAAACTGTAAAGTATGTTTTTGCTGATAGCCAAAGTCCCGTCTTACGGCACGAACCCAATCTGTATTACCGCCATAGTCAACTCCTCTGTTGTGTTCTAAAAATTGATCGCGCGTCAGCACTTTGATTTCGTTGGTAGGTATATCGGCGCTGAAATAGCCATCATATAAAGCCTTAGACTGACTGGTGCCTTTTTTTGTAGTAATAATGATGACGCCATTACTACCACGGGTTCCATAAATAGCAGACGCGGCTCCTCCCTTAAGCACGTCAATTGATTCAATGTCATTTTGGTTCAGATTATCAATGTTGCCTCCGGGAATACCGTTGATTACATATAAGGGCCCCGTTCCGGCACTGCGCGAAGAAACGCCGCGAAGCTGAACACTTGGGCCTGAATTAGGATCAGCCGGTGCTGTATTGGTGATACTTAAACCTGCCACCTTTCCCTGGATGGAATTCAGCACGCCATTGCCGGCAACTAAATTCAAATCTTTAGAAGAAAGGTGGGTTATAGCACTGGTAACCTCTTTTTTATCTAACGTTCCGTAACCAACTGCTACCACCACTACATCATCCAGGGAAGCATTCATTTGCTGAAGTTTGATAACAAGCCTTGAGTTTTTATCAGCAGGAGAAGCTATGACCGCCTGGGTTATTTTATATTCTGTACGCAGGTATCCAATAAAACTTATTACTAATACGTCCCCCTCAGAGGCATTAATTGAGAACATGCCGTTGGTATCGGTAGCTACGGTGGTATTGGTGTTTTTATTTGTGACATTTGCACCGGAGAGCGGCTTTCCGCTTTCATCTGTTACGGTCCCACTTATTTTGGGGATTATAACAGCCGTTTTTTTATTTTTTGGCGGCTCATTTCCTTTTAAAGCAATTGTATTCTGGATGATCTGATAGCTAACAGGGATACCATCGAGACATAAGTTTAATACCTCTGTAATTGACAGTTTTTCTACATTGATGTTTACTGTTTTTTCCTTAAGCAGCGCATCAAGATTGTCATCATATATAAAATGATACCCGGTTTGGCTTTCGATGATGCCAAGTATTTTATGAACCGACACGTTCTTTTCGTGAAGATTTATCAGTTGACCATAACTTTTAGCGCTTACCTGGGTAAGGCCCATGATCAGGATAATAATCGATAACTTCATAATAAGTAAAAACTTGGACAAAGCACGCCAGGACGCTTTTGCGTACTTTAATTTTAATTTCATAATTTTGATAATTAGGGTTGAACTTTAGATTTAATTTGCTACTTCTGATGATTTCGCACCCGGTTAAGCCGGGGTAGTGTTGGCGCACTTCCCGGTTTTTTTTCCAAAAACTTGTTTGCATAGATGATACCCCCCCATTTGATCTTTGGACCGGCGACATCATATTAACGGATACTTCTTTTAGGTTTTTTTTTGTACTTCTCTCTTCATGATTTTTTTTAAGTGAATAATTGGTTGATTATATTGACGGCCGACTTCTCACAGACCGTTTTTTTTAATTTGTAACAATCACGTTTTTTCCTTCAACGCGTAGTTTAATTCCTTCAAATTGTAATATTTCCAATAAGCCCGAAATGTCTACATTACGTGAAACCTTCCCAATAAGCTTCGTGTCAGGAATTTTCCCCTCATACTTAACATTAATATCATACCAGCGCGAAGCCTTAATCATAATTTCTTCAATTCCCGCCCTCCTGAAGTCGAATAATCCGTTTTTCCAGGCAATCTCCTGATCAACATCTATTTTGGTTACAGTGAGATGACCCCTTTTATCCGAAATTGCCTGGTCACCGGGCATCAATAAAGCAGTTACACCATTGCTTCTTACTCTTACTGAGCCTTCAAGTAAAGTTGTCTTGTCAATTTGATCATCGTCATAAGCCGAAATATTAAAATGTGTACCCAGTACCTGTACTTCGGTTTTGGTTGTTTTTACAATAAAAGGCATAGTCGCATTGTGGCTCACTTCAAAATAACCTTGTCCGGTCAACTCTACTTTACGTTCATTTCCTTTAAAGGTTAAGGGATATTTTAGCGAAGAGACCGCATCCAGCCAAACATGAGAGCCATCAGGCAGTATTACCTGGAATTGTTCACTTTTTTTTGTGGTTAAGGTGTTATATTGTAGCGACCGCTCATCGCTGCCGCCATCTGCCGCAACGGTGTAAATAATTTCGCCCTGCTTCGTCTTACTTATTTTAACTCCAGCTTCACTGGCCAGCTGACCATGGAGATCGTCCGTCAGAACTATTTTCTTTCCGTTTGCAAGCGTTAATGTGGCTTTGTTGACACCTGGTTTAATAATATGGGCATAAGTATTCTCTTTTTGCCGGCTATGGTGGTTACGCACAAAAAACCACCCCGTACCCAAAGCAACAAATACCAAAGCAGCCACCCCCGATAACCATCGGTAAGGAATTAGGCGCTTGTTGCCCTTGTTTTTTTGTCCGGCATCTTCCTGATGGCTTATCCTGGATTTAATGGCGCTAAAAACCGTTTGCCGCGCTTCTTCATTTACATCGGCAAAAGCACTTTCTTTAAATGCGTTTTTAAGTAAATCATCTAACAGTGCCTCATAGCGTTCGTCCTGGATGGCTTCCTGTAACTCCAAAAGTTCGTCAGACAGAATACTATCGTTCAGATATTGTTCAAATAAGGTTTTAAATCTTTCTTCGTTCATCTTATTGGCATATGAAGTACCCCTTGCGGCATGCATTAATCAGGGCATTCTGATACTAAAGACGGAAAAGAGCGGAAGGGTAAGACAAGAAATTTATTTTTTATTTTTGTATGCCGTACAAAATCATTCCGGCGGCCAAAATTATGGCATTATTGTCTGTATGTAAGGCCATAAATTTGCGGATATCCTGCAAAGCCCGCACTACATAAGTTTTGGAAGATACTACCGAGATATTCAGTTGTTTGGCAATTTGCTCGTGGGTAAGGCCATCAACGCGGCTCAGCACAAATACATCTTTTACTTTTCCGGGTAACTGATCAATGGCCGATTTAAGGATATTTTCCAATTCGCTGTATTCCAGTTTCTCTTGCGGGTTAATGGTGCTATCTTCAAAATAATCAATCAGGGCCTCTATATTTTCGGTATCGAAAACTTTTTTCCGCAGGAAATCAAGAATAACATTACGCGACAAAATGTACACGTAGGCATCTTCTTCCTTTACTTCGGTTAGCTTGTGTTTATTTTCCCAAAGCTTAATAAAAATATCCTGCGCCAAATCCTGTGCCTTTTCGGGCGATTTAGTCAACCTTAACCCTGTGCCATAAACTTGTGGCCAATGGTAATTAAAAAACAAAGCAAAAGCTTGCTCATCACCCAGCGCTACCCGGTCGCGTATGTGCTGTGGATCATATAATGGCTTAGCTTGCAAAATGTTGGTTGTTTAATATAACTGGTATTTAAATTTACGCATTAACACACAAATGTGTAAATTATTTCAGGAATACAACACTTTGGCTAAATTATTATGGGTTGCTTTACTTTATGTGGTTTCTGCCGGTCCGGTTTTTATATTGTTCGTTATTAATAATCTGCTTTATAACTTTAAAAATCCCTCATCGGCTCCAATACGCAAGAATGGGATTTATAAACCCAAATCGGCAACCAAGCGCAAATCGGCCAGGAAATAGTTTGAGATTTGTACAATATCAAGCAATTTTTCAACCAATCTTGTATGCCTTATCCCAGCTACAGATCGTTTTACTATATAAAGCCTGATTTGCCAGGTGTACGCTGATCGCGGTTCGGGCGCCGGTAAATACATTACTGTCGGGAAGTTCCTTATGCCGGATCTTTTGATAAAAATCGTTGAACGCGTACCAAGTACCATCTTTGGTTGGCTCGGGCAAAATGGGCGTCCCTCCTTCCTTGTTCCATACAATGCGGGTAGCTCCTGTTACGCCGTCAATTGTTCCTTTATCGCTCAACAACTTTTTCTCCGGGTAAAACATCCCCTGATCGGTCAGCAGGGAAACCGTGCCCAGGGTACCTTTGATCTTAAAAAGATACCCGTCATGCGCATTACCGCACATCGCGCCGAAATTTCCAATCAGGCCCTGGTCCGGGTAACGTAACATCAGCTGAACGTTATCATAAGTTTCACGGCCGTCTTTAAAAACATCTATCCCACCCGTTGCAAAAAACTCCTGCGGATGGGTATCAAAAACCCAGTTAATAAAATCTATCTGGTGCGAAAGCAATTCGGCCGCCAGCCCGCCCGAATATTCTTTGTACATCCGCCAGTTGATTGCCCGTTCCAGGGCCGGATTAGGAACCGGGCGGCGCCAGTTGCCGTTGCGGTCCCAACGGCAATCCACCTGCGTTACCTTCCCAAGATAACCTTTATTAATCATCTCTTTAACCCGGTAATATAAGGGGGAATATCGGTATTGGTGGCCTACCTGCAATACCTGGTTATCCCGGCCCTTCACCAGGCCCACCAAATCAAGCGCCTGTTCAATGGTATAGGTCATCGTTTTTTCCAGGTATAAATGCCTGCCCGAACGGATTACATCCGCCCCTATCGGATAATGTAGATGCAACGGCACAGCTACAATAACCGCTTCCACTTCTTTATCATCCAATAGCTGGTGATAATCTGTATAAGTTTTTACGGCACCCGATTTGCTCAGCTTTTGTGCCGTGGCCAGCCTGAAATCAAGCACATCACAGATTGAGGTAACGCGGAACTTATCAGGCATCCCATTAAGGATGTTCATAATCCCGGTGCCGCGATCGCCACAACCGATCACCCCTATCTTCACCGGATCGTCTCCCATCTGCAAGGCGCTCAGCTTATTGTCAAGAAATAGTCCACCAGTGAGTATGCCGGTATTTTTCAAGAAAGTTCTTCTCTCCATCTTTTCAGTTTGTTATTGATATTTGTTAAAAAAAGTGGTAGCCGTATCAGCAATAAGGCCATCAGGCCTCCGGTACACAATATAAGCCCCCATATCCTTCCGTTTCGATAAAAAACTCAGGGTCCGTTTCAGCCCCATCGCCATAAAACCATTATCATAACCGTCCGCAGTTATGGCATCTTTAGCATACACAGTAACGCTAATCATCTCGTTTTGCACAGGGTAACCTGTAAGCGGGTTCATCAGGTGCGAAATCTGTTTGCCGCCGGCCGCGTGATGTTTCCGGTAATTGCCGGAGGTAGTGATGGCGCCATCTCCGGGTTCGATCACTTTACGCATGGGGGCCGGGTCAAGGTCGTCACCGCTAATACCTTCGATGCCTACTTTAAATGGTTCGTTATCGGCTTTGTGGCCTTTTACGCGCAGTTCGCCCCCCAACTCAACAAGGTAGTTGTGAATGTGGTGGTGCTCCAACAGCAATGCCAGCAAATCAACCGAATAGCCCTGAGCGATACCGTTAAGGTCCAATTGTACACTGGGATTAGTCTTATGCAAAAAATTACCCTTCAAAGCTATCTTACCGGCTCCTACATTGCGTAGCAAGCTTTCTACTTCTTCCTTATCAGGTTCATGTGTGGCTTTTACCACACCAAATCCCCAGGCGTCAACCAGGGGCTTTACAGTTGGATCTACCAGCCCTCCCGTAGCGCGGCTGATCTGCAGGGCATGATTGATGAGCATCCTGAAAGTTTCATCAATCCGGATACCTTTTCCCGAACGGTTAAACCGGCAAATGAGCGAATTGGGTTGATAAAGGGAAACAGAACGGTCGAACCATTGCAACAGGCTGTCGGTTTGGTTTAGGCTTACCAAACTGTCGGTTGCGTAATACACGATACTATAGGTAGTGCCCTGTGCATAACCCTTCAGTTCGAAACGGCGTAATGGCACCTGCCGCCCGAAAGCGCAGAACAACAACACCAAAAAAACCGCGCCGGGCAATAAATTCTTTTTCATAGTCAGATAGTCAAATGTAAGAAATCAATGGATTTTTCACTTCCCCGCCTAAAATAAGCTTCAAAAAAGCGAACATCTATACCTTTAATCTCTACAATATATATTGGCGTCCCGCAAATATGCCATATCCAATAGCTTTTAACTATTAAAGATAGAATTAATCGATTGGGATTGTTAACCTCAATATCCTACTTTTATACTGCTGCATAATTGATAGGTGCAGACGTTCAATACATAAACTTATAACTATGGAAAGAGAATCAAATGACATTAGTAAATGTCCGTTTCACAACGGCAGTATGAAGCACAATGTTGGCGGTGGCGGCACCCGGAACCGCGACTGGTGGCCTAATCAGCTAAAACTGAATATCCTGCGTCAGCACTCTTCTTTATCAAACCCGATGGGCGAAGATTTTAATTATGCCGAGGCTTTTAAAAGCCTTGACCTTGCAGCAGTAAAAAAAGACCTTTATGCCCTCATGACCGACTCGCAAGACTGGTGGCCGGCAGATTTTGGTCATTACGGTGGTTTATTTATACGCATGGCATGGCACAGTGCCGGAACCTACCGTGTGGGCGACGGACGCGGAGGCGCCGGCGCAGGGCTGCAACGCTTTGCCCCGCTTAACAGCTGGCCGGATAATGTAAGCCTTGACAAAGCCCGCAGGCTGCTTTGGCCCATTAAACAAAAATATGGCCGCAAAATTTCATGGGCCGACCTGATGATACTTACCGGTAACGTGGCACTGGAATCAATGGGTTTTAAAACCTTTGGCTTTGCCGGCGGACGTGAAGATGTATGGGAGGCAGACGAATCTGTATATTGGGGTTCTGAAACCACCTGGCTGGGTGGCGATTTGCGTTATGCACATGGTTCGCCTGGTGTTGATGGGCACGGCGTATTGGTGTCTGAAGATGATGCTGATGGTGACGTTCATTCCCGTAACCTGGAAAAACCATTGGCAGCTGTACAAATGGGGCTCATTTATGTGAACCCCGAAGGACCAGACGGCAATCCTGATCCGGTGATGGCAGCCAAAGATATTCGTGATACTTTTGGACGTATGGCGATGGACGATGAGGAAACAGTTGCATTAATAGCCGGTGGCCATAGCTTTGGCAAAACCCATGGCGCTGCAACTCCCGATCATGTAGGCAAAGAACCCGAAGCTGCCGGCATCGAAACGCAGGGCTTTGGCTGGAGCAATAGTTATGGAGCCGGCAAGGGCGCGGATACAATTACCAGCGGATTGGAAGTAACCTGGACCAAAACACCAACCCAATGGAGTAATAATTTCTTTGAAAACCTGTTTGGCTTTGAATGGGAACTTACAAAAAGCCCCGGCGGCGCGCAACAATGGGTTGCTAAAACTGATGAGACCATTATTCCGGATGCCTATGACAGCGCAAAAAAACATAAGCCTGCAATGCTTACTACCGACCTCGCTTTAAGGTTCGACCCGGCTTATGAAAAAATATCAAGACGCTTTTTAGAAAACCCGGATGCATTTGCTGATGCTTTTGCCCGCGCATGGTTTAAATTAACGCACCGCGACATGGGCCCTATCGCCCGCTACCTGGGGCCAGAGGTGCCGCAGGAACAATTGCTTTGGCAGGACCCTATCCCTGCAGTTAACCATGCACTGATAGCCGAAAGTGATATCGCCGCCTTGAAAGCTAAAATATTGGAATCGGGGTTAAGCGTATCTGAACTGGTTTCTACGGCATGGGCCTCGGCGTCAACTTTCCGCGGCTCCGATAAACGCGGCGGCGCCAATGGTGCCCGCATTCGCCTTGCCCCGCAAAAATACTGGCAGGCGAATAATCCGATACAATTGCAAAACGTATTGAACATACTTGAAAGTATTCAAAAAGAGTTTAATGCGGCACAGGCCGATGGTAAAAAAGTTTCGCTGGCCGATTTGATCGTACTGGCCGGCAATGCAGCTGTTGAAAAAGCGGCTCAAGATGCAGGACATGTCATCACCGTTCCTTTTACCCCCGGCCGTATGGATGCCTCGCAGGAGCAAACTGATGTAGAATCATTCGGTTACCTGGAACCTGCTGCCGATGGGTTCCGCAACTATCGCACATCAAAAGTACCAGTATCTACCGAAGAATTATTAATAGATAAAGCGCAATTACTTACCCTAACAGCACCCGAGTTAACAGTGCTTGTTGGCGGGTTGCGGGTATTGAACACCAATTTTGATGGCTCCAAACATGGTGTTTTCACTTCGCGTCCTGGTGTACTCAGCAACGATTTCTTTGTAAACCTACTTGATATGGGCACGGCCTGGAAAGCTGCCTCTACTGACAGGGAAGTTTATGTAGGTAGTAATCGCGTCACCGGAGAAGTAAAATGGACAGCAACCCGAGCAGACCTTGTCTTTGGTTCAAACTCAGAATTGAGGGCTGTGGCCGAAGTGTATGGAAGCTCCGACGCCACGGACAGGTTTGTAAACGATTTTGTAGCCGCATGGGCCAAAGTGATGAACCTGGACAGATTTGATTTAAGTGTTTAGGTAATTACCGGCCACTGGGGGTTCATTCTCCTTGATGTGTTACGAAAGATTAAGTAAATGGCCCCAATTTTATCGTGTTATAACAACAAAGGCACCGGATCATGGTGCCTTTGTTGTTGATTTATATTGAGAAAACTCAACCCCACTTTGCAACATGGGGACAATGCCAACTTGAATGAATAAAAAAAGAGGCTGATCATATTGATCCAGCCTCTTTCTAAAGTTTAATCAAGTAGTTAATAACCAGGATTTTGCACCAGCTTATTGTTTGTTTGTATAGCTACCGTAGGTATCGGAAAGATGCGCCTGTAGGTATCTGTATTTGTTTTTCCTAAGCCATAGGTATTTTCAAACTTGCCGAACCGTATCATATCATTGCGGTGCCATGTTTCCCATGTAAACTCCCGGCAACGTTCGCTGTACATGTCATCAAGAGTAAGACTTGTTAAAGCAGCCGATGTAGTACGGTTAGCTCTTAACGTGTTAACCAACGATAATGCAGTAGCACCCAAAGTTGGTGTGCCACCACGCAAAATTGCCTCGGCTTTCATCAGGATAATATCTGAGTAACGGAAAACCGGCACATCATTATTCTGGTTTCTGCTGATGGTGTTGGTATAGTCAGGATAAAATTTAATGTTCCGGTACCCTGTGTTCCATGCTATTTCGTCTTTACCCAGGTCAAAAGAACCTGAACCCAAACGTGATGAGTTAGGAGTAAGCGGCGTAAGGTTTAATTGATAAACATAGCTGCCTGCCGGAGTTGAACCAGAGTAAAACTGATCATATCCTACATTGGTTGTGCTCACCATAATAGGGTTACCATCTGTCCAGTATTGCAAACCTGTAAGCCATTGCTTATTGCGGATGTCATTAGCGTCGTTAAAATTGGCGTAAAATTCGCTTGTAGTCATTCGCGGGCCACTCGGCTTATTATTTACTAAACCACTGCCTGTACTTTGGTTCATCACAGGATCAGTAATACCTCCCGGCGTAGAGCCCGAATAAAGGTACCTGATGCCGAGGTTGCGGTTCAAGTCATAACGGCCATAAAACATATAGCCATTGGATGTGGAAGCATCATATGGAATAGCGAAAATAAACTCCTTGGTACTTGGCCCATTGGTTGGATAAAACATCTGGAGATAAGTTGCCATCGGTTCTATACTATACAGCCCCGAATTGATAACCTGGTCACAAGCTGCTATACAATCGTTGTAGCGTTGAGTACCTGTGTAAACTTCTGCGTTCAAATACATTTTTGCCAGTATGGAGTAAGCAAGAAACGTTGTTGGTTTTCCATATGTAGCTGTTCCGGTGGTCGACTTCAAATAAGGGATAGAAGCCTTAAGCTCGCTTTCTACGTAGGTAAATACCTGGGAACGGGTAGCGTTTGTTTTAACTGCGGTCGATCCATACAGCGTATCGAGCGGAACATTGCCATACAGGTCCATCATCATGTAATAGGCCAACGCACGCATGGTTTTCAATTCGGCAATACTGGTATTTTTAGTACTACCTGCGGGTGCTGATTTAAATACCGAAATGGTTTGGTTAGCGATACCAATCATATTGGTAAGATATGCCCATGTTGAGTTCACCCACGCATTATCCTTAGTCCATGTATGGCGGTGCAGTTCGAGGTATTTATTACCGTCTATCCAATCCGAGCCGAAAGTAGCCAGAACCGCTTCGTCAGTCGAACAGCTTTGTGTAAACCAGTACGATACAGCGAAATCACTCCTCAATGCAATATAAACAGGGCCCGATGCTGAACTAAATTGTGCTTCGGTATGTGGATATGCATCAGGCGTAAGTTCCGAAGAAGCCGGAACATCCAATTTATGGCATGCCGAGAATAACATCACCCCGATTGAGAGGCTAAGTATTCCAAAAAATATTTTTTTCATGTCCTTTAATTCTATTATTGAAATGATACGTTAACACCAAATAACAGCGTGCGCGTTTTAGGGTAGAAATTATTATAATCTATACCCGGCGCGATGCCTCCCTGATTGATCTCAGGATCGATACCTTTATACCCGGTAATTGTGGCCAGGTTATTTCCTGAAACATACACACGTATGTTGTTTACATATTTTACCACATTTTTGAAGTTATAACCAAGTGTAGCATTATCTAAACGAACATATGAACCACTTTCAATGTACCGGTCTGAATAATAGGAGTTTTTGGTATCGGATATTTTATCGCCTCCTGCGCTAACCAAAATATTATTGGTAGTAGCACCCGCGGTATAAGATAGATCGGCACGGGTAGCATTGAAAATTTTGTTACCCAAGGTACCTCTTAAAAAGATATTTAGATCAAAATTCTGATACCTGAAAGTATTGTTCCATCCTAATATTACTTTAGGCTGCGGGCTTCCTAAATAAAAATAATCTGTTCCTATTGAAGGCGAAGTAGTTGTTGTGCCATCTTTTTTATAAAACAGCGAGGCACCGTTAGCATCTTTACCGGCATATTTCAGTGAAAAGAACTCTCCTACCGGATATCCTACTTTAAGAATTTGCAATGTAGCGTTGGTTTGTCCCGGGCCTTCGGGGTCAGAATAACGGATTGAATCGCCATTTGCGTAAGGGTTTTTCAAACTCGTTATCTTATTTTTATTAAAGGTTACGGTTGCACTGCTCGACCAGCTGAATTTTTGCGTTGAAATCGGTGTGGCATTCAAACTAACCTCGATACCCTTGTTATTGATACTGCCTCCATTTGCCCATATCTGGCCGCCTGGTACAAGCGAAGATGATACTGCATATTTGTACAGCATGTTGGTAGTATTTTTATCATACACCTCAACTGAGCCTGAAACTTTATTATGAAGAATGGAAAAATCGAGACCAATGTTTTTCGTAGCAGTACGCTCCCACTTCAAATCAGGATTAGTGCCCTGTGCAGGGGCATACGCCGCAGCCTGTACCCCATTATTGTAGTAAGTGCCACTGATTCCGTAATACAGCTGTGATGTGTAAGCGCCAATACCAAATGAATTACCGGTTATACCATAGCTTGCGCGTAGCTTCAAATCGTCAAACAATGCTTGGTTTTTCATAAAATCTTCTTGTGTTATACGCCATGCCAAACCAACTGAAGGAAAATAACCCCAACGGTTATTAACGCCGAATGTAGAACTGCCATCCCTCCTGATAGACGCCTGCAAAAGATACTTTTCTTTATAATTGTAGTTAACCCTGAAGAAATCGGAGATCATTAATGTTTTGGCGTATGTAAGATCATTCCCCAGGTTTATCCGGTAAGAAGAAATGGCATATGGATTGCCTAAAGTAAGGTTTAAATAGCCTATATTATCAATAGGGAAGTTGGTGCTTGTAGCCTGGAAACCGTCGCCAACAATATTCTGCTGGTATGAGTAACCTAAAACGGCGTTAACAGAATGAAAACCAAATGTTTTATTCCATGATAAAAAGGTTTCCAACGTTTTAGAGGTATTTTCATAAACATTTCTCAAAGCCGACCCGTTTGTTCCGAATATTGACCCTATCAATGTATGCGCGATACCAATACCCGGGTCTGGATTGTTATAAAAGTTCGACGTTGGATATTTGCTGAAGTAACTGCCGTAAAACTCGCCGTGGTTAGCCGTTGTCCTTTGATATGATAGGTTTACATTGTACGTCAAATCAAAAGGTAATTTAACTTCGGTAACAAAACCACCCATCAATACGTGATACTTTGTATTGTCCTGGGCATTATTAACCATTGCAAGCGGGTTAAAATACCCTGTTGTGTTTAAGTTTTCGAAATAAGTACCATCTGCATTAGTAACCGGCGATATAGGCATATGCTTTGCCGCTTGTAATAAAACGATATTTTGCAGCGGCTCGTTATTTGAGTTGCTTTCAGAGTTAGATATGTTGAGGCTAAATTTAACCTTATCACCCAAAGCATACTGATCGACATTTAAACGGCCTATTAAGCGCTCAAGTGAGCTTGCGGTAAGTATACCCTGTTTTTTAAAATAATTCAAGCTTGCGCTGTAAGTATTATGTTCGCCTCCACCACTGAGCGACAGATTGTGGTTTTGTGAGAAAGCGGTAGAGCGTTCAATAGCTTTCATCCAATCGGTATTGGCACCTTTGTCATCATTGGGCGAAAAAGCGTTATTATTGGCAGCAACATATGCCCTTAGCTGATCGGCGTTCATCAGGTCAAGATTATTACTAACCTTTTCGGTCCCTACATACCCACTATAAGTTACCTGCGACTGGCCTTTTTTACCGCGGCGTGTAGTAACCATAATTACGCCGTTGGCAGCCCTGTTACCATAAATTGCCGTTGCGGCAGCATCTTTCAACACATCAACAGTAACAATATCATTAGGCGCGATGCCGGCAATATCACCGCCAGGTATTCCGTCTATCACGTAGTAAGGTGCACCGGGGCTATTAATTGTAGAGGCTCCACGCAATACCACCGCCGCAGGCTTATTTGGGTCGCCGCTGGCGCTGATATTCAAGCCAGCTACTTTTCCCTGCAGCAATTGGCCCACATCGGCAATGGCTCCTCTATTAAGGTCTTCGGATTTAACAGTACTTACGGCGCTTGAAAGTGCCTTTCGTGTGCTGGTACCATAGCCTACTACAACTATCTCCTTTAAAGATGTGTTATCCTCAGCCAGTTGTACTTTATAGTGCTTTTCACCGGTGATAGTCACTTCCTGGGCTTTATAGCCAATTGATGTAATTAACAGTACATCTCCGGCATTTGCGGCGATACTGAATGTTCCGTTAGTTGTTGTTGCTACGGCTTTTTGGGTCCCTTTTACCTTAACGGTAGCCCCCGGGATATTAAGCCCTTTGCTATCAGTTACCAGGCCCGTAACATTGGTGCCTTGTTGAGCAAAAGTGTTGTGCAAATTTAAAGTCAATGACAATAAAAGCAACAACAAAGCCTTGCACGTGCCTTTGCTGCGTTTTAGGTTAAATCTCATGATTTTTGTAAATTTTTGTTCATATAAATTGGTTTGTTGGTTTAAAACATTGGTGTTTGCGGCAAAAAAAAGGTGGCGACGGGTCAATACCATCCACTTCCATCTTGAGGATAAGCTTCATAATTAAATAGTTATTAGTAAAACAAAAAGGTTATTTATAGTTAATTGGTTATGGTGGTAATTTGATATTACCATCATAAAAGTGAATATTTTATTTGTTAGATTTTTTATTTACGATAAGAATATTTACGTAAACGATTACGTACTATTGTGTTTTGTACAATTATTACACCTATTTAACTTTCTCAGGCTCTATTGATAAATTACCTGTTTTTATTGCCATTTAGTTTTATAAAGCCTAATTCATCATCTAATTACATGGAGCATTCGGTCGATTACGATATTCAACAAAAAGTGTATATTATACATTTATAATTTTGTTTTACGCTTTTCATTACTATATTTATAATCTAATATTATGTTTCGCCTTCTTATTATTCTATACTTTAATTGGCACCCCAACGCCCGAATAATCCGATAACCCCTCGCTCTATTTTTTTTTAAATCCTTGATTTTATGCAGTTAAGAGAAATAGCAATCTCAGATTATTGACAAACCGATCTAAATCTGTATCTTTGCAACACAAACCTGATACCTTCGTATCGGGTTTCGTTATAAATGAGAGCCTATACTAACGCGAAAGTAGCTCAGTTGGTAGAGCACGACCTTGCCAAGGTCGGGGTCGCGAGTTCGAATCTCGTCTTTCGCTCAAAAGCCCTTCTGTAAAAAGAGGGGCTTTTTTTGCGCCGAGATCGCGCGGTTTCAAGGGCAAAATATAAGATCAAACCTAATGTTTTTCACCGCCCGGTAACATCTTCAGATTTTTTATAAGAACTAATCCGCGGAGTTTTCCTTATGCATTCCGCTTAACAATGGATAACACGGATCAAGCGCAAAAAGGAGCAAAACAATGTGTTAATAAAATTGGGACTGTATTAACAACAGATCTTTTATTTACCCAGCGCGGCATCAAAATCAATAAAAAGGCTGTCTTTACCTTCGGTATTATAAACTCCGCCTGATATAATGCTTTGCCCGGTTATGCCCGGATTGTTCCCATGCCCCAGCGGCCACGAGCCTTTTGTATCGGCCACGCCGATGCCTGCGTATGAAGCGGCTTTAATTGCAAAATCGGTACAGTTGTTTTTAGATAGATGATATTCAAGCCCATCGTAGCTTTTGGTGAGCAGCAGTATTTTATCAAACCTTTTTTTGGAGATAAACTTACCCATCACCTCGTCCCATTTATGCCCGTTATCGTTTTTAAATGTGCCCGAGCAGGAAGGATCAAGCGGCGTGGCCGAAAACAAGTTGTCTTTTTGAGGATAAAATCCAAACGATATGGAAACCGATGTTGAATCGGTATTGTATTTTATAAGCGTAATAAAAGTATGACCCGTATTAACTATCTTAAATATCCGTGGTCTACCGGGTACCGGCTGTTTTACATGAAATAACAGCGCATAAGCCACCGCCTTTTTGCCATCGTTAAAAGTGTTTACAATACGCTGATAGGTAACAGCCTTACTCTTCTCTTCGGCTTTATCATTTATTGCCAAAGGTTTTGGATCGTTCACAAATAACGAATCGTCTTTTGAACTAATTGCCAGGTAACGGGTGCTAAGGCCCGAATCAACACTCAATGTATCTACTGATATCGAATCAGCTAAAGGCCTTATTTGCAAGGATGGCACTTTTGATTCTTTTTTATACTGCATGGTTTTAAAAAAGCATTTCATGGCAAGCGGATACATGCGCAACCGGGCAAATACGTTGGCCAGTTTATAGTATATCTTAACCCTCGACCTATTATAATTTACTTCGTTCCCCGCAGTCGAAAATTCTTTCAAATAGCTCATCAGTGCCTTTCGCTCCTGGTGGCTGCTTAAATGTGTTTCCATATTCTCCAGGAAATTAATGTTCCCTTCGGCCGGTACGCTTGTTTTATTAATTATTACGGATGTTTTTTTAACATCGTAATCGGTTATAACATCTGCCGATGTATCTGCCCGCATTGGTTTATAATGCACAGCGGCCGACAACTGGGCATGCAGGGGTAAACTATATAAAAGATAACCTATAATGGTAAACGCTTTTAAACATTGCGCTATTCGATGGCTATTCATGAAAAGGAGCTTAGATGGATATTGTATTAACGTAATTTATTGGTAAACGGTATATGCGGCTTGCTTACCTGCAACAACAATACCTGCTGCTACAACTTAAAAAATTAAAACATGTTGGCGTGTTTTTCATATCCGATACAAACGTAATAACATTTCAAATAGTCTACAAATTTAGTAGAGTATTTATTTAACTTACGGAGTTTTTTGGCTTTGGTTTTAAAATGACAATTACAGGATGAAAAAATATGCTTTAATAACCGGCGCAAGTAAAGGTATTGGCAAGTCGATAGCCTGGCTATTGGCACAAAAAGGTTATAATTTATTGCTTGTTGCCCGCTCAGAGGCCGAATTAAATGTTTTATCCGTAGCTATCACATCAGCCTGTCACGTTGATGTGCACTATTACGCGGCCGATTTATCAAACGCGGGCGCGGCAGCAGATATAGCTGCCTGGTTTACCGGCTTATCTATACCACTATCTATACTGGTTAATAATGCGGGCTACGGCCAATGGGGTAACTTTGATGAACTGCCATTACCAGGTCAAATGGCCATGATGAGGGTTAATATAGATGCCGTTGTCGAATTATCGCATTATTTTATCCCGTTTTTAAAATTACAGCAACAAGCTTATATACTTAACGTAAGCAGCACCACAGCCTACCAGGCTGTGCCTACTATGGCTATTTATGCGGCTGCCAAAGTATTTGTTTTATCATTTAGCAGGGCCTTGCGCTATGAATTAAAGAACACTTCCGTACATGTAAGTTGCCTGTGCCCGGGCCCTACTGATACCAACTTTGTGCACCGTGCGGGCATGGATGCCATAGCAGAACTGGCAGCCAAATTTAACATGAGTCCTGATGATGTAGCGGCTATAGGCATCGCCGGTATGTTTGCCAACAAAGCCGAAATTGTGCCCGGCTTTTTAAATAAGCTATCGTCAGCAACGGCCAGGCACAGCCCCAAACGCCTTATTGAGCGTATAACGGCCGGTTTATATAAGCGATAAAAATATTTTCAGGAAAATTTGTTTGATTAAACAATTTATCTACATTTGCATAGTCTATAAAATACATAGACATTATATACATTGAACAAAACACAACATATATTCTTTGCATCCCCCATGCGAATGCCCTTTGCAAAAAGGGTGATGTGTAGCTGTTGTTGTTAATTATCACCGGCCCAAGGCCCCCCCATTTAAAAGTTGCGTAGCGCTTTTATCCATTTTCAACATTAATTATCGATTATTTTAACTACCCATTTTATGGCAGCGGTATATCAAAAATTCACCTTAGGCACAACTATTACGGCCGAACAACATGCTTTTTTTAACCAGCACGGTTTTATCCATTTTACCAATTTCATTAAGCCCGAAACCGTGGCCGATATCATCAAAGCATCTGAACAGGTACAGCAGCAATGGATAGATAATAAAGTAGAAAAGATAAACGGCGTCCCTGTTAAATATGGCAAGGATTTGGATGGCTCGCCAATTGTACAACGCTTCGCGTTCATTAACCAACACCATGCCGTGCTCAATGAATTTACGCATGACCCAAGGTTCCAGGTATTGTTAAACCTTATTGGCGATGGTGCAAGGCTGGGAACTGAAGAAAAAGACGGAATGGTTTTTAACCATTACGTAAATGGCCCCGAAAGCAGCTTTACCAAAATGGGCTGGCATACCGATGGCTTGCGCGATATATTTCATGGGCAGCGTTTAAACCCGATGCTGAATGTAGGTATCCACCTGAGCACATTAAAAGCCGAAAACGGCGGATTACGCATTTTGCCCGGCACCCACAGGCAAAACCTTTACCAGATGCTTTTCCGTAAAAAGTATTTCCTTGATCATGATACTGATGAAAATGAGGTAGCAATTACACCAAATGCCGGCGACCTGACCATACACGATGGCCGCTTATGGCACCGTGTGGCACAATCAACCATAACTGGCGAAGCAAGCAGGCGCAGGGTAATATACATACCCATCATAGCGGGCAAATTCGAACCAAAAAATGCTGATAGCCCTACCGCGTTTTATCAACGTTTTGCAGGAATTGTTAAATAAATTAAATTATGCTGATAGCCTTACTCACCGGTTACCTTATCCGCACAGGAAAGATTGCCGTATTTAAAAACTTCATAAACAACAAGGTGCTTGCTAAAGTTTATGTACGTAGTACCATCAACTAATAGCAAACACCCTGAACTATTTACTCCTGCTGCTTTTTAAAGCTCCCTTACCCAGATATTGCGATAGCTGATAGGTTCGCTTTTATCGCCATGGGCCTGTAACTTAATGGGCTCGGCGCCATGTTTACGGTATTCGGGCTGACCTATGTAAGGGGTATCTCCTTTAAGGATAGTATTGTTTTGTACAAGCACACCGTTATGCAAAACCGTAGCGTGGGCTGCCGATTTTAAGGTGCCATCCTCATTAAACCGGGGGGCTGTCCAAATTACATCATAATACTGCCATTCACCGGGTTTGCGGCAAGCGTTTACCAAAGGCGGCGATTGTTTGTACATACTGCCGGCCTGGCCGTTTACATAGGTTGGGTTTTTGTAATTGTCCAATACCTGTAACTCGTAGCCACCTGCACCCCATGGCAAGGCCGCCAGGAAAATACCGCTGTTACCACGTGCCTGGCTTGTGCCGGTAATGTTGGATGGAATGCGGTACTCAATATGCAATTGAAAATCCATGAATTTGCGTTTGGTGCGGATATCCCCTACGCTTTTATCAACAGTTATAATATTGTCGGCAACTGTCCATTTGTGGGTTGATGTGGAATCGTTTAAATCTACCCACTCGTCCAGGTTTTTGCCGTCGAACAAAACGATGGCATCAGATGGTGCTTCGCCCATTTTTTGGCCGGGTGTTACTACAACTGGTACCGGTGTCCAGTATTCTGTATCTTCTGGTTTTCCTTTTTGCTGCGCGTTTGCAGCTATTGCCGAAACAGCTAATAAAGCTGATAATATGATAACGTTTTTCATTTTTACTATTGATGATCTGTTTTAATAAATTATTTAGCCAGTGATTTAATCCAGAGTGCTATTTTCCGGGCCTCTTCTTTAGGCACCTGCGGCATTGGTGGCATCGGTGTCGAATAATCGGGCCAGTGCTCCGGTTTGGGGTTGTGAATCAGTTGTATTAATTCGTTCACGCTGTACTTCTTCTTGGCCACGTCAACATAGGCCGGACCAACCTGGCGCTTATTGGCGTTATGGCATGATAAACAGGTATTTTTTAGTAACAGCGGTTTTACCTCGTCATACGTAGGTACGGCGTTGGCCATAGCCAAAGCTTTTGCACCAGCACCTATAGCTAAAGCTCCCTTTTTAGCACCTGCAGTTGCCACAGTTTTTACCGTTTTGGTCGAATTCAGGGTACTCACCCCCACCATCGAAAGCTTTTGCCCTTCGGGGATGTTGTTGAGGGTGTAATAAGCCGTTGGATGAACAAGATTAAAGTAATTCTCCTTATCGCGCATGCCATCCAATGTGATGGTGTGGATGTAATACCGGCGCAGGTTGTTTACAATTAACCTGGCCTTCATGCCATCTTCCGATACCTTAACACCTACAATAGGGCATTTTTCGGTATTCACCGGCGGACTGCCATATACCGCCTGGTATTTGTAGATGTAGCTTTCTACCGAGTAAGAAGCAATATCTTCCGCTACTTTTTTATCAACCGGTTTGGTAAATTCAATCTCGAAACCATCGGGCATGGCACGGATGGCGCGCATCTCAAACGGCACCTTATTGTTCCACACCAAACGTTGCAGGCCCATGGTGGCCTCACCTGCTGATCCCCAGCCACGGTTAGTTTCGCCGGCGGCTAATGAACCATCAGGTAACCAGGCCAACCGCACGATGCCCGATTGAAAGCCGCTACGGAATGCCCATGCAGCGCCCTGGTATTGGCCGTTAACTTTTTCTAAAAAGATCCTGTCGACCATACTCTGGCCCTGGTCGCAAACTAATAGCTGACCGGCAAAGGGGCCAAAAGCATCTTCGGGGATCTTTACTATTTCGGAATTGGAGATACCTAATATCCCGTGAGGTAACCAAACGGTTGGCAAGGTTAGTTCCGGAATTTCCTTTTTCACTTCAAACTCTGTCCTGAATTTTTCGTTAACGATATCCTGTGGTTTAAAAGGCTGCCCGTCTTTATCAAACTCAATCCTGGGGTTGTTTTTGGCGAAGAACTGCTCTGGCGTTAACTTCAATGGCGAATTTGGCAAATTAGTCCACACCAGGCTTGAGGGGTGGCCCATGAATGCGCCTTTTTCTATCTTCATGATACTGCCCGACCCTACCCAGTCGCCTTGGTTATCGCTGTACCACAATTCGCCATCAATCATACTGATGCCACATGGCGAGCGGAAACCCGCGGCCCATGGGGTAACCGTACCATCCTCTTTAATATTTAAAGCCCAGCCGCGGTATGGCACAAAGCTCCTCGGATGCCACCAATCGTCCGGAAAACCCAGGTTAAGCGTAACAAAAAAAGAGCCATCGGGCGCCAGTTTTGGTCCGAAACTATATTCGTGGTAATTGCCCGATAATGGCCAGGCGTAAATGGTTTCAAATACATCGGCCTTGCCATCCATATTGGTATCCTGTAGCTTGGTCAGTTCTCCGCGTTGTACTACGTATAAAGCGCCATCTTTCCAGGCCGCTCCCAAAACCTCGTGCAGACCCGATGCAAATTTCCTGAAATACGGATGCTGGCCGGTGGGGTTCTCTACCATAAAAATATCGCCCCTGCGGGTGGTTACCGCCAAAGTTCCATTAGGCAGGGTGCATAAACCGCCAACTTCCAGTATAGTACCTTCGGGTGCTGGTACTTTCATGATCTTGAAAAAATCATCCTCCTTAGGCGATTCGGCTTGGGCGAACGTGTATTGCGTATTACATAACAGCGCGCCAACTATCAGTGTAGTAAATAAGCCGGCCCTGTTTATCATTTGTTTTAATGTGTATTTCATGATGACGGCTGCTTAAAAGATAATTGAAAAGGTTAATTTTCCTTTGATGGGAATAATGAGCTCTTGTTTACCGCCTGCATCCCTAAGAATAGGTTTGGCCCCAGCTGCATCTTCTACTTTAATATAGTAAGATTTATCGTCAACGATATATAATCCGTTACCTGCATCCTCAATATTGTTGCCGGTTGCCAGGTGCGCAAACAAGCCATCAACCGGGTTTTGCAAAGTAATTTCGCGGTGAATACCGTGACCACCTTCTATCACGGTACTGGCATCATTTACCATTGATCCGTAAATGATGTATCTGAACGTTGGCCTGTCATCCGCATTTAAAACATATCCTTTAGGCCGGTAACCTGTGCCGACGGTATCTGCCGTCCAGGCTAACTGCGGACCAGTCAATTTTTCGATTCCCGGTACCGGTTTGCCCAGGTATTGTACCGAACCAGCTACACGCGATGAGCCATCGCCCCTATCGTGCCACATGGGGGTGGCATCTAAAAAGCCGCCGCGCCAGATCTGTACTATCATCCCTTTATCCAGGTCGTAGGTGTAATGTACCTGTTCGGCACTCCCCACATTTACGCCATGGGTAACGCGGATGCCGCCCGGCAGATCAGAAAAGCTGCGCAAAATCGTATTTGATGTGGCATTAATAAGAATAGGATCAACCGGATCGTTATTACTTACGTTGGCATCAGTCAGCAGATATTCGCGGATGCCGGGCCCCGAAACGGTTAAGCCTAAAGCAGGCTTGGCCCAATCGGCAGTTTTGGAATAATACAGATCAAAAGCCTGATCGCCGGGCTGCAATTGAATTTTGCCATCGCCGCGGTTATTGGCCGACGCTATGGCATCATTGCCGCCTATCTTTAAGGAACCTTTACCCCCCGGCACACTTAGCTTAAAAGTATACTGCCCGGCCTTGGCAATCTTTATGGTTCCTGTGTAGTGGATCACAAAATCGTTAGTTAGTTTACCTACGTTTGATGATAATATGGTCGAATTTCCTTCGGCAACCGCCTTAACCTTAGCATCATTTGTTGCGGTGGCTGCGCCTTTATAAACCGCATATTTCAGGTTAGATAAAACAGGTGGCGCTTTATCAAAACTGGTAATACTGATATTCCTGAAGGCTACCGCGCCATGATCGCCCTGGATGCGCAGCGGACCAGCAGTTGTTTCCTTGCTGTCCATCGCGCCGCGGGTTGGGCCTGCCAATTCTGCATTATCCTGTATCAAAACACCGTTTAACCAAACGTAAATTACTTTGGCATTCGCGATTTTTTTACCCTGTGCATCAAAACGTGGTGCCTGGAACGAGATACGCATGTGCTGCCATAAGCCGGGCGCCCTGCTGGCATTTTGCCTTGGCGCGTGGCCATCATAGCCCTGCTGGCCATCGGGCTTGCTATCGTCCCAACGTTCATAAATACCGCCGTTGTCGCCCGATTGGGGACTAATTTTACCCCAGCTATCCAGCAGCTGAATTTCGTACCGGCCCTGTAAATAGATGCCCGAGTTTGAGCCTTTGGCCATCATATAATCCAGCTCCAGATCCATATCGCCGTAGGAGGCTCTGGTATAAAGGTCTTTCGCACCCTGTTTGCCGGGCAGGTTAACCAATATGCCGGTGCCATCTTTGGTGGTTAAAATTTCGTCTTTATCCAGGTCGGATTGTGCACCGGCGGCCAGTTTCCAGTTGGAGGATGGCTCCTGGAAGGCCGAAAGATCGGTTAAGGGCACTGTGCTTTGTGCCATCAACTGATGGCAACCCAACAGGCAGCCCAACAACATGGCAAGCTTTTTACCGCCGGATTTTACAGAATGATACTTAATAGAATACATTTTATTTGAATTATAACTTGGTTTATTTAGTAAAGGCGGTTAACCCTTGTAGGGTGCAATTTAATAAATTATACAATCGATTGCGGAATTATTTGAATAAGTTGTTTGATACAAAACACCGCAACCTAAAACCTTATTTTTCAAATCCCTCCCTCGGGAGGGGCGCGATGGAAATGCGGGCAAAGGCAGGGAGGGGTTTATTCGAGCGACCGGCAAAAGACGACTTGAACGCCTGATTTAACCCCTACCTCCTCCTTCCCCAAGGAAGGAATCGCACATCCCCCTGCTCTCTTTTATTCCTTCTTCACTTTAAAATTCTTTACAGCAAACAATTTCCCCACTATTTCATCACCCTCCTATTCCCCTTATCATCAAAAACAACCACACTCTTCATCCCATCATCAACTTGTATAAACCTTGCAGATTGCGACAGGAAGGAGCTGCCGTAGTAAAACTCCTGCTTGGTTACCCGGCCATTGTTATATTTAATAATAGCATAAGCATCACGCTCCTGTACCGCCATGGTTTTAACCTTTGTATTTTGTTTAAAAACTTTCAGGCTATCCCTGTTTTGACTGGCAGCCAGCAGAATGTGGTTGCTTTTATCGCGTAACTGCACCAAGGCTTTGCCGTTGCCGGGAATGTAAATACCGCTTTGCAAAATACTCATCGGTTTGAAACCGCCTTTGCCATCGCCTTTCAACATCAAACCATTCAGGGCATCGTAGCGCCCTATGGATGCATCGCTGCCATAATCGTTTCCATTCATCACTACATCCAGGTTGCCATCGCCGTCAAAATCGCCGGTTTGCATGCCGTTGAGTATGGATACCTGGGCCTGGATAGGTAAAGGTATCAGGGTAAATTTGCCGCCTCCATCGTTGCGCAGGTAACATGATTTAAGCAGGTTGGCTTTAAGCCTTAAAGCACCGTTTAGCTGCTCGGGCGTTAGCATATCCTGTAGGGTGGCGGTGGCAAATGATTTATAGTTGGTATATTTCTTTTTCAGGCTGATCATTTGTTTCAGCTGGTCTTCCCTCCCATGCAATGGAAACTCTTTCTTTTCGCCATTTACATCCGGGAAAAACACGGATGGGACGGTGCTGTATCCGCTGCCATCAAAGTTTTTTGCGGTGATGTAAATCGGGTATTGGTCGCTGGCCTGCAGCAGGCTGTTTTGGCCAAGGTTGCCTACTATGTAATCGGTACGACCGGTATGCCTGAAATCGCCGCCGGTTATGGTGTTCCACATGCCCAATTTGTCTGCAACGCCCGATTTAGCGGTGATGTTCACAAATTTACCATGGTCATTTTTCAGGAAACTAATAGGCATCCATTCGCCGGCCATGATCAGGTCGGGCCAGCCGTCGTTGTCAAAATCGCTGAATAAGGCATCGCAAATGAGGCCTGCATTTTTTAATGCCGGGGCAACCTGGGCGGTAACATCGGTAAATTTGATGTGCCCGTTTTGACTATCATTCCTTAAAATAATGCTTGATACCGGCTGCGGGTATTTCCACGGCTCAACCCTGCCTGATACGAACAGATCGAGCTTGCCATCTTTATTATAATCGCAGGCGCGTACGCACAGTTTGCTGGTAAAGTTTGTTGGCAAAGCATCGGTGGCTAAAGTAAAATTGCCCTTTCCGTCGTTTAAATAAAGCCTGTCCTGGTACTCGGGGCTGTTGGCTGCCGTTTCGTACCCGGCGCCGGCCGCGTATAAATCCAGCTTGCCATCGCCATTGGCGTCGAACAAAAGCAAGCCGCCATCTTTGTATTTACCCTGGCCTTGTGCCGGATTATTTTTAACCAGGTCGCGCTGGATGAATTTGCCATTGGCCTGTTGCAAAAATACCTGAGCGGGAAAGTTGGAGTTACCGCCGATCACCACGTCGTCTAACCCGTTATTATCTACATCGCCAACGGCCAAAGCCGGGCAGTATTCTGATAGTTTATGGGGTAGCAGTTTTTGGATATTAAAATCGATGAAGGTGGCATCCTTGCTTACATAACCTATTCCCAGGGAGTCAGTTACCTCTTTAAACAGCGATTTGGTGTAAAACTTAGGCAATATCGATGAATAATCGCCTTTAGCATCTGCAACGTTTACGCTTAGCTTTTCATCAGTCTTTACATCCCGTAACACCTGTTTTTTGCCACCCGGCCATTTTATAACTACGGAATCTACCTTGTTAATTTTACCTAAACCAAAATGGGCTATGGCCTGCACTGATGACAGGTATCCCCGGTAAGGATCATGTTCATAAACCTGGTGCTTGCCTTTATCATAAAAAATTTCGGCCAGTGCACCCAGTCCGTTGATATTATTTTTGTCGCCTTTAAAGGCTATCTGCAGGTAATGGCTGCTGTCTGATTTCGTTTTATCATCCCTTGAGGTGTTACGGTATACCGATGCTTCATCGTTGATATTGTTCACCACCATATCCATAGTGCCATCATTATCCAGGTCGACGTAAACTGCACCATTTGAAAACGATGGTGTGTTAAGTCCCCAGCCTTTGCTTACATCATGGAAAGTAAGATCACCATTGTTTTGAAAAGCATAATTGGGGATCTTGATCTGGGGGATTTGCTCCAGCACTTTTTTCTTCGGCACGGCTGCGTAAGCCTGGCTGCGGTAGGTCATAAAATCACGGTCGGATACATCCTTGGGGAAACCGTTGGTTACAATTACATCGCGGAAGCCATCGTTGTTAAAATCGGTTACCAGGGGTGTCCAGCTCCAGTCGGTTTGGGATAGGCCGCTCATGAAACCTACTTCGCTGAAGGCCGGGCTGCCAATGGCCCCGTTTTGCCCCAAACGCGGCCCCTGGTTAACCTGTAGTGTATTGCGCACGTATTGATACTGCGTTTTAAACATGTCAAAAAGCTGGAAGGTTTGGTAACTGTTGGCACCCAGGATCATTTTTTTACGATAGTTATCCTCCGGGTTCATGTCCAGCTCTATCACATCGGCCAGGCCATCGTTGTTAATATCCACAATATCCTGCCCCATGGCGTTGTAAGATGTATGTTTAAAATACTCTTTGGACTTGTCTGTAAAAGTACCATCGTGGTTATTGATGTACAGGATATTGCTTGATACAAAATCATCAGATACATAAATATCTTTCCAGCCGTCGCCGTTAATATCAACCGTAGTGGCTGCATGGCCAAAGCCATCCAAATTGATGCCGGCCTGTGCCGATACATTATGAAAAACGGCGTGGTGCAGCTTTTCGTCCCAATCGTTACGGTACAGTTGGCCGGTACTGCTGTTGCTGGTACGGGTGGCTTTGCCAAAAACGTTGGGGTAATAGGCCGATGACGCGGTATTAACCGTGAGGTACATGTCCAGGTCGCCATCGTTATCGTAATCAAAAAAGCTGGCCATGGTTGATTGTTTGGTCAGCTCCAGGCCATAGGCTTTGGCTTCATCCTTAAAATGAGGGATGCCATCCTTATCAAGCCCCTGGTTGATGTATAAAATATTTTTACGGCGCAACGAATCGGGGTAAATGGTATTACATATATAAATATCCATCAGGCCATCGTTATTGATATCAACAACGGCAACGCC
Source organism: Mucilaginibacter sp. KACC 22773 (assembly GCF_028736215.1). Lineage (NCBI taxonomy): Bacteria > Pseudomonadati > Bacteroidota > Sphingobacteriia > Sphingobacteriales > Sphingobacteriaceae > Mucilaginibacter > Mucilaginibacter oryzagri. The sequence continues at coordinate 3,965,993 of NZ_CP117883.1, forward strand.
CCTGCCCCAGCGGCCCATACCGTTTACGCCGGCCACATCAGTAATATCTTCGAATTTAAAATCTCCTTTATTCAGATAAAGCCGGTTTGACACCAGGTTGCCGGTAAAGTACAGGTCCTGTAGGCCATCATTATTAAAATCGCCAACGCCAACGCCGCCACCGTTGTAAATATTGGTGAGGTCGATGGGGTTAATGGTATCGGTTTCGATAATCTGGTTATTAAAATGAATGCCCGAATGCGATGAAGAAATTTGCTGAAACAACGTATGCTTTTTGCAGGAAAACAAGCATATCGACAATAAAAGCAGCACCGGGAAATGGATCTTATTCATATGGGGGATATTCAATTATTTGTTAACAAATGCCATTATCTTTTTAACCTCCTGCGGATATACGGCTATATGATGGGTGTGCACAAAAAACCTTACAGGCGGGGCTTTATCGGCGGTTTGCACAGATATTACATTGGTAGTTAATTCGGGCATGTGGCAGCTGATGCATTTATCTTTAAGCATACCGGCGCTCAATTTATCCGTCATTTTGCAATAAACATGATTGGGTTTGTTATGGCAGCTGAGGCATTTTTGGGTATATAAAATATCATTGCCGCGCGTATTTTGGTGCGTATCATGGCAGGTTGCGCAATCCATGGTACTGTTCATGTAGCATTTACTGCTTTGTAATAGCTGCAACTGCTTGCCATGCACATCTAAATGACTGGTATCCAACGTGCGCTGAAATTCGGGAAGTTTATATTTGGCAAAGGTATCGCCGGGCATAAAACCGAATGTTGTTTTTAACAATGCCGTATGGATACCCGAATGGCATACCGCGCACATATCCATCCTTTGCTCCCTGCTTAAATTTGCGTAACGGGCTATAAATTTTGCTGTTTTAACACCGGGGTTGTTAGCCTGAAAATCGACGTGCTGTGCACCGGGACCGTGGCAGCGTTCGCAATCAATACCATATACCATGGTGCTTTTATCAAATTGCTCATCGCGGCTTAACTGCTGGTTTTCCTGGGGCAGCTCATCAACATATGATACATGGCATTCCAGGCAACGCTTACCTATCGACCTGAAGTTGACAAAATTAAATTGATAGCCTGGACTGGTTGACCATTGCTCCTGTTTATTATAATAAGATAATGGCAGCTGGTAAAGCTGGTTGTTTTGCCAGTATAAATAGCTTTCGCCTTTTACCCCGCCAAAAACAATATCAAATCGGTTGCTTTGCTTAACCTTGCCATCCTGGTAAAGGGTTTGGTATAAGCCGCTATCGCGTTTCTCCATCAATATTTTTTGATTTTGGCTGATGTTAAAGACGTTAAAGCCTGCTGCAAAGCTGCCGTGTACCGTATTTGCCGATGCAGGGATTGACGCTATATAATGTGCAGTATGCAAGTATGAGTCATAAAGCTTACCATGACATTTAGCACAGGCTTTTGAACCGGCGTATAAAGGGCCGCGGGGATCGGCATAGGCATTATTACCCCTAAACTGGAAGTAGATAACTACCAGTAGTGTAATTAATATGCTTGTTACTATTAGTGTTTTTTTCATGACAGCGAGCCCGGCCCCCTCTAAATCTCCCCCGGTAGGGGAGACTTTTAAAATCTATTTTTTTTAAACTCTAAGCCGTTTACAGGAAGACTTAACTTCACTCCTTTTAAAAGCCCTCCCTACCGGGGAGGGTTTGGGTTGGGCCGAATTTAAAAAGGCTTTCTCCCGAAGGAGAAAGCCAAAGCAAGTAACCAATTATATAACTAAACTCAGTTCATTCATCATAACCCTTATTAATAACCTGGGTTTTGTTTCAGGTTAGGGTTAAGCCCTATAGCGGTTTGCGGTATAGGCAATATATCGTGGTTTGCAGGTAACGATGTGCGCCAAACTCCATGCAGTTTTCCATCGGCAGTTGGGCCGTAAGGATAAGGCTGCGGGGTTACTGTAGCATCGGTACCGTAGTTTTTTTGAATAAACGAAGCAGCTACACCCGGACCTGCCCTGCGCAGTAAGTAAAATAAGGAATACTCGCCGGTCAATTCGTGCCTGTACTCGCTTAATACCATTTGCAACGGGTCGGTTACATCGTTAAACTGAACTATGTATTTGGTTGGATCACTTGGATCTTTTACTACAAAACCATCCTGCATAGCCGCCGGCGCAGATCCGCCAAAAGCTCTGTCTCTAACTAATTTCAAGTCAGCCTTGGCACCGTTAATATCGCCGGTACGTACCTTACACTCTGCTCTTGACAATAACACTTCGGCATATCGCATCAGGATCTGGTTTTGTGAACCAAATATGGTTGATGAACCATTGGCGCCTGTAAGGTTTGGATCGCGCCATTTTTTTGCGCAATAGAAGCCAGAACGGGTAAGGTCATCGCCATACCATGGCTGCCTTAAGGCACCGCAGGTATTAATGATGTTGCCGTCATCGCCAACAAATGATCCATACTTTTGAGCCGAGTTATCTTTTGTTCCGTTTTTGAAACCATCAATTACCACCTGGTAGCCTTTTATACCACCCCACTTGGCAATAATGCCAGGGCTGATGTTTTGATCGCCGGGGCCAATGATGGTTGCATTTTTACGCAAATCGCCGGCCTGGTAGGAGTATTCTAAACCTGGGTTACCATAATCATAACCAAAACCGCTTAACTCATGTGGCCAGCTAAAGTCATCAATCCAAGCAACTTCGCCACCATTTTGCCAGCCGCCATCCCAGCTTTGTGAGCCCTGGATATCAAACTGAATTTCAAATAACGACTCGTCGTTATTTTGATTGCTAAATTCATGTACATCAATAAATTTTGGCAATAAATGGTAATTGGCTGTCAATTCAGTATTGTTAAACGCGGCCAAAGCTTCAGCATATTTACCTAACCACATTTGCGCCGAACCTTCATAAGCATAAGCCGCACCTTTGGTGGCCCTGCCCTTTTCAGTCGCAGGCAATACCGTTTTTGATTGTAGCAGGGTTTCAGCCTGTTTCATATCGGCTACAACCTGCGCAAATACTTCGGCTTGTGTGTTTCTCGGTGTTAAACCATTGGTTGATGCCTTTAACTCCAACGGTACGCCGCCAAAGCTACCTGCCAGGTAATAATAGCTCATGCCCCGTAAAAAGTAAGCTTCGCCTAATAAGCGGTTACCCAATTCTGCGGTAACTACACCTTTTGTTTTTGCGGTAGCAATAATCTCTAACGCAGAGTTTGCCCTGATGATGTCAAAATAAGCATTTTGCCAAAAGGTATACAATGCGCCAAAAGTCGGGCTGATGGTATAGTTGTTCCAGGCAATATCGCCACCATCATTAAACCAGTCATGCGTTGTAAAATTGGCATAGTACCAGATTGATTTTTTCAGCAAATCGCTGTTTTGGTAACCATCATAAATACTGTTTACCAACGCTACTACATCCTGCGATTTTTCGAAGGTTGCATCGGCATTTGATGCTGTAGTATTGGTTTGTGTTAAGAAATTCTTTTTACAGCTGAGCGGGATCAGCATAGCCCCACACAAGGCCGCTATAGTGAAATATTTTTTATTGATTTTCATATCATTAATTTTTTTGTCCTTGGTTAGAATACTACGTTTAAGCCGATAGTGTAAAACCTTGATGATGGATAAGTACCATTGTCAACACCGTTTTGGGTTGGGTTGGCGTTTTGAGTGCCAATTTCGGGATCAAGACCAGTGTATTTGGTAATGGTGAACAGGTTTTGAGACGAAACATATACCCTTATTTTTGATAAGGTAAGTTTCTTAACCAAATCCTGGGGTAACGAGTATCCAACTGTAACGGTTTTCAATTTCAGGAAACTACCATTTTCAATCCAGGCGCTTGATGGCAAAAGGTTACCGTAATCGGTATCATCATAATGTACCGCAGCATACCGGTTTGACGGACGTGAAGGAGTCCAGTAGTTATTATAATACTGTGTGCTCACGTTTTCGATACTTACCGATCCTCTTTGCGCAAAGCTTTCCAGGTTACTTTCCTGGTAGTTCAGGATCTTGTTGCCGTAAACTCCGTAGAAGTAAGCGTTAAAATCCCACGATTTGTAAGACCCACCAAGGTTAAACCCGCCAAAAAATTTAGGCTGCGGACTGCCAAGGGCTACCCTATCATCGGCTGTTACTTTACCACTGCCATCAACATCGGCATATAACCTATCGCCTACACCGGTAGTAGCTTTGTAATAAAAGTCATTACCTTTTGCTTGTGCAGCTGCGTTTAAAGCGGTTAATTGAGCCTGGTTCTGGATAATCCCGATTGCTTTGTATCCATAAAACTCGCCAATTGGCTGGCCTATATAAGTCCTGGTAAATTCACTCCAGCCATCGCCTGTTAATCCAAGGCCACCAAAATTGGAGATTGCATTAGTACCAGAATATAAGCCTGTAAGTTTGTTTTTAATGAATGAAAGCGTTAAACCTAAATCAATGTGTACATCGCTGTTTACTGCGTGGTTATAATTTACTGCAAACTCCCAGCCTTTATTTACCATCGAACCTACGTTTGAAGGTAAAGATGTATAACCTGTTTGTGGTGATGCTGCAATGTTTAACAGGAAGTCTTTTGATCTTCTGTTAAAATAATCAACGGTAAGGCTCAATTCGCCATTTAAAAACGACGCGTCCATACCGATATCGGTCACGTAGTCAGTTTCCCACCTGATGTTATCATTTTCTGGTTGGATTGAAGCCACACCTGCCTGGTAAGTTCCGTTAGAACCACCTACTTTACCGAAAGCATAACCAAGGTTACCACTGGCTGTTGCAGAAGCGCCTGCAGAATATAACGATTGGTAGGTAAAGTCGCCTATGCCGTGCTGGTTACCCAACTCGCCATAGCTTCCTCTGAATTTTAAACCCGAAAGCCAGTTAACGTTTGTAAGAAAAGATTCCTTTTTTACATTCCAGTTTACAGCACCTGAATAAAAAGTACCATACTGATGGCCTGGCGCAAACTGCGATGAACCGTCTCTTCTAACCGTACCGGTTAAATAATACTTACTGGCGTAGTTGTATGCCAACCTCGCAAACTGCGAAGCGTAAGAACGTTTTACTTCGCCGTTGTTAACAGCACCATTGGTATTAGCATCCAATATAAGGTTGGTACCCTGACTTAAGCTTTTAATAGTGTTGTTTGGCGGTGTAACACTACCACCTAAACTATTGTAATCGCTTTCCTGTTGAGAAACACCAGCTACAAAGTTGATGGTATGCGAACCGAATGTTTTGTCGTACGACAGGTAATTTTCCCACAACCAGTCAAAAGTGCTGTTGATATGCTGCGAATATAAAGCTGTACCCGATGCACCGGCAGCAGCGCCATACTGATCAATTTTACGGCTATCTGAAGGCTGGAAATAAGAACCGTTGTAACCGGTATAAGTAATACCGCCGTTGGTTTTAAATTTAAGGCCATCAAAAATAGTAGCTTCTAATGATGAGTTAACCAAAAAGTAGTTGTTTATATTTTTATACTTATTGGTCTCGATTGAGTAGATAGGGTTGTTATTTTTGGCCACATAAGTATAAATAGGGTTAAAAAAACCGTAGTTGCCATTAGCATCCTTAATCTGGCTGGTTAATTTATTACCGCCATCAAGTGTTGGTGGCAACTGGTTTATATTACCTAAATTACCGGTACCGAATGGGTTATTTAAATTTTGGTAAGAGTATTTGGCACTGGTTGCAGATTTAAGCCATTTTGTTGGCTGATAATCTAAATTTTCACCTACGGTGATCCTTTTGAAGTAAGAGCCAAGCACAATACCCTTTTGATCATAATAACCTATAGATGTTGATGATTGTACTTTTTCGTTACCACCACGTATAGCCAAATCATAATTTTGGGTTAAACCGCTACGGTAAATAGCATTTTGCCAATCGGCATTGGTTAACGACGATGGGCTGGCCCAATTGGCCAATGTTGTAAAGTGTTTGTTGGGGTCATTGGCTGCTACATCGTTGGCCAGGGTGGCAAACTGTTGGGCATTTAGCAAATCGTATTGTTTAGGTTTGCTTTGAAACGCGTTGTAAGCGTTAAACTCAACCTGCGCGCCGCCATCTTTTTTACCTTTTTTGGTGGTTACCATAACCACGCCATTGGCTGCCCTAACACCGTAAATAGCTGTTGCCGAAGCATCTTTCAGTACATCTATAGATGCGATATCGCTTGGGTTGATGTTGTTGATGCCACCTGCATTTATAGGATAACCGTCTACCACATATAACGGTGTGTTACCGCCACTGGCCAAGCTACCTGTACCACGTATTAACACCGTAATGTTACTACCCGGCGAAGCATCGTTATTAGTAACCTGTACACCAGCCGCACGGCCTTGTAAAGCCTGGTCTAACGATGTAACGGGTACTTTTGCGATAGTTGCAGCGTTAACGGAACTAATTGCACCGGTAACATCGCTGCGTTTGGCACTACCGTAACCCACAACAACTACCTCATTAAGCGCTTTATTTTCGGGAGATAATTTTACGTTTACTGTTGTGTTACCGCCAACTACCGCCTCCTGGCTTGTGTAACCAATGAAGCTGAATATTAATGTAGCATTGCTGCCTGCTGTAATTGAATAAGTACCTTCGGTATTGGTACTTGTTACGGCTGCGCCGCCTTTTACTTTAACGGTAACGCCCGGTATTGGCAGCCCGTCATCGGCTCCGGTTACCTTACCGGTAATTTTGCTTTGTGCATATCCAGACATACTTACCAGCATAAGTGCTAAGTTGATCCAGATTAAAGCCACAAACTTTTTGATGTGTAGTTTTCCTCTCATACATTAATTATTAGATTTTGAAAATTGGTTTGCGATCGAAGCGGTTCAGCTTTTTTCATGTCGGCAAAAATTCACCGAACCTTGATACCAAAACTATACAACCCGCACAATCGATTGTACTACTTATGTTTAAATTGATACAACAAATGTTACACACATTTAACACATTGATTATCAAATATATAAACAGAATACTGAGTATTAATGGTCAAAAAAATACCATAAGCACCAAACCGATACAACTTTTGATACAGGCGTTATAGCTGTAATTTGCAGTAAAGACAGATTGTGAGATAAGTGTTGATTTCGGGGAGGTCAGACCGTATAGTGGGGGGCTAAGCTGCCAGATGTAGAATGACTATTAGAAAAGGCTGTCATGCTGAGTGGTAAAATTTCGTGAAATTCTGAAGGGGGGAATCACATACAACAATAAGAGAACTGTCATCCTGAACGTAGTGAAGGATCTATTCGCGAACTTTTCCGTCGGCGAGGCATGTCGGTTAACAGATTCTTCACTCCGTTCAGAATGACAAAGGGGTATTAACAACATGTCATGTGTAACCCTGTCGAAGCATAGCGGGCAAAGGCCTCTCCGCGCGCCCCTTCGACAGGGTGACACTCCAATTATATGCATAAGCCAGCGTCATCCCCATTTTTTTAGGTTTTACCTGTTGGTTACTCCCACTGACGGTAGTTTAAATTATTCAAATAGCTTCTTAAGACTTCCAACTCAGAACTTCCAACTCAAGACTTAAAAACGGCTCAACTTCGAGGGTTTAATTTTTAAAATATTGCCTTGCTTGTCAAAATTCAGGCTATCTAAACAAAGCTCGCGCAATACATATTCTTTATTTTGGGGATGGATGCGGTGGTATAAAATATAGTATTGACCGTTTTGCTGAAACACCGTGTGATGGCCGGGCCCAACTGTTGTGCTATCTGGTGTGGTTGCCAGTATAGGGTCGTACTCACCTTCTGTCCATGGACCAAAGGGTGTTTTACTTACCGAATAGCGTACCTGGTAGGTGGCATCAATTGCTTTACCGTATGAATACATCAGGTAATACAAGCCGCCGCGCTTAACCATATGCGGGGCTTCAAAATAATGGGGCGGCGTAATATCCTTTGGTTCGCCATCAAAAGTGACCATGTCTTTTTTAAGCTTTACCGCCATACAATGGCCGTTTACCCATTTAAAGCCCGATCCCCAGTATAAATAGGCCTGCCCATCCTGGTCAATAAAGCAATCCGGATCGATATTATGAACGCCCGGGTATTTATTGCCTGCAACCAGGGGTGTATTGTCGGCTTTCGCATTTTTCCACGGGCCAAGCGGGTGGCTGCTTACCCCCACCCACAACTCGCTGCCGACTGCTACGTACAGGTAATACTTGCCATTGGCTGCCTTCCGGATAGACGGCGCCCATACCATAGAATTATTGGACGTTGGGCTTGTACAGGCTTGTTTAGTTGGCCAGTTAATATGTTCCGTTTTAAAGGTCACAAAATCTTTGGTCACCAAAACACCCAACTCGTTGCCTCCCCAGGGATCAATGGTGGCGTAGATATAAAAAAGGCCGTTATCTTTAATTATAGTAGGATCGGCGTAATAGCCTTTAACAACCGGGTTATTTACAGCTTTTGTTTGCGCACCGGCTGCCAGCAAAAAGCTAAAAAATAATGTTACCAGGAACGGGGTTTTAAATATCCTCATGATGCGCAAATTAACAATTTTATCAATTACCGGTATCAATTGTGTTATTGGTTAAGCTAAAATATCTTCATGCTCCTTATTCTTCAGCTCGGCAATATATTCAGATGGCAGCATGCCAAACTCTTCTTTAAACACCTTTGCAAAATAAGCGGCATTGTTAAAGCCCACTTCATAAGCCACATTGGCAATACTTAGCTTGCTTTTCTCCAGCAACTGTACTGCCCGTTGCAAACGGATGGTGCGGATACAATCAACCGGCGTTTTACCGGTAAGGTTTAATAATTTACGGTAAAGGGATACCCTGCTCAGCGCCAGGTGCCTGGCCAACTCTTCTACCGAGAAATTGGGTTTGGTAATATTCTGCTCGATAAAATCGAGCGCGTTTTTCAGGAATTTTTCGTCTTCAGATACCACCACCACATCCTGCGATTGAATATCAACCTGCTTTTGATAGGTTTCTTTAAACGTTTGCTGCATCAGCAATAAATTATTGATTTTGGACAGCAGGATTCCGGAATTGAATGGCTTAACAATATAGTCATTAGCCCCACATTCCAAGCCCACCAGTTGGTCGTCTTCGCCAGCCATAGCGGTTAGCAATATAACGGGGATATGCGATGTACGGCTATCTCCCTTTAGTTTTCGTGACAATTCAAAACCATTCATTTCGGGCATGGTTACATCGCTCACTATTAATTTGGGGTGCAGGGCCAGCGCTTTCTGCCAGCCCTCTTTACCATTTACGGCCTCAATAATGTGGAAATGATCTTTTAGGTTCTCTTTCAAGTAAAAACGCATATCGTCATCGTCTTCAATCAACAAAACTGTTGGTTTTTTATTTGAACCCTGTATGCCTTCGGTGTTTTTTAAAGTCGGCAGGGTGTTGTTTTCCTGTATTGCCGGCGCAAGCGTCAGTTTCTCGGTTTTACCTTCAAATGGTATGCTTACAATAAAGCAGCTGCCGTATTCGGGTTCGCTTTCCAGCCTGATAGTTCCTCCATGTATTTTTATAAACTCTTTGGTAATTGATAAACCAATTCCGCTGCCCTGGTTTAAAAGGCTTTCGGGGATATCATCCTGGAAAAACCGTTCAAAAATCATCTCCTGATTTTCTTTCGAGATCCCGATACCTGTATCAATTACCCTGATTTCGAGCATCCTTTTATCGGCCGGTAAATTAGCAACCTGCGGGGTATTTAAAATTACGCTGATGCTGCCGCCTGTCGGTGTAAACTTAAACGCGTTTGACAACAGGTTAAACAGGATCCTTTCTATTTTATCCTGGTCAAATTTGGTTATAAATGAATGTAACTCACTCTCAAACAGGTATTGAATCTTTTTTTGATGGGCCACATCGGTAAATGACGAGGAAACTTCTTTTATAAATTGAATAATATCACCCTTGTTTAAAGAAAGCTTTAATTCATTATGCTCCATTTTCCTGAAATCTATCAACTGGTTAACCAGGTTAAGCAAGCGCTTGCTATTGCGCTTAATCATGGTTAAATGGTGCTGCTGATCGGGGTTATCAGATACCTTGATAAGGTCATCAATTGGCGATAAGATTAATGATAATGGCGTACGAAACTCGTGGCTGATGTTAACGAAGAATTTAATCTTCATTAAATCAAGCTGGTGCATGCGCTGCGCTTCTTCGCGCTGGCTGGCAAGTTTTCTTTCAGCCTCTATCTCGGCCTGTTTAAATTCAAATTGCCGCTCCAGTTTGGTTATACCGCGATGCCTGATGTAAAACAACAGCCCAAGTGCAAGCAGCATGTAAGCAATGTATGCTATTGGTGTTTTCCAAAAAGGCGGCTGAACCGTAATTTTTAGCGAGATCTCTTTAGCTGTATTTAATTCCCTTACTTTAAAAGTATAATCGCCACCGTCAAGATTGGTGTAGGTAACACTGTGGCTGTTGGCCGGGAACGTGATCCAGCCTTTATCAAAGCCTTCAAGGGTATACTGGTAACTTATTTTATTGGGGTAAAAATACTCGTTGGCAGCAAACTCTATATCAAATACATTTTCATTATGGTTAAGGGTTACCCATTCTGTTTCTGCTATGGCTTTGTTTAGCACAGCCCTGCCCTTTACCGAATCGCCGGCGGCTACGCTTTTGTTAAACAACCTAAAATCAGTAAATACCAGTTTGGGATTGGGTTTAAGGGTGTTTATTACTGCCGGGGCAAATAAATTAAACCCATGTGCGCCGCCGAATGCCATTTGCCCGTTCCTCAGCTTTGTTGCGGCATATAAATTAAAATCACGGGCCTGTAAGCCATCTGCCTCGTTATAATTATCAACCTGGAATTTATATTGACCGCCTGCCGCCGTTAAGCTGATGTTTGAAAGACCATTGGTTGTACTTACCCACATCCGGCCCTGGTTATCTTCCAAAATGTTCGACACATTGTTTACCGGCCAACCCATGCCTTTATCTACATTTAAAAATGTGTTGGTTTGGGTATTAAGTATGCTTAAACCACTTTTTGTGCCAATCCACATTAATCCGCGGCTATCCTGGGTAATTACATTTACATCGCTGCCGGCAAGGCTGTTTGGTTTTTTAGGCTGATAATAGTAATGCCGCACCCGGTTTGTTTTGCTCTCTATCACATCAACGCCTTTATCGCGGCCTATCCAAATATTTTGCTGCCTGTCCCTGTAAAAAAAAGCGGTATAATCAGATACCATTTTATACTCGGGATGGCGGAAAGTATTGCTTTTACGGTCAAGCACATTCAATCCGCCTGCAAAGGTTCCTACCCATAAATTCCGGGCAGCATCTTCAATTATGGTATAAACCCGGTCGTCGGTAATGGTGGTTTTATCTTTATCGCTGTGGCGGTAATGGGTAAACTTTTTACCGTCAAAACAATCCAGCCCACCAAAATAGGTGCCTATCCAAAGTTTATTTTCATGATCAACGTATAAACTTATGATAATATCGATTGATAAACTATTAGGATCTGCAGCATCGTGCTTGAACTGGGTATATTTTTTTGTCTCCGGGTTAAAATTAATAAGGCCACCTCCATTTGTACCTATCCATAAATTACCGTTCCGTTCTTCGGCAAAAGCATTAATATCCTCATAGGGCAGGCTGTTTTTATCTGTTAATAAATGCCTGTAAACCGGAAATTGCATAATAGCCTTGTGGTAATAACTTATGCCCTGCTTAAAAGTACCCGCCCAAACAATGCCCGCATCGTCCCGGTATAAGAAAACACTGTTACCGCTGATAGATTGCGGGTCATCCTCTTTATTTACCAGGTAGGTTACTTTATGCGTTACCGGATCAAGTACGTTGATGCCGCCATGATCTGTTCCTATCCATATTTTATTATCATCGCCCTGTATTACGGTATTTACAATGTTGGAGTTTAGCCGGCCATCGGGCGTATCTTTACTAAAGTGTAATAGCGAATAATTTTGGGTATTAAAGCAGTAGGTGCCAAAAGGCCCCGCAGCCGAATAAATCCACAGGTTACTTTTATTATCAACTGCCAGCGTGTACGATTCCAGTTTATACAAATTAGCCTTAGCCAGCCCATCAAAACGCTTGATGATCTTATTTAACCGGGTATCTAACAAGTCGATAATACCATCGCTGTAAATTAACCAAACGGCATTGTTTTTTGTGACCGCCACATCCATTATGGCATCTGAATGCAAAATGGTTTTTGAAAAGGATGATGTGCAATAAAACGACGTAGAACCATCAGCCGGGTTATACCTGTACACGCCCTTATTTTTAGTAATAAACCAAAAGCCGCCGTCTTTATCCTTTCGTATGAGTGTTACATCACTGGTTATAATTTTATAACGCCTAAGCTCATCGGCAACGTTAATAGCAAAATTTTCGGTCGCGGGGTCATAAATACTAATGTTGCTGTGCGTAAATATCCACAGCTTTTTATCAGGCCCCTCGCTGATGCGCGAAACAAAGCTTTCACTTAGCGAATTAGGATTATCGGCCTCGTGCTTAAAAACCTTAAATTTAAACCCGTCATACCTACTCAGGCCCGAGTTTGTGCCAAACCACATGAACCCTTTTTCGTCTTTAAAAATACAATTGACGTGATTATCAGATAAGCCATCGGTAATATCTAACCGCGAAAATTTATATAAGCGACTTTGGCCAGATAGCCACTGATGGGTAAAAACAAGAAATATAAATGTTATATAAACTTTAAAACTCATTATTTAGCAATTACCAACAATCGATTGCGGGGTTTAATAATCCGGTTTATAGGATTTATAAAATTACATAATAAGTGTTATATTAACATCAATATATTTAATTATTAAAATGGTATTAACTTACCCTGGCACCAAGCGTGTATGCCTTCCTGAATTCTTTAGGGACACATAGCTTATTGCGCTTAAAAATCCGGTTGAAGTTTGAAATATTATTGAAGCCGCATTGATAGGCAATTTCGGCAATAGAGTGCGTGGTGTTTATGAGCATACGGGATGCATTGCCCAGCCTGATATCGTTAAGGCTTTCAATAAACGATTTGCCGGTATTTTTTTTCAGGAACCGGCAAAACGAGGCCTCGGGCATGTTGGCAACCGTGGCTACTTCGGCAAGTGTTAAACGCTTGTCGAAATTGGTTTTCATATAATCAAAAACCTTATCAACACGCCCGTTGGTATACCTGAATTTTTCGTCCGAAAAGCCAGGATCAGATAGCATCCGCATATTTTTGGATGTAGATAGGGTATGCAGTATCGCAAGCAGTTCCACCACCGAGTTGAAGCCATCTTTATTGCTAAGGTTTAATATACGCCGGGTGATATCGCGGGTGGTTTCATACGAGAAAACAAGGCCACGCCGGGCGTTTTCAAACATGCTTTTGATAAAAAACAACTGGTTACGTTGCAAAAACTTTTCATCAAATAAATCAGTATGAAACTGAATGGTAACCTCATTAATGGCCTCGCTGGTACATTCGCCCGTAAACCAGCCGTGGTAAACGTTTGGGCCGATAAACACCAGCTCGATATCGTCAATAGTTTCTATACTATCGCCAATAATGCGTTTGGCGCCTTTGGCATTTATGATCAGGTTTAACTCATATTCGTTGTGGTAATGTAAAGGAAAATCAAACTTCTCCTTTACTTTCGAAAATATCGAAAAACAATCGCCCATATTAAGGGACGTAGTTTCGCGCATCACATTAGGAACCGGCATTTGATACATTTAAATTATTGGCAACCTGGAATTACGGTTTATGGCGTAAAACTATGCGATTGCCCTTTTTTTTAATGCCACAAATGTTACAGTTTCTACAGCAAATGTTAACCGGATTTTTTTATTCCGTCCTTTGGTACCCAAACAATTGTTGGGGTCAAGTGAGCAGTACTGAATATTGAGTTAAAAGGACATTATTCTTTTTGACTTAACGGATATAGTTAAACGAATGTCCTAAACTACCGTCATTGAGGTACGAAGCAATCGCGAAATATACGGGGTGTACTTGCAGAGTTCGCGATTGCTTCGCTCGCAATGACATGGTTGTTGTGAGGCTCTAAAGCCAACATGCCATCCCTGCTTTTTTCAGGATCATCCTGATATGTACCTCGTAACGGCGGCCTGATTTTTAATTTTAGACAGCGACTTAGAACTTAAAACTTTCGACTAAGGACTATCATGATTAACCTAATATCAGGTGGCTTTGCCGGCTATTTCTGTAATTGCTTTTACCAGCTTATCAAGGTCGGCAAGGGTAGTGTATACGTGCGGGGTTATGCGCACACAGCTTACGTTTTCAAACACGATAGATACCTGGTGAATTTTATACTGGTTAAACAACGCGGCATCCAGTTGCGCGGGAGTCATGCCATCAATAGATATGCCGCAGATAGCGCAGGAGTATTCGGGTTTTAGCGAGGTATGCAGCTTTACTTTGGGCAGGTGCTGTACTTTGGTAGCCCAGTAATTTTTAAGATAACGGATGCGATCCTCCTTACGTTTGCTGCCAATAGCCAACTGAAAGTTGATGGCCTCGCCTATCCCCTGCTCTATCGGGAAGCTACGGGTGCCCAGGTTTTCAAACTTGCGGATATCAGGCCCCTGCGGGTTATCATCGCACAAAAGCGGCATTACTTTACTTATCTTTTCTTTTTTAATACACATCATGCCGCTACCTATAGGTGCCGACAGGAATTTATGCAGACTGGTGCCAAAGTAATCGCAATTTAAATCGGGAATCTTAAAATCGAGCAGCCCGAAGGAATGGGCTCCGTCGACAATTACCTCGATACCCCGGGCATGCGCCATATCGCAAATTTTGCGCACGGGCATAATTTGGCCTACGTAGTTCACTATGTGCGTAACGTGTATCAGTTTTGTTTTGGAGGTGATGGCATCCTGGTAAGCTTTTACAATCTGCTCGTCATTCTCAATCGGAAAGTCGAATGTGAGTTGTTTGTAAACTATGCCTTCGCGCAGGGCACGCTGGCGATAAGCCTGTACCATGTGTGGATAATCTAACCTTGCCCCAATCACTTCATCGCCGCTTTTTAAGGGCAGGCCAAAGATGATGGTATTTAACGCCTCGGTAGCGTTACGGTTTATGGCAATTTCATCGGGCAGCGTACCGGCCAGCAAGGCAAGTTTTTCGCGCAATGGCTCGCGTCCCTGGTCAAGGATGCGCCACATAAAGTACGACGGACCTTCGTTGGTAAGCTGATTGTAGCGCTCTACAGCCTGCTGCACCACAATTGGCGATGGCGACACACCGCCATTGTTCAGATTGATGATATTGGCGCTCACCGAGTACGACCGCTGAATAACGCCCCAAAAGTCCTCGTCCTGCGCTACCTCTTGCGGCGTTAAACGGCTTACCCTGTTTAATGCTGATGTCCAGTCGGCGGCATGCGCCTGGTTAAACAAGCTTGTAGCCGAAAAAGCGCCGGTTAGTACGGCCGCCTGTTTGATAAAACTGCGTCGATTATTAGTCATGAACGAATTTAGCGTATTTGATGGATACAAACAAGCAATCGGCCCGTGTTTTTTGCTGCTGAGATTGCTGATTAGAAGCGATTTAATGAAATGTATTAACTAAGCTGTTACACCACCGCCTTTGCAACAAACATTGTCTTATAGTACTTCCAGTACCCAACGCCCAAAAGCAGGTTTGGGGCCACCAAAAAAACGCCCATCAGCCAACCTGACGGCACCAGGAAGGTGTGAAACAACAACACATTTAAACTGATAGGGAACAGCACCACCGCCGAAAAGGGCGCGTAGCGGTTAGTGAGCAGCGACAAGCCGCCTGTTATCTGTATCACTTTTTGAATAGGATAAAAGTACCCGGTACCCTTTAACCCGGCGATGAAAGCACCCGCCGCACCGGTATGTAATGGCTGGTACGGTATAAAATGCAGGAAATAATCGAGGCCAAACACCAGGTATAAAAAGCCAAGCAACAAGCGGGATATGAGTACGGTTGTTTTCATTGAATTGAGTTACATATATTATCAAGGGATGAAAGTTATTGCTTCCATGGATCTAAAAGCTCCAAATCTGTAATATTTTTAAAATCAGAGGTGTTGCGTGTGATCAATGTCAGATCACCAACGATGGCTGTAGCTGCAATGATAGCATCAGGGAGTTTAATGCGCTGGCCTTTACATATGGTTATCATTTTATCTACAACCTGATCATTAATTTCAAAAACGATGCTTTCTGAAACAAAATCGTGTAATGTCTTATAAACATCGTCAGACGTATTAAACCTAAGGACTTCAATTTTAGTAACTACTGAGATATTTGGAGTTTCGTCAACTATTGCATGCATGAATTTCATGCCGGATTCAGGTAATTTATTATCTAAATACCCTATTACCACATTAGAATCTATTAAATATCCCTTTCCCACTCGTTTCTACCTTGTTCGATTGAGTTTTGAAAGTTGTTATATTCCTCTTTAGAAAGATTGAGTGAGCCGGCAAATCGTTCGGAGAGTTTTTGTTTTGGCTTACTACTTTTCTCAAGAACCTTAACAATATGTAAAGCCTCAAGATCTTCGATCAGTTTGTAAGCTTTATTGTTATTTATCTGAAGCAAAACCGTTTCCATCTTTAGTTTATCTTTTACCAAATATACAAAACTTATCTCATAGATATATCCAATTCATTCACCCGCCGCCGGCACCAGCTTCGCTTTCAAATCCGGGTCTTTCATGTCCTTATCCAGCGGGAACATGGGGCGCTTGATGCGATGGTATGGCAAACGTTCGATGTTCTGATCAACCCCGCCGGGGGTTATGGCCAGCAGCCAATCGGCGCGCATGGCATATAGTTCGGGCTCAAGGTAGCCAATTTTCACTACCACAATACCGGCGGTGCGGGGGTTTAAGCCCAGGCGGGTAAAGTCAATTTCTTTGTGATATGGCTTGCGTTTTTGGGTGACGATCACGTGTACGCTGCCCACTTTTATCACGGCCTCCACTTCAGCATCCTTATCGCCGTATTGGATAGATTCTACCGTACCCGATAGCCTTACGGGCGGTGCAAAACGGGCATCAACTGCTGCGCCGGCCAAACCATCCACATGGCCGCCTACGCCCGCGGCAATGGCGCTTTTGATCAATTGCGGCGCAGGGACGGATGCATACAGCAACGATGGACCTGCATCGGTTTTAAACTCGGGCCGGGCCAATATCTGTGTCAGCGTCCAGGTAGCATCTCCTGCCCCGCCTGCGGTTGGGTTATCGCCCGAATCGCTGATGTAAAATGGATGCTTTGGGCTGGCTACGGCCTTATCAAGGCATTCTGCTAAAGTACCTGTAGGTGCTACAAATTCAAAGGCTTTGCGGGCATCCCAAAAGTTTTGGGCCAGCTTTTCGGCGGCGGCTGTTACTACGGCTTTATCGTCGCCGGTTACCATTACTACGGCGTGGTTGCGCGGCTCATCGGCCCAGGCGTAGCCAATCCAAATGGCGGCATCAATGACGCCCGGCTGTACCGAAGCCGGGGCTACAGCCTTGTATATGCTTTTACCGGGTTCAATCCGGGTGCTTGTTTTTTCGCCGGGCAGTAAAATAGGGATAGAGATATAGGCCTTGAACGCCGGTTTTCCTTTACCGGTTTCAATCCGGCTGATCAGGTTTTCAACAGCCCGCTGTTTGGTTTGCATGGCATCTTCATGCGGGGCCATGCGGTAGCAGGTAATCAGGTCGGTATTTTGGGCCAGCCGCCAGGAAACATTGCCGTGCAGGTCCATAGATGTGGAGATAAGCGTTTTTGTGCCCACTACTTTCCTTATCCTGGTTATTAGGTCGCCCTCGGGGTCATCCAATCCCACAACGCTCATGGCGCCATGAATATCAAAATACAACCCGTCATAAGGCAGGTGTTTTTTAAGCGAATCTAAAGTTTTACCAACCAGCGACTCATAAGCAGCCCTGGTAACCGCCCCACCGGGCAGACTTTTGCCCATCAAAGCCGGGAACCAAACCGCACTCTTGCGCAAAGGCGAGTCGGCAGCCATAAATGGGTACGAACTAAAAACTTCAGCCCCGTATTTGGCATGAAAAGCGGCTTCATCCGTTAGTGCCGGCGAAAACGTACTCGACTCGATACCCAGTCCGCAAATGGCTATCCGGGGCAGTGGTTTTACCATAGGGCTGTTATCGGATGGCCTGCTACCGTGTCTGTGTTTATTGGGCAAGGTGGCCGCCAAACAAAAAGTAAGGCTAAATAATAGTATTGCCGGTATGGAGTGTTTAAACATAGCTATTGGGTAAATTGCATTTTATCCTATTAATACCTCCAACTCTTCAAATCCGCTCCCTTTGGTGCTCTGTTTTTAACCTCGGCAGCCCATTTTTTGATAAACATTTGGTGGTAGCGCAGGCGGCTGATGTAGTTGGGTTGGGTATGGTCGCCGTTCCAGCAATGTTCGGCACGGTCGCCGTAGTCAACTTCGCAGTTACAGTTGGGGTTATTGAGCTTTTTGAGCATGTCTTCGGCGGTGTAAACGGCGTTGTTGAGGTAGTAGGTGTCCATATCGCCTACGTAAATATGAATTTTACCTTTCAGGCTGTTGCCGATTTTTGGCCAGTCGCGTTGGATGATGTGCGTAAGATCAAAGTGCTCGCGCCAGTAGGCAGCAACCGAAGTATCTATAGCGCCGGTATTTTTATCGTAAATGCGTTTGGGGTAGCCATCCTTATCCATGGGCGAAAATACGGCTTCCCAGATATCAAACTGGCCGCCACTGCGGCTGCGTGTACCTATTGCCAGTTCGCTTTGGTTTACCTCCTTCATGGTCGATCCTACATGGCCCAGGTAGTCGCGTTCTTCGGGGCGAGGTGTTTGCTTAAAATCTGACGACAGGAAATAGGCGTTTTTATCGCCATAAAGGTTGATGGTCATGTAGTGGTGAAAGTCTACCGGGTCGGGGCAGGCGGCGTAGCAGCCGTTATACTCGTTGGGATAAAAAACCTGCGCGGCCAGTACTTCCCAGCCACCTGTGGAGCCACCATACATAAACCTGGCCCATCCTTTACCTATCCCCCTGAATTGCTTTTCAATCTCGGGGATCAATTCGTAAGTTATCGCATCGCCGTACGGACCAAGATTGGCGGAGTTTACGGCATATGAATCGTCATAATACGGGTTGGCATGCTGAATTTCGATGGCCAGCACCCGCGGGAAGGCAGGCCCTGTCCATTGTTTGTAAAAATCATAGGCCTCCTGCTGCACTATCCTGTTATAGCCTGTGATATGAAAACGCGCCGAAGTATCGGGTTTCAAATTCGGGTCGGGCGGTGTAGTGCTGAAACCTTCCAGGTCGGCAGGGAAATGCCCGTGGAAAATAGCCAGGGGATATTTCACATTAGGGTGCTCGTCGAAACCTGCGGGTATCAATATGTTTGCACCAAGATACATCGGCCTGCCCCAAAATTCGGTCAGCAGTTTGCTTTGGATTTTGATGTGTTTGATGTATTTAGTATCCTTAGGCGCTTCTATAGGCGGGATAACCTTGCTGATATTAAGCGTTAATTCGTTAGAAACAGCCGGGTCGAAATAAATTTTGACCGGGGCCGAATATATATTGCCAGGCGCCATATTCCAATGCTGGCCCTCGCCCCTATCCATCGGCAGCTTTACGGTTTGGCCGGTTTTAAGATGAAAGGTCTCGTATTTATGTAACAGCACTTGCACATAATAATCGCCGGCAGGCACATCCTTCAAACGCTCCAGCGGATAACCGTAAGCCTGTACATCTATTAATTGGCTGGTACCAGGTTGCCACCCGTTGATATCCATCCCAAAAACCAGCTGCGATTCGGCACCGTCACTCACCTGAAAACGGGGCTCGGCTTTGTTGTTTTTTGATAACAACAATAACAGCCTGCCATCCAATTCTTTGCTTTCGCCAAGCGAAGGATCGATGTTTACCCTGAATGTTTGGGCGTTTGCAAAAAATGGAGAGATAAGGAGTATGAATAAGATCAGCTTTTTCATGTAGCGCGGGTTTGGGATTAAATATAGGGAAAAAGATGAGTTTGTAAAAAAGTGATCTAAAAGTACAGGGTAAACGCATCTAATTGGGTTAACATAACTTAACACATTTTAATTTTATTTTTTTTAAATATTTGATAATCAGTATTTTAAATTTAAACATGGTTAACATTAAACTGATCGTACAATTTAGAAGCATCCAAATATTTGTGCCTGTTGTGGCCAATGCAAGTCCCTCTGGTACCTGGATCATTTAACCACTATCAGCCAATAAAAACAAGGTATCGTTTGATGCTTATATCTTCTCGACGCTATAAGCTTAGATGTGCACACGCTGTAGCTTTCGAGAGGGGTGCTCCGGATTTAGCGTTATATTGCTAAACCGAATTAGCAACCATATCTATGGCTTCTAAGCACATCCGGTGATAGCCAGCCGTTGCGCTAAACCGAATTAGCAGCTTACTCAAAGTTCATTTATCAACTCAATTTCACGTTAGTGATTGTACCGAATATAGGGCAGGTGGCTTTAGCCCTTGTAAGTATAAGGAGAAAGCACGACCTAAAGCGGAACGCCCAGGAGAACAGCCCCGGTTGAGGGCTTAGCAGATGGTGTAATATTTCAGGTTTATTAAATAAATGCGGCACTTATTCCTTAAATTAATACCCAAATACCAACCTAACCATGCGCCGCTTTTTTGCTATTATTTTGCTTCTGTTTCCCTTGTTTTTTGGCTGCGGCCGTCATGACAATAATCCCGCAAAGCCGGAGAAAAATATTTACCGGGACACCAGCCGGCACGATGATTATAATGTGAGGATAGCTATACCAACGGCCTGGATAGAGAAAGTGCGGCATTTTGATTACACCCGAAATATTAAACCTTTGCTTACCCAGTTTGAAGGCTTCATTAAACCTGATTCACTTGTTAATCCGCACGCCCAACATGTTGATGAAGGCTACGGCAGAGTTTTCAACCCAATATTTGCCAACCTTGATGGCGAACCGGGCGATGAAATGATTTGTTTATTGGGCTGGGATATTACGTCGCCCTACCTTTGTGTTTTTAAGCAGATAAATGGCAACTGGTACCTGCTTTACCTTGAAGATATCGATACATTTTATTCATCGCCAAGTCTTTCTATCGCGGATAACTTTTCAAAAAATAAAGTTTTTTATTTCAAACGGGTATATGAACATGGCTCGGGAATTTTTAAAGATGGTTACACTTTTTACAAACTGATAAATAACAAGGTTTACAAATGCCTTAACCTGCTTAATGATGTTCATATTTATGGCTGGGGGCTTTATATGAACCAGGCAGTAACCACAAGCTTTGAGTTCAGCGGCGACGAATCAGACAGACTGGACGTTAATTATGTTTACAGCTTTTTTCCCGGGGCTGTAAAAGATGGCGATTGTGCATGGTGTGCAAATCCGGATATCCCATTAGTAAAAGGCGACGCTGGGGTAGGGTACATTTGGGATAATAAACAACACATTTATAAGCTTGAAATTCTATCCTGGCAAAACACGCCCGACGACCTTAATGCCAAAAAGATAGCCTGTTTTGGAGATTTTGGCAACGACACCCTGTTTGTAGATGCCTTTCACGACCAGTTAACCCTGATAGCAAAGGAAGGAACGCCGCAGCAAAAAGCCATTTTAAAAAAATACCTGGCCTTGGTTAAAAAAAATAAAGTTGCCACCACCCAAAAACTAAAAGTAACCACCCAAATTGGCGGAACAACTTTTTACGGCCCGGATACAGCTAAAAATAAGTGAAGACGCCTTGTTAGAATATCCGATTGTTTGAGGCCCTTTCTGAAGAGAGGGTACTCCGGATTTAGCCACGGCAAGAGTGTGTTACCCAGCGTTCGCTTGTATCCCCCCCTCCGCCCCTCTCGAAGGCTACCGTTTGTACACAAATAATACTTCTAATTTACCTCGCAGGGGATTACCGGTTTTATTGTTTTTTACCCTCACACGAAATATCGCTTTAGCATCGGCAGACCAGTCCATCCTTAGCAAGCATAAATTTGCCTATTAATTATCAGGTACATTTGTCCTATGAAATAAATTAAAAAGAGCAATCTCATTTACTGCTATTATTTCAATTTACTTTTTCGTCATTTTTAGTTTATCAGCCAGCATTTTCATATAAAAACCACCAACTACACTCCGGGCTTTAAAATTATCGCGGATGCCTGTATTTGAGTCATAAAAATCGTTCAAAGGTACTCTTGACTGTGTTTCAATTGCGTGTTTATAAACTGGATGAATCAATGCCTGGAATTCATTCTGAGTTGGTGCAAAAGTTGCGGTCCACAAAATCCAGTCGTTTTTAGTATAAGATTTCCTGCTATCCAACGGAATACCGTATTTATTTTGCTTAGTTAAATAGTATTTAACTTCTGTATCATATACTTTTTGCGGGAACAAGTTTAAGTTCAAAACTTTGTCCCAAACCAGATTATATTTTTGGCTCCATGTACTTTTATCATCAAAAGTTAATGCATAGTGATCGCCCCCGTCAGCCATTTCCATCCATTTAGGCACCATGTTAACAGCAATGGCCCTGTACTTACCGGCAATTTCGGTATAACCCAGCGTTTCTGCCATTTGTGCATAACAGGCAATACTCACAATGGCTTTTACAGATAAATTAGCATTTCTTGCTAAATGGCCCGCAAAATCGTCGGTACATAACTGCATCTTAGGGTCTAACCCTTCTTTTGCTAAATAATCAACCCAGGTGCTAAGTGTTTTCCAATGCAGCTTTGCATAATTTGCATTACCCTGGGCTTTTGCAATTGCAGCTGTTAAAATAATCATATTTCCAGATTCTTCGATTGGCATCGGTTCGCCATAGGTTTGGCCGTTTGCTAACGGATAAGTTCCTAAATCATGCGCGGCCCATGGATGGGGATATTTTCCGCTTTCACTAAAATAAAAAATGCCATTGAGCATCCCTTGTAACAGTACCGGATTATAAATTAAATATAACGGTGCTGATGGATACGTTACATCAACAGTATTGATGAAACCGCCGCTATTGTTTTCTTTCGACAACCATAACAGATCACCTTGCGGACTTTTAACCAGCGTATGTGCAGCGATACTTTGCCGGTAGCTTAACATACACAGGTGTGCATATTCCACGCCGCCAGATTTTAAAGCATCGGCATAAATTGATTTATTAAGATCATCGCATTTACCCATTACATTTTTGTACTGCAAGGCGGCATCAGTTAATTCCCCCTCAATAGTTGCTTTTGCCGAAGCGTTCCACCATGGCCTCAAATTATTGTTAAAGTATTGAACGGAGTAAATCTCATCATAACCCAACTCGAGAAATTTTTCGGCCGGGGCTTTACCAACTGCACCAAAAGGTATAATGGTATTTAATGCCAGCATTTTACCTTGCTTAGCCGTTGATTGATAATTACCTTTTATAAAAGCGCTGGCGGCATCTTTTCCGGGTGTAACAAATTGAATGGCATTGCTTGTTTTGGGGGCAGCAACATAAAAATAGCCCCAATCAATCCGCATGTCGTCACCTGCTTTTTGCAAAACCGGTTGTTCAATAGTTCCCGTTTTTAAAATCGACAATTTACTGGTAGCGTATTTTTGAGTTGTTACCTCCTGGGTCGGATTATAAACAGCAATATTAGATGATGCGCTTAAGGAGACCTTAACCTGGTGTGTTTTGCCATCATTTGCTTTAACCCGGCAGGTAATATAAGACACAGGCCTGGCAAACAGTTGCAGGTCGTTCATCAATAGCGGCGAGGTAAAGGTTAATTTCAGGTCTATTTTACCGCAGCTAAAATCATAAATGGTTTGGGTAGCATTTACATCAACATTTTTTTGCCTGGTTACCTGCACTTTACCAGCTTTATCTTTTTGTCTGTCAACCAATCCAAAATCAAGATGCCTGCCGCCAGCAGTATTCATTAAATGTATAGCAATAGTGTTATCGCCGTCCTTAAGTACATTTTTATCATTTAGCACGATATATTGAAAATCACTTGTCCAGCCTTCTTTAACATATACCTTTTTCCCGTTAAGAAAAACCTGGATATTATCATCGTGGTTTATCTTTAAAAAAAGCTTATTAATTGCCGCCATATTGGAAACCCTGAACGACCTTCTCACCCATATTTCGTTTGAGCGCCAAATGGTTTTTACGTTTTTAATATCGTCCCCAATTGGTGCCGAACCTGTTTTCCAATCGGAAGCTGCATATTCAGGTGAATTCCAATTTCCCCGGGGCTTCGTTTCTGTATACTGCATCTGGTAAGCGCCTTCATCTGAAGCAGGAAGAATGGTTATATAATTTGGGCTTTCCATTCCCATAAAACGGAAAACATTGCCATCAACGTTTATCAGGCCTAAAAGTGACTGCTCGGCACCCGTCCAATGTGTTGTAGGCGACTCGTTTAACTTATCAGTATTAGACCAAATGCTAAAATAGGTATTATGTGTGATCAATGGATAAGATGGCGCCTTTCGATCCTGTGCTTTGAGCAACATGCCGGCAAAAAGGCATCCTATAAAGCCAAGTATTTTTATTTTATTGATTTCGGTCCTCATTAAATGGTATGTATTTGTAAATTTATTATCGTTTAAAAATGAATAATTAACCGCCGCGCTAAGTAAGATGTGTATCCGGAGCGGTTATAGATGCTTAACAATTAACGGTTATGATTCGGCAATAAAAGATGGCTCCAGTAACCCATTTCGGGTAAACAAATTGTCAATTAGCGTCCGAGCCTTTTGCAAGTCAAAAGTATTTCTTAATGCTAAGTACCGGATTTAGGCGTTATGATAAACACAATTTTAACCTGTAATAAAATTGTATCTATCATAACGTCGATACCTGAAAAATTAAAAACCGTAACCAGAATGACACTTTTTAATGTCTTGCCACTCAAAGCATTTTCCGTTTTTTCAACCGCAACTTTGCTTTATTTAGTTTGATGAAATTAAAAGTCCAGCGTCAGTAAAACGCGACCATAAATATTTAGACTTAGGGTTGCTTTTTATTTACTGTCCATTCGGCCATTTGAAAATCGCGGCTGCCGTTATTTGCCTTGATGCTTAACCTGTAAAACTTGTAGGGTACATTATTATTGAAATGATATAATTTACGCTGGGCGCGGCCAGAAAACAACTCCCCTGTGCGCGAATGTAAGTTTATCCATTTTATCCCATCTTCCGAACCTTGTAATATCCAGGTTTTAGGATCCCGATCGGGCGAATCATTACCGCTTATCAAAGTGTACGCCCCTGCAAGGGCAGCTGTTTTAAGCTCATACTTCAACACCAGGTCGCCGGAAAAGCCGGATTGAAAAAACTTTGAATTGGGATCACCGTCAACCACTTTTAAAGACCCCTCGTTTGAGTTGGGGCCACCGCCATTATCGCGCGAAACAGTAAGGGTACCGCCAATAGTGGCAAAATAGCTTTCCCCAACTTTTGTTCTGTCAAAATTAGGGTCCGCTACGTTCAATATTATTTCCCGGCTCGACGAAAGCCCCTGCGAGTTTCTTGATGTTAGTACTACGTGGTATATGCCCTCAAATGCATATTTGTGCAGCGGCGACTTTTCAACAGAAGTGCTATCGTCGCCAAATTGCCATAATAACTCTTTATAATTGGTTGAAGTGTTGGTAAACTGATATTTCAGAAAATCAACACTATCTGCCTTCGCCACGGTAAAGCCTGTTAAGGGCACAGGTTCTTCAACTACGGTAGTATCTACCGGTTTATCCTTTTTACATCCTACCGACAACGTTACCATGAGTATAAGTGCTGATATAATGCTGAATAACTTTTTCATTTGCATTTTTATTAATCGTTATAAATGATTACTGTGCTGGAAATAATTGACTTTTAGGTACAATCCGTCTTCCGTTTATGCCTGCCGATGGCACTTCATATTCAAGCCTGGCCTGTTGACCGCCAACATTTTCGCGGTGGTCTGCTTCTATCTTGTATCGCTTTCCGCGTTCGAGGGTCACTTTGGCAAATCTGCTTGGCAGGTCCCATTGGGTAGTAAAATCATCGATAACCGCTTTACCATCAATAAACAACCTTGCACCATCATCCCAGCGTGTTTGATAAAATATATACTCGCCGCGAACCGGGGCTAAAAACTCGCCGGTCCATCTTGATGAATAGTTATCATTGCTGACAATGGATGAGGGCAGCCAATCTCCGCCAAAATCAATAGTTTCGTCTATCCTTACCAGTGATGGCGCCCGCCCATCAAAATCAAGTTGCTGATTGTTTGAAAAATACTCGGCTTTCAGGCCAGTGCCATTACCGGTTATGTATGAATTGTTGTCGAGATTAACCGTAGGCTCTACCAAAACAATTATTTTGCTGCTTGTTGGGTGTAAAATATGCCTTGTTGGGGCGCTTAAGCTTATTGCAAACGCAAATTTTTTGTTTGCCGTGATATTGGCATCAAAAACCGGCCAC
This sequence comes from Mucilaginibacter sp. KACC 22773, assembly GCF_028736215.1. Classification (NCBI taxonomy): domain Bacteria; kingdom Pseudomonadati; phylum Bacteroidota; class Sphingobacteriia; order Sphingobacteriales; family Sphingobacteriaceae; genus Mucilaginibacter; species Mucilaginibacter oryzagri. The sequence continues at coordinate 3,992,492 of NZ_CP117883.1, forward strand.
CCTATCTGTAGGCGTATTTGAGCCGTATTTGAATTTGAATTTACCCTGATTAAGGTATCAATAGTAAAATTGGCCGGGCTTAAGTTGATGGAATTAGCCGGTAATATTTTGCTGCTTACAAGCTTGTTAATGGTATCCGTATTTAGCTTTACGTGCACATTAAATGCAGTACCGGCCTGCCCGGACAAATTGACTATCAGCGGTATGGTAATGCCTGCCGGAGAAGTAGTGTAATTCTTTTTATAATCAACACTCATAATAGTGCCACCATTTACAATAGAAAGATAATGGATATCTTTTTCGTCTATCAGTTGCTTGGTATTAAGTACAACCATAATATTTGATTTGGACGCTTTAACCTGGTTACCTTTTCCGGGGTCGGTAAGTTTAAAAGCAAATGCGACATTTTTACCATAATTAGCCTCAAGCGCTGTAAGCCTTACTATTGCAACTCCCGTAGCGGTATCTGAACCATACGACACATTAATTACACTTGGATAATCAATAGCCCCATTAGATAATACTATAGTATTTTTTAAAGTGCCGTTGGCTATTAGTTGATTAACGGTGTCGCTATTAAGGGTAATACCTACCTGAAAAGCTTTACTTGCAGCCGCAGACAGTGATATTTTAAACGGAACCTTTACCGTTTCATTATCCTTTGTTACTCCCGCAACAACAACACCATCACCAGAAATACTTACTGCATTATTTTTAATTAAACCTACGTCGTCAAGGTTATTATGCTTACAGGAAACAGTGATAAGGGTTATCCCAAGTAATATACTGTATATATAATTTTTCATCATCAATTAATTTATTGTGTATTAATTTTACTGATCTAACCAAACTCTGCCATCAAGCCCCCAGCTTTGCCTGTTAGGAATCCGGAACCAGTTTATTATTTGCGCAGGTATATCTGTTGTTTGCGGCACAAATACAGCAAGCGCTTCGGCCGGCGGCGGGCATATCAGGTCGTTAAAATCTTCCCATTTATAATCTCCCTTTAATTGAAAATCACGGGCCTGCGGGCCAACATCTTTCAATTTATCGCCCTGCCCGTCGGTTCCCGGCCAGTAGGCAGCAAGAAAACTGTAATAAGGGTGCCCTTCTGAAATAGATGTTTCGCAAGCGTAATTGCCAATAACCGCATCCGGTACATCTACTTTAAAAAACCTGATATCGCTTACATACACGTCTGGTGTACCATGTCCGTTACCGTTTAAAAAACCCAATTTCAGGGGGTTATTATTATCAAGGCTTCCCGATGATGTAATTTCCATTTCGTTATTAAAATTACCGTCGGTATATGTTCTGATAAAGCGTTTGCCCGCACGGATCTCGCATTTAACAGATAAGTTATGCCATCTGCCTTTTTGCAAATCGGCTCCCCTGCATTGCCTGTAATCGCCATCTTTTGTACCTCTCATTTCAAAGTACCAATAGGCATCTTCCAGGTAAATTACCCAGCCCACACTTGGGTGCCCGGCTGACCACTCGCGCCTTTTTCCCAAAATGCTTGGCCAAAAAAACTTATCCGCATTTTTCTTAACCTTTAGCTCAATGGTAAATTTGGTAGTATCGCCAAGGTTAAACACATCAGCTGTATCAATTTCAGCCCTTACCGATTCACCGTACAACCTTACTGTTTTACCTAAGTAACGGTTTCCGGTAAATGGTTTTCCTATTACGCGTTGCTTATACCTTGTACTATAATAAATAGTAAAGGTATTGGCCGCTGTATTGCTAAAAACTGTGTTGTCGTTTTGATTTGCCGGTATGGCAAACTTACCACCGCCACTTGAAGCTATAACTACCAGCCACTCTTCATTCTGATAATTCTTGCGTTTTTTTAATGCATCCATTATAGCACCTACATGGCCATCAAACTTTTCAATAGCGGCCTTATACTGGGGAGCCGAGTTATCATAACCGTATTTGGCGCCGGCCTCGTCGATATCATTAAAATGCCCTAAAATCAAGCTTGCAGTATCGGTATTGATATCATTTACAACAGCTGTTTTAATCTGCTCATCAGTGTCAAACAATTCACTTACAGTGGCCCCCGTGGTAAAATTATTTTTAAAGATTGCCGAAGACGAAAATGCTACCATTTTGGCGGTAGGTTTTTCGTCCTTTATTCTTTGAAGCACAACCGGGTAGTTTGCCAAATTCGCCCCGGTTAAATTATCGTTTAAAACCAAGTGCTTTTCTTTTTTTACCCCGGTTAGCATGTTGGCCCAATTACTAACATCCCTGGTTGAATCAGGATCGCTTAATGCTACCCAACTGTAAATGGAATTTGGCAATAAGGCTTTAATATTAGGCACATTGGCGCTGTTTACTGATACGCCCCTTGCCCCATCAACAATCAAATACAACACTTTGCGTTGACCGTAGGCTACGCTGGTGGTATCGCTATAATTTTTATCAGGCAACGCCTTTAAAAAATCTTTATTACAGGATATTACCGCAATGGCCAGTATGGAACACATTATTCCAAACACTATTCCCTGGTATTTTTTCTTCTGCCCCATCTTTTTATAGTTATAATTTCTTTTTTAATTTATTCAATGGTTACCCGTATAATGTTATTTACCGGCTGGTTGTCAAACCTGTCGAATCCACCTATCAGGTATAACGCCCTTTTTCCGTCGGCCGATTTTGTTTCAATGATATCTGACAGACCACCCGAAAACGGACCTGTAGTGTTATAGTTACCGGCAAGATCGCCTTTGGAGTTAAGTACCATAAATCCGTTGCGCGTTACCTTATTATATTTTTTAAAACCGCCGCTAACTACTATTAAGCCATCGTCCAGTTGTCTTGCAAAGGCCGGGTAGCCGCCCTCGAATACTTTTGGAACAAATGACTCATCAAGACTACCGTCCTGGTTAAGTAATGCCATACTTATCACGGGCTTACCGTTATATGTTCTGAATACCCCGGTAATGAGATATTTTTTTGTAACGGTGTTATAGGTTAAGGATGATATGCCGTTATCGGCCCCCAAGCCTGCTTTAAATGTGTTATCGATGCCACCATTGGCATTTAACCTCACAATACGGCCTGCCGGGGTTTGATCAAATGTTGTAAAGCTTCCAAAAACCACAAGCTTCTCTATCAGCGCGGCATCTGTGTGCATATATGAATCTATTGGGCCGTTTGCTGCCGGCAGGCCTTTATTGGCAGCCACGTTAAAACGAAATGTTTTATCTAATGATCCATCCAGGTTAAAGCGGAGCACCTGCCTTGTTTCGGTACTATCTACAATAACCGTATCTTTTGTAAAGTCGTGATTGGGCTTTTGATAGGTGCGGTGTACATAGTACCTGAAGTTGCCGGTCGCCAGTATCTTATTTTGATGATTATAAACCCTGTTTATAAACTCGTTTGTACCGCCATTAAATTTCGGAAAATATTTGGTGGTATCCCTCGAGGTATCTTTTTGTGTAGGCCTCCGGTATACTTTTATACCTATAGTATCAACACTGCCATCAACGCCTAAACTGGTTATGTTACTAATATTGTCTGTCCGTTGATTATATCCGCTAAAGCCGCCCGCGATAATAAACTTCGAGTTTATCTGCATAACCCTGGCTAAAGCACCGTTAGCTGCTTTACCGGTTCTGAATGTACGGTCAAACTCGCCATCGGATGATGTTCTTACAATCCGGTTAAGCGGCGTAATAATTCCCTTGTTATCGTAATTGGTAAACCGGCCTATTACCAGGTTCCGGCCATCGGCCAATGGAAATATCTGGCTTACAAAGTTATTTGCACCCAAGGTAGCCCTAAAGGAAGGATCGATGTTAATAAGTCCGTTAACCTTAAACAACGGCCCCAGCACTAACTGGTCATCTATGGCTATTGAGGTAATGCCACTACTGCCAAACGGCGGAACTTTTACTTTGATACCTGTTGCCGTAACCTCTGTAATTTGCCCCTCCTCGCCGTTAAACATAAATTTCAATTTATCCTTATAAGGCAGGAGGCCGGTTGCTTTAAAAGTAATTTCGGCACCTACCGCGCCCGATGATGGGCTTGGTAATGCATCGCGGCTAAGAGAAACGCCCAACGGCGGCTTGCCGTCGCCATAAGGAGCTTCAAAGGTCTCCTTAGTCTTTTTGCAGCTTTGTATAACTAAGGCTGCCATGGCAAGTATTATTATGTATCTGATTTTTTTCATATGTCAATTCGTTATTAATCAAACATCAACGCAAATATTTTAATTGGATGAATGAAGCCCTGTATTGTAAACATCAGTGAAGAAATCGTTTTTATCGAACCCAAAGTATGCCCCGTTATACTGCAACGTGTGCACTACCCCATTTTTCGGTTTAATATCTGATGACGATATGTATGTTCGAAAAACCGCGTTTTCGGCATTGTTTATGTCAAGCACATAGCTGATGATGAGGCTGCGCGGTCCTATGTATCTAACCTTGTTCGCATCGCCGTAAATAACCCCGATGTTGCATACATCGCCACTATATGAATAATACAAGGCGCCGGGATATTGATTTTGAAGATCGAGGTCGATCTGCGGATAATCCTTAAGCCGGTTTATCCCTTTAAACATATAGCGCTGCAGGTATTTACGCCAGATTAATGAATCGATATCCGCTAATCTTTTCACCGTATCGCGCCCTACGTCAAACAGAAACTGGTTTAACGAGCCCGGGGTTTTTGCATTGCCGATTGTTCTTTTTATAACATCGTCATCCGGGGCAAAAAAGGTAAAATCAGTTTGGTGAAAAGTACTCTCAAGTCCCGCTAACTTCACAATTTGCGCAATGGTATCAAACGGAACAGCTTTTGCTTCTAAATATTGAAACATGTCTCCGGGATAATCGGGATTGGCTTTCCCTCCATCCCTATAGTACTCATCCCGTTTACACCCGGTAAGTGCCAATAATAAACCGGCACAAACAATAATTATATTTCTCATAATTGTTATCATTATTCTATTAACTATGTTTTAATTACCACCGTTTACCCAATAGGCATTTAGTGTCATGAAAGGGTTATTGGTTAAAGCATCGCTGCTGATAGGCCATGTCCAGGCACCGCGGTTAAATTTGTCTAACGTTAATACATTATATGACCACTCGCTGCTAAGTATCCTGCGGGTGCGTACCAGGTCGAAATAATGATGCCCTTCGCCCATCAATTCGCGTGATCTTTCTAAAAAGATAAAGTCCTTCAGATCCTGGCCGCCCGAACCGGAATATTGCGAAGCTTCGGCCCTGTCCCTCACTTTGTTAACCAACGCTATTGCCTCATTATCCTGCCCTAATTCGGCCATTGCTTCGGCACATAGTAAAATTTCGCCGGCATACCTGAAAATCATAAAAGTATTATCGGGGTTACTATCTTCTTCGCCCGTTGCAAATGCATTCTGAGCAAATTTTAGCATCATGAATTTTCCGTTATCGGCATATATGTCTTCATTAAACCATACTGTCGCCCGTTTATCTGCAGTTCCGGGATATAGTTTTTGCATATATTCTCCGCGGAAATAAGCAAAGCTTATCCTGTGCGTATACTCCGGCCGTTTGTAGGGATAATGCAAAAACATATCGCCAATGGGTGCTATGTTTGAGTTTGCATCGCCATAGTTAATGCTGCGGTAAAATTCAAAGAGGCTTTCATCCGAACGCCCTTTAATAACCGTGGCCCATTCTGCAATTGGCAATAACCTGTAAGCATTGCTTTTAATGAGCTCCTGGCCCAGATCGACAGTTTCCTGGTAATACTTATTGGCATTTGCCTTATCAAAACCGGCATTCCACATATTCATATTCATCATCAATGCGATGATGCTGCCCCTGCTTGCCCGTACCCCTTTCAGGGCTGGGTCCGAGTAAGTCCAGGGCATGTTGTCTTTATATATCTTCAGGTCGGCAATACATTTATTTAAAACCGAAACCATGTTTTCACGGGGTAAAGACGTGGAATGAAAAGCATCGGTATAATAAGGTACATCGCCATAAAGCCGTACCATAAAGAAATAAGCCAGCGACCGTATAAAAGCCGCTTCGCCTTTAAATTGGTTTTTCTCAGTGGTGGATACTCCGGGTATGCCTTCGTCCAGTTTAGATATCAGGATATTGGCTCCCTGTATTACCTGGTAATAACCTGTCCAGTTGGTAATTTTATAAAAATTGTAAAAATTCCATGGCGGGTTACCGTTGATAAGGCCCAGCAAATCGTTTCTGCCCAATACTTCAACATACTCACGGGCCGGCCCCAGATCTGATTGTGCTTCGTGCATTACCTCGCCAGAGCGGTATTCGCCGGTAGCGCCTATGAAATGAGTTTCGTTGATCTTCCCAAAAAACAGCCGCGAAAGATCATATATATTGGCAATAACATCCTCTTTTGAGCGGTAAAAATTGTTGCCCGTTAACTTATCAATAGGTTGAATGTTCAAAAACTTTTTACAGGCAGGTAAACAGAAACTTCCTGTAATTACTAAAATGTATAAAATACTTTTTTTCATGATTTTAAGTTTTATTTACTTGTGTTGAGTTCTAAGTTTAAACCAATATTATAGGTACGCGGCACAGGGTATCCGCTGGATATATCCCGCCCCAGCGTAGTTACGTTCTCGGGGTTGGGCCCTTTATAGCTTGAAAACGTAGTTAGGTTATTGGTTGAGAAATACACCCTTAGGTTGTTAAAACCAATCTTACGAATAAGCTTGCGATCAAATGAGTACGACAGCGTTACGTTATTTATTTTAAAATACGATCCATCTTCGGCCCATAATGTTTGATCGGGCCTTAAAGGCTGTATCTGGTTATAGGTGGAAAACGAATAAGGGTTTGGATAAACTGTATGATCGCCGGGCTGCCTCCAGATATCCATATTACTTAAAGGCACAACAGCCAGTAAATCATAAGGATTGCGTGATATGGCCAAACGATCGGCCAGTGCATTATTCAAAACAGTTCTTTTGGCAGTAAATGTTGCGTAGATGTTAAGGCCAAAATTTTTGTATATAATATTGGTTGATATACCGCCGGTTACCAAGGGTTGTGAATTACCGGTTATTTCATAATCTCTGTCGTCTAATATATAATCGCCGTTAACATCTTTAAAAATAGGATCGCCTGCTTTAAACGGTACCCCGTTAGACGAATATTTTTTTCCGGTTGCGGGGTTTACCGGCACTTCAGCATCGGTTGAATATACACCCTGGTTGATGTGCAAATAGTTTGACAGCGTGTTTTGACCTACCCTAAAAACAATGTGCTGTAAATAAGGACTGTTATCAAACTTAATGTACTGACCATTATACTCGGCAGGCAGCTTTAATAAAACATCACGGTTGATGGCGCCGTTCATCGAGATACTCCAGTTAAAATCTTTTGAAATTACCGGCCGTACCGTAAGCGTTAACTCATAACCATAATCGGCAATAGCTACATCATTGCTCACCCGGCGGTTAAAGCCGGTAGTGTTTGATAAAAACCTGTCGAACAATAAATTATCAACCTTTTTATAATAGGTATCAAAGTTTAAATCAACCCGGCTTTGAAATAGCCCGATATCAAATCCTAAATTGTATTGTGTAGTGGTAGTTGGTTTTAATGTAGGATTGGGTATAAAATCATAATTTATACCAATAGTTGGATTATTGTTAAAGTTGCCATTCAGGTTATAAATACCATAAATACTTTGCAGGCTACCGGTAGGCACAATATTCTGACCCCAGGTTAGTCTTATACCACCATAAGTAAGCCACGACAGATCTTTAAACCAGTTTTCTTTACTGTAGTTCCATTTTAAACCCACCGATGGGTTTTTGGAGTAAGGGTTCTCTAACCCGTTTGATGACGTGCCATCTAACCGGTATGAAAGTTCAACCACGTATTTGCGCTGAAAATCATAACTTACTGCACCTGCAAATGACGCGATAGTGGCATTTTTATAATTTGAAAGCACACCACCACCACGCGAATTATATGAATCGTAACCTACCGGTCCCTGGAGCTGATCGTTAGGCGTGCGCTCCTGCCTGATGATGCCACTTTGACCGCCCTGTTTATATATTTCATTAAATAAGTTAACAAAAATATTATGGTTACCGCCTAATGTTTTAGCGTAAGTAATGGCGTTACGGTTATACAAGGTGTAGTTTCGGCCCTCAAAATCATATACCTGGGCAAATTGCGAGTTGGCTGCCGCAGGCGTAAAAGTTGATTCGGCATCAGAGGTATAATCATAACTGATACTTGATGATAACGCGAGCCCGGGAATAAACTCGTACCGCCCATCTACGTTGGCCCTTATGTTTCTTGAACTGTTGCTGTTCAACGTTTTCAAGGCTGATGTAACACCGTCTGACGACAGGTAGAATGATGGAGGCGGCAATAACGTTGATGCCTGGCCGTTTGAAGCAACACCTTGTTGCAGCAGCCCCAGGCCATCGCCTTTAGCCTGGCTACCTACCGAGCCAAATAAGGACCCGAAAAACCTAAACTTGTCGTTTGGTTTAAACTCCATGTTCATATTCAGGTTATACCTGTCAAATCCGGTGTTTTTTATTACCCCTTTTTCTGAGTAGTAGCCAACATTTGCCTTGTAATTGAATTTTTGATCGCCGCCATCTAAAGCCAGGTTATGGCTTTGGTTATAGGTAGTAGCATAAAATATAGACTGCCAGTTGGTTGAGTTATTCCAATAAGCATTTAAACTATCGGCCAAAAAGCCTGTCATCCCTATTTTTCGTAACTCATCAACCGTTGTGGCATTTGATAATATTTGCTGAATTTTTGCCCGGCGCTCATCGTTACCTCCTAATGTTTCGCGCAGTTTTGGCGGCGCGTTAACAAAAAAGTTAGTGGTATAACGCACCCTTGGCACCTTTGAATTTCCGCGTTTAGTAGTAATGATAATTACACCATAGGCACCTCTTGAACCATAAAGAGAAGTTGCCTGGGCATCTTTCATGATCTGGATACTCTGGATGTCTTCTACCGGGATCAAGGACAATGGGCTAACCCCGGGGCCCTGGGTTTGAAAACCAAATTCGGCTGCCTTATCGGCATCTAAAGGCACCCCATCGATAATGTACAGCGGAGATGTTGGCTGTAAAAATGATTCGTTGCCGCTGCCGCTAACACTAAGGGTTGACAAGCCACGAACCTGTACCGAGCCCCTGAAGCCCGGTGCGCCCGTATTGTTCTGAATGTTTAAGCCGGCAACCTTACCTTGCAGTAACTGTTCAAAACTTGATACAGGGATATCGGCGATATCCTTATTGGTAATAATTGCCGAAGCGCCCGTTGTGGTTTCTTTGCTTCGGTTTTGATAACCCACAATAACTATTTCATTAAGCCCTTTTTTGTCTTCACTTAATGTGATTATTATGTCTTTTTGGTTTTCCTCAACCTTTAACTTTTGAGTAACAAACCCAATAAAGGAGAATGAAACTACAGAATTGACAGGTACCGTAATGGAAAAACGTCCGTTGGCATCGGTCTGGGCTATTCCCTTTTTGTCTATAGAGATATTTACACCCACAAGCACCTTATTTTCGGGCTTGTCAAGTACCTTACCAGAAACCGTTATATTTTTTGTTTGCGCATATGTATCTGCACTGCAGATTATGCAAACTATCAGTACTACATAAAATAGTATATATTTTCTCATTTCAGTGGCTTTAAATGCTATTATTCGTTTTCGAACTTTGGATTATCCTTCAGGAAATGGAACACTATTTCCCAGTCGCCTTTTCTGTATATGGCAAAATCGATCCCGAAACTTGCCACTACCCTAACACCACCAAAACCAATTCTTGAATACCTGAATTCGGCATGATCACGGGTACCGCCTGGAGCATATACAGTTGGTATTTCAACTAAAGGAATCGGGTAAGCCACATCGTACTGCGCGTATGTAAGCGTTTTTTGAAAGTTAAACCCGTGCACTATTTTATCCCATACTGTTTCATTAAATAAAGCAGGGTTCATCTCCACCGAGTCCTTATTTAAAAATTTAAACCTCAGCGAATTGCCGTTGCCACCTGTAAATGGCCGTATATAAACCACTACGTCTTTTTTATCGTCATTGCTTTCAAGTGGTATATCGGTAGTGGCTCCGATAACATTATTTAAAAACGGCCTTATATAATTCCTGCTTAATGGATTATAAGGAGTTTTGGGATGAGGTGCCGGACCGCCGGAGTAAATATTAAAATCGTCAGATGGTTCATAAGGGCGCTCCCGGAAAGGCCTTATCTGGAAATCGCGAATAATGATATGACCACCCGTATTAGTGATTTTAACATCGAAAAAACGCGTATCCTGCGGAAAATTTGTGCTATCTGCAGGCCTCGGAGCAATAAGTTCATTGGTTGACGATGCCCACAAAATAAATTCGCCGGATGGGAGCACCTCAAATAATGGATGTTCCTGCAGTTTTCTTTTGGCTTCAATTTCGGCCAAACTTTTTTCCAGGCCGTTATAAGGGGCTGTCCAAACGTAAGTAGCTTTTTTCTGAAAAAGATCTGTTACCGGCCGGCCATCGCCAAAGCGGGCATTAACAATTTCAAACTTTATAGGCTGCGTTGAATTATCGCCGTTAAAGCCGCCTATCACAGTAGTTCGCCCAATAATTGGTTCAAATATCTTATTACTGTAATTTACATTTGAACTTAAATAGTCCTTTTCATTTGGCAGATTAAATATCTTTTTACAACTGCTTAATACAGCAATAGCAAACAAGAAGAAAATGAACTCTTTTTTAAAATATGTTCGCATCTGTTTTTGGTTAATTGTATTAATTTTTTGAATTTTCATCACTTATTTAGCTTTGTTTATTGACCACTCAGCTAACTGGAAAAGCCCGCCGTCCCTGAGTTCGGTAATGTCAATGCGGTAAAATTTATAAGCTGCTGTATTAGGGCAACTGAAAACTTTTGTCTGGTACCGTTCTTCAAAAAAGAAATTGCTGCGTCTATCCAATTCAACCCAGGTTTGTCCGTCATTTGAGCCCTCATAAGTCCATGCCCTCGGGTCTCTTTCGGGTGCGTCATTTGCCGATGTAAGCGTGTATACACCTGATACTGCCGGCGTATTCAGCTCAAATTTGATCCATAACCTGCCTTGTAGTTCTGCCAGGAATTTGGTATGATCATCTCCGTCAATAACTTTTTTTGATCCCTCGCCATTATCAGGACCACCATTATTATCTCTTAATACGGATAGTTTACCTCCTATTAATGATATCAGGTTTGGTGGCGGCGGGATAAATGTGAGCCGGGGAACAAACTCATCAAAACCGAAGATATGGTCGGCGCTTACCACATGAACTACCCCATTTTTGGTCAGGATGTTATTAGATCCAGTTGTTGTTGTTGACCAAAAGCGGATAAATTTGCTCTTTTTGGTGTTACTGAATTCTATTACCTGCGGGCCACCATCAACCAAACCAGATGAAGATGCCCTGGTAACTTTACCATGCATCGGATAGCCAAACCGTACACTGGTCAAGTCAAGCCCATCCTGCAAGGTTAAAGAGTCGGTAGTGCGGCTTCCCCTCATAATATAGTAGGATGCCATTGTATCAAGCTGCACACCATCAACATTTGAAAGAAAAAGCGGGTCTTTATCCCCTTGTCTTCTTAATGTGTTCAGGTTATTAATTGCCAGCTGAAAACTGGGGTTTGTAACGGCAAACAGGGTTACATTACTATCGGTTAAAGTCTGCTTTAGACCCATTCGGTCAATCACTGCTATCAGCGAATCGTAAACACCCGGTTTGCTTTTTAAATATTCATAGGTGTTACCGGCAAACCTGGGGCTATTGGTTGCGGTGCTATGGTATCCACCATCTTTTTTACAGGCAGACAGCAATAGTGCCATAACTACTGATAGCTTTAAGGCGCTCATATATTTTTCAAAGTTTTTCATATATGGTCTGTTTATTTCCAAAATGGATTTTGAGTTAATAAGTTGTTTTGTGAAATAAGCTTACGGGATATCGGCCAGTAAATTCCCTGGGAGTTTATAAGGTTTAAAAAAGCGGGATTATTTTGCTTGATTTTATTATACCTTACCAAATCGTACCATCGTTGCCCCTCGCCCAGTAATTCGCGATGCCGCTCTTCAAAAATCAGCTCAATCAGCTCTCCGCTATTGATGGTGATAGTTGTTATTCCGCGCCTTGTCATTACGTTTAGTAGTTCGTTTAAAGCTCCGTTTTGATCACCTAAAACAGCTAATGCCTCGGCACGTAACAAAACAATATCTTCAAGCCTGGTAAAAATTAAAGCGCTGGTGAAATACCTGAAAGTGGGGTCGGTGGTACCTCCTTGTATAACTTTTATCTTACTAAAAATGGGGTACTTACCATTTATATTGGTAAAATATCTTTCGGACCGTGGCAGCCCAAGTGTATCAACACTAAAGCGTTCGTCATTTGGCTGATTAAATATTTTTAAAATGGTGTCTTTGGGCATATAGATATCAGGAACCTTTTTGTTTAAAACAGGTTCGGCCAGGGTCAACTCTTCTATATGGCCTGTTCCGGAACCGTCAATATGCCCCCAGTCGGAATTGAAACCAAACATCTGGCTGGTGTTTTTATTAAAAAAGAATCCGTTTGATTTGGTCAGGTCCTCGGTATTCTGGAAACCAATGCCACTTTTGCCATAGTTATCCTCAACAAATTTGGTATAGGTGGCAACATCCGTATAATTGCCTTGCCAGGCCGCCAAATGAGCCAAAACAGCATATGCCGTATTTTTTGTTGCTAAAGCACCGCCCCACCTGGTTCTGTCCTCGTTATAATAGTTACCGGGTTGCTGAACATCGCCGCCACTATAAATAAATGGCAAATCGGCGGCGGCCGTTAACATTTCCTGCTGAGCCCAGACCAATATTTTACCCTGATTTTCACGGGGTTTGTTTTCAAACTTGCCATCGTGCGATGTGATAATAAACGGTACATCGCCCCATATCCTAACCATGTAGAAGTAAGCGAAGGCTCTGAGGAAGCGGGCCTGGGCAACATCAACAATCATATTGTTTTCTGTATAACGCTTATCAGCCGCTTTTACATCGCCAACGCGTTCAAGGAAAATATTTGCTGCATTCACGATGGCATAAAACCTGGTCCAGTCGGATAAAGCATCCACGGTTGGGTAGGATGCATTTAGTTTATTACCGGCAATGGCTTTAAGATCGGGCCTGTTTGGGCTGATAAATTCGCCTGTCCGAACATCTCCATATAGCCAATGACTGTCGTTATCAGATAATGCGGCACGGGTAAGCGCGTAAACTCCCAGCAGGCCGGCACGGGTATCTTCCAGCTTATTCCACATATTCACTTCGGCAACTACCCTTACAGAATTTATATCCAGTGTTTTATTACAACCGGTTAAGGCCACAAAAAACAGAAGCGTGATATATAATATCTTTTTCATTTTTGTAATTCGTTTTTCCATGCTATAATTCCATTTTCACTCCTAATGTGTACGTTCTTGGTATTGGCAGTCCGTAGCCTGTATCATACCCGTTATAATTTACCAGCTCGGGGTCCTGGCCGGTGTAAGGTGTGATGGTAAATACATTATTAACTGATGCGTACACGTAAAACCGGGTTACGTTTATGCTTTTTCTACGCAGTGTTTTGGTAAGGTCGTAACCAACTAACACCGTCCTCAATTTCAGGAACGAAGCATTTTCAAGAAATAAATTCTGATCAACACGGTATGGAATTACTGTGCTCCATGGATTATACAAAGGGTACTTACTATAATCTCCCCGTTTTTCCCAATAGGTAATCTCTTTAACTGAGTTAACATCACTATTGCCTTCCCTGTTAATAAAATCAAACCGGTTGGCCATCTCCTGGTTAATCAGGTCTCGGCCCAGGTTAAAATAAAAATTGAGGTTTAAGCTCCAGTTACCGTATCTGAAATTATTATCAAAACCACCCGATATTTTGGGCAACGAGTGGCCTGTTAGTATTTTGTCGTTATTGTCAATAGCGTTATCGCCATTCAAATCGCGCCATTTAGGATCGCCGGCCTGCAATGGAATTCCGTTATACTTAGCGGGTTGTCCGTTAACCACCGGAACCTGGTCATTTGAGGTATAAATACCATCGTTCACTAAAAGCCAGTATTGATCAACCGGCTGGCCAACCTTTAAAAGTTTATCGCCAATTATAATTTCGTTTAAGCCCCTTGGGAGTGCTTTTAATTTATTGGTATTGTGGTTAAGATTTAAAGATGATGTCCAGCCAAAGTTTTTATGATTGATTATATTGGCTGCTATCGAAACATCTATACCGCTGTTGTTTACGGCCATTCCACTTTCAATAGATTGCTTATAACCGTATTCGGCAAAGGCAGGGATGCCAATAAGCTGGTTCTTTTCTTCTTTATTATACCAATCAACAGATAAGTGTAAACGGTTGTGGAGCAAACCGGCATCTACACCAAGATTAAGCTGATCTGAATACGACCACGGGATGCCGTAACCAATCCAACCGGTTGAGTATGGCCTGGTTAATACACCAAATGCGTTATAACCAGGTACAGTTAAATTTCCGGTATAACCTACAGATGCTGTATACTGCGGGCCCTGTGCATAATTATCATATGCATTCAATCGCCCTAACCGGCCGGCGCTAACACGCAATAAAAGATCATTCACGGTGGTGTTATCCTTCAGCATTTCCTTTTTTATATTCCATGCGGCAGAAACTACAGGCGAATAAAACCAACGGCTTGTTGGCTGAGCATTTGAAGAGCCATCAGCACGTAATGTAACAGATAACAGGTACTTTTCTTTTAGTGTGTAATCTACTTTGCCATAAAATGACACCAGGTTGTCCCTGGTTTTATCCAAAAAGCGGTAGGTTAATTCACGTGGAAATGCAACCGGGGTTAAATAATTAGGATCATTGGGGTCTGAGTTTAACAGGTTTATTTTGATAAAATCGTTTACCCCTTTATACGCATAAGCATTGCTGTATTTATAAATGTTCCATTGGGTTGATTGTCCAACCTCCAGTTGAAAATCATGTACTTTGTTTAGGTTAAAAGAATATGTTGCTTTATTATCCAACATCAATCTTTGGTTAAAGCCAAAGTAGTTTGATGCGTAGCTATTACCCTGCAAAAGTGTGCGGGCATAAAATACATCGCGATAGCCCTCGTTATAATCAACACCAAAAGTGGTACTGAAATTAAACTTTCCAAATTCAACGCCAATCCTTGCGTACCCGTCAATAATGTTGGTTTTGTTATTGTCAAAACCTTTTTGGTACTCTTTAAGATAGTTGGCATAATAATCTTTATTGGGAGGCAAGGGAGCGCTCAGGTCGGGGAAATAATTAATCTGCGCAAACCTGTCGCGTAAATTTTTATTACGGGTACGGTCCAACCTGTTAGCATTTACCATAGTTGAAAACAAAAGCCACTTTACAGGTTTCATATTGATGTTAAACATGGCGCTATACCGATTTAGCGCTGTTCCATCAGCAACCCCTTCGTTTTTCATATCGCCCAAAGAAAAGCGAAAATTCGCCCGGTTTGTACCACCCGAGATGCCGAAGTTGATACCATAAACTAAAGCGTTGCGGTAGTAAAGATCGCTCCAGTCGGCTTTCCCGCTATATACATTGTTAAGCGAATCGCTTAAATAAATAGGATAATTTTCATCATCAGAATATCGGCCGTTGGTAGTATACTGGTCGTAAAACCTCTGCCTGAAAGCGTTTTCGTATTTACCGTTTATGGTTGTTACCTGCGGCCGTTGCGCTAAACCGATATACGAATCAAAAGTGATGCTTCTTGAGGAGCCCGGCGTTTTTGAGGATAAAACAATTACTCCGTTCACTGCCCTTGGCCCATAAACCGCGGTAGCTGCCAAATCCTTCAATACTTCTATAGAAGCAATATTGTTCATATCAATACCGGCAAATATGTTAGTAGCAGGGCCGGGCCTGTTAAACTCATATTGCTGAATATCAAATGCAAACGGGTGTTCGGTTATTATCGGGATACCATCAAGTACCACAAGCGGCTGTGATTGATAAACCTCTCGTTGCGATAATAAGGGCATTGGCGCCCCCCTGATAAACATGTTTTGTACAGAACCGGGCTCGCCCGAGGGTTCCTGGACATATAGCCCCGCGAATTTCCCTTTTAAAAGTTGTTGTAATGAAACTGCCGGAAATAAGGATAATTCATAAGGTTTTTTAGTAACGCTATCGACAAAAAAGTTATAAATAGTACGCTTTTTTATAAAGTTGCTACTATCCTTTAACAACGAGTCCTTAACAGTTGTATCGCGACGAACTGTGGTGTCATTGTTAAACACAATATAGTTGATTTTGCTTCTCTCTCCCCTATTATCTTTAGCTAAGCAAGTAGGTGCATTTGTAGTAATTGCTGAAAAAACTACAAAGCACAGCCATAAGTATCGCATAATTAATGGATAATTTGATTAATGATATAAAAATTTGATTTGGAAAGGATTATACCCTCACGAAGACGGTATGCTGCTTAGGCATCTGAAGCATTTTCCCGGGAAGTGTGATGTTGAGTAAGGTTTGTGGGCATAGATTTTAGTTTAAGGATTTACTGATTTAATTGCAGGCAGGGATAAATATTCAGGATTACATCCTAACATTTTAAACCACTACATATTGTTTTGGGAGTGACCGCCTGGAGCAGGCAGTAATAATTGGCCATAGCCGCAAAGGCCATAATAGCATTTTTTCGTGTGTTCATAATTTGGTAAATGTTAATTAGTACAAACCGGAAGTTTTCAATCACTTTAAGCCGGCATAGTATTATTATAATTGTGAAATAAAAATATGGTAAAAAATGCACTAACTTTTCGCCACAAGACAAATTGATACTATTTGACGAAATATTGATACAATTTGTTGCAGATTGGTTAACCAGAGGGACAATATCGCATAAATCATTTAGCGATTTAAGATAAAACAATAGAAATAAGCCTTGCAATACCCTATTTATAAGTGGATTATAATAGTATAAGCGGCTTTCTGCAAATAAGGTTTTTATATTATACACCTTGTAGATACCAAACTATCCCCGGAAATAAATTAGGCACCAAAGTTTTTCACCGCAGATAAACTTTAATTTGACTTCATCAGCCCATGATCTACCATATCGTGAAATTGTTATACACTTTTTCCCACATTGTATCAGTTTACAACTTTACATTCTCCTGAGACAAATTTCATATATTTTTATGCTATTCTTTTACCTAACAATACTTTTTGAGAGCATAATCAATCAACATTGTAACCTGAATAATTAACTAAATCAAAACAAAATGAAAACCTTAACTAAATCATTCAAAGCAGTAATCTACGGTAATGCAGACGCCATACAGCTAAGAAATGTTTCTCTGGCGCTAATTGTTCCAGCATTAATAATCTTTTTCATTTTTGCGGCTCACGCGCAAAATGGCGGCGTAAATTAGACCGATACAACGCCTCACTACCGGTTCGCTATCAGCGATATTCTATACAAATTTGCCTGTATAAAATCAGGTAGTGTAAATACATTTGTGGTTTGACCACCGATAAATTGGGCCTGCGCTACATTTGCGCAGGCACTGAGTGATTTAGATGAAATCTCTTCCGCCACCCAGCCTCAAAAACACATATCTACAAATTTCATCATTCGTATTCAGGTCTTGCTGCTCAATTATTGTCTTCAAAAATCAGTTTGCATATCAAGACTGCTAAATAGTTTTCGATATCCCTGACTTGTTGTCATTAGGCTGCCAGCCAGGATGATCTCCCCCACTCTATGTAGTGTTTCCAACTCTCTCACCTTTCAAAATCGCTTTCTTGTTCATTATTATTTTAAGATAATCCGCAAAGAGACCTTTTTGGTTCCAATTATTCCATTGGTGCGTAAATTTCTTTTTCAAATACCAGCGCTTGCTTTTCTCAATTAACGACATTATGTATCGCACCAGCTTATAATAATAAGTCAGAATCCGCCGGTTTTTATTGTCAATGGCATAGCTTTCGCCTTACCAATTCAATTTTCATTAAATTAGCTACAATTCACATCACCAAATTAACAATAAACCAATTTCGTTGAGGTATTTTTGAATTATACGTAATTAACTCATGCACACTTTCCATATATCACAATCAATATAAAAATTAAAAACATATAAATAATATATATATAAATACAATAAACAATCAATACATATTGTAAAAAATATCAAATAAACACAAATTGTTTAAAAAAAATATCATCATTTTAAATACTTGTTTAACAAAAATGTGACAAAATTCAATAAAGAATATATTATATGGGTTTAAATCCCTGAATTTATACCGGGAATATTTATACACAAAAAAAGAAAATGATTACACAATTTGGGGTCGCCATTGATCGCAAAAATTCAAAAAATTCATTCCTTAATGTACATTACGATTGCGTTAGCAAGAAAATAAAACATAATATTTGAAACCTTTATAATTCTTTAATCGTAAAACACGTCTGTCCTATAGTTTTTTATTCTTTTATAGCGAAATTTTAAAAGCCCAAGCTGATGGTATTGGAAAGAACGACAACATCCGATGACAACAAAGAACAGACTTTCGGTCTTAATGGAATCAATTTTAAAATTAATATTGATGAATTTAAGGACTTTTTAAAGCATTGCTCAGCTTTTATGGACATTAGCAAAGAAGGATTTGATACCATGCTCGGGTCAATTTCAGACGCCATTATTGATAACGAAAATCAAAATACAACTATCGAAGAGATCAGGCCTCAACTGAAATTTCTCAGGGAAATTAATTTTTATTTAAAGAGTATTTACGATTTTGATAAATCAAAATAACTAATTGATTTTAATTATTTTTGATCTGATCGGTTTTTCATCTCCGATTCTATCTCCGCGGTATATTTTTCGGCCATTTTGGTTAAAAGCAAATTATACTTTTCCAGGGTCTCTAAATACTTATCTTTCCAATAACTAACTTCGTTTTGATGGGATAATTCATTGCCGCTTTTGGGACCTCTCTGGTAATCCACCTGAGCAAAGTCGTCAGGTTTAAATAAATGAGGAAATTCCACCGAGAAATCGTGTTTAATATGTACGCCAATCTGGTAAATCAGCTCTGTTTTAAGATATTGCTGATTAAACCAATAGTACACGGATCTCCTGTTAACCTTGGCAAGTCTGGCCAATTCACTTATGTTATATCCCTCACGCCTAACAACTAATTCAACGATTTGTCCATGATGAATATCCATAAAAGCAATCAATTTTTGTAAAAATTAGCAGTAACGATTATTTTTAATCTATAACTATTATAAGAAATAATAATTGACCTTTTTTTTGTTAGATGGCCGTACTCAACGTTAATTGGTTGGCGTTAACTTTTACAATAACAGCACAGTCCAGCTGCTCAATTACCATAAGCACTTTTGTACCCATTATTTTATTTACCAAACCCTCCACGTTAAAAAGTACACCATCGTTTACTTTAACCTTATCTCCAACCTTCAAGCTTTTTAAACTAACTACCTGTACATCAGCATATGACTGCGTGATAATTTTAATTTGTTCGATCTCATTATCACTAATAACTACTGGTTTCCCATTATTCGAGATCAGGTCAATCACACCTGGCACATATCTTACGTTACTTAATTGAAGTGGATTTGCTTTAACAAATAAATAAGATGGAAAGAAAGGCTTTTCTACCGTCTTAATCCGGTCAGCCCACTTATTTCGTGAGGTAATCACCGGACAATATGCTAAAATACCTTGCTCTTTCAGGCTTTTATCAATTCGTCTTTCAAAATTTGACCGGGTATAAATGACCATCCAGTGCTCTGGAGAATTATTAAGTTTCAATATTTTCGGGTTCACGGTTTTTTTTAATATCTCTTTATAAATTATCGTACCATTTAATTTGCCTTACCCTTTAATTAACAAACTCTGCTTATTTTTCCATGTCTAAACAAGCAAATTAGCCCGACATTTTATTATTTATTATTTAACACAATGAATATATACATATTAATATAAAATATTTTTACAATAAGAGTAGCGTGGGTAGTTACATCATGTAATAAATGCTTTTTTCAACATTCGTTTTTTTTTTGCAATCAATTAAACTGGCAAGTACCGACAGACAACTCTAAAAATCGGCTGTTTTTATAGAATGTGCCCCCCTTCTCACTTTTTCACATTTTACGTGCTGTTTGTTATACACATCTTCACACATTGTATCAAGATGCAATAACATTGCGATATTAATAACACAAGACCTACTTTTATGCAAATATTCATATAAAACATCGCCAAACATGACGATTTAATCAATTTGAATATCTAATAAAAATATATTCGCTGTAAGTGAAATGGCGAAGCTTTACAATAAGCTGAAAGAAAGTGTAAAATAAACTGCACATATATAGCACACTATACAACTCCTTCTTCACGCACCTAACTCAAATTTTAAGGTCATCCAAATTCATGAAAACTAAAACTACTATTTGCCTGGTGTTAATTTCAGTTGCATTTTGCTTTATGGCAAGTTCCTGCAACTCTTATAAAAACATACCTTATTTTCAAAATGTCAACCGGTCGGCTGCTATAAACGAAACTATCGACAACTACTCTTCGCTAACTATTCAGAAACAGGATATTTTAAGTATAGCTGTAAGCAGTTTAAATCCCGACGCCTGGAAGGACGACAACAATAAAATAAACGGCTACCTGGTTGATATGGATGGAAACATACAATTACCGTTAGTTGGAACTTTAAAAGCTGAGGGGCTTACTACCAATGTGCTAAGGCAGCAAATAGAATCGAAGCTCTCTACATATTTGAAACAGGTGTCTGTCAATGTAAGGATCACCAATTTTAAAATATCTGTAATTGGTGATGTTGCAAGGCCCAATATTTACCAAATTGCCAACGAACGCGTTAGCGTAACTGAAGCCTTAGGATTAGCCGGCGACCTGAACATAACAGGCATTCGCAATAATGTGCTTCTTATCCGCGAACTCGACGGTAAGCGACAATACATAAATATTGATCTTACATCTGCTGATCTTTTTAAATCCCCTTACTACTATCTTAAAAATAATGATGTAATCTATGTTCAGCCGGATAAAACCAAATCAAATTCCGGTGATAGAAGTTACCGAAACATCAGTTTAATACTATCGGCCTTATCCGTAATAACCATTGTTCTCACCAGTGTTCTAAAAAATTAATTTTATGAAAAACGAGCGCCTGTTTCTATCCTCATCATTTGATGACAAAGATGAACCAACCCAAAAAGATCTTGGCGGATTATTAAGCAAATACCTGCACAGCTGGCCTCTATTCGCCATTTGCTTGATAATCAGTTTGTGTATTGCCTATTTTTATATCAAAAACACCAAACCTGTTTATGATATTAAAGCCAAACTGGCCATAAAAGACGAAAAAAAATCGTCGGATGCCAAAGAGGCCCTGGCCGAAATTGATGTTGTAGGTCAGCCAAAAGATATCGAAAGTGAGTTGGAGCTAATAAAATCGAGGCCACTGATAAGGCAGGTTGTTAATGATTTGCAACTACAAACCAGTTATAAGGAAAAAGCCAATTATAGCAGTAAGGATATTTATGCCACAACCCCGGTAAAATTTAAGCTGATACAAGCCCAGGGCGAAAACCGGGATTTTTCACTCACCGTTTTTATTAAAGATGCCCAGTCATTTTCGATAAAAACAGATGACACGGAATCGCCCGATTACCATTTTAATACAGTACTAAAAAATAGTATTGGTGCATGGATGCTAACCAAAACCAAAAGTTTTGATAATTATATTGGTAAAACAATCAGTGTTAATGTTCAAAATCCTGAGGATGTTGTAACGCAATATCAAAATTCGATACTGGTATCTTTAAATAAAGATGCTCCTATTGTTGATATGGAATTGGAGGATGAAGTACCCGAAAGAGGAAAAGAAATTTTAGAACAGCTTATAAAGGCGTATAAAGTTTCGAGCATCCAGGATAAAAATAAAGCCACGCAAAGCACGCTCAAATTTATAGACGACAGGTTATCATCACTTACAGGTGAGTTAACCAATGTAGAAAAAGATGTTGAAGGGTTTAAGAGCAGCATTGGGTTAACGGACATTTCATCCAAATCAAAATTTTATCTTGATAACGTTCAATCAAATGATTCGCGCTTAAATGACGTTAATGTTCAGCTGAACGTTATTGAAGGCATTGAACGTTACGCCAATTCAGGAAATAATTCGGGTAACGTACCTGCAACGCTTGGCATTTCCGATCCCGGGCTTATCAGTTTGGTAGATCAGTTATCTAAATTGCAATTGCAACGCGACAGGCTTTTAGCCACCACTCCCGAGCAAAACCCAATATTCGAACCTTTAAATCGTCAAATAAAGGCAACTAAAGCAGCTGTAAAAGAAACAGTTAGTGGCATTAAGGCTTCTTTATTATCGGTTCAACACGAACTTCAAAACAATAACTCTGGTTTTGAAGCCTCAATAAAAAATATCCCGGGCCAGGAAAGGCAGTACATCAGTATCAAAAGACAACAAAGCATAAAAGAAAACCTGTACATCTATTTATTGCAAAAAAAGGAAGAAGTATCATTGAGCTACGCCTCTACCCTTACCGGGATCCGCACAGTAGAAGACCCTTACTACATCGCTCCAAAATCAAAAAAACAGGTCCCTTACGTGCTTGCCTTTTTACTTGGCTTAGGGTTGCCTGCGTCATTCATATATGGCCGCGATCTCTTGAAAAACAAAGTATTGAACCGCGCCGAAATCGAAAAAATTACTGGAGTTGAGGTAATTTGCGAATTGAACCAAAACAAAGGAAAAAATCAGATTGTGGTACTCGAAAAGAATGCCTTCGCGATAGCTGAACAATTCAGATCGTTACGAACCAACTTATTTTTATTATTTCAAAACAGGCAAAGCGGGCGGGTAACCCTATTTACTTCGAGCGTAGCCGGCGAGGGGAAAAGTTTTATTACCAGTAATATGGGAGCAGCACTTGCCGCTACCAACCGGAAAGTTATCATTTTAGAGCTTGACATGCGCCGGCCAAAAATAGCCGACATTTTTAATTTATCAGCGCAAAATAAAGGGTTGAGCAATTACCTGAACGGCGAAGTTGAGCTATCGGAAATAGTCCAGCCGTCCGGCGTGCATCCGCAACTCAGTATTATCGGTGCCGGGGCTATCCCCGAAAATCCATCAGAATTACTTGACAGCATTAAACTTGATGTACTTATCAATAAATTAAGGGACGAATACGATGACATTTTAATTGATACGCCGCCAATTCACCTGGTAACAGATGCGCTGATACTGGCAAGAATTTGCGATGTTACCTTGTACGTTGTAAAACAAGGCCATACCAATAAATCTGAACTTACATTTATTAAGCAAATGGCTAAAGAAGATAAGCTTCCTAACCTGTATATTATTTTCAATGGCATTCAGCGCACAAAATATGGTTATGGATATAACTACGATAACAGTTATTACAACAACCCTAAATTAAAAAAGCAGCACGCTTAATTCCTCAGCCTGGTCGGTTTCAGCCTTTGCCCCAACATCAAATCAAACGGTTAAACTTCGTTTAATACTACCCCAAACTACCCTATCGGTTTATACACCGGCACTTATTTTTTTATGAAAGCTATTGCTCAAAACTTAAACATTAATTCAAGATACGCTAAGGCAATTGAATGGGGTAAGCTCATAACCATAACCGGATCGGCACAGTTAATCATACAAGTAATTGGCTTTTTAAGCGCTATTATTGTTATACGATTACTGCCCACAAAAGAATATGCCTTATATACTTTGGCAAATACGATGCTTGGCACAATGATCCTGTTAGCCGACGGCGGAATATCAACCGGCGTAATGTCGCAGGGGGGCAAAATATGGATGGATCGTGAAAAATTAGGTTTGGTAATAGCCACCGGTTTGGACCTAAGAAAAAAGTTTGCCGCAGGCAGCCTTATAATAGCCGTACCTGTTTTGTTGTACCTTTTGATACACCATGGCGCCGGCTGGTTATTTGCATCACTAATAACATTATCCCTTATACCGGCATTTTTCATGTCGTTATCCGGTACATTGCTGGAGGTTGCCCCCAAGCTAAAGCAGGATATTGCGCCACTTCAAAAAATACAGGTTGGAACCAACGTTTTGAGGCTTATACTTACCGGCCTTACCATATTCGTTTTCCCCTGGGCGTATATAGCGGTGCTTGCTTCGGGTTTGCCCCAAATATGGGCAAACCTTCAACTGCGAAAAACATCTTACAAATATGCCCGTATTCATCAGCAGCCTGATCCCCTTGTTCGTGCGGAAATATTGAAATTTGTTAAAAGGATTTTGCCAGGCGCAATTTATTATTGCGCCTCGGGGCAAATAACCATCTGGCTTATATCAATTTTTGGCTCAACAACAGCAGTTGCACAAGTTGGCGCGCTTGGCAGGTTAGTAATGGTGTTGGGGCTATTCAATGTCCTTTTCTCAACTTTAATATCGCCGCGTTTTGCACGCCTGCCCGATAACAAAAGGGTTTTAATGAGCAATTACCTTAAAATACAATTGTTGTTGTTTGTGCTGATGGCATTAATTATAGCCATTGTTTGGCTGTTCCCGGTGCCTATTTTGTGGGTACTCGGCCCATCATATGCAAACCTTAAAAACGAGATGGTTTTAAACATTGCGGGCAGCTGCGTTGCCTTAATTGCTGGTTCATCATTCTCGTTGTATACCCACCGTGGCTGGGCAATAAAACCAATAATTCTTATTCCGGCGAGTATTGCTGCCATTGCCGTATGTGCGGCACTCATTGATATCTCGACACTTAGGGGCATTTTGTTACTAAATCTTTACGTTGCCGGCTTTGAGGCAGTGATGCACGTTGTCTTTAGCCTTATTATGATTAATAAAGTAAAAAACCAAAACTATGTCGTTACTGAATAAACTGCCGCGCATTGAGAGCAAAGAAGGCTGGCCGTGGACTGAAGAAGTAAACGCCGATATTTACAAGTCAAAAAAGCAATGGCCCAAAATTTCAATTGTTACACCAAGCTACAACCAGGGTAAATTTATTGAGGAAACCATCCGCTCGATTTTATTGCAAAACTATCCCAACCTGGAGTATATTATTATTGATGGCGGCAGTAACGATGACACCGTTAATATCATAAAAAAATACGAGCCATGGATTAGCTTTTGGGTTAGCGAGAAAGATTCGGGCCAGGCAAATGCAATAAACAAGGGAATTACAAAATGTACCGGAGATATTTTTAATTGGATAAACAGCGACGACTACCTTGCGCCTGAGACCCTCTGTAACGTTGCCTCTATCTATAAAAAAGGCGTTACCATTGCCGGGAAAGTGTTTAATTTTTACGACAATGACCCTTCTTTTAAAGATATAATCGAAAACAAGAGCCTCACGGCGGGCGATTTTATATCGCTCAAAAGCACATTCCATCAGCCGGGTGTTTGGTGCGATTTGGTTAATATTAAAGCGGCGGGTAAGTTTCCCGAATATTCATCCTATTATTTCGACAGAATCTTTTTCACCTCCTACTTTGTTCGCTTTAAAACTGTTTTATATACCAACAACGTATTGGTTTATTTCAGATACCATCATGAATCAAAAACTTTGGTAATCAGGGACAGCAAAGCAAACGAGTTAATTGATTACTACCTGACACTCTTAGCAGAACCGCTGTTTAAACCTTTTACCAAACAACTTAAGTCGGCACTTAAGTATCAGCTACTTCCCGAAAAACACATCAGCGATTGGGAGTATAAAAATGCGGATAAAAGTTTTGCAGCCAGGATATCAAGCTATTTAGGCCTGGCCCTTGTGAAACCCGGCTTATTACAAACGCGCCACTTTTTCACCAAGTTTAAAAGAAGCGTTCTGCATAGTTTAAACTAAACAACAACACCTTAAGGTTGATCAAAGAACTCTGTTAACGTCACATTTGGCAAATGTATTTAATTAAGAATCAGTCGTTAACATTCAACTTCTGTATAAAGTTAAACATAGTGGTAGCGGTCTTTTATGATTAAAAACAGGTGATTTTCCCGTTTTTGGGTACTATGCATAACCAATAAAGTGTGTGTACCGGTACAGGGTGACACACACTGGTACGGGGTGGTACACCCTGGTACACCCTGACACACCCAGGTACGGGGTGGTACACTGTAACGTATGTGAAATCAATATTGAATATTGAAATATAATAACTCAAAAGATGAAGATCACTTTTATCTGCGCCTCATTACAAACAGGCAGCGACGGCGTAGGAGACTATGTTCGGCGTTTGGCATGCGAGATCATAAAAAGAGGCGATCAGGTTGAAGCTATAGCTATAAATGATAGCTATTTATTCGAAGTTAAAAATGAGGTGCAAAGCATCGATGGTGTTGGGTTAGCTGTACAACGTTTACCGGCCAATTTAAATACGACAGAAAGATATGACAGACTGCGAAAAAAAATAGCAGTATTTAACCCCGACCTGGTTAGTTTACAATATGTAGGGTTTGGATTCGATAAATACGGCCTGCCAATTGATATTTCACTAAAACTTGGCAAAGCCATTGGGGCCAGGAAACTACATATTATGTTCCACGAATTGTGGTGCGGGATGGCAGCTAATGCCGGATTTAAAGAAAAAATTTTAGGCCGGCTTCAGAAGACTTTTTTAAAAATCTTAGTTTTTGCATTAAAACCCGAGACTGTTTTCACGAGCATTAAGCCATACCAGCATTTTTTAAAGCAAATTGGCATCACAGCCGCGGTAGTTCCGATTTTTGGAAACATATCGGTAAGCGAATCAGGAAGCCAGTCTGATTGGGATGATCTGGCAACCAGGGCCGATCTGTTGCCGTTAATCTTAAACCGTAAAGATTGGTTAATATTCGGTTTTTTTGGTACCACATATAATTGTCCCGGGCTCGATAACCTGCTCAAAATGGGGGTTAGCACAGCAAAATCTTTGGGTTTACAATTGGGCGTACTGTTTATTGGCCACAACAGGCAACTCGAAACAGTCAACATGATCAGGGAATTACCAGGCATTTTTTATTGGGAAACCGGTCCGCTGTCGCCGGCCATGATAAACCGCAGCATGCAACTGGTACATATTGGCGTTGTAACCAGCCCTGTTGATGGCATTGACAAAAGTGGCTCGGCAATAGCCTGGATGGAGAGAGGGATACCAGTTATGATTTCATCGGCCGATACAAACTACCACGCAAAGCCGATGGAAAAACAAGGCATCTACCAGGCAAGTTCACCCAACGCTATTTTACGCGCCTATACCTTAAAAAATCAATTAACCGCTCCTAATAATCTCTTAAATGCAGCGGAAGCATACACAGCTTTTTGTCTTTAACAGATCAGCCAAATCTAAGGCTTAAATACATCAAGCTAACGAAGTAAATAATGACACAATCATCTCCGAAAAAAATATTATTAATGGGCCATACCGATGGCTTGGGCGGGGCACAAACCGCCTATCGAGAACTTTTTGACTTTGCCATAACGGCCGGCTATACGCTAAAAATAATTAACATTACCGATAGGCCCGTTGCCGACCAACCATTTGGCTATAAAGCTATAATTGGCATAGTTGCTCACAAAGTATCCGGCCTGTTTCAAAAGATAAAGAAATACGTTGCGTTGATTTTAGCGGGCGTGAGGGCAAGATTGTATGGGCCCGATATATTTGTAAGTATTGGACTATCAAACTCATCCATTTTTATAACCCGGTTTCTCAAAGCCGGCAGTTTTAAAATCGCCCAGGATTTTATAGCCAATAGGTCGCAGGATGAACAGATATGGATCGATACCAGGGCAAATTTCGACGGCATTGCTGTGCAGGCACCATCAATGCTTGAATACTGGACTACAACTTTAGCCAACCCACGCGGAGTGAATTGGCTGCCATGTTTCCCGCAGCCGCCTGTAGATGGAGTTTTAAAAACAACGGACAATAAAACCAAAGGAAAAATAAAGCTGGCCTATTTCGGCAGGCTTGCCGGCAACAAAGGACTACCATTACTATTTAAAGCAATTGCATCGCTTCCATCACACGGCGATTTTTCATTGGATTTATGGGGCAAAGGCGAAGAAGAAGATAAGTTACTAAAGCTTGCAAAAGACCTAAGGATTAAACATAAAATCAATTTTTTGGGAGGATATCCCGGCGACAGAGAGGGAGCAGAATTAATGGCATCTTATGATAGCCTGGTTTTAACATCTACAGAGATGGAGGGCCTGCCGCTTATTTTATTAGAATCGATGGCCTACGGACTACCCTTTATGGCAACAAATATCGGCGCTATAAAAGATTGCTGCCAAAACAATCCAGATTCTATCCTGGTACAGCCAACCCTTGACAATATTACAATCGGCCTTTACCTACTGATAAAAAGAATTGAGACCAATGACTTTGACCCCGCAAGATTAAAGGCATATTATGACCGGCATTTTTCTACAACCGTAATGGCCGCCCGCTGGCAACAGTGTTTTGATAACCCTAAACTTTTCTTTTCATGAATAACCAAAAAACTATACTTATAACAGGTGCATCGGGCTTTTTGGGCACCTACCTGGCCGATGCCGCTTCAAAACAGGGTTACAGGTTAATTGGTATTGACCTTCGGGCACCGCTTCGCCCCCATTTATGGGCCGACTTTGCAACCTCATCATTGGAAAATGCCGATCTTGATCAATTAATTAAAGGAGATGCTTTAGCAGCGGTATGTCATTTGGCAGGGGGTGCCTCTGTGGCATCTTCAGTTAACGATCCCTACGGCGATTTTTCAAGTTTATTACCGGGCACCGCACGCATTGCACTTTACCTTGCTAAAAACCAGCCACAAGCCCAGGTATTTTTCTTTTCGAGCGCTGCCGTTTACGGTAATCCTAAAACACTTCCAATAACCGAATTTACAGCGTTACAGCCCATTTCGCCGTATGGTATTCACAAGTCGCTGGCAGAATCGCTGTTATCAAACTATTCCAGGGCAATGGGACTAAAGGCTACTATTTTTCGCATTTTCTCTGTATACGGTCCGGGACTCGGGAAACAGCTTATTTATGATGTAAGCATGCGTGCCATCCGCGCCGCGGCAATTGGCCAGCCAGCCATCAGGTTGTTTGGGACCGGAGCAGAAAGCCGGGATTTTTTATATGTCGAGGATTTATGCCAGGCCGTGCTTACTGTATTAAAACATCCTTCGGATGAAAATTTTGTGATATATAATTTGGGCTCAGGAGTAGAAACAACCGTAGCCGAGGTTGCTAATTGCCTTGTAAAGCATTTAAATATTAATGTTGAGATAACTTTTGACGGTAATGTACCCAAAGGCGACCCCTTAAATTGGCGGGCAGATATCAGTAAAATATCAAAATTGGGGTTCGCCCCAAAGTACAGCATGGATGATGGGCTAAAACAAGTTGCAGACTGGGCAAAAGTTTCAGCCTAAAAAATCACCAGCTTATATAAATCGATTGTGTTTATATAAAAAATAAACGTTTTCCCCGCGTTAATAAAAATTAGATGAAATACAATCCGCAACTGGATAGCATGCGTGCTTTGGCGGCACTGGCAATAATAGCTCACCACTATCTTCTTTTCCCGGCCGGATGGATAGGGGTTCAATTCTTTTTTGTGCTATCCGGCTTTTTGATATCGGGCATCGTTCTAAAAGGAAAGCAGCAATACCAAACTCAAGGCATGATTACGTTTTTTAAGGACTTTTACAAACGCAGGATGTTGCGATTGTTTCCTCTTTATTACGGATACCTGCTAATACTGGGTGTTATCTTCCTGTTTATACATAAGCCTGAGGCTTTAAGTACCGAATGGCCATGGTTGTTAACTTACACACTCAACTTCAGGTGGTTGTTTGATAGCTACACGTTTCACATGATATACGGCCACTTATGGAGTTTATCTCTTGAATGGCAATTTTACCTGGTTTGGCCTTTGTTTTTATGGAAATTACCCGAAAGCCTCTTTTTAAAAACATTACTTTGGTTGTTGCCGGCAGCAATGGTTATAAGGGTTGTAGTATATTTAGTGTGCAACCACCTGCAATACTTTGTAGGTTTCGACGGAAATGCAATTGATGAAGCGCTGGCTCCTTATGTGCTGCCATTTTCACATCTGGATGCATTTGTATTTGGCGCTTTGTTATGTAACAAACCTTTCAGGGAGATAATGAGTAAAGCCAGGATTGTTTATTCATGTATTACATTAACCGTAGTTACGGGTTTGCTTCTGGTTATTTCCGTTCCATCTTACCATTTATCTTCTTTTGGCTGGCCAGGTAACCTGCCGCAGGGCTATCAATGGATCTGGGGGTATTCGGTGCTGAACTTAACAAGCGCTGCTATAATAGCTAACCTTTTAGAACAAAAAGATGTGTGGTTGTTTTCTTTTACTAAACTGCGCCTTTTTCAATATTTAGGTAAAATATCCTACGGCATGTATGTTTACCATCCAATTATCATATTTAGTGTAATGGCATTTAGTGCCAAAATGTATGCCTTCCCCGGAAGTAAAATTTTAGAGTTATTAATCGTAATTGCCTTAACTACCGTAACCGCACATTTTTCATACGAGTTTTGGGAAAAACGATTCATAAAAAAACGAACTGTACCAACACCCCTTACAAAGCCCGAGGACCTGCCTGAGCCCGAAGCCGTTTATAACTAAAGCAAAAAAACAAATCATTTTTACCAATGAACACGAGCACCTACAGGCAGTTGATCATCATCGCGCCTACCTGTCCTCCGGGGGTTTGCGGAGTAAGCGATCACGCATATAAAACAGCATTAGCATTAAACAAATTTTACAAATCGGTTAAAATCGGGGTAGAATATTTTCCTGAAGTAATACGGGATACTCCGCTAACTTTAACAACAGCATACTGGCAAAGTCTGCTTAAGCAAATTGAAAAAAACAGCACTCCCGGCGATTTGCTCTTAAACTTTACACCAACAAGTTATTCCAAAACAGGGTTACCGTTTAAATTGCTGCAGGCATTAAAAAAGTTTAAAAAAGAGTCGCCATACAATCACCTTTATATTTTTTTTCACGAAACATGGGACGATAGCGCTGGTTTGAGAATACACCATAAGTTACGCAATCAACTTATAAAGTACACAGTAAAACAACTGAGCAAACTGGCCGATGGCATTACCGTAGTAACCAACGAGCAAAAAGAAAAAATAATATCGCTAACCAATAGCAAAAAAGTAAGACTGAGTTTGGTTGGCGCAAATATTTTGCCGGTTGATAAAGAAAATGGATTAACAAGCATCAGGAAACCGGGCGAATGGGTAATATTTGGCTTAGCCCATACCCGCTTGTGGACACTTCAACAACATCTGCCGCTGATAAAAGAGCTGCATAATAATGGCTTGATAAAAAAAATTTATGCAATTGGGCCCTTAAACAATCATTACGCCGATGAAGAACTTAGCCTGGCATCGGGCCAATTAGGGCCTGGTGTTTTAATACAGACAGGAACGCTTGACCCCGGCGAAGTTTCGGCAATGATGTTAACTGCAGAAGCAGCGTTGGTAGGCCAAACTGCCGATAGTCTTCGCAAATCGGGCACTTTCGCGGCGCTGTCTGCACATGCAGTGCCTGTAATTTGCGAGGCACCTGTAACATTAGACGAGCCCCCGGGTGTTGCCATATTTCGCCCGCACGAGTTAATGACCAACCAAACACTGCTATCTACCATTGAAGGAGAAAAAAGACGACTGTTACTGCACCAATGGTTTTGGTTAACAAGGAGTTGGGAAGCTATCGCCCTTGACATGCAAAGCTGGATAAACGGTTAAATTACATTTTGCATTTATATACAACTACACAAAGGTTTCATGAAAATAAATATTTCACATCCTACTGGTAACCGCAATGTGAGGGCCGTTATTACCAGCCTTGCCAAAGCGGATATGCTCGGCGGCTTTAATACTACGCTTGTGGCCAATGCGGATGCCTTGTGGCTTAAGTTAATGCC
This sequence comes from Mucilaginibacter sp. KACC 22773, assembly GCF_028736215.1. Classification (NCBI taxonomy): domain Bacteria; kingdom Pseudomonadati; phylum Bacteroidota; class Sphingobacteriia; order Sphingobacteriales; family Sphingobacteriaceae; genus Mucilaginibacter; species Mucilaginibacter oryzagri. Next base: position 4,024,604 of record NZ_CP117883.1, read on the forward strand.
CCAAAATATCCGCACAGAATGGCTAAGGCGCACATTCCCGGTATCAAGGGCCAGTATTCATACCCGGCCAATTCTTGAACTTGCCCGTATGACTATGCCCAGGCTGGGCTATAATAAATGCATTGAACATGAAAAAGGATGGGCAAGCATTGATGCTGTATACCATGATCTTGACAAGTATAACGCCCGGCAACTTGTAAATAATGCAGCAAAAAATAAGATAGACGCTGTTTACGCCTATGAAGACGGTGCTTTAGAAACATTTAAACAGGCAAAAAAAATGGGGCTTAAATGCATTTATGATTTACCTATTGCCTACTGGAAAACAGTTAAAAAACTCATGAACCAGGAAGCCGCCAGGCTACCACAGTGGGCTGTTACACTGGGCGGAGGTATCAGCGATTCTGAAGCCAAACTGGAAAGAAAAACACGGGAACTTGAACTGGCCGACGTTGTAGTTGGGCCGGGGTCGTTTGTCATTGATTCGTTGCCCTTTTGGGCAAATAAAAAACTGATCGTTTCGCCCTTTGGATCACCGGCAACAACGCCAGGTGGCTTAAATGTCCCAAAAAATACAAATGTCCCGCTTCGCGTTTTATTTGCCGGGTCGATGGGGCAACGAAAGGGGCTTGCAGATTTATTTGCGGCTATAAAAAAAATAAACAGCAAAAATGTGGAGTTGGTTGTGATGGGTTCGTTACTTGCGCCAATTGAGTTTTACCGTAATGAACTATTGAGTTTTACTTACGAAAGTGGCAGATCACATGATAAAGTGTTGGAACTGATGCGCACCTGCGATGTATTTTGCCTTCCATCAATTGCAGAAGGCCGGGCGCTGGTAATGCAGGAAGCGATGAGCCAGGGCCTGCCGTTAATTATTACCTCCAACACAGGCGGGGCCGATTTGATTGACGAAGGAGAAACCGGTTTTTTGATACCAACAGCCTCGCCCGATAGTATAGCCGAAAAAATTTGCTGGTTTTTAGATAACCGTAACCTGATACCCGAAATGGGATATAAAGCGCAAAAAAAAGCCGCCGGTTACACATGGGATGCTTATGGAGATAAAATAGCCCAATCGCTTCATGAGTATATATCTTAATGCTGGTACCAAAATTATTTAACACCATAATGACTGGTAATAAAACAACAATGACCACGCTTCAGGGACTTTCAAAAAGCTTTTACGTTGCCCGGCCGGTTGACCGTAAAGACCCTAACCTTCTTTTAAAGCAGGGCATCTGGGCTTACTTTTTACTGCTGATATTTGAGGGAGCGTTACGCAAATGGGTATTACCCGGCCTGTCTACTCCCCTGCTTGTTGTACGTGATCCATTAGCTCTTTGGCTGGTTTTACTTGCATGGAAGCGCAACCTGTTACCGTCAAATTTATACGTTAATGGAATGATAGCCATTGGCGCAATAGGCATAGTTACCGCCCTTGCTTTCGGACATGGCAATTTTGCCGTGGCCATTTACGGTGCCAGGATCCTGATGTTTCATTTTCCGCTCATGTTTGTTATCGGTAAAGTATTTGACCGTGATGATGTAATCAAAATTGGCAAAGCAACTATATGGATAACAATACCCATGGCCGTATTAATAGCTATGCAGTTTTATAGCCCGCAATCGGCATTTGTTAACCGCGGTGTTGGCGGCGATTTAAAAGGTGGTGGTTTTGACGGAGCTATGGGATTTTTTCGTCCACCGGCTACATTCTCATTCACAAACGGCACAGCCTTGTTTTTTGGTTTTTCGGCCGCGTATGTATTTTACTTTTGGCTAACACCAAAAAGCATAAATCGATTGGCGCTTATTGGTGCAACGCTGGGTGTTATGGTGGCTATACCGTTATCAATAAGCCGCAGCCTGTTGTCTCTTGTGCTGGCTTGCACGCTATTTTCGCTGATAGCCATATCGCGCAATCCAAAATACCTGGGCAAAATGCTGGTGGCGATAGTAGTACTGCTAATTACGTTTACCGCCTTAAGCCAGCTCAGTGTTTTTGCTACCCCGCTGGAAGTATTTACACATAGGTTTACCAGTGCCAACGAAACTGAAGGTGGAGTATCAGGTGTATTTGTTGATCGTTTCTTAGGCGGCATGATTGGTGCTATTATCGAATCGGCGCAAAAACCATTTTTTGGTTACGGGATTGGGATGGGAACGAGTGTCGGCAGCATGCTCATAGCCGGCGATCATACTGTTTACCTGATATCCGAAGGTGAATGGGGCCGCCTGATTGGCGAAATGGGTATTATCATGGGCTTCTCCGTTATTTTTATAAGAATTGTTTTTGTGTGGAATTTAGCTATCGATAGCTTCCGTAAACTTGCTATCGGCGACTTTTTACCATGGATGATATGTAGCATTGGCATTTTGGCCATTATGCAGGGGCAATGGGCCCAGCCAACGTCGCTTGGCTTCGACGTGGTGCTTGGTGGCATTACACTTGCCGCATTACGCACACCAAACCGCAAACTATGGGTGGTAAAAACCCTTGAGCAGGATAATTCTGTTAACCCAACCGGAAATCAACGCGCCATTTAACCCAATAACTTACCTCAATTTATCTTTTTATGTTAATCCAATTAAACGTGGCTGCCCCTTCTTTTGCCGAATCGCTTGAGGAACTAACAAACGTAATCTCGGCAAGCAAAAAACTTGAGGAATCTGTATTAGCGGCCTGTTCGGCAATTAAATACTCAATTTTAAATGGCGGCAAACTCATCAGTTGCGGAAACGGCGGTAGCGCTGCCGATGCCCTTCACCTTTCTGAAGAACTTGTTGGCCGCTTTAAAGCCGAACGCCGCAGCCTACCTGCTATTTGCTTAAACGCCGATGTAACCGCAATTACCTGTATTGGGAATGATTATGGCTTCGACGCTATCTATTCAAGGCAACTGGAAGGACTCGGCAGGCCGGGCGACGTGCTGGTTGGTTTTAGTACAAGCGGCAACAGCCCCAATATCATCGAAGCTTTTGCGCAGGCACGCAAACAAAACATCATCACCATATACCTCGGGGGTAAAAACGGCGGAACCATAAAAGGCACCTGCGATCATGAAATTATCATACCAAGCAATACTACTGCGCGCATTCAGGAAATGCATACACTTATCCTGCATCAGTGGCTTGAAGAACTTGACATAACAGACTGGAGCACCTTAAATTATTAACTCATGAACCTATCTTATTTATTAAAAGGGCTAACCACCATTAAAGTATTGGTCATTGGCGATTTAATGCTCGATCATTACATCTGGGGTAATGTACACCGGATATCTCCGGAGGCTCCTGTCCCGGTGGTACAGGTAAATAAAGACACCTACACGGCAGGCGGTGCTGCCAACGTTGCCATCAACCTATCAAACCTGGGGGTAAAAACCAAAATAATGGGGCATTGCACCATGGACGAAGCAGGTAAAAAGCTTTTAGGAATCCTGTCTGGTAAAGGTGTGAAATATCTACCGCCCGAATTACTGTTCCAGGCACCTACTATTGTTAAAACAAGGGTTATTGTTCATTCACAGCAACTTTGCCGTATCGACCGTGAGGATACTCGCGAGTGTTATACCATAGACTCGGCTCCGGGTTTTGAAAATATGCTGCGGCAAGCCCTTTCGGATGTTGATGCGGTGATCATATCTGATTATGCCAAAGGTGTTATCTCCCAATCGTTACTTGACTCTATCTTAAAAATAGCCCGCGATTTACCGGACTTGTTAGTAGCTTTAGACCCGAAGCCGGCCCGGAGGTTATCATTTCGCGGCGTTGGGCTGTTAACTCCAAACCGTGCCGAAGCACTTGCCCTTGCAGAACTTCCAGAACCTGCACCGGAAGAAAAATATCCGATAGAAAAAATTTGCAGGCGCATACATGATATTTATAATCCCGAAATTTTGATAGTGACGTTAGGAGCCGACGGAATGGCAATTAGTCACCGCGGCGAAGTGGTTGAACATTTACCAACGGTTGCACGCCAGGTTTTTGATGTATCGGGCGCAGGCGATACGGTTATAGCCACCTTAACCGCAGCTTTGGCAAGTGGCGCCAATGCAGCCGAGGCGGCCCGCTTTGCAAACGCTGCCGCAGGTTGCGTAGTTGCACATGTAGGTACCGCGCCTATAGATTACCAGGAGCTTGAAGATTGGCTGCTTAAAGCCGATATGGAATATCAAAGTATACTATAACAAATATTCATTCGCTTCCCCTTTGCGGTAATTGCCATTAATTATGAGCATTTCTAAAAACAACAAAGTACTTATATACAGGCTTGGCAGCCTGGGCGATACTGTAATGGCTTTGCCCAGCTTCCACAAAATAAGAAATTCGTTTCCACATGCAGATATTACTTTGCTTACCAATAAACCGGTAATGGCCAAAGCTGCTGCAATTGAAGCTATTTTAGGCAGCCATTACTTTTTTAACCGCACCATTAATTACCCGGTGGGCACCAGGAACCTTAAAGTACTTTTTGATCTGATTAAGCAGATCCGCGCATTAAAAATTGATACGGTAATAAATATTAATCCAACCCGGTCAAAAAATTCCCTGTTAAGAGATAAGTTGTTTTTCAAAGCTGCAGGTATTGCAAATTTGGTAGGTTTTGATGCAGCCAGGGAAGATTTTGAAGTTTGTTTTGATCCACAAACAGGCATCATGGAATGGGAAGCTAAACGATTAGCCAGGAGGATTAGCCTTTTGGGTGCAATTGATTTATCAGATGACAAAAATTGGGATTTGAATTTAACCGAAAGCGAATTAGAAATTGCCAATAGTTATGAGCTTTTATTAATAAAAGATACTCCCGTACTGGCTATCTCAACAGGCACAAAAAATCAATCGAACGATTGGGAAGTTGGCAACTGGCAAACGTTATTAAGCCAACTATCAAATTTGCTTCCGGGTTGGCAGTTGATGATTATAGGAGCTCCGGACGAAGCAGAAACGGCGGCTCAACTTATATCAGCCTGGAAACATCAGTCGATAAATTTGTGTGGCAAAACAACGCCAAGGGTATCGGCAGCATTGTTGAAGAAGGCTAAAATTTTTATTGGACACGACAGTGGTCCTATCCATTTGGCCGCCGCCGTGGGTACGCCATGTGTGGGTATATACTCTGCGCGCAACTTACCCGGCCAATGGTTTCCGCGGGGAGAAAATAACCAAATACTTTACAAGCTGCCAGCGTGCGCAGGTTGTGGCCTTGAAGTTTGCTTGGTTCAACAAAAAAAATGCATTCTGTCTATCACCGTAGATGAAGTAATACAATCGGTATTTAAAATATTAAACAACAAGGCACCTGTTTCTTCGTCCATTTTAACCGCTGCTGTACAATTATGAAAGTACTCCACGTAATTAGCAGCATGAACCCCGAAACTGGTGGCGTATGTGAGGCGGTGAGAATATGCGCAGGCGGTTTGCAAAAGCTGGGTATACAAAACGAAGTTGTTAGTGTAGACGAAGACATTTTTAACAAAACAGACATCTTTCTTCAGCACGCATTAGGCCCGGCAGCAAACGCCTGGCATTATAGCAAATTATTATTGCCGTGGCTTTCTGCCAATATTACCCGGTTTGATGTTGTAATAGTTCACGGCCTTTGGTTGTATCATGGTTTCGCCGTTTATAAAGCATTTAACGCGTTAAAGACAAGCGGTATTAAACCAAAACTATTTGTGATGCCTCATGGCATGCTTGACCCCTATTTTCAACGGGCAAAAGGCCGGAGGATAAAAGCAATCAGGAATGTAATTTATTGGAGCTTAATTGAAAAAAAACTTATTAATAGCGCAGATAAAATTTTATTTACATGCGAAACTGAGCTAATTCTTGCCCGGCTGCCTTTCTGGCCATATAAACCAAAATCTGAGACTGTTGTTGGCCTGGGGGTAATAGCTCCCCCCGCCTACAATGTAAAAATGGCTGATATTTTTAAAAACTCGGTACCAGGATTGAGTGATAGCCCTTATTTACTTTTTCTCAGCAGGATACATGAAAAAAAGGGAGTAGACTTAATTATCGATGCATACAAACAAATCGTCGAAGGCCAATTAAGTTCAATAAACGCTAAGGTTAGCAACCTACCCAAACTTGTAATTGCCGGCCCGGGCCTCGACAGTAATTATGGAATACAAATGCAACAAACAGTTGCCGAATCGACACTCCTAAAAAACCTTGTTTATTTTCCGGGTATGCTTACCGGCGAGGCCAAATGGGGAGCATTTTACGGGTGCGAGGCGTTTGTGCTGCCAAGTCATCAGGAAAACTTTGGAATAGCTGTAGTGGAAGCTTTAACATGTAATAAGCCGGTGCTCATATCAAACCAGGTAAACATCTGGCGCGAGTTATGCGAAGCCGGTGGTGCATTGGTTGCCGACGATAATAAAACCGCGACTTATGATATGCTTAGTACCTGGCAGAAGTTATCATTAGTAGAAAAACAAAAAATGGGAGTTAACGCCCGGCGTTGCTACGACCAACATTTTGAAGTGAATGCAGTCATCAATCGTTTTCAAGAGGTTTTATTCAATTAAAAAAGTCCAGGGGCAAAATTGCCCCGACTTAATCATAATCAAACAATGAATATGTTTTCTTATCATAGCAAGGATAGTGTGGATGGATACTTACGGCCCGTATTTTCATTTTCTAATAAGCTACGAAGGGCCATTTGGAACCTGTGTTGGTCACTATTGTGCAGATGGACACCCAAGCCGCTGCATAAATGGCGGGTTTTAATTGTAAGAGCATTTGGGGGCAAAATTGGCGATAAAAATATCATCTACCCCGATTGCAAGATATGGGCTCCGTGGCTACTGGAAACGGAGGATATTGTTACCATTGGCCCGGGGGTCGAGATTTATAATCCCGGTGGTGTTTTTTTGGGCCACCATTCAATCCTCTCCCAAAACGCTTACCTATGTGGTGCCACCCATGATTATAACACGGCCGATTTTACATATATCATGAAGCAAATAATCATATCGCCCTATTCCTGGATATGTTCGAAGGCGGTTGTGTTGCCAGGAGTATGTTGTATGGATGGTAGCGTGTTAGGGGCGGCATCGGTAACATCGCGCGATCTGGAGCCCTGGACAGTATATGGCGGACACCCGGCCCTGCCTTTAAAAAAACGAACTAACTTTTTAGACAACCTAAACAGCAATCAGGATGAGTAAACATGATTTCCCTTTTAATTTCGACCTATGCATCATTGGCAGTGGCCCGGCGGGCATTATCCTCGCTCTTGAATATTCGCGGCTAAACCCTCATAAATCTGTTGTATTGCTTGAATACGGTGTAAGCGGGCAGCCGGCAGAAAACAGCTTAGATAGTTCAATTACAATAACCAATGTTGAAAATCATCACGCTCCTTCGGAGTGTACGAATAAAGGTTTAGGAGGCACATCTGCAACCTGGGGAGGCCGTTGTGTGATGTATGATGATATCGATTTTATTGACCGCCCAATTTTAAACGGCAACTGTACATGGGATAGCACGTTGTTTAACGAAGTTAAAACCTACGCACCGGCAGCCGCCAAATACTTTGAATGCGGAAATGCCGATTTTAATTTGTCGGCCATACCTGGTGTGCGATATAACACTATAGCCGAAGGGTTTAAACAGGGCATAGTAACCGACAATACATTAGAAAGATACAGTATGCCAACCCGTTTTGGCAAACGTTATGAGAACGATATCAAAGCCCAAAAAAACCTGACTTTATTGCAGGGATTTGAAGCCAGGGATTTTTGTGCCCCCAACGAAAATGATATAGTTGAGTACCTGACAGTAAGAGAAGTAGCTACCAAAATTGAATTCAAAATATCTGCCGGTTCATTTATTATAGCATCAGGCGCCCAGGAAAGCACCAGAATATTGCTGCGTAACACACAGCTATTTAACAATTTAGGCAATACACCACAAGCTTTAGGAAAATATTACCAGGGCCATTTATCGGGAAAAATTGCCACCGTTAAATTTTATGGCGATCCCAAAAAAACAGACTATTCTTTCATAAAACATGCTGATGAAACTTATACAAGGCGCAGATTTCAGTTTTCGACCGATTTTTTAAAGGCAAAAAACCTGTTAAACACAGCTATATGGCTGGACAACCCTTTATACTTTGATCCTAAGCACCGGAGCGGAGCGATGTCATTTATGTACATGGCAATGATAACTCCGGTACTTGGCAAAAAACTGGCGCCGCCGGCAATTGCACATTCAATTACCAAAGGTAAAGTAACCAGGGTACCCGCACATATAGGCAATATTATAAAGGGATTACCAAATTCGCTGTTAAAACCTGCTGCCATTTTCTATAAGAGGTACTGCGTTAAACGTAAACTGCCCGGTATATTTCTTTACAGCCCTAAAAACACTTATGCATTACATTTTCATGCCGAGCAAATACCTTCTGCAAGCAATTGCATGGAACTGGCTGCCGACGGCGAAACCTTACAAATTAATTATTCAGTTACCGATCAGGACGTTTCGTCGGTGATTGAACTGCACGATGTACTCGATAAGTGGTTAAGAGATTGCGGTTGTGGCGAGCTCGAATATTGGTTTGACAAAAACCAGTTACCTGCCGCAATTAAAAACATGACTAAAGACGGATTACATCAATCCGGAACGACAAGAATAGCCGACTTTCCTGATAGTGGCGTAGTTGATAAAAACCTGAAGCTTTGGGGCACCGGCAATGTATATGTATGCAGCAGTTCGGTTTTTCCCACATCCGGGCAAGCAAATCCAACCTTTTTTTTAGGTGCATTTGCTGTACGACTGGCAAGCCATTTAACTGATGTATCACAAAACAATCTGCAAAATAATCACGAGGCTAATGACGCCGGAGTTTTAATATTACAAAAATGATATCGGTAATTATACTTACAAAAAACGAAGAAACAGACCTGCCTGCGTGCTTAAATTCGTTAACCTGGACAGATGACATTCATGTTCTGGATTCTTTCAGCACGGATAAAACCTGCGAAATTGCCACGCAACATGGTGCAAAAATTAGCATGAACGCATTTGAAAGCTTCGGGAAACAGCGCAACTTTGCACTCGAAAATATTGTTTTAAAACATAATTGGGTACTGTTTTTAGATGCTGACGAAGTTAGTACCCCCGCATTTGCCAATGCTATTAAGTTGGCTATTAACAACGCCGACGAGGAAACAGCCGGCTTTTACTGTTGCTGGAAAATGATGCTTGAGGGCATATGGCTTAAAAGAAGCGACAACTTCCCTAAATGGCAGCTGCGCTTGTTGCGTAAAGGCCGGGTAACTTTTAAAGATTTCGGGCACGGTCAAAAAGAAGATCAGGTAATTGGTAATGTTTTATACATAAAAGAGCCTTATACACATTTTGGTTTTTCAAAAGGGTGGTCTCATTGGATTGAAAGACATAACCGCTATTCATCACTGGAAGCAATTGCGCGGCTGGATATATGCCCGCCGTTTAAAAACATATTCAGTAAACACGGAAGTACACGAAATCCGGCGTTAAAATCATGGATGGTCAAAGTACCCGGCTGGCCCTTATTAAGATTTATATATACATACATATTCAGTTTGGGCTTTACGGAAGGCTTACCGGGACTTATTTATGCTATTAATCTCTCTTTTTATGAGCATATGATTATGATTAAAACCAGGGAAGTTTTATCACAAAGGCATAAAACGTCTAAAGATATCGGCCAGAATTCTATCGCGATAAGTAAACAAGAATCTCCCGAATTGGAACTCATTTAACAGGTTTACAATAATATCGTCTTTAAAACCGATAAACCTGGCTATGAATATGGGCAAGGTAAGCGATTATTGGTCAAAAACCCTTACAAAAGCAATAGTCCATCAGCCATTATATAAATAACAACGGCCATTAGCATAGGCGACTGGAAGACCAGCACGCACAAGCATTAACTTTATTTGCACTTATATAAAATGACAATTTCAAAAAACAAGAGTGTTATCATTATAGGGATAAACTTTTCACCAGAGCTAACCGGTATTGGAAAATATACCGGCGAAATGGTTGAGTGGTTAACCGAAAATAATTTTTTGTGCACAATGGTTACAGCTTTCCCCTACTATCCTTACTGGCAAACTCAAAAGCCGTATAAAAATCGTTTTTTTAGCCGCGAGACATTAAAGAATGGTAAGTTAAATATTTATCGTTGCCCGCTGTATGTACCAAAACAACCGAGCGGCTTAAAAAGACTTATTCACGAATTTAGTTTTTTTGTATCGGCTTTTGTGATGGTAATTTACCTGCTTTTTAAGCCCAAAAAAGACTATATTTTTTGTATTGCTCCGCCTTTTCATCTTGGTTTTTTGGGATTGATATACAGATTTTTCAAAGGAGGTAAAATCATTTATCACATACAGGACCTGCAAATTGAAGCGGCCCGAGACCTGCAAATAATTAAATCGGACAAAGCTTTTAAAGCACTGTTCGCGATGGAACGGCTAATCATGAAAAAGGTGGATTACGTAAGTACCATATCTACCGGGATGCTTAAAAAAATTGCAAAAAAAACCATAAAAGACGTCTTATTCTTTCCAAATTGGGTGGATACAACTGCATACTGTCCGCTGTATGATAGTGCAGAAATGAAAATATTGTGGGGATTTCACGAAGACGATAAAATTGTTTTATACTCAGGGAGCATAGGTGAAAAACAAGGATTAGAAAGCATCCTGACCGTAGCAAAACACCTGGAGTCATCAACGTTTATAAAATTTGTCATTTGCGGAACCGGGCCCTACAAGGAAAAACTCATAGCAAAGGCAAAAGAGCAAAACATTAATAATGTGTACTTTATGCCGTTACAGCAACCAGATCAATTCAATAATTTTCTTAACATGGCCGATATTCATTTGGTGCTCCAAAAAAAGAGCGCAAGCGACCTGGTTATGCCCTCTAAACTAACCACTATTTTGGCAGTAGGCGGGCTGGCGCTTATAACTGCCGAACCTGGTACAAACCTTTTTGAAATTGTTAACGATAACAAAATGGGCGTTGTTATCGACTCAGAAAATCTAAACTCTCTTGAAAATGCTATTTTAGAATTCTGTATTTCAGATAACTCAATATTAAAGCTCAACGGACGCAAATACGCGGAAAATTATTTAAACAAGGATAGTATACTTAATAAACTCTTTAATAAGTTAGAAAACCGAACGCCTGTTGATATTGACGAAAAACGGCCCCTTGAATACCTGGAATTAAAATAGTTGCTCCGATATCAAACAACCAACACTTTTTTAATAATTATAAAAACGACAAAAAAACACAACTAATGATGGCGCCTCACGTATAAAGGTTAATTAAAGAGCGAAACAAATGCAACTTTTCTTAACTTGTGCTTCTGTAATGGCTACGTCCCAAAATCAAAAAGCTTACGTTACCGACATGGAACGTGATCTGACATTTTTCGGTTCGGTAAAATCGTTAACCGAGCATAACGGGATACTCACAATTTGCATGAGTGAGGTAACTGTTTATGAATACTCTTCATCAAATTACCTGTATCAGGAAGTCGAAATTTCCTTTTCAAGACCAAAAAGTGTTATTCATATAGAAGAGGCTTAATTCTAATCTTACTAATTTTTATTTTTATTTTACAATGCTAACTTGTCAGCGTTAACAGCCTTTGCTACAGTGTCGTTAGCCCTGTAATTTACCTTGTATTATTGCCACCCATCGAGTCAGCAAGTAAATAAAAACCTCGAAATTTCCTGTTAAAGAAATCCCTTTGTTTGATTACAAGGTAACTACCCCGCGCAATAAATCTAAATCAATAAAACGCTCCATTTCATGAAGAAAAAAGCATTAATAACAGGTATAACGGGCCAGGACGGCGCCTACCTGGCCGAATTATTATTATCAAAGGACTATGAAGTTCATGGTATAAAACGAAGAAGCTCTCTTTTTAACACCGAGCGTATTGATCATTTATACCAGGATCCGCATGATGAAGACAGACGTTTCATTATGCATTATGGCGATTTATCCGACTCAACTAACCTGATACGCATTATACAACAGGTTCAGCCGGACGAAATTTATAATCTGGGTGCGATGTCTCACGTTAAAGTAAGCTTTGATACCCCAGAGTATACAGCCAATGCTGATGGAATTGGCACCCTCCGGCTCTTAGAGGCTATACGAATTTTGCAACTCACAAAAAAAACCAGGATTTACCAGGCTTCAACATCAGAGTTATATGGACTGGTACAAGCCGTGCCGCAATCAGAAACTACCCCTTTTTACCCGCGGTCGCCTTATGCTGTGGCCAAATTGTACGCGTACTGGATAACTGTTAATTACAGGGAAGCATATAACATGTTTGCGTGTAATGGCATCCTTTTTAACCATGAAAGCCCCTTACGCGGTGAAACTTTTGTTACCCGCAAAATTACACGGGCAGCGGTAAAAATTGCGTTAGGACTTCAAAATAAACTATTTCTTGGAAACCTTGATTCGCGGCGCGACTGGGGACATGCCAAGGACTATGTTGAAGCCATGTGGCTTATTTTACAGCAGGATAAACCGGAAGACTATGTAATTGCAACCGGTATAACTACAACAGTACGAGATTTTGTTAAAATGGCTTTCGAAGAACTTGGTATAGAAGTAGTATTTAAGGGCGAAGGCGTCGACGAAAAAGGATATGTAGCTGCCTGCCATAATATGGATTACCTGATTGAAATTGGCAAAGAAATAATCTCTATAGACCCTGCTTATTTCCGTCCGACCGAAGTAGAACTATTAATTGGCGATCCAACTAAAGCTATTGAAAAGCTGGGATGGAAAATTAAATACGATTTAAAAATGCTGGTTAATGATATGGTAACATCCGATATTACCCTCTTTGAAAAGCAAAAGCTACTAAAAGACATGGGATACGAAATTAAAAATCAGTTTGAATAACTAATCCTTCATATATTGTACTATTTTGATATTGGTGATGAATTTGGTTTTAATAAGTCTCTCTTTAAATCGCCATATCTTCACTAATCTTTAATGCAATATCCTTGCATAATGTTGCGTTTGCTTCAATAATTTTTGCCCCATCATTTTACTGATAGCTTTCGTCGACACCTTATTTGCAAGGGTCATTGTGGTTATATTAGAAAAAGCTTCGGTCATTATTCTATTTGAAGCGCCATTTTTGAACTGGGTTTCCATCTGCATGGGATATTGCAGGATGAGGTAAAATAAGTTTGCATTCCTGCTGCTGTTACTTTATCAATCATCGCCTTCAGCAGATTGGGCAAATCAATCTTATAGTCAATACTTTTTGAAAAGTGTTGTCTATACGATTGACAAACCAATATTTTGGTTTTATTTGAAGCATTTGTTCCCCACCTAAAAAAAGCCTGTAAATCGCATGATTTACAGGCTTTTTTTTTCCTAAAACCGTTATCTGCTGGACGGATTTAGCGTTTAACTTAATATTTTCAACTACTCGCTTTTACCTTCTTCCTGTACTCATTGGGAGAAGTTCCCATCAGTTTGGTAAACATCCTTGAGAAATAATATTGGTCTTCCACACCCAAAGTAAGGGCAATATTTTTGATAGACATTGTAGTAAACGAGATGTACTGACAGGCTTTTTGAACTTTTAGCTGGTTAAAATACTCGATGGGCGAGTAACCCGTTTTTGCCCGGAAAATGGCCGAAAAATGCGAAGTGGATAACTTGGCAAAGCTGCTTAGGTCATCAAGCCTTATCATGGTATTAACATGATCTTGCATGTATTGAATGGTTTTTTCAACTATATCGTTATCGGCAGGTTTGTCGTCAACATGGTTAAACTTATCCTCGTAAATAAGCGAGGATAGGAAATGCGAGAATATCATATTTACATAACGCAGCGCATCGCTGCTATAGCCTTTCTCCAGGTTAAAACAAATGTCTTCAAACAGTTTTATCCGGTCTTCGTTAAAAGACAGGTATGGCTTGTAATTCTCTGAGTTTTTCAGGATCAGTTCTACTATAAAAGATGCTATCTCGCCTTTGAAGTGAATCCAGTATATCGTCCATGGTTTATCCATGTTAGCGGCGTACTTATGCGGGGTGTTGGCAGGTATGGCAATAAATTGCGATGGCGAAACCTCCACCCTTTTCTTGTTGATCTCCAGCCAGCCGTAGCCTTCGGTACAATAAATTATTATATGCTGGTTAATGCCGTTGGGGCGCTCGGCGTAATGGTGCCGGGCTTTAGGGTAATAGCCGATATCGGTAATGTAGATTTGTTTGGTAACTAAATCTTTACTTAAAAAGTTGGTAATGATCTTTTTGGGCAGCACAATAAGCTTTTGCCCTTCAAAACCGTCCCGCCGCCTGATAACTGTACTTTTAGTCATTTTTTTGATTGGACACCGTTGTAATCAGTTCTCGGTATTAACTAATTGATCTTCGTATACAAACATTCACAAAAAACATCAAAACATTGGTAAAAAATAAAAATAATTGAAATTGGCGCAGCGTAATAAAGTCCATCATTTCCGTAATATTAACTATTCTTTTATCCTGTTTTATCCATGACATTTACATCGTAACCAATTAGCAATACCAACAATAGCAAATGCTTCTTAATTATTTCAATAAAAGAGATGAGCCGGAAATATTAGTGTGTTAAGGTCCGGTGTTTATTGCTGACAACAACAGGAATAAGTGTACCGACAAACACGATGCAGCAGATTTGACCAAGCTATTGCCGATAACAAAAACTATAACAACACCAATGCAGCACTTTAAAAAAACACCAGGTAATTATAAAATCAGCTTCATCAAAATCTCTGGCTTGATAACTGTTTTGATACTATCTGTGACTATGTTGAGTGCACAGGAACCCCAAAAAAGTGCGGATAATACCGTTATTAGCAGCCCACAGGTAAAAATCACCGTCGATAAAACTACCGGCACAATTAACTATGTGTTTGCCAACGGTATGCATATGGATAACACGGTAGCCTACGTGCGCGATTTAACTTCAGGATATTTATCAACCGTCGATCTTGCTAACCATGCCTGCACAACCCGGCAGGTTAACGATAATGTAGGCAAAGGCTTAAGCCTTGTTGTTAAGCACGGTGACGCAAAGCACAGCATTAGCATCACACAGTCCTTCACCCTTTACCAGGGCAAGCAATACGCGCTTGTTAACGTAAGCGCTACATCCACGGGTAAACCTATCGAAACTAGGGATATCAGCCCCATAGCTATACAGCCGGCCAATAAAGGCAGGTTGTTTATTCCCGGTACCGGGCCGCGCATTTTGGATGTGCCTTTTGATAACGACGATTGGACGCCAACTTTAGAGCGGAGCTGGCCAAAAAGCAACGAGCCCCAGAGCAAAGGCATCAGCTACGAGTTTTTAGCTGTTTATGATCAGCTTAAGAATTCGGGCCTGGTAATAGGTAGCGTGAGCCACGATTTTTGGAAAACAGGTTTATCCTATCAAACCGGAACCCAATTGGGCTATGTTGATTCATTAAACGTTTTTGGCGGTGTAGCTACGGCCGATAATCCGTCCCTTAAATCAGGTTATGGCGGTTTGGATGGTACGCATGACCATGCCGACCATGGTACCATGCTGGGCCAAACCGTAAGCTCGGCCACTATTTATATCTGCGGTTCGGATGATCTGCACGAGGCTTTTAAGGATTATGGCCGGGTAAATTCCATCATCAATGGCAAGCAAACCTGGGAAGGGCCGGCTCCTGTTTACTGGAACAGTTTTGGGGTTGAAGGCGTGCTGGGTTACGAAAAGGTAATGATGCCGCCTGCTGTAAAACAGATCTCGGATTTCATCCACTCCATGCCCAACTTTGGCGCTTACTCCAAACCAGTTTTAAGTATCGATTCGTACGACCAGGGCATCTATTCTACTGAGGTTTTAAAATCAATAGGAGAATATGGCGCGAAAAACGGCCAGCAGATGGGGTTTTATTTTACGCCATTTGCCATGTGGAGCTGGAAGAATGACACCAAAGGGCGCAAGCTGCCGGGTACCAATGTAATGTTTGAGGATGTGCTGTTGCAGGATAAAAACGGTAAGGCCATCATGTACAAAGATGGCGACTGGGGCGCTTACGCCATGGATCCCACGCATCCGGCGGTCAGGCTTTCTATCATATCGCAGTTGAAAAAGGCAAAAGCCATCAACGCCAAATTTATCAAGATAGACTTTTTGACGGCTGGTGCTTTGGAGAGTACCAAACGTTACAATCCAAAGATCCGTACCGGGATACAGGCTTACAATTATGGGATGAAAACGTTGCGGCACCTGGTTGATTCAATTATGGGTAAGGATGTTTTTATCACCCAGGCCATCTCGCCGCTGTTTCCGCATCAATATACGCACACGCGGTTTGTATCTACCGATGTATACTCGCACCTGCGCGATGACCAGAAAGGTTTCCCTAACTGGGGCAGTACGGAGGCATCGTTAGCCACAGGATCGCATATGGGCTGGGTGCAGGGCACTTTGTTCCCTTATACCAACCTGGATGTAAGCATCATGAAAAACTTTCAGAAAAACCCGGATCTGAACGAGCAGGAAATAAAAGTGCGCCTGTATGCTATGATGGTGATGGGCAGTATTCTGGGCGATGGATCCGATTTCAGGAACCCGATAGCCGCCTACCGTGCACAGGAGTTTTTGAACAATAAAAACATCGCCAAATTTTTTAGCCATCCTAAAGCTTTTATCCCCCTTAAAACAGCCGATGGCGAAAGCTTTGATCAGCAACTGTCGTTTTACCTGCCGGGCGATATCACCATGCTGGCCCTATTCAATTTCGACCTTAAAAATGATTTTAAACAATCGTTTAGCAGACAGGCATTAGGCCTTGACGCGCATAAAAAATACGAATTCCGTGATTTTATGACCGATAAAGTACTCGGTGGGTTAGAATCTGACACACAAACATTTAGCATGGTCGCCAATACGGGCGATGCCCTGCTGGTAAAAATAGTAGCGCTAAATTAATGATAAAAATAAACTGTAATATTATGCCACAACCAGTTAAACATATCCAACCTAAAAAATGAGTAGTTCAAAAAACTTCAACAGTAGTTATATTATTGGTATTTCCTTTATTTCGGCCCTGGGCGGGTACCTGTTCGGGTTCGATTTTGCGGTGATTTCGGGCGCGTTGCCTTTTCTGCGCACCCAGTTTGCCTTAACTCCGGTATGGGAGGGTTTTTTAACCGGTTCACTGGCTTTAGGCTGCATAGTTGGCTGTTTGCTGGCCGGTAACATAGCCGATAAATATGGCCGTAAACCAGGGCTTATTATCGCTGCCTTAATTTTCGCGGTATCATCTATCGGGATTGCTTTTTCTGCATCCTTAACTTACTTCTTAATCCTGCGCTTTGCCGCCGGGATAGGTGTGGGCATGGCATCTATGCTTTGTCCCATGTATATTGCTGAAGTTTCGCCTGCCGAAGTACGTGGCCGAAATGTGGCTATAAATCAGCTTACTGTGGTTATCGGCATATTGGTGACCAACCTGGTCAACTACTTCCTGGCCGATCACGGTGCCGATTCATGGCGCTGGATGTTTGGTCTGGGTGCAGTACCATCTGCCATATTTTTGATAGGTGTTACCTGGCTGCCCGAAAGCCCAAGATGGCTCATGAAATCCGGTCAGCCTGATAAAGCCAGGGTTATCCTCAACAAAATTGGCTCACCTGATTTTGCCGAATCAACCTTTAAAGCGGTAGAAAAATCATTGATTGGATCAACCAAACAATCATACGCCATGGTGTTTGAAAAAGCCGTACGCCCCGCCGTGGTGGTAGGGATAACGCTGGCGGTGTTTCAGCAGTTTTGCGGTATCAACGTGGTATTTAACTACACATCTACCATATTTGAATCAGTAGGCGCTAACCTGAACCGGCAACTGTTCGAGACCGTGGCCATAGGTGTAGTTAACCTGGTATTTACCTTATTAGCCATGTGGCAGGTTGATAAACTGGGCCGCCGTCCGCTGATGCTTTGGGGATCGCTGGGCTTATCTGTATTGTACATTATACTGGCCTTCCTGCTGCAAAATCACTTCCCGGCGGGGCTGGTATCTATATTTGTATTGCTGGCCATCAGTACCTATGCTATTTCGCTGGCCCCGGTTACCTGGGTGCTTATATCCGAGATCTTCCCCAATAAAATCCGTGGTGTTGCATCATCGGTAGCCATTGTATCGCTTTGGGGGGCTTACTTTATCCTGGTATTTACATTCCCTATCCTGGCCAAAATATTAGGCGCCTACGGGCCATTTTACTTATACGCGGGCATTTGTTTTGCCGGCTTCCTGTTTGTAAAAGCAAAAGTGAAAGAAACCAAAGGCCAAACTTTAGAAGAGTTAGAAGACAATTTAATAAGACATTAAAATATAATACACAGTATGCAAAGTTCAACTGTTTCCGTTTGGGAAGAGCAAGTAATTATCCCCACTTATAGTGTTGGCAAGCCCGATAAAAACCCTATGTTTTTTGAGAAACGGGTTTACCAGGGCAGCAGCGGGGTGGTTTATCCAAACCCGGTGATTGAGAAAATTGCCGATGAAAAAGAAGATAAGGAATACACAGGCCTGTTCCTGGAGAATAAATACCTCAGAGTGATGATACTGCCTCAGTTAGGCGGCCGCATTCAAACAGCTTTTGATAAGGTGAAGCAACGCCATTTTATTTACCATAACCAGGTAATTAAGCCTGCATTGGTTGGTTTAACCGGTCCCTGGATTTCGGGCGGTATCGAATTTAACTGGCCGCAGCACCACAGGCCAAGCACCTTTGATCCTGTTGATTACAAGCTGGAAGAGCATGCCGATGGCAGCAAAACCGTTTGGGTAAACGAGGTGGAGCGCATGTTCCATACCAAAGGCATGGCGGGTTTTACCCTGCATCCCGATACGGCATATATCGAAATAAAAGCGAAACTTTTTAACCGATCGGCCCTGCCGCAAACCTTTTTATGGTGGGCAAACCCGGCAGTTAAGGTGAATGATTATTACCAATCGGTTTTTCCGCCGGATGTAAACGCTGTTTTTGACCACGGTAAGCGCGATGTATCCGATTTTCCGATAGCTACAGGTACTTACTACAAGGTTGATTATTCGCCCGGTACCGATATCTCGATGTATAAAAACATCCCGGTACCCACATCGTACATGGCAATCAACTCCGATTATGATTTTGTGGGCGGCTATGAGCATGATAGCGAAGCCGGTTTACTGCACGTAGCCAATCATCATGTATCGCCGGGCAAAAAACAATGGACCTGGGGCCACAGCGATTTTGGCCAGGCCTGGGACAGGAACCTCACCGACGAGGATGGCCCATATATCGAGCTGATGACGGGCGTATTTACCGATAATCAGCCCGATTTTAGCTGGCTGATGCCCTACGAAGAAAAAACATTTACCCAGTATTTTTTGCCCTACCGCGAACTGGGCATGGTAAAAAATGCATCTAAGGATATCCTGTTAGCTTTAAGCAAAAATGGGGATAAAGTAACCATCAAAGTGCAGGTAACATCGGCCCAAACAAACCTGCATATCAACCTTAGCTATAACGGCGAAGAGCTGTTTGCACACACCGGTACAATTGTGCCCGAAGTTGTTTTTGTACAGGAATTGACGGTAGCTGCAGGTTTGGACGAGAATGCGCTGCTGCTTATCATCACCAATAGCTGTAACCAGGAAGTGCTACGGTACGAGCCGGCCAAAAACAAAAAGAACGAAATGCCTATCCCGGCCAAACCCGCTTTGGAACCTGCCAATGTGGAAAGCGTGGAGCAATTGTTTTTAACCGCGCAGCACCTGGAGCAATACCGTCATGCTACCTATAGCCCCGTACCTTACTATGAAGAAGCCCTTGGCCGCGAACCAACCGATATCCGCAACAACAACGCTTTGGGTAAATGGTATATCCGCAAAGGTCAGTTTGCCAAAGCCGAGCCCTTTTTAAGGCAGGCTGTGGAAACCAGCATTCAACGCAACCCTAACCCATATGATAGCGAGCCTTATTACAACCTGGGCTTATGCTTAAAATATTTAGGCAGGGCCGATGAAGCTTATACGTTTTTTTACAAATCAACCTGGAGCAATGCCTGGAAAGATACCGGCTTTTTTGAGGTGGCCAAAACAGATATCGCCCGCGGTCACTTTGCATTGGCTTTGGATCATATCAACCAGTCGCTGGATAGAAACGCCAATAACAGCAAGGCCTATGTGATAAAAATGGCTGCCCTGCGCAACCTGAAACAGCTGGATAAAGCACAAAATGTGGCCAGTGTGGCGCTTGAAAGGGATGGCTTTAACCTTGGGGTTATTTTTGAAAAAATTGAGCTTTATAAGCTGGAAGGCAATGCCGAGATGGTTGCCAAATGCCTGGATGAGCTGATAGCCCTGTCAAGAAACGATGATCAAAACTATATTGAATACGCCCTTGATTACGCTGCGGCCGGTTTATATACCGAGGCTGGTGAGCTATTGCAACTGGCGTTGAAGGATAATGGCAACAACCCGATGGTTTATTACAGCCTGGGCTATTTTTGCCATAAAAACGGCGCACAGGACGAAGCCCAGAAATGGTTTAAAAAAGCCGCCGTAGCCGACCCTTACCTGTGCTTTCCTAACCGTTTGGATGAGGTGAATATCCTTCAGCTCACCATGGAGCTTAACCCGGCTGATGCTAAAGCGCCTTACTATTTAGGCAACCTGTTTTATGATAAACGCCAGTATGATGATGCCGTAAGCAGCTGGGAAAAAGCAGCAAAGCTGGACGAAACATTTCCTACGGTGTTCAGGAATTTGGCTATTGCCTATTTTAACAAGCAAAACAATGCCGAAAAAGCCTTAAACTATTTTGAAAAGGCTTTTGAACTGGATAAAACAGATGCCCGCGTATTAATGGAGCTGGATCAGCTTTATAAAAGGCTGAACTATCCTGTTGATAAACGGTTGAAGTTGCTGGAAGATAACCTTGAAGTTGCCGAACAACGCGACGACGTTTATTTAGAACGGGTAATGCTTTACAACTTGTCGGGCGAGTACGATAAGGCACTTGGTTTATTGATGAAACGGCAATTTCACCCATGGGAGGGCGGCGAAGGCAAGGCATCGGGCCAATACGTGTTTAGCCTGGTGCAGTTGGCTAAACAGTATATTGACGAAGGCGACTTTAACAAAGCCGTTGCCAATTTAAACATGGCCAAAAGCTACCCACATAATTTAGGTGAGGGCAAGCTTTACGGTACACAGGAAAACGATATTGATTATTGGCTGGGCCGTGCTTATGAAGGTTTAAACCAGGCTGACGCCGCCAAACACTATTTTACCCAGTCGACCATCGGTTTGGATGAACCGTCGGCGGCCATATTTTATAACGATCAGCAGCCCGATAAGATTTTTTACCAGGGCCTAAGCTGGAAAAAACTGGGCGACCAGCAACATGCCAAACAGATTTTTGATAAGCTGATAGCCTATGGCAAAGCCCATGAGAATGATGTTGTGAAGATAGATTACTTTGCCGTATCTCTACCCAACCTGCTCATTTTTGATGACGATTTAAACCTGCGCAACACCATTCACACGTACTTTTTACAGGGATTAGGAATGCTGGGTTTGCACGACTTTGATGCAGCGCTGGCCCTGTTTACCAAAGTGCTGCAACTCGACAGTGCCCATGCCGGTGCAAAGGCTCATTTAGAGATGACCAAACAGCAATTGAACGTGACAAACTATTAATTTAGTCTTAAGTCCGCAGTCTTAAGTTTTAAGTCAAAAATGCCAGGTAGTATTTGGGACTTAGGGCTTAAGACTTCTGGCTAAATAAACAATGCAACGCATACCGGTGTTGCCCTTATGCATCATTTAAGTACGCTAAATAGTTTTAGCTTGCTTAAATATGTGTTATAATTACAATAATATAATTTACCTTGAGCCATAATACCAACCAAATCATGATCCAAAGCCAAAACAGGATATCGCAACAGGAATGGGGCGAACATGCTGGGTGTAAGGTTTACTTTTTCAGGCTCGAAAACAGTTCAGGGGCATATGTGGAGCTTACCAATTATGGTGCAACGCTGGTATCGGCAGTAGTGCCGGATAAGGCGGGCAACCTGGAAAACGTGATATTGGGCTACCATTCATTGCCTGCTTATATTGCCGACGAATGCTATTTAGGCGCCACCATAGGTCGTTTTGCCAACAGGATTGGAGGGGCAGAATTTACTTTAGACGGAACAGTTTATCACCTGGACGCTAATGATGGTAACAATTCCAACCATGGTGGTAATACCGGCTTTAATACCCGGGTGTTTGATTATCAAATAACCGAAAGCGGCGTATCATTTAGCCTGCTGAGTAAGGATGGTGATGGCGGCTACCCCGGAGACCTTAAATTGGTAGTAACTTATGAGTGGACTGATGATAATGAACTGAAAATCAAATACCAGGCCACAGCCGACAAGCAAACGGTGGCCAGTTTTACCAATCACGCATACTTCAATCTATCTGCTGGGGAGTGTACTATTTTTGACCATACCCTTAAGGTTTATGCCGAAAACATGCTGGATGTAGATGCCACCTACGTACCAACCGGCCTGGTTAAACCAGCCGGTAAAAGGGTTTTAAACGGGGAGGTTTTAAGGGAGAAAATGATTGCCGGCGGCGATACCATCAACGGTTATAACCATTGCTTTGTACTGCAAAACGATGCCCGGCATACCCTGAAACCTGCCGCGCTGCTTATAGATAACGCCTCGGGGCGCCAGGTTGAAGTAGCTACTTCCTACCCATCAGTAGTAGTATATACCGGCGATTATCTCCGAAGCAAAATTCCCGGAAATTATTCAAGGCCATACCGGCCTTTTGACGGCTTGTGCCTGGAGTGCCAGCATTATCCCGATAGCCCCAATCATGCTCATTTTCCATCGGCCATATTAAACCCTGGCGAAGCCTTTTGCCAGGTTATTGTGTACAAATTTGGTGTGGTAGCTTAAGTTTTCCCTGCTTTTTTATCAACAGCTCTTTTTGTATAAAAAAACAATACTTTTTTATACAAATGAGATACTAATGCTATACTTTTTTTCAAAACACACAAAAAAAGTATCAACTTTTTCGCACTCCCCAAAGTGCTGTTTTTTCATGGGTCAGGCAATTAATGGACTAACCCATTTTGATGGCCAAAAATCATAAAATTGTCCATCCTATTTGAAAGTAAATCCATTTTTTGGTGAGTGCTCCCCGCCTACATTTACAGAACCAATTATTAACTAAACCCATAAAGTATGTGAAGATTTTGACTCTTGACCCCAGGGGAGAAAAGCAGAACTACCAATTATAAAAAGCCAGGGAAGTATCCACCTGATGTGATTTATGAAATTTGACAAGTGTCCCCAAAAGTGGGCGTACACCATTTTCATATTTCCGAATTAACACCCAGGCCCGCTCCTTAAAAAGATATTGCTTTTTTTTCGCCAATAACTGATCCTGCATTTGAAAACAAATATTTGATCGCAAACCAATTAATGAATAACAAATTATGAACCAAATTTTATGAAGCCACTTTACATTTTTAGTAAACTACTTTCAAAAAATAACAGGCACCTTATGCTGGGGCGTTGCACTATCCTTTTTGTGCTTACCCTGTTTTTTGGCAGTGCCTATTCGCAAACCAGGGTTACCGTTACAGGTAAGGTAACCGATACCCTTGGCGTAAAAATACAAGGTGCTACCATATTGGCCGAAAACGTTAAAAATATCTCGACGTCGACGGATGAGAACGGCCGCTTTGTACTGGATGTGCCTGTAGGTACATCATTACGTATAAGCTTTGTGGGTTTTACCGAGCAGCACGTAATTGTTACTGCCGATAAAAAGATATTCAACATTATCCTGAAAGAAAACAAGCTGATTGCCGAAGAAGTTGTGGTAACAGCCTTTGGTAAAAAGGAACGCAAGGAAGCGCTGGTAGGTTCGGTAACCAGCATAAAGCCCGGCGAACTTAAAATACCGGCAAGTAACTTAACCAATGCTTTGGCAGGGCAGGCAGCCGGTATTATTGCCTACCAGCGCAGTGGCCAGCCGGGGCAGGATAACGCCTCCTTCTTCATCAGGGGGGTAACTACCTTCGGTTACAAGCGCGACCCGCTTATTTTGATTGATAACGTGGAGCTATCCACCAATGACCTGGCACGCTTAAATGTGGATGATATTGCCAGCTTCTCTATCCTGAAAGATGCCAGCGCTACGGCCCTGTATGGTGCACGCGGTGCAAACGGTGTTATTTTGGTAAGCACCAAAGAAGGTAAAGAAGGCGCGCCTAAAATCAAT
The DNA here is from genome assembly GCF_028736215.1 of Mucilaginibacter sp. KACC 22773. NCBI lineage: Bacteria > Pseudomonadati > Bacteroidota > Sphingobacteriia > Sphingobacteriales > Sphingobacteriaceae > Mucilaginibacter > Mucilaginibacter oryzagri. The sequence goes on from NZ_CP117883.1 coordinate 4,048,975, forward strand.
TTCCGGTCGGAGTACTCATCCTCGCAATCAACAAAGACGTTGGACCTTGTGGACCCGATCCAGTACATGAACCTGTACAACGAGGCCACGTTAACCCGCGACCCTAAATTGCCGCTGCCTTTCCCCGAAAGCAAGATCAGGAACACGCAGAATACCATAAACGGCACGCCCGGCAGCAACCAATATGTATACCCCGCTGTGGATTGGCTTAACCTGTTGTTTAAAAAACGTGCCACTACCGAGCGTAATAACCTTAGCGTAAGCGGCGGCGGTAATATTGCCCGCTACTATATAGCAGGAGCATATAATGTGGATAACGGAGTATTAAAGAACGATATCCGCAACAATAACAACAATAACGTTAAGTTTAAAAACTACCAGTTACGTTCAAACATCAACGTAAACATGACTAAAACCACCGAGGTGGTGGTAAGGCTATCCGGTACGTTTAGCGAATATAACGGCCCCATTACTACCGATGGTTCTTTCGCATCCGATTTATATAACGTGGCCATCCATACCAGCCCCGTATTATTCCCGGCTTATTTCCCGGCCGATTCGGCAAACCTAAACGCGCAGCACATCTTGTTTGGGAATACCGGGTTAACAGGTGGCTCTACAAGCAACAGTATCTCCTATAATAACCCTTACGCGGCTTTGTTAAGGGGGCATAAAAACTCGTCAGAGTCAAGGATGTCGGCCCAGCTGGAGTTAAACCAAAACCTTAAGTTTATTACCGATGGTTTAAAGTTCAGGGGGCTATTTAATACCAACAGGTACTCTTATTTTACCTCACAATCGGCCTATTCGCCATTTTACTATAACGTTAATACCTACGATAAAGAAACCAACAAGTACACCCTTACCTGGCTTAACCCGCAGCCAACCGGCTACAACGTAGCGCAGGAATACCTGAGCTATTCGCCCGGCGGCACACAGGTAAATACCTTTATTTATTTACAGGGAGCGTTGGAGTATGCCAAATCATTCGGCAGCCATACCATAAATACAACCTTAATTGGTACACAACAGCAAACGCTGTACGCCAATGCCGGCGATTTGTTATCGGCCTTGCCGTATCGTAACCTTGGTTTGGCAGGCAGGGTAACCTACTCTTTTAAAAGCAGGTATTTTGCCGAGTTTAACTTTGGCTATAACGGCTCAGAACGCTTTTCGGCCAATCACCGTTATGGTTTCTTCCCAACCATTGGTGCATCATGGGTAGTATCTAACGAAGACTGGTGGACACCGGGTATCGTCGATCGTTTAAAAATCCGCGCCAGCCATGGCCTGGTGGGTAACGATGCCATTGGTTCGCAGCGTTTCTTCTACCAATCGGTAGTGCAGTTTAATCAGGGTTATAATTACGCGCAGTTTGGCATCAATAACCAGTACGAGCGTAAAGGGGTAACCATCCAAAACTACGAGAATACCGATGTAACCTGGGAAACCTCGAGGCAAACCAACGTTGCCGTTGAAATGACACTTTTGAAAAATTTCAACATCGTGGCCGAGTTTTATAAAAACCACCGCTACGATATTTTGCAACAACGTACCAGCATCCCTGTAAGCGAAGGTCTGGAGGCACCAATCAGCGCCAACCTTGGCGTGGTTGATTCAAAGGGTATCGATTTATCTATGGATTATAAACAAAACTTTGGCAACAGCGCCTGGGCATCAATCCGTGGTAACTTTACCTACTCCAATAACAAATACAGCTACATTGAGGAGCCCGACTATAAAGAACCATGGCGCCACGCTATTGGCCAGCCCATCAGCCGCGGCTACGGCTACGTTGCCGAACGTTTGTTTGTTGACGACCAGGAAGCGGCAAACTCGCCAACCCAGATCTTTAACGGCAGCGGTATTAAACCGCAGGGCGGCGATATTAAATACCGCGATTTAAATGGCGACGGTAAAATTGATGTGCTTGACCAGGCGTATCTTGGTTATCCGCAAACACCCGAAATTGTGTATGGCTTCGGTTTTTCAACCGGCTATAAAGGCTTTGACCTTTCGGCATTTTTCCAGGGACAGGCAAGGGTATCGTTCTTTGTCGACCCAACCAGGGTAAGCCCTTTTATCCAGAGTCCTGATCCTTATGTTTACGGCAATACACAGGTATTAAGCGAGTTTGCCAACAGCCACTGGAGCGAAGAGCACCAGGATTTGTATGCAGCCTATCCGCGCCTGGGTGTTAACTCAAACGTGATATCAAACAACCTGCAGCCAAGCACCTGGTGGCTGCGCGATGGCAGCTTTATGCGCCTTAAATCATTAGAAGTTGGTTATACACTGCCTGCACGCATAGCCAAATCATTAAGGGTATCTAACTTAAGAATTTACTTTAACGGCCTGAATTTGCTTACCTGGAGCCCCTTCAAACTATGGGATCCTGAGCAGGGTGGTAACGGCTTTGCGTACCCGATACAAAAAGTATACAACATAGGCTTAAACGTGAATTTATAATTAACAGAAAAAAGCAGAAGATATGAAATCGTCATATTATAAATTGATTTGTGTGATTGTGCTGTGTTCCATGAGCCTTTCATGTAAAAAATACCTGGATGTTACCCCCGATAATGTGGGCACGCTTGAATATGCCTTCAGGAACCGTAACGAGGCCGAAAACTACCTGTTTTCGTGCTACGCTACCATGACGCAGATGAACAACGTGGTAAATGATCCGGGCTTCGCAACATCGTCAGAAATTGTGTACCCCAACACCCTTAACGACCACTACTTTAACGAGGTGGGTTTTAACATCATCAGGGGGCTGCAAACCACCGCAAACCCAAGTATCAACTACTGGGACGGCACCAACGGGGGCAGTAATTTGTTCCAGGCCATCAGGAGGTGCAACATCATGCTCGAAAACATTGATAAGCCTATTGATTTAAGCGCATCAGAAAAAAAACGATGGATTGCCGAGGTTAAATTTTTAAAGGCCTACTATCATTATTACATGATAAGGTTGTACGGCCCCATCATTTTAATAAAAACCAATAACCCGGTTAACGCCAGCACAGCCGATGTAAAACGCAGCCGCTCGTCGGTTGATGAATCATTCGCCTACGTGGTATCGTTATTGGATGATGCCATACCCGATTTGCCGCCTGTTATTGAAAGCCAGGCTACCGAGTTTGGCCGCATTACCAAATTTATTGCCATGAGTGTAAAGGCCGAGGTTTTAACCACGGCTGCAAGTCCGCTGTTTAACGGCAACCCCGACTATGTCAATTTTAAGGATAATACAGGCAAGCTGCTTTTTTCGTCAAGCGCCGATGCCAATAAATGGAAACTGGCTGCCGATGCCTGTAAAGCCGCTATAACCGAGTGCGAGGCGCAGGGCCTGCACCTGTACAACACGCCGCCAACGGTAAGTGTGGGCAATGTATCAGATAAGCTGAAAAAGGTATTAACCCTGCAGGCCATGATCACCGATAAATGGGAGCAAAACCCCGAACTGATCTGGGCCCTAAATTACGGTTTTGGATACCAGGGCTTTACTATCCCAAGGATGACGGATAAATCCGAAAGCCTGGCTTCAACCTATCCATCAACATTCGCGGTGCCCATTGCAACTGCCGAGCTGTATTATACCAGCAATGGCGTGCCCATTAACGAGGATAAAACCTTTGATTATGCCAATCGCTACACCCCGCAAACCGGCGATGATGCCAATGGATCGTACATCAAATCGGGCTATCAAACGGCAAAAGGACACTTTAACCGCGAGTTGAGGTTTTATGCCAATATTGGTTTCGACGGTGGCATCTGGTTTGGCAACGGCAAGCTTGACGAAAGCAGCGCTTATTATGTGCAGGCCCGTGGCCCTTACGCATTAGCGGGGCCTAAAAGTTTAAGCGCCACCAATATTACCGGTATGTGGCCAAAAAAATTGGCCAACTATCTGTCGGTTTATGATGAGGTTTTTACCGCGGTTGATTTTCATATGCCGCGGATGCGCCTGGCGGGCCTTTACCTGCTGTATGCCGAAGCGCTCAATGAATCGCAGGGCCCTGTTGCCGAAGTTTTTACTTACATAGATAAAGTAAGGGCAAGGGCAGGCTTGGGCGGCGTACAGGCGTCATGGGGCAGCTATTCAAAAACACCCGATAAGCCAAATACCAAAGATGGCCTGCGCGAGATCATTCACCGCGAAAGAAGGATTGAGCTGTGCTTTGAAGGCCAGGCCGGTTGGGATTTGCGCCGCTGGAAAGAATTACAGGATGTGCTGAGCAGGCCTATACAAGGCTGGAATGTTAACGAAGGCGATGCCGCGAATTACTATCGCCCGCAAACGGTTATTATACCCGTGTTTGGCATTAAGGATTATTTATGGCCTATCCAGACAAGCGATATTGTGGTGGATAACAACCTTAACCAAAACCCATACTGGTAGTTTACCGGTGCTGTAAAAATTTCAAATGATTAATATTAAAATATAAATTATGAAAAAGATCAATAACCGCAGATACCTTTCAGGTTTGCTGTTAGCGCCCGTTTTGCTCATGATGCTTTTTGCATCCTGTAAAAAAGCCGAGTCGAACATTGAGGTGGTATCCAACGATCCTACCAAACCGGGGCCTGTAACCAACGTTAACGTAACCAATTTAAACGGCAGCGCCAGGTTAACCTATACCTTACCCGGTTCAAAAAACCTGCTGTACGTTTTGGCCAAATATGCCATCAACGATAAAACCGTGCGCGAAACCAAGGCAAGCTATTATACCGATACCATTACGGTTGATGGCTTTGCCCGCGCCCAGGAGTACACGGTTACGCTATATGCCGTAAGCCGTGCCAATATCATGTCCGATCCGGTTACCGTAAAGGTAAACCCGCTTACGCCAAACTACCAGCTGGTTAACGCGGCACTAAACATTACTGCCGATTTTGGCGGCGCAAACTTTTTTGGCCTCAACCCCAATAAAGCGCCGATTGCCATGCACGTACTCACGTTTAACACCAAAACCAACAAGTACGATGAGCAGGACCCCAACTATATCAGTACCGATACCGTTAACTTTTCGGTACGTGGTTTTAGTGCAGTAGCCACCAAGTTTGGCGTTTACACAACCGACAGGTTTGGCAACCACTCAGATACCTTGTTTAAAACATTAACACCACTGTATGAAACCCTGCTGGATAAAAGCAAGTTTTATGTATACCACCTGGCCAGCGATAGCCCTATTGGTTACGGCTGGGAGTTAAAGTACCTGTTTGATGGCAGCACCAATGAGCCGGGCTGGCATACTTTAGGCGCGCCAACCAACCAGTGTACATTCGGTTTGGGTGTAACCGCCAAGCTGAGCCGCTTTGTGCTGTGGGAAAGGCTTAACAGTATCTACTCGTACCAAAACATCCAGAACTTCACCCTATGGGGCACCACGGTTGATAACCCGCATGATTCCGTTCTGCCAAAAAATTCGGCACCGGGCACCATATCCGGCGATTGGGTTAACCTGGGCAACTTCGTGTTTCCGCCGCCGCCGTCGGGTTTGCCAAATAACCAGGCCAACGCGTCAGATCTGGCCTTTGTTGCCGCGGGTGTAAACTTTGCCATCCCGTTTGCTGCGCCGGCTACCAAATATATCAGGCTGGATGTATCGCGCACATTTGGTGGCTTAAACTATGTAAACGCAATTGAGGTATCGTTATATGGCAATCCTTTGTAATACAACGTGTTGTTAACATTAAAAATTAAGAAAATGAAAATTAATTTCAAGGTTGCTGTTTTCTTTTTGCTGTACCTGTCGCTGGCCGGCTGCAAAAAGTACGATACAGACTATAAATCTTTTTTAGATCATCACGAGGTAACTTATCCTGGCTTGGCCAGCGGGGTTACCTACCATACCGGCAATTTGCGGGCCGTACTGGTTTGGCACCCCAGCCCCGATCCAAGTATCAAAAATTATGTGGTAAGCTGGAATAATGGTAGCGATTCGGTAGTTGTTAATGCTACCTCGCACAGTCCGGCCGATTCAATTACCGTATCAATCCCCAATTTGAAGGAGTATGTATATACTTTCACTATTGTGGCACATGACAACGATGGCAATAAATCGGTAGGGCAGGATTTAAACAACGTTCGGGTATACGGCCCATCGTACATCTCAGCGCTGTTTAACCGGGGCTATAACACGTCAAACCCATATTCGTTAAATGACGACGGCACCGTAACGTTAAACTTTAACAAGGCCGATACAGGTAACGTATCAACCACCATGATGTATACCAATAAGTTTGGCGTTGCTGCTCAAAAATCATTCGGGCCTAATGATAACTCGGTAACTTTAACCGATTATAAGCTGGGCAGTGCTATAAGTTACCAGTCGGCATATAAACCAACGCCCGACGCGGTAGACGCGTTTCCGGTAAAAACAGCAGATAGCTTCCCAACCATTTACAACATTGTGGAGTGCGATAAATCATTGTTCAAGGCCTATAACCTGCCAACAGATGTGCCATCGGCCTACGGCTGGGAAACTTATTACCTGTGGGATAAAAGCACCGGCGAGCCTGGTTTTCATACCCCCGGCCAAAATTTCCCTATCTGGTTCACCTTTGATATGGGGCAATCGGCATCGCTGGCCAAAATGAAAATCTGGCAGCGCGAATCGGGCCTGTATAATTACGGCAATCCAAAGCGCTTCGAAATTTACGGCAGCAACAACCCAAGCTCAAACGGCGACTTTAGCAATTGGGTAATGCTTGCCAGCTTTACCTCGGTTAAGCCATCGGGCCTGCCGGTTGGCCAAAACACTGATGCCGATCTGGCGTTTGAACGCGCCGGCGAGCCATTTACCTTCCCGGCCAATTTAGCGCCATACCGCTACATCCGGTTTAAAGTACTGGAAACATGGGGCGGCGGCAACTACTTCCACCTGTGCGAACTGACGATGTACAAAACAGATAAATAATAGATTTATAAATTGGTTAAATGTAGCCGGTAACTGTAATGGTTGCCGGCTTTTCTGTTGGGGCTAAAGCTGTTTTGCAGATACGCATCCCATGCGTAACCCCGTACGGAAATTTAACATCTAAATCCGATCTGCGTCGGGTGGGTCTTCGCACAATAATTTTTCCATATTTAGGTTTATCAAATGGCCGAATGCAAAAGGTCTTTATCCACCACGCGTTGTTTTAGTTGCTTTTCCTGTAAAATGCTTTGATGTTCAAACTAGCTTCGGATAAACCAGTTGAGCCAACTGTCAATTTAATATCACCCGCACCGTGAGTACTTTTAATTATAACCAAAGCACGTCCGTGCCAGGCTTTATGCATATTTCCGACGTAAAAGTCCGTATCTTTCATATCCGCATTGGCTACTCCGGCAATTATTCCAGGGCCGTCAATTTTTAGTTGCAGGCGATTCACTGCATCTGGCTGAAGTATCCCGTCTTTATCAGTTATCTCTATAGTAACATATGACAAGTCCTGTCCATTAGCCAATATCTCTTTCCGATCTGCGGTTAATTTGATTTTTGCAGCATCGCCGGAGGTTTGCAAAACGGTTGATTCAATTTCCTTATCGTTATCCACACCAATTGCTTTAAGCCGGCCAGGTGAATAAGGCACGGTAAATTCCGCTTTATGTTCCTGTTCATCAGTCGTTGACTTTTCGCCAATGAGTTTATCGTTGAGATACAGCCGAACGCTGGGATACTTTGAATAAACTTCTACCTTAATGGCTTTTCCCAAATGCTCGGGCCAGGTCCAGCTTTCCCAGGTGGGCCATACTGACCACCACGTTGTTTTAATTTCCAAAGGATCCGGCTCAGGTTCACGAACAGCCATGTAGAGTTTTTCGGTATTATTGTATAACAGGTTACGGTAATGCGAAATCGGTTTTCTCCACCCAATCAAATCAATATCGCCACAATAGGCACCATGCCAGGGAAAAAAATCATGCTCCCAATGTTCGCCAGGCACGTCGCCCGAATAATACCAACGACCTATCCCCGATTCTCCGAGATAATCCATAGCTGTCCAAACAAAATCTCCAAGAACATAATTGTTGTTTTTTACCAGCTTCCAATTGGCAAAAGCATCCTTGGGGTATGACTCAGTTTGAACGATCATTCGTGAAGGCACCCGTTTATGATCGGCAGGAGCGTTCCACAAATGATAATTATAACCGGCGATATCATGGGCTGCCATAAGGGAACCAAGCGTTGCCCACTCCTTACCATTTTCCACTATGGCCGATGTAACCGGGCGAACAGGATCTATTTTTTTTATGGCGGAGGCCAGCATTTTGGCGGTCTCTACAGATCCGGGGCTGCCCCTCTCCACTATTTCGTTACCGATGCTCCACATAACAATTGACGGGTGATTACTATCGCGCAAAACCATAGCATCCAGGTCGCGTTTCCACCATTGGGCGAAATATTGCGCATAGTCCTGTTTGTTTTTGCCCATTCTCCAACAGTCAAACGATTCATCAACAACCAATAGGCCTAACTTGTCGCAAGCATTTAAAAAAGCTTCGGAAGGTGGATTATGAGAAGTTCTTACCGCGTTAAAGCCTGCTGCTTTGAGTAACTCAATCTTTCGTTCTTCCGCCCGGTCAAAAGCGGCGGCGCCCAGGCAACCATTATCATGGTGCACACACCCACCATTGAGTTTGACTGTTTTGCCATTAAGCTGGAAACCGTTTTCGGGCGTAAATTTTATCGAACGTATGCCAAAACTCGTTTCGGTTTTGTCAACTACATTTTTATTTAGGATGATACTTATTTGAGCATCGTATAAACGGGGTGTTTCCGGTGTCCATAGCTGCGGAGTTGCTACAATGATAGTTTGGGCAACCTCTTTCTCACTATTGGCAGCCAGTTCAATTTTTATTTGCCCATTTCCCGCATTTTTAGCATTTGCATCCTTTAACCAGGTGCTTAGAATAATATTTTGAGGCAAATCACTTTCGTTTTTTACCAATGTTTTTATTTGAACAGTTGCTTTTTTGGAAGACACGTCAGGGGTTGTAATCGCGACTCCCCAATTGGCTATATGCACAGCGTCGGTAATATTCATCCAAACATGGCGATAAATGCCAGAACCACTGTACCACCTGCTGTTTACTTGTTGCGAATTGTCTACCCGCACCGCTATCACATTTTCATTATTAAAGTCCAAAAAAGGCGAAAGGTCATAACTAAAGGACGAATAGCCATAAGGGTAAATTCCAAGTGATTTTCCATTGATAAATACTTCAGAATTCATGTAAACCCCTTCAAAATAAATGGAGACTTTTTTGCCTTTCCATTCACCAGGAACTTTGAAGGTTTTCCTGTACCAGCCAATACCTGCCGGGAAATATCCGCCGGCGCCTCCCATGGGGTTTTTAGGACTTATTTTGCCTTCAATACTCCAATCGTGCGGCAAATCAAGGCTTCGCCAACTCCTATCGTTGAAATCTCTTGATTTTGCCGATGCGGTATCTCCCTGAAAAAATTTCCAGTTATAATCAAATAGCTGTTTTCGTTCAATTTTAACCAAATTTTGAGCCTGGCACGCAATGCTAACAGCCAAAAACAGCATGGCTGTAACCATTGCTTTAACGTGATAGGTAATACGGTAAGTTTTATGCAACTTCATAGTGATTTTTAATTTCTTTGAAGAAATAATATTTTAACCTTATTGGACTTTAATAACAACTTCAGCTCCTTTAAGGGTTTCGGAAGACGCTTTTAACCGGATCTCCCCGGCCTGCTTATTTGATTGTACCAGCACCAAACAATATCCGTTGAACGCCATCCGCTGGCTGGCTTTATCGGGTTCATGACTGCTTGGGTTACCATTGCCTGTACCGATGATTCTTCCGGGGCCCTCAATTGAAAACCTTACCAGGTTGGCCGCTGTAGGGACTACCCTTCCTTTGACATCTTTAAGTGCCACCCGGATAACAGCCACATCTGTACCATCTGCTTTAAGTATGGCGCAATCGCTCTTCAAGGTTAATTGGGCGGGATCAGTTGTTGTTTCAACAATGTCTCGTGTTACCAACTTTCTGCCTTTATATCCCCTGGCTTCCAATTTACCGGGTTTATATATAAGGGTCCATATCAGTTTGGTATAAGGAGTTGTTTTTTGCCTGCCTATGGTTTTGCCGTTCAGCAATAACTCCACTTCGTCGCAATTGGTGTAACAATGCACCTTTATGCTGTCACCCTCTTTGCCGGGCCAGCTCCAATGGGGGAAAATATGAACCACCGGCTCGTTTGTCCAGGCTGCTTTGTAAGCGTAGTATCCGTCTTTAGGGAAGCCGCATATATCCATAAACCCGAAATGAGAGGTAACGCATGGCCATTGGTATGGCGTAGGCTCACCACGGTAGTCAAAACCGGTCCACACAAACAAGCCGCCGAGATAGGGATATTTAACAACGTCCGCCCAGTCTTCACCAGGCAGCGGCCCCCAGTTGGGCTGCCATAACCCAAGGTTGGATACAAAACCTTTTCCCCAATCGTTCTGATACTCTCCACGGGTTGAAATGAAACTTGTGGACTCTGTACAAAACTCAACCCGGTTGGGATATTTTTCATGGTCTTTCACATACGCCAATCCCTTATCACCATAGTTATATCCCACAACATCCAGCACATCGCTATAACCACCTTCGTTCCGTCCATGATTCATAGCAGCGGTGACAGGTCGGGTCGGGTCAATTTTATGCGTGACATCCACCAGTGTTTTTAGTATCCTGGCCCCGGTTACTGTACCTTGAATCCATTCTTCATTTTCCATACTCCACATAAATATCGACGGGTGGTTGCGATCCCGGTACAACATGGATTTCAAATCCGCTACCCCTTCTTCAGAGCTGGACAACATACGATTCTCATCCAATACAAGTAACCCCATCCTGTCGCACATATCAAGCAGCTCAGGCGTGGGCGGATGATGGGAACAACGATAAGCATTGCTGCCCATTTCTTTGAGCAACTTTAATTTGTATTCGTTTATTTTATCAGGAAGGGCCACGCCAATCCCGGCAAAATCCTGGTGGTTGCAAGTGCCCTTCACCGGGTAAAGCTTCCCGTTTAAAAATACACCATTCCGGTTTATTTCGATAGTCCTAACCCCAAAAGTTGTTTCGTAATTGTCGATGACAATCCCGTTTTCAGAAACTTCTGTGAGTACTTTGTAAAGAATTGGTGTTTCGAGCGCCCAAAGCAAGGGTTTTTGAATAACTGCTTTTTGTGAAAGTTCGGATGTGCTAAACGGCTCAATTACCTGAGATGAAGTTTTGGTGTCAAGCACCGCTCCTTTATTATCTACAATTTTAGACACGAGCGTGATGTTTTTAACTACACCGTATTCGTTTTTAATATTGGTTTTTACGTTTACAGCGGCTTCACCCGGTGAAACTAAAGATGTAGTAACGTAGGTGCCAAACCGGTCAACATGGAGCTTGTCGGTTTTATTGAGCCAAACATGCCGGTAAATTCCGCACCCTTCGTACCACCAGCCTTCGTATTCGGTAGCATCAACCTTTACAAGAATAACATTTTTGCCTTCGTTGCCGTAGCGCAAAACATCTGTCAAATCATAGGTTGAAGGTGTATAGCCACTTTGGTGTGTGCCTAAAAGCTGACCATTGACCCAAACGGTACTGTTCCTGAAAATTCCATCAAATTCAATGGATATTTTTTTTCCTTTATCGGTTTCCGGTATTTCAAATTCCTTCCTATAAAAACCTATCCCACCGGGCAAATATCCGCTGACAGCAGGCGAACTCCCGATTGATTTATCGTTAACAAAAGTTCCCTCCACACACCAATCGTGCGGAAGGTTTACTTCCTTCCAGTCTTCGGGTTTAAATGTTGCTGCTTTATCAACATCGGTATAAGCAACAATGGCTTCTTTATTTGTTTCAACTTTGACATTGATATCTGTTAAGCCACCATATCCAGCAGCTTTAACTGCCCGTTTGATAGCGATATCGCCTTTGTGAAACTGCCAGCTGAAGTCAAAATTATCTTTTGTCCTTTTCGATGGCGTGTTCTGGGCCGTTGCATTTAACGCTAATAAAGCTGCAAACAAGAGTGCAATCCCCCGCAGTAGCATATTAAATAACTGATTATTAGTATGACTATGTGTATTCATCATTTAAATAGATAACCGGCTCCTTAAAGACCGGACGATAACATTAGGGTTGGCTTGTAATTACATCCACTTCGGCATATCCTGTATTATCGTTGCCTTCCGTATTCTTCAAAGCCCTCAATTTAATATAGCGTGCTTTTACGGCCGCAAAGCTTTTAATTTGTATCAGCGGGTTGTTTTTAATATTGGGGAACTCCCCTTCATCAACCAGTTTCCATTCTTTGTTGTCGACAGACACATAAAATTGATAGGTGGTGATAATGCCGGGGCCCCACAAACCCGGATCGGGCAAATACCTGAAACCAGACAGGGTTTCTTCTTTTCCCAGGTCGATCACCAAATCAACCGGCATTTTTTTCTCTTTATCCTGGTGCCATACGGTAGAAGGATCTCCATCTAAAATCTCGTTAGCCTTTTCGTCGCTTACTCCTAAAATTTTCCAATCCGTGCGGGGTTGGTCAAATTTCTCCTCAACTTCAGGGCTGCTTTTGCCCGTGGCAGGGTCGCCGGCAATTGCCTTTACATCCAATTTCCCATCTGTTTGAAACGCCCCGGTATATTTTTTTGAAGCTGTGGTAGGTGCACTTCCATCCAATGTGTAGTAAACTACCGATTCCTTATCTGCCGGGGTTATAATGATTTTACCGGATTGGTCCCTGATTATAGAAGGAGTAGTTAAAATCTGCGGCGCATCATAAACACCGATATTGGAAATAACAATACAACTTTTTGAATCCGTAATATTTAACCGAATCTTTGTTGCCTTCACACTCGGGAAAGTAAGGATACGTTTGTACCCAATGGTTGTTGCGTTGGCTACTTCTTTCCAGTTACCATCAACAAAGGCTTCAACTTTGAATGCTTTCACCCTTTGCCCCAGCTGGATGTACTCCTGCACCAGGAAACGATTGAATGTAGTTGGCTTGCCCAAATCGATAGTCAACGAAGCAGTTTTTACATCATCGTCTGTTGCCCAATAAGTGTCTTTATTATTATCGACAGCTTTACCGGCGCCAAATTCCTTATTGTTGCCCCGAATATTGGAAGCGGTTGTTTTCTTTATTTTAGTAAGGTCAACCGCAAAGGCTTCCTTAACCGCTTTACCAAATTCCTGGGCTGCTTTTTCATCTCGTTCATTGATCAAGCCATTGGGCATGATAGGGAAGTTAAGCAGGAAAGTGGCATTACGACCAATGGAGTGATAATAAGTCTCCATCAGCTGGGGCAACGTTTTTACCTTAGTGTCTTCACCGGGATGATAAAACCACTCTGGCCGGATAGATGTATTTACTTCGGCGGGAACCCATGCATTACCGTTTTCTAAACCATGATGCAACATATTCCAGGTTACTTCGCCAGTAGCATTAAGCAGGCTCCAATTGGTTTCGCCTACATAACCTGCTTCCGTTCCTACCCAACGAAGATCGCCCCTCTCGCCGCCATCATTCCAGATTACACAATTTGGCTGCAGTTTATGGATAAGGGCATAAGTATTCTTCCAGTCATAATAGGTTGTCCGGTCGATGGTACGGGTTTCGTTAGCACCGCCGTAATACCCCGACCCGCCATTAGCACCATCAAACCATACTTCGAAAATAGGCCCGTAATTAGTTAGCAGCTCAGTAAGCTGGTTTCTGAAATAGGTAATGTATTCGGGCTTGCCATAATCAGGGCTGTTTCTGTCCCAGGGCGATAAATAAATCCCCAGTTTCAAACCATATTCTTTACAGGCCGCGGCCATTTCTTTCACTACATCGCCTTTGCCATTTTTCCATGGCGAATTTTTAACAGAATACGCCGTATATTTTGATGGCCAAAGGCAAAAGCCGCAGTGATGTTTTGCGGTAATGATGATTCCTTTCATACCTGCTTCTTTGCAGGTGCGTGCCCATTGACGGCAATCCAGATCTTTTGGATTAAACAAATTCACATCTTCGTTACCAAATCCCCAGGATTGATCGGTATAGGTGTTCAATGAAAAATGCACAAATGCATAAGATTCCATTTGTTGCACACGCAGTTGATTACTGGTTGGCACCGGGCCAAATGGTTTAGGCGCACTGATTTGAGCGCTGCAAAACACTGCCGGCCATAAAGAAAAAACAATTCCCAGGAAAAAATTTCTATTCATAAATTCATATTTATTACATCTTTAATTCAATCTTTTGCTTCAACTGGTGTTGGTTGCGAAAGACCACTATTTCGGTATTTTTCCCGGTCACCGCGCCCCGGGCTTCAAGCAGATCTTTAAGGTTGTTAACCTGCCTGAGATTAAAAGTAATTACTACATCATTGGCCTGAAGGAATCCCGATGCAGCCGATCCGTGGGCAACAGAGAGTACCAACACCCCTCTGATCTGATCCATGCCAGTTGCAGATTGCTCGCCGGCCGTGCTCAGGTTTTTAATCCTGGCACCCATAAAATCTATTGCATCATCTTTGCTTAAATTATTAGTGACTACGATTGCCGGGAAGGCCGGTTTCCTGGCAATAGCTTTCAGCCGCGCGGAAACAACACCAAAATTATCCATCGCGAAATTTTTGAAGCCGATGGACAACGCAGCACCTTCCTTCACGCGAAAATCTCCTTCCCGAGGATTTTCAAAGGTTAGAGGCCCGTGCACCGAATGACTATCCGTTCCGCGCAAGCGCGCTTCAGCCAATGAAACAGAATCAGGAAAAGCGTTGTAATCAACCTCTTTTCCCCAGGCAGAAATACCGATAGGCAAGTATCCAGTTCCAACGATATTATGACGAAACAGGTCGCCACTATTTTTAAACCATACATGGGGATGAAAAGTATTATTGACCATGATATTGTTTTCAACAACACGGCTTACGCCTTCCCGCAGCTTGATTCCCCCGTTTAAGCACAGATTATTGTAAATAAGATAGTTGCTGGATCCATCGTCCAGGTCAATATCCCAACCATGGTCGCAGCGGAACCGGTTGTTACGAAGAATAATCGGCTTTACCACATCAAGGAGTGCTATGCCGGGATTTTCGGCAACAATTGAATCAAGTTTTTTCTTATCGGCCTGCCAGTAACGATCGCGTCCCCAGGAATTAAATGATCCATGGTCTCCGGTTTCTTTTACGGTATTAAACACATCGTTATATTCAATGATATGCCCTCCCCACGTTCCTTCGCTTACGTTGATGCCTGCGCGGGGTACATCGTAAATGGTATTGTGGCTTACAACAATGTCCTGACACATGGAGAGCTCCACCCCCGCTGATTGTTTTTCTACATAACCGAGGTTAAACATCAGGTTATCATAAACTTTACAGTCTTTTGGGTAATTGTTTGTTTTTGGCCCTGGCGTACGGTCTATTTCTGTCGGTGGTATGTACTCGTTATATTCAAAGCTGGGCGAACGCACCGCACCCGGGTCGCCGACAAAACAAATGCCGCTTGCACCGATTTCGGAAATCCGGCACCCTGACACTTCACAGTCCCGGTTGAATTTGCTAAAAAAAACGGCGTTGTTGCCCAAATTATGCAGCACACAATTTTCCAGACGGCAATGTACTGCTCCTTCGTATAACACGGCCCCACCCCGGTAAATTGTCCAGTCGCTGCGCAGCAACGGCTCCTTGTTCTGCATAAAGGTGCGTACCGTTCCTGTTAATGTAAGCCCGGAGATAGCAATGTTTTTAACCGGCTTTTCTTCCGTCCCTTTAAATTCAAATAAATGGGCAATCTGAGGCGTTTCAAACTTTGCAGTTTTTAAATCAAGGCCTTTAGGTGGGAAATAATATAAGATTTTCGTTTTCTTGTTATAAAACCATTCGTTGACGGTATCAAGCTCTTCAAAAACATTCTCTACATAACGGTATTTTTCATGCATACCCGAACGCCGGTTATTTTGCCAGCCCCCTTCCAATATAGGGTTACCACTGCTGTCCTTCCCGGTTATGACATAATGAAAATCGCCCCACCTGGCACTGTGCAATGCGTGCACATACCCACCCGCGGGCGACTTCCACCTTGCAGCCCGTTCTTTGCTGATAGCATCGGCTGCTACGCCACCAAGAAACTGTGCCGAAGGATCATAGTTTGGATAACGGGCCATATGCTGCAATTTTCCGTTCACAAACAGTTCATCAAAAACAAAGTCATGACCGACCTTAGCCTGCCAGATACCATTTTTGTATGCTGTCCAATTCAGGCCGTCTAATTTAGCGCCGCCGCTTATGATCACCTCCTGGCGATCAACGCTCGTCAAAGTCAGGGGCTCATTATCCTTCCTGGAATCGGCAGGACTGAATACCACAGGTTTACTCAAATGATATGTGCCCCCATAAAGCCTGATGAAAATAGCTCCCGGAATTTTCCGTGCCGTGATCATTGCACGGTTTATAGAAGCAAAAGGCTTACTTTGCGTACCCGGATTGCTATCATTACCCCTGAGGGAGACATACAAATTGGTTTGTGCGTTGCTGCCGGCCGGCCACAGAAACGCAGCGAATAAAACCACCGTTACTATTAAATATTTTACTTTTTGCATTTAACGCTGTTTAAGAATTACCCCGTATGCTGACATTGCCCAGTCGCGCCTTTTTAGCCGAATATTTTATAATACTCAATCGATTGCAGGATGTATTCAATTATCTTTTTTGTTTATTCAGTATACCAGAAACTAAAGCTATTTTATCTCTATAAACTCAGGTTCGTACGGTGCAATGGTAAAATTGCCGGTATAACTTTTATCGAACAGAATACTCTGCGATTTCCCATTCATTGGTATTTCTTTAGGTTCTCCGGTCACGTTCAGGTATAAAAAATGGTTCTTATCAATTTGCCTTGCCATAACGCCCGTAGGAACCTGCGGGCCCTTTTTAATCCCCAGTTCATCTATCAGTTTATCAAGCAATGGGCCCAATACATCGCCGCCTGCAGGCAAGCCTACATAAATTGCCCTGCCTTTGCCGTATTTGTTAGAAGTAATGATCGGGTAATCTTTATCTAAGCTGGTTATGCTTCCAAGAATTTCGGCACCTTTGGATTCCACAACGTCAAATCGTGTTGATTCTGTTCCAACAGTTTTCCCTATGTAATTTAGTTCAATTTTTTTGCCTCTCAACGATGTGCGCGATACTTCATTCATCGGCTCTGTTTCTTCATAACCGGCTACCCGTATTCCAAATACATCGCTTAAACGCCCCGGATGAGTAGATGCAAATACTCTCCCCGTTTCGTCAACCACGGCAGAATTACTTGTCATTACCACTGTCCCGCCATTTTTTACAAAATCCCTTATTTTATTGGCGGTGGTTTCATCCATTACTGTTACACCGGGCACAAAAAGTAATTTATACTTTAATAGGCTTTTACTGATCTCAACAACATTGGCATCCATATTACGATTATAAAACAGATTCCAGCAACTCTGTAACTGTTGGTCCTGCGCCTCGGGGAACGAGCTGCTGGCTATCTGACTTGGGAATGAAAATGCTAAGCCAACTTCCGGGCTGGCCTTGTAAGGAAAGTATTTTTCGATCTTTTTAAACTCTGTTGCTATCTTTTTGTATTCGTCATATTTGCGGTTGGGAATTCCGTCCCAGTCAAGCATCCCTTCCAGGTATTGTTCTTCGCCCGACCACATACTTTGCCAGGTCCATCCGCAAACCACCTGATTGCCGTACATCAGCGTGGCATAGGCCGATTTCCTGATCGAATTAGGAACTGCGGTCATTGTAGTAAATTCACTGCACCAGAAGGGGTTTGTACTTTCAAACTGAATACGGGAAATTCCGAACAAGGCATTCATCACCCCCCAATTGGTAGTTAAAGAATTCCCCGGATAAAAGCCCGCCCCTCCCCGTGACATCTTGCCTGAATAAGCAATCTGCGAATAGTCAAAATACTTCAACGCACTGTAATACCAGGCATTGGTATTAGTTAGCGCATTGGGTGCATTGGCATTAACCTTGTCGAGTACCTTAAATAAGATCTGGTTAACTTCGTCAGATATAAAGCGCCTGAAATCCAATATTTTCTCCGGGGAGCCATTTTTTTCACCGGTTACAGGTAGCCCTACTTCATCAAAATCGTTAATCCTTCTTGACCAGCGTTGCGTAGCCCAGGCCTTGTTAAAATTGTCAATGGTAGCATACTTCTTCATTAACCACACCACGAACCTCTTTCTTACCGTTTCTGAGTATGAAATAGGGCCGTCGCCAGATTCGTTATCGACACCAAAAGCTAATAGGGCCGGATGTTTAGCATAGTGTTTTGTAAGTGTATCCGCATAACGCACAGCGTATTTTTGATACATCGGATCACCTACATCTTCCATATACCGATGGTTAGGGTATTGCGCATTGCCCGCTGGGCTGGTAACATCAATTGAGGGATATTTATGGTGCAACCAAATAGGTGCCGGACGAATAGCGATGTCAAGGACCACCTTAATCCCTGCTTTATTCATCATGTCCATCACAAAATCAAACCATTGAAAATCAAACTTACCTTCAGAGGGCTCATAACTGTCCCAGGCCAGGTGGCCCATCCTAACCACCTTGAATCCGGCAGCCTTCATCAATCCAATGTCCTTTTTTATTTTTTCCTGGTCTTTATCATCGTGTGGATGATAGTTGGTGCCCACATATAATTCCTGAGCTTTAATCGACAAGGTAGCAAGCAACAGCGTTGAAATTATCAAAAGCTGTTTGATTTGTATCTTCATTTATTTAACTGATATTTTTACCGTTTTTGAAATATTACGTGATGAATTACCTAAAGCAGAATAAATTCCTTTGTTATTTGTAGAGCAGGCCCTAGCAAATCCAGGCAGAAAGGCACATCGCAGTCAATAGTTGGTTCTCCACTTAATTTATTATAAGGAATTGATAATTGGTGAGTCAAATTTAGCTTAAAGAATGCCCTAATGTTTGATTTAAAGGGACTTTCTTTTATACAAAACCGACATTTGTTTATTAATTGGAAATTGCTTCTGAGTATGACAGTATCCAGATTGATGTTTATTTAACGGATATTTTTACTGTTTTTAAAATATTGCGTGATGAATTACCCAATTGAAGAACAAATTCGCCGGCTTCAACATTCCAAGCTTTTTTTGTTTCATCGTAAAAAGCTAAATCGCCAACTTTTACATCCAGTTCAACTGTTTTCGTTTCGCCTGGTTGCAGAAAAACTTTTTCGAAAGCCTTGAGTTCCTTTTCCGAACGCAACACCGAACTAACAGGATCGCTTACATACAATTGCACAACCTCGGCACCATAACGGCTGCCTGTATTTTTAACCGCTAATTTTGCATGGATGATATCATTCTTTTCATAGATCTTCTTGTCTGTCGACAAATTACTAAGTACAAAACCAGTGTATGAAAGCCCGTATCCAAAAGGAAACTGGGGCTGGATTTTCTTAGTATCAAACCAGCGATATCCCACCAAAATATCCTCCTCGTAATTTACCTTCAAATCTTTTCCAGGAAAATTGCCCAATGCATGTGCCGGCGACTGATCAAGCGTAACAGGTAATGTAAAAGGTAATTTGCCTGATGGATTCACCTTGCCGCTTAATATATCTGCCACCGCATTGCCCGCCTCCATGCCGCCATACCACGACCATAAAATAGCAGGTACACGGTTAACAATGCCTGCTAATTTTACAGGCGAACCGGCAATCATTACCACAACTGTGTTAGGGTTTGCTTTTGCCACTTCCTGCATTAAAACTTCCTGCCCGTAAGGCAAATCCATATTTTGCTTGTCAAAAGATTCCGTATCAAAGTCATGGTTTAACCCTCCGAAAACAATAACCACGTCTGATTCCCTGGCAACTTTTACAGCTTCCTGAATCAGTTTCCAATCAACATTGTTCGAATTTCCCTGGCCCCCGTTGCTGCCTTCTTTGAATGTAGATTGCTTCTCGTAGCCCTGCGCAAAATTTATTTTTACGTTGGCGCCGAACTTTTGCTTGATTGCCTGTAACGGAGTTATTTCATATAACGCTTTTATTTCGGAGCTAAGCCCCGCCCCGCAATGTTTCCGGGTAGCATTATCACCAATAATCGCAATCGATTGTATTTTGTTAAAATTGATAGGGAGAATACCGCCCTTGTTCTGAAGTAACACCGCCGCTTCGGCAGCAGAATTATAGGCTGCCTTTTGATGCTCCGGTGTATTCATTTTTCCCTTTTCACGGTTACCCTCATCAAACATCTTTGTTTTGAACATTACACGCAGCACATTAGCTACTTTTTCATCAACTACCGATACGGGTACTTTTCCTTCTTCTACCGCTTTTATTAACGGATTGGCAAAATACCATTCGTTATAATCTTTTATATCGGTACCCATTTCCAGGTCGAGCCCGCTTAACGCAGCTTTTACCGTAGTATGCGCCGCGGCCCAATCGGTCATTAAAATACCTTTAAATCCAAATTCTTTCCGAAGAATTTGCCTGTTGAGATACTCGTTTTCCGAACACCAGTCGCCCCTGAATTTATTGTAAGCAGCCATAACGGTATAAGAGCCGCCCTCGGTGACGGCTGCTTTGAAACCCGGCAAATAAATTTCGCGAAAAGCCCTTTCGCTTACTTGCACATCAACAGAATCGCGATGTGTTTCCTGGTTGTTGGCTACCCAGTGTTTTACGCTCACCGCAACATCTTTGGACTGCAGCGCTTTGATGTAAGCTACGGCCATCCTCGAAATAAGAAAAGGATCTTCGCTCATGTATTCGAAGTTACGGCCACCAAGTGGCGAACGGATAATATTAATACCAGGCCCAAGCAGCACATCTTTTTTTCGAAAACGGGCTTCTTCACCTAATACAAGTCCCTGTTTTGAGGCCAGTTGGGGGTTCCAGGTTGCAGCAAGGGCTGTTCCCGGAGGAAAGCAGGTTGCCGAATCAGTCGTCCAACCCGAATAAGCCCAGTCGTTCCTGTTAATTTCGGCGCGTACGCCGTGCGGGCCATCACTCAGCGCTAATTCGGGGATACCTAACCTTTTAATACCTGATACATAAAACTTGGAATTGGCGTGCAACAGGCTTACCTTTTCCAGCAATGTCATCTGGCTGATGAGGGAACGGATTTTTTGTTCGTGATTGTTATTACTCAAACTTTGCTGTGCCTTTGTTACTCCTACCATCAGCAACATAAAAGAAAGCATAAAGCAGTATCTTTTTACCACTATTTTAAATATCATTACATTCATGGGTTAAGATTTTTTAATAAAGTTTACCAGGATAACATCATTTTCCCGGATATCAAGCTCTTGGGAATACACAGAATTAGGCTTGATTTCAATTTGCCGTTTTGCGACAGGAGAGCCATTTTCTTCTTTTAACTTTTCAACCTGTTGCTTGTTTAACTGTCCAGGCCTGCCCATATCCACATAGCGTGTATATGCATCGTTCATCCTATAACCTACTTTATAAATTTCCATAGTATATTTCCCGGCAGGTATATGCGACAGATTTATTTTCACCTTGCCTTTTGATTTGGCGGGCAAATCCTTGATATAGTAAGACTGGTTATTGACAGAATCCGGTAAAGTATAAGTATAATCCCACAATAATGCCTGTATATCCCCTTTATCGTTTTTGCAAACCCATGAGCGGATGTCGGTATTGGCTAACTCCGTTCCTCCAAGTTTATTCATAAACTTATAGGAATAAAAAGCCGGTTTGTTTATGCCTTGAATGTTGAGTAAACCAAAACCTCCATGAAAAGGTGTAAACCGTGGGCCTGGTTCTTCAAACACATCCGTAAAAACCCAGTACGACATGGAGTTGGCCGCATTGCCAGCCTGTTTTAATTTTTCCAGGATATAGGCGGCTTCATGATAACTATCATGCACGGGATCTGCCGGTGTGTACGATGCGCTCCATTCTGTATAGTGCAGTTCCAGGCCGGGTTTCGCTGATTGAGAGATTTGTTTACGGGAGTTGAGCACGTCGCCGCTTACGGCCATCGGGTCTTTACTTAATACGGTACCCGAATTGCCATATTCATCTAAAAAGCCCTGGTTTACGCCATAAGAATGGGTACTGACAAAGTCAATCGGGATATTATTTTTGCTGCAATGACTGATCATCTCGGGAACCCAGCCTGCGCCGGCCGTGGCCGGGCCGCCCACTTTGTATCCGGGATTTACACTTTTAACTGCCTTTGCGGTATAATCGTACAGTTTGAAATAGTCATCCTGCGTCCCGGTCCAGAATCCCGGTGATAAATTGGGCTCGTTCCATACTTCAAAGTACCACGACTTTACTTCTTCGGCTCCGTACCGTTCTGTAAAATGCTGAACAAGGTTGGTAATGAGCGCCTGCCATTTGTTATAATCTTTTGGAGGGGTAACATTGCCACGCCACCAAAAAATTGTCTGGCTTCCACTTGCCAGGGCATTTGGCATAAAACCCAGTTCTACAAAAGGCTTCATCCCAATTTTATGGAGAAAATCAAACAGGACATCTACATACATATAATTATACTGCGGGTTCCCTTTTGAGTCTTCGGTATACACGGCCATATCATCGGTAAGTAAGCCATGCATGCGGATATACCGGAAACCACATTGTTTTCTTACGTATTCCAGTTGTTGCTGCCAGTCGGCACGTAGCCCTTCATTTGCCCGGCCTGCACCTACACAGGTATTAAACATGGTATTAAGCTTACCCGATGTCTTGTTTAAATCTACATTAATCGCTCTTTGCCCTTTTACATTTGCCAGAAAAGCGAATTGAGAAACCACCAGTACCCAAATTATTTTTTTCATCTGTTTTGTTAATTCTTATTAAAATTATTCTGTCCACACGAGCACGCCCGATGGTTTTAATGTTTTTTCCCCAATTAAGACTTTTGCATTCTCCGGCAAGTTTACCGTGTAATTTTCTGATGAGTAATTTAATGCCGTATAAAAACCATCGCGCCAATAAACAAATACACCGGCAGGATAATCCTCCGTTGTAGCGCCGGCATCTTTATAAATCTGCCTCAACAAATCCTTTTCTAATTTAGCATCATCGGCATCTACACCGATATAGGTTACATCGCCTTTGCCAATCCGGTGTTTTACTACAGCAGCTTTTCCTTTATAGAACTGGTTATTATAGGTGGCCAGCACCCCCGCAGTATCAGTCGGCACAAGCAAATCCGCCCAACTATGCCACGGATAATGATTGGAATTCATCAATATATCGCCTTTACCATATGACGAAAGCATATCGGTTTGGCTTATATGGGCGCCAATCAGGTTTGAAATTGGTAAGGCAGTCTCCCCTTCCCAAAAATGCCCTCTGCGATCTTTGGTACCTGTACGGCAGGTAATAACCAGATGGCCGCCTTTTGCTACATAGTCATTCCATTTTTTCACCAATGCAGAATCAATCATTTCATAGGCGGGAACGATTACACACTTATACTTCGACAAATCTGCCGTTTCCTGAATTACATCAACAGGTGCACCTAATGATCTTGCCGTTTTAAGGAATTTTACCGGGTAATCCCAGGTATTCCATTGTCCTGTCTGCTTTTGCCTGTCAATGCTCCAATAATTTTCAACGTTCCACAAAAGCGCTGTTGACCGTGCGGCCAGCTTTGCGGGCATTTTAGTGCCTGGCGTAAATTGCTTCCTCAGTTCTGTTATTTCTTTCATGAACTGCATATAGTCTTTACCCCCCTGCGAGGGTGTTACACCATCCGTTTGTATCACACCGGCATGATATTGCTCTGCACCGTACAAGATTTGACGAAAGCGGTACGAACAGGCAATCTTTCCACCAGCCACAAAACTATGGTATAACCATAGCCTAACGGTACCCGGCAAAAGCAGGGGGTTGTAGCTTCCCCAATTAACAGGCCCTGGCTGAATTTCCAAAACCCCCGACACGCCACCTACAGATTTGTAATATTCTGAAGCAAAAAGAACAACATCACTGTTGCCTAAGCGAAACCCTGATTCGCCAATGTTGTCAGATCCTCCGTTTGGATATGCCGTATATGTTGCGAAATCCAGTTTCGTAGTACGGTTAGGGTCGGAACCCGTACAAACGGCAGTATAGTTGGTGGTAATAAATTGCGCCTTTGAAACGTTGCCGCGTAAAACTTCTGCCTGAAAATCAAGGAACTCAGCCTGGGCATCTGCCGAATATCTTTTAAAATCCAGTAATGCGTGAGGATTATTGCCCCACCAGCCTACCAGGTTCGTATTCGGGATGATTACCTGGTCAAAACTATTGAACCACTGGCTCCAGAATGCGGCACCCCAGGCGGTATTTAATGCATCAATAGTTTTGTATTTCTTTTTCAGCCACGCCCTGAATGCTTCCTGTGATGAGGGACTATAGTCGGCAACAGCCCCGGGTTCATTATCTATTTGCCACCCAATCACATTTTTGTTCTGCCCGTATCGTTTTGCCATTTCCGCTACTATACTTTTCACGAAGCCGCGAAATTTTGGATTGACCATTGACTCTAATCCCCGCGTACCATTCTCTGCACGGATATAGTGGCCATCCATAACAAACGTCTCCGGGTAGTTTATCCGCATCCAGGTTGGGGTGGTCGCGGAAGGCGTGCACAACAACACCTTGAGATGATATTTTGTGCAAAGCCCCACCACCCTGTCAAGCCAGGTAAAATCAAACCGGCCTTCTTCGGGCTCCATTTTGAACCAGGCAAATTCAGCCAGGTGAACAAACTCAAATCCCATGTCTGATATCTTTTTAATATCCCTTTCCCATTGGGCTTCACTCCAATGTTCGGGGTAATAATAGATACCGGTTGTTACCAAATCTTTTTCCGGGAAAAACCGACTGGCTTCCTGTGCTTTTAGCGCAGCCGAAGGGATTAAGATCCCTAACATAATTGTAGTTATTAATTTTCTCATCAAAAAGGTCCCGGGCTTTTCTATAGAAGCTATTTTAAGTTGTTTCACCATAAATTTCATTCAGCATTATCAATAATGTCATTTGTTATAGATGCAGGTGATATTGACTCTGCAATTATTCGAATGTAATTTGCACCTTTTCTGTGTAATATTTTAGTTAGCTCCCGCATTAAGCGCTACAATTGTACGTTGATCTTTTACGGAATAATTTTGCCTGTCCAAAGCACCACCTGTGTCCCAGAAAAATGGCAGCATCCCGTTAGCTTTAGCTTGTTTAGTAATATAAGTTAGCCAATAATCCACTGCATCGTTATGCGTTGCCAAATCTAAAGGGATATGTTTGCTGTTGTTACGCCTATAGGCACCATACTCGCCCAATAAAACGGGAATCCCTTTGTCGGCGAACTTCGCCTTCATTTTGTGGAAAGTTGCATTCACATCATTTTCTTCACCCCATGTGGCATTGTGGTTGGGTTCTATTGCAGAGTGGTGCCCGGCCCCCCAATAATAGAACATTTTGCCCCAGTTGGCATCGCCGTCCATCAGGCAAAGTTGATACGGCGAGTAGTAATGAACCTCCACCATCATCCGCGCTGCCACCTGGTCCAGTGGCAGGTTAGTCATCAAGTCGTTTGTTTTGTCGATATCCGTTGAAGGGCCCTGAACTACCAGCACCCTGTAACTGTTCCTGCCACCGGTGGATCGAACCGCATTAACAAAGGTTTGATGATAGCTGGCGAGCGTCGCCATCTTTTCCGCATTGTCTGCATTCGGCTCATTGGCACTGGCAAACATCAGGTGTTCATCAAAATCGCGCATAGCTGTTGCAATTTGCTCCCAAAGCGCTTTTTGTTTCGCGTTAACAGACTCTTTTTTAACAGTAGTACAATTGTTTTCGAGCCACCCCTCGTCCCAATGTATATTGAGTAAAACATACATATCGTTTTCCACACAATATCCTATTACTTCTTTAACCCTGTTAAGCCAATTTGTATCTATACGCGCTTTGTCTTTATCAGCTAAATGCGTCAAATTCCAGGCGCATGGCAGGCGGATAGCGTTAAACCCCTGCTGTTTTACAAATTTTATATAGTCTTCTGTAATGATAGGACTCCCCCAGCCTGTTTCACCGCCGGGTGCTTCAAAAGTATTGCCGATGTTCCACCCTAACCTGATTTTAGCGGCGAGCTGAACGGCATTGCTTTTCATTCCTGCTGAATCGGGGGCCTTTGGCGAGGTGTTATAAGAAGGATAAATAGCAGGCCGCGGGAAACTCGCATTCCTATTGTAAGCATTCGCGCTTTTTAATGAAGAAAAAGACGCGAGCATTATTATAGGTATTATTATTTTAAAAGAGTACTTAATTTTCATTTTCTCCTAATCTTTACCTAAAAGATCATCTGAACAGAATACTATTCAGATGATCTTATTTACCACCTACAATAGGTGAATTTAACTAAAGGTTTTATTTCAATTGTTGGTTGCTTAAAACCCTGCACCTTTTTTTAGCGAATCTAATGCCTGCCGGTCTCCTATATATGCGGGCTGTGGTGTACTGGTATTTGGCCGTTGAAATATACCGCTGGCCCATAAAAACGGCAGCACACCATGTGCTTTGGCTTGCTTTGTGAGATAAGCATAGTAATGCCAACCCGATCTTAATGCCAATATCGAATCAGCCGGGTATCCTTTTAATTTATCAGCGTGATATTGCACGTCAAATTCTCCCATAACTACCGGGATACCCTTATCGACAAATTTTGTTTTAACGTCTTTAAATGCGTTATCCATATAAGCTTCTTCTGTTGAAGCTACGCAGTTTCGATCAAGGAAGAGTGGGTTTGTTGTATGAAAGTCTTTTCCCCAGAAATACAATTCTTTTCCCCAGCTTGCATCGCCACTTAATATGCAAAATTGCGACGGGCTATAATAGTGAAACTCTACCATCATTTTATTAGGGGTAGGGTCGGTAGGTAGTGTCGGTGTTTTATACGCATTAGCCGGATCAAGATAAGAAGTAAGCAAATCAAGTGACGTAGAAGGCGACTGTATAACTATAGTACGATAAGTATTTTTACCACCGGTACTGCGCACTGCATCAACAAATGATTGGTGATAACGCATTAAGGTAACGGTTGTGGGTACATCACTCGCATTGGGTTCATTAGCACTGGCAAATATCAAATGCTCGTCAAAATCACGCATCGCTGTGGCTATTTGCTGCCAAATTGCTTTATGCTTGGCATTAACAGTATCCTGTTTAGCACCTGTAACTGTGCAGTCGATATAACCTTCGTGGTGGGTATTAAGTATCGCATACATATTGTCGTTAATGCAATATTGAACAACTTCTTTTACGCGGGCGAGCCAGAGTGGGTCTATTTCCTGAGTTTGGTTATTTATTATGTGGTTACTCCAGGTGCAAGGAATCCTTATGGAATTCATACCAGTTGATTTTACCAGATCAATCAGTTGCTGGGTAACTTTAGGGTTTCCCCATCCGGTTTCCCACCCGGGCGCATCCAAAGTGTTATAAATATTCCATCCCATTGTCATCTTTGCGGCGAGCTGCGAAGCGGTGCTGCCCATGCCTGTTACATCGGGTGCCTTGGCCGACGTGTTATATGATGGATAAATTATGGAATTTTGCATTATGGTAATTCGCCTGCTTTGACCATTAGATGAACTCAGATTTAATAGCACCGACCGGGTACTGCCTGATGAATTTGATGCAGCCGTTAATTTAATGGTCACATCCCCGTTACTACCCGATGCTTTGTCTAAATGCAGCCACCTTATACCGGTAGTATCAATGCTCCATGCGGCGTTAGTGGTAAATTTCAATTCTACAGTTCCACCGCCGTCGGGTATTGCATCTGTCAGATTGGAAAGCGTTAGTTGTGCGGCCGGCGTTGCCGATTTTTTACAGGAAACCACCACTAAAATGGCAAAGAAAACTCCCAGAATTTTATACGCCGTCTCTATTTTCAATATCTTCATTTTCGTTTTTTATTTAATTTTTACAATACGGATATTATCAAATGCGCCATAAAAGCCTGTAGCAGTTTTCGCTGCGTCATAATTATGCACATATATGTTGGCGGCGGTATTTCCTGTTGGGCCAAGCAAATCGGTAATTTTATTTATGGAAGCTCCCATGCCCTCACCAAGTGTTGGATCACTTGCACGGAACGACGTTAACGGAATGGTTAAAGTAATCCAGCCCTTTGTTTTGTATGCGGTTCCGGTCTTCCATGGTTCCCATCTGTATACATATCCACCACCTGCATCTGTTGTAATATCAAGTGCACCACCGTTCCAGCCTTTTGCAACACTTATTTCTAATTTTATGGCCCAGTTGCCTGGTGCGTCATTAAGGTTAGCCACCGGCACCCATTGATTACTTGATAAGCGGGTTCCGGAACCGCCATACCATGCCCCATCACCGCTATTCAAAATACCAGTATTCAAAAAGATAAATATGGAATTGTTTGTACCCAATACACCATCAAAGTCGGTGGTGTGGGTAAGCCAGCCGAATGGATCATTTGAGGCTTTATTAATACCACCGCTACCCGCTGCCCACCAGCCATTCATACCATTAAAACTCCATCCGCCTTCCATGTTCTCGATAACACCGTTTTGTAGGTATGTTGGCGTATAAACCTTGTAAATAGTAGTACCCGTGCCAAACTTTGTAGTAACAGATACAGGTCCGCTTTGCGATGTTGCAGGCGCAACAAAAGCGACAGACTTTAAATCAGCCGATGTTTTAAAGGAATTAATCGCAGCACCGGCATAACTTAGCGATTGAATATTCTTCAAATAGGTACCGTAAACATAAACTGAATCGCCAGGGCTGGCATTTTCGTTAGAAATACGTGTAATCGTTGGTGTGGCCTTAATCGTATCCACGGCTGTACCGGACTTAGTGGTTATCACTATTTGGGTAGTGGGCGTTGCCGCCGGCATAAGAAAACCCAGAGAGCTTCCGTCAGAAACTGATTTGAACGATGAAATCTTGGTTCCGCCATATATAAACTGTTGAACCAAAACTAAATTTGTACCATACACATAAACCGAATCGCCTGGGTTGGCAAATACATTGGATATAGCACTTATAGTTGGCATCAAAGGACCCAATTTAAACCAAAACGTTGTTGACCCTCCAGGTGTTTTATAAACCAGACTATAGAGCTTAGTAGTATCAACCTTGGTATAATCGATGATTGGCAATTTTACCACAGCGTTATTCGGCGAAATAAAGGCAGCGTTAATGGAAGCAGGAACTCCATCAAAATCAATTTCTGTCGCATTTTTTAAATTATTCCCAACTATCGCCACATATACGCCGCCATTTGAATATATGGCACCGCTGGTTTTAGGATCACCGTTACTGATTTCAACATCGTTAGGTGAGGCAAGATAAAGTCTTACGCTTTTGACAACAGGGGCAGCGCCGCTGGCGTCAGCATTCTTTTTACAAGCTGGTGATAAAGCCACAATCATGAATAAAAGCGGCAAAAAACACAAGCTTAGGTATGATTTCTTTTTCATAACAATTTATTTAAAATGTTTCAATTAATAATATGGTACCGGTGGCTGTGTCAATTTAGGGTCACTTACCAACTCTGATGCCGGAATTGGTAGCGTAAATGAACTGATAGTGGCAGGGAGCGCAGTTGGAGTGGCAGTAGTATCTCTTGTTGCAATACGCGTTTTAGGATCATAAGTAAACGAGATACGACCGTGAGTGGCATCCTGGTCGTTAAGTAACTTCACAGCGTCATTCGGGGCATAATAAGAATACCTAACAAGGTCCATCCAATATTGTCCTTCATAAGCAAGCTCAACTCTTCTCTCAACACGCAGTAAAGCCGGGGTTATCACAGTCACAATATCCACGCCGGCCCTTGCCCGCACCTTATTAAAATAAGTTAGGGCGTCACCATCGCTCGTAGCTGTATTACTCCCCAAAATAGCTTCAGCATATATCAAATACACGTCGGCCAATCTAAGATATGAATTGTGTTCAACTGACGACCAGATATCCATTGTTGGCGCATTGTTATCTTTTTCGTTGCCAATAACGTGTTTTTTCATTCCCGTACCGGTAGCCTTATAACCACCGGCAGCTTGATTCAACTCGGGATAAAAATCTCCGTTGAGCATAATAGTGGCTTTGCGCCTTACTGTATCCTTAGCTGAATACATCCGGTATAAATCGTAACTTGGCGCTAATGATTGCCATCCACCGTTCTTTGAAGGAAGTACCTCGTTGGTTGGCGCATACCAAGTCTGCAGATCGTTACCGTTTCCATAAGTAGCACCCGCAGCCCATTGAAGGGCAAATAATGATTCCTGGTTATCGTTGTTTTGAGACTTGAAAAGGTCGGCGTAGTTAGGAAGCAGCGACAATCCGCTATTTTTACACACATTACCCGCATATTTTTTGGCACTGTCAAGCAGTGCCTGGTCGCGCGAACCACTTTTGCCCCAACCAGCCATTGTTAAATATACTTTGCCCAGCATTCCCTGTGCCGACCAGGTAGTTACCCGGCCTTTTTCGTCTGTTTTGGGAAGGTATTGCGCTGCGTATGTTAGATCCTTGGCAGCGAATTTATAAACGTCCGAAACAATATTGCGAGGAAGCAACGGATTTTCTATCAGTTTACTGTTATCTTCAACAATGGGCACAGCGCCCCAATACACGGCCAAATGATAATAAGCCACGGCACGCACAAATTTCGCCTCGGCTATGGCAGCATTTTTTTCTGCCAGGGGGATGGACGCAGCAGCCTGCGCCTGTATGGCGTTAATAACCGTATTACATTGCGCAACAATACTGTACAAGCCGGTCCAACCATCTGTCACATAACTATTTTGCGCTGTAATGGTGCGTGTAAAAAGCTGTACTAAATCGTTACTGTAACCGAAACTACCAGTGCCGGCCAATACGTCGCCAAGTGGTAGCATGCCGCTTCTGTTCCATCGCCCCCACTCCCCGCCGGCGTATAGGCTTGCAGTAGCCAGCCGTAAATCAGAGGTGGTTTTGTAAAAATTATTTGAACTGATCTGCGAGTTGGACGGGCGGTCCAGAAAACTCTTTTTACATCCGGCAATTGCTGCTGCAAGTAGCAGGATGATAATAATTTTGTTAGTTGATTTCATAAACATATATTTTAACATCAGTGATCGTATCTTATTTCAAGGTTATGTTTGCACCAAGCGTAAACACTCTCGGCTGAGCGTAATAACCGTTGTCCCAGCCCGACTGAAGAGGGTTCCATGAGCCCATTTCAGGATCTGTGCCCTTATATTTTGTAATTACAAATGCATTGGCTACAGTGACAAATACTTTAACAGATTGTACAGATACTTTTGATAAAATATTTTCTGGTATGCCATAACCTAATGTGATGTTTTTGCACCGCAGAAATGAAGCATCCTGGATAAACAAACTATTAGGACGATTATTACCGTTGGTATTGTCTTGTCTCAATCCAACAACCGTTGTGTTTGGGTTGGTAACATAGACATTGTTAATATCGGATGCAGAGCCGTTGGGATTTACCAAAGCCAATTTTGCATAATTTAATACCTCTGTAAAATAGTTGGTATTGTTTTGCGAATCGGTTTGCGACACTTGCACTTGATTAAACACCTTGTTGCCATAGTTGCCGCTGAAGAAGATATTCAATTCAAAATTTTTGTAGCTAAATGTATTATTGATACCATACTGGAATTTCGGGTTCGGGGATCCTAAATAAGTCTCATCTCTTGAGTCGATAATACCGTCGCCATTCAAGTCTTTAAACATACGATCTCCGTACCAGATCCCACCGCCCGACGAAGAAATTGGGTATGGGGTACCGCTTGAGTTAGCAGGGCGGGCATGTGTTTGAAAATCACTTGGTTTTGAAAAAATCCCGTCAAATATATAGCCATAAAACTCGCCAATGGGCTGGCCTACCCTGGTTGTTTGAATTATATCGTTATTAAATGACTGGCTTAAGTTAGCCTGGCTTCCACCGGAACCTAAATCAAGCACCTTATTAATATTCCGCGAAAGGGTAAAACCTGTTTTCCAATTAAAGTTTTTAGAAGTAATATTGGTAGTGTTGATTTGGAAATCAAATCCTTTATTGCTCATCGAACCCACATTGGCATAGGGTGCCACCATGGTTCCCGGCGAATAACCAGCAGCAGTACCCGTATATAACGGAAGCGGTACCTTTAATAGAAGTCCGTGTGTTTCGCGGTCATAAACATCCAATGTCAAACTTAACCGCCCGTTAAAAAACGTTCCGTCAATCCCTGCACTGTAATAATTAGTTTTTTCCCACTTCACAGACGGATTTGCCAAATTGCTTTGAAATTGTGCTGTACCTGACAGGCTGTTAGATACTGTTGTAAGTTGAGTTACAAAAGTATTGCCTGGTATGCCTTGATTGTTGGTAAGCCCATACCCAAGCCTCAACTTTAATTCATCAATACTTTTTATACCTTTTAAAAACGCCTCGTTATTAATTTTCCAGGCAAATCCACCTGAATAAGTAGTAACCCAACGATCGCTGCTTGGAAAATTTGAAGAACCATCGTTCCGTATATTGCCGGTTAGCAGATATTTATCATCCCAGGAAAAATTCAGACGACCGAACCAGGATTCCTGGGCAGAGCCCCCTGTGGGGTTTGATAGCGAATTATCGCCT
Organism: Mucilaginibacter sp. KACC 22773; assembly: GCF_028736215.1. NCBI lineage: Bacteria > Pseudomonadati > Bacteroidota > Sphingobacteriia > Sphingobacteriales > Sphingobacteriaceae > Mucilaginibacter > Mucilaginibacter oryzagri. Next base: position 4,081,665 of record NZ_CP117883.1, read on the forward strand.
GAGTTTGTGGCCGTGGTAGGATCCCCGGCATTAAGGCCCTGTACATTGTTTGAAGCAAAATTTCGTCGTCCGCCACCAACATTTTCGAAAGTACTTTCCTGCGATTCATGCCCTGCTAAAGCATCGAATTTAAGTTTCCTGAAACTATGGTTATAAGTTAAAAAATTGCGTATTACTGTATAAAAATTTTGGCCGGAGGCTGAAGAGCCGCTGCTGGGGCTGGGAGTACCTTTACCAAAAGTATAAGATGGCGAAAAATGATCTTCTGTACTAAAATCGAAATTACCAGATAGTTCATTTCGCAACGATAAACCTTGAGCAAGTTGGACTTCGGCGTATACGTTACCGAATATCTGATTTCTCTTTCTTAAGTTTTTTATAATAGTGGCCAATGCTACCGGGTTGGCAGAAGGTTGCACCCAACCGCTGTTGTTGGTAACGGCCCCCCAGGAGCCGTCACTGTTTGTTACCGGAATATCGGGGGTATTGTCTAACGCGGTTCTAATTACACTACTGCCGGTTGCAGCTACATTTTCATCAACGTGGGCCAATTGAAGGCTGGTCCCTATTTTTAGCCAATTTGTGGTTTTATTATCCAAATTGAGACGTACTGAATATCTTTTAAAATCAGATCCAAGGGCTATCCCCGTTTGGTCAAAAAACGTGGTTGATAGCAAATATTGTGTTCTGGCATCACCGCCACTTATTCTTAGCGTATGGTTGTTCATCGGGGCTTTCCGGAACAATTCTTTTTGCCAATCGGTACCCTTACCTAAATATTGGGGGTTGGCAAATTCGGGGCGCGAATCGAAGCCCCAGACGGCGGCCCGGGCGTTAATGAAAGTGGCAAGCTGTTGCAAATCTACTGTTGGTAGCCGCTTGGGTAATTCCTGGTAACCGGTATAGAATTCATAATTTATCTGCGGTGGTCCGGCTTTACCCCTTTTTGTAGTAATAACAACTACACCATTGGTTGCCTGCGAACCGTATATGGCTGTTGCCGAAGCATCTTTCAATACATCTATTGATTCTATCTCGGCGGGATTGATGGTATTCAATGGATTGGAACCACTACCGGGGTCAGAAACCGGAGGGATAATGACGCCATCTATTACAAACAGTGGCGAATTTGAGCCGGTTATTGACGACAAACCACGTATTTGAATGGATACGCCACCGCCAGGCTGACCCGATATTTGTTGAACCACAACTCCGGCTACTTTTCCCTGCAGGGCCTGATCAAAAGTGGTGGGCTGGGTTTTGCGCAATTCGGTACCCGATATTGAACTTATAGAACCGGTAGCGTCTTTTCTGGGTACTTTGGCATAACCAATAACCACCACCTCATTTAAGTTGCTGGAGGTTGAATTTAGCTTAACGTTAATTGCACCGGCTTGTTTAACCGTTACCTCGCGAGGTGCATAACCCAAAAAGTTAAAAACAAGTACTTTTCCTGGTTCAGCAGCTATATTATAGCTACCATCAATGCTGGATACAGTTCCGAGGCCTGTGCCTTTAATTTTAATGCTTACTCCTGGTATTGGCGCACCATCGTCGGCACTTGTTATTTTGCCCGTAATATTTACGGTTTGTGCATGGGCAGAAATGTAAAGGAATATGCCCGCGATAATTAATGAAAACTGGTATTTCACTCTTCTTTGTAAATTTTTATCCATCTGGTAACAGGATTTTAAGGTTTGATAATTGGTTCATTGTCTCTTTTGGTTAGTGATTAATTGGTTTTTCTTTCATTCATAATTTATTTTTGTTATCATATTTTCCCGGGCAAATAAATACCCCAAAAAGCCATTTGAAACTACTCCGCGACTTCGTTTCCGCACATGATACTACTGTCCGAACAATCAGTAAAAAACTTCCGGTACAGCCAGACGCATGCTTACTAATTCAAAAAAAGTTAACTGTTGGTCCTATTGGTAATTGGTAAAACATTGTTCAAAGGCAACTTTTTTAAATACGTTGTCTTGAACTATATTCTGGGAGATGAAACTATGATAACTTAAAAAAGGAGAAGTGGCAGAGTTGAACAAAGATATAGACCAAATGTTCAACAGATCATAAAACATTATAAATAAGGTATTTAAACACAAAAACAGGACCTAATTATGCTTTGCCGACTATGGAAAATTAAATAATAATTTAGAATCACAGGTTTCAGTGAACTATTGGTCAACATTTGGAACCAAACACAAAATAGCCGATTGTTTAGACCATAGCTTGAAGAAGCAACTATGCGTAGGGCTGGCGCCAAGATTCATGAAATATACCATATTACATTATGCGTGCTGACATTACAGCCAATTTTTGTTGAAAGCGATTTCACAGGTATGCCCTCGCATCACTGCACGTTACGCTATTTAGACCAGCATCTGTTGCAAAAACGATATGGAAGTTATTCTTCTTCGGTTTGGGATAGTTTCTTTTGGCGAACAGAATTGATATAGGCAGAAGGAAGAGTCTTATACTCATCCTTGAATAACTTTGTAAAATATTTGGGGGTATTGAAGCCAACTTCGTAGCAAATCTGGCTAATTGTCATTTGGCTATTCTCGAGTAAATACACCGCTTTTTTTAGCCTTATAGAGCGGATAAATTCAACTGGGGATTTGCCTGTAAGCATCAAAACTTTGTTATATAATGATCCGCGGCTCATGTTCATTTTACGGCTCAATTCTTCTACCGAAAGGCTTTCGTTTAAGATATTGAGTTCGATATATTCGACAATACACCTTAACAGTTTCTCATCTTCGTTTTGTAAAGGTGTTTCCTGCAGTTGCACGTCCATTTGCTTTTTGTACGTTCGCTTATAGGTGTCCCGAAGGGTTAGGATATTTTTGATTTTTGAAAGAAGTATTTCGAAATTAAATGGTTTTGTCATGTAATCATTAGCGCCAATTTCCAAACCTTTTATTTGTTCTTCATCACCAGTTAATGCAGTTAGCAAAACAACGGGAATGTGCGATGTACGTTTATCATTCTTTAGTTTTTTGCATAACTCAATTCCCGTCATCTCGGGCATGCTGATATCACTTACAATAATATCCGGATGTTGCGAAAGAGCTTTTTGCCAGCCTTCCCTTCCGTTTGAAGCTTCGATTAAAAAGAATATATCTTTTAAATTGTCTTTCAGGTAAAAACGAAAATCATCGTTATCCTCAACTAAAAGAACCACCGGCATTTTATTTGCCCGTTGCTGTTTTGGTACGGTTTTAATTTCATTGTGGCTATCTTCACCCGGGTTCTCAATATCAGCCTCGTCGCCGGCTACTATATCCGTTTCCAGCCCTGCATAAATAACAAATGGCAGTTTAATGATAAAACAACTGCCGTGATCTGGCACACTCTCAACCGTTATTTCTCCTCCATGCATCTTCACGAACTCATGTGTAATTGCCAGGCCGATGCCGCTGCCTTGATTAATCATCGATCCAGGAATATCGTGTTGAAAAAAACGCTCGAAAATTTTACCTTGTTTTTCAAGCGGAATACCAATACCAGTATCAATCACCTTAATCTCAAGCGGGGCGTCGGCGGTCTTCCCGTCTACATTGAGCAGAACGCTTACCTGGCCGCCGTATGGGGTAAATTTAAAGGCATTTGATAGCAGGTTAAACAATATCCTTTCTATCTTATCATGGTCAAAGCTGGTAAACAACGAATCAATCGTGGTATCGAAGACAAAATCAATCCCTTTTTCTTCGGCAATATCTGTAAATGACATGCTTATTTCGCTGATGAATTTCACAATATCGCCGGGCTTGCTATGCAATTTCAACTCCTGAACTTCCATCTTACGAAAATCAAGCAGCTGATTTACCAGGTTTAATAATCGCCTGGCATTCTTTCTTATCATGCCCAGTTGTTGTTTCTGTTCCAGGTCGGCACGGATAAGCATTTTATCAACCGGCGCCATGATCAGTGAAAGGGGCGTTCTGAATTCGTGGCTTACATTCGTTAAAAATTTAGTTTTCAGTTGGTCAAGCTCCTGCATACGCTTAACCTCCTTACGCTCCTGTTCGATTAGTAATTTTGCTTCCTGCTTTTCCTGTTCAGCCGTGAATTGTCTTTTTATTTTTTGTATACCGCGTTGCCGGATAAGCAAAAGGATGCCCAGAAACAGTACCACGTAAACAACATATGCAAAAGTTGATTTCCAAAATGGCGGCAATATTTTGATCCTTAACAAAATATAATTGGGATTCCAAGCGCCCCCGGAATTGGATGCCCGCACCTTAAATACATAATCCCCCCCATCCAGATTAGTATAATTAGCCTTTCGTGTCCTACTATCTGCATTTACCCAACCTTTATCAAATCCCTCCAGCATATACTGATATTTTACTTTACCGGGGTTGAAAAAATCCAGGGCGGCAAATTCTATCGAGAAAATATTTTCGCTGTGATTAAGTATGATATTGTTAGTTAACGATATTACTTTTGATAGCACTACGTGCCCGTTAATAGCCTCATTGGCTGATACGCTTTTATTGAATAGCTGAAAATCGGTAAATATTAATTGTAGCTTATTAACATTGGGTTCTAAATTTTTAGGGTCAAAAATATTAAAACCGTCAACACCTCCAAATATCAATTCGCCGCTGTGTGTTTTCAAAGCAGAGTTCATATTAAATTCACGGCCTTGCAAGCCATCCGTTTCGTCAAAATTTTCGAACCGGAAGTTAAAACCAGTCGCCTTTGGTGTTAAGGTAACATGGCTCAACCCATTTGAGGTGCTTACCCACATCGTTCCTTTATTATCTTCCAGCGTATTCGATATTGAATTCGCCGGGAGCCCATTTTTTTTTGTGAGCGATGTAAAAGTATTTGTATTGGGATTGAAAACGCTTAACCCACTTGCCGTTGATATCCATATCAAACCACGGCTATCCTCATTGATATTGTTTACCATGTTGTCAAGTAAACTATTGGTATTACTACCATTTGAGTTGTAGTGAGTTACTCCTTTGCCATTTTTCAATATTACATCAATACCCAAATATCCTCCGGTCCATATGTTGCCCCGCTTATCCTCAAACATGGTTATTATCATGGGTGACTTTATTTCACCCTGTTTAAAAGGGTGGTAAAATATGTTTTTGGATCTGTCGAAAATTTCAAGTCCGCTTGCAAACGTCCCTATCCATAAACGGTGCGACGAATCTTCCAAAATGCTCCATACCTTGTCTTCGGCAATACTGTTGGCTAATTTATCATCATGTTTGTAATGGGTAAATGTGGTTCCGTCAAAACAATCCAACCCGCCAAAATAGGTACCTATCCATAATTTTTGATCATGATCAACACATAGGTCAACAATAATGTCACTACTCAAACTATTTGCGTTTCCCGGGTCGTGCTTATATTGGGTAAACTTGCCTGTTTTGCGGTTAAAATAAATCAGGCCGCCACCATTGGTGCCAATCCACAAGTTTCCCTGTTTGTCTTCTATAAATTTGTAAACATCGTTAAAACTTAAACTACCCGGGTCTGAGGCAAAATGCCTGTACAGAGGAAACCTAATGATGTTTTTATGATAATAACTTATCCCCTTTTTGAAGGTACCGGCCCATATAATACCTGAAACATCCTTGTAGAGTATCGCACTGTTCTGTTTTAATGATGTGGGGTCATCTTCGCGGTTAAGCAGGTAGGTGATTTTAAAGTTCTTTTTGTCCAGTATATTTATACCACCATGGTCAATGGCAATCCATATCAAGCCATCATTGGCCTGAATAATACTGCTAATGGCATTCCCTTTTAACTTTGCCCCGGCCGATTCCCTATCGATATGCCGCAAAATGCCCGTTGAAGGTTTATAGTAAAATACACCATACCCACCGTATGGTGCATAAAACCACAAATCATTATCGCTATCGACCGTTAAAGAGTAGGCCCCGTTTTTATTATTGGTTGCCTTATTAAAAACATCCGTGCGGTAGCCAATTTTGTTGAGCTTAACATCAAACATCTCTACCATGCCCTCGCTGTAAACAATCCATACATTGCCCTTCGCATCAGTGGTAATATCGGCAATGGAATTTGCGTATAACGATGGCATGGAATTAACACTATGATAATAGCGTTTGGTTTGCCTGGTTATAGCATTGTATCTGTAAATACCATCGGGGAATAAGAACCAAAAATCGGCAGGGCCCGACCGCACTATTTTAGAAACATTGGAAGAAGCGGGGAGTTTTAAAGAACGGAGCAACGGCTGCATATCACTGCTAAATTGCTCTGTTTCGGGATCGTAAAAACAAAAACCGCTGCGGCTAAATATCCACAACTTTTTATTAGGGCCTTCAAAAATTTTGTCTACATAATCATTATTAACAGACGTTTTACTATTTACATCATGCTTAAATACTTTAAATGTGTAACCATCATAGCGGTTGAGGCCAGCTGCAGTGCCAAACCACATAAAGCCCTTCGAATCTTTAAAAATGCAATTAACCTGGTTGTGCGATAAGCCATCGCTAATATCGAGGTGCGAAAACCGGTACTGGCTGCTTTGCCCAAAAACATTTATACATCCAAAAATTAATGTAACTAAAAGGAAAAAATAATATTTTACGCGTATGGAGATCATTATCGAAAGCCCAAAATCAACAGATTAACTTCTATAAAGTTAGTACACTAAGGTAGCACAAATGTTGTATAATAAGCGGACATGTGTCAACTTTTGCGTCGATTTTCAATGGACGGGTTATTAAAATAAAAATGCGTCCGTATCTCACCTCGGACGCATTGACCAGCCTTTTTTCAATTACAATCACAATATTATTATGATCTCTTAAAAAATGCGCCCGTATCGCACCCCGGACGCATTGACCTGTCTTTCTTCAACTAAATCACAGCTATTATTGTGATGTCTTTAATTTTTTGAACTGGGTTAACAGCGATTTTTAAACACATTGCATAAATGGATTTGTACCCGTTTATGCTTTATATTTTCACAAACGCCCACTGCTGATTTTTGGCACCGGTGTAGTCCGATTGATCAACCGCGGTGCCATTTCTGAGTGAAGTTGCTGTTGAAGATGAAACAACTTCGAGGGCTTTCCCACTATTTACATTTATAATTTTGTAGTATCCATTATCAGTTGCCTGAAGTATCCAATTTTGATTATTACCGCCTGTACCTGTGTAAGCCCATATATCGGCAATACCTCCGTTAGCGCCAGACCAATTATATATCTCCAGACACTTCCCGCTTGTATGCATAGGCGTTAACAAATAGTGGCCGCCGCTCCCGGCTTGCACTTTAAATTGTTGGTTTTGTCCGCCCAAATAATCCCATTGATCTGCTGTTGCTCCGTTAGCACTTGCCCAGCCGCCAATCTCCAAGGCTTTAAAACTAAACCTGTTAACTATCTGATACACGCTTCCAACCTGAATTGCAGAGGAGGTGGCGGTCTGTGCTCCTTGCACAAGTGCGGCTAACTGCTGTTGATCTTTTACAGCGTACGTCGACCTGTCAATGATCGAACCGGTGTCCCAAAGAAACGGGAGCAGTCCGTTTGCCAACGCCTGATGGGTAAGGTAATTATACCAATACGCCCTTGAAGCAATATGGAGATCATATGCATCTCCGGTAAGCGAGCGGCGCCCCGCTGCGAATTCTCCCAATACAACCGGGATGCCATGGTCAACAAACTTCGTTTTCATCGATTGGAAATATCCGTTCAGGTCAGCCTCTTCGCCATAGGTGGCATTGCGCGTAGGATCGGTGGTAGAGTGATATCCTGAACCCCAATAATAAAACATATTGCCCCATGACGCGTCGCCGTCCATCAAACAGAAATTGTAAGGTGTGTAGTAATGTACTTCAACCATCATACGATTTGACGCCGGATCTGAAGGAAGGGTGTTCATCAGGTTGTTTGTTTTTGTAATATCGGTATCGGGTCCCTGGATAACCAACGTCCTGTAACTGTTACGTCCACCGGTTGATCTGACCGCATTGATAAAAGTTTGATGATAAGAAATCAGAACACCCATCTCTGTGGCATCTGCAACACCAGGTTCATTAGTACTTGCAAAAAGCAGATGTTCATCAAAGCCACGCAATTGTGTTGCAATTTGTTCCCAAAGGGCCTTTTGTTTAGCGTTGACGGCGGGTTGCTTAGCCACTGTACAATTTTGCTGTAACCATCCTCCGTCCCAATGAATATTTAATATTACATACAAACCGTCGTTAACGCAGTATTGCACAACCTGCTGCACACGACTTAACCATGCTGGATCAACTTTTTCGGTCGCGGTATCAATTATATGTGAATAGTCCCATTGGCAAGGAATCCGGATTGCAGTAAAGCCACTCTGCTTAACCTTGTCTACAAATGCCTGGGTGATCATCGGGGCTCCCCACCCCTGTTCACTATTGGGGGCTTCCATTGTGTTGCCTATATTAAATCCTAACTGGATTCTTGAGGCGATCTGAACCGCCGTACTGCTTACCCCGGTTTGATCGGGCGACAATGGCGAAATGTTGTAACTCGGATAACTGGTAGCAGTCAACGTCTTTTTACTGGTTTTGACAAATGGCGTAACTGCCGAACCGGGAGTTTCCTGCTTGTGGCATCCCGACGCCACCAGAATGATGGCGATGCCGAAAAAATAGTTTAGTGTTCTCATATTTAATGTAAAATTGGTTTCTTGTAAAAAGCGATAAAAATGAAATGCGCGTAGGCTATTGTGGATGTAACAGATCCATTTAGCCGCCTGATTACATGATCATCAAATGCATAAAACTATATTGCCGATACTTGAATTAGATATATAATTTAATTGGTAATTAGTTTTATTTGTTCCCGGCCATAAAAATGATAGCGGATAATATCGCCTTCGTTTCAATAACAGCACCTTCGTTCCATATCCGAAAAAAAAATAGTTGTCATTACTTTGAAAACGCGCTCAGGTTTATTGATCGGGCAGCCAAAAATATAGACCGAAAAAATGGATGAAGGGGTACAAAAGTGAATAAATAGGGCACGAAATGTTCAAATTGACAAATTTCCCGTGCCTGAGGTGATTGCGGGATACCTGATTGTGGCATTTTTAATATTACAGGCAAATGCACAGGTACAAATATTGACAACCTTAAACAAAAGAGCTCAGATAAGGGTTAATGCAGCCAAAAGTCTATAATAAGATTGTTCAATCCACCAAAACAGATTAGTCTTGCTTTTTGATACTTGCCTCAATAAACTTATACTTATATAGTATATTTGGCCTTCAATCAGTTATAACGTTTCTCCTGCAAAGAGTATATGGAATTGGCCCAATACATGAATACCAAAATAAAACTTACTGCAGAAGAAAGCAGTACCATTGATGCAGCCTTCAAACGGGAGTTTTACCCTAAAGGGACAACGTTGACTGATCCGGGAAACCGTTCTCAAAAAGTCCACTTTATTGAAAAGGGAATGATCCGTACATTTTATAACAAAGACGGAAAAGATATCACCCATTTCTTTTTTGACGAAAATACCTTTACAATGTCGCTGGAGAGTATTTACTTTAACAAAACCGACCCATATGGCAGGGAGGTTCTTGAAGAAACAACATTACGTACCATTCAGTTCAGGGAATTTGAAACTTTATTTAACGAAATCGACGCATTTAAAAGATTTGCTTTTATGGCATCGGTAGAGACAATAAAACGATTTTCGGACAAACTTTTTTCACTACAGTTCCAAACTGCAGAGCAACGGTATAAGTCTATGATAGACAATTATCCCAATATTTTATTGAGGGTGCCGCTTGGACATATCGCCTCATATTTAGGGATTACCCAACAAACCCTAAGCGTTATAAGGGCCCAGAAATGATTTCCTTCATAAATGGCGCTTGTAAAAATTCAGGATAAGGTTGCATTTCAGAACGTTTTTGAACAATAACATATCCTTTAAAAAAACCTAACGCCATCCTGTCGTGGTGTTCTTCCATTTCTCCATTCGCGTTTATTTTTCATCTTATTTAGTTATTCCACTCATCCGGGTATTAAGTCGTGCTTTATCCAACTCATTCGCGCATTTGAAGCATATTAAGGGTCGTGCAATTAATTTGCTCACACTTTTCACTTTTTAAGATATCTTAAAAGCAGCCTCACTCCTCTTGCCTTCCTTTGCATTATAAATTTTCGCTAATGCAAAGAGATATCGAAGGAATGGGGATCCATTACATATTTATAACGGACGATCTTGGGATTGCATCCGTCTTTCCAGCCATAAAGTTCAAATTGACTGACCTAAAATGCCGACAGGTTTCCCTGCTCTATTTTTCTGTAAACAAACAACACATATTCCAAAAAGAGCTGCAAATACTTGAGAGGCGTTTTCTCACCCAACTCTACGTAAGCTACATCTCAAAAGAAATTGAAGCCGCAACGGTATTTCCAAACGTGGAGATTGAAGCGGTTTTGAATGCAAACACAATGCCACACATGAATTTCATTCTTTCGGGCAACACAGAATTTATTGAGAAAGTAAAAAGCATACTGCATTTTTTTGATATAAACGAAATACAAATACAAATACAATTTTTCACCGAATAATAAAATATACAATATGAAAAGATATAAAAAACTAACACAAGTTCTATTTTCCCCAGCTGTCGCTTCCTTGTTTTTGCTTCCGGGCTGCAAACCGGCAGATAAACATGGCGCTGATAACCCGCCTGTAGGTTTTGCAGTAAAAACCGAGGTGGTACATGCTGATATTATTGCCAAAGAAGTATCTGTAAGCGGGAATATTGAAGGCAGCACCACCGTGAAACTTGGGTTCCTGGTACCCGGCAAAATCAATTATGTTTCCAACAAAGAAGGGGAAACTATTTCTAAAGGGCAATTGATTGCCAGTCTCGATCCAACTAATTACTCCATCGCCAAGGGTTCGGCCGACGTGCAGGTTAGTACCGCGACTGACGAATTTAACCGTTTAAACATATTACATGACAGAGGCAGTTTAAGTGAAAGTGACTTTTCAAAAGCAGGTTTCAATTTACAGCAGGCAAAACTCCAGCAACAGTTACAGCAAAAGAATCTGTCGGATACGAGGTTGTATTCACCAATCAGCGGCGTATTGCTCAAAAGACAGGCCGAAGTTGGCGAGATTGTAGCTGTTGGCATACCGCTGTTTGTTATAGCAGATATCAAAAAGGTAAAGGTATTGGCTTATGTTCCTGAAGCTGAACTGCATGAAGTAAAGATTGGACAAATCAGCAAGATTAACATTTCCTCGCTCGATAAGGTATTCACCGGAAAAGTAATTGAAGTTGGCTCTGCAGCCGATGCTACCTCCAGGGCTTTCACCATTAAAATTGAACTGGATAACCCAGGATTGCTCATCCGGCCGGGAATGATTGCCGAGGCAAAGATTGCTACTGCGAAAAAAAAGCAGGTGATATTATTACCGGCAGAATGCATTCAGCAGGATCTGGCAAATCAGAGCTACGTTTTTGTGCTGGATAAAACTCAGAACAAGGTATTTAAGCGCAGAATAAGCCTGGGAGATATGTTTGACAACAAAATTGAAATTATATCGGGGCTTACCGACGGCGAAGTGGTGATTACCAGCGGCCAGAAAAGATTATCTGACGGCTCATCAATTTCTATAACTAATAAATAAAACCGAAATGAATATCATAAAAGCATCGCTTAAATATAAGCCCGTAACATTATCGGTATTACTATTGCTATTTGCGGTTGGTGTAAATTCTCTTTTGAATATGCCACGCAGGGAGGATCCTAAAATTACCATCCGCCAGGGTTTAGTCATTGCATCTTTCCCGGGAGCTAACTCCGCACAGGTGGAAGACCAGGTTACAAAAAAGTTGGAACAATATCTTTTTCAATATGAAGAGGTAGATAAATCCAAAACATATTCTACCACAAAAGATGGTGTAGTGGTAGTAAACGTTGAGCTTACCGAGAGTGTAAAGCAACCTGATATATTTTGGAGTAAACTGCGCCACCAGCTTTTAGTATCAAAGCAAATTGACTTACCGGCAGGTGTTAAAGGGCCTATTGTAAACTCGGATTTCGGCGACACTGAAGCCCTTGTAATCGGGCTGGAAAGCAACAGCGCCAGCTACCAGGAATTAAAACATTATGCCCAAAGATTGGAAGATTATCTGCGCACTATACCCGCTGCTTCAAAAATAAAGCGGATAGGCGAGCAGCAGGAGGAAATTGTAGTGTCATCCAACTCCGAGAAAATGTCGCAATATGGGGTTAACGCACAACAGGTTGTACAACTTCTTCAATCTCAAAATAACATTAATCCTACCGGAGAGGTTAAAACAAGCAGCAATAAAACGCCGCTTTACACAAATGGCTACTATAATACCGAAACAGACCTGGCCAACCAGGTAGTTGGCACATCCCAGGCGGGTTCTGTAGCAAAGCTGGGAGATGTAGCCACCTTAACCAGGAACTATGCCGACCCGGATAATATTATTGCAGTTAACGGCAACAAAGCTGTGATCCTTTCGGTTCAGATGCAGGAAGGCAACAACATTGTAAAATTTGGTAAAGAAGTAACCAGCAAGATTGAAGAAGCCAGAAAAGTAATTCCATCCAATATCAAAATCACCACCGTTGTTAATCAGCCCCAGGTGGTTGACGAAAATATATCGCATTTCATCCGGGAATTCTTTTTGGCAATCGTGTCGGTGATCATCGTGGTTGTATTGCTTCTCCCCTTACGCATTGCTACTGTTGCAGCTATGGCAATCCCGATGACCGTTGCGGTAACCTATGCCATAATGCATGCACTGGGGATTGAATTGCACCAGGTTTCCCTGGCTGCGCTTATCCTGGTATTAGGAATGGTAGTGGATGATGCTATTGTAATTGCCGACAATTATGTTGAACTGTTAGACGAAGGTGTTGACAGGGCGACCGCCGCATGGAGAAGCGCCAATGATTTGGTAGTACCGGTACTTGCAGCAACTGTTACCATCATTGCTTCATTTATGCCGATGATTTTATTACGTGGAACTGTGGGCGAATTCATTTTCGCATTGCCTATAACCGTAGCAGTTGCCCTTGCATCATCATTTTTAGTAGCAATGGTATTAACCCCTATGCTTTGTTTCACCTTTATCAAAAAAGGATTGCACCAGAAAAGCGATACTCCTGAAGAAGAAACAACCAAAAAGAAACAAAGAAAATCATTGCTGGACTTAATGCAGAATGGGTACAACAAGCTTTTAGATTGGTGTGTCAATCATCCAAAGATAACCATCCTGAGCAGTTTAGTGCCTATTGGAATTGCATTGATACTGTTTGCAAAGGGCATAAGGCAGCAATTTTTCCCGGCGGCAGAAAGAAGCCAGTTTGTTGTAGAATTATGGATGCCCACCGGCACAAAATTAGAAAAGACTCATGAAGCGATTTTAAGGGTGGAGGCGTTGTTAAAAAACGACAAAAGAGTAGTATCCTATGCAACATTTTCGGGTACGGCCTCCCCAAGGTTCTATTACAATTTTTCTCCGGAATTCCCCACAAATAATTACGCGCAGATACTTATTAACACCACCACGGAAAAATCTACCGACGAACTTGCCGAGGAATTAAGCGGTAAAGTTGATAAACTAATACCGGAAGGAACAACCTATGTTAAATTGATGCAACAGGGATCCTCGCTTAAAGCACCGGTAGAGGTTAGAATTGTTGGCGAGGATATTGATTATTTGAAATCAATTGGAACCCAGGTAAGTGATATTATAAAAAAGGCAAAAGGCAGCCGTTTTGTGAGAAGCGACTTTGCAGAAGATTATTATGGAATTGGGATAAAATTAAAAGAAGAAGCCAGCCGCCTGGGCTATACTACTACCGGTATCTCTCAATCAGTGTACACCGGATTTAGCGGCGCTGCTATCTCTACCCTATATGAGGGCAACAACCCGGTAAACATTGTGTTCAGGCTGGATGAAAAAAACAGGCAGACCACCAATGATCTCGAAAATATTTATTTGAGGTCGCCTGTTACCGGCGCCAATGTTCCGCTAAGACAAATTGCAGACTTGAAGCCTCATTGGCAAACAGGCCGTATTGTGCACCGCAACGGCGTAAGGACGCTTACCGTGCAAAGCGAAACAACACAGGATGTTCTGCCTTCAGAATTATTAGCAGTTATACAACCCGAAATAGCTAAAATACAACTGCCCAACGGATACAGCATTGAATACGGCGGCGAAGATTTTAACAAAAAAGAGGCATTGGGCCAATTAGTTGCCGCATTGCTTGTGAGCCTTGTGCTGATATTTTTTATTCTTCTTTTTCAATTCCGTGACCTTAAAGAGGCGGCAATAGTGATGCTTACGATACCGCTAAGTTTGTTTGGCGCCATCATGGGTCTCTATCTCACCGGAAACTACTTCAGTTTTACATCTTTTATTGGTTTGATAGCACTTTCGGGAATTGTAGTACGTAATGCAATCATCCTGGTAGACCATACCCACGAATTGATGAAACACGGGCTTGATTTAAAAGCAGCCGCAATAGAATCGGGAAAAAGGCGCTTAAGGCCCATCTTTCTTACTGCTATGGCAGCAGCAATTGGTGTGTTGCCTATGATCATATCAGGATCTGCTATGTGGGCGCCTCTTGCAAGCGTACTGGCATTTGGCGTGGTATGGAGCATGGTTATGGCATTAATCACCGTCCCAGTGTTATACATCGCCTGGATAAAACCCAAAACAATCAGTTCAGAAAAAAATTAAAGCCAACCACAAAATGAAAAAAATTATAAAATGCCTTTTACTGCCGTTATTAATTTTCTTATGCCGCAGTACTTCGTTGCATGCTCAAAATAGAGATTCTTATACATTGGAACAATTACAAGATTCCGCGTTAAAGAATAATCACGTATTAGCAATAAAGCAGTGGGAAATTAAAGAAAAGCAGGAGAAAACTAAAGAAGATGTAATCAAGAGGTATCCCACACCTACCTTAAATGGTAACTATCAACATGTTTTCAATTTGGGAGAAATCACGATTCCTAAAGGCACGCTGGAATCAAATCCTAACACCGACGAAACTTTTACAGTAGGTAAACACAATAATTATGGCGCCGGATTATCGGTTTATCAACCCATCAGCCAGCAGTCCAAAATCAGCACTTTACTGAAAGTAGATAAAACGGACGAGATATTAACCGAAAAGGAAAGATTCAAAACATCGCTGCAAGTAAAGCAGGCAATAGTAAAGCTTTATTACGGAACGTTGATTTTAAAAAAACAACTGGATGAAGCTGAGGCAAAGCTGACCCTGGCTAAGTCAAAGTTTACAGATGTTGAAAATGCTTTAATAGCCGGTAAAACAACCAGTGCAGATAAAGTAGGATTGCAGGCTAACATCGCCGACGAAGAACAAAATATCCTGAAGATAAATATACAAATACAGGATTATATAGGTGATTTGACTAATGTAACCGGCGTAAATGCCGGTTCATTAAAGCTTGCAGAGATTGAGCCAGCTATTCAACCGGTAAATGGTTTAGAGGAGTACAAGAACGTAGCGTCTGGTTCAAACGCCGATTTGCAAATAGCCAACCTGAACAAATCGAAAGCTTTACTGGGAATAAAAGCAGCCAGGCAAGGTAATATACCGGATATAGGTTTGGTTGGCGGCTATTCTTATGTATTCGGAAGCGCTATAGTACCTGCCAACAACCCATATATAGGTGTGAATCTGAAATGGAATCTGCAGGATCTTTTTTCAAACAAAAAGATTGTAAAACAGAAACAGTTTCAGCTAAAGCAATCTGAAGAGAATATTCTTAATACCCGGCAGCAGGTAAATAATGATATTGAAAAAACTTATAGGAAAATTAATCAGTCACAAGCGCTGATCACAGTCGCGCAAAAGGTTGTTTCCTACCAAAAGGAGGAGCTAAAAATACAAGAAAACAAGCAGGCTGCCGGCCTTAACGTAAAAACTGATTTGCTCAATACAAAGTCTTTCCTGGCAAAATCCGAGGCCGATTTGTATGCCGCACAGTTGTCTTATTTGATAGCAGTTTCAGATTTGAAAATCCTGACAGGCCAATAAAAAGAAAATCATATGAAAATAGTAATCATCGGGGGCGGATTTGCGGGACTCAATCTGGCAAAGCACCTTGCCGGAAACCAATTAATTGATATCACGCTTGTAGATAAAAATAATTATCACCTTTTTCCGCCCCTGCTTTACCAGGTGTCAACGGCTTTTATCGAAGCCTCGAATATAAGTTATCCATTTAGGCGAATGTTCCAATACAAGGAGAACCTTCGTTTTCACCTCGGCAAATTGAAAAATATCGTAGCATCAAGCAACAAAGTTGAGACGTCGGATGGCGATTTATATTATGATTGTTTAATACTTGCAATGGGAACAGAGACCAATTATTTTGGATTGGAGAATATAAAAAAGCATGCCTTACCCATGAAAACAATTGATGATGCAATCCATCTTCGTAACCATTTATTGTTGAATGCGGAGAAAGCCGTAAGAACAAATGACCCGGTCGAGAAGGTAAGACTACAGAATATTGTTATTTCGGGAGGAGGGCCAACGGGTGTGGAAGTTTCGGGTATGTTAGCCGAAATGATCCATTCGTTGATCAATAAAGATTATCCCGAACTTAAAAAAAACGACGCTAATATTTATTTAATTAGCTCAGGGAGTGCCTTGCTTGGCCCGATGAGTGTAAAATCGCAGGCAGAGGCTTACAAAGTATTGAATAAATTGGGGGTACAGATAAAATTAAACACCTCGGTTAAGGACTATATTGATGGAGATATTCGCCTTTCCACAGGAGAATGTATCCCGGCCGCAACCCTGGTTTGGACATCTGGTGTTATAGCACGACAAGTGCCCGGACTTATTGACGAATGTACCGGCCGGGGCAAGCGAATTATAGTTGATGAATTCAATAAGGTAAAAGGCACACAAAACATTTTCGCTATTGGCGATCAATGCCTTCAAACAACTGATGTGGATTATCCAAACGGGCACCCGCAACTCGCACAGGTTGCCATTCAGCAAGGAATTCACTTAGCGTTAAACCTTAAGCGGTTACAAGCCGGGCAAGGTTTAACCGCATTTAAATATAAAAACAAGGGAAGTATGGCAATTATATCCAAATACAAGGCTGTAGTTGATTTGCCGAAGACTTTTTTTAAAGGGTTGCCTGCGTGGTTTCTTTGGTTATTTGTTCATATCATTCCAATTGTCGGGTTCGGGAACAAAATCAAACTGGCGTACAATTGGTTCTGTAGCTTGCTAACAAACGATCCTGCTTTAAGATTAATTATCAGGCCAAAAAAGTGATTCAAATCATAAGTAAAAGGGTTCAGCTATGCTTTTTTTTCACTTTTCGAAATGCTTTTTTAAGATATCTTAAATTAATATAAATGTTTAATCCCTTTTTTTGTACATGCTGCAATGCAGCTAATTAAGAAACATGTAAGTACACAACTAAATAAGATAATTATGAAAATGATATTTGGATTTACCCACGGCGTTATGTTAATCTGCATAATCGGTATCATCTACTATTCGGTATTTTATACCGGCGAAAAACAAATAGAATTTAAATTCACAATGATAAGCCGCCTGATATCGAAAATAAAATCAATGCGGGTCAATCGCATATTTTTATATCGCCTGGCCTCAAACTTGATATTTATATTTTTCAGATAGCATTTAAATAACTACTCAACATACAGATATATTTCCTCTTTATCGGGCCAGGCACCTACTTATTGATTAGCAGCCACCTTAAAATAATACAAGCACGACAATCAAACCCAAGGTATTACTGACGA
Source organism: Mucilaginibacter sp. KACC 22773 (assembly GCF_028736215.1). NCBI lineage: Bacteria > Pseudomonadati > Bacteroidota > Sphingobacteriia > Sphingobacteriales > Sphingobacteriaceae > Mucilaginibacter > Mucilaginibacter oryzagri. The sequence goes on from NZ_CP117883.1 coordinate 4,099,500, forward strand.
TATCTAATATCAAAGTAAACTACCTTATGTCAGCCAGCTTTCAACCTCGCCGATTCAGTTTTTTATTAAAGCCAACATCCTAATCAATGGACACCTCAAAAAAAATAGCCGACAAAGTGTATACCCTTTTTAGCAGTTACGGCATTCGTAGTATTAGCATGGATGATATTGCATCTGACCTCAGGATCAGCAAAAAAACAATTTATCAATTTTACTCCAATAAAGATTCATTGGTAGAGACATTTGTAGATACGGCGATAGCTGAAAATATTTTTCGTTGTAAATCTCTTATTGCAAAAAGCGACGACGCTATTATTGAGTTGTATTTTTTGCTGGTAAATGTAATGGAGCTTTACAATATTTTAAATCCCGCCATTGTTTACGACCTCGAAAAAAATCATGAATTAGCTTATGAAAAACTTAAAGGTCATAAAGCTATGTTCATTCATCAAACCGTTAAAGCAAATATAGCACGCGGTGTAAAAACAGGTTTGTACCGCAATGATTTTGATATGGATGTAATAACAAGGTTTTTTCTTGAAAGCCTGGCCATCATATCCAACTCCGGGATATTTTTGCCGGCCAATCATAAAATTAAACCAACGGATGAAGTATTTGCATGCCTGATAAGCGGAATAGCAACTATAACGGGAATAGAGGTTGTAAATGCATATAAAAACCAGCGGGGTATTATGCTTTTAAGTAATTATGAAGAGATGCCTTTTTGGGACCATTAGCGGTCAGCGTTTTCCCGTTAGTTATGAATCCACTTTCTTCGTTTCCCCAATTTATCGAATATATAGGTTTTAAGGCGACTTTATCGGCAGGCCCCGATAACCGGTCCCGAAACGTCCGTTTTATTGAGAAGGGAATGATCCGGACATTTTATGACAAAGGTGAAAAGATATCACTTATGTGTTTCGCGAAAATGATTTTGCTATTTGGTAAAAGAGCGGCCTATACACCTCAAGATATTTCCAGGCAACCTTTTTTATAATGCAACTACGGAATAATACCAATCAGTTCATTAGCTTTTTTGGTTTTTGATAACGCAAATTAATTCCTTTAATAACTCGTTGTTTTCATCTAAAATAGTCAGGATAACTTCCACTTTTTCGTTTAATCTTTCCAATTCGTTATTGTTATACCATGTCCATGATGTGTTGGTTTGAATTAAATCTATTACAGATTTTACCTCTTCAAATGGTGACTCTTGCATTATTTCATTTTTTTTCTTGAATTGGGCCTTTGTGAAAAAGTGCGCGCACCATTGGCAGCGCGCACTCTTTTCTACAAAAAAAAGTTCGGTTTGTTTAATTCCAATCACCGGAAATATCCTTGGCAACGGCAGAATTAGAATTCTTCTCGGCTAAAGGTATTGGTAACAACACATTTTTATCCTGAAACGGCTGTGTGCCGTCTTCAATCTTCCTTTCAGCATTTATTGTTTGTTTTGCAATGCCCCAACGTATCAAGTCAAAATAACGGCTTTGTTCACCGGTTAGTTCCAACTGCCTTTCACGCATCAGGATGTTCATAGCATCTGCCTGGCTACCCAGCGAGGTATAAAGTGGAGCTTTAACACTTGGCCTGTTACGTACCTGGTTAATTAAACCCAATGGCTCGGCACCTGTGTTGCCCTGCTGTATATAGCTTTCTGCCAGCATAAGCAAAACATCAGCATAACGTATTACCTGGCCGTTTATACCACTTTGAGGTCCGCCAAAAGACGATTGTTTGTTATAATATTCATATTTAAGCCACTCGTACCCTTTTGAAGCGAAGGGAAAATCTACAGGTCCTGCAGAACATTGCTGACAATATTGTGTTTGCCCGCCACTTGCAGCATCGCCATAAAAGGTGAAGGCTGCACGGGGGTCGACGTAATTCACAGCAGGATTTTGTGGGTTAGGATAGGTAAAAGCTTTAACAGCGGTTGTAGTTATATGTACGTTGTTCCAATCATTAAAGCCGTATTCCTGTGCACGGTCTGAGTGTGTTGCTTTACCACCCCAGGTTTCCTGGCCCCCAAAAACGTAATATTGGTTACCTACGCCCCAGTCTGTCCATTTCTGGTTCATCACCTGGAAAATGGTTTCAGGATTCGCGGTAGCATCATTCTGCTTCGGATCATCAAACAGATCGTTATAAACCGGCGCAAGCGAATAATTGAAAGGAGCCTTGGTTAACTTGGTAAGTTCTGTTTGTGCCAGAGCCCATTTTTTTTCATATAAATAAGATTTACCCAAAAGCGCCACCGCAGCCCCTTGTGTAGCACGCCCGTAACTTTCAGAAGCATAGGAAAGAGGAAGGCCTGCTTCAGCATCTTTCAAATCCTGTTCAATAAACGCCCAAACAGCGGCAACAGGCGATCTCGGTGCGTTAATATCTGCAGGTGTTGGCAGCGTTATGTAGTGGGTGCGGAGTGGTACCCGGCCGTACAAATTAACTAATTGAAAATAAGCATAAGCCCGCAGAAATTTAGCCTCGGCAATATATTGCTTTTGGTCCGTTGCCTCTGTAGGTTTAAGCGGGTCCGGTTTCCATACCTGCGTACGGTCGATAACCACATTGGCACGCGCTATTATTTGGTATAATGCCGACCACATCTGACCCGCCTGGTTCTGGTCGGGGCCAAAATTATACTGTGCCAATTGCAGCAAATCACCTACAAGGGGCTGATTATTTTTGGCATCATAACCAAGCAGGTCAAAAGTAAAATACCACTCGCGTGCCCACATGCCATTATGCAGCAAACCTGCGTAAGTGGCTACAACAGCCTCGTTTAAGGCAACATCGCTGGTAAAATACGTATCAGAAGTGTACGCACTTTTATTAACCAAACTCAAATCTTTTTTACACCCTATTGAGAGAACCAACAACCCTCCCGTCATAAGGAATTTCATAAATCTTTTCATAATTATATCTTTCAAAATGTTACTTAAAATCCTGCTTGTATCCCGAATAAAATGGTACGCGGCTGCGGAACCTGGCCGCGATCTATATTGCGGTTAAAAATAAGATCGCCCCCATCTGAACCTATTTCGGGGTCATACCCTTTATAGCCGGTTATAGTAAATAAATTTTCCGCAGCAATATATACGCGCAGTCTACTTAAAACATTGCCTGAAAACGATTGCAAAGTGGCTTTACTCAAAGTATAACCCAGGGTGATGTTACGGGCACGTAAATAGGCACCGTTGTCGATAAAGAAATCCGATGGCCTTAAATTTCCGGATCCATTGTCATTCTGTCCAGCCCTTGGAAGAGCGGCATTGTCTCCAGGCTTTTGCCACCTGTTTAATATGGCGGTTGAGGCGTTATGCCCTGTTCCCGCGAACTCCAAACTGGACCTCAGATCATTTCCAATTTGCACGCCCTGCACTCCTGACAACACTACATTAAGATCGAAACTATGGTAATTGGCACCTATATTAATTCCATACATAAACTTTGGAATTGCGCTCCCCAAAACCTGCTGGTCTTTTGAATCGACGGTTCCGTCGCCTGTTAGATCCTTAAATATAAAGTCGCCAGGTTTTAATCCACTTTGGTAAACCGCAGTCTGATTGCCGGTTTTCTGTTGTGCTTTTGCATTTAACGCATCAATTTCGGCCTGGTCTTTGGCTACATGATCAACCCTATAACCATAATATGCCCCGATAGGGCTACCCGGTTGGGTCAGGGTTTCTGCAACACCTGTCCCGCCTACAATTGGCGTCGGCGACTGGGTGCCTAACGATATTGTTTTATTACTATTAAAAGCACCGTTAACACTTATGTTATAGCTAAAATCACTTTTAACCTCAGAACGGTAACCTAACTGAAATTCAAAACCCTTATTTTGTGCATCCGCTGCGTTAACGGTCTGTGAACTTCCGCCTGTATTTATCCCTATACCTAAACTTGGTGGTACGGGTATGTTAACTAATAACCCACTGCTTTTTCTGTTGTAATAATCGGCATTAAAAGTTATTCTGTTGTTGAGAAAACCCAGATCGATCCCCGCATCTGTTTGGTCTGTTGTTTCCCAGTGTAATAATCCGTTTCCGATGGTAGTAAGTGTTGTGCCGCTAACAAATTGCTCGTTCCTGCCAAAAGAATACGCCAGGTTTCCAGCAGTCGATCCATTGAAGGTATACACATCGCTGGCGGTAAGAGATATCCGGTTGTTACCGGTACGTCCCCATCCTACGCGAAGTTTACCATCGCTGATGAATGGAAAGGCTGCTTTTATGAAATCTTCCTGACTGAAGCGCCATGCTAAGCCCGCGCCCGGAAAATTGCCGTAACGGCTTGCCTTGGGAAAATTGGAAGACCCGTCGCGCCTTAAACTGGCTGAAAGAATGTACTTATCGTCGTAAGAATAAATCAAACGTCCATAGTAAGATTGTTCTATGCCAGCTCCATTGGCATAGCCTGAGGAACTGGCGGGGGTAATTTTTGTGGCTACGGATATGTCCCTTACTTCATCGGTCAGCATACCGGTACCTGTTAGACTAACAAAGCTACTGCTGCCCGCGTCTTTGTAACTTGTACCTGCTGTTAGCGAAACATTGTGTTTGCCAAAGGTACGGTTATAGGAAAAATAATTTTCAATGGTGTAACTGGAGTAGTCGTTAAAACTACGGCCCGCTTGCCGGTCGAAGGACAGTTTATTGGCGGTTACGTAGGGGATATTATAAGAATTGCTCACACTGCTGCCATATTGTACTGACGCTTGTGACCTGAAGGTTAAACCATTTATAATTCTTACTTCTCCAAATACTTGCGGAAATAATATCAGTTCATGCCCGCTTTGTGTTTTTACGCCTAAGTCTTCTAATGGATTTACTGCATTGCTGTCATCATCTATATTGGTAAGGATGGAGTAACCGCCCCGAATTGAAGAATCATATATGGGTTGATAAGGCGCATATTGAAGCGCGTTACCTATGCCTGCCATAATTCCCTCCGTTTTGGTATACCTCAAATTTAAGGTTTGGCCGAAGCGAAAACGGCCTAATTTTTCCTCTAATGTAAACCGGTTATTAAACCTTTTTAATTGATAATCTTTAACTGTGGCTTGCTGTGTTACGTAGCCCGCCGACATATTATATGTAATCTTATCACTTCCGCCGCTTACACTTATATCATTTTGTGTTGATAAAGCTGTTTTAAAAATTTGGTTCTGCCAGTCGTTTCTGTCAACCAAAACATATGGTGTTGTAAGTTTTACCGGTGTGGGATTATTGTTGGTAACATCAATATCTTTAAGGAGCTTTACATAATCTGCGGCTTTCAGCAGGTCAAGCTTTTTAGGTATGGTTGCAAAACCTACCTGCGAGGTAAACGATATTTGAGGAGCTCCTGTTTTACCTTTTTTTGTTGTAATAATTACAACACCATTAGCACCGGCAACACCATATATTGCTGTAGAAGCTGCGTCTTTTAATATGGTAATGTTCTCAATATCCTGTGGGCTGATGCTATTGAACGATCCTTCATTACCCTGAATGCCATCAATAACGTACAACGGGCTAACATCCGTGAAAGAACCCACACCACGTACAATAATTTTCGCAGTTGAGCCCGGCACACCATTTGTGGGCACTACCTGAACGCCGGGGGCCTTTCCTATTATCAGTTGTGCAGGGCTTAGTGATGTATTGGCGCCGGCATCTTTCGCGTTTACCACATTAACAGCACCTACCAGGTCTTTTTTGCGGGAGGTTCCATATCCTATTACTACTACTTCGTTCAGGTTGCTGGTACTTTTTGATAAAACCGCATTAAGTGTGCCTGATGAAGGAACAACAATTTCTTTTTGTTCGTAACCAACAAAAGAGAATATCAGTGTACTGCCTGAGGCCGCATTTATGGAATAGACACCTTCGGAATTTGTACCCGTAACCTCGGGCTTTCCTTTTACTTTGACAGATACGCCGGGCAGAGGTAATCCGTCGTCCTTATCCGACACTTTGCCGGTAATTTTCCCCGTTTGCGAAAAGCCCGGCAAACTTATCATGATAGCTGATAAGGTTATCCCGACAAAAATCAGGAGTTGGTTAAATAATTTTCTTTTCATGAATTTTTAATTTAAGTGAAACAAATTGGTTAATTATTAAGGTTTAGAATATCTGGATGTAGAAGATTGGTACCTAAGTGTTAGATTGTTATAAGCCGGTGGCGCATTGGGGGTGCATCTCCTTTTCATCGGCAGCAACCAGAGCATTTTTTGTGATATAAATAAATTGGTTAGCGTTTTCAGGCCCGCAATCGATTGCGAAACTTCAACACTGAAAAGCTCATCACAGTTCATTAGTAAGTTTTTTAACATATCTATAAAAATTAAAACTGAGCCTCAGCTGTTCACTAAGTCAAAAAATAAATATCGGTTCAACTGGTAATTGGTGGATACTGTTAAAATCGGCATTTCAAAGACACCGAATTGAAGTTATATTCCGGGGGGTGAAACTAAAGCAACTTAAAAAAATGGAAGGGGTAGGGATGAATAAAAATATAGATCAAATGTACAAGCCTATATAATGAGTTATAAATAAAGCCATTAATAAATTGCATTAACTCCCCGGCAGTTGTAGGATATACTATGAAGTTTGCAATGTGCTGCCTTCTTTTATCCAACACTCCATTTTGCAATGAGCTTGCGGATAAATTTCAATAATATCTCTTGAACCGTATTCATTTGTACCCTATTGACAAGGGTTTAAAAATACGTTTCCAGCCTATAGCTCTATTATTGCTTTAATTACGCCGATCACCGGATCAAACCAGCTTTCAAACTCTTCCAGTACCTTATCAAATTGTACACAACATGTAATGCAATCAAACGGTTACACCCAGCCTTTTTTATGGATGCAATAACATGTTCAAAATCTTCCCGCTTAACATTCAAACTACTCATTAAAGTGGCTTCATGCTTGTGAAGTTCGGGGTGGCTCACACCGATATCTTCTTTTTGCGAACCAACCAGTAAACATTTTGCTTCATGCGCCCATATAATGAAACTCGGTATTAATTGCTTTTAAGCTGCCGATGGCATTTACTGTCATTGCAGGCATATCTCCTTTCGTTATTGCGGCCAGTCGCAATGCCGCATCCGCTGTCGATACGTTTATAATATGATCTATCTTCAGTCCATCCTTGCGAAATTCAAGCCTTTTCGTGTTAAGGTTAAGGTCCATGTTAATTACTTTAGCGCCGGTAATGCGGGCATTATTCCATTATTCCGCGGCCTAATTGGTCCGCTCCTATAACCAGTACATATTCTCTTGTTTTTACACCATCTGGCCTAATCCCATATGTTCATTGTTAAGAGCCGCGGCCAGCGACTGATCGTAATGCACATCAGCCTTTCTCAGCTTTATTTGTACAGGGGCAACGGAATGACTTTGCCCGTAGGTTTGCGCTAACCCACAGGCAATTGATAGCCTGGAAAAATCAATTTCCTTGCCCCCTCTTAACCAGTTGACTTTATTTCATTAAAAGCCGCCGGATACTAAAGGTGGTCAGTATAAATCGGCCAACGAGAGTCAAATTATCTGTGCTTTATCCACGTAAAGGGAATATTTTGAGTGTTTACGTAAATTTAAAAGCCCGTAAATCAAATGATTCACAGGCTTTTAATGTGTTTTGAGTAAGTTATCAGCGGTGAGGGAGGGATTCGAACCCTCGGTACAGTTTCCCGTACGTCAGTTTAGCAAACTGATCCTTTCGGCCTCTCAGGCACCTCACCAGTATTTTTAAACTTGTCCCTCGTTTTCGGGATTGCAAATATAGCAATTCATGTTTCCCATCAAAAAAAAAGTTCGGATTTTTAATAATCTATCCGCACATGGTAAATACTCATAAGCATACGCTTGAATATTTCTTTGATGGTTTCGATATCTTTCAGGGTTATATTACTGTCTTTCAACTGGTTCTGATCAAGCTTGTATTTTACAATCCTATCAACCAAAACACTTATCGATTCTTCATCGGGCTCTTTTAATGAGCGCGATGCGGCTTCAACCGAGTCGGCAAGCATCAAAACACCAGCTTCTTTGGAGAAAGGGATAGGCCCGGGGTACCTAAAAATGTTTTCGTTGATGAATTTCTCCGGAAAATTCTTCAACGACGACTGGTAAAAATAGTCGACCCGGGTGTTACCATGATGGGTACGGATAAAATCAATAATAACTTCGGGCAGGTTGGCTTTGCGGGCCATTTCAATCCCTTTGCTTACGTGGCGTATAATTACCTGTGCACTTTCTTCATAAGGCAGCTTATCATGAGGATTAAAGCCCGAACTTTGATTTTCAATAAAAAACAGCGGGTTCTCCATTTTACCAATATCATGATACAAAGCCCCTGCCCTAACTAATAAAGCATTGCCACCGATACTATAAATAGCATTCTCGGCCAAATTGGCTACCTGTAACGAGTGCTGGAACGTACCAGGCGCTGTAAAGGCCAGTTCACGCAGTAAAGGCGCGTTGGTATTAGTAAGCTCGATGAGCGTAATATCCGACGTGAGGGAAAATATCTTCTCAAATATATAAATCATTGGGTAAGCCAGCAAAGTGAGCAGTACGCTTACCACAAAGGGCAAAAAATCCATCCAGTCAATTTCAAGGAAGGTACCTTCCCTGATAAACGAAATGCCCAGGAACGCCACGAAATAGGTAAATACGATTATCCCGGCAGAAACCAGGAACTGCTCGCGCCGGATTAGGTTTTTGATACTGTAGATAGATACCATCCCGGCGGTTATTTCATAATAAGCAAACTCAAAGCTATTGGGCACAAAAAATCCTGCTATTAAAACCACCAGTAAATGAATGTTGAGCGCCAAACGGGTATCAAACAAAATACGGATGATGATTGGTACAATACAATAAGGAATGTAATACAAATTTACCGGGAACTGGAATTTAATTGCGGCCGACAAAGTAGCCAGCATAGCAGTTATTACAAGCAATATTAAGCCCACCAGCCGGTTATCGGCATAAATATCCTTACGAAACAGGTATAGGAATATCATAAGCAACGATATGGCTATTGATACCAATAAAAATTGTCCCAGCAGCACCAGTACGTGGTTACCATTAACACGGGCATTATTTTCAAAAGCTTTTTTGTACGATTCAAGTTTCTGATAAACATCATCGTTAATAATCGAGCCTTTATAAACTATCACCTCCCCTTTTTGTACCATTCCACGGGTGATAGAAAGGCCGTCGTACACTTCTTTTTCCAGCCTCGTGGTTAGGTTATCGTCGTAGCTTAAGTTGTTCTGTATCCGGTTTTGCAGCAAATCGAGCATGAAAGCCCTGTCAATATCGGTTCGTTTACTTAATACCTTATCACAATAAGCCAGCGCGCTTTCTTTGGTAAAAAGGGCATTGGTATTTTTTTCTGTAGCTACGTTTTTATTTAAAATGGTAATAGGATAGTTATTTGTGTGGCGCAAATATTTATCATTGAGCTTTAAAATACCGATGTTATATAAGTTTGTTAATAAAGCTACGCCCGCATCAATATATTTTGACTTAAGTTTATCGTTAATACCGGCATTGTGCCACTTGATTTCCAAATCGGTTTTAAAGCCTTCTATCTGTTGATCGCCTGCGGCGGCATCAAGCTGATATACGGGGGTGATGCTTTCATAGGCGGTTTTCTTTTCGTTGTCAATTTCCTGGGGAGTTTTCAGAATAGCAAAATTATAAGGCGATACCAGGTCTTTTTGGTTCCAGATGCGCCCTTTTTCGTATTCATAACTAAACTTTGCCTGTTTTGGTAAAAAGAAAACGATAAGGCAGATGCTCATCAGCATCATCAAAAACTTAACGTTGCGGGCATATTTGCGCATTAAGGCTTTTTGCCGCGAGGTAGATAGTTTTGCCATTTATTTAATTAACCGCTCAAAAATAATATAAGTTTCTGTTATAAACGGCAAAGAGTCGATAATCGGGGCCAAGAGCATGATATTTAGGTTGGCCTGTGTTTTTGGATCTTAACTCTTACTTTTTTTCCCCGCTATAAAATCCTTCAGATAATAAGGTTCAAAATAGGCTACATCTTCAAAATCTTTATCAGCAAATTTTTCGGCCGCCTTTTGGGTAAGATACGTTGCGGAGTTTTCGAAATTGTGTAAAAAGCTGGCGTTAGGATTGCCGCCTAAAATAGCTTCACATTTGTCGGCGCCATCGCCAAAAAAAAGAACCCGGTTATCTTTTAACAAATCGGCAAAACTGTTTTCGTCAATAATTTCAGCAGCTGTATCTTTAAGTTTTTCGCCTGCAATATTAAACACACTGCAATAAACCTCCATTCTGCGGGCATCAATCATAGGGCACAGCAATGTGTTTTCATTAATGGGTATTGTATTATCATTAATTACACCATAAGCCATCGCCTCCAAAGTTTCGATAGCTATAAGCGGTTTATCAAGCGCGAAGCAAAGCCCCTTTGCTGTAGATACCCCAATACGCAAACCTGTGTATGAGCCAGGACCGCAACTTACCGCAATTGCGTCCAGGTCGCGGTAATTAAAATTACCGCCGGTTATAAGTTCTTCGGTAAATAAAGTAATTACTTCGGCGTGTTTATTACGCTCATTTACCTGTTTAAAATCCAAAACCTTACCATCAGCAGCTAATGCTACTGAGCATGATGTTGTTGCAGTTTCTATTTGTAAAATAAGGCCCATTTGTGAGTTGTGAGTTGTGAGTTGTGAGTTGTGAGTTGTGAGTTGAAAAATTCAATCACCACCGCACTTTACAAAACAAAAAAATCAAACCTTTTAAGCTTAGGGCAAGGCAAAACTCAAAACCCATCACTCAAAACTTAAAACTAATTAAGGTACCGGATCATGTCCATGCCCTCCCCAGGGGTTACAGCTGGCGATTCGTTTAATAGTTAGCCATCCGCCTTTGAAGGCCCCATGTTTCCTGATAGCCTCTACCCCATATTGCGAGCATGTTGGGGTATACCTGCACGAAGCACCCGTCATCGGCGAAATAAAATACTGGTATACTTTTATCACTGCAATAAAAATATAGCCTACAAGCTGTTTAAACAATGTTACCAGTGCCATCATACCGTTGTAGTATTAGCAGCAGTTACCTGTTCTGCCAGTTGGGCAAGCATCTTCAGCATCTTTTTTTCCATGACACTGTAGGGCTCAATTGTTTTACCAATATAACCTACCGATAGTACAATGGTTTTATCGGCTGTTTGCAGCAAATTGTATAGGTTTTGTTGTTTGTGCAGCCGGTAGCTTTCGCGCATATAGCGCTTTATTAAATTACGGTCGACAGCGTGCTTATAACGCTTTTTGGACACCGAAAATAATATTTGGGCAGGATATTGTTGTGGTTGGGTATGATATAACCACGAGGCTTTAAAAGGATAACACAAAAAAGAAGAGCCGCTATGAAAAAGCTTATCAATAAGCCTTTTATTACATAACCGTTCTTCTTTTTTAAAAGTATACATAGTTGCTTATCTGGATCCGGGATTTAAGCAGACAATCGGTATCCATTGGCTGGCTTAATGCCCACCAGCGCAACCGGTTTATGCTTTGTGACGACCCTCGTCAGAAACTGATAATCTTTTTCTGCCTTTAGCTCTTCTGGCTGCTAATATTCTCCTGCCGTTAGCAGTTGACATGCGTTCACGGAATCCGTGTTTATTTCTTCTTTTTCTTTGAGAAGGCTGAAACGTTCTTTTCATAACTATTTTATTGTATTCGTCGTTTTAAAAACAAGAGCGCAAATGTAGTAATATTTTAAAACATTTCAAACACTATTTTTCTTATTTGTTGCTCTATATTTATTGCTGTAAATTAAGCGTTTTAAAACCACAATATGAAACTATCTATCCTGCTACTTATCATTTGCTTACCTTTTGTTGCATTAAGTCAGGCTACTCCGGTCATTCATTATAAAATATTCAGTACTGCAACCCAAAAACCGGCAACAGTTGCCGATATTATTAATAACATGGCTAAAGCCGATGTGCTTTTTTTTGGCGAAGAACACAATGATTCTACCGGGCACCTGCTGGAACTTGAACTTTTTAAGCAGCTGGCGCAACAATATCCCGGCAAAACGGCCTTATCGATGGAAATGTTTACCACCGATTGCCAACTGGTGTTAAATGAATACCTGAATGGCTTCATTCGCGAAAAAAATCTGGTGAGCGATGCACGTACCTGGCCTAATTATAAAGATTACCGCCCCCTGGTTGAGCAGGCCAAACAAAGCCAAATACCTGTAGTAGCAGCAAACGCCCCATCGCGTTATACCAACATGGTAACACGCAATGGTTTAAACAGCCTGCAGCAACTTGATGCACAAGCCAGGGGCTACCTTCCTCCCCTGCCTATTGATACCGCTACGGGCCTCTATTACGATAAATTTGTAAAGATAATGGGCGGCCACGCAGCGATGGCAGGAATGCAAATTTATCAATCGCAAAATCTTTGGGATGCAACCATGGGCTGGTCAATAGCACAGTTTTATAAAAAACATACCGACTTTAAAATCATGCAAATTAACGGCGGCTTTCACAGCGAAGAAAAAATGGGTGCTGTTGCCCAGTTAAAAAAGTATGCTCCAAAAGCACGTGTTATCACCATAGGCGCCTATGCGGATGAAAGTTTTGATAACCCCGACTGGGCCAAATTCAGTAAACTGGCAGATTATATTATCCTCACAGACGCCAAATTGCCAAAGAGTTTTTAGGCCATAGCCAATGGTTCATGGATTAACACCAAAGCTGCTATCCATGAACTATCAAGTATCGAACATTAAGATTTCCGGGCTGCTAACAGATCTCTGATTTCAGTAAGTAAAACTTCTTCTTTTGTCGGGGCTGGTTCAGGTGCTGGAGCAGCTTCTGGTTCGGGCGACCGCTTAATGGCATTGATTGTTTTTACAATAAGAAAAATACAAAACGCTACTATTAAAAACTCAATGGTGATGTTAATAAAATTACCAATATTAACAGCTACATCAGGTATTTTTTTTTCGGCATCGCCATGCTTCAGCAATATCTTGATATCTTTAAAATCCACACCTCCCGTAGCAAGGCCGATTGGCGGCATAATAATATCAGTTACCAGCGAGGTAACTATTTTACCGAAAGCGGCGCCAATAATAACGCCCACTGCAAGGTCAATAACGTTGCCACGCAGGGCAAACTCCTTAAATTCTTTAATTACGGCCATGATATTGATTTTTGGTTAAGATTATTTAACACACTAACCAAACAAAAGTTTTTATTTAACATTTATCATCATTATTCCATTTACGGTAAGTTATTTTAAAGTTCACGGTAATTGATGTATTTTTGAACACGTCTTAAACTATGCTAAAACAGAACCTTCAACAAAAACTTTTACAAAAGCTATCGCCACAGCAAATACAATTTATAAAATTGCTGCAGGTGCCTACCGTATCTCTGGATACCCGAATTAAAGAAGAACTGGAAGAAAACCCTGCACTTGAGGACCTTAGCTTAACAAATTTGAATGAGCCCGTTGAAGAATATCCAGACCGCGACCCTGACGAAGACACCTTTAACGGTGATGAAGAAAAGGGGGAAATGGATGAATTTAATATAGACGATTATTTGCAGGATGACAACGTAAATGACTATGGATCGCGCTATGACCAAAACGGAGACGATGAGGATGAGCGAAAAGAAATCCCGATTGCTGTACAAAGCTCGTTTTTTGAAAGCCTGCAACTACAGCTTGACCTATTACCGCTAAGTGATAAGGATTTCAGGATAGGCAAACAGATCATTGGCAGCCTTGATGATGATGGATATCTGCGTCGTCCTATCATGTCGCTTACAGATGACCTGGCCTTTTCACAAAATGTAATGGCTGAGGATGAAGAAGTTGAAGACATGTTAAAGGTGATTCAAAACTTTGATCCGGCCGGTGTAGGCGCACGTAGCCTGCAGGAGTGCCTGCTCATCCAGCTTCGCAAAAAAGATCCTAATGATCCTATCATAAAAAAAGCGATCATCGTTGTTGAGCAATATCTTGACGAGTTTACCCGCAAACATTACGATAAGCTGGAAAAATCGCTAAATATGGATTCGGACGAGTTGCGTGGTGTTATTAACGAGATTTTGAAACTTAACCCTAAGCCGGGCGATAGTAATGAAATTAACACCAAACAGATGCAGGTGATTCCTGATTTTCACATCACCAACAACGATGGTGTACTGATACTCACCTTAAACTCCAAAAATGCTCCTGAATTACGTGTTAGCCGGTCATACCAGGAAATGTTTCAGCATTATGATAAGGCATCGCAAAAGGATAAAAAACTAAAGGAAGCAGTACAATTTGTAAAACAAAAGCTCGATTCGGCCAAATGGTTTATTGATGCTATTAAACAGCGTCAGCAAACATTGTTAAAAACAATGAATGCCATCATGCAGTACCAATATGAGTTTTTCCTTACCGGCGATGACAAAAACCTGAAGCCTATGATCCTGAAGGATATTGCCGACAGGATAAACATGGACATCAGCACCGTATCACGTGTGGCCAACTCTAAATACGTTCAAACCGAGTTTGGTACTTTTTTGTTAAAATCCTTCTTCTCAGAAGCAATCCAAACTGAAAGCGGCGAAGAGGTATCTAATAAAGAGGTTAAAAAGATATTGGAAGAGCACATTGGCAAAGAAGACAAACGCCACCCACTTGCCGATGAAAAACTGACCGATATTTTAAAAGATGCCGGTTATAACATAGCCCGCCGCACCGTAGCCAAATACCGCGAGCAAATGAATATCCCTGTTGCAAGGTTACGCAGGGAATTGTAGACAGATTTCAGATGTGCAGATTTCAGATGTGCAGATGAAATATTTGAGGATTAAATTATAAAGCTATAAAATAGAAAATGCCCTGATTGAATTCAATCGGGGCATTTTATTTATAACGAAGTCCAATCTGCACATTTGAAATCTGCACATCTGAAATCTAAAACGTATGCTGCGGGCAGGTAACTTTATAGCGGTTATTAAGGAGGATTCCGATGACAATTTCATGCGATCCGTTACTTACGGTGTTTAGGGCCGAGGTGGTAAAATCATAAGAGTAACCAACATTTATAAACGAGCTGAGGTTAAAACCAACCATAGCCGCAAAAGAATCGTTGCGGCGGTATGAGCCACCTAACCAAAATTTGTCCTGGAACGATACTTTCATGTTTACATCAAAAGTAGTAGGCACCGGCTTTATTACTTTAACCAATACCGAGGGGATAAGTGTAACATCATCAGACAAAAACAGCTTGGTGCCCGCCGTAAAGAAGTAATGCGGCACTGTTTTGTTTAATGATGATGACCCGGTTACATACAGGCTTTGCGGCAATATTTGTTGCACAGATACTCCAAAAAAGTAATCAGAAGCGTAAGCCCAAACTCCAAAAGCCAAATCGGGTTTCCACTGATTAGTGTTTAGGTTGGCCAAAATTGGATCAGAATCATCTACCCCACCAAAATGAAGTGCAGCTCGATCGAGCACGTTGTGGCTCACCCCTGCCGATACACCAACCGCCAGGTTTAACCTATCGGTAAGGCCTAAATGATATGCATAAGTAGCATCGATAGTTGTTTGGCTTATGGGCCCTGTTTTATCAGAAACAAGCGTTAAGCCAATACCATGATGGGGCTCCGCAGCCTGGTACTGTTGGGTATACAATCTGCTTGAGGGATTAAGCCCACCACTTGCGGGGAAGGCCGTCGCATCCCCCTGTACAAACCTGTCGCCGATAGGCGCATTGATACTTAAATAGCCGGTTGTGGGTGCCCCCTCCAAACCAGTCCATTGGCTACGGTAGCCTGCTTTAACATCGGTATAATTTTCGATGCCGGTTAAGGCTGGATTTAACAGGTAATTATTAAAAATATATTGGGTGTATTGAGGCTTTTGCTGCGCATACGCAAAATGTACACCTGCAATAAAAAAAACAATAGCGTAAAAAATTCTCTTCATCAATTTATCTTATGATGGCTACAAAAACCCTAATAACATTCCGTCCGGTTTAGGCTTCATTATTCAACAACACGTTGCCGGTGACAAACCAGATCCATTCTGTTAGCCGTTACGGAGTGCATTGTAACCAATTGACGAATATAATCTTTCTCTGTATCTATTACATATTCTATCGATAGAATTTATTAAAATATCGATGTTTTAATAATTAATGCCGTTTTATGTAATCTACAAAACCATTAATTATCTCATAATAGTAACACTTCCGGATACAATTCCGCGCCCGTTTTTAGGGTTGATAATGTAATAATAGGTGCCGGGCGAAAGGTAATTCCCGTTATATCTGCCATCCCATGGAACTGGATAGCCAACTGATGAAAATAGTTTTTGGCCATACCTGTTATAAACTGCTACGGTATTATCGGGATAATCATTTAAATATTTAACATCCCAAACATCATTTCGTCCATCTCCGTTAGGTGTAAATGCATTTGGAATTACCAGGTATTTTAAAACCTTCACCGTAACATCTGCCGAACTTGAGCACCCTTCTGCAGATGTTACCGTTAAACGGTAACCCGTAGTTTCTTTAGGGCTTGCTATAGGGTTCAATACATCATCATGATCAAGGCCAATTGAAGGGTACCATTTATAACTAAGGTTATGGCCGGCTGCTGATGCTTTTAACGTAATCGCTGCACCCTCAAGCATCGTTACTGCCCCCTCTGAAGTTACAATTGGCGAAGGGGATACCACAATTTGTTGGCTCACAGTATCAGGACAACTATTTGCAGTTGTATATACATAGTTTATATTGACAGTGCCTACACCAGCCACAGCCGGGTTAAATAAGCCGTTTAAACTTACTCCACTGCCGTAATATGAGCCGCTGCCAGGCTGGCCTACTATACTTAAAGGAGCAAGCTGTATAGCGGTAGCCTCGGGACAAATTGGTGGCACTGCCGCTAAAGTAATAATGTGGGTAGCTTTTACAACTAAGGGAAATTCCTGAATATTGGCACAACCCCCCCCGGAATAAGCAGCAACATGCACATTAAAAGTACGGTCGCCATCGGTAAATATGGGGTAAGTATAGCGTAACTGCTGCCCGTAAACCGGGTGATCATATACCCTCAATGATGAGGCATCTGCCATATCAAAAGTAACCTCCAGCCGGGTTATGTTACCAAAATTAACTGTCGACCGGTTTTCAAAAAAGGCCTCCTTGTCGCTGCATATTGCCGAGGGATCTTTTAACACCACGTTTGCTTTAGGAATATCGCCGTTAACTACAAAAGTTTTGGTTTGGGTGTATGTGCAGCCATATTTTGAAGTAATTGTTAAACTCACCTGGTAATCATCGCGGGCCTCGGTATAATGATGTCGCGGATTTTTTTCGGCAGATGTGTTGTTGGCGGCAGTGGCGTTAATATCACCAAAATCCCAGTGGTAAATAAAATCGGCTTCTGTATGGTCGGCTACCATGCTACTATCTTTAAATTGAACATAGTCGGCAACGCAGGCGTCTGGCAGAACAAAATCTACAACGGGAAGCAGGCTTATTACTACAGCCTTTTGTTTAACCAACCCGGCGCAACCATTGGCATTTATTACGGTTAATTTTGCAATATAAGTACCTGCAGCCTGGTAAACGTGTGCAATGGGCGATTTATCTGTTTTAGTTATCACGGCAGTACTATCTCCAAAATCCCATATCCATTTTGATATTGTGCCATCAGCGGTTACAGACCGATCTGTAAAACTTACATCCTGCTTAGGACAACCTGAAGCAGCAACGTCAAAATTTGCTACAGGCAAATTGCTGATACTAACTTTTGAAGCCTCCGATATATCGGTACAGCCATTTTCATTGGCAATAGTAAGCCTGACTGTATATTCTCCGGCCTTTTTATAAAAATGTGATGGGTTTTGCACCACATCCGTGTATCCGTCGCCAAAATCCCATAACCATGTTTTAATTTCGCGGCCGTTGGTTACCGATGTATCTCTAAAAAAAGTGGTATCGCCCAAACATGCTCCCGAAAAGTTAAATCTTGAAACAGGCGGATCAGAGATATTAAAGTCAAGCTCGACATCCTCGTCCGAACCGCATTCATCAGCAACCGGGTTAAATACCGTTGCCAATATAGAGTAATCGCCTGCATTATAAACCGCATCGGCTGCATACTCATATAAATACAAAGTTTGCCCGCCCTTTACCGAAGTTGATTTTACAACCGGGTTGCTATCATCGTATACGATGCCATTTTTAAAATCCCACTTGATGTGCGTTGTTTTGTAGGGCAGGGTTAATTGTATTTTGTAGGTTACGCCAGAGCAGCCGTTCAATGTAGTAGTATTGGTTTTAGGATCATCCAAAGCAATAAACCGGGTTAGGTTTTTCAAGTTGGTGCCCGCAGCATAGCCGTATGATTCGGCGTTACCAAAGCCGTAGGCAATGGCGTTAAAGCCGTCGGACGCGCTTATATGATGAACCCCGTTGTAAACATATATCTGGGCATATGAATAAACCGGATTATTGCTTACGGGGGTAAATTCAGTATACGGTTTACCGTCGAGCGCAAAGGTGGGCACGGCAGCAGTTTTTATAATTACATTAATATAGTTATTTGCTATCCTGAAATTACCGGTTGAATTTAAGGTGACATGATCAAGCGTTTGTTCAAGCGGATTAAGATAAATCATTTCGGGATCGCCGATATCAAGTGCGGTATCAATGCAGCTAATTGTTTTAAATTGTGTTACCGCATACTGCACAACCTGCACAGGTTTATCAGCTTTAATAACATTAGGGCTGGTTGAATTAAACTCGTAATAACGTCCGTTTACAAAATCCGACGGTGAAAGATTAGCGCCGTTTAGGTTTACGGTTGTGTTAGGATCGCTTTTAACAATCCTAAAAACATCATAATAGCGGCTTTTTAAGGGTGCAGTGATATAATTTTTACCCCAGGCAGCGGTGGGATAAACCTGTTGGAAAAGGTTGTCAGATGTATTGTTTTTGGTTAAACAACCGATAAGTATTTTTGAGCTCCCCGAAAAAACGGCAACTTTTTTACATGATCCGGCCTGGGTACTTATGGTGCGGATACGGGTACCTGTTAAATCGTCATTTGCCAGGCCCTGGTACACCTGGCCTTTGTTTAAATTTACCGTAAAAGGCTTGCCCGGCGGCTCGCCATTAAGCAGGTATGTGGTTGGTGTTATTTCTACGGTAGTATTATCTTCAGTTCCAATAACTGCAAATGTGGAATAAGATGGTTTTTTTTCGGTGCTAAGGGAATTGGATTGCTGGTTGTAATTGATAGAAAGATAATCTTTGCCAAGCACATTTACAGGCAGCAAAAGGGTGGCGCCCGAAACACTTTGAGCGAAAATATGGGCATAAACAGCAACCGGCTTTTGTGATGTGATATGAATACCTTTTAAGCTCAGACCTTGCTGGTCAATAAAAGCGCTTCCTGGTATTTCTACCGTAAGTATTTGCCTCGCCACTACATCGTAACTTTCAGAAAAAGTGCCATCGGCAATAGCAACAGTTACCCTGGTATTTACATCGGCGGTAATATAAAGGTCCATTTTACTCACGTTGCCCCTGGGATCGCTTGTGGTAGGTGGATCGATATGATCCATATAAACCGTCCAAAATTCGGTCCCCTGGTTCGAGAAACCATTTTGCGCCTTTGCACCTGAATTAAAAAATATTAAAAAAACGAAAATGGATATAAGATTTATCAGTTGAGATTTGAGCCTTTTACCCTTTGCTTTATGCAAACAATCATACAAATTAAATTTGCAAATCGTTTTCATATCATATTAGCTTTGAAACGTAAGATTTGAAATACTAAACATCCGTTGGTTATTAAAGAGTAGTGTGATGACCGTTAAACCTGTATTAAACCTAAACTATCCCCCGGTTTTATGGAGCGACTCAAGTTCAAGGTTAGCGATTTGAAGCTTATAGGTTAGTTCCTTATTTTCTTTTCGCAGCTCATATATTTCAATAGCATTTTGAATGTAAATTTTCAGTTCGTCGTTTTGCCAGGGTTTTACCAGGTATTTGTAAACCTGCCCCCGGTTAATTGCATCCATCACCGCGTTAACATCCGAAAAACCAGTTAAAAGTATACGGATGGTATCGGGATACAAAGGTAAAATCGATTCTAAAAATTCGATACCGGTTGTAACCGGCATTCGCTGGTCGGTAATTATAACACCTATCTCATAAGCCTGCAGTACCTGGCACCCCTCGGCTGCCGATTGCGCCGTATAAATATTAAAACTCCGCCTGAACGCCGCTTTAAAACTATTTAAGTTATTTATCTCATCATCAACATACAATACTCCAACGGGCATAGCGAAAAAATTAGGTAAAACTGGTTTAGATAATTGGTTTGTAAAGTAAATTTATAGAAAGTTTTAACTTTTGCCCATTTTTTAGCAAATATTGCGCTATCAAAAAATTACAATAAGTAAATATGAAGAAATTTTTGTTAGCCACATATTTACTATTCCAAAACGCTATAGTTTTTGCACATAATGCAGATACGCTTGTAATTAATAACAACCAATCAAAGCTGCTAACCAGTAGTTATTTTTACGAACTGGAAGATCCATCCGGAAGCCTGGCTGCAAACCAGGTGATAAAAAGCACAGCTTTTAAAACGAGCCTTAACTCCCTGCCTATGTCGACTTTTTTTAATTCGACTGTTTGGTTAAAGGCTACTATCAAAAACAGCGACGATGAGCCCAATATATTGGTAAACACCGGCGCGGGAATTATTGACGCTTTTGATTTGTACTATGTAAATGAAGCAAATAAAATCTGCCATCTAACGGCCAGCGATGAGCCCAGTCAGTCGAAATTGCAAAGCCCAAATAGCATTAGTTTACCGCTACCACCTGGTTCATCAAAAACAATATATCTGCGCGTTAAAAGTAGCCTATGGTCGGTTATCCCTATAAAAGTTTATAGCCAATGGTCGTTTTTCAGGAGTCAAAACATCGAAAACGTGGTTACTGCCGCATTTGTGGGGGCTATTATTATTAGCGTATTGTACAATTTAATGCTTTTTTTTATCATACGTGACCTTAGTTATCTCTACTACGTTTTTTTTATTATTTTCATGGGGTTAAACCTAACCTTCAGGCGGGGATATGGGAATCACCTCGCGGACGATAAAATTACCTTTAACAATTACATCATCCCTTTGGCCAGGGTGTGTTTTGGCGTATTTACTTTACTATTTGCCGGCGAGTTTTTACAGTTAAAAGGAAACCTAAGGGCGGGCTACAATATTAATTTGCTGTTATTTGCAATATACATCGTTACCACCATCGTAATTTTTGGCAAATTCACCGCGCTCTCTTACGGCATCATTAATATCACGATGATTTTCATCGCCATTTACCTACTTTTCATAGTTACCTATTTGTATGTAAAGGGCTTTAAACCTGCCAAATTGTTTATGCTGGGCTGGGGAGCTCTTTTTGTTGGCATATTAATATCAGCAGCGCAGACTAAAGATATTATCCCGTACAATATTTTTACAGCCAACCTTACATCCTTAAGTTTAGTAATTGGCATAGTTTTGTTTTCGGGCGCATTGGCAGATAAGATTAACCTTTACCGGAACCAAAAAATAGACGCACAAAACTTCGCCATTTCTGTTGCCAGGGAAAATCAACGATTAATTATGCAGCAAAATAAATCGCTCGAAAATAAAGTAAAAGAGCGCACAAGTGAACTGATAAATGCCAATAAAGACCTTTCGAAAATTATTGATAACCTTAAGAGCACGCAGCACCAGTTGGTTGATACCGAAAAAATGGCATCTCTTGGCCGCCTTACCGCAGGTGTTGCGCACGAAATTAATAACCCCATCAACTTTGTGAGTTCAAACATCAGTCCTTTGCGTCTTGATTTAGATGAATTATTTACTTTGCTTAATAAATATGACGATGTATTAAACACCCCAGATAGCGCAGAATATATCGGCGCAGCGCAGGCCTACCGGCAAACCATCAACCCAGATTTTATAAGGGACGAGATACATATACTGTTAAATGGCATTGAAGAGGGCGCCAAACGTACCACCGAAATTGTTAAAAGCCTTTTTACCTTTAGCAGCACCGATGAATTGATTTTAAAGAAACTTGATATCAATAAAGCCATACGGGCCAATCTGCTTATTTTAAAAAGCACTATCCCCTATTATATCGAGGTTAAAACCGTTTTAAACAATATTAAACCTATAAACTGTTATCCGGGGAAAATTAATCAGGTATTAATCAACCTGATTGGAAACAGCATACATGCTATTAAAGCAAAAGAACAGCACGAGGGCAATAGCCTGGTGATAACAACCAGTGAACTGCCCAGTCATATTTCCATCGAAATTGCCGATACTGGCATAGGGATGGACGACGAGACTAAAAACCGGATTTTCGAGCCTTTTTTTACTACTAAAGATGTAGGCGAAGGCACCGGCCTGGGCTTGTCAATTGTATTTGGCATCATCGAAAAGCACCGGGGCAGCATTAATGTGGTATCTGCCCGTGGCAAGGGCACAACATTTACCGTATTATTGCCTAAAAACCTGGTTTGATGTTCAATATGTCTTAAAAAAACTTCTCGGGGTTTGGTACAAGATTTAAAAACGACTCGAAGTTTTGTTCGTAGTGCGATTGGTCGAGCTTATAATAAAATGCTCCTTTTTTTGAGGACAACTTATCCTTTTCGGGTTGCTTAACCAACAAACCGGTTGATAACAGTTTACGGCTAAAATTCCTGTCGTCGAATTTGGTTTGATAAACCCCCTCGTATAGCGCCTGCAATTGCGGGATGGTAAATTTTTCGGGCAAAAGCTGGAACAGGATCGGGTGCAGCGCAGCTTTATAGCGCAACTGTCTCAGTGCCAACCTAACCATTTGGGCATGGTCAAATATGAGGTCGGGCATTTCATCCAGTAAAAACCATTCAGGATGATATTCATCACTCAGTTGTTTTTCATATTGATGAATATCTATCAATGCAAAATAAGCTATCGAAAGCGTGCGTTCAACCGGGTCACGGTCAGGACTGCCAAATACGCGAAACTGTTCCATATACACATTTTTAAGCCCGGTACGCAACTCCAAAACGCGGTTAGCAGCATCATCCGGCGATTCCGAAGGTTGAATAAAGCCGCCCATCAGGCTCCATTTATGTTTTTCGGGCTCAAGGCCACGCTGAACCAGCAATAATTTGATATTCCAGCCATCAAATCCAAAAATGATACAATCGGTAGCCACTAAGATGCGCTTCTGGCCGCTATACTTCTGCATAATTTAGTTAGAGTTTATATGCAAGTGTAAAAATAATTATGCAATTATTTAGTGTTAATCCGACAACTATTTTATAAGCCGGTATTATCGGATGTATCTTCTGCATTATTAGGTTTATCCGCTCGTCTGACTTTTAAAGCCAGCACCCATGATACCTTTCGGGCACCTTTGCCCCCACTTTAGTAATGCCAGTGCAACACCTTTGCCGCACCTTCACCACCTTTAATTTTACAACAACCCAAAGGATAAATTATCTGATTGCCATTTTTGTTAAAACGTACATATTTATTGTCGGCCTATACATTTCGATATTGAATTGTATCTTGAAAGTTTTGCAGAACCTTGTTATTAAAATCAATGGGGGAAATCATCTTGCCGGACTTAGAGTGTTATTTAAAACACAAATTATCAGCAAATTAGTATTCAGAAGCTACATCTACTACCAGTGGTACCGGCTTCAAAAAATCACCCATAAGCCCGGCTATCCCGGTTTTATGAGTGATTAATCCACATTGCGCGGCCATTGGCCTGGTTTTATTTTAACTACTTAACATTAACTTTGGCTATTGATAAAAAGTGGCCGGTAATGTTTCGTTATCATTGCCTGTACTAAATTATCAGCGCACCATTTGCACAGCCAATGCTTGCGGCAATTTGCCAACAATACCATCATTCACCAATAAACCCAATTACAGCGTTATCCGTTTTATGAAAAAATATCTATGTTGCCTTATCTTGTTATCTGTCGCCACGGGCAGGCTGTTTGCCCAGGACAAACCTATTGATCTGGCCTCGCCAAATGGCGAGCTTAAGGTAACTATAACTACCGGCGATAAAATATATTACTCCGTATATGGCAACGGTAAAGAACTGCTAACGAGAAGCCACCTGGCGCTTAATCTTAATGATGTTAGCTTAGGCGAAAACCCCAAACTTCTGAACTCAAAGCGTATACATGGCGAAGAAACCATCAAACCATATGTTTCCCTGAAATTCTCGACCGTTAAAAGCATTTATAATGCCGTGCTATTAAACTTTAAAGGGAACTACTCGGTAGAATTCCGTGCTTTTGATGATGGGATAGCATACCGTTTTATAGCCCAAAAAAAGGGAGATGTAACGGTAATGAGCGAGGATTTTGGTATAAACTTTCCTGAAGATTACGCGTTAACCCTGCAGCAGCCAGGTGGCTTTAAAACCTCATACGAAGATGCTTATACACACGTTTCGTCGGCTTCATGGAAACCGGCCGACAAAATGTCGACCCTGCCGGTGTTGATAGATACCAAACAAAACTATAAAATACTGATCAGCGAAGCCGACCTTTCCGATTATCCGGGCATGTTTTTAACAGGCACAGGCAGCAACGGCGCCGAAGCTACGTTTCCAAAAGTTCCGCTGGAATTTGGCCCCGACGGCGACCGGAGCCAGAAGATCTTAAAATCGGCAGATTATATTGCCAAAACATCCGGCACCCGTAATTTTCCGTGGCGGTATTTTGTAATAGCTAAAACCGATAAGCAACTGTTAGAAAACACCATGACGTTGAGGTTATCGTCAAAAAGCGTTATTGGCGACGCCACGTGGATTAAACCCGGCCAGGCCAGCTGGGAATGGTGGAACGATGCTACCCCTTATGGGCCCGATGTAAACTTTGTGTCGGGGTATAACCTGGATACCTACAAATACTATATCGACTTTGCCTCCAAATACGGCGTTAAATATATTGTGATGGACGAGGGATGGGCCAAAAGCACAACCGACCCGTACACGCCCAATCCGAAGGTAGACCTGAAAGAGCTGATCCGTTATGGCAAGGAAAAAAATGTGGGCGTCATTTTATGGCTAACATGGCTTACCGTACATAATAATATGAATTTGTTTAAAACCTTCCACGAATGGGGCGTTAAAGGCGTTAAAATTGACTTTATGGACCGCAGCGACCAATGGATGGTAAAATACTATGAAGATGTGGTTAAAGAAGCGGCCATGAACAAGGTTTTTGTTGATTTTCATGGTGCCTTTAAACCTGCAGGGCTCGAATATAAATATCCGAACCTCATATCGTACGAGGGAGTTCGCGGCCTTGAACAAATGGGGGGGTGCTCGCCCGATAACAGCACTTATCTGCCATTTATACGTAACGCCGTAGGCCCGATGGATTTTACACCGGGGGCCATGATAAACATGCAGCCCAACGTTTACAGCGCGCAACGGCCCAATGCAGCTGCCATAGGCACCAGGGTTAACCAGTTGGCCATGTACGTGGTGTTTGAAAGCGGTGTACAAATGCTGTGCGATAACCCATCGCTTTACTACCGCAACGCCGATTGTACCGAATTTATAACCAGCGTGCCCACCACCTGGGACGAAACCCGGGCGCTAATTGCAGATGCCGGCCAGGTTGCAGTTGTAGCCAAACGCAAAAGCGAAAAATGGTTTATCGGTGGCATAACCAATGGCAAAGAAAAAGCCAGGGAGTTGGAAATCAATTTCGACTTTTTGGATAAAGACAAAACCTACACCATAACATGGTTTGAAGATGGCATAAACGCAGGCAACCAGGCTATGGATTACCGCCGTAAAACCAAACAGGTAAAAGCCGGCGATAAAATGACCATCACTATGGTACGTAATGGCGGTTTCGCGGCTGAGTTAAAATAAATTTCTTTTTAGCAGCCCGCTGTTGAAGAATTGGATAGCCCGGATGAATCATCATCCGGCTTATTTTGCGTTTTGCAACGTTTAAATAGGATCCTCCGGGCTTAGGCTATGCAGCAATTTTTCCACTTCGTCACCGTAGTTTTCGGTGTAGCCAAATTTCAGGGCAAGTATAAAATTTTGTTTTGCTTCAGTTTTTTGTCCTTGCTCCATCAAAACAATACCTCGGTTCTTGTACGCGTACGGGTTTCCCTTATCCAGCTCAAGCGATTTATTAATCATGCCCACCCCTTGCTCCTTCTCTCCCAGCCTGAACTTCGAGAAACCCAAGTTATTCCAGACATAGGCAATTGAAGGATCTGCCTGTATAACCTGCTCAAATAAAGGCACCGATTCAGCATAACGCTCCTGTAATTGCAGGTTAAAGCCTTTGTTATTTAAAAATGATACGTTATCCGGTTGTACCTGCAAAAGAGCGTCTAACATCTCGCCGCACTCCCCGTACCTTCCCATCATACCATACAGAAGTGACAATGAAAGGCGTAAATCAATGTCGTCGGGCTTAAGCTCTGCCAATTCAGTCATTAGCGACAATGCTAAATCGAAATCACGCAGCTTTTGGCTGGCGAAAGCCATTAACACCTTGAAGTGCATATAATTGGGCAAAAGACTTAAACCTATCCGGCATATTTTTAAAACATCATCGAATTGTCCATAAAAATAAAAGTTAAGGGCATTTCGATACAAAGCGTCAACCCGCTTCTTTTTCGATGCTTTTGACAAAAAAAAGAGTTCTGCTTTGCTATAT
Organism: Mucilaginibacter sp. KACC 22773; assembly: GCF_028736215.1. Lineage (NCBI taxonomy): Bacteria > Pseudomonadati > Bacteroidota > Sphingobacteriia > Sphingobacteriales > Sphingobacteriaceae > Mucilaginibacter > Mucilaginibacter oryzagri. The sequence goes on from NZ_CP117883.1 coordinate 4,126,319, forward strand.
GGTTTTTCCCGAATAGCCTCTACGGGAGATGGAAACTGTTTTACCGGATTTTTAAATTCAGCACCCGTAATATCTTCAATTAATATCCCCGCCTGGCAAAAAGCTTTGCTTACCTCATTATCGTAACTTAAAATAGCCAGCAACAAGTGTATGGTATTGGTTGGGGCAAAATCATCAATGCCCGATATTTGGTAAGCATGATTTATAACAAACTCGGCCTCTACAGTTAACGGCATCAAATCCCGCTGTTTTTGCTTACCTGTTGCAGGATACAACGCTTTTATTTTTGCTTCCCAGTAATCCGAATCAAAATGGTCAAAATATTTTGTAGCCTTACATTTATTTTGCAACATAGCCACAAAAAAGTGATCGTAATTGATAAAGCCATGCTGCCAGGCTATAGCCAATTTGCGCGATTCGGCCGTAACTACCTCAAAGTCACTTTTAATTTTATCTGCCATTGTATTCCAAAAATCATTTGCATAAATATAACAACCTTAGGTATAACGCAGCATTCAAAAAGCCTTATGCATACCCCGAGTTACGCTAAAGCTGCCGCGAGTTTAGCGCAGCGTAACTCGGGGTATGCATAATTTAAGCTTCCAGCTTAAATTATGAAACTAAACCAATATAATATCAATTAAGCCTTTACCTCCGGCATAGTCTCTTGCACTACTGTATAGAAAATGGTGTGGTTCATCAACCCAGCCAGCTGTTACCGGGTTATTGTGAATATAATCAAGTTTCTGATCAAGTACCTTGTTTGTATATATTTCTATCGGGTGATTGCCTTGTTGCCAAAATTGGTAATTTTCGTTATTGGGGTTACTCTTGCCCTCACGCTCAAAAAAACACAACATCCATTCACACCTGCTTTCCTGCACATTTTCGATAATAGCTTTGGTTATCGCTTTTGAAGTGTGCCTTTTAACATCCCGTAAAATATCCTGCATGGGCTTATCATTTGTACTGATAATTAAATGCACATGGTTACTCATAATAGCCCAGCCATGTAATTGAAGTCCCTTATGTTTTATGCAATATTTAAGGCTTTCTACAATGATATCCTTATACGCTCTCCTGGTCAATACATCTATCCATCTTACAACCGTAAAAGTTACAAAGTATAAACATTCCTGGTTACGAAATTTATAATTGCTGCTCATGAGGTTAAATTAACAAATTAAATTTAAGCTGGAAGCTTAAATTATGCATACCACGAGTTACGCTTACGCTTAACTCGCGGCAGCTGCGCACAACGTGTCCAACAAGCTCCTGTCTTTTTCTTGACTCTTATTTCTTGATTCTCCTCTCCTAACTCACCCTCTTCCCGTGCAGCAGCATATCAATCGCCTCATTTAAGCCACCTGCGCGAATCACCTCACCGGAATTTACAAAGAAAATCTCGTCGGCATTTTCAATGGTGTTCAGGCGGTGGGCTATAATTACCCGGGTGGTAGTTTCGGGCAGTTTGTTCAGGATATCACTCAGCAGTTTTTCGGTAATGGTATCAATGTTGGCGGTGGCTTCATCCAAAATCAATAACTGCGGGTTACGCAGCACGGCCCGCATAAATGCTATCAGTTGTTTTTGGCCAAGGCTAATACTATCTCCGCTTGAAAGTACCGGAGTTTCCAGTCCGTTCTCAAAAATAGCCAGCAGACTGCCCAGGTTGGCATCTGTAATTACTTTTTCTAATTGCTCGTTGGTATGCTCCCTATACATATCGTTACTGTACAGGATATTGTCCTTCACTGTGCCGCTAAACAAAAAAGGCTCCTGCAAAATAAATCCTATTTTAAGGCTCCGCTCTTCGGCGGTATATGTGCGGATGTCTTTACCATCCAGCAGTACCAAACCTTTTGATGGATCATACAGGCGTGCTATTAACGATGCCGTAGTGGTTTTACCGCCACCTGTTGGGCCAACCAGGGCGTAGGTTTTGCCCTGCTCCAGCTTAAAGTTAATGTTATGCAATATCTCTTTGCTTTCGTCATAACTAAAATGCACATTCCTGAATTCAAGCAGTGTGGCATTGGGCTCGGTAATACCGGCGACTATCTGCGGCAGGTCGCTCTCTAAAGATAGTATCTGCGATATCCTGTCCCAGCCGGCCATTGCCAGCTGAAAATTAGTCCACAGGGCTGCCAGCTGCCTTAGCGGGTTGTAAAAGTTAGTGGCGTATGATAAATAACTTACCAGGATACCAATAGTGAAAAGCCCTTTACCTATAAGATAAATACCAAACGACAACACGATGAGCTGCCCCATGCTGGCAAAAAAACCGTAAACCGGTATAAAAACAGTGCTGGCCAGGCCCGCCCCAATAGCAGCATTGTAATTTGCAGTATTGGCAATGCCAAAACGCTTCCTGAAATAATCGCGGCGGTTAAAGGCAATGATCACTTTAAAGTTGTTCAGGCTTTCCTGTATCTCACCGCTCAGGCCACCGGTGCTTTTCAGGCTGGCCGCATTTTTTCGTTTAATCCATGGCGATAATATCAGTGTTAAAGCAAGAATAATTAAAGCCGGTGACAGCGCGGCAGCCCCCAGTTCGGGATTAATAACCAGTAAAAATATCCCCGCCCCTATCATGATAGAGATATTGCTGATAAACTGCATCAGCGATTGCGAAAAAAACTGGTTCAGCTTATCGGTATCATTATTTACGCGCGATATCAGGTCGCCTGCCTTATTTTGGTTAAAAAAACCTACGGGCAATTGCTGCAGCTTATTAAAGATGGAATTGCGCAGTGTAAACAGCATGCGCTGCCCTACACCGCCCATTAGCGTGGTTTGTTTGTAGCTGGTAAACAACGCAACGGCATACATACACAATAACAATATGCCATTGTGAATAACGCCCGCAAAATCTTTATGCTGGATATATTTATCAATGGTGCGGCCTATAATTAACGGGCCCAAAAGGTTGAGTGAAGAATTTATTAGTATGGCAATAAGTGCCATGATAAGTATCCGCCGCTCGTGCGATATCAGCCGGATCAGCTTGCCAAGGCCCGCCCACGTTGATGTTTTTGGGGCAGTTTTACTAAGCTGGTTAAGATCGTAATTCATTTTGTGATAATATTTTTTGTGATACTTCTAAATCGATAGTCCTAAGTCGGAAGTCTTAAGTTCTAAGTCAGAAATAAGTTTCAGGTCAAACAAAATTCTTTTTGACTCAAGACTTCTGGCTTAAGACTTAGTACTTCAGACTCAAGACTTAACCGATTCGTAATTACTGGTACTTTGTTGCGAGTTGAAAATCTGCACATAATCGGTACTGGTTTTCATCAGGTCGTCATGTACGCCGCTGGCTACAATTTCGCCCTCCATCAGTAAAATTATCTGGTCGTAATGCTCAACGGAGGCTATTTTTTGCGTAACCGATATTAATGTTAAGCCCGGATAATTTTGCTGGATATTGGTCAGTATCTTCTTTTCGGTATTGCCATCTACCCGCGCTGTAAAATCATCCAGCAATAAAACCTTCGGATTTACCGCCAACGCCCTGGCCAGCATAATGCGCTGTTTTTGGCCGCCCGACAAACTGGATCCCCTTTCGGATACGATGGTATTTAACTGGTTGGGCAAACTCCCTATAAAATCTTTCAACTCAGCCGTATCAATCGCCTTTTGCAGCGATTCGTCGGTTACGGTATCGCTAAAAGCAATGTTTTCGCGAATGCTCATATTAAAAATAATGCTATCCTGGAAAACAAAACCTACCTGCCGGTGAAACGATTCGCTGTCATAAGCCGCTATACTTTTACCATCGTACAAAACCTCGCCGCTTGTTGTGTTAATAAGCCCGGTTAACAGGTAAAGCAATTGGGTTTTACCTGCTGATGTTGGCCCGATGATGGCAATTTTTGACCCGGCGGTAACTTTTAACGATACGCCTTTAAGCGCCAGCTTTTGCCCGTAGGCAACAGATACATCCTTCAGTTCCACATCGCCGCGCAGCACCTCTTTTAAATCGCCGCCGTCTACAACATCGGGCGCATCTAAAACCACGCTAATACGGGTGTATGATGCGCTGGCCTGCGCTATAAGGTTGCTCATAAAGCCGAGCACAAATATCGGGAATATCAATAGCGATAAATAGCTGTTAAACGCCGCAAAACTACCCAAACTCATGCCGCCGTTTATTACAAAATGCCCGCCCATTACCAAAATGGTTAAAGCGGCCATGTTGGCCGTAAAGGTTACGATAGGTATTAAGCCCGCAAAAAAAGTGAGGATTTTTAATCCGTAATTTTTGGCTTCGGTATTGGCAGCCAAAAATTTATTAAACTCCAGTTGCTGCGAGTTAATAACCCGGATTAATGCTGCGCCCAGAATACTTTCGTTAATAACCTTGTTCAGTGTATCTATTACCCCTCGGCTTTTCATGAACAGCGCGCGCACATTTTTTAAAACATACGCAAACGTACCGCCTATGATGGGGATAATAACAATAACCGCCAGTGCCAGCCGCCAATTGATAATAAGCAGCATTACGCTGCAGCCAATAATGGTAAAAAGCGATGTAACAATTGATACCAGCGCCTGCGATACAAACAGCTTTATGGAGTCGATATCGGCGGTAAGGTTGGTTAACAGTTTTGAAGGATTGGCCTGCTCAATAAATGCATGGCTTTGGCGCGAAATTTTATCTGCCAGTTTTTCGCGCAGATCCTTAGCCACCAACTCCGACGAATAGGTTTGTATAACACCCTGTATCGCGCCGAAAACAAATACCAATATTGCCGCCAGTGAAAACTTTTTAATTACATCATTAACCACAAATTGGTGATGGGTGTAGGCATCAATTCCATTGGCAATTATTTTAGGCAGCCAAAGGTTAATTGCCGTAGCCGCTACAGAAAAAACTAATAACAACGTAACCCAACCCAGGTATGGCTTCAGCAGGCTGAATACGCCGGGTGGTTTTTGATTTGGTTTGGTTTTATTGGGTTGCATATGCAAGTTATATTAGATGCCGTAAAAGTATACTACAAATAAACGCTACTTTATTGGACGATTGATAATCAAAAACATTTTAAATGTTTGAATAATAATTAAAACCGATCCGAAATAACTTTTCAAATATATTACCATTTAGGAATAATTAAAACTTTTTAGAAATAATTTTTTATTTTTATACCGAAATAGGAACATCATGAAGCCAGTAGTCGAATTAATTAAAGCGTGGTCGGAATTTGAGGAGGTGAGCACGGACCAAACCGTTGAAACATTTTGCAGATACTACCTGCAAAAACAACGGCCACAGCCCAAACACCCGGGCAAAAAAGGCGAACGCATTATGAATGGCGCTTTCCTGTTAAAAACCATAGGCCGAATCATGAGTGCATACAGCCTTTATTTCCGTGCGGCGGTAAAACATATTGCCTTGCCCCCCGCCGAAAGTTTCTACTACCTTAACGGCCTTAATCATTTAGGCGAGGTACGAAAAAGCGACCTGATCAACTACATGTTTGCCGAAACCACCACCGGCATGGAGGTAATTAACCGGCTGATAACCGAAAAGAAAATTGACGAGCGGACATCGCCGGATGATAAACGCGCCAAACTCATTAAAATAACCGAAGAAGGGCTACGCGCGCTGGAGGAATACTACAAGGTATCGGGCAAAGTTGTGGAAATGACTTTTAAAGGTGTAGACGATAATATTTTAATTGATTGCTTCGAGATGCTCCGCTTTTGCGAGCAACGCAACTCCGGCGTAGCCATCGAGCTAAAGAATAAACCTTTTGACCAGATGTATGAGCAGGTGATGGCAGATAAACAGTAATAAAAATGGCGCTTTGTAATATATAATAGATTGATATCCTGAGTTGTAAAATTTCGTGAAAGTCTGAAGGGAATGGCGTATATAGCATGACGGCGTAGCCTCACCCGGCGAGGCTACGCCCGCCACCCTCTCTTCACCTGCGGTGAGTGTTGCACAACTAAGGTTGCAAAAAAAAGCGCATGTTTTATGGCGGTTTGACGCCCTGAGATTTGAATATCGACTAACTTGCTTTTGGCAATAGCTGAATATTAAAATCTCAGAAGGTTGATCGACAAGATTTGAAATTTTGCGACGTATGCGCTTAGTTGTGCAACAATCACCGAAGGTGGAAAGAGTTTTTTTAACGCTGAATATCAATACATTAAAAAAAATAAATAATAAACTTCCAAGCCCCTCTTTCCGGCGAAGCCGAAGAGAGGGTGGCGGGCGTAGCCTCGCCGGGTGAGTCTTAGCCAGCGTTAAAAGCCAATGTTTGTGTAAATATTAAATATGGCAAGGATGACAGGGCTTTTATTTTTGAACGTAACTTCCCCTTCAGAATCTGCCGATTTTACTATACTTACAGGCTGGCCCACTCCTGAAAATTTAACTTTTATGTATGAGGGAGCCACTTTATTCCTGTAGATTTAAAAAAAATCCAATAATTAATGATCTCTCATTTTGACACAACAGCCAACTATACTTTAGAGGATGACAGCGTTATACTACGCCCTTTACAGGCCGATGATCTTGAAAACCTACTGCCTTTTGCTATTAATGAGCCTACTACCTGGCAATACTCCAACGTGAGCGCCAAATACGAGGATGGCATGCGCCGTTATGTTAACGATGCCCTTAAAGCCCGCGCAGAAGGCCGCGAATATCCTTTTATAGTGATTGACAAGCAAACCGGCGAATTTGCAGGCAGTACCCGTTATTACGATATACAGCCCAAGCTAAACTCGCTTCAGCTGGGCTATACCTGGTATGGCGAAAAATTCAGGGGAACTGGTTTAAATAAACATTGTAAATTTTTGCTGTTGCAATTCGCGTTCGAAGAATTGAATATGATGCGGGTTGAATTCAGGGCCGATGCACGTAACGAGCGCAGCATTGCCGCCATGAAAAGCATTGGCTGCCAGGTTGAAGGCATTTTACGCAGTAACATGCCCCTGGAAGATGGCGGCAGGCGCGACTCCATCATACTGAGTATTTTAAAAGATGAATGGGAAAGCGGGGTTAAGGAAAGGCTAAAGGGGAAGCTGTGATACCAAGCTAAATACATAAATAACCCAATTAAATATCGAACACCGAATTTTGAATATCGAATAATGAATTTACTTCATCATTCTACATTGGTTATCCGGTGTTCGATATTGTTATTCTACTTTACCACATTCCTCGGATCTGTTTTCGATTTCAACACATATTCATGCGGCGGCTCTACACCTAACAGATTTTTCACAAAGTAATCCCAGCGGCGGCGCATCATGTAGGGCGAGTAAGGGCCATAACCATGCTGACTGTTTGGAAAAACTACCAGGTCATAATCTTTATTGGCTTTTTCAAGCGCCTCAACCACCAGCATGGTGTTGTAAGGCGGTACGTTGTTATCCATTAAGCCATGGGCCAGCATTAGCTTGCCTTTTAAGTTTTTGGCATACGTTTCGTTGGCATGGGCGGCATAATCGGAGTTTGATACCAGGCCGTCATACCGTTCGCCCCAGTCATCCTCGTAGTTGCGGTTATCATGGTTGCCCGATTCTGAGATGCCCACTTTAAAGAAATCGGGGTAGCGGAACATGGCCGCGGCCGTAGCAAAGCCACCGCCCGAGTGGCCCCATATGCCTACTTTATTGGTATCAATGGGGTATTGTTTTGATAACTGCCTGATACCTGCAATCTGATCGGGCAAAGTATTTTCAGACATATTTCCGTAGCTCATGTCATGGTAACTTTTTGAACGCAGCGGGTTACTGGTACCTTCAATTACTACCACAATAAAACCAAGCTCGGCCAGTGATTGATTATCACCCCTTGAAGCCACAAACGACCAGCTGCCTACGCTCCCGCCTTGCGGGCCCGGGTATATGTAATCAATAACCGGGTATTTTTTGCTGGCATCCATATTGGTCGGCGTAAAAATAAGTCCGTAAATATCAGTTTTGCCATCTCCTGCAATCAATTTAACTGGCGTAGGCGCTTTCCAGCCGGTAGCGGTTAGCCTTGATACATCGGCTTTTTCCAGGTTAGTTATCAGCTTGCCATCCGTGCTGCGTAAAACGGTAACCGGCGGCATGTCTGGTTTAGAGTAACTGTCGACAAAATAACCGCCGCCTGGCGATAGGGTAATGTTATGGTTGCCTTCTTCGGGCGTAAGCACGGTAAAATGCTTACCATCAAAGCCTGCTTTACACAACTGGCCGTAGTATGGATTCTCTTTTTCAAGACCACCGGCAATAAAATAAACCGTGCGGGTTTTCTCGTCAACCTTCAATAGCCTGGTTACTACAAAATCGCCTTTGGTAATTTGATTTTTGACTTTACCGGTAGCTGCATCGTACAGATACAAATGGCCCCAGTTGTCGCGCTCAGAAAACCAGATGATCTCGTTGGTTTTGGGCAAAAACTTCCAGTTAATAGCGCCCCAGCCCGATTCGTACTGAGTTTTCACGGTTTCTTCAAAAACCTCTTTAACGGCGCCAGTTGCTGCATCGGCAATGCGGAATTTCTCGTTTTTATGATCGCGAGAGGTGGATACGAAAGCCAGCTTTGAAGCGTCAGCGCTCCAATCCACATCATCAAATGTGCCGCTACTGCTGATGTCGTCGCTCAGGGTAGCGCGGTGTGCATCGGGCGGCACCTGCAGAGTAATTACTTTAGGATGGTCTACTTCAATAATCACCCTGGTTATCATTGCAATTTCATCGCCCGGCAAAGGGTATTTCCATTGCTTTAATACCGGTTTGCCCACATTGGTGGTAACCAGGTACATATCGCTTACCTTACGCTGATCTTGCTTAAAGGTGGCTATCTTCTTTGAATCGGGCGACCAGCGTAAAATTGCCGCGTCGGAGTTTTGCCAGCCTGCATTATCTGTAGCGTAGCCAAAATCTTTAATACCATCGGTAGTCAGCTGGGTTTGGCTGCCTGTTTTTGTATCGCGCACCCAAAGGTTGTAATCTTTGATATAGGCTGCCCGGTTGCCGTCTGGCGATAATACTTCTTCTGTTTTGCCCCTGCGTCCGCCAGGCTGCATGCGGCCCCGTTCCGGTTCCGCCCCGGCAGTAACAAGGTCTGTGGTCAGGTCATACTGCCAGTGTTTATCGGCTGCCGTAAACATTATTTTTTTTCCATCTGCCGGGAAGCTGATGGTTTGAAAAGGCAGCATATTGCCATCGTATTTGTTGCCCGAAGCCGCTGACAGCAGTTGGGCCAGTTTTTGATGGTCAAAAGCTGCTTCCCGTGTTTTCTTAACCGGGTCAACCAATACAAATTCGCTCCCTTGTGCGGTGAGTACACGGTACCAGAATTTATCGCCTGGTAACCAGTTAGGCCTTACATCGGCCCTGTCAACAAACTGGGCGGTATTGTAGGTCATAAAACTTTCGGCATGTTCATAATCCTTTGTGGTTAAGGGGCTACCCTGCTGGGCATACGCCGACATAACCCAGGCAAACGCCGGAATGGTGAGTAAATATTTATTCATGAGTGTCAACTTATGTTTAAAGCGCAAATTAATGCTTTTTTTTATTTGAGCATGTTTAAAGATTGTTACAGAGCGGGAGAACAGAGGCAAGAGTCAGGAATCAAGTTAAGACTTTTGGCTGACTGGATAGGACAGCGTGAATAAAGGAGTAAGTTTTTCAAAAGGGCGTGCCGGTCATTAGAAAAATAACAACCGACAGATTTTTACCAAACAGGGCGTAATTGGCAAACAACTACTGAGGGCCGGTTTCCATATCGGCGCTGTATACACCCATTTTGGCGGCACTATTGCAAGCAGCGCGGTGTACTAATGCACGTTGGGCTGCAACAATGTTATCGTCATTACCCTTCCAAAGCTCCAGCGCTGGTTGTTGTATCGCCCTCGAGAAAGAGAAAGTAAGCACCCAGGGCATTACATCGCCAAAGCGGGTGTGCATACGGTTTAACCTTTCGGAAGCAAGCGCTGCCTGTTGGCCGCCCGAAAGGAAGGCTATGCCAGGTACCGATGCAGGTACGGTTTTTAAGAAGCATTTAATGGTTGCTTCGGCCACTTCGTCTAAACCCGGCTTTTCGGGGCTATTTTCGCCCGGCAATATCATATTAGGTTTCAGGATAATGCCTTCCAGGTCGACCCGGTGCTGGTACAAGGCGTTAAATAGGGCATGTATTACCTCGGTAGTAACCTCGGCACATTTTTGGAGCGAATGATCGCCATCCATCACTACTTCGGGCTCCACAATGGGTACCAAACCGGCTTCCTGGCAAAACATGGCGAAACGGGCAAGGGTGTAAGCATTTGCCTTTATACAGGTTGGCGACGGGATATCGGCGCCTATAGTGATAACAGCCCGCCATTTGGCAAAACGGGCGCCCATTTTATAGTAGTTCTTCAAACGGTCGCCAAGGCCATCCAGCCCTTCGGTTATCTTTTCGCCGGGAAAACCAGCCATAGGTATAGCGCCTTCATCAACTTTAATACCCGGAATTATCCCTTTATGCTTCAAAATATCTATAAACAAGATGCCATCGGCAGTACTTTGCTTTATGGTTTCATCAAACAGGATCGCCCCGCTAATGTATTCCTCCAACCCTGGCGCGTTTACAATCAGATCACGGTATTTGCGGCGATATTCTTCAGTTTGTGGGATGCCCAGTTCCTGGAAACGCTTGTTACATGTAGCGGTGCTTTCATCCATGGCCAGCAAACCTTTGTTGCCTTGCATCAGCTGGTAAGCAATGGTTTTTAATGTCGAGGTATCCATAATCATCCTTGTGTTAAGCAGGTACAATAACTAACACTAATAGAGCCCGACTTGTTTTATAATTGAGAACATGCTGTTTTATTTGACACGATATTTACCTGCGTAAGTGTCCCGTTCGTAAATATGACCCGTTGATGCCGGAAAAAACGGTTACAATAAATGTCATTAATTGATGATCAAATATATTGGCCAGCAACAGGCACAAATATTTGGATGCTAAATTGGGCGATGATTTTAGTGTTAACCATGATAAAATATAAAATATTGATTATTAAATACTTATAAATAAAATATCTAAAATATGTTAAGTTATGTTAACCCAATTGGATGCGTTTGACCCTGCGTGTACAGCCAAGTTTGTCGTACAGCCTTCATTTTGATACCGGCACATCGATATAACTACTGTTGTACCATTTTACTTTAAGTGGTGTTTTGGCATCGTTAATATTTTCAAGGCTTACATCTTTACCGGTACCGTAGTTAACCTCGCAAAAATTATTCTTGTTTACATTGATAATTACAAGTAAGCGGCTGCCTTTACGCAGTTGCCTGCTTACCACCTTTGTATTCGAAAACGGTAGCGTTGTTATTTTTCCTGGTTGCAGCCGTTTGCGGTTGCTGATATCCCACGAATAGCTGGCCCGCCCCAAAAAGTACGTAAGCTCAAAATATTCGCCGTTAGGCATCACTTCATAAAGTACTACGCTATAGTCAAAATCCTTTTTGTTGATAGCGGCCGTGATTTGTCCAAGGAAGGCGCCGTTCACAATAAGCGGTTGTTTTAAACTGTCGCTTATAAAGGTAAACCCGTTGCTGTAAACATCTTTTTGAATAATAGGGAACGGATATGCGTAGTTATTGGATGTAGTGCGATCGGCAAAGTCAACTTCCTGTTCAAGGTATGCCGGTTTAACCGGCTTTTGGGGAGATAACCTAAACCCATCATCCTTTTTTACATTACTCAGGTAAAGCCGAATCATGCTTTGGTACATTTTATCAAGGGACGGCGCATGGTCCCAGCGGTTGGCACCCATAACCTCGTAATTGATCCTGTCTTTGATAATGGCAGGCTTTTTACCTTGTTTCATGATATAATCAAACCATTCAAAAGTAATTGCTTTGGTGTTGATGATAGCTACCGAATCAACCTTGTAGTCCCGCAAAACAGGTTCGCCTCCCCTTTGTGCGCCAAAATGGTCGTACGGGCCAAGTACCAGGTAATAGTCGGCCCTGGGGTTATATTTAGCCAACTGGCGCAGGTAATATAAGCCGGATGTTTGCCCGTCGTCATAATAACCATCAAAAGCCAGCACTGGGATATTGATTTTTTCAAATTCCTTACCGTATGGGATCATAGCTTGCCAGTATTTATCAAAACCGGGGTGCTTAAGCCATCGCTGCAGCCACTTATTAGGTGCATTATCAACACTATCAATTTTGTTATAGGCAGCGCCGCTTTGGTACCAGTTTTCATTCAAATTACGCCAGCGCTGCTGGTTATTGTAAGTAGCGGTATCCAGGTATTTATTATTGCTCACGTAAAAGGCCCAGCCATAATTGGCGTTAATAAACACATTGTTTTCCATAGGCAGCCCCATTCCCGGAATGGCCGAAACATAAGGCACAATGGTTTTAAGCGCCGGATGCACCTTATATTTTAAACCTGCCCATTGCGCAAAGCCCGAATAACTGCCCCCATACATTCCCACTTTGCCGTTGTTCCAGCTTTGTTTGCTTATCCAGTCAATTACCCAATAAACATCTTCGGCATCGTTTTCATAGGGGATCACTTCTTCGGGGCTTAAACGCTTGCCACGCACATCGGCCACTACGCCCACATAGCCACGATCGGCAGCGTATTTGGCTTCAAGCAAACTTCTTTTAGTATCCGAGTAAATAAAAAACAACAGGGCTGCCGGTTGCGGCCCGGCCATATCGCGCCGGCGCACAACAACAGCCGATAACGTATGCCCCTGCGGGGTTTTAATAAGCACGCTATCATTAATAATATACTTTTCCACATCAGCATCAGCCGATTTTTGGGCAAAAAGAGTTGCCCCCTGGCTTATTAAAGCCAGTAATAGCATTAGTTTTTTCATGTTTATTTTTTAGTTTATGATGAGCAAAAGCAGAAAGCTTTTTTGTATTAACAGTTGTTATTTATTGGTAATTAATTACAATCCGGCCTTTTGCCTTTCAGTTTTATCCTTTCACCTATTCCTTACATCGGGCTTTAAGCCTTCAGCTTCCCCTTAAACTTTACGGATTGCCTTTCCGACACTTCAACTACCTGCCCGGTTTTTAAACTGATGCTCAGCTTTCCGCCCGGCAGATGGCTAATTTGATCGATGTAGTTCAGGTTGATGATTTGTGCCCGGTTTACCCTGAAAAACGTTGCGGCGTCCAACCTTTCTTCCATCAGGTTTAGTGAGCGTTTCAGGAACGTTTTTTTATCACCAAAATATAATACCGCGTAATTATCCATCGATTCAATCAGGTGAATTTCATTTACCTTTAAAACATAACATTTGCCGCCATCTTTTATAAAAATCTGCCTGTTATCCGTGGTTGTGTTTAGCTTAACCCTCACCTTTTCCATAGCTTTGGCAAAACGCTCATCACGGATAGGTTTTACCAAATAATCGAGGGCGTCAGCTTCAAACGCTTTTACAGCATATTGATCAAAGGCGGTAGTAAAAATAATTTCGGGCACACTATCCAGCATTTCCAACAAATCAAATCCCGATTTTTCGGGCATTTGCACATCAAGGAATATCATTTGAGGTTGATGCTCTTGTATTAAAAGCTTTGCATCATCGGCATTTGCCGCCTCGGCAACAATTTCAACATCATCATAATAGCCCAGCATTGTTCTTACCTCTTCGCGGGCAAGCCGTTCGTCGTCCACAATAATTATCTTTATCTTTTTCATAATGCAGGCAAAATGATGGTTGATAAAACTTTATCGCCATATACCTCCTCAATTACAAAACTGGCCTGGTTTTGATATTGCAATAGTAAACGGTCTTTTAGATTTTTTAAACCAAGGCCATGCTGGTTACCCGCAGCAGAGAGCCGGCCGGGGTTTAAAACGGCAATGCGTATTTCCCCGTCGGTATTTTTGATAGTTATTTTAATTTCGCCTCCCGCTTTCTGATGTGCAATGCCATGTTTAATAGCATTTTCAACCAAAGTTTGGATACTTAACGGCGGTATCAAACAGTGTTCTGTCCCCTCTTCCATATCGACGGTAAATTGCAATCTTTCTTCAAAACGGATCTTTTCAAGCTCCAGGTAATCATTAACCAAATTAACCTCGTCACGTAAGGATATAAGCTTTGCATTGCTGCCATACAAAGTGGCGCGCAGCAAATCGGACAGTAAATCTATCGCGCGCCGGGCTTTTACCGGGTTGGTAGCTGTTAATGCTTTAACACTATTGAGGGAGTTGAAAAAGAAATGCGGGTTAAGCTGTGCCGATAGTTGCTGCATTTGCGCATCGCGGGCAACTACCTGTAAACGGGCATTATCGGTGGCCGTGCCAATCTCCATCAGGGCATAATGGTACAGGTGAAAAGCCAGCACCCAAATGGCCATAAGCCTAATACCGGTAGCCAACAGCACCAGGTAATTTTGACGAAAAAACATCCCGAAGCTTTCACCGTAAGCAAATGTAAAATAGTAGCGGGCTACGTACAGTTTAACAGTAACCAGCAACATGTAGCATATACCCATTAAAAGCACCGCCGGAATAAGGCGCACAGGCATGTTTTGCAATTTTAAACGGGTGAAGTTAAAATTATGCGCAAAGCGATAATAAGCATGGGTAATCAGGATGCCAATACCAAGATCAAACCCAAAATGAAACAGTGCAAGCGTGTAACTATATTGCCCGCTATGGCCGCCGGTAAACATTTGCATCCAGGCCGAAAATCCCCAGAACAAACCAGCTAATGACCAGCCAATGAGCTGGCATGACCAATATAACGATATGCTTTTTTGCTGTTTCACTGTTGTCTTGTCTGGCTTAACAAAACAAACCAACAAAAACTATTTGGTAATATAAAGCGAAAATACATAGGCGCAGCCGTTTGGGGACGAACGGGAATTTCAAGTTAATCTTTGGCTTTCCAGGCCGGTTTACAGCGTAGGCGATGAAGCTTTTACATTTTAAGCTTAACGATTTTGAGGACGAAAGCCTGGTAAACCTACTGTTAACCAATAGTTTCTGATTTGATAAGCTCCGATACGCTGCCTCATTCAAAAAAAAAATTCTTTTTTTTAGCTAATAATATAAAACGAAACCGATATTCGTTGGTTAATGAGTAACTTTAAATCTAAATAAAGCATTAAAGCTAATGGTGAAATTATTTGTCGGCGGATTCCCTTTGGACATGACAGAACTTGATCTGGTTAAGATAATTAACTTGCACGGGGAAGTGAGTACGATTAAAATAGTACGGGATAAAAAAACGAGAATTTGTAAAGGTTATGCCTTTTTAGAGATGAAGGACCGCGAAGGCGCCGAAAACGCTGTGATTGCTTTAGACGGCACCCCTATGGGCGACCGAACCTTGAATGTAAAAATAAACGAAGAAAATGCAGTAAAACCGCCACCACCCAAAAGGAGTTTCGGAGGTTATAGCAGTAATACTAACCGCAGTAGTAGCGGTAGCAGCTACGGCAAAAGTAACAGCAGCTATAAAAGACCTGCCGACGACACGCCAAAAGCCAAAAGGCCAAGAAGAGCAATATAAAATACATCCTATAGCTGCGGATTAGGGGTGCAATTTTTTAAGCCGGGCTACAATATTGATTTTAATGGTGTAGCTTGATGGCTATGCCGCTTAAAATTGATTAAGCAAGTCTTTTCGTCAGCCTTTATTCTTTTCGATTTTGAATCAAGAAACCACAGTTACGTTATTATCATATTGAATAACAGGTTTATGCAGCCCGTCTGTCTTTGTAATCTGTTGCTGGCGCTCATATCAAATCAAAAGCCCGCGCGTATTGCGATAATTCAAAAGATGAATTTGCCCCTAATTTGTGCTTGATGTTTTTGCGGTGTGTATCGACGGTGCCTGCAGCTATAAACAATTGACTGGCAATTTCGGGCGAGCTTTTGCCCAGTACCATTAGGCGCAAAATTTCACACTCGCGTTTGGTGAGGTTGGAGAACTTTCCGAAATTCTTACGCAGAAAGATATTTTCTTCCAGCATCCGCTCCACCTTGGCCGTAACGTGCTGAATGGGATCAACTTTAAAAGCCATATTAATCACAAGTAAGGGAAGGCCTTCATCATTGCGCATTAAAATTTTCATAGTACTTAAATGCCATACCCAATCCGGGTTATTGTTTATTTTTACCTGTTGAAAAAAGGTGATGTCATTGTCGGTATTTCTTTCAACCATATCTTTTACTTTTGGCACATAAGTTTCCGCGTCTTCCGGGTTAAAATATTTTGCGGTATAATCGGGGGGCGAGTAACTCCTGAGCTCAGCTAAAGTTATTCCCAATTGGTTTAACCCATTTTGGGACATATACTCCAGTTTAAAATCGGGCATCCGGTGTATAATGGTTACACCCGGCAGCAGGTTGGCAACGGCGTGTATTTTATCAATCTCGGCTTGAATTTTCAGTTCCAAATCGGGCAATTTGTTCATTGCGGTCTCATAATTAAGGGATGGCAATATAATAAATGTTTAGAGACCGTTTTGCTTAATATTAAGAAGTAATATTGATTATTGGCTATTTATTTTATATTTATCAGGTAATACAACCGCGCAAAATTGTGCCTGCACGTAATTGTATGAAAGCGCTGATGTTAAGTTGATACAGTAATAAAATGCCGCTAAAAACCCCTTTTCTTAAACTTTTATTATTTACTCAATTTTTATTATCGGGTGTATACGCCAGCACCTCGTACCAGGTAGTTTATTTAAAAAACTACAACGCAGCTGATGGCCTTCCCGGCTCGCAGGTCAACTATTTAATGCAGGACAGCAAAGGCTTTATCTGGATAGCCACAGATAAGGGCGTGAGCCGATTTGACGGACAGCATTTTAAAAATTTCACATCGGCCGATGGGCTTGAAAGTAACGAGGTTTTCCGGGTAGCCGAAGACAATTACCACCGGATTTTTTTTTACTGTAATAACTATCGGGTTTGTTACTACGAAAACGGGCTCATACACAAGCTTATTTCAACTCAAAAGGTTTCGGTGTCGCCATTTGCCAACCTGTTTTTTAACCGTTTCAATGAGCTTTGTGTAAATTATGAGCTTAATACCAAAATTTATCGTTTTGAGGAATTAAAGTCTCGAAAACATCAGGAACAACGACCCGGCAGCTATATATATGGTGCAAGTGGTGAAGAGGCCGTTTTATCTGAAAATGACCTTAGCATACTCAAAAATGAACTTGGGGCCGCGCATTTAAACTATATAACAGCCAATACCAATACCAAGCCATATAGATTGGCCTTACAACAAAATCATTTGTTGCTGATATCTAAAGATTGGGTACACGTTTATCAATATCAAAAAAACGGAATCATCCCCCTTAATCAAATCAATTTTACCGGCAATGTAACATCGGTTTACCTTACAGGTAAAAATACTTTTGCTGTTACAACGGTAAAACAGGGCACATACATCATTAACTACATTACCGGCGAGCGGAAAAATTACCTTAACAATCAAATTACTACATCTACGCTTATTGACCGCGAAAATAATTTGTGGTTTGGCACCTATGACAGTGGTTTCTTTTTATGTACTAATCCCGAAGTAAAAGTCATCAATAAAGAAAACGGTCTGGATAATGAAAACGTTTTAAAACTGAGTATAGCCGGTGGTTACCTTTTTGCGGGACACATTTTAACCGGGTTGAGCTATATGAAACTTGGCGCTAATCAAAATCCCTCAATAGGCACCATGTATTTAAAGCAAAACCGGTCGGATTTTAACCGGGTAACCAGTTTGCTTTCAATCTCCGGCAAAAGGCTTATGATTGGTACAGATAATGGGATATTCGGGTTAGATGTATCAAACAGCAACCCGTTATCGTGGCATTCCGTACTGTATTATGATAGCCCTATAAAAAGTATCTTTGAACGACCCGATACGGTATATTTCCTTACACAATCTTCTCTTGGCAATCTATCAAATCAACTCAAAAAATTAAACGGGAACCTATTTGAACCTATACGCGTAACATCCCTGGCATGGCGAAAAGGGCACCTGCTTGTGGGCTCGCTTTATGGACTATATCAAATTGCGTTCCCAATTAATGATGATCACTTTATATATGTACGTATACTGGCCGATAAGGGAATAAATGCTGTAAAGTGCATGGCATCTAACGGGGAGGTATGCGCAGTGGGTACCGAAGAAAAAGGTTTTTTTTTATTGAATGACAAAAAAATAAGTCAATTTAATAAGCCTGTTATACTATCCGGCAACATCCGCAAACTGATATGGACAGATGCAAACACACTGTGGGCATGCACGGCCAATGGTGTAAGTATAATTGGCTTCAGTAATAATTACCAAACTTACCGGGTAGGCCGGTTAAATACCAGTAATGGGCTTCCGTCAGATAACGTTGCAGATGTAGTTCGCCATGGAAATGATTATTATATAGCTACCGATCAGGGCATAGCTGTTACTCAAAATTTATGGAATACCAACCTGCCCAGGCCAATACTGCTTGATGATGGCGTACCCGGAAAACAGAGTAATTTTATGTATGGTAAGCCGGTTGTGTTTAATTGCGTTGCCTTATCCTACAAAAGCATGGGTAAAATACAATACAGGTTCAGGCTCAAAGATGTTGATAAAAATTGGGCAGCTGCGCCATCGGGCGAAAAACGGTTTGACCTGCTGCCGCCCGGCCATTACGAGTTAGAAGCGGTAGCCGCCGATCGTTTTAACCAATTAAGCCGTCCGCTTGTTTTTCAATTTACTGTAATGCCGTTATGGTACCAGCAACTGTGGCTGCAAGTTATTGCCGTTACAGGCGCTATATTTATAAGCTTTTTGCTTATACGAAAATACTACCTGTCTATCATTGGATTACAAAAAAAGGATTATGAAAACGCACTTGCTTTGCAACGTGAACGCCAGCGCATCAGCAGCGAGGTGCATGACGATTTGGGGGCAAGTATATCGGGCATAAAACTACAAACCGAAATACTGAGCCGGAAAGTAACCAACCAACCTGTTTTTAAAGAAATAGATGCCATTCATGAGGCCATTACCGATATATCTACCCAGGTGAGGTTAATTATCTGGAGCCTTGACGTTGAAAATGATGAGGTAGGCAGTTTGGCTAATTTTATACATAAACAAGCTATTAAATTATTTGACAGCTGCGACATCAGTTTACAGGAAAGCATCTCGGTTGGTGAAACCACTATTGCCATTAGCGGCGAAAAAAGACGGCAGGTATACCTACTGGTGAAAGAGGTTTTAAACAACATTATTAAACATTCAAACGCACAAAACGCGTTCCTGGCAATTAGCCTTTACAAAAACCGGCTGCATATTAGCATCCGGGATGACGGACGTGGCTTTGTGCCCGATGTACGCAAACACGAAACCATGGGCATCCGTAACATTTATGCACGCGCAAAAAGGTTGAATGCCGATTTAAAAATTGACACCGCTCCTGGCAAGGGTGCATCCATTAGCCTTAAACTGAACCTTTAAATGGTGGCCATACATAATAGATAATAAAATGTTCCTAAGAAGTCATACTCTAAAACTTTTACTGCTACTTCAATTTTTAATCACAGGCGTATACGCAAGTACGCCGTACCAGGTAGTTTATTTAAAAAACTATAGAGCAAGCGACGGCCTTCCCGGCTCGCAGGTTAACTATTTAATGCAGGACAGCAAAGGCTTTATCTGGATAGCCACAGATAAGGGCGTGAGCCGGTTTGATGGGCAGCACTTCAAAAATTTCACAACGACCGATGGGCTTGAAAGTAACGAGGTTTTCCGGGTAGCCGAAGACAATTACCACCGGATTTTTTTTTACTGTAATAACTATCGGGTTTGTTACTACGAAAACGGGCTTATACACAAGCTTGCTTCAACTCAAAAAATTTTCGTATCGCCATTTGCCAACCTGTTTTTTAACCGTTTCAATGAACTTTGTGTAAATTATGAGCTTAATACCAAAGTTTATCGTTTTGCGGAATTAGTATCCCGGAATCACCAGGACAAACAACCGGGCAACTGTATTTACGGCGCGGACGGAGAAAGAATTATCCTATCTGAAAATGACCTCGCCGAACTCAAAAACGAGCTTGAGGCTGCGCATTTAAGTTATACAACAGCCAATACCAATACCAAGCCATACAGATTGGCCTTACAACAAAATCATTTATTGTTGATAACTAAAGATTGGGTACACGTTTATCAATATCAAAAAAGCGGGATCATCCCCGTTAACCAAATCAATTTTACCGGCAATGTAACATCGGTTTACCTTACAGGTAAAAATACTTTTGCTGTTACAACGGTAAAACAGGGCACATACATCATTAACTACATTACCGGCGAGCGGAAAAATTACCTTAACAATCAAATTACTACATCTACGCTTATTGACCGAGAAAATAATTTATGGTTTGGTACCTATGAAAGCGGTATTTTTTTAAGTACCAATCCCGAAGTAAAAGTCATCAATAAAGAAAGCGGCCTTGTAAATGAAAACGTTTTAAAACTGGGCATAGCCGGTGGTTACCTTTTTGCAGGGCACATTTTAACCGGGTTGAGCTATATGAAACTTGGCGCTAATCAAAATCCCTCGATAGGCACCTTGTATTTAAAACAAAACCGGTCGGATTTTAACCGGGTAACCAGCTTGCTGCCAATTGCTGGCAATAGGCTAATGATTGGCACTGATAATGGGATGTTTGGGTTAGATATTTCCAACAACAATCCGCCATCGTGGCACCCCGCTTTTTATACCGGTGGACCGATAAAAGGAATCGCATACCAGCACGATACAGTTTACTATCTTAACACCAAAGGTATTGGAATGTTATCAACCAAATTCGGTTACGAATTTGCTCCTATCCGGATAACATCATTAGCATGTTTAAAAAAATACCTTCTTGTAGGTTCTCTTTATGGGCTATATGAAGTTACACTCCCAATAACCAGCTATCACTTTAAATATGAGCGCATATTTGCCGATAAAGAAATAAATTCTGTAAAGTGCATAGCATCTAACTATGAAGTATACGCGGTAGGGACAGAAGATAAAGGCATATTTTTATTGGCTGATAAAGCCGTTAGCCAGTTTAACGCGCCTATTATTTCATCCGGCAACATCCGCAACCTGATATGGACAGACGCTAATACATTATGGGCATGCACGGACAATGGTGTAAGTATCATTAACTTTAGCAATAATTACCAAACTTACCGGGTAGGCCGGTTAAATACAAGTAACGGGCTTCCGTCAGATAACGTTGCAGATGTAGTTCGCCATGGAAATGATTATTATATAGCTACCGATCAGGGCATAGCTGTTACTCAAAATTTATGGAATACCAACCTGCCCAGGCCAATACTGCTTGATGATGGCGTACCCGGAAAACAGAGTAATTTTATGTATGGTAAGCCGGTTGTGTTTAATTGCGTTGCCTTATCCTACAAAAGCATGGGTAAAATACAATACAGGTTCAGGCTCAAAGACGTTGATAAAAACTGGAGTGTTGCCCCAACCGGCGAAAAACGGTTTGACCTGCTGCCGCCCGGCCATTACGAGTTAGAAGCGGTAGCCGCCGATCGTTTTAACCAATTAAGCCGTCCGCTTGTTTTTCAATTTACTGTAATGCCGTTATGGTACCAGCAACTGTGGCTGCAAGTTATTGCCGTTACAGGCGCTATATTTATAAGCTTTTTGCTTATACGAAAATACTACCTGTCTATCATTGGATTACAAAAAAAGGATTATGAAAACGCACTTGCTTTGCAAAGTGAACGCCAGCGCATCAGCAGCGAAGTGCATGATGATTTGGGGGCAAGTATATCGGGCATAAAACTGCAAACCGAAATACTGAGCCGGAAAGTAACCAACCAACCTGTTTTTAAAGAAATAGATGCCATTCATGAGGCCATTACCGATATATCTACCCAGGTGAGGTTAATTATCTGGAGCCTTGACGTTGAAAATGATGAGGTAGGCAGCCTGGCTAATTTTATACATAAACAAGCTATTAAATTATTTGACAGCAGCGACATCAGCCTACAGGAAAGTATCTCGGTTGGTGAAACCACTATTGCCATTAGCGGAGAAAAAAGACGGCAGGTATACCTATTGGTGAAAGAGGTTTTAAACAACATTATTAAACATTCAGACGCACAAAACGCGTTCCTGGCAATTAGCCTTTACAAAAACCGGCTGCATATTAACATCCGGGATGACGGACGGGGCTTTGTGCCCGATGTACGCAAACACGAAACCATGGGCATCCGTAACATTTATGCACGCGCAAAAAGATTGAATGCCGATTTAAAAATTGACACGGCTCCCGGCAAGGGTGCATCCATTAGCCTTAAACTGAACCTTTAAATGGTGGCCATACATAATAGATAATAAAATGTTCCTAAGAAGTCATACTCTAAAACTTTTACTGCTACTTCAATTTTTAATCACAGGCGTATACGCAAGTACGCCGTACCAGGTAGTTTATTTAAAAAACTATAGAGCAAGCGACGGCCTTCCCGGCTCGCAGGTTAACTATTTAATGCAGGACAGCAAAGGCTTTATCTGGATAGCCACAGATAAGGGCGTGAGCCGGTTTGATGGGCAGCACTTCAAAAATTTCACAACGACCGATGGGCTTGAAAGTAACGAGGTTTTCCGGGTAGCCGAAGACAATTACCACCGTATTTTTTTTTACTGCAATAACTACAGGGTTTGCTACTACGAAAACGGGCTTATACACAAGCTTGCTTCAACTCAAAAAATTTTCGTATCGCCATTTGCCAACCTGTTTTTTAACCGTTTCAATGAACTTTGTGTAAATTATGAGCTTAATACCAAAGTTTATCGTTTTGAGGAATTAAAGTCCCGAAAACATCAGGAACAACGGCCCGGCAGCTATATATATGGTGCAAGTGGTGAAGAGGCCGTTTTATCTGAAAATGACCTTAGCATACTCAAAAATGAACTTGGGGCCGCGCATTTAAACTATATAACAGCCAATACCAATACCAAGCCATATAGATTGGCCTTACAACAAAATCATTTGTTGCTGATATCTAAAGATTGGGTACACGTTTATCAATATCAAAAAAACGGAATCATCCCCCTTAATCAAATCAATTTTACCGGCAATGTAACATCGGTTTACCTTACAGGTAAAAATACTTTTGCTGTTACAACGGTAAAACAGGGCACATACATCATTAACTACATTACCGGCGAGCGGAAAAATTACCTTAACAATCAAATTACTACATCTACGCTTATTGACCGAGAAAATAATTTATGGTTTGGTACCTATGAAAGCGGTATTTTTTTAAGTACCAATCCCGAAGTAAAAGTCATCAATAAAGAAAGCGGCCTTGTAAATGAAAACGTTTTAAAACTGGGCATAGCCGGTGGTTACCTTTTTGCAGGGCACATTTTAACCGGGTTGAGCTATATGAAACTTAACCCTAATCAAAACACCTCGATAGGCACCTTGTATTTAAAACAAAACCGGTCGGATTTTAACCGGGTAACCAGCTTGCTGCCAATTACCGGTAATAGGCTTGTGATTGGTACTGATAATGGCATATTCAGGTTAGATTTATTAAATACCAACCCTCCATTTTGGCGCCCTGTGTCATATATAAATGGGCCGGTAAAGGGCATTATCGAGCGGCCCGATACAGTATATTTCCTTACGCAATCGACGCTTTGTGTAGTATCAAATCAATTTAAACATATCATCGGGTATCCTTTCGACCTTATACGCACAACATCCATCACCTGCCATAAAGGACACATCCTTATAGGCTCACTTTATGGACTATATCAAATGGTCCCCCCAATTAACGCGAGCCACTTTAAATATGTGCGAATACTGGCAGATAAAGGAATAAATGCTGTAAAATGCCTGGCATCTAATGGACAGGTATGCGCGATAGGCACCGAAGATAAAGGGGTTTACCTGTTAACCGGTAAAGCCATTAGCCAATTTACCTCACCTGCTATTTCATCGGGCAACATCCGCAAACTGATATGGACAGACGCTAATACACTATGGGCATGCACGGCCAATGGTGTAAGTATCATTAACTTTAACAATAATTACCAAACTTACCGGGTAGGCCGGTTAAATACAAGTAATGGGCTTCCGTCAGATAATGTTGCCGATGTAGTTCGCCATGGAAATGATTATTACATAGCTACCGATCAGGGCATAGCTGTTACTCAAAATTTATGGAATACCAACTTGCCCAGGCCAATACTGCTTGATGATGGCGTACCCGGAAAACAACGCAGTTTCACTTATGGCAAGCCTATTGTGTTTAATTGCGTTGCCTTATCCTACAAAAGCATGGGTAAAATGCAATACAGGTTCAGGCTCAAAGACGTTGATAAAAACTGGAGTGTTGCCCCAACCGGCGAAAAACGGTTTGACCTGCTGCCGCCCGGCCATTACGAGTTAGAAGCGGTAGCTGCCGATCGTTTTAACCAATTAAGCCGTCCGCTTGTTTTTCAATTTACTGTAATGCCGTTATGGTACCAGCAACTGTGGCTGCAAGTTATTGCCGTTACAGGCGCTATATTTATAAGCTTTTTGCTTATACGAAAATACTACCTGTCTATCATTGGGTTACAAAAAAAGGATTATGAAAACGCACTTGCTTTGCAACGTGAACGCCAGCGCATCAGCAGCGAAGTGCATGATGATTTGGGGGCAAGTATATCGGGCATAAAACTGCAAACCGAAATGCTGAGCCGGAAAGTAACCAACCAACCTGTTTTTAAAGAAATAGATGCCATTCATGAGGCCATTACCGATATATCTACCCAGGTGAGGTTAATTATCTGGAGCCTTGACGTTGAAAATGACGAGGTAAGCAGCCTGGCCAATTTTATACATAAACAAGCTATTAAATTATTTGACAGCAGCGACATCAGCCTACAGGAAAGTATCTCGGTTGGTGAAACCACTATTGCCATTAGCGGAGAAAAAAGACGGCAGGTATACCTATTGGTGAAAGAGGTTTTAAACAACATTATTAAACATTCAGACGCACAAAACGCGTTCCTGGCAATTAGCCTTTACAAAAACCGGCTGCATATTAACATCCGGGATGACGGACGGGGCTTTGTGCCCGATGTACGCAAACACGAAACCATGGGCATCCGTAACATTTATGCACGCGCAAAAAGATTGAATGCCGATTTAAAAATTGACACGGCTCCCGGCAAGGGTGCATCCATTAGCCTTAAACTGAACCTTTAAATGGTGGCCATAATAGGTATTTTAATCAAGGATAATTTTAGGATATTAGCATTTTACATTTACCGCAAGCATGCTCCAGATAATTTTGTTAGAAGATAATTTACATTACCGGCGTGGCCTGGAACAAATTATTCATGATATGAGCGGCGTAAGCCTGATGGGATCATACACCAATGCCGAAACTGTATTAAAAAAAATAGACGTGCTTAAGCCGGATATTTTTATTGTTGATATAAACCTGGAAGGCATGTCGGGCATAGAATTCATCAGGCGGGCAAAACCAGTGATGCCCAAGGCCGAGTTTTTGATGTGTACTATAA
This sequence comes from Mucilaginibacter sp. KACC 22773, assembly GCF_028736215.1. Classification (NCBI taxonomy): domain Bacteria; kingdom Pseudomonadati; phylum Bacteroidota; class Sphingobacteriia; order Sphingobacteriales; family Sphingobacteriaceae; genus Mucilaginibacter; species Mucilaginibacter oryzagri. Next base: position 4,151,870 of record NZ_CP117883.1, read on the forward strand.
ACGACGACAACACCCACATTTTTGAATCGCTTAAAAGCGGCGCTACAGGTTATATACTCAAAGAATCATCGGCCAACGAGATAAGGAACGCGATTACCGAAATTGCAGCGGGCGGATCACCCATGAGTGCCTATATATCGCGTAAAGTAATTGCTTCATTTAACGACGCCAGGCCAAAACAAGCCACTGCTACCGAAAACCTAACGGAACGAGAAATAGAAGTACTTAACCACCTGGCGCGCGGCCTTCAATACAAAGAAATAGCCGACAAACTTGATATTAGCACAGGTACCGTTAAAAAGCACATACGCAATACCTATACCAAGCTGCAGGTACAAAATAAAGTGGAAGCCATAAACAAATTTCGCGCTATATGATATACCCCTTTTTCAGTATTGCGGGGCTTATGGTTTAACACTAATTTAGCATCATAAAGAAACTAAAGGGGCAAGTTAGTTAACCAACCCGATAGTGATTTATAAACCTAAACCTTATCACTTTAATAAACGTTAAGTTTATCATGGCTTGATTTCAACTATCAAGCCATCTATTATTCCAGAAAATATCCATTATTAATAATTCACTGAACTTATTGTTACAGGGCCTGTAAGCCCAGATGATTGTAACCTGCTATTTTCGTTATAAGGGTTTACCACAGTCCATGTTTTTCTTTGATCGGCCTGCAGCTTGCTATCGCCAATCAAGCGGTTAACCCAGGTATTTACTACGGTAATATCAATGGTATTTACACCCGGTTTAATGGCTTTGGTAACATCCAGCTGATAGGGGGCTGTCCAAACGCCACCTACATCTACCCCATTTATCTTTACCTTAGCCATTGCTGTAACAGCGCCCAGGTTAAGTATTAAATGCTGACCATTTACAGGTTTAGAAGCTTTAAAGGTGTTATGATATGCGGCATGTCCTGAAAAGTATTTTATACTATCTTCGGCCCTTTCAGTCCAGTCGGTAAGTTTATCAAAAACTACCGGTTTGGCAGGCCCCCATCTGTTACTGTCAAACTTTACAGTCCATGGCGTATTTAATTTAACTACACTTTTTCCTTCGGGAAAGTTAACATCAACATTAGGTTCGTTACCAGCTTTACTCTCTTTACGAAAAACAATGAATGCACTTTGATTGGCCGATAGTTTAAGTGGCAGCTCAGTAACACTACCTGTTTGTTTGAATGAAGGCAAATCGCGGGCCGCTCCGGTTACCGCATCCCATAGCTCGGGCTGTTTTCCATGAACCCTGAAGGTGGCATTTAAATCAACTTCTTTACTGGTTTGGTTTGATACAAAGTATATGTCGCCATTGTCAAGTTTGCGATGGATAAACAAGGCTTCATCAGCTTTATTAAATTTACAATCGGGTATAACATTTACCAGGTTAAGCGCCTGTTGCATATCCAGTCCATTAATCACCAAGCCTTTGCCATAGGTATGTTTTTTTATTTTTTCCCCGTCAATATCTCCCCAAAGTTCGGCGGCTATTTTTTTAACCTCAACATCTGCAAGGCCATAATTTTGCAAACCGGGCGACCGTTTTGGCGCAGGCCCTAAAATAGTTAATCCCTGCCCTACCAATTCTTTTATTTTTTTGAGCAATTGCGGCCGCATGGTTTCCAGTTTAGGCAGCACCAGTATTTTGTAGGCCATACCTCCTGGCAATACCAGTTTACCATTCGCCACAGTTGCACGTTCATTTAATATCTCGGCATTAATGTAGTCAAATGAATAACCCTTGGGCAGTTCAGGATCGCGGATACCCGTCATTTTAGGTGCATCTTCGCCAATAAAATAGGCAACGTCAGCTACGTATTTACCCTGGCGTAACATATACCCACAGCGTTTAAGGTATTGGACAAACATATCCATATCATAAAACCAGGTATTTAACCGGTTAAACTCGTTGGAGAAGCCTGCGTTAACGCCCGGTATCTTATCCTCATAGGGCTGCTCGATATAAACATGGAGTAATGTATTGTTGATGCCTTCGGTAAAAAAGCGGTCGCCACGCTGTTTCATTACAGCCGGGTAGCGCGAATATGCGCCGCCGCCGCAGGTAAATGATTCGGCCGATACTTTGTTTTTGCCATAAATATGCGCGCATGACGATGCGGCCCTGTTTTCGATATTACCCAGGTCGCCCTCGCTCCAAAACTCACCTCCTACCTCGTCTGACTGGCCGCCATACTGTAAAAACTCGCCGGGGAATCCCCAGTGACCATAATTTTCCAACCAGGTAGTAAGGCCGTTTTTATGGCTGATATCCCTTAAACCTGCAACATATTGATAAGCTACCTCATCTGCAATAAACCGGCGCATATCCCATAAAAACCTGTCAGACATATCCTGGCTGCCCACAACGTTACCGCTCATTACGGGAATATAGGGTGTTGGATCGTACCCAAACGACAATTTGAATTTTTCTGTTAAGCCATCTGTCCAGTTTTGGCCGCCGGTTTCATAGCTATCTTCAACGGTTACTTTAAAACTCTTACGATCGGCAGCCGGTATGCGGCGCAGTATCTCGCCCAAAAAGGCATTAAAATGTTCAGCAATGTGCTTTTTGCTCATTTTATCAGTTTCAAAACCGCGGCCTTCAGGCGATGCGGGACCGTTTGTTACCTGGGTAGGTGTCATCCCGCTGCGCATAATTACCCAGTTACCTGCTGGCACGTTCCATTTTAAAGCACCATCGGCAGCAAGATATTTTGAAATGTCAATCACTTTTTGAGGGTCTATCACGTAGCGCACGTCATCAACGGCGGGCTGCACGGGCCATTGATATTCCTTCCAATAAGGGAAAGGTGTCTGGAACATTTTAGCCAGCGTTTTCTCAATATAATTTTCAACAACCGGCGATGCGGATAACTTCAGTTCGGCAATTGCACTATGCTGGCTTTCGTTATTGAAAACAATTCTGAAGTTTTTGGCCGTAGTGGCCGGCATTGATACACCTGCTGCGCCATAGGGGTTGAAGCCCACATTAAGTTCGCTATTACTTCTGTCAACCACAAAATGTTTAATGGTTTGGTAGGTGCCATTGATATCGGCCTGAATGTCGCCTTCAAAACGCATGGCGGTTTTGGCGGGGTAAATAGTTAGGCCACGCGCGGTAAATGAAGTGCCTGCTTTTATATCAATGGTAAATGTTTTATTGTCGGGCAGTTCTAAAACGGTATTTTCATTACCATCCATGATGTTGGTGACATTACCCACAGAAGGTTGAGCACTGATTACAGGCTTTAAATCGCCAATTGTTAAATCATTATCCTGGGGTGCAGGATAGGCTAACAGCTTAACATCCTGGAACTGATTGGCAGGTTTGCTCAATTTTGCGTTGAAAACGATGGGGCCTTTTACTTGTATCACCGATGATGTAAGATAGCGCATGGCCTGCTCCGGCTTAACCCATGGACCGCCAGACTGGCTCCATCCCGGTCCATTAAAAATCCCGATATCAATGCCGAGTTTAGTGGCAGTTTTTAACGCGGTATGCATAATATCCCACCACTCGGCCGAGAATAATTTCACTTTGCCATATGGAGTTTCGGGGATACCGATATTACCAATGAATGCCCGGTTGATACCTACCCGCTTCATTGATTCCAGGTCTTTGATAACACCTTGCTTCGAGATATTATCCGACATCCAATACCAGTATATACTGGTTTGGATAGAATCGGGTGGTATTTTAAACCCGGAGAGTAGTTTTTGAGAATAGTTTTTTTGTTGCTGTTTTACCTGGGCTACACCTGGCAAATTGGTAACAAACAAAACAGCGAGGGTTAAAAATAACCTAAAAACGTTTTTATAGATATACTGCATGTAATGCGGATAAGTGATTTATTAGCTAAATGAGAATAATTGAATCTTTACAAATCCACCGCTAACCGGCGTTATGTTTTAGGTTGAAATATCTTCGGTTTATAATTCAGCTATTTTAAATCATTAAAATAAAACCGGCAACCTCAACTGTCTGCTTCGCCTATCTGTTTTCTTAAATGATATATCTTTTTGAGTCAGCCGGAGCACATTGGGTCGATTAGCGCCGAAGGCTAAACAATTACTTCTTTAAACAAGCAAATCCCGGGTGCAAGTAGCATCCGGGATTCGTCTGTGTATATATATAACGGTGTCGGAAATAAATCAACAGCTATTATCGGTATGCTTTTACACCCACGCCGTTAATTCCAAACAAATACAAATCATTTACTTTTAAAACCGCCCTTACATCGCCAGGTAATTTAAACCCGGATTTTTGCTGAGGCAAATAGTTAAATGTTCCGTTGCTATTTCCTTTGAGTAATACTCCATAGTTGGCGTCGTACTTACCAAACTTTACCCTTGCATGGTTAATATTTCCGCACAATAAAAGATCAACCTGCCCATCTTTGTCATAGTCCAACGTAGTTATAGTAAACACAGGCGCGTACTGTGCCTGCAATGGCAAGGCTATCGGGCGTAATTTACCCCTGTTGTTACTTACAAAGCACATGGTTGACAGGCAATTTGCCGACAGGTGCCCTGTTCCTTTCATTTCTTCGGGGGTAAAAACCTTGTCGATAGTTGCATCAGCATAACTGTTATAGTCCGGGAACCGGCCACGCATCATGCTAATCTGGTCAAGCATTTCATCGCGGCTAACATAAGGGTAACTTTTATGCTGAATGTAAAAACATAGTATGGGGTCAATTGATCCGTTGTCGTCAAAATCTTTATAATACATTTCGGCCGGCTCTTTGTCGGTTGCTTTGCATTGTGTATTGAGGCCCATGTTACCGGCAATGATATCTGGGTGACCGTCGTGGTTAACGTCGCTCACGGTTAAACAATTCCACCAGCCAGCGTATTTTTTGTCAAAATACTTAGCGGTGGCATCGGTGAGTTTACCGTTGTTGTTTTCAAAAACGGTTATTGGCATCCATTCACCAACTACCACCAGATCGGGCTTATTGTCGCCATTCATATCTAACCAGGCGGCATCAGTAACCATCCCTATCCTTTTCAAAGCAGGATTTAATTTTGTTGTGGCATCTGTAAAATGGCCTTTACCATCATTTAGCAGCACATAACTTTCGGGCGCCTCGGGGTACCGGCCTGGTATTACCCTGCCGCCAACAAACAAATCGGGGTAGCCATCGCCATTAATATCGGCTACTTTAACACAGCTTTTGCTGCCTGTCATTTTAGGCAGGGCATTAATTGATTCTGTAAAATTCCCCGAACCGTCATTTATATATAACCTATCTTGTAAAGCGGCATCATCGGGCATATAATTGTGGTACCCACCGGCGCAAACATATAAATCGGGCTTACCATCGTTATTGGCATCAAAAAAAACCGTGGCAGCATCGGTACTGGTTTTACGGGATTCAAAAGCAATTTCTTTTTTCAATGTGAAACCACCGTTTTTTTGCTGAAGATATAAGGCACCGGGGCTACCGTTGTCGCCGCCTACGTAAACATCCTCCAGCCCATCGTGATTTACATCGGCCTTGGCCATGCATGGACCGTTGTAAGATAGCGGATTAACCAACAGCGGTTGCCGTTTAAAATCATTAACCAGGCTCATGGTGCTATGATACTTAACTGGCGACGGCACTTCAGTAAATAAAGGTTTTGCTATTTTTTGAGCGAGATAAGGTGCTGCCGCGTCTTTTTCGGATAGCGTAATAATCTGGTTTGATTTGACGTTTTTCACCACTTGCACTTTACCGCTTTGCCATATAATACGCAGCGAATCCAGTTGCTTAGCGCTGCCTAAGCCAAAATGCAATACCGCCGATACAGTAGATTCATACCCACGGGTGGGCATTTGTTCAAGGTATTGCTTTTTATCGGCTGCATAAATTATAACTTTTGCGCCAATACCCTGGGTGTTTTTATTTGACCCTTTTAGCTGTACCAACAGGTAATGATTTTTATTTTGCTGTACCGACTGGTTTTCATAAATGAATGCCGGCTTATTCACATTGTTAATCACCAGGTCAAGGTCGCCATCATTATCCAGGTCGGCGTATGCGGCGCCATTGCTGTTTGATGGTTGGGTTATCCCCCATTGTGCGCTTGTGTTGGCAAACGTGAGATCGGCGTTATTTTTGAAAAAGTAACTCTTTACTTCCGACGATGGCATTTGGCTAACCAGGTTCAAAAGATCCTGCCGCATTACACGCCTGTCGCTTAATTTATCGCCGGCATATTTCAAAAAATCCATATTGGTGTAATCGCGGGTATAACCGTTGCTTACAAAAAGATCTTTCCAGCCATCGTTGTCATAATCTGCAAATAAGGGAGCCCAACTCCAATCGGTATTTGATATACCCGATAGTTGCCCAATTTCGCTGAATGTGTTGTTACCATTATTTACATGCAACATATTACGCATATACTGGTAGTAAAAACCAACTTTAAGGTTAAGATTAAAAGCTTCGTAATTATCGGATGCGAATAACATTTTTTGCCTTTTGTTATCTTCCGGCAGCATATCCAACGTGTAGATATCGGGGCTAAGGTCATTATTAATATCTGCTACATCGTTACCCATTGATGAAAACGACGTGTGTCCCAGTTGCCGGGGCAGTTCGTCGGTAAATTTGCCATTTTTATTATTGAGGTACAGTCTATCCGGCACATTGTAATCATTGGATATGTATATGTCGGGGTAGCCATCACCATTAATATCGGCAATACCTGCGCCCAAGCCATACGATAACGAAGTGTTTACAATACCCGACTCGCTGGTTATATCCTGAAAATGTCCGTTATCATTGCGGAACAACCTAATGCCCGACTCAAGGTCGGTTTTACTCATGAGACTGCTTATGGTAATCTCGTCAATGCTATTTGGGCGTTTAGGATTGTGGTTTACCAGTAACATATCCAGGTCGCCATCTCTGTCATAATCAAAAAAATAGGCCTGTGTGCTAAAAGAGGGAAAATTGAGACCATAATCTGCCGCCATTTCTTTAAATACCGGCGTGCCGTTACTATCATTCCCCTGGTTTATAAACAGCTCATTAACTCTTTTTTCGGCGCTTAATTTCCCCGAATAGCAAACGTAAATATCAATTTTTCCGTCGCCATTAATGTCAACCAAACTTACACCCGTTTTCCAGGGGCCTGGGCGCCCTGCCACGCCTGCAGCGGCGGTAACATCGGTAAACTGTAAATGACCTTTGTTCAAATACAATTTATTATCGGTCATGTTACCAGTAAAGTACAGGTCTTGTAAGCCATCGCCGTTCAGATCGCCAATGGCGACCCCTCCACCGTTATAAAAATACTCATACATTAACACGTTGGTATTTAAGCCTTCGGTTAAAGTATTGCTGAAATCGACATGGGTTTCTTCTGGTTTTAGCAAACGAAACAATGTATCACCTGGCTTATCGGCGCTGGATGACGATTTACAACCTGCCAAAACAATAAAAGCAAGCAATACCAGGAGATACCCCTGCTTTTGCTTGCTTTGCTTACCTGATATTTTTAACATTTGATGAGTTACTGAAGCTGGTCAAGAATTGGTTTATCCAACCCGTCTATCACATTTACCGACGGTTTAATCAGTTCTAAAACTACAATATTATTGTTACTTTTTTTCAACCACTCGGCAGGTAAATATAATGTTTGTTGCGGCCCGTTATTCCAATAACGCCCTAAGTTATGTCCGTTTACCCAAACCACGCCTTTACCCCATTTACTCATATCCAAATAGGTATCGGCAACTTCGGCCAGTTTAAAAGTTCCAGTTTTAATTACCGGCTCATTTGCCCTTAGCTTGCCTGCTTTGGGCTTTATTTTGCTGATATCGTCAAACGGTAAACCAAACATTTTCCAGTTGGTTATTTCGGTTCCCGCAAAAGTTACATTTTCGGTTATACCCTTGGTATTCTTCAATAAATAAGGCCCAAAATTGATACGGCCCAGATTTTCGACCAGGATATCCAGTTGTACTTTTCCTTTTGGCAAATTAGCTAACAGGCTATCCTGTTTCAGCCTCCTGTCCAGGATACCTACGCGTTTGCCGTTTACAAATACAATCCCATAATCGCGCAGACCATTTACTTTGATGATACCTTTTTTACCACCATTGATGGTAGTACGGTACAAAACAAAACCATAGGCCTGGTTAAGGTCTTCAAAAGTTAAGGGTGTTTTGCTAAGTTTGGCAGCTGGCAGTATATCAAACAAACCTGTTGTTTGGCTGAGCTTAACGGCCGGAAGGTTCATAACCGGTTTGGCAGCTGGTACATCAGGCAGTGTTTGGCCGGCCGGAAGGTGTTTCTTGATTACCTCTCTAAACTTATTATATTTATCGGTAGCATTACCAGCCTCATTTAACGGGGCATCATAGTCATAGCTGCTAATTTGCGGCTCATAGGGATCCTTGTCGTTGTAGTTGGCGCCGTTCATGAAGCCACGGGTTGTGCCACCATGAAACATGTACATGTTGATAGAAAGCCCTGCGGCCAAAACCGAGTCTAATTTACCCAGGTATTTTTCTGCAGGTACGGTATGGTGTTTTGTTCCCCACCAATCAAACCAGGCTGGGTACCATTCAGCAATAAAGAACGGGCCTTTACCATCATGGTTTTCTTTAATCAGCCTTTTTACTTTTGCCACGTCATCAACACCGTTAATCGCCGGCAGTAACCCGGGAAGGTGCCCGTCTTTAATAGCAGCTTCAGGGTCGCAGGTATATAGCTGTCCATCAAAACCGGCGTCGATAAACATTTTACGGTTTAGCGCCAGGTAATCTTTATCGTTGGAGTATGATCCGTATTCATTTTCTATTTGCACCATTAAAACGTTGCCGCCATGGTTTACCTGTAAGGGGGCAAGCTGTTTGCCCACCTCTTTAATATATTGCTCATATTCTTTTAAATATGTCGGTTCTTTACTGCGCACTACCAGGCCTTTTTCTTTTTCCAGCCAGTAAGGATATCCGCCAAATTCCCATTCAGCGCAAACGTACGGGCTTGGGCGTAAAATAACCCACAAGCCTTCTTCCTTCGCCATTTTTACAAACGCGGCTACATCATTATTACCGGTAAAATCAAAATGCCCTTTTTGTGGTTCATGAACATTCCAGAAAACATAAGTACCTATTGTGTTTAACCCCATTGCTTTTGCCATTTTCATACGCTGGCGCCAGGCTTCGCGCGGTACGCGGGGGTAATGCATTTCGCCGGATATAATTTGCAATGGTTTGCCATCCAGCAAAAATGTGCTATCGGTTAATGCAAAAGTATGTTTGGCCATTTGCGCATTCGCGCTGATGCCACATAGTAGAATAACGGGTAAAATTAATAGTTTAAAAAATTTCATAAATTAAAAAAATGCAGGCAATTGTTTATTAGGGTTGACGATAGAAGCTATTTTGTGGTTAAAGTGATTGATGCAGACTTAAGCCCGGCAGCGCTAAACTGCACGGTAGTTTTGCCCGGCTTGCCGGTTGTTTGTATATAGGCCAACAGGCGGCCTTTCAAAACCTTGCTGGTATTTGACTGATAGTTTTCATGACTGGTGGTACTCCCGCTTTCTAATCCCAATAATTTAGCGGGACCGGTTAGCTTTACCACAACTTCATTGTCGGCATTAGCTACCAAGACTCCATTTTTATCGGTAACCTGTACCTCTACCTGGCTTAATCCTTTTGTTTTGGTGTTAAATATTGTGCCATCGGCAATTATTTTGATATCAGAAGCCTCACCGGCTGTTTTTAAAGTGTAGCTGGCTGCTTCAATTCCGTTATTATAGCCTTTTACCAGTAGTTCGCCCGGCTCATAATCAACCGCCCATGATGGTATTTGGCCTTTAGCATCGGCGCGTGAAATTTTACCGAGCGATTTGCCATTTAAAAACAATTCTGATTCCTGACAATTGGTAAAACAATCAACCCTTATTTTACTGCCGGCCGGCCAGTTCCATACGGGCTCAATGGCTTTGTGGCTCCAGATACCTTTATCTTCCTGTTGCGTAATAGGCTTGGCGCCAATAAAAACCATCGGCTTATCAGCCCAAAGGCTTTGCCTGTAAAAGTATTCGGGCTTTTTAAAGCCTGCCAGGTTAATAAGCCCGGCGCCATTACTGCGCTGCGGCCATTTACCGGCCTCGCCCAGGTAATCAATCCCCGTCCAAAGGTATTGGGCAGATATGTATTCGTTACTGTCAACCGCAATCCAGGCCTGTCGTTGCATGCCGTTCTCGCTGCCATAAATAATGCGGTTGGGATATTTTTTATGATCATCGGCGTAACGGTACTCCTGGTAATTATAGCCTACAACATCAAGTTCTTCCGGGTAACCTACCTCGTTCGACATCACTACGCCCGCAAGCGCTGCAGTAACCGGGCGGGTAGTATCAATTGCCTTAACAGCTTTAACCAGCTGTTTGGCAATTACGGTTAACCCACTTGCAGCAGGATGATCCCGCAGGTAGCCTTTGCCATAAATCTGCGGGTTTTTTCCTGTGTTTAATACTTCGTGGGTGTATGGATCATTTGGATAATCTATTTCGTTACCAATACTCCACATAATAATGGACGGATGGTTGCGGGCACGTAATACCATATCGGATAGATCGCGCGTGGCCCATTCTTTAAAATATTCGTGGTAGCCATCTTTAGATGGGGTGCCTACATTCCATCCTTTAACCCACTTATTTTTGCCCAGTTCCCACTCGTCAAATGCTTCATCCATTACTAAGAAGCCCATTTTATCGCACAGGTCGTATAAATAATCGGCGTGGGGGTTATGGCTCAGACGCAGTGAGTTAACGCCGGCGTCTTTTAATATTTTTAAACGGCGCACCCAAACTTCTTGCGGAACGGCTACGCCCAAAGCACCGGCATCGTCATGGATACATACGCCTTTTAGTTTGGTACTTTTATCATTTAAAAAGAACCCTTTATCTTTATCAAAACGGATGTTCCAGATACCTACCGCCTGGTTTACAGCATCAATTTGTTTGCCGTTGCGGCTTAGCTGTACCTGTAATTGGTATAGTTCCGGGTGTTCGACATCCCATAAACGGGGAGACGATATTTCGGCATCAAAACTTGTTTCGTGTTTGCCAGGTTTTACCTTAACCTGCTTTTGTATAGCTGCGGCAATTTTACCGGTATTATCAACCAGGTTTATTTTAATGCCGATAGCTGCCTGGGTTGCTGTGCTGTTGCTGATGTTTACTTTTACGTTGATGTCCGCTTTATCTGCAGATATTTTTGGCGTAGTAAAAGCCACATCCCACAGATCAACATGAACCGGGTTCTTAACCACCAGGTAAACGTTGCGGTAGATTCCAGAACCGGTATACCACCTTGAATCGGCAAACTCACTATGATCTGCCTTTACAGTTACTATATTTTGTCCCTTGTAATTAAGGTATTTTGAAAGTTCATACTGAAACGGAATAAATCCGTTGGGGCGCTTGCCCAGGTAATGGCCGTTTATCCAAACTTCGCTTTTTTTGTAAACGCCATCAAAATAAATGTAAACCTGTTTGCCTTGCCATCCGGCTTCGGCATTAAATGTCTTTTTGTACCAGCCTATGCCGCCGGGTAAATAGCCCGTGGCGCTGGCCCAGTCCTCACTAAAGGGCCCTTCAATACTCCAATCGTGCGGCAAATCAACGGCTTTCCATAAAACACCGGCTGCGCCGCCTTTATCGCCATTGGTAATATCCCCTTTATGGAACCCCCATCCCGAATTAAACAATATCGGCCTGGATTTATCTTGCGCAAACAAACCCGCCGGAAGCGTTACCAGTAAAAAAAAGCAGATGACGTTTTTAATATTCATGTTTAGTAACCGTATTATTTTTTGTTTAAAGTGTTGAGTTATGAGTATCGAGTCAAAAAACAACAAATCAAATTTGCGGCTTAAGACCAAATACTCATTACTCAAAATTCAGAACTCAACACTCAAGACTCAGAACTTTAAATCTACTGTTGTACAATTTGCCATTGCTGGTTATTACCGCCATTCCATGGCCACTGAATAATGCCGGCACCATTGGTGGTTACGCCGCCATTAACATCCAACACAAGCCCGCTATTGCGGTTAATTACTTTGTAAACGCCATCGGTTACGGCTGTAAACTGCCACTGTTGGTTATTGCCGCCATTCCACGGCCATTGAATAATGCTTGCGCCATTGGCAGTTGATGCGCTGTTAACATCAAGTGCCAGTGTACTGTTACGGTTGGTTACTTTGTAGTACCCGCCGCCATTGCTGGTTATTATCCATTGCTGGTTATTGCCTCCGTTTTGCGGCCATTGTATTATACCCGCGCCATTAGCTGTCGACGAGCCATTTACATCTAAAGCCGAACCGCTGTTGACGTTTAACAAACGGTAGTAAGCTGTTGGGTAAAAGGTATCGGTACCACCTGCGCCCACGCCCCAGCCATATTTTAGCCGGCTTAAACCCGAAGCATTGGTGTTTGAAACGGTGAGGCTTGTACCTGTACCGCCCAAAGTTTCCATGGCGTAGCTATCGCCGGTGCGGATACCCGGCCAGTAAACGCTGCCCATACCAAATGCCCTAACCTGGTTGGTTAAACCCTGCAGGTAAGCAATCTCCTGATCGCCGCCTATCGCACCTGTGTAGTTTTTACCGCCTGTCATGGGTACGCCAAACTCGGTTAATACCGCTCGGCTGCTGTAGCTGCCGATATTGCCCCGCAGCCTGCTTTCCCATTGCGCGGCAGTGGTGTTGGTGCCGTTGCTGAAAAAAGTATAATCATGTATAGATAACAAGCAACCACTAAAACGGCTATCGGCCCCAACGCCGGTAATATCCTGCGAGTAGGAAGTACCGCTAACCAAAATGCGCCCTTGTGGTATGGATGGATAATTGCTTAGCCATTGCGCGCAAATGGTTGTCCACGCGCTTAAGGTATAACCATGAGGCTCGTTAAATATCTCGAAGTAAACGTGTGTGTTGCTGCCATATTTATTGACGATGGTTTGCCACATAGACCAAAACTGGGTTGTATTATCTATTACCCCGTCCGCAGCCGACTTTGACTCCCAGCAACCTAATATTACGTTCATACCCTTGCTCAGGGCTTTATCAATTACTCCTGTATAGGAGTTCCACCAGGTTTGTGATACTGTTGGGTAATTTACCGGCAACCGCAGCGTATTTGCACCTGTGTTGGTTTGAAGGCCTGATATTACAGCATCGGCCTTTGCCGATACGGTGGCATAACTATCGGTTGATGCCAGGCCGCTTAAAACCAATATCCCATCGCTAAAGTTATCACCATCGCAAGCCCAGTTAACCCCTTTTAGCGCGCTTGCCGGGGTTGAATCAACAGTGAGGGGCTTATCCGGAGTGGTCACCTCTGTTTTTACAGGTTGAGTTGCAGGACTATTATCTTTTTTACAGCCGGTTATTAAAATACCCGCTGCGATTAGTAAACTAAATATTTTTTTCATGATTGATGTAGTTTTTTAGCCCCGTTAAAACAGAAGGGAGCAAGTAATACTCCCTTCTGTTTAGCCTCACCCTGCCCTCTCCAAAGGAGAGGGTTCTTGATTAGCCCATTTTTTAAGTCCTCTCCTTTGGAGAGGATTTAGGTGAGGTTATTTTTAGTAACCTGCATTTTGCTGCAACTGACCACCAGATGCCTGTATCTCGGTGCGTGGTATTGGCAACCAATAATGTTTGGTTTGGAAACTGCGTCCATCCAATGCCACTTTAGGCGTATATGAAAATGTACCATTGGCATTTTTGGTGATTATTACACCTCCCGCCGGCTTGTTTTCGGTAACATCGGCAATTTTCCAACGGCGTACATCATAAAAGCGATGTTCTTCAAATGCCAGCTCAACACGCCTTTCGTATCTAACAGCATCGCGCATTTGTGATTGGTTTAATCCGGCGGCTAATGCAGGCATATTAACACCCGGCCTTGCCCTGATCATATTGATAGCCTGCCTTGCCGACATAGTTGAACCAACCGGAATAACATCGGCTCCGTAAGCTTCATTGGCTGCTTCGGCAAAGTTTAGCAGGATTTCGGCATAGCGGAAATAGATCCATGGATGGAACCCGGCATTACCCCATGGGTTTTGAAGCGGGTAAGCATCGTCCATATACTTGCGCAGGTAATAACCTGTTTTAGTGGTATTCCAGTTACTGTCACCATCTTTACTATCTCTTCCCCCCGGAATAAATGCTTCAACAGTACGCTCTCTGTATGGGGATCCGTTGTGTAATACAGTTGCATCAAACCTTGGGTCACGATGATCGTAAGGATGTGTTGGATCGTATCCTGATGTAGGATCGGTAATTGCTTTACCATTATCCATCTCATAATCATCAACTAAGTTTTGCAGCGGCGTATTACCAGCCCAACCTCCATAGCCATTTGGCCCGTTGGCAATTTCCATGTGGGTATGGTTGGCATTTTTGGTGTACAGACGCTCGAAAATAACTTCGTTGGTTTCGTTAACTAAAAACATATTATCATAGCCACCTGTATAAATGCCGTATTTATTAAGGCTGATAACCGCTTGCGCTGCTGTTACAGCATCGGCCCATGTACCGGCATTATACAACGGACTTGCAGCATAAAGCTTTAGTCGTGATTTTAAAGCCAATGCAGCACCTTTGGTAGCACGGCCTAACAACCAGGTTCCGTCATTATTTAAAGGAAGCTTAGCAGCGGCATCATCAAGCTGAGCTGTAACATAATCAATGCTTTCTTTAATGGTTGCTCTTTTGAATAGGGATGGATCCTGTAAATTATCGCCCAGGTTCACCACCTTGTCGCCCATTAGCACCACCCCGCCGTAATTACGGATAAGGTCCTGGTAACGGAACGCCCTGATAAATTTCAACTCACCTTCAATATGTGTTTTATGCCCGGCGCTTAAAGGCAGGTTTGGTAAAATGCTTAAAGCATAGTTACATTCCCTTATACTACGGTAACTCCGGGCCCAAAGCACGCCCGCTCCGCCTAAATTTTCGGGTGCCAATTGCCCGCGCTGTATGAGCCAGGTAGCATCATCGTTATTATAAATAGACTCATCGGTAAGGGAACTCCACATACTGTATTCAAAACCGCGGCCAAAACCCGGGTTTGATCCATCGCCCTCTTTATCCTGTAACTTAGCACCGATATAACGATTGGTTACATAAGCCTCGAATACAGCCGTGTCCGATTGAATGGCAGATGTAGCAATCCTATCGGTAGGCTGCACATCTAATATATTTTTTTTACACGCTGTTGTACCCAGCATACCACACACCATTAAATACAGCGGGGCTTTATATTGTAGTTTCATGATTGTTTGCTAATTAAAATTTAACGTTAACACCTAAGTTGATAATTCGCTGCTGCGGATAAAACTGACCGCTGCCACTGGTTCCTTCAGGGTCATAATCCTTCACCTTGGTGATGGTGAACAAGTTGAACGCACTTGCATACACCCTTAAGCCGCCTACTTTAATTTTTGAAAGGAAAGCTGTATTGAAGTTATAACCCAACTGAACGTTTTTCAACCTGAAGAACGAAGCATCATTAAGCCAAAACGTACTGTTGTACTGGCCGCCGCTGATAGCGTTAGATGCACGATCTGTTACCCTTGGATAGGTTCCGTTTGGATTCGAGGCGTTAAACCTGTTATCGGCCCAGCTGCTGTAAAAGTTACCAATACTTCCCGATTCAGGTAAAACATATTGACTAACCTGCGCCTGGCCTGAAAACAATACCGAAAGATCGAAATTGCTGTAAGCCGCATTCAGCGTAAATCCATAAGTAATTTGTGGGATGTTACCGTATTTGGTTCGTGTTTGGTCATCGGCATTTATTTGACCGTCGCCGTTAAAGTCCTGGTATTTTAAGTCGCCAATTTTGGCGCCGGTAACATGCGGATAACTGTCAAGATCTGCCTGGGTACGGAAAATGCCTATGGCATTGTAAAGCAGGTAAGTATTCAAAGGCCTGCCGGTTTGGCGCTGATAACTTAAAGCACCACTGGCTTCATCAATAAAAACAATCTTGCTTTTAGCATAGGTTATGTTGCCGCTTACACCCCAGCTAAATTTATTAGTGGTGTGATTATAGCCCAGGGTTGCCTCAAAACCTTCGCTGTTTACTTTACCAATATTTTCCGACGGAACCAAAGGATCAGAACCATATGGATTTACGATACCCGAAGTACCTGGCAACGACGCGTTCCTTGCAGCAAGGATGTCAGAACGTTTTTGTTTAAAGTATATGGCCTCAACTGTAAAGTCGTGCAGGAATGTAGCATTTACACCAATATCCAGCTTTTTGGCAACTTCCCAGGTAATGTTAGGGTTAGCCAGTTTTACCAGGTTAACGTTTGGCTGAATGGTATTTGACCCGCTGCCCGGAACGCTGGCTACAAAACCGTTGTTAACCAAAACATAATTGTCAAAATACTGGAAGCCGTTTACGTTGTCGTTACCTAACGAACCGTACGATGCCCTTAGTTTTAGATCATCAAAAAAACTAACATTGTCTTTAAACCAATTTTCTTTGGTGATCCTCCATCCTACTGATGCCGATGGGAAATAACCCCATTGCTTGCCAGAAGGGAATATCGAACTACCATCAGCACGAAGCTGGCCTTCAAATAAGTATTTTTCATCAAAGGCATATGCTAAACGGCTGATTACACTACGACGGTTATAGTTTGAGCTATAGCCCGAGTTCAGGTAATCTGTTGCGGCACTGCCACCCTGTGAAAGCTCGGGCAGTTGTGATGATAAATAGTTGTAGCGCGTGGCATCAAAATATTCAAGGTGATTTTTGCTTTGCTCGTAACCAACAAAAGCATTTACATCGTGCTTGCCAAATTTGCGTGCATAATTCAGCTTAATGTTTGAGGTAAGTAATGCCTGGTTAGTTTGCGACTCAAACAGTGTTGGAGCGTTGTTATTACCGCCAACCACATTTTTGTTGTAAGTTTTTGCATTGGCATCATAGCTGTACAGAATATAAGGCTTACTGAAGTTTTTGTCAAACGCATACGATTTATCAACAGAAAAGAAACCATCCAAAGACAAACCTTCAATACCCGGAAGTGCGTAGCTGCCCTTTAAAATACCGTTAAACACCTGGGTAGGGTTATTGTTAACACCACCTATATCGGTTACCTGAACGGCCGGGTTGTTGTTTTCGATACCTGTTGTTGGCAATCCGTTTGGATAGTAGGCTGCAACAATTGGTTTTGCGCGATACACAGAACGGAATACATCGCCGGCGCCTACTTCAGGAAACTGCCTGTCTTCTTCCCTGCCTGAAAGTGACAAGCCTACTTTTAAACGTTTGGTAACATTAGCATCAATATTTGAACGGAAATTATACTGGTGATATTTGGTAACACCATTTTTGTATAAGCCATCCTGGTAAATGGTACCCAAGGAAACAAAGTATTTTACATCTTCGCTACCACCGGCAACCGAAAGACTATGCTGATTTTGTAAGGCAGTGCTTTTAAGTGTTTGCTTTTCCCAATCGGTATTAGGGTAATTTAATGGATCTGAACCGTCTTTAAATTTCTGAATCTGGTCTGCCGAGTATGACTGGTTTGGGCCTCCGCCAGGATTCGAGTCAAGGCTTATCTCGTTCATGATTTGGGCATAAGTTGCAGCATCGGCCATTTTTGGCAAACGCGTTGGCGAACTGAAGCCCTGGTTAAAGCTGTAGTTAATGGTTGGCTTACCCGATTTACCACGTTTAGTGGTAACCAGGATAACACCATTTGCCGCCCTGTTACCGTATATGGCCGCCGATGCATCCTTCAACACCGACATACTTTCGATGTCATTAGGATCAAGCCTTTCCAAACCACCTATTTGGCCTGGCACGCCGTCAACCACTATCAGCACGTTGTTGCTTCCGGTAGTAGCCAAACCACGAATGGTGATGTTTGATCCATCGTATCCAGGCTCGCCGCTGCGGTTGTTAACAATAACGCCTGAGAATCTTCCGGCTAATGCGTTTGAAAGGTTGGGCTGCGGGCTTTTAACCAATTCCGAGCCCTTAACCTGGGAAATAGAACCGGTTAATGTAGCTTTCTTTTGTGTGCCGTAACCAACAACCACAACTTCGTTTAGTGATTTTGCATCGGCCTCTAATTTTACGTTGATAATTGTTTGGCCGTTAACGGGTACCTCCTGCCTGGTATAACCGATATAGGTAAAAACTAATGTGGCCGAAGCATCGGGCACGTTTAGTGTAAACTTACCGTTAATATCGGTAATAACGCCGGTAGTAGTACCTTTTAAAGTTACTGATACGCCTGGCAGGGTTTCACCTTTTTCGTCGGTTACAACACCGCTTATTTTAAGGTCTTGCTTGTTAACGTTTTTAACTCCCGCATATACCTGGGTTGGTATTGCAGTAGTAGTTAAACAAGCAATGGCCATACTTGTGGCTAATAAGAAAAGCCGGGGTAATCTTTTCCGGTGAGGGGAATGCTTTACGTGTAAATTTGATTTCATATTTTACTGGGTTTTCTAAATTCAGGATGTCGATCGAACGCATTTTCCGGGCAATTAAAACAGCTGCATCAAGCTTTGTAAACTCATGATTTTACAAAGCTTTTTACATGTTATTAAAATTGCCGGTAATGAATTACGATTTATCTCCGGTTAATTGGTAAGGCCAAAATGGGGTTAAATAGCAAAATTGAGTGAGGGGTAAATTCTCAATTAAATAGGGGGTAAATAAGCAAAACCCGCTTAAATACGTGATTTAAGCGGGTTTTGCTTAGGGGGTAAATTAATCACCATCAATTTTCTTTAATTACATCGCGGTTTACGTTGTAATTATTATGGAATGGTTTTCGGTATTTTTTGATGTAATCTGACGGGTTTACTCCAAACAGCTTATGAAACTGTTCCCTGAAATATTTAAGGTCATTTAGGCCTACTTTATAGGCGGTTTCATAAATGGTGCTATCGGTAGTTAACAGGATCTCGGCGGCCTTCCTTAACCGGATAAACCGGATAAAACTATTGGCAGATTGCCCCGAAATAGACTTAATACGCCGGTACAAATTGGAATGGCTCATCCCTATTTCGGCAGCCAGTGTTTTTATACTGAACTCGGGGTCGGTTAAATGTCGTTCTACAATAACCAGGCACTTTTCTAAAAACTCTTTGTATTCCTGCGATATCTTCAGATCGTTTGATTTGAGGGTTATCTCGTTATAAAAGTATTTTTGCAGGTTGTTCCTGCTTTTCAAAATGCCGTTAACACGGGCTATTAATATTTCTTTTTCAAATGGCTTTGTAATATAATCGTCGGCGCCGCCTTCAATGCCTTTTAATTTTATCTCGGCAGATGAACTTGCCGTTAACAAAATTACCGGTATGTGATTTAAAATAGGATCTTCCTTCACCCTATGGCAAACTTCGATACCGCTTAAACCCTGCATCATTACATCGCTGATAACAATATCCGGCACAAGCTGATAAACCAGCGCAAGCCCATCTGTACCATTGTCCGCCTCAAAAATCTCAAAGTCATCATTAAATATTTGCTTTAGGTAATCGCGGATTTGCTGATTATCTTCTATAAGCAGCATGGTTTTGGTATCAGAGCTCAGCGGATCGGCATTTTTGGCTTTTGCCTGTTTACCACCTGGGGCATCCGGTGTTAACTCCCCTTTATTTTCTATCAGTTCATCTAAAAAAACGGAGGTTTCGGCAACATCCTCAAAAACAAATTGCTGCCCAAAATGGGCTTTCCCCTTTAATAAACAAATATTGAAAACGGTGCCGCTACCGGGTTTACTTTCATAAGCAATTTTACCCTTATGGTTTTCAACAAACACTTTAACCAGGTACAAGCCAATACCAAACCCACCTGCCATGGGGGCAGCATTTTCAACCTGGTAAAACCTGTTAAATAGTTGCTCGCCCGTGCCTTCGGTTATGCCGCAGCCGTTGTCACGTATCTCAATCCTTACGTTGTCGGCTTCGTTTATTACCGTACAGCTTACAGCGCCGCGCTCCGGTGTAAACTTAAGGGCGTTTGATATCAAATTAAACAAAACAATCTCTATCTTCTCGCGGTCGGCAAATATTTCAATCGCGTCTGTTTGGCTTATAAAATCAAACTGTATTTGTTTTGTTTTGGCCTGGTGGTTAAAGCATAAAAAAACTTCGCGGCATAGGTTTACAATATTTAGCTTAACTAATTTTAGTTTATCGGTATCGCTTTCTGCTTTTCTGAACAGCAGTAACTGGTCAACAAGGCTTAACAGCCGCCTGGCATTTCTGTAAACAATGTGCAGGTTGCCCACATCGCCCTTATCTGCCGGACCAAACAGCATATCCTTTACAGGGTTAATAATTAAGGTTAGCGGCGTTCTGAATTCGTGGGATATATTGGTAAAAAACGAAAGCTTCCGCTCATTCAGCTCTTTATCTTTTTCGGCCGAGAGCTGAGCTATTTTAATATCATATTTTAGCTTCGACTGGTTGGCCCTATATTGTATATAGTAATAAATAATAACTCCTATTGTAGCCAGGTAGCATAAATAAGCCCACCATGTTTTGTACCATGGCGGCAAAATTTTTATATGCAATGTTGCATAATCATCCATCCAGATACCGTTCTGGTCGGCTGCTTTTACCTTAAAAACATAATCGCCGGCCCCCAGGTAACGATAGGTTGCCGACCGCTGGTTACCCACATAGTTCCATGATTTATCAAGCCCATCCAGCCGATACGCAAAATTGCCTTTTTGAGGATAAACATAATTTAAAGCAGTGTATTGAATTGAAAACACCGATTGGTCTGGCTGAAGCGTCAGTTGAGCAGTTTCACTAATGGTTTTTGATAATACGGTTTCGTCCTTGCCCTGGATGCCTACCTCTATCTGCTTATCAAAAATCTGCAAACCGGTTATCATTATCGGCGATTTGTAATGATTTTGGTTTACTTTTTCGGGATCGAAAATATTAAGCCCTTCAGTTCCGCCAAAATACATCAGTTTACCCACGGTATCCATTACAACCGACCCGGCATTAAATTGCCCTGATTGTAATCCATCCGATTTATCGTAGTTGATTATTTTATTGGTATAAGTGTCGATACATGATAAACCCTGGTTGGTGCTAATCCAAACCGTGCCATTACCTGCTTCTTTTATAGCATTTATGGTGTTGTTTGCCAGTCCGTTTTTTTCATTGAATTTTTTAAACGTTTTTGACTTAAGATTATATACAATCAGTCCATCGCCTTCGGTGCCTATCCATAATTGATTTTTCTTGTCAGGATAAAGTGAAAAAATGATCTGGCTCGGGAAATTCCTTTTTTCGGCATCATCCTTAAACAGCCGCGAAAACTTTTTTTGCGCAACATCATAGTATATCAATCCATTACCATAGGTACCTACAAACAAATTCCCTTTTTCGTCTTCGGCTATGGCCCGTACGTCATATGACCCAAAGCCACTGTTGGCCGGGGTGTAATTGGTAAACGTTTTGATAGCAGGATTAAAAAGGCTCAACCCACCTCCGTTGGTACCAACCCACAAATTTTTATGTATATCCTGGTAAATAGCTCTTACATCATTCCCCCCGATACTTTTATTATCTGCTGCGTCATGGCTAAAATTTGTAAACGAATCTGTTTTTTTATTGTATAAAAAAAGTCCCCTGGCGTAGGTACCAAACCAAACATTCTTATTTCTATCCGTATAGCCGTACAAAAAAGCACTATCCGTAAGGCCTCCAGGGCGGTTGTTGGCTTTGTATTGTTTAACCAGGCTTCCATCGGTCCGCATTTTAAAAATACCGTCGCCATCGGTACCAAGCCATAAATAGCCATCGCCGTCCTGGCACATTCCGTAAAACCGGACCCAACTCTCGCCACTTTTCTCAACCCTTTTCTTTTGGATATTAGTAAACCGCGCCTTGATATTACTTATCATTCCAATACCATCATCATAGGTGCCAAGCCAGGTATTTTTGTCCTTATCTATAAACAGGGTTTGAACAGAACGTTGTGTTATGTAATGATCATCATCGCCGGTAATTGGCAAAAGCGAAAAATTTATTGACGTTGGGTCCCGGTCTGTTAAAACCTTGTACACGCCGCCATCCTGTAAGCCAACAAGCAACTGGTTACTGCCATCTTCAATTATGGATAAATATCTTTTATTTTTAAAAGCAGGCTGGGCAGTTTGCAATTGCGAAAACGTGTTTTTATCGCGGTTATAATATATAATACCCTTGCCTGTAGCTATCCATACATTGTGAAAATGGTCTTCGAAAATATCGTTTATGCGCCCTACCATAAAGTTGTTTACAGGCACAGGCTGGTTTGTCTTATTGGCAACTACGCCATTTTTTTGATTAACTATATTGATACCGGCATTATCTGTACCTAACCAGAGCAAACCTTTTGAATCTTCGAGCAAGGCGGTTATCCGGTAACTTGACAACCCCGGCAGCGACTTGCTGTTGTAATTTTTAAATTTTAACGTTTGCGTATTAAAATAGGAAAAGCCTACGCCATATGATGCTATCCAAAGGTTACCGTTGGTACTTTTGGTAATGTTGTTTACGGCATTTTTAACATTATTGCCATACGTGAATTTATAATGCGAGAATTTTTCGGTACGGGTATCAAGCCTGCTCAGGCCGCTCCTGGACGAAACCCAGATATATCCTTGTTTTCCTAAAATTATACTTTGTACAAAGTTGCTTGCCAATGAAGTTGAATCGCCCTGGCGAGATCTGAAAACCTTAAAGGTGGTACCATCAAAACGGTTAAGCCCCTCATTGGTGGCAAACCACATAAACCCTTTATTATCCTGCGTAATGCTATTTACGATGCCAAAAGAAAGCCCATCTTTTAACGAATATTTAAGCACCTTATTTTTTATAGGTGATTGGGCATAACCCCAAAGCGCAAAAATCAGTAAAGCAAATAGTATAATTATTTTCTTCATAAAAAATCAGGCGTCAACTGCACTCCATACTGCCCAATAACACACAATAACATAACCGCAAGTTACCAATTTGCAAATCGGCATGAAACCATTACGGCCACGAATTTTAGGTTCAACTGGTTTTAGTTTAATTGTGTAAGCTACACTTAATGTTGAAATAAAAAAAATATTTATCAACTTTCCGGTTTATAAAAGGTACCCGGCCAATCACGGCAACTATTCCGGTTGGTAAGTTGTTTTGATTTAGCGGGAGCGGCTAAATATTATTTTACCGCAGCAATTGCCGGATAAACCAATAAGGGCATGCCGATATGCTTAGCAAGTTTTTGTGTGTAGCTACCTGAAAAAATTCGTTCTAAAAAATTTTGTCGCCGGTGCACGGTAGCAATCATATCAATTTGTCCGTGTTTACATATCCAATCAAGTCCCTGATCTACGTCGGCGCTTTTTATGTTTCTGTAGTAAATTTTGGGATAGTTAATTTTATCCGTTACGTCACTTAAAAATTTATTCACCTGCTTATCATCCAAATGGGCATCCTTATCCTGGCTGGTAATGTGTGCAATCAAAATTTCGGCATTGAAATATTTAGCTATTTCGGCAACAGAATTTAATACATCAATATCTCCGGCCAGCATATCGGTAGTGAAAGCTATTTTTTTAAAGGGTTTAAATTTAACTTTAGGCGGCACCAACAGCACCGGGAATTTTGCATGATCAATTACCGACCGGCTATTACTGCCCATGAACAGCCTGCTCAATGCGCCCGCACCCGACATCCCCATTACAACCAACGATAGCCGCCTTTCCTGAACAATATTGCCAACTACATCGGCTACCAAACCCATTTGGCACGAATAACCAACATGGGGTTTAAAATTGCCCGCGTTAGGGGCAAGTTCACGCGCCATCTCATGCTCCATTTCAATCGCGGTAACGCTTAAGGCATCCATGCTGGCTGTTTCCAGGTGCGAGTAGTCGGCTGTTGCCCAAGCATCGGGATTGGCTACCAATGTTTGCACAGGCAATAATATAGCATGACAAATGTGCACACCAGCCCTTAGCCCTGCGGCCAGCTGTAAGGCATAATGGCTTGCATTTACCGCGCAGGGAGAAAAATCTGTAGGCACCAGTATTGTATTCATAACCAAAACTTTAAGTTGTTATCAAATATCAGTTTGCTGTGCATTATAATAAATGACAGCGGGCATAATCATAGGTGATATCAGTCATTCGGGTTCAAAATTAGTTTCGCCACAACAATTCCACAGGTGCAGGTTAGCGCTTCAAATGATATAGCATCATAATAAAAAGTGACAGGCGTCACTTTTTAAACACCCTCATTTCCTGAGCTTTACTCAAAATAATTAAACAGTAAAAGCCATGAAAAAAATATTGATTGGTACCGATTTTTCAGAGAATGCCAAAAATGCCGCCATTTTTGGTTACAAGCTGGCAGTGCAAACCAAAAGCGATATAGAAATATGCACAGCGATGATAATCCCCGCCGAAATTCCGCAAGCAGGCGTAATTGTGTGGCCTATGGAAGAATATCACGTTATTGAAGAAGGCGCACTAGCCGAACTAAAGCTGCTAAAAAAAGCACTTGAAGCACAACACGCCGATGGCGATTTTAAACCCCACATCAGCCTTAAGGCCCAACCAGGCACAGCTACTGATGTGTTAAAAACACTGGCCGAGCAGGATCATGCTGACTTGATAGTTGCCGGAACACATGGCGCCGGGGGCATAAGCAGCTTAATGCTTGGTAACCATGCACGCAATATGATTGATGCCACACCAACCCCATTATTGCTTATCCCATCGGGCTTCAGGTATACCCATATTAAAACCATTGCTATTGCACTTGATATGAAACATAAGGCCGAAGATTTTACGACCATTACAGGCATACTGCCGCTGGCAACTTTATTAAATGCAACCATACAATTGATACACATTTGCCACGAAGGCGAAGACACCGCCGAAGCAGGATTATACCTGACCGAAATGGTGCAAGAGGTTAAACAAATTGCAGGATATGCCAAAACAGGTTCATTAATTATTAAACAGGCCCCAACCGAAACCGGGCTTAACTGGTTATGTAACTACGGGAATGTTGATATGCTGGCTATGGTGCACCACCATCGTGGTTTACTTGCCTCGCTGTTTACCGGCAGCCATACTAAAAAAATGGCAGGGCACATTGCTTTACCATTATTAGTAATACCTGAAAAATCTTAACACTTACTTTAATAAAAATTACCGCCATGAATAAGTTAACCCCCGATACCGGGTTAGAAGATGAAATACAGGAGCTTTATATTTTAGCCGGCCAGTGGATGAAAGATGTTTGTTTTATGGAGGATGAAATCCGTTTTTTTAATAACATTCTTTGTAAATATAACAACGCTGAACTTACTCCTGATATGATGATAAAAAAGGAAGAATTTGAACAGGAAGTATCCAAACAGGCAAAAAAAATCGATAGTCTTAAATCCGATATACCTGCATTTCTCGTATTTCTTAAACCGTTTGTAGGTAATGAGAAAGAAGCGATGGACCTTCATTTTATTGAAAAATACAGTGAACTGGCAAGTGGCTTAACCGAAGCTATGAATGCCTTAAAGGCAACAAAAAATAAGTTATTTACCTATGCGGAAAGAATTATGGCATCCGGCAAAATTATTCCAGTATTAAAAGATAACTAAATGAAGACCATAGCAGTTTTGACCGACCTTTCAGAAAAATCTGCCCATGCGGCCAAGTATGCGTTACACCTTGCCAGAAAGATGAGGGTTAATGTTAAATTTTATCACTTGCAACTGGTACCGGCGATATTTCATGCGCAGCCGGTTTTAAGTGGAGAAGATTATCCCGAAGAATTGATGATTGATAGCAAGCTTGCAGCGTTTTCAGAAACATTGGAAGCCGACTTAATGAAACGGGTTTTTCCGGGATCATTTATGCCGCAAACATCTGTTTACACCGGCAGTACGGATATGGTAGATTTGATGACAGAAATCATAAACGATACGGAGATAGCCTTGATTGTTATGGCCCCGCTTGAAACTGATGACTTGGCATCTTTTATGATGAGCGACGCATCCTGCAGGATAATAGACTGGACAACTGTACCCGTTTTGGTAGTGCCTCAAAACACCCCGCTGCGCAATATTGAAAAAATGGCATTTGCCACTACCCTGGACGCCGGAGATATATTATCAATAGCAGAACTTGGCAGCCTGATGGATGGTTTCCACGCCGAATTGATGGTTGCTCACCTGAACAATAATCCAGCCGACAATGATACAAAAGCTGCGGAAAAAGAAATTAACCGCAAACTTTATACCGACCTGCGTTGCGGAGGCGTATACTTTCGTAGTGTACCCGATATAAAGCATCAAAAAGATTGGGAATGGCTAAAAGCCAATAAACGGGCAGACTTGTTGGCCGTTGCTAAACAGCCGAAAGAACAAATGATATCTTTTTTTAAACGCGGCCAAAGTAGCCACGTAACCCACCATATAACCATCCCGGTTATGGTATTACCTAAAAGGCCCTGAACATTTAATAAATAAAAAGGCAGCCCTCACAAAAAAGGGCTGCCCATATATTCCACTTTGGCTATAACTATATGGCTATTCCGCTCAACTGCTCTTCTGAAGTGGTCAAATCATTTATCCAATCCTGCACTATACCAGATGTTTGATTTGCCGAACTGGCGAACAATTCTTTGTAATAGGCAATTCCATCCTGCAGCTGTAATTTAAATTTGCTCAATTGTTTCTTCTTTTTTTCGGTAATATCTTTCAGTTGCGATTGTAGATCGTTTTGAAGATAATCGATATAAAGGTTCAATTCCTTTATAAACATGTGCGGCCGCTTTATTTTATCAAGCAAATCCGTGGCGCCATAAATATGTTGCACCATTTCATCCAATGAGTAAGCCCGCGAAAAATAAGCGAGGTTAGGGCCCGGACAGATGGCAACCGCTTTATTTTCCCTTGGTTTTAACAAATCGTATTTTATATAAGCAGATGCGCAAAGCCCCTCGCACAGGCATATTTTTTCGGTAACTGCCTGGTACTGCTGCTCATATTCGTCGGCTGTAAGTTCCAGGGTTTGCAGCTGTTCAATTTTCAAATGCTGATACTCTCTTGAGGCCGTACAAATCGGTGTTTCGGTAAACTCGGTATTGCTTACCAAATACTTTTTAGCACATGGGCTGCCAGGCCGGCCTCTTTCTAAACGACTCATTCTCAATTCTTCCGAGGTACTTTTTTTAAAGTTGTTGAACTGAATCCCTAATGGCGATGATCCGCTTAGGTAAAAATCATCTTCGGTAGCGGTTTCTAATTGGGTAAGCGTGTTTTCATCAACGTTGGTTACTTCAGGTACCAGCAAAAAAGGACTTCCCCACCCGGTAGCGTCCATATCATAATAATCTAACAAAAACCGGTTTTCATACGCCGTACCAATACCTCCTTGTACGGTAAGCTTTTGTTTTGGCGGGTGGGCTATAACTATTTGCTTTTGCAACAACACGGCCTGGTAAGTACTAAACAGCTCGTCAAGCATCTCCTGCCTTTTTTGTTTAAACTCCTCTAATATAGGCCCAAGTAAAAACCCCTCGGTTGCAAACGCGTGCCCGCCGCAGTTAAGGCCCGATTCTATCCTGAATTCAGATACCCACAAGCCTTTTTTAACCAAAAATTTGGCCTGTATGAACGCAGACCTGAAATCGCTTACTTTTAAAACAACTTTTTTAGCCAGTTGCCCGTCATCGTCAGGAAAAAAAACGGGAAAAGCCTCCAGGTAACTATATAAACGAGGGTTCATACCTGCCGATAAAATAATTGACGAACGGAGTTTACTATTTGCAAAGCCCCGCAACGCTGCCAGGGCATCTGTAAAGGTATCACCACTGTAATCGCCGTTGGCGGTGTAATTCATTTTATCCAGTTTCGACATGATGTTTACATCAATGCTTCCCGGCTCCATCTCTTTAATCAGCCTTTGCTGAAATAATTTCTTTTGCATTCCTTCGGGATAATCGAGCATCAGGTCATACCCCTGCCTTAATCTTGACTGCTCAGGCAGCAGCTCAAAATACCGGCAAAGGTCGTTTCCTTTGTCAAAGTCCATGGCCCGCAAATGGTCAAACTGCCGCGAGGCCAACAGGTTAACCAGGTCGAGATAAGCAGTAATCCGCTTTGCCCTGTAATCAGGTTCTTTTTTGGTTATTGCGGTATAGGGCTCATTATTTAGCTGGCTGTGGTAAGCCCGCATTCTTTCAATCAACTCATCGTCTACAATAGATATAACAGACGATATGCCATAACGGGCAACTTTTAGCGGGGTATCAATGGAGTAACCAAGGCCCAAAACCGGGATATGAAATGTGTGAATCATAATATAAAATATTTAAGAGCAGAATTGTTTGACATCAGTGTTTATAAATAGGTAACTAAGGGAATATTTAGGTTGATCGCATTTTATCGCGGATAGCTATCACTTTAGGAAAAAGCAAATTGTTTTCAAGATGAAAATTGAATAGCAAATCGTCCTCATAGTCCTGCAAAAGCTTGTATAATATATTGTAGGATGGAGAAACATAACGTGGAACCTGGTAATTATTGGTTAACTGCCTGATAAGGCGAAAATCAGCTGCTATCTTTTCGTGCGAAGCCATTATATCGTAAAAAGCACTTAAAACAGCTCCCGTTTCATCCTCTGCAAGCGTACGTCCTTTAACATAACATTCGGATAGCTTTACAACATCCGGAAACAACGAGGACTCTTCAATTGATACATCATGCATCAAAACCTTCCCCGCGTTAAAAAAAATTGTGCTAATTTGGCCAATCTGCGGATGGCTTTCTCCATAACTAACAGCCATTTTTTGGGCAAGTTCGGTTATGAATGGCGTATTTATTTTGATGTATTGGTGATTTAGATTAACAAGGTAACGGCACAAAAAAGCAGGCGCCCAGCTTAATAGGTTTATAGTTTGTATCATGGGCTGGTTTAAGCACTGTGCCAGCTGCTGGCGCAGGTCATTTATATCCAAATGATCATCAAGACAAACCTCTTCCAACGTCCTTTTTCCGTTGCAGCTGAAGTCAATGCCCAACCTTTTAAACACCGTGGCATGCCGGTAATCTTTAGATACTATATCGCCTATGGTTTCATTATTTACCCAGGCCGTTTTCCTGGTGACCTGAACACGCCAAACTTCGGGCCCATCATGCAGTGTTTCCCAGCCAAACGCATACTTACACTCTGCCAGTAAACGAAAATAAAGCGGCCGCGGGTTTTGGTCATGATTTATCACTATTGATTGACCAATCTCCAACGCACTTAGCTTTTCAAAAATA
This sequence comes from Mucilaginibacter sp. KACC 22773, assembly GCF_028736215.1. Taxonomy (NCBI): domain Bacteria; kingdom Pseudomonadati; phylum Bacteroidota; class Sphingobacteriia; order Sphingobacteriales; family Sphingobacteriaceae; genus Mucilaginibacter; species Mucilaginibacter oryzagri. The sequence goes on from NZ_CP117883.1 coordinate 4,181,215, forward strand.
TCAACGTGCGTTGTGTCTGGATCAATCATCCTAACATCAAAAGTTTCCGGCCTATTCATCAACTACAAATCTATCAGCGTTCATGCTCCCAAAAAATGACGAGGGTCACATTAGCCCATAACGTCCATCATTTAAACTCCCGCCCTTAAAATGGACTTTTGATAAACCAGAATAAAAAGATGACGAACGACACAATTCTTGTTAAAACATTATGCTACCATTGCGGCGATGAATGTTTAACTACCTCATTTATAGCCGATGAAAAACAGTTTTGCTGCCAGGGCTGTAAAAGTGTGTATCAGATTTTGGCAGGCAGCGGCCTTGGCAGTTATTATAATTACAACGATCACCCGGGTGCAACCCGGGCACGGGTTAGCAAACGATTTGATTATTTAAGCGAATCATCTATAGTTAACGATTTGTTGGATTATACCGATGAGCATATCACTATCATCACTTTATATATACCTCACATTCATTGCAGCTCGTGTTTGTGGCTGCTTGAACAATTAAACAGGTTTAACCCTGCCATACATTACTCCAGGGTCGACTTTTTAAAAAAGCAATTAATAGTACGTTTTGATCATCGTATTTGCAGCTTGCAACAGTTGGTAGAGTTGCTTTATGATATCGGTTACGAACCATTAATCAGTCTGCAGGATGTTATCAAAAAGCAAAACTCAGCCAATAAAGGCAACCTGGTTCAAAAAATAGCTGTGGCCGGTTTTTGCTTTGGCAATGTTATGTTGCTAAGCTTTCCCGAATATTTTGGCCTTTCGGCCTTTGAGCAAACTTTTAAACATTTTTTTGGCTACCTGAATATAGTATTCACATTGCCCGTGGTATTTTTTTGTGGTCGCGATTATTTTGTTTCTGCCTTTAATAATTTAAAAGCCAGGACCCTCAATATTGATTTTCCATTAGCGCTGGGCATCGCTGTACTTTTCATTCGCACCGTAGCCGAAGTATTAGCCCATACCGGGGCCGGATATGCCGATACCCTTTGCGGCCTGGTTTTCTTTTTACTGGTGGGCAAATTTGTACAGCAAAAAACATATCACCATATTTCGTTCGAGCGCGACTACCGCTCATTTTTTCCCGTTGCAGTACAGGTATTAACCGGCGATACTGAAAAACCTATACCCCTGGCACAGCTTGTTACCGGCCAAAGGATATTGATACGCCATAATGAAATTATTCCGGCTGATGCTATCCTGCTAAAAGGAGATGCGCTCATTGATTTTAGTTTTGTTACCGGCGAAGCAATCCCTGTAAATAAAACATGGGGCGAAATTATTTACGCGGGAGGGCGGCAAACCGGCGATGCCATTGAGCTGGAAGTAGTGAAGCCGGTATCGCAAAGCTACCTTACACAGCTTTGGAATAACGAAGCTTTTACCCGGAAACAGGATAGCAAGACGAAGACCTTTAGTGAAACAATTAGCAAATACTTTACAATAGCGCTGCTGATTATTGCATTTGGGGCATTATTGGCTTGGCTATTTACCGATTACCGGCGGGGAATTGATGCTTTTACTGCCGTACTTATAATTGCCTGCCCCTGCGCCCTTGCCCTAAGCACACCCTTTACCATGGCCGCGGCACTAAGCATATTTGACAGGAACCTTTTTTACCTTAAAAATACCCGGATTGTTGAACAACTGGCCGCCATTGACACTATTGTAATGGATAAAACCGGCACTATATCAACAGGTAACAGCAAAAGCGTAGTAATACAAGGCCAGCCTACCGAAAAACAAAAACAGTTGATATACAGTGCCTGCCGTAACTCGATACATCCCCTAAGCCGAATGATCTGTCAATTTTTAGGCGACTATAAAAAGCTGCCGGTAGCAGATTATAAAGAGATTCCCGGTAAGGGAATTACAGCAACTGTAGAAAGCAATACTTTACGCATGGGTAGCGGAGCCTTCGTATTTGGCTTTGCCGAGGGTGGCGTGCGCAATACCAGTGTGCATATCATGATTAATAACCATTACCTGGGGTATTTTCAATTTGCGCAGGAATACAGGGCGGGGATGGAAAACATCGGCTCGCTAACTAATAACTATGACCTGTTTTTGCTTTCAGGCGATCATGATCATGAACGTACAGACCTGGTACAATTTTTTAAGGCCGATAAAGCCATGCATTTTAACCAGTCGCCCCAGGATAAGCTGGAGTTTATAAAAGCGCTTCAGCAAAAAGGGAAACAAGTTTTAATGCTGGGCGATGGATTAAATGACTCGGGTGCACTAAAACAAAGCGATGCTGGGATAGCGGTTACAGATGATGTAAACAACTTTTCGCCGGGCTGCGATGCTATTTTAGATGGAAAATCATTTAGCAAACTGCCAGCTTTCCTTCGCTTTGCCAGAGATACGGTAAACGTCATCCGCCTGTCGTTCCTCATCTCCCTTACTTACAATATCATAGGCCTTAGTTACGCGGTTACCGGTCATTTATCTCCTTTAATAGCCGCCATATTAATGCCATTGAGTACTGTTACCATTATTTCATTTACTACGCTGGCAACCCATTTTGCAGCCAAAAAACGAAAACTCATATGAACATCATTTATTTTTTAATTGGCTGCAGCGTTTTGCTCGCGCTGATATTTTTAGCCGCCTTTTTCTGGGCGCAGCGCAGCGGTCAAAATGATGACCTGTACACACCATCTATGCGTATCCTGCTTGATGATGACGATGCTGAAGCCGATAAAAAGTGATGCTAATCACTTTTAAAGCAAACTGTCATCATTCTGTCACCCATTGCACTTCAATAATTTTACACCCATAAAAAGATAACATTTTATGCAGCCCGAAAAATTTTACTATGACAACAAAATCGTCCGGAATTTTGGTATCGCTACCGTAATCTGGGGGATAATCGGCATGACTGTAGGCTTAATTGTAGCCATTCAGCTTTATCACCCGGCCGCCAACATGGGTAACCAGTACACTACATACGGTCGTATCCGTCCGTTACATACCAATGCGGTAATATTTGCCTTTGTGGGCAATGCCATTTTTATGGGCGTTTATTATTCGCTGCAACGCCTGCTCAAAGCAAGGATGTTTAGCGATATACTTAGCCAAATCCATTTTTGGGGTTGGCAGCTTATTATTTTATCGGCAGTAATTACGCTTCCCTTAGGTTTAACCACATCACATGAATATGCCGAGCTGGAATGGCCTATAGATATTGCCATCACCATAATTTGGGTTGTGTTTGGCTGGAACATGTTTGGCACTATATTTAAACGTCGCGAAAGACATTTATACGTAGCCATTTGGTTTTACATAGCCACGTTTGTTACCATAGCAGTATTACATATTGTAAACTCATTTGAGTTACCGGTATCGGCATTTAAAAGCTATATGGTTTATGCCGGCGTTCAGGATGCATTAGTGCAATGGTGGTATGGCCACAATGCGGTTGCGTTTTTCCTGACTACCCCCTACCTGGGTATGATGTACTACTTTTTACCCAAAATGGCCAACCGCCCTATTTACTCCTATAAACTAAGTATCCTGCACTTTTGGGCGCTTATATTTATCTATATATGGGCAGGTCCTCACCACCTTTTATATACCACCTTACCAGGTTGGGCACAATCATTAGGTGTAGCTTTTTCTATTATGCTGATAGCACCAAGTTGGGGAGGTATGATCAATGGCCTATTAACCTTGCGCGGTTCATGGGATAAGGTGAGGGACGATGTGATCCTTAAATTCATGGTAGTAGGCTTAACCGCCTACGGTATGGCCACTTTTGAAGGCCCTATGCTTTCCCTTAAACAAGTTAACGGTATAGCTCACTTTAGCGACTGGATCATCGCCCACGTGCACGTTGGCGCTTTAGGCTGGAATGGTTTCTTAACATTTGCAATCCTGTACTGGTTAATCCCGCGCATTTATAAAACTGAGTTGTTCTCCAAAAAAATGGCATCCTTCCACTTTTGGATAGGCACACTGGGTATCCTTTTTTACGCCATACCAATGTACTGGGCGGGTTTTACACAAAGCTTAATGCTGAAGGAGTTTACTGCCGAAGGCATGCTGAAATATCCAAACTTTTTGGAAACTACCCTCCAAATTTTACCAATGCACATGATGCGTTCTGCAGGCGGAGCTATGTACTTATTAGGCGTAATAGTTATGGCTTATAACCTTACCCGCACTGCTCTACAAGGCAAACTGGTAGCCAATGAGGCTGCGCAGGCTATGCCGCTTGAACCCGTTCATATGATTGCAAGGGAAAATAGCTGGCACCGCAGGTTGGAGCGTAAACCTATCCAAATGCTTATTGCCGCCCTGTTGGTTATCCTTGTAGGTACCTTTATTGAACTGATGCCTACCTTAACCATATCTTCCAACATACCTACCATAGCCTCTGTAAAACCTTATACACCACTTGAATTGCAGGGCCGCGACTTATACATCCGCGAGGGTTGTGTTAACTGCCACTCGCAAACGGTACGCCCTTTCAGGTCAGAGACTGAACGGTATGGTGAATACAGCAAGGCCGGCGAATTTGTGTACGACCACCCGTTTTTATGGGGATCAAAACGTACCGGGCCCGACCTGGCCCGCGAAGGTCAAAAATATGGCAACGCCTGGCATTACAATCACCTGATGGATCCGCGCCTGATGTCGCCGGGAAGTATCATGCCTAATTACGACTGGCTGATAACCCAAAACCTGGATACTACATCAACCCGCGCAAAAATAAATGCCATGCGCAAATTAGGCGTTCCCTATCCGGCGGGGTATGAAAACATAGCCAACCAGGACCTTGAAAAACAGGAAAAAGAGATAAGGGACAACCTGTATGCCGATCATATTAAAGTAAAAAGCAATAAGGAAATCATAGCCGTAATTGCTTACCTGCAACGGTTAGGAACAGACATTAAAGCTAACAAAACTGCCAATAAATAATCACCATCATGTTTAAGCAATTTACAGAAAACATCAACGCAAACCAGGCATACCTGCTTTTCTCGTTGGGGATATTCTTTGTGTTTTTTATTGTAGTAACCATCATGCTCTTTCGCATCAGGAAGCCACATGTTCAATATATGAGCGATTTGCCATTAAAAGATAGTTTAACAGATCAACAACCTTTTCAATCATGAAGTACCACCGCATTATATTAATATCAGCATTTATATTATTTATTCAGCCCGTTATGGCTGATGGTCTTATTCCGGGTGATGTAATGAATTATATTGCTTATGGTGCTATTGTTGGCATGCTGCTGCTTTTTTTAATAGCCATGTTGGTGCTGGTAAAAACATTTAATGTTTTAGCACGCGTAATGCTTAAACAACAAGGACTATCAGATGCCGAGATAGCCGCGCAAATGAATCCCGTTAAGGAAAAGAAAAACAAGAAGCCAAAGGCAGAAGTTTGGCAAAAACTCCTGTCACTGAGGCCATTGGAAGAAGAAAAAGAAATCCTTATTGAACATGATTACGATGGCATCCAGGAGCTGGATAACCCGATACCAGGATGGTTTATGTACCTTTTTTATGGCACCATCATTTTTGGAATAGGCTACCTGCTCAACTACCACGTATTTAAAACCGGGCAGCTGCAGTATGCTGAGTATAAAACAGAAATGGTACAGGCCGACATCGAAAAAAAGGCATACCTAAGCAAAGCCGCCAACCGGGTAGATGAAAACACGGTAAAACTGGTAAAAGACCCGGCAGTAATTGCATCCGGCGAGGGTATATTTAAAACCAATTGCGTTGCTTGCCACGGCGATCATGCCCAGGGGAATGTGGGGCCCAATCTTACAGATGATTTTTGGCTGCACGGCAGCAAGATTAACGATTTGTTTAAAACCATTAAGTACGGTGTGCTTGCAAAAGGTATGCCTACCTGGGAAAAACAATTATCGCCTAAGCAAATTGCCGACGTAGCTAATTATATTAAATCATTACATGGTACTCACCCTGCCGGTGCAAAAGAACCACAAGGCACAAAAGAGGCCGATACCGATGATAAACTTGCAGCAAATAAATAAATTATGGACGGATTACTGGTAGCGAAAGAGACTAATAAGCGCAAGTGGATATACCCGCTAATCCGCAAGGGCAAATTATATAAATGGCGTTCATGGATTAGCTACGCCTATCTCCTGCTGTTTTTTGCAGGGCCGCTTATCAGGATAAAAGGGCAACCCTTATTGCTGCTGAATTTCATGGAGAGGCATTTTGTTATCCTGGGGCAGGTTTTCTGGCCCCAGGATATCTTTCTGTTTGTTTTGGCATCGCTGGTATTTGTGGTTTGCGTGGTACTGTTTACTATCGCTTTCGGCCGCGTTTTTTGTGGATGGATTTGTCCGCAAACCATCTTTATGGAAATGTTTTTCAGGAAGATTGAGAACTGGATTGAAGGAGATGGCAGCAAACAAAAAAAATTAGACGCAGGCCCCTGGACCAAAGAAAAAATACTAAAAAAAGGGAGCAAACATTTGCTGTTTATCATATTCTCGTTCCTGATAGCTAACACCTTTTTGGCTTACCTTGTAGGCAGCGATGTATTATTTAAAATAATAACCGAACCGGTACAGCTGCACCTGGTTGGCTTTTTAAGCATTTGGGTTTTTACTATTGTTTTTTACCTGGTTTACAGCCAGGTAAGGGAACTGGTTTGTACGGTGGCATGCCCTTACGGACGCCTGCAAGGTGTACTATTGGATAGGGATACCCTGGTGGTAGCCTATGATGAGGTACGCGGAGAACCAAGGGGAAAACTTTCAAAAACAGCCAATAATGCCCCCCCAAAAGGCGATTGCGTAGATTGTGGCCTATGCGTATCTGTATGCCCTACCGGCATAGATATAAGGCAGGGCACACAAATGGAATGTATTAACTGTACTGCGTGTATTGATGTTTGCAACGAGGTAATGGATAAAATCCATAAACCGCTTAACCTGATTGGATTTTACTCTGAAAACATGATCCACAAGCAGCAGAAACCGTCGTTTACCGGCAGGATGATGGGCTATAGCGGAATCATTATTGTTTTAATGACGGTGCTTTGTTACTTCATTTTCAGCAGGGGCGATATGGACCTTGCGGTTATGCGCAGCGCCGGCATGTTGTACCAGGAACAAAAAAATGGTATTATAAGTAATATTTATAATGCCGAGGTTATCAACAAATCAAACCAAAGCCGCGATATTACCATACAACCTAATGATCCGGCTATAAAGATAAAATACATCCAGGCGCCCGGAAAAATAGCTGCCGGAAGCTCGGTTAAAACCGTGTTTTTCCTGATGGTCCCGGCCACGCATATCAAATCGGCAAAAACGGATGTCAAAATCAACCTGGTATTAAATAACAAAGTAATTCAAACGGTCAGTACAGCGTTTGTAGGGCCACCAAATGATTAAAAAGATGAATTGGGGAAAAGGATTAATTGCGGGCATGGCCATATTCATGCTGTTTATCATATTTATGTGCGTAAAAATGTTTGCTTTACCAGCCGATGAATATGACCACCATTATTATGAAAAAGGGCTTAATTTTGATAAAGATTATGCAAAAGAGAAACAGGTTGTTACAGACCATGCCCAACCGGTAATACGCATAAACGGCAAACAGGTAAGCATAACCTTTATAGCGCCCGCAACAGGCAGCGTCAAATTCATTCGCCCTTCCAGCCAGGCGCTCGATAAAACCTTCTCCATAAACACCGAACTCGGCAAAACTGCCAATCTCGCTGCTGCTGCTCTTGTTAAAGGCCGGTGGAATATGGTATTGGAATGGAAGAGCGACCGAAAATTGTACCTGTACGAAAAGGAAGTAGATATAGAATGAGCAGCAACCAGATAGCTTTTTTTATTGGCCTGTTTGGCAGCGTGCACTGCATTGGCATGTGCGGCCCGCTTGCTTTTGCAGTACCATCGTTTCATTCGCAGTGGTGGATGGTAGTGGTTGATAAATTTGTATACAACGCCGGGCGCGTTATTACTTATACCCTGCTGGGTTTGCTGATAGGCTTATTGGGCAGGCAGCTTTGGCTGGCCGGTTTACAACAAAGTGTGAGCATAATAAGCGGCTTATTAATTATCATGGCCGGCTTTTCGCGTATGTTTAAAATTAAGTTTAGCCAAAGTAAGCTGATGCCCAAAATGTTGGCCCCAATTAACAGACTTATAGGTTTCGCGCTGAAACATAAGGCTGGCCATTTCGCGGTAGGTTTGCTTAACGGTTTCCTACCCTGCGGCTTTGTGTACCTGGCGCTTATTGGCGCGGTAAATACAAGTTCGCCCTATTCATCCGCGCAGTATATGTTCTGGTTCGGGATAGGCACTTTCCCGTTAATGCTGCTGGCCACGGTAAGTATGGGTTTTATCGGGCCGCGGGTTCGCAACCGTATCAATAAAGCCATGCCCTACCTAATGGTATGTTTAGGGTTGTGGTTTGTGCTGCGCGGGTTGGGTTTAAACATCCCCTACCTAAGCCCTGCTACACAATCGCAGGAAATAAACAATTGCCGTTAGGATAGTTCTCAGTCGAAAGTTTAAAGTTCTAAGTCAAAAATGACAAATTCAAGCACAGAACTTAAGGCTTCGGGCTTAGTACTTAAGACTTATTTATAACAAATGCTGAGACACCTGGGTAATAAAAGAACGTACAAGCATAACGTAAAACTTGCTTCGCTGCTTGGGCTTACTGCAGGTTTTGTAAATGCAGCCGGTTTTCTTGGTTTTAGCGTGCTTACCACCAATGTAACAGGGCATGCGGCACTATTTGCCGAGCAAATTGCCCTGCAAAACTGGAAAACAGCCCGGGTAATTGCCTTATGGATGTTCCTTTTTTTAGCCGGAGCATTTGTGTCGAGTTTTATTATTTCCCGGATAGGCAAAAATCAGCGTTATTCTTACGTAATACCCATTTTAATTGAAACTACCATACTGCTCAGCGTTGCAATATTGGGCTACCGGTATGATCATAGTTTAGTGGGAAAAGAAATATTTGCCGGTAGCCTGCTATTTGCCATGGGGCTGCAAAACGCGCTTGTATCAATGGTTTCGGGCTCGGTTGTACGTACCACCCACCTTACCGGTACATTTACCGACCTGGGAATTGAACTTGCCCAGTTTTTCAGGCGTAAAGCAGAGGACAGGACAGCCTTAAAAGCAAAAATAAAATTACGCATGGCTATTATCCTCTTTTTTATGTGCGGCGCATTGGCAGGTGCCTATATTTTTCGATGGCTGCATTTTTATTGTTTTTTCGTCCCTGTTATCATATTAATATACACCTTATTGTATGATATTTTCCGTATTGCGGTTAAACAATATTACCGGAGTATGCAAGGCCGTTTGAAAGGGCCGATTTAAACACTGCTATCTAATATTTTTTAATTACTTCCAACGGGCTACTGTAATCTTTTTAGATCCTACTCGTAACATGTTTAGTCAAACATCGACTTTGAACACTGGCTGAGACTCACCCGGCGAGGCTGCGCCCGCAACCCTCCTTCGGCTTCGCCGGAAAGAGGGGCTTGAAAATTTATTGTTTATTTTTTCTATATAATATATTGATATTCAGTATTCAAGCCCCTCTTTCCACCGCAGGTGAAGAGAGGGTGACAAGCGCAGCGATGTCTGGTGAGTCTTAACCGCCATGCGATATACGTCTTTTCCCAAGTAACGAATCATACATCTCCCCCGTTTTATTTTCCTGCGTACTTCCCCCCGGGTGTGACCAGCGTCACTTTTTGGGGTGCCTGTTGTCATGGTGCGCCCTGCAAATTCCAGGGATATTTGCGGTATAAAAATAAATTGAATCATGGAAACTACAATGAGTACCCGTGTCCAATGGACCACCAAACCAACAACAGAAAAAAACACCCAAAGTTTAACTTACAAATGGAACACCTTTGTAAATAGCCAGGCCGATAGTAAAACATTATGGTTTCTGGTATCACTGGTTTTTCAGGGTGTATTTTTTTTACCGGTACCCGCCATATTGTTATATTATTTTAACGCCCCTATACTTGTTTTGGTTGTAACCTTAACGTTATTTTTTGCCAACATTATTGCTGGTATGGGCGGCGCCGGCATTAAAACCTTGCTTACCCTGTTTGCTGCAAGCATAGCGCTTCATGCCCTGATGCTTATTGTATTTACTATTTAATATACCTATGATACCTCAAAAAATGAAAGCAGCCGTAATACGTGAGTTTGGCGCACCACTACAAATTGAAGACGTGGAGGTTAAAACCCCGAACGCAAACCAGATATTGGTTAAAGTAATTTCCTGTGGTGTTTGCCACACCGACTTGCACGCCTGCAATGGCGACTGGCCGGTAAAACCCAAACTACCCCTTATTCCGGGTCATGAAGCTATTGGCTATGTTGTGGCCCTGGGCGCCGAAGTGAAGAACGTAAAAGAAGGAGATATTGTAGGTGTGCCCTGGCTGCACAGCGCCTGCGGCTGTTGCGAGTTTTGTATTACAGGCTGGGAAACCCTTTGCGGAACCCAGCAAAACGGTGGCTACAGTGTAGATGGCGGCTTTGCCGAGTACGTTTTGGCCGACCCGCGTTATGTGGCGCACTTCCCTGCGGGCATTAATTTTACCGAGATGGCGCCTATTATTTGTGCCGGTGTAACGGTGTATAAAGGATTAAAAGAAACGGAAGTGAAACCTGGCGAATGGGTAGCTATATCCGGCGTTGGTGGCTTAGGCCACCTTGCTGTGCAATATGCCAAGGCCATGGGCATGCACGTGGCGGCAATTGATGTTGCTGATGACAAACTGGCACTCGCCCAAAAATTAGGCGCCGAACTGGTTGTTAATGCTAACGAACAAGATCCTGGCGCGTACCTGCAAAAAGAAACCGGCGGTATGCATGGTGTTTTGGTTACGGCAGTATCGCCAATAGCTTTTAGCCAGGGGATCTCGGCGCTGCGCCGCAAAGGTACCATCGCGCTTAACGGCTTGCCCAAAGGTGCCTTTGACCTGCCTATATTTGAAACCGTGCTTAACCGCTATACGGTAAGAGGATCAATAGTTGGTACCCGTAAAGATATGGAAGAAGCCATTGCGTTTGCGGTTGAGGGCAAGGTTAAAGCAACCGTACACGCCGCCAAATTAGAGGATATCAACACGGTGTTTGACGATATGAAAGCCGGCAAAATTGACGGCCGCGTTGTATTAGAGATAGCCAAACCATAAAATATCGCCCCAAAAATCAACATCATAATCCAAACAAAAGCCAGGAACCTAAAAGTTACCTGGTTTTTATTTGGGCTAAAAAATACTATGGACATAAGCTTAAGGCAGAATGCGAAAATCAGGCTGAAGCCAACGGCAATGAACTAATGCATAAAGCTACCGTGTACCAACATCTTTTCAACAAAAAATGTCATTTCGACGAGGTACGAGGAGAAATCTTCTACGCCTTGCTATATCTACAATACTTCGTGGAATGTAGGGCGTAAAAGATTTTTCGCTGCGCTCAAGAGATAGTTTCTCCTCTCCCCCTGTACACAATCCCCTTCAGATTCGTCGAAATGACATTTTGTTTTTAATTGACACTCAATTTTTATATAGCCATACTAAACAGCTGCGATGCAGGTTTATCGGCCCATAGGCGGGCGTCGAGGCACATGCAAATATTGCGCAGGTAGCGTTTGCCAATTTCGGTAACAGTCATCCCCAGGGCAGTTAGTTCAACCAGGCCGTCATCTGCCAGGGCATTTAATCGCTCCAGGCCATCAGCTACGGCAGCGCAAGGCTGGCCATGATGGTTCCACACTGTTTGGCCTTTGCACATAATGTTCAGGATATGTTTCCTTACAATCAAATCCTCTGCAGTTAAAATATGGCCTTTAAACACCGGCAGTTGCCCTGCAGTTGTAAGTTGCAGGTACTCGTCAACCGTTTTTACATTTTGGGCAAAAGCATACCATGAATCGCTTATAGATGATACGCCCAAGCCAATTTGCAACTGTGTATGCTGGTGGGTGTACCCCATAAAATTACGATGCAGTTTGCCATTTTGTTCTGCGTGTAAAAGCTCATCGCCGGGCAGTGCAAAATGATCCATACCAATTTCATGGTAGCCGTAGTGCATTAGCAAAGCCCTGCCTGTTTCGTGCAGTTTGGTTTTGGCGGCAGCATCGGGCAGGTCCTGCTCAGTAAAACGCCTTTGGCCGGGTTTTATCCATGGCACGTGGGCATAACTGTAAAAAGCAATCCTATCCGGCCTGAATAAGGCTACCTTGTTCATGGTATCGGCAAGGCCGGCCAAAGTTTGCAAAGGCAGTCCGTATATTAAATCGTAATTGATTGATGTATAGCCTATCCGGCGGGCCTGCTGGGTTACGGCCATCACCTGATCGGGAGTTTGATGCCTGTTGATGATAAACTGCACTTTGGGGTCAAAATCCTGTATCCCCAATGAAAGCCTCCTGAAACCAAGATCATACAAAACCTGCAGGTGATCTACCGTTGTATTTGCCGGGTGCGCCTCAAAACTAAATTCGGCATCAGGATGAACTTTGGCTTTTTTAATAATGCCATTTATCAGCATTTGCAGGTTTTTGGGGGCAAAAAAAGTAGGTGTACCCCCGCCCAGGTGAATTTCCCTTATTACGGGCATATCGTTAAACATTGCTAAATAAATAGCCCATTCTTTTAAAACAGCCGCTATGTAAGGTTCCTCCACCCTGTGGTTTTTGGTGATACGGGTATTGCAGCCGCAATAGGTACACAGGCTTTCGCAATAAGGTAAATGAATATATAAACTGATGCCCGATTGGGCATTGCTTTCTGTAAACGAAAATTTAACCGATTGCTGCCACAATTCGGGGCTAAAGGTATTGGCATCCCAATAAGGCATTGTTGGATAACTGGTGTAGCGCGGAACAGCTACATTATATTTATCAGTTAGCAGGAGCGATTTATTTTCCATTATTAACGTCTGTCGTTATGTTGTTGGTTACCGTTTTCCGGCATTCTTTTGAACATGCGCAGGCTTTGCCTACGCATTTATTTTGCTGCCACAAATCAAGGCTTGATATGGTTGAGTTGGCAATTTCCTGCAATGCCTCGCGGGTAAGATATGCCTGGTGCGGAGTTACCAGCACATTGGGATGCTCCATCAGCTTATTTAGCAACGGATCTTTTACAGCATCTTTTTGATGATCTTCAAAAAATAAACCTTTCTCAAATTCATACACATCAATACCCAGGTATCCTATTTTGCCGCTTTCAATTGCCGAAAGCGCATCCGCAGTATTAATAAGCAAGCCGCGCGAGGTATTTATCAGCATTACGCCGTTTTTCATTTTCGAAATACTTTCGGCGTTTATCAAATGCTTTGTACCGGTAGTTAACGGAACGTGCAGGGTTACGATATCTGCATTTTGCAGTAAATAATCAAGCGATACCGGTTTAGCATAAATTTCATCGGCCGGAAAAAATGGGTCGTAGCCAATAACGTTGCAGGCCAGCCCATGATAAACAGCCGCCGCGGCCCGCCCGGTATTGCCTAATCCTATTATCCCTACGGTTTTTCCGGCAAAGTTAAAGCCGATGAGGCCGTCGTTCCTGAAATCAAACGCGTGGCTATGCTGATCGGCCTTCACAACCTGCCTGTTAAGGGCAAAGGCCATAGCTACGGCATGCTCGGCAATGGCTTGCGGTGAATAAGAAGGTACGTTTGCAATTTTTATATGATGCGCGGCGGCGGCATCTTTATCGATATGATCGGTACCGGACGATCGGGTAACGATATATTTTACCCCAAGTGCAGCCAGTTTTCCTATTACAACGGCCGAAACATCATCATTGGTAAATACAATTACAGCGTCTTTACCTTCGGCATAAATAGCAGTATCGGGCCCCAATGGATTTGAAATCAGGGTGATATCGTGTTTTTTTTGATTGGCCTTGGCCAGGTACTCTTTTTCGAAAGGTTTTATACTGTAGGCTACCGCTTTCATCGTATCTTGTTTATAAAAACAAAACTACAATTGCATAAGCAGCAATAGAATGAGCACTATCAACTCAATAAATGATTATTATCAGTTTTTCATTTTAGATAACTTTTCGGGCTGAAGAATTGTAATCAGGCTGCCTTTTTTTTCTATTATTCCTTCGTCTTTAAAGTCAGACAGCGTGCGGCTTACCGTTTCGGTAGCCATGCCGGCCATGGCGGCCAGGTCTTCGCGGGTAATTTTAATCCCATCACTATCCGCATGCTGCCGGTGCAGTCGGCATAATGCTTCGGCCATTCTTTTACGTACCGAGTGATAAGCCAGCTGCATCAACTGATCTTCTTTATCACGAATATCATTGGCAAGTAACTTGATAAATTCCCGGGCCACTTCGGGGTAATGGCTCAGCAAGTGATCTATCTGGTCTTTAGGGATAAGGCAAAGCGTGCTATCTTCAAGCGCAGTAGCTGTATCTGAAAAGGGTTCGTTAGATAAAATAGCATTAATACCCAGGTAATCTTCACCAACGTAAATACCAGTCATCAGTTCGCGTCCGTCCTCGGCAAGTTTTATTGTTTTTATACGGCCGGTTATTACAAGGTAAAGGCCGTTACCTTTATCACTCTCGTAATAAATTACCTGGTTCTTTTTAAAATGGCGGCTTTTACGCTCGCTGATTATCTTCCTTAATTCGGCCAGGCCGTCATTTTTTGCTATCAGGCCGCCCAGCCTGTCTAACGATTTACTGTAAAAGGTTTCGTGCAGTTCTTTTTTCTTCAACCGGCTTTCAATAGCATTTAAAAGTTCCATGTCATCAAAAGGCTTGGTAAGGTAATCATCAGCGCCCATTTCCATGCCTTTACGCAAATCCAGCCTTTCGGCTTTAGCCGTTAAAAATATAAAAGGAATGGCAGCTGTTTCAGGGTTTTTGTTCAGCATATATAATACGCCATAACCGTCCAGTTCGGGCATCATGATATCGCATAAAATAATATCCGGTAACTCTTTTACGGCAATCTCTACCCCTTTTTTGCCATTATTGGCATCAAAAACCTGGTAGTTGGCAAGCTCCAGAATTTCAACCACGTTTTCGCGGATGTCGTTATTATCTTCAATGATCAAAACTTTTTTACTCATGATATTGGAAAAGTTATTGTGAACAATGTACCCTGGTTAATATTGCTTTTAAACTCAACACGGCCATTCATTAAACTGGTATAGCGTGCAACAATATTAAGGCCCAATCCCGTACCGGGAATATTGCCCGTATTATGCGCACGAAAAAATGCCTCAAACAAATGTTTCTGATCGGTATCAGGTATGCCAATGCCGTTATCTTTTATAGTTATAATACAGTTGCTATCGGCAATTTCGGTATTAAACTCGATAAAAGTATTCTCGCCCGAATATTTGATGGCATTTGACATCAGGTTAATAACACAATTTTTAAGCAGGTTAGGGTCGAGGTTTACTATACTGCGCGTGCCGGTGTGCTGATAAATAATACTTTGGTTTTGCTTGGCAACCATTTGCAGCTCTTCGGTTATTTCTTCCGAAAATTTCACCAGGTCAAACGGTGTACAGGTTGGCTCAACCCGGCCGGCCTCCAGTTTCTCGAGCGACAGAAAATCGTTAAGGATGGTTGTTAAATTGCCAACCGCGTTTTTAATTTTTGCTACATGCTTGCGGATGTTGGCATTATCATAAGGCTGGGCATATTTTTCTATTAGCGACGCCGATAGCTGCACGGCGCTTAAAGGCGTCCTGAACTCGTGCGAGGCCATAGATACAAAACGGCTTTTTAAATGCCCCAGTTCCTTCTCTTTTTCAAGCGAAACACTCACCTCTTCTTTTGCCTGTTGCAGTGCGCCTACTGTATTTTTAAGTGTTTGTGTACGCTGCTCAACCAAATCTTCCAGGTGGGCGGCATAATCCCGCAACTGCTCCTCGGCTTCTTTTTCCCTTGAAAGGTCGTGTATAAAACCGGCGTAAATCTTTCTGCCGGCAAAATCAACTTCGCTTACTGCGAGCCTGAAGGGGAAGGTTGTACCATCTGTTCGTAAACCCGTAACCTCCCGGCCGATGCCTATAATATGAGGATCGTTTGTTTGCTGATAACGGTGGATGTACTCGTCATGTTGTGCCTTATATGGCTGCGGCATCAGTACCGATATATTTTTGCCAATAACATCTTCCGGCGTACACAAAAACAGCTTGCAAGCCGAAGGGTTAATCGTTTCTACGATGCCCCGTCCGTTGATAGTAATTATACCATCAATGGCGTTTTCAATAATAGCTTTTAGTAAGGCCGCATTTTCCATATACAGGTGTTTTCCATAAACTGATAAACATCACAAATATTAGCATAAACAGCCGATTAAAATATAATTGTTTTCATGTATAAATGTGACGATGATCATTTTTTATTCGTTTACGCTATAGTGCCTTGCCCGGCCGCCCGGTAAACTGACAACAAACATGTACTATAATGTTCGTTGTCATGTTTTGAGCAATAAATAACTTAAACCTTTACGTTGTATTTGATGGATATTAACCTAATAAAAATAAACATGAATAATGCAGAGATACAATTTCTTGAAGGCCCGCAATCAAGGTTAAGCGAACTCAAATTTACGTTTAAAACCATGGCCGATCTGATACACGGCGTTAGGGCCCTGCATTTTATTGGCCCATGTATAACCGTTTTCGGATCGGCCAGGTACCCGGAAGATCACCCTTACTACCAGCTTACCAGGAAGGCGGCCGGCGAATTTGCCAGGCTTGGTTTTACTATTCTTACGGGTGGCGGCCCCGGATTGATGGAAGCTGCCAACCGTGGCGCCAAAGACGTTGGGGGCCGCTCGGTTGGCTGTAATATTCAGCTGCCGGTTGAACAAAAGCCCAATCCCTACCTCGATAAGTGGGTGTACATGAAGCACTTTTTTTTGCGTAAGGTTTTACTGGTAAAATACTCGTTCGCATTTATAGTGATGCCTGGCGGCTACGGCACTTTAGACGAATATTTTGAAGCGCTTACCCTTATCCAAACACATAAAATAAACAATTTTCCGGTAATCATTTTCGGCACAGAATACCACAAAGAACTGGTTAAGCATATACAGGTTATGAAAGAGAACGCCACAATAGGCGAACTTGACGCCAGCCTTTGCCTGGTTACCGATGATATTGAAGAGGCTGTAAACCTTATCAAAGAAAAAAGCATTAAACAATATGGCCTGAAAGCAAAAGCTAAGCCTAAACCAATTAAATGGCTGTTTGAGCGTGCCCTTAATTAACTTAAAGATGACCACGATCATTTTTTATTTATAAAAGGCCGGCTAATTTTACCGGCCAAGCAATAATGCAATCTTAAATAATTAGTAAATTAAATATGCAATCTACCACATCAATGTCTGCACGCTCTTTACAGTACTATGTAATAGCGCGGCGCTGGTTATCCGATCTTGAGTTTTTTAAGATAGAAACATCATTCCTGCAAAGGTTATTGGATAAGCATATTGCCAATTTGCAGGATGCCAATCATATCCATAAATTAATTGCCGCCGGGAAAGCTTTAAAACACCTCCAGGATACAGAAGTTGAAGAGTTGCTGGCAAGGCAGGTAAGGCTGCTGGAACTCATGTCTGAAGATATTATACCCAAAGATACCGATGCACTTGCACCTACCCAGGTAAAGCTGGCCTATTTTATGACCAACCTTACCCGCGAATTCAGGCAGGTTAAGCAAGATCTGTTTAATTTGGTACTGGATACCGCACAAGTTAATAAAACTATTACCACCTAATTGACGCCTTATTATTAACAGTTAAAGCGCCTGTTTATACGGGCGCTTTTTTATTTCCGGGCAACAACGTTATATTTAAGCATCTGGCTATTACGGGTAACAAAAATTCATGGGTGTCAACTTCAAATGGTAAAATAAAAAAACACAATCGGCAAAGCTGCTATCCTTCCTTTAGGCATCCGATTATTGCATTCTTCCACCTCCTCTCAAAACCGGCAAAATCATTAATCGGGACGTTTGGGGTTACAAAAGGTATATTTTATATCAGCACCTTCAGGCAGGTACACTGAATTTTGTTAACTTTCAAGCATGAATAAACCGGGCCTGTTTAAACTTTTGATCTTCTTTATTATCTCACTGGGGGTATTATTATCCGTTTACCAGTTTCTTTACAACAGAAGTTTATGGAATGATGAAGCTACATTATCTTTAAATATTATCCATAAAAGCCCTGCTAAATTACTTAAACCGTTAGATCTTGCCCAAGTTGCCCCTTTGTTGTTTTTGGAAATTGAGCATTTCACCTTTTATTTTATTTCAGGAACCGAATACGGATTAAGGTTGTTCCCTTTATTGAGTTTTATAGCCTCCATATTCTTTCTATATCAAATTCTTAAAATTGTCTTTAAAAATCGCTCAACACATATTTTTGCTTTATCGCTATTTGTATTTAACTCTGTTTTACTTTACTATTCAAGTGAGGTTAAGCAGTATATGAGCGATGTACTGGTTGCCAATATGCTATATTATTGTTTAATAAAAACCTATAAGCGCGATTTCAACAGGTACGTTACCCTTGCTATTGTTGGCGCAGTATCAATTTTTTTATCAAACATCTCTATTATCATATTATTTACATTTGGCTTATACCTCATTTTTGATAGCTACAAAAAAAAGGCATGGCATCCGGGTATTACCTATGTATTTTTAACATGGTCAATAACGTTTGGAATATATTATTTTTCCTTCATCCTAAACCACCCGACTAGAGATTATATGGTAGGGTATTGGTCAAGAGAACAGGCGTTCCTTCCCCTAAACCCATTAAGCCGGAGTTTTTATCTTTTCCTTTTCGCAAAAAGCCAGATGGTTTTTTACTTCTTGTTCGGGTACGGCAGCCTTGGGAAGATTTTTTTTCCTTTACTATTTTTAACTGGCATTTTTAATTTATACAGCAGAAAAGCATTTGGCAGTATCATGCTCATCACATTGCCAATTATGGTGCATTTAGCACTATCCGGGCTCAAAATGTATCCTTTTGATAAGCGCCTGATATTGTATCTGTATCCAATTTTTATTATCGCAATAGCTTTTGGATTTGACCTTTGCAGGGTAAAGCTGGCAGGCATAGTTAAACCTAAAGTACTTGCGAAGCTGGCAGCGGTTGTGGTAGTTATACCCATCTATTTTTGCTCCTTCGTTTACTTTAATTCTTTCCCAATGGTGCATACGGAGATAAAACAGAGCATTAATTTTATCAAATCCAGGCTGGAGGATAACCAGCGGGTGTATGTTTACTATGATTTAGTGCCGGCTTTTACATATTATAACCAAACCCGGTTTATGAACCTAAAGAACCCCGTTACTTATGGATTTTACGACCCGGACCGAAATAACTATATAAACCAGTTGAAACTATTGAAAGGTAAAAATTGGCTTTTGCTAAGTTATGAAGGTACGGATGCAGAAAAATTTATAATTGGTACATTAGATAAATTGAAATACAAAAAAATTGAATCATATACATTTGGCGGCGCAAGCGCATATTTATATGACTTTGGTAACCAATAACGTATCCCCGGCAATGGCCCGCACATGGGGCTGGTTGTTGTAACAACCCAGTCGGGATGGCTATGGCTTTTATCCCTGTGCATCAGTAACAGTTAAATACCGCACAAGTTTAATAACACTATTACAACCTAATTGAAGCCTTATTATTAACAGTTTGACCGTTTGCTTATGCGGGTGTTTTTTATTTCCTCCGGAGTTTTATCGTGTTTAAAATCAAAATTAAACATGCCCAAAGTCATTATTTAAGGGCGTTCAATCATCGATTTTTACGCTATAATCCCATTAGCATGAAATCGAATTTAACCAAGTGCATTTTGTTGGCAGGCATAACCATGTTCACGCTATCAGGTGCCGGCGTTGACAGTGCATTTGCGTTCAACAATAACATTAACCCTGCTGATAGCTTAGGCAACGAGATTCAAAAGCAATTAGCCGATAAGGATGTAAGGCTGCAATTATACTACCCCAAATCGGTAAGCCGCTTATATACACAAGCGGGCTTTATGCCGGTGTGGATAAAACCGCAAAACTATGAAGGGCCAGCCTGGCAAGCCATGCAAATGATTGATTGCGTTTTGCAATTCGGACTTTCGCATGCCGACTACCATCCTAAAGAATTGATTAATGATCAATTACATAACATATTGGATACCCCAAAAAAGGTGCGAATTCAGCAACAGGCCATGTTTGATATTATGCTGACGGATGCCATCATTAACCTGATTAATAACCTGCATTACGGAAAGCTAAACCCCGAGTACCCGGCAAGCAAAATTGACGCTTTGACCGATGCGGCCTTCATGGCCGATAAAACACTGACGCTTGCCCTGCTGCAAAAAAAATTAATAACAGCCATAGCTGCAGTTCAGCCTGCCATGCCTGAATACGCAGACCTGCGCCGAAAACTTTACCTGCTTGAAGGCCTCCGCCAAAATAATTGTTACGAGCTTCCGCAAGCGCAGGAACGCAAGATTGCTATTAATATGGAACGACTGAGATGGATAAATACGGGCGACAGGTATTACATACATATCAATATTCCATCGTACACTTTAAAATTGCATATTAAAGATTCGACCTGTAGTTTTAAAGTTATTGTAGGCAGGCCAGAAACGCCAACACCAACCCTGCAAAGCGCCGTTAACTATTTAACAACTGCCCCCGAATGGAAAGTTCCTGCAGCAATGTTCGCCGGCACCGTATTGCCAAACGCTATTAATGATACCGCGTACCTTAACAATAACAATTACGGCATATATAGCCAGGCCGGCGACTTTATTAACCCAACCCCGGCGAACCTAACCAAAATAAAAAACAATCCCACGCAATACTATGCCAGGCAAACCATCGGCTGCGACAATGCGCTTGGGCTGGTGGTATTCCGTTTTGATAACGTTTATAAAATATACCTGCATGATACCCCGCAGCTATCGTTATTTGCCAAAAAGAACCGGGCTTTAAGCAACGGCTGTATCCGCATTGAACAAGCACGCCGGTTTGCAATACTTTTATTAAAAAATGACGACTCGGCCGACAAGCTCAAGGCACTGGATAAAGGACTGAACACTTATTTTAAGCAAAACATCTACCTTAAGAAAGCCATGCCCATCAAAATCACTTATTTAACCTGCGAAATAAAAGATGGCGAACTGATAAGCCTTACCGACATCTATAACTTAGATAACAGCCTGGAGATGGCTTTCTATGGCACCGACAAACTTTTATAAGTTTCCTTTATGTGTAGGATTTGGAAAAACGTTAAACTCAATCGCTCAATATGTACTTACCGTTTTTTCAATCCCCTATCTACTTTCCAATTATTCTTTACAGCTTTCACCTGGCAAATCGATTTGGTTAATATTCCCCCCTATCCTACCTTCACCAGGAAACTTCCGTTTAATAACGATGGTTTGTTGTATTCAAATGGCTGGCCATCGGGCCTGGTCATTACGGCGCCACTATAAACGGCAATGGCCTGGCCGGCGGCGGTATCCCACTCCATAGTGGGGCCATGGCGGTAGTAAATATGGGCTTTACCTTCGGCTATCAGGCAAAACTTAATGGAACTGCCAATGGAAATAGTAGCCGAAACAGGGTATCGCGCCAGCAGCTCCGCTTCCTCAGCTGATGCATGCGACCGGCTGCCTACAGATATCCATTCCTTCGCGTTCACATCGGCATAAATTTGCGTTTTTCCGCCTTCGGCTGTTTCTTTCCAGCTGCCAATCCCTTCACCTCCATAATAAAGCACATCGGTTACCGGTACGTAGATGATGCCTAAAACGGGGATATTGTTATGCATAAGCGCAATGTTCACGGTAAACTCGCCGTTGCGTTTAATAAACTCCCTGGTGCCGTCAAGCGGATCAACACACCAGTAGTACTCCCAATTTTTCCTGGTCTCATAGGGAATATCCTTGCCTTCTTCAGAAATTATAGGGATATCGGGAGTAAGCGCGGTTAAACCTTCGGTAATAATATCATGTGATACCTTATCCGCCAGCGTTAAGGGCGACAAGTCATCTTTCAGTGTTACTTGGATGCGCGTATTATAAACGCTTAAAATACCAGAGCCGGCTTGCTTGGCTAATAACAATAACGCTGTAAGTTCGGCTGGCGAGATGATTGAGGTGCAATTTTCCATATGGCTTCACAAAACGTTAGGTTTGATTTTTAATCAACGCCCTCTTCAATAAATGCTTTCATATCGGCTTTTGTGCTGATGGTTTTCTTTTCATGATGTTCATAATGAAAATCTTCCAGCTTTTGAAGCAGGTGCTGTAGCGTAAGTTTCTCCGGAATGCTGAGCTTGCCGGTTATCATTTTGCCTGCATAGCTGGTATCCACAAAAACCTCGTATAATAACTGCTTGCCCTTATCGGTAATACCCACGTACTTGCCGCGTTTGTCTTCCGGGTTGTCCCATTGCCTGGCCAGGCCAGCAGCTATCAGCCTCCTGATCACCTCTGTGCCCGACGTTTTTTCCTGCAGGTTGTAGTTAATCAGCTCGCTTTTTGTTAAATGGTCATGCGTAAGCAAAATAGCCAGCCCGGTAAATTCCTCGGCGGTTTGCAGGGGGGTGCCATCCAGCGCTTTTTTAATATAGAATTTGGCATAACGGCTCATGAAAACAAACAGCCTGCCTATATTATTATCAAGCTGGTACGCCACTTCAAGAGCCATTTTTTCGCTTTTACCAAAACGGACATCACCATTAACATATTCGTCTGTTGGGTCGGCTACATGGTTAAGTAAAAAACCGGTAAAATCCTGAATAGAAACTTCATCGCCTTTGTGCTCTTTCTCCATCTCTTCTACAAGGCTTATCAATTGATGAATGAGTTTGTATGATTTCATGATTTTTCTATTTACCGGTTACTACCATTTGTTGCCAAATTTATAAGTTTTATCTTGTTATGCTGTTTTCTGCTTTTTGAACTCCGAATAAGCTCTACTATAAGCCGTTTGCGGATCTTTTTCGAGCTTAAAGCCTTTGAACAAATTTATAGTGCGCAACAGCGTTAATTTATAAGCGGGCAAAACAGGCGCATCAATGCCCAGCATATCGGCAACATCAGCACCCAGTAAATAACGCATTAGCCCAAGTATCTCTTTGGCTGTAGCTTTACCCTCGTTAACCGATACGATATGTGTTGTAAGTGTTTGTGTAAGCCGGCGGCCATGTTCCGAAACGCAAAACTGGCGGGCATTAATGGTATGGTCAAGCAGCTGGGCCATTTTTGAGGTTGTGGGGATTAAATCCTCCTGAAGGCCTGATAAATAGCCGATAACATTCCATAAGTGAATATAGGCCTCCTGGTCGGCCTCACTCACGGTAAAGCCCATAAGACGCAGACCACGGATAACGATTAGGGAAAACGAAAGATTAGTACCGGCCATATCTTCCTGGTTGATAGGAAATCCCCAGGCATCGTCCCATTTGCCGCTTTGCAGCGTATAGTAGCGTACGGCGGCATGCATTAGCCTTACCTTCAGTATTTCGGTAAAACCATTCCCATCGCCTGCAAAAGCGCCGGGCGCCATTATTTCCCAAACAAATACTGCGGTTTCGTGCAGTCTTTTACTGGTTTCATTTCTCATCCGCTCAGAGAGATAGAGCACCATGGCGCCATTGGCAGCGGTGTAACAATACGGAAGCGAAAGCAGGCCCAGCAAAGTCATGATAGTTTCGGCATGCCTTGCAAAAAAAGCCGCCCCGCTTTTCATTAGCCTGGGGCTGGCCCATGCCGGCAAACAATTGGCTTCATTTATGAAAGCTATACCCGGAAATTGCTCAGTTAACCGGCTATAGCCCGCGGTACCACTTAACCAAAGCTGCAAATCCTTTTTCAAACCGGCATCCTTAAAAGCCTGGGCAATAAACGCATCTGCAGGCTGGTCGCCCAGCAATCTTTTGCCGTTCAAAAACTCGTTGGTATAAGTATTGTGCCCACTCATTTTAATTCATCGATTGAATAATAGCTTCTGCGGCAAACCTTCCGCTCTTCATTGCTGCATTAATCGAGCCAATTCATTTACCTGTTTATAATTCTATTTCTTTGGGTTGAACACCCGGTTTTGCGTACGCCAGGCGGCCCAAAGGCTGCGGCAGGTAATAGCTATCCAATCCAGACACCGTCATGGTGCCCGCGGCAACATGATTCACCGTTCCGTCATCGGCTATCAGGCTATCATCGGCCATTAGTAATACTACCTCGCCTATCACCATGGTAGTGCCATTTATTGCCAGCTCTGTCATCTCCCGCAGTTCGAGCCCCATCCGCAAGGTGGAGTTTGCAACAAAGGGTGCCAGGAAACCCCGGCTATACATTTTTTTAAATCCGCACTCGTCAAATTCCGACACGCCAGACGGGTAGCTTGCACTGGTTTGATGCGCCTGCTTGTACCATGCCGGCAGCACATTGTTAAGGGTATATTGCCCCACCTGGCTAATGTTACGCAGGGTATCATTATGTTCGCGCTCGGGCCGGATGATCATACCGAACAACGGCGGGTTTGACCCAAGGTGAAAAACCGAACTAACCAAACACAGGTTGGTTATACCATTGGGGTTAATGGTACCCAACAGGTTAAGCGATTTAAAGCCGTTTAAACTATTTACCAGGTTAACCCGGTACCGTTTTTCCATAGCCGCAAATTGCCCGCTATTAATACTTGCCATATCAGTTTGTTTTCAATTTACCCAATCCGCCATCAATACCTATAACCTGGCCCGTTATCCAGCTGCTATCGTCCGACAATAAAAAAGCAATGGCCTGGCTAATATCTTCGGGCTGCCCATATTTACCCATGGGGTGCCTTTTTGCTGATGCTTCCTTTTTTTCGGGGGTACTTAACAGGTTTTGCGCCATGGGGGTATCTGTTAACGATGGCGCAACAACGTTTACCCTTATTTTTTGACCGGCCAGTTCGGCCGCCAATGACAGGGCCATCCCTTCGAGCCCGCTTTTAGCTGCCGCTATACTGGCGTGATATGGCATACCTGTTTTTGCCGCTACCGAACTTACAAATACTACAGATGATGAACCCGAGGCCTTTAACGCTTTTAGCGCCTGCTGCACAACCCGGGCCGCACCTACCACATTTAGCTGGTAATCATTCAAAAAATCAACATCGGTAAGCCTGCCGAATGGCTTTAAATTGATGCTGCCAACAGCGTAAACTACGCCGTGCAATACTTCGGGGAAAAAAGTGGCTGCAGTTTCCAGATTGCCGGTAACATCAGCTGCCAGGTGCTTAACACCCTGCGGCAAACTGGCAGACAGGTTCCTGGAGATGACATAAACCTGTGCCCCGGCCTGGCTAAGCTGTTTAACCAGGGCCAGCCCGATGCCCGAGCTGCCGCCCGCTACCACAATATTTTTGCCATGGAAATTCATGAGCCTATGTGTTTAAGAAATTCATTTTTTGTTTCGGGGTTAAGGAATTTGCCGCTGTACTCGGCCGTAATAGTTGTACTGCCTGTATCCCTTACACCCCGGCTGGAAACGCAATGGTGGTAAGCATCTACTATTACCGCCACGTCATCTGTCCCCAAGGCCTCTTTTACGAGGCCTGCAATTTGTATCGTAAGCCTTTCCTGTACCTGCGGCCTTTGCGAGCAGTATTGAACAATCCTGTTAAGTTTTGACAAGCCAATTACCTGCCCGTTGCTGATATAAGCAACATGAGCTTTGCCCACAATAGGCACAAAGTGATGGTCACAATTGCTAAATACCGCTATATTTTTTTCAACCAGCATCTGGTTGTAATTAAATTGGTTTTTAAAAAGCGTGGGCACAGGCTTGTTAGCCGGGTTTAAGCCGCTAAATATCTCCTTAACATACATTTTGGCAACCCGCTTAGGCGTATCTTTCAGGCTATCATCGTCCAGGTCCATGCCTAACACATGCATAATGCCGGCAAAATGCTTTTCAATCAATTCTATTTTAGTTTCATCGTCAAGCTCAAAAGCGTCGCTGCGCAGGGGTGTATCAAATGCCGAACCAGCATGTTCCAGTGCAGCATCGGCAAAATCGTTGCCCCTATCGTTTTTAATTAAAGTATCGTTGTTTATCATTAATATATTTGAGTGTTCGGTGTACAATTCAACCCAGGTTTATAATTGGCGCCATTTTTTTAGCAAGTTCATTGTGGCGGCGTTGCTTATCCCCTATCCATGAATAAATTATTACGTTTAAAAGTATCAGGTCCATACCATAAAAAACATCTTCAACGGGTATGGTCAGGATGCGGATATTGAGCATTTGTGCCGGGTTATACCAAACAACCGGCTGCTGCAAACCTGTGCCAGTAAGCAACCCGTTCACAATTAAAAATGGCAATAATAATATAAGGTAACTCACATAAAAACCGGGTAACCAGGTTACCTGCAAAACAAACCTTGCTACAAAAACCAGGATGGCCAGCGCCGTAAAAGTGAAGGTTGTGTAGCTTAAATTCCTGAAAAACACCGCCATAAAAACCGATGAAGCTAACAGGGCAATGCTAATGGCAGATTCCAATGTCTTTGGTATATTTTTCTTGATGAGCATATTAAGGCACACGTAAGAAAAAACACAGGAATAAGGAATACATAAAAAAAACAATACTTCCTCAATAGGCAGGTTACCTACATTTATCCCGATAAGGTAAGCCGGATTAAACCCCCATATTTTCAGGTGGGTAAAATACATGTCCCACCCAATAAAAAGCAAACCCGTAATAAGCACTGCCGGAAAAAAGGCCGGCCAGCTTTTGTAAAACTTTAGCTTTGGATGAAACGAAAACAGAAAAGGTACCAGGATTGAAAAAAAATCAATCAACAGATAAGTGTTTTTCATGCGGGCTGACTGTTTTTGTTTTCGCGGAAATATTTAAGAGGAACCCATAGCATGCCAAAACATTCACCTTCTTCTTTCCCAATATGCTTATGGTGCATTTTATGCGCCCTGCGAATGGCCTTTAAATACCGATTTTGCGAGTTGCGCAATACTTTAATGCGTTGATGTATAAATAAATCGTGCACAAAAAAGTAACAGGCACCATACAGCGTAATACCGGTACCCACCCAAGTAAAAACCGGCATAGCCCCTAAGGTACCCACAGCCAGGCAACTGATACCCGGTATAGCGAAGATGAGAAAAAACAGGTCATTTTTTTCCAGGTATCCGGGCTGTTCTTTTTTATGATGATCGCGGTGCCATACCCATAACAAACCGTGCATTACATATTTGTGGGTGAGCCAGGCAACACCCTCCATGCCCATAAAAGTGATTATGATAATTAGAGCGTTCATTATTGCAGATTAATTGGGGTTATTGGTAATAATTTGCGCGCACCTGCTCAAAGCATATCTTTAGCCATTCTGTATAATCGGCAGGATGTTCATACAACTCCCGGGCAAGGTCTTCAAGGCTGATGTACCTGTAGGCTTCTACCTCACCGGGCGATGGATTGGGCGCTGTATTGCTTACGCCAAAAAATACGTGGTCATATTCGTTTTCAACAATGTTTGCCTGCAATACCGAGCGATAGCTGAAACTAAAAACGTGGTTTAGCGGGCAATCCATACCCATCTCTTCCATTAAGCGGCGATGGGCGGCCTCAAGTGTATCCTCACCAGGCCTCGGGTGGCTGCAGCAGGTGTTTGTCCATTTACCGCCCGAGTGGTACTTATCCAGTGCCCGTTGCTGTAACAGCAACTCGCCTTTCAGGTTAAAAACAAATACCGAAAATGCACGGTGCTTTTTATCCTTCAGGTGGGCCTCCATCTTTTCCATGGTGCCCACCTGGTTATCATCATCATCAACCAAAATAACACGCTCTTCCATCGTACCTGTATTAAATTATCAATTACTTTTGGGGGCCGCCAAAGCTTTATTTACCATCAGTTTTAAATCGGTATCATCAAGTTTGTAACGGTTGGCCCTTAAAAATGCTCCGTCTTTTTGCAAACTACCATTGTATCCTAAAAACGCCGGGGCATTTGCCTGTATGTTGTAACGCAACAACCGCATCTCTACATTCAGTGTATCGCGGACTATGGCGTTTTCCATTATTAATTTACCAGCGTTGAATTTTTTGAACTTACTGAAAGGGCTGCCGGTAAACCTGGCCTGTAAAACCTGGGCCACACCTTTGTAACAACTCAGTATAGGCGCCGCGCTGCTATCAACTGTTGTGGTAAGCTGCAGCAATTTTGCCGACGAGTCTTTGTCGGTTACCGCATACCTGTAAAGCGACCGCAACTGTTTTAGGGGAGGCCCCTGCTGCTGCGGGCTAAATAAGGGAAGCATCAGCGTAATATATAGGGCAAGCTTCATAACACGTTTAACTTGTAGCGCACCAGCGAATCAAACATCAGCCAAAATTTATGCCCGTTTGATACCCGGATCCGTTTATCCAATACTTTTTCGGCCGGTACATTGGCAATTTTACGAAACAGCTGCCTGTAATAAACATAGGCCAGGTAAACCCCTTTCCGGCATGACCGCGGCAGCTGCCTGATACCGGCCAGGGCATCATTAAACTCGCGATGTATATCCTCCTCAATAGCCTTTTTATCACTATCAGAAAAAGCAGACAGGTTTACCTCCGGAAAATAGGTGCGGTTAAGTTCCCGGTAATCGGCGTTGATATCACGCAAAAAATTTACTTTTTGAAAAGCCGACCCCAGTTTCATAGCCGGCAGGCGCAGCCGCTCAAAATCGGCAGCGTTGCCGTTGGTAAACACATGCAGGCACATCAGCCCCACCACCTGTGCCGATCCAAGAATGTATTCTTCATACTTATCCGGTGTATATTCCTGTGCGGCCAGGTCCATTTCCATACTTTTTAAAAACTGCCTTATGAGGCCGTGTTCAATGCGGTATTTATTAACCACCTGCTGAAACGAATTAAGCACCGGGTTTATACTGATGCCGCGGCTAATGGCCAGGAAAGTTTCTTCCTTAAATTCTTCCAGCAAGGCAGCTTTGGGGTACTCATGAAAACTATCTACAATTTCGTCGGCCAGCCTCACAAAGCCATAAATGGCGTAAATGGGCGCCCGCAGCTCCTTCTTCAAAAAATAGATGCCCAGCGAAAAACTGGTACTATACAGCCGGGTAGTTTCCCTGCTGCATGTGGCAGATAACTTGTCGAATGTCGCTTTCATTTATTTTGGTTAATGTAGTTGATCAGTTGACGGGCCGAAACCTTGCCCGATATGATTGACGGCGGCACACCGGGGCCCGGCACGGTAAGCTGCCCGGCATAAAACAAATTATTTACCCGGCGATTGCTGATGGATGGTTTTAAGTTGGCCGTTTGCATCAGCGTGTTGGCCAGCCCATAGGCATTCCCCTTGTATGAATTATAATCGGCCATAAAATCATTTACGCAATAGCTTTTTTTATAATCAAGCTGTTTGCGGATAGCTATGCCCGTAAAATCTTCCAGTCTATCCATAATCAAATCAAAATATTTGGCCCTCAGGGTATCATCATCATTAATTCCCGGCGCAAGCGGCATCAGGATAAACAGGTTTTCGTGACCGGGCGGCGCCACAGCATCATCCGATTTTGACGGACAGCAAACATAAAAAAGCGGTTTCGACGGCCATTGCGGTTCCTTATATATTTCCACCGCGTGTTGTTCAAGGTCGGCATCAAAAAAAAGGGTGTGGTGGTCAAGGCGGTCAATTTTGCAGGTTACGCCAAGGTAAAAAATGAGGCTCGATGGCGCCATCACCCGCTTATCCCAATAAGCTTCTTTATAGTTTCTGAACCGGGGCTCCAGCAGCTTCTCTTCCACATGGTGGTAATCGGCTGCGGCTATAACGCCATCATAAGCCTTACTGTCATCGCCGGTAACAACGGCCGAAACCCGGTTTTTATCAACCCTGATAGCAGTAACCGCGGTACCGGTTTTAAATTTTACCCCCTGCGATGCGCAAACTTGCTGCATGGCATCTATTACTTTGCCAAAACCACCTTTTGGGTACCAGGTACCCAACTGCAGGCCCGCATAATTCATAAGACTGTATAAAGCCGGAGTATCCCGGGGCATGGCGCCCAAAAACAATACCGGGAACTCCATAAGCGCAATTAGCTTAGGGTTTTTAAAAAACCCGCGCACATGCTTGCTAAAAGCGGTGAACACCTGCAGTTTAAAAACACCTTTAAACAGGTCCCAATCCAAAAATTCGGTAAGCGACAAACCCGGCTTGTAAACCAGTTTATCCATCCCTGTTTTATATTTATAAGCGGCCTCGGCCAAAAACGCCTTTAATTGCGCCGCGCTACCCGTTTCTATCGATTCAAACAGCCGGCATAAAGCATCAAAATCGGCAGGTATGACCAATACATCATTTTTGCCAAACACTACCGTAAAACCGGGATCCAGTTGCTGCAATTCATAAAAATCCGCCGGTTTGCAGCCAAAGTCGGCGAAGAATTTTTCGAACACTTCGGGCATCCAGTACCAGCTTGGCCCCATATCAAACATATACCCGTTATCGGTAGTTAACTGCCTTGCCCTGCCGCCTGTTACCGCATTTTTTTCAATCACATCCACCTGGTAACCGGCTTTGGCCAGGTACGCAGCAGCACTTAACCCGGCAAAACCCGAGCCTATAACAGCAATGTTGGTAGTATCGTTCAAAATCACTTAAATGATTGTTTATGTAAATATGGATTATCGTTGGGGATAAACCAATTATTGAATAAACAAATATAGTACTTAATTGTATTTAATAGCAATAAAATAATACAATTAAGTACTAAAAAAATGAATATAGCAGATGATGCAGGAATAAATGGATTTTAATTGCTTAAGCTCCCCATGTTTTAAAAGAAAAACTTTAAAAACAGTGTTTGTATGCCCAACCTTTACCAGGTAAGTTAGGATAGCCCTATATTTGCATAGATTACAGCGTTTAACAGTCGTTTTAATTTTGCGGCGACGAAGTTATATGAAAAAACACCTGCCTATCCTGTTAATAATAGCATTCCTGTTTCCTGTAACTTCAGG
This sequence comes from Mucilaginibacter sp. KACC 22773, assembly GCF_028736215.1. Classification (NCBI taxonomy): domain Bacteria; kingdom Pseudomonadati; phylum Bacteroidota; class Sphingobacteriia; order Sphingobacteriales; family Sphingobacteriaceae; genus Mucilaginibacter; species Mucilaginibacter oryzagri. The sequence continues at coordinate 4,212,300 of NZ_CP117883.1, forward strand.
AGTTTGGGCGCGGCCGGGCAAAACAGTAAACCCTATTTTATTCAAAATATCATACCAGGCCGAAACCGCCACGCCACAGCTTATCATCGGCGAGGTAACCGGGGCTATTTCTGCCTGCGCCGGTACCGCGTCTGCAAGTCCGGCCATCCAGCAATTCACGGTTTCGGCAAGCGGCTTATCTGCCGATGTACTGGTTACGGCACCCGCAGATTTCGAGGTATCGCTTACTGCCGATGGCACTTTTAGCGCAAGTGTTATGCTTACGCAAACATCCGGCTTAATATCCAGCCAGGTGGTTTATGTACGTTCATCGGCACAGGCGGTAGCGGGTAATATTTCGGGCGATGTCGCGCTAACTTCGGGCGATGTAACGCAAACGGCAAGAGTAACCGGGCACATTAACCCCCTGCCCCTGGTTAGCCCAATTCCCGATCAAACCCTGCAAAACGGACAGCTTACCATGGGCGTTATTTTCACCGGCACCGCCCGCATCTTCAACTGGACAAATGACAACACCAGCATCGGCCTGGCCGCCAGCGGAAACCAGGGTATACCTTCGTTTACAGCCGTAAACACGGGTGCTGCGCCTGTTACAGCACATATTACCGTTACCCCGGCGCCGGCAAGCTATGCCTATGCAGCCAACAGTTCGGCCAACTCGGTTTCGCTTATCAATACCATTACCGGCAATACCGAGCAGGTTATTACCGAAGGGATGCCTGCAAACTCCAGCCCGCAGCGGCTGTTGTTTAACCCCGATAAAAGCCTGCTGTATGTCGAAAACGAGGGCTCACATACCATAGCTGTAATTAATACCGTCACCAATAAAGTAGTCACCACTTTCCCGGCCGGGTTTAATCCCGTCGGCATGGTCATAAGCCCCGACGGCAGCAAGCTATATATTACCGATGGCAGCGCCAACCAGTTAACCACCATCAGCACTGCCGACTACTCCGTTATAAAAACCGTTACCACGGGCGATATCCCATATGATTTAACCATCAGCGCCGACGGTAAAAAATTGTACATCATTAATGCCGGTTCAAACATTGTGCAGTTTTATGATACCGCCACCAGTTATTTTGAATATGCCATCATTACCGGCACAACGCCCAACAGTATTATCATCAGTCCCGATAATAAAACGCTGTACGTAGCCAATTATAACTCGCACGATGTAGCCGTTATAGATATTGCCGCCAGGCGTATCCTGTATAAAATAGATGTTGGAACGGCCGCCAATTGCCTGGCCATAAGCCCCGATGGCGCAAGGCTTTACGTATCCCTGATTAACGACAAAAAAGTTATCGTCATCAACACCCTCACCCGCAGCATTGTAACCCCTATTGATGTAGGCCAAAACCCGGCAGGCATCACCACCAATAGCGATGGCAGCAAGGTTTACGTGGTTAATTCCGTTTCGCCATATATATCCGTTATCAACGCCGCTACCAACGCTGTTACCCAACAAATCCCCGTTCAGTCCGGTGGCAGGTTTATGGCTATTTTAAGCGATAACGAATGTCCCGGTTTGCCCGTTCAGTTTGCTATTACCGTAAACCCGTCGGCGGTTCCGGTTGATATCAGCATCCCCAACAGCTTCTCGCCCAATGGCGATGGCAGCAATGATCTGTGGGCCATTGCCGGCTTAAGCGCCTACCCCCAAAACACGGTAGAAGTATTTAACCGGTACGGCCGGCGGATATTCAGATCAGCCGGCTACAGCACCTCCTGGGACGGTACCTTTAACGGCCATCCCGTTCCGCCGGCCACCTATTACTACATCGTAAACCTGAAAAACGGCAGGAAGGCGCTATCGGGCAGTGTAACGGTGGTGAAGTAGTTTGCAGTTTTGAGTGGGCTGTATCGCATGGCGGCGAAGACTCACCCGGCAACGCTGCGCTGGCCACCCTCTCTTCGGCTTCGCCGGAAAGAGGGGCTTAAAAATTTACTAATTGTTTTTTTTATAATATATTGAAAATGAATGTTCAAGCCCCGCCTTCCACCGCAGGTGAAGAGAGAGCGTGGCGGGCGTAGCCCGTCTGCCCCTCCGCTTCGCGCATAGAGGGGCCAAAAAATTATTTTTCTTTCCTCAACCCTCTTTGCGGCGCAGCCGGAGGAGGGTCGGCCAGCGAAGCGTAGCCGGGGTGAGTCGTAGCCGGCGTTCAACCGAAGGTTTATGCCCCCCGAACACGTCATGTATAACCCTAAAATCTCGCGAAATTCTGAAAGAAAGACAGCACACCGGCGTCCCCTGCCCAGCCCTGAAAGGGCGGCATCCGTCTGCGATGGGCATCGCCCATCGATTAAACCATGCCAACCAAACAGCACAGGACGATGCCCTGTGCTGACAGCTTAGTCCCTTTCAGGGCCGGAGAAATTCAAAAATTTACCTGGATACTAACATATGCCGAAATGTCCCTACCCAGCCCTGAAAGGGCAACATCCGCCTGCGATGGGCATAGCCCATCGATTAAAACACACCAACAAATAGCCCTGAAAGGGTGACAGGTCAGCCGCCATGGCAAGAGCACGGGGCACAAATATTCGTCGGCCCGGTAGTATGATACTGGCAAAGAGGGTTCGGTTTTCTGCGACGTTATAACGGGTAACGAGTTTATTGGAGGACGACTCCAACAAAGTGCGGGAAGAATACCAACAAGGGCGAAGCCATGCCTTTAGGACAATAAACCACACAACTTTTTAACCTCAATTGTTTTATATTACCCTTTCGCACTGCTTAAAAATAAAAATCCCGTATATACTATAACATCCGGGATTTGCGTGGCATATACTTAACATGGCGTTTACCTGTCAGTGGGACTTTTATATTCTACAGATCGAAGCTTTTTCTAAGCGCTTCGTATAATTTACTCAACAAAAGCATATTAACATCATATTGATGATTGATAGAATACCTGTGGAGAAAATGATTATTGAATGTATAAAATATAGAAAGTGTCAGTTGCATTGGGTCTATAAATGATTCGATATCAACAACCGGTTTGATCAGATTTTCAAGATCGATCTTATCTCCACTTTCATGTACACTGGTCATACCTGAAAAACTGGGATGACTGAATTCGCTTACCCAAATATAAAACGGCCTGTTCCGGGACATGCCTGCTTTTTCTTCAACAGTGTAAAAGGTTGCCCTTCCCTCGACAAAACCATTTGCCCAGGCATAATCTTTAAAAAAATCACTTCCGTAACCCTCCCGCAAAGATTCGGTCCTTTCATCAATTTCTTTAATTTTATCATCGCTTAATGGTGGAAATTTTAATTCATCCCGGTGTTTCTCAAACGATTCTTTTTTCTTTTTGATGTCCTTATGGCTAAAGTCCATAAAACGCTTATATAATTCTGTATTATCTTCCTTGATTAAAAAGAGCCCTACAACGGCGTGTTCATAAAATGTCCGCCATAATATCAAAGCAGATCTTGTGCTCCCATAAGTTAATAAAATACCAATTTCATCGCTTAAACGACAAAGTGTTCCATAAATATTTAGGAGTATGAGATCCGGCAACTCAATTGTCGTACCATCTAATTCTTTGCGAATATTTTTAAAAGCTAAAAAACAGCAATTTAAGAACAGACAGTAATAATTAAACGTTGATTTATGAAGTGAAACGATACTTTTCTGATTCCGTTGCGAATCCTTAATCCAGGTTTTTATAAATGATGATACATCTCTTTTATTAATAATAAAATCTGTTAATGTCTCTTCGACCAGATCAAAAACTTCACTATTTTGAAGGATTTCCAGAAAGTCCTGATGCTCCAACTTTAACTTCTTACGGGCCATTTCAAGCACGTCGTTGATGATGTAATCATACTCAGGTATCAGCAAATTTTTGAATTTACTCATCTCGATATTTTTTTAATGCTGGGGACAACTCAAACAAAGTTCGGGCGGGAACACCAACAAGGCGGAAATTCACGTCCCCGAGAACATCAATAAACTTGTTGGAGAAGCGAATAGACAGAAATTTTACTATAGATAATACTTATCTTTTATAAAGATGTTTATCCTAATCTGTTTTAATTCAATATAGTTTGTTATTTTTAGAAACCTAAATGATCAAATGATGTCCCCAATTACGTAATCGAGATAACCGGATTATCCGGCTTTGCCAATAAATGCTTTAAATCCGTGTCAATTAGCGTTTATGTCGCGAATAATGTTTTACATAAAAATATTATTCGACGGCGCCCACGAATTTATTGAGTATTTTCAAAGCTATGCTAAAATTATAAAAATATTTAATGATTACTCTATTTACCATATTATGATGGAAGATTCGTTTCCGCAACTACTCACTAACGCGCCAGTTGGCGAGGATCTTTTCGAAGGCCAGTCACAGGCTAGGGTGGGAGAATATATTTCTAAAAATATAAGCATCAATGACACTTGTCAAATAATTGGCATCGATGGAGGCTGGGGCTCAGGCAAATCAAATTTAATTGAGATAATTAAAAGTAAGTTAGAAGCACGCCATCAAGGCAAGTATCGTTTCTTTATTTATGATGCTTGGGGACACCAGGAAGATCTACAAAGGAGGTCTATTTTAGAAGAGCTTACGCATTTTTTAACTGCCGATAATAAAGGCAAAGCTGTTATTGAAGATTTTGACAAATGGACAAATAAACTTAAACAGCTTCTTGCCAAGTCTAAAGAAACCCAAAAAAGATCCATTCCAAGCTTAAGTTTAGGCATTGTATTTTCAGGCCTAATATTGATACTTACACCTTTGTTTAAGTCAATTTCAGAATTTACAGACTGTAATTGGCTAAAAGTTGTAATTACTGCTATTCCGGTTATTTGTTTGATGGTTTTCTTTATATATTACTATTGCAGCAAAACGAGTAAAACTTTAAAAGTAAGGCAAAGATTGAACGAAGCGGTGCACAAGCTTTTTCATATTTATCAGCAAACACAAAAAGAAGAAATCACGTTTGAAACTATTTCCGAAGATGAGCCATCCGTAAAAAAATTTCGCGATTGGATGAAAGCCATTTCAGAAGATTTAGGAAAAAACCGATTGGTGATTGTTTTCGACAATATGGATAGACTGCCCGATCAAAAAATTACAGAGTTATGGTCGTCTATTCATACTTTTTTTGCGGAAAGCAGATACGATAAAATTAAAGTTTTAATCCCTTTCGATAGACAAAATATAAAGAATGCATTTAAACATAATGAGGAGCCAAAACGCAACTATACTGACGATTTCATCAACAAAACTTTTGACGTAGTTTACCGCGTTTCGCCTCCAATTTTATCAGATTGGAGAAAATATTTTGAAATTAAATGGACAAAAGCCTTTAATGAATTAGGAGAAGAATTTCAAAAGGTAATTCAAGTGTTTGACCATTTGGCTAACACCAAAACGCCACGTGAAATTGTTGTTTTTATAAATGAATGTGTTACTACCAGCCAAATTAACACCAATGTTCCGCTTCGATATGTAGCTCTTTTTGTTGTTGCAAAATCGACTATTTTGAGCGAACCCGATCAGCAGATAGTAAACCCGTCCTATTTAGGAAGTCTAAATTTTCTATATCAACCAGATGAAAAGTTACCTCAGTATATTGCAGCATTGATTTATCAGATAGATCACGAAAGGTCATTAGAAGTCATCTTTACCGATAAATTGAAAAGTGCTTTGGATAACAACGATGTAGAAGAGATTCAAAGCATAAGTGAATATGCCGTCTTCCAAGTAATTTTAGAAAAGACTATAGTGCTCGTAGAAAACTACGAAAACGCCGTAAACACATTAAATGATTTAGGAGACAAAATAAAACAGCAAACTTGGGATGATTTATACTACAAATTAAATCCCAAAGTTGAATCCGTTAAAGACGCGAAGGTTAATAGCTATCAATTAGTGCTTTTGCAGAAAGTTTCAGATAAAAAAGGTTTTCTAAAAGGATTGATTAATCTACTTATAAATTCTTCAAAATTTATTGCAACTGACTATTATGATAGCATTCGGTCGATTGAGAATACCATTAAAAGTAGTAGAATAGATCTTGAAGTTAAAAACTTTCTGAAAACGCGGCGAACTCCGGCGGATGATTTCATCAATTTGATTAAATCAAAAGATGACTCCAATACTTACAAGATAACTGTCGACGAATTAGAATTAAACGATGCTCTTATAGCAATAAGAGATAAAGATGAATTAGAAAATTCAAGTTATTTAAGTCGAATAAAAACGAGTTATAATTTAAAGAAATATACCGATTCGTTGGAGACACGAATTACAGAAGAACAGAGTGATAGGCAATCTGTTTCGGCACTTTATCAGGCGTATAAAAATGCATCAAAAGGTACTGTAAAAGTCTTGCTTAACGATTCGTATATCTACACCCATTTCGTCAATTTAACAGTTAAAGATGTATTTTACTACGATATTATTAGCATGCGAATTGCCAAATGGAACGATTTTCAATCGTATTCAAGCTACTTTGTAGAACTATTACAATCTACAGATGATGAATTGATTAAAAGTCTTTCGATGCAGATTACATCTTTTATAGAATACGGAGATATTTTAATCAATCTTTTGACTTTCGAATCTCCACTGGTAAAGTCTGTAGCTTCTTTTTTAACAGAAAATCCACCGTTGAGCCCTAAAATATCATTATTGAATGTTTTAAAAGATGTCGATGCCATAACAACAGCAATTAACCTTCCTGTAGATACGATTATTAAAAGGCTAAATAACTGGGACAGTAAAATTATTACTATACAGAATGTAATTGGTATAATAAAAAATACAAATTTTTTAGAGGGGTGTCTTAAAATATCTAACAACTTGACACTAAGGATTATTGAAATTTCAAATGCATATTTCAATACGATAAATTACGACACCTGGCAAAAGGAATTTTCAGACCCGAATTCAACAACTGTTAAAGCCGCGTTAATAGTATTGAAAAATCAATTTTCTGCTCAGGCAGTTTCTGCGGTTAAAATATGTCTACTAAAGATCGCTAAAAGTGAACTTCCGATTCCTGATAAAGATGTTTGGATTAACATTATATTTAAATGTAATATTAATTCGATACGTTCTGCGGTAAAAGATGTTAGAGACTTGTTCCTTAGTGCCAAAGAAATAGATAGCACAATGTTTAAATTTTTCGGTTCTTGGTTATTCGAGCACGGCGACCTCAACAGTCAACCTTCAGCATTACGTCGTATTTGCCGGAAAGAAGTTCTTGAAGACCCCGCGTGTGTTAGTGTAATCGTAAACTATCATGAGACAATTATTTCAATTTATCAGAACAGCGAAGAAAAAGAGGATTTTAATAACGAGTTACAAGTCTTGATAGACGAGGGTAAAAACTATTTGTCTGGGCTTATTGAAATCTTAGGAATTAAGCTAAAAGATAGCAAAGACAATAAAAGATAAACTCGGCGCAGATAACCACTATAAATTTATTGAATCTGTGGCTGCCTCCGCCGCTGTCGCAAGACTCCAGCCTTGTGGCCCACATGCTAAGTTTACGCCATGCCTTTAGGACAATCCACAATGTTTGTTGTTAACCTTAAGTTCTTGTATTACTCTTTTGCTTTGTTTAAAATACAAAACCCTGGATGAAATTAAACATCCGGGATTTGCATATTCATTTACTTATCATGGCGTTTACCTATCAGCGGCCCACAAGGCTGGAGCCTTGCGGCAGCGACAAAACGCTTGCGGTTGCTGGTTATCTACGCGGTAGTGCGCATAGTAAGCTCTTGCATTCTGTGTTATATTATTTATAGTTTACAATTATCGGTTAAGATAATCCCTATACTCATCTTGAATCATTCCGGCCGAAACATATTTGGTATTGGATGCATTATATGTTTGAGTTGCGAATTCCAAGGCTTCATCAATTGATGCAAACGTATTTATTACTCCGAAAGGCTCATCAGGATCTAATAATGAAAACCCGTAAATGTCTAATAAGTCTTCATTTCCTTCGTCGAAGGATTCAAAATATGATACTGAATAGCCTTGATTTTTCTCCTTATCGATCCTTAACCATTTAAGTATCACGTAATCATCTTCCCCGGTAAAACCTAACCACTGTTCTATGGATTTGCCAAGTCTTACGTTGGATTTAATCTGCTCTTCGGTTAAATACTGTTTCATAATTCAATTTAATTATTTATTCCCCATTTCCAATCCTCTCATATACCAATGTAATTGTGAGTCTTGTTGTTTCATTTAGCTTCTGGTCGGTGTTATCAGACTGCCCACAGGTTGAAACACGTGCGCAATTTATAAAATCGTTTTAGCATCCCAGGCTATCGCCGATTTTATCCTATGCTGACCTACCCGTTTCGTGTGTGCCGCTGATAGGTAAACGCCATGACACAGTATATATTTTCCAGTTCGATACCGGCAATTGGATAACGACACACGTGCGTAAGCAAAAAGGAGGGCAATTTGTAAACCGTTTTAGCTTGTCGGCCTATGGTCGATCTTATCAACAACACTACCAATAGCGCACGCGAATATGCTATACTTTCGCCTGGTTAGCTAACGCCTCAAAACGTCACTTAACAACAAAACGCCAGGCTCAAGTGAACCTGGCGTTTCATTTAGCCGGCAAAAACCAGCGCCGCATTAAAAAGCGCCGTCGTCGATAGTTATCGTCACTTTTCTTTTTTTATCCTGCAGGTATTTGGTAAGGCAAAATAATGTTGGGCGGTTATCGTAAAAATACGACCGTTGAACAATGATGTCTTCATGCACATCAACACCTTTTGCAAGCAAATATTCCTTGTTTATCAGTTGCTCTTTTACAAACTCAAAGCGCCCGCTTCTATCTGGTATTGAAAAAAGTTCGGCAACCACTTTTTGAAACGGTTCATCGTTGTAAAAAGAGATCAGCTCGGCATAAACACTTTTCAATTCGTCTTCGGTGTATGTTACTAAGGATTGTGTCATATGTCAAAAAAAATTAAGTTATTGAGGTGTATCGGTTGCAGGCCACGAGTAACCGTAGGTAGCGCAGGCAATATAGCCAACAGAACCACAAATGGTATGCGTGCCTCCTATCCTTAAGGCATCATCATCTTTTGAGGGGTTATAATCAAATGATGCCAGTGGATGTGAGGGATCTTCAAAAGTCCGCAACGTGATCCTGAATTTCTCGTTGATGGGGATATGCCTTTTTCTCATTTCATCGATATTGGTAATTTTACGGGCATATTCAAGCCGCTCTGCTTCGGGCTGCGCCTCGATATCCGAAATAAACTTTTTAAAGTTAGGATGGTTGATGGTTTGGATTAAACTGTTGGTCATTTCCGGATCAACTTCATACTGTTTGTGTTTCATGGTTTTTGTTTTTTTTAATTATTTAAATTAAGAGCAATAAATACCATCAATACAGTTAATTAATTAACCATAAGTGTCATTTATTTCTTTGCAAATAAACTTAGTCGACCAAATAAAACACCTACTCATATGTTGCAAATTCGTTCGACTTTGTTGCATCTGCTGTAGAAAAGCAACCTTTAATGCTGCGGCAGGCCTGGGTACCCGCGTGCAAACCTGGATTTTATTGGGAGGCCTTAGGTTTACAATTTCCCGGCGTTTGCGTTAGGGATTGAAATGGGTACCGGCCCACGAGCGTAATGCCTGCAGGCGTATGAATGTAAAGCCCGGCCCGCAGGGAACGCCATTTTAGTAGTAAGTAGCAAGTAGTAAGTAGTAAGACTTTTTTTGGCTTGTGTGCGGGGATGGGGGGTTTTAGTATCAAGTAGTTAGTAGCAAGTATCAAGACTTTTTTTGGTTGGTATGCGGGTTTTTAAATTGGCGACACGCAGCACATGATACGCAACAGAATTATGTTATATTTGGCGTCTGAACCAAGTCGCGATATGTATTTGAAGCCTTTTTGCCTTATCCTGTTAATAGCTTTTCCGCTGGCTATTTTTGCACAATCAAACTATCATGCGGGTTATATTTTAAAAAATAACGGCGATACCGTAAAAGGGTATATTAATTACCGCGACTGGCAGCAATCGCCCATACTTGTCGACTTTAAGGTTGAGAAAACGGGTAACCAGGTACAGCAGCTTGATGCTAAGGCTATTAAAGGGTTTGGGATAAGCGGCGCGGAAACTTATATGAGTTATACCGGCCCGGTAAGTATGGATAAAACCAGTTTCCCCGATTTGCCCGATGGTTTTGATACCACCCAAACGGTGGCTTCGATATTTTTAAAGCGCCTGGCAACGGGCGAACATTTAACGCTTTTTAAGCACCGCGACGATATTAAAACCCGCTTTTTTATTGCCGAAACCGCCGCCGAACCGGCCGAGCTGAGGTACCACGTATACTATAACCCCGGCAAGCAGATTATAACATCGGACGTGTACAAGGGCCAATTTTTGTGGCACATTAATAAATATGCCCCCGCAAACGGCAAGCTGATTGCCCGGGCCCAGCAGGCTGCCTTTGACGATGCAGCCCTGGAAGCTTTGGTGAACCAGCTGAACGCCGGCCAGGCCGTTGCCGCTAAGAGGCAATCGGGCGCCAGGCTGTTTGTTGGTATTGCGCTGGTGAACACCGATACCAAAGTGAATGATGTGCATAATTTTACCACAACAACGGTATCAACCTACAGTTCTGTAACGCCCAAAATAAGTTTGGGGGTTGATTTGTTTAGCAACCCCAACGTTCAGCAATTTATATTCAGGGCCGAGCTGTCGTTCGGGTACATCAGGCCGCAGCTGCCGTACCCGGTAACCATCAACACGATAACCACCAACGAGATTTATTCATTTAACCAGTACACCACTTCGCTTACGCCACAGGTAATATTTAACTTTTATAACAAGGATGATGTTAAGGTGTACCTGGGCGGCGGGATGGGGCTTAATTATTCGGTGTATTCGAACAATAAATTCCGCCTTGCCGATGCGAATGCCAATAACGGCACTACGGCTGTGCCCCAACCATTTAACCTTAGTTCGTTATGGGTTAATTTCCCGGTACAGGCCGGGGTAATGTTCAACAGGAAAGCAGAAATTTCGTTCGGCTTTGCTCCATACGCTTATTACACCAACAACAGCAATTATTACGCGGCCAACAGATACATGAGCCTGGGGGTAAAATGGCTCTTCGGCAGGCAATAATTTTTTCAGGCAGGCACAATAACTTCGGATAAAATAAGCCTCAAAACAACTACCCGGGTAAGCCCGCACCAGGCGGGCCCACCTGGATTTCTGTAACGACCGTTCTGATTAAATAGGATTAACCACCGGCCTGCCCGGCACAACTACACCCCGCGGCCCGGCCGCAACTACTACCCTGCGAACAGGCTTACGGTGGGTGATTCGTGACGCATGGTTCGGTTCTATATCTTCAAATGCCCCGCCGCTACAGGGTACTTACCCCACCGCAATTCTGTCAACAGGAATTACCAATACAACATAATGGACTTTCCTACTCATCCCCACACCAAAAACAGCCCACACCCAAACCCCGGTACCCGAAGGGTGCATATTGGCAGCATTAAGGGTACCCGATAGTAGCCCGATGATGGCAGATAAGGAGCTGACGAGGTGCCGGCAGGGATACCCTATTCCGCTGTGCTATTCTGAAGATTGATGGATTATAACATGGCTATGCCTGCGAACGGAGGCGCTGATCAGCCGGTGAAGTTCATGTTTTTGGATTGCCCAAACACTTAACCCGCTGATTGCAAACAATATAAGTATTCGCCCCCGAACACCCGAACGGTATGGTATCCAACCGAACACCAATGACCAATGAACGAGTGAACCAATGGAACGCAAAAAAGCCCTTGACTGTTTCCAGCAAGGGCTTGATTTAAGATTTGGCACCGACCTACTCTCCCACGTTTTACCGCAGTACCATCGGCTCTGGCGGGCTTGACTTCTCTGTTCGGAATGGGAAGAGGTAGACACCGCCGATATAGGCACCTGAATATTTTTAATGTTGAGGTGAAAGCTTAAAGGTGAAGGGTGAAAGGTTTTTAATACCTTTTGCCTTTATCCTTTGGCCTTTCTGCCTTAACAATGACATATTATTGAAAGAAGTAATTAATCAGAGAAAACAACAATATTAGTGTGTTCATGGTTGATAGTTCATGGTTCATCGCACATATTACTATGAACTATGATCCATTTGCTATCAACCACTATTATTACCTGCTATGAGAAAGCTTCGGGCAATTAGTATCACTCGGCTATGATGTCACCACCTTTATACCTATGACCTATCAACGTAGTAGTCTGCTACGACCCTCAATGGAAGTCTCATCTTGTGGCTAGTTTCGCACTTAGATGCTTTCAGCGCTTATCTATTCCCAACGTAGCTACTCTGCAATACAGCTGGCGCCATAACAGATTCACCAGAGGTTAGTCCAACCCGGTCCTCTCGTACTAAGGTCAGCCCCACTCAAACTTCCAACGCCCACAACAGATAGGGACCGAACTGTCTCGCGACGTTCTGAACCCAGCTCGCGTGCCACTTTAATGAGCGAACAGCTCAACCCTTGGGACCTTCTCCAGCCCCAGGATGTGACGAGCCGACATCGAGGTGCCAAACCTCCCCGTCGATATGAGCTCTTGGGGGAGATCAGCCTGTTATCCCCAGCGTACCTTTTATCCTTTGAGCGATGGCCCTTCCATGCAGAACCACCGGATCACTATATCCGTCTTTCGACCCTGCTCGGCTTGTCTGCCTCACAGTCAAGCAAGCTTATGCTATTGCACTCCACGTACGGTTACCAAGCGTACTGAGCTTACCTTTGAAAGCCTCCGTTACCTTTTTGGAGGCGACCACCCCAGTCAAACTACCCGCCAAACAATGTCCTCCGCTGTGCAGAGTTAGACACCAAATACAGAAAGGGTGGTATTTCAACGTTGACTAACCAACTCCTAGCGAAGCTGGATCACAGTCTCCCACCTATCCTACACATCCTGTATCCGATATCAATGTTAAGTTGTAGTGAAGGTGCATGGGGTCTTTCCGTCCCGTTGCGGGTAACCGGCGTCTTCACCGATACCACAATTTCACCGAGCTCATGGCTGAGACAGCGCCCAGATCGTTACACCATTCGTGCAGGTCGGAACTTACCCGACAAGGAATTTCGCTACCTTAGGACCGTTATAGTTACGGCCGCCGTTTACCGGGGCTTCGATTCAATGCTTCGCCTTGCGACTAACATCCCCTCTTAACCTTCCGGCACCGGGCAGGTGTCAGGCCATATACGTCATCTTTCGATTTTGCATAGCCATGTGTTTTTGTTAAACAGTCGCCTGGGCCTTTTCACTGCGGCTTCCATTGCTGAAAGCGCCCCTTCTCCCGAAGTTACAGGGCCATTTTGCCGAGTTCCTTAGCCATGATTCACTCGAGCACCTTAGGATTCTCTCCTCGACTACCTGTGTCGGTTTACGGTACGGGTTTTTATAACCTGAAGCTTAGCGGGTTTTCTTGGAAGTCTGATTACCTGAACTATTACCGCCTCCGAAGATTTGGTATACTATCAGCTTTCAGCATGGTCTGCGTACTTAACTACAGTCCATATACCTACGGCCTTTAACGAACTATTCCGTCAGTTCGCGTCAGTGTCACTACTCCGTCACCGCATCGCAGTTATAAAAAGTACTGGAATATTAACCAGTTGTCCATCGGCTACGCCCTTCGGCTTCACCTTAGGCCCCGACTAACCCTGATCCGATTAGCGTTGATCAGGAAACCTTAGTCTTTCGGTGGGCGGGTTTCTCTCCCGCCTTATCGTTACTTATGCCTACATTTGCTTTTCTATTCCCTCCACAGTCGGTTGTCCCTCCTGCTTCGCCGGATAATAGAATGCTCCCCTACCAGATGCATTGCTGCAAATCCATAGCTTCGGTATACTGCTTGATGCCCGTTTATTATCCATGCCCGATCGCTCGACTAGTGAGCTGTTACGCACTCTTTAAATGAATGGCTGCTTCCAAGCCAACATCCTAGCTGTCTGTGCAATCGGACCTCGTTAGTTCAACTTAGCAGTAATTTGGGGACCTTAGCTGATGGTCTGGGTTCTTTCCCTCTCGGCCCTGGACCTTAGCACCCAGAGCCTCACTCCAGCGTATATTAATAAGCATTCGGAGTTTATCTGGATTTGGTAGGATTTGACTCCCCCGCACCCAATTAGTAGCTCTACCTCTTATTAACTCAACCGCCAGGCTGTTCCTAAAAACATTTCGGGGAGTACGAGCTATTTCCCAGTTTGATTAGCCTTTCACCCCTACCCACAAATCATCCGGAAACTTTTCAACGTTTATCGGTTCGGTCCTCCAGTACCTGTTACGGCACCTTCAACCTGTCCATGGGTAGATCACAAGGTTTCGCGTCTACCTCCCCTGACTATACGCCCTATTCAGACTCGCTTTCGCTTCGGATCCGTGTCTTAAACACTTAACCTTGCCAGGAAAGAGTAACTCGTAGGCTCATTATGCAAAAGGCACGCCGTCACAGATTGCTCTGCTCCGACCGCTTGTAAGTACACGGTTTCAGGTTCTATTTCACTCCCCTGTTCGGGGTTCTTTTCACCTTTCCCTCACGGTACTGGTTCACTATCGGTCTCTCAGGAGTATTTAGCCTTACCGGATGGTGCCGGCAGATTCCCACAAGGCGTCTCCGACCTCGCGGTACTCAGGATACCACTATCCTATCATTCATTACCCGTACGCAGCTGTCATGCTCTATGGCCGGGTTTCCCACCCCGTTCCGGTTTTGTTTGATTTTCATATTGTGGTCCTACAACCCCAATTATGCCGTAACATAATTGGTTTGGGCTTCTTCCCTTTCGCTCGCCACTACTCAGGAAATCATTATTATTTTCTCTTCCTCTGCTTACTTAGATGTTTCAGTTCAGCAGGTTTGCGCATTTATGCAACTATTCTTCAAATAGTTAGGTTTCCCCATTCAGAAATCTACGGATCAAATCTTATTTGCAAATCCCCGTAGCTTATCGCAGCTTATCACGTCTTTCATCGCCTCTGAGAGCCAAGGCATCCCCCGTGTACCCTTTCTTACTTTCTTCTACTTATACGCCTTTTGCTCGTATAGTATGCTTTTTGATTCTTGTTGCCGTTTTTAGTATCAAGTACTTAGTATCAAGTAGCAAGACCGAAGCCTTTCTCCTTTTTTACTTTTCCGCAATATTCAAAAGCCTGCAACAGTCCTCTATACTGTTGTCTTCTCTTTTTTATTACTTCTTCCAATATGTCAAAGAACGTTCGCGGATGTGCCGATTTCAGATTTCAAATGTGCAGATGATTTCTCATTTGCATATCTGCATATCTAACATTTGCACATCTACTGGTGGAGAATAACGGATTCGAACCGTTGACCCCCTGCGTGCAAGGCAGGTGCTCTAGCCAGCTGAGCTAATCCCCCTTAAGATGAGTTTGCAGTTTTGAGTTTGCAGTTTGCAGCCTTTTTTTACTGCCTACTGTGAACTGTTTACTACCCACTCGCAGCTTCGCTGCGCTTGTAGTCCCGAGCAGATTTGAACTGCTGACCCCTACATTATCAGTGTAGTGCTCTAACCAAGCTGAGCTACAGGACTATATTTCAGTTTGCAGTCTTTAGTTTGCAGTTTGCAGCTTGTACTGCTTTGTAGTTAGCTCTTGTTGCCAACTGCTAACTGCTCTTTACTGCCCACTGTGAACTGCCAACTGTGTCCCAGCTCACCTTTCGGCTTCGCTCCACATAGATGGCTTCATCTTTTGGGTTTCCTTTTTGTGTTTAATTATTGAATGACTGAATTAGTGAATTACTGATTTGTTGTTTTGTATTATATATAGCATATAACCTATTCAACTTAATCTAACTCAATAAACCAATCAACCAATTTTAAGAAATAATCATGTAGGTAACTTGTTACAATAACTGATGTATCGATACTGCTCCAGAAAGGAGGTATTCCAGCCACACCTTCCGGTACGGCTACCTTGTTACGACTTAGCCCCAGTTACCGACTTTACCCTAGGACGCTCCTTGCGGTTACGCACTTCAGGCACTTCCAGCTTCCATGGCTTGACGGGCGGTGTGTACAAGGCCCGGGAACGTATTCACCGCGTCATTGCTGATACGCGATTACTAGCGAATCCAACTTCACGGGGTCGAGTTGCAGACCCCGATCCGAACTGTGAACAGCTTTTGGAGATTGGCATCCTGTTGCCAGGTAGCTGCCCTCTGTACTGCCCATTGTAGCACGTGTGTAGCCCCGGACGTAAGGGCCATGATGACTTGACGTCGTCCCCTCCTTCCTCTCTATTTGCATAGGCAGTCTGTTTAGAGTCCCCACCTTAACGTGCTGGCAACTAAACATAGGGGTTGCGCTCGTTGCGGGACTTAACCCAACACCTCACGGCACGAGCTGACGACAGCCATGCAGCACCTAGTTTCGTGTCCCGAAGGACTTGAGCGTCTCTGCTCAATTCACTAACTTTCAAGCCCGGGTAAGGTTCCTCGCGTATCATCGAATTAAACCACATGCTCCTCCGCTTGTGCGGGCCCCCGTCAATTCCTTTGAGTTTCACCCTTGCGGGCGTACTCCCCAGGTGGAATACTTAACGCTTTCGCTTAGACGCTGACCGTATATCGCCAACATCGAGTATTCATCGTTTAGGGCGTGGACTACCAGGGTATCTAATCCTGTTTGATCCCCACGCTTTCGTGCCTCAGTGTCAATCTAACCATAGTAAGCTGCCTTCGCAATTGGTGTTCTGTGACATATCTATGCATTTCACCGCTACTTGTCACATTCCGCCTACCTCTAGTTCATTCAAGCTCATCAGTATCAAAGGCACTGCGATAGTTAAGCTACCGTCTTTCACCCCTGACTTAATAAGCCACCTACGCACCCTTTAAACCCAATAAATCCGGATAACGCTTGGATCCTCCGTATTACCGCGGCTGCTGGCACGGAGTTAGCCGATCCTTATTCTTACAGTACATTCAGCTTTGGTCACGACCAAAGGTTTATTCCCGTACAAAAGCAGTTTACAACCCGTAGGGCCGTCTTCCTGCACGCGGCATGGCTGGTTCAGGCTTCCGCCCATTGACCAATATTCCTTACTGCTGCCTCCCGTAGGAGTCTGGTCCGTGTCTCAGTACCAGTGTGGGGGGTCATCCTCTCAGATCCCCTAAACATCGTAGCCTTGGTAAGCCGTTACCTTACCAACTAGCTAATGTTCCGCATGCCCATCTTGTTCCTATAAATATTTGATTATAATACGATGCCATATCATAATGTTATGCGGTCTTAATCTCTCTTTCGAGAGGCTATCCCCCTGAACAAGGTAGGTTACATACGTGTTACGCACCCGTGCGCCACTCTCAAGAAAAGCAAGCTCTTCTATCCCGTCCGACTTGCATGTATTAGGCCTGCCGCTAGCGTTCATCCTGAGCCAGGATCAAACTCTCCATTGTAAAATGTCTCGTTTGTTCACTGACCCTATTATTAATAATAGAATCTGTATAATTATTATATCTTTATACAGTATCCAACTTGTTGTTATCATAACTCCTCTTACTCTTTTCCGCCTTGCAGCTTCTTTTTGTTTGAGTTGTTACTCTACATGATTTTCTATTTCTTAAAAGAACTTTCCCGCTTCATCATCCGAATCCGCTATATAATCTTTACAAGTTGCCTTGTCTGATTTGTCATTTCTATTACCGGAATCGCTCCGGCTTTTTAACTTCTTTTGCTCCTTAAAGCAACCCTCCGTTTGGGTCTGCAAAGGTAGAAAACCTTTTTACTTTTCCAAAACTTATTTTTTCTTTTTTTTTATCTCTCGATCTTCAAAGAATCTCTTCCGTTTTGGCCGCCTACCCCTCTCTTTTCTCCCTCGGTGGCGGGGTGCAAAAGTAGTAAACTTTTTTGCTTTCCGAAATTTTATCTGAAGTTTTTTTTAGTTTCCTTTTTTCTAAACCCTCTACCTATTCCTGCTTCAAAAACTCCTTCAGCAACCTTTCTAAGAACAATCCCGCTTCCTTATTTGCGGGCTGCAAAGGTACACGCTTTTAACACTTATGCAAACTGTTTTTAATATTTACTTAACAACCGTGTATAACATGTTAATTATCAACGAGGAAAAAATTGCATTTGCCATCAATCAACAACAGATTGTAGCAGAAATGAGATAAATGGGGTGTTGTGTAAATTAAAATATCGCAGTCCTATACTCTCACCAGCATCAAAAACGCCTTTACACCGGAGGCAAAGAATCTTTATGATCCATCTGAACCTAAAATAAAAATCCCGGTGCGCTATGCAACCGGGACTTTCATTATTATATATTGATTTGAGGTAGATTCCGTTAAAAAACGTAGAAAACACTGGCCTGAATACTGTTATTCTTAAAGTCGCCCAAAACGGGAGACGGTGTTTCCTGAACTTTTTGCATACCATAAACATACCTTGCACCAATGCCCAAACCAATTTTAGATTGATAACCAAGGCCACCCGCCATACCAAAATCAACCTTTTTAGCAAATTTAGAGTCGGTTATACCGCCAAGATCTTCTTTTACCTTGAAGCTTGCCTGAGGGCCGGCCTCAACAAAGAAACCACCATCGGTACGGTATTTAAAAAGGATTGGAACAGATGCATAGGAAAGTTTTATATCCTGCGTCCCCAGTATGCCTGCCTTAACTTTGGCACCTTGCAGCGAGTATAAAAATTCCTCCTGCACCATAAAGTTGTCAGTGAATTTATAAGCAACAGTAAGCCCGGCGTGGAAGCCAGGGAGCGGGTCTGTGGCAAAAGTGGCGCCGGTAAAATTACTATAGTTCCCCCCGGCGGTAATACCGAATTCCAACTTCTTCATTAGTTTTTGACCGAAACTTTGATTCTCGGGAGTTGTCTGACTAAAACCTTTGGTTGATACTGCAACCAAAACAACAAGCATTAATAATAGCTTTTTCATAATTTTCTTTTTTGTGTTATTTTTTGTGCCGTCAGCTGGCTGACCGATTCATTGAGATCAAAGGTGCGGGGTAAATCAACGGTATTACAGTAAAATGTAACCGAAGCGGGCAAAGTTGGGCCGGAGGCGGGATATAATAGGGTCAGTTAAAAAGTGCTGTTATATTTTTTTGCAGGATTATACGTAACAGTTGAGGGGAGAGCGCACAATTACCAAGAAAACTTCAATGCAATTCGCATTCGATAAAGAGCGGCAAAAAAACTTCCATGAAAATCTATCCAAAAAGACAATAACGAAAAAAGGGGACAAAATCCTCAAAGGGGATCCTGTCCCCTTTGAGCAGGCTACTATACAAGTGTTCCAGTAAATTACCGGTTCTTTCTAACTCCAATCTATTTTATCCAACAGGGCAACCACTGTCCCCATTCTCACTGTCGGGTTGCCACACAAGAATCACGTTTACAAGCAGCAAACTTGTAGAAGTTATTAAGATCAATCTACCACCGGTTTTTTGTCGGCCAGGTGCTTTTGCCTTAACAGGGCTTCCAGATAATAATAATCGGCGTAGCTTAAGGGCACATCTACTTCGGTATTAGCTGGCCTTGATCCTGTGCTGTGCAGCAAAATAAAACCTTTGCTTGTACCGGGCCCTGCTGTGTAACGATCGGTTAAGTTTTTAACTATTAAATCGGCTTTCCCCCGGTACAATTTCCCATTGGTACTATAAGTACTTAGCTCATATAATGCTGAAGCCATTACTGCGGCAGCCGACACATCGCGCTGTTCATTTGGTATGTTAGGGGCATTGTAGTCCCAATAGGGCACAAGATCCCGTGGCAAAACAGGATTATCTAAAATAAATTTGGCAACATTTTCTGCCTGGCGCAGGTAAGCTTTATCCTTGGTTTCGCGGTAACACATGGTATAACCGTACAGGGCCCAGCTTTGCCCGCGTGACCATGCCGATTCATCGGCATAGCCCTGGTGGGTTTGTTTTTTAAGCACTTCGCCGGTTTCGGGATCATAACTTACTACATGATAGGAACTGTAGTTTGCCCTGAAATGATTTTTCATTGTGGTATTGGCATGAGTGACAGCAATTTTATAAAACGATGAATCGCCCGAAAGCTTTGTGGCTTCAAAAAGCAACTCCAGGTTCATCATGTTATCAATAATAACCGGAAACTTCCATATCCTGTTATCCCATGATTTAATACAGCCCACTTTTGGATTAAACCGGGTTGAAAGCGTTTTTGCGCCTTCGATAATTACATCCCGGTAGTGCGGATCTTTGGTGAGGCGGTAACCGCTACCCACGCTGGTATAAATTTTAAAACCCATATCATGGGTACCTCCGTTAGTTTTTTGGTCTTCAATAAACGCGGTAAATGTTTTGGCCAGTTTTAACCATTTCTCCTGACCTGAATATTGATACAGGAACCAAAGCTCGCCAGGAAAAAAACCGCTGCACCAATCTTTAGAAGGCACCAATGCTAAATCGCCATTAGCCGTTAACGAACGTGGTGTTACCCCGGCATTTCCGGAACTTTTGGCCTGATCAATTGCGGATAGCATAACCTCGGTTTGCTTTTGAGCCAAGGCAAAGCCTTTTGACACATTTTTTTGAGCAATTGCATTTAATTGCAAAAACGCACATAAAAGGCATGCGATTGTATATTTTTTATTCATCATTTAGTTATTAAGAGGCGTTAATTGGATCTCTAAAATTTTCATCAGATTGTTTTTGGTTATTGTAGTTGGGATGATCTGTAGTGTATGCACGCCGACAGGCAGGGTCATCTCTCCCAGAGATGAACTTTTAATTTCATCTTTTTCAGACGATAAAGCCTCGCCCTTTTTAACA
This sequence comes from Mucilaginibacter sp. KACC 22773, assembly GCF_028736215.1. Lineage (NCBI taxonomy): Bacteria > Pseudomonadati > Bacteroidota > Sphingobacteriia > Sphingobacteriales > Sphingobacteriaceae > Mucilaginibacter > Mucilaginibacter oryzagri. The sequence continues at coordinate 4,233,131 of NZ_CP117883.1, forward strand.
AGGCTGTCTACCGTGCATTCAAACGTGCCCGCATCGCTGGCATCAGCCAGGTATTTTATCGTAATTTTATACGTGACGGGTTTTAAAAGCCTGAAATTCCATTTAATTGACTGATCCAATTTACTCCAGCCATCCAGATAATATTTACCCGCTTTACCATCGCCAAAACCAAAACCTTTACCTGTTAGTTCAGCGTCAAAAGCCAGCAAACGGTTTGTGCCATCACCACCCGACAATAATCGTACAGTGTCTGTTTCAATATTGCCCTTTGTGGCCAGCACAATAACAGTATTTATGGTATCGGGAGCTTTTGATGGAATGGTTATGCTTATATCCAGCGGATTGATACGTTGAAACGGTAATTCTTTTTTTGATAGATCGGTTAACAAATAGGCCTTATTAATATCGCTTTTTAAACCGCCTACCATGATTTTACCATCCGTTGGCCATTTAAATACATGCAGGAATAAAAGATTCCCTTTACGGGTAGATACACCCCAGCTTTGAAAAGGCAAAGGTGTTTTGGTGGTTTTATATATACTTTCTGAATTTTTATCCATCCATCCGGCTATGCCGTTTAAAATAGCTACATCCTCCGGCGCGTACTCCCCATCGCCCGTAGGGCCAATATTCATTAGTAAATTACCACCACGCGAAGCAGCTTCGGCCAGCAGCTGTATAAAAAAGCCAACGGGCTTGTGGCTTTTATCAAATTTTGAGTAACCGTATGATTCATTTGTAGTGGGGATAGCTTCCCAATCGCCGTCAACGGGAAAGAATTCGGCAGGGCGGTCGGAAGTATTTTTGTAATCGCCCATATTTAAGTTATTGCCGGCCCGCGCCAGCCTGCCATTCACCACAACATTTGGGTCGGTTTCGCGGATGGCTTGCAGGATGCGGATATTTTCGGACAGTGGGAGCTTTTGCGGCGTATCAAACCATAGGATATCCGGGTGATAAGTGGTTAGCAGTTCCTTAATTTGCGGAATTGCTTTTTCATCAACATACTTTACAGCCTTAGGTAACAATTCGGGATGAAGATCATACCAGTCGCGCCCGCCATACAGATTCAGGTCGCCGCCGGGATTTTTATAATCCCAATCATTGCCCGGTGCATCAGGATGTTCCCAATCAAAGGCATGCGAATAATAAAAGCCAAACTTCAGTCCGTATTTTTTACATGCAGCGGCAAGGTCGGCCATGGGGTCGTGTTTCCAGACCGTTTGTTTTACAACATTATAGTCAGACACTTTGGAGTTGTACATCGCGAAGCCGTCGTGATGTTTAGCGGTGATAATTAAATAGCGCATACCGGCCCGCCTGGCTATTTTAACCCATTTATCAGCATCAAACTTTACCGGGTTAAATTGATGGGCCAATTCAAGATATTCGGCGCGGTGAATCTTTTGTTTACGCATCAGGTGCTCGGCATAACCATCTATGCGTTTACCTTTCCATTCACCGCCGGGTAATGAATAAATGCCCCAGTGAATGAACATACCAAACCGGGCATCGCGCCACCAGCTTACCCTGCTATCATGAGTTTTCATGCTTGCCGTCCACCAACCATTTACAGCATTGTCAATGGCTTTTTTGTCGCGATCCCTGGCCTCATTTGCCATCGTTTTATCCTCATCGCCTTTATCCTGGGCAAAGGCAAGGCTTGTATTTAATATTGTGGCAAGAAAGTATACGGCTATCGCAAATTTTCTGATCATCATTGATATTTGTTGAAACCTCTTCACGGTACGCCTTACCGACAAAAGATTAAAGCTGCGCATAACCCTTTTTTGTTTTGAGCGATAGTAATACGTTCGCCTGGTTTATTTATTAGTTTTCATTGGCATAAGCAGTATCCGGATAACTACTACTTTATAATAATACATGCACCGGGCTTCATGGTACCAGATTGATTTGTAATATTTTTCATGTGTAATTAACATGCAAAAAATACTTACCAGACATACCGCCATTTGCCATAATATTTCAACGCCCGATAGCTTTAAAACTCAAGATACACTCAATTCTGTCACCCTTTACAAATGAGCCTTAATATTTTCACTCCAACGATTTAGTTAGGAATTAATGAGCGTTGAACAAAACAAATTGGTTGATTGCTGTAGGTGTTTGTGCAAATTCACTCATCGCTTTTTACCCAATCGGGATTTTTCATGTCAATAAAGAACCATCAATTGACTTTGACAAAAGGGAATGCAGCCAACGGGCTACCTGGATTTCTGCGGTATTCTAATGGAGTTTTTCCGGTGAGGGCCTTAAAGTGTCTGTTGAAATTTGAAAGGTTGCCGAAGCCCGAATTATAGCAGATTACAGTGGTGCTGTAATCTTTTTCGCGCAGTAACCTGCACGCGTAGTCAATCCTGATTTCAATTAAAAATTCGAAATAACTTTTATTGGTGCGGAGTTTAAAATAACGACAAAAAGCATTCGGGCACATATAAACAATATCAGCAACATCCTTTAGCTTTATAGTTCTCGTAAAATTATTTAACGTGTATATGTATATCTTAGATAGCCGTTTTTCGTCAGTTTTATTAAAAGTATCTGCGTCGGGCGTTTCTGTTAAAAACTGGTGCTCATTACCAATGGCAATCCTATTAAAAAGGTTAATCAGAATTGAAAAATGTTCATAAACCGGGGCATTCACTAATTTCGACATCAATTCAATAACGTTTCTTTTTTCTTCGCCTTCAATATGCAACCCCTTTACAGCTTCAACGAAAAGCCGGGCCATCGTTTCGTTTTCAGGGAGTTTCATAAAAGCATCGCCCCAAATATTGGGGTCAAAATGCAGTGTTAATAACTGCACTTGTAACGGAATTTTTCCACGCTGCATCAAATCATCCTGGTAAGTGAAAGTATCAAACTTAAACATGTGCGGTGTGTTTTTGCCAATTAATATTAACGTATCGCCCGATACCCGTATTAATTTATCGCCAAGCAATAGCGTCCCTTCACCCTCAATAATATAAATGAGTTCAGTTTCTACATGATAATGAAAATCATTTAAAGCATGATACCTGTTAGCCTCCGTTATGCTTAACGAATTTTTTTGTTGCTTAAAAAATGAATAAAAATGAGTTTCCATTGTACAGTTCTAACCACTTTGCACTACCAATAACAATTATTGGTTAATATAGTATCAGTTATGATTAACATTTACAAATTAAGCTAAATTTTAGCAGGATAATTTTGAGCAAACGCAATTGTTTATGAAAACAGAAAAATTTATCCTCAAACTAACTGAAGCGTCAATTGATGATATTGACATTGTAGGTGGCAAAAACGCCTCGCTTGGCGAAATGCTGCAAAACCTTGGCGGCTTTGGCATTAATATTCCCGATGGATTTATTATCACAGCTGCTGCTTACTATCATTTTATTTCATCAAATAAACTTGATGAAATTATAAAGCAGATTATTGATGAAACTAATATAGACGACCTGGAAGCGTTGATGCAATGCGGTGCCAGTATTCGTAGCCTTATATGCAGCGGCGAATTTCCACCTGTTCTGGAATCCCAGATAATTGAAGGATATAAAAAGCTGAGCCAGCAATATAATCAAAATAATGTAGATGTAGCCGTTCGGTCGTCTGCTACTGCCGAAGACCTTCCGGATGCCTCCTTTGCCGGTCAGCAGGATACTTTTTTAAATATCAGCGGGGCCGAAAGCCTCCTGGTGGCCGTGAAAAATTGTTTTGCCTCTCTGTTTACCGATAGGGCAATTAGCTACAGAAAGGCATTCGGATACGATCATTTTCAGATTGGCCTTTCTGTATGCGTTCAAAAAATGGTTCGTTCCGACCTTGGTGTTTCCGGTGTTGCTTTTTCATTGGATACCGAAAGCGGATTTAAAGATGCAGTGGTAATTAACGGATCATACGGCCTTGGTGAGATGATAGTGCAGGGGGCGATAAACCCGGATGAATATATTGTATTCAAGCCCTTATTAAAAGAAAGCTTCCGCGCAATTATCGAAAAAAAATTAGGCACCAAGCACCAAAAAATGATTTATGGCGATACCATACAGGAAAGAGTGCGGGTGGTAGAAACATCATCTAATGACAGTACACAATTTTGCCTCAGCGATGACCAGATTTTACAGTTGGCCAAATGGGTGGTGATCATCGAAGATTATTATTCGGCGCTTAAAGGGCGGTGGTGCCCTATGGATGTGGAATGGGCTGTTGACGGAAACTCCGGGGAACTTTTTATAGTACAGGCCAGGCCAGAAACCATACATTCAAGGAAAACCGCGGGCATTGTTATTGAATTTAAAATAGATGATGAAATGCGCCATGAAAAGGTGTTGCTTAAAGGCATTGCCGTTGGCGACAAAATAGCTTCGGGCCGGGTGCATTTACTTAACGGCCTCGAAAAGCAAAATATTCACGAGATTAATTTTCTGCCTGGGGATATCATGGTTACCGACATGACCGATCCCGACTGGGAACCCGTGATGAAAAAGGCCGCTGCTATTATTACCAATAAAGGCGGCAGAACGTGCCATGCTGCAATTGTAGCGCGCGAATTGGGCGTACCGGCTATAGTAGGTTGCGAAAATGCGACCGATATATTGAAAACAGGTCAGCTAATAACAGCATCATGCGCCGAAGGCGAGGCTGGTATCATTTATAACGGCTTAGTCTTTTTTAAAAAAATCGAACAAAACCTGGCTGACTTGCCGGAAATAACAACCCCGGTAATGATGAATGTGGCTTCGCCAGAGATGGCTTTTCAATACGCTTGCTACCCCAATAAGGGGGTGGGCCTTGCCAGGGAAGAATTTATCATTAACAATTATATCAAAGTTCATCCCCTTGCCCTGCTTAAGCACACCGAGTTAAACGATGCAGCATTAACAGAGCACATTGCCGGGATAACAAAAGGGTACGCAAGCGGTGAGGATTTCTTTATCGAAAAACTATCCTACGGGATTGCCAAAATAGCAGCGGCATTTTACCCTAATAAAGTTATCGTAAGGTTTTCGGATTTTAAAACCAACGAGTATTTCAATATGCCGGGAGGTAAGTATTTTGAACCCGTTGAAGAAAACCCGATGATTGGCTGGAGAGGGGCATCACGGTATTATTCTACAGCATACAAACAAGCTTTTGGAATGGAGTGTAAAGCCATTAAAAAGGTAAGGGAGGTAATGGGCCTTGACAATGTGGTAGTCATGATCCCCTTTTGCCGCACGGTTGATGAACTGTTAATGGTTTATAATACGATGGACGAGTTTGGCCTAAAACGAGGCGAAAACAAGCTGGAGGTCTATTTAATGGCCGAAGTTCCATCTAACGTGATACTGGCCGCGCAATTTGCCCAACATATTGACGGGTTTTCGATTGGATCGAACGACCTGACGCAACTTGTTTTAGGGCTCGACAGGGATTCATCATTAGTAGCGGGTTTATATAACGAACGAAATGAGGCGGTAAAAATGATGATATCCCATTTGATCCGCATTGCTAAAAAGCTGAACGTAAAAGTGGGCATTTGCGGGCAAGGGCCATCCGATTTTTCGGACTTTGCCCAGTTTTTGGTTGAAGAAGGTATAGATTCTATTTCGGTAACCCCTGATTCTTTTATGAAAACAGTTAAAGCTATTGGCCAGATTGAGCAAGAGATAAAGCTTAAACAGATCACCTTACCTCAACAACTCATCGAATTACAGAATTTAACAGCGAATAGTTTATTTTAATTTTCAAACACTACCATTATCCATTTACCATGAATGAAATTAAGACCTTAGGCCAGTTTATTATCGAAAAACAAAAAGATTTCCCTTATGCAAAAGGAGAATTATCGAGATTATTAAGAGACCTTGCAATTGCCGCAAAAATTGTGAACCGCGAAATTAATAAAGCGGGGCTTGCCTCCATACTTGGCGATTCGGGTACGGTAAATGTGCAAGGCGAGAGCCAAAAGAAACTGGATGTTTATGCCAATGAACAATTTATAGCCGCGCTACGAAGCGGGGGCGAATGTTGTATGATAGTATCTGAAGAAAATGACGAACACATTAATATCGATTCGGAAATTTCAAAGAACGCCAAATATGTTGTCGCGATAGATCCCCTGGACGGCTCTTCGAATATTGATGTCAATGTGGGGATTGGGACTATATTTTCAATTTACCGCAGGACTTCGGTTTCCGGAGCGGCAACAGTGGAAGACATTTTACAAAAGGGCACCAGCCAGGTGGCCGCCGGTTATATTATATACGGCTCATCTACCATGCTGGTGTATACAACCGGAAAAGGTGTTAACGGATTTACCCTCGACCCCTCAATCGGCGAGTTTTGCCTGTCGCATCCCAATTTAACAATCCCCGAAAGCGGGACCATTTATTCAATAAACGAGGGTAATTATATCCACTTTCCGCAGGGTGTTAAAAAGTACATCAAATACTGCCAGGAAGAGGATAAAAATACATCACGGCCATATACATCCCGCTATACGGGCTCGATGGTGGCCGATCTTCACCGAAATCTAATCAAAGGCGGCATATTCATCTATCCTTATACATCGGCATCTCCCAAGGGAAAATTGCGCTTGGTATATGAGTGCAACCCTATGGCCTTCATCATGGAACAGGCCGGCGGAAAAGCATCTGACGGAACAAACCGCATCCTCGACCTGGAGGTTTATGAATTGCATCAGCGCTCTCCCATCTTTATCGGATCGCGGTTAATGGTTGAAAAAGCCGAAGAATTTATGCGGGTGTTTCACCAGGAGGCGCGTAAAGTACTCAACGGCTATGCGCTTGATGTTTAAAAATTACAATATGAGCTAAGGAGGCTATCGCCCCCTATCTTGTTTCGCTACAAATAATAAGGTGATAAGTTAACTATAGCGTGTATCGCCGGTGGTCATGGTCAACAAACTCCCAACGGCATGGGCCAAAGGCGTCAATAAGCATACCTGCTTCCAAACAAACACAACCGTGCACAGAATACGGGGGGATATAATAACCATCGCCCTTGCGTATTATTTTTTTTGTGCCATCTATGGTCATTTCAAATACGCCGCTCTCTACATAACTAACCTGCGAATGCGCATGATTGTGCAACACGCCACAGCCACCTTTTTCAAACTTTACCTTAACCAGCATAACTTTGTCGTCGTAACCAAACACCTGCCGTTGTACGCCATCCCCAACGGTTTTCCAATCGGTTGCTTCATTATATTGAAAAAGATTACTTTGTATCATGGTAAATGTTTTAGCGGCAGATAGCTGTAAAAATCAATATTACACTCAAATCCCCTAAACTTCACACATAAGCCTTAATATTTCTACGCAAACGATTTAGTTAGGCGCTAAAAATTTAAAAAACTGTTTATAGGTAATCATCCTGATTTTTCAGGAGTAAAACGGCCGGGGCTATCCATTAAACTAATTTTAACAACACACCATATACGCTGTTATTTAAAGGCTTAAAAACACAGTTTGCAGCCCCGGCGATTGTACACTAACAACGCTATTGCCTTTATTGGTTTTTATGCTAATAACAGCCCGGCCATTAATAGCCTGCAATTTTGCCGATCCTTTTGAAGTACCCAAATCATCCAGCAACGTACCATTCCCGGTTAACGAAAAACTGACCCAGTTAACCGCGTCCAAACATGATACACCTTTGCTATCCAATAATGTTGCTTGTATGGTAACAGAATCATTCCTTTCTGTAATTTTTTCCAGCTTCAGTTTAGCCGGTTTGCCCCATTTTTCGGTTTGATATACTTGTGATACCGTATCAGTAACGGTAACACGTCCCGTGCGGGCTTTTAGGACAAGCTCATTTCTGCCTTTCTTAAATTGAACCATCCACCTTAAACCGGCGGCGGGGAAGTCCTGGCTGTTACGCTTTTTGATGCCATAACTTTTGCCATTCACAAATAGTTCTGCCTCGTTGCAGTTTGAATAGGCTTTTACCATTTTCAATTCACCATCATCGCCCCACCTAACGGGCCAGTTATGCCCGTAGATATGCGCCATAGGCTTATCCGCCCAATAGGACTGAACCAAATAATAAATTTCCTTTTTTGTCAAATCACTTTCAACCACGCCCTTCTGGTTCATGTAAGGCAGCGGGTTATCAAATCTTATCGGGGTGGAGAAATCTTTAAACGCCCAAAACGCCGATCCGCTTAGCCAGGGCATAGTATCCTGCTCCTTCAATGTCCAGTCGAACAGGTTACAGGTGGCATTCTCGCTCCAATCAGCGTTTTTTAAAAGTTCGGCCGATTTATTGAAGAGTGTAGTGTCAATTATTCCGGCGCTATTCCTGATATTTTCCAAAGCCTTGTCTGCGAGTTCCGAGTTACGACCCGAGTGGCTGTCGCCGCCCCATTCCGCATGAAAAAAATGCTTTACATTCTTAAACTCATCTTCACTATATTTCCGGTATTCTGTATATTTTCCCTTATACCAGCCGGCCCATATGGTGGGCGAATAAATATCCGGAATGTCCTTGCAGAAATCGCACCGGCGAATAACTGTTTTGCGGGATGGGTCAAGCCTATGCGCTAAATCATTTTGCTCGCTCATAAACGCCCTGATTTTAGCTTTATCAAACTCCGGGAAGTCGCCGGGCCAATCATTTTCGTTACCCAGTCCCCATAAAATTATCGAGGGGTGATTGTAATGCTGGTGGATCATGTTAGTTAGCATACGGCGGCTCTGCTCCTTATATTTATTTCCACCCAATCCGCCGCGGCACCAGGGCTCTTCTTCCCATACGAATAAACCCAGGCTGTCGCATAAATTTAAAATAATACGCGATTGCTGATAATGCCCAAGCCGGATAAAATTGGCTCCCATCTCTTTTATCATCCGCATTTCCTGGTACATCATGCTGTCGGTCATAGCTGCCGCCACACCCGATTGATCCTCATGCCTGTGTGTGCCGCGAAGTAACAGCCGCTTGCCATTTAAGTAAAACGGGCCATTATCGGCAAATAAGAAATCGCGGAAACCTATTTTTTCCTTTCGCGTATATCCACCAGCATCTATCGTGATCTCATACAAGTAGGGATCATTGGGCGACCATAAATGCGGATTATTAACTTTGAATTTGCCAACAGGAACAGCACCATCATTATCAACATCAATGTTGTAAACAGTTTCTGCAACCGTTTTACCCAAGGCATCGGTTATTTTAATATTCCCGACTGCTTTTTTTACCTGATCGGGGTTGTAAAATGTAGCCTGAACATCGATTGTACCGGTTTTATATTGTTTATCTAATACCACGCTCGCAAATAAGTTATCGATGCCCAGAGCGGGTTGATAAACCAAATCGAGATATCGGTAAATACCGCCAAAAACATCAAAATCAGATAGTTGCGAGGGGATACTTTCCACATCGCGCGAGTTATCACAACGTATTTCGATGGGTATAGTTCCTTTAAATTGTTTAGCGAAGGCATCTGTTTTTTTAAAATCTTCAACCGCTTGTGTAATATCAACAAACCATTCATCGTAACCGCCAGCATGAGCGCCCACTTTTGTGGAGTAAACATACACATCGGTTTTTTGGCCTGCCCCTTCAAAAAACAACAGCGTGCGCCCGTTTTTATATGGATTGTTAATGTTTAACCGGGTGCGGTACCAGCCGGGCCCCTGGTAGTAATTTCCCGTTGGGTCAACAGCGTCACGGGCGTTAAAACAGTGGGGCAAAGTTACCTTTTGCCATAGGGGGTAATTGTCCGGCCCGTCTTTAGTCAGCGGTCGTACGGTTTCCCATATGCTGCCTATATCCTGCTTTAAAAATTCCCAGCTATTATTCAGCCGTATTTTTTGCTGGGCGTTTGTAACCAGGTTTATCAATAAAATGCCAACAAACAGTATAATTCTTTTCATCCTCATATATTAATGAGCGTTCCGCTACATGGCAAACGCATCTAATTGGGTTAACATAACTTAACACATTTCAGATAAATAATTTACAATTACCTGATAATCAATATGTTATTTTTAATCATGGTTAACACTAAACTCATCGCGCGATTTAGGCTCATCCAAATATTGGTGCCTGTTGCCGGCCAATACATGTCCCTTCGGCACCTTGATCATTTTACCAGGACCAGGCAATACAAACAAGGTATTGTTTGATGCTTATATCTTCCCGACGCCATAAGCTTATTCTGTTAGCTATTATTAAATGACAGCTTATCGTCGTTAACTATTTAGATCTGTTTACCCTGGTTGTAGCTATTAAACTTAATGATGGTCATCTCCCCACGGCCTTGGACGAGGATACATTGCAAAAACCTTATTAAAATCAATCCCCGGGTATTTTTCCTCAGCAAGGCTGCAAATGGTTAATGTTTCGCCATAACTAATAGGTTCTATTTGTTTGTACGGCCAGTCTTTTTGTTTCAATAAGTACGGCATTATCCATTCAATACATTTTTTAATTCCCCTCCCCTGTTTTTCGGTATGCCATAAATCAATATCCACCCGGTCTGCAAGTGTAGCCAGCATGCTCCAGCCGGTCAGGTTCATGTTCGAATAACTCCATGACCGCGTACGCTCCAGTTCTAATGGCTGGCGGCCCTCGGCTGTAAATTGTGTATCTATCCTGGCGATAGTCCGGTTTTGGAGAACTTCCTTTGCCAACTTGTCGTTTTCGGTGAAAAGGGCGAAATCAACTACCTGCACATCGTAAAAAGTGCCGTGGTTGTTGCGTGCCTGCCTTTCTTCATTCCCGTTTTTGCTATTTTGCAGCCATGTCAAATATTCGGCAAACCAATGCTTTACACCTGTTTTAACATTGGCTGTTATGCTTTTGCTACCCTGCATCATGGCAAGGGCATCCGGAATAACAGCCAGCGCACGGCTTTCAATTATACCTATACCACGGCCATCATTAATGCCCGGAATATATTGGGCATAGTTAAAGTTGGGGGCCATTTTTGTGGCGGTATCAATAAACCAGGTACGAATCAGCCCCGACGCTTTCTGGGCATACAGCTCGTTACCCGTAAAATAGTAGGCAAACCCCAGTTTTTTAACAGCCCGGCATAAGTCATTTAATTGCGAATCGTCGTGCAGCAGGTATATTTCGGGGTTGCGTTCGCCATCTTTGCGAATGTAGGGCTTGCCATCCGGCTTCGACGGGTCGGCCCACCAGTAAGGGGCCTGGCTAACATAATCATGCGGATTACCGCTTGGCGCAACCCTGGTTTTATGGAAAGTTACCGAATATGGGCCCGCCGCTAACTCTTTATCAGCATCGGCTAACAACGATTTAATTTGGTTGCTGATAGCTGTATCACTGGCCTGGTATTGTTTTTTTAAGACGGATAATTGCTGTTCATTCTGTAGCAGGAACCCGCTTACCTTTTTGTTTTGAGCGGAGGCATTAACACCTGCCATAATTAAAACAACGATGAGGTATCGCGCGGAAAACAATTTCTTAGGCATATCAATAAATTAAGTTTTTCAGTTTATTGGCAAATGGGATTAAATCAAACATCCGCATAAAAACCATTCAAAAATTTAGTTGGGGAGTATTTATTTACGAAAACGATGGAGATACGTTTTATAATAAGCTGTTTGTCTGAAATTTAGTGGGGAGGCCCTGGTTTTTCAAGAACGCGCTATCATGTTACAGACATTATAGATGCACGGGTGTGGCATCTCTTTTGAAATTAAGAAAAAACAAGAGGCTCCTACGGAGCCAAAAACGAGATATTTTTTCGCTATAAACATGTAACTCGGCTGGAGTTGGGAGTGGTTGGTTTATGATTGACTCCGGAGGAGTCGGGTGTTTATAGCACAAGAAAATCCGCAAGCCGGGCTCCGCAGGTGCCTCCTTTTAAAAGCGATTTCGTAGGACGTGTGGCGCTGCCGGTTAAGCAAGCCAGGCTTTACCTTAAATTATTAGTGTTACCGATAGTAACTATGCCGAGCGGGTAGATTTCTCAATTTCATCCCACATTTCGGCAGGTATCATTTCGAGTGCGCTGAACTGGCCGGCACCCTGCAGCCATTCGCCGCCATCTATGGTAATTACCTCGCCATTGATATAAGCTGAAAAATCGGACACAAGGAAAGCGGCCAGGTTGGCCAGCTCCTGGTGCTCACCTACACGTTTAAGGGGTACCCGGTTTTTAAAATCAAATTTCTGAGCCATGTCCCCCGGGAGTAAACGTTCCCAGGCTCCTTTGGTTGGAAACGGACCGGGAGCAATGGCGTTTGTTCTGATGCCGTGCCGGCCCCACTCAACGGCTAACGACCTGGTCATGGCCAGCACGCCACCCTTGGCACAGGCCGAGGGCACCACATAAGCCGAACCTGTAAAAGCATAGGTGGTAATAATATTCAGTATGTTACCCGGTATTTTTTCACCGATCCAATATTTGCCCAAAGCCAATGAGCAATTGGCCGAGCCTTTTAACACGATATCGATGATGGCCGAGAACGCGTTTGCCGACAAGCGTTCGGTCGGCGAAATAAAATTACCCGCCGCGTTGTTCAGCAATACATCTACCCTGCCAAAAGTTGTAATGGCCTGTTGCAACATCTTTTCAACTTCGTCATACTTTCGTACATCGCAGGCTATTGGCAATACCTTGCCGTGAGTTGTTGATTCCATTTCGGCAGCCGTTTGCTGCAGTACATCCAGTTTGCGGCTGGTGATAACCAGGTTGGCGCCCAATTGCAAAAAATAAGTGCCCATAGCCTTACCCAAACCGGTGCCGCCTCCTGTTATGATGATGGTTTTACCTTTCAAAGCATCATCCCTTAACATACCACCGGCAATTGCGGGATTAGGGCTTTTAGAATTATCGGGAGTTGAAGGATCTGTCATCATCAATTAGTTTGCGGGTGCACTTTTTGCTTTTAAATTCTGGATCATCATTTGCAGGCCCTGCCTGGTTGCAGGTGCCCACCATTGCTCCAGCATCTTATTTAAAGTACGGGTTTGATCGGTCTTTAATTTACTTATCAACTGCTTACGCAAATTCAGCTTACTTTCACTCCAGGTAACGGGGTTCAGTTTCATATAAACAGTTATCTTCTTTATTGCAGCATTCATCAAGCTATCCGGTGCACTAATTTCATCAATCAAACCCGCTTCCAATGCTTCATCTACCTGGAGCAACTTGCCCTCCAGTAAATATTGATAGGCTTTGCGCCGGCCAAGCCAGAATGAATACAAATTAAAAACACTATCAGGAACAATAATGCCCACAGGAATTTCATTTAACCCGATGACAAATTTCCCTGCAGCCATTACCCGGTAGTCGCAGCAAATAGCTAATATGCAGCCTCCGGCCGGGCTATGACCGCTTATGGCAGCAACCATTGGCTTCCTGAAAGCTGTTAGCGTATTTTGCAACACTAAAAAGTCGATCCAAAATCCGCGGCTTTGTTCCTGATCGTAATCATAAGCCTCTATCAAATCAATACCGGATGAAAAAAAGCCTTCCTTACCGGTTAAAATCACGCCGCCCACATTGTCATCATTCTCGAGTTTGTGGATACAATCAGTCAGTTCTTTAACCATCTGATGATTGATAGGATTTGAACGCCCCCTGTCAAGTGTAATTACAACAAGTTTATCCTGTATGGTTGTTTGAAATGTGCTCATCTGCTAAATCAATTTACAAGGGTTGGGTTATCACTCACTTCGCTGAGATACATTTTATCTATCTGGGCTTTGTACTTTTCGGCTATCACCTTCCGTTTCATTTTCCCGGTTGGTGTAAGCTCGCCGCTATCTATCGACCATTCATCCGGAAGCAAGGTTATTTTTTTTACCTGTTCAACATGGTTAAACTCGGGATTGTATTTATTGATAATTGATTGGTACAGTTCAATCACCCTGGTATCTTTAATTAGTTCCCCGTTGGATGAAAACGAGATCTCGTGTTGCTTGCACCAGGGTTTTAAATGCGTATAAGAAGGTACAATCAATGCCGAAACAAATTTTCTCTCCGAGCCACACACCATCATCTGTTCAATAAAATAGTTTTCTTTCATTTTATTTTCGATGGGTAGCGGCGCAACATATTTGCCGCCGGATGTTTTAAAGATCTCTTTTTTGCGATCGGTTATCTTCAGGAAGGAATCCTTATCCAGTTCGCCAATATCGCCGGTGTGGAACCAGCCGTCTTCTATCACCTCAGCGGTAAGCTCCGGATTTTTATAATATCCGGCCATAACGTTAGGCCCTTTGCAAAGGATTTCGCCATCGGCTGCTATCCTGGCCTGCACACCGTCAAGCAAGGGGCCAACGGTCCCAAATTTTCTGCCGCTTTTTTCATACCGGTTAACAGCAATTACCGGCGAAGTCTCGGTAAGCCCGTAGCCTTCTAAAATAACGATATTGGCCGCAGTAAAAATCCGCTCCAGTTTAATAGGACAGGCCGAACTGCCAACCACTATCGCTTTTATATTTCCACCTATAGCATTACGCCACTTGCTGAATACCAGTTTATCGGCTATGGCAAGCTTAATTTTATACCACTCGCTGTTGCCATTAATCTCATATGCCTCGGCCAGTTTTACCGACCAAAAGAAGATAGTCCTTTTAATACCGGTTAGTTTCTGGCCCTCGACCATGATTTTTTCAAACACTTTTTCGAGCAAACGCGGAACAGCTGTAAAAAGAGAAGGCTTTACCTCTTTCAAATTTGCGCCAATGGTATCCATATTTTCGGCGTAGTAAATAGAAAAACCGTTGAAGAGATAAACATAGGTACACATCTTTTCGAAAATGTGGTTGAGTGGCAAAAAACTCAAAACACATTTTTCTTTCAATGGGATCCGGGCAAGCACTTCGCCGGATGCTGCCGCATTGCTCATGATATTTTTATGGGTAAGCATTACCCCTTTTGGGCGGCCGGTAGTACCTGACGTATAAATGATGGTCGCGATATCATTTTCGGTAATCTGATCGCTGACTTGCTTTATTTTTTGCAGGTCATCTTCCTTTAAAGGTTTAAGTAATGTGCCCCAATGCATACAGCCATCTATATCATCAAAAGTATAAATGCCTTTTAATGATGGTATATTTAAATATACCTCTTTAACCTTATCGCATAAATCTTTACTGCTTACAAATACGTATTTAACTTCGGCCTCGTTTAGTATCTGCTCAATATCCCTGGTGCCTGTATTAGGATATAACGGGACCAATACGGCACCGGTTTGCTGCACTGCCAGGTCGGTTATTACCCATTCGGGCCTACCGTTGCTGATCAATCCAATTTTATCGCGCCCCTCGGTAGTGCCATCACCGGCCGAAACGCCCAGTTCCAACAAAGCGGCAGATAACTGGTAAATCATATCGTGCGCCTCTTTTGTGCTGTATGATTTCCAGGAACCATTCTGTTTTGCATTCAAAAAATTCGCCCTGGGCGCTTTGGCCTGGGTGTCTATGCAGTCAAATAATCTTGTCGCGCGTTCCATATTGCAACAATTATTTTAATAAAGGTTGCCCTTTATAGTAATTCAAATACACCCGCTGCGCCTTGCCCGGTGCCTACACACATGGTAACTATACCATATTTTTTTTCACGTCTTTTTAATTCATTAAAAAGCTGAACCGAAAGCTTGGCCCCTGTGCAGCCAAGCGGGTGGCCAAGCGCTATAGCGCCGCCATTAACATTTACTATGTCGGGATTAAGCTCCAGCCCTTTAATAATAGCCAATGACTGTGATGCAAATGCCTCATTCAATTCTATCAGGTCAATATCCTGCTGTTTCATCCCGGCCATTTTTAATACTTTGGGTATAGCTACCAATGGCCCTATTCCCATAATACGTGGCGGCACACCCGCAACAGCATAATTAACCAGCCTTGCAATTGGTTTAAGGTTATTCGCTTTTAAAAACCGTTCGCTCACCACCATAACGAAGGCTGCACCATCGCTTGTTTGCGATGAATTACCGGCTGTAACCATCCCTTTTGCATCAAATACAGGTTTTAGTTTGGCCAGGGCGTCAATGGATGTATCGGCACGCGGCCCTTCATCAACATCTACCTTAAACTCCCTTGTCTTTTTCTTCCCGCTTTCGTCAACATAAGTTTCCACTATATTTACCGGGGCTATTTCATCTTTAAATTTGCCCGATTTGATGGCATTGATGGCTTTTTGGTGGGAGTTATAGGCAAACTGATCCTGCTCTTCGCGGCTAACACGATATTCTTTTGCCACGGCTTCGGCTGTAAGGCCCATCCCCCAGTAATAATCAGGATGTGCCAGGGCAACATCGGCATTTGGCACAACGCGCCAGCCGCCCATCGGAATCAGGCTCATGCTTTCTACACCGCCTGCAATAATGCAATCGGCAATGCCGCTGTGTATTTTTGCCGAAGCTATCGCGATAGTTTCCAGGCCGGATGAGCAGTAGCGATTAACCGTCATGCCGGGTACTTTATCGGTATCCAATGCCATTAACGAGATAAGCCTGGCTACGTTTAAACCCTGCTCGGCCTCGGGGGTAGCGTTACCCACAATCACATCGTCTATCTGCTCCTTATCAACATTAGGCACCGATGCCATTAACTGCCTGATAACATCTGCGGCAAGCGTATCCGGCCGGGTAAACCTAAATCCACCCCGGGTAGCTTTTCCAACAGCGCTGCGGCTGGCTGCCACTATGTATGCGTTCATTTTATCTATATTTTATACTTATTAAAACTTAGTTCCTTAACACTTTTCCACCTGTTAAAATGGATTGTATCCGCTCAAGCGTTTTCTTTTCGGCGCAAAGCGAAATAAAGGCTTCGCGCTCCAGGCCAAGCAAATACTCTTCGCTTACTATCGAGGGTTGAGACAGATCACCTCCCGAAAGCACATAGGCCAGCTTCTGGGATATTTTTACGTCATGTTCGCTAATGTAGTTGCCGCTATACATCGTATTGGCGCCCACATATCCAAGGCCAAGGGCCTGCTTGCCCAATACCCTGATATCGCTGCGCGGAATAGGCTGTACATATCCCTCATTTGCCATTTGCAGGCATTGTTGTTTTGCTTCGGCAAGCAACCTGTCGCGCGATACCACTACCACATCCCTACCTTTTTTAAGGTACCCAAACTCAAAAGCCTCATAGGCCGATGTGGACACCTTTGCCTGGCCAATGGTTAAAAACCGGTCGCGGAAATTATTCAGTTCAACATCGCCTTCCTGTAACTCGTCTGAAAGCCGGAGGGCAAATTCTTTTGTTCCACCGCCACCCGGTATCAAACCAACGCCAAATTCAACCAGGCCCATATACAATTCGGCATGGGCTACCACTTTATCAGCATGAAGGCACATTTCGCAGCCACCACCCAAAGCCATCTGGTGAGGGGCTATCACGACCGGGATGGATGAGTAACGGATCCGCATCATGGTATTTTGGAAGGTTTTCACTACAATGTTCAGTTCATCAAACTCCTGTTCAACCGCCATCATAAATATCATACCTACATTTGCCCCGGCGCTAAAATTGGCACCTTCGTTTGATATTACCAGGCCTTTGTAGCTGGTTTCGGCAAGGGTAATGGCTTTGTTGATGCCTTCAATTACCTCGCCGCCGATGGTATTCATTTTAGTATGAAACTCAAGGTTTAATATACCATCGCCAATATCGGTAATGGTGGTTCCGCTGTTTTTCCATACGGTATTTGTAGCGCGAATGGTATCCAGCAAAATAAGTCCTTCGGTTCCCGGAATTATTTTATAATCCTTAGCCGGAATATCGTAATACAAGTGTTTACCGTTCTCAATTTTGTAGAAGCTTTTTGCGCCTACGGCCAGCATATCATATACCCATTGGGCAGGTTTATTGCCGGCTGCTTCCATGGCTTTTACGGTATCTTCAACACCCAGCGCGTCCCATTTTTCAAAAGGGCCCATTTCCCAGCCAAAGCCGGCCTTTGTGGCTGCATCTATTTTATAAAGCTCGTCGGCTATTTCGGGAATACGATTGCCGGCGTAAGCAAATAACTCGTAAAACGTTGCCCGGTAAAAATCACCGGCTTTATCTTTTGCAGCGATTAATATTTTGAGGCGGGCCGGGAGACTGTCAACTGCCTTAGTAGTTTCCAGCGAGGCGAATTTCACTTTCTGAGAGGGCTTATATTCCAGCGTTTTTAAATCGAGCGCGTAAAACTGGTTTACGCCGTCAACTTTTTCTTTTTTATAAAAACCCTGGCCTGTTTTACTGCCCAGCCAGTTGTTTTTCACCATGCCATCTACAAATGATGGCACCTTAAACAGTTCTCTTGCTTCATCATCCGGGGCGTTTTGATAAAGGCCGTTGGCAACGTGTACCATGGTATCTAAGCCCACCACATCATTGGTGCGGAACGTTGCCGATTTAGGATGACCTATTACCGGCCCGGTTAGCTTATCAACCTCTTCCACCGTCATACCGGTTTTCTCTACGTATTGCAGCACGCTCATGATGCTGAACACCCCAATGCGGTTGCCTATAAATGCCGGGGTATCTTTAGCCAAAACGGTGGTTTTGCCAAGGTACTTGCTGCCATAGTCCATCAAAAAGTTAACCACATCTGACGATGTTTCTTTTATGGGGATGATCTCCAATAATTTTAAATACCGGGGCGGGTTAAAAAAGTGGCTGCCGCAAAAATGCTTTTTGAAGTCATCGCTCCTACCTTCGGCCATCAAATGTATGGGGATGCCGGATGTGTTTGATGTGATGAGCGTGCCGGGTTTCCTGTATTTTTCTACCGTTTCAAATACCTGGCGTTTAATATCAAGGCGCTCAACAACTACCTCGATAACCCAATCGCAGTCGGCAATTTTGGGCATATCGTCGGTAAAATTCCCGGTAGTGATGCGTTTGGCAAATGATTTTAGGTAAATGGGCGATGGATTGGATTTTAAGGTAAAATCCAGCGCATCATTAACAATTTTATTCCGGGCTTTTTTATCGTCCGGCGGGGCATCTTTAGGTACAATATCAAGCAACAGCACCTGTACGCCGGTATTTGCGAAATGGCAGGCTATACGGCTGCCCATCACTCCCGACCCCAGTACTGCAACTTTTTTTATAATTCGTTTAGCATCCATCGGTAAAGCTTGTTTATTAAATTCTAAATTTATTCGGCCCGCGACCAGGTTGTAGTACGCCCAAACAGCGAAATGCCGATGTAGCCGCGGATATCTAAGGTTTTGCCCTTATAAGTTATTTTGCAGGAGTACGTTTTCCCGTTTAGCGGATCGTAAATGGTACCGCCTGTATACTTGTCGTCGCCATCTTTTTCAAAATCGGCCAAAACAGGTAAGCCCAACCGGGGCCTTGTGCGCAATTTTTCGTCAACGTTCATTTCGTCGACTTTTGGTTTGCCGTTTTTAAGGGGTTCTTTAAGCCACACCACCTTGCCATAAAACTTACCATTGCTTTCTTTTGTGATCTGGATTTTAGCGCTTTTTACATCGTTATACCACATGCCCTCAATTCTGTCTGCCTGCGCTTTTACGCAAACGCTTACCGAGAGCAGACTTAGCAGGATTAGTGCAAAACGGATAGGTTGTTTTTTTGATACAGACATTGTTTCAGGTATTATTTTTACAAAAAAACCATCTCTTTTTTTGAGGCATATCCATGATTTTCAGATTTACAAATAGTAATCCCGGCATCAGAAGCCATCTCTCAATAAGAAACAGGTAGAATTATAAAATGATTAAAATAATTTAGCCCCGCTAATTAACGGGATGGTTTATAATAACAAATATCAGCTTATGCTACGCTTAACAAAGGTTAAAACGACGGAAACATTTGTCAATATTTCGGAAATTAAAGTTAGCCTCTTTTGTTTGATAATTGCGCTACTAAATAATATTAAGTCGGAAGTTCTAAGTCTGAAGTCCTAAGCCGGAAGTATTATTTTTGACTTAAGATTTCCAACTCAAGACTGTCCGCCTTTCAGGGTTGCTACCAAATCAATATATAGTTGCATTGCAACATCGGCTGCCATACCCTTCTGTTTTAGCCAGGCGTCATATTTTGCCTTGGCCACAAAATCAAACATACCCGGAGTATTTTGAGTATTAATATCCCCTTCTGTTGCCTGTTTGTATAGGCTATATAAGCTTAGCAATATTTCGTTATCCGGTTTTGACGGCAGTTGCTTGCTTTCGGCAACCGCCTTTTCAAAGGCATCTTTTAAGTCGGTCATGGTTTAATTATTAGTTGCTGGCAGTATTGCGCTCTTCAATATAATCACTACTCCGGGGTGCATTCATAAACATCTGGCTTAGTTCTGCGGGCAATATGGCAAGCCTGCGTTTCTCCATATCTATCCAGGCGCCTTCGGCATTTACTACTGCGGCTTTAACGCCATCGCCCCGGTACAACTCGTGCCTTATCGCCCAGCGGGAACCATCGGGTCGCGAGCTTATAAGTTCGCAGCTTACCCGGATCAGGTCGTTAATCCCAATCTCGCGCAGGTAAATCAATTCTTCCCGGAACAGTACGGGCCCTATTTTATATTCGTAAAGTTTGGGGAGTTTTAAACCCAGGTTTTCCAGCATGGTTATACGTGCCTGTGCTGCAAAATCGGCATAAGCAGAATGCCGCATGTGCTGGTTTGAATCTATTTGCGACCATAGTACCTGGCCTTCATAAAAAAATTCCATAACCCTTATTGTTTTATTTATGCTGTTGCTTAAACTTCCTGACGGCTGCTGTCAGTCTTGGTAAAATCTCCATGGCATCGCCTACAACACCGTAATTGGCAGCTTTAAAAAAAGGAGCTTCGGGATCTTTGTTAATCACTACAATGTTTTTTGAACCGTTAACACCCGCCAGGTGTTGTATAGCGCCCGATATGCCCACTGCTATATATAAATTAGGACGTACGGTACCGCCCGTTTGGCCAACATGTTCGTGATGTGGCCGCCAGTGCGAATCGGCCACCGGGCGCGAGCAGGCTGTGGCAGCACCCAGTTCTTTTGCCAGTTCTTCCAGTATTCCCCAGTTTTCGGGCCCTTTCATGCCGCGCCCGCCGGAGACAACCAGTTCGGCATCAGCAAGCGCCACCTCGCCGGTTACTTTATTTACAGCTTTCACTTTTACACCGAAATCTTCTTCGCCAAAGCTTACATCCAATTGCTCTACAACTGCCTTCCCTTCAATTTTGGCTACCGGGAAAGTATTCGGCATCAGCATAATTACCTTTATATCGCTTAAAATATTCACATAGGCGAAAGCCTTGCCCGAGAATACGGCTTTTTTGATCACAAATCCTTTTTCGGTATCGGGATACGACAATGCACCCGCCACCAGGCCGGCCCCTAATTTCACGGCCACCCGCGGGGCAACCATCCTGCCGCCGATGTCATGAAGCGTTATAATTATTTTACTCCCCTCCTTTTGAGCTGCAGCTATCACCGCGCCGGCGTAAGCCCGTGCATGCAGCTCGTTTAAACGGCTATCAGCAACATGTAAAACTTTTTGAGCGCCATATTCACCAAGACTCTCCATTTCAGCAACGGCAACGGTGCCTAAAACAAGGGCAGTTACCGTGGTACCCGTTTGCTTAGCTATGTGTGCGGCATAGTGTAGCGCCTCAAAATTTTTCTTTTTAATCGTTCCCCCGGTATGTTCTATCAATACAATTACAGACATTTTTTTAAGTTTTTTGGTTTGAGAAATGCCCGACAAGTAGCGGACATGAAAATTCAGCTATCAGATTACTTTGGCCTCGGTATGCAGCAATGCTACCAGCTCGTCCATATTATCGGAGCTTACCAGTTTGATCCCGGCTTTGGCTGGGGGTAATTCATAAGACAATATTTGGGTAAGCGGTGCTATTTTAGTGGGCACAACAACCTTTAACGGACGTGTACGCGCCGCCATTATCCCACGCATGTTGGGTATCCGCGCCTCCGCAACTCCTTTTTGGCAGGATATTACCACGGGTAAGTTACAGGCATCCGTTTCCTCGCCGCCTTCTATTTCACGGGTTACCACTGCTGTATTACCTTCCAGTTGTATCCCCGTTGCAAAACCAACGTAATTGATATCCAGCAATCCGGCCAGCATGGTACCTGTAGTGCCGTTATTGTAATCGATAGATTCCTTGCCGCATAAAATAAGATCGTAAGCGCCCCCGGCAGCATACTCCGCTATATAACCGGCGGTTTCATACGGATCATCGCTATCGGCATCAATGCGGATGGCTTCATCGCCACCCAATGCAAGCGCTTTCCTGATCACCGGCTCGACATTGGCAGAACCAACAGTTACAAGGTGAACCTCAGTAGCTATACCGGTTTCCTTTAGTTCAATTGCCCGGATGAGGGCATACCATTCATCGTAAGGGTTAATTACGTAAGTAACACCATCGCTGCTGATGGCGGTGTTATTGTTTTTTAACACAATTTTAGTACTGGTATCCGGTACCTGGCTTATACAAACTAATACTTTCATTATTAGATTTTTATTTTTTAGGTTGATGTTGTTAAAACGGCGGGGATTCCCCCCTGACCTTTTCTATCTTGTGTCATCCTGACTGGTGAAATCCGTAGATTTTGAAGAGGAAATGACATTCAAAATAAAAGACTGTCATCCTGAGTGATAAAATTTCACGAAATTCTGAAGCGGAAATGACATCAAAAATAAAGACTGTCATGCTGAGGAACGAAGCATCTATTCGCGAACTTTTCTATCGGTCATGCATAGCTGACAGATCCTTCGTTCCTCAGGATGACAGAAAAATTGGACATGTTATTTTCCGCGTCAGAGTCATCATGGATTTTACCACTCAATATGACAGTCTTTCCCCGGCTTAAAAACAATATTTATTTTCGGCTATCAGTTTTGCGGCAACGTTCCTGCGTGCCTGGGTGGTATTAAAATCTTCGGTTTTGGTGAAGCGCTTAAGTCCCATCAGCATCATTCTTCTTTCATCGCCTTCGGCAAACGAGTTTAATGCTTCCCGGCCGGCTTTTGCAAGATGTTCTGCAGCATCATTAATATATACGCGCATGATATCCAACTGTTCTTTACAAGCTTCTTCACCCCTTAAACCAACCAGCTTTTCTACCCGCAGTTGCAACGATTCGCTCACATAAAGCTCTATCAGCATATCGGCCAGGTTCATAAGCACTTCCTGCTCTTTACCCAATTGTGTCATCAGTTTTTGCACGGCGGCACCTGCTACCATTAATATGGCCTTTTTAAAATTGGCTATGTATTTCTTTTCTTTAGCAAACAGGCCGTCATCTTCGGCTGCACCAAAATCGGGGATGCTTACCAGTTCACCTGCTACTTTTTGGGCTGGCCCCATCAGGTCAAGTTCGCCCTTCATGGCGCGTTTAAGCATCATATCAACCGTTAACAAGCGATTAATTTCGTTAGTTCCCTCGAAGATCCGGTTAATCCTCGAATCGCGATACGCTCTGTCCATTGGTGCCTCGGCGCTGTATCCCATCCCGCCGTAAATCTGTACGCCCTCGTCGGTTACATAATCCAAAACTTCGGATGCATGAACTTTAAGGATTGCCGCTTCTATAGCATATTGCTCAGTTCCTTTTAATTTAGCTTTGGTTTCATCAAGCCCCGATGCCATTAGCATTTCGGTCGCTTCCTCCATGTTCTGACAGGCCCTGTAAACAGCCGATTCTGAAGCATAAGTGCGGATAGCCTGTTGGGCCAGTTTGTATCTTATGGCCCCGTACTTTGAAATCTGGCGGCCAAACTGTTCGCGTTCATTGGCGTAACGCACTGATGCAGTTATCACATCCTTGCTTGCCCCTACCGTACCACCGCCTAATTTGATACGGCCGAGATTTAATATATTAACAGCTATCTTGAATCCATTCTGACGTTCGGAAAGCAGGTTCTCAACCGGTACTTTGCAATCGTTAAAAAACACCTGGCGGGTCGAGCTCCCTTTAATACCCATTTTGTGTTCTTCGGTATTCAGCGAAAGCCCTTCAAAATCTTTTTCGACAATAAAGGCGCTCAGGTTTTCATCATCATCTATTTTGGCAAAAACGGTAAATACATCGGCGAAGCCCGCATTGGTGATCCACATTTTTTGACCTGTGATGAGATAATGTTTACCATCAGCAGACAGCTTCGCCTTTGTTTTGCCCGAGTTGGCATCTGAGCCTGCGGCTGGTTCGGTTAGGCAATAAGCGCCTTTCCACTCGCCGCTTGCCAGTTTAGGAACATATTTTTGTTTTTGCGCTTCGGTGCCGTAGTATAGTATCGGCATGGTGCCTATACCTGTGTGTGCCGAAAATGCTACTGAAAACGAATGCCCGGCGCCCAATTTCTCGGTAACGAGCATAGATGTTTTAAAATCTTTACCAAAGCCGCCGTATTCTTCGGGTACCGATATGCCTAATAACCCAAGCGCGCCGGCCTCGTCCATTAAATGACGCATCAGTCCTTCCTCCTGCTCGTCAATACGCTGCAGGTTGGGTGTTACCTGCTGGGCAAGAAAATTGGTACATGTTTCGGCAATCATCAACTGCTCTTCATTCCATTCTTCGGGAATAAAAATGCTGTCTGCAGAAGTCTCCCGGATCAGAAACTCCCCTCCTTTTATGGCTTTCATTGGTTCAGTGGCATTCATAAATAAGTATTTAATGGTTGTGTTTTGTCCCGTTTTAAAATTTAGCCGATTATATTAATCACTATGTTATATCAGTAATTATCAGCATGTAACATGCGCCCCGGTTTAAAGCGCAGCAATTGGTTTTATAATCAGGAGTAAAATTAGCAGCGATGATAAACTAAAGAAAGGGCTGCAATGCGGAGATATTAGTCAAAAAGTCGGATTGAAATTGCGGACAATGGCAATAACGCAAGGTATTCTCTCCCGCATCGGGCTACTTAAAAAGCCGTTTTACTTTTGCAAAGCGACTTTTAGGTTTAGGAGTGCAAAACAAAATGCAGACTGGAACGCTCATGGCAGGAAGGCGCTGCGATTTTTTTGATGTCAGGGTTGAGCATAATTTCAAAACTTGCTGGTTAGCTTTTAAATCGTTTATCCCACAGTCTCATCAGATTTATCATCTGCGAATCTGTAAGTTGCTGAGACCAAATCAAAGTTCTAATTCCGTATTCCATGACCATACACGCCTTTCCTGCCTCTATAAAGTACCTGAATACATTCTTATTTGGTAGCTGAAGAGTTCCAGAAACGTAATTATACTTTTCCAATTTAAACTGTAAAGGCGGTGTATTTTGCTTTACGCCTACCAGGTCGGCAATATCTTCGGTGCCGTTTTCTTTGGTAACAATACGCCGGGTCGTCAGTAAACTGTAGTTGTCAGCATCAATAACGGTTGAACAAATAATTAATTCGTCTTCCGCAAGGTCCAGTTGTATTACAGGGTAGCGTTGTAAAAAAATCGAATAATTTTCATAAAAATTTGTCCATCGAAAAACGTAAGGTTCGTATGTATGTCTTTTAATCTCATATATAGAAAACCTGTGAATTATTTGGTCTGATCTTGTCACCTTAAATTAGTGTTGGTCTCACAAAATAAATCTTTATAAAGTTAAAAAAGAATGTTTTGCTTCATTTTCTGGTTTCATATCCCAATCAACCACTTAACTTAATCACCACTTAACCCAATCAACCACCCACTCAATGACCCGATACCGCCCTGTAATCAGACGGCGACATGCCTGCATGTTTTTTGAAGTATTTGCCAAAGGAGGATTGATCGGGAAAATGGATATCCTCGGCTACACGGGCTATGCTTACATCGTGGTTTCTTAATAATACTTTGGCCTCCAGTATTACCGCGTCATCTATCCATTCGCCGGCGGTTCTCCCGGTAACTTCTTTAACGGTTTCTGTTAAATGTTTGGGGGATACATACAGTGCATCGGCATAATACTGCACATTACGATGTTCTTTATAGTGATGAAAAACCAGTTCCTGGAAAAGTACGTTCAGTTCCTGTTTCCGGGTTTGCTTGCCTTTTATGATGATGTGCTGCTTTTCGTAAATGGCCTGTATTTCATAAAGCAGGGTCATCAAAATACTCCTGGAAATTTCCACATTGTAGGGATGTCCCTCACGGTCTAATTTTTTTTGTATCAATAAGTAAATCTCCAGTATCATCCTGGCATCTGCTTTATCGGGATAAATTACCGGGATAGATGCACTTTTAAAATAACTGAACGACTCTAAAAAATGGCTGTTGACGCTATTTTCTGTTAAAAAGGCTTTACTAAAAACAACAAAACGGCATAAAAAATCATCACTGCTGTTATAAATTCGTAAAACATGAAAAGGGGTTGCCAAAAGCATAGCATCGGGCCTGGCATCATATACCTGCAGGTTAACTTCAACCTTAGCCGTGCCCCGTGTACAGATACCTATGATATAACCATCCGAACGGTAAGGGTACTCACTCAAACTCAACAGCTGTTTTTCGTCAACAACAAAAAAATCAACACCGGCCAGCTTGTCGGCGTATAGATCGGCAAATTTTGATAAGCTTAATTGTCCAACCTTACTACTCATGTGTATATTTAATTATATTTATTTAATTCTTCTATTTTTCAAAAGCTCCCGAAACGCCGAAGGTTTTAAAGTATTTTTTGCCCATAAACTTAAATATAAGCGTTATCCCGACTTTTTGACTAATATCTCCGCATTATAGCCCTTTTTTTCTTTTCAATCCAAACTAATTTTATTCCCGATAGTTGCCAATTGTAATCCACATACAATTGCCTATTATAAACCAATTATATTTTTATGAGAAAAGTATTACTATTGATGCTTATTGTATCGCCGCTGATGGCTTTTTCCCAGGGTTTCCAGGTAAACCTGGAGGGACAAAAGCAAATAGGTATGGGCCATACCGGGGTGGGAACCTTACAGGATGGCGCTTCTGTATTTTTTAACCCGGGTGCAGTAGCCATGCTGCCAGAAAACTACATACAGGGCGGCATAAGCCCGTTATTTTTCAAATCTGATTTTAACCCGGCCGGCACATCAACGCAAAACAGAACCTCCAATAAGATTGCAACCCCGTTCGAGTTTTACGCGGTTTGGGGCCCCAAATCGTCTTTTTGGAAATTAGGGCTTGGTGTTTATACCCCCTTTGGCGGTTTAACCGATTGGGGTAACACCTGGCAGGGCAAATACGTGCTGGAGAGCCTTAATTTGAAAGCTATTTATTTTCAGCCTACGCTAAGCATTAAACTGGCCGACTTCCTTAGTATCGGCGGCGGTTTTGTTTATAACCATGGCAGCGTTGACCTTACCCGCGCCATACCCCTGGCAAACAGCTCCGGCGAACCCGGCCAGGCCGAATTGAAAGGTAGCGGAAAAGGTTACGGATGGAATGCCGGCATCTACATTAAAACAGAATCGGGCATAACCGTCGGGATAACCCACCGTTCGCGGGTAAATACCACCATTTCCAGTGGTAATGCCATTTTTAAAGTACCTACCTCAATCCAAAGTAGTTTCCCGCAGCCAAATACATTTACTTCGACCATACCATTACCGGCCACCAATTCTATCGGCTTCGGTTTTTATCCTTGCAGTAAATGGATACTGGCGCTTGATGTTAACCTGGTTAACTGGGATGCCTATAAAACATTATCATTTGATTATAAAACCAATACAGCAGCTTTACAGGATACACACTCGGCCAGGAATTACCAGCAGGCAGTTAGCTTGCGCGGCGGTGCACAATACAAAGCTACCGATAAACTTGCCCTGCGTTTTGGCGGAGGCTATGCCAGTACAGCTGTTGCAGATGGTTATGTAACACCCGAAGCGCCTGATGCAAACCGTGTTTATGGTACAATGGGCTTAGGTTATACATTGGCCAAACACCTTGATATAGATATCTCCTTTGAGTATGAACACCTGATGCAGCGTACCCAAACCAATATCGAATCGCAGCTATCGGGAACATTTAAAACAGATGTATACATTCCTGGTATCTCATTGGCTTATCACTGGTAATTCTTAAAGAAATTAATACATGAAAACACTTAAACAGCATATTTATATTATTGCAGGGTTACTTTTATTAGGCGCCTGCAAGCCCGAGATCCATACACCAAAACCGGTTGCCGGCTCGGCCGATTTCTCGAGGTACATATCGGTGGGCAATTCGCTTACAGCAGGCTATGCCGATGGTGGCCTATATCTTGCAGGCCAACAGGTATCCTACCCCAGCATTATTGGTAAACAAATGCAAGCCGTGGGTGGCGGAACGTTCACCCAGCCATTGTTTAGCACCGCTCAGGCAAACGGATCGGGCTATTTATCATTAACCGGGTTTAACGCCGATGGTACACCAATAACCACAGCGGTTACCTCAAACCTGGGTATCCGTGGCCAGGTAACTGTTCCTGGTTTTGGCAATGTTATTTTATATACCAAATACTCGGGCGATATTAATAACTACGGTGTACCGGGTATTAAACTGTTGCACATCACCTATGCACCTTATGGCAACCTTAACGGATATTTTGAACGCTTGCTACCCGGAAACCCGCCAACAAACTCAACCACCTATCTTGATTTTGTTACCGCGAAACCATTTACCTTTTTCTCAAACTGGTTAGGGAACAATGATGCTTTAAGTTATGCAACATCGGGCGGTGCCGGAGATGTACTGACAGATAAGAATACCTTTGCTTATTTGTACAACGTATTGATAACTACCCTAACCTCCAAAGGCCAAAAAGGCGTAGTTGCCACTATACCCGATGTAACTTCGATACCCTTTTTTAACACCATCACCGTATCGGCAATACTGGCCGGAGTTCAAAAAGCGAATCCCGCAGTGCAGGCCCTGTATATTAAAGCACTGGTTTCGGGTAGTACATATACACCACGCGCGGCAACAGCCAATGACCTTATTGTACTCACCTTCCCTACAAGTAAAATTGGCCAGCCGGTTGCAACGCCTTTTGGCAACCTGCCTTATGGCTTAACCCCTTATACCCCCATAGACAACCAATATGTGCTTGATGAAAAAGAAATTGCCCTTACCGAAGACTATGTTACATCATACAACAATACAATAAAAACGATAGCCGCAGCAAAAGGCCTGGCTATTTTTGACGCCTACACGTTTCTGCGGAATATAAAACAGAACGGACTGGTTGTAGATGGCGTAAGTGTTAATTCCAATTATATAAGCGGTGGCCTGTTTTCGCTGGACGGGGTGCACCTTACGCCACGCGGTTATGCTATAGTAGCCGATGAATTTATCAAAGCCATTAATGACAAATACAATTCGTCTATCCCGCGGGTAAACATATCAGATTATAACGGGGTAAAGTTCCCTTGATACAGTTGGCGGTTTTCGGTCGGCAGTACGCAATTTACAGTTTGCCAGCTGGGGAACATCTAATAGGCGTTCGATAAACCACCATTACTTATGCAAAAACAGGATAGGCTACTCATATACGGGTAGCTTATCCTGTTTTTACTTTTTTTGAGCCATGATTAACTCTTTCAATTTTTCGTTGCCATTAATAGCTTTTAATCCTTCTTCGTAGCCTATCATATAAATTTCGTCCATCGCATCAGTGTCAAAAATACCGTAGCCACCTAAATTATGTGGTTCAATAACTATATCGCACAGCATTTTCCGCGCACTGAGGCTTGAATTGATGGTTATCATAGCGGCCCTATCAACCAGGTTGCCAAATGACTTAATGCTGCTAACCACCGGTAAATGATTACAGGACGAGCCAATGATCAGGTCGCAATTGCCCACTAATGGCTCAACCGGAAAGTTATTGAGTATCCCTCCATCTACATACATATGGTTGTTAATTGTAATAGGCGCAAAAATACCTGGCAGGCAGCACGACGCCAAAATTGCCGTATCCAGCTCGCCATCGGTAAAATAAACCAATTTTGCTTCACCCAGATCGACGGCCGAGATTGTAACATGGGTTTTGAGATTTTGAAAAGAGTTATGCGGAATAAATTTAGATATCAAAAAACGGGCCTTTAAAATCGAAATTAAACCATGACTGCCAAAAGCAGGGCGCAGCAATTTAAGCAGGCTATTTTCTTTTAACATGCGTAATATTTCTTGCGGGGCATATCCGTCGGCAAAAAAAGCTGCGGCTATTGCCCCGGCGCTTGTGCCGGATATATGCGAGAATTTAATGCCTTGATCGGTAAGCGCTTGTAACACCCCTAAGTGAGACACACCTCTTACGCCGCCACCTGAAAGTGCCAATCCAATTTTTTTTTCCTTATATTGATCGATACGTGGATCCATTATTATTTTTTTATGTGCCTTCATCAGTGCCAAAGGTATCTGAGGGCCCCAATTCGCATTTTACTTTAATTCAAATAAGGTTAAAAAATTCGTCAAATCATATTTTAATATGTTTTAAACTGACCGGCAAAATACGATGCACGATAACAAAACCGTCTAAAACGGAATTTTAACATATTAAGGATTATGTAGCTTTGGGAAAAATGTTATCATCGGTTAGCGCCTGGGCCGTTTAGCCCGTTGAGTTTTTGAACCCTGATCGGGTTTCCTGGAAAACGGCCTTGCGGGTTCTTGTTTTTGTGACGTTTCGTTCCCGGTGAGTCTTACACTTATCGTCCGGCCGTCAATAACGATACCGTCCAGCGCTTCAATTGCTCTTTTTGCACCAGCGGGATCAAGCACTGTTACAAATCCAAAACATCTACTTTCATTCGTATCCTGGTCACGGACAATTGTGAGCGTTCCTACAGTGCAATAAGTTGTAAAGAGTTCTAATAAGCTGATCTCGTCCATTTCGCGTGAAAAGCCTACCACAAATAATTTAGCCATAGGGTTAAAGATAATCGATAAAATGTTAAAGTAGCGCGGCTTTTGCATATTTATTTAGGAGGTTACTGTTACCCCCCATGTAGCACCACCTGGCCGTTCCGGCTTAGGAAATTTGGCTAAGCCACACAAAACAAATTAAAAATAATTATAACTATTCTTCAACTAAACACATAGCTTTATCTTTTGAATAACCTGCTTATTTCAAATCATTTATAAACCTATGTTAAAAGTTTCCTTCAGTTTTTTATTTATTTTTGCTTTTTTAGCTATGTCCGGCTATTTAACCGGTACCATTTTTCAACAAGAACAAGGGCGGCCTAAGCCCGCGTTGCCTTATCAAAAAACGGCTGCCGGTGGCCCGCAACCGGATTCTTTACATTGGCCGGCCGGTTTAACCGTGAACACATTTGCTGGGCCCGACCTTACGCCAAGTCCTGCCTGTATCGCGACGGCGCCTACCGGCGAGGTATTTGTTGGTATAGATATGATTGGCTCATTAGGCAAAACCCCCGGCAAAGGAAAAATTTTGAGGCTGGTTGATAGCGATAACGACGGCAAGCCGGATAAGCATACCGATTTTGCCGAAGTGGACGATCCGCGGGGAATACTGGTAATGGGCGACCAGGTTTTTGTGATGCATACCGTTTTTAGTAAAGAAACAGGTAAAGCAACCGGGATGAACCTGGAAGTTTTTGAAGATAAAGACCGGGATGGGATTGCCGATGGGCCACCCAAACCGCTTATTGAGCATATAAGCAATGCGCACATGCTGGCCGAACGGGGCACAGACCATGCCACCAACGGTATCCGGATGGGCATTGACGGATGGATTTATATTGCTGTAGGCGACTTTGGCTTTCATGACGCCATTGACCGCAGCGGCAAAAAACTGACAATGCTGGGTGGTGGTATTGTACGGGTACGGCCAGATGGAACCGAGATGGAAATTTATACCCACGGAACCCGTAACATTTATGATGTAGCCATTGACCCTTATATGAATATTTTTACAAGGGATAATACCAATGATGGCGGCGGGTGGAACATCCGCTTTTCTCACCATATTCAATCGGCTGAGTATGGCTACCCCGTATTGTTTCAGCATTTTACCGACGAGATATTGCCTGCCCTGGTTGATTTGGGTGGAGGATCGGGCACCGGTTCTTTATTTATGGACGAACCAACCTGGCCTGAAAAATACAATCATGTGCCCATGACAGCCGACTGGGGACGAAGTGAATTGTATATCAACCGGTTAACAGCCGATGGCGCCAGTTTTCAGCAAAAAGAAGAGGAATTTATATCGTTGCCACAAATTACAGACCTGGATGTAGATGGTTCGGGGCGGCTCTATCTTTCGGCTTGGGATGGTGCAGGTTACTCGGGCGATCCGGCCAAAGGTTACGTGGTAAGGGCGATACCCAATAATTGGAGCTACAAAGCTTTTCCCGACCTTAAAGCTGCTTCAACAAGCGAGTTGGCCGCTTACCTGAAATCGGCAAGTGCGGTTACAAGGCTAAATGCCTCCCAGGAATTAATTACCCGGCCTGCTGACGAGGCCGGGAAGCTCTCGCTGGCTATTGCTACTGATGCTACCCTGCCATTATATGCCCGTGTAGCAGGTTTGTTCACGTATGCCCAGGCAACCCGTGAAAAAGGGGTGCCAGCATTGGTACAATTATCGGGCGATAGCGGATTAAAGGAATTTGCCTTAAGGGCAATGGCCGACAGGAAACGGAGCATAAAACAGATACCTTTGGAGCCCTTTTTAGCCGGCCTGAAAGATCCTTCTGAACGCGTAAGGGCAGCGGCTATTGTAGGATTGGGCCGACTTGACAACCTGGTAGCAGCACAGCCATTGTTAGCTACGCCTGTTCCTGCAAGTTTTGTGGCACCCGGCAAGAATGAGGAAGGCCCACATGCCAAACCTAATT
This sequence comes from Mucilaginibacter sp. KACC 22773, assembly GCF_028736215.1. Lineage (NCBI taxonomy): Bacteria > Pseudomonadati > Bacteroidota > Sphingobacteriia > Sphingobacteriales > Sphingobacteriaceae > Mucilaginibacter > Mucilaginibacter oryzagri. The sequence continues at coordinate 4,265,850 of NZ_CP117883.1, forward strand.
CTGCAATTATTCCGGCGCATTTAGCGGTAAGGGCGCTTGTTAATTTAAACGCGGTTGATGATTGTGTTAAGGCTGTTGGTAGCGCACATGCCACCCTGGCGCTATGGGCTTTAAGGTATATGTATGATACCAAAGCGGTAGATGGTTTAATAGCGTCGTACTCAACAGTTAAGGATGAAAAAACAAAAAAGCAAATACTGGTAACCCTGTCACGCCTGTACAAAAAAGAAGCTGATTATGATGCTTCCTGGTGGTGGGGCACAAGACCAGATTCGCACGGACCAATTTATAAGGGTGTAAGCTGGGATGGCTCAACCCGGATCGAGCGGTTTTTAAAAACTGAATGGACAAAATCGAGCCCGAAAGGAAAACAGTTTTTTGCAGATTTAAACGCCCGCCATCAAATGGGGATTGCGGCGTTTGGCGGCGAAGAAAAAAGTGTAGCAACCAAAGAAGTAAAGGTAGACCTTGCAAAAATCGTTAACAAGAAAGGTCAGATTGGGAAATCCTCTATCGAGGATATTATGCTGATGCTTGCCAAAATAAAGGGCGACCCTTTTAAGGGAAAGGTTCTTTTTGCCCGCCAGGGCTGTATAGCATGCCACAGTTTAACCAGGGCCGAAAAACCGAAGGGTCCGTTCATGGGGCAGATAGGCTCTATCATGACACGGCAACAAATTGCAGAATCGGTTCTTAAACCGAATGCATCCATCTCACAGGGTTTTGCTACAGTCATGATATCTGCAAAAGGAAACAAAAGCTATATGGGTTTCATTACCGAAGAATCGGCCCGGAAAATCGTGATGAGGAATATTGCTGGTGAAGTTTTTACCATTAACACTGCCGACATTTTGAGCCGAAAAGAATTGAAAACATCCATGATGCCAACCGGTTTGGCCAATGCTTTATCTTATGATGAGTTTGCATCCCTCGTCACTTTTCTTTCACAACAAAAAAACTAAGCCTGTTGCCAACACGTGCCGGGCTGATTGTTTGGCATGTGATTGGTGTTATTACAACCCTTTTAACGCAAAAAAGCCGCTCATGTTTATGAGCGGCTTTCGGGTGGACCATAGTAGAAATTTCAACCAGGTTTACGTATGGTTATCACGTTATGTTAGGGACAAACAAAATTAAATGTCACATTAAATAAAAACAATAATCATAAAATTGCTCATCAGTACTGCTTAAGAGGCCCCTAAATTTGATTTAGATTTATGTATCGTGTAAGACATCATTGCCGTTAACTTCGGTCGACGGAATAACGATTAAGAACGGAAATATTTGGATGGTACGGTGTATCATTCAGCACCAAACTCATCTTAACACACCGGCAGAAGCATTAACCGCCCGGGCGTTAGCCATAATGAAATTGCTACCGGAAACCAGGATACCTGCTTCAATTTGTTTGTTAACGTAATTTGAAAACCTGAAAGCCCCTTTTAAATTTAAATGGCCGGGATCGGCAAATTCATCATCCCGTAACGGAAAATTATTAAAATCGATAAGTTTAACGTCGCTAAAATATCTATTTTTAATATCCAGATAAATTTTTTCATTGTGCCGGTATTCGTAATATTTGTATTGTGGGCTCCTAACCAAAAACAATTTTTTCTTTCGTTGTTTACAATAATCAATAATTTTCCTCAGGTATATCAGGTTAATATATGACAACCTTGATTTCAAAAAGCGGGCTTTATCTAATTCATGGGTCAAGCTATCGCCCTTGCTTAATGTTTGGGACCGATCCAATTTCAAATACCCTCCCATCCTATCTGCAAAATTATAGTTAAAAGTTATTGCGTTGAACAAGTTTTGCCTTGCGGATATGGATATACAATTGAAAAAAACTCCACGATCATGTTTAAATAAAACTTTGATATCTGAGGCATCCATAAATGATGAGTATAACGGGAACATATTAGACATGTATTTATAATCCCAGGTCCAGCCGTTCATTTTTTCATCAATCTGATTGTTTGAAAACTCAATCAATACCGTTTCAATTTGGGGATTTTGAGTTATTACTTTTTTAACTTTTTGATAGGTATAAAAATAGGGCTCTGCCGAGTGCGACAGGTTTTTTAAACCGGTTATCAAAGAATCATTAAAAGCGCATTCGGGATGCGAATGGCCAAACAATACAATTTTATTTTTTTTATTAATCTTAAAATCCGAAAATCTATCGACCAGGCAGGCTGGTATAGCAACTATACCACATAACAGCGTTAAACTGGTAAAAATAAAAAGCAAAGTATTTTTCAGAAAAAGCTTCATTGCTTAAAATTGAAAGTAAATAAATTGTTGTTCTTTGCCGGTAAAAAGGAAAATCAAAAAGACTAAAAGGTAGTAAAAAGCCATCCTGTAGGAGCGTTTTTGCAATTTAGGCAATGCCGAAATTGCGTAGGGGTTTTCGCGGCCGAGCCATTCAACTACCAGGAACAGTATTACCAGCAAAATGGTTTCAAATAACTGGCTTCGGTTAACATCAAGATTGAAGCCCGAAAACAGAGAGGCAGAAAATATTTTTGAAATATAGCTTAGTGCATGTGTTACGCTATTTGCTCTAAAAAATATCCAGGCAAATACCACCATCATGAAAGTTAAAACGATATGAGCTAACTCTGCAACGGTGGGTAAAAGTTTACCTTTGGCCACAATTTCCAGGTTATTTCTGTTTGTTTTTAAGATGATTGAGGGCATTATGAATAAAGCATTTAAAAAGCCCCAAACAATAAATGTCCAATTGGCGCCGTGCCAAAAACCACTTATTAAAAAAATGATAAAGGTATTCCTTATTTTCATCCAGGTGCCTCCCTTACTACCGCCCAAAGGCACGTACAAATAATCGCGAAACCAGGTTGACAGTGAGATATGCCATCTTCTCCAAAACTCCGCTACGTCTCTTGAAAAATACGGGAAGGCAAAATTCCTTAGCAGTTCAATCCCTAACAATCTTGCTACGCCGAGTGCTATATCTGAGTAACCGGAGAAATCGCAATAAATTTGGAATGAAAAAAACAAAGCGCCCAATACCAAGGTACTACCGGTATAAGCGGAGGAATTTGCAAAAATCATATTTGCATACTCTGCGCACTGATCTGCTATAACTATTTTTTTAAATAAACCCCATAATATCTGGCGTAAGCCATCCGCCGCTTTGTAATAATCAAATGAACGTTTTGTTTTTATTTGCGGCAGCAAATGTGTTGCCCTTTCAATGGGCCCGGCCACCAACAGCGGAAAGAAACTGACGAATAGCGAATAGTCAACAAAGTTTCTTTCGGCCTGTATCCTATTTTTATAAATATCTATTACATAGGATAAACCATGGAAGGTATAAAAAGAGATACCAACCGGTAAAATTACCTTTAAAGTCCAGGGGCTTACGTGCAAGCCAATGTTTGCAGAGAACTGTGCAAATGACGAAGCAAAAAAATTATAGTATTTAAAAACACACAGAAAACCCAGGTTTATTATTACACTAAGCCAAAACCACATTTTTTTTCGTCTATTACCATCAGAACCCGCCATTTTAAGCCCGGTAAAATAGTCTAACAAGGTTGAAAAGATTAATAGGAAGAGAAAACGCCAATCCCAGCAGGCATAAAAAAAGTAACTGGCAAAAAGCAGTAACAAGTTTTGCGTTCTTAAGCTTTTGTTAAATAATAACCAATAGAGGCCAAATACAACGGGTAAAAAAATTGCAAAGCCAATGGAGTTAAAAAGCATAAAACAAGAATTGATATTTTAAATGATAAGGAATTGTAAAACTCAATTAAACGTGTGCTCAAGATTGAAAAGCAGGTTTAACAAGCCCCTGAATTTTTGATTGAGGCTTTGGCTTAAGTAGTTAAAGTAACCGGCAATATTAAATTACTCCAGATGAAAAATTCAATTGGATAGCGACAATACCATGTATTGCTATTGCTGATTTGCCGGTTTACTAATTGCTTGGTTTTTATTGCATTTGGCCTTCTTAACGCTTAAATCCCTAAACGCATCCTTTTTGTTCGTAAACAACATCACGAACAAAAATTCAATAAAGCTGCACATACTTAATAGTTTTTAAGTATGTGCCCAAAAATGCTTCTTTTATTAAAGAGTAGTTTTTTATTTATAATAACGAGCTGATTGAATATTCAATTTTTACCTTCGTGGCTCAACACCTCGTTAAATTTTTCAAGCAGCTTAATATATTTATCCATCCAATAGTAGGTGGCGTCACGTGGTTGCTCTTTACCTACCAGGCGCTCAAAACCACTATCTGCATTTACAGAATTGATTTTCCTGGCAAAGGCATCTGGAAACTCCTTTGAAAAATCGTGGTCTATCACAAAACCAATCTGGCAGATAACATCCAAACTCAATTTTTTTGTTTCAAACCAATTATATAATGTACGACGACTAACATTTAGTTTGCGCGCAATTTCACTAATTCCCATATGATCTCTCCTCACAATACGTTCAACTATTTGTCCATAGTGCAAATCATTGCACACCGTTGCCTCGATTGTGGTGCCACCATTATCGAAATAGTCATTTACCGAGTAATCTTTAGTGCTGATCATAAAATACATCGTTTAGGTGAAAATTATATTATAAGAATTTTGTACATCAAATAAAATTTGTTGAACATGAATAACAGCACCAGGGGCGAGTGCTAATTGATTTTTTTAATAATAATTTAGGCGTTCAATTGAAAATATTGGTCGGTCTTTACAATTGATTTTTTTATTAAATTTAGAGACATTAGAACAATAAACCAACCTTTTAAAGTCCAATTAATAACTACAAAAGGTCTGAAAAAGAGATATTTAACTTTAAATTACAGCCAATTACGTAAAATTTCATAATAAGCAAATATCGTTATTCCGTAGCTGAAATCATTCAATTTTTATGCCAAATCCGGAGAAACGGGTTGTTATAAAACTTATTAAATCACGATCATTGCCGGCCTGGAAGGTGCAGTTTTTTACATTAATTATTTTAAAATAATGCTCAGCATCACCTGATTTTGCCGTAAATTGAATAAATGGAATTTTGTTTGTGTACAAATAGCTAAACATTGTTTTGTAAACATCAAACCCATTCATACCTGGCATAATAATTTCGCATATAACCAAATCAGGCAAATACTCTTCCAGGTAACCAATCGCACTAAAACCGTCACTGGCCTCTAAAATTGTATATCCTTCAACCGAAAGAAGATCAGCGATATTTTTTCTGGTCACATCATTATCCTCAATGAGCAAAATATTGTTCATAAACAACCTGGTTTTGATAATAAAAAAATGTTATGCCAGCTTTGGGGAAATTGGCGGCATTATTTTAGAAAGTTATATCTATAAGAATACCCGATAGTTTCTCGCATTTGCCATCTTTAAACTCCGGATAACCGGCTACTTTCACCTTCAGCAGGTGTCCTTTGGCCGTAATCATTTCAAAATCGCCGCCAAAAGGTTTTGCGTTTAACATGGCATTTTTTAAACCGATGGCTGCCCTGTCACGATTCTCGCCCTCTTTATAAAAGCTAATGGCAGTTTCAAGATCGGGCGCAAAATCAGCCGGTACCTCAAGCATTTCCTTTAATACCTTGCTCCAAACAGTTGTATTGTCTTTAAAATTCCGGCTCCAGGCGCCTATACGCGCTATCTTTTGTGTTTTATTAAGTATTTCTAAAACTTCTTTATTTTCATTGATGCTAAGCCTAAAAGGCACGTAGTTTTGCGTCATAATCATAAACCCGCCTACTTCCTTTGAATCATCATACCAGGGTCTGATATCCCAGTGCATCCATGATAAGGTTCCATCCTTTTTTTCGACGATGCCATCATCAAAATAAATCTCGCCCTTGAGGCAGGTGGGTAGCAGGTCTTGAAATTGTGACGGAAACTCAGGCAATAGCTCATATAAATTACATCCGGTAATATCTTTATCTTGCAAATCATAATCTTCAATCCATTTCAATGATGCAGCTATAAAATGCATATCTATATCAAACATGGCAATGGCTATTGGCTCTTGCTCGATAAAAGCCTTGTAATTTATAACCTGGGGGCCTGCAGAATGATGATTTGAAGATTTATCTTTTAAATATTTTTGGTAACATTTTGAAAAATTAGAAGGGTTTGAAAAATTTAATAAAGATGCCATTTGCGATTTATTGTACCTTTTTTCGGCAATGTAGCGCTCGGCAAACTCCATTTGAAGCATGCGATAGTATGAAAAAATAGTATCGTTGTATTTTTCTTTAAAATCCCGTTTCAGCTTTGATTCGGATATAAAATGTTTTTTTGCAAGCGCAGCTATACTCGGGAACCCCGTAAAAATCCAGGATCTCAGGGTTTGAATAACCTCATCAAGATTATGATCGGTTGGATTCAGAAAGGCCTTTTTCTGCGGCAAATGTTCGTTATCAACTATCTTCTTTTCCATTGGGTTTAGTATTACAACCTGTACAAAAAAGCCATCAACCTGCCCTTCTACAAAATTTGGTGTATAAGTGGCACGTGTATTCATCATTTGCCCGCTACGATCCTGCAAAAACCGTTCAAAAACCTGCACATGTCCGTTTAAAGCGCCATCTATATACTTTAAGTTATTTTGATATAGTGATTGTCCGAGTAACTCCCACAAATACATTTTATTTATCATTGCTTCAGGTTCAATGCCAAACCAATTTCTGTAGGCATCATTCGCAAAACGGCAGATAAGATTTTTATCCCAATACCCAAGCATCGCATCGCTGTGCTTTAATAGCCCGGTGATAATTTCAATTAGAGACAGTTTAACTAAAAGCGGCATTTGTGCAAGGATATAAATGTAGCAATTTTCATAAACCCATTAATTCATGAAAAAAATCAGGTTACCAAAAGTGCAAATAACAAATTAAGTTATTGTCTTAAAGAGATATAAAAGTTGTAAAAATATGATACATGTCATTTTTTTTGGCCTTTAGCACCGTATGCTCACCGGTATCCCGGCATCCAATTTTTCATATCGCGAATTATTGCTAATAAAGTCAGGCAAAATATTTTTCATTTTGGCTACCATTAAATCAATATCCCTGCATAAATTAAGTTCAAGTAGTTCATTTACAACCTTATTAACATCGGCGTATTTTACAGGGATGGTTTTTGAAATTTTTATGTCCTTGTTGTACGTGGGTATAACTTCCTCTTCAATGTTTAGCAGCTCCTCGTAAAGCTTCTCGCCGGGCCTTAGGCCGGTATAAACAATTTTTATGTCTTCGCCAGGCACCATTCCCACTAATTTTATCATGTTGGCAGCCAGATCGGCAATTTTAACAGGCAGTCCCATATCAAATAAAAATATTTCGCCGCCGTTGCCCATTATCGCGGCTTCAATTACAAGTTGCACAGCTTCGGGTATAGTCATAAAATACCGCGTAATTTCGGGATGGGTTACGGTAACCGGTCCCCCTTTTTCAATTTGTGCTTTGAACCGTGGTATTACCGATCCGTTTGACCCCATTACGTTGCCAAAACGCGTCGTAATAAATTTAGTTTGATTTAGCACTCCATTACATAAATCGCTACAAAAAAAACGGTTGTCAAATGTTTTGCTGTTTAACGATTGAATATACATTTCGGCAATGCGTTTTGAAGCACCCATAACATTAGTTGGCCTTACTGCCTTATCTGTCGATATCATCACAAACTTTTCTACACCAAACAAGACCGATATATCGGCTAAGTTCTTAGTACCTCCTATATTTGTCAGCACCGCTTCTGTGGGATTATTTTCCATCATGGGCACATGCTTGTAAGCCGCCGCGTGGAAAACAATTTGCGGCCTGTACAATTCAAACAAGCTTTTAATACGGGTTTCGTTTTGGATATTGGCAATAAAAATACGCGCTTTGTCGGCATGTATTCCCTCTTCAATCTCTAATTGAATTTCGTGCAATGGGGTTTCGGCCTGGTCGCACAACACCACAAATTCGGGTTCATATCCTAAAATTTGCCTTACCAGTTCAGATCCTATTGAACCTGCTGCACCCGTTACTAAAACTCTTTTACCCTGTATATCATCAAAAATATGCTTACACGAGAGTTTAATGGGCTTACGTTCAAGCAAATCTTCAATTTTCAGATCCTTAAACTGCTTTAAATTAGGTTGGCCGTTTATCCATTCATTTGATGGCGGAACTGTAATTACCTTGATACCTAATTCAACACACTTTGCTATTGCCGTTCTTTTACCTTCGGTTTGTATATCTTCAGACGTTATGAACATTTTTTTGATACCGTATTTATTGTTCAACCTGGTAATAGCTGTAATAGGATAAACCCGCTTTTGCTCAAGGCACTTATAAACTTTGTCGTCGCCTGTGTCGATAAAGCCCTGAACATTTATCATAAACCCCCGCTGGCCTTCCAAAGTATTCTTTATCAGGATAGAAGATGTACCCGAACCATATATCAAAACATTTTCTTTTTCTATTTTATACCCGGGTTCATCAAAGTATTTAAAAACGTCTTTGATAACAATACGCATGCCCATCAGCAGCGATGAGGAGATAAAAAAATTGATAAACAAAACATCCCCTAAGCCTTGCAAATTTATGTTAAGATATGTTGCGAACACCAAATGATAAATTATCACGAAGGCAACAGTGCTTACAAAAACAGCTGTAAGAATGCGCAGCATGTCGCGGGTGTTTGAATGCCTTATAATATGCGTGTGTACCCGCATTACTAAAAAGATAAACACGGCGTTACTGCAATAAAATGCTATATAGTAAAGGTTGTTCTGTTCCAGATCGAGTTTACCTTTTACCGAAAACGACAAGCATAAGGATATGAGGACAATACCAAGATCGGTTAATAGTATTAGCCACCTTGAATGAAATTTGTCCTGAAACAATAAATTCCTGAGGTATATCATAGCAGTTAGTTGTTTAGGTAAAAAAATTATGCGTAGCGATAGAGTGGGAAAAAATCTATTTCCGGGTTATTGTTAATTCCTTTTTGAGCAAGTAAATTTTGATAAACGGCAGGGTTTGCAATATAACGCCAGGTGTTAAATTCAAAATGTAATTTCGAAAATGCGGCTTTCCATTCAAAAAGTTTATCGTGTTTGTAGCCAAGGCCACCACCCAAATTATAATATCTCATCCCCTCGCGCCTGCCAATGAGCGTAATTTCGTCAACCAGAAACTTTGTGGGGCTTTCGTGCAGATATTCGGCCCGCGTGCCAACCAAATGAGCCTGTATAATATCGTTGGTAAAAGTTATAATGGTGCTTGACATAACAGTGGCACCGTCATAAACCATTAGCACCCGTGCATCATATTCATTTGTATTGCATATGTTGTTAAAATATTGATCATTGAATAAATAAGAATCGGCTGCTCCTACCCTTTTCATGCTCTCCCTATAAATACCGGCAAAAATCTCCAGGGCCTTTGGGCCCTTTTCTTCTACTACCCTGAACCCCTTTTTCCAGGCATGTTTAATGGCATCCATAGTGCTTTGCCGGTAATCCTCACGCTGGTCGTCAATGCTTTTAAACAAATCAATCACTACCGTTTTGCCATTTGAATGTACCCCTCCAAATTTATCAAGCAGCTTTTGCTGCTTGTAAAAGGGATGCATTCGAATAAATAGCGAAATGTAATTGCTGCCGGAAAGAAAGGAAATAAATGCACCCCTAAAATTCTCAATAAAGCTGTCCTCAAGGTTTTCCATCTTTTTGTTCGAAACCGGGCCCGAGAATCCATAAACACAAGTAAGGTCAAAAAAATCCGTTCCAGGTATATTACGTTCAATTAACGGGAATACGATATAGTCATCGCCCTGCTGGTATACAAATAAAAGCGGCCGGGATTTACTTTCAAGTGAATTTTCGATAGTGTGATAATGCCAGGTATGATAAAAATCATATTCGGCCGCCCCCCGAATGTAGTTTGTCCACTCTTCCCTATTAAGAATGGTTAGTACTTTTGTCATAATTGGTATGGTCCTATTGTTGTATGTTAATTCTTACAGTTTTGTGCAGCTATGAACTTACTTTTGGTAATATTCATACAAATAAGGTCATCTTGTTTACCCTTAATTTCAAAGCCAGCCTTTTCATATACTGTTATGGCCGATATATTTGAGGGGTGAACCTTAAGATAGATAAGGTCCAGTTCTTTTATCAGGAAACCATAATTTAGAATTTTCATAGTTGCCTGGTAACCAATGCCTTTACCCCAATAAAGCCTGTTGCCGATAAAAAGATGTAGTTCGGCATCATGAGCGGTTAAATCTAACAACTGAACGTTACCTATATAGGTATTAAGTTCTTTAACGCAAATTGCAAATCGTGCCTGATTTTCTTTAAGTAATTCGCCCTGCAGCCAGGCGGTTTCAATCACTGCAGTAATGTAATTAACTGGTTTGTAGCCTGTGTAAATCCAAATTAACGGATCGTTGCGCCAGGCGTAAGAAACCAGTGCATCTTCTACAACCAATGGCCGTATGTATATTGATATTGTCATAAAAAAACGCGTAAGGTGTTTAACATATAATACATATCCTGCAAATTATAGCGCTGATCTATTGGTAACGGAACCAAGCAGCGGGCAAGGTAATTTTCATACATACTTTTTTTAGTCCATTTAAAAACGTTTGGCCAATAAGTAGCTACGTATATTTTTTTTTGAATTAAATGAACCTTCAAGTATTTGTCGTTGCACAAAAAGGGGTAAACCATGGGCGCACAATCCTCGGGGACTTCAAATTTCAACAAATTATACTCATGCAGGTGCTTATGTAAAAAATGAAAATTCCGCTCTCTTATCTTCGCACAGGCATCATAATCAATACCCGAAAGTATTTTTTTAGTAACCGCAGACATTGATCTTATCTCGTTGTTTTCCAAATCTTTATTACTTTCTTTAAAAGCTTCATAACCTTCCTCTATTCCACAATCAATACTTTTAATAAGGTAGGAAAACCGGTGAATGGATTTATCTATGGGTAGTTTCTTTGCCAGCTTTCTTTTAATTTGCAAATATGCCCCGTCCGAAACACCAAAAAATTTGCGGCACGAATAGAAGGTATCTATTTTGGGCAACGGCTCTGAAAAAAACGCCTGTGAGTTATCAATTATCAGGTTACTAATTTTGTAGCTTAATGCTGTAACAGTCTCTTGCTTTAGCCCGAAGTAGTTGGTATACAAAAAACAGGCATCATGTTCGATATCGAAATTAATTATCGGATCAAGATTTTTGTCAATTGAATAAAATTGGTATCTGATGCCCAGTTTATCGATGGGCTCAAGTAAAACATCGCACGTAAAATATGGGATATATATTTTAGTATATCCTTTTTGCCTTAAAATATACTCAAGGGCATTCCGTCCGGTGTTTAAATGAATCAGGTTTGGATAAAATTCATTTCCCACAGGCAATTCCAGCTCTAAATATCCACCGATGGATTTTAAAGCGGCTCTATTATTTTGCATAGCCGTAAATTAGTTGCGATTTAAAGGCTGTTTAGCCCTGATCCCGTTGATACATTCTTAGGTGCGAGGGCTGATAGTACTCTTCCAGGCTTTCGGGTACCCGGGCATTATAACCTATTACCTGGCGTAAGCCGGGATTAAGCTGCGCAACAAAGTCGTAACCTAATAATCTTGGGTAATCCATTTGCTGTTTAAAACACGGGCGGGTAAACCCTAAAGTTAATGCCCGGCGTACATCATTTGTAGTATTTTCGCCGGCTGCATGCCAAATGTTTGAATCAAACAATATTATACTGCCCTTGGGTACAATAGCTCTGTCTGCAGTGTCAAAAAAATAATTTTCGTTAGGCTGCAACGCCGATTTGTGCGAACCTGAAAGAAAATGCGTAGCGCCATTAGCTTCGGTAAAATCATCCAGTGTAACAATCATTTGTAGCAACAACTTGGCATCAGATACAAAAGTTCGCGTATCGCGATGCATGTTGCTCAGGTAAGGGTGCGCATGTTTGGAGTGTATCACCGCGTTAATACCGTTTAATATGTATTTGCCCCCTAAAAATTGTGCTATTTCATCATCACAATACATTTTTTGAAGAAAAGGAATACTAAAATTATTTCTCTCTAACAAGTGATGCAGTGTACCCTGCATGTTGGCACTTATATTATTTTTTTCCTGGATAGCTCTTCTAACTTTGTATGCTACTTCAAGGTCGGCATTTATTACATCCAAAAAAAAGTTATCAATCGCATTTTCATACACTACCCAACCATATTGGCGCATAGATTCCGGAAAAGTGCTAAATTCCTTCTCGTTATACTTAAATCTATTTTTCATATCTGTTTAATCCGTTTTATATTAATGATCTTGTTTTTAGCTGCATAATTTCCATCATGCAAGCATTAATAAGTTTCACATCAAATTTTTCTTTAGCCAGCGTTAATCCATTTAATCCATGTTCAACAATATCTCCGGGGTGCTGAATATAATGTTGAATTTTAAAGATCAGCTCGGCAACATTTTTAACAGGCACCAAAAAACCATTTGAAGCAGCGCCAGAGATGACAGTTTCGCGGCAGCCAACAGAATCGCAGGTGATAATTGCCCGCCCGGTAGCCATAGCTTCCAGCAAGCAACGTGGGATCCCCTCGCCGTAATAGGACGGAAGAACAACAACAGAGGCTTCTGAAATATAAGGCCTTACGTCATCAACTTCCCCAATATATTCTACGGTATCGCCATATTGAATTTTGAATAGAAGGTCGGCGTTAATTGAATCAATATTTTTATCAGACGAGCCTATAAGCTTGAATTTCACTTCGGGATACGCTAAACGGGTGATTCGGGCCGCTTCATAATATTCATAAATGCCCTTTGCATTTATAAGCCGCGAAATCATCAGGAAACTAATGGCACTGGTATCCGGCAATGAGCGCCGGTAATGGCTCAAATCAACCCCCGAACCGTTAACTACAAAAGCCCGGTGTTTAGGTGTTAATATTTTCTTACTGATTAGTGTTTGATAGTCGTCCTTATTTTGAAAAATGATTCTTAATGACGGACTTGCCCTTAGGCTAAATTTGAGCATTTGTTGCGCCATGCGACTCACCAGCGACTTTTGGCTGCCAGGCACAAAACTATACCCAAGCCCCGATAGCATTGGCGTTATTAGTTTTACATGGTTTAGTTTTGCCGCTAAAGTACCATAAATAACAGGTTTTAGCGTATAGGGGAAAAAAATATCGGGCCGCACACGTTTAATTAGTTTATAAAGCGCGATGGCATATTTTACATCTTCGATGATAGCAACGGTACTGCCTTTTAACTTATTCTCGTGAATAATCACGTTAAGCACATTAAGTTTTTTGCGCATGGCCAGCGGTAACGCTGGGGTAAAAACATATACCTGGTGTTGTTTAGCTAAATCCTCGATGAGTTTTCCTCTAAAATCGATTAATGATTTAGCCGAATCACAGGCTATTAGTATTTTTTGCCTGGTAACTATCATAAAAATGGTGTGATGTGGTTTAGATTGGATATTAATGTTGGCCTATTAAAGCAAGCGTATTTTTTATAGGGAGTAGAGTTTTAAAACATACGGTTTAAAGATTAAAAAAGTGACACGGAAGAAACTGAAATAATGTCCGGACTACTAAACCGTAATCCGGACATTTTATAATTAGATTAAAAAAAATTATTAGTTAGAAAGTATTGCCCCAGCTCCTTTTTGAACTATAGCAGGCACGTTTGCAGCAGCGTCGAGCACTGCGCTGTAACTATATTCGGGTACCCATGTAGATAATGCGGTTGTTATATCGTTTGCACCACAATTTGAATAAATGTTGGTGCTTACCCCGCTAAAGTATCCCGGAGGGTCGCCGGCAAGGTTGGTACTTATTGGTTTATGGCAGCCTGAAAAATATTCGTTATCTGTACGGACAATTCCGTTAGCCCTTGCACCCAAACTATAGCTACTGTTATTCAAGTGATAGTTATTGAATACATGTACACGGCCATAGTTCATATCGGGCTCCCGTTCGCTAACATTATACCAAAAATTGTGGTGCAGCGTAACATGTAAATGACCAATATCTGACTCATGTCCGGCAATACCACCACTTATCAGGAGCGACAAATTTGTATCGTGAAACCGGCTCCAGGAAACTGTAACAAAATCTGAAGCCCTTGTTATCGCTATGTCTTTACCCCAATAATCCCATCCATGACTACGATCCGTAGAAAAGTCGCAATGATCAACCCAAACATGCGTAGTTGAAAACTTGATCATCAAAGCGGCATCTGTTACATAATTTTTAAAGGTTATATTTTGAACAATTATATTGTTAACTGTAAACATGTACAGTGATATACCTGTTATTGTTGCTCCTGGCTGACCGATAATTGATTTGTTGGATGATACATACACCGGATCATCACCCGAGCCTGCAATTGTACCACTTACGTATACTATTTTAGGAGCACTGCCCGATAGTGCTGTTTTTAAAGCCGCCAGTGTCGATACTGTTACGGTGGCACCTCCGGCACCTCCTGTTGTTGTGCCATTATACATTGCATAACCCATTAATGCCGATGTTACACCTGTTTTAGTTGCCGAACCAGTGGTAGTAGTAGTTGTTGTTGGGGTAGTAGTTGTTGTTGTGCCACTTGCAGATCCGCCAAAAGTGTAAGTGTACTTGCGTCCATTTGTTGCCGGGTTTGTATTATCAGACGCCGAGAAATATAAACTGGTGCCCCAATGGCTAAAACGCCCTTTACCAAGGTTACGTATATCGTCATGTAACGAGTGCGCGGGACTTAGCTCAACCCCATTTTCAAACAATCTCAGTGTTGATGCTGTAGGTGCCGTATTGGAATCACCAGAGCTACTTAACGGGTAAGTAGTTTTATAGGCATACCCACCATCCGACTTAATACCGGTTAAATTTACAGCATAACTTGTTCCTGTAGTTGCTGTTGTAGCAAATGAAGCCGAACTTGCTGTTAACTGGTCTTGCGACAAATTATCAGGAGTATCCTGCGTTCGTTTACAACTGCCAAAAAAAATAATTGTACTTAGTACCAAGCTGAATACAGCCATTTTGTTGTAGTGTTTTTGTGTTTTTTTCATGCGTTTTTAATTTTGGCTTTTCAAACGAGACTGTGTTTGAAAAATTACGATTAAAAATTTTCCGCGATGAATAGACTGGGTTAATTAAAAGTACAAAAAGGGGGTTTATTACAACCTGAGGCTATAAAAAAGTGTAAAACTTAATTGTAAAGAAAGTGTATAAATTGCACACTTCGTGACATTAAAATGACAAAACTATTTTTTTTCAGGACAATATCGCCGATTGGGCACCAATTTCAACTTCGTAAAACTGTTTATACCAGGAAATAAAACGGGCTACTCCTACCGAAACGGAAACCTGGGGTTTATATTTTAAAACTTCATCCAAATTGGAAACATCGGCACAGGTTTCGCCTACATCGCCGTCTTGCATGGGCTTTAGTATCTTTACCGCCTTAATACCAACCTGGCTTTCAATCTCACTTACAAAATCAAGTAGTTTAACAGGTGCGCCCCTGCCTATGTTGAAAACCCTGAATGGCGCCGCTGATGTGGCAGGATCGGGATGGCAGGCATCCCAGGTGGGATTTGCTTTGGCCGGCCCGTCAACTACATGGACGATACCTTCAACAATATCATCAATGTAAGTAAAATCACGTTTCATATTACCATTGTTAAAAACCTCAATTGGTTCGCCTGCCAATATAGCCTTTGTAAAAATAAATAACGCCATATCGGGCCTTCCCCACGGGCCATAAACTGTAAAAAAACGCAATCCTGTTGTTTTTAAACCAAACAAATGGCTATAGGTATGTGCCATCATTTCATTTGCTTTTTTTGATGCAGCATATAACGACACCGGGTGATCGGCAATATCGTGTTCACTGAATGGCATTTTTTTGTTCAACCCGTAAACGCTTGACGAGCTTGCATAAACCAGGTGCCCTATTTTAAAATGCCGGCAACATTCCAGGATGTTAAGAAACCCTTTAATATTTGAATCGATATAAACTTCGGGGTTTGTTAAGCTATAACGAACGCCTGCCTGCGCAGCAAGGTTGCATACCGTATCAAATTCACCGGCTTTAAAGATGTCTTCCAATAATTCGCGATCCATCAAATCTGCTTTTATAAACGTGTAGTTTGGATGTTTTATGCTTTTAATCGGTTTGCCATACTCAATGTTTGCTGCATAAATACCGGTATTTTCAAGCCGGGCATATTTAAGCTTTACATCGTAATAATCGTTTAAATTATCTACACCAACCACGGTGTCCCCTCTTTCGAGCATTTTTTGGGCCAAATGATAGCCAATAAAACCAGCTGTACCGGTAATTAAAATTTTCATGAGTATGAGTTTAAGTTTTGGAAGAATGCTTGCTGTTGAACCAGGTGCCTGGCAGATTTTATGGCCCTTATGCTTTCCGACTGGAGTCGATTCTGGCCCTGATTTTATTGGGTTTTATTGTAGTTGCTATAATAAAACCCAATAAAATGTATTGTGAAGAAGATGTTTGGTGTTGCGATCACGAAATGCTTTTTTGCATTTGCAAATACCGTATAGTATAGAATATTGCCAGCTTATTTCATCTTATAGCTATATTTTCTGCCGTTATTGAGTGGGCTGGTGTTATCTGAAGTTGAGAAATATAGTTCATCGCCCCAGTGACTAAACTGTCCGAGCCCATACACCCTAATAGACTTGTGGTTAGAATGTGCAGGAGATAATTCGACACCATTTTCAAAAAGGCGCAATGTTGAAGTGTTTGGTTTGTCATTTGAATCGCCGATAACCGGAAGGTGATATCCAATTTTATAGCAATACCCCGAGTCGGATCTCAAACCTATTAAACTTATTGGTATTAAAGCAGCTGTATCCGTTACCGTATTCGAGGTATCTTTAACGTATATGATAGAGTCGTGTACTAACCTTACCGTATCATGTAAGACAGATGATGGTGATAAAGCTGCTTTTTTGCAGCCGCCAAATAATGTATTACCTATTGCCAGCGCAAACAGGACTAATACTTTCAAAAAAGGTTTGATTTGTGGTTTCATGATCGTTTAATTAAGATGAATATTTGTTACTTTAAAGAAATCTATTTTATAAGGGACGTCATTATGGAATGGATAAAAACCTGTGGGCTTCTGCCATCTAAATAATGCTGATTTTGCTCCTGGTAATGAGCTGTTGAATTCAATGCTGTTCTGATTGCATTTGTGAGTTCGCTTTCGCTGTTTATATCGGCCTTAAAAACACCCTCTATATCCTCAATCCCGCCGGCACATTTGGTGCATACAACTTTGGGATTCAGGCTCATCATTTGCAGCAAAACGTTAGGAAAACCTTCTTTGATAGATGACACAACACACGCCCTGGAAAGTTTAAAATATGGCATTGGGTTTTCAACCCACCCCTTCAAAATTACGCGCCCGCTCAATTGGTATTGGGCAATTAATTTTTCGAGAAGGCTCCTTTGAGGGCCATCGCCAAAAATCAGCAATTTCAAGCCGGGGAATTCTGCCTTCAATATATTGAAAGCAGCTATTAATATTAAAAAGCCTTTTTCGGGAATCAATCGCCCGGCCGCACAAATAAATTCAGTTTCGGCATCTGCGTCATTTAATGCAGCCTTTGCATTAACAATATTTTGCTTTATATCAAGCGGATTTGGCTGTACTATTAGCGATTCGGGAATAACAAACGAAACATTTTTTATAAAATCACAGCGCATTTGTTTTGTTTGGCAAACAACCAAATCAACAGCAGGGTATCCTAAACGATAAGATAGTTGATAACTCCACTTTTTAAGGCCGCTGAACCGTGTAAAAACAGAAGTGCACTCTCTTACAATTACTTTTGATTTTAAAAATCCTATACGCTTCAACAAACCCAGATAAGCATTTAAATAAGGGTGTGTGCTAACAATTACATGACCTGTTCTGAATGCTTTTAATGCCTTTATAACACCCAGAAAGCCAATAATTAGGCTGTTTTTTGTAACGTACGTAACGTTTAGTCCGAAAGGAATTTTAAGGCCTCCTTTAGCTACTTTTTTTAAAAATATAAGGGGGGCTTTACTGGTTGCTGCGCACATTAGCAAAATATTTTCTGCCCCGTTTGCCTGGTCAGACATGGACACAAAAACTAACTTGTATGTATTGGGTTCCATTGCCAAAATTTGAGGTTCCTTATTTTTCCGATAATTTTTTTTAACGGTCCCAGGGCACTGAATACTTTTCGTTTTCCATCAATAACCATTAAGCCGCCCGCAAAATTTATAGTATGCAACCCCTTATCATATGGCGGCTGCGGCAGTAATTCAAACGCTGTTTGATATTGAAATTCTGTTTCGCTTATATTGGTTATTTCATTTATCATTACCGACCCGCCATAACATTTTTCGGGGTTTTGAGTGGGCATGTAGAGTCTTTGGTCAACTATAAACAACCTGCCGGCTGATCGGTTAACATTAAAAGCAACATTTATTGGGTTTAGGCTATGTGGTTTAAAAGGAGCATCCAGGCCATCGGCATGAAAAATATAAAGTTTTCCGGGCTTACGGGACATACTGCTAAACAGCCAGTATTTATTTTTGAAATAAACTATTGAACTATCAACAAAAGCCTCCCCCTCTAACAATAATCTTATTTTTTTAAACCTGCAGGGGTCTTTTTCGTCAATCTGGTATAAAGCAACTTGCCTGGCCGTTGCCGTTTCAGGGATGCAATAAAGTTGATTCTGAACTGTAAACAAGTAAGGATATGACAAATGTATAGCATCGTTAACGATGCCTTTGACCTTTTTTTTGTTTTTAAAAAGCATATCGTCCGTCATCATGATTTCGCCCTTGCCTTTCCAAAAATTCAGCTCTTCATAATAAAGATGTGTTTTACCGTTTACCTGTATTACAAAAGGATCTGCCGCATAATCAACAGTATCCTCAGTAAGCCAGTTAACATCTCCATTGAGTTTTTGCGTAAGAATGAGATTTTCCGGAGTTTGGCGTAGATAACCAATATTCCACCTATCGTATAAAAATATTTTATCCAAAAGTTTGCTTATCGTTTCGGTTATTTTCATACCCTTACTATTTTTTTTATAAATGAGTAAACAACAACCAATATTGGTAAGTAGTCGTTTTCAAGAACCAGGGTGCCTCCAAAGCTGTCTTTGAATTGATTAATCTTCGCAAGCGACTCATCCGAAGTTTGATAAGCGTAGCCGCCGAGATCGTAGCTCTCAAAACCTTGCTGTTTAAAAAAACACATGTCTTTAAAGTGTAATAGCCTGTTGGCGCGGCCGATAACCGCTCTTGATTGCTTGTCTGATTCGTTTCTGAAAAGCGACGCAGAGTGTAACAGCCGTACCCTTTTCAATGTATTATCGCGTAGGTAGGCGTGCATTACAACATCCTGTCCATTATAAATTGCTTTTGTAATTACCAGGGACGATTGATATTTATAAAAATCTTTTGTTAGTTTTTTAAGCTGTTTTGTTTCGGCAAAGGAATTATAGAATTCTATGAAACGCCTTAAACCTGTTTCCATCACGGTAATAACGCCATCTTTAATGGCACGTCTTATTTCGTATGTTGTATTCTGTTCAAAGCCAGCTTCAAAAGTTTCTTTTGAAACCCTTAGATCAATTATTTTGGTATAAAATGATTCTTTTAAATATCCCGGGATAAAGCCGCTATATGAACTTTGTTTATAAGAGCTACACAAACAATTCCAAAAGTTGGGCTTGTGGGCAAACCATATTACGTTGTACGGTATAACCCTAATTAAGGAACTTTTAACTTGTACCATGAAAATATATCTTTTTTAAACCGGTTGATATTTAAAAGACTTGGAGGCTGTTTGGCTTTTTAACCATTGCGTAAAAACTAACAACTTCCATATCTGTGGAAACCGATTCCACTTGCCATCCATGTGTTGATTGACCATTGCCAATGCCTTTGGAGCGTTAACCCCCGGAATATTTTTGAGCTCGTTTAACGTGAGGTGATCCATTACATAATCTTTTAGCTCGTTTCTAAACCACCACTGTAGTGGTACAGTAAAACCTGACTTTGATCTGTTAAAAAATTCGGGGGGGACATGTTGATATAAAATATCCTTTAAAATCCTTTTTTGATGTCCGTACTTAAACTTATAGTCATCGGGCAGATTTTGCGCGAAAGTAACTACCCTATGATCCATTAATGGGGCGCGCGCTTCAATTGCAAACGCCATTGACGCACGATCTACTTTTGTATTGATATCGCCATTCAAATAGGTCTTAGTGTCGAAAGCCGACATTTGTTGCAAAATACTAAGAGATTTCATTGACCAGATATCCATAAATGGCACTTCCAATCCCTTTTCAGGGTGGTCAAGCCAGGAATATTCTAAGCCACCGAGCATCAAACCATATAATGAGCTAATTTTTGAACTACAAAGCCCCAAGGCAATCAATTGGTGACGATAGTTTGGCGATAAACTTATAACCCGGGCTAACTGCTTTCGCACCGAAAGCGGGCAGCTAAATAAATGGTTAACCATATTAAACCACTTATACCGGCTATACCCCATAAAGCTTTCGTCGCCCCCATCTCCGCTTAAAGCAACGGTAACGTATTTTTTAGTGTATTTGCTCAACAATAACGTTGGTATTGCACTTGAATCTGCAAATGGTTCATCGTAATATTCGCCAAAGTTTTTAATTAACTCAATACCTTCCCCACTGCTGCATTCAATTTCATGATGGTCTGTTTGTAAATAATTGGCAATTTTTTTTGCGAATATGCTCTCGTCAAACCCCTTTTCGTTAAATTTTATGCAAAAGGTTTTTACTTGTTTGTTATGCTGTACCGCAAGTGCCGTTATTAATGAAGAATCTATTCCTCCGGAAAGAAAAACACCAACATTAACATCTGCCTGCATCCTGATGTCTACTGCACTGGTTAAAAGACTCTTGAGCGAGGACCTGGCATCAAAATAGGAACCTTCATATTTGTTTACAAAATTGAGATCAAGATCCCAATATTTATTCATCTTAAACGTACCCGTACCTATTGTGAAAGTAAAAGAATGTCCGGCTTCAAGCTTCTTTATCTGTTTCCATGCCGATTTGGGTTCCGGCACATAGCCCCATATCAGATACTCCTTAACTGCCTCTTCATCCAGGCGGGTATTTCTGCCTATGCAAATTTGCGACGGCTGGCTTCCAAATTCAAAATCAAGGCCTCTGTGTGTATAATAAAAGGGTTTTTTACCCAAACGGTCCCTTGCTCCAAACAACTTACCAGAAAGGGTATCGTAAATTACGAAGGCAAACATGCCAATAAACTGATAAACACAACGCTCACTGTACTCAAGATAGGCAGCGGCCAGTACCTCGGTATCCGAATTGGTAAAAAACTGGTGGCCTAAATTTTGTAGCTTTACTTTTAAATCCTTGTAATTATATATTTCGCCATTAAATACAACTTTAATATGCCTGTAGCTAAAGGGCTGGTTTGACCTGTGGTCCAAATCTACAATTGCGAGACGGTTATGGCCTAAAACAACCGGGCCAACACGTTCAAAAGCAGAGTAATCCGGACCGCGAAAACCCACCCTTTGTAGTTTGGCAACAATTACCTCGTCTGGGTATTGGGTAGTTGCCCCATAAATTCCACACATATATAAATGATTAGGTTATAAGGTAAATAAGCTTAGTTTAGTATAAGCATTTCGTATGATTTACCAATTTTATCAAGGGCAAAGCGATTATAGATATCGGCTTTTATCTGTTCATGATGCCAGGTTTGATTGCAGGCACGGATAATATGTCTTTTTAAATTCACTACGTCGTTTTGCTCAGCAACAAATCCATTAAAGCCCTCCCTTATTAATTTGCTAATACCTCCAACACGGAAAGTAACTACAGGAACTCCAACTGAGAGCGATTCGAGCACTACGTTTGGAAAGCCCTCAGTAAAAGAGCTCAAAACCAACAGGTCGTTCCTGGCAATTTGCAGCGCAACGTTGCTTATTTCGC
Organism: Mucilaginibacter sp. KACC 22773; assembly: GCF_028736215.1. Taxonomy (NCBI): domain Bacteria; kingdom Pseudomonadati; phylum Bacteroidota; class Sphingobacteriia; order Sphingobacteriales; family Sphingobacteriaceae; genus Mucilaginibacter; species Mucilaginibacter oryzagri. The sequence goes on from NZ_CP117883.1 coordinate 4,287,921, forward strand.
CAGTAAAAGTTACCCGGTTGCAAAGATTGTTTTGGCAAACAAGTGTTTTTAGCTCTTTCATTAAAGGCCCGTCACCAACTATTGTTAACACATAATTTGTTGGGAGGTCTTTAACAATTTCAAGCAAACGAAGCAGTCCTTTTTCTTTTCTTAACCGGCTTACAACCACCAGGCGTTTTAATCCCGATATGCTACGGCCATTTTTGAGCAAATGTGACGGAAGAATCGGGTTATGAATTACAGTTAATTTTTTAACGGGAATGTTGTAACACACAGCCATTTCGCGAAGCATCTCCTCCGATTGGCATACAATAAAATCGAAACGAAAAAACAAAAACCTGGTGAAAAAATTATAAAACCTGGCTTTAAAATCATAGTACTGACGCATTTGAAAGGGGTTATTTGAGGCCCTGGCTATTAAGTTAGGTACCTTTACAAAGCAACCCACCATTGCGATCAAAATGTTTATATGGTCGGTTGTTGAAAAAACAGCATCTGGCTTTTCATCTCGAAGCAATTTTAATAGCTTAAAAAATGACTTTGACGCCTTAATGGTATTCAAGTTGATAAAACGGATCCCTTTTATATCAGCAGAAAAACATTGATGATGACCGCTCAAATAAACAACCGATACATCATACTTTTCGTTGTTAAAATACTGGGAAAGCAGCCAATAAACGCGTTCAGAACCGCCGGCTCCAAGGGAACCAACTACCAGGAAAATTTTCTTTCTCATACAGGGGCCGTGTTAAAATTTAAGGTGATTTTCTATCAGGCAAGTAAAATATCGTTACCGGTATCTGATGTAACGTTGTATTGAAGTATTGCGAAATACAAAAATATTGTTGGCCCATCTACGCTTAACAGCCAACCATTATGCGATAGTGCATTTATTGAAATAGCAAAAAAAGAGAAAAATAAAGCCAGATATAGAGGCTGATTTTTTTTATGAATATTTTTAACTGTATTCCAAAAAAGGGAAAGTATACGATAATAAATTGCCCCTAATAATCCCAAACCTAAAAATGGCCCCAATAAGGTAACAAACATCAAATAAGCGTTATGCGATGACAAACCAAAAGGGAAAGAAGGATTTCGATATGTAACTTCATCCCAGGTTTTTCCATAAAATATTAGCCCAAAGGGATAATTTGCTACTATTTTAAGATTTTCTGCTGCCAGATCTGCACGATTAAAATCATTTGCTTCCTTTGCAGCATTTTTTGACAATATGTTATTCTTATTGTCGAAATTGCCTTTTAACATGTATGTATAAGCTGCAAAACATACCAGAATGGTAATTATGAGCAAAAAAACAGCCTTGTATCGGTAGTAAATAATCAAAAATATTGCTGTTGCTGCACAAAAACTTATAAATGCCGACCTGTTCATGCCAAGATAAATACAAATCAAACAAGAACACAGCACAACTAATTTAATGAGTAAATTTTGCTTAAAAGTAAATGCTGCCACCAAAATCATTGTGGTAAAAGCCGCAACCTGGTAACCAAAAGTAAACTGAGTTATTGACAGTCCTGAAGGGCTTTGTTTAACCTGTTCATCAAGCATTGCAATCCTTATAGGATCAATAATCGATGCATAGTTGTGGTCAAGTATCATGATGATCATTGACACCATCAACAGTAAAAAAAACAATACTATCGATGCAACGAACCTGCTTCTGCTGGAGCCGACAAAATAATTAAAATATAGCGCACATATAAAAATTGTAATTAAGGTGGCAAAAAAAGAGCGATAATCATTCATTCCCACTATATTGTATAAAAACAAGGCAGTGATAAAAAAAAGCATCTCTTTATAGTATAAAAACCGTGTTGCAGGTTGCCCTGCAAAAAAAATAAGGGGCAAACCAAATACAGCAGGCGCGGGTATTTTCACTGTCTCTGTCATGAATATGCCAAATGCAAGGACATATAGATAGAAAATGACAAAACAATAAACCAAAAGCTTTTTAAGTTCCATAAAAGATCGCAGCTTATTTAAGTAATCTTTTAAGGGTGCTTAATATAATTCTGATGTCCATCAGGAAATTTCGATTGTCAATATATTCAAGGTTTTGAAATATTTTTGACGGCAAAATTGTATTTACATAAAGCCTCTCCGGGTCTTCGGCAGTTGCCAAAAGCTCATTCTCATTAAAGTATTTGATAGAGGCCCAGTCGGTTAAACCTGGCTTTACACTAAGTACCCTTAATTGCTGAACGCTGTAAATTGCAACGTACTTACTTACTTCTGGCCTGGGGCCAACAAAACTCATATTGCCAATAATAATATTTATCAATTGTGGCAGTTCATCCAGTTTATATTTGCGAAGCCAATACCCCACGGTGGTAATCCTAAAATCGGCGTATCCAATGGTTAACAAGCCTGCCCTATCTGAAAACTCATACATGGTTCTGAATTTAAAGAGGTTAAAATCCGAACCATTTTTGCCGATTCTGCGCTGTACGTAAAATACGCTTCCTTTTGAATTGAATTTAACAGCCATAGCTATTATAATTAATAACGGGGTTAAGGTTATCAATAAAATCGAAGCAAAAATCAAATCGAAAATTCTTTTTAAAATCATTTCAAAAATCTGTTATTGAGGAAGTTTTCAATTGGCTAATTTGCTTGTTTACAGCATTTTTTACAGTTTGTATTATAAAATCCACTTCTGTATTAGATAATTGGGGGTAAATGGGGAGTGAAATTTCATTTGCGTACTGAGCGTAAGCTACTGGGTAGTCTGCAATGTTGTAACCTAATGATTTAAATAAAGTTAACATAGGTAATGGTATAAAATGAACGTTAACACTTACGCCTTGCTCTGTAATATCTTCTATAATCTGGTCTCGCTGCGACTCAGATATTCCCCTGATTCTTAAAGAGTAAAGATGATACGAAGACTCGCGGTTCCCATCAATAAGTGAGGGCGCCATAAACCAGTTCATTTGCCTAAAGCTTTTGAAATATTTTATTGCAATCAGCTTTCTTAAAGGAAGCAATAACTGCGTATATATTTTTATTTGGGCCAGGCCAATTGCGGCGCATACATCGGGCATATTTATTTTAAGGCCCTGAAATAATATATCATACTTCCACCCCCCACCGTTCGATTTAGTGAATGCATCTTTAGTTTGCCCATTCAGGGTAAACATTTTCAAATACCTATACTCATTTTCAATATTGAAGGTTGCCGGCAAATTCAAACATATGGCCCCCCCCTCTGCTGTTGTTATATTTTTAACGGCGTGAAATGAGAAAATAGCAATATCGGCTTCCCTTGAGGCTGCAACTCCATGTATCGTAGCTCCCAGGGAATGCGCAGCATCGGCAATTAGCAGTATTCTGCCCAGTGTCGTTTGCTTGTCATTTGTCGGCTCAAATAAGTTTACAATTTCGGGCCTGCCTATAATCTCATTTAAAGCCCCGTAATCGCATGGCCAGCCGGCAACATCAACTGCAATAATCGCCTTTGTTTTGCTGGTAATGGCTTTCAAAACGGCTTGTGTAGATATACAACAATCGTTATCAACATCAACCATTACGGGAGTTGCCCCGCAATGCAGCACGCATAAAGCAGTAGCGCAGTAAGTATAAGCGGGTACAATAACCTCATCTCCCTCTTTTACGCCAAACCATTTTAACATCAGTATAGCGCCCGACGTCCATGAATTTACACACACAGCCGCTTTGGCTGTTGTTAAATTTACTATCTCGTTTTCAAGTTCGGCTACCTTAGGGCCGGTAGTTATCCATTTAGAAACAAGTGCATCAATAACCTCTTTTATAACAGATTGGTCGATAAAAGGAGGTGAAAACGGAATTTTCATATAAGAGATAGAAATGGAGTGAATAAATTAATTTCAGAAAAATGCTCAGGTTTCTGCCCTCTGCAGGTTAGGTTGGGATTTTTTCGGCCTCAACAAGCAGAAAACTTATGTAGCCCCGAATCAGGCGTTTGTATATGCAGAACTTCTCTTTTATGAAATCTACCCAACCATAGTTTATAAATGATAAATCGTCAAGCGAAACAAAGTGCTTATGATACTTTACAATAAAGTCTTCGAGTTCATCAAAGGCACTATCAGTGCAGGTTTCGGGGTGATAGTTAAAAGTCCAGGTATTTTCTGTTTTGGGTTCAACTTCAGATAGTTGTACAGGGATCCAGTTAAACCCGAACCGGACGTAGGGCGATTTTAATAGCCCATCACTTATTACCTTAATATCGGTATACTTCTCCAGCGCCATAAGTGTGTTCCTGTCAAATGTATGTGCCGGTGCTATAAACAATGAAGGGCGAACCTTTTCACGACGAAATATTGCAGCGGCAGCTTTAATCTTCTGCTCTTGTATCTGTGATGGTAAGCCTGCGAATTCTGATCGCTTGTTCATTTTTAGGATTCCAGAGTTTCGATTTACGTAACAGTGATTATATCCGTGCATCCCCATAATATACCCTTTACTTTGAAGCCCGCGTACCATCGGCCAATAATTTGAATTGAATTTTCCGCGGCTTTTTAGTTTGGGGTCCTTGTTATCAGGTATTACAGCAATTATTGGTTTAATTTTATACTTGTCAAACAACCTAAAAAAACGCTGCCATTTATCTATATCATTAGTTGGACACAAATCGTCCAAACGGATTAAATATTGTAACATATGATTAAGATTAAATTCGAATGAAAAATTTGCCGGCATCATGTTTTAAGTTCAGGGTACATTAGGCGTATACCTGGCATGCTTGTTTATTAAACCCGCCCACTCGCCTAAAATTTTTTGTGCACTGTTGCTTTCACAAATATTTTGTGCTGCTCCCCCTATCCGTTCCCTGAGGCCATTATCGTTGTGTAGACAAACCATCGCGTCCGCCAACTCAACAATCGACTCCTTAGCTACTAAAATACCGTTATCGCCATCTCTGATAATCTCCGCAGGCCCAAAGTCACAGTTTACCGCTATACAAGGACAACTTAAACTCATTGCCTCGACCAATGCATTAGGATAGCCTTCATTGCGGGAAGGCAACACAAACATTTCGGCCTGGCTATAATAATCCTGTAGGTTAGTTTTTGATCCGGGAAGCAATACTTTTTCCTGTAGTCCGAGGCGATGGATCTGGCAAAGAAGATTTGATCTTTCTTCGCCTTCGCCTATTATTAATAAATCAGTATCGTCAAGATTGGCGAGGCCGAACGCGGCAATCAGCATGTCAAAACCTTTAACAAAGGCTAATCGTCCAACGCCCAATATAAATTTCCGAACGTGTACCTTACTCGTAGCTATCCTATCAAAGGTTGTTACTGCGTTCATTATCCTGTTTATATTATCCAGATGTTTAAAAGCTGTTATCCCTAACAGGCAGTCTCCTACACCCTTTGCGCTAACAACCACGGATGCCGATTTGCGATATATTAATGCGGCAAGCTTCTTATGCAGATAACCAAACTGATTTACACTCCGGTTTGGCGATGTTCGTTCGGATACGATATACGGGGTATTGGTAAAATAGCAGGTTATGCCCGCCCATATATTGGCCGATGTTATAAACGATATAGCACAAACAGGTTTTTCGGCTCTCAACAATTTAATCAGCACATAAAAGGTTTTTAAAAAATAGTACAACCGGTATCCCAGGCTATGCCGTCTTCGGCTTAATATTTGAACTACTTTTACATCTTTGTCAATAGCATAAGCTGGAACATCCTGATTTAGCGAAACGATTATTGATTTAAAATTTAGCTTATTAAAATGGTTTGCTAATGATATTAATACTCTTTCGGCTCCGCCGCCCATCAGGGTAGGAATAATAAAAAACAAGCGGGGTTTTACTTGTAAATCGGGTTTTATTTTCATGAAGGTTTGTTTTTCCCGGATGAATTAAAGCAAGTATTTAACAGTGTTGTAGGCCCTTTTTATTTGCAGATTACTCAGTTCAAAAAACAAATACCTTTTAATATACAAACCAAGTAGTTTTCTTCTCAGTAACGTTGGATAGGAAAAATTCCTTATAATTAAATCAAAGTCGCTTATCATCCTTTTCATCCTTGTATTAGCGTTTATCATGCTCCAAATTCCGCCTTGGTGGTTACGGTAACAACTCATTACTTCGGGCATTACATATACTTTTTTACCCGTATGAAAGGTGGCATAAAGTTTAAAAATCTTATCGCCGGCATAACAATTAAAAAACAACTTACTTAAAAATAAGCTATGTACTATTGGCAGGTTACGGTAAAGTACCGTTGCTGTTTTTGTTTCATCTTGTTTGCCGGCAAGCAAATCATAATAGGTATGCGTTAGTGGCACCGGCTTAGGGTGTGCATATATTGTTTGGTTATCGGCAGTAATAACACGGGTATAATGGCAACACATAATATAGCCAGGATTAGATTTTAAAAAATCTACCTGTTTTTGCAACTTATAGTTATCTGTCCAATAATCGTCGCCCTCGCAAAGTGCTATATATGTACCTTTACACGCTTCAACACACCTAATAAAATTACGGTGAAAACCTATGTTTTCAGGAGATGTAAGCACCTTGATCTTCCCCGGGTATTTAACCGAAAACTGATTGATAATGAGCAATGTATTATCAGTAGAACAATCGTCGCCAATAATTATTTCGAATTTGAAATTTGTTTGCTGCATCACGAAATTATCGATAGCCTGCGCAATAAATTTTTCGTGATTATACGTAATACAGCAAATACTAACTGTAATTTCAGTTCCATTCATATTTTGCCGTTTTTTACATTTAATTCCCATTCAATTTTATCCGTTACCAGCTTACCAAAGCGATCTGGCCTCGGTTGGCTTCCCTCGGTAAAATTTTGAGTTCGTAGTAACAAACGGCAAATCAGATCCAAATCTGACAATCCTAAAGTATGATATAAAGGAAGACACAAAATGCGGGACGCTATACTGTCGCAAATAGGCATTTCCGAACTGTTTACATACGGTAAACTTGATAAAGAAGGAAAAAAATACCTACGACTGTATATTTGCGCCAATTCAAGTTTGGCCTTGCTCTCCAACATTAGCTCCTCCGAACTAAACAAAACCGGGAAATACGCGTAATTATAATCGTCGGCATTTTCAACTTTTTGAAATTGAACATCCAGGTTAGTTAACCGCAGCATATATTGCTCGGTTAAATACCTTCTTTTTTTCAATATCTCATCGGCATAGCGTAAATTACAAAGGCCCATAGCTGCATGAAATTCGCAGTTTTTTGCATTGATGCCTTGTTCTGAAAAGCAATCAACTCCAGAAAAACCGAAATTGCGCATCAACGCCAATTTTCTTAGAATTTCCGGATCCTGGGTAAATACTGCGCCCCCTTCTATGGTATGAAATAACTTTGTTGAATGAAAACTGGTTGTGCTGATATCGCCATATTCGAATACCGACCGGTTTTTATACAAGGTACCAAAGCAATGTGCTGCATCGTAAATAACTTTTAAACCATACCTGTCGGCAATGTCCTGTATAGCCGCAATATCGCAAGGGTTACCAAAAACATGCGTAGCCAATATTGCTGTTGTTTTTGAGGTAATTGCAGCTTCAATTTTAGCGGGATCGATATTATAGGTTTCCGGATCAATATCAACAAAAACGGGAGTGCATTCTTGCCAAACAATTGCGCTTGTTGTTGCCACAAAAGAAAATGGCGTGGTAATAATCTCGCCATGTAATGACAATGCTTTAATTGCAAGCTGTAACGCAATTGTACCGTTTGCAACATATAACAAATGATTAACACCCAGGTATTCTTTAAGCTTCAGTTCAAGCGTATTTACCAACGGACCATTATTTGTGAGCCACTGGCGTTCCCAAATACTTTTCACATAATCGCAAAATTCTGTTTCTGTAGGCAGAAACGGCTTGGTTACAGGTATCATTTTTTAAGAATTAATTGGTTAAAATCTTTAATCGCCGAAAGTTTCACTAATAAGCCTGCACCAAAATAAACACCAAAATAAATTATGAAAACAATGCCAATTTGCATAATTGCGGGGGTATAAAGGCTGGTTAGTAACATATCGAGAAAGTAACAAGTAAAACCTAACGTACCGGCTATAGCCAAAATGGGAAAAATATCCTCAATTTGTTCCCTTACCGGGTAGGCTATTAGCCTGCCACTATAAACTGAATTGATGTAATAAGCAATAAGGTTAAAAAATAGCTGAAAATACAACAGACCGTATATCCCAAAGGGGATGAAAAGCAAAATTCCGGCAACGCTTAATATTTTTTTTAGCACCTCCAACTTAAAAAACAGAGCGCTTTTACCCAATACTTTTAAAATATTCAGATTATATACATGAAGTGGGTACATAATACCGCAAAGACATAATATCTTAAAAAAAGGCACAGCGGGTAACCACTTATCTGTTAATAAAATATGAAAAAGCGGCTTAGCAATTAAACTCAGAAATATTAGCGCCGGTGCATTCCAAAACACAACCTGTTGCATTAGCTTTTTATAAACATCTTTTAAACGCACCGGATCATGGGCTATTTGTGCAAACATTGGGTAAGCAACCTTATTAACCGCGGTAGAAATATTACTTATAGGCAGCTGACTAATAGTATCTGCACGCCAATAAAAACCAAGCAGGCTTGCAGAAAAATATTTGCCAATAATTATTAAGTAAAGATTTTGATAAACAGTATCCAACAAACCAGATAAAGTCATTTTATAACCAAACGAGAAATGTTTTTTGAAACACTCCTTGTCAAACAATAAAGCCGGCCGCCACGGCGAATAGATCCAATGCATAGCTGTTGATAAAAAAGATGTACATAGTCCCATCCAAACCAGGCTCCATACCCCATAACCTAACCTTGCAAGCAGGATGCCCAAAAGCCCTCCCCCAATGGCTGCCGGAATCTGAATGTTTGTTTGCAGTTTAAACTTCATATCTTTTACCAGTAAAGTACTTTGAACACCAAAAAAGGCATTGATAATTAAAATAAGTCCGTATACACGTACAATGGCTGTTAAAAGTGGCTGTTTATAAAAATCGGCAATGAAAGGGGCAGCAAAAAATAATACACCATATAAAAAACAACTGCCCAACAGGTTAAAATAGAAAATTGTCGAAAAATCGCGCTCATCTGCATCCGGGGTGCGTATCAGCGAAGCTGTTAAACCACTATCTAACAGCGAATTACCAATTGCTATAAAAATTGCCAACATGGCTATCAGGCCAAACTGAGCGGGGTCAAGCATACGGGCCAGAAATAAGGAGATCAGGAACCCAACAATTTTTGAACTCACCTGCTGCCATAAGGACCATAGAATGCCCGATACGGTTTTTTCTTTATAATTCATCTGAGTGATATTACAGGCGTGCGTTTACCAGGCCATCCGGTAAAAAAGCTTTCAGATCATACAGCACAGTGTGAGGTTTACAAAGGCTGGCTAAATTGAGGTCTTTAAACTCATTATGAGCAACCGCGAGTAAAATACCGTCGTATTTTCTTTCTTTCGATTCGCCGTTTTCGCAGGTTATGCCGTAAATCCGGTTTGCCTGCTCGGCATTAGCCCAAGGGTCATGAACATGCACCTTTATCTTATATTCTTCTAACCGTTTAACAATATCTATTACCCGGGTGTTTCTTACATCGGGGCAGTTTTCTTTAAAAGTAAAGCCAAGTACCAGCACTTCGGCATCTATCAGCGATGTTCCTTTGCGCGTTATTTGCTTTATAAACTGATCGGCAACGTAAGCGCCCATTGAATCGTTTATGCGGCGTCCGGCTAAAATAATCTCAGGGTGATACCCAGCTTCCTGGGCCTTTTGAGCAAGGTAATATGGATCGACCCCAATACAATGCCCGCCAACCAAACCCGGTCTGAAATTTAAAAAATTCCATTTTGTACCAGCAGCTTCCAATACCTTATTTGTGTCAATCCCAAGTTTATTAAAAATCATGGCAAGCTCATTTACGAAAGCTATGTTGATGTCGCGCTGGGCATTTTCAATTACCTTTGCGGCCTCGGCCACTTTTATCGAATCGGCCTTAAAGGTACCAGCTGTAATAACGGAGTTGTAAAGTTTATCTACGATGTCTGCAGTTTCGGCCGTTGAGCCCGAAGTGATCTTCCGGATATTTGCTACCGTGTGATACTTATCTCCCGGATTAATTCGCTCGGGGGAGTAGCCTGCAAAAAAATCGACATTATAACGTAATCCAGATACTTTCTCTAATATGGGCATGCATTCGTCTTCGGTAACACCCGGATAAACCGTCGACTCATAAATCACAATATCACCTTTTTTAAGTACTTTCCCAATCAACATGCTGGCGTTTATTAAAGGTGTCAGATCGGGGCGATTGTTCTTATCAACGGGTGTTGGCACTGTTACAATGTATCTTGTACATGGTCGTAATTTTTCGATATCGTCTGTAAAAAACAACCCTGTTTGTGTTGTACACACCGGCGTTATCACTGCATTCAATTCATCTTCGCTAATTTCTAAAGTATGATCGATACCGGTTTTCAGCTGGTTAATTCTGGCTAAATTTATATCGAAACCAAATACTTTATACTTTTTTGCGAACTCAACGGCCAGGGGCAAGCCCACATACCCAAGACCTATAATTCCAATTTTTGGTTGGTACTGTTCAATTTTCATGGTTTTGATTTGAATTTTGTATAGTTAAATTTTGCATAAGAACACGCGTTACCAAAGCACAGTTAATACTGTCAAACACCATTAAAACGTGCTTGCCTTTAATTTCAACCACTTTGCCTGTTTGATTGGTAAGCACACCGGCCTTTATTTTCACAACATCGCCTATCGCTAATCCTTCCAGGCTTATCATCTCTAAGTCTTTGTAATTGTCAAGGTTGTACTTTATTTGGTCGATAATATTATCTCTCACCACAGCTGGTCTGCCCATATAATACACATAGCCCATTACGCCTAAAACGTACAGTACTTTGGCCTGTTCAAAAAGATCAACCCTTACAAACACGTACGAACTAAACAAGGGCAGGCTTACCTCTTTTTTCCTATCAGCCCATTGGTTAACAACTTCCCTGACAGGGCAATATGATTCGACGCCTTGCTGCTTTAACAATTTGTCAACCTTTTTTTCCCAGCGGGGCCTGGTATAAATTACAAGCCATTTTTTTTCGCGCAAATTTGATATCGACACTTTCGAGGTATTTAATGAAGATTGCATGTTGGTATTTATTTGTAAAAGGCAGTATTTAAGGATTGGCTACGGCTTCGCCATCTCACTTACATGATGCGGCTATTTGTTTTTTGATATGTGCGTTTAAGCAAAGGGCTTAAAGCAAGCAAACTGAAAATGCAGCCCTATTTAGCTTGGGGTTGCTTTTGAAAAACACTGTTCCTGGCTGGCTCACTACTTTATATAGCTTCGCCAATCCACTTACAGGGCCTATTTTTTAAATTATGCTACAAAAGATTATTAGCGGACAGATTATTACGTAAAGAATAATTACTATACGCCGTACGGAACGTAACCATAGCCCCCGTACGCATAGGCATCACGATTTTGCTTTTTTGCATCGTTTAAGACAACCATAATATTTTTCAATTTCCCGTTATCATAAATATCCTTCAGTATGTCTAATTGTTGGGTGCTGGTATAGTTATAACGCACCAGGTAAATACTTAAGTCGGCAAAGCTGGCCAGACTTAGCGCATCTGAAACTGCGCCCACCGGCGAAGTATCAACAATTATATAATCAAATTGGGCTTTGCACCAGTCGAACAACTGCTCAACCCGTGCGTCCATCAATAACTCCGATGGCCTTTCAGAAAGTGTACCACAACCCAAAACAAACAGGTTATCCGATTCACCAACGGGCTGAATGTATTCATACAAAGAGTCTATATCACCTTCTATATAATCGGCCACCCCCTTTGTTTGCGCCAGGTTCAGGCTTTTCAGGAGATCTGGCCTTCGCAAATCAAATTCAATGATGAGTACTCGTTTACTTAATAAAGCGAGCGTAATTCCAAGGTTAACGCTGAAGAACGTTTTGCCCTCGCCCTTCATGGTAGATGTAACCAATATTGTTTTTTGCGGCAGGCCCTGGTTTAAAATACCTATATTACTACGGATGTATCTGAACAATTCAGAAATGACGGTTGTACGCCCTTTATGTACAGCAATTGCGCCCGCAAGTTCTTGATTATGGCTTAGTTCGCCAAGTACCCTAACTCCTGGTATTTCTAATAAATTGGCTGTAGTTGTAACTTTTGCATTAAATTTTTGCCTGAAAAAAATTGAAAACCCGGGAATTAACAAGCCAATTACTCCGCCAAGCAAATATGTTAATTGCTCCTTTGGAAATTCAGGAACAGGATCATACGCCGGTCTGTCGACAATTTGTGATGAGGGAATAGTTGCCGAAAGAGATAAGGCCGTTTCCTCGCGCTTTTGCAATAAATATTGATAGAGGTTTGTTTTTACGCCTTGCTCGCGACTGCGCTGCAATAACCCTCTTTCAATGGCGGGTACCGACTGGATCCGCGAATCATATTGGGCCGAATTTTGCTTAAGAAGCGTATGTCCTATCATAAACCCTTTTTTAATATTTGTTAAATTCTCCTTTATGTTGGTACGCAAACTTGCAATCTGGCGGCTCAAATCCTGTACCAACGGATTGCTGAGGTTGGCGGTGTTTAACATCCGGTTCCTTTCCAACTGAAGGTCGTTGAATCTGCTTACAAGTGAATTTAAAACCGGGTCTTTCAATCCCATAGTGCTTGGAACCGCGTTAAATTGATTACCGGATTGGTTTAGATAAAATTCCATCGATTTTACAATGCCAAGTTGAACATTTGATTCTTCAAGTAACTGGTTATATTCTGCCGACTTTGTAAGATTGACCTGATTACCGGCATTAATTTCAGATGCTCCGCTTTGTTGTTTATAGGTTTCGATGTCTTTTTCGGCAGCTGACAGATCATCCTCCATTGTCTTGAGCCGTTTATCGATAAATAAAATGGTATTAAGTGCTGTTATATTCTTTTTCTTAACAGTTTCATCATTATAAGTACTAATAATATTGTTAAGTATTGCCACCCCGCGCTCTGGCACGGCATCATTAATGCTCAACAATAGCGTGTTAGACTCTTTAATTACCGGGTTTACCTGCAGTAATCCGGCACTGTACAAGGCAGCCAGGGTTTTTAAATTATTAAACCTGATGGTAACCTGTTTATCTGTAGTAGCAAAACCAGGCCCTTTTTCAACTTTGAATGCACAATCCTTATGATTCACAACTTGTCCGTAACGATATAACCAACTCTTCTTTTCGACGGTTAATAAAAACTTATCTCCGGAATAATTTTGAAGGTGAAGTTTTTTCAAATACGCCCCATTACTCAATTTAACTACCGTTACAATAAAAGGGCGGTCATCACCATAATATTCTTTGGTTTTAAAAGCAGCTTCATCAAAATAAGAAACTTCAAGATTCAGTCGTTCAAAAACATTATAAATCAAATCTTTTGAGCGCAAAACTTCAATTTCATTATCTACTGTTTTTGCTTCCTGAAACATATTCAAATCACTAAACGCTGTTGCCTTGAGTATGCCGTCTCCTTTTTTATCGTCGGGAATAAGTAACGTACTTGTTATTTTATACCTGGGTGTAACATAATGAAGATACCCCCAGGCAACCAGCAAACAAACAAACAGGCCTGCCAGAAAAGCGTACCAATTTTTTAAGTATGGCATTGCTTTAGTCTTGAAGTCACCTCCTGGCAAGGTTTGTTTTGGTTTAGCGTTAATGTCCATGTCGGCTTTTTTTAACATTATGAAAAGGGGTATCAATTATCTTTTTAAAAGTACAGCTGCTAATACTGCTACAGCAGATATAGAAGCGATTATCAGGGGCATCAGGCGTGTATTTTGACTATACTCAACTGCTTTTGACCGGTCGGGCTCTATATAAACTATATCATTTTGCTTCAGGTTGAAATAGGGCGATTTCATCGACTCGAGTTTGTTCAGGTTCAACCTTGTCATGGTTTTATTTCCGTCTTCATTTCTGATGATCAAAACGTTTTCGCGCCTTCCATAAACGGTCATGTCGCCGGCAAGGCCCAGTGCTTCAAGTACATTTACCTGTTCGTCGTTAATAATGAAGGTTGCTGGTTTGTTAACTTCGCCGATAACTGTAATTTTGAAATTACTCAACCTTAAGTCCACAACCGGCGATTTCACATGTTGCATTAACTGCGTCGCTATTGCTGTTTGGGCATCTTCAACGCTAAGGCCCCCAATTTTAATCTCACCAATCAACGGAAGTTGAATATTGCCATTTTTATCTACTTTGTAGCCTTCAGAGCCTGGCCTTGGGTTTGTTCCCATATTTTTATTACCATAAAACAGGTTATTCGATTCGGGGCTTAGGCTGTTAAGCGTAATATTTACAACATCACCCCTTTTTATCAACACCTGTTGATCCTGCGATTTGTTTACTGTAGCAGTCTCGGCCATATTACTAAAGTAAACCAGATCGCGGCGGGCTGCACAGCCAGATAACATCATCAATGACACAATACAGCTAATTATCATTATTCTTATCATCTTTTAGTTTATCAAAAGGCTTATGATTTGTTCCTGTTTGATAAACTAAAATTACCCGATTGAGGTTCAACAACATAGCATTTTTAATGATTGAAAATAAATTGTAAACCTGGCCGGTTTAGTTTACAAAACATGTAAAACAAAAGTCGTGGTCATGTGCAGGCCGTGTAAACCCGTTGTAAAAAATTATCATTTTTGAGCTATTTATTACCGCTGCGCTATATAGTTTCAGATGCTAACCGCTGCTGATTTTATAATAATTCGTCTTTTTTTTACCAGTTTGTTAAATAACCGATCGCTAAAAACGCTGTCGTTATCAAATTTGCGTTTTAAGGCGTATGAAGAGTATTGTTCGCAGTAACAGTATCACATAAAAAAAGCAGGCTTACACCTGCTATGTTTATCTTAGTATATTGGGTTGTGAACCTATGCTATCGTCTTAAAATAGCATTGATATCAGCTCATCATAATCTTACTCTACTGTAACTGATTTGGCAAGGTTACGTGGCTGGTCAACATTACAGCCCCTGAGCACGGCGGTATGGTATGCCAGCAGTTGCAAGGGTATAGTTGCCAATAGTGGCAAAAACGCTTCATCTGCGCCAGGTATCTCTATACAATAATCTGCCATGTTTTTCACCGTCACATCGCCCTGGGTAACAATAGCTATTACAATCCCTTTTCGGGCTTTAACCTCCTGGATATTACTTATAACCTTGTCATATGATGAGTTTTGAGTAGCGATGAATACCACTGGCATAGCTTCGTCAATCAACGCTATAGGGCCATGTTTCATTTCTGCCGCCGGGTATCCTTCGGCGTGGATATAGGAGATCTCCTTGAGCTTTAATGCTCCCTCTAACGCCACCGGGAAGCCGCTGCCACGACCAAGGAACAAGCAATTGGAGGCGTCTTTAATTTTCAACGCAATATTTTTTATCAAATCATTATCCTGAAGAAGCGTTTGAATTTTGTCGGGAATTGTTTCAAGTTCAGATAACAAATAAATAAGTTTTGACGACGAGATAGTACCTTTTTGTTGAGCTATATACAAAGCCAATATTGTAAGTACGGTAACTTGCGCCGTAAAAGCTTTTGTTGAGGCTACTCCAATTTCGGGGCCCGCGTGCGTATAAACTCCGGCGTGGGTAATTCGGGGTATAGAAGCGCCAACAACATTGCAGATACCTAAAATTGTGGCACCTTTTTCTTTCGCAATTTCTATCGCGGCCATCGTATCTGCAGTTTCACCGGATTGAGAGATTGCCAATACAACGTCCCTTTCAGTTATTATCGGGTTTCGGTATCTAAATTCCGAAGCATATTCTACCTCAACAGAAACACGCCCATATTCTTCAATCAGGTACTCCCCCGCCAAACCTGCATGCCAGGAAGTACCGCATGCAACAATAATTATCCGGTCAATATTTTTCAGCTTATCAGCGTATTCTTTTAGCCCTCCTAACTCCACTCTGCCAATTTTCGGAAATATACGTCCCCTCATACAATCTGTTACAGAGCGTGGCTGCTCAAATATTTCCTTTAACATAAAATGTTCAAAGCCCCCTTTTTCAAGAGACTCCAACTTCATTTCAAGCTCTTGTATCAATGGTGTCTGGACAACATTATCAAGTTGCTTAACCAATAGTTCGTCACGCTTTATGAGCGCTATTTCATTATCTTTTAAATAGATAACGTTTTTTGTATATGCAATAATCGGTGTTGCGTCCGACGCGATAAAATATTCGCCTTTGCCAACCCCAATAACCAGGGGGCTACCCTTTCGCGCGGCAACTAATTGCCCGGGATTTTCCCGGTCCAAAATCACAATGGCATAAGCACCTATTACGGTATTCAAAGCCAAACGAACAGCCTCCATCAGATCAGTTTGTTCAATATTTTGAATTTCTTCAATCAGGTGAATCAGCACCTCGGTATCCGTTTCACTTTTAAAATGATGTCCGCGGTTAATCAGCTCTTCTTTCAGCGTGGCATAATTTTCGATGATACCATTATGAATAATGTGCAACCTGTTATCATTCGACGTGTGGGGATGAGAGTTAACATCAGACGGCGCACCATGGGTAGCCCAGCGGGTGTGGCCAATGGCTACGTGTCCGCTTTTATCTTCAGCTTCAGTAAAAGCTTCAAGCGACGACACTTTGCCAATCTTTTTATAAATACTAAAACCTACCTGATTTATAATGGCAATACCGGTGCTATCATACCCACGATATTCCAATCTTTTAAGGCCATTTATTACAATTGGCCAGGCATCACGAAATCCTATATAAGCTACTATTCCACACATAATTTTGAGTTTTATTTTAATACTCTTAAGTAATTATTTACAAACTCAAATTTATTTAATTGTATAACAGCATATTACAAAACAAAAGAATTGAACACCGATTGTAAATTATATGAAAAATTACACAAAAGGTGTAAAATACCTTATCGTTAAAATTTACATTACCTATGTAGTTTGTGTTAATTAGAAAGCCATGGCAACTACCGGATTTAATAGATAAGCAGTGCCAATACCGATGACGACAGCATAAAACTTTGTCATAACTATTTAAGCGTCAACCTAACTAATACCCTTTTACACAAATGGAAATAATTTTACCATTTGTGTGAAAGGGTTGACTATCCTTTACAATTTATTTTCAAATAAACACGCGGATAAAAAATTGAAAATCTATTGAATACATTTGTTAAATCAAAACCCAAAATGAGCGCGTGTTTGTTGTTCAGATGCAAAAACGATTATAACAAACATATACCGCTCAGTTTCTTAATAATGGTTTGTTTATAATATCCGGCTCATGTAACCGGCATTGCGAATGCTATTGCCAGCATTAATTTATCAATGATGTTTATTGTAAAAGAACCTTACTCCCACTATTATAATTCTGTCCTGATACAATTTTAAAACAAAAACAACACGTACCTGGGCCTATTTCAATACCGATTAAAAAATACAAAAATGATTAAAGAGAATTTCATGCTAAGTGTCGCCTGCACAACTTACAATCAGGATAAATTTATTACTCAAACAATTGAAAGCTTTTTAATGCAGCAGACAAATTTCCCGTTTGAGATTGTAGTGGGCAATGATTGCTCTACTGATAACACCGCGGCCATATTGCAATCGTTTAAAAAAAAATATCCCGGCAAAATAAAGGTAGTTACTGCAATTAAAAATGTTGGTGCTCATCAAAACATGATTGATACGCTGGATGCTTGTACCGGAAAATACATTGCCCTTTGTGATGGTGATGACTACTGGACAAACCCACTGAAACTACAAAAACAAGTGGATTTTTTAGAGCAAAACCCCGAATATATTATTTGCTGCCATTACACGCGCGTAATTGACACCGACGGAAATACTTTATACGTTGCGCCAAAACCGGTACCACTAATACACACCTATCATGATTTACTCACAGGCAAGCAGGTTGAAACAAAAACTGCAACTGTGGTTTACCGTAACTTAAAAAAAATTAACCAGTTGTTTCATCAACCCTGGTATTTTAGTTGTTTTGCAGCCGACAAATTCTTTAAAATATTTTCAACTTCTGTTACAGGCGGTAAAATATATGTAATGCCCGAGGTAATGAGTTGCTACCGTAATCATGTTGGCGGTATTTGGAGCATGATTAAAACAGAGGCAAGGATGGAAATGGTAATCAGCGATTTTAACCTGATTATAAAACATTTTAGCTATAATGGCATTCAACGGGCAAAGTTGTTGTTGTTGTATATTAACAGGTATCTGTTATTTGAATTGAAGAGACACCGTTTTCAAAAAATATACAATACGGTAAAATTCCTGATTTAATCTGCAAATACACCATTGACCTAATAGGAATGGTAAATCCCAATTACCAAAAGCCTATACACCTTATCCGTACTGCTTCACAGAGTTAAGTACAATTAATGCCACAGGCCCGGCTTTAAGCATTACCCGGGGCCTGTTGCCTCAATAACTACAAGTCAACTTAATTTAACCATTTTCAATCAAGCCTATATTGGCCCGGGTACCAGAGGGTTGCTAAATCACAAAAAATATACTAAAGGTGAAGAATCCCCTTCTCGACACCCTACATTTCAGGGCAAACGCATCTAATTGGGTTAACATAACTTAACACATTTCAAATAAAACATTTACAAGTATTTAATAATCAATGTTTTATATTTTATCATGGTTAACACTAAGCCGATTGCGCAATTTAAGCGCCTCCAAATATTTGTGCCTGGTGTTGGCCAATACAAGTCACTTGAGTAACTCCATCATTTAACCAGGATCAGGCAATAAAACAAGGTATCCCTTTATGCTCATATCTTCCCCACGCCATAAGCTTATTCCGTGGGCTATTATTAAATAACAGCTTATCGCCGTTAACTATTTAGTTGAGTTTACCTGCACTACATTTCTATTAATTCTTTTTTTCTAACTAAAATCATTATGGGTTACAAACAATTTACCATCCGGGATAAAGATGGCTGGGATGCCTATATACATCGTGCATATACTCACGATGTTTTCCATAGCTGGCACTACCACTCTTTAAACAAAGAAGGCGAGCAACTTCTTTTTGTTTATGAACAGGGCCATCTTTTTATTGCTCTCCCGGTAATAAAAAGGAAGATAGAAAATTCTCTTTTTTTTGATATGACCTCTGTTTATGGTTATGGCGGGCCGGTGTCAAATGTCGATTTGCGCACCGTACCGGCGAGCATAATCCCGGCTTTCAAGCAGGCTTTTACTGATTTTATGAGACGTGAGAATGCGATTTGCATATTCACCCGACTTCATCCTTTCCTGAATCAGGATTACGTACTTGACAGCATTGGCGGCTTAAAAAGCAATGGTACAACCTTATACATCGATCTGTCGATATCCATTGAGGATCAGAGAAATAAATACGAAAAAAGACTTTCCCGGCAAATAAGAAAAATGCGCGAAAAAGGCTATATCATAAAAGATAATAACAGCCCCGACGATGTGAAATATTTTATAGATATGTACTATAAAAATATGGATCGGGTAAATGCCTCGCCAAATTATTACTTCGACGAAAAATACTTTTCTGACATTATTAACATGGAAGGCTATGAAAACAAGCTTATCCTGATATATGACGGCACAGAACTCATTTGCGGCGCGGTTTTATTGCTTTCAGAAAACATCATCAGAAATCATCTTTCAGCCACGTCGCCCGATTATTTAAAAGAATCGCCAAGTAAATTACTTACCGACGAGATAAGTATGATTGGGCGCAGGCTTGGCAAAAAAATCTTTCACCTGGGTGGCGGAGTAGGCGGAAAAGAAGATTCGTTATTTGAATTCAAAAGGTATTTTTCGGATTTACAAATAACCGACCGGATATGGTGTTATGTTAACGACCATGAAGCATATAACGCCCTTGTAGCAAAAAATTCGTCGGAAGCCGGTTCAGGGTCGGCATATTTTCCGTTGTATCGCCGCCCGGCTCCTAAAGCAGAGACAGTAGTCCCAATTATCAATACAACCATTATTTAATTCCTCGATAAAATAAATATTATGAAAAATAAATTTAATTATTCTGAAGCCGATCTGGCAACTTTTGACACCATTATGGCTGACTGCGGCTGGATTGTTTACGAAGACGCGTTGGATGTGGATTTTGTTGATGAGATTGCCAATTCGTTAGTTAATGCTTATGATGAGCGAAGAAAAATCCAGGTAAAAAATGGTATTGCGGCAGTCATGAACGGCACATTACATCATCTTGTTGAAAAAGATGCATTCTCCCTAAAATTTCTGGATCAAAAATATTGTGACAGCCAAATAAGGCATTTTTTAGACGGCAACTATATCCTCAATTCCCTGGGCGCAGTAATTAATTTAAAAGGCGACAACCCCTATGTTCAAAACATTCATCGGGATATTCGAAGTTATACCGGCAATTTTAAGCTAATGATTCAGATGATGGTTATCCTGGATGATTTTACCCTCGAAAACGGAGCAACTCATTTTCTTTCGGGCTCGCACCATTCTAAAGAAAAACCCGAAGCCGACTTTTTTTACAAAAACTCTGACCGTGCGATTGTAAAAAAAGGAAGTATTATTTTATTTGACTCCAACCTGTGGCACGCCAGCGGAAAAAACCATACCAATGGACAAAGGCGTACGCTTACCATGGCTTTTACGCGGCCATTTTTTAAACAGCAATTGGATTACCCCCGGGCATTAGGCTACACATTTGGTGAAGGATTAAATGAAAGTTTGCGACAGGTTTTAGGTTATAACGCACGAACACCAGAAAACCTGGATGAATATTATCAACCTGTAGAAAAAAGAATGTACCAACCAGGTCAGGGTTAATTGATAGTTTTCTTATAAGTAACCCAGCTTCAAAACCAATATAATCGGAAGGGCGTTTGAAGCACAATGTTATAAAAAATGGATTCATAGAAAATTACACTCCACTATTTAAGATAACGTTGTAATTGTCAATTATGAAGGAGAATTACAGCCAAATATGTATCTCCTATAATGTGCTAATAAAATCACAATCCGGTGATGAAATGCGAAATATAGTTGCGGTCGATATTTTCTAAAAGAAACAGTTACCAACAACCTTTATAAAAAATGGGGGCTTGATACCAAAGCTATAGCTCTGTCATTGCTTTGAAAGTTACCTTACCAACATTATCTGGTTTCCCTTTTAATGCCGGGGTAATTGTGCCTTTTAATTTCCCGTTTACTTTGCTCACCATGATCTTCCGGAAGCTGTAATTACCCTTTTCATAATCATATGTTTCTCCGTCATCATCATATAAAGAATAAGTACCCGGTTTGCTGCCATAATACCTCAGCTCCAGGTCAACCTTCTGCCCTACTTTGGGCGCGTGCAGCATTACGGGCATCATGGGGATAATACCGCCGTCCTTTACATAAACCGGTATTTTATCCAGGCCCGGCGTAACGTTGATGACTTCTCCGTCACCTGCGTACTTCCCTGTGTAAAAATCGTACCATTTACCCTTTGGCAAGATCACTTTTCTGCTGGTTTGCCCGGCAAATATTGGTGCTACCAGCAAATATTCGCCGGCCATGTACTGGTCTTTAACCTCTTTGGTTATGGCCTCTTCATAAGGATTTTCCTCCAGGTTTACTTTTCTGTTTTCATTTTTAGCTTCCCCTCCAACAAAGCCATCTTCCAGGTACATGGCCCGGAAAGGCGGGATGCCTTCAAAGTGATATTTGGCAAATTCGCTATACCAGTAAGGCATCATCTGCATGCGCAGGTTGGCCATTGTTTTTACCTGCTCTGCAACCTCCGGGAACGACCATGGCTTGGTACCGCTGGCCCAGGCATTAATCATCGCCATAGGCGAAAAAACATTCGACTGAAACCGGCGTAACCATTCCTCGCCGGTTTTGGAGGAACGTACCTCGGGCGTCCATAACACACCTGCAAAACCACTGTTTACCAATGCTGTTATAAAATCGCGGTGATCGTAATAGTCGTTATAGATAACATAAGGGAACGATGAACCACCGCCATTTGAGGCGCGAACCAGGCCAAATGTACGTTGATTACGTTCATGGTAAATTTGGCTGGTGTAACGTTGCATCATCAAGCCATACGTCTGACGCATTTGTTCGGCATCGTGGCCTGACGGGAAAGTTGCTACGTCGGGCCATAAATAATTATCCCCGCCATCAACCTCATCCATTTTATAGCCGCTGATGCCAATATCTATTTTGCCTTTTTCCAGTTCGCCAAAAAAGATCTTACGTGCTGCGGGCATACTTATATCAGGTACAATGCCGTTCCAAACCGTATGCGTACCACTGTAAGGTAAAATACTTTTATAAACAGGTGCCTCCGGAGATACATAAGGATTAGTCCATAAATTGAGCCTGATATTCTTTTTCAGCATATCCTGTATAAAACCTTTAGGATCAGGGAACCGGCTTGCATCCCACTCAAAAGTACAGGGGTATGATTTACTTTGCCAGCCTGGCTCAAGCCCGATAAAATCCAATGGATAACCCTTTTCCTCAAATGCCTTTGCTTCGGCTGCAACACCCTGCGCATCGGTTAAACGCTGCATACGCTGTGTAAAGCCCAGGCCCCAGCGTGGTGGTAAACAACCGCCGCCGTTTAGCAAATTATAACGCCGTACGGCATCTAAAGTAGTTGGACCAGCAAATACATAGATCTCTACCCCGGAAGCGGGCACCAGCATTTCCACACCATCTGAATATGGGTGCGAGCTCCATGTTTTATCAAGATTCCTGTCTTTTACTTCGGGAGGTACTTTACTGTCGCGCCTTACTGCTGTACCGGCATATACGTCGATATACCTGGCCGAGTTGATAAACACACCATAACCATTTGATGATACATAAAAAGGTGTGGGTGCATGGGTGCGCCCATTATCCTTACCGGCATAATTGTCAACATGCAGCGTAAGCACTTTGCCGCGCTGAAATACTGTCTGGAAATTTAAACCGAAACCAAACAACTGCTCTTTTTTTTCCAATGGAAAGCGCAGGTAAGTTTTACCACCCTGTACACTACCGGTGATCTCCTGCTGTGGCAAAGGGAAGGCGGCCCCTGGCATTTGCGCTAAACCGGCATGATAGGGTTGTACCCCGGCCACTTTCAGTAAGTCAAATTCTTCGGGCTTACCTATAATGCCTTTCCATATTCCGGGTTCTATTTCCGTCCAGGCGATGGATTGCGCGTGAAGCTCCGCGATGAAACTCCCAAACAAACAAATCAGCCAAAAGCATTTCAATTTTTTCATCATGTTAGTTAGGTATAATGGTATAGGTTTTACCTTTTTCTGTAGCAAAGTCAATTATATAACCTTTATTAAAGGATACATCCGGTAGTTTGGCATCATCTGCCTGCTGGTAAACCGGTGTTACCGGCTGTGTATCTAAAATATTTTTGTTGATACCTGTAGCCGCTTTGCTGCCTACCTCAACCACTTTTACAGGTATCGGGGTTCGTAAGCGGCAATTGCCCCCAACAATTGACTTGATCAGCGCTTTACTCAACTTTCCCTTTTTCCAGTTAATCGCTACCTCAAAGTTTCCACGGGCTTTGATGCCTTTAATGCTGCCATCGGCCCAGGCATCGGGCAGGGCGGGTAACAATTCTATTTCACCATCCTGGCTTTGCAACAGCATTTCGGTCATACCGGCCGTTCCTCCAAAATTTCCGTCGATCTGGAAGGGCGGATGGGCGTCAAACAAATTAGGATAAGTGCCACCGCCGCTCATTTGTCCTTTTTTTTGCAATGGGTCCATATAGTTAAATGCAGCGCCCAATATTTTATAGGCATGGTTGCCATCGTGCATCCTCGACCACCAGTTCACTTTCCAGGCCATTGACCAGCCTGTGCTTACATCGCCCCTGTAAATCATTGATTGTTTTGCCGCGGCAGCCAACTGGGACGTATTAAACACAGAGATCTGCCTGCCTGGAAACAAACTAAACAAATGCGATATATGCCGGTGTGTATCCGTGGTATCGTCCCAATCCTGGAACCACTCCTGTATCTGTCCATGTTTACCTATATGAAATGGATAAAGCTTATCATAAGCGGCTTTTACCTCGGCTGCAAACATTTTATCGGTACCCAATATCTCCGCGCTGCTTATACAATCCTGGAACAACTCGCGGATGATAGACATATCCATAGTAGAAGCCATACTTACCTGGTATTCCTTACCACTGATTTTAATAGTATTTTCGGGCGAGGTGGAGGGGTTTGTTACCAGGTAACCTGTTTTAGGATCGGTTACCAGCCAGTGCAGCATAAACTGTGCAGCGCCTTTAATAATAGGGTACGCGGTTTTGCTCAAAAAAAACTTATCGCCGGTAAAAAGGTAATGATCATATAAATGAAGACTCATCCAGGCGCCGCCCATTGGCCAGGCTGTCCAGCGCACCGCGCTCCTGGGGTCGTGGTCAAAATTACCAACGGTTGATGTTTTAGCCCAGATATCGGTGTTATGATGTTGTACCCAGCCTTCATCAATGTTATAATTTACTTTGGCTGTAATTGCGCCGTTCACGGCAAGCTCTTTCAGAAAATCAAATAAAGGTTGGTGGCACTCCGAAAGATTGGTGTTTTCGGCCAGCCAGTAATTCATTTCGATATTGATGTTGGTAGTATAATTACTGCCCCATGGCGGTATCACCTGGTCGTTCCAGATGCCCTGCAGGTTGGCAGGCGCGCTGCCAGGCCTTGAACTGGCAATCAGCAAATAACGCCCAAACTGGTAATACAGGGTTTGTAATTGCTTATCGGGATTAGCTACACTGAAACTCCTGAGCCGTTCGTCCGTAGGTTGTTTTACCATCACCGTATCTGCACCCAAATTAAAATCGACCCGTTTAAAAAGGCGTTGATAATCGGCAATGTGCCTTTGTTTGAGCTGTTCGTACGTTTTTTGCAATGCGGCAAAAAGGCTGGCATTAGCTTCAACGGCCGGATCTTTCCCCCGCAGACCCGGCGATTTATTAAAACCGTTAAAGCTGGTTGCCTCGGTTAAATAAAGTATAACCTGGTTAGCGCCTGTAACTTGTAATGCGTTGTTATCGGCCATCACCCGCCCGCCATTATTTTTTATTTTGAGGTTGATCTGGAAACTCATGCCCTCGCCTTTGGGCTCATCATAAATTACCTGCCGTGGCTCGGATTCCCGGTTGGCCACATAACTTGGGGCTTTACCCTTTAAAATCAGCTTATTGCTACCATCCATTTCGATGCCGAAGTGCAGCTTGCTTTGCAAATTGGCTGTGAAATTAATAGCGCCTTTTTTATCCGCGGTGATGCGTACCACCATTACTTTATCCGGGTAGCTTATAAATGTTTCCCGTTGATAATGCACGCCGCCAGCCTCAAACCGCACGGTAGCAACCGCGTTATTTAAGTTCAGGTCGCGGTAGTAATGAATACTATCTTTCAGGTTAAAGTTAAGCAGCAGATCGCCCAAGGGCAGATACCTGGCTGTGTATGGCCCTTGTAAATACTTTTTCCATATCTCCGCCGCCTTATCAAAATCGTTATCAAACACAGCCTTTCGTACTTCGGGCAAATGCGCTGATGCCTGTGGGTTATTCCCGGCTTCGGGGTAGCCCGACCACAGGTTATGGTCGTTAAGCTGGTAATGCTCGTGGTTAATACCGCCAAATACCATAGCTCCGGTGGTGGCATTACCCAGGGGCAAGGCCTCTTCCCAGGTAACAGCCGGTTTGGTATACCACAGTTTTAAATAGGCATCGGTGTTGTGTGTTTGCGCTGTTGCAAGTTGAGTACTTACCAAACCTGCAACAACCAAATATATTTTTGGAAAACGTATTTTACAAAACCTCATATTATTTAACTGTTGTTAACTTAAAGGCTATTACCTTTTTAGCCCAAAAGGTAGGCACATACAAAATGTGTTTCACGGTATCATAGGCCAGGTCGGCGGTATTTACTTTTTGCTCCTGTGTATCAAGCAGGGTTTCTATTTTACCATCGGCGGTTACATAAAATATATGTCCCGACCAGCAGGTGATCAGGAAATCGCCGTTACCAACAGGCTCAAGGCCATCGCCTCCGCAGCTTAGCATGGTTATTTGTGTTAAATTACCCTGGCTATCTGCTTTCATAAATTTTTGGCCACCCAGTATATAAAGATCGGTACCGATAGCTTTAAGCCCGTTTACACCGCTTACGTTTGTTAAAAACGTGCTTGCATGACCGTTTTCAATACGGTGTATTTTTTTTGTTTTACTATCTGATACATAAACAACGCCTTTATCATTAACAGTAATGTCATTTAAGGCTTTGGCACTATCAATAGCAATCTTATTTTTAACCTTACCCGTATTCATATCAATAACTACCACGTCCGACAGATCTGCGGCGTATAACTCATTACCAAACCGCCCCAGTCCTTTAGGTGCATTTAAACCGGTTGTAAAATCAAGGTTAATGATCTTTCCGTCAATAGTAATTTTGGCTACGCCACCTTTACCATCAACAGCGTTGGGGTTTCCATCTATCTCTGATACATATAATATACCTTTTTTAAAATCCGGCAAAACTGATTCGGGAACCCTTATAACTGTATCCGTTTCCCAAAGCTTTTCCAGTTGATGTGTTTGGGCATTACTGTCATAAACAGTAACTACCATTAAAACAGGCAATATGTATTTAAAAAGTTTGCTCTTCATAGTTATATTATTTGTTTGGTATTGATACTTATAAACTGACCGCTTGTGTACCCCCGTCATTTACTTTGTATTTGATGGTTTTGCTACCCTCGGTTATGGTAATATTTAACTTCTCCTTATTCACCCTCGATATTTTAAGGTTGAACACGTGCCCGAAGGAATGGATGTTATTCAATGCCATTTCATTCCAGCCATTTGGCAGCCTTGGCGTGCAATCAAAGCTATTAAAGCCTGTTGGCCGCATACCAAATAAGCCTTCGGTGAATATTCTGCAGTAAAGTCCGCTCTCGGCAGATAGATGTCTTTGGTTACCTTCGGGATAGGCTTCTACCGGGTAGGGCACATGCTCTCCCAATAGTCGCCTGCGCGAATAATAGCGCAGGTATTCCATTGCTTTTTCTGTTTTACCAGCCTGCAATACACCGCGAAGTGCATACAGGGTTGAGCGGTCCCAAAAAGTTTCTTTGCCTGCCTCGGTAGCCAATCCATCAGCCGTCCATAAGCGGGGCGAAAACAGGGCTTGGATGGTTCCTTCGCTCCTATCTAAAATACCCATGGTAAGGGGCAGGCAGATCCAGGCACGCAGTACATCATTGGTTTCGTAGTATTTGTAGGTTTTAAAGCCTTCTATGGTTGTCCCGAAGTATTTTTCGATATTACTTTTAAGCGTTGCCGCTTGTTTTAAATATTCGTCTGTTTGTGCTTTTGGCTGATGCAATTGTTTGCCAAGGTAAGCCGCCGATATCAACGCATCATAATAAAGGCTATTGGTTGACAGGTTGGCTTTACCAGATGGAAAGCGACCTTCCAACTCATCATGATCTGAAGTAACCACGCCCCGGTCGTTTAGTTTCCGGTGACTATATTCCAGGCACCAGGTAATGAGTGGCCACAATACTTTTGCAGAATCGGGGTGACCATAGGTTAATGCATACCGCGAAGCGCCATAGGCAATCATGGCCTGGTCGCCACGGTCACCCGCGCCTTTCCATACGGCGTCGCCTTCGGCAACTATGGAGCTGGGTATGGGTTTGTACTCCGGGTTCATATACCTGGCAAATAAGCGGTAGCACGTCATGGCCGACAGGTTACCGATACTATCTCCCGAAAACGCGAAGAAGGGACTAATATACTCGGCCTGGTCATTTGCCCAGATCGCAGCATAGTATGCCAGCCCGCCCGGCCCATGCAGGTAGCCTGCTTTGGTTTTGTAAATACTCTCTGTCCCCCTGATTTTGGCAAAGGCGAACGCAGTATTTAATAAAGTATCGGGTGTTTTTAATTGCAGCGGTGATAAGATTGTATTTACACGGTTTTCGCGGGCTTTTTCTTCCGCATCTGCGTTAACCATAATAGGCTGACCAGGAAAATCTGTTGCCAAATAATAAACCGCGAAAGTTGTATGCTCACCGGCTTGCACTATACGGCTGCCACTATTGGCAGATCCCATGATAATGGAATGGGGCCTTACTTTACTTTTAAGACTATCCGTCCTCACCTCATGCCGCAAATACTCCATGGAAATGGTGACCGGCTTATCGGTAATATTAGTAAATACAAACTTTTCAATAACCATCGGTTTATCCACCGATGGAAAAATACTCCGTTCAATTTTTACCGGCGCCGGATTGCTTGTTGTCGCCTCAATCCGCATAATGCCTTTGTGGCTGATGCTTTTGATATTGTACGAAAGATCGCCCGATTTTTTCCCGTTTGCTAAATCGGTTTTCAGCTGACGATTATTAATATAAAACCGTGGCAGTCCGCTATCCTGAAAAGAATAATCAATATGGGTACGGGTACCATCGGGCAGCATCCTGAATGTGGGGAACACTACCGTTCGCAAAACAGATGATCTGCCAGCGCTATCTAACCCATACTGAACCCAAACCGATACTTTCTCTCCCGACATTTCTATATGATCTGTATGCGGTAACCTGCCATTAATAGTCCATTTGATACTTCCATCTGGTTGTATGGCCCAACGGTCGGTTTGTTTTGGTAAAGCGCTCTGCTGGGCATAAAGCCTGCAGGGCAGCAGAAAAACTAAGCCTAAAAATACTTTGCAAACATTTGCCTTCATTTTATATTGATCATCAATGTGTTATTCTAATCCAAAACAGCTGCTCCGGCTTTCAGATCGGCAGATAGTTCAAGCTTTTTTTGTATGCCAGGGATTTTATTTTCCAGGATATGTACATCACGGCTTGCATTGCCTTCAACACGCACAAATGAATCTGCAGACCCGGTTGCAGTAGTGTTCGTTACGCGCGCCCCGGCAACATTCTTTAACCTTATTACAGCCTGGGCGCCGGTAGTCTCTGGAATGATGCAGGAATTAAGCGCTATATTTTTCCCATCTTCGCAGATAATGGCTGGCCGAAGATCATTATGGCTTAGGGTAAATTTTACATTGCTCACCTTTAGTCCATCCACATGCCTGGCCCAAACACCGTAGGCCGGCACCAGCGGACCAAATGTTTTTACTTCGGGATATTTATCAATGGCCTCGGGTACAACCTGCCTGGCATTTTCATTATTTCCGCCGCCTGCAAGGTTTATCTCTATGTTTTCTAATACCAGGTTTTTAATGTTATGCCCAGGGATACCTGTTATCAGGACACCCGATGGCGGCATCAGCTGTGCGTTATCGGCCGCTTTTGCTTTTACATTTTTGATGATTACGTTCTCAAGCGTCCCTATAGGTTGCTTACTATCCTGATCTTTACGGAATACACTTAACCTGGCACCTAAACGAATGAGTATAGGCGTTTTTACCTCAACCATGGTAATATCGCTGATTTGGACGTTCCTGATATTTGCACCGTCAACCGAAAGCAGCTTTATACCGCCATTGGCTGTATCGTAAATATAACATTGCGATATGTTGATGTTCTCAAATGCCGCCATGGATTCCGTTCCGATTTTGATAGCTCCCTGGCCGCTTTTTAACCGCAGGCCCGAAACAACAATGTTTTTACAGGCCATTTTGCTTGATGTTGTTTTAAAACACAAAGCGTCATCGCCGCTTTCTACATCACAATTTTTAATAGTAACATCCTGGCAGCCATCTATATCCATACCATCATTGTGCGCTACGCCCCTGCTTACAATTTTTACATTTTTAATGCTTACCTGTTTGCATTGAAAGTAATGAGATGTCCAGGCTGCGGCATAATTTAGGGTAACACCATTTAAAGCAACGTTTTGGCAGCGCACAATACGCAATAAAAATGGACGCCTGCCCCAGCGTTGCGATTCGGCGCGTATATCAGTTAATATTTGCTGCGCTTTGAGTTTTGATCCCTGGCCATCAATGGTACCCTCGCCCGCTATTCCTATATTTTTTTTATCAACGGCTACAACCAGGGCCCAGCCAACACTTATGCCCAGCCCATCTACAAACGGATCAAGATTTTTATAATCGTTAACATCGGTGCTGCCTAATAAAACAGCGCCTTTGTTTAGCTGCAGGGTAATGTTATCATTCAGTGCGATTGTGCCTGTTAAAAACACTCCCGAAGGAATAATAACTTTACCACCACCGCTTTTATAACAAGCGTCAATTGCTTTTTGAATAGCGTTGGTGTTTAAAATGGTGCCGTTACCTACGGCACCGTAAGCCGTGATATCCACATTGGCAGCAAACAAACTTAAATTACACGCCGCTGTAAGAATAATACCCAGAAATAGCCCGGCGAAATCGCTTTTAAAGAGGAGGCACCTACGGAGCCTGGCTTTTAGGTTTCCTTTGCTATAAACACGTGACTCCGCTGGAGTCATGGATTCACCGACTATTTTCAACTCCAACAGAATTATGTGTTTATAGTGAACCATGTCTCGTTTTTTGGCTCCGTAGGTACCTCTTGTTTTTTTCTTGATTTTAAAACTGATTTCCCTGAGCAATAGCCTGGTTAGCTTGTACATGGTTATTTTTTCCTTTCTGCTTTAAGCATTTCGGTTCCAGCCAGTAACAGTGCGCCTAAGCCATGCGTATCGTTTAGCTCAGTTGGCCTGGTGTAGTAAAATTTAATGTCGGTATCCATGTTGGTACCAATGCAAACATCCTGCAATTCGCCGGCGGCTGTAATTTTGGTTTTTAACCCATCCCATCCTTCTCGGGCTATAGCTAAATATTTTTCATTGATCCAGCCCTCATTTACTGCACGGGCTACAGCATATGTGTACATAGCAGTAACTGATGTTTCCAGGTACGAATCGGGTTTATCCAATAACTGGTGCCATAAACCGGTTGGGTCCTGGTAGCGGGAGTAACCTACAATTTGCCTCAACAGCAATTTGATCAGTTCGGGGCGTTTGGGATGGTTTGCCGGCAAATTGTTTAACAACTCAACCTGTGCCATGGCTATCCAGCCATTGCTGCGCCCCCAATGACCTACACCATTGGTTTGATCGTCAGAATAATAATTGTGAAAGAAAAGACCGGTGGCCGGATCATACAAATATTTGTTAAAATTCTCCACCTGTTTTATAGCGTCATCAAAATATTTGCTGTCGCCGGTAAGTTTTCCCATACGCGCTAAAAACGGGATACTCATAAACATATCATCGGCCCAAAGGGTACCAAAACGTGGTTGCGGGCGTGCAAGTGTGCCATCAGACAAACGCATCTGTTTAGTTAAAATATAAGCTGCGGATCTTTCTAAATAGGCCTGGTAATCTTTTCTTTGTGCCAGCGCATTTACATCAAACAACCCTGCCGACATTGCCCCGCAAGCATCAAGGTTGGTGATGTTAAATACAGACCCATATTCTACCCTTGGTGTTTTAGCTTTTTGAAGCGTTTCAAAATAATTAAGATTATCAAAAATGAACGCAAAATTGTGCTGGGAATACTTCGAGTACTTTTTATCATTAAGCACATCGGCAGTTTGCACCATACCAATGGCTAAAACACCGTTTACATAGGCCCATTTGTTGTATTTGCTATCAGCTTTAATATCAGCCGATGATGCCAGCCCTTTGGTAGAATCGTATTTTTCTTTGGTAGTGGAATTGATAAATTTAAAAGAGGTGTTCTGAATTATATTGTCGGCAACTTTGCGAACAACTGCCTCGGTATTGGTCTCCTGCCCAAATGCTATCGCCGGGCAAACCATTAGTAATAAGTATAAAAATGATTTCATCATATTGAGGTATCTGTTTTAAAAAGGATTTATTTTTTATTTACTGCCCTTACGGCCTTTACCTGCGCCGTACTTATTGCGCCCGCTTTATTGGTAAAGTTTTTCCTGACATAGGTTAACACCGCTGCAATTTCCTGGTCTTTCAAAAAATCATGTGCAGGCATCACGTTTGAGTATGATTCACCATCAATATCAACGTTTTCCGAAAACCCGTTAAGTACTACTTTAATCAGGCGGCTTTTATCGCCCAGCACATAAGATGTTTTGATTAACGGTGGATTCATATTAGGTACCCCGCCCCCATCAGCCTGGTGGCAGGTTAAGCAATATTTTGTGTATACCACTTTACCATCAACCACCGGGTTAGCTAAGTCTGTCCGGGGTTTAACCCTGGCTTTTGCCGGAGTTTTAACCTGGGCTATTAACTGAAAGCAGCTAAAAACAAGAGTTATAACTATCAAATATTTTCTCATTGTGGCAATTACTTTTTAGTGTAGATAATACGGTATATGGTACCTTTTGAATCATCAGTTACATACAAAGAGCCATCGGCACCCTGGGCAAGCCCGCAGGGGCGATGATCGGCACGACCAGCCGCCGTTTTTTCCGGCGAGCCCGAAAAACCATCTGCAAATACTTCCCAATCACCGTCGGGCTTTCCATTTTTAAATGGCTGAAAAACTACGAAGTATCCGGCCTGTGGTTCGGGAGCCCTGTTCCATGAACCATGAAATGCTATAAAAGCCCCGTTTTTATACTTTGCCGGAAATTGATTGCCGGTATAAAACAGCAAACCATTGGGCGCCATATGGCCAGGATAGGCGGCAGCCGGATCGAGAAATTTAGCATCAGCTTCTTTTTTTCCATCGCCGCCATACTCAGGGGCTTGTATCTTCTTATGCTGAATCTGGTCATAGTACATAAACGGCCAGCCTGCATTGTCACCCTTTTTAAGAACGTATAAACATTCGGCTGGTAACTCAGCAGATTGTTTGGTGGTATATAGTTCGGGCCACGAGCTGTTGAGGTTATCCCTGCCATGTTGCATTACAAAAAGCTGGTTGTCCTGCTGGTTCCAGTCCATACCAACCATATTTCTTAGCCCGGTCGCATACCGCACACCATCGCCATAGGTTTGGTTTAATTTGTCGGCCTTAAACTGCCACACCCCACCCATCGAATCAAGAATAGGGCAGCCCGGTATTCCGGGTGAATGTAACCCACGGTCTTTTTCCTGGCATGCATTAAACCAGGCGCCTATGTTTACATAAATATTGCCATCGTTATCCAATGCAAACGATTTGGTTTCGTGCTGGCGGCCCGCCTTTAAACCGGTAACTATTTTTTCGGGCTGATCGGGGTTAATAACTTCATTTTTATCATTCACCTTATACCTGAATACCTCGGTATTGGATGAAGCATACAGGTAACCGTTTTTTAAATAAACTTCGGTACCACCGTAAGTACCAAAGCCCGATTTAAGTTCGGCCTTGCCGTTTGGGCCCTCATGAAATACTAAAATACCTTTACCTTCTTTGTTGATCTTTGCCAGCTTTACATAAATATCGCCTTGGGGTGTAACCACCAAGTGCCTTGCCTTGGCACCTGTTTCGGCAACTTTTAAGGCGCCAAATCCGGCGGGCAATTTTAAACCGGCATTATCGGCATCGGGTACTACATCGGCTGCCGGTTTTAGGGCATAAAGTGTTACGCTTACAGCAAGTGCTGTAAGTATTATTATTGACCTGGATAGTTTACTTTTCATGCAATTATTTATTTTATTAAAGTTCCTTTTTATTCACATCTGCCATCCTGGTGTTTGCAATCGGCAGGCTGTTATATATGTTAAAATCTTTTACTTCATTTAAAACAAATGCCGGTGCATTGGCTGCTTTCTGCGCTTTGATGTGCTGAAAATCGGCACCGGTTACATGGTCAAGTATAAATGCGGGGCGAAGATCCTCATCAATATAACTTACCTCCACATCGTTCATTTTAAGACCTTTAACATTACGAATAAAGAAACCGTAGGACGGCATTGTACCAAAACGATATGGTTCGGGATACTCTTTTTCTAAATCAGGCACTTCACGTGTTGATTGCTCTTTAGTACCGCCGCCTTTATAATAGATCCGGATATTGCTTAACCGTAAGTCTTCAATATCATGGCCGGGGATTCCGCTTATGATTGCGCCATGCTTATTATCAGCATTATAACATACCACATTACTGATGATAACCCGTCTGAGTGCGCCAACAGGTGTACCTTCGGGTCCGCGCATACGTGCCCCAAGGCGAACAAAAATGGGTGCGTTTACAATATCGCGCATAGTAATGTTAGTAATGGTAACATCTTCTAAAAGCGCGCCATCAACAGTTTCAAGAGCCAAGCCACGGCAATAATCAAATACGCAATTTGAAATAGTGACATTCTTAAATCCGCCATTTGATTCGGTGCCCATTTTTATACGGCCTGTAGGATTACCATCGGAGTATTTCTTTTCGTTCCGTTTAAAAGTGCCGTCTAAAAACGAACCTTCATCATAACCGCTTACCTGGCAGTTGGTAATGGTAACGTTTTCTGTAGCGCGGGCAAAGCCAAGGCCAAAGGTGCTTTTCAAACATATACCATCATCATAGGGAGAGTTAACGCTGCAGTTAGAAATACGCACATTACGGCAACAGTCAATATCCATCCCGTCGCGGTTGGTATCCATCTTCACATTATCAATAGTAAAGTTATCTATCCCGGTAGCCAGGATGCCAAACCAGCCGCCATGCAATATGGATATGTCTTTAATGATTACATTGCGGCATAAATAAAGGCTGATTGTTTTGTTCGGGCGCTTGTCGTCCTCTCCTTTATTACTCCGTACCAGGTCTTTTCCCCAAAGGGTGCCAGGACCTAATATGGAAATATCATGCAGGTTTTCGCCCCATATCAAACTGTTATGCCAATGCCTGTGCCCAAAATCCTGGTATTTGTTGTCGATCTTATCCTCGGGTAAATCATAACCGGATTCATCGGTAATGGGGGCCGCAATGATAGTGGCCCCCTGATCAATATATAAAGAGATATTGCTTTGAAGATGGATAGATCCGCATAAGTAATTGCCTGCCGGAAAGTAAACAGTGCCCCCACCAGCTGTTGCCGCTGCATCTATTGCTTTATTAATCCCTTTGGTATCAATGGTTTTACCATCCCCTTTTACCCCGTAGAGTTTTACGTTATAGGGTGATGTTTCGGGTGCCGGATAAACGCCGGCAAAAGCTGTAAGGCCATAAAAAAACAAAAGAAAAGTAAAAAGAATACCAGGAGCCGGGTTATGCTTTTTCATATATAGTTTTAATTATTGCGTTCTGTTTGTTATAAATAGATGTTAAGTGAACCCTGTATTAAGTCACCAGTTTTTAGTCGGTAGTCTCAAGTCGTATTTTGCTTGTTTCTTACTCAGAACTTAAGACTTTCGACTTAAGACTAACCGACAATTTAAGTATGACAAGACACTAACTTACCAACCAGGGTTTTGAGGATAAGGGGTGCCGGTAATAGTGGCATCAATTTGTGTTTGCGGAATTGGGCGCAGCACGTGAAATGGCTTAATGTTACTTTTACCATCGGTGTTATGCAGCTTTACCCTTTCCAGTAACTTACCTGTGCGGGCCAGGTCAAGCCAGCGTACCAGTTCGCCGCATAGCTCTCTTGAGCGCTCATCCAAAATAAAATCCAGTGTGATTTTATCAGCAGTGATATCCATTGCAGCCGCATTGCCCGATGGGTAAGCAGCTCTTTCGCGCACCGCATTGATATACGGTACCGCATCAGCCGCCCGGCCATCCATATATAACGCCTCGGCGGCAATTAAATAGGTTTCGGCCAGCCTGTATATGATGATAGGCCTGCTGGATGGTGAATTTTGATCGGGCCGTTTGGTATCAAAATATTTGATCATGGCCGGCGACAGGGCAATACTGTATTTGCTGGGCGGAATAACCTGGTAACGGTAACCTGCAATTTGACTGGAGGTCATGGCGTAGCCTGGCATCCATATAGCTGTATCGCCTACAGTAAATTTAGGTGCACCCGGTTGTGCGCCTGCCGGAGCGCCTGCCGGTAAAGGATTGGGCCAGTTTGGTATAGATGCAGCATTGTTACACAACCACATGGTTTGAAATGTTTTATTATACCGCTGGTCGTTTATCCTTTCTTTAAACACAGTATCGGTAAGCCAATGGGTAGGTACAGCACGTATATAAGGGCGGCCATAAAGGGTGCTGCGCTGCATACCTGGCTGCACTTCATATTTTGGCGCAAATAAATGGCACAGTAAATTATCGGGGCCGCTATTATTTTGAGTTGGCGAACCATTGTAGGCCAGTGTTGTAGTGTGCTGTACTGTCCATAATATTTCGCTGTTGCTTTCATTGCCTTCGGCAAATACTTTTCCAAAATCCTGTTGCAGCTTAATGCCGGCACCAGGAGCAATATTGGTAATTAAATCAATAGCGTTGGTATAGGCGTTTTTATAATCATCAGCTTGTTTGACCGATGAGCCCGCCCTTGTTAAGTAAACTTTTGCAAGCATATGCTCTGCAGCTGCTTTGGTAGCCCTGCCCGGCTGTACGCCATTGGTTAACGGCCCCACAGGCAAAGCAGCTATGGCATCTTTAAGATCCTGAATTATAAAAGCATATACATCGGCCATCGGCGCGCGCGTGGCAGAAGTTGTTGGGGTTGCCTGAAAACTTTTGTTTAAAGTAACATCGCCCCAAAACTGAACTAATATAAAGTAATAGTTGGCGCGCAGAAACTTAGCCTCGCCAATTAAACTTGCTTTTGTTGCATCATCCAGCCCGGCCGGAGCATTATCAATTAGCCCGTTACAGGTATTGATATAGGTGTAACAGTTTTTCCAAATGCCGGCTACTATGCCATCGGCGGTATTGAAGTTACTGTTGTATTTAACCAGGCCGTTATTGCCATCGTTACCGGCAATAAATTCGTCGGTACCGGGCACGGTCATTTCAAAATAGGTATCAGGTCCCCAAATGGTCCTGAAACCGGCATAGGCTGCCGTAAGCCCCGACATGAAACCCTGTGTTGTTGTAAAAAAAGCTGGGGTTAAGGTTGATTTAGGAGCTTCTACCAATGTTTTTTTACACGAGGTAACAATCAGACCTAAAAATAAACAGCTGTATAAATATATAGATATTCTTTTCATCTTATTTTAATTTAAAGTGTCATGTTAATACCGAATATAAATGACTTTGTGGGAGGAGTATCAATGGCTAAGCTTCCGGCTGTTTCAGGGTCAAGACCGTGAAAAGTATTGCGATACGGCGAAAAAAGTATAAATGGATTTTGCGCCGTTGCATATATTCTTAATGACTTTGCCTTAATACGCTTTGTTATTGATTCGGGCATATAATAACCCAGTGTAGCGCTCCTTATTTTAAGGAAAGTACCATCAAAGTAGCTCAGTAACGATGAGTAAGGTGTATTGGTTGATGCAGAGTTTGGTTTTGGATAAAAATTTTGATGATTGGTTGGGGTCCAGTAATCTTCATTCAGGTTATTATAATTGCCCTGGAAGGTATTAACAAAACCGCCGCTTTGAAATAACCGGGAGGTTATTAAACCGCCTACCCTGTAAACTCCAACTACGGTAAAATCAAAACCCTTGTAGGCAATACGGTTGGTAAACCCGCCTGTGTATTTTGGCTGATCTGATCCAAGCACTATCCTGTCGCTTGCACTAATCTTTCCATCCTTATTTACATCTTCTACCCTTATGGTGCCTATAACAGAACCGGTACCTGTTGTGGTAAGCCCAAGGCTTTTTGCCTGCGCCGTATCGGCCGCCGTATTTTGCCAGATTCCCACTTTTTTATAGTCGAAGATGGCATTAATAGACTGACCTACGAAAAGGTTGTTCGCTATGTCCTGCGTAACACCGCTTGCTAATTTGGTTACTGTTCCGCGGTTGAAGGTAATGTTGGCACTGGTAGTCCAGCTAAAGCTGTTTCTGCCGTTACCCTGTATATTAACACTGCTTACGCTTATTTCGATACCCTTGTTTTGCGTTTGGCCAACATTGGTTAAAATGCTGTTGGGGATACCGGATGTTGGTGGTAAAGACAAGGGAAGCAACAACGACCTGGTATATTGATGATAAGCATCAACGGCACCTGTTATCCGTCCGTCAAGAAATCCAAAATCAACACCGGCGTTTAATGTAGATGTATACTCCCAGGTAAGATTGGGATTGGGTACGTTTGTTGGATAGGCCCCGGTGAGGTTGGTAGAGCCAAAGTTATAGTTAACCGATGTTAACGCGCCTAATGTTTGGTAAGGGTTAATGGCAGTATTACCAACCGTACCATAGCTTACCCGCAATTTAAGATTTGATAACACATGTGAATCTTTAAACATGGGTTCTTGGGTAACATTCCAGGCAGCTGCCGCCGAAGGGAACACATGATATTTATTACCAGGCGCCAGGCGCGATGAACCATCTGAACGCATGGTTAATGTAAGCAGGTATTTATTGGCAAAGCCATAATTTACCCTTGCCATGTAGGATATAATATCCCATTTTGAGTACGAGCCGGATCCGCTCAAATTAGCGCCATACTGCGGGTTAAAATACTGAATACCGTCTGACAGAATATTGTTATAACTGAACGAGTTAGATTGCGATTGACTTTCCTGCAAACTGTACAGACCAGTAAAATTGATATGGTGCTTTTGAGCAATTGTTTTGTCGTAAGTTAAAATATTTTCAAGCGTATAGTTGTAGCTGTAAGTACTTTGGTTATTTGCTGTAGATGCACCGCCCAGGTTATTGGTGGTTGCGCTGGCGTAGTAATTTCCGTATATATCGGGCCGTATTTCGGCACCACCGTTAAACCTGTATTTTAAGCCCGGCGCCAGGTTAATCTCGGCATAAGCAGTGGTAAATGTTCCAAACCGTTTGCGTGTTTCGGCAACAGCACCTGGAACAAAGTTAGCAAGCGGGTTCCAAACCTGGTTGGCACTGCCCGCTGTAAAACCTACTAATTTACCGGTAGCATCATCATACGGGGTAGAAAGCGGGCTTGCCCTGAGCGCCTGCCCAAGTGGGTTAGCATTTTCGCCATTGGTATAGCTTAAGGTGTTTAAACTGCTTAAGCCTATTTTAACGTTTTTACCCAATTGCTGATCAATGCTTAATTTGATAGAGTACCGCACGAATGACTGGCCAAAATATATACCGGTTTCGTTATAATACCCGCCAGATATAGCATATTGGGTTAAATCGTTACCACCGGAAACGCCTAACTGGTGGTCGGTAACAAAACCGGTTTTATAAATCAGGTCTTGCCAATCTGTACTGCGTCCGCTTTTAATTGAGGCTACTTCCTGCGGGGCAAAAGAGCCATCGGTTAAAAAGGCCGGATCATCCAAGCCCGAATATTTGCCGGGGTTCCCGTTGATGAGGCCCCATTTTTTAAGGTCTTCAAATTGAGTGCCATTCATTACATTATAATGCCCCATTGGCTTGTTAAAACCGGCGTAACCACTGTAGGTTATTGATGTACCGCCTTTTTTACCCCGGCGGGTAGAAACCAATAAAACACCGTTAGCACCCCTTGAACCATAAATAGCGGTGGAGGAAGCATCCTTCAATACCTCTAACGATACTATATCATCCGGATTAATATCATTAAGGCTTCCGTTAAAAGGAAGGCCATCAACTACAATCAGTGGTGAATTTGAGGCGTTTATTGACCTGGTGCCCCTGATTAAGATTGATGGCGTAGCTCCCGGATGGCTGTTACCGGCGCTTTTTTGAATATCAACACCTGCGGCCTGCCCCTGTAACGCCTGGCCTATATTTGCGGCCGGAATATCGCGAAGCGCCTGTTCATTAACAGAGACTATTGAACCTGTTATGTCCGACTTTTTCTGAACACCATAACCAACCACTATAACATCGCTCAACGACCTCAAATCGCTTACCATAGTTACATTAATAACGGTTTGGTTGTTAATATTGATTTTTTGTGTTTTATAACCGATAGAAGAAAATATCAACGCTGCCTCCGGAGCAGCTCTTAGCGAATAAGCTCCGTTGGTATTGGTGATAACACCTTTGGTACTGCCTTCAATCACAACTGATACACCCGGTAGGGGGCCGTTTAAATCTGACACCGTGCCCGTAACCGTAATATCGGCCGATTCGGTTTTTATATCCGGTACTGAAGATTTATCGGTGAACAAGCTCGTTTTTAGTGTTGCTGTTTTGTCGTAAATTACAATACCGTCACTAATTTCTTTAAACGTAAGCTGTGTTTTAGCAAACAGGTAATTAAGGATATTGCTCAGTTTTTCCTCTTTGAACTTATTAGGTTTAACCGAATAACCCTTCAAATCTTCGGGGTTGTAGGAAAATTTGATGCCCGTTTGTTTTTCGAGCTTGCTGATGGAGCTCTGCAGACTTTCCTTGCCAAAAGAAATTTTGACAAGCGTGGCCGAAATCTGGCTCTTTGCTGTCTTAGCAAGCAGTAACTGGCAACACACCAGCGAGCATACTACTACAGTTATTGATACTTTCATGAAAAAAGTAAAAAATTTAGTCAATTTTTTTATCATCTTTACAAAGTTTTTGTCTTAAAAAACTATGTAAATCATTGGTTTAGCTTGGAACCTGCCAATAACTTACATTAACTCAGTGCCAATGTCTGCTAAGCTTTGCTCATAGACATTGGCATTTTTTATTTACTATTTGTTAGGTATTTTTTCTAAAGAAACCTCCTTTCCCTTTACCGTATAGTTTACGCGATGTATTGTTTTAATAATTTCGAGCACCTGCTGCAAATTATCGTTGTTTGAAAAATGAATAGTTGTTGGCAGGGTGTTCAGTTTTGCATGATCGTAGGCGATGTGAACGTTATAGATGTTTTCGAGCCTGAGCATCAGTTCAGCAAAAGAAACATCATATAAATTAACCTCGTTTGTTGTCCAGGCGGCTATCTTCCGTGAATCAACTTTGCGAATGATGTGCTGATTGCTTAGCTGATCATAGGAAACTTCATTATCACGAGCAAGCACGCCAAAACTTTCACGATTTTTTCCAACCTCTACGAGTCCCCTTGTTACGGTTACCCTTACATCACTAAGTTTTTTAAAGTATTTGATATTAAAGGCCGTTCCTAAAACACGCGCATGCAAACTGCCATAATGAACAATAAAAGGACTATGTTCGTCGTGTTTTATGTCGAAAAAAGCTTCGCCGTTAATCAACTGAATTTCGCGGGTTTTGTCAAACTTGTCGGGATAACGGATAGTGGAGCCCGAGTTTAACCACACCTTTGACCCATCGGGTAAGTCAACAATATTGATATGCCCATTTGCCGCAGCAACCGTAACAAAATTGATTTTATTTTTTAAGGAGAGTTTAAGGCCCAATGCTATCGAGCAGCATAAAAGTACAAACGATGCTGCAACGGCATATTTACCCGACGTTGTTTTTATAAAATACCACTTACCATAAATTTCTTTATGAATAGCATTTAACATCTGCTTTTCTATCGCCTGCATAGTTGCCTCATCATGCAGATGTGCTTCACCGCCAATAGGCTTATGACCAGGCTTCAGCCATTTTATCATTATTGTAAAAGTGTATTTGGTTTTTAAATATCTGCTTACAAGGCAGTTTATGCATTGGCACTTATAATACAAGCGCAACTGGTTTTGGTACCAGATTTATTTTATAAAAAGAAAAGTTATCACAAGGAACACATCCAATCCTGTGCGTAATATTTTAAGCGCGTTAGATATCTGGTTTTTTACAGTACGCGGGGCTATATCAAGCATCTCAGATATTTCGCTGATGGATAAGTTTTGCTGACGGGACAACACAAACACCTGTTGCATTTTACCAGGTAGCTCTTTAATGCGGCCTTCAATTGTATTGGAGAGTTCTTTGGCAATTAAATCATCTTCGTTGGTAAATTCGTTGCCGCCACTTAATTGCATTAGTTCATCCACTCCCCTCTTTCTGATCGCATCCTTTTTGTGAAAATTAATGATATTATTCTTTAAGGCCCTTAAGAGATACGATGAATTATATTGCTCGGGGCAAAGGGTAAACCTGCATTTCCATAAACTGATGAAAACCGTTTGAACAAGGTCCTTGGCATCATCAGATGAACCCGTTGAACGATAAGCAGCCTGGTATAAGCCCCGCCAGTTTCTTTTATAAAACTCGTCAAAGGCCCGGATATCTCCCTGCTTAATTAATGTTATTAATTCTACTTCAGACAGCATTTCTTATGTATCAAATAATACAGTCTGCTTTTGGCAACTTTGTATTATTAATAATTGGTTTTTATAATTGGTACTGCAATTAAATTATAATTACGGCTTGTTTATGCAATTAATTTAGCAATTTATTCATCTATATTGCTATCCGGTTGATTACACTAAAGTTAATTTGCAGGCTTTAGTATGTAAATTATTGAAATAAATTTAACTGGTTTACAATTTTTTCGACGCATCGGCAGGCCGTCATCTAAAAGTATATAAAAATTAAATCAGCGCAAAATATTCGATCAAAATCAATTGAAAATTTTCATTAACACCATCGTTAAAACATTTACTTAGTGCGCTTTACCGTTCTATAAACGAAAGTTTTAATGTAATGAGTTATTCCTTTTTGGGTATTTGCGACAAAAGCCATTGAGTTATATCCTCGGCCGCCTTATCATTTTCGAACCCCATAGAAGGTGTCAGTCTTCCGTTAGTGTATTCATTATATATCCATGGGTCGCCAACTGCAAACACTATCCCCTTGCCATACCGCTCTGTGGCCACAATTACTTTACCGCTATCTGTAAGCGCAGGTTGGGCATTTAATGATAGTTTTATGGTTGCTATATCTTTTAAATAAACCTTGCGGGCTGTTTTAAATATAGGGTTACCCGGCGAAATAGCTATTGCTCCCATTTCAAATTGCTTGTCAATAACGTGCTTGTATAAATCATCGTTAAAATGGATCCCGAATTTTCCTGCCAGGTTGTTTAAATGAGGTAGTTCGGCATTAGCACTGTCATTTGCAAGCATTACCAGCACACCGCCTTTTTTGACCCAATCAGCTATAGCTTTAATATACCTCGATTCAATATAATTAGGATTGGCCGTTTCTTTCTTCGTATCAGGGTCAACAATAATATAAATATCAGTGCCTTTTAAACTTTCTGCAGTTGGTTCGGCCATAAGGCTTTTCAGGCTTGCACCATTTTGTTTAAAAATATTCCCCCATATTGAATATCCCGAACTTTTGGTATCCTCCCAGGTATAATGAAAACGCTCCATTGTACCCGATGCATTTTTACGATATTCATTGTTAAAAAAATAGTCTAAGGTTACAGTTTTACTTTGGGCGTTTGCTGCCGGTATCATTATTACAGCAAGCAACGCTATGGTGATGCCTTTTTTAAATTTCATCTGGTTTATATTAGTTTTCTTTTTTCAATTCTCTGCATTTATCTCTATTACCATGCTGGTTAACGGCATTAATTTCCCCGGGGTTAAATTAAGCCCCATGGTCATCAAATAATCGCCGCTAAAAACACGTCCGTTTTCCGCAAGATTTGATTTGGCACCGGGCATAAGGTTTGTTTCTTCCACTTTATATTTTTTTTGACTGTCCAGGCCCTGTAATCGTACCCTGTTAAATACTTCTTTATACCTGGTGTTAAGGTTGTAATTAAACAAAACCGCCTTTGATTTTTCTGCATTTACATACATGGCCACCATTCGGTTTTCATCGTAGGGAGAAATAATACGGTATAGATCGCCAAACCAAATGGTATTCCTTAAGCGGTTATAGTTTTTAACCGTCTGTTTACTAAACTGCAATTCATCATCTGTCATTTTACTCACCTTAATATCATAGCCAAGTTTACCCATCATAGCAACATCCGTACGGAATTTGATAGACTGTTTTCCCCAGGATGTAACATGACTTGAGATAGTTAAGGCCGGGAAAAAATTACTATATCCCCATTGTATATACACGCGCTCTAAAGGATCGGTATCATCACTTGGCCAAAACTCGGTGAAGTATTTTAAAGCCCCATAGTCGGTACGCCCCCCGCCTCCTGAACACAGCATAATGGGTAAATGCGGATATTTTTGCCTTATACGATCTAAGATTTTATAAAGGCTTAAAGTATAGTCGACAAACAATGCCGACTGCCTATCCTTTAAATTCGGCGACCAGGTATTACTCATACTCCGGTTACAATCCCATTTAATATAAGCCAGACCAGGATTTTTGGTGAGCATATCGACCACCGTATGGTATACATAATCGGCTACTTTAGGATTTGTAAGATCTAACACTAACTGGTTGCGCTGATAATTTTCATCCCGGTTAGGTAATTTTAAAATCCAATCCGGATGCTGCTCATATAATTCGCTTTTAGGATTTACCATTTCCGGCTCAAGCCAGATGCCAAATTTTAACCCTTTAGCTTCAGCTTGTTTAACTAAATAGCCTATCCCGTTTGGTAGTTTTGCCTTGTTCTCCTGCCAATCTCCTAATCCCGCTTTGTCGTTATCACGTGGGTATTTATTTCCGAACCATCCATCATCAAGCAAAAACAGGTCGACACCCAGTTTTGTGGCATCATCAAACAAGCCCACCAGTTCTTTTTCATTAAAATTAACATGTGTGGCCT
This sequence comes from Mucilaginibacter sp. KACC 22773, assembly GCF_028736215.1. Taxonomy (NCBI): domain Bacteria; kingdom Pseudomonadati; phylum Bacteroidota; class Sphingobacteriia; order Sphingobacteriales; family Sphingobacteriaceae; genus Mucilaginibacter; species Mucilaginibacter oryzagri. The sequence goes on from NZ_CP117883.1 coordinate 4,332,637, forward strand.
CCCAGTTATTTAATAAGGTGAGGCGCGGTTTATTACCATCCAGTACACCATAATTACGTGCCCATTGATGTAAATCCCGGCTCGCCTGCCCCTTTCCTGTAGTTGAATAGGTGAAAATAAATGCCGGGGTTGTAAAGGTTTCGCCCTTTTTTAGCTTATAGGCTGATGCATAAGGGTTAATGCCCGATATTACCCGTAAGGCGTTACGTTCGTCTATTTCAAAATGGAATTGAAAATTGCCTGTCCAGGCTAATGTGCCTGCAAGTAGCTCCCCTGTTGTTTCATCTGCCGGTTTATTTAGCGCGAGGAAAAACACCGGGGTTTGATACATATCGGCACGGGTGCCTAATTTACTGTCAATCTCTTTTACGCCGCTTGTAAGCTTGCTTTCCTGCATTTTCATTTCAGAGGCCCAGTCGCCGTGAAATTGTGTAAGCCAATAATCTTTAGCCTCAAAATGCAGCATAGATGAGGCATAATTTTCTAAGGTTATTTCACTTTTTTCGTCATTTTTAATCTCGGCCCATGATTTTATGATGTCCTCGCTACTAAAAGCCTGGTAGTGCAGTATTACCTGCACCGAATATTTGGGATCCTGCAGTAATATGTTGGTTTCTGAAATATTTTGGTCTGAATTTTTTGTTGTGTGGTTTACATACCTTAGTTCGAGCGATGGGTTACCATCGCTGTGAATTAAGCGGATGGCGGGTTGCAACAGGTCTTCCATCCCACCGGCAATATAAGCCTCATGTTTATTATTAGGAATTAAGCTATTATCTGCCTGATTTAAAAACCGTTTCCCCAGGTATGCCTGGTATACCCTGTTATTGGCCCCGACCGTAAATACCAAATTTACATTTTTTGTGGCAATAATTATTTGCTTGTTGCTTTGTGCTTTTAAAACAGTACCCCCGCAAAAAAAAGCCAGGTAAATAAACAGTACTAATTTACTCATATGAAACTTTTGATTTTACCTGGATAAACTCTCTTTGATAGTTTAAAGGGCTTTTGCCCGTAATTTGCTTAAAGTATTTATGGAAGTTTGCAAAATTGTTGAATCCGCTTTCAGAACATAATTGCTTTAATGGCAACCTGTTTTCTATCAGTAACTTACAGGCATGCCCAACTTTAATCTCCAGCAAAAACTTAGAATATGTTTTTTGTGTGCGCGCTTTAAAATAACGACAAAATGAGTTAGGACTAACCCCGGCCAGTTCGGCAAGCTCATCCATGTGTATTTTGTTTTTGAAATTTGCCAGCGAATACTCATAAATTATATTAATGCCATCATTGCGGGATTCCTCCACATTAGGGCTAAAGCCAATTGATGATAAACAATCGGTGTGGTCGCCTTCGGCAATTGTATTCAATACCTCTATCAATAATAGTATTCGTTTTGCACCTTCGGCCGCCAGCAGCCTCTGCATAGTTTCGGCAACCTGTTTTTTTACTTTACCGTTAATTTGTATCCCACGCCTGGCTTTTTCAAGCACGGTTTTTATGTTTTTGTTCTCTGGCAGTTGCAAAAAATCATTCCCCCAAAAATTTTCGCAAAAATGGGCCACCCTTATATCAACCTCGGCTTTTTCATCCCGTGAAAAATAGATATCATCAAAACGCCAGTAGTGCGGGAGGTACGATCCTACCAAAACAATATCGCCGGTGTTAAACTGCCGTATGTTGTCGCCTATAAACTGAGTTCCACTACCTTTTTCAAAGTGGATCAACTCTACTTCGGGATGGTAGTGCCATTTACTATTAATAGAAGGAACCACGTCCTGTCGTACACTGAAGGACCGCGCAGGACCGGATGATACTTTTAGCAATTGTGGTCTCATTTATGTTGATTTACTGTTAACGATAGTTCGGTTTATTAATCCAGCGCACCTGTTTTCATTTTTTCAGCCGGCCTGGCTGCCTGTGTATCTATAGGCCCTTTTACTTCCACCTTAATTACTGTGGCAATGTTATCTGTGGCTTTATCGGCTACATTTATAGTTATGCCGTCGTTACTTAAACCTGTTTTTAAAGTGCTGCCACCGTCAAGCATTTTGGCGCCAATAATTTCATTTTTTAACCCGGGAATGGTTAGTTTCCCATCGGCAGGCCAGTTAAATACAGAAAAATACAGGATAGTATTTTTACCTTCAGGCTTCGATGTGCAGCGCCCCCAGCTCAGTGGCTGTAACGGGCTTGCCTTGGTAGCGTAAATAGCTTCGCCGTTTACCTTCATCCATTCGCCCATCTTTTTTAATGTAGTGATACTTTCCTGCGGAAACTCACCTTCGGCAGTAGGGCCAACATTTAACAGGTAATTCCCTCCTTTTGAGGCTATGTCAATCAGGTTATGGATTAGTGTTTCGGGCGTTTTCCATTTATGATCATAACTTTTATAACCCCAGGTACCGTTCATGGTCATGCAGGTTTCCCAGTCTTTTCCGTCAAGCTCGCTAAGATTAGGTATCTTTTGTTCGGGGGTTTTATAATCGCCGGCAAAATCGGGGCGTTTAAGCCGGTCGTTGGTTATGATATTGGGTTGTAACTTTAATACGTCCTGAAGTTTTTGCGCAAACTCGTCGGTCATGGCTGTTGGTGTATCCCACCAAATTACCGCAACATCGCCATAGTTGGTAAGCAGCTCTTTTACCTGCGGCACGGCTACTTTATCAATATATTGCGCCATGTTGTTTGAGGTTTGAACAGGATCCCAATGGCCGCTGTTTTCTTTAGTATAGGCATCAATCTTTGCCGAATCGGGATTAGCCCAGCCTTCGCTGCTTACTTTACGTGCCGCTGCACCGCCGGGATTATTCCAGTCCTGGGCCTGTGAATAATAAAAGCCCAGTTTAATACCATATTTGCGGCAAGCTGCAGCCAATGGTTTTAAAACATCTTTACCATAAGGTGTAGCATCGGCAATATTCCATTTACTGGCGTTTGATTTAAACATGGCAAAACCATCATGATGTTTTGCCGTTATTACAATATATTTCATTCCGGCTTCTTTGGCCAGCTTCACCCAGGCTTCGGGGTTATATTTTACGGGATTAAACTTTTGGGCAAACTGTTGGTATTCGGCTACCGGAATTTTGGCCCTGTTCATAATCCATTCTCCGCCACGCCCTACTTCATGCCCCTTATACATACCCGCCAATCCAGCATAATCGCCCCAATGAATAAACATTCCGAAACGGGCTTCACGCCACCATTTCATACGTTCGTCGCGGGTAAGCTCTTTCTGGGCAAAAACAGCGTGCGTAAAAAATAGTAATAGCAAACAGGCTATAAAAGGTTTTTTCATATTGGTTTATTTTTGACGGATTAACCGCCTTGTTTTATAATGATTGCGATTATGCTGAATGGTTAATAAGCATGTGTTACACTGCTCTTATGTTACCATACAATCGTAATAATGACTGGTACTATATTGATATATAATAATCTACGCAAACGTTGTAGTAAGGCCAGACCTTGCGCAGCGGGAAATAAAAGATTAAACCAGTGCTTATACTCCTTTTTTTAACGGGACGGGTAGGTGACAGTAGGTTGCAGCGCGACAAGCATAAAGCCAACCGCAACGGAGATTTGCATCTGATCAGATAAAAGAGAATTACTATCCAGCGCACCAATTGCTTAATAAGACCTGAGCCAATGTTCCAGAAATAAAGTACCCATAACGCGATTAGGCTTTTAGCACGTACATCCTCATCCTGTTGATAAAACCAGTTGGGGCGGATTGTGACACCTGTCTCGACGGGCGCTTATGCCGTTTCTCGTTGATACCATGAAAAACAAGCTATTACGAAAAAAGAGACAAAAGACCTCTAAAAATCTCTTAACCCGTGAAGGGTGGATAACGGTTCATAATTCGAACCATTTTGTGAATTTGATTGAAATTGGAGATTTTTCCAAAATTATTTAAAGCCAATAAATCTAACTCTGATTTAGATCTCATCAAAGCTGTAAGGCGATGAATTATTTTCGAGGCGCAGGTTTGGATTGTTCCGATCGTGTCGCTATTCGGGGCATCGGTGGTAAGCGAGTCGGAATTGCCTTGAGCAGAAGTCGCTACCTCCGTGCCCGCCAGCTTACCGCCCTATCTTTTCCCCAGCGGGCTATGAAGCAGCTTTACGAAAATTGGGCTGCTTTTTTTATTTTTGAGACCGTTAGCCCATCTCGGAAATCCACATGGATAAGTTTTTTAAAACACCTGATCAAATATCTGCTTTGATGCAGCATTGGTTCCTTTCCTATCATGGTAAGGATAGGAACTTCTTTACCGGGTCTGAAACTTTTACTTTTTTTGATCTTATACCTGAAGGGCTCCAACAGGCACTTCTTCGGCAAGCAAGTTTAGATGAGCGTGAAAAACCTGTATTCCTGCTTGATTGTGGCAATGCCGTATTCGTATTGAATACGACTCGTAGATTCATAAGGATCGGCGAATCTGATCTTGAGTCCGTTTTTATGCAGACTTTGGCGGGCATTATGGCTTTAATTCGATAGAGATAAAAGGAGCGGAAAAAGGAATCAAGACAGACGGATATGTTGCCGAGTTCGGCTTGGCAACCCAAAGTCGTAAAATTGTATACTGGTCGATCCCATCCGGAAGACCCGGATTTGCTTTTTGGAATGTTACGAAAAAATGCACACTTATAGGGAGAAAGTACCTTTAACAGGCGCCGAAGGCAACGAACTTATTGTTTTATAAGATTGACAGTCCCCTTATGTCTTCAGTATGATGTATATCCTATTACCGAAACATAGATAAAAAAGCATAGATAATGGCACAAAAAAAGCCTCCCATTTTCATGAGAGGCTTTCGGGTAAATGATGGGGCTCGAACCCACGACCCTCGGTACCACAAACCGATGCTCTAACCAACTGAGCTACATCTACCGTTTGGAGAGTGCAAAAATAGAAATCTTCGGCCTATTTGCAAACTCTTTTTAAAATTACATTCAGCTTACCGCATTTATTTAGAACAATTTTAATTAATGGCTAAATTTGTCATTATGGCTGAGCAATTAATTGAACTGAATGTGACCGGGATGCATTGTAATAATTGCGCCATGTCTATTCATAAACTCCTTGAAAAAAAAGGGTTACATAATATATTGGTTGACTTTGCCGGCGAGGAAGTAAAATTTTCAACCGATGACGATTCCAAACTGCCCGATGTAATAAAAGGCATAGAAAATTTGGGATTTAAAGTAATTGACGATCTCAACCAGCATTCGCCTCCGTTTTATGAGCTGGTAGAGAACAAATTTATCTTCTGCGCCATCTTTACAGCGCCACTTTTATTACATATGCTGCTGCCATGGCATTTTCTACATCGGCCCATAGTACAGCTACTTTTATGCCTGCCTGTTTTTATTGTGGGCTGCCTGCATTTTGGAAAAAGTGCATGGAACTCGGTTAAAGCCGGTGTGCCTAATATGGATGTACTTATATTTATTGGTTCCACATCGGCATTTGTTTATAGCCTTGCTGGTACCATTCAGGCATTAGGCGGCCGCTATCAGTTTTATGAAACCTGCGCTACCATCATCACATTGGTGTTATTGGGTAACGTTTTAGAAAAACGTTCGGTTACGCAAACTACGTCGGCAGTAAAAGATCTGATAAAATTTCAGCAGGTAAATGCCAACAGGATGGTTAATGGAGCTATTGAAATAATTAGCGCCAAAGATGTTCGCCCGGGGGATACCCTGGTGGTAAATCAGGGCGACAAGGTGCCCGTTGATGGCGAGATTCTTTCAGGCAACGCCTCTGTTGACGAAGCCATGCTTACCGGCGAAAGCATACCGGTTGAAAAAGATAAATATGATAAAGTAATTGGCGGCACTATAGTAGTTAATGGGAACTTCCATATGCTGGCCACCAAAGTTGGCTCCAATACCGTCCTGTCGCAGATTATCGACCTGATGAAAAAAGCACAGGCCGCCAAGCCCCCTGTTCAGAAATTGGGCGATAAGGCAGCATCAATATTTGTACCTGCAGTTATATTAATATCATTGATCACATTTACGTTAACCTATTTTGTAGGCGACGCGGGCTTGCAAAAATCATTAATGAATGCCATTGCCGTACTGGTTATTTCATGCCCATGTGCTATGGGTTTGGCTACCCCCACAGCTGTTATGGTTGGCCTGGGGCGGGCTGCAAAAAATGGCATCCTGATTAAAGGGGGCGATACGGTTGAAGCTGTTGCAAATACCAAATACGTAGTTTTTGATAAAACAGGCACACTGACCACAGGGAAATTCAGCATTAACGAGATCAAAGCAGAAGCAGGTACGGACCTGGAATTAATCCGGGGTATAATCACCGCTATTGAAGAACGTTCAAACCACCCCATTGCCAAATCATTGGTCGACGGTTTAAAAAAACTACCGCAGCAAAAAGTGATCTTAAAATCTGTTCAGGAAGAAAAGGGGTTAGGAATGCGTGCCGAAGATGTACAGGGTAATCATTACTTTTTAGGCACCGCCAAACAAAACACCGAAGATCATTTTAACCTTTCGCTTTATAAAAACCAGCAATTGCTGGCCCAGGTTGCCATAGACGACGAGATTAAGCCCGAAACAGCCCTACTGATAACGAAACTTAAAAAAATGGGAATTGTACCTGTACTTTTAAGCGGAGATAAAAAAAACCGCTGTTTGAAAGTTGCCAGCCAGATAGGTATTACTGAAGTCCACTCCGAAAGACTTCCCGATGAAAAGCTGAAAGTAATTGACATATACAAACAAAAGGGTAAAACCATAATGATTGGCGACGGCATCAATGACGCCCCTGCCCTCACCCGGGCTGATGTGGGCGTATCAATGAACGATGCCAGCCAGGTAGCTATCCAATCGGCAAGTGTGGTGCTGTTAAATACTGATTTACATTCAGTTGTTAAATTTTTGCAGATTAGTAAGCACACCCTGCTTACCATTAAACAAAACCTCTTTTGGGCTTTTGCCTATAACATTATAGCCATACCGGTGGCGGCATTCGGTTTTTTAAACCCCATGGTTGGCGCCTTTGCCATGGCTTTTTCTGACGTGGTGGTAATTGGTAATTCGTTGAGACTGAAGGTGAAGAACGTCGATGGCTGATAGACCATAGTCCATAGCATTCTCATTTTCCTATTTAGTTCATCTAAACATCAAACTTTGCTATTTTTGCCCCATGGACCATTTACTATCGTCCATGGACCAACATCATGATCGAGATTTTTACAGACGGTGCATCAAGTGGTAACCCGGGACCAGGAGGATATGGGGTGATATTGCGCTCGGGGCAACATTATAAGGAGCTATCCGAAGGTTTTCGTAAAACTACCAATAACCGGATGGAGCTATTGGCCGTTATTAAAGGCCTGGAGGCGTTAAAAACACCTAATCAACAGGTTATGATCTTTTCCGACTCCAAATATGTAATCGACTCTATCGAAAAACGCTGGGTTAATGGTTGGGTTGCCAAGGGTTTTGCCGGCAAAAAAAACAAAGACCTGTGGATGCGCTATCTTGATGTAAGCAAACTGCACCAGGTAAAATTTACCTGGGTACGCGGCCATAACGGGCACCCCGAAAATGAGCGTTGCGACCAACTGGCTGTCGCTGCCGGTAAGCGGGCCCCGCTTCTTATCGACTCTGTTTTTGAGGTGGAAAACGCGAAGTAGTTTCTGTATAAAGCGTGCACATAGAGTTAACAGCCTTTTACGATTGAAAACAAGTAATTTTCCCGTTTTTAGGTACTGTGTATAGCCAATAAAGTGTGTGTACCGGTATGGGGTGGTACGCCCTGGTACGGGGTGGTACGCCCTGGTACGGGGTGGTACACTGTAATGTATGTTAAATCAATTAATATATAATTAGTCATTAGTCATTAGTCATTAGTCATTAGTAGCAATTTGGGGTTGAGATGATTGTTTTACTTTAACACGAAAAGCTATGAACCATGAACTATCAACTTCCCCCTACCTTCCCGCCAGCTCTATCACCTGCAAATCCTGAATCCTTTCGCCATCGATATTAAAACGCATCAGGGTGCGTACTTTGTGCCAGCCTTGTTTACCGGCCGCGCCGGGGTTAAGGTGCAGCAGGTGTAGCTTTTTGTCGGGTATCACTTTTAAAATGTGCGAATGGCCGGTGATGAATAGTTTGGGCGGGTTAGTATAAATTTCGGCCTTAATATGCTGGCTATACCTGCCCGGGTAACCACCTATATGCGTCATCCATACATCCACCTCCTCGCAGTTAAAACGCAGGTGTTCGGGGTAAACTATTCTTACATCCTTGCCATCTATATTACCATAAACGCCTTTTAAGGGCTTAAAAGCCGCCAACTGATCGGCCAATTCGATGGTACCAAAATCGCCGGCATGCCAAATCTCGTCACAGTTTTCAAAATGTTTAAAAACTGCTTCATCAAGGTAGCTGTGGGTGTCGGATATCAGGCCAATTCGGGTCATGGGGTAAAGATAGATGCAAGAGTCAAGAATCAAGAGTTAAGATTAAAAATAATAGCTCACGCGGGCTTGCAGCCCGTGTGTATCATAATTTCAGCTTTCAGCTGAATTCCGTAAGCTGGAAGCTTACATAATGGCTAACCACGAGCTACGCTGCGCTAAACTCGCGGCAGCTTTCAGCTGGACCGAAGTCAAAGGCTTCTGCAAGCATTACCCAGAAATTACGCTATGCTAACGCAGCGGAAGATATCAGGTTTATTTTGACCATAAAAACACCAAGTTGATAATCATACTCATTGCGTACGATACAATAAAAGAAGCAATCAAAGTGGTACACATAACACTGTTCTCAAGATACTTCTCCATTTTGTGCAATATGATTGCCACAACCCCAAAAAACACATAAGTAAATGCAGGCCAGACCAACTGTATCAAAAGTCTTTTATCACTTTGATGAGAGAACGAAAGCCTCGTTGTCATGGAATAGCTTTGGTAAGCTATAAATAAGCAGCCTAAAAATGGTACAATTAACAAAATTGTTAAGATTATTGATAGGGTTCTCATGCTAAAAGGCTAAAAAATAAGGTTGTAGTATACGTTTATATTCTTCAGAATAAACGTTTACATCATTATAAATGGTTAAAGTAGCTATTTCTGTCGAAATTTCCTGGAAACCCAGCACCACAATTTCACGGTGAGGCTCATCATTTTCAAAAGACCTGATTTTGATATCTTTTTGCAAGTACAATCCGTATTTTGTGGCCAGGGCCTTTACTATATCTGCCGTATCCTGTGGTAACACCAACCAACAAACCCCATTTCCGTTAAGCTGTTTAGAAACAGTTTGAATCAATTCCTCAAAAAATCCTTCGCCAGCATGTTTGGCCTGGTTCTTCTTCGCGCCGGGCGATAACAGGGAATTGATGTAAAAGGGCGGATTGGAAACAATCAGGTCATATTTCCTGCCGGGATGTTCCTCAAAAAAAAATTTAAACCCCGAAGCATAAATCCTGAGCCTATCCGCAAAAGGGGAGTTTTTAAAATTACTTTCGGCAGTCTTCGCCGCGCTTTCATCAATCTCAACAGCATCAATTTGCGCGGTGGCAAAGCGCTGGGCCAGCATCAGGGCTATAACGCCTGTTCCGCTACCGATATCTAATATCGACATCGGGTCATCGGCGGCTGCCAACGCGCCAAGCAAAACACCATCAGTATTAATCTTCATGGCGCAACCAGTTTGGTCGACGCTGAATTGTTTGAAGTGGAACATTGGTGCGAATTTAAGGTATAAACCTGAATATCCATCCCTCCGTAGTGCCGAGGTATGGGGTATCTATTCGCCAACTTTGCAGGGTGTAAGATGCATGGTGCAAATAGATCCTTCACCACGAGGATGACAGGAAGTTGTCTATTAAAATACCTAAATCACCGAACAAATCAACTCCGCCAAACTGTTTACCTCCATAAAATCATCATCGCTGATGGCCTGCATATTCATGTGCGAATCTGAGCTGATGAGTTTTTTGATGAGGCCGCTGTTTTTTAATTTTTCTATGCCGTTGTTGATGAATAAACCATGGGTGGTTATTACATAAATATCGCCCGCGCCGGCATTTTTATAGGTTTGGGCGGCGTTGATGATGCTGCCTCCAGAGCGTATCATGTCATCATAAATAATTACGGTTTTGCCGGCAACATCGGCGTTGATGGCGCTTACTTCGGTATGGTCGCCTTTTAGGCGACGTTTAAGGATGAAGGCAGCGTTTACGCCCATGTCGTTAGCTAACGATTCTACCCATTTGGCGCGGCCGGCATCGGTACTGGCCATTACAAAATTATCGCCTCCGTATTTCAGGGCTGCTTTTATCACCAGGTCTTTACAGTAAACATGTACCGGGTACAGGTCGTGTTCAAAATAATACTGGATCCCTTCGGAATGCAGATCAAACAACACCACTTTGTTGCCCCTGTTTGATTTGGGAATGGCAGAGATGAGCCGTGCGCGGGTTTTGGCGGTTACAATCTCGCCGCTTAGTACGGCACGTTCCATGGTGGAGTAGCCAAAATATGGGATTACTAAGGTTAATGAATTGGCCCCGTAGCTTACCAGTGACGATGCCAGATCATACAATTCAAGCGTTGCTTCGTCGGTTACCGTACCGCCTATAAGGATAATATCGCGGTTTTCAATTGGCGACAGGATGCGCTGGTAACGTTCGCCATCGGTAAAGGTGCTTACCTCAATTTGTCCTTTTTCAAACGTTCCGCAGGCCATTACCTTTTGGGCCAGGTATTCATAATCTTTTATCGCGAACAGTAGCTTTTTCATGTTAATATTTTAATGGCACAGGTATTCTGTAAGGTCAAAAAGTGATGGCCCAGTGCGATTCCCTCCCATGGGAGGGTGGCAATGTCATTAAGTTAAGGGTAATCATTTGATTGTCAATTATTTACATTGTTTTATTGTGTATTTTTTCGTATATTTAATTCATAATCAAATAGTTAAAGTGCAAAAAAAACCTCATTTTTAATCTTGGAAAAACTGAGGCAGGCAATTCTAAGTAAAGAACTTGTGCTAAAATTTAAAATGAAAGACCAAGACTTTACAAGAAATAGAAAGCAGACATTTGGAGCAACTTTGCTTTTTATGTTTAATTTATTGCGAAAGAGTCTCACTGTTGAAATCGATGGATTTGTGCGTTATTTAAACCTACGTTTTTCTTCAGACCCTACTCAGTCTTTTACTTCAAGTGCGTTTATTCAAAACAGGAAAAAAATCAGTCCAGCAGTATTCAGTCATCTGTCGGAGATAATAGTTGAAAATTTCTATGTAGCTGATAATGATTCACAAACCCTTCTAAATGGGTTTAGGGTACTTGCTGTGGATGGTTCCAGGATTACGCTGCCTTTTACCGAAAAACTAAAAAAGAGCTATGGAGCAACAAAAAATCAATTCGGAGAAACTATTGTACAGGCAAGGGCATCTGTTTTATACGATGTTTTAAATGGCATTGCATTAGATGCTTCGTTAGATAATCTAAGCGAAGGGGAACGTGATTTAGCATTAAATCATGCACATCAATGGAAGACAAATGATTTGATTATATATGACAGGGGCTATCCCTCCTTCGATTTTGTATACGAGCATGTTAAACTGAAAGTTGATTGTTTGATAAGGGTAAAATTGACTCATAATAATGTAGTTATCGCATTTGTGAAAGGAGGCAAAAAGTCTATAATTACAGAAATACGACCTCAAAAGAACCAATCATTCAAAGATAAAGAATACGGCAGGCACAGTACTTTACAAGTACGGTTTTTGCGTGTTGACTTGCCCGGAGGAGAAGTAGAAGTATTAATGACAACCCTATTAGATAGCCAAAAATACCCCACTAAAATGTTTAAGGAATTATATTTTCTAAGATGGGGAATTGAAACATTCTATGACGAATTAAAAAACAAACTTAAGGTAGAACATTTTACGGGCTATTCGGAAGTAAGCATTCAGCAGGATTTTTTTTGTGCCATTTTCATTAGCAATCTTCAGTCGGTTATAGTGAATGACCTTAAAGATGACTTACATATACAAAATCAAGGGAAAAAGTACGATTATAAAGTAAATACCAATTTATCATATGGCTTTTTGAAAAATAGGGTGATAGACCTTCTATATAAAAATGCGCCTTTAGAAAATATATTTCATGAATTGGAAATCCTGTTTCTAAAAAATACCATTCCGATAAGAAATAATCGAACTAACTTGAGAGATATGGATAAATATAAGAACAAAGAAAAACCGATTGTGACTAAAAACCAGAGAGATGCAATATGAGTTATCCTTAACTTAATGACATTGTGGGAGGGTGGAGGGAGGGGTTTCTACTTTATGCTTTTACTCTTGCCTTATGGTTGGAGAAACCCCTACCTTCCCTTCCCCAAGGAAGGAATCGCACGCCCCCTTGCTCCCTTAAACCGAACTTTCTAACCCTTGTTGGCATTTACATTTGCCTTTACCTGCTCAAAACTAACAGTATTTATCAATTCCCCGTTCTTAAAAACGGTTTGCAACAGGTCTTCTGCTGCGGGCAGGTCATCTTCATTAACTGTTTTAAATGTTCCGTCTACCATAATCAGCTTTAACCTGCCAGCTTTGCTCTTTTTAAAGCTGGAGGTAATGTTGCCATCGGCATCCATTTCGGTCGGGCTTTTCTCCACCCTAACTTCCTGCCCGTTTACAATGGCGCAGCTGCATTTCAGGGCGAATTTCTGGGTATCGCGGTCAACTTTTTGAAGCAAAGCGCCTCCCATGCCCAGTACCAGGTTCTCGGCGCTGATGCCGTTTTCTTTTAAAGCTTTATAAATATTACCTATTTCGGTATAGTTTACGCCATCACCTTGTATTACCCTTACCTGTGAGGGCAGTACTTTGTAACCTTTGGCATTGATGGTAAAGCCAAATTTATCAAACAGGATATTGAAAATCTCTAACAAGGTCATCACCGGGTCGCCGCTATCCGGGCGGATCACCAGGGTGCCATCACGGTTCAATATCTCGTCGCGCAGCTCCGTCCCCCAGTATTCGCTACAGGCCTTAAATATATTGTAACTGTCAGATACGCAGGCAATAATCCCGGTGGGGAAAGTTTTTAATACGTGCCTGAAAACCTCCAGCTCTCCTTCCCTGCCCAATAATGTACAAATGCTATGTTCGGTAGCAGGGATGCTTAAGCCATAAACATTTTGGGCATTATAATAATTAATGGCCATTACAGAACCGGCCAGGTTATCGCTGCCTCTAAAATTAAGCAAATGGGCGGCTCCGCCAATCTTAGCACTCTCCACACTGCTTACGCCGCGGAAACCAAAATCGTTCAGCACAAAGTCTATACCGGCCTCTGCGCCGGGTGTGGCGGTCTCCTGGTAATATCTAACCACTACCCTTTTTATCTGGTTGCTTAATGTAGCTACGGTACATGGGTACCAAACCTGCATCAGCAGGGTTTCTAAAAAATTGGTGAGCCAGTAACATTCCGGGTCGGTATTTTCAATGGTCATCAGTACGTTGCCGGTAGGTACTGCGGTCCCTTCGGCTACAGCTTTTATCTTTACGGGCAATCTGCCGTTGTATTTATCCAGTATGTACTGGAACTTGCTTTTATCAAACACATCGTCCCTGCCAAACACCTGTTTTAAAAAGCCATCGGCTTCGTCCAAATCATGTTGGGTAAATGCAGGGCCTTGCAGGTATTCTTTCAAAAAATATTGCAGGCCGAAAAAAATGGTTTCATTAAACATCCCTCCCCTGCTTTCCAGGTAGCTGTAAATTTGGGTGGTGCCAGGATAATATAATTTATGGTGGGCGTACTTGTAGCCATCGGCCAGCAGTACTAAGTTTTCGCGTTTCATGGTGTTAATTGTTAAGGTATTTAGTGATGATCAATTTTAACATTTTGGCATGCTCATCATTAATCAGGCCGTTGCTTATCATTGGTGTAAGGTTTTCAATTTTAAACCAGGCTACATCTACAATATCGTCGTTAGCTACCGGCTCGCCTGATATATGGTCACAACTAAACAACAAGGTAATAATTTTATCGGCTTCGTTGCGGTAGCGCCAGTCGTTTACACGGTGGCTGGTTTCGTAGGTCATGTTGCCCACCTCCACTTTTCCACATTCTTCGGTGAGTTCGCGTTTGGCGGCGGCTTCGTAGCTATCGTCTTCCGGGTCGGCAAAGCCGCCTATAAAGCGCCATTTAGGGCTGTTGGCTTTTTTCCCTAATAACAGTTCGGTTTTATTGTTCCTAAACATGGCCACATCAACCGTTGGGTATACTTTGGTGTATTGGTTATAGTAAGCGTACAGGATGCCCGCGCGAAAATCGTTGGAGTCGAAAACCTTATCGGCGTATTGTTTACGCAATTCGGTAGCATTGTAATCGCCGTGAGCGGGCAGTTCCACGGTTTCAAAATGGCCCTGGTAGTAAGGGATAAAGCTATCCCGGCTGCCAAACAGCGTGAAATTACCATTAGGGAAAACACTTTTGAGCAAGTTATCAAGGTTATCAGACCACACCTTGTCGCTCGGATGATCGCTCACCGGCAGTACAATCACATCCGGGTATTCCCTTTTAATCATTTTTTCGCGGGTATGGTAATCATACGGGTTTTTCCGGCTGCCCATTACCGGGCTTACCCCAAGCAGGATAATCAATTTAGCATAATCCTTACTTACGGTATCTACCAGGTTTTTATGTCCATCGTGCAGGTACGGCGTTTGGAAGCGGGCAATAATTACGGCTATTTTCATCTTATTTGCGTTAATTATACGCAAATATAAATATGTGTTTCAAATACGCAAATTATTTTGGCTTTTTTTTTATATATTTTATGTAATCAGGCCCTGCAAGTTATCTGGCAGCCCGGTAAGGTTTCCCCCGGTTGGAGGTATTATACTATACTATTTTTTAAGGCACTACCCTACTTGGGAAGGTACGGGAGGTGCTTAACCGGCAAATATCCGCAACTTAACGTCGTTAACGCGCCCCTTTACATTTTTTTATTAACAATGCCCTAAATGTGTTAACAAATTATTTATGTCAAATATTTTGAATTAAAAAATTTTAATGCATGTTTACACTGTAAAACCAATTGTGAGTATGCCGAAAACAATTCGGCGTTAATCGGGTTAACTTAAATTAAACAAAAAGAACTTATCATGGCAACAGAAAAAGGAAGCGGTATTACCGCGTATTCAGTGAAAACCAAAACTAAGAATGTACCAATGGTTGATCCGGTGATCGACATTAAATCTGGGAGGTACATTGCTACCGGTACAGATGGTGCAGGTAACAAAATGGCTGCAATCATGGGCAAAGCCACTGCCGAAGAGCATATTGCCAATGGTAACGCTAAAAAAGGTACTGGCTGGGCTTAATATTTTTATTAACCGCAAAAGCCCTGCTTAAGTTATACTTAACCAGGGCTTTTGTATTTTAAGGATATTTTGTCATTATACTTCCTCTCGTTTAAACACCCTGCTCCCGGCTTCAGCTCAGGCAATAGCAGGCAATTAATAAGCCCATAAGTAAAACTACGTACGCCCAAATGGGTGAAAACACCTATTTCATCGCTTTTATTTTTGCTTTAATTTTATCGCACCTGATTATTTAAAGCATTTTAGCTATGGCTGTACGTATTCTTTGTATTAAAACTGATGTAACGCCACATGAAAACCCATACGTGGCAATAGATTCGCTGGAGTGGATTAACGAACGGATAAATGTTAAAGGGATAACCGAACGGGCAAAACTTTACGATTGGATAAAGAACGAGGACGGTGAAGCTTATATTATTGACGAACGCGGCAATAAAACCTGCCTAATACCGGCACTTTGCCCCAAAGGCAATAAATATGTAAAAACCGTTAGCGACGAATCTGAAACGGATATTTTACTGGGCCTGCCCGAATCGGCCTGATTTTGCTACCACCTGCAAAATGGCGTTACCGATAAATTCGAATTGTAATACCTGGCGTCGCCGGTAACTTCGGTGGTAACCCAGGGCGGCAATATAAACTTTTCGCCTTCGCTTTCCAGTTCAATTTCGGCAACCAGCAAGCCTTTGTTATCGCCCAAAAATTCGTCAACTTCCCACACCTTGCCAGCAACATCAATCCTATACCTGCGTTTTTTCAGTTCGGATATTGCAAAATTATCCAACAGCTCTTCCCCATCTATGGCAGGGATTGCATACTCATACTCTAACCTGCTTAAGCCGTTAGTACCGCCTTTTATAGTAATAAAGCCTTCATCGGGCGTTACGCGCACCCTGATAGTTTTACCAGGCTCGCTTAAAAGATAACCTTGCCTAAAGTACGTGCCTATTGGCTTTGGCATTTGTAACCATTGATCATGATCAACTAAAAATTTACGCTCTATTTCAACTCCCATTTGTTTCTTGCTTTTACTACTTAACGGCCCGGCTGATGGTTGGTTTTAAAATTACCGGCCATGCAAATATTGTTTTATTAAATCAATAACCTATATTTAACTAAAATCCTTTACCTGATGATAACCCAAATGAAGCTACCTGTATTACTCCTGACACTTTTAATATTCTTTAACCTTGCCTGTAAACACCCTCCTGTTGTTAAACATAACGGCGAAAAAGACCTGATATCGTTTAAACCGGTATGGGGAGTGGCTTATTCAGAAATTTCGCGACTTACAGCAAACGGCCTTTCGTTTACAGACTATGGTTACCAGATGGAGCCTCAATGGCGTATCAACTTTGTATCCAACGATTCGGCAAGCATCTATAGCCCTACTAAGGGAAAATTCATCAACTTTCCGTTAACACGTGGTTACGACTCCATTTTTAATACCGCGCGCACCTGGCTCAAAG
The DNA here is from genome assembly GCF_028736215.1 of Mucilaginibacter sp. KACC 22773. Taxonomy (NCBI): domain Bacteria; kingdom Pseudomonadati; phylum Bacteroidota; class Sphingobacteriia; order Sphingobacteriales; family Sphingobacteriaceae; genus Mucilaginibacter; species Mucilaginibacter oryzagri. The sequence continues at coordinate 4,349,504 of NZ_CP117883.1, forward strand.
TAAAAGCAATGAACCGGGATAGTCTGAAACTGGAAATGATTAACTCCTATGGCGATACCGTTGATACCCGCGGGGAAAAATTGTACATGACCTTTTATGCCGATGATTACATTAAAAACACCTTGCACACCGATACCTCGGTGTTAAAAAGACCAAACCGCAAGGATTCGGTCTTCATCAGGGCGCTATCCGATGCGGCTAATAAAGACTACACCAAAGCATTTGCAGCCCGGCAGCCTGCTTTTTTAAGCAGTACAAGCCCTCGGGTTAAGGTGAAAAAATGGGTTGCCGAGGGCGATCTGCTTAATCACTTTGATACGTCTGATGACTATATGCACCCAACCTTTGATGTCGCGATAAGTAAGGCTCATGCTGATTTTTACTATTCATTCAGCGTGTATATTGATTCGGATGGGCAAATGCATTATAATCAACCGCTCATCCCCTTTCTTGGCCAATCCTTAAAAGACAACTATATACGGCAGTCTACCGCCGTCATGAACAGCTATTTAAAACATTACCTGAAAGTTACACCAGGCAAAACATTGAACATGCTGCATGCCAGCGAAATTAACATTCATGTGCAGGGAATAACGGGAATATAATTAGTTTATTGGTTCACTGGTTCATTAGCTCATTGGTGAAAAGTTCGGTAGAGGTGCTAAAATCTCTTATTCAAAAGTCTTTCGTCCAGGCCCTCCAAACCTTCGAAAATAAAAGTCCCTTTTAGCAGTTTATTGAATTATATATATCTTTAAGGCGTATGCTATCTATCAATATAAAAACAATAAAACTGGCTGGTTTTATACTGCTTACTATCATCTCCATTATACAAACCGGCTGCAGTGGCGGCCCCGGTAATAAAAAAAAAGAATTAATAGATTTTAAGCCTTATAACGGCATCAACTATTCTGAAGTAAAACGCAGGCAGAAAAACGGACTGTCTTTTAACGAATATGGCTACCAGCTGGAGCCGCAATGGAAGCTTAAGTTTGTATCAGACGATTCGGTAAGTATTTATAGCCCTACCAAAAAAGCTTTTATCAACTTTCCCCTAACGCGCGGGTACGATTCTATTTTCAATGCTGCCCGCTCCTGGCTAAAGGTGCAAAAAATGACCAAAGACAGCCTTATCCTTGAAATTATCAAACAAAAAGGCGATTCGCTTGACATTAAGGGCACTAAAGTGTACATGACCTTTTATGCCGATAATTATGTAAAAAACGTATTGCATACCGATACATCCACACTAAGGCACCCCAGCCGGCAGGATACTTTGTTTATCCGCTCATTAGCGGTAAAAGCAAATGCCGATTATAAAAAACAGTTTTCGGCAAGGCAACCGGCCCTAATTACCAGCAAAAGCCCGCAGGTAACGGTTAGCCGACGCACTACAAAACCCACCATCGAAAACAATTTCGACCCGTCCGACGATTACCTCGACCCTACTTACGATATCGTGATCAACAAGGCTTACAAAGATTTTTACTATTCATTTACCATGTATATTGATGATAAGGGCGGCATGCATTACGGCAAGCCCCTTATCGACCTTGATATCAGCGGGCCCGAATTTACCGCGGCCTATAACAGGATGGCCAATGGTATTATGGATAGTTATTTTAAGTTTTATCTTAATATAAAACCGGGCTCAACCCTGGGTATTATACATTCCAGCATGGTATCTGTACATGTTGAAGGCAAAACGGCACCTGCAAATTAGGGTTGCTCTGCTGCCATTTTTTATTAAAAAAGTAACAATCATGTTATTTTCTGTGCTATGCTATCAAATGGCTTTAACTTTCGCAGCGCGAAACAATGCAGCGTATTTTTAAGCGTTCATTGTAAAACATAGTTCAAATCCTGCCAGTTTGTAAAAAAATGTTAAATGCCGTATGCACCCCGTATGCAACAGCCCTAAATGTTTATATTAGCCCCGTTAGCCGCTTTATATTATATTAATGATATCAAGAAAATTTTTACTCGTAGCATCGCTGTTCTTATGTTTTAGTTTAGCCGCAATGGCCCAGCAGGATAGCATCCCTATTAATACCGTTATTGAAAAAACCGCCAAGTACGCTACGGCTTTTCCGATAGAAAAAGTTTACCTGCACCTGGATAAGCCTTATTACGCCGCCGGCGATACCATATGGCTTAAAGCCTATGTAACGGTGGAGAAACACCAGCCTTCGGCCTTAAGCGGCATTGTTTATGTTGATTTGCTAAACAGCCAGGATTCGGTAATTGCAGGCCTCAGGCTACCCCTAAAAAGTGGCTTTGCCAACGGCAACATTACACTGGATGGCGAAACCATTAAACAAGGCGCCTACCGAATAAGGGCATACACCAACTGGATGCGTAATTTTGACGCCGATTATTTTTACGACCGTACCATTAACATTGGCAATGCGCTTGATAACAAGGTAAATACCTTTATCAGCTACAAAAGCTCGGGCAAAAAGGGCGGTATGATTAAGCTAAACGCCAATATTGTTTATAAAGACCCTACAAGTGCGCCTTATGCCGATAAAAAAGTAAGCTGGCAATTGGTGCGCAACGGCGATCCTATAGCCAAAGGCAAAGGCACTACCGATGCCAAAGGTAACTTATTGGTTGAACTGCCAGAAAACGACGCCCCAACGCTCACATCGGGGTCGCTGGTAACTGCTATTGACATGGGCGACCGCAATTTTGTAACCAACACATTCCCGCTAACAGGATCGATAACTAACTTTGACGTACAGTTTTTTCCCGAGAGCGGCCAGCTTACCAACGGTGTACGTACCAAGGTAGCGTTTAAAGCCATTAACGCCAAAGGTTTGGGTGCCGATATTAAGGGTACAATAACCGACGATGCCGGAACCGAAGTAGCCACATTTACATCGGCCCACCTGGGCATGGGCATATTTGGCATGACGCCCGAAAGCGGCAAAATATACACAGCCAATGTAACTTTCCCCAACGGCTCTTCGGCTACCTATAAACTGCCCCGGGTGCAAAATATGGGCATAGGCCTTATGGTAAATAATAGCGACCCTGACAACCTCAATATAAAAATTGCAGCCAACGATGTGTTTTTGCAACGCAAACAAAACAAAAGCTTTTACCTGGTAGCACAAAGCGGCGGCGTGATATATTACGCGGCATCTACCGTGTTAAAAGATCAAAGCTACTCGGCAGCTATTCCAAAATCAAAATTCCCAACGGGTATATTGCAAATCACGTTATTTTCGTCGGGCGGCTACGCGTTGTGCCAGCGATTGGTGTTTATTCAACATAACGATCAGCTGAGCCTTAATTTGAAAACTGATAAGCCATCGTATACGGTACGTCAAAACGTAAAAATGTCGGTAACGGCAGTTAACAAAACAACCCCGGTTGTGGGCAGTTTTTCGGTGGCTGTTTTAGACGATGCCACCATCCCATCTAACGAAAATAACGAGCAAACCATTTTAAGCTATATTCTGCTTACATCCGACCTTAAGGGATATATCGAAAAGCCTAACTATTACTTTAATAAACCCGACCAGGAAAAGTCAGATAATCTTGATATACTGATGCTTACCCAGGGTTATACCCGCTTTAATTATGAGGATATACTGGCCGATAAAAACCCGCCCATATACACTGCGCCCGAGCAGGGCATCGAAGTATCGGGTATATTACGCACCAATACCGGGCTGCCGGTTAGTAAGGGCAGCATCCGCCTGATTGTACCCGATAATAATTTTTCGGCCGAAACCCTTACCGATATGGCGGGTAACTTCAAGTTTTCGGACGTAATGGTGAGGGATACCTCAAAAATTACCCTGAGTGCCCGCAATAACCCTAACGGCAGAAATATGGTGATAAACGTTAACGGAGAGCTATATCAAAAGGTAAATAAAAACCCCAATGTAGCCGATGAAATTGTGAATATCGATAGCGTTATACGCCCGTACCTGGAAAACAGCCATAAACAATACCAAAACTCAAGGATACTTAAAGAGGTAGTCATTAAGGCCAAAACCGTTGTTAAAAAAGCCAGCCATAATGATTATGGCACGTTTTCCGGCCTAAGCCCGCAAGCCGATCATGAAATAAAGCCGGAGCAACTGAAAGGCTGCCCTATTTTGATCAATTGCTTAAGCACCATGGCGCTTGGCTTAACTTATGCCGATAATAACTTTTATGTAACCCGCGATTACAACCAGGGAAAAAAAACAACACCGGTACAAATTTATATTAACAGCGCCCAGATTGATGTTACCAACCTTGCATCAATGAGTGGCGACGATGTAGAATCTGTAGAGATATTTTTGAACGATGGTTTAAGCGGCATAAACCGTATAAACGGTACAAAGGGGGTTATGATCATCCACAAAAAGGTGATCAAAACTCAAAAAATTTCCCTGTCGCAGTTAATGGCTATGATACCCAAACAAAACGTAATTACGTTTGCAGTACAAGGTTATAGTAAGGCCAAAGATTTTTACGTACCTAAATACGAGGTTGGCAAAAGCAGCGTAATAGGGCTCGATCTCAGGAACACCATTTACTGGAACCCTAAAGTAATTACCGATAAAAACGGCGTTGCCACCTTTAACTTTTACAACAGCGATGCTCGCGGCTCGTACCGGGCCATTATTGAAGGCCTTGATGGTGATGGCAATTTAGGCAGGCAGGTAATACATTTTAATGTGAAGTAGCGTTTTGTATGGCAGCGTATCGCCTCACCCCGACGAGGCTGCGCCCGTCGCAATAGAAAATTGGAGTTAACCCTCTTTGCAGCGTCAGCCGGAGAGAGGAGCGAAATAGAAAATTGGAGTTAACCCTCTTTGCGGCGTCAGCCGGAGAGAGGGTGGCCCAGCGCAGCGTCGGCCGGGTGAGTCTTAGGCCGCGTTCAAAGCCGATGTTTGTGTAAAACCAAACACTTCATGGGTAGTAGTAAAATCCCGAGACTGTGAACGAGGATTGATATGACGGCGAAAGACTTGCGAAGTTTTAAAAACTTCGCAAGTCTGGGCTTCACAACACCATGTCGATAACTTGCTTCAACAATACCCATAGATATCAGGACTGACAAACCGGACGCCTAATTTTGTTCCTCCCACACACCTAATCAATCCTCTTTATTCCACAAAAAAACTTTGCTCTTTAATCCAAAAACAGATAACTTTAATTACACATAAACTTATCATCATGGATCCTAAATTAATCAACTGGGCTGCCGTTGTGGTGGCCGCTCTCTCCTCATTTTTAGTAGGCGGTATCTGGTATTCGCCTGTACTGTTTGCCAAAGCCTGGGTGGCCGATAACAAACTTGATGAGGCCGACTTAAAAGCCGGCAATAAGCTCAAAATATTCGGAATGACCGCCATTTTTTCGCTTATTATGGCGGCAAACCTTGCTGCCTTTTTAGCCGATGCAAAAACCGACCTGGCCTGGGGTACAACAGCTGGCGCACTTGCCGGCATCTGGACATTTAGCGCCATTGCCACCATGAGCCTTTTTGAACTTAAAAGCTGGCGCCTGATATTTATTAATGGCGGATACAGTTTGGTATCCCTAACGCTGATGGGCGCTATTCTGGGGGCCTGGAGATAAGGGGAGAAAACTCTATACCCTATGATGATCGGCCCGCCAGGTTTGGATGGCTTTTTTAATCTCGTCGGGTTTAAGGTTATCTGCCAGTGTTTTTTCAACAAGCGGCACCATTTCCTCATCGGCTGCAAAACGCAGCGCGGCTATCTGGCCTATACTAAGGTTTCTGCTTAATGGCTGGCGCGTAAGTATAAAGTAACGCAGGCTTTCTTCGGCACGTATGGCCCTATCTTGCGCTTTTAACGGAAAAGTGCGCATCATAATAAAAACAAAAAGCAAACAGATAAACAGCAGCAATATCAGTAGCGAGGTCATTAGTCCGCTGGTGCCCCATTGCAATACTACATTTACCATGGCTGATATAATTCCGACTAAAAGTAAAAGGGTCAATACATAATGATAACCTGGCGCCAAACGCCTGTGATTGGTAAAATTCTGATCGGTCATGAAGGTTGATTTTTTATGGAAAGATAGCTTTTTAGTAGCAAGAAATTAGTATCAAGTATCAAGACCTCATCTGCTAAATAAGCATAAACAAATCTACAATCAAAATCTTGATACTTGATACTCGCTACTTGATACTAAACCAAACAATACCGCAGTATTTGAGTTCAACTTATAATCAATATTAACAATATGGCTACAACAACAAGTTCATTTGAAAAAACTTTCATTTTAGGCGGCGATTTCAAAATAAACCGCCTGGGATATGGCGCCATGCGCATTACCGGCCAGGGTATTTGGGGGCCGCCCAACGATAAAAAAGAGTGCATTCGTGTGTTGAAACGCGCTGTTGAACTGGGCGTAAATTTTATTGATACTGCCGATAGCTATGGCCCCTTTGTGTCAGAGGAGTTGATTGCCGAAGCGCTTGTACCCTACCCCGCCGACCTGGTTATTGGAACAAAAGGGGGCTTGTTACGTACCGGCCCAAACGAATGGCCAATTGATTCGTCGCCCGCGCATTTAAACCAGGCCCTTGAAGGAAGCCTCAAACGCCTTAAACTGCAAAGGATTGACCTGTACCAATTGCATCGCATTGACCCGAAAGTGCCGGCCGAAAAATCATTTGAGGTATTGCAAAAGGCACAACAGGATGGCAAAATTAAACATATCGGCTTATCTGAAGTGAGTGTGCAGGATATAAAACTGGCACAACAGTTTTTCGAAGTTGTATCGGTACAAAATATGTACAGTGTTGACAACCGCAAATGGGAAGCCGAACTCGAATATACCCGCGAGCATAACATTGCATTTATCCCCTGGTTCCCGCTTGGCGGCGGTAACGTAAAAGGCGAAGAGGTACTAAAACGCGTGGCCGGTAAACATGGTGCCACCATCCATCAAATTGCCTTAAGCTGGTTGCTGCACCATTCGCCAAATATACTGCTGATACCGGGTACCTCGAGCGTTAAACACCTGGAAGAAAATATGAAAACAGCCGATATTCAACTATCAGAAGACGATATGGACGTGCTGAACAGTCTTGGCCAATTGTAATTAATTTGCTATTTAAGGCTAAAAGCGACAGGATGTGGTTAATTTTACTGCATCCTTTTGTTTTGTATTAAAGTGATACCCTGCACATGAAAACTAAAGAAGAAATACTAAACAGCTTTTACACCACCGGCGCCGATGGCGTGTCCGAAATATCAGCTCCCGATTTACTGAAAGCCATGGAAGCTTATAAACAGCAAAGCCTTGCAGACGCATTCAATGCCGCCCGCAAGCTTAAGGATGAATTTGCCCCAACGCCCAATTACCAGTTTAAAAACCTGGAAGATTATATAAAAAGCACCGAAATTAAAGTTGTTAAAAACGATAAAGACGAATTAAGCGAACAAATAGCTTTAGTTGCCGATAGCGTACTTCCTAATTTTTTACCTGATGACCCCACCGTAACCGAGTTTGCCTTTGATTTTAATATGATGGGCATTGGCTATACCGCATTTTACACCAAAGATGCCGAAGGCTATTGGCAAATGGTCCGCTGGAGAGTGGGAAGGGAATAGTTCTTAGTATCAAGTAGTAAGTATCAAGATTTTCACGTTCAGATGAAGCTATTTAAATTAGCTGCGCGTTGCAGCAGTCTTACTACTTGATACTTACTACTTGATACTCCCTAAATAACCGCCACTTTAATAGGTTTCACATCTACAGATTCCCAAACGCTTTGGGTAACATAGGGCTCGGCCAGTTTCCAGGCATTTAATTCTTCTTCCGATTCAAATTGCAGCATCATTACCGAACCTATCATATTACCTTCTTCGTTTAAAAAGGCCGCGGCAGCAATAAAATTGCCATTGGCTTTAAGCGCCTTAACCCCATCAAGATGATGCGCACGTGTATTCATACGGCGTTCAAGGGCACCTTCGTCGGTATAATCGTAGCCGGTAACCAGGTATTGTTTCATAGTTTAAAATTTGATTGTCGTAATTTAACTTATAGGGTTAATTTATGTTTTTGATAGATGTAAAGCTATAAAATTAAAAATCCAGGCGAAACTTCTATTTTCTTACCTAAAATTTGATGTTTTTTGAAATTAATTTAATTTTATAAATGTAAACTTGACAATTTTTACAATATTTGTTTTCCAATTGTAATATAAACCGAATAATGAAGAATAATCTGCACCAGGAATTTATCAACATCTTTAATAAAGAAGCCGACAACGCCTACTTCTCACCAGGACGCGTAAACCTTATCGGCGAACATATCGATTATAACGGGGGGCTGGTTATGCCCTGCGCCATCACTTTTGGCACTTACCTGTTAACATCGCCTAATGAGGATGGTGTTTTCCGTTTCAGGAGCTTAAATTTCAATGAGCAGCAAGATACCCCCTTACAGGCGTCATATAAAAAAGTTGGCGAAACCTGGTTTAATTTCCCAATTGGTGTAATCAACAGCTTTATACAGGAAGGCCATGATTTGAAAGGACTTGACATGCTTTTTTACGGCGATATCCCCATCGGTTCGGGCCTGTCGTCGTCGGCCTCTATCGAGGTGGTTACCTCTTTTGCGTTGAATGATATTTTTAACAGCGGTTACAGCAAACTTGATTTGGTTAAGCTATCTAAGTCGGTGGAGAATAACTTTATTGGTGTAAACTGCGGCATTATGGACCAGTTTGCTGTTGCCTTTGGCGAAAAAAACAAAGCCCTGATGCTAAACTGCGACACACTTGATTACGAAGCAGTTGACAGCAACCTGGGCGAATATGTGCTGGCCATTATCAATACCAACAAGCCCCGCAAACTGGCCGAATCAAAATACAATGAACGTGTAGAAGAATGCCAAACCGCTTTGAAAGCATTACAGCAGGAATTGGATATCAATTACTTATGCGATATTGATGCCGAAACCTTCGGCAAATACCAGCACCTGATTACCAATCCTACAGTACTTAAACGCGCCAAACACGTTATTGAAGAGAACGACCGGGTAAAACTCGCTGCCAAAGCATTGGCCGGCAATAACCTTGATGAATTTGGCAGGCTGATGTACGCTTCGCATGATTCATTGCGCGATTTATACGAGGTAAGCGGCATTGAACTTGATACCGTTGCCGAATACAGTAAAACCAACCCCAACGTAGCCGGTGCCCGCATGACAGGGGCAGGTTTTGGCGGCTGCGCCATAGCTTTGGTAAAAGGCGATGCCTTTGAAGACTATAGCAAAGGCGTTACCGAATACTATACCAGCAAAATAGGTTACGCACCCTCGGTATATAGCTCATTAATAGGTAATGGCGTTGGCTTGTTAAACGAAGTAGCTATTTAATTCCCTTTTTATACTTTTGTCCATGGTCTATGGACCATAGACTATGGACAAATAAAAAAATGCGTAAACTAAAGTTAGATGAGCTGAACCGGGCATCGGTTGATGAGTTTAAGGAACAGGCTAAGTTACCGGTTGCCGTAGTATTGGATAATGTGCGTAGCATGCACAATATCGGTTCCATTTTTCGTACTTCAGATGGTTTTGCGGTTGAGCAAATTTGCCTTTGCGGAATCACCGCCCAGCCGCCACACCGCGAAATTGAAAAAACCGCACTCGGCGCCACCCTGTCTGTAAACTGGACCTATTACGAAACACCGTTACAGGCTGTTGAACAATTGCGCGGCGAGGGCTACCAGATTATTGCCGTTGAGCAAGCTGAAAACAGCACCATGCTCAATGAATTCGTTCCCGATCCTGCCCAAAAGTACGCCCTCATATTTGGCAACGAGGTAAACGGCGTAAGCGACGAGGTTATGCAATCCATAGACGCCTGTATCGAAATTCCCCAGTTTGGCACCAAACACTCTTTTAATATTGTAGTATCCGCCGGCATTGTACTGTGGGACTTTTTTGCCAAGCTGGCTATTGGCTCATAGATCATGGTTCATAGTTGATGGTTCATGGTTTTCTTTTAAGTTTGTAACAATAGTTCTTTTATCTTGATACTTGATACTAACTACTTGATACCAAAAATGAGCGCCTTAACAAAAAAACTCCAGATAAAACCCAATTCACGCTGGTTGTTGCATAACGCACCTGCTAATTTTCTGGATAGCTTATTGCCGCTACCCGATGATGCCGAAATTGTTTTTAATACCGTCGGCAGTTTTAACGGGATACTTTTATTTATCATCAACAGCCAGGAATTGGCATCAGAGCTGAAAGTAATTATCCCGGTATTAAATGACGATGCTGTTTTCTGGATCATCTACCCAAAAAAAACTTCTAAAATTGCCACCGATCTGGAGATGATGAGCAGCTGGACCGAACCTGCCGTTTATGGTCTGCGCCCGGTTGCATCTGCCGCCGTAAATGAAACCTGGACTGCGTTACGTTTCCGCCCCCACGATAAGGTAAAAGTATCCGAAGGGCGAAACGATGGCATCCGTAATAATGAGCATAACGCTTATGTTGACGTTGACAACAAAGTTATTACCCTTCCGCACTATATAAAAACCACCCTTGAACAACAACCCGCGGCTATGGCCTGGTACCAACAGCTATCGTACAGCAATAAAAAAGAGTACGTGCTTTGGATACTGACCGCCAAACAGGAAAAAACCAGGAACGAACGTTTATTAAAAATGATGGACATGTTGGCAAATAAAAAGAAAAACCCGGCGGATAAATAGGTCTTTTGTTTAATTCGATTTTCCGGGCGTCACTAACTTTTATGTTGACATTTTTTGAATGTACCAACCTACTGCCCGAGCTTCCTATGAACGGGCAGCAGAATGTCTGATAATATCGGCTTAATTTAACTATTTGTCCTTAGTCGCAATAAAGCGAATGCCATCGGTATGTTCCCCGATAAGGATATTCGCCATATCCCCTGTTTTATAATAACCTGGCTTCCCTGGCATATCATCTGCTATGCTTACCCCGTTGATCTTTAAATTTTCAAATACAACATTTTTTATCCGGCGTTCATTATCGTAGCCCGCGATGACCGAAATATTGGAGTGATGTCCATTGAAATCAACATTTTTAAAATATACATTTTGTATTCCTCTGCCCGGCGAAGTATTGTAATAGTGATTAAACATTACCCTGATATTAACAAGTTGCCCTTCTCTGAAATCTTCGACCCTTATATTTTCGAATCGCAATTGGTTTAACAGGTTACTGTCTCCGGCATTCAGCGCAATACAACCCTGGTAATCTATCTGGTGCTCGTGCTGTTCCAGGACGTCAATATTCTTAAAAGTCATATTTTCAAGTGTGTCCGGCTTGTCGGTATCGCCATGAGTGCCAATCAGTATGGGGTGGGCAACATCTGCCCAAAGTGTAGCATTGGAAACTGAGATATTTTTGGTATTGCCATAATAATTCCACCTATGACCGTAAATAGCTATGCAATCGTCTGAGTTTCTCATAAAAATATCGCTGATGGCAACGTCCGAGCTGCAAAAAACATCAATACCATCGGCATTGCCTTCAAAGCTGATTGACTTAAAATTACTGATCTTCACACCTGCCGACTGGCCGATAAGTATACTATACTTATGTGGCAAAACGATGATGCCATCCACTTCAACGTTTTTTGAAAACGCTACAGTCAACTGGTCGTTACGGGAGCCCTGTACGGCCGAAGGCTCGGCTTTGCCGGCATTTTGCTTCTGAAACACGGGCAGCTGAGTTAAAATTCCACGTCCCAAAATACGAACGTTCTCGGCTTTACTGATAAGTATTTGCCCCTGTACAATAGCACCGCCTGCCAGGTAGATGGTTTGGTTTGACCGCGCCTTAAGAACACCTACCTGGTGTATCCCAGGGCCAAAATAGGTTATATTGGTGTCGGCCGGTGACGGATGGAAAGTTTCAACCGGGTTTGCGAATAACTGGAGGTTATGAAGTATATCCCCATTTATTTCAACTGAAAGATTACGGGGCTTATCCAGAAAAAAGGAGAGTGTGTTAAATTGTATCCTGGGGACTATACCAAAGCCCAATGGTCTCACCCTGGCTTGTTCAACGGCACCTTTATTGTAAGTAACAGCAACCTCTACAGTACCCGAAAAATCAAAATATGCAAAAGAGGTAGCTTGATGTTCACTTTTGGTGTTAACTATATTGGTAACTGTAGCCTTATATGTAGGCAGTGTTTTCCATTCACCTCCCTTTTGCCTTACTTTTACTATAAAATCGGTAGTTAAGGCAGCGCCAACAGGAGCTTTGTAAGTAATAAGTTGGGCATTTACACGGCTTACAATACAAAGCAACAATAAAAACAGTTTAATAATTCTTTTTTTCATTAAATATAAAAGTTAAAACTTGCGGCGTGTACCTGACACCGGGGCAGCCCTCCATTACGTCAATAATTATTGCCTTTGAAGAAGCCATAAAAGTCGCCCGAAAAAAACGGAGAGAAAGGCGGTTATGGGGTCAAATACAGGGGGTATATTTAATAAATGTTTATCCCAAACGAAAAAAATGCTTTATCTGCATGCGTTTCGATATAAAATAGCCTGAATGACAATTATTAGCTTGAAAACGCCAATCTATTTGCCCCCGTTGCCAATTTGCCCTGTCCAGCTGGTTTTGCCGTAAATAATGATTATGATCATTAATTCACCTGATGCCAGTTGGCAAAATAGCACCTGCAAATGATGACATTTGGTAAGAAAATATTAAGTCGAAAAGCTCGTAAACCGGCTAATCCCCGCAAGAGCGCAAAAACTGCACCCCATGGTAAAAGTAATGCCGGAATCCGTGAAACGGGCCATAGAGCTCATTGGTCTGTTTGTTTTAGGAACGATCGTTGTTGTTGGGAATACCATCATCATGCCCTTATTAATGGCTTTTTTTTTCAGTTTGGTACTTTTGCCTGTATTCCGGTTTTTTAAAAAAATAAGGGTACCTGAAGTGGTAGCTGTTTTTTTACCAATTTTATTATTAACCATCGTAGTGGTGTTAATCATTTGGCTGTTCTCAAGTCAACTGGGGGCCTTGTTGGATGATTTTCCGCAGATCCAACGTACCGTAGCCAAGCACCTGGATGACCTGAGTATCTGGATAAGCCGTTCATTTGGCTATTCCCCGGCAGAGCAAGTTAAATTCATTAATGAGCAGAGCAAAAAACTATTCAGTTCGTTGGGCGGCGTATTGAGTGGTGCAGCCGGATCTTTATCGGGCATCATTATATTTATAGGCTTACTGCCTATTTATATCTACTTTATCATCCTGTACCGGAACCTTTTTTTAAAGTTCCTGCTGATGTGGTTTAAAAAAGATGAATACCAAAATGTAGAAGAGATTGTACGGCAGACCGAAAAAATGATTAAAAGCTACCTGGTGGGATTGTTGATACAGATTACCTACATCATTGTTCTTTTAGGGGGCACATTGTGGCTTTTCGGTATCCGCAACGCCTTACTCATTGGTATCATCTTCGCTTTTCTAAACCTGATACCCTACCTTGGTGCATTAATTGGCAATATTTTGAGCGTACTCCTTACCCTGGCTTCATCAGAGAGCCTTTTGGATGTGCTGATCGTATTAGGAGCCATTACAGCAGTACAATTTCTGGACAATAATATCCTTATGCCGCGTATTGTGGGTTCGCAGGTAAAAATCAACCCGCTTGTTTCTATCGTTGGTATTATCGTTGGCGGTGTTATGGCGGGCTTGTCGGGGATGTTCCTGGCAATGCCGGTGCTTTCTATTTTAAAAATCATGTTTGACCGTACTGAAAATTATAAGCAATGGGGTGTACTGCTGGGCGACGAACGGCCGGTAAAAAGCGAGCTGCAAATTTAGTGTACCATTTTTTGGATAGCTTTATGAACCTGAAAAATAGCTAACGGCAACAGGCTAACACATATAGCGGTCAGCCACACTTTAAAAGGAAGTACAGAAAGCCCTAAAACCAACCGCAGGCCAGGCACAGCATAAACCATCAGGATAAGGCCGCTGCAGAGCAAAATAGCAATCCATACCCATTTGTTCCTCGTGATCTCATTATTCAAAAAGCCGGAACCTTTCGATGACATGTTGAACACATGAAATAACTGGGCGAAGGTAAGAGTAATAAACGCTACATTATTGCAGGTACTATCATCGCTGTGCAGCACTTTACTGGCATAAACAACCGCAAGGATAACCGTGGAGGCGACGACAGCTGCGTATAGCGCTATAACCCGCCATTTTTTGTTGGTGATGATATCTTTTTGGGGATCGCGCGGGGGCCGTAGCATTACGGTAGTATCGCCCGTACCCAAACCCAGTGCAAGTGCAGGGAAGATGTCGGTCACCATATTTAAGAAAAGGATCTGTAGCGGCAATAAGGTAGCTGCGGGAGTGATAACACCTAAAATAGTAACTATAAATATCTCGCTCAGGTTACAGGACACCAGGTATACCACAAACTTTTGTATGTTTTGAAATATCTCGCGGCCGTGTGCAACTGCCCGGGCTATGGAAGTGAACGAATCGTCTTTCAATATGATACTGGCTGTTTCTTTAGCCACCTGTGTTCCCCGCTGGCCCATGGCAATACTTACATCTGCTTTTTTTAACGCTGGCGCATCGTTTACACCATCACCTGTCATGGCAACTACAAATCCGGCCTGTTGGAAGACCTCCGCTATTTCCAATTTTTGCCTGGGGGAAGTGCGTGCAAAAACAGCAGTGCCCAATACCCGATGTCTCCATGCTTTAGTCAGGAAAGCATTTTCAGGCAGTTCTTTTCCGGTGATTACGTCTTTGCTGTTACCATCAATCAAACCTACCTTACGGGCAATGTTTAATGCGGTTTGCGGATGATCACCTGTAATCATCACCACTTTAATTCCTGCATTTCTACAAGCCAGGATTGCTCCTTTGATGTCTATCCGGGGCGGGTCAATAAAACCAGCCATACCAATATAAATCAGATCATTCAAATAGTTATGCCTGGTAAGCGCATCGTCCAGCCGGTAGGCAAATGCCAACACCCGCAGGCCGCTGGCAGCCATCTTCTCAGATTTTAAAAGTATGGCATTACGGGATTCGTTGTCAAGAGCCTTGAAGAATGCCCCCGATTGTATTTGGCTGCATTTTTCTAACAGCCGTTCAACCGAACCTTTAGCCGCGGCAAAATATCCGGACGGCGTTTGGTGCAGGGTGCACATCATCATAATTTCCGAGTTAAATGGCACCTCGCCAATCCGTACGTATTGCTTAATTAATTCGTCGGTATCTAACCCCGTAGCTATGGCTATCTGCATTAATGCCACTTCCACGGGATCCCCTGTCGTTTCATCAGCGTTATTGCACAAAATCCCAGCTAATAAGAGTTTATCCAAGTTTTCGGCGCTCAACTTGATAGTGCCACCCGGAAATTTCAGGAGGTTATTTTCGATATGAACCTTAACACTTTCCTCCGGAAACGCAAACGTATCCACATGTATCTTGTTTTCTGTCAGGGTGCCGGTCTTGTCCGTCAGGATCACCCCGGTACTGCCCAGCGTTTCTACGGCGGATATTTTCTTTACAATGGCATTTCGCCTGGCCATCAGCAACATGCCGTATGCCAAGGCAACAGTCGCTACAATTGGCAAGCCCTCAGGTATCGCAGCAACAGCCAGCGCAATGGAGGTTTCTATAATAGTCAGGAAAGCATTGCCTTGTATAAACCCTGTTACCGCAAAAATAACGGTCATGGTCAGGGTAATCCAGATTAGTTTCCGGCTTAACTTGTTCAGCTTTTTATCCAGCGGGGTAATCGTTTCGGCCGAACTTTCAACCAAAGCGGTAATTACACCTAACTGTGTATTTGCGCCTATCCCAGTAATCACCATTTTCCCGTTTCCGTTCATTACAGAAGTGCCTTTAAAAACCATGTTTCGCTGGTCACCAATACTGCTATCTTCCTTTAGCCGTTCTGTTATTTTATCAGACGGAAGTGATTCACCGGTTAGCGGGGATTCATCGCATTGTAGCCTGCTTACAGCAACCAGGCGTCCATCTGCAGGGACCATATCTCCAGCCTCAAGCAAAACCAGGTCGCCGGGCACCAGCTCATCAGCCGGAATCGGCCTGGCTTCGCCGTTGCGAATCACTTTGGCCCGTATCACTTCCATTTTTTTCAGGGCGTTCATTGAACTGCGTGCCTGCATTTCCATAAAAAAACCAATCATGGCGTTAATGATGATAACCACCAGGATAGACATGGTTTCTAACCGGTCTTTAAAGTACAGCGAAACGGCTGCGCCAAAAACCAGAAGATAAACAATGGGGCTCCTGAACTGGGCCAGCAATATCAACCATCGGCTTTTTAGTTTTTGCGTTTGGTAAGCATTGGGGCCATAGGCTTTACGGCGTTTCGTGGCCTCATGTTCAGAAATCCCTGTATTGCTATTTGTTTGAGCCAACCCGACCACCTCCGTTGCCGTTAAAGAAAAGGGATGATCTATTGGGTATTTCATTTACTTTCTTCGCTTTTATTGAAAGTAAGTAAGGGGATTTTGCCGTAAAAAGAATATTCTTCAGCATTGGATGGAAAGAATAATTTCTCAAACATTGACCTTGACTGATGGGTAAATAATACAAGGAGTGATGGTTTGCTGGCCTTGATGGCCTGGTCCATATCTTCCAGCAAAGCATGGTTGATGTCTCTTTTGGGGGTTAACAAACTCACTGGATAGGAAGCTTTTTTTTGTAGCGTGGCTTCCGCAAGTTCCTTATCAAACGCAAATTCATAGGGGTATGAAATATGCATCATGGCTACGCTGGCCCCAAGGGGCTTCGCAAAATCAACTACCTTTTTCAATTCGTTTTCGTAATCGGTCATATCCGATGCATAAAGAATGTGTTTTAATTCTTTTAAATGATAAGAACTTGGTATGCACAAAACAGGTACTGCAGAACTGCTAATCAGTTTGGCGGTATGTGTACCGAATATTTTAGTTAGCGTGCCTGCGCCGCGGGTACTGATGCATACATAGTCACAACTATGCTTACTGGCATAATCCCTGATCCCATCCACCACATCAACGTTGGATACCAGGGCCAATTGGTAAGTGATTTCGGGCTCTTCTATCGCCTTATAAATTTCGACAATAAATGAGGATAGTTCTTCAATCGTTTTTTCTCTGAATTGCACAATATATTGATCAAAGGCTTCCGCTGTCCATTTGAAAGGTTTTAAAAGATGGTAAACATGCAGAATAACTAATTCAGCCTGGCGTTGTTTGGCCAGCTTAATAGCAAAGCGAATTGCCGCTTTTGAATTAGCGGATTGGTCGGTAGTCACGAGTATCTTTTCCATGAGTTTTGGGGTTAGTGGTGAGCTATAAACAAGGGCGCTTCTATTTCTTTTATAAGTTTGTCGGCCATACTGGATTTAAACCAGCGGGAAACACCTCCGCGCTGATAGGCCCCTAACACAACAAGGGTATGTTTATTACGGCTTTTAAGAAAGGTGGTCAGCTCTTCCTCAGGGTTACCGTTCAACAAGGCATAGCTTGCCGCCGGATAATGACAGGCAATAAATTCCTTAACCAAAGCTTCATCAGGAAGTTCGGCCACATCGCCGTCATCGGCTACCGAAACCACTTCAATTGGCTTACTGCGCAGCCAGGGCATCATATAGTTGAACATCTTTATTGCATATACAGCCGGCGGCTTGCCATCATAAAGCAGCACTACTTTTTCAATCTCCTGGTAATCCCGGGGTGTAATAAAGACCGGGCATTGCGTTGCTGCAAGCAGCTCCCGGATAAAATGTGTAGGAGGCTGGACACGCACATGGCTGAACGTTTCTTCTACGTTAATTAGCAGCAGGTCGCTATAAATACTTTCTTTAAGTACTTCCTGTAAAGAAAAACCTTGATCGCGATGTATGGCATAGCTGATATGTGCTTTTTTGCAGGCCTGTTCAAAGATTCCGACCGATTTATCCCGGGTAGCTTTATCCTTTTCCAAAAGATGTTTAATTTTCACTTCAGACAGCCCGCTGCTCCCGATGAGGTCATCCAGCTGGTAACTGTTATACAGCAATGACTCCAGGAATACACCAGAGAGAAGCGCCCTGCTGCTTTCGGCCAGTTTTATAGCGTAAGCCAGCGTACTATCCGCGAATTTTAATCCATCAAATACTGCGCTTATTTTTTTCATGATTTTGGAATTAATGCAGATGTGTGTTACTTAATTTTATTAAACCACAGGATGGGCAATAAAAACCGGCAGGTTGTTGATTTTGATCAGCAGGTCGGCCGTACTGGCTTTAAACAACCTTGATAACCAATTGCGGCCAAAGGCACCCATGACCAGGCAGGCACTACTCTGCCGCAGTGTATAATCAAACAGCTCATCTTCCGGTTTACCGCGAAGGTCTTTAAAATCGATACGGTGGTAATGTTCTTTCAGGTATTCGTACAGTTTTTCTTTCTGATCCTCGCTGAATACGGCATCCTTGTTCGCTTGCAATACAGTGATTTCGGCGTCTTTTAATTCGGGGAATAAATAAGTGAATTGCTTAATCGCAAATACCGATGACGCATTTCCATCATAGGCGAACAGGATCTTATTGACCGGTTCGGCATGGTGCGGAGCGATCATAACCGGGCATTCAGACTTGGCCAGCAACTCCTTTACTAAACCGGCAGGCACCTCAAGCGGCGAGGATGCAAACAATCCAGGCGGGGTAATAATAATGTCTGCATATCGGCTCTCGCCTATCAGTTCCGCATCAGGAACACCCTGATCGCGGTGTATCTGGCAGTCAACACCCTGTTCTTCGCAGTACCTTTTAAATGCGCTAATATTTTCGGCAACAGCCCGGCCCTTAAATTCTGTTTCAGGTACGTTGCCCGTGTCAATGGTTTCCACAAACACGCTGCCGTAGGCAAATTTTACCCCTGGAACATTTTCTGTGGGTAAATCTTCCAGGAAAACTCCTGTTAGCCGGGAGCCGGTTAGCCGTGCCAGGTAACATGCAAAGGCGGTACTTTGCTGCTCTGTTTTTTCTGCGCCGAGTGCGATCATGATCTTTTTCATATCTTCTATATTTAAGAGGCAGCTTTCGCGAACGTTGTTCACGAAAGCTGTTTGATTGTTTGGTTTCCGTTAAGGGTTAAATGAATTTTCCTTCTCCATTCAATTTTACTTTCATGCGCTTATCGCCGTTTTGCAGCAGCAGCTTAAAGGTTTTATCTGCTTTCTCTTTCTGGTCAAAATAATGAACCTGGTAAACGTCCTCCGAAATATGCCAGTTAGGGAACCGTTGGGTAACGGCGTCCTTTACTGCAGCGGGCAGCTTGGTGTTCTTGAATTTTTCCGCGGTACGAAGCAGCTTGCCATTTTTATCGTAGGCAGCCAGAATCTTTCCATCGGGGATAAAAAAAGATATATAATATCCGTCATAATCATCGTCGTAAAATTCCGACTTTTTTACATCGTAAGCCGCCGCTTTAAACTCCAGCATCCTCACAGGTTGCGCCATTTCGCGGTTATCAGTTGCATTCAGGTATTTATAAGTTGATGCGATGATCTTCACTTCGGGGAGGATAACTTGCGCGAATGACCGCACGGCAGCGCCGGTTAAGAGCGTTGCCAGTATAAGTGCTATTTTAAATCGTTTCATGATCTTTAATTTAATGGTGAATTAAAATGCATATTCAGGCTCTTCAACGGTCAGTTTGTTTTCAACGTGATAAACGCCGGGTGCCGCCCAGGCTACATCTTCCGCATCTTCGCTTTCGGCAAATGAGCGCACTTTACCTGTCAAAACAACCTTGTTGCCAATTGTGCTAACGTTTACTTTGCTGGCATCAACAGTGGCGTTTCTGCGAAAGGCAGCCATGATTTTTTGTTCCATGTCAAATGCGTTTAACTTCGGTTTAATCGTGATCAGGTTAATTACCGAACGCACGCCGGAAAGGGATTGAATGGCCTTTTTTGCATTCACCCGCTGATATTCCCACTCCAGTTCACCTTCCAGCGTTACTATGCCATCTTCTACCTTTATTTTAATTTTTTCCTCCGGAACGGCAGAATGCCATTTAAGGGTGTTAAAAACCGCCTCGGCAATCTCCGCATCTGTTTTACCGGCGCCGGGCGATACGCCAATCCGGATATCTTCGGCTATCGCCTTAACACCGGCTACTTTTTTTGCCGCTCTTTCGGCATCTAATTTTTTGGCGTAGGAATCCAGGGTCCCTGACAGGGTCACTATGCCGTTCTTAACGGCAACGCCAATTTCTGATGAATTTAAAAATGGCTGCCATTTCAGTTCATCCATCACGTCTTTTTGAATTTGAATATCTGTTTTCATAACTTCAATAATTAATAAAAGATGTAAATCATAAAGTCAAATAACGACTAAACCAGTGGTAAAGAACATGATGACGGTCAGTATCGGGTATGATCCTGGTCACGTTGGTTGCTTTAAAGCCGAACCTACTTGCCGAGGCTGATAAGGAACCGGAATAACAGGGATAGCTTCCTACCACAGGAACTTTGCTCCAGAAAACTCAAACAATAATTTGAGAAATTGTCCTCGTCGCACCGACGAAAAATATACAGAGGAGCACTCATTTACCGGGATTTGCTCAAAAATGCTGATATTATACCTTGTTTCAGTGTGATTTGTGCTTTTACCGTAGTTGACGGCTTTCCTGTCGTTATCAGTATTAACGATAACCGGGCACACTTCTGCAAAAAGATTGCATCCGGTGCAATCCTAAGCATAAATCTGCAAGGTATGAGGCGTATCAGGGAAAGCTCTGGCATTGATACAGGTCGACTAAAACTTTCGGGCAGCACAACCGGAGGAATAGCCAAAGCAATTAACAAATTGAAAATTTAATATCTAATACACCAGCCCGCCTCGTTGGAATGACAAAAAAGCCATGGAACTATTCCACGGCTTTAGTAAATGATCGAAAAAAATGCGGGATTTTTCTTACACTATGCCCTTTAGCAATCCACCTTCGGCTCTGACAGCAGCGCCATTGGTTGCCGAGGCCAGCGGACTGGCCAGGTAGGTAACCATGTTTGCTACTTCGCTGGTATTAAGAAACCGTTGAATGATAGATGTAGGCCGTACCGTTTTGAAGAAATCGGCTTCCACCTCAGCTATGGTCTTGTTTTGATCCTTCGCCAGGTTTTCAATAAAGTCACCTACTCCTTCTGACATGGTGGGGCCGGGTAACACAGAGTTAACTGTAACCTCGGTGCCTTTGGTCAATTCAGCCAGACCGCGGGCTATAGCCAACTGGGCGGTTTTGGTCATACCGTAATGGATCATTTCTTCCGGGATCTGTACAGCTGATTCGCTTGAAATAAAGATGATCCTTCCCCAGCCGACAGCTAACATTTTAGGAAAATAGGCACGGGATAAACGGATGCCGCTCATGACATTAATCTCATAAAAGCGCAGCCAGTCTTCGTCGGTAATGTCAACAAATGCTTTCGGTTCAAAGATGGCCACATTATTAATCAGGATGTCTACCTGTGGTAATTGACTAATCAAATTGTTAATAGATTCGAGGCTCTTAAAATCAGCAGTTATGCCGCTTACCTTATCATTGGCGCTTTCGGTTTTAATTTGTGCTACTGCTTTATCCACCCGTTCTGTAGTGCGACCATTGACAATAACTTCGGCGCCTTCCTTAGCTAATTGAAGAGCAATGGCATAGCCTATACCGGCGGTAGAGCCAGTGACCAGCGCTTTTTTGTTTTGTAACTTCAGGTCCATAATATTTAAAAATTAATGCGATATAAAACTAATATTGTTATTTACTTGAGAAAACAAAAGCCAGATGTACCCGGCCTATGCTCCTTACCATGCTCAACATCGTTGAATTGGGTTGAACCTTCTTATTATACGCCCGTATTGTGATAACTGCTCCCTGTTTAACAGCTACATAAGGCCAATTGTTGATGCCCGGACTTAATAATTACTTCATTAAAAATGCTAGCAGGTCTTTTTGAACCTGCGGTGTGTTTTCCTGCACAACCCAGTGTCCCGAATCTTTGATGACAGATTCCTGCACGTTAGTAGCCACCAAGCTGATGTGTGTTGCCAGGAATGCTCCGGCAAAATGATCTGAACCCATAGCCAGCACAGGCATCGGCAGTTTTTTCTTGGCAAATTCAACATTGTCTTTGCCGTCCTGGTTAAAATACCCAAACCAATGGAATGCACCGGTGGTAGCGCCGGGTACAGAATAAGCCCTGATAAATTCAGCAGTCTCTCCCTTGGTAAAAGCGTTTTTTTGAAAACCTACAACGGGCCAGAAGTCGGTAAAAAATACGCGGACTTTACCGGAAACCAATTCTCCCGCATGCGGCTGTGCAAAAAAACCAAACCACCAGGCCTGGGCTTTAACCTGGCTCCAAACAGGCTCAATGCCGGGTAACAATGCATCCATCAAAACCAGTTTTTTT
Organism: Mucilaginibacter sp. KACC 22773; assembly: GCF_028736215.1. NCBI lineage: Bacteria > Pseudomonadati > Bacteroidota > Sphingobacteriia > Sphingobacteriales > Sphingobacteriaceae > Mucilaginibacter > Mucilaginibacter oryzagri. The sequence goes on from NZ_CP117883.1 coordinate 4,371,962, forward strand.
ACATCACCTGGATACTGGGCTGCATAAGCATAAGCCACCATCAATCCGATGTCATGACCGGCGAGGTTAATACGCTGATAGCCCAATTTTTTCATCAGTTCATGCATATCCACTGCCATATTCTTTTTATCGTAACCACCGGCTGGCTTACCCGATTCACCAACGCCGCGCATATCGGGTGCGATAACGGTATAGTGTTTTGATAACTCGGGCAGCAGCCTGTTCCACATATACCAGTTTTGGCCAAAGCCGTGTATCAGCAGCAAAGGCTCACCCTTTCCGCCAATCACGTAATGGATCTTCACATTGTTTACGGTCGCATACTGATGCTTAAAATTTGACGGAGGGTTAGCCGGAGTAACCGCCGCGAAAACATTGGCAATTAAAGCCGAGAACAGCAGGGTAACCAATAGCTGTTTCATTGTTGTTCTGATTTTCATAGTTTTATTGTTTTTGATATGGAATTATGATTATTTATTCTTGTTATTGCTAATGTCTTTATAGGCATTAGGGAGGTTGAAATTGTAGTGCAGCCAATTGAACAACACATAACCTTTATCGAACTCTTTCATCGGCACCGCCGTTTTGGTTTGTTCCAGGCTCAAGCCTTTGTCAACCGCCGCTTCTACTTCGCTTTTTAATTTTTCGACGTAATCAATCGTATATTTAATACCGGCTTTATTGGTAATGCGGCCATGGCCGGGAATAATAATGGCATCGTCAGGTAAAAAGTCGTATACTTTTTTGAGGTTAACGACAGGCTCCAAAAAGACACCATCGAATAACCAGGGGATAGCAGGACTTTCAGCGATGAAGGGGTTACCGGCCCAGAATATCTTTTGATTGGGCATCCACACAAACAAATCGGCCTGAGACTGCGCAGGGCTAATGTTCAGAAGTTCAACAATCTTGCCACCGCCCATATCTACCTTAAGATCACTGTTCTTCGGGATCACGATATCCGCCGTCCGGAAAATAGTATTTTCAATTTCCCTACCGGTGCCGAAAAGCCCGACCATAAATGTTTTAATGCCATCATAGTTTTTTGAAAGGTTATTCCTGGCAAATTCATTTTGAATGATGCGGGTAGAAGGAGGAAGTAAGTAATTACTGAAACAATGATCGCCATGATCGCTGGTGTTAACCGCATAGATAATGGGCTTATCCGTCACCAATCGGATGAGTTTCACTTCCTGGTCGTAAAGCCGCTTAGTCATCATCACCTCGATCAGCAGCACTCCTTTATCTCCGACGATAAAACCACCTGTAGTAGCCTGAGGAATACCTTTAGTTGTTTCTGTTTCTGCAGTAGTCGGGATGATAGCGTAAATATCCGTTGCCACTTTGTGCAGGCCGAGGGTGACTTTATTGGCGTCCCAGATAGGCACCACGGGCGGCATTTGGGCAAAAACGCTGCTGCTGAGCACCAGGCAGGCCGTTAACAATCTGATAAATGTTGTTTTCATATTGATTTGAACTTGGTTTTTATCTTTGGTAAGCTCCGTAATAATTAATTGGCGACCAATCTGGAATTGCGCGCGCTATTGGTGGGCATCGCGCGGCATATTTACCAGCAGCGTATACTATGTTGCCGTTAACAATGGTTATCAGCGACGAAATATGCTTTACCTTTTCTGGAGTTGCACTAAAATAATCGTCAGAAAGAATGACCATATCGGCATACATACCTTTCACAAGTTTGCCTTTAACGTCCTGCTCACCCGAGCACCATGCGCTGCCTGAGGTATAAAGTTTTAGGGCAGTGAACTTATCCAGCACCTGGTCTTTTGGCCAAAACTGCATACCTCCAATGGTTTTACCGGTTAGCAACCAATGCAAGGCCATCCATGGGTTATAGGTTGAAATACGAGGCGCGTCGGTGCCCATACCCACAGGAATGCCCATGGCCAGCATTTTTTTGATGGGTGGCAACTGGGTTTTAGGCTGTCCGTACATTTTGTTATATAGTTCGCCCTGATAATACATGCGGAACTGTACGGCTATCCCCCCGCCCAACGCTTTTACACGGGCCAGTTCAGTATCAGTGATGGTTTCGGCATGGTCAAAGAACCAGCGCAGGCCATTAAAAGGCGTGTCTTTATTCACTTTTTCAAACACGTTCAGCATGCGGTCAATGGATTCGCCGTAGGTGGCATGCAGGCGAAACGGCCAGCGGTTTTTAACCAATAACCGGATAACCGGCTCCAGGTCGCTTTCCATTTCCGGGGCCAGTATTATGCGCGGTTCCAGAAAGTTCTCAAAGTCGGCACCCGAGGCGATGAGGTTTTCACCGGCTCCTTCCATCGCATAGCCATTGGCCATAAGGATATGATCATTCTTATTTGGATAAGTTTGCCCTATCCATTTTTCGTAATCGGCTAATTCCTTACCTTTTTGTTGCGCAAATAAATAATAGGCGGTGCGTACAGTTAGCTTCCCGGCCTTGGCCAGCGCTAATGAGGCATGGTAATCGGCATCATAATTTTGTGATCCGCCGGCGGCGTCTACAACACTGGTGATACCGAAGCTGTTAATCTCGCGGTAAAAATGTTCAGAACTGTTAACTCGTTCTTCGGGCGTAAGTTTGCCGGTGAGTGCCAGCGTGCGGTAAATAGCCATCGGGGTTTCTTTAGCATACAACAAACCGGTGGGGTTGCCTTGTTCATCAAGCTCAATCAAACTGCCGGGATAGTCGGTATGTTTGTCGTAACCCAGCGTCTCAATACCCTTTTTATTCAAGAAAGCCTTGCCGTAGAGGTAAGTAATGAACACAGGCTTGTCAGGAACTGCGGCATTTATCTCATCGATGGTTGGCTGCCTTTTTTCGGCAAACTGGAATTCATTCCAGCCGCCAACCACTTTCACCCAGGCCCCGGGCGGTGTCCTTGCGGCTTGCTCCTTCAGCATTTCCATGGCGCGTTTAAGCGTTTTAACGCCGTCCCATCGCAGCTCCATATTAAAGTTCAGGCCTTCCCTGATTGCATGCATATGACTGTCATTCAGTCCCGGAATAACGGTTTTGCCGGCAGCATTAACCAGCTTAGTTGAATTACTTTTATAGGTTTTAAAGATAGCCTGGGTGCTGCCTGTCGCCAGGATTAAGCCATTTTTTACAGCAATCGCTTGTTTAAATTCGCCCGGGCGGGCCATCGTCGCTATTTTTCCGTTGTAAACTATCAGGTCGGCTTTTTGCTGAGCTGCGGCTGTTAGCAACGTTACCAGGAACAATAAGGTTAGTAATTTTTTCATGGTCTTATTTTTTTGTTAACCAGTTTAAAATATATTCTGCTATCTCCTGCCAGCCCGGCTGGCCCAACACAAAATGGTTTCGCCCGGGGAATTCCTTGTAATCGGCCACAGACTGGGCATGGCTGTATTTTTTATAGTTTGTATAGTTGAGCGAGGCCGGAATGAAATTGTCTTGGCTACCAGAGAGAAAAAGGAGTGGTGCGTGCGGCTTTGCAAAATCCACCTTAGCAGCAGGCGTTGTGGCATCGCGCACCAGCAGCTTCGACTCCGGCACCAATAGTTTGTAATAAGCATCCTTTTGCACTTCGTAAGGCATACCATTTGTGAAAGCATATTGCCATTCGGGGAAAGACATCAGGTAGGTTTTGCGGGTATCGGTAAAAAAACCCAGCGCGGGCCAGCCGGCTTTATAAAAGGAGAACCTGAAAGTAAATATGCCCTGCGGCTGAAGCGAATGAATGGCGATACCCGCTGCTGCCAGCCCGTTTTGCAACAATAACTGGGTGATAAGGCCGCCCATAGAGTGGCCGATCAGGATGGGTTTTTCCGGCAGTGACTTCACAAAGTCCCTGAAATAAGAGGTCAGCTTATCCAGGCGCTGGCTGGCAACATCGGCATCAGGGTGTAGCTGGCGCAATGTGCAGGCGGGGGCATCTTTGTATGGCCAGGCCGGTGCAAATGTTTCATAGCCTCGTTCTTCAAAATAGCTTTTCCATTCGGCCCAGCAATCACTACTTACAAAGGCGCCGGTAATAAATACCACGGTTTTTGAATTAATTTTTTTCATAACTGGTTCAGATTTATTGCACTACCGGGTTGACAAAAAAACCATCGTTGATGGGGATTTTTGTACCGGTGATAAAAGAAGATTTACGGGAGTTTAGATCTCGGTGGCGTGATTTGTAACCGGTTACCGCTAACGCTGATGCTACCTTGTTAATCGTCGACGAATTTCTGCCGGTAACTAAAACGGTTGCATCTTTTGCTTTAAATAGTTTTGCCGTAGCATAACCCATGCCGCTGTCCGCGCCGGCGACGATGGCTATTTTTTGGTTTAACGTGTTCATAATTTATGATATTTGTTATGAACCACCTGGTGCAATCCAAAAGCCACTTATCTAACACTCTAAAAATCAATAACTTATTTTCTACCGATATATCTCATTGGCGGTATGTCGTTAAAATGGCCAAGTTTTGCAACGAAATAAGGTAACACAATCCATTTTGCCGTTAGTAGGTTTGCCGGCTATCATCATATGTTAATTGGTTAGTCCTAATATTCTGTTGGTAATTAACAACCCACGATAGCCAACCTGGGTATCAATGGTATGGATATATTGACAGGAACCGGTAAGCGTGTCATAACTACAATCAATCAAACTGACGCGCAGGTTGTTGATGGCAAAGTTCTCACCGTTTTGGGCGCATTGTACCTCGCCGCTTTTTAATGGTAAAAAATCGTCGGTGTATCCAATTTGATGGAGGCGGATCACCCAGTTGGTTAGGGATGAGTTCAATTTTTTAAGAGAGTGCTTTTTCATGTCGTAATTATTTCCTTTATCAATGACAAGCGCTATTCCACCTATTTAAATAACTAAAAATCAAATACTTATAACATTACAACTACCAATAAAAAAACGACATGTCGCAATTTCCGTCCCCTCTTAACGATATGTAGTTAAATTAACTGATAACCTGATGGTTATCTGCTAACTCAATATTGCCTTGGGCAACAACGCTATTTCGTAGAAAAACCGGACAGACTCCGAAATAAAGCGATAACCCCCGCAGCGTCAAAACACAAACAATTGATTTTTAAATAATTACCAACAAGGCACTACTATTGATTCTTTAGTGAACAATGAATAACAAAAATTAGCTATTTCTAAACTCATCGCTCAAACCGCCCCTATATCCCTACACCTATGAAAGCCATTGCTGCCCTATTTTTCAGTATAGTTTCCTGCACCTGCCTGGCGCAGGAAACTTCCTTTAAACAATTGCGATACGATGAAAATTACACGTATCTCGCAAAAGACACATCAGCCAATTGGTACAACCGGTTAAAATTCCAGTCTGTATCTCAAGATAAAGCTGCTTACCTCAGTTTCGGTGGCGAGGTACGCTACCAATATTTTCATTTTGACAACCAGGACTGGGGAGCCGCACCAGCGGATAAAGACGGCTTCATTTTAACCCGGTACCTGGGGCATCTGGATTTTCATGCCGGCAAGCACTTTCGTACGTTTGTGCAGCTACAAAGCAGTTTGGCCAGCGGCGAGGCAGAAAAACCGTCGCCGGTAGATCAAAACCTGCTTGATCTGCACCAGGCCTTTGTTGATGTGATGACTAAGGGCTTAACGCTTAGACTTGGCAGGCAGGAATTATCCTACGGATCGCAGCGCCTGGTAGCGGTACGCGAAGCGCCAAATAACAGGCAGGCATTTGATGCAGCTAAACTGATGTATGGCAGCAAAAATCTCAAACTCGATGTATTTTACTCGTACTATGTGCCTGCCAAACCAAATATATTTGATGATGGCTTTAACAACGGAACGCAGTTTTGGGGCGCTTACGGGGCCTTTACCCAAATACCTGTAGTCAAAAATTTCGACATTTATTACCTCGGCATCCATAAAAAGGCGGCTACGTTTGATGACGGCAAAGGTGCCGAAACCCGCCACTCCATAGGTACACGAATATGGAGAACTACACCTTACTGGCAATATGACCTGGAAGGCCTTTATCAGTTTGGTAATTTTGCAACTGGCGCTATTTCGGCATGGACCCTATCAGCAAATATTTCGCACACATTTTATCAAACCAAGCTAAAGCCACAAATAGGGTTAAAAACGGAAGCTATCAGCGGGGATAAAAATTATGGCGACGGCAGGTTAAATACGTTCAATCCATTATTTCCCAAAGGCGCTTATTTTGGTCTTGCAGCATTGATCGGGCCCTACAACTTACTGGATGCTCACCCATACTTTCAGGTTAACCTGACTAAAAAATTGGTATTTTCGGCAGATTACGATTTATTTTGGCGCATGAACCGTAATGACGGGCTTTATGCGGTAAATGGCAAGGTCATCTATAGCGGTAAAGCAGGTAGTTCAAAGCAGATAGGCCGCCAGCTTGGGGGCGCGCTGGAATATACCATAAACAAATACCTGTATTTACGGCAGGAAATAACATGGTTTAGCGCCGGCGACTTCCTGAAAGAAGCCGGGCCCGGTAAAGATATTTTAATGGCGGGCAGCACCATTACGCTGAAATTTTGAGCCGGTAATATTAATAAGATGGAAACTGAAAAATTGGTTAGAAATACAACGCTGCTATTATGCTTTGCAGCCGGGTTTTGTGATACGCTTACTTTTGTTGCCGCAGGCGAATTATTTTCGGCCCATGTTACAGGCAACTTTATTGTGTTTGCTTACGACCTTATTAAGCATAATAACCCGCATGACTGGCAAAAGCTGCTCACCTTTCCTGTTTTTGTGCTGGCCGTAATGCTGGGCGGCCGTATAGGCAAAAAATCGGCTAATATGTACACGCTGATAATTTTGGAAGGGCTGCTGCTACTTATTAGCGGCATATTATCGGCGCTGTTGATAAGCGGCGGGCAAAATACGGGCTGGCAGGTACAACTAATTGTAATACTCCTTGTAACTGCAATGGCGTTTCAAAATACGTTTGGCAAGCTGTACAGCAAAGCTACCTATGGTTTAACAACAGTAATGACCGGCAACGTAACCCAGGCTTCCCTCGATTTGATAAAAGGTATAACCACCCGCCCGGCAGATGCCGAAACATGGATAAGCTTTAAAAAACAGGCTACTTTAATTATTGGCTTTTTGGCAGGATGTTTTGCAGGTGCGCTTATGGCTAAACACTACGGGTTGGTTTCGGTTTTGCTGCCGGGTGCAATGATGCTGGCCTGGCTGGGAGCAAATAATCTGTTTAAACAACAAGCGGCCTGATTTCGCTCCCTGCCTACGTACCAAAATCTTTCCGAATTCCCAGCTTTTTCATTTTAGAGTTGAGTGTGGTTGGGGGGATATTCAATAAACCGGCCGCTCCGCCTTCTCCCCATATTTTGCCATTACACTTTTTCAGCGCTGCCAGTATGTGGGCACGTTCTCCTTCAACCATGGTGGTAACCACGGTTTCGGCAGGCATAACAGCTATAGGTTGCTCTAACTGGGTGGGCAACGCCATGCTATTGATCATGTCATCGCGTGTTAGCAGTACATTACGCTCTATTAAATTTTCCAGTTCGCGGATATTGCCCGGCCAATGGTAACGTTTCATGCTCTCCAAAACCTGCGGGGATATACCGCGCACAGTTTTACCGGTTTTACGGGCGTAGATGTTTAAAAAATGCCTGGCCAGGTCGGCAATATCCTCTTTTCGTTCGCGCAACGGGGGCATTAGTATAGGAAAAACATTGATGCGGTAAAAAAGATCGAGTCTGAAACGACCCTCAGCCACTTCTTTATCCAAATTACGGTTGGTAGCCGCAATAATCCGTACATCAGTTTTGATGGTAACACGACCACCAATGCGTTCTATTTCTTTTTCCTGCAATACCCTAAGCAATTTTGATTGCGATTCCAGCGGCAATTCGCCTATTTCATCCAAAAATATAGTGCCTGTATGTGCCTGTTCAAACCGCCCTATTTTTCTTTCGTGGGCACCTGTAAATGCTCCTTTTTCATGGCCGAATAGTTCAGAATCAATTAACGATGTGGGTAAAGCCGCGCAATTTATCCTGATAAAAGGTTTGTCTTTTCGTAGTGATAATGAATGAATACGCTCTGCTATTTTTTCTTTGCCGGTACCGCTTTCGCCCAAAATAAGTACCGATGAATTTGATTTAGATACCTGGACGACATTATCAAACACCGTTAACAACAAATGGCTGCTGCCAATAATACCACTGAAGGGATTTGGCTGTTCTGTTGTTTTAACCTGCGGGTTTGGCGTATAATTACCCGGCTTGTTAATCAGTGGACTGTTAGGAGCATGCTGCATGCTTTCCATAAAACTGGTTAACATAAGCTGCAACCTATTGCATAGCACTAAGTGATCGGCCTGGTATGCGTCTGGTCGGCGGCTATAAAAATTAAAATAACACACTTTGCCATTGCTTAATGAAATAGGCATTGACAAATGCGACTTTAAGTTGTACGTATCGGCAAACAATTTTTTTAACGAAGGTTTTTTCAGCAAAACTTCTAATTCATTTTCGTCATACCAGGTTGCTATCAGGTCGGTTAGGTCATTAGCCTTTAGTTTGGCCAGTTCATGCTGCTTGTGGTTGGTAACAATCATCAGTTCTGTACCGCCTATCAGTTGGTATTCATCAAAACCTATCCTCGAAAAGCCGATTTCATAAAAACTCCCGGTATCCTCCTGTTTCATACCCACCGACAAAAATTCAAAGGGAATATAGGGTTGTAAAGTTTTGCCCATCTGCAATATTTTATGCTCCCAGCCAATTGTTGAAGCCAGTATTTCGGCAGCTTTTTTTTGTAATACTGCAATTTGACGCAGGCCATTCTCCAGTTGGTTTTCATAGCGGTACATTGCTATATCCAAGGCAATCAATACATCTTTTTCGCGGAATGGCTTAATCACAAACCCATACGGATTGGTAATCTTTGCGGCCTCAAGTACCTTTTGGTTGGAGTTGGCCGAAATATAAATAAACGGGGTATTTATTTCGGTTAAACGATGTGCCAGATCTATACCTGTAAGCTTCCCTTTTAAATAAATGTCCAGCAATACAAATCCCGGCGCAAATTCATCAATCATTTCCAGCGCTTCTGGCACGCTGTCGGCAATACCGCAAACGTCGTAGCCTGCAGTTTTTAAAATATTGCTTAATACATCTGCAATAATAAACTCGTCCTCAACAACAAGAATTTTTTTCCGATTCATGACATTCTAAGTTAGTGTTATTTCTGTTTTGCTGTAACCCTGTTAAATATTTCTGTTTTAAAATCAATATTTATTATACATCCCTGTTCGCTGATGATATCAAAACTTCCGCCCAGTTGCTTGGCCAATCCCCGCATTAAATTTATACCTAACGATTCAACTTTATTTATATTAAAGGCAGCAGGCAGGCCAGGCCCGTTATCGGCTATAGTTAACTGGTTGTTCCCGTCAGCTTTACTAACCAGTGAAATATAAATAATACCGGCCTCATCGGGTTTGTAAGCGTATTTAATGGAATTTGTGATGGCTTCGTTCAGTATTAAACCAAGCGGTACTGCCTGCGCCACGTCCAAGTAAAGTTCATCTATTTGTTTTTCAAACAAAATGTGGTTATAAAGGCCGCAACTGTCTTTTAAATAACCGATCATTTCATCAATATACTCCTGCATACAAATCAGGTCGAGATTTTCGGACTGGTAAAGTTTCTGGTGAATCAGCGCAATGGAGTGCATCCTATTTTCGCTATTCTGTATGGCGGCCAGCGCCTCGTCATTATCAATATAAGCCGATTGCCGCTGCAACAGCCCCATTACTATTTGCAGATTATTTTTTACCCTGTGATGGATCTCTTTTAGTAGCCATTGCTTTTCTGCCAATAACTTGTCTTTTTCATTTACAAGTGCGTTCAGCGCCACGTTGGTTCGCTGTTTTATCCTGTAACTATTAAAAATCAAGCACATCAAAAAAATAAGCAGCACGCTAATTGCCAGGGTAAGGTTGCGTGTATTGTTGGCCCGTACCGCCTTTTCATGTTGCAGCAGGCCTTCTTTTGTTAAGAATTTGATATTGCGTTCCTTTTGGTCAGTTTCATACTTAATCTGCAGCTCCTGAATTTCCTTGCTTTTATTACTATTAAAAATAGAATCGCTGAACTGCTTAAATAAATATTGATGCTGTAGTGCCAATAAATAGTTCCCTTTTGCCGAATCAATTTTATACTTTATAAAATAAAAGTCCCTCGACCGTGTAACAGCAGCACTTTTCGAAATTTCTTCATCAAGATAAAATGCAGCTCTTTCAAATTTTTTTTGTGTTATATAAAATTTGGCAATATCATACTTGGCCAAAGAAACAATCTCGTCTGCTGTGGTCTTGGGGTACAGCCTCATCATTTCAACGTAGGCAGCCTCTGCATTTTTATAGTCTTTCAAAGCTTCGTAACAATAAGCCTTTATTTGTGTAATAATAGCTTTATCGTAATTGTCATCCGGCGGGTGTCTTTTTTCGATGCCAATTGTAAGGGCAAGCGCTTCCGAATACCTTTTCTGCTTTATTAACCCTTTAACAATAAACCCGGCTGTCCTGTATTTTTGCTGGAGTGGTAAATTTAGGTTTTCGCGCAGTGCCAGTGTTTTTTTATACCAGGCAACACTGTTATCGGTTTGCCCAAGCGCATCGTACACCTCGGCCAATTCGCCAAACATAGAAGCTTGCCTTACACGAATGTTGGTGGTATCATGGCTTTTATCTATCCGCCTTATACTTTCTAAAATATAAAGCAGGGCTTTATTCATATTGCCACGGTACCTGTTTATATGGGCCAGGATAAAGTAAATGGCCCCCATATTGCTAAATGAGCTATTCCCATATTTCTCAATGGCTTGTATGCAATCTTTTTCGGCCAAATATATAAGGCCGAATTTAAAATGCCCGTGGGCCAGATTGTACCGGGCCATAATTTCACGCTGCCTGTCATTGGTAGCTATAAATAAAGTAATAGCGTTGTTATACGCGCCAATTATTTCCGTTACTAAATTTGCGGGCACAAGGGGCCAGTTTGCCAATTCGGTTGTTTTACCAAACCTTTCCCATGTTTTTGCTTCCTGTTGTTTGTTGCCGTTTTTTTTATAAAAATCTACTACTTGCATAAAACATGCCTTTCCGCTATCGAGCATATTCTTCGAGAGGTAAACTGTACCTAAACTGCACAGGCTTTCTAAGCGGCCAGACCCAGCCTCCACATGTAGCTTTGTACTTAAGCTGTTCTCTCTTTTAAAAAAAACGAAAGCGCTGTCGAGATCGGGCTTGTTTAACCTGAAGTGCCGCTCAAGGTAATAGCTGCCAAGTTGGCGAAGCATGTTTAGTTGATTGGTATCCGGCCTTGCCGTACGTAATTGGGCAAGCAGGTTGCTTACCTTATCCTTAGGCGCCGTTTGGGAAAAGCATGGATAGGTTGCAGCAATAAATAATGACAGAAGAACCGTCGCTTTAAACATAATTTATTGTTAATAGCCAATTGCTTCTGCATCCGGCAACTTGTTGATGAAGTTTCCCGGATCTGCTATTAAACCTGGCTATAATTTAAAATTTAAAATCCATTACCTCGATAATTATTGCCGTTCCGGCGGCAAGTTATAACGGACGGCAATGCTTATTCATAAACCTTGCCACAACTGAGCGTGATAGCCGCCGGATTTTTATTAGCAAACACAATTATAAATTGAGATGTATTTTTATTTCGCGGCCTACGTAAAATATGTTACCGTGTAACGATGGCAGCGATATTTAGCTGCAAAACAACGATATATCGTTGTTTTAACAGGTGTTGTTTTATAATTTTAGCGTGTACGAAATGCTATTTTTATAACCAGTCCATGATCATTTGACACCGATAATTTCCCACCAAGTTGTTTGCTTAACCCCCGCATGAGATTAAACCCCATCGAATTCATTTTCTCAAGGTCAATGTCAACAGCAAGGCCCCGCCCATTGTCGGCTATTGCCAATAAATAATCGTTTTCCCCGGTTTGCTCAAGGGCTATCCTTATATAACCATCCCGATGACCATTAAAAGCATATTTGATTGAATTGGTAATAGCTTCGTTCAGAATAAGTCCCATAGGTACTGCTACATTTACTTCAAAGTTAATATCGGCAACTAATTTCTCAAACCTGATGCGGTTGCCCAAATCAAAGCATTCCTGCAGGTACCCAACCATATCATTTATGTAATCATTCATGTTGACCAGCATTAAACTATCTGACTGATATAACTTTTGGTGTATAAGGGCTATTGAATGCATGCGATGTTCGCTATTGCGAATAGCTGCCAGCGCCTCTTTATTATTAATAAATGATGATTGTCGCTGAAGCAGGCTCATTACTATTTGCAGGTTGTTTTTCACCCGGTGATGAACCTCTTTTATCAGCCATTCTTTTTCTTCTAATAAACTATCTTTTTCGCTCACTAATTGGCTCAGTTCTTTATTCTTACGATCTATCTCAATAGTCTTTTTTTGGTTTATGCGGTAACTATTGTAAAGTAAACCAACAACTATTAAAAGCATACCTATGCCTATCAATGTAATATTGCGTGCGTTGGTGGCGTGGTTCGCCTTTTCATACTGTAACTGCCGGTCTTTGGTAACGGACACAAGGTCGCTCTCTTTCTGCTCGGTGGCATATTTTATTTGCAATTCTTCTATTTGCCCGCTTTTGGTGGCATTAAAAATCGAATCGTTTAACCGTTTATACTGCTGAAAATACTTGATAGCAGACCAGGGTTTCCCAGCAGCAGAATCTATTTTAAAACGCATTAAATTGATATTCCTTTCGCGCGATAAATTAAAATTTACTGACTGCAAAGCTTTCAGGTAATAGGCGGCCTTGCTGTATTTTTTTTGTTGTAAATAAAAATTGGCAATGTCGTACGAAGCTATCTCTCGCAGGTAATTGATACGACAGTTCCTGTAATAAGTCATCATTACCAGGTAGAATTTTTCGGCTAACCTATATTGTTTAAGCCCGTCATAACAATAGGCTTTTACCTGGGCGGCCATACCTTTTACATTATCTTCTTTAGGCGGATGCCTTTTTTCGAGGTTTATAAGGTAGCTAAGCCCCTCGGCGCTACGTCCCAGTTTATTTAAGTCAAGCACCATAAAACCAACTGTGCGGTACAATGCTTCAGGCGGCGTACCGGGTATTTTTTCACGTAAGGCTAAGGTTTCTTTATACATTTCTATGCTCTTGTCCGTCTGCCCCAATTCGTCGTATATCAGCGCCAGCTCGCCGTATAACAAATCTTTATTTACTGTATCGCGTAACCGGTTCATGCGGTTCATCGCCTTCAGCAAATAAAATAGCGACACATTGTTATTACCTGCGTCCCTGTAAAACTGCGATAAACTTGCATACAGCACATTAACCCGGGCAAAGCTGGAGTTTTCAAATCTTTTAATGATGTCTATAGATTTTTTCTTGTAACGCTCATCAAAACCCCTAACACCAAAAGAGCTGGCTATAATTATTTCCCTGTCAATAAGGGCGCCGGTGTCCTTTGTAGTTTCCAATAATCTTAAACCCCGACTATAATATTTCTCGGCCATTTCGGCCGCCAACTCAGGTTTCTTTTTGCCGGTATCTGTCATTTTATTTAATACATTCTCGCCAAATTTTAACCATGTTTGCGCCTGCTTAGCTGTTTCCAGCCTTGCTTCATGCGCCTGTGCCACAAGGGTATAATACCTTTCTGCAACAGGCAGGTTATTGCGTGCCAGGTACACATTGCCCAATTGTAAATTACACCTGTTTATTTCGGTGCTTCGGTGCGCCGCTGTAGCCATCAGGAGTGCTTTGTTCAAATAAAACTGCGCACTATCTAAATGATTTTTTTGATTATAATGCGATAAATAGTAAAGGCCTAATTGATATAAAGCCTTAATACGCGATGTGTCAACCTGGTGGTGAGCTGGCTGCGTGTACAATTGCTCCTTTACCTCTTGGGCGGGGCAAAACTCTGGTACAATAAGCAATAAAATTGCTATCAGGAGTTTAACATATTTGCTATCGACAGCCACAGCAAGCCAGCAGTTTTTGGGGATATTCGCCTCTCTGCCTTCTTGTTTGGCAAGGCCTGGTAACTGATGCCCCATCGAATTTATTTTTTGAAAGTTAAGTCGTTAATGAGTTGGTGGCGAACCTGCTTACCCAAATAACATACCAATATAAACATTTTTGTTTCCGGGCGTCATAAGAAATATATCTCGTGATTTAAAAAATCGATTTACAGCATACCGATAATCAATACCAGCATATTCATATACCTTATTGATTAACAAAAAATTAAAAACATATTCTTAATGATGATTTCGAAAAAATCCAATCATCCTTGCAAAATGAGAAGCCGGCAAAAAACCAGGTAATTTACTGTAATTAAGAAACCTAAAAGCAGATAGAATTTATTTTTTGATGGCTTACTTGCCGATACAGAACTTACTAAATATATTTTCCAGCAGATCATCCGTAGTAACTACACCGGTAATCTCGCCAAGGTAATGAAGCGCTTGTTTAATATCCATCGACAGGAAATCGGATGTTATACTCCCGTCTATCCCACCAAGCACCCGTACAAGGGCCTCCTCGGTTTTTTGTAGTGCCTCCAGGTGGCGAATGTTGGTTACCATGGTTTCATCGCCGCTTAGCTGGTCTTTAATGGATGAGGAATAGATGCGTTGTTTCAACTCATCGATATGTTGTTTTTCTTTAGCTGATATGATGGTCAGCTTATCGCCATGCGGTAGGGCTGTTAGCTGGGCATCGGTAAGCAAATCGGCTTTATTGGCTACCAGCAGCATGGAAATTCCTGGCTTTTGCAGGCTTTCAATGTCGTTGTTCAATTCTTCGGTAGTAATTTCAGCGGCATCAAACACGTAAACCAACAATGCCGACTGGCTTATTTTTTCCATTGTACGCTGTACCCCTATCTGCTCAATAGCATCAGTGGCCTCGCGGATGCCGGCGGTATCTATCAACCGGAAATTGATGCCCTGGATATTCAGTACCTCTTCAATAGTATCACGGGTGGTACCAGGAATATGGCTTACAATGGCCCTTTCCTCGTTCAGGAGCGCATTCAGCAGCGTCGACTTACCCGCGTTGGGCCGGCCGGCTATAACTGTATTTACACCGTTCTTGATGGCATTACCCAGTTCGAATGACTGGATTAACCTGCCTACTATTTTGGTTATTTCATGAATGAGGTTTTTCAGCTGGTCGCGGTTGGCAAACTCAACATCCTCTTCGGCAAAATCAAGTTCCAGTTCAATCAGCGATGCAAAATTTACCAGCTGCTCGCGCAGCGCTTGCAGCTGAGTACTAAAACCGCCACGCAATTGCTGTAAAGCTACCTGCTGTGATGCTTTGGAGTTGGAGGCTATCAAATCGGCAACCGCCTCGGCCTGCGATAAATCGAGTTGTCCGTTCAGGAATGCCCTGAGGGTAAACTCGCCCGGCTTGGCCGATCTTGCTCCCTTTTTGATGAATAGCTTTATGATTGATTCGATGATATACCCCGAGGCATGGCAACTAATCTCGACAACATTCTCGCGCGTATATGATCGCGGGGCAACAAACAACGATGCCAATACTTCGTCAAGCACCAAATCGCCGTCAACAATATGGCCAAAGTGGATGGTATGCGAAGCCTGTTTGGTTAAATCTTTACCCTTCCACACACTGTTGGCAATAGCTATGGCATTCAGCCCCGAAAGGCGGATCACCGCGATAGCGCCAATCCCGTTTGGGGTAGCAAGGGCAACGATGGTATCTTCGTGGTGAGTGGTGAGTGGTGAGTGGTGAGTGTTCATAGTCGGTGGTCAATAGTCGATGGTCGATAGCCCATGGTAAAAGGACCAAAGCACAAAAGTCGCAATTTAAGATCAATCTTCCTATCATCATTTTGTAACCTAACTATGGACCATCGTCCATGGTCTATGGACTAAAAAAACTACCTTTGCCGCCACTATGGTAACTTTTTTTGAAGCTTCGCTCGATACTATTTCGGTACATCATGTTGGTAATCCTTTGCAGGATGAGTTATACGCCTTGTCGGATAGTCCGCTGGAATTGAAGGATGAGATTATCCCCAACCTGCTGATGCAGTACTTTTTAAAGCCCTTTGAAAAGGTTAACGAAGTTTATCACCTGACACACAGCAGCGGCGACCTGGCGCTTAACGAGTTGCATAACTTTGCCACCAAGGTGTTTGAGGATCAGGAAAAATTTCACGAAGCATCAGAAAAAATTGCCAAGCATCTTTTTAAGGTTACCACCCATCCCAATATTAAAGGTGGCGAGTTGTATGTTGTTTACTTTAACAACGTACAAATTGAAGGTAACCCACTGGATACCATCGGCATTTTTAAATCGGAGAATAAAGAAACCTACCTGAAGGTTTACCCCGATAAAGGCGGTTTCCAGGTTGATTATGAGCAGGACGCCATCAACATTAACAAGTTGGATAAAGGGGTGCTTATCTTTAACATCGAGAAAGAAAACGGTTATAAAGTAGTGGTGGTTGATAAAACCAACGGCGGCCAGGATGCGGCCGTATACTGGAAAGACGATTTTTTACAGCTCAAGATCCGTAACGATAGTTTTAACCAAACCAACAATACCCTGGGCATTTACAAAAACTTTGTTACCCAAAAACTCGACGATCAGTTTGAAATGAGTAAGGCCGATAAGATTGACCTGCTCAACCGGTCGATGAAGTATTTTAAAGAAAAGGAAACCTTTGATATGGACGAATTTGGCAACGAGGTAATAGGTAACCCTGAAGCCATCGAATCGTTCAAAACATTCAAAAACCAGTACGAACAGGAGTTTGACAGCCCCATTGGCAACACCTTCGAAATATCCGGCAATGCCGTAAAAAAACAAGCCCGCGACTACAAAAGTGTTTTAAAGCTGGATAAAAACTTCCACATCTATATCCATGGTGATAAACAACTGATCGAAAAAGGCTTTGACGATGATAAAGCGATGAACTTTTATAAGGTTTATTTTAAGGAAGAGGCGTAGGGTTGGTTGATTAAGTGAGTGGTTGATTGGGTTAAGTGGTTGACAGATTATCAGCATTTTAAACTTAATCAACCACTCACCTAATCAACTCAATCAACTACTCCACCAAAAAACCTATACCGCCTCTACCCTCTTCAAATGCAAATTACTCACCGGCTTAACCACCAGCGGTATTTTTTCAATGCGGGTTTCGCTGGTATCCAAACCAAAGGCTTTGGCTTCTGACTGGGCCAGTTTTTTAATGGCGAAGTAACTGTTAAGGATAAATCCTTCGCTCACGCTGAACAGGTTATTATAACTCAGGAATTTTTCCATAATTACAAACCTGAAATCGGCAGGGATATTATACTCCTTAAGGGAAGGGTATTTACTGGTAATATCAATTTCTTTGCGTTTCACCATATCCTCAACCACGTTGCGGAACAGCACGTTAACCCTCGGCTGAATCCTAAAGCCTAAGCGGTACTCAATGCGGATAACCTTACCGGGCTCAATATGGTCAACGCTGTACTCCATGGTGTAGGGCTCATCTGTACGTTCAATGTGCACAAACCAATAAATATCGGCACGTTTAGGGCGGCGGCTCATGATAGAGTAAATAATCTTTTCTTCTATCTGTTTGCTGTTATTGGCTTTGGTTAGATAAATCAGATGTGTAGCGTATTTGTTGACGGTAGTATCGGCACTAAGTGCATTTAACAGGGGTAATTTTTCTTTAATATCTACAAAATGCAGGAAACGGTTATTGATCTTCCTCGCCCTGAACCAAACATACATGGTAAATATCAACCCAACTTCAAAGCCTACAAAGAATAACCTTTTAACTATTTTAACCGCATTGGCTACAAAAAACGAGAACTCAACGGTTAAAAACAGGCACAAAATAATTGTGACCAACCACACCGGCCAGTGTTTAACATAGCGCATGAAATAGTACATTAAAACGGTAGTACTTAGCATTGCAATGGTGATACTAAAGCCGTAAGCAGCGGTCATGGCACTTGATGTTTTAAAATACAACGATACCAGGATACAACCCACACAAAGTATCCAGTTGATGCTGGGGATATAAATCTGTCCGCGAATGTTAGATGGATATTTGATAGTAATGCGCGGCCAGAAGTTCATGCTCACCGCCTCGCTGATTAGTGTAAACGACCCGCTGATTAAAGCCTGGCTGGCAATAATAGTAGCCATAGTAGCTAATGCAATACTCGGGATCAGGAACTGGTGAGGCACTATCTCGAAGAATGGATTTACGCCTGTAAAATTCTTGTTTGGTGCCTGCGCCAATACCCATGCGCCCTGACCCAGGTAGTTAATAACCAGCGTGGTCTTCACAAATATCCAGCTTACCTGGATGTTTTTGCGACCACAATGGCCCAAATCTGAGTATAAGGCCTCTGCACCCGTTGTACATAAAAATACCGCGCCCAGCAGCCAAAACCCTTTTGGATGATCCATTAGTAAGCGCGCGCCATAGTAAGGGTTCAGCGCTTTAAATATGCCTGGAGAATGCATCACCTGTATACCCCCTAAAATGCCCAACATAATAAACCACATCAGCATAATAGGCCCAAAAGCCGAACCAACCACTTTGGTACCGAACTGTTGAAAAAAGAAAAGCAGTATAATTATCGCAATTACTATGATCAAAATAAGGTTATTACCAGGAATGATAACATCCGAAAAGTAAGGCACCAGGTTCAATCCCTCAATAGCCGATGTTACCGATATTGGTGGGGTAATTATACCATCGGCAAGCAAAGTGCCCGCCCCAATAATTGCCGGTATAGCCAGCCATTTACCATATCGCCTTACCAGGGCATACAATGAGAATATGCCACCCTCGCCCTTATTGTCGGCCTGTAGGGTTATCACAATGTATTTAAAGGTGGTTTGCAAGGTAAGCGTCCAAAAGATGCAAGAAATGGAGCCTAAAACCAGGGCCTGATTTACTTTTCCGCCTTCGACCAGCAGGGTTTGAAATACATATAGCGGGGAAGTACCGATATCGCCAAAAATGATACCGAGCGTAACAATCATGCCCGCAAATGTGAGGTGCTTAACGTGTGAGTTCATTTAATAAATAAAAAAATTAGGGGATTGAAAAGGTGACAATACTGTTGCCTGGGATTTTTTTTGCAGCCACATTGAATGTTGACCGCCGCAACAAAGAAATACTATCGCCATAAACTGTTTTTAATAACGAAACCTCGTAGTCAAAACACATGCCTACAGGACTATTATCAAAAATAAAAACCTGTATTACAAACAATTGAATGAAAAATGCAGCAATTTGTAAAAATCAAAAAAACTATCAAAATGATAGGTTTTATCAAAACGATAGCCATTTACAAATAAAAAATTTGCCATTTTTTTATGTACAATATGACCTCAAGAAACCATTTCAGGCCTTCGTAGTATTGAATACAACAATTGTTACCAATAAATAAACACACTTTTTGCTTTATTAAGTAAACCTTTTCGGCGAGGATAAGTCATACTTTTACAAACAAAATGTATTTCAAAAACTTGTCACATTTACCTTATGAAAAAGTCATTCGCTATTTTATTCATGTCTGTTATTTTAGCAAGCTGCGCAGTAAAGCAGTACACCATTGGCATGAGCGAAACGGAATTCACCGCATCACAGAAATATAATTTGAGCCTTGTTGAAGCAACACAAGGAAGATCTGTTTACAAGCGGGTAGTTGAAGCCGATGCCCAAAGAGTGGTAGCAAACATGTACTATTATTTTAAAGACGGACGCCTGGTACGTATGGAACGGGTTGAAGAGCCAAAGCCCGCAGTAGTGGTTGTTGAAAAGGCAAAAAGTTAGCTTGAAGTCTTGAGCCGAAAGTTTTAAGTTCCAAGTCAAAAATGCCAATTCAGCCCCATGACTTAGAACCTAAGGCTTAAGACTTAGTACTTATGACTCAGCTAAAGTTTGGAAGTACGCCCTCTATCCCCCACCGTTCCTCAATGCCCAAACCAAACAGGGCAAAATCATACTTCACCGGATCGAGCGGATCAAACTCCCTCAATCGTTCTGTTAGTTCAAGCGCAGTTTGCCAGTCGGTTTGTTTGCGGGTGATGAGTAATAGCTTGCGGGAAACCCGGTCGACATGCAGATCGAGCGGGCAAATCAGATCGGCAGATTTGATACGGCTCCAGATGCCGAAATCAACGCCGTTCTCGTCTTTACGAACCATCCAGCGTAAAAACATATTGAGCCTTTTACAGGTTGATTTTTGCGAAGGCGAGGATACATGCTTTTTTGTGCGATGCGGATAATCGGGCAGCGAAAAGAAATAGGAACGGAAGTGATTGAGATGATCTTCGGCCCCCCAGCCCCCGGAAGGGGGAGTTCCTTGATTAGGAAATTTAGCCGCTTGTTCCCCCTTCAGGGGGTTAGGGGGCTTCGGCATAAATGCATCCTCCAGCGAATCAAAGTTTTCATAATGATATCTAAAAAAGCTGATGAAATAAAGCGTATCGATATCGTTAAAAGTGCGGTGCTTAAAGCTCAGCAGCTTTTTAAGATCGGGCTCTTCGTGGTTGATGATAAAATCATAGGGTGCCCCATCCATCAAGGTTATTAGTTCCCGACACTTTTTGATGATGGTAACCCGCTGCCCCCAGGCCAGGGTAGCTGCCCAAAAACCCATGATCTCGATATCCTGTTTTTTGCTGAACATATGCGGGATCACGATAGGATCGTTTTCAATAAACTCCGTGCGGTTGTATTGGGCAACTTTAGCGTCGAGGAAGGATTGGAGGTTTTCGCTCATTACATATAAAAAACGTCATTGCGAGGTACGAAGCAATCCCCGATTTGCTAAGCGGGCTTGCATGTAGGGGATTGCTTCGTACCTCGCAATGACGGGTAGGTTTTAACTCAGTGCCTGACGAAGATCTTCCAGTAAATCTTCAATATCCTCAACCCCTACGCTTAAACGCAGCAGGTTGTCAACTACGCCGGCTTTTTCACGTTCGGCTTTGGGGATAGAACCGTGCGTCATGCTTACAGGGTGGTTAATCAGGGACTCTACACCGCCTAATGATTCGGCAAGGGCAAATACTTTAAATGATGAAGCAATACGGAAAGTTTCCTGCAGGTCGGCATCTTTCAATACGATAGATATCATGCCGCCAAAATCGCGCATCTGCTTTTTGGCAACTTCATGATTTGGATGGTCGGTAAAGCCCGGCCAATAAATTTTCCCGACTTTGGGGTGTGTTTTCAGAAACTCAGCCACCAGGCGACCATTTTCACAATGTGCCTTCATGCGCAGGTGCAGGGTTTTAATCCCCCTGAGCACCAGGAAACTGTCCATTGGGCCGGGTGTGGCACCACAGGCGTTGTAAATAAACCAAAGCCTTTTGTACAGGTCCTCGTCGTTCGTCATCAGGGCGCCCATTACCACATCGCTGTGGCCGCCAATATATTTGGTTACAGAGTGCATTACCAGGTCGGCCCCAAGGTCGATAGGGTTTTGCAGGTATGGCGAGGCAAAGGTATTATCTACCACAAACAGCAAATTTTTCTCTTTGGTTATTTTGCCTATAGCCTCAATATCCACAATTTGCATAGTTGGGTTGGTAGGCGTTTCTATCCAAACCAGTTTGGTGTATGAGTTGGTGTACTCAGCAACAATTTCGGGATCAGACAGATCCAAAAAATGAAACTTAATGCCATAGTGAGCATAAATTTTTGTAAAAATCCGGTACGAGCCTCCATACAGGTCATTCCCGGTAATCACCTCGTCGCCGGGCTGTAATAATTTCATCACGGCGTCTGTGGCGCCCATTCCGCTTGAAAAAGCCAGGCCAAATTCGGCATTTTCCAATGCGGCCAAACAGCCCTCAAGCGCTTTACGGGTTGGGTTGGTACCACGCGAGTATTCATATCCCTTATTATCCCCCGGCGATTTTTGCCAATAGGTAGATGTCTGGTATATCGGCGTCATGATAGCACCGGTGGTTGGATCGGGCTCCTGCCCTGCGTGTATTGCTTTAGTTGCGAATTTCATTTTTGGTTTGTTCATGGTTCATGGATCATAGTTCATGGCAGTATCAGATTCGGCTATGAACCATGATCTATGAACTATATGCTGAATTAATATGCCCTGGCAAATAACACCCTTTGTGTAGATGGTTTACCTGTCAAAATACATTTCCCTTCTTCCTGTTTATTATCCAAAGGTATGCAACGGATTGTCGCTTTAGTTTCCTCTTTTATTTTTTGCTCGGTTTCGGGTGTACCGTCCCAGTGGGCGCTTATAAAGCCTGGTTGTTCATCCAACATGCGTTTAAATTCCTCGTAGGTATCCACCTCGGTCATGTTTTCGGCGCGGAAATCAAAAGCTTTTTTATAGATATTGTTCTGAATTTCTTCTAATAAAGCTTCAATATGCTGGGCCAACCCTTCCTGGTTAACGGTATTCTTGGTTTTGGTATCGCGGCGGGCCAGTTCAACGGTTCCGTTTGTCATATCACGGCTGCCAATGGCTACACGCAATGGAACGCCTTTTAACTCGTACTCTGCAAATTTTGCTCCGGGACGGTGGGTATCACGATTATCGAATTTTACAGAAATACCTCTGGCCTTCAGTTCTTTCTTTAAAGAATCTACATAAGCTGATATATTATCCAGTTCTTCCTGGTGCTTGTAAATAGGCACAACCACAACTTGTATAGGCGCCAGTTTTGGCGGCAATACCAGCCCCGCATCGTCACTATGGGCCATAATTAAAGCACCTATCAAGCGCGTCGATACGCCCCATGAGGTTGCCCAAACATGCTCTATCTTATTTTCTTTATTGGTGAATTTTACATCAAAGGCCTTTGCAAAATTTTGCCCCAAAAAGTGCGATGTACCTGCCTGTAAGGCTTTACCATCCTGCATCAAAGCCTCAATACAATAAGTATCCAAAGCGCCTGCAAAACGCTCGTTGGCGGTTTTACGGCCTTTTACTACCGGTAGTGCCATCCAGTTTTCGGCGAAATCGGCATATACATTCAGCATTTGTTCGGTTTCGGCTATGGCTTCGTCGGCTGTAGCATGGGCGGTGTGACCCTCCTGCCATAAAAACTCGCTGGTACGTAAAAACAAACGGGTACGCATTTCCCAACGCATTACGTTGGCCCATTGGTTAACCAAAATAGGCAAATCGCGGTATGATTGGATCCAGCCTTTATAGGTATTCCAGATAATGGTTTCTGATGTAGGGCGAATGATCAGCTCTTCTTCCAGTTTGGCATCCTCATCAACTATAATATTGCCATTACCATCGTTTTTAAGGCGGTAGTGGGTAACAACAGCACATTCTTTGGCAAAACCATCAACGTGGCTGGCTTCTTTGCTGAAAAACGATTTGGGTATTAACAGCGGGAAATAGGCATTGCTATGCCCGGTATCTTTAAACATGCCGTCAAGCACGGCCTGTATTTTTTCCCATATAGAATAGCCGTACGGTTTAATGATCATGCAGCCCCTAACCGGCGAATATTCGGCCATGTCAGATTTAATTACTAAGTCGTTAAACCATTGCGAATAATCTTCGTCTTTACTGATAACACCTTTGCTCATATTGATTGGAATAGAATTTTTGACTTTGCAATTATTGTATATTGCGCCCAAATTTATAAATTTAAAACTTATTCGAACCCGAACTTTTACAAACCTGCATATGAAACGGAATATTGCAATAGGAATTTTTCTCATCAGCGCCCTGGCACTGAGTTCCTGCTCCACTCAAAAACTCGCCACCACTGCCAGTAACGACGATGTATACTTTTCGAATGCGAAGGCAGGAGATGAGCCTATTTATGCCGTGCAGCCTGTTTACAACCAAACTGATGCTGATAACCAACAAGTGCAGCAGGAAGATGACGACGATTATTTTTACTACGATGATTATGCATCGCGCATAAACCGTTTCAGTTATTACTCTCCGTTTAGTTATTA
The DNA here is from genome assembly GCF_028736215.1 of Mucilaginibacter sp. KACC 22773. Classification (NCBI taxonomy): domain Bacteria; kingdom Pseudomonadati; phylum Bacteroidota; class Sphingobacteriia; order Sphingobacteriales; family Sphingobacteriaceae; genus Mucilaginibacter; species Mucilaginibacter oryzagri. The sequence goes on from NZ_CP117883.1 coordinate 4,395,990, forward strand.
CGATAATTTATATTACGGCTACAGCAACCCCTATTACAACGGCGGTTTTAGCTTAGGCTTTAATTATGGTCCTTATGGTTATGGCTACTCGCCGTACGCGTACGGCGGCTGGGGACTTGGTTATGGCTATGGTGGCGGCTGGGGCCTTGGTTTAGGCTATGGCTACCCGTACGGTTATGGATATGGCGGTTTCGGTGGCGGTTATGGCTACGGTGGCCTTTATGGCGGCGGTTATGGATACGGCGGCGGTTATGGCCGTGGGGGTTATGCTTCATCAGGTACGCCGCGCCCTGTGCGCGGTACCGGCAGTCCGTTTAGCGGCCGTGGTTACACGCCAAGTTCATTTACCCGTACTGCCCGCCCGGTAGGTGCTGGCTCGCCTACGCGTACCGGTATTGGTTATATACCAGGCGGCCGTGCAAACAGAACAACCGATGGTACTATTACCCGCGGCAATTCAAACAACAGCAATACCAGTTACTCGCGCGATTCTCGCCCTGTAAGGCAACAAGATACCAGGCCACAAACCCAAAGTGTTGAGCGCTCTTCACCATCTCCAGCCCCATCGCCATCATCTTCAAGCTCGGGCGGCGGCGGTAACAGCGGCGGCGGTGGTGGTGGCGGCAGACCAGTTAGACCATAATTTTATCAGCTTAAATCTATGAAGATTAAATATTTACTTAGTGTGATTGCTATAGTAGCAATTACAAAAGATAGTTTTGCGCAATATTCGCAGGATGCTATTCGCTTCAGCACCTTTCAAACAGGTTCAACATCACGCATCAAAGGAATAGGGAACGCGGGGACAGCTATTGGCGGCGATTTGAGCTCTATCAGCGGTAACCCTGCAGGGCTTGGCTTTTTTACACACTCCGAGGCAAGTATTACACCGGAGTTTGACGGGTCGAAAGTAAATTCAACCTACCTTGGCCAGTTTAATACCGATAGCAAAAGCAACCTGAATTTCAGCAATGCTTCAGTTGTAATTTACCAGCGGCTGAGCACGCCAAAAGGCCGTGATAAAACCAAAGGATGGCTAAGTATCAACTACGGCGCAGCATACAGCCGTACCAATAATTTTTATGAAAACATTACCTACGGCGGTAAAAACACAAGCAACTCCATAGGCGACTATTACGCGGGAATTGCCAATTCAAACGGCCAGCTAAGCGATGGTGGGTTGGATGACTGGGCCTACCAACAAAACCTGATAGATAGCTATGCCACCACCGGCGGCGGCAGCGAATATCGCAGAAATGCATATGGAACTGTAAATCAATTAAATAACACCATCCGCACAGGCGGACAATCGGAAGTTAACCTGGCATTTGGCGCAAACTACAGCAACAAGCTATATTTTGGATTAGGAGTATCTTTTTCCGACATCCGTTACAATTCCTATAACGTGTTCAACGAAACAGGTACAGCAAATATTCTGGTTAACAATATAGGCACAAATGTTGGCTTTAATTCCAATTTTGTTCAAGACCAGGTTACCAAGGGCTCTGGCGCTAATGTTAAGCTGGGGGTAATTTATAAACCTGTTAACGCCTTACGTTTGGGCTTTACCTTTACATCACCTACCTATTATACCATTGACGACTCGTACTCCGAAGGCCTGAACACCAACTTTGCCAATAACAGCAGCTTTAAAAACGGCCCGGTGGAGTATCCATTATCCTATAACATGCGCACTCCCTTAAAATTAACCGGCGGTGCTGCCATTTTTATAGGCAAATACGGCTTCATATCGGGCGATGTGGATTATATTGATTACACTACTACCCACATCAGCAGCAACGACAGCTATAGCGCCGATTTTGATAACAGCAACATAAAAGCACTGTACCGCTCAACCGTAAACGCCCGTATAGGCGCCGAGGCACGCCTTAACAGCATGTTTTACCTGCGCGGCGGTTACGGCATACAGGGTAGCCCGCTAAAAACCAACGGCAGCGATATTAAAACCGTAACTGGTGGTATTGGTGTACGCTTTGGTAGCTATTATGTTGATGCCACTTATGCGCATTTAAGCGGCAACCAAACAGTTTACCCCTATGAAATAGGTACAGGCAGCCCCGGAGCCAATTTGAAGAAGACCAACAATAACGCATTCCTGACATTGGGATACGCGTTTTAAGAAATGTAATATATAGCAAACGCCGCCTGCATTTTTATAATGAGGCGGCGTTTTCTTTTAATAAGCTGTCTGAAATAAGCTGTCTGAAAAATAAAAAAACGTCATTGCTTCATACCCACCAATAACGTATCGGAATTTACATAAACATTCGTTTGAATGCAGGCTACAACTCACCCGGTCGAGGCTACGCCCGACCTCCCTCTCTCCGGCTGAAGCCGCAAAGAGGGTTTGGGAAACCATTCCGATGTAAATGCCTGACTATAAAACTTCTTTAAATAATAAACCCTCTTTGCAGCTTCAGCCGGAGAGAGGGTCGGCCAGCGCAGCGTAGCCGGGGTGAGTCGTCGCCGCCATGCCATATACGTCATTGTCTCTTCATTAGCTGTATCAAAAACATTAGCGAACCCAATTTAGACAGACCTCTAAGCTCTCGTTTACAGTTCTGTTATTTCTGAACAAAGAAATTGTATGTCCCTGAATCGGAGATATTACCGTTGGCATCTATAGTAACTACACGCCAGTAATAAGTGGTATTTGCTCCTACCGTTACATCATTAACAAAAGTATCCGTAATGTGGTTCCTGAACAAATCAGGATTACCCGATGGGCCAAAATACACGTCATAAGCTACAATATTTGAACTTACCGAGCTTCCTTTCCACGTAAGGTTTACTTTGGTTGTACCGGCACTTAAAACGGCGCCAAATGCAGGTGCTGTAATTTCGGCAGGGAAGGGTGCATAAGTTACAACTCCCGGCCCGGCGTTGTAAAATTTCCAGGTATCACTTTTGGTTACAACCGAAGATTTATTCGATTTGGAACCGATGTACCAGGAATAAGGAGTGTTGCGGAGCAGTTTTACCGTTGCACTGGTTGCAGATGTGGTTTGCGTTGTTGCTGCTTTGGTTAGCAGGTTTGTAATCGTTAAATCGTACTGGTTTGTGTTCGAAGACGCGTTCCATGAAAAAGACACCGAACTTTCTGTGGCTGATAGTACTGTACCGGTAAGGCAGGGCTGATCTTTTAGCGGCGCGGATAAAGTTGCTATACCCGGCGCAGGCGCTGGCGCTTTTTTTCCGCACGATAGGATAACCAATATTGCTACTACACTTAAAATACGCTTCATCATTTTTTTACAATTTTATAGCCGGATTTATTGTTATCCAGGTTTAAATTAAGATAATACACCCCATTTGGAAGGGCCGACATATCAAGCTGTATTACGCCCGATTGATTGGTGTATTTGCTATTCAACACAGTTTTACCGCTCATGGTATTAATCACGTTTACACCCACGTTATTAATAGTTTGGTTACCAATATTAACATTAAGCACATTTTGAAACGGATTGGGAAATGGTACAACCTTATCGGCAACTATAATAACTTTTTCAATTACGCCCTGGCATAAGTTATCTGTTGTGATGCTGAGTTTATTGTAACCGGCAGACAGCGGAAGGCTAATTTCCTTTTGTGTAGTATTATAGGTTACGCTATTCAATACTATTTGGAACGATGTACCGCCATCCAGCTGTAAATTCAAATTATTAAGCTTTGGATCAACAGTGGAGTAAACCGACAAGTCCTTCGGTTCGGTAACTTTTAGCTGGAAGCACTGGCTGAAAATTTCGCCGTCAACCGAAAAACAAATACTGTACTCGCCTGGCGACAGGTTGTTCACCGTTAATGAATCGGTAAAGGGATAAGATTTGCTCAGCCCGTTTCCTGTTAATGCCGCAGTATATTTAAGTTTTTGCAATGCCGCTATATGGATGAGCCCATTGTTACTTCCCTTACAGGTTGCACTTACAACGCTGATATTGAAATTATTGGGCGGCAGTTGCAGCTGCGATAAAACGCTGATATATAATGAATAAGTAGTGTAATTATTTGCGGTGATGGCAACTGTATAAGCCCCTGTTTTGGTAGCTATATAGGAATTAGTTGTGGCTCCGGTTATTTCCTTCCCATCAACCGCCCATTGATAGGTATAGCCGGTTGATGGGGAAGCCGACAGCGTAACACTGCCACCCTTAACGATGGTTGTTGACCCTGTAGCTGTAATTACAGGCACGGGTGCCACAATCAGCTTGCCGGCCACATAATTGAACGTGTAATTTTTTGCAGTAGCCCCTGTCGCGGTTATGGGGTAAGTACCCGCTGCGGAATTTGTGGTTGCCGTGGTACTGATGGAAGGCCTGGTAAGTATTACAGTTGTATCCTGCCCATAAACAAAGCCCTTATAACTAACGGTTAAAGCCGGATTGTCTTTAAGGATGGTTTTTATTTTATCATCTGCAGTAACCGTTAAAACCGCTTTATTAACTGTTAAGGGCTGGCTAACAGGCAAGGCCGCCTTATAATTGGCATTCCCATCCTGGTTGGCGGTTATGGTGGTTGTACCTGCGCCTTTAATGTGTATTTTATCTTTAACAATGGTTGCCACAGTGGTATCACTACTGTTGTAACGAATCTTGATCACGGTATCGGTACTTGTGGCCAGGGGGCTGTAATCAACAGCACCGTAGGTAACAGCCTGTAGTTTATTAAATGTAATAGTTTGCGAGCCGATACCGACCGTAATATTTACTTTTGCACTTGACGAGCCCGAGCTATTATAGGCCGTAACGGTATAATCTGTTGCAGGCGATATAGATAAAGGTACCCCACTAATTACCCCCGTGCTATCAATGCCAAGGCCCGCCGGCAAACGCGGATGAACAGTGTAACCGTTTACAGCCACTTTACGAATACGGCCGTTACCCGCGTCCGCAACAATGATATTATTTTGGCCATCAAACGTTAAGCCCATGCTGCCCCGGTAACTGCTCAGCGTATCGGTAGCATCATTATAAGTTTTATAAGAGCCGCCTGAAAATGGTAACGGGCTGGTTTGTTTACCATTACTGTCAAACTGAATGATGCTGAATGCTTCTACAGTTGAAAGGTATACACGGTTCAGGTTATCTACGGCGACGCCATAAGCTGATGTGTAAGTGGTATCAGAAAAAGTGGAGACAGTTGTGTAGTTAGAAATTTTCCTGATGCAATTATTGCCCTGGTCGGCAACATAAATATTCCCTTTCTTATCTGTCGCAACTGCATACGGCACATAAAACGTTGCCTGCCCGGGATACCCATCTTTCCTGCCCGGTGCACCCGTTCCCACAAGAGTTATAACATCTCCTGTCGATGAAATCATCCTTATCCTATTGTTATAAGTATCGGCAACTATGATACCACCGGACAAAGGATCTAAAGCCAGTCCATATGGATGGCTAAAACGGGCATCAGTACCATTAGCGTCCTTGTAGCCATCATTAACACCACCGGCAAAAGTACTTACCAAACCCTTGGGCGTAATCTTCCTGATCATGTTATTTCCAAAATCGGCAACATAAACATTGTCGTTTTTATCTACAATAACACCGGTTGGGTAGTTAAACCTTGCGGCGGTATCCTGACCGTTTTTCACACCTTTTTTGGGATTGCCCGCAAATGTACTTACTACACCATTAACCGAAATTTTCCTTACCATGTTTAAATTGGCATCTGTTATAAACATGTTTCCTTTACTATCAAAAGCCAGGCTGGTAGGATTTTCAAACCTGGCATACTTAACCAGGGTGTCTTTGTAGCCATAGTATCCGCTGCCGGCCAACGTACTAACTTTTGAATAAATTTCTTTGGGTATTGCTCCGCCTGTATTCCTGGGCGCGGCAAGGGTTGCTTTTGTGCCTACTGTAAATTTCACTGCACCGCTGTAACTGATTGCGGGAGCCTGGCCATAAATGCGTTCTGAAAAAAACAACAGGATAAAGCAAATAGCGATAAGGTAAAGTTTCCTCATTAATATCGGTTTAGGAATTTTAAAGAATGTTTGAGTTAAAAATTTTACGGAAAATTATCAAAAATTGCGATAAGTACCAAATAGTTATGAACTGTTTATTTAAAAGATATTAATAACCTATGTTTTATTTTAGATAGGTTATTACAACATTATCATTAAGTTAATTTTCAATCAGCACTTTATTACATAAACTAACATCAAACCTGTTGCACTAAAAACAGAAATGGCCTAACCATTTTTGATTAAGCCATTGCAGATATTAAAAATCAGTTATTATATCCCCGAAAGATCGCCTATCTGCTCGGTTTTTACCAGCCTCCGTATGTCAAACCCTTTATTTGCGGCACGTACCAATAGCTGGTTATAATCAAGTAGTAAGACTTTAAGCAAGGTTTCAAGTTCAAAAATTCGTTATCCGAAATCAAAAAATCTTGTTACTTGATACTTACTACTTACTACTATTTATATCCCCGACAGATCCCCTATTTGCTCGGTTTTTACCAGCCGCCGTATGTCAAATCCTTTGTTTGCAGCACGCACCATTAGTTGGTTATAAGTTTGGTCATCCAGCGTTGGCCTGCGGCTCAAAATCCACAAAAATTTGCGATTAGGGTGTCCAACCATAGCATAGCTGTAATCTTTAGCCAGGTCGATAATCCAATACTTTCCTTTAAAAGGCCAAAAAAACTGCACGTCAAGTTTGGAGTTAACGCCTCTATCGGTCACGGTAGCCCGCCCCTCGGTTACTTTAAGTTTATTGCCTTTTATACACCTGTTTTTAACAATGATGCTGCCATCCTTATTTAGGCCATAGGTTGCCGATGTACAGGAACATCCTTTTTCAAAAGGCTGCTCAAAAGCGGCTACCTCGAACCAGGTGCCCAGGTATTTTTTTATGTCGACGTAATTTACGGTTTCCAAAGGTTTTTCTTTTGCCTGTTGCAATGCCAAAGCAGCAGCAGCGGCCAAACCCAATACTACAGAAGTTGCCAAGATTTCTTTCTTCATACTCCAATAACGATTAGGTCTGGCAAAAAGTTTAACCCCGGTACAGATATTTACGTTATTAAACGCCCTGAAATATTTAATTACCTTTGTCACAAAGTATTAAATTTGGAGAGTACAACTGCATTTCAGCACAAAAACACCATCAGTATATTAGGCTGCGGCTGGTATGGCCTGGCATTAGCAAAAGCGCTGATTAACGATGGGATAAAGGTAAAAGGGTCAACCACATCGGAGCAAAAAATAGCTTTGCTGGCTGATGAAGGAATTGAGCCATACCTGGTCAATTTCTCCGCAGATGACGAAACCTATAACGCTGATTTCTTTGATTGCGAAGTACTTTTTATCGCGATACCCCCAAAAGCCAGATCGGGCGCCGGTGCCGAATTTATTCCTAAAATACAGCGCATTATAAGCGCTATTGAGCGGCATAGTGTAAAAAAGGTTGTTTTTATAAGTTCGACGGGAGTATATGCCGATTTGAACTGCGAGGTAGATGAGCGCACCCCTCCGTTGCCGGATACAGAATCGGGCAAAATTCTGCTGGAAGCCGAAAACTTGTTCAAAAATGACCCGGCATTTAAAACAACCATTATCCGCTTCGCGGGATTAATCGGCCCCGGCCGAAATCCCGGACGGTTCTTTGCGGGTAAAAAAAATATCCCAAATGGGAATGCGCCGGTTAACCTCATTCACCTGGATGATTGCATAGGACTAACAAAAGCTATTATTGGCCACCATGCCTTTGGATATCTTTTTAACGGATGTGCACCAGATCATCCTGTAAAATCGGTGTTCTATACCCAGGCAGCCATAAATTCCGGACTTGATAAGCCCGACTTTATAGATGAATTGAAAGAGTGGAAAATTGTAAAGAGCGAGAATTTGGAAGCTATCCTAGGATATCAATTTAAGCAGCATTTGAGAAGCTCTGATACATTTGCCTGATCCTGGTAAAAAGACCCGGGCACCTTTGGCACCTGTATCGGCCAACAACAGGCACCAATATTTGGATGCGCCGTAATTGCGCAATACATCAGTTTAGTGTCAACCATGATAAATTATAAAATATTGATTATTAAATACTTATAAATATTTTATCTGAAATGTGTTAAGTTATGTTAACCCAATTAGATGCGTTTGCCCCAACAGTGCAAGCCTTCATTTTTTTAAGGCCTCGTTTCCCTTATCCCCCATCACAAAAAGCAGCTTCCCGCCTTTCAAAATATCTTTATGGCTGATATAATTCTTCATGTAAGGCTTCCCATTCAGGCTGATACTCTTCACGTATTTATTGGCTACCGTTAGGTTCCTGGCTATGATCGCAAAATTTTTATTACCGGGTAATGCCAGGCTAATCTTACTCAACTGGGGCGCACCAAACACATATTTACCATCGGCCGGGTTAACCGGGTAAAAGCCCATGGCTGTAAAAATATACCATGCCGACATTTGCCCGCAATCATCATTCCCCGATAAACCGTCGGGTTTGTTTTGGTAAAACTGATCGGCAATTTGCCTTACCAGCCGTTGCGTTTTAGCAGCATCGCCGGCAAGCGTATATAAATAATCAATATGGTGGTTTGGCTCATTGCCATGCGCATACTGCCCTATCAACCCGGTAACATCCAGTGTTGAGCCTTTACCAAAAACCTTGGAGTCCATACTAAACAGCGAATCGAGTTTGGTTAGGAAGGCTCGCCTACCTCCCATCAATTTCATTAATTCCAGAATGTCCTGTTGTACCTGCCAGGTGTATTGCCAGGCGTTGCCTTCGGTATAATCGCCGCCTATGGCCAATTGCCCACTATCCAAACGGGCAAATGGTTGTACCCAATTGCCATCGGCCAGTTTACCCCGCATCAGGTTGGTTGATTTATCGAACAGGTTTTTGTAGAAGGAAGACCGTTTACTGAAGTAATTATAATCAGCCGTTTTGCCCAGCAATTTGGCTAACTGAGCGGCGCACCAATCATCATAAGCAGCCTCCAGCGTACGCGATACCGCCTCGCGCTTTACTGAGTCTGACGGCAGGTAGCCATATTTCATATACAAGTCCCAATTGTATTTGGGATTTTTATTAATAGTCAGGGTAGCTTTTATGGCTGCAAATGCTTGTTCTTTATCAAACCCTTTAATCCCTTTCAGGCTGGCATCAACTATAACCGGGACAGCATGGTTACCTATCATGGCGTAGCTTTCTTTGCCAAACAATGTCCATACCGGCAATAATTTGGCTATGTTGAAGTGCTGCAGCATAGTCTCGACCATCTGCCCGTCTTTATCGGGGCAGATGAGGGTATACAGCGGATGAGCTGCCCGGTAGATATCCCACAGCGATAACGTAGAATAATAAACCTTATCGGCAGATTGATGCACTAAGCCATCAGCTCCGCGGTATTTGCCATCTACATCGGCAATATTATTGGGTTGGATAAGGGCATGATAAACACTGGTATAAAAGGCTGTTTTCTGCTCGTCTCCTCCCTCGGCCTTCAACCGGGAAAAATAGTTTTCCCAAACTTTGGCCGCCCCGGTTTTAACCTGTGCAAAGGTTTTATTGCCCGTTTCGCCAGCAAGATTTTTAAGGGCTCCATCGGTGCTGACCGTGGATATGGCAACCCTGGCTTCAATAGTTTCGCCGGGCTGGCTGTCAAAATCAACAACCAATCGGCGATGGGCATCGCCATCAATAAAATGATAGCCGGTAAAGGCCTTACCGAACGTAGCGGTAAAAAACACCTTCTTCTCAACCCATTGACTGGTATTGGCATACCCGCTGATGTTCGTTTTACTATTGATGGTAATGCTACCTTCAGACACATGTTCTTTCAATTGTTCGGCATCCTCAACCAGGCCGCTTTGCATATCAATAAGCAAATGCGACTTGCCGGATTTGTTAAATGTATAACGATGCAAACCGGTATGTGCTGTGGCTGTAAGCTGTGCCTTGATGTTGTGATCGCTTAAAACAACCTCATAGTACCCCGGGGACGCTTTTTCTGTTTGGTGCGAGAATTTGCTCGTGAATTTTTGGGGGTCATTCCCCTGGAATGGAAAGAACAGTACATCGCCCAAATCAACGCCGCCGGTGCCGCTTAAATGGGTATGGGCAAAACCGGTAATCACGCTATCTTCATAACGATAGCCCGAGCAATAATTCCAGCCAAAGTTGCCGGTCTCGGGACTTAGCTGCACCAATCCGAAGGGAACGGTAGCGCCGGGAAATGTATGACCGGTTGCCGATGTGCCTATAAAAGGGTTTACATATTTACCATATGTTTGGGCATAGGCTGTACGACCCGCAGCAAGGCAAAATAGCAACAAAACGACTTTCGGGCACCAGGATAACCTCATATCAAACGTTTATTGATGGAACATATAAACCTGTGGATCTATTACCTTACCATCGTCAGCTTTGATAATCAGCAAATCCTCGTTACGGTTGGTATTATCGGCAATATAATGACCACTAATGGCATAGGCTCCCTTTTTAAGATGCAGCATCCCCTTTTGCGGCTGCGCGTACTTATCCTTACCCCGGTATATGATCTGCTCGCCGTTGATAAACAGCGCCGGGCTAACTAAAAAGCCCGAAGTAAGCTGGTAATCACCGTCGGAATTAATCCGGATGAAGCCGTTTACTTTTACCCAAGTGAGGTTTCCGTCTGTTACCGGCAGCACCATTGGCGTGGCCGAATTGATGATAGCAGTTGTAACCACCTGTGTGGTATCTACTTTATCAATATTGTATTCCTTGCTTTTAAATAGCCGGTAGCTGAAGCCGGGGGTAAACGCAGCCTGGTCGATAACCACGGGCTTAACATCCACATGCCTGATCATGGCCTCCTGCAAAATATGCTGCTTATTCAGCGTCCAGGTAGTATAAGTTTTAATGTTGAAGGTATCCTGCAGCATGGTATTGATTTTTATGGGGAACGATTGTGGTTTAGCGGTGCTATCGGGCATTTTGCCGTTAAGCGAATAACGTACCTGCGCGCCCAACAGCGGATATTTAAGCACCAGGCCAAACTGGTTGCTGTTGGTTACAATGTTATCCATACCCACAATATCGGGCAGGCGGGCATTCCAGTTCCAGAGTTTGAAGTAGCCGTATTGCTGCTTCATCTTATAGGCAAATCTATCTATATCTTTATTTTCCGCTGCCGACCAGGTTAATTCGGCTACCGCTAAAGCACGCGGGTAAACCATGTATTGCAGGTGTGTTGCAGTGGGCACTTTTTCGGCCCAGATATTGCCCTGGGCGCCTAAAATGTATTTGGCCTCTTCGGCGTTAAGCTCTTTAGACATGGGTTCGTAATTGTACACCATTTGCCAGGTTACCGTTGGGTTCCATCCCACCGGTTCCAGATCCTCGGCGGCCTGCGGGGCATCAAAATACATATAAGGCAGTGGTGTCATCACCACATGGTGGTGCATTTTTGCCGCGGCTATACCGCCCGCCTCGCCCTGCCAGCTCATTACCGTGGCCGATTCGGCCAGGCCACCCTGTAATATCTCGTCCCACCCAATGAGTCTTTTGTTTTTGGAGAGCAGGAATTTTTCTATTCGTTTAATAAAATAGCTTTGTACTTCTTTCTCGCTTTTCAGGCCCTCCTTTTTCATCAGGGCTACTGCTGTAGGGCTTTTCAGCCAATCCACCATTTCGGCTTCATCGCCGCCAATGTGAATGTATTGGTTAGGAAAAAGCGCCATCACTTCGGTAAGCACGTTTTCCATAAATGTAAAAGTATACTCGCCCGGATCCAGCATGCGTACACGGTGTTTGGCACCGGTGGAATCCTGGCAGCCTAATTCGGGATAAGCAAATATAGCCGCTTCGCTGTGGCCGGGCATTTCAATTTCGGGCAGGATGGTTACAAACCTGTCCTGCGCGTATTTTACCACTTCTTTAATCTCAGCCTGGGTATAAAACCCATCCCTGCCACCACCATCAATCAAATTATCCAGCTTGCGAAATTTCCCCTGTTTTTCATAATAGGTGATCTTAGCACCAACTTCGGTCAGTTTTGGGTATTTGTTAATCTGGATGCGCCAGCCCTCATCATCGGTTAAGTGCCAATGAAATACATTCAGTTTGTAATGCGCCATCACATCAATATACCTTTTAACCTCATCAACCGTAAAAAAATGGCGGCTTACATCCAGGCTTAAACCACGCCACTGAAAGCGGGGCTCATCGGCAACTCGGCATGCTGCTAATTTTAAAGGAGCAACGGCCCGCCCCGGTAATAATTGAATTAATGATTGTACCCCGTAAAACACGCCGGCACCATTGCCCGCTATTTTTACCGTGCCGGGTTTTACCACCAGATTATAAGCGCCTTCTTTATTGGTTACCGTGGTTACCAATTGGATAGCTGTAGCAGCCGGAACTTTAGGATAAACTTTAAGCTTCAAATTCAGCTTATAATAAGTAGCAAGATAGGTTTGCAGGTATTTACCTACAGCCTCGCTTTCTTTATCAACCCCGATAACTGCTTTACTGCTTAAAACAAAGCTGCCCTTTTGTTCGGTTATGTGCAAAGGCTGCGGTATAATGTGTAGCTGTGCCTTTACCTGTAAACTGATACAAGTACTTATAAAAATCGCGGCTAAATACTTTATGCTGATGTTGCTCATGTAATGTAAAGGGGGACTTAAATTTTTACGGTGATTTTTTTGATGTACAATATCCAAACAGGGATAAATATAATGATAACCGTAAGTATGGCCGATATCAGCGACGCATTCTCTGGCGAAAAATTGGGCGTAAGGAGGTGAAAGTACATGTACGACCAGATATTTGTTTTATGCCCGTTATCGGTAACCGGGATGATGGATAATATCTCCGGAATCACATCGGCTAAAACATAGGCGGCTATGGCATTGCGGCCGAAGGCAAGGAATGGCGGCAGGATTTTTTTATAGCCTTTTACATCAATAAGCCAATACGATAACGACAGGATAATAATAGCCAGCCCGGCGGTAAACAGCACGAATGAGCTTGTCCACAATTGTTTATTGATAGGGAAAAACGTGTTCCATACTAAGCCAAGTATCACCAGCAGCACGCCCGCACCGGTAAGTTTTAAAATTTCGTTGCCGTTTTTAAGCCGGTCGCTTTTAAGCCAGGTGCCGGCAAATACGCCTAACAAACAGGTACCAATAGCGGGTATAGTGCCCAACAGCCCTTCGGGGTCCCAGGTTTTCGAGGCCTGCCAAAGATGATTGGTGGTAAAAACTATCCTATCGATATAAGCGCCCAAATTGGTCTCCTTTTCAAGGTTGGGGTGAGCTACGCCAGGTACCGGCACAAAAGTCATGATTAAATAATAGCCCATTAGACAACTCACAGCTATCATAATTTGTGTTCGGGTATTCGTTTTCAGGTACATAATGGCAGTAATGCCAAACACCACCCCTATGCGCTGTAATACGCCGGGGAAGCGAAGATGCGCAAACTGAAAATCGCTGATCAATGGCAGGCAAACGCCTAATGCAACGATGATTAATGTGCGTCGCAGTATAGAAAGGATAGCTTTACCATGATTTGCTTCATCTGACTTTTTGCCCTGCATAGCATAAACGATGGATACCCCCACCATAAAAAGAAAGAAGGGAAACACCAGGTCGGTGGGGGTGCATCCATTCCATTTAGAGTGTTCCAGCGGCCAGTAAATATGCCCCCAATCGCCGGGATCATTTACCAGGATCATAGCCGCAACGGTAAAGCCGCGAAAAAAATCAAGCGAAAGTAGTCGCGGCCTGCTGGTACTGGTGGCCTTATCGCCAACTATTGTATTTGCCATGCTTTATTATTCCATAAATCGTCCGGTTGTCAGCTTTTTTTTCCCGGGGCCTTAAGCGTATACACAAAATGATACGTACCCGAAACTACATTCATCTGTTCATCATTACCAACTTTTTTAATTTCGGTGATCTCTTCTTCGGTATTAAAATCCAGGCCACTTTCGGTGATCTGATCTGTTACCAATGGCAAAACTACATGCGCCGTAGTATTTGGCGGCACTACAATATCCAGGGTAAATATGCCATTATCAATACTCCATGCCGATTTTATTTTGCCGTACAGGGTTTCCAGTTCGGCCTGCGCGCTGGTTAATTTACCGCCCGGCTTTGGCGCAATAATAATTTTGTGGAACCCCGGATCAGCCTCATCAGTATTAATGCCGGCAATTACCCGGTACATCCAATCGCCTATGGCACCGTAGGCGTAATGGTTAAAGGAGTTCATTTCGGGGTCTTCAAAGGTTCCATCGGGCTTAATACCATCCCAGCGCTCCCAAATGGTTGTGGCGCCGTTTTTAACCGGGTATAGCCACGATGGGTACGATTCTTTCATCAGCAGGTCATAAGCAATATCTGTAAAGCCAAAGCGGCTCAAAACATGGCAAATGTAGGGTGTGCCTAAAAAACCTGTAGTGATATGCTCGTCATAATCGTCAATGTTTTTTACCAGCCTTTTTGCTGCCGATACCCTCAGGTTCTCGGGCAGCAAATCAAAATTTAATGCCAGCACGTAGGATGTTTGCGTACCCGATATCATGCGCCCGTTGGGTGTTACATACTCGCTGTTAAAAGCTTTTTTGATATTATACAACAGCTGCGAATATTTTTGTACATCATCGCTTTTACCCAATATTTTGGCTGCATTGATGAGCAATTGCGTTGAGTGGGCATAAAAAGCCTGCGCTATCAGGTTTTTGTCGGTTAGTGCGGCACCATCTTCGTAATTGGTACCGGCGTAAAACAGCCAGTCGCCAAAGTGGTTGCCTGTATCCCACAGGTAATTGCGGCTATGCAGCTGAATGTAGCCCACCCATGCCTTCATACTTTCGTATTGCTGCTGCAACACCTGTTTATCGTTATAAGCCAGGTAAATATTCCAGGGGGCTATGGTGGCCACGTCGCTCCAGCCGGATGCGGCTGACGATGCGCTATCCAGCATATTGGGTATCACGTAAGGTACCGCGCCGTCCTTATGCTGATCGGCTGTTAAATCTTTCAGCCATTTGGTATAAAAGCCTGCCACATCCATATTAAAAGTGGCGGTACGGCAAAAAGCCTGTGCATCCCCCGTCCAGCCCATGCGTTCATCGCGCTGTGGGCAATCGGTAGGCACATCAATAAAATTTCCTTTTTGCCCCCATTGAATATTATGTTGTAACTGGTTAACTAATGGGTTTGAAGTGGAAAATTTGCCCGTTTGCGCCATATCCGAATAAACGGCATAAGCAGCTAAATTTGTGGAATCCAGCGGGCCTGTATAACCCACCACCTTTAAAAACCTGAACCCCTGGAAGGTAAAATGAGGTTCGAAAGTGGCAAGGCTGTCATCTTTAAAAACATAGGTAATTTCCTGTTTGGCGGTACGCAGGTTTTTGGTGTAAAAATTTCCCTTTTGATCCAGCACTTCGGCATGGTAAAGCCTGACGGTATCGCCTGCCTTTGCTTTCAGTTTAAACTGCACCCAGCCTACCAGGTTTTGGCCAAAATCGACAACCCGCTCGCCTGCCGGTGTGGTAAATACCTTTAAGGGCAAAAACTTCTCGTGTTTTTTTACAGTCGGGCCGGTGGTGGCAATCAGGTTATTCCTTATGGTCGTATCCATTTTAACCGTATCCCAGCCCATGTCTTTATAAAGGGGACTTGTCCAGCCGTTTTTTTCCTTGCGGGCGTCATAAACCTCGCCATCAAAAAAAGATGACGAGCGTATTGGGCCATAAGTTACCTTCCAGCTTTTATCTGAATTAATTATTTCCCGTTTACCATTAGTATATACTAATTCCAACTGGCAAAGCAGGGCCAGTTTGCTGCCATATATATTTTTTTTACGGTTATAAGTATAGCCCCTGTACCAGCCATCGCCAACGGTTACGCCAATGGCGTTGGCGCCTTTTAGCATATTGGCGGTAACATCATACACATTATATTGCAGGCGTTTGTTATAGCTCGTCCAGCCGGGGGCAAAATAATCATTACCAACACGTTTGCCATTTATTTGCGCTTCAAAAACACCGTGCGCGGTGATGTATAAGTGTGCTGCACGCACTTTTTTATCTAACTTAAAACTTTTGCGGAACATGGGCGCCGGGCCGCCGGTGGTGTCAGACGGGTAAGTATCCTGGATCCATTTGGCCGACCAGTCGGTTGGGTTTAGCAAACCCATTTTCCAAAAGTTGACCATACACCAGGGGCTTACCCGGTTTTTGTTATCCCATACCCTAACCTGCCAGTAAACTTTTTGGCGCGAAGCAAGCATAGGCCCGCCATAATAAACCTGGATAGACTGAGCGGAATAAATGCGGCCTGTACCCCAGATGATATCCTTGCCTTTTGTTAACGATACGGCATTGCTGCCAACTCTTATTTCATAGGATGTTTGCTGAATGTCGCGCTCCGGGCATACCAGTTTCCAACTTAAACGGGGATTGGCAACAGCAACCGATATGGGATTGGTTTTGTATTCGCAAATAAGGTTATCAACTGTGAGCGGCGGCGGCGGTAACGGCTTAACCTGGGAAAAACTGCTGAAAGAAATAAAAACTAACAAAACGATATTTAAGCATACTTTTTTGAGCACACTTATTTGTTGAGTATAATTCATGCACTAAATATAGCTTTAGAACGTTTTTTGTTTTAAATACCACACATATTTTAGCTATAAAACAGTAAAAATGATGTGGTAATAGCATTATTATGTCAATAAACGGAAAAAGCCCCGCAAAAGTTTCGCGGGGCAAAAAAAGTAATAATTAATGCTCCAGTGTTCCTTCTGTTAGCGGATATTGGAAAAGCAGGCGGATATTAGCGTAAGCAGCAGAGTTAACATTCCAGTAAGGTTTTTTAAAGGCTTTTTCGCGGGCGCCGTGGGCTGTCATTACAGCAACGGCCTTACCGGTACGTAAAAGATCAAACCAGCGGTGATTTTCAAACGCCAATTCAACCTGCCTTTCATGCGCAATGGCATCGCGAAAGGCATCCTGCCCCGAAACATTTAAAGCAGGGTCATCATTCCCGGCGGATTTAGCGGCCAGGCCGGCCCGTTCGCGTACCAGGTTTAAATATTTAAAAGCATCGCCGCCACCCACAAATCCCTGCTCGTTAAGGCATTCGGCCAGCATCAGGTAAACATCGGCATAGCGGTACACCGGGAAATTTTTGCCGGTTACACCCTGCACGGCGCTGGTGGTTGCAAACTTTTTAATAAAGGGCAAATCCACGCCGTACTCATCAGATGTAAATTCAATTAACGAGGCATCTTTACGGTTATCGCCATCCTCGTAGGCGTTAACCAGGTCCTGGGTTGGAATATTCCAGCCATTTTGCGCGCCGTTGGCTATCTCAAAACCGGTTACATCCGAGTCATAATAATCCCAGGGGATAAAAGTATCTACAAAATCGCTGCCCAGTCCGTTTGAACCCTCAATGTATTGTATTTCGAAAATAGACTCGGGGCCGTTCTCTTTATTATTATCAAAGTTATCGGCATAATCTGTATTCAGATGATAAGCATTTGATGCAATAATATTCCGCAGCAAGGGAATGGCCAGGTCAAATTTTTTCCGGGTCATGTACACCTCGGCAAGCATGGTTTCGGCGGTTCCCTTGGTTACCCGGCCTTTATTTGCGGCGCCGGCATAGGTTACCGGCAGTTTGGCAACTGCAACCTGCGCATCGGCAATAATAGCCGCGTAAACAGCATCTACCTCGGCCTTTGTTGCTACCTTGTAAGCCTCGCTTACCGATGCTACCTCGTTAAGTACCAGCGGCACCCGGCCAAACATACGCACCAGGTTAAAATAGTTGAATGCGCGTAAAAAGCTGGCCTGTCCGGCTATGGTATCGGCAACTGCCACATCAAGTTTGGCCGCGGGCAGACGTGCTAAAATAGCATTGCAACGACCAATGCCTGTATAGCTGGCCTCAAAAAAAGCGCCTACCATATCGTTATTGTTCAACTCCCTAAACTCATCTATTTCCTCTTTGTTGGTACCGGAGCGGTCATAAGGATCAAACTCGTATGATGTATTGTCAGACCGCATTTCGCCCATTGCCCAAAAACTGCCGTTATACAGGCCTTGTAACGGTGCATAAGCTCCGTTAACCGCCTGTATAAACTGTGCCTTTGTCTTGAAAAAATTGGTTGTATTTTGAGTATCGGCAGGCTGAAGGTTAAGGTAATCCTTTTTACAGCTCCACGTACTACATGCAATAAGTACCAGGAAAACATATATGTATTTTTTCATGATTTCTGTTGTTATGGTTTCACCATCGTTAGTTTGAATACTCATTTTCAATTAAAATGTCACGTTACATCCCAACGTGTAAACTGCCGAAACAGGGTAGCCCGTAAAATTTACGTTGGGCGACAGCGACCTGTTGCCCTGCTGCCCTTCAATCCCTACCTCGGGGTTACCGCCTTTATAACCGGTTAGGAGGATGGCGTTTTGGGCACTGAAATAGACCCTGAAATTCCGGGTGAACTTTGTTTTAAAGTTGTATCCAAAATCAATGTTTTTAACCGACAGATACGAGTTACTTTCAACCCAGTACGATGGGTAATAATCACGCGCAAGATTGGTGTTTGAAACGGTGGTTGGCAATATTCCAGCTCCTGGATTGCTTGCAGACCGCCAGCGATGAATAACCGATTCCTCGACATTAAAAACCCCATCTAAATTGGTTGTAAACTGCTTGTACATATCAAACACGTGCCCGCCAACCGATCCTGCTGTAATGATATTCAGATCAAACTTTTTGTACGAAAAATGATTGCTGAAACCAAATGTAAATTTGGGCCAGGGGTTGCCTATATTGGTTTGGTCGTTACCGTCAATTACGCCATCGCCATTAACATCTTTATACCTGACATTGCCAACCTGTTCGCCGTCAAAATGAGGGTATTTATCAAGCTCGGCCTGGTTTTGAAATATACCTTCAAAAATATAACCATAAAACTGGCCTAAGGGCAGGCCTACTTTGGTAATACTTGTAGGGTTGTCGTTTTTAGGTGCATCGTAAATGTATGGTGTAGGGCCTAAATCAAGCACCTTATTGCGGTTAAATGATATGTTAAGATCGGTTGACCAGTTGAAGTTACGCTCCACTATATTTTTTGTGGTTAACGTAAACTCCCATCCGCGGTTACGTACATTACCCACATTTGATAAAGCATAACCATAGCCCGATACGATAGGAATCGGGATATACTGCAGCATCCGTTGGGTATACCGGTTATAATATTCGGCAATTAAATAAACGCGGCCTTTTAGCAGCGATACATCCATACCTATATCCAGCTGTTTGGTGGTTTCCCAGCCAAGCTCGGTATTGCCAATCTGGTCGGTTATTGAAGCCCCCGGTGCAAGCCCGCCGCCAAATGTATAATTGGCTACATCAACAACGGGAATGTAATCATAGTTCCCTACATCGTTATTACCGGCAAGGCCGTAGCTGGCGGTAAACTTAACCTGGTCAATTGCCGCCGTTTTAGGAAAAAAAGATTCGTCGGAAATGCGCCATCCGCCTGATACCGACGGGAAAGTGCCCCAACGGTGCCCGGGTGCAAACCTTGATGAACCATCGCGGCGAATAGAGCCACTTAACAGGTATTTATCTTTATAGGCATAATTTACCCGGCCAATTAACGATTGTAAACGCCACTCGGCGTCGCCGGCGTCAGCAGTAATGATGGTTGCATTGGCAACAGACCGTATGGCATCATCAGGAAAGCCGGTGCCGAAAGTAAAACGATCATGTGAGTTTTCCTGTTGTATGGAGTAATCGGCCAATACAGTTAATGTATGGCTGCCCCAGTTTTTTTTGTAGTTGATGCTGTTTTCGTTGAGCCAGTTAAAAACATTTTGCGAGGTGAATGAAGCTACTGCTTTTTGCTGGTTACCATCGCGGTTTGGGACATTAAACCCGCCCAGGTACGATGGCCTGTAGTAATCCTGTGATTTGGTTTGATAGTCGACCCCGAACGTTGATTTTATGTTCAGCCCTTTAACAACTTCATAATCAATATAAGTGTTGGCAAGGGCCCTGAATTCGTTGCGCTTGTTGGTTGTATTTACAAGGGAGCTTACCGGGTTATTATTTTGAAAAGTACCTGGCGACCCGACAACGTTGGTATACGAGCCATCAGGTTGTTTCACCGGCACAAGCGGGCTTTCCAGGTAGGCCTGGCTTAATGCTGCCGAAAGAAAGTGGCCGTCTGTTTCCTGTAAATTTCTGAAGCTGTAAGTGGGCGCTATATTTAACCCTACGGTTAAACCCTTAGCTATATCGGCATCAATTGTAGCCTTTAACGAGTAGCGTTTAAAAGCAGTATTAAGCACAGTACCCTGCTGATCAAAGTATCCTAATGAAAACAACGACCGTACTTTTTCTGTACCGTTAGCTATGGTAACATCGTAATTTTGCATGGGCGCAACGCGGGTTACAGCATCAAACCAATCGGTGCCTTTGCCGAGCGATTGAGGGTTTTTATATTCGTTGGGTATTGGGTTGTTGGTACCGTTAACCGCGTTTGCATCCTGGATAGCTTCTGTGCGCCATTGAGCAAATTCGGCCGCCGTCATCATTTTAAGTTTGCTTTTGGGCAATACCGATTGCAGACCGGTTGAAGTATTTACCGTAACAGACGACTCCCCTTTTTTTGCCCGCTTGGTAGTTATCATGATAACCCCATTTGCACCGCGCGAACCATATATTGCGGTTGAAGCAGCATCTTTAAGTACGCTTATATTTTCAATATCATCGGGGTTAATGGTGCTCAGGGGGTTCGAATATTGATCGAAACCAGGCGAGAGTGGAAAACCATCTACCACATACAGCGGGTTGTCACCGGCGCCCACTGAACCGGCGCCGCGGATGTTAACCGCAACACCGCCACCCGGCGTGCCTGTAACCTGGTTTACTGTAACGCCGGCCAGTTGCCCTGCCAGTTTCAGATCAAGGCTGGCAGCTTTTATCTCTTTAATATTGGCCATTTTTACGGTTCCAACCGCACCGGTAACGTTTTTACGTTCCTGGTTACCATATCCCACTACTACAACCTCGCTCATTTGCTGGTTATCTTCATCAAGGGATACATTGATAACCGCACGTTTGTTAACAGGCTCTTCCCTTGTTTTAAATCCTACAAACCTGAAAACCAGCACCGCGTTATCATCAACCTGGATGCTGTATTTACCATCGATTCCGCTTATTACCCCGGTATTTGAACCTTTAATGGTGATGCTTACACCGGGCAATGGCTGTTTGGTATTGTCAAGAACCTGCCCGCTAACGGTTATTTTATCGGGTATAACCAACTGCTCTTCCTTTTTATTTACAATAATGGTTTTGTTATCAATGGTGTAAGTAAAAGGTTCGTCTTTAAAACACTCGTGTAAGGCTTGTTCAAGCGTGGCATTTTTTAAAGAAATTGTAACGGGTTTGGCCTGCTTAATTTCATTGTATTTGTAAAAAAAATAAAAACCGCTTTGCTTTTCAATAGCGGCAAATACTTTATCAATAGCGGTATTGCTGGTGCTTAGCGTTATGGTTTGCGAGTAACTTTTGGCGCTAAGCTGTAAACAACCAATCATAATCAGGATAACCGTTAACTTCATTGTCAAAAACAGTTTGGAGGTTGATGTTTGGGGTACATAAAATACTTTACCCCTAAAGTTTAATTGCATAACTTCGTCGTGTTTTGGGTGAATGTGTCTGTTAAGGAAACTCAGTAAAAGCTTAGCCCATACATTTAAGCCGGGAGTATTGCAGTACTCCCGGCATTTTTCATGGGTAAGGTAGTTGTAGGGTGTTAATGGAGATGTATGTTTTTTTTCATAGGTAGATGTTTTTTAAAGGTTAATGTAAAAACGGATATGGTTAAGGTGATACTGTTATCTTTTTATCTTCAACTTTAAAATGCACATGGCTAAGCTCCAGAACGTGCAGTACCTGCGATAGCTTCACATTTCGTTCAATTCTGCCCATAAATTCGTCGTCGGATACTTTGCCGTTGTAAACCACTTCGATGTTGTACCATCGCGATAGTTGTTTCATGATATCCCTGATACTGGCCCGGTTAAAATCAAAAAAACCGTTTTTCCAGGCCACGGCCCTTAGGGCATCTACCTCAACAACCTGGATATTATCACCTTTAACAATACCCTGCTCATCTGGTTTTAGCAAGTTATGGTTATTGCCGCTGGTTAATTGTACCAATCCTTCCAGCAAAGTTGTTTTAATATCGTCCTCGTCGGCATAGGCATTAATGTTAAAATGGGTGCCCAATACCTTTACTTTAAGCACATTAACATTTACCATGAATGGCTTCGACGGATTTTTAGCCACTTCAAAATAGGCCTCGCCGGTTAGTTCCACATCACGTTGGCTGCCGGTAAATGCCGTGGGGAATTTGAGCGATGATGCCGCGTTGAGCCAAATTTTGCTGCCATCGGGCAATATAACCTGGTACTGACCTCCACGTGGTGTGCTGATGGTATTATAAGCTACAGGGCCATTTGTCGCTGAAGCCTTGCCTTCTTCAACCTGGTAAACCAGTTGCCCATCTTTAGTTTTTTTAACGCTGACGTTGCCTTTTTTGGCAAGGGTGCCGATCCTTGCAGAATCGAGCACCACTTTTTCGCCATTATCTAAGGTTAGGACTGCTTCATTTTTACCGGGGTCGGCATCGTGCTTAACCACGATTTTGTTTTTTGCCGCAATGTTATCTTTTGCGACATGCTGCATGCAATAATACACTCCGCCGCTGATGACCATAAGGCCAATTACCGCCGCAGCTACATTCTTAAAAGCAAAGATTTTTAATACTTTAGGTTGATGCTTTGCAGACGATTGTTGAACAGCCGAATGCAAACGCTGCAGCATTTTATCTTCCAGGTCTTGCCTTACGCCCAGGGCTTGCTCGTCCCAATCGCTATCGGTTTGGACGTTATCAAACAATTCCATTAACAGCTGCACCTCATCGGCAGTAGCCTGCCCATTAAGGTATCTATCTATCAATTGTTGAAATTCCTGTTTTTGCACAACCTGCTTTTTATAGTGAGAGTATAAAAACGGGGGGTATCCCCTACGTGGGAAGAAAAAAAATTTGAGAAGATTAAGGTTGATAGGTAAACTTGGTTTGTGGATAAAAAAGGGTCATCGGCCCGACACATATTGTAGCCCCGGGTTTCAACCCGGGGATGAATGGCCAAAGACCAACAAGAGTGCCATCGGCACGGCCCATATTTTGGTGTAATCCAAGCATTTTCAATTTGTCCAAACGATTATACGCATTGATAATATGTCCCGACCCTACGGTTCTCAATCGTTCCCTTCATTCTTTTCCACGGGTTAAAACCCGTGGCTACAAGATTGGCCGAGGCTACGCCTCTAATTCGTAATAGAACAAGCCCCGTTGTGTCAATAAAAGACATGTAACCCCATCTACAACAAAAACAAAGTCCCCAATGAAGTACGCAAATGTTTAAGCGCTTTGGTTAAATGATTTTCGACTGTTTTGGTAGATATATTGAGCCTTGAGGCAATTTGTTTATGGGTAAGGTACTCTTCGCGGCTAAGCTTGTAAACTTCGCGGCATTTTTCGGGTAGCGTTTCAACTACCGAATTTACCTGTGAAACCAGCTCTTTGTATTCTAAATTTTCATGGGTGTCAGGGCTTTGCAAACTGTTGGCAAGGGCATCAAACACATCGCTTGTTGCAACCCCGGCACGGATTTGCCTGTAAACTTCATAACGGATGGATGCATACAGGTATGCTTTTAACGATACGGCTATTTGGATATTATCCCTGCTATTCCAAAGCTTGATGAACAGTTCCTGGATAACATCTTCGCAGGACTGCTTATCTTTTAAAACATTATAGGCCGACAGGAACAATTGCTGCCAGTATTTTTTGTAGATAGCGGTCAACACACTTTCATCGCCCGACTTTAACCGGTCGATCAATTGCACATCGCTTATAGCTACCTTTTCTGCCATCCTGAAAGGGGGTTAACATAGAATTGCGATAAATTTAGCAAAAATTAACTATTGATGTAAATTATGGCATAAATCAATCGCGATCGCAGGAGTTTTAAAGCTTTGTTTCACATCAAATTCCGGGTTGCAACAGTTATTTGGCATCATGAAAAATAATGCCCATACTGTGCCGCCGACCATTGGTAATCTCGGCTATGCCGTGTTTCATATTTACCCGGTGGTACCCTATGCTGCCTTTTGCGGGCCGGTAACTGGTGGTAAATAATATCATATCACCCTTGCCGGGTTTTAACACCATCGCCCTTGATTGTTCGCGCGGTTTTTGCTCCAGCAAAATAAATTCGCCACCCTCGTAATCTATGCCGGGTTCATCTAAAATAAAAACCGATTGAATGGGAAAAAACACCTCGCCATACAAATCCTGGTGCATGGCATTGTAACCGCCTTCGGTGTATTGCAGTATCAACGGAGTTGGCCGCAATTGTTCATGCTGATGGCAATACTGCAGCAATTCATCTAAAGTATCGGCAAAACGCGTAGGCTTATTTAGCATTTCCATCCAATTATTGGCAATGGGCGCAAGGTGGGGATAAACATGCTCCCGTAACTGTTGAATGATTGCCGGCAATGGATATTTGAAATATTTATACTCGCCCCGGCCGTAATGGTGGCGTTCCATCACAACGGTTTTGCGGTAAAGCCCATCATCAATATATTGATTGGCCAAAGCGGCGCATTCATCCGCAGCTAAAACGTTTTTTACAATGGCATATCCACGGGCATCCATACCGGCCTTAATATCAGCCCAATTTAAATTATCAATTCGCTCTTTAATTTCCATCACCTTTTATATTGATACCGGTTGATTAACCATTGCCGCCTCCCAGCCTATAATAGCCGATTTACGGGTTGCCCCCCAATGGTATTGCCCCGATTCGCCTGTCGACCGGATAACCCGGTGACAAGGGATCAAAAACGCTACCGGATTGGCCCCTATGGCGCTGCCTACTGCCCGGCTGGCATTTGGCAATTGTATTTTTTGCGAAACATCGCCATAGCTGCATAAGCCACCCATAGGTATTTTTAACAAGGCATCCCACACCTTTAATTGAAAACTACTGCCCTTTAAATGCAATTTTATTGCCGGCAATTGCGACCAGTCTTTTTTAAATATATGCAAAACATCCTGTTGCATCATATCAACTACCTGTGTATATGTTGCGTTGGAAAAATGCTGTTTAAGCTGATCTAAAGCGTCGGCATGGTCATCGGCAAAAGCCATGTAGCAAATGCCTTTAGGAGTTGATGCCACTATGATATTACCAAACGGACTTTCGGCAAAGCTGTAGTTAATGCTCAGCTCCCTGCCACCATTTTTGTATTCGGCTGGGGTCATGCCTTCAATGTTGATGAACAGATCGTGTAGCCGCCCGGTACCCGACAGGCCCGTTTCATATGCCGTATCAAACAATGTGGCCTGCTTATCTTTCAAAATACCTTTGGCATATTCCAGGCTTAAGTATTGCAAAAACTTTTTAGGGCTGATGCCCACCCAATCTGTAAACAAACGCTGAAAATGAAAGGGGCTCAGGTTAACCTTTTCGGCAACTTCATCTAAATTTGGCTGGGTTTTAAAGTTGAGTTTTATATAGTTTATTGCCTCGGAGATACGATGGTAATTGATATTTTCCTGTGTGTTCATAATTTTATTTGTTATTTATAAACAAATGTAGGCCGATAGCGGATGTGGTAAAACCCGAAACTTGCTAAAGTCTGGAATCAGAATTTACAGAATTTTAAAATGAACAGAATGTATGCATCGAATATTCTGCAAATTCTTTAATCCTGTAAATTCTGATTCAGATTCCTCCTCGTCGCAAATAACCCCAAACTCAATATCAAACTTGTACCCAATACTACAATAAACAACAGCCCCGTACCAACCTGTGGTATCTTCAAATTATCGGGCAGGTTATAATATAGCAGTACGCTGATTAGCCCCCGGGGTACTATTACTAACTCGGGCATCAGGTCGGTTTTGGATACGAATTTGATGTATAAAAAGCGGACCAGGTAAATGGATACCAGTATGGCACCGCCGGTTGCCAGCAAGGTAATATCCTGCAATTCATAAATATCCATGGTATAACCAAATACTATGAAAAAGAACGTGCGCATCAAGAAAGCGCTCTCGGCAGATAGCTGGAAAAGCTGTTTGATATCGTGCTGAAAGGTTGGATAGATAAACAGTTTCCTGAACCACGGAAAACTGATTTGGTTGGCATTATTCAGGAACAGGCCCAGTGCCAGTACAATTATCAATGCCGATAAATGAAACGATTGCCCTACCGAATAAACCAATATAAGCAAGGCAATAATAAGGAACGATTTGATGTGATGCGTTAACCGGCCAATAAGGTAAAGCAACAGCAGGCAGGATATGATGGCTGCTATAATAATGCCTGTAAGTTCGGCGCCAAGTTTTATAAACGATACCACATCAATTTGCTGGTTGCGTACTATAAAGTTGAACAGCACAACGGTAAGGATATCCGAAAAAGAAGACTCATAAATAATAAACTCCTTTTTGTTTTTACCAAGGTTAGATGCCGATGGAATAGCCACTGCCGAACTGACCACGCAATAAGGTATGGCATTTACAAAGCACAGGTAAAAGCTTTGCCCCGTTAAATACCTGATGATAAATGTAATGGCAAATGCGCTAACCAATAAAATGGTAAATGCCGAAAAGAACGCTTTTTTGATGATGGCATTTTTATCGCTATTGTACCGCAGTTCCAGCGCTCCCTCAAATACTATAAGGATAAGGCCCAACGTGCCAAGCGTAGGCAGAATCACCTTAAAATTGATCATTTTTACCCCAAAATAATCAACAGTAAAATGTATCGCGATGCCAAGCATCAGCAATAAAATAACCGAAGGGATTTTGGTTTTACCGGCTATCAAATCGAACAGGTACGAGAAAATGACCAGTCCGCTTAAAATAATCAGGGTTGTATATGTAGTCAAATTACCAATTGTTTAACAGTGCGAGTACATAAATCAGCCTTAACATTTCAAACTTAAGCATTGTTTCGCATTATTTTTTGTCGCGTACGGCGCATCCCTTGTTTGAAAGCCGATATCTTTTATATTTACTTCTTTAACAATAACAGCCTATGGATCCGGCGCAATTTTACAGTTTTAAGGTGTGGCTAACTATGGTGATCATAGCACCCGTGCTACAAATCCTTGTAAGCCAGTTTTTCTTTCACTCCGGGAGTATCCTATCGGTCGCCTTTATTAAAGAGTATCCATTATCTGTTGGGGTGTTAATGGTATTTACCTGCCCGCTGGGCGCGCTGCTTACTTTTATTATTCCGCGGATGACCAGGAATTCAACCGTAATTGCTGTTAAGCAGCGGGTATCAGCTGCCCTGGGCATGGTTGTTATTTTGGTATTTCTTGGCGCATCTGCCGCTAAAAACGCCTACTCACCCTTTGAGTTATCGGCCATGTTGCTGCCATTCTTATTCCCTTTGTTATTGGGTGTTTGGATTTGCAGGCTGGATTTGGAAGATGAAAGCTATGAAGACGAGGAGGAAGAAGAACCAGCATCCTGAACAGGTCGCAATTTAAAACCTCACCAAAAAAGTGTGAAGCACAGCAAAGGGCCACTGGTAAAAGCCGTTACGCCTGTTTTGCTTTCTGCTTTAGGCCTTCGGCTTTTAGCTTATATCTATTTTACAAAACAGTGTGGTTACAATCAATGTTACTTACCATATTTGTACCAAATAAAAACATATGCCGCATCTATTCTCACCGCTTAAAATAAAGAACATCGAACTTAAAAACCGAATCGTGGTATCGCCCATGTGCGAGTATTCCAGCGAAGACGGTTTCGCTAACGACTGGCACCTGGTGCACCTGGGCAGCATGGCCGTTGGCGGTGCTGCTTTAATTATCACCGAAGCCACCGCCGTATCGCCCGAAGGCCGCATTTCATCTGCCGACCTTGGCCTTTATAAAGATGAACATATTATCAAATTAAAACAGATTACCGACTTTTTGCATGCCCGTGGTGCGTATGCGGGCACACAGCTGGCGCATGCCGGCCGCAAGGCCAGCCACTTGCAGCCGTGGCTGGGCGGCAAGCAAGTACCATCAAATGAGCTTAACGGATGGAAATCATACGCCCCAAGCCCAATCGCTTTTATCGACAGTGAAGAGGCACCTTTAGAGCTTGATAAAGCTGGCATTGAAAAAATTAAAGCTGATTTTAAAGCCGCCGCTGCCAGGGCTTTGGCCGCAGGTTTTGACGTAATTGAACTGCATGGCGCGCACGGGTATTTATTGCACGAGTTTTTATCGCCGGCAAGCAATAAACGTACAGATGAATACGGAGGCCCGTTCGAGAACCGGATCCGTTTTTTACTGGAAGTAATTGAAAGTGTACAGGAAGCCTGGCCTGCCGAAAACCCGCTGTTTGTACGTATATCGGCAACCGAATGGACGGAAGGTGCCTGGACGGCTGATGACTCGGTAGCGCTTGCCAAAATATTAAAAGATAAAGGTATCGATCTTATTGACTGCTCGACCGGCGGCAACATCGCTGGTGTTAAAATAGCGTTAAAACCAGGTTACCAGGTTGAATTTGCAGAGAAAGTTAAAAAAGAAAGCGGTATACTTACCGGAGCAGTAGGCTTAATAACCAAACCGCACCAGGCTGATGAAATTATACAGGAAGGCGAAGCCGATGTTGTATTTATAGCCCGCGAAATGCTGCGCGATCCGCATTTTGCACTACGCGCCGCCCATGAGCTGGGACACGAAGTAGAATGGCCGGAGCAGTACGTTCGGGCGAAATGGTAGGGCGGCGCGTAGCGCGCTGCGCGTTCATGGTTGATGGTTCATAGTTCATGGCCGATGGTTGATAGCTTATCACTATGCGGAAATTATGAATCTTTATATTAACCCGAAAAACCATGAACCATGATCTATGAACCATGAACTAAAAGCATGAACCATGAACTAATAAAACCACAAACAATAAAAAACACAAACTATGAAACGTACAGCAAACGCCCATTGGAATGGCACTTTACAGGCCGGCAGCGGAGAAATCACTACGCAAAGCACCGTGCTTAACAAAACCCAATACTCTTTTAAAACCCGCTTTGCCGATGGCATTGGCACCAACCCCGAAGAACTGATTGCCGCCGCTCATGCAGGCTGTTTTACTATGGCTGTTGGCGCTGCTTTAACCCAAGCCGGCTTTACTCCCGGCGATCTTACCACCGATGCTATCCTTGACCTTGATATGCAGGCCCTAAGCATCACCGGTATTCATTTAGAACTGAAAGCATCGGTTATTGACGGTGTTGATGAAGCTAAATTTAAAGCCATTGCCGAAGACGCAAAAGCAAATTGCATTATATCAAAAGCGCTGAGCGTACCATTTACTTTAAATGTTACTTACGCGTAAGTAATATTTCATCATGTCATTGCGTGTACCGATCAGGTAAAAATTAAAAAAAACGTTATGACGCACAACAAAATATAATTAAATTGATGTTCTAAACCGCCGTCATTGCGAGGTACGAAGCAATCCCGAACTATGTGGGACTTAGCATATCGGGGATTGCTTCGTACCTCGCAATGACGGTTTTCTATACTGGTAATCAATAAACTTACAAACACGCCATTATAGTGAGGAACGACGTGGCGATCTCTTAGTTACGCGTGAATGACCTGCAATGTCCGCGATCGCCGCGCTACGCTCGCGATGACACATTCTTCCGAGTTTTTATTTCTGTATCAACACCAATAACTCCTGCGGCGTTTCGTAAGTGGCACCCTTATATTCAAGGGCCTTTACCCCTACACATACAGTATCTATGGCATTGCCCACATGGGTAATGAGAATCTGCCCCCGTACATCGGGCTGGACGCCTTCGCCGGCCGGTTTCATGCCATCGAGCAAGTGCATCACACTATCAATGGCTGTGGGTTTTGTAAAAATCTTAATCCTGCTTGCCGGAAAATAATAGCTGAATTTATCACAGGGGATCCTGAACTGTGTTTCGCGGCCCAGCTCCGTAAACTTAAAGCGGATGCTTTGAACGGCGTCGGCAGGGTTGGGTTTGGATTTGCAGGCCGACAAGGCAAAAAACACAAAAAGGATTATCACCGTGTTTAATTTTTTCATAATATATTGATTTGTAAATTACTTAGGACGGCCGGTATAATCCGGCTTTTTTAAAACTATCGTTTTGGAACTATTACGTAAATATCGTCTTTATAAGGAATATAAATGCCGGCATTCTCCGTTTGGCAAATATCAATAGCGGTAATAAATGCCTGATATTTCGCGGTATTCCAGAAATGAAAATCTATACCCCTTTCAGTATCTCCCGAAGCCAGCATTTTTCTGATTTCAAGGCGGGCGAAATCGAGGCGGGCCTTATCGCCAATTTCGTTGCCATCTAAATTTATTCTGAGATAGTTTCTAACCGGTGGAAAATCCCGTTGAAGCCGCTTTGGTAACCTGCTGTTCCATTCAGGACTCCATACCGCTATATCCATGGCACTGTAACGCACAAATGCTTTATGCTGCTTTAAATAAACCAGGCAAAATAATGGCAACAATACAAGGCTGATCATTCCGGGTGAGTAAACAATGGGGTTGCGCGGGGTTAAGGTTAATATTTTCATGATTCAGGTTTAAAAACAAATTAGGCTAATATCAACACATAACGAATTACAGAGCAGTAAATTATAACTAAAAACGGTGAATTGAAAAGACTAATAACAGGTGGCTAAACCCCTACCTCCTCCTTCCCCAAGGAAGGAATCGCACATTCTCACGCTCTATTTATTTCTCACAACCTGAATACAATCACACCAATCAAAAAGTCCCCCCTTCAGGGGGTTAGGGGCCTCCTACTTCAACACATCCAGCACCCTGAACATCTTTTCCTTTATCCCCCTGCTCGATCCGCTGAAGTTATTTACCATGATAGAAAAACAAAACTCGCGGCCGTTGTGGGTTTGGTAACCTGCATAGCAAAGCACGCTGTTGATACTGCCGCTTTTCATTTTCATGTCGTTGTATACGGGTAGGCTTTCGTACAGATCAGGGAACCAGCTTTCTTTTTTGGCCGATTGCAGGATGCGGGCCATGGTATTGGTGCTTACCCTATCGCCGGGCGACAGGCCGCTGCCATCGTAGATGTTCATGCTACTGGCATCTATCCCCCGGGCCTGCCAGAATTTTTGTACCTCCTCTACCCCGTTTGTTGTGGTGGGTTTACGGCCTTGTTTCCAGGCGATGGTTTTAAGCAGTTGCTCGGCATAAAGGTTAATACTTTTTTGATTGAGCCAGTAAATGATCCGGCTTAATGGCGGCGATTGAATTGCGGTGAGATTTTTGGAGATTGAAGGCGCTTTTAAGCCTTTCGCGGTTAAAGTTGCAACAGATTCGGGGTCGAACCCCACCGCGATACCTAATTTTTTCAGCGTATCCGACAATCGCAGGGCCGCATCGTAGGCCGCGTCGGGTATGGCGGCCGAAATACTTTTTTTATCTTTATCAATAGCGTAACTGCCGCGCAGGTACATTACTTTGCTGCCAACGGGCAAAAAGGCGTAAGCATTATCGCCGCTGCCCGCGGGGCCGTTAACCAATTCGCTTTTAAAAGTAAGGTACGATACGTTGGGCACGGTGTACGAAACGCCAATAGGATTGCCCACAGCGCCGGTGCGCAGCTTAATATCAAACTGGTTTTCGCGCCAGCAAAGGCCCGATGTTCCGGCGCCATAGTAGTTGCCAATATCCTGCCAAATCCAGCCTTCGGGGATAGATTGGGTGCCAAAGATGCTATCGTCGCCAATAACGCGCCCGTTTATTTTTTTGATGCCGGCAGTTTTAAGTGCATCAACCATTAAGGCCAGCACATGTGCTTCTTTGGTTTGCTCATACCGCCAGCTGCCCAGGGTTGGGTCGCCCGATCCTTTGATGATGATATCGCCGTTCAACGTACCGTCAGCGGCAATTTCGCCGTTGTAGCCCAATTGGGTCTGGTACCTGAAATCGGCGCCCAAAACATTAAAGGCTGTGATGCTGGTAATGGTCTTCAAGGTTGATGCAGTAGCCAGCCCCATGTTAGGGCTGGCGGCAAATACCTGCTCGCCGGTTTTGGCATCCAAAACCGTGAGCGAAAGCGATGCATAACGGCACTGGCTATCGGCCTGTAACCTGTTAAATGCAGCTGATAATTTCGATTGCAGATCCTGGGCATAAGCCTGCCCGGTAATTAAAAATAAACTAACTATCAATAGCCGCTTCATCCTGCTCCTTAACGTTCCTTTGCGATATGTAATATATTGGAATACCGATTAAAACAATAATTAATCCGGGCCACGTGAATTGCGGCTTATAAATAATCAGCAATATACAGAAGGCTATTCCCATTACAATATAGATAGCCGGCAACACTGGGTAACCAAAAGCTTTGTAAGGACGATCTGCATTAGGCAACTTGGAACGCAAAATATAAATGCCAATTATAGTAAGCACGTAAAATATTACAACAACAAAAGATATCATATCCAACAGATCGCCATACTTTCCACTTAAACAAAGTATTGATGCTACCAGTGCCTGTATCCATAAGCCGAATTCCGGTACTGATGCTTTATTAAGTTCTCCGGTTTTTTTGAAAAACAAACCATCCTTAGCCATAGTGTAATAAACCCTTGCACCTGCCATAATTAAGCCATTATTACAGCCAAAAGTAGAGATCATAATCATCACAGCTATAATAAGCGTTCCCGTATGACCAAAAATTACCTGTGAAGCAGCTACTGCAACCCGGTCTTTCGGAGCCGTAGCAATTTCATGTAATGGTAAAACCCCGGTGTAAACCACGTT
Organism: Mucilaginibacter sp. KACC 22773; assembly: GCF_028736215.1. Lineage (NCBI taxonomy): Bacteria > Pseudomonadati > Bacteroidota > Sphingobacteriia > Sphingobacteriales > Sphingobacteriaceae > Mucilaginibacter > Mucilaginibacter oryzagri. The sequence continues at coordinate 4,428,944 of NZ_CP117883.1, forward strand.
GGCAGCCACATAAATTATAGTTACTATCATGGTACCAAAAAACAAGCTTAGCGCCACATCCCTTTTAGGGTTACGCATTTCGCCTGCTATAAAAGTAACGTTGTTCCATGAGTCACTGCTAAAAATAGAACCCACCATAGATGCGGCTATAGCACCAAGCCCCGCCGCCAGGGTTACACTTGTAAAGCTACCATCGGTATTCAATTTATGCAGATTCCAGGCGTCGTTCCAGTTTGCGTGCCATACCTCGGGCTTTAAGGCTATGAAACCAAAAATGATCAGCCCGAATAAACTTAACAGTTTGGTTAATGTAAAAGTAGTTTGTATCAGTTTTCCGCTTTTAACACCGCGGGTATTAATAAACGTTAATATTAAAATAACACCGATAGAAACAAGCTGTGCCGCGCTGATTTTTATAAAGCCCTGCTGAAAAAGAATGTTATCTTCACTAACGGCCGGTATCAAATACGCCGTAAATTTTGAAAAAGCCACACCAACCGCAGCTATAGTTCCGGTTTGTATCACCGCGAAAAAACTCCAGCCGTACAAAAACGCTATAAGTTTATTGTAGGCTTCCTTGAGGTAAACATACTGTCCGCCTGCTTTGGGGTACATGCCGCTCAACTCGCCGTAGCTTAATGCCGCTGTCAGTGTCATGAAACCGGTTATTAGCCAAATGGCTATGAGCCAACCTGCTGAGCCTACATTACGTACAATGTCGGCAGCAACTATAAATATACCTGAGCCTATCATGGAGCCTGCTACCAGCATGGTGCCGTCAAGCAGGCCAAGTTCATGTTTCATTTTTGGTTGTCCGGAATCTTTTGCCATAAATTAAAAAAGGGTTTAAAGCCCTAAACTATTCAAAAAACTTTAATATTGAGAGGCTATTGTAAAGAAAATAAATTTACTATTTTGCAACCACCAATTAAACCCTGCTATAGCCAGTGTGGTATTAAGTCGTTAGTCTTAAGTCGGTAGTCTTAAGAATCAAAGAAAAAAGAAAAAAAAGGCTTTTGACTTGCGACTTTAGACTTCAGACTTAGCAACACTTACTTAATAAAACCAAAATTGTTACTATGGATTTTTTGAACATTTACTTAATTTACTTAATTCCGGTGTTTGGACTCATCGGTATTGCCGTTATGGCTGTTAAAGCAGCCTGGGTTACCAAACAAGATGCCGGCGATGGCGACATGGTTACGCTTGCCGGCTACATTGCCGATGGCGCAATGGCCTTTTTACGTGCCGAGTGGAAAGTGCTTGGTGGCTTTGTTGCCGTAGCTGCCCTATTGCTGGCCTGGAGCGGTACCACCGTGGCTACATCCAGCCCGGTTATTGCCGTTTCATTCATCATCGGAGCGTTTTTATCGGCCTTTGCCGGTTACCTGGGCATGCGCATTGCAACCAAAGCTAATGTGCGTACTACACAGGCTGCCCGTACCAGTTTGGCGCAGGCATTAAAAGTATCATTTACCGGCGGTACCGTAATGGGACTTGGCGTTGCCGGGTTAGCCATTATTGGTTTGGGTTCGCTGTTCATATTATTTTACCAGTTTTATGTAGTTAATGTTGCAGGCAGCACCGTAAACGGCGAGGCAATGGCCAAAGCACTGGATGTTTTGGCTGGTTTTTCGTTAGGTGCCGAGTCGATAGCGCTGTTTGCCCGTGTAGGCGGCGGTATTTATACCAAAGCAGCCGACGTGGGCGCCGACCTTGTGGGTAAGGTTGAAGCCGGCATCCCCGAGGACGATGTGCGTAACCCTGCCACCATTGCCGATAACGTAGGCGATAACGTAGGCGACGTTGCCGGTATGGGCGCCGATTTATTCGGATCGTATGTGGCTACAATGCTGGCTACCATGGTGCTGGGCCGCGAAATTGTGTCTCATGATGCTTTTGGGGGTATTGCCCCTATCCTGTTGCCTATGGTTATAGCCGGTTTAGGTTTGATATTCTCGATTGTTGGCGCTGCCATGGTGAGGATTAAAAGCGAAACAGACAGCGTGCAAAAAGCACTGAACATAGGCAACTGGGCATCTATCATTTTAACCGCGATAGCCACTTATTTTGTAGTACAATGGATGCTGCCCGAGGGCGAGTTTCACATGGTACGCGATGAAGTTAACGGAGCTGTTAAAGCGGGTATAATTCCGTTTACCAAAAACGGCGTGTTTATGTCGATAGTAGTAGGTTTGGTTGTAGGTACTTTAATGTCTATCATTACCGAGTACTATACCGCAATGGGCAAACGCCCGGTATTGAGCATCATCCGCCAGTCATCTACAGGCCACGCTACCAACATTATCGGTGGCTTATCTATAGGTATGGAATCAACCGTATTGCCTATCCTGGTTTTGGCATCGGGTATTTATGGCTCGTACCATTTTGCGGGTTTATATGGGGTAGCGATAGCGGCCGCAGGTATGATGGCAACAACAGCTATGCAATTAGCTATTGACGCCTTTGGACCAATTGCCGATAACGCTGGTGGTATTGCCGAAATGAGCCGACTGCCAGAAGAAGTACGCCACCGTACAGACAATTTAGATGCTGTAGGTAACACTACCGCTGCTACCGGCAAGGGTTTTGCCATTGCATCGGCTGCGTTAACCTCACTGGCTTTATTTGCGGCTTTTGTGGGTGTTGCAGGTATCGAGCATATTGATATTTATAAGGCCGATGTTTTGGCCGGGCTGTTTGTGGGCGGTATGATCCCTTTCATCTTCTCAGCATTGTGTATCTCGGCAGTAGGCCGTGCTGCCATGGCCATGGTTGAAGAGGTTAGACGCCAGTTCCGTGAAATCCCGGGCATTATGACCTATGAAGGCAAGCCCGAATACGAAAAGTGCGTAGCTATCTCAACCAAAGCGTCCATCCGCGAGATGGTTGCCCCTGGTTTAATCGCGCTGATCACCCCAATCATTATCGGTTTCGCCTTTGGCCCCGAAGTATTGGGAGGTTTATTGGCCGGTGTAACCGTATCGGGTGTATTAATGGGTATTTTCCAGAGCAACGCCGGCGGCGCATGGGATAACGCCAAAAAATCTTTCGAAAAAGGCTGCCTGATCAATGGCGAGATGTACTACAAAAAATCAGAACCGCACAAAGCATCCGTAACCGGCGATACCGTAGGCGATCCGTTTAAAGATACCTCGGGCCCGTCGATGAACATTTTGATTAAACTAATGTCGATAGTTTCGCTGGTAATTGCGCCGCATTTGAATGCAAACCATGTGGCATCAACGGCCATGAAACAGGAGGTTAAAAAACATGTTATCGTACAGGCTTATATATCTCCTGCGACTAAGATTGACAAAAAAGGGTAATTACTTTTTAGGATATTTAGGAAAAGCCACCTGTTGAGGGTGGCTTTTTTTGCTGTCTGAATCAGGATTTTCAGAATTAAAGAATGAACAGAATAATTGTTTGAACCGGAATTGGGTTTGGGTGATGATTGTGTTATTTTTAACTTTCCGGTACCTCAAGCCAATCCACGTAATATCTGCAATCGATTATCGGGCGCATTCGGAGAAAAAAAGTCAGGGATAGTGTTTGGGTTTCTTTTAGGGCGACTAAGAAACTCCACAGGCCACTCTGTTACTCTTTGCTCTTTAACATGGATATAGTTGCCCGGCTCAGGTTCGTCTATATATTCCTTTTGCAAAATAAGAGCCAATGGTTCCTCTGATCCTTCATTTTCTGTTGAAAATCCGATAGCATCTTCATAGGTTTCAAAAGCATAATAATAATCGTCGCCTTCATAAATATCAGGTGCTCCATCATGTAAGTGGCACCAAACCCTGTACTCCAATACCTCATCCCAAACGTAACCTCCACCTTACCCTGTCTTAATGTCTCACCGCCCCAATATCCCCTGCGCCCGATACAAATTATCATTAGCCTGCAATATCTTATCCTTCAACTTAGGATTGTAACCAGGATGCCGCTGCAGGAAATCGCGTACAATCTGGTAAGCTTCTTTGGTTTGATAACTACCGAATACCGCGCTCAGCCACGATTGGGGGAAGAACACATCTCCGGTGCGCTGGATCTCTTCAACCAGTTCCAAACTTTTGGGCAGGTATTTGATGGAGGTGCTTTGCCTTAAGGGGTGGTTTAAATAACTCAAGCCAGTTGTAACCCAGGCTTCTTTTGCCCTGTTTTTACGCTCGGCCAGGCTGTTGAAAAAGGCGTCGCGTTCCTGCACGTTCAGCGAGAGGGCGGGCACCAGGAAAGTCAGCCTGTTTTTGCGTTCGGGATTGTTTATCCGGGCTTGCTGCTGCTTTAATACCGATGTAACGGTATCACTTTTCAGGGCTATGGAAAGCGCCATGCCGGTATAATCATCCTCGGCCAGTTTAACACCTGCCGGCGGCTTTTGGGTCAGCCATACCTGGTAAATGCGGCTTTTAGCTTCGGCACTTAAACAGGTGTTTTGGTAAGCGCCAAACAGTATTTTCTTGTTATTCGGCGCTGTTTGCTGTTCCATGGCCTGCCATACGGCGTGCTCCAGCTCGGTGCTTAAAATCAAGCGGTCTTTGGGCAGCGTGAACGTCCAGAATATGTTGGTAATATAGCCGGTAAGCAGGCGAAGGTTCATTTCATTTTTTTCGATACTGATGCCGTGCAGGTAAAGCTTTAATAGTTCAGCCGGTTTAAAGGCACGCCCGGCCAGCATATTCTCGTACCCGTTAATATAGGCCGACGCGCGTTGCAACGGACTTTCTAAATTGAACAGGCTGGCCGTCATCGCCTTATCCGCCGGGAACAGTCCGTAGCCCATCCCGTCCGCATTAAATAAAATGAACAGCGGCTTCGCCAAATCCGCAGCCGCCTTTAGTACAATCTGCCGCGCGTTCATATTCACCGGGATGGTTTTGCTGTAACCCGGATACACCAACATGATATTAAATACCTGCGGCCATATGCGTTGCGCGCCAACTTCGGGATGCTGGCTGATGGTAAAAGCGCCGATTTTACCATCGTTGTAACTCACTTTATAATCAAACACCGGCCTGCCGGGCTGGCTTACCCAAACCTTGTTCCAGGTGTACAGGTTGGCGGTACTGTATTTGCTCAGGATGGCAATCAGCTGGGGCCAGGTAGCGTTGCCATAAGCATATTTTTTCAGGTATTCGCGGATGCCTTTCCGAAAGTTGGCCTTCCCCATCAGGCTTTCCAGCTGGCGCATCATAATGGGGGCTTTGTGGTAAATAATATTGCCGTAAAGCGAGCCCGCATCCTGCAAATTATCCAGTTGCTGCCTAATTGGATTGGCACCCATGGTGCGGTCAACGCCGTAAGCAGCCGGGTAATGGTCCTGCAAAAATTTAAGATTAAAAGTTTCGGCGCCCATAAGTTTTTCGGTCACCTTATCGGCCATAAAATTGGCAAACACCTCCTTCATCCACACATCATTAAACCACTCCATGGTCACCATATCGCCAAACCACATGTGCGCCGTCTCGTGCGAAATTACGTTCGACCGGGCGATGAACTGATCTTTGGTAGCCCCCTCATCTAAAAACAAGCCCGAGGCCTTGTACTGCACCTCGCCCGGGTGCTCCATCCCGCCGAACTGAAAATCGGGTATGGCCACAAAGCCCACTTTCTGAAAAGGGTAAGGTATGCCCGTCCAGCTTTCTAAAAAGCTGATGGCATCCCGGTGGGCTTTAAATATCGAATCGACACTCAACCTGATCTGGGTCGAATCTGTTTCCCTGTGCAGAAATTCGGCATTGCGCCCGCCTATCATCTGCCTTACATCAGCATACGCCCCCGCGGTGAAAGAGAACAGGTAGGTGGGCAATTTGTCGCTGGTGTTAAAAACATAACGCATAAAGTCGCCCTCATCAGTTACATCCTTTATGCTGCCATTGGCCAATGCCTTCCATTCCTTTGGCACCCTTAGGCCTAATTTAAAAGTAGCTTTCAAATCCGGCTGATCAAAACAAGGGAAAACGGTACGGGCGCGGTCGGGCACAAATAGGGCGTACAAATAATCATCGTTGCGGTTTAATGATCCATTACCGGCCACAAAATCAATCGTGATATCATTACGCCCGGCCTTTAAATATTTAGTGGCTATAATAATATGTTCATCCTTCGCCTCAAAAGGGATTGCCGCCCCCTGGGCCAACCGCACATTTTTAATGTGCTGCGCATCCTGCTTAAAATCAATTTGCAGCGGCTGGCCGGCATTTTTTAAATCAAATGCAATATGCGCCACACCGGCTATATCATCAGCCCGTTTCAACGGGACCAAAAACGACAGGTCATACTCCACATTACTGATTACCGAATGCCTGTACTGCGCCAACCCGTACGATACCCCCGTTTCAACAGGTACAGGTTTAACACGCTGCTGTGCATATACCACAACATTGAAGCTCAACAAAAACAGTATCAGTTTAGATAATTTCATATGGTTGGTTGTTTTGAGTTTTGGGTTCTGAGTTTTGAGTTCTGAGTCGAAAGTCAAAAGAACAAACCGCTGTTCGAAGTCTCCAGACTTCGAACCATTATGCCTGTTTCTCCGGCTACGGCATTATTACCGCCTTTAACCAATAGTTTTATTGTATTCATTTATCAATTGCCGATCCATAACCTTGTCATTCCACAGCCGCAGAATATAGGCATAATGGTTCAAACTCGGAGAATCGGACATCGAAGAATTTTTACCCTTCGCCTTTAACCTTTCACCTGCTGTTTTGATTCTTGACTCTTGATTCTTGACTCTAAAAAGGGCGTTCCCGCTGGTAGAAGCGGGCCGGGCTAATCGCTCATACGCCCACAAGGCATTAGGCGCGAGGCCGGTATCCGCTAATATCCCTAACGCGAAGGTCGGGGGAATTGTGGGGTTAAGCGTTTTACAACAACATCGTGATTTGTACGCGGGGCGCTAGCCTGGAGGCGGTAGCGAAAAGCACTTGCGGGCGCACGAATATAATACTTAGTATTTGTTTACACTAACATCATGAACTCCATTAAAAAATCGTATAAAATATTCTTCTTATATTCACCTTGTAGAATATTATATTGAAGATATATGAATTAGTGGAAAAGGAATTAAAATCGCCAATCAACCTTAACTCAAAATCACATGTTAAAATCTCTTCGAGAAATTGAACGAAAGTTCAACGAATTTTTATGGTGGTGTGCTGGCGCAGATCCCAGCATTGTTGCCAAAATATCCTCAGCTAAAATCTCCTTTCAGATAAAAGGCTTTGCAGTATTTCTGTCATTCTTAATTTCGACGTTTGCAGGATTTGTAGCGTTCCAATATGTTTTCAGTAGCAATTTACTTACACTGCTATCAAGTATTTTATGGGGCGCTATTGTTTTTACCTTGGATAGGTCCATTTTAAATATTACATTAAGTTCTAACAACGCTGAAAGGAATGTTTTTACAGCTGTCGCGCGTCTCATGCTGTCGGTCATTATAGGGCTCATCGTTGCTACGCCACTTTTAATATTCATATTCCGCGGTGAAATCAAGCAAGAATTAACCTACGAGCGAATGGTTAGGCTTAACACGCTTGAAAGAGCAAACGATCTTGCAACATCCATTTGGCGCAGTGAAATTAATAAGCTCAATCGCATAGATTCTGGGAAAAGAGCTGAAATTGATGAATTGTCAAACTTGATTGAAAATGAATTGAGAGGTACTGGCGGATCCAGGAGAGCAGGTTACGGCCCTATTGTCCAATTGCGACGACAGCAGCTTTTAACAGATATCAAAGACTTTGACCGGGTTCGCAGAAATAATGATAGCCTTCGCGCATACTATCAAAAGAAACTCATATACAGCTATTCAAAACGAGAAGCTGATTTAAGAGTGGCTGACAATGTGATAGTCAGTTATGATCTGCTATCCTATATCCAAGCGCTTTCAAAGCTTCGCGAAAAAAACGCAGCGCTCAACAATACATATCTTTTCGTGTGCTTTTTATTGGTAATGCTGATGACGGCGCCAACTATCATTCAAATGTTGGGAAAGCCAGGTCCATATAATCAACTGGTACTTGCTAATGAAACAGAAGTATTTAAACTGGATAGACGCAAGAAATTACAAAAGCAAGAGAACAACACTACAAGAGAGGTTCTTGGAGTTAAGTCAAAAACTGCGTATGAACATTACTTTGACAGAATGCTAGACTCCTTTACTATTCAAAGTAACAAAATGGAAAAAGACGCGAAATCATTTTTTGGCTATGGCATATTTTTCAGTGTTCTCGGAATTTTCGTTGCATTCCTGTTTATCGTATTCTGGATCTATTTTTTTTCCCATAACTTATTCAAGCCATATTTTGTTTATGAATTAGCCTCGGGTTCGCTAACGATTTTAATGATCGAGTTTCTGGGCGCCTGGTTCCTGAAACAAAGACGGGCAATTTCAGACAAGGAACTTCACATTTTAAAGGTTAAAGTTGTTATTGAGAGGTATCTACTTACCTATCTCGCCTCTAAAGAAGCGTTTGAGTGCGAAAGTAAGAAACCAGATTTTGATAAGCTGATCGACTTATTAGGTAAGGATGTGATGTTCCCATTCGGAGAGGATCAGATCAAGGATTTAAGTTTCGCCCAAGAGGCATTTGCTTCGCTGGCCAGTTTAACCGATTCTATTAAATATCTAACGAAAGATAAGGGCAAAGAAAAAATTGATTAGGCGTTGCAATGCCTATCAATTTGGATAGCTTGCCTTTGGAAAACTCCTCTTTTTGTATATTTCGCAGTAAATAATATTGTTTTGAATATCCTAAATCTTGAAGAATTAAAAGATCTCAGCCCCTGCCGTCCCATGGGATGGCAGGGGCCGAGACAGTTTATTTTACAGACCCTCTATGTGAAGTTTATTCAGGTAAAGTTTTCTTTATGTCGTCAGGCAAAAATTCTCTTAATAGGGAATACCCTCCTTTAACCATTTTTCTATTATCAGAATTAGCTGTCCACTTGAAAATTTTTCCAGTAAAACTTTTTAGCCAACCCTTTTTACTGAAAGAGGTAATTGTTTGTTTAAGAGTATCAATGTCAAAATGCAGCTTAGAAACCTCTTGTTCTATATTTTTTTTAAGCTCATTATGGCTTTCGATTTGAGACTTCAATGTCTCTTCTAGGGCATCTAATCGTTTTTTTAACTCTTCTGCTTCTTGGTTAGTAAAATATTCTTCTTTTAAAGTTTCAAATTTTTCAAAGATATTATTGATTTGTTCCTGATGATCTTCGACTTGCCTAACAACTGGACTTGAAGAAACTTCCTGCCAAATAGCATCTAACCAATTTTTAATGGTTGTATATATAAAACTTTCTCCTTTAAACGAAAACGTTTCCTCATAAGACAATGGCCCTGGACAAACCTTTCCTGATATTAAATAGTAGCTTGAATAGCCATCAGAATCAGAAGTCTTTGAGGATGGAATTTTAAAATATATTGAGTACTTGGAATCGATTATATAATTGATCGATAAAATAGTATGAAAATTATTTCTTTCATCCTTTTTTTCTGCTAAAATTCGAAAATCAGTACTATCAAACCGAGTATGTTCATCGAGCGTTTCCGATATATCTTTATATAATTGGCCTCTTATCATAATTATACAAATATACTTATTGCCATTAATATTAGCTAAAAAAGAGATAAGTATATTCGTAAGCAGTCCCCCCTCGCTCTTGCAAATGCTTTCGCTGCCGGGTACTACGGTCAACACGTAATACCCCCGCTGTAGTCTGGAGGCTTCGAACCAGTGTGCGTGTAGGCAGACGAATAGTTTTGTTCATCTATAGTAGGCATTTTTGCTACATATATTTTTCGCAAGAACTGCCTACTATATTCACTTTAACCATTTTATAGCGATACCTGGTATATAAAACTATTTTACCCTTACTTATTTTATTGCTCCAGTTTCTATTATAAGAATCAAACTAACAATTGCTTGATTGACTTCTTTTTTATAAGTTTAGAAATTAAATTATACAAATGGCAACACAGCAACCTAGCCTATTTTCAGACGAAGAAGTTAATGAATGGTTAGAAACCGAAGACGATGACAGTCCTTCATCTGATACAGTGTCCAAAATTGTCACTGATGAAACGATATCCGACAAATATTCCAATACTCAGTTACGAATAGTACGTACCAATATTGATTACTCCATTGACTATCTTAAAAACGCAATCGGTACATTAATTGATTTAATGCCACAATATCAACGGAGAAGTAGGTGGGACATTACGAAGAGGTCATTACTAATTGAATCCCTGTTATTGAACATTCCCATTCCACCAATATTTTTATTTGAAAAGGAATATGGAATGTATGAGGTGGTCGACGGAAGACAACGATTGGAAACGTTAAAAGATTTTTTAAGTGGAAATTTAAGTTTGCGCGGATTAAAATATTGGAAGGAACTTAACGGAAAAAAATTTGAACAATTACCTATAGTTATTCAGAGGGGTATTTTGCGTAGAACTATTTCGGCAACTGTGTTGTTAACCGAATCTGCTACTACATTTACATACGAGCAAGACAATGGCGATACAGATGTAGATGTCAGGATGATCCTCTTTAACCGACTTAATTCTGGAGGGGTACAATTAAATGCGCAAGAACTGAGAAATGCGCTTTACGAAAGTATATTTAATAGAATGTTAAAGGAGGTTTCCAGGCATGCTTTATTTACTAAAATATGGGGAATTCCTCCACTTGAACAAGATGAAAAAGAAAATCCATCCAAGATTCTTATCTCAAATTCACTATATAAATCAATGGTTGACTGTGAATTAGTATTGCGATTTTTCGCAATACGAGAAACTAATCAAGATTTAATAACTGGCGGTTTAAAAACGTTACTTGATAAAAGTATGCGGTTACACTACACTGATGATGAAGCAAAGGTGGAGCAATCAAAAGATCTTTTTTTGAAAACATTGGAACGTTTAAATACTATATTTGATAACAGACCATTCATAGTTCCAAATACCGATAAACCAAGTCGTCCACTATACGATGCGCTAATGGTAGCACTCAGCTTTTTAACCGTTGAAGAACTCGCGGAACCTGCCACTATAAAAAGTAGATTACAAACCAGTCTTAACGACGACACAATTAATGCAATCCTATTGGGTAAGCAAAATACTGTTGAAGGTATAAAGGAACGAATAGAGGAAGCTACTAAAATTTTGAAGGCCTAATGAGTTTGCTTTTTAACGAGTTTAAGGGCGATTTAGAACATCTGCGAAAACTGTTGGTGCTTACTGAAAATGTTAAACTTTTCACATCAAGTTCTTTTGCACCAAATGCAGCAATTGCTAATGATAATTTCATTAATAAAGGTTTGCAGATACAAACGTTAGGCAGGGAAGCTAATATTGGTCTTACCTTTGTTCCAGGGACACTGGTTCTCTATTTAGCCGGGAGATTTGAATATTTTGTGAGAAGCATTTTTGAAGATTTAGCTGCTGGAATCGCTGATAAATGCCTCAAATTCGATAATTTGCCAAAGGATTTCAAAGAAAACTTATTTTCCTTTACTGCCGACGTCATGAAAAATCCTAGAAAATATGGACACGCAGAAAATGGACGTAACTCATTTATAAATACTCTTTCAGACAATATCAAAGGACTTAATATTACGTCTGTAAATATAAAATGTATTTCGATTACCACAGAGAATATGAGGCCGACCATTCTTGCAGAACTGTTTGCACGAATTGGAGCAAAAGAAGTTTGGACTAAAGTTGGTCAGCATCCTAAAATGCAAATTTTTTTTGAAACTTCAGATACAGGACTAGCAACAAATGAAGCAAAGAAACAGTTAGACCAATTCATGGACCTTAGAAATACAATAGCACACCCTTCGGTTAGTTTCAGTTGGCCTGATATGACCACAATTATTTCTCATATAAATTTTATTGAAAATCTTTCTTTGGCGTTGGACGAAGTATCAGGTATATACTTACTAAGTTTAGGCAAAATTCCGACTACTGTTGTCAATTAATAGCAATTCCCCCCGCTGCCGCAAGCGTCCCCGGCTTGTGGCCCGCATGCTAAGTATACGCCCGGTTTCAACCTGCAAAGTTCGCATCGTTGCAAGTGGGTGGCATCAAAAAAAGTAAACACCTCAGTAAAGGCAGGAAATAAAACGTTAAATTTGGTTATAAGAATAAAGAAATGAGTAATTATGCCAACCATTAAGAAAGTGATTGACGAAAAAGGTTTTTATGGTGATGCTATCGTTAGCGACAAGGTTAAAGACCGCAGCAATGATCCTTACTTTGTAAAAAAAGCTGAAGAAGCCAAAGAGTTTTTACGCAAGCACCCCCTGCCTGATCATTTAAGAAGGAAATAAGCATCAATAAAAATGATAAACGAGGTTGGCTCAGAAAGGTCAGCCTCGTTTTTTGTAGCGAGAAAGTGCAAGCGGAGTTTCTTGAATACTAACCGGCTTTATCGAATACGGTCTTCCAGGAACGCCCGCTGTCGAATATGTTTGATTTTGCATTGGCCTGAACAGAAATAGACTTGCCATCATTGCTCAACTTCCAAACCTCTGTTACGTTAACAAATACTTGTTTTTGATCAATCATCAGGTGTACAATGGAGTTAACAGTCATGGTTTGGCCATCAGCCGACAACTTTACGGTAAACTTCTTTCCTCTTCCCCGGCCATGATTAATTTCGCTTGCTTTACCGTCGAAGACCAGTTTCTCCTGGCTTGTAACAAGCGCTGCGCCAGGAGAGGGGTTTGGCACTTCTATGGTCATAAAATCTGCCTGCGCTGTTATTTTCATTGTTTTAGATAGCATACGATCACCCTCGTCATATGTGCAAACAATATTTCCGCCCATACTTATCGACTCTTTGGATTTCCATTCGCCAGAAAAATCAGCGCGATGAGCGCCATTTTTTTGTTGAGCCTGTACGGGAAAATAAATTACGCCAACCAGCATGATAGCCAGGCTGTACAAAACATTTCTTTTATTTTTCATATCCTGTTAAAATTGATTCAGCAAACCTACTTTGATACTTTTCGGGGCGACGAATTTGGATTGTAAATAAAAATGTAAATTTTGTAAATAATGGTAAATAGTATGTGAGTTACCCATTGACGGGTAGCCTGTAGCCCAAAGTCTTAAGCTCTAAGCCCCAAAAAACACTGTTGACTTAAGACTTAGTACTGTTGACTTCCCCCCCCCGCTGTTCGATTCTCTGGACTTCGAACCATTACGCCTGTTTCTTCGACTACAGGATTATTAGAGACTGTTTAAATTTGGTTTACCAATGTTTTTATGCTTCCAATGAAGGGACGATGATGCATATCGCGTGGCGGTGAAGACTCACCCGGCGAGGCTGCGCCCGCCACCCTCTCTTCGGCTTCGCCGGAAAGAGGGGCTTGGAAATATATATTTTAAAATAACTGATTATGAAATAATTAAATACAAAACCCTCTTTCCACCGCAGGTGAAGAGAGGGTGGTCGGGCGTAGCCTCGACCGGGTGAGTCGTAGCCCGCGTTCAAGCGAACGTGTTGTAAATTCTAAATCCGAAGTCGGAGAATCGGACAGCGGAGGAACTCAGGAAATATAAAAATCTGGTGTTAAATAAAATATAGTGTCAATAAAGAAAAGGACGCCATTGAAAGAGAGCACATTTTCATCATGCAGATCTTCAAAAATTAAACCCAGCTTATTGTTGATATAATCGTTATTGCGATTATTGCGAAAATTATTGAATTCTAAAAAGTTTTTAACGGCAGTAAGGTCTGTTGGCTCGGAAGCAACTATAAACTCTTGCATAACTACTGCATTAAGCTCATCGTTAATTATTTTGAAACCGAGGAATGTATATGCAGTAGCTGGGAAAAAGTAATTGTGAATAATTAGACTATTGAAATAATCAAGCCAGCTTTCATAAAAGATACCTGCATTGGTTTTAATAACGTGGGTTCCATTAAGCCTGTATACTTTTTGTTCGGCGCCTTCGCTGATAAAATCACTTTGCAGGATTAGCGGAATATAGAAAAGATTCTCCCTTTCGGCGAAAGTTAAGAGTTTTGCTGTTTCTTTACTTTTGACGTACTGCTGTTTTTTAGCTGTGAAGCCTGCTGCCGCATCTGATCTAAGGAAACATTGGGCTTTTTTGAGTTTATTTGCCTCGCCAGCAGGTTCATCTCCGAGAATGATATTTTGTAGTTCATCTTTGATGTTTTTCATTAATGATCAATTGATCAAAAATAAGTTTTTTTGACCAATTTTTAAAATAGGCAATCCATGTTGCTTCAATTGCCGATCCATCACCTTATCATTCGATAGTAACAGACTATCGGCATAATCATCCAGAGAATCGGGCAACAGGTACCAAAGGGACTTGTATTGGTCAGCAACAGGCACAAATATTTGGGAGCGGCTAAATTGAGTTACCAGTTTAGTGTTAACCATGATAAAATATAAAATATTGATTTCAAATTACTTATAAATATTTTATCTGAAATGTGTTAAGTTATGTTAACCTAACAAGATGCGTTTGACCTTATCATTCGATAGTCGGAGACTATCTGCATAATCATCCGAAACCAGAGAATCGGACAGCGAACTGACTCACCACTCACCACTCACCACTCACTACTCACCACTCACTACTCACTACTCACTACTCACTACTCACCACTCACTACTCACCACTCACTACTCACCACCCCAACATCTGCCCTATCGCCCCAATGCTCATCCAGGTCATGGTGCCAACTACCAGTACCCCTAAAATGGTAAGCCATAAAGGCTGTTTGTAGGTCGCGATGATTTTTGACCGGTAAGCCGCAACCAGCATTACGCCCAGGGCAACTGGCAATATAAAGCCGTTGATGGCCCCAACTACCAATAGTATTTTCACCGGCTTACCTATAGCCAAAAATATACAGCAGGATATCATAATGAAACCGATAATAATTTCGCGGTTCCATTTCAATATCAGCGGACTAAAACTCCTGATAAACGAAACCGATGTATACGCCGAGCCCACCACCGAAGAGATCCCGGCCGCCCAGATAATAACCCCAAAAAGTTTGTAACCCACCTGCCCCGCAGCCAGCTGAAATATAGAAGCCGCCGGATTAGCCGGATCGAGCTTGCCGCCGGCAGTTATAACCCCCAAAGCAGCTATAAACAACAACAACCGCATCAGCGATGCCAACCCGATGGCACTTAAAGCCCCCCGGTTAACCACCGGCAAATTTTGCTGACCGGTGATCTTTGCATCCAGCAGGCGGTGTGCCCCGGCAAAAGTAATATAGCCGCCAACGGTGCCGCCAACAATAGTTAATACCGCGGTAAAGCTAAACTGCGTGGGATTTACCGCCCTGATGGCCGCCTGGGCCAGCGGCGGGTTGCTGATGTAAGCAACATACAAAGCCAGCGCTATTTTGAGGCATCCCATGCATTTGGCAAACAAATCCATCGCCTTACCCGATTCTTTATAAATAAATATGCCGATGGCCACAATGCCGCTCATAACTGCCCCCTGCCCTACGCTTACGCCAAACAAGACGTTGAGGCCCAACCCGGCCCCCGCAATATTGCCAATGTTGAACGCCATACCACCCAAAAACACCAGCAGCGAAATAAAGTAACCTAAGCCAGGCAAAAGCTGGTTGGCAATATCCTGCGCGGGTTTACCGGCCACGGTAATAATACGCCAGATGTTGAGCTGGGCAATAGCATCCAGCACCACCGAAAGCAATATCACAAAACCAAAACTGGCGCCCAACTGCGCGGTAAATACTGCGGTTTGTGTTAAAAACCCCGGCCCTATAGCCGACGACGCCATCAGGAAGGCGGCCCCCATTAACACACTCCAGTTACGCTGTTTTTTCATTTATTGCGCAGGTGCTTTAATGCTTATGCCTTCGGCTTTCAGTTTCTCGTTTATCTTTTTGGCAAATTCAACGGCATGCGCGCCATCGCCGTGCAGGCATAGCGTTTCGGCTTTAAGGCCGATGGTTTTATTATTGGCCGAAATCACTTGCTGTTGTTTTACCATCATCAGCACCTGGCTGATGGATTGCTGCTCGTCGGTTATCAGCGCGTTGCTCTGGGTACGCGGGGTAAGCGAGCCATCGTCCTGGTAAGTACGGTCGGCAAATACTTCGGATGCGGTAGTCAAACCCAGTTTTTTGGCCCAGGTAATCATTTCGCTATTGGCCAGCCCATACAATATCAGCGAAGAATCAAAATCGTGCACAGCCTCGGCAATAGCTTTAGCCAAATTAACATCCTTAGCAGCCATATTGTATAATGCCCCATGTGCCTTTACGTGATGAAGTTTACCGTAAGCAGCTTTAACAAAACCCGATAGGGCACCTATCTGGTAAAGTGTCATCTGATAGGCTTCATTTGCCGATATCTTCATTTCGCGCCTGCCAAAGCCCTGCAAATCGGGCAAGCCGGGGTGTGCGCCAATGGCCACGCCTTTTTTTACCGCCATGCCAACGGTATGCTGCATTACCTCCGGGTCGCCCGCGTGAAAGCCGCAGGCTATGTTGGCCGATGTAATGTAGTCCATCAGGGTTTCGTCGTTGGGCATGGGGTAGTTGCCAAATGCTTCGCCCATATCGCAGTTCAGGTCTATGCTTTGCATGGTAGTATTTTATAAAAATTTGTTTTGCACAGCAATGGTTAGCTGGTGCAATTGTTGTTCACGTTCAATATACAGCATTTCTGCTTCACGCCGGGTGATATCTTTAAAATAAATGGCGTTGCCGGGTTTAAGCTGGGCGCATAAAGTCATATCTACAGCGGCTACCTGCGCTATTCGCGGATACCCTCCGGTAGTTTGGCAATCGGCCATCAAAAGCACCATGCTGCCGTTGCCGGTAACCTGTATGGTGCCTTGTGTTACGGCGGTACTTAACAATTCATCCTTTTTTAAACGTTCCATCACTGCGCCTTCCAAATGGTAGCCCATGCGGTTACTTTGCCTGCCAATGATGTATGGTTCCGACAAAAAATTGGCGATGCTGCGGCCATTAAACCAGCCAAATTCGTTACCCGGCACCACCCTTATTGTTTTACCATCGGTCGGCAAATGCGCGCGCCGGGGAATGCTCCATGGAAGGTAAAAAACCTGATCTTTCTTTACACTTTTTTGTATTTCTCTGAATTTTTCTACTATTACTTGTGCAATACTTGTTAATTTTTGCCCATTTATGAGCACATCACCGCGTTTTAACACCCGGCCTTCAAACCCGCCAAACTCGGCGACCAGGCAGGTACTTTTGCTTCCCAAAATTTCGGGCACATCCCAGCCACCGGCAATGGCCAGGTAAGTGCGGCTGCCCGATGGGTTATTTATTAATTTTATGATGGCTCCCGATGGGACAAAAAGAGGACGCTCCGGTGGCAATACTTGTTCACCTGATTGAAATACCGCGCCCTCACCTGCATAAGCAATCAGCAGGTCGGTTTCGGCAACAAATTCCGCATCAGCATAGGTAAATTCAATTACGGCGGCGTTGTCGCCATTACCAACGACTATGTTTGCAATACGCGCCGATAACGTATCCATAGCTCCCGACACCGGCACCGCATGCGAAAGATATTGGTAGCGCCCCAAATCCTGTATGGTGGTCATTAAACCGGGTTTTAATATTCTTATCTGCATATTACCCGGCCAATAATTCATTAAACTCGTGTATATCAATAGCTTTAAAAACAACCATATCGCCAGCCTTTAGCAGCGATGGCTGCCCGCGATCACGATCGAACATTTTGAGGGGTGTTTGCCCAATAATTTGCCAGCCGCCCGGTGTATGCAATGGGTATACGCCCGTTTGCTGCCCGGCTATACCCACTGCCCCTGCCGGTACCAATTTTCGCGGCGCTGCTTTACGGGGTGTTGCCAATCGTTCATCCATACCGCCTAAATAAGCAAAGCCGGGAACAAAGCCTATCATGTAAACTTTATATGTAGCCGCACTGTGCAATTTAATTACCTCGGCCATGCTGATATGGTGTGAATCGGCAACCTCTTCCAAATCAGGACCAAAACTGCCACCATAACATACCGGGATCGTGATAATATCCCCCCCGGCCGGCTTGGCCGTTTTCTTTTGAAATTTTAAATCATCCAGGTAGCCCGATACCTTGGCAAAGCAGCCTGCGCCCGGTAAATCAGATTTGATCACTATAACAGGATCATAAAAAACAGTTAAAGTAGAATAGGCCGGCACCGTTGTATTAAAACCCGGAAATGGCTGTTGGTGAAGCAACAGGTTTAAGCTGTTGACTGCGTTTAGCAATTCTTCGGCAATTTGCTGCCCAAACTCAACGGTAACCGCTGTTTCGCTTAAATAATAAATTTTGAACGCTTTGTTGGGCATCGCTGTGTTTAGCTGTAAAACAACTGAATTTTATTTGGATAAATCTCGGCAATACTGCTTACAGTTGCAATCATATACCGCGATTCCATAAATTTTACGCCCATAATAGTATCTGTTTATTTAATAATAAGCGGGGCAAAATTATTTTATAAATATGGCGAATACCCGCCTATATCCCCTTCAACATCATCAATTATAAAAAAGATCTGAAAAGTGGTTTTATTTTATTATTTCTATCTACCTTTAATAACCCAAACACAATCAATTAGTTAAACCTTACCTGCATCTATATGAAAATTACAAATCACTGGTTAGAAGCCGACTCGAATGCCGAAAAAATAAAAATTTCTAAATCCGGGAATGCCAGGGACCCTATTGATCCCGATTACCTGGTAATTCATTATACCGCCACCGATACCGCGCAGTCGGCAATAAATTGGTTTATGGACACCCACTCGAACCCCGACAGGATTGCCGCGCATATCGTATTAAACACCGATGGCACCATTACGCAGCTGGTGCCTTTTAATCACAGGGCAAATCATGCGGGTACCAGCACCTGGGATGGGGTAGATAGTTTTAACTATCATGCCATCGGTATCGAAATTGTAAACCCGGGCTTTGCAGAAAAGCTGGCAGATAATACTTTTAAACGCGTTACAGACGACGGTGTAAAAATTTACCCGGCTACCGACGGCGATAAGTTTATGAAAATTGATCATAAGCATAAATTTTGGACGGGCAAAAACAACCATTACTGGCGCACGTTTCCGGATGCCCAGTTACAAGCCCTGTACAAGCTTTGCAAAGTATTGTTTGATACCTATCATTTGATTGCAGCCGTTGGCCATGATGATATCTCCCCGGCGCGCAAACCAGATCCCGGACCGGCATTCCCCTGGGATACATTTAAAACAAATGTGTACGGCCATTCAAACAACACAGGTAGAATTTATGTGGTAAATACCGATGGCACCAATTTTAGAAATTCATTCTCGACCAATGCCCCTGTCCTTAAAAAATTAACAAAAGGTTATGAGGTGGGCTTGATAGAAACAAACGGACAATGGAGTAAGGTGTACCTTGTAAACAGCCAGGCCGAAGTGTTACAAAATGTGGATGGTAAATCAAGAAGCATTAAAACCATCGGGTGGATATTTAGCTCGTTATTGTCTTTAAAGGCTGGTCAGTAGAGATTAAATTCAAAAGTTTTGAACTAAATGGAAGCCGGTAACAGTGCTTATAAATACTATAAAAAATCCAGGCTTTTTTATAGGCTGGCATTTTATACGTGCGTATGGATTGCTTTATATTCATCCTTATTTAACGGCATCAATCCAATCATTGGCGCATTTGCCATTCTGCTCCCGGTATTAGCAGTTTATGTACTTGTTCTAATGGCGCTTTTTTATATAATTAAAAGTTACACACATAAAGAACCCTTTAACAGGTTTAGAATGTATTATTTTGCAGGGCACCTGTTTTTTCTGGTTATACTGATAGGGTTTGCGATAGTGATAATTACCGACATTAGTAAGTTTACCGCGAGATAAGCATTCACGATAGGTTAGGGTGTTTCTGTACCGTCCTCTAAATGAAAAAGTATTTCCATCCATATGATCTTCGCTCAGGGTATCTTTTCAAAAGGCACCTGAGTTTGGGTAAACACCACTTATACGTAATTGGGTGTTGCCTGCGGCCGGGCTATCCGCTCATACTGCACAGGCCTTAACCACGCTGGCCGGTATCCGCTGCTATCCCTAACACTTATCTGAATCAGAATTGGCAGAATTTGAGAATGAACAGAATGAAAGTCAATCTTTAGTTGCGTTTTATCTTATTAACCTATTTTAGTTAAATTGGGCATCATGAAATCTGTCCTGTTCATTATCGCTTTTTTGATTTTGTTCAAATTATTAACCGATGTCTCTCCAAATTATTTTGCGCTCAAACAATGAATCATCGGTATTTAGCTTTTATACTGGCCCTTGCCCTCGCCTCCTGCAAAAACGGCAAAAGCCCAAACAGGTTCAAATACACCATTGCTAAAGACAGCAACCTGTACATCCAGATTTACCGCACGGGTTTGTTTGAAACATCCACTACCGCCTACCTTACCGATTCGGCAAACTTCAGCCTTAAATTGGGCACCTATGATGACCAAACGGGTTATATTGATTGTAAAGTAAAAGGGGATACGGTGCTGTCGGAAGAAAAACAATACATTTTTGATAATAATGTGATACAGGCAGACACGATGAAGGTTACCTGTACAACGGCCTACAGCTTAATAGCATTAAAAAAGCTGCATAACTTTGAGTAATCGCTATACCAGGGCCTGATGTGGCGCGTGTTACCCGGCGATATTGTAACAACAACGTATTAATCATGGTTTGAACCCAACTGTAAACGCTTCATTTTCAAACTATAATTTGGGATATTAATTCGCACCCATTGTTACATTCTGCCCTTTAACTTTTCAATAAATTTAAGTACGTTTGGGGAAATGTGAATTTTTAATTTTTTTACGACTGATCTTACTAATTAAACATGAAGTTATTTATTAAAAAACCTATTGCGCAATTGATGGCTGCTTCGGCAGAAACGGAGAAAACGCTTAAAAGAACTTTAGGCGTTGGATCGCTTATAGCACTGGGTATTGGCGCAATTATAGGTGCCGGTATCTTTGTACGAACGGCAGCGGCAGCAGGCGAACATGCCGGTCCGGCTGTTACCATTTCATTTCTGATAGCGGCAGCGGGTTGCGCATTGGCCGGCTTATGTTACGCAGAATTTGCCAGTATGATCCCCATCGCAGGATCAGCCTACACCTACTCTTACGCCACCATGGGCGAGTTCATCGCCTGGATCATCGGCTGGGATTTGGTGCTCGAATATGCTTTGGGCGCTGCTACTGTTTCGATAGGCTGGTCGCAGTATTTTAACGAGTTTTTGCATACATTTTTTAATGTACATATTCCCTACGCCTGGTCGCACTCGTTTATGGAAACCTCAAATACTACCGCCGGCATGTACGTTGGCGAATTAGGCACAAGAGGTATCGTAAATCTGCCCGCTATCCTCATCCTTTTCCTGCTTACCTTGCTGTTAATTCGCGGTACGGCCGAGTCGGCAATTGTAAATAACATCATTGTTGTAATTAAAGTAGCTATTGTATTAATGATCATCGGCTTAGGCTGGCATTTTATTAATCCGGCTTTCCATACCCCTTATACTATTCCTGCCGATGCCGGTAAAATTAAAGTTAGCGCGGGTATTGTTGATTATGCCGATACTTTTAACCACGGCTGGCTGGGTGTATTACGCGGGGCGAGTGTAGTATTTTTTGCCTTTATTGGTTTTGATGCCGTATCAACCGCGGCGCAGGAAGCTAAAAACCCACAACGCGATATGCCAAAAGGGATCCTGATATCACTGGTTATCTGTACAGCTCTATATATCCTGTTCTCGCATGTATTAACCGGTTTGGTATCATATAAAGATTTCCTGATCCAGGGTAAAGAAGCATCGGTGAGCTATGCCATTAAAACTGCCATGCCTGGCTATGGATGGTTAGCGTCATTTGTAACGGTATCTATCCTTGCAGGTTTCTCTTCAGTTATCCTGGTGATGCTGATGGGCCAAACCCGTGTATTTTATACCATGAGCACCGATGGTTTAATCCCTAAAGTGTTTTCAAAATTACATCCCAAATACCGTACCCCTTACAAATCGCAATGGTTGTTCTTTATTTTCGTATCGTTATTTGCCGGTTTTATTCCGGATAAATATGTTGGAGATATGGTGAGCATTGGTACCTTGTTTGCGTTTGTGCTGGTATGCTTGGGTATATTCATTTTAAGAAGAACCGATCCAAATATTGTTCGTCCGTTTAAAACGCCATGGTATATGGTGGTTTGTCCGCTGGGCGCAATCATTTGCTTATGTATGATAGCCAGTGAAGGCTGGGAAAACTGGGCAAGGCTTATTGTTTGGTTACTGATAGGCTTTGTTGTATATTTTGGTTACAGCGTCAAACGTTCGCATGTAAGGCATGGCAAGGTTGAAGCCGCCGTTGACCCTATTAACCCCAAATTTATTGAGTAACTGATAAACAATATCAATACAAACAAAAAAGGTTCTGAAAATTCAGGACCTTTTTTGTTAAGTTCTTTTTATACCGGAGCTTTAATTGCAACTTTGCTCAGTTTCCGGTTAAAGTTAAAAAAACACAAAACCCTAAAGCCATGCACCCATTAATTTTCAGGGAAATATTGTCTGTTACGATGATCCTGTTTGCCATTATTGACATCCTTGGCGCCATACCTGTAATTATACAGGTACGCCAGCGTGTAGGGCACATCGAATCGGAAAAAGCAAGCATAGCGGTACTGATATTAATGGTAGTATTTTTATTTGTGGGCGATGAACTGCTGGCCATTATTGGCCTGGATATCTCTTCCTTCGCAATAGCCGGCTCGCTGGTGATCTTTATCATCGCCATGGAAATGGTATTGGGTGTCGACTTTTTTAAGGAAGAGGTACCGCTTTCTGCATCGATAGTGCCCATAGCTTTCCCGCTGATAGCGGGTGCGGGAACCATGACTACACTATTATCTTTAAAATCTCAATATCAAACCCAAAACATTATTGTAGGCATTGTGCTAAACACCATTGTAGTTTACCTTGTGCTTAAAAATGTGAAATGGATAGAGAAGCTTTTAGGCCCGGTTGGGCTAAGTATTTTGCGAAAATCGTTTGGGATAATTTTGCTGGCGATAGCGATAAAGTTGTTTAGGGCCAATACGCATTTGTAGGCGAAGCCCCCCGGCCCCCTGAAGGGGGAGTTTTTCTATTAGCTTAAACTTTATCTTACTCATAAATGGCATTTGACGCTAACAAAATCAACAAGTTTTGGGACTGGTTTAAAATCATATCCGATGCACTTTTAGATCACGCCAATAATCAAACGCTTATTTACCAGTTGGATGATCGGGTGAACCGTCTTGGTGCTGTTAGCTGGGAGATCGGCCCATGGACAGATGAACTACAGTTTTTGGCTATTTCACCCAACCTAAACATCGATCTGCTGGAATATACCCAACAAGTGATTGCCTTAGCTCCAAATTGCAAAGGCTGGCATTTTTTGCCATCCAAACCGGTTAAAGATTGGAAAGGCATCGTGCAATTGGAAAACGAACGAGGTATTAAAATAACAGTTGATACCAGCGCATGGCAATATATTTTATACCAGTTTGATGATGGAACCTTTGCTATCGATATTAAGATAACCCAACTTGACGGCAACAGGAAAATTCAACAGGAAGCTATTAACATTGCTTTAACCGGCTACTTAGGCGAAGAGGATTTTATGTGGTTGATTAATGATTTTCAAATAGTTGATGATTTTGAAGAAGAAGTTAAGAGAAAAGCGACAGCCCTAAAACACATCAAAAATCACATTGAAAGTTTATCATGAGCGAAGAACTAAAAAAGAGGGCCTATCTTTTGGCATCAAGATTACTGCAACAAGGGTATGATTACGAAGTAATCAGAGCGCGGATGGATAAAGAAGGCATACCTGAGGAAATGATTAAACAGGTGATCAAAAATCTGACAGTTCAACAAATAGTCGAAGTAACTAAAGAGAACAAGCCTTTCTTTAACATCGCCCTAATAAAAATAGCAATTGGAATTTTGCTTGCTATTATATCTGCCATTTTGATACCAGGACAGGTTTATTTACCCATTGGATTAATAGGTACAGGTATTGCAGCTGCGTTTTTATTTAAACCCAAATAGTCAAATTGCTCAACTCCCGCGAGGTTAGCGAAGCGTAACTCGTGGGTTAAACTGTTGTAAGCTTATAGCTTACGCAGTTCAGCTGAAAGCTGAAACCAGCTTTTGTCACGAGTTAAAACCTCGCGACGGTTGGCATTTTCAAATTTTCAAATCCTCAAATTTTCAAATTGCTAAAAGCCTCGCCACAAACATCGTATCCGCCTTATGTTCATACCCCTTTAACACCTTACTTTCTTCCAGCTTCAAGCCCAACTCTTTCACCAGGTAATCAACAACATCCTCATTCTCGCCTTTAAAGGCCGAGCAGGTAATGTAAATAAGTGGCTTGCCGGGCTTAAGGTATTTCACCACGTTTTGGGCGATGCCTTTTTGCAGGCGCTGAAAGAATTCGATTTTAGCCGGCATAAACTGGGCTATCATTTCGGGGGTGCGGCCCCAGGTACCCGAGCCGCTGCAGGGGGCATCGAGGATGATCCCGTCAAACTCGTAATCGTGCAGGGTTTGATCGATATTGGTAGTAAGGTCGAGTACTTTTTTTTGGTATTTGGTTAGACCGGCTAACTGGAAGCGCTCATCCAGGTTGGCTAAAACCGATTCGCGGATATCGGATACAACCAGCTTAATATTGGGTTCGTCCTCGTGCAACAATAGCGACTTACCGCCCGATGCCGCGCAGGCATCCCACCAGTTGTCCCAGCGTTGCGGCCTAAAAAAATCGCCGGTTTGCTGCGAGGAAAGGTCCTGCACCTCGAACCAGTTTTGTTTTGCAAAGATGGTTTCGAGCCTGGTTCCGTTAGGCAAAGCGTAGCAGCCGTTGCCTTCATCTTTAAATACAACTCCAGCCTTATTCAGTTCTGCTTTAACCAGGTGGTCGTAGCCGTTGCGTACCCGGATAAACAAATCGGGCTGGCAAAAAAATGATTTCAGGAATGCATCCTTATCAATTCCCACCGAGATCTGTGACGTCCAGGGGAATACATCTTCCAGCTTAAACGCGGGGTAGGCGCTCTTTATCAGCGTAAGCTTATCATCAATAGTAAAATTAATGCAAGCCGCCCAGTCGGGCTTAAAATGCAGTAAAAACGAATTGCTTTGGGTATTGCATAAAAACTCGGCAACTATCAGGCGTTCATCGGTTGCCAGGTTGGGCAGGGCCTGCCCGAGGCGAAAGTAATTATAAACCAAACGGCTGGCTACCCGCCTGTCGGTTGAGCCCATTTGTTTGTTTTGCCTGTAAAAACCGGGTAAAAATTTACTTAAGGGCGTATCAACCGGGTACTCCCCTATTATGCGCTGAAACGTTTTAAGCTGGTTTATAGCCTTCATTCTACCTGTTTAAGCTCAAAGTTAGCATACATTAACACATTTACATGCGTATTTACCCATCCCAGTCCATTTTTCTTAATAAAATGAAACCGGTTGTGCAGGCCTACATAGTCGGTTTTATCCAATGTTGCAAAGTTATTATCAATCAATTGGCGGCCAAAGTACATCCCCTCGTCAAAGCCCTTAATGGCAAAGTCGGTAGGTTCCACATGGTACGCGCGGTGATAAACCCTAACAAATTCCATATTGGCATCCGATTTATAATCAACCTGATCGCCGGATGTAATATGGGTTTTAAGCCGCTGCAAAATATCTATCTTCAAAAAACTAAACTTTTCCCAACTGGGATGGCCAAACAGGGTTACGGGATAATGCCTGTTTAATGTATCCAGGGATTTTAACGTAACTGTCAAAAAAGCCTGGTCGGTGGCGGCTACTACAAATATATTTTGTTCCTTTTTAGATAGCTGAGGTATTAATCCACCCAACTGGCCTTTTGAAATGGTGACTATAATTACCTTAACCTTCTTATTGCTCAAACTATCCGTAGCATTTTTAAAGCCCCGTACATAATCCTGCTCCTGGCTAAAGCCCGAGCGAAGGATAAATATTTTTTTGGGTTTTAGCTTATCATTAATGTACTGCGCTGCACCAGAGCCATGGTACTCCAGGGGGGGCATTACCGTAATTAAATTATCGCTGTTGATGGTGCCCGGAGATGCAGGCGAAAGCGGTGAAACAACCGGCGACTTTGTATTAAGCACTGCTGTAAAAACTTTCATGCCATCAGGAAAAACCGGGCCAACAATCAGGTCGCTGTTTTTGATGAGGGGATTAAAGCCGAGGCTATGCGCCTGCGCGGCCTCGTCCTTTGAATCGTACAGCCGGAGTTTAAAATTGGCGCCGCCGGCTGTTAGCGAATCCAGGGCAAGTTTAAAGCCCTGGTAATATTCCACGCTCATATTGGCCTTGGTTAAGCCGGGCGAAGTATACCTGGCGCCGGGTTTCAGGTGATCTAAACCCAGCGGCAATACCATAGCTATAGTTAAAGGTTTGGAAGCAGCCGGTTTCACGGGCGGCTTTTCAGCAATCTTTGGCTTTTCGGCTTCTGCGTCAGTTGGTTTTTTAACAGGCGCTACCTGCCGCACTTTTGGCGAACATGCAGCCAGTACCAGCGCCGTTATAAAAAACAGTAACCATTTATTCCCACTCAATTGTAGCAGGTGGTTTCGAACTGATATCATATACTACCCGGTTAATTCCTTTTACGTTGTTAATGATCTCGTTACTGATCTTGGCCAGCAAATCGTACGGTAAATGGCACCAATCGGCGGTCATTCCATCCAACGATTCAACAGCACGAAGGCAAATTACATTCTCGTAAGTACGCTCATCGCCCATTACCCCTACCGATTGTACAGGTAAAAATATAGCGCCTGCCTGCCAAACCTTATCGTAAACACCGTAACTGCGTAAATTGTTGATATAAATCGCATCGGCCTCTTGTAATATAGCAACTTTTTCTGGCGTAACATCGCCCAATATCCTGATAGCCAGGCCCGGACCAGGAAACGGGTGCCTGCCTAAAATATTAGGATCGATACCTAATGCTTTGCCAACACGCCTAACTTCGTCTTTAAACAGGGTGTTTAAAGGTTCAACAACCTTCAGCTTCATAAAATCAGGCAGTCCGCCAACGTTATGGTGCGATTTAATAGTAGCCGATGGCCCTTTAACAGAAACCGATTCGATAACATCCGGGTAAATGGTACCCTGGCCAAGCCATTTTACGTCCTGCACCTCGTGCGCTGCATCATCAAAAACTTCAATAAATACACGGCCAATGGCTTTACGTTTCTTTTCGGGGTCGCTTAAGCCGGCCAGCGCATCGTAAAAGCGTTGTTTGGCATCAATGCCTTTTATATTTAAGCCCATGTGTTTGTACGAATCGAGCACCTGCTCATACTCGCCTTTACGTAGCAGGCCGTTATCAACAAAAATACAATGCAGGTTTGCACCAATAGCATGGTGCAGCAATACCGCCGCAACCGATGAATCAACGCCGCCCGATAAGCCTAAAACTACTTTATCATCGCCCAGTTTTTCTTTTAAAGCGGCAATGGTAGTTTCAATGAACGAATCGGGTGTCCAGTCCTGGTGGCAGCCGCAAATATCAACCAAAAAGTTTTGCAGCAACTGCTTGCCATCAATACTGTGGGTAACCTCGGGGTGAAACTGGATGCCGTAAGTTTGGGTGCCTGTAACCTGGTAAGCCGCAACCTTCACGGTATCGGTACTGGCAATAACCTCAAAATTATCGGCAATGCGTGCGATGGTATCCGCATGCGACATCCACACCTGCGAATTTTCGGGAATATTTTTAAACAGCGGGTTTTCGCGGTTAACGTAATCTAAATTAGCACGGCCGTATTCGCGGGTGCTCGATGCCAATACCTCGCCACCGTGAAAATGCGCCACGTACTGCGCCCCGTAACAAACCCCTAAAATTGGGCGGGTGTTATGAAATTGATCAAAATCAAAACGGGGTGCATCTTCCTGCCGTACAGAATACGGGCTGCCGGAAAGGATGATACCTTTTACGCTGCTGTCAATTTCGGGATAATGATTAAAGGGGTGGATCTCACAGTAAATATTGAGCTCCCTGACACGGCGCGCTATAAGTTGGGTGAATTGCGAGCCAAAGTCAAGAATAAGGATTTTTTCTTGCATGGGCAAAGATAGGATTTGATTTGGAATTTCGGAATTTGGATTTCGGATTTTTTTAATTGATGATTTTTGTCTGAACCGGAGGTTGTCTGAACCGGAATTTTCAGAATTAAAGAATGAACAGAATTTAATTCGAAAAATTCCGCTAATTCGACAAATTCCTGTTCAGACAAAATCATCCGCACACCTGAAATCTGCTTTTCTCCTCATCAAAAAATCTTGATACTTGATACTAACTACTTGATACTAAATCTATGGTGTTGCCTGCGGCCCGGGCTTTACACTCATACTGCACAGGCCTTAACCACATTGGCCGGTATCCGTTTCAATCCCTAACACTTAGATCAATCCTCTTATGAACTTAAGTTCCAACTATTTAGTGTTGTTTTTATATCTTAAATTAAAAACGTAAAGACACACTAATAAGACAATTACAGTTCCTATGGCATATACAAAAGTCAGGTCCGTTTTTAATGGAATATTATGCCCGCTTCCGTGAAATAGCATCCAAAAAAATAATAAAAACATCAACGCAATAGACAACAACACCCTGGCTATCTTTATAATTATTTTCATATTATTCTCGCTCCCCTTCCCTCTTCACCAACAACACCTCATCCCCATCCAATAACAAATATCCATATTCATAGCAAAACATATAAGTCGACCCTGTTTTGGTTTGATAGATACTGGTGATATGGTCAAAATCAAAACCTTTAGCCGTCATTTTTTTTCGGGTGGTTTTGGTTTTGCCGGTTGGGTTTAGCTCCTCCAGCACGCGGCGGTTGCGCCGTAATATGTTATTGATATTGCGCACCAGGTTATAGCTGTTGCTGTTGAGCTGGTTGTTATAATTGTTGCGGCATAGGTCGTTACAGAATTTTTTATCGGCCCGGCCGTGCAGAGGTTCGCCGCAATCCAAACAGTTTCTTTCCTGGTTCATGTGATAAAGTTAGATAATTATTTATCCGTTTGCAAACGCTTACAAATGGATACTATCGACTGTAAACGGTTATTATCCGGTTAAATTTTCGGGGTAGCTGCACCTTTGTATCGTTATCAAAACAAACAGTAACATTAAAAAATAAAACGATGAACACATTAAGAAACAGTGTACGCCTTGTAGGCAACTTAGGTATGGACCCGGAAGTAAAAACTTTTGACAGCGATAAAAAAATGGTGCGGTTATCCCTTGCCACCAACGAAAGTTATAAAAATGACAAAGGCGAAAAAATAACCGATACTACCTGGCACAACCTGGTCTTCTGGAACGCCACAGCCAAACGTGCCGAAGATTTACTCAAAAAAGGCGATGAAGTAGCTATTGAGGGTAAACTGGCTAACCGCAATTACGTGGATAAAGACGGCATTAAACGCTACGTATCTGAAATTGTGGTAAACGACTTTTTAAAAGTAGGTGCGAAAGGCTGAAGAGTAAAAACCGTAAACCAACCCCAGGCGGCCGAAGATCCCAAAGCGCCTGATGCAAGTATTGATGAAGAGAAAGCCAGGGAAGTAAAAAAGGTTTCGGGTAGGTGGTTTGTTGCACCGGTAAATAAAGACGATGAGAAATGAGGGGCTTGTAGTCAATTACATCCATTTACCCATGACGCCGGATTGGGAAAAAACTTATGGTTTTTTCCCGTTCCGGCCGATTGTAAGAGGTGTGTATTATTGATGTCTTTCGCATACAGGCTCAAGAAAAGGCGCTGGTTTTCTTAACGTCTTGCGCCAAAAATAAGTTACCTTTTTACAGAAATGGCCTTATTCGTATTTTAAATATCTCAAATAACATTTCCCTATATTATAGGCCACGCTAATAAGTGGCTTTGGGTTTTGAATAGTATATTTGAGTCCAATTATATCTACCCGTATGGATGCCGGACAAGCCCACATGTTTGAAACTGTATTTAATCAGATTGGTTTCCCAATGACTATTATTGAACCCAACATACCGCGGTTTACAATAATAGCTATGAATGAGGCGCGGATAAATGCAACCGCTATGCCCGCAGATGCAATGATTGGCAAGGATACGTTTGATGTTTTTAAACCCTGGGACAAAAACAGCGAAGAACAATTAAGCCTGCTAAAAAATGGGCTCATTGAAGCCGTAGAACAAAAAAAACACGTTAAGCTCCCATTGCTTTATTTCGAAATTCCTGTTCCAGGGGGTACTACCGTTCAGGGTTGGGCGCAAACCGAACTTACGCCAATTTTTGATAGCGAAGGCAAGGTAGCATACCTGCTAAGTATTGCCAAAAATGTAACGGAACAGGAGTTAAATAAACTGGCCCTGGCAGAATCAAGGAAAAAAGAATTGGAGATGGCCGAAGAACTTGCCAACGCCAATAATGAATTGCAAAACTTTAATGAAGAGCTACGGGCTGTAAATGAAGAATTGGCTTGCACCAACGAAGAACTTGCCGTTACAAACGAACAGTTATTTACATCAAATGAACTGTTGGAACAATCGCGCGAAAGCTTGCAAGTGCTTAATACCGAATTGGAAGACCGTATTTTAAAGCGTACCAAGGCTTTGGCCGATAGTGAAACCCGTTTTAGGACCATGTTTGAAACCATATCGCAAATGGCATGGACCGTTGATAATAACGCGGAGGCAACTTTTTTTAACAAAAGATGGTACGACTATACCGGCCTCGATTTTGAAGCCAGTAAAGGATATGGCTGGAAAGAAGCGATGCATCCTGACGATGTGGAAGCAGCCCTTAACAAATTCAGGGATATGCAATTGGGCTTAAGTGATGGTGGCGGTTTCGAAAACAGGATTAAAGGTACCGACGGGGAATTTCGCTGGCATTTAACCAGGATGGTACCGGTTAAAAACGAAGAAGGCGAAACAGAAATGTGGATTGGCACAGCAACCGAAATAAACCAGCTTAAGGAGCTGCAACAGCAAAAAGACGACTTTATTAGCATTGCCAGTCATGAGCTTAAAACCCCTATGACCAGCCTGAAAGGTTCTTTGCAATTATTGGAGCGGTTGGTTAACAATCTTACTTCGCCCATGCTGCCTAAGCTGATAGCCCAATCAAGCAGGAGTATGCATAAAATAACAGCCCTTGTTGAAGATCTGTTAAACTTAAGCAGAATAAACCAGGACCGCCTGCAATTGACCAAATCGGCCTTTGTACTTTCAAAAATAGTAAGCGCCGGCAGCAGCGAAATACGGCTGGCCGAAGAATATAAAACAATAGTAACAGGTGATCTTGAACTGGAGGTATTTGCCGACGAGCACCAGATTGACCAGGTGTTGGTAAACTTTATTAACAACGCGGTAAAATACGCCCCCCGCTCAAAAGATATTATTGTATCGATTGAAAAAATAAACGATATGGCCAGGGTTAGCGTAACAGATAAAGGGCCTGGTATCCGGCCGGAAGAAGCAAAGCGCATTTTTGAGCGCTATTACCGGGTTGAAACAGCCGGCTTTCAAACAGGAGGATTAGGCTTAGGGTTGTACATCAGCGCCGAGATTATTAAAAAACATGAAGGGCAGATAGGCGTTGAAAGCGAACCGGGAAAAGGGAGCACTTTTTGGTTTACTATTCCGATAGCCTGAAATGGCTCCTCACTGATTTTTTGAAGTTTATTAGTTACTATACAAACCGTTTCAAGGTTGTTTTGTCAATATAGCATAATAATCCCGGCCAATTGTCCTGTAAAACCTATATTTAAACTTGACCCGAAAGGAATTTACTTTAAAGGAAAGTGAGTTGTTTTGCCAGTTGATGTCGAACTTTTTTTTTCCATTAAGATGATAATAAAAAGGTTGCGAAACTTTACTATGAAGCATTGGTGGATTATTTTCAATCGTTTTTCTGTAATCTTCATCCAAAGCACTCTTAGGATAATACCCAATTTCAATTATAGTACGCTCGTTTGAAGCTTTATAAACAAACAGGTTAATATCATAAAGGTCGGGATACAACGTTAACATCTGAGGCATAATATCGGCTAAATATTGCGGCTCCATTTTATCGTATCTAGCTTTCGAAACCTTACCTCGTACGCCAAATTCCTCTTCCCGTTCTTTAAGGTTACTAATAATATATAAACAATTATCAGATATCGTATTCCATGCCAAATCACGGGCCATGCCAAGCAAACTAACCGTAGCTTCGGCTAAATGTTTTTGCAACGTATTTTTAGTAATTATTTTCCTATAGAACATTTGATATGGTTTACCTTCCTCCTTTTACTTCTTCGCCATACATCTCTGTATCATTAACCCGCATATAAACGGTTTTTTCGACAATATTGTGAATCACTTCGTCCAGTTCACGAGCAGTGGTATCAAGGTGGGTAACTATTTCTTTATTCAAAGGATTTAGCATATCATCCCGATCGAATAAATTGACAAGACCGAGGATGGTAGCCACCGGCCGCCTGAGTTCATGCGAGCTTATATTAGCTATCGAGTGTAGCCGGTTGTTTTGATCCAGTATATTTTCCTCGTTTCTTTTGCTTTCTATCAAAACCCGCAAAATATTTACGGTGCGCCCAATCAATTGAAGTTCGCTATCATTGGGTTCACGTACACAGTTATAATAAATACCAAACACCGCCAAAACTTTTGATCCTTTTGAACTGATAACCGGGGTAGACCAACATGCTTTTAATCCAAACTGTTTAGCCAGGCCGGCATAATCGGCCCAAAGAAAATCATTTTCAATATCGGTTACTATAACCTGCCTCCTATGAAACACCGCTGTACCACATGAACCAACATGTGGGCCTACCGATAGGTTTTCAATTGCATCACAATAAGCTTTAGGTAGCTGCGGGGCAGCAAGATTATGTAATTTTTCCTGCGCATCATCAACCTCCAAAACCGAGCATATCATTTCCGGAAAAATACCTTCAATTCCCATTAATAATTCGTTGGTTGTTTGCGCAAGGGTGTATCTTGATGCAGTATTTAACTCTAACACCTTCTTTTCCAGGGTTAAAACCCATTGCTGGATCATAATTTCGGTAATGTCCCGGATAAAAACGGCCAACTTATTATCGTATGGATATACATTCATACGCAACCACGAGTTGGAAAATGAATTTAAATACTGTACCTGTAATGATTGTTTCCTGGCCAGCGACCGCTGAAATTCGTCGGTTACCCTGGGTGTTAAACCGAGGCTTTCGATCTCCGTAAGCCTCGATAAGGAGACCTGGCCTGCATCTAAATTGGTCATTGCCAGGAAAGCCGGATTAAAAGCCAAAACATTCCACCCTGCATCAAGTACAATAAAACCTTCGTTAAGACTTTGGATGGTATGTTGCACTATATCATCGCTTACAGCGTCAACAATGCCGATAACAGGGCTCCCTGTTGAATAAATAAGGTTGTCGTCGTTAAGCAGGATAGACCAGGTAACGTTGTAATAACAACCGTCCTTGGCTTTAACACGGCTTTGATACCCTATTAGTTTTTTATCCGCAACCAACCTGGCAACTGATTCTTCTTTGCGTTCCTTATCGGCCGGGTGGCATATGTCGGCAATATTTATTCCAGCCAGTTCGGCTTCAGTATAATTAAATAAATGTTGGAAAGCCGGGTTAGTGTGCAATATTACACCGCTCATATCCATTACAAAAAATATATCTTTTGAATGCGTAAAAAAGGATATGAATCTTGTATCCATAGCAGATGATTATGGCATATTTTACTATATCTAAGTTATAAAATATTTATAATAATCAAATATTAATTTAGGGCGTACTCACCGCAACGGGCAAAACTTTACCATTGAAAAACCTATGGCCGGTAAGCGCAAAATCGGCAACATATTTCCCCATTTCAAATGCCAAAACAGGCGATTCATAACCTGGAAAAGCCTTTTCCAGCATTTCGGTTTGTGCCGATCCTAATGCCAGGCAATTCACTTTAATATCCTGGCCGGCCAGTTCCTGGGCCAGGCACTCGGTTAAAGTGTGTAATGCCGATTTACTTGCCGAATAAGCCGCCAGGCCCGGAAACTTAGCGCTGCCCTGGTAGCCGCCCATGCTACCAATATTTACAATATGACCGCCCCCTGGTACCAGGGGCAATAAAGCTTGTATTATGCGCACGTGTCCTATAAAATTACTTTGCAGCATTTCTACAAAATCAGTTTCCTGCAATTCCATAAACGGCTTATTGATGAGTACGCCGGCATTGTTAATTAAAATATCAACCCGGTTATCAAAGTTGGCTTTAATAAACTGAAGCAGGCCTTCGTAATCATCGTGTACGATATCAAATGTAAGCGCGTACAACTGGCAATCGGGGTTAAGGCCATTGGCTATTTCCAGCAAACGCTCCAGTTTATCCTGCGATCGCGCAAGGGCTATTACTTTATGATTACCGGATAGTATCAATTCAATTACAGCTTCAAATCCTACGCCGCTGCTGGCGCCTGTTATAATGATATTCATAAGTTAAGCCCCCTAACCCCCTGAAGGGGGAACGATAGTTTGATATAAAATGAGTTATTTGCAGCACTGATTACCGGGCGCAAACCATCCTTTATTACTTTGCGGCATCAACACCGATAGCAATAAAACCCGGCCTAAAATACCAATTTTTGCTCAACCGGATGTGCTATCAGGTAAAAACCATCGTCAATCAGTTTTTTTAGCTCGGGCTGATCTTTTGCTTTTTGTTGCAGAAAATTCCGGATGTCGGATGCTAATAGTGGCTCAATATCCTCATGCTCCAAAAGTTCCAGTATTTCCAGGGCACAAAGCCAGTCGTCATGATGGTCTTTTTGCAGTTTGAGCCAAACATTACCTAAAAAACCATAATCGCCTTGTTTTTGGCGGCAATCCCGAACCTGTTTGTAAAGCTTATGAAGTTCTTTACTTTTAAAATCATATTCCACATGATGGGTTGCCGTTTTTGATTTATAAACAGCCTCCTCAAAAGCTTCTTTATCGGCAGCGCCGCAAAACACCGAGGTTACATGTTGGCCAACAGCCATATCATAAACACCCCATGATGGGTCGAACAGTATTGTATCGTTGTGGTCGGTTACCGTACAGTCTGCAAAAGTAATGAGGCTCGTTTTGCCTTCATTTTCCAGTATGCCTTTTACTTTCCCTTTCACAGTAATACCGCTTTCAAAATTCAGCACCGCGTTTTGGTTTATGCTGATGCCGATACTTTCCAATTCGGCAACGTCCCAATCTTCAATCGGGCCAAAGTTTTTCAGCTTGCCAACCGGTGAGCTAAAGCCGTTACGATGATAGGTTTTGCCATGCCCCTTTAGCTGTTTATTATTTACTGCCAAAGCAGCAGGCTCGGTGATTTTAATAAAACAGGGCTGGCCGTCTCTATCCAACTTAAATTCGGTAACGGTGCCGGAAACCTGCAGGCCAGAGCTATAAACTACGGTGCAGGTATTTTTACTTTCGACAGCCTTGCCTAAACCATAAGCACCGCCCCGGCGGAACGCCATGGTATTGGCAAACTGCTCCAATACATCTATCAGGTTTTGGAAAGTTGGCGTTACAAAAAGCTGCGGCTGTGTTTTGGTAATATCATAACTATAGTTTACGGCATCTATGGTATACCAAAGCTTTTTAACGCCGGCCGTCATACAGCTGGCACTCTCGCCTATTGACGATAGCAGGCCGGCCCCGTATATTTTCGGGTTTTCGAGTGTACCAATCAGGCCATATTCTACCGTCCACCAATGCAGGCGGCTTAGCAGCGCCATTTCTGATGGTTCGCCCATGTTTTCCTGCCTGTAGGCCAATAACTCTTCGGCCTTTTTGATCTGCTCGGGGTCTGCATCCGGCATTTCTTTTAATATCGATAAAGCCCTTATGGCTTCATAAAGTTCAAAATCCTGTGCCGAAAACATAGCCTTTGCCCCTATCGACCCAAAATAGCTCAAATATTCGTGGTAATCCTTATCGGCAATAATTGGCGCATGCCCTGCCGATTCGTGTATAATATCGGGTGCCGGTGTATACTCAATATGTCGCGATTGCCGGATATCGGCAGCAATAACCAGCACCCTGCAGGCCTGGTATTCCATGAAGGCCGCAGGCGGTATAAAACCATCAACGGTAACGGCTCCCCAGCCTATTTTAGCCAGAGCATCGTTCATTTCCTGCAAATCGGGAATCCGTTCGATGGTAAGGCCGGCTTTGGTTAAACCGGGGATGTAAGGATAGTAGGCTACATCCTTAAGATAGCTATAATTTTGCCGCATTACATAGCGCCAAACCGCGTGGTCAATAGGCGTGTAATGCTCGTAATGTTGGTCGACTATAAATTGTTTTAAATGACCGGGCAATGCCGCAACCTGCGGATTATTAAAATCATTAAAGTTCATTTACGTTTAATTGGTTTAAAACAGAACGTAAAATTAGCTAATTAGGTTTACCCGCAAACTTTATTTTTCGGCAGCGGATTTATTCTCATCAACGGTTTCGCCCTCAAAAATTGATTTGTCTAACCCTTTTTCCAAACGCGCCGGACGGATCACATAATAAACCCCGAACAAGGCTACCAATAGTGATATGAGGTAAAAAGAGGATGGCAAAAATACGGCAAGCCCTTTATCCATAGGGAAAATATCCGATAATTTGGTAAATATGGCTTCACGCGCACCGGCGCCGCCAACAGTAATTGGCAGGATAGATGCCAGGGCCGATATCAAAAACGACAACAGGTAAGGCGAGTACTTGCCGGTAAAGTCCTGGCCAATCATTACGCAAATAATGGCTAATAACTGCATACCCTGTACTATCAGCGCTTTTAAATGCGCCTGGAAAAAATAAGTGGTGTATTCTCTAAAAAACTTGTAGGCTACAAAATAATAAATAGCCGATGCAGCAAAGAAGATACTACCAGGGATGGCAATATGAATATCAATTTGCGGAATTAAAAAGATAAGTCCCACAGTTATTAAACCTATTGCCCAAAGGCCGCTTAACCTATCAAACATTATGGCCCAAAACAGCTTTTTTCCGGGAACTTTGTGAGCCTTATTTAATATAAATATTTTGTAGCCATCGCCACCGATACCGCCGGGTAACAGCATGTTATAAAACAGGCCAAGGAAGTATAACCGTAAATTATACCAGGGATTTAAATTTAATTTTATCGATTTAAAAAAGCTAAGCAAACGCCATGATGAAGCCAACATAGAGCAGAAGTAACAAATAACGGCAACCAGCATCCACCAATAATTGGCATGCAGCAGCCTGTCTTTTACCTTGCTAAAATCTACCTTGGTAAAAACCCAGTAAAGTAATCCCGATGTAACTGCAATTTTAAGCACTAATTTGGCAGCGTTCCACAGCTGCTGCTTAAAGGTTTTGGGAGCGGGTATTTCTTGTTCGTTTACTGCCATGTGCCGCAAAGCTATGTGTATTTTTTTATTTAGCTAAATTTGAATTGTGATTTAACAAATGCTGCCACTAATATTTTACAAAATTAAAAACCAATATTAACTAACCTGCATTAGCTTGTTAAGGCACTGTAATCAATTATAACCTCAGCGTAATAACAGTTTCAAATAAGTGTAATCAATAACATAAATCGGCGCAATCCTGATTTCAATTGTTATTTTTGCGCAAATTTTTATAGGTATGAACAAAGTAAAAGTTGGCATTGTGCAAATGAGCTGTACTGCAGATAAGCAGCAGAACCTGCAAAAGGCTATTGTTAAAGTAAGGGAAGCAGCTGCCAAAGGTGCGCAGATTGTTTGCTTACAGGAACTATTTACCTCGCTTTATTTTTGCGATGTAGAAGATTACGACAACTTTAAACTGGCCGAAGCTATCCCCGGCCCATCAACCGATGAACTGTCAAAAGTTGCTGCTGAGTTAAACGTAGTAATCATTGCATCGCTTTTTGAGAAGCGTGCACAAGGTGTATATCACAATACAACAGCTGTATTGGATGCCGACGGCGGCTACCTTGGCAAATACCGCAAAATGCATATTCCCGATGATCCGGGTTTTTACGAAAAATTTTACTTTACCCCCGGCGACCTGGGCTATAAAGTTTTCAATACCAAATACGGGCGTTTAGGTGTATTGATCTGCTGGGACCAGTGGTACCCTGAAGCAGCACGCATTACTGCGTTGATGGGTGCCGATATCCTGTTTTATCCAACAGCCATTGGCTGGGCCACCATCCAGGACGAGGCTACAAATATTGAACAATACAACGCATGGCAAACCATCCAGCGCTCGCACGCTGTTGCCAATGGCATACACGTTGTGAGCATCAACCGCGTAGGCGAAGAAGCCGGCGTAAAATTCTGGGGCGGATCATTTTTTGCCAATCCGTTTGGCGCCATTATCCATCAAACATCACACGACCAGGAAGAAGTTGTAGTACAGGAGTTGGATTTAGATAAATCTGATTACTATAGAAGCCACTGGCCTTTTTTACGCGACAGAAGGATTGACAGCTACCAGCCGATAACAAAACGTTTATTAGACGAGGATTAATTGGTCGATAGTCCATGGACAATGGACCATAGCAAAAGCAATGGCATTTAAATTCGAAAATCTTCAGGTTTGGCAAAAGGCATTAGAGTTAACTGATGAGATTAATACGCTAACCAAAAACAACTTTCCAAAAGAAGAATTATTTATATTAACTTCTCAAATAAAAAGAGCGGCAGATTCTGTTGTACTTAATATTGCGGAAGGATGTACGGGACAAACAAATGCTGTTTTTAGCACCTTCCTTGGTTATTCGTTAAGGTCAGCAATAGAAGTTGTAGCTTGCTTATTTATCGCAAAAAGAAGAAACATTATCAAGGAAGATGACTTTGATAAATTATATAACGAATATCAGTCGTTATGTAAAATGATAACGTCGTTAAGAAAAACATTATAGCATATTCCTACCATGGACTATGGACAATCGACTATGGACTATAAAAAAATTTCTACTATACAAACTCCTGCTTCGCTTGGCTTTCATTTCCCAGCCGAGTGGGCACCACATACTGCCACCTGGTTGAGCTGGCCGCACAAGGAAGCCTCATGGCCTGGTAAAATAGACTTGATCTATCCAGCCTACATTGAATTCATTAAAGTACTTACCAAGGGCGAATTAGTACGCATTAACGTGGTTGATGAAAACATGAAAGCCTCGGTAGCCTTCCAGCTGCAAAATGCGGGGGTGGATATGAGCAAAATTGAGTTATTTGAATTTGCTACCAACGATGCCTGGTGCCGCGATCACGGGCCGGCGTTTTTGATAAACCCGGATACCAAACAAAAAGCCATTGTTGACTGGGGCTATAACGCCTGGGGTGGTAAATATCCGCCGTTTGATCTGGATGATGTAATCCCTACTAAAATTGGGCAACACTTTGGCTTGCCGGTATTTAATCCCGGGATTGTCATGGAAGGCGGCTCTGTCGATTTTAATGGCAAAGGCACTATTTTAACAACCACTGCCTGCCTTCTCAACAAAAACCGCAACCCACACCTTAACCAGGAGAAAATTGAAGGCTACCTGCGTAACTATTACGGTGCCGA
The DNA here is from genome assembly GCF_028736215.1 of Mucilaginibacter sp. KACC 22773. Lineage (NCBI taxonomy): Bacteria > Pseudomonadati > Bacteroidota > Sphingobacteriia > Sphingobacteriales > Sphingobacteriaceae > Mucilaginibacter > Mucilaginibacter oryzagri. The sequence goes on from NZ_CP117883.1 coordinate 4,468,690, forward strand.
ACAAATTTTATGGTTGGGAGATGGTATTGTTGGCGATGATACCGATGGCCATATCGACGATATTACCCGTTTTGTAAATGAAGATACTGTTGTTACCGTTGTTGAAGAAAATAAAAACGACGATAACTACTATCTTCTGCAAGAAAACCTTGAAGCACTTAAAACGATGCGCCTGCTTAACGGCAAACAACTTAACGTGGTTGAGCTGCCGATGCCCGATGAAGTGATTTACGAAGACACCCGTTTGCCTGCATCGTACGCTAATTTTTACATTGCTAACTCGGCGGTGGTAGTACCTACTTATCATTCAGCAAATGATGATAAAGCGTTGCAGATCATCCAGCAATGTTTTCCCGGCCGCGAAGTTGTGGGGATTGATTCGACAGATATTATCTGGGGGCTGGGTAGCTTCCATTGCTTAAGCCAGCAGGAGCCAAGCCCCCCAGCCCCCTGAAGGGGGCGTTTTTGATATGCAAGTGTGCAGATTACAGATGTGGAGATGATAAAAAACAGAAACGCCTGACTTTTTGAGCCAGGCGTTTTTGTTTAAACAATATTTATATCATTATTTTGAGGATAAGACGATAGTCTGCTTATCTAAATTCCAGCCTTCCAGTAATATGGTTGGGGTTCCGCTGCCTAATCTGGCTGCCGGGGCAGTTACCGATAGGGTTATGCTTTCGTGCGGGGCCAGGGTAAAATAGTTGCCCGTCCAGTAGCTTGGCATAATTTCTTCGCCGTTTTTCATCAGTTGCGGGCGAACAAAAAAGGCCAGTTTATTTGAGGTGTTGGTGAATTGAACGGTCCATTTACTTTCTACGGTACCTTTTTCGGTTTTGATAATTTTGGCGCTTACCTGTGCATGTTTCATATCGTTAAGCGTTTTGAATTCATCTGTTGCAGATAGCCAGTAAGCATTGTGCGATACCGCTTTGCCTGCCGATGTTTTCAAATTAAGTATCACAAAGCTTACACCTTGTGTACCTGCCAAAACATCCTTAAGCTGAATGATTTCCTGCACACCATTTGTAGCCAAACCAACATGATCTAACTTAATAGATTTGATGAGTTTACTATCGATATCAAAAACATCGGCAGTAGCGGTTAAACTACCTGTAGCATGGTGCATGCGGTTAATGATAGCCACGCTCGAATTATCGTAGTTATATTGAATATGCACCGGCTCGCAGGCGTTTTGCATGCTGTAGTAGCCAGCGTTTGGCTCCAGGTACCAGTCATAAATTTGCCAGATAACGCTTGGGAGCGCGGCATTCAGTTTCCAAAGCATAACACCACCGGTTTCGTTCAACTTATGGCCATCGGCCTCAAAAATTCCCTGGTAGCCAATGTAGTTCAGGAATTGCATCTTATCCGAAAAATTAACGATGCTGCTTGGTGCGCCATAGCGTTTTACCATTTCGTCGTAGTACTTATCATACTGACCCGCGCCGGTGGCGGCGTCATGATAACCCCAGGTATTATTTAAGGGGAAAGGTAAAGCTTTATCCCACGTTAAATTAGGGATTATCTTAGGCAGCGTGGTGTAAGGTGGTTGCGATGGTAAACCTGTTTCGTCCTTAAATACCCAGTCATGAGCAAGGTTGGCCAGTTTGTAATAGTCTTTAGGATTTTTCCAGGCATAAGGGCCGCCACTGTATACGCCAGATGGCATATCATCCGGCCACGAGCCTTTCCAGCCTTCGGGCAGTTTGGCAAAACCCGATGAACTTGGGATAAACGGACGGGTGCCATCCAGCTCAATAATATCGTTACGCATTTTATCGTACAATTCTTTACGGGCATGGCCTTCGTTACCCCCGGTCCAAACCAGCAGGCTTGGGTGGTTACGGATACGATAAATAGTGCTCTGTACATTTTTTGTAAATACGTTGCCTTCCAAAGGCCAGTCCGGCGAGCCTTTAAACTCACCCTGCGTATCGCCGGTGATCCAGAAGTCCGACCAAACCATCTGGCCATATTTATCGGCTGCATTCCAAAACGCATCAGGTTCGGTAACTCCGCCGCCCCAAATACGCACCAGGTTAACGTTGGCATTGCGGCACAGGTGCATCTCGTAATCATACCGGGCCGAATCGCGGTTTACCATCATATCGGGTACCCAGGCGCCTCCTACTAAATGTACCAGCTTGCCATTTACATAAAACTGGCGGCGTACAAAGCCGTTCACTTTTTCGGCTTTTGATGATACTGTGCGCACCCCAAAAACAAAAGTAGTATCGTCGCTTATACCTTTAGCATCGGCATATTGCAGGCGGATACGGTATAAGTTAGCCTTACCGTAGCCATTTGGCCACCATAGTTTAGGCTGATGAACAATCAGCTGACTAATATTATCGGCGTTTAAATCAACCGCTTTACCCGAGTTTGCAGGAACAGAAACTGCTTGCGTAAACTGCGCAGGTAGCCCTGCAAAGTTTTCGGGTTTTATGCTGATGGTTAGCCTACCCGCGTTGGTAACTGAAGTGTTATTTGATAAAGTAAGTTTTAAAGATAGTTTAGCAATACCTGTGTCTGGCAGGTTTGGTAAATTGGTTACCAATTTTGGCCTGCCTATAGTAACTGCGCCCGTAGTACGTAAAAAAACCGGCTGCCAGATACCCATATTCCTGTCGCGTACAGGCGGAATCCAATCCCAGCCGGCAGAGCAAAGCATGGTAACGTTTTTGCCAATATCGCCGGTAGGGCCACCGTTTTCATAGAATGGGCCAAGGGCCTTTAACTGTTCTTTTGCCGGATAACCTGCATAATCCAATGGGTAAATTTTTACAGCCAGCGCGTTTTCGCCACCAGCGTTTATAGCTTTACTAACATCCAGGTTGTGCTCGGCAAACATGCCGGCCATTTGGGTGCTATCGGCAATTTGTTTGCCGTTTAAATACACTGCTGCGCGGTAGTTGATGCCTTTAAATATCAGCTGAAATTGCTTGCCTTTATCTGTCGCTGAAACTTTAAATGTGGTACGGTACCAGTAAGGCTTTTTCCATGGATTAGGATCATTGGGTAAATGGCTGTATTGCTCCAGGTTATATTCTTTATTAAATTGATCTGATGCATCAGGGATCAGCATATTATTTAATCCCTGGTATGGATCGGGATAAATTTTATTGGCCACCAGCCCCGTTAACACGGTTGAAGGTACCCTAACCGGAAACCAGTATATGGACGAATGGTATTGGATACTTGATAACTCGGCACCGCTGGCGTTAATCAACGCTGAAGATTGCAAATCAAAGTTAACAAGTTTAACCTGCTTTACAGGGGCAGTTTGAGCCGACAAAAAGGCGGGCAAAACAGAGGCTGCAACAACACCAAATACCGCATTAATAGTTTTTTTCATCATAATGATTTTTTAACAGGGATGCCCGCCGGCCAATCAATGAATAGGTATCGAAACACCCATTGGGCAATAATTAACAACGGTAAAACTAATTAACAATCGGCAGGTTGATATTGTACTTATTTATCATTTTATCATACAAATGATACAAATGCAACTTTCAGTGGCTCTTTTTGGCAATATTGTGCAATACGGTGATGGGTGAATACATGTCCCAGTTAGGATTGTAATCTTTTTGGTTGATAAGTCCTTTTGCGCCTACCGAAAAATTACCCAAAACTATATCCATGTTGCCATCGCCATCAATATCGTTCACATCCATGGCGAGCCAACGGCCATAAGGGTTAACCGGGATTTCGTGCACTTTAAATTTGCCAGGGCTTGTTTGTTCATGGTAAGTAAAACCTTCGGAAGGATGGTATTTAAAATCGGGGAAGAAAGCGATAACGGCCAGGTCAAGATCGCCGTCATGGTCAAAATCTGCGGCCATAGCCTTTGAGCATCCGTTTATATGGTAAAAATAAGTTTGTTTAAACTTCCAGTTGCCCTGGTTGGTAAAAATATATACCCCGTGGTAGGGCTTAAATATAGGCGAGTAATCATTATTATCGCCACAGGTATACAAAATATCAGGTTTGCCATCGTTATTAAAATCAATGAACTGGAAACTGCTTGATCCATACACGGATGGAAAACGCACCAGGTTTTGCGTAGTAAACCCTCCTTTTTTGTCATTCAGAAATAACCACACCCCCTCATCAGCCTGGGCAAACAGGCATACAATATCGGGCCAGCCGTCATTGTTGTAATCATCTATATAAAGCTGACTTGGCCCCGGCATTGCCCTGATGATTTTTTTTGTGAATTGATGTGCCGGTTGTTGCTGCACCAGGAATAGGCCACCTTTATTGTGGCCAAATCCGCAGGATACATAATCCATTAAACCGTCTTTATTAAAATCGGCGTAAGCGCTTTTTACCGGCCTGGGCAAGCTATCGGTAATTAAAACCGAGTCTTTACCCTTTAATTTACTATTAAGGTTAATGCTGATCAGTTTCCCTTTGAGCTGATCATTAGGGGGTAATACTCCGATACAGGTAATAACCGCGCCATTAGGATTTACAGCCGTTTTAAAAAATTCAGCGTCAACCACCGGCGACTGGAATTTTTTGACAACTGTGGCGTTGAGGCCGCTATCCCATTTATAAAGCTTATCGCCCGCCCCCCCGGTGTAAAAACTTTTATCATTAGGGTTAAACGCAACCATGGTTGTCATGGCTATACCATCAGCTGTATCCGTCTTTGCCGGTCGTTTTAGGCTAAAAATAGCCCAATCTTTCACCGCATTGGGCTTAGGGATAACCAATTTATCGGGCGCAGCGCTTTTGTAATACATGACAATTTTATGCCAATCGGCGTTTGATATGGCTGATGATGAGTATACCAGGTAGTCGCCCATAAAGGGCCTTACCCCAAACTTAGCCGCCATGGCAGGCAAAATACCTTTATCCCATGTTGCTTTATCAAGCAAAGATGCATCTGGCGCCTGGTGACAGGTGGAACAACGCTTTTGAGCCAGTTGCTTGCCCTCCTCAATATACCTTTCATCGTCTGCCTGCCCATTATCCCTATTGCAACTGCCGCACAGTGCGAGCGAAGCAAATAGCGCAATGATTAATGAATAGAAAAAAAACTTTTGTTTATTAATCATTTACACTTATCCCGTTTTCCGACGCAGTTTTCAAAGCTTGAAGATAGACGCTTATTTATATACTCTATTATAGTAAAACCTATTTTTTTGTATGATTTTCAAGCACAATCAGTGGTAAATTTCTATCCCATTGCGGTTGCAGGCCATGGATGAATTTAAACCCGTCGGCATAATTACCTAATATAATATCAAGCTTACCATCGTTATTTAAATCGGCAGTTTCCATGCACATCCAGCGGCCATATTTACTTACAGGCACAGCGTGCGGTTTAAAATCAAACGGCTTGTTTTGTTCAAAGTAAATAAACTCCTCCTGTGGTGTGTTTTGCATATCGGCAAAAAAGGCTATTGTTGCAATATCAACGTCACCATCGCCATCAAAATCAGCTGCTATTGCTTTGGTACACCCATTTATCGGGTAAAAATACTTTTGTTTAAAATTCCAGTCTCCCGCGTTGGTAAAAATATACAGGCCATGGTAGGGTTTCAAAATGCGCGAATCATGGTAATTATATCCGCAGGTATAAACCAGGTCAAGATTACCATCGTGATTCATATCAACCAACTGAAAACTGGTTGAACTGTTTGTTGGCGGGAAAGTAAGTAGTTTTCTCGTCGTAAATCCGCCTTTCTGGTCATTTAATAACAACCACAGGCCTTCGTCGCCTGTGCCCGTTAAAACCATCACGTCAGGCCATCCATCTTTATTAAAATCGCCTTTTAAAGCTTGTACCGATCCTGCTTTATTTAAAATAACCTGCTGGGTGTAGGTTTTGTCCTTATTTTGAACCAACATATAAATACCGCCCTTTTTATCGCCCTGCCCGCATACTACAACGTCGTTCAGGCCATCTTTATTAAAATCCCCCACAATGGTTTGCACCGGCCGGGGCAAATCTGATGCGATATAAGTTTCAGAAGCGTGAACGTCTTTAGCGTCGAGATTAAGCTTAACAATTTTGCCGTTAGGGAAATCAACAGGTGCCATACGGCCAATAGCTGATACAAAACCAATGTTACTGCCTGCTTCTTTATCAAAACTGATATCAACGCCCGCCGATGGCATTGATGCCAGCGAATCGGCTTTTAAATTACTATCCCAGCTGTATAATTTTTCGTTAACGGCATCGGCACTATACAGCTTTTTGGTAGCCGGGTTATAGTTTATGGCGGTAGTAAAACTGGTTGAACTAAACGCCGAAGGCTTTTTTAACGTAAACCCGGCCCAGTCTTCAACCAGCGGCGTAGGTTTTTTGCCGGGCAACAGCGTATCGGGCGCAAGCGTTTTGTAATAATTAACAATAGCCAACCACTCCACTATACTTGCACCGGTTGTATCTTTAGCATCCTGTTTAAAAAACTGCCCTCCGTAGGTAGAAATTTTGAGCATGGGTGCCATACTCACCAATACGTGATTTATCCAGACATCTTTTGGCAAGGCATTTATCGGTGTTAATGCATGGCATCTTGTACATTTCAATCGTACCAGGTTTTCGCCATCTAACTTTACATTACCGGTTAATTTATAGGGCTCATTTGTTTTGGGTTTGCAGCCATAAATCAACGTAGCAAACGATAATAAAACTGTAAATAAAAGCAGGTAAGTAGTAGCCAGGTATTTTATTTTGAAGTGCATATAAAGCGTTAAGTACCGTTATTTTTTTAATTTAAGTTTCTTCCAGATGTATTCGCCAACTTGCCGTCCTTGTACAGCTCCCTGGTCAACACTGTTACGATAATGAATACCGCCGTAAAACCGACTTATAGATGTTTCGTCGGACGCTTTTAAAAACGAATCGAAATGGCGTTGCATGCCTATATATTTTAAATCGCTGGTATCCTGGTAAGCAAAATTATCGCCAAACAAGTGGGTAAGCATTACTGCCGATGCAGCGCTGATATCGCTATGTCCGCTTGGATATTCGGGGAATGGCGGTGTTTGCAGCATAGGCAGCCAGTCATGGTCAATTTTATCGTTAATAACCGTAACCGGTCTTATATAGTTGGTTTCATATTTAACCTGCCAGCCGCAAATAAAAGCATCAAACAAGGCTATGGAAGTAAGCGCATAAGTCTGTGCCGTTTTTAAAGCATCAGCATGGGTTTGTTTGCAGGCAATAGCTGCAATGCCAATCCAGTGGCCGCCAGGCGTTATCTTCTTGTTGGCAAACATCATGTGCCCGTTATGCTGAATTACAAAAGGATTATCGTCCCAAAAGCGGGCTATAGTAGTTTGCTCGGGGGTTATGTGTTTGCTTAATTCGTACACTTCAACAACCTGCTTAAAATATGGGCTATTTTTGTCGTCGCTAAAGGCGGGCGGCGGCGGCAATTTAAATTGAGTTGAAGTATCAACAGCAAAAGTATGCATAGTACCCCAGCAAAACTCAACACCATCAAGGTAATCTGGGGCCGTAGGGCGCCATTGACCAGGGCCGTCGTTACCCAAAAAACGAGGTTTGCCACGGGTTTGCGGATAATTATCAACTGCCGAACGTTTCAGGATGAATTTACCCATTTGCGTGCCAAATGCTATTGAGCGGGCATAAGTAGAATCATCAAGGTTGTCCTTGTACATGGCATAAACCTTATCTTCATATTTCTGCAGCGTATCTACCGAGAAGGTGATTTTGTGGGCTACTGTAAAAAAAGCCTTGGTTGCAGCCAGCGTAAAATTATATTTTAAATCTTTTTTTGGCTTCGGCGGATTGCCAAAACCCTTTAGTTGCGCGGCTATAGAATTATAACTGGTATCAGAATAACGCTCGGCCTCGTAAGCCGCCAACGTGGTATAGCCATAAATACGGCTTGCAACAGGCGGTGTAAACACATCATAAATGATAACCTGCGTTAACTGATCAACGTTGTTATGTAACACGTCCGCGTCTTTTAACAAGGGTGTTGTTTTTTTCTGCCCGCAACTATAAATCAAAAATAAGCATGCAACGGCTAAAAGTATTTTAAAACATCTCATAAACAAGTAATTAGTTAAGCTGTACGGTTCGTTGGTGGCCATAGCTATCAGTTATTGTTACTGATGCCATATTACTTTCAATATTAAAGAATCTGCCTGACTGCGACAAGAAAGAACTACCATTATAAAACTCTTGCCTGGTCATTTTTCCATTTTTATATTTGATGATTGCAAAAGCATCCAACGGCTGTAAAGCAACCGTTTTAATGCTTCGGTTTAGCTCAAATAACTTCAGGGCATCCCGGTTTTGGGTTGCTGCAAGCATATAATTCCCCTTGGCGCTTCTTAATTTAACAAGGCCTTTGCCATCGCCAGGTATGTATAAACCGCTTTGTAAAATACTTAAGGGTTTAAAACCACCTTTGCCATCACCTTTTAGCACCAGTCCGTTAAATGCATCGTAGCGGCCTGTTGCAACCTCGGTACCGTAATCATTGCCGCTCAGGGCTACATCAAGGTTGCCGTCGCCATCAAAATCATCAACGGTAATACCGCAAAGTTCAGACTGCTGGGCATCAATTGGTAACGGCGTCATTGTAAATTTACCGCCACCATCGTTGCGCAAATAGCACGACTGCAGGTAGTTTACCTTCAGACGGATAGCACCTTCGCGCATTTTCGGGGTGATTATCGAATCCATAGGGGCCACAGCAAAAGAGCGGTAGTTTTGGAATTTGATACGCATGCTAATCATTTGCTTTACAATATCATCGCGCCCAAATGCCGGGAACTCCTGCCTTACTCCGTCCTGATCTTTTAAAAAAACCGATGGAAAGGCGTCATAACTATCATTATTATCAAAATCTTTAGCTGTTATATAAATAGGATATTGGTCTGATGCTTTGTAAAAAGTATTCAGGCCCGTATTGCCTACAATGTAGTCGATATCACCATCATGATCAAAATCGCCTGCGGCAATGGTATTCCACCAGCCTAATTTATCGGCTACCCCAGTGTTGTTTGTGACGTTTTTAAATACCCCTTTTTCATTTTTCAAAAAGGTTATAGGCATCCATTCGCCGGTAAGTATTAAATCGGGCCAGCCATCGTTATTAAAATCGGTAAAGGTGGCATCACATACCAGACCGATATTTTTTAAAGCGGGCGCCACCGCAGCAGATACATCGGTAAATTTGATAACACCATTTTTACTGTCGTTACGCAAAATAAAGCTGGATACCGGTTTTGGATAATTCCATGGATCAACCCGGCCCGATACAAAGAGGTCAAGCTTGCCATCATGGTCAAAATCAACAGACTTTACACACAATTTACTGGTGAGATTTTTGGGCAAAGCATCTGGCTGAAGTATAAAATTGCCCTTGCCATCATTCAGGTAAAACCTATCCTGGTAATTGACGGAGCCTGGCTGGGTTTCAAATCCGCCACTGGCGATATATAAATCAGGATGGCCATCTCCATTGGCATCAAACAATAGTACGCCTTCATCTTTATTACCAGCAACCTGCGACAAATATGCCCCCATATCCATTGGGTTTAAAGCTGGGACCTTTGTTTTTGATTGCGGCAGCAAATTGCGCTGAATAAACTTGCCACTGGCCTGTTGCAATAATAATTGCGCCGGATACAAAGTTGTACCGCCAATTACCATATCGTCAAAACCATTACCATCCACATCGCCAACGGCTACTGCCGGCGTGTACTGCGATAATTTATGCGGTATTAATTTTTGAACGTTAAAGTCGATATAATCTTTTTCCTGGTGCTTATAACTAATGCCTGCCGATTTTGTTATCTCGCGGAAAAGCGCGCCTGTGTTTTGGGCCGGGAGTTTAAACGAATAAGGCTCGCGGGCATCTGCCATGCTTACTTTAAGTGTTTGGTTGGCCTTTACATTTTTCAGCACCTGTTTTTTTCCGTTATCCCAACTGATTACAACAGAGTCTACCTGGGATACGTTACCAAGGCCAAAATGGGCTATGTTTTGGATGGTAGACAAATAGCCACGGTATGGCGTGTTCTCATACACCTGCTGCTGGCCGTGATTGTAATAAATATTGGCAAACGCCCCAATGCCGCCAAGGTTTTGCGGACCGCCTTTAAATTGTATGTGTAAATAGTTGTTGTTGGTTTTATTTTTATCGCGGGCAGTATTCCTGTAAATAAAGGCTTCATCATCAATATTATTGATAATCATGTCCATAGCGCCGTCATTATCCAGATCGGCGTACGCCGCACCGTTTGAAAACGATGGCGTGCCAAGGCCCCATTCTTTAGTTACATCGGTAAATTGTAGCCCGTCGGTATTTTTAAATGCATAGTTTGGTATTTTTACAATCGGAATCTGGTCAAGGATTTGTTTGTTTGACGCGATTGCAAAAGCGCTGTTCCTGAAAGTAATAAAGTCATGATCGGTAACATCGCGCGGATAACCATTGGTCACGATCAGATCTCGTAAACCATCGTTATCAAAATCGGTAAGCATTGGGCCCCAACTCCAGTCGGTTTGCCCCACACCGCTTAAAAAAGCTACTTCACTAAAAATTGGTGCGCCTATTGAATCATTCTGGCCCAGGCGCGGGCCTTTATTTATTTGTAAGGTATTGCGTGTATATTGGTATTGTTGGTTATAGCGGTCGAAATTTTGAAATACCTGGTAATTGTTACCGGGCATAAACATCTTTTTACGATAGTTATCCTCGGGATTCATATCAACTTCAAATGCATCAACCAGCCCATCATTGTTAACATCTTCAAAATCCTGCCCCATTGCGCTAAATGAGGTATGCTTAAAATATTCTTTCGATCTATCTGTAAAAGTACCATCGCCATTGTTGATGTACAGTATATTATCAGGTAAAAAATCATTGGTTACATATATGTCCTTCCAGCCATCTTTGTTAATATCAACAATAGTTGTAGCATGCCCGTAACCTTCAATGGTTATTCCTGCCTGTTTTGACACGTTTGTAAATACAGGGTGTTTAAGCGCGGCATTCCAATCGTTACGATAAAGCCTGCCTGTACTTTTGTGACTGCCATCTTTTATAGTAGGCCTAAAGGTACTTTGATTGTCGCTGGCTAACGCTTCATTAACAGTAACGTACATATCCAGGTCGCCATCATTGTCATAATCAAAAAACGATGCCATGGTAGAGTGCACGTTAATATCCAGGCCATACTCTTTACCCATTTCTTTAAAAACCGGTACGCCATCTTTGTCAACACCCTGGTTTACGTATAACAGGTTGATTCGCTTAACAGAATCGTCGAGCAAAGTGTTACAAACATATATATCGGCAAGGCCGTCGTTATTAATATCTACAACTGCCACTCCCCTGCCCCATCCGCCTTTGCCGCCAACCCCGGCTTTTGCGGTTACATCTTCAAACTTCATGTCGCCCTTGTTAAGATACAGCCTGTTTGATAGCGTATTGGCAACAAAATATATATCCTGCAAGCCGTCGTTGTTAAAATCGCCGATACCTACCCCGCCGCCATTGTAAAGATTGAGCTTGGTAAGGGGGTTTATTTTATCATCTTCAACAATGGTATTGCTAAAAGTAATGCCCGATTCTGACGAGGGTATTTGTTGAAAAAGGGCCGACTTTTTACAGGCTGATAAAAACACAAGCAGGCTGAAAAATATATAGGTATACTTCATGAATTTTGGGCAGTAGGCTATAAAAAAAGGTGGAGAAAATTATCTCCACCTAAATTAGAATAATTGAACCGGTTATCAAAAATTAATAACCAGGATTTTGTTTTAAAACTATTGGGCCTTTTGAATTTGAAATGTCAATTTGGGCCTGAGGGATAGGACGATACTCATCCTGATTTTGCGTAAAATGAGCATCCTTCAATGTGATGTCAATTGATTTATCGCTCGCAAAGAACGCATTAATTTCAGCAGCCTGATAAGCACTACCCCAACGTTGTAAATCGAAGAAACGGTGACCTTCCATAGCCAGTTCAATTTTACGTTCAAAACGAACAGCTTTACGTGCATATTCCTGAGTCGCGAATACGGTATACAAACCAACTTTATAATTAGCAGCGGGTGTAGTTTGAACCGTATAGATTGATTTAGAAGCGTCATAAGGTGAATTTAAATAAACCCAGCCACTGGTAATTTGAGCACGGGCACGTACCTTGTTTACAAGAGTCATTGCAGTTACAAGGCTACCTGTTTCAACTTCGCATTCTGCTGCCCATAAAATGATATCAGAATAACGGATGAGGTTAACATTGTTTGATGTACTTAAAGCAGAGGTCCAGGTATTTTCCGTACTTGTGTTAGTACCAACCTCACTTTTTGAATACACATTCTTTTTAGGGCTGAAGTGACCGTCTGATCCTGGGTTACGAATCCAGGCATCGCCAGGGTGTGGTCCCCAATCAAGGTAAGGAATGCCTTTACGACCCATAGTAATATCAATACGAGGATCTAATGTACCAGTATAAGTAACATCAGTTACAGCAGGTGCTGAGTTAAAATCATCAAGTAATGGTAAGCCAGTTACCGGGTCTGTTTTATAAGAGTTTGCTAACCATTGTGACGGGTTAAAGAAACCGCAGCAACCACCAGGACCACCATTATAAGGAAAGTTCAAGTTATCACCTTGGTTACTGTTATTACCCAATGAACCATCATTTACAGAAGCTTGAACTGCGAAAACCGACTCGGCACTGTTCTTCTGACCTGCTTCAGGACTGAAATTTTGCTGAAAGTGATCATTCAATGCATATGTTTGACCACCTGCCGTTTTACCGGAAGTCATCAATGTAGCTAACAAAGGTTTTGCATCTGTGTATTTAGACTGCGCCATATAAACCTTTGCCAAATAAGCCATTGCAGCATATTTATTAGCACGACCTCTTTGAGGCTGAGTTTCGGGAAGGTTGTCCATTGCAAATTTAAAATCCGCTTCTATCATTGGATAAATGTCTTTATCGTTTTTGATATTTGCGAAATCTGTAGCGGTTTCGTCTGCATAAGGTACCATAAAGAAATTACGGCGCAATTCAAAATAGAAGTAGCCTCTTAAAAACCTTGCTTCGCCTGTTATTCTTTTAACATCATCAGCCGAAAGATCCTTTGCGTTTGGAATTCCTCTCAAAACATCGTTAGCACGTTGAACACCATCATATTGCGCGGCATACTTACCTACTATGAATGAATTTGTGGCCGGTAAAATAAATGTAGCTACCGGGGTTTGGTCATTTGCACCATCTGACGGATCTGAGCCTTTGTATGCATCCCCACCGGTAATACTACCAAACATCCAGTTTGATGGCGCCGCAGATTGCCCCGCACCATTACCACCATAACCATCCAGTTCGGAGTAGGCACCAATTAACAAACTCTCAACACCAGCTTTATTAGCGAGCAAAGCTGGATCTATTTGACCCAATGCCGGCTTATCCAGAAAGCTTTTTTTACACGCATATACTGCACATATTAACAGCAGGCAAAGCGGTATAATTAATTTAAATTGAAATTTTTTCATGATTTTAATCTATTAAAATAGTTGTTAAAACGTAGCCTGTACACCTATTAAGTAAGTTTTTTGATTAGCCGGATAGTTACCAAAATCAATACCGAAGTTAGTGTTGTTGTTCAGGTCAGATGGCTGGATCTCAGGATCTAAACCTTTATATTTTGTTATGGTAAACAAGTTGGCACCTTGTAAATAGACCCTTAGCCTTGATATACCTATTTGTTTAACTTGTGAATTTGGAATGCTATAGCCCAAAGTTAACGTTTTTAACCTTAGGTATGATCCGCTCTCCATATAATATGAATTGAAAACAGCAGTATTGCTAAAGTTTGCAGCTGCAGTTAAAACTGGAATTGAGGCATTTTGATTAGAAGGAGTCCATGAGTTAGCTAAAATTCCCTTTGAAACACCACCTTTAAATACCTGCGGAAAATCTGTCCAGTATTTTACGTAGTTAATATTCTGGTTACCTTTTGAACCGTAGAAGAACGCATTAAAATCAAAGTTTTTATAGTTAGCATTCAGCGTAAAACCATATGTAAAATCCGGGTTAGGGTTACCGAAGAAAGTTCTGTCATCTGTCGTGATCTTACCATCGCCATTGACATCTTTGTATTTAAAGAAACCGGGAGCAGCACTTTCCTGCGTAGGAGAACTGCTTACATCGGCTGCATCTCTGAATAAGCCCTGAACTACGTATCCAAAGAACTCTCCCATTGGCTGACCTGGCTGAAACCTTGTAAATGAACCAATACGGGTTGAGCCGGCACTATTAAAATCGTAGTATTTTTTTCCTTCTGGTAAGCTGACAACCCTGCTTTTATAACTGGTTATGTTACCTGTTATATCGAATTTAAAATCCCTGCCAACATTACCATGGTAGGTAACGTTAAGGTCGAAACCTTTGTTACTGATGTTACCGGCATTTACGAAAGCTGGTGTAGCACCACCGCCTACGTTAGATACACTTGGCTGGAAAAGCAGGTTTTTGATATCCTTTTTGTAAAGTTCAAAACCAATTTCCAGTTTATTGTTCATCACCGTTGCATCAAAACCAATGTTGGTAACCTTGTCTGTTTCCCAGGTAGTAAATTCGTTACCAACTTGTGAACGGTAAATACCTAATACAGCGCTGTTACCGGTTCCGTTAATGTCATAGTATGAATTCTGTGGGTTTGCAGCAAATAAATTAGTAGCATTGAATTTATTAATGTTACTGATAGAACCCAAACCACCGTAACCACCGCGGAGTTTTAAGTCATTTAACCAGCTAACATTCTTCAGGAAAGATTCCTGTGAAATCCTCCAGCCAGCAGTTACCGAGTAGAATGTACCGTAACGATGTGCGGGAGCAAACACTGATGCACCATCACGACGTAAGGTACCACTCAACAGGTACTTATCATTGTAGGCATAATCTAACTTGCCAAAATATGAGTAAAGCCTCAAATAATTGATATCAATATTCTGGTTGCTTTGGCCTGCAGGTGAACCAGTATCCAAATCTACATAAACAGGAGTGGTAGATACAGTATAGTTTGACCTGCCTGCACGCATACCTCTTTGGTTATAGTTTTTGGCTTCTTCACCAATTAAAATTTTAACATCGTGTTTACCAAATTTCTGATTGTAGGTAACCGTGTTTGTCCAGATCCAGGTGCTGGCGTAGCCGGCGCTCTCTGAGAATGTATTAGGGTTGGTGTTACCCTCAGCGTTTTCAACCGCAGTTGGGTTAAAGCTCCAGTAGTAATAATTTTCAAATGTACCACCAATGCTTGTACGGGCAGTAAAATGTTTCAGAAAATCAACTTCGGCAAATATATTTCCCTGCATTGTCCAGTTATAACCTTTATTATCCAGCGCGCGTGTACGTATCGCAACAGGATTTGATGAGTTACTTAAACCGGCTGATTTTGTACCTGCAAAGTTACCCATGATATCATAAACAGGGATTACAGGAGGCTGGCGATAGGTGTATGAAATAGCATTACCTTCATTTTGGTTACCAATTGTTGGGTTATCCTTATGAAATAAGTAAGCATTTTCACCAATGCGGATATGATCACCAATTGCAAAATTTGTATTTACACGCATTGCATAACGCTTAAGATAGGTGTTAAGCAACGTACCTTTTTCATTAAGGTAATTTACCGACATTAAATAACTCGATTTATCGCCACCACCGCTTGCAGTGATGTTATGGAATGT
This sequence comes from Mucilaginibacter sp. KACC 22773, assembly GCF_028736215.1. Classification (NCBI taxonomy): domain Bacteria; kingdom Pseudomonadati; phylum Bacteroidota; class Sphingobacteriia; order Sphingobacteriales; family Sphingobacteriaceae; genus Mucilaginibacter; species Mucilaginibacter oryzagri. The sequence goes on from NZ_CP117883.1 coordinate 4,484,403, forward strand.
TCTTGGTGCAGATTTAAACACTTCATGAAACCAATCTGTACCAACTTTATTGGTTTTGGTGATCTGGTTGCTGTTAATGTTATAAGTTGCAGGGTTTGTACCCGGATCGCCTTCATTGGCTGCAGTTGGGGTAATATAATCTTTCAATATTGCGCCGCCGGTACCAGGATATTGTACGCTACCTACTGATCTTTGGAGCGCATCGGCATATTCCTGGCTACCTGCCATACGGAAACCATCGCTAAGCGGTTTTTGACTTCCATAATAAGCATCGTAAGTAATGGTTGCTCTGCCCGATTTACCTTTTTTGGTTGTGATAACTACCACACCGTTTGAACCTTGCACACCATAGATAGCTGCAGAACCCGCATCTTTCAATACCTGGATAGATTCAATATCATTAGCGTTGATATCTTCAAACTTTCCTTGCACACCATCAATTACGTACAATGGGCTTGAGTTACCGGTTGATGTAATACCACGCACGCGCACAGCACTACCACCACCTGGCTGACCACTATTGATTACAGTAACACCTGCCGCCTGACCTTGCAATAACGCTGCTGCCTGGCCGCCTGGTACCGTTTTTAAGTTGGCAACGTTAACAACAGCAACCGAACCGGTGATGTCTTTTTTACGTTGCGAACCGTAACCTGTTACCACCACCTCATTCAGTGCATTGCTGCCTGCAACAAGTGTAACAGTGATGTTGGTACTTGCACCAATTTTAACTTCCTGGCTTTGATAGCCAATGTACGATACCACGAGCGTTTGGCCCGGGCTTAATGTAAGGGTGAATTCACCGTTAACATCAGTTACTGCGCCTGTAGTAGATCCCTGGATGCGTACCGACGCTCCAATGATCGGTAATTTGTCATCGCTGCCGATAACTTTACCTTTGTACTTTGTTTGGGCTGTAACTACCAATGAAGAAACCAGGCAGCATAATAGCACGCCAAGCATTCTTCCTTTTAGGAGTAAACTTTTAAACATGAGATTGAGATTTAGTTGATTAATATATTTGATTTAAGATCTTGGACGATTTTGGTGTTTTTTAAGTTTGCAGTTGAACTATGACATGCCTCGTCATGATTTTTTTGGTGAGAACAAAAAAATCATGAGGCTTGACAGCATAATGCTGACAGGTGAAATTTGAAGATTTTAAAATGTTGGAATGTAAAAGTCTTATCATATGTGAACTTCCTGTAACAAATTTAACTTATCCCCGTTACCCTGGTTTCACGCCTCTTAAAACTTAAGTGTACGTGAACAATGTTATAATACTATCAGAATTTGTATGGTTCCTGGCATTCCAGAAATTTATATTGGCTATGCATCTAATGTAAAGAGAGTGTATTGTTTACACAAGTGAAAAATGAAGATTTACAAATTAATTATTTATAAACCCTAAAAGACAATAAAATTACAAATTGTGAATATTTTATTAATAAATCATTAATAAAACCCCATATTATTTAAAAATTATGCAAAGGTTAAATAACCACACAACAAACAATTTGCAATTGAGGAACGCTCTAATCGCGCATCTTTAATGCAGCTGCCTTTAAACCTCCATTTTTTTTACTGTATTGATGCTATAATAATGTTACAAAAGCCGGTGAACCTTAGTGTTAAAATATCATCATGATTTAGCAAAAATGTCATTACAACATTTATTATTCTATTGGTTTTTAACTGTAATACAAACATTTATAAATAAAATAATAAGTGTTATGCCAACATTTCTTAATTTATAAACCCGTGCAAACAATGTCAAAAAAAACCTATTTATAAGCAAAAAAGCACCGCACTTTAAAACGCGCGGTGCTTTTTATATGATGGACTTAGTTATATAACCAATGAACATCGGCCATATGCTATATATTATTTAAATATAATCCATGCTGAAATGTGTGGCTTTTATTTGTTCCACCAAACTGATGCCGCATGGGTATCGGTTGAGTTTGTACCTATCTCAATTACAAATTTGCCTGGCTCCCAATCGTACTTCAGCTGGCTGTTATAAAACTTCAATTGCTCGGGTGTAATGGAAAAACTTACCTCTTTAGACTCGCCTGGCTGTAGGCTTATTTTCTTAAAATTTTTCAACTCTTTAACCGAGCGGCTTATACTTGCAACAGGGTCGCTAATGTATAGCTGTACAACTTCTTCGCCCGCATATTTGCCGGTATTGGTAACTGTTACTGTTGCAGTTAGCGTTTCGTTGCCTTTAAGCGTAGTTTTACTCAACTTAACATCGCTGTAGCCAAAAGTTGTATAGCTTAGCCCATATCCAAAAGGATAAAGCGGATCATTGGAAATATCCAGGTAATTTGATTTAAACTTAGTTGGCCCGCTGGTGTACGGACGGCCAGTGTTTTTGTGGTTATAATATATAGGTATCTGCCCTACACTGCGCGGAAAAGTTGCTGTGAGTTTTCCGGCGGGGTTGTATTGGCCAAATAAAACATCAGCAATAGCATTGCCTGCTTCGGTGCCGGGCGCCCAAACATCCAATATAGCGCTTGCGTGCTCGTTTTCCCAGGTTAAAGTAAGCGGGCGGCCGTTAAACAGCACAATAACCATTGGCTTACCTAATTTAGACAATGCCTTCAGCATATTTTTTTGCGGCTCCGGGACATCAATATCCGACCGGCTTGATGATTCGCCCGACATACTTTGCGACTCCCCTACCACCGCCACAATCACATCCGATTTGTTGGCAGCATCAATAGCCTCCTTCAAAAGTTCATCAGCAGGTTTAGGATCTATTGTAACCATTCCGGGGCCAAAATTGAGTCGTTTTATAAATTCAGTATCCTCGGTAATGTTTGATCCTTTGGCATAATTGATCGTAACACCATCGCCAACAACATTTTTAATGCCCTGCATCACGCTGATTGACTTTTGCCATTCGCCGGCTAATATCCAGGTGCCCAGCATATCGCGCTGGTTATTGGCCAGCGGGCCAACAAGCGCTATACTACCCGTTTTTTTAAGCGGCAGCGTTTGGTTATCGTTTTTTAACAATACAAACGAACGTTTGGTAATTTCCCTGGCAGCAGAAAGATTCGCCTCAGACATCACATCCGTTTTTTCGCGCGCTGCATCCATTGATTTGTAGGGGTTATCAAACAAACCCAATTTATACTTGGCCTCTAACACACGGCGACAGGCCTGGTCAATATCAAATTGGGTTATCTTCTTTTCCTGTAATGATTTTTTTAGCGTGGTTAAAAAGCCTTCGCCAACCATATCCATATCCAGCCCGGCTTTTAACGCCAGGGCCGATACCGTTTGCAAATTACCAAGACCATGCGCTTCCATTTCGTTAACTGCAGTGTAGTCCGATACCACGAAACCTTTAAAGCCCCATTGCTTGCGCAACAAATCGGTAAGCAGCCATTGGTTACCTGTTGCGGGTACACCGTCAACGGTATTAAATGAGCTCATGAAGCTACCTGCACCCGCATCAACGGCCGCTTTGTAAGGCGGCAGGTAATCCTGGTACATTTTAATACGGCTCATATCAACGGTATTGTATTCGCGGCCGGCTTCCGCGCCTCCATATAAAGCAAAGTGTTTTACGCAGGCCATAACCGCATCGGCATTTTTCAGGCTTGCACCCTGGTAACCCTGTACCATAGCCTTTGCCACCTGCCCGCCGTACCATGGGTCTTCACCAGCACCTTCTGATATCCGGCCCCAGCGTGCATCGCGGGCGATATCAACCATGGGCGAAAACACCCAGCTTAAGCCCTCGGCGGTTGCTTCTTTTGCTGCAATATGTGCCGACTGTTTGATCAGGTCCAGGTCCCACGTTGCCGACATGCCCAACGGAATTGGAAAAATAGTGCGATGGCCATGGATAACATCCAACCCAAAAATCAACGGAATATGTAGCCGGGAGTTTTTAACAGCTGCTTCCTGTACTTCTTTGGTATGATCGACGCCCCAAATGCCAAATACCCCACCAATAGCGCCCTTTTTAATTTTATCCTCTACACCTTTATTAACTACCGATCCTGTGGTTGGCGCACCGATGGTTACCAGGTTTAACTGGCCGATTTTTTCGTCGAGCGTCATTTTTTTCATCAAACCGCTCACAAAAACATCCATTTTGGCATCCTCGGTTTTATTTTGAGCCAACACCCGGTTAAAAGGCAATAACGCTACGCAAAGCGGAATAACCCTGGCTATAAGTTGAGTTGAAAAATATTTGTTCATTTTTTAAATTTACGTTGCAGGGATAATGATTAACCAAATTTGGACAGGTAAAAGCGCGATTAAGCCCTTACATAACTATTTAATTAAAAATCATCGCTTATAATTGGCTATAACACAACAACAAAATGATTGTGTATAAAGTACACAATTGTAATTATTATAATTAAATAATCAAAGTATTTTTGTAGAATAGCAAAAATGTTGACCAGAGAAGAACTTATTGAGTACAGCGACGAGGCCCGTAAAAACTACCTTGAGCATATTTCTATTGATTGTGTTGTTTTTGGCTTTCACGAAGGCCAGATGAAAATACTGCTGCTTAAAAACATAGGAGAAGAAAAATGGTACCTGCCAGGTGGCTTTGTGCTTAAGCGCGAACCTATTGAAATGGCTGCCAACCGCATTTTAAAAGAGCGTACCGGCCTCGACCAGATATTTTTGCAGCAATTTCACGTATTTGGCGATCCCGACAGGTCGAAAGTTCACAACGAGATGTATAGCAATATGCTGCCACCTGAAAAGAACTGGTTTTCGGGCCGTTTTTTAACAATAGGATATTATGCGCTGGTTGATTTTTTTGAGGTTAACCCGCAACATGACAAATTTTCGGAGTTATGTACCTGGCGCGACCTGGACGACATGCCCCCATTGGAGCTTGATCATCAACTGATATTTAAAACCGCCCTTGATACGTTACGCCTTCAGCTAAATTACCAGCCCATTGGCTATAACCTGATGCCCAAAGAGTTTACCATGCCCGAGTTGCAAAAACTATATGAAACCATACTGGGTAAAAAACTGGACCGCCGCAACTTTCAGCGCCGAATTTTGGGCTTTGGCATCCTGAACCGTGCAGAACAACCCCGTAAGGGAGGCGCCCATAAAGCGCCCTATTTATATTCGTTTGATTTGGAAGGATATAAACATGCGCTGACTGAGGGCTTCAAAGGAGGATGGTGATTTTTTTAATTATTGAATTACTTAATTAGTGATTTAGTGAATTGGGCCTTAGGGAAGATCCTTTCGATAAATCCTTAATACCTACCCATTACATGTTATAAACAGCCCCTGTTGTCATTCTGAACGGAGTGAAGAATCTGTTAATCGACATGCATCGCTGACGGAAAAGTTCGCGAATAGATCCTTCACTACGTTCAGGAAGACAATTCTCTTATTGCATGTCATTGCGAAATTTTGCCACTCAGGATGACAGTGAAATTGGAATTGTAAAATTTTGAAACAAGTTTAACCACTTGCAGGAATTCGCCCAACAGCCTACTCTGCCAAATACTCCATTTTTACCTGTACATTCAGGCTTTCGCTCATTTTGGCAAACTGGCCCGAGTTGCGCGTAAAATCAGGATCGGTATCCATGTACATATTGGTAATTTTTACCATTTCGGGGTGCTTATCGGTGCCTATATTATAAGTAAGGCCTTCGCCGCTCTCTAAACTTTGCTTAAGTTCCAGGTATTGCTTACCTGTTATAATGATCATTTTTTCTGCGGTCATATGGTTGTTATAATTGGTACTACTTAAACGGGCACAAATAGTTTTAAGTTATGTAATATTTATGCATTAAAGCTGCTATGCTAACCGGGGTATATTCCTGTTTATTATATTTACGTCAAATATAGATATAAACTACCTTCATGATCAACCTTAAAAAATTACTCCCGGTGGCTTTACTCCTTGGCAGCACAATGGCATCGGCACAAATAACTTTACCCATAAATACTACCCTGCAAAAAACATATACCAAAGGCACACGTACCCGGGGCGGCGCACCGGGTAAAAATTACTGGCAAAACACTGCCGACTATTCCATAAAAGTAAATTTTGATCCTAAGACCCTCGAAATTACCGGCACTGTTGGTATCGATTATATAAACAACAGTCCCGATACACTTAAAAAACTTGGCTTTAAGCTATATCCCAATGTATACCAAAAAGGAGCACCGCGGGATGCCGCCATTTCGCCAAATGATGTAAGTGATGGTGTTAAAATAAAGTCGATCACTTTGGATAATCAGCCTGTTGATAGTACCAAACGCCGTGTTAATGCTACCAATATGTCGTTAAGGGTTAAACCTATCAGCCCAAAACAAAAAGTACACTTAGATATTGCTTACTCTTTTATTCTCAACAAAACCTCGCACATACGCGGCGGGCAGGTTGATCCGGGGGCTTTTTTCGTTGCCTACTTTTTTCCGCGGGTGGCTGTTTATGATGATATAGACGGATGGAACGAATTCCCGTACACCGGTTCGCAGGAGTTTTACAACGATTTTTGCCATTTTAATGCCGAGATTACCGTTCCCGGCGATTACCAGGTTTGGGCAACCGGCAACCTGAAAAATGCGAATGAAGTATACAATCCCAAATATGTAAAACTGATTACCTCCGCAGACGGCGCCGATAAAATAACAGATATTGTTACCGAAGCTGATGTAGCCGCAGGCGATATCACCAAAAAGAATGCTACCAACACCTGGAAATTTGAAGCCGACAGCGTTACCGACCTGGCCTTTGCCACCAGCAACCATTACATTTGGAAAGCCAGCAGCCTGGTGGTTGATCCTAAAACCCAAAGGCGCACCCGCGTGGATGCGGTATTTAACCCGGCACATAAGGATTATTACGAGGTGGTAGATTACGCCCGCAAAACGGTAGAGAGTATGAGCTACAAATTCCCTAAATGGCCTTACCCCTACCCGCACGAAACCGTTTTTGACGGCCTTGCCCAAATGGAATACCCCATGATGGTGAACGACAACCCATTAGAGCAAAGCGAAGATGCGATAGAATTGACCGACCATGAAATTTTCCATACCATGTTCCCGTTTTACATGGGTATAAACGAAACCAAGTATGCTTTTATGGACGAAGGCTGGGCCACCATTGGCGAATGGCTGATCAGCCCCGATATTGATCCTAAAATAACAGACCTGTATGGCATCACTGCCGTTGAAAACTCGGCAGGTAGCGAACAGGATGTACCTATCATGACGCTTACCCCGGCGCTTACAGGCATTGCAGCCTTTACCGATAATTACCCTAAACCCGGCTTTGGCTACCTTTATGTAAAAGAAATGCTGGGCGACAAACTTTTTACCAAAGCACTGCACAACTATATTAACCTGTGGCATGGTAAACACCCCATGCCGTATGATTTTTTTAATTGCATGAATACCGGCGCAGGCATTAACATGAACTGGTTTTGGAAAAACTGGTTCTTTGATAACGGCATTCCCGACCTGGCGATCAGCAAGGTAACGCATGTAGCAAAACAATATACGGTCACCGTTACCAGTATCGGGAATAAAGCTGTACCCGTGCACCTTACCATTTTTTATGCTGATGGCAGCAAACAATCAGTAGGAACAAGTATAGCAGCCTGGGCAAAGGGCAATAAATCAACAACGCTTAACTTTGGGGCCAAGGGCGCTATAAAACAGATAACTTTAGGCACCACTTACGATGTAGATTCAGATAAGAGCAACAATATCTGGAAACCGTAATTGGAGAGCAAGGGAACAAAAACCGAGAATCAGCGCTTCTCCACCGTCATTGCGAGGTACGAAGCAATCTCTTTAGGACAATTGTTGAACTTTGAGTAATTGATTTGCATGTCGGGGATTGCTTCGTACCTCGCAATGACGGTGTTGTAAAAATCGATAACAACAAATGCGGCTATCTTGATTCTTGCCTCTTAATTCTTGATTCTAATAAAAAAGATGCGAAAAAAACTACCTATTGATAAAATTACCGAGCCGGCAAGTAAGTTCATACACCAGGAGCATACCAGCGGCATTGTACTGTTTATAGGTGTTTTGACAGCTATAACATGGGTAAACTCGCCGTTTGCACACTCGTATCATCAACTTTGGGATATTAAGTTTTCGCTTGGTTTTGGCGCACACGTACTTGATCATTCCCTGCACTTATGGATAAACGATGGGCTGATGGCCGTCTTTTTCTTTGTAATAGGCCTGGAGCTGAAGCGGGAATTTATGGCCGGCGAACTATCAACAATAAAAAAAGCTTCCCTGCCCATGGTAGCCGCTCTGGGCGGAATGGTAGTGCCCGCCCTGATATACTTTTTCATCAACAAAGGCACAGCATCCGAACATGGCTGGGGCATCCCTATGGCTACAGATATAGCCTTTGCGCTGGCGTTGTTATCTATTGCAGGCAGGCATATCCCATCATCAGTAAAAGTGTTTCTATCCGCTTTGGCTGTGGCCGATGATTTGGGTGCGGTATTGGTAATAGCTATTTTTTACAGCTCGCATATCGATTTTGCGCCTTTAACCATTGGCGTATGCCTGTTAACCATATTGCTTATTGGTAATAAACTGGGCATTCGCAGTATTATTTTTTACCTGGTGATAGGTTTTGCAGTATGGGTAGCCTTTTTGCTTTCGGGTGTGCATGCTACAATTGCCGGCGTATTGGTTGCTTTTACCATTCCTGCACGTACCCGCATCAACGAAAAAAACTATGCCGAAAGCCTGCGCAAACTTTTGTTTGATTTTGAGGCGCAGATCCCCAATAACAGCACACTTACAACGCCCGAGCAACATCAGACCATCGAAAAAATAAAGAAAATGACTACAGATGCTGAAACCCCGCTGCAAAAGGTAGAGTATGGGCTGCATCCCTGGGTGGCGTTTGTGGTGATGCCACTGTTCGCCCTCTCAAACGCAGGTATCATTATTGGTTCTGATTTCTTTTCGTCGTTACTAAACCCGGTAAGCCTGGGTGTGATGATTGGCCTTGTAGCAGGCAAATTTATAGGCGTACTATCGGCCACCTGGCTCATGGTAAAGTTTGGCGCCCCACTCCCGGCAAACTCTACCTGGAAACAAATAACCGGCGTAGCGTTACTGGCTGGTGTTGGTTTTACCATGTCGCTTTTTATATCAGGCCTGGCATTTACGCATGCTGAGATGGTTGACCAGGCGAAGTATGGGATCTTGTTGGCTTCGTTGCTTGCAGGGATTTTGGGGGTGATTGCGTTGAAAAAAACATAGATTTAACACAATTTAAGGTTTCTACCAGATTGGCACTTTATTTTCCTTATTTGTAGTTAAGCAACTATTCGATAGTACGTTAAAGTTTTTCTATTTCTTCGATAGAAAGTTTAGTGCCTTTGGCAATGTCTTCTAAACACATACCCGTTTTTTTTAATTCGCGGGCGATGTCTATAGCTATTTCAACTCTGCCTTGTGCTATACCTTTTTCTATTCCTTGTGCTGTGCCTTCTTTCACAGCGTAATCCAACACATTCTTACTATCCCACTTGTATTTTAAGCTGCTATCGTACATCGTTGTTAAAGCTTTTCTATTTCTTCAATAGATAAGCCGGTGCCTTTAGCAATATCTTCCAAACGTATTCCAATTTTTTTGAGTTCCCGGGCAATGGTGATAGCTTCTTCATGTTTACCTTGTGCTATGCCTTTTTCCATACCTTGCGCTATACCTTGTGCTATACCTTGTGCTATGCCTTCTTTCACAGCATAGTCCCGCACATTCTTATTATCCCATTTGTATTTTAAGCTGCTATCGTACATCTCTTTTTCCTCCTTTGTCAGATTAGTATATTCTGCAATACTGAATAATTTTTCAAATATGGATTTACGCAGGTAAGCCGGGATCTTATTCATTTGGCTAAGATGCTTTAAAACATACAGCCATCTGTCAAGGTCGGTTTCCAGTTCGGCCTCCGTCTTTACAAAATTAATCAATTCAATATAAGTGTAGCCTAATTTATCGTAAAATATTTCACCCGTATGCCTGTTACACAGGCAAATATCATGCAGGTATTCATGTGAAGGGCTTGCTGCCAACGTAAAATCCTCCAGTAAGGCAACCAGGTACACTTCTGTAAGATTGTAAGCCCATTCGCTACGTTTACCTTTGGGTGCCAGGTCGCTTATGAGCCGGCTGGTATAAAACAGGGCTCTTTCTTTAAAGTAGCCTTGCCTGCCCCGTTGTACTTCTATTATAAAACGCTCGCCTTTATCTCCTGTACAGAGCAAATCGAATATAGCTGCCCCTTCGTCCCTTAAATCACCGGGGTGTTCATTTTTGTTATAAACTAAGTCAACAATATGCTTGCGCCCCCTGAACACTTCATTTAAAAAAGCGATCAGCAAATCTTTATTAGGTTCGCTTCCAAATATTTTCTTAAAGGCAAAGTCAACTAAAGGGTCAATATATTTCCCGGCGACAGGCGGTTTATAATAAGGCATAGCCAAATATAAAGCATTGTTTTGTTATAAAGAACCCTTTTAAGGTTAAAGCGTAAGCAGCATATAATCCTGTAATTTCTTAATTCGTCGTTATAACAAGGTTGCCAATACCGGGGACAACAGCCGTTAATTGTTTATATATTGTCATATGATGGCACTATGGTTAATTCGTTTAATAAGCTCTATACAAGCCCGGCTGTTGTGGTAGGGGCATTTCCACAGGCCAACTTTATCTTCGCCGGGCATTATACCGCCGTCGGCTTTTATCCCCCAAAACCATTCGCCATTTTGATGATCGAGGATCTTATCCTTTACAAAAGCCCAGCTTTTTACAACGATATCGAGGTATCTTTGATCCCGGCTTATTTGCCATGCGTTAAAAAAACCTACCATTGCCTCGGCCTGCACCCACCAGTGTTTTTCTTTAACCAGGTGGCCTTCGGTTGGTTCATATTCATACCATAAGCCGCCGTCTGTGTCCAAACCTTCAATGGTAGCGTCGGCTACCTGTATGCACATTTCTTCAATATCTTCTTCCCATACAATATCATCTATTACTTCGGCAGCTTCCAGCAAAAGCCAGGTGGCCTCAATATCATGCCCGTACGATATGATGTCTGATTTGCGGTTCCAATCTTCATCAAAAAACAATATTAGATGATTGGTTTTCGGATCGATAAAATGATCGAAAAAATTGCCTATTAAGGTTTGTATTTGAATCCTCAGCTTCTTATCAGGCCAGATGCGGTATAGGTTGGTGTAAGCTTCCAGTACATGCAAATGGGTGTTCATGGTTTTTTTTTCGTTGGCATCCTTAGCGCTCAGTCGCAGGTCGCCAATGGGCTGCCAGTCGCGGGTAAAGGCCTCCATGTAGCCCGTTCTATCAGCATCATAGCTTTTATCAACCAATAAACGATATAGGCTGATGGCCCGATCCCTGGCTTCCTTTAAGCCCGAGGCCACATAATATTCACTCAACGCGTAAATGGTAAAGGCACTGGCATAAACCTGTTTTTTGGTATCCAGTTTTTCGCCTTTATAATCAACCGACCAGTATACCCCGCCAAATTCAGGGTCAATAAAATACCGGCAGATATACTCATAAGCCCGGTGCGCCATTTGCAATGCTGCATCATCGGGTTGCAGGTTATAAGCCGCCGAAAAGCTCCACAATATCCTTGCGTTTAATACGGACCCTTTGGGCGCTTCTGGCGTAGCGTTATTGTCGTTATCTATTTGACCCAAAAAGCCGCCGTGCGTTTCGTCGGGTGTATAATTTTGCCAGTAGGCGATGATGTTGTGGAGTTGGGTGGCAAGCTCGACACTTACTGTCCCAAGCATATTTTCAAGTTCCCCTCTTGAGAGGGGGCGCGATGAATGGTGCGGCTGTAGGGGTGTGTTATACGTCATGCCTTTTTAGTAATTAATTTTCATCCGAAAGGGAACAATCGGATAATGCCTTATTAGAGGGGGGTATCTACTATGTATCCTGAATAAACACCCCCCTCCGCCCCTCTCAAGAGGGGATTCGCACTTACCACCGCTTTTTTATTTAGCCTAATCAAGAACCCTCTCCTTTGGAGAGGGCAGGGTGAGGCTCTTTATTCCTATCAATAATCCTATAAATTGCATCTACCGAAGTTGACGACTTAAAGCCATCTGCTGGTGTATTCACCACGTAGTCAATCAATTTATTAACTGTAGTAGTTGCCACATGCATGCGGGTATCTGAGGATGCATAGTAAATATACACCGAACCATCTTCATCGGCAATCCAACCGTTGCAAAAAACCACGTTTGATACATCGCCAATGCGTTCCTCGCCCTCGGGTGCCAAAAAATAACCTCCGGGTTTGTGCAAAACTTTGGTCAGGTCATGCAAATCGGTCATAAACATGTACAGTACATAACGCAAGCCGGCGGCCGTGTTGCGTACGCCATGTGCCAGGTGCAGCCAGCCTTTATCGGTCTTAATGGGTGTGGGGCCTTGTCCGTTTTTAGCTTCGTAAACGGTATGGTAGTTTTTATTATCGATGATGGTTTCCTGGTCTATCACGGCATTTTCCATTGTTTCGGCTAAGCCAAAGCCAATGCCGCCGCCGGTACCCGCGCTGATAAAACCATCTTGCGGGCGGGTATACAGGGCATATTTGCCATCCACAAACTCGGGGTGCAGTACCACATTACGTTGCTGAGGCGAGTTGGTTTTCAAATCGGGCAGGCGCTCCCATTTCACCATATCCTTAGTACGGGCTATACCACAGGCCGCTACGGCCATGGACTGATCATAGGCAGGCGCTGCCGGGTCGCGTCTTTCGGTACAAAACAAGCCGTATATGTATCCATCCTGGTGCAGGGTAAGGCGCATATCATACACATTGGTATCCGGCTCCCGGGTTTGCGGCAGGTTGATGGGGTAATCCCAAAAAGTAAAATTGCTGATACCATCAGGGCTTTCGGCTACGGCGAAAAACGATTTGCGGTCTGCCCCCTCTACCCTAACTACCATCAGGTATTTACTATTGAATTTAATAGCTCCGGCATTAAAAGCAGCGTTAATACCAAAGCGTTCCATCAGGTACGGATTGGTGTCGGGATTCAAATCATACCGCCAGTTGATGGGAGTATGCGCGGCGGTAAGCACCGGGTTTTTATAGCGGTTAAAAATACCATTGCCGATACCGGCTACCTGGTTTGGCTTGTTTATGAGTTGTTGCTGCTCCTGGTGTAGCTGGGCCAGCCTTTGTTTAAATTCAGGGGTCATAGGGTAATCAATTATCAATATTCTTTTAGTTTATTCCACCATGTTTTTTTCAGGATCAGCATCGTAATTGCCAGCAAGCCTATGGTAACCGCCAAAGGCAACTTTTGGTTGAGGATAAGGTACATAGGCAATATGGTAAGGCATAGCTGGGTGATTGTACCTATAACTACGTTGAACATGTTGAGCTTAAAGTTTTTGTTGGGCGTAAAACTTTCATCATCGGCCATGACCAGCTTTTTTACCGGTCCCCAAAAGCCCCAGGGCCGTACATTGCTGTAGAAGGCTTTCAGTACCGCTATATCTGTAGGCTCGGTTGCAAGCGATCCTATAACCGAACCAGCCAGCGAGATAAGGAACAATACCGGGAACCAATACAATAACTCGTTATTGGAAACATACAACGAGAAAACCATTGCCGACAAAATGCCTGAAAGCATCCCCCAGAAAAACCCGCCGGCATTAAAGCGCCACCAATGCCACTTTAACACATTTGATGCTACATAGCCGCCATATAATGCCGAGACGATCCATTGCAGTACGGTGTTAACATTGTGCGCAAAAAAGCCCAGGAAAACCCCGATAGCTACCACAATGATGCCCACCAGGTAATTCATGGTGATGATATTTTTGTTGGAGGCAACCGGGTTAACGTATTTGAGGTAAATATCATTAACAATGTAAGCCTGGGCCGCGTTCATGGTGCCGCTAAAGGTGCTCATAAAAGCGCCTAATAAACCGGCCAGCAATAAGCCTACCAGGCCAACGGGTAAAAAATTATTGATAACTGCCGGTAATATCCGTTCAAAATCGATATCGCCGGTAGCATCCTTCAGGTTCATTTGGTGATAGTAGATTAAACCTAAAATGGTGAGGCTTACAATGAGCGAATACCTGATGGGCAGCAAAACAATATTAACAAAGCCACTCATTTTACTGGCGTCCTCGGGCGAGCGGGTTGACAGGATCTTCTGCATATCATAATTGGGTGCAGGCCCCGCCAATGCTGCGAAAAAGCCCTTGAAGGTCATCATCATAAAAAACAACCCGAACAGCGAGTAGCCGTCGTCTTTTATCTTTTTGTTTACCTCGGTAATAATGCCCGACCAGTTCATGTTCAAGTGGGTGCCAAAAAACGGACTAAACCAACCATCGGGCACATGAAGGCTATGGCCTGCCAGTTTATGGGCAGCGATGAACCCTATCCAGATACAGGCAACCGTCATCACGCCGTACTTAACCATGTCGCCCAAAACTATGCTGTGCATCCCGCCTAAAATGGAATAAAACATGGCAAACAACGTGAATATAATACCATAAACATGTGGCACATATTGCGGGCCAACGTTAAACGGCACATAGCTTTTCACCAGGTCCCAGGGGATAAATATCTCGATGAATTTACCCAGCCCGATAAACCCATAAGCCAGGAAACCAAAACAGCTTAACAACGCAAAAGCGATAACTACCATTTGTGAGGCGGCCACCCAGGTACCCGTTTTACCAAAGCGGGTAGCCAGCCACTCGGCGCCGGTTGCAGCGTTGGAGCGGCGCAGCCAGCGCGACAGGTACATCATCAAGAACACCTGGTTAAATACGGGCCACAGCCAGGGTATCCAGATGCTTTTCATGCCGTACACAAAGCACAGGCTTACCATCCACATAGTGCCGCTGATATCGAACATATCAGAGGCATCGCTTAAACCCAGCTTATACCAGGGCAGCGATTTGCCGCCAAGCATGTAGCTTTCCTTGTTTTCGCGGGCTTTTTTACGGTACCACAAACCAATAAAAATGGTACTCAGCAGGTACAGAACGATGATAATAATATCGGCTAAGTGTAGCTTCATTTTTTTGTCGGAATCAGAATTTTCAGAATTTACGGATTTTCAGAATACCTTGCGTTCGGTAATTTTTTACAAATTCTGTTAATTCTCAAATTCTGTAAATCCTGATCATAATTGGTGCACTCAAAAGTGGGTTTATAAAAGTCATTTTTGTAATACTTTTTTAACCTATTCTTTTACTTATCGATATTCTATATAACAAAGGTTAAGAACTATCGCTTTTTTTGGCTTACAATAACCATTCGTTTTCGGGGGTACTTTCGACGTGCGCGGGGTGTTGTTTTGGTAACTTCCGGGTGCTTGGCAAGGTGCTTGGGAGTATCTTTAACGGTTGACAGGTGCGTTACTGTGTACCTTGATAAAACGGCAATAACCTACAACAAAAGCGGCTTAATTTTACATCGAAAGCATTATTCATTAATAGTGCATCCGCCACCCGGAAATACCGCATTTTCAAATTTTAAAATCCTCAAATTAAATAAACACCCTGTTCCCCGTATAAGTTTCCCGGAATTCCTTGGGAATGCACAGCTTTTTGCGTTTAAAAATGCGGTTAAAGTTGGAGATATTGTTGAATCCGCATTTATAGGCAATCTCGGCCACGGTGGCTGTCGAGTCTATCAGCATGCGGGAGGCGTGGCCCAGCCGAATCTCGTTCAGGCTGTCAATGAAGGTTTTACCGGTGCGTTTTTTGATAAACCTGCTGAACGATGCCTCGGGCATATTGGCTATTTTGGCCACCTCGGCAAGGGTTACCTGCTTGTTGTAGTTTATGTTCATGTGCTCAAACACCTTTTCAATACGGCGGCTGTTGTAATAAAACTTATCGTTGGCAAAGCTGGGATCTGATAACATCTTCATATTGCGCGAGATAGACAGATCATGCAGTATCGACATCAGCTCCAGCACCGAATCAAACCCGCTTTTTTTATCAAGGCCCTGGATGCGGTCACGTAAAGCCATAATGGTATCGGGCGAAAATACAATGCCCCGCTGCGACCGCTCCAGCATACTTTTTACAAAACTTAACTGGTTGCGTTTCAGTAGTTTTTCATCAAACAAATCCTTATGAAACTGGATGGTTACCTCGGTAATCTCCTCGCTTTGGCATTGGTGGGTAAACCAGGCATGGTACAGGTTGGGGCCTATTAGCGCCAGCTCCAGCTCGTCAATCATCTCGATATGGCCGCCTACAACGCGCTTGGCGCCCTTGGCATTGATAATCAGGTTTAACTCATACTCATCATGGTAATGCAGCGGAAAATCAAACTTCTTTTTAACCCTCGAAAAAATGGTAAAACAATCGCTTGGGGTTAGCGGCGTAATCTCGCGCATTACATTATTGGTAATCATAATTCTGAACAGATTTTAAAAAGGCGATCAATGATACATATTTAACATCAGCATATCAAATATTTTACATTTTTATAAAGTTTTGAATAACAAGTGCACGGATATCACTCCCACTAAAATATTAAATTAAGTCGTCGCCCCACCCCAAAACACCCCTCAAACACCGTCAAATAACGTCAATAAAGTCCGGCTAAGCACCAAAAACCTCCCCATTGACACCTAAAAACATCCAAAAAATTACAAAAAAATAACCCTTTTTTTAACTGCCTGTTACATTGATATAAATTTTAACTTTTAGGTTTGCAACCGGATTGATTTTTAACTTTTAACCCTTTGGGTCAGCTTGTTTAGCACCGAGTTTTAAGTCTTGAGTTCTGAGTCTTGAGTCCGAAGCGTTAAATCCAAGGTCTTAATGCCAAAGTCTCGGGCCCGAAACCTGCAGTGTTTTGACAATTGTTCAGGACTTAGAACTTTTGACTCAAGACTTCGGACTTAAAACCCAAGACTCAGAACTCAATACTCAATACGCACAACTATCAAAACAATTACCGGATATTTGTTGTAGAACACGGTATAAACAAAGATGGATCAAAACATTACATAATTAATGGATACCGCACAAAGCACCAAACCTACTATACGCAAAAGGGTAAACAAGTTTAAGCAAAGCATTACCGACTTCCTGATAAGCCTGTACCGCATAAACCAGTTTATCCTGCGCTTCTTCAGGGAGGCATTTATGCCCCCTTTTGAGTTTAAAGAGGTTATGCGCCAGTGTTATGAAGTTGGTGTGCGCTCCTTTACCCTCATTACCGTTACCGGCTTTATTGTGGGCCTTATATTTACCAAACAATCGCGGCCGTCGCTTTCGCAGTTTGGGGCTACATCGTGGCTGCCATCGCTGGTATCTATAGCCATTATGCGGGCGCTGGCACCATTGGTTACGGCGCTTATCGCATCGGGCAAGGTAGGTTCGGGCATTGGGGCCGAACTGGGCTCTATGCGGGTAACCGAACAGATAGATGCTATGGAGGTATCGGGAACCAAGCCATTCAAATACCTGGTGTGTACCAGGGTACTGGCTACTACGCTTACCATCCCCATCCTATCTACCTACACCGGCTTTATTGCCATGTTTGGCGGTTATTTAAACGTGGCCCAAAACGAGGGCACCACCTGGACAACCTTTATACAGGAGTTTTTTGATCCCTTAACGTATACCGATTTCGTGGCTTCGCTTATCAAATCCATCGTATTTGGGTTTACCATAGGCATTGTGGGTTGCTACCAGGGCTATAACAGCAGCAAGGGTACCGAAGGCGTGGGCAAAGCCGCCAACGGCGCGGTGGTTACCGCCATGTTTTTGGTGTTTATTGAAGAAGTAATTATTGTACAGATAACCAGCTGGTTCCGTTAATCGATTTAGCATGGAAAAGAAAATTGTAAAGGCCGACCATAACAACCCGGTTATCACTATCCGGGGGCTTGAAAAAGCCTTTGAAGACTATCACGTTCTCCGCGGTATCGACCTTGACCTATACCAGGGCGAAAACCTGGTGGTATTGGGCCGCTCGGGTACCGGCAAATCTGTATTAATAAAAATCATATCCGGCCTGTTAACGCCCGATAAAGGCGAGATTAACGTATTAGGCCATAACTACGCCGAAATAAGCGAAAAGGAACTGCAGGAGCTGCGCATCCGCATCGGCTTCTCGTTTCAGAACAGTGCTTTGTATGATAGCATGACGGTACGCAAAAACCTCGAGTTCCCGCTGGTTCGCAACCGTAGGGGTATTACCCGTAATGAAATTAATACTGCGGTTGAAACCGTGCTTGATGCCGTTGGCCTGTCGCAAACTATTAACCAGATGCCATCCGAGCTTTCGGGCGGGCAGCGCAAGCGTATCGGCATTGCCCGTACGCTGATCCTGAACCCCGAAATTATGCTGTATGATGAGCCAACCGCCGGCCTCGACCCTATTACCTGCATCGAGATTAACGACCTGATTAACGAGGTACAGCAACGCTTCAACACCTCGTCTATCATTATAACACATGATTTAACCTGCGCCAAACAAACCGGCGACCGCATTGCCATGCTACTGGATGGCAAGTTTCAGCGCACCGGCAGTTTCGACGAGGTATTTGATACCAACGATAGCCGTGTTAAACCGTTTTACGACTATAACTTTATCCAATAACAAAAAAGACATTATACGATTATCATGGACGCATCAGAAAATAAAAAAGCAATCACCGTAGGCCTGTTCCTGGGCCTCGGCCTCATATTGTTTATCCTTGGCATCTTTACGCTTGGCGGCCAGCAAAAAGCGTTTGTAAAAAACATTCACCTCAGTTCGGTTTTCGGCGATGTGGCCGGGCTTAAAAAAGGCAACAACGTTTGGTTTTCGGGCGTAAAGGTAGGCACCATCAGCTCCGTGCGCTTTGAAGGACCATCGCAGGTGCGGGTGTCCATGAGTGTGGACCAGGCAACTCAGCAATACATCCACCGCAACGCCCAGGCCAAAATAAGCAGCGACGGATTGATAGGCAACAAAATCATCGTGATTGACGGCGGCAGCCCGCAGGCCCCCGAAGTACAGGACGGCGACGTACTACAGGCCGAAAAGCTGCTCTCGACAGATGATATCATGAAAACCCTGCAGGATAACAATCAAAACCTGCTGGCCATAACCGGCGACTTTAAAACCCTTAGCCACCAGATTTTACAGGGAAAAGGCACCATTGGCGCGCTAATGGCCGATAATACCATGGCCCTGCAACTGCGCGCCGCCATGAAAAACCTGCAAACGGCCACCCAAAACGCCGCGGTAATGGCGGCCTCGCTAAATGCGTTTAGCAATAAGCTAAACACCAAAGGTGGTTTAGCAGATAAAATGCTGACCGATACGGCCACCTTTAACCACATCCGCCTGGCCGTAAACCAGCTGCAACAAGCCGCCAGCAACGCCAGCACCCTCACCAACAACCTGAACAAAGCCAGCGACAAACTCAACCGTACCGACAATGCCCTCGGCGTACTGCTAAACGACCCCAAAGCCGCCGTTAAAGTACAAACCACCCTCGACAACCTGCAACAAAGCTCCGTCAAACTAAACGACGACCTGGAAGCCGCCCAGCACAACTTTTTCCTGAAAGGTTTTTTTAAGGACAAAGCCAAAAAGGCCAAGGCAGATAGTTTGAAAAAGGCGGGGCAATAAGGCCTTGACCCTACCCTGTCATGCGGAGTGTAAAATTTCGCTAAACGCTGAACGGGAAAAACATTCAAAAATAAACGACTGTCATCCTGAACGGAGTGAAGGATCTATTCGCGAACTTTTCTAACGGTCATGCACAGCTGATAGATCCATCGTACCTGCCATTGACACATTTATAACTTACTGATTATCAATTGCAAAAAAAAGTGTCATTTGCAATGCGATCATTTGTGCGCAAATAAAGGTTACTCAGGATGACAGGAAAATTGGGTATGTCATGCTAAGCTGTAAATTTCGGAAAATTCTGAAGAGAGAATAACTTTCATCGCATATCGGCGACGACTCACCCCAACGAGGCTCCGCCCGTCTGCCCCTCCGACTGCGTCGCATAGAGGGGCGAAAAAGGAAAAACAAAATGGGGTTCACCCTCTTTGCGGCGTAAGCCGGAGGGTCGGCCAGCGCAGCGTAGCCGGGGTGAGTCGTAGCCAGCATTCAAGAACAATGTTTGTGTAAACTGAATTTGTCATGCGCCTGCTTCGGTGTAACAGGGCGACTGGTACCAGGGTTTACATTTCCACAATTATTCTGTATTTTTGATTGAACAGTAATATCAGCAACAATGCAAACAACTTACAGACTAAAGGCGCAAGAGATCAGCATGGCATTTCTGAAATCCCTGAAAACAATGTTTGCCGGGCAGGAAGTCGAGATCACTGTAAAATCTGTAGACAGTCCTCAAAAAAAATCGGATAGCCCTGTAAATAGCAATTTACTGCAAATGATAAACGACAACCGTAAGGCTGCTCCTGTAATTTCTCCGGATGTGGACATCAGGGCATTAATTGATGATTCACACAACCCGGTTGGGGGCGAGTAGGATGAATTATATCGACACAGATGTATTGACCCCATTTACTTATCAACCAAAATTCAAATTTACATTTGAAGGTAAATGATATGATAGAGGATATGGTTACAACTCAAACTCTTCTCATATCCTGCCTCAGCATTCAGGAACTTGGATTTGTACTTGCTAAACTTGATCAGCCAACCTCATTTATTACAACAAAATTAAACCAATTGATTTCGTCGTCCCCTGTTCAATATGGCCTTGATGAATTTAAAAGGGCCATGGAGTTGGCGTCATCGATAGGTTTTAAAGATTTTAATGACTGCCTGCACACCGCCATAGCCGAAAAACATTGCACAGACCTATACACCTGTAACTATAAGGATTTTAAAAGAATTCAGCCGCTTACGAAACTGAATATACATTTTCTATAAGTTTAAGAGCCGGTAAAGCACCACTCCTTCCGTTGATACTGAGGGACGAAGCATTTAAAATATCGAATGCGTCTTAATTCTTGATTCTTACATATTGACTCTTTTCCCGCCGTTGCCTGCGGCCCGCGCTTTACACTCATACGCGCACAGGGCATTAGGCGCAGGCCGGTATCCGTTTCAATCGCTAACGGGGGGGATTGGAGAGGTGTGCATTTGGATTTCCAACAAAATCGTCATTTGCATGCGAGGCATACGCGGTGCGCGTGCGTCAGCTTTGGATGGACAATTCACTCACACAGTCCCACAGAGTCCCTCGGACAATCATTGGAGAAAGTAATTGACCAACTGCACTACCTGGGTTTATTTACACCGGCAAAAATAATTGGTAAGTAGTTGAGGCAGCTATCAATACCTTTTATAACTTTACGCTTATCTGTTACCTTATTATAATTATAGTAATTACCATACAAGCAAAGCATGATTATTACCATCAAAGACGAGACTTTTGCCGGCAAAATATTGCATGAACTGGAGATAGAATTTAAAACCGAAACGGTTAGCGTGCAGGACATTATAACCGGCAGGGTAATTAAAGAGGTAGAAAATTATAACAACAAACTGCCCGAATATTTTAATGGTTTGATTGAACCATCGGATGTGGAGAAAACGCTTAACGGCTTTAAGCTGAAACCCAAAAAAGTAATTGATGCCGAGAAGCAGGTGTATGTTGCTTTAAATGCATTTCAAAACAACGGTTTTTTTGTACTAATAGATAATATCCAATCAGAAAGCCTTGATCAGCAAATTGCCTTGCGAAAAGATACCACCATCAGTTTTATTAAATTAACGCCATTGGTAGGTGGCTGATTATGAGCATTTTTGATAAAATTAAAGACGCGTTATTTAAAACCGCGCCGGCGCAAAATACCCCGACGGCCCACAAACTAAGTGAGTTTGACCAAATAGTTCACAATTCGCGCGTAGAACACGCCCGTAAAAGCAGTTATTTTTATGGCTTAAAAATAAACACCTTATCAGTTTACACACAGGAAGTTGCTAATTGGCCGGATAAAAAGAAAATTGAATTTATTATTTACTGCCTAAATGAAAACAGCGAATACAACAAAAAAAACGCCAACTATTCATCAAACGACAAAGCCGGGCATAACAAAGAAGTAAGACTGGCTTATACAGCACAGCTGTTTAAAACCAAGCTTGCCATTGACGACCATGACATGGAAAGGATTTTACAGGTGTTTGCCCAAAACAAAACCTGGAACCACAGCGTGTTTTACCAATGGCCGGTAATAGCCCTCATTAATCAGCTTACCCGGCAATACAGCAAATCGGGCGTATCCGAACAAATGATAGCATTGCTAAACGGGTTTAAATTAAAAATACAGCAAATAGACCAGGTTTATTGGGAAAAAGACAGGCTAAAGTTGATAGAGAAAATAGACCAGCTGATATTTGGATCAACAGCATCGCCCGAGACGGTGAAACCGACACTATTTTTAGGTGATGATCCGTTTTCTGCCTATGCCAACCAGGTTATCCAGGCATTGCCAGATGCTGACAAGCAACTTTGGTATCAATTAATTACCAAAGCTTCAAAAGCTACAGGATCTAAGCCATCCAATAAATACTTGTTGGAAAGTAAGGAGCTGTTTAAACAATTAGGTGCCGATAAATTTAAAACCGTTGTTAATGGCTGGTTCCTGTTTGTTATTAATTTAAAGGAAGAGACCAAAGTGTATACAAGCGGTAGCTACACTTACTCCACATCAACATTTTTAAGCGCCATTAACATGGAAGCCATTAAGGGTTTTGCGTGGATGTGCGCACATTTTCATGATAACTCCACCCTTAATAATCTGGCCAAACTTGCCGAAAGATGTTATAAAAAAATGCCGGGTATAGGGCCCGCAGCGGCCGGTATAGGCAACGCCTGCCTTTATGCGCTTTATAAATCAAAAGGGTTGGATGGCATAGGCCACCTATCGCGCCTCAAGCTTCGCATCAAACAAACTAATACCCAACAGATTATTGAAAAATACATGCAGCAAGCTGCCCAGGAGCAAGGTGTATCTACCCACGAGATTGAGGATATGGCTGTTGACGACCTTGGCTTTGTAAACGGCACACGGGAGTTTCAGTTTGAAAACTTTACCTGCATACTTAAAATTACAGGCGTTGGCAAATCTGAGCTAAACTGGTACAAAGCCGACGGTGTGCAGCAGAAAGCAGTACCAACGGCTATAAAAGACAAACAGGCCGCCAGGCTAACAAAAATAAAAGGTATCCAAAAGCAAACCGACCAAACAACCAGTGCCCAGCGCGATCGTATTGACCGAATGTTTCGCATTGATCGTAAATTAAGTTTCAGTGCTTTTAACGAGTTTTATTTACATCATGGACTGATGTGTTCCCTTGCCAGGCAAGTCATCTGGAATGTTACGCAGGCTGGCAAACCGGCATCGGTAATATGGATAAACGGTAAGTGGCTTAATAACAACAGCGAGGAGATTACACCTGACGAGAATGGCGAGGTATCCCTATGGCACCCGGCATTGGTGCCACTGGCCGAGGTACAACAATGGCGGCAGTTTTTAACACAACATCAAATTCAGCAGCCTTTAAAACAGGCGTTCCGCGAGGTTTATTTACTTACCGAAGCCGAAATAAATACTCGCATATACAGTAACAGGATGGCTGCGCACGTGTTAAAGCAGCATCAGTTTAATATGCTGGCCAAAACCAGGGGCTGGAAATATTCATTGCTTGGGGCCTACGATAACGGCATAGAAAACGGCATGGCCGAACTACTTTTGCCGGAACATGGCCTTAAAGTGCAATATTGGATAAGCGAGGTAAACGCCGAAGACGCTTTCAACGATACCGGCATATGGAACTACGTAACAACAGATCAGGTAAGGTTTGTGCGAGCAGATAGCGACAACGTTGTTGACCTGATAGATGTTCCTGTATTGGCGCTTTCTGAAGCGCTCCGTGATGTCGACCTGTTTGTTGGCGTGGCAAGCGTTGGCAACGACCCTACCTGGCAGGATTCGGGCGGGGTGCCTGCTTTAAACAACTATTGGGCGGCATACTCATTTGGCGATCTGTCTGAGCTGGCCAAAAATCGCAAAGAAATACTGGCTGGCCTGGTTCCCCGCTTAAAAATAAGCAAGGTTGCACAAATACAGGACAAATTTTTGGTAGTAAAAGGCAAACTGCGGACTTATAAAATACACATTGGCAGTACCAACATCCTGATGGAACCCAACGACCAATATTTATGTATTGTGCCAGACAGGGGTCAAAAAAGTCCCACCGAAGGCTTGTTTATTCCGTTTGAAGGCGATGCGGGCCTTTCGGTAATCTTATCCAAAGCTTTCCTGCTTGCCGATGATGATAAGATAACAGATAGCACCATTACGTCGCAGATAACCAGGAAGTAGACTTAGTTTTTAAAACTTAAGTCTTCCTCCTGGTTATCGTTCTTCCTTCGGAATTTCACAAATTTTACCACTCAGGATAACAGCTTTTAGGATAACATCCTCCCCCGCTGAAGTCGCTAACCTCGAACTACCGCCGTAGTCTCCAGACTACAGGATGCCCAGACCGGCCCTAACCGAACCACCCTGATTTAGCCCCTACCTCCCCCTTCTTCAAGGAAGGAATCCCACACATCCTGCGCTTTTTTATTCAGCCTGATAACACCGACCAGAAACTAAACGGGGCTATTCAATTGGTATGGGAGGCCACTAAGGGCAAAGAGACAATTAAAGTGCTGTACTATTTTTTTTTGGCTTCTTTTAAAAAGAAATCTGTCATTTTATTAAAAGTATTTTCATTGAATGTAATCGGTCCGTGCTGACCTTTAGGAACAGAAATAAACTCAGTTAATATTCCCTGTTCTTTCAATGCTTTGGCAAAAAGCTCACTTTGGCAATAGGGTACAACATTATCAGCATCGCCATGAATTACCATAAAATGAGGATCCGCTTTGTCCAGAAAGGTGATGGGGTTGAGCAGGGCTATCATATCAAGATTATCGACCGGATTGCCTCTAATAAGCGCACCTTCGGGAGAGTCTGCTCCTTTAGGTTTCTTACACTCATCCATCAGAGCCATGTCAATAGGGCCAAACCAATCAACTACCGCATTCACAGAACTGCTGGCTGCGGTATAATTTCCTACGTCTCCTTCTATGTCAACCTTCACTTTCCCCACTGTAAATTCTTTAACAGAATTTGATGTTCCGGCGAGCGAGGCAAGATGTCCACCTGATGAATAGCCTGTAATGCCAATAAATGAAGCATCAATTTGATATTTACCAGCATTTGCCCTTATATATCGTACCGCAGCTTTCACATCATTGATTTGGGCTGGGTAAGGAGCATCGCCACTTGACCTGTGGTTAATGGCTATAACCGCAAAACCGCTGTCAAGCAATGGTTTTCCAAGGGCATCAAACGCAGCTTGTTTCAAATTATTGCCATACCATGCGCTACCGTATATTACAATAATTGCCTTATAGGTGGGTTTTGCTGCGTTAGGCAAATGGATGTCGAGGTTATGATACTCTTTGCCATCATCGGCATAATTCAAATTGAGCCATTGCTTAACCGGAACAATTACGCTATCTTTTTGAGTGGTTTCTTTTGTTAATTGCTGATTTTTTTTGCAGTTAAAAAAAAATATAATAAGAACTGAAAAGGCTAATTTTAAAGTGGTCATTTAGTATAATTTAGATCAAAAATATTACTATTATTCCGTATGCTCAGGCTTCACCAAAAATAAAATAACCCTGTTGTTCATAGAGTTCCCCTCTCTACCGCAGGTCCACCTTTGTGGTCCGCGTGCTAAGTATACGCCATACATAACCCAGAGATTGCTTCGTCCCTCGCAATGACATGGTGGTGATAACAATTAGTATAATGCCCAAAAAGCCACCTAAGGCCGGCCCTGTCAACTAAGCGTTTCTGACAGCGGCTAACCTCGTTGTCCGTAGAGTTCTCTGTCTTCGAATTATTATGCCCGTAGCCTCCACACTAAGGTGCCTACTCCCGCTACCATAATCAAGTAGCAAAAAGCGTTCATACAATGCTTGTTTAAAAATCGGGATAAGGAAGATACCTTATTGAGAAAAGCTAACGTTTTGTACTATCTTTATTTTAATGAAACAACGTATCCAGTCGGTAGACATCGTGCGCGGATTAATCATGATTATCATGACGCTTGACCATGCCCGCGATTTTTTGCACCTGGCCGGGCCGCCCCCGCTTGATGTACAGCGCACCACGGTGATACTGTTTTTTACGCGCTGGATAACACATTTTTGCGCACCCACCTTTGTTTTTTTGAGCGGCGTATCGGCATGCCTTGCCGCGCAACGCCGAACAACCGGCCAAATGACCACTTTTTTACTAAAACGAGGTGCCTGGCTCATATTATCCGACCTGGTAATTATCAGCCTCATCTTTAGCTTTGATGTGCATTACCATTTCCCGGTGCTGGAGGTTTTGTGGGCCATTGGCTTTGGCATGATTATTTTGGCCTTACTGATTCGGGCACCTAAAACAATTATAGCCGTGGTTGCAATACTGATTATTGCCAGCCATAATTTACTTGACAACGTTGATTTGCCTAAAAGCGGCACGCCTGGCAACCTTACTACGCTATTATTGAATGGCGTAGGGGCATTTATCCCTATCGGCGCCAACCGGTTTATTTTCGCTATTTATGCCGCCATTCCGTGGACGGGGGCTTTATTGTTAGGCTACGTTTTTGGCCATCTGTACAAAAAGGGCTATAATGCGGCAAAGCGGCAGAAAATATTAAAGCTTTCGGGCTGCGCCTTGATTGTGCTGTTTGTTACCTTGCGGCTCATCAACCATTACGGCGACCCTGCGCCCTGGGCCGTTCAGCGGAATACGGCGCATACCTTGCTTTCGTTCCTGAACGTGAGAAAGCAAACGCCCTCGCTCCTGTTTATGTTGATGACGCTTGGGCCGGTATTGCTATTGTTGTCGGTTACCGAGGGCACAAGCAACCGCGTTACCCGGTTTTGTACTGTATATGGCAATGTGCCTTACTTTTATTTTATCGCACATTTGGTGTTGCTGCGCATAATCAATGTAGCGGGCGTTATAATGGCCGGTATTCCGTTTGACTTTCAGAAGCCTACACCGGTATGGGCCGCGCCGGGTTTCGGTATTCCGCTTTGGGGGGTGTACCTGTGCTGGATAACCGTTATTGCGCTGATGTATTACCCCTGCCGTCACTATGGCCGATATAAGCAAACACACAGCGGATGGTGGTTATCCTTTATATAGGATTGGGATACCTGGTTGTCGCAAATCAGCAAAAAAACCGCCCAGGCAGGCCAGGCCCACGCTGTTCGATTCTCTGACTTCGAATTACTATGCCCGTAGTCACCAGCCTACAGGGTGCCTAAAACAATCGATACCAGGACAATTTAGAAGTGATATAACCCGGTAAACCAGACCAGGTCCGACATGAATGCGCCAGCCCCGGCCTCTTCGCTTTGCGCAAATACGGTGTATAAGTATAACCCTGTTAAATAATAAACCAAAATATAGTTCCATTTACCCCATTATCCGTTACACCAATTTGCCCGCCATGCGCTGCTATAATTTGGGAAGAAATATATAAGCCCAAACCAATGCCTGAGTATTTTTGGGATGTATTTTCAACCCTGAAAAATCTGTCGAAAATATTATCTTTTTTATCGTCCGGAATTCCAATTCCCCGGTCGGCCACACTTAGTTTGATCTTTCCATTATCAACGGAGCTGATATTTACTTCTACTAAAGTATGCTCTGGCGAGTATTTAAAAGCATTTGTCAGGAAATTGCATAGCACCTGGTCAATCCGGTTGTAATCTGCAAATACCGTTAGGTTTTCATCTCCCTGTATAGTAACCTGGTGCATTCCATCCACCGATTGGCATTGCTCAACACATTCGGCAGCCATTTTCATAATATTGAAGTCTTCTTTGTGTAATTGCAACTGTCCGGCCTGTATACGGGTTACATCAAGCAATTCATCAATTAAACTGGTGAGCTTGTTAATTTGTTTGGATGAACGGTGTACAAAAGGCGCAATAACAGCCAGCTCATCATTTTGGGCCAAAATTCGCTCGAGCACCTGCAAAGATGCTTTTACGGTAGTTATGGGTGTTTTTAACTCGTGGCTTGCTATACTCATAAATTCGTCTTTTTTTGCCATCAAATCTTCTGCGGCCTTCGTCAGTACCTGCTGGTGACGGCTTTGTTCTTCTGCCCTTTTCCGTTCCTCAATTTCAGCCTCCAATTCGTCGAGTGTTCTTAAGCGGTAAATCATCGGAAGCAATCTGTATAATGCGAAAACCGTAAACACAGATATAATTGCAGTGAATAACCTGACCAGGGCACTAAGACGGTAAGCCGGCCACCAAAATATAATAGCATCTAATAAATGGGTAGTGCCGCACAACAGGATAAAACCAATAAAAAGCCAAAGTATTTTAGGGAAAGGAATATCCTTCCGTTTACTGATAATCCGGAAAAGCAGGAAGGGGATTGCGAAGTATGCTGCCCAGATAGCCATGTCTGACAATATATATAACCATCCATGAAAATCAGACCAGTTGCCGCAATGCCATCTTGCGGGCCAATCGGCAGTATCAAAAAGTTTTGCAAAAAAACTTTTTACCTGGCTTATAAATCCGCCGTTGCCCAAATCGGGCTGTATGCGGTGAGTATAACATGATGGGCCACACTTTACGGGCACTTTATTTACCAGGCTTACTTTATCTTTCATATCGAAAAAACATTTCTGTTTACAAAACTAAAGATAGTATTCCCGCCGATTTTTCCAATGGCCGTTAAGCCATTTTAGCTTCTGGTTGTTGGTATCGGAGCACCGGCCAAAGCTGTTATTTTACCCGCTGTTCGAGGTCCGACTTCGGATTACTATGTCTTTTTCTGCAGACTAACGGGTTTATTCAAACGGGATTGCCGTTCGTCCTTCAGCATATTTTTTGGAAAGCCAAAGCGTCAAACGCCCTCTAACGATATCAACAAAAAAAGCCCATACCCTGTATAACCAGGATATGGGCTCCTAAAACTTACTCCTATGTGAACTTTTAAAGCGCCTGCCCGTTATTTGGGGAACCCAACATCCCCCTTTACCTCGTTTATTTGTTGGGTATGGCGATTACTGTGGGCTGCTATCAGCAGGATAAACTGGTAACTATCGTAAGTGCCAACAGGCAATACCAACACGTGGTTGCGCAGGTCTGTTTTGGTGTTTTTTATGAGGTCTATCAGCTTTTCGCGATTAGATCTGAATGCGGCGAGCGCTTCGGTAACGGTTTTGTAGGGCGAATTTGCCGGCTCAAGCGCGGCGAAGGTTTTGGATTTATGTGTGCGATCTTCCACGGCCTTTATGAGGTCGTCGTCGGTAAATTTAATACCGGCCCGTTTTTCGGGGTTAGCCGGTTGCGCTAAGGTAGGTTCGGCCATGGCCCAGAGTTCTTTTTCGGCGGCGGCAATATGTTTAATACAGTCGGCCACGCTCCATTTATCAGCAGCGGGCTTAAAGTTTAACTGGGCCGCGCTCAAACCTTTAACGGCATCAAAAACGCCAGATTCGGTTTGGGTGAGCAATTGCGTAGCTTTTTCTCTTTCTTGTGGGGTTATCATGTTGCTTGTTTGTTGTTGCGCGCTGCATTGGTATGCTGTAAAGCTTAGCAAGGCGAGGATGATGATACGTTTCATGGATTGAAGTATAAAATTTATAATTTTTTACCCTAATACAAGGGCATGAGTGATTGCGAAGTATTTACTTGTTTAATTAGCTGCTCCAGGTGCCCATAAGCCGCCCTATAAGGAAAAACTGCCATACTGATCCTTTTTACACCGGCAATTTGCAATGCCTCAACAGTAGCCAAATTTGGGTTACCAACAACATTAACAGGGAGGGAAACCGCCATGCTGATTTGTTTAATAACTGCGGCATCGCCTATGCCGGTAACAAAAAGGCCATCTGCGCCGGCATCGCGGTAAAGCCCTGCCCTAAGGATAACGGTTTCGAGCGGCGAGGCCAGTTTTTGCAGGTAAACATCAGTGCGGGCATTTATAAAAAGCTGCTGGTTGGTTTTGGCAAGGTAGTTTTTGATGCTATCCAGTTTACGCAAATAAACATCCTGGCCCTGGGCGTCCTCCAGATTAATGCCAACAACCCCAATATCCAGCAGCTGCTGAATTTGTTCATTGATAACCACCAGATCATTACTATACCCTCTCTCAAAATCGACCGACAGTGGAAGATCTGTTGAGGCTTTGATCCTTTGAACAATGTAGAGCAATTCATTAAAAGGAATCTGCTCGCCATCGGCATAGCCCATTGATTCGGCAATTGCGCCACTTGAAGTACCTATCGCCTCAAAACCGGCAACTTGTATCAGCCGCGCGCTTTTGGCATTCCAGGCGTTACCTAATAAAAACGGAACCGGCTGATGATGCAGCTGGTAAAAGGTTTGGTAATGAGTCATACCTTATCTTATATATTTTATACAAACTTATGTTGTTTCCGGCAATTAAAAGGGTGCAAATTAGACATTATGGCGGGCCGATTTGGACATTGGTAGTTGGCGAAATTACAGCTACTTCAAACTAAAAAAGCCGCCCTGGTAACAGGACGGCTCATACATGTACTTATGTCAAGTGCTGCATCACATTGGTGTTATTCGGTGTAATGCCGTTTTGCATTTTCTTATTTGGTAATCCAGATTTTAGTGCTGGTCAGATCACTGCCACCGGTTGCTGCTTTCCAGTTGGCCGTGTTCAGTTGCGCTTCATCGGCCGGATACTGGTAACGTTGTAAGCTGCCATAATTTTGTTTATAGCCCGCCGGGTTATTGGTATCCATTGGTGTTGCGCCGCCGGTTCTTCTTAGCAGGGTCCACGCTAACCAGGGCTGGCGAAACATATCAACCCATTCCTGCGCATAGATCTGGCTAAGTGCATTTGAGGAGTTAAAGGCAACTTTGGGGTTGGCCAATATAGCGTTGATAGTTGCAGTAGATGGTGTTTCTGAAGTAGGTTTGTTTACAACCCAAACGGATGAATTGTACGCTACACTATTCCAGAAGGTAAGTGATGCGGTAACGCCTGCATTATATTCACTTTGTGCCGACGATGTGCTTTGCGCTACACCCGCAACGCCACGTGCATAAACTTCTGCTTTTAAAAAGTGTACCTCGGCCGGTGTAATGAAAATTTCGGGACATGCACCTGTCGAGCCGGTAGCAATTCCGTCCCTTCCCCAGTAATAATTATAATCGGAATACAAATTGCCATCTTTATGAGCTGCCCAACCTTTATTATCAGCATCTCTTTCGGTGTTATAAGGGTCGCCGCCATCTGTTATAGGGGTGGCCGGGTTTTGCGGATAAGGTACCCAGTTACCCGCCCCGTTAACTTCAAAAAATATTTTACACCTTAAGTCAAATATTCCGCTGCCGTCGGTATTGTTATTGCTGCTGAATAAGTTCCATAGGGTGCTGCCCATTCTTGCGCGGCTTTCCTGGTGGAAGAAGAAACCCCTTCCAGCTCCGTCTATATCAAAGGATATGCCCGGAATATTGGCTTGTTTAAAGCCAACAACATCGGTAAGCGGGTTGCTGGATAGCTTGGTTATGGCATCGGCTATTATTGGCGCCGCATCTGTATTGTCTTTATCATACATGGTAAGCGCGTAGCGCAAACGCAGCGAATTGGCAAACGCTTTCCATTGGCCGATATCGTTGTTTAAAAGAAATTCCGAACCAAACGAAAACTGGGTACTGCTGGTAGTAAAGTGGTTTGCAGCCCAGGTAAGATCGGCCAGGCAGGATAAATATACAGCCTGCTGTTTATCATACGGCACTTTAAGATCGGCAGTAGAGCCCGAAAATGCCTTTCCTGCTTTAGAATATGGCATATCGCCATATAGGTTGGATACTTCAAGCGCCTCGTAAGCCCGCAATACTTTTACCATACCTATAGCATTAGTGTATGTTGCCGAATCGGGACTGCTGGCCATGGTGGTAAGCATTTGATCCATAGCCGGTAAATTGGAGTAAAACAAGCTCCAGTTTTGCCCTTCTACAAAACCGAAATCAGATACGGCATATACAGCGCCCAGTTGGGTTACGGGGTATAGCCATCTTGCTTCGGCCCAGTTGCCTATGTTAGCCGCACGATCCAGGTTAGCGCCGATACCTGTGTAAAGCTGTTGCAAGGTGGCCGATGCCGGGCCGCTATAAGGCGCGTTTTCCTTTTGAAAATTCTTGGTACATGACGCAAGAACTGCAGTAATGAACAATGAAGTAGTTACTACCATTGCCCATTGTTTTATATCATGATACTTAATCATAAGTTTCGTTCTTAATTTTTAACAATCCTATTAAAATCCCGCTTTTACCGAAAAACCGTAGGAGCGTACGCCAGGTAAGCCACCAAACTGAATACCCTGAACGTTTCCGGTACCTACAACACTTTCAGGGTTTATCCTGTCGGGCAATGTATTGAACAGGTAAAAAAGGTCGCGGCCGATTAATGATACGGACAGGGTTTGGAGCAACTTTGTTTTTTGTACAAATTCTTTCGGCAGGTTATAAGTGATTGACACCTCACGTAGCTTACCCCATGAATCATTGAATATAGAGTTGGTGCGTACTATCGGATCATTATCCCATGATTGATAATTACCCGCGTATTTCCACCAGGCATTTACAACATTGGTGTTTGGTGTATAGGTACCCGCTGTTGAGCCCTGTACCACGCCAGGTAAAATTACACCAACGTTGGCCTTTGTTCCGTCGGGATAAGTATAAGCTAAGCCGTGTCCGTCCCTTTCGTAAACGGTTTCAGGGGCCATACCCTGCCCCATAAGGGTAGCGTAATCGCCAGACCAGATCTGTCCGCCCACCTTAAAGTCTGTCAGAACATATAAGCTGAAGTTTTTGTAACGGAAACTCTGCGAAATACCGCCAGTCAGTTTTGGCGTAGCATCGCCTATTTTAACCAAATTGTCTGATGTGGCGTATTGAGAGCCAAGTACGGGGCCGTTTCCGGTGTTTGTGCCATCAGCGTATATCAGGTTAACAATTTTTTGGCCATTTGGCGCATATTTGTAATCGTACCCGTAAATGCTGCCATAATTTTGGCCTACATCAACTTTCATCAAAACCCCGTTGCTGCCAAACCATGACCCTAACTGCAATGAGTTAAGCCCTGGCTCAAGCGCGATAACCTTGTTTTGGTTATGTGCCGCGTTCAGCGTTACATTCCATGAAAAATCGCTTGATTTAATCACCTTTGCATTCACGGTTAATTCAAACCCCCTGTTGCGTAATGCGCCGGAGTTTATTAAAACGTTTGGAACACCCGATGAACCAGCTACAGGAATTGTTATTTCCTGGTTGTCTGAGTAGGTGTTATAGTAAGTAAAATTTACATCCAGCCTGTCATTGAAAAAACCCAGGTCGGGCCCAATTTCAAAAGAACGTGAACGTTGCGGCTGTATGTTGGTTGGGTACGAGCTTGGCAAATTCAACCCGGTTGTGAAACCTGGCGTGCTTGAGGTTGGGCGGTAGGTAAATCCGTTTTGATAAGGCAAATAGGCATTTGCACTTTTGGCCTCGCTTACACGTATTTTGCCATAAGTGAGCCAGCTTTTTACCGAACTCATATCAAACGCATCGGTAAACACAAAGCTTAAACTTGCCGAAGGGTAAAAATAACTCCAGTTTGTTGGGCGCAAGGTAGACGACCAGTCATTTGTTCCTGCCAGATCCAGGAACAGGCAATTTTTGTAAGAAAGATTAAGCAAGCCATAAACAGTATTTATTTGCTGCTCATACCTGTTTTCTGACGCATTAAGTGCCGTTGATGAATTGCCTGCGTAATTGCTCAGGTTAAATAAAAACGGGTAGTTAAATGGCCCGGGATTATTTTGGGCAATATCATACATGTTGCGGTAGTAGTGCCTTGCACCTACCGAAAGACTGGCATTAAAATCGGGAAGTAACCTGTTTTTATGAAATATCAAACGACCATCGAGGTTGTTGGTAGCATTTTTGGCCAGGTCATATCCGTAGCTGCCAATTAATCCTGCGGCATCTGTAGGATAATTTTTAGTTACATACTCGTTGGTGTAATAATCCAAACCAACGTTACCCACGGCCTTTAACCAGGGTGTAACTTCGGCATTTAATGATATGGAGCCTACAAACTGGTTTTGTGTAAGCGTGGTAATATCATTAAATGTATTCCACCAGTAATATTGCTGCCCATACTCAAACGGCGATTGCTTTAGTATAGGGTTTTGTGATCCGTCGGCCAGCGTAGTCAGCCCTCTTTCAATCGGCTTATAATCTGCAGGTAAATTGTACACAGTCATATAACCCAGGCCGATATTACCCGCACCTCCGTTTTCACCGTATATATTTGGTGGATTAAATTTGGTCAGGTTAATATAACTGGCTGTAGCGTCAACCTTAACTTTGGGGCTGATGTTTATTGATGAACCTATATTAAATGTGTTGGTGGCGTTATTACTATTGTAGGTAATAGCCTCATTGGTTGACCGTGTATAGGAAACGCGCAGGGTACCAAGTTCCCCACCGCCCGAAAGGGCTATGTTATGGGTTTGCGTATTACCGGTTCTGTAAAAGCTTTTGAAAATATTTGAATTGCCGGTATAAGGCCTGGTTGTACCATCCCACCAAACAAGCGGCTGTCCTTCCATTTTAGGCCCCCATGATGCACCATCGCCGGGAAAACCAATATAATTATAAAACGGCCCGCCGGCAGCGCTGGTAACACCCGGGCTAACATAAGCCCCTGGTATGTTGCCCAAAGGACCATATGGGTCGCCTCCTATTTGTTCCTGCCGGTTTTTACCATTGGCATCTTTATAAAAGAAAGGATTTGCCGAGTAAAGGTCTTCTGTCATCCCGTTACCGTATTCACTTTGCGTTTTTATAAAACGATAAGGATCATTAGCGCGATAGGTGTAGCCATAATCAACACCAAAACCTTTCTTTTTGTTGCCTTTTTTAGTTACGATAAGTATTACGCCGTTGGCGCCGCGTGCACCGTATAACGCCGCTGCAGTTGGGCCCTTCAACACATCAAGGCTTTCGATGTCGTCAGGGTTAAGGCTGTTTAAAAAAGATCCGTTATCTACCGGCGGTTGCGAAACGTCGGTACCGCCGTTGCTAAGTGATAAGGCATCATTGAAAGACTGTACCCCCCCTTTTGGCTGTACAGGTTCATTATCAATAATAACATTATCAACCACTATCAGCGCCTGGTTGTTCCCGGCCAGATTGTTATTACCCCTGATAACTATACGGTTTGAAGAACCTTCCACGCCGTTTGGCTGGGTAATATTCAGGCCTGCTATTTTGCCCATTAAGCCAGATGCTATATTTGGCGGGTTAACTTTATTCATATCGGCACCTGATATTGTCTGAGCTGCGTAGCCTAATGACCTTGCTTCGCGTTTTATACCCAAAGCAGTAACAACTACTTCATTTAACGAACCAGCGCTTTTTTTCAGTTCGATAACTAAATTTGTACTGGTGCCTATTTTTATTTCCTTGCCTTCATAGCCAACATACCTTATTATTAAAATGTCGCCTGCCGACGCGTTCAAGCTAAAGTTACCATTTACATCGGTTTGCGTGCCATTGGTTGTTCCCTTCAGGCCGACGGAAGCACCGGGAAGAGGCATCCCGGTTGAATCAACTACTTTTCCGGTAATAGGCGGAGCTTCATCCGCCGCGTCTTTTTTTAATTTTTGCTCGTATCGGATCAATATGGTTTTGTCGTCGATACTGTAAGTCAGCGATTGTCCATCCAGCACCTTATCTAAAACATCGGCAAGTGGCGTGTTTATAAAATTCACGGCCTGCGGCTGGATGTTTTTAATTTTATTGGATGCAACAAGAACGTTATAACCAGTTTGCTTCCTAATCTCTTTGAAGATTTGTTCAAGCGAAGCGGAATTATTTTTGTAGGTAATTTTTTGAGCGATGCTCAATGCGCTAACATGTAAGATGGTAACCGTCAAAATAATAGAGGTAAGTCTCATAATCAGCAGGAATTTGCGGATATACCCCTTCCGGGTACAAAAAAATCCGTTGAACTTTTTATACATTTGAATGTCTGTTTTACGTGAAATATTGGTTCAAAGCAATTTTATCGTTTGCCGGCCGGCAAACGATGTGAGCAGGCTATTAAGCAGGGGCACAGCGAATGCCTCTGCTATTTTTCCTTTTCACTTTTCTGGAGTTTATAGTTATTGTTTCTTCATATTTCTCTGGGTTTAATTTATAAATAGTTATTAATCAAGTCAGTTATTTTTTTTCTATAAAAATCTTCTTTCCTTCAATCCTGAATTTTACATCGCCGGTTATTTCCAGCATCTTTAAAACTTTAGATACGTTATCATACCTGGTGATGCTGCCCCAGTATTCAACATTGGTATTCTTATCTTGCGGATAAACAATATCAACATCATACCACCGCGATATCTTCCGCATTATGCTTTCCAGCTTCTCGTTATTAAAAAGGAAGTAGCCATTTTTCCAGGCGGTAACTTCTTCGGTATCTGTTTCTTTTACCAGGATATTGGTTTTATCAGAAACAGTTATTCCCTGTTGACCAGGCCGCAACGTAGCCATTGAATTTCCTCTTGTTATTTTTATACCGCCGCTAATCAATGTGGTTTTTATAGCCGGCTCGTCATCGTAAGCGTTGATGTTAAATACAGTACCGATATCTTCAATGGTTTGACCTTTTACATCTACCCTAAAAGGTTTTGAAGCATTGTGCCTTACATCAAAGTATACCTGCCCGGTTACTTCAACCCGCCTTTCTTTAGATTTAGAAAAATCAACCGGAAACCTGACAGATGACTGGGCATCAAGGTATGCCACTGTTCCGTCTGCTAAAGTTATCGACGACTGGCCGCCACGAGGTGTAGAAAGGGTGTTGTATCTTATTGTGCCCTGGTTATCTGCATTCCCGGGAGCAATCAAGCTTTTGTTTAGGGTGTAGGCAAGCACTCCGTTTTTATTACGGGTTACCTGCAGTGCGCCTTGCCGGTAAATAATCCCTTTTTTTATACCGGTTATGTAAATCTTTTGCCCGTTGGCAAGGGCTAATACGGCCTTATTTTGCCCCGGCGGAATATCGTGGTGTGTAGTTGCAGTAAGTTCGTTTTTAGTAACATTATTTCTAATAAGATAAAAACCGCCCAGGCTCAATAATATTAAAACACATGCGGCCGCACTTATCCGAAGCGGAAGTGATATCACCCTGCCTATCCTGAATTGACTTTTCAGGTTTTCACGAACGGCTGCAGCATCCTGAAGGCGCTCATCAAGTGTATAATCGGGCAATTCCGATTCCTGATGATGCAAATACCAGCTTTCAATCAGCGATTTCTCATCATCAGTTGCCGTATCGTTTCCGTATTTATGTAATAAATCCCTGAGCTCCTGATCGTTCATACTACTATTTATTTCCCTTTATTTTAGTAAGACAAACAACGCGTACCGTACAGGTAAATAAAAATAAAATATTTTACAAGAGCCGAAAAAGCATCAATAGATAGATAAAAAAACCGAGGCGAACCCTTAATGTTTTTAAGGCGTTGGTAACATGCTTACTTACGGTTTGCTCGGAAATATCCAGTTGCTCTGCGATTTGTTTATGTGAGAGATGTTGTTTGCGGCTAAGTTCAAATACCTGCCGCATTTTTGGCGGAAGAGCGGCAATCTCTTTTTCGATAAGCGTAGCAAGTTCGTGTTCACGGACCAGGTGATCGGTGATGATCTGGCTTGCTTCGGTTTGAATAAATTGTATTAAAGACGTGGTATATTTTTCAAGTATTGATTGCCGAGCAATTCTGTTCAAAATATTGTTACGTAATGACGTATATAAATAACCCGAAAGATTAGAATGGCAATTAATTTGGTCGCGTTTAGCCCACAAGGTTGTGAAAACTTCCTGAACAACATCTTTGGCCTCTTCTCTGTCTCGTGTTTTATTATAGGCATGATTAAATAAAGTGAGTGTGTACCTATCGTATATTTCTACATAAGCAGCCTGATCCCCCGACTTAAATAAGTCAACCAATTCGTTGTCCGAAAAGTGCTTTAGGGTGGTCATTTTAAAGAAGTTGATAACGAATGTATGAAATTTAAGAATATAAATATAAAAACAAAAAAATTATCAGTTGCTGCGTACACAGCGCTTCATTAGTGTTACTAATGGCCCCCTGTTGTGTGTTGTCACCAACAGGCCAATTATTGTCAATAAAGAATTGCTTTGATGATGCATTTAGCGAATTTGCTTCCGGAAAAAGTCGTTGGCGACAACAGCAACAATGGCGCATTAATCACACTCCAACAGCTGCCGGTATAAAAATAAAAAAGCTGGAGCCCTGGCCAAAGGTGCTGTCAAAGCCTATCCGGCCGCCCTGGCGCTCAATAAATTCTTTGCATAACAGCAGGCCAAGGCCAACACCTCGTTCGTTGTTGGTACCAAAACCGGGTTCGGTGTTTATGGAAAATATCTTTTGCTGTTTATCAGGTGCTATGCCTTTCCCATTGTCGCTAACCGTTATTTTACATTCGTTAAGTACCAGTTGGGCATCTATATTAATAATGCCCCCATGCGGGGTAAATTTAATGGCATTGCTGATGAGGTTGCGCACTACCAGTTGCAGCATATCCACATCGGCAATAGCTGTTATGTTATCGTCAATGCGGTAGTTTAAAACGATATCTTTTGTAGAGGCCTGCATTTTCTCCATTTCAAGGGTATTTTGCAATACCGAAAGCAGGTTTATGGACACCAGGTTAACCAAAGGCCCCTCCATTTGTGATTTTGACCAATACAACAAATTGGTAAGCATTTGCATGGTATTATTAGTAGCATTAAGCAGCTCTTTTTCCAGCGCAGGCCGTTCATGGCTTTCCAGTTCATTTTCGTTCAGCAACCCCAGGTAGCTTTGTATGTTAATGAGCGGCGCACGCATATCATGCGATATGATAGACATTAACTTGGTTTTCTCGGCGCTGCTTTGCTCCAGCTGGTCTTTTTGAAGCAGTATTTGTTGGTTACGTAGTTCTACAGTAGCCGCTTTTTCTTCGGATATACGCTTTTCGTTATCGTAGCTTCTCCTGATGTATTTGATTATAACATAAATAGTAATCACCGGGATAGGGAATACCGTAATCCTATCTATAAACTGGCCTTTACCGGCAGTAAAAGGATACTTTACTAAAAAAGGGTAGTAATAAGCTACTGCGTGCACAATTAAAAAGCACATGAGATAAGCAACTAACCATACTATATGCTGCCGGTAAGGCGAAATTGCAAGCAGCAGTAATAAATAAACGGGCCAAATCAAATCGGTAGAGCCATCGATGCCCGAGTTTGCAAAGTAGTTTAAGGAAAAAATACCGATTCCGGCTAACCCAAACAAAATATTATTATGATTGTGCCCGTTAAACCGGGAATGGTAATACTGGTAACCGAAAAACGCCCAAAGTACAAAGGCCGAAAATGAACCTATGTAAAGCCCGGCAAAAAAATTATATGGAATATAAAAGCTGGTTAGTATAATCAGGCTTATACTGATGGAATGGAAAATCCTGCTTTCTAACGGGAATGCCGACGGACTGCCTATTAAATTAGTCCAAAAACCATTTATTTTTTTTAAAACAGGATGCGAAGTAAGTTTGGGCATGGTATAAATTACAAACCATTTGGTTTAACAATTATAGCTGGTAAGCATTAATACGGAGGATTTATCTATTTGTTCGCAATTGGTAAATTATAAGTGGTAACGTTTTTGCCTGCCGCGCTAAATTTCGTTTTTCGCGCCTACTATTTCGCGCTCAAAGCCTCACCCTCAAAAACCATCCCGTCCCAGCCATAAGTCATAAACTGCCTTATATTTTGATGGTCTGTTGCATCCGGGTTGGCTAATACCGATTGATAATGTTCGGCAAATAACCAGAGTGTATGTGCTGCGCTTAACTTATTAAGTTTGGCACAGGTAAAAACCCTGGCGCTCCCCTGGTTTTGCGTGGCCTGATTATATACATCGCCATTTTTAAAAGCGGTTGGCTGATGGTTGTAATGCGTGTCAATCAATTTTATAACTTCATTAAATGCCAGCAATCCTTTTTGGGATGCCATTATTAACTCAAGTAGCTGCTCTTTCATTCCGAATATTTTTTGGCGAAAGTAAAAAAAGAAAAATCAATCCCAATATATACAGAATCGATAGTGCTCCCGGTTTTGCCGTTGCTACTGGGCTTATATTGCATTTACATAGCTGTACCCTCGCTGATTATTGAGCTTGAAAGCCAAAAACATACGCTAAGCCTGGAGGATATTTACAAGGATGGCAGGATGGGAATTTTGGAAATTTATTTGAAAGAGAAGCTAAGGACAAGGTTTTACGATAACTGCCCGCACACGCCGTACGAAAACCTTTTATAACGACTTTTTTTTAAAAATATTTTGAATCGGAAGCTGTTTTTTATAACTTTATAGCTACCAACCACTTAACACCATTGATAACTTTTATTTTAACAACGCTACTGCTAAGTGCATTAGTTTGTTTAATTTCTGTGCACTTTCTTCCAAAAGAGAAATAACAAAGTAAAGTGCTGTATTTTATCAACACATACCGCTGTTAGAAATTTCCCTGCGCCCGTTTAATCCCCATCAACTTCTGGCAGAATTAATTACTTTTGAATGCCCGCGCAAACAGCATCGGCAAATACCTTGAACGACTACTTTTTATTTATCGATACAGAAGCATCGGGCCTCCCGCTTAAATGGGACCTGCCTTACAGCGCCGACGAGAATTGGCCCCACGCCCTGCAGGTGTCATGGCTTATTTACGACAGGCACCACACGCTGATTAAGCAACAGAACCACTACATAGGCAGCGAAGGCATCCATATTACACCTGCCGCCCTGGCTATTCACGGCCTTACCCCGGAGTTTTTGGCTATAAACGGCAAACCGCTAACCGAAGTACTGCAATTGCTGACCGCCGATTTGCAACAATACCAACCTATGGTAACAGGCCATTTTATACGCCTGGATTATTACCTGCTGGGGGCGGCGTTTTACCGGTCGGCCATGGAAAACCCGTTGAATACACTGCCTGTTTTTTGTACCATGGCAGCTACCACGCACCTGGTGCACAGCTCGCTTACGCGACATTTAAGGTTAGAAGAGCTGTACTACATGTTGTTTAACACCGACTTGCAGCACCAGCACAACGCCCTGCATGATGCCCAGGCTACCGCCGCTTGCTTTTTTGAGTTACGCAACCGTGGCGAAATCCCGGATAAAAGCATCAGGCAGCAAAACCTGGATTTTGAACAACAGCGCGATCCAGCCCAAAAGCAAAAAGGCTGCTTATTGCCCGCGTTAATGCTTATATTGTTGGCAGCCATCATCATTTACAGCTTATGAACAACCGACTGGAATTCCTGAGAACTACTACGCCTTTTAACGCCCTGCCTCCCGATGTGCTGCAAGGCGTAGCCGAGCAGTTACAGGAAATCAGCTACCAAAAAGACGCGGTGATTTACCAGCAGGATATAACCATGATGAAGGGGGTTGATATTATTGTAAAGGGCAGCTATGAATCGTTTTTTTACGATAGCGCCGGCAATAAGCGCTTGATAGAAAACCACCAGCCCGGTTTTTGCTACGGCGGCGTTTCGGTATTGCTTAACAGACGGCGGTCGTTACGTACGGTTGTTGCCAAAAAGGGAACGCTGGTGTATTTTTTGCACCGCAGGGATTTTCGGCTGCTGTGCAAAACTTACGAAGATTTCTTTTTGCATTTTACAGCCGAGTTTGGCAAGCGGATGCAAAACGAGGAGTTTGTGCATTTTTTTAAGCAACCAGCCTCCTTTGCCGAAAGCTATATCGCATCTGAGCAATTATACTCGCGCCGCGTAGAAAGTATAGAATACCGGCCCGTAGTAGGCTGCCATGAGCAAACGCCCATATTTAAAGCAGCACAGCTTATGGCTGCCCAAAAAACCAGCTGCCTTTTTATATTGGATGATGAGCAAAAGATTATTGGCTACGTAACTGATATTACGCTGCGCGATAAGGTGATAGCCCGGCAATATGATACTGCCGGTGCCGTAAGCCCGGTTATGGATACGCCTATAGTGAGCATCAGCGCGGATGCCTTTGTTTACGAGGCGCTACTGATGATGTTCCAGACCAAAACCCGGTACATCCTGATCCAAAAGGCCGGGGGATATGTGGGCTTTATCAGCCGCAATAAGTTGTTGAGCGAGCAGGCGCAATCGCCGCTGGTGTTTATACAATCGGTTAAGCTGGCGCTATCAACAGATGAGCTGAAACGTAAGTGGCAAAGCGTACCGCAGTTTGTGACCCAACTACTTGGCCGTGGTGTAAACGCCGAGATTGTGAACCAGATAATTACTACCGTTGCCGATACTATTGCGCAAAAAGTAATTGAAAGTGTAATTGACCAAATTGGGCCGCCTCCCGCCAAATTCGTTTTTATGGTGCTGGGCAGCGAGGGCCGTAAAGAACAAACCTTTAAAACCGACCAGGACAACGCCATTATTTATGAAGATAAAGCCAATGAGCACCGCGAAGAGGTACGGGCTTATTTTCTTGACCTGGCAACCCGGGTATCCAACGATTTAAACAACATTGGCTTTGTATACTGCACGGGCGATTTTATGGCCCAAAACCCTAAATGGACGCACTCCCTATCGCACTGGAAACGCAATTATGAGTACTGGATGGACGAATCTATCCCCGAAACGGTGATCAATTTTTCTACCTTTTTTGATTGCCGCACCATTTATGGCGAAAGCGCCATTATGAACGAACTGCACCAGTTTTTAGACGAACGGCTGCAACAGCCTTTAGAAAAGCTATTTTTCCATATGGCCAAAAATGCCTTGCAATACGAGCCGCCATTAACGTTTTTTAACACCATTCGCACGTTTAAAAAAGATAGCCGTGAGGTATTTGATATCAAAAGGACAATGAGCCCCATTGTTGACCTGGTACGAGTTTACGCCCTTAAGAACCGCATTTTTGAAGTAAACACCGGCGAGCGCATGAAAGCGCTTAAAGCAAAAGGAATTTTCTCCGAATCAGAATACCATGAACTGATCCAATCCTACTACTTCCTGATGAACCTGCGCCTAAAAAAACAAACCGAACAGATTATCCAGGATCATACCGAACCTGATAATTACATTGACATCTCGCAGCTTTCAAAAATTGAACGCGTTACATTAAAGGAAATTTTCAAGATCATCGAAAACTTTCAGTCAAAGATCAAGGTATCGTTTACGGGTGGGTTATTGAGTTGAGTTTTTGTTCAGGATGTATTTGATTTTACAAAAACATTGGCTTTGAACGCCGGCTACGACTCACCCCGACGAGGCTACGCCCGTCTTCCCCTCTCTCCGACTGCGTCGCATAGAGGGGGCAAAAGAAAAAGGTAAGAAAGCAAAAAATAAGCTTCACCCTCTATGCGGCTTCAGCCGGAGAGAGATTCAGCGTAGCGTAGCCTGGATAAGTCGTCTGCGCCATGCGATATAAAATCATTGCCCAATCGCTTTAAAAATAGCAACCAGTTCCTGCTGTAAACTCACGCCTTTATCAGCATTATACCATTGCTGCAAGGCTATCTTTTGCTGCTCCATAACTACATGGTCTTTTACAAGCTGCTCATATAACAGCTGGCAACCGGCCGGCCGTGGGCCCCAGGTGGCAAGGTCTTGATGGTAGCTATTGGCAATTATCAGTTTGGGTATTGATTTGCTGCCCCTGGTGAGGTAACTGTTTATTAAAAATGGCTCGCTATCCCTTAATTGATAATCAACTTTAATCAGTGGGTTCAATTCCGATAACCTGTGTATAAATGGCAAACTATGGGATGCATCGCCGCACCAGGGCTCGGTGATAATAGTCCAGTTCTGTTTGGTTTTGATACCCGTTATCAATGCAGTTAATTCTTCATTCAACACCCCCACTTTTAGCCAACGCTCCTGCCGCGACCAGTTTAACCGGGTATAATTCAGGTAATGCGGATCATCATAAGGGGACCGGGGATTGATATCTGTTAAAATATGCTGAAAAAGTTGCTGATAGGCTACGAAATCCATAAGGTGTTATAGCTAATTGGTGGTTAAAAAGCCGATAAAGCTAAGTTAAGCAACATATCCCATTATTTACCAGTTACGACTGCTGCGTTCTTAAAACTTTACTTAAAAAGGGTAGGCAAAATTCCTTTTTAATTTTTAAAATCTGCCCGC
This sequence comes from Mucilaginibacter sp. KACC 22773, assembly GCF_028736215.1. NCBI lineage: Bacteria > Pseudomonadati > Bacteroidota > Sphingobacteriia > Sphingobacteriales > Sphingobacteriaceae > Mucilaginibacter > Mucilaginibacter oryzagri. The sequence continues at coordinate 4,528,778 of NZ_CP117883.1, forward strand.
TTTTTGTTTTAGTTTATTTGCATCTTTATCAACCGCATTAGGGTAAATATCGCTTAAAGAATAATGAGAAATAACCGGGTAATTAGTTTGATAGCATCGCAGGAGAAGAAATTAACAGCATGGAAAGCTCAAAATGGCCTAAATATATTACGAATATCCTTAGGGTTGGTATTTATCTGGTTCGGCCTGCTTAAATTTTTCCCGGGTGTAAGCCCTGCCGAGGGCCTTGCCGGTAAAACCATTTACACGCTAACATTTGGGCTGGTTAAACCCCAGGTTTCGTTACCATTACTTGCCATGTGGGAGTGTACTATTGGCTTTGGCCTGGTGTTTAAAAAATGGCTGCGCCTTACGCTGTTATTGCTCTATTTTCAAATGGCAGGCACATTTTTGCCTTTATTTTTCTTCCCTCATGAAACCTTTGGCGCATCTGTATTTATTCCCACTTTGCTGGGTCAATACATTATTAAAAACATTGTGCTGGTATCCGCAGCCATTGTAATTGGCGCGGCGGCAAAAGGCAGCCTCATAACCACACAATACCCAACAGCAGCCGTACCTGGTCCACAAAAAACAAACGCAGATTATTGCAAGAAAGTCCGGGAAGCAGAGCTTGTTTAAAAGCGGGGGCTTTTCAAAAGTCTGTTCAATAAATATGGCTTACCCTATATTTTCCAGATAAATTTCATCAAACGGCTTGGCGCGTTGTTTCTGAAACAGCCCCGAAAAACGGCGGTCAATCGGGCTAAGCAGTTGGATGCATAACCGCTTTTGCTCGTCGGTCAGTTCATTAACCATCATTCGGGCCACCTTCAGCACAACTTCTTTGGCAGTTAATAAAGTGGCCTCGCCTTTGGTGGTTAGTTTAAGGCGTTTTACCCGTTTGTCCTGCTCATCGTCGTACTCGCTCACCAAACCCCGTTTTTTTAGCCTGATCAGCATATTACTGCCGCTGGATAATTCCATAATGTTATTGTATATGGCTTCTGATTTGATGGGATTCTTTTGGTTATAAATAGTTACCAGTATCCCAAATTCTTCCATCTGGTCAAGCCCGGTGCCCTCAAGCGCTTTGTTTGAATAAGCGATATGGAATTTACCAATCCGGCGCAACAGGATCACCAGCTGGCCGTTCAGGTCGGGTCGCAGGTCGCCTTCTTTGCGTGTTCCATAACTTTCGGGCTTAACATTTTGCGCCAGCTGGTACCGGCAAAAATCTTCAATACTGGCGCCGGGATGCTGCGCTTCGTAAGCGCCCCAGCGCTTCACCAATTCTACTGTTTGATTTACTACCATTTGGAAGCAAAATTATAAAAAAATGACAAAAGTTATTTGCTACATACTACCATATGGTATAATATTGTATATTATTTACTACCAAAAAGTTTAAAATATGCAAATCACTTATCTCTTACCCACTTTTCTGGTGCTGCATTTAACAGCATTAGTATTAATGGCCGGTACCACATTGGTTGATTACCTGGCTTACTCATCGTTTTGGAAGTTTGCCGGCCAGGGCAACCGTCCCGAAGCTTTATTGAACATGATGGCCATGCTGCCACGGGTAGCCGGCATTGGTGCCGCCGTACTTATTACCAGCGGTATAGGCATGATGGCTATAACCCACGGCGTTTTTGGCGAGCAACTCTGGTTCCGGATTAAGTTTGGGTTGGTGATACTGGTAATCCTGAACAGCCTGCTTATAGGCCGGCGACAAGGCTTAAAGCTTCGCAAGTTGCTGGAAGCTGGAGGATTGGTATTCACTACCGAAGTTGCCCGCATCAAAAGCAACATCAAAACCTTTCACCTGCTGCAGCTGCTGCTGTTTTTACTCATAATTTTTTTAAGCGTTTTTAAATTTAACTGATATGAACATATTTATTGCAGGCGCTAATGGCGGCATTGGCCGCCAGGCGGTGGAGCAGGCTTTGCAGGCCGGCCACCGGGTTACCGCGCTGGTACGTAATCCGGCTAAATTGCAGTTAATGCATCCCAATCTTAATATTATACAGGGCGATATCATGCAACCTGAAAGTTTTGCAGATGAAATAAAAGGCCAGCAAATTGTGCTATCGGCATTAGGTGTAAGCGGCGGTTTGTTTAGCGATAAGCTTACCACGCTTTACTCACAGGGCAACGCTAATATTTTAAAAGCAATGGAGCGGCATGGTGTTAAGCGCATCATTTGCATCTCGGCCTCGGCGGTGGAAATAAGCCCCGTGATTCCCTGGTATGTGCGCCTGGTTGCCCGTTATGTAATTCAAAAGCTGCTTAAACATATGTATGCCGACCTGCGACGGATGGAATCTATCGTAAAAGACAGCAGCGCCGACTGGACAATTATTCGCCCGCCACAGTTAACCGACAAACCATTAACGGCTAATTACCGTACAGCTGTAAACGGTTTTTTAAAAAACTGCCTCCGGGTATCGCGTGCGGATGTAGGCCATTATATGGTAAACAACCTTGTTAATAAAGAAACTTATAAGTCGACCGTCGAAATTGCTTACTGAGCATGAACACACAGGTTGAAATATTTAAAACCGATGTAGTACAGGAATGCGAAGCTGCTACGCTGATTAGGCTGCTATCGCAACATCTGCCGCACTGCCGCATCAATTTCGACCTGGAAGATTGCGACCGGATACTACGTATTGAATCGGCGCAGCAGGCAATTAACCTGCCACAGGTTATCCATATCATGAACAGGCAGGGTTATGCCTGCACCCTTTTAACATAATTAATAACACAAATCAAATGGAACAAATATTTATCGACCGCTTTATAATGCCACAAAACGCAAAGGCGGAATTTACCGAACGCATGCAAATCAATCGTTCATTTATTAAACAACTACCCGGCTTTATTAACGATGAAGCTTATGAACGTACCGACGATGAAGGCAACTTTATTTGCATAACCATAGCCGTATGGGCCAGTGAAGAAGCGCTAAAAAACGCGAAAGAATTGGTACAGTCCGAATATCAGCAACAAGGGTTCAATTTACCAGCTATGCTGCAACGCCTGGATATCAGGATGGAGCGGGGGCAATATAATAGATTTGGTAATTAGGCAGGGAGGCGGGGTTGACCTACATCCATATCAACACCGAACATAAAGCTATAGCGGCGGGCAGCATTTGCTTTACAAAAATAGCTTTACCTGCGGTAAAGCCGCCGTACAAGCCTGCTACCACTACACAGCCTAAAAAAAACATGGCCACATTTTTGGCCCATACGGCATCGCCAATGAGTAGCGACCATATCAGCCCGGCGGCCAAAAAACCGTTGTAAAGCCCCTGGTTGGCTGCAAGATTTTTGGTGGGCTCAAACAACTCGGCAGGGAAGGTTTTAAAAGTTGCGCGGCCTTTGGTTGTCCAGGCAAACATTTCTATCCATAAAATGTAAATGTGTTCAATGGCAACCAGGGCTATTAATATTGATGCTATAATTTTCATGATGGTATCAGGCTAATGGTTTATAAAACTAAGTTAAATATCGATTAATATTAAAAGCATGGCGAATAATGCTTCGAAGCTACCTGGTCCCTTTAGCGCTGATAATCCTTTTTTATTTTTTCGGCAGCAAAGACACTGTCGGCCTGTTGCCTTGAAATTAACCGGGTGCTATCGCCCGGGTTAAAATTATAAAAAATGGAGTCTTTGATTTTACCACGCGCGTATCGACTAGTAATAGAGATACTCCTGGATACGCTGTCAATTGATTTAAGTTTATAGCGATCATCTTCAAAATCAACATTATAAACTGAATCAATATAAATCTCTTTAGATTGGTGCCCAATCGTTGTATCCTTCGCCTGCCATTCTACAAACCTGTTCCACTTGTATTTTACATTCCAATCAATTGGAATTTCGGGTACGCCCAACCTCCGCCTGGTATCATTAAACACTAAGCCAAACTTATTCAGATGGACATTATTGTTGTATTTGGATATATCTTTATACCCCATAAATATCATCCAAAAAAGCAAATTACATATCCTTAAAATTTTACTCCCGGTTGATTCCTTATTGGTAACAATTACAAAAATTAAAGCTACCGATATCAACGTCATACCTGCCAATTTGGTTAATAACCAATCGAGCGATTCTAATTTATATTTAAATTCGGCATACCAAATGGAGCCTATAAATAAACAAGAAAAGCATACAATAATTATTGGCCATTTTTTCATCGGGTAAGGTTAGGTTTGTTTTATACGTTAAGGCAAACTATTAAGCAGGTATTGTGATAATGATTTCTTTGCTGATAAATATATGGCAATTCCGGAATGATGTCAAAATATTTGATTTCAATAAACATCCGAAAATTATATGGATACCAAACGGGAGAATCTGTATTAAAAAATAAAGCCCGAATGTTTATCCATCCGGGCTTTGATTTTTCAAATAACTTACTACAACCTTACTGCTTCAGCTTGGCTGCCATGCTCAGCGTAGTGTGCGGCACGGCCAATAAACGTTCGCGCTGGATCAGCTTGCCTGTTTCGCGGCAAATGCCGTAAGTACGGTTTTCTATACGTACCAGGGCTGCTTCCAGCTGATCGATAAATTTCTTTTGGCGCGATGCCAGTTGGTTGATAGATTCTTTCTCCAGCGTAGCCGATCCATCCTCTAAAGTGTTGTGCGAACTGGCCGTATCATCGGTGCCATTGGCGTTGGGATTACTGATTGAAGATGTCAGATCGAGCAGTTCTTCGCGGGCCGATTTAATTTTGCCCTGTATCAGCGTTTTAAATTCCAGTAATTCGGTTTCGTTATATCTTGTCTTTTCTTGTTCAGCGTTCATGAGTGCAGTTTACCTTTTATTATTGAACCAAACAACACATCAACTACGAATTAGTTTTGTTGTTTTTTAATCAAAAAGTAAATATACCGCAATTATTTAATTATTATTTCAACATAGCGCAAACATCGTTTTATTAGTTCATCTTTGATTACTACACACAGCCAGAAATACATCCGGCAGGTTATAAAACCCATACTACCATGAGCAAAGACAAAAAAAGCATGCCTAATCCGGTAGGTAAAAAAGCCCCGTCTGATTACCAGGCCGGTAAAACCAGCAAAGCCAAACCAGAAATTATAACACCCAACAAAAAAGCCAAATAATGGCCGCTAAATCTGCCGAGGCCCAGGCCAGGGATTTTTTATATGAACTAACCAATTGCGCCAGCGAATACGGATTTGCCAAAGACGAATTGTGGAATGTAAGCATAGTCGCCGATAAACAAAAAGCAGTTATCGAAAAGAAATATTACCCTGTAATATCGGCCCTGCTGCCGCCCGATGTACTTGCCACCGTGCCGGGCATTGTGGCCACCCGGCTAAACCAGGTAATTGCCGGTGCAGAACAAGGTGTACTTAAGGCGGGTCCCAAGGCCGAACCGCAATACCTGGTGGCTTATGTGGCCACAAGGAAAATGTAATATAGTACTGCCAAAAAAGCCACCGGTTGCATGTTAACCGATGGCTTAAATAATTTAAAACAGCCCTAACTGGCCTTTGTCGTCTATATCAATATCATCCGGGTTGGTAATCTCGAAATCAATTTTCTTTGTTTGGATTTGCACCGGTTTTGGGGGCGAATCTGATGATTCATTTGAGGCTTCCCTTACTTCAGGTTCCGGCGATTTTGCCGCTTCTGTTTTGGGTGATTCTTCTTTCGGAGATTCAACCTGTTTTGGGGCCGATTTCATTGCCGGTGCTTCTGGTTTCACCGGCTCTGTTTCTGGTTCGGTTTCATCAGTCTCAATGTTTGTTTCACCCAAATCTTCTTCGTCGCTACCGTCCTCTTCAACTGGTTCTTCTACAACCTCCTCAGTAGCTATTAACTCAACGGATTTTATAGGTAATTGCGACAGGCGGTTGCCCATGGCCTTCATGCCTTTTACATCTATCAGATCGGCAAGGTTTACCTCAATGGTTTCGGGTGTTTGCTCTTTACCTTTAAGCTGTACAATTTTTACCAATTGGTTTGCTTTGGCAATGTAAATAAGCTTTGATCCGGGCTCATCGCTGATGATGCTTACCTGTTTACCTATAGCTATGGTTTCAAACATGAAGCGTTTAACCATATAGTTTTTGGATTTTCCATCAAGGTGGATTGCCGAGAAAACTTTTTTAGGATCGTACTTTTCAATCAGGATCATTTTATCATCAAAATGATTGTTCAGATCAAAATTGGTAAGCTCATATACACCGGTACTCAATACGTTCAGGATACGGTCGTCGCCATCAAACTCGCCCAGGTATTTGCCGCGGCCATCGGCGTTAAGGCGTTTCAGGATCTCATCATACCAAATCTTTCTGCCGGCCAGGGTTGATACGCCCTTTGATTTCAGCACAATTTTTTTAACCGGGTATTTGGTAATGATGTTCCCCATCGATCCACGGCCTTTAATAGCTATCGAAGCAAAGTCTTCATCAAACTGCAGTTTCTTGAGTTTGGAATGCGGCTTAAGCTGCACATTTACTATTTCGGCCTCACCGTTGGAGTTGGCCGTAAAATACAACACTTTGGTACCTTTGGTGCCCTTGGTAAGGTCGTATTCCTTATCGCGGGTTACCCCTACTACCGAGAACCGTTTGATATACGCAATGCCGCTTTCGCCATCCTTGTATATCATGTTGTAAACGGTACGCTCGTCGTTCTTTTTAAATACTGCCACGTGGATGATGTCTTTACCCACAAAAACCTTGTCCTGCACTTTCGTGATCAGGCAGCGGCCATCGGCGCGGAAAACGATAATCTCGTCGATATCCGAGCAATCGCCAACATACTCCACCGAGTCATCGCGCTTAAGGCCCGAGCCCACAAAGCCGTCGGTTTTATTAACATACAATTTTATGTTGGCCAACGCCACCTGTGCAGCCTCTACCTTATCAAAGGTGCGCAGTTCGGTTTTACGGCCCCTGTCTTTACCATACTTTTCGCGTAGCTTTTCAAACCAGGCAATGGTGTAATCGGTAAGGTGTTTCAGGTGATGTTTTACCTGTTTTATTTCATTTTCCAGGGCCTTCATCTGCTCATCCGCTTTTTTAACGTCAAAGCGGGTGATGCTGCTCATAGGTTTATCTATCAGCTTTTTATAATCATCGGGCATTATGGTACGGTAAAACTGCGGGAAGAAAGGCTCGAACAAGCGGTTCAATACCTCCAGCACCGTTTCAAAATTACCCGATGTTTCATAGTCGGGGTGTTTGTACATCCCCTCCTGTATAAATATCTTAAGCAACGAACTGAAGAAAATTTTCTCCATCAATTCCTTCAGCCTGATCTCCAGCTCCTGTTTTAGCAGCTCTTTGGTAAAAAACGTGCTTTCGGTAAGCATATCGTTCACGCTCATAAAGCGTGGCTTATCCGATTGGATAACGCAGGTATTGGGCGATATCGATACCTCGCAATCGGTAAAGGCATATAATGCATCAATAGTTACATCGGGCGATATACCCGGTGCAAGGTGCACTACAATCTCTACATCCTTTGATGTATTATCTTCAATCTTCTTGATCTTGATCTTGCCTTTTTCGTTGGCATTCACAATACTTTCCATCAACCCGCCGGTAGTAGTGCTGAACGGAATTTCGGATATCACCAGCGTTTTCTTATCCTTTTCGGCAATGCGGGCGCGTACCCTTATCTTACCGCCGCGCTGCCCTTCGTTATAGGCAGATGCATCGGCCATACCTCCGGTAGGGAAATCGGGCAATAAATTAGGCCTGATACCTTTAAGGGCGGCAATGGATGCATCAATCAGTTCGATAAAATTATGCGGTAATATTTTGGTAGCCAAACCTACCGCGATACCTTCGGCGCCCTGGGCAAGCAGCAAAGGAAATTTTACAGGCAGGGTAATAGGTTCTTTATTACGCCCATCGTAACTGGCCTGCCAAATGGTTGTATCAGCATTAAACACCACATCCAGCGCGAATTTGGATAAGCGGGCCTCGATATAACGTGGCGCTGCAGCCGAGTCACCGGTTACCGGGTCACCCCAGTTGCCCTGGCAATCAATCAGCAGGTTTTTTTGCCCTATTTGTACCATGGCATCGCCTATGGATGCATCACCGTGGGGGTGATACTTCATGGTATTACCAATTACGTTGGCGGCCTTGTTAAAACGCCCGTCGTCCATTTCCTTTAATGAATGCAGGATACGGCGTTGTACCGGTTTTAAACCATCATTGATGTGTGGTACGGCCCGGTCAAGGATAACATAGGAGGCATAATCAAGAAACCAGTTTTCGTATAACCCGTCGAGTGAGGTAACGTTATGTAATTTGTCGTCGTTATTGTCAGGTATCTCGTTTTGATTCAGATCTTCACTCATTATTCGCTAAAAACTTTTGGATGGGTAAAGATAAAAATTAAAGTGCAGATGTGCAGATTTCAAATTTCAGATGTGCAGATGATTTTTTAACACGAATGATGCGGATTGATTCGAATTTCACAAATTCTTGTCTGGTTAGTGATTAGTCTGAACTCGGATTAAGCAGATTCTTCAGATTACACAGATTTCAGAACTTTGACCATTTATCCCCTGCAAATCAAATCAAAAAAATCTGAAGAATCTACAATCCTGGTTCAGACAAAAATCCATATTGTTTAACTGACCGTATATAGTGATAAATCGCAAGCAATCATGACCGATAACCGCAGGAGCATTTATAATCCTATCCAGAAAGACACCGTGGTATTCTTGAAAACAGCCGCCGAAACAAACGGCGAATACACTTTAGTAGAAGTTGAACTGGCCGATGGCGGCGGTGTAGGCCTGCATTACCACAAAACTTACGGCGAAAAATTTAGCTGTATTGATGGTGAAGTAGAGGTAGCATTAGGCAAAAATGCATATAAGTTAAAACCCGGCCAGCAAGCCCTGGCCGAACCCAACGTTAACCACCTGTTCAGGAACAGAAGCGGCAAACCCTGCAAATTCAGCGTAGAACTGAGGCCCGCAAGCAGGGGCTTTGAGCAATCACTTCAAATAGGATATGGCCTGGCATCAGATGGCCTCACCAATAAAAAAGGCTTCCCAAGGGATAAGCTGGCATTAGCCTGGCTGTTTGATATCAGCGAAAGCAACCTCCCCGGCTGGATGAGCATTTTTGAGTTTATACTCAGAAAACAGGCTAAAAAAGCCCGCGCAAAAGGCATTGACAGGGCCCTTATTGAAAAGTATGTGCAGTTTTAAACTGATGTGCAGATATGCAGGTTTTAGATGTGCCGATTCTTATTTAACACGCATGGCACGAATTGACTCGAATTTCACAAATTCCTGTCTGGTTAAAAGATGTCTGAACCGGGATTCGTCAGACTAAAGGATTACAGGATTTTTTGAAAATCTAAATCAAAATAACCTGATCAATCTGCTTAGCAATCCGGGTTCATACAATCATCTGCACATCTGAAATCTGCACATCTTGCTACCCCAGCCTCACATAGTGACTCAACCGCATCTGCAAATATTGTGCCTTTACCAGTAGCGTTTTTGTTTGTATAAAACGTTCAATATCGCGGGCGGCGCTCATTAAATTGCTTTTGTAAACCAGGCCAAAATTAAAGTAGTTTAAATCAAATTTCCATTTATTCTTTAAAAAATCAATAACCTCCGTGTCCTTCTCCAGTAAAAGCCGGTAATTAACAACCAGGTAATCATCTGCGGGCAGCTTTTTTAAGGTCTTTAATATTTCTTCATTATAGTTTATCCACACCTTTAAATAAGTTTCGGCATGTTCGGCGTAAAACTTTTCTTCGCGGCGGCTGCGTCGCCAGTGTTTCCAGAGCATCCGTTGCAGGCAATTGCGGCCCATGTATTTTTTATCAATATGCGCAAACTCCCTGTTTATCAACGAACTGATAACAGCCTGGTAATCGCGCATAATTACCAGGTATTTGGCTTCGGGCAGTAACCTACTGTAGGTATCAAGGAAAAGGCAGGTGCGTGGGTCTTTCCATGCCCATTGCTCATACAGTTGCTGTTTTATATTAATAATGCCTTGCAATTTGGCCAGCTGGTAAGGCGATAATTCTATCTTTTTGGCATCTACCAGGCCCGAAATATGGAGGCTGTTGTTATTCAAAATCTCCTCATGCAGCTTTAAAAATTCAACATCCTCAAAATGCCCGTCAATGTTTCCATTGTTACCCGCTGCCAGGTTTTCGCCAATTTGCAGTCCGCACCGGTTAAGCCAGTTTGTTATTAACGATGTGCCTGAGCGGTGCATTCCGGCTATAATTAAAGTTTGGTGTTGCATGGGGGTATTAATTTAACTGTGATTGATTTTGAAATATTCAACAGGCAATAACCTGCTGTTTTAATAATTGATGCTCGTGTTGTATAAAAGCCAGCAGCATAGCTGTGCATTCGGTAATATTATGGGTATAGGTATTAATATGCAGGTGGGGCGATGCCGGTGCTTCAAACGGGTCATTCACGCCTGTTAAGTTGCCAACGCGTTCGGGATGGCCGGCTGGCAATTGCGCTTTTTGATAAAGCCCTTTGGTATCCCTTGCCTTTAAAATGGGTAAAGGGCAATCCACATAAACTACTTTAACATCATCGTAATTGTTAACCAGCTGGCTCCGCATAGCGTTATAGGGCATTATGGCGCTGATGACGGTAACGATGCCCTGGTTGCTAAACTTATTGGCTATAAAGCCCAGCCGCCTGATGTTTTCAAACCTATCTTTCTTTGAATATTTAAGATCGGGGAATAGCTGCTGCCGGTATTCGTCGGCATCAATTACCTCTGTTGGAATTTCTATCCGGCTGAGGCTTACTTTAACTTTTTGAGCGAGGGTGGTTTTCCCGGCGCCAGACAGGCCGCAAAGTAGTAAGATCATACAATTAATAGTTTTGGTTAACGTAAACAGGGCTGATGAACCCTTAATTAATTATTTACTTAACGACAAATTTTCAGCTTAAATTGTAGTTAACACAGTGTGCATCGACAGAGAGTAGTTTTGTATCGACGAACCCATTAATAACGCAGACCAGGAGTTTTTGTTGAAGGAAATTTTATAAACTTAAAAAATATTTCAATATTTTATCTACTAAATAGATAGATATTATAGATTAATTATATATTTGCAGCAGATAGTTTATAAATGGGTGCATTTTTAACTATAACGCAGGCGCTGGCTGGCAGCAAGCGGATGGTTCGACCCCATCCCCTGCATCTCTTCTCTTCTCATATTTATGTTTTATAATTGGTTAGAATCTGAGCTCCTGCCCATCAGGAGCTCTTTTCTTGTTACACACTAATGTTCACGAATCTTTACGAATTACACGAATTAGAAAGTTAATGTCACTATCGATACTTATCGTCCTAAAATTCGCGTGACCGTCATTTGGGAAATCCGATTTAATTCGTGACAATTCGTGCGATTACACTTATTAAAATAATTTAAAAAGTTCTTTTTATTGAAAATAAGTTTTATTATGTTTGTACCAGTAATGCACAACTTGTTATTAAATAGAATTCTTTTTAGCCTTATGTCGGTGAGGTTAAAACAGTTTTTGTTAATTGGTTTGATAAATCCTCGTTTCGGCGGGGATTTTTTTTAACACGCTTTTTTTTATTCAACATATATATAACAAAGGTTCTTTAGAAAATTATGGCCCGATTAAATTTATTGGAAGAGACCCGGTACGAGAAGCTGCCGGTAAGCGTTTATGGCAACCAGCAGGAGGCATCCATTGCCGTAGCAGGCAGGATAGCCAAACTTATCCGCGATAAGCAGGCAAAAGGCGAGCAGGCAGTGCTTGGCCTGGCAACAGGTGTTACCCCCATCCGTGTTTATGCCGAACTGGTACGCTTACATAAGGAAGAAGGCTTGTCGTTTAAAGATGTCATCACCTTTAATTTGGATGAGTACTATCCCATGAAGCCCGATGCCGCCCAAAGCTATGTTACTTTCATGTATGAGAACCTTTTCAGCCATGTTGATATTGATAAAGCCAATGTCCATATCCCCGATGGTACTTTGGATAAAGAAGACGTGGTAGCCTTCTGCCTGGATTATGAAAAACAGATTGAAGAATTAGGCGGCCTGGATTTACAGATATTAGGTATCGGCCGTACCGGCCACATCGGATTTAATGAGCCTGGCTCTGCGCCAAATTCGGGTACCCGTTTGGTTACCCTGGATGATTTGACCCGCAGCGATGCCGCCCGCGATTTTGGTGGCAAGGCCAATGTGCCTACCAAAGCCATCACCATGGGTATTGGCACCATTTTTAAAGCCCGCGAAATCATCCTGATGGCCTGGAGCGCCAAAAAAGCGCCGATTGTTAAAAAAGCGGTAGAAGGCGAGATATCAGGCGAAGTTCCTGCTACCTACCTGCAATTATCAGAGCATGTGGAATTTGTGCTTGACGAAGCGGCAGCATCTGAACTAACCCGCTTTGATACCCCCTGGCTGGTAAAAGATTGTTCATGGGATGATAATACGCTGAAAAAGAAAGCCGTGATCTGGCTGGCTGATACCATTGGCAAACCGGTATTAAAACTTACCGAAGAAGATTACAACAACCATGGTATGGCTCAATTAGCTGTAGAGCAAGGCCCTGTTTACAACATCAATATTGATATTTTTAACCAGATACAGCATACCATTACCGGCTGGCCGGGTGGCAAACCCAATGCTGATGATTCACAACGCCCTGAAAGGGCTTTACCGGCAAAAAAACGCTCGGTTATCTTCTCCCCGCACCCGGATGATGATGTGATCTCGATGGGTGGTACCTTCATCCGCCTGGTTGACCAGGGGCATGATGTGCATGTTGCTTACCAAACATCGGGCAACACCGCAGTTTGGGATGATGATGTGCTGCGTTACATGGAGTTCGCCATCGATTTTACCAACAGCATTGGTGAGGACAGTGCACACCTGACTTCGTTATACGAAGAAATGCGTGCCTTCTTCCCGCAAAAACAACCCAACCAGATTGATACCCGTGAGATACGGAATGTAAAAGGTTTTATCCGCAAAACAGAAGCCATCTCGGGAGCCCGTTATGCCGGCTTGCAGGACGATCATATCCACTTTATGGCCCTGCCTTTTTATGAAACCGGCAAGATCAAAAAGAACACCGTTGGCGAGGAGGATATCCTGTTAACCATCGAACTGCTTCAGAAAATAAAACCACACCAGATCTTCGCTGCCGGCGATTTTGCTGATCCTAATGGCACCCACCTGGTGTGTTTCAACATTATCCTTGCCGCCCTTGACCGTTTAAAAGCTACCGAAGAGTGGGTAAAAGATTGCTGGTTATGGATGTACCGCGGTGCATGGCACGAGTTTGAAACTCATGAAATTGAGATGGCTGTGCCGCTTTCACCACAGGAAGTGATCCGCAAGCGTAATGCCATCTTCAAACACCAATCCCAAAAAGACAGGCCGGTATTCCCAGGTGATGATGCAAGGGAATTCTGGGTACGGGCTGAAGACAGGACAAGTGATACCGCTAAAAAATACGACAGGTTAGGATTGGCTGAGTACGAAGCTATGGAGGCTTTCGTGAGGTATAGGTTTTAGGTCGTTTAGTCCATGGACCATAGACTATGGTCCATGGACTTTTTCTTACAAGCCTATCTTCCCATTTACCAACTCAATAATCTCTGCTTCTAAAGCAATAGCTTGCCGTTCAATCTCGTTGCCCCGGTAAATAATGTCCAAAACGTAATCCTTATCCTTATACCCGGAGGCGTTGATCTTCACGTTCATAAATGCACCCAAAACGGCCGTACGGGCGCAAAGGGCAGCTACACCGGCATCAGTTACGGAGTTGGGGTTACCAATCTCTACCATCGCCTTAATTACTTCCATACTGTTCAGCGCCGCCTGCATTACCTTAAAAGGGATTTCAATGGCATATTTGGTAGCATCCTGTATTGCCTGATCCCTTACAGCCTTTTCTTCATCAGTAGATTTGGGCAGGCTGAAAGACTCCATGATCTTATTGAAAGCTGTAGTATCAAGATCAACCAAAGCAAGTAACTCATCTTTATATTGCTGCGCCTGCTCAGCCCAGTCGCTAAACTCCAGCCAGCGGCTGTCCCATCCTTTTTTGTGCGAGCTTAGGTTGGCCACCATGCCAGCCAATGAAGCGCCTAACGAGCCTACATAGGCCGAGATAGAGCCACCACCGGGTGCCGGGCTTTCGCTCGCCGTTTCGTCGGCAAAGTCAGTAAGGCTCATGCTGATCAATTTACTATCGGCTTTATCCTGCAATAAATATTCAATAATGCGCTCTTCGGGAACAAAGGGGCCAAGTTCATCAAGCCCCATCGATTTAATGGCAATTTTGATCAGTTCTTTTTCGCTAACGCCAACAGAGCGTTGTTGCTTGCGCAGGAAATATTTACCTGCATCCAGCATCGCTTTTAAAGGGATCAAACCCACCAATTCGCTGCCCGTTACCCGAATGCCGCGCCCATTGGCTTTGGTGCAAACCTCGTCAAAAGCAACGTGGACAGGGGTTATTTCGATATTGGTCAGGTTCATCGAAATTTGGGCGACACCATATTCCTCGATATACCAGCCGATGGCTTTAACCGCTTTTAATGAGCCGGGGATTGATTTGGGTTTACCATTCTCGTCTGTTACGATTTTGCCTGTAACCGGGTCGTCTTCGCGCAAAGTTCGGCCAGCCTCGCGCACATCAAACGCAATAGCATTTGCCCTGCGGGTTGATGTGGTGTTAAGGTTTACATTGTAAGCTACCAGGAAATCACGGGCACCTATCACGGTTGCCCCCCGCTTAACATCATTTTCTGCCGGGCCATAGTCGGGCACCCATTCGGGCAATTTTATCTTCTTAAAAAAGCCTTCATACTCGCCGGCACGAATCACAGACAGGTTGCTCCTGCTTTTATTGGGCTGTGCATTTTCGTACAAATAAACCGGGATTTGCAACTCCTCCCCTACACGCTTTGCCAATTGCCGGGCATACTCAGCGGTTTCTTCCATGCTGATATCACTAATGGGTATCAGCGGACAAACATCCGTTGCGCCCATCCTCGGGTGTTCGCCTTTCTGTTTGCTCATGTCAATCAGCTCACCCGCTTTTTTTATGGCGAGGAAGGCCGCTTCAATCACCCGCGAAGGTTCACCCACAAAAGTCACCACGGTGCGATTGGTAGCCTTGCCGGGATCGACATTTAGTAACCTTACCCCCTCAACCGATTCCACTTCGTTGGTTATCTGTTTAATGATATCAAGGTTTACACCTTCGCTAAAATTGGGTACGCATTCAATTAGTTTGTTCATTGGTTCACTGGTTCATTAGTTCATTGGTTATGGCGGCGAAGCCTGCCTCTTTTTAAGTTCCCCTCTCGAGAGGGGGCGGGATGGAAAGCGCGGTGGCAGGGGTGTGTTGACCAGCGTTCATCGCCGCTTTACCAACACACCCCTCCGCCCCTCTCAAAGCGAAAATCGCACATTCCCCCACCTTTTAATTTTTCAAACCCTCTGTCCATACCATTTCAGGCTTTAATTTCCCTTGCTGGTATAATATCTCGCGGTAATCGTCGCATGGGTAGGCCTGCATATCGGCAAGTTTACCTTTGGCTAAAACACCACGGTCATTTAGGTTTAGAGCCTGGGCCGCGCGGGCTGTCAATCCTGCAAAGACTTCGGCTGCGCTTAGTTTTTCGGCGGCGGCCATTACGGCGGCTTGCATCAGCAGGTCGCCCATTGGTGCCGAGCCGGGGTTCCAGTCGCTGGCTATAGCCAGGCAGGCGCCGGCATCCAGTAACTTTCGGGCTGGAGCGTAAGGTATACCTAAACCTAAGGATGCACCGGGTAAAGTTACAGCTACGGTATCAGAATTTGCCAATAATTTTATTTCATAGTCGCCACTGGCTTCCAGGTGATCGGCCGATGCTGCGCGGGCCTTAATGGCAACCTCGCTACCGCCCGTGGTAAACTGATCGGCATGTATCGTTGCCTCGAAGCCCATTTGCTTGGCCTTGGCAAGGTAGTTTAAAGCATCGCTGGTATTGAAGGCACTTTGCTCAATGAAAACATCAACCCGGTTGCTTAGTCCCTTTTGTTTGATAACAGGCAATAAGTTATTTAAAACGTGATTAAGATATTCCTGGTGATTACCATTAAAGTCCTTAGGCAGTATATGGGCGGCAAGGCAGGTTGATATTAAACTGGCATTCGTTTTATCTGCCGCCGCTTTTATCGCGTTTAACTGTTTTAACTCGCCCTCTACACTTAAGCCGTATCCGCTTTTAATTTCAATAGTGGTAACACCTTCACTTACATGACGTTTTATACGTTTCAAAAGCAGACTGGTGAGCGTCGCCTCATCCGCCGCTCGGGTTTGGGTAACTGAATCCCAGATGCCCCCGCCTGATTGCGCTATTTCAAGGTAAGTTTTACCACTGTTACGCATGGCGTAATCCTTTGCGCGGCTGCCGGCAAAGCAAATGTGGGTATGGCAATCTACAAAACCGGGCAATAGTACATGATTACCGTTAATTTCTTCGATTTGTGCCGACGGATAGTTTGACCGGAGTTTTTCAAAGCCATCAACTGCAAGTATTAGTCCATCCTCAATCAATACACCTCCGTTGGGGATGATGTGTAACTGCTCGTCCTTTAGAGCGCCTTTTAACGGAAGCCCAGTGAGCGGAAGTATTTGCGTAAATGGGCCTATTAGTTTTTTCATTTAGTTGGTAAATATGTCATTGCGAGCGATAGCGCGGCAATCTCGTCGCCACGCATGTCGGACTTGCGTATCGGTTATGCATAGTTATGAGATTGCTTCGTTCCTCGCAATGACATAGTTTGATATCGTATCTCATATTTCACGATTATCTTGTTGCTTTCGGCCTTACGCCTTGAGCTTTCAGCCCACCTACCACACCTTCAACCCAAACTTCTCTGCCCACTCTTCAGCCTTATCGTATCCTGCATCGATATGCCTGAATATTCCCATGGCCGGGTCATTATATAATACGCGTTTGAGACAGGTGGCGGCCCTGTCGGTGCCATCGGCCAAAACAACCATGCCGGCATGCTGGGAGTACCCCATGCCTACGCCGCCGCCGTGGTGAAACGAGATCCACGTAGCGCCGCCGGATGCATTGGCCATCAGGTTAAGCAGCGGCCAGTCAGACACGGCGTCCGAGCCATCTTTCATAGATTCAGTTTCGCGGTTGGGCGATGCTACCGAGCCGCAATCCAAATGGTCGCGACCGATTACAATCGGGCCTTTTACCTTGCCTGTTGCCACCAATTGGTTAAACAGCAGCCCGGCTTTCTCCCTATCGCCCATCCCCAGCCAGCAAATACGGGCAGGCAATCCCTGGAACGAGATTTTTTCCCTCGCATTGGTCAGCCATTTGGCCAGTGGTTTATCCTCGGGGAATAATTCCATCAGCGCTTTATCCGTAGTATAAATATCTTCCGGATCGCCGGAAAGGGCTACCCATCTGAACGGCCCTTTACCTTCGCAAAAAAGCGGGCGGATATAGGCCGGTGTAAAACCCGGGAAATTAAATGCATCCGGTTCGCCCCCCTGCCGTGCAAATTCGCGCAGGTTGTTACCGTAGTCAAAAGTTATAGCGCCGCGTTGTTGTAATTCCAGCATCAGGCCTACATGCCTGGCCATACTTTTTAACGATAAGCGCTTGTATTCTACCGGATCGCTCTTGCGTAAATCCAAAGCTTCCGTTAACGACAGACCATTCGGGATATATCCGTTTAATGGGTCATGTGCCGATGTCTGGTCGGTTAAAATATCGGGAATAAGGTTGTCATTCAATAATCTTTCCAGCAGATCGCCGACATCGCTTACCAGGCCTACAGACAGGGTTTCTTTTTTGTCGATAGCCTCTTTTACCCAGGTTATGGCCTCTTCGTAGGAGTAGGTCATGCGGTCAATATATTGCGAATCCAACCTTTTTTGGATACGCGTTGCATCCACATCCGCACCTAAAAATACCCCGCCTGCCATAGTTGCCGCCAATGGCTGAGCCCCGCCCATACCGCCTAAGCCGGCGCTTACAACCAGCTTGCCTGCCAAATCGCCATTAAAGTGCTGGTTGCCACACTCTACAAAGGTTTCGTAGGTGCCCTGCAAAATACCTTGTGTACCTATATATATCCAGCTGCCGGCGGTCATCTGGCCGTACATCATCAGGCCTTTGGCGCGCAAATCATTAAAATGCTCCCAGTTGGCCCAGGCAGGCACCAGGTTGCTATTGGCTATTAAAACACGCGGAGCCTGGGGATGGCTACGGATAATGCCTACCGGCTTGCCCGATTGTACCAGTAAAGAGTGATACTCATCCAGTTCCAGCAACAACTCAATAATTTTCCGCAGCGATTCCGGGTTGCGGGCAGCCTGGCCAATGCCGCCGTACACCACCAGTTCGGCAGGATTTTCGGCAACTTCGTCATCAAGGTTGTTAAGCAGCATCCGCAAAGGAGCTTCGGTTTGCCAGCTTTTGGCATGCAGCCGCATACCACGTGGTGCTTTGTACACCGGATGGCTGGCGTAGGTATCAATAAATTCCGAACTCGTCATGGCTGAGGGTTATATGGTGATGATTAGCAGCGTTATTGGCAGTCGCCAAAAAAGAGCCATCGGTAATAATTTGATGTAAACGGTTAATATCGTCCGCAAAAACACGATCGTCGTTTATAAACGGAACATATTGGCGCACATAATCATGCAACGCCTCAACAACCGGGGTCGATTTTAATGGCCTGCGAAAGTCCATGGCCTGCGCCGCATAAAGCAGCTCGATGGCCTGTATGTATTCTATATTATCTAACACCGTATGCAGCTTGCGCCCGCTGATGGAACCCATGGATACGTGATCTTCCTGCCCTAATGAAGTAGGCACGCTATCGGCACTTGCCGGGAAACACAGGGTTTTATTTTCAGTAACCAAAGCAGCGGTAGTATACTGTGGGATCATCAATCCAGAATTTAATCCGGCATCATGAGTAAGCAGCTTGGGCAAACCGTAACGGCCTTCGCTCATCAGGTAACAACGCCTGTCGGCTATATTGCCCAGTTCGGCAGCGGCCACGGTGGCATAGTCCAACGGTAAAGCCAGCGGCTGGCCGTGAAAGTTGCCGCCGCTGATGGTATCATCGGCACTAAAAATAACGGGGTTATCGGTAACCGAGTTTAACTCAATCTCGGTAAGTTCTTTTAAATGCAGCCAGGCGTTACGCGATGCGCCGTGCACCTGCGGCATACAACGCAAGGAATAGGGATCCTGCACCCTATCGCAATTGATGTGCGCCGAATTGATCTCTGATCCGTTTAATAAAGTAAACAGGCGGTCGGCAACCATTTTAGTGCCTTTAAAGGGGCGTAAAGCATGGATGCGGGCGTCAAAAGGCCTTACCGAACCCATCAGCCCTTCTAACGACATGGCGCCAATCAGGTCGGCACGGTTTAGGGCATCATCCAAACGCTCAACTGCTTTTATCGCGAAAGCTAATATAAATTGTGTGCCGTTTATTAAGGCAAGCCCTTCTTTAGGGCCTAAAACTAATGGGGCCAGGTTATGTTTTTGCAGTACCTGCGACGCAGGCCTGCGTTCGCCATTTTCATATACCTCGCCTAAACCTATTAAAGGTAAAAACAGGTGCGATAAGGGGGCCAGATCGCCCGAAGCACCTACAGATCCTTTTTCGGGCACGACCGGCACAATATCATTGTCAATATGCCAGATGATACGTATTAAGGTATCCGGCGCCACACCAGAGAAGCCTTGCGCCAAAGCATGTACTTTGGTTATCAGCATCAGTTTGGCAATTTCTCGCGGGATAGGTTTACCAACCCCAACACTATGGCTTTTAAGTATATTACTTTGCAGCAAACTGGTATCAGCCTCGGATATATGGGTATCGCATAGCGGGCCAAAACCTGTATTAATGCCGTAAACCGGCTTTTGCGCATGAACGATTTTGGCAACCTCGCCCCAGGAGGCACGGATAGCTTTATCAGCATCTGCATCGATAATCCCCCTGGTTTTGCCTGCGGCAATATCAAGGCAAATGCCAATGGTTAAATGGTTTGTGCCGTAGTTGAAAATGCTATTCATGATCGGCGGATTTTAAATTAGCTGTTAACTTTTCGCCGATAACGGCAGACAGGTTGCTTGAACGAAAGGTATTTTCAACGGCCGTAATAGCAGGCAACAGTTGTTGCGATATGGCATCGCTATCCACCAGTTGGGTCATGGCCTGGCTGATGGCATCCCAAACGGGCAATATCTGCTTTAGTAATGCGCGGCCGCTATCGGTTAACGTAACCAGTTGCCTGCGGCCGTCGTCGGTACAGGTTGCGCTGGTAACCAGGCCCCGGTTTTTTAAATTGGTAATCAGCTGGCTTGCCGCCGGGTGCGAAACCTCGATCTGCTCGCTCAGTTCCTTGATGGATAAAGCATCGTTTTTAGAGAGTAAATAAAACACCGGAAACCAGCTGGCATCAAAATCTATCCCCTCATTTTGGTAGGCACGGTTAATCTCTGCCAAAAAAGCTTCGCTTAATCGCCGCAACCTGCTACCCAATACCAAATAACCCAGGCTTTGATATAAATTCATAGTGCAATTTATATAAGTGCTTATATAATTGCAAGTGTTTTAGGAAAGAAATTTTTGAAGTGGGATAGACCCGGACTGGAAGCCTTGAACAAGCGTTACTGCTAATTTAGATATGATAATTAATGTTTGCGGTTATGATATCAAAAGACGCGCTACTCAATCGCTCACTTTGAAAAGAATAATGTGCAAATTTTTGTGGATACATTAAGTCATTAGCAAGATAACGGGTAAGTATAGACTTCTGAAAACTCATTACCGAAATATTTTTGTTGGTAATTCCGGTATATATAAATTCGGAGTGGTCAAAATAAAAAAAGTAGGTTGCTACGTTTTTAAAGCTTTCATTAAAGTTGATTTTAATATTGCTCCCACTAATTTCCAGGCCTCCCTGTTCAACGCTACGAAAAGCGACCCTATCCATTGAGTGCTGAGGTGAATCTAAAAATAAAACTATTAATGATGTATAATAGCCGGCGTTCCGTGCTTTATCGGCCAAATCCTTGAAGCTCGAATCATTAAAAACTGTTTCTAAAATAACGTCTTTTCGTTGTTTGAGTGCTTTCAGGAAAATTTCTTTCGACCGAGCTTTATAAACATCAGTCATAATAATTTCAAAGCCGTCAAGCTCACTTATTCGCGTACGGATAAAACTTGACTTACCAGCAGCGTTACAACCAGCCACAACTACAAACTTGGGTTGCTTCATTGAGAACTTAACTGCTTAATGACAGTATCTTTTACTTGTACCGGCATGTCGTTTTCGTCTACAATAATTTCAACGCTGACCAGGTACCGTTCACCAGTGGGTAATTCCTTGGTGTAGTACTCGCCATCGCCTTCGTATTTTGCATAAAATGGGTTACCAAGTTCAAAGGCGCGCTGCCTTCCCAGTTCGTGAATGTTATCAATATTAGATAACAATTTTTCTAAAAAAACAGGTCTTTCCATGGAGTACCATTTGATCTGCTAATTACAAATCACATCGAATTTACGCAATGTTTAAGAATATTGGACCAATACATTCATTGAATTTTAAAAATGCCGAACACTTAGGGTTTAAAACCGTCGCTGTATTTTATACCTAAACCATGGTTTACCCTATCATATTATCCCGATGCTATTCACCTGCCGGTTCCCAAAGCTCAATAATGTTGCCTTCCGGGTCGAGCACATGAACGAATTTGCCATAGTCATATTCGGCAATCTCGTCTACAATGGTCACATTGTCCTTTTTCAACTCCTCAACCAGCGCAACCAGGTTTTCTACCCGGTAATTAATCATAAACGGCTTTGCCGAGGGATTGAAATATTTGGTATCCTGCGGAAACGTACACCAGGATGTTGATCCTGTTTTCGACGGATCATCGGCCTCGCGCCACTCAAACGTTGTTCCGTATTCACTTTTAGGCAATCCAAGGTTTTTGGCATACCATTCATTCATACTTTGCGGATTCTCGCATTTAAAAAATACGCCGCCTATGCCTGTTACTTTTTTCATATTTAAATGTGTTATAAGATTATGCCGGTACAAAATGGAATAAAATCAGGTATTGCACTATCAGTCTATACATTAAAACCAGTTAACGCCGGTTAAGTATTTTGGTATATGCAACCTTCAAGGCAATTTCCTTCTATTCCGGCACATTACCAAATCTGTTTTAAAATCCACTGTTAATGCCCATGGCGATGTTAGTTTAAAAAAAACAACTGATTGTGAAGGCTCAAAATGCGGACTACAGGCCATTTGTCTAAAAACTTTCCTGTCAATTCTTTTTTACTCCGCATAATATTTAACTAATTTTATATAACCAAAAACCTATGTTATTATGGATAAGATAGCCGCTCCTGAACCTCTATCAGAAAACAAGCTGGAGGTTGCCTTAATTAAACCGTTTGATAGCATCGCGCTTGCATTTTCGGGCGGTGGCTTTCGGGCGGCTTCCTTCGCGTTGGGTGTATTATCATACCTCGACAAAGTAAAATTTGATGATTCCGCCGATGAGCTTTTTGGACAAAGCCTGTTGCAAAAGGTTAACTATATGTCGTCGGCATCGGGCGGCACCATAGCAACCACGCTGTATGCATTGTACAACAGTAAAGGCAAAAGCTTTGGCGATTATTATAGCAAACTTTTAACAGCGCTAACCGGCGATGAACTGTTAAAACACGCGATGGAAATGCTGGCCGATAAAAAGTACTGGAAAACCAGGGAGCTTAAAAGCCGTAATATTATTAACGCGTTTGCACTGGCTTACGATAAATATTTATTTGATCATGCCAACCTTGAATCGCTTTGCCATGACGGGGCGCCTGGTAAGCATTTACAGGAAGTTTGTTTTAATGCCACCGAGTTTTTTACAGGCCAATCTTTCAGGCAGGATATCAAACTGGTGCCCGATGCCGGTAAAGACCCCTATTTCACCTACGGCAATATGGTTATATACCTGGATGAAAAAACAGCAGGTAAACTAAAACTGGGCGATATACTGGCCGCATCGTCGTGTTTTCCGGCAGGTTTTGAGCCTATAGTTTTTCCAGATGATTTTACGTATCCCGGCCTGTACCCGGCAGACCTAAAAAAGGCACTTACCATGCTACCGCAAACCGGCGATAAACAGGAAAAGGAATTTATAAGCAAAAAAACCTTTGGGCTGATGGATGGCGGCATTACCGACAACCAGGGCCTGCAAAGTATGATGTATGCCGATGGCCGCCGTACCCGGCACGAAACCGACCTGCGGCATTTTGATTTCCTGATGGTTAATGACGTGGGCAGTCATTTTATTACGCCTTATGTAATGCCCGAAGTAAAAAAGGGCTGGGAACTATCCATAAGGGGATTGATGCTGATAGCCGCGGCGGTTATTGCCATATTATCGGTGGGCGCCTGGTACGGTGTAAAACACAATTGTGCTTTATTAACAATAGGTTGCTCGTTACTCACTACCGTCCCTTTAATTTTTTTGGTAGCAACGCTTTATTTGAGGCAGCAGTTGTTGGGCGTTGCCAATTCGGCATTGATATTAAACTTTAAAAAGAATTTTACCGAACGGATAATTACCGTGCTGGTTGGCTATTTTGCAAAAACACCCTTAAGCATCATTAAACAAATGATAAGCGCAAGGGTACAATCGGTGCTGATGCTTAACCTGAGTATATTTTTAAAGCGTATAAGACAACTACTTTACAATAAATTTTACTTTTCGCCGCAGTGGAAAAACCGGGGCAAGGGTAACCATATTTATGACCTTTCTTTTTCAAACAACATTAACCGCGAAGCCAATGATGGCTACCACTCGCCAACGCCTCCTATACTCAACCCCAGCCGCGATATCCAGATTGTTGCCCAGGTGGCCTTCGATATGGGTACCACGTTGTGGTTTGACAAACAATCTACCGAGCAAGAGCATAGCGAAGCCTGTATTATAGCCTGCGGGCAGTTTACCACCTGTTATAACCTGCTGCAACATATTATGAGGCTGTTGGCCATAAAACCGGAAGATGCCCCTTTTGATAATAAATACCGCAACCGCTTAATAAAATTAGAACAGCAAATGCTGGCCGACTACGAGGCATTTAAAACCAACCCGTTTTTTTATTACAACCAATCGGGGGTAGATTTTAAGGTACCAGGCTTTAAGGAGGTTACAATGAAGGAAATTCCATTTCCGGAGGATTGGAAGGTGGATAATATTGAAACTGCCGATGTAATTAAGTAAAAAAACTGATCATATGCCGGGTATTCACCTGATACTTAATTTGGCTTTCGTGGCATCCATCAGATTAATTCCGTCCGAAGCGACAAAAGCAACAATTAGCCTGTTGTTTTTTGACGAATCTATCACATAGCTGATTCCGTTTTCTTTGGCTATTTCGGTAAGTGCTGATATTGCTTTATCCGACACAGGCTTATATAGTTCCTTCGATTTTGCTTCGACCTTCTTAATGGCATCATCCTGGACGTCTTGCATCCTTTTTTGAATGGCCTGAAACTCTTTCCCAATAACATCACGAAGAGAATCTGTCAATTTAGGATATCCATCACAACAAGGAAACCTATCGCTATATTCATTCATCATGGCTGTCAGTTGGTCTATAAATTGCTTTTGGTAAGCTTCTACCTGCTTTTTAACATCTTTAGTCTCCGGCATTTGCGCTATCAAAGCCTTAAGATCAATATAACCTATTTTTACCTGGGCAGAGGCGGCGTTACTTCCCAATATCAAGCTTAATGAGGTGATTAAGAAAATCAACGGCCTTTTCATATAAAACAAAGATATATTGCATTTCCCCTGGGAACTGGCCCGATTATGTTAAATTCTGTTAATTCGATCTGAAATAAAATCCGCTCCCTTAATGTAACTTTGCCCGATGATTTTAGAGGTAGAAGAAGAATTTATTGTTGGCGACGATACATTTCTGGATAGCGTTGTCCCCGATTCATCGCATGGGGTTGTTTTTGAGGATGACCTTACAACAGGCTATTTTTACGCGATAGGAAAAATGCCCGGCCAGGCAATCCTGGATGCCGTGCATATTTATAATGTAGCCGACGTTACAGATAAAGCAATCCCATGTAATATTAAAATAGCCTGGACCGACGACTGGCAATTAGCCTCGTTATTAATCAATAACTACTGCCACGCCATATTTGATTTTAAAAACAAAGTTGGCTATTCGCGCAATGCCTTCCCACCGAGTAATGGCAAATGGAGAACTGATAATGACCGAACTGTTTTGACGGACGAGTTGATAGATGAGTTGTTGATGGGGAAATAACAGATTCAATAAACTTCATAACAAAAACCTTAAGCCAACGAAAAATAAACTATTATAACAATAGGCGCCAAAGTAACAACAGCTCCAATCAAACCAATTAACAAAGTCCGGCCCCAGGAAAAGGTTTCGCCGCCCTGCTCCATATGCGTTTTCATTTGGGCACCCTGAAAACTTTGTACAATGTAAAATGTAACCCAGGAGTAAATTAAAGGGATTATTATTTTAGGAATATTAACAGAATCGGGGATAAAAAACACACCACCAAAAATTATCACGGTTGCTACTACAGTATAAACCCAGGTCATTTTAACTTTTTCAAGTTCATTAAACGCCTTGTAGTTTTCGGCAATCAGGTAACCGGCAACCAAGGGGCCACCAAGAAATGTTGCCACCCTTATGGCCTGGTCTTTATATATTTTTTTTGTTGTTACTTCTTCGTAAGTGGCTGGTTCGATAGTAGTCATATTAGGTTTAAATTGTTTATTCAGGAAACTAATATATATAAAGTTATTGAAATAAACTTCCTCACTCCCTCATCTTCTTCAGTTCCCGCAGCATCATCCCATAATCCATTCGCCTTACCATGGCGTTTATGGTGCTGGCTATCCGGTTGGCGCGGGTGGCGTCGGTTTTGGCACTATCTATCCATTTTATAAAATAGCCGCGGTGGCTTTCGGCAAGGCTGTTAAAAAAAGCCTCGCCCTCGGGCTCGTATTCAAAACATTCCAGCAGGTCGGCAGGTATCGCAAATTTAAAATCATCATCGGGTTCAAGCTGCGCGCGCAGCATGGCGCCGCGGCTTTTGTGCAGGGCTTTGCAAACATCTTTTTTCAGCGCCATAATAAAGTTGCCCTCGCCCATGGGCATCAGGGCCATGCCGCGCACGTCCAGGTTATCGAGTTTGCCCTTCACCCGGAAAGATTTTTTATTCCCGGGCTTCATTTCCTGTGCAATATCGGCCGGAATTTCAATATAAGTCCAGCCGGTTTTTTCGCCCTGTTCAGCAAATTGCAAAATAATGGTAGTAAAATCAACCATAGCGTGGTATATATTATATTTCTGTTGCTAAATATTTAATAAAAAATACCAATTGTTAAATGTTTGTTAAATCGTACAAATCTATTGATTTAGCTGTAACGAATGGAATAGTGCCGCTGTCTTATAGATATAAATTAAAAAACAAATAACCTCCAAACAACAACAATATGAAAACCTTAAAATCAATAATCGCAGCAGTAGCTTTAGTAATAGTATGTGGCGCAGCCAAAGCAAACGTAAATGCCGAAGGCGACAACCTGACCCGCAATTTCGCAATAAATACTTATGTAGATGCCATGACCCGCGGCAAAATTCAGGGCCTTGGCGATGTGGTTGACCAATCGGCCAAATTTAATATGTTACGTGGTAAAAACGTATTAAGCTTTACCAAAAACGAAATGATTGAGTCGATAAAATCAAACAAAAATATCGAGCAAAATTGTACCACCAGTACCACCATTATGGAAAGTAACTCCGACATGGCCGTTGTAAAAGTAGATATGCAGTTTGACGGCTTTGTACGCACCAACTACGTAACTGTTGCCAATACCGGCAAAGGCTGGAAAATTACCAACGTATACAGCGTTTTTAAATAAAAAGAGAGTTTTAGTTTAGTGTTTATAATGTAAGTAAGTATAGGCCCCGCCAGGCGGGGCCTTTTTTATTGCACACGAATGAGGCGAATTTATAAACACGAATGGCACGAATTTATTCGAATTGCACGAATTGCCTGTGCATCATGTATTGGAATTTACATAAACATTCGCTTAAACGCTGGCTAAAACTCACCCGGTCGAGGCTACGCCCGACCACCCTCTCTTCACCTGCGGTGGAAAGAGGGTTTATTTTTAAATAATTGATAATCAAATATTTATTTTAGTAACAACTCTAAAACCCTCTTTGCGGCGCAGCCGGAGAGAGGGTGGTCGGGCGTAGCCTCGACCGGGTGAGTAGTTGCCGCCATGCGATTACTTCATTGTCCCTTAGGGTAACTTTTTTACCGCACCAATGGCCTCAGCACCTTTTCCCATTTATCATAGCCTTTCGGGTTCAAATGCAGGTAATCGCTTTTAAACAGGCTACTATCGGGCTGGGTTGTGCCGGGTTTATAAGTGGCCGGCACTAAATCTACATAATAACTCTTAGGCTTATTCTTCAGGTAGGCTTTTATCAACCCATTAGCTTTATACACTTCGGCGTAATATTTGGCGCGCGATGGGCTTGGCTTTACCGACATATAATAAACCTCGGCTTTGGGCAGCTCCCTGTGTACCAGCATCCATAGCTTAGTAAATTCATCGGCTACAAACTGCCCGGATTTCCCGGCTGCGATGTCATTTTCACCGGCATAAATAAATATTTTGCGGGGGCTATAAGGCATCATGATATAGGGTGTATAATAATCAACCAATTGCTCAATGGTGCTGCCGCCAACGCCGCGTTTAATAATGGGCTTACCGGCAAAGCGTTGTTCCAGGTCGGCCCAAAGGCGGATGGATGAGCTGCCTATAAATAAAATGCCGTTCTTTTTAGGGAAGCTGATGCTGTCCTGGTGCTTAAAGGCTCTGATCTCGTTATCAAACGGAAACCCTTGCTGCGCAAACAAATTAGCTGTAAAGGCACAGCCTATTAGCAATAAAAGCAGTTTTAATTTCATCGTTTATGTAGTAAGGCGCTCTTCAAAAAACAAAAAGGGCAACTGGTTTTCAATGCCCTGTATTACCCAAACAGGCCCCTGCTGTGCATATAATATAATTTTGATGGGCTTGTTTTGTTTTTTTTCCACTTCGGCCAATACCTGCAGGCACGATCCGCATGATGTTACCGGGCGGGTAAGCTCAAATTCATCAGTCTGGGCGGTTACAGCCATGGCTTCCACCGGATCGTTGGGGTGGTTGGCGCCCCAATAAAACAACGCGACCCGCTCGGCGCATAATCCCGAGGGATAGGCTACGTTTTCCTGGTTGCTGCCATAAATAATTTTGCCGCTTTGCAACCGCAACGCCGCCCCTACCCTGAACTTCGAGTATGGCGAATGGGAGTTTTTTAATGCTTCGGCTGCTTCAAGACACAGCCTGTAATCTATTTTATCCAATTGTTCAATAGTATCGTATTCGTCGAAAGCTATTTTAATTTCGTGGTTAGTCATAATTATAACCCCTCAAAAAAAGAAGGGGAAACAAGATAAGAATTATTTGCGAAATAAGTTTGGTTTGGGTGGGAAAGTGTGTAGAAAGTTGCGGACAATACCATCCAATCATGCTCTTTGGGCGTTTCCCCGTTGGTAGAAACGGGGCCAGGCCTTTCATTCATACTGCACAGGCATTAGGAGCGGCCCGCACACATGGCCTTTGGGGCCGGTATCCATTGCAGTCCTTAACGCGGGGAAATTTGTCTGAACTTGGATTAAGCAGATTTTTCAGATTACAGGATTGTGGGGTTATCTATAGCGCTAGTCTTGTTAAATGGGTTGAATAAAGGCTAACTTGCGACTTTGGAAATGTTGTAAATTAGACGGAAAATTTTTGAATATTAAATTTATTGCTCATCCGGATGTTAATAGCATCAAGGATATAACAAGATTGTAAATCGACAAAAAATCGATTATGGATATCAAATATTTAACACTATTAAATAACAATCGTTCCGTTACAAATCAAGGGTCTGGTTTTGTTAAAACATTAGGGCCAATAACTGAAGCGGAAATTCTCAGTTTAGAAGCTAAATATAACAACGGGCATACCTTTCCGGCTGCTCTCCGGGAACTACTCTCTCTTGCAGGCAACTATTGTTATGTATTGGATTATGGTTTAAATGATACCCAGGAAGAGTTACAACAGTATGCCAGGAGAAACCTTACTGTGTTCGGTCGTACATTTAGTATAGAACGTCCTTTTTATGTTATTGACGTGTACGGTGGGTCCGACCAGTTCGTGTTCGTGTATCTCGATCAGGGACAAGATCCCATGACCTATCAAGCGGTGTTGTATAAACAGCCGGCGAGCGAAGGTTTCTGGATCCGTGAATTAGACATTAATTTATCTAAGTATATCGAGTCGGGAATAAAAAAGATATTAAGTGGAATAAATCCATTCTGATTAAAATCTTATTCCAAATGGATTTCTGGCAGACTAATGCCTTGCGCCGTATCTTATAATAAAATGTACCATTATCCACGTGGTTAATTGCGTGTCGAATCAGACTGCATTGCGCAGATCAAATTCACACGAATTCGCGGCCTGTCCTTAAAATAAAATGAATTATGCCGGATCTGCCCCCCTTAGCGCAAGTCTTGTGAAATGGATTGAGCAGGGCTGACTTGTGACTTTGGAAAAGCTCTTTTGTCTGAACCAGAGTTTTTCACATGTAAATGTTTTTTCAAAGGTGTTCAAGAGGGCTACGCCGTTTGCAGAATTAAAGAATTAGCAGAATTTCAGCTGCGGGTTATTGATAATAAGAAGCTCTCATCTTCCCGAAGTGTCAGCAGAACAGCTTCGGGCGAAAACGGCCAAAACGATGGCGGGTAGTGCGGTGGCAGGGCATAGGAAGTTTTTGCAAGTGCGGGGGATAAAGCGCACCGGGGCAAAATAATTCCAGCCCAGGTTTTGGCCGTTTTGCAGGGCAGAGGCCTTGCGCGCAAAGCATTTCTGCTGACTTGAATTATTCGCTGTCGTTTGTTTTTTATAGGTGCTCATTATCTCGCTACGCTCGGTCTTTTGGTCCTTTTTGTTTCAAGACAAAAAGGGATAGGCCCTCCCGCGGCCATGAGCGGGCCGATGTTGTAGCTTCTACAAGGTAATTTCGCAACCCACAAAACATCGGGCATAGTTCAGCGATTGCTTCGTGCCTCGCAATGACATAGTTTTCGCTCAGCTAAATCGTTCCCCGAAAAAGTAAATAGTTCATTAAACCCCTCCCTGCCTTTGCGCTCATTTCTATCGCGCCCCTCCCATGGGAGGGAATTGCTTCGTTCATCCCAATGATGGTTGTGAGAGGTGATTGTGGATACCTCCAATGATGGTCAGGAGATGGGCTTTTTTATTTCTGTAGCTGGTTTTCTATGCCGGAAAATCTCCTGTTTGATCCTAAAGAAAGCGTAAATCAGCAGGGTTAAACCCAGGATCCAAAACAGGGCGTAAAAATTTCTTAACTTCTCCATTTAATGCAAATATGGGGGTAATAAATATAATAATTGAATTTAGGTGATTGGGGTTTAAGCCAGAAAATTCACTTTAAAACAGGAGGCACCTACGGGAGCCCAAAAACTATTGCTTTTTTTACCACAAACACGGTACTCCGCCGGAATTATAAAAATCTGTAAATGCATAGCAGGATTGTTCTAAACCCCGAAACTTTTTCAGAACGATTTAGCACCCACCGACTATAGCAGAGTCGCGTGTTTATAGCATTTGCACCCACCCGCAAATTGGCTCCGTAGGTGCTCCCTGTTTACCGTTAATTTCAAAGTGGTGCGCGTTGAATTTCGCAAACAAGGGACACAAATTGCTAAATCGTTTTTTCAACAAAAAGCAACCCATGCAACAAAATGCATTTGATTGCCCTCCCCCCATAACTATCGACTCCTTTACCCGGGCCGGTCGCCGTTTTTTTCCCAAAACAGCGTTCCTTGTCAGTAAAAATCACCTCCCCAAAAAAGACTTAATGAATATTTTAGGGCTATTGTTCCAAAACAAAAATCCAGTTTTAAATTTGTTGATTTATTGAAAAAAATAAACCACGTTTGGCAGGTGCTTAACAGGGTGCCGGAAGGTGCCGGCGAGGGTTGACAAGGGGCTGGCAAGGGTGCGGCAGGTGCATTTGAAGGGAGAGTGTTTTTATATAAAAACCTGATTATCAATAGATTTATTTTCAACACGTCCCTTTTTTATATACAAACCTATAGCTAAATACAAATGCAAATACCGCACTGCATTTGCACCTCGTTATTTTATTTATTATATTTGAGTAGGCGGTTAAGTTGAGTGTTTATTAGCTCCAATAGCCACACATAGCGCCCCGTGATTAGATGCTTCGTACCTGCCTATGACAGGGAGGAGAGACATATTTCTCCGTGACTTATTTTTTGTTCCTGATATTAATTACTTGATACTGTATAAGAACTCACATTACTATAATCAATATTGGTTACCACGCTATAATCCGGTAAAAAAGTATTTTCACTGCTCAGGGCCATGTCCAGTTCAAAACTGGCGGGATATGGGGTGTTCAGCAGGCTGCCTTTGGGGATATAGGGGAACAGTTCGGCATAAGTTTGTATCTGACTGTGGTTGATGCGGCGGTAGATGAACATACGATGCAGATCGCAGGGTTTGGTGAGGCCGGCGGCACCTATCATCTGGATAGCGCTGCCTACCGTTGCCTTGTGGAAGTTGGCTACCCGTACCTTTTTATCATCGACTACCAGGCCGCGCATCAGGCTTTTATCCTGGGTAGCTACGCCGGTTGGGCAGGTATTCATGTTACACTCCAGCGCCTGGATGCATCCCAGGGCGAACATCATGCCGCGGGCGCTGTTACACATATCGGCGCCGATGGCAAAGTTTTTCACCAGGTCGAAACCGGTAGCTACCTTGCCCGATGCGATGAGCTTAATATGTTTTTTAATATCGAACCCGGTAAGGGCATCATATACAAAGGCCAAAGCCTCGCGCAGGGGCATACCTACCGAATTGGAAAACTCCAGCGGGGCGGCACCGGTGCCACCCTCTCCCCCATCAACGGTAATAAAATCGGGGTAGATGCCGGTTTTAACCATGGCCTTGCAAATAGCCAGAAATTCGCTTTTATGGCCCACGCACAGTTTAAAACCGATGGGCTTGCCGCCGGACAGGTCGCGCAGTTTTTTGATAAAAGTGGTTAAACCAATAGGATCGCTAAAAGCGGTATGATATGGCGGCGATACTACATCCTGCCCCATCTCTACCAAACGGATCCGGGCAATCTCGGGCGTTACCTTGGCTGCCGGTAAAATACCGCCGTGACCCGGCTTTGCGCCTTGCGAAAGTTTGATCTCGATCATTTTTACCTGCGGAAGCACGGCGCGCTGGGCAAAGGCATCGTAATCAATAGTACCATCCTTATGGCGACAACTGAAATAGCCGGTACCTATTTGCCAGATAATATCGCCGCCGGGCTGCAGGTGGTGATCGCTCAGGCCGCCTTCGCCGGTGTTATGGGCAAAGTTATCCAGTTTTGCGCCACCGTTAAGGGCCAGTATAGCGTTCTCGCTCAACGAACCAAAACTCATGGCTGATATGTTGAATACACTGGCCATATAAGGCTGCTTACAATCGGGCCCGCCAACTTTTACGCGCGGGGCCATATCCAGTGTATGGTGATCAATAGCCCCGATGCTGTGGTTAAGCCATTCGTAGCCATTTTCGTAAACGTCAAGCTCGGTACCAAAGGGGCGGGTATCATCAACCATTTTGGCGCGCTGGTAAACTACACTGCGGTTTTGACGGTTGAACGGGGTACCGTTGGTATCACTTTCTACAAAGTACTGGTATATTTTGGGGCGCAAATCCTCCATTAAAAACCGAAGGTGGCCAAACACCGGAAAATTACGCACGATGCTGTGCTTCTTTTGCACCAGGTCGTAAAAACCAACGGCATAAACAGGCACCATAATCACAAACGACCAGGCCGCGGGTTTCCAGACGATAGTCCACCCGGCAAGGGCGGCAAATATGATAAAGAATGAAACGATAAAGAGCTTTCTCATTGGACGGTTAAATTGGTATGAAGCTGGTGTTATATTATATAAAAGTAGATTTTAATTTAAACAATGGCGCAATTGTATGGTTAAACTGGTAATTCAACGTCGGCAAATTGTCATTCAATGTCTGAGAATTGTAAATTAGTAATAATAGATGTTTAAACATCTAATTTTGTATTATCTTTGTATCAACAAAAAAAACAAATATCATGTCAACACAAACAGCAACAAAATGGGTTATCGACCCAATGCATTCAGAAGTACAATTTAAAGTAAAACATTTAGTTATATCAACCGTGAGCGGTTTTTTCAAAAGCTTTGCCGGTGAGTTAATCACAGATAACGACGATTTTGAAAATGCCGAGATAGACTTTACGTTAGATATCGACAGCATCGATACCAACCAAACTCAACGCGACGAGCACTTGAAATCGGCTGAGTTTTTTGATGCGGCAACCTATCCAAAAATCAGCTTCAAATCAACTTCATTTACCAAAACCGGTGATGATGAATATGCTTTAAAAGGCGATTTAACCATCAAAGACGTAACCAAACCAGTATCGTTAGATGTAGAATTTGGCGGTTCGGCTGCTGATTTTTATGGTAACACCAAAGCAGGTTTCGAAATCAGCGGTAAAATTAACCGTAAAGATTTTGGCCTTACCTGGGATGGCGTTACCGAAGCCGGCTCAATTGTAGTAGGCGAAGACATCAAACTGTTAATTAACGTTCAGTTTGCCAAACAAGCTTAATTGTTTGAATGCTGTTGCTGTGTTTTAATAATTAAAATGCCGCTGTTGTTAAGTATACGTAACAGCACGGCATTATTGAAAACAGCAAAACAGCACCAAACCTTAAATAAAAAGCCATCCCGGAAAAGGATGGCTTTTTTGCGTTGGAGGGAGGATCAATATTCGATGCAACAAACAGCGCTGTCATGCTGAGCTCCGCGGAAGCATTGCGGGCAAAGGCCTCTCCACGCGTCCTTCGACAGGCTCAGGAGGACAGGCCTACCCTCCTTTAAAATAAACTTGTCTTGCTGAGTTGTAAAATTTCGCCAAACTATGAATGGGAATGACAAAAAAGTAAAAGACTGTCATGCTGAGGTACGAAGCATCTATTCGCGAACATTTCTGGTGTTACGCTTGGCTTAGAGTAGATGCTTCGTACCTCAGCATGACAGTATCTTATTATACAAAAAGATAAACTTACTTCCCCGCCGTTGTATCCCGCTCCACCAATTCCATCCCGCATTTGGAGCAGGTGCCGGGTTTATCAAAAGCTAAATCGGGGTGCATGGTGCAGGTATATTTACTCTTCGTTTTTACTACGGTTTTAGTATCCGGGCTGCTGCACGACGTAATGCTGCTTAAACCAAATGCGGACAGTGCCAATATGATGATTAATCTTTTCATGGTTATTTATTGTTTATAAATGAAGCAAAGCCAAATAAAGATACCACCAGCACCCCTAAAGCGGCAAGCATACTCACGATATCGCGGATATTTTTGCCGGCCCAGGTCATCCCGAAGTATTTATGCAGAAAGATAAAGGAAAGTCCCTCTGCCCTATCTACGCCCGTTACTTTGGTGGCTAGTTTAGATGTGGAGGTTTCGATGTACCAGTTATCGCCATTAGGATAGCTCACCCGCTCAACGGGCAGGCGTTTATTGATAAAACCATATTCGTTATCAAATTGCTTCACCTGGTGCACCGTAACCCGACCGTAATACTTCCCGGCTTCTAACCGGGGCTGATAGTAGGTACTCAGGAACCGGGCATAATCCTCATCGGCATTAAGCTGTTCCTTACCGGTTATAGTGTTAAAATAGACTATCTCCTTTTGGTCATCGGTCACCTGGTAATAAGCATTGCCGCCGAAGCTAACCACCTCCACCTTGCGGATAAGGCTATCGGCGAGGGGTAGTGTTAAGTTGGATATGCCCAATTGTCCGCGTTTAATCACCTGCCCGTAATCAGGCTTAACCGGCCCACTGTTGTGAAGCTTTACGGCCAGGTGAAACGCACCGCTAATCACGAAGGTGAACATCACAAAGGATACGATAAGCCCTATCTGCCTGTGAAACCGGTGCAGGAATCGTTTGTCGTCATCTCCCCTGGTTTTTCGTTTTTGAGCGATGGTTTTAAACTTCTTCCACATCAACCCATAAACCGTTAACCCGCTGATAAGTGCAAACAGCATGATACTCATGATAACGAGCAATACCACGTTACGGAAAGTATCGCCACCCCACCGGGCCAAAAACTGCCAGGTATGAAACTCCTCAAACAAGGATAAAAACGCCTTGCGCGTGTTGTTATTAAATGTACCCATGCGGCTTTGCCCGGTCTCTACATAAACGTCCATACCATCGGGCCTGTCGAAAGACACTTTGAATACAGGTAACAAATGGTTAATAGGTTGATACTCGCTATCAAAACTACGCTGAAGGCTAATTTGAATGGCCGATATGCTATCCTGCACAAAATAGCGGGCCAGGTATTCGGCATAGTCGGTATCGCCATGCGATAATAATACACCATCGGTTGCCGAATAGTAATTGCACACACTATCCAGGCCAAGCACCTGGTAAAAGGTGCCTTTTTTAAAGTTAATGAGACTGAAATTGCGCAATGCGGCGATATGATTGCGGTCCATTACCTGCTGAATGGTAATTACCGGCTTCATTTTGCTTTGTGGCATCGGTTTAAACACCTCCCGCGCAATCGTCGGTCTGAACCAGTTGGACATGAATGGATGCGATAACCCGCTCAACGTCCAGAAGATAACCGGGATAAGGGAGGTTAAACCCAGCACCCTGTGCCATTTATAAAAGTTACTTTTTACTGCTGATGATGCCATGGGTCAATATTTTGAAAATGAATAACTGATACCCAGGGTATAAGTACGCGGCGCCGCGGCATTATAGGTATCGCCATACCGGTTGCTGGTTACCGTGGTGGCGTACAGTTTATTGGTTAAATTTAATACATTAAACCAGATGCCCGCCCCTTTTAGCACACTGCTTTTAACATCGTAACCTAAACGCAGGTTACAAATATTATAACCGCTATAAGTTTTGGTATTTGCCGGGTTGGTATAGTACTGGTTAATGTGCTGCCACTCACCCCCTATCCTGAAGCCTTGCAGATAGGCGGGCTTGTAGGTAAGTTCGGAATTGGCAATCCAGGCCGGGGCGTTACTCATGCGATTGCCATCGTATTTAATCACAGTGTTACCGCCAGTGCTATAGTTTGCAACTACCTCGTTATAATGCACATACGTATGCCTGGCATTGGTGCCGCTAAACCTGAAGGTTAGCTCTTTAACAGGTGCCAGTGTTAGAGAGTACTCAATGCCACGATGGCGGGTAGCACCCGCATTCTGATTCTGCGTAGTGTTATCTGGCAAAAGCTGGCTGATGATTTCATTACGGCCTTCCAGGTCAAACAAACTCATTTCAAAGTACAGCATTTTGTTAAAGGCCGAAAACCATCCGCCTACTTCGTAGTTATCAAAAGTGGCTTGCTTCAAGGGAGTTAGCTGCCTTGAACTATACAAGTCGCCGGTCTCTGGGGGCTGGAAGCCTACACTGTAATTGGCGTAAAAACCTTTGTTACGGCCTAAATCGTATGTCAGGCCCAGTTTAGGAGCCACAATGTTAAAGTTACTGGTTTCCTGCTGTTTGTATTTTGTGCTGCCGGCAGGCAGGCCATTGGTAAAAGCGTAATGCACCCTATCGTACCGCAAACCGGCCACTATGCGCAGCGCCTCGGTGGGCTTTATTTCATATTGCATGTAAGCAGCTGTGTTAAACAGTTTGATACGATAATCATCGATGTATTTACCTGTGTTTGTAAAGCCGGTGTAGTAGTTATTCTGTACATCCTTATCAATATCAAGGTATTGAGCACAGTACGAACTTGGGCTATCATCTACGTAAACCCCTCCTATCAGCCTGGAATGCAGAAAATCAAAGTTAACCCTGTGCTGCGCCAGCAATCCATAGCTTTGAAAACGCTGATCATTCACCTGCCCGTTACTACTCAGGTAGTTACCTGCATTATCCCTCACGTCGGATATAAAATAGCTTGGCAGCTGCGCGTTTGAGTTATGGCGAAAGAATAAAGTAACAAACGTCGCATTCTTTTCATTCCACTGATGATCCAGCCTGGTGCTGGCCCTGAACGACTCCACCTTACGATAGGTAAAACGCTGATTTGCGCCATAGCTTCTGTTGTAAAAGTGGGCACTATCCAAACTTCCCGGCGTCTGGGTATTCAGGTAATTATAAGCAGCAGAAGTTGTTAACCGTGTACCGGCGTTAAAATCATAAGTAGTTTTAAAGTTGGCCGAGTACTTATCAAAATCAGAATAATCTTGCCAGCTATCTTTTTGATGACCGATGTAGCCGCCTATGTATAGGCCAAATTTGCCTTTGCTAAAGCCGCCATCCGCATCAACCCTACGGTAGTGATAGTTATCGCCACGGATAGAAACGTTGCCTGCATAGCCCGAGGGTGGCCCCTGGGTGATGAAGTTTACAGCACCGCCAATGGAGTTACTGCCGTAAAGCGACGATGCCGGGCCTTTAATTACCTCGATATCTTTAACGCCCGACATGTTGATTTCATACAGCGAGTTATGGTTAAAAATCCCCGTTGGACGTATCGGCAAACCATCCTCCATATACAAGTAAAGGGCATTATAAGTAATAGGCTGGCGTATAGCCATAGTATGCTGCTCGTTTCCCAGATCAACCATGTAAACGCCGGCTACTTTGTTGAGTAACTGGTACAGGGCTGTTGCTTTGGTATCTTTTATCTGGGTAGAGTTTATTTTACTGATGGCGATAGGCGCATCCTGCCTGGCCTGGCCTTCCCGGCTGGCGGTTACAACTACCGGCTGAAGATCTAAAGTGGAAGGTACCAAAGCGACATCTGCCTTACCACCGGTAACGCTAACTACGAGTGTACTATAGCCTACCATTGTTACCTTAATTTGACTGATGCCTGAGCCTGCAATATTATATCGCCCCTTGGCATCGGTTAAACCCAGCTTTTCGCCGCCGGCGTTGGCAATGATAGCGCCGGGAATGGCCTCGTGGGTATTGGCATCGATTACCATGACCTGTATTTTAGCCTGGCTGTAAGCCAGGGTTTTGAGTATTAAAAACAGTATAGATATAATGAAAAATTTTTTCATGTATTAAGTATGGGGAGTTACCTCCGGATGGATAAATAAATTGTATCCGGATGAAGACTTAGTGATGGCATTAGTATCCTTTAGTCACAGGAGGCAATTGCACGGACGCAAAGCGCACTGCATAGTTCGCGATTGCTTCGTGCCTCGCAATGACATAGTTATCCTGCGCAAAAGCATGCAGCAAAGCCATATCAATCAAAAAAACATCCGGGAAAAATCGGGTGGAATTTATCCTAACTGCGGGGGCTGGAAGATCACTGCGGCCGGGGTGGGTGGCAGGCAGTCATCATACGGGGTATCAATTACTTGCAACAGGCTGGAATGGAATTTAACATCAGTACTACTGATAACAAACACCTCCTGGAAGAGGCTTTTTTGCGACTGCCTTTCGTCGCTGGCCTGCTTATCCTCAGCCTGTTTTATCTTTTTCATGAAGTAACATTTGCCATCGCAATGCATCCAGGGCCTGGCCCGGTTTTCGCAAAGCTTGGTGGCAATGTAATTCCTGTTCAGTTCAAATCCTGCGTATACAAAAAAGCGCGAAAAATTAACCGATACCAGCGAAAAGATCAATAAATAGGCTATTACACGTTGCAGCATAATGCCGCAAAGGTAACCGCTGTATGGTTAACAAGCAACCAGAGTGTTCGGTTTTTTACGGAAATGCAAGGGTGTTCGGAGGCGAACACCATTAACTATCTAAATAACAATAGCTTAAGTGTTAGGATCAATTATAATTTCGACACCCCAAATTATTCTTCGTCGTCATCATCGCCTACCAGGCGGGCGCAACGCTTATTGGCCGCTTCAAGGTCAAAGGCGTTTACATCCCACTTGCCACCTTTAGGGATGCCCATCCATCCGCGCATTTCTTTATGTTCCTGGTGGCTGGGGTTGTTTACAATATCTACCATGCGATAGTAGCCGTGAACCCCGCCGCAGTCTTCAGGAGGGCAGGCACCCTCGCCGCCGATGCAATGCGGTGCAAACACTTGTTCTCCGGTAGTTTTTTCTAACAAAATCTCGTGTTTCCAATCGTCGCCGAAATCGTAAATGTAGGTATACTTTTGCCCGGCCCGCTTAAACACCTCACCAATCAAGTAATCTTCACTGTCGCGCTCATCGCCGCCAACGCTGTAATTGTCAAGCAGCTGGTAGTAAGGCTTCGAACCCCATCCTTTTGCCGAAAACTGGTACAAATGACTGCTATCCCAGCCAAATACAGCCTGTATCGCCATATGAAATTCATCAAAACTAATGTCTTCGGGTACCAGCAGCCGCCGCCAAACTACAGGGTTTTCGGTGCCAGCGAGCTGGATTTTAAATTGGAAAGTTTTCATGGTCTGCAATGTTGAGCGCTGTCAAAAATCGACAAAAAAAACGAACTCTTTACCACGGTTTAATAATACCCGGGCGTTTACTTTTTAACAGCCAAGCTCGGGATATTTCAACAGATGCCCTGGAGAACCAAAATATTAAAACCTTTTATACTATCTTTAGGCAAACCAAAACATAACCGGCGACAAATAGCTATTAAATTTAATACTATTTTGGTATCCTTACAACAACCTGTTAACAAACCACAACACGTACCTGCCATGAAAAAAACACACTATTTTTTAATATTTTCCTGCTTCCTGGTACTTGGCTGTACCGGGGCAAAAAAACTGGCCGACGCCGGTAACGACGATAAAGGCTGGAAAAAGCTGTTTAACGGGACCGACATTAAGGATTGGTTTGTGAAGATCAATCATCACCTGGTTGGCGAAAACTATGGCAATACATTCAGGGTAGAAGATGGCATAATCAAAATCAGGTATGATCAATATGGCGATTTTGACAATCAATTTGGCCACCTGTATTACAAAACCCCGTTTTCGCACTTTCGCCTGCGGTTTGAGTACCGTTTTGTTGGTAAACAGCAAAAAGGCGCACCCGACTATACCCTGCTTAACAGCGGCGTTATGTTTCATTCGCAGGACCCCAGGACCATGCTAAAAGACCAGGATTGGCCAATATCAATAGAAATGCAGTTATTAGGCGGCCTTGGCGACGGAAAACCGAGACCGACAGGCAATATGTGCTCGCCAGGTACCGATGTGGTTTACAAAGGGAGGGTTTGGCCCGACCATTGCATCAGTTCTACCTCAAAAACTTATGATGGCGACCAATGGGTAAAAGGCGAGCTAATAGTTGACGGCAACAAATTAGTTACACATATCATCAACGGCGATACTGTGTTACAATATTCAAAACCGTCCATTGGAGGCGGCGTAGCCAATGGCTACGATCCAAAGTACAAACAAGATGGAAAATTATTAAGCAGCGGCTTTATTGCCCTGCAAAGTGAGGGCCAGCCGGTTGATTTCAGGAATATAGAGATCAAACAATTCCCCGGTTCAGACCGGTAAAAAACAAGCGGAACTTCAAGACATTTTTGTACCCGCAGGTCCCTGTGGGTACAAAAATGCCTTCAACGACGAAAGCGCCAGGAAAGAGGGTTTTTATAGTTAAAAATTTGACAATTAACTATTTATTCAATAGTAATTTTAAAAGACCTTTTTCCGGGGTAAGTCTTCGCCGCCAGGGATATACATCATTCCGCCTTCGATAGTTTCGGGGAATTTTGCCCCTACAATCACACGTGGATATGTACTTGTATAGTATTCACAGGATTTACTCACAAATCTGTATACCTATTCAGGGCAGATCATACTGCCCGAAAGCGTACATCTGATGTATCAAAACGAAACGAATATTAAACGCCGAAATCAACATAAATTATTGATATACAGATAAATAAAAGCATGGCATTTGATTTGCTCCATGTAGATTAATAAAGTGAAAGTACCATGAAGCACCACAAACAATTGGAACGGCGTACATTTTTGCAAGACCGTTTCGACATTTTAATTAAACGACAAAAGAATGGTACAGCTACCTTTAATGAACTTACCGAACTTGACGATATTGTAAACCGCGACCCCGCCATCCGAGAAAGTATCCTGGTAGAAATGCAGGAAGGCGATGCACCTGACGATCATGCACTGCCTGTTGAAAAAGCAGCTATTGAGCCGGTAAAAAAACAGGGGCTGCTTGATTTGATCCGCGGGTTTATTAACAGATGGTTTGTGACAGAACCTGTTGGTATGAAAACGGTATTGATTTAGAGCGGCAATCACATGCATTAGTTTTACTTATGACATATCCAATTTCCCTGTTATCCTGAGGAACGAAGGATCTATCAGCTATGAATGACCGATAGAAAAGTTGGCGAATAGATGCTTCGTTCCTACCCATGACATATCGAATTATATAGGTACTAAGTCCACATTAAATTCGATAGCGAGCTTTTGTAAATACCTTTGCTTCTGCTCTTTAAGCATGTTATCATATGCCTCTATGCCTTTTTCTACAAAATCGCTCCCTTTAACCATTAAACGCCAATATTGAATAGCCAATTTTCTGGCAGTTGCTTTGATGGCTATCGCCGGACCTTTTCTTCCTCTTAACCGTCTGGCGAATGCTCCCCATCCAATGTATTTGCTGTTTAGCAAGCCGCACGCCATTTCCTTGAATATCTGGCCGGCGGTAGGTTTTCCTTTGCTTTTACTTTTGTTTTTCTTGCCCGAACGGTTCTGACCGGGAGATACCCCAAGCCAATTGGCAAACCGTTTTTCCGTCGACCACTGGCTTAAATCGGCTCCAATTTCTGTATATAACTGTAACCAGTTATAATCTGTAAAGCCGGGAAGCCTGGTGGCATCCCGGCCACCAAATATTTTCAGCAAATGCCCGCCAAGGTCTTTAACCTGGGGCTTATTGTGCCTGATCGGTTTTCTATTTCCGGTATTTGTACCGGGCGGTAGTTGTTTGTCTTTATTAATCTGTTGCAAGGTGCTATCTATTTTCCGGTCACACTCCAAGATCTGGCCTTGATAAAAAAGATATGCCTTATAAGCCTGCTCCAGGGCAAAAAGCCCATGTGGCGTGTAATGGCCCTCCAAAGCCTTTAATACTTCTTCGCTCTTTTTATCTTTGATTTTTTTGTGGCAGAGAGCAAGCAGCTTATAACGGTCTCTTTCACCGGAAAGGATTGCTGTTATAAGGGCTTTTCCACTGGCCCCATGTATCTGACTTAATACTTCCGGTAAACGGATATTCATTTCGATCAGGGCCTTTTGCATATGCTGAATATGCATCGAGGCACTCCGGAGGTGGTCTTCACGTAATCGCTGGTAACTACGTAGCTCCTTGAGCAGCCCCTCAGAAACGTAGCAACGGTTCAGTAAACCATAACTATGTAACTGCTGGATCCACTGGCAGTCTTTCACATCTGTCTTTCTTCCAGGCAACTGTTTGGTTTGGCGGCCGTCGACCAGCCACACATCTAACCCTGCATCTGACAGGATATCATGAAGTACATACCAGTAAACACCTGTAGCTTCCATCGCCACTGTAGTTACCCGGTTCTCCAGTAAATATTTACTAAGTGCTACCAGATCGCCGGTAAAGGTTTCAAAGCTACGGACAGGGCCGCTTTCCAGGCCAACGAAAACATGACGGGAGCCAATATCTATACCGGCTGCATGTGTACGCATTTTTTCCATATCAAGCTTGTTTTAAATAAGCTGTGCCCGAAGGAGTATAAGGAAAAACAGGCTACCCATCGGACAAATCACTGTAAACAGGATCGTACCATACCTTCAGACTCTATCTTCGGAACCATACTCAGACACAGGCACGAAGCACTATAACTCGACCGGCCACACTGCACAGCGTTAACAAAAGTATGTCATTTCACCTTCAGAATTTCGCGAAATTTTAACACTCAGCATGACAGTCTTTTATTTTTGTATGTTATTCCACCTTCAGTGTTTCGCGAAATTTTACCACCCGGCATGACTTATTTTAGCTACCACCTATCGAAAGAGCAAAAATAAAGGGTAAAAAGCATTCCAATACCTTTTGCCTTTAACCCTTTACCTTTCACCTTCGTCTATTCGCTCCTCAAACTTTTTACCGGGTTCATCAACGCGGCTTTAACCGCCTGGAAACTTATGGTAGCAAATGCGATAAGTATCGCCATAAACCCGGCAAATACAAATACCAGCCAGCTTACGTTTATCTTATAGGCAAAATCCTGCAGCCATTTATACATGGCGTACCAGGCCAGCGGCGACGCGATAAGGATAGCTATCAAGACAAGTTTAATAAAATCGCCGGCCAGCAGGCTTACTATGCCGCTTACACTTGCACCTAACACTTTGCGTACACCAATTTCGCGGGTACGCACCTGGGCGGTGTATGCGGCCAAACCTAATAAGCCAAGGCATGATATAAATATAGCAATACCTGCAAAATAGCTGAATAGCTTACCTTCCTGCTGCTCGCTTTGGTACATTTTATTGAAAAGATCATCCAAAAAATTGTAGGCAAACGGGTATTCGCCATTATACTGTTTAAATTGTTTTTCGGCCGCACTTATTGCCTTTTGCGCATCGCGACCAGTGGTTTTAATGTAGATGGTGTTTAG
The DNA here is from genome assembly GCF_028736215.1 of Mucilaginibacter sp. KACC 22773. NCBI lineage: Bacteria > Pseudomonadati > Bacteroidota > Sphingobacteriia > Sphingobacteriales > Sphingobacteriaceae > Mucilaginibacter > Mucilaginibacter oryzagri. The sequence goes on from NZ_CP117883.1 coordinate 4,572,688, forward strand.
GTACGCGGGCTTGTACCAAAACATGGCAGGTGCAATTTTCACTTTCATAGATGCGTAATGAAAATCTTTAACTATGCCTATGATAGTGCCCTTAACCCCTTGCATGGTAAAACTTTTGCCTATAGGGTTGTTCATGCCCATTTCTTTGATGGCCGCCTCGTTTAAAATATAATGCGATGTATCAATTACAGAGCCGGTAAACATAGTCCCCTCTTTCAGGTTCATTTTAAAAAATGACACCATGTCCTTGTCTACCGCTATGGGGTGAATCATCATGTTTTGTTTAGGATCTTTACCATCCCAATCCAGCCATCCTGTAAAACCTCCAAAGCGCACTATATTTTGGTTCGACCGGGTGACAGCCAATACGCCGGGTTGTTTCAACAATTCGGCTTTCACCGCATCATAATGCGGCACCATATCGCGCATCCAAAAGCTAATCACATTCTCCTTATCATAGCCCAGTTTTTTTTGGCGGATGTAATTTAACTGCCCCGTAATCACCATGGTGCCGATGATGAGCACTATCGAAAACACAAACTGGGTTACCACCAATATTTTGCGGAATAGCGCATCGCCAAGACCTGCGGAGATCTTCCCTTTTAAAGCCTTCAAAGGCTCAAAAGATGACAACAGCAAAGCCGGGTAAATGCTGGATAAAGCAAGCGTGCCTGTTATAGCGCCAAGCAAAATTAACCACACATGATAATCGGCCAGGTTAAAAACCATCTCTTTATTAAGCAAATGGTTAAACATAGGCATCAATATAAAAATCAGCCCAATGGTTAATAAGGCTGCAAATGAAAACAATAGCGCTGTTTCTACAATAAACTGCATAAACAACTGCATTTTTGCCGCGCCGATAATTTTACGCATACTGATCTCTTTTGACCGCAGCATTGACCGTGCAGTTGAAAGGTTTACATAATTGATACAGGCGATAACCAGTATAAGCAGGGCTATAATTATAAAAATGCGTACGGTGGATATCCCCTTATCACTCATATCGGCATTGTACAAATGCATTTTTGCTATGGGCAGCAACAGGTATTCGGCATCGGTATCATCAGCCTTATGGTTAAGGTGAATCTGCCGTATTTTTGTTGTAAGCGCTTTGGTTGCAGCCCCCGGTTTAAGCTGTAAATAGGTTTCGTAATTAAAAAAGCTAAAATTATTACTCAGGTCGTTTTTGTTTGCCAGCATAGCCTTTTCGTGAAAGCTCATGGGCATTAGCATATCGTAATTGATACTGGAATTTTTGGGGAAATCAGCTATTACGCCGCTAACTGTAAAATTGGCTTTGTTCCCATCGGCAATAATGACTTTACCAATGGGATCCTGATTGCCGAAAAATTTTTGCGCAGTTTTTTGGGTAATAACAACTGAATTATCATCATTAAATGGCTTGCCCGCGTTGCCCTTTATCAAATGAAAATCGAACATCGAAAAAAACGAAGGATCTGTAAAGGCGGCATTCTCATCCCCAAAAACCTTATCCTTGTACTTATACAGCGAAAAATTGTAGTTGCCGGAAATGCGTACACACTCCTTCACCTCGGGCAACTGCTGCTTGGCCATAGGGCCGATTGGCGCTACGCCCACACTATATATCTGCCTGCTGGCGCCCGTGCCGCCAAACAACTCCAGCCGGTAAATATCCGGCGCTTTGGCATGGAAACCATCAAAGCTTAACTCATCCTGCACCCAAATGAGTATCAGGATACCAATAGCCAAACCAAGCGTTAAGCCCGCAATATTGATAACCGAATAAAACTTATTCTTGACCAAATTGCGCCAGGCTGTTTTTATGTAGTTTTTGAACATGGGAGTTGGTTGATTAGGTGAGTGGTTGATTGGGTTGATTAAGTTGGAGTAAGTTGATTGGGTTGGCCAGGTTAGAGCGGGCTTAGATGCGTCGACAAGAATCTTGTGTCAATTGGTGAACTTATTTTTACCCTATCACCTAATCAACTCACTCCAACTCAATCAACCACTCACCCAATCAACTAAAAACCTCACTTCGCTTTCCTGATATACACCGCGCCAAAGGTGGTTTTCATCATTAGTTCGGGGCCGCCGCCGGCTATTTTGCCGTATACCCATTCGTCAATTTTCAGGCCATACATGCCGTCTTTATTGGTGCGGGTTACGTTGGGTTTTTGTTGTTCGGTGGCTACATCAAAATCGGTAAAAATATCACCTCTGTCTGATTTTAGCTTTACATTGGCCTTCAGGCTTGCCGGAAAGGTAACATCTATTTTGCCGTTCAGGGTCGAAAACGCCATAGCTGCTTTTGGGTCGATAGATTTAAAGGTAACTATTACCGGACCGTTTACGGTTGTGGCTACCACTGAACCGGAGATATCTGTAAGTTTTATAGAACCATTTACGTTGCTCACTTCCAACTCCCCATCCAGGTTGCTGCCTGTAATATCGCCGCCATTTACAGTTGATATTTTAAAAGTGGATGTAGTTTTAGGTACTTTTATGATTAGGTTAACCGGTTTGCCCATGCTGCTGTGTACCGTTACCTGGTTGTTATTTTCCTGGGCGCTGATATCCATGCCGTTGCTGTTTAAACGGTGCATCCCGGCTACTTTTTCCTTTTCCTTATCACGGTCCTTACGTTTTTCGTCCACCTGGCCTTCAACTACAATGCTTTTACCTTCGTAGCCTATCACCGTGATGGATCCGTCTATCAAACCTACATTTAATTTAAAGGGTTTGCCAGGATCGCTTAGCGGAACAGTCAGTTGCTCCTGTGCCCACAATCGGCCAGTTATCAATAGGGCTATCGCGAATACACTTAAAAATTTTATCGTTTTCATCTTATCGTTCGTTATTGTTGTTTTTTGATATAAATATTCCCATTAAGGGTCTCGAATTTGAATAGTTTACCGCCCGAACCAATGCGGACATCGGAGTTTGAGCTGAGCTTATAGGTAGTACCGGCTCCGCTTTTTGCTTCAGTTTTAACCACTTTACTCGGCATTACCTGGGCATCAGGAAAATCGGTAAAAAACTGCCCGTTCATGCTTTTAAAGGTCAGGTCGGCCGATAGGTTGGCAGGATAGGTAATATTCATTTGCCCGTTGATGGTGTGATACGATGATTCGCCGGGAGGCACGGCCAAATAATTCACTGTTACCGGGCCATTTACGGTACGGGCAACTGTGGTACCTTTAGCGTTGATGATCTCTAACGAGCCGTTTACGTTGTTCACTTTTAATGATCCGTATACATCTTTAACGGTAATGTGGCCATCGTTTACTGTTGATACTGCCAGGCTTGCATTAAAGGGCACTTTGATGGTATAATCCAGGTGTACAATATAATCTCTCCGGTGGCCTTCATCATTCCGGTTCCAGGTATGCGGCCGGGTATCATAAGGTTCGGCTGTGTACGCAATCACGCTATCAGCTTTCTGGTCAAAGCCCAGCTTAACTTCTTTTTTAGCAACGTCGACATCGGCCTGGGTTTTGCCTTTGATGGTTTCGTCAATCTCCATCAATACTTTATCGCCGCTGTAGCCTTCAACCTTAATGGTTCCCCAAATGTTGTATACTGCTATTGTGCCGCCGCTCACTGTAAATTGTTTGGTAATATGCTCTTTATACTCCTGTGCCTGCGCAGCATTTTGAGCAAGGCATAGCCCGAGTGCCGCAAATACGGCAATTAAAACTGGTTTCATAATGGTTGTTTTTAAATGAGTTGTGTTATGGTTTGTTTGATTTTGTCTTTTACACCTGGGTTTAGTCCTTTTTGTTTCAGTAACTCTTTGAACGAATTAACCGACTTTTTTTCCTGCAGCTTCAGCATCACATCTGCAATGGCCGATTGCAGCAGCGGCGAATCCTGCTGAACGATGGATGCTATCAGCCCCTGCCGCACTTCCGGGTGCGCGGCCAACTGGGTTAAAGCATCAAGCGTACTTAAGCGTACATTCACATTCGGATCGTTGTTAAGGGTGGCAAATAAAGCATCAATAACCTCCTTATCGGCATGTTTAATCTCGCTGGTATAGCTTACCGCTTTAATCCGTTCAGATGCCGATGGATTTTCGAGCATTGCCAGCATCATAGTTTGTTTCAGTTCATGTACCTGCGATGTAAGGTCTTTCAACTGCTCGTCTTGTTTGCCGGCGGTGCTTCCCTTAAAAGCCAGGTACCCCGTGCCAAAACTAACCAGTACTATAAGCAGGCTATATGCCAGCGGCCGGCGCTGCTGCCATTGCCATAAGCGGGCAATTTGTTCTTTTATGCTAAAGGCTGGCTTGCTTTCTTCAACCGATTCCTTGTAAGTATCAAGCATGGCTTTAAACTTTAGTTCCATGTGGGCACCCGGTTCCGGTGCCTGCATATTGCCCATTAAAGCCCAAACCTGCTGCATTTCGGCAAGTTCCTGCATACAATCCTGGCAACCCGATACGTGTTTTTCAAACTCATCACGCTCGGCGGCGGTTAACTCATTGCTTATATAGCCGCTAAATTTTTCTTCGTATTGCGCACAATTCATCTTCATCTGTTTAACGTTCCATTTTGGCGTAAATATCTTTTAACTCCTGCATAGCCCTAAAGGCGCGTACTTTAGCGGCCCCTTCGGTAATACCTAAAATTTGCCCTATCTCCTGGTACTTCAGCTCCTGGAAACGACTGAGCGTTAGTATCTCCCGGTTATCATCGCTCAACTTTTCCATAGCGTTATATAACCCCGCATTGGCCTGCTTTTTTTCCAGATGCTCATCGGCGCTGGTGCCTCCCGGCAACCTGTCGGCCAATTCACTTATGTCCTGGTATACGCCTTGTTTGCCACCTTTTTTGGCATTATCTTTTAACACATTGCGGGCTATCTGGTACATCCAGGCCATAAACTCGCCCTCGCCTGTAAAGCTGCTACGATACCTGAGCATTTTGTAAAACACGATTTGTACCATATCCTCGCTGGCCTCGCGCTGATAGGTCATGTGAAACAGGAAGCCGTATAAGGCACGGTAATGCCTTTGGAACAGCAGCCCCATCCTATCCAAATCTCCGGCCTTTACCCGGAGCATGATCGTGTTATCACTTAGTGCGTTCAAAAAGGCCTGGTTGCGTTAGTTATATATTGGAGACCGCCGTAATTTTAATTGGTTACAGGAAATTTAAACTTTTTTTAAGGGAAAAGGTGAAAGGCGAAAGGTAAAAGGTTAAAGATGAAAGCAGGGCAAACACATCTAAATAGTCAATCCTTAAAAAGTCAATAAACAACGCGGCGGATATTTCTGGTACTTTAAGTATTTGACAGCTGCAATTGGTGATCCACATAAAAAGAGCCAAAAGATTGTCTTTCCAGTGTTAACCATGATAAAATATAAAATGTTAATTATCAAATATTTACAAATACTCTATCTGAAATATGTTAAGTTATGTTAACCCAAATTTCATTACTCGGGATGTTCGGTCCATGTACCGCTGCCCCCTACTCCAGCGGCAATGTAAACCAAAACGTGCTACCATGCCCTAATTCACTCTCTACACCAATTTCGCCACCGTGGCGTTTTACAATTTCTGAACTGATGTATAGCCCAAGGCCAAGGCCCGCGTTTTGGTAACTGGCAGGCTCGGCCCTGTAGTAACGGTCAAAAAGATGGCCTATCTTATCTTTTGACATCCCGGGACCGGTGTCTTTTACCGATATTTTGGCAAAGCCATCCAGCTTTTCAATAACGAAGTAAATCTTTTTTGATTCGGGCGCGTATTTTACGGAATTGTTTACCAGGTTTACTACAGCCTGATCTACCTGGTGCTCATCGGCGTTTACTACTAATTGTTCGTCGCCTATAACAACCAGTTCGTGCTTGCCTGCAATACGTACATGGTTACAGCAAACGTTCAGCATTTGGGCAATATTAAACGGGGCTTTATTAAGCTGCAGTTTGGTTTCGTTCATCCGGCTCACGTTCAGCAGGTCTTCAACCAAAGCGCTTATTTTATTCATACTCCTGCTGGATTGCTCTATTAGCTTAGGCAGCATCTGCGACGATGGATTATCCTTCATAAGCTCCAGCAATTGTAACGATGCTTTTAGGCTGGTAATAGGCGTTTTAAGCTCGTGACTGGCAATACTTATAAAATCGTCTTTACGTTGTTCCTGTTCACGGCGGTCGGTTATATCAAACATTACACCCGAAAAATGCGGGGGCTTGCCAGGCTCCGCTTCGTACAGCTTACCGGTGGCTTTTACCCACCTTGTTTGTTTATCATGATAACCAATAATCGGATGCTCAATCTGATGCAGCGCACCCGTTGCTATAGAATGCTCGATGGAGCCGAGTACCCTTTCGCGGTATGGCTCGGGTATTTGCAGGGCAGCGGCGTCGTATGGCATTTCCTCGTCGGCATTAAAACCAAACAACTGCCTAAGCCTGCCATTTGTAACTAATTCCCTTGTAGTTGCATTAATGTACCAGGTACCCATATCGGCAGCCTCTACAGCAATACGTTGCTTCTCTTCGGCCAGCTCAATGGCTTTGCGGGCTTTTACCTGCTCGGTTACTACGTGGGCAAGCAGCATAATGCTGGTAGTTTTACCTGCCGGGTTTTTTAATGGCTGATAAACAAAATTAGAGTATACCTCCTCAATTTTCCCATCCTGCTCCAACAAGGTTTTAACTTCGTTGCCGTAATAAGGTTTGCCGCTGTCATATACATTTCCAAGCAAATTCAAATACTTCCTTCCAATCCACTCTGGTATTGCTTCCTGCAGGGGCTTACCAATAATGTTGTTGGTTTTTCCCCATACCGCTAAAACCTTTTTATTGGCCGATTCAACAATAAAGTCGCGGCCTTTCAATACAGCAATTGCAACAGGAGCATCGGCCAGCATATAGCTTAGCTTAGCCTCACGCTCGGCCAGTTCAACAATATTAGCGCTTAAATTCGCCTTCGCTTGTATCAGTTCCTCGTTGGTGGCCAGCAACTCTTCATTTGCAGCAGCTAACTCCTCGTTTGATGCGCCTATCTCTTCATTAAGCACTTTTTGCTCGTCATAGCTTTTTTCTAACAACTGCCGGGCTTCAACAAGCCCTGTAATATCGTTAGCGGCAACTACTACGCCTGTTACATTTCCATCTGTATCAAACAAAGGGTCGTAGTAAAAGCTTATATATTTAACAACAGTACCGTCCGGCGTATCCAGGTAAAATATTTCCTCATCCTCGCCGTAGCTAACGCCGGTATCATAAACCCTGGCCAATAAAGCCGCAAAGGGCTGGCCTTCTAATTCGGGCAGTATTTTCAGCAACTGTTTCCCCGTAATGTCACCATTAACTTTACCCCAAATATCGGCAATTGCCTGGTTTGCTATTTCAACTGTCCAGTTGCGCCCCCTTAATATAGCCAGCGGGTTTCGTGCAGTTGCTATCAGGGTACGTAAATTCAATTCACTTTCAAATAACTGTTTGGTACGCCTGGTTACCCGCTCTTCTAATAATATGTTGGTGTGCTGCAATTGCTCCCGTATTGCCGATAGCTCTTCGTTACTGGCCTCCAACTCTTCTACCGTTGCCTGTATTTCATGATTGGCCTCGTTCAATTTATGATTAAGCGATATAAGTTCTTCTTTTGACAGTGCAAGATGCTCATCGGCCAATACCTTATCGGTTACATTGGTAACCATATGAATAATGTACTGGATATGATGGGCATCGTCAAAAACAGGTGTATTTAAAGGTTCCCAATATCGTGTTATAAACTGCCCTGCAACCATAGGGTGCGGCACATCATAACGCTGTATGGCCATTTTATGTGGCTGCTTGTTAAGCAACACCGATTGCAGCGAGGCATTTAAGTTAAATACCCCCATAGCCTCCGGTGTATCGGGATTATCCGGAAAAACGTCAAAAACATAGCGCCCCACTATGTTTTCGCGGATGGTTTCTGTTTCCCTTAAATATTGATCACTGGCGGTTAGTATCAGCAATTGCGGCGACAGGATAGCTATAGAAACCGGAACGGTTTCCAATGCTTTAAGCGTTTGGGCAGACGGACCAATATTTGCTGACATAAATAGGTTATAAGACGCAATTTACTTTGCGTTTTGCGAAATTTAAAGTAATAATTAAAATAAACCTAAAGATTAATTTGTTTTGGCAAAACAATATTATAGCTATTCAGAATAATACATTCTTAACTTAATACTCCCTAAATTTGTTACCTAACTACAGTTTTAAAAATGCAAATCCATCAGCAAGCTATCCGACTACGCGAACGCAAACGAGGTTTTCACTTAATTACCGCCGAGGTACTACAGGCGCTTCCTCAAATAGCCAGTATGAGGGTAGGTATGTTACAGGTTTTTATTCAACATACTTCGGCCTCGCTCACCATTAATGAAAATGCCGATCCAACTGTGCGCATGGATTTTGAGATGTATTTTAACAAAGCCGTGCCCGAAAACGATCCCGACTACCGGCACGATGATGAAGGGCCAGACGATATGCCCGCCCATTTAAAAGCCGCCATGCTGGGTAGTTCAGTAACAGTACCAATCCGCAACGGCAGGCCGGCGTTTGGAACCTGGCAAGGTATTTATTTATGCGAACACCGTAATTATGGCGGCAGCCGCGATTTGGTAATTACAGCCTGGGGAGAATAGAGGCCTCACCTGCTCCCTCGTCAAGGTACTGCTAAAAAAATTCTTTGCGAATTTTTCTTTATTTTTTGTCAAATTACCGTCTTAAACACACTAATTAAACCTTATCCGCAAGCAAGGGCTTAACCAAGGCTTCACATATCCCAAATGTTATTATATATTTGTTTTTGTTATAAACCTTTACAATAAAAATGCAGAAGTATTCGAAACAAACCAGGTTATTATTAGCTGTAGATTGTATAATTTTTGGCTTTGACGGGGAGGTTTTAAAAATATTGCTGATCAAAAGAGGATTTCAGCCCGAAAAGGGCAACTGGAGCTTAATGGGTGGTTTTGTGCAGAACGATGAAAGCCTTGACCAGGCGGCCAACCGTATCCTTAAACAGCTTACAGGTCTTGAAGGCGTGTACCTTGAACAATTATACACCTTCGGCGATCCAAACCGCGACCCACTGGAGCGCACCGTTTCGGTAGCTTATTTTGCTTTGATTGACATTCATAAATATGAAACCCAGATAAGCGCCGATTATCACGCCGAATGGTTCCAGCTAAAACGGGTGCCAAAACTGATATTCGATCAGCAGGAAATGGTTGAACAGGCGCGCAAACGTATCCGTTACAAAGCAGCTATGCATCCCATCCTGTTTGAGCTGCTGCCTACAAAATTCACTATACCACAATTACAGATCCTGTACGAGAGTGTTTTTAATACTACTATTGATAAGCGTAATTTTAGTAAAAGAGTACTGGCTACAGGCCTGCTTATTAAATTGGCCGATAAAGATAAAGCCGGCTCCAAACGAGGCGCTTACTACTATCAGCTTAACATGCAAAATTACTATGCCAAATTCCAGGCGTTCATGAATTTTATCCCGAACCCGGATAGCTTGTAAAGGTAAGTTTGTTTGATGTTTTTTATCGCTGAATATCGCAACAACGTTTAAAACTTTATGGTTAATTATGCCGGGCAATTCCTGGCAAGGCAACTGATTATATAATCCAGCTACGGCATTTAAGCAAATGCGCTATGAAAAACAGGCAAATTGCTTCGGCATCAGCTATTTCAACAAATCATTTGAAAACACAGTTGCCGCCTATGCCAATTATTACCGGTATAAAAAAGCGGCCCATGTATTATTAGTTAAATTTGATGATAAAAAATATTTAAAGTACCTAAAGCAAAAAATCAAAAAATAGGGGAAATTATCAATAAATAGCCAATAACTGCAAAAAAAGACAATATTGGCAAGGTATTTTATATATCGGGATATTGTTTAGTACTAAAAATTTTACATATATTCATCCTGTCGATTTATTTCCCTGCACAGCTTGATTTATAAAATGAAGAAGCACTTAAGCCTTTTATTGTTGCTGATATTTGCGGGTAAAGCCGGCTCTTGCCAATTAAAAGATATTGACAAGATCCAAAAACAACTTCCTTTAATAACCGATAGTATAAAATACGTTGACGCCCTTAACCGTTTGGGGATGTTGATGTATGAAAAAAACATTGATAACTCATTTTACTACGCAAAGCTTGCCAGGGCTATTTCTACAAGGTTAAAATACAAGCAAGGTGAGGCCGACGCCCTTAACGTAATAGGAATAGTTTATGACCTGCGAGGCAATCTTCAACTATCCCTTAGGTATTATAACGATGCCTATAACCATTACCTGGTATTACACGACTCGGCCAATATCGTTCAGACCCTAATGAACATTGCACTTGTTTTTAACGAACGTAAAGAAGACAAAAAAGCCATAGAAGCTTTAAAGCAGGCATTAGCCCGGGGAGCAGGCCTTAAAAAAGATTCGATCATCTCTTTGCTGTACTGTAATTATTTGTTGTTGTACCCCGATTCGGTTAGTGAAAATCTAGCCAGGATATACCTTGACCGGGCGCGCCGCATTGCTACTAAGTATAAAGATGAACGGGTATTGTTGGTAACCGACCAGGTACAGGCAAATATTTACCTCAAAAATGGCAAACGCGAGCAAGGCATAATGCAATTGCAAAAGGCCGCCGCCGAGGGCATAGCATTAGATGTAAACTATGTAACCCTTGATATACTAAAAAGCCTCGGCGACCTTTTTATCCTTACGGATAGTACAAAAGCTATCTACTACTATAAACAGGGGCTGGCAATATCGGAGTTAAAGGGTTATCATTTTTACGGCAAAGTTTTTGGCAAAAGCCTGTACAATATCTACAAGCAAGACAACCTGCGCGAGGCGCAACGTTATAGTAGCAAACTGCTGGAACTGTATGAAGCCGAAGAAGTATTTAACAATACGTCGGGACTTGATTATATTGACTACGCCATAAAAGATCAGCAAATTGAGGCGCTAACAACAAGGGCCGAAAACCGCTATACCCTGATGTTGGTTTTTGGGTTTTTGCTTTTGCTTACCGGGCTTTCAGTAGGCATATTTTACCGCCTATACAGACTTAAACGCCGGCATAACGAAACTCTGGAAGAGTTGAACCGCACAGTGCAACTGCGCAACCAGAAACTGGAAGTTGATCATGAATTTAACAACCGCCTGGTATCTATCCTCGCGCATGATTTCAGGCAGCCCCTTGGCTCACTAAAAACCCTGGCTACTGTTTTAAAGGATGCAGATGCGTTTACCCACGAAGAATTGATGATGCTGGTAGAAACCATGGAACGTTCGTCAGACATAGCGCTGGAGATTTTTGAAAATATTTTACAATGGATAAAGCAACAACTATCCGGCTTTAGCTATAGCCCCGTTGCACTACCACTAAGGGAACTTATAGACGAGGCTTTACAGCCATTTGCTATTATAGCCCGGGAAAATAAGATTACATTAATAAACAATGTAGATAGCAACATTCATATTGATGCTGATAAAGAACTTGTACAATTTATCCATCGCAATTTTATACATAATGCAATCAAATTTTCGCCAGAGAATTCTTGTATCACCATTACCGGTTTTGGCGCCCCCGATGAGGTAACGGTTTGTGTACAGGACGAGGGCAAAGGCATTTCTCCAGAAAAACTACCGGGGATATTCAATTTCAAGATAGACCTGAAATACAGCAGTGAAAAAGAAAAAGGCGCAGGTGTAGCCCTCATGATATGCAGCGATTTTATCGACAAAATGAATGGCCGCATCTGGGTTGAAAATAATAAAGGCAAAGGCGCTTCATTTTGCTATGCACTGCCAGTTATTCAAAAATCATCAAAAAGAACCATTTCAAATACACCTGTTGCCGCCAATGCACTTCCGGATTTATAAACCTTTTTATTACTCCCGAAAAGTTTTATCCAACATCATCAATCTTAAACACCACAGCTATTTTGCTGGGCTTTTGTTCCGGACCGTTTATCACCAAACGTATATCTCGGCAGTTTCAGTAAATACCTTGGCTATTTATGTGGCTGATTAAGCTTAAGAAAAAAAATAATAAATTAACCGATCAATGTCGACTATCAATATAATAACTTAAAAATAAGATAATTACACTTTAACATGAATATTGTGTAAGCTAAAACACTTTTGTAATTTCACCAGGTAAACCAACCAAATCCAAACTATTAACCACAAACAGTATGCAAAAAAACTTACCATCATTTTTAAAAACAACTACTGTATTTTTAAGCATTTTACTATGCTTCTGTATCGGCAACGTATCGGCTCAAAACAGCGATTATAAAAAAAACAATATCCAGGTTAACTTATCGTCGTTAGTATTGCATAATTACAGTTTTAACTATGAACGTTCGGTTGCCCGTAAGATCACTATATCAGCAGGATATAAATTTATGCCAGATACCCGCATTGGCGATGTATCTTTAATAAAATCCATAGGTGATAAAATATCAGATGACGGCGACAATATTGATTACAAAAATACCCGCACCTCAAATCAAACGTTTACCGCCGAAGCACGTTTTTATACCGGCAAACACGATGGACCCCGTGGGTTTTATGTTTCATTATATGGCAGATATAACAGTATGAAAGTTAATTATCCATATGTTTATACAGTTGGCAACGGCAATAATGTAAATGTGCCTTTAACTACTACATTAAATGGAATAGGCGGTGGTGCCATGATTGGCGCCAAATGGCTTATAGCCCAAAAGATATCATTAGATGTGTATATACTGGGTTTACACTACGGCAATATGAGTGGCGATGTAATTGGTAATACAGACCTAAGTGCCTTATCGGCCAATGATAAACAGCAGCTTAAAGACGATATTGACAGCAAGTTTGTTTTATTAAACCATAATTATATTAAAAGTTCTACCGTTACCAATAGCGGCGTTACCGCGCATGCCAGCGGCCCTTTTGCCGGCATCAGGGGCCTGGGTATTAACTTAGGGTTTTCATTTTAATTATATTTGTACCTTGTTACAGGCATTTTTTTAAGCAAAACACCATAAAAATTTATGGGTGATCCTAAAACCTTTTATGATAACATCCGCCCCTATCTTTTTTTGACATTTTTTTACTTGGTTTTTCTTTGTAAAATATTCACTTGATATCCTACCGGATAAATATCGGTTATCAGTCTGGTAACATTGCTGGTGTAGAGTAGATGGTTAAAGCCAATGAATACGGTTATTGCGCAAGGCACCAGTCAAATTGTTCCTGTTTAGCAACACCAAACGGAACAATTGGTGTTAAAGAGTTAAACCGTTTAATAAAAACCAATGCGCCGGGCAATCTATACCGGGTGCGGTGAAAGGTTAAAACAGAATAATTACTATATTAGCTGAAACGAAGTTGCGGTAAAAAATGCAACTTCGTTACTACCTATCATAAGCATACAAAATTTGTTTGTAATATGCGCATAGTAGATATAAACACGAATACACCAAAGAAAAAACGCAAATTACACCTGTGCCCAAAGTGCAAAAGTAACGGCGGCCAAAGAAAGCAACGCCCATTGTTAGTTAAGTGGCTTTTGTTTTGGCTGCCCATAAGGATTTACCATTGCAAAATTTGCAGCAAAAAATTTATGACATTCGGCAGTTGGTAATAAATCTTGATAAACAACAGCAAGGTGGTTAATAAACTAACCGTTCATCATTGTGATTGAAATGCATAAGCAAATTTCGCCAATTTTATAAAAAAGGGCGTTTCTGAAAACCAGCTAAATTTTATTAGCTATAAGCATTTTAAAACCCTATTTTTAGCGCCGCAAATAAGGGCACCTTCCTGCCCGTTATTTTAGGTTAACAAAATAGCAATGAAAGTTTTAAAATTTGGCGGCACATCTGTGGGCAGTCCGGCCCGCATGAAAGCACTGCTTGACATTATTGACCCTACAGAAAGACAAATTGTTGTGCTTTCGGCAGTATCAGGTACAACAAACAACCTGGTTGAAATTGGACAGGCTTATCTTACAGGCGATAAAAAGAAAGCCATAATCCTGATAAGTGCGCTAAAGGATAAATACGAATTATTTATAAATGAACTTTTTACCAACGCCGAATATTTAAAGCAAGGCAAGGAAGTAATTGACTATCACTTTGCATTACTTAATAACCTGGCCAATAATAATTTTACTACTGTAGAAGAGAAAATAGTTTTGGCCCAGGGCGAGCTGCTATCGACCACATTGTATCATGTTTACTTAAAAGAGATAGGTGTGCCATCGGCATTGCTGCCTGCTTTGAGTTTTATGAAGATAGATGAGGATAACGAACCTATTGTTGATTATATCACCGAAAAAATAACCCCGTTACTGGATAAACAACCAGAGGTTAACCTATTTATAACACAAGGGTTTATTTGCCGGAATGCTTTTGGCGAAATTGATAACCTGCGCCGCGGCGGCAGCGATTACACAGCATCGTTGATAGGTGCCGGCATCCGCAGCGAAGAAGTGCAGATTTGGACAGATATTGATGGAATGCACAATAACGATCCACGGATTGTAAAAGGCACGCAGCCTATAGCCCAGCTATCATTTGATGAAGCAGCCGAGTTGGCGTATTTTGGCGCTAAAATACTGCACCCGCAAAGCGTGTTCCCGGCACAAAAGTATAAGATACCTGTACGCCTGTTAAACACTATGGACCCGCAGGCAAAAGGAACATTGATAACCAACACGAGCGAAAAGGACAAAATCAAATCTATTGCTGCTAAAGATGGCATTACGGCCATCAAAATTCAAAGCAGCCGGATGTTGCTGGCACATGGTTTTTTGCGGAAGGTATTTGAAGTTTTCGAACGATATAAAACATCAATAGATATGATAACCACATCAGAGGTGGCAGTATCTTTAACTATTGACGACACCACTTACCTTGGCGAGATTACCAGCGAGCTTAACATTTTTGGCTCGGTAGAGCTGGATGTAAACCACACCATCATTTGTGTAGTTGGCGATTTTGGTGCCGAAAAACATGGCTATGCGGCAAGAGTGCTGGAAGCCGTAAAACATATCCCATTAAGAATGATATCATACGGCGGCAGCGACCACAACTTATCATTACTGGTTAAAACAGATGATAAAGTGGAAACGCTCAGAAGCTTGCATAACAGGCTGTTTTAATTGGGGAATTGGAAATTTCGATTGCGGATTTATTTTCGATTCCTAATTTGCCACCGCTAAGTTTTTTGACTTTTGAATTTTGACTTTTGAATTAAAAAAATGTTTACAACCAATACCATAAATACCTTCAATCAATTAGATACCCCGTTTTATTACTATGACATGGGCGTATTGCGCCAAACTTTGAAAGCCTGCCGGGATGCCTCGGCAAAACATGGCTTTCACGTGCACTATGCCATGAAGGCAAACTTTAACCCGAAGGTGCTGGATATGATTCAATCTTTTGGTTTTGGTGCCGATTGTGTGAGCGGCAACGAGGTTAGGGCAGCTATTGAACATGGTTTTGACAAAGGCAAAGTAGTTTTTGCAGGGGTCGGAAAATCAGACCGTGAAATAAACTATGCGCTTGATGCTGATATTTTTTGTTTCAATGTCGAGTCGGTTCAGGAACTGGAAGTAATTAATGAATTGGCGGCTTCCAAAGGTAAAAGGGCCAATGTAGCCATCCGCATTAACCCTAACGTTGATGCGCATACACACCATTTTATTACTACCGGGTTAGATGAAAATAAATTTGGCATTAATATATGGCAGCTGCCCGATGTGGCTACAGCCCTGCGCAAATGCGCCAGCCTGCAATTTTTAGGCATTCACTTCCATATAGGCTCACAAATTACCGATCTGGAGGTTTATAAAAGCCTTTGCACACGCATTAACGAAATGCAGGATTGGTTTGAAGATCATGGTTTCCCGGTTAAAGTACTAAACACCGGCGGTGGCTTAGGTGTTGATTATTACAGCCCCGACACCAACATTGCCGATTTTGAAAACTATTTCCAGGTATTTAAAAACTTCCTGAACGTAAAACCGGGGCAGGAAGTACACTTTGAGCTTGGCCGTGCTTTGGTAGCCCAAAGCGCATCGCTGATATCGAGGGTACTGTATGTAAAAAATGGCAAAAAGAAAAACTTCCTGGTATTGGATGCCGGCATGACTGAACTGATACGCCCCATGCTTTACCAGGCTTATCACCAGATAGAAAATATAAGTAAGAATCAAGAGTCAAGAATCAAGAATCAAGATAACCCCACTCACAACTCACAACTCACAACTCACAACTTGAAATATGACGTAGTAGGCCCCATCTGCGAAAGCACAGATTGTTTTCAGAAGGATGTTGACCTGCCGGAATCATTTCGTGGCGACCTGATTGCCGTACGCACTGCCGGCGCATACGGCGAGGTGATGGCCTCTGGTTATAACCTGCGCGACAGGGTTGGCAGTATTTATTCAGAATAGGTTCTTTTAAGTCGAAAGTTCTAAGCCGAAAGTCTTAAGTCCGAAGTCTGATTTTGACTTAGAACTTAAGACTTTCGACTTAAAACTTTAAGCCAACCCTGAACTGTACGTAGGTGCCGCCTTCAATCACGGCAAAATATTGCTTTAATTGTATAAAATACGAGAAGGCAACATAGGTGGGCGTTTTATAAGTTACGTAATCGTTTTTATTGTTGTTGTAAATATTATCGTTACCAAATGTTTCGCCAACAAATATCCTGAAACCCATCTGGGTATTGGGCTTGCGGCCGTGAAAAACAATTTCGCTGGTTAAGCCGCCGGTAAACAGTTCGGTGCGGGTATCGGTGTAAAAGTTAGGATCGCCGGTTACATCTTTCCTGAACCTGGCATAATCGCCAAACTCATGGCTATAAGCCGCTTCAAAACCAATAATCCTGATATCGGTACGCCCATCATTATTGATATAAAAGTTGCCTGATAAACGGCCACCTACCGCGCCGAAGAATTTATCTTTAAAATAATGGGCGTCGCCCTCCTGTAAATCATAATTGGAGTAATTGCCCAATGATGTAAATGCACCATACGCCAGGTTAAAGTTTTTAAACGTGTGGGCTTCACTTATGTTTAACTGGCCGCTGGTAAGCTGATCGCTAAGGTTATTGCCAAAATCAAGCACCAGTCCGGCCGATACATAAGTAGCCGATTTAACACTATCCATCGACATCGGCTTTGGCATGTAGGCTATATCACTTTTGTGCAGGGCCGGGCCATACACATGCTCGCTGCATGAACTTAACAAACCCAAAAGTAATGCTGCTGCCGGTAAGTAGAATTTTATTTTCATAAAGGTATATTGGTTAAGAATTTAGGGACTAAAAATCTTTACCAATAATACGCTAAAAACCTAAGTTATGTAACAAGCCGCGTTAATAAATAACTTTTGCCTAAAATGCCAGGGCTTCTATAAACGCGTCATTAAAATCTTCCGAAAAATGGAGCACATTATCCAGGTGTTCAAACTCTTGGGCAATATGTGTAGTAGTAAGCACAACGGCTTTCATACCGGCATTTGCTGCGGCTTCAACACCTTTAGGTACATCTTCAAATACGATGCAGTTGGTTGGCTCAGCATTTAAAAGCTGTGCCGCCTTTAAAAAAGTTTCGGGATGCGGTTTACTCAAAACCACATCATCGGCGCTAACTATAGCCTTAAAATAGTGCCTTATGTTCAGGTTATCCAGCACAAAGTCGATATTAAACGGTATGGCGGCCGAACCTATGGCCATCGGGATACCTTTTTGATAAGCAGCCTCTAAAAACTCTCTTAAACCGGGCAGAAGTGCCAGATGGGGCAAAAATTCCTGCTGGTATTTTTGCTCTTTTTTGTAAGAAAGATCGTTCATCTCGTCAACCGTAAAGCGGTTGGTACCAAACATCCGTACAAGCACTTCGGGATTTTTACCGTACATCTCTTTTTTTACTTCTTCCCACGTAAAATTGCCGCCTAACTGATCGTTCAAAAGCGTTTGCCAGGCTTTGGTATGATAGGGCATGTCATTTATCATGGTGCCATTAAGGTCGAATATAAAGGCCTTCATAGTATATTTTGAATTTTGGGCGCAAAATACACTTTATAAAAACTAAAAATAGCTTCCTTACGTACAATGATATATACACTAGTACAATTTTATTTAACGAAATAGTTAATACAACATTTAAGGTGTAGCTAAAATAATAAGGATTGTGTTGCGGTTGTTTTTGCGTGATTATTGATTTTAGCAAGCCCATTGGCCCAAAAGGCTGAAGGGCTTTTTTTATTTATGGCAGTTTGGCTATCCTGTAGCAGTACCGTTAAAGTTTAATGGTGGCGCCAATGTCAAAATAAAATATACCCGGTTTGTTTATCATACTGCCGGTAATGTTTGCAGGCAATTTATTTTGCGAAATGGCGTACGACGGCGAAGCATGAAGAATAAATACGCCCGTTTTATAGGCCATTGGTACCGAAAACTCGTAGTCAAGCAGGTTAAACTTACTTAACATGGCTTCTTGCTTAGCCAGCGCTTTTGAGGTATTGGATGCAAGTTTGTATTTTTTTTGTGTAAGATAGGCATCGTAAAAATTTTGCGTGCCTCCGTTCATCTCGGCCAATGGCGAAATAACCAGGAAATCGTTACCATTAACAATACCGGTAGTGATGAAATCGTGCGATAAGCCTGCATTTACAAAAACATCGTTTTTAAATCCTTTGCTCACAAAATTATAACCGGTCCCTATGGTTGGAGTTACAATGCCCACAATGTTATAATCAAGGCTTGCATTGATGGTGCTATTTATTGACGAACCTATTTGAGTACTGTTTTTATTATAAAATAATTTTGAAAATGATGTTTCGGCGCTCAGGTCATCAGTGATATCAAAGTCATAGCCCGCTGTAAGGTTTCCTTCGTCAAGCTTATCCACAATGCGGTTTGGTATATAAGTAATACTGCCCGAAAGATATAGCCCATTGCTAAAGGAGTATTTGATATCAGTTATCAACATGGGAGTTTTTATGGTATCAGCCCGGCCCATAACTACATTATTGCTCAGGTAACTTAGGCCAAATTTGAATGAGCCTTCCTTTTCACTTTTCTTTGTTTCATCAACCTTATCGGCCGGTTTACCTTGAGCAAAAATCCCATTCGCACAAAACAACAAAAAGGTAGTTACCAAAAGGGATACACATGCAATTTTCATTCTTTTTTACGCATTGATAAAATGACAGCCATTTGGCTTTGTCATTATTTAAATGGGATTACAAGCTATTAACAGGCTCCCTCCGGCAGGATAGGTAAAATTATTTAAAGTTTGCTATTAACGCGTAAGTTTCAAATAATGATATAAAAAAAGCTGCCTCCTTAAAAGCAGCCTTTTTTTAACACAATCATTAGGTTACCGTACATGAGTGGCATGGTGTTTTGCCACATCGTGTTTGGTTTGCCTGATTTCTTTTTTTATGTCTTTTACTTCTTCCTTGGCAGTTAAGCGCACTTCTTTGGCAACTCTAACGTTTTTCCTTGCGGCTTTTACATCCTCTTTTGCTGTTGCTAAGTTGGCTTTGGCTGCCGCTATGGTCACTTTATCTGCCTTTTGAGCAATGGCCGCATCCAGCGTTGCCTGGGCGGCTGCCAGTTCAGACTCGGCGGCTGCTAAGTTTGATTTTGAGGTTACAACTTCTGTTTTAGCTGATGCTACTTCGGTTTTAGCAGCAACAATGTTCACTTTTTCCTCTGCTTTTGCAGGTACCGAAGGGCTTGACGTTTGAGCGAAAGCCACGGCTGAAAATAACGTACTGAGCGTTAACAGGATTATACTTTTCATGACTTTTTTTGGTTCCGATTGGTTATGGTTGTTTACGTTTTTGCAACTATTTGGTTACACGCATATGACGTAACGATTATCAAAAGGTTTAAGTGTAACTGGCCACAAATATAATATTTTTGATGGCTATTTTTTTAAACAATTACTTGTTGAATATACCACTCTATGTTGGCCTCCTGCCATGCCGGCGTAATTTCAATTTGAATATTTGAGAATTTTAAAGTTAAAAAATTAGTTTCGAAGCTTTAAAAGCAACTGACTATTAGTTATTTAATTTCTATCAATGTGTTTTAATTTCCAAAACCGGCGTTTTTATCCTCAAATCTTCAAATTCTCAAATGTCCAAATCGAAGAATTTTCCCTACCTTGCCGCCTTTAATAAATAAAATAATGCAAAAAGAAGGAACAGTAAAATTTTTTAATGAAACAAAAGGTTTTGGATTTATTACACCTACAAGCGGTGGCCAGGACATTTTTGTTCATTCAACAGGCCTGATCGATGAGATCCGCGAAAACGACAAAGTTGAATTTGAAGTTGAAAACGGCAGAAAAGGTTTAAATGCGGTAAATGTAAAAGTTATCTAAGTATAATATAACCATTAAGCATACCAGGCATCCGCTTTTAGTGGATGCCTTTCTTTTTTTAGTCATTTCTCTGCGCTGTCATTTATCATTAGGCTGCGCCGTCATTGGTCATTGGTATTTCAAAATCCGAAGTCCAAAGATACCAAAGTCCAAAAAATCTTAACTCTTGATTCTTGGCTCTTAATTCTTCTCCCCCCCCCTCAAAACTGGCATTGTTGTTGTTCTAACTTATTTAAGTTAAATCATATCTACAAAAACAAAAATTAACCATGAAAGATCAAGCAAAAATTATAGCCGCACTATTAGTAGGTGCAGCAGCAGGGGCTGCGTTAGGTTTATTACTGGCTCCCGAAAAAGGTAACGAGCTTAGGGATGATATTGCCGACTACATAAACGACCTGGTTGATACTGCTAAAAATAAAGCGCAAACAACAGCCAGCGGCATAAAACAATATAGCAGCGATGCCATAGAAAAGGCCAAATCAAAATTTAACGGTACCGTTAGCGACCTTTATGATTATAAAGATGATGCTTTGGAAACAGCAAAATCAACTGCTAAAGCTGCCGCAGAAAAAGCACAACACGTAGCGGAAGATGTGGTTGAAGATGCTAAAGCAAAAGTTAAAACTACAGCCAACAATTGGAATAATACTATACAAAATGCATAATTTTTAGTACTATATATCAAACAAAAAACCCGGATCAATAATGCATCCGGGTTTTTTGTTTGATATATTTTTTTCTTATTGTTTATTTAAAAGCAAACGTATTATTTCCTTCGGTTGCATCCATAAATATACCGCCGTCAAGGGTCACGGCTTTAATTACTTTGGGAGTTTTAATGCTGACCGAAATTTGTTTTTGATTTTTTTCCCAAACAGCAGGCGATTGGTGCCTGGTTTCGGTTGTTCCGTCGGCATAAGTTATCTTCACATCAAACGGGATAACAAAACCGCCTACATTTTTAATATCGGCAACATAACCATCTTTAGCTTTGCCAACCTTTTGCAGGTTTAGGTCGATGTAGTAATTGCTAAAAAACCAGTTATTAAAAAACCAATTAAGGTTACTGCCAGATATATTGCTCATAGAGTTAAAGTAATCCCATGGGATAGGGTGTTTACCGTGCCAGCGGTCCATGTAGCCATGCAGCGCTTTTTTAAATAAATCGTCGCCAAGCATATCTTTCAAAGCAAAATAGCTTAACGACGGTTTACCATATGAGTTGTTACCATAACCCGCCCTTAATTCGCTTGACATAGTGATAATCGGCTGATCTTCGGCGGTTGATGCGTCATGAATCCATCCGTTTATCCTGAAACTCTTGTAAAGCGCGTCGGCCTTTTCGGCACCTACCTCGTCGGTACCTATTAAACGTTCAAAAGTTGTGGCCCAGCCTTCGTCCATAAAAGCGTAACGACTTTCGTTAATGCCCATATAGAATGGGAAATAGGTATGGGCTATTTCATGATCCTGAACAAAAGCGGCAAACTGGATATCGTCTGTATGACTGTCATTAACCATCATAGGGTACTCCATGTCAGCAAAACCCTGAAAAGCAGTCATTTTAGGGAAAGGATAAGGTACCCCCGGCCAGTTATGTGACAACCAGCTTAACGAATGGCGCCCAGCCTGCACCGCATGATGAAAATCTTCTGATTTATCTAAAAACGCAGCCTGCATACTTGCCCTGCGGTGTGTAGCATCATCAACTATGGCGCTTGCGGCATCCCATACATAATGATCGCTGATGCCAACAGCCATATCGCTGATATCATTTGCTTTCCAGATCCAACTATTCTGGTCTTTTTGCACTGTAATATCCTTTTTGGCAAGGTCGGCAGCAGTAGCCACATGTATTGTCGAATCGCTGGTCATTGATGCTGCCAGGCGTTTGGCATATTCAGGCTGTAAAACCTGGTTGGGGTTTTGCAATGTGCCTGTTGCCCAAACTATATAGTTTTTCGGAACATTTACCGTGAGGGTGTAATCGTTAAAATCGTTATAAAACTCCTGCGCATCTAAAAAAGGCAACCTGTCCCAACCATTGTAATCGTCATAAACGGCTACACGCGGGTAAAAATAAGCCAGGTAGTAGGAGGTGGAATCAATCATACCCTCGCGGCCGCTTTCCAGCGAGATCTGGAAATGCCAATCGATATCCAGTTTTAATGAATCATGCGGCATTAAAGGTTTTGTTAAAGTTACCGCCATATTGGTTGAGGCCGCTTTACTATTAACTTTTTTAGCCTCGCCATTAATCAAAAACTTATCAAACTGAATGCCGCTGGTCAGGTAGTCATCTCCTGCATCTCCAAACCGGGCAACACCGGGTTTATGAATGTTCAGGATTAGCTTCATATTAAGCCTTTTCAATGTATCCGGGCTATTATTTACGTAATTTATCGTTTCCGACCCTTTAACGTTCCTATCCGGCGGCAAGGCAGTAATAGTGATGTTGTAAGTTCCGTGATTTTGCCAGTATTTTTTACCAGGCTTTCCGTCGGCTTGTCGCGTTTCTTTTGTAAAAGCTTTTTGAATATCGCGCGGCATGTATAAGGTTTGGGCCTTCACTTGCGTGAGCGCGAAACACGACAATGCGTAAAACGCTATTAGTTTGGTGTGTTTCATAAATGTAAATAAATTCAGTGTGTCAACTTTTGTAAAGATGCTGTTAACACCAAATAGTTACAAAATAAATGAAATTTAATACACCTACTTAATCGTCAGTTTTTCGTAACAAAATTGTAACATCTTTTTAATTGAGATTAAATAGTTTGCTATTGCGGGAAATATTTTTTTTATTTGTACAAGTTATTTTAATAGGGGTATTAAATAACTAATATTTAAGCCATCCGAACTTGTTCGGGTGGCTTTATTGTTTCAAAGAGGCATCAAATCTGTCTTATTCCTCGGTAAGATACTCTTTCGAGATTATCACAAACAGGCGGTCGTTGTCTATCGATTCGTCAAAACATTCTGTTAGCAATTGGTTAACCTTATCGTATTTCAATAATTTGGCAACCATCATCAGCATGCGGCAGGATGTAATATTAACGTGCTCAAGTAATTGCAGGTACATAATGATGTCCATATCGCTCAAAATAGTTATTTGCTGTTTTTCATCCAGGCAAAACTGATCTTTGACGATTGATTTTATGGGGTTACAATTTTTATCTGATGGCGTTTCGCCCATATAGGCATAAACTTCGTCCATACGGGCAATCTGTTTTCTAATGTCGCCCCAAAACTCGTGGATGGCCAGTTGTAAATTACTAAAAGAAGCCCGCGCGATGATGTGTTCCAGGTTATTATTTAGATAACACTTGCCAAAATAAATGCGGTTAAGGCTATGTAAAAATACCTGTTTTAACGAATAAGGGTTCAGATGGTTCGGGGTGTTATTGCTCATGTTTTTTTCAATTAAGATGTTGTGATGATTGCATTAACTTGCCGGCAGCATAGCCAAAAAGTAATACTAACTTTGCCCGCTGATAAGCATAACTATGAAATATAAATTAGGCGATTTTGTTCGGTTTGTTGACGAAAAAATGGAAGGTTTTGTAACCCGCATTATTGACGATCAAATGATAGGAGTTACCGGCGACGACGAATTTGAAATACCTGTGCTGGCCAGCAAGGTAACCACCGTACATGGCTATGAACCCGCCGGAACAAAAAAGGCAGCCATTGCTGATGAAAAGCCAGCTGATTTGGGCACATTTGAAAAGAAAGGCATTTATGTTGGCGTTGTTGCCGACGCCAAAGCACCTTCGGTAGTTCATTTCCATTTGGTTAATACCACATCGTTTCAGCTATTGGCCGCTTTTAGCACCGAAAAGCAACAAATATTTAAAGGAGAGTTTGCCGGGGTAATACCGCCATCATCCACAGAAAAAATTTACTCGGCACAATTGGCCGATTTGCAATTGTGGCCATTGTTTACCTTCCATATTATTTATAACACCAAACAGAATATCGAGCCACCTTTACCGCTGGCTGTAAAAGAAAAATTTAAGGCAAAAGATTTTTCATCAACCAAAAAGCAGGTGCCGCTATTAAACCAGGCCGGGTGGCTTATAAGGCTTGATGAGCCGGATTTGGTAATAGACGCCCAAAAACTAAAAGAAAGCTTTTTTAAACCCGCAGAGGAAAAGGTTGTATTTGAAAAGCCGGTGAGCGAGGTTGACCTGCATATAGAGAAACTGCGCGACGATCACCAGTTTTTACAAGCCGGCGAAATGATTCAGATCCAGCTTGCCCATTTTCATAAAGCGCTGGATGCAGCTATAGTTCACCAACTGCCCGATATTACTTTTATTCATGGAGCCGGCAATGGTATTTTACGGCACGAACTACATAAGCTATTGGGCAAACACCCCAAAGTACAAACTTTTATGGATGCCCGTAAAGAAAAATTTGGCTATGGTGCCACAAAGGTGATCCTGAAATAAGACATGGTAATAAAACCTGCGGTAGTATAAATAACGGCGCAGGTTTTATTTACCTGAATACGTTTTCTTTTACCAAAAACAAGGGCAGCGAGCCATGATCCAGCACGCGCGAGTGAAAATCCCTGATATTAAATTCTTTACCCTGCTTTTTTTGCAATTCCTCTTTCCACTGCAGTATTTGCAGCGCGCCGTATTTATAGGTAACTACCTGGGCTGGCCAGCGGCGCATGCGGGCTATTTCGCGCAGGGCAATATCATCCTGGTTACGGATATTCTTTTTCCAGAAGGCAAGGGCTTGCTCATCTGTCCAGCCATAATAGTTTAGGCCAACATCAAGCGGTACGCGTACCGAGCGTACTATATCCCACTCCCACTTACCCAGTTCATCATAAGGGGTTTGATATACACCCAGTTGCTTACCTAACTCTTCGGTATAAGCAGCCCAGCCTTCGGCAAAACCTATGTAATAAAAAAGCTGCTGCACTCCCGATGTTTTGGTTTTATTTTCAACACTTGCCTGGTAGTGGTGCCCGGGCACGGCTTCATGTATAAAAAGCCAATCGTATTGGCGCTTGTTGTAGGGCTTATCAAAAAGATTATAGTAAAAAGTGTTATTATCGTAATAGCCGGGTGTTTGCGCCAGCTGTTTGCTTTCGCCCGCCTTGATTTTTAATGGGTTGGGCTCCGCATCGTTAAACAGCCCGGGCAGGTTGGTATAGATAATTGCTTTGGTGTGCTCAAAGCTTTGTTGTACTACTTTGGGGTCGCTTTCAAGAAAAACAGCATCATTTAAATGTTTGTAAAAAGCATCATCTGGTAATCCGGTTTGTTGCCGCACTATTTCAATATGCCGTTGTACACGGGCAACTTCGGTAAGGCCAAATTTGTAAATCCCGTCGGGCGTCACATCGGCGCCTACCCATCGTTTTAATAAATAAGCATACCATGCCTTACCGTTGGTGATAGTTATGATGCCCCCTGCCGATATTTTCTCTGGGCGATTTTTTATCCATTCCTGTTCCAACGCCAGGCGCTCCAGGTTTAGGCCGGTTTCATAAGTAATCAGGTTATAGTCCAGCTTTTGCGATGGTGTCAGAATATTGGCTTCATAATTTAAAAGGCCCTGCTTTGCCCACGTAAAAAAAGCAACTTGTTTTTGGATGTTTTCAGTAGTACCAATATGTTCCAGGCCGCTTACATAGCTCAACTCAAGTTGTGGCAGGTTAAGGGCCTTGTACCCGCTTACAAACCTGTCCGAAAAAGCATCAAACTTTTCTTGCGCACCGGCATTAAATAAGCACAATGTAAAAAAGCAAAAGCAACATAAACGTATCTTCATCATATGAATTTGGGCAGTTGTTATCTTCGATGATAAATTGGCGCTGATGTTACAAAACATGCAATTATTAACTTAAATTGTAGCCACCATGCATAAACTAACCTTTCTTGTTATCCTGTTAATTATGGGTAATAAAACCGTTGCCCAGGTAAATTATCCCGATGCGATATTACCAACCGATACCCCGGTTTTTTTTGCCAAAGGATTATTAACAGATGGACTAAGCAACCGCGATTTTGCCATATCGCCAAATGGCGACGAGATATTTTATACTTTACAACAACCCCGTTTTGTAACCAGCACCATTTTACACCTGATTAAAAAGAATGGTAAATGGGGTAAGCCGCAGGTAGCCCAGTTTTCGGGCAGATATAAAGATTTGGAGGCAGCATTCTCACCCGATGGGCAAACAGTTTATTTCTCGTCGAACAGGCCTACAGCAAACAACCCCACAAAAAAAGACTTCGACATTTGGCGGGTTAAGCATAAACCTAACGGTACATGGACAGAAGCGGAGAATTTAGGCCCGATAGTTAATACAGATAAAAACGAATTTTACCCCGGCATAACCCGCAGCGGCAACCTGTATTTTACAGTAGAGGCCGATTATGGTAAAGGCAGCGAAGATATTGTAATTTGCAAGCCCAATGTAAACAGTGGATTTAACAAACCCGAAAGCCTGCCCGAAGACGTAAATACCAAATACGATGAGTTTAACGCTTTTGTTGATCCCGACGAGCAATTCATCCTCTTTAGCTCGGATGGCAGGCCGGATAACCTGGGGCGCGGCGATTTATATATAAGCCGCAAAGATAAAACAGGCAACTGGCTGCCCGTAAAACATTTGCCGGCACCAATCAATTCCGGCGCGATAGATTATTGCCCATTTGTAAGCTGGGATAAAAAATACCTGATATTTACCAGCAGCAGGTTAAATAAAGATTTAACAAACGATAAACCAAATTCGTATCTGCAATTAAAAGCATTGTTAAGCGGTGCAGGAAACGGCTGGGATGATATTTATTGGGTAAAATTCAACCCCGATTGGTAGCTATTGAATACATGCAAACCAGAGGCTTACGAAGCTTTAGAAAGCTTCGTAAGCCTGGGATAGTTTCACCTGGTAAGTATAAAACTATTTCTTTTCTTCTGCTCTTTTCAAAACGGCGTGATTTTTTGAGCCGTTAATTTCCAGGTCGATAGCAGTTGAATCGCCGTAAAATTTGCCGGTATGCGCAATATCCATTCCGCTGGTAGCTATGCTAAATGAAAACGTAGTGCCATCTGTTTTACCATTAGTTAAAGGCACGTCGCCTTCGGGTGTTAAAGCCGTTCCTGTTAATTTATCCCCTTCAATTTTAAAATTGTAAAGTAAGGGGTATTCGGTGCCGCCAATGTCAATTTTTCCGGCCCATTTTCCGTTAAGGTCGGCAATGGCTGCAAGGCACGCCATAAAGCAACCAACCAATAATGCTGTAGTAAAAAACTTTCTTTTCATAATTTAATTTTGTTGATATCTAAGATAAGACGTTTTTTAGTTACTTAGGTTACCAGAATATTATAAAAAAATAATGATCAGCGTTTTATATTATTTACCCGCCGTCTTCAGAATATAATTTTCCATGATCTTTTCCGGCTGCCATACCCTTCGGTTCCTGAAATTACCTGATGTAATAACTACTACCATATGGTATTGCGGCACAATAAAAATGTACTGACCGCCAGCCCCACGGGCTTCAATAGTGTTGATGGTTTGGCCGTTTACGTTATAGTGGTAATGCCACCACAAAAAACCATATTCGTTTTTCTCATTATGATTTTCGAGCACAAGGTATTTTTTAAATGATGCATCAACCCAATTTTTACTGATGATCTGCCTGTTTTGCCATTTGCCACCATTGGCATAAAGCAAACCGAATTTCAATAAGTCGCGTGGGCGCAGGAGCATGCCGCCTCCAAAATAAGGGCGGTTCAAGGGATCGTCAAAAACGATATAGTTGGAGATGCCTAAGGGCTCAAAAAGATTTTGATCGATAAACAAATCGAGCGGGTATTTTACAACCGTATCTACAATTACACCCAATAAATACGGATTGGCCGAGCTGTAATTGGCATGTGTTCCGGGATAGTTAATCATTGGTGCTTCCACCACGGTTTTAAGCCAGTCGGCCGAGTTTTGGTATTCGTCTTCGGATGCCGCGGATTTACGATCAATGCCGAAATCTATCGCATCCAGGCCCGAGCTCATGGTAAGCAGGCTGCCAATGCTGATAGCTTGTTTCCTGGCATCGCCATCGGCGGCGTGTTTGTACTTTGCCGGTAAAAATCCAAACAGTTTCTGGGCTGTATCTTTCAGCAGGCCTTTGTCCATAGCAATACCCACAATTGCCGACGAGATACTTTTTGAAGCCGACCGGAGGTCGTGCACCGTTGCCTCATCATAGCCATTAAAATATTGCTCATAAACCAACTTACCGTTACGGCAAATGAGTACGCTGTGCGTATTTGTAATTTTATTGGCGTTGATGCTATCTACCATCAGTTTTAAATAGCGTTCATCTAAGCCGGCAGCTTTTAAACTATTTACCGGCAGGGCATCGTGCATATCAACCGGCGTTTTGCCATCAAATGGTATTTTGAGGCTTCCGCCTGTTAAGTCCCAATCATTAACCGAGCGGCGCAATGAAACCGCAGCAATAGGCAAGCCGGCTATTGACGCCTGTAAGTTTATTGCATCCTTTAAAATTCTGCCACTAAACTTTAACCCGGTGCGATAATCTCTGAAATGAATATTATCACTTGTAAGCGTTAGCCCGCCACTGGCGAAGCCCGAAAAGCGAGGATCACCCAGGAAAATATAAGCTTCATATTTGGTAGAATCGGTATTCTCAACATCAATATAAAATTGAGGTTTCAGGTTGGGCACAAAAAGGATATTCCACCGGCCAGTATAAGTATTGCCCGGCTGCTGTTTCAATACCAGGTGATAGCTCCACTGAACGGAACGGATAAAAAGCCGGATTTGCCCCTCCCCGATAATGCCTTTAACAGCAAGGTTGCTATCTATTTTGATATCAAACTTATTGGCCGATAAGCCAAATCTCTTTTGAATTGATTTCCCGGCAGATGACAATTGAAACGTATATGCATTAGCGCCCAACTTTTTTACAGATACATTAATACTGAAATTCTCCGGATGATTTAGTAAGCCCTCCCAATGGCCTTCGTATGGTTTCATCCCTGCCTGGGCCATACAGCCACAACTGATGAGCAGCAGAAACAGCAACGCGGGTAGCCTATTTTTTAAATACGTGCTTAATAACATGATATATATTTTATACCACAATAGTAATGGCAATAATGCCGGCAAAATAGCACATTGTTAACGTGCGGTAATTATTTTGCGGTACTGCAAAGGCGTAACACCAAACGCCTGCTTGAAGCTGCGGATAAAATGACTCTGGTCTGCAAAGCCACATTCATAGCCAATTTGGGTAAGTGAAACATCAGCTTTTGCCAACAGCACGGCAGCCTGGTTTATCCTTAGTTTTTTTAGATAGTCGCCAACCGTGGTGTTAAAATACGTGGGGAAACTGCGCGATAAATGTACAGGGTGCACCTGCGCTATAGCAGCCAGTACATCCCACGATAAAGTGGCGGCATCGGCATCGTTTAAAACCTCTTTTATTTTTTTAACCCAGGCCGGCTGCCTCGCGGTTTCCCGGCATTTTTCGCCGGTAAGGAAACCGAAAACCTTAAAAAGCGATTCGCGGATTATAAGTAACTCAATATCGGCCGTGTATTTGGTTTCCATATACATATTGCGGAACAGCAGTTTCAAAACCGGGTTATCCAGTTTCAGGCTTCCTTCCATCCGGCTTAAAGGCAATTGGTACCTTTCAAAAAAATCCTGCTCTAACTCAATATGAAATCCACGGGTATAGCCGGGATGTTTGACATTACAATGCGCATCTTGCCAGTTATGGAATAACAAAGTTCCGGCGTTGCATTCATAACTTTCTTTTTTGTTGGTTTCCTGCATGTTACCGGTAAGCAAAAAAGTAAAGTACGGGTTTTCATGGGTATGCCAGTCAACCTTATCATATGTATACTCGGTATCAGTAACGATAAGGTTATCCAAATGAATAGCCTTATTCTGGATTCCGAAATATTTTCCCTTTTCAAGCTGAAGCATACGCTTTATAGACGGCTGGCAGGGGGAATTGTTACGAGGGGAAGAATTATTGAATTATAATCTATTGCAGCCTCATTTTCAAATCTTCAAATTCTCAAATTTTTAAATGACTCTCATCTGCACATTTGAAATCTAAAATCTGCACATCTACATTATTTGCTTAATTTTACCGCCGATGAAAAAAGTGGAAGTATTAAAGCTGATTGACCTGATTGAGGAGATTAAGAAACTGGACGAATTGATTACTCAAAGCCGCAAAAAAAAGACTTCCGACTTTGTGCTGAACCAGTATGAGGCAAAAAAATTAAAAATGATTGGCTCTATCATCAATGAACTGGCCAACCCTCCTATCCAGTCGATGGAAAGCTACCTCCTTATTCAAAAAATCCTGAACAAATATTACCCGAACATCGATAACGGCGATTTGCTAAACGACAGTGACATAGTAAAAATTACCGCTGTTATTTAGTTTAGCCAACCTACAAACCCCAAATAACTGCCAAAGGTTCCTCCCGCTCCCCTTCCTTCCAAAATATAGTTTTGGGGTGAAAATGCTTCCATGAATGCCAGTATTCCTGGTAAGCCTGCACTTTGGTAAGCCGTTGTCCTTTTTGTACTCCTGAAGTACACAAACCATCCCAATCCCAAACAGAGGCTGTTTCCTTATCGGTAAGCTTATCATTCTTATCCAGGTCGAAATGGAGTGTTTTACCGTTAAGCACAGCGTTCCATACATGATAGCTCAGGCTGTCCTTCTCGATGCCTATCAGCAACGAATTATTATTAAGTTCGTCGTTCAGTATCCGCTTGTGGAACATATGCCGCCAGTCATAGGCTTTGGCCTGGCCGTTAATGATTACCCCGATAACCCAGCTTTTACGGATAAGCGAATCTTTATTTTTCAAGGTGCTATCTTTATCTATATACTGTACACGGTCATAATTTTTAAGGTCGGCATAATCAGGTGCATACAACTTATCGGGCTGCATAATGAGCGATGTTGGATGCTTTTGCAACCAGGCACCCAGGGTTAATTGCTCATAAGGCAATTCCTGTAAATGCTGGCCCTTCAGTTTACCAACCGCGGCGTTGCCGGTAGCCTGGTACCACCAGGTTTTGGTACTTTCATCCTCAATAATGGCATTATAGTGCCTTGCCCCTACCAACCTGAAATTTTGACGTTTTCCATTTACAATAGGGTTATAAACCCTGCCCGTGCGGCACATGGTACAATAGGTAACCAAAACAGGCTGCTGGCCCACATTATCCTGTACTTTATGATGATAGCCCAAATAAATAACCGGGTAAGCCTTGGCAACGCCATTGTTTACCACACCCACAACCAAATAATTTAAAGGCACCTTGTTTGATAATCCGTTGGCAAATTTAGCGGCCTCGGTTTCTTTAAACATGGTTTCGGCTTTGTACATGTAATCGGTAATGTAAAAGCTGGCCAGGCAAAGCAGCAATACCGCAGCTTTAACTATTTTACCCCTTTGTGTATTTTTTGAGTAGAATTTAAACAGGTACCAAACAATAAAAATAGCGCCTATTAAACGTAGCGGGTTTACAATTTTTTCAAGGTAATAACATACGGTGATAGCATTTAAATCCTGGCTGCCAGGGAAAGGCATCAGCAGGTAGGCATGTACCAGGCCCGGTACAACCAACAAAATAATCCCAATCCAAAATATTCCAGGTCTGTGTATATATTTCTTCATTTAATCTGCATTTAAGGCGGCATACCTATTTGCCGATGGCAAATAGCCATTTGTTTTTAAGATACCTGCAAGGCGATTATAAAAAGCAGGTTCGGTTGGGGTAACGCTGGCCAGTCCATCTACATAACGGTTATATAAACTAAAAAGGGCGGCAATTAAAACAGTATCGTGTAGCTCAAGGTCGGTGGCGCCGGCCTGTTTGGCATTAGCAACCAATTCGGGTGTTACATTTTTGCCGTTTACCTGTGTTTGGCGCGCAATTTCAAGCAAATATTTCATTTTTTCAGTTACCGGGGCATTGTCCGGATCATTTTTTACCTTTTCGGCAGTTTCGGTTTCACCTAACAAAACGTTAGCAGCTGCGGTATGGGCATTGGTGCAAAAGCGACATTGGTTGCCATTGCTTACCACTGTAGCAATTAATTCGCGCTCGCCTTCCGTCAGGGTCGATTCTCCCCGCAACAGGATTTGGGTAAGCTGCCTTATAGGCAAAGCCGTATCCTGCCTATAATTAAGCAAACCGGTAATTCCGGGCAGGTTTTCGTCTAACGGGATATAAGGCATACCAGCTTTAATGTGTTTCGGGCGTTGCAGCCAGCCAATAAATTTAAATACAAGGTTTTATAATCGACCCTAATTTATCTAAAAAATTAAATAAACAACAATCTATTGCAAATTATTATTGAGGGGCGGGGTTCGTGTAGCGTGGTTCGGGGGTAAGTTGAAAAGAACAAATTGAATTTCGAACCTTCGACACGAGCCACCTTCCCCGAACCTCGCCACCAACGCTTTATTTACTGTTTCTTTCCGTTTTCCACGCTTTTTATCTCTTCTTTACGATCTTTTTTAAAGTCGAAGTTATTGAAGTCGGCAGTTTGGGGCAAATCCATGGTATAGCTGGTAAGGGTATCAACTTCTACGGTAATATCCGTCGCATCCAGGTCAATCAGGTGGCCACCGGCGGTTTTATCCATCGACAGAAAATGAAAATGATAGCCGCTGATATGTCCCCCTTCCATAAACGCCGGAATACGGAAGCCGACAAGATCGCCCTGTACGTTGGCATGTTCAAAAAAGTGCTGCCTGTTCAGCATGGCGGCAAGCGGCAGGTAAGGTTTTTCAACCGGCGGGAAAGCGCGGGTTTTAACCAGTTTAAATTTACCCTTGATATGGATAGCATAAATACCATTTTGGTTGGTAAGCAGGCTATCCAATAGTGCATAAAGTCCTGTTTTAGTTAAGGTGCCGGCATGTTTAAACGTTTTTTTGGCTTTAAAAAAGCAAACTACCGCATAAGGCAGTTTACCTGTATCGGCAACCAGGGTTGTTTTACCTGTTGACCTGGTCTGGTATATCTTTCCATCCATCATCAACAGTTCGCCATCCAGCTGGCCGGGGGCGCCGAGGCCAAAATTACCATGTTTTTCCAGTTGCTTATAAGGGTACCAGTTATCATATAGGCCGCCTATAAAGCCAGAAGCAAAGCCGGCGCTAAACAGGTTGTCGCCGGTATCGGCAGGCTTCATTTTTTGCTGGGCGGTGGCAGTACCGCAGCATAAAATAAACAGGGATAATAAACAAAAAGTAATGTAGCGTTTTTGCATTGTAGGCGTAATTATTTCGGGTATACAAAGCAATTGTTTTACCGGTATTTATCCAACTAATTGAACATAATTAAGTTTGATTGATTTTTATGTACCACATTTTGTGTCCGAACCCGGATTCGCCGGATCGACGGAAGCACCGGGATTTTTTTGCGTACAAAAAATCCTGCGAATCTGGTATTCTGAAAAATCCCGGTTCAGGCCAACGCCGCCAGCCCCACTTAAATTTTACTTTGCCCTTACGGTGATGCTAAACCCTTAGTTTAAATTTGACTATCAAAAAATTTAAAACACCATGATGAAAGTAGAGATCTGGAGCGACGTAATGTGCCCGTTTTGTTATATAGGCAAACGCCGGTTTGAAGAAGCTTTGGAACAATTTGAGCATAAAGACCAGGTTGAAATTGAATGGAAAAGCTTTCAGCTTAACCCGGATATGAAAACCGACCCCAATATTAACATTAGCCAGTACCTGGCAGATGCAAAAGGCTGGACACTTGAATACGCCCGGCAAATGAACAACCACGTAACCCAGATGGCGGCCGAAGTTGGCCTGACCTATGATTTTGACAGATCGGTTGTTGCCAATAGTTTTAGGGCACATCGTTTTAGCCACCTGGCTAAAAAGCATGGTTTAGGCGACAAAGCGGAAGAAGCGCTGTTTAAAGCTTACTTTACTGATGGTTTAAACATTGATGATACCGATACCCTTGTAAACCTGGGCACCGGCATTGGTCTTGATGCTGCCGAAATAAAGCAGGTACTGGAAAGCGACACTTATGCCGATGATGTAAAACGTGATATTGCCGAAGCACAGCAATTAGGCATCAGGGGCGTTCCGTTTTTTGTGATGAATAACAAATATGGCGTATCGGGCGCGCAGGCGGTTCCCGTTTTCCAGGAGACTATCGAAAAATCGTTTGCCGAATGGCAGCAGGAGAACAACAAACCGGCGCTAACTATTATTGAAGGAGAATCGTGCGGGCCGGATGGCGACTGCGCTTAATTACTGATTAATAGCAGCAAAATCAAAATATTATTTTTCTTGCCACATTTTTTCATTTGAAATAAATTTCAGGATGTATAGGTTAAATAAATTTCGTTATTCAACCTATACTTCTTTTCAATCCCGCTTGATACAATTAATCCGAAAAATAGTTTTAAACATTTTAAAATAACACGAAACAATATTATATTTAAAGCAGTAAAACGGATTGATAATCAATCATGTGGGTATGCAAAAAATATACTATAATTTATTTGCCGGCTTATTTTTAATTGCTACGATTAATAGCTGTAAGCTTAGTGGTGATGTTATGCCAACCAAGTCTAAAGATACTACGGCGGTCTTAACGGGAACTGGTACCGGCACGGGAACAGGAACAGGAACAGGAACTGGGACTGGTACAGGAACGGGCAGTAATGACGGCAGCGGTCTGCCTATCGGCGCGGTTGGTACTATATCGTACCAGGTGGATAGCAATCCAATAGTTACCTATAACACAAACACGGCATTTATCATTTTTTCGCCAGGCGACCCAGGCGGTGTAAGCCAGCTTTATCCAAACGGCGCTACGCAGCTTTCGATGGTTAACCCGAAAGACCTGACCACTTCGTTTTCATTAGTTTTTACGGGCATAACACCAGGTACCTATGATATTTTCCTGGTAAGCATTAATACGCCTACTTTACAACTTATAGGCCAGGCAACAGGTAAGGCAAAAGCAACAATTTTAACGCATACATCCAATATGATAGGTACAGTTCAAGGCACTTTTAATGGCGACGAATTGGACGGATCATTTAATACCCATCATGTTAAAGGGTCGTTTAACTTAAAGCAATAACCTTACCCAAACCAAAGTCATATTTGCAAAGCAGTTGTTTAAAAGCAACTGCTTTTTTATTTTTATAAAAAAACAGGCCAAAGTAAAAAACGATTTAGCATTTTCATTGTGTCAACAAAACACCTATATTTGCATCAACACAACTAAGTGTAAAAAATACACTTAGTATAATAAAATAAGAATGATAGATGCACCCGCCCTACCGGTTTTAAATAACAAAAAAACATTGCGCATTGCCGTGGGAGCTATGTTTTTTATGGCCGGGTTAAGCTTTTCAAGCTGGGCATCGCGTATCGCTACAGTACAACAAACCATGGGCCTGTCTGATGCGGCACTTGGCGCCGTGTTATTCTCGCTACCCGTTGGGCTAATGGCATCCCTGCCATTTTCGGGCTGGATTATTACCAAAATTGGCAGCCGCAGGTTACTCATCGGCGCATTGCTGGTTTATGCCTGCGCATTGGTTACTTTGGGCCTGGCTCAAAATACTTTTCAGCTTATCATTTGCCTGGTTTGTTTTGGGTTTAGCAGTAATGCCGTTAATATAGCTGTTAATACACAAGCCGTGGCTGCTGAAGAAATATACCAACGGCCCATATTGGCCTCTTTCCATGGTTTATGGAGCCTGGCAGGTTTTGTTGGCGGCGGCTTTGGTACGCTAATGATTGCATTTAAAATAGCGCCTGTATACCACTTTTTGTTTATGCTGCTGGTTATTGTAACGGGGCTGGCTATATCTGCCCGTTATTTAAAAGATGATAAGGTAGCCAGCGCAGGGCCAGCATTTGTCATGCCCGATAAATCGCTCATTAAATTAGGTATCATCGCATTTTGTTCGATGATATGTGAAGGTGCCATGTTTGACTGGAGCGTTATCTACTTCAAAAAAATTGTGCTTGCCCCTGCCGAGTGGGTGGGTATTGGTTTCACCGCCTTTATGTGTACCATGTTTATAGGCCGTTTTGTGGCCGATGGATTTGCTCATAGGTACGGCTTAAAACGCACTTTGCAGGTAAGTGGCGCCTTAACAGCTACCGGCCTTACTATCGCAGTAATTTTTCCTGATTTTTACACCGCCATATTCGGGTTCCTGTTAGTTGGCGCAGGCGTATCGTCTGTTGTTCCGATGGTGTACAGCGCTGCCGGCAAATCAAAAACTATGCTGCCGGGCGTTGCCTTGGCTGCCGTGTCAACCATAGGCTTCCTGGGCTTTTTTGTAGGTCCTCCGGTTATCGGCTTTATTGCAGGTATTGCCACATTGCGGGCATCGTTTGTGCTCATCGCGCTCATGGGGCTTTCGGTAGTTTTGGTATCAACCAAGGCTAAACTCGATTCTTAGTGCTGCCTGCCAAGCCACCGTGAAAAAGTTAACTTCTTATTCTAAGCCTGTCTTATATCCAAATTTTATTTGAATTTTCTTTTAATGAAGTTGCGCTTTAATTTAAAATGCGACTCTGTACGCAAAAAGGTGCAGAAGTGCAAATCGAAAAAAAATTGGGGCTCACCCTAATTTCAGTTATTATTGCCCTAAAATCGTATGTGAATCCCCTTTCATTTAATTCCCGTAGGATAAATCTTTGGTTTTATACAAAAAAGCGTTTGAAAGTTGTTGTCCATAAACGGAAGCTACGACCAGTTTAAGATCCTGCAAGATACTTTATTAAAATAAGCAAGAGAGCTATGAAAATCCTGATCGTAGAAGATGAAGAACGTATCGCCAGCCTGGTCAAACAGGGATTAGAAGAACAAGGCCATACGGCAATGGTAGCTTATGATGGGCTGAGCGGTAAAAAACTGGCCCTGCAACATGATTACGATCTGTTAATTTCCGATATTATTTTGCCCCAACTCACAGGCCTTGAACTTTGCCGGGATATCCGTTCGGCAAAGCCGGATATGCCGATCATCCTGCTCACCGCCCTGGGAACTACGGACGATAAAGTAGAGGGCTTTGATGCCGGTGCGGATGATTACTTAGTAAAACCCTTTGATTTCAGGGAACTGTTAGTACGCATACGCGCGGTGATGAACCGCAAAATCGGCAATCACATTTTGCAGCCGGATATTTTAAGATATGCCGACCTGGAACTGAATAACCAAACCAAAACCGTGACCCGTTCGGGTAAATCCATCAGTCTCACGCCAAAGGAACTTAAATTGCTGGAATATATGATGCAAAACAGTGAGCGGGTTTTGTCCCGCGTGGAGATCGCTGAAAAGGTATGGGATACTCATTTTGATACGGGAACGAATTTTATCGATGTTTACATCAATTATCTCCGGAAGAAGATAGACAAAGATTTTAATGATAAACTGATCCATACCAAACAAGGTCTTGGGTTTATTTTTGCAGCAGAAAAATGACCATCCGTAACCGGCTTACTTTTCTTTTTACCGGAATTATAGCAGCGCTATTGCTGGCTTTTGCATTGGTGGTTTATTTTTCTTTTTCCGAAAGCCGGGAAGAGGAGTATTATAGCTCCCTACGCCATACGGCGATCACCAAAGCTAATTTGTTATTGGATGCAAAAATACAGCCCCATGTTTTACAACTG
This sequence comes from Mucilaginibacter sp. KACC 22773, assembly GCF_028736215.1. NCBI lineage: Bacteria > Pseudomonadati > Bacteroidota > Sphingobacteriia > Sphingobacteriales > Sphingobacteriaceae > Mucilaginibacter > Mucilaginibacter oryzagri. The sequence goes on from NZ_CP117883.1 coordinate 4,610,822, forward strand.
ATCTACAAACACTCTCCAAACACCCTGTTCCAGGAAGAAGTAGCAATCTACGATACTTCCTTTAACCTGCTTTATCATGATGCGGTCGAAATAGACAAAGTAAAAGAAACCCGGCAGATGATCGATGAGATCGTTGCCAGAAAACAGATCAAATTTTACCAGGGAGAAATGCAGGTAGTGGGCATTTTTTACCACCATTACAACAAGGATTACGTGATCACATCTGCCGCAAACGACCAGTATGGTTATGCAAAACTTCGTAATTTAAAATACACGCTCATCATCGCCTTTTTTGTCGCTATTATCTTTATTTATATCGCCGGATATATTTTTTCCGCTAAAGCACTCAACCCGGTTTCGGATATGGTGGACAAGGTGGAAGAGATTACGGCCACTAATCTTGACCTGCGGATCAACGAAGGAAATGGTAAAGATGAGATCGCGGAACTGGCGGTTACTTTCAATGCGATGCTGAACCGGCTGGAAAAATCCTTTGACGCGCAAAAGGAATTTGTTTCGAATATTTCACATGAATTAAGAACGCCGCTGACGGCCATGCTGACCGAGTTGCAGGTCACAGCAGAAAAAGAAAGAAGTAACGAGTATTATAAGGATGCCATACACCATGCGATCAGTGATGCGCAAAAACTGGTTCGCCTGTCCAATAGCCTGCTTGACCTCGCCAAAGCCAATTATGACCATACCGAAATCGCCTTTAAGGAATTGCGATTGGATGAACTGATACTGGATGCCCGTAACGATGCCTTGCATGACCAGCCCGGCTGTAAGATCAATATCGTTTTTGAAAAAGAAATTGAGGATGATGATTTTATATCAGTCATGGGTAATGAGTATTTGTTGCGGGTCGCTTTTATCAACCTGATGGAAAACGGATGTAAATTCTCAACCGATAATGAAGCCGCTGTCGCCATCACTTATTTTAAAGACAAGACTATTCTGCGCTTCCAGGATCACGGCATTGGTATGGATGAATTGGAACTGCCGCATATCTTTACCGCCTTTTACCGGGGTGCCAATCAGCAATTTGCCGGCGGGAACGGCATCGGCCTGTCCCTCACCAAAAAAATCATCGACCTGCATAAAGGCACAATCACGGTATCTTCTCAAAAAAATGAAGGGACCACGTTTACGGTTGAATTGCCGCACGTTTAGCCTTTTCTAATGACTTTCTAATAGTTTTCTAAGAGTTCTCTAACTGCTCATCCCCTGGGCGGGTGTTACCTTTGCAGCGCATTTCAGCAAAGAAATCATTTTAAATAAAAGTATCATGGATACAGGTCCGAGTAGAATTAGTCATTTATTGTTCATTTCCCGTTAAACCCAGGGCCGCTCAACTACGCAGTCCTGTTCTATCGGGACAAAAATTATTGTCATGCGTAAAAGAGAAAAAATCCACGCGGTTTTAATTGCCGTTAATACCCCCATTTATTTAATCCCCGCAAGTCAGCAAAAGCCTGTTAAGGTCATTGCTTTCCCTACCGCCGGGGTTTTTAGCTTTTCGTTTTCCCGTGTTTTATTGCCGCCAACTGAATGATGAAAACAAGGAAATCATATCCCAATGATGATGATCTGTAACATAGCCTTACTATTGATCGCCGCCGGAGTGGCTGCGGATAACCTGGTACTTGCTTTTGTCAGCGGTAACGGCATGGCTGTGTTTAAATCAGCCCGGGCGGAACGACCAAAGCCAACCGTTCGTCCCCCACACTGGCTGCTGATACTGGGTCTGCTTTTTATCATCCAGAACATGGTACTGTTCTACGGTAAGTGGTTTGGCCTGTTGACCAAAGGGATGCTGAAAGGGGAAGAACAATTGATTGCCATCGGGTTATTATTTTCGATGAGCATCCGGATGTTGCAGGAACTGAAACTCAAAAACAGCGCGGTCAAACAGGCTATCTTAAATACCTGGGACTTTTTGGAAATAGGGTTAGGCTCATCTGTCTATGTATTTGCTTTTGGCTGCGCCCTGAATTGGCTGAACTTGGATCACCGGGTCGTTATTCTTACCCTCCTTTCTTTGATTGCCCTTTTTTTGATAGCGGGCACTTTGTTGGGGAAATATCATTTTGAAAAAACATTCAAATACCTGAATAAGACAGCGGCATTTCTGGTGATGGCCGGAAGCGCACTTTTAATTATTGAACTACTAAAAAATAACATCAAATGACTATAGCAGCAACCGCCAGGAAATTTAAGATTTCCAATAATGGCTCCGTATCCGGCTTTGATGATGCCGCAGTTACCAAACTTCGCAGGGTATCTAAAGAAGATAACCAATCGTTTTATACCACGCTGGAAAGTAACGAACAGGGATTAAGTAAAGCTGAAATAGCAGTTAAAAAAGAGAAATTCGGGCTTAATGAGATTCAGCACGAAAAGGCACCGGCCTGGTATGTGCAGTTGTTCCGGGCTTTTCTGAACCCCTTTATTGCAGTGTTAATCGTATTGGCTTCCGTTTCGTTTGTCATGGACGTATTGATGGCCGCGCCCGGTGAACAGGATTATAAAACGGTGATCGTGGTTAGCGTGATGGTTATGCTCAGTTCGCTGCTCCGCTTTTGGCAGGAATACACCAGTAACAGAGCAGCCGAAGAGCTTAAAAGCATGGTCAAAACTACCGCAACGGTGATACGCCAGGATAAGGGGAGATTCGAGATCAACATTATAGACTTGGTTCCGGGTGATATTGTATTTCTAAGTGCAGGTGATATGATACCTGCCGATTGCAGGATTATCCAATCAAAAGATTTATTTGTGAGCCAGGCCATGCTGACCGGGGAATCCCTGCCCGTTGAAAAACGAGAGTTAGCTATTTCCGATGCTCATAAAAAATCGCCTTTAGAACTGGAAAATATCTGTTTTATGGGCACCAATGTGGTGAGCGGAACCGCACACGCCATCGTGGTTACCACGGGTAACCTCACCTATTTCGGTACCATCGGTAAGGCGATTACCGGCAAACGCAACGAAACCAGCTTTGATAAAGGCGTTAATAAGGTAAGCTGGCTGCTCATCCGCTTTATGCTGGTGATGGTTCCACTGGTTTTCCTGATCAACGGGCTGACCAAACACAATTGGTTTGAGGCTCTGATGTTTGCCATTTCTGTGGCTGTCGGCTTAACGCCTGAAATGCTGCCGATGATCGTTACCGCCAACCTGGCCAAAGGGGCAAAAAACATGAGCAAGCGTAAGGTTATTGTTAAACGGCTGAATGCTATCCAGAATATCGGCGCGATGGACATCCTCTGTACTGACAAAACGGGCACCCTGACGATGGATAAGATCGTATTGGAAAGGCATTTGAATGTTTTTGGAGATGCCGATGATGAGGTGATGAAATGGGCCTATCTCAATAGCTTCCATCAAACCGGGCTAAAAAACCTGCTGGATGTAGCCGTATTGGAACATGCGGAAATACATAGCTGTGTTAAGGCTGATGAGTCTTTTAAAAAGATCGATGAAATACCCTTTGATTTCCAAAGGCGGAGAATGAGCGTGATCCTGGAAGAAAAGAACGGGAAACACTTATTGATCTGCAAAGGTGCTGTCGAGGAAATGCTTGACCTCTGTTCCCGTGCCTTTGATCCGGGTGAAGACAAGCAACTGCATATCGAGAACGACAAGATCGTGCCGATGGATGACGCGATGCGTCAAATCATCTTAAATACCTCCCGCAAACTCAACGAGGAAGGTTTGCGAGTATTGCTCGTCGCCATCAAGGAATATGACGAACGCCCGCTGACTTATTCTGTGGCGGATGAAACTGATATGGTGCTGACCGGATTCGTCGGCTTCCTGGATCCGGCCAAACCATCGGCGAAACCTGCTATTGAAGGGTTACAGAAATTAGGGGTAAGCATCAAAGTATTGACAGGTGATAACGAGGTTGTGACCAAAAAGATATGCCGTGACGTAGGCATTCCGGTGCAGCATGTCCTTACAGGCAAAGAATTGGAACAAATGAGCGATAAGGACTTGTCCTTAAAGCTTGATGAAACCAGTATTTTGGCCAAATTGAGCCCTATCCAAAAAGCCCGGATCATTCAATTGCTCCAGGCCAAAGGCCATACTGTAGGATTTATGGGTGACGGCATCAATGACGCGGCAGCTTTGCGGGATGCCGACGTGGGTATTTCTGTAGATACCGCCGTGGACATCGCCAAAGAAAGCGCGGATATTATTTTGCTGGAAAAAGACCTGATGGTATTGCGTAAAGGTGTGATCTATGGCCGGAGGACTTTTGGTAACATCATCAAATACATCAAAATGACCGCCAGCAGCAATTTTGGAAATATGTTCAGCATGTTGGGTGCCAGCGCCCTGCTTCCATTTTTGCCAATGCTGCCGATCCAGATTTTGGTAAACAATTTATTGTATGATATCTCTCAAACCTCCATACCCTGGGATAGCATGGATGATGATTTTATTGAGCAACCGCAAAAATGGGATGCAAGGGGCATCAGTAAGTTCATGCTGTTTATTGGCCCGATCAGCTCCATATTCGATTATGCCACGTTCGCGGTCATGTGGTTCGTATTTAAGGCCAACAGCCCGGCACATCAAAGCCTGTTTCAGACCGGGTGGTTCGTGGAAAGCCTGCTCTCCCAAACTTTAATCGTACACATGATCCGTACCCGTAAGATACCGTTTATCCAAAGCTGGGCGACCGCACCCGTGGTGGCGTTAACATCAGCAATTATGGCGATAGCGATATTTATTCCGTTTTCTCCGTTTGCCACGGCTTTTAAAATGGAAACCTTACCCTTAGCATTTTTTCCGTGGCTAATCGGTATTTTATTTACCTACTGCCTGTTAACCCAACTGGTTAAAACCTGGTTCATTAAAAAATTCTCTTTATGGCTCTAAATAAGAATAATAAAAAATGGTATTGGCCATCATTGGCATGGCCATACTCGTGGCGCTGGTCGACTACCTGATGAATCATTTTCATCATCGTTAATCCTGCGCCATTAACTCAATTTTTAAATACACATCCAAAATCATACGTTATGAAAAAATACGTACTCATCACCATCATACTGCTTAATACGATTAAGCTCACCTTTGCACAGGATACCGTAAAACAGCAACGCTTTAATTTGCACTTTCAGCAAACAGTCATTACGCAATACAAACCGGCTTTTGGCGCTAAATACAGCGGCGACAACAGCCTGCTCACCGGGTCAGAAACGCAAAGTTCCATTACGACATCCTTATTTGGAGGTGCCCGGCTATGGAAGGGCGCAGAAGCTTACTTTAACCCGGAGATGTCGGGCGGTGCCGGTTTAAGTAAAACATTGGGCGTGGCAGGTTTCCCCAACGGCGAAACGTTCCGGGTGGGCAGCGCGTCCCCTGAAATTTATATTGCCAGACTTTATTTAAAGCAGCAATTTGAATGGGGAACCGAGAAAGATACGCTGACCGATGACGTGAACCAATTGGCTGGCATCAAAAGCAAACGCTATTTTTCTATCGTGGTGGGTAAGTATGGCATGGCCGATTTCTTTGACGGTAACGAATTTAGCCATGATCCCCGCGCGCAGTTTATGAACTGGGCGCTGATGGATAATGCTGCCTGGGATTACCCGGCCAATACCCGTGGTTATGTGATCGGTGCCACTGCTGAATTAGGACAACCGAACTGGACGTTGCGATTTGCTTACACCATGTCTACTACGGAAGCTAATGGTGCAATATGGGATGCCAAAGTTGGTAAAGCCAATACCCAGACCTTAGAATATGAAAAAAGGTATACCATCAGCGGACAAAAAGGTACCGTGCGCCTCTTAGGTTTCAGGAACAATGGTAAAATGGGGGATTACCGGCAGGCGCTGGCTTTAAGCCCTGTTGCGCCAAATGTAGATACCACACAGGCCTATGGCAGGCATAAATATGGTTTTGGCATTAGTGCCGACCAGTACCTGACCAAAGATTTCGGGGTGTTCGCTAAAGCAAGCTGGAATGACGGCCATACCGAAACCTGGTATTTTACGGAGATCGACCGTTCGATTAGTTTTGGTGGTGTGTTAAAAGGTACATCCTGGAAACGTGGCGACGATGAGTTGGGTGTAGCTTTTATTGGCAATGGGTTATCGCAGCCGCACCAGGATTATTTAGCCGTAGGCGGTTATGGGTTCCTGATCGGGGACGGTAAACTGAATTATGCACCCGAAATGATCGCCGAGCTTTATTACAAGATTAACGCCTATCAGCATAAATTATGGTTATCGCCTGATTACCAGTTTATAATAAATCCAGCTTATAACAAAGACCGCGGGCCGGTCAATGTTTTGGGTATCAGGGCGCATGTGGAGTTTTAGCCGACATAGCGATATCTGCCAAACTGGTGATTTTCTTTCTTAGTCCGATAAAACAACCTCCCTTTAGGCGAGGTTGTTTTATTGAAAATATAAACATGAAGAAGCGTGTTTCACATTTAGAGAACTCCGGCCACGCTGAAACGAATTTATAAAACAGGCCATCCTTATATGTCAAGATATTCGTAATTTGGAAGTTATTTACCTCATTTGAATCCATACACATTCCATATCAGCTTGTTCGACCTGGTTTTCCTGGGAGCCATTTTTATTGGGCTAACTTTTAGCCTGCAGTTATGGTTTGCCAAAGGAGTGAACCGGGCTGCAAACCGGTTTATTGGCCTGGCCCTGGCAACTATCGTTTTGTGGATGGCCTGGGTATTGGGCATTGACATCAGGCTGGATAGCTATTTCCCCCGGTGGAGCTGGTTACCGCTGCAATTTTCCATCACGCTTGGCCCCTTCATCTATTTTTATGTGCTTAAAATAACCCGGCCGGAATATCAATTCCGCTGGAAGAATCTGCTGCATTTTAGCCCATGGTTGTTGCAACTGGCCGTTTGGGTATTGGAGATCATGGAGAGCATCACGACGGGAGGCGCCACTTATGATACACTGATCTTTCGGCAACTGAGCCCGGTATTGGACCTGTCCGCGTTTATATCTGTCACCGTATACTTATACCTCTCTTTCAGGCTGATTGAACGTTTTTACCAACAGCTGGAATTTAATACGGTGAACGATCGTTACCGGTACCAGCTGCGGTGGCTGCATCGCTTGCTAACCATTTTTGGCCTGTTATGGCTATTGTGGGTGCCTTATATCGCCATAGATTATTTTTATTATCATCATCAGTTAGGTATACATGCCTATTATCCTCTGTATTTCTTATTAGCGGCAATGACCACCTGGCTGTCGGCAGTTGCTTTTTTCAGGCAGGAAACAAGTGTACCGGCCGAGTCGCCCGCGTTGTTCAGCGCACCGCTTCCTGCCGAAATGAAGCAAAGGGGTACCTGGCTAAAAAAAGCCGTGCAAGCCGGCTTGTATTACCAGGACCCTGACCTAAGCCTCGCTTCGCTGGCCGAAAAGCTTGAACTGAGCCCTCATGAGTTATCGCGCATCATCAATACAGCACTCAAGAAAAGCTTCAACGATTTCGTTGGTGAGTATCGCGTTGCAGCTGTTGTTCAAAAAATGCAAAACCCGGCTTATGATCACATTACGCTGCTGGGTATTGCTTTTGAATCGGGCTTCAACTCTAAAACTACTTTTAACCGCACCTTTAAACAAATAACCGGGAAAAGCCCGGCTGAATATAAAAATCATCAAAAAAAAGAAGGCCCATCTTATAGTTTGGGGCGTTCGCCCCGCTTTGCGAAGGTAATTTCGTTCCAGGAAACCACACCTACGTGGTCTACTCACAAATTAAATCGCAATTATATGTTCAAAAATTATTTTAAAATAGCCTGGCGCAATCTTACGCGCAATAAAAGCTACGCGGCTATTAATATTATTGGCATGGCTGTTGGCATTGCCGTTTGTATGATGATTTTTATCATTATACAATACCATACAAGCTTCGATGCTTTTCACTCCAAAAAAGATCGCATCTACCGTGTGCTAACCGAATATCATCACCAGGACGCAGGAAATATATCATATGGAAAAGACCTCCCGTTTCCACTACCACTTGGATTGAAGACTGCTTTTACCCAGGTAGAACAGGTAGCGCCAATTTTTGCAAGCCAAAATGATCAGTTATTGATACCTGATAATAACGGAACTACGGTAAAAGTATTTAAAGAGGAACGGGGGCTATTTTATACACAGCCTTCTTTCTTTAAAATATTTGATTTTCCGCTGCTTGCAGGTTCTTATGAATCGTTAAAAGATCCGAACAACGTATTGCTCACAAAAGAGACCGCCGAAAAATATTTTGGCGACTGGAAAACGGCAATAGGCAAATCTATTAAACTGCAAATGGGGGGGTTTATGTTTGAGCACGGCACCGATGTATTAAAAGTTTCGGGCATCCTGGCAACAATTCCTGCAAATTCCGACTTTCAGCTAAAACTTGTGGTTAGTTTTGGAACAGGGTTTACCGGAGATTATTTGGCCAAATCAACCGACTGGGACAGAACGGTAGCCGATTTTGGTTGCTATATTTTATTACCGCCGAATGTTGCTGCCGGTAATTTCAATCAGCAGCTGAGCGCATATTCAAAAAAGGTTAAATCAACCGTTAACAAGGATATTCAAATAATACAGCCTTTAAACGCTGTACATTATGATACCCAGGTAGCTAATTACAGCAATAAGTCAATCAGTCGTCAGCTACTTAATGTATTGTGGCTTATTGCGGCGTTCATTTTGTCAATTGCCTGCGTAAATTTCATCAACCTTTCTACCGCGCAAGCTGTTAACCGGGCAAAGGAGATTGGTGTACGAAAAGTTTTGGGAAGCAGTAAACCCCAACTACAAATTCAGTTCATCGTAGAAACATTTTTGATAGTTGCTGGCGCTGTAATACTTGCAGCAGTTATTACATTTTTTGCAGTTTCTGCTGTAAGCCGGCTTTTAGAGCTTTCGCTTTCGTTCAATATATTTAGCAATCCTGCAATCATTTTATTTCTTTTCGCAATAACCATTGTTGTAACCGCGCTGGCAGGTTTTTACCCGGCTGTTATTTTATCGCGTTTTAGTCCGGTTAATGCTTTAAAGAGTAAACTTTCAACCAATAGCGCAAACGGAATTTCGCTACGCAGAGGATTGGTGGTATTTCAATTCATTATTGCACAGGCACTCATCATTGGCACAATCATCATTGTAAGGCAAATGAACTATTTTATGGATCAACCCTTAGGTTTTGATAAAGATGCCGTTGTAAATATTCCGTTCCGCATAGATAGTCTTCGCATGAGCAGGTATGATTACCTGAGGAACCAGTTATTAGCGATAAACGGCGTGCAGGCCGTGAGTTACAGTTCAAATACGCCCATTGAAAATAATAACGATACCTGGAGTACTATAAAGTTTAACCATTCAATTAAAGAATCGGACTTTAAGGCTATCACCAAATTTGCAGACGAAGGGTATATTCCGGTGTATAAGTTACAATTAATAGCGGGAAGAAATTTGCAGCCTTCCATGACTACCCGAGAATTCCTGGTGAATGAATCGCTTGTGAAAAGCTTGGGGCTTAAAAACCCCGAAGATATATTGAATAAAGAAATCAGCATTTGGGATGGTGTTATCAAGTGTCCGGTTGTTGGTGTGTTAAAAGATTTTAACGACAGGTCTTTTCGGCATGGCCTTGCGCCATTACTTGTTGCTACAAACGGCACCATGTATAACCAGGTAGGCATAAAACTTAAAACGACAAATATTTTTTCGACGATGCAATCTGTTAAACAAATATTTGAGAAGTCAATTCCCGATTTTGTTTATGAATACAAGTTTTTGGATGATAAAATTGCAGGTTTTTATAAACAGGAAAACCAGTTGGCCGCTTTGTACAAAATTTTTGCTGCCATTGCCATATTCCTTAGCTGTTTGGGATTATATGGTTTAGCCTCATTTATGACGGTGCAGCGCATAAAAGAAGTTGGCATCCGTAAAATACTTGGTGCTACCTCGGGCAGTATAGTTTATTTGTTTTCGAAAGAATTTGTCATACTCATTACAATTGCTTTTGCTGTTGCGGCCCCCATAGCATGGTATTACATGCACCAATGGTTACAAGCTTACGCTTACCGCATTAGCATTAGTTGGTGGTTACTTGCCGCAGGCGGCTTAGCTGCCATAATTATTGCACTTGTAACAATAAGTTTCCAGGCAATAAAAGCGGCAAAAGCAAACCCGGTGAAGAGCCTGAGAAATGAGTGATATAAAACCGGTTTCGCAGTAAAGAGCTTGGGGATCATAAGCTGAGATCCGAGGTTTAGTTGACACATTTATGTGGTGCGTTCCGGGGTGAGATACGGAACGCATTTTTTTTACCGGCGCCGGCCAGGTTGTGTTATCTCGCACTAAAGTTTTCACATATTTGCCATCTTCAAAGTGCAGGAAAACCCATTTGGCAGCTATTTCACTACAGCAAGCAAAGTTTTATTTATATGTTCTATGTTAATTAGTTTCACATCATTAAAGTGTACCACCCCGTACCATGGTGTTTCAGCCCGTACCAGGGTGTTTCAGCCCGTACCACCCCGTACCAGGGTGTGCCAGGGTGTTTCATTGCCAGGTGGTACACACACTTTGTTGGTTATACAAAGTACCTGAAACGGGAAAACCACCCATTTTCAATCATAAAAGGCCGTTACCGCATGTTCACTCTTTATACAGAAACTAAAAGCTAATGAGTGATTGTTAATTAAATACGTTCACCAAATGCGAAATCAGTTAATAGGTTCCTTATAAATCGGCTTTCCCGGGGTTTAGCAGGTAATCAAACTGCTCATAACCATTGTGAATAATAAATTTCAACCTTTCTTTAGGCCCGGCGATGTCTAACGACATTAAAGCCAGTGTTTCGGGCAGATTATCCCGTATTAGTTTCAGATCGGTAACGTGGGGCATTTCAATAAAAATATCATCTCCCTGTGCCTCAATTTTCCATCCGGGTAAGTTGGTGTGGTGCAATACCGTTAGCCATTTTTGTTGATAAACATTCATAATTGTGTTTTTACGCCACGCCTTTGGGGGCGTTTTTTAATTTATATCACTGAGCAAATAACATCCACATATCCATTCTGTTTTAAATGAACACGTCAAATCAAATTGGCCGCTTAAACAAACTTTTAAAGCCGGCGTTAATAGATTATGAAAAAAGTGATAACACGTATCTGGCACGGTCGTACAAAAGCCACCGATGCCGACATATACCTTAAATATGTTGAAGATACCGGCATCGCCGAATACAAAAACATAAAAGGCAACCTATCTGCCGAAATATGGCGAAAAACAGACGGCGACGTTTGCCATTTCTGGACGGTTACCAAATGGGATTCATTTGAATCAATTAAACTGTTTTCCGGCAAAGATTATGAAAAGGCCAGGTACTTTGAACAGGATGCCAATTTCCTGCTGGAGTTTGAAGAATACGTACAGCACATGGAAGCCTTTGTTTATTAAACGCCGCACCACACGCCAATTGTTACATTACAGAACACTCAAATCTTTTCATTTTACAAATCTATTTTTATAATATTGTAATGTATATACATTAACCTGCCGGTTATACCAATTATAAAAATTCAGATGAGCACTTTTTTCCATTACATACTTGATCTTTTTAAAGGCTTTTTTGGCTGGGGCAGCTGGGGTAGCTTAACCGACATCATTAAATCGGGCAATTACAGCAGGCTACTTACCTACGAGGGTTTCCGGGCTATGCTATTCCCCATCTTGCCTTTTTTACTGCTGCTCGAGATAATTCGCGGCGCTTTTTATAAACGTTTTAAAGTTATCCATTATAAGCTGTCGTTTTTTTCGTTCGTTTTAAACTCCTTTATCGGCACGTATATTAAAATTGCCATGGTGATGCTTTGTATAGGGCTGTTTGAAAAGTATGCCTTTTTCAAAACCTCGTTCACCTGGTATTGGTTTATATATGGCTATATTGTTTGGGAGTTTGCCCACTTTTTGTACCACTATTTTGGCCATAAGGTAAGGTTGTTCTGGTGCCTGCACTCCACTCACCACGCGCCCGAAAGCATGAATATCGCCATCAGCAATGCTCATTTCTTTTTAGAGGCTCCGTATGCCGATTTTATCCGTACTACGGTTTGTATTTTGTTAGGCGTTAGCCCGGTTATGCTGGGCGTTATCATGTTTATTGATGGTTTTTGGGGCACCTTTATCCACATTGGCGAAAATGCGATGAAAGATGCCCGCCTGGGTTTCCTGAATAACATTATCCTTACGCCATCGCACCACCGGGTGCACCATGCCCGCAACGTAACCTATATGGATACCAATTTTTGCAACCTGCTCCCCATATGGGACCGTGTTTTTGGCACCTACCAAAACGAAGACCGCAACATCCCCATAGAATACGGCATCAGCCGCCCCATGATTAAAAACAGCTTCCTGGATGCCTACTTTGGCGAAATAGTTGCTTTAGTCAAAGATGTGTACAAGGCCCCCGGTATCAAAAATAAATTCCTGTACATCGTAATGCCACCCGGCTGGAGCCACACCGGCGACCATAAAATGACCACCGTTGTAAAGAAAAAATATTTTGAGGAAATGGAGAAGCAGAAAAACCAGGTGAAACAAAAAGAAGAAAGTGTATTAATGTAACAGGGCGTAACCCCAACTGGTAGAAGTTGGGGTCGGGCTTTTTGCTCATACTGCACAGGCCTTAACCACATTGGCCGGTATCCGCGCCAATCCCTTACGCATTTTGTCTGAATCAGAATTTTCAGAATTTAAAAATGAACAGAATATTTGTCGGCGAAAGACTTACGAAGTTTTAAAACTTCGTAAGTCTGGGATTTTTCTAGGCTTCAGGCCCTCACAACAATTATTTCGTTGCGAGCGATAGCGTGGCAATGAAATATGTTTAATATTGTCTCATCCAGCCCCTTCCATCTTGATTCTTGACTCTTGATGCCTGACTCTACCTTCCCCCCTATTCCAATATCTCCGCTATCTCATCAAAACCTTTTTCCCTGGCCAAATCTGCGGGGAGCTTGCCGCCTTCCATGCGGGTATTAATTTCGGCGCCGTTTTCCAGTAATAGTATCAGCAGCTCGGTGTTACCGTTTTGAGCTGCCGAGTGCAGCGGTGTGGCACCTGCCTGTTGCTTTATATTGATAAGGGCCCCGTTTTCTATCAGCATCCGGGCTATCTGGGTATAGTTGCCCGCACAGGCCGAATGTAAGGGATACGCATGGAACCCGTTGTTTGAAGGCCTGTTAACATCGGCCCCTTTTAGCACCAGGTAGCGGGCTACATCATAGTGGCCAAAATAGCAGGCCAGCCCAAGGGCGGTAAAGCCATCGTCGGCATAATCGTCAAGCGAGTTGGGCTTATCATAAATAAGGTTGGCTATCAAATCCAGTTTACCGGCAGCGGCGGCCTCAAACATGGTAAGCTCGCCGGCGTATTTTAACAACAACTCGGTTACACCGGGCTTTTTGTAATAGCATGACAACATCAGCGGCGAAACCCGCTGGCTGGTTAATGTTGTGGCCAGCTTCGGATTTTGGGCAAGCAGTTGTGCCAGTCCGGTTAAATTGGCAGTAGCAATGTACTCTTCAACCTGTTCTATACTCATTATCTGCACATAAATAAAGGCAAAACCTACGCGTTGAACGTAAAGCGCACCATTGTTTCAATTATACTAAAAAAATAAAAATACGCCTAAATATTTGTTTAATCTGCTAACTTTATATTTCAACACTTAGTATTTTTTGGGTGGTTGATGAGGGTAATGTTAAGTCATAAGTAATTAGTTGCAAGCCATTAAGTTTGATTGTCATTTTTGACTCAGAACCTACGATTTTGGGCTAAAGACCCGCGATTAAATGCTTTTGACTTGGCAGTAGATAAAAATTTATATGTTGTTTTTGCAAAGTTTACATAGGTGAAATTTTATGTAAGTTTGCAGTTAAAGGATGTTACATCAGGATGCCGGTAAAAGCAAATCAGTTTAAATCAAATAGTTTTAAGGACGATAATCAGCCACGCCAACCAGGCGGCAGGGCCGAAAAAGAGAAGGAAGCAAAAAAACTGCTCCCTAAAATGCCCCGCTTTGATATGGAAAATGGGCGTGGCGTAAAAATAGCGGGCTTATTTTCGCTTCTATTGGCTATTTATTTCCTTATCGCCTTTACATCGTACCTGTTTACCTGGCAAGAAGATCAAAGTTATATTTCATCAACCAATGGCGGCTGGCATAACCTGGCCACCGGCAAAACCGTACAGGAAATTGCCGATACCGGTACGCCGCATATTGCCCAAAACTGGCTGGGTAAATTTGGCGCACTGCTAAGCAACCAATTTATTTATGAGTGGTTTGGGGTAGCATCGTTCTTGTTTGTGTTTATATTTTTTGTTTTGGGGTATCGCCTGCTGTTTAAGGTAAGGCTTTTTTCGCTCTCTAAAACAATTGCTTACTCCATTTTCAGTATCGTATTCATCTCAACAGCCATAGGCTATTTTCACGCGTTTATTATAGATTATCCTCATTTTTTAGAGGGCGGCTTCGGCTATTGGAGCAACCGGTTACTTGATGCCCAGATAGGCCCGGCAGGTACCGGCGGCCTGCTGGTATTCGCGGCACTTACGGTATTGATTATAGCCTATAACATCGATTTTAAAATACCATCCCGCAAGGAAAAAAAGGTAGCCCCGATAACTGTTGACGAAGTATCACCCGAGCCTGTTGAGCTGATTGACGACGAAATTGACCTGCCTGTTGAATGGCCCCGCGGCAACCGTGTAAAAGATATCCCCCTAAGCCCGGTTAATGTTGTTAAACCCGAACCTATAAAACAGCAGCCGTTGGAACAAACCCCGCTTTATCATGAGCCCATTGTTTTAACACCTACCAGCGCCGACAAGATGGGGACCGAGGATGACAGCCTACCTCTTACCATTGATGTTAACCGTCCTTTACCAGAGTTAAGCGTTGAAAAGGCCGACGATTTAAAAGCGCAGGAACTTGTAAACCAGTTTGGCATTTATGACCACCGACTTGACCTTGCTACCTACAAATTTCCGCACCTCGATTTGCTGGAAAACCATGGTTCAAACAAAATTTCGGTTAATGCCGAAGAGCTGGAAGCCAACAAAAACAAAATTGTTGAAACGCTGAACCATTATAATATCGAGATTGATAAAATAAAAGCCACCATTGGCCCAACGGTTACCCTGTACGAAATTATACCGGCCCCGGGCGTCCGCATTTCCAAAATCAAAAACCTGGAAGATGATATCGCCCTGAGTTTGGCCGCTTTGGGTATCCGTATCATCGCGCCTATGCCTGGTAAGGGAACTATTGGTATCGAGGTGCCTAATCAACACCCCGAAATGGTGTCGATGCGGTCGATCCTGATGACCGAGAAGTTTCAGAATACCACGATGGATTTACCTATTGCTTTGGGTAAAACCATATCAAATGAGGTTTTTATAGCCGATTTGGCCAAGATGCCCCACTTACTGGTTGCCGGCGCTACCGGCCAGGGTAAATCGGTAGGTATAAATGCTATATTGGTTTCTTTGCTATTCAAAAAACACCCTGCCGAACTGAAATTTGTACTGGTTGACCCTAAGAAGGTAGAGCTTACACTTTTTCGTAAGATAGAAAGGCACTTTTTGGCCAAGCTACCCGATGAGGCCGACGCCATTATTACCGATACCAAAAAGGTGGTGAACACCCTCAACTCGCTTTGTATCGAGATGGATCAGCGTTATGACTTGCTGAAGGATGCGCAGGTACGTAACCTGAAAGAGTACAATGCCAAATACGTTAACCGCAAAATAAGCGATCCCGAAAAGCACCGTTACCTGCCATTCATCGTACTGGTAATTGATGAGTTTGCCGACCTGATGATGACCGCCGGTAAAGAGGTAGAAGTGCCTATAGCCCGTATTGCCCAGCTGGCCCGCGCAGTGGGTATACACCTGGTTATTGCAACGCAACGGCCATCGGTAAATATTATTACGGGTACTATTAAGGCCAACTTCCCGTCCAGGCTGGCATTCAGGGTACTGTCTAAAATAGACTCGCGTACCATTTTGGATGCAGGCGGCGCCGACCAGCTGATTGGCCGCGGGGATATGTTATTTTCGACCGGTAGCGACCTTATCCGCCTGCAGTGCGCGTTTGTGGATACACCCGAAGTTGAGGCCATATCTGATTTTATAGGTAACCAAAAGGGCTACCCTACCGCCATGTTACTACCAGAATACCTTGGCGAAGGCGAAACCAGCAGCCCTAAAGAATATGACCCGGATGACCGTGACCCGATGTTTGAAGAAGCCGCACGTTTGATTGTATTGCACCAGCAAGGGTCAACATCGCTCATACAGCGTAAAATGAAACTGGGTTACAACCGCGCCGGGCGGATCATTGACCAGTTGGAAGCCGCCGGTATTGTTGGCGCCTTTGAAGGCAGCAAAGCCCGTGATGTACTTTACCCCGACGAATATAGCCTTGAACGTTACCTGGAAACCCTTCAAAAATCTAAAGATTAAACCAAATACAATAAATATGCTCTAAACCAATAACTATTAACATGAATAGTTGTTGATGATAAAACAAACATGAAAAATACAATCATATATACCCTATTAGCGCTAACTATCTGCACCAATGCTTTTGCCCAGAAAGACGCCCAGGCTAAAGCGATCTTAAACCAGGTAAGCGCCAAATACAAATCATACGATCTTATTAAAGCCGATTTTTCTTTCACACTTGATAACCAGCAGGCCGGGGTAAAAGAAACCCAGACAGGTACCTTGATATCCAAAGCCAAAGCCGGCAAGTACAAGGTTACCTTATATAGCTCGGCGACAGCAAAGGATGTAGATAAAGAGATCATCAGCGATGGCAAAAGCCAGTGGACTTACCTTAAAAAAGATAAAGAAGTGCAGGTGGGCGATGCCGGTAAAGGCGGTGATGGTTTAAGCAATCCTTCACAAATTTTCACCATCTATGAAAAGGGCTACAAATACCTTTACACAGGCGAACAAAAAATTGCCGGCAAAGCATACCAGGCTATCGACCTGACGCCTGAAAACGAAAAAGCGAGCATTTTTAAAGTGCGCCTATTGGTTGATAAAGCCAAAAAACAGATCTACAGCGCTCTTTTATTCGATAAAAACGGCAACAAATACAACTATGTTGTGAAGAGCTTTACCCCCAACGCTCCCGTTGCCGACAGCACCTTTGGCTGGGACGCAAAAGCACACCCCGGCGTTGAAGTGGTGGACTTGAGGTAAATCTTTTTAGATGTGAGATATTAGATTTGAGACTTATAAAGAGCGGTGATTTTAGGATCGTCGCTCTTTTTGTTTATCGATATGTTCGAAGAAGAAATGAGATTTTAAAAATTCCCTCCGCGGGGAGGGGTGTGATGGTCACGAGCGCAAAGGCAGGGAGGGGTTTGTACGCGCGATGAGTTGTAAAGCGACTTGAACGCCTGATTTAACCCCTACCTCCTCCTTCCCCAAGGAAGGAATCGCACATTCCCCGCCTTTTTTGAGTCTCCCCGGCGCATGATCAAATTCATAATGCCATAGAAAGTTATTTCAATTCTTCCAGCATCCGCAATACGGCAGATACCCGCTCATCAACAGTAGTATCTCCTTCAATAAGCAACAAGGGCTTTTTAAGGTTTTTCATCCAGTTTTGGTGTACCTGCAGGGTGCGGCCATCGGTGGTATTATCGTCGTAGCCGTTGGCCCAATCTAAAAATTCATGATAAAAGGCGGCGCGTTCCGGGTTGGTATATATCTTATCGCCATAACGTTCAAACTCACGTTTTTTGAGTCTTTCCATTCTTACTGCGTTTGGGATATATAAGAATACCGAGAGGTCGAAATCCCAGTTATTATTCCAGTTGACTATCGAACCGCTTAGTATCCAGTTTTTGTGGGGGGATGTATCAAGGTTAAGCATGGCATTTCGTTCTTCCGGCTTTCGCCTAATGGTGAACGGGGTTTCCGATGGCATCCAAAAGTATTCATCGCCATCAAAAGCGGGATAACCAAGCGCCTGCCCCAGGGCTTTCCCCAAAGTGGTTGAACCGGAGCCGGATGCTCCAAAAATATTGATCTTCATTACAATACAACCTTTATCCCATCGGCTATGTCCTAACAGCCGATTTTTTGCGAGGATATAGTTGGCTGTGGGGACACAGCCAACGGGATAATATTATTTTTTTTCCCATCCAGCTGTGTCCCCACAGCTGGCTTTGCCGCCAAAAAGCTTATTTATTTTCCTCTTTCTTCACTTCAGTCTTAGGCGCGCGTTTATCAGGCATAGGGCCGCGTTTGTAGACGATAAGGCCGTTCAGGAAATTGCGCAGGATCTGGTCGCCACAGGGTTTAAAGTTGGGGTGGTCATCGGCACGGAAAATAGCGCCCAGTTCGGTTTTGGTAATCCGGAAGTTGGCCAGTTCCAATACTTTTACAATATCATCGTCGGTAAACTTCATAGCTACCCTCAGCTTTTTCATGATATCATTATTGCTCATACTATTGGTATTAAATTATATCGAAATGTCTATTTTAACTTTTTTATTTTTAATCTTTTCGGCCTTAATCTGCTGTACAACTTTTTCAATTTTGTTGCGCTTCACGGCGGCATATGAGGTGTAATCAAGTACCTCTATCAGGCCTACATCCTCTTTATCCAACCCGCCTTTTTTTAGCAGCAAACCAACAATATCTATTTTATTTACCTTGTCTTTTTTACCGGCAGCTACATAAAGCGTTGCCCAGGGCGATGGCTTGGGTACCACAGGATGTTCGGGCAATTCCTCAACCTCCGGCATCTCTTTTAAATAGGACGGCTTTTCATCGGGCGCCAATATCAGGTACGATGTGCCTTTGGCATGCATACGGGCAGTGCGGCCGTTGCGGTGCAGGTAAGCTTCTTCGTTATGAGGGAGCTGATAATGTACCACATGGTCAATTTCGGGGATATCCAGCCCGCGCGATGCCAGGTCGGTAGTGATTAATAAACGGTGGCTGCCGTTCCTGAATTTTAGCAGGGCCCGTTCCCGGTCGTCCTGCTCCATACCACCGTGAAAAATATCGTGTGGTAGTCCCCTGTCATACAACAGATCGCTGATGCGTTCAACAGCTTCGCGATGGTTGCAGAAAACCAATGTGGCCTGGTCGCCTATTTTGCAAATCAATGCAAACAAGGCATCCAGTTTATCGGCGGCTTCGGCTATTACAGCTTTTTGTTTAATGTCGGGTTTGTTGGTGGCATTGGCCAGGTAATCCAATTCTATTGGCCTCACCATGCCGGTAAATGAAGGGATCTCGTCCATTTTGGTGGCCGATGTCAGCATCCGCTTTTTGATGTTGGGCATTTGCTTAATGATAAAAGCCATATCCTCCTGGAAACCAAATTCCAGCGCTTTATCAAACTCATCCAATATCAGGGTATGTATCGTATCGGTACTAAAACTGTGGCGGCGCAGGTGGTGAGCTATACGGCCCGGCGTACCTATAAGCAAGGCCGGCGGCTGCGAAAGATTATTCCGCTCTATTTTAACCGGGTGGCCGCCATAGCAGCAGTTAACTTTAAAGCCGCTGCCAATAGTCCGGAAAACCTGTTCAATCTGCAAAGCCAGTTCGCGCGATGGTACCATAATCAATGCCTGCACTGTGGGGATATTGGCATCCAGCAAACCCAGCAAAGGCAATAAAAACCCGAGCGTTTTACCAGAGCCGGTTGGCGATAGCAGGATCACATCGCTTTTTTTGGCCGCGTTGATGGCTGCCTCCTGCATCTGATTCAGGGCTGTTATCTTAAGGTTTTCGAGCGCTTGCTTTATCATTGTGGGGCAAAGATAAGGTAAAAGCCCCGTCCCCCGGTTGTGAAAGGCAAAAGCGGGATAAATAGTTCAAAATTTCGAAATCCAAATTAAAAACTTAGCTTTATGGTACGCGTCAATCATTGCCTTATCATATGAATACTTACCAATTTAAACAAACCGGCGGCGCAAGATATGCATTGCTGAGCGCAACCTGGCCTTTAGCTACCTTAACTGTTACCGAAAATCAGCTCATTTTAAACTTGCCATTATGTACCCTGTATTTCAGGCCCGCTGATGTATTATCAATTGAGCCGTATAATCGTGGTTTTACTACAAACGGCCTGATTATTAATCATACCGTGCCTCATTATAAAACGCCGGTTGTTTTTAGGCCTTCGGGCGACGTACGCGAAACTATAGGCCAGATAGCGCAGACCGGCTTTACAGGTAATAAAAAAACTTTGCCAATTGAGCTTGATACAACAATAACCAGCTTACAATTGCAAGGTGGTTTTGCCATGAAAGTGCCGGCATTAATTATTATCGTAGTAATTTGGAATGCGCTCGCAACCCCGGAGTTATACCGCGTAGTCGTTCAAAACAGGCCTCAGGATATGTTCATGGGCATGCGATTGGCAACGGGCTTTATGGTATTAATTTGTTTAACGCTTATTTTATCCGCCCCGTTCCAAAACCTGGTGCTAAAGGAAGGACGTACTTTTAACGACATTGGAAAATTCATATACTTTTTATTGGCAATTTGCAGTATAATGTTCCTTGTATCGTTATCGATACGAGGCATTGCATAAACAATAAATTTATTTTACCTGATCAACTGTAAATCAAATCAGGGTCAAGGCATCTAATTGGGTTAACATAACTTAACATATTTCAGATAAAAAATTCACAAACATTTGATAATCAATATTTTATACTTTTACAAGGTTAACATTAAACTGATATATCGCGTTTGCCCTGTAAACCAAATACGCTGCTTCGCTACGTGGACGCCATTAAAAAACAGGATATGTTATCACCATTAGATCAGTTTTACATTGAGCAGAACGAACCCTTAAAAAGTTGCTTCCTGGCCTTGCGGGATAACATCCTGCAACACGATAAAGACATTACCAACGCCTGGAAATTCAATATGCCTTTCTTTTTATATAAGGGCAAAATGTTTTGCTACATCTGGACGCATAAAAAACTTCAGCAGCCATTTATTGGTTTTAATGAAGGAAAAAGGATGGAGCACCCTAACCTTACTTTCGAAAACCGGTCGCGGATAAAAATAATGATATTAGATGCGGGGAAACAGTTGCCTGCAGATATAATTAAACAGGTTTTGGATATGGCAATTGAATTGGTAAAACGAGATTTATAAGATGGAACAACACTATAGCCTGCAATGGCTCACCGATAAATTCGAAAACGGCGATAATATTAAATACCTGTTCTTCTGGGGCCACCGGAGCAAACGGGCCGAAATTGATAAATCGTGTTTTAGCCAATGGTTTGAATTGCCCTTTGTGGTTGATGGCATTACCTACAAAACTGCCGAACACTGGATGATGGCCAACAAAGCCATGTTGTTTGGCAATCCAAAAATCAGCGAAAAAATAATTGCCGCCAACAGCCCCGGCGAGGTAAAGGAGCTGGGGCGGCAGGTTTTGGGGTTCGACGAAATTATATGGGCACAAAAACGGTTTGAGATAGTTGTTACCGGCAATATCCACAAGTTTAACCAGCATCCCGAATTCGCCGAATACCTGATAAATACCGGCGACAGGGTATTGGTAGAAGCCAGCCCGGCAGATACGATATGGGGTATTGGCCTGGCACAGGATAATGAAGATGCGAATAATATTTATTGCTGGCGAGGGCCAAACCTTTTGGGCTTCGCGCTGATGGAAGTAAGGGATTTTTTAAAGGGATTCGGCCATTTCGAAGCATTTGCCCCCTTAGCTCCCCCACCGTGGAAGGTATTCCCGGGAGTTGAATCGATGGGCATGTTTTGGGGTATGGGAAAAGGCGAACAGGTAGCGATGGAATATGCTCAATACTATTGGTCTTTGTCTGACAGGGATAAAACAATTTTAAAGCTAACCAGCCCTTCTCCCTACGATTGGAATTATTATGATTGATGATATGCTAACGCAACTGGATAATTTTTATCTGCAAAAAGATGAACCCGTAAAAGGCTGCCTGTTAGCCCTGCGCCAAATCATCCTGAAACAAGATGCCGATATCACCGCAGCCTGGAAATACGGGATGCCGTGTTTTTGCTACAAGGGCAAAATGTTTTGCTACCTGTGGGTGCATAAAAAATTGCTGCAACCTTATATCGGTATTGTTGAAGGCAAGCGTTTTGATCATCCGGCGCTTATTATCGAAAAACGGTCGCGTATGAAAATCATGCTTTTTAACCCGGATGAAGACCTGCCACTTGAAACTTTTGAAGCAATTTTGAAGCTGGCTATAGATCTGTATAAAACGGGCGTAATAAAGATCAGGTAAATAAGTTATAGTGTTACTTAAACATCATGAAGAAAATTTTACTACTCCTGTTATCGATCTGTATTGTAGCCATCTCTTGCAAATCACAACACAAAACAGGATACGGATCACCGTTGGTGGTATTAACGGAAACCAATCCCTGGCTAATGGTTGTGGGGTCCGATTCACCTACTATAGCTATTTACGAAAACGGGCAGGTGATTTACAAAAAAATGACAGATGATAAAGCCGAATACTACGAGGTTAATCTAAGCCATGAGGATCTGCTACAAACGATTAATAACCTGGGTATCAATGACTGTTTAAAAAAACTACCTAAACACATCGACGTTTCTATAGCAACGGATCAGCCCACTGCTAAATTGTTCCTTAATCTCGATTCTGTGAAAATCATTAGCGTCTACGGACAGTTGCGTTGGGCGCCCGACCGCGATAAAGCGCCAGCCTGTTTTATTAATGTTTTTAATAACCTTATCAAATATCAACATGGCGGGGCTAAAGAATGGTTGCCGGATAGTATTGAGGTGATGCTGACAAACTACAGCCATTCTCCCGAAAAACCATTGGCCTGGCCAGTTGCGTGGCCCGATCTCAAAAACAAAACAACCATAAAAAGGGGCGACGATTTATATAGCGTTTACCTGGATAAAAAATACTTTCCGGCTTTCATCAAACTAAACTCGTCCTTAAAAGAAAACCAGGCTGTTTTAGTTAACGGACAAAAGCTTTCGGTTTCGTACCGGATACCTTTTCCTAATTTGAAGTAACCTGCCCTCCTGATGCCCAAATCATGGGCTTAAGTACTATTCCTAAGGGTCGGTTCATCGGCTTCCTGGTTAAAGTATATCAGGCCACGCCGGCGCGCGGTCGTGGTAACTACCTACTTGGTTAATATACAAGATATATGAAAGTACTATATTGCCCCCGAAATATTTAACCTTATATCATGACCAAAATCACATTGTTTGCATTTTTGCTTCTTTCATTTTTGGGTTGCTTAAATGTTGGCGCTCAACAGACAGCCCCGCGGGTAAAGTTCACTGAAATCACTTTTGGCCCGGCAACATCAACAACAGTTTTTAAAGAAGAGATGCCTGGTTCACCATCGGGTGATCATTCCATTATTGCAAATCAGGTATTCGGTAAAAAGACAAACAGAATTGAGGCTAAAAAAGGAACCCAATTTGGTGTTGAATATAAAATAACCGGAAAGCATGGCAATATTGCAAGGTTAGATATTGAATGGGTTTTCCCCGCAGAGATTGTAGACACTGCGAAAAAAGAATCATTTAAAAGTGTAAGGTACCCAATTGATATAGCGGTAAATGCAACCGATGCAAGCACCTACGCACTCGATAATGACTTTGAAGTAATAAAAGGCACCTGGCAATTGAATATCTATTATGCCGATAAATTGATTTATACCCGCAAATTTGAGCTTTACTAAGCACTGCAATTTTCATTTTGAAGCAAGCGCTGTGCCTGTAATTAAATTAATTGAGTAATTTACAACCATTAATTAATTGCACACACTAAAATAGTTTAATGTACTGGTACGAAGAAGATATAAAGCAGCTTGAAAAAGTTAGCAGGAACAAGGAATACGAACCCGAAACTATTTTTTATGGCAGTTCGTCGGTAAGGATGTGGACAAGCCTTAAGGACGATTTTAAGGAGTTAAAACCCACAAACCTGGGTTTTGGCGGCTCGACCCTGGCTGCCTGCGTTTGGTTTTTTGAGCGGGTAATGGAAAGCTACAGCCCCAAAAGACTGGTAATATACGCCGGCGACAACGATTTGGGCGATGGCCGCCATCCCGAAGAAGTTTTTATATTTTTTCAGCAATTGGTTGCCAAAGTGCATCACCGTTTTGGTGACTTGCCCTGCTATTATGTTTCATTAAAACCAAGCCTTAGCCGGTGGAACATCATTGATAAATTTAAATATGCCAATAACCTTATCGAGACAGAAATAGTTAAAAATACCAATAACTGGCGATTTATTAATATTTATAAAGAGATGATTGACGCCAAAGGCTACCCTAAAAAAGAATATTTTGTAGGCGACGGGCTGCATTTAAGCCCGCTTGGTTACCAGTTATGGAAACAGGTTATTACAGCTAATATTAACAGGTAAGCATTACCATTTATTTAATTTTGATTAACATTTGTTTTGGAAATTTCGCAGCAAAAGGCCGGGCCACAAATGAACAGAGGATACCACAAATGGTTTAGCGCCAATTTACATCGTACTATGGAGCTATTGGTATTTGGTCATGCAGGCAAGGCTGTGTTATTTTTTCCTACCCGGATGGCGCGGTTTTATGACTACGAAAACTGGGGGATAGTTGAAGCGCTGCAAACCAAAATTGAAAATGGCGAACTGCAGCTTTTTTGTGTAGATAGTATTGATACCGAAAGTTTTTATAACCACTGGGTGCATCCGGCCACACGTATAGCGCGTCATTTGCAATACGAACAGTATATTCTTACCGAGGTTTTACCCTTCATGCAAAATCAAAATGGCGGCGATTACCTGGAAGTAGCCGGGTGTAGTATGGGATCATTCCATGCCATCAATATAGCTATGAAACACCCATCTGTTTTCAAGAAAGTAATATGTATGAGCGGGCGATACGATCTCACGCTGCAAATAGACGACTTTAAAGATCTGTTTGATGGCTATCGCGATGAGGATATTTATTTTAATATGCCCCAGCAATTTATGGCCAACCTGCATGATGGAGCCATTTTAGATGCTATTCGTAAAATCGAGATCATTATGGCAGTGGGCGAAACAGACCCATTTGTACACAGCAACCGCGACTTTAGCGACTTGCTTACAGGCAAAAGCATTCCGCATCAATTATACATTTGGGATAATTATGCGCACCGGCCACGATATTGGAAGCAAATGGTGAATTTGTATTTATAAAAGAATATACCATCTTCAGGTTTAACCATCGTCACTCACGGGGCTTTTTTCTTTTCGGCAAAAATCAAAATTACGTTTGAAGCAATTTATTTAAAAAAGTAACTGAGATGCAGCAAAGCTGCAAATTTGGTTCCGGCAGTAAAAGCAATCCCATCAACCGGTGCCTGGTTTTTTAACCGGGTAACCGTTTCAAACTGGGTTTCTTTCCACTGCACATTAAACAGGTTATTTATGGTTAAGCCAATTTCGTATTTGGGCCTGGTATAATTTAATACCAGGTCGTTGATAAAATAACCTTTGGCAACCAGGCTATAGTCGGCATTCGCCGCGCGGTCAGCCAGATACCGGTAGCGCAAACTGCCATTGAAGCCGTTTTTAAAAGTGTAGGTTATGCCGCCGGTACTGCTCCAAACCGGTGCTAAAGGAATATAATTTGCTCCGGCCGGGTCGTCCAGCGACCTGCCGTGGGCGTAATTTACATCTGCGTCAAAATACAGGGATTTAAGCGGCTGGTAACGGCCAGACAGGTCTAAACCAATGCGGCGGGTGCGGCCGCTAAATTCTACCGAACCTCCATCGCCTGCGTATACATATTCTTTTTGCAGGTAACTATACCACAACGCAGCGTTGAACAACAGGTTTTTGGCCGGTTTAAATACCGTACCCAAATCGGCACCATATGCTGCGGGCAGGGTTTGCAAACCTCCCTGCGCCACTACCACCCGGGTATCATTAGAATGAAAGCCTTTGCCGGTTAATAAATACAATTCGGTTTTATCGTTAACACGGTAGTAAAAATTCAGCTTGGGACTAACTATATTATTATTGGCGGTATACACACCGATACCATTAAGCGTACTATCGGTGGCCAGTTTATTGTTATACCTGTAATAAAACTGATCAAACCTTACCCCTGCGTTCATCGAGAATTTTGAACTGAATTGAAATGTTTCACCCAGGTAGGCTCCGGCACCCAGTTCGGTAATATCACCCAATTTAACCGGATCGATAACCGTGAAGTTGTTGACGGTATGCGATAATTCTGAACCTTTGGTCATATCCAGCCGGGTATTAATTCCCGCTTCCGTTGTCAGTTTAGTATTCCCAATATAGCCTTCATGCTGGTAGCTGCCGTTATAGCCATACAAATTGCGTGTTTCCCGCTGACGGATCTCGTCACCGTTAACTGTATCTACCAGGTAAAATGTAAAATTGGTATGCAGGTCGAATTTATAGCGCGAATAGTAGAGCTGGTTTTTGACGATGTCATGATTCGACAGCCGGGTTAAAAGCTGTGCGTTCAAGTTGGTACGCGAGGTTACTCCGCCCTCGTTGGGGTCAAGTGCGCCGTAAAACCCGATGGTGCCATCGCTTACCGCGCTTTCCGGGATCTGCCCGGATGCTTTCCATGCGCTGTAGAAAGTGGATGCACTAACGGTTAGCCAGTTGTTGGCGTTTAGCCGGCCATGATATTTGGTAAAAAAGTTAAAGCGTTTAAAATGCTGCGGGTTATCAAAATAACTGTCGCTGTACCGGTATTCCGAAGCGGCGTACCAGGATTGGTTATTGGCTTTAGCTTTTTGGCCAAGCAGGTTAACCATGCCGAACACCCTGTAGGTATTAAACTGTCCGCCTTCTATTTTAACCTGGTTAGCGTCAATCGCGTTGGCAGTGTTAAAGTTCACAAAGCCGGTCACGGCCAGGTCGCCTTTATCCACATTATACATCCCTTTTTGATAGTTGGTGCTTTCTATCGTTTCGGGGATAATAAAATGACTGTCGGCATAACCCTGGCCATGTGCCTGCGAAACCATATTTACCGGCATATAATCAACGCTCAAATTGATATCGGTACCATGGTCATTATCAAAACCGCGCAGAAAAATCTGTTCGGCTTTACCGCCGCCCTGGTGCTGGCCTATGAACAGGCCTGGCACTATACGCAGCATCTCCTGCGAATTAGCTACTCCCCTCATTTTGATGTCCGTCTCGCTGATGACTTTATAAGGGTTGGCCGCATTGGCCGTTATAATCACATCGCTCAGCTGTGTTTGCTGCTGGCTAATAACAATTACCTGTCCGTTCCTGAAATCACTTAGCAGCAAGGTTTCTTTTTGATAGCCAATTGCAGTTATAGAAATAGTTTTAACTGATACAGGTATGCTTTGATAAAAGAATCGGCCTGTTTCATCAGTAATACCGGTTTTGTTCCCCGGTTGCAGCATAATAGTTACACCTTTTAACGGAACTTGTGTGGCACTGTCAATTACCCTGCCTGTTAAATGACTTGTTTGCGAAAACGAGTGACGGCTACAAATTAACAGAACAGCGATAAGCAGGCAACTACGCATAAAATGAAAGGGTTATTAAACAAACAGCGCTTTTTTAAATCGGGCCGATAGAAATGCGGTAACAGAAAATATTGCGACAGCAAATACTAACCACAATTCGTAGCTGGTAAATTTTAGTATTACCTGGGTAATCAGGTTAGGCTGATTGAAAACCCTTTCGGCCATCCAGGCCAAAGCCGCTATACC
Source organism: Mucilaginibacter sp. KACC 22773 (assembly GCF_028736215.1). Taxonomy (NCBI): domain Bacteria; kingdom Pseudomonadati; phylum Bacteroidota; class Sphingobacteriia; order Sphingobacteriales; family Sphingobacteriaceae; genus Mucilaginibacter; species Mucilaginibacter oryzagri. The sequence continues at coordinate 4,638,656 of NZ_CP117883.1, forward strand.
GGCCAGTATGGCGGCGCCGGTTCTGAAAAAAGGATAAACCAACGTCCTGCTCATCAGCATCAGCCATGGAACGATAATGGCGATTACAAACAACTGCATCACTTCTATACCAATATTAAAGCCAAGGATGCTTAGCGTCAATGTGAGGGCAGTCAAATTAAGATTAGACAAAACCGAAGCAAATGCCAATCCGTGTATAAGCCCGAAACCTGCTGCTACCAGGGCCTCCCTGCCAGGAAATATAGGATAGATTGCATGTACCGCCGAAACCAGGATAGAAACGGCGATCAATACTTCTACCAGTTGCGCGGGGAGGCTGAGCCAACCTAAAGCTCCCAATAGCAAGGTAACAGAATGACCGATGGTAAACGCCGTTACAATTTTCAGCAAGTTCCTGAGGCTGCATTTAACGCCGCCAAAACCACCCCAATGCTTTTTAACAGGTAAAAGCATAGATGGCAACAATAGCACAATCAGGAACAACAGGTGATCGGTTCCCTCCTTGATGTGCTGCATGCCTAAAGCAAGCATGCTATTGAAACCTTTAAACCAGCTTCCTTGCTGTAAATTTATTTCCAAAGGATATATCACATTATCTTTGGTATTCCAGCTGATTACCATTGCATCTGCCGACGATGTATTTAAATTTCCTGTCTCCCAATCGCTGCGGATAGAAACAAGGGCTGCATGGTTAACAATCTGGTGCATAATCACATCATAATCGAGCATAAACTTCCGGGTACTCTCGCCCGGCAGCGGTATGATAACTACCCTGGCAACTACTTCCCAATAATCGATGCCGTTCTCGATAAATTTTCCTTTGTCCATCCTCAAAGCTTCTACTTCAACATTCCATGGAGTAGCTTTTTTTGTGTAGGCATGAATGTGGGCTTTGAGGTATTCTGTTAATTGAGGCCCGAATTTTTCGATAAGCGTTTCCGGATTTTTAGATATATTGTTGCCAAAAGCAAGTTCCAGTTCTGATAGCGGCATTTGCAGCTCAAGTGCAACCCTATGAGGACTTGCATCTAAAAAAACAAGCGTATTTGGCGTTTGATGCGCAGCGGCAATTGTTGGCCTTAATGCTGTAACGGCAAAAATAGTTGCAAAAATAAACAGCCGCCAACTGTTTTTATGGCGACTGTTTATTGAAAAAATGTTACACATAATTTCTATTTTTTTTATAAACCTATGTAATCACGGGTATGGTCCCTCATAACAGTATGGTAGTGAATTCCCGAAAGCACCACACCTGTTTGGCAAATAAACTCTATCCAAACACTTGGCCCATCTATCCTGACGTAATCGGTATTGGTTGTTAAAAATGAGCTGGCCGTACCGGCAACGGCAGAGGTATTGCTGGCATATGTAACATATGTATCTGCAAGCTCATTTTGATAAATTGTAGTAAAGGCGGCGGCGGCAGTAGCGTCCACATCGTTGATCCATGGCATCATGGCTGCCAGCACTTTTGCCTGTGCCGCACTGCTCAACGCACTTACTTTAATTCCCTGTTTAGTGGTTGGGAATGTATTGGTGGTTGAACCGGGTACCATCAAACAGTCGGAAAAAGTACTGGATATTTTTGCCGAAGCCAGCTCTGTACTTGTGAAAGAGCCCAGCATTTCCTGCATTGCCGTATGCTCTGATTCCAGCGGGCCGCTATAAGTAGTTCCGCTTAAAGTAAATGATCCTTTTGGTTCTACTCCCTGGTGCAAAGGTGTAATACTGGTAACACTGCCTGCGTCATAAGTAATATTTTGCGCGTAATGGTGGCCACCAATCTGTAGCATCCACTTTCCGGTTGTACTTGGGGTTCCCAAAAATGCGATAATATAGTTACCTGAAGAATAGCCGGAAGCAGTTTGCCCCAGGTAATCATCGGCGGCCATAATTTGTGAAAACTCGTCATAACCTTCACCGCTACTTGTACCGAAGGCTGCCGCTGCAACAGCTTTTGCAGCCGCTAATTGTGTGGTGGTTAAGCTACTAAATGCCAATCCGTTTCTGCACGAAACCCCACATGGCAGATTCGACCATCTTTTGGCATTGGTAAGGTTCAGCGTAAGTACAACAGTTGACTGCTGCGCAGTGGTAAGCGTTGCTAAAAAAGCATTGGCTAAACATACTACTTTTGATGCGGTGGTGGCCGATGTAGAGCACCCTGTGGTTGTTGTACTTGCGGCATTTACAGTAACTGCAAAACTGCACGTTTGCCCGCCGAAGGTAATAGCAAAAGAAGCAGTACCGCTCGACGCTGGTGTACCTGCAATAGCATACGTAATGTTGCCCGCCCCGCTGGCTAATGTACCAGCGGCTAAAGTTGCTGTTAGCCCGGTAACCCCCGTTGATGAGATAGCGGTACCCGCGGCATAAGTTTTCCCGTTTCCGCCCGTATACGGTACCGCTGCTGTTCCGGTAAATGCAGTTGAGGCATAAGCCGTTCCTGAAATTGTTGCGCTGGCACAAGTTAAAGCACTTACAGATGCCGTAGTTGTAGTGGTGCCGGAATCGCTGCTGCTTTTTTTGCAGGCCTGGATCACCAGCAATACGCTTAGGCTGATGGCCGGTAATAAGATAAATAATTTAGTTTTCATGAGTTAACTATTTGTTAAATTGATAAATACACAGGTGTTTTTTAAACCCAGCGTAAACGTAGCGGCAAACCATAATTTAAAACAGGGTGTATAGATGAATGGCCTTTTTTTAGTGGTGAGTGGGCTATTGTTGCTCAAACCCTGTATAATTTCAAGTCATGTTGCCGGGGTCAATAAGGGGGGAAACAACTGTTAAACTGTATATTTGCCATTTCATCTATACATTCAAGTCAACCACCGATGTTTTTATTTTCATGCCGGACTGATTGTGTTACTTTACCTCTATGTCAAAAATTAAAGCTATTTCCATCATCCTGCATTTTGCCGGCTGGGTTATGCTCATGGCCATCCCGCTCATATTTCTGCATAGAGGCGGCAGCTTTGACGGTGACATCGTCCTTTTGCAAAGCCCCGACTATTGGTTATTCGGACTTACTTTTATGGTGGTTTTTTACAGCAACGCCTACTTTTTTGTTCCGCGGCTGCTGCTCCGTAAAAAACATATTTTCTTTGGAATTGCTGTTTTTTCCCTGTTCTTCGGTGTTTACTGCATCAGGCCATTTGACCGCTTGCTGCATATCAGGGAAAAAGAGGACGACAGCCGACGGCCTAATAACCGGCCGCCTTTCAATGGGCCCGGCAACGTGAATTATCAGCCCGTGGAGCCTCCGGGACGAAACCCCAACTTGCCATCCTATCGCGATAGACCTTTAAGCCGGTCGCCGTTTGGGCAGCCGTTGGATATTACCAGTTTCTTTATTTTTTTTACGGTAATAGCCTTTAGTACGGCCATTAAAACTATCCGGGAATGGCTGCTTACCGAGCAAAGGGCCGCCCGCGCCGAAGCGGATAAAGCGACCGCCGAGCTCTCTTTTTTGAAAGCACAAATCAATCCGCATTTTTTGTTCAATACCATGAACAATATTTATACGCTGGTTTTAACAAAGGACGATCATGCAGCCGACAGCGTTTTGCGACTTTCAAAAATCATGCGTTACGTTACCGAAGATGTAACCGGGAATTTTGCACCCCTGCAGCGCGAGGTTGATTGTATAGGCAGCTATATTGAACTACAGCGTTTACGCACAGGTAGCCTTACGGCTGTTAATTTTGAGGTAGACGGCGACATAGATGGAAAACAAATAGCCCCCCTGCTGCTAATGACTTTTATTGAAAATGTTTTCAAATACGGTGTTAGCAAACATGAAAGCACAACTATCCAAATCAAATTGGTTATCAGCGAAACTACCCTGTACTTTTATTGTAAAAACCGGATATTCGGTTTAAGTAACGGCGATAACCACAGCACCGGCATAGGCATCAAAAACACCCGAAAACGTTTAGAACATTTATATACCGGCAGGTATTTATTAAATATCAGCAACGATAACCAGGAGTACATTGTTCAGCTAACTTTACCAACTTAACCATGATCCTTAAATGCATAGCCATTGATGATGAACCTTTAGCGTTACGGCTTATTGGCGAATATGTATCGCGGTTTCCCAAACTGCAACTCATTAAAACATTCGAAGACGCAATTTCGGCGGCCGAATTCTTAAAAAACACGGCGGTCGACCTCCTTTTTTTGGATATCAACATGCCCGATATCTCGGGTATCGACCTCTTAAGGTCGCTGCCTGTAAAACCCATGGTTATTTTCACCACCTCCTACCGCAACTATGCCTATGAAGGCTTTCAACTGGAGGCGGTAGATTTTGTTGAAAAACCAATAGAATTTGAACGTTTTACCAGGGCTATAGAAAAAGCCCTTGCGTTTTATCAATATAAGAACCGGGCAAATGAAAAATTGAATACTGCAGACGAAAGCCTGTACGTCCATTCTGAATACCGGATTGTAAAGATTGACCTGAGCGCCATTGAATATATTGAAAGCATGGAAAACTATATAAGAATTCATTTAACTAACGACAAACCGGTATTTACTCTAATGACATTAAAGGAAGTGTTGAAAAAGCTGCCCGCTGATAAATTTCAGCGTATTCATCGCAGCTATATTGTACCTGTAAGTAAAATAAAATCCATCCAAAATCGTAAGGCGCAACTAACGGATATTGAATTGCCGGTGAGCGATGCGTATTATGAAAGTATCCGCGGTTTGGTTAATTAGCTTTTCGTATGCACCAACCTTAAAGAATCGTAATTCCCGTTTCATAATTCATTTGGCTCTTCCCTGTTGTTAAAAGAAAACGGAATACGATAAAAGGATTAAATCAATTTTATATATTTGCGCCGCTGCTCCCGTAGTTCAATGGATAGAATTATGGTTTCCGGTACCATCGATATGAGTTCGAATCTCGTCGGGAGCACTAATTATCGTTTGATATTTAAACAAAGGACTATTCAAAAAAGAGTAGTCCTTTGTTATTTCCATAGTAACAGCAAAATGACAAGCTAACACCGTTTAGTTTGCCACCCTCAAAACATGAACAGAATTGGTCGAAACCTTTAGGTTCTAAATCAAGAATAATTCTAACTTATAATTCAGCCTTACTACTATTATTTAACAATAGTATATTCGTTATTAAAAAACCAGCGCAAATGCACCATGAACACCATGTAACCAGTTCGGAAACCATCAGGGACATTGTTATCGGTATGTCCGATGGTTTAACGGTTCCTTTCGCTTTGGCGGCAGGTTTAAGCGGAGCCATCAGTTCGTCAACCCTTGTAGTAACTGCGGGTATTGCCGAGATTGTTGCCGGATCAATTGCCATGGGCTTAGGCGGTTACCTTGCCGGGCGCACGGAAGTAGACCATTACCAATCTGAATTAAAACGGGAGTATGAGGAAGTAGAGAAACTACCCGAGCAGGAAAAAGCCGAAGTAATGGAAGTATTTGCCGGGTTCGGCCTTTCTGAACCATTGCAGCGACAAATTGCCGATGAACTTGCTAAAGACAAAAAGCAATGGGTGGAATTCATGATGCGTTATGAACTTGGCCTTGAAGAACCCAATGCAAACCGCGCGGCCAAAAGCGCCATTACCATTGGCTTATCCTACATTGTTGGCGGCATTATCCCTTTATCTCCCTATCTCATCATCGACCATGCCCAGGAGGCTTTATATTACTCTTGTGGTGTCACGCTGATATGCCTGTTCATATTTGGTTATTTTAAAAGTAAAATGACAGGCCAGCCGGCATTAAGCGGCGCTTTTAAAGTAGTAATAATTGGCGCACTTGCCGCTGGGGCCGCTTTCCTGATGGCAAAGTTAATTACCGGAAAATAACAAACGTACTATTGTTAAGTCTGAAGTCCTAAGTCTGAATTTTCATTTTTGACTTAGAACTTAAGACTTTGGGCTAAAGACTATCCGTCACGACACTATGATTTACCTCCGTTGATCATATCCGAAACAATGCCTTTGCCGTCATCTTTTCGCTCGGCCAGGAAAACGCCTGCAATATGAACAACAATAAATGCAATAATAAGGTACATGCAAAAGCCATGAACATCTTTAACACTGTGCCTGATAGATTTGAATGGCGCCAGCAGATCTTCAAAAGCCAGGAATAAACCGGTTACAGCCATAATAATAAGCAGCAAATAAAACACCGCGTAAATGCTTTTCACAGCAAGTTCGTGCCTCGCCAGCTCTCTTTCCTTTTTGATAGTTTGAAATTGCCGGTAAGCGCCTTTTATTTTGCCAATGAATTTTTGATCGGCCAACTGAAAAAACTCCAGCACCAGCCTAAATAATAATAAAACAGCCAAGCCATATCCAAAATAGGTATGAATACTCCATACGCTATCGCCAAGTGCATGGGCAACAGAGCCGGCCTGGTCGTCGGTTACTACGGCACCCGCGTGTTTTAACTCATCTTTAACCAGTGCTGTTACCGGCCTTCTGTCGGTAATAGTCGCATTGATTAGTACGGTAAGCAGCGAACCACTGATGACAATGGCATTAATCCAATGCCAAAGGCGAAGGGGCGCCGAATATTTTTTGATATGTCCCGGATGGGTAACATCTTCACGGATAGGTTCGATAATTGCCATGTTAATTTTATTTAGCTGCCTGTTTTGCCCAAAAGATAATCAATTCCATTTATCAAACCAATTTGATCTGCCCGTACCTTCTGCATTGTTATAAAGGAGGATTTATCTTTTTGGATGATAACAGTATAGTGACGTTTTGAGGCTGTTTTTTTTGTAAATTACCACAAGAATATGAAGCAAATCTGTAGTTACTACATCTTTATCCGCAAATGGGTATGCGTACTTCAGTTTATCTTCAATTTCGCATTTTATCTTTGAACAAAAACCGAATTGAAAATCCTGGTAATAGAAGACGAGCAAAGCTTACGTGAAAACATCACCAGCTACCTGAATGTTGACGGCAATATATGCGAAAGCTGTGGCGGACTGACTACGGCACTGCAAAGATTAGCAGACTATGACTATGATTGCGTGCTTTTGGATATAGGCTTACCCGACGGGCAAGGTTTAGATGTGCTTGAATTTTTAAGAGCCCACCACAAAAACGAGGCTGTGCTGATCATTTCGGCCCGAAACTCATTAGATGATAAGCTGAAGGGGCTAAACCTGGGTGCCGATGACTACCTGACCAAACCATTTCATCTTGCCGAGTTAAAAGCGCGCTTAATGGCTGTATACCGCCGGAAAGCATTAAATACCAATAACAAAGTGGTATTTAATGAAATATCAATTGACATACCGGGCAGAACGGTTGAAGTTAACGATAACGCCATCATACTTACACGTAAGGAGTATGAAATGCTGCTTTATTTTATTGCTAATAAGGGCAAAGTAATATCCAAAAATGCCATTGCCGAGCACCTTTGGGGAGATGAGATGGACATGCACGATAACTTCGATTTCATTTACACCCATATCAAAAACCTGCGCAGGAAATTGTTGGATGCCGGTGGTAAAGATTATCTGACATCGATATACGGCCTTGGTTACAAATTTGTGAGTTCATGAAACTATCTGAGCATTACACCCGGACAAGTGTATATATCACCCTAACTGTTTTACTGTTTGGGGCGGTTATTTATTATTTTGCAATTAACTATATAGCGCAGCAACAGCTTGACCGGGGCCTCCAGCAACAATTAACTGAAGCGGAAGAATACGCCAGGAGTAATGACCAGAACCCGCAATTGTATGACCTGGACAGGGATCATGCCATATTTGTAAAAACAAACCGGCAGCAATTGCAAAAGCGTTTTTTTGATACCACTTATTTTAACCCTAAGGAACAACGGGCAGAGCCCGGCCGCGCGGTGGAAGACCTGGTTAAAGTAAACAATAACAACTACTACAAGGTGGTTATCACCATTTCCAGGGCCGGCCAAAAGTATCTTATTGAGGTTATAACTATTATTACCCTTACCCTGCTTGCCGGCCTGCTGGCTGTGCTCTTTATAACAAATAAATACCTGCTTAACGACCTTTGGAAACCTTTTCGGCTAACTTTAAAGGAAATAAAGCAATTTAATATTGCTGATGTTGACCAATTTACCGGAAAACCAAGCCAGGTGGATGAATTTACCGAACTAAATGAAGCCATCAGAGAGATGTCGTTAAGGGTAACGCACGATTACCTGAAACTGAAACAGTTTACAGAGAATGCATCGCATGAAATGATGACACCGCTGGCCGTTGTAACAACCAAACTGGATACACTGATCCAGGACGAAACTTTGGGTGCCGATCAGCTGGCACAAATAACAGATATTTATAGCTCAATTAATAAATCAAGCCGGCTTAACAATTCATTGTTGCTGCTTGCCAAGTTGGAAAACAAACTCATAACCGAGGAAGAACCCATTGAGCTTGACATTATGCTGGCCGAAAAGATGCAGCAATTTCAGGAATTGATGCAAAGCAAAAATCTTTTGTTTCAGCACCAACTTGAACCTAAGCAGATATTAGCCAGCAAATACCTGGTTGATATTTTGTTAAACAACCTGTTCAGCAACGCTATCAGGCATAACATTACCGGGGGGATAGTTATTATCCAATTAACAGCGCATTTGTTATCGATAAAAAACAGCGGGGGTGCTAATCCTTTAAACACCGACCTGATTTTTGAGCGATTTCAAAAAGGTAAAGAATCGCAAGGCACCGGCCTGGGGTTAACCTTGGTAAAAAACATTTGCCAGCATTACGGCTATACCATCCATTATCATCACGAAATGGGTTTACACGCTTTTGTAATTACGTTTTAGATGGTGTTTTGTCACCTTAGTGATACAATAAGCATTTAGCAGCTAACTACAGTTTTGCTTCAGATTGTCATTATAGTTTTATCGTGTATGCCGTTGGCGTACATTATAAAAGTACAAAGTCAATGAAATATTTATGCTTACTGGCCTTTGCCTTTATCACCCTGCAACTTAAAGCGCAGGATAATTACGAAATCCAGGTATATGGTTCAGAAACGGTAGAAAAAGGCAATACCATGGTAGAGCTTCATAGTAATTATACCATTAACGGAAGTAACACAGCTACCAATGGCGAATTACCAACCAACCATGTTGTACATGAAACTATCGAGATAACCCACGGCTGGACCCCATGGTTTGAAACCGGCTTTTATTTTTTCAACTCAATAGGTGATGGGGGGCGGACTGCGTACGTAGGCTCGCACATCAGGCCAAGGGTAGCAGCCCCACAAAGCTGGAACTGGCCGGTGGGCGTCAGTATCTCAACCGAATTTGGGTTTCAAAAAAGCGCGTTCTCTGCCAATACAAGCACACTGGAAATAAGGCCTATTGTGGATAAAAAATGGAACAAATTATATATTTCCGTCAATCCAACATTAGAAAAAAGCTTCGCCGGCCCCGATGTTAACCGTGGGTTTACCTTCTCGCCCAATGTAAAAGGCAGTTACGATGTAACCAAAGTAGTAGCGCTTGGATTAGAGTACTACGGAAGTACCGGTCCCTTCTTTCATTATGATGCATTTAACCAACAGGACCACCAACTATTTGTAGCAACCGACCTCAACTTCGACCCCAAATGGGAAGTTAACGGTGGCATAGGCTACGGCTTTACTTCAAATACCGATAAAGCGATTGTTAAAATCATTATCGGCAGGAGGTTTTGACAGCACAGCGGTGAGGTTATTGTATGCGTAATTCAGCACAAAAAAGGGAAATGCTTTTCGACACATTTCCCTTTTTTGTTGTAGCACGGCCGTAAAGACGAATTAATTATTTTTGATAACGCCTTTAATTTCCTGCTCTATGCTGTTCAACAGCTACCGGTTTAGTTAAACATTAAACCTGAAGTGCATAATATCGCCATCCTGCACAATGTAGGTTTTACCCTCGATGCCCAATTTACCGTTCTCTTTTATCGTAGCTTCAACACCGTTAAATCTCACAAAGTCGTCGTATTTAATAACTTCGGCGCGGATAAAGCCTTTTTCAAAATCGGTATGGATAACGCCGGCTGCCTGCGGTGCTGTAAAGCCCTGGGTAATTGTCCAGGCACGAACTTCCTGTACACCGGCTGTAAAGTAGGTGGCCAGGTTTAGCAAACGGTAAGCAGCTTTTATCAGTTTGTTAACGCCCGATTCTGTCAGCCCTAAATCGTTTAAAAACATCTGGCGCTCTTCGTATGATTCCAATTCAGCAATTTCTGCTTCAATCTGTGCCGATATGATCAGCACTTCGGCTTTCTCTTCAGCTACGGCGGCTTTCACCTGTTCAACGTAAGCATTACCTGTACTTACAGATCCCTCGTCAACATTACAAACGTACATTACCGGTTTGGCGGTAAGAAGCCATATGTCGGCAATATATTCTTTGTCTTCTTCGGCAACCGGTGCTGTACGGGCCGACTTGCCTTGAAGCAAATGGTTTTTATAAACGGTTAAAACATCAAAGGTTTTTTTAGCCTCTTTGTCGCCACCTGTTTTGGCCATTTTTTCAACTTTCTGAATCTTTTTCTCTATTGAGTCTAAATCCTTTAGCTGCAATTCGGTATCGATAATCTCTTTATCGCGTATTGGGTCAACCGAGCCGTCAACATGGATCACGTTATCGTTATCAAAGCAGCGCAATACGTGGATAATAGCATTAGTAGCACGAATGTTGGCCAAAAACTGGTTACCCAAGCCCTCGCCTTTGCTGGCACCTTTTACCAGGCCGGCAATATCTACAATCTCGATAACGTTTGGCACTATGTTTTTGGGCTGAACTATTTCGGTAAGCTTTGTTAAGCGCTCATCCGGCACCGTAATTACGCCCACGTTTGGCTCGATGGTGCAAAACGGAAAGTTAGCCGCCTGCGCCTTGGCATTTGATAAGCAATTAAAAAGTGTTGATTTCCCCACATTTGGCAAACCTACTATCCCACATTGTAAACCCATTGTTTTAAACTCTAAATTCTAATTTCTAAAATTGTTCATGGTTGATGGTTCATAGATCATGGCCAAATAAACAGTCTGAAACAGCATCAAAGACTATGAACCATGAACTATCAACCATGAACCAAAAGGCTGCAAAGATAACAGAATTTTTTGCCCGATTATTTGAAAAAATAAACGACTTTTGCCCTCGTTAAAAAACAGGATCACATTAATAATACGATGTAAAAACGAGGGCAATTATATGGAAGAGATGGTTGAGCAAATAGAATTGTTACTGGAACAGGAAGACAATACCCAATTACAGGAATATTTGAACAGCCTTAATATATCGGATGTTGAAGAACTGATTGATGAACTTCCTGAACACGGCCCTTTATTTATCGAAATACTTTCGCTTAACCGCGCCGTTAATGTATTCCGTATCCTGGATTTCCCTACGCAGGAGCGCATCATTAAAAAGCTATCGGGCCCAAGGGTTGCCGAATTGGTTAACGAACTCCCCCCGGATGACCGTACCGCCCTTTTTGCCGAATTGCATGGCGACGCTGTTAAAAAACTGATCCTTCATTTATCACCAGAAAACCGTAAAGAGGCATTGTCGCTTTTAGGTTACGAAGAAGATAGCGTTGGGCGTTTGATGACACCCGATTATATCGCCGTTAAAAAAAACTGGGATGTTACAAGGGTGTTGTCGCACATCCGCCGGTACGGTAAAAACTCCGAAACCATCGATGTAATTTATGTTATTGACGAAAATGGAATTTTACTGGATGATATCCGTATCCGCGAAATACTATTGGTAAAACCCGAAACCAAGGTATCTGACCTGATGGACGGCCGCCTGATAGCCCTAAGCGCCAGCGACCCGCAAGAAGAAGCTATCAATATTTTTAGAATGAATAACCGCACAGCTTTGCCGGTTGTTGATAAAGAGAATATTTTGTTGGGCATAGTAACTGTAGATGATATTTTATGGATAGCTAATGAAGAATACACAGAAGATATTCAAAAAATAGGTGGTACCGAAGCTCTTGATGAGCCGTACCTTGATATCAACTTATTCCGGCTGGTAAAAAAACGCGTTGGCTGGCTTATCATCCTGTTTCTTGGCGAAATGCTTACCGCTACAGCTATGGGCTATTTTGAGGGCTCGATTGAAAAAGCGGTGGTACTGGCCCTGTTTATTCCCCTCATCATATCAAGCGGTGGGAACGGCGGCTCGCAGGCATCAACGCTTATTATACAGGCCATGGCCCTGGGCGAAGTTACCGTTGCCGACTGGTGGTTGGTGATGCGCCGCGAAATCATGTCGGGCCTGATGCTGGGCGCAACCTTAGGCGTTATTGGTTTTGCCCGAATCTACATCTGGCACCTGTTTTCGCCTGTCTATGGCCCTCATTGGATCCTGGTAGGTTTTACCGTTGGCAGCGCCCTTGTAGGGGTAGTTTTATGGGGATCATTAGCTGGCTCAATGCTGCCACTAATACTCAAAAAATGCGGCGCCGACCCTGCAACCTCTTCTGCCCCGTTTGTGGCCACATTGGTAGATGTTACCGGCCTGATCATCTATTTTACAGTTGCCATAATTTTCATGAAGGGGACAATGCTGTAGTTTCGTTGCTGTCAAAATTATTGTTTGCTTAAATATTTATATACCTTTAGTACAATAAATACTTAAACTTAAAACACTAATAATGGAAACTGACGAAAGCTACATCACCCCTCCTGGTTCAACCGAAATCATTCTGACAGCCGAAGCGCAAAGCTATTTACTATCGGCAGGTAAATGGGCTACCTTTTTAGGTATCCTGGGCTTTATTTTTTGTGGCTTATTTGCTTTATTAGCCTTATCAATAGGTACCATTTTTTCAAAAATGGCCGAAACGATGCCATACAATCCCGGCCTGAAAATGATGGCAGGTTTTGGCGGCGACGTTACTATTTTTTACCTGTTAATTGATCTGCTATACTTTTTCTTCGCGCTTTATATTTACCAGTTTGCGGTGAAAATAAAGGCAGGGGTAAACTTTAAGGATACAGCCCACATAACAGCCGGGCTGGGCAAGCTAAAATCGTTTTTTAAGCTATGGGGAATTGTAACCATAGTTTTCATTTGCGTTTACGTATTAGCAATAGTATGTTTTGTAGTATTTGCTGCAACTATGGCAAAAGATATGTCTGCCGGAATGTAATAGTGCTTCATTAAAATAAAAACCCTGCCTTATGGGCAGGGTTCAATTATATTAGTTTAGCGTTAATTCTTTTTGTTGTTAAATCTCAAACGAAAAATCCTCATCGGCAGAAGCTTTGGCAACTTCAGGATTTTCATTATATTCATAGCGCTTTTCCACTACATCCTGGTTAGCCCTGATGTAGTCAACAGTATCTTTCAAACCTTCGGCAAATTTTTCAAAATCTTCTTTGTATAAAAAAATCTTGTGTTTAATAAAAACGCCGTCTTCCAAACGCTTTTTGCTCTCTGTAATTGTAACATAATAGTCGTTTGAGCGGGTTGCTTTTACATCAAAAAAATACGTTCTTTTCCCGGCTCTCACCTTTTTAGAAAATACCTCTTCACGTTCTCTATTGTCAAAATCTCCCATAAATATCCCTGAAATTAGTTTTGGTTGGCATAAATATAAATAAAAATTCAAAGTGCAAGTATTTTATTCGTTTTTATTGCAACTTTTAAAACAAAACAATGATTTTTTTGTGCGCAAGTTAAATTTATTATTGCTGCGAAACTTAGATGTTAGTCAACCAGAGGAGTTAGGCGTTCTGCTCTTCTTCTAACAGCTGCTTTTCATACAGTTCAAAATAGGTTCCTTTAAGCTGCATCAGGTATTCGTGGTTACCATGTTCAACAATTTCGCCATTATCCATCACCAGTATCTTATCGGCATTTTTTATGGTTGATATGCGGTGCGCTATAATGATGCTGGTTTTACCCTGCATAACACGGCCAAGGTTATTCAATATTTCCTCTTCGGTACGGGTATCAACAGCCGAAAGGCAATCATCAAATATCAACACCTGGGGGTGCTTAAAAATGGCCCTGGCAATAGATACTCGTTGTTTTTGCCCGCCCGACAGGGTTACGCCGCGCTCGCCAATTAAGGTGGTAAAGCCGTGCTCCAGCTCCATAATGTTATTGTAAACAGCTGCATCCCGGGCGGCCTGTTCTACCACCGGCAAATCAAGCACATCGGCGCTGAAAGCGATATTGTTGGCAATCGTATCGCTAAACAGGAAAACCTCCTGCGGCACAAAGCCAATTTGCGACCGATACCCTTCCAGGTTAAGTTGTTGCAGGGGAATATTATCTGCCAAAACCTGTCCGCCGGTAGTATCATACATGCGCATAACCAGGTTGGCAATGGTTGATTTGCCCGAGCCTGTGCGCCCAATAATGGCAACCATTTGCCCCGGATCAACCTTAAATGAAACGTTTTTTAAAGCCCGGATGCCGGTATCAGGATAAGTGAACGATACATTATCAAATTCAAGCGCCCCTTTAATAGCATGTACTGGCGCCTTTGACGAAATGATTTCGGGCTGCTGATGCAAAAACTCATTGATCCGTTTTTGCGAGGCAGCCGCCCGCTGCACCAGCGAAGTTACCCAACCCAGGGCAATCACCGGAAAATTGAGCATATTCAGGTATACAATAAACTCGGCAATATTGCCCGATGTAATATTGCCCTTCATTACCTCTACCCCACCCACATACATGGTAATTACGTTACTCAGGCCAACCAGCAACAACATAATGGGGTAAAACATTGCCTGCACTTTGGCAAGGGCCATCGAATGCATTTTATAATTTTCACTTTCGGCTGCAAATTTCTCCCGTACAAAGGCTTCCCTGACATAGGATTTGATTACCCTGATGCCAGAAAAATTTTCCTGCACAAAACTCGACAATCCCGACAGCCGTTCCTGGATCTGTTCGCTCCGGTAGTTAATTACATTATTCACATAGTAAATGATGCCCGCTAATACAGGCAGCGGCAATACCGACCATACTGCCAGCCGCACATTTACGGTAAGCATGGCATAAATTACCATTACAAACAGCACCACGGTATTGATGGTATACATAATGCCCGGCCCAAGGTACATGCGCACCCGGCTTACATCTTCGGTAACGCGGTTCATCAGGTCGCCGGTGTTGTGGCGCCGGTAGAATGCCAGCGACAGGCGCTGGTAATGGCTATAAATTTCGTTCTTTAAATCATACTCGATATGCCTGGACATCAGGATAATGGTTTGGCGCATAAAAAACAGGAACAGGCCCCTCAACAAAGCCAGCACCAGTACCAGCACGCCAAACAGCATCAGGCTGCTGCCAAAAATATCATAGATCATACCCTGCCGGTTAAAGCCGGCAAAAAGATGGTAGGCGCCAATGTTCTCGGTAACCAGGTCGAAGGCTACGCGGATAACCTGGGCCGGCAGTACACCAAAAATATTGGATATAATTACAAACAACACTCCCGGGATTAGCCGCCAGCGGTATTTGTAAAAAAACTTATTGAGGTATGCGAGGTCTTTCATTTATGCTGACCAAAAGTATTAAAATTTGAGGGGATTGTTGTCGGCCGAAAAGTAACATTGATGTAAGAAAATAACAAGTGTAAAGGAGAAAGGTAAAAGATGAAAGGCGAAAGGAAGAAAAGCAAAAGACAAAAGCCGGTCAATTCCCGGATTCCTTTTTTTACCTTTGCCACATGACAGAGCAGGAGTTGACAGCTTATTTTGAAACCGCAGATTTGCCCCAAACTTTAAGAATTGACAGGGCAACCACCCAGCACGACGTGAAAGAAGCCGTGGCCCGCAACCTGGAAACCATGCGCACCGAAGTTAAACATGCCGGCGCCAGGCACCGCCTCATGCGCATCATCAATGCGCTCGAGCATCCTTACGACGGGCCGGGAATTCCTGGCCGCTGGTAGCTTACACGCAATTGAGGCAGCCGGAAAACAGTTAAAAAATATCAAATAAGAGCAATAAACAAACAACCATCTCCGGTTATTAAGCCATTGGTTTTAAAAATTTACAGTTTTTATCAATGCCCAACGCTCACAACCCGGCTAACCTTCCATTGGCCGTTTTTTAACTGCCAAACGTGTACAAACTTCATTATGCCAATTACCGGCTTACCGTTTTCGGTATGGGTAAAACGGTGAGTGCCCATTTCAATAGCGCCGAAACCAGGCATGGGATACACCTCCAGGCTTTCGGGCAGCAGGTCGCGGCGTAGGTCGGCGGCTTGTTTGTTTTCAAAAATACCCTTAAAGCCGGCCATAGTGCCATCATAACCGGTAAGGCCCTTGCCATCATTATAAAACTCCACATCGGCAGTAAATAAGCCCTTCATCACATCCAGGTTGCGGTTATTAAAGGCATCAAACATTACACTATCCATATGTACAATAGTTTTAAACAATGCGGCATCCTTAGGCCTAAAAACAGCAGATTGGGCCTTAGCGCTAAAACTGCCCGCGAGGGCAAACATTACCGAAAAAAATATGCGGAAAAATAAACGGGGCATTGTCATAGCTAAAAGTATTAATTATACAATGTAGACGCATGCCACCACACCGTAGTTACGGATAATCAAAAATATTCCAATACACCACATTTTTGAAGCCCGATCGCCAAGAGGTTGGCAAATCTAAAACCCGATTGCACCCGCCTCGGATACCATTAAAGATCTTTTCCCCCACGGCCCATTTTTAACTTTTAACTTACCTAATGGCGTTGCCTGCGGACCGGGCTATCCGTTCCAAGTCCTCGCAGGCCGGAGGCGCACAAGGGCCCGCGCATGCTGTGGGCTTTCCACTGCTATCCCTAACGCGTTTTTATCTTGCTGGTAATCAATTACTGACAAGGTTGCGTCACCGCCGTTTTTAACCCGACCGTTTAAATTTGTAGCATCCGGGCAAGAGATTTAGGGTTCACGAAAAGTTGAACGAGTTTAATATTAGGGCGCCAATCCTTCTTTCCATGCCCCCTGACTCTTAACCTCCATTAGACGCATTTATATTATTAATTAAATATAAAAATATTTATCTCCATTTCTTTTGCAATTCAATTCAGATAGCTATTTTAGTACCGCCTAACAACCTTATCAAAATGACGACACCCACTAAATCCATTGCGATTAAAGTACTACCCGGCTTCAAAAGCCCCGTATCTCGCATGTTTTCACCAACTGTATTTATCCGGAATTACCGCATTGTCAGCATGAATTATCCTTGTTAATTCACGCCCTGGCTGTGCCTGTTTAAATCATTAAATCAACTTATCATTCGATATTATCCCCTTTTTTAATTATGAAAAAATCAATCTTTATCACTATCGCACTTCTTTTGGTTTCTGTTTTTGCCCATGCTCAGTGGACAACAACTGGTAGCCTCACAACTATTACTAATACCGTGGGTATAGGTACTACTGCTCCTTCATACCCATTTCATTTATACAATACTACAGCCCGAAGTACAAATAGTGGGGGCTCTGTTGATTTCGGCCTCGATTCGTACAACAATAACTTGGTGGGCTCACGCTTGTATTTCGGGCGCTCCCGCGGCACTTTAGCTGCTCCTTTGGTAGTACAAAACGGAGATTACCTTAGTCTTCTTGATTTTTATGGTCATGACGGCACTACGGCGCAACGTGCAGGACAGCTTATTTTTAAGGTTGACGGAACCCCTGCAAGCGGCATTGTTCCTGGGGCATTCCTGTTTACAACTGTAGGCTCGGATGGCGTCAATGCCGAGCGGATGCGGATCAGTTCGGGCGGCAATGTAGGTGTCGCTGCTCCAGCCCCTATTTCTACTTTCCAGGTTAATAGCGGCCCTTACAAGTTTTCTGCGGGGGGCTGCCCGGGCGGCGATTTGCATTATGGCACGGCTTATATCGGCTTTAACGCTGCGCGTATAGGGCGCGGTAATTCTGCAAACTGGACGATTGAAGGAGACGGTAGCCACAACGGCGGTGGTGTAATTTACTCTGATGTTGCCGGGACTTTATATTTAGCTCCGATACCTTCAGTCGGTACCACTACCCGTACGCTGACGGATATTGACATCAAGAATAACATCACTTTTCGCGTTGATGCTAACGGCACCACATACGCAAAGGCCATAGCCGTTCAAACAACCGGATGGCCCGATTACGTTTTCAAAAAAGACTACACCCTGCCTTCCCTAACCGATGTAAAAACCTACATCGACCAAAACCAGCACCTGCCCGAAATCCCGTCAGCACAGCAAATCGAAAAAGACGGCGTTAATGTGGGTGAGATGAATAGGCTGCTGCTTAAAAAGGTGGAGGAGTTGACTTTGTATTTGATTGAGAAGGATAAACAGGACACTGAAAAAAACAAGCTGCTACAAGCACTACAGGCCCGGGTAAGTGAATTGGAAAAAAATAACTCGAAATAAATTAACCCCCTAAACAAATAAAAAATGAAAAAAAATCTATTATCACTCGCAATAATGCTTTTCGGTTGCCATTTTTCTTATGCCCAATGGACTACAACCGGTACCCCAACCACTATTACTAATACGGTTGGCATTGGTACAACCACCCCTGCTTACCCATTTCATATATATAATACTACTACACGAAGTACCAACAGCGGTTCGTATGCCGATTTTGGTATTGAATCTTTCAACAACACCGGGTGGCAGGGATCGCACCTGTATTTCGGACGGGCCCGGGGCACGGCAACTGCACCACTTGCAACGATTAGTGGAGATTATCTTGGCTGGCTTGACTTTTATGGACATGATGGCACCTCGTTTCAACGCTCGGGCCAGATTGTCCTTGTAGCCAATGGCGCTCCATCAAGCGGCATTGTACCGGGAGCACTCCTGTTCAATTTGGCAGGGTCCGACGGCGTCAACGCCGAGCGGATGCGGATCACCGGGGCCGGTAATGTGGGCATTGGTACAACCAACCCTACAAGTAACTTACAGATTTTCGAATCATCGGACAGTAAACCTGGTGGAGTTGTTGCACCAACGAAATCTGTATTTAAACTTATGAGAAATGGAACTTCTGATTATTCTTATAATGAAAGCGCTGAATTCAGGATAGGACATGGCGGACCAAGCCTATCGGGTAGCAAATTAGATCTGTTTGTGAATGGAGCGAGTAATACAAATGGCGCCCCCGATCAGCAAGTGATGTCATGGTTATACAATGGCAACGTGGGTATTGGCACAACAACCCCTGCTGCACCTTTGCATGTAAGTAAGCTGATGACACCGGGCGCTGTTACCGAGATGTTGCGTTTAGAAATCAGGGGAAATAACAGCGATGAACTGGCCGGCGAAGGCGCGGCCATAAATTTTTACACACCCGTAACCCCTTCGCCCGATGCTTTGGGGGCACAGATATACTCGTTCAGAGAAAGCGCTGTAAATGCTACTTCAACTACTTCGTTGCGCTTTGCTACCAATAACGCAGGAACCGTATCAGATAAGCTTGTTATTTCGGGCAGCGGGAATGTGGGCATCGGTACTGCCGATACCAAAGGCTATAAACTTGGTGTAAACGGCGGTATAATAGCCACAGCAGTAACCGTTAAACTTTACGCCGATTGGGCCGATTATGTGTTTAATAAAGACTACCGTTTACCATCCCTAACAGAGGTAAAAACCTATATCGACCAAAACCACCACCTGCCCGAAATTCCATCAGCGCAGCAAGTTGAGAAAGATGGCATTAACCTGGGCGAGATGAATAAGCTGCTGCTTAAAAAAGTGGAGGAATTGACTTTGTATTTGATTGAGAAGGATAAAGAGGTGAAAGCACAGGAGCAAAATAATTATACTCTTGAGACAAAACTAAAAATACAGCAGGAACAAATTGATCAGTTAAACAAGAAAATGGAGTTGCTTGTCAATAAAATCAAATAAAGTCATGTCTGCTATCAAAAATTAAAACCAATTAACCGTTAGCAATAATTCTTGACAATGTATTGATTTAATGAATACAACCATTGTAATTACCAAAATGATTTTTATCACAATAAAACCTTTTCACACACTTTAAACCTAACAACTATGTTTTACCGTTTATTGCTGGTATTATTCTTCACCTCTTTTATAGTGGGAGCCCTCCAGGCTCAATCTGATTATACCCGGAATTTTAGTACCCACTCCCCTAACGCGTTTGCATTTAGTAAGATCGACAATATCCCGATGAATAATTTTACGGGTATGGCAAACATTAATTTGCCGCTGTACGAAAAGAAAATGTCTATTTTAAGCTTTAATATGGGGCTTACTTATACGGGCGGCGGTGGGCTAAAAAAAGACAATGAACCCGGCATTGTAGGCAAAGGTTGGTTGCTTCATGCAGGTGGAGTTATTATCAGGCATACCAGGGGAATTCCTGATGATTACCAGGCAGGCCCAAATTCAGATAATGGAACCATCCCTATTAGGTATAACGGCGTTTTATATAACGGCGGGGTAACTTATAAACCCGACGGGGCTCAAAGGATAACACCCAGTGATCCGACATTTGATTATACAAACGGAACCGCCGACTCGCAACACGATATTTTTGAGTTTAATATCCCGGGAAAATCGGGTAAGTTTTATATCGGGAAAGACAAGCAGATTGTAGTAGTTACTGATAGTAAAATAAAGATCATACCAGACTTTACAAACAGCACAATTCCCGAATTTAAATTGGGTTCATTTTTGATAATTGATGAAGCTGGTATTAAATATTATTTTAACCAGGTTGAATTAACAAAGGAAGGGACCTCCGGCATAACTCCCGAGGGCGAGTACTACAATAAAGAGTACCCCTCATCCTGGTTACTAACTAAAGTAGCAGCCCCCTTTACCGAAGAAACCATAACCTATCAATATATACAACGGGATATATGGCATGGTGCATCTGGAAATGGCATATATGTTAAAAGATCCGATTTACCCTGGGGGGATCTATCGGGTTCCGGGGGCCCCGGGGCAAAAGAAGTTGATATTCAAAGCATCACTTTTTCGGACCAAAGCAAAATAAACTTTAAATATTTTTTAGATGGCACCAGTCTGACAGCCTTTGATCCATTATTAAAGTCGGTCGAAATTCTTAACCCCCAACAGGAAGTAATTAAAACTTACGCTTTAAATTACAAGCATTGGAGTATTAGTGAGAATCATCCAGGGCGTTTTGAATATAGCAATGCAAGGCCCGAGGATGGTACAAGATTTAACGATTATTTAAATACGGTTGATATAGTCGGCAGTAATAATAGTCATCAAACAATATATGCTTTTGATTATTTTTTAGATCAAAACTTAAATGAATTCTCCGTATCTAACGGTTATGATTATTGGGGCTATTATAATGGTAAAACAAATGCTACCCCTTATATGGTAGCAACCCAATGGGGACCTGCTGCAGACAGAAGTCCGGATTTGAATTATGCAAAATTAGGGATAATAAAAAGAATTGTTTACCCAACAGGAGGGTCAGAAGAGTTTGAATACGAACTTAACAATAAACGCGGAACAAGCGGAAATGTTATCGTTGCCGGATTACGCATAAGTAAACGTACCCTGCATGACGGAATAAGCTCACAAAATGATATTGTAAAACAATATAAGTATGTGGAGACAGATGGGCTTTCTTCCGGTTTTTTAGGAGAAACGCCACTGTTTACCTTTGTAGCATCCACATATTATGACGATGGCGGATGGCCTTCCAACCCACATTTGGCAAATACCACTACCTATAATTTTGAACAGCCAGCAAACCCTCTGTCCAGTATAGATGGAAGTTTTGCTGGATATCGTCGGGTTGAAGAATGGCTTCAAAACGGCAGCTCCAGTAATGGCAAGATTGTTTATGAATATTCGGACTTAAGTTACGCTACCCCCTGGGATCCTAATGACTATTATCCCTACCGCCCGGTAGACAGGCCTAATTGGGCCGTTGGCTTGCCATTAAAAACAACTTATTTTTCTTCGGCTGGGCCCATGACCAGGCAGGTTGTAAATGAGTATAACGTATTTCAACAACAAAAAATTGACGATAATTACAGATCGCTGTATGTATCAATGGATGCTAAAATCAACTTTACACCGGCTGATGTAAATGCCCCATTTTCAGGTAACATATTTACTTATCGCAATTACTATCCGATAGTTGGGCGCGCGGAACTGAGGGCTACTCATGAATATAATTACACATCAACCGGTGCAGTTACGCCAAATGAAGTGCTTACGCAAAACACCTATGATGCCAATTATTTTATGCTTCGTACATCGTCGCAGTTAAATTCAGATGGCAATACGGTAAAAAAATATTTTTATTATCCTTTTGATTATAATCTGGGCGGCTCATTATCTACACTTGTCACCAACAACATAATTAATCAACCGGTGTTAACAGAATCTTGGCTAACCAGACCTGAAGGTAGTTACCTGACACAAGCTAATGTAACAGAGTACCAAACGCTAAACAGCGGTGTTGTCAGGCCTCTTAAAATTTACACCGCGCGGTTAATACGACCCTTATTAACACCGATTTCATTCTCGGGCGCTGTTTTATTGCCAGCAGATCATAATTTTCAACCTGTTTTAACTTGTAATACTTATGATGACAAGAGCCGTCTGGTCGAATTTGAAAACCCGGGAGGTATTAAATCAGCCATTATTTTAGATAAATCGGGAAATACCTTGGCTAAAGCTGATAACGCATCATTCAGTAACATTGCCTACTCTGGGTTTGAAACGGACGATTTAGGTAACTGGACTTACCCGTTAAGCGGTATTTCATCATCTTCAGGTAAATCGGGCTCAAAAAGCTATAGCGGCTCTATCACCAAAAGCGGTTTATTGTCCGGTAACTATAATGTAAGCTTATGGGCAAAAGGAAGCGGTTCTGTAACGGTAAATGGCATAAGCACTGCTATTAATAGTAATTGGAGCCTATACAAATGGGCCCTAACCGGAATTACTGGCGTAACCATTAACACCAATGGTAATTTAGTTGACCAGGTGGCGTTAAGTCCGCAAAGCGCACAAATGATAACCGCTAATTATTACAAAGGGGTTGGAGTTGAGAGTACAACAGATGCCAATTATAAAAGCAGCTATTTTGAATACGACGAATTTACACGACTTGTAAACGTTAAAGATCAGAATAGTAATATCGTTAAAAACTATACCTATCATTATACCACGCCTTTTTTAAGTACTTCGCAGTCTGCAAGCTTTTTAAAGAATGATTGCCCCATGGGAAATTATGTATCCGGCCCTGCGGTAACCTATACAGTTCCTGCCGGCAAGTACACGTCTTTAATATCCCAGGCAGATGCCGATGCACAGGTTGTGAGTGATATGTACGCCAACGGACAGTCGGCGTATTCATATGGCCAGGCATATGCCAATACGAACGGAACTTGCGTCGTGAAATATTTCAATTCGGCTTTATCCGTACTTTTTACAAGGAATAACTGTACTGCCGGCGCAACACCGGGACAAGTATATTATGTTGTGCCGGCCCAAGCTTATAGTTCACTTATTTCGCAAGCCGATGCTGACAACCAGGCTCAAAACGATGTTAATGCCAACGGGCAAAATTATGCCAATGCCAATTGCGTATGCGCCGATCCGATAACGGTTACATTTAGTAATTCAACATCAGATTCTATTGGAATAAATTTTTCGACAGGAATAAATTTTTCTGCTGGTACCGGGTATAACAGGAGTTATGTATGCCCTCCGGGTTCTTCTTCATTGGTATTACCTGCCGGAACTTATAATGTATCGCTTTCTACCATTAATTCAAGTACTACCCATAATTTTTATGTGGGTGGAAGAACAGCCGTTGTTGGCAGCAACGCCAATTTTACAAATGTAAATATTAGCAACGGCACCGGGGCTGAAAGAAATGTCGGGATATATTAAAACGACAGGTTACCAAGGAACTAAATCACAGCATTAACCTTAAACCATTATCATATGGCCATTTTCCATATCACTATAAAATCAAAGCTAAGGCTGGTACTTTTAGCTTTAGGCCTTTTGCTGCCTGCTATAGGCGCAAAAGCCCAAACCTATGTAAACACTCCCATGACGGGTACACCAACAGCTGGTTCCTATTACAGCAATACCAGTATTACGCTTAATCCTGTTTTTAGCTTTGCAGCCGGCAGCGGAAGCAGCCTTAGCTTATATATCGTTAACCCCGATTGCGTACCGCAAACCACGGCTTTAAGCGCCAATAAAAATTATATACTAACCTCCGTACCGCGCATTGGCGGCATTACCACGGTTGCCGGTTTAGCTAACCGGAGTACCTGCGAGCTGATGCAAACAGTTCAATACTTTGACGGGTTGGGCCGTCAGCTGCAAAACATCCAGATTAAAGGTTCTCCTTTAGACAAAGATGTTGTGCAGCCTTTTGCATATGACATTTTTGGCCGGGAAGTAAACAAATACCTGCCCTACGCGGCAACTACAACTGATGGCGGCTACAAAACAGATGCCCTTACTGCGGGTGCCGGGGTATTGAGTTTTTATTACCCTACGGGTAGTACTGCAGCTTCGGGCGCCCAGCAAAGCAACGGCATAGTTTATAACCCCAAACCTTTTGCAGTAACCAACTTTGAACCATCGCCATTGAACCGGGCAACAGAACAGGGTGCTCCGGGTAGCGACTGGCAACCGGTAGCCGGTAATACTACCGGGCATACCAAAAAAATAACCTATACGTTCAACAATTATCTTCCCTTAAGTGATACGGCTAACAGTATGCTGGTACTACTCTATACAGCAACCGTTAACACTGATCATAGCCGCACACTGTTCAATAATAATGGTGCTACTTATTTGGCCAATCAGTTGTCTGTAACTGTTTTAAAGGATGAAAACTGGAAAAGCGGCCGGGGCGGCACTACAGAAGAATATAAAGACAATGCGGGGCATGTTGTGCTGAAACGAACCTTTAATTACAAGGGGGGTGTATTGCAGTTTTTATCTACTTATTATGTTTATGATGATTTTGGACAGCTTGCCTTTGTACTGCCGCCTATGAGCAATGCCGATAATGTATCGCCTGTACAAACTACGCTTGATAACCTTTGCTACCAGTACAATTACGACGAGCAAAACCGGTTAATTCAAAAAAAACTGCCTGGCAAGGGCTGGGAATACGTTGTATATAACAAACTGGACCAGCCGGTACTCACCCAGAATGCTATGCAGCGGTTAACCAACCAATGGACAGTAACCAAGTATGACGCTTTAGGCAGGGTAGTAATGACCGGATTGTGGAATGCAGGCGCAGTTATAGCGCAATCTACTTTGCAGGCCAGTATTTATGCTGCCGTTCAATGGGACACCCGCGATAAAACTGATGTTAATATAGGATATGTCATCAGCAATGATCCGGCCATCAGCAGCTATCCCGCCATTAACAGTTTCCTGAGCATAAATTATTATGATGATTACAGTTTTAGTAATATCACCGGGCTGCCCGCGGTGTTTAATACCATGCCATCGGGGGCCAGCAGCCAAACCACAGGCCTGCTTACCGGCAGTAAAGTAAATATACTGGGCACCGCCAACATGCTTTGGGCTGTAAGCTATTATGATGACCTGGGGCGCAACATCCAAACTTATAAACAACACTACCTGGGCGGCGGCACTCCTAACGTAAACAATTATGATGTGATAACCAATGGTTATGACTTTACTAATGCCGTAGCCAATACTACGCGAAAACATTATAACACTACTAATACCGCGAACCCGGTACTGACCATAGCCAACACATATTACTACGACCATATGGGCCGTAAGACCCAAACCAAAGAACAGGTTAACGGCGGAACGGAGGTATTGTTAAGCCAGGCAGATTATAACGAGATAGGACAATTAAAAACCAAACACCTCCATAGCACTAATAGCGGAGCATCATTTTTGCAAAACACAAGCTATGCTTATAATGAGCGCGGCTGGCTTTCCAAAATTAACGATCCTAATGTGGCCCCTGCCGCGGATAAACTGTTTAGCATGGCGCTTAATTACAACACGCCGGTGCCGGCGAATAACGGGAGCCCGCAGTATAATGGCAACATCGCCGAACAGTTATATAACAAGGGCAGCCTGGGGCAAAAATTTGTTACCTACAATTACGATCAGTTGAACAGGTTAACAGCGGGTAATTCGGCAGAGGCATTTAGCGAAAATAACATTACGTATGATGCGAACGGCAATATACAAGGGATAACCCGTTATGGGCCAAATAGCGGCACACTCAGTTATGTTTATAGCGGCAACCAGTTGCAAGGGGTTACCAGCAATAACAACAGCGTTACCCGGAATTACGGCTATGACGTTAACGGCAATGCAACCAGCGATGGCCAGGGAAATACGATCAACTATAACCTGCTGAATTTGCCTGCTACCATTCCGGGAAAAAGCCTGACCTATACTTACGATGCTTCGGGCCAAAAACTGCGGAAGGTATCGGGCACCACCGTTACGGAATACATAAGCGGCATACAGTACACCGGAACAACAATAGACTTTGTACAAACAGAGGAAGGACGGGTGCTTAACCCGACGACTTCGCCGAACTATGAGTATACATTGACAGATCACCTGGGGAATAACCGGGTAACGTTTGATCAAAAAAATGGTAAGGTTGGCGAAGATGATTATTACCCTTTTGGCTTAAACGTGCACCGCCAGCAAAATGCGGGAAATAAGTATCTTTACAATAACAAAGAGATGCAGGACGAGTTGAATGTATACGATTATGGCGCAAGGTTTTATGACCCGGCAATTGCAAGGTGGACGAATTTGGATCCGCTGGCTGAGAAAAGCAGGAGATGGTCGCCATATAATTATGTCGAGAATAACCCGATCAGGAATACTGATCCGGATGGCATGGATACAAATTTAGGATCAGTGGGTGGTGGCAACGAATATTACACAGGGGCATTAGCTGAAGAATATATTCGCTCGCATCAGGGATGGCATGATGTATCATCGCATATTGAGGAAACCGTGCAAAATGGAATGGGACAAGCTGATGCCCAATATAGTGGAGGTGATGGCAGCCATGGGTCAACATTTTCGGATAAACACAAAGGATACATAAACGAAAAACCTATTTGGTACATGCCTTGGATTATGGAATCTGAATATGTACAGGGATCAGAGTTTACTAATCTTTCTTCTATTGATATGAGTGATAGAGAAACTACTAAATCGCCTTGGACTATAGATCTTAATACCACAAAAATGGTCCAAGCGGATATCGGACTTATTATTGGTAAAATAACCAAGGCAGGAGGTTCTGGTTTTGGTGGGTACGGTAAATACCAAAAAAGTGGTAGCTTTGCATTCGATGCACTTGGTATTGCCGCTGGACTTTACTTATTTGACCTCGTTTATCGATATCAGGATGTCACAATATCAGTATCCGCTGAAAGGTGGTATGGAAAGGTACAGTTTAATGGTATAACTGGTCGATTGAAAGCGGTTCAATATTATGGAAGCGAAAAGGTTAGGGTTTCTATTTTTACGATGAGAGTCGAACAAATTTATGATACAGTAAGCCAAAAAGTGTGGTCCGAAAATAAAGTAATATTTCCTGTTACAATACCGACAGCCAGCCAGTTACCTAAATTTAATTATGGAGAGTTTCAAAAATAATTTTTTAGTAATAACACTGCTTAGATATGGATTTCATATCACAGCTTTCATTTTTTTTTACATAATCGTTGACCGTTCTTATTTTCCTGTGCAACGGTTCTTAGTGGAATCGTTATCAATCGTCCGCTATACAAGTTCGATATCGGTAGCACAGTATGTGTTTACTGGTTTAATATTTTTTTCAATATTGTGTTACAGGGCTGATTACAGGATCATTCGGAAAAGTATGCTCAAAGAATATACTGTTATATATCTTTTAGCTTTGGATATATTTTGTTTGTTTCTCTCTACTTTGGTTATGATCTGTTTTAATAACCTGACCTATAGCAGAACCCAAATAGCAGATGAAGCATCACTGAACAATCTTTTAGTTCTTTTTGTCCTTGTATCTTTGAAAGATTGGATTTTCATCAAGATAAGTACTAAAAAAGCCCTTTCATGAAGCAATAGCATTTGAAAGAGAGAAGTTTTGACTTACAAAACACCCGGATGTCAATTTTCATCCGGGTGTTTTTACATCCCAGCTACCGTAAGTACTTTCGCTGCCGCAAGGCTCCTGCCTTGTGGCCCGCTGATAGGTAAATTCCATGCTAAGTAGTGAATATGCAACACCCGGATGTTTAATTTCATCCGGGTGTTTTTGTATACCCGCAGTTCACATTAAAGATTCTTAAACACCGCTTCACTGTTCAATAAATAAGCACCGTTTGTTATTACCACGTCGCCATTGTTTAGGCCGGAAAGTATCGGTACGTATTGCCGGTTGCCGGGGCCTACGGTAACCTTCCTGGGCGAAAAACTGCCGTTGGCATTTTTTATCCATACTTTGCTGCCCTTGCCATCGGTTAAAACGGCCGATGCGGGTACTGCCAGCGATTGATGGTTGCCTGTAGCCGCGCTTACGTAAGCCAGCATGCCCGGCCTTATTAAGCCATTGGGGTTTGGCACACTGATGCGTACCAGGTTTACTTTGGAGGCATCTGATATTTCGGGGTTGATAAATGCTATTTTGCCGTCGATGGTTTGCCCGTCCAGGTCGGGGAACGATAGGGTTACCTGGTCGTTTACTTTATAGCTGCCGCCTTCACCGGCATACAACTGGGCCTCCACCCACAAATTATTCAGCGACTGGGTTTTTAAAACGGTCATGCCTTCCGTAACATAATCGCCTTCGTGTACCGCTATCTCGCTTACGGTTCCACTTACATTGCTCAGTATGGTTGTTGTGGCCGCGGCTTTGCCCGAAGCAGCCAAATTATTGATCTGTGTTTGCGACAGCCCCCGTAACCGCAGTCTGCTTTCGGCCGAGGCAATCAGTTGTTTATAATCAACATCGGGGTTGTGCAGCATTTTTTGTTGCTGCCGGGCCAGCAGGTATTCTTTTTCGGCCTCCTGCAAATCCTCGCTATAAAGCGAATAAACCGGCTGGCCCGTGGTTACCTGCTCGCCAATGGCACGTACAAAAAGTTGCTGCACCCGTCCGGCAATCCTGGCGCTAAATTCCTGGGCGGCGGTTTCGTCGGTAGTTACCGTACCTGTAAGCATTTTTGCGCCAGCGGTATTTTTTGTGCCGATGGTATCTGTTTGTATGGCGGCTAACTGCTGCTGCGTGGCGGTTAGACTGATGCTTACATGAGCGGCATTGGCGGCGGCGGTAAGCTCAACCTTAATCAGCTTCATGCCGCAAATGGGGCAATTACCGGGATGCTCCTCATGCACCTGCGGATGCATAGAACAGGTGTAGTAAGCATTGGGCCGTACCGCTGTTTTGGCAACCTGTATCGGTGGCTTTTGCTTACAGGCGGCAAACAGGCTAAGCACCAGCAGCATCAAAAATGAATATTTTAAAAACTGGTTACTGTTCATGGCCTTGTATTTTAATAAAACTTTCGCTATCGGTTAAATATTGCGCGTTGGAGGCCAGGCTATCGGTAAGGGCCAGGCCCTGGGTAACCTGGATATAATTGCCATTTACCAGACCAGTACTAACCTGGCTGACACGGTAAGCCGCGCCCTTTTTTAGCCATACCACCTGTGTTTGCCCAAGGCTGACAAGTGCCTCCCTGGGTATCCATAAACCCTCGGCCCGGCCGGTTTGTATTTTTGCTTTTACCAGGCTGTTTACTTTAAGGCTATGATCCATATTATCCACATAAACCCGGATACTGGTGGTTTTATCTCCTTGCTGCTGGGTTGGCTCAATAAAATTCACTTTACCGTTGATGATTTTATCGGGTATATCGGGCAGCCGCAATTGAACCGGCTGGTTTAATTTTAAAGCCGAGACTGATGACCGGTCTATTTTAACTATAGCCCACAGGCTGTGCGGGTTAACAACATTAAACAAGGTTTGGCCTTTGGTTACATACATGCCCTCTTTGATAGTTAATGGTTGATTAGCCGCAAAATTAACAGGCGTTTCCGTGGCGGGTGCTCCTGCCATCTGGCTGTGCTGCGTATCATGTACGTGGCCGTTATAAGGACTGTACACTGGTAGGCTGTAGAAAGCTTTACCGGTTTTAGCTACCTGGTTTACCTGCGCCATGGTCATGCCCAACAGCAGTAGTTTTTGGCGGGCCGCGTTGAGCAGTTCGGGCTCGGGTTGCGGGTTGTGGGTAAGGTATACCAGGTCCTGCTGGGCGGTAACCATATCGGGGCTGTAAATATCAAAAATGCGCTCCCCGGCATGTATTTCCTGGAAAGCATATTTGATATACAGTTTTTCTATCCGGCCCGAAAACCGGGATGCTATATTATTAAATGTGCGGGTATCAAAATCAAGGTAGCCATCGCCATAAATTTCGGTAGCGATTGATTTTTGAACCGGCTTAATAGCAGTTGCCGACGAAACAACGCTGCTGTTAACCGGCTGTAAAACCGTACCCAGGCTGATACCCGATCCCTCGCTGGCCTGGCCTGTTTTTTTCACCAGGGTCATGCCGCAAATGGGGCAACTGCCGGGATGGTCCTCCATAATTTGGGGGTGCATGGGGCAGGTATATTTCACATCGTTTTTGGCCTGGGTTTGTGTAGCGGGGGCTGGCTTTGGGTTGCTGCAGGCGCTCAACAGCGTATATGCAACCACCAACGATACTGCAAAGATTTTATTTAGTGCTTTCATACTCCCTTTCATAAGCTACCTGTAGTGTTAAAAGTTCCTGTAACCGGTCAAGGGCGGCCATACGGGCTGTTTGCAGGCTTTTTATGCCATCCAGTACGGTGGGCAGGTCGCCCGTATTTTGGTCGTAGGCCTGTAAAGCAGTTTTATAAGCGTTTTGCAGTGCGGGAATGATATGCCGGTTATAGTTGTTCAACTGTCTTTTTTTGCTGCCGATATCGGTTCTTAAACCGGCTAACTGCCCCTGGGTCTGGTTAAGCAGGTCGGCTTTTTTTTGCTGCAATGCTGCCACCTCATAACGGATGCCCTTCAGGTTGGCTTTATATTCTTTAGACGCCCATGGAACAATAGGTATCGTAACAGAAGCCATCAAAACGTATTGGTTGGCATACCCGCCATAACTTTGCATGTGCGCCGCCTGGATGCCAAAATCGGGTTTACGCTTGCTGTATTCTACCAGGGCGTTCAATTGCTGCAGCTCGATACTGCGGCTAATTCCTTTTATATCGCTGCGCTGCGCGGCCAATGCAACGGTATCAACTATAGCGGTTTCGTAATCCTGGTAGATAACATTTGTATCTACGGTAAAAGCGGTTTGACGCTCCCGGTTCATCAGCGTGTTCAGCATAATGTTTCGTTGGTTTATGTCATTATTCAGTTGTTCGCGGGTATTATCCAGCTCAAACAGTTCGGCTTTGGCTTTGTAGATATTAGGCAGCTTTTCTTTGCCATAGGTGAGCCTGATATTGGCGTCTTTAAGCATGTATTGCAGCAAACCCTCTGTATTTTGCAGCAGGTCCAGTTTTTTTTCGAGCACTACCCGCTCATAATAATATTGCCGGGCCTGCGCCATGAGCTGGTTTTTCATATAGCCTTTATCGGCTGCGGTTACTTTAGACATTCCCTGCATATAAGCCTCTTTTGCTTTCAGCTTGGCGGGGTTGGTAAACATTTGCTCGGCCTGTATCATCAGGGCCCCTCCATTTGGGTTTAGCCGGTATGGTGTTTGATATTGCCCGGCGCTGATTTTTGGCGCATCCAGGTTTTTGGCACCGGTGGCGTAGGCATCCTGCGCACCTATCGTGGCATCGTATGCCAACAAGGCCGGGTTGGCATTTATTTTAGCCAAAACACTATCCAGCGGCAAGCGCTCCTGTGCCCGCGCGGTTGCGCCGGTGAGGCAGATGAGCAGTGTATATATAATTTGATACTTAGTTTTCATGGTTTTATTCCTTTACAGCCAATACTTCCAGCTTGCCATATTTTTTTAGCTCGTACTCTTTCACCATCAAAAAGATGAGGGGCGTAACCAGTAAAATATGGGTGGAAGATGTTAATACGCCTCCTATCATAGGCAGTACAATGGGCAGCATTACATCGCTGCCGGTGCCGGTTGCCCACAACACGGGCACCAGGCCAAATAAGGCAACACAAACCGTCATGAGCTTTGGCCGCAGCCGTTTTACCGCCCCGTTCATTACGTATTCGCGCAGATCGTTTCTGCTGATGTTTTCTTTTGAATTCCCTCTTAAAGCAACCAGCTGCTGCATGGCATCATTAAGGTATATCACCATGACAATTCCCGTTTCTACAGCGATACCAAACAGAGCGATAAAGCCGACAGCCACCGCTACCGATAAATGCACCCCGAAAAAATATACCATATATGCCCCGCCTATTAAAGCGAAGGGGATACTGATAAGGCTAAAAAAGGCCTCGCGGATGGAATGGAATGCAAAATACAGGCAGGCAAATATGATAATGAGCACAACCGGGAGTATCAGTTTTAAAGTACGCTCGGCGCGGATCAGGTTTTCGTACTGGCCGCTCCATTCAATAAAATAGCCTTTGGGCAATAGTTTAACCATGGCATTTAACCGGGCCTGCGCTTCCTGAACGGTGCTGCCCAGGTCGCGGTCGCGCACGTTGAATAGGACGGTGCCGCGTAGCAGTGCGTTTTCTGACTGGATCATGGCCGGGCCATCGCTGATGCTGATATCTGCCACAGACGATAGCGGTACCGGGCCAAAGGATGTTGTTTGTACCAGTGTGCGCTTAATATCCTCTAAATTACTCCGGTAATCCTGCGCCAGGCGAAGGTTTATGCTAAAGCGCCTGCGCCCTTCAATGGTTGGGGTAAGGTTCATGCCACCCAGGGCGCTCTCTACTACTTCGTTTACATCATCGACGCTTAATCCATACCGGCCTATGGCATCTTTGTTCACCAGGATATCCAGGTATTTGCCGCCGGTTATCGGATCAACATATAAGTCTTTTACGCCACTTATACCCTGCAACGCCTGCTTCATTTGGTTCGATAAAGCATAAATGGTATCCAGGTTTTGCCCGTACACCTTTAGGCCCACATCGGTACGGATACCAGTAGAGAGCATGTTGATACGGTTAATAATAGGCTGTGTCCAGCCGTTTACCACGCCGGGTATTTGTAGTTTGGCATTCAGTTCATTGATGATGTCTTCTTTTTTAATTCCCTTGCGCCATTCGGCAGCGGGTTTTAACAGGATAATAGTTTCAACCATGCTAATGGGCGAATTATCCGTAGCCGTATTGGCCCGGCCGGCTTTGCCCAGCACATTTTTTACTTCGGGGATGCTTTTAATGATCCTGTCCTGAACCTGCAAAAGTTGCTTGGCCTCGGCGTTGGAAATATCGGGCAGGGTAACCGGCATAAAAAGGATAGTGCCTTCATCCAGCGGCGGCATAAATTCGCTGCCCAAACTCAATAAAAGCGGGATACTTACCAGCAATGCTATCACATTAATGCCGATGGTGGTTTTACGCCAGGTTACACACCAGCTGAGTATTGGCCGGTATATTTTTTCTAACGCACGGTTTATGGGATTATGGTCATCGGTCCTTAACTTCCCTTTCAGGAAAAAAGAGATAAGTACCGGAGCCAGTGTTACGGCTAATATGGCATCAATGGCCAGGATAAAAGTTTTTGTCCAGGCCAGGGGGCCAAACAGCTTCCCCTCCTGCCCATCTAATAAAAATACGGGCAAAAACGAAGCAACAATAATAAGGGTAGAGAAAAAAACGCCGCGCCCCACCTGTTTACAGGATGCTTCTATGATCTTGATTCTTTCGGCTGTGGTCATGATTGCTCTTTTTGTTGTGCGATGGATAAATTGCGGTGCGAGTTTTCGACCATTACGATGCCGTTATCTACAATAACCCCGATAGCCAATGCAATACCGGTTAACGACATGATATTGGAGGATATCCCAAACGCGTTGAGCAGTATAAAGCTGGCCGCTATAGTTATCGGGATCTGGATGATGATGCTTAAAGCGCTGCGCCAGCTAAACAGGAACAGGATAACGATAATGGATACCGTAATCATTTCCTCTAACAGTGTATGCTTAACCGATTTAACGGCACTTTCAATCAATTCGCTCCGGTCATAGGCTATTTTAAATTTTACGCCCGGCGGCAATCCTTTTTGAATATCAGCCATTTTATCCTTAACCGCATGGATCACCCTATCGGCATTCTCGCCATAACGCATCACCACAATTCCGCCAACGGCTTCGCCCTGGCCATCCTGATCAAAAATACCCAGGCGTTCGTCGCCGCCCATTTGCACGGTGGCAATATCTTTTACCCTAACGGGGATGGTTTTATTAACACCAACGGCTATGTTCTCTACATCCGCCAATGATTTAATATAGCCCAGTCCGCGTACAATATAGCCGGTGCCGTTCATTTCAAATTTGCGGCCGCCTACATCATTGTTATTGCTTTTAACTGCTTTAAGTACCTGCGACAGGGAAATATCATAGTAGTTGAGTTTATGCGGATCGATGCTGATCTGGTATTGTTTTTCGAAACCGCCAAAGGAGGCTACCTCGCTTACACCGGGTACTGTTTGCAGCCCCAGTTTTACATACCAATCCTGCAGGGCCCGCTGTTCGCCCAGGTCGATGCCTTTGGCGTCGAGCGTGTACCATAATATATGGCCAACGCCCGTGCCATCCGGCCCAAGGGTGGGTGTAATGCCTTGCGGTAATAAACGCTGGGCGTAGTTCAACCGCTCCAGCACCCGGCTGCGCGCCCAGTACACATCGGCTTTATCATCAAAAACAATATAAACAAAGCTCATCCCGAACATCGAGGTTGCCCTGATGGCTTTAACCTTCGGGATGCCCTGTAGGTTGCTTACCAGCGGATAGGTTACCTGGTCTTCCATAATTTGCGGGCTGCGGCCCTGCCACTCGGTAAACACGATGACCTGGTTGTCTGACAGATCGGGTATAGCATCAATAGGGTTTTCATTTACCGCGTAGGCACCCCAGGCAAAAAGGGCAACTGCAATAAACAAAACGATATACCTGTTTTTTAACGACAGGCTAATAAGTTGGTTAATCA
Source organism: Mucilaginibacter sp. KACC 22773 (assembly GCF_028736215.1). Classification (NCBI taxonomy): domain Bacteria; kingdom Pseudomonadati; phylum Bacteroidota; class Sphingobacteriia; order Sphingobacteriales; family Sphingobacteriaceae; genus Mucilaginibacter; species Mucilaginibacter oryzagri. Next base: position 4,673,830 of record NZ_CP117883.1, read on the forward strand.
TCTTAATGGTTTTGATAAGCCCGGCCGCTGGTTGGCGGCCAGGCTTAATGAGTTACATTTTCATGGCTGCCGGTTTCTTTTTAGCAGGTGATTTTTTTACCAGGGCCATACCGCATTTGGGGCATTTGCCGGGTTTATCGCTCAATACCTCGGGGTGCATAGTACAGGTGTACTGCACTTTTGCAGGCTTGGCCTTTTTGGTGGTATCGGCGCTCATTTTACCGTTTGGTACACCGGCTGCAAAAACAGTTGCCGCAGAAAACAGGATGGCTACCGCCATCAGCATTACTTTTTTCATGGATTAAAAAAATTGAAAAGTGGATAAATAACATAGATTAAAACCTATGCGTGAATTATAAATTAAGATGATGTATTTTAATTTAAAGGCTAACCCGGTTACATAGGGTAACGGCTAAAAAAGGAGAGGGAACAGGATCAAATCCTGTAAATGCAATTAAGGGTATAAATCGGTATATCAGTGCTCCCCGGCGGGGCATTTGCCTGATAAGCGATAGCGGATGGCAATTCTTTAACAATAATGGCTGCTATCCAATGGTTAACGACCGGTAACAACGCAGGCGATAAAGCCTGTAATGCAACCGACGAGGTGTTTACATGGGTATCCTTAATTTTAAAGCTTTGCTTTTCGTTTTTGCAACAACTGTCATCCGCTTTTTTATGGGCCTCGTTGTCGGCTGCGCCATAAATGAGGGTAACAGAAGCCAGCTTGCCACAGCAATAAAAACGGTTAACCCCGATACCCACGCAGGATAACAGGTAAATAGCCGTGATTAAAATGAGTGCTGTGCGTTTCACAATACTAAGTTATTAAATAATTGTCACATTTGCGAAGAAGATACCTAAAATGACAGGGCAATGCGTTTACTTGGGTTAACATAACTTAACACATTTCAGATATATTTTTTATAAGTATTTGATAATCAATATTTTATATTTTATCATGGTTAACACTGAACTTTTCACGCAATTTAGGTGCATCCAAATATTTGTGCCCGTTGTTGGCCAATACAAGTCCTTTTGGTACCTGGATCATTTAACCACGATCAGCCAATAAAAACAAGGTATCGTTTGACGCTTATACCTTCCCGACGCTATAAGCTTATTCCGTTAGCTATTATAAATAACAGCTTATCGCTGTTAACTATTTAGATGCGTTTGCCTTGTAATGTTGTGAGTGAAAAATACAGGAAACCAACAGCAATCGGGCTGATGTTTTTATATATTGTATTTTTAATTGTGGTAAGGAGGTTAAATGTACTGTAGGGTTTGCGGCAACAGCGGAATTTTAAATAGAACGTGCGTGGCATTATTTTTCGTGTTGACTTTCGCTGTTATCGGTTGCAGAAATAATGGTAAGAACATCGCGCCGCTAAATATCGTTCTTAAACATTACACCATGGCAGCGACAGAGAAAAATTGCACAATGGTAGTCTTGCTTAAAGCCTACCCTGTAAAAGATCGGGAGCAAAAAAATGGATTTGCAAATCTTTATATCTGTAAAAAGCAAGACAGTAAAGAGTTGATTTTTATTTTTGAAACAGACAAAATAGCGCCTGGATATTTGGTTGATCCTGATATAAAAAACGAAGGCTTTTGTATTTATCCCCAGGATGTTAATTTTCAGCCCCCATCCAATGTAAGGGTAGATGTGCCAAAAGACTTCTCCATGCCCAATGGATCAGCATACCTATTTGCAAGCCTATACAGGCGTTTGGATTAGTGATAGTTGATTGGAGGTTAAATATTCGTCGCTAATATGCGCGACCAAGGGTTATTTTGAAAGTTTCACCTTTTAGGTCGTTCTATTATAAAGTGAATAAGTATCGGCAAAAAAAGAAAAGAAGTTGAAGAACTTAGGCAATAGGTAATATGAAAAAAATAGAAGCTATCGCGAAAAATGTTGGTTTAATATTGCTGATCTATATATTGGGTTGTGGACCTGATATTGATGAGAAACGTGATAAATCGTTTAATGGGATAATTGTAGAAAAGATAGATACCCCTCCTTGTTTTGCGGATATTGTAATAAAGCATGGGAACAACATCGATACCATTAAAGACTTATGCACATGTGTTCCGATCAAAAAACAACTTTGGAAATATAGCTTACTAAACGACAGTATTTCTAAGGCAAAGGGGGAGTTAACAGTTAAAATTTTCAGAAAGAATGTAGTCCAAAGTTTCGAATATCCATTTTGTAACCACTAAGTAATTGCGCCAGCTGAGTAGCCGTTTATCGCTGCCGCACAGAATTTTAGCCTTTTGGCCCTTGGTCAACGACATACAAAGCATTGAATAGACAACTCCCGGATATCGCAATAAATTAACATATGGAAATAGCGCAACTTATCAATCAAATTATTCCTCCGTCAGATTGGCAGCATAGGGAAGGCTTTACGAATATGCATATAATTGATCAGTTAAGTTATTCTGAACGACTGCTTGTAGAATCATTGTTAATGGAAAAATTAATTGAAAAAAAATCAGCCGACACATTAATAGTTGAAACATTGGCCTATATGAAATCAACTAAATCCCTGCCTGTATTTAATAATTTATTAATAACCTCTCCTGATAATTTCGTCAAATTGATAATTGCAACTTCAATTTTTAAAATCAGTTTAGATTACGCAATGGTCGATATAGCCATCGATCTATTTTTAACATTTAATGATAAGTATCAAAAAATACCGGCATTTGTTTACTTAAAAAGCTTCAATGATAATAAGACAGATGCTTTTATTAAAAAATACATTAACGACCCCGATTATTTAATCTCTTATAATGCAAAGAGACATTTAGGATTAAATTAGGAAGTCCGCTTATGCTTAATGCTTAGCGTTATAACCTACATCGGCGACATTAAGAACATGGGCATTAACCGTTGCCGTGCTAAGTTCATCTGCACCAATATCGAAAGGTGCAATGCGGGGCTGCCCGTCCATATCAACCTTAACCTCGGGATAAGATGCAGTTGCCTGATCGATGGCAGGGCTGCCGGTTTGTACGTGATAAGTACCTGAAGATGTTTTAAGCAATTTTGGGTCAACTGTTTTATAGCCTTCAGCCGGTATATTGCCTGCATCTTTTACATTGTACAAAATATTGCCTGCCCATTGCGGGTTGGTATAAGGCCCCGAAATAGTTGCCGCTGCTCCCCCTCCCTGGATAATGTTGTTAACTATCGAAACATATGTGGCCCCCATTCCATTCTTACGTTCTGCTTGAATAATATTTTGCTTATTATCAACCAGGGTGTTAAATCCAATCAATATCCTATCGGGCCGGTCATGAGCGGTTAGCAGTGCACCATCAGCTACTTCCCCATCACCGTTGCCAACCACAATAGCCGAACTGCAGTTTTCAAAATAATTACTAAAAATCAGGTGGTCGTCGCCAAAAATTCGAAGACCCGGTGTATTGAAGAAATAATTGCCGTAAACCAAACTTTTGTTACCGTGCCGTAAAGTGAACTGTGCCGGGCAATCACGAATGGTATTGTACCTAAGCGTTACCGCCGAAGCTTTAACCGAAATCAATTCATTCTCGCCTTCACATTTTTCAAATAAATTATATTCAACTATACTATTACTTGATGATAAGCTAAATCCGCTTAAGCCAAACTGAAGTGCTTCGGCGCCATTTTTACCCCCCTGGCTTGCAAAATTGTTAAAATAATTATGGTGGATGTGCAATCTTTCGGCAATTTGCTTCCCCTCGCCACGGATTGCTATAAAGCGTCCCATAGCATTTTTATTTTGAAAAGTGTTATAGTCAATTTCGTGGTCGCTGCCGGCCACGGTAAGCTCCTCGCCATCACCCGGGTTTTCAAAAATATTTTGGGTAAACCTACAATGGTTTGTGCCTATACCAGTTTTAGCGCGGCCCGCCACGTGTGTAAATTTAAAGCCGCGGATAGTAATATATGCAGCCGGATTCATCAGGCTAAAGCCCCCTTGTCCGCTAATTTCGGCCCGGCCCAGGCTTTGGGCGGCAATGGTTATGGGTTCCTTTTCGGTACCTTTATTACTCACAACAATATCTTCTGTTGTTGTATAAACGCCATCGGCCAACAAAATCCGATCGCCAGGCTTAGCTAAATTGATGGCCTTTTGCAAACCGGCAATTGAAGATACAGTAACAGTAGTTGCAAAAAGCACATTTGAAAACAATAACATGAAAACAACAAATGCAAAAGCCAACCTGTTATTATTTAAATAAACCCGGTGATATTTTTTAGCCATTATTTTAGGTTTTTAATTAAGATGATGGTGCTAACATCGGCTTAATTATTAATGGTTTAATCACACAAAAAAGCTAATTAATATACTGAATTGTCCTGGTAATTGAACATATGCCGACTTACAGCTGTCAATAATATCACATTACACAAAAAGTAAGTGGCCCGCCGAAGTCTTTTTTTTTTAACTCATTGAAAACCCGCATAACACAAGACAAACTGTAAACTTTTTTTTAGGACGAGACATACCAAAGTGTACTGTACCGGTACGGACGAGACACCCTGGTACGGGGTGAAACACCCTGGTACGGGGTGGTACACCACTGATGGTTAATATTTTTAAGTAAAACAAAACATTCCGAATTATTACCTGCAGTTTGTGCCCAGCCGGGCACAAAAAAACGGCTTACCAAATAACGATAAGCCGCTCTTTAAATCCAGTCTACATTTTGTGCCCTGCAGTATCTTTTTTCATCCGCATTTTTGGCATCTCGCCGTTCATCATTACACACTGGCCTTCTTTTAGCTTCATAGTTTTGCCTCCCTTCATTTTACAGGTTCCATCGGCCTCAACAATGGTACCGTTTGTCATGGTTTTAGCTTCGGTCATGGGCATGGTTTTGCCATTCATCATGGTCATCATTTTACCATCTTTCATCATTACACAATCGTGCATTTTATCCATCGACATGTGCGACATTTTGTGCATTGATTTCTGCGACATTTTGTGCGACATTTTATGCGACATCTTGTGCATGGTAGTGTCGGTTGTTTTGGTTTGTGCCATAGCGCTACAACTTAAGGTAACAGCAATCAGGGCAATCATCATTCTTTTCATTTTTCTGGTGGTTTATATTGGTTAATATTTTGCTTGTTGATGGAGCCTGGTTTAGGGTTTGTTATTCTTTCACTTTTAGCATACCTGCATTTATAGCTACAACCAAGGTACTTACTGTCATTAACACCGCCCCCGCTGCCGGGCTTAAAAGAATACCCTGGCTATATAGCACACCCGCAGCCAGGGGCAGCGCCACAATGTTATACCCGGTTGCCCAAATCAAATTCTGGATCATTTTACGATAGGTTGCCTTGCCAAACAGTATCAGGCTTACAATGTCTTTCGGGTTGCTGTTCACCAGTACAATGCCGGCAGTTTCGGCAGCAATATCGCTGCCCGAGCCAACGGCAATGCCAATATCAGCCTGGGCCAGCGCGGGGGCGTCGTTAACACCATCACCAGTCATGGCCACAAATTCGCCTTTGCTTTGCAGTTCTTTAATTTTATCTAATTTTTGATGGGGTAATACTTCGGCGATGAAACTATCCATACCTAAAGTTTTGCTTACACTTGCCGCCACTTTATTGTTATCGCCGGTTAACAAAACAGACCTGATGTTTTCCTGCTTCAAGGTTTTAATGGCATCTGCCGATTCGGGGCGGATCTCGTCCGATAAGGCAATGTACCCGGCCAGTTGCCGGTCAACCATTACAAATACCACCGTTTCGGTATCGTTGGCATTATATTCACCGGGAACGGCCAGCTTATTTTCTTTTAAATAACCCGGACTAACCACCAATATTTTTTTCCCATCTACCGTTGCCTCAACACCCTGGCCGGTTATGGCCTTAAAGTTTTGTGCCTGCGGGATGGCAATTTTTAAGTCTTTAACTTTTTGCAGGATACCCGTGGCTATGGGATGCTCGGAGTTTTGTTCTAAGGCAGAAGCCAGGCGGATGAGGTCGTCCTGTTTGATTTCTTTATTAAACGAAACCACCTTGGATACCTCAAACTTGCCCACAGTAAGTGTGCCTGTTTTATCAAATACTACGGTGGTTATTTTACGGGCATTTTCAAAAGCGGTTCGGTTTTTAATGAGCAAGCCATGTTTAGCCGATAATGCTGTTGATTTGGCCACCACCAGCGGAACAGCCAGCCCTAAAGCGTGCGGACAGCAAATAACAATAACGGTTACCATCCGTTCCATGGCGAAGGCCATGGTTTGCCCCGTTAAAAACCAGTACATAAATGTGCCGATGCCTGTTATTAGGGCTATAATTGTTAACCATTTTGCAGCAGTATCGGCCAGTAATTGCGTTTGCGATTTTGATTTTTGCGCATCGTCAACCAACTTAACTACCTGCGATAAGTAGGAATCTTTAGCGGCATGTGAAACGGTTACTTTAAACGACCCGTTGCCATTAATGGAACCGGCTATTACTTTATCACCCTTTACTTTTTGTACCGGCTTTGATTCGCCCGTGAGCATAGATTCATTGAGGTAGCTTTCGCCTTCCAGTATAATACCATCCGCCGCTACTTTTTCTCCGGGTTTTACCAGGATAATATCATTAGCGTTTAACGTATCTGTTTTAACGTCGTGTACGCTGTCTCCCATTACCATGTGGGCATCTGCCGGCATGAGCTTAACCAGCAGCTCAAGTTCATTTGACGCCCCCATTACCGATCGCATTTCTATCCAATGTCCTAAAAGCATAATGAGGATAAGGGTAGCCAACTCCCAAAAAAAATCCATCCCCTTAAGACCGAAAACGATTGCCACACTGTAGCTATAGGCCACCGTAATGGCAAAACCTATCAGGAACATCATCCCCGGATTTCTGGATTTTGCCTCGCTTATCAAACCTGTTAAAAAAGGCCAGCCGCCATATACAAACACCACCGACGATAAGGCAAACAAAATGTAGGATGAACCTTTAAACTGCCAGCTAACCCCCATAAAATGCTGGATCATGGTCGATAACAACATGATAGGGACTGTAAGCGCCAATACCACGTAAAACCTTTTTTTAAAATCGGCAATCATCATGGCGTGGTGGTCATGCTCTGACATTCCCATGTGCTGATCATGCCTATCGTGCATTTTATGATGCTCCATCCCCTCCTGCATTTTGTTCATCTCCATATTAATCAGCCTTGTCTTTTTGGAGTATATTTTTCTTTTCCTTGTACTCTTCGGCAGTTATCTCGCCTGCGGCAAACCGCTTTTGCAAAATACCCAGCGGTGTATCTTTTCGCCTCCGCTGCCCCGGAATATCATAGGGCGTTGCAAATATCCAGAACAGTAATACCATCCAAACAATCCACCATATGAGGTGCATTCCTCCATAAATTCCGTAATACATCATCTTTAGCTTTTAAGTTTTATAGTTGTAACCTATACAGATCATTTCAACAAGCCGGGGCTGAGCTTACCGAAACCCAACCCGAATATTTCCTAACGCGTGTTAAAAAAAAAGACTGTTAAACCTTGGCTTTTTTTGCTTCAGCCTTTTTCTTCTCCTGCTCCAGGAAATAACAATGTGCGGCACATGCGTGCAATTTATAATTCTGGTGAGCCGTGCCGAAGTTATGCCCCTTTGGATCTAAAATGGCGCATTTTTCTTTATCCAGATCTTTGGTATTCAGCACATTTTCGCCATTGATATTATAGTAGGAGCCGTTCTTTTTTGCCGTCCCCAACTTTTTCCCGTTAGCGTCAATCACGTTACCGCCGGCATCAATAAAATATAGTTTTTGCCCTTTATTGTTGCGCACAATATTGTCTTTATCAATATGGCCTAATTGAGTGCCCCCTGCATCCCTGATCCATCCCTTATCGGTAATGATAATTTTAAAAGTTGTATCTTTTTTAACCTGGGCATTAACCGTAACCGCCGCGGTGATGGTTAATATGAATAAAAGGAAGTGTAGCTTTTTCATAATTGTGAAATTTAATTTATTCAAATCTCCTCTATTTCAAGCCCTGGTCAAATGACCATCAACACGCTGATATGTGATCAAAATCATTATATTAATCTATATTTTAATAAGTTATTGTTAACCCGCCGCCAGGGCCCATATCGCTATCGTAATGCGATGATAAAGAGAAATATTTGGTAAAAATATACCGCATACCAACTGTGTACTCTTTATCGGTGTTACCCATAAGCGTAAACCTTAAGCGGCTGGTTAAAGGGATATCTTCCCTCCCCAATTGAAACCTGAATTTGCCATTGCCATCCACACGGGCATCTGCAACAAACAACATGGGCAATATGTATGATACCCCTGCAACTACGGTATGGCGGTTGTTTTTATTGCTTTGCTGGCCAAACAGGTTTTTTTCCTGATCGTTTGTGTTTTTGTAATGGTAATCAAACCCTGCATATGCATACAGCCATTGCATTTGCCCAAAATAGCGGCCTGCCATGGTTTCACTTTCATAGCCTTTGCGGTTGTTTACGCCCAGGTGCCATAGAGTTGATAATTTCCACCGGGTATTGGCTATGCTAACGGTACCGTCGCTGCCATTGCTTTCCAAGCCTATTTTAGCGGCCGGAAAAAAGCGGCGGTCATCGGCATATATCTTTTTTATGGCGCTTGCCGGGTCGGGCAGTTCGGGGTTAGGCGGCGAATTTTCATAGTTGAATATACGGCCCATACCGCTCATCATATGGTAAAGGATATGGCAATGAAAAAACCAATCGCCGCTTGCCGTAGCCGCAAACTCAATGGTATCAGTTTCCATCGGCATAATATCCAGCGTGTTTTTTAACGGCGAATAATCGCCCTGCCCGTTTAGTACCCTAAAGTAATGCCCATGCAAATGCATGGGGTGCCGCATCATGGTATTATTGTACAAGATGATGCGCACGTTCTCGCCCTTTTTGATGAGTATCTTATCCGATTCGGAAACCGTTTTATTGTTTATCGTCCAAACATAACGGTTCATGTTACCGGTAAGGTTAAAGTGCAAAACCTTTAGCGGGCCGGCAGGTAAATTAGTGGGCTTAATAGCCTTTAACATCCCATAATTTAGGGTAACTATATCGGTGCTGCCCCCCATATCCATACCAGGCATATCGCTCATTTTTTTTGCGGTTGCAGTGGTATCATTTGGGGCTGTGCCGTCGCCGGTAATTTCGGGATACATTACGGTATTCATGTCCATTACCTGGTTGGTCATCACCATGCCATCCATTTTCTTCATGTTGCCATCCATGCCCATCATGTCGTTCATCATTTTCATGCCTTCAAAATATTTAAGCCGGGGCAAGGGCTTGGCTTTAAACTGCGGTCCACTTCCCAGCCATAATGAGGTTGACCGGGTGCGATCTTCGGATGTAGCCAAAAATTCAAAGCTTCCGTCGTGGGGGATGGTAACTATCACATCATAAGTTTCGGCTACGGCTATAATCAGCCTGTCAACAGGTACCGGTTGCACATCCTCGCCATCATTAGCCGCAACGGTAATTTTGCCGCCAGCATACTTTAGCCAAAAATAGGTTGATGAACTGCCATTAATGATGTGCAGTTTCACTTTGTCGCCCTTTTTAAACCGGGGGGCGTTATTAACTGCTTTGCCATTGCTAAAAAAACGATCGTAATAAACATCGCTTACATCCATGGCCACCATTCGCTTCCATTCGTTGGTTAGCTTGGTTTTAAGATGCCCTTCGGCTACAGCTTCCGCATAGTTTTGAGTACTGCCTTTACGAATGCCGTACCAATCAGTTTGGTTATGTAATGATCGTTCTACCTGGTCGGGGTTTTCATTGGTCCAATCGCTCAGCAGTAAGGTGTACTCCTTTTGTTCGGCTGGCTGTTTGGGATGGATAATAAAAGCCCCATACATACCGCTTTGCTGCTGTGTCATGGTATGCGAGTGGTACCAATAGGTGCCATGCTGCACCAGCGGGAACTTGTAAAAATGAGTTTGCCCGGCCTCAATTGGCGCGGTGGTAAGGTACGAAACGCCATCATAACGATTGGGTAATATAAGCCCGTGCCAGTGGATAGAGGTTTCCATCATCATTTGGTTATGCACATATATTTCGGCGGTATCACCCTCGGTAAACTCCAATGCAGGGGCAGGTATGCTGCCGTTAATGGCCATGGCGGGCCTTGCTTTGCCGGTGTAGTTTACGGTAGTATCGGCAATGTACAAATGATAAATTTCGCGATTGCCCACTTTGGTGTAAAAGGGTTTGCGCGGCTCCTTTTCGTCCATTTTCATAGCCATATGCTGTGCATAGGCCGAAAAAGACAAAAAGAAACTCAATAAAATTACTGTGGATCTTTTCATAATAAAAAATAAGCTGCCGGAATTATCCGGCAGCATTTAATAATTTATTTTGTTGCAGGGCTAATGGTTTCACTAACCTTGCCGCAGGTAAGCATCATATTGCCATAATAAGGGTTTTTAATAGCTTCATCTGCCGATAGCCAGTAGCTTTTTTTCATGGGGCAATAGGCATAGTAAACAGGCTTATCAGTTAGTTTTACGGCCTTGGCCAGTTTAAAGAAGTTTGCAGAAAAATTGGCAAAATGTTCCCTTTGATGGGCTATGTCCTTACTTTCGGATATGTGCCTGGCATCAAAAGCCAGCTTTTCCTGCAAAGGCTTAAAAGCGGCAGCATCTGCAGCGGGCAGCAACTTTACATCAACCCCGTTAACAGCTTTTAAAAACTCGCCGGCACTGGCAGCGGCATCTGCGGTGTTTGATTTTACTAATGCATCTTTAACGCCGTAATAAGATGATAGTAATGTACTAAGCGCCGTTGCTTTGTTATCCTGTGCAAAAAGTTGCGGGGTAAATGCGGTTGCGATAAAAGCAACCAATAAAAATATCTTTTTCATGATTTTAGTAATTTAATATAAACAGATCACCTGCCTTAACACTTGTTTCGGCAGTATTTTAAATTGTTGTTAAAAAGCTTTCCTTTTTATTTTCAGTACAAATTTAACCTGAGGTCAGCTTAATCTTTTACAGTATTTGGTTTTTAAGTTATGTTATTTATTGATTTTGCCGCAGGTTAAAACCAGATTGGCGAACAGGCAAATGTCAAACACAAATGCATTAATGGCGGCAATTTCAACTTAATTCGGGCAAAAAATCGGGCAATAAAAACCAAGGCCGGTGGGTACGGCAAAAGCCCGAATCAGATAAGAAGAGTTTTGTTATAAATATAAATGGGTTGCGATGCCACAAACGGTGGCCCGGTGGCCCTTGGCCAGTTTTTTGATTTGGCTATTATCTGCGGCACGTAAAACAGGTGCACTTTAACAGGTAACATTACTGCCGCCTGGCCAATTGAAAATTGAAAATCAAAATTGGAACTAAAATTTTCCTTTACCACATAAGTACCGTGGTGGTAACAACAACTGCAGTCGCCACTTTTGCAGTCATCATCTTTGTCCTGATCTTTACCCTCGTCTTGATGCGATTGGTGCATTTGCCGGGACGCGGCCATATTAGTAAACAGGTAACTGGCTGTGCAATGCAAAAGGCAGGCATAAGCACCTGTTGTTAATAACAGGTAAAACGCGGTAAAAGCCAAAGCACAGATTTTTTTCATTTAGCCCCTGCTGTAATTATTGGTCAAAGGTATTATTAAAATAATGAATGAAATAAAGGTTAGTTAAATTTCACTCATTATCCTGTTAACATTGTTGTTATTTCTCAAACTCATCCGGGTTTAACTCGGGCTGTTCGGTTTCATCCGGCGGCAATTCATTTGGTATATTTTCCGGACCTTCTTCGGGCATATCAGGTTCGCCGGGGTCGGTTGGCTGCCTTATTTCGGGCCTTTCGGGATTAACCGGCATTTCGTCGGGTTCGTTGGGCATTGTCTTTTTCTTACTCATGGCTTATATAATTAAAAAAACGCTTATCCTGTTTTTGTATTTTTTATTCGGCCTTAAACTGCGGATGCTTTACAATTTGCGCGGCAATGCTTAATAAGTCCTGGCCGGTGAAAGCACCCGGCCCATCAAAATCGAAATGATGATCGCTATATACTGTAATAGTACCCAGCAAGCCATCCTGTGGCACATCTACAGACCGCGATTGTTCATAACCTATCCAATCTTCGGCCTTATCGGCCGCGTAAATCTTAAATTGATTAACTTTATCCTGCGGTTGGAATTTTAACAACCGCTGGCCCTGGCCAACGCGAATTTCAAAAGCTTTCATTTTAATAGTAATTGTATGTAAAAGACATTTTTAAGTTTAAAAAGTTTCAAAAAAAACATCTCATATTGCAATCAAAACCAGGCAATTGAAACATACAGGCAGTATGCAAATTTACCCCTGTTATTAAAGGCCGTATTAACCCGGATTACCAAATGAAGAAAAAGGACGAAAAGAAATATATGGAGCAGGAATGGCGCTCCATGACACATCATTTAAAAGCCTTTATAAAAACCGGCGACCAGGAAAGCCTACACCATTTTCGCACAGGGGTAAAAAAACTAAGGGCGTTTTTTACTTTGACCGAAAGTGTCAAAAACGACCATAACCCAATCAAACTATTTAAACCGGTGCGCGAAATTTTTAAACAGGCCGGTGAGGTACGCAACGCTTACATTAATATTCAGTTGGCCAAAGGCCAGCAAGCCATAAAGTTGGATTTTATACAAACCCAGGAACAGTTAATGGACACTTTAGCCGGGCAATTTAAAGCACAGGGGGCACAATTCCTGGCTACCTTGCGCAAGGCGCGGCGTAAAGTAAAAAAACGTATTCCCAAATTAAAAAACCTACACATCGGTTTATATTATCAGCAGCAACTGGAAAGCATTACTGCCGGTTTGCAAACGCATCGTTTCGCCGAAGATTTGCACACCAGCCGCAAGCAAATTAAAATACTGATTTACAATTACCGACTTGTAAGGGACCACCTTGACATGCCATTTAACGAAGACTACCTGGAACAAGTACAAAACGCGGTTGGCAACTGGCACGATAACAGTGTAACTATCGACCTTTTCGCCGCCGAAGCCACACAGGGCGAAACCGCGGTAGCGCTGCTCAAGAAACAGGCGGTGCAGCTGAAAAGACAGGTAACAAAATTGCTTAAAGGGTTTTATGACCGGGCTACAACGGTAACCGAATTGCCGTTGGAGCAGGTGAGTTAAGTAAATAGTACCAAACCTCAAGTCAAAAGTTTAAATTTATCCCCTTTGACCTAGTACCTAAGACTTTCGACTAAAGGCTACTTCTTCGGATATTCGAAATACGACAGGGTAAGCCCCTCATACCTGTCAACCAGCCCCTGGTAGCTAAAGCCGCTTTTGAGCAGCACCATTTGCGAGCCCTTATTTTCCTGGTCGGTAACGGCCACTACTTTTTGGGTTTGGGGGATAGTAAAAGCATAGTCAACAACCAGCTTTGCCATTTCGGTAGCATAGCCTTTGCCCCAATAAGGTGTAGCCAGGCTGTAGCCCAGTTCAATAACGGTATCATCACCCACATTAAATTCGCGCAGCAGGCAGCTACCCATAAAATTGCCGGTTTCGCGTTCAATGATAGCCCAGCGGTTAAGCGCGGCATCGGGCTGTGCCATGCTTAGCTGTAATAGCTCGCTATATTGTTCAGCACTGCGCACGGGTAAATACACATTCACTACCGGGTCCATATGTGTGTTTACGTATGGCGCTTCGTCGGCAGGTATAAAGGCACGGATAATAAGGCGCGGCGACTCGAGGCTAAAACTCATGACAATTCAATTTTAACAAATGTGCCAATTTTGGGGAGGAGTATCAAGTAGCGAGTATCAGGTATCAAGACTGAATACTTAGGTGTAAGGCCGACTTCAAAGGTGTATTAGCTTGCCGACATCTGCCTCATCTGCAAAACGTGCTAGCAGCACCCTCAATTTGGGGTTCACTATATTTTGGCAAAAAGGCTTATCGGGGTTATTGTAGTAGTAATTGAGGTAATTATCGCTATTGAGCCGAAATCGTTTGAATGGGATAACTTTGGTGATGATAGCGCCTTCAAACTCCGGTTGCAGGGCTTCAATGGCATTTTGAGCAGCAGTTGCCTGCCCTTCATTAAAAGTATAAATGGCCGACCGATATTTAGCCCGCATGCTATGGTTTACAGTACAGCTGTGCGTATATAAATGCACGGCAATAAGCGTTTGTAATGATATCGTATTCAGGTCAAATTCAACAATAACGGCTTCGCTAAAAGTGGAATTTTGGCCATCAGAAGCTATCCAGCCTTGCTTAACAGCCGTTACTCCTTTTAACGATAAAAAAATAGCTTCGGTGCACCAGTGGCAACTTCCGCCAAAACCTATTTTGCTGACCATTTTTTAGTCCACAAATTTAACAATCGGATAGGTATATTTGGCAGGGGAATGCAAACCTTTATACCCTAAGCCGCCAACTGGTTACCTACTTTTTGCAGTAACGAATCGATATCAAAAGGTTTGGGGATAAAATCGTCAGGAGCGCTATTTTCGTAGCCATCCAGGCGCAATTCGTCCGAGCCGGAAATCAGGATTATCGGGATATGATTGGTTTCGGCACTTTCCTTTAGGTTTTTGCACAGTTCACGACCATCCAGGCCGGCCAGCATTACATCCATCAGGATCAGGTCGGGTTTAAAAGTATCCATCGTCTGTTCAATCATTTCGCCGCTGGTAAGCGTCCAAACATTGTAGCCTTCTTCCATCAGTATGAGGCAAATGAGTTCAACCATTTCGGAGTCATCGTCGACAATTAGTATATTCTTGCTCATGGCATTGGTTATATATATCAGACAGTCTAAATTTCATGCCAATGGTTTTAGGTTGTAGCTCCTTTGTTTATTTTAAAAGAATAAAGAGCTTGACATTACTGTCGCAATAACTCCCGGCACCGTTGTTATTAACTTATTTTAAATTAAATTGGGGGCTTATTACCGGTAAACCTGGCATGCTGAATATTGTTAAGAAACTGATACTTCCCCTTGTATGCGTGATTGTACAGGGGACCGCCTGCCGAAAGGCTGTGCTGGCACCCGATAATCCGTCGAAAGCTAAATTATTGGATTTGGTGAACAACTACCGGGCGTCGGGCTGCACCTGTGGTACTGTTTATTATCCGCCGGTTAACCCCGTTGTTTGGAACGATACCCTACAGGTAGCCGCTCAAAGGCACAGTAATGATATGGACGAGAAACAATTCTTTAGCCATACCGGCAGCGATGGTACCAACACCGGCGACAGGCTGATGAGCCTAAATTATATTTTCTCTACCTACGGCGAAAATATTGCCGAAGGTTATGCCAATGAGGCTGATGTAATGGTTGGCTGGATTAAAAGCCCCGGCCACTGCCAAAACATTATGAATGGCGATTTTACCCAAATGGGTGTAGCCACCAGCGGGAAGTATTGGACACAGGTTTTTTCGGCACATTAGCGAAATGAGATACTATCGCGGGCCAACGGCAATCAGCACCGATCACCCAAAATACTTCTCTGTTGATGCTACCAAATTCAACAACTCCAATACTGGCTCTACTTCCAGCTCGCTTGCCCAAAGTTCATCGGCAAATTTTTTGAATGAGGCCAATGATTGCAGCGCCTGGTGGGCTTCTTCATTTTCCAGCTGATCAAAATGCATAAAGGTTTTGCCATCAGGCAGCAGCCAGCAGGTGTATTTGATCCCCGGGTGGTTTAACTGCTTCAGTTCGGCAACAACGCCTGCTATATTGGCCTGGTTTATAGCTGCAAACTCTGCCCGGGTGGTGTATTGTACGCGTACTACTTTCATTTTTTTAATACTTTTTATGTTATCAAATTAGCCAACTTTTGGATTATTAGTCTTTGTCGAATTTGGGACGTGCCACCTGCCGAACTTCCGGGTTCGACCGATAGTTGAGGGCCGCCGTGGTGCCACCGGTTACATCAATAGTTACACCGGTTATGTTGCCCGCTAAATCTGACGCCAGGAATACGGCGGTATTGGCAATATCAGCCATGAGCGGCAGCTTTTTCAGCATTGTATCAGCCTTCATCTGTTTCAATACTGTGGCCATTACTTCCGGCCGATCTTCAATGGCATCCGCAAATACCCTGGAGTCTGGCGAGCCGCCCGAACGAATATTTACTACACGCACGCCATGCAGACCTACTTCGGATGCCAGGTTACAGCTAAAACTTTCAACTGCACAGCAAGCAGCGGCAAAACCGCCGGTGTACGGATAACCAATACCACCGGGCGTTGCAGTAAGCGACAGGATAACACCCGAACCCTGATCCATCATCACCCTTCCTGCGGCAGTAGCAGTTAAAAACCGGGTTTGCAGGGTAGCGGTTACCGGGTTAACAAAATCATCTGCCGATAAATCAACCAGCGGAACACCCTGTTTAACATCAATCCCAACGGCATTAAAAGAGATATCCAATGTGCCTGCAATTTGTAAAACTGTGTCTATGTGTTGCTTAACGGCGTTAGCATTAAATGCATCTACCTGCGCAACTTCGGCACGCCCGCCAAGGGCAATAATATCATCGGCAACAATTCGCAGCGCGCCGACCGTACGGCCCGTTAAAAATACTTTTGCACCTGCCGCCGCCAGGGCTTTTGCAACCGCACCGCCAAGTGAGCCGCCTGCACCGTATATAATAGCATTTTTGTTTTGGAGTAACATATTAATCCGGGTTTTGAAACATACGCAATGGTGCACAGCAAATAATGCAAAGCAATGACCATCAATATACAAACCTAAAACTAAATATCCTTTTCAAGATGGGCTGTTACAGACAATTTCGGGGTGCATTTGCGACATACAGTATAATGCGTTACTGCAAGTATTCTTTAGCTATTGCCCTCGGGAAACTTAGGTTATCCTTGTACATGCTGACCATAGTTTGCATTAATAACATTTCGTTTCAGGTAATTGAATGGCCCTTATTTAACTTATGACTATGAACTAACTACTTTAGGCTTTAATAAACTTTGCCGTAACCAAAAAAACATCTACTTTTGTGCCGCCTTAAAACATTTACCATAGTATAACTAATGCCCGATCAACAATCACAACAATCCATTTTCAGCCAACTCGAAATTTTCGGGCATAAAAAAGTGGTGTTTTGCAGCGATCCGGATACCAATCTGAAAGCTATCATCGCTATTCATGACACCACCCTTGGGCCTGCTTTTGGCAGCACACGCATGTGGAGTTATAAAACTGAAGGCGATGCATTAAATGATGTATTACGCCTGGCCAAAAGCATGACATACAAATGCGCCATAGCAGGGCTTAATATGGGCGGCGGCTATTCGGTTATCATCGGCGATTCGCGCCGGGATAAAACAGAAGCGCTGATGCGTAAATTTGGCCGCTTCATTAAAAATCTTAACGGCGAATTTATTACATCTGAAGATGTGGGCACCAATCCGCGCGATATGGAATATATCCGTATGGAAACCCAGCATGTTACCGGTATTCCGGAAACTCTTGGTGGCAGTGGCGATCCGTCGCCTGTGGCAGCTCAGGGTGTTTTTATGGGGATAAAAGCCTGCGTTAAAGAGCAATTTGGCACCGATACGCTGGCCGGTAAATCTGTAATAGTACAGGGCGTGGGTCATGTTGGCGAGCACCTGGTACGCCTGCTGCGCGATGAGAAGGTAAAAGTTTACATCAGCGATATCCAGGAGGAACGCGTTGGGCAAATAGCTAAAAAATACGGAGCCGAAGCAGTATCAAACAACAGTATTTTTGATATCGATGCCGATATTTATGCACCTTGCGCGCTGGGTGGCACGGTAAATACCCAAACCATCAATAAGTTAAAATGTAGCATCATAGCCGGATCGGCCAATAACCAGTTACTGGATGAATCGGTTCATGGTGAAATGTTGTTGAATAAAAATATACTATTTGCGCCCGACTACGTTATTAATGCCGGCGGCATTATTAATTGCTATTCGGAGTTAATGGGTTTCAGTAAAAAACGTACCATGCAGCTTACCGAGAATATTTACGAGGTAACGCGCAATATTTTAAAGCTTTCGAAACTCGAAAACATTTCAACTATCGTAGCAGCAAATAAAATAGCAGAAAAAAGAATTACGGATATTAAAAAAGTAAAATCGTCATATTAATTATAGTTTAAACCGCTGGCCATCTGGCCGGCCAAATCGTTCTTACACATGTTAAACAGAAGGCACCTACGGGTAAAAGTACTACAGGCATTATACGCGTTCCACCAATCGGAAACCACCGACATTAAACAGTATGAAAAAAACATGCTGGGAAGCATAGATGAAGTTTTTGAAATGTATATCTGGATGTTATCACTCATTTCAGAGGTGGCAAACTATGCCGCAAATGATAAAGAGGAGCGCGCCAACAAACATTTACCCACCGCCGAAGACCTGAATGCCAATACTAAAATTGTCAGCAACAGGTTTATCCTCTCCCTGAATGATAACCGTGATTATCTTATCGCCTCAAAAAAATACAAGGTTGACTGGGGTTTTGAACCCGAACTGGCTAAAACTCTGTTCACCACCCTTAAAAAATCGCCAGAGTATGCCGAATACCTGGCCAAAACCGACGACACCATCCAAACGGATAAAGACATCATTAAATTTATTTTCAAAAAAGTGATTTTAAAATCATCATTGGCCGAGCAGGTTTTTGAGGATAAATTCATTTTTTGGCCGGTAGACAGAGATGTTTTGCAAGCTTTGATTGCCAAAACATTTAAAAACTTTAGCAGCGAAGATTTTAAACAAAACCACCTTGCCGAAATTACCGGTAACTGGGCCGAAGACCGCGAATTTGTAGTTGACCTTTTTGCAAAAAGCATCCGTTTTGATAAACCTTACCAGGAATTGATAGCCGCCAAAACAACTAATTGGGAACCAGACCGTATTGCGATGATGGATACCCTGCTGATGAAAATGGCTATTACCGAGTTTGTCAACTTTACCTCGATCCCCGTAAAAGTTACTATCAATGAGTACCTTGAAATTTCAAAGGAGTTTAGCACACCTAAGAGTAATTCATTTATAAACGGTATCTTAGACAAGATTTTGATAGACCTTAAGGCCGAAAATAAGATCAAAAAAATTGGCAGAGGATTGATTGAATAGTTTTGAGTTATAAGTATTGGGTTTTAAGTTGTAAAATTCAACACCCGATTTTTAACAGATTTAAAATAAAAACCGACTATATAAAATGAAGAAACTGTTTTTAAGCTTAGTAGCAGCAGGTTTACTATTATCGGCCTGTAACCAATCAAAAACTGGCGGTACTGCGGCTACAACCGATAGTGCAGCTACAACCACCGCCAACGCGGCTAACGCGCCGGTAATGAAGTTTGAAAAAGAAAGCCATGATTTTGGCAAGATAAAAACCGGCGATAAGGTTAACTACGATTTTAAATTCACCAATACAGGCAAATCACCCCTCATCATCAGCGAGGCGCATGCTACCTGCGGCTGTACCATTCCGGAGTGGCCTAAAGCTCCTGTTAAACCAGGCGAAAGCGGCATTATAAAGGTTACTTTTAATAGTGCAGGCAAAACCGGCCTGCAGGACAAACAAATTACGGTTACTGCCAATACCGTACCGGCCCAAACTATGGTACACCTTATTGGCGAGGTTTTAACCAAATAATTTCAATTAATTTAAACAATGATAGCAACAATTTTTTTACAGGCCGCTGCAGGCGGTGCTTTTGGTAGCTACGGTACGTTAATACCTATGGTATTAATTATCGTAGTGTTTTATTTTTTCATGATACGCCCACAGGTTAAAAAACAAAAAGATCAAAAGAAATACGTAGATGAACTAAAAAAAGGCGACAGGGTTGTAACCACAGCAGGCATACATGGCCGCATCATCGACCTTAATGATAGTACTTTTTTGGTTGAAGTTGAAAACGGAAAAATCCGTTTCGATAAATCGGCAATATCATTAGATGCGTCAAAAGCATTGAATACACCGGCTGTAGTTAAGTAGGTGAAAGGATAAACGTTAAAGGCGAAAGGTAAAAGCTAAAAGGATAAAGGTGTCTTATCCTTAATCTAAATAATAAGGCGAAAGGCGATTGGTAGTTAGCAGTTCAACCTGTGAACATTTACCTTTAACCTTTCGCCTTTACCCTTTAACCTCAATAACAACCTCAACAACATGGCAATAGTAAAACTATCCACAACAGAACGGCGGCGGCTATCGGTATTTTTTACCTGCCTTGGGCTTGCCATTGTTGCCTGGATTTTTACAACGCTATCGAGTCCGTTGCCTTTTGCGGTTAATGAAGCTCTTGTTTACAAAAACTCGCCGCAAAAACGTGCTTTCCACCCATTACAGACCGATAGTGTGAAAGCTACCATACAGGGTACGGGCTGGCAAATGCTGTTTTCGAAATTGAAGCCCGAAAACAAGCCAATTATTGTTGATTTGGCACCGTTGGACACCCGCAACTATGTTGTGCTTAGTTCTCAGCTAAAGGTTATCAATTCAAAACGGGACGCTAACCAACAAATTACAGCTATCGACCCCGACACACTGTATTTTGATTTTACCAACCGGCTTACCAAAAAAGTACCGGTAAGGGCTTTGTTAGGTATCGAATATCAAAAGCAGTTTGCCATATCGGGCAACGTATCTATTAAACCTGCGTATGTGACCATAAGCGGTCCCGCCGATAGGCTGCAAAAAATAGGCGAATGGAAAACTGATTCTATAAAAGCCGCCGATGTAAATGAAACCATCATCGCGCGCGTTAATTTGCAGCCGGTAAGCGAGGGTAATTTAACCATATACCCCAAAAATGTACAGGTGGTTGTCCCGGTGGACGAGTTTACCGAGAAAACTTTGGATATCCCGGTTAAACTCATCAACAACCACAATTACGACAACGTTAAGGTGTTTCCTCAAAAAGTAAAAGTAACATTTACCACATCGTTAAACCGCTACAAGGATATGAGTGACGACCTTTTTGAGGCTACCGCCGATCTTGATCTTTGGCGCGATCACGGGTATTCAACCCTACCGGTACAACTGACACGCTTCCCTCCTTTTTGTAAAATAGTAAGGGTAAGCCCGGCTAATATTGATTTTATCATCAAAAAATGAGATGCTTAAAATAGGTTTAACAGGCAACATAGGCAGCGGAAAAACCACTGTAGCAAAGGTATTTGAGCTATTGGGTGTACCGGTTTTTTACGCCGATGACGAAGCAAAAAAGGTTATGGTTACAGATGCTATACTGATTGATGCCATAAAGCAAACCTTTGGTGTTGAATCTTATTTTGCTGATGGTTCATTAAACCGCAAACATATCGCGGCCATTGTTTTTAATAACCCGGCGGAGTTAGAGAAACTTAACGCATTGGTACACCCTGCCGTTTTCAGTGCTTTTGAAGCACTTGAGGCGAAAGCAAAAGATGCCCCCTATATCATTCGCGAGGCGGCTATACTATTCGAAAGCGGTTCATACAAAACCTGCGATCGCTCTATCATTGTAACCGCTCCGCTGGATAAACGCATAGCCCGCGTTGTACAACGCGATGGCATTAGCCTTGATGAAGTTAAAAAGCGCGAAGGCCGCCAGATGCCCGAAGACGAAAAGAAAAAACTGGCCGATGACGTGATCATAAATGACGATAGCCAGCTGGTAATTCCGCAGGTAATTGCCCTGCACCAAAAATATTTAGCCCTTGCTCATAACTTATAACGAATTAAACATTAGCTTTTAGCTGTACGCCTTAAGCTTTTAGCTCTTGAAAATGATACTCGACGATTTTGTACTTATAGATGATAAAGGCCTTTACTGCAAGTATGGCGATTTTTACCTCGACCCTAAACTGCCCGCTAAAAATGCAGTTGTTACGCATGCGCATGCCGATCATGCCGTCAGCGGCAATGCCGATGTGTATTGCACCCGCGCCACGGCAACTATAATGCAGCTAAGGTATGAACGCACTGCCGCAAAAGTTTTCCATATTGTACCCTTTAACCAGCCTTTTACAATAGGCAAGGTAAAAATTACTTTTATACCTGCCGGTCACATGCTTGGTTCGGCACAAATACTTATGGAGTACGAGGGTACGCGTTACCTATACACAGGCGACTACAAACTACAACCTGATGCCACCTGCGAACCTATAGAGTGGGTAAAAACTGATGTACTGATAACAGAGAGTACCTTTGCCGACCCGGCCGTTATACATCCCGATCCGGTTGAGGAGATTAAAAAAATCAACGATATCAAAATCAATATTTTGCTGGGCGCTTATGGACTGGGCAAAAGCCAGCGGCTTATTAACCTGATAACCGAGCACGCTCCCCGGAAAAAAATCCTGGTGCATCATAAAATTATGCCTATTAACGCCATTTACGAAAACATGGGCTACCGCCCCGGTAAATACCAGGTTTATGGCCGTAAGCTAATGAAGGTGCAGGATGAGTTTGTATATATAGTGCCCCCATTTACTTTTGATAGCTATATCAGGGCCACGGGTGTAAAGCGATTATTTGCATCGGGTTGGAAAAACCTGCAGGTAAACAGCCAGGATACGCTTTTTATATCCGACCATGTAGACTGGAATGATATCCTGGAAACCATAACCCGTACCCAACCCAAACAGGTATGGACCCTGCATGGCGATGGCCGGCATTTGAAGAATCATTTTAAAGATGAGATTTTTGTAAAAATACTCAATTGATGATGTGCAGATATGCAGATTTCAAATGTGCAAATGTTGGAATCATACGCACCTGAATTCTGCACATCTAAATTTCGCATATTTAAATTCAAACTGATGCTGAAAGAGGGCATTGATTATTATATTAATGAAGATGGCAATTTTGTTTTTACAAAGCACTATCATTTAACGCGCGGCTATTGCTGTAAAAACAAATGCCTGCATTGCCCCTGGGACTATGGCAAACCCCAAACAAATAGCAGCAAAACTGACCCGGAGGACAAGCTTTAGCAAAGCTAATAGCTGATTAGGGTACCTCAATTTTAAAAATAAATAAACATATTTGTACTTTAGTTATTATAAACTATTATGCGGATAGACGACGAAATACAAAGCAACAAATTTGAGGATAATTACCATAAAGTAGTTATCAATATTGCCTATACTTCAGGGTGGTTAAACAATGCTTTTCGTTGCCATTTTGATAAGTACAATCTAACCCAGCAGCAGTTTAATATCCTGAGGATACTAAGGGGGCAGTACCCAAAACCAGCTACGATTAATTTATTGAAAGAAAGGATGGTTGATAAAATGTCTGACGCCAGCCGCATTGTTGACCGCCTGATCCAAAAAGAACTGGTTTCGCGCTGCACCAATAATAAAGACCGCCGGGCTGTTGATATCCGCATAAGCGACCTTGGCCTGGAAACCCTTGCCAAAATGGACGAAGAATTTAAAACCCGTAAAGTTCTTGAAAATAACCTCACCGCTGACGAAGCTGCTCAGTTAAGCGATTTGCTGGATAAATTGAGGGGATAATAGTCTATCTAAAATGCTATTCCGTTAGTTAAAATAAAACACTGGGATAGTAGTAACATCGAATAATGAATTTTGAATATCCAACACCGAAGTTTTGCCTTCATTATTCGATATTGGATATTCAGTGTTCGATATTTAACGATCTCAACCCGGTAAATTTCGAGGATCAATAATGCCCTCTTATCTTCCCAATAATTTCAGCATCATACAAACTCCTTAATTGCTGATGAATATGTGACGACAAGGGCTCCAAAGCACATGCCCCCACGTTACTATCAACCTGCGATACTTTTGATGCTCCGGGAATAACAGTGGTAACTTCCGGATGATCCAATATCCAGCGGATAGCCAATTGCGGCATACTCCCGTCGGGTAATATTTGTTTTATTTGTTGAGATAGCTTCAGGCCTTCGTTAAACTCGATGCCCGAAAATGTTTCGCCGGTATTAAAGGCCTCGCCGTTGGCGTTATAATTACGGTGGTCATTTGCGGCAAATTGGGTTTGCCCGTTAAATTTACCGGATAATAACCCACTGGCTAAGGGAACCCTCACAATAATGGCAACGTCTTTGTCCTTCGCTTTGGCAAAAACCTCGTCGGCCACGTGTTGCCTGAACAGGTTAAAAATAATCTGTAACGATGCCAGGCCTTCCTGCTCCAGGCATATAAGCGCTTCCTCGGATGTTTCTACACTGGCGCCAAAGTGTTTAATGAGGCCTTGCTGCTGCAGGGCACGTAAATGATCAAATACTTTACCCGATTTCATTTCGCCGGTAGGGATACAATGCAATTGCTCTAAAAATAGTTGTGTCACATCCAAATGCTTCAGCGAGTCTTCCACATTCCGCTTCATTATATCGTAAGTAAAGTTTTGCGGCCAGCCATTCGGGGAATCGCCGCGGCGACCCAGTTTGGTAGCAACAAATACTTCCTTATTTGTTGTTTTTAAAAACCTGCCGATAACGGATTCACTTACACCCATGCCATAAACATCGGCGGTATCGATAAAATTACCTCCTGCATCGGTATATGCCTTTAGTATAGCAAAAGCATCCTCGTCATTTACATTACCCCAATCTGCACTGCCCAGTTGCCATGTGCCCAGGCCAACTTCGGCTATAGGTGTGTTTTTGAAATTTCTGTAGTTCATATCGTAATCACCAATTATAGTGGAGGCCAAACTTACGAAGTTTTAGAAACTTCGTAAGTTTCTAAAGACCAATCTGCCCATCTGAAATCTATAATCTGCACACCTACTTACCCGTTTCCTCGTGCAAAATATCCAATATAGTTGGCGTCACCTTACCAAAAAACGAAATCCCGGCAGCACCATTCTTTAATGCATATTGTATCCCGGCGCGCACTTCGTCGTCATTTTTAAAGTCCGATATATACAGACCTGCATACAGCGGGAATTTTCCATCCAAAAAGTGTACACCTTCGGCCACGGCATCACCTATCCAGCTTACCCCCTCTTTATAAAAGCCATGATAAATCATGGGGCAAACACCATCCAGGTGAAAATTTGTCCAGTCCTGCCTCACGTTTCGGCGTGCCACTTCGGGGGTTGGGAACACAGCCGCGGTTATGGCTTTTTTATGCTGCTTAGCCACCTCCGAAATTTTGTTGACCACCCTGATAATATTACCATACCTGAACAAACGCCACGAAAGGCTAGCATCCGGGTATTGTATTGCTTTTACATCCAGGCCATATTGTTCTTTAAATTTGGCCTGGCAAACCTCGCAATAGCAAAAATCATATTCGGGCAATTCTTTGGTTTGTTCAATTTTGTAATGGTCCCAAAGGTTCACCGGCAGTACAACATCGCAATAACGCACATAATCCAGGTGAATGCCATCTACATAATCTAAAGCCAGTATCTTATCAACGGTAGTAGTCAGGTAATCCTGTACTTCGGGGCGCGATGGGCAAAGCCAGCGGTAGTAAGTTACG
Organism: Mucilaginibacter sp. KACC 22773; assembly: GCF_028736215.1. Lineage (NCBI taxonomy): Bacteria > Pseudomonadati > Bacteroidota > Sphingobacteriia > Sphingobacteriales > Sphingobacteriaceae > Mucilaginibacter > Mucilaginibacter oryzagri. The sequence goes on from NZ_CP117883.1 coordinate 4,699,308, forward strand.
TAGGGTGGTTTATCGGCACATGAATCGCCGTTGCGGCTTTTGCTGTACCACTCGGGATGTTCGGTTAACAGTTCGGCACGGTTAAAAGTCCATATCCAGCGATGCGCCTCAATTCCGGCAGCTTTGGCAGCGCGAAAATGCCGCTCGCTGTCGTTTTCAAAAAATATTCCTGTTATACCTTTAGCTTTATAAGCTGCATAATTAGTTTTTAAATCCTCATCCGTATCCTTTAGGTTAGGATTTATCCATATCCAGTTTTTCTTTTTATTTTTTTTCATGCCCGCGGTATTTACCGGAGCGGCAGTGCTTAGCAATGGCAACTGGGCAGCAACACCGGCCAATAAACCGGCTTTTAAAAATTCGCGCTTATTCATGGTGTATCGGGTTTAATTGCTCTATAAAACCTTCGTGGTTTATGGTATAGGTGTTATTTGTATTTGCGTCGGTAATAAAAGCCTCAAACTGGTTTTGGGTGCTTTGCAGCTTTAATTTATTGCTGATACCGGCAATATCATACTTACCGTGGATACCCAATTTACCAAGCGACGAAGTATATTCATGATGTTGCCTATACCATTGTTTTTCACGGTAATAAACCAGCCAAAGATATTTCTTTTGTTCCTCGGCATAAGGCATAGTAAATGCTACATCATCGGCCTCATGTGTGCTGAACAAAAGATACCCCCAATGTTCGGGACTGTGCATGGCAATCTCGCCCTGCGGCGACCATGACCAGTTATGTTCCGGGAGATCGCGCCCGGCAGAATCCTTCAGTTTTACATTCCGCCCTTCTACAATTTTGGTATCATACTCCACCCGCGAAAAATTTATCCGGTAAATGGTGCCATTTTCAGGAACCTGCGATTTAAATCCCATGGTAATGGCACTAAAAGGGATAGCCATTTCCACCGTCCAGCCGGCATCTGTGTCCGAAGCATTGTTGAGCGTGCCCTGCACCTTAACTGCCGAACGCAGGCCGTTAGCATCCCAGCCTATCAAACCGCCTCCCCTATTGCGATATGGCTTATTTAAAAACAAGTCGAAAATGGTGTTCAGCGCGTTTACTTCAATTTCGTAATAGGAATGGGTTGTTGTGGATGGGTCGATAAATAATTCAAAATCGTTATCGTGATACACAATATCATCGTGATTTTTTAAAGTGGCCCATACCTGGGGCTCTTCCAAGTGGGCGGCTATATACAAATAGTTGTTATCCCAAAGCATTTTCACCTTGGTTTTGTAAGGCGGTTTGGGTTTTAGGTCGCCTTCAATATCAGCAAAATTATTTGTCCATTTTGCTTGCTGCCAAACTGCATCATTAATATCGCCGTCAACTACCGGGGCGTTTGTTATATGCCTTACCACGTAGTTTTCAGGTGTCGCAAACAAATTCTCCAGCCCGGCAAATGGCGATTGGGCCTTAGTGATTTGAGGACCAAATAACATGGATATAAGAAACACCGTTTGTATCCGCCTGCTGATTGGAAATAGTGTGGCCATTAACTGCCCAGTTCTAAAATACGGTCAAACTCCTCGCGTTTTAATGCCATTACCGAAAGCCGGCCTTGCCTTACCAGTCCAACATCCTTCAGTTGTTCATCGGCTTTTATTGTCTCTAATGTTACCGGCTTCTTCAATGTTTCTACCGGCGAAAGATCAACCACCACCCAGTTTGGGTCTTCGGTTGTGGGGTCCTGGTAGGCTTCTTTAACTACTTTGGCTATACCCACTACTTCCTTGCCATCATTACTGTGGTAAAACAACACCAGGTCGCCCTCCTGCATCAATCTTAAATTATTGCGTGCCTGGTAGTTGCGTACGCCATCCCAAAAGGTACGGCCATCTTTATTAAATTTTTCCCAGCTATATTTTACGGGTTCGGATTTTACTAACCAATGCTGCATTTGTACTTAAAATATGTGTACCGTAAAGATGTTAAAAAGCTGCGATAAGTTAAGTGGACTTTTGTAAAAAGATAAGAAAAGACTCACACTGCCCCCTCCAAACGGAAGGGTTTTTGATTTGCATGGTTTCTGTAAACTTGCTGCTTTAAAGTCCTCTCCTTTGGAGAGGATTTAGGTGCGCCTGTTTAGGTAGGGCTTCGCCCCTCAAATTTTCAGCTTCACCCAAATTTTCTGTTGCCTGTAGCTATCTTTAATTAGATTTACCTGATGGAAAAAACCGGGAAACAGTTATGGTTTTACTGTTCGCTGCTGATAGCCGTAATGCTTAATAGCGGGAGGTTGCTCGCCCTGCGCGAAAATGGCATTGTGGCCCATTACTGGCGATTTAACGCTGCGGAATTTGCCTACCAATTATTGGCGCAGCTTGGTTTCTGCTACTTCTTATTCTCGCTCAATTTGGGCCGCGGCCGGTTGGCAAGGTATCGCGACAATAACAGATACCTGCGCTATCTGTCGCTCAATTTTTTTATTGCATTTGTTGGTATGGTGCTGATAGGCGGCGTGCAAAAACGGGTATTTAGCTTTAACCCCAACCAAATAAGGGGCGCCTTTTGGCTGGGATATTTAACCCGGTACGCTTTAGCAGCTTTACTAATTGGTATTATTATAAAGATAGTGCTGCTGCTGCGCCAAAACAAACAACAGGCCATTGAAAACGAGCAACTTAAAAATGCCTATACCACAGCCGAACTGGAGTTATTAAAAGAGCAGCTTAACCCACACTTTTTATTTAACTCGCTGAGCAGTTTATCGGGCGTGGTGCGCGAAAACCCGGCCCTGGCGCAGCAATATATTAAACATCTGTCGGCGGTTTTCAGGTATGCATTAGTTAAGCCCGCCAGTAACCTGGTTACAGTTAATGAAGAATTAACGATGGTAAAATCATTTGCTCAATTATTAAAAATGAGATTTGAAAATGCCTTCGAGCTATTAATTGACGTGGGCGATGCTTTCCTCCAATATAAGCTGCCACATTTATCGTTACAACCTTTATTGGAAAACGCGGCCAAGCACAATGCCGCTACCCTAAAAACTCCATTGCAGGTAACCATTAAAATGTGCGGCGACGAATTATCTGTAAGTAACAACCTTAACCCGGTAGATGCAGATGGCACCGGCACCGGCCTGGCCAACCTTAACCAGCGCTACAAAATATTGATGCAACGGGAAATAGACATTGAACAAACTACCAGCCATTTTACAGTTAAGCTCCCTTTGAAACATGAATAAACTACGTGTTGTTATAGTTGAAGACGAACCTGTTACTGCCCGTAACCTGGCACATGTGCTGCAAAACCTTGATGACAATATAATTATTACGGCATCCCTACCCGATGTAAAAGACGCTGTGGAATGGTTTAATGCCAATCCCGATAGCTACGACCTTGTATTTATGGATATCCGCCTTGCTGATGGCGTATCCTTTGATATTTTTAAGCAGGCCGAGATTCTGAAACCGGTGATATTTGTAACGGCCTATAACGATTATGCCATTCAGGCTTTTAAAAATAATGGCATTGATTATATTCTTAAACCTTTTGATGAGGCCGAAATTGAGCTGTCGCTAAGCAAGTTTAAACGCCTGGTAGTGCAAGGGCCCAAAAGCGATGCGAACCCATCCTTTGAGCAACTGCTGCAACAGGTAAAAATATTGGCAAAACCGCATAAAAAATCATTCCTGGTTCATTTCCGGAATAAGCTGATCCCGGTTGAAACCGCTAAAATTTCCTGGTTTTATACCGCGCATGAAATAGTATACGCCCAAACCACAGACGGCCAACAATACAACATCGAATTTACAATGGAGCAACTGGAGCAACAGTTGGAGCCCGATATGTTTTTTCGTGCCAACCGGCAGTTCATCATCAACCGCAAGGCGCTAACCGAAGTTGACTTTTATTTTAACGGGCGCCTGTCGCTGAAAATGAAACCCGAACCACCGGAGAAAATCCTCATCAGCAAAGCGAGGGTGCCGGAGTTTAAAAAATGGGTAGATAGCTGATATTTTTGATTTCGGATGTTCGATTTCGGATTTATCAAACGGAAATAACGAGTACAGTCACTTCGGCCCCCGGTTTTTCAGCTTCGCCGGGTTTCATCAAACTTAAGCCGCATTTTCTGGTCAACTTTATATTGTCAATCAAAAAACGACAAAATAATTCAAACGATTAAGAAAATGAAACATCAAATTGGCCCATACCGCATATACATATTATTATTCCTGGCACTACTTGTAACGGCCGAAATTATCTGGAACTGGAAGAAAGATAAAAACGTTTACGACGTTAAAGAAACGTTTTCAAACCTGTTTGTTTTTGTTGGCTTCCAGTTCTCCAAATACCTTTTCGCCGGCTACCAGTTAGCCATACTTGGCTTTTTTGCCAAATTGGCGCCCTTCACATTACCCAGCAATGGCTGGGTTTTCCTGCTCACTTTTTTTACCGCCGATTTTATCTACTACTGGTTTCACCGCATCTCGCACCATTGGAAACCGCTCTGGGCTTTCCATCTTATCCATCACTCGGCTATGCACATGAATCTTACGGCAGCTTACAGGCTTAATTGGTTTTCGGCAATTGTTAGTCCGCTGTTTTTTATTCCGGCAGCATTATTGGGTATGCCAACAGACTTTATTGTAATATCGTATGTACTTAACCTGGCTTATCAATTCTTTTTACATACAGAAGTTGTTGGCACATTGGGCGTGGTAGAACATGTAATGGATACACCATCATCGCACCGGGTGCATCATGGCAGCAATCCTATTTATATTGATAAAAACTTTGGAGGGGTGTTCATCATCTGGGATAAATTATTTGGCACTTATCAGCCCGAAACCGAAAAGGTAAACTATGGCCTAACCACCGGTTTTGTGAGCAACAATCCATTTGTTTTGGTTGCCCGCGGGTTTATAGATCTGTTTAAAAATAAAAAGCTTTCTGAAATGAAGAGCTCCCCAGGTACAATCACCCTCAAAAAGCCGGTGTTAGCCAAGCAAAGCTATCAGCAGGTAATACCCTAGTCGTACAAAAATCAAACTGAATAATATATACACAACATTAAAATTTAATATCATGAAAAACGTAAAAACAACAATGGTGATATTGCTGATGGCATCAAGCCTTGGTTTAGGTTTAAACTCCTGTAAAAAAGATGGCGTTGCAGCCACCGACGTGTCTATTACCGAAGCCGACGCGGCAGAACTTACTACCGATGCTGTAACGCCAACAACTGGCGGGTTTGCCTTACAGGTAAACAGCTCCGTAACTATCTATAAAACGGTTGTACTAAGTTGCGGCGTTAAAAAGGACTCAACCTTAACCAAAACAAGCGCGGCTGGTGCAACACCGTCATACAGCTACAATCTCAGCTGGAATTATATGCTCACCTGCGCCGGTATTGTGCCCAGCCAGCTTACCTTTAATTTTACCGGTTCGCACACTTTTGATGGCACGCGCATGTCGTCAAACGGCAGTAGCACAGGCGGCTTTGTACTCACTAATTTGCAGCCATCTGCATCAACTTATTCCTTAAGCACCACTTTTACCCATACCGGCACCGAAACCTCGAAAATTGCCCGTAAATACACCTTCACAAGCAATTTAAGCATTACATCGTCAAACATACTGGTTGATAAAACTACTTTAAAAATAGTATCGGGCAGCGCCGCGGTTAAGCTAACAGGCTCGTCGTCGTCTGGTAAATCTTTCAGTTTTGCAGGTACCATCACGTTTCTTGGCGACAATAAGGCTACCCTACTTTTAAATAGCGGCGCCAGTTATGCTATTCAATGGTAAAATGTATTTTTAACCAAATTACGACTAATGAAAAAACAAGGAATTATAAAAGCACTTTGGCTAATAGCCGCTGCAATAACTGTTACAATATTGATGGGCAAACCAGCAACTGCCCAAACCGGCATGCCCGATTTTAAAAACTCCACCCCGGAACAACGGGCCCAGTTTCAGACAGAAATGATGAAGAGCAAGCTAAAACTGGACGCCGCGCAGGAGAGTAAAGTACAGGCCATTAATTTAACCTACGCCCGTAAAATGCAAGCCATTATAAAAAGCGACGATGGCCGCTTTAGTAAAATGAAACAAGCCAGGAATTTGCAGGAAGGAAAAGACCAGGAGTTAAAAGGCGTATTCACCCCGGCACAGTTTAAACAATACAAGGACTTTGAGGAGGAGATGAAAGCGAAACTAATGGAAAAGATTAAAGAAAAACAATAGCTTTTTTAAGGCACTGTACAGCCTCCCTGGGTTACAGTGCCTTTTACATTTATGTCGAGATTATGAAAAAGTTAATAATTGTGCTCCTTTTGCTTTGTGCTATATCCAATGCAAAGGCCCAGCATCATTTTGAAAAGGTTGATCAATGGCTTGCCGATAATACGGAGAAAATGGGTGGCCGTACAGTGCTGGTAGTTTATAAAGATGGCAAAATCATTTACACCGGCAGCAAAGATGAAATGACCATGAAGCAAAGGTTTGCTACAAAAATGGTTGCCCGTAAAATGGGCAAAACGCCCAACCTTGACGCTTTTACCACTACTACCAAAATTCCGGTCGCCAGTTGCAGTAAATGGTTTAGCGCGGCTTTGGTGATGACTTTTGTTGACGAAGGCAAACTAAAACTAACTGATACCGTAGGCAAATACCTGCCTGTACTCTCCAGAACCGGCAAGGGGGGTATTACCATAAGCCAATGCCTATCGCACCTTACAGGCATCCAGGCGCCGCCCATAAAAGAGGCGTTGCAGGATATGAAAGATATTCACAGTATGGATCAATCCATCCAAAACATTGCGGATATGCCCCTCGAGGGTAAGCCCGGTTCATTGTTCAGGTATAGCAATGTGGGCCTGCAAATGGCGGCAGCTGTTATGGAGAAAATCAGCGGTAAAAGTTTTGAAACCCTTTTTGCCGAACGCATTGCCAGCCCCTGTGGTATGGTTGATACCGATTTTGGTAAAGGCCCCGTAGCCTTCCCCGCCGGCGGCGCCTGGAGCACCCCTAATGATTACCTTAACTTTTTGGTGATGATATTAAACAAAGGCACTATTAACGGCAAACGGGTTTTAACCGAAAAAAGTGTTAATGAAATGCAGATTGACCGGATAACCAAAGACGTAAAAATAGCCTATGCCCCCGACGAAGCCGGCAATGCCGGTTATGGTTTCGGCGAGTGGGTATTGAAAGCGTCCGGCCCGCAAAACCCAACACCGGCAGTAAGTAGTCCGGGTTTATTTGGCAGTTTCCCCTGGGTAAACAACGATAAGCATTATGCGGCTTTTATGATGTGTTTTTACATTAAAAACGATGGGAGGCACGAAAGGTATTACGAATTGAAACATTTGGTGGATGAGGCGTTGTAAGGAGTAATGAATCAGCGCCGAAAGACTTACGAAGTTTTAAAAACTTCGTAAGTCTGTTTTTTTTTAGGAGTTAAAACGTCGCGACAGTTATACTTTTTGCTAACTCCTATCCGGTGCAAAAGCTTCAATATTAATGCTGGTTTTTGTGCCCGAAATCACTTCCTGTACTAATAACCCTGTAGCGGCTCCTAAACTCAGGCCCATCATACCGTGCCCGGTTGCTATAACAAGGTTGCTGAATTTGTTGCTCCTGCCGATATAGGGTAAGCCATCAGCAGATGATGGCCGGAAACCAAACCAGATATCTTTTTCGGCAGGCACGGCCGGTTTCAAGCCTGGAAAATACTTAGGCACCGATTCAACAATGCCTTTTACCCGGTTCATGTTGATACGGCTGTTAATTTTATCCAACTCCATGGTACCGCCATAGCGCAGGCCGCCATTCATCGGGGTGATAGCTACACGTGCTTCTGCCAGCAATGCAGGAATCTGCATGGATGGAACTTCTTCTTTCACATTAAAAGAATAGCCTTTACCCGGCATTAGTAATATTTTAACGCCCAGTAATTTACCTATCGCCGGCGACCAGGAGCCACCCGCAACAATATATTCATCGGCTGTAAATTCTTCATTGTGTGATAAAACCCTGGTTAATTTACCTGCAACGGTTTCAATTTTAGTAACCTCTTTATTTGTAATTAAATTTACCCCCGCGCTCTTGAGGTATTTTACCAGCGCCGCCATCAGCTTATTTGGCGATAGGTGTGCGTCGCAACGGTAATGCACCGCCCCTAATACATCAAGCTCCAGGTTAGGCTGCAGCCTGATACAATCGGTCGGGCTAAGCACTGCCATATCCAAACCCAGTTCACGACCCTTTTCGGCCAGGTGAGCTTCTTCTTCCCCGGCCTTTTCGGTTTTGTAAAACATCAGGATGCCTTTTTCAACAAGGTCGAAGTCAAATTCCGATTCTTTACTCAGATCTTCATAAAGCTTTTTGCTCAGTAAAGAAAGCTCGGTTAAAGGTGTTGCAGACCGCTCTACGTGCCCGGCATTTGCTTTTTGAAGGAATTTTAATCCCCAGGAGATAAGTTGCGGGTTAAACGATGGTTTTACATAAAACGGGCTCTTGCTGTTAAACATCCATTTAATGCCCTGCGAAACCATACCCGGAGTTGCCAACGGAATAAAGTGACTGGGTACTATCATACCCGCGTTACCGAACGAACAGCTATCAGTCAGGTCGCCTTTATCCAGCACGGTAACCTGGTGCCCGGCCTTTTGTAAATAATATGCAGAACTTAAACCTACAATTCCACCACCTATGATCAGCACTTTTGCCATTTTTTATTTTTTATACCGTCATTGCGAGGCACGAAGCAATCCCCTACATGCTAAGTCCCACATTGTTCGGGATTGCTTCGTGCCTCGCAATGACGGTTATTATTCGTATGTGTCATCCTGAGTTTGTCGAAGGGCGCGCAGAAGCCTTTGCCCATGCCCACTATGGTTCGACAGGCTCACCATGACACCCAACTTCTTTTTTTATTATATCACCTGGAAACCATGTGCATACGGGTCGTCATCGTCTATTTTGATGGTGTTGTAACCGTAAACTTTTGCCCAGCCTTCAACACTCGGAATAATGGCATCCAGTTCGCCAATCTTCACCACCTCTTCAACCTTGCCAATGAATTTACTACCAATGATGCTTTCGTGTATAAACGGTTCGCCCACTTTCAGCTTGCCTTTGGCATACCATTGTGCCATACGTGCCGATGTACCGGTGCCGCAAGGCGATCTGTCAATAGCCTTATCGCCATAAAATACAGCATTGCGGGCGGTAGAAGTGCTATCTAATGTTGCGCCTGCCCATAGTATATGGGTACACGTATTTATAGTAGGATCCTGTGGGTGAACAAATTTATATTTTTCGTTAATACGCTTGCGCAATACCTGGCTCCAGGCTATTAGCTGCCCGGCGGTATAATTTTCAAGCCCTGCAAAATTTGGCTGCGGATCAACAATGGCATAGTAATTACCCCCGTAAGAGACATCGATGGTTAGCATACCCAGATCCGGGCACTCTACCTCCAGATTGGTGGCAGCAAGATAGGCTGCCACGTTTCTGAGCTTAACCGAAGTAACTTTTTTTTCTTCCTGTTTATACTCTATCAAAACAAGGCCGGCCGGCGCTTCCATACGTACTATGCCGGGTATTTTAGGCTGAATCAGTCCTTCTTCAATAGCAATGGTTATGGTACCAATGGTACCATGCCCACACATAGGCAGGCAACCACTTGTTTCAATAAATAAAACGGCCACATCATTTGCCGGATCATGGGGCGGGAACAAGATACTTCCCGACATCATATCATGCCCTCTTGGCTCAAACATCAGCCCGGTGCGAATCCAGTCGTACTCTTTTAAAAAGTGCTGTCGCTTTTGGCTCATGTTATCGCCTTTAAGCGTTGGCCCGCCACCTGCCACTACCCTCACGGGGTTACCACAGGTGTGCGCATCTATACAAAAAAATGTTTTACTACTCATATATAAGCTTAAAGCTTAAGGCCGGAAGCAAAAAGCCAGCCTTAAGCTTCAAATATTTATTTATAAAAGATTTAATTAAGCTTCAACTTCGCTCAACTTACCCCAGCTGCCAACAGGCAGTTCCGGGCGAACAGCTAATGCATCATTGATGATCTTTAACACTTTGGTGCGTTCTTCGCCAATTAACGGTAAACGCGGTGCGCGTACATTTTCGGTACCAATACCAGTTGCAACTTCGGCCAGTTTAATGTACTGAACCAGTTTTGGATGAATATCCAATTCCAATACCGGCAAAAACCAACGGTAAATGGCTAAAGCTTCGGCAATTCTGCCGGCTTTTACCAAACGGTAAATAGCTACAGTTTCTTTAGGGAAAGCATCAACCAAACCTGCAACCCAGCCGTCGGCACCCATTACAAGGCTTTCCATGGCTAACGGATCAACACCGGTAAATATGGCGTAGCGGTTGCCAAAACGGTTAAACATTTTAGTAACATTTGATACATTCCGGGTTGATTCTTTTACCGCCTGTATGTTTTTATAAACCGATAGTTTTTCAAACATATCCAGTGTAACTTCAATTTTATAATCAACAGGATTGTTGTATATCATGATAGGCAGTTCGGTGCTTTCGGCAACTGCGCCTATGTAAGCCAAAGTTTCGCGTTCTTCGCTGTTATAACGCATTGGTGGCAACAGCATTAAACCATCGGCACCGGTATCAAAAGCTCTTTTAGCACAGGCTACAGCTGCTTTGGTGGTTTGCTCGGCAATATTTAGTATTACAGGTACTTTGCCATCAACATAATCAATGGTATGCTTTAATAACGCAAACTTTTCATCATCGGTAAGCACGCTGGCCTCGCCTAATGAACCGCCTAAAATAAATCCGTCAACACCAGCTTCAAGCTGCGCTGCAAGGTTTACATCAAAAGCATCAAAATCTAATTCGTCGTTATCGGTGAACTTGGTGGTTACCGCAGGGAATACGCCTTTCCAGTCAAAAGTTATCATTGTTTCTTATTTTTATCAAAAGTACGGTGGATTACTAAAATATTGAACTAACAATTTAGCAATCATTAGCCGGATTTTAGCTTCATTCATCTGTTTTTGTTAAAAAAAGATGGATTAACTACCATTTTGGGTTAAGATATGGTTGAATGAGAGCTCTGATTTAAGGATAATATTTTAACAAATATGGTAAGCGATAAATTGGAAGCAAGCTTTTTTTTGCCCGCCCTCAATCTGTCGGAGCGGTAGTATGCTTTGCTAACGGGCAGGAATGTTGTTAAACGATTTGAGCAATAGTGATAGTTTGGATATTGGCTAATGTGGCCAAGGCCTGCACAAGAGAGGTTAACCCAGGGCGCTAGCATTATATTATGTATTACAGCCGCCTGAACCTGCGCTTGCCTGCAATGGCAAAAACAGAGGTTGCCAGGATGCCGCCCACAAAAAATATTAAGGCAATGTTCATTTGGGCGGGCAGGTAAGTCATGCCGATACCGGTGAGCAGGGCTATGGCGGCGTTGATAAGCATCAGGTTGCCTACCCAGTTACACAGACCGTTAACATCGCTCACCAGGTTTTCATCAAACCCGGATATAAGGCTGGCTTTCTTTTTATATTTTATTTGATAGCCCAGGATAAGCATGGCCAGCGATATTGTGCCAAAAACAAAGAGGTTAAGCATATGGATATATTTTACATCAATTCGCCATCCTTATGCTCATGGTAGGTTTTATAGGCCAGGTAATAAAGCACCAGGGCGGGCAAGGCGTTTAATAATATGTTTACGGCGTTTATATCGGGGTAGGTCATGAATACCTGTATAATTAGCAACACCAGGGCTACCGAGCCACCTACAATAAAAAGGTTACGAAATTTGGGATTCATGGGCAGGTAAATGTATAATATGAATATTCAACCATTTATTAAACGCAAAAGCTTAATAAATGGTTGAATATATTTATAGCGATTTGGCGTTATTTATCGCTTTAGTTCGTATTTGGCAGGTGCATCGGGTATTTTTTTAAATACTGTGGCTGCCAAAGGGGGTATGGTAATGTTAACGGAGTTATCCTTGCCATGCCATTTTTCGGCATCGGCAGTTACCGCGTCGTAATTGATGATACCGCTGCCCCAAAGGTTTTGAGCATCTGAGTTAAATACTTCCTGCCATTTGCCGCCTGCGGGTACGCCAATGCGGTAGTTATAACGCGGTACCGGGGTCATGTTCAGGATAATTACCAGGTCGTCGGCGCGGTTATGCCCCATACGGCCATAAACCAGTATCGAGTCGTTGGCGTTGCCACCGTCTATCCATTCAAAGCCGGTAAAGTCAAAGGCTTTTTCATACAGCGCAGGCTCATCCTTATACAGCTGGTTAAGCGCTTTAACCGTTGCAGCCATACCCTGGTGATTAGGATATTGCATTACATGCCATTGTAACGACTGGCTATAATTCCACTCATCACCCTGCCCAAACTCGGCACCCATAAATAGCAATTTGGTACCCGGGTGCGTAAACATGTAACTGTACATGAGGCGCAGGTTGGCAAATTGCTGCCACTCATCACCGGGCATTTTGCGCAGCATGCTACCTTTGCCGTATACCACCTCATCGTGCGAGAAAGGCAGCATAAAGTTTTCGGTAAAGGCGTATATGGTACTAAAGGTGATTTCGTTATGGTGATACTTACGGTGGATAGGATCTTCTTTAAAATAATCGATGGTATCGTGCATCCATCCCATCATCCATTTCATCCCGAAACCTAAGCCTCCCAAATAAACCGGGCGGCTAACACCGGTAAACGATGTAGATTCTTCGGCAATGGTTTGGGTTGATGGGAAATGACTGTAAACGGCCTCGTTAAACTCTTTCAGGAACGAAATAGCTTCCAGGTTTTCGTTACCGCCATAAATATTTGCCTCCCACTCGCCATGTTTGCGCGAGTAATCAAGGTAAAGCATAGATGCTACAGCATCTACCCGTAAACCATCGGCATGGTATCTATCCAGCCAAAACAGCGCGTTACTAATCAGGAATGACCTAACTTCGTTACGCCCATAGTTAAATATATACGATTTCCAATCGGGATGGAATCCTTTACGGGCGTCGGCATGCTCATACAGGTGTGTGCCATCAAATTTGTACAAAGCATGAATATCGCCCGGGAAATGCGATGGCACCCAATCCAGGATTACACCGATGCCAGCCTTGTGAAATTCTTCGATAAGAAACATCAGTTCCTGGGGCGAGCCATAACGGGAAGCCGCAGCAAAGTAGCCCGAAATTTGGTAGCCCCAGCTTGGATAATACGGGTGCTCCATTATAGGCATAAACTCTACGTGTGTAAAGCCCATTTCTTTAACGTATGGCACCAGTTTGTGCGCCAGTTCGGTATAAGTTAAAAACTGGTCGGGGCTTTCGGGGCTGCGGGCCCATGAACCCAGGTGCACTTCGTAAACGCTGTAAGGTTTATCAAGCGCATTATGCTCATGGCGGTTAGCCATCCAGTCGCCATCGGTCCATTCGTAAAAGGTATCAACAACTATGGATGCTGTGCTTGGCGGTACTTCCCAGCGCAGGGCAAAAGGATCGGCCTTTTCCAGGTCTTCGCCGGTTGATGATTTTATATAATATTTATAGGTTTCGCCTACGCCCACATTCGGGATAAAACCTTCCCAGATGCCGGATGAATCCCAACGGGCATTCAAACTGTGCGAACCGCGGTTCCAGCCGTTAAAGTTTGCTATAACCGATACATACTGCGCGTTTGGCGCCCAAACGGAAAAGTAGGTACCCACTACGCCCTGATATTCCACCACGTGCGAGCCAAACTTTTCATAAAGCTTAAAGTGCTTTCCCGACTTAAATAAACTGATATCAAAATCGGTAAAGCGGCTATATGGCTCAACGGCTTTTAATATTACAGTATTTGTGGCTTGTACCGCTTCGGCAACTTTGACTTTAGCGGTTTTGGGCTTGGTTGTTTTCGCAACTGGCGCTGCTTTAGCTTTTACAGCTTTTTTAGCGGTGTCTGCAACAACTTCGGGTTCAACTTTATTTGCCTTTGCTTTGGTTGCTTTTTTTTCTTTTACAGGCTTTTCTTCCGGTAGCGGGGTGTCGGTTGTCTTCGTTTTTTTGGCCATGATATAGATAACCTGTAGGGGCTTGTAACAATAACCCAAATTACAGGATTGAGTTTGGTTTATATAAAATCAAATATAACAGGATTATGACATTATGCAGGGTTTAAGGGATTTATTTTTTAAAGCAGGATGGGTGGCGAAGAATCAAGAGACAAGAATCAGGAGTTAAGACATTGACCTGGTATTTAAAACTGTACAAAGCATAAAAAAGCCGCCTTTTTAGGGCGGCTTTTTTATGCTTTGTTATTTTGAGATTTCTATCTGCTTAAACTTTTTACTGTATTTAAACTCCATGGTGCCATCAGCGTTGATGGTAAAAGCTGTTACATTTTTACCGTCGACCATTATTTTGTGTGGCTTAAATGGTAAGCCGATAACGTTAAAGTGATAGCCCTCATAGCGTGGAGTGTACAGTCCCTCCATGCTTTGGCCTATGGTTAGCTTTCTTGAGTTGCCATTTACCACAAATTTTTTTTCAAGGTAAATATCTTGCTCATAGGCAAAAGTTTCGCCGTAATCTTCAAACAGGAAAGAGTTTACTTCGTAATCGGTATAGTAAACGTTCAGTTTAACTTCTTCAATTTCCTTTTCGCCTGTGTATTGCATCACCGGGTATTCGGGTATTACCGATCCGGCCTTTACAAACAGCGGCATGGTTTCCAGCGGGGTGTCAACGGTTACTTCCTTACCACCTTCCAGCACTTCAAATGTCCAGTAATTGAACCATTTACCTTTTGGCAGGTACACGTTGCGTTTTATCTGGCCTGGCTCCATTACCGGGCAAACCAAAATTTTATCGCCATAGGTAAATTCATCCTGGCGGAAGTGGTTTAACAACACATCCTGCTCATGCATTACCACCGGCCTCAAAATAGGGAAACCGTAGCGGTGGTGCTCCCAAAAAGTAGAGTATAAGTACGGAATAAGCCTGTAACGCAGCTCGATAAATTTGCGATTGATTTCGGTAAACGGTTCGCCAAAACTCCAGGGCTCGCGCTCTTTGGTATCACCTGCAGAGTGCGCGCGCATAAAAGGCGAGAAGGTGCCCAACTGTATCCAGCGGGTAAATAGTTCGCCATCAGGCTCGCCGCTAAAACCGCCAATATCTGTACCGCAGAAAGGGATGCCCGATACTGATAGGCGCTGGCATTGGATGTTGCCTAATTTGAGGTGTTCCCATGAGGCCACATTATCGCCCGTCCACGCGGATGAGTAACGTTGTACGCCCGAGTATCCCGCCCTGGTTATAGTAAAAGGACGTTTGTTTTTCATGATCTTGCGCAAACCTTCGTAGGTTGAGCGTACCATTTGCATTCCGTAAACATTATGTGCCTTGCGGTGCGACCCACGGTGCCCATCGTATTGATGCCTAACATCATCCGGGAACGTGCCTGCTCCAAACACGGCAGGTTCGTTCATATCATTCCAAACGCCGGCCACGCCCATATCTACCAACTCCTCAAATAAGCCTCCCCACCATTCGCGCACTTCGGGGTTGGTAAAATCCGGAAACTGGCAGCGACCCGGCCAAACGTGACCTTCCATAAAGTAATCATCGCTGCGGCGGCAAAAATATCTATTTTCTTTACCTTCTTTAAACACCCAATAGTTATCATCAACACGGATGCCCGGATCAATAATTACAACGGTTTTAAACCCATCTGCAGCCAATTCGCTGATCATTTTCTTCGGGTCCGGGAAGTATTTCTTATTCCAGGTAAAGCAACGGTAGCCATCCATGTAATCGATATCTAAATAGATACCATCGCAGGGGATCTTATTTTCGCGGAAACCTTTGGCAATTTTACGTACCTTGGCTTCGGGATAATAACTCCATCGGCACTGGTGATAACCCAGCGCCCAAAGCGGTGGCATTGGGTGCGTGCCTGTTAAAATGTGGTAGCTTTTTACCACATCCATCATGTGGGGTCCGTGGATATAATAGTATTGCAGTTCGCCGCCATCAGCCCAAAAACTGGTTTTGGTTTTGTCTTCGGCGCCAAAATCAAAATGCGCCTTAAAGGTATTATCAAAAAATATACCGTGGGCAATACCCTCGTTTACGCTGATGTAAAAAGGAATGCTACGGTAAAGCGGATCCTGGTTCCAGGCAAAGGAGTATGCATCGGTGTTCCAGTTCTTCAGCCTTTTACCACGCAGGTTAAGCTCGGTAGGCTTATCGCCCAGGCCAAAAAAGCTTTCATCTTTAGCGCATGTTTTGGTGCAAAACACGTAATAACCACCAAACTGAACATTCTCTTCCCAGTGCATAGGTACGGCGTCTGAACTGGTTACATGGTTATTGCTATCAGAAAACGAAATGAAAAAATCCTTTTTACGGATATGACAATTTATCGATTTAGTTGCTACACGAAACTCGTTATCATCCTCATACAGGGTGAAGGCTGCGGCTTTATGCTCCAGCTTTGGAACGGCGTATGAGAATTCTTCAAGGAAAACGCTATGCGGCGCCAATCTTACACGGATAATCTCGTCGGTAACAACAACAACTTCTACTTTGGCATCGCCATCTGTAAAGTAAAATTTATTGCCTATCTGATCGGCATGGTTTGGTATGCCAAGGTATTTTTTGATGATGGGTTTTATGCCATCGGCTGGGTTATTAAGGTGATGAAACTCCTCTTCCTCTTCTTCTTCCAGCAAGTTTTTAATTTCAACTATCTTACTGGTTAGCTCTTCCGGATTGGGTGTGTTACTTTCCATTCAAATTATTTAACGGGGTTTGTGCAAATATGTATAATGTGTACTTACTACGCAATATACGACATTTGATTTGAGGAAAAATCATTAACCGAGGTAGTTTTTAACGTTTTCTTCAATTTGAAACCTCTATTATTTGAATTTTCTTACCATCCTGCACAAAAAACACCGATATAGCTGCGATAAACATAAAAACACCACCCATAATTAAACCGTAAATCGACTCGCTATTAAACAAATGTTTGATAATAAGGCTGCTGCTAAGGCTGCTTACTATTTGCGGAAACGTGATAAAAAAGTTGAACAGCCCCATGTAAACCCCGATTTTTTTTGCCGGTATCGAGCTTGATAATATGGCATACGGCATGGCCAAAATACTGCCCCACGCCAAGCCTACGCCAACCATTGACAAGTACAACAAATTATGGTTTTCAATAAAAAACACCGAAATTAAACCAATACCGCCCATGGCTAATGAAAAAGCATGCGTTCTTTTCCGGTTAATCTTTTTAACTATCCACGGTAATGATAGTGCGTACAATGCCGAAACGCCGTTGTATACGCCAAACATTTTACCTACAAAATCACTGGCATTGTTATAAGCCTGTGAAGATGTATCGCCCGAAGGCAGATGAAATATGTGTGTAGCTATGGCAGGGGTTGTCCAAACCCACATGGAGAACAGGGCAAACCACGAAAAAAACTGTACCAAACCAAGCTGTTTCATGGTTTTGGGCATGTTTACCAAATCATTTATAAATTCCATAATGCCGCTTCGCTTTACCGTTTCTGCATCTGGCTCATGAAATTTAGCATATTCTTCGGGCGGGTATTCTTTTGTTTTTACAACCGTCCATAAAATACAACCGATTAATATCAGCCCGCCGGCATAAAATGAATAAAGCAGATTATCAGGTACGATGCCCTTTGCCGCAACTGAAGGCACATGAAGCCATTCGCTTAAAACAGATGGCAATACCGAACCCATAATGGCGCCCACGCCTATCAGGCAAGTCTGCATGGAAAACCCGGCAGTATGCTGACTATCGGGCAGGTTATCGGCAACCAATGCCCTAAACGGCTCCATAGCAACGTTAAAGGATGCATCCATCAGCATGAGCATACCTGCGCCAACAATTATGGGCGGGATTAAAAATGCAAGCCCCGATGAATTCGGCAAAAAGCAAAGCGCCAAACCAGACAGCAAAGCGCCGGTTAAAAAATAAGGGCGACGCCGGCCCAAACGGTTCCAGGTACGATCGCTGTAATGCCCGATAATTGGCTGAATGATCATCCCGGTAAGCGGGGCTGCCAACCAAAAAAACGACAGGTTACCCACATCGGCACCAAAGGTTTGCAATATGCGGCTTGCATACCCGGTTTGCAGCGCGAAGCCAAACTGGATACCCAAAAAGCCAAAGCTCATGTTCCAGATTTGCCAGAAACTTAATCTTGGCTTTTGTAATACTTTATTCATCTTTTTGGTTCATTGGTTCACTGGTTCATTAGTTCATTAGTCTTTTATGGCTGGCATACTCCATAATATGTCATTGCGAGGTACGAAGCAATCGCAAGGATGCAAATCGGATATGCATAGTTCGCGATTGCTTCGTACCTCGCAATAACATATAAAAAATACTAAAACTCCAGCATCAACCCGCTACTGGCCCCTACAGTTACTTCAACACCATTTTTAATATCACTGGTGCCGAATTTGCTGCCGCTGAGCAGATCGGTAAATTGCTGTTTGCCGTTTATATTTAGTTTGTGTAACAGGTCATCCGGGAGTTTTACGCTTAATTTGCGGGCATCCCGGTTAAAATTGGTTATCACTAATATACGCTGATTATTGGTATAACGCAGGTATACGTACATTTTAGTATCAAAACCAGGCTGGTGCTCATTAGCCATCATCAGTTCATAAAAAGCGCCGGTTTTAATGGCTTCGCTGTTGTGTACGGCGTTAAGCAGGGTACTATAAAAGTCGCGCAATTTTTTCTGATTATCAGATAGTTTACCGCCGTCATAAGCGCCGCCGTTAAGCCATTTCTGGTGTTCGGGCACACCCCAATAGTCAAATATCGAGCTGCGGCCATCATTACCGCTAAAGCCTTCACTACCTGCTCCGGGTTCGCCAACTTCCTGGCCAAAGTAGATCATTACCGGCCCGGTATTTAGGGTAGCTGTTATTATCATACCCGGTACGGCCAGCCATGGGTTGCCCGCAAAATCAGGCGATGCAATGCGTTGCTCGTCATGGTTTTCCATAAAACGGAGCATATGTTCGTCTATACCTTTGCTATCGTGGTTCCACACGGCGTTTATTCCCCAGGTATTGGTGTGGTAATCGTTACGGGTTAAGTTGCGGATAGTATCGTACAAGCCAACCTTATCGTACAGGTAATCAAAATGTCCTTTAAATATATAATCGCTGTATTTGCCTTTATCGTATGCTTCGCCAATGAAAACGATGCCGGGATGCTCCGCTTTCATTTTTGGAATTACCCAAGCCCAGAATTCAATAGGCACCATTTCTACCATATCGCAGCGAAAACCATCAACACCTTTGGCAGTCCAGTATTTTAAAATATCGTAAACTTTATTCCAAAGCGGTGGCACCGGGTCGAAGTGGCCTCGGCGATGATCCATGTAATCAACCCCATAGTTCAACTTCATCGTCTCGAACCAATCATTAATAGATGGCGATGCGCTGAACACATCGTTACCAGTTGCTTTGGCTGGATTCTCATCAAATTTACCATCCTTTAAAGGGCTTTTAAATTCATCGCCGCCGGGATTGTATCCCGGCGGAACCGTAAATGATTGCCCTGGTATGTAGTAAAAGTCATTTTGCGGGCTAAAGCCTTTGCTTTTATCATCATCCTGACCGAAGTCGCGTACGCCGGCCGGTTTTACATCTGATGCATAAGTACGGGCCACGTGGTTGGGTACCAAATCCATCAACACCTTTAAACCGCTGGCATGGGTACGTTTGATGAGTTCCTCGTATTCACGGATGCGGTTTTTCACGTCAACGGCCAGATCAGGATCAATATCATAATAGTCCTTAATGGCATACGGTGAACCTGCCCTGCCCTTCACAATATCCGGATCGTCGGCCTTAATGCCGTAAGCCGAATAATCAGTCATGGTGGCATGCTCAATTACGCCGGTATACCAAACATAGGTGAAGCCCATTTTTTTAATTTCCTGAAGGGCTTTATCGTTAATGTCGTTTAGCTTGCCAACGCCATTCTCTTCAATTGAGCCATTGGTTTTGTTAAGTGTTTTAGTATTGCCAAAAAGCCGTGGCAATAGTTGGTATATGATCAGCTTATGATTGGCTGCGGTTTGTTCCATTTTCGTTTTTTTAGGGTGATGTTTCGTCTGCGCAAGCGAAATTAACGGAATCATTGATACCGCTATAAAACAGGAGAAAAGTTTATTGCTTTTCATTATGCCTCAACCAATAATTCCTCGTTGGCATTTACCAACTGATCTTTTCCGTAAACAGATACCGTGGTTGCCACATCAGACAGGTTTTTGATTTGCACGCCTTCCTTGCTTACTTTGATATTTAGCAAAGCCCCACGGAAACCGATATGGAACGAAAAAGACGCCCATTTTTCGGGGATAAACGGCTGGAACAACAGTTTGCCATCTCTTACACGCATACCGCCAAAACCTTCCACAACAGCCATCCACGTGCCGGCCATTGAGGTGATGTGGCAGCCATCTTCGGTATCGTTATTGTAATCGTCCAAATCTAAGCGGGCAGTACGCAGGTAAAATTCGTAAGCACGAGCCTCATCACCCAATTTGGCAGCTAAAATAGCGTGCACACATGGCGACAATGACGACTCATGCACCGTGCGTGGCTCGTAATAATCAAAATTTCTGCGGATTGTATCTATATCGTAATCATCTTCAAAAAAGTAAATGCCCTGTAATACGTCGGCCTGTTTAATGTAGCAGGAGCGCAGTATCCTATCCCAGCTCCATTTCTGGTTCAACGGGCGATCTGTTGCCGGCAGGTCTTTTACTAATATCTGTTCTTTATCCAGGTAACCGTCCTGCTGTAAAAATATGCCCCGCTTTTCATCGTGGCCCAGGTACATATTTTCAACAATGTGGCCAAAACGGCTAAACTCTGTAGCCTCATCCAGGCCGATCCTGGCCGCAAGGGCATCGTATTTAGCCTTATCGGCTGTCTTCACTTTTTCGGCAGCTTCCATGGTATATTTCATACACCAAACGGCCAGCATGCTGGTATACCAGTTATTGTTTACATTATTCTCGTACTCATTTGGCCCGGTAACACCCAGCATTACATATAGTTGCTTATCCTGCGACCAGCTTACCCGTTGCGACCAAAACCTGGCTATCGCTATCAGCACTTCAAAGCCATAATCGGCCAGGTATGCTTCATCGGCGGTATAGCGCACGTAGTTAAAAATAGCGTAAGCGATAGCGCCATTCCGGTGAATTTCTTCAAAGGTGATCTCCCACTCGTTATGGCATTCGGTACCATCCATAGTAACCATGGGATATAATGCTGCCCCGTTTTTAAAACCTAATAAAGCCGCATTCTCGATAGCCTTGCCCAATTGTTTATAACGGTAAAGCAATAGGTTGCGGGTAACCTTTTGCGGCGCGGTGGCAAGGTAAAAAGGTACGCAATAAGCCTCGGTATCCCAATAGGTCGAGCCTCCGTATTTTTCGCCGGTAAAGCCTTTCGGGCCAATATTCAGGCGGTCGTCTTCGCCGGTATAGGTCTGGTTAAGCTGAAAAATATTAAAGCGGATGGCTTGCTGAGCCGATTCATCACCTTCGATAATGATATCGTTGTGTTTCCATTTTTCGGCCCAGGCAGCGGCCTGTTCGGCAAGCATGGTTTCAAAGCCCTTAGCGCTAATGCGATTTAAAGTAGCTGCCAACGAGGCAACCAGTTCTTCGGGTTTATGATTTTGTGACGACAGGTTAGCGACGTACTTAATAATGCTGATGCTTTGACCCTGCTGTGCCTGTAATTCAATTTTTGATGCTACGTATTTTTCTTTCGATATCGTTGTTGTTTTTGGCCGGATAGTTTCGCCATTTTTCAAAACACTGAATTTCATACCGGTAGCTACTTCAAAACCGGTTTTTTTGGTGCGCATTACTATGTAGCCGCCATCAGGCTGGTTAGCTTTGGTCACCTCGTCCCAAAACTTCTCGTCGTAGTTGGAATCCTTGTTCACCACATCGCCGTCAATAGCCGGGGTAATAGCGATGGTACCGCTAAAGTTTAATGGAGTAATTGTGTACCTGATAGCAGCCGTTTCATCATCAACCATACTGCAAAAGCGGCAGGCTTCAACCGATACTTCTTTGCCCGATGCGGTTTTTGCGGTAAATGTACGTTTCAGGTAACCTTCCTTCATGTTCAATTCACGGCGGAAGCCGGTAACCTCGCATTTGGCCAAATCCAATTGTTCGCCACCTAAAACTACATCAATAATTGTCCAGTTAGCGGCATTCAGCACTTTGGCAAAGTATTCAGGGTAGCCGTTTTTCCACCAGCCTACGCGGGTTTTATCGGGATAATATACCCCGGCAACATAGTTGCCCAGCAGGGTTTCGCCGCTGTATGCCTCCTCAAAGTTGGCTCGCTGGCCCATGCGGCCATTACCCAAACTAAATATGCTTTCAGATACCTGGTGATGATGTGCATCAAAGCCCTCTTCGATTATCTTCCACTCATCAACTTTAATGTAATTTTTCATAACAATGCATTAAGCCCCTCTAAATCTCCCCTAAAGGGGAGACTTTTAAAAGCCCTACCCTTTAGGGGAGGGTTGGGTGGGGCTTCTTATAATTTAAATAATTTATCTAACGTCATTTTATCTAACCCGCTGATTACCAAATCGGCATCCAGTACGCCGGGCTGGCCTATGCCAACTACCTTCATACCGCCGGCTTTAGCTGCCTCTATCCCGGCAATGGCATCTTCAAATACCACGCATTCTTCGGGTTCAACACTTAGGGCCTTGGCTCCTGCTAAAAAAACTTCAGGATCGGGTTTGGCTTTGCTTACTTTGTTGCCATCAATAACCGCATCGAAAAGATTGGTAATACCAATTTTGTTGAGGATGGTCATCGAGTTTTTGCTGGCCGAGCCCAAGGCTATCTTGATACCTGCTTTGCGGCATATTTCTACAAACTCCTTTGCACCGGGCAGTATTTCATCGGGTTTCATCTGGTTAACCATTTCCATGTACCAGGTATTTTTTTGGGTAGCCAAAATTTCCTGCTCTGCAGCAGTTTTGGTTACGCCTCCCCAGCCTAAAATAAGCTCGAGCGAGCGTACCCGGCTTACGCCTTTTAATTGTTCGTTCTGGTGTTCTGTAAAATCGAAGCCCAGGGAGTTGGCTAATTGTTTCCAGGCCTTATAATGATAAACGGCTGTATCAACAATTACACCATCCAGATCGAAAATACATGCTTTAATATTGTTCATTGTAACTTTTTAGATACGCGGCTCAAAGCCACTAAGATATAATTTTTAATGAGTACCGCCGGGTAATATTTCGAGCACCAAAGTTGTTTTGCCAGGTATGTTCACTTGTGCCAGGTCAACAGGCTCGTCAGTTATCACATTGCGGGCTTTTTTGGCATCGCCAATTCGTTCAAAATACCGGTCGGTTGTTGTAGTTTGATCTTTATCGCTGCTGTTGAAAATAATCATCACCGTTTTGGCGGCATCATACCTGAAGTATACATAAATTCCCTTTTCGGGTACAAACTGCATCATTTTTCCGGTTTGCAGTGCGGTTGTGCCTTTGCGGTAATTGGCCAGCTTGCTTACATAGTTAAAGGCCTCGTTTTCTTTTTTGCTACGGCCATCGGCAGTAAATTTATTCTCTTTATCCCCTTTCCAGCCGCCGGCAAAATCCTCACGTACAAGGCCATCCGGATCAGAATAGTTTTTCATCAGGATCTCGTCGCCATAATATAACTGCGGCACGCCACGCATGGTCAGCAACATGGCCATGGCTGATTTATATTTCGTAAAATCCTCTTTCACAACAGATAACAGGCGGCTCATATCATGGTTATCCATAAATATGGTGTTACGGGTGGCATCCTGGTACAAAAAGTCCTGCGCTATAACGGAGTATAGGCGACCAACGCCATCTGTCCATCCGTCATTACCGTTTAAGGCCTCGTAAATAGCGTCTTTCAATACGGCATCGGTTACACCAGGCAGGTGGGTATCCATACCGCGATTAACAGTATTACCCTGTGTAAAAAAGGCTTGGTTTGCTGCCGACCATACCAGCGTTTCGCCAAAAATGGAAAGCTTTGGAAATTCGGCCTTAACATCCTGCGCCCATTTGGCCATATATGCCGGATCGTTATACGGGTAAGTATCTAAGCGGAAACCATCGATACCTGCATATTCCACCCACCAAATGTGGTTTTGTGTAAGGTAGTTTTGTACGTAAGTGTTATTTTGATTCATATCGGCCATCCGATGATCAAACCATCCATCGGCCATCAGTTTGCGGTCCATTGGCGAAGCATGCGGATCCATCACTGCGGCATCCCTGAAATTTGATTTGGTATATGTTGGCCACTGGTGTACCCAGCTTTTCATTGGCATATCCATAATGGTATAGCCTTCGGTACCGGCATGGTTGTGCACCAGGTCTTTAATTACCTTAATGCCCATGCTGTGGCATTTTTCAACAAATTTTTTGTATAGCTCGTTGGTGCCGTAACGTGGGTCTATTTTATAATAATCGGTAACGGCGTAGCCATGGTATGATGCGTGCGGTTCGTCGTTCTCAATTTCCGGGGTCATCCAGATTGCAGTAATGCCTAATGCTTTTAAATAATCAAGGTGGTTTATCACTCCCTGGATATCACCGCCATGGCGGCTATACATCGAATCGCGATGAACACCTTTCTCGCGCATATTATCAAATGAGTCGTTGCTTTCATCTCCGTTGCTGAAGCGATCGGGCATAATGAGGTAGATCAGATCCTTGCTGGTTACGCCCTGGATGCGGCCGGCAGATTTGTCACGTTTATTTAGCGTATATTGGTAAACCAGGTCCTTTTGGCCGGCCTTTGTAAATTTTATCGGGAACGTTCCCGGAACTGCAGAAGAAAGAAGCTGCAGATCGAGGAATAAATAATTTGAATTTTCTACTTTATGCACCGCTTTCAGCTTTACGCCGCGGTAATTAATTACTACATTCCGGCCGGCAATGTTGTTGCCATGCACTATCAATTGCAGGTTAGGGTTGCTCATACCCACCCACCACGACATAGGCTCAACACGCTCTAAAGCAGGCATTTGTGCCGATGCACCCAACGCAAGCACAAGGCTGCATAAGGCAAAAAGTAAAGTTTTTTTCATACTATAAAACAGGTCAAAAAAAGTGTAATTGGCTGCGGACGGCTTTTGGGCCTATCCGCGCTTCAAATTTATAATAAAATTGATTTGTTGTGCGAAAATTTTAATAATTGTTGATGCGGAAAAATGCTTGCAAAAAAAAGCTTAATACTATTTGGATTAATTATAAATAAACACAACCTTTGTAATATTATATGATTGCGACGCTTGCCCAAACAACTCACTGGACCGATGTTTTTAAAACAACAAAAGGAGCCATTTATCAATGTGATGAAGAGCGTTGCTGGTATGTTGATTTTGCCGGTAAGGTTGCCAAATTTGATTATCGTTGTTTATTAAAGCTCCGTAAAGCAGTTTATCATATAGATATCGAGCATGCCCTGCTCAATACCACCAAAGATCCCGATGTGGAGATCATCTTTATTTGCGCCTGCGACCACTGCTACGTTTTAACCCTTGTACAAATTATAGCCCTGAAAGAACTGCTGGAAGGAACCTTTGTAATGTTGGAGTTAAACCACATATTACACGATAAGTTAGTCATTAGTCATTAGTCATTAGTCATTAGTCATTAGTCATTAGTCATTAGTCATTAGTCATTAGTCATTAGTCATTAGTCATTAGTCATTAGTCATTAGTCATTAGTCATTAGGGCAAGTTGAAGTTGATGAAGATTGTTTTAAATATTTAACATAATTCACCTCACTACTCACCTATTTAGATTAAATTCATATTAACTTTATATTGAACAATATAAAATTATAGCGGTATTATTGTATAACATCCTGCGTAAGCATATAATAACCAATCAATTTAATCCATCATGAAAGACTTACTCCGCATAAAAAGCCTCATTTCTACCGAGATTGAAGTGCTTTTAAACCAACAAGTAAAAAAAGAAGCATACTCTTCGTCTGTATATTTATCAATGGCATCCTGGTGCAACCGTAATGGCTACGATTTTTCGGCCGATTACTTTTTTAAACAAGCCGAAGAAGAAAGAATGCACCAGTTAAAATTCTTTAAATACATCCTTGATATGGGTGGCAATTCTGCATCTCCGGAGGTCACCGGCATTAAACAGGAATATAATTCGTTCCGTGAAGTGTTTGAGGAGGCCCTGGACCAGGAGATTAGCGTTACCAATTCTATCAAAAACATTTATGCCCGCTGCATGAAGGAGCAAGATTTTGTAACCATGGAGTTTTTAAACTGGTTCCTGAAAGAGCAGCGCGAAGAAGAATACAAAGCACGCCGCGCCCTTGAACTGTTTGAAGTTATTGGCGAAGAAGGCACCGGCCGCTGGCAGATTGACAAACATGTTGGCGAAATAAAATATAATAGCGAAGCGTAAGCTTTACCCTACTCTCTACAAATGAGAGGGTTCTGAAAATCAAGTCCTTTTGCGTATTGCAAGGGGACTTTTTTCTTGGTCTCCAATTAAAACTTAAAACGCATAATTCTTTCCTTTGATGTAGTAGGTAACGGGCATATGCGTTTTTTCAAACTTCTCATATCCGGGCTTAAGCGTTTTCCAGAAAGCCATGTACGGTTGATGACTGTAAAAATCCATGTGCGCGTTATCCATCCTGAATGGGAATATATCCAGGTTGATTTTTTGCTGGCCCGCTTCGAAAGCCTTATAAACAAGGGTATAAATCTCCTCAATCCGCGCATCGGTCATGGCGTAACAACCAATAGATGCGCAGTGCCCATGGATCATAATAGCATCGCCGGTGTACCCTTTTAACTGTTCAACCTTGTTGGGATAGCCCACATTAATGGCCAGGTAATATTTACTTGCCGGGTTTAATTGTTTTGGTTCGATGGTATAAAAGCCTTCGGGGCTTTTATTATCGCCTTTTTTGGTTTTGGTGCCCAGATTACCCGAGTAGTAGCAAATCTCGTAAGTTTTAAACAACTTATATTTATTGCCTGCCTTTTTCCAAACCTCAAGCGCATCCTGGTCTTTAAAAATACGGATGTAAATGGGTGCTTCCCCTTTGAAACCCCTATCGTTTAATTCTCTTTGTAATCGGGGCCATACCGTAGCGCGCACATCACTGGCCCGCTTGCTATCCGGCAATTTGGGCCGCGGGTTTACGATAATTAAATAAGAAAACAGCAGGGTCAGGAATAATCTGGACATTGGATAAGGTACTTATCCGCCTATAACGAAAGATTTAGTTACTATCGTATCCCTAATTGAAAATATTAATACCTGCTGCTTAAAAGTAGAAAGACCAATCTTTTTCAGAATTGCTTAATCCGCTCCGCAGCGCGCAACCCGCTATCCAATGCTGCTTCAACAGTACCCATAGCGGTGCCATTATATAAGTATTCGCCGGCGAAGAAAATAGTATCTTCTACAGGTTCAAGTAGAATGGAGCGCGCCTGGCCGGCTTCCACCGTATCATAAGCGTAGGAGCCACGGGCAAATTCATCTGCCGTCCAGTTCACTATGTGGTAGTTACGAAGCCTTTGTTTAAGTTGTTCCTCATCGCGGTTAAAAATATTGGCTAATGATTGCAGGCTTTGCCTTAGTATTTCGGTATTGTGGGTATCCGTTTTTTCGGCAGCTTCGGGGCCGCCTATCCAGCCGGTTAGCATATTGGTATGCCGGGGCGCCTGTGTCCACCAGGTGGGGATTTCCTCGGTGCTAAATAAATAGCCCATGTTACTGAGGCTTTTGCCGGCCAGCTTTTCGGTTTGCTTGTCTTCCCAAAAAGCCTCATCAAACTCCAGCAGGATTTTTATTACCGCCCCAAAGCCTAAAGCATTGATGGCTTTGGTATGATCCGGAATCTCGGGATTAAAACTGATCGCCCCGGAATCGCCTGCGTTAACCTGCAGAACGCCAAGGGGTAAAGCCACAATTAATTGCTTTGCCGAATGCGTACAGCCAACACTGCTAACCACTTTTACACAATGCTGTTGCCAATAAATTTTCTTTACTACAGCATTCAGGTGTATCTGCCCACCGGCAGCAATTATCTCACCGGCCAAAAAACTTGCCAATTTACCGTAGCCACCTGGTACCCGGTATTGTGCTCCATCGTTTTCAGATTGCCATTCGCGGCGCAGCGAAAACGAGCTTGCTTTTTTGGGGTCGGCGTTATCATATCCGGATACAAACTGGCGTACCGATTCCCTCAAACGCCGGTATTTTTCGCCTTTAAATTCGCGAAGCAGGAAACAGTTGATGCTCATATCCTGCTCTAAATCACCCAGTTTATTAAGGAAGGCATCCCAATGTTCAACAAAGGTTTCGTTCTGTTTAAACTCCCCATCCTCATACCGCCACATAGATGCGCCGGCATGGTTATAAGCAATGCCTGCCTCATCCAATAATGATTTTGTGAGCGGTAAATCGCCGTGTATGAACTCGGCGCCCAGTTCCAGGGGTTGTTGGCCCGATGCATTTTCGAGCGTGTGAATGCGGCCGCCAATGCGGTCGCGGGCCTCCAGTACGGTAACTTTTTTACCGGCTTTTGCCAACGTGCGTGCAGCCATTAAACCCGCCGCACCGGCCCCTATGATCAATATATCAGAATCGTCCATCGCAATATTATGGTAGGCCAATGTAATTATTGTAATCATACAATGCGGCATTTGTTTGTCAAATTTTGCGGCAAAAACGATAGCCCCATTCACCGACAAAATATCCTTGCTTACCGGGTTGTTATACCCTGTTCGCCAATATTGGCTTGCTGTGGCTTATATAGCGCAGTACTTTTAGGGTATAATTTAAAACTTACGACGATGAACAACGATATAAACACCCTGAACGCCCCAAACAACAGCAAAGTAGCCGCAGGGGCCATTTTATTAGTAGCTGGCAGCCTTTTACTGATAAACCAATTCGATTTGTTTTTTATACCCGACTGGCTGTTTAGCTGGCCAATGTGGATGATTGCCTGGGGTACTTACATGGGTGCCAAATACAATTTCAGGAAACCATCATGGATAATTGTTACGCTGATTGGCATTGCCTTTTTGCTCGACGACAACATCCCCGATGCCGACCGCATAGTATGGCCGCTGGCTATCATGGCCTTTGGCGCCTGGATGGTAGTTAAACCACGCAAACATACTGAGGAACAAATATTTAACCAACCCAAGCAACCGTTCCATTTTGATAACACAACCGAACCGGGCGTTTAATACATTTTGATTTAATAGTTTTGATTTGAGGGAGGGCCTGTATAGGTTCTCCCTTTTTTGTGAGTGTTCGGTTTTGTGAGGAAATAAGTAGGGGGGTTCGGGGGCGAACACTTATATGGTTGAAAAACAAGCAATTAAGTGTTCGGATAAAACAGAACGCAAAAAGCAACATTTCAACAACTAACTGATTTTTAAATACTTGATTGCAAATCCCCGCTTTTGGCCTGCATAAGCCCGAACACTGACAGGATTTTGTCAGTACCCCGGTTTTAGATGTGTTAGGGATAGAATCGGGTACCGGCCTTTGCGCGTAAGGCCTGCAGGCGTATGAGTGCATAGCCCGGCCACGCTTCTATCAGCGGGGCAACACCCTCGTCGTTATTCTCCATTTCGCAGGATACATTAAGGGAGCAAAAACCAGCAAAAAAATTCAAATAATGTGTAACAGATACCAGGTTTTGAGCAAGAAAAATACATTTTGGTAACACATTTTTCGACAACCGGTAAACCACCTGTCAACAACCCGCCGCAACCTTTCAATATACCTGCCGCACATCCTCACACCCCCTCCGGCCCCTTTGTTTTACCCCCAGTTTTCCGGATGTTATTTGCCTGTCCGGAATTTTCACGAAAGGAAAATATTTCACTTAACGAAAGGCGCTGAATCCTGACCATTGCGTCGTTTAAACACCGGCAAACTTTTTCACCGACAAAACTTCCCCCCTTACCGATTACTTTAAATATATCGCCAGTATTTGTTTGGCACATGTATAATGTTACCTTAGTTTTGGGATATGATTTAAAATGCAACAGAACAAATGAACAACGATATAAATTCTCCGCAAAACCCTAACCGAGGCAAAGCCATGGCCGGGATAATATTGCTTGTTGTAGGAGCAATATTATTACTGAAACAATTTAGCCTTTTCTTTCTCCCGGAGTCATTGGAACTTTGGCCGCTGTGGTTGGTGGCCTGGGGCCTGTATGTAGGCGCCAAACATAATTTTCAAAAATCATCAGGCCCTATGCTGATAGCTATCGGCGTGGTGTTGTTCATCATCAACAACATTCATGATTCCGATCGCATTGTATGGCCCATCGCTATCATAGCCTTTGGTATGTGGCTTATTGTAAGGCGCGGCAAAAGCCATGATCCTGTTACCGGTAAATACAAAACCAAATGGGAAAAAGACTATGCCGACCCTGCCAACTGGGGCAAAAGAACCGAAAAACCTAAGTTCGACTTTGGTAAAATGGAAGACCCGATTGTTGACTACACCGTAAAAGATGGCGGCGAAATACCACCATCCGGCGAACCGGCTGCGGCCGATGCTAACACGCCGCCAAAGGATACGCCTCCTTTTGGCCACCATAACGGCGACGATTACCTGGATACCGTTTCCATCTTCGGCGGGGTTAATAAAACCATCCTGAGCAAAAATTTTAAGGGCGGCGACATCGTTAACATTTTCGGCGGAGCCGAGCTCGACTTTACCCAGGCCGATATTGATGGCCGCGTTTACCTTGATATTACCCAGATTTTCGGCGGCACCAAAATCATCGTGCCATCCAACTGGCAGGTAGTATCGGATTTGGCCGCCGTATTTGCCAGTGTAGATGATAAACGCATCCGCAGCACGGCGTCAAACGTTAACGGCAAAATACTGGTGCTAAAAGGGGTATCGATATTTGCAGGGGTAGATATCAGGAGTTATTGAGAAGAGAATTAAGAGTCAAGACTTTTAATATAAAAGGAGCAGATGCGTAGCGGAGAAGACTCACCCGGCTACGCTTCGCTGGCCACCCTCTCTTCGGCTTCGCCGGAAAGAGGGGCTTGAAAAGTTGAAATTGGGTTTTGAATGATTGAAAGATTCACCGTTCAAGCCCCTCTTTCCACCGCAGGTGAAGAGAGAGGGTGGCGGGCGTAGCCTCGCCGGGTGAGTATTAGCCAGCGTTCAAAACCGGTGTTGATTTTAACATTGTGCAGCGAAATGACAGTAAAATATTTTATCTATAAACAAAACAAAAAGTCTCCCCCTTCAGGGGGAGATTTAGAGGGGGCTGGAGGCCTTTTTTATGAACTGGTACGTAGCGAAATTAGTTTTCAGGGTAATAAGCGGCGATGGCGATCATCAGGCGCAGTTTGATGAGCAGTTGCGGTTAATCAGCGCCGAAACCGAACTGAATGCCTTTGAAAAAGCTAACAAGATTGGCCATGCCAACCAGGATAGCTTTAAAAATATTGAGCGCCAAACCGTTAAATGGCAATTTATTGATGTGGCCGAACTAAATCCCATCAGCGAACCCACCGACGGTACCGAACTGTATTACAACATACACGAAACTCCCGACGCCGACCTGTACATCGCCTGGGCGCATCACAAGGCAGCGTTGCTGGGGGTGAGGAATTGAGTCTTAAGTCGAAAGTCGAAAGTCCTAAGTTTAAAGTCAAAGCGCTATCTAACTTAAGACTTAAAACTTCCGACTTAGGACTTCGGACTACCTAAAAAAATGAATCAATAACAAAACGACAAAAAACATTGGCCATACCAAATTTAAAAGCTTCCAGATTATACGGTGCGTTTGTGGGCTGCGGCTTCGGCTGGGCGGCGCTGCAAACGTATATTATCCATAGTTTTGGTTTTTTGTGGTTCACCTCAACTATTGATGGTTTGCTTAGCGCGGTGCTGCTATCGGGTGCCTGCTGGCTTATTAACAATAACCTGCGCTACTACCAGCCGGGCAAAGGCAGCTATATTAACCTGTTTATATGGGTGGTGGCGCTTGCGGGCATTTGCGCCGCGGGCTGCCGGTATTTGCTGCCGCTACTTAATACCGACCCTATCTTCGTTAATTTTGTTATTCAATCCCTAACTATCCGCTTTTTTATCAACTTTTTGGCCGTGGGCTGGATGGCCATGATCAGCCTGTTGTGGTACTCGCAGCTTGACCAGCGCGAAACCCTGAAACGCAAAACCGAGGCCGAGCAGCTGGCCCGCGATGCCGAACTGTACAACCTGCGCCAGCAACTGCAGCCGCACTTTTTGTTCAACAGCCTTAACTCCATCAACGCGCTCATCGGCTTTAAACCCGACCTGGCCCGTACCATGATTCACCAACTATCCGACTTTTTGCGCGGCACCCTTAAAAAGGACGACCAGCAACAGGTGCCCCTGAGCGACGAACTGGCCCACCTGAACTTATACCTGGATATTGAAAAGGTACGCTTTGGCCACCGCCTGCAAACCGAAATTAGTTGCGACAGTAAATGCGGTGCCGCCCTGCTGCCCTCCATGCTTTTACAGCCATTAGTTGAGAATGCTATCAAATTTGGCTTGTACGATACCACCGGCGAGGTTACCGTGAGCATCCGCGGCGAAATGGAAGATCATTACCTGGTGGTGATGGTGCAAAACCCATACGATCCGCAAACCAGCCGACCAAAAAAAGGTACCGGTTTTGGCTTGCGCGGGGTGCAGCGCCGTTTATATTTGTTATTTGCCCGTAACGACCTGATGGAAACTTACGCAAATGATAATATATTTACAACCATAATAAAAGTACCACAAGTATGAAGCGCGCCCTGATTATTGACGACGAGCCATTAGCCCGCATGGTTGTAATGGAATACCTGCAAAATTTTAAAGATATTGAGCTGATACAGGAATGTAACGACGGCTTTGAAGGCCTGAAAGCCATACAACAGCACCAGCCCGACCTGATATTTTTAGACGTGCAGATGCCCAAGATCAACGGTTTTGAAATGCTGGAACTGGTAGAAAACCCGCCCGCCGTGATCTTCACCACCGCTTTTGACGAGTACGCCATTAAAGCCTTTGAGGCCCATGCGGTCGACTATCTTATGAAACCCTTCAGCAAGGAGCGTTTTAACAAGGCGGTCGAAAAATTCCTGGCCACCGCGCCCGAAAAACATACGCCCAAACATACCGAAGAACTGCTGGACGCCGTTGCCGCCCATTCGCCCGCCCAAAACGAGCGCATCGTGGTAAAAACCGGCACCAAAGTAAAAATTATCCCCGTTGCCGACGTTGAATACCTGATGGCCGACGACGACTACGTATCCGTAATCACCAAAGAAGGCTCGTACCTCAAAAACAAAACCATGAGCTTCTTCGAACAAACCCTCGACCCTCGGCAATTCGTCCGCGTGCACCGCTCTTATATTATTGCCATTACCCAAATAACCCGGATAGACCCGTATGAAAAGGACGCGCATTTGGCTATTTTGAAAAGCGGCGCTAAGATCCCGGTGAGTAAAACGGGATATGTGAAGTTGAAGCAGGTGCTGGGGATTTGAGCTGAAAGCCGAAGGCGGAAAAAGCTGAAAGCAGAAGGCCTAAAGCTAAAAGCTAAAAAAATTTTCATTTCGATGGAGCACGGGAAAGAGAACGCCATGCCTTGTATGGTGGCTATTCGACTCACCCCGACGAGGCTACGCCCGTCTGCCCCTCTCTCCGACTGCGTCGCATAGAGGGGCGAAAAAGGGAAAACAAAAATGAGCTTTACCCTCTTTGCGGCTTCAGCCGGAGAGAGGGTCGGCCAGCGCAGCGTAGCCGGGGTGAGTCGTAGCCAGCGTTCAAAGCCGATGGTTATGTAAAAGGGGAATTTGTCATGCTGAGTAGTAAAACCAGCGGATTCCGAAGGGAAAATGACATCGATTTACCCCCGAAGTCATGCCGACTTGTTTCGGCACCCCACATGCTAAGTATACATCATACCAGAACCCTTTTTTGTTAACGGTAACCAGGGGCATAATAAAAGCACCATCCCCTCCCCATCCAAAGCAAAGCCCCGTGCAATTCCTTCCTTTGGGAAGGGAAGGTAAGGGTTAAATGAACTATGCAGATAACGCAAATAATTATGGCGTAACCCCGCTGATAGAAGCGGGGTCGGGCTATTCGCTTATACGGCACAAGGCCTTAGGCGCGGGGCCGGTATTCGCTGCTATCCCTTACGCGGGGGATAAAAAGTACATCCTATAGTTTCAACTGTCCGCTAATACTGGTAAATTGGCAAATCATATAACCTTACATGAGCAAAGCCTACCTTGCCTTACTGATCGTCCTGCTATTTGGATGTAATATCAAACCCAAACAGAAGACTGTCCCGCCCCCACCTCCAAAACCCGGATGGAAAACCATCGACCTGGATGAATTTGTAATTGATGTACCCGATTACTTTACCCTCAAATTTGAAAAGGGTATTGATTCCCAACCAGGCTCATTAAAGGGAAAGGATTTCGACCTTCTTTTTGACTATGGTCGGTTTTGCGATACCCTGGTGATGAGCGAGCAGGAATATATCCGGCAGGGATGGTGGAAGGATGAGGGAATTACAAGATTTGTAAACAAAAGGTTACACCCCGATATTAACTGGATAAAAACCCAGGTAACTCAAACAAAACCATGCAATAAAAGCGACAGCACATTTGCCCGCGGCTGCGATTTAATAGCATCATGCGTTTACAAAAGCTATAAATTTAAATTGCCGATTTTTATCCCGCAGGAGGTTAAAAACCACACTGTAATATTAGATACCATACAGCGCCATTACCGCCGTTTGGTAATACCTAAAAAAGGATTAAAAGGAATAACAGGGATTTACATGCGTAAACAGGAAGCCCATATGTTTTCGGGGATAAGCGCGAACGCTATTGTGATGGCTACCCGGAATCTAACAGATGCTCAGCAGGCTTTGGCGAAGGAGATATTTTTGACGTTGAGGCCGAAGGTGAAGGGTAAATAATTACGAGGTAACGCTCCTTTGGTCGGGTCGGGCTGTTTGGCTTATATGACTTTGGGCATTAGGCTCGATCCAGTATTCGCTGCTATCCGTTACGCGAGACCACAACAGGGTGGTGCAATGAAAACACCTACCGTAAGTTGAATCA
This sequence comes from Mucilaginibacter sp. KACC 22773, assembly GCF_028736215.1. Classification (NCBI taxonomy): domain Bacteria; kingdom Pseudomonadati; phylum Bacteroidota; class Sphingobacteriia; order Sphingobacteriales; family Sphingobacteriaceae; genus Mucilaginibacter; species Mucilaginibacter oryzagri. The sequence continues at coordinate 4,734,557 of NZ_CP117883.1, forward strand.
TTTATATTTCAGGTAGGGTGACAGTTCAATGAATCACCACGTAATATGTGCAAAGATTGATGATATGTTTCAATATATTCTTTTCAATTATTTATTAAAAAAACATTTTTATTATTTCAACAAAGCTAAAAACCGAATTTGCAACATTTAAATATCTTTTCAAAGTATATAGTTGTTCTACTCCTTTAACACTCAGTTCAAGCTGATCAAAAATTTCACTATAGTTTCCTTGGTATTCGGGTTTGATTTTTTTTAGTGTTATAGATGCGGCCGTGATATATTTCTTTATTTCCTCAAACGATTTTTCAATAAATTTTTCTTTCAAGCATACCACTAAAGCGTCTGTTATTTTCTCATCATTAACTTGAAAAAACAATAATGCTGGGTAAGATATTTTCACGTCTTCACCAAAAAATTTTCCAATCAATGTGTCTGTACTTTTCGATGGATTTTCATAACTTGATACGCTGACGAGCATTTCCATGTAATTCGCTTTAGAATTATCACTTCTAGCTCGAACGCGTTTCCGTTCTTTGGTGTGGATGCTAAATACAGTTAAATTTTCACCAGATATTTCATTTAGGGCGAGCCAATAGTCACGATCAGCTAATACCTTAGCCAATTGTGCATTTTCCAAGTCGTACAGTATAAAAGCAAAAGCCAGCGCTCTGCCTTCTTTTTATGCTCTTCACAAATTTTTAAGAAGTCTGTCGAAAAAGAATAATAATTGTGGCCTTGGTCTTGGCTATTATGATAAATGTTGTACATACTATAGGTTTGGTGATTATAAATATACAAAATATCCCGATAGATAATCTCCCCTTTTAGCGCAAGTCTTGTGTGGCTGCCTACGGACGGATGACTTGTGATTTATCGACAATAACTAAATCGCAAAGCACATGTCACCCCTGACACCATTCTTAACACAAGACCTGCGCTAAAAAGTTAGTGCGTCCTTATGTTAAGTATGTGAAAACCTACGGGATTGCCCTCGATAACCTCGATCGTCACAGATACATCGTCATTCCTTTCTAACTGTTCTGAGTTAACACTGTACGTGAATTCCACATTATATGCACTTCGGTGTGGATCGGTTGGATGTCTTTCGAAAAATTCACAATGCAACGAAATACCGGTAGTATGGGGTTCGTGATCCCGTGCGTCTAAAAGGCTTCTAACCTGGTTGCTCTGCAATATATGGCTAATGATTGCAAAATTAAGTTCAGTAGTGGGCTTTTGCATTTTAATAAGTGTTTGGTTTATATTAATTAATTGAATATACGCTTAATGTGCAATAAATCAAGTTATTAAATAATTACATTCAAATAATGAGTCCGTCATTCAGCTTCTGATCGGCGTTATCACCGCACCAGCCAGAGCTTGTATTTTACATATGCTTTAGTTGCATCTATATAATACCAGGCTTCCGTAAGGCCAACTGGAAGTGCTGCGGTGATAACACCGACCCCAGGCTAAATCCGAATTATAAACCTGTTTCATCATCATGTAATAAAGAATGGAAATAATCTAATGCATTCCTCCTAATTGGGTTATTCTTTTCTTTTTTGTCAGAAATCAATAAGAATTGCTCTTGAAATACTCGCTTGTAAGATTCCCAAAACCAATACGGGTTTATAACTAAAAAACCATCTTCAAATGACCAGCCTTCTTGCAATTCGGCACTTAGAAAAACGTTTTTTGCTCTGTAACCATGCATAAAAGAGGTTCTCAGATAATTATGGAAAATTTCGGCATAGCTGGATATCTTACTTATGTCTTCCTTTGGCCACAACGCTTTCATCGATTTCTTAAAATTTTGACTTAGCTGCCTTGACAGTTTCTTATCAAGCATGCTATAGATATGCACTGATACTACCTTTGATATTTCATTCTTTTTTTTGTCATCTCTTTTCAATAATAAAACGGGTTGAACAACTCGACCTAAGGTTTCAACGGCTACACAAGTTAAAACTGTCAGGGAAAATGGGGTTTGTACTTTTTCTCTATTGGATATTGGATCAATTTGATTTAGTAGATAATCTTCAAGCCTCCGTTTTAAATATAGTAGTTTAGTGTCATCATCTTTGATAGTTCTGACTTCGCCAAAGGTAATTCCTTTAGGTTCTGTTAAATGAATAGAAAATATAATGCTATCAGGTATAGCCATGTTGAAAATATTTTATTGTAGGTTAAAACAGTGCTTTTACTGTATCGCTTAGGTAAAGTAAAACTTCAATATCGCGCAAAGTAATATTTGGTTCTATGTAGCCGATATTCTCAAGCCATCGCAACATTAGCTTTGTGTATTCAACATACAACGGAATGGCTTTGATTTTGTCGGATATTATGTACTCGGGAATCTTTTTTGCACCTCCTTGAGCAAGTACGTTATTTAGTCCCTTTAGTACTCGACTGTCAAAGATTGAAAACAATCTCGGATTGACGAAATGAAGAACTTTTGATGTTCCAACAATTGAATTGTTTACAATCGGGATAAGTAATAATAAAACTTCTTTTACTTCAGTTTCTCTACTTACAAATTCGGTTGAACTATTTATTCCGTTAAAACTATTTATTTTATTAATCAATTCATCTAAATTTTCAGGAAGAGTGGATTTAAATTGCGCCATGGTAGGCATCCATGAATATGCAAATGCTATTAGGTGAATTAAATCTTTTTTATTGTTTAATGGGGAATTTCTAAATTCATTGTACGACAATTCAAACCATTTGTATTTATCGACATTCAAAGTCTCATGCTTGGAACGTCTTAATTTTTCAAATAACTCATGATTGAATTCTATACTATTAAATATATTCTCCGCCATATTATTTAAAAGTTTGATTAAATGTATCTACTCTTGTTTTGGTTCTCCTTAAGACTACTTCGTTCAACTTGTTGGTTGCTTCGACATCTATTTTGTATTCGCCTTTAAATCTATACATTATATCTCCCAACGGACTGCGTACTCGAGCAAAAACAATTCTACTATATACTGCATCTTTTAAGGCTACCTGGATATGATTTTGCCTTCTGGCCGCTATTTCACAATACTCCCTGATAGTCTCCTCATCAGCCGAAATGCTATTATGCCATTCATTATTAGGGTACAGCTTGGGAAACCAGATAAAAGTGTTAAGGTCTTTCAGATTCTTTGCTGCACCTTTCCAAATTCCCTTAGGTTTATAATTGTTTCCAAAGCAATTTGCGGCATCAACCATAGTTTTAAAAGCAACGTCATCTTTAAGGTCAATGTACCCTCTTTTTATATAGGTCATAGGATCTTGTTCAGCCTCAAAGTCCCAAGGCTTAAAATCTGTTAAAGCATTTTTTATCTCTTTGAGCTCATTTATTATAGAATCTATCGCATCGTTAATCTTTATTAAAGGTTGCGTTACATCTATTCTGATGATTTTGTGATCTAACGCAGATAGTATGTCAGCTTCCCTAACTTTATCGGCTTCAATTTGTAATTTGTGATGAAATTCGTCTATTTCAATGTGTGCTTTCAACTGTGGAAAAAACATATCTGTCAAAGCAATTCCAGTAGGTCTTTTAACATATTGTTGTGTTACAAATTTTATTTCCGTATCATTTAATAGATGCCAAATCCGTGTAACCACATAGTGTTCAAATGTTTTATTTTCTGCCCTTGAAAGTTGCCTGCTGATGAATTCCAGTTGTGTCATGCTTTACAACATAGTTTGCGAAGTTGATAATTATTATGTCTATAATCATTCCATAAACGAACTTTCCACAAACGAAAGTAAGTCTTGATTTGATTTATCATAACTGGAAAACAAACAAGTCCGGGCAGTTTTATATCCCCACATGTTAGATTTGGATACTACACTACTAATCTCCCTGCTGTATTTTTTTTCATCGGTTTTACGATTATCAAAAATTTGAACGAAGTAACTTGTTAAAGCATTCCATTCTCCTTTTGGGAAAATACCGTAAGAGAATTTTCCACCTACACTACCAATTCCAATACTGATGTCAGTTCCAAAACCAGCCTGATAAGCCGCAATGCCAATTTTAATGGTAATTTTTCCTGGCTCTGATTTTTTGTAATATTCGGATTCGCTAAGCGTGGTTATTTTACAAGAGGGGTAAGTTTTTTTAATGTATTCCATTAAACCTTGTTCAACACTTAGGCTTTCACATTCAACCTTACTATTTTTAGGGATACTTCGGCCATCAAACACGACAAGGTTGATATTCTCGTTTTCTAAAAAGCCGGTTCGTGGTTTTACTTCTTGTTCTGGAGGACACCAGATGTAAAGCTTTTGTGCTCTGCAGACGCCCCCAAAGCAGAGAAATACTAATAGCGTAATAAGGAATGGTTTAAGCATTTTTAAAATGTAGGTTAACAAACGTAATGAAAAATATGTATATCAGTATTAATGTTTTTTGCTATCACATACTATTTTCAAACTTAAAAAGTTATTCTAAGTCAAACCATTGTCATATGCATTTAATAAAAAAATGTTTTGCATTCCTTTTAATAACCGCAAGCCTTGTATTTGCTAACAATAAATCCTTCGGCCAATTATCAAAAGGAGGATTTAACCCGGATTCTTCTCAAACAATTTCGCTTGCCGAATTTAACAACCGTGTCGAAAGGGCGATTAAATTGCTTCAAACAGAAACATTGTCGGCAATTTCAGATACCGACCATATTAACATTATGATGTGTTTAAATACCATTTTTATGACTCATAAAAGAGGCACTTTCGTAAAAAGATTTAGTGGAAACATGTACGAACAACTTGAAATGATTGCTCATAAAAAGAATTATGACAGGGATATTACTAACGTTTATCCAGATTACATCCCTAACCGGGGCATGGGCTATTATTTCCCAAAACTTAAAATGGAACTTTATGGAACGCCGCGCCTTTATGCGATATTTAGGATATCCGAATAACGTTTAAATATTAACTTTGGCTATTATGAATACTCCCGAACCGCATCGTGGCTTTTACACCCGAAAGGCATTCCTTTCAATAATTGAAAAGTTCAAGTGGCCCTATGAAAGCGGGATGCAGGATTGGCCTCTTGAAGTGTCTAAACACATTGATTTAGGCTTTTGCCTGCAGGAGTATCCCAAATTGCTTGACGACGATGAGAAGTTTCTATTAATGGAAGGAATTTTATACGCTTTAGATCAACTTCAAGGTGAAGATTTTGAGCTATATAGCTATAAAACCGCCGCATTTTTACATGCGGATTTTGACATTCATAAATCCACGATATTTTACTGGACACTTTATGATGATGAAGTTGAAACTGAAGACGGATTTGCAATTACTCCATTAATGCGGGAAATATGGGATGCCAAAAAAAAGTGATTTTGTTTTTTAATATCTGAATTATAAAAAAACCTTTTAATTATTTTAGACTTAAATTAAACTTCACTAACCATGCCCCCCGCCCCTATCACCATCCAAACCACCTTCCAATCCCCCATAACCACCGTATGGCATGCCTGGACGGATGCCGCCACCATGCTGCAATGGTTTGGGTCGGACCCGGATGGCCAGGGCCTTAGCGCCGAAGCAGACGCACAGCCCGGCAAAGGGTTCCGGGTAAGTTTCAGGGATAGCAGCGGGATGGAGCATACTTGTTTTGGTACCTATTTAACGATTACGCCACCTCATGAACTCAGCTTTACCTGGTGCTGGCAAAACGAGCCTGGGGTAACATCGCAGGTTGTGGTAAGGTTGCAGCAAAGCGGCACGGATACGCTGATGCATTTTGAGCATAACGGCGTAGGCACCGCATCGGCCCACAACTATTTGGCGGGCTGGACAAGTACTTTTGAAAAATTGCGCGGGGTGGTGGAGAGGTAATAATTCTTTATTGATGCTGTCCCAATTAAAAAATGCAATACTGATGATAGTGCAGCTTGAGATGGTGATACAGAGGTGTTAATTGATACAACAGTTAGATACTTTGATGACTGTAATTAGTACAATATGTGTTATATTTGATATAGAAATAGCACAGCTTTTGTTGTTGCTGTAGATGATAAAAAGAATACTGTTATGAGTGAGACTGAAGTACTGGAAAATATAGCTACTAATGCTGTAAGGCGTTTACGGACTGAAACTTTGGTATCGGGGCAGCCATTCATGATCAATGTAGAAGGCTTGCCAAAAAACCAGTGTTACCTGGAGTATCCCGATCAAACCATCCAACTGGTAACTTTTGTTCAGGGCAAAAATGATTTTATCCCTATTAAAAACCTTGGAGCCAGGGATCGTGACCGTTTACGGAAACGTCTTGGTTTGTAATGCCCACGCTTTATTTGATCACCGGCTCAAACGGTGCAGGTAAGTCAACCGTTGGTCCTGATTATTTACCCGAAAACATACGTGCCAACCACGTGGTTTTCTGTCCCCGCGGGGGACGAAGGGGACGGCGAATCAACGAGATAATAGCAATCTTCCATTTCCCCTTCATTGCAGGTTTCAATTTACATTATCCGGCATAAGTTACCCTATCATTCTCCTTAGGCACTAAAGCTACTTCATATTTTAAATTCCATTCTTTGATGTGTTCTAAAATCGGCAAAAATGCCAGGCCTTTTTCAGACAACTTGTATTCCACCCTGGGTGGCAGTTCCTTATAGGCCAATCTTTCCAATAGTCCGTCTTCTTCCAACTCTTTTAGTTGTTCGGTTAGTACTTTCCTTGAAATGAGTGGTATTATAGAATCCAGCTGGCCAAAACGAATGGTACGGGTGCCAATTACATTTATAATTATCGGCTTCCATTTATTACCAATAGTGCCAATAGCCCTTGTAAACGGGCAATTCGAGTTGCAAAATCGTTCGTCCTTCATATCATTTAAAATTGTAGTTACCCAATGGTAACCAGAATATACTGTCGATAGTTACAAATATAAACTATTGGCAATATCTTTGCGAAACAAATTTAAATAGAAATTAAAAATGAGTAGATTAAAAGATAAAGTAGTAGTTATTACAGGCGGTAATAGTGGCATTGGCTTTGGCATTGCACAGGAATTTAAAAGTGAAGGTGCTAAAGGAGCTATTGTGGGCAGAAACCAGGAAACTTTAGATAGTGCCGTGGCCCAGCTTGGAGATAACTTTATAGCCATAAATGCCGATGTAACCAACCTTGCCGACCTGGAAAGGGTATTCAAAGAGACAGCCGAAAAATTTGGTAAAATAGATGTGATTGTAGCCAATGCGGGTGCAGGAACTGTAGGAACCGTGGCAACTTTTAGCGAAGCCGACTTTGACAAGGCAATTGACCTGAACCTGAAAAGTGTTTACTTCACTGTTCAAAAAGCATTGCCCTATATGAATGATGGTGGCTCTGTTATTTTGATCGGGTCGAACGCTGCACATCGGGCATATGCAAATTTTACGCTTTACGGCGCTGCAAAGGCAGCTGTTATCTATTTAGCCAAAGGATTTTCAAGCGACCTTTTAGATAGAAAGATCAGGGCAAATGTGATCACACCAGGTACAACAGATACGCCGGCATTTGACAAGTTTGTTCCGGCAGAACAAATGGAAGCGGTAAAAAAGCACTTTGCAGATCAAATGCCGATAGGCCGAATTGGGCAACCAGCCGACATTGGTAAAACAGCGGTTTTCCTGGCCTCCGACGATTCTTCGTTCATGCTTGGCGCCGAACTCCTTGTTGATGGCGGTATGACCTATTTGGCTAAGTAATTAACCTCACACCGGCACGGGGATGTACCCGTGCCATTAAATAATTAAAATAATTTTCAAAATGAGTAAATCAGAAAATAAAGCAGCAAGCTACGCAATTATCGGCTTCGGCAAGATAGGCCAGGCCCTGGCTAAGGCATTTGCACGCAAGGGCATCAAAGTATCCGTTGCAACCACCCGCGACCCGGAAAGCTTTGCATCCGACGCGGCTGAGATCGGATCAGAGATCATTCCCGCAACACTGGCGGAAGCCGTTAAGGCTGACGTCATCTTTTTGGCTGTGCGTTTTGAGTCGCACCCGGATGTTGCGAAGGCGCTGCCCAACTGGCAGGGGAAAACCATCGTAGATGTGACCAATGCCTACGGTGTGCCCCCCGAGAAGCTGGGAGGACTGCCTTCCGGTCAATTAGTGGCCCAGGCCTTCACCGGCGGAAAACTGGTTAAGGGCTTCAACCATTTGGGAGCCGCCATTCTTGGCCAGGACCCGGCCGTACATGGTGGCCGGAGAGTTGTGTTCCTGGCAAGCGACGATGACAGCGCAGCAACAGAGATTGCTGCGCTTGCGGAAAATCTCGGTTTTGCGCCGGTCAAACTTGGCGGGCTTTCGGAGGGCGGACTGCTTGTGCAGGCACACGGAAACACCTGGGGTAAACTCATATTTCAGGACCTTGTCAAGTTCAGCTGATGAATAGTAGTCGCAAATTTCGATGCGATCCCACCTCGTTGACAAGGAAACCATAGTTTGATTAAATTGTCTCTTAAATCCCTGTTTCTTTACGAAGCAGGGATTTTTTGCTGAGCATGAACTTGCGGCAAATCCCCACCTCGTTATATTTTTTAGTCTTTTATCAGGCGGCTTGAGTAAATTGCGGATAATTATATCTTTGAACGATGTCCAGTTTTGAAACGTTTTTCGATTACATTCAGGAAATATCAGGCAAACTGCTTTCGGAGGATGATAAGCATTTGCTGATGGCCCATTTTAAACCAAAAAAACTTCGAAAACGGCAATACTTTTTACAGGAAGGAGACGTATGCAGGTATATCGGGTTTATTGTAAAAGGGTCTGCCAGGACCTTTACAGTAGATGACAAAGGGCATGAACATATCCTGAAATTAGCTTTGGAAAACTGGTGGCTGGCCGATTTTGAAAGCTTTTACAAGTTAACCCCAAGTCGCTTTAATATTGAAGCGCTGGAGAACCTGGAGGTTCTGCAATCAACCAATGCTCAAATTGAGGAGTTTTTGAAGGATATACCTGCCTTTTCAGCAATGGCGAACGTAATAAGTCAAAATAACACCATTGCAAGTCAGAAAAGAATGCAGGCCGCAATGAGCTATACGGCCGAAGAACGTTACGAGGATTTGATTAGTAATTATCCGCAATTTCTGCAGCGTTTCCCGCAAAACATGATCGCTTCTTACCTGGGTTTATCCCCGGAAACGTTGAGCAGGCTAAAGAAAAACTCTATTAAATAGAGCCTCGTCAATCTATCTCTCTGAATGCAAAAAAAGTGCTTGGCAATGGAATATAAGCCGTTGTAACCTGCCTGGCTTTCTGCTACTTTGTTTTTATATGCTATCATAAGTCACTATTTTACAATTACTTATCAGGCCAATGTGATTTAGATCATCACCTTGAATTGACCTATATCAAGCCTATTTAATGATTCATATCAACCCCCGGTTCGTTACAATACAGCATCTTTGGATATGATTCAGAACGGAAAAATCGGGAAGAATTTGAATACATTAAAATACAAAAATGATGAGTAAATTAAAAAACAAAGTAGCGGTAGTTACCGGTGCTTCAAAAGGAATAGGCGCATCTATTGCCAAACACTTCGCAGCAGCAGGCGCAAAAGTAGTTGTAAATTATGCCTCAAGTAAAGAAGGCGCAGATAAGGTGGTTAAGGAGATAACCGACAATGGAGGCTTAGCCATTGCAGTACAGGCCGATGTATCTAAAGAAGCCGATGTAACCAAATTGTTTAAAGAAACTGAGAATGCTTTCGGTACGCTGGACATTTTGGTAAACAATGCGGTATCTCAAGGATATGCACCTATTGAACAAATTTCGGTAGAAGATTTCCACCAAAGCTTCAACGTGAATGTGTTAGGTCCAATATTGACCATCCAGGCGGCTTTGAAACTTTTCGGCGGCAAGGGTGGTAACATTATCAATATCAGTTCGGGTGCAAGTAAATACCCTCTTCAAAATGCCTCATTGTACTCTTCAACTAAAGCGGCATTGGATGCCTTCACCATAGCTTTATCCAAGGAGTTGGGTATTAAAAAAGTTCGTATCAATTCTATTTTGCCAGGCGCTACAGCAACCGAAGGCGCAGCCAGCGCGGGCGTTACCGCCGGCAGTGAGTATGAAAAGATGTTTGTTGACAAAACACCACTTGGCCGCAGAGGCCAGCCCGAAGACATTGCGAAAGCTGCCGTTTTCCTTGCATCCGACGATGCAGCGTGGATTACGGGCGAGCAAATTTCCGTTTCGGGTGGGATGTATGGTTTTTAATTTTATCAACTCCCAAAAATGAACGACAAAGCGACGGAATTATCAGTCAACGGCGGTTTCACCACAACGAAAAAATAGTTGTTCAAAAGTATAAGTCTCTTTCAAATGCCTGCTTTCTTCCGGAAGCAGGCATTTGTTGTTGATGCCAAGGGTACAGTGAATATTAACCCCGCCTGTCAGATATCAAATAATGAGGAAAGCATTTCGGTGCTGAACATTCAAAATTCAGTGTTTGATATTATGCTATGTTCACTTCTGTTTTCTATTGAGGGGTTTAGAGTTTATGAATGCTGTAAACCGGCGGCTTAGCCGTATCCCGTTTAATTATTTCACGCGCTTCAAGGTCCAGCTTCACGGTTTCGCCGTACCAGTGGGCATTACCGGCGAATGTGACATGCACCTTATCATGAAGGGCCTGCATCAGCTGGGTATGGGTGAGGCTTTGCTCCTGCAAAATTTGCAGGATGGCCGCTTTGATCACTTCATACTTTTCGGCCGAGATAATTTTGTTTTGTTTATCCTTATCGGGGTGTAAGGTTTGTATCCTGGCTTCTTTCATATTATCTGGTGATGTTATAGTTGTGCGGCATTAAATTCCATGACGATTAAAGTTAAAAAAAACAGCATAATCTTCAGTTCGCCGTGTAAATTACCTGGGTACAGGGAAACTACAACGCAGGCGGTTATCCAACATTACACAGTCGGCCATTAATAAGCGCACAGTATTTCATAATCCAACATAAAACCTATATTTGACTGTAGCACTGTACTTATAGCCTTAACACCATGAAACAAAAAAATATTTTTTATTTAGCAACCGCTCTTGTTATCGGGTTACTTGCTTTTAAAATAGCAGACAGTACCCTGTTTGAATTTGCTTACCCCAAAAGAAACGGAACCACATTTACACTGGCAAGCAGCCGGTTTAAAAAATTCAAAAAAGAATGGCGCGGTACCGATTATTACTATTACGCAGAACAGGACGGTTTTATTTGTTCTGTTTTATATTACAAACTTAATGACGATGAAAAATTGCAACTGGTTGATGCGCTAAAAGTAGCCATTGGCGGCCCCGATATCAGCCCGGCCTATCCGTTTGCTTATTTTTCAAACTACTCCAAACTAAAACCCATGGAGCGCAATAATGAGGACTGGGGTGCCCCAACCGACGATTTCATGTACCGGCAAAATAATGTGGTGATGGATGGTGCCAACTTTGCACAAAAAAATATGTATGGCTATGCCATGTTAGGTAAAGATCTGTTTGTAAATGTACACCTGTCAAAAGTAGCCTGCAGTAGCGTCGATTCGGTAGAGATGAGGGCGATTTTAACATCGCTGACCGTAAGGAAATAAACTACCTTAACGTATAAGAACCAACGATCTTAACCATTAAAGTTTAATGAAATATCTATTAGCGATATTCTTCGTCTCCTCTTTTGCCAACTTTTGTGCTGGCCAGCAATTGGGTACAAAGGCCGAAAACACCTTAAAACAAGCCAGGTTTATTGATTTATATAAAATGCAGCGCAATACGCATGATTGCCTCGATTCAAAAAGCCCACCAATTATTGCCAACAATAAGGTTGATTCCTGTTTTCATAAGATCAAAAAACTAAGCGTTGCCGACATAAATACGCTGACGGAAATTTTGCTGAGCAAGCACTCCTATCAAAAGACCCGCTTTGAAGATTGCTTTACATCAGAATTTGGCGTAGTTATATTTAATGAAAAACATGTAATAACGGGTTTCATAACCTTTTGTTTAGGCTGCAACAACCTGGATATGAGCAACACTAATAAAATGTTGACGGTAACGGATAATGCAAAAATAAGATTACGAAAAATAATCCATTGATCGTATTAGCGGGCCGTTAAGTCCGTTATTAACTTAAGAAAACAAACACCACCTCAAACAAGCGCATTAAGAACAAATTGGTTATTGGCCGCGCTTAAGCACCTATGAACAAATGGCCCGGCCAAAGGCAATTATCAGCGGCAGATCAGCAGCTTGGAATTAAGGCGTTTCTGCACTTTATTTCACCTTCATTATAGAAGCGATTAATAAATTTATCGCTAAAAACTAATCTTCACAGCTACCTAATTGGCCCCTGTAAAAATACGCAGCTACCATTCTCCCTTTTTTAAGCCACTTTCCCAAACATCTTTTTACCACTATTCAGAGTACTCTAAATTAAAGTAGGTTATTTATCGACATGTAAAAACCGGGAGAATTAAAGCACCGTATTTCATAATAGAAATGTAAAATTTCGCAACAAACATAATTAAGATATTAAAATCAAAAGCCTATCCTCATGAAAAAAAGTACAGTAAAAAAAATCGTCATTTACGGTTTATCAACTTTCGTGTTCTTGTTTTTTGTATTGGCCATTCACATTTATTTTGTTTATCGGCCGGCACCCGATGCCTATACCAAAGTAATGGCCCGCATTGATATTAAGCAGCCCATAACAACCAGGGATGCCAATAACATTGCCGCCTGGATGTACAAGCAAAAGGGAATTGACCATGTAATGGTTAACCCCGAATCGAACACCGTTATCTTTACTTTTTTCCCGGTTAAAACCAGTGGCACACAGGTAGTTGATAACCTTAAAAAAGCCCTTGACCTAAAAGCCGATCGCTACATGCCCGATGCCCAAAGCTTAAAAAGTGGCTGCCCGGTTGCCAAATCATCATACACCTATAAAATTTACAAACTAATAACCCAGGTAATCTAATCTTTAAAAAACATGAAAAAACTACTAAACACTTCAACGTTAATCGCGCTATCCGTTAGCGCTATGTTCGCTCTGCAGGCTTGCAGCAGTAATTCATCGGTAACACCGGTAAAAGCTACTTTATATGATTCGTTAGGCGGATCGGTAATGGTATCGGACCCGGCAAAACCAGGTACCACCATCGAAAAAGGGCGCTTAGGTATCCGCTCGGTTATAGATAGCACCATATTTGTTATTGCCGGCGATAGCAGGATAAACGGCCATTTTACCGTGCTGCTATCCGAAGTAACCAAAGGCAACCTATCGGGCTTTACCGAATTGAGCGGCAACCTGACTACTTTTGTAGCTGTTGCCACAGGCGCAAAAAACTTCACTTACACAGGCGACAATATGGTTGATGCCCACGACCCGGCAAAGAATCCGCGCATGAATGGCAAAGCCACTGCTGCCGATTTTGACGCCTTTGTTGACGATGTTGTTAAAGGCGCTAATAAAAATAAACTGCCATCAAACTTAATAGGCTCACTGGGCAAAATTATTGTAAGCTTAAAAGCACAGGTAGTACAACAATAGTTTTTTTCGATCAGAGGGGGGTTAAGGTCCGCGGGGTAACTTGCGGGCCTTTTTAATTGGTTCTTTTCAGCGTAGCCGCCAAATGCTGCCCTTCGTACACAAAATGCAGGGCAATGCTATCGGCATACAGTTTTCCGGTATGCGGGGCGTTGCCATTAGGCACAGGCACGTTAAACGAAAAATCGTCGCCGTTTATCATGCCATCGGTAATATTTACCTCACCGGCCGGGGTTAGTGCGGTGCCGGTAAGTTTGCCGCTATCCACTTTAAAATTATACCCGAGCTGAAAGGGCTTGTTCCCAGGCAATGTAACCGGCCCTGCCCATTTGCCTGTAAGGCTGTTTATTGCAGCGAAACAAACGCTAAGTATCAGCACAAATGCTATGGTTATGCAGGCTATTTTTTTCATCGGGGGAAATTTTGTTAACTGGTATACAAATTGGGCGGCGATTAGTTTTATTTTTTGATTTGGGGGAGGGGTTATCTGAACTCGAATTAAACGAATTTTCAGAATTTCTCGAATTCGCTTCTTAAATTCTGGTAATTCTTAAATTCGATAAATTCCGGTTCAGACAATAGCGTTAGGGACAAAAGTGGATACCGGCCCGCGCCTAATGCCCCTGTGCGCGTATGAACGGATGGCCCGGCCGCAGGCAACGCCCCAAAAAACAAAGCTCCGATTTTCTTTCAGAAAATCAAAGCTTCAAATATGCTAATCAAAAATTCCCCCTTCAGGGAGTTAGGGGCTTACGCTTCAAACTTATACCCTACACCTTTAACGGTTGCAACTACCTCATCACCAAGTTTTTCGCGCAGTTTGCGAATGTGAACGTCGATGGTGCGGTTGGTTACCACTACCGAGTCTTCCCAGATGTTTTTCAGGATTACCTCGCGGGTGTAAACTTTGCCGGGTTTTGAGGCCAGCAGGTATAGCAGTTCAAACTCTTTTTTGGCCAAAACCACTTTTACACCTTTTTGGTAAACCAGGTAGGCTTCGCGGTCGATAACCAGGTCGCCAATTTCAAGTTTGTTGTCAGGTGTTTCTTCGGTTGGCGAGTTGCGGCGCAAAATGGCGTTTATACGGCTTACCAGGGCACGGGGCTTTATCGGTTTAGCTATATAATCATCGGCGCCTACGTTAAAGCCTGCAATTTCTGAGTATTCTTCGCTGCGGGCGGTTAAAAACACCATAAAGGTATTTTTAAATTCGGGCATGGTACGCATAATGCGGCAAGCCTCGATGCCATCCATTTTAGGCATCATAATGTCAAGTACAATAAGATCAGGTAGTGATTTCTTGGCCTCGGCTACGGCTTCCTGGCCATTGCGGGCCAAAAACACCTGGTAGCCTTCTTTTTTAAGGTTGTATTCTATCAACTCTAAAATATCCGGTTCATCATCAACAATAAGAATTTTCTGTTTTGGAGAGCTGCTCATGATGCGTTAATTTTTTTGTATAAAAGTATACACTTTACAACATCACAAAGTTATCCAAATATTAACAAATTGTTAATGGTTACTTTTTCTTAACGATAAATTGAACCTACTTGAACGTTTTGGTTAAAAAAGCTTCCAAATCGGCGCCGGTAATATTTTTGGCAACGATGTTTCCGGCCGGGTCGATGATGAAATTTGAGGGGATAGCCTCGATATTGTACAACCTTTCTGTGGGCCCTTCAAAGCTGTTTAAATCCGATGCGTGAGCCCACTCCAGCTTATCATCACTAATAGCTTTTTGCCATGCAGCCTTATCCTTATCTAAGGATACGCCTAAAATATTAAAGCCTTTTGAATGGAATGCGGCATATTGTTTAACCACGTTAGGGTTTTCCTGGCGGCAAGGCGCGCACCATGATGCCCAAAAATCAATCATTACATATTTGCCTTTATAGTCGGCCAGGCTAACCTGTTTACCATCTATACCGGTAGTGGTAAAATCGGGGGCTTTATGACCAATGGATACCGGCTTAATTTTATTCATCTGTTTGACGAACGACTGCACCGCCGGGTTATCTTTAAAATTATCTTTAATATCATCGGCATAGGCCACCAGTTGCGGTTCAAACTTATAAACATCTAATGATGTTGCGCCATAAAAGGCCGCCAGCGACGATTTGTTATCATTTACAAACTTTAAAACAGCAGCGCCATATTCGGCCACATTTTTTTGGAAGGTAGGCATATAAACTTTCAGCAATGAATCTGATTGTTTGCCCAGGGCCTGTGATTTTTCCTGGTACTCGGCCACAAGCTTTGAATTTTTCTCACCGTAAAAATTACTGATCTTGTTAAACTCTTTTATCTTGTCCGAATCGTCAGAGCCTTTGATAGTATAGACATGTGAAGCGTCTTTACTGTCGGTTTCAAAATCAATATCATCGCCGTTTTTCGCAATCAGGTCGTACACATTGTTTGCTGCCGCCGATTGATCGCCGCCGCCCGCGCCGCCTATCCGCAGCTTATATAAATTGGCATAAGGCGCCACGTGTTTGAATTGGAATTTGCCATCTTCGCTCAACGTGGTTGAGTCTACCACTTTAAGCTGGCTGCTATCGGCCTCAATTAAATAAACCAGCTTTAAACTGCCGGGGTTTTTAATGGTACCGTTAATGGTAAACTGCGAATTATCTTTACATGAATAAACAAATGCAGTTAAACACAGCAAACTGTAAACTGCCAGATTTTTTAATTTCATTACTACTTTACTTCTAATTCCTTGATCAATAACTGGTTTGTTTTCTGCGGATCGATTTTACCTTTCGATAGCTTCATAATCTCGCCCATAAATAAGCCCAACACACCTTTTTTTCCTTTTTGGTACTCTTTTACCTTATCCGGAAACTTGGCAATGGCGGCCTTTATAAACTGGTTTACATCTTCATTATCCGCGCTGATTAACAGGTTAAGCTCCTTAGCCAGTTCATCGGCATTTTTGCCCGGTTCTTTAATCATGGCGGGGAATAACTTGTGCGAAGCTACAGAATTATTTATCACGCCCGCGTCAATTAGTTTGATGAGGCCGGCAAGGTTGGCCGGGGTAACAGCAAAGTTACCAATGGCCACGTCATGATCATTCAGGTATGATTTTACCGCGCCCATAATCCAGTTGGCGGCGGCTTTATAATGGTCGGTAGCTTTTATCAGCTCTTCAAAATAATGGGCCACATCCTTATCGGCAGTAATAACCGAAGCATCATAGGCCGACAAGCCCAATTCAAGGTATTTATGGTAAAGCTGGCTGGGCAGTGCCGGCAAACTTTTGCGGATGTTATCAACGTATTGCTCGGTAAGCGCCAACGGCATTAAATCCGGTTCGGGGAAATAGCGGTAATCGTTGGCCATTTCCTTGCTGCGCAATACCGATGTTTCGCCGGTATCGGCATTAAAGTTAAGCGTGTTTTGGTCAATATGGCCGCCGGCTTCAATCACGGCTACCTGGCGGGCAAACTCGTGTTCAATGGCACGCTGCACGTTACGGATAGAGTTGAGGTTTTTTACCTCGCAACGGTTACCATATTCGGTAGCGCCACGCAGGCGAACGGAGATATTGGCATCGCAACGCATGCTGCCCTCTTCCATGTTACCATCACAAATATCAAGGTAACGCAGTATTTTCCGGGTTTCGGTCAAAAACTGGCCGGCCTCTTCGGCGCTGCGCATATCGGGCTGGGTAACAATTTCCAGCAGGGGCACACCGGCACGGTTCAGGTCGATAAGCGAATCAGCATGGTGCTGGTCGTGCATACTTTTGCCGGCATCCTCTTCCATGTGGATGTGGTGGATGGCTAAGTTTTTCTCGGTGCCATCGGCCAGTTTTACAGGCACATAACCACCCAGGCATATAGGGGCATGATCCTGCGTTATCTGGTAACCTTTGGGCAAATCGGCGTAGAAATAATTTTTACGGGCGAAACTGTTATTCAGGTTGATAGTGCAGTTACAGGCCAGGCCCATTTTCACCGCATACTCCACCGCGCGTTTATTTAAAAAAGGCAAAGTACCGGGGTGCCCCAAAGATATGGCACTGACGTGCTGATTAGGCCCGGCACCAAAAGCGGCAGAATCGGCCGAGAAAACCTTACTTAAAGTGGATAGCTGGGCATGTACCTCAAGGCCTACAACCAATTCGTACTTTTCACCTATCCCGTTTGCGAGAACTGTCATAAAAATAAATTCAGCTGTGATTTGCTGATTGTAAGGTCAAATATATAAAAGTTAATACAGTATAGGTAAGTTTTGGGGTTTAATAGGGGCTAAAAAATATTAAGCAGGTGTGATTGGTAGGGATTTTAGTTCATGGATCATGGTTGATGGTTCATAGGCTAAAACCATATCCGGGGTCTGTGAGGACAAAGACCTATGTTCCACATCCACCGTTTGTGTCCTCGCAGGCGATTATTTCGAGGAAAGCTCATGACATATCTGAAGACGACTGTTGGGACACCAAACCTCTGCAGCCGCGTCAACTTCGTTCAAACCGGCCGGTTTTATTAACCAGCACAATTTTGTATAAAATGAGGTCGAGTTTGGTGCCGATATCCTCTTCTTTTTCTGCTAAACCGTGGGAAGGATGATGTGCCGCTTTTTCGGCAAAAGGCATCAAGCGGTGGGTAATAGCCATCATGGCCTGCTCCTTTTCTGTAATATCGGTAATCTCTTCAAACCGTCCCCAGGCAATCACGCTTTGCCAGTTAAAAATGGTTTTAATCTCATCTACCTGGAAACATACGCGCGGGTTCTTGCGCATTATCTCCATCTTTTTACCCATTGTACTGTGCCCAATAACCTGTTTTCCATCGTAAACATAATTCACCGGCACAATGTAGGGCACACCGGCATCTGTACACGCTATGCGCCCGGTTACCTGCCTTTTAAGCAGTGCTTCAATCTGCGTCTCGTTCAGTTTGCCCAACATTTCAGTGCGTCCCGTTTGCGTTAGGCATCGCCGCCCCTTTCAATTCACATTCCAGGCCTACCGCCAAAATCAGGCTCCGCAAATTTTTCTTATCCATATGGTCAAACCCATGGTTCATAACAGCTTTCTTTTGGGGATCTTTTTGCAGCATAGCCCCAATTTTTAAAACAAAGCGATCTTTCCACGACAGTCTGGAAACAGCGCACCGCCCGGGCAGAAAGAATATCCCCTTCGTTTTCATAACCTCGGGTTCCAGGTTCGTCTGCAGCAACTTTTGCTGCTCCGCCTTATCTTCGGCCGATGTGCCGCACACAATAAATAAAAACAGCTTCTTCCCTGCCAGTAAGTCAGGGTTCCGTTTCAGCCATCGTCCAATGGTTAATTTACCAACGTAAACAGAACTACCCAAAATCACCAGGTCATAACCGGCAAGTATGGTGGGCGTAACCTCGTCTGCTTTCAAAAATGGCATGTGCAGCGCACCGGCCAGCCATTGCGCATACTGCTCTGTTGCCCCGTATTTACCCTGATATATAATAATTCCATTCATGGCTTCTCCTGGTTTTTATTTCGGCAATTTAGGTAAGCCCATCTTTGCAGAAAATGACCAGTGTCACCGGAATAGCTGATGGACATCATCTAGTATCAGGTAGCGAGTATCAGGTATCAAGATAGCTGCATAAAAAAGTATCAAGTCGCAAGTATCAAGTATCAAGTATCAAGACAGCTGCGGTAATACATCCAGCCATAAACCTATGTCACGAGCGCAGCAATCGGGAACTGTGCAAGCCAGTCATTAGGTCACCAAAATCATATAGTAATGCCCCTTACCCCGAAGAACACTACTAACCGATACTCTCCGCTCAAAAAATCTTATTACTTGATACTACTCATTACTTTTTGAAAGAAAAGGAACTGGTAGGATACGGCGTTGCTCCAGTAGGGCCATTCGTGTTTGCCGGGGCGTTCGGTATATTCGTGGGGTGTTCCGTTGGCTAATAGCAGTTGGTATAGTTCGCGGTTGGGTTTAATCATGATGTCGTCAAACCCGCAATCAAAAATCAGCTTTACATCGTTGACTTTCATTTTATCGGCCAGCCCCACGGCAGAATATTCGCGGTATGGATTCGCGGTATCTTTTGGCGGGCCAAGCAAATGTTCGAAATTTTTATTGCGCAATTGGGCAAATTCTGCCGGAACGTTCCAGGTGGCGGTATTAATGTTCATTACGCCGCTCATGCTGCCGGCGGCGCAGTATAATTCGGGGTGGCGTGCCGACAGGTACATGGCGCCGTGCCCCCCCATAGACAGGCCGGCGATGACCCTCCCCTTCCTATCTTTTATAGTGCGGTAGGTGCCGTCTATTTTTTCTACCAGTTCTTTGGTTATAAAGGTTTCGTACTGGCTGCTTTTATCCAGGGGACTATCAAAATAATAGCTCATTAGCCCGGCATCGGGGGTAACTATGATAAAATTATACTGGTCGGCAAGTTTGTGCAGCAGCAGCTTATCGTCGGTTTTTGATAGCCAGTCGCGGTAATTGCCCTGGCCGCCGTGCAGCAGGTAAATCACCGGGTAGTTTTGTTGCGTGGTTTTGTATGACTGGGGCAGCACCACAGCAGCTTTAATGTTTTTTTGCATAACCTGGCTTTGTATATCCAGCGTATCTACTCCGGCGGCAAAACTGTTAAAACAGCAAAACATTACGCAGACAATCATAATAGAAAACAACACATATTTTTTCATAGCTGAACCAGTTTAAGGCTGATTTTTTGATAATTTGGAACAAGCCCTCTCCCACCTGTTCCCGGTTATATGGGCTTAACGGCCCCTTTGCCCGATGCGTAAATATAACCAAATACAATTTACATTTAACGCCATACCGCCGCTTAGGCGCTATTGAAAGACTGGATCATTTTATAGTATAAGGCATCAAAATAAATTGCCAACGAAGCGCAGTTTTTTAGTTAAATTAGTAAGCAGGAAACCGTACTTATTGGTTTCTGTAAACTTTACCAACTTGAAAAAATCGCTAATCCTGTTTGCCGCTTTGTTATGCTTCTGCCTGGGTTCATTTGCCCAGCCCAAAAACACGTATGTAAAAATAGAAACGCCACAGGGATGGTGTATTGTAAAACTGTACAACCAAACACCGGTGCACCGCGATAATTTTATTAAACTGGTTAAAAGCCATTATTTTGATGCCACCACCTTTAACCGGATACTGAAAGGTTTTGTGATACAGGGCGGCGACCCGGATTCGTTATATGATAAAGGGCGCACCTTAAAACCCGAAATGAAATGGATAGCGCCCGAATTTGTGGCCGACCTGTACCATCGCCGGGGAGTAGTAGCGATGGGCCGGGATGCCAACAAAACCGAATCATCCTACACCACCCAATTTTACATGGTAGATGGCCGCACCTGGACCAACGACGAGCTGGATGCCATCGAAAAAAAGTACAATACCTATTTTACCGAAGCCCGGCGCAACACTTACCGCACCATTGGCGGAACGCCTTTTCTTGATGGACACTATACCGTTTTTGGCGAAATAGTAAAAGGCATTGAATTGATAAACCAGCTAACCGCCGTAACTGTTGACAAGAACGGCAACCCTGCCACACCCGTTTGGATGAAACTGACTGTGCTTACCACACAGGAGGCTGTTAACGCTTTAAAATAGGGATTATCAAGAGACAAAGGCGGTTTAATGAAAAAGGAGCTTATATCATAATAACGCACGTATGTTTGCGTTCAACAATACCTTAATCATAGCTTATCATGAACCGCTTGGCCATCATAATTACCTTGTTTCTTGTCTTTATCCATCTTTTAGCATGTAATAAACAATCGGCCAACAAGAAACTTCTTTTGGGGAATTGGCAGGGGATAATGCCACATACAGAGCAGTTTGCCGCAGGCTTTGCCTTTAACGGCGATAACACTTTTGAAAATAAACAGGGATATTATACAAGTAATGGCAAAGATGTTCCTACCAATGTCGGTAACTTTTCACAATATAAATTTCAACACGATAGTCTTTTTATCTTTGATCCCGCAACAAGTAAATGGGATTATCATCAAATTTTTAAAGTAACACCTGACAGCTTGGTGATGACTTGGAATAGCGATACATTGAGATTAACGCGTTACCAGGAAAAAAAAGAGGCGCTTCCCGATTTTGACAAGATTGTGATAAATTTTGAAAGCGATGGCGTATATAAAGATATATATAGTCATATTGATGTTGAATTGAATAAAGATAGAACCATTATTTATAGATACAACCTTGACGAAAACGATGTAGGAACCGGACTATTTACCGGCATTGTGCCACAACAACAATACAGTGAACTTATCGATAATTTTAAACATGCCGGGATAAAAACTTTGAAAGAAAGCTATTATCCAGAAAATAAAATAGAAGAGGATCACGCCGCTGTGACGTTTGTTAAAAGTGGTAAAATCATAAAATCAATTACAGATAAAGGCTATTTTGCGCCACCTACCTTTTTTTGGGCTTATAAACCATTTATCAATCTGCACCAGAACATAAAATTGAATCGCGTATCTCCACAAGGAACAATGTCGGCACTTCAATATACTTCTTATTCTAAACTTGAACGGGGGACTAAAAGATATAAGGATGCTTTATTCATCAGCACATCAGACACTTTTTTATTATTATGTTATATTGCCAAAGGAAAAATTTGCAACACAGAATTTGAAACACGTTTCCAATTAACCCCTAACCAACACCGTACAAAAAAGGAGTTCACTATAGATACAGATGGTCGATATTATAAGTTCATGGTAAATGACAAACCGGTAACAGTCGACATCGGCTTTAATTTTTACGACCTGAATTTAGCGAAGCGGGAATGGGATATATTTGTTCAATAAAGAC
Organism: Mucilaginibacter sp. KACC 22773; assembly: GCF_028736215.1. Classification (NCBI taxonomy): domain Bacteria; kingdom Pseudomonadati; phylum Bacteroidota; class Sphingobacteriia; order Sphingobacteriales; family Sphingobacteriaceae; genus Mucilaginibacter; species Mucilaginibacter oryzagri. The sequence continues at coordinate 4,756,935 of NZ_CP117883.1, forward strand.
GTAAACGAAAAACATGCCAGCGCCCTCTGATGAGTCTACTTATAATGCACTAATTTTATCACCCTGCCATCTTTAGCAGCCATAATTATAACAAATGTACCGCCGAAATATCCTTTAGGTAAAGTTCCTGTCAAAGCCCAGTAGCCATCTACAAAATCAACGTTGTAGGGCTTTTCGCCCAATATCTCATCCTTGCCATAAACTTTAAATAAAATAGGCTCTGCAACAGCAACAGCCGTGGCAGAATCCGGGATAATCATATCAACTACCCGCTGATTTTTTTTATTGGTAACTGCTTTTTTTATTTCTGTTCTCCAAAACTCAGTCACTTCTTTATCCTTTTGTTGAGCAAAAGAAAATATGGGAACGAATAGAAGGCATATAAGCAGACATTTCATACCCAAATATAAACTAAAAAAGGTGCCATGCCCCAGCACAACACCTTTATCTTTTTACCTTTCGCCTTTTACCTCAGGAGGTTAGGCCGATATTGCATTAATAATATCATACTGCGTAATAATCTCAATTTTGCCGTCTTCGCTTTCAACCAGTACGGCAATGTTTTCCTTATTGATCATGCCCGAGATGCGGTCGATAGAGGTATTCAGATCAACAAACGGGAACGGTGCGGTGGTAATATTTTTAACCGGCTGCGATTTGATAGACGGGTTCTCTAACAGCGAATTCAGGATATCACTTTCGGTTATCTTACCTATTACCATGCCTTTTTGGGTGACAGGGATTTGCGAGATATTGAGCGATTTGATAGTGTTGATTGCTTCCAGCACCGATTTTTCACAGTCGATGGTGATAATTTCCTGTACATCTTTTTTGCCGATGATGTCGCGGGCGGTAAGTTTGCCGTCTTTCAGGAAACCGCGGTCGCGCAGCCAGTCGTCATTATACATTTTACCCAGGTAGCGGGTACCATGATCGGGGAAGATGATCACTACCACATCGCCCTCTTTAAACCTGTCTTTCATTTGCAGTGTACCGGCCACTGCCGATCCTGTTGAATTGCCGGCGAAGATGCCTTCCTTACGGGCAATTTCGCGGGTCATGAGGGCTGCATCTTTATCGGTTACTTTTTCAAAGTGGTCTATCAGACTAAAATCAACGTTTTGCGGCAAAAAGTCTTCACCAATGCCCTCGGTGATGTATGGATAAATCTCGTTTTTATCCATAATACCGGTTTCCTTGTATTTTTTAAATACCGAGCCGTAGGTATCAATGCCTAAAACCTGGATGTTTGGGTTCTTCTCTTTCAAATAGCGGGCTGTACCCGAAATGGTTCCGCCGGTGCCCACCCCTACTACAAGGTGTGTAATTTTACCTTCGGTTTGCTCCCAAATTTCGGGGCCGGTTTGCTCATAGTGCGCCTGCGAGTTGCTCAGGTTATCGTACTGGTTGGGCTTCCAGGAATTAGGCACCTCGCGCTCCAAACGCGATGATACCGAGTAATACGACCGCGGATCTTCCGGCTCAACATTGGTTGGGCAAACAATTACCTCGGCACCAAAGGCGCGCAGGGCATCAAATTTTTCTTTTGATTGTTTATCGGTACTGGTAAAAATGCACTTGTAGCCTTTTATCACCGCCGCAATAGCCAGGCCCATGCCGGTATTGCCCGATGTACCTTCAATAATGGTACCGCCGGGCTTTAGTTTACCGCTTTTTTCGGCATCCTCAATCATTTTAAGGGCCATACGGTCCTTAATGGAGTTGCCGGGGTTGGTTGTTTCTATTTTGGCCAAAACCGTTGCCGGGATGTCTTTGGTTACCTTATTTAACTTAACCAGCGGCGTGTGGCCAATGGTTTCTAATATATTGTTATACCACATAAAATTAAAAATCTACTAATCCGGTGTACTAAGCGGGATTACGGCTCAAAAATAGTTTTTATAAACTGAACTTTCTTTATGGAAAAGTAAATAGATGTGCATCATGTGGGAGTAATGAGTGGTGAGTTCTGAGTTTTGAGTTTTAAAAAGTCCGTTACGCGCTTCATACCTAAAATTCATGACCCGACACATCCAACTTTGAGCTTAAGACCGTCATTAAACAATTAACTTAACCCATTATGTTATCACTTTATAAAAAGATTTTATTGCTAACCATTGTTCCGTGCTTTATTGTGGGACATGTATTAGGGCAAAAGCTGCTTACCCCAAGCAGGCAAAGCAGTTTTTACACCTACATCTATAAAATTGGGCCTGACGATGTACTCCGGTTTTACAAGTACCCCAGCCGGCAGCCCGACGAAAACATACTGCATAATCCGGTTGACTCCTTCAAAACCGACGATAGCTGGAAAAACAATCTCCCGGCAGGTAATTATTTAAAGGTGTATGTACAAAAAAACAAATTGTGGTATAAACTTATTGAAAACCGCTCGGCTTATTTAAAGGTGATGCGTAATAATTATGACCTGCGCTTTATATTAACCGATAAACAAGGCAGCCCTATTAATAACGCCGTTGTAACGTTTAATAATAAAATGGTAGCCTATGATGCCAAAAACGGCTTATATGTAGCCAATCAATCAAAAAAAGACACCGTATTAAAGGTTGATTATGCCGGGGTTAGCAACTATTTTTCTGTTAAGCAGGAGAAACCTTACCAATATCGTCGCTACGGCAGGCAAAACAACTGGCTTAAGCGAAACTGGTACGCAGTGAAAAGGTTATTCAAAAAGCATTACAATTATCCGCAATCGTCGGCCTATAGCCACATGGGCTTCATAGTATTCAACAAAGCCATATATAAGCCAAACGATACCGTAAAATTCAAGGCCTATATATTAGGGCGCAAATCAAAACAAGCGATAAATGTCCCCCAATTACTGGTGCGGTTAAAGGAACGAAATGACAACGACGGTAAAGTTATTGGCAAGGTTAACGGCTACCGTAATGGAGCCTATGAATACAGCTTTGTTTTAAATGATAGCCTGAAACTTTCACTTGATGAGGATTATACCATTTCGCTGGAAGATCCATCGAGCCTTAAATATGATCTGGACAAATACGACGGCGATGACGAAAGGGCCTTTCTAGCGAAAAGAAAAGTTTATTTAACGGGCGATTTTAAATACGAGGAATACGAATTAAAATCAATTAAATTCAGTACCAGGGTTGATAAAACAGCGCATTCGCCAGGCAACCCGCCGGCACTTTACCTAAAGGCCGTTGACGAAAATAATTTACCTGTTGCCGATGGGCGGGTTACCATAACATTGCTTTCGCGGGGCACCAACCGGTTTCAACCGGAGCAACTTTTTGTACCCGATACCTTATGGACGCATAAAATGCCGCTTGATCCCATCGGCGAAACCAAATTAATGATCCCGGATTCCATTTTCCCTAAAGCTGATATCAGCTACGAGATCAGTTCCGAATTTTTAAACAGCAACAATGAAAGCCAGTCTGATGCACAACAGATGACCTATACCGATAGCAGGTACCACATAGAATCGAAATTAAACGGCGATACTTTAATTGCTACCTACCTTGATAACGGTAAGGAAACGCAAGCTACCGCCATCATCAGCGCCCTGGATGCCCAAAACGATACTATATCTAAAGTAAAGGTAATGCTGCCATCTAAAACCATCATCAACCCCAATGCCTACAGTTATAATATTGAGACAGATAGCGCATACAGCGATCTTGATTTGAAGGATAGTGAAAGCGGAATTTCCGTATCGGGCTACCGCACCGCCGATTCGCTGTTTGTTAAAGTTGAAAATGAGCGCCACCTGCATTTCTGGTATTCCGTTTTCGCGGGGCAAAAACTTATAGACGGCGGACAGGCCGATAAGCTTACCTACGCAAAGGCTTACAGCGATAAAAACAATGTAAATTTCCTGGTTCATTATGTTTGGGCCGGCGAAAGTCAAACCGAAGCTACCGACATCATTTACCGGGATAAACTGCTTACTATCAACGTTAAGCAGCCGGTATCAGTATATCCGGGCCAGCGGGTTAAAACAGATATTGTGGTTACCGATAACGAGGGCAAAGCCGTTGCCAATGCCGATTTGACGGCATGGTCGATGACCAGCAAATTTACCGATTATAAAATACCCTTTGTACCTTACATGGGCAAAACATACGCCTACCGGAAACCTAAAAAGCCGTTCAATATCCTGAAAACAGATAGCGAAGGCGCATTGAAGCTGAACTGGGACCGCTGGGGCCGTGAAATTGGGTTGGACAGCATTACCTACTTTCAGTTTACCCACCCCGGGAAGTTTTACCGGGTAGAAGAAAACATTGCAGATACAGTTACACAGGTTGCCCCCTTTGTGGTTAAAGATGGCGATATTTTGCCGGTACATATCCTTTATATCGATGGCAGGCCGGTTTACTTTGATCAAACCCAGCAACTGAAACGTTATAGCTTTGCGGTAACGCCGGGCAGGCACATGCTGCGTTTCAGGACCAGCCATCAAAACATTTGGGTTGATAGTGTAATGGTGGAACGATCAAAAAAACTCATTATCAGCGTAAATGCAACCAAGGCAAATTCGACCCCGGTATCTGATACGCTGAGCAGTTATGAATCGGACCTGATCAATAAATACCTGATTACGGTTACCAACAACTTTGGCGTTAAAATGGCGCTCCTGCAACAAAACGACCGCCTGTTTATGCTAAACCCGTTAACCGATTACAGGAACAGCATCCTTACCGGGCCATTAGCCAATAACTTTGCCGTCCTTAATGTAACCGGGGAAAAAGACCGCCTGTTTGAAACTGAACCTAACTATAACTATTTATTTGAGCCGGGCCTGCTCAAGCAAAAAAGCATCCCGACAACCTATCCGTTTAACCCGGTATTATCATCTTATTCAGGCGAACCGGATTACACCCAGCATGTGCTCAGCAAAAATGAGGCGACGGACATCTGGCAACAATACCTCGATCTGCGCAGCAGCACGCAGCAACTGTTCAGCAACGATTTTTCAAACGGCGTAGGGGGCAATCTGAGCTTCGAAGTTAATCAGCCTAAAAACCATCGCCTGCTGGTAAAAAACGTGATTGTGTACAAGTATAACGATCCGGATTTTATACAAATTTACCCGGGTAGTACCACCAATATCTACCGCCTGGCAGCCGGCGAGTACCGCATTATGTTTCTGTTAAAAGGTGATGTATATGACCTGATAGAAAAAGTAAATATCAGGCCTTATGGCACCAACTATTATAAGTTTGATATTTTGCCCATTCATCCTAAAGATTCGGTAAGCATCAAAATTGGCACTATCATCAATAACAGGACCGCAGGGTACAACTATAAAGATTATGCCATTGAAAATGATGCCTTAAAAATAAAAGAGGCTTTTAACGATAAGTATTTAAACACCGATAATTTCAGTAACGTGATGACCGGTATTATTACCAGCGTTGATGATAAATTGCCGATACCTGGTGTTAGCGTAAGAGTAAAGGGAACTTCAACAGGTGCTGTAACCGATGTGAACGGCCGCTTTAAGATTAGGGTACCGGCCAGCGGTAAATTATTGATCAGTTTTATTGGCTACGAGCAAAAAGAGGTTGGCATTCAGCCGGGAACTACGGTAAGGATTAACCTGAAGGCTTCAAGTAATGCGCTTAACGAAGTAGTGGTTATTGGTTATGGCACCGCATTAAGAAAAAACCTAACCGGATCAGTAACTACGATAACTGACCTGCAAGGCCAGGTTGCCGGGCTGGTGGTAACAGACGGCGCACCAGGTGGTGGGGTTTCTATTCGGATTCGGGGAATGTCGACCAACTCATCAGCCAAGCCATTAATTGTAGTAGATGGCGAAATTGTAGAGAGTATGGATGGTATAGACAAAGAAAGTATTGGAGAGATAAGTGTGTTAAAAAATGCTGCAGCTACCGGCATTTACGGCGCCCGAGCCGCCAACGGTGTAATTGTAATCAGGACTAAACCAAAGCCAGGCGCACCGACAGATAAAGCAACCAACGCCGGCCAGGCCGAAACCGAACAGACCCTACGCAATAACTTTTCCGACTACGCCTACTGGCAGCCAAAACTAAATACCGATGCGCAGGGCAAGGCAAGCTTTATGGCTACCTTCCCCGATGATATTACCAACTGGCGCACATTTATTATCGGTATATCTGATAAGCAGCAAACCGGCTTTACCCAAAACAGTATCAAATCGTTTAAACCTGTCAGCGCCAATTTTATAGCGCCGCAGTTTGCAGTAGCCGGCGACGAGATGAAACTGATTGGCAAAGTGATGAATTACAATTCAACTGCTGTAAAGCTTACCCGCACATTTACCTACAATAGCAAACAGCTGCAACAGAACAACCTGGAGGTTAAAAACTCTAAAATAGATACCCTGGGCATAACCGCTTCGGCTACCGACAGTTTGAATTTTGAATACACCATCAAACGCGATAACGGTTATTTTGATGGCGAGCGTCGCAAAGTGCCGGTTATAAAACAAGGCGTTGAAGAAACAAAAGGCGTATTTGAAGCCTTAAACGGCGACACTACCGTTAATCTAAAATTCGACCCTGCGATGGGGCCGGTGACTTTCAGGGCCGAGGCGTCGGTACTCCCAACCCTGGCGGAAGAAACCCGTAAACTGCGCGATTATAAGTACCTGTGCAACGAACAACTGGCCTCAAAATTAAAAGGCCTGCTGGCCGAACGCCGGATCAAAAAATTCATGGGCGAAGAATTTAAATACGGTAAAAACATACAGGAGGCCATTAAAAAGCTACAGGAAAACCGTAAAACCAACGGCACCTGGGGCTGGTGGAAAGATACCGACGAAGAGCTTTGGATTAGCCTGCACGCGGTAGAGGCTTTGTTGGGTGCGCAAAAAGAAGGCTATACGGTTCAACTGGATAAACAAAAGCTTACAGACTACCTGGTTTATCAATTGGAAAGCTACCACGGGGCCGATAAACTTACCTGCCTGGAACTGTTACACAAGCTGGAAGCTAAAATTGACTATCAAAAATACATCGATATCATCGAACGAGAAAACAACGTCTTAAAACAGAAAACCGGATTCCCCTTATCTGGTTATGATAAATTCAGGCTGATGCTGGTGAAGCAGGAAGCAGGCTTGCCGGTTAAGCTGGATAGTTTGTTTGACAAACAACATCATACCCTATTTGGCAACATATACTGGGGCGACGACAGTTATCGTTTCTTCGATAATTCCGTTCAACTGAGCATACTGGCCTATCGTATCATCAAAGCGGACGGCAAACACCCCGGGCAACTGCGCAAAATACAAGGCTACTTTTTAGAGCAGCGCAGCCATGGCGAATGGCGCAATACTTATGAATCGGCCCTGATACTGGAAACTATCCTGCCCGATTTGTTAGTTGCTGATAAACAGGTTAAGCCATCGGCCATCACTATAAAGGGAGCTACCACGCAAACCATCAATACCTTCCCTTACTCTGCCACCTTTAAGCCGGAAAACATCAGCGTTAGCAAAACCGGCAGCTTGCCCGTGTACATCACCGGTTCGCAAAAATTCTGGAATAACGCTCCCCAAAAGGTAAGCAAGGAATTTATCGTAGATACCTGGTTTGAGCGGAAAAAACAAAAAGTCACCAGCCTGAAAGGCGGCGACGTTGTACAACTAAAAGCCGAAGTAAACGCTAAAGGCGATGCCGATTTTGTAATGATAGAGATTCCTATCCCGGCAGGATGCTCCTATGAAAGTAAGGACCAGCCATGGGGTAACAATGAAGTTCACAGGGAATACTTTAAAGAAAAGGTGAGCATATTTTGCCGCAAGCTTAAGCAGGGCAAATATACTTTCACCGTAAACCTTATCCCCCGTTATGATGGCAAATACACGCTAAACCCGGCTAAAGCCGAAATGATGTATTTCCCGGTGTTTTATGGCAGGGAAGGGATGAAACGGGTAGTTGTGGGTAAATAAGCACACCCGACTTCCGCCCGTCATTGCGAGGCACGAAGCAATCCCCTACATGCTAAGTCCCACATAGTTCGGGATTGCTTCGTACCTCGCAATGACGATCTTTTTTAATGAACCATCCTAAAACTTCAGGTGCTTAACCGTTAACCCATTATTAATTAACTGCTTTAACGATTCAATACCAATTTTCAAATGGGTTTCAACATATTGCTCGCTTACAACAGAATCACTTTCAGCAGTTTTAACGCCTTCGGGGATCATTGGTTGGTCTGATACCAGCAGCAGTGCTCCAGTAGGTATCTTGTTAGCAAAGCCGGTGGTAAAAATGGTAGCGGTTTCCATATCTACGGCCATGGCGCGTAAATCTTTCAGGTATTTTTTAAATACTTTATCGTGCTCCCAAACGCGGCGGTTGGTGGTATAGCAGGTACCTGTCCAGTAATCGCGGCTAAAGTCACGAATGGTGGTTGATATGGCTTTTTGCAAGGCAAATGATGGCAATGCAGGCACTTCGGGCGGCAGGTAATCGTTTGATGTACCTTCGCCGCGGATGGCAGCTATCGGCAGTATCAGGTCGCCTACATTGTTCTTCTTTTTAAGGCCACCGCATTTGCCCAAAAATATAACCGCTTTGGGATGTATGGCGGTAAGCAAATCCATTACAGTTGCCGCAACAGAGCTGCCCATACCAAAGTTAATAATGGTAATGCCATTGGCGGTAACGCTTTGCATGGGTTTCTCGAGGCCCATTATTGGCGCGTCATCATTCCACTGGCTAAATAGTTGAATGTATTTTGAGAAATTGGTTAGGATAATATAATCACCAAAAGCCTCCAGCGGGCGGCCGGTATAGCGTGGCAGCCAGTTGGCCACAATGGCCTCTTTCGTCTTCAGTCCTGATTTTACCGGCGACTGCACTTCTTTCACTACCGGTGCATCGGTAGGGTTCTTTTTTGCATTTAATTCTTCGTTCATATTAAATAATTTTTTGTTTTAACCAGCAATGGCAGCCTGTTGGGGCTGCCTTGGTAAAAGAATGTTTCTTATACAACAAACCCCGGCGTTTCACCAGGGTCTGTGTTATTTTAGTAAAGATAGCTTCGGAGATTTACCTGCAGGTTAAGCTACTTTTAATTTTTTCAGATCCGATTTTTCAAATTTCTCGTGGGCGTAATCCAGCGTGATATGCAAGCGTTTCACATCTTTTTTTGATGGGAACTCAAACATCGCATCTATCATAATCGCTTCACAAATTGAGCGCAGTCCCCTTGCCCCCAACTTAAATTCCATTGCCTTATCAACAATAAATTCCAGCACTTCGTCTTCAAAGTCCAGTTTTACCCCTTCGTATTCAAACAGCTTTTTATATTGTTTTAACAACGAATTTTTAGGTTCGGTTAATATATTGCGCAGGGCGGCTCTGTCAAGCGGGTTCAGGTAAGTTAATATAGGCAAACGGCCAATTAGCTCGGGTATCAAGCCAAATGATTTTAAATCCTGCGGGGTGATGTACTTGTACAGATTTTTCATATCTATCTCGCCATCATCGCGCTTTAATTTATAACCAACTGTTTGGGTACGCAGGCGGTTGGCTATCTTCCGGTCTATACCGTCAAATGCGCCACCACATATAAACAGGATGTTGCTGGTATTCACCGTGATCATTTTTTGATCGGGGTGTTTACGGCCGCCCTGGGGTGGTACGTTAACCATTGTACCTTCCAGTATTTTCAACAGGGCCTGTTGTACACCTTCGCCGGATACATCGCGGGTTATGGAAGCGTTATCGCTTTTGCGGGCAATTTTATCTACCTCATCAATGTATACAATGCCTTTTTCGGCCAGGGTTACATCATAATCGGCAGCCTGCAATAAACGGGTCAGGATGCTTTCCACATCTTCGCCTACGTAACCAGCTTCGGTTAGCACGGTGGCATCGCAAATACAAAACGGAACGTTTAATATTTTCGCCATGGTTTTGGCAAGCAATGTTTTACCTGTACCTGTTTCGCCAACCATAATGATGTTTGATTTTTCAATCTCAACCTCATCCTTATCAATACGCTGGTTAAGGCGTTTGTAATGGTTATATACGGCTACTGATAGTATCTTTTTGGCATCATCCTGACCAATAACATATTGATCGAGGTGAGTTTTGATTTCGTACGGTTTAAGCAAGGCAGGCGCCAGTGGCGACGACTTTACTTTACGTACCTTTAACTCCTCAGCTAATATTTCATTAGCCTGGTTAACGCACTTATCGCAGATATGAGCGTCGAGCCCTGCAATCAACATCAGGGAATCCTGTTTACCGGCGCCGCAAAATGAGCACCTGATTTCCTTACTGCTTTTATTCATCTGATTCGTTTACTTAATCAAAATTAGTTAATTGGAGCGAGAAAACAAAGAGGAGCAGTCCGAAAGTCGGAAAAGTCGGGAAGTCCGAAAGCAAAAACTCACTTTCAGACTTTCGGACTTCCCGACTAAATACTTCCGGACTTTCCCGACTTTCGGACTTTCCGTCTTCAGACTTATTTCCCTTTATTTCCTCTTAAAATTTCATCTACCATACCAAATTCTTTGGCTTCTTCGGCAATCATCCAGTAATCACGGTCTGATGCATCCCAAACTTTTTCGAATGAGGCTCCGCTATGATCGGCAATTATCTGGTACAATTCTTTTTTCAGTTTAGTGATCTCATGGTAAGTAATCTCAATATCTGATTGCTGACCCTGCGCACCTCCCGATGGCTGGTGTATCATCACCCTTGCATGTGGCAATGCAGCCCTTTTTCCTTCGGTACCAGCTACTAATAATACAGCGCCCATTGAAGCGGCCATACCTGTACAAATAGTTGCCACATCATTTGAAATGAACTGCATGGTATCATAAATACCTAAACCGGCATATACCGAGCCACCAGGTGAATTGATATAAATCTGGATATCGCGTTTAGCATCAGCCGATTGCAGGAATAGCAATTGAGCCTGAATAATGTTTGCAATATTTTCATAAATCGCATCGCCAAGGAAAATAATGCGGTCCATCATTAAACGCGAGAACACGTCCATCTGGGCAACGTTAAGCTGGCGTTCTTCAATAATGTAAGGCGTCATGCCGGTTGGTACCGTGGTAGCAATACCTTGCGGCATGCGGCGGCTATCAAAATTTCCAAGATATTTATCTACAAAGAGGCTGTTTATCCGGTGGTGTTTAACAGCGTATTTTCTGAATTCGTTTTTATCGATATTATTACTCATGGTGTTTGTGTATGTTTTATTTTTAGATGCAGGCATTTTACCTGCGGATAAATATAGTTTTTAGTTGAATACAATTTTAGGAAGATAGTTTGTATAAAGTAAAAATTATTTGTGTGGTGAATGGAGTCGGGAAGTCCGAAAGTCAGCAAAGTCCGAAAGTTAAGAAAGTATGCTGTTTTGTAGCAGGCCGACAAGTCAATAACTTCCAGACTTTACTGACTTCCGGACTTTCTAGCTTCCAACTCTATCTATACACCAAAAGCAACCTTTTGAGTTGCTTTTGGTAAAATATATTTCAAAATTGTGTTCCTTATTTTTCAGAAACCAATTTATTAAAATCAGTAAACAGGATGTCTTGTTTATCTAAAGTGATTACGCTTTTGATATAATCAAACACCTTTAATGCTTTTACTTCTTCGAATATTTTGTTAGCATTCTCTTTGTTTTGCAGGTATTGTACAGTGTACTGGGCTAATTGATCTTCAGGGATAGCCTGTGGGCTGTACATTCTGAACTGCTGATCTAACCTTACTTTTGCAAGCGCGAAAACTTCATCGTATTTAATTTCGATTTTGTTATCGGTAATTATTTTGTTTTCAATCAAAGTCCATTTAAGGTTTTGAGCAAAATCATTATAACCGCCTTCCAACTCTTCTGTAGTTAGTTTTTCGTTGGTAGCTTTCAACCAGCGTTTCAGGAAATCGTCAGGTAAATTAAAGTCAACTTTAGCAATAGCGGCTTTGTAGATATCGTCCTGCAATTTGCGTTCGCTATCCTGCACCATCATTGTTTCAAGTTCTTCGGTAATTTTAGCTGTAAATTCTGCCTCGGTTGTTACTACACCTTCACCAAATAATTTGTCAAAGAACTCCTGATTTAAATCGCCTTCTTCCAAACGGTTAACGTTTTTAACAGTTAGCTGGAAGTTCGATTTTAAATCGGCCGCTTCGTTTTCTTCTATCTTTAATAAACCGGCAACCTTGGCTGCGTCGTTATCATAAGCTTTTTGAATATCAAACGTCAATACATCGCCCTTTTTTAAACCAATTAATGAAGCTTTAATGGCTTCGTCTTTAATTTGGTCTAAACGTACAGATGCTGTATTGTTTATACCACCCTCAAAAACACTACCATCCGGAGAAAGCTGGACTAATTCGCTGTAAAGAACGTCATCGTCTGCCGATACGTCAGGATTTGTCATTTTGCCATAGCTACGGCGAATATTTTTGATACGTGAAGCCAATGTTTCGTCGTCAACTTTAATTACGTATTGGGTAACTTTATCTGTTGATGAAAAATCAATATTAAATTCAGGCGCTAAACCCAATTCATAATTGAACTCAAAATTGTCGGCAAAATCCCAGTTGTATTCTTTTTCGTTATCAGTTTTTGGCAAAGGCTGGCCTAATACGCGCAGGTCCTGTTCTTCAATATATTTGGTTAAGGTATCTTGTAATAAGTTATTGATCTCATCAACCAAAATACTTTTACCGTACATTCTTTTTATATGTGATGCTGGCACCATGCCCGGGCGAAAACCTGGTAATTTTGCTTTTTTAGCGTTTTCTTTTATCGCTTTATCAACACGTGGCTGATAATCGGCAGGATCGATATTGATCTTAACAACTGCATTCAGGGCATCTACTTTTTCCTGTGTAATATTCATCTTTTTACCGGGTATTTTAATTGATCCATTGAAATGTAGACCGAAAATAACTTGCGGACTATACAAATTTCGAGGCGCAAAAGTATGAATTTATTTTTAATTAAAACTCCTGCCCGCAAAGCTTTTGATCCTCAAAAACGATTCTTGATTTGTGCTATTTTATTTATCCAAACTACAACATCAGTATACCACCGCACAAAAACCCGTATGTGGCGGGGCGTTTCGGCCTGAATATGTTGCGCAACTTTGCTTCGCTTAAATCCCCCTTACTTGGCCACAAACTTCACAAACTGGTTTTTAACCGGTTTAATGGTTTTAACATACGCGTAAATAGCTTCCAGGTCACTTGTTTTTAAGCCGGCGTATTTGTACCAGGGCATAATAGATTGGTATTCGTGTGGTTTAACACCCATGGGGCCTTTGGTACTATCGGCATAAGCCTTAAATCGGTTTACAAATTGCTCTTTTGTCCAGCTGCCCAGGCCTGTTTCCTTATCGGCTGTAATATTTGACGATTTTACGGCGCCATAACCCGGTATTACAAATTCGCGCCCGCCGGCATATTCCAAACCCGGTATTATTTTACCTTTATCTACCTGGCTGTGGCATTCCATACAAGCTGCCGAGGTAACCAGGTATTCGCCATATTTAAGGGTATCCCTTTCATTTGGGCGCGTGCCTAAACTTGCCTTTTGCGGCATGGTGTGTACCAAAATATTCAAGGGGAAATCGAGTGTACTTTTGGGATAATCTGCTTTTATTGGTTTAAGTGAGCGGATATAGGCTATGATACTGTAAAGATCCTCCCGATCCATTTTTGAATAATAAGGCCAGGGCATCAGCGGGAATATAGCCGAGCCGTCTTTTTTTACACCCGTGGTGATAGCCCGAAACAGTTCGCCATCTGTCCATCCGCCCAAATTATATGGTGTAATGTTGGGTACTTCTACATTACCCGGGAAACCAACAGCGGCGGTAAATTTTTCGCCGCCTTTGCCTTGGGTGCCCTCCAGCATGGGTCCGGCAAATTTTGTCCAGTCGCGGGTAGAGTGGCAATCCATACACAGGGCTACATGATTTGCCAGGTATTTGCCACGCTCAATGCGTTGTGGCGTGGCTTCTACTTTAATGTCTTCGGGTTTGCCCACATTGGGCAGCGCAAGCGTAATGTATGATACGCCTGCAATAACAATTAAAACTACAGCTATTACTATGTAAGCTGTATACTTTAAAAACTTTTTCATGATAAGATAATGGTAGGTATTTCAATTTAATGTTGACATTAGTCGACTTTTTTTATGCTTGATGCACCAGATTTATCGTTATTTACGGTTGCGGGCGAACCTTTATACTCAATTTCGGAAGCGCCGCTGGAGTGCACCTTCAACGTTTTTAATACATTGATTTTGCAGTTGCTTACACCCGAAGTATTAATTTCATAATCGCCAACCACAAATTCAAAGCCGTTAATCTTGGTGGCGCCGCTCGATTCTACGTTATGCGATGCCGCCTGCCCTTTCAGGTTTAATTCGCTCATACCGCTGCTTTCTGTTTTTACGTTGGCTGCATTCAGATCAAGGTTTACCTTGGTAGCGCCGGATAAATCGAATTTAAAATCACCGGCATTTATTTTTCCGTCTGATGATACTTCAACCGCGCCCGATGCGCCTATTTCTTTCAGGTTATGAACACCAACGGTAATCTCGATATGATCGTCGCAAAAAGATTTTTTTGATTTGATACGTAACTCGCCGTTTTCAACAGAAGTTGATACGTATTTAAGTAGGTTATCATCGCCGGTGATGCTGATTTTTAGCGAACTGTCTTGTTTTAAAATTACTTTAAAAGCACCGGCAATATCTACCTTGGTAAACTCTTCGGCCTGGCGGTTTTCGGTGGTCATGTTACCAGAACCACGCACGCAATGAAAGCGGCATGATGAAAATATACTTACAGATACAACAATGGCAATTAGAGCTGCGATATTCAGGTTAAATTTTTTCATAGTGTTTTGATTTTTTTTGACGTTGGTTTGGACAGAGATGTTACATCAAAATTAAAAAAAGCTACCATATTTTAAATGATAGCTTTTCAGAATATATGATGGACTTTTGCAAAAGTTACTGATGCTTATATAATTACAAACCGGCTAACTCATTTTCGTTTTTGGCAGATGTGATACCGGTTAATTTATCGGTGTAAGTAGTGGCTGTAAAGTTGTTGTTATTAACGCTTGATTGCAGGTTATGGTTAAGGCTATAAACTTCTGTAGTACCTGCAAGTTCAATTTTAGCATTGTTGCTTACGTTTACATTGGTGTTATAGGTATCCAAATCTAATTTAGCAGTAGCGTTGTTGCTCAGGTTAACATCCAGATCAATGGCAGATAGTTTGCCAAATGATTTTACTTCGGCGTTATCATAAGCGCTGATGGCGCGCAGGTCATTTGCAGTAACCCAAACCACTAATTTTTCGTTGCTGTATGATGCAATGCGCAGTACACCTTTTGAGCTTTGTACCAATGCGCCTGATGCGTAATATTTGTTGTAAACCTTAACCTGATCGGCAGTGCCGGCAGATACATAAAGCTCAACATTACCGCGAACTTCGATTTTGTTGATGTTGCTTACATCGGTTAATACGGTAGCAACAGTTTGGGTATTTTTTGTAGATGCAAAAGTTGAGTTTGTTAAACCAGCTACTAAAACTAATGAAGCGGCGATGGTGAATAATGTAGTTTTCATGATATTAATATTTTGATTGTCAAGTAATTGTATTGTGTTATTTTTAAATACACCAATAAGACGCCGCCATTTTTAAAACGTTACAGCCGTTTTTGATGAATTAGATGTACACCCGGTTTTCATCGGCGAACGTGGTAAAATCATCGGTGAATGGAGGAAATATTTTTAGAGTATCAAGGATAGTATCAAGTCGCAAGTATCAAGTATCAAGATTTTTTGACTTTCGGATCACCTGGGGCCTGCAGCGGTCTTGATACTTGTGACTTGATACCCGATACTATCCTTAGTCCCCCTCAAAACAAAAGAAGCCATCATATATAAATGATAGCTTCATGTAGTAGTATATGATGGACTTTTGCAAAGTCTTAGGAGATTTAGATACCCGCTAAGTCGTTGTTTTGTTTGGCGGGGCTGTTGGTTACTTTATCGGTGTAGGCCTGGGCAATAAATTTGTTATTGTTTACGCTTGATTGGGTATTGTGGTTTAAAGTATAAACTTCGGCAGTGCCCGATAATTCAATTTTTGATTTATCGCTTGTGTTTACGGTGGCGGTATAAACATCCAATTTCAAATTAGCGGTAGCGTTGTTATGCAGGCTAACTTCCAATTCGATGGCAGACAGGTTGCCGAATGATTTTACTTCGGCATTGTCATAAGCGCTGATAGCCGCCAGGTCATTTGCTGTTACCCAAACCACTAATTTTTCGTTGCTGTATGATGTAATACGCAATACGCCTTTTGAGCTTTGTACCAGGGCGCTCTCGGCGTAGTACTTGTTGTAAACTTTCACTTGGTTAGTTGCGCCGGCCGATACATAAAGTTCAACGTTACCGCGAACTTCGATTTTGTTGATGTTGCTTACATCGGTTAATACGGTGGCAACAGTTTGGGTATTTCTTGTTGATGCAAAGGTTGAATTTGATAAACCAGCTACTAAAAGCAATGAAGCAGCGATGGTGAATAATGTAGTTTTCATGATATTAATATTTTGATTGTCAAGTAATTGTGTTTTGTTTATTTTGAATACACCAATAAGACGCCCCCATTTCCCATACGTTACAGCTGTTTTTGGCCAATTAGATGTAGGCCCGGTTTTAGTCGGTAAACACCGGATTAAAGCCGGTGAATTGGGGATATTTTTTGCTTTTACTAATGCCTGGTTAGCCAGGCGGCAAACAATGGATGGAAAAACCCGGGGAAGGGCATTGAGATTTTGACAAATGGATAATTCTTTTTCATAAAATTTGTAAAACATATCGTTTTTTTTAACTGCGAGTCTTCCTGGTTGCCTATACATCCACTTTTGATTTTTTATTGTTGAATTTTGCCTTCAATAAAACTATCTTGCCAACTCAAACCAATTCAGGCCTATGAAACGCAGAAACTTTGTGCAAAGCTCGATGCTTGCGGGCGCATCATTATTAAGTACCGGTGTATTAAATGCGGCTACACTTACCGGCTGTGCCGATCCGGCTGGTGTGGCAACAACCGCCGCCGATAAGCCTTTCAACCTTAATTATGGCATTCACGATGGGATGTTTAAAAACCATGCCGGCGATAATTTTGTTGAGCAGATAAAATTTGCGTATGATAAAGGCTTTCGCTCCATCGAGGATAATGGCATGAGCCACCGTACCGAAGATGAGCAGAAAAAAATTGGCGATACCCTGGCCAAACTGGGCATGGCCATGGGCGTATTTGTTCAGCCAGGTTTGGGTAATGATAGCAACATGCTGGCATCGGGCAAGGCCGACCAGGTAGAGAAATTTATTGCATCGTGCAAACAGGCGGTAGAAATAGCCAAACGCATCAACAGCAAACTGGTAACTGTTGTACCCGGCGATTTTGTGCGCAACCTGCCCATTGGAATACAAACCGGCAATGTGATAGAAGCTATTAAAAAAGGCACCGCCATTTTAGAGCCCCACGGCGTTATCATGGTGCTTGAGCCGTTAAGCGATAACCCCGATCTTTTCCTGCGTACACCCGACCAGGCTTACGCCATTTGCAAGGCCGTGGGCAGCCCGTCGTGCAAAATATTGTATGATATGTATCACGTACAGCGCAACCAGGGCAACATTATCCCTACCCTTGATTTGGTTTACGACGAAATAGGCTACTACCAAATTGGCGATAACCCCGGCCGCAAAGAACCTGGCACCGGCGAGGTAAATTATAAAAATATATTCAAACACATTTATAACAAGGGCTATCGTGGCGTTTTAGGCATGGAACATGGCACCGCCGGGCAAGGAAAAGAAGGCGAACTGGCGCTGATAAAAGCTTACAGGGAGGCCGACAGTTTTATGTAGCATTCCTATGAATTTGCTACCACATAACATTACCTGCATCACTATAAATGAAATTTAAACTTACCCTGCTGCTGCTATTTATATCGGGTACCACATTTGCACAGGACAGCGTGCTTGCCCGTAAACTGGTTGATACCCTTACTTCCCCCTATTTTTGGGGCCGCGGCTATACCCATGATGGCGTGCATAAGGCTGCGGTATTTATATCGGCACAGTTTAAAAGCTATGGAGTAAAACCAATGGCGGGCAAAAATTACCTGCAGGAGTTTAGTTACCCGGTTAATATTTTCCCCGGTAAAATGGATGTGGCCATCAACGGGGTTAAGCTTATCCCCGGCAAAGAGTTTATTGTGAGCCCCGATAGCCGTGGGGTAACAGGCACAGGCAGGCTGGAACAAACCGATAGCACTCATTTTGTTGATAAACAAAACCGTGTCATTGTATCTTTAGAGGATAAGCTTACCTGGTCGGTTGAAGGCAAGGCGTTGGATTTTACATTGATACAGGTTGATAAAAAGGCGCTGAAACAGGCACCCTCTTTGTTAACTGTAGCTATAGAAAATAAACTCATCCCCGATTTTAAAACAGCCAATGTTTGTGGAGTAGTAAAGGGAACGGTTAAGCCCGATTCGATGATAGTGATTACCGCTCATTATGATCATTTGGGGGGCATGGGCAGCGGTACCTATTTCCCCGGCGCCAACGATAATGCCAGCGGCCTAACGCAAATGCTGAGCCTGGCCAAATATTACGCGGCAAACCCACAGCCCTATACCATGGCCTTTATAGCTTTTTCGGGCGAGGAAGCTGGCTTGCTTGGCTCAAAATACTTTACCGAAAACCCTTTGATAGATTTAAAGAAGATCCGTTTTTTAATTAACCTTGATTTGAACGGTACCGGTATTGAAGGGATCACCGTGGTAAACGCCACCGTTTATCCACAAGAATTTGCCGCTATGCAACGGATAAATGATGATAACCACTATTTTGTTAAAGTAGCCAAACGTGGCAAAGCTGCCAATAGCGATCATTATTTATTTACCGAGAAAGGGGTGCCCGCATTTTTTATTTACACCTTGGGCGGCATAAAAGCTTATCATGACGTATTTGATATCAGCGCCACGCTACCTTTAAATAAATATAAAGAGCTGTTTGGGCTCATTGTTAAGTTCAACAGTTCGCTAATGCAAAACGCCAGGCCCTAATACCGCAAAAAAATGTTTTGTCTGTGCTATTTCAATTATTTTACACCCCGGTATATTTCAGATAAACAAATCACTCGCCTTATGCTGTGCAATAATAACCTCCCGGTATTTACTTAGCAGGGCCGATTTGGATATAAAGCCAATGAATAAGCCATCCTTTGCTACCGGCAGCTGCCATACATCAATGGCATCAAAAGTTTCCATCACGCTGCTGGCGGGTTGTTCGTAATCAATTATTGTTGGTGGTACCGTCATAATATCGGCGATGGTTTCGTCTGCTATCTCCTGGTTAAACAGGCGGCGGCGTATATCGTCAATCAATACTACTCCTTCCAATCTTCCGTCCTCTTTAAGTACCGGGAATATATTGGCATCCGTTACCGCAAGTATCTTATAAAAATCGTTAACGGTAGTTTGCTTGTCAACCGCCGTATATTTCCTATTGATGATACTATCAAGTGATATCGCGTTCAGCATGCTGTAATCCTGGCCCGGATGGATATCTTTTTCGTGAATGAGGTGTTGCCAGTAAATATTGTGGGGCGATGACAGGCGCGATATGATGTAGGATATAGATGATACAATCATCAGCGGGATAAACAACACATACCCCCCGGTAATTTCGGCAATCAAAAATATGGCGGTGAGTGGGGCATGCATTACGCCGCTTAACGCGCCGGCCATGCCTACTGCTATAAAATTAACGGTATTTAAATGTATCAACCCGGTAAGATTTACTCCATAAGCCACCGTTAAACCTAAAAATGCACCGGTAAACATGGTGGGCGCAAACGAGCCCCCGTTGCCGCCCGAGCCAAGGGTTATACCGCTGGCAATTATTTTCATGAAAACCAGCGCGATGATAAAAACGAGCATAAACCACTGGTTTGACAGCCAGCCCGCAAATAATGATTCGTCTTTAAGCGCATCAATATTGCCATTTAAAATAGCCTGTAGGTAATGGTAACCTTCGCCGAATAATTGCGGAAACACCAAAATAATAAGGCCCAGGAACAAACCGCCTAAAAGCGCGCGCACATACCTGTTTTGTTTTTTAAGAATACCGCCCTCCAGCTTACCCCCAACTTTATTAATATATATGGCCATCCAGCCGCTAAACAGGCCCAGCAGAATGTAAAAAGGAATAGCCATAACTACCCAACCCTCGGTAACCAGGTGGAATAACTGCCCCGAGTATAATAACTTGGACACTACAACCCCCGTTGCAGATGCAATGAGCAAAGGAATAAAAGTTGGGATGGTAATTTCGCCTATCAATATTTCTAACGAAAACAGCACCCCCGCAATGGGGCTGTTAAATACGGCCGCGATACCTGCCGATGCGCCAGCGGCCAGCAATACTGTTTTTTCATAAGGCGTAAGCTTAAAAAACTTGCCCACGTTTGAGCCTATGGCAGCGCCTGTAGCTACAATAGGCGCCTCTAACCCCGCCGAGCCGCCAAAACCTACCGTTAACGAACTGGTTACAATGTGTGAGTAAATGTTATTGAGCCTGATGTTCGACCGGTTCTTTTTGATATTGGCCAGGATACTACCTATCCCCTTTTGAATTTTATCGCGATTGCCCAGATGCTGCCAGGTTACCGCTAAAAAGATGCCAAGCGCGGGCAAAAAAACGTAGGCTATGTGATAATAAAGGTGCGATGAAATATTACGGCTTACATCCTCTATAAAATGCACCAGGAATTTTAAGACAATGGCAGCAAGGCCGCCAAAAAAGCCGACAAACACACTACAATAAATTAAAAAGTTCCGTTGGCTATTACGCCTCAGGCGCCAGCGGTTTATTTTATAAGAGATTGTTTTTAACACGGATTTCACCAATTAGGTCGAATTAACACCAATTCCACCACACACTGCAAGTTATAAAATTTGATAATCATTCGTTAAAATTCATTCTACTTATAAAATCCGGACTTCATTAATTCGTGTCTGTTCAATTCAATTCGTGCAATTGGTGTATAAAATTCGCGTAATTCGTGCGTATATTTGCCCATGATTTCTTCGCAAAGATATGATCAAAGGGGTGTATCTGCCTCTAAAGATGATGTACATAATGCCATTAAAAACATTGATAAGGGCATATTTCCAAAAGCATTCTGCAAAATAGTACCCGATATATTAACCAAGGACGACGCGTATTGCAATATTATGCATGCCGATGGCGCGGGCACCAAATCGTCATTAGCGTATACTTACTGGAAAGAGACCGGCGATATATCTGTATGGCGCGGCATTGCACAGGATGCAATTATCATGAACCTTGATGATTTACTTTGTGTGGGCGCAACGGATAACATCCTGCTATCATCAACCATTGGCCGTAATAAAAACCTGATACCCGGCGAAGTTATTGCCGCCATTATAAACGGCACCGAAGAAATTTTAAGCGAACTGCGCGATGCCGGTATAGGCATTTACTCAACCGGTGGCGAAACTGCCGATGTAGGCGACCTGGTGCGCACTATCATTGTAGATTCTACCGTTACCTGCCGTATGCCGCGTACCGATGTTATCTCAAACCACCGCATTCAGCCGGGCGATGTTATTGTTGGGCTTGCATCATATGGCCAGGCCACTTACGAAAAAGAATACAACGGTGGCATGGGCTCAAACGGGCTTACATCTGCCCGTCATGATGTATTTAACAAAACCATCGCCGATAAATATCCCGAAAGTTATGACCCGGCCATCCCCTATCAGCTCATCTTCAGCGGCAGTAAAAATCTTACCGACCTGGTTGATATCGGCAACGGCCAAACCATTACCGCAGGCAAACTGGTATTAAGTGCCACACGCACCTATGCACCTATTATAAAAGCCATACTTGATAAATACCGAAGTGAGATTAACGGCATGGTACATTGTAGTGGCGGTGCGCAAACCAAAGTGCTGCACTTTATTGATGAGCTGCATATTATCAAAGACAACCTTTTCCCTGTTCCTCCATTATTTAAACTCATTCAGCAGGAATCAAAAACCAGCTGGCAGGAAATGTACAAGGTATTTAACATGGGCCACCGGATGGAGCTTTATGTGCCTTCAGAAGTAGCTGATGATTTGATAGCCATCTCAAAAAGTTTTGGCGTTGACGCACAGGTTATTGGCCGGGTAGAAAAGGCCGACACTAAAAAGGTAACCGTAACATCGGAGTTTGGGGTGTTTGAGTACGAGTAAACCGGCTCGAGGATCGGGTTGCGGGGATCGGGTGACTTAGAACGGGCTGTTGCAAGTGTAAACACGATGATCATACACAAATAAATTACCAAAATCGCGAACCGGGTAGCCCGCACCGCGCTCCCTAAATCTCTCCTTATGCTCAGGTTCCTATCGGCACAGCCACCATTTAGCTTATTGGGCATATTTTTGGCCGAAAACCTGCTGGTTACCGCAATGGCTCTGGCCTTTGGTTACCTTGTACTCAAACTTAACGGGAAGTCGGTAAAAGCAGCTTCGCGCAGCGAGGTACTGATTTGCCTGCTCACTAATGCAATCAACACTATTATCACTTACACCGGTTTTTGGCTGTGGCACCACGGTTATATCGTGATGAATTTCGAGATTAACTGGTTTATCCTGGTTGATTTTATGATTTTGTTTATGCTGATGGATCTGGCCATGTTTACTTTCCATTACGTTATCCATCATTCGGTTATTTACAAAGCTATCCACCGTTTCCATCATCATTACGCCGATCCTATCCCAATTGATCTTTTTGTGCTGCATCCGGTAGAAACTGTTGGCTTTGGGTCATTGTGGCTTATCATAATCGCCATGTTTAATTTTAATTTTTATGCGATTTTGGTCTACCTTACAGTAAATGTTTTTTTTGGCATTATGGGGCATTTAGGAATCGAGCCTATCCCCGCGGCTATCAGGAAAGCTATCCCTTTCCGATACCTCGGCACATCATCATTTCATCATAACCATCATTTAAATATCCATTATAATTATGGCTTTTATACCACCATATGGGATAAGTTGTTTAAAACTTATAAGGGATAAGCAAATAGTTTAATACGCTATAAAAACAAAAAACCCGGCCAAAATTGGCCGGGTTTTTTGTTTTTATAGTTAGATGTTATTAGTTAAATATATAACGTAAACCTAACTGAGCCTGCCAGCGTGAAGCCTGGCTGATATCGGCTTTGTATGATGATTGCAACGGAACTAAGTTAGTTGCATCAAGATACGGGAATGAGTATGTAGCTTGTTTTTGACCGGCTGCATTGGTGATAGTACCCATGTATTTGGTAACAGCTGATGAACCGTTGCTGAAACCGGTAAATGAGTTTTGATAAACGCCCCAGTTACGGTTAAGTAAATTACCAATATTGATGATATCTAAAGATATTTCAATCGTGTTTTTTACTTTACCAGCAGTTACAAAGAAATCCTGTGCAATGTGTAAATCGGCTCTTTTAAAGGTTGGCAATATAGCACCGTTCCTTTGAGCATATTCGCCCCTGTGTTTGCTCAGGTATGGATCCTGGTTAATGAAGTTATTTAACTGGCTCCAAAGCTGATCTGCTGTACGCAAGTCTTTTGCATCATTTGGCACCAGTGTGATGTCACCTTTGTTTTTAGGGATGAACATTAAATCGTTGGTAGCGCCATCACCGTTTGGATCGCCCGAGGTAATGTAAGACACAGCACCATTGTTAGCAGCTTCAAATATTAAACCTATGGTTGTTGCAGCGTGTTTAAAGTACTCATGCTTGTATGAGAATGAAGCAATTACCCTGTTTGGCTGTACGTATGAGCTATTTGAAAGGTTATCGGCATTAGGATTACCTGCCACGTAACGGGTGCTCCAGATAGTTGATGCTGTTGAACCACCATCGTTAACATCTTTTGAACCAGTGTGAGTGTAAGCTACGTTAGCATATAATCCGTTGCTGAAGCTTTTTTGTAACTGGGCAGTAACAAAGTATGAATAACCTTTGCTGGTATTGGTCATGTAATACAAACCGGTGATAGATGGGTTTGCAGCAGTTGCAGCAGCAGCGGCAGGAGTTGTGTTTTTTGAATCGTAACGGATTTGACCTTCAGCACCGGCTAATGTTGAATAGCCATCAGATAGTACCAGGTTTTGGTGGTAAATAGCATTAACATCTTTTGTATATGAACCTTCTAATGTAGCAATGATACCACCTGGCAATCTTTGATCGATAGCTAAGTTTGATCTCCAGATTTTAGGATATTTCAATTTAGGATCGGCAATATCCAACTCATATGATGTGTTTGCTACACCAGCGCCGGCAGCCGGGCGATTAGCGTTAACATTAGGATTGAAGATCAAACGCGGATCGTTAGGAGTGGCGGCTTTGGTTACAGAGTATGAACCAAATAATACACCATTGTTTGATGCCTGGTTAGATATCCATACAAATGGTACTGTACCGGCAAACAAACCTGTTCCGCCACGTAATTGTGTAGTACCATCGCCAAATACATCGTAGTTAAAACCTAAACGTGGTGATAATTGCACCCTGTTTTTAGGCAATACCGATGGATCAACATGCATACCGCCCTGGAATGTTAAAGGAGGTACATTAGCATTTTGCTGTAATGTTGTTGGGAATACGTCATAATCAGCACGTAGACCGTAAGTCACTCTTAAGTTATCGGTAACATGCCATTTATCCTGTATGTAAGCGCTATATATAGAAGCGTTGATTTTGGCATAAGGGAACGAACCATCCGGCAATGCCGAGTTACGTGTTGAATACTGAGTAGCCGGTAAGCCATTCAGGAAATCGTAAGCCGAGTTATAAGTATATAAGCCATTGTAATTTGGCGCAAAACCGTTAGTATAACGCTGTGCCTGGCCGGTAATACCAATAGTAACCTCATGTTTACCTTTATACCAGGTTAAATCATCGGAAAACTGAAGGATGTTTGTACTTAATAGGTTATTTGCGGTAAATAACTCATAACCAAAACTGGTTGTAACAGCCGACGCGGTAGTTTCCTTACCGGTAGATGGATCATAAACACCATTGCCTATATCAACCATTGGTATAGCTGCGCCGCCTAATGATGCACGATAATCGCGCAGGGCAGAGTAGCCGGCAGTTAACCTGTTTGAGAATGAATTGCTGATACGGGTATCTAACTCGATAATACCGATGTTAAAGTTGTTGTTGATACGGTAACCTGATCCGTAAAAAGGCAATGTAGTAACACCGGCAGCGCGGGTTGTATTGCTGATACCAACAATACCTGAGTTACTTGCAGGCTGATCTTTGTACGATTTCAAATAAAAATATTTAGCACTTAAAGTGTTATTTTTATTGATGTTCCAATCCAATTTAACGGTTATTTTATCGCTGTGGGTGGTATAGCTGTAGCCCTGGTAAGCACCCGGATCATAGCTATATTTTGATTTCAGGTAATCAGAGATAGAGTTTAACGTTGCAGCATCAGCCTGTGATACAGTTGCACCACTTACGCCGGGGGCAGCAGCTACGTATGCGGTAGCCGGTGCGCTGATTCTTTCCTGCTCACCTGATAAAAAGAAGAACAATTTATTTTTTATGATTGGGCCACCAATGCTTAAACCATCCTGGTGATAGTTAAAAGGCGTTTTAACAATGTCGGTTACACCTGCATGGTAACCGGTAAGACCGGTGCTGCGGATGTAATCATAAACAGTACCTTTAAACTCGTTTGTACCCGATTTTACTACAGTGTTAACACCTGCACCTGTAAAGTTACCCTGGCGAACGTCATAAGGAGCAATATCAACCTGGATTTGGTCAATCGCATCTAATGAAATAGGCTGTGAACTTGTTTGGCCACCCAAAGTACCTGATAAACCGAATGAGTTGTTAAACAACGCACCATCAACAGTGATGTTGTTGTAACCGCTGCTACGGCCGCCAAAACTTAAACCGTTTGCAGATGGTGTAAGTTTGGTAAAATCAGATAATGAACGGTTAATGGTAGGCAAGCTTTCAATTTGCTGGCGGCTAATAGTTTCGCGGGCGCCGGTACGTGAAGAGTTAATTACTTTACTTCCCGAAGCTGTTACCTTTACTTCGCCTAAAGTAGCTGTATTATCCTCAAGCGCTGCAGAAAGCTTTTGATCCTGGCCGATAGACAAGGTAATGTTATCCTGCTGAAAAGTTTTGTAACCAATAAAGCTTACTTTAAAGGTGTACGGACCGCCAACCCTTAAGTTGGGAATGTTAAACCGGCCATCCGAACGGCTAACAGTTGCATACACCGTACCGGTTGGCACGTGTGTAATGGTTACAGTTGCACCCGGGATAGCACCTTTTGCATCGGTAACGATACCGTTAATGCTTGCGGTGGTAACACCCTGGGCAGCCGCATTCCTGTTTATAAGGAATGTAAAACCGGTTAATAATAATAAAAGAAGTAAATGCTTCCTCATAAATTGCTTTTTTAATTATACTTTGAGTTAATTGTGGACAAAGATAACTAATCCCCTGATTGCCAATGTTAAGTTTATGTTAACAATCGTTGAGTATTTTTCAACATTATGTCATAAAATCATATAAAATGCATAGTAAACAGGTAGATTTAATGTAATATTTGTAATTATCTTGTTACTTAATCTTGTACTTCCATACGCCGGTAAAAATATTTTTTTTGTCGTGGCGATGAAATGTACACTTTTCTCATTTCGCCCCTTTTTACTTAGCTTTGCGCCTTTAAAATGTAGCCCCCTGCGTTCATCACACATCCGGCTATAAATCCGTTCAAAACAAAAATTTAGTTATCAAAGTATATCAATAAAAATATGGACTACGATTTAATTGTTATAGGGTCGGGCCCGGGTGGCTACGTAGCAGCTATCCGCGCTTCTCAACTCGGTTTAAAAACTGCCATTATCGAAAAAGAGTCATTAGGTGGCATTTGCCTTAACTGGGGCTGTATCCCAACCAAAGCCTTGTTAAAAAGCGCCCAGGTTTTTGAATACCTTAACCACTCGCAGGACTATGGTATCAAAATAAACGGCACAGGCGAAGTTGATTTCGGTGCTGTTATAAAACGCAGCCGCGGCGTAGCTGATGGTATGAGCAAAGGCGTTCAGTTTTTA
This sequence comes from Mucilaginibacter sp. KACC 22773, assembly GCF_028736215.1. Classification (NCBI taxonomy): domain Bacteria; kingdom Pseudomonadati; phylum Bacteroidota; class Sphingobacteriia; order Sphingobacteriales; family Sphingobacteriaceae; genus Mucilaginibacter; species Mucilaginibacter oryzagri. Next base: position 4,784,142 of record NZ_CP117883.1, read on the forward strand.
ATGAAAAAAAACAAGATCGAAGTAATTAACGGTTTTGGTAAATTAAAATCAAAGGGCGTTGTTGAAGTAAAATTAAATGATGGCAGCACTAAACAAATTACCGCCACAAGCATCATTCTTGCAACCGGTGGCCGCAGCCGCGAGTTGCCAAATATAAAACAGGATGGCGTTAAAGTTATAGGTTACCGCCAGGCCATGATATTGCCAAAACAACCAAAGTCAATGGTTGTAGTAGGTTCGGGCGCTATCGGTATCGAGTTTGCTTATTTTTATAACTCTATTGGCACCAAAGTTACCGTTGTTGAGTATTTAGATAATATTGTACCGCTTGAGGACGAAGAAATTTCAAGAAATTTACAGCGTATCCTTAAAAAACAAGGCATCAACATTCTTACCGGCGCCAACGTGGAATCGGTTGACAGCACGGGCGAACTTTGCAAGGTGAACGTGAAAACCGCTACAGGGATGGAAGTTATCGAAGCCGAAATAGTGTTATCTGCTGTAGGTATATCTACCAACATCGAAGGCATCGGACTGGAAGAAGTTGGCGTGAAAACCGAGCGCGGTAAAGTTTTGGTTGATGATTATTATAAAACAAACATTGATGGTGTATACGCCATTGGCGATATTGTAAAAGGCCAGGCCCTTGCGCACGTAGCATCTGCCGAAGGTATTATCTGTGTTGAAAAAATTGCAGGCCAAAACCCGCATCCTTTAGATTATAATAACATCCCGGGCTGTACCTATTGCTCGCCCGAAGTTGCATCCGTAGGTTATACCGAAAAGGCAGCTAAAGAAGCTGGTTACGAAATTAAAGTGGGCAAATTCCCCTTCTCGGCATCGGGCAAGGCAAGTGCTGCCGGCGCTAAAGATGGCTTTGTAAAATTAATATTTGATGCCAAATACGGCGAGTTCCTTGGCGCGCACATGCTGGGCTATAACGTTACCGAAATGATTGCCGAAGTAGTTACCGCCCGCAAGCTGGAAGCTACCGGTCATGAGATCATCAAATCGGTTCACCCGCACCCAACCATGAGCGAAGCTGTAATGGAAGCTGCCGCCGCTGCTTACGATGAAGTAATACACTTGTAAAACAAGTCCATAGACGATAGCCGATAGTCCATAGTTATTTTTTTAACTTTGAGCTATCGGCTTTTTTTTGTGGCTATTATTTTTCAACCATGGTCCATGGACCATCGACTATTGACCAACAATGAAACTACACACTATCGATACCGGCTTTTTTAAATTAGATGGCGGAGCCATGTTCGGGGTGGTACCAAAAACCATCTGGAACAAAACCAACCCTGCCGACAGCAACAACCTGTGCACCTGGGCCATGCGTTGTTTGCTGGTTGAAGATGAAGGCCGTTTAATATTGATAGACACCGGCATTGGTGATAAGCAGGACCAAAAGTTTTTAAGCCATTACTATTTACATGGTGATGCCACGCTGGATGGTTCGCTTGCTGCACTTGGTTTTCATCGCGATGATATTACCGATGTATTTTTAACCCACCTGCATTTTGACCATGTAGGCGGAGCTGTTATTCGCGATGGCGAAAAGTTATTGCCTGTTTTCAGGAACGCCAGGTACTGGAGCAACCCCAAGCATTGGGATTGGGCTACAAACCCAAACGACCGTGAAAAGGCGTCCTTTTTAAAGGAGAATATACTTCCCATACAGGAAAGCGGCCAGCTGCAATTTATAGATGCACAGGACGGCATAAGCTTTGCCCAAGGTTTTGATATTCGTTTTGTTTCCGGCCATACTGAAGCTATGATGCTGCCGCTTATTAACTACAAGGGTAAAAAAGTTCTCTACATGGCCGACCTGCTGCCATCAGTAGGTCACCTTCCGCTGCCTTATGTAATGGCTTATGACATGTTTCCGCTCACTACCCTTAAAGAGAAAAAACTATTCCTTACAGAAGCCCTGGAGCAAGATTATGTACTTTATTTTGAACACGACCCGGTAAATGAATGCTGCACCCTGCAACAAACAGAAAAAGGCATCAGGGTGAAGGATACGTTTAAGTTAAGTGAATTGTAGGTATAGTATCAAGTGTAAGTATCAAGACAGCTACGCCTGTCAGGCTTAAAATTATGCGTTTTTTCAATATTGCATTTGTCGGAAATTCAAGCTAAACAATCAAAAAATCTTGATACTTGATACCATTATGTATTGTATTTGCAGTCAATTCAAGCTAAACAATCAAAAAATCTTGATGCTTGACAACCGCTACTTGATACTAATCTTTTCCTGTTAAATTTAGATAGTGTTTTACGAACACCACAAAAACCATACCGCTTGCCCCTTTCCGGTATTTTTATGCAAAAATTGCGTAATCCGTCGATACTAAAATTTTAATATTCTGATAATCAATATTTTAAAAAAAATACCTATAGCTTATTTTTTTTGAAAATACACTGTACAATTGTAATTTTTTACAACAATTTTATAACTTTGGTCGTTCTGTAGTAAATAAAAAGTACAGAGAGGTTTATAAATAGATGAGACAACTCAAAATAACGCAATCCATTACCAATCGCGAGTCGCAATCGCTTGACAAGTATCTTCACGAGATTGGTAAAGTTGATCTGATAACAGCCGAAGAAGAAGTAATATTAGCCCAAAAGATCCGTGAGGGCGACCAGGCGGCATTGGAGCGTTTAACCAAAACCAACCTGCGCTTTGTTGTATCTGTTGCCAAACAATACCAAAACCAGGGCCTTACACTGGGCGATTTAATTAACGAAGGCAATCTTGGTTTAATTAAAGCTGCCAAACGTTTTGATGAAACCAAGGGTTTCAAATTCATATCCTATGCCGTTTGGTGGATCCGTCAATCCATTTTGCAGGCTATTGCCGAGCAATCTCGTATTGTACGTTTGCCGTTAAACCAGGTAGGCTCATTAAGTAAAATAAGTAAAGCATTCTCCAAACTGGAGCAGGAGTACGAGCGTGAACCATCGCCCGAAGAACTTGCCGACATTTTGGAAACCACTGTAGATAAAATATCTGACACCCTAAGCAATTCTGGCCGCCATGTATCTATGGATGCCCCGTTTGTACAGGGCGAAGAGAATACCTTATTGGATGTACTTGAAAACCAGGAACCCAACACGGATTCGATCCTAATTAATGAGTCGTTGTCCGAAGAAATTAAACGTTCGCTATCAACTTTAACCGAGCGCGAGCGTGAAATCATTGTGCTATTTTTTGGTTTGGGCACCAATCATCCGCTTTCATTAGAGGAAATTGGCGAGAAATTTAACCTTACCCGCGAACGCGTTCGCCAGATAAAAGATAAAGCCCTGCAACGTTTGCGCCATACTTCAAGGAGTAAAATTTTGAAATCGTACTTGGGTTGATTGCACAGAGTCAAGAGATAAGAATCAAAAATTAAGATAATATAAGGCCAGGATTGAGCAAACTACTCAAATCCTGGCTTTTTTTTGGCGAGGCGAGTCACATACATCCCTATCCCATCGCACCCCATAATTACAAGCCTGCAACATTTTAGTCTCCACAAAATTTAATGTTCAATTTGCCGTTACATAGCTAACTTGTCATAGTTAGCTCAATGGTAAAATCAATAAAAATAGGATGGTACTTTTATAAACCGATAATGGTATGGTGCATACTGGCTTCGCTGGCTTGTATATACTACCTCATGTCGCACCAATTGAATATACCATTTGTTGTGCTATGTAAACTGGTTAGTTACGCCGCCATTCTTGGCGTACGGTATCTGAATTTTAATGCCGTGCAAACCTATTTCTATTTTCGCAATGCCGGCTATAATATCAACCTGCTTTACTTATCCGTATTTGCCTGTGATTTTACAGCTTTCATTATCCTTTTATCCCTTTCAACCATCCGCTAAATTTGGAGCCACTCATCTTAAAAACCGATAGCGTACAACTGGAGTTCGGCGGACGCAAAATATTACAGGATGTTTACCTCGAGTGCAAACAAGGCGAAGTATTGGGCATCCTGGGCCGAAACGGGTGCGGCAAATCATCTTTATTAAGGATCATATTCGGCACCCTCACTCCTGCCTACAAACACGTAAGCATTAGCGGCGAGTACATTAAAAAGGGCTACAAAAATATGCGCGTGGCCTACCTGCCCCAACACAATTACCTGCCCAAAGGAATTAAAATAAAAAAGCTGGCGGCAGTCATTATCGACGCGCGCTTTTGGGTCGATTTTTCGGCCCACCCCATCTATGAAAAATACGCCGAAAAAACCATAGCCGACTTATCGGGCGGAGAACTGCGGCAACTGGAAACATTAATGGTTATTTACAGCAAGGCCGACTTTATTTTGCTTGATGAGCCTTTCACCCACATATCGCCCATACAGGCCGAGGCTTTTAAGGAAATTATCAGGAAATGCGCTAAAATAAAAGGCATCATAGTAACCGATCACCAATATTACAATATCCTGGATGTAAGCGATAGGACCATCCTGATTACCGATGGCTACACAAGGCCAATCTGCAATAAGGATGAATTGGTTACTTATGGTTATGTGAGCCGTATTAATTAAACACCACCCCATGTAACATATAAGCAACCGGCGCTGTCTATTACCTAAACAACCACGATGCCCCGGCCTTACGTATATTTGATAGTTTTGTTATTTGTTGCTTGCTGGCAAAAAGGCGGGTGCAGCACAAATACCGCTATTAATGGCATCAGCTTCAAAAACGCCAAACGCGGACCAGACCCTGACCCATCGGGCGATTTTAATACACTTATAGTACCCATAAAACGGGCTGGCAACCTCATCCTGGTAGAGGCCCAGATTGACTCTGTTGCAGGCAATTTCGTGTTGGATACCGGCGCGCCTTACCTTGTTTTAAACGCTACCTATTTCAGGTACATGCCCGTTATAGCCGACCAGGAATCGGCGGGTTTAAATGGCAACGCGCCCGGCGCTTTTACTACCGAAGTGCGCAATTTCAGCATACTCGACTTGCATTACCCCCGCCTTACAGCCGATGTAACCGACCTTTCGGCTATTGAAAATGGCAGGAACGTTAAAATACTCGGTCTATTGGGCACTCGGCTGTTTAAAAAGTTTGCCATTACTGTTGATTTGTTCAGGAATACCTTGTACATCCACAAACTGAATGACGACGGTGAAATACCTGTAAATGAAAAAGTATTTCACGAACCGTGGATGTTTACCTCGTTTAATTACACCAACGATGTAATATTTATAAAAGGTGTTGCCAATAACACACCATTGTGGTTTGCATTTGATACCGGCGCCGAAACAAACCTGATGGATTATGACAGGGTGCGCAAGATGCTGCCCGGCATGCAGGTGCTTAACCGCACAAAAACTACCGGCATTGGCGGCTCATCATTCGAGGTAATTTATGCCAGGTTTGATACCCTAACAGTTGGCAGCCGGCGGTTTATAAAAAACCGTGTACTGTTAACCAACCTTGATAAAATGGGCAAAGCCTACGGGCACACTGTTGATGGGATACTCGGCTTTGATTTTTTTATCCGGGGTATCTTTAGCATCAACTTTGTGAAAAAAGAATTTGAAATGTACATTTACACCAACCAGTAGTATGAAAAAGTGCAGATCGGTTTTAATTATTTTTTTGTTGTTTACCTGCTTCTCTATTGCGGCAAGGGCGCAAACGCGCAATTCCCTTGTGTTAGGTAAAGATCATTTGATTATGCTGCTCGATTTGCGTTCGTCAAAAACACAACTGGATAGTATTTTAAAAATTGCCGGTATAAAAAAGCCAAATGGCGCTGCCATTTTAAAGGGCGATTTCTCGTCATTGGCCAAAGACGGCTGGAACATTGGCAGGCGCGATAGAAACATGGTTAGGTTTGACAGGTCGCTTACCGATTTAAACCTGAACCCACAAAACCTACCATACCAGATAACCACCAACCTCGACGGCAATATTGATGCCCCGGCAGGTATACCGGGATATCCTGCCGATGAATTATACGGAGTAAACAAGTTTATGCAGGTTACGGTATATGAATTACCATCGGGTTTAACACGCTTTTACCTGCCCGGCTATTTAAGCGCCAAACGCGTTTTATTATCTGGCAACTTTAACAATTGGAGTACGCTAAAAGGCGTAATGACAAAAACCGATAGCGGCTGGGTAAGCGATATAAAACTGGCGCCGGGGATATATGAATATAAATACATTATAAATGGCCGCTGGCAGCGCGATAAAAACAACCTGCAGCAACACCCGGATGGGTTTAGTGATGTAAACTCGGTTTACTACCGCGTTAACCATACCTTCAGGCTTAATGGCTTTACGGGTGCCCATAAAGTTACGGTAGCCGGTAGTTTTAATAACTGGAATACCGATAATATCCCGCTGCAAAAAAAGAACGGTGGCTGGGAAACCAAACTTTACCTGCGAGATGGCACCCATAATTATCGTTTTTGGGTAGATGGCCAATGGTACGCCGACCCGGCAAACCCGGTGAAAGTGAAAGATAACGAAGGGCACATTAATTCGGTGTTAAACCAGGGCGAAGCGGTTAGCTTTAAACTTGATGGATATAAAGACGCTAAAGCCGTTTACATTGCCGGTAGTTTTAATAACTGGAAACCCAATGAAATAAGCCTCCGGAAAACGGCTACCGGCTGGGCCATAGCTTTAATGATTCCGGCAGGTAACTACGGCTACAAATTTATTGTTGACGGAAATTGGATAACCGACCCCCAAAACCACCTTTACGCTATTGAGGGCGGCGTAAACAATTCCTTTATTGCCGTTAAACCCAATTACACGTTCAGGCTCAAGGGCCACGCAAACGCCGGAAGCGTGCACCTGGCAGGCAATTTTAATGATTGGGACCCATCGGGCTTCACCATGGCACACAATGCCGACGAATGGGTGATAAGCCTTTACCTTAAAACCGGGAAGTACCGGTATAAGTTTTTGATAGACGGCAGCTGGATTCTTGACCCCGCCAACAAGTTATACGAGCAAAACGAATACAATACGGGAAATTCTGTTTTATGGGTGGAGTGAGGAAAAGAGTTAACAATCAAGAGTCAGGAGTCAAGACTTAAGAAAAAAGTGTCTTGTCCTGAAATAGGTTGACAGTATAGTTAACTTAAATAATCAGGAAAAATGACAAAAAGTAAGCGAAAAGTAATTCGGTACAGTATTAGCTTTAAACAAAAAGTAGTCAATGAGATTGAACAGGAGGGTCTGCAGATCTCAGAAGCAAATCGTCGTTATGGCATAGGTGGGGCAGAGACGATAAACAAATGGCTTAAAGAATTAGGGAAACAACATTTATTAAATACGGTAATTAGAGTGGAAACGAAAGATGAGAAAGACCGGCTGTTGGAGTTAGAGAAAGAGGTCAAGAAGTTAAAATTAGCTTTGGCAGATGCCTATTTGTCAAGAGATTGCGCAGAGGAAGTGATCAGGCAGGCAGGTAAACTATACGGGACAGATTTAAAAAAAAAGTTTGGCACAGCAGCATCGGATTCCTCCGGAAGCGATACGCGCTAAGTGAGCTATGTAGCTATTTCGAAGTAAGCAGGAGTGGTTATTATAAAGCCGTAGAGTCAGCGGATAAGAAACTGTTAAATGAGCAGTTGGTATTGTCGCTTATACATGATGTACGTAGGCGTCACCCGCGTATAGGAGGCAAGAAGTTGTACTCCGTTTTAAAGGGTGATCTGAAGCAAGCGGGAATAAAGCTTGGCCGGGATAAGTTCTTTGAGTTGTTGGCGCGGAACGGTTTATTGGTAAAGAGGCGTCGTAAATATATCTCAACGACAGATTCTTACCATCGTTTTAGGGTATACAGGAACTTGTTGAAAGATAAACTGCTGCATAAGGCGCACCAGGGTTGGGTTTCGGATATTACCTATATCCGAACAAAGGATGACTTTGTGTATCTGTTCCTGATCACAGATGCCTACTCACGGAAGATCGTGGGCTGGCATTTATCGGATAGTTTAAAGATAAAAGGAGCTATTAATGCTTTGAAAATGGCCATCAGGCAATGCCCGGATACCAAAGACCTGATTCATCATTCAGATCGCGGAATTCAGTATTGCAGTAAGGATTATGTAAAGCTGCTGAAGAAGGCCAAAATAAAGATCAGCATGACTGAGGCGAACCATTGTTATGAAAATGCTACAGCCGAGCGGATAAACGGCATTCTAAAGCAGGAATATGGCTTAGATGAAGCTTTTACATCTGAGGGCAATGCGGTAAAGGCAGTAAAAGAAGCGATATGGTCGTATAATACGGACCGGCCACACTGGTCACTGAATTTAGCAACCCCGCAGCAGGTGCATATTGCTGCTTAAGTTATTAACAAGCAACAGGAAATTTTAAAAGAAAAAAAGAAGCAAAAAAAGAAAAGGGTGTTAATAAGTCGAAAACTCTACGAGTTTCCGACTTATTAACACCTCAAGTAACAAACAATAAAGTGTCTACTTTTTTCAGGACATGACAAAGTATAGTTGGACCTTGCGAACTATACGAGTACAAAAAGGTTATATTCGTAGGTTTCTTAGCAGTACTTTTCCTGTCTTAATTCTTGATTCTTAACGCTTGACTATGATTCTTACGCATTGATTCTTATTCTTGAATTCTCATCAGTATATTAGCTTTACCAGAAACGTTTGTTATGACTATTCCCATATACCAGGCTGATGCCTTTACTGATAAATTATTTGGCGGCAACCCGGCAGCTATTTGCCCGCTTGCCGAATGGCTGCCCGATGCTACAATGCAAAAGATAGCAATTGAAAACAACTTGGCCGAAACCGCTTTTTTTGTAAAAACCGTCGGTGGCTACAAACTGCGTTGGTTTACCCCCGAATATGAGATTGACCTTTGCGGCCACGCCACCCTGGCAGCAGCTCATATATTATTTACCGAGCTGGGCTTCGAGGGCGACGAAATACACTTTGAGACCATAAAAGCGGGTACTTTACATATTAAACGCGATGGCGACAAGTATACTATGGATTTTCCGTCGAGGCCTCCAATCCCCATAGAACCGCCGTACGGATTGGCCGAAGCTTTAGGTGAAAAACAGCCGCTGGCCTTTTTCCGCTCAAGGGATTACTTTCTTGTTTATGAAAACGAACAAGATATCAAAGATATTACGCCCGATTTTTTCGCCCTGTCTAAAATGGATACTGTGGGCGTGATAGTTACAGCGCCCGGCGATAACAGCGATTTTGTATCGCGCTTCTTCGCCCCCGGTGCAGGTATCGCCGAGGATCCGGTTACCGGATCGGCACATTGCAACCTGATCCCATACTGGGCAAAAAAATTAGGTAAAACCACATTGCACGCCTACCAGATCTCGGCCCGCCGCGGCGAACTTTGGTGCGAACTTAAAGGCGACCGCGTGTTAATGAGCGGTAAAGCTATTACTTATTTAAGAGGCGAAATTTCCATTTACCATTAAATTTAACACACACATAAGCATATCGCTTTCATTTCTATATTTTTCAATCCGTTTTATCCTTGATTTGGAAATCAAACTCATTATTTTTCAACAATTTCAATAATTAACTTATATGTTAATTTAGTAACTGAGACGATTTTTTTTTCTTATAGGATACAATTCCAAATGCCACTTTCCGCACCAGAAAACATTCTTTTCCTTAGATGAAAATAACAACAGCATTCCAGCAACGCTTTTTGAAACTTTTTTAAAAAGAAGTCGTTTTTTTATCGATTTTTTATTTAGATAATGTAATTATTGAAATTTTTGATAGTTTTATGCGATTAAATTCCTCTAACGCCCTTTAATTAAATTATTTGAAAACACGCATACTTTTAGGAGTTTTACTATTGTTTTTGGTACTATTTAGTAAACCGGCAACAGCCGCTTCATACTATTGGACAGGCAGCGGCGGAAACACCAGCTGGAACAATTCTGGTAATTGGTACAATCTCACAACTCTTGGTCTCACTTCAGGTTCACCTTCCACAAGTGACGATGCCTATATCGGTGTTTCCATATTAGGTATTAACGTTTTCTCCGGCTCTCAGCAACCTAATGTTAATACTGCAATTACCTGCGCCAATTTATATTTATCAAACAGTGCTACCGTAACGCTAACGATAAATAATAATTTAACCGTGTCCGGTTCTATTAACATCAACGGGCCAGTTACAATTACGGGCTCTGCCACTTTAAAAGGTGCTACTTTTAATGTTGGGTTTACAGGCACACTTACCGATAACGTAAACGTAACCATCACGGGTGCTTCGTCTGTTACCAATGGATATGCTTCCATAATAAATATAGGCTCGGGCTATACACTTACCATGACAGGGGGCTTAACGATTGGTTCTTTTAGCACCACAACGCTCACTCTTTCGGGTTCGGGTACTGCATCTATCAGCGGATCTTCCAGTCTTAGTCAACTCGCAACATTAACCAACAGCGCAGTTTTAAAGTTTAATTCAAGCGCTACCGTAACGTTTAATAACAATTGTTCCTTTACCAATTCGGGTACGGTAACAGCAACAAGTACTGCCTTTACACTACAAGGTACAAATAACTTTATCAATAATTCTGGTTCCTTTACCAGTACCGGCGGCAGTATCAACTTCACATCGGGCGGTACCGGCGGATATTTCAAAAACACAAATATTTTTACTATATCCTCCTCATGCACTCTTACGTTCGGTAATAGCTCCGAATACTTACAAAACTCCGGTTCGGGGGTATTCTCGGCAAGCAGCAGCATAATAAACTTGTCCGGAGCAAGCGCGTATACTGATAATTCAGCAACTTTTAAAGCAACTGCCTGTACGTTTAATTTTAACAACGGTAATTATATCAAAAACTCGGGTACATTCACCACACAAACCGGTTGTGTATTCAATGTATCAACAAGCAGTGCCTATATCCTTAACACGGCCAATTATTATGATCACGGATCTACTTACAACCTGTCGGGATATGGTTCCAGTTTTCAAAACACCGGTTCAAGCGCTGTAGTAGTTGCCAGGGGGGCAACTTTCAACGGAACCACCAATACCATGTCGATGACAAATAGTGGCACCTTTACGGCCGATTCCACGTCATATATCAACCTGGGCACTTACCAATCCGGACTTACCAATACCGGTGTTTTCAATGCCGGCACCTCGGGCTCTCCGTGTACAATTACATTAAGCGCACAGGCTTGTTTTATTACTAACACCGGCAGTTCATCACAATCTGCCTATTTCAATCTTGGTTCAACTTCCATCATCGATCTTTCATCAGGTTATCAGCCCGTTGTAACCAATACCAACAATGCTTATTCGTTTTTCACCTTAATGTCTGATGCTTTAGGCTCCGCCGCCTTTGATCAGATATCATCTACCGGCTATAACTCAGGTACCGTGGCAATTGCAGGCACATATAACATTCAACGTTTTGTAAGCGGCGGAAACCTTTCGACCAACCGGGGGTACAGAATTTTTTCTTCGCCTACCAATATTACAAACGCCTACTCTACCAGCACTACTTATACCAATTACATCACTTTAAATACGTTAAAAAACAGTTATACCGTATATAGCAGTTTAACAGCCAATACAAGCTATCCCGGCGCATTTACTGCAGGTCCATCGGGAGGAACAGGGTTTAGCTATATTAATCCCAATGGCAACTCCATTATTTATTTTTATGACGAAACAAAGGCTGTAAGTAATACCAGTTTCAGTTCGGGCAAACACGTCGGGGTTACCTCTATCGGCGCCAGTACAGTTACCTTAAATGGTGTCGGGGCGGTAAGCATGCCAGTAGGCAATGGCTATCTACTTTATTATGTTGGCCCCAATAGCCGTACCGATGGCACTACAGGCAACCCATTGGATTGTTATATTACCAATGTAGGATATGTAAACCAGGGCGATGTTACAGTAGCGTTATGGTATACCCCAAAAAACGGCTCATCAAATTCAACTACGGGTAAACTATCCTATTCGCTAACTACGCTCACCGGCGGTGCTGGTTATAACATGGTTGGCAATCCTTACCCCAGCACTATCAATATAGCCACCGTGCTGGGCCATAACTCAAACATAAGTACCGCTTATTTGCTAAATAAAACCAATAGCCCCGGCCAGGCTTATTATGCCTACACAGCCAACGGCACATCGGCGCCCGGTATTGGTTACGCCTTAAGCGGCGAGGGTTTCCTGGTACGTACAACAAGCGGGGGCAACTCGTTAACATTTAAAGAAACTGATAAAGTTGCCACCCAACAGCTTACCGGCAGCAACCTTCTTATGTCGGCACCAAAAGCCCAAACATTAACAATAGATGGCACCGGTAAATCTTTTAAAAGTGCCGGCATGATATCTTCGCTCCAAACTACTTCTGTTAAAGAAGTAGATGCACAGGGCAACCCACTTACCGGTTTATATGTAAAAATTGAAAAAGATAGCCTGGCATATGATTACTGCGGCGTGTATTTTAGAAACGACTGGCAAGATAAATTTGACGAAAATTTAGATGCCTTAGACCTTGATGTAAGCAGTTCAAGTGTATTATTGTCCAGCCTGTCATCCGATGGGATGCATACCGCTGTAAAGCATTTCCCCGATTATAAAAAAGGCGTTAATATTAAATTTTATGCCAATGGTAAAACAGATGGCTTATATAATTTAAAAATTGAAGGAATCCGTAACATTGATACCAATAATTACAAAATAACCCTGCTTGACCACTTTAAAAAAGACTCATTAGACATAGGACGTTATAAATCTTACGCTTTCAATATCTTAAAAAGTGACACCAACACTTTTGGCGCCAATCGTTTTGAACTAACTATCCGGCAATTGCCAACTGCCAGGTATCAACTGGCAAGTTTTACCGCCCAAAAGGCGACAGACGGCGTGCTGGTTACCTGGCGTGCTTACAATGAAGGTGATAATTATTTTTATACGCTTGAAAAACAACAGGCAAATGGTACCGATTATACTTCTTTATATCAAATACAAAGCAATGGTGGCACAATTTATAAGTACACCGATAAAACACCAAACACCGGCAACAATATTTACCGCCTAAAACAGGTAGATCTGTTTGGTAACATCACATACTCGGGCCTTGTTAGTATTTACTACGATAAAAGCGGCAACGGCAATATGTTTAGCGTTTATCCGAACCCTATAGCCGAAACATTGAACGTTAATGTTACCAGTGGAAAATCGGATGCTACGTCTGTTGGATATAAGTTAAATATTTATGATGCAACAGGTTCATTAGTGCTGCAAAAAACAGCTGACAGCAACACCTTTAGCCAAAACGTTTCGCAATTTAAACCCGGTATTTACATAGTTGAATTGAAGGATAATGGCGGCAGTTCATTGGGGAAAGCAAAATTTATAAAAAAATAATACAATTAAAACAGATGAAGATTTGTGTGTACAGATTAAATGTTAAAGTGTTAACTGCACTATTCTTATTATGGATGATACCCTTTGTTAGCAATGCCCAGGGCGATTTACCATGTTATGATGCTGACCCTTTTGATACGGCCTGCCCGTTGGATACCTGGGTAATTATGTTGGTAGCAGCAGCCGGAGTATTTACCGTTATCCATTTGCACCGTAAACAAAAATCCCTCCGGGCCTGATGGGTCCGAAGGGATTTTTAAATTTATTGCTTGCAGGTGAAATAAATTTGTATTAAGCTTTTTTTGTGTCCAAGGCAACCGGTGTATGGCCTGTATAATTGAGGTTAAGTTGTTGTAATATCCCGTTAACTACCTTTGGCAGTTCTTTTAATGTGGTTTTTGGGTTGTGTAATTCGCCAACACCAAAACCACGCCATACCAGCTGCCTGGTGTTACGGTCAATAATGTCAATAATCAGGGTACCCTCTTTGTAAGGCACACGGGCTACAACACCACCACTATAGTAAGGATATCCCCAGCCATAGCCGAAGCCACCGTACCCATAAAATGGACGGTATCCCCAACCAAAACCACCCCAACCCCAGCCAGAGTAAAGCGTACCATAATAAGCAGGGTAAAATTCATTTTTTACGCCCCTACCTGTTACGGTTGAATAACTTACCAATAAATCCGGATCAGTTTCCTGTAATTTCAACCCTTTGGCTGTCAATGACTCGATGGTAGCTTCTTTAACCTTCTCGTCGGCAATTTCCTTTTTCACTACGCCACCTGCCTTGTTTGGCTGCGCATCTGGCGGCAACCAGGCAAAGGTGCGATAGGATGTAAGATTAGTTTTGTTTTTTGCTGCGGTGTAATAATTGTAACTGCTGCAAGCAGACAAGGCAGATACCAGCAACAGTATCAACCCTGTATTAAAAATTGTTTTCATGACAAATTGCTCCCTTATATATTTACCGTTAGACAATGCAGAAACGAAAGGTTTAATTTAAATATTATTTATTTAAATTAACTAACTGGGCATACAGCTTCTCGGTAGGTAAACCAACCACATTGGTGTAAGATCCGCTTAGTTTTTCGATGCCGATAAGGCCTATCCGTTCCTGGATACCATATGAACCGGCCTTATCCAACGGGTTATATCGGGTAACATAACCACTTATCTCATCCAAAGTAAGCTTACGAAAAAACACTTCGGATACATCAAAAAAAACATTGTATTGGTGCTTATACAGCAGGCAAACCCCGGTAATCACCTGGTGCACTTTGCCCGATAACATTTGCAGCATCTCCACAGCATGTGCCGGAGTTTCGGGTTTGCCTAATATCAATCCATCAACACAAACAATGGTATCGGCAGTAAGTACCACCTCATCCCGCACGGTTTGGTCAAAAGCTTCGGCTTTTTTACGGGCTATGTAAACGGCTACCTCCGGCGGTGTTAAACCTTCTGGGTACGATTCATCCACATCCTTCAATACCACCTCAAACTCCATATCCATCAAACGCAAAAGCTCCTGCCTGCGCGGCGATTTGGATGCAAGAATGATTTTTGGAATGGGATTGTTGTTCATGGTTAATAGTTCATTGTTGATGGTTCATAGTAAAATTACCGCTTAAGGATTAAAGCTGCCATGAACCATCAACCATGATCCATGAACTAAAAATTCAAGACAGTTTGAAACAGCCATGAACCATAAACTATGATCCATGAACTAAAAACCTACCAGCTATACGCCTCTTCGCTCATCCACCTGTCTTGTACTTTAAGCACTTTTTCAATAATATCACGGGCACAGCCTTTGCCGCCGCCGTATGGCGAAACGTAGGCGCTTAAAGCTTTTATCTCTTCAACAGCATCAGCAGGGCAAACAGGCAGGCCAGCAAGCTTCATTACTTCCAGGTCGGGAATATCATCGCCCATGTACAGTACGTTGGTAGCAATAATGGCCTTCTCCTCCAGGTAAATTTTAAACCGCTGCGATTTGGTATGCGTGCCCATATAAACATCATTGATACCCAGGCTATTTAAACGATAAATAGCGCTTTTTGAACGGCTGCCCGATATGGCGCAAACATTATATCCACATTTTACGGCAAGCTGTAAAGCATAACCATCTTTAATATTAAAGGCACGGCTTTGCTCGCCGCTATCCGTCACAAAAACAGATCCATCGGTAAGCACACCATCCACATCAAAAATAAACGTGGTTATATCTTTTAATTTATTCAGGAACGATTCCATCTAATTATGATTACACTGATTTTAGGTGATTACACCGATTAGATTGATTGTTGAATTGTAAACTGATTACTGATAAAAACATATAACCACTCACCACTCTTTACTCACAACTCACCACTCTATTGATTATCCCGCCATTCATATACCCAGGCCGATTGAATTTGCTCCAGGTGACCTTCGTTTGATTCTTCCCGTTT